>NZ_NSDM01000020.1 GCF_030852425.1 Saccharothrix longispora
GTAGGCCAGTCGGGCGGCCCGTTCACCGGCGGCGCGGAGGTCGTCGGCCAAGCCGGCGAGCAGGTCCACCGCTTCGCGGACGTAGCGCCAGGCGGTGCTGTGGGAGATGCCGAACCCGACGGCGAGGCGGGCGTGGATGTCGCCGTTGCGCAGGTGGGCAAGTACGAGCAGCGCCTGACGGCCGGGTTCCAGTCGACGCCATCGGGACCGACGCCGTGTTCGTTCCGCGCGGATGAGATCGGCCAGGCGGATGAGGGTGTGGTTGGACAGCGGAATCGCGGCAGGGTAAGACAGCACGGCGAGGCTCCCGGTTGGGGCATCGGATCTTGGTCGACTGCTGTCTTACCGGGAGCCTCGCCCACCGCGCCCCATCACCCAGCCCGGGCCGTGACCTGCACCGTCACGATGAAAATGGCTCAGTAAGCAGCACGAACGGTGCCAACCAAGCAGGGCGATATAGTCGTGCAGCAACCGCGAGTCGCCTTCAGTCCAACTTGAAGAGACGACCACTTGACCAACCGATATGTTGTCGACTCAACCCCCAGAATCGCCCAAACAATGACCTGAGCTGTGAAAACACTAAATCGGCAGGCGGCGGCGGTGCAGTTTGATGCACTTCATCGCGGTTCACTCCGGTTCATTCTCCTTGAATCCTCCCAATCGCCTCCCATCTTCCTTCCACTGCAGATTTATGTCGACCGCAACAGCCCTCGAACACATGTGCGTTCGACAAGCGCCCGTCTGCAAAGGCTCAATGCACAGGTCAGGGCCAAGGGGCTACCACTCCTGAACGGCCTCCGTCTCTTCCCACCCATTCGGGCACACAACGGACCCTTCACCTGCCATTATGGTTCCCGCTCCGTCGGCACCGCACGTGTCGTCGAGTCCGAACGTCCGGGAGGTCTTGTCGTGTCGGCTGAGTTCGACCAGCTCGTCGCCCGGTTCGAGCAGTTCCAGGCCAGGCTGCACCGGGTCGACGGGCAGTTCGCCGGCATCGGGGAGATGCAGCGGGAGTTGGCCTCGATGGAAGTGGTGGCGACCTCGCCGGACCGCGCGGTGACCGTCGTGGCGGGCCCGTCCGGGTCGATCAAGGACATCCGGCTGACCGACCACGCCATGCGCCGCCCGCCGCAGGCATTGGCTGCCGCGCTGATGGCGACCCTGCGCCAGGCCGTGGCCGAGGCCGCTCGCCGCCAGGCGGGCATCGTGGAGAACGCGCTCGGTGACGACATGCACCTCACCGACCAGGTGCTGGAGACCCAGGCGCAGCTGTTCGGGGTCACGCCGCAGGAGCTGCGCGCCATGACCGGGCAGGACCCGGCGCCCGCCGGCCCGTCCCATGGCGGTCCGCCACCGACGAGCCCGCCGCCGCACACACCGCCCGGGTCGGGGCCGGGGTTCCATCGGATGCCGCCCAACCCGCCCACCCGGCCAGCCCCGCCCCGCCGCCCCACGCCGGTCGAGGAACCGGAGGACTTCTCGCAGCGCCGGTTCCTCCGCGACGACCAACCGCCCTCACCTCCACGGCCGGGCCCCGCGCAGGACCGGGATGGTCGTTTCCCCAACCTCTACGACGACGAGGACCGGTGAGCCCACGATGAGCGGCTTCGAGGTCAGCCCGGACGAGCTGCGGGTCTTCGCCGGCAAGCTCGACGGCCACCGCGCCACCGCCGCCGAGATCGCCGGCCTGGCGGCCAAAGCGGACGTGTCGAACAAGTCCTGGGGCGTGGTCGGCCTGTTCGTCAAGGACAACTACACGCAGATGCTGAATGACCTGAACGAGTTGTTCACCGCCATGCAGGAGGGCCTGCAATCCGGTGCGGACAAGTTCACCGGCGCGGCGCAGGACTACGCCGACCAGGAGGAAGCGGTCAAGCAGCTGTTGAACGGCCTGCAGATCGAGCTGGACAACCAGTAGGGGCATCCACGATGGCGGAAGTGAAGACCACGGCCGGCGGCGTCGAGATCACTGTCGGGGAGAAGGACACCGGCCAGAAGGTCGCCGAGGCGGTCCCCTTCTACGGCAACTACCTCAAGACCGCGGAAGCGCTGGGCAAAGCGCAGAAGGACGGCGGCGCGGAGGTGACCGGCCTGGCCTCCGAGGGCACCGCCCTGATCGGGGCACTGGGCACGTCGGCCTACGGCATCGCCACCGACCCGATCGGCTGGCTGGTCGGCCAGGGGCTGAACTTCCTGATCAGCGTCGTACAGCCACTGGAGGATGCGATCCACTTCGTCAGCGGCGACGGCCCCGCACTGGCCCAGGCCGCGGAGAACTTCAACGCCATCGGCAAGGGCGTGGCCGAGCTGCGCAAGAAGTTCGACGAAGACCTGCAGAACTCGGTGATCAGCTGGGGCGGCCCCGCATCCGAGGTGGCGGGCGCGAAGCTCGGCGAGTTCGCGAGCGGCATCGACGGCGTGGCCGGCCAGGCCGGCGAGCTGGCGCAGATGCTCCAGATCTCCAGCATGATCATGACCATCGTCGAGGACTTCATCAAGGCGATCCTCACCGAACTGGTCACCTGGCTGATCATGATCTGGATACCCGCGCTGGCTGCAGCCGTGCCCAGCTTCGGGGCCTCGACCGCCGCCGCGGGCGCCGCGACCGGCGTGCGGGTCGCGGCCACCGGCAGCCGGGTGGCCCGCATCGTGGCCAGGCTTAAGCAGTTCCTGACCAGGATCCTCGACTTCCTGCGCAACCTGGCCCAGCGGGTCGGCAACGTCAAGACCGCCTTCCAGCGCTCCATGGCCAACAAGCAGATCAGCCACGCCGTCGCGGTCGAGATGAGGAAGGCGAAGCTGCCGGGCAGCGATTCACCGATGGTGAAGATCTGGGGCAAGAACGGCATGCTCGGCGAACGGATGCAGGACGGGTTCGACAAGTCCATGGTGGGTGCGGTCACCGACGCGACAGCTTCACAGCTGGGTGTCGGCAAGGGCACCAACGCCGGTATCGACAAGCCGATCCGGAACTACGGCGCAGGCCAGAAGGCCGCCGACTACGACGACACCGGCTCCGACCAGTCCAAGCAGCAGACCGAGGGGGACCTGGACATCTGATGGAGTACGTCCTCGATCTCGCACCGCTCATCGCGATCATCCTCGGACTGCTCGGCCTCGTGTTCTGGTGGCGTTGGCGCACCAAGCGCAAGGAGGAATGGGAGCACTCCGACGCCCTGTCCACACTCGCCGCCACCCCCGGAGGGAAGGTGGTCGGTCGGGAGGAGGCCCGCGCCTGGACAGCCGACCTGCTGCCACCCATGAAGTCCGACACCGAGGGCTTCATCGGTTGGCTGGGCACGGTGCGGCGGCCCCGCTTCGAGACCGCGCTGGACTTCCGGCGGGACGGCTGGTCGGTGCGCGTGAGCGAGGCGTCGATGGAGCAGGCCACCTCGGACAGCTCGAACACGTTCTACGAGCACCGGATCGAGGTTGCGACCTCGCCCCTGCCGGCGATGAAGATGTGCCGGCGGCTCCACGAGGGCTTTATGGGGCGACCGCCGACCCCGGCCCAGGCCGAGGCCGTCGGGCCGGCCGGTGAACCGCCGACGACCGCGGTGCGCGAGCAGCTGGACTGGCTGCCGGTCGGGCTGCCGGAACCGGCGAACCGGGAGTTCACCGTGTTCTCCACCGACCCGGCCGCCGTGTCCCGCGCCTTCACCCCCCAGGTCGCCGAATGGCTGGTCGCCGAGGCCGGCCCCAACCCGTTCCAGAGCCCGATGCCCATCCTGCTGATCTTCGAAGCGGGTTTCGCCTACACCACGGCGTCCCAGCGGATCGACCCCGACTACCTCCTGGCCCGCGTCGACATCATCCTGGGCCTGCTCGACCGGATGGGCGCGACCCCGGCCATCCCGCCCGTGACGACCTGAGGTCACGTGCCGAGGCCCGGCCGGCCAAACGGTGCGCAGCAGTTCCGGCAGTCGTCAAGCGGCACTCAACGACCTTCATCCGGCTGGCGGGCTGGTCGGTCCTGCCCGGCCGTTCCTCGACAGCCTGTGGGTGCCAGAACTCTGCAGAGGGATGCCGAGCTGTGGCGATCATGCCTCCTCTGCCGACAGGGCATGATCGTGAGGTGTGGCGTTACGACTGCTGTACCTGATCTTCGTCCGACTCGGTGGTTGGCTAGTTGTTGCGGGTCATGACGTTGGTGACGGCGGGTAGGACCTGAAGTAGGGGACGGGTCTTTCGGCGGCAGGATGAGAAGTGCGACCCACTCGTCCGCCGAGCAGAAAGACCCGTCCGTGCTCCACCGTAACGCGCCGCTGTCCGTCGAAGGCCGCCACCGCCTCGTCCAGCGTTGTAAGACCCGCCCGATCGCCCATGTCGCGGCCGAGATGGGCATCTCCCGGCAGTGCGCCTCCAAGTGGGTCAACCGCCATCGCCGCTTCGGCGAGGCCGGCCTGGCCGACCGCCCCAGCACTCCGCACCGGCAGCCCACCGCAACCCCCGCCGAGGTCGTGGTCCGGATCGAGCGGCTGCGGCGGGACCGCAAGTGGTCGGCCCGCCGCATCGGCCTGGAACTCGCCGCCGACGGCATCACCGTCTCGGTGCGCACCGTCGGCCGGCACCTGGCCCACCTGGGCCTCAATCGCCGCCGGTTCCTCGACCCCACCGGCGAGAACAACCGCGTGCCGCGGCGGATCGTGGCCCGCTGGCCGGGGCACATGGTCCACCTGGACGTCAAGAAGGTCGGCGTCATCCCCGACGGCGGCGGCTGGCGGGTCCACGGCCGGGGCAGCGAGCAGGCCAAACAGGTCGAACGCCAGCACCGGCAAGCCCCGCAGCTACACCTACCCGCACTCCGCGGTCGACGGGTTCTCCCGCCTGGCCTACACCGAAGCCCTGCCCGACGAGAAAGCGGTCACCGCGATCGGCTTCACCCACCGCGCACGGGCGTTCTTCGCCGCCCACGGCATCGATCACGTCCACCGCATCGTCACCGACAACGGCTCCCGCTACCGCGCCCACGACTTCGCCACCGTGCTACGCGGCGCCCGCCACCAGCGCATCACGCCCTACACGCCGCGCCACAACGGCAAGGTCGAGCGCTACCTGTGCCGCTCGAAAGTCATCGTCTCTGGTAGAGCAAACCTGTCACGGTGTTGCGAGCATGTCTGGGTGATCGTGTCCCTGCTGTTCAAGGTGGCCCGTAGGTTGCTGTCCGTCCCGTCGGTGCTTCTTCGGAGCGAGGCGGCGAAGGACGCCGAGCTGCTCGTGTTGCGGCACGAGAACGCGGTCCTTCGTCGACAACTGGCGGGTCAGGTTCGCTACGAGCCTGCGGACCGGTTCTGGTTCGCCGCCCTGTCCGGGCTGGTGGACCGTCGCCGGTGGCGGGAGGTCTTTCCGGTGACGCCGGGCACGCTGCTCGCCTGGCACCGCAGACTCATAGCTCGTCAGTGGGACTACTCGGCCCGTCGACGCACCGGACGCCCACCGACACGAGCGGCGGTCAAGTCGCTCGTGCTGCGGCTCGCCCAGGAGAACCCTCGGTGGGGTCATCGGCGAATTCAGGGTGAACTGGCCCGACTCGGCCACAGGATCGCCGCCTCAACGGTCTGGCAGATCCTGCACGACGCGGGCATCGACCCGGCGCCCCGCCGCACCGGTCCGACCTGGAAGGAGTTCCTCACCGCCCAGGCCCAGGGCATCATCGCGGCGGACTTCCTCCACCTCGACACCGTGCTCGGCAATCGCCTGTATGCACTGGCATTCCTCGAACACGGCACCCGACGCCTGCACATCACCGGCGTCACCGCCCACCCGACCCAGGCATGGACCACGCAACAGGCCAGGAACCTCGCCACCGACCTCGGACACCGGATGGAGTCCTTGCGCTTCCTGATCCGCGACCGCGACGGCAAGTACGGCCAAGCGTTCGACGCCGTCTTCCGGGCCGACGATCTTCGCGTGATCACGAGCGCGCCGCAGGCACCCCGGATGAACGCCCATTGCGAACGGGTCATCGGCACCATCAGACGCGAACTCCTCGACCACATCCTGATCACCGGCGAGAGCCACGCACGTCAGATACTCACGACCTACGAAGACCACTACAACCGGCACCGACCCCACCAGGCCCGAGACCAGCTACCACCCGAAGCCCGGCAACACCCCGCCGCGATACACGACCTCGACACCCACAGAGTGCTCCGCACCCGCATCCTCGGCGGACTCATCAACGAGTACAGACACACTGCCTGACCAGCAGCGATGACTTCTCGAGCGGCACAAGATCGACACTAGCGCACGAAAAAGCCCGCTGACCTGGGCTTTCATCCAGATCGAGCGGGCTTCTTCAGACCGTCGGGACGACAGGATTTGAACCTGCGACCCCTTGACCCCCAGTCAAGTGCGCTACCAAACTGCGCCACGTCCCGGCCGCATCCCGTTGTGGGGTGCGCGCATAGCTTAGCGCACCCGCAACCGGCCCCCGACGCGGCCCCCCGACTTTGCCGAACAGGGGGTTCTACCTGCGGAGACGGCGGAGGCCCGTGGTGGGCGGGCCTCCGCTGCCTTCCCCTCGGTCGGTACCGAATCCCCCGGTCGACGCCCGTCCACTATGCGGTGGCGTGGTCGGGGGCACTACCGCCTTTAGTCGAGTCATCTCCGTCAACTTTCGGGTGACCCGTCGGTAGCGTCGCCTCCAGCGTGAAGCTGCCGTCGGCCCTTGCTGTCGTCGTCAGGGTGCCGCCCAGCAGGCTCACCCTCTCGGAGAGGCCGTGCAGGCCCTTGCCGCCGTGGTCTGCGGTGGTGGCCGCCGGAGTGGGTGGGGGGCTGTTGGCCACGAGCAGGTGCATGCGGTCGCCGTGGGCGGTGATCCGGATCTCCACGGTGGCGCCCGGTGCGTGTTTGGTGACGTTGGTCAGGGCCTCTTGGACGACCCGGTAGGCGGCGCGCCCCACGGCTGCCGGCGGCGGTGGGCTGTGGCTCTCGCAGGTGACGGTCAGGCCTGCGGCTCGGGCTCGGTCGACCAGGGGTTGCAGGCCCTCCAGTCCTGGGGTCGGCTCAGGGGTGAGGAGGCCCAGGGCCGCTCGCATCTCGGTCAGCGACTCCTTGGCCAGTGCTCTCAGTCGGCGGGCCGTGTCCCTGGTGTCGCCGTCCTGGGTGGTGGCGGCCAGGGCTGCCGCCTCCACGGCTATGAGGGTGGCGTGGTGGCCTACGGCGTCGTGGATCTCGCGGGCGATCCTGGCTCGTTCCGCTGCCCTCGCACCGTCTTCCCTGGCCTCCAGTTCGGCGGCGCGGGCGCGGTGGGCTTCGGCGAGGCTCGCGGTCAGTTCGCGCCTGGTGGTGATCAGGGCACCGAGGGCGGTGGGGGCGCCGGACATGAACAGGCTGAACGTGACGGTCAGCAGTGCGGCGCCCGGAGGCAGTCCTTCGTGGGCTATGACGAATGCGGAGGGGACGACGGTCGCCAGCGCCACCCAGGTGATCATCAGCGGGGGGCGGGTCGTTCGTCCCAGGTGGTAGAGGGCCACCACGGCGGGTGGCCAGCCGAGGCCGCCCACCAGGGCCGGCAGGCAGAGGGCGGCCGCGGCCGAGGGGGCGCGGTGGCGCAGGGGGAGCAGGAGGCATGCCGCCAGGGCTGTGGGGATGGACCAGGTGAACGGGACGCCGCCGGCCATCAGGACCATCGCCGCGGGAACGGTGACCGCCAGGGCTTCGATCAGCACCGTCACCACGCGTCACGCACCTGGTGGGCCACGAGGGCTGCTTGCACCCGGTTCTCCACGCCCAGCTTGGTGAGGACCGTGGAGACGTAGCTCTTGACGGTGGCTTCGCTGAGCCCGAGCGAGGTGGCGATGGCCTGGTTGGACCGGCCCGACGCGAGCAGGGACAGGACTTGGCGTTCACGGGCGCTGAGGCCGTCCAGGTGTTGCGTCTCGCGGAGCCTGCGGGTGCGGAGCTTGGGCAGCAGGCGGGCGGTGATGCGGGGGTCCAGGACGGCGCCGCCGGCCGCCAGGTCGAGCATGGCGCGGACCAGGGTTTCCGGCTCTGCGTCCTTGAGCAGGAAGCCCTGGGCGCCCAGTTCCAGGGCGGTGGCCACGTAGTCGTCCAGGTCGAACGTGGTCAGCACGGCCAGTGCGGGCGGTGACGACCAGGCGAGCAGCGCCTTCAGCGCGGCCAACCCGTCCATGCCGGGCATCTGCACGTCGACCAGCGCCACGTCGGGGCGCGTGCGGCGGACGACGTCGAGCAGCGCGGCGCCGTCCGCGGCCTCGCCGACGACCACGACCCGGCCGTCGGCTTCGAGCAGCGTCCTGAGGCCCCGGCGCAGCAGCGGTTCGTCGTCAGCGAGGACCAATCGCACCGGCACTCCGCCAGGCAACCGCATTCGGCCTGGCGGAGCAACCGGTCACTTCTTGGCGCGCTTCTCCCGGACGCGGACGGAGATGCGGACGGGGCTGCCTTCGAAGCCGAATTCCTCGCGCAGTTTGCGCTCGATGAACCGCCGGTATCCGGCCTCCAGGAAACCGGTGGTGAACAGCACGAACGTCGGTGGGCGGGTGGCGGCTTGGGTGGCGAAGAGGACCTTGGGCTGCTTGCCGCTGCGCACGGGTGGCGGGGTGGCGGCGATGAGGTCGTTGAGCCAGGAGTTCAGCCGTCCGGTGGGCACGCGGGTGTCCCAGGAGCCCAGCGCGGTGCGCAGGGCGGGTGCGAGCTTGCGCACGGCGCGGCCCGTCAGCGCCGAGATGTTGACGCGTTCGGCCCACGGCACGCGGACCAGGCCGCGTTCGAGTTCGCGGACCATCGCGTGGCGCCGGTCCTCGTCGACGAGGTCCCACTTGTTGAAGGCCAGCACGCACGCGCGACCGGAGTCGACGACCATGCTCAGCACGCGCAGGTCCTGCTCGCTGATGGGTTCGGACGCGTCCAGCAGCACGATCGCCACCTCGGCCGATTCGATGGCGGCCTTGGTGCGCAGTGACGCGTAGTACTCGGCGCCGGACGCGAAGTTCACGCGCTTGCGCAGGCCGGCGGTGTCGACGAACCGCCACGTGTCGTCGTCCAGTTCGACGAGCGAGTCGACCGGGTCGACGGTGGTGCCCGCGGTGGCGTCGACGACGGACCTGTTCTCGCCGGTCAGGCGGTTGAGCAGGGATGACTTGCCGACGTTGGGGCGGCCGACGAGGGCGACCCGGCGGGGGCCGCCGCGCTGTGCCTCGAACGTCTCGCGCGGCGTCTCCGGCAGTGCTGTGAGGATCGCGTCGAGCATGTCGCCGGAACCGCGGCCGTGCAGGCCGGACACGGGGATCGGCTCGCCGAGGCCCATGGACCACAGGGACGCGACCTCGGCGGCGAGCCGTTCGTCGTCGACCTTGTTCGCGACCAGCAGCACGGGCCGCTTGGAGCGGCGCAGCAGCTTCACGGCGGCCTCGTCGTTCGTGGTGGCGCCGACGGTGGCGTCCACGACGAACAGGATCGCGTCGGCGGTGGCCATGGCCAGTTCGGCCTGGGCTGCGACCGCGGCCATCATGCCGACGGCGTCGGGTTCCCAGCCGCCGGTGTCGACCACGGTGAACTTGCGGCCGTTCCACAGCGCGTCGTAGGCGACGCGGTCGCGGGTGACGCCCGGCACGTCCTGCACGACCGCTTCGCGGCGGCCGATGATGCGGTTGACCAGGGTCGACTTGCCGACGTTCGGTCGGCCGACCACGGCCAGCACGGGCTGCGGCGGCGCGCCGCCCTCGTCGCCGTACTCGTCGTCGGTGAACGCGGTCCAGTCGGACTCGTCCGCCCAGGTGCCGTCCAAGTCCGTCATCGAACTTCTCCTCGCTGGCTGTCGAGCTCGGCCACCAGCGTGGCCAAGCGGTCGCGGACCTGCTCGGTGGCCTTCACGAGCGCCTGCCGACCCTTGTCGGCGGGCAGCTCGAAAGCCTCACCCACGAGCACGTCCACCACGGGCCGGAACCTCCGTCGGGTTCCGGCGGGGCGCAGGGTGCCGCGGCACGCCACGGGTACGACGAGCGCGCCGGACGAGCGGGCGAGCCACGCGGCGCCCTGCTGCGCCTCGTTCACGTCGCCCGTGCCGCGGGTGCCCTCGGGGAACACGCCGATCACGCCGCCGGCCCGCAGCACCTTCTGCGCGGCGAGCAGCGGTGTGCGGTCGGGTTCGCCGCGGCGCACGGCCAGCTGGCCGATCGCGCGCAGGCCGGTGCCCGCGACGCCCTTGAACATCTCCTGCTTGATCAGGAAGACCACGCGGCGGGGGAAGGAGCCGAAGAGGATCGGTCCGTCCGCCATGGAGCTGTGGTTGGCCACGATGACGACCGGGCCGGTGCGGGGCACGCGGTCGACGTGGTGCACGCGGACCCGGAAGAACAGCCGGAGCGGGCGGCGCGAGATCCACCGGCCGATGTCGTGCAGCCGGGGTGGCGTCCCCTCGGGGAGCGGATCGGTCACCCGTGCACCCGTCCGCTCGGTTGGGCCAGCAGGTCGTGCTCGTCGACCAGCGCCAGCAGTGCGGCGAGCACGCCGGCCAGGTCGAGGGAGGTGGTGTCGAGGACGACGGCGTCGTCGGCGGCGCGCAGCGGGGACACGGCGCGGGTCGAGTCGTAGGCGTCGCGTCGTTGCACGTCGGCGAGGGTGGCGTCCAGGGTGGACGGGCGGCCGGACGCGGCGTCCTGCTTGGCGCGGCGGGCGGCGCGGGCTTCGGCGTCGGCGGTGACGTAGACCTTGAGCGCGGCGTCGGGGGCGACGGTGGTGCCGATGTCGCGGCCTTCGACGACGATGCCGCCCGCTTCGTCGAGCGCGGTGGCGATGACGCGGCGCTGTTCGGCGACGAGCAGCGCGCGCACCTCGGCGACGGCGGAGACCGGGGACACGGCGAGGGTGACCTCGGGGCCGCGGATCTCGACGCCGACGTCCGCGCCGTCGAGGTGGGTGGTGGAGCGCTCGGGGTCCGTGCCCTGGACGAGGGTGGCCGCTCGGGCGACCCGGGTCACCTCGGCGGGGTCGGCGAGGTCGACGCCGGCGCGCAGCACGGCCAGCGTGATGGCGCGGTACATCGCACCGGTGTCGAGGTAGCGTGCTCCCAGTGTCGACGCGAGCCGACGCGCTACGGAGGACTTGCCGGTGCCGGAGGGACCGTCGAGGGCCACCACGCCACGCAGCTCACCGTGTCCCACGGGGGTTTCCTCCTTGAGGCGGTACTGCGGTTCGTCAACCTCCAATTGTGCCTGGTGCGGAGCGTCACACGCGCATCGGCCCGTTCAGCCGCCCCTCGGCCCGGTCGCACGCTCGCGCGGGGGTCGCCGCCAGGGGTCCCCCTGTTTCACCCTGCCGGCGTGGACCGACGGAACGGGGTGCCCGGCGAGCCGCCTGTGGACAGGTCGACGGGCTGTCCGCGGACTGCGGACGGACTGCCGGGGGTTGTCCGCGGGTCGCGGCCAGGCCGGGAACGGGCTGCGCACGAGCGCGGGCAGCAGACGAGGGCGGGCAACGGGACGGCACCCGACACGCGGCGGCCCGGCGCTCACGCCCTGCGCAGGTCCGCCAGCAGCAGCCCGCTGCGCGGCTTCGGGGTGAAGTAGGTGCTCTTGCGCGGCATCCGACGCCCGGCCTCGTGCACGGCCAGCACGTCCGCCAGCGGCACGGGGGCGATGCGCACCACGGCGTCGACGCCCGCCGGCACCGGGTCGGTGACCGGGCGGACGTGCGGGCTGCCCAGGCCGAGGGCGCGGCCGAACAGCACCTCCTCCACGACGGCGTGGTCGATGGGCCTCGGACCGGCGCCGTCGGGGACGGGCAGCGGCACGCGCACGGCCTCGGCGCCCGCCACCACCACGACCGCGCCCGGTGTCGGCGGGGTCGTGGGCGGGACCGGGGTGGCGTCCAGGCCCACCGCCCGCCATGCCGCGACCAGGCCGCCCATGCCCAGCCCCGTGTCGGCGAGCGCCCGGTGGATGGGGCCGATCCGCAGCGCGGGACCGGCGGTGACCAGGGCGAGCAGGCCGGTCAACCCGGCCGAGGCGGCGACCCGGTGGTTGCCGTCGGCGACCATGAGCGGGTGGGCGCCGGCGGCGTCCAGGAGTTGGTCCTGGTGCTCACCCGGCCCCACCAGCCACAGCCGGTGCCGCCGCCCGCCCGGGTCGACGACGGACGCGGCGGGCTCGTCGTCCACCGCCGTCACCAGGTCGGTCAGCGCGGTGTGCCCCACCGGCACGAGCATGGCGGCGCTGGTGGCGCACCCCAGGTCGGCCAGCACGCGGGCGCGTTCGGCGACCACCTCGGGGTAGACGTCCTCGGTGTGCCCGACGGCCGCCGGGTCGGCCATGCACAGCAGGCCGTGCGCGGTGCCGTCCGGGCCGTCCACGCGGTAGGGGGCGACGACGTCGCGCACCTCGCGGTAGGCGGTGCCGCGCAGTCGGGCGAGGTCGGCCCTGGCCCGCGGGAGGGCGTCGGGCAGCGGGACGCCCGCGGCGAGGGCGGCGGGGGTGCGGTGCGGGTGCTGGACGGCGAGCAGCGTGCCGGGGCGTGCGCGGGCCAGGGCGGCGGCGATGCGCTCGGGTTCGGCGAACTCGTCCACGTCGGGGCCCGGCACACCGCCCTTGACGACCCAGCCCCGTCCAATCGACCTCACCCGTCGGATCACCGGACTATGATCGGGCACATGAACGTCGAGGTCACGCCGCTCCCCGGAATCGGCACCCGCCAGGACTTCATGATCCGCGCGGGCAGGCGGATCGGGGTGATCACCTACCGCGACGGCAAGTTCGAGCTCATCGTGTCGCACTCGGACGACCCCGACGGCTGCGCGGCGTCCATACCGCTCTCGGCGGCCGAGGCGGGCACGCTCGCCGGCCTGCTCGGCGCGCCGCAGCTGGTCGCGCACCTGGAGGAGCAGCACCGCGACGTCGCGGGCATCTCGACGCAGCAGTTCCCGATCGTGCCCGGTTCCCGGTTCGACGGGCGCCCGCTGGCCGAGACGGAGCTGCGCACCCGCACGGGCGCCTCGATCGTCGCGGTCGTGCGCGCGGGTTCCGTGCACCCGTCGCCGCGCCCGGACTTCGTGTTCGGGGGCGCCGACCTGGTCGTCGTGGTCGGCACGCGTGAGGGCCTGAACGCGGCCGGTGAACTGCTGGGGAGTGGCTGAACACCTTGCACAGCACAGCCATCGCACTGATCCAACTCGGCGCGGTCTTCTTCGGTCTGGGCCTGCTCGGCAAGATGGCCTGGCGCATCGGGATCTCGCCGATCCCGCTCTACCTGGTCGGCGGCCTGGCCTTCGGGCAGGGCGGGCTGGTCCCGCTGCACGGCATCGAGGACTTCACGCACATCTCCAGCGAGATCGGCGTCATCCTGCTGCTGCTCCTGCTCGGCCTCGAGTACTCGGCGGCCGAGCTGATGACGGGTCTCAAGCGGTCGTGGACGGCGGGTGTCCTGGACATCGTGCTGAACGCGGCGCCCGGCGCGGCAGCGGCGCTGATCCTGGGCTGGGGCCCGGTGGGCGCGCTGGCGATGGCCGGCGTCACCTACATCTCGTCCTCGGGGATCATCGCGAAGGTCCTCGGGGACCTGGGCCGGCTCGGCAACCGGGAGACGCCGGTGGTGCTGTCGGTCCTGGTGTTCGAGGACCTGGCGATGGCGGTGTACCTGCCGATCCTGACGGCCGTGCTGGCGGGCGTGAGCTTCGTGGGCGGCCTGACGGCGGTGGGCATCTCGCTGCTGGCCATCACGGTGGTGCTGGTCGTCGCGCTGAAGTTCGGCCGGTACGTGTCGGCGATCGTCGACAGCCCGGACCCCGAGGTGTTCCTGCTGAGGGTGCTCGGCGCGGCGCTGCTGGTGGCCGGTGTGGCGTCGCAGCTGCAGGTGTCGGCGGCGGTGGGCGCGTTCCTGCTGGGCATCGCGATCTCCGGTTCGACCGCGGAGAACGCGACGCGGATGCTGGAGCCGCTGCGGGACCTGTTCGCGGCGATGTTCTTCGTGGTGTTCGGCCTGAACACCGATCCGGCGTCGATCCCGCCCGTGCTGGGGCTGGCGGTCGCGCTGGCGGTGGTGACGACGCTGACGAAGGTCGCCACGGGCTGGTGGGCCGCGAAGCGGCAGGACATCGGGAAGATGGGCCGGGCGCGGGCGGGCGCGGCGCTGGTGGCGCGCGGCGAGTTCTCGATCGTGATCGCCTCGCTCACGGTGGCGTCCGGCGCGGTGGACGGGCGGCTCGCGGCGCTGGCGACGGCGTACGTGCTGCTGATGGCCGTGCTGGGCCCGGTGGCCGCGCGCGTCGTCGAACCCGTCGTGAAATTCACCCAAAAGCGTGGTAAGGAACCGGCGACGGTCTGACCCTGTATCCCGGCGTTCGGCGGCGGCCTCCTGATGGGCGACTGCCGCCGAACCCCGAAGGGGGTCGTCATGTCACAACCAACAGGCGCCGGGACCACGGGCCGCTACCTGGTGCTCCTGGAGGACAGGTCGGTCGCGGCCGGCGCCCGGGAGATGAGCCGGGTCGCGGGCATCACCGCCACCAGCACCGCCGACCACGCCACCACCGCCGAACTGGCCGCCGCGGACGGCCTGATCTTCCAGGACCTCGGCATCGCCGTGGTCGACGCCACGCCCGACCAGGTGGCGCGGTTGTCGCGGGCCGCCGAGGCGCCGGGGCCGATCGCGGTGGTCGAGGCCGAGCGCGTCGTGCAGGCGTACGACACGGCCGACACCGGGCAGGCCGCCGCGGTGGACGAGTCGGTGTTCACGTGGGGCCTCCAGGCCGTCGGCGCGAACCTCAGCTCGGCCACCGGCAAGGGCGTCCGGATCGCCGTGCTGGACACCGGTTTCGCCGCGGACCACCCGGACTTCGCGGGCCGCGCGGTGATCACCAACTCGTTCGTCGAGGGCGAGACCGCGGACGACGCGCACGGCCACGGCACGCACTGCGTCGGCAGCGCCGCGGGGCCGCGCACGCCCGCGTCGGGCGGGCCGGGGTACGGCGTCGCGCACGAGGCCGAGGTCTACGCGGGCAAGGTGCTGTCCAACGCGGGCTTCGGCTCGGACAGCGGCATCCTCGCGGGCATCGAGTGGGCCATCGCGAACGGCTGCGCCGTCGTGTCGATGTCGCTGGGCGCGGCCGTGCGGCCGGGCACGCCGCACTCGCTGGTCTTCGAGCAGGCGGCGACGCGCGCGCTGGCCAAGGGCACGCTGATCATCGCGGCGGCGGGCAACGAGAGCAGGCGGCCCGGCTCGGTCAACCCGGTCGGCCACCCCGCGAACTGCCCGTCGATCCTCGCCGTGGGCGCGGTGGACGTGCACCGGGGCGTCGCGTTCTTCTCCTGCGGCACCGTCGACGCGGTGGGCCAGGTCGACCTGGTCGGGCCGGGCGTCGACGTCTACTCCAGCTGGAACCGCGAGGACGGCGCCCTGGGCAGGCACAAGCGCATCCAGGGCACGAGCATGGCCACGCCGCACGTCGCGGGCGTCGCCGCGCTCGTCGCCGAGAAGCACGGCGCGCGCGGGTGGGAGCTGTGGGCGAGGCTGGCGCAGTCCGGCCGCCGCCTGGACCTGCCCTCCACGGACGTCGGCGGCGGGCTGGTGCAGGCACCCTAGGCACGCGTCGGCCCGGGCCGCGGCGGTCCCGGGCCGACGCCTGCGGGTCCGACCGCCCGGCCGCGCGGCGCTGTCGGGTGAGGGCGCTGTCAAATGGGGCGCTGTCGGGTCGAACCCCTACGCTGTGCGGGTCGATCGTCCCCCGGTCGAACACGTGTTCTATGATCGCGGGTCGAGCCGGACGCGCAGAGAGGACAACCGAGATCGTGCAGGCGGACACGCTCGTGGAGCAGGAAGACAAGGTGGACGCCGTCGCGCCCGCCGCACCCGTGCAGGAGGACGCGCCCGTGCCGCAGGAGAAGCCCGAGCCCGGGGTGGAGGCCGACGCCGCACCCGAGCTCAAGAGCGAGCCCGAGGCCGAGACCGCACCGAGGACCGCGCCCAAGGCCGAGGTCGCGCCCAAGGCCGGGAGCGGCCCGAAGCCCGAGGACGCCGAGGCGAAGCCCGCCAAGCGCGCCAAGTCGACGGCCAAGAAGACCCGCACGGTCGAGCTGACGCTCACCGTCACCGGGACCGCCGACGGCGAGTGGCAGGCCGACCTGGTGCACGGCACCAGGCGGGTCGTGCAGGGCCTGAGCATCTCGGCCGCGGCCGTGTCGCGCGCGGCCAAGGAGCTGCACGAGGACATCGCCGGCGGCATCGAGGACGTCATCGAGACCGCTCGCGCCCAGCACCGCACCCGCATGGAGGAGTTGGAGGCCGAGCTGGCGAAGGTGAAGGCCGCCCTCGCCGAGCTCAACGACTGAGCCGACGCACCCCGCGGAGGGCCGCCCGCGCACCGCGCGGGCGGCCCTCCGTCGTCGGGAGGGGGATCAGCGCGAGGGGTCGAGGACGAGCTTCCCGGTCGACCGCCGCGAGCGCAGGTCCTCGTGGGCGCGGCGCACCTCGGAGAGGCCGTACTCGCCCCCCGGCACGGCCCGCAGGTCGCCCGCGAGCACCAGGTCGAACAGCTCGCCCATGGCCCGGTGCACCACGCGGCCGGGCAGCGTGAAGGCGTGCGGCAGCCACATGCCGGCCACGGCGGTGGAGCGGACGAGCAGCTTGCCGGGCGGGATCGGCGACGGCTGCTCGCGGCTGGCCATGCCGTAGAACGCGAGCCGGCCGAACGGCGCGAGCGCCGCGACGCTCTGGTCGGTGACCGCGCCGCCGGTCATGTCGAGCACGACGTCGACGCGGCGGCCGTCGTTGGCCTCGCGCAGGGTGGCCGTCATGTCCGGCGAGGTCGAGTCGACGGCCACGTCGGCGCCGAGTCCGAGGGCGAGGGCGCGCTTGTCCTCGCTGCTGGCGGTGGCGATGACGCGACCGGCGCCCCATCTCTTGGCCAACTGCACGGCGATCGTGCCGACCCCGCCCGCAGCGGCGTGCACGACGACGGTCTCGCCCTCCTCCAGGTGGGCGCTGCGGCGCAGCAGCAGCCACGCCGTGGCGCCCTGCACGACCATGCTGAGCGCGGTCACGTCGTCCACGCCGTCGGGCACGTCGAACGCGGTCGCCTCGGGCACGACGGCCTTCTGCGCGTACCCGCCGCCGCCGGAGGTGAGGGCGACGACGCGCCGGTCGCCGGCGGTGCCGACGACCTCGCCGCCGGGCACCAGCGGCAGTTCCTGCTTGGCCAGGTAGGAGTTCTCGGCCTGGTGGGTGTCGGCGTAGTTGAGGCCCGCGCGGCTGACGTCGACGAGGAGTTCCCCCGGTCCGGCGACGGGGTCGGGCAGGTCGACCTCGGTGAGGACCTCCGGTCCGCCGAACTCGGTGATCTGGATGGCGCGCACGGGTGTCAGCTCTCCTCGGGGACGTGGGACGTGGTCAGCGGGTCGCGGGTGAAGCGGACGCGCTCGCCGGTGGCGGTGCGCGGACCGGGCGGGTTGGGGAAGGTGAACGGGGCGCTGGGACGCCCGGCCTGCACGAACCAGCATTCACCGGGTTGGCCGGAGCGCAACACGGAGACGAACGCGTCGACCACGTCGTCCACGCCCATGATGGGCATCCCGGCGGCCTCCAGTGCATCCTTGACGCCGGTGACGATGTTCGTGTCGGCGAACGACGGGCAGACCGCGTTGACCGTGATGCCGTGGGCGGCGAGCACGGGCCCGAGGCCGCGCACGAGGCCGACGACCGCCGCCTTGTTGGCGCCGTAGAGGGGGTCCATGGGCATCGCCATGAGGCCGGCCATGCTGGCGGTGGCCACGATGCGCCCGCCGCCGCGCGCCCTGAGCGCGGGCAGGGCGGCGTGCACGCCGTACACGACGCCGTCGAGGTTGATGCCCATGACGGTGCGGTACCGCTCGACGTCGAAGTCGTCGAAGGTGAAACCGGTGGCGATGCCGGCGTTGAGCACGGCGACGTCGAGGCCACCGAACCGCTCGACGGCCAGGGCCACGGCCGCCTCGCTGTCGCGGGGGTCGCGCACGTCGCAGTGGACGAAGGCGCCGCCCACCTCGTCGGCCACGGCCTCGCCGCCCGCGTCGTCGACGTCGGCGACGACGACCGAGGCGCCGGCCGCGGCGAGCCGCCTCGCCAGGCCCGCGCCGATGCCGTTCGCGGCTCCGGTGACCAGTGCGACCTTGCCCGAGAACTCCACCGCGCCTCCTCTGGCGACACATTCCGACCAGTCGGTATGGTTCACCCGACGCGCTCTGGCGTCAAGGCGAGCCCACGAGTAGGTTACTAAGCGGTTGCTTAGGCCCGCAGATCAAGGAGGACTGACCGTGGCCGAGACTGACGCACGGGTGGCGATCGTCACCGGCGCCGCGCGGGGCATCGGCGCCGCCGTAGCCACCCGCCTCGCGCAGGACGGGTTCGCCGTCGCGCTGCTCGACCTGGACGAGGACGGCTGCGCGGACGCCGTCGGGAAGATCCGGGCCGCGGGCGGCACGGCCCTCGCGGTGGGGGTGGACGTCGGCGACAGCGCCGCGGTGGAGGCGGCCGTGCAGCGCGTGGCCGACGAGCTGGGCCCGCCGGTCGTCCTGGTGAACAACGCGGGTGTCCTGCGCGACAACCTGCTGTTCAAGATGACCGACGACGACTGGGACACGGTCGTGAACGTGCACCTGCGGGGCTCGTTCCTGATGAGCCGCGCGGTGCAGCGGTACCAGACGAAGGCGGGCTGGGGCCGGATCGTGAACCTGTCCAGCACCTCCGCGCTGGGCAACCGGGGCCAGGCCAACTACGCCGCCGCCAAGGCGGGCCTCCAGGGCTTCACCAAGACGCTGGCCATCGAGCTGGGCAAGTTCGGCGTCACGGTCAACGCGATCGCCCCGGGCTTCATCGCCACCGACATGACCGCCGCCACCGCGGCCCGCGTCGGCGTGGACTTCGAGGACTTCAAGAAGGGCGCCGCCGCCGCCATCCCGGTCGGCCGCGTCGGCACGCCCGAGGACATCGCGCACACGGCGTCGTTCCTGGTGAGCGACGGCGCGGGGTTCGTGTCCGGTCAGGTCCTGTACGTCGCCGGCGGACCGAAGGACTGACATGCGGGTATTCGCGAACCTCGACGAACTGGCCGCCGCCCGGGGCGAGCACCTGGGCTTCGGCGACTGGCACGAGATCACCCAGGACGAGATCAACCTGTTCGCCGACGCCACCGGCGACCACCAGTGGATCCACGTCGACCTGGAGAAGGCCGCCGCCGGACCGTTCGGCGCCCCGGTCGCGCACGGCTACCTCACGCTGTCGCTCATCCCGATGCTGGTGCGCGACGTCTACACCGTCCAGGGCTTGAAGATGGGCGTGAACTACGGCCTGAACAAGGTCCGCTTCCCCAGCCCGGTCACGGTGGGCTCGCGCGTCCGGGCGGGCGCCGAGCTGGTCGAGATCACCGACACCGCGCAGGGCAGGCAGGCGGTGGTGAAGGTGACCGTCGAGATCGACGGCCACCCCAAGCCCGCGTGCGTCGCCGAGACCGTGGTGCTGCTCGTCGCCTAGCGGGAGGACTCGGCGGAACCGCCGGGCCACGTCCCCCGGCGTGGCCCGGTGCCCCGCACCCTAGGCGGGGCGCAGCGACCCCAGCAGCAGATCGGCGAAGTGCCCGCCGACCTGCTCGGCCGACAGCGGGCCGTCCGCGCTGTACCACTGGCCGAGGTGGTGCACGGTGCCGAAGAAGTAGTGGACGGTGAGGTCCGCGGGCACGTCGGCGCGGAACACCCCCGCCTCCTGGCCCTCCTCGACCAGCGAACGGAACCGCTCGTGGTAGCGGCGTCGCTCGGCGCGCACCTCGCGGCGCTTGTCCTCCGCCAACTGGTCGGCCGAGCGGAAGTACACGCGGGCCTGGTCGAAGTTGTCCACGGAGGTCACGACGACGTCCACGGCGGCGGCGCGCAGCCGTTCGGCGACCGGCGCGGACCCGTCCGCGATCCCCACCAGCCGCTCGGTCTGCATCCGCAGCAGGCTGCCGTAGATCTCGTGCAGCAGGTCGTCCTTGGACCCGAAGTAGTGGTACATGGCGCCCTTGGTGACGCCCGCCAGGTCGACGATCTCCTGCACCGCGACCCGGTCGAAGCCCTTCGCGGCGAACAGCCGGGTCGCCGCGTCGATCAGCCGCTCCGGTACCGATGCCATGCGCCAAGCATCGCACGCGGCGATCACTGGAACATCGCGATGGGTCGCACGACCAGGTGCCCCTCCTCCGCCTTCCACGCCTGCACCTTGCCCAGGCACCGGGCGTGGAACCCGCCGTCGGGCACCACGTCGTCGCGCAGCCCCGAGTCCAGGCACTCGACGCGCACCTGCGGACCGGTCTCCGGGTCGTCCGGGTCGCCGAACGGGGCCAGGAACACCGTCGTGCCGTCGCCCTGGGAGTGGACCCGGAACACGCCCTTGACCGACACGTACGAGTCGACGCGCCGCAGCCGCACCGCCCCCGAGGCGCCCAGGTGCTGCTCCAGGGCGGTGTTGCGCAGCAGCGTCCGGTCGCGCAGGTCCACGTGCACCACGCCGGAGGCCGACTCCAGCGCGCCCAGCAGCACGCCGATCACCGCGATCGGCTCGGAGTTCTCGATGTAGGTCTTCACCACCTCGCGCCCGGACGTGCGCACGCCCTCCACCCCGAGGTCGAGGCCCTTGAGCGCGATCTTGCCGTCCTTGGTGACGCCGACGCGGTCCACGACCTCCTTGGTCATCGCGTCGCCGTACCGGCCGACCTGGTAGAGGTCCATCACGGACTTCTCGTTGAGGTAGATCGTCAGCCCCGGCACGTCGCGCGGGGGCGCGAACCGGTGCCGGGAGCGCCACGCCCACACCGCCACGCCGACGGCGACGAGCAGCGCGAGGGCGGTCACCACCCACACGACCGCCCACGGCCACCAGACGGACCACCACAGCGCCCTATCGACAGCCACGGATCTCCCTCACCGCCTCCGGCAGCGACCCGGAGGTCGCGTCCACGACCCGGCCGCCGCCCGCCAGCGCCACCCGGGCCAGCTCAGCCGGGTCGGCCTCGCCGAACCGGATCGCGTACGTGCGGGGCGGGGCGGGCCACGCGGCCAGCAGTTCGTCCGCGCTCATCCCCGCGTTGTTCTCGCCGTCGGTCATCAGCACGACCGTGCCGCCGCCCGCGAGCCGGTAGGCGTGGTCGAGGGCGGAGAAGATCGCCGTGTGGCCGGCCAGCCCCGCCGAGCCCAGCGCCCGCGACAGCTCCGCCAGGTCGGCCTCGCCGCGCACGGTCACCGACCGCTCCTCCAGCACGGTCCCGGCGAACCGCACCAGCACCACCGTCTCCCCCACCCGGAACCGGTCGAAGCCGCCGCCGAGGCCCAGCGTCGCGAACACCTCGCGCAGCCCGGCGATGCGCGGGCCCTCCATCGACGTGGAGTGGTCGAGCACGAACACCACGGTGGCGGGCTGCCCGGCCCGGTCGTAGGCGGCGAGCAGGGAGTCCACCACGTCCTGCGTCGCCGGGAAGTACAGCGCCGTGCCGACGGGTTCGCGCAGCTGCGCCACGCGATCCAGCGAGGCGTCGACCGGGCGGCGCAGCGTGCGCTCCATGATCGACTTCTGGGCGGACGGCGTGCGCAGCCAGTCCACCACCCGGTCGTAGACCGCCCGCTTGCCCGGTTCGAGCAGCATCAGCGGGTAGTCCGACAGCACGATGCCGTCACGCGGGTAGACGACGTCCAGCGGTTCGCGCAGCCGCCCGGAGGCGTTGAGCGACAACACGGTCGACTCGTAGCCGACGACGGCGTCCACCTCGTCCTGCCGCCGCACGTACTCCTCGGCGACCTCGGCCGCGCCGTCCGCGCCGACCACCCGGCCGGTGAGGAAGCCCTGGAGCTTGTCGCACGCCACGTCCCCGGGGCGCAGCGCCGCGCCGGTGCCCGCGGCGGCCGTGGCGACGCCGATCAGCGCGGCCAGGCCGCTGCCGGCCACCCTCGGGTCGGCCATCGCGAACCGCAGCTCCCCCGCCGCCGCGCGGGCCGCCACGTCCGCCCACGACCCGCCGCGCAGCCCGTCCGCGCGGCCCGCCTTCACGCCCAGCACCAGCGGCGAGAGCATCGTGCTGGTGGACAGCGGCACGTCGGCGCCGCGCAGCCGCAGGTAGCGGTTGGTGGCCAGCCAGGCGAGGTCGTGGCCGGTGCCCGCGGCCAGCTCCTCGCTGGCCCGCACCGTGCCCCGGTAGTCGAGCTTCAGCTCCACGCCGGTGTCGCGGCGCAGGTCGGCCAGCACCGGTTCGAGGTCGGCCAGCTCTGAACCGGCGAGCACGGTCACCACGACGGGGTCGGGCGTCGCGGTCGTGCAGCCGCCCACCAGCGCCAGGACCAGCAGTGCGGCGAGCCGCCTCACAGGGGCACCCCGCTCGGGCAGCGGGCGACCTCGCCGATCATCGCCGCCAGGTCCTCGGACCTGGGCAGGAACGTCTCGGTGCCGCCCGCGCCGGGGTCGGGTTCCTCGATGCCGCGCCCCGCCAGCACGTCGCCCAGGGACGCGCTGCCCGCGCGGCCGAGCCGGAACCCCAGCTCCAGCGCGCGCCGCCGCAGGTCCGGGTCGGTGTCCAGCAGCCGGCCCACCCGCTCCCCCGCCTCGCTGAACGCGATCAGCCACGGCTCGGTGTGGTGGTGGGCGTCGGGGTAGAGCAGCACGCGGGAGGCGTCCACCGCGCCCGTCTCCTGCTTGGTGCGGATCTGGTAGGCCAGGTACTGGTGCTCGTAGACGACGCCGACGGGCGCGAACGTGCGGCCGTCCGGTGCGAAGAAGGTGCGGCCGATGCCCGCGCCGAACTGGCCCTCGACCTCGAACAGCGGCCGGACGCGGGCCGCGACCTCCGCCGCGTCGGCGGCGGTGGGCGTGCGCTTGCCGTTGAGCGCGAACGCGACCAGCCCGAGGTAGGCGGCGCCGGAGTAGGCCCGGCACGGGTCGGGCGACTGGGCGATGACCTGGTTGGCGTTGCCCAGGCCCGTGCCCAGCGCGGCCCAGGTCGTGTGCGACCGGGTCAGCTCGACG
Organism: Saccharothrix longispora; assembly: GCF_030852425.1. Lineage (GTDB taxonomy): Bacteria > Actinomycetota > Actinomycetes > Mycobacteriales > Pseudonocardiaceae > Actinosynnema > Actinosynnema longispora. Next base: position 22,972 of record NZ_NSDM01000020.1, read on the forward strand.
AACGCGGCCATGTCGAGCCGGTAGTAGAGCGAGCCCTCGCTGCGGGGCGTGGCGACGCCCCCGGGCCCGAGCGCGTCGGCGTACTCGCGGAACGCGGCGACCACCAGCGGCGTGGTGAACGGGTAGAACAGCGTGCCGCCCAGCTCGTCGTGGATGCGCCGGGCGGTGACCTGGCCGGACGGCATGACGAAGTCGAAGGAGTCGGCCTTGTCCCGGGAGATCTCCAGCGAGCCGCCGGAGTCGGTCAGGTGCACCTGGATGCCCTTGGACATCAGGATGCGGCGGACCTCTCCGTCGTTGAAGAAGTCCGCCTTCGACGCCATCAGGGCGCGGACGACGGTGACGGCCTGGAACGGCAGGGCGACCGTGCCTCCCGCGAACAGCGCGACGACCCCCACGAGCGCCAGGCCCGCGGAGACGCCGAACGGCAGCAGGAAGCGCTTGCGCCGGAAGACCGGGCGAGGCGGGTCGAGGACGGTCAAGCCTGGCTCGTCGGTCGTGCTCGTCGCGACCACGGGACTCCCCTGCGCCGGTGATCGAGGTGCCGGACCACCAGGTTAGGTCGCCCCGTGCCGCGACGTCACCACAACCGGCGAATCAGCCCCCGAGCGTCACGCCGCCGTCGACGACGAACGTCGCGCCGGTGGTGTAGCCACCCGCCGGGGAGGCGAGGAACACCACGGCCGCCGCCAGCTCCTCCGGATCGCCCACCCGGCCCAGCGGCAGGCGCGCGATGTGCCCCTCCAGGTAGCCCTCGGGGTACTGGTCGGTCATCTCGGAGGCGAAGTAGCCGGGCGCGAGGGCGTTGACCCGGATGCCCTTGCGGCCGGTCCACTGCTGGGCCAGGTCGCGGGTCAGGCCGAGCAGTCCGGCCTTCGACGCGGAGTAGGCGGCCTGCGGCAGCCCGCCGGAGACCAGGCCGAGCACGGACGACACGTTGACGATCGACCCGCCGTCGGTCATCACGGCCGCCGCCGCCTGGGCCATCCAGTAGGCGCCGTTGAGGTTGACGTCCATGACGCCGAGGAACTGCTCGGGCGTCTCCCGCGACGCGGGCACCGCGGAGGCCACGCCCGCGTTGTTCACCAGCACCGCGACCCGGCCGAAGTCGGCGGCGGCGCGGGCCACCTCGCGGCAGTCGTCGGGCTGCGCCACGTCCGCGGCCACGACCAGCGCCCGCCGGCCGGCCGCCTCGACCAGCCGCGCGGTGGCCTCCAGGCGGTCCACGCGCCGCGCGGCCAGCACGACGTCCGCGCCCGCCTCGGCGAGGCCCTTGGCGAACGCCACGCCCAGGCCCGACGACGCGCCGGTGACGATCGCGACCTTCCCGTCGAGCCGGAACTTGTCGAGGATGCCCATCAGGAAAGCCTTTCCAGGATGATCGCCATGCCCTGACCGCCGCCGACGCACATCGTCTCCAGGCCGAACTGCGCGTCGCGGGCGCGCATCCCGTTGATCAGGGTCGTCATGATGCGCGCGCCGGTGGAGCCGAACGGGTGGCCCAGCGCGATGGCGCCGCCGTGCACGTTGAGCTTGTCGACGTCGATGCCGAGCGCGCGCTGGCTGCCCAGCACCTGCACGGCGAACGCCTCGTTGATCTCGACCAGGTCGATGTCGCCGATGGACATGCCCGCGTGCCCGAGGGCCTGCCGGGTGGCGTCGACGGGGCCCAGTCCCATGATCTCCGGGCTGAGGCCGGACACGCCGGTGGACACGATGCGCGCCAACGGCGTCAGGCCGAGCTCGCGCGCCCTCGTGTCGCTCATGACCACCACGGCCGCCGCGCCGTCGTTGAGCGGGCAGCAGTTGCCGGGCGTGACCGTCCCCTGTGGACGGAAGGACGGCGTGAGCGCGCCGACCGCCTCCGGTGTCACGCCCTTGCGCGGGCCGTCGTCGGTGCGCACCACCGTGCCGTCGGGCAGGGTCACCGGCGTGATCTCGCGCTCGAAGAAGCCGTCGGCGATCGCCTTCTCGGCCAGGTTGTGCGAGCGCACGCCGAACTCGTCCTGCTCGGCGCGGGAGATGCCGAGCAGCGTGGCGACGTTCTCCGCGGTCTGCCCCATGGAGATGTAGTAGTCCGGCAGCAGGCCGTCCTCGCGCGGGTCGTGCCACACCTCGTTGGTCGCGGCGGTGCGCTCGGTGCGGGTCATCGCGTCGGCGAACAGCGGGTTGAGGTACGGGTCGCCGTGCCGGTAGCGGGAGACGCACTCCACGCCCGCGCTGACGAACGCGTGCCCCTCGCCCGCCTTGATCGCGTGGAACGCCATCCGCGCGGTCTGCACCGAGGAGGCGCAGAACCGGTTGACCGTGGTGCCGGGCACCGTGTCCAGGCCGAGCTGCACCGCGATCCGGCGGGCCGCGTTCTGGCCGTGCTCGTCCTGCGGTTCGGCGCACCCCAGGTGCAGGTCGGTGATCTCGCGCGGGTCCAGCTCGGGCACCTGGGCGAGGGCCGCGCCGACGATCTGCGCGGCGAGGTCGTCCGGTCGCAGGTCGACCAGCGACCCCTTGCGGGCGCGGCCGATCGGGGACCGCGAGGTGGCGACGACGACAGCCTCGGGCATGGGATCTCCTCATCTTCTGCCGCTGCTTCGCAGACGGCGGGCTCGGCCGCCGGGAAGTCGGCCCATCGGGGCGTCGCGGCCTCGCGTGGGGGTGCGCGCCGGGGGACTACAGGCCCAGGTCGCGGCCGATCAGTTCCTTCATGATCTCGTTGGAGCCGGCCCAGATCCTGGTGACACGGGCGTCCATCCAGGCGCGGGCCACGCGGTACTCGGTCATGTAGCCGTAGCCGCCGTGCAGCTGCACGCAGGCGTCGATGACCTCGTTCTGCACGTCCGAGCTCCAGTACTTCGCCTTGGCGGCGTCGGTGGCGGACAGCTCGCGGCGGGTGTGCGCGTCGGTGCACTGGTCCAGGAACGCCTGCGTCACGTCGACCTTGGTGACCAGTTCGGCGAGGGTGAACTTGTTGTGCTGGAACGTGCCGATGGCCTGGCCGAACGCCTTGCGCTCCTTGGCGTAGGCGATCGTCTCCTCCAGGATCTGCCTGGCGTGCGCCAGGTTGGAGATGGCGCCGCCGAGGCGTTCCTGCGGCAGGCGCTCCATCATGTGGATGAAGCCCCTGTCGACCTCGCCGATGACGTTCCCGGCGGGGATCAGCACGTCGTCGAAGAACAGCTCGGCGGTGTCGGACTCGGGCTGGCCGACCTTGTCGAGCTTGCGGCCGCGCTCGAAGCCCTTCATGCCGGTCTCGACGGCGAACAGCGTGATGCCGCGGGCGGGCTTGACGTCGGGGTTGGTGCGCGCGGCGATGACCACCATGTCGGCGGAGAACCCGTTGGTGATGAACGTCTTCGAGCCGTTGAGGACCCAGTCGGAGCCCTTGCGCACGGCGTTGCTCTTGAGCGCGGCGAGGTCGGAGCCGCCGGACGGCTCGGTCATGCCGATGCCCGTGGTCATCTCGCCCGAGCAGAACCGGGGCAGCCAGCGCCGCTTCTGCTCCTCGGTGCACAGGTCGGCCAGGTAGGGGGCGACGACGTCGCCGTGGATGCCCAGGCACGACGCCATGCCGGCGCTGACCTTGGACAGCTCCTCGCCGAGGACGGCGTTGAAGCGGTAGTCGTTCGCGCCGCTGCCGCCGTGCTCCTCGGGGATCTCCAGGCCGAGGAGGCCCTGGCGGCCCGCCTCCAGCCACACCTCCCGGTCGATGTGCCGCTGTTCGACGAACTTCTCGTACCCCGGCTTGAGCGTGCGGTCGACGAATGCCCTCGCGGTCTCGCGGAACGCGTCGTGGTCGGGTTCGAACAGCGTGCGGCGCACTCGGGACCTCCATACTAAGCGGTTGCTTAGGCCTAAGCGTGTGCTTAGCGTGCGGTATCGTCCGACTTCGTGTCAAGGAGGGTGTGATGACGTCGACCCGCGGCGAGTTCGCGCTGCTGGACGAGACCTGGGCGTCGGTGACGCCCCCTGCGGCGAGGCGCATGCTCATCGCCGCGGCCGCCGCGTTCTCGGTCCGCGGCTACCACGCGACGACCACGCGGGACATCGCCGCGCAGGCCGGCATGTCCCCCGCCGCGGTCTACATCCACTACCGGTCCAAGGAGGAGCTGCTCTTCCAGATCTCCCGGGTCGGGCACACGACGTCGCTGTCCGTGCTGACCCGCGTGCCCGACGGACCGCCGGCGACGCGCCTGGCGGCGGCCGTGCGCGCGTTCGCGTCCTGGCACGCCGAGTTCCACACGACCGCGCGGGTCGTGCAGTACGAGCTGAGCGCGCTGACCCCCGAGCACCTGGCCGAGGTCGTGGAGCTGCGCCGGCGCATCGAGGCGGCCGTGCGCGACATGGTCGAGGCGGGCGTGCGCGCGGGCGAGTTCGACGTGCCCGACGTGCGCGGCGCGGTGCTGGCGGTGCTGTCGCTGTGCATCGACGTGGCCCGCTGGTTCAAGCCGGACCGGGGCCGCACGCCGGAGGAGATCGGCGACCTGTACGCGGACCTCGTGCTGCGCATGGTGGGCGCGTCCGCCCCCTGAGGGTCGCATCCCGAGGCCCGGCCCTCGGGATGCGACCCTCAGGGCGTCAGCCAGCCCTGCTCGCGGGCGGAGTCGGAGCCGTCCCACCCCGCGCCGGAGCGCCACACGGCCGGCACGCCCAGCACGCTCACGCCGTTGAGCAGCATGTCCGCGGGCCGTTCGGGGAAGACGACCACGCCGATGCCCGCGTGCCTGCGCGCGAGCCCGCCGATCCACGCCGCGGCGGCCCTCGGGTCGCCCCGCTGCGCGTCGAGCACCAGCGCGCCGCGCTCGACGCCCCGGCGCTCCCCCTCGACGACCACGTGGTTGCGCCGGTAGTCGACCACCACCGCCTCGAAGCCCTGGTCCGCGACGAACGCGCCGGCCAACCGCTCCAGCCCGGTGACGTCCTCCCGGGGCCGCGCGGCGCGGCCGACGTCGGCGAACGACCCCTCCCGCACGGCGAGGTCGAACTGCTCGCGGGCGTGCCGCAGGAAGGTGTCCGGGCGCATCAGGAACAGCCGCACCCCGGCCGCCGCGCGCAGCTCCTCGTACAGGTCGGGCCGGGGACCGCGGGGGTTGCCCTCGTCGTCGACGCGCCACCAGCCCTCCCCGGAGCCGCCGGTGACGAGCAGGACGTCCTGCCGGCGCGCGGTGGCCTCGACGAGCAGTTCCCGCCAGACCGCGCGCCGCGTCGGCTCGCCGGACGGCTCGTCGGCCGGGTCGTGGGGGCGCGGTTCGCCGACGCGCCCGTAGAGCAGGCCGTCGAGGTCGGCCACGACCGGGTCCTCCTCGGTGTCGGCCACGGCGGTGACGTGCCGCCGGGCGACGTCGGTCAGGCGGTCGGCCACGTGCCCGTGCGCGTCGCGCAGGCCCTGCTCCAGCCCGTGCAGCGACTCGGCGTCGAGCGACACCCGGTCCGCCCAGGCGCGCAGGCCGCGCAGCGCCTGCTCCTCGGCCGCGGCGAGGGCGGCGGTCGCCTCGTCGGTCGCCCGCCCCACGTCGCCGAGCGCGGCCTCCCGGCCCCGCCAGAACCCGGCCAGCGCCTGGTGCGGCACCCAGAGGCGGTCGCGCACCCGGTGCAGCGCCTTGAGCAGGTCCGCGCGGGCGGCGGCGGGGTAGCGGTAGAGGTCGAGCAGGGTCGCGGTGTCGAGCACGACCATGCCGCGCGCGAACAGGTCGCGGTGGTGGTCGGGCCGCGCCGTGCGGTAGGCGCCGAAGTCGTCGAGGATTCCCCTGGTCGTGCCGTCGATCGGCTGCGCGTCGGGCATCCCGGGATTGTCGTCCCCCCGCCTCCGCCCGGGGAGCAGGGGTCCCCGGGGGACCTCCCGGGCCGGAGGTCCCCGGGACCGGACCGGCTAGCGCCTGGACGTCTTGCCGTAGAAGCCCGCCGCGAGGCTGACGCCGACGGCGGAGATGACGACCTGGAAGAGCAGTTCGAGCCAGTCGACGCGCGGTGTCTCCTCGACGCCGAACGCGCGGGCCACGAGCGTGCCCAGGAAGGCCGCCACGACGCCGACCACGATCGTCAGCCAGATCGGGATGGCCTGCTTGCCCGGCGCGACCAGCTTGCCCAGCAAGCCGATGACGAGGCCGATGATCAAACCGCCGATGACGCTGTCGATGCCCATGACGCCTCCTGCCGGGTCACTCGCCCTCGAAGAAGTCCCCGACCTCGTCGAGGGCCTCACCGAGGATCATCCCACCGAACACGCCGGCCGCGGCCCCCGCGACGAGGCCGCCGGCGCCCATCCCCCGACCGTGGTGACCGCCGTGGTGACCGCCGTGCATCCCGTGACCGCCGGACGAGCGCCTGCCCGCGACCTGCTCCATCCACTGGTGCACCAGCGCCGCCCAGTCCGTGCGGACCACCTCGTCGTGGGTCATCGCGAAGTGCCCGAACGAGTCGCCGCCCTGCCGGAACAGGCCGCCCCGGCGGTCGGCCTCCAGCACCGTGTAGAGGTGGTGCGGGTCGGTCACGAAGGTCAGCTCCAACTGGCTGATCCTGGACAGGAACTGCTGCGGCGGCAGGAACTCGATCTCCTGGTAGAACGGCAGCTGCTGCGGCACGCCGTGGATGCGGCCCTGCTCGTTGTCGGCCCGCTGGAAGCGGAAGCCGAGGGCGCCGAACGCGTTGAGCACGTGCTCCTGCGAGTGCACCGGGTGCACGGCGACCGGGTCGAGGTCACCGGGGTCGACGGCGCCGCGCACCTCCAGCTCGGTGCGCAGGCCCATGGTCATGCCGTGCAGCGGTTGGCCGTGCACGACGGTCAGCGGCGTCTCCAGCGGCACGGGGAACCGGAACGGGAGCACGAGGTTCTGGCCGGGGCCGACGGCGACGCGCCGGCCGACGACGAGCCGGGCGAACTCGACGGTGCGGTTGTGCTCGTTGTCGCCGCTCTCCACCTCGACCCGGGTGACGAGCGACAGCTTGACCTCGTCGATGTCGGCGGGGTGGTCGCCGCCCATGATCCGGACCTCGCCGGTGAGCAGCTCGCCCGGCCGGACGTTCGGGTTGGCCAGCACCGTGTCCACCGTGGGACCGCCGACCCCGAACGCGCGCAACATCCTCTTGAAAACCACGGTGGTGCCTCCTGGACTGCTCTCCGGATCGCGCCCCTGGGGCCGAATGCACCAAGGACGTCCCACCCGGTGGATCGGTTCCCTCTGGACGAACGCTAAGCCCGGGTGCCAGTATGCGACCGCCGTCACATACTAAGCGGTCGCTCAGGACCGTGGAGACGCTCTGGAGGTCAGCCCGTGCCCACGCTGCTCGTCGCCAACCGGGGCGAGATCGCCGTCCGCGTGCTGCGCGCCGCCGCCGACCTCGGCTGGGGCACCGTCGCGCTGGTCACCGATTCCGACGACGCGCACGCCCGGTTCGCCGACCGCGCCGTGCGCCTGCCCGACCAGCGGTCGTACCTGGACGCGGACGCGGTGCTCGGCGCGGCGTCCGGCTGCGACCTGGTGCACCCCGGCTACGGCTTCCTCGCCGAGAACGCCGGGTTCGCGCGCCGCTGCGCCGAGGCCGGCCTGACCTTCGTCGGACCGCCGCCCGAGGTGCTGGAGCTGCTCGGCGACAAGACCCGGGCCCGTGCGCTGGCCGCCGGCGCGAGCGTGCCCGTCCTCGCCGGCGCCGGCGAGGACTTCGAGGGGTTCTTCCGGGAGCACGGGGCGTGCGTGGTGAAGGCGGTCGCGGGCGGCGGCGGCAAGGGCGTGCGGGTCGTGCGCCGGCTCGCCGACCTGGACGCGGCGGTGCGCCGGTGCCGGGCGGAGGCGCTGGCCTCGTTCGGCGACGACGCCGTGTACGTCGAGGAGCTGCTGGAACCCGCCCGGCACGTCGAGGTGCAACTGGTCGGCACGACCGTGCTCGGCGACCGCGACTGCTCGGTGCAGTCGCACCACCAGAAGGTGATCGAGGTCGCCCCCGCGCCGGACCTGGCCGACGACCTGCGCTCCGCCCTGCACGACGCGGCGACCGTCATCGCCCGCGCCGTCCGCTACACCGGGCTCGGCACGGTGGAGTTCCTGCTCGCGCCGGACGGGCGGTTCGCGTTCCTGGAGGCCAACCCCCGCCTCCAGGTCGAGCACACCGTCACCGAGCAGGTCACCGGCCTGGACCTGGTGCGGGCGCAGCTGCTGCTGGCCTCCGAGGTCGAGCCGGACCTGGCGCACACCCCGCGCGGCAGCGCGCTCCAGCTGCGGGTCAGCCTCACCTCGACCGGGCGGCTGTCGGCGTTCACGCCGCCGACCGGGCCGGGCGTGCGGGTGGACACGCACGCCTCCGTCGGCTACCGGGCGGGCCTGGGCTTCGACCCCCTGCTGGCGAAGGTCGTCGTGCACGCCGACGACCCGGCCACGGCGCTGCGGCGGGCCAAGCGGGCGCTCGACGAGTTCACCGTGGACGGCGCCCGCACGAACATCCCGTTCCTGCGCGGCCTGCTGGACCACCCGGACGTGCTGCGCGCGCACACCGGCCTCGTCGACTCGCTGCCGCGCGAGGACACCGGCGCGCGCTCCCCCGTGCAGGGCGTCGTGGTCGCGGTCGAGGACGGCCAGGTCGTCGTCGAGGCGATGAAGATGCAGCACGTCGTGCCGGTCGGCGACGGCCGCGTGCTGGTGTCGGTGGGCGACCAGGTGCCGGAGGGGGCGCTGCTCGCCGAGGGCGTGGACGCGGCGGGCGTCGACATCGGGGCGACCGCGAAGGCCGTCGAGGTGGACCTGGACGACGTGCGCCCCGACCTGGCCGAGACGCTGGCCCGGCACGACTTCGCCCGCCCGGAGGCGGAGGCCGCGCGGCACGCGGCCGGCCGGCGCACCGCGCGGGAGAACATCGCCGACCTGTGCGAGGACTTCACCGAGTACGGCGGCCTCGCCATCGCCGCGCAGCGCCGCCGCCGGTCGCTGGACGAGCTGGTCGAGCGCACCCCCGCCGACGGCCTGGTCGCGGGCATCGGCGTGGTGGGCGGCGAGCGGGTCGTGGCCATGTCCTACGACTACGCGGTGCTCGCGGGCACGCAGGGCATCCGCAACCACGCCAAGAAGGACCGGATGTTCGCCCTGGCCGAGCGGCAGCGGCTGCCCGTGGTGCTGTTCGCCGAGGGCGGTGGCGGTCGGCCCGGCGACACCGACCACGACGGCGTGAGCTGGCTGGACTGCATGGCGTTCCACCTGTTCGCGAAGCTGTCCGCGCTGGTGCCGCTGGTGGGCATCGCGTCGGGCCGGTGCTTCGCGGGCAACGCCGTGCTGCTGGGCACGTGCGACGTGGTGATCGCGACGCGGGACGCCACCATCGGCATGGGCGGCCCGGCGATGATCGAGGGCGGCGGGCTCGGCGTGTTCCGGCCGGAGGAGGTCGGGCCGGTCGACGTGCAGGTGCCCAACGGCGTCGTCGACGTGCTGGTCGCCGACGACGCCGAGGCGGTCGCCGTGGCGCGCAAGTACCTGTCGTACTTCCAGGGGCCGGTGGACCGGTGGGAGTGCGCCGACCAGCGCCTGCTGCGGCACGTCGTGCCCGAGGACCGGGTGCGCGCCTACGACGTGCGGGCCGCGGTGGGGACGCTGGCCGACACCGGCTCGGTGCTGGAGCTGCGCGCCGCGTTCGGGCGCGGGATCGTCACGGCGCTCGTGCGGGTCGAGGGCAGGCCGCTGGGGCTGATCGCGAACGACCCGGCGCACCTGGGCGGCGCGATCGACTCCGACGCCGCCGACAAGGCCGCCCGGTTCCTCCAGCTGTGCGACGCGTTCGACCTGCCCGTGCTGTCGCTGTGCGACACGCCGGGGTTCATGGTCGGCCCGGACGCCGAGCGCACCGCCACCGTGCGGCACCTGACCCGGCTGCTCGTGGCGGGCGCGAACCTCGACGTGCCCTTCGGGTTCGTGGCGCTGCGCAAGGCGTACGGGCTGGGCGCGCAGGCGATGGCCGCGGGCAGCCTCAAGGTGCCGCGGTTCGCGATCTCGTGGCCCAGCGGCGAGTTCGGCCCGATGGGGCTGGAGGGCGCGGTGCGCCTGGGGTACCGGCGCGAGCTGGACGCCATCGACGACCCCGCGCAGCGGCGCGAGGCGTTCGAGGCCATGGTCGCCGCCGCCTACGAGCACGGCAAGGCGCTCAACGTCGCGTCCGCGTTCGAGATCGACGACGTCGTCGACCCGGCGGACACGCGGCACTGGGTCACCACCCAGCTGACCTCCCCCGACCGCGTCGCGCGGGTCGGGAAGAAACGCCCGTTCGTGGACACCTGGTGAAGGGAAGAGAATGGTCACGACCGCACCACCCGACCAGCGCCGCACGCTGCGCAAGCTCATGGGCGCAGGCCTCGTGGGCAGCAGCCTGGAGTGGTACGACTTCTTCATCTACGCCACCGCGGCGGCGCTCGTGTTCCCGAAGCTGTTCTTCCCGGGGGCGACGCCGCTGATCGGGCTGCTGCTGTCGTTCAGCACGTTCTGGGCGGGCTTCGTCGCCCGGCCGATCGGCGGCCTGGTGTTCGGGCACGTGGGCGACCGGTTCGGCCGCAAGCCCGCGCTGGTGGCGTGCCTGGCGATGATGGCGCTGGCGACGTTCCTCATCGGCCTGCTGCCGACCAGCGCGTCGATCGGCGTGCTGGCGCCCGTGCTGCTGGTGGTGCTGCGGTTCCTCCAGGGCATCGCGGTCGGCGGCCAGTGGGGCGGCGTCGTGCTGCTGCTGACCGAGACCGCCGGGCCGGGCAGGCGGGGCTTCGCGGGCACGTTCGGCCAGGCGGGTGTGCCGCTGGGCGTGATCCTCGGCAACGTGGCGTTCCTGCTGGTCGGCGCCCTGGTGCCGGCGGCGGAGTTCGCGTCGTGGGGCTGGCGGGTGCCGTTCCTGGCCAGCGCGCTGCTGTTCCCGGTGGTGCTGTTCATCCAGCTGAAGGTGGAGGACAGCCCGGTGTTCCGGGAGATCAAGGAGCGGCGCGCGTCCGCCCCGGCTCCCCCGGCCGCGCCGCTGTCGGAGGTCCTGCGCACCCACCGGCGGCCGGTGCTGCTGGGCGCGGGGCTGATGTTCGCCTCGAACGCCGTGTTCTACGTCAGCATCGCGGGCGTGCTGGACTACGCCACGCGGGACCTCGGCCTGACCCGCAACTCGGTGCTGGTCGTGACGCTGCTGTCGTCGCTGCTGTCGGTGCCGGTGATCCTGCTGGCCGGTCGCTGGTCGGACACCCACGGGCGGCGACCGCTGATCATCGCGGGGGCGGTGGGGATGACGGTGTGGGCGTTCCCGTACTTCTGGTTGATCGACACCGCGTCGCTGGGGCTGATCTTCGTGGCGCTGGCCGTGTCGGGCGTGGCGTCGAGCCTGGTCTACGGCCCGGTGGCGGCCTACCTGGCGGAGCTGTTCGAGCCGCAGGTGCGGTACTCGGGGGCGTCGCTGGCCTACCAGCTGGCGTCGATCCTGGTGAGCGGCGGCACGCCGTTCGTCATGACGGCGCTGCTGGCGGCGACCGGGACGTCGATGTCGGTGTCCGCGTTCCTGCTGGTCATGGGCCTGGTGACGCTGGGTTCGGTGCTGGGGCTGCGGGAGACGCACCGCACCTGACGGGCCGGGGTGGGAGCGGCGACGACGGTCGACCGCCCGGGGGGGGCGCGCCCACGGGGGCGCGCCCCTTCCCCGGTTCCCCGGGTACCACGGGGGTGACGACGCGTAGTCGGCCCCGGAAGGGCGCTGTGCCGGAAAGTGCCCGATTCGTCCCTTCGTCCTCGTGGTAGTGCGGAACCCGCGTGTCGAGACGAGTGAACGGTCAACCGGGTGACGTGCGGAACGTTGTCGCCTTGCCGTACGTTGCCGTGCCGTGACCACTCTCCTGGGACGGTTCAAGCAGCAGCTGCGCCGGTTCGCGCAGAAGCCCGGCTCCGCCGACCTCTCGCCCTACCGCAAGCTGCTCGACGAGGTGAACGAGCAGGCCGAGCGGGTGAAGGCGCTGAGTGACGAGGAACTGACCGCGGCCGCCACGGCGCTGCGCGGGAAGTCCGAGTTCGGCCGCCAGGAGCTGGTCGAGGTCTGCGCGCTCGGCCGGGAGGCCGCCGACCGCGCCCTGGGGCTGCGACCGTTCGACGTGCAGGTCCTGGGCGCCCTGGGGCTGCTGGAGGGCCACGTCGTCGAGATGGCCACCGGTGAGGGCAAGACGCTCTCCGGCGCCATCGCCGCCGCCGGCTTCGCGCTGCGCGGCGACCGGGTGCACGTGGTCTCGGTCAACGACTACCTGGCCCAGCGCGACGCCCAGTGGATGGGCCCCCTCTACGAGCTGCTCGGCGTGAGCGTCGGCTGGATCGACCAGGGCTCCAAGCCCGAGGAGCGTCGCGCCGCCTACCAGGCCGAGGTCACCTACTCCTCGGTCAGCGAGATCGGCTTCGACGTGCTGCGCGACCGGCTGTCCACCGACGAGGGCGACCTGATCGTGCCGGAGCCCCGCGTGGCGCTGGTCGACGAGGCCGACTCCGTCCTCGTCGACGAGGCGCGCGTGCCGCTGGTGCTCGCGGGCTCCACGGCCGGTCCCGCCGTCGACCCCGCCCTGGCCGACCTGGTCAAGCGGCTGCGCCGCGACCTGCACTTCGAGATCGACGACGAGGAGCGCAACGTCTACCTGACGGGCGCGGGCAGCGAGCTGGTCGAACGGGCGCTCGGCGGCATCGACCTGTACTCCGACGAGCACGTGTCGACCACGCTGTCCAAGGTCAACGTCGCCCTGCACGCCCAGGTGCTGCTGCACCGCGACGTCGACTACATCGTGCGCGACGGCAAGGTCCACCTGATCAACGACACCCGCGGCCGGATCGCGAAGCTCCAGCGCTGGCCCGACGGCCTCCAGGCCGCCGTGGAGGCCAAGGAGAACGTGGCCACGACCGACGCGGGCGAGGTGCTCGACTCGATCACCGTGCAGGCGCTGCTGAGCCGCTACCCCACGGTGTGCGGCATGACCGGCACCGCGGTCGCCGTGGCCGAGCAGCTGCGCGACTTCTACCAGCTGGAAGTGCTGGTCATCCCGCCGAACGTGGAGACGGTCCGCGAGGACGAGGCGCCCCGCCTGTACGCGACGCTGGAGCAGAAGGAAGCCGCGATCGTCGCCGAGATCAAGGAGGTCCACGGGACGGGCCGCCCGATCCTCGTCGGCACGCTCGACGTGGCCGAGTCCGAGCGGCTGTCGCGCAAGCTGTCCGAGGCCGGCCTGGAGTGCGTGGTCCTCAACGCGAAGAACGACGCCGAGGAGGCCGCGATCATCGCCGACGCGGGCTCGTTCGGGCGCGTCACCGTGTCGACCCAGATGGCGGGCCGCGGCACGGACATCCGGCTGGGCGGGCACGACTCGACCGACCGGGAGCGCATCGCCGAGCTGGGCGGCCTCTACGTCATCGGCACGGGCCGGCACTCGTCGTCGCGGCTGGACGACCAGCTGCGCGGTCGCGCGGGCCGCCAGGGCGACCCCGGCGGCTCGGTGTTCTTCTCCTCGCTCCAGGACGAGCTGGTCACCCAGTACGTGCCGGACCACGACGAGCCCGCCGAGGTGGACGAGGAGACCGGCCGCGTGACCGACTCGGGCACGCTGCACACCGTGGAGCACGCGCAGCGCATCGCCGAGGGCGTGCAGCTGGAGATCCACCGCAACACGTGGCGCTACAACAAGCTGATCGAGCACCAGCGGCTGCTGCTGCTCAAGCACCGCGACAAGCTGCTGCGCACGGAGCTGGCGTGGGAGGAGCTGTCCTCGCGCAAGCCCGACCGGGTGCACGAGCTGGAGGACCTCGACCACGAGATCAAGGTCAAGGCGGCCCGGTTGGTCGCGCTGCACCACCTCGACCAGCGGTGGAGCGACCACCTGACGTTCCTGACCGACCTGCGCGAGGGCATCCACCTGCGGGCGCTGGCCAGGCAGAACCCGCTGGACGAGTTCCACCGGGAGGCGATCCCGGCCTACAACAGGATCGTGCCGGACGCCTGGGACGAGGCGGAGGAGACGTTCGCCAAGGTGCAGATCGACGCCGACGGCGCGCACCTCGCCGAGGCGGGCGTGCAGCGCCCGAACACGACGTGGACGTACCTGGTCAACGACAACCCGTTCTCCTCCGGTCTGGAGGAGACGTTCAAGGGCCTGGTGAAGCTGGTCCGCCGCCGCTGAGCGGCGGACGGGGGTCGTGCGGGCTGGGAGCGGCCCAGCCCGCTGCGGCGGTCAGACTGCGGGGGCGGCCAACGTCGCGTCGTCCACCGGGTCGGCCTGACGGGGCAGACCGGTCGGCTTCGGCATCCGCTGCTGCACCGCCTGCTCGGTGAGCGCACGGATCTCCGCCAGGATGTCCAGGTGCTGCTTGGACGGTGGCGGACCGACGAAGTTGGAGTGGTCGAACGCGGTGCGTTCGGCCAGGTGGGCCAGGTTCCGGATGCGCTGGATCAGGTCCCACTCCTGCTCTGCGCGCTTCGAGCGCCGTTGCTCAGTCACCCCGGAAGCAGACACCTCACGCCGGGTGAAGGTAAATCACCTGGAGGTGCGAACTTCGCTGCGTCAACTCAGCTACCCCGACCGGCCGCGACAAAACACCCCGATCGGAGGTCTAAAGGCTCCACTCCTGTGCTAGGTGGTAGGCCGCACAGGCATTCACGTCCAGCACGAAAGCCGTTGCCGTCCCGCACTGCTGAGGTGACCCGCCGGGATCGACCGGTTGGCCGTGACCCATACCGGTGACGGTGTGGGAACGGACCACAGGCGACCCCGCGTTGTTGAAGTACGTCGCACGGGGGTAACCCGAAACGGTGTCGGTCACGTCGGCGGTGGCGTCGGTGCCGTGCACGTCGGTCCACTGCTCGACGATCTCCCGCTGGTTGGCCGCGACGACGGTGTGGTCGGCCGTCCCGTGCCACACGGTCATCGTCGGCCACGGACCCCGGTGCGACGACGCCGCGCGCACCTTGTCGCCCCACTGCCCCGGCGTGAGGTTCCTGCCCGGGTTCATGCAGCCGAACGCGTCGATCACCGTGGTGGCGCAGCCCGCGGGCAACCCGGCCACCACGCCGCCGCCCGAGTACACGTCGGGGTAGGCGGCGAGCAGGGCCGAGGTCATCCCGCCGCCCGCGGACAGCCCGGTGGCGAACGTCCGCCCGGTGCCGAAGTCGGCCTTCATCCGGGCGACCATCGAGTCGATCGACGCCGCCTCGCCCTGCCCGCGGGCGGTGTCGGCGGCCTGGAACCAGTTGAAGCACTTGTTGAGGTTGTTGGCGCCCTGCTGCTGCGGCAGCACGACGGCGAACCCCATCCGCCCGGCCAGCGACACCCAGCCGCTGGACGTGCCGTAGCCGGCGTCCTGCTTGCAGCCGTGCAGCACGACCACCAGCGGGCTCCCCGCGGGCAGCCCGTCCGGCACGTGGCGGAACATCCTCAGGTTTCCGGGATTCGGCCCGAACGAGGGAACTTCGACAACGCTCGCGGCGTGCGCGGGTGGCGCGAACACCGTCATCGACAACAGGGCGACCAGTGCGAGTACGCGCATGCGGACCTCCTTGTCCGCACCCGACGGTAAGAGCGGCCCCGCACCGGGCACGATGGCTGCGCGCACCACAACCGCCGCACCGGCCATGGGGGCCGCGACCATTCCGGGCCGCCGCGAACCGCCCTACGGTCCACGGGTGAACATCGCCGTCCCGCTGATCGCAGCGCTCCTCGCGACCACGGTGCAGGCGGTGCCCGCGTCCGCCCGAGAGGGATGCGGCCCCCTGCGCGTTCCCGGTGCCGCGCACCAGGAACTGACCCACCTCGACGACCTGTCCACCGCCGGTGGGCGCACCGACCCGGCCGACTGGGCGGGCCTCACCCCGGCCGGCCTGCCCGCGCCGACCCCGGTGGCGGGCACCCAGGTCGACGGCTACTTCCCCGACTCCTCCACCGGCAACACCAACAACGGGTGGGCGCACGACTCGCAGTTCGTGATCCGCCTGCCGCGCCGCTGGAACGGCGGCCTCGTCGTGACCGGCTCGCCGGGCGTGCGCGAGCAGTACGCGAACGACCGGGCGATCAGCGACTTCGCGCTGGCGCGCGGGTACGCGTTCGCGGCCACCGACAAGGGCAACACCGGCGTGACCTTCCACCGGGACGGCGAGCGGCCGGGGGACGCCATCGCCGAGTGGAACCACCGCGTCACGCAGCTCACCCGCGCCGCGCGGACCGTCGTGGCCCGGCGCTACTGCCGCCCGCCGTCCCGCACCCTGGCCACCGGCATCTCCAACGGCGGCTACCTGGTGCGCTGGCAGCTGGAGAACCACCCCGAGCTGTACGACGGCGGCGTCGACTGGGAGGGCGCGCTGTGGTCGGCGCGCGGCCCCAACCTGCTGACCTTCCTGCCGCCCGCGCTCGCCGGGTACGCGACGGGCGACCGCGCGGCGGTGGTCGCGGCGGGCTTCCCGGCCGAGTCGGAGTTCCTCTGGCCGTTCCACCACCAGCACTACTGGGACCTGACCCAGCGGATCTACCGCGAGGAGCTGGACCCGGGCTGGGACGGCGCGACCGAGGCGGGCACCCCGTTCTGCGCGCCGGGCACGCCGCTGTGCGACGCCGACTACGACTACGCGTCACGGCCGGCGGCGCAGCGGACCGTCGCCCGCATCGCCCTGACCGGTCGCATCGGCAGACCGCTGCTCACCCTGCACGGCACCCTGGACGCGCTGCTGCCGATCGGCAAGAGCTCCGACGCGTACGCCGACCTGGTCCGCGCGGCCGGGCGCGGCCACCTGTTCCGGTACTACCGCGTCGAGGGCGGCACGCACGTCGACTCGCTGTACGACGCCTTCCCGGACCGCCTGCGCCCGCTGACCCCGTGCCACCGCACGGCGTTCGCGGCGCTGGAGGGCTGGCTGGCCGGCACCCGCCCGCCCGCGTCCGCGACCGTCCCGCGCCCCGCGGTGGTGAGCGCGACGGAGTGCGCCCTGGCGTGAACGCCCCGCCCGGCGTGACCCGCCCGGCGTGCCCGCGGTGGGCGCACCGGGCGGGTCACGCCGGGCGGCGGCGCGGTCAGGGCTGCCCCGAGCCCACGACCCGCATCAGCTTCAGCGCCAACTGCACCTCCAGCACCCGCTCCGGCGACTGCCAGTCCTCGCCCAGCAACGACGCCACCCGGTCCAGCCGCTGCACGACCGTGTTCACGTGCACGTGCAGCTCCTCCTTGGCCCGGCTGAGGTTCGCGCCGCACGCGAAGTACGCGGTGACCGTCCGCACCAGCTCGGTGCCCCGGCTCGCGTCGTAGTCCAGCAGCGGCCCCAGCGTCGCGCGCACGTACCCGGTCACGTCGGCCCGGTCGCCCAGCAGGACGCCGACGAACCCCAGGTCGGCCAGGGTGCCGCCAGTGCCCCGCCGGTCGAGCTGGAGCAGCGCGCGCAGGCACCGCACGGCCTCGGCGTGCGCGGTCGCCACGTGCTGCGGCCCGTGCGCCGGGCCGCCCGAGCCCACGGTCACCGGCACGCCGACGGCGGCGCCCAGCACCCGCGCGGCGTCGTGCGCGGCGCGGCGGAGGTCGGCCCCCGGCAGCACCAGCACCACGTGCTCGCCGTGCGTGCCCGCCAGCCCCCGGCACGCCGAGGCGTGGTGCGCGGCGGCGGCCGGCAGCCGGTCGCGGGGACCGTCGGCGACCAGGACGACGTGCTCGGCGACCAGTTCGACGCCCACCCGGCGGGCGCGGGCCCGCAGCGCCACCGGGTCCGGCCCGGTCGACGCGAGCAGGTCGGTGATCAGCTCGCCGCGCACCTTGTTCTCCGCCTCGGCGACCGTGCGGCGCAGGAGCAGCAGCAGGGCGGTGACGACGCCCGCGCGCTCGAACAGCCGGCGGTCCGCGTCGCCGAGGTCGGGGCGGTCGGTGAGGGTCAGGCCGCCGAGCAGCTCGCGGCCCGCCAGCACCGCGCACACCCACGTGCCGTCCTGCGGCACGGCCCGGCCGCTCGCCCGCGAGGCGTTGACCGCGGGCCGCGACGACAGGACCCGCGCGGTGCCGATGCGGGCCAGCTCGCCGCCGTCCGCGTCGTGCACCACGATCCCGCCGCCGAGGACCTGCGCCACGGCGGCGGCCACCTCGGGCACGTCCGCGCCCCGCAGCACGAGGTCCGTCAACCGGTCGTGGGCCTCCTCGGCGCGGCGCATGGCCTCGTTGTGCGCGCGGATCGTGCCGCCCGCGGCGCGGGTCTCCTCCAGCAGGTGCGCGGTGTCCAGCGCGATGGCCGCGTGGTCGGCCAGCGACGACAGCAGCGCCACCTCCTCCGGCGGGAACTGGCGCGGCGACCGGTTGGCCGCGTACAGCACGCCGATGACGCGGCGGTCGAGCTTCAGCGGCACGCCGAGGATCGCGACCAGGCCCTCGTCGCGCACGGCGGCGTCGATCGGGTCGGTGTGGTCGAACCGGTCGTCGGCGAAGTAGTCGGCGGTCACGTAGGGCCGCGCGGTCTGCGCCACGAGCCCGCCCAGCCCTTCGCCCATGCCGAGCCGGACCTGTTGGAACAGCGCGGAGATCGATCCGTCGGTGACCCGCATGTACGTGCCGCGCTCGCCGACGTCGTTCATGCTCAGGTAGGCGATGTCGGCGCCGAGGAGCTGCCGCGCGCGCCGCACGATGGAGCGCAGCACCGCGTCCGGGTCGCGCACGCCCGCCAGGTCGTTGGCGGTGTCGAACAACGCTTCCAGCTCGGCCTCGCGACGGCGGTGCGCGGTGAGCGTGCGGTGGACGCGCATCGCCCACTCGGCCGCCCGCGCGACCCGGTCCAGCCCGACCCCGGTCACGCCCGCCGCGCGGGCCGCGGGGAGCACCTCCGCGAGCCGCTCGCTGCCCGCGTCGTTCGCCAGCAGGTCCAGCAGCTCCAGCAGGTGCTCCACCGCGTCCGCCCCACTCATGCGCTCATGCTGTCACCGAGGAGCGCTCCCCGGTGGTCCGGTCCAGCGACGTCCCCTTCGTCTCCTTGGCCGCCGCCACGGCGATCACCGTGATCACGCACATCGCCACCACGTACAGCACGACGGGCAGGGTGCTCCGGTACGCGGCGAGCAGGGCGGTGGCGATGAGCGGGGCCACGGCGCCCGCCGCGATCGACGCGAGCTGGTAGCCGATGGACGCGCCCGAGTAGCGGACCTTCGTGCCGAACAGCTCGGAGAAGAACGCGGCCTGCGGGCCGTACATGGCGCCGTGCAGCACGAGCCCGACCGTGACGGCGAGGGTCATGGGCACGAACGACTTCGTGTCCAGCAGGGCGAAGAAGGCGAACATCCACGCGGCCATGCCGACCGTGCCGAGCAGGTAGGTGGTGCGGCGGCCGATGCGGTCCGACAGCGCGCCCCACAGCGGGATCGTGACCAGGTGGGCGAAGGACGCGATGAGCACCGCGTTGAGGCCGGCCGACCGCGGCATCCCCAGCTCGCTGGTGATGTAGACCAGGATGAACGCGGTGATCACGTAGTACGACACGTTCTCCGCCATGCGCGCGCCCATGGCGATCAGCACCTCGCGCCAGTGGTGGCGCACCACCGACACGATCGGGGCCTTCTCGGGCTGCCTGGTCGCCTCGGCCCGGCGCTGCGCCGCCAGGAACACGGGCGATTCCTCGACGCTGAGCCGGATCCACAGTCCGATGAGGACCAGCACCCCGGACAGCAGGAACGGCACGCGCCAGCCCCACGACAGGAACGCCTCCTCGTCGCTCTGCACGGCGGCCAGCACGGCGAGCACGGCGGTGGCGAGCAGGTTGCCCATCGGCGCGCCCGCCTGCGGCCACGACGCCCAGAAGCCGCGCCGCGCCGCGCTGCCGTGCTCGGACACGATGAGCACCGCGCCGCCCCACTCGCCGCCGAGCGCGAAGCCCTGGACCAGCCGCAGCAGCGTCAGCAGCAGGGGCGCGGCCACGCCGATGGTGGCGTACGTGGGCAGCAGGCCCATGGCGAACGTCGCGGCGCCCATCAGCAGCAGGCTCAGCACGAGCAGCTTCTTGCGGCCGAGCTTGTCACCGTAGTGGCCGAACACCAGGCCGCCGAGCGGTCGGGCCAGGAAGCCGATCGCGTAGGTGGTGAACGCGAGCAGCGTCCCGACGAGCGGGTCGGCGCTGGGGAAGAACAGCTTGTTGAACACCAGCGCGGCGGCCGAGCCGTAGAGGAAGAAGTCGTACCACTCGACGGTGGTTCCGACGAGGCTGCCTATGACGACCTTGGCGAAGCCGGGTTTCGGCGGGTTCTGCACGGTCATGGCGGTCACCACTTCGTTGGGGGTGTGCTTGCGGGGGAAGGGGTTACTGGGCGGTCCAGCCGCCGTCGATCGTGAACGAGGCGCCGGTGACGTGGCCGGAGTGCGCCCCGCACAGCCACCGCACGACGGAGGCCACCTCGTCCGGTTCCACGAGCTGCTTGATGGCGTGCCGGGCCAGCAGCACGTCGGCGAGCACGCGGTCCGGGTCGATGCCGTGCGCCCTGGCCTGGTCGGCGACCTGGTTCTCGACCAGGGGCGTGCGGACGTAGCCGGGGCTGACGCAGTTGCTGGTGACGCCGTGCGGCGCGCCCTCCAGCGCGATGACCTTGCTCAGGCCCTCCAGGCCGTGCTTGGCGGCGACGTAGGCGGACTTGAAGGCGCTCGCGCGCGTGCCGTGCACGCTGGAGAGGTTGACGACCCGGCCCCAGCCGCGGTGGTACATGTGCGGCAGGACGTGGCGGGCGAGCAGGAACGGCGCGGTCACCATGACCCGCTGGAGCAGCTCGAACCGCTCCG
This sequence comes from Saccharothrix longispora, assembly GCF_030852425.1. Lineage (GTDB taxonomy): Bacteria > Actinomycetota > Actinomycetes > Mycobacteriales > Pseudonocardiaceae > Actinosynnema > Actinosynnema longispora. Next base: position 43,698 of record NZ_NSDM01000020.1, read on the forward strand.
GCGGGAACTCGTGGACGGGGGCGACGTGCTGGAGGCCCGCGTTGTTGACCAGGACGTCGACCTCGGTGGGCAGGCCGGACACGTCGCCGGTCAGGTCGACGGCGTGGCCGGTGCCGCCGACCTCCCGGGCGACCTCGGCCACGCCGTCGGCGTCGCGGTCCACCACGTGCACCTTCGCGCCGGCGGCGGCGAGCGCCACCGCCACCGCCCGCCCGATGCCGCCGGCGGCGCCGGTGACCAGGGCGGTGCGGCCGGAGAGGTCGTCGCTGTGACCGGGGACACTCGTCATGGCCCGAAACGCTAGGTGACCTGCGGTTCGCCGCCCATGTGAGTGGTCTACACAACGTGCGGGCGTCGGGTGTGTTCAGGCAACAGTGAGCGACACGGGCATCGACTTCATGAATACCTACTGAAGTTGGCGTTGCGACATGAGTAGTCTGCTTTGGCCCGATCGGGGGACCAACCAGGCTATGGGGGTTACCAAGTGTCACTCACGCCGATCTACGACGACCTGCTGCGCGAGTTCGAGGGGATCATCCTGGCGAGCCGGGACGTGCCGACCGACGGGGCCGCGGAGAACGGGGAGCGGGCCGACGCCCCGGCCACCGGGGCCGCTGTCGAGACGACCTCGGGGACCATCGACCAGGCCGCCGACACCACGACCGGCTGACCGGCGGGGCGCGCGTCAGCCGCGGGGACGGCGGCGGAAGGCCGCGCGGAGCTGACGGCGCACCCGCCGACCGGCCAGGCCGATCGGCGCGACCACCGAACCGCGCACCCAGCGCACCGGTGCGACGACCGCGCCCCGCCAGACCCGACGGACCCCGCGGCCGACCGGCGCCAGGACGGTGTCCCGCACCCACCTGGCCGGGGTCACGACCAGCGCCCGCCAGGCGCGCGCGAGTCCCCGCCCCAGCGGCCGCAGCGCCCGCCGGAACACCCACACCGCCCCGGCGCGCAGGCGGCGCCCCACCGCCGCCAACGCGCGCCCGACCCGCCGGAACGCCCACACCAGCGCGCCCAGGAACAGCCGGAGCAGCCACCACACCCCGGCGCCCACACCCCGCAGGGGTCGGACCACCACGTTCCACCCGACCCACCGCAGGCCGCGCCCGGCCCACCGCCCCACCGACCGCAGGCCATTCCCGACCTGCCGCCGAACCCACCGCACCCCGGCCCCGACCGCCCGGGCCGCCCGCACCACGACGCGTCGCCACACCCACGACACCCCACGACCGGCCGGCGCCACGCCCGTCCGCCACACCCACCGCGCCGGGTCGAGCACGAGCACTCGCCCCGCCCGGCGCAGTCCGCGCCCGGCAGGTTGCACCAACTCCCGCGACACCCACCGACCCACCGCGCGCACCCCGCGCCCGGCCGGTCGGGCCACCACCGCGAACGTCCACCGGGACGCCCGGCGCACCATCCCGCCGCCGGCGCGCAACCCGCGCCCGACCGCCCCCGCACCGGCGCGCAACCTCCGCCCCACAGCCCCCGCACCGGCGCGCACACCCCGTCCCACCGGGCGCAGGACCGCGACGAGGACCCACCGCCCCGCCCACGACACCGGCCGCACCGCGAACCGCCCGACCGCGCCGGCCACCAGGTGCCCGATCGCGCGCAGGCCGCGTCCCACCGCGCCCGTCACCCGCGCCACACCGCGCCACACCGGACCGAGAGCCGCGCGGAACGAGCGGATCACCTTCCCGCCGAACGCCCACACCCTCGCCGCCGACGCGGCGACCGGGCGCAGCGCCAGGCGGTGCACCGCCTCCCACGCCAACCGCACCGGCACCACGACCAGCACCGCCACGGCGCGCGCCACCCACACCGCCCAAGCGGGCGGCTCGACCTCGTCCTTTTCCCCCGTCATGCCACTCGGACGCACCCGGAGGGCGAGCGGTGCCGCTCGGCGCCGCCATGCGATGAGCGCCTCAACGCCCACCGTCTCATCCGCCCCGGTGACACCGGGGCCCAACCGGCACAAGAAGTCCGCGCCCCGCGAGTCGTAAGCCCGCGCCCCGCGAGTCGTAAGCCCGCGCCCCGCGAGTCGTAAGCCCGCGCCCCGCGAGTCGTAAGCCCGCGCCCCGCGAGTCGCACGTTCGCGTCGGAGCGTGAACTTACGACTCGCCAGGCCTGAACTTGCGACTCGCGGGGCGCGGACTTACGACTCGCGGGTGGTTACTTCGGTTGTTCCAGGAGGTCCGCCGGGACCGGTTCGTCCTTCTCCAGGGCTCCGAACAGGCGCAGGGCGTTGTCGCGGTCCCACTGGACGACGGAGCCCGCGCCGGGCACGGTCGGCGTGCCGCCCACGGGCACCGTGACCGTGTCGACTCCCCCGCCCATCGCGAACGCCATGCCCGCGAGGTGGTGCAGGTGGTCGTCGGAGTTGACCGAGATCGAGTCGGTGCTCGCGAACAGCAGCGGGAACGCGCGGAACGGGTTGGCCAGCACGCCGACGCTGGTGGCCTTGTCGCTCAGCGCGGCCAGGAACTCGCGCTGGTTCTGCACGCGCTGGAGGTCGGCCGTGGCGAACGCGCGGGTCCGGACGAAACCGAGCGCCTGCGCGCCGTTCAGCTCCTGGCAGCCGGGCTGGAGGTCCAGGCCCGCCAACGGGTCCTGCATCGGCTCGTCGATGCACATGTCCACGCCGCCGATGGCGTCCACGATCCCGGCGAACCCGCCGAAGCCGATCTCCATGTAGTGGTCGACGTGGATTCCGGTCGCGCCTTCGATGCTCTGCACCAGCAGCGACGGTCCGCCGATCGCGAACGCCGCGTTGATCTTGTTCTTGCCGTTGCCGGGGATGTCCACGTACGAGTCGCGCGGCACGCTCACCAGCGTCGCCTTCCCGGAGCCGTCCGGGATGTGCAGCAGCATGATCGTGTCGGTGCGCCGACCGCCCGCGTCACCGGTGGCCAGCTCGGCCTTCTGCTCCTCGGTCAGGTCGTCGCGCGCGTCGGACCCGACGAGCAGCCAGTTGGTGCCCGGGGTGTCCGCCGGCCGGCCCTCGTAGTCGCCGAGCGCGTCGATGCGGCGCAGCGACGAGTCGACGTACACCCACATGCCGACGCCGAGCGCCAGCAGCAGCACCAGCACGACCGCGACGATCCGGCCGACCCGGCGCTTGCGGCGCGGCGGCGCCTGCCGGTAGCCGCCGGCACCGGCCCTCGCGACGGCGGGTGCCCGGCCGCCACCCTGGCGTGCGCCCTGCTGCGGCTGCTGGTAGCCGGGTTGCGGGTAGGCGCGCGTGCGCTGCTGGGGAGGACGCTGCGCGGGGCGCCCTCCCCCTTGGTACCCGCCCTGCTGATACCCGCCGTTCATCTGGCGACCCCGCTCCGTGTGTCGGCCACTGCTCGCAGATAAGGACGCGACGCGTGGCAAGAGGTTGCCAGCCTAGTGGTCGGGTCGCGCCCTAGTGGTCCGGCGGGAGCACGAGGGCGGCCAGCAGGCGGTCCAGTTCGGCCACCGGGTCGTCGGTGAGGCCGGTGTGCGCGGGCGAGGTCTGCACGATGGTGGACCGGGGCGCGGTGAGCCACCGGAACCGCTGCCCGGCCGACGTGCGCGCCACCGGACCGGCGGTCGGCGAGCCGTCGCACGACAGCCCCAGGTGCTCCAGGCTCGCCCGCAGCACCTCGACGTCCAGGAACGGGTCGAGCGCCAGCACCCGCTTCTCGTCCACGTGCACGCGCGCACCGAGGAAGTCGAGGTCCTTGCAGTAGACGAGGACGCCGACGTTGACGAACTCGCCGCGCTCCTGGCGGGGCACGGCGCGCAGCAGCGCGTACTCAAACACGTGCGGCACGGGCGGCCTCCAGTGCGTCGACCCACGTCCGCGGCGCGGCCAGGCGGGAGGTGAAGAACTGCTCGTACGCGCCGCGCACGGCGTCCGGCGTGCCGAACGCCTCGTCCTGCGCGAGCCACTCGTCGGGCACGAGCGCCAGCACCTCGCGCACCAGTTCCGGGGTCACGCGGGCGGTCAGCTCGGCGTCCACGTCGGCCAGCGGGCCGGCGAACGGCAGCATCAGGTGGTCGGCCGCGTCGAACCGGTAGGTCGCCGCGGGGAACCGCTCGGGCCGCCACGAGTGGTGGAAGTACAGCGAGGCGCCGTGGTCGATGAGCCACAGCTCCCGGTGCCACAGCAGCGTGTTGGGGTTGCGCCAGCTCCGGTCGACGTTGAGCGTCAGGGCGTCCAGCCACAGCAGCCGGGTCGCCAGGTCGCTGGACGGCTCGCGCACCACCGGGTTGTAGTCGAACGAGCCGGGCAGGTAGTCCAGCCCCAGGTTCAGGCCGCCGCTGGCCTTGAGCAGCTCCTGGACCTCCTGGTCGGGCTCGGCGCGGCCCAGCTCGGGGTCCAGCTCCGCGAGCACGAGCTCGGGCACGCGGAAGCCGAGGCGACGGGCCAGCTCGCCGACGACGATCTCGGCGATCAGCGCCTTCACGCCCTGGCCCGCGCCCCGGAACTTGAGCACGTACATGCCGAGGTCGTCGGCTTCGACGAGGCCCGGCAACGAACCGCCCTCCCGCAGGGGCGTGACGTAGCGGGTGGCCGCGACCTGGCGCAGCCCGTTCGTGGGGTTCACGCCCGGCATCATCGTCAATGCCGGGCGCGGACCGCCAACCGGTTACGCCGCGGAGCCCGCCAGGGCCGGCAGGTAGCCGGACGCGTGACCGGCGAGGTTGGGGTGGTAGGAGCGGTCGACGGGGACGAGGACGAGCCCGTTCACCCACGGGTCGGCCGCGCACGCGCCGTGCCCGTCGAACTCGTCGCGCACGTCGGCGAACCGGAACCCGGCGGCCTCCGCCCGCGCGGCGGTGACCTCGGTGATCACGTCGACGGCGTGGTTGAGCGCCTCCCGCTTGGGCCCGGTCATCAGGCACCACGAGTCGAACGAGAACAGCTTCGGGTAGCCGACCACGACGACGTCCGCCCGGTCGGACGAGCGGCCGTTCGCGCGGTCGGCCAGCCGGTCGCGCACCTTCCCGTAGAGGGCGTCGAGGCGGCCGGGCAGCTCGCCGCGGATGAACGCCTCGGCGGTGGCGACGCGGTCGCGGCACCCCTGGTCGTCGCTGAGGGCGCAGGTGATCATGACGTCCTTGAACCCGGCGTCGTTGCCGCCCGCCTGCACGGTGACGAGCCCGGTCCTGGGGGTGACGCGGTCGGCCTGGGCGGTGACCTCCGCGGTGGTGGCCTGGGAGCAGGCGACGGTCACCAGGGTGGCGCCGGTGAGTGCGGCGAGCAGGTTCGGGTAGGCGTGCGGGCTGCGCCGGCAGTCGTCCTGGGCCTCGTCGCCCGCGCCGAGGCCCGCCGCGTAGGAGTCGCCCAACGAGACGAGTTCCAGCGCGGCGGGCTCGGGAACGGCGGGCGCCGACCAGGCGGCCGGCGCGGTGGCGAGGACCACGAGGAGTGCGACCAGGATCGTCTTCATGGGGGTGGTCGTACCACTGTGGACGGTCCGCGCGGCCGAAATGGACCCGGTGGTGTTACCCCCGGAAGGCGACGCAGACCGGGATCGGCGCGTCGGTCGACGACACCTGCCGCAGTCCCCCGGTGGCCCGGTCGACGGCGAACACCGTGACGTCGCCGGAGTTCTGGTTGGCGGCCAGCAGGAACCTCCCGGCCCGGTCGAGCACGATGTGCCGCGGGTACTTCCCGCCCACCGGCGTGGTGCCGACCAGCCGCAACGCCGCGCCGGACCGTTCGACGGCGAACACGGCGACGCTGTCGTGCCCCCGGTTGGAGAGGTAGACGAACCGGCCGTCCGGCGACACCAGGACCTCGGCCGGGTAGTTGCGCGGGGTGGTGGGCGCGCCCTCGGGCAGCGTGCTCAGCCTCGGTCCGGGCTTGAGGGCGCCGCGCTCGTAGCTCGCCACCACGATCGTGGAGTCCAGCTCGTTGGCGATGTAGGCGAACCTGCCGTTCGGGTGGAACGCGAGGTGCCGCGGCCCGGCGCCGGGGTGCAGGCGCGCGGTGCCCGCGAGGGTCAGCGTGCCGACCTCCTCCAGCTTGTAGCTGTAGACCGAGTCGGTGCCCAGGTCGACGGCGAGCACGAACTCGCCGCGCGGGTCGGGCAGCACCTGGTGGGCGTGCGGCCCCTCCTGGCGCTCGGGGTCCGGCCCGGAGCCCTGGTGCCGCACGAGGTCGGTGCGCTCGCCCAGCCCGCCGTCAGGGCGCACCGGGTGCACCGCGACGCTGCCCGAGCTGTAGTTCGCCGACAGCAGGAACCCCTTGTGCAGTGCGAGGTGGCACGGGTCCGCGCCACCGGTGCTCCGGCTGTTCAGCACCTTGGGCACGCCGTCCGCGCCGACCGCCAGCGCGGTCACCTCGCCGTCGGACTGCTCGTTGACCGCGTAGGCGAACCTGCCCGCGTCGACCACGAACGACGGGTTGGCCACGTCCTCCACCACACCGGTCACCCGCAGCCGCCCGGTCGCGGGGTCGAACGCGCCCAGCCCCAGCCCCGTGCCGCCACCCGGCCACGTGGTGTAGGTGCCCAGGTAGGCGCGCACCTCTCCACGCGCTTCGGCCACACCCTCGGTCATCAGCAACCCCGCTCCCACGCCAACCGCCCCCAGGAACCGCCGCCTGTCCACAGCCACACCGAACCTCCGCTCGCCCGCCCGCGGCGGTTCCACAGTGGCCCAGGCCACTGTGGCAGAGCAAGAGGTGCAATGAAGATTGCGTCTAGCGCAACGGGTCGGCGTCCCGGAGGCGTGCCAACTCGACCTCCGGATCGTACGAGGGCTCGGGCCGTCGCGGGGCCAGGTCCCGGAGCGCCCCGAGGAGAAGGCTCGCCACCGCCCAGTTGCGGTACCACTTGCGGTCCGCCGGCACCGCGTACCAGGGCGCGGCCTCGGAGCAGCGGACCAGCGCGTCCCGGTAGGCCTCCCGGTAGGCGGAGAACTTCGCCCGCGCGGCGAGGTCGGCCGGGTCGTACTTCCACTGCTTGAGCGGGTCCTCCAGGCGGGCGAGGAGCCGTTCCTTCTGCTTCTCGGGCGAGATGTGCAGGAAGCACTTCACGAGGGTCACGCCCTGCTCGACCAGGTCCGCCTCGAACTCGTTGATCAGCGCGTACCGGCGTCCCCACTCGTCCTCGGGCACCAGCCCGTCCACCCGCGCGACGAGCACGTCCTCGTAGTGCGAGCGGTCGAAGACGCCCAGGTAGCCGGGCGGCGGGACCTGGCGGCGGATGCGCCACAGGAAGTCGTGCGACCGCTCCTCGGGCGTGGGCCTGCCGAACGCGGCGACCCGCACGCCGTGCGGGTTGACCAGGCCCAGGACGTGCCGGATCGTGCCGCCCTTGCCCGAGGTGTCCATGCCCTGGAGCACCAGCAGCACGCGCCGCCTGCCGCCGCCGACGCCCTCAGCGAAGAGCGCCTCCTGGAGTTCGTCCAACTCCTCGCCGATGCGCGCGACCTCGCCCGCGGCCTCCTCCTTCGAGCGCGGACCGACCGGGGTGGCGGCCGGGTCGAGCGCCGCGAGGTCCACCGATCCCGGGTTCACCCGGAAGATGTCGGAAACGGACTGGACCTGCGCCGACTCTTTCACCATCGTCGCAACCTAGCCCGCCCGCCAGGGCGGTGCACCTCATGCAACGAATCACCGTCGAACGAACGAATTGCGCAACGAACTCACCGGATGCGCAACGGCTAGCGGCTGAAATCGCTGGCATCGGCCCCTTAGCCTGGTTACATGACCGCCACCTTCCTCCCCGCCACGGAGCAGTTCATCGCGCTCGACGAGGAATGGAGCACCCACAACTACCACCCGCTGCCGGTCGTGATCTCGCACGGCGAGGGCGCGTGGGTGACCGACGTCGAGGGACGCCGCTACCTGGACTTCCTGTCGGGCTACTCGTCGCTGAACTTCGGGCACCGGCACCCCGACCTGGTGGCCGCGGCGGTGGAGCAGCTCGGCCGCGTCACGCTCACCAGCCGCGCGTTCCACCACGACCGGTTCGGCGCGTTCTGCCGCGAGCTGGCCGAGCTGACCGGCACCGACCTGGTGCTCGCGATGAACTCCGGCGCCGAGGCCGTCGAGTCGGCGATCAAGGTGGCCCGCAAGTGGGCGTACCGGGTGAAGGGGGTGCCGGCGGGCGAGGCGGAGATCGTGGTGGCCGGGTCGAACTTCCATGGCCGCACCACGACGATCGTGTCGTTCTCCACCGACGACACCGCCCGCGACGACTTCGGGCCGTTCACGCCGGGCTTCCGCGTCGTGCGGTACGGCTCGCTCGACGACCTGCGCGCCGCGGTCACCGACCGCACCGCCGCCGTGCTGCTGGAGCCCGTGCAGGGCGAGGCGGGCGTGGTCGTGCCGCCCGCCGGCTACCTGCGGGGCGTGCGGGAGCTGTGCGACGAGCGCGGCGTGCTGATGATCGCCGACGAGATCCAGTCGGGGCTGGGCCGCACCGGCGAGCTCTTCGCGCTCGACCACGAGGGCGTGCGCGCCGACCTGTACACGCTGGGCAAGGCGCTCGGCGGCGGCATCCTGCCGGTGTCCGCGGTGGTCGGGTCGCGCGACGTGCTGGGCGTGCTGCGGCCCGGTGAGCACGGTTCGACGTTCGGCGGCAACCCGCTGGCGTGCGCGGTCGGGCGGGCCGTGGTGCGGCTGCTGGCGACCGGCGAGTACCAGCGGCGGTCCCGCGAGCTGGGCGCCCACCTGCACGCGCGGCTCGGCGAGCTGGTCGGGCACGGCGTGGCCGAGGTGCGCGGGCGCGGGCTGTGGGCGGGCGTGGAGATCGCCCCCGGCGGACCGCGCGGCCGGGAGGCCTCCGAGGCGCTGGCCGGGCTGGGCGTGCTCTGCAAGGAGACCCAGGACACCACCCTGCGCGTCGCGCCGCCGCTGATGATCTCCCGCGAGGACCTCGACCGCGGGATCGACGCGATCGGGCAGGTTCTCCGCACCCGCGGGTAGCTCTCTGCCCGATTTCTACCCGCGAGGCTGATTTCGCAGGTCACAGACGTGTGGAGGTCGGTGCACCCGCCGGCCTCGACGCGCATCATTACCCGCATGGGTGAACGGAAGCGGGCCGAGGCGGCGCAGGCGCTGGGCCGGTGGGTCGAGCCGGAGGAGGTCCTGGCCCGAGGTCGGGAGCTGCGGGCCGCGGTGGGCCACGAGGCGCACCGCGAGGTGCTCCTGGCGCACGACCGGCCGTCCGTGGTCGAGTTCGTCGACGCGTCCAACGAGGGCAGGCTGCCCGAGTTGGTGCCATTGCGGGTCGGCCGCATGCTCGCCTCGCCGTTCGCGTTCTTCCGGGGCAGCGCGGGCCTGATGGCGGGCGACCTCGCGGCCGGCGCCCGCACGGGGCTGGACGCCCAGCTGTGCGGGGACGCGCACGCGGCGAACTTCGGGCTCTACGGCACGCCCGAGGGCACGATCGTCATGGACGTCAACGACTTCGACGAGACGCTGCCCGGCCCGTGGGAGTGGGACCTCAAGCGGCTGGCGACGTCGCTGGTGCTGGCGGGCCGCGAGGGCGGCGTGTCGGAGAAGGGCTGCCGCGACGCCGCCGAGGACGCCGTCAACGCCTACCGCAACGCCCTGCGGCGCCTGGCCGCCATGCCGTTCCTGGAGTCGTGGAGCGCCCTGGGCGACGAGTCGGCGCTGTCCAGGACCAAGGCCGACGACCTGCTCGACCACTTCACCAAGGCCGCGTCCAAGGCGCGCAGGAACACCAGCGCCCGGGTCGCCGCGAAGTGGACCCGCCGGGAGGGCGAGCACTGGCGGTTCATCGCGGACCCGCCCGTGCTGACCCGCGTCACGCCGGGCACCGCGCGGGCCGTGGTCGACGCGCTGCCGTCCTACGTGGACACCCTGCGCGAGTCCCGCTACAACCTGATCATGCGCTACGGCGTGTCCGACGTGGCGTTCCGCGTGGTCGGCACGGGCAGCGTCGGCCTGCGCAACTACCTCGTGCTGCTGCACGGCAACGGCGACGAGGCGCTGGTGCTCCAGGCCAAGGAGGCCCGGCCGTCCGCGCTGGCGCCCTTCCTGAACACCGCGCCGGTCAGGCACGAGGGCAAGCGGATCGTGCACGGCGCGCGGCTCGTGCAGGCCGAGACCGACATCCTGCTCGGCTGGACCACCATCGAGGGCAGGCCCTACATCGTGCGGCAGTTCCGCAACCGCAAGGGCGAGATCGACGCGACCACCCTCAAGCGCGAGGACCTGGACGACTACGGCCGGCTGGCGGGCGCGCTGCTGGCCCGCGCGCACAGCCGCTCGCTCGACCCGAGGCTGCTGGCCGGGTACTGCGCGGGCGGCGACGGCCTGGACGACGCCATCGCCCGCTACGCCCTGGACTACGCCGACCGGACGTGCGCCGACCACGAGGAGCTGGTGCGCGCCGTCAAGTCCGGTCGGCTGCCGGCCGAGATCGGGTGACCCCCGCACCGGAGCGACCCCTCGTCGGAGCGACCCCCTCGTCGGGGTGCCCGCCGCGCCCGGGAGGGCTAAGTTCGTGCGGGTGGACTGGATCGGAGTGATCAGGCACGGCGAGAGCACCGGCAACGTGGCCCGCGAGGTGGCCGAGTCCGGCGGGCACGAGGTCATCGACATCAGGCAGCGCGACGCGGACGTGCCGCTGTCGGAGGAGGGCGAGCGGCAGGGCCGGGCGCTCGGCCGCTGGTTCGCCGCGATGCCGCGCGAGCAGTGGCCGGACGTGGTGGTGGCCTCGCCCTACCGGCGGGCCGTCGACACCGCGGCGCACGCCCTGCGCGGGCACCCGAGGATGCTCGTCGACGAACGGCTGCGCGACCGCGAACTGGGCGTGCTGGACCTGCTGACCACGCACGGCGTCGCCGCGCGCTACCCCGACGAGGTGGTGCGCAGGCGCAGGCTGGGCAAGTTCTACTACCGGCCGCCGGGCGGCGAGTCGTGGGCGGACGTGGCGCTGCGGCTGCGGTCGCTGCTGCGCGACCTGGACGGCGCGCGGGTGCTGCTGTTCGCGCACGAGATCACCCCGTTCCTGCTGCGCTACCTGCTGGAGTGCGTGCCGGAGCGGGACATGCTGGCGTACGCGCACAACTCCACCGTGCCGAACGGGTCGCTCACCTCGTGGCATCGGGAGGGCGGCGCGTGGGTACTGGAGAGGGAGTTCGACGCCGACCACCTGGTCGAGCACGGAGCCGAGCCCACGGAGACCGAGGATGCCACCACCCGATCGGCCTGAACCCATCACGTCCGCGCTGCTGCGGGAGTGGCTTCCCGACCGCGAGGACCACGGCACCGTCCTGGTCGTCGGCGGGTCGCGGCGGGTGCCGGGGGCGGTGCTGCTGAGCGGCATCGCGGCGCTGCGCACCGGCGCGGGCACCCTCCAGCTGGCCACCGCCGACCGGCACGCCTCCGGCCTGGGCCTGGCCGTGCCGGAGGCGATGGTCGTGGGCCTGCCGGAGACCGGCTCGGGGGCGGTGTCGCGGGAGGCCGCCGACGTGCTGGGCGACCTCGTGGGCGACGCCGCGTCGCTGGTCGTCGGGCCCGGCCTGGTCGACCCGGACGAGACGGCGGCCCTGCTGGAGCGCCTGCTGCCTGCCACGCGGGGGCCGGTGGTGCTCGACGCGTTCGCGCTGGGCGCGCTGGGCACGCACCCCGAGCTGGGCGACCCGGTGCGCGGCCGGATGGTGCTCACGCCGAACACCGTGGAGGCGAAGTACCTGCTGGGCGGCGAGGACGTGGACGACCACGTGAAGGCGGCGGTGGCCATCGCCGACCGGCACGACGCCGTGGTCAACCTGATGGGTGTGGTGGCCGCGCCGGACGGCCGGGTGTGGCAGGACGCCACCGGGCACGTCGGACTGGGCACCTCGGGCAGCGGCGACGTGCTCGCGGGCCTGGTCGGCGGCCTGCTGGCGCGCGACGACGACCTGGCCCGCGCGACCTGCTGGGCCGGGCACGTGCACGCCATGGCCGGTCAGCGGCTCGTGCCGCGCACCGGCCTGACCGGGATGCTGGCCCGCGAGCTGCTCGACGAGGTGCCGCACGTCCTGGTGGAGCTGCGCTCCCGCTAGCCCCGGACGGCGCGCACCCCGAGGGTCCAACGCCCAGGTCGCGAGAGTCCCACGTTCGTGCCCTCCGAGTTCCACGATCGGCCGGTCCCGCCGTTCAGCGAAGGGTCCCGAACGCAGAACTCAGGGGGCCTGGGGGTTGGACTCCCGGGGCCTGGGCGTTGGCCCCCCGGTCAGCGGGTCCTGGCCACGCGGGCTTCGTCCCAGACCGGTTCGTCGACCTCCACCACCTCGCCGTCCGAGCGGAACAGCAGGAAGCGGTCGAAGGTGCGGGCGAACCAGCGGTCGTGGGTGACGGCCACGACGGTGCCCGTGAACTCCTCCAGGGCGTTCTGGAGCGCCTCGGCCGAGTTCAGGTCCAGGTTGTCGGTCGGCTCGTCGAGCAGCAGCAGGGTCGCGCCGGACAGCTCCAGCAGCAGCACCTGGAACCGCGCCTGCTGACCGCCGGACAGCGTCTCGAACCGCTGGTCGCCCTGCTTGCCCAGGCCGTACCGGCTGAGCACGGCCATCGCGGCGCCCCGGTCGAGGCCCTTGCGCCCGCCCTCGCCGTGCCACAGCACGTCGACGAGGGTGCGGCCGATCCACTCCGGGTGCTGGTGGGTCTGCGCGAACAGGCCGGGCACCACGCGCGCGCCCAGCCGGAACACGCCGGTGTGCGCGACGTCGCCGCCGCCGAGCAGTCGCAGGAAGTGGCTCTTGCCCGACCCGTTCGACCCGAGCACGGCCACCCGGTCGGCGAAGAACACCTCGGTGGAGAACGGCTTCATCAGGCCGGTCAGCTCCAGGTCCTCGCACGTGATGGCGCGCACGGCGGTGCGCCCGCCGCGCAGCCGGGGCGCGACCTTCTCGTCCGCGGGCAGCTCGGGCGGCGGCCCGGCCTCCTCGAACCGCTCCAGCTTCGCCTTCTGCACGCGGTACTTCGCGGCCATGACCTCGCTGATCCGCGCCTGCACCTGGAGGGTGCGGACGAGGTCGCGCAGCCGCTCGTGCTCCTCGTCCCAGCGGCGGTGCTGCTCGGCGAGGCGGGCGATCCGGGCGGTGCGGGCGGCGTGCCACGTGCCGAACGACCCGGCGTGCGTCCACGCCGAGTGCGCCTCGACCGTCACGACCTGCGTCGCGGCGACGTTCAGCAGCTCCCGGTCGTGGCTGACCAGCAGCACGGCCTTCCCGGCGGACCGCAGCCGCTCCTCCAGCCACCTCTTTCCCGGCACGTCGAGGTAGTTGTCCGGCTCGTCCAGCAGCAGCACCTGCTCGGGGCCGCGCAGCAGCGCCTCCAGCACCAGCCGCTTCTGCTCGCCACCGGAGAGGGTGCGGACCTCGCGGAAGCGCGCCCGGTCGAACGGCACGCCCAGCGCGGCGACCGTCACCGTGTCCCACAGCACCTCGGCGTCGTAGCCGCCGACCTCGCCCCACGCGGTGAGCGCGTCGGCGTAGCGCATCTGGGTGGGCTCGTCGTCGGTCTCCATCATGGCCAGCTCGACGGCGTCCAGTTCGGCGGCGGCGGCGCGCAGCGGCGCCGGGGAGGCCGCGAGCAGCAGGTCGCGCACCAGGGAGGCGTCGCGCACGGAACCGACGAACTGGGGCATCACGCCGAGGCCGCCCTGCACGCGGACGCTGCCCGCCGTCGGGTCCAGCTCGCCGGACAGGATGCGCAGCAGGGTCGTCTTGCCCACGCCGTTCGCGCCCACGAGGGCGACCACGTCGGTGCCGCCCACCTTGAACGACACGTCGCGGAACAGCTCGCGGCCGTCGGGCAGGCGGAAGGCGAGGCCGTTGGCGTCCAGGAATCCCACGGTGGCATGGTGGGTGACGGACGGTCCCGGTGGCCAGCGGGTTTCCGGGTTCGGGGTGAAACGGGTCCGGGTCGTGACCGGCCGCGCGCGGGATGAGCGCCGCCGCGGCGGTCAGGACCGGTGTCGGTGCCGGTGTCGGTGTCGGTGTCGGCGAGGTGCGGGCTAGCGCCAGCTGTAGCCCTTCATGAGCAGCAGCAGTGCGCCGAAGCCGAGCGACGCCAGCGCGGGGCCGAAGGACCCGAGGGTCAACAGCAGCACGCCCAGGCCGGCGAACACGGCCACGAGGGCATGGCTGAGCACGGGGTGCCGGGCCTTCCCGGCGACGAGGGCCGTGGCCAGGGCCGGCTCCTCGACCATCAGTCTGGACTCGATCTCGCTGAGGGTGCGGCGTTCCGCTTCGCTCATCACCAGCACCGGATACCCGGCGCGAACCCCGCAAAACCGGCCCCGAACGGAGTCCGCGATCCTCCCCGTTCGGGCTATCGACCCTGGTCAGGGACGGTGATCAACGGGAGAGGGCGACGAGTCGCGACACCGCCCGCAGGTACTTCTTCCGGTATCCGCCGCGCAGCATCTCGGCGGTGAACAACTCGGAGAGCGGCTCGCCGGAGACGGCCACCGGGATGTCGCGGTCGTAGAGGCGGTCGCCGAGCGCGACGAGGCGCAGCGCGACGGCCTGGTCGGGCGCGGGCCGCACGCCCCGCAGGTGCACGGCGGTGACGCCGTCGACGAGCCGGCCGTAGCTCGACGGGTGGATCTTCGCCAGCGCCGCGCACAGGTCGGCGAAGTCGTCCAGCGTGCTGCCGGGGGTGCCCTCGGACTTGGCGACCAGGTCGTCGTCGCTCATCGGGGGCGGCGCGTCGGGCAGGCCGCGGTGCCGGTAGTCGGGGCCGTCGACCCGGACCACGGTGAACCTCGCCGACATGGCCTGGATCTCGCGCAGGAAGTCGGCGGCGGCGAACCGGCCCTCGCCGAGCTTGTCCGGCAGCGTGTTGGACGTGGCCGCGATCGACACGCCCGCCGCGGTCAGCTCCTTGATCAGGCGGGTCACCAGCATCGTGTCCCCCGGGTCGTCCAGCTCGAACTCGTCGATCGCGAGCAACCGGTGCCCGGACAGCCGGGCGACGGTCTCCGGGAACCCGAGCGCGCCGACGAGGTTGGTCAGCTCGACGAACGTGCCGTACGCCCTGGGGCCGGGCACGGCGTGCCAGATCGAGGCCAGCAGGTGGGTCTTGCCGACGCCGAAGCCGCCGTCGAGGTAGAGGCCGGGCTTGGCGTCGTCCGGCTGCGACCGCTTGAACAGCGACCCGAGCCACCCCCGGTCGCCGCCCCCGGAGACCCGTTCGGCGAACTCCCGGCACGCGGTGACGGCCGCGGCCTGGCTGGGCTCGTCGGGGTTGGGGAGGTAGGTGTCGAACCGCACGCCGTCGAACCTCGGCGGCGGGACCATCGCCCCGACCAGCTCGTCCGCCTCGACGTGCGGGGTGCGGTCGGACAGGCGCGGTGGGGCGGACATGCCCGAAGCCTAACGGCGTGCTGGGATGTGGTGGTGCGGATGTTGTGGCCACCACGCGGGGACGGGATCACCGACGCGGACCTGGAGCGGCTCTACGCCTACCCGGACGACCTCGACCGGCCGTTCGTGCAGGTCAACTTCGTGTCCAGCGCGGACGGGGCGGTGTCCGTCGACGGGCGGTCCGGCGGGTTGGGCAACGCCGCCGACAAGAAGGTGTTCGCGCTGGGCCGCGACCTGTGCGACGTGGTGCTGGTGGGCGCCGGGACGGCCCGCGCGGAGGGCTACCGCGGGGTGAGGGCGACGGAGGTGCGCGCCGAGCGGCGGTCCCGGCTGGGGCTCTCGCCCGTGCCGCCGATCGCGGTGGTCACCGCGCGGTGCTCGATCGAGCCGTCGTCGCCGCTGGTCGCGGACACCGCCGTGCCGACGATCGTGCTGACCGCAGGGTCCGCGCCCCGGGAACGGCGCGACGCGCTGGCCGACGCGGGCGCGGACGTGGTGGTCGCGGGCGACGGGTCGGTGGACCCGGCGGCGGCGCTGCGGGCGCTGGACGAGCGGGGCCTGCGCCGCGTCGACTGCGAGGGCGGGCCCGGCCTGTTCGGCTCGCTGATCGCGGCGGACCTGGTGGACGT
The DNA here is from genome assembly GCF_030852425.1 of Saccharothrix longispora. Lineage (GTDB taxonomy): Bacteria > Actinomycetota > Actinomycetes > Mycobacteriales > Pseudonocardiaceae > Actinosynnema > Actinosynnema longispora. The sequence continues at coordinate 59,642 of NZ_NSDM01000020.1, forward strand.
GCTGTGCGTGACGTTCTCGCCGCTGCTCGTCGGCGGCGACGCGGGGCGCATCGCGCACGGCCCGCTGCCGGAGGCGCCCCGGTCGCTGGAGCTGGCGTCGGTGCTGCACGCCGACAGCGCGCTGCTGCTGCGCTACCGCCGGACGCGCGCGTGACCCCGGGCCGGGACCGCGCCGGACCCGTCCCCGCTGGACCCGTCCCCGCCGAACCGGGTGCGCCGACCGGGGTCGACGGGGCAGGATGACCGCGTGGCGCTCCCGCTGACCCCTCCCGTGCAGCCGATGCTGGCCAACACCGCGGACACGATCCCCACCGGCTCCGACCTGCTGTTCGAGCCCAAGTTCGACGGCTACCGCGTCCTGGTGTTCCGCGACGGGGACGAGGTGCTCCTCCAGTCGCGCAGCGGCAAGCCGCTCAACCGCTACTTCCCCGAGGCCGAGGCGGCGCTGCGGCGCACCCTGCCGCCGAGGGTCGTGCTGGACGGCGAGCTGGTCGTCGCCAAGGACGGCAAGCTCGACTTCGACGCGCTGTCCGAGCGCATCCACCCGGCCGCCAGCCGCATCGCCCTGCTGTCCGAGCGGACGCCCGCCGGGTTCGTGGCGTTCGACCTGCTCGCGCTGGGCGACGACGTGCTGATGGAGGAGCCGACGACCGCGCGCCGGGCACGCCTCGAAGCCCTGGTCACGCCCGGTGACGGGCTGTACCTGACGCCCGCGACGGCCGACGCGTCGCTGGCCGGGCAGTGGTTCGAGCTGTTCGAGGGCGCGGGCCTGGACGGCGTGATCGGCAAGCCCGCCGACGCGGCGTACGAGCCGGGCAAGCGCGTCATGGTGAAGGTGAAGCACCAGCGCACCGCCGACTGCGTCGTCGCGGGCCTGCGCTGGCACAAGGACACCGAGCCCGGCACCGCCGTCGGCTCGCTGCTGCTCGGCCTGCACGACGAGCGGGGCGTGCTGCACCACGTGGGCGTCGTCGGCTCGTTCAAGGCCGCCGAACGGCGCAAGCTGGCCGAGGAGTTCGCGCCGCTGATCACGTCCGGGGACCACCCGTGGCTGGTGGAGCCGGACGGCCGCCGGCTGCCCGGCGAGATCAACCGGTGGCGCGGCAAGCACGCCGAGTGGGTGCCGCTGCGCCCGGAGCGGGTGCTGGAGATCGCCTACTCGCAGACCGAGGGCGCGGCGCCGGCCCGGCTGCGGCACAACGGCCAGTTCCGCCGCTGGCGACCCGACCGCGAACCCTCCTCGTGCGGCTACGACCAGCTGGAGCAGCCCGCCCGCTACGACGTGGAGTCGGTCCTGCGCGGCGAGGTGCGGCCCGCGTAGCCTGCTCGGTCGTGGGGGACGTGGAGAAGCTGGTCCAAGAGCTGGACGACCGGATGCTGCGCGACTGCCGGCGGCTGTCGCTGTGGCGGGTGGTGCACCGCGGCACCGGCATGGCCTACACGGTCGTGCTGATCCTCGTGCCCGCCGTGCTGGCGGTGGGGTTCACCTCGTCGGAGACGGTGCTCGGCAAGGTGCTGCTGCTCGCGGCGGCCGTGGTGGGCGGGCTGAACGTGACGTTCAAGCCGTACCTGCACAGCCGCAAGCGCCGCAACGACGTGAACGCCGTGCGGTTGATGCGCGACGAGTTCCGGGCCGAGGTGGCGGCGGGCGGCGACGTGCTCGCCACGTACCGGCGGTACTCGGCCGCCTACGCGGCGGAGTTCGAGAAGCGCGGCGGCGAGCTGCTCGACGGCACGCTGGGCGTCGAGCAGCCGGCACCGGCACCCGGTGCCCCCGGTTCCCCGCCCGAGCGGTCCTGACCGCCGCCCGACACCGCGGCTACCCCTCCGGTCTCGCCGTGCGGGTCGCCCCGACCGAGGCCAGGACGACGCAGAACACCGCGGCCCACTGCGCCGGGTGCAGGGCCTCGTGGAGCACCACCAGACCGGCCAGCGCGGCGACCGCCGGTTCGAGGCTCATCAGGATGCCGAACACGCGCGGCGGGATGCGGCGCAGCGCCTCCAGCTCCAGCGAGTAGGGCACCACCGACGACAGCAGCGCCACCGCGCCGCCCACGACCAGCACCGCCGGGTCGAGCAGCGCCGTGCCCGCCTCGGCCACGCCGAACGGCAGTGCGAGCACCGCGCCGAACACCATCGCGAGCGCGAGCCCGCCGCCGTCGGAGGTCCGGCTGCCCAGGGCCGCGGCCATCAGGATGTACCCGGCCCAGCACGCCGCCGCGCACAGCGCGAACAGCACGCCGGGCAGCGCGAGGCCACCGTCCACCCTGGTCAGCAGCAGCACGCCGGCCGCGGCGAGCAGCGCCCACGCGCCGTCCAGCCAGCGCCGGGAACCGAGCACGGCCACCGCCAGCGGCCCGAGGAACTCGATCGTGACGGCCGCGCCCAGCGGGATGTGCTTGATCGCCTGGTAGAAGGTGAGGTTCATCGCGCCCAGCACCAGGCCGTAGCCGGCGACGACGAGCCACGTCCGGGCGTCCATGCGCAGCGAGGGCCGCCAGATGAGCAGCAGCACCGCCGCGGCCAGCACCAGCCGCAACGTCACCGTGCCCGCGGCCCCGGCGGTGGCGAACAGCTGCTTGGCCACGGCCGCGCCCACCTGCACGCTCACGATGCCGAGCAGGACCAGCGCCGGCGGGGGTATGGCCCCGTACGCCCGGGCCGCTGCCGAGAGCGGAGCCGCCCACCGGCCCTGGCCGCGTTCCGGGAAACCTTCGACGTGCACCGTCACCACGGGGCCATCCTGCACGCCGGTGCCGCCGCGAACCGCACGCCGACCGGCCCCGGTGACCCACGTCTCACCACTCGTGCCCGACGGCGGGCACGCCCGCGGTCACGGCTCCCGCCGCCGCGACCGGTCGCCTGCCGCCCCGATCCCCCGCACGCGCACGCCGCCCACGCTCCGCCGCGAACCCGTCGCACGCTGCGCGGAGGTCCCCGCCAGGGGGTCCCCTGCTTTCATTCTGCCGGACATCACCGACACTCCCCGCTCACCGAAGTCTCACCTGGACTGTGTGAGGCTGGGCCAACGCTGTTGGGAGAGAGCGAGGGACCGCTGTGCCGCGTCGGCGTCACGCCGCCTTGATGCTGGTGGCTTTGAGCGCGCTGGCCGCGTGCAGCGCGGGCCCGTCGACCCGTCCGGTGATCGCCGTGCACGGCGACGGCGGCGACCAGCCCCCCGTCGTGGTGCCGTCCGGCCCCCGCGAGGTGCCGCCGCTGGCGGAGGGCGACGAGGTCGGTCTGTCGTGGAGCGGCTGCACGGGTTCGACCCTCGACCGGATGGGTGACACGGCCCCCGCCGGCAACCGGGAGTACGAGTGCGCCCAGCTGACCGTGCGGCTGGACGCGCCGAACCGGCCCGGCCGGGGCAGCCTCGGCCTCGGGTTGCTGCGCGTCGGCACGGGTGGCAGCCCGCTCGTGGTGGTGGGTGACGCGGACGGCGAGCCGGGCAGCCTCAAGGCGGCGCGGTTGGCCGCGTCGCTGCCCGCGGACGTGCTGAGCACCTTCACCCTGATCGGCGTGGACCGGCGCGGCACCGGGCAGTCCGACGGGGTGCAGTGCGTGCCGGACGTCGCGCGCGCCGGGATCGTCGAGTCCGACCCGGCCGAGGAGACGCAGGACGACCTGCTGGAGGCCGTCGGCCGGGCCAGCCAGGAGTGCGTGCTCGACCTGGAGAACCGGCTGCCGGCGGTCGACTCGTGGCGCGCCTCCGCCGACCTGGAGCAGCTGCGCGAGGCGTTGGGCGTGCCCCACCTCAACGCGATCGGGGTGGGCGACGGCTCGAAGGTGCTGACCCTGTACGCGAGCCGCTTCCCGGACCGGATCGGCCGGATGGTGTTCGACGGCGCACCGGACCCGACGCTGGACGTGCAGGGCGTGACCGAGGCGCGCGCGGTGGCGGCGGAGGCCGCGTTCGCCGCGTTCCAGGCCGACTGCGCGGTGCGCGGCTGCCCGCTGGGCGCGGCGGCGACGGACCGGTTCAAGGCCCTGCTGGGGACGTTGCGCACCGCCCCGATCCGCGGTGAGGACGTCGACCTGACGCCGGGCACGGCGACGGTGGCCGTGCTGGCGGGCCTCGCGGACCGCCCGCGGTGGCCCGCGCTGGCCGACGCGCTGGTGGCGGCGGAGGGCGGTGACGGGACGAAGCTCACGTCGTTCGTCGAACCGCTGCTGCTGGACTCGGACGACAACCCGCCGTGGCTGGACGCGGGCATCGTCACGGGCTGCAACGACACCACGACCCGCATCCCGCCCGAGCGGGTGGCGGGGTTGACCGAGGACTGGCGCGGCAAGCACCCGCTGTTCGGCGCCTACTTCGCCCGCAAGCTGCTCACCTGCGGCCCGTTCCCGGTGCCGCAGCCGGCGACGGTGCCGAAGCTCGTCGGCGCTCCCCCGATCGTGGTGCTGACGTCGGCGGCCGACCCGGTGACGCCTGCGGCCGGTGGCGAGCGGGCGGCGCAGGCCCTCCCGGCGGGTGTGCTCATCGGGTGGCAGGGCGCCGGGCACGGCGCGCTGGGCAACTCGTCGTGCGCGACGACGGCGGCGCGGGACTTCCTGGTGGACGCGAAGGTCCCGACGTCCGGGACCGTCTGCCCGCCCTGAGCCGCCCGACTTGGGCCTGCCCGACCCCGCGGCCTGCCCGACCCCGGCGCGCTGGGGCGGCCGGGGCCGGGGCTACCGGCGTGGTCTAGCAGCTCGAACAGCAGCCGCAGCCCGGCCCCGTGCAGCCGGTGCAGCAACTGCAGCCGTCGAGCCGGACCTGCTCCGCAGTCGTGACCTCTACCGCCATGGTGTGCCTCCCCGTGGTCGAACGCGGACAATCGAACGCGGACATCCGAACCGAACCTAGGTCGACCTCACCGTCCGCCCTACCGCTGGGCGTGGGAAGTCCCTTCACTCGATCGCGGAACACCAATCATCAAGATGTTGCAATACGTGGTTGTCAGCCCGTGAGCTCGTCCAACGCGCGCTGCGCGGCCTCCAGCTCGGCGCGCAACTGCTCCACCCGTGCGAGGTGGCGTTCCCGCGCCGCGCTGAGCACGCTCTCCACCGCCTCGTCGACCTCGGCGGGCAGCAGCTTCGCCGCCGCGGCCACCGCCGACGCGGCCACGGGCGCGGCCTTCAGCGTCCGCTTCGCGCCCCACTGCACGTCGACGGTCCACTCGCCCTCGGCCGTGGACACCAGCGTCACGGTCACCTCGGCCGGCTTGGCCTGCTTGCGCGACGCCGACGGCTTGGCGGCGGGCTTGGCCGCGGCGGCCGCGGGGGGCGCCGGGGCGACCTTGGGCTTCGCGGGAGGTGGCGCGGGCGTGTAGATGTGCTCGACCGGCGCGGGCGCGGGCGGTTCGGGCTCCTTCGCGGGCGGGGGCGTCCGCTTGCGCGGCGCGGGCTTCTCCACGGTGAGCTCGGCGGGCGAGAACGACAGCTCGTCCTTGTCCCCCGTCGGCCGCACCTGGATGAAGTCGCCCTCGGCGGGCTCGGTGAACGCCACGACCTTCGCCGAGCGCCCCGCCTCCACGCCGACCGCGGCGGAGGTGAACCAGACCTGGGCCGGGCGGCCCGCGGCCAGCTCCCCGCGCAAAAAGTCGATGTCCTCCTCGGACAACGAGTTCTTCGCCTTCGCCATCTCGGTTACCTCCACGACTTGCACAAGACCTGTCGGGGTGAAGCTTGCCCTACGGCACCGACATTCCCGCGAGCCGCCGGTCGTGGAGGCTGCGCGGCGTCCCCGCGCGGCGGCGGAACAGGCGGTCGCGGTCGTCGCGGTCCTGGTGGTCGTGGTCGTCCCGCGACGGCGTGCCCCGGCAGGCGACAGGGAGTCCACAGAGGACGGACGCCGGGCGGTGGGGACACCACCGCCCGGCGCGTCGATCAGATCGGCCGGCCGTTCGTGCCGCAGATGCGGCCGGCGTTCACGCAGTCGCGCACCCGCTGTTGCAGGTCCGGCTGGTTCCACGCGTTCATGAAGTCACCGTGGAAGGTGTACCCCGGCGCGGTGGTCACGTTGACCCCGTTCACCGTCCCGCCGAGCGACAGGCCGCCGCCGTTGACCGGGTAGGTGATCAGGAACTCCAGCCTGGGCAGGACCGTGTTGTGCGTCGACGGGCACGACCCGTTCCAGAACACGACGTGGTCCTTGTGGTTGGCGCTGTCCAGGTCCCGACCGTTCCAGCAGGTCGGGAAGTCCAGGTAGGTCTCCAGCTTCGTGCCCGCCGGGCAGTTCATGAAGTCCCGGCTGGACGGCGACTGCGTGGTGCACGACCACCGCGCGGACGGGTTCTGGTCCGGGCTCGTCGCCCGCGCGTTGCCGACCACGTACCGGAAGTCCGGCGGGTGCGGCACCGCGCGCTGCATGTCGTGGATGCCCTGGTAGTACACCGTGACGCTCTCCGGGGCGACCGGCTGCCCGTTCTTGTAGAGGGTGGGCACCCAGTAGGCGGACAGGTCGATCGCCGGGTCGCAGGTGGTGCTCGCGGCCTTGAGCGAGGTGTAGGTGGACGAGGCGTTGGTCGACCGGTTGCCGAAGAACTCGTGCACGTGCGAGGCGCCGGTCCGGTCGGGGTAGATGATGGGGTCGTCGCCGCTCCGGTGGCTGGCGCGGCAGTTGGCGCGGAACTCCGAGGCGGCCCGGATGCCGGGTTGCGCCTCGATGGCCTCCGCTTGCCGCGCGTCGGGCGCGGCGGGGTGGTTGCCGTGGTCGACGTGGTTTTCCTGTGGGCCCGCGCCCGCCGGCTGGTGGCTGACCACCGACCCGATCAGGGCCAGTGCCAGCGCGGCGGACGCGGCTCCGATGACACCTCTCATCCTCGCGTTCATCTCGCAGTCTCCTTTGACTGGCGTGATGCGGCGGCGGGAGTTCTAGGACCCGAAGGTGATCCAGTTGACGTTGACGAAGTCGGCGGGCTGGCCGCTGGTGAACGTCAGGTAGACGTCCTGGCGGCCGGTGAGGCCGGTGATGTTGGCGGGCACGGTGCGCCACGACTGCCAGCCGCCGGTGTTGGCGAGGGCGAAGCTGCCGACGGGGGTGGCGGTGGGGCTGCCGACGCGGACCTCGACGAGGCCGCTGACGCCGCCGCCGGCGCCGCTGGCGACCCGGGCGGTGAACTGGCGGCCGGTGCGGCTGCCGAAGTCGACGCCCCGGTACAGCGCCCAGTCGCCGTTGCGGATGGCCGCGATGTTCTGCCCGCCGCCGGTGTCGGTGGTGGTCTCCTTGATCAGGCCGTTGTGCTGGTCGTAGGACTCGGCCTGGATGGTGGAGAACGCGTCGCGGCTGGTCGGCGGCGGCGTGGTCGTCGTGGTCGTGGTGGTGGTCGTCGTCGTGGACGTGGTCGTGGTGGTCGTCGGGGTGACGCCACCGGTACCCGAGTCGACGCCGCTGCCCGCCGGGCCACGCCACGCCGTGGACGACGCCGGGACGTTCAGCGTCTGGCCGTCGGAGAACGTGACGGTGGCCGCCGCGGCTCCCGGGTTGTAGGCGACGTAGGTGCGGGCGCCGTTCTTGCTCAGCACGGCGTGCGTGGGCACGTTCGCCGTCACCGAGGTGTCGGGCGTGCCGTAGGTGTCGAGCGAGGTGAGCCAGTGGTAGGCGTGCGCCCGGGAGTCACCGCTCTCCGGCTCCAGGCCCGAGCCGTACTGGGCGAGTGCCTGCGCCGGGTCGGCCAGCGCCAGGAACTGGGTGATGACGTCCTTCCACTCGACCTCGGTGCCGCCGTTGTTGGCCCGCAGCTCGTTGATGTTCTGGAGGATGTCGGCCTTGTAGTCGGCGTGGTAGAGCGAGCCGCCGGTGATCGGCAGCATGTTGATGCCGTGGATCTCCTCCGGGTTGGCGGTCCACCACGTGCTGTAGCTGGCGCCCGCGCCCCACACCATGCCGACGGTGCCGTGCCGGAAGTTCGACGGGAACACCGCGTCGTCCTTGTCGAACCAGTACTGGGCGATCGTGCTCTCCTGCGTGGTGTGCAGGTAGATGCCCATGTCGCGCATCGCGGTGTCGCCGGTCGCCTGGCCGAGCAGCACGGCGGCGGTGGCGAACATCATGCCCTCGGAGGAGGACTCCTCGTTGTTGCCGTGCGCGAAGCCCGCGTGGCCGGACGCCCAGCCGTGGCCCGCGTAGGCGTCGAAGTTGCGCAGGAACGGGAAGCGCGTCTCGCCGCGGTCGTAGTTGTTGGCGTCCTTCACCAGCAGCTTGAGCATGCCGCCGTAGCGGGCGTCGGACGCCCACGCCGGGTCGTGCTGGGCGACGATCGCCGCGGCCAGCGCGTAGTAGCCGTAGTGGAAGTGGTGGTCGTTCAGCTCGGCGTCGGTGCCGTAACCCGCCGGGTAGCCGATCAGCGTGCCCCACGCCGAGTCGTAGGCGAAGTGCCGGCCGGCCTCGCCCGGCGACGCGGTGAGCCAGTCGGTGAGCCGGTCGCGCACCAGGGCGATGAGCCGGTCGCGGCCCGCCGTGTAGTTGATCTGGTTCGCGACGCGGACCAGCGCGGCGAGCCGCCACAGCGCCTTGCCCGTCCAGTACGTGTCGTTCGCGCCCTTCCACGGGTCGGCCGCGTTCAGCTCCTGGTCGATCTCCGCGCGCAGGCGGTTCCGGTCGGCTGCCGACGACAGGGGCAGGGCCGGCAGGACGCCGTTGAAGGTGCTGCGCGTGGTGAACGACGCGCCTTCGCGCAACCGCATCTCGCCGCGTGGCGAGGCGTAGCGGTAGGCGGTGGTCGTGTCGGTGGAGTTGAGCCACTGGTGCCGGTACAGCGCCTGGAGCGTGCCGGTCTGCGTCCCCTGGCGGGGGGTCGTCGTCGCCGTGTACGTGGCGACGAGCTGCGCGTTGGCCGCGTTGTAGGTCCAGGAGACCTTCGTGTCGGTGACGAACGAGAACGCGTACTTCTGGAACAGGCCCAGCGCGTCGCGCGACGGCAGGACGGCGACCGAGAAGAACGCCGCGTTCGACGTCGCCTCGGCGGTGCCCACGACGTTCCAGTTGCTCGGCGAGAACAGGGCGTAGTCGCGGCCGTTGACCGAGACGCCGAGCGTGCTGCCGGTGTTGCTCCAGATCGTCGTGGAGCCGTTGAACCCGACGCGCGCCGCGCCGCCGGTGGCCTCCGCGTAGACGTAGGGCGAGCCGTGGCCGATGGTCGTGCGCAGGGTGCGCGCCCCGTCGGTCCACAGAGGACTCACGGTCCAGTCGGACCAGCCGTCGACCTGGGTGCGCGGCGCGTTGAGTCCGCTGACGCCCACGAACAGGTCGTCCTGGTGCATGAACTCGTAGAAGCGCCCGTCGGGCGTGATGTTCGGGCTCGTCGGGTAGCCGACGCCCAGGCCCTGACCCGCCGCGTGGAACGTGAACGGGTGGGCGTACATGTTCTCGGAGTACGGGTTGCCGGGGTAGCGCTGGAAGGCCAGCGACGACCACCAGTCGTTGGTCGGGACCGGCTTGCCGGCCATCCGGGAGGTGACCTTGGGCGTCAGGGGTGCGCCGTTCTGGTCTGACGGGCCGACGGTGCCGGCCGGCCGGGTGGCGGCGTAACTCCCGGCTCCGACCGTGACGGCGTTGGCCGTCCCGGGCAGGGCGAGGGGTATCGCGGCAACCGCGGCCACGGCGACCACGGCGGTCGCCACATGGGGGCGGATCGAACGCACAGGGACCTCCAGCAGGGACTCACAGCAGTGTGAGAGCGCTCTCACGGAGACGGTAAACCGGACATCGCCCGGATGTCTACAGGTGAGGGCTTCTGACCCTGTCAAGAAGCGTCGAAGACGGCTACGCGCCGTCCTCGACGCGCAGGTGGTACTCGCAGCCGTACTCGACGGCGTACTGGAGGTCGTAGTGGTGCACGATCTTGGGACCGCCGTGCAGGTGGACGTGGGTGACGGTCGGCCTGGGCGCCTCGGGCGCCCGCGCGTGCGAGTCGACCCTCCCGTCGAGGGGGCCGCCGACGAACCGCACCACGTACGTCTGGGTCATCGCCTGCTCCCTCTCTTCGGCGTCGGCCCCCATGGTACGAGCAGCCCAGCGGGTTCGCGGTTGGTCCGGGGCCCGGACCAACCGGTTGCACTAGTGGAACAACGGCACGGGCGGTCGGCCGGTCCGATCCGCGGCGGCACTTCTCGCGAGCACGGGGTTCGCTCGATCGGGCGAACGAATTGCGACTCGCTCCATGTACTTCCTGAATATTCCAATGCGATCGACCGGATTGAACTTCGCACGTTTCCCCGGTTCGGTGCGGAACACCGGCGAAAGGAGCCGCGGTGCCCACCGGATTCGTCTCGTTCCTCGACGACCACCTGGCCGATCGAGGTGTCCGCGGCCTGCTCGACAGCGCCCTGGGCATCCTGGCCTTCGGCGGAGTGCTCGGCGCGGCAATCGGTTCCACCGGCCTGAAGACGGCTGGGCTGACCATCACGGCGCTGTACGTCCTCGGCACCCTCGTGATCCTGGCGCGTCGACACGTGGCATTGCGCCGGCAGGTGCAAGAGCACGAGGCGCTACTCGCGCGGTACCCGGACCTCATCCACGAGAAGTACGGGCCGCTGTGGCGCATCGACCGCTGGGAAGAAGAACTCGACATCGCCCAGAACGGCGACACCATCGGCAGCATCACCGTGCACGTGGTGGCCCAGGAGGAAGAATTGTGGTTCGTCCGCCCGCGCATCGGCCCGAGGTGGGACCAACCGATCCGGATGCGGCGAAAAGTGCGCGTCCGCGTCGGCAGCGTCGAGACCGACGGCGTCGGGGCACCCGGTACCGGCACACGTCCACGTGGCTGCCCGACGGCAGGGTGGACATCGTCGTCCACTTCACGCACCCCCCGCTCCGCAGAGGTGACGGGGTGAGGCTCCGCCTGGACGTCGACTGGCCCGGCAAGGCGGCCCCGCTGATGCGCTTCGGCGAGCCGGACGAGTTCATCATGCGCATGGTGAACCCCTTGGTCTACGCCGGTTACCGCGTGGTCCTCCCCTCCGGGCTCAAGGCTCGGTACGACCCGATCGGGCTGCACTGCGGCGTCGACCGGTTCACCCTGACGACGTCCACCGCCGGCGGCGGCAGGTCGGTGGTCCACCTCCAGGCGCACGACATCCCCGCCGACCGCCGGTTCGGCATGCGCCTCGACCTGAAGTGAGGTCAGCCCCGCTTCCGCGACGGCTGCACGCGCGGCGGCTCGCCGGGCATCTTCGGGTAGTCGGGCGGGTACGGCAGCTCGCCCCGCTCGTCGTTCGCGTACCAGTCGAGCAGCGTCTCCAACCCGAACGCCTCGCCGTCGAGGTCCGCGTGCGGGTCGCCGTGCTCGGCCAGGTACCCCGGTACGGTCAGCACGTCGAAGTCGTCCGGGTCCACCGCGGACAGCCGCTCCCACGTGACCGGCGTGGAGACCGTCGCGCGCGGGGTGCCGCGGACCGACCACGCGGACGCGATGGTGCGGTCGCGGGCGGCCTGGTTGAAGTCGAGGAACACGCGTTCGCCGCGCTCCTCCTTCCACCACGACGTGGTCGCCCGGTCCGGCACGCGCCGCTCCACCTCGCGGGCGAGCGCGATCACCGCGTGCCGCACGTCGACGAAGTCCCACTCCGGGCGGATGCGGACGGCGACGTGCACGCCGCGCCCGCCCGACGTCTTCGGGTAGCCCGTCATGCCCAGCTCGTCGAGGACCCCGCGCAGCACCAGCGCCACCTCGACGGCGTCGCGGAAGTCGGTGCCCGGCTGCGGGTCGAGGTCGACGCGCAGCTCGTCCGGGTGGTCGGTGTCGGCCCGCCGCACGGGCCACGGGTGGAAGTCGAACGTGCCGAGGTTCGCCGCCCACGCCAGCACCGCCGGCTCCGTCGGGCACACCTCGTCCGCGGGCCGCCCCGACGGGAACCTCACCCGCGCCGTGCCCACCCACTCGGGCGCGCCCTTGGGCAGCCGCTTCTGGTAGAACGCCTCACCGGTGACGCCGTCCACGTACCGCTTCAGCGTCGTCGGCCGGTCCCGCAGCACGCCCAGCAGCGGCTCGGCGACCGCCAGGTAGTACTCGACGACCTGGAGCTTGGTGATCCCCCGTTCCGGGAAGTAGACCTTGCCCGGGTTCGACACCCGCACCGCGCGTTCGCCCACCGTGAGTTCCACCGCTTCGGCCACGCGGGCGAGCCTACCGACACCCACCGACACGCGACGCGATCGTGTTTGCCGGGGTCGCACCCCCTGTTCCCCGAGGCTGCCTCGCGGCACGAGCGACGAGGACCTGGACCGGATCGGGGCGGACGTCGTGGAACCGGCCGCGTGGTGGCCCGACGACACGACCCGTGCCGCGCTCGCGGAGGTGGGGACGTTCGCCCGCGGGTTGAGCCGATCGGCTTTTCCGCCACCGCAAGACGTCCCACCGTCGGGTGGTCGCCGGGCTGCTCGCCGATCACACCGGGCTGGTGCGCCGGCTCGGTCAGGCGCTCGCGTCGCGAGGTCGGTGACGGACGGGGCGCCACGCCCCCGCGGCTCCGCGGCGGTGCGGATCGTGTTGGTCCGATGGGGTTGGAGTGGTCCCGGCGATCTCCCCCGGTCACGCCCCCGCGCTACTGTCCTCGATCGATACGCACAGCGCACCGGGGAGGGTTCGCCTGTGGTGGACGACGACGAGGACGCACCCGCGGAGGACCCCGCGTCGCCGGGGTCGGGGTGGTGGGGTCTCTTCGGGGCCGGGGTGGTCGACCTGGTGGCGGCCACCAGGGCGCTGGCCGCCTCCGACGACGCACGCGGGCCGCGCGTCGACCCGGCCGTGGTCGAGTCGATGGCGCGCAAGCTCGGCGACGTGCGGGTCGCGCTGGACGAGGCCGGCCCGGAGATCTGCGGGCTCGTGGGCACCGACGTCGTGCCCGGTCTGGACCGGGCGCTGCGGGACCTGGAGGCCCAGTTGCGCCGCACGTGCGCGCTGCGCGGCGGGCTCGCCGACACCCGCGGCCCGGACCTGCCGTGACCGGTTCCCTCAGTCGACCGCGCCGGCGCGCTCCCGCACGGCCAGGCCGGTGACGAACGCCTCCAGCGCCAGCTCGAAGCTGTCGCGGTCCAGCTCGCGCGCCACCGACGGCAGCAGGTGCGCCTTGTCCAGGTTCGGGTAGCGGTCGCGGTAGAGGGCCTGGTCCTCGGAGAACCCGCTGGAGAACGAGCTGAGCGCCGCGCCGAACACCAGGTACATGAGGGACGCGGCGATCATCGTCGCCTCGCGCCGCGACCAGCCGGCCGACACCAGCCCGCCGTGCACGAGGTCCAGCCGGCGCAGCGACGCCTCGCGGTGCGCGGGGCCGTAGGCGAGGAACGGCACGATGTTCGGGTGCGCGGCCAGCGCCGCGCGGTACGAGCGGGCCGCGCTGACCAGGCCGTGCCGCCAGTCGCCGCCCGCGAACCCGGACACGTCGACCTCCGCCAGGATCTCGGCGGCCACCTCGTGCAGCAGGTCGTCCTTCGTGTCCACGTGCCCGTAGAGGGAGGCGGCCTGAACGCCCAGCTCAGCGGCCAGCTTGCGCATCGAGAGGCCGTCGAGGCCGTCACGGTCGATGATGTGGAGGGCGACGGTCCTGATGCGCGAGGCACTCAGGATCGGGTTCCTCGGCATGTCGTCCCCTTGCCTGTGGTCGAATCCGCGCCTAGGTTAGATAACCTAACAGCGTTCGGTTAGGAGGTCACCCCGGTGGATCTGCGCATCTCCGACGAGCACCGGCAGCTCCGGGAGCTGGCACACAGGTTCACCGAGGAGCGGATCATCCCGCACGCCGCGCGGTGGGACCGGGAGGAGGCCATCGACCGCGACCTCGTGCCCGCGCTCGGCGACGTGGGCTTCCTCGGCCTCGGCGTCGACGAGGAGCACGGCGGTTCCGGCGGCGACAACCTCGCGTACTGCCTCGTGCTGGAGGAGGTCGCCCGCGGCGACTCGGCCGTGCGCGGCATCATCTCCGTCTCCCTCGGGCTCGTCGCCAAGACCATCGCCAAGCACGGCTCCGACGAGCAGAAGCGGCGGTGGCTGCCCGGCCTGTGCTCCGGGCGGCAGGTCGGGTGCTTCGGGCTCACCGAACCCGGCACCGGCTCCGACGCCGCGTCCCTCACCACCCGCGCCGAGCGCGTCGGCGACTCCGACTGGCTCATCACCGGCGACAAGGTGTTCATCACCAACGGAACGTGGGCCGACGTCGCCCTCGTCTTCGCACGAACGGGTGGTCCCGGGCCGCGTGGCATCACCGCGTTCCTCGTGCCCACCGACACGCCAGGCTTCACCGCCACCGAGATCCGCGGCAAGCTCGGCATGCGCGGGCAGGCCACCGCCTCGCTGAGGTTCGACGGCGTGCGCGTCCCCGACTCCGCCCGCCTCGGCGACCCGGGCACCGGCTTCACGCTGGCGATGGCCGCCCTCGACCGCGGCCGCATGTCGGTGGCCGCCGGGTGCGTCGGCGCGGCCCGCGGCGCGCTGGAGGCGGCCCTGGAGTACGCGGGTGAGCGCGAGCAGTTCGGCAAGCCCATCGCCGGGTTCCAGCTCGTGCAGGAACTGCTGGCGGACATGGCCGTCGAGACCGACGCCGCGCGCCTGCTCACGTGGCGCTGCGCCGACCTCGCCGACCGCGGCGAGCCGTTCGGGACCGAGGCGTCCATGGCGAAGCTGTACGCCTCCGAGGCCGCCGTGCGGGTCGCCAACAACGCCATCCAGGTGTTCGGCGGGTACGGCTACGTCGACGAGTACCCCGTCGGGAAGTACCTGCGCGACACCCGCGTGACCACCCTCTACGAGGGCACCAGCCAGATCCAGAAGTTGCTCATCGGCCGGGCGCTGACGGGCGTCAACGCGTTCGCGTAGCCCGCGGGCGCGGTTCGCAGAGGGAGGACACGGACATGGACTTCACGCTCGACGACGAGCAGAAGGAGATCCGCGAGTGGGTGCGGACCTTCGTGCGCAAGGAGGTCACCCCGCTCGAACCCGAGGTGCTGCGCCGCGAGCGCGAGGGCCTGCCCGGCCTGGCCCGCGACGAGCTCAAGGAACTCCAGGACAAGGCCAAGGCCGCCGGGTTCTTCGGCGTCCTCACACCCCAGGAGTACGGCGGCATGGGGCTGGGCGCGCTGATGACGGCCCTGGTCGAGGCCGAGCTGGGCCGCAGCTTCGTGCCGTTCCGGTTCGGCGGGTACGCCGACAACATCCTGTTCCACGGCAACGAGGAGCAGAAGCGGCGGTACCTGCTGCCGACGATCTCCGGTGAGCGCGTGTCGTGCTTCGCGATCACCGAGCCGGGCGCCGGGTCCGACGCGAAGGCGATCCGCACGTCCGCCCGCAAGGACGGCGGCGACTGGGTCGTCAACGGCGAGAAGACGTTCATCACGCAGGGCAACGAGGCCGACTTCGTGATGGTGTTCGCCGTGACCGACCGCGAGAAGGGCGCCGACGGCGGCGTCACGTGCTTCCTCGTCGACCGCGACATGGGCTGGAAGTCCGAGCCCATCCCGACGATGGGCCAGTGGGGGCCGGCCGCGCTCGTGTTCGACGACGTGCGCGTGCCCGAGGAGAACGTGCTCGGCGAGGTCGGCCGCGGTTTCCACCTCGCCATGCAGTGGATCGGCCAGGGCCGCTACCTGCTCCCGGCGCGGGCGCTCGGGTCGTGCGAGCGGCTGGTCGAGATGGCGGTGGAGCAGGCGAAGAACCGGGTGACGTTCGGGCAGCCGATCGCCGAGTACCAGGCCATCCAGTGGATGCTCGCCGACTCGGCGGTCGAGATCGAGGCGCTGCGCTGGCTGGTCCTGCACGCCGCGTGGTTGGTGGACCAGGGCGCCGACTCCCGGCAGGCCCAGTCGATGGCCAAGCTGTACGGCGGGATCAAGGCCAACGAGATCGTCGACCGGGTGCTCCAGATCCACGGCGGCATGGGGTACACGCGCGAACTGCCGATCGAGCGCTGGTACCGCGAACTCCGCCTGCTGCGCATCTACGAGGGGACGGACGAGATCCAGCGCCGCACCATCGCCCGCAACCTGCTCAAGGGCCACGCGAAGGTGACCGGCACGCTGGGCTGACCCCCCGCCGCCCGGCTGCCCCGTCGCACGCCGCACTCCGGTCGCACGCCCACCCGCGGCGCCGGCCGGAGTGCGGTACCGGTCACGCGCGGCCCGTCAGCCGGATTCGCCGTCCAGTCGCACGGTGACGGTGACCCGCCCCTTGCCGTCCCGCCGCGCGACGGCGTGACCGGAGCGGTCGACGCCGCCCAAGCGCAACGACAAGGCTCCACCGGCACCGGTGAAGTTCCGCCACCACGTCTTGGCTTCGGGCAGCACCACCCTGATCGTGACGTCGTCCCCCTTCCGCCGGTAGCCGACGGGCGTGCTGAACGTCCGTCCCGAACGCCGCCCCGTGTAGGTGACGACGGTGAGGTACCGGCTGACCACCCGCCCCCACCGAGGGGACGACCACAACGCCACGACCCGGCCGTTGAAGACCTTCACCATCCGCTTCGCCGGCGTCCCCGCCCCTGCACGTCGCACGGAACCTCCCTGACCTCGTCCGGTCCCGACACTAACCAGCCGAGTGGGCGCGGCCGGCCGCCCGGCTCGAAGTGAGGGAGAACCACACCCCGGCGTCTCGCATCGGACACCTCGGAACGCCTCGCACGGGCATCGCGCACCGGCCGGCGCGCGCGGCGGCGGACGCGGGCAAGAGCCCGGCGGTCAGGCGAGGCTGGTCAGCATCTGCGCGCACACCCGTGCCAGGTGCTTGCGCATCACCTCCGACGCCCGCGCCGGTTCTCCCGCCGCCACGGCCGCGACCAGCTTGTCGTGGTCGTCCAGCGAGGCGTGCTGGTGCGGTGGGTCGTCGCGCAGCCCGCTCCTGAGGAGCACCACGCGCTGCTGCACCAACCTGACCTGCTCGGCGATCCGCGGGCTCCGCGCCGCGTCCAGCAACGCCTGGTGGAAGGCCAGGTCCAGCCGGTACGGGAAGGGCTCCCCCGCCGAGTAGGCCCTGCGCGACTCCTCGCACACCGCGCGCAGGCGCACGACGTCCGCTTCCGTGCGCCGCGACGCGGCCAGGTCGGCCGCCGCGCACTCCAGGGCCGCGCGCAGCTCGAACAGCGCCTGCACGTCGGCCGCGTCGGCGGTGGGCACGGACGCGCCGCGGTGGGGCACCAGGACCAGCAGACCCTCGGACGCCAGGTGGCGGATCGCTTCGCGCAGCGGCCCCCGGGAAATGCCCAGGCGCTGGGCCAGCTCCACCTCGTTCACGCGGGCGCCCGCCGGGATCTCCCCCGTCAGCACCAGCTCGCGCAGCGCGTCCACGGCCTGACCGGCCAGGCTCATGTGCAGCGGTGGTGTCACGAACGTCTCCTAGCGCCGGACGACAGCCGCCATGTTAACTGTCGACAGTCGACAGCGGACGGGGAGGAGCCCGGGACATGGCCCACGAACTGGTCGCCGAGGTGTGGCGGGGCGACTTCCTCGAATCGGTCCACCACGGTTCGGTGGTCGCGCTCGCCGCCGACGGCCGCCGGGTGCTCGCGGTGGGCCGCCCGGACGACACCACCTACCCGCGCTCGTCGAACAAGCCGGTGCAGGCGCTGGCCATGCTCCGCCACGGGCTGGACCTCGACGGCGAGCTGCTCGCGCTGGCCTGCGCCAGCCACTCCGGCGAGGACTTCCACGTCGAGGGCGTGACCGCGATCCTCGAACGGCACGGCCTGCCGCTCTCCGCGCTCCAGTGCACGCCCGACCTGCCGATCGGCGAGGACGCCCTCAAGGCCCACCTGGCCCGGGGCCTCGGCAAGGCCCCCCGGTACATGAACTGCTCGGGCAAGCACGCCGCGATGCTGGCGACCTGCGTCGTCAACGGCTGGTCGACGCACGACTACCTCGACCCGGCCCACCCGCTCCAGGGCGCGATCCGCGACACCCTGGAGGAGCTGGCGGGCGAGCGGATCGGCGCGGAGGGGGTCGACGGGTGCGGCGCGCCGCTGCTCGGTATCAGCCTCACCGGCCTGGCCAGGGCTTTCGGTTCCCTCGCGAACGCGCGCGACGGCCACGAGCTGCGCGTCGCCCGGGCGATGAGCGCCCACCCGGAGTGGGTCGGCGGCACGGACCGCGACGTCACGAAGCTCATGCGGGCGATCCCCGGCGCGGTGGCGAAGGACGGGGCGGAGGGCGTGTACGCGATCGGCCTGCCGTCGGGCGAGGCGGTGGCGTGCAAGATCGCGGACGGGTCGAGCCGGGCGCGGGCGGTCGTGCTGGTGGCGGCCCTGCGGCGGCTGGGGGTGGCGGGCGCGCCGGACGAGCTGGCGACGTTCCCGGTGCTGGGGCACGGTCGGGCGGTGGGCGCGATCCGGCCTTCTCCCGTGCTCGCGGGTTGAACCGCCCATTACGCTTCGTGGCATGGCCAGTGCCGGTGCCGCAGACCTCCCGGACGACCGTTCGCGCGACGGGCGCGACCGGGGTGACGACGACCTCGTCGACCTCGACGACGAACTGATCGGGCTCGACCCGGACGACCCGGAGACGCGGGCGTTCGCCGAGCACCTCGACCGCATGAAGCGACACCCGCCGAACTTCACGGTGGAGGGGTCGCTGGCGGCGGTCGAGCAGTTCGCCGACTCGGCGAACCGGGCGGCCGGGTTGCGCAGGCTCACGGCGGTGATCCTGGTGTCGCTGATCCTGCTGGGCGTGGGTGTGAGCCTGTGGTACTACCTCGGCGACCTGCTGACCGTCTTCTTCGATTAGTTTCGACTAACGTGGAAGGCATGGAACCTGTCGTCGGCGCCACCCCGAAGGTGGTCCACTCCGAGCTCGAGTGGCGGGAGATCCTCACGCCCAAGGAGTACGCGGTGCTGCGCGGTGCGGGCACCGAGCCCGCGTGGACGGGCGAGTACACCGACACCAAGAGCGAGGGCGTGTACGAGTGCCGCGCCTGCGGCGCCGAGCTGTTCCGCAGTGACACGAAGTTCGACTCGCACTGCGGTTGGCCGTCGTTCTTCTCGCCGCTCGCGGGTGACGCGGTGATCCTCCGGGAGGACCGGACCCTCGGGATGGTGCGCACGGAGGTGCTGTGCGCCACGTGCCACAGCCACCTCGGGCACGTCTTCGAGGGCGAGGGCTACGACAACCCCACGGATCAGCGCTACTGCATCAACTCCATCAGCTTGCGCCTGGTCGAGGACGGCACCCGTCGAGCAGACTGAGGGTGCTGCTCCGAACGACGACGTAGTCCACACCGGGAGGAAACATGCGCAGGATCAAGGGCACGGACGGCGAGGGCTCCGGCGGCGTCGACGGCGCTTCGTCGTCCTGACGGGGGCCCGCCGGCGGGGCTCGGGGGCCGATGGGGTGTCGCAACCCTAAGGTTTGCCCAAGCCCCCTTGCCGGGGTGTGGCCCGGAGCACACGATGAGCTCCTGTTGGCGGGACCCGGTTCCCGCCGAGGCCCGCAGGGGGTGGACCGTGGAGCGACCGTGGGGGCTTTCGGGCCCGGAATTCCTGGAGTTGTACTGGATCGCGCTGGCGTTGTCGTCGGCGTTCGCGATCCTCGTCCGAGTGCGCCTGCGGGGGTCGCGGGGAGGCGTCCCCGCAGGCGTGCTCGGCGTGGCGGAGATCGCCTACCTGACCGGTGGTCCGCGGCGCGTGGTCGAGGCGTCGCTGGCCGGCCTGCTGGCCGCGGGCGCCCTGGTGCCCGCGCGCAACGGCTCGGTGCGGTTGAACGGGTCGCCGAACGCCGACCACCCGGTGGACCGGGCGGTGCTGGCCGACGCCGGGCGCCACCGCTACCGGACGATGACGTTGCTCGTGACCGCGGTGTCCGAGCAGGACGCGCCGCGCGAGGTCGGCCGTCGGCTGTCCCACGAGGGCTACGTGGTGCCCGCCGACGTGGTGCGCTCCCGCCTGCGGCTGGGTGTCGTGCCGCTGGCGCTGCTGTTCGCGGTCGGCGTGGCGCGGTGGGTGAACGGGATCGCGATCGGCGCGCCCGTGGGGTGGTTGACGTTGCAACTGGTGCTGACCGGGGTGCTGGTGTGGCCGCTGCTCAAGGCGCGCGAGGTGACGCGCACCGCCAAGGGGGACGCGGCGGTGGCGGGCGCCCGCGCGAGCCGGTCGGGCCGCGACGAGGAACTGGTCGCGCTCGACGGGTTCGCCGTCCACCCGAACGTGGTGCTGCGGGCCGCGGTGCGCCCCGCCGGGGCGGGGCGGCGCGGGTCGGGCGGGCCGTACGTGGCGGGGTACGCGACCACGGGTTCGGTCGGGGGCTGCGGGGGTTCCTCGTCGTCGGACGGCGGGGGCGGCGGGTCGAGCTGCGGCGGCGGCTGCGGCGGCGGTGGCGGCTGAGTCCCGTCTAGGTTGGCGGCCATGGGGTTCCTGTGGTGGTACGGCGCGGCGCTGCTGGCCGCGGTGGTCGTGGGCCTGCGCCTGAAGCGGGTGACGGGTGCCGCGCCGTCCCGTCCGCTGTCGTTCGAGGAGGTCGGCTACCTCGGGGGTGGGCCGGTGCGGGCGGTCGAGGTGGCGCTGTCGGGGCTGGTGGCGGAGAACCTGGCCCGCGTGTCGGGGTCGCTGGTCAGCGCGGTCCCGGAGCAGGAGGGGCGGCCTTCGTCGGCGTTGCAGGCCGTGCTGCTGGCGGGGCTGCGCGGGCCGCGCGACCTGGACGAGCTGGTGGTGTCGGCGTCGACCGCCGGTCCCGCCCGGCAGCTCGGGCGGCGGCTGGTCGCCGAGGGGTTGCTGGTGGCGCCGGGGCGCCGGTTGGCGCGGGCGGCGCTCGCCGTCGCGCCGTTGGCGCCGGTCGCGGCGTTGGCCGTGGTCGCGGGTCCGGGCGGGTGGGAGTCGGTCGCCGCGCTGTCCGTCACCGGCGCGCTCGCGGTCCTGCTGCTGCTGGGTCCGCCGCCCGTCCTGACCGGGTGGGGCGCGCGGGCGTTCGCGGGGGCCACCGCGGGTCTCGCGCCGGTCGACCCGGCCGAGATCACCGCGCGGTACGGCCTCGCGCGGGCCGCCGTCGTCCCGTCCGCGCCGCGCGAGGGGGCGGCGCGGGCGGAGACGGCGGTGTTCGACGGCGAACGCGCGGAACCGATCGCACCTGCGGAAACGTCCCAGGGTCCGCTACCGCGGCGCAGGCGCGCCGCGGTGGTCGAGCCGCAGCGCTGGCAGCGCCGCAACGGGTGGCTGGTGGCCGGTGGGTGGTTCGCGGGTGGGTGGTTGGCCGCGCAGTGGTTGGAGGGTGATGATGGCGAGTTCCTGGACGCCGACTTCGGCGGGTACGGCGGGTTCGACGCCTGAGCTCCGGCCCGAGGAGCAGGCGTTCCTGGCCGGTGGGCCGGGGCGGGCCGCCGAGGTGGCGGTGGTGTCGCTGGTCGAGGCGGGCGCGGTGCGGGTCTCGCGCGGCGGCCTGGTCAGCGCGGTGCGCCTGCCGGGGCGCGCGTGGAGCCCGTTGCAGGCGAACGTGCTGCACGCGCTGCCGCAGCCGCTCGGTGGCGTGATCGGGCAGGCGGCGGGGAGCGCCGAGGCGCGGGCGTTGCGGGAGCAGCTGGTCTCGCGGGGGTTCATCACGTCGCCGCGACGGCGTTCGGCGTGGTCGGCGGTGCGGCTGGTGGGGTTCGCGGTGTTCGTGGGCAGCCTGTTCGCGGTCGGTTTCGCGGGGTGGTCGGTGGCGCTGCCGGTCCTGCTCGTGCCGCTGCTCGTGGTGCTGACCGTGGTCGCGGCGCTCGCGCGGCGACCGCTGACGCGGGCCGGGCGGCGGGCGGTGCGGCGGCTGCGCCGCGGGGTGACCACGTCCGACCGGCTGGGCCTGGTGGCGTGCCACGGGTTGCTGGGCCGCGCGCACGGACGGGTCGTGTGGTCGGACTGGTTGGGGATCGCGCCCGCGGCGGGTGCCACGTTGCGCCGGCGGCCGCGGCGCCGCGGGTCGTCCGGGTCGTCCGGGTCGAGCGGCGCGGGGGGCTGCGGCAGCGGGTGCGGGAGCTGCGGGAGCAGCTGCGGCGGCGGCGGGTCGAGCTCGGGCTCGTCGTGCGGGGGCGGCAGCAGTAGCAGCAGCTGTGGCGGGGGCGGCGGCGGTTGCGGCGGGGGCGGCGGGGACTGAGTCGGGCGGGTCGACGGCGGACGGAGGCGGGTGGCGCGGTGTTCGGGTTGGGCGTGGGGATCGGGTGGCGGGCGGAGATCGACCTGACCGTCGAGGGGCTGCCGGTCGACTTCGTGGAGGTCGTGGCCGAGAACCTGCACGTGGGGTCGCTGCCGGAGTCGGTGACGGTCCTCCGGGAACGCGGGACGCCCGTCCTGCCGCACGCGGTGTCCCTGTCGCTGGGCGGCGCCGAGCCCGTCGACGCGGCCCGGGTGGCGCACCTGGGCGCGTTGGCGGAGGCGCTCGACGCGCCCTTCGTGAGCGACCACGTGTGCTTCGTGCGGGCGGGCGGGTTGGACTCCGGGCACCTGATGCCGCTGCCGCGCACCCGGGACGCGCTGGACGTGCTGGTGGCCAACGTGAAGGCCGTGCAGGCCGACCTGCCGGTGCCGCTGGCGCTGGAGAACGTGGCCGCCCTGCTGGAGTGGCCGGACGGGGAGCTGACCGAGGGGCGGTTCCTGGCCGAACTGGTCGAGCGCACCGACTGCCACCTGCTCGTGGACGTCGCCAACCTCTACGCCAACGCCCGCAACCTCGGCACCGACGTGGACCGCTTCCTCGACGAGATCCCGCTGGAGCGCCTCGCCTACGTGCACGTCGCGGGCGGCGTGGAGCAGCAGGGCGTCTACCACGACACGCACGCCCACGCCGTGCTGCCGGAGGTCCTGGAGGTCCTGGACCGGCTGTGCGAGCGGACCGACCCACCCGGCGTGCTGCTGGAACGGGACGACGACTACCCCTCCGACGACGAACTGCGGGCCGAGCTCGCCGCGATCCGCGAGGTCGTCGGGAAGCGGAGGGCGGCGCGGGCGGCGGGGGCGCGGAGGTGACGGGGCCGCAGCGCGAGCGGTTGGGGGCGGCGCAGGCGGAGCTGCTCCGGGCGCTGCTGGCGGACGGCGCGGCGCCCGCCGGGTTCGACGAGCGCATGGTGCGGGCGGAGAAGCGGGCGCTGCTGAACAAGCGGCGCGGGATCGTGGGGTCGCTGCGGCCGGACGTGGCCGCGGAGCTGGGCGAGCGGTTCCGGCCGCTGTTCGACGAGTACGCCGCGGGCAACCCCCGGCGGGCGGGCAGCCGGTTCCGGGAGGACGCCGCCGCGTTCGCCGCGTGGGCGGTCGAACGCGGCGAGCTGGAGCCGCCCCGACAGGGGAAGTGGTTCATGGGGAAGTGGTTCCCGAAGCCGTGGCGGCGGCGGGCAACCTGAGGCGTGCCGGTTTCCGTCACCGGGGCATGTGGAGACGGATGGTGCCGCTGACCGCCCTGCTGCTCGCGACGGCGTGCGGCGCGGTCACCGCGGGCGGGCACGCGGAGTGCACGGAGATCGGCACGCCGGTGGGCATCCGCGTGGACGTCGGGCACCCCGACGTGACCGCGGTCGAGATCGAGGTTTGCCGGGACGGCTCCTGTGCGACCCCGGCGGTGGAGCTGCGCCCGGCGAGCCGGGCGGTCGAGTCGACGTGCACCGGCACCGGGCGGGACGACTCGTGCAGCGCGAGGTCGGAGCCGACGGGTGGCAGGCACGGGTTCGCCGACGTCCCCGGGTTGCCGACCACGCCGGTCGCGGTGACCGCGCGCCTGCTGGACCAATCCGGATCCGTGCTGGTCGAGCGCGAAATCCGGGTCACCCCCGACATGGCCTACCCCAACGGTCCGGACTGCCCAGCGGGTGGGCCGCAAGCAGGCATCTCAGTTGGTGCCGACGGGTCAATCACCGAGCAGTAGGGAACCGCTCACTCGGCTGGATTGGTCAAGAACCAACCGACCACTCAGCGGCTGCCCACCCCTCCCGCCCCCTTCACCGTCGGCGGGGTCGAGGGCGACGTCACTCCCGGTACACCGGCCGCCCCCGGGTAGCACAGCCCTTCCGGCCGTGCGCCCCCGCGGTGCGCGGCACCCCATCGGGAGGTACGGCCTGTGAAGAGCACACGTTGGCGCGGCACGACGTGGGGAGCCGCGCTGGTCGCGGTGACCGTGACGGCGAGCGGCCTGGCACCGGGCGCGGGTGGAGGCCGTCGACAGCGACGGCAACGAGGTGGAGCACACCGTCGTCCGGGCCTTCAAGGTCGCCTGACGCGGCGCGTGGGCGGGGCTCGCGACCGCCCCGCCCACGCGGCACCGGCCACCTGAGACGAATCGCCGCCCGCTGGGCCGCACGGCGGCGAACCGCGCGGCGTTCCAGTGGCTGAACCGGTCCTCCGCCCTGGTTAGCGTCAGGAGCACGCAACCAGATCAGGGAGGTATCTGTGTTGATGTCCCGATCACGCACGCGCTGGGGGGTCGCGCTGGCCGTCGCGGGCCTCGTGGCCGGCGGCACGTCCGCCACCGCCGCTCCGGCACCCACCGCCGCACCACCCACCACCGCCGCCTTACCCACCGCTCCACCGCCCACCACCGGGACGCCGGGCGGCGACCTGCCCCGCACCGTCACCCTCGTCACCGGCGACCGGGTCGTCGTGGCCGGCGACCGGCTCGTGTCGGTGACCCCCGGCCCCGGCCGGGAAGACCTCGTGTTCCACCGGTTCCACCGCGACGGGCACCTGCACGTGGTGCCGCGCGACGCCGCCCGGCCGCTCGCCGAGGACCGGCTCGACCTGCGCCTGTTCGACGTCACCGGCCTGGTGGAGGCCGGCTACGACGACGCGCGGCGCGACACCGTGCCGCTGATCGTCACCGGGACCTCCGCGTCCGGCGCGCGGGTCACCCGCTCGCTGGCCGCGCTGGGCGCGGTGGCCGCCGAGGCGCCCAAGTCCGCGACCGCGCTGCCCGCGCTGCTCGCCGACCCCGGCGTCACCAAGGTGTGGCTGGACGGCAAGCGCGAGCCGACGCTGGACCGCTCCACCGCGCAGATCGGCGCGCCCACCGCGTGGGCCGCCGGGTACACCGGCGCCGGCGTGAAGGTCGCCGTGGTGGACAGCGGCGTCGACCAGGACCACCCGGACCTGGTGGGCAGGCAGGTCGCCGAGCGCAACTTCACCGGCGACCCGGACGCCACCGACCTGGTGGGCCACGGCACGCACGTCGCCTCGACCGTCGCGAGCACCCGCGCGCCCCACCGGGGCGTCGCGCCGGACGCGCAGATCATCGACGCCAAGGTGTGCTCGGTGGCGGCCTGCCAGGAGTCCTGGATCGTCGACGGCATGACGTGGGCGGTCGAGCAGGGCGCGGACGTCCTCAACGTGAGCCTCGGCGGCACCGACGCCCCCGGCCTGGACCCGCTGGAACAGGCCGTGGAGGCGCTGTCCGCGAGCAGCGGCGCGCTGTTCGTCATCGCCGCGGGCAACTCCGGCCGGCCCGGCACGATCGGTTCGCCGGGCAGCGCCGAGTCCGCGCTCACCGTGGGCGCGGTGGACCGCGACGACAGCATCGCGCCGTTCTCCAGCCGCGGCCCGCGCGTCGGCGACGGCGCGCCCAAGCCGGACGTCACCGCGCCCGGCGTGGGCATCGTGGCCGCCGAGGCGAACAGCGGCGGCGACCACGTCGCCGCCTCCGGCACGTCCATGGCCACCCCGCACGTCGCGGGCGCCGCCGCGCTGCTCGCCCAGCAGCACCCCGACTGGACCGGCGCGCGGATCAAGGCCGCCCTCATGGCGTCCGCCGAGGCCAACCCCGAGCTGACCGCGTTCGACCAGGGCGCGGGCCGCGTGGACCTCGCGCAGGCGATCACCGCCGCCGTCGTCGCAGACCCGCCGTCGCTGTCGTTCGGCTCGCAGCCGTGGCCGCACGACGACGACACCCCCGTGACGAAGCAGCTGACCCTGCACAACACGGGCCCGCGGGCGGTCACCGCACCGGTGACCGTCGAGGCGACCGGCCCCGACGGGAAGCCCGCGCCGGCCGGCCTGTTCACCGCCGAACCCGCCACCGCCGCCATCCCGGCGGGCGGGCGGACCACCGTCACCGTCACCGCCGACACCCGCGCCGGCACGCTCGACGGCGCGTACTCGGGCGCCGTCGTCGTCGGCGACGCGCTGCGGGCGCCGATCGGCGTCGACCGCGAGCAGGAGAGCTACGACATCACCGCGCGGTTCGTCGACGCGACCGGCGGGAAGCCCTTCTCCCACTCCGGCGTGATCATCGGCCTGGACAACGCCGTGTTCACGTTCCTCGACGGCGACAGCGGCGCCGTCACCACCCGCCTGCCCAAGGGCGAGTACACCGCGCAGGTCACCGTGGTCACCGGGGACGAGGAGAACCCGGCGCACGCGCTGCTGCCGCGGCCGAGCCTGTCGGTCACCAAGGCCGAGACCGTGGTGTTCGACGCGCGCGCCGCGAAACCGGTGGAGGTCACCGCGCCGGACCCCGGCGCCACGCCGTCCATCGCGGACATCGGCGTCACCCGCACCCGCGGGGACCGCAGGACCAGCGTCGGCTCGGCGTTCATCGGCGGGTTCCCGGAATCGCTGACCCTCGCCCACACCGGTCCCGCGCTGCCCGACGACGAACTGGCCGTGTCGGTCGGCGCCCAGTACGAGGGCGTCCCGGTCGGTGACACCCCGGTGAACTACCGGTTCGCCTGGATCGAACGCGGCGAGGTGCCCACCGGGTTCGTCCGGGCGCCCGCCAGGCGCGACCTCGCCGAGGTGCGCACCGCGCTCGGGCCCGTGCCCGGGGGCAGGCGGGTGCTGCACGGCGGCATGGCGGTGAACCCGGACAGCGGCGGCGGCTGGGCCACCCTGTTCCCGGTGCCCCCCGGCGGCGAGGTGGTCGACCTCGTCACCGTCGAGGACTTCACCTGGACGTGGGTGGTCCTCCAGGTCTCGGGGGACTTCACGGTCGAGGCCGACTACGAGGCGGCGGGCGACCGCCCGTACCGCGCGGGCCGCACCTACCGGGAGCGGTTCCTGTCCCCGGTGTTCGGGCCCGGCCTGCCCGGGGAGCGGTACACCTACGCGGGTCGCCTCGGCGACGAGGTCCAGGTCGGCATCCCGCTGCTGAACGACTCCGCGAACCACCTCGGCGGCTCCGCCTACGCCACCGCGCGCACCGCGCTGTACCGCGACGGCGTGGAGGTCGGTTCGACGGCCCGCCCCAACGGCGTGTTCACCGTGCCCACCGGCCCGGCCGGCTACCGGATCGAGGCCGACCTCACCCGCGCGCCGGGCGTCTCCGAGTTCGCCACGCGGGTCAGCGGCCGGTGGACGTTCCGCTCGGACACCGTGACCGGTGAGCGGGTGAAGCCCCTGCCGCTGTCGGTGGTGCGGTTCACGCCGGAACTGGACGCGACCGGCGGCACGCCCGCCGGGCGGGTGCTGCGCGTGCCGCTGACCGTCGAGCAGCAGCACGGGGCCGACGCCGGCCGCGTGCGCGGCGTCCGGGTCGAGGTGTCGTTCGACGACGGGGAGTCGTGGTCGGCGGTGCCCGTGGTCGGGAACTCCGCGCTCGTGCGCAACCCCGCCGGGGCGGGGTTCGCGGCGCTGCGCGCCAAGGGCACCGACAGCAGGGGCAACACGTTCGAGCACTCCGTGCTCCGGGCCTACCGGATCACCGGCTGAGCCGGTGGGAGGGGCGTCCGCGCCGGAGCCCCTCCCACCGCCCCTGCGTCAGGGCGGGCTCCGTCAGGGCGGGCTCCGTCAGGGCAGGTTGGCGACCAGCTCCGCCGCCGGCACGCGGGTGCCGGTGTAGAACGGCACCTCCTCGCGCACGTGGCGGCGCGCCTCGGTGCCGCGCAGGTGCCGCATCAGGTCCACGATGCGGTGCAGCTCGTCCGCCTCGAAGGCGAGGATCCACTCGTAGTCGCCCAGCGCGAACGACGCGACCGTGTTCGCGCGCACGTCCGGGTAGTCCCGCGCCTCCTTGCCGTGGTCGGCGAGCATGCGGCGCCGGTCCTCGTCGGGCAGCAGGTACCACTCGTAGGACCGCACGAACGGGTACACGCAGACGTACTTGCGGGGGTCCTCGCCGGCCAGGAACGCCGGGATGTGGCTGCGGTTGAACTCGGCGGGCCGGTGCAGCGCCACCTGGCTCCACACCGGGGTCGAGGCGCGGCCCACCGCGGTGCGGCGGAACCCGGTGTACGCCTGCTGGACCTGCTCGATCTCCTCGGCGTGCCACCAGATCAGGTAGTCGGCGTCCGCGCGCAGACCGGCCACGTCGTACACCCCGCGCACCACGACGCCCTTGCCCTCCAGGCCGTCCAGGTACTCCTGGGCCTCCGCCGCGGCCGGGCCGCGGTCATCGGGCAGGCGGCCGGGCTCCACCCGGAAGACCGACCACATGGTGTAGCGGATGGTGTCGTTGAGCTCGGTGTAGTTCAAGCGGGACATGCCGTCAATCCTCTCACTGCGGGTGGTCAGCGGACCCTGCCGAGCACGTGAGCGGCGACACGGGCCGCGGCCGCGTCGGCGGTCGCGACGCACGCCGGGATGCCCACGCCGTGCAGCGTCGCGCCCGCCACGGCCAGGCCGGGCACCTCCGCCACCGCGTCCTCGACGGCCCGGACCAGGTCGAGGTGGCCCACGCCGTACTGCGGCAGACCACCGCCCCACCGGGTGACGACGGCGTCGACGGGCACGGCAGTGACGCCGGCCAGCAGGGCCAGGTCGCGCCGGACCGCGGCGACCAGGTCCTCGTCGTCGCGCTGGAGCAGGTGCTCCTCGCCGTGCCTGCCGACGCTGCCGCGCACCAGCACCGGCTCGCCGGCCAGGTGCGCCCACTTGCGGCTGGAGAACGTGAACGCCTTCGCCGTGTACGGCACGCCGTCCGGGCCGCGCTCGCCCTCGGCCAGCAGCACGCCGGACCGCTCGGGCAGCGCCGTGCCGGGCGGCAGCGCCAGCGCCACCACGGCCATGGACGCCAGTTCCACCTCGGCGTAGCGGCGCGACGCGGCGGGCGCGACGTCGGCGAGCAGCTTGCGGGCCGACGGGGCGGGCACGGCGAGCACCACGCCGTCCACGTCGAGGGCCTCGGGCGCGGCGGGCGTGCCGATCTCCAGGCGCCAGCCGCGCTCGCGGCGCAGCAGCGCGCGGACCGGCAGGCCGAGCCTCGTGCGGACGCCCGCCACCTCGGCCAAGCGGTGCACCAGGCTCGCCAGGCCGTCGCTGAGCGTGCCGAAGACCGGCGGCCGGGCGACCCTCGGCTGGGGCGGGGCGGGCATCGTCGTCGCGGCGGCGGCCACCAGCGAGCCCACGCCCGAGTCGAGCGCGGTGGCCAGCTGCGGCATGGTCGCGCGCAGCCCGAGCGAGTCGGCGCGGCCCGCGTACACGCCGCCCAGCAGCGGCCCCACCAGGCGGTCCCCCACCTCCGGGCCGAACCGCTCGGCCAGCAGCGCGCCGACCGCGACGTCCGCGCCGTCGAGGCGGATCGGCGGCAGCTCCGGTTCGGCGGCGACCCGGCGCACGCCCTCGTCGGACAGCACCTGGCGCACCGCCTCCACCGACGCGGGGACACCCATCAGGGTGTGCACGGGGATCGGGCGGGTGCGGCCGGCGGCGTGGATGGTCGAGGGCGCGCCCGTGGGGTGCACGAGCCGGTCGGCCAGGCCCAGCTCGGTGACCAGCTCGGCCGCCTCGGGCCTGCGGTGCAGGAACGCCTCCGTGCCCACGTCGTAGGCGCGACCGCCGACCTCGGCGGTGCGCAGCTTGCCGCCCAGCCGGTCGGCCTGCTCGACGACGGTGATCTCCGCGTCCGGGCCGAGCAGGTGCCGCAACCGGTGCGCGGCGGCCAGGCCGGAGATCCCACCGCCGACCACCGCGACCCGCGACGGCCTCACCGCGCGGACCCGTGCACCATCTCGACGGCCCGGGTGATGACGTCCGGATCGGTGTCGGGCAGCACGCCGTGGCCGAGGTTGAAGATGTGCCCGGCGGCGGCCCGGCCCTCCCGCTTGATGCGCTCGACCTCGCGCTCCAGCGCGGGCAGGCCCGCGAACAGCAGCGCCGGGTCCAGGTTGCCCTGCACGACCGGCTTGGGCAGGTGCGGCGCGGCCCGTTCGAGGCGCTCGACGGCCACGTCCAGCGGGGTGCGCCAGTCGACGCCCACCACGTCCGCGCCCGCCTCGCGCATCGCGGGCAGCAGCTCGGAGGTGCCGACGCCGAAGTGGATGCGCGGCACCGACGTGACGCTGCCGAGGACCCGCGTGGAGTGCGGCAGCACGAACTCGCGGTAGTCGCGCTCGGACAGCGCGCCCGCCCACGAGTCGAACAGCTGCACCGCCTTCACGCCGGCCGCGACCTGCACGCGCAGGAACTCGGCGGTGATGTCCGCGAGGTGGCCGAGCAGGGCGTGCCACAGCTCGGGGTCGCCGTGCATGAGCGCCTTCGTGCGCTCGTGGTTCTTGCTGGGGCCGCCCTCGACGAGGTAGGAGGCGAGCGTGAACGGCGCGCCCGCGAACCCGATCAGCGGGACGCCGCCCAGGTTGTCGTTGAGCAGCCCGACGGCCTCGGCGACCGGCCGCACCTGCTCCTCGTGCAGCCGGGGCAGCGCGTCGACGTCCTGCCTGGTCCGCACCGGCTTCGCGACGACCGGCCCCGTGCCGGGCACGATGTCCAGGTCGATGCCCGCGGCCTTGAGCGGCACGACGATGTCGGAGAAGAGGATCGCGCCGTCCACGTCGTGGCGGCGGACCGGCTGGAGCGTGATCTCGCAGACCATCTCCGGGTCCAGGCACGCGTCCAGCATCGCGGTGCCTTCGCGCAGCTTGCGGTACTCGGGCAGCGAGCGACCCGCCTGCCGCATGAACCAGACCGGGGTTCGGGACGGCCGGCCGCCGCGCGCGGCGACGAGCAACGGGGCTTCGGTGATGTCGTTCATCTCGCCCCCCATCGTCCCACGTGGTGGTCGGCCGGCGTCGTCAGGTCCGGCGTCGTCGGGCCCGGCGTGCCGCACGCGCCCCGGGGCGTTCGGGGGCCTAAGGTCCGAGGTGTGACGGAGCCCGAACTCTTCCAGCGGGCGGTGGCGACGCTGCGGTCGGTGCGGACCCGGCCGGAGCTGGAGTTGACCGAGGTCCGGCCGCCGCAGCGGCTCGCGCCTTGGGCCTTCGCGCTGACCGCGGAGGTGACCGGGCCCGCGGACGAGCTGTCCACCGGCCGCCTGGTGCTGCTGCACGACCCGGACGGCGTCGACGCCTGGTCCGGCGTGTTCCGGCTGGTCGCCTACGTGCGCGTCGAGCTGGACGCGGAACTGGCGGCCGACCCCCTGCTGCCCGAGGTCGGCTGGTCGTGGCTGGTCGAGGCCCTGGACGTCGCCGGGGCCCCCTACCTTGCGCTGGGCGGCACCGTGACCCAGACGTCGTCGGCCCGCTTCGGCGACATCGCCGGCCCGGCCCGCACCGACGACCTGGAGCTGCGCGCCTCCTGGACGGCCCGCGACGCCGACCTGAGCGCCCACGGCACCGCGTTCTACGACCTGATGGCCACCGCCGTGGGCCTCCCCCCGGTAGGCGTGACCACCCTCCGCTGACCCGCGAGTCGTACGTCCAAGCCCCGGGAGTCCGACACCCGGGGGTCGGACTCCCGGGTCAGTCGTTGTCGCGCAGGACGCGCAGGGCGTTGCGGCCGGCGAGCTTGGCGCAGTCGTCCTCGCTCCACCCGCGGTCGAGCAGGGCGGCGAAGAGGTCGGGGTAGCAGGCGACGTCCTCCATCCCCTCGGGGAGCTGCCGCGTGCCGTCGTAGTCGCCGCCCAGGCCGATGTGGTCGATGCCGGCGACCTCGCGGGCGTGGTCCAGGTGCGCCAGGACGTCGTCCATGGTCACGCGTGGCGTCGGCTCGGGCCACGCGTCGGCGAAGCGGTGGCGGGCGTCGAGGTCGTTGTGGTTCTCACCGGCGGCCGTCATGGCCGCCTTGAGCCTCGCGTCCCACTCCACGTAGGGCTGCGACACGAAGTGCGGCACGAACGTCACCATGCACACGCCGCCGTTGCCGGCGAGGCGTTCGAGCACGTCGTCGGGCACGTTGCGCGGGTGGTCGGCCACCGCGCGGCACGACGAGTGGCTGAACACGACCGGCTTGGTGCTGACGTCGAGCGCGTCGCGCATGGTGGTGGCGGCGACGTGCGACAGGTCGACCAGCATGCCGATGCGGTTCATCTCCCGCACGACCTCGCGCCCGAACCCGGTCAGCCCGCCGTGCACGGCCTCGTCGGTGGCCGAGTCGGCCCACGGGGTGTTCTCGTTGTGCGTGAGGGTCATGTAGCGCACGCCGAGCCGCCGCAGGGCCCGCAGGACGCCCAGCGACCCGTTGATGGAGTGCCCGCCCTCCGCGCCGATCAGCGAGGCTATCCGCCCGTCCTCGAACGCCCGTTCGGCCTCATCGGCCGTCCTGGCGATCCTCAGGTGTTCCGGGTAGCGGGCGGCGAGGTCGTGGACCAGCTCCACCTGTTCCAGGACGGCGGTCACCGCTGCGTCGCCCGCCAGCTTGCAGGGGATCCACACGGACCAGAACTGCATGCCCAGTCGGCCCTCGCGGGCGCGCACCAGGTCGGTCTGGAGCGCGGGCTGGCGCGTCGTCAGGTCGACGACGGATGCGCTCGCGGCGGGATGACCCGCCGTTGACTTTTCACCGAATTGCCCTCCGTCGACCAGGTCGCGCAGGGCCCACGGCAGGTCGTTGTGCCCGTCGACCAGTGGCACGCGGGCCAGCAGTTCCTCGGCCCTACCCCGACTCGTGGTCCTCGACACGGGCAACTCCTAGATGTCGTCATGAGAACGGTTCGCGTTACACGACCTTCGCAGTTGTCCACCGATCGTGTGACAACGGGGGCCAACAGTGACAACTCGTTCGCGATAGATACCCGATTGATCGTCCCGTAGACCCGCTTGGGCGGCTACGCTGCCCCAGACGACACCACTTTCGGTCGATCAGTGGCGCGGCTGATTGGACGAAAGTCCCGGTGCCGGTCGGGGGGCACGACCGACTCCAGGGAGGTAGTGACGTGGCTGCCGTCGGCTTAGGTCAGGCCGTTCGTACCACGCCAGCCGGCTCGTTGCCGGCGAACATGGTCCCGCACCCGCGGGAGGAGCTTTTTTCAGTGCTGGTGGTCGACGACCACCCACTGCTGAGGGAGGCGATATCGGCTCGGCTCACCCAGATGGGAGCCGGGACAGTGCATGAGGCGGCTTCGGTCGCGGAAGCTCGGGCGCGGGCTCTCGCAACCGGACCGTGCGATCTCGCGATCCTCGATCTGGGCCTGCCGGATGGCACCGGCATCGACCTGGTCACGGAACTCCGTGCCCAGGGCTGGCCCCGCATCGTGGTCCTCGCGTCCTCCGACGACCCCTACGCGGTCAGGTCGGCCTTCCAGGCGGGCGCCCAGGCGTACCTCCTGAAGTCCGCCTCTCCGATGGTGGTCACCGACGGGGTGCGCAGGGTCCTCGACGGCGGCGTCTACGCAGATCCGAGCGTCGCGCCCGTGCTCGCCGCGGGCACGAGGGTGCCGGGCACCGACAACACGCCGCGGGAACTGTCCGCGCGTGAGGTCGAGGTCCTCCAGCTGGTCGCCGATGGCCAGAGCAACAAGGAGATCGGCGAAGCGCTCAGCCTTTCCGCGTTGACGGTGAAGTCCCACCTCTCGCGGATCGGGCGCAAGCTGGGCACCGGGGATCGGGCTCAGATGGTCGCGCTGGCCATGCGTGCCGGCGTGATCCGCTGAGGCGGGTCGCCACACTGAACCGGCCGAACACACCCGCGAGTGGTGCGTTCGTCGTAGGGTCATCCGCCGTGGACGTACCCTCCGACGAGCCAACCGAACCAACCGGAGCTGATCCGGTGCCGCTGGTGGAACCTGCTGACGGGGTTCCACCCGTCGTCGCCGACGCTCCGTCGCTCCGGCGTGCCGCTGATGCGCTCGCCGGGGCGACGGGTCCGGTCGCGGTGGACACCGAGCGCGCCTCGGGCTACCGCTACTCGCAACGTGCCTACCTGGTGCAACTGCGCCGGGCAGGCGCCGGGACCGTGCTGGTCGACCCGATCGCCCTGGGCGGTCGGCTCGATCCGCTGGTCGAGGCGCTGGACGGGACCGAGTGGGTGTTGCACGCGGCGTCGCAAGACCTGCCGTGCCTCGCCGAACTCGGGCTGCGCCCGAGCACGTTGTTCGACACCGAGCTGGCGGGCAGGCTGGCCGGTTTCGAGCGGGTGGCGCTGGGCACGCTCGTCGAGCGGTTGTTGGGCTACAGGCTGGAGAAGGGGCACGGTGCGGCCGACTGGTCGCGCCGGCCCCTTCCCGCCGACTGGCTCAACTACGCCGCTCTCGACGTGGAACTGCTGGTCGAGCTGCGTGACGTGCTCGAACAGGAATTGAAGCGGCAGGGGAAGCTGGAGTGGGCCCTCGAGGAGTTCGAGGCAGCCCGCACGGCACCCCTGCCGCGTCCGCGCGCGGAGCCGTGGCGCCGCACGTCGGGCATCCACCGCATCCGCAGCCCGCGGCAGCTCGCCGCCGTGCGGGCTCTGTGGGAGGCGCGTGACGCGCTGGCGCGGGAGCGCGACATCGCACCGGGTCGGGTGCTGCCGGACAGCGCCCTGGTCGAGGCGTCCGTGCGCGGTCCGGCCGACGAGGCCGCACTGCTCGCGCTCCCCGTGTTCCGGGGTCGGGCGCAGCGGCGCCTGGTGTCGGTCTGGCTCGGCGCCCTCCAGAAGGCCGCCGCCCTGCCGCGCGCCGAACTGCCCGAGCCCTCGCAGCAGCACGACGGCCCGCCGCCGGCCAACCGCTGGTCCGACAAGGACCCGGCCGCCGCCGCCCGGCTCGCCGCCGCGCGCACCGCGCTCAACGCCATCGCCGAGGCCAACACCCTGCCGGTGGAGAACCTGCTGCTGCCGGACCTGGTGCGCCGCACCTGCTGGCGGCCGCCGGCCGACCTCTCCCCCGCCGGCGTGGCCGCCACCCTCCGGGAGGGCGGCGCGCGCTCCTGGCAGGTGGACCTGACCGCGACGGCCCTGGCCGAAGCACTGGCCACCCCACCGCCCGCCTGACCGCACCGGGTTCACGAACGCACGACACGCGGGTCCCGAACGCACGACACGCGCGGGTCGGACTTACGACTCGCGCGTGTCGTGCGTTCGTGCCGGGCGTGTCGTGCGTTCGCGGCCCTCGAGTCCCACGTTCAGGGACAGGGCGGTGGGGGGGCGGTGCGGCGTTGGGCCGCGTGGCGGCGGGCCAGCCTGCGCACGGCCGCCAGGGCCGCGTCGCCCAGCACCGTGCCCACGGCGACCATCTCCAGGGCCGCGTCCTGCGACGGCGCCGTCATGACCCAGTCCAGGTCTCGCTCGGAGATGTCGACGCACGCCCGCGCGTAGTCGTCCAGCACGTCGACGAACGTGTCCTGACCGACCTGCCGGGCCGTGGTGAGCACGTTGACCAGCGTCGCGTAGACGCCCGAGTCCTCCTCCAGCTCCCACCCGTGCCGCGTCACGAACTCGCGCACCCACTCGTGGGCCACCTCGTCCGACGACGGTTCGCCGTCCAGCGCCACGACGGCCTTCTCGACCGTGCCCATGGCCTTGTAGAGCGACTTGTCCGGGTCGTCGAGCGCCCCGAGCACGTCGCGCGCGGCCGAGATCGACAGCCCGCCCACCTCCACGAGCGCGCGCACGAGCCGCAGCCGGTGCAGGTGCTCCTCCGAGTAGCGGGCCTGGTTCGGACTGGTCCGCTCACCCGCCGGGAGCAGCCCCTCCCGCAGGTAGTACTTGATCGTCGGCACCGGCACACCGCTGCGGTTGCTCAACTCGGCTACGCGCACGCTCCGAAACCCCTTCCCGAGATGGCCCCAGGTATGGATACTGTAGCTATCCGATAGTAGAAAGTGCCACTATCCATACGAGGAGTCGACCGTGACCCGCCTGCTGCGCCGGCACCCACCCCTGATGCTGTTCTCCCTGCTCATGACCGCCTTGACGCTGCTCTGCGCGGGCGGCCTGCTCGTGGACGACCGCATTCTGGCGGGGTCCCCCATCTGGTTCAAGCCGTTCAAGTTCAGCGTCTCCCTGGTCGTCTACGGCGTGACGCTGGCCTGGATGCTCACCTTCGTCACCCGCTTCCGGCGGCTCGCGTGGTGGGCGGGCACCACGATCGCCGTCGCCGGCAGCGTCGAGATGACGATCATCATCACGCAGGTGCTGCGCGGCAGGCGCAGCCACTTCAACGTGGCCACGGCACTGGACGCCACCCTGTACTCGGTCATGGCCACGACGATCGTGACGCTCTGGGCGATGCACGCCATCATCGCGGTCGCCCTGGTGTTCACGCGCTTCGAGGACCGCGCCGCGGGCCTGGCGATCCGCCTCGGCCTGGGTCTCGCGCTGGTCGGCCTCGCGGTCGGCTTCCTCATGACGCAGCCCGCCCCCGGCCAGGACCCGGCGGCCGGAGTCGTGGGCGCGCACAGCGTCGGCGTGCCGGACGGCGGTCCCTACCTGGCGGCCACGGGCTGGAGCACGACGGGCGGGGACCTGCGCGTCCCGCACTTCGTGGGCATCCACGCCCTCCAGGTGCTGCCGCTGGTGGTGCTGCTGCTCCGCCGGCGCGCGAACACGGCGCTGGTCTGGGGCGCCGCGATCGGCTACGCGGGGTTGATGGCCCTGGTCACCTGGCAGGCGCTGCGCGGCCAGCCGCTGCTGCGGCCGGACGCGGCGACGTGGGCGGGCGCGGCGGCCGTGCTGGCGTGGACGGGCGCCTCGACGACGTGGGCGCTGCGCCGCCGACCGACCCCGCCCGCGCCGAGCACGCCCGAGCGGGAGGCGGTGCCGGCATGACCGGGTTCCTGTTCGAGATCACGTTCTGGCTGGTGGCGCCGTTCTGGGCGCTGATGGTGTTCGCCCCGAAGTGGTCATGGACTCACCGGATCGTGTCATCGCCGCTGATCACCGTGCCGGCGCTCGCGGTCTACACCGCCCTGGTCGCCGGGCACCTGCCCGAGTTGTGGGCGACGATGAGCGACCCGGACCTGGGCACGCTCCGCGAGTTCGCCGGCTCCTCGTGGGGAGCGGCGGCGATCTGGGCGCAGGTGCTCGCGTGGGACCTGCTGATCGGGGTGTGGATGTTCCGGGAGAGCCGCCGGCTGAACCTGCACCCGCTGCTCATGGGCCCCCTGCTGGTGTTCACGATCATCTTCTCGCCGTTCGGGTTCGCGATCTTCCTGGCGGTCAGGTACGCCTGTGACGGACCTGACAGGGCCACCACTGTGGTTACCGGTCAGTAACAGGGGCTAGAGTTGTGTTACCGATCGGTAGGAGAGGAGACGCCGTGGCCGCACCAGTAGCGCCGGCACGCGTTCGCAACGTGGTCTTCGTGGATGGCGTGCGCACGCCGTTCGGCAAGGCCGGCCCCAAGGGAATCTTCGCGGAGACGCGTGCCGACGACCTGGTGGTCAAGGTCATCCGCGAGCTGCTGCGCCGCCACCCCGAGCTGCCCCCGGAGCGGGTCGACGAGGTGGCCATCGCGGCCACCACGCAGATCGGCGACCAGGGCCTGACCATCGGCCGCACCGCGGCGCTGCTCGCGGGCCTGCCGAAGTCCGTGCCCGGCTACGCCGTGGACCGCATGTGCGCGGGCGCCATGACGGCCGTGACGACGTCGGCCAGCGGCATCGCGTTCGGCGCGTACGACGTGGTCATCGCGGGCGGCGTCGAGCACATGGGCCGGCACCCGATGGGCGAGGGCGTCGACCCGAACCCGCGGTTCCTGTCCGACCGGATCGTCGACCCGTCGGCGCTGGTCATGGGCTCGACGGCGGAGAACCTGCACGACCGGTTCCCGCACATCACCAAGGAGCGGACGGACGCCTACGCGGCCGCCTCGCAGGCCAAGTACGCCGACGCGGTGAAGAACGGCAAGATCGGCCCCGAGTTCGTGCCGGTCGCGACCCGTTCCGCCGAGCACGGCTGGGGCCTGGCCACGGCCGACGAGCCGCCGCGCCCCGGCACCACCGTCGAGGACCTGGCGAAGCTCAAGACGCCGTTCCGCCCGCACGGCCGGGTCACCGCGGGCAACGCGGCCGGCCTGAACGACGGTGCGACCGGCTGCATCCTGGCCGAGGAGGAGACCGCCCGCGAACTGGGCCTGCCGATCGGCATGCGCCTGGTGGGCTACTCGTTCCTGGGCGTCGAGCCCGACGTCATGGGCATCGGCCCGGTCCCGGCGACGGAGAAGGCGCTCAAGCGCGCCGGCCTGACCATCGAGGACATCGGCCTGTTCGAGATCAACGAGGCGTTCGCCGTGCAGGTGCTCGCCTTCCTCGACCACTTCGGCATCGCCGACGACGACCCGCGCGTCAACCAGTGGGGTGGCGCGATCGCCACCGGCCACCCGCTCGCCTCCTCGGGCGTGCGGCTGATGACGCAGCTGTCGCGGCAGTTCGCCGAGCGCCCCGACGTGCGCTACGGCATCACCACCATGTGCATCGGCATCGGCATGGGCGGCACCGTGATCTGGGAGAACCCCCACTGGAACGGAGAGGCCAAGTGACCACGTTGACCGCCGACGAGGCCAAGGCCCTGTTCCCGGACGAGGTCGTGACCGTCGCGAAGACCCGGCTGGTGTCCGTGCCCGGCGTGGCCGGGCAGGTCGCCCTCATCACCATCGACAACGGCCACGACCACACGCGGCCGTCCACGTTCGGCCCGCAGTCCCTGGTCAGCCTGAGCGCGGCGTTCGACGAGGCCGCGGCCGCGAAGCCGGCGGCCATCGCGGTCACCGGCAAGCCGTTCGTGTTCGCCGTGGGCGCCGACCTGACCGCGGTGGAGGGCGCGTCGCGGCGCGAGCAGGCCGTGACCATCGGTCGGCTCGGGCACGACGTGTTCCGCAAGTTCACCGAGTCGACCATCCCGACCTTCGCGTTCGTCAACGGCGCGGTCATGGGCGGCGGCCTGGAGCTGGCGCTGTCGTGCCACTACCGGACGCTGGCGTCCAACGCGGCGGCCATCGCGCTGCCCGAGGTGTTCCTGGGCCTGTTCCCGGGCTGGGGTGGCACGCAGCTGCTGCCGAACCTGATCGGCGCGAACGACGCGGTCACCGTGATCTTCGAGAACGCGCTGAACCAGAACCGCATGCTCAAGCCGAAGCAGGCGCTGGACCTGGGCATCGTCGACGTGCTGTTCGACTCGGCGGACTACCTGGAGCAGTCGCTGCTGTGGCTGTCCTCCGTGGTGCGCGGCGACGTGACGCCGGCCCGCGGGGAGATCGACCGCGGTGAGGCGTGGGACGCGGCCGTGGCCCGCGCCCGCGCGATCGTCGAGGGGAAGACCAAGGGCGCGGCGCCCGGCGCGCTCAAGGCGCTGGAGCTGCTGGAGCTGGCCCGGGAGAACGACCTCGACCGCGGCTACGCGGCCGAGACCGAGGCGCTGGCCGACGTCGTGATGAGCGACGAGCTGCGCGCGGGCCTGTACTCCTTCGACCTGGTGCAGAAGCGGGCCAAGCGGCCGGCGGGCGCGCCGGACAAGTCCCTGGCGCGCAAGGTCACCAAGGTCGGCATCGTCGGCGCGGGCCTGATGGCCTCGCAGATGGCGCTGCTGTTCGCCCGCCGGCTGGAGGTGCCCGTCGTGCTGACGGACGTCGACCAGGCGCGCGTGGACAAGGGCGTCGGCTACGTGCACGCCGAGATCGACAAGCTGCTGGGCAAGAAGCGGGTGTCGCCGGACAAGGCGAACCGGCTCAAGGCCCTGGTCACCGGCTCGCTCGACAAGGCGGCGTTCGCCGACGCGGACTTCGTCATCGAGGCCGTGTTCGAGGACCTGGCCGTCAAGCAGAAGGTGTTCGCCGAGGTCGAGGAGCACGTCTCCGCCGAGGCGGTGCTGGCGACCAACACGTCGTCGCTGTCGATCACCGACATGGCGGCGGGCCTGAAGCACCCCGAGCGGGTCGTGGGCTTCCACTTCTTCAACCCGGTCGCGGTCATGCCGCTGCTGGAGATCGTGCGCGCCGGGCGGACCGACGACGCGACGCTCGCCACCGCGTTCGCCGTGGGCAAGCAGCTGAAGAAGTCGTCGGTGCTGGTCAAGGACGCCCCGGCGTTCGTGGTGAACCGGCTGCTGACCCGCTTCATGGGCGAGGTCGTGAAGTCGATCGACGAGGGCACCCCGTTCGAGGTGGCGGACAAGGCCACCGAGCCGCTGGGCCTGCCCATGTCGCCGCTGGTGCTGCTCCAGCTCGTCGGCCCCGCCGTGGCGCTGCACGTGGCCGGCACGATGCACGGCGCGTTCCCGGACCGCTTCGGCGTCTCGGAGAACATGAAGCGCTTCGTCGAGGCCGGCAAGACCGCCGTCTGGCAGTGGGACGCCACCGGCAAGCAGACCGTGGACCCCGAGGTCCAGGAGCTGTGGGAGTTCGGCGACAAGCCGCTCACCGGTGACGAGGTCTTCAACCGGGCCCTGGAGGCCCTGGCCGAGGAGATCCGCATCATGCTCGACGAGGGCGTGGTGGCCGAGGCGCAGGACATCGACCTGTGCATGATCCTCGGCGCGGGCTGGCCGTTCTGGCTGGGCGGCATCACCCCGTACCTGGACCGCTCGGGCATCTCGGAGAAGGTGACGGGCAAGCGGTTCCTCGCCCCCGGCGTCGCCTCCGTGCCGGCCTGACCTCCGTCCACAGCGCACCCCGTCATCCGCAAGGGTGACGGGGTGCGCTCGTTCCCGCACCGGCCGGTGGTCGACGTCCGGGTGGCGTGCCGCGCGGCGGTCGTCCGCCTCTGACACCGTGTGGTCGCCCGTTGGTGCTGCCGGTTACCGCCGGCGCGCAGCCGGGTGAGCGGCCCTCACAACCCGTTGCCAAGACCCGATCTTGGTGGCATGAGCCCTCAACGCCGAAGAGCCCGCGCCCGCCGCCCGCACCCCGACCCCGTGCGGGTGGAGGAACTGGTCGCGTTCCTGCGGTCCGACCGCGGCTGGCGCGACGAGGTGGCGCACCGCCTCGTCGCCAAGCTGGACCAGCGTCTCGTGCGGTCGGTGCGCGCGTGCGGGTGCCGGCCCATCGCGCACGTCGCCGAGCAGCTCGACAGCCAGGCGTGCGTCGACCTCGGCCCCGGCGCCCCCTACCAGCTGGCCAAGGCCGTGTACGGGCAGGTGAGGCTGCGCGGTGCCGCCCGGCTGCGCCAGACCGCGCGCAGCCTCCGCGTGCTCGGCGTCTACCTGTGCGGCAGCGACCTGGCGCACTGCCCCTGCACCGAGGCCCTCGCCCGCGACCCGCAGCAGGCGCGCGTGGACCGCGTCGTCACGGGTGCCCTGGACGGTGCGGGCTTCTAGCGATGAGTTTCACCCGTGTGGTTCAGGGCAACTCGGTCACCGTGGGCAAGATCCGGATAGGCACCTCGGGCTGGCACTACCCGCAGTGGCGCGGGGACTTCTACCCGCGCGGCCTCCAGCAGCGCCTGGAGCTCCAGTTCCTGTCCCGGCGGTTCGACACCGTCGAGGTCAACGGCTCGTTCTACGGCCTGCGCAAGCCGACCGACTACACGTCGTGGTCCGCGCGCACGCCCGACGACTTCGTGTTCGCCGTGAAGGGCCACCGCGAGGTCACGCACCACAAGCGGCTGCGCGACGTCGGCGACGACCTGCGCGAGTTCTACGACTCCGGCGTGCTCGACCTGGGCCCCAAGCTCGGCCCCGTCCTGTGGCAGCTGCCGCCGACGCTGCCGTGGCTGCCCGAGCGGCTCGCGGCGTTCCTCGACCAACTCCCGCCGGTCCGCCACGCCCTGGAGATCCGCCACCCCACGTGGGACAACCCCGAGCTGGTCGAGATGCTGACCGAGCACGGGGTGGCGCTGTGCGCGGCGGAGTCGGCGGGCCGCTTCCCCGAACCGGTCGAGCCGACCGCCGACTTCGCCTACGTGCGCCTGCACGGCGACCGCGAGCTGTACAAGAGCGCCTACTCGGACGAGGCGCTGGACAAGTGGGCGTCCCGCGTCCGCGAGTGGGCGAAGTCCCGCGACGTCTACGTCTACTTCGACAACACCATGGACAACGCCGCGCCGCACGACGCCCTCGCGCTGGCTCAGCGGCTGAGCTGAGGCACCCGGTCCAGCACGATGCCGAAGTGCTCGGCGTAGGCGGCGAGCAGCGCGTCGTCGTCCAGGTCCTCCACGAGCTTCTCGTCGCCCCTCGTGGTGATCAGCTTCGAGCCGGCGACGGTCACCCGCCCCTCGGCGGTGGGCAGCGAGCAGGTCGCGCCGCGCCGGAACGGCGACCCCGGCCACGTCTGCTGGTACCAGCACGTGGCCCGGAACTCCGCCAGCTCCCGGGGCCGCTGCTCGAACCGGTACTGCGGCACCCCGTCGAACAGCACGTCCACGTCGCCCTCGGGGGTGTCGACGAGCCGGAACACGCCGCTCGGGTCGTGCTGGTCCTCCCGGCTCGTGATGTCCAGCGGTCGCAGCGCGAACCGGCCGAACCCCACGTCGACCAGCAGGTCCCCGACGCGCAGCGCCAGGTGGTCGAACGGCGGCCCGTACGCGCCGTCGCCGAACACCTTCGCCGACAGCAGCGCCACGTCGTGCCCGAGCGCGCGGAGCAGCGCGGCGAACGCCCCGTTGAGCTCGTAGCAGAACCCGCCGCGCCGCCGGTTCACGACCTTGTCCACCAACGCGTCCTCGTCGAGGTTGATCTCCTCCCCGAGGTGGATGGACAGGTTCTCGAAGGGCACGGTCGCGAGGTGGCGTTCGTGCAGTTCGACCAGGGTGGAGGTGCGGGTCGCGCCGATGCGGTCGAGGTAGGCGTCCAGCGTGCGTTCGTCCATGTGATCACCGTGCCCCCTCAGGTGCGCTGGAGGTCAAGCGGGATTCCACCACGCCTCCACGGAGCCGCCGTTCACGGAGCCGCCGTCGTCGACGAGGAACACGGACAACCGCATCGCCACCAGCGTCGTGTCGATGCTCCGCAGCAGGGCGCGGTAGGTCCGCACGTCGGGCAACGCCACGGCGACCCGGTCCTCGCCGTGTTCCCTCCGCAGTTGGAGCACCTTCACCACGGCCCCGGCGAACCACTGCCGGGCCTGGGTCGCCGGGTGGGTGGGCTTGGTCTCGTGCGCCCGCCGCAGGTCGGCGTACGAGGTGGACGGGTAGCCCTTGACCTCGACGTGCAGCAACATCCCACCACGCTCGGCCACGACGTCGGTGCCGTGCTCGCGGGACGCGGTGTCGGCGATTCGCCGCGGGTTCCACCCCTCCGCCGCCAACCAGGCGGCGACGCGTGACTGGGTCGACGCCTCGTCGCGGTCGGTCCCAGCCGGCGTCGGCGTCACGGCCGGGGTGGACGGTGCGGGGGCGTCGAGCACGCGGCGGTCGTCGGGCAAGCGATTGCGGATGGGCTTGGCCGCGTCGTCCCGGACGATCCGGCCGTTCGCCGCCAACGCCCGACAGCACTGGTCGACCTGCTGGTGGACCACGTGCAGCGCACCAGCGACCTCGGCATACGACAGACCGCCGGGGTGGTCGGCGAGCAGGGCCAGGACGCGGTCCGGGAGCTTCACACCGGACATCATCGGGTACCCGCGCCACATGGCTGGACAAGTGCGGATCGGCACGTCGGGCTGGGTGTACCCGACGTGGCGGCGCGGCGCGTTCTACCCCGAGGGGCTGGTGCAGCGCCGGGAGCTGGAGCACATCTCGCGCCTGATGACCTCCGTCGAGCTGAACGGCTCGTTCTACTCGCTGCAACGGCCCTCCAGCTACCGGGCGTGGGTCGCGCAGACACCCGACGACTTCGTGTTCGCGGTCAAGGGCGGCCGGTTCATCACGCACCTCAAGCAGCTGCGCGACGTGGAGGTGCCGCTGGCGAACTTCTTCGCCAGCGGCGTGCTGGCGCTGGAGCACAAGCTGGGTCCGTTCCTGTGGCAGCTGCCGCCGCGGACGGCCTACGACCCCGACCGGCTGGCCACGTTCTTCGACCTGCTCCCCCGCACCACCGGGGAAGCCGCCAAGCTCGCGGAGAACCACGACGAGCGCCTGCCCGACGAGCGCGCCCTCGTGACCACCGAGGTCGACCTGCCCCTGAGGCACGCCCTGGAGGTCCGCCACGAGACGTTCCTGACCGGCGAGTTCCACGACCTCCTGCGGGCGCACGGCATCGCCCTGGTCGTCTCCCACAGCGCCGGCCGGTTCCCGTACCTCGACGACGTCACCGCCGACTTCGCCTACCTGCGCCTGCACGGCAACCAGGCCCTCTACGTGGGCAGCTACACCGACGCCGAACTGGACCACTGGGCGGACCGCGTGCGCGAGTGGGCGGCGACCCGCGACGTGTACGCGTACTTCGACAACGACACCGACGCGGCGGCCCCGCACGACGCGGTCCGCCTGGCCGCCCGCCTGGGGCGCGATGCCTGACCCCGCACTCGACCGGGCCGCCCGCCTCACCCTGGCCATCGCCCGGGACGGCCCCGACTGCACCTGGTGCCGCCGCCCGTTCACCGGCCACGTCACCCCCACCACCGACCACCTGGTGCCCAAGGTCAAGGGCGGTCCGTCGTGGCTGGAGAACGAGGTGGCCGCCTGCCGGCGCTGCAACCGCGAACGCGGCCACCTCTCCCCCGCCGACTGGCTCGCCGAGTGCGAACGCCGGGGGTGGCGCCCCGACGCCGACCGCGTGGCCCGCGTCCTCGACTCCCTGGCCGGAGCCATCGCAGCCCGGGGCGGCCAACGCCGCGCACGTCCCTACCTGGCAGGCCAGCAACGCCGCCTGAACCACACCAACAGGTGAAGGCCCGGGACAACGGCCCCGTCCCGCTGCAACCTGGGTCACATGAAGATCACCGCGCTCGCCGCCGCCCTCACCCTCCTCACCACCGGCACCGCCGCCGCGACCCCCTCCACACCGGCCTGCGACCGGGGCGAGTTCTGCGTCTGGTCGGCCAAGGACTACGCCGACAAGTCGCACCGCCTGGACCTGGAGACCGCGAACCCGCGCGAGTGCATACCCCTGCCGGACGGCTTCACGGCCCGCTCGTTCGCCAACCTCCTCAACCGCGACACGTCGGTGTTCCAGAGCGCGA
Organism: Saccharothrix longispora; assembly: GCF_030852425.1. Lineage (GTDB taxonomy): Bacteria > Actinomycetota > Actinomycetes > Mycobacteriales > Pseudonocardiaceae > Actinosynnema > Actinosynnema longispora. The sequence goes on from NZ_NSDM01000020.1 coordinate 104,595, forward strand.
CGTGCTCGACGGAGGCCGACTTCACCACCTACCCGGGCCGGGGCACCTACGTGCCCGACGCCCCGTTCGTCGTGAGGGCGGTCCAGGTCTGGGAACCGTGAGCCGTCGATTCCGGACGAAGACGACCACGCGGAGGTCGTCTTCGTCCAGAATCGACCACCCGCACCCACGAGGAAGGCCCACCACCAGTGACCACCCGCTCCGCCGAGCCGACCAGGCACCTGCCCATCACGACCGAGCAGGCCGAGACGATCACCAGCAGGTCCGCGGCCCGGGGCAGGCTCCTGTTAGCCGCGGGCCTGGTCCTGGGCATCGCCGCCACGTTCCTGACCCCGCTCCTCGTGGGCGGCTACCCGCCCCTGGCCGCCTTCGCCCGGGTGTCGAACAGCGTCGCCGTCGTCATGGTCCTGGCGGCCGGCACCGTCATGCTGCTGGGCAGACGCGCCCTGGACGGCACACGCCTGGTCCTGCGCCGAACACGCCAACTCCGCAGCGGCATCGGCCTGGCGTGGGCGTTCGCCCTGCTCGGCTCGCTCCTCGCCTGCGCTGCCCAGGGCTACGCCCTCACCAGGGCCACCGGTGACGCCGGCGCGGCGTGGCTCCTGCTCCCCCTGTACGGCCTCCCGATCCTTCCCACCTCGGCGGCGGTCGTCACCGGCAGGCGCCTGTTCCCCGTGTAGCGGACCGCCGCACCGGCCATGGCACGATGAGCCGGGTGTCGGACCCCACCCTCGCTGATCTCCGTGCCTCCCTCGCGGCCGACGGCGCGCCGGAACACGTGCTCGAACTGGTCGACGACTCGACCGACATCGACGACGCCCTGGAGCGACTGGCCGCGGCGGGCGTCACCGGACCGCCGGTGAGCGCGCTGCTGGACGGCTTCACCCCGCTGCTCGAACAGGGCTGCGGCCCGCTGGACGCCGAGCTGTCGGGTTCCGACTTCCTCGGCGTGGTGATCGACAGCGTCGCGCCCGAAGACCTGCACCGGGCGCTGACCGCCGTGGTGAGCGACGGCGAGGCGACCGGCAGCCCCGAAGCGCTGGCGATGGCGCGCGTCCTCGCCGTGCTCGCCCCCGCCCCGGTCCGGGACCTCGCGCGGGCCGCCGCCGACCGGCTCGTCGCCGGCGGGCTGCGCGATCCGAGGTGGGTGAAGGCGGTCGGGAAACCGGCGGTCGGCGAGTGCTTCGGCTACACCGACCCGCACGGCGCGCAGCAGGGCGTCGCGCTCACCTTCTCCTACGGCCGCAAGGTCCACGTGCTGGTGGTGCTGATCGACCACGACCTCGGCGGCGGGGTGAAGGACTGCTTCGTCACCGACCGCCCGAAGGAGATCAGGGCGGGGTACGAGCAGGCCGCCGAGCAGCACGGCATGGTGTTCCGGGTCTACCCGCCCGAACAGGCGCGCGCGATCGTGGCGGACGCCCTGGACCGCGAGCCCTGCCCGGTCGAGCCGGACCAGGTCGAGGACGTCCGCGCGCACGTGACCCTGCTGCGGCAGCGGGTCGAACTGCTCCCCGAGGCGCCCCGCACGCCCGCCGACACCTCCGTCCACCGCCTCAAGATCACGCTGAGCGGCTCGAAGCCGCCGATCTGGCGGCGCTTGGAGGTCCCGTCGACCATCCCGCTGGTCCACCTGCACCGCGCCGTGCAGGACGCGTTCGAGTGGGAGGACTGCCACCTCTGGGTGTTCCACACCCCCGCCGGCGACTACGGCGTGCACGACCCGGAACTGGGCCACGGGGACGCCACGGCCGTGACGCTCGCCGACGTCGCACCGACCCCGAAGACCCGCCTGACCTACCTGTACGACTTCGGCGACGACTGGGACCACGACATCCTCGTGGAGGACGTGGCGCAGGCCGAACCCGGCGCGGCGTACCCCCGCTGCCTCACCGGTCGGCGCGCGGCCCCACCGGAGGACTGCGGCGGCATCCCGGGTTACGACCACCTGTGCGAGGTGCTCGCCGACCCGTTCCACCCCGAGCACGCCGAACTGCTGGAGTGGCTGGAACTCGACGACCCCGCCGACTTCGACCCCGCCGCGTTCGACCGCGACGAGCTGAACGACTACCTGGCCGCGTGGGCGAAGGTGCTCGTGAAGCCGTAACCGCGGGGACAACGGCCTGCGGCAGTCGATCCTCCTTGGTCCGATGACCACACCCTGCCGAACACGGCGACTCTTCCTGCGTCTTCACCGCCGACGCCGCCGATTCCGGAAGCAGGGACCACCTGAACCCGCACCGGGTGGTGGAGCAGGCGTGTGGCGCGCTGGAGCGGGAGTGGACGCGGCAGCCCGTGTTGGCGCTGGACGGCCTGACACCACTCGGCAGGTACCCGGCCGGGCAGGCTCTGCCGGACCGCCTCGTCCACCGCGTCCGTTACGGCGCGGTGGACGGTGGACCGATTGGACCGGACGCACTGGTGCTGTTGTGCCCAATGGGTGATGAAACGACGGTTCCTCGCATCAACGACTACATCGTCCGAGTGAACACGCTCGAAGAGCGCATTATTGCCCGGTCTCCGTGGCCCGCAGCCGGGATACTTCACTCGCTCGTAGGTTGAGTCGACCGGTTTCACCCCGGTGACTTTGTCATGCCCGGACTCGAACACGCACAGCGACGACTCACGTGCAGTTAGTGATCAAGGCAGGAGAAGGGGAGGTCTCATGCCGTTCATGGCGAGTGGCAGCGAAGCCGGCACTCCAGTACCCGCCCGACCGGTCACCATGCAAGTCGAGCCAGACCAGATCCTGGCCCTCAAAGCCCGCTACGAAGCCGTCCGCGACACGATCCAGGACTTCCTCGATACCAATAGACGATCTCTGCGCGCCTCACCGCTGGCCGATGACGAGGTGTCCACCGACGCCGCTTCGATGTTCGCGGAGAACGCGGGACTCGCCATCGACGTAACCGAGCGCTTCCTGGACGAACTGAACCTGAACATCGATCAACTCGACCAGGCCGCCAGGACGTACGACTTGGCCGAGGACACGAACGAGAACCGCATGCAGCAGCAGAACAGGGGAAGCTGAACGCGATGCGTCGATCTCTGCTCGCAATTGCTGCGGCACTCGCCCTGACTACAGCCTGCGCGGCCCAGGACGGCACTCCGAAGCCGGCTACCACCACCGCGACGAGCGTACCGGCCTCGACCGCACCATCGAGCGCTCGGCCGAAGGAAGTTCTGCTCGACGGCGAAGACCCATGTCAGATGGTCACCGCCGAGCAACTTGCGACGATGCAGTTCGAAGGTCCCGGCCGGACGGGCACGGATTCCACCTACAAGTCGCCGTACTGCTCATGGACCGCCACCGGCCAGTCCATCCAACTGATTCCCGTCACCACCGAAGGCATAGAGGAGTGGACTGACGGAAAACGCCAGGGGCAATCCACCGAAGCCGACCCGGTCGAAGGGTTTCCAGCCATCACGGTCATCTTGCCGGATGACCTCAACCAATGCGACCTCTTCGTGGACACGGCCGAGGGCCAGTACCTGTCGACCACGTACTCGGTCAGTCCGAGTTTCAAGGACCGCTTTCCCGAGCCGTGTGACGGGGCACGAAAGCTCGCGGAAGCAGCCATGCAGAACTTGTTGAAGTGAGGGGGAGCATCGATGGGTGGGATCGGTAACCACAACTTCGACGCGCAGTCGCACGAGCAGCTCTACGAGAAGATCCACGGCGGGCCGGGCCACTCGGCGGCCCAGGCCGTGGACGACGCCTGGAACAGCTTCCGCGCGGTGATGGGCAACGCCAAGAGCGAGCTGGAGTCGGCGATCCGGGACGCGGGGGCGGTCTGGGTCGGCGCGGCGGGCGAGCGGTTCACCGGCAGCGCGGCTCCGCTGGTGCAGTGGGCCGAGGACGCCCGCGTCGCCGGCGTCGAGACGCACAACGCCTTCTCCGCCCAGACCTCCCACTACAGCGGTGCGAAGACGCGGATGCCGGAACCGCTCGAGGTCACCTCCACGGCGAACGACGACTTCTTCGGCATCCCGGCCGGTTTCACCCACCTGGTCGGGGGTCAGACCGACCAGGACGTCCAGGAGCAGCAGGCGAACGAGGCCAAGCGCGAAGCGGTCCGGGTCATGAACGGCTACCGCGACGGCGCGTCCTCGGCGGTGAGCCTCCTGGGCACGTTCACGCCGCCGCCCCAGGTGACGACCCAGGTCACCGAGCCGACGTTCGAGCGGTCCGAGGCGCAGAGCCGGTACTCCCAGCAGTTCTCGGACGGCCAGTGGAGTTCGACCACCTCCACCGACACCGGCCGCACCACCTCGCCCCAGCCGCAGCAGCCGGTGAGCGCTCCCCCGGCCGTCGCGCCCACCGGCGGCGAAACCAACACCTCGGCAGTCGGGACGACACCGGACGTCGTGCCCCGACCGGGCCCCACGCCGATCACTCCCCCGCCCTACACGCCCGGACCGCCGCAGCCACCGGTCGCGGTGCCGCCGCCCGGCATGATCAGGCCGAACCCGGTCCCGGGCTTCTACGACCGGCGGACCCCGTCCGGCGGCAACCCACCCAACAGCAACCCGCCCGGCAAGGGCACCGGCCCGGGAGTTCCCAAGGGATTCGGCGGCAGCCCCCAGGGTGGCGCGCCCAGGTTCGGCGGCGGGCTGCCCGGCGTTCCGGGCCGGCCCGGTCACGGCGGCCTGCCGTTCGGCCCCGGCTCGTCCTCCGGCATCGCCGGAGACCAGCACGCCAGCCGCGCCGGCACGAGCAGCGCTGCTGCGGCAGGCGCGAAGGGCGCGGCGGGCAACCCGATGGTGGGCGGCACGGCCGGCGCACCACAAGGCGGTCAGGGCGAGGACGACATCGAGCACAAGGCCGCGCCGTACCTGGAAGAACTGGACGACGTGTGGGGCCAGGACTCCATGCCCAGGGTCGCGCCGCCGGTGATCGGGGACGACGGCCCGTGAGGTTCACCCTGTCCCGGCTGGAGTTCGAGCTGTGCTGGGACCACCTGAAGCTGGGCGAGTACCCGACGATCCTGTCGATCCCCTCCCACGGCGCGACGCTGGACGAGCGCCGCGCGTTGTTCGACGACGCGTGGCGCTCGCTGGAGGCACGCGGGCTGGCCGAGCGCGGCGGACTGGATGCCCGCCTGGCCGGTTCGCTGGAGCTGTTGGCACGTCCGGACCGCGAGGTCGACGCCCGGCTGCGACTGGACTCCGGCCCACGGGTCCGCGCGGTCGCGGCGGCCCGGCGCGGGCACGCGGTGTCGGCCGTGCTGACCGCGGACGCACTGGTGTTGAGCCGGATCGACGAGAGCACGCTCGCCGCGTCGCTGGTGTCGCTGCTGCCTCCGCACCCGACTCCCCGGTCACGGTCCATCAGCCTCCTCGCGGCGGACCTGGAACGGGCGGCGGCTGCCGCCGGTGAATCCGCCACCCGCCTGGAGAACGCGCTGCGGGACGCGGGCGTGCCCCGGCCCGACGCGCAGAAGATCGGCTCGGTGCTCGGCAACGTGCAGCGGATGGGCCAGTTCGGCGCGGCGGTCCGTCCGCCCCTGCACGGCGGGCCGGGGCCGAGGAAGCGCGGCCCGTACGCGGTGTCGTTCTACGACACGCCGGAAGGGCGGTGGCAGTTCACCCGCCGCCCGTCCGGCGACGGGAGGGAGTGGTCCACCCTGAGCCCGGCCGACCCCCAGCGGCTCGTTCACGCCGTGTCGGAGTTGCTGGGTCTGACCGGCTGATCGGCTTCGACGGACTCCTGATCGACCTGGTTGGTCAGGAGTTCCGCCATCGTCATGTCCTCGACGGGCTTCTCGGGTGTCATCGGGACGGCCTCAGGACGACAGTCGATGACGGCCGGCCTGGTCCACGACGCGGTCGAACGGCAGCAGCGCCAGCCGCACGTCCCGCCGCAGCCCGCAGTCCGCCGAATCGCACGCCGGGCACCACCCCTTCTCGTCGAGCGGGTGGGCGTTCAGGCACGTCAGCACCGCGCCGATCAAGCGGAACGTCTCCGCCCGCGCCATTTGCAGCGCCGCACCGTCGGGCTTGCGCAGCACGCCCACCAGCACTTCCTTCATGTGCAACCGGACCACACGGTCGTCCTCAACACTGTTCACACACGGAGGGTTGCAGTGAAATAGATACGCCTGCAACCATCACATGCAACCCGATGAGGTGACTTTTTCCAACCCAGTCCTCGCTTTCTGCTTCGATGCTTGCAAACATCGCAAGGAGCGGAACATGTCATTGCCGAAAGCGGGCGTCACCACCAGGGGAATCGGGTTCGAGTTGGAGCGCCTGCGCACAAAAGCGCAGCTCACCCTGCAAGACGTGGGCAAAGGGCTCGGTGTCTCGGCCAGCACGATCAGCAGGCTGGAGAACGGCAAGCGGCAGCCGACCCCGGAAGAGGTCTCCGCGATGCTCGCCGTCATCGGCGTGATCGGCCCGGAGCGCAACCGCCTGCTCGACCGGGCGCGCGGCGGCGACGGCTCCGGTCTGGTCGAGGCGAGCAACCCGACCGTGCAGAGCCGCACCTACCTGAACTTCGAGACCAGGGCGACGGTCATCACCGACTTCGAGCTGATGCTCATCCCCGGTCTCGCCCAGACACCGGAGTACGCCTACGCGATCATCTCCGCGATCCAGGTGGACGAGGAGGAGTCGAGCATCGAGGTGCGGGTGGGCCGCCGCATGGCACGCCAGGCGATCCTCGCCCGCCGCAGGCCCCCGGAGCTGAACCTCATCCTCACCGAGGCGGCGCTGCGCCTGCCGATCGGTGGCCCCGGGGTGATGACCCGACAGCTCAGGCACCTGGTCGACCTGGCCGGACGGGCGAACACCACCATCCGCGTCATCCCGGCGGACGTGGTCGGCCACGCCGGCCTGCTCGGCCAGTTCGTGATCCTCGACTTCGCCAACGACAAGCCCGTCGTGCACGTCGAGGACCGCACCACGGGCCTCTTTTTGGACGAACCGGCGAGGGTCGCGCTCTATAGGCTCACGGTGGAGAAGTTGGCGGCCGTGGCGCTGGACGAGGAGGACTCGGTCCGGCTGATGAAGTCCATCGCGCGTGAGTTCGATGGCGAGTGAGGTGACGCACATGACTACGCCTGCATGGCGGACGAGCAGCTACAGCGGCAACGACAGCAACTGCGTCGAAGTCGCCCTGGGAGAGCACACGGTCGGCATCCGCGACTCGAAGCGCCCCGACGCCGGGGACTTCACGATCAGCACCGAGTCGTTCCGCGCCTTCGTGCGCTCGCTCCGGCACGACTGAACCGCACGTCGGGACCACTGGTCCGCCCTACCCGCAAGCGGGTGAACCCGCTGGAAGCACCGCCGCCCACCCTCCCCGCGTCGATACAGTCCGGAGCCGACCGGCTACCGAACGCAGGGGGGCACGTGGGCGGCACATTCAAGTTCGGGTTCGAGGAGGACGACGGGGAGGACCACCGGCCGGCCCGGCGCCCGGCGCTCGCACCGGACATCACCGCGGTGCTGTCCGGGAGCGACGTCGACAACGCCGTCACCGTGACCGTCGACGAGTCCGCGGCGGTGCTGTCGGTGGCGTTGTCGGCGCGGTGGCAGGCGTCGGTGGACCCGCGGGCGCTCGGTCCGGCCGTCGTCGCGGCGGCGAACGCGGCGACCGCGCGCGCCCTGGCCGAGCAGGTCGAACTGGTGGCGCGGAGGCCGGTGACGACGGCTCCCGCCCCCACCGGGACGGGGCCTCGGATCACACCGGAGTACGTACTGGGGCTCATGGCCGCCGTCTCCGCCGACCTGGAGCGGTTCACCAGGCGGTTGGCGGAGGCCGCGGACCGCCCGGTGACCGTGGAGAGCCGGGGCGGGCACGTGCGCGGCGCGGCCCGACGCGGGCAGGTCCTGGAACTGGCGATCGACCCCGGCTGGGCGCGCGTCGCCCGCCCCACCGAGGTGGAGCGCGAAATCCTGGAAGTCCTGCGGGCGCTCCGCGACCGCGGCAGCCCCGCCGACCTCGCGGCCGGTCCGCGCAGCCCGGCCATCACCGAACTCACCGCCCTCGCGGGCGATCCGGACACACTGCTGCGACGGGTGGGTTTGCTGCCATGACCGACATCTCCGTCGCACTGGACGCCATGCGCTCCGACGCCGCCGCCTGGTCGGCCGCGGCCGAGCGGCTCGACGGACCACGCTCCGCGATCGGTGACCTGGCCCTGACCGGGGCCGACGTGTCCATGTGGGCGGTCGACCGGGGCCTGGACCGCACCTACGACGACGCCCGCGCGACCCTGGAGGACATGCTCGCCCAGGCGACCCGCGCCTTCCGGGGCCTCAGCGAGAGCCTGCACGCCGCGGCGAACACCTACGAGGCCGAAGAGGAAGCCAACCGGCACGCCATGAACAGCATCCACGCGCGGGACGGTGAGCGGTGAACCCCCTCATCCGCGAGGTCGACCAGCGGACGCGGGAAGTCGACCAGCACACCAGGACGTTCTTCGAGCAGGTCGACAGCGCGATGAGCTGGGTGCCCGCACCGCTGGAGCACCTGGTCGACCCGATCGTGCGCAACATGGCGCTGCTCCACAAGAGACTGCGGGACTTCTGGGACCGGGTCGAGCAGCTGAACGGTCAGCGCGGCGACTCCGACCGCCTCAAGCAGGTCGGCGAGCAGTGGGTGTCGCGGGTCGGCGACGTGCTCGGCGACATCGCCGGCACGATCGGGGCGGACCGGCTCCGCACCACCATCGAGTGGGAAGGCCGCGCCGCACGGGCTTACCAGTCGACGGTGCCGCCCCAGGCGGCCGGGCTGAACGCGGTCAAGGACATCGCCGGGCAGATGCGCTCGTCGCTCACCAGTCTGGCGAACTCGATCGACATGTTCTGGATCGCGATGGGGATCGCGCTGACCACGTTCGTGGTCGGCATCCTCGCCGCGGTGGGCGCCGCCGTCACGATCGTGGGCATCCCGGCGGCGATCGCGGCGCTGATCGGCGCGGCGGGGGTGACGATCGGCCTCATCAGCGCGACCATCGTGGCGATGGAATCGCACGTCAACACGATCGAGGTCGAACAGGCCGCGATCCGGCAGAAGGTCCGCGACCTGGGCTCGACGTGGGCGATGCCGAACACCGGGGATCTGACCGACGCGAGCACTGCTGACGGTGACGGCTCGGACTGGCGGCCCAGCCCGTGAGGCCCGTCGGCCCCCCACCGCTCCACGCCTGGATGCCGGCCACGCGCGTGCGGGAGGTGCGCGGGCTGTGCGTCGGCCTCGGCGCCGGGGGCGTGGTCGTGTGCGCGGTCCTCGCGTCGGCGATCGTGGTCGTCGGCGGGGCCCTGCCGATCACCTACCCCGCGTTCAGGGTCATCCTGTGGACCACGGGGTGCGGCTCGGTGTCGGGGCTGCTGCTGTCCTGCCTGAGCCTGATCTCGTCACGCTCCTTCGTCCGGGGTGAGCACCTCGACCTCGCCGGCGCGCGTCGGGTCAGGCGGGCGTCGGCGGTGTGCTGGGTGAACTCGACCCTGTCCGCCATCCTGTCCTGGGCCGCACTGACGACCGTGGTGAGCAAGGGCATGCTGCCGGGCGGCTTCACCGGGGGCGCGTGGGCCTACCTGGTGCTGGTGATCGCGCCGGCCGGCCTGGCGGGTGTCCTGTTCTTCGCCGGACGTGCGCTTTTCCCTCGCTGATCCGCGCGTGACGGATTCCCGCCCACCGGAGGAGCACATCGGGACCTAAGGTCAACCCCCACACGATCAGGTGACAACCGGTGGGGAACGTCCATGACGCTCGCTCTTCTCGCCCCTTGCTACGGCAACCCCGACACGAGGAAGCGCTTCCACGAAACGATCGAGGGTTCCATCGCCTTCACCCGGGAGCCCTACCGCTCGCTCCTGTCCGAGGCAGACCTGACCAAGCTGGAGGAGTTGCACCCTTCCGGCGAGGCGCACTTCTGGGGTGCGATCCCCCGGCACGACAAACCCATGGAACGGTTGCGCTCCGGCGGCGTCGTGCTGTTCGTCGGCGAGAAGAAGATCAAGGCCACCGGCGAGATCGGACACCTCTTCCGCAACGGGCCCTTGGCCGATCTGCTCTGGAACCAGCACGCCAACGATTCGAGCTTCACCAACGTGTACAGCGTCCTCAACGTCCGGCTCACCGACTACCCGATCACCGATCTCTGGGGCATCGAAGGATTCACCGCAGGTGACTACGTGTACGGGCAGCGCGTCGTCGAAGAGCCCAGGTCGGGGCGCCTGATCACTGCTTTCGACATCAACCCGGGCACTGCGGAAGCGGAGTTGAGCGCCAAGCTGAACGCCACCGCCGACCTGGTCGGGCTGGGCATCCGCGTGATCCCCGTCGAACGAACCCACGTGGATGTCGTCTGGCATCGGATCGCGGAACGGCAGACCGCGTACGAGCGGGTCGAAGCTCGTCTGGTCGCCCACTACCGGGCTTTCCGCTCCGACGTCGAGATGCGCAGTTTCGTCACGCCGAGCGGCAAACGAGCCGATCTGTACTACCGCGACGACGCGGATGTCGTGGTCATCGAGGCGAAGAGCCTGGCCACGCACGGCAAGGTGCGGGAAGCGGTCGCCCAGCTGCTCGACTACGCGGCGGACAGCCCGGACGCGGTCACCCGTCTGATGGCCCTCTTCCCGGAACGTCCCGGTGCCGACGGTGTCGCCCTGCTGCACCGACTCGGCATCGACTGCGTCCACCGGAACGCCGACAACCTGTTCACCACGGAGCCCGCTCCCGACGAACGCCGTCGGTACATGCACCCGGTCTGGCGCGGCCGCTGACACCCATTGGTCGGCGAGCCCCGGTCACCTCGATCGCGGTGACGTGACGCGGCCGTTCCGGGGCGCGCTACCCTCCACACGCGGCCCGCCGGGCACCGAGCGCACGCTCGTCGCTGCCCCCACCCGCACGTGTATTCCGCGTGCCCAGGTGGGGGATCAACCAGTGGCTCTCGTGCGCCGCAGTGCGCAGCAACTGCTCGACATGCGCGATCGACTGCACACCCTGCTCGAAGAGCAGGCCCGCATCCGGTTCGAGTCCGGGATCGGGGCGGCCGAGGTGCGGTCGTGGCAGAACAGCCTGCCCGCGTTCCTGACCGACGTCGTGGACGCCGGGCTCGGGCACGTCGAGGTGCTGCTGGAGCACAAGCTCCCGCACAACCCCAAACGGGTGGACGTGGTCCTGTGCGGCACGCACCCGCGCCGCGGCACCCCGTCCTACGTGCTGGTGGAACTCAAGCAGTGGTCCAACGCCGAGCCCGCGGGCGACGACCTGGTGCGGGTGCCGCACTACCCCGAACCCGTCCTGCACCCGGTGGAGCAGGTGCGCAGGTACTGCCACTACCTCGTGGACTCCACCCCGTCGCTCGCCGAGCAGCCCGGCGCGGTGCACGGCCTCGCCTACCTGCACAACGCGCTGGAATCGGGTGTCTGGCGACTGTCCCGGTACGAGATGGACGAGTACGGCCACCTGTACACCATGGACACCCGCTCCCGGTTGGTCGACCGGCTGCGCGCGCTCCTCGACACCGATCCGACCACGCGGGACGCCGCGAACCGGGTCGCGGACGACCTGCTCAACGCCCGGCACGCACCCTCGAAGCCGCTCCTGGACCTCGCCGCGCGGGAGATCCAGGAGCGGGAGCAGTTCGTGCTGCTCGACGAGCAGCAGGTCGCCTACAGCTCGGTCCTGCAGGCGGTCGAGCGCGCCCGGACGAACCGGACGCAGACCGTGGTGGTCGTGCTGGGCGGACCGGGTTCCGGCAAGAGCGTGATCGCGTTGAGCCTGCTCGGGGAACTGGCACGACGGGGCCGCAGCGCCTACCACGCCACCGGTTCCAGCGCGTTCACCAACACGATGCGCAAGGTGGCCGCCAAGCGCGCTCCTCGTGTGCGGAGCATGTTCAAGTACTTCAACGACTTCATGGTCGCGGAGCAGCGCGGCCTGGAGGTCCTGATCTGCGACGAGGCCCACCGCATCCGGGAGACCAGCGTCAACCGGTACACCAGGGCCGAGGTCAGGGAGCGCGCCCGCCGCCAGGTGGTCGAGTTGATCGACGCGGCGTCGGTGCCGGTGTTCCTGCTCGACGAGCACCAGGTCGTGCGGCCCGGCGAGATGGGGTCCCTCCAGGAGATCACGGCCGCGGCCGAGGCCCTCGGCTGCCGGGTGGAGGTCGTGCACCTCGCCGGCCAGTACCGCTGCGGCGGTTCCGAGTTCTTCGACGCCTGGGTCGCCGGTCTGCTCGGGATCGGCTACCGCCGGGCGACCCCCTGGTCGGAGTTGGTCACCCGCGAGGACGAGGACTTCGTCGTGCGCTCCGCCGGCTCACCCGCCGATCTGGAGGCGTGGCTGCTGGCGCAGCGGTCGGAGTTCCGCGGCACAGCCCGGTTGGCCGCCGGCTACTGCTGGCGCTGGAGCGACCCGGTGGTGGTGGACGGCACCAAGGCGCTCGTCGACGACGTGGAGATCGGGGACTGGCGACGCCCGTGGAACGCGAAACCGGACAAGCGCGTCCCCGACGCACCCGAGTCCCACTACTGGGCGAGCGACGAACGCGGCTTCGGTCAGGTCGGCTGCGTCTACACGGCGCAGGGCTTCGAGTACGACTGGGCGGGCGTCATCTTCGGCCCCGACTTCGTCCGCCGGGACGGCCGGTGGGTCGCCCGCCGCGAGCACTCCCACGACCCCGCGGTGAGGAAGGCCCCGGAGGAGCACTTCCACAGGCTCGTCAGGAACACCTACAAGGTGCTGCTGACCCGCGGGATGCGCGGCGTGTGCGTGTACTCGACCGACGCCGAGACCCAGGAGTACCTGGAGCAGCTCGCGCGCTGAGCCGCCCCCGACGGCCGCCGGGATTGTCGGTGCGCGGGATTAACCTGCACGTATGACGACGTCGAACGCCACGGAGCTGACCGCGGACCACCACGCGCGGCTCGCCGGGCTCGGGCTGCGCGTCGACCACCTGGACGAGGCGATCTGGGCCGGGGTCGACGCGAGGCTGAGCGCACCGCCCCTCGGCCCCACCAACGGGGCCGGCCTGCTCGACTGGGTCCACCGGGTCGGCCGGCTGCGGGAGGTGCTGGTGGCCGAGGGCTGGACGAAGGTCGACAAGTGGAACGCGGGGCTCGTGCAGCACCCGTCCAAGCCGGTCGTGCTGGGCACGCTCCAGGGCAACCGCAGCACCGGCAACCCCCTCGCCCCGCTGCGCAGCGACTACGCCAAGGGTCCCGCCATCGCGGCCATGATGCGCGGCAACGACCACGACCAGCTGTCGTTGTTCGACTCGTTCCACGCGCACGAGTGGAAGCTGTGGTTCCTCGTCACCTACGTCGTGCAGGAGGACGAGCGGACGACCGTCCTGCGCGAGGTGTCGCAGCCCGAACCCACGCCGCAGGGCCAGGTCGTGGACCGGTGGGCGCACCGCATCACGTTGCCGCCGCTGGAGTTCGGCCCCCTGCCGCCCATGAGGGCGGCGCACGAGGTCGACGTCCCGGTGAGGGTGCGAGAATGACCCGATCATGCTCACGCCCTCCCGCCTCGTCCTCGCCCGCACCCGGCGCGGCCTCACCGCGGCGGAGTTGGCGCGCAAGGCGGGCGTGGCGGGTGTCGCCGACTACGAGCAGGGCCGACGACGGCCGAGACCGGCCACGACGCTGAAGCTGGCCGCCGCCCTGGGGTTCCCGGCCCCGTTCCTGGAGGGCGACGAGGTCCCGCACGTCGACCCGGGTTTCACCGGCGACGGGCCCGACCGCGCGAGGGCCACCGCCGCCGCGCGCCTGGCGCTCGGCTTCGCCGGCTGGCTCGACGCGCGGTTCGCGCTCCCCGAGCCGGACGTGCCGACGTGGGAGCACCCCGACCCGGAGACCGCGGCCACGATGCTGCGCGCCCGCTGGGGCATGCCGCACCGACCCGCTCCCACCATGGTCCACCTCCTCGAGGCCCACGGGGTGCGCGTCTTCTCCCTGCCGCCCGACTGCGCCGGCGCGGGCCCGTTCTCCTTCCGCCACGCCGGCACCCCGTTCGCCTTCCTCGACCCGGCCGACGCCCGCGACGCCGCCGCGCGCGAACTCGGCCGCCTCACCGGGACGAGCGACCCGCACGCGTTCGCGCGCGCCTTCCTCCTCCCCCGGGCCGCCCTCCTCGCCTCGGTGCCCCGCAACCCGGTCACCGAGCAGGTCCGCGCCCACGCCGCCACCTGGGGCGTCGCGCCCCTCGCCCTCGCCCACCGCCTGCACGACCTGGGCCTGCTCACCTCCGGCCGGCACACGACCGTCTGCGCCAACCTGGCGCGCGACCACCACCCCGCCCGGCACGAGACGTCCCAGCTGCTCACCAAGGTCTTCACCGCCCTGCGCGCCCGCGGCACCACCCCGCACCACGTCGCGCGCCACCTCCACCTCGACGTGGAGGAGCTGAACGGCCTGCTGTTCGGCCTCGTCCTCACCGCCTTGCCAGGCGGGCGACACCTCACCCCCGTCCCCAGGAGGTAACACCGTGGACCAGCCCCTCACCGCCGCCGAGCTGTTCGACTCCGTCGGCCGCGGCTACGAGGACGCGTTCGGGCGTCCGCCCGCCGTCGACGCCGCCGTCCGGACCCTCCTCGACCGCCTCCCCGCCGGGGCCCGCGTCCTCGACGTCGGCAGCGGCACCGGGCGTCCCGTCGCCGAGGACCTGACCCGCGCCGGCCACCGCGTGGTCGGCGTCGACGTGTCCCGGGCCATGGTCGACATCGCCCGCGAGCAGGTCCCCGGCGCCGAGTTCGTGCACGCCGACATCCGCACGTGGGACACCGACGAGCGCTTCGACGCGGTCTGCGCGTTCTTCCCGTTCCTCCAGATGACCCGCGCCGAGGTCGAGGACGTCCTGGCCAGGCTGCACGGCCGGCTCGAACCCGCGGGCCTGCTGGCGCTGATCACCGTGCCCCTGGACGTCGAGGACCTGGAGGTGCCCTTCCTCGGGCACACCGTGCGCCTGACCAGCTTCGCCACCCCCGACCTGCTGCGACGCGTCGAGAACGCCGGGTTCACCGTCGTCGAGACCCGCGCCACCGTGTTCTCCCCGGACAGCGAGGGCCAGCCCGACGAGGAGCACCTGTTCGTGCTCGCTCAGGCCCAGGAGCCCGCCGCCCCCTTGGCGTAGTCCTCGAACGAACGCGCCTCCCGCCCCAGCACGGACGGCACCCCGTCGGACAGCGCCGCGTCGTGCCCGTCGCGGATCGCGGTCAACGACATCGTCAACACCTCCGCGTACTGCGGCGAGAGCCCGCCGCCGACCAGCATCGGGACGAACTCGGCGGGCGGCACGTCCACCACCCGGGCCGCCCGCCCCGACACGTCGCCCAGCACCGCCAACGCCTCCTCGAACGACAGCGCCCGCGGACCCGACAGCTCGTGCACCGCCCCCGCGTGCCCCTCCTGCGTCAACGCCGCCACGGCCACGTCCGCGATGTCCCGCGCGTCGACGAACGGGTGCGCCCCGTCCCCGCCCGACGGCAGCACCACCTGCCCCGCCGCCACCTGCGGCTGGAAGAAGTCCTCGCTGAAGTTCTGCGAGAACCACGCCGGCCGCAGCACCACCCAGTCCACACCGGACTCCCGCACGGCGCGCTCGCGCCCGTCGTCCGGCGAGATCCCCCGCGCCGACAGCAGCACGATCCGCCGCACCCCCGCGTCCACGGCGACCGGCACGAACGCCGCCACCTCCGCGTCGTCCAGCGTCGTCGGCGGCGGCACCAGGTACACCGCCGTCGCACCGTCCACGGCGGACCGCCACGTCGACGGGTCGTCCCAGTCGAAGCGGACCCCCGCGCCCCGGGACGCGGGACGGTGCTCGACACCGCGTTCGGCGAGTGCGGTGGTGACGCGACGACCGGTCTTGCCGGTGGCTCCGATAACCAGGATTGTCATGCGGCAAGCCAACCAAGGCGCCGCCCGGTGGACCATCGTCCAGCGTCTGCGACGCATGTCCGTGCGTCCATGTGATAGCCCTGCGGGCATGAACAACCTCGAAGACCTCCGCGACGCGCTGCGCCGCTTCGCCGCCGCCCGCGACTGGGACCGGTACCACACGCCCAAGAACCTCGTCATGGCGTTGTCCGGCGAGGTCGGCGAGCTGACCGACCTGTTCCAGTGGCTCACCCCCGAGGAGGCCGCCCGCGCCATGGAGGACCCCGAGCTGGCCTGGAACGTGCGCGACGAGCTGGCCGACGTCGTCCACTACCTCGTGCGGCTGGCCGACAAGCTCGACGTGGACCTGGTCGAGGCGGCGTTCGCCAAGATCGAGCGCAACGAGCGGCGCTTCCCCACGAGCTCGTTGAAACCCGTCGAATGACCTACAGGTAGGTCAACAACAGCAGGACCAGGGCGATCAGCAGGATCAGCGCGAACAGCGCCGCCGCCCAGGCCGGGTCGGTGGGCGGGCGCGCACGGGCGTGCCTGCCCCCGTGTCTGCGTCTGCGCGATCGCCACGGCACCGCTGCCTCCTCGCCCCGCTACCCGCTGTCCACGCCGCTACCGTAGGGACGGACCGCGAGCGCCCGGCTCTGCGTCACCCGCACGCCCCAAGGGTGTCGCCCGGTCAGCCCTCTCGTCCGCCGGAACGTGACGATTCGTCGAGGAAGTGATCATCGTGGGTGTCGTCGTGGTAGGTGCGGGCATCGCCGGGGTGGCCTGCGCCCGCGCGCTGGCCGACAGCGGGATCGCCGTGCGCGTCCTCGAACGCGCACCGGTCGTCGGGGGCCGGATGGCGACCAAGCGCTACGGCGGTCGGCGGGTCGACATCGGCGCCGGGTACTTCACCGTGTCGGACGACCGGTTCGCCGCCGTGGTGACGCGCTGGCAGGGGGCCGGCCTGGCCCGGGAGTGGACCGACACGCTCGCCGTGCACTCGGCCGGCGGCGTCTCGCACACCACCGGTCCCGTGCGCTGGGCCGCCTCCGGCGGGCTCCGGTCCCTCGTCGCGGACTTGGCGTCCGGCCTGGACGTCGTGACCGGGCACGCCGTCGAGTGGGTCGGGCCGGGTCCCCGCGTCGACGACACACCGACCGACGCGGTCGTCCTCGCCATGCCCGGACCGCAGGCGCTGCGCCTGCTCGACCTCCGCCTCGGCGGTGCGCGCACGGCCGCCCGGGCGCAGGACTGGCTGCCGTCGCTCGTCGCGACCTTGGAGTACCCGACGCGCGACTGGGCGCCGTTCCACGGGGCGTTCGTCAACGACGACCCGGTGCTGACGACGCTGTTCGACGACGGCAGCCGCCGCGGTGACGACGCACCGGTGCTCGTCGCGCACACCGGGGACGCGTTCGCCGGGCAGTACGTGGCCGCAGCGGCCGCAGCGGCCGAGGACGTCGAAGCAGCTGTCCGCGACCTGCTCCACCTGTCGGAAGCCGCCGTGCGCGTCCACGTGCACCGGTGGACGTTCGCCCGGCCCGCCACCCCCGGCACGGCCACGTTCCACCTGGACGACGACCTGATCGGCATCGCCGGCGACGCGTGGGGCTCACCGAAGGTGGAAACCGCCTGGCTGTCGGGCACCCTGCTCGGCGAAGCCCTTGCGACCCGACTCCGCTGATGAGCACGCAAAAGCCCCGAGGGGCGCTTCGACTGAAGCGCCCCTCGGGGAAAGAATGTTCGGCGGCGTCCTACTCTCCCACACCCTCACGAGTGCAGTACCATCGGCGCTGGAAGGCTTAACTACCGG
>NZ_NSDM01000021.1 GCF_030852425.1 Saccharothrix longispora
CCCCACAACGGGTCCACCACCGCCGCCACCTCGTCCAGGGCCTCCGCGAACACCGGGAAACGGGACGCCAACCCCACACCCATGCCCGGCCGCTGCGCACCCTGCCCCGAGAACAGGAACACCACACCGGGATCGGCGGCGGTCCCGCCGATCGCACCGGGGGCCGCGCCCTCGGCCAGCCAGCCGGTCAGCGCCGCGCGGCGCGCCGCCGCGTCGGGGCCCACCAGTGCCAGCCGGTGCTCGAACGCCGCGCGGCCGGTCGTCAGCGCCCGCGCGACGTCCGCGTCCCGCACGCCGTCGGCCGAGTCCAGGAAGTCGGCCAGCGCCGCCGCCTGCGCCCGCAGCGCCGCCGGGGTGCGGCCCGACAGCACGAGAGGCAGCTCCGGGTCCGCTCCGGGAGCGGCCTCGGCGGGCTCCTCGGCGACCGGTGCCTCCTCCAGGACCACGTGCGCGTTGGTGCCGCTGAACCCGAACGACGACACCGCCCCCCGCCTCGGCCGGTCGCCGCGCGGCCACTCGCGGCCGGTGCGCAGCAGCGACACCGCGCCGGCCGACCAGTCGACGTGCGGGGTGGGCTCGTCGACGTGCAGGGTGCGCGGCAGCAGCTCGTGCCTCAGCGCCTGCACGACCTTGATCACGCCCGCCACGCCGGCCGCCGCCTGGGCGTGGCCGATGTTGGACTTCACCGAGCCCAGCCACACGGGCGTCGCGCGCCCCTGGCCGTAGGTCGCGAGCAACGCCTGCGCCTCGATCGGGTCGCCCAGCGACGTGCCGGTGCCGTGCGCCTCCACCAAGTCCACGTCGGACGGCGCGAGACCGGCGTCGTCCAGCGCCGCCCGGATCACCCGCTGCTGCGCCGGCCCGTTGGGCACGGTCAACCCGCTGGTCGCGCCGTCCGAGTTGACCGCCGTCCCCCGCACGACCGCCAGCACCGGGTGGCCGAGCGACCGCGCCACCGACAACCGGGCCAGCACCAGCACACCGACGCCCTCGGCCCAGCTGGTGCCGTCGGCGTCGGCGGAGAACGCCTTGCACCGCCCGTCGCCCGCGATCCCGCCCTGCCGGTCGAACTCGCCGAACACCTCGGGCGCGGCGACCACCGCGACGCCGCCCGCCAGCGCCAGGTCGCACTCGCCGCCGCGCAGCGCCCGCACGGCGAGGTGCAGGGCCACCAGCGACGACGAGCACGCGGTGTCCACGGTGACGGTGGGCCCGTGCAGGCCCAGCACGTAGGAGATCCGCCCGGACAGCACGCTCGCCGTGTTGCCGGTGCTGACGTGCCCCTCGTCGCGCTGCGCCGACCCGCGCAGCAGCTCCGGGTAGGACTGGCCGCTGGTGCCGACGAACACGCCGGTCCGCGAGCCGCGCAGCGACGACGGGTCGATGCCGGCGTGCTCGACCGCCTCCCAGGTCGTCTCCAGCAGCAGCCGCTGCTGCGGGTCCATGGTCACGGCCTCGCGCGGCGGGATGCCGAAGAAGTCCGCGTCGAACAGGTCCACGCCGTCGAGGAACCCGCCGCGCCACCGCCGGTGCGCGGCGGGCCAGCCCCGGTCGGCGGGGACCGTCGTGGTGGCGTCCGCGCCGGACGCCACCAGGTCCCAGAACGCGGCGGGCCCGGCCGCGCCCGGGAAGCGGCAGCCGACACCGACGACGGCCACCGGCTCCACGGCCCGGGCCCGCACCTCGTCGAGCCTGGTCCTGGTGCGGTGCAGGTCGGCGGTGACCCGCTTCAGGTAGTCACGGAGCTGGTTCTCGCTGGCCATCGGGGTCCCTCTCGCGGTCGGGCGTCACGTACCGCGCAGCTCGCGGTCGATGAACTCGAAGATCTCGTCGTCGCTGGCGTCGTCGATCACGTCGACGAACCCCGCCCCGCCGGCGGGGACCGGCACGTCCCCACCGCCGCCGAGCAGGTCGAGCAGGGCGCGCAGCCGGCCGGCCACCTCGTCCCGCGCCGCCTCGGGCAGGCCGCCGGACACGGCGGCCTCCAGCGCGGCGAGGTCGGCCAGGTGCGCGTCCGGCACGGACTCGAACCCGGGTTCCAGCAGCGACAGCAGGTGCGCGGCCAGGGCCGTCGGGGTCGGGTGGTCGAACACGGTGGTCGCGGCCAGCCGCAGCCCGGTCGCGCCGTTGACGCGGTTGCGCAGCTCCACCACGGTCAGCGAGTCGAACCCGAGGTCGGTGAAGCCGCGGTCGGCCTCGACGGCGTCCGGGGACCGGTGCCCGAGCACGGCGGCCACCTGCTCGCGCACGAACCGGACCAGGGCGCGCCTGCGCTCGCCCGCGGTCAACCCGGCCAGCCGGTCCACGAAGGACCCCGCGTCCGCCGCCTCGGTCGCGGCGGACCGGCGGGCCGCCCCGGTGACGAGGCCGCTCAGCAGCGGCGGCAGGTCGGTGTTGGCGCGCAGCCCGGCCTGGTCGAACCGCACGGGCAACGGGGACGGGTCGGCGGCGGCCAGCGCGGCGTCGAACAGGGCGTGCCCGTCGGCCCAGGACAGCGGCCGGGTGCCGGAACGTCCCGACGCGCCGCCGAGGGCCGCGGTCATCCCCGCCTCGGCCGTCCACGGGCCCCACCGCAGCGACTGGCCCGGCAGGCCGCGCGCCCGGCGGTGCTGGGCGAGGGCGTCGAGGAACGCGTTGGCGGCGGCGTAGCTGCCCTGCCCCGGACCGCCGACCGTGCCGACGACGGACGAGTAGGTGGTGAACGCGGCGAGGTCGGCGTCCCGGGTGAGCCGGTCGAGCACGAGCGCCGCGTCCGCCTTGGCCCGCAGCACGGTCGCGAGCCGTTCCGGGGTGAGCGCGGACAGCACGCCGTCGTCGAGGACGCCCGCCGCGTGCACCACGGCGGTCAGCGGGTGCTCGGCGGGCACGGCGGCGAGCACGGCGGCCACCGCGTCCGGGTCGGCGGCGTCGCACGCGACCACGTCCACCCGCGCGCCCGCGTCACCCAGTTCCGCGCGCAGCTCGGCCGCGCCGGGGGTGTCCGGTCCGCGCCGGCCGAGCAGCAGCAGCCGCGTGGCGCCGTGCTCGGCGACCAGGTGCCGGGCCAGCCTCGACCCGAGCGCGCCGGTGCCGCCGGTGATGAGCACGGTGCCGTCGGCCCGCCACGGCGCGGGCAGGGTGAGCACCACCTTGCCGGTGTGCTTCGCCTGGCTGATGTGCCGGAACGCCTCGGGCGCGCGCCGGACGTCCCACGTGGTCGCGGGCAGCGGCCGGACCGCGCCGAGGTCGAGGAGTTCGGCGAACATCCGCCCGAGCCGGTCCGGACCGGCCTCGACCGTGTCGAACGCCGTGTAGGTGATGCCGGGGTGGTCGGCGGGGTCGCGGACGTCGGACTTGCCCATCTCGGCGAACCTGCCGCCGGGGGCGAGCAGCTCCAGCGAGGCGTCGGTGAACGCGCCCGCCAGCGAGTTGAGCACCACGTCGACGCCGCGCCCGCCCGTGGCGGCCCGGAACGCGTCCGCGAAGTCGAGCGTCCGCGACGACGCGATCCGCTCGTCCGGCAGGCCCAGTTCGCGCAGGGCGGCCCACTTGCCGGGGCTCGCCGTGGCGTAGACCTCGGCCCCGAGGTGCCGGGCGAGGCGGATGGCGGCCATGCCGACGCCGCCCGCGCCCGCGTGCACCAGCACCGACTCGCCGGGCTTGAGCCCGACCAGGTCCACCAGCGCGTAGTACGCGGTCAGGTAGGCCATCGGCACGGTCGCCGCGTCGGTCCACGACCAGCCGTCCGGCACCCTGGTCACGGTGCGGCGGTCGGCCAGCGCGCGCGGGCCGTACGCGCCGGACAGCACACCCATCACCCGGTCGCCGGGCGCGAGGTCCGTGACGCCCGGCCCGACCTCCAGCACCACGCCCGCGCCCTCGACGCCGAGCGGGCCGGGTTCGGCGCCCGCCGCGAGGCCGAGCACCGACAGCACGTCGCGGAAGTTCACGCCCGCCGCGCGCATCCCGATCAGCACCTCGCCGGGGCCGGGGGCCGGCACGTGCACCGGCACGGCCGCGATCCCGTCGACCGCGCCGCTGCCGGTCGCGTCGAGCCGCCAGCCCTCGCCGAGGCCGAACGCGGACGGCAGGGCCACCACGTCACCGGGCGCGGGCCGCACCACGCGCGGCGCGAGCAGCGCGCCCCGGCGCACGGCGGCCTGCGGCTCACCGGAGGCGACGGCGGCGGCCAGCAACGCGGCGTCCGCCGTGCCGTCGTGGTCGAGGAGCAGGAACCGGCCGGGTTCCTCCCACTGCGCCGAGCGCACCAGCCCCCACACCGGGGAGGCCGGCAGCCCGGTCAGCGCGTCGGACGGGCTCGCCGCGACCGCGTCGCGGGTGAGCACCAGCAGCGGGACGGCGGCCAGGTCGTCGCGGGCCGCCCAGTCGCGCAGGACCTCCAGCACGGACGCGGTGGCGCCCTCCTCGGCGGGCACCGGCAGCACCGCGAAGGCGGGTGCGGGTGCGTCCGCGGCGAGTTCCGCCGCCAGGGCCGCGGCGTCGGCGACGCGCCGGCCCGGGGTGTCCGGACCCGGCACCGGCGGGCCCAGCACCACCGGCTCCACCGCCCCGACGCCCCCGGCGGTGTCGACGGGCGTCCAGATCAGCGAGTGCAGGCCGTCGGCCCGGCCGCGCGGCGACCCGGTGTCGGCCGGGCGCAGCACCAGCGCGCCGATCGTCGCGACCGGGGCGCCGGCGGTGTCGGCGACGGTCAGGGTCACCGAGTCGGGTCCGGACGACGCGAGCCGCACCCGCAGCCGGCCCGCGCCCGTGGCGTGCAGGGCGACCCCGGTCCAGGAGAACGGCAACTGCTTCGGGTCGGTGTCGGGGTGCGCGAACGAGATGGCGTGCAGGGCCGCGTCGAGCAGCGCCGGGTGCAGGCCGAAGCCCTCCGCCGCGCCCTGCTCGTGGCCGGGCAGCACGACGTCCGCGAACACGTCCTCGCCGCGCCGCCACACCGCGGTCAGGCCGCGGAACACCGGGCCGTAGTGGAAGTGGCGCTCGGCGTGGTGCTCGTAGAAGCCGTCCAGGTCCATCGGTTCGGCCCCGGCGGGCGGCCACGCCCCGTCCAGCGCCACGCCCTCCACGGCCCGCGGGGACAGCAGGCCGCCCGCGTACCGGGTCCACGGCGCGTCGTCGCCGTCCGGTCGGCCGAACACGGCCAGCGTCCGCGTCCCCGCCCCGTCGGGTGGGCCGACGACGACCTGCACGCGCACCGCGCCGTCCTCGGGCAGCAGGAGCGGCTGTTCGAGGGTCAGCTCGGCCACGCTCGGGCAGCCGACCTCGTCGCCGGCGCGGAACGCCAGGTCGAGGAAACCGGTGCCGGGGAACAGGACCGTGTCGCCGACGCGGTGGTCGGCCAGCCACGGGTGGGTGTGCCGGGACAGCCTGCCGGTGAGCAGCACGCCGTCCGAGTCGGGCAGCGGGGTCGCCGCGCCCACCAGCGCGTGCCCGGTGGCGTCGAGGCCGACCGTGCCCACCTCGTCGGCGGCGAACCGCGCCGGCCAGTACCGCTCGTGGTGGAAGGCGTAGGTCGGCAGCGCGACCCGGTTGCCGGGGACGACCGCCGCCCAGTCCACCGGGACGCCCCGGGTGTGCAGGCGGGCCAGGCCCGCGAGCAGGGCGGTGTCCTCCGCGCCGTCGCGGCGGGCCAGGGGCACGACCAGCACGTCCGGGCCGGCGGTGTCCCGCACGGCGGCGGACAGCGAGCCGTCCGGGCCGATCTCGACGACGGTGTCCGCGTCCAGCGCGGCGACCGCGTCGGCGAAGCGCACCGGTTCGCGCACCTGCCGCACCCAGTAGTCCACTGTGGACATATCGGAGGGCTTGCCGGTCACCGTGGAGACCAGCGGGACGGCGGGCGGCGCGAACGCGATGCCGTCGAGCGCGGCGCGCAGGTCGTCCAGCACGGGCTCGACGAGGGGCGAGTGGAACGCGTGGCTGACCCGCAGCGGCCGGGTGCGGAACCCCGCCAGCCGGCGACCCGCCTCGGCCACCGCGTCCGCCGGGCCCGCGACGACCACGGCGTCCGGCGCGTTGACCGCGGCGACGGCCACGCCGTCCGGCAGCAGCGGCACGACGACGTCCTCGGGGGCGCGCACCGACAGCATCGCGCCGCCCGCGGGCAGGGCGGCCATCAGGCGGGCCCGCGCCGACACCAGGCGGCACGCGTCGTCCAGCGACAGCACGCCCGCGACGTGCGCGGCGGCGATCTCGCCCACCGAGTGCCCGACCAGCACGTCCGGGCGCAGGCCCCACGACTCGACCAGCCGGAACAGCGCCACCTCGAACGCGAACAGCGCGGGCTGAGCGACGCCGGTGTCGTCCGGGTCGCCCGACCGCACGTCCACGTCGAGGCGTGCGCACACCTCCTCGAACGCGGCGGTGAACACGGGGAACCGCGCCAGCTCCGCCCCCATGCCGACCCGCTGCGCGCCCTGCCCGGCGAACACGAACGCGGTCGTCGGCGCGCGGTCGGCCCGGCCCACCAGCACGTCCGGCGCGGTGTCGCCGGCGGCGAGCACGGCCAGGCCGTGCCGCAGCCCCGCCGGGTCCGCGCACACGACGGCGGCGCGGTGCTCCAGGTGCGCGCGGGTCGTCGCGGCCGAGAAGGCCAGGTCGCCCAGGGCGCGGGCGTCCAGGTCCAGCCACCGCTCGGCCTGCGCGCGCAGGCCTTCGGGGGTGGCGGCCGACAGCAGCACCGGCACCGTGCCCGCCGCGGTCGCCGTGGCCGCCGTGGTGGTCGGGCGCGCCTCGGCGGGCGGGGCCTGCTCCACGACGACGTGCGCGTTGGTGCCGCTCGCCCCGAACGACGACACGCCGGCGCGGCGCGGCCTGCCGGTCTCCGGCCACGCGGTGGCCTCGGTGACCAGCCGCACCGCGCCGGACTGCCAGTCGACGTGGGGGGACGGGCGGTCGACGTGCAGCGTGCCGGGCACCAGGCCGTGCCGGATGGCCTGGACGACCTTGATGATCCCGGCGACGCCAGCGGCGGCCTGGGCGTGCGCCATGTTCGACTTGACGGAGCCGAGCAGCAGGGGCCGCTCGCGGTCCTGGCCGTAGGTCGCGAGGACGGCCTGCGCCTCGATGGGGTCTCCCAGGGTGGTGCCGGTGCCGTGCGCCTCCACCACGTCCACATCGGACGGCGCCAGGCCCGCGTCGGCCAGCGCCGCACGGATCACCCGCTGCTGCGCCGGCCCGTTCGGCGCGGTCAGGCCGTTCGACGCGCCGTCGGAGTTGACGGCGCTCCCCCGGACCACGGCGAGCGCGGTGTGGCCGTTGCGGCGGGCGTCCGACAGGCGCTCCAGCACGAGGACGCCGACGCCCTCCGACCAGCCGGTGCCCTCCGCCGACTCGGCGAACGACCGGCACCGCCCGCCGGCTGCCATGCCGCCCTGCGCGGTGAACCCGGTGAACGCGGCGGGCGTGGACATGACCATCACACCGCCCGCGAGCGCCAGCGACGACTCGCCCGCCCGCAGCGACCGCGCCGCCAGGTGCAGCGCCACCAGCGACGACGAACAGGCCGTGTCGATCGTCATCGCCGGGCCCTCCAGCCCGAACGCGTACGACACGCGACCGGACAGCACGCTCGCGACCGTGCCCGCGAGGTGGTGGCCCTGGACGTCGGCGGGCGGCCGGTAGTCGGTGCCCACCGCGCCGACGAAGACGCCCGTGGACGAGCCGCGCAGCCCGACCGGGTCGATGCCCGCGTGCTCCAGCGCCTCCCACGAGGTCTCCAGCAGCAGCCGCTGCTGCGGGTCCATCGACAACGCCTCGCGCGGCGAGATGCCGAAGAAGCCCGCGTCGAAACCCGCGACGTCGTCCAGGAAGCCGCCCTCGGCGGTGGCGCTGGTGGTGCCCAGGCCGGCGAGGTCCCAGCCCCGGTCGGCGGGGAACGGCCCCACGACGTCGCGCCCCTCGGCCACCAGCCGCCACAGGCCGTCCGCGTCCGCGACGCCGCCCGGGAAGCGGCACGCCATGCCGACGATCACGATCGGGTCGCTCGTCGCGGAACCGCTCGCGGCCGGGAGGGCGGCGTCGACGGCGGCCGGCCCGAGGAGGAGTTCCGCGAGGTGCGCGGCCAGCGCCTCGGGCGTGGGGTGGTCGAACACGGCGGTCGCGGGGACCGGCGCGCCCGTGGCGGCCCGCAGCCGGTTGCGCAGCTCGACGGCGGTCAACGAGTCGAAGCCGAGTTCGCCGAACGCGCGCCGCGCGGGCACCTCGGCGGCGGACGAGTGGCCGAGCACGGCGGCAGCGGTGTCGCGCACCAGGTCGAGCAGGCGCCGCACGGCCTGTGCCCTGGGCAGGCCCGTCAGCCCGGTGGCCGGTTCCGCGGCGTCATCGGCGGTGGTGTCGGCACGGCCCCTCCGGAACCCCTCCAGCTCGGCGAACAGCGGGCTGGGCCGCTCGGCGGCGAACCACGACGCGAACCGCTCCCAGCCGAAGTCGGCCACGACGAGCTGCGCGGGCCCGCCGTCGAACGCCGAACCGAGGGCCGAGCCGAACGCGTCGAGGGCCCGTTCCGGCGTCAACGCGGGCAGTCCGCGCGAGGCCAGTGTCCCCGCGAGTTCCGCGCCGCGCCCGGTGGCCCACTCGGCCCAGGCGACGACCGTCCCGGGTCGCCCGGCGGCGCGGCGGCGCAGCACGACGGCCTCCGCCGCCGCGTCCGCCGCCGCGGCCGCGGCCTGACCCGGACCGCCGACCGCGCCCGCCAGGCCGGCGAACACCACCAGCGGGACGTCTCCGGCCAGCTCGTCCAGCACCGGGACACCGGCCAGGGCCGTGCGGACCGGGTCGAGCAGGCGCGTGTCGTCCAGCGTGGCCAGCGTGCCGTCGGCCACGACGCGCGCGGCGTGCACCACGGCGGTCAGCGGCCGGTCGGCGGGGATCGCGGCGATCGCGGCGGCCAGCGCCTCCCGGTCGGTGACCGGGCACGCGACGGGCGTCACGTCGTCCGAGGCCTCGTGCGCGTTCCGCGCGACGACGACCACGTGCTCCGCGCCGTGCTCCAGCACCCAGCGGACGACGCGCGAGCCGACCGAGCCGGTGCCGCCGGTCACCAGGACCGTGCCGCTCAGCCCGGGGGCGGCGGAGCTCCCGGAGACCGGCAGGAGGCGTCGGCCGAGCAGACCGCCGGGGCGCACCGCCACCTGGTCCTCGGGCGCGTCGGGCAGGAGCAGTTCGTCGCCCGCCAGGTCGACCAGCCCGCCCCAGCGCTCCGGGTGCTCCAGCGCGGCCACCCGCCCCAGGCCCCACAGCGCCGCGTGGCCCGGGTTGGTCACCGGGTCGTCGTCACCCGTCGACACCGCGCCCCGCGTCACGCACCACAGCGGGGCGGGGAGACCGAGGGAACCCAGGGCGCGCAGCAGCGCCGTCGTCAGCGCGACACCGGTGACCCCGTCGTCCGTGGCGGTCAGCGCCAGCACCCCGGACGGCTCGACACCACCGAGCGCCTCGGTGATCCGGGCCGCGGTGACCCCGGCATCGGCGGACACCACGACACGGGCCGCCGGGCCGTCCGGGGACCACGACGCCTCGTCGGCCACCGCGACCAGCCACGTGCCGTCGAGCGGGCGACCGGGGCCGATCGGCGTCCACCCGGTCCGGTACCGGCCGCTCACCGCGGGCACGGGCAGGTCGGGCCACAGCCTGGTGCGCTGGAACGGGTAGGTCGGCAGGTCGACCCGGCGCGCGCCGGGGAAGAACCCCGACCAGTCCGCGGCGGCACCGGCGCAGAACGCCTCGCCCAGCGACAGCGCGAACCGGTCGTACCCGCCGTCGTCGCGCCGCAGCGTGCCCACGGCGGCGACGGGCGCGCCCGCGGCCTCGGCGGTCCCCTGCACGGCGGCGGTGAGCACCGGGTGCGGCCCGACCTCGACGAACGCGCGGTGCCCCATCGCCACCAGTCCGCGCACGGCCTGCTCGAACCGCACGGTCTCGCGCAGGTTCCCGAACCAGTACCCGGCGTCGAGGCCGGCGGTGTCGAACCAGTCCCCGGTGCGGGTGGAGAAGAACGGCACGGTCCCGGTCACCGGCCGCACGGGCGCCAGCGCGGCGAGCAGGTCGTCGCGCACGGCGTCCACGTGCGCCGAGTGCGAGGCGTAGTCCACCGCGACGCGCCGCACCCGCGCGCCCTCGGCGGCCAGCGACGCGGCCAGCCCGTCCAGCGCGGCCGGCTCCCCGGACACCACGACGGCGGCGGGCCCGTTCACGGCGGCGATCGACAGCCCCGACGGCAGCCGGGGGGCCACCTCGGCCTCGGGCAGCGCCACCGACAGCATCCCGCCGCGCCCGGACAGCGCCCGCCCGATCGCCCGCGCCCGCAGCGCGACGACCCGGGCACCGTCCCCCAGGGACAGCCCGCCGGCCACGCACGCCGCCGCGACCTCGCCCTGCGAGTGGCCGACGACGGCGGCCGGGCGGACCCCGTGCGCCTCCCACAGCGCCGCCAGCGCGACCGCCACCGCCCACGACACGGGCTGGACGACGTCCACGCGGTCCAGGGCGAGGCCGTCGCGCAGCACGTCCACCAGCGAGAAGTCCACGTGCGGGGCGAGCGCGTCGGCGCACTCCCCGATCCGCGCGGCGAACACCGGCGACTCGTCGAGCAGCCGCGCCCCCATGCCCGCCCACTGCGCGCCCTGGCCCGGGAACACGAACACCGGCCGGGCCGCGTCGGGGTCGGCGACGCCCTCGGCGGTCGTCGCCGAGGGGCGGCCGCCGGCCAGCGCGCCCAGGTCCGCCGGGTCGAGCAGGACGGCGCGGTGCGGCAGGGCGGTCCTGGTGGCGGTCAGCGAGAAGGCCACGTCGGACGGCCGGTCGCCGCCGGCGGCGAGGTGGTCGCGCAGCCGCGCGGCCTGCGCCCGCAGCGCCTCCCGGGACCGCGCCGACAGCACCCACGGCACCGGCCCGGGGGGCGCGGCCCCCACCCCCTCGGCCCCCACCCCCTCGGCCCCCACCCCCTCGGCGGCCGGCCCCTCGGCGGGCGCGGCCTCCACGACCACGTGCGCGTTGGTGCCGCTGACCCCGAACGACGACACGGCCGCGCGGCGCGGGGCACCGGTCTCCGGCCACGGCCGGGCGGTGGTCGGCAGCTCGAC
Source organism: Saccharothrix longispora (assembly GCF_030852425.1). Classification (GTDB taxonomy): domain Bacteria; phylum Actinomycetota; class Actinomycetes; order Mycobacteriales; family Pseudonocardiaceae; genus Actinosynnema; species Actinosynnema longispora. The sequence continues at coordinate 11,082 of NZ_NSDM01000021.1, forward strand.
CGCGCCGGTGGACCAGTCCACGCGCCGCGACGGGTTCGCGGCGTGCAGGGTCGCGGGCACCGTGCCGTGCCGCATCGCCATCACGACCTTGATGAGCCCCGCCACGCCGGACGCGGCCTGCGCGTGCCCGATGTTCGACTTCACCGACCCCAGCAGCAGCGGTCGTGCGCGGTCCCGGCCGTAGGTCGCGAGCAGCGCGCCGGCCTCGATCGGGTCGCCCAGGGCCGTGCCGGTGCCGTGCGCCTCCACCAGGTCCACGTCGGCCGCGGACAGCCCGGACGCCGTGAGCGCCTGGCGGATCACCCGCCGCTGCGCCGGGCCGCTCGGCGCGGTCAGCCCGTTGGACGCGCCGTCGGAGTTCACCGCCGACCCGCGCAGCACCGCGAGCACCGGGTGCCCGTTGCGGCGCGCGTCGGACAGCTTCTCCAGCAGCACCAGGCCGACGCCCTCGGCCCACCCGACGCCGTCCGCGCCCTCGGCGAACGCCTTGCACCGGCCGTCCGGCGCGACCGCGCCCTGCCGGCCGTAGAGCACGAACGCGGTGGGCTTGACCATGATCGTGACGCCGCCTGCGAGCGCCAGCGAGCACTCCCCCGCCCGCACCGCCTGCGCGGCCAGGTGGATCGCGACCAGCGACGACGAGCACGCCGTGTCCACGGTGACCGACGGGCCCTCCAGCCCGAACGTGTAGGACAGCCGGCCGGACACGACGCTCGCCGCGTTGCCGGTGCCCGCGTGCGGGCTGCCGTCCTCGCCGGCCGCCGACAGCAGGTCCAGGTACTCCTGGCCGTTCGTGCCGACGAACACGCCGGTGCGGCTGCCGTGCAGGGCGGCGGCGTCCAGCCCGGCCCGCTCGAACGCCTCCCACGACGTCTCCAGCAGCAGCCGCTGCTGGGGGTCCATCGCCAGCGCCTCGCGCGGGGTGAGCCCGAAGAAGGCCGGGTCGAAGTCGGCGACCCCGGACACGAACCCGCCCTCGCGGGTCGGTCCCACGGCCAGGTCCGCCGGGTCCCAGCCCCGGTCGTCGGGCAGCGGACCCACCGCGTCGACCCCGGCGTCCACCAGGTCCCACAGCTGCTCGGGCGAGGTGACGCCGCCGGGGAACCGGCAGCTCATGGCCACGACGGCGACCGGCTCGGCGCGGCCGGCGGCGAGCTGCCGGTTGAGCCTGCGCAGCCGCTCGTTCTCCTTCATCGACGCCCGGAACGCCTCGATGACCTGGTCGGTGGAGTGGGGCATGGTTCTCCGCTTCGGGGTCGGTTGGTCAGCGGTCCGCGTCGAGGGCGGCCCGGACCAGGGCGTCCAGGTCCATGTCGTCGACGGCCGCGTCGTCCGCGGCCCGGTCGTCCTCGTCGCGGTCCGCGCCGTCGCCCAGGGCGAGCAGGGCGTCGAGCAGGCCGAGGTCGCGCAACCGGTCCAGCGGCACGGTCGCCAGCAGCGCCCGCACCCGGCCCTCCTCGTCGGCCTCCTCCGCCACCGGCGCGTCCGGCGCGAGGACGCCGGCGAGGCCCCGGTGCAGGTGCTCGGCGAGCGCCAGCGGGGTGGGCTGGTCGAACACCAGCGTCGCCGCGAGGGTCAGGCCGGTCAGCGCGGCCAGCCGGTCGCGCAGCTCGACCGCGGTCAGCGAGTCGAACCCGAGGTCGGTGAACGTCCGGTCGGCCGCGACGCGGTCCGCGCCGCCGTGCCGCAGCACGTCCGCCACCTCGGTGCGCACCAGGGACAGCAGCACCTGTCGCCGACCGCCCTCCGGCACGGCCGCCAACCGGGCGCGCAGGGCGTCGGCGGCGTCGTGACCGGTCCGCCCCGCCCCGGTCGGGTTCGCGCCGGTCAGGTGCGCGGTGAGGGCGCCCCCGCGCACCGGGCCGTAGCGCTCCCAGTCGATGTCGGCGACCACGGCGTGCGCGGCGCCGCCCGTCGCCAGGGAGCGCAGCACCTCCACGGCGCGGCGCGGCGGCATCGGCAGCGCACCGGCCCGGCGCGCCGCGTCCCGTGCGGCCGGGTCCGCGGCCATGCCGCCGCCGTCCCACGCGCCCCACGCGACGGACGTCGCGGCGAGCCCGGCGGCGCGGCGGTGGTGGGCGAGGGCGTCGAGCGCGGCGTTGGCGGCGGCGTAGTTGCCCTGCCCGGCGTTGCCGAGGACCGCCGACGCCGACGAGAACAGCACGAACACCGCGAGGTCGCGGTCCCGGGTCAGGTCGTCGAGGTTGCGGGCGGCGGCGAGCTTGGCGCGGAACACGGTGGCGAACCGGTCCGGCGTGAGGCCGTCGAGCAGCCCGTCGTCCAGCACGCCGGCCGCGTGCACGACACCGGTCAGGCCGGGCAGGTCCGCCAGCACGCGGGCCAGTGCGGTGCGGTCGGCCGCGTCGCACGCCACCAGGTCCACCCGCGCGCCGAGCGCGACCAGCTCGTCGCGCAGGCCGGTCGCGCCCGGCGCGTCGGCCCCGGTGCGGCCGAGCAGCACCAGGTGCTCCGCGCCGGCCTCTGCCAGGCCGCGGGCCACGTGCCCGCCCAGCGCGCCGGTGCCGCCGGTGACCAGCACGGTCCCGGTCGGCTGCCACGGGTCGGCGGACGGCGCGGTCGACCGGACGAGCCTGCTGCCGTGCGCCGTCGTGCCGCGCACCGCCACCCGGTCCTCGTCGCCGGACGCCAGCACGGCGGCGAGCACGGGACCGGACGCGGGGTCCCACGCGGCCGGCAGGTCGACGACGCCGCCCCAGCGGTCGGGGCGCTCCGCGGCGGCCACCCCGGTCAGGCCCCACACGGCGGCCCCGGCGACGGAGGGCGTCTCCCCGCCGATCGCCACCGCGCCCCGCGTGACGCACCACAGCGGCACGTCGCCGAGGGCGCGCAGCAGGGCGGCGGTGTCGAGCACGGCGGCGGGCACGCCGTCGCGCTCGGCGTCGTCCACCGCGAAGAACAGGGCGGTCGCGCCGTCGGGCACGTCCGCCGCGCCGCCCACCACCTCGGCGAGGGTCGTCACGCGGGCCTCGGGCAGCGCGGCCAGCACGTCCGCGACCCAGGCGTCCCCGGCGTGGGGCACGACCGCCAGCAGCGCGCCGGGCCGGGCGGCCGGCGGGTCGAGCGGCGCCCAGTCCAGCGCGTAGCGCCAGTCGGGCGTCGGGTCCGCGGTCGGCGCGGCGTCCCGCGGCCAGAACCGCTCCCGCTGGAAGGCGTAGGTCGGCAGCGCGCCCCGGCGCGCCCGGCGACCGCCGTGGAACGCGGCCCAGTCCACGTCCGCGCCGTGCGCGTGCAGGCGGGCCAGCGCCTCGGTCAGCGCGACCGGCTCGGACCGGTCCCCGCGCAGCGCGGGGACGGCCGCCGCGTCGGGCAGCACCTGCCGCACCGCACCCGAGAGCGACCCGTCGGGGCCGATCTCCAGGTGCACGCCCGCACCCGCCGCGGCGACCGCGTCGGCGAAGCGCACGGTGGCCCGGACCTGCCCGACCCAGTAGGCCGGGTCGGTGTGGTCCGCGCCGACGGCGACCGTCGACACGACCGGCACGCGCGGCGGCGCGAACCGCAGGCCGGCGACGACCTCGCCGAACTCCGCCAGCACCGGGTCCATCAGCGGCGAGTGGAAGGCGTGGCTGACCCGCAGCGCGCGGGTCTTGCGGCCGTCGGCGGTCAACCGGTCGGCGACCGCCGCGACCTCCTCGGCGACGCCGGACAGCACGACCGACTCCGGCCCGTTCACCGCCGCCAGCGCCACGCCGCCGGTGAGCAGCGGCGTCACCTCGGCCTCGGTCGCCCGCACGGCCACCATCGCGCCGCCGACCGGCAGCGCCTGCATGAGCCTGCCCCGGGCGGCCACCAGGCGGGCGGCGTCCGGCAGGGTCAGCACCCCGGCGACGTGCGCCGCGGCGACCTCGCCGACCGAGTGCCCGACCAGCACGTCCGGGCGCACGCCCCAGGACCCCAGCAGCCGCGACAGCGCCACCTGGAAGGCGAACAGGGCCGGCTGGGTGTAGCCGGTGAGGTCCAGGTCGTCGGAGGCCAGCACGTCGCGCAGCGGCCGGTCCAGTTCGCCGGCGAGCGCGTCGGCGACCTCGCCCAGCGCGTCGGCGAACACCGGGAAGCGGGCGGCCAGCCCGAGCCCCATGCCGGTCCGCTGCGCGCCCTGGCCGGCGAAGACCCAGGCCCGCACGGGTTCGCGGGCGGCGACCACACCGCTCGACCGGCCCTCGGCCAGCGCGGTCAGGCCGCGCACCAGTTCGTCCCGGTCACCGCACACGACGGCCGCGCGGTGCGGCAGGTGCGCGCGGGCGCGGGCCGACGCCACGGCCAGGTCCGCGAGGTCGACGTGCGCGCCGCGGCCGAGGTGCCCGAGCAGCCGGGCGGCCTGGCCGCGCAACGCCTCCGGGCCGCGCGCCGACAGCAGCACGGGCAGCGGCCCGTCGACGGCGGCGGCGGGCTCCGGCCGGGCGGGTGGGGCCTGTTCGACGACGACGTGCGCGTTGGTGCCGCTCGCGCCGAACGACGACACGCCGGCCCGGCGCGGCGCGCCCGTGTCTGGCCACGCCACCGGCTCGGTGAGCAGCGCGACGTGACCCGCCGCCCAGTCCACGTGCGACGACGGCGCGTCCACGTGCAGGGTGCGGGGCACGACACCGCGGCGCATGGCCTGCACGACCTTGATCACGCCGGCGACGCCGGACGCGGCCTGCGTGTGCCCGAGGTTCGACTTGACGGAGCCGAGCAGCAGGGGCCGCTCGCGGTCCTGGCCGTAGGTCGCGAGGACGGCCTGCGCCTCGATGGGGTCTCCCAGGGTGGTGCCGGTGCCGTGCGCCTCCACCACGTCCACATCGGACGGCGCCAGGCCCGCGTCGGCCAGCGCCGCACGGATCACCCGCTGCTGCGCCGGCCCGTTCGGCGCGGTCAGGCCGTTCGACGCGCCGTCGGAGTTGACCGCGCTGCCCCTCACGACCGCCAGCACCTCGTGCCCGTTGCGGCGGGCGTCCGACAGCCGCTCCAGCACCAGCACCGCGACGCCCTCGGACCAGCCCACGCCCTCGGCCGAGTCGGCGAACGACCGGCACCGGCCGCCCGCCGCGAGCCCGCCCTGGTGGGTGAACTCCTCGAACGCGATCGGCGTCGACATCACGGTGACGCCGCCCGCCAGCGCCAGCGACGACTCGCCCGCCCGCAGCGACCGCGCCGCCAGGTGCAGCGCCACCAGCGACGACGAACAGGCCGTGTCGATCGTCATCGCCGGGCCCTCCAGCCCGAGCACGTACGACACCCGGCCGGACAGCACGCTCGCCGCGTTGCCCGCGAGCAGGTGCCCACGCAGGTCGGCGGGCGGCCGGTAGTCGGCCCCGGTCGAGCCGATGAACACGCCCGCGGCGGAGCCGCGCAGGTCGCCGGGATCGACGCCCGCGTCCTCCAGCGCCTCCCACGAGGTCTCCAGCAGCAGCCGCTGCTGCGGGTCCATCGACAACGCCTCGCGCGGCGAGATGCCGAAGAAGTCGGCGTCGAACAGCGGCGCGTCGTGCAGGAACCCGCCCTCGGCCGCCGCGCTGGTGGTGCGCAGCGAGCCGAGGTCCCAGCCGCGGTCGGTCGGGAACCCGGTGACCGCGTCCCGGCCCTCGTCGACCAGCCGCCACAGGCCGTCCGCGTCGGCGACGCCGCCCGGGAAGCGGCACGCCATGCCGACGATCACCACCGGGTCGTCGGACGCCTCGCGCGGCCGTGCCGCCACCTCGGGGGTCGGGTCGCCGAGCAGCGCGGTGACCAGGTGGTCGCGCAGCGACTCGGGGGTGGGGTGGTCGAACACGGCGGTCGCGGGCAGCGCCAGGCCGGTCGCGGCGGTGAGCCGGTCGCGCAGCTCGACGGCGGTCAGCGAGTCGAAGCCGAGGTCGCGGAACGCCCGGTCGGGCGCGACGTCCGCGGCCGACCCGTGCTCCAGGACGGCGGCCACGGCGGCGCGCACGGTGTCCAGCAGCTCGCGCGCCACCTGCTCGCGCGGCCGGTCCCGGGCGTCCTCCCCGAGGTCCGCGGCGATCCGCACACCGGGGACCTCGGAGAGGACGCGGGAGCCGACCGGGCGCGGGGGGATGCGCGCCCAGTCGACGTCGGCGACCACGACGTCACCGTCGGCGGTCGCGAGCGCGGTCACGGCGGTCGCGCCGTGCAGCGGGGTGAGGCCGGCGCGGTGCAGGCGGTCGGCGGAGGCCGACCCGGCCCACGGGGACCAGGACACGACGGTCGCGGGCAGGCCGAGCGAGCGGCGGCGCGCGGCCAGCGCGCGCAGGGAGGCGTCCGAGACGGCGTCGTCGGCGTGGCCCGCCGCGCCCCACACCCCGGCGATCGTGGTGGGCAGCGCGAACAGGGCCAGGTCGTGGTCGCGGGTCAGCTCGTCGAGGTGGACCGCGCCCTCCCACCGGCCGGCCGCGTGCACCACGCCGGTGAGGGCGTGCGCGGACACCACGGCCGCCAGGGCGTCCCGGTCGGTCACGTCGCAGGCGACGGACTCGGCCGTCGCGCCCAGCGCCTCGACCTCGCGCACCAGGGCGTCGGCGTCGCCGGAGCGGGTGAGCAGCACGAGGTGCGGCACGCCGCGCCCGGCGAGCCACCGCGCGGCGGCCGACCCGACCGCGCCGGTCGCGCCGGTCACCAGCACGGTGCCCCGGGGCGCCGGGGCCTCGGCGGTGTCGACGACCGGGACGAGTCGCTGGGCGCACAGCCCGTCGGACCGCACCGCCACGGCGTCCTCGCCCGCGGTGAGCGCGGCGGCGACCAGGGCTGGGTCGGCGTCTGCCGACACGTCCAGCACGCCGCCCCAGCGGCCGGCGTGCTCCAGCGAGGCGACCCGGCCGAAGCCCCAGAGCGCGGCCTGCGCGGGATCGGTCGCCGCGTCCCGCGTCACGCACCACACCGGGCGGTCCCCGGCGAGCAGCGCGGTCGTGCCCGCCACGTCGAGGAACGACAGCACGCCGTCGTGGTCGCCGGAGGTGGTGACGTCGAGCGGCAGGGAGTCGAGCAGCGGTCGGACCCACCCGGCCGGGTCCTCCGGCAGCACGGCCAGCCAGCGGCCGGTCGGGGCGGGCCCGGCGGGCACGGGGCGCCACTCCAGCCGGTAGCGGTCGACCAGGGCGGCCCGGGCCCTGCGCCTGCCGTCCAGCGCGGCCAGCGCGGAGTCCAGGGCGTCGCGGTCGAGGTCCAGGTCCGCGGCGAGGTCCGCCACGTCGGCGGGGTCGAGGGCGGTCGGGGCGGCGGGTTCCGGCCAGTAGGCGGCCCGTTGGAACGGGTAGGTCGGCAGGTCGACCAGCCGACCGCCGGCGACCCACTCCGACCAGTCCACCGCGATGCCGCGCACGTGGGCGCGGCCGAGGGCGGCGGCCAGCGCGGCCGGTTCGTCCCGGTCGCGCCGCAGCAGCGGCACCACCTCGGCGTCGGGCACGCTCTCCCGCGCCACGGCGGCGAGCGAGCCGTCCGGCCCGACCTCCAGCAGGGTCGTCGCCCCGGTGGCGGCCACGGCGTCGGCGAACCGCACGGTCGCGGTCACCTGCCGCACCCAGTGGTCGCCGTCGAACACCGCGTGCGGCAGCCCGGTCACGGTGGACACGACCGGGATGCGCGGCGCGTGCGCGGTCACCCCGGCGGCGACCTCGGCGAACTCCGCCAGCACCGGCTCGACGAGCGGCGAGTGGAAGGCGTGCGACACGGTGAGCCGCCTGGTGCGCCTGCCCCGCTCCGCCCACCGGCGCGCCAGGGCCAGGACGCCGGCCTCGTCGCCGGAGAGCACCACCGAGCGCGGGCCGTTCACCGCGCCCAGCACGACCCGGTCGCCCAGGAACGGCGCGACCTCGTCCTCCGACGCCTCCACCGCGACCATCGCCCCGCCCGGTGGCAGCGCGGCCATCAGCCGGCCGCGCGCGGCGACCAGCCGGGCCGCGTCCGCCAGGGACAGCGCCCCGGCCACGTGCGCGGCGGCGAACTCGCCGACCGAGTGGCCGACCAGCACGTCCGGCCGCACGCCCCACGACTCCAGCAGCCGGGACAGGGCCACCTCGAACGCGAACAGCGCGGGCTGCGCGAACCCCGTGCCCGCCAGCCGCCCGGCGTCGCCGAGGACGTCGACCGGCAGGTCGAGCGCGGCGAACGCCTCGTCCAGCGCGTCGGCGAACACCGGGAACCGGGCGGCCAGCCCGAGCCCCATGCCGGCCCGCTGCGCGCCCTGACCGGCGAACAGCAGCGCCGACGGCCCGCCGACGGGCGTGCCGGCCGCGACCTCGCGCACCTCGCCGCCGTCGGAGAGCAGCACCACGCGGTGGTCGAACGCGGCGCGCGCGGTCACCAGGGTGTGCCCCACGTCGAGCGGGTCGGCGTCGACGCCGGCGAGCCGCGCGACGGCGGCGCGCACCGCGTCCTCGGAGCGGGCCGACACCGGCCACGGCACCGGGCCGCCCGCGCCGGGGCGCGGGGGCCGGGCGATCTCCGGGGCGTCGAGCACGACGTGCGCGTTGGTGCCGCTCACGCCGAAGGACGACACGCCGGCCCGGCGCACGCGGCCGGTCTCCGGCCACGGCGTCGGCGCGGTCACCACCTCGACCGCGCCGCTCGACCAGTCGACGTGCGACGACGGCTCGGTCACGTGCAGGGTCGGCGGCACGACACCGTGCCGCATCGCCAGCACCACCTTCATGACCCCGGCGACGCCGGCGGCGGCCTGGGTGTGGCCGATGTTGGACTTGACCGACCCGAGCAGCAGCGGGCGTTCGCGGTCCTGCCCGTAGGTGGCCAGCACCGCCTGCGCCTCGATCGGGTCGCCGAGCGCCGTGCCGGTGCCGTGCGCCTCCACGACGTCCACTTCGGACGGTCGCAGCCCGGCGTTGGCCAGCGCCTGCCGGATGACGCGCTGCTGCGAGGGGCCGTTGGGCGCGGTGAGGCCGTTGGACGCGCCGTCCTGGTTGACCGCCGACCCGCGCAGCACGGCCAGCACCTCGTGCCCGTTGCGCCGCGCGTCGGACAGCCGTTCCAGCACCAGCACGCCCGCGCCCTCGGCCCAGGCGGTGCCGTCCGCGCCGTCGGCGAACGCCTTGCACCGGCCGTCCGCGCTGAGCAGGCCCTGCCGGCTGAACTCGGTGAAGATCCACGGGGTGGACATCACGGACACGCCGCCGACCAGCGCCAGCCCGGACTCGCCGGAGCGCAGCGACTGCGCGGCCAGGTGCATCGCGACCAGCGACGCCGAGCACGCCGTGTCCACGGTGACCGCGGGCCCCTCCAGGCCCAGCACGTAGGACACCCGCCCGGAGACGACGCTGCCCGCGATGCCGGTGCCGACGTGCCCGTCGCGCTCCGCGCCGGACCCGAGCAGCAGGTTCCCGTAGTCCTGGCCGTTCGTGCCGACGAACACGCCCGTGTCGCCGCCGCGCAGGCCCGCCGGGTCGATGCCCGCCCGTTCCAGGGCCTCCCACGACACCTCCAGCAGCAGGCGCTGCTGCGGGTCCATGGCCAGCGCCTCGCGGGGCGAGATGCCGAAGAAGCCGGCGTCGAAGGCGGCCACGTCGCGCAGGAAGCCGCCGGAGCGGGTGGTGCTGCCGCGCAGCGCCTCCGCCGACCAGCCGCGGTCGGTCGGGAACGGGCCGATCGCGTCCCGGCCGCCGACCAGCAGCTCCCAGTAGCCCTCGGGGCTGTCCACGCCGCCGGGCAGGCGGCACGCCATGCCGACGATCGCCACCGGCTCGTCCGCGGTCACGGCGGCGCGCGGCCGCTCGGGCTCGGCGGCGGTCCCGCCGAGCAGGGTCTCCAGGTGGGCGACCAGCGCGGTCGGGGTCGGGTGGTCGAACACGGTCGTGGCGGGCAGGTCCACGCCGAGCACGCGCGCCAGGCCGTTGCGGAACTCCAGCGCGGTGAGCGAGTCGAAGCCCAGGTCGCGGAACCGGCCGTGCGGGTCGACCGCGGCGGCGTCGGCGTGCCCGAGGACGGCGGCGGCGCGTTCCCGGACGGCGGCCATCAGGTCGCGGGCCGTCGGTGCGTCGACCGCGGCGGTCCCGGGGACCTCGTGCCGGGACTCCGCGGGCAGCAGCCCGCCCACGAACCGCGCGGACCTCGGCCGCGCCCCGGCGGCCTGCCAGCGCGCCCAGTCGACGTCGGCGACGGCCAGCACGGTCTCGTCGGCCGCCAGCGCGCCCCACAGCGCCTCCACGGCGTGCCCGGCGGCCATCGCGCCGAACCCGTCGCGGCGCGCGCCCGCGTCGACCTGGGCGGCGTCGGCGGCCATGCCGATCTCAGCCCACCGGCCCCAGGCGATCGAGGTCGCCGACAGCCCGGCGGCGCGGCGGTTCCCGGCGACGGCGTCGAGCGCGGCGTTCGCGGCGGCGTAGTTGCCCTGGCCGGGGTTGCCGAGCGTGCCGGCCATGCTGGAGAACAGCACGAACGCGGCCACGTCCCGGTCGCGGGTCAGCTCGTCCAGGTGCCGGGCGGCGTCCACCTTGGTGCGCCACACGGCGTCGAATCGGTCGGGGGTGAGGGCGTCGAGCACGCCGTCGTCCAGCACGCCCGCCGCGTGCACGACCACCTCGGGCGCGTGCTCGTCGAGCAGCGCGGCCAGCGCCTCCCGGTCGGTCACGTCGGCGGCCACGACGCGCAGGTCCACGCCGTCGAGTTCGGCGCGCAGCGCGGCCGCGCCCGGCGCGTCCGGTCCGCTGCGGCTCACCAGCACCAGGCGTTCCGCGCCGGCGCTCGCGAACCGGCGGGCGACGTGCGCGCCGAGCGCGCCCGTGCCGCCGGTGATCAGCACCCGCCCGGTGGGCACCGGGCGGACGGCCGCGCGGCGCGGCGCGCGGACCAACCGGCGGCCCAGCACGCGCCCCGACCTGATCGCGGCCTCGTCCTCCCCCGCCGCGCCGGTCAGCACGGCGGCCAGCAGGCCGGTGTCGACGTCGCCCGGGGGCACGTCCACCAGACCGCCCCAGCGGTCGGGGTGCTCCAGGCCGACGACGCGGCCGAGTCCCCACACGGCGGCCTGCTCCGGGTCGGCCGGGGCGTCGCCGGTGTCCACCCCGCCCCGGGTCAGGCACCACAGCGGCGCGGTGATCCCGGCGTCGCCGAGCGCCTGCACGAGCGCGGCGGTCGCCACGACCGGGTCGCGGCCGGCCGCCAGCAGGGACAGCACGCCCGCCGGTCCCGGGCCCGTCAGGGCTTCGGCGAGGGCCGCCCGGTCACCGCCGGGCACGAGCACGGCGTCGCCGAGCAGCCCGGTCGTCCAGGAGGTGTCGACGCCCTCGGGCGCGACGACCAGCCAGCGACGGAGGGGGGCGGACACCGGGGAGACCGGCACCGGGGAGACCGGCACCGGGGAGACCGGCACAGGGGTCCAGTCGACGCGGTAGCGCCAGGTGTCGACGGTCGCGCCGACCTGGTCGGCCACGTCCGGGACCGGCCAGTAGCGCTCGTGCCGGAACGCGTAGGTCGGCACCTCGGCGGGCGCGACGCCGGGCACGAGGGCGTCCCAGCGCACCGGCACGCCCGCCACCCACGCCTCGGCCACCGACCGCAGCAGCCGGTCCGAGCCACCCTCGCCGCGCCGCAGCGACCCCACCACCACGGCGTCGTCGCCGACGATGTCGCGCACGCTCATCGACAGCACCGGGTGCGGCCCGACCTCGACGAACACCCCGCGCCCGGCGGCCCGCACCGCGCCCTGGAAGTCGACCCGCTCGCGCAGGTTGCGGAACCAGTAGCCGGCGTCCAGGCCGGCCGTGTCGAGGGCCGCGCCGAGCACGCCCGAGTAGAAGTCCACGTCGGTCGACGCGGGCGCGAGGCCGCGCAGGACCTCCGCCAGCGCGTCGCGCACCTCGTCCACGCCGGACCAGTGCGACGCGTAGTCGACCGGGATGCGGCGTGCCCGCACGTCCCGCGCGGTCAACGACGCGACCAACTCGTCCAGTGCCCCGACCTCGCCGGACAGCACGACCGCGCGCGGCCCGTTGACCGCCGCGATCCCCACCCGGTCGTCGACCAGGGCCTCCACCTCGGCCACCGGCAGCGCCACCGACGCCATGCCACCGCGACCGGACAGCGCCTCGGCCACGACCCGGCTGCGCAGCGCCACGACCCGCGCCGCGTCGTCCAGGGACAGCGCGCCCGCCACGCAGGCCGCCGCGATCTCGCCCTGCGAGTGGCCCACCACCCCGGCGGGCGGGACGCCGAGCGACCGCCACACCTCGGCCAGCGACACCATCACCGCCCACAGCGCGGGCTGCACCACGTCGACCCGGGCCAGCGCGTCCTCGTCGGCCAGCGCGTCGAGCACCGACCAGTCGACGTGCCGCGAGAGCGCGGCGTCGCACTCGCGCAGCCGGTCCGCGAACACGGGCGACGACGCGACCAGGTCCAGGGCCATGCCGACCCACTGACCGCCCTGACCGGGGAACACGAACACGGCCTCGCCGCGGTCGGCCGCCGTGCCGAGCACCGCGGCCGGGTCCTCGCCACCGCGCGCCAGGTTCGCCAGCGCGCGGCACCGCTCGTCGTGGTCGGCGCCGAGCACGACGGCGCGGTGCTCGAAGCCGGAACGCCCGGCCAGCGCCGCGGCCACGGCGGCCGGGTCGAGGTCGGGCCGGGCCAGCACGGCGTCGAGCAGCCGGGCCGCCTGGGCGCGCAGCGCGTCCTCCGTGCGGCCGGACAGCACCCACGGCACCGGACCGGCCACGGGAGCCGGGTCGGCGGGCGGCGCGGCGACGGCGGCGGGCGGCTGCTCCAGCACGACGTGCGCGTTGGTGCCGCTGATGCCGAACGCCGACACGCCGATCCGGCGCGGGGCCCCGGTGCGCGGCCACGGGCGGTCGGCGTGCAGCAGCTCGACCGCGCCCGCCGACCAGTCGACGCGCGAGGACGGGGTGTCCGCGTGCAGGGTGCGCGGCAGCACGCCGTGCCGCATGGCGTAGATCGCCTTGACCACGCCCGCGACGCCGGCGGCGGCCTGGGTGTGGCCGATGTTGGACTTCACCGACCCCAGCCACAGCGGCTCGGTGCGGTCGCGGCCGTAGGTGGCGAGCAGCGCGTGCGCCTCGATCGGGTCGCCCAGCGGCGTGCCCGTGCCGTGCGCCTCGACCGCGTCCACCTCGGACGGTTCGAGGCCCGCGTCCGCGAGCGCCGCCCGGATCACGCGCTGCTGCGCGCGGCCGTTGGGCGCGGTCATCCCGTTGGACGCGCCGTCGGAGTTGATCGCCGTGCCCCGCACGACGGCCAGCACCCGGTGCCCGTTGGCGAGCGCGTCGGACAGCCGCTCGACCAGCAGCACGCCGACGCCCTCGGCCATGCCGAACCCGTCGGCCTCCTCGCCGAACGCCCGGCAGCGGCCGTCCGCCGACAGCGCGCGCTGCCGGCTGAACCCGGTCAGCGTCTCCGGCGACGTCATGATCGTGGCGCCGCCCGCCAGGGCCAGGTCGCACTCGCCGGAGCGCAGCGCCCGCGCGGCCAGGTGCAGCGCGACCAGGGCCGACGAGCAGCCGGTGTCGAGGGTGAGGGCGGGGCCCTCGGTGCCGAGCAGGTAGGCGACGCGACCGGACAGGATGCTGGTGGCGCGGCCGGTGAGCAGGTGGCCCTCGTAGCCGTCCTCGTTGGTCAGGACACCGGTGGCGTAGTGCTGGTAGGCCGCGCCGAGGAAGACGCCGGTGCTGCTGCCGCGCACCGAGCGCGGGTCCACGCCGGCGTGCTCCAAGGCCTCCCACGAGGTCTCCAGCAGCAGGCGCTGCTGCGGTTCCATCGCGATGGCCTCGCGCGGCGAGATGCCGAAGAACGCCGCGTCGAAGTCGCCCGCCTCGGGCAGGAACGCGCCGCGCGCGACGTAGGTGCGGCCGGGGCGGTCCGGGTCGGGGTCGTAGAGGCCGGCGAGGTCCCAGCCGCGGTCGGCCGGCAGGTCGCCGACCACGTCCGCGCCCGCCGCCACCAGGTCCCACAGCTGCTCGGGCGCGGTGACGCCGCCGGGGAACCGGCAGCCGACGCCGACGATCGCGACCGGTTCGTCGTTCGCCTCGCGCACGACGGTGGCGGCGGCCCCGTCCTCCCCGAGCAGCAGCACGCGCAGGTGGTCGGCCAGCTCGGCCGGGCTGGGGAAGTCGAAGACCACGGTGCTGGGCAGGGTGAGCCCGGTGCGGGCGTTGAGCCGGTTGCGCAGGTCCACGGCCATCACCGAGTCGAACCCGACCTCGCGGAACGCGCGGTCCTCGGCCACCGCCGAGTCGTCGCGGTGCCCGAGGGCGGCGGCGGCCTCGCCGCGCACCAGCTCGCGCAGCGCGCGGTCCCGTTCGGCGCGCGGCAGGGCGCGCAGGCCCGCGACCAGGTCCGACTCGTCGCGCGCAGGCTCGGGGGCGGCGCGCAGCGCGCGGACCTCGGGGATCTCGTCGAACAGGGCGTTGGGGCGGCCGGTGGTGAACACGGCGTGGAACACCGGCCAGTCCACGTCGGCGACGGCGGGCGCGGTCTCGTCGGCGTCCAGGACACCGCCGAGGGCGGTCAGCGCGAGGTCCACGTCCAGGAACGGCAGGCCGCTGCGGCGCACCTGCTCGGGGTCGACGTCCGGGCGGTTCATGGTGCGCTCGTCGGCCCAGATGCCCCAGCGCACGGACACGCCGGTCAGGCCGCGGGCGCGGCGGTGCTCGGCGAGCGCGTCGAGGTAGGCGTTGCCCGCCGCGTACGCGCCGTGGTCGGCGCTGCCCCACAGGCCCGCGATCGAGCTGAACAGCACGAACGCGTCGAGGTCGGCGGGCAGCAGTTCGTCCAGGTTGGCCGCGCCGGAGACCTTGGCGTCCACCACGGCGGCGAAGTCGGCCAGGGAGGTGTCGGCGAGCACGCCCAGCTCGGTGAGCGCTGCGGCGTGGAACACCGAGCGCACCTCGCGGCCCTCGGCCGCCAACCGCTCCAGCAGGGCGGCCACGGCGGCCCGGTCGCCCACGTCGCACACCGGGAACTCGACCTCGGCGCCCAGGGCTTCCAACTCGGCCTTCAGCCCGGCGTCCACGCCGCGCCGACCGGCGACGACGAGGTGCCGCGCGCCGTCGCGGGCGAGCCGGCGGCACAGGTGCGGGCCGAGCGCGCCGGTGCCGCCGGTGACCAGGACCGTGCCGCGCGGGGTGTACTCGCGGACGCGGTTTGCCGCGCCGGCCCGCACGAGGCGGCGCGCGTGCAGGCCGGTCGGGCGGACGGCGAGCAGGTCGGTGGGCTCGGCGAGCGCGGTGCGCAGCAGGGCGGCGGTGTGCCCGTCGAGGCGGTCCGGCAGGTCGAGGCACCCGCCGAAGCGCGAGGGGTGTTCGAGCGCGGCGACCCGGCCGACGCCGAGCACCTGCGCCGGCACGGGCGAGGTGACGGGGTCGTGCGCGCCGGTCGACACCGCGCCCCGGGTGAGCAGCCACAGCGGCGCGGCGCAGCCGAGGTCGCCCAGCGCCTGCACCAGGGCCACGGTGAGCGCCAGGCCGGTGGCCAGCGCCGGGTGGGCGGGGTGCGGCTCCTCGGCGGCGGCCAGCAGCGAGACGACGCCGGACAGGCCGGCGGTGTCGCCCAACCGGTCGGCGAGCACGGCGCGGTCGTGGCAGTCGGCGTCGAGCACGACCTCCCGGACCTCGACCCCGCCGGCGCGCAGCGCGTCGACGACCTCGGCGTCCCGCCCGGTGGTGCCCCGCCCCGTGCCGACCACGAGCCACGTGCCGGTCAGGGCGGCGGGCCGGGTCCTGGGCAGCGCGCGCCAGACCTCGCGGTAGCGCCAGTGGTCGACGGCGTCCCGCTCGCCGCGCCTGCGCCGCCACGCGGTCAGCGCGGGCAGCACCTCCGCCAGCGCGGGCCGCCGTTCCTCGTCCAGGTCCAGCAGGGCGGCCAGCTCCCCCGCGTCGGCCCGGTCCACCGCGGACCACAGGCCGGCGTCGGCCGGGTCGACCGCCGCGGACGGGTCGGCGGGGCTCACCCAGTAGTGCTCGTGCTCGAAGGCGTAGGTGGGCAGCACGGCCAGCCCGTCGCCCGGCACGGTCGCCGCCCAGTCCACCGGAACACCGGCGACGTGGGCCTCGGCGGCGGCCAGCAGGAGGCGCGCGGCGTCGCCGTCGTCGCGGCGCAGGGTGCCGAGCACCACCGCGTCCGCGCCGACGACGTCCTGCACGCTCGCGGTGAGCACGGGGTGCGGGCTCACCTCGACCAGCGCGGTGTGCCCGTCGGCCACCGCGGCGCGCACGGCCGCCTCGAACTCGACGCGCTCCCGCAGGTTGCGGTACCAGTACGCGGCGTCCAGGCCGGAGGTGTCCAGCGGGCCGCCGGTCACCGCGGAGTAGAACGCGACGTCCGACGCGACGGGCGCGACCGGGGCGAGCACCTCGGCCAGCCGCTGCTCGACCTCGGCGACACCGGAGAAGTGCGAGGCGTAGCTGACCGGGATGCGGCGCGCCCGCACGTCCCGCGCGGTCAACGACGCGACCAACTCGTCCAGTGCCCCGACCTCGCCGGACAGCACGACCGCGCGCGGCCCGTTGACCGCCGCGATCCCCACCCGGTCGTCGACCAGGGCCTCCACCTCGGCCACCGGCAGCGCCACCGACGCCATGCCGCCCCGGCCCTCCAGCGACTCGGCGATGGCCCGCGCCCGCAGCGCCACGACCCGCGCGCCGTCCTCCAGCGACAGCGCGCCCGCCACGCACGCGGCGGCGATCTCGCCCTGCGAGTGGCCGATCACGGCGGCCGGTTCGACGCCCAGCGCGCGCCACGCGGCGGCCAGCGACACCATCACCGCCCACAGCGCGGGCTGCACGACGTCGACCCGCTCCAGCGCGACCGCGTCGCCGAGCACGTCGGACAGCGACCAGTCGACGTGCGCGGACAGCGCCTCGTCGCACTCCCGCAGCCGCCGCGCGAACACCGGGGACGACTCGGCCAGGTCGAGCGCCATGCCGACCCACTGCGCGCCCTGACCGGGGAAGACGAAGACCACGCGACCGGGCGTGCCGGCCTCGCCGCGCACCAGCGCGCCGTGCGGGCGGTCCTCGGCCAGCGCGCGCACGGCGTCGCGGTCGAGCAGCACGGCGCGGTGGTCGAACGACGCGCGCCGCAGCAGGGACCGGGCGACCGCGTCGGCGGGCGCGTCGGGGTGCGCGTCGAGCCAGGACGCCAGCCGCGACGCCTGACCGCGCAGCGCGGCGGGCGTGCGGGCGGACAGCACCCACGGCGTCGACCGCACCGCCGGTTCCCCGGCGGGGGCGGCGGGGGCGGCGGGCGGCTCCTCGATCACGACGTGCGCGTTCGCGCCGCTCAACCCGAACGACGACACACCGGCCCGGCGCGGACGCCCGGCGGGCTCCCACGGCACGGCCTCGCGCAGCAGCCGGACGGAGCCCTCGGACCAGTCGACCCGGGTCGTGGGCGCCTCGGCGTGCAGGGTGCGCGGCAGCACGCCGTGGCGCATCGCCATGACCACCTTGATGACGCCGGCGATGCCCGCGGCCCACTGCGCGTGCCCGATGTTGGACTTGATCGACCCCAGCCACAGCGGGCGCTCGCGGTCCTGGCCGTAGGTGGCCATGAGCGCCTGGAGCTCGATGGGGTCGCCGAGCTTCGTGCCGGTGCCGTGCGCCTCGACCGCGTCCACCTCGGACGGCGCCAGTCGGGCGGCGGCGAGCGCGGCGCGGATCACCCGCTGCTGCGACGGGCCGTGCGGCGAGGTGATGCCGTTGGACGCGCCGTCGGAGTTGACCGCCGTGCCGCGCACCACCGCCCACACCTCGTGGCCAAGTTCGCGGGCCCGCGACAGTCGTTCGACGAGCAGCACGCCGACGCCCTCGGACCAGCCGGTGCCGGCCGCGTCGTCGGCGAACGCCCGGCAGCGGCCGTCCGCGGACAGCGCGCCCTGCCTGCTGAACTCGACGAAGAGCGACGGGTCGGTGAGCACCGTGACGCCGCCGACGAGCGCCATGCCGCACTCGCCGGCCCGCAGCGCGGACACCGCCGAGTGCAGGGCGACCAGGGAGGACGAGCACGACGTGTCGATCGTGACGGCCGGACCCTCCAGGCCCAGGAAGTAGGCGACGCGGCCGGAGGCGAAGCTCGGCGCGGTGCCGACCGCGCGCAGCCCCTCCAGGTGGGCGGCCTCCTCGGCGGTGCCCGGCGCGTACCCGGTCCCGGTCGCGCCGACGAACACGCCGGTGCGGGTGCCGCGCGCGGAGCCCGGGTCGATGCCCGCGTGCTCGAAGGCCTCCCACACGGCCTCCAGGAGCAGGCGCTGCTGCGGGTGCATGGCCAGCGCCTCGCGCGGCGGGATGTCGAAGAAGCCGGCGTCGAACGCGCCCGCGTCGGGCAGGAACCCGCCGGAGCGGGTGTAGGTGGTGCCCTGGCGGGTGCGGTCGGGGTGGTGGATGCGGGCCAGGTCCCAGCCCCGGTCGGACGGGAAGTCGCCGATCGCGTCCACGCCGTCGGCGACGACCCGCCACAGCTCCTCGGGGGAGTTCGCGCCGCCCGGGTACCGGCAGCTCATGCCGACGATGACGATCGGGTCGTCCTCGGCCACGGCCTCCCCGGTCCTGGGCTCGTCCGGCGTGGCGCCGGTCGCACCGAACAGCTCCGCGACCAGGTGGCGGGCGAGGGCGGCGGGCGTGGGGTGGTCGAAGACGGTCGTGGCGGGCAGCCGCAGGCCGGTGGCGGCGGCGAGGCGGTTGCGCAGGTCGACCGCGGTCAGCGAGTCGAAGCCGAGTTCGCGGAACGCGCGGTGCGGCGGCACCTGGCCGGGGTCGGCGAAGTCGAGGACGGCGGCGGCGTGCGTGGCGACGAGCCGGGCCAGCGCGCGCTCCCGGTCGGCGGCGGGCAACGCCGCCGGGCCCTCGGGGTGCGCGGTGGTCGACGCGGCGCGGCGGACCGGGCGGCGGTGGCCGCGCAGCACGCCCGGCAGGTCGGGGCGGCCGGCGAGCACCGCGCGGTCGAGGTCCGCGGGCACCACGACGGGGTCGGCGCCGGCGAGGGCCGCGTCGAACAGGGCCAACGCGTCCGGCGTGGACAGCGGGCGGACGCCGGTGGTGGACAGCCGGGTCACGTCCTGGTCGGTGAGGTGGGCGGTCATCGCGCCGCGCAGTTCCCAGAATCCCCAGGCCAGGGCGTGCGCGGTGAGGCCGCGGGCGTGCCGGTGGGCGGCGAGGGCGTCGAGGAAGGCGTTGGCGGCGGCGTAGTTGGCCTGCCCCGCCTGGCCGAGCGTGCCGGCGAGGGAGGAGAACAGCACGAACGCGGCGAGGTCGAGGTGCGCGGTCGCCCGGTGCAGGTGCCACGCGCCGCCGGCCTTGGCGGCGAGCACGCGGGCCAGCCGGTCGTCGGTCAGGTCGGTGAGCAGGGCGTCGTCGAGGACGCCGGCCGCGTGCACGACGGCCGTCAGGTCGGGGATGCCGTCGACCAGGTGTCGCACGGCGTCGGCGTCGGTGACGTCGCAGGCCACGACCCGGACGTCGGCCCCGTCGAGCCCGCTCGGGACCTCGCCGCCGGTGCGGCCGGCGAGCACGAGGCCCCGCACGCCGTGCCGCTCCACGAGGTGCCGTGCGATCTCGCCGCCCAGCGCGCCGAGCCCGCCGGTCACCAGGACGGTGCCACCCCCGAACGACGCCTCGCCGCTCGGGGTGACGCGCGCGAGCCTGCCCGCGAGGATCGCGCCACCGCGCACGACCAGCTGCGGCTCGTCGGTGCCGGCCAGGAGGGCCGGGACGTCGTCCGGTTCGCCGTCGGTGTCCACGAGCACGAAGCGGCCGGGGTGCTCGGCCTGCGCGGTGCGCACCAGGCCCCACACCGCGCCGGCGGCGACGTCCCGGACCACCTCGTCGGGGAGCGCGGCGACGGCGTGGCGCGTGACGACGACGAGCCGGCCCTCCCCTTCGGCCAGGAACCCGCGCAGGGCGGCGAGCACCCGTGCGCACAGCGCCACGGCCTCGTCCCCGGCGTCGTCGGACACCGACGCGACCGGCAGCACGGTCGTCCCGCCCCGCTCCCGCGCCGTCGGGTCCCCGTCGGCGGGGACGGGCGTCCACTCGACGCGGCGCAGCGCCGCCCCCGTCGTGGTCACGGCCTCCCGGCGGCGCAGGACCAGGCGCTCGACCGACGCCACCGGCGCGCCGGCGGGGTCGACCACCTCGACCGCGAACCCGGTCCCGGTGTCACCCGTCACGCGCACGCGCAGCGCCGTGGCGCCGGTCGCGTGCAGGTCGACCCCGGTCCACGTGAAGGGCAACCCGGCGGGACGGCCCTCGGCGAGCGCGGTGACCTGCAGGGCGGCGTCCAGCAGCGCCGGGTGCAGGCCGTAGCCGTCGGCCGGTGCCGCCTCGGGCGGCGACACCTCGCCGAACAGCTCGTCGCCCCGCCGCCAGGCGGCCGTGAGGCCCCGGAACGCGGGCCCGTAGGCGAACCCGTGCGCGGCCAGCCCGTCGTGGAACCCGGCGAGGTCGACCGGCTCGGCGTCGGCGGGCGGCCACTGGGCGTCCCCCGCCGGGGTCGCCCGCCCGGCGGCCAGCACGCCGGACGCGTGGTGGACCCACTCGTCGCCGACGCGGGAGTGCACGTCGACGGCCCGCCGACCGCCGTCGTCCGCGCCGACCACGACCTGGACCCGGACCCCGGCGGCGGGCACGGTGAGCGGCGCGTGCAGGGTCAGCTCGGCCACGCGCGGGCAGCCGACCTCGTCACCGGCCGCCACCGCCATCTCGACGAACGCCGTGCCGGGCAGCACCGCGGCCCCGTCCACGACGTGGTCGGCCAGCCACGGCAGCGCGGCGGGCCGCAGGCGGGTGCCGAACACCACCGTCCCCGACCCGACCACCTCGATCGGCACGCCCAGCAGCGGGTGCCCCTCGGTGACGGCGGCGGGTCGGGGCGCGGGCCAGTAGCGGCGGCGCTGGAAGGCGTAGGTGGGCAGGTCGGCGAGCGGCCCGTCGGGCAGCGCGTCGGCCACCCGGACGGGGCCGCCGCGCACGGCCAGCTCGCCCAGGGACAGCAGGAAGCGGCGCAGGCCGCCCTCGTCTCGGCGCAGCGTGGCGACGGAGACGCCGGCGCCGGTCTCGGCCAGGGTTTCCGCGATCCCGGCGCGCAGCACCGGGTGCGGCGCCACCTCGACCAGGAACCCGTGCCCCCGGTCGAGCAGCGCGCGCACCGATGGTCCGAAGTGGACGGTCTGGCGGAGGTTGCGGAACCAGTAGCCCGCGTCCAGTTCCGCGGTGTCCAGCCAGTCTCCGGTCACCGTGGAGAAGAACGGCACGGTCCCGGCGCGCGGCGCGACCGGGGCGAGGTCGGCGAGCAGGCGCTGTTCCAGCTCGGCGACCTGGGCCGAGTGCGAGGCGTAGTCCACGTCCACGCGGCGCGCGCGCACGTCCCGCGCGGTCAGCTCGGCGAACACCGCGTCCAGCGCGCCGACCTCGCCGGAGACGACCGCGGACGAGGGCCCGTTGACCGCGGCGATCGACACGTCGGGGTGGTCGGCCAGCAGCGCCTCGACCCGCTCGGCGGGCCACGGCACGGACACCATGCCGCCGCGCCCGGCGAGCCGCTCCCGGATGGCGGTGGCCCGCAGCGCCACGACGCGCGCCCCGTCCTCCAGCGACAGGCCGCCCGCGACCACGGCCGCCGCGATCTCGCCCTGGCTGTGGCCGACGACGGCGGCGGGCCGCACGCCGTGCGCGCGCCACACCTCGGCCAGCGACACCATCACCGCGAACAGGGCGGGCTGCACGACGTCCACGCGGTCCGCCGGCACCTCGCCGCGCAGCACGCCGGCCAGGTCCCAGCCGACGTGCGGCGCGAGGGCCCGCGCGCACTCCTCGGCGCGACGCCGGAACACCGGCGAGGTGTCCCACAACTCGCGGCCCATCCCCACCCACTGCGAGCCCTGCCCGGGGAAGACGAACACGGCCTTGCCCACGCCGTCGGCCACGCCGGTCACGACGTTGGCCGCCGGCTCGCCCGCGGCGAGCGCCGCGAGACCCGTCACCAGCTCGGCGCGGTCCGCGCCCACGACGACGGCCCGGTGGTCGAGCGCCGAGCGCGCGCCGGCCAACGCCCGGCCCACGTCGGCCGGGTCCAGGTCGGGCCGCTCGGTCAGCCACGCGTGCAGCTTGGCCGCCTGGGCGCGCAGCGCTCCCCCGGTCCGGCCGGAGAGCAGCCACGGCACGGCCACCGGGTCGGCAGCGGGCCCGGCCGCGTCCCGGGTGGTCGGGCCGTCCTCACCGGACGCGTCCTCCTCGTCGACCGGCGCGGCCTCGGGGGCCTGCTCCAGCACGACGTGGGCGTTGGTGCCGCTGATGCCGAACGACGACACGGCCGCGCGCCGAGGTCTACCGGTCTCCGGCCAGGGCTCGGCCCCGGTCAGCAGCCGCACCGCGCCCGACGCCCAGTCGACCCGGGTCGACTGGGCGTCGACGTGCAGGGTGCGCGGCAGCACGCCGTGGCGCATCGCCTCGATCACCTTGATCACACCGCCGACGCCGGCGGCGGCCTGCGCGTGCCCGATGTTGGACTTGAGCGACCCCAGCCGCAGCGGTTCGGGCCGCTCGCCGCCGTACACGGCCAGCAGGGCCTGCGCCTCGATCGGGTCGCCCAGCGACGTGCCGGTGCCGTGCGCCTCCACCGCGTCCACGTCGGACGGCGCGAGGCGGGCGTCGGCGAGGGCCGCGCGGATCACCCGCTGCTGCGACGGCCCGTTGGGGGCGGTGAGCCCGTTGGACGCGCCGTCGGAGTTGACGGCGGTGCCGCGCACGACCGCGAGCACCCTGCGGCCCTCGCGCACGGCGTCGGACAGCCGCATCAGCACCAGCACGCCCACGCCCTCGGCCCACCCGGTGCCGTCCGCGCCGTCGGCGAACGCCTTGCAGCGCCCGTCGGCGGCCAGCCCGCCCTGCCGGGTGAAGTCGACGAACATCGACGGCGTCGCCATCACCGTGACGCCGCCGACGAGCGCCATGCCGCACTCGCCCGAGCGCAGCGACCGGACCGCCCAGTGCAGCGCGACCAGCGACGACGAGCACGCCGTGTCCACCGTGACGGCGGGCCCCTCCAGGCCCAGCACGTACGCCAGCCGCCCGGACAGCACGCTCGTCGTGTTGCCGGTCAGCCGGAAGTCCTCCGCGTCACCGCTCAGCGCCGCCGCGTAGTCCTGCGCGAACCCGCCGACGAACACGCCGGTCCGGCTGCCGCGCAGCGACAGCGGGTCGACGCCGGCGCGCTCGACCGCCTCCCAGGCGACCTCCAGCAGCAGCCGCTGCTGCGGGTCCATCGCCAGCGCCTCGCGCGGCGAGATCCCGAACAGCTCGGCGTCGAACCCGGCCGCGCCGTGCAGGAACCCGCCGCGGTCGGTCGCGGACAGCTCCGCCAGCGCCTCCAGGTCCCACCCGCGGTCGGTGGGGAACGGCGTGGTGGCGTCCACACCGGACTCCACCAGCCGCCACAGGCCCTCCGGGTCCTCCACCCCGCCGGGGAAGCGGCAGGCGGTGGCCACGACGGCGAGCGGTTGGCCGTCCCGCTCCTCCAGGTCCTTCACCCGCTGCTTGCTGCGCCGCAGGTCGGCGGAGGCACGGCGGAGGTAGTCCCGGAGCCTGTCTTCGTTGCCCATTCAACCCAACCCATCTCGACGGTCGACGGCGACACGAACGGGTACGCGTCTGCCCAGTCTCGACGGGTGATCGCCGGAAAATCCCTAGAGTCGCGGCGGCCTAGGACAGCCCCAGCTCGTTGTCCAGCAGCTCGAAGATCTCGTCGTCGCCGGCCAGGTCGAAGTCGAAGTCGGCCGGCTCGTCGCGCACGGCGGGACCGCCCCACCGGCCGCGCAGCGAGTCCAGCCGCAGCGCGACCTGGTGGTGCAGCTCGGCGTCCGGGTCGGCCTGCGCGCACAGGGCGTCCAGGCGGTCCAGCTCGACCAGGATCGCGGCCCGCTCCGAGGTCTCGGCGAGGCCGAGCCCGGCGAGCAGCAGGCCGGCCAGCGCGGCGGGCGTGGGGTGGTCGAACACGGCGGTCGGCGCGAGCCGCGCGCCGGTGGCCCCGGTGAGCCGGTTGCGCAGCTCCAGCCCGGTGAGCGAGTCGAACCCGGTGTCCCGGAAGGACCGGTCGGGGGCGACCCGCTCGGGTCCGGACAGGCCGAGCACGAGCGCGGCCTCGCGCCGCACCAGGTCGAGCGCGGCGTCCGCGCGGTCCGGTCCCGGCAGCGCGGCGAGCCGCTCCGCCGCGCCGGACGCGGCGGGCGCGGCGGCGGCGGGCCGGGTGGTGCGGCCCAGGCCGCGCAGGGCGGCCGGCGCGTCGGCGGTGAGCGCGTCGACGTCGACCCGGGTCGCGACGACGGTCGGGTCGGTCCACCCCAGCGCCGCGTCGAACAGGGCGAGGCCGTGCGCGGCGTCCAGCGGCGGGGTGTGCCGGGTGAGGCGGGCCAGGTCGGCGTCGGCGAGCCCGCCGGTCATGCCCGCCTCCACCGTCCACGGGCCCCAGGCGAGGGACCTGGCGGGCAGGCCCTCGGCGTGCCACCGGTCCACCAGGGCGTCGAGGTGGGCGTTCGCGGCGGCGTAGGCGGCCTGCCCGGCGGCGCCGAGGGTGCCGACGACGGACGAGTAGGTGACGAACGCGGCCAGGTCGAGGTGCCGGGTCGCCTCGCGCAGCGCGCGGGCGCCGTCCACCTTGGGCCGCAGCACGGCCGCCAGCCGGTCCGGGGTGAGCGCGTCGAGCAGGCCGTCGTCCAGGACGCCCGCCGCGTGCACCACGACCGTGAGCGCCGGGACGCCCGCGACGAGGTCGGCGACGGCGTCCGGGTCGGCCACGTCGCACGCCGCCGCGGTCACCTCCGCGCCCAGCTCGCGCAGCGCGGCCAACTCCTCCTCCCGGCCCTCGCCGCCGCCGCGCCCGACGAGCACCAGGCGTGTGACGCCGCGGTCGGTGACGAGGTGCCGGGCCAGGGCGAGCCCGAGCCCGCCGAGCCCGCCGGTGATCAGCACCGCGCCGTCCGGGTCCCACGCTCGGGGCACGGTGAGCACCACCTTGCCGACGTGCTTGGCGCGGCTGACGTGCCGGAACGCGTCGGGCGCGCGGCGCACGTCCCACACCGAGGCGGGCAGCGGCGCGAGCGCCCCGGCGGCGAACAGGTCGCCCAGCTCGGCCAGCACCGGCGCGATCCGCGCGGGCGGCAGCTCCAGCAGGTCGAACGCGGTGTAGTCCACGCCGTCCGGGTCGCGCGGGTCGGTCTTGCCCAGCTCGACGAACTTCCCGCCGGGCGCGACCAGGTCCAGCGAGGCGTCGGTGAACTCGCCGGCGAGGCAGTTCAGCACGACGTCCACGCCCCGGCCGCCGGTGGCGGCGCGGAACGCCTCCGCGAACTCCAGGGTCCGGGAGGACGCGATCCGGTCGTCGGCGAGCCCGAGCGCCCGCAGCGCGCCCCACTTGCCGGGGCTCGCGGTGGCGAACACGTCCGCGCCGAGGTGCCGGGCGAGCTGGACGGCGGCCATGCCGACCCCGCCCGCGCCCGCGTGCACCAGCACGGACTGCCCGGCCCGCACGCCCGCGACCCCGACCAGCGCGTGGTGGGCGGTGAGGAAGACGACCGGCGTCGCCGCCGCCCGCACCCACGACCAGTCGGCGGGCACGGGGGCGAGCAGGTCGCGGTGCGTGTCGGCGACGGGGCCGAACGCGCCCGCGAACAGGCCCATCACCCGGTCGCCGACGGCCAGGTCGGTCACGCCCGCGCCGACCGCGAGCACGACGCCCGCGCCCTCGATGCCCATCGGTCCCGGCTCGCCGGGGTAGCGGCCGAGGGCCGTGAGCACGTCGCGGAAGTTCACGCCGGCCGCCCGCACGCCGACCCGGACCGTGCCGGGCGCCGGTTCGGCCGCGGGGGTGTCGAGTGCGCGCAGGACCAGCGCGTCCAGCGTGCCGGGCGCGGTGGTGTCGAGGCGCCAGGGGCCCTCCGGAGGGGTGAGCGCGTCGTCGGGCCGGCAGCGCGCCAGCCGGCCGACCTTCGCCACGCCCGAGCGCACCGCGGTCTGCGGCTCGTCGGTGAGCAGGGGCGGTCCGCCGTCGACGTCGACCAGGAGCAGCCGGCCCGGGTCCTCGGCCTGCGCCGAGCGCACCAGCCCCCACACCGCGGCGGCGTCGGGGTCCCGCACGGCTTCGCCGGGTTCGACGGCCACCGCGCCCCTCGTCACCACGGCCAGTGGGAAGGCCGGGGCGTGCTCGCGCCACAGCCGCAGCTCGTCGAGCACGCGGACCACCTCGTCGCCCGACACGGGCAGCAGCGCCAGGCCCGGCGCGACCTCGCGCGCCGCGACGGCCTTGACCAGCGCGGCGACGTCCGGGTAGCGGTCGGCGGCGGGCAGGCCGAACGGGTCCTCCCCCACCACGACGGCGTCGGCCGGCAGCGCGCGGGAGGGCGCCGGGGTCCAGTCGAGCCGGAACAGCGCCTCCGGGCCCGGTCGGGCCGCGCCGGTGGGCGCTGCCCGCAGCACGAGCCGGTCCACGGCCGCGACCGGCGCCCCGGTCGAGTCGGCGAGGACCAGCCCCACCTCGCCGGGCGCCACGCCGGTGACCCGCACTCGCAGCCCGGTCGCGCCGGCGGCGCACAGGCGCAGGCCGGTCCAGGCGAACGGCAGGCCGGGCAGGCGGGCGGGTTCGGTGAGCAGGGCGGTGGCGTGCAGGGCCGCGTCGAGCACGGCGGGGTGCAGCGCGAACCGGTCGTCCCCGACCGCCTCGACCGCGCCCGACACCTCGGCGAACACCTCGTCGCCGCGCCGCCACGCCGCGCGCAGGCCGCGGAACGCGGGGCCGTAGGCGAACCCGTCGGCGGCCATCCGCTCGTAGAAGCCCTCCAGCGGCACGGACCGCGCGCCCGGCGGCGGCCACGCGCCCGCGAGGTCCGGCACGGGCGCGGCGGTCGGCGCGAGCACGCCGCGGGCGTGCCGGGTCCACGGCCCGTCCTCGCCCACCCGGCCGTGCACGGACAGCGCCCGCCGCCCGCCCTCGTCCGGCCCGTCCACGACGACCTGCACGGTCACCGGGTCGTCCGCCAGCACCAGCGGGGCCTCCAGGGTCAGCTCGTCCACGGCGGGCACCCCCACCTCGTCGGCCGCGCGGACCGCCAGCTCGGCCAGCGCGGCCCCGGGCAGCAGCACCGCACCGCCCACCACGTGCTCGGCGAGCCATGGCCGGGTGTGCGCGGACAGCCGGCCGGTGAGCACCGCGCCCCCGGTGCCGGGCAGCTCGGTGGCCGCGCCCAGCAGCGGGTGGCCGGGCACCCGCAGGCCCACGGTGGACACCTCGGCGGCCGGCGCGGACGACCAGAACCGCTCGTGCCGGAACGGGTAGGTGGGCAGGTCGACCACGCGCCCGCCGGTGCCCGCGCAGAACGCCGCCCAGTCGACGGCGACGCCGTGGACGTGCAGCCGGGCGACCGCCTCGGCCACCGCGTGGTCCTCGTCGCGGCCCGTGCGCAGGGTCGGCGCGCACACCAGGCCGTCCCCCCGGGAACCCTCGACGGCCTCCTGCGCCATGGCGGCGAGCGAGCCGTCCGGGCCGGTGTCCAGGGCGATCGTGACGTCCAGGTCGGCCAGGGCGCGGACGGCGTCGG
Source organism: Saccharothrix longispora (assembly GCF_030852425.1). Classification (GTDB taxonomy): domain Bacteria; phylum Actinomycetota; class Actinomycetes; order Mycobacteriales; family Pseudonocardiaceae; genus Actinosynnema; species Actinosynnema longispora. The sequence goes on from NZ_NSDM01000021.1 coordinate 38,617, forward strand.
CGAACAGCACGGGCTCGCGGACCTGCCGCACCCAGTGCTCGGGGTCGGTGGCGTCGACGCGCGCGCCGGTCAGGGTGGAGATCAGCGGCACGCGCGGGACGCGCGGGGTGAGCCCGGCGACGACCTCGCGGAACCGGTCGAGCATCGGGTCCATGAGCGGCGAGTGGAAGGCGTGGCTGACCCGCAGCACACGGGCGCGGTGGCCTCGCGCGGCGAGGTCGGCGGCGGCCCGGGCCACCGCGTCGGCGTCGCCGGACAGCACGACGGAGCGCGGCCCGTTGACCGCCGCGACGACCAGCCCGTGCGCCAGGACCGGCCGCACGTCGTCCACCCCGGCCCGCACCGCGACCATCGCGCCGCCGGTCGGCAGCGCGGCCATCAACGAGCCCCGCGCGGCGACCAGGGCGCACGCGTCGGGCAGCGACAGCACGCCCGCGACGTGCGCGGCGGCGACCTCGCCGACCGAGTGGCCGACCACGGCGTCCGGCCGCACGTCCCACGACCCCAGCAGGCGGGCCAGCGCGACGCCGAGCGCGAACAGGGCGGGCTGGGCGAACCGGGTGTCGTCCAGGGCCGCCGCGTCCGCGCCGAACAGCACGTCCCGCAGCGGGCGGGGCAGGTGCGGGTCGAGCAGGCCGCACACCTCGTCCAGCGCCTCGGCGAACACCGGGTGCGCGCGTGCCAGCCCGGCTCCCGCGCCGAGCCGCTGCGCACCCTGCCCGGCGAACAGGAACGCGGTGGCGGGCGCGGGCGCGGCGGTGTCCACCAGCACGCCCTCGGCCGACTCGCCCGCCGCCACCGCCGCCAGCGCGGTCGCGCGGTCCTCGGCGACGACCGCCGCCCGGTGCCCCAGGTGGCCGCGCGTGGTGGCCAGCGACACCGCCACGTCGGCCGGTCGACCGTCCACGGCGGACAGCAGCCGGGCCTGGTCGCGCAGCGCCTCGGAGGAGCGCGCGGACAGCACCCACGGCACCACCCGGCCGGCGTCCCCGGGGTCCAGTTCCCCCCGGTCCCGGTCCCCCTCCTCCAGCACGACGTGCGCGTTGGTGCCGCTGATGCCGAACGAGGACACCGCGCCGCGCCGGGGCCGGTCGCCGCGCGGCCACTCCCGGGTCGAGGTGACCAGCTCCACCGAGCCGGCCGCCCAGTCCACCCGGGACGACGGCGCGTCCACGTGCAGGGTCGCGGGCACGGAGCCGTGGCGCATCGCCTGCACGAGCTTGATCACCCCGGCCACGCCCGCCGCGGCCTGGGTGTGCCCGATGTTCGACTTGAGCGAGCCCACCAGCAGCGGCGACGGCCGGTCCCGCCCGTAGGCGGCGAGCAGCGCGCCCGCCTCGATCGGGTCGCCGAGCCGGGTGCCCGTGCCGTGCGCCTCGACGACGTCCACGTCCGCCGGGGTGAGCCCGGCCCGGCGGAGGGCCGCGCCGATCACCTCGCGCTGCGCCGCGCCGCTGGGGGCGGTGAGGCCGTTGGACGCGCCGTCGGAGTTCACCGCGCTCCCGCGCAGCACCGCCAGCACCGGCAGGCCGCGCCGGCGGGCCTCGGACAGCCGTGCGACCACCAGCACGCCCACGCCCTCGGCCCACCCGGTGCCGTCGGCGGCCTCGGCGAACGCCTTGCACCGGCCGTCCGGCGACAGCCCGTCCTGCTTGGCGAACTCCACGAACAGGCCGGGCTCGGACATCACCGTGACGCCGCCCGCCAGCGCCAGGTCGCAGTCGCCCGCCCGCAGCGCCTGGGCGGCGAGGTGCAGCGCGACCAGGGACGACGAGCACGCCGTGTCGACGGTCAGCGCCGGTCCGGCCAGGCCGAGCACGTAGGCGATGCGGCCGGACAGCACGCTCGGGGTGGTGCCGGTGAGCGCGAAGCCCTCCGTCCCGCCGGACGTGCGGTGCAGCGGCGGCCCGTAGTCCTGCGCCATCGAACCGAGGAACACGCCGGTGCGCGTGCCGCGCAGCGCGGTCGGCGCGAGCCGGGCCCGCTCGACGGCCTCCCAGGCGACTTCGAGGGCGAGCCGCTGCTGCGGGTCCATGGCCGACGCCTCGCGCGGCGAGATGCCGAAGAAGTCCGCGTCGAACCCGGCCACGTCGGCGAGGAAGCCGCCGGACCGGCCCGTGCCCGTCACGGCCGGGCTCCAGCCCCGGTCGGCGGGCATCGGGGACACGGCGTCCACGCCGTCGGCGACGAGCCGCCACAGCGCCTCGGGCGAGCCCGCGCCGCCGGGCAGCCGGCACGCCATGCCGACGATCGCGATCGGTTCGTCCGACCCGACCCCGACCTCGGTGGCCCCGACCTCGGTGCTCCCGGTGGGCGTGGCGACGTCACCGGCCGAGCCGGCCGTCGCGGCCAGGTGCGCGGCGAGCCGACGGGGTGTCGGGTGGTCGTAGACCACCGAGGCCGTCACCGCGACGCCGGTCGCCGTGCGCAACCGGGCCGCCAGCTCGACCACCATGGTGGAGTCGAAGCCCTGCGACCGCAGGGGTTCGTCGACGAGCACCCGGTCCGCGTCGCGCAGACCGAGCACCACCGCGCACTCGGCGCGCACGGTCCGCAGCGCCGCAGCGGGCTCGAAGCGCCGGGGCGTCGCCGCGACCGGCTCGGCGTGCTCGCCGATCCAGTGCTCGCCGATCCAGTGCCGCTCCCGCTGGAACGGGTAGGTGGGCAGCGGAACGCGCCCGCCGCCGGGGTAGAGGACGTCGAAGTCGACCGGCCCGCCGTGCGCGACCAGTTCGGCCACCGACGCCAGGACCCGCCGCGTGCCGCCCTCTCCGCGCCGCAGCGTGCCGATCGCCGCCACCGGCCGGTCACCCGCCGTGTCGCGCACGCCACCCGTCAGCACCGGGTGCGGGCTGACCTCGACGAACAGGCCGTGGCCCGCGTCGAGCAGGGCGTCCACGGCCGCCCGGAACGCGACCGGCTGCCGCAGGTTGCGGTACCAGTACCGGGCGTCCAGGGCGGCGGTGCCCAGTTCGCCGCCGGTCACCGCGGAGTAGAACGGCACGCGGGACGCACCGGGGCGCACCGGGGCCAGCAGCTCGACCAGCCGGGCGTGCAGCCGCTCGACCATCGGCGAGTGCGACGCGTAGTCCACGTCCACCCGGCGCACCCGCCCGGTGGACCGCCACCGCTCGACGAACTCGTCCACCGCCCCGGCCTCGCCGGTCACCACGACCGACTCCGGTCCGTTGACCGCCGCGACCTCCAGCCGCCCGGCCCACGGCGCGAGCCCCGCCCGCACCTCGTCCTCGGGCAGCGCGACGGACACCATCCCGCCGTCGCCGGCCAGCGTCCCCGCGATCAGCGCGCTGCGCAGCGCCACGACCCGCGCGCCGTCCTCCAGGGACAGCGCGCCGGCGACGCAGGCGGCGGCCACCTCGCCCTGCGAGTGCCCGACGACCGCGGCGGGTTCCACCCCGTAGGACCGCCACACCGCCGCCAGCGACACCATCACCGCCCACAGCACGGGCTGCACGACGTCCACCCGGCTCAGCGGGGGCGCGCCGGCGTCCTCCCGGAGCACGGCGGCGACGGAGAAGTCCACGAACCGCGACAGCGCCGCGTCGCACCGGGTCAGCTCCTCGGCGAACGCGGGCGACGAGGCCAGCAGGTCCCGTCCCATGCCCGCCCACTGAGACCCCTGGCCGGGGAACACGAACACCGGACCGCCGGCCACCGCCGCACCGCGCACGACCCCCTCGGCGGGTCCACCGGACGCGACCGCCGCCAGACCGGCCGCCAGGTCGGGGCCCAGCACTGCGGCCCGGTGCGGCAGCAGGGCCCGGCGGGTGGCCAGCGTGTGCCCGACGTCGGCGGGCGACAGCGACGCCACGTGCGGCAGCAACCGCGCCGCCTGCGCCCGCAACGCCTCCGGGTCGCGCGCGCTGAGCAACCAGAACGGCGCGTCCGCCGATTCCTCCTCCGCCGACTCCCCCTCCGCCTGCTCGCCTCGTGGCGCGGCGGAGAGCACCAGGTGGCAGTTCGTGCCCGACACGCCGAACGACGACACACCGGCCAGCAGCCGGCCGTCGGACGCCGCGGGCCACGGCACGGCCGAGGTCGCCACCTCCAGGTTCCACTCGTCGAACCGGATGTCCGGGTTGGGCTCGGCGAAGTGCAGGCTCGGCGGCACGACGCCGTGCCGCAGCCCGAGCACCGTCTTGAGCAGGCCGGTGACCCCCGCCGCGCCCTCCAGGTGACCCACGTTCGTCTTGGCCGACCCCACCAGCAGCGGCCTGCCGCCCCGTGCGCGCCCGTACACCTCGCCGAGGGCCGCGGCCTCAACCGGGTCGCCGACCGGCGTGCCGGTGCCGTGCAGCTCCACGTGACCGACCTGCGCCGGGTCGACCCCGGCCCGCCGGCACGCCAGCCGGGCCAACTCGGCCTGCGCCCGCGCACTCGGCACGGTCAGCCCCTCGGCCGGGCCGTCGTTGTTCACCGCCGAGCCCTCGACGACGGCCAGCACGTCGTCGCCGTCGGCCAGCGCGGCGGACAGCATCTTCAGCACCACGACGCCGCCGCCCTCACCGCGCACGTAGCCGTTGGCGCGGGCGTCGAAGGTGTGGCAGCGGTGGTCGGGCGACAGCGCGCCGAACCGCTCGACGACCTCGGTGCCGTCGGGGGCGAGGTTGAGCTGCACGCCGCCGGCCAGCGCCAGCACCGACTCGCCGCGGCGGAGGCTCTCCGCCGCCAGGTGCACGGCGACCAGCGACGAGGACTGGCCGGTGTCGACGACCATGCTGGGACCGCGCAGCCCGAGCAGGTGGGACAGGCGGGTCGCGGCGGACGCCCGGTGCAGGCCGGTCAGGGTGTGCGGGCCGATCTCGCCGGCGGTGCGGGTGAGCACGGCGTAGTCGTCGGCCATCGCGCCGAGGAAGACCCCCGTGTCCGTGCCGCGCAGCGCGTCGGCGGGCACGCCCGCGTGCTCCAGGGCCTCCCAGCCCAGTTCCAGCGCCAGCCGGTGCTGCGGGTCCATCGCGCGCGCCTCGCGCGGCGAGATGCCGAAGAACGCCGCGTCGAAGGCGTCCACAGCGGACAGGAACCCGCCGGTGCCGCGACCGGGCACGGTGGCGACGGCGTCGGTCCCGGAGCGCAGCAGCCGCCAGAACGCCTCGGGGTCGGGCGCCGAGGGCAGCCTGCACGACAGGCCGATCACCGCGACGGCGGTGCGGGCGCGGTCCGGTGTGGGTGCTGGTGCTGGGGTCACGACTGGCTCCCGCTGGTGCGCGCGGCGACAGCAGACCCGACCGGGCCGACGGTCGCGATGGGTCGTCGATGCCCTCCCCAGTCTCGCCGCCGGGCGGCCGGTGCGGGGCACGCCTTTCTGGGGCTTTCCCCAGACATGCGCCCCTATCGTCACGCTCGGCAGTCCAGGCACACCCGACCCAGGCGAAGGTGCCCATGAGGATCACGATGCTGACGTTCGGCACCCGCGGTGACGTGCAGCCGCTGGTCGCCCTCGGCCGGACCCTGCGCGGGCGCGGCCACGACGTGCGGATCGGCACCGCGCCGTCGTTCCGCGGCCTGGTCGAGGACGCCGGCCTCGACTTCCGGGCCGTCGAGCCGCCGCCGGGGATGCGCGAGGACCTGTTCAGCCAGCCGGGCATGAACGCCGCGATCCGCAAGGGACCGTCGTTCGTGCGCACCGTGCGGTCCGTGCAGCCGCCCACCGACGACGAGGTGGTGGCGATGTTCGAGGGCATGCGCGCCGCGAGCGCGGACGCGGACCTCGTGGTGACGGCCCCGCTGACGCACATCGCCGGGTTCACCGACCCCGACCGGCCGTGGTGTTCGGTGTCCTGGATCCCCATGACCGCCACCCGGGACTTCCCCGCCTACCAGGCGAAGCCGCGCCCGTGGGGCGGCGGCTACAACCGGCTCACGCACCGGTTCTTCGACACCTTCCAGTGGACGTCGATGTGCTGGATGGCCAACAAGTACGTGGAGCGCGTCGGCGGCGCGGCCCTGAAGGGCACGTCGCGGTTCGGCGAGATCGGGCGCGACCGGCCGCTGCTGTACCCGTTCAGCGACGTCGTGGTGCCGCGCCCGGCGGACTGGCCGGACCAGGCGCACATCACCGGCTACTGGTTCCACGACCGCGAGTGGTGGAACCCGCCGGCCGACCTGGCCGACTTCGTCGCGCAGGCCCCGCCCGTCCTGCTCACGCTGGGCAGCACGTGGCCGGTGCACGACGCCGACCGCACCGTGGACTGGGCGGTCGACGCGGCCCGCGGCGCGGGCAGGCCGCTGGTGGTGGTCGGCGGCAACGACCGCGAGCTGCCCGACGACGTGTTCCGGGCGACCGAGGTCGACTACGCCTGGTTGATGCCGCGCTGCGCTGCGGTGGTGCACCACGGCGGCTGCGGCACGGCCGGTTCGGCGCTGCGCGCGGGCATCCCCCAGGTCACGGTGCCGGCGGTGTTCGACAACCCGTTCTGGGCGCGGCGGATGCACGGCCTGGGCGTGGGCCCCGCTCCCCTGCCGCTGCACCGCCTCACCCGCGACGGCCTGGTCGCCGCGGTCGCCGAGTCGGTCGCCGACGACCGGATGCGGGAGCGCTCGGCCGCGCTGGGCGAGGCGATGGCGGGCGAGACGGGCCTGGCCACCGCCGCCGACGTGGTGGAGAAGTACCTGGCGAGCACCGGGACCGCCGCGTGATCGCGATCTTCGGCGCGGGCACGATGGGGTCCGGCATCGCGGCGCTGGCGCTCGGGCACGGCGTGCCGGTGACCCTCGTCGACCTCGACCGGTCCGTCGTGGACGACGCCGCGACGCGCGTGCGCGGGCACCTGCGACACGGCGCGCTCATGGGTTCCTTCCCCGACGTCGAGCCGGCCGGGCTGACCACCGCCACCGACCCGTCGGCCGCCGCGGGCGCCGAGCTGGTCGTCGAGGCGATCACCGAGGACGAGCGCGCCAAGGCGGCGCTGCTGGCCCAGCTGTGCGGGATCGTGCCGCCGGGCACGCCGCTGGTGTCCAACACCTCCGGCATCCCGATCGACGAGCTGGCGGAGGCCGTCACCGACCCGGCCGACCTGGTCGGCGTGCACTTCATGAACCCCACCTGGCTCATCGGCACCGCCGAGGTGGTGCGCGGCGGCCGCACCGGCGCGCACGCCCTGGACGCCGTGCTCGCGCTGCTGGACCGCCTGGGCCGCAGGTCGGTCGTGGTCCGCGACGCGCCCGGCTTCGTCACCAGCCGGCTGCTGCACCCGATGATCAACGACGCGGCGCGGATCGTGCAGGAGGGCACCGCGACCGCCGAGCAGGTCGACGAGCTGATGCGCGGCTGCCTGGGCCACCCGACCGGTCCCCTGCTCACCGCGGACCTCATCGGCCTGGACAACCTCGCCGACGCCCTGCGCGCGCTGGCCGACCGCACCGGGATCGCCTCGCACGCGCCGTGCGAGCTGCTGCTGGCCAAGGTCGCCGCGGGTCACCTGGGGCGCAAGAGCGGCCAGGGCTTCTACGACTACGGAAAGGTCTTGTCGTGACGGTCGAACCCACCTCGGCGGACATCGCCGGTCCCATCACCGCGTTCCTCCGGGAGCGCACCAAGGTCGACGTGCCGGCGGACCAGGACCTGTTCGCCTCGGGACTGGTGTCGTCGATCTTCGCCATGGAGCTGATCGTGCACGTCGAGCAGACCTTCGACGTCGCGATCACCGGTTCCGACCTGCGACTGGACAACTTCCGCACGGTGGACCGGATGACGGAGCTGGTCACCCGGCTGCGAGCCGGTGCCTGAGCCGGCGGACCCGCGCGCGCTGGTGGACGACCTGGTCGCCGCCGAGGCGGGCGACTGGGACCTCGCGGGCGCGGTGCCGGACGGGGTGCTGCGCCGGCTCGGCGCGGCCGGGTTGCTGTGCCCGCAGGTGGACGGGCGGTACGGCGGGCTCGGCCGGGACAGCCGGTGGACCGGCGAGTTCACCGCCCACCTGGGCAGCCGGTGCGGCTCCGTGCGCAGCGTGCTGACCTCGCAGTCCATGGCCGCGGGCACGATCGCCCGCCTGGGTGACGCCGCCCAGCGGCACGAGCACCTCACCCGGCTCACGTCGGGCGCGCTCGCCGCCGCCGCGTTCAGCGAGCCGGGAGCGGGCAGCGACCTGTCGGCGATGACCACCGAGGTGCGCCGCGACGGCGACGGGGTCGTGCTCACCGGCCACAAGACGTGGATCACCGCCGCCGCCTACGCCGACCTGGTCGTCGTGGTCGCCCGCCAGGACGACGGCGCGGCGGCGGTCGTGGTGCCCGCCGACGCGCCGGGCGTGGTGGTCACGCCGGTGGTCGCGCCCAGCGGGTGCCGGGCCGCCGGGCACGCCGACGTGCGCCTGGACGGCGTGCGGCTGCCCGCCTCGGCCGTGCTGGGCGGTGGCGGGCAACCGCTGCCGCTGCTCGTCACGGCCGCCCTCCAGCACGGGCGCATGTCCGTGGCGTGGGGCTGCGTGGGCATCCTGCGCTCCTGCCTGACCGAGGCGTCCCGGCACGCGGCGACCCGCGAGCAGTTCGGCGTGCCGCTGGCCGAGCACCAGCTGGTCGCCCGGCACCTGGCCGAGCTGCTGGTGGCCGAGCGGTCGGCGACGCACGCCTGCGAGCACGCCGCCGACGCGGTGGACGCCCGCTCCCCCGACCAGGTCGTGGCCGCGGTGCTGGCCAAGCACACCGCCGCGACCCTCGCCGCGCGCGGCGCCGCGTCGGCCGTGCAGGTCCTCGGCTCCGCGGCGGCCCGCGACGGGCACCCGGTGGCGCGGGCACACCGCGACGCCAAGCTCATGGAGATCATCGAGGGCACCAGCGAGATCTGCCAGCTCATCCTCGCGCGCCACGCCGTAGCCGCGGCGCGCTGACCGTCCCGGGAGGACTCCGGTGGACCGATCGACCGCGCTGGTCAAGTGCCTGGTGTGGGACCTGGACAACACGCTGTGGCAGGGCACCCTGCTGGAGGACGGCGGGGGTGCGCTGCGCGACGACGTGCTGCGCACCGTCACCGCCCTCGACGAGCGCGGCGTGCTCCAGGCCGTGGCCAGCCGCAACGACCACGACCACGCGTGGGCCCGGCTGGAAGCGCTCGGCGTCGCCGAGTACTTCGTCGTGCCCCGCATCGGCTGGGGGCCGAAGTCCGCCGCGGTGCGGGAGATCGCGGATGAGCTGGGCTTCGCGCTCGGCACGATCGCGTTCGTGGACGACCAGCCCGCCGAGCGCGCCGAGGTCGCCCACCACCTGCCCGAGGTGCGCTGCTTCACCCACGATGACGTGCCGGGCCTGCTCGACCTGCCCGACTTCACGCCCGACGCGGTCACCGAGGACTCCCGCCGCCGCCGCGCCATGTACCAGGCGGGGCGGCGGCGGACCCGCGCCAAGGAGGAGTTCGCCGGGGCCGACCGGGACTTCCTGCGCTCGTTGGAGATGCGCATGGGCATCCGCCGCGCCGGACCGGAGGACCTGACCCGCGTCGCCGAGCTGACCCTGCGCACCAGCCAGATGAACGCCACCGGCATCCACTACCCCGATGCCGTGCTGCGCGAACTGCTCGACGACCCGGCGCACGAGGTGCTGGTGGCCACGATGGACGACCGGTTCGGCGCGCACGGCGCGATCGGCGTGCTGCTCGTCGAGAAGCACGACCGGGTGTGGCGGCTCAAGCTGCTCGCCACCTCGTGCCGGGTGGTCGCGTTCGGGGCGGGCGCGGTGATCCTGACGTGGCTGGCCGACCAGGCGTACCGGGCGGGCGTGCACCTGGCCGCCGACTTCCGCCGCACCGGGCGCAACCGGGTGATGGAGGTGGCCTACCGGTTCTCCGGCTACACCGACGACCCCTGCCCGTGCCTGGACGGGATCGCGGCGGACGACGCGCCGGACGCCCCCGGCGACGGGCAGCGCCTGCACCTGCTGCCCGCGCCGCAGCCGCCGCCGGCGACGATGGCCCTGTACGCGCCCGAGCTGATGACGGTGGCGGTGCGGTGATCACCGCGCGCGGGTTGGCCCGCGACTACACCACGCGGCGCGGCGTCGTGCGGGCGGTGCGCGGCGTGGACCTCGACGTGGCCGCCGGGGAGATCGTCGCCCTGCTCGGCCCCAACGGCGCGGGCAAGACCACGACGCTGCGGATGCTCACCACCCTGCTGCGGCCGAGCGCCGGCACGGCGCGGGTCGCCGGGTGCGACCTGGTCGCGGACCCGGACGGGGTGCGCCGCCGGATCGGCTACGTCGCGCAGCACGGCGGGTCCGCCCCGGACTGCCGGGTGCTGGAGGACCTGGTGCTCCAGGGCCGCATCCACGGCCTGTCCAAGGCCGAGTCGAAGCGCCGCGCGGAACGCCTGGCCGCCGAGCTGGACCTCAACGGCCTGGGCGGGCGGGTGAGCAGGACCCTGTCCGGCGGGCAGCGCCGCCGCCTGGACCTGGCGCTCGGCCTGATCCACGAGCCGCGGCTGGTGTTCCTGGACGAGCCCACCACGAGCCTGGACCCGCAGAGCCGGGCGAACCTGTGGCAGCACATCCGGCGGTTGCGCGAGGAGCGCGGCATCACCGTCGTGGTGACCACGCACTACCTGGACGAGGCCGACTCGCTGGCCGACCGCGTGCTCGTGGTCGACCAGGGCCGGGTGGTGGCCTCCGGGTCGCCCGACGAGCTCAAGCGCGCCCTCGGCGGCGACGCCCTGCTGCTCGGCGTGGAGCGGGTGGACGACGCGGTGCGCTGCCTGGAGGCGCTGCCCGGCGTGGCCGAGGTCCACATCGGACCGGACGGCGTGCGCTGCCGGGTCCGCGACGGCGAGACCGCGCTGCCGACCGTGCTGCGTGCGCTGGACGCGGCGGGCGTGCCGCTGCGGTCCGTGCAGATGCGCCGGCCCACGCTCGACGACGTGTTCCTCGACCTCACCGGCCGCGCCCTGCGCGAGGCGGGCGAGGCGACACCGGCCGACGAGGAGGTCGACAGTGTTGCGTGACACCGGGCTGCTGTTCCGCATGGAACTGCTGCCGTCGCTGCGGAACCCGGGCCTGATGGCCGTGGCGATGACGCAGCCGCTGTTCTTCCTGCTGCTGTTCGGGCCGCTGATGGAGAGGATGGTCGAGGCGGTGCCCGGTTTTCCGCCGGGCGACAGCTGGACCGTGTTCACCCCGGCCCTGATCATCCAGCTCGCGCTGTTCAGCGCGTCGTTCGCCGGGTTCGCGCTGCTGTCGGACCAGCAGAGCGGCCTGCTGGAACGGCTGCGCGTCACCCCGGCGAGCGCGGTCGCGCTGCTGCTGGGCCGGACGCTGACCAACACCGTGCACACCGTCGTGCAGTCGCTGCTGATCATCGGCATCGCGGCGCTGCTGTTCGACCTGACCGTCACGCCGGTCGGCGTCGGGATGGTCCTGCTGGTCGCGGCGCTGCTGTCGGTGACGCTGGCGTCCGCGTCCCAGGCGCTGGCCCTGGTGCTGCGCAACGAGGAGGCGTTCCTCGGGCTGATCAACACGGTGCTGATGCCGCTGCTGCTGCTCTCCGGCATGCTCATCCCCATCACCACCGGTCTCGCGCCGCAGTGGCTCTACACCATCTCCCGGCTCAACCCGCTCACGCACGTGGTGGACGCGGGCCGGGCCGGGTTCCGCGGCGACCTCACGTTCTCCGCGCTGTCCACCGGGATGGTGCTGCTGGTCGTGATGGCGGCGGTGTCGGTGTGGTGGGGCGCGCGGACGCTGCGCCGCGACGACGCCTGAACCGGGTCCTCCCCGCACGACGAAGGGGGGCGGTAGCGGTCCACCCGCTCCCGCCCCCCTTCGTCGTGCGACCCGCCGCGGTTCAGAGGCGGTCGAGCACGTCCAGCAGGGACTCGACCACGTGGTCCTGCTCCCCCACCGTCAGCGAGGGGTACATGGGCAGCGAGAAGATCTCCCCGGCCAGCCGCTCGGTCACCGGCAGCGAACCCCCGCCCAGCCCGAGGTGCGCGAACCCGGTCTGCCGGTGCACCGGCCACGGGTAGCTGATGTTGAGCTGTACGCCGTGCTCCCGCATCCCCTCCACGACCTTCTCCCGCAACGGGTGCCGCACCACGTAGACGTAGTAGACGTGGTCGTTGCCCGGCGCGAGGGTCGGCAGCACCAGCCCGGTGCCCCCCAACGCCTCGGCGTAGCGGGCGGCGATGGCGCGGCGGCCCGCGACGTAGTCGTCCAGGCGGGTCAGCTTGCGGGTCAGGATCGCCGCCTGCACCTCGTCGATCCTGCTGTTGTACCCCGGCGTGGAGACGACGTGGTAGACCTTCTCCATGCCGTAGTAGCGCAGCCGGCGCAGGTTCGCGTCGACCTCCGGGTCGGAGGTGAGCACGGCCCCCGCGTCGCCGTAGGCGCCCAGCACCTTGGTGGGGTAGAACGAGAACGCCGCCGCGCGGCCGGTGGTGCCCGCGAGGACCCCGTTGCGCCGCGCGCCGTGCGCCTGGGCGCAGTCCTCCAGGATCGGCAGGCCGTGCCGGTCCGCGACGGCGGTCAAGGCCTCCAGGTCGACGCACTGGCCGTACAGGTGCACGGGCAGCAGGGCGCGGGTGCGCGGCGTGATGGCCGCCTCGACCTGGTCCACGTCCATCAGGTACGTGTCCTCGTGGACGTCCACGAACACCGGCGTCGCGCCGACCTGGTCGATGGCGACCACGGTGGGCGCGGCGGTGTTCGACACGGTGATCACCTCGTCGCCCGCGCCGATGCCGAGCGCGCGCAGGCCGAGCACGAGCGCGTTGGTGCCGTTGTCGACGCCGACGCAGTGCGCGACGCCGTGCCAGGCGGCGAACGCCTCCTCGAACCCGGCGACCGCCGGTCCCAGGACGAGCTGCCCGGAGCCGAACACGGCGTCCACGGCGGCGAGGACGTCGTCCCGCTCGGCCTCGTACTCACGCAGGTAACCCCAGACGTACTGGGTGGTCCCGTTTCGGGCGGCTCCGGACACCGGTTCCCCTTTCAGGCGGCCAGCAGGCACGCGAACAGCGTCCTGGCCTGCACGTTGACGTAGTGGCTGTGCTGGAGCAGGTCCGCGAGCTGGTGCACGGTCAGCCAGTGGAACCCGGGTGGCGCCTGCGCGGGCACCGAGTCGTCCTCCACGACCAGGTAGCGGGTGCGGGCGTGCAGGAACCGGCCGCCCTCCTCGGACAGCACGGTGTCGAAGCGGACCTTCGCCGGGTCCGGTGCGAGCACCAGGTCGAGGAAGCGCGGCTGGTGCTCGGCGGGCAGGTGGGCGTAGTTCTCCGGGGTGGCCTGCACGGTCGGCGCGAGTTCGACCGTGTCCAGGTAGCCGGGTTCGACGTGCGCGTTGACCAGCACGTGCAGCACGCCGTGGAACTCGCGCACGAGCAGCGCCGCGACGCCGGTGCCGACCGGTTCGAGCAGCGGCTGCCGCCAGGACGACACCTCGCGGCTGTTGGCCAGCACGTCGACCGCGACGACCTTGAAGTAGCGGCCCTCCACGTGCGCGATCTCGTAGTCGGTGCGCTTCCAGTCCCCCACCGTGCACAGCGGGATGCGGCGCGCGTGCAACTCGTGCCGGGCGTGCATGCCGGTGATCCAGCTCAGCACCTCGGTGGTGGTGTGCAGGCCGCCCTCCTCGGCGGAGCGCGACCGGCGCAGCGCCTCGGCGAACGGGGTGGGGCCCCCGGCCTCCCCGCCGCCGTAGGGGATGCACGACAGGACGGTGCGCGTGTCCATGCTGACCAGGTCGTCCTCGTCCAGCAGGGCCAGCAGCTGGCCGAGGGTGAGCCAGCAGAAGTCCTCGTGGGCCTCGACGTCGTCGCCGACCTCCACGACCATGTTGCGGTTGCGCTTGCGGTAGAACCAGGCGCCCTGCTCGGACTGGAGCACGTCGGCGAGCACGCGGGACGGCTCGGCCTCGCGGAACAGCGACAGGTACGGCACCTCCGCGCCGCCGTGCACCCGCATGTAGTTGCTGCGGGTGGCCTGCACGGTCGGCGACAGCTGCACGCCGTTGACGTTGCCCGGCTCGTACTTGGCCTGCACCAGGCAGTGCAGCACGCCGTCGATCTCGCGCACGGCGATGCCGAGGATGCCGATCTCCGGCTGGTTGATGATCGGCTGCGCCCACTCGCGGACGGCGCCGGAGTCGGTGGTGACGTGGATGCCCTCGATGGTGAAGAACCTGCCGCTGACGTGCCCGAGGTTGCCGGTCTCGTGGGCGAACCCCCACCGGTCCATGGCCGCCAACGGCACGCGCCGCACCTCCTGGCGCTGCGCGCGCCTGCGGTCGGCGAGCCAGGCGCGGAACCCCGCGTCGTCGAGCACACCTCCGTCGCGCGCCCGCAACGACCGCTCCACGCGCGACGACCTGCTCGGGTCGGCGCGGCGCAACTGACCGAGTTCGGCGACAGGCTGCACGGTTCCTCCTCGGTGGGCGTGCCCCCAGCGTTCCTGCTCGCGCACTAGGGAAATCCCGAGATCGCGGCTCCTACGCTGGGGTGCGTCGTCGAAGTCGTGGGAGGCGCCCGGCCGTGGCACACATCGCGTTCTTCTCCATCCCGGCGCACGGCCACATGAGACCGCCGCTGGCCGTGGCCGCCGAACTGGTCCGCCGCGGGCACCGGGTGAGCTTCGCGGCCACCGCCGGTTTCGCCGACGCGGTGACCGCCGCCGGCGCGGGGGTCGTGCCCTACGAGACGCGGATGGCCGAGTGGCTGGGACCGGGTCGGGCGGCCAACTCCGACCAGGACGCCGACGCGCTCGCCTGGTCCACCGTGCTGTTCTTCGTCGAGAGCGCCCACCTCACCGCGCGCGCCGAGGGGGCGTTCGCGGGCGACCGGCCGGACCTCGTGGTGCACGACATGTCGCTGGCGCCCCTGGGGCGCGCCCTGGAGCACGCGTGGGGCTGCCCGGCCGTGCAGTCGACGCCGTCGATGGCCTCGAACCGCTACTACTCCCAGCTCGACGCGCTGCTCAAGGCGGGCGGCGTGCGGCGCGGCCACCCTGCGCTGGTGGAGCGCCGCAGGCTCGCCGCCGCGTTCATCGCCGAGCGGGGCCTGCCCGAGACCCCCGAGGCCCTGGTCGGCTGGGCGGCGAAGCGCGCCCTGGTCTACGTGCCGAGGGTGTTCCAGATCGCCGCCGACACGTTCGACGAGCACACCGCGTTCGTGGGGACCTGCCTGGGCGACGACGACCTGGCGGGCCGCTGGGAGCCGCCGGACGAGCGGCCCGTGGTGCTGGTGTCCATGGGCACCACGGTCAACAGCGACCCGGGTTTCTTCCGCGGGTGCGCCGCCGCGTTCGCCGACTCGCCGTGGCACGTCGTGCTCGCGCTCGGCGGCGGCGTGACCCCGGAGTCGCTGGGCGGGCTGCCCGCGAACGTGGAGGCGCACGCGTGGGTGCCGCAGATGGCGGTGCTGGGGCGCGCGTCGGCGTTCGTCACCGCGGGCGGCCTCAACAGCCTGATGATGGCGCTGCTGGCCGGGGTGCCGGTGGTCGCCGTGCCGCACATGTCCGAGGCCCTGCTG
Organism: Saccharothrix longispora; assembly: GCF_030852425.1. Lineage (GTDB taxonomy): Bacteria > Actinomycetota > Actinomycetes > Mycobacteriales > Pseudonocardiaceae > Actinosynnema > Actinosynnema longispora. The sequence continues at coordinate 54,078 of NZ_NSDM01000021.1, forward strand.
CTGTCCCGCCGCACCGCCGCGCTCGGCCTGGGCACCGTGCTCGCCGCCGGCGAGGCCACCGGCCCGCGCCTGCGCTCCGCCGTGACGGCCCTGCTGGCGGACGGGGCCGCCTCCACCGCGGCGGGCGCCGTCCGCGACCTGGCGCGCGCGGCGGGCGGCACGCGGGCCGCGGCCGACGCCCTGGAAGGCCACCTGCCCACTACCGTCCGGAGTGGACACTGATGGAGATCGTCGGCCGAGGTTTCGTGGCGCGCAACCTGTCCCGCGTGGCGCACCGCCACCCGCACGCGCTCGTGCTGGCCGCGGGCGTGTCGAGCACCAGCGTCCTGTCGCGGGAGATGTTCGCCCGCGAGGCCGACCTGGTCCTCGACGCCCTCGACCGCTGCCGCCGCGAAGATCGCACGCTGGTGTTCTTCTCCAGCGCCTCGCACGCCATGTACGGCAGCACGACAAGCCCCGCGCGGGAGGACGTGCCCACCTCGACGGACTCCGCCTACGGCGACCACAAGCGCCGGTTGGAGGCGCTGGTCCGGTCGTCCGGGGTGCCGTGGCTGGTCCTGCGGATGAGCCACGCGATCGGCTGCTGGCAGCGGGAGCACCAGTTGCTGCCCAACTTCGTCAAGCAGATCGGTTCCGGCTCCGTGAAGCTCTACGAGGGCACCTACCGCGACCTCGTCGACGTGCTGGACGTCGTGCGCGCGGTGGACGCGCTGCTCGACCTGGGGGTGCGCGACGAGGTCGTCAACGTCGCCTCGGGCACGCCCTGGCCGGTGGCCGACCTGGCCCGCGCGATGGCCGACCGGATGGGCGCGTCCCCGGTCTACGAGGTCGTGCACGCGACGCCGGTGCGGACGCTCGTGTCGGTGGACAAGTTGTGCCGCCTGGTCCCCGACCTCGGCCGGGTGCGCGAACCGGGGTACGTGGAGGGCATGCTGGACCGCTACATCGGCCACTACTGGCCCGCACCCGCACCCGCCTGACCACCCCGGCGTGGTCGCCCTACTCCACGCACCCGGGGATCACCGCGGGCGGCCACGAGGTGACGTCGAGGATGCCCGCGGAACAGGCCTTGGAGACCAGGGCCGGGCGGTTCTCGGCCTCGAGCTTCCGCAGCAGCGCGGACACGTGGTACTCGACGCCGCCGCGGCTGAGGTAGAGCGCCGCGGCGAGCTGCGCGGTGGAGGTGCCGGCCGCCACGCCCTCCAGGACGCGGGCCTCCATCGCGGTCAGCCGCACCGCCCACCGGGACGTCCGGCCGCCCCCGGTACCGGTCGTCCCGGCGCCGGGGCAGGACTTCCCGGGTCCCGGGTCCGGGCGCACGAGCACCACGACCCCGTCGATCCGCCCGCCCCCGCCGTGCACGGCGAACCCCGTCACCTCACCGGACAGGGCGCCGGCGCCGGAGCGCAGGGCCACGTCGTCCACGAAGCACGGGTGCCGCCCGTCCGCGAGCCGGGACAGCTGCCGGGACAGCCGGTCGCGGATGCCCGGGTCGAGCAGGTCGCAGAACTCCCGGCCGGACAGCTCGGCCGGCCCCCGCCCGAGGCGGCGGTGGAAGTCGGCGGTGGTGTCGCGGATGCGCAACCGGTGGTCCAGCCAGGCGGCGCACAGGCCGGACCGCTCGAAGAAGGACAGGTGGGCGGCCCGGGGCCACGTCGGGAACTTCCGGGCCCTGCCCCGGATGGCCGCGTCGGCCGCGTCCGCACCCATCGGAAGACCACCTCCCATGCTTCGAGACGAGGACCGGTGGCGGACGCCGACGACACCGGGCGGTGTCGAGCACGACGGTGCTGCTGCGGTCGGGACCACCCGGACAGGCCCTCCGATCAGGAGTGATCGCCGCCACACCGTTCAGCATAGCCGGCCCATGTGGTTACACCAAGGTCCTACGTTGGTTTTGATTGCGTTGTCCTTCTTTTGCCTGCGAAGCGACTGCGGTCTCGGCGGTTCCGCGACCATCCAAGGGTCGTGCCGTGGTCGTGGTCCGGACCCGACCACACATGTGAACGGATCTCGACCCGCGACCGGGCCCGCTGGTACAACGTCGCCATGACGAGGACGGCAGTGGTGACCGGTGGCGGCACGGGCATCGGCAGGGCGATCGCCGAGCAGCTGGTGAAGCAGGGGGTGGACGTGGTGGTCACCGGGCGGCGGGCGGACCTGCTGGCCGCCGCGGCGCGGGAGGTGGGCGCCCGTGCCGTCGCGTTCGACGCCGCCGACCCGGCGCAGGTCGAGGCCGCGCTGGCGGAGCTGCCGGACCGCGTCGACGTGCTGGTGAACAACGCGGGCGGCAACGAGACCCGCCGCCGACCGGAGCCGACCGACCTGGCGCAGGTCCGGGACCTGTGGACGGCCAACTACGCGTCCAACGTGCTCACCGCCGTCCTGGTCACCACCGCCCTGGAGCCGAGGCTGGCCGACGGCGGCCGGGTGATCACCGTCGGGTCCATCGCGGCGCGGCGCGGTTCGGGCAGCTACGGCGCGGCCAAGGCCGCGATCGAGGCGTGGACCGCCGACCTGGCCTTCCGCCTCGGCGGGCGCGGCATCACGGTCAACGTCGTCGCACCCGGCGTCATCGAGGACACCGACTTCTTCGGCGGCGAGCCGCTCACCGGCGAGCGCCGCGCGAAGCTCGTCGGCAACCCGGCCAACGGCCGCGCCGGCAAGCCCGCCGACGTCGCCGCCGCCGTGACCTTCCTGGCCTCCCCCGAAGCCGGCCACATCACCGCCCAGGTGATCGGCGTCAACGGCGGCTCCGCCCTGGGCCGCTGACCGAAGGCCCAACCCCCGCGAGTCGTACGCTCACGCCCCGCGAGTCGCACGCTCAGGCCCGGTGAGTTCCACGTTCGGGCCACTCGGGGAAAATTCCCCCGGCTCGGTGTAGAGGACGGCCGGCCCGCTCCGACCATTGGGCGACCGCGAGCCACCGGGGCGCGCGAACGGACGAACGGGACACCCGACGTGAAGTACTTGATGCTGGTCTACGGCAACCAGGAGAAGTGGGACTCCATCCCCGCGGACCAGTGGCCGGACGTGGTCGCCAACCAGGACGCGTTCAACAGGAGGTACCAGGGCACCGGTGAGCTGATCGGTGCCTACGGCCTCGCGGACGCGGTGATGGCGCGGCTCGTCAAGCGGGTCGACGGCGCGCCCGCGGTCACCGACGGGCCGTACCTGGAGACCAAGGAGTACATCGCCAGCTTCTACCTGCTCGACGTGGAGAGCGAGGAGCGGGCGCACGAGATCGCCGCCGACATGCCGTGGGCCGATCAGGACCCGGTCGAGGTGTGGCCGGTCCCCCACGAGGGGCAGTGACGGGGCACCGACGCGTCGAGGACCTGCTGCGCGAACTGGCGCCGCGGGTCCTCGGCGTGCTGGTGCGCCGGCACGGCCAGTTCGACGCGTGCGAGGACGCCGTGCAGGAGGCGCTGCTCGACGCCGCGGTGCGGTGGGCGGCCGACGGACTGCCGGGCAACCCGCGCGGCTGGCTGCTCACGGTGGCGTCGCGCCGCCTGGTCGACCACGTGCGCAGCGAGAACGCCCGCCGCCGGCGTGAACTGGTCGCGACGCCGCAGGCGGAGGTGCTCGCCGCACCGGCCGACGCCGAGCCGGACCGGGACGACTCGCTGGAACTGCTGTTCCTGTGCTGCCACCCGGCGTTGTCCGAACCCAGCCGGATCGCGTTGACCCTGCGCGCCGTGGGCGGCCTGACCACGGCGCAGGTCGCCGCCGCGTTCCTCGTGCCCGAGGCCACGATGGCGCAGCGCATCAGCCGCGCCAAGCAGACCGTGCGCGACGCCGGGTTCGGCGGGCTCGCGGGCGAGGACCACGCCGAACGCCTGCGCGCCGTCCTGCACGTGCTCTACCTCGTGTTCACCGAGGGCCACACCACGACCGACCGCGGCGACCTGACCGCGCCGGACCTGTCCGACGAGGCGATCCGCCTGACCCGCGCGCTGCACGCGCTCCTGCCCGACGACGGCGAGGTGGCGGGCCTGCTGGCCCTCATGCTCCTCACCGACGCCCACCGCCCGGCCCGCACCGCCCCGGACGGCACGCCGGTCCCGCTGCCCGAGCAGGACCGCACCCGGTGGGACCGCGCCCTGGTCGAGGAGGGAACCGGGCTGATCACCCGCACCCTGCCCCGCGGCGCGGTGGGCTCCTACCAGCTCCAGGCCGCCATCGCCGCCGTGCACACCGAGGCGCCGACCGCCGAGGCCACCGACTGGCCGCAGGTGCTGGCCCTGTACGACCTGCTGGAACGCGTGGCCCCGAGCCCGGTGACCGCGTTGAACCGGGCCGTGGCGGTCGCGATGGTGCAGGGTCCGGACGCCGGACTGGCACTGGTCGCGGACCTGGAAGCCGACCGGCACCTGACCCGCACCCACCGCCTGCACGCCGTCAAGGCGCACCTGCTGGAGCTGGCCGGCCGGCCCGGACCCGCCCGGGACGCCTACCGCGAGGCCGCCCGGCGTGCCACGAGCCTGCCTGAACGCCACCACCTGACCACCCGCGCCCAACGCCTCGACGGGTGACGCCGCACCCGCCGGTCCCGCGCCGCCGAACGGTCAGCGCGCCTGTTCGGCGGCGTAGAAGTCGGGCACGCGCAGGCAGGCCGGGTCGAAGTCGTCCGGGACGGCCGGGCACTCCGCGGCGTCCTTCCCCAGTGCTCCGGCCACGCGCGCGAGGCGAGCCAGGGTCCGGGCGGTCTCCAGGTGGTTGTCGGTGCTGCGGCGCAGGTCGAGCGCGTGGCGCAGGGCGGTGTCGGCCACGCGCCAGTCGCCCTCCAGGACGGCCAGGTCGGCGCTCGCCCGCAGCACCTCCGCCAGGCCGTCGGTGCTGCCCAGGCGTTCGTGCACGGTCCGGGCGCGGGCCAGGCGGCCTTCGGCGGCACGCGGCCGGCCGTCGCGCAGGTCGACGTCGGCGAGCGCCTGCTCGGCGTAGGCCGTGCCCAGGTCGTCGTCCATCTCCTCGCACGCGGTCAGGACCCCGTGCAGCAGGTCGGCGGCCTCGGCGAAGTCCCCGAGGTCGGTCAGCGCCAAGGCGAGGCGGTAGCGGCACAGCTCGGCGCGCGCCGTGACGCCCGCGGCCAGGGACAGGGCCTCGCGCAGCAGCGGCACGGCCGCTTCGGGCACGCCGGCCTCGTGGCGGAGTGAGCCGAGCGCCATGAGGCAGTCGCGCAGCAGGTCGCGCGGCACACCGGGGTGGCGGGCCCGTTCGACGGCGTCGGTCAGCCACCGCTCGCCGTCGCCGAACCGACCCAACCTGGCCTCGGCCGCACCGGCCTGGCGCAGGGCCCGCAGCAGCAGCACGTGGTCGTCGGTGTCCCGCGCGGCGGCCACCTGCTCGGCGGCGACATCGCGCAGCTCGGTGAACCGGTCGCGCTGCACGCACACGTCGTACAGGGCGCCGAGCAGGCGGGCGAGCAGGTGGCGGGAACCGCGCTCCCGGACGTCGCGCACGCACAGCCGCAGCTCGCGCTCCCACTCGTCGTCGTAGGAGCGCAGCCACAGGAACCCCGACAGGCGCAGCGCCAACGCGCCCGCGAGGTCGGCCAGACCGGCGCGGCGGGCCTGGCCGACGGCGGCCACCAGGCTCCGGCGCTCCGCCTCGAACCAGTCGGCGGGCGCCTCCCGGGCCAGGGCCGCGGCGGCGGGCGGTGGCGCGGCGACCGGGTCGGCGGTGCGGGCGATGCCGTGCGGGAGGCGGTCGTCGGCCTCGGCGGCGAGCGCCAGCCACCCGCCCAGCACACCGGCCACGGCGTCCCGCTCGCCCGGCTCCACGGGCTCCTGTTCGCGCGCCACGTCGGTGACCAGGTCGTGCAGCCGGTAGCGCACCTGTCCCACCCGGTCCGCCCCGAGCGGTTCGACGAGGTGCAGGTCCACCAGCCGGTCCAGGGGGCCGGGCCGCCACGCGGGGTCGCCCAGCAGCGCGCCGGCCACCCACCCCGGCCAGTCGGGCACCTCCAGCCGCCCGAGCAACCGGAACAGCCGCTGCTCGGGCGGGTCCAGGGCGTCCACGCTGAGCGTGATGCTCGCCCGCACGTCCAGGTCGCCCACGGACAGCTCGTCCAGCCTGCCGCGTTCCCGGGTGAGCAGGTCGAGGAACTCGGCGACGCGCCGGTGCGGCTGCACCGCCAGGCGACCGGCCGCGACGACGACGGCCAGCGGCAGGTTCGCGCACGCGGCCACGACGGCGCGGGCGGCGTCGGGCTCGGCGGCGAACCGCTCGCGCCCCAGCACGTGCGCGAACAGCTCCACCGCGGCGTGGGCGTCCAGCACCGGCACCTCGACCCGCTCGACGCCCACCAGCGCGCCGAGGCGACCGCGCGAGGTGACCAGGACGCGGCAGCCCGCCGTGCCCGGCAGCAGTGGCCGGACCTGACGCTCCGAGTGGGCGTCGTCCAGCACGAGCAGCACGCGCCGGCCGGCGAGCAGGCTGCGGTACAGCCCCAGCCGCCGGCCGGGGTCCTGGGGCACGACGCCGCCGTCCACGCCGAGCGCGCGCAGCGCCCGACCGACGACGAGGTGCGGGTCGGCGGGCCGCGGGCCGCTGCCGCCGAGGTCGACGTGCAGCTGGCCGTCCGGGAAGCACGGGACCGCCTGGTGCGCGGCGGTCACCGCCAGTGCGGACTTGCCGACCCCGCCGCGCCCCACCAGCAGCACGACCGGTGACGCGCCGTCGTCCCGCAGCAGGCGGCCGATCCGGCGCAACGGCTCGTCGCGCCCGGTCAGGCGGCCGATGGGCAGCGGCAGCTCGCGGGGTGGCAGGTCGTGCCGCGCCGCCCGCGCCGGCTCCCCACCACGCAGCACGTCCTGTTCGAGCGCGCGCAGCCCCGGCCCCGGCTCGATGCCCAGCTCGTCGGCGAACGTCCGCCGCACCCGGCGGCAGGCGGCCAGCGCGTCGGCCCGCCGCCCGGCCGCGACCAGCGCCCGGACGCGCGTCTCCCACAGACCTTCCCGGAACGGGTGCTCGGCCAGCTCCGGCGTCACGTCCCGCAGCACGGCGTCCGGTCGGCCCAGCGCCAGGTCGGCGCGCAGCTTCGCCTCGACGACCGCCAGGCGTTCCTCGTGCAGCGCGGCCCGCACCTCGACGGCCTGCTCGTCGGGGACGTCCGCGAGCGCCGGTCCCCGCCACAGCGCCAGGGCCGCGGCCAGCTCGGTCGCCGCCTCGTCGTGCCGCCCGGCCGCCGCCGCCCGCGCGCCCCGTGACGCGGCCCGCCGGAAGTCCGCGAGGTCCAGCCGGTGGCCGTCCAGGGAGAGCAGGTAGCCGCCGGGGTGCGACTCGACCGGGTCCGCGCCGGCGGCGCGCAGGGCGGCGCGCAGCTTGCTGACGACGTTGTGCAGCTGGGCGCGCGCGGTCGGCGGCGGCCGGTCCCACAGCGCCTCCACGAGGACGTCGGCCCGCGTCGGCCGGTCGCCGTTGAGCAGGAGCGTGGCGAGCACGAACCGCGCCCGGGCCCCGCCGACCGGCAGCACCCGTCCGTCGTGCACCGCCCGCACCGCTCCGAGCAACCCGAACTCCACGCGTCCCCACGCCTCCCGCTCCGGTGACGTGCCAGCGTATTGGGTCGCCGGGTAGGCTCGCGGGCGGTGCTGCCAGGGGGTCACGTCGTGCGGTTCGCGATCCTGGGGCCGTTGCGGGTCGAACGCGACGGCGTCCCGGTGGAGATCGGCGGGCGTCGGCAGCGGGACCTGCTGGCGCTGTTGTCGGTGCGCCCCAACCGCTTCCTGTCCGCCGACTGGCTGGCCGACGCCCTGTGGGACGGCCGCCCGCCCGCGAGCGCCGCCGTGACGCTGCGGACCCACGTCGCCGGCCTGCGGCGCGCCCTGGAACCCGGCCGCGGCCACCGGGCTCCCGCCGAGCTGCTGCGCGGCGGGAACGGCGGGTACGAGCTGACCGTGCCGCCGGACGCGGTGGACGCCGTCCGCTTCACCACCCTCGCCGACGACGCCGCCGCGGCCCTGGCTTCCGGCGACAGCCCGCTGGCCGAGCACCGCTACCGCGAGGCGCTGGCGCTGTGGCGCGGTGACGTGGCGGTCGCCGGCCTGGAGGCCGTGCGCGCCGACGCGGCCCGGTTGACCGAGGCGCGGCTGGCCGCCGCCGAGGGGTGGTTCACCGCGTCCGTGGACGTGGGGCGGCACCACGAGGTGCTGCCCGAGCTGCGGCGGTTCGTGACCGAGCACCCGGAGCGCGAGCGCGCACGTGGCCGCCTCATGCTCGCCCTCTACCGCACCGGGCGGCAGGCGGAGGCGCTGGCGGTCTACGACGAAGGCCGGCGCGTGCTGGCCGAGGAGTACGGGGTCTCGCCGACCGAGGCGTTGCGCGACCTGCACCGACGCATCCTGGTCCACGACGTCCCGGGGGCCGGCGGGGCGCGGGGGGCCGGAATTGTCGTACCCCTGGAGGAGAATGGGAACAGGGGTCCCCTGGGCGAGGACCCCTGCGGAGCACGCCCTGCGGTGGTGGCGGGACGGGACGGGCGCGAGGTAGTCGGCGGTCCTGGCGTCGGCGGCGGTCCTGGCGGCGGAGTCGCCCGGGGTGTCGGGATCGACCGGGGTGTCGGGATCGACCGGATCGTGGGCCGCCAACGGGAACTCGCCCTGCTCGACGGGTTGTTGGTCGCCGCGAGGCACGCGGGAGGGCGGTTCGCCGTCGTGGTCGGCGAGGCCGGGATCGGGAAGACCAGCCTGGCCCGGGTCGTCGGCGCACGTGCCGCGGCGAGCGGGACCCCGGTGGTGTGGGCGCGGTGCCCCGACATCGGGCAGACCCCGCCGTTCTGGTTGTGGACGCAGGTGGTGCGCGCCCTGTCGCCGGGTGCGGTGGAGCCCGCGCTGGCCGGTTTCACCGGGCTGTTCGCCGGCCACACCGACCGCGGTGGCCGGACCGACCACACCGGGCACACCGACCGCCTGGACCCGACCGCGCGCTTCCGCGCCTACGACGCCGTCGCCGCGCTCGTCCGCACCGCCGCCGAACCCGCCGGCCTCGTGCTGGTCCTGGACGACCTGCACGCCGCCGACCCCGACTCGCTGCTGCTCCTGCGCTACCTCGCGCCCGCCCTGCACACCTCGCGGGCGCTCGTGGTCGTGACGCTGCGCCCGTACGAGCACGACCCGGACCTGGTCGCCGCGCTCGCCGACATCGCCCGCTCCCCCGGCCACCGCCGCCTGCACCCCGCCGGGCTCGACGCGGACGCCGTGGCCGACCTGGTGCGCGAGCACACCGGCACGACCCCGTCGGCCGACGTCGTGGACCGGCTCGTCACCCGCACCGGCGGCAACCCGTTCTTCCTCACCGAACTGCTGACCTCGCCGGACGACCCGCCGCCGGGCATCCGCGACACCGTCCGCCGCCGCCTGCACGCGCTCGACGACGCCACGCGGGACTGCCTGGACCTGCTCAGCGTCGCGGGCCGGGACCTGGACGTCGCCGTCGTGGGCACGCCCTCGCCCGCCGCCGACCACCTGATCACCGAGACCGCGCCCCGCGTCGTCGGGTTCCGGCACCCGCTGTTCGCCGAGGCGACGTACGCGGACCTGTCCCCGACCCGGCGCGCGACCCTGCACGCCCGCCTGGCCGACACGGGCCGTGACGTGCTCACCCCGGCCGAGCTGGCCCACCACTACGGGCGCGCGGGGAACCGCCGGGCCGACCACCTGCACTGGACGCTGGAAGCCGCCGAGGACGCCACCCGCCGCCTCGCCTTCGAGGACGCGCTGACCCACCTGGACCGGGCCGCGACCCTGCTCACCGACCCGGCCGACGAGCTGGCGGTGCACCTGCGCCGCGCGTCCCTGCTGCACATCACCGTCGGCATCGGCAGCGACGCGGTGGCGGACGCCGCCGCCGACGCCCACCGCCTGCTGAACCGGCTGAGCCCGTCCGGGACCCCCGCCGCGGACCTGGGCACCGCCCTGTGGACGTTGGGCGAACTGGCCTGCAACCGCGCCGACTTCCCGCTCGCCACCGACCTCGCCGAACGGCTGCTCGCAACCGGGAGCGGTGCCCCCACCACGACCGCCGCCCACTACCTGCTGGGGGTGGCCGCCTACTTCACCGGTCGGCTCGCCGACGCCGACGACCACCTCACCACCGCCCTCGACCACCTCGACGAACGCCTCCTGCGCGGGCAGACCGGGCGCACGCCGACCCTGGCGGTCCACGAGTTCCGGGCCCTCGTGCGGTCGCTGCGCGGTCTGGACGCCCGGCCGGACCTGGCGGCCGCGCGGGCCTTGGCCGAACGCACCGACGACCCGTACGGCCGCGCCAACGCGGAGCTGTTCGCCGGCTGGAACGCCCTCCAGGAGCACGACGCGGCCGCGGCCGGGCGCGCGGCCCGGGCGTGCCGCCGCATCGGCGCCGAGGGGCACATGGCGCACTTCGTCACGACCGGCGACTTCTACGCCGAGTGGGCGGCCGTGCTGGAGGGCGACGCGTCCAGGCTGGCCGCCATGCGCGCCGCCGCCGACGGCATCTACCGGCTGGGCCTGCGCGCGACGCGCACGATCACGACCGCCGCCGTCGCCGTCGCCCACCTCGCAGCCGGTCGCCCGGAGGAGGCCGCCGCGCTCGCCGACGAGGGCCTGGCGTCGGCCGGCGCGGTCGGCGAGCGGGTGCTCGTCGCCGAGCTGCACCGCATCCGCGGCCTGGCCAGGGGCGACGCGCACGAGCTGGCCACCGGTCGTGCGACCGCCGAGGCGCAGGGCGCCCACCTGCTGCTGGCCCGCTTCCGCTGAACCGCCCCGCGACCTCCACAGGCGTCTCCACACAATCTCCACAGCCCTCCGCTGCGATGACGCCGGAACCACATTCCCGGAGGGGGACCCATGTACGACGTCGTGGTCATCGGTTGCGGACCGGTCGGCGCGCTCACCGCGAACCTGCTGGGCGCGCGGGGCGTGCGCACGCTGGTCGTCGAGCGCAGCACCGAACCGCACGGACAGCCCCGCGCCTTCTCCTGCGACGACGAGGCGCTGCGCATCTACCAGCAGGCGGGCCTGCGCGCCGAGGTCGCCGAGGGAACGTACCCGCCGAGCCGCGCCGAGTACGTCAACGCGCGGGGCCGGGTGTTCGCCGAGATCGCGCTGGACGAGGTCGACTTCGGCCTCGGCGCGGAGCCGCTGCACTTCTTCGACCAGCCGGCGCTGGAGGCGGTGCTGAGGCGCGGCCTCGACCGGTTCCCGCACGTCACCCTGCGCACCGGCACCGAGCTGGTCGGCCTGCGGCAGCAGGACGACCGGGTCGTCACGACCCTGCGCCACGGCGGCCGGGACACCGAGGTCGAGGCGAGGTACGTGCTGGGCGCGGACGGCGCGCGCAGCACCACCCGGACGGCGGCGGGCATCGCGCTCACCGGCTCGTCCGCCGCCGAACCGTGGCTCGCCGTGTCGGGCGACGTGGAGCCGGGCGCCACGAGGGTCGCGACGACCCGGTTCGTGTGCGACTGGCGGCGGCCCGCGTTCGTGTCGCCGGGGGCGGGCGGCACGCACCGGCTGGAGTTCATGCTCCGCGACGGCGAGGACCCGAAGGCGATGACCGACCCGGCGACCGTCCGGGAGCTGGTCGCCCCGTACGTGGACCCGGACCGGTTCACGGTGACCCGCGCCGTCGTCTACACGTTCCACACGCTGGTCGCGGACCGGTGGCGGGCCGGCCGGGTGTTCCTGCTCGGCGACGCCGCGCACCAGATGCCGCCGTTCCTGGGGCAGGGCCTGTGCAGCGGGCTGCGGGACGCGGCGAACCTGACGTGGCGGATCGCGCAGGTGCTGCGCGGTGACGCCGACGACGCGCTGCTCGACGGCTACGAGGCCGAGCGCCGCCCGCACACCGAGGAGATGACGCGCACCAGCGTGCGGCTGGGCCGCGTGTTCCTGGTGCGCGACCGGTTCGCCGCCGCGCTCAGGGACGCGGTGCTGCGGGCGGTGCAGGCGGTGCCGCGGGTGCGGCGGGCGGTCCGGCACTTCGAGTTCAAGCCGCGGCCGGTGCTGCCCGGCCACCGGGCCCCGGTCGGCACGATGTTCCCGCAGCCCGACGTGGCCGTCGGCGGCACGCGCGTGCCGCTGGACGACGTGCTGGGCGCGGAGTTCGCCGTGGTCGGCCCCGGTGTGGACGCGGCCACCGCGCTGGGGTGGCGCGGGCCGGTGGCCCGGTTCGTGCGCGTGGTGCCGCCCGGTTCCGCCGCGCAGGGCGACATCACGACCGTGGAGGACGTGGACGGCGCGCTCACCGCGTGGTTCGCACGGCACGGCACGGACGTCGTGGTGCTGCGCCCGGACCGGTTCGTGCACGCCACCACCGTCGCGACCCGGACGACCGCGACGGGCCGGGGCTACGGCGTGTCCTCGGCCCAGGTGTAGTCCGGTGGCCGGTAGTCGGCGAAGCGGTCGAGCAGGCGCTCCACGTCGGTGTCCACCAGCAGCATGTCCCGGTGGGGTGGCCGGAGGAAGCCCTCCGCGACCATGTGGTCGACCACGGCCGGCAGCGGGTCGAAGAAGCCGGCCACGTTGAGCAGGCCCACCGGTTTGGCGTGCACCTCCAGCTGCGCCCACGTCCACGCCTCGAACAGCTCGTCCAGCGTGCCGGCGCCGCCGGGCAGGGCGAGGATCGCGTCCGCCAGGCCGGTCATCATCGCCTTGCGCTCGTGCAGGCCGTCCACGACGTGCGGCTCGGTCAGCCCCTCGTGCGCCACCTCCCAGTCCGGCAGCGCCCGGGGGCAGCACGCCGACCACGCGCCCGCCGACCACGCGCCCGCCGACCGCGAGGGCGCCGTCGGCGAGCGCGCCCATCGTGCAGACGCGGGCGGGGGTCACCCGTCCTCGTGCCCGTGGAGCTCCCCGGGGTCGGTGAGGTCGTCCACCCCGATCACCTCCTCGTCCCGGAACACGACCATGACGCCCAGCTCGTCCAGGCCGGGCGCGGCGACGTCGGCGAAGCGGGTCAGCCAGTCCCGGCCGGGGTGGAAGGTGGACCCGGGGTCGGCGACCCCGTCCGGGGAGAACCCGGGACGATCGCGGAAGGCGTCCTCGACGGCGGCGCGGGCGGTGGCCTCGAGGCGGTCGCGGTCGGTCGGCACGCCCGCGACGAACGGCAGGTCCAGGTCGTCGGCCGTGGCGGGCGCCTCGACGATGACGCTGATCGGCGTCTCCCCGTCCACGGTGCCCCAGCAGGACAGCCCGGCGGGCACGTGGTCGACGACCGGCGGCAGGTCCCCGACGCCCGGGATCGTGATCGTCATGGGCCACGACCCTGGGGCCGACCGGGCAACTCCCGGAACGGCGGTCCGGCGGGGGCACCGGCGCCGCCGTTAACGGCACCGGCCGGAACGGGCGCCTCGGTCGCCGAGAACCGGTCCGCCACGCCCTTGACGGAGCGGCCCGGGTGAAGTTCCCTCGAATGGGAGAGCGCTCTCCCAGCCGCCGTCCCCTCCTCCCCCTGCCTGGAGTCGCCATGTCCGCTGCGCCCGCCCGGCACCGTCGCCGGGCCGTGCCCCTGCTCGCCGTCCTGCTCGCCCTGGTCTCCGGTCAGCTCGCCGTCCCCCGGGCCGACGCCCAGGCGGGCGTCCTGCTGTCCCAGGGCAGACCGACCACCGCGTCCTCCACCGAGGGCGACGGCACCCCCGCGTCCGCCGCCACCGACGGCAGCACCGCGACCCGCTGGTCCAGCGCGTTCAGCGACCCGCAGTGGCTCCGGGTGGACCTCGGTTCGACCGCCGTGCTCGACCGCGTGGTGCTGAACTGGGAGGCCGCGCACGCGACCGCGTTCCAGGTGCAGACCTCCGCCGACGGCGCCGCGTGGACCACCGTGCACACCACCTCGAACGGCTCCGGTGGCACGCAGGACCTCGCGGTCGGCGGGTCCGGCCGGTACGTGCGGGTGCTCGGCACGGCCCGCGCCACCGACTACGGCTACTCGCTGTGGGAGTTCCAGGTCTACGGCACCACCTCGGACGGCCCACCGCCCGCCGGCACCCCGATCTCGCAGTACAAGCAGGTCGCCGCCTCCACCTGGGAGGGCGGCAACGCGCCCGCCGCCGCCCTGGACGGCCGCGCGAACACCCGATGGTCCAGCCAGTTCGCCGACAACCAGTGGCTGCGCGTCGACTTCGGCGGCGTCGCCACGATCAACCAGGTCGTGCTGAACTGGGAGGGCGCCTACGCGCGCGGCTACCGCCTGGAGACCTCGAACGACGCGACGACGTGGACGCAGGTCTACGCCACCACGACGAGCGCGGGCGGCGTCGAGCGCCTGAACGTCTCCGGCACGGGTCGCCACCTGCGCCTGTTCGCCACCGCCCGCGCCACCGGGTACGGCGTGTCGCTGTGGGAGTTCCAGGTGTTCGGCACGGTCGACGTCTCCGAGAGCACGCCGCCGCTGCTGTCGCCGCCGACCCGCGCGCCCGCCGGGACGGGCCGGTTCGCGCTGACGGCACCGGCCGACAACGCCATGGTGACGACGACCCGCCGTCCCGCGTTCTCCTGGGCGGCCGTGCCCGGCGCGGTCCGCTACCAGGTGTGGCTCAACCTCAGCCGCACCGACTACGACTTCACCGCCTCCGGCAACCTGATCGACCTCTACACCAAGGTCGCCGAGCCCACCGGCACCGGCTACACCCCGACGTGGGACGTCGCCGACCGCTGGACGTACAAGTGGTTCGTCGTGGCGGTCGACGGCTCCGGCGCCACGACCGCGTCGAACATCCGCACCTTCAGCCTGTACCGGCCGACGCTGACCACCGTCGACGACGGCGTGCGCACCGTCAACGGCAGTCGCGACCTCAACCGGAACGGGACGGTCGAGCCGTACGAGGACTGGCGGCAGCCCGTGGAGACGCGGGTGAACGACCTCCTCGGTCGCATGACGACCGAGGAGAAGGCGTACCAGATGTTCTACAACGCCCAGGCGTTCCCGCGCGCGGGCTGGCACTTCGGGCCGGCCGAGGCGCGGGACCTGCACGCCGTGCTGCTCGGCTCGTCCGGCACGCGGCTGGGCATCCCGGCGGTGTCGGCGGGCGACACCATCGCCGGGTACAAGACGACGTACCCGCTGCAGAGCGCCCTGGCGGCGGCCCGCAACTACCCGCTGGACTACAAGCTGGGCGACATGCAGCGCCGCGAGCAACTGGAGGTGGGCACGCGCGGCGTCCTCGGGCCGCTGGCCGAGGTCGGCACGAAGGTGCTCTACCCGCGCATCCAGGAGGGCAACGGCGAGAGCGCCGACGTCGCTTCGGCGCAGGTGCGCGCCCTGGTGGCGGGGTTGCAGGGCGGGCCGGAGCTGAACCCGGCGTCCGTGCTGGCGACCGTGAAGCACTGGCCCGGCGAGGGCGCGGGCGGTGAGGCGCTGATCGTGTTCGACAACGTGACGATCAAGTACCACACCGCGCCGTTCCGGGCGGCGATGGAGGCGGGCGCGGTCAACATCATGCCGGGGTACGCGGGCAGCTCGCTGCTCGACCCGGGCGGCCCGGGCGCCGGCGACAGCGCCAAGATCCTGGCCTACCTGAGGCAGAACCTGGGCTACACGGGCCTGATCACCACCGACTGGCTGCCGTCGGGCAACTGGGTCGGCGCGGCCAACGCCGGGTCGGACGTGATGGGCGGCGCGGACCCCGGCGCGCCCGGCTACTCGATGGCGCAGTTCACCGCGGGCGTGCCGGTGGCCCGCATCGACGACGCGGTGCGCCGCGTGCTGCGGTTGAAGTTCAAGCTCGGCATCTTCGAGAACCCGTACGGCGACCCGGTGAACGGCCCGTACCGGTTCCACAAGCCCGAGTACGCGGCCCTGGCCAACCAGGCGTCGCGGGAGGCGATGACCCTGCTGAAGAACAACGGCACCCTGCCTGTTCGGCTCAACGCCGGCGACGACGTGGTCGTGGCGGGCGCACGGGCCGACGACCCGGCGTCGTGCTGCATCTGGACCAGCTTCTTCCACGCGGAGTACGGGTCGCAGACCATGCTGGAGGCCATCCGCGCCAGAGCGGCGCGGGCTGGCGTGAACGTCCACGAGGACACCCACCCGTCCCCCGAGCTCGCGATCGTCGCCGTGGGCGAGCCGTCGTACACGCACGCGACGAGCTGGGTGAAGGAGCAGCCGTACCTGCCGGCGGACCAGCTCGCCCTGATCCAGGACTTCAAGCGGCGCGGCATCCCGGTCGTGGTGGCCCTGGTGCTGCCCCGGCCGTACGTGATCACCGAGTGGCACGACCTGGCCGACGCGATCGTCGTCACCTACCGGGGCGGCGAGGAGATGGGGCCGGCCCTGGCCTCGCTGCTGTTCGGCGACTACGCACCGCGCGGCACACTCCCGTGGCAGCTGCCCCGCGCCCTGTCCGACGTGCTGCGCCCCGGTGGGACGGACACGCCGGCGGACGCGGTGGAGCACTGGGACGTCCCGTTCGACCTGGGCGCGACGGCCGCCCAGAGGGCCGACATCCGCGCCCGCATCGACGCGGGCCAACCGGTGCCGACCACCTACGGCAACCCGCTCTACCCGTTCGGTGCCGGCCTGACCCGTTGGTGAACTCCCCGGCCCGGGTCACTCGCGTGAGTGGCCCGGGCATCATCCGGCTCCTCCCGGGTACACCACGCGTTCGAACCGGACGATCCCCGGAGGAGACCCGTGGAGCGCGAGAGCACGCAGCACAGCCCCAAGCTCGACGACCAGCTCAAGCACGAGCTGGAGGGTGAACTGAGGTCGGGCACGCCGACGAGGGCCGAGGAGTGGCGCGACCCGGAGATGCCCGACCACGAGGAGGCCGACGAGCTCGGGCTGACCGGCGAGCGGCGGAGCGAGCCGCCCGCCTGACCCGTCGGTTCACCCGCCCAGGCGGGCGATCCGCGCCCGCAGGCCCTCTTCCAGCTCGCGCAGCTCGCGGGCGGGCGGGCCGAGCCCGGTGAGGGACAGCCGGTGGCGTTCGAGGCGGTCGCTGCGGTAGCGCGGGAAGGCGAGCTTCAGCGCCGTGTCGAGCATGGTGAGGTGGTAGCGCAGGAGTTCCACCGACCGGTCACCGGAGCCCACCAGGTCTGCGGCCCAGCCGGAGAGGCGGCTGTACTGGCCCGCGACCACCCGGCCGTGGCGGGCCACCTCGCACGGGGTCTCGCCGGGCTGCGCGCACCCGAGGATGACCTCGTCCGCCCCGTCCTGGAGCGCCACGGCCGCCGCGACGACCTCCAGGAGCGCCGACAGGCGCACCTGTTCGGCGGTCGCCGGGTCGAGCCGCACGCTCGCCGGTGAACGTCGGTGTCCGTTGCGCGAACAGAAGCGCACGTCCTGACGGTACCCGGCGCCCGGGCCGCGCGGAACTCCGCCATCCGGTCCCTCGGCGCACGGGCCGGCCCCCGCCGTCGCACCGGGGCACCGCGCGACGAAGGGCGTCTCACCCGTACCGGTGTGACGCCCCCGTCGCGCGCGGCTCGACCGCGCGGTTCAGCTCCGCGTGTAGGTCAGGCAGTTCGCGTCGTGGCCGCCCTCGCCCGGGCCCACGCGCACGCCGCCCGGCGCGGTGCACTCCAGCTCGCGGTTGTACGCGCAGTCGGCGCGCGAGCAGGCGCCGACCTGGGCGACGACCTTCGGCAGACCGCCCTTGCGGGCCAGCGGGATGAACGTGCCGCAGTCCGCGGCGCCGTTCTCACCGCTGACGGTGATCGCGAAGGCGTGGCAGCCGTCGTGGTTGTACGAACAGCCGGTGACGGTGCACTCGCTGACGGCGGGCATTTCTGTGGTGGTCATGTCCGCTTCCTCCAGACAACAGTTCTCGGCGTTGACGAACGTTGCCACCGGCTACCCGACCGCGCAACGCGAAAACATGTAGGAAAGCCTAACCTAAAAACAGAACCACAGGTCAGGACACGTGCGAAATGGGCGCGATTCGGGAGATCAAGCCATTGGGTGAAATCGTCGCACATCCCGCGCGACCCGGCCGACCTGCCGCTCCCCCGCTTTTCACCCGCGCGACCCGACGGGGGTGCGCGTTTCCCCGCGTCACGGGGTGACCGCGATGTTGGTCAGGCCCACCACCGCCCGGGTCACCGAGTTGGACGCGTGCACGACGTTGGGCCGGCCCGCGCACTTCGAGGTCGACGTGATCCGGATGGCGTACTGCCCCACCCCGCCCAGGTCGGAGCGGTTCCCCCGCCACACGTTGCCGCAGCCGTTCTGGAACGGCGGCGTCGCGACCGGGTTGTGCGTCTCGTAGCCGTTGGCGAACGTGCCCGGCGCGGTGAAGGTGCCCGTGTTGTCCTCGACCAGGTAGCCGATGCCCTTGACGTCCACCCACGAGTCGGCGGAGTTCCGGCCGGAGATGCCGACGCCGTCGAAGGTGTTGCCGCTGACCACCCCGTCGAACGTGCCCTCCTTGACGTCGACCGGCTCGGCGGTGACGCCGGGACCGACGCGGTTGCCCAGCACCCGCACGCGGTCGCTGCGGTCGACGCCGCCGGTGTTGCCGTGGCAGTCCCAGTTGGAACCCGCCGACCCGATGTAGACGCCTTCGCCGTACCCCGGCTGCACCAGGCCGGTGTGGGTGATCGTGGAGCCGCGCAGCACGCTGTCGGACGACGAGCGCCGGAAGTGCACCCCCTCCTCGTCCACCCGGGTCACCGTGACGCCGTCGACGGTGGTGTGGGGGGAGTCGTCCACGACGATGCCCTTCTTCGACTCCCGCACGGTGAACCCGACCAGGTTCCAGTGCGGCGCGCCGTGCAGCCACAGGCCGTAGCCGGGGTCCCAGCCGGGGGTGGGCGCGGGGCATCCCGGTCCGCTGCCGGACGGGCCGTCGTTGACCAGCACGGCGCCCGCGCCGGCCAGCGTGATCGGGGCGGCCTCCGTGCCGGGGCGCGTGGCGGTGAACGAGCCCCGGTAGGTGCCCGGCGCCATGCGGATGGTCTGGCCCGGCGACGCCGCCGCCAGCGCGGCCCGCAACTGCGCGGCGGTCGACACGTCCACCGCCGCGCCGGCGGGGGCGGTGGTCGCGGTGACGGCGGCGCTCGCCGGGGAGGTGTTGCCCGCCGCGTCCCGCGCCCGCACGGTGAAGGTGTGCGCGGTGGCGGGCAGCAGACCGCCCACCACCGCGGACGCGTCGCCGGTCGTGGCGACCACCGCGCCGCCGGAGAGCACCTGGTAGTCGGTGACGCCGACGTCGTCGGTCGACGCGGTCCAGGCCAGGGACACCGAGCCGGCCGTCACCGCCGTGGCGCGCGGGCCGGTCGGCGCGGTGGGCGGGGACGTGTCGGGCTCGGGCACGTCGTCGCACGGCGCGCCGTCGACCGTGCAGCCGGTGGGCGTGCCCAGGCCGGTGATGTCGAACCCGAACCCCGCCGTGCCGCCGGGTGCGACGCGCCCGTTGAACGCGGCGTTGGCGAACCGGTGGCGCCGCCCGTCGCGGGTGAGCACGGCGTTCCAGGCGTTGCCGACGGTCGAGCCGGGCGGCAGGTCGAACTCCACGACCCAGCCGGTGGTCCCCGCGTCCCCGGTGTTCGTGAGCGTGAACCGCCCGCCGTAGCCGGTGCTCCACACCGATTCCCGCGCGAACCGCGCGGTGAGCGCCGCGGCGGAGGCCGTGGCCGGTGCGACGGCGGGCGCGGCGGTGAGCAGGCAGGACACGATGATGACCAGGACCGCGGGACGTCTTCTCATGCCGGGTGCACCCCTTCGGGACCGAGGGCCGTGGAGGGTCGCGGCTCACCCCGTGGACCTGCTCTTCATAGTGGCCGCCCGCCGGCCGGTCAACGGACCCGGCGGACGGCGGCGACCGGTGACGTACTTTTATCATGACTTGAATCAAGCCCTTCAGTAAGGTCTGGTCCGGCTGCCGCCCGTAGTGAAGGGACGTGTCGATGAAGCCACACGCACCTCGGTGACGTCGTCCCCGGCGCCCCCCACTGCGCGAGCACGACCCCGTCGTAGCACCGGGACCCCTGATCGCGTCCGCCCCCGCGCGGACCGCCGCCTCCGCACGGCAGGACGCGACCCGTCGCCCTCGCGGGCTCACCACCGCACCGCCTCCCCGCGCCCGTCGCGCCGTCGCGCCGGGGTGCCGGGGCGCCGGGGTGCCGGGGCGACGGCGGCACGAGCGACGCCGCGGGCAAGCCCCTCCGAAAGGGAACGTCCATGCAGTCATCGGCAACACCCCGGCGCACCACCAGGTGGAGTGCCGCGGTCCTCACCCTGGCGGCCGTGGCGACGAGCCGTCGCCGTCGCCGTCGCCACCGCGCCGGCGGCCCGGGCGGCGCTGCCGGCCGGGTTCAAGAGCGTCGGCTACCTGCCGTCCTGGGCCGGCAGCGTCGACTCCATCCAGTACGGCAAGCTCACGCACGTCAACTACTCGTTCGCCCTGCCCAACGGCAACGGCACGCTCCAGGCGATCCCGGACACCGGCAAGCTCACCTCGCTGGTGAACCGGGCCCACGCCAACGGCGTCAAGGTCTCCCTGGCCATCGGCGGCTGGAACGACGGCGACGACTCGGCGTTCGAGGCCCTCGCCGGCAACGCCACCAGCCGCGCCACGTTCGTCGACAGCGTCGTCGGCCAGTACAACCTCGACGGCGTCGACATCGACTGGGAGTACCCGGACCCGGGCGCCTCCGCCGACAACTTCACCGCCCTCATGAGGCAGCTCGGCACCGCCATGCGCAGCCGCGGCAAGCTCCTCACCGCCGCCGTCGTCTCCGGCGGCGGCACCGCCGAGGGCGTGCGGACCGCCGTGTTCGACCACGTCGACTGGCTCAACATCATGGCCTACGACGGCGGCTCCCCGCACGCCGACTACGACTGGTCCATCGCCGCCGCGAACCACTGGAAGGGCCGCGGCCTGCCCGCCTCCAAGACCGTGCTGGGCGTGCCGTTCCACAGCCGCCCGAACTACTACACCTACGCGCAGCTCGTGGCCGTGGACCCGGCCAACGCGAACCGCGACTGCACCACCGTCGGCGGCGTGCAGCAGTGCTACAACGGCCTGCCCACGATCCGCCGCAGGACCCGGTGGGCGGTCGCCAACGCGGGCGGCATCACGAACTGGGAGCTGTCGCAGGACACCACCGGCAGCACCTCCCTGCTCAGCGCCATCTTCGAGGCGGCGGGCGGCGCCAACCCGCCGGTCGACCGCACCGGCGCCGGCACCGCCAACGGCACCCCGGTGCAGCTGTGGGACTGCAACGGCACCGGCGCCCAGGAGTGGCGGGCCCAGGCCGACGGCACCCTGCGCAACCCGGCGCTGCCTCGACGCCACCGGTGCCGGTTCGGCGGACGGCACCCGCCTCCAGGTCTGGGACTGCTTCGCCGGCGCCAACCAGGTCTGGCGCCTGCCCGCCTGATCCGCCCCTCGCGGCCCGCGTCCCTCCCGAAGGGGTGCGGGCCGTGCCCGGTTGCCGGCGCGCACCGGACCCGGAAGGGTTGTCCCATGAAGGACGAACGGGACGGCGTGGCGCTGACCAACCTCGACCAGCCCCTCTTCGACGGCACCGACGCGACCAAGGGCGACCTCGTCGACTACCTCGACGCCGTGCGCGACCGGATCATCCTGGTGCTGGCCGGGCGGCCCCTGACCGTCGTGCGGGTGCGCCCCGGGCAGGAGCCGTTCACCCAGAAGAACCTGCCCAAGTACACGCCGGACTGGGTGCCGACCACCACGCTGTGGGCGGAGACGTCCAAGCGGGAGATCCGCTACGCGGTGTGCGACGACCGCCGCACCCTGCTCTGGTTCGCCAACCAGCGCGCCGTCGAGTACCACGTCACGCTCGGCCCGGCGGGCGCGTTCGACCGGCCCACCCACCTCGTGCTCGACCTCGACCCGCCCGCGGGCGCGGGCTTCGACGCCGTGGTCGCCGCCGCGGACCTCGTGCGCCGCGCGCTGGCCGACGACGGGCTCACCGGCGTGGTCAAGACCAGCGGCTCCAAGGGCGTGCACGTCTTCGTCCCGGTCGACGGCACGGACGACGACGTGGCCGCCGCGACCCGCGCCCTGGCGGCCCGCGCGGAACGGCTCGACCCCGCCATCGCCACCACCGCGTTCATCAAGGACGACCGGCACGGCAAGGTGTTCCTCGACTCGACCCGCGCGTACGGGGCGACCGTGGCCGCCGCCTACAGCCCGCGCATCCGGTCGGGCGCGACCGTGTCGTTCCCGGTCGCGTGGGACGACCTGGCCTCCGTGACGCCCGCCGACTTCACCGTGCGGACGGCGCCGGCCCTGCTCGGCGACGCGGACCCGTGGCACGAGTGGATGCCCGCGCCGCAGCGGCTGCCCGACGACCTCGTGGCGGAGGGGCACACCATCCCCGTCGCCCGCGTGCAGGCCATGCACGAGGGCAAGCGCCGCGCCCGCGCGCAGCGCGCGCGGTAGGCGGCCGGCACAGCGCCCGTGCGGCCGAACGCGCCACGACGAAAGTCGCTACCGCACCGGTCCCCCAGCACCCACGCTTCACCGTGGCGATCCCTACACCCTGCGGAGGAAGCCATGTCCCTGAAGCGGACGATCCCGCTCGCGAGCACCCTGCTGCTCGCCGCGGCCCTGCTGAGCCCACCCGCGGCGACGGCGGGGACCCCGGCCGCCGCCCTCGCCGTGCCGGACATCTCCCTGGCGAACGTCCAGGCCCACCTCGGCGACCTCCAGACCATCGCCACGAACAACGGCGGCAACCGGGCGCACGGGCGGCCGGGTTACCTGGCGTCGGTCAACCACCTCCGCGCCAAGCTCGACGCGGCCGGCTACACCACGTCCGTGCAGCAGTTCACCAGCAGCGGCGCGACCGGGTACAACCTGATCGCCGACTGGCCGGGCGGCGACCCGGACGACGTGCTCATGCTCGGCGGCCACCTGGACAGCGTCAGCGCCGGACCGGGCATCAACGACAACGGCACCGGTTCGGCCGGCCTGCTGGAGGTCGCGCTGACCGTGTCGCGGCAGGCCCTCGCGCCGCGGAAGCACATCCGGTTCGGCTGGTGGGGCGCGGAGGAGCTGGGCCTGGTCGGCTCGACCTACTACGTGAACCAGTTGCCGACCGCCGAGAAGTCCCGGATCAAGGCGTACCTGAACTTCGACATGATCGGGTCGCCGAACCCGGGGTACTTCGTCTACAGCGCCTCCGGTCAACCCGCCGGGTCGCTGGCGCTCCAGCAGACGCTCCAGGCGGCGTTCACCGTGCCGACCGAGCTGACCTCCGTCGGCGGGCGGTCCGACCACGCGGCGTTCGCGCGGGCGGGCATCCCGGTCGGCGGGCTGTTCACCGGCGCCGAGGTCGTCAAGACCGCGGCGCAGGCGCAGAAGTGGGGCGGTTCGTCGGGCGTCGCGTTCGACCGCTGCTACCACCGCTCGTGCGACACGCTGACCAACGTCGACGCCACCGCGCTGGACCGCAACAGCGACGCCATCGCGTACGCGCTGTGGACGCTGGCCGGGACCGGCGGCGGCACCCCCGGGCCGCGGTTCGAGAACGCGACCGACTTCGCGATCCCGGACCTGGGCACGGTCGAGAGCCCGATCGCGGTGTCCGGCGTGACGGGCAACGCGCCGTCCGCGCTGGCGGTCGGCGTGGACATCACCCACACCTACCGGGGCGACCTGGTGATCGACCTGGTCGCCCCGGACGGCACGGCGTTCCGGGTGAAGAACTCCAGCGGCGACAGCGGTGACGGCCTCGTCACCACCTACACCGTCGACGCCTCGGGCGAGGTCGCGAACGGCACGTGGAAGCTGCGCGTGCGGGACGCGGCGTCGGCGGACGTCGGCCGGGTCAACGGCTGGTCGCTCCAGTTCTGACGGTCGGGTGCGGTCACCGGGCCGGTCAGACCTCGACCGTCCCGGTGATCGCCCGCCGCACGGCGCCGCCGATCCACAGGGTGTCGCCGTCCTTCGAGACGCGGATGCGCGCGGCCCGCCCCAGGACCGTGCCCTGGGCGGCCACGTAGCTCGGCGGCGCCACGCCCTCGTCCAGGAGCCAGTGCGCCAGGCCGGCGTTGAGGCTGCCGGTGGCCGGGTCCTCGGGCCCGGCGCCTCCGCCGGGCAGGAGGGCGCGGACCTCGAAGTCGGCGTCCGCGCCGGCCGGGTGGGGGCCGACGAGGCCGATGTCCAGGCCCGCCAGATCGACAGGGTCGGCGGTCACGTCGAGCACCCGGGCGGCGTCGGCGAGCCGGACGCCGATCCACTGCGGGCCGTTGACCAGCCACGAGCAGCCCAGGACCTCGGCCCGGTCCAGGCCGAGCCCGGCGGCGACCCGGGCGACCAGCGGTTCCTCGACCGGTTCGTACCGGGTCAGCGGCGGCGCGGCGAACGCCAGGTCGTCGCCGTCCACGCGGACCGGCACCAGACCGGCCGCGCACTGCTGGAAGACCACGCCGGGCGCGGCGGAGTTGCCGCCCGCGGCCAGCCACGCGTACGCCGAGCCGAGCGTGGGGTGCCCGGCGAACGGCAGCTCGCCGCCCGTGGTGAAGATCCGCACGCGGTAGTCCGCGCCGGGATCGGTGGGTGCGAGCAGGAACGTCGTCTCGGACAGGTTCGTCCACGCCGCGAAGCGGCGCATGGCCTCGTCGGAGAGGTCGTCCGCCCCGTGGACGACCGCGAGCGGGTTGCCCGCGTACGCGGCGGAGCCGAAGACGTCGACCTGGTGGAACGGGTGCGTGCCCATGCCTCGTCACGGTACTCCTTATGCAACTTGTTGCACTGCACTCCGTTGCACGTTACGGTGCGGCGCATGGCGTTGGAGCACGCGATCCTGGTCTCGCTCGACGAGCGCTCCGGCTCGGGCTACGAGCTGGCGCGCCGCTTCGACCGGTCGATCGGCTTCTTCTGGGCCGCCACCCACCAGCAGATCTACCGCACGCTCAAGCGCATGGTGGAACTCGGCTGGGTGTCGGTGGACGAGGTCGCCCAGGACGGCAGACCGGACAAGAAGGTCTACGACATCACCGCGGCGGGCCACGAGGAGCTGCGCCGGTGGGTGGCGGAGCCGAGCGAGCCCGAGACGTTCCGGCACGACCTGTCGGTGAAGGTGCGCGGGGCGTCGCTGGGCGACGCGGCCGTGCTCGCCGACGAGGTGGCGCGGCACCGCGACCTGCACGGGGAACGGCTCGACGCGTACCGCGCCATCGAGAAGAAGGACTTCCCCGACCCGTCCGCCCTGTCCGGGCGGCAGCTGCACCAGTACCTGGTCCTGCGCGGCGGCGTGCGGGCCGAGCAGGCGCTGGTCGAGTGGTGCGACGAGGTGCTCGCCGCCCTGCGCCAGGACGAATCCCGAGAGGACCGGCGATGACCGAGTACCCGACCCTGCTGTCGCCGCTCGACCTGGGCTTCACGACGCTGCCCAACCGCGTCCTCATGGGCTCCATGCACACCGGCAACGAGGACCGCGCCAAGGACTTCGACGCCCTCGCCGCCTACTTCGCCGAACGGGCGCGCGGCGGCGTCGGGCTGATCGTCACCGGCGGCTTCGCGCCGAACCGGGTGGGCTCGCTCTACCCGTTCGCCTCCAAGCTCACCACGCGAGGCGAGGCGCGGAACCACCGCGCGATCACCCAGGCCGTGCACGAGAACGGCGGGAAGATCGCCCTCCAGCTGCTGCACGCGGGCCGCTACGCCTACCACCCGTTCAGCGTGTCCGCGTCGGCGATCAGGGCGCCGATCTCGAAGTTCCGGCCCCGCGCGCTGGGCGACCGGGGCGTGCGGGGGCAGGTCGACGCGTTCGCCCGCGCCACCGCCCTGGCCCGCGAGGCCGGGTACGACGGCATCGAGGTCATGGGCTCCGAGGGCTACTTCATCAACCAGTTCCTCGCGCCCCGCACCAACCGGCGCACCGACCGCTGGGGCGGCACGCCGGAGAACCGCCGCCGCCTCGCCGTCGAGGTCGTGCGCCGCTGCCGCGAGGCCGCCGGGCCCGATTTCGTCATCGTCTACCGGCTGTCGGTGCTCGACCTGGTCGAGGACGGGCAGACCTGGGACGAGGTGGTCGCGCTCGGGCAGGAGGTCGAGGCGGCGGGCGCGACGATCATCAACACCGGCATCGGCTGGCACGAGGCCCGCGTGCCCACCATCGTCACCTCCGTGCCGCGCGCCGCGTTCACCGGCGTCACCGCGCGCCTGAAGCCGCTCGTCGGCATCCCCGTCGTCACCTCGAACCGGATCAACATGCCGCAGGTCGCCGAGGAGGTCCTGGCGCGCGGCGACGCCGACCTGGTGTCGATGGCACGGCCGTTCCTCGCCGACCCGGACTGGGTGCGCAAGGCCGCCGAGGGCCGCGCGGACGAGATCAACACGTGCATCGCGTGCAACCAGGCGTGCCTGGACCACACCTTCTCGCTGAAGAAGGCCACCTGCCTGGTCAACCCGCGCGCCGGCAACGAGACCACGCTGGTGCTGCGACCGACCCGGCGGGTGAAGCGGGTCGCGGTGGTCGGCGCGGGACCGGCGGGGCTGGCCGCGGCCACGTCGCTGGCCGAGCGCGGGCACGCGGTGGAGCTGTTCGAGGCCGACGACGACATCGGCGGCCAGTTCGCCATCGCCCGGCGCATCCCCGGCAAGGAGGAGTTCGCCGAGACGATCCGCTACTACCGGCGGCGCGTCGAGCTGACCGGGGTGAAGCCGCACCTCGGCCGGCGCGCCTCGGCCGACGACCTGACCGGCTTCGACGAGGTCGTCGTCGCCACCGGTGTCGTGCCGCGCGTCCCGGCGATCCCCGGCGTCGAGCGCGCCCTGTCCTACGTGGACGTCGTGCGGCACGGCGCCGAGGTCGGCCCCCGGGTCGCGGTGATCGGCGCCGGCGGCATCGGCGTCGACGTGTGCGAGTTCCTGACCCACACCCCGGCGGACCTGGCCGGCTGGCGCGCCGAGTGGGGCGTCGCCGACCCCGCCGAGCACCGGGGCGGCGTCACCGCGCCCGCGCCCGCCCCACCCGCCCGGCAGGTGTACCTGTTGCAGCGCAAGACCTCCCGCATCGGCAAGGACCTGGGCAGGACGACCGGCTGGGTGCACCGCGCGGCGCTGCGGGCCAAGGGCGTGGAGGAGCTGACCGGGGTCCACTACGAGCGCATCGACGACGAGGGCCTGCACATCGCGTTCGGCCCGGAGCGGCGGGACCCGCGCGTGCTCGCGGTGGACGCCGTCGTGCTCTGCGCGGGCCAGGAGCCGGTGCGCGACCTCGTCGACGACCTGGCGGCGCGCGGCGTCGTCACCCACGTCATCGGCGGCGCGGACGTCGCCGCCGAACTGGACGCCAAGCGCGCCATCGACCAGGGCACGCGCCTGGCCGCCACCATCTGAGAGGAGCACCGTGAACGCGGCACTGGAGTTCAAGGCACGCGTCGAGTCCGGCGACGTCGTGGGCGCCACCGGGCTGTTCGCCGACGACGTCGTGCTGCACAGCCCGGTGAAGTTCCGGCCGTTCGAGGGGATCGACGCGGTGCGCGCGCTGTTCCGCGTGCTCCAGCGGACCTTCGCGGACTTCCGCTACGTCGGGCAGTACGACGGCCCGAACGGGCACGTGCTGCACTTCCGCACCCTCGTGGAGGGCAAGCAGGTCGAGGGGATCGACCTGCTCGAACTCGACGACGAGGGCCGGATCGGCGCGATCACCGTGATGATCCGCCCGCAGTCGGCCCTGATCGCCGTGGGCGAGGCGATCCTGGCGGGCCTGGTGGCGGACGGCGTCGTGCCGGCGGGCGGTCCGACCCCGAGCTGAACGCGGGCCGTGCGCTATCGTGCAGCGCCGGCGGTGTTCAGCAGCGCAGCACCCGGGCGATCGACTCCCGCAGACCTCGCGGGAGTCCACTCGCGAAGGGGTGCACCGATGACGGGCGACCGGAGCGCGTTCCTGCGCCTCGCTTCCGGGCTTGCGGAGATGTCCCGGCTGATGGGCGAGGAGGACTACGAGGCCACCGCCCGGCGGTTCGTCGCCCACCTGGTCCAGGAGGTGCCGGGGTGCGACCTCGCGTTCATCGCGGTGGGCCGCGACGACGGCGCCGAGGTCGTCGCCTCGACCGGTGGACCGCTCGACGACACCGGCCGCGTCGACCGGGACGGCCCGGTGGCCGAGGTGCTGCGCCACCGCGAACCGCGCCGCCTGGAGGACACGCGGGAGGACCGCCGATGGCCGCTGTTCGCCTCCCGGCTCGCGCTCCGCAGCTACCGCAGCTGCCTGGTGCTGCCCGTGCCCACCGAGCGCTCCCCCGGCGCGGCCGTCGCCCTGCTCTCCCGCGCGCCGCACCGGTTCGACGACCACGCCTACGACCTGGTCCTGCTGGTCACCCTGCACACCGGGATCGTGCTCGACAACGTCGAGGTGCTGCACCACAGCAGGCGGATGGTGGAGCACCTGACCACCGCGCTCGGCACCCGGCACACCATCGGCCTGGCCCAGGGCCTGCTGATGCGCCACTTCGCGCACGGCGCCGACACCGGTTTCGCCCTGCTGCGCCGGGCGTCCCAGCACGCCAACCGGAAGCTGCGCGACGTGGCCGCCGACCTGGTGGACGCGCACGAGCGGAACGAGTTCCACCAGGCGCTGGTCCGGCACCGCATCGACCCGGCGACCATGTAGGGACACCCGCCGCGCGCCCGACGTCGCGTCTCGCTTGGACTTGCACCGGAACAGCCGTTGCTTCCGCCGCGACTTTCCGTAGCGTCGGGGTCGAACCGCCGCCCCGCCCGCACCGGAAGGAAGACCCATGGCCCGAACACCCCGACTGCTCGCCGCCGTCGCCGCGCTCGCGGCCCTCGTCACGGCGTCCGCGATGAGCGCGGCCCAGGCCGGGTCCGACGTCGCGCCCGCGGCGGCGGTGCGGGTGATGCCGCTGGGCGACTCCATCACCGACGGCTTCAACGTGCCCGGCGGCTACCGCGTCGACCTGTGGCGGAAGCTCGTCGCCGGCGGCCACTCCGTCGACTTCGTCGGCTCGATGGCCAACGGGCCGGGCAGCCTCGGCGACCGCGACCACGAGGGCCACTCCGGGTGGACGATCGCGCAGATCGACGCCAACATCACCACCTGGCTGCGCACCCACACCCCGCGCACGATCCTGCTGCACATCGGCACCAACGACATCTACGGCAGCAACCCCGGTGGCGCGCCGCAGCGCCTGTCGGCGCTGATCGACAAGATCACCGCCCAGGCGCCCGACGCGGTGCTCCTCGTCGCCACGATCACCCCGCTGTCCTCCTACGACGCGGCGGTGCGCACGTTCAACGCCGCCGTCCCCGGCATCGTGCGGAGCAAGGCCGACGCGGGCGGGAAGGTGCACCTGGTCGACATGTACCGGGCGCTGACCACCGCCGACCTGGCCGACGGCGTGCACCCCGACGCCGGCGGCTACGCCAAGATGGCCACGACCTGGTACGACGCCCTGCGCTCGATCCCGGGCAGCATCGACGACGGCGGTAGCACGCCGACCACCACCACCACGACGACCACCACTCGTCCGCCGGGTGCGTGCACGGCCGCGCACCGCGTCGTCGGCTCGTGGCAGGGCGGCTTCCAGGCGGAGGTCACGGTGACCGCCGGCGCGGTGCCGATCACCGGGTGGCGGGTCGACTGGACGCTGTCCGCCGGCCAGGCGGTCGACCAGGTCTGGGGCGGGGTGTCGAGCGGCAGCGGGTCGACGGCGGTCGTGCGCAACGCCGCCTGGAACGGCTCCCTGGCGTCCGGCGCCTCGGCGACGTTCGGCTACATCGGGGGCGGCGCCGCGTCGACGCCGACCCTCTCCTGCACCAGCCCGTGACCGGACCGGGCCACCGCCCTTCACCCCGAGGTGTGGTTGACCGGCGGCACGGGATCGGCGGGTGCGCGGACGGTACCGGTGTGGACGGTCGGTCAGCCGTTCGCGATCCCGCTGCCGGATGATTACCACGGCACCGCAACGGAACTAGCCTCGGAGGTACGACCGGGTCCCGACGTGGAGGTGTGCCGTGCAGGTCCAGCCATGGCTCGTGGTGGCGCTCACCGGGGCGCTCGCCGGCGCCGGCGCGGCGGCGGACACCGGCGGCCGGGAGGCCACCGTGGAGGTGCTCAGCAAGCGGACGCTGATGTCGGCGGCGGCGAGCCCCGTGGTGGGCAGCGGTTTCGTCAGCGGCGGCGAACTGCTCGACGCGCAGGGCGCCCGCGTCGGCGACGGGTTCTCGCACTGCGGCGTGGTCGCGGTGTCGGTGGCCGTGCCACCCGCCGTGACGACGCACTGCACGTCGGTGTTCCGCCTGGGCGACGGGGAGCTGCACCTGTCCGGCAGGCGCCACTACAGGTCGATCGCGGCCGGGTTCGACGACACGGCGGTGGCGGTCACCGGCGGCACCGGCGCGTACGCGAACGCACGCGGTGAGGGCAGGGCGGTCCGGGCGGGCAGCGGGGCCGAGGTGGGCTACCGGTTCACCTTCACGCTGGTCACCGACTGAGCCCGAGCCCGCCGGCTGGATGCGGGCCGAGCAGCAGGTCGCCGCCGACCGGCAGGGCCGGTGCGCGGCGGTTGTCCACGACCACCAGCTCCGGCCGGTCCCCGGCACGCCACTGCCCGCCCGCCAGCGGGATGCGCGCCACGCCCGGCACCGGCCCGCCCGCCCAGTCGAGCACACCGGCCACCGTCGGCACCCGCGCGCCCGACAGCACCGCCGCCGCGCCCGCGCGGGAGGTCGACCCGGTCGCGGCGTGGCACGCCACCTCCATCAGGGCGTGCGCCAACCCCAGCGGCTGCGACCACGGCGACCCGGTCGCCGTCTCGTAGGCCGCGGCGAGGTCGCGGCCCGTGCCGCCGGCGCGTTCCGGCGTCCACGACACGACCGTGGCGACCCGGTCCAGCACGTGGTGCCGCGCCACGGCGAAGGGGTAGGTCAGCCAGCGCGAGCAGGTGACGAGCCGGGGCCGGGCGCGGTGGAGGGCCGCCGCCAGGTCCGCCGCCGTGGCGGCGGAGGTCACCACCTCCAGGCCCGTCACGTCGGGCAGCCGCCAGGCCTCGCGGTACGGCAGGTCGACCAGCTCGTGCCCGCGGGCCTCGGCGACCGGCCGGAACCACCGCCGCAGCGCCCGCCCCTGCGCGCCGTCGTTCCACAGGCAGCCGACGCGCACCGGCCCCACCCGCTCCCACAGGTCGGCGAACACCTCGGCGATGTCGTCCAGCCCCCAGCCGAAGTGGAATGCCCAGCCGGCGTCGGGCACCCGCGCGGCGAACACCTGCCACGGCAGGGTCGTGGACACGCACGGCACCTCCCGCTCGACGCAGGCGGTGGCCACCGCGGGCAGCGTCTCCGTGCCGCCCAGCGTCACCACCAGCCGCGCGCCGGCCTCCGCAAGGGACGCGACGGCCGCACGCGCCCCGTCTGCGGTCGACGCGCTGTCGCGCACCAGCACGTCCACGGGCCACGGCAGGGCGCGCGCGGCGAAGTCGAGCGGCACGCCGAGCGGCGCCAGCCTCCCGGTCGACGCGAGGACGACCCCGATCAGCGGTACCGGCACAGCGGCACCGTACCGACGGCGACCGGCCACGATCGGGCGATCCCCGCCCGTCGCCCGCGGTCCGGCCGCCGATCGCACGAAGACCTGGGTGGGGACGGGTCGGGCCGGTTAGGCTGCGCCGGGTGGACTTCTTCACCCCGCCCGACTCCCGGGCCGCCTCGGCGGCGCTGGAGGTCGTCCAGGAACACGGCGAGCCCTGGCTGCTGAACCACTCGCTGCGCACCTACTCGTGGGCCTGCGCGCACGCCGCGCGGGAGGACGTCGCGCACGACGGCGAACTGCTGTACGTGGCGGCGCTGCTGCACGACCTCGGCCTGACCGCGCCGTTCGACAGCCACACCCTGTCGTTCGAGGAGGCGGGCGCGCGCGTCGCCCGCGTGTTCGCCGCGGGCGCGGGCTGGGGTCCGGCGCGGCGGGACCGGCTGGCCGAGGTGATCGTGCTGCACCTGCGCGACGACGTGCCCGCCGACGACGACCCGGAGGCGCACCTGCTCCAGGTGGCGGTGGGCGTCGACGTGTCGGGGCGCGGGGTGGACCTGTTCCCGCCGGGGTTCCGGGCCGAACTGCTGGACCGGTACCCCCGCCTGGGCTTCGCGGAGGCGTTCCTGGAGCGGATGCGCGACCAGGCCGAGCGGAAGCCCGGCTGCGCGGCGGCGGAGCTGCTGGCGACCGGGTGGGCCGACCGCGTCACGGGCAACCCGCTGGACCTGCCCGGCTAGCGGGCAGGTCCGGCGGGGCGGTCACCTCAGGCCGTAGGCCCGGATGACCGTCTGGTCGACCGAGTTGCCCTCGGCGTCGCGCGCCTGCGCCTTGAGCGAGACGAACTCCGCCCCGGCCGGGTGCCGCACCGCGGCGATCCACCGCTCGCCCAACCTGACCAGCGGCACCGGCTTCCAGGTGGCGCCGTCGTCGTAGGACACCTGCACGGCCGTGCGGACCCCGGCGGACCCGGTGGCGCCGTTGCGCTGCACGTACACCGGGAACGCGAACGGTCGCCCGGCGGCGGCCCGGTTGGACCGGTCGAGGGCGGGTGCGAAGCGCACGGCCAGCAGCGGCAGCGGCCGCGGGTCCTCCCCCGCCACCGTGTCCGAGGCGAACGTCCAGTCGGCCGCCACGCGCGTGGACAGCTCGGCCACGCCGGAGCGCCCGGCCTCGACGTGCAGCGCGTAGGTCCCCGGACCGGCGGGTACCGCGCCGCGGAAGTACCCGCTGTTCGGCTCGTCGCCGACCAGCACGCCGTCGCGGTGCAGCGTGGTCCTGGCGGAGTCGACCCGCGAGGACCCGAAGTGGTTCGGGTCCTGGTCGGTGAACAGCGGCACCGAGATCGCGATCTCGTCGCCGATGCGGCCCGCCCACTCGTCCGGGCGGTTCCCCACCGGGAAGGCCGGCCCGAACACGGCGGTGTTCCACCTCTCGGTGACCGTCCGGCCCGCGGTGAAGCGCCTCGGCCGGGCGGTCGACTGGTAGCCGTCCGACGGGAACGCCCGCGGGTCGGTCACCTGGTGGAAGTCGCCGTACCAGTCGAAGTCCGGCGAGTAGTACTCGGTGACCTCCAGCGGGAGGGGGCCGCCCGCCATCTGGTCGCGGAACCCCGTCGTGCCGGGTTTCGCCGACGCGGACAGCGACCTGACCTTCACCAGTTCCCGGCGCGGGAACGCCCGGTCGAGCGACTCGGGCACCGCGCCGTCGTGCCGCCACCCCACGGAGTACTGGTACGGGCTGCCGGCGTACGTCCCGTCGCCGTCGGGCCTGGCGAGCCTGGCCGCCGCGCTGAAGCTCGCCGCGCCGGGCGACGAGGTCGTCGACGGCGCGAACGCCAGGCCGGCGTCGGGCCGGAACCCGATGAACCCGTTGCCGGTCGTGCCCCAGGCCGTGGTGAGCGTGAAGAACGCCTCGGTGTGGCCCACCTCCGCGCCCGGCTCCTCCACGCGGAACCCGAGCGGCTCGCCGGCGCGCGCGTCGAACACGACCTCGCGCGGGCCGGAGACGGTGAAGGCGGGTTCGAGGAACTGGGTGTGGCGGCGGGTCCCCGGGTCCTGGACCGTCGCGTCGAGGTAGAACGTGCCCTTGGGCAGGCGCGTGACGAGCGTGCCGGACGGGTCGTACCCGAGGTGCGCCTTCGGGTGGTCGAGGTCGACGAACCGGTGGGAGTACTCCGGGGTGGGTTCGCCGTCGTGGCCGAGGAACGTCACCTCCACGTCGTAGCTCTCGACCTCCTTGCCGACGCCGACCGGCGTGCGCAGCGTCGTCGCGCCGCCGGTGGCCACGACCACGCCGCCGTACAGTCCGTCCGGCCCGTCGACCGAGGTGCGGACGGTGAGGAAGACCGGCACCTCGCCGCGGGCGGGCACGGTGACCGTGGACGGGGACAGCTCGACCATGCCGGCGGGGGCCGGGTCGCCGTTCGGGTCGCGCAGGTCGGCGGTCACCTCCAGGGTCACCGGGGTCGCGCCTGGGTTGCGGTAGGCGAGCCGCGCCTCGATCGGCGCGTCGTCGCCGTGCGGCCAGCGCGCCGTGCCGAGGCTCAGCGACGCGGGCGACGACGCCACGGTCTGCTCGACGGCGGCGGCCACGTCGACCCGGCCCGCGCCCTGCTCGTGGACGGTCAGCCCGGCGTTGGGCTCCGCGTTGGCCATGAGCGTGCTCTTGAGCTCGGCGGGACCCCAGTCGGGGTGCCGGGCGGCCAGGATCGCCGCCGCGCCGGCCACGTGCGGCGCCGCCATCGAGGTGCCGGACAGCGCGACGTGCGCGTCGCCGACGGGGGTGCCGATGCGGCCGTTCGCCGCCTTCGCCGCGACGATGTCGACGCCCGGCGCGGTGATGTCCGGCTTGATCGCGCCGTCACCCCGGCGCGGCCCGCGCGAGGAGAACCCGGCGAGCCCGTCCGCCCGGTCCACCGCGCCCACGGTGAGGGCGTGCTCCGCCGCCGCCGGGCTGCCGATCGTCTCGTCGGACGGTCCGCTGTTGCCCGCCGCGACCACGAACAGCGCCCCGGTGGTCCGGGTGAGCCGGTCGACGGCCTGCGACATGGGGTCGGTGCCGTCGGTGGGCATCGAGCTGCCGAGGCTCATGTTGACCACGTCGGCGCCCGCCGACGCGGCCCACTCCATGCCCGCGATGATGTCGGACTCGTAGCCGCCACCGTGGTCGCCCAGCACCTTGCCGTTGAGCACGACGCTGTCCGGCGCCACGCCCCGGTGCGCGCCGGAGCCGGTGATGGTGGCGGCGACGTGCGTGCCGTGGCCGACGTGGTCGTCGGTGTCGGGGCTGTCGCTGAAGTTGCGCGACTCCACGACGGCGCCCGCGAGGTCCGGGTGCCCGGCGTCGACGCCGGTGTCCAGCACGGCGACCCTGGCGCCCCGACCGGTGTGCCCGGCGGCCCAGGCGCCCGGCGCGCCGACCTGCGGGACGCTGCGGTCGAGCGTGGCGCGGACCGGGCCGTCCAGCCACACCTTCGCCACCCCGGCCGCCTGCGCGCCGGCCCAGAACGCGGTGTCCTTCGGTGCCCTCACCGCGTACCCGCCGATGCCGGGCAGCGGCCGCCCGGCGACGGCGGGGCCGTCCGACGTCACGATCAGCGGTGTGGTGCCGGTGGACCGGTCGTCGTACCCGGCGCGGATCAGGGCGGTCACGTCGAACAGCCGGTCGTCCAGCCGGCCGGACCGCAGGTCGTCCAGCACGTCGTCGGGCAGCACGTGCAGGTCGCCGCGCTCGTCGCGGCGCTGGACGAACGTCGTGTCGGCGCGCCCGGGGCCAGGGCGCACCTCGGCGCGGCCGGCGCGGACCGTGACGACGTCGCCGGTCAGCAGGGTGACCGTGCCCTCCGGTTCGCGCGCCCCCGGTGACGGGGTCGCGGGTGGCGGGGCCGCGGCGTGTCGCGACCCGGGCGGTTCGGCGGACGCGGACAGGCCGGTCGTGGCGGTCATCGCGACCGCCACGACCAGCCCGAGCGCCAGCGGCGCCCTGGTTCTGCGGGACATGCGGACTCCCCCTGTCACCGTGGCGGTACCTCACCGACCACCACTGCCCTCGGTGACCAGGACACCGCGGAGTGCCACGGGGTTGCTTCGGGAAAGCGCATTCAGGGGTCGACGTCCCCTCCGGCCCGGTCGCGGGCGGGTCATCCCACCCGGGCGGTCACCACAGGGTCGCGCCGGCGTCGGGCTGGTCGGGCGCGGGCGCGCCGTCGTCGACCTCGACCACGCTCACCCGGTCGTCGTCGATGTCCCACAGGCCCATCAGGCTGACGACCGCGTGCTCGACCCCGGCGCAGCGCTCACCCGGTAGGCCGGGCGGGAGCGCGATCCGGATTTCCCGGCTCTTCACGACCCCATGATCGGCAGTGGCCACCGGGGGCGGCAATGACACGATCGAGCACTCCGGCGTTGCGCTCGTCGCGGCGGCGAGCGGATCGGGAACGGCGGAGCGGACCACCGGTCCCGCGTTTTGCGCTGTCCGGCCCACACCGTCTCGATGGGCTCGGGACTACGGTCGAATCGATCCAGTGCGCCCTTCCGGACATCTCGCGATGGAGCGACCATGCCCGAGCCACGCCTGCCCGCGGTCGTGCTCGCCCTGGCGACCGCACTCGTCCTGACGACCCCGCCCGCCGCCGCGGCGCCGGCCGACACCGCCTTCGCGGTCGCCGAACTGCCCGGTCTGCCCGGTTACCCCACGCACCGCGCGATCGCCCTCAACGACCTCGGCCAGGTCGTGGGCGCCACCTACGGCAACGGCGCGCCGCACGCCGTGCTGTGGTCGCCGGGCGGTGCGGCCACCGACCTCGGCACGGGCGTGCCGACCGCGATCAACCGGCGCGGCCAGGTGCTCGGCCTGGTGCCCGTCAGCGGCGCGGGCCCGTACGTGCAGGAGCCGAAGATCTGGTTCGAGGGCCGGGTGACCGACCTGACCCCCGCCGGCGCGGGCTGGGTGATCGCGCAGGCGATCAACTCGCACGGCGTGGTGCCGATGACGTACTCGCCGTCGCCGGCGGGCTACCACCAGGACAGGGCGTCGGTGTGGCGGGACGGGCGGCACGTGCCGCTGCCGCTGCCCGGGGCGCACCTGTGGCTGGACGCGGTCAACGACGCGGGCGTCGTCGTCGGGTCGAGGACGCCGATGTCGGGCGAGCCGTACGCGTTCCGCTGCCCGACCACCGCCTCGTGCGCGCCGCTGGCCGCCGCGCCCGGGACCGGCGGGTACGCGGTGGAGGCGGTCAACGAGGCCGGCGTGGTCGTCGGCAACCGGTACCCGCTCGCCCTGCGCTGGGAGGGGGACGCGGTGACCGTGCTCGCCGACGAGGGTGGCGTGGCCGACGGCCCGCAGGCGATCAACGAGCGCGGCGACGTGGTGGGCTGGTCGGCGGTGGGCGGGGTCCGGCGCGCGGTCGTGTGGCCGGGCGGCGGGAAGCCGGTCGTGCTGGGCGTGCCCGGGCCTGCCGAGGCGGTCGCGGTCAACGAGCGCGGCGACGTGGTCGGCTGGACGTCCGCCGAGGACCCGGACGCGCCCAGGGCGTTCCTGTGGCGCGACGGGCGCGTCACCTACCTGGGGTCGCTCGGCGGTGCGCACAGCCTGCCGGTGGCGATCAACGACCGGGGTGTCGTGGTCGGCGAGAGCACCACCGCCGACGGCGTCCTCAAGGCGGTGCGCTGGACCCCCGTCCCCACCACGCCGATCCACTGACCTCCCCGCGGAGCGGCCACGCCCACGTCACGCAAGGCCGCGGCGGCGCCGACGACCGCACCGCCGTCGACCGCGACACCGGCCGGCGCCTCCCCGGCCGGCGCCTCCCCGGCCGACGCCCTCGTGGCCGCCACCTCCACCGCCGCGGCCGAGCTGCGCGGCCCGCCGGTCGCCCGCGCACGGCGTCGTCGCGCTGAACGGCCGGCCGAGCCGCGCATCCCGGGAACTTCCGCCGCCGGGTGACCGACAATGTCGGAGTGGACTGCGAGACGTGCCGCGAAGCCCTGTCCGCCCGCCTGGACGGGGAAGCGGAGCCGGTGCCCGCCGCCGAGACCGACGCGCACCTGGCGGACTGCGCGGCGTGCCGGGCGTGGCAGGACGGCGCCGCGACCCTGACCAGGTCGTTGCGCCTGCGACCGGCCACGCCCACCCCGGACCTCGCCGCCGCCGTCGTGGCCGCCGCGCCCCCGGTCGTGCGCACGCGGGGCTGGTACCCGCGCGCCGGCCTGGCCGGCGTGGCGGTGGCCCAGCTGACCCTCGGCCTGTCCCAGGTGCTGGGCACGACCCCCGCCGCGGCGCAGGCGTCGGGGCACGGCATCCACGGCTCGACGGGCACGCACCTGTTCAACGAGAGCACCGCGTGGAACCTGGCGCTGGGCCTGGGCCTGCTGTGGGCGGCCCTGCGCCCCCGCTCCGCCGCCGGCCTGCTCCCCGTGGTGGCCGCCTTCGTCACCGTCCTGGCCGCCTTCTCCACCCGCGACCTGATCGCCGGACAGGCCACCGCCACCCGCGTCACGTCGCACGCGGTCCTGGTCCTGGGCCTGGCCCTGCTGCTGCTCGTCCGCCGCACCCACCGCACCCCGGACGGCACGAGCACCCCCGTGCCCACCGCGCCGGGCACGACCGGCGCCCCCGCCGCACCGGACACCCCGCGCGCCGACCCGGAACCGCCGCACCACCCGCGCCTGAGGCCGGTCAGCCGCCGCGGGGTCGCGTGACCTCGGCGGGCGGGCACGGCGTCCCCGGCCCTCACGGTCGGAAGCGGTAGCCGCGGCCCGGTTCGGTGAGCAGGTGGCGGGGTCGGGCGGGGTCCGGTTCGAGCTTGCGGCGCAACTGGGCCAGGTACACGCGCAGGTAGTGCGTCGCGTCCGTGTACGCCGGACCCCACACCGCCACCAGCAGGTCGTGCGCGCTGACGACCTCGCCGCCGGCCCGCACCAGGGCTTCCAGCAGGCCCCACTCGGTCGGCGTCAGGTGCACCTCGCCGCCGTCGCGGTGGATCTTCTTCGCGGCCAGGTCGGCGGTGAAGGACGCCGCCGACACGGGTGGTTCGCCGGACGGCCGCCGCGCCGAACGGCGCACGGCGGCGCGCACCCGCGCCAGGAACTCGTCCGTCCCGAACGGCTTGGTGACGTAGTCGTCGGCGCCGGCGTCGAGGGCGCGCACCTTGTCCGCCGAGTCGAGCCGGGCGGACAGCACGACGATCGGCACGGTGCCGGCCCGGCGCACCTCGGCGATCACGTCGACGCCGTCCGCGTCCGGCAGGCCCAGGTCCAGCACGACGAGGTCCGGCCGCAGCGCGCACTCCCGCAGCGCGCCGGCGGCGTCGGCCGCGGTCCGCACGTCGTAGCCGTGCGCGGTGAGCGTGATCCGCAGCGCCCGTAAGAGCTGCGGGTCGTCGTCGACGAGCAGGACGGTGGTCATGACGCCGTGGGCAGCGAGATGACGACGGTGAGGCCGCCACCGGGGGTGTCCTCGGCGGTGATGGCACCGCCCATGGCGTCCACGAACCCCTTGGCCACGCTCAGGCCCAGCCCGACGCCGGGGGTGGCGTCGCGGTCGCCGAGCCGCTGGAACGGGGCGAACACCGCGTCCGCCGTGTTCTTCGGCAGGCCCTGGCCGTGGTCGACGACGCGCAGCTCCACGCGGTCGTGGTGGGCGCTGGCGCGCAGGGCGACCTCGGGTTCGTCGACCGCGATGGCGCCGTCGCCGTCCACGTCGACCGCCCGGCGCGGGCTGAGCCTGCCGTGCCGCAGGGCGTTGTCCACGACGTTGGCCACGACGCGCTCCAGCAGCCCGAGGTCGGCGCGCACGGCCGGCAGCTCCTCCGCCACGTCGACGGACACGGTGCGGCGCTCGTCGATGCCCGCCAGGGCGCGCGCCACGACCTCGTCGAACGTGACGGCGCGCAGCTGCGGCGCCACGGCGCCGGTGGCCAGGCGCGAGGAGTCGAGCAGGTTGTCGATCAACCCGGTGAGCCGGTCCGCGGAGATCTCGACGGTCTCCAGCAGGTCCGCGGTGTCCTGCTCCGACAGCCGCAGCTCGGCGTCGCGCAGGCTGCCGACGGCGGCCTTGATCGAGGTCAACGGCGTGCGCAGGTCGTGCCCGACGGCCGAGAGCAGGGCGGTGCGCAGCTCGGTGGTCTCGGCCCGCCGCTGCGCCTCGGCGGTCTCGGCGGCCATCCGCTGCTGCCGCAGCGCCATCAGCGCCTGCCCGGCGGCGGCCTCCAGGGCGCGCTGGTCGCCCGCGGGCAGGGTCCGGCCGCGCAGCGCCAGGTGCACGTCGGCGGTGACCGGCACGTCCACGTCCGCCTCGTCGGGTTCGTCGCACGGCCGGGGGCCGGCGCACGCCACGCGCTCCCACCCGCCGTCCCGACGCTCCAGCAGCGCCACGGACTCCAGCCCGAAGTTCTCCCGCACCTTCTCCAGCAGCCGCGCCAGCGGGTAGGGGCTGGTCAGCACGGTGCGGGCGTAGGAGGCGAGCAGCGCGGCCTCGGTGCGGGCCCGCGCGCCCTGCTCGCCCAGCCTGGCGGCGCGGTCCACGACGAGCGCGACCAGTGCGCCCACCACCAGCATCGCGATCAGCGTGACCACGTTCTCCGGCGTGGCCACGGCGAGGCTGTAGCGGGGCGCGGTGAAGAAGAAGTTCAGCAGCCCGGCCCCGAGCAGCGCCGCGCAGACCGCCGGGCCGAGGCCGCCGACCAGCGCGACCACGACGGTGGCCAGGAAGTAGCCGACGAGGTCGGTGGACACCGTCAGCCCGTCGTCCCACAGCAGGCCCAGGCCGGTCACCGCGCCCGGCAGCACGGCCGCCAGCGCCCACCCGGCCAGCGCGCGGGACCGGCCCAGCGCGGTGCCGGCCGACCGCCGGCGCGGACCGCGACGCGCCTCGTCGTGCGTGACCATGTGCACGTCGATCGGCCCGGACGCCTGCACGACGGCCGAGCCGATGCCCTCGTCCAGCACGCGGGCCAGCCGCGAGCGGCGCGACGTGCCGAGGACCAGCTGGGTGGCGTTGACGCCGCGGGCGAACTCCAGCAACGCGGTCGGCACGTCGTCGCCCACCACGGTGTGGTAGGTCGCGCCCAGGTCCTCGGCGGTGCGCCGGGCGCCGCCCACGAGCCGGGGCGGCGCGCCGGCCAGCCCGTCGCCGCGCAGGACGTGCACGACGAGCAGGTCGGCCCCGGCGCGCAGCGCGATGCGGCGGGCGCGGCGGATCAGCGTCTCGCTCTCCGGGCCGCCGCTGATCGCCACGACGACCCGTTCGCGGGCCTCCCACGTGTCGGTGATGCGCTGCTCGCTGCGGTAGCGCTGCAACGCCACGTCGACCTGGTCGGCGACCCACAGCAGGGCCAGCTCGCGCAGCGCCGTCAGGTTGCCGACGCGGAAGTAGTTGCCCAGCGCGGCGTCGATCTTGTGCGCGGCGTAGACGTTGCCGTGCGCCAGCCGGCGGCGCAGCGCCTCGGGCGTGAGGTCGACCAGCTCGACCTGCTCGGCGCGGCGCACGACCTCGTCGGGCACGGTCTCGCGCTGCTCGACGCCGGTGATGCGGGCCACGACGTCGTTGAGCGACTCCAGGTGCTGCACGTTGACCGTGGACAGCACGTCGACGCCCGCGTCGAGCAGCTCCTCCACGTCCTGCCAGCGCTTGGCGTTGCGCGAGCCGGGCGCGTTGGTGTGCGCCAGCTCGTCCACCACGACCACCTCGGGCGCGCGGGCCAGCACCGCGTCCACGTCCAGCTCGGCCAGCTCGACGCCGCGGTGCGCCACCACCCGCAGCGGCAAGCGCTCCAGCCCGTCGAGCAGGGCGGCGGTCCTCTCCCGGCCGTGCGTCTCGACCAGCCCCACGACCACGTCGGTGCCCCGCTCCCGGCGCCGGCGCGCCTCGCCGAGCATGGCGAACGTCTTGCCCACACCGGGTGCCGCGCCCAGGTAGATCCGCAGCTCCCCGCGCTTGCGCCTGCTGTCCACGTCCCCAGTCTGCTCCCGGTCCCCGCCGGGCGACGAGCCGGTCGCCGGGTGCCCGGCGCGCCGGTGACCGGACCGACCGACCGGCTCCGCTCCGTGGCGGCGGGACCACGGACCGGGTTCGAAGTGTTCACCCGGAGTTCGGCGGCTCGCACCACCGGAACACGTGGCCGACTCACGATACTTCGCTGCGCCGCCGCTGTTCGGGCCAGATCGGAGTCCCCCGCATGCCGCACCACCACCACGGCCACGACCACCACCACGACCACCACCACGAGGAGGTCGAGGGGAGTTGGCGCGACGACCGCGACGACCGTCCCCTGTCCGTGGCGCGGCGCGGGTTCCTGGCCGGGCTGGGCGCGGCCGGGATCGCGACGGCGGTGGGCGCGACGCCGGCGCACGCGCACGACGACCGCCCGGCGCGGCCGGTGAACCCGTGGGGTGGGCGGAACCGCTGGTACGCGGGTGACCACCACATCCACACCAAGTACTCGTCCGACGGGCAGTACGAGGTGGCGCAGCAGGTCGCGAAGGCGCGGCAGCACGGGCTGGACTGGGTCGTCATCACCGACCACGGCGGGGTGGCGCACGAGAAGTTCTCGATCGACCAGGTGACGCCGGACATCGAGCGGGCGCGCCGCTCGTACCGGGACGTGCTGGTCTACCAGGGTCTGGAGTGGAACATCCCGGGCGCGGAGCACGCGACGGTGTTCCTGCCGCCCGGCCGCTCCACCGTGGACATCCTGCGCGCCTTCGAGGCCGCCTACGACGGCGGCGTGCTGTCCACGCCCGCGGCGCAGGGCGGCAAGGGGCTGATCACCCGCTCCACGAGCGCGGACGGCGAGCCGTACGCGTTGGCGGCGTTGCGCTACCTGGAGTCGCAGGTGCTGTCCGGCCGCACGGAGATCGCGCTGATGTTCGCCAACCACCCGGCGAGGCGCGGCGTGGACAGCCCGCACGAGATCCGCGGCTGGCGCGACGCGGCGCCGGACGTGGCGGTCGGCATGGAGGGCGCGCCCGGCCACCAGGCGGCGGGCATCAGCACCGCGAACGGCGGGCGGGGCGGCGCGCGCGGGTACTACGACGGGTCGCCGAACCAGGACAGCTTCCCCGGCTTCGCGCCCACGGCCACCGAGAACCCGTACCGCACCTACGGCGGCTTCGACTGGATGACCGCGAAGGTCGGCGGCCTGTGGGACTCGCTGCTCGCCGAGGGGCGGCCGTGGTGGGTGACGGCCACCTCGGACGCCCACCAGGTGCACCGGGACACGTTCAGGCCGGGTCCCGGCGACCACGGCACCACGGGCAGCAAGGGCGCGCCGGTCGACACCGGCGTGGAGCAGGTCTTCGGCGACTACTTCCCCGGCTTCTACAGCTCCACGCTGGTCGGCTCGGACTCGAAGTCCTACGTGGACGTCATGCGGGGCATGCAGGGCGGCAAGGTCGTCGCCGTGCACGGCCGCGTCGTCGACGGCCTGAACGTGCGGGTGCGCTCGCTCGGCGAGGGCGACAACCGGGGCGTCACGATCGGCGGGCGCACGTTCGTGCGGCGCGGCGACGACGTCGAGGTGACCGTCGAGGTCGACCTGGCGCGGGGCGCCAACTTCTCCGGCGTGGTGCCCCGGCTGGCGAAGGTCGACCTCGTCGCGGGCCCGATCACCGGCCCGGTGGCCGACCGCGACGCGTTCAGCGCGCCGCTCACCACGGTCGTGAAGACCTTCGAGGTGGGCCGGAGGGCGCGCGGCACGGTGAAGTTCACGCACACCTTCCGCGACATCGACGGCGCGTTCTACCTGCGGCTGCGCGGTTCGGACGGCAACCGGCTGACCTCGGACGGCAACCCGGTGATGGACGTCCTCGGTGACGCCGACCCGTGGTCGGACCTGTGGTTCTACGCGAACCCGGTGTTCGTCGACGTCATCTGATGACCTGGATCGGGGTCGTGCCCGTCCTCCCCGGCGGCGGGCACGGCGCGGCCCACCTGGACGCGCTCGTGCTGGCGGCGATCGGGGACGCGGACTTCGTGTTCACCCACGTCGACCACCGGGGACCGGTGGCGGTCACCGCCGTTTCGGCGCACGTCACCGGCGAGCCGGTGGCGGAACTGCTGGGCGCGCCGGTGTCCACACCGGACTCCGCGGACTCACCCGGCGCACGCGCGGCCGTCGGTGCGCGTGACCGCACCGACGGCCGTTGCATCCGCTTCCCGGGGCAGGGCGCGCTGACCGGCACGCACCCGGCGGCGGAGGTCGTGGCCCGCTCGGCGATCGAGCGGGTCGTGGGCATCGGGGTGCCGGTGGCGCCGACCGACCCGGTGGAGACGCTGGGCTTCCTGCGCCCGGTGTGCCGGGACGGCGAACTGGTGCTGCTCGTGGAACCCGCGGTGGGCGGGGTGCTGCGACCGGCGGAGTCGGAGAACCCGCACGAGTGCTGCGGCGGCGCGCACTGACGTGACGGGCCGCGGAGGTCCGGCGGCGCGCCGGCCGCGAACGGGCAGCCCGTGCGGGTCGTCACGCTGCTGGGCCAGGAGATCGCCCTGCCCGGCTGCCGGATGGGTTTCTGATCGGCTCGTGACGCGGCACCGCGCCCGACCGCAGGAACGGTCGGGCGCGGTGTGCCCGCGAACGGGGGGGTCACGCGACGGGCTCGGTCTCCTGCCCGACGTCGACGAGGTCCAGGCTGCTGCGCAGCTTCACGGGCTTGAGCAACAGGGCGGCGATCACGCCCACGACGGCGATGCCCGCCGAGATGAAGAAGATGTGCCCGGTGGCGTCGCCGTAGGCGGCGCGCACGATGTGCTGCACGGCGTCGGGCAGGGCGGCGATGTCGAGGCTGCCGCCACCACCGCCGGTGGCCGGGATGCCCGCCGCGGTCAGGTCGCGGGTGATGGCGTCCTCGACGCGCCGCGCCAGCACGGCGCCCAGC
The DNA here is from genome assembly GCF_030852425.1 of Saccharothrix longispora. Taxonomy (GTDB): domain Bacteria; phylum Actinomycetota; class Actinomycetes; order Mycobacteriales; family Pseudonocardiaceae; genus Actinosynnema; species Actinosynnema longispora. Next base: position 98,350 of record NZ_NSDM01000021.1, read on the forward strand.
ACGGACACGCCGATCGTGCCGCCGAGCGAGCGGAAGAACGCGACGGTCGAACTGGCCGCGCCGATGTCCTTGAGCGGGACGGTGTTCTGCACCGCGAGCACCAGGTTCTGCATGGTCATGCCGACCCCGACGCCGACCAGCAGCATCGCGGCGCCGACGAACACCAGCGACGTGTCGTGGTCGATCCGCCCGAGCGCCAGGAACCCGATGACCAGCACGATCGCGCCCGTCACGATGTAGGGCTTGACGTTGCCGGTCCTGGTGATGAGCCGGCCCGCGATGATCGAGGAGCCGAGCACGCCCGCCATCATCGGGATGGTCAGCAGGCCCGCCTCGGTCGGGGTGTAGCCGCGGCCGATCTGGAAGTACTGGCCGAGGAACACCGCGCCGCCGAACATCGCCATGCCGACCGCGAGGCTGGCCAGGATCGCCAGCGCCGTGGTGCGCTGCTTGACGATCCGCAGCGGCACGACCGGTTCCGCGGCCCGTGCCTCGACGGCCACCGCCGCGCCCAGCAGCGCGATCGACCCGCCGACCATGGCGAAGGTCTCCCAGGACAGCCAGGCGAACGAGGAGTCGACGAACGAGATCCAGATCAGCAGCACGCTCACGCCGGCCGCGATCAGGCTCGCGCCCAGGTAGTCGATCCTGACGTCCTGCCGGCGGGCGGTCCGCACCTTCAGCGTGGCCTGGAGCACGAACAGCGCGATCACGGCGACGGGCACGCCGATGAAGAAGCACCAGCGCCAGCCCAGCCACGAGGTGTCCACGATGAGGCCGCCCAGCAGCGGGCCGCCGACGGTGGCCACCGCCATCACGCCGCCGAGGTAGCCGTTGTACCGGCCGCGCTCGCGGGGCGGGATCATCGCGGCGATCACGACCTGCACGAGGGCCTGGAGGCCGCCGACGCCGATGCCCTGGAACGCGCGGGCGGCGATGAGCTGACCGGCGCTCTGCGCGAGGCCGGACACGATCGAGCCCAGGATGAACAGCACGATGGCGACCTGGACGAGGGTCTTCTTGTCGAACAGGTCCGCGAGCTTGCCCCAGATCGGCGTGGTGGCGGTCGCGGTGAGCAGCGTCGCGGTGACGACCCAGGTGTACTGGGTCTGCGAGCCTTCGAGCGCGCCGATGATCTGCGGCAGCGCCGTCGAGACGACGGTGCCGCTGAGCATCGCGACGAACAGCACCAGCAGGAGGCCGCTGAGGGCTTCCATCACCTGCCGGTGGCTCATCGCACCGGGACCGGTACCGGTGCTCGTGGTGGCGGGTGCGCTCATCGCGCGGCCTCCCAGGTGGAGCCCAGGGCTCCTTCGACGTTGGTGGTCAGGCGCCCGAGCGCGGACGTGAGCGCCTCGACCTCTTCAGGGGTCCAGTCGGCAAGCGCGCGGCCGAACAGGTCGTCGTACCAGGTCCGGGCCTCGTCGAGCGCGGCCCGGCCGCGGTCGGTGACGACGAGGATGCTGGCGCGACCGTCGCCGGGGTCGGCGCGGCGTTCGACGAGGCCGTGGGACACCAGGGCGGCGACCGCCCGGCTGACCGTGGACGGGTCGAGCCCCGCCTGGACCGCCAGCTCCTTCGCGTGGCAGCCGGTGGGCTCGCCGTGGCCGTTGGCCCGCGCGATCAGCGTCAAGGTCCCGAGCAGCCCGCTCGGGATCGACGGGTGGCGCTCGGAGCCGAGCTGCTTGACCAGGCGCACGACCTTCATCAGGTCGCGCAGCCGGGTCTCCAGTTCTCGCGTGGCGACGTCCAAGTCGCCTCCCTCCCGCGTTGCTTGCCACATACAAGTATCCACCAAACTTGCGTGTTGTGCAAATTTGCTCAACGTGCACCTTTGGTGGGTTCACCACCAGGGGACGGTCGAGCAGACGGCGCCCCGGCGTGGCTGGTGACCGGCCACGAGGCCGCCCGCGCGCTGCTCGCCGACCCGCGGCTGAGCTCCGACCGGTTCCGCAGCGAGCGGATGCCGGCGAAGCTGCCGCCGGCGCCGCGCGCCCGGATGACCGACCGGCGGCTGCGCGCGGGCAACTTCATCACCGTGGACCCGCCCGACCACACCCGTTACCGCAGGCTGCCCACCGGCCGGTTCACCGTGCGGCGCATGCGGCGGCTCACCCCGCGCGTCGAGCGGATCGTCACCGACCACCCGGCCGCGATGCGCGCCGCCGGCCCGGCCGCCGACCTGGTGACCGCGTTCGCGCTGTCCGTGCCGTCACTGGTGATCCGCGAGCTGCTCGGCGTCGCGTACGCCGACCGCGCCGGGTTCCAGGAGCGCGGCGCGACCCTGCTGCGGCTCGACGCGGAGGTGGACGACGTGGTGCGCGCCGCCGAGGCGCTGCGGGCGTTCATGCACGGGTTGATCCGCCAAGCGGGCGGAGCCGGCCGACGACCTGCTGTCCGGGCTGATCCGGGCCAACCCCACGCTCACCGACGACGAGCTGGTCGACATCGCGAACCTGCTGCTCGTCGCCGGTCGCGGGACGATCGCGAACATACCGGCGCTCGGCACGTTCGCGCTGCTGGAGCACCCCGACCAGCTCGCCGCGCCGCGCGCCGACCCGTCGCTCGTGCCGGGGGCCGTGGAGGAGCTGCTGCGCTACCCGTCGATCATCCACCTCGGCATCACCCGCACCGCCGTGGAGGACGTCGAGGTGGCGGGCGAGGCGATCCCGGCCGACGCGACCGTGGTGCTGTCCGCGGCGGCGGGCAACCGGGACCCGGGGGTGTACCCCTCCCCCGACGAGCTGGACGTGACCCGGCCGCGCGGACCGCACCTCGCGTTCGGGCACGGCGTGCACCAGTGCCCGGGCCGGCAGCCGGCCCGCGTCGAGATGACCACCGGGTTCACCGGACTGCTCCGCGAGCTGCCCGACCTGCGCCTCGCCGTGCCGCCCGAGGAGGTGCCGCTGCGCGGCGACATGCTCGTCCACGGCGTGCACTCACTGCCCGTGGCCTGGGGTCAGACCTCCGCGAACCCGGCGCCGAGCCGGTCGACGACGACCCCGATCAGCTCGGCCAGCTCGGGGCGTTCGGCGGCGTCGAGCCACCACCCGACGGTCACCCGCACGGTGGCCATCACGGACGCCGCGAACATCACCGGGTAGAGGTCGGCCTCGGGGTCGACCCCGACCCGCCGCGCGACCACGCCCGCCAGCTCCCGCTCCTGCGCGGCGAACGCCGCGATCTGGTGCGGGAGCAGCGCGGGCGTGCGCCGCAGCACCCGCAACTGGGCCACGCGGGCCGGGTCGATGTGCTCCGGCACCACCTCGGCCAGCGCGGCGCGCAGCGCCGTCAGGACCGGTTCGCCCTCCGGGCGCGCGGCGAACGCCTCGACGAACGCGGTGGCGGTCGACACGTCGCCGGCGACCACGGCCTCTTCCTTGGACGAGAAGTAGTTGAAGAACGTGCGCAGGGACACGCCGGCCTCGTGCGCGACCTGCTCGACGGTCACGCCGTCCAACCCGTGCACCACGCACAGCCGCAGGGCGGCGTCGGCCAGCGCGGTGCGGGTCGCCTGCTTCTTCCGTTCCCTGAGCCCGGTCACGGGTGCAGTGTCCCACCCGCCCTGTCCGCACCACCGGAGCGGCGCGATCGGACACGCGCCACGACGAGGGGCGCGGCGCCCGGTTCGGTCCCGGACGCCGCGCCCCTCGTCGGTCGACAGCGGTTCGGCAGCCGCTCAGTGGCCGCCGCCGGCCATCTCGGCGGCCAGGCGCTCGTCGCCGCTCATGGTCTTGAGCGGCTTCTCCTTGAGGAACAGCACGGCCACCAGGGCCAGCAGGGCGATCGGCGCGCCGATCAGGAACAGCTCCGCCGTCGCCGTGGCGTAGATCTCCCGCACGACCACGCGCACCGGCTCGGGCAGCAGGTTCAGGTCGGGCACCTCGGAACCGCCCGTGCCGCCCGCCACCGGGCCGAACTTCTCCGCGCTCAGCGTCTCCACCCGCGTGGCCAGGACGGCGCCCAGCGCGCTCACGCCGATCGTGCCGCCCAGCGAGCGGAAGAACGTCAGGGTCGATGTCGTGGCGCCCAGGTCGCGCGCGGGCACGTCGTTCTGCGCCACCAGCACCAGGTTCTGCATCAGCATGCCGACGCCGACACCGAGCACGGCCATGTGCAGGCTGACCGTGAACACCGTCGTGTTCGCGTCGATGGTGGACAGCAGCAGCATGCCGCCGACCATGATCGCGCCACCCGCGACCAGGAAGACCTTCCACCGACCCCACTTGGTGATCAGGCTGCCGGCGACCGTGGAGGACACCAGCAGGCCGAAGATCATCGGCAGGCTCATCAGGCCCGCCTGGGTCGGCGTCTTGCCCATGCCGATCTGGAAGTACTGCGACAGGAACACGGTGCCGCCGAACATCGCCACGCCGACCAGCGCGCTGGCGAGCGTGGTGAGCGCGACCGTGCGGTTGGCGAAGATCGTCAGCGGCACGATCGGGTCGGACACCCGGGACTCCACCCACACCGCGAGGACCAGCAGGCCCACGCCGATCGCCACGAGCAGCGCGGTCCAGCCGGAGGCCCACTCGAACTGGTGGCCGGCCAGCGTGGACCACACCAGCAGGGTGGACACGCCGCCCACGATCAGCGCCGCGCCCAGGTAGTCGACCTCGACCTCCTTGCGGACCACCGGCAGGCGCAGGGTGCGCTGGAGCAGGATGATCGACGCCAGGGTGAACGGCACGCCGATGAAGAAGCACCAGCGCCAGCCCAGCCACGAGGTGTCGACCAGCACGCCGCCGATGAGCGGCCCGGCGACCGTGCCGACGCCGAACACGGCGCCGAAGATGCCCGCGTACCGGCCCATCTCGCGCGGCGGGATCATCGCGGCCATCACGATGGTGGCCAGCGCGGTCATGCCGCCCGCGCCCAGGCCCTGCACGACGCGGCTGGCGATCAGCACCTCGACGTTCGGGGAGAACCCGGCGATCAGGGAGCCGACGACGAACAACCCGAGCGAGAGCTGGATGAGGAGCTTGCGGCTGTAGAGGTCGGCGAGCTTGCCCCACAGCGGCACGGTGGCCGTCATGGCGAGCAGCTCGGTGGTGACGACCCACGTGTAGACGGACTGCGAGCCGCGCAGGTCGGCGATGATGCGCGGCAGGGCGTTCGACACGACGGTCGACGCCAGGATCGACACGAACATGCCGAGCATGAGGCCCGACATCGCCTGGACGACGTCCCGGCGCGAGCGCGTGCCGGTCGCGCCGCCGTCGTTGCCGGTCGGTGGACCGGCGTCGGTTTCGGTGGACATGTTCCCCCGGTTTCTTCGGTCAGGGCTGGGGTGGGTTCGCCAGGCCCGCGGCGAGCAGGTCGAGCGCCTCGGCGATCAGCTCGTGCAGCGGGGCCGACTCGTCGGTGCGCGACCAGCGGGCGACGGCCACCCGGAACGCCGCGCCGGTCGCCGCGCCGAGCAGCAGCGGGTACGTGTCGTCCTCGGACCGGCCGACGCGCTCGGCGACGGCCGCGACGACCTCGCGCTCGACCGCCTCGCCGCCGGCGAGCACCTTGGCCAGCAGCACGGGGTGCTGCTGCACGACGCGCATCCTCCGCAACCACGACTCGCGGTCGACGGCCACCTCGGCGGCGATCTCGGCGAGCAGCGCTTCCCGGACCGCCGCGACCGCGGACAGCTCCGCCGGCTGGGCGAGCACCAGCGCGCGGATGCGCGGCCCCGCCTCCGGGTCGGGGGCGAGGACGGCCTCCTCCTTGGTGGCGAAGTAGTTGAAGAAGGTGCGCGGTGACACGTCCGCCGCGGCGCTGATGTCCTCGACCGTGACATGGTCGAGGCCGTGCCGCGCGACGAGGTCGACGGCGGCGCGGCTGAGCGCGTACCGGGTCAGCCGCTTCTTGCGGTCACGGAGGCCTTCGGCGTGGACGGGCACTCGACCAACCTAACCAAAAAGATGCACACACTGCAAGTTTGCAACGAGTGAACGTTTGCGGCCCACCCCTCCCGCCCACACGTCACCCGTACGCGCGACGGTCCACTTCGGACGCCCACGGCGCGTCGGGGCATAGGGTCGGGGCCGTCCAAGATCGCCCCGTGGTACCCGAGGGAGAACCATGCTCCGCAACGCGCGCCTCTTCGGCCCGAAGCGCCGCGTGACCTTCTCGCTGCCGCTCGACCAGCCCGACGGCCCGGTCAGCGTGGTGGGATCGTTCAACGACTGGACGCCGGGCGTGCACGAGCTCCAGCCGCGCCGCGACGGCACCCGCACGGTGTCCGTCATCCTGCCCCCCGGCACGCACCGGTTCCGCTACCTCGGCCCCGACGGCCACTGGTTCGACGACACCGACGCGCACCAGGTGGACCACGACGGCGGTGTGATCAGGATCGACGTCCTGCACTGAGCGGGCTCCGCCGAACCGAGGGACGTGCGGGTGAAATCCCCTCCACCCCCAGAGCTGTCGGGGCTAATGTGACAGCACTGTTGCATTCAGCTGGGGAGGATCGGTGCTGTACCCGGAGATCGAACCGCACGACCACGGGATGCTCGACGTCGGCGACGGGCACCACGTCTACTGGGAGGTGTGCGGCAACCCGGACGGCAAACCGGTGGTCTGCCTGCACGGCGGGCCGGGGTCCGGGTGCTCGCCGCGCACCCGCCGCTACTTCGACCCCGCGGCCTACCGGATCGTGCTGCTCGACCAGCGCGGGTGCGGGCGCAGCACGCCGCACGCCGGGCGACCCGAGGTGGACCTGTCGACCAACACCACCGACCACCTGGTCGCCGACCTGGAGCTGCTGCGCGAGCACCTGGGCATCGAGCGGTGGCAGCTGTTCGGCGCGTCCTGGGGCTCGGTGCTCAGCCTGGTGTACGCCGAGCGCTACCCGCACCGGGTGACGGAACTGGTGCAGGCGGGCATCGCCACCGGCATGCGGGAGGAGACGGACCTCCTGACCAAGGGCCTCGCGCCGATGTTCCCCGAGGCGTGGGCGAGGTTCCGCGCGTTCGCCCCCGAGGGCGACGACCTGCCCGCCGCCTACCTCGCGAAGCTGCTCGACCCGGACCCGGCCGTGCACGACCGGGCGGCCGAGGAGTGGTGCCGGTGGGAGGACGCCCTCGCCGCGCAGGGCGACCGCTTCGACCCCCCGGAGTACCGGCTGGCGTTCGCGCGCCTGGTCACGCACTACTGGGCGCACGGTTCGTGGCTGCGCGAGGGCGTCGTCGTCGAGGAGGCGTGGAAGCTCGCGGGCATCCCGGGCGTGATCGTTCAAGGCGTGCTCGACCTGGGCAACCTCATCGGCACGCCGTGGCGGTTGGCGCACGCCTGGCCGGACGCCGAGCTGATCATGATCCCCGGTTCCGACCACGCCGGCACCGACGACCTGGCCGCCGCCCGGGTCGCGGCGACCGACCGGTTCCGGTAACACCCGGCCACCGCGTGCGATGGTGTGGACGCGGGTTGTGGCGCGAGTGCCGGAGGGGCGGGCCTCGGACGAGGGGTTCGCCGAGGCGGTGGCGGGGGACTGATGGGCTGGTACACCGAGGCGGCGCAGCGGGTGTCCGCGCTGGCGCTGAGCGAGGCGCGGGCGCTCGGTCACGCCACCATCGGCACCGGGCACCTGCTGCTGGGCCTGCTCGGCGAGGGCGGTGCGGCGGCGACCGTGCTCGTGTCGTCCGGGGTGACGCCGCAGGGGTGCCGCCCCCACGTGCGGGAGGTCGAGCGGGGCGGCGTGCCGTTCCCGGGACACCTGCCGTTCACCCCGGGCGCGAAGCGGGCGCTGGCGGCGGCCGTCCGGGAGGCGTTGGCCCTGGGGCACCGGCACGTCGGCACCGGGCACCTGCTGCTGGGCCTGCTGGCCGAGGTCGACGGGGTGGCGGTGGACGTGCTGGCGCGGTGCGGCGCGGCGCCCGAGGACGTGCGGGACCGCGCGTTCGCGGAACTGGCGGGCATCTCGCTCGCGGGCTTCCCGCCGTCGCCGCGCACCGCCCGGCTGTACCTGAGCCACCGGCCGCGCGACCTGCACCTGGCGGGGCGGATCGCGGACCGGCTCGACGACATGGGGTGCGCCGTCGTGCCCGACGCGGCGTCGTGCGACGTGCTGCTCGCCGTCGTCGGGCCGGGGTGGACCGTGCCGGACGAGCCGGTGCGCGACGAGCTGGAAGCGGCCCGGACGCGGTTGGTCCCGGTGATCGCGGTGCTGGTCGACGGGGTGGAGCTGCCCGCCGACCAGCTGCCGGGCACCGGGTGCGTCGCCGTGCGGCACGAGACGTTCCGCGACGACGTGGCCCGGTTGGCCGACGCCGTCCGCTATGCCCAGCCGGGCATGGGGTAGCCGGACATGAGGTCGGCGACCTCGGCGGCGATCCGGTCGAGCCCGCGGTCGTCGGTCGCCCTGATCGCGCGGTCGATCCACTCCGCGACCTGCGGCATGTGGTCGGCGGTGAGGCCGCGGGTGGTGACGGCGGCCGTGCCGAGGCGGACGCCGGACGGGTCGAACGGCTTGCGCGGGTCGAACGGGACGGTGTTGTGGTTCGCCTCGATGCCCGCGCGGTCGAGGGCCTTCGCGGCGGGCTTGCCGCCGACGGCCCGGTTGGTCAGGTCGAGCAGGACGAGGTGGTTGTCGGTGCCGCCGGAGACCAGGTCGAAGCCGCGGTCGAGCAGGGCGGCGGCCAGGGCGCGGGCGTTCTGCACGACGGCGTGGGCGTAGAGGCCGAAGGACGGGTCGAGGGCCTCGCCGAGCGCGACCGCGATGGCGGCGGTGGTGTGGTTGTGCGGACCGCCCTGGAGCCCCGGGAAGACGGCCTTGTCGATCGGCTTCGCGTGCTCGGTGTCGGTGAGGATCATCGCGCCGCGCGGGCCGCGCAGCGTCTTGTGGGTGGTCGTGGTGACGACGTGGGCGTGCCCGACGGGTGACGGGTGCGCGCCGCCCGCGACCAGACCCGCGATGTGCGCGATGTCGGCGACGAGGACCGCGCCGACCTCGCGGGCGATCTCGGCGAACCCGGCGAAGTCGATGGTGCGCGGGATCGCCGTGCCGCCGCAGAAGATCACCTTCGGGCGTTCGGCGAGGGCCAGGTCGCGGACGTCGTCGAGGTCGACGGTGCCGGTCTCCTTGCGGACGCCGTACTGGGCGCTGCGGAACCACTTGCCGGTGGCCGAGACGCCCCACCCGTGGGTCAGGTGTCCCCCGGCGGGCAGCGCCATGCCCATGACCGTGTCGCCGGGCTCCAGGAAGGCCAGGTAGACGGCCAGGTTGGCGGGCGAGCCGGAGTACGGCTGCACGTTGGCGTGATCGGCGCCGAACAGGGCCTTGGCCCGGCTGACGGCCAACTCCTCGACCGGGTCGACGACCTGCTGGCCCTCGTAGTAGCGGCGGCCGGCGTAGCCCTCGGAGTACTTGTTGGTGAGCACCGAGCCGGTCGCCTCCAGGACCGCGGTGGAGACGTAGTTCTCCGAGGCGATGAGGCGGACCTTCTCGAACTGGCGACGGGCCTCGGCCTGCACCAGGCGGGCGACCTCGGGGTCGGCTCCGGTCAAGGACGGGATGGCGGGTTCGTGCACGACGGCCTCCACGCGCGCGAGGGCGCTCGCCGTGGCACCCAGGCGCGCGGTGCCCGTCGGCTCAACGCTCCCCGGTGGTCGGTCCCACCCTCGGCACGCCAGTCGCGAACACCGCCGAGCCTACCCGCCGCCGTCCGGGGAGCCCGATCCGCGTCACACCGCGATGACGACCTTGGCGCGGGCGTGCTCGTCCTCGACGTACCGGATCGCGTCGGGCACCCGGTCGAGCGGGTAGGTCCGGTCGACGACCGGCACGAGCGCCCCGGACTCGGCGAGCCGCCGCAGCGCCGCCAGGTTCTCCCGGCCGGGCCGCGCCTCCAGGACGAGCACCCGGTGCCTGCGGACGAGCGGACCCGCGAGCGCCGCCCGGACGATGAGCCCCATCGGCCCGAGGACGCTGCCGCCGGTGGACACCCCTCCCCCCGAGAGCAGGAGGGTCCCGCCGGGCCGGAGCGCGCGCCGGAGGGCGGTCAGCGGGTGGTTGCCCACCAGGTCGAGCACGACGTCGTGGCGTCCTCCGTCGCGGGTGAAGTCGTCCCGGGCGTAGTCGATGACGTGGTCCGCGCCGAGCGAGGCGACCAGCTCCGCGTTCCGGGCGCTGCACACGGCGGTCACCTCGGCGCCGAGGTGCCTGCCGAGCTGCACGGCGAACGTGCCGACGCCGCCGGACGCGCCGTTGACGAGGAGCCGCTGCCCCTGCCGCACCCGCCCCAGGTCGCGCAGGCCGACGAGCGCGGTGTTGGCCGCCAGGGGCAGCGCGGCGGCCTGCTCGAAGGTCAGGTTGGCGGGCTTGGCGTCCACCACGCCGTCCGGTGCGGACACGTACTCGGCGAACGCGCCGTCCGCCTCGCCGTACACCTCGTCGCCCGGCCGGAACCGGGTCACGCCGGCGCCGACCGCCGCCACCTCGCCCGCGAAGTCGGTGCCCCTGATGGCCACCTTCGGGCGGGCGAGCCCCATCACGCCCGGCATGAGGCGCGCCAGGTACGGGTCGCCGCGCATGACGTGCCAGTCGCGGGCGTTCACCGCCGCCGCGCGCACCCGGACGAGCACCTCCCCGGCCGCGGGCGTCGGCCGGTCGACCTCGACGAGCCGCAGCACGTCGGGTGAGCCGTACCGGTCCTGGGCGATGGCCTTCATCGTGCCTCCACCGGGTTCGGGGTGGTGCGGGAGCGGCGCACGGCCCGTTCGGCCACGGCCACGTTGACCAGCCAGCCGGCGAGCATCAGCAGGGCCTCGGCCGTCCGGTCGGGGTGGCCGAGGACCGCCGTGCCGAGACCGAGGGTGAACACCTGGGTGCCGGCGGCCAGGCCGACCGCGTACGCGCGGGTCATCCAGGCGCGGTGCCCGCCGACATCCCGCCGCCGGGCCGCGATGACGCCGAGGACCAGGAACAGCGCCCAGAGCGCGCCGAACACGAGCCGGGTGCCGGTGAGGAGGACGGTCGCGTCGGCCTGCCGGAAGGGGAACAGGGTCAGCCACAGCCCGGACAGCGCGGCGGCGAGACCGCAGAGGACCACCAGCCGCCCGGCCACGCGGTGCCACCGCCGCCGCCGGGCGCGGAACCGGGGCGCGAACTGGAAGGCGCCCAGGACGGCGTAGCCACCGGCCCCGATGATGTGCGCCACCAGGGGTGCGCCGCCGTCACCGGGGTCGCCCAGCCGGAAGGCTCCGGCGATGACGGGGACGGCGCCGAGCGCGAGCAGCCCGGCCGGGACGAGCCACCCCCGATCGGGTCGGGTGGCGCGTGGGGGCGCTGTTGTCGTCATGCCGCAGATCGTGGCCGCCGCGGCGGTGCCGGCTCATCGGTATTCAGGCCGCTGTCCGGCCGGACCAAGAGCCGGCCCCGGGTCGTACTTTCGGCTACCGGCGGGTGTTCGGCTACCTGCGGGCGCCGCCGCGCCGGACGCGGTCGGTCTCGTGGGCCCAGATGGCGATCTCGACGCGGTTCCGCGCGCCGAGCTTGTTCATCAGGCTCGTGACGTGGGTCTTGACCGTGCTGAGCGTGATGTGGAGCTGCTGGGCGACCTCGCTGTTCGTGCGCCCGGCGGCCACGGCGGCGAGGACCTGCTCCTCCCGCTCGGTGAGCGGCTCGACGGGCTGCACGGGGGTGACCGCCGGCCCGGCGCCGGCGAACGCCGCGAGCAGCCGCGCGGTGACGCTCGGGGCGATCAGCGCGTCGCCGTTCGCGGCGGCGTGCACGGCCTGGGCGAGCAGCACGGGTCCGGCGTCCTTGAGCAGGAAGCCCCGCGCCCCGGCGCGCAGCGCCGCGTAGACGTACTCGTCGAGGTCGAAGGTGGTGATCACGACGACGGCGAGCGGGTCGGCCACGTCCGGCCCGGCGAGCGCGCGGGTGGCCTCGATCCCGTCGAGCAGCGGCATCCGGATGTCGAACAGGCACACGTCGGGGCGCAGCCGCCGGGCCAGCTCGACCGCGTGCCGGCCGTCGGCCGCCTGGCCCACCACCTCGATGCCCGGCTGGGCGTCGAGGATCATGGTGAGGCCGGTGCGGACGATCTCCTGGTCGTCGGCGACGACGACGCGGACGCTCACGCGGTCGCCCCGGTGCGCGGCAGCACGGCGGTGACCGTCCACCCGCGGCCGGGGTCCGGGCCCGCCTCGCAGGTGCCGCCGAGCAGGCCCGCGCGCTCGGCCATGCCGATCAGCCCGTGCCCCCGCCCGGCGGCCGGGCGGGCGGGGGTCTCGCCGTCGTCGCTGACCCGCAGGTGCACCGAGCGGTCGTCGGCGACCACCCGGACCGCGATCCGGGTGGCGTGCCGGGCGTGCCGCAGGGCGTTGGTGACGGACTCCTGGGCGAGCCGGTAGACGGCGGTGCCCACCGACGGCGGCAGGTCGTCGACGTCTCCGACGACCTCCACGTCGACCTCGGGGCCGAGGTGCGGGCGGGCGGCGAGCTGCCCGAGGTCGGCGACGCGCGGGGTCGGGGCGAGGTCGACCCGCTCGTCCTGCCGCAGCACGCGGACCATGGCGCGCATCTCGGCGAGCGCCCGCGACGCCTCGGACTCGATCACGCGGAGCGCGTCGACCGCGGCCGCCGGGTTCGCGGCGGCGGTGGCGAGCCCGGCCTGGGCGCGGATGGCCATCGCCGAGACGTGGTGGGCCACGGTGTCGTGCAGGTCGCGGGCCAGCCGCTCCCGTTCGAGCAGCTTGGCCTGGTCCAGTTCGCGCGTGCGCGCCCTGACCCGGTACCGCAGCGCCGCGCCGAGGGCGCAGGCGGTGCACACGACGACCGCGCCGCCGAGCGTGTCGCCGAGGCCGACGGTGCCGAGCGCGAGCGAGGAGCCGAGCTTGGCCAGCACGACCAGCGACCCGAGCGCGGCCTCGCGGCCCGATCCCCAGCGGTACAGCGCGAACGGCAGGAGGAGCAGGTAGACCATGGTGTTCAGCTCGGGCTCGACACCGGTCGCCAACGGGGTCACCGCGCAGACGCCGAAGGCGATCACGACCGCGCGCAGCGGCCTGGTCCGCCGCAGCGGCAGCGTGGGCAGCAGCCCGACGGCGACCACCACCGAGACGACCGGGAACGCCAGGTCCGCCCGCAGCGCGCCCTCCAGCACGGCGGCCACCGCGAGCGCGCCGACCAGGACCAGGTCCCACCGGGCCCGCGGCGTCGGGTGCGGCGGTCGCGGTTCGTCCCACAGGGAGCGCAAGAGGTCGTGCACCGGCTCAGGGTACGGGCAGCGCGACGGTCCCGGATCGACCGGAAGCACGGTCGATCCGGGACCGGTCCGCGCCCCGGTGGATCGGCCCGGCGGATCGGCCCGCGGGATGGCGGGTTTGGGCGGAACGGTCCATTGCCCGACTGCCCCGGTGGATCAATACTCGGGTTGGAAATCTTCCAACCGGCTTAGCGCCACGTCAGCGTTTCCCCCTGCCCCGAAAGGACTGACGTGCTCGATCGGCGAAAGTTCGTGCTGGGCGCCGCCGTCACGGCGACGCTCGGCACCACGGTCTCGACAACACTCGCGGGCCGCGCGGCGGCCGCCCCCGCACCCGCCCTCCCGACGGCCGGCACCGGCTCCCCCACCAGGGCCGCCGGGGTCTTCACCGACCCCTCCGGCACGGCGTTCGCCCTGGTCCACCTCGACGGCGCGTGGGTGCTGGTCGACGAGCGCGGTTCGGTGCGGATCACCACCGGCCTCGCCGGCGCGGACCTCGTGGACGTCTCCACCGACGGCGACCGGGTCGTGGCGGTGGGCGCGCTCAGCGGCGACCCGACCGCGGCGATCTGGGAGTCCACCGACGGCACGACCTGGCGCGAGGCACGTCGCCTGCACGGCGTGCGCTCCGAGTTCACCGCCGTCGGCGGCGGGCTGGCGCTGGGATCGGTGGTGAAGCACGAGCGGGCGTCGCTGGTGCGCATCGCGGCCCGCCGGACCGCGAACGGCTGGTCCACCGTGCCGGTCCGCGGCCTGGAGTGGACCGACGGGATCAAGGCCACGGCGGTCGCGCGGACCGCGACCGGCTGGGTGGCGGCGGCGGTCGGCACCGCCGGGACCGTGCTGCACACCTCGCGCGACGGGGTCGCGTGGAGCGCCCGGCCCGGTGTGGACGAGGTCGCGGTGCGCGGCCTCACGGCGGACGGCCACTGGGTCGGCAACGACGTGGTGGACGCGACGCCGCTCGCCGGCACCCTGGACGCCGGTCGGCGGCGACCGGACGTGCCCGCCGACGCGAAGGCCCTGGGCGCGATCGGCGCCCGCACCGGCTGGCTGGCCGGTGGCCGCCTGATCACCGCGGAGGCGGCCCGATGATCACGTTCCAGAACATCGACGGCACGCCGGTCTACTACTGGCGGTCCAACCGCGGCAACACGACCACCCGCAACTGGCAGGTGACGCAGGCGTTCTACGACAGCCTGGTGCTGTGGGTCAGGGACCTGCGGTCGCTGTCGTCGGCGTACGGGGGCATCAGCTACCTGGTGTCGGCGGGGTTCTACGTGAACAAGCCGGGCGAGCACGGCACGGGCACCGCGATGGACCTCGACCACGTGCGGTGGAGCGGCGGGCAGACGATCTCGCCGCTGGACCGGCACCACGCGTCGGGCACGGTCGCGACGCGCCGCCGGTACCTGGCGGTGGACGCGGTGTGCCGGCGGCGGTTCCGGTTCGTGCTCGACGGGTGGTACAACGCCGCGCACGAGGACCACATCCACTCGGACTTCGGCGGCCTGCCCGTGCGGTGCGTGACGGGGTCGGAGAGCGACACGAAGTTCGTCCAGGCGCTGTGCAACAACTTCATGTCGTCCGGTCTGGCGGTGGACGGCATCTGGGGTCCGCTGACGACGAGCGCGTTCAACACCGCGAAGTCGCGGCTGGGCGTGACGGGCGACCCGCACACGAGCAGCGCGTCGTGGCAGTCGTTCCTGTCGGCGGCGGCCCGCAAGGGGTTCGCGAACCAGGCCTTCTAGGCCGCGGGCGAGGCGCCGCCGATCCCGCGCGCGCCGGACCGGGGCGGGTGCCGTGCTCCTCCGCACGGCACCCGCCCACCCCCCTGCCCGATCAGGCGCCCGCGCCGCCGGTGACCGGCAGCACGACCCCGGTCACGTACGAGGCCCGGTCGCTGAGCAGCCACGCCGCCGTCTCCGCGACCTCCTCCGGGCTCGCCGCCCGGCCCAGCGGGATGCCGGCGGTCAGGCGCTCCACCACGCCGGGGTCGGCCCGCTCCCAGTCCTCGACCATGGCGGTGACGGTGAGGCCGGGCGCGATGGCGTTGACGCGCACGCCCACCGGGCCGTAGGTCACCGCCGCGCTCTCGGTGACGCTGTTGACGGCGCGCTTGGCCGCGCCGTAGGCCGGGAGCGCGGGGTTGCCGATCAGGCTACCGACGCTGCTGGTGTTGACGATGGCGCCCGCGCCCGCCGTGGCCAGCATGGCCTTCACCTCGGCGGCGACGGCGTAGAACACGCCCTTGTGGTTGACGCGGGTCACCAGGTCGAAGTCGTCCTCGGGGAAGTCGACGACCGGGTGCGGGGGGACGTTGACGCCCGCGTTGTTGAAGGCGACGTCGAGCCGGCCGTGGCGCTCCACGACGGTGTCGACGACGCGGCGGATGTCCGCCACGTCGCCGAGGTCGGCGACCGCGTACGAGGCGTCGCCGCCGATCTCCTCCGTGAGGAGCTCCAGGTCCGCCCCGGTGCGCGCGGCCAGCACGACGGTGGCGCCCTCCCGGGCGAACAGGCGGGCGGCCGCGGCGCCGATGCCCCGGCTCGCACCGGTGACGAGGGCGATCTTGCCGTTCAGGAGTCCGTTGGTCATGGCTCCACCGTGCTGCGCCCGCCCCGGCCCCGGCAGGCCCGGACCGTGCGGGGTACTCCCGGTACCTGGCAGCCCCCGGCACGCCGACGGACGATGGGCGCATGGACAAGCACGGACTGGCCTCGTTCCTGCGCCGGTGCAGGGAGCGGTCGTCCCCCTCCACGGTCGGCCTGCCGGTGGCCGGACCGCGCCGCACGCCCGGCCTGCGCCGGGAGGAGGTCGCCGGGCTCGCGCACATCTCCACGCAGTACTACACGCGCCTGGAGCAGGCCCGGGGTCCCCGGCCGTCGCGGCACGTGCTGGCCGCCCTGGGGCGCGCGCTGCGGCTGACCGACGCCGAGCGCGCCCACCTGCACGCCTTGGTCGGCGAGGCGGTCGGCCCGCCGACCGGGCCGCCCGCCGAGGTTCCGGACGGCGTCCTGGAGCTGATCGAGCGCCTGCCGGACACGGCCGCGATCGTGCTCGACGCCAAGTACGACGTGCTGGCCTGGAACCCGCTGGCCGCGGCCCTGCTGGAGGACTTCTCGGCGCTGTCGCCGCGCGACCGCAACGTGATCCGGCGCTTCTTCCTGCGACCCGACGACCCGCGCCGCCACTACGGCCTGTCGCACGGCGACGCGTTCGCCCGGTTCGCCGCCGGGCACCTGCGCGCCGCCGCGACCCGCTACCCGCACGACCGGGCGACGCAGGCCCTGGTCGCCGAGCTGCTGCGGCACAGCCGCGAGTTCGCGGAGCTGTGGCCGACGCACGACGTCACCGACTCCCGGCACCTGGTCAAGTCGATCGACCACGAGTTGGTGGGGCGGGTGGAGGTGACGTGCGACGTGCTGGAGGTGCCCGAGCGCGACCAGCACCTCGTGCTGTTCACCGCCGCGCCCGGGACGCCCGCGCGGGAGGCGCTGCGGCTGCTGGGCGTCGTCGGCACCCAGCGGATGACGACGGAGGACGAGCCGGGGCGGGTCAGCCCGCCGTGACCCGCGCGGACGTCCTCGCCGGTCGCAGGCCGGTCGCCACCACCAGCACGGCGGCGGCGGTGGCGACGACCGGCACCAGCAGGGCGTCGTGGAAAGCCGCCAGCGGGCCCTCCTCCCCCGCCGCGACGGTGAGCGACGCGGCCGAGGCCAGGCCCAGCGCGGCGCCGAGCTGGGACGAGGTGTTCCGGATGCCGCCCGCGAGGCTCTGCTCCGCGTCGGCGACGCCCTCGAGCGCGATGATCGTGAGCGGGCCGTGGACGAGGGTGAACGCCAGGCCCAGCAGCGCCACCCCGGCCTCCAGCGCGGTCCAGCCGCGCAGGTCCTGGAGGTGGAGCACGGTGGTGAACTGGAAGGCGACGAACGACCCGGCGAACAGCACGGTGGCGACGTTGGCGCGCACGAGTGCCCTGCCGCGGAAGATGCCGAGGCGGACCAGCGGGTGGGTCCGCGCCTCTCCGCGACCACGAACGCCACCAGCAGCGCGGCGCTGACCGCCGCGGTCAGGGCGGTCTCGCCCGATGACGCCTCCGGCGCGCGGACGACCGTCCAGACGACGCCGACGGCGCCCAGCGTCATGGTGACCGCGCCGACCACGTCGCCCTCCGCGCGGGTGAGGCGCGGGGGCGCGGCGTCGCGCGGGACGCGCCTCACCACCGCCACCAGGATCACGGAGGCGAGGGCGACCGGCGCGAAGAACACCCGGCGCCAGCCCAGCGCGGTCAGCAGGCCGCCGACGACGAGGCCGAGCGAGAAGCCGCCCCCCGCCGTGCGCGCGTACCAGAGCAGCGCGCGGTTGCGCCGCGGTCCCTCGGCGAAGCCGGTGGTGATCAGCGACAGCCCGGCGGGCGTCATGAACGCCGCCGCCAGCCCGGTGACCGCGCGGGACGCGATCAGCGCCCAGCCCCGGTGTCCAGCCCGCCGAGGCCGGAGAACAGGACGAAGACCGCCAGCCGGAACACGGACACCCGGCGGCGGCCCAGCAGGTCGGCGGCCCGGCCGCCCAGCAGCATGAAGCCGCCGTAGGTCGGCACGTAGGCGCTGACGACCCACTGGAGGTCGGTGGCGGACATGCCCAGCTCGGCCTTGATCGCGGGGAGGGCGACGCCCAGCACGGAGACGTCCACGCCCCCCAGGAAGATCGAACCGCACAGCACGAACAGCAGGGCCGCGGCGCGCGCGGTCATCCGGGTCGGCGGGTCGGGCGGTGTCGCCGGCGGGTCCAGCGGTGTCGCGGACACGTCAGCCAACTCCTCGTCGGGGTGCGGGCCTGTGCACCTGGATGATCAGCCGCACCGCGACGTCGCGTAAGAAGGCACTTCGGAGTGCCCCGGTACCCCCGGGGGGAACCGTGCGCGCTACCGGTCCGCGGCGGTCCGCACGGCTCCCTCGCTCGCCGCCCGGGTGGTGGTGCGCGTGCCCGACAGCAGGCCGAGCGGGCTGCGCCGGTCGGCGCGGGCACGCGCGGCGAGGCCGACCAGCCCGGCCGCCAGGACGACGTGCCCGCCGTGACCGGCCTGGAGCAGCAGCAGCACCGGCAGCCACCACACCAGGAACCGCAGCACCGCGGCACGGGCCGGCGCACGGCCCCCGGTGCGGGCGTCGACCAGCGCGAGGTGGAACGCGACCTGGCCGGGCGTGGCGCGGTCCGCGCGCAGCAGCGGCACCGCGAGGACCGACACCAGCGGCACCAGCACACCCACCGCCCGGTCGGCCCACACCCCCGGCGCCCCTCCTTCCGCGAGCACCAGCACCAGCCGGGCGCCGACCTGGAGCAGCGCCAGGGTCAGCAGGTCGCCGAGGAACGCGGCCGCCCGGCGCGGCAGGCCCGGCGGCCCGGTGTCCGCCACGGGTTCGGGCACGGCGGGCGGCAACGACCGGCCCGCGGTGCGGGCGAGCACCCAGCCGAGCACGGTGCCCGCCGTGTTCGTGATCAGGTCGTCCACGTCGGCGATCCGGTAGGGGCACGGGTAGAGCCCGAACACGGCCGTGCCCTGGACGGTCTCCACGCCCAGCGACACCGCGAAGCCGATCGCGGCGGCCGTCACCGGGCCTCGGCGGAACCGGTGGGCGAGCAGGAAACCCAGCGGCACGAACAGCGCGACGTTCAGCGCGACCTGGAGGAACTGGGGGCTGGTCGGGGCGTAGCCGACCCCGGCGATGTCGTCCAGCGACGCGAGGGGCCGGAGCTGCCAGTACGCCCGCAGCGGTCGTCCGTCGCAGAAGCCCGGCGTCACCACCGGGAGCGGGAACAGCGTGAACGCCACCAGCCCGCAGCCGTAGAACGCGCCCGCCGCCGCGACGAACGCCGACCACCCGCGCAACCGCCCGCGCAACCGGTACTGGCGGTGCACCCACGGCAGCACGGCGACCGGCAGCAGCAGTGCGAACAGCACCACCGCGATGACCGCCTCGCTCGCCCGCACCGACACGCGCCCACGCTAGGTCGAGCCGTCGTCCACCGCCCGGCTTCCACCTGTTCGAGTGGCGCTATCACAGGAACAGGTGAACCGCATGGCGAGCCACGACGAACCCCCGTCGACCACGTCCGGTCCGAGGAACGGGGGAACCGTGGACGACACCGCCGCGTGCGCCGCGACCCGCCACGCCAACCAGGTCCACGCCGTCGTCGAGCGCCTCGCCCTCCGCGGGCGGTGGACGCTCGTGCTGTCCGGGGGCAACGTCCACCTGCCCACCGGCCCCGGCGTCGCGGGACTGCTCGCCGATGCCCGCCTCGCCTGCCGCGTGCACGCCGACGTGCCCGCGCTCGCGCTGTCGCCCACCCTGTGGGCGTTCCTGGTCGACCCGGCCGGGGCACCGACGCCCGTCCTGCCGGCGGGCGCGTGGCTGCTGGACCGGGGCGCGTGCCTGCCGCTGCCGCCGAGCGTCACCGCCGAGGGCCCGGTCCGGTGGGTCCGCGAACCGCGCGACGTGCTGCCGCGCCTGGACGCGGTGGTGGGCCTGCTGCGCGGGCGGGCGGGCGCGGCGGCCGGCCCGGCGGCGGTCGGGGTGGTCGGCCAGCCGTCGTGGTCGAGTTCGCGGAACGCCTCGGTCAACGCGCCCAGGTAGGTGGTGTCGGTCGTCATCGACTTGCGCTTCGTGCCGATCGCGGTGCGGCTGGGCGGCGGCTCCACCGTCTCCCACGCGCGGTACCCGCCGACGTCGTCGCGGCAGCGGACGACGATCGTGGTGGCGGGCAGGTCCAGCTCGTGGTCGTGGATGCGGAAGGGTTCGACCTCCTCCTCCAGGCCCGTGCCCTCCAGCAGCGCCAGCAGGGTCGCCGCCCGGCCCAGGGCGGCGCGGTGGGCGTACTCGTCCTGGTCGGGCGGCGGCAGGACGAGTACGCGGGCGTGCCGGATCAGCCGCAGCGCCACGGCCTGCCACTCGTCCCCGGCGCGCACCAGGACCGGGCCGGGCGGGGCGAACGCGGTCCGCTGGTCGACGATGCCGCAGGTGGGCAGGTCGAGCGCGGAGCGGACGGCGGTGGTGACGACCTGCTCGACGGTCGCGTTCCGGGTGAACGGCTGACCGCCGACGCGCTGCTTGCGGCCCATCGCCTTGGGCAGCACGACCTGACCGTCCCGGCCCGAGTCCAGCAGGCCGGGCAGGTACTCGTCGTGCCGCAGGGTCGCCGACGACCGGGTGTACCGGGTGGCGCCGACCAGGCCTGCGAGCGCCATGCCCAGCACCGGTCCGCTGCGGGCGACCGCCTCCAGCCCGCCGAGCGACAGCAGGGCCGCGCCCAGCGGCAGCCCGCCGCCAGCACGACCAGACCGCGCACCCCGGTGAACCGGTAGAGCCGCACGAAGAGCGCTTTCGCCCGGACTCCCCCTCGTCGACGCCCACCGGGGACGTCGATCGACGCGTGCGCGCCGTTACCGGTGGGGGCGCGGCGTGCGCGCCCCCACCGGGTCGGCTCAGCGGGGCGCGCCGCTGGGCCGGACCGGGCGGTCGAGCGGCAGCACGTCGCGCATCGACCTCATGACCGTCTGGTCCTGGTCCACCTGCTCGACCAGCGGCTGCGCCGTCAGCACCACCGCCCCCGCCGCGGCGGGGACCGCCGTGACGGGGACGTCGACGGGCAGCACGGCCACCAGGTCGGACTCGGCGTAGTCGACGTCGACCGAGATCTCGTCGCCGCCGATCTCGCGGGTGATCCACTGACCGGACTCGACCAACTGCTTGAGCGTCTTCACGTGCAGTCCGTTGATGCGCTCCAGGTACCACTCGTCCGCCGGCATCGGCCCCATCCGACCCACGAGTCGCGCCTTGACCTCCTTGATGCGGCCCCACAGCTGCGCCGTCAGCGCCGCCCTGTCGAACGGCCCCTCCAGGCCGTCGCGCAGCCGGTCCTCGATCAACCTCGGCACGCCGGTCTCGTCGGGCATCACCATGGTCGTCCAGGCCCGTGACTTCTCCCGGTACTGCAACTGCTGCATCAGCCCCTCGTGCGCGGAGAAGTCCGAGGAGCGGAACCGCCTGCCCTGCCACTTCGAGCGCAGCGTGCCCGCCAGCGACAACGCGCTCTTCACCCCCGTGTTCAGCCCCCGCCCGGGCCAGAA
>NZ_NSDM01000022.1 GCF_030852425.1 Saccharothrix longispora
ATGTCTGCTGCTCTGGTCGGGGTGGTGCAGGACGCTACGGGACCGGGCCGGCCGTCGGCGTCGCGGTGGTGGGCGGCGGGCCCGGCTGCGGCAGGTCCGGCAGCGGGATGAACTGGATCCTGACCGCACGGTTCAGCACCGCCGGGCGGTGGTTCTGCGCGTCGAAGAACGTGACTTCACCGCCGACGTTCCAGGCGTTGATGACGTGCCCGGTGCCGTCGGGGCGGGTGATGCCGACGCTGACGTGCCTGCCCGGCTGCGCGGCGAGGTGGTCGACCACCTCGTGG
The DNA here is from genome assembly GCF_030852425.1 of Saccharothrix longispora. Lineage (GTDB taxonomy): Bacteria > Actinomycetota > Actinomycetes > Mycobacteriales > Pseudonocardiaceae > Actinosynnema > Actinosynnema longispora. The sequence goes on from NZ_NSDM01000022.1 coordinate 288, forward strand.
AAGTTCGCGACGATCCGGGACGTCGACCCGAAGGTGGACTCGAGGAGGGCGATCGAATCCGGGGCGGACAGCGGCGGCGCCTCGACCGGGCGGCCGTGCAGCGTCTCGTGCGTGGCGATCACGCAGTACAGGCAGTTGACGTTGTGGCCGGGGACGTTGTTCTCGAAGTTCACCCGGTTCACGTTCGACAGGCCGGGGTAGGCCGTGTTCGCCCACGTGGCCGCGGCGTTGTCGTCGGCGAACGCCGCGGCGTGCTTCGTGCCCGGCGGCAGCCACCTGGCCAGCTCGGCCGCGTGCTCGGCGTCGTGCCGGGCGTTGAGCCGGTCCTCCTCGACCTTGCGCTCATCGGCGTGGAGGGCGTCCAGCTCCGCGTCGGCCTGCTGCCGCTCCTGCTCCTGCCCGGCATCGAGGTCCTGCTCCGCCGTGAGGCGTTCGGCGTCCTGAGCGGTCTTGAGCTGCTGGGCGGCCTGCTGCCGTTCGACGAGCTGCCACTGGTCGAGCTGCTCCTCGAAGCTCCTGCGCTCGTCAGCCATCCAGGTGGTGAGCTCCTGCTCGACCCGCTGCCGCTCGGCGGCCTGCTCGGCGTCGAGCTGCTGCTCGACGGTGCGCAGGAAGGCCGCCTGGTTGTCCATCGCCTGCCGCCAGACCTGGTCCGGGTCGAACGACCCGGGCGCGACGGCGAGCTGTTGCCGGATCTGCGCCTCCACGAGATCGCGCTCCCGGGCCTGCTCCGCCAGGACCTGTTCGACGACCTGCCGCCGGCGCTCCTGTTGATCGGCCGCCCGCTCGGCGTGGACGCGGTTGTACTCCGCTTGGAGCCGGACGACCAACGCGTTGCGCCCGTCGAATTGGTCCTTCAGCTGCCGGGCGCGAAGTTCCTCTTCGGCTTTGAGCCGCTGGTCGTCGAGCCTCGCGGCCAAAGCGGCACGACCGGCGTCGCGCTCGGCCTGGTGCTTCGCCTCCAGCGCCATCGCCCGGGACTGCTTCGCGGCCGCCTGGCGGGCCGCGACCGCGTTGCTTTCCATGATCCACTCGGACCGGTGGAGCAAGGCCAGGGCAGCGGCGGCGGCGTCACGCCGGGCGGTGGTGTCGACCGTACCCGTGCTCGGCGTCGGCGAGTTCGGGGTGGGCGAACCGAAGGCACCGGGCACGCCGAAGGCGCCTGTCGCCGTGGCCGCCGACGCGCCGAAGGTCTGCACGACGTGCGGGGTGTAGGTGCTCCGGCCGTTCGGACCCTGGACCGCGTCCACCTCGATCGGGGCGACCTCGGGCAGGTCCGTGCCGAACGGCGTGTAGGTCGTCGGCGGACCGGACGGGTGGTGCACCACGATCGGCGTCCGGAGCTGCGTCGCGAGCGCCTGCGCGGCGATGTGGTCGGCGTTCGCCGCGCTCTCGGCGTCGGCCCTCACCTGCGCGGGGTCCGGCACGTCGGGCAGCGGACCCGTCTCCACCGGTCCACCGTCCGGGTGAACGTCGGGACCCGTCATCACGTCGCGCCACACCGCGCCGGGGACCTGCCTCATGGTGAACGGGTCGAACTCCGGGTTCGCCCCGGGTTGCACGACCGAGTTGACGAGGTCGCCGTTGGTGGTCGGGTGGTCCGTGATGAAGTCCGCGAGCTGCCGGCGGATCTCGATCTCGACCTCCGCCTGCGCCTTGGCGTCACCCCTGAGCTTGCCCGTCTCGGCGCTCAGGGACGACACGTAGCCGGTCACGTCGAGGCGCAGCGACGCCGGGTCGATTCCCCGCGTCCAGCCCACCGCGGCGTACAGGCCGTTCGGGGCGGGCGGGAGCGTCGAGGGCAGGTTCGAGATGTTGTTCATCGCGCCGAACCTGCGCTGCATCGACGCTTCCGGCCCGGACATCGCGGTGTTGACGCCCGCGACGGTCTTGACCAACCGACTGCTCTGGTCGAGACCCGCCATCACGCCCGGGTGACCGGGCACCGGCGTCGACATCGCCGAGTCCATCTTGCGGCTGGGGCCGGCACCCAGGTCCTTCGCGACCTTGGCAACCTCCTTGAACTGGGGCGCGGTCGACGGCTGGGGCGGCAGTCCGCTCGGACCGTCGGGTGCTGTTCGCACGGGGTTCGGGTTCGGATCGGCCACGAGGTTCACGGGGTCGCGGTTGACGCCGGCGAGCTTCGGGAACTTGTCCCGGAAGCCGCCGAGGCTCGTACCGCCCTTGTCGCTCTTCGTGTTGAAGAAGCGGTCCGCCACACCGCCCAGCGCGGCGTGCGACTGGGGGACCGAGCCCAGCTCGGCGTAACCGAGCGCGATGCGCGTCAGGTCCGTCTCGATCGCGGCGCCCTTGAAGTCCGAGATGAACGCCTGGGTCCGGATCGGGTGGCTGTAGTTCTGGGCGTCGACCGCCAGCTGCGAGAGGTGGAAGTCCATCCGACCGGCCGCGTCGATCCCGCCGTCCGCGGTGGCGTCGGCCATCCTCCGGTCGTGGATGGCGCCGAGCTCGTTGGCGAAGAAGTTGTTCAGCGCCTTGCCGAGCATCGAGAACTCCGCGCCGCCGTTGCCGAACCGCACGGTCGGGTCGACCAGCGGCGCGACCCCGTCGAAGAACAGGTTCGGCTCGGGCGTGTACGGCAGCATCGGGCTGGTCTTGGCCTGCTCGACACGGGCGTCCATGTCCTGCGTGATCTTCCGGGCGAAGTCCCTCTTGAACTTCTCGGCGTCGGCGAGTTTCTCCGCGATCTTCTCCAGCTTGGCGATCCTGGCCGCGTCGGGGTTGCCGGAGGCCCGGAGCTTGGCGATCTGGTTGACGCGCTTGGCCTCCGTGTCCCGGACCAGGGTGTCGAGGTCGGGCGTCCGGTAGCCGCCGCTGAACATCAGCGGGCGGGCCGGCGGGAGGCCGTCGGGACCCTTCATGCTGTCGACGACGTGGTTGAAGATGTGCCGACCCGACGGCACGTCGCGCGAGCCCAGGTCGAAGTCCTGCACCGCGATGTACGGGTGGCTCCCGTTGTTCGCCATCGCCGAGATCGCGAACTTGTTCGGCGTGCTGTCCAGGGTCTCGTTGCGCATCGTGCCGTACGGCAGGTTGCCGCTGGACGGCATGTCCCAGGTGAAGCCGGTCAGCGCCACCGGCACGTCGATGTCCGCGAGCACCGGTTCCAGCTCGGCCAGCTTCGCCTCGACCGCCGCCCGCGCGTTCGGGTCCAGGTCGCCCCGGGTGTTCACGCCGATCACGAACGCGACCTTGCCGTCGAGGCCCTCCGCGCCCGCCGTGATCCGGTCGACCACGTTCCGCAGGGACTCCGCGTCGATGTCGCTGACCGGCACGATGGCGTTGACGACGAAGCCGACCGGCCTGTCGTTCTCGACGTTCGCCTCCAGGTCCGCCAGGTAGCCGCCCGGCGTCGGCAGGTGGACCGGCCTGCCGTTCGCGAGGTTCCTGAAGGCGTCGTTGAACCTGGTCGTCGCGTCGTTCCTGAGGTCGACGACCAGGCTGCTCGCATCGTTGTCGGTCATCTCGGTGCCGGCCGCGGGGGGTGGCGGGCTGTTGACGTCGTCGTCCCACGTCACGCCGGCCACCGGGTCGACGTCCAGGCTCGGCCCGCCGGTCGACCCACCGGGCGCGCCGTCGGCGCGCGGGCGCTTCGCCCTGTCCTCGGTGCCGGTGTCCCGGGTGCCCTCCGGACCGCTGTCGCCTTCGTCGTCGCGCTTGCGCTTGTCGCCGGCCAGGACGACCGAGTCCGCCGTCCGCTCCGGCGCCTCGCCTTCGCCGAGCACCCGGAACTCGCCCGACTCGAACAGCTGGACCTTCGTCGGGTACGCCTCCACCGGACCGGTGCGCCCCAATTCCGTGTTGATCCTCTGGAGCGCCCCCAGCCGGCCCACCTCGCAGCTGAGGAACGTCAGCGTCCACGAGGGGTCGGTCAGCGCCGCCACCACCCGCAGGAAATCCTGCTCGGGCAGCACCAGTTCCCCGCCCGAGGTGCGCGGCAGGTGGAAGCCCCGGTTGTCGTGGTGCGCCACCACGAAGAACCGCCGCGCGCCGGTGCCCAGGACCGGGAAGTGCCGCGTCGCGCCGTTGGCGAATGCCCGGACCGCGATCCCGGCCTCATCACCCGACAGGAACGCCGCACCGACCTCCCCGCTCCTGTCGTGCAGCTTCACGACATCAACCTCGGTGGACGGCGCCCCGGCGGGCGGTGCGTCGGGCTGGTCCGGGGTTTCGGCGGGCGCGGGCGCCTCGTGGTACCGGCCGCCGTCCTCGATCGACCGCACCCCCGTCCGGGGGTCCTGCTTCACGAGGCGATCGGCCACCCACAGCGTCACCGGTACCCGGTCGGCGCGTTCGAACGCCCGTCGGAGGCGACGGGCCGCCTCCGTGCCCTCCGGACCGCCGAGGACGCCCAGCGTCGTCACCTTGTGCTCACCGGGCGGGTGCGGCGCGGAGGTGTAGATCCGGTTGCCGGTCAGGACCCGGCCCGCGTCGTCGGGCCGGAGCCGCACCACGTCCCCCTCGTACGCGAGGTCGTAGCTGGTGCGCGCACGCACCAGCACGCGGTCGCCGTCACCGGTCGCGGTGATGAACCAGGGCGGCACGGGTCCGGCAGACCACCCGTGGGGGAGGTCGACGAGCTCGACGACCTCCGTGTGCGAATCGGTGTCGAGCGGCACCTCACCGGTGTAGTGGGTCACCTTCGACTCCACCTCGCTGCGCCGCTCGGCGGTCATGAGGATCGCCTCGTGCGGTTCGACGGGGAGGATCTGCCCTTCGAGGAGGCGGGTCACCGGGTGCACCAGGGGGAAGGTCATCACGTCGTCGGGTCCGGGCGTCAAGCGGTGGAACACCCGGAACGCGCCACCGCGCACACCTCCGACGCGGTCCGGGCCGAAGTCCGCCGGGCCGTCGAACCACAGCACGTCGCGGAAGTAGCCCTCGCGCGCCATCCCCTTGGCGAAGTCGTCCACTTCAACCGGCGCGTTGCCGAACGTGGCGAACAGGAACGGCAGGTCCGGGTCGGTGCCCGCCACGTCGCGCAGACCGGTGCCCTCGGCGAGGACGCGGGCGAGGGCGAGGGCGGACAGGGACTCGACCGCGCCGTCCGCGCGGGAGACGAGGTAGTCCGAGTCCGAGCGGGTGCCGAGCAGCAGCGGCGGCTGCTCTCCCGAAGGCCACTCCCGCTCCCCCGGAGCGACGGCGGCGTCACCCAGCAGCCGCGCCACGCTTTCCGGAGTGGAGTGCCAGGCCCACTCCGCGGCCCGGGCGACGTGGTCGTCGTCACCCGGTGCGCGCGCCACCACGGCGACGACCCGGCCGTCATTCCTGGTCAGCTCGGTCAGCTCGACGTCACGGGAGCGCAATCGCGAGACCGGCCGGAACGAGTGCCGTCCGTTCCTGGTGACCAGCGCGTAGACGTCGCGGAAGTGGTGCTCCGCGTGCAGGGCCGAGGCGAAGTCGAAGCCGACGCCACCCGCCCGGACCCGCGTGCCCGCGTCCTCGCCGATCAGCACCACGGGGCGGTCCGGGTCGGCTTCCAGGGTGTCGGCGAAGTCGTTGTCCAGCAGGAACAGCGAGCCGGTCTCCTCACCGCCGAGGTGCACGGCGCCGCCGTCCAGGTCGACCTCGACGTGGCGCTCGGCGGAGTCCAGGACCACCAGGACCGGGTCCAGGCTGTTCCAGCGGCGATCGCGCCGCCGACCTTCCCGGATGTCGCGGACGACGTCTTCCAGCGCCTGGGCGAGGGGGCGCGGTCCCCGCAGGCGGAACTCGCCGTCGCCCTCCTTGGCGATCAGGCCCTCGATCGGCAGGCCGGGGCCCCGGAGGAAGCGACCACCCGCGGGCAGCACGACGGGGAGGTGGGCGTCGTCGAGCACCCGTCCCGCGAACTGCAGTGCGGGTCGGTACCCCTCCACCTCGTGCAGGAGCCGCAGCAGTTCCCGGTTCAGGTCGCCTGCCGCCTCGTCCCCGAGGGTGACGAGCACCAGAGGTCTGCGCACCGGGCCCGCTGCCGCGAGGGAGGAGAAGCCGAGCGCCGTCAACAGGCGCAGCACCTGCCGGGCACCCAGCTCGCGCACCCGGTCGTCGTGCAGGCGGATGACGTACCGCCCCTCCTCGCTCTCCAGGTGCAGCGTGAACGGCCGGGCGCGGTCGCCGACCGTGCTCGTCGCCCACGGCGCCGTGACCGCGCGGCGAACGGTCCGGCCCCTGACGGCGACACCCATGAGGTGCTCGGTCCCGGGACCGAGCCGCGCCGTGGTCTCGCGCAGCGACCGGTACCGGCGGTCGTCGGCGAGCAGGGCCATCCCCCGCGTCCCTCCGACGCCGTCCTCCAAGAGCTGCCACCGCACGTCCGAGGGGCGCAGCGGTGACACGTCCACGAACCGGGCCGCGTCCAGGTTCACCCGCACGGCGTACGGGGGGTCCAGCAGCGGCCTGGTGTTGACCTCGACCCGACGGAGGGGGCCGTCACCGCGCAGCGCCTCGGCGAACCGCTCGGCCGCCACCACGTGCGACCCGCGCCAGTCCGACCGCTCGACCACGAGCACCACGCGCGCGGCGGTGTCCTCGGTCTTGAGCCGGCCGAGGACCTCGGCGGCCAGGACCTCGGGGGTGGCCCACCTGTCGTGGATGAAGAACATCTCGCCGGCGAAGTGCGCGTACACGTGCACCGCCGCCGTCGCCGGCATCACCGCGTTCAGCTGGTTCCAGCGCGTCACATCGGCCGTGAGCCAGGCCGGGGAGGGGAACATGACGCCGGGGCGTTCGCCGCCCAGCACCACCGAGTCCCCGGTCGGCGCGGCGGGCTCACCCCGGACCAACCGCCGGAAGCCGCCCGAACCGGTCAGTTCGACCCGATCGGGGAAGACCTCCACGCCACCCCGGTGGCCGTACAGCTCCGCCCAGTGCCGCAGCGGCGCCGCGTCGGCCACCTCGCAGCTGAGGAGGGTCAGCGTCGACCCCCGGGGCACCACGCCGGTGGTGATCAGCAGCAGCATGAAGGCGCGCTCGTCCAGTACGACCTCCCCGCCGGCCCGCAGGGGCACGTGGTACCCGGCGGCGTCGTGGTGCGCGGCGACGTGGAACCGGCGGGAGCCGTCCCCCGTGGCGCCGACCCGCTCCGCGGCGCCGTGGGCGAACGCCCTCCGCGCGACGTCCGCCTCCCGCTCCGGGAGGAACGCGACACCGATGCGGTCGCCCCGGCGGTCCACCAGGTCGACGAGGGCCACGTCCTGGAGGCTCGGCGTGGGCCGCTCGTCCTGCGTGGCGCGGTCGCGCACCGCGAGCGACGCCGCCTCGGCGGCACGCCGCGCGAGTTCGACCTCCCGTACCGCGGAGGAGTGGGCGTCCTCGGCCTCGTGCTGCCGCGCGGTGGCGGCGGCGACGGCCTCGGCCAGGGCATCGACGTCGGCACGCCGACGAGCCGCGGTCTCCCGGTGGAGCTGCGACTCCTGCGCCAGCACCGACCGGATCGACGCCTCGTCCGCTTCCGCCAGCGCGTGTCCGGTGTCCCGCACCTGCCGCTCGGCCGAGGCGGAGCGGTCGCGCGCGGCGGTGAGCCGAGAGTCCAGGTCCGAGAGCGCGTCCCGGGCCCGGGTCAGCTCGTGGGCGGCGGCACGCTCCGCGTCCAGGGCGAGGCGCTCGGTCTCCGCGTGGGCCTCGAAGGCCCTCCGGACCTGCTCCAGGTCCGAGGCGGCTTGGTCGTGGTGTCGCACGGCGTCGGCCGGCGCGGTGGCGGTCGGGGCGTGCGGGCCGGCGAAGCCGTCCCCGGGTCGCGACTCCGACGAGCGCCCGTTCACGACACCGTCGGCGTCGGCGATCCGGCGGGGGAATGCGGACGGGGTGTCGCCCGAGAGGTTCGACGCGTCGAGGAGGCCGAGGTCGAGCGCGATCCGGCGGGCCAGGAACTCCGGCCCGCGACCGCCACCTCCGGTGAAGGAGTCGACCATCAACCCCGTCGCGACCACCTGCCGGAACTTCTGCTGCACCTCATCCGCCTGGTCGTCCCGCACCACCGGCGACGTCCTGGTGTTGCCGGTCACGGACCCCACGATGCCGTCCGCCCGCACCACCGCGGAGGCGAACGACCTGTCAGCCGATTCCAGTGCGGCACGCAACGGCGGAAGTCCCTCGGCCACCTCGGCCAACGACTCGACGGTCCACGGCCTCTGCCCCACCTCGACACCGCGGTCGAACAACTCCTGAAGCCGATCACGAACCGGCCCCCGACCGGTCGCCCGCCGAACCGTCAGGACCACAGCGGCGTCCTTCAGCACCGACCGGGGCACACCCGCGTTCGTGGTCCGGAAGTCCAGGACCGCCCTCACCCGCCGCAGATCCTGCGTCGCGTCCGCCGCCGCGCCGGTCAGCAACCACGCCTGGGCCGCCGAGACCTCCTCCGGAGACAACTCCGGCAGCGCGAACTCCCGCGACCCCAGGTGCAGCGCCGTCTGGTGCGCCATGATCTCGGCGGCCAGGTACGGGCTGTCCGCCACGGCGTTCGAGGGCACCAAGTGCGGGATGTCCGTCCGGATGCCGGTCAGCAGGTAGTCGGTGACGTCCTCGACGAGGTGGCGGATCTCCTCCGCGTCCGACTCCCCCCGTCCCACCTCTTGGTCCGCGTCCCCGTCCACCTGGTTCCACCACGCGTCCGGTGCGAACACGCCGGACCTCACGATGCTCCAGGCCCGGTCGAACGCGGCGTTCGCCAAACCGGCGGCGAACACCTCGATCACGTCCTCCCGCACCCCGTCCGCCCCACCCTCGGGCCCCAGGAACTCCCGCACCCGAACCCGCGCGACTTCCTGAACCCCCTGCGGCACATCGCCCGAGGCGGCGACAGCACGATCGGCCGTCGCCGTCACCCCCTCCGAACCGACCGGCGACACCGGCAAGCGGTACGCCGACAGCCGTCGCCCACCGCCGTCGACGTCACCATCGACGAGGGCCATGCGGTTCACCAGACCCGTCGCGATGACCGTGACGAAGTGCGACGGGTCCCGGGACAAGCTCGTCCCGGCCATGCCCGACCTGATGAAGGAGTTCGCCCACGAGGTCGCGACCTCGGTGATCATCGCTCCGACGACCACGGCCAGGTCCTCGGCCACGCCCGGCGGGACGGGGCTGTAGGAGGTCCGGAACGCCACCACGGCTTGCGCCCGCCGGTGCACCGACTCCCAGTTCCGGTGGTCGACGAACCCGGTCCTCAACCCGATGCGGTGCTGCCTCAAGCCCTCCGCGTCCCAGATCCTCGCCGAGGCTCGACGAATCGCCCTCCTGCGGCCGGCCATGCGATTCGCGATCTCCCGGACCGACGACACCACGGTCGTCGGGTCCCGGCCCTCGACCAGCGCCTCGGCGGTGAGGTCCACGAGCTGCGACCACACCTCCGCACCCACCACGCCGGCCGAGCCACCGGCCTCCCCCACCACCTGGGGAGCCCGCAGGTAGACGATCTCCTGGAGCGACGGTGGCATGGCGAACACCCGCTTGCGGGCATCCAGCGCCCGCCTCCTCAACAGGTCCAACGTCCGGCTGACGTCCTCCCCGAACCAGTCGTGGTACAGCAAGCCCATTCCACGACCAGGAGAAAGCGGTTCTCCGCCGTCCGAATCCGAATCCGAGTCCGAGGTCGAGTCCGAGGTCGAATCCGAGTCCGAAGTCGAATCCGAAGTCGAAGTCGAATCCGAGTCCGAGTCCGAAGTCGAATCCGAAGTCGAGTCCGAGGTCGAGTCCACGTTCAGAAGAGGACCCGAGTCCGAATCAGAGTCCGAATCAGAGGTCGAGTCCTCCGGCGTCCCGGATCGCAGCAGTTGTTGGGTGAGGTTGTCGATCTGCCACAGGTGACGTGGCCGGACGACACCCTTGCCGAGGTGGTCCTCGGTCGAAGAACCCCCATCGTCAGGGCGATGCGGCCGCAGCACGAAGTCGGCGCTGCCGCGCACGTGATCCGGCCGGTCCGGAGATTCGTCGGGAACACCCAGGAGCGTGCCGACCTTGCTGAGGAAGTAGCGGAAGTCGTCGACCTGGTCGTACATGGAGCCGGAGGTGTGCCGGGAGTTGTCGAAGTGGGCGTTCGACCAACTGGTGAATTCCACGGTGACGTGGAACTGCTCGCCGCCCGGGAGCCGGTATCCCCGGTTGAACACCTCGTCCATCCTCGCCAGTGCGCGGCCCAGCAGCGCTTCCGGTGGCCGCTTGTGGAACTTGAGGACGAACTCCCGGACCTGAACGCCGTCCACCTCGAATTCCCGCAGGTCGTAGGCGATGGAAGCTCGCGGCCCGGCCGGCACGAACCGGCGCGAGGTGATCGTGCTGGTGCGGAGGGCTTGGAAGTGCTCACCGCGCACGGTGCCCAGCAGCGGGGCGTCCCCGCCGACCTCCCGGATGCGATCCGGTGACACCGGGTCACGCGGCTCGAACCACTCCGCGCTGGGTGCCTGGCTGTGCCGCCACGACGGGTCGCCCAGGATCGCCCACCGCGCCGCCCGGGCCGTCAACCGCTCCCTCGGTTCCGCCACCAGCCACTCCGCCGGTCCCACCGGTGGCAGCGTGGCCAACGCGTAACTCATCGGCTGCGGTCGAAGGGTCCAGTCCACGAAGACTTCCACCCGCCCCGCCGCACCCTCCTCGTTCACCACCTCGACGAAGACGTCCCTGTTGTGGAAGACGGCGGCCACCCGGGACGCGGCCAGTCCCCTGAGCAGCACACGAGCCGGCTGGTGCCCCCACAGCGAGCGCTGCTGCTGCGCGGCCTCCAGCTTCGCGGCGAACCTCGACACCGCCCCCGGCAATGACCCCGGGGTGTCGTCGCGAATGAGGAAGACACGCTCCCGGACGAAGTTGTCCGGCGTCGAGGTCTCCGGGGAACTCGGAGAACGGAGGTTCGCGACGTCGACGAGTCCCAGGTCGAGCGCGATCCGGTAGGCCAGGAACTCCGGCTCGCGAACGTGCCTGCCGACCAGTGCGTGAACGACGGCCTCGGCCGCGACCACCGTGGTGAAGGACTCCAGCACCTCCTCGGCGATGCCGGCGGGCAGCATCGACGACGTCCTGTTCCCCCCGATCGTGGACAGGACGGTGCTGCGCGCCCGTTGCCGGGCCGCGGACACCAACCGGCGGTCCACCACCCTCCCCAAGAGCTCCTGCGCGGGCTCGACGCTCTCCTCCAGGCCCTGGGGGGTCCACCGTGCTGTCCCGACACCGATGCCGAGGTCGAACAGCTCGCGACGGGGCAGCTCGGCCTCCGCCTCCAACTCGCGCACCGCCTGCGGGGCGAGCCTGGGCCTGATCATCTCCGACATGAAGATCGCGGCGAAGTCCTTGTCCCGAGTGGGGGACGCGCCGAGGCGGGCCGTGCGGAAGCGGACGACGTCATCCGCGGCCCCGTACAGGGGAAGCGCCTGCTGCGGGTCGAAACTGGTCACCAGGCGCAGTGCCGTTATCGACTCACTGTTGCGCACGACGGACGGCGTCGACTTCCAGTCTCCCAGCTGGAGCGCCAACCGGTGCGCCTCGACCTCGACATCCCGATCCGCACCACCGGCCGGAACCCGGACCACCAACCTGGCGACGACGACCCTCTCCAGGCTCTCCGCCACGTCGCCCGGCAACCCCCCGGCGGGAACGCCGGACTCGACGAGGAGCCGCGCACGCCGCAACGCGGCCTGCACCAACTCCGCCGCAACCGCCTCGACGACGTCCTCCCGCACCGTGCCGGGGACCGCGTCCGAACCGACGGCGGTCCGCACGACGAAGGCCCGCGCACGCCGCCCCGCGGTCTGCGCCAGCTTCGCGACCGTCTCCTTCGCGCCCTTCGGCACGTCCTCGGGGTCGATCGACGGCACCTCGGACCGCACGTCGAAGCGCAGCGGGTGCACCAAGAACCCCGCCCCGCCACCGGGATGGGTCAAGGCGATCCGGCCGACCAGTGCGGCGGCGAGCGGCAGGACCAGGTCCTCCGCCGGCTGCGAAGGCAGGTTCTCCGGCCCGACACCGGAGGCGACGATGCGCCCGGCCCGCTCGGACGCGTTCCTCCACAACCCGTGCGCGAACACCTCGACCGCCGACTCGGCGAACGAGTGGTCGAGCACGCTGTACGACGACCTCGTCTCCACGATCGTCCGCGCCCGGCGCACCGCGGCACGCCAAGTGCGGGGCTCCACGGCACCGGACCTGGCCACCTCGCGCGCCCGAGCAGCCTTGCGGAGCAGGCGTTCGGGCGTCCACGTCCTCCGCGTCCCGCTCCGCTGCGGTGCCGTGCCGGCGAGCAGCGTCCTCGTGACCCGCCGGAGCGCCGACACCGCCGTGTCCAGGTTTCCGTACTCGGTCAGCGCCGCGGCGGCGAGGTCCACCAGGTCCGACCACACCGCCACACCCAACTCCTCGGCGGAACCGCCGGCAGTCTCGACCACCCGGGGAGCCCGCAGGTACACGACCTGCTGCAGGAACCGCGAATCGCCGAACAGCCGCCCCCGCGCGGCTTCCGCCTGCCGCGTCACCACCTCGTGCGTCCACTCGGTGGACTCGTCGGACAGCACGACCTCCAGCGGCCCGTGTAGCGCGTAGGCCGGCGGCTCGCGTCCGTCCTCGTCGTCCACCGGACCGGGGTCCGCGGGTGCGGGGAGGACCGGGGCGTACGGACTGGCGAAGCCGTCCTCCCGCTCCACCGGCCCCGCCCCGACCGACTGGGTACCACGCTGCAGCAGGGCGTTCATCCGCCGGTCGATCAGGACCAGGTCCTCGGGGCGCAAGTCCGACGAGCGGCCGTTCATGACACCGGCTACCTCGCTGATCCGGCGCGGGAAAGCCGACGCGGCGCGACGGTCCGCGACGTCGTCGTCCAGCCCCAAGACGTGCCCGACCTCGTGGGCCAGCACCTCCGGGCCGGCATCTGTCCGCCACGTGACCTGGTCCGTGCGCGCTTCCGTCGACCCACTCGCCGGCGAGACGCGCACGTGCGCCTCCCGCTCACCGGTGAACTCGACCGTCACGTGGAGCTGCTCACCACCCGGCAACCGGTAACCCCGGTTGAACACCTCCTCCACACCTCGCACGGCGTTCTCCGCCACGCGCGCCCGCTCCTCGGGGGTGAACGCGTCCGTCAGGAAGACCTTGACGGTGAGATCGCGCACCCGTGCACCGTCGACCGCGAATTCCCGCACGTCATAGGCGATCAGGGTCTGCACACCCGAAAGCCTGCTCCCGTGGTGCGCCACCACACTGGTGTCCGACACGTGGAAGTGCTCACCGCGCACCGTGCCCACGACCGGAGCGGACTTCCGCACCTCCCGCACCCGCGCCGAGGACACCCGGTCACGCCGCGGCTCGGACCAACCCTCCCCCGGGTCTGCCGCGGGCGCCGGTCCCGCCGCCGTGACCACCGCGGGCTCCACCGACCTCACGACCGGCGGGACCGGTGGCACCCGAGGTGCCACCGGGTGGAGCTGCCAGTCCACCAGCACGTCCACCCGGTCGGGCGACCCCAGGTCGTCCCTCGCCTCGACGTCGGTGGCGTTCCCGTCCCGGAAGACCCGGGCCACCTCGTGGGCGGCCCCTCCGACGACCAGGACGCGAGCCCTCCGGTACCCCGCACCCGAACGCTCGGTCTGCCGCCGCTCGACCTCCTCGACGAACCGCTCGACCTCCGCCCGCCGCTCCGACGACAGCGGTCCTCCGGCCACGAGGCCGTGGAACTCCCGCTCCGTCGTGAAGTCCGGTGAGATCACCGGGAAGTCCTCGTCCTCCTCGTTGTCGAAGCCGGTCAGGAGATCCAGGTCGAGCGCGATGCGGCGGGCCAGGAACTCCGGCCCGCGGCCGCCCCCGCCGACGAACGAATCGACCACCAACCCGGTCAGCACCACCTCGCGGAACGCGTGCCGCACCTGGTCGGTCCACCCGCTGCGCACGACCGGTGACGTCCTGGCGTCACCGACGAGGGCGTTCACGATGCTGCCCGCCCGCACAGCGGCGGAGGTGAGGGCCGTGCCCGATGACGCCAGGGCGTCGCGCACCTGCGGGGTCCGATCGGCGGCGTCGCGCAACGACTCCACCGTCCACGTCCTCTGCCCCACGCCGACACCTCGGTCGAACAACTCCTGGAGCCGATCGCGCTCCGGCGCTCGACCGGTCGCCCGCCGGGCCGCCAAGACCACGGTGGCGTCCTCGATCACCGGTGGGGGCACGTCGGTGTTCGTGGTCCGGAAGTCGAGGACCGCCCGCACCCGCCGCAACTCCCGCTGGGCGTCCACGTCGCCCTGGTCGTCCGACCACTGCCGCGCCGCCGCGACCTCTTCCGGTGACAACTCCGGCAGCGAGAACTCCTGCGAGCCGAGGTGGAGCACGGTCTGGTGCACCAGCACCTCGGCAGCCATGTACCAGCTGTTCGCACCGCTGCCGTCGGTCACCATCGGGAGGTGTGCCTCGGTCCCGGTGAGCAGCACGTCGAGGACGTCCTGAACGAGATCCGCGACCTCGGTCGGGTCCGCACCGCCCGGGTCCGCACCTTCCCGGTCGTTCCGCCGCCCGTTCAGGCCGAATCCCACCACGGCCGAGGCGCGGGCGAACGCGGCACCCGCCAGACCCGCGGCGTGCGCCTCGACCTCGCCGTCCGACACCGAGCCCGCTCCCACGGCGGTCAGCTCTCCGGCCGCCAGGGCGTCCCGCACCCGGCGCAGGGCGGCCTCGCGGACTCCCTCCGGTACACCGGGCGGGGTGGCCGCGACCTCGTCCGGGCCGCTCGGGAGCACCGGCAGCCGGTACGTCAGCAGCCGCGCGTCGCCGTCGCCGACGGCGAAGGCCATGCGGTTCACCAGGCTCGTCGCGATGGCCTCGATCATGCGCCCCGGGTCCCGCGACAGGTTCGTGCTGTTGGCGCCGTGCAGGAGGAGGGAGGTCGCACGGGCGTGCGTGATTGCCCAGATCAGTGCTCCGGCGGCCACGGCCAGGTCCTCGGCCACCGCTTGCGGGACGGGGCTGTACGAGGTGCGGAACGCCACGATGGCCCGTCCCCTGCGGTGCGCCGATCCCCACTTCCGGTAGCCGCTGAACTCGGTTTCCACGGTCAGCCGGTGCGCGTGCAGCTCGTCCGCGCTCCACGGTGTCCGTGAGGCGTTCCGGAGCACCGCCGAGTGGGGCAACAGGAAGTCCACGATGTGCCGGACGGCCGCCGTCGCGGTTTCCCCGTCTTCGAGTGCGATCAGTTGCCAGGCGGCGGTGTCCACGAGGTGCGACCACACCTCCCGGCCGAACCTGTCAACCGAACCACCGGCCTCCTCGACCACTCGGGGAGCCCGCAGGTAGAGAAGCTCCTGCAAGGGCAGCGACAAGCGGAAAACCTGCTCCCGCAGAGAACCGGTATCCCGCCGCAACCTGTCCAGCGCCAACGGGACGTGCTCCGCGAAGGCCGGAGCCTCGACGTCGTCCTGCACCGATCCGGCGTCCAAGTCCGGGTTGTCAGCTCCCACTCCCGCGTCGAGCGACAACCACTCCCCGTCGTCGGGCGCGAGCAGGAAGTGGAACCCACCGGTCGGACCCGGCGGGGTGGGTGCGGAGCCCGGCACGGCGGTGGGCGGTCGGTCGAACAGCGGTCGGGGTTGGAGCAACTGCTCGGTGAGGTCGTCGATCGTCCACAGGTGACGCGGCTCGACCCGCCACTCGGCCGTCGGCCGCGTGGTCTGGGCGCCATGCGACGAGAGCAGGTACCCGGCCGGGTCCCGGGATTCGTCGGGCACACCCAGGTGGGTGCTGATCCGGCGCACGACCTCGCGCGGGGTGTCGGCCGGCGTGGCCTCGACGGTGAGGGCGTGCTCGTCCCACGACCGGTCGGTGAACTCCACGGTGACGTGGAACTGCTCACCGCCCGGCAGCCGGTAACCGCGGTTGAACACCTCGTCCACCGTGGCCAGGACGTCGTCCGGTGACACCCCCGGCGTCCGGACGCGCAGCGTGACGACGAAGTCCCGGACCCGGACGCCGTCGACCTCGAACTCCCGCAAGTCGTAGGCGACGGGGGTGCGCTGCCCCTCCGGTCCGAGGCGGTGGTCGGTGGTCGAGCCGGCGCGAAGCGCCCGGAAGCGCTCGCCCCGCACCGTACCCAGCAGCGGGGCGGAACCGGCGACCTCCCGCACGCGCGTCGGCGGCACCGGCTCACGCGGCTCGAACCACTCCGCACTGTCGGCAGCGCTGTACCGCCACGACGAATTCCCCAGGATCGCCGATCGCGCCGCCCTGGCGGCCAACCGCTCCGCGGGCTCCCGCTCCGGGGGCGGCACCTGCTCCGCGGCAGGCAGGGTGGCGAGCGCGTAACTCATCGGCAACGGCCGGAGGGTCCAGTCCACCAGCAGATCGACGAACCCCTCCAGCCCTTCGTCGTCCACCACCTCGACGGCGAACGCGTAGTGCCGGTGCAGGATGTCCGCCACCTGGTACGCGGCGGGCCCTCTGAGCCGCACACGAGCCGGCGCGTAACCCAGCCGCGAACGGGTCTCCTGCGCACGGGTCATCCCTTGGGCGAATTCCACCAATCGCGTTTCGTCGTCCAACGAGATCGGCCTGAAGACGTCGTTCACAGCCTGGTAGGTGGTCTCGGCGAGGAGGTTCTCGGGGGCTTCGCCCCACGGGGCCTCCAGGAGGCGGGGGCTCACGGGTCCGACGAGTCCCAGGTCGAGCCCGATGCGGTAGGCCAACTGCTCCGGGCCGCCGGTCCGCCCGCCCATCAGGCGCTGGATGATGTTCTCGGTCGCCACGATGTAGACGTAGGACCGCAACACGTCGTCCGCGGCGGCCGGCGGCACCACCGACGACGTCCTGTTGTCACCGATCACGGACAGGACGGTGCTGAAAGCCTGTTGGAAAGCCGCCGGCACCAGGGTCTGTTCCACGGCCTCCCACAGCCGCTGTGCGGCAGCCTCGGCCCTGCGCAGGTCTTCGGGGGTCCACGGCGGTGTTCCGACACCGACGCCCCGATCGAGCACCTCGTGGCTGAAGGGTTCGGCCGCCCTGCCCACCGAGGGCAGTCCAGACGAGCCGTACCGGCGTTTCAACAGCTCGGCTTGGAAGAGCCTGAACACCGACAGGGGCGGGGGGGAGTCGAAACGGACCGCGCGGAAGCCGACGATTTCGATCGACAGCGCTCGCGTGTCGGTGGACACGTCCCGGCCCTGCTCGGTGTCGAAGTCCGCCAGCACCGCCCGCGCCGAGTCGTGCTCGGAGTCGCCGGGGTCGGGCAACGTCCTCCAGTCGCCCAGTTGAAGGACCAACCGGTGTACCTCGACCTCCAGGTCGCGGTTCACCTCCTGGGCCGCGACCCCGGTGATCAACCGGGCGGTGACGACCTTCCTCAAGCGCTCGGCCACGTCCGCCGGCAGCCCCTGTTCCGGAACGCCGGACTCGACGACGAACCACGCGCGGTGGAACGCCTCCTCCACCAACTCCGCCGCCACCGCCCGCACGACGTCCTCCGACACCGCGTGGGGGGCCGACGCGAGGAACGCCCGCGCGCGCCGTAGCGCGGTCGCCGACGTCTTCTCGCCCACCACCTCCAGGACGGCTGCGACCTCGGTCGCCGGCACCGGGGTCCCGAATTCGACCTTGAAGGAGAGCGTGTGGACGAGGAACCCCGAGTCCTCGCCGGAGGGTGGCGCGGGTTCCACGCCCTCACCGGGGTGGTTGAGGACGATCGTGCCGAGCAGCACCGGTGCGACGGCGTGGACCAGGTCGGCCGCCGTTCGAGGGGACACGTGCTCCCGGGAGTCGCCGGAGGCGACGATGCGCCGCGCCCGCTCGGACGCCTCGCTCAGCAACCTGTGCGCGACCACCTCGACCACCTGCTCCGAGAGCGCGCGCCCCAGAGGGCTGTAGGAGGTCCGGAACCCGACCGCGGCCCGCGCCCGCCGCACCACCGAGTCCCGGACGCGCCACCGCACGTCCGACACGCGGGCCACCTCCCGGGCCACCTCCACGTGGTGGCCCAGGGTGTCCGCCCGCACCTCCCACGCCGCACCGGTGTCCGGCGGCGCGTCGGCGGGCAGGGTCCCCACGACCCGCCGCAGCGACGACACCGCCGCGGCGAGGTCCCCGTACCCCATCAGCGCCGCCGCGGCCAGGTCCACCAGGTCCGGCCACACCCCCGCACCCGCCGCGTCAGGCGAGCCACCGGCGGCCTCCACCACCCACGGGGCCCTCAGGTACACGACCCGCTGCGCGAACAGCGAGTTGTCGAACACCCACTCCCGCGCGATTTCCGCCTGCCGCCGCACCTCCTCGTGCGTCCACCGCGCGGACTCGTCGGACAGCACGTCCTCCAGCGACCGCCAGGCCGGCTCCGCCGCGTAGGCCGGCGGCTCGACGTCGTCCCCAGGCTCGTTCGGGCGGACGAAGTCGTCGCCGGGTTCCAGGGGGCCGTCGTGGAGGGGTTTCGGGCGCAGGTTGCTCATCGCGTTCTCGCGGTGCTGCAACAGCCACAGGTGGCGGGGCTTGAGGTCGTGACGCCCGTGGAAGTGCATCCTCCTGGCCGTTCGGCCGCCCATCATCGAGCCCATGATGCCGCCGTTCCCGACCACCTGTCCGCGACCCGGTCGGCGCATGAAGACGGCACGGGCGTCGTCCAGCTCGTGGGGGCGCCCGGAGAACCAGTGACCCGAGAATCCGTGGAGCAGCGGTCGGGGGTGGGCCTTGTCGACGTACTCGTCGTCGAGGCCGAGGAAGTGGCCGATCTCGTGCGCCGCCGTGTACTCGTCGAAGTCACCCGGCCAGCGGTCCTGGGTGGCCCTGGTGAGATCGAGGGCGTGGGAGGTCGTTCCCCCGATGACGAGAGCCGCGTGTGCCTCGCCCGCATCGGACCTCCACCCTGGGCGGACGAACTCGACGGTGACGTGGAACTGCTCTCCACTGGGCAGTCTGTACCCGCGGTTGTAGACCGCTTCGACCCCGCGGAGGATGGTCTTCTGGTAGCGGCTGTGGATGTTGTACTCCACGACGGGCAGCTTGATGGTGTAATCCCGCACCCGGACACCGAGGACCACGAAGCTGCGCACGTCGTAGGTGATCAACTGCTCCACGCCCCAGAGGGCGATGCGGGCGTGGTGGACCTTGCTGGTGTCGAGCACCTGGTAGTGCCTGCCGCGCACCGTGCCGACGACGGGTGCGAACCTCCGCGCTTCGAGGATGTCGTCGGAGCGCACGGGGACCCGGGGATCGAACCACTCCGCGGTGTCCGCCTCGCTGTGCCGCCACGACGGGTCGTCCAGCACGGAACGCCTGGGCACCATCCCGTGACGGGGTTCGTCCTGGCTCGCGACGGTGTACGCGGGGGGCTCGGACTCCCTCGCGGTCCAGTCCACGTACACGTGAGCACCGGGGTTGCCATGGTCGCGGACGTGGTCGGCCACCCGGACTCCGGTGAACCCCCGGTCGAGGAAGAGGTCGCGAGCGGTGTGGGAATCCCTTCCCGAAACCAACACCCCGGCAGGGGGGTAGCCCAGCTCCCGTCGCCTGTCCTGCGCGCGCAGGATGCGGTCGATCGACTTCTCCAGGTGCTCCAGTCCCCGTTCGTGGGACGGGTGGTACCACGCCTCCAGTTCGAACCGGGGCCCGGACGGCCTCGAGGGCACGACCGGTGGCGGTGGCGACGGCGGACCGGTGTGACCGAGGTCGGTCATGATCCGGCGGAGCAGGAAGCCCACTTCCCGGTTCCCCGCGCCGACCGCCCGCTGCATCGTCATCTCGGCCCGGGTGATCTCGACCAGGGCCCGCACCTGGTCCTCGGGAAGCTCGACGCCTTCCACCACGGACTCGACGGTGCTCTTCGCCAGCGAGTTCACACCGACGAGGGTCCAGCCGAGGAACTTCTCCCGGAACCCGTAGTAGTCCTTCTGCCAAACCCCCTGCGCGTCCTTGTAATCCCTGATGCCGATCTCGTCCTTGACGGTTTTCACGAAGTGGGACGCGGCGGCGGCGGCGGCGCTGAGCGCCTCCGGGGTCCACGGTCGCATCTCGACGCCGAGTCCCAGGTCCATCACCGTCGAGGGTGCGGTGAACTCCCAGGGTTTCGAAATCCCCACGGCGTCCCTGGCGCGCCCGATCGAGCCACGTGGGTCCCGGCCGTATCCCGTCGACTGGTAGACCCACATGTCGTGCTTCTCACGCCGCTTCGCCTCCATGGCGAGCACATCCGCCGCGACGACCGCTTTGAAGTCCTTCAGCACGGACTCGTCGAGGTTCGCGTACAGGGCGCGCAGATCCGCGAAGGCATCGGCCGACCACGTGCTGTAACGCCTCCACTCGAGCTCCTTCCGCACCTTTCTCCACTTGAAGAAGTCGTAGCCCTTCTTCATTTCCGCGAAGTGCACGCCCAACGCGTCCAGTGCCGCCGGGGCGCTGTCCGCCAACGCCCGCGACACCCTAGACGCCACCCCGGCACCGGCACTCAGGTCGAGTGCCATGCGGTGCGCCAGGAACTCCGCTTCCCGATCGGGGGCCGCCACCACCAGCTCCGCAGCGACCACGTCGGTCAGGGGGGCCGAGAGGTCGCGCGGCAGACCTGCCTCGTCCGGTCCGGACGTCAGGACTTTCTCCGCCGTCGCGAAGGCGGCTTCGACCAGTTCGGCCGCGACCACCGCGGTCAGGTCCTCCAGTGTCGCCTTGGGTACGCCCCGGTAGCCGGTCTCGGACGCCAGGAAGTCCTTCGCCTTCCGCGTCGCGGCCTTCCGCGTCGCGATGTCCACGTTGCCCAGGACGTCCCTGGTCGTGGCGACGGCGGCCGCCAGCCCCTCCGTCGTCCACGGTGGTGTCCTGACGCGGTCGCCGAGGGGAAACGCCACCTCGTGCACGAGAGCCAGTGGCAGGCCACGACGGGGCCTGGCAAGGGTCATCCGCTCGACCAGCTCGCTCGCGACGGCGGCCACCAGGCGTTCCGCCACCTCCGGGGTGGCCTCGATGCTCCTCAGCCCGCTCACCAGGACGTGCTTCGCCCGGCGGACCGCGTTCCCGGCCACCTCCCGCGCGACCACCTCGGTGACGTCCTCGGCCACCTCCGGTGCGAGATCGGTGTAGGAACGTCGGAACCCGACGGTCGCGCGTGCTCGCCGCAGTGTGGCCGCCCGGGTCCGGGCACCGAGGCCGTTCACGCCGCGCCGGGCGTCGTCGGCCCTCGCGCGCACCTCCCGCTCGGTCCACGGCCGCACGTCGGACGGCGCCGCGCCGCCTCGCAGGTCGTTCAGGGCCGCGTGCACCAGTGACGAGATCGCGGCGAGGTCGGTGCCCGCGTTCAACTCGTCGGCGGCGATGTCGATCAGGTCGGCGCGCAGGCCTCCGGTCGCGTTCTCCGCGTCGGCCCCCACGACGAGCCCGCGGGCGCGCAGGTACAGGACTTCCTGCGTCTGCTGGGTGGTGTCGAACACCCGCTCTCGCGCGTCGGCGCCGCGCTCCCGTACGGTCTCCGGCGTCCACCTCGGTGCGCTCGCGCGCGTGCCGGCGACGGACGTGTCCTGCTGTCGTGTCGCCCGGTCGCCGACCTGGCCGGTCGGTGGGTGGGCGGCGATGTCGACGGAGGAGGTGGAGGGAGAGACCGCGGACTCGTCGAACACCCAGCTCGGATCGTGCTCCGCCAGCAGTCGAAGGGCCGCCTCGGAGGTCGGTGCGGGGCTCTCCGACGCCCTTCTGGTCCTCTCGACCGCCACCAGGTGACGCGGCCTGAGCGACGCGGCTCCGAGGCGTGGGTCCGGCGACATGATGCCGCCGTCCTCCACGACCAGCCCTCGGCCCGGGAAGCTGTTGAAGACGGGCTTGCGCTCACCGGTGTGGAGGTACTCGTCCCTCAAATCCAGGAAGTGGCCGAACTCGTGGGCGGCCATCTCGGGCGTGATCGTGACGGGCCACGTGTGCTGGGTGGCCTCCGCACCCGCAGGGGTGATCCGGATGTGGCCGTGCGAACCTTCGAGCCGGTCGGTGAACTCGACCCGGACGTGGAACTGCGCCCCGTCCGGGAGCCGGTACCCGTGGTTGAACACGCCCTCGACGCCCTCGCGGGCGCGCTGCCGCAACTCCGCCAGCTCGGCGGCCGTGGCGTTGGACGCGGTGCCGTCCCCCGGGTCGCGCGGGTCCAGGAACAACCGCACCGTGAACTCGCGCACCGCCACCCCGTCGACGGTGAACTCACGGGTGTCGTACGCGATGGTCCGGAGGACGAGCCCCAGACCGACCCGCTCCGGGGTGATCTCGCTGGTCACGACCACACCGTGGTCACGACCTCGCACCGTGGCGGTGACCGCCTCCGGCCGCGCCGCCTCGATGCGCTCCGGGGAGACGGGGTCCGCCGGTGCGAACCAGTCCGCACTGGCGTCGGTCCGGTGCCTCCAGTCCAGGTCGTCCAGGATCGAACGCTCCGGCTGCGCGGTGAGGCCGACCTCCTCGTCCTCCCCTGCGGAGGCGATCCCCTCGACACCCGGTGCCGGGGGGATGTCCTGGAGGACCGCCGGGGTGGTACGCCTGAGGTCCCAGTCCACGAACACGTCCGTGCCGTCGGTGCGACCACCGTCGCGGACCTCGGCGGTCACGAGCGGGACGTCCCGCAGCACTTCCGCGACCTGCTCGGCCCGCGCGCCGGACACCGCCACCACCGGTGGCAGGTAGCCCAGCGCGTCCCGGGTGAGCGCCGCCTCCGCGACGTCCTTCGCCAGCAGCAGCAGGTCGTCCCGCTGGTCGGCGGTGATCCCGGTGGTACCGGGCGCGATGTCGTAGGCCCGCTCGGGGGCGCGGTTCGGCACACCCCCGTCAAACCAGGACAGCGGGGAGGGTGACGTGGCGATGCCGAGGTCCCAGGCGATCCGGTGGGCGAGGGCCACCGCGCCCCGGTAGTAGCCCTTGACCCCGGCGTGGCGCACCAGGTCGATCGCGATTGCGGCGGTGAGGTCCGCCAGGGCGTCCGGCGCGGAGGTCGGGTCGACCGCGGTGGTGAACGCGACGATGCCGCGCGCCCGCCGCAGGGCGGTGGTCCGCACCCGGTCGGGGGCGTTCGCCAGCACGTCCAGCGACGCCTCGACCTCCGCGCGCAGCGTCGCGGGGGTCCGGGCTGGCGCCACCGCGCGCTCCCAGGGGCGGGGGTCGGGCAGCCCGGCTGAGGAGGTGCCACGGGCACCGCCGTGCTCACCGGTGCCCGTGGCACCGGAGTCGTGGGCGGTGCTGTCGTACGGGTCCGCGGTCGTCTGCCCGCCGTCGCTCCGGTACCCCTCTTCCTCGACCACTGGGGCCGAGCGCGAGGTCTCCGCGACCACTTCGCGCAGGACCTGGTAGGCCGTCGTGACCCCCGGCTCGACGTCGTGCTCACGCCGCGGCCGGTCCCGGTCGAACGCAGCCCGGTCCTTGTCGAGCAACTTGTAGGAACCGTATTCAGCGAGAGCGTCGAATACCTGCAGGTGGAGGGACTTCCCCAGCAGCACGCCCTTGTCGCCCAGCGGCCCGTCGGCCGCCAAGGAGAACGCGGTGAACCGGTCGCGCCACCGCGCGCGGTCCGCGGCGCCGTCGGTCGACCAGATCATCTCGGTGACGCTGTCCAGGAACGACGCGGGGTGGGCGGCGGCGTCGACCGTCTTGCCGAGGTCGGCGGAGTCGACGCCCTGGTGCAGCGCGAGCGCGTGCACGGCGACGTTCGGCTTGTGCACCGCCAGGTACTGCTGGAGGTAGTGCTGCGCGGACAGCAGGGACAAGCCGCGCGGGGCGTAGTCGATCAGCACGACGTCGCGGTCGTCCGGCAAGCCACCGAGGAACTCGTCGAAGTGCTCGTCCAGCATGGCGCGCTGCACGTCGTCCAGCGGGGCGACGTCGACGCCGTGCGCCCGGTAGGCGTCGTTGAGGATCGAGTTCGGGTTCGCGGGTGGCGGTCGGAAGTCCGACAGCGGGATCGAGACCGCGTCGAGTTCCTTGTTCTGCAACGCCGCCAGCAGCGCGGCCGGACTGCGGCCGAGGCCCACGTAGGTGAAGTCCGACGGCGGGTACGTCGAGGTCACCCAGTCGGCGAGCTCACCGACCGCGTCCACGACGTCCTGCTGGTCCCGAGCGTGCTCCTGCCACATCAACCCGCGCAGATCGCGGTGGAACGCCGCCGCCTCGTCGATGTCGAACACCCGGGAGGCGCGGTTCCCACCGCCCGCATCGGCGTCGTAGAGCAGCGGGAAGAGCATCTCGGCCAGGCTGCCCTCCTCTTCCAGTTCCACCCCGTTGTCCGCCAACCACTTGCGGGCCATCAACGGGGTCAGGCCGACCGTGGTGTCCGCGTCGACCCGGACGCGGATGAACGGTGACGGCTCGTTGTCGACGTAGACGGACCCCGCGGGGGTGTGCACCAACCGCCCGTCGCGCTCGTCCTTCGCCGGGTCGGCCTTGTAGGACTCCAACCGCTGCTCGACCGTCAGCGAGGTGGGGGCGGGAAGACCAGCGGACAACCGCTCCGTCTCGACGGTCTCGGCGGAAGGGATGCCCTCGACCGAACCCGGCGCCTCCGGTGCGGGCACGTCACGGGGCGGCTCGACGACCTGAGCGGCCTGCCGGTCCGGCGCGTCCTGATCGGCGGAGGAGGTGTTCGGACCGCCGAGGTGATCGGGCACCCCCGTTCCGACGGGCCGCGCCACGTCCGGTGTCCCCTGCGCCCCACCCTTGCGGGGGTCTTCCGGGGGCAGCGCCTGCTGCTGGGCACCCTGCACGACGACGGCAGGCGACGGATACGGGGCCGTCACCTCCCGCACGTCCCCGCGTGCCGGGTCTTCGGTCACCGTGGCGTCCACGCTCGTCCCGACCCGCGCGACCACGTCCTCGAACAGCCCACCGGTCGAACGCCCCTGCGCATCCGAGGACGAACTGTCCTCCGCGGCGGACAGGTCCGTCGTCCGAGGCGCGGACGTCGCCGGGTCGTTCCCGGTGCCCGGGACGAGGCGGTCCGCATCCACCGGTGCCGCGTGCGGGGCGACCACGTCCCGAAGCAGGTTCCCCTGCTCGCGTTCCACGGGAGCCTGGATCGGCGGCTGGGCCACCGGGGACTGGGTGACCGGGGACTGGGTGACTTCCTGTCGTCCCGCGCCCGACGGTGTCGCCACCGTGCCGTCGGCCGGCCCCTGTTCGAGCGGGAAGGGCCACGTCACATCCAGGGTCGGCAGACCGGCTGCGTCGGCCGAACCCGAGTACAACGGCAGCCGCTCGTCCAGCCCCAGGGGGCGAGGCTGGTCACCCGCCGGAGTCCCGGTTCCGGGACGGTCCTCCGCGGTGGGCGGCGACGGGAGCACCTGCGCGACGTCCGGGAGATCCTGCTCGGCGGTCGAGCCCACCGCGCCCACCAGGGGTTCGCGTGGTTCGGCCACCGGGGTCAACGGGTCGGACGAGGGCAGCGCGTCCGCGGGGTTCCGGTCGCCGTGCGATGGCGGTTGCGCGCTCGTCGCGAGTGGGGTGGCTCCGGGGTCCGGTGGGCCGTCCGGGTTGGACGACTCACCTGCGGGCGGGACGGGTACCCGCGGCTGCCCGTGCGGTGGAGTGGTGGCTCCTGCCGCACCCGAACCGGCCGCGGCGACCACGCCGCCCGCGATCCCCCCGGCGGCGACCACACCACCCACGCTCCCGGCACCCGCACCGAGGCCGATGGAGCGGTCGAGGCCGGCCTTGTCACCGAGCCCGGGAGCGACCGGGGCCAACACGTCCTCGTCAGCGGGAGGCGTGGCTTTCGGCTGCTCGACGAGCGGTTGCGCGGGTCCCGGCTCTTCGGGGACGGACTCTCCGGACACGGGCTCGTCGGGGGCGGGTCGTCCCGGCTCCGGCTCGGGGTCGACCTGCTCGGGCACCTGCTGCCCGGACTCCTCGCCGGGCTCGGCAGGGGCGTCGGTGCCCGTCGCCGGCGGGACGTCGCCGATCTCCTCCAACTCCGACAGGTCGGCGTCGTCGAACTCCCCCATGCCGGCCAGGTCGACGCCGTCGTACAGCCGATCCGCCGCGCCCTGGACCGTGCCCGTGAACGCACCCCCCAGCATGCCGTACGGCACGTCCCCCATGCCCTGTCCCAGAGCCGCGGCCATGCCGGCGCCGACCACGCCTTCCGCGACGCCCTCCACGACGCCGTCGAACACCGGTGTGTCCGACCATTCCGGCATGATCTTGCGCCCCAGCAGGTGCGCACCGCCGATCAACCCGCCCGCCAGCGCACCGCCGATGCCGGACAGCAGCGTGTTGAGCCCGTCCCAGTTCACGCGGTTGCCCTCCGCGAACTGCGCGATCTGCGCGATCGCGTCCTGCAGCATCTCCTCGGCGCCCTCCTGCACCGCCTCCGCCAGCAGCCGCGCCGACCAGTGCAGCCGCTCCAGGACCCGTCCCACCGCCAACCGGCCGTACGCCACGATCTGCGGCACCAGCGGCGACGTGAACGGACTCGCCAGAGCCCACACCAGGGCCTGGGAGAAGAAGGCCAACTCGATCACGATCGAGTACTCGGCGTGCTCCACCTGCAACGCCAACTGGTGCAGGCTTCGAGCCTGGCTCTCGGCCGCCCCCGCCAGCTTCGGGACAGCGCCTCCCAGGTCCTTCACGTGATCGCGGAAAGCACGCCCCGTCGCACCGCCCACGCCCGCCTCGACGAACTTCGCCAAGTTGTCGATCGCCGCGTCCAGGCCGGCCAGCTGGGAAGACGCCCTCGTCCACTCCGCGGCGTACGTGTAGGCCGCCGCCGAGTCGATCTCCGGGATCTTCTGCCCCGCCAGCAGGATGGTGAAGACGTTTCCGCCGTTCGACGGGTCGAGGTGAACCGGCATCGCAGAAGTCCCGTCAGGCGCTGGTGGTGGGGTCGGTGGTCGGGTCGTCCGGTGGCTCGGCCCGGATCAGCTGTCCGCGCACCGGAGAGGATGCTGCGGTGAGCGCCGGGTCGCGCGGATCACGTCCGGTCCGGGGGCAAGCCGCGGACCGGACGTCCTCTCGACCGGACTCGTGACCGGTCGGGAACCGCTCTAGGAATGGCTGTCACCGGTTCGTGACGCGGGCATCCCCTCCGTCGCCGCGAACACGTCCGACTGCGTGGCCGGTTCCCAGAGCCCGTGCTCCGGAGGCGTCGCGGGAATCCCCTCCACCGCCGGGTAGAACACCGGCTCCACAGGTGGTTCTTCCATGGACGGCGCGAACGGCGCCAGGACGCCGGCCCGCAGCTCGCCCTGCACCGCCTCGTCCAGGGTGTGCTCGCCGTAGCCCTGGAAGAAGCCCTTGGGCTGTCCGTCCGCGTCGGTGAGGACGAGTCGCTCACCGACGCCGGGCACGTCCGCACCCAGCGGCGCCAGCACGCCGATCTTCTCGCCGCGTGCGTTGACCAGCTCTTGGGGCACCGTCGGGATGCCGATGTCGCTCCGGTCGCGCTGGTCGGCACCCCCTCGACCGTGGACCACGCCCTTCCGCTGCGGCCCGGTCGTCGGTAGCGGCGGGGCCGGTTCGCCGGTGGTCCCCGGCACCACGGCCCCCTGCCGCACGTCGGGGACCGTGGTGCCGGTACTGGCGGGGGACACCAGGGCGTCCCTGGCGATCTGGATGTTGTTGTCCTCGGTCTTCTCGTGCCCCTGGGCCAGGAGGACGATGCCCTCCCCGATGGCGTCCAAGGCCTTGCCGATGTTCCACAACCCGTCCAGGAACAGGCCCGCCGTCCGCAGGTACGGCGGCAGGAACTTCTCGGCCGTCTCGTCCCCCATCGCCTCTTCCATGGTGCGCTTGATCGGCGGCTTGTCGCGCAAGAAGCCGAAGGATTCGGCCACGGCGTGGAACACGCCCGCCTGGGCGTTGTAGCGCTCCGCTGCGGCCCGCAGCGCGTCCGTGTCGACGGTGAGCGGTTCGCCGGTACCGCGCGGCACCGGCGTCGTGTCGGGGAGGGACACGGGGGGTGTCGTGACGTCGGGAAGGTCCCCGCCGGTGGTGGTGCCCGATCTGTCGGCGGCCATCGTCTTCTCCTCAGCCCTCGGTCCGGAGCACGGCGCGCAGCGGTTCCGGCAAGCCCGACTCGGGTGGCGTGAACGCCTCGACGTCGAGTTCACCGGAGAACATCGCCTTGGCGTCCAGGCCGGGCGGCATCTGCGGCGCCATCAGGGCCGCGGCTTCGTCGGCGGCCTTGCGCTGCGCGTCGGCGATGGTGTCGACCAGGACACCGGCCAGCTCGGCGGGAGGCATCTTCTTGTAGGCGGCGGTGGGGAACTTGACGTCCGTGACGTGACCGCCGTGCCCGACGGTCACCGACACCACCTTGCGCGGCGCGGTCGCGGTGACGCGGATCTCCCGCAACCGCCGCTGGATCTCCACCATGGCGCGCTGCTGCTCCTGGAACTGGGTCAGCAACTGGTCCAACTGCTCGGTGTGCGAACTGGGCATGACGACCTCCTCGATCAACGGTGCGGTGCGGGCGGGCGCGTGGACAACGCCCGCGGGGGCGGGCGACCTGTTGGCGAAACCGGGTCTGCCCGATCAGCCCACGGCGGCCAGCCCGCCCGACGCCGGTGAGCGCAGGTCCGCCGAGGTGAGGGTGCGGGACGCGGCGGTGGCGGCCAGGCGGTCGGCGAGTTGGTGCGCGCCGTGCGCGGTGCGGTCGGCGGAACCCTCGACGCGGGCCCGCAGCGCGGTGATGGCGTCGTCCGGCACGTCGTGGCCGCGCCTCGCCAGGTGCCGCACCGCCATCCGCACGAGGTCGTCCACGTCGTGCTCGGTGAACTCCCACGCCTCGGCGAAGCACTCGGCCAGCAGGTGGTCGAGCCCGAGGAGGTCGCGCACCGCGGCCCGTTCGCCCAGCAGCAGCACGACCACGCCGTCGGCGTCCCGGCGGACCGCCTCGACCAGTGCCTCGGCGGTCTCCACCCGGCGTTCCACCGAGTCGGTGAGCCACCCGGCGTCGGCGTCGAGCACCAGCACCCCGCCCGCGGCGTCCTCGAACGCGCGGCCCACCAGGCTGACGGCCTGGCCCGGCCACCGGGGGCACAGGTCCACGCCGACGCGGACCCGCACGACGTGGCCCGCGTCGACCAGGCCGAGTTCGGCCAGGGCCTGCGCGTAGAGCCGGGCCACCTCGCTGCGGCCGGTGCCGCGCGGGCCGGCCAGCACCGCGCTCGCCTGCCGTGCCACGGGCCTGCGCCGCTGCTTGAGCCCGCACAGCCGCAACGCGGTGCGCCCCAGGGCCTCGCGCACGTCGGCCAGGCCGTGCAGGGCGCTCAGCCGCCGCCAGGCGCGGCTCGCGGCCAGCGCGGCGGCCGGGTCCGTGCCCGCGTCGGGACCGCCGGCCGACGGAGCCGCCGCACCGAGGGCGGCGATCTCCGGGGCCAGGTCCGCCGCGCTGAGCCGGTTGAAGTCGGAGTCCTTGGCCGGAGGCTCGTTCGCCAGGCGCGACGCCTGGTTGTTGACCATGGCCTCGAACAGCTTGCGCGCCACGCGGCCGTTGCCGAAGGTGTCGTTCTTGGGCACCCGGTCGAAGTAGTCGGCCAGTGCCGCCACCGCGTCGTCGGACAGTTCGTAGTAGTGCTTGCGGCACAGGTTGGCGGTGATGGTGACGAGTTCGTCGACGCTGTAGTTGGGGAACTCGATGGTGCGGGTGAAGCGGGAGGCCAGGCCGGGGTTGGAGGCGAGGAACTTCTCCATCAGCTCGGAGTAGCCCGCGACGATGACGACGATCTCGTCGCGGTGGTCCTCCATCATCTTCATCAGCGTGTCGATGGCCTCCTGACCGAAGTCGGGGCCGCTGCCACCGGACTGGCTCGACAGGGTGTACGCCTCGTCGATGAACAGCACCCCGCCCATCGCCTTGGTCACGACCTCGGCGGTCTTGATCGCGGTGGCGCCGATGTACTGGGCGACCAGGTCGGCCCGCGCGACCTCGACCATGTGCCCGCGCGAGAGGATGCCCAGCTCCGCCAGCACCGAGCCGTAGAGCCGGGCGACGGTGGTCTTGCCGGTGCCGGGAGGGCCCGCGAACACCAGGTGCCTGCTCATGGGCGGCATGGGCAGGCCCAGCTCCTTGCGGCGCTGGCTCATCCGGATGAGGTTGATCAGGCCGATGACCTCCTGCTTGACGCCGTGCAGGCCGATCAGCGAGTCCAGGTCGGCCAGCGGCCCGTCCAGGGCGACCGCGCCGTCCGGGTTCCCGTTCGCACCGCCGGTCGGTCGGGTGCCGGGCAGCCGGTCGGCTCCGGGCCGGTCCGCGGGCGCGGGTCCGACCCCGACGGCGACCTGGCGCTCGTCGGTGACCAGGCCGGTGACGGTGAGCCGGTCGTGCTCGACGCGCCGGTGCACGGGTGTGCCGCCGCTGCCGGTGACCGTGCAGCCGACCACGGAGGCGTCCTCCTCGGTGTCCAGCAGCACACCGTCGCCGGCGCTGCCGGTGATCTCGCTGTCCTGGACGTCGGCACGCCCGCCGCTGTGCACGTGGACGCCGTGCCGGCGGGCGTCGCGGACGCGGCACCTGGTGGCGTTCAACGCCCCGCCGGCGACTTCGAAACCGTCCGCGGCGGCGGCGACGACCTCGCCGTCGCGGACGGTGGCCATGCTGTTCTCCCCGACGCGCAGGCCGCCGCCCCGCAGCAGCGCGGAGGCCACGGTGGCGCGGGCGCCGCCGGAGAGCGAGACGAGGTGCTCGGCGCGGCCCGCGACCCTGAGGTCACCGACCTCGGCGCTCACCTCGCCGGACAGGTCGAGCCCGATCCCGTCGCCCGCCGACACCTCGGCGTCGGCGAGCAGCAGGGTCGACCGACCGGACAGGGCGACGGTCGGGCCGGACGCCGGCTCGGCGTGCAGCCCCCGGAGCTCGACCCGGGCGTCGGCGCGCACCAGCACCGCGCCGTGCGTGGAGCCGCCGACCCACAGCTTGGTGAACCGGGGCGTGGCCTCGCCGTCCACGACGACGCCGATCGGGCTGTCGTCGACGCGGCAGTCCTCGAAGCGCGGCGCGGCGGACCCGGTCACCTGGACGGCGTTGCGGCCCGCCCCGACGAACCGGCAGGCGCGCAGCAGGGGCGTGGTCGCGCCCGCGAGGTGCGCGGACTGCACGCCCGCGCCGGTGAACCGGGACTCTGCCACGGTCACCTCGCCCGTGCTGGTCAGGTACAGGTCGAGGCTGCCGCTGCCGCTGACCTCCAGGTCGCGGATGTCGGCGGCGGCCTCGCCCTCCACCACGACGGCGGGCTTGCCGGTGTCGACGACCTCGCAGTCCTCGACCACGGCGCGGGCGCGCCCGTTGACGCAGATGCCGTTGCCGCCCGCGCGCAGCACCCGGACGCGGCGCAGCACCAGCACGCCGTCCTCGGCGACCACCACGCCCGACGACGCGGCGTCGGCGATCTCGGTGTCCTCGACGCTGCTCTGCGCGGGCGAGGTGACCACCAGGCCCGCGCCGCCGGTCGCGGTGAGCGCGCACCCGCGCAGCGAGACCCGGCCGCGTCCCCTGGCCAGCACGGCGGCCCACGACGCGCTGGACACGCGGCAGCCGTCCAGCGCGACCTCGCCGCGCCGGGCGTCGAGCGCCGCCACGTCGTCGGCGGCGCCGGTCAGCACCAGGCCGGTCAGCCGCACGGCCTCCGCGTCGACCACGACGACGCTGCCGGTGGCCGCGCGCACCTCGACGGTGCCCGGTCCCTCCTCGGCGCTGAGCGTCACCATCCTGGTGAGCACCAGGTTCTCGTCGTAGCGGCCGGGCAGCACGCTGATCATCGCGCCGTCGCGGGCGTCGGTGAGCGCCGCGCCGATCGTCGGGTACGCGTCCGACCGGTTCTGCGCCACCACGAGCAACTGTCGGTTCATGCCTGCGACCTCTCCGCTCGGGCGCGGCGGACCAGACCCGGCAACGTGTGGAACCTGGGCACCGCGTACGCGGGGGTGCGCGGGTCGCGCGGGGCCGAGGCCCACTTGTCGGCGCTGCCGCGCAGCGCGACCTTCGCCAGCTCGTCCAGCGACACGCGGTTGCGGTCCACCCGGCCGGTGGCGTCGATCTCGCCCGCCGCCAGTTCGCGCAGCAGGACCCGGCCGCGAGCGCCCTCGGCGGGTTCGGTCAGGCCGAGCACCTTGAAGCTGGTGCCGGGGACGAACAGCACCCGGTCGGTCATGCCGCCGACCTCGGGTTCCAGCAACCGGGTGCGCCGACCGGTCATCGACCACACCAGCACGTCCACGTCGCCTTCCTGGCGTGCGCAGGGCGCGCTGAGGGCGTTGAGGAACCCCCACTCGGTGACGAGCTTGCGGCCCCGGTAGAGCTCCCAGTCCTGCTCGGTCATCGAAGTGGTGAACACGGCGATGCCCCGGTGCGAGGGCAGGCGGCTCAGCCCGGAGACCGCGCAGCGCGCGAACGGCACGTGCGGGCCGACGACGGCGGTGCGCAGGGCGTCGTCCACCCCGTCCCCCTCGGGGGACAGGTAGAGGCGGACGGCCACGGCGTCGGTCAGCAGGTCGGACGAGCGCCCGGTGGACCCCTGGAAGCTGGGGTGCTCGGACAGCACGCGGGCCACCGAGTTCGCCACCGACGAGAACTGCTGGTTGAGGGTCTTGCGCAACCAGGTGCGCTCGTCGTCCAGGCCGCGCTTGGGCATCACGGCAGCCGCCGCCGCGGCGGGCACGGGCTGCACCCGGGTGGCCGGACCGGGCCGGGTGTCCCCGGTCGGTCCGGTCGCTTCGGCGGGGACCTGTTCCGGGGGAGGTGGGGTCGACGCGTCGGGGGGCGGTACGTCGACCCCACCGCTCAGGGGGGGTGCGCCGACAGGTGCGGCGCCGACCGGCGGCACGGCCGGGGCGCTCCTCCCGGGCGGCGGAGCGGCGGCGGGGGGAACGGCGGCGGGTGGCGCGGTGACCGGCGCGGCGGTGACCGGCGGCGCGGCGCTCGCCGCAGCCGGGCGTGCGGTCGGCGCGGGCAGCGCCCCGGGCTCCTCGGGTGGCGCGGTGGGTGGCGGCGGTGTGGTGGGCGGCGGGCCGGTGGGCGGGGTCGGGGCGGTCGCGGCCGGCGGGGCGGTGGGGAAACTCGACTCGGTGCGCAGCGACGGGGGGAGCACGGGCGCGTCGACGGGCGCGGAGCGGTCCGCTGCCGGCCGGCGGCCGGTGTCCGGCTGCCGCCGCGTCTCGGCGTCCAGCGCGTCGCCCGCCCGAGCCAGGTCCACGACCGGCGTGGGCACCGGTCTGGCCACGAGTTCGGTGGCCGCCTCGACCACCGGCGCGCCGGGACGCGCGCCGTCGGGCGACGTGCCGTCGGACGGCGCGGGGACGGACGGCACGGAGACGGCCTCGCGGTCCGGTTCCCCGTCGATCCCCGCCATCGCGCGGCCCGTGGGACGGACGTCGGGCCGCACCCGGGCGCGCGCGGCGGCGGGCACCACGTCGCTCATCCAGCGCGTCGTCGGGTCGAGGCGGGCGACCAGGTCGTCGGCCAGGACCTTCATCCGGGCCCCGGTCGCCTCGTCCGGGGCGT
The DNA here is from genome assembly GCF_030852425.1 of Saccharothrix longispora. Classification (GTDB taxonomy): domain Bacteria; phylum Actinomycetota; class Actinomycetes; order Mycobacteriales; family Pseudonocardiaceae; genus Actinosynnema; species Actinosynnema longispora. The sequence continues at coordinate 33,676 of NZ_NSDM01000022.1, forward strand.
CGAACAGCATCAGGTGCCGTTCGGGGTCGACCGGCGTCGACCGCACCGAGTCGGCGTGCTCGGGTTCCTCGGGCGGGCGGACCCACATCCCGGCGGGCACCACCTCCACCACCGCGTCGGGCGCGTACCAGTACACGGCCGGGCCGACCTCGGACACACCGTGCACGGGCGGCCGGTGGCTGACCAGCCTCGGTGGCGGGGTGATCCCGGCGGGTTGGGGGGTGTAGGCCAGTTCCCGCACGGCGCTGCGCCAGCCCGGCGCGCCGCCCGCGCGAATGGTGTAGACGTCGGGATCGACCACCGCCCCCACCGGCAGTCCGGTGTACCAGACCAGTTCCTCGCCGATGAAGTTCGTCAGCGCCTGCGCGGAGGAGCCGCCGTCCGAATCGGACAGCTGCCCGTAGCGCAGCAGTCGCGTCCGGCCCTTCAGCTGGGCCGGGAGGCCGGCCCAGAAGCGGGCCACGTCGTCGAACGAGATCGACGGCGCGTCGGGGCAGCCGAGGACCAGCGTGAGCACGTCGGGCTGGCACGGCAGGTTCTCCTGCAACCGGGCGCGGTGCACCCGCAGCTGCCCGTCGTCGCACGCGGGCCTGATCCACACCCCGCCGCCGAGCGGTTCGGCGATGCCGGTGGCGCTGGTGGCGACGGGGTCGGACAGCGCCTCGGACTCCCAGGTCGGCTTCGGGAAGCGCTTGGACTCCCAGCGCGGCGGCTTGCCCGGCTGGAACCTGATCCACCCGCTGTGCCGCCCGGCGTCCACGAACAGCGAGCCGCCCACCCCGGGCAGGATCGCACCGTCGGGGGCGATCACCGGTCGGTTGAGGCGCTCGGCCAGCCACTGGCCGGCCAGCGCGGTGGTCTCGCGGGACCGGCCGCCGATGACGATGCGCACCCCGCGGCGGGGTCGGGGCATCAGGTCCGCCACGGATTCCCAGGCGGAGAAGGGGCTGCCCGTGGGCAGGTCGACCACGACGAGGTCGTGGTGGGGGTCCACGGCGACGACGAGGGCCAGGTTGCGCGCCTCGGGGGTCAACTGGTCCCGGGGGTGGACGACCAGGGCGTTGCCGATCATGCGGCTGGTCATCTCCACACCGCCGCGCCGTTCGGTCATCGGGCTCATGTCAACTGCCTCTCTTCTCCACCACGCCGAGGGCGCTGCGCGCGAGCGCGGGCCCACTGGGCACCGCGGCGAGCACGTCGGCGGCCACGGGCGTCGGCGCGATGCCGCCGAACCCCAGCGCGGCCACCGAGCCGTCGTCGGGCAACGAGTACTTGACACCCCGATCGGTGATCAGGAAGCGGTCCGGCTTGCGCCCGTCCGCCACGGGCACGGCGGCGGCCAGCACCCCCGAGGAGGGCTTGAGCCGCACGGCGGCGGTGGTCGCGGTGGCCTGCGCCGGGCTGTGCCCCGGGTCCGCGGTCACCAGTTCGCTCACCACCCGCGTCCCCTCCGACCGCTGGCGCAGGCACACCGCGCGCTCGGGCCCGTCGCCGTCCACCAGCGAGGTGGTGCGGTCCAGGGCGGGCAGGCGGGAGACCAGGGAGGTGTCGGTCGAGCGGGGGGCGGCGACGAGCGCGGCGGTGTCCAGCGGTGAGACGCCGCGCCGCAGCTTGGCCTGCACCAGCACCGACTCGATCCGCGACAGCGGCGCGAGGCCGTCCTCGCGCAGCAGGAAGTGCTGGGTGCCGCCGCCCGCGGTGGCCTGCTCGAACAGGTCGCCGATCCGGCGCGGCGCGCCGGCGATCGACGGCCCGCCCTTCCCGTCGTCCGCCACCTCGGCGGCGCCGATCACCGGGCCGTCCGGCAGGGCGCCCAGCCACGCGGGCGGCACCGCGACCGGCGGTCCGGCACCGAGGCCCAGCGCGACCGGGACGGTGTCGTCGACGAGTCGGTGCTTGCGGTCGCCCCACACCAGGTACTGCCGGCCCTCGGAAGCGACCCACAGATGGCTGTCGTCACCCGCGTCCGCGGCCTGCGCGCCGGGCACCAGGTCCAGTCCCATGCCGCCACCGGACTTCGCCAGGCACAGCAGCCACGGCCCGGTGACGAGGGCGGCGCGGTCCGGCACGGCGTCGGGCGCGCCCTCGATGCCGATCTCCGGTCCCCGCTCCAGCCCCGCCAGCGACACCCGCTTGATCGTCTCGACGTGCGCGCCCTCGCCGACCATCAGCAGGGCGGAGGCGTGGTTGGACACCGGCACGAGCACCCCGCCCCGGTGGACGTAGGTCGCGCCGGTCTCCTCCTCGACGAGGATCGCGCCGGGCTGCTTCCACGCCTGCGAGCCGCCCGGCTTGATCAGGCCGTAGACGCCGAAGCCGACGCCGATCAGCAGTGCCAGCACGATGCCCATGACCAGCCCGAACAGGGCGCGCTTGGCAGGCGGTTCGCCGTGGCTGGTGTCGCCGAGCAGCAGGGCGGAGCTCATCCGCCCGACCATGGTCTGGTAGGCGTGCAGGTGGTCGCGCTGGGTCTGCACGGTTCACCCGGCCAATCCGCGCGCCCACGCGTAGACGGCGAGGACCTGGAGCAGCACGGGCAGCACCGCGATGCCCGCGCAGATCTCCAGGACGTTGGCGAGGTGCCCCCACAGCGGCAGCGGACGGCGGTGCAGCGGGCGCAGCGCGGCGGCCACCAGCAGCACCGCGACACCCAGCAGCGCCCCCAGACCGCTGATCCGCCAGACCGGTTCGAGCAGCGCGAGCAGCACCACCACCTGCGACAGCGCGCACCACGTGCCCGCCAGCGACAGCGCGGTGCGCTGCACGACGTTGCGGAACTCCCTGGCCCGCAGCAGCAGCAACGCGGTCAGCAGCCCGGCCATCACGTGACCGGCCCAGCCGGCGTCGGTGAACAGCACGGGCACGGCCACCGCGAGCACCGGCGCGGCACCCACCGCGAGCATGGTCAGGTACTGGTCGGCCTGCCGGGTCCGGGCGACCAGGTCGGCCGCGGGTTCGGGCTCGACGTCGATCTGGAGCTCCTCGGCCGTGCGGGGCAGCTGGGGGCCCCGCAGCCGGGCGGCGCGAGTGGCGATCTTCGGCGTGAACAGGGTGAGCAGGAAGAAGGTCGTGCCGGTCACGGCGGCGGTCTGCGTGCCGCTCAGCCCGACGCCCAGGAGCAGCCAGCCCGCGAGCACGGCGCCCAGCGCGAGGACCACCACCACGCCGAACGGCACCACCGGCAGGTCGCGCACCACGAGGCGTTGCAGCACGAGCGGCAGGAGGGAGCAGGCCAGGGCGGCGACCGCGCCGACGAGCACCCCGACGGGGGCGACCTCGCCGTCGGGGCCGGCGAGGCCGATCAGGCCGGTCAGCCAGGCGAACCCGCACCCGGCCACCCCGGCGATGGCCGACAGCGGCCGGTCACCGCTGGTGCGGGCGACCGCGACCGACGCGACGAGCAGCACCAGGGCCAAGGCGCCCGCCGTCAGCGCGAACGCCATCGTGGCGGGCGCGGCGAACAGGGCGGCGCCGATCGTCGCGAGCACGACCGCCGACAGGCCCAGGAACAGCCTGCGGTTGGCCGCGTCGCTCCACCGGTCGCCCTGCCTGCCGATCGCGGTGGCCATGCCCTCGGCGACGTCGTCGAAGTCCAACTCCGGCAGTGGGTCCTCGGCGGGCGAGAGGTGGAACTGGTCGCCGTCGAGCCAGTCCAGGGTCTCCGGTGTGCCGTCCGGGTCGAGCGGGGCCTCCCCCAGCCGTTGCAGCACCCAGGAGCCGTACTCGGCGCCGCGCTCCTCCTCGGGCACGACGTGCTCGACCAGCACCGGGATCAGCTCGGCGACCGGCGTCGCCACGGGCACCGCCAGGTCTGCCTTGCCGGCCGGTCCGACCACGGTGACGCGGCACAGCGCCGCGGCGGCCGTCACGACCGGTCCCCGGCGAGCTGGGGCACGGGCACGAACCCGGTCTGCACGAGCTTCACGCCGCGCCGGGTCACGAGCTGGGCCCGGCCCGCCGGCAGAGTGCGCGGCGGGGCCTCGCCCAGGAACTTTCCTTCTTCCTTGGGGTAGGAGAACAACAACGCGGGGGTGCCCAGCTCCCACAGCCGGCGCAGGACGGGGTCCATCATGCCTCTCATGGCGTTGGCGCTGCTGCGCGCGATGATCAGGTGGAAGCCGATGTGCACGCCCTGGGCGAGCATCGGCAGCAGGGCGTCCAGGGGTGTGCCCATGCCGGAGCCCGCGCCCATCAGCTCGTAGTCGTCGACGACGACGAACAGCTGCGGGCCGTCCCACCAGTCGCGGCGGCGCAGCCGATCGGAGGAGATGTCCGCGCCGGGGATGCGCTTGTGCAGCGACACGGCCGCCTTGTTGGCCAGGTCGGCCAGCGCGTCGTTGCTGACCGCGTGCCCGGCGAGGTAGTCGTCGGGCACGATGCCGTCGAGGTCGCGCTGCGAGTCGCCCAGCACGACCTTGACCTGGTCGGCGCGGTAGCCCTGGACGACGGAGCGCAGTACCAGCCGCAGCGCGTTGGTCTTGCCGGTCTCCGCGTCGCCCATGACGATCAGGTGCGGCACCACCGAGAAGTCGTGCCACACCGGCGCCAACCGCTGCTCGTCCTGCCCGAGGCACAGGCGCAGATCACCGTCCGGCGGGGGCAGTTCGACCACCGGCAGCTTCGTCGGCAGGAGCCGCACGGCGGGCGCGTTGCGGCCCGGCCAGAAGGTGCGGATCTCCTCGGTGATGGCCTTGGTGACCGAGGTCAGGTCGTCGGTGTCCGAACTGCCGTCCAGGCGGGGCAGCGCGGCGAGGAAGTGGTAGCCGGAGCTGGTCAGGCCGCGACCGGGCTGGTTGGGCACGGTGGCGGCCTTGCGGCCCTGCACCTCGGACTCCATCGCGTCGCCCAGCCTCAGCTCGAAGCGGGTGCCCAGCACGTCGCGCAGCCACGGGCGGATCTCCGACCAGCGGGAGGAGCTGATCACCAGGTGGATGCCGAACGACAGGCCGCGCGAGGCGATCTCGGTGAGGCTGCCCTCCAGGTCGGCGTAGTCCTGGCGCATCGTGAACCAGCCGTCGACGACCAGGAACACGTCGCCGTACGGGTCGTCGATCGCGCCGGTGCGGCGCGCCTTGCGGTAGGCGTTCATCGACTCGAAACCGCGTTCGGCGAACGCCTGCTCGCGCCGCTCCATGATCTGCGTGATCTCCTGCACGGTGCGCGTGACGCGGTCGCGCTCCATGCGGGTGGCGATCGAGCCGACGTGCGGCAGGCCGCTGATCGACATCAGGCCGCCACCACCGAAGTCCAGACCGTAGAACTGGACCTCCTCGGGCGTGTGGGTGACGGCGAGGGCGAGCACGAGGGTGCGCAGCAGGGTCGACTTGCCGGTCTGCGGGGCCCCGACCACGCCGACGTGGCCGTCCGAGCCGGACAGGTCGGCGGCGAGGATCTCGCGCACCTGCTCGTAGGGCCGGTCGACCACGCCCACCGGGATGCGCAGGTGCCCGCGCACCGCCGCGTCCAACACGGTCATGCCCAGCTCGGGGTGGGGCAGCACGCTGGGCAGCAGGGTGTCCAGGCTCGGCGCGTTCGCCAGCGGCGGCAGCCACACCTGACGGGCGGCGGCGCCCGCGCCGGACAACCGGTCGATGAGCACCTCGGCCAGGCTCGGCGCGTCCGCGGCGACCTCCGGTTCGTCCCGCTCCTCCTCGTCCGGTTCCTCGACGGCCTGCACGTGCTCCAGGGGGTGGGCGTGGGTGTGGAACGGCAGCACCCGGCTGTGCGCCACGGCGGTCGTCTCCGTCGTGCCGACGGGGGCGGCCACGGCCGTCGGCCCGGACACGTAGGCGCTCTTGAAGCGCACCAGCGTGGTGGTGTCGATCTTGAGGTAGCCGTTGCCCGGCGCCGAGGGCAGCTCGTAGGCGTCGCCGACGCCGATGACGCTGCGCGACTCCATCGAGGAGAACGTCCGCAGCGCGATGCGGTAGGACAGGTGGCCCTCGACGCGGTGGATGCGGCCCTCGTCCAGGCGCTGCGACGCGAGCAGCAGGTGCACGCCGAGGCTGCGTCCCAACCGGCCGATGGAGACGAACAGCTCCATGAACTCCGGCTTGCTGCCCAGCAGCTCGCTGAACTCGTCCACCACCACGAGCAGGGTCGGCAGCGGCGGCAGCTGGCCGCCCGCCAGGCGGGCCTTCTCGTAGTCGAACAGCGAGGAGTGGCCGCTCTCCCTCAGCAACTCCTGGCGGCGGATCATCTCGCCGTTGAGCGAGTCCTGCATCCGGTCCACCAGCGGCAGCTCGTCGGCCAGGTTGGTGATCATCGCCGAGGTGTGCGGCAGCCGGTCCATGCCGAGGAACGTCGCGCCGCCCTTGAAGTCGACCAGCACGAGGTTGAGCACCTCGGACGAGTGCGTGGCCACCAGCGCGCACACCAGGGTGCGCAGCAGTTCGCTCTTGCCCGAACCGGTCGCGCCGATCAGCATCCCGTGCGGCCCCATGCCGCCCTGCGCCGACTCCTTGAGGTCCAGCTCGACGACCTCGCCGTCCTCGGTGACGCCGATCGGCACCTGGAGCCGGGCGCGCTGCGGCGTCTTGTTCCGCCACTGCGCGGCCACGTCGAACGTGTGCGGGTCGCGGATGCCCAGCAGCGTGGTCAGCTCGAAGTCCTGCTCGAACGGCCGCTCGACCACGTCGATGGTGCCGCTGGTGCGCTTGGGGGCGAGGAGCTTCGCCAGCGCCTCCGCGCGCACCCCGCTGAGGCGGTCGCGCACGGCGGTGCCGGTGCCGTCGCCCACGGCGAACTCCACCACGTCGTCGCGGCAGGTCAGGCGCAGCACCTTGGCGCCGCCGGGCATCACGCCCGTGACGTCGAGCAGCACCGTGTTGCGCAGCCCGCCACCGAGCAGCGGCGAGGAGTTCGGCACGTGCGCCAGGTGCGCGACCACGACGAGGAACGGCTCGGTGACGCTCGGGAAGGCGGACTTGTCGTGCTCGCCGCGCCCGGTGACCTCGGGCCCGAGCAAGGTCATCAGCTCGTCGTGGTCGCACGCCAGCATCGGCAGCGGGCCGCCGGCGCCGAGGGCCGTCGGGTGGACGTTGTGCGGCAGCCACTTGACCCAGTCCCAGCCGGGCTGGGTGGCTTCACCGGCGAGCACCGCGACCCGCAGTTCGTCGGGCGCGTGGAAGGTGACCAGCTGGGCGAGCATCGCCCGCACCAGCTCGACCGCCGCGTCCGGGTCGCCCGCGAACTCCACGCTGGTGAAGCTGCGCAGCCCGACCGAGATCGGGATGCCGCCGACCGTGCGGTAGGTCTCGCTGAACCGCCGCAGGGAGATCGCCGACAGCGGCTCCAGGTCCTCGATCGGCTTGGTCGACGGCGGGGTGAACTCCATCGCCGCCTGCTGGGTGCCCAGCCCGATGCGGACGCGGGCGAAGTCGTCGTGGCTGCCGCGCCGCTCCCACAGGCGCGGGCCGCTCGCGACCGACCACAGCCACGACGGGTCGGGGTTGTTCCAGGCGACCGCCGCGCGCTGCTCGTCGGCGGTCTTGCGGGCCCGGGTGCGCAACTGGTCGATGTAGCGCAGGTAGTCGCGGCGCTCGGAGTTCAGCTTGCGCTTGCGCTCGGAGCCGGCGCGACCGAGCTGGCTCAGCCCCATCGTGATCATGGCGATGCCCATCGCGCCGCCCATCACGTAGATCATCGGTGACGCGCCGGCACCCGCCGAGGAGAACACCAGGATCATCGCGATCGGACCGATGGCCATCGGGATGAACATCAGCGCGGAGCCGAAGTCCCGCGCGGCGGGCTCCGGCATCACCGGTGGCTCCTGGAGCTCCTCCTGCCCCTCCGGCAGTTCGGGGCCCGCCGCGCGGGGTCGCCGCTTGACCGTGGTGGTGCTCATTCGATGACCCCCGGGATGCGGGCCGCCGGGGCGCCCCAGACCCGCTCGTCCTGCTTGAGCAGGTCGCCCGCGGCGCGCTCGGCCTCCTCGTCCTCCTGGAGCTCGACGACCTCCTCGACCTCCTCGGGCATCTCCTGGTCACCCGCCATCAGCACGCTGTCGTCGGGGTAGTAGGGCTTGGGGATGGAGCGCTCTCGCGGGCGGGGAGCGGGTGTCGGCTGCACCCGGACCGCCGTGCTGGACGAGTGCTGCCACGGGGCGTCATCACGCAGGGCGTAGTCCGGTGTGGACTCCTGCTCCTCGTCGCGGTCGCCCTCGGACGCCCTGGAGGCGAGCCACAGCAACCCCCCGGCTCCGGCCGCGCCCCAGGCGCTGGTGTCCTCCTCGGCGTCGAAGTCGATGACCGGCACGACGTCCTCGTCGACGGGCGGCGGCGCGGGCGGTTCGACGTGCGCGGGCGGTTCGACGTGCGCGGGCACCAGGCCGGCCGTGACGATCTCCCGTTCCCTGCGCGGGTCGCCCGAGGCACCCTCGCCACCGGCGCGATCCGGCTGCCTGGCGGGCGGGTTAGCCGCGGGCGAGTTCGCCGCAGGTGGGTTCGTCGAGGGCGGCGCGGCCACTGGCGGCACCACGACGGGAGGCACCACGACGGGCGGAGCCACCGCGGGAGGTACCACGGCCGCCGGGGGCACCGACGGCGGGGCGGCCCCCTCCCCGGGCGTGATCCGGTCGCCCATCGGCAGCGGCGGTGCCACCGGTTCCGGTGCGAACGTGACCGGAACCCCGATGGGTGCGATCGGCGCGACGTGCTCGATCGGCACGACAGGTGCGGTGGGTTCGACGGGCTCGATCGGCTCGACGGGCGCGGTGGTACCCGAGGTGGTCCCCTGCGGGTCCACAGCCCATTCCTGCGGCGTGGTCGGAGGCACTTCCCGGAGTTCCTGCGGATCGCTCGACGGCCGCAGTCCCACGACTTCCCAGGGCCGCGACTCGCCACCGATCAGACCCGAGGCATCCGAACGATCCGCCGACGCACCACCAGGAGGCGACATCGGAGCCATCGGCGGCATCATCGGCGGCACACCCGCACCAGCACCCACGGCACCCGACTGCTGCGGCGGCGCGGCCCACTCCTCCGGTGCCACCGGAGGCAACTCGGCCAACCCCTGCGGCTCACCGACATCCGGCAGCCCGCCACCCTCCCACGGAGCCACCTCACCACCGATCAGACCCGAAGCATCCGAACGATCCGCCGACGCACCACCAGGAGGCGACATCGGAGCCATCGGCGGCATCATCGGCGGCATCATCGGCGGCACACCCGCACCAGCACCCACGGCACCCGACTGCTGCGGCGGCGCGGCCCACTCCTCCGGTGCCACCGGAGGCAACTCGGCCAACCCCTGCGGCTCACCGACATCCGGCAGCCCGCCACCCTCCCCCGGAGCCACCTCACCACCGATCAGACCCGAAGCATCCGAACGATCCGCCGACGCACCACCAGGAGGCGACATCGGAGCCATCGGCGGCATCATCGGCGGCATCATCGGCGGCACACCCGCACCAGCACCCACGGCACCCGACTGCTGCGGCGGCGCGGCCCACTCCTCCGGTGCCACCGGAGGCAACTCGGCCAACCCCTGCGGCTCACCCACACCAGGAGAACCGACAGCCTCCCACGGCCGCGACTCGCCACCGATCAGACCCGAAGCATCCGAACGATCGGCCGACGCACCACCAGGAGGCGACATCGGAGCCATCGGCGGCATCATCGGCGGCGCACCCGCACCGGCACCCGACGCACCACCAACCGGCACACCACCACCCTGCGGCGCAGCCCACTCCTCCGGCTCCACCGAAGGCAACTCGGCCAACCCCTGCGGCTCACCGACATCCGGCAGCCCGCCACCCTCCCACGGAGCCACCTCACCACCGATCAGACCCGAAGCATCCGAACGATCCGCCGACGCACCACCAGGAGGCGACATCGGAGCCATCGGCGGCATCATCGGCGGCGCACCCGCACCGGCACCCGACGCACCACCAACCGGCACACCACCACCCTGCGGCGCAGCCCACTCCTCCGGCTCCACCGAAGGCAATTCCAGGCCGGCCGGGCTCTGCGGATCACCCAGGCCGGGGAGCCCTGAGCCCTCCCACGGAGCCACCTCGCCACCGATCAGACCCGAAGCATCGGAACGGTCGGTCGAGGCACCAGTGGGAGGCGACATCGGAGCCATCGGCGGCATCATCGGCGGCGCGCCCCGGTCGCTCGGGGAGGAACCGAGGGCGGGGGGCTCTTCGGCGACCCAGTCCGCGGGCGAAGCGAGGTCCGGGGGCAGGCTCGGCCCGGCGCTGTCCAGCGAGGGAGGCGGGGTCGCGACGAACTCGGCGGGCGTCCCGACGCCGGGACCGGGCGCTCCCGCGCCAGGTCGGCCGGTCGGGGTGAACGGCGCGGGGCGCGGGATGCCGCCGCCGGCGGGCAGCGGCAGTCCACCGATCGGGTTCGGCAGTGGGGGGATGCCCCCCGGCAGTCCGCCGGGCGCACCCGACCCGAACTCCCCCGGCGTGAATGCCGCCGGGTCGGGCAGCGGGGGCGGGACCGCACCGCCCGGGGAGGTGAGGTCCACCCCCGGCAGCGAGCCGGCTCCCGGAAGCCCGTCCGGGGTGAAGGCGCCGGGGCCCGGGATCTCCGGCTGCCCGGAGCCGTCCAGGCCGCCGAGGCCGCTGCCCGACGGCGGATTGGTGCCGGAGAGGTCGAATTCCTTGACGCTGGGCGGTGTGGTGTCCCCCAGGCCGGACGGCGGGACCCGGGTTTCCGGCGAAGTCGGGTCCCCCGGGCCGTCCTGGCCGTTCCCGAGGTCGAGGTCGAGGTCCTCGAACGGGTTGTCGAACTTCAGGTCCTCGGGGAGGTTCGGACCACCGCCGCCGTCACCGCGGTCGCCGAACAGGTCGTCGAAGTCGAACTCCGGGATGTTCGGACCGTCGCCATTACCGCGGTTGCCGAACAGGTTGTCGAATTCCTCCTGGCTCATCCCCCCGCCGAGGCCGTCGCCCAGCCCCGGTGTCGGGACGGGCTGGGCCTGCTTCTGGAGTCTGACGTTGTCGTAGTTGGCCGCGAGTGTCTTGAGCACCTTGCGCATGTCGTTGCTCATCATGTCGACGACCTGCTGGTTCCAGTTGATCCAGATGTTGCCGTTGTCCATCCGGTACTCGATGCTGCTGTGCCCGCCCCGGGGGTCGATGATCGGCTGCCCGGTCCGGGGATCGTGCTGCAGGTCGTGGCCGTCGTACGCCTCCGCGATCCGGATGATCTCGTTGGAGTAGTGCCGGTTGATCTCCCAGACGGTTTGGCGTGCCCATTCCAGGTGGTCGCCCGCGCTCCACAACTGGTTGGGAGCCGACTGGTTGCCCATCGGACCGCCCTCGATCTGCCCGGCGGCGTTGCGGAACGCGTGGGCGAGCGGCTTCATCAGCGCCTGGAACTGGGTGGCCGCCTCCCCCTGCCAGGGCCCGTCTTCACCGGTGAGGGCTTCGACCTGCTGATCGAGGCTGACAGCGACCACTCCGAGCGCTTCCTGCACCCAGCGCAGGTCTGTCGCGGCGTTCCACAGCGACGCCGGATCGGACACCGTCTTGGTGCGTTCCTGGATCAGGTCCCGGCTGATCGGGCGACCGTCGGCGTCGGTCTTGCCGACCGCGGCCGCACCGGTGATCACGGCCTGGATCTGCTTCCAGTCCATGGTGTCGTAATCCGCGGCCGACCCGCCGCCACCGCCGACACCGTAGACCGCACCGGTGTCCTTGTCCGTGGTGGTCGCGCTGGTCCCGGTATTCGACCCCTCCGGAGTGCTCATCCTCGATCGCCCTCAGCTCGTCCTGGTCCGTCAGTCCTTGGTGTCGGGGTCGTCGGCCTCGTCGCCCGTGTCACCGTCAGCGTCGTCGTCGGGGGTGGGACCGCCGAGGTCGGTGCCCCCGCCGCCGAGGTTGGCGTTCGTGATTCCGGTGGTCTGGTTGATGTAGCCCACCGCGTCCTGGATGTGCTCGTTGAGCTTCACCGCGGTGAGCCCGTTGAGCTCCTCGGTGGTGTCGTAGTCGTGGGCGAGCTGCTCCAGGTTCCGCGCCGTCATCTCCAGCGCGTCGATCGCCTTGAGCAGGAACTCCTCGACCGAGGGCACCAGACCTCCGGTGAGCTTCGTGGTCAGTTCGCCGGCGTGGTAGAAGGCCCCGGGAGCGATGTCGACGCCCCGCAGCGTCTTCAACGCCTCCTCCAGCAGCTCCCTGAGCTGGCGGAGGTTGCGCGCGAACGTCCTGAGCGCGTCGGTGCTCACCACGGTCGCGCCGGTGTCACCGGTCTTCCGGGGCGGGGGCGGAACCCTGTCGTCCAGGTCCGGCACGTCCCCGTGGTAGGTGCTCGTGGGCGGTGCCGTGGTGTCGCCGGTGTAGGCGTTGGCGTCGTCTACCTTGTCCCAGTCGAGCTTCATCGGATGATCTCCTCCTCCCGTGGGCCGGCCGCGCCGGGGTGACCCGGCGCGGCCGGGTGATCACCTGACGTTGAACCCGCCGAAGGCGTTGACACCGGTGTGCTCGACTCGCAGGTACCCGTGGGTGATGTTCTGGAGGGCGACCTCCGCGGCGTGGAGGCTGGCCGGCATGCGCTTCGACGCGGCGTCCCAACTGGCCTGGGCGATCCTGTACGTCTCCCGGGCGTCGCCCTGCCAATCCTTCAGCGTGGTCTGCACCTCCTGCTCCAGCTGCGCCAGCCTGTTGCTGAGCTGGATGCTGATCTCCGCCATCTGGTCGCGGGCCTGGTCGGCCATGCGCTGGTCGAACGTGTAGCTCGTCACGTCGTGGTCTCCTTAGCGGGGTGGGTCAGATACCCAGGTCGGGGCCGGTGGGGATGGCAGCGGCGACCTGGACGTTGCTGTCCTCGCCCCGCGTGACGGTGCCCGCGTGCTGCTGCACCAGGTCGATCATGAGGCCGAGCGCGTCGGTGATCTGCTTGCAGTCCGCGAACCAGGAGTTCATGGACCTCTCGTAGGCGCCGTAGGCCTCACCGCTCCAGGTCGTGCGGAGGACGTTCAGCGTGCCCCGGACGGTCTCGGTACCTCGGTTGGCGAAGTTCTGGGTTTCCTGGAACAACCCGGCGGCCCGCAGCAGGCCGGGGGTAGTGGTGGAAATCGGTGCATTCATGGGCTTCCCCTTGATGGATGTGCGATTGATCCACGCGCCGAACGGCGCCGAGATGCACCGCCACAGTTTTGGGCAACCCGCCTTCCGGGGAGCAGATGTCAACCCCCGCCGGTGCCCAAAAGTCCGACCAGGAGTGCGCACACAGGCGACCCGTCCATCAAGTTCCGCTCAAGCAGGGGAAAATGGGAGTCCGGGAGCGGCTAGATGGCATCCCACACGCGTCGTCGACCGAGCGGCGGTGTGGATCGGAGGAGCCTGGTGGTGGAGGATGTGAGCGGTCGTTTGCGCGTGGAGGTGCTCGGACCGCTGCGCGTGTGGTTGGACGACCGCGAGGCCCCACTGGGCTCGAACCGGCAGCAGGCCGTGTTCGCGGTGTTGACCGCGCACCCCAACCAGGTGGTGTCGCAGCGGACGTTGATCACGGGCGTGTGGGGTTCGGCGGTGCCGGCGAGCGCGACGGGCAACCTGCACACCTACCTGTCGGGGCTGCGGCGGGCGCTCGGTCCGGCGCGGGACGCGCTGGTGTCGGGTTCCGACGGCTACTCGCTGCGGCTGGACCGCTCGGCGCTGGACAGCGAGGTGTTCGAGCGCACCCGGCTGGAGGCGGAGCGGCGGTACGCGGCGGGTGACCTGCCCGGCGCGGTCGCCCTGCTGGACGAGGCGCTGGGGCTGTGGTCGGGCGAGGGCTACGCCGGGTTGCGCAGCCCGTTCGCCGAGCAGGCCCGCCGCAGGTTGGCGAGCCTGCGACTGGACGCGATCCGCCTGCGAGCGCGGGCGCGGCTGGAGTCGGGCGAGCACAGCGGGCTGGTCGCCGAGCTGACCGACCTGGTGCGCCTGCACCCCCTGGACGAGTCGCTGCGCGAACTGCTGATGCTGGCGCTGCACCGCGGCGGCAGGCACGCCGAGGCGCTGGAGAGCTTCCGCGAGGCCCGCGTGGCCCTGGCCCGGGAGGGCCTGGCTCCCGGGCAGGCGCTGCGCGACCTGCACCAGGTCGTCCTGAGCGGCCCTTCGGCCCTTCCCGCACAAGGTTCGCTGCTGCGGGTCCAGCCCTCGGCGGTGCGGCTGCCGCCGAGGGGACTGGTCGGGCGGGCGGCGGAGCTGGAAGCCCTGGGTTGTGCGCTCGACGACGTGCTCGCGGGCCGGGGTCGGGCGGTCTGGGTGGAGGGCGAGGCGGGCGTCGGCAAGACCGCGCTGCTGGTCACCGCCCTGGCGGGCTCGACGGGAAGACCGCACCACGTGGCCTGGGGCACGACCGACGAGCTGAGCGGCCGCTTCCCGCTCCAGGTCGTGCTGGAGGCCCTGGACATCACGTCGTCCTCGGCCGACCGGCAGCGCGCCGACCTGGCCGGGCAGCTGCGCGACCCGGCGGCGCAGCGCTGGTGGAACCGGACGGCCCCGGTGGACCGGTTGCTCGGGCTCGTCGCGGACCTGTGCTCCACCGCTCCGCTGGTGCTCGTGCTCGACGGCCTCCAGTGGGCCGACGACGCCAGCCTGCTGTTCTGGGACCGCCTCGTCGGCGCCACCGGGCACCTGCCGCTGCTGCTGGTCGGCGCCACCAGGCCCGACCGCTCCCGGGCGGGGGTGGGCCACCTGCGGGACAGCGTGGTGGCGGGCGGTGGCGTGGTGCTGGAACCGGCGCCGCTGTCGGCGGCGGACGCCGAGCAGCTGGTGGGCTCGGTGGTCGGCGCCTCGTCCGGTCCCGCGCTGCGCTCCCTGGCCGCCATCGCCGCGGGCAACCCGCTGTACGCGCTGGAGATCGCCGAGCTGATGGTGCGCGACGGCTGCGTGCGGGTGGTCGACGGGGTCGCGGAGGTGGACGAGACCGTGCTGTCGGACAGCGTCTACCAGCTGCGCAACGGGGTGGGGAAGAGCCTGGCGCACCTGTCCGAGGACACCCGCGAGGTGCTGCGTTCCGCCGCGCTGCTGGGCATGCGGTTCGACGTGGGCGAACTGGCCGCGGTGACGGGCCGGCTGCCGTTGCACCTGCTGCGCGCGCTGGACGAGGCCGTGGCGGCCCACCTGGTGGCCGAGTCGGACGGGTTGCTCGCCTTCCGTCACCCCTTCGTGCGATGGACCCTCTACAAGGGGGTGCCGCAGTCACTGCGGGTGGCGCTGCACCGACAGGCCGCCCAGGCGCTGGCCGAGGCAGGCGCGCCCGCCGACCGGGTGGCGGAACACCTGACGGTGGAGTCCTCGGTGATCGACGCCTGGACCACGCGGTGGCTGGTGACCCACCGCGAGGAGGTGGTCGACCGCGCGCCGCTGCTCGCGGTCGACCTGCTGCGGCGGGTGCTCGCCGCGACCCCGGCCGGTGGGGCGGAACGCGCGGCGCTGTGGATGTCGCTGCTCCGTGCCCTGTTCCACCTGGGGCGCGACCCGGGTGCCGAGGTGGCCGAGGCCCTGGTCGAGATCGCCGACCCGGCGGACGCCGCCGAGGCCCGGCACCTGTTCGCACTGGCACGCCGACGGGCGGGCGACACGGCGGGAGCCCTGGCGGTCCTGGAGGGGGCCGTCCGGGCGAGGGGCGTGCCCGCCATCTGGCGCGTCCGGCACCACGCCCTGCTGGCCGGGCTGCGCCGGAACGCCGCGGCGGACCTCGACGAGGCCGACGCCGACGCCGAGCGGGTGCGCGCCGAGGCGGTCGCGGCCGGTGACGCCTGCGAGGCCGCCTACGCCTCGCGCAGCAGGTGGCTGGTGGCGACCCTGCGCCGGGACCACGTGCAGGCGCTCCGACACGTGGAGGAGGGGCTGGCCGCGCTGGACGGACGGCCTGAGCTGGTCGAGGCGCGCTGCGACCTGCTGGACAACCGGGCGTTCACGCTCCAGAACCTCGACCGCCTCGACGACGCGGAGACCGCGCTGCTGGAGGCCCGGACGGCGGTCTCCCACCACGGCCTGTCGGCCAGGATGCAGGTCCCCTTCGCCGTGCACCACTACTGGACGGGTGACTGGGACCGCGCGCTGGTGGAGCTGAGCGGGGTCAACCGCGAAGCGCGGGGGTTGACCTTCGACCGCGTCCGGGAACCCGGTCCCGGCACCGCGCTGCTGCGGGGCGTCTCGGCGCTCATCTCGCTGCACCGCGACGAGCGCGCCAACGCCGCCGTGCACCTGGACGCGGTCGGCGCGTACACCAGGATGACCACCGCCGAGCGGGAGAGCGCCGACTTCCTGCTGGTGGCGTGGGCGCTGGCGGCCGAGCAGCGGGACTCCCTGGACGAGGCGGTCCGCGTGCTCTCCCCCCTGCTGCGCCCCGAGGAGGCTCCGCTGGTGCTGCGCCACCAGTGGCTCCCGTACCTGGTGCGGCTCGCCCTGGACGCGGACTGGGGGGACGTGGCGCGCGAGGCGCTGGAGGTGTGCGAGGAGGAAGCCGCGCGGGAGGTGCTCCCGGCGCGGGCCACGGCCGCCGCGGCCCACTGCCGAGGACTGCTGGCGGGCGACCCGCACGTGCTGCTCGGCGTCGCCGGGCACTACCGGTCGGTCGGCCGCGCGGTCGAGCTGGCGGCGGTGCTGGAGGACGCGGCGGTCCTGCTCGCCCGCGGTTCGGGCGCGAGCGCCGCGTCCGCGGACACGGCGCTCGCCGAGGCCGATCGGCTCTACCGGCGGTTCGGCGCCTCCTGGGACCTGCGGCGGTGTCGGAACCGGGTGGCGTCGAGCGGAGGCTGACCCGCCCCCGCCCCCGCGACCGACGCCCCGGCGGCGCACGGCGCTCACCGGAGCGGTGGGCGCCGTGCGCCGCCGGGCGGTCAGGCCGCGGGCACGGGGTCGGGCGGGGAGGCGAAGGCCATCGGCTCGCTGGGCCGCCCGGACTGGACGTACCAGGCCTCACCGGTTCCCGGTGAGGCGAGGACCGACTCGAACGCGTCGACGACGGTCATGACCTCCATCACCGGCAGGCCCGCGTCCCGGATGAAACCGCGGAAGCCGTCGATGGCCGTGGTGTCGGTGAAGGACGGGCAGAACGCGTTCAGGCGGATGCCCTCGTGGGCGATCAGCGGCGCCAGCGACCGCACGTAGTTCACGACGGCCGCCTTGCTGGCGCCGTAGAACGGGTCGAACGGCACGGGCACCAGCCCGGCCAGGCTCGCGACCGCCACGATCCGCCCGCCACCGCGCGCCCGCAGGGCCGGCAGGGCCGCCTGGACGCCGTAGACGACGCCGTCGACGTTCACGGCGAAGACCTGGCGGTAATGCTCGACGTCGAACCCGCCGTCACCACCGGTCACCACACCGGCGTTCAGGCACGCGATGTCCAGTCCCCCGAACTCCTCGACGGTCGCCTCGACCGCGTCCGCGGTGTCGCCCGCCTCGCGCACGTCGCACAGGACGAACAGGCCGCCGATCTCGTCGGCGACGGCCGCGCCCGCCTCGGCGTCCAGGTCGGCGACCACCACGCGCGCGCCACCGCCCGCCAACCTGCGCGCGACCGCCGCGCCGATGCCGTGCGCGGCACCGGTGACCAGCGCGACCTTGTCCCGGTACGCCTCATCGTTCACCAAAGATCTCCTCACCACTCCCGGACCCGCATCCCACACGCCCGGCGGGTGCCGGGCAATCCTCCGGATGGGGGCACCCGTGGGCCATCGGCCGTTGCGCGAAAGGCCGGACGTGGTGTCCGGACGCCCCGATCGACATCCGGGCGGCGCGGGTCAGGGACGGCAGCGCGACGGCGTCCGGTCGCCTCCGCGCAGCGTGTCCACCCGGGCGGAGCTCGCGGCGCGGTGGGCGGCGACCTGCCCCTGCACGTCCGCGGGCGCGACGAGCTCGTCCTGGGCGTAGTAGGTCCAGTCGACCTGCTGGACGTACGTGCTGACCCCGCCGCGGTGGCCCTCCAGGTCGGTGAACCACAGGTTGTAGTTCAACGACATCGGCTGGCGGGGCAGCACCGAGCGCCCCTTGCCGTCGTCCACGTGATCGGCGACCAGCACACCGTCCACGTAGTACCGCACGTGTCCCCCGCCTACCTGGGTGACGACCGTGTGCCACCCGCCGAAGCCCCCCGGGGTCGAGGTGACGGCCTGGTCGGCCTCGTAGGGCTCCGACCGGATCGTGTGGACGCTCGCGTGACTGCGCAGCGGGTCGCGCCCGCCCCACGCCCCGTTGGGGGTGTACTCGGTGAAGCTCAGCTGGCTGTAGAGCGGGTCGTCGTCGCCGCGCAGCGGCGTGATGGTGAGGTACGCCTGCATGACGTGGTCGCCGTCCGCGCCGGTGACCGGTGCGTCGGTGAACCGGACGCGGCTGGCGTAGGTGCCGTGGCCGAACCGGCGCTCCTGCTGCACGAGCTCGGCCTGGCTGGTGCCGGCGTTCGTCCCGTCGGTGGAGGCGCTGAGCTGGGCGACCTGCTCGCCCTCGACGGACGGGAACGTGATGTTGCCCGGTGACCAGCGCGCACCCTGCGGCCCGGGTCCGCCTGCCTCGGACCGCGCCGTCCACCCGGCCGCGGTGAACCGCCCGTCGCCGCTGGAGGTGTAGCGGAAGTCGTCGAAGAACCGACCGCACGCCTCGCCGCCGGAGGGCGCCGGGGAGCCGCCGGACCGGGGGTCACCGGCCGGCGCGACGACGGGCGCGGGTGGTGGCGCGGGAACGGGCTCGACGGACGAGGAGGACGTGGGGGGAACCGGAGTGGAGGTCGCGGCACGCGGCAACGGGGCCTCGGAGTGGGCGGAGACATCCGCCGGCGCGCTCGCGGCCGGGTCGCCGCCGAGGCCCGCGACCACGGCCCAGCCGATCCCCGCGGTCAGGACGGTCACCACCGCGACCACGACCACGACCGGCCGGCGCACCGACCCGGACCACGTCCGCGCGACCTGTCGGTTCACCTTCGTGACCCGCCGGTTCAGCCGCCTGAGCCACTTCGGCGCGATGAACATCAACCTGTTCCTCCGCATCCAGATCGGCGGCACCACGACGCCGTTGAGCCGATTAGGCCATCCCGCGAGCGGCGGGGTCCTCCGGGAACCACCATGATCGCGCGACCGGGAAAGGCGGTGTAGCCGTTCGGGCACGAAGGCTCCCGGACCGCAGCGGCGGGCGACGCGCCGTGGTCAGACTGCGCTGGACACCACCCGCAACACCCCGCAAGGAGTCCCGTGTTCAGCCTCCGCGCCCTCCGCGCCCTCCGCGCCGCGCTGTCGTCCCTCGCCGTCGGCGTCCTCGTCGCGACCATCGCCACGGCCACCGCCGGCACGGCGTCAGCGGCCGCCTACAGCTTCACCCTCTGCAACTACGCGGACGACTTCCACGTCTCCGCCTACTTCCCGACCTACCTCCCGGGCCGCGGCCACTACTCCGCCACCGCCTGGACCAACCAGTGCGTCGTGACCACCCACACCGGCGGGGAGAGCGTCGGCATCGTCATCAAGCCCGACACGCCGCAGAACAAGGCCCTCGCAACCCGGTACTTCACCACCGACCGGTCGAACGACGTGTTCCACACCTCCGGCAGCTACTACTCGCCGGTCATCAAGGCGCACGCCCACCGGTAACCGCCCCAGGCTGCCCGGCGGTGGTCCACACCGCCGGGTAGCCGAACCCGGAAGCGGCACATCCCGGAAGCACAGCCACGAACCCGCCCGCAGAGAGCGTGGGCGGGTTCGTGGCGTCATCCAACCAGTTTCAGGCTTCGGGGCGGGGAACGGCCGTCGGAGGGGCGCTCTCGTCGGCCGCCGGCTCGGTGGTGGTGACGAACTCCGGCTCGGCGGTGGCGGCGGCGACGGTGGCGAACTCCGGTTCGCCGGCGGTGGCGGTCCGGCCGCCCGGGACCGGCGGCACCTCCCAGGGGAGGACCTCCAGCGATTGCCCGCCGTGGAAGCGCTGGTAGGTCGCGCCCACCTCCTCGTCGGACAGGGCGAGGGCCCGGCGCATGAAGTCGCCGACCAGTCGCACGGAGGCCGGGCCGCCGGGGTTGAACAGCACGTCCACGTCGTCGGCCAGCATGTTCACCAGTTCGACCAGGTCGATCCGCCGCCAGTCCGGGGAGCTGACGCGCAGGCGGTGCACCTCGGAGGTGGCGATCACCACGCAGGGCACGTCGTCCGGCGAGCGCATCACCAGCGGGCGGTCGTCGCCGTTCATGGCGATGTCGAACAGCGAGTCGCGCATCAGCAGCTGGAACTGCTCGACCTCGGCGTCGCCGCTGATCACCAACCGCAGCATGGCGTCCATCGGGTCGGCCGGCGAGTCCGGGTTCGAGGGCAGGTAGCCGGGGTTGGTCCGGAAGGGGCCGAGGCCGCCGTCCGGCTTCACCGGCCACAGGCCCACCACGGCTTCCAGGGGCGGCGCCTCGTCCTCGGTCTGCGGTTCCCACGAGGGGTCCATCAGCAGGAACCAGTTCTCGACGTCGGCGTCCGCCTCCACGTCGTCCTCCTGTCACGCGTCATTCGGGGATATCGGGTGGGTTCATTGCACGGTCCGCGCCCCGCGCGGACAACCCGCGCGGCGGGCACCGGGCGCGTTGAGGCAGGCACCACTTCCCCAACGGCCCGGCACGGCTGTCACGGGTGGACGGGGAACGCCACGCCGACGGGCAGCGTGACGTGGGCCGGCACCTCGTTGCCGGGGACGTCGTCGACCTCGCCGGGCAGCGTCACGCGGCGGTAGGTGCCGCCGTCCCGCACCACCCGCAGCCCCGTGTGGGCGTGCACGCTGACCTCGGTGGTCACCGCGTAGAGGGCCACCCGGGCGTGTTCGGCCTTCTGGAACGCGGCGCGCAGGTGGGACGCGGCCGACGGGCGGCCGTCGCGCGTCGGCCGCCCGAGGTAGCAGACCGTCGCGACCTTCGCCTCGCCCGCCGGGTGCCGCGCCGACAGGTAGATCCGGTTGCCGGTCAGCACCCGCCCGGTGGCGAGTGGGCCCAGCATCACCTCGTCGCCGTGGCGGTGGGGGTGCCCGGTGCGCAGGCGGACCTCCTGCTCCCCGTCGAGGCCGCCGTGCATGTCGAAGAACCACGACGGCACGGCCCCCGTCCACGGGGTGGGGTGCGTGGAATCGGCGACCGCCGGGTTGCCGTCCACGTCGGACACCGACGCGGTGCTGACGTAGTACGGGCGGCCCGCCTTGGCCTCCAGCACCCTGGCGATCGACATGACTGCCCGGTCCTGCTCGGTGACCGGGAAGAACTGCCCCTCGACGCGCCCCGTCCCCGGTTCCAGCAGGGCGTCCGCGAGCACGGCGTCGGGATGTGGCGGCACCCGTTCCACGGTCTCGAAGTGGCCGTCGAGACCGAGGGTGCCGTCCTCGTGGAGCAGCAGGCGCCCGACGGGGTGGTGGACCTCCCGGGAATAGCCACCCGGCACCATGCCGGCGGCGAAGTCCTCCGCCCCGACGGTCTCGCCGTCGAGGGCTGCCAGCGCGAACGCCACCGCCGGGGTGTCGCCCGCGACGTCGCGCAGGTCCTGGTGGTCGCGCAGCGGCGCCGCGAGATCCGTGCCGGACAGCTCCAGGGGCAGGCCGTCCGAGCGCAGCGCCGCGTAGCCGTCGCCGGACCTGCCCGCCAGGAACAGCAGCGGCTGGACGCGCGGCGACCACGGCGACTCCTCCCACTCGCCGTCGTCGGTGCGCCGGACCCAGGCGGTCTTCGACGGGGTCGAGTTCCAGGCCCACCGGCCCACCTGGTCCAACCGCTCCTCGTCGCCGGGTGAGCGGACCACCACCGCGACCACGTGCCCCCTGGCGTTGACCACCAGTGAGATCCGGATGTCCCCGGCGCGCAGCCCCGACACGTCCGCGAAGCGCGGCGTGCCGTGCTCGTCGCGGGTCAGGGCGTGGACACCGCGGAAGTCGCGCGCGGCGCGCAGCGCCGAGGCGAAGTCGAACCCGAACCCGCCGATCCCCACCCGGCTGCCCGCGTCCTCGCCGATCAGTACGACCGGCCGGTCCGGGTCGGCTTCCAGCAGGGCGGCGAAGCCCTCGTCGCGCAGCAGGACCGCGGCGGTCTCGTGGCCGTCGAGCTGGAGCGCGCCGCCGCCGGCGGTCGGGGTGACGTCGGCGTGCAGGCGGTCTGAGGCCAGCACCACGACGACGGGTTCCCGGTCGCCCCAGGCCGGGTCGGTCCACCGCCCGCGCACGACCGCGTCGGCGATCCGGGCCAGGTCCTCGGGAACCCCCCGACCGGGTGCCGGGAGGTGGAACACGTCGCCGTGCCTCCGCAGCACCACGGGGGCGGAGGCCGGGTCGGGTCCGGGGGCGAATCCGTTCCGGCCCAGGGTGGTGAGCACACCGGAGTGCGCGCTGACCGCGACCGGCCCCGAGTACTCGAAGGACCGCCGAGGCCCCTCCAGCTCCCGCAGCGCGGCGAGGAACTCCCGGTTCGGCGCGTCGCCGTCGTGCTCGGTGTGCGCCACCAGCAGCAGCGGTCGCCGAACGGACCCGCCCGCCAGGCGGCGGTAGTGCTCGTGACCGGCCACCACCCGCGCTCCGTCCGCGGCGGACAGCGCCAGTTCGCGACCGTCGCGCAGCCCCACGGCGTACGCGCCGGCCTCACCGTCGAGCCGGACCTCGAACGGCCTGGCCCAGGTGCCGTCCGTGGTCATCGCCCACGGTGCCGTGGTGGTTCGCCGGGCTTCGGGAGGACCGGACGCCAGCACGCGCCGCACGTGGTCGTCGCTCAAGGCGGCGGAGGCTCGCAGGGTGGCCCGCACCTCCCCGTCGACGGTGAACGCGATGCCCCGGTCGACGCCGTGGACGTCGTGCAAGGGCGTCCACACCAGGTCGTCGGTCCGCGGCAGCGCCACCCGCACGAAGCGCGCGCGGACCATGTCGACGTGTCCGTGCACGGGGTCGAAAACCACGGGGCCGGTGTTGACGAACACCTCGCGGAAGGGACCGTCGCCGCGCAGCGCGTCGGCGAACTCGCGCGCGGCGGGCACGTGGCCCTCGGGCCGGTCCACCAGGAGCAGCACCGGCGCGGTCGGCCCGGCGGCCCGGACACCGGGGTCGTGCCACGCCTCGGCGGCGAGCCGGGCGCCACCGTGCCACCCGCCGTCGACCAGGAACCCGCCGCCGTCCGCGTGCGCGAACAGGACGACCCGCGCGGGGCCACCCGCCTCGGCGGGGAGGCGCGGGTGCAGCGCCCGCCACCGCGCCAGGTCCGCCTCCCCCCGGGGGAACGCGACGGCCACCGCGCCCGACGTCGTCGGGGCCAGCGACACCCGGACGCCGCCGGGGGCGGTCCGGGAGGAGGGCGGGGGGAAGGCCGCGCCCGCACCGGCCAGCCCGTAGGGCATCGGCTCCTCCTGCGGGAGGGACGGCTGCGCCCCGGGAACGGGGTCGTCGCCGTCACCGTTGGGGGATTCCTCGGCCGGCAGGCTGGGCAGTGGCGCCCGGCGGTAGCGGCCGCCGGCGCGGACCGCCCGCATGCCGGAGACGACGTCCAGCTCCATCGCCTGGTCCGCGGCCCAGAGCACCACCGTGGCGCTCTCCGCCCGCTCGAACGCCTGACGAGCGTGGGCGGCGAGGGAGACACCGTCCGGGCCAGGCACGCCGAAGTGGCAGATGGTCGCCACCTTGTGCTCACCGGCAGGGTGCGGCACCGACAAGTACACGCGGTTGCGGGTCAGGACGTGGCCGATGTTCTCGGAGTCGAGCGCCACCCGGTCACCGAACCGGTCGGGGTGACCCGTGCGCAGCCTGCCGATCCCCTTGCCGGGGCCGCCGTGCATGGCGATGGACCACGACCGCACCGCCTGATCCTGCCACTTCTTGCGGTACCCCATCGGCGCGATGGAGTTGCTCCCGGCTTCCCGGACGGCGTAGGCGTCACCTCTCTCGGCCACGTATTCGGCCGACATCTTCACGAGGTCGCTCCAGTCCCGGACGTAGAACTGACCCTCCACCTGCGCCGTGCGTCCCATCAGCGGATGGGTGATCACGTCGTCGGGCCCGGGCGTGGCGGGGAGGATCACCCGGACAGTCCCGTCCACCACCGTGTGCGTCCCGTCCTCGCGGAGCACCAGGGTGCCGTCGGGCCAGCCGACCGTCCGGGAGTAGCCACCCCGTGCCATGCCGCGCGCGAAGTCCTCCGCCCCGACCGTGGCGCCGTCGAGCGCGGCGAACACGAAGACCAGGTCCACCGTGTCACCCGCCGCGTCCCGGACGTCCTGGTCGTCCCGCAGCACCTCGGTCAGCTGCCGCGCGGACAACGACGGCATCAGGCGCCCGTCGCGGCGGACCCCGAGGTAGCCGTCACCGGAGCGGGAGGCGAGGAACAGCAGCGAACGCGGCGCGGTCTCCGACGTGGCACGGGCCCACCGCCGCACCTGCTGCACCCGCTCCTCGTCACCGGGCGAGCGCACCACCACCGCGACCACCCGCCCCCCGGCGTCGCGGATGAACGCCAGGTCCAGGTCGCCCGCCCGCAGCCCCGACACGTCCACGAAGCGCCGCCTGCCGTGGTCGTCCCGCGCCAGCGCGTGCACCTCGCGGAAGTCCCCCAGTTCGTGCAGCACCGACGCGAAGTCGAACCCGAACCCGCCGATCCCCACCCGGTTGCCGGCACTCTCGCCGATCAGCGCCACCGGCCGTCCGGGGTTCGCGCGCAACTCGTCGGCGAAGTCCCGGTCCCCCAGCATGATCCGGGCGACCTCTCCGCCACCCGACTCCACGCGGCCCTCGTCCACCGTCGGCACCTCCGCGTGGTCCTCGGCCGAAGCCACCACCAGCACCAGGGGCGATGCCTCGCCCGCCGCCGCATGGTCCGCGATTCCGCGCAGCATGTCGGTGACCTTCTCCGACGGGGCCAAGTGGAACACGGCACCGGTCCTGGTCAGCACCACGTTCTCGCGCGCCACCCCCGGGCCGCGGGAGATCACGAGGTCGCGCGACAGGATCACGGGCACGTGGACATCGACCACCGTGCCGTTCCGCGAGTGCGTCGGGGAGCCCACCGGTCCCGAGTACTCGAAGGTCGTGCGCAGCCCGTCTTGCCGCAGCAGGGTCAGCAGCTGGGCGTTGAGCGCGCTGTTCGGCCGAGGGGAACGGGTGATCAGGATCAGCGGTCGCCGCACCGGTCCACCGGCGAGGGTCCGGTAGAACGGGTGCTCGGACAGCAGTCGCCGCATCTTCGCGGCGGTCAGCGGGAAGATGCGGCCGTCGCGGCGCCTGACCTGGTAGGACTCCCCGTCGCTCTCCAGGTGCAGTACGAACGGCCTGGCCCGGTCACCGGTCGTGGACGGCGCCCACTCCTGCACGATGTGATCCGTGCGCTGCGGGTCTTCCACATCCTCGGAGGACAGCACCATGCGGTGGCTGTAGTCGGTGGCCCGTTCCGCCGCGAAGCGCAGCCCGACGTACCGGCCCGTGTCGGCGTACAGGGCGAGGCCGTACCCCTGCCCGTGGGCGTCGTGCAGCGCCTGGTCCGCCACGTCGGTCGGGCGCAGCCTGTCCACGTGCGTGAACCAAGCGGTGGCCAGGTCGATCTCGTCCGTGGCGTGGTCGACGTGGATTGGGCCGGTGTTGATGGAGACCTGGCGGTGCGGGCCGTTGC
Organism: Saccharothrix longispora; assembly: GCF_030852425.1. Lineage (GTDB taxonomy): Bacteria > Actinomycetota > Actinomycetes > Mycobacteriales > Pseudonocardiaceae > Actinosynnema > Actinosynnema longispora. The sequence goes on from NZ_NSDM01000022.1 coordinate 59,193, forward strand.
CCCGCAGCACCTCCGCTACCCGGCGTCCCGCCTTGGCCATCGCCTTGTCGGGGCCGGACAGCTCGACCACGATGGCCAGCGGGGTGTGCGGACCGGCGGCGCGGTAGGCATCGGAGCGGGCGATCCCGGCGGCGAACACCGTGGCGTCGCGCCACTGGCCGTCGACGAAGAACCACCCGTCGCGCCCGTGGGCCATGACGTGGACCGCGGGTCCCGGCGAGGCCTGCCGCAGCACGTGGTGGAGGTGGCGCCACCGCCCGGTGACCGGGTCGTCGGCTGACGCGGGGAACATGACGAGCGGTTCCCCGCCCGCCTGGCCGTAGGAGTCGTACGCCTGGGCGTGGGAGGGGCCGCCGATGCCCGAGTCGGTGACGACCCCCTCGACCTGGGTGTCGTCCGCCAGCACGACCGCGTCGTCCGACGGCTCCGGCTCCACCCCCTCCGCCAGGGTCTCCACCCGACCATCACGCCACAACCGCGTCCGCCCCGACGACACCTCCACGTCGCCCCGGTGCCCGAACTCCCGAGCCAGGCCTCGCAACCCCTCCACATCCCCGACATCACACGCCAGCAGCACCAACGTCGAATCCTCCGGCACCACGCGCGAGGTCAACACCAGCCGCAGGAACGCCCGCCTGTCCAACACCACCTCGCCACCCGAGCGCAACGGCACCCGGAACCCGCCCACACCGTGATGCACCACCACCGAGAACCGACCCGACACACCAGGTGACCCACCCAACGCGTCCACCACCACACCGGCCTCACCACCCGACAGGAACGCCACACCCACCCGCGCACCCGACACATCGGTCAACGACACCGAAGCCACGTCCTCCCACCGGACGTCACCCGAACCCTCGAAGTCCTCGGGATCGCTGTCACTGTCGGAGACGAACCGCTCCGTGTCCGAACCACCGCTGGTGGACTCGTCGTCGGACGGGTCGTCGAACGGCTTCCCCGGCAGCGGAACCCGCTGATAGCGCCCTCCGCCCGTGACCCGCATCCGACTGGTGAGGCCGCTGAGGGTCACCACACCGGTCGCGGCGTGCAGCACCACCCGGGTACCTTCGGCCTTCTCGAAAGCCTCCCGGATGTGGGAGGCGACCGAGGTGCCGTCCGGTCCAGCGGCACCGATGTGGCAGACGGTCGCGACCTTCTGCTCCCCCGCCGGGTGTGGCCTGGAGAGGTAGACCCGGTTGTACGTCAGCACGTGCCCCGCCCGCGGCCCGGACAGGGTCACCACGTCGCCGTACCGGTGGGGGTGGCCGGTGCGCATCGAGGCGACGACCACATCCGAATTCCCGTGCATGTCGATGAACCACGGCGGCGTCGCCGAATCCCGCCACTTCATCCGGCGCTTGACGAGCACGTCGTCGACGCTGCCGTCGGCGTTGTTCGTCCGCACCACCTTGTGGTAGTGCCGGTCCCCCTTGATGATCCCCTGGTCGAACGCCACGGTGCCACCGAACAGGTCGTTGTCGTCCAGGGGGAAGGTCACCCCTTCCACGTGCCCGGACGAGGGGTTCACGAAGGGCTCGGCGATCAGGTCGTCCGGTTCCGGCTCCTTCGCCGGCGCGGTCTTGAAGATCCCGCCTTCGACGGTCAGGGTGCCGTCGTCATCGAGCAGGAGACGTCCCTTCGGCCAGTGCACCATCCTGGAATAGCCGCCCGGCAGCATGGCGTCGCCGAAACCGACCGGTTCCCCGGAGACCCCGTCGAGCGAGGCGAGCACGAACCCCACCTCGCGGTAGCGCCCGGCCGCGTCGCGGACGTCCTGGTCATCGCGCAGGGCAGCGGCGAGGTCGGCCGAGGACAGGGACACCGCTCGGCTGTCGCCTCGCCGCGTCCGGTGGGCGCCGGACTCGGACCGGGTGGTGAAGAGCAGCAACGGCGGCCGGCGGGCCGGCCAGGGCGCCTGCTCCTCCCGCTCGTCACCGTCGATCCGGGACCGGTACCGCGCCAGGGTTTCCGGCGTGGCGGCGCGCGCCCACCGCCGCACGCGTTCCACCGCCTCCTCGTCGCCGGGCGAGCGCACGACGACCGCGACCACCTTCCCCGCGGCGTCGCGTACCAGCTCCCGTTCGACGTCCCCCGCACGCGGTCCCGACACCAGCTCGAACCGCGGCGAGCCACCACCGCTTCCCACCAGCGCGTACACGTCGCGGAAATCGCCCCGCCGGTGCAGCTCCGAGGCGAAGTCGAACCCCACTCCCCCGATCGCCCGCCGGTCGCCGGCGGACTCCCCCACCAGCACCACCGGTCGGTCCGGCACCTCCTGGAGCAGCTCGACGAAGTCCGGGTCCTCCAGCGCGAGCCGGGCGACGTGGTCACCGCTCGCCTCCACCCGACCCGAGTCCACCGTCGGCACGACCGCGTACCCCTCCGCCGACGCCAGCACCAGCCCGACCGGCCGCACCCCACCCCACGGCCACCCACCCTCCGACAAGCGGTCGACCACGCCCCCCACAGCAGTCGGGACGTCCTCCGGCGCCGCCAGGCGGAACACCTGCCCTTCCCGGGTCAAGGCCACGTCCGCGCGCCGCACCTCCGGACCGGCCGAGAACAACCGCCCGCCCGACGGGAGCAGTGTGGTGTGGCCCACGATCCCGAAGTTCCCGACGACCTCCGGGTGGAACGACGCCCCTCCCGAGTACTGCCACGACGGCCTCATCCCGTCCGCGTTGAGCAGGCGCAGCAGTTCCTCGTTGAGCTCCCGGTTCGCCGGGTCGGCACGGGTCAGCAGGACCGCCGGCCGCCGCGCCCCGTTCACCGCCGGTCGCCGGTAGGCCCGGATCGCGAGCAGCACCGGGGTCAGCTCCGACGCCGACAGCTCGATCAGGCGCCCGTCACGCAACCTGCCCGCGTACCGGTCGCCCTGGCTCTGCAACGACACGGTGAACGGCCGCGCGCGAGTACCGGTGTACGACGACGCCCAATCCACCGGGACCAGGTGGGCATCCTGGTCGACGCCCCTGTTCAAGACGCGGACGACACGCCCGGTGTAGTCGTTGGCCAGTGCCTTCGTCGAGCGGCGCAGGGCCCGGTAATTCGGGGTGTCGGGGAGGAAGGCCACACCGTGCTCGTCGCCGCGGAGGTCGCGCAGCTTCAGCAGGTGCAGGTCGGTCGGGCGCACCACGGACACCCGCACGAACTTCGCGGCGTTCATGTCCGCCCCGCCCGTGTGGTGCCCGGTTCGCAGCGGAGCGGTGTTGACCAGCACCTCCCGGTACGGCCCGGAGCCCCGCAGCGCCTCCGCGAACTCCCGCGCCACGTCGAGGTGAGCCGAGGAAGCGCCACGGAGGTGGACCACGAGCAGCAAGGGGGCGTGCGGGTCGGCTTCGTTGTACACGTCGGAACGGCCGACCTCGGCCGCGAACGCCGTGCCGTCGTACCGGCGGTCCTCGGTGAAGAACGCCGTGGAATCCGCGTGTGCGAAGACGTGGACGGGGTCGAGCCCGTCGGGGGGTAGCGGCATGCGGCCGAGGAGGTACGGCCACCGCGTGAGGTCGGAGCTGTTCGGCGAGCGCGGGAAGAACAGCACCCCGGGAGTTCGCACCTCCACGTGGTCGGTGCCGGTGACGCCCTCCGGTGCGATGGTCGGGTACCAGGTCTGCCGGGTGATCTCGGCCCAGACCCGCACGTCCTCACCCGCGCGGACCCGCAGGCCCTCCCGCACGGCGCGCGCCACCTGCGGGGCGGGGTCGTGGCTCAGCACCACGCCGGCGACGGGGGTGCCGGCTGCCCGGAGGAGTGGGTTGTCGAGCACGACCTCGGTCGTGGGCCCGGTGCCCAGCAGGACGGCGTCACCGGACCGGTACGGGTCGCCCGTGGTCATGCGGAACCACGCGCCGTTCGGCTCCGTGAACACGTGGACGAACCACGGGAGCGCTTCCTGGTCCGCCCACGGCTTGGGCACCTGCACGTGGTGCTTGGTGGAGCCGCCCGTCGAGGCTGGTTCCACGACGGTGCGGGTGTGGTGGGCAGCGGTGACCTCACGCCGCCAGTAGACCTCCGCCCGCGCGGCGTCGAAGCTGCGGCCCGGGAACGACTGGCCGGCGGACCGGCCGGTGGCCGGATCGGTGAGCGGGTGGGTGACCACGTCGGCGGGCCGGATGGCCGGGGGCTCGACGGTGGCGAAACCGCCGCCGTCCAGCCGCAGCCGCCCGTCGGGCTCGAACCGCAGCGCCCCCTCCGGGTGGTGGACGCGGCGGTGGTAGCCCCCCGGCGCGAGGGCCTCGGCGAACGCCACCGCGTCCACCCCACCGGCGTCCAACGACGCCAGCAGCAGCGGAACGTGCGACTCGATCCCCGCCACGTCGCGGAACAGCAGGTCGTCGCGCAGCACCGCGCCCAGGTTTCGCAGCGGCAGCCGCAGGGAGGTGCCGTCGACGTGCAGCCCGCGGATCGCGTTCCCGAACGTGCGCTTCGTGAAGAACAGCATGACCGGCGTGGTGTCGTGCGGCCACGGCGAGTGCTGCTCGGTGCCGTCGGTGGTGCGCAGGAAGTGCGACAGCGTCTCGGGCGTGACCCCGGCGGCCCAGCGCCGCAGGTCCTGGTAGGTCTGCTCGTCGCCCTCGGAGCGCACCAGCAGCCCGACCACCTTGCCGTCCGCACCGCGCAGGAGGCCCATCCGGAGGTCACCCGCCCGCAGCGTCGACACCAGCTCGAACCGCGAACCCGGCCCCGCCGACACCCCCTCCGGCCCCACGACCGCGTCACCGTCCACCGCGTACACGTCCCGGAAGTCGCCCTCCGACCGCAACACCCCCGTGAAATCGAAACCGAACCCGCCGATGCCCCGCCGCGAACCCGAATCCGACCCCACCAGCACCACCGGACCCGACCGCGACCTCAACGCCGCCCGAAAACCCTCATCCTCCACCAGGGACCGGGCGAACGACGCGCCGTCGAACTCCGCCGGCCGATCGTCGAACCCGAATACCGTGCCGTACCGCTCCGCGGTCGGCAACGCCACCACCACCGGCTCCCGCGAACCCCACGGCCCCACCACCCGCGCCCCGGACCGCAACGCCGCCACCACCCCGGCATGCCGGACGTGCACCCCCTCCGGCACGGAGAACGCGAACACCCCACCGGTCGCGGTGTGGCGGGCATGGCCCGTCACCGACAGCGCTCCCTGCGAGAGTCCCGCCGGGTCGGCGATCCGCAGCACATCGGACCGGGTCTCGTGCTGGGCCAGCATGCCGTGGTACCGGTGAACCTGCCGAACACCGTCGCGCTCCACCAGGACGCGCAGCAGCTCCTCATCCAGCGCGCCGTCACCATCGCCCAGGGTGAGCAGCACCATCGGCCGACGCGCCGGACCACCCGCCAACGCACGGAAGTGCCGATGCGCCGACAACAGATCGGCCATCCCGGCGGGGGCGAGTTCCACCGAACCGACACCCGGCACGGTCACCACGTACTTGCCGCGTACGGCGTGCAGGAACACCAGGAACGGCCGCGCACGACCACCGTCCGCAGCCCCCGCCCACGGCACCACCAACTCCGTGGAGTTCCCGTCCGGATCGAGCACCTGCAACAGGCGCAACGAATGATCGCTGAGGTTCTTGGTAAACCTCTTCAGGTCGAACCCGGCCGCCACCGACTCGGGAAGGAGCGATACGGCGAACCCGTCACCGTCGACCGCGGTGTCCCACGACGGCCACGACAACACATCCGCCGGCCTCGGGGAGGTACCGGCGGGTGGACCACCGTCGGGCTCGGCCGGGTCGTCGTCCGCGAGCACGACCGCGTCGTCGGACGGCTCGGGGTCCACGCCCTCAGGCAGGGTCTCCACCCGACCGTCACGCCACAACCGCGTCCTACCGGGAAGTACCTCCACCTCACCCCGGTGCCCGAACTCCCGAGCCCACCCCCGCAACGCCTCCACATCCCCGACATCACACGCCAACAACACCAACGTCGAATCCGCAGGCACCGCACCCGCCGTCAACACCAACCGCAGGAACGCCCGCCCGCCCAGCACCACCCCACCACCCGAGCGCAACGGCACCCGGAACCCGCCCACACCGTGATGCACCACCACCGAGAACCGACCCGACACACCAGGTGACCCACCCAACGCGTCCACCACCACACCGGCCTCACCACCCGACAGGAACGCCACACCCACCCGCGCACCCGACACATCGGTCAACGACACCGAAGCCACGTCCTCCCACCGGACGCCACCCGAACCCTCGAAGTCCTCGGGATCGCTGTCGCTGTCGCTGTCGCTCCCGGTGTCAGGGTCGTCGCTGTCCGATGACGAGTCGTCGGACTGGTCATCGGACTCGCCCGACGACTCCCCGAAGTCGATGAAATCGATGTCGCTGTCGCTGTCGCTGTCGAACTGATCGGTGTCCGAACCACCGCTGGTGGACTCGTCGTCGGACGAGTCGTCGAACGGCTTCCCCGGCAGCGGAACCCGCCGGAAACGTCCTCCGCGCTGAACGTCGATCCGGGAGTACGACCTTGTCAACATCAATCTTTCGGTCGCCGCGTGCAGCACCACCCGGGCACCTTCGGATTCTTCGAAAGCCTCGCGGATGTAGGACGTCACCGAGGGGCGGTCCTTCACGGAAGCACCGGCGAGGCACATGATCGCCACCTTCTCCTCCCCCGGCGAGTGCGACCTGGAGAGGTAGATCCGGTTCTTCGTCAACACGTGTCCCGCCTGCTGCCCGGACAGCGAGACCTTGTCCCCGAACGAGTGAGGAAGGCCGGTGCGCATGTTGGCCCTGACGGTCTCCGGCGATCCGTGCATCTGGATGAACCACGGCGGCACCGTCGATCCCACCCACTTCATCCGGCGTTTGAAGAATTCCCTGTCAACGCCCCCACCGGGGATCTCGGACTCCACCTCCTTGTAGTAGTGCCGATTACCCCTCTGGATTTGGGACTCGAACGTCGCGAAGGCACTGACCTGGAAGAGGAACGTATCGGGGAATACCTGCCCCTCCACACGCCCGGACACGGGATTCACCAAGGGGAAGCTGACCAAGTCATCGGGTCCCGGCTCTACTGCCGGCACGGTCTCGAAGTCCCCGCCTTCGATCACCAGGGTGCCTTCGTCACCGATCAGGAGACGTTGCTGCGGCCAGTGCACGCTCCTGGCGTAACCACCCGGCAGCATGGCGTCGCGGAACCCGGTCGGGTCCCCCGGGATTCCGTCGAACGAGGCGAGCACGAACCCCACTTCGCGCTTGCGCTCGGCCGCGTCGCGGATCTCCTCGTCGTCGCGCAGGGCCGCGGCGAGCTCCGCCGACGACAGGCTCACCGCCCGGCCGTCACGGCGCAGGACCAGGTGGCCCCCCGAGTCGGACGAGGTTGTGAAGAAGAACAAGGGCGGCGGGCCGCCGAACCAGGGCGACTCCTTTCGCTTGCGGGCGCCAGGCCGGCTGCGGTACCGCGACAGGGTCTTCGCCGTGGTGGCGAGGGCCCACCGCCGCACGCGTTCCACCGCCTCCTCGTCGCCGGGCGAGCGCACGACGACCGCGACCACCTTCCCCGCGGCGTCGCGCACCAGCTCCCGTTCGACATCCCCCGCTCGCAGTCCCGACACCAGCTCGAACCGCATCTCGCCACCGGCGGCGCCCACCAGCGCGTACACGTCGCGGAAATCGCCCCGCCGGTGCAGCTCCGAGGCGAAGTCGAACCCCACTCCCCCGATCGCCCGCCGGTCGCCGGCGAACTCCCCGGCCAGCACCACCGGCCGGCTCGGTGCCGCGTCGAGCAGCTCGGCGACGCCCGGGTCTTCCAGCGCGAGTCGGGCGACGTGGTCACCGCTCGCCTCCACCCGACCCGAGTCCACCGTCGGCACGACCGCGTACCCCTCCGCCGACGCCAGCACCAGCCCGACCGGCCGCACCCCACCCCACGGCCACCCACCCTCCGACAGGCGTTCCGCCACGTCCCGCACACCGGTGGGAACGTCCTCCGGTTCCGCCAAGCGGAACACATCGACGGACGACACCAGCACCACGTCCGCGCGCCGTACCTCCGGACCGGCCGAGAACAGCCGACCGTCGGCCGGGAGCAGCGCGAGATCCCCCACGCTCCCGAGTTTCGCCACGTGTTCCGGGTTGAACCGCACGAGCCCCGAGTACTGCCACGACGGCCTCGACTGGACCGCGTTGAGCAGGCGCAGGAGTTCCTCGTTGAGCTCCCGGTTCGCCGGGTGGGCCCGGGTGAGCAGGACCAGTGGCCGCCGCGCCCCGCCCGCCGCCGGCCGCCGGTAGGCCCGGAGCACGGCAAGTACCGATGCCATCTCCGACGTGGACAGGTCGATCAGGCGACCGTCACGCAACCTGCCCACGTACCGGTCGCCCTGGCTCTGCAGCAACACGTCGAACGGCCGCGCGCGAGTCCCCGTGTAGGACGACGCCCACTCCGCCGGGCTCCACTGGAAGGCGGTCTCCGTCATGTGCACCACTGCGCGCCTGGCGTAGTCGTGGGTGAGCGTCCTCGTCGAGCGGCGCAGTGCCGGGTAGTTCTCGGTGTCGGGGAGGAAGGCCACGCCGTGCTCGTCGCCGCGGAGGTCGCGCAGCTTCAGCAGGTGCAGGTCGGTCGGGCGCACCACGGACACCCGCACGAACCGCGCCCCGCTCATGTTCGCGCCGCCCGCACGCCCGCTGACTCGCAGCGGAGCGGTGTTGACCAGCACCTCCCGGTACGGCCCGCGGCCCCGCAACGCCTTCGCGAACTCCCGCGCCACGTCCAAGTGGTCCTCGGAAGGCTCCCGCAGGGGGACCACCAGCAGCAGCGGCGCGTGCGGGTCGGCCTCGCGGTACTCGTCCGAACGCGCGACCAGGTCCGCGAACTCCTCGCCGTCGTGTTCCTCTCCCTTGACGAGGAACGTTTCGTCACTCACGTGCGCGAAGACGTGGATCGGGTCGAGACCGTCGGGAGGCAGCGGCATGTGGGAGGCGAGGTCCCGCCACCGCGCGAGCTGGGAGTGGTTCGACGAGCGCGGGAAGAACACCTTCTTGGGCGGCCGCACCTCCGCGTAGTAGGTGCCGGTGAGGCGCTCCGGCGCGATGGTCGTGTACCAGTTCCGCTTGGTGATCTCGGCCCAGACCGGCACGTCACCCGCACGTGCTCGCAACCCCGTCCGCACGGCGTGCGCCACCTTCGGGGCGGGATCGCCCATCAGCACCACGCCGCCGGCGGGAACCCCGGCCGTCCGGACCACGGGGTTGTCGAGCACGGCCTCGACCGCGAGCCCGGCGTCCAGCAGGACGGCGTCACCGGACCGGTACGGGTCACCCGTGGCCATGTGGAACCACGCGCCGTTCGCGTCCGTCGACACGTGGACGAACCGCGGAGGCGTGTCCCGGTCCGCCCACGGCTCGGCCACCTCCGCCCGGTTCTCGACGACCCCGCCCCTCGGGTCGAGTACCAGGGTGATCCGGGTGTGGTTGGCGGCGGCTTCACGCCGCCAGGAGGTCTCCGCCGCCGCGGCGTCGAAGTTGCCGAACGGGAACGACTGGCCGATCAGGTGACCGGTGCCCGGGTGGGTGATCGGGTGGTTCACCACGTCCTCGGGCCGGATGGCCGGGGGCTCGACGGTGGCGAAACCGCCGCCGTCCAGCCGCAGCCGCCCGTCGGGCTCGAACCGCAGCACGCCTTCCGGGTGGTGGACGCGGCGGTGGTAGCCCCCCGGCGCGAGGGCCTCGGCGAACGCCACCGCGTCCACCCCACCGGCGTCCAACGACGCCAGCAGCAACGGCACCTTCGACGTGATTCCCGCCAAGTCGCGGAACTCGGGCTCGTCGCGCAGCGCCTCGGCCACCCCGGCCGAGGACACCGTCATCCGCTCACCGTCGGCACGCAGTGCCGGGTGAGCGTTGGACGACCCCCTGACGAACACCGGCACCGGTGGCGCACCCTCGGCCCACGGCGTCGGCAACTCCGCACCGTCCTCGACGCGCACGAAGGTCGACAACGTCCCGGGCGTGACCCCGTCCGCCCACCCCAACAGCTCCCGGTAGACCTCCTCGTCGCCCTCCGACCGCACCAGCAGCCCGACCACCTCGCCGTCCGCACCGGGCAGGGCGCCGAGCCGGAGGTCACCGGCGCGCAGCGTCGGCACCACGAACCGGGCATCATCGACGGACGCGGTGTCACCGACCTCGATCGGATCGTCGTCCGCGAGCACGACCGCGTCGTCGGACGGCTCGGGGTCCACGCCCTCAGGCAGGGTCTCCACCCGACCGTCACGCCACAACCGCGTCCTGCCCGCCGACACCTCCACCTCACCCCGGTGCCCGAACTCCCGAGCCCACCCCCGCAACCCCTCCACATCCCCGACATCACACGCCAACAACACCAGCGTCGAATCCGCAGGCACCGCACCCGCCGTCAACACCAACCGCAGGAACGCCCGCCCGCCCAGCACCACCCCACCACCCGAGCGCAACGGCACCCGGAACCCGTCCTCGCCGTGATGCACCACCACCGAGAACCGACCCGGCTCCCCCACTCCGGCACGCAGCGCATCCACCGCCACACCGGCCTCACCACCCGACAAGAACGCCACACCCACCCGCACACCCGAGGAATCGACCAACGGGACGGACTCCACGTCCTCCCACCGGACGCCACCGGACTCCTCGGACAAGCCCTCATGGCCGGTGTCGCTGTCCGGCCGGTCCTGCCCGACCGGTGCTGTTGCGGCCCTCTCGTACGCGGGTGGTTCCCCCCGCTCGTACGGGGGTGGCGGCGGTCCTGCCAACCCGTAGGAGGGCAGCACCTCGACGTACGTGCCACCGGCGAGGGCCAGTCGGCCACTACCCGGGATCAGGTGTACCGCGCTGTCAGCGGCCCAGACGGGCACCAGGCCACCCCGCCGCGCTTCGAGTTCGGCGCGCACGTGGTCCGCCGGCCCGAACAGGATGTCGTCGGGGGATGCCGCGAAGAACCCGTGGCGCAGCGCCAACCCTCCGGCGATGTCGTGCCCCGATTCCCGGTGGACGTCGCCGTCCAGCACCAGGTTCGCGAAGACACGGCCGTCCACCCGAACGACATCGCCGATCAGGTCCGGGTCGCCGGTGGCCAGGCCGACCAGCATGCCGCCTTGGTCTCCGGTCACGTCGACCAACCACGCTTCCCGACCGGCCCACGGCAGGTCGAGCTCCTCCTGGGGCCCGCCGGGTTCCGGAGTAACGCGGATGTACCGGGTGATCCCCTCCCCGATCTCGCGCGCTCTCCGAGCGGCCAGTTCCACGGCGCTGAGCCCGTGAACCGAGAAGGAGCTGAGCCCGTGGACCGGGAAGAACTGGCCGTTCGGCCGATCGGTGCCGGGCACCAGGTGCGGGTGGGTCACCACGTCCCCAGGCCGGAGCGCGCGGGGCTCGACCGTCCCGAAACCCTTGCCCACCAGTCGCAGCCGCCCCTCGGGCGTGAACCTCAGCACGCCCTCCGGGTGGTGGACGCGGCGGTGGTAGCCACCCGGCGCGAGGGCCTCGGCGAACGCCACCGCATCCACCCCACCGGGGTCCACCGACGCCAGCAGCAGCGGCACGTCCGGGTCGGTTCCCGCTCCGATCCTGAACCCCGGGTCGTCGCGCAGCGCCTCGGCCAACTCCGCCGCGGACAGCGTCATCCGCTCACCATCGACACGCAGCGCCGGGTGCCCGTCGGTCGTCCCCCTGACGAACACCGGCACCGGCGGCGCGCCATCGGCCCACGGCGTCGACAGCTCGGCACCGTCCTCCACCCGCACGAAGGTCGACAACGCCTCGGGCGTGGTGCGGGTGGCCCAGACCAACAGGTTTTGATAGACCTCCTCGTCACCCTCGGACCGCACCAGGAACCCCCTCACCCGCCCGAGCGCATCACGCAGGGGGCTTACGTTCAGGTCACCCGACCGCAGCGTCGACACCAGCTCGAACCGCGACCCCGGAGCCGCCGCGACCCCCTCCGGCCCCACGACCACGTCACCGGCCACCGCGTACACGTCCCGGAAGTCACCCTCCGACCGCAACACCTCCGCGAAGTCGAAACCGAACCCGCCGATACCCCGCCACGAACCCGAATCCGACCCCACCAGCACCACCGGCCCCGAACGCGACCTCAACGCCGCCCGGAAACCCCCGTCCGCCAGCAGGTCACGAGCCGCCTCGTCACCGTCGAGTTCCACCGCCCGGTCGTCGAGGCCGAACACGACGCCGTACCGCTCGGTGGTCGGCAACGCCACCACCACCGGCTCACGCGAACCCCACGGCCCCACCACCCGCGCCCCGGACCGCAACGCCGCCACCACCTCCGCGTGGCCTCCCGCGTCCATGCCCTCCGGCACGGAGAACGCGAACACCCCACCGACCGCGGTGTGGGCGAGCTGCACCAGCGGCAAGGGCTGCGGCACCAGCAAGCTCTCGACGTCCTGGCCCTGCAGGACGTGGGAATCCCAGTCGAGCGGAAGCGGGCCCCCGTAGGTGAAACGCCGACGCGGTCCGTCGAGGCGCGTCAGGGCCGCGCGCAGCGCGGCATCCCTGAACCGGACGGGGGCGCCGACGATGATCAGGACCATCGGCCGGCGCACCGGCCCACCCGCCAACGCCTGGAAGTGCCGGTGCCCCACGATCAGCTCGGCCAGTTCCTCCGGCGACAGCTCCTGCGGGACATCACGAGGACCTCCCACGATGTACCGGTGGTCTCTCCACGCCCTCACGAACACCAGGAACGGCCGGGCGCGGTCACCACGGGTGGCAGCGGCCCACGCCGCCGGCACGTCACGGGTCCACCCGTCCTCGTCGACCACCTGCAGGGAGCGCAGCGAGTGGTCCGTGAAGCCGCGGGCGAAGGTATCCAGGATCATCGCACGCGTCTCATTCAGTATGAACGACACGGCGAAGCCGCCGCCTCCCACAGTCGCCAAGGGCTGCACCACCACATCGGCCATGCGCAGGCGGGAGACGGTCTCCGAAGGGACCTCGGTGAGGTCCACCGGTTCGGCCGTCTCCAGCGGCTCGGTGGTCACCGTCACCTCGCGGTAGGGCCCGTCCCCGCGCAACACCTGCGCGAACAGCTCACCCCGTGCCCGCCCGTCGTCCGGCTCACCCTCCCAGTCCTGCACCAGGACCACCGCGGCCTCCGGATCGGCATGGCGGTAAGCCGAGGACGCGGCCACCTCGGCCGCCAACCGGGTTCCGTCGTCAGCCACACCCCGAACCAGGAAGGCCCCATCCCGCACCGGTACCTGAACGAGCACGATCCGCTCGTCGGGCGGGACGACCAACGACTCGCGCAGGGCGCGCAACCGCGCCTCGTGCCCCGCCCCGGCGGGGAAGGCGATCCCGGGCAGGTCGCCGTCGAACTCGACCACGCCGGCACCCGCCGCCACGACCGCACCGTCGTCCACCGGCTCCCCGTCGGACGGCGCGGCGACCACCTGGTGGACCGGCGGCGACCCGGCCCGCTCGTGCCGGGGCGTGCTCTCGTCCTCGTCCGACACGTCCACGATCCGGTCGGACCGCCCCCGTGCCGCGGCCTCCGCTTCCCGGATGCGGCGCTCGTCCTCCGCGTCCAGGCCCCCCACATCGCGCAACACCCGCAGGAGGTCGTTCCCCTCCAACACCACCCGGTCACCGGATCGCGTCGTCACCGCCATGCCGCCGCCGACGCGATCCGTCAACAACACAGGCTGAACCGGCCGCGACCCCACCCCCTCACCGGGCCACGAACCACCGGAGACCACCACACCCACCACCCGGCCCAGGTGATCCTCCACCGGGACGAACCGCTCCACACCCGACGACCCCGAAGCGACGGAACCCACCTCAAGCGGGACACCCCCACCGGACGCCGGCATGACCGCACCGTCGTCCACCGGCACGATCCGGTGGTCCTCCGACGGCACGACCGGGTCGTCGTCCGACAGCACGACCACGTCCGGCGATTGCGGCGAGCTCGGTGCCGACTGCAGGTACCGCACGCCGCTCCGCGACAGCTGCGTCCAGCCGACTGGCATGGTGAACCTGCCTCGGTGCCTGAACTCCCGCACCAGTGACACGATCTCCTGGGTGTCCTGCACATCGCAGGTCAACAGCATCACGTTCGCACGCGATGGCGCCACGCCCGACACCAGCAGCAGCCGCATGAACGCGCGGTTGTCCAACCGCACCTCTCCGCCGGAGCGCAACGGCACCCGGAACCCCCGCCGACCGTGGTGCACCGCAACGACGAACCGGCCGGTCTCAACGGGCAACCGTCGCAGCGCGGACACCGCCACTTCGGCCTCACGGCCGGTCAGGAACGCCACACCGAACAACTGGCCCGCGGTGTCGGTCAGCGGCACGTGCTCGGTGTGCTCCATCAGGAGCCCGGCGGCGGCCGGGTGCACGGGGGCGGCAAGCACGTCGGCGAGGGACGACTCGTACGCGGGCGGCAGCACACCCCCACCAGGCACGTCGACGAGAGACGACTCGTACGCGGGCGGCAGCACACCCCCACCAGGCACGTCAACGAGAGACGACTCGTACGCGGGCGGCAGCACACCCCCACCAGGCACGTCGACGAGAGACGACTCGTACGCGGGCGGCAGCGGCTCCGGCGGCCGGTGCAGGAGCGGCACCTCGACGAACCTGCCGTTCGTGACGGTCGCGAGCCGGAGGTTCCGGTTCAGCTGCCGGATACCGGTCATCGTCCAGACGCGGGTACCGGTACCCGTCCGTTCCTCGACCTCGGCGCGGACGTCGACCGCAAAGCCGATCACGGTCGTGTCCGGCAAAGGCGCGTTCACCACGACGGCGGGATCGGGGACGAGGACCAGGCCGGCGGCCAGGTCGTGCCCCGATTCCCGATAGGTTTCGCTGTCGAGCACGAAGCGGGTCAGTGTCCTGCCGTCCAAGCGGACGGTGTCGCCGGCCATGTCCGGGACGCTGGTCGCCATGCGCACCAATGCGCCTCGTGAATCCAGGGACGTTTCGACGATCCAGGGCGGTGCGGGTTGATCGGCCCAAGGAAGGCGGATCGTCTCCGTTCGCAAGAGCCGGTTTTCGCCGTCCCGGACCAGTCGGACGTAATCCGTCGCTTCGTACACGAGTTCCCGCCGCCGGCGGAAGGACACCAACGCGTCCTGCCCGCCGTTGACCGAGAGGAACTGGCCGACCGGCCGGCCGTCGGTGACTCCGAGGTGCGGGTGGATCACCACGTCGGCAGCCGTCAGCTCGCGCGGTTCCACCGTCCGGAAACCCCCGCCGCCGAGCACCAGCTCCCCGTCGGGCCGAATCCGCAGTCCGCCAAGGACGTGGTGAACCCGCCGGTGGTAGCCGCCCGGCACGAGTGCCCGCGCGAACGACTCGACGTCGAGATCGCGGACGTCGGGACCGCTGTCCAAGGACGCCAGCAGCAGCGGCACGTCCGGGTCGATTCCCGCCGCCGCGCGGAACCGGCCGTCATTGCGCAACCGGACGGCCAGGGAGACCGCATACCCGGGCGAGTCGTACACCGGTCCGGTGAACACCGGCAACGGCGTGCGTCCAGCCGTCCACGGTGATTCCACCTCGTACCCGTCGAGGGTCCGGAAGTTCATCAGCGACCGGGGCCCGGTCGCCCACCGCAGCAGGTCTCGGTAGCGCTGTTCGTCGTTCGGTTCCCGCACGAGGACGCCGCGCACCCGACCATCGGGACCGGTCAGAGGACTCACGCGCGCGACGGGCTCCGACATCTGCTTGAACCAGCCACCCGACTCCACCGAGATGGTTCCCGACGTGACCAGCAGACCCCCCGTCGGGGCGTACACCGGGTTGGAGAACCCCTTCTCGCGCAAGGTCGCGGCGAATGCGAAAGCGAACCCACCGGGAGCGTCCAGCGCACCCGCGTGCTCCCCGACCAGCACGACCGGACGGATCCGGGACTTCAGGTCCTCGCGGAACCGCTCGTCCTTGAGCATGAGGTGAGCCAGGGTGACACCATCGACTTCCACCGGCCGCCGGTCGCCGGCGAAGACGACACCGTGCTGCTCGGCGGTGGGCAGTGCGACCATGACGGGCCGGGACGACGGTCTCCACGACCCCCTCACGTCCGCTCCGCCCGCCAACGCGGCGGCGACGTCCCGGTAGCGGAAACCGGGGAACTCCTGCTGAGGGGCGAAGTACACCGACCCCTGCTTGACGAACCCGATCCCCTCCTCCAGCTCGAGCTCGGGGTCCCGGAACTCATCGCTGCTCCGGAGCTCCAGGAAGGGGTGTTCCGCCCGGACGGGCATCGGCCCCGAGTACCGGTAGCGCAGCCGCAGCCCGTCGAGGCGGGCCAACTCCCGGGACAGCTCCCGGACCAATGCCGGACCCCCGTCACCGACGATGACCAGGACCATCGGTCGGCGCGTCGGGCCACCGGCCAGTGCTCGGAAGTCGGGGTCCGCCACCAGCACCTCGGCCATGAGCCGCGGTGACAGGGGCAGGTGCTGGTCGTGGGGCGTCCGGACTACGAACCCGCGCCTTCCGCTGTTGAGGAACACCAGGAACGGCCGGGCGCGATCGCCCCGGGTAGCCGCGCTCCACGGGGTGGAGAGGTAGACGACCTTCCCGTTCGTCCCGACGACCTTCGCCAGGCGCAGCGTCTGGTCCGTCGCGATGCCGCCGAACCTGGCCATGAGCACCGTGAGGTCGTCCTCGACGAGGAACGACACGCCGAGATCACCGATCCCGGCGTTCCGCAGCAGTTGCGGCACCGGAACGGCCAGCCGTGTCCGGGAAACGTCGACCAGCTTCAGGCGATCCAGGTCGAAGCCTCGCGGGCCGATGAGGCTCGGCAGCTGGGCGGTGTTGGTGGTCACGACGCGGTGCGGCACGCCGCCCAGGGCCTCGGCGAACGCCTCCGCCCGCATCGTGGAGCCCCTGAACGACTCGTCCCCGTCCTGGATCAGGATCACCTCGGCATCGGCCGGGGCGTTGCGGTAGGTGGCGCTCCACGCCACCTCGTCGGCCAACCGCGCGCCGTCGTCGGGCTCCCCCCGCACGAGGAAGCTGCCGTCGCGCACCGTCACGTACACGAAGACCCGTGGCGCGGACGACTGGACGCGCAGCTTGCCGTGAACCCCCTGCAGGCGGGTCAGGGCCCGACGGCCGCCCGGGAAGAAGATGACCGGTCCGACCTCGGAGTCCTCCTCGTGTGGGTCGGTCGACCCCAGTACCACCGCGTCGTCGGAGGGCTCGGGCTCGTCACCCGGTCGCAGGTACCGAATCCCGTCGACCCGCGACAACCGCACCCTGCCGGGACGCACGTCGACCCCACCTTGGTGCCCGAGTTCCTGCGCCCAACCCCGCAGCAGCTCGACGTCTTCGATGTCGCAGGTCAGCAACGCCAGCGTCGAACGCGTCGGCACCACGCCCGACGTCAGCAGCAGTCGCAGGAACGCCTGGTCCTCCAGCACCACCTCACCACCGGAGCGCAACGGCACCCGGAACCCGGCCTCACCGTGATGCACCGCCACCTCGAACCGGCCGGGCTGGAGGCTCGTCGTGGGCAGCGCGAGCGCGTCCACCGCCACCTCGGCCTCACGCCCCCTGAGGAACGCCATGCCCACCGACGCGCCCGAAGCACCGGTCAGCGGCACGTGCTGGAGGTCGTCCAGCGATGCCGCCAGGACCAACTCCTCGTACAGCGGGAGCTGCTCCTCCGCATATCGGGGAGGCGACACGTACGCGGGCACCGCCGACACCACCTCGAACCGCCCGTCCTCCCCTGCCGTGATGGACTGCGATGTGATCCGGAGGCCGCCCGTCGGGGCGTACACCAGGTTGGGCACGCCCGAGTCCCGCAGGACCGAGGCGAAGTCGAAGCCGAACCCCTCGGGGCCCACCAGCGCGCCCGCGTTCTCCCCTAGCAGGACCACCGGGTCGGAGGGCGACCGCAGCGCCTCGCGGAACCGCCGGTCCTGGAGCATGATCCGGGCGAACTGCGCGCCGTCGACCTCCACCGGCCGGTCGTCGTGGGCGGCGACGGCACCGTGCCGCTCGGTGGTGGGCAGCGCCACCACGACGGGCCGGTCCGAGGCCCACGGCCCCTCCACCCGCGCCCCGTTCTCCAGTGCGATGGCGATGTCACCGTGGTGGGAGCCGGCGGCCCCCGATCGGGGTGCGAGGAAGGTCCGCTCGCGCCCGGTGAGCACGAGCCCTTCCGCCGACACGAGACCGGTGACCCGGATGCCGTTCGAAAGCGCGGTCCGGAGGCTGCGACCGTCCGGCGAGACGGGCATCGGTCCCGCGTACAGGTAGCGCATCCGCGGCCCGTCGAGACGCGCCAACTCGTCCAGCAGTTGCCGACCCGCTTCCGGGTCCTCGCTGCCGACGGTGATCAGGACCATCGGTCGACGCGTCGGCCCCCCGGCCAGCGCCCGGAAGTCCGGGTGCGCCACCAGCAGCTCCGCCATCTGCCGCAGTGACAGGTACGCGGGCACGCCGTTGGCCGTCACGATGGTGAACCGGGACCCGATGAAGAACTGGTTCCCACCGGTGCTGAGGAACACCAGGAAGGGCCGGGCGCGATCACCCCTGGTGGCGGTGCCCCGCGGGGTGAGGAAGTACGCGGAATCCTGGTCCGACGCGATGACCCGCGCCGCACGCAGCACGTGTTCCGCGGCGGTGTCGGCGAATCGCTCCAGCAGCACCCTGTCATCCCATGCGAGGAACGACACGCCGAGATCATCGACCTCGGCGTTCCGCAGCTGTTGCGGCAGCAGGTCGGTCACCCGCGCCCGGGAAACCTGGACCACGTCGACGGCCCACTGCCCGAAGGAGGAGCGCGGGAACGGCTTGGTGTTGGTGAACACGTGGTGGTACGGCCCGTCGCCGCGCAACGCCTCGGCGAACACCGCCGCCCTCCGCGTGTACTCCTCGGGTGACCCGTCCCAGTCCTGCATCAGGAGCAACCGGGGGCGGGGGTCATTGCGGTAGGTGGCGGTCCGCGCCACCTCGGCGGCCAACCGGGTGCCGTCGTCGGGCTCGCCCCGCACCAGGAAGCCGTCACCGCGCACCGGCACGTACACGAAGATCGGTGGTGATGAGGACGGGCGCAGTCTGCCGTGAACCCGCTTCAGGTGGGACAGGTCCAGCCTGCCGTTCGGGAAGAAGATGGCCGGGCCGGCGGTGGAGCTGTGCTCGTGCGGGTCGGTCGATCCCAGCACCACCGCGTCGTCGGAAGGATCGGGCTCGACACCCGGCGGCAGCACTTCCACCCCACCGGTCCGCGACAAGCGCACCTTCGTCGGGAACACCTCGATCCCGCCGCGGTGTCCCAGCTCACGGCCCCAGCCGCGCAGCGCCTCGACGTCGCGCACCTCGCACGCCAGCAGCACGATCTGCTCGTCCCGCGGCACCACACCCGTCGTCAGCAACAGCCGCAGGAACGCCTGGTCCCCCAGCACCACCTCACCACCGGACCGCGGCACCCGGAACCCGGCCTCGCCGTGGTGCACCGCCACCGCGAACCGGCCGGGCCGCAGGGGTGTCCTGCGCAGCGCGTCCACCGCCACATCGGCCTCATGCCCGGTGAGGAACGCCATGCCCACCGACTCACCCTGGGCACCGATCAGCGGCACGTGCTGGAGGTCGTCCAGCGATTCCACCGGGACGTACAGCGGAGGCGGTCCCGCCTCGTACCGGGGCAAGTGCGGGGTCGGTGCCCATATCTCGAACCGCCCGTCCCTCTCGGCCGAAATGACCGGGTTGACCTCACTCAGGTCAAAGGTCGAGCGCGGGAACGGCTTGGTGTTGGTGACCACGGCAACGGAGGCCCCCTCACCGCGCAACGCCGCGGCGAACACCGTCGCCCGCCGCTCGTAGTCGTCGGGCGACCCGTCCCCGTCCTGCATCAGGAATACCCGACCGTCGAAATGGTCGCGGTAAGTGGCGGTCGCCGCCACTTCGGCGGCCAACCGGGTGCCGTCGTCGAGCGCTCCTCGCACCAAGAAGTCGTCGCCGCGCACCGGCACGAACACGAAGATCGGCTTCGCGCGCCGACTGACAACTACTCCGGACAAGGATAGTTGCAGCCTGGCGCCGATCTGCCGGAGGTGGAACCAGTTGCGCCAGTCGCTCGGGAAAGCGATGGCCGGGCAGTCGAGCATCCGGAGGGACGAGAAGTCGAGAGTCCGGCCGTCGCCGGCCAGCGGGACGGTCGGGAAGTAGCGGTCGCGGAAGGTCCTGTCGGTGACGGTGTACTCGCGGGGGTCGGTAGACCCCAGCACCACCGCGTCATCGGAAGGAGCGGGCTCGACACCCGGCGGCAGCACTTCCAGCCCACCGGTCCGCGACAAGCGCACCTTCGTCGGGAACGCCTCGATGCCGCCGCGGTGTCCCAGCTCACGGCCCCAGCCTCGCAGCGCCTCGACGTCGCGCACCTCGCACGCCAGCAGCGTGAGCTTCCGGTCCTGCGGCACCACGTCCGAGGCCAGCAGCAGCCGCAGGAACGCGGCTTCCTTGAGGACCGCCTCGCCGCCTGACCTCAACGGCACGCGGAACCCGTCGTCACCGTGGTGCACCGCCACGGAGAACCGGCCGGCGCCGCGGTCGCGCATCACGTCCGCCGCCACCTCGGCCTCGGTGCCGGTCAGGAAGGCCACACCGACCCGACGACCGGCGGAGTCGGTCAACGGGACGTGCCGGACGTCGTCCAGGGTCAGCGGGGGGCGGGTGTTGTAGCCGGCGATCTCCCGGTCCACCGCCGCCTTGGCCCGCCACCACTTCCGCTTCGCGGTTCCCGCCGCGACCTGCGCGGTGCGCAGCGCGCTCTTCGCCGCGGCGACCTGGCCGTGCGGCGCGCGCCCGTCCTGGTGGGCGTCGAGTTCCCGGCGCGCGGCCGCCGCCGCGGCCTCGGCGGCGGCGAGGCGGGCCTGTGCCGCGGTCGACGCCTGGCGGGCGTCCTCGGCGCGGGAGCGGGACTCGGCTGCCTCGGTGAACCGCTCGCGCGCGGCATTCAGCTCCGCGTTCAGGCCGTCCACCACGGCCTGCTGCCGCCGGAGGTCCGCCTGCAGGTTGGCCAACTCCTGGTCGTGCACGGCCCGGAGGACCTCGTCCTCCGCCTGCCCGAGCACCTCCTGCGTGGCGCGTACCTGCTGCTGAATGGCGGTGTACCGCTGCCCCTCGGTGTACTCCCGCGCCACCAGGTCGGCCACCGCGGCCTTCGCCGCGACGACCTCCTCGGGTGAGGTCACCTCCACGAGGCGCTCGGCCTCGGCACGCACCGCCACCTCGGCGCGTCCCCTCTCGACCTCCGCCTCGGCGGCGGTCAGGGCGTCGGTCCGCTCCACGGCCATCACCAGGTCCTGCACGTGGTGCCGCGCCTTCTCGACCTCGACCTCGGCCTCGCGCCACGCCTTCGCGGCTCCGTCCACCGCGTCCTGGGCGGCGGCCAGGTCGCCGTCGACGGGCTTGCCCAGCACCGCCTCCGCGTCGGCCACCGGCATCCGCAGGCCCACCGAGCCCGGGACGGCCAGGTCGTAGACCCCGACGCGGCCTTCCCCCAGGTCGGCGACGACCCGGTACTCCACGTCGAACGCCACCACCCCGGTGCGGTCGATCACCAGCCGGTCGGCGTGCCGGAAGTTCTCCTTCCCCCCGGTGACGACGTCCACGGCCTCCGACACGTGCCGTGCGTCCATGCCGTTGGTGACGAAGTTGACCGAGTTCGGCCCGTCGAGGCTGCCGTCGGCGTGGCGCTCCACGTGGTTGAAGGTGCCGGCGCCCAGGCCGCCGGACAGCTCCCTCGCCTGCACGCGCACCGATGTGGTGTCGTCGCTCGTCGTGCCCACCGACAGGTCGTAGTCGAACGCCCCGTCGCTGAGGGAGCCGAGCCTGGGGTTGACCAGCTTGGCGTGCACCTTCAGCGAGGCCCGGTCGGCCCACCCCACCGACGACTCGTGCAGGTCCGGGACCTCCAGCACCCCACCCCGGGCCATGCCGGGCAGGGCGGCCTGCACCTGCTCGGGGCTCAACGCGGACAGCAGGGTGTTCAACGCGCCGGTGCCCTTGCCCGTCAAGCCCGCCGGCTCGTGGGAGCGCAGGGCGGACAGCAGCGACCCCGCGGACCCGAGACCGCCGTCGGTGCTCCGGGCCGCCTGGCGCAGCGCGGCGACGGCGGCCCCCCGGAGGTCGAGCACGCCGACCTCTTCCTCGACGGTGGCGGCCTTCGGGACGGGGGTGGCACCGGCGCGCCACGCGGCCACGTTCCCCAGCCGCGCCTCCTCGGCGGACCGGAGGTGGGCCTCGGCCCGGTAGGGCTCTTCCGGGCGTGGCACGGTGGTGAGAACATCGGCCTGTCGGCGCAGGCGCAGCTCCACCGGGTCCCCGATCACCCGGGCGATGTCCTCGTTCCCCTTCTGCACGACGAGTTCGAACCGGATCGGCAGCTCGTAGAGGGCCATCGGGCCACTCATGCCGCGCACGACGAGGACGGTGTCGGTGGTCCCCGCGGACCAGTTGACGACCTGCGTGCGGGCGGTACCGGCGGTGGGCATCACACCGACGGTGTTGGCCGGGTTGCCGCCTTGGGGATCGGTGGCGTGGGCACCGGGGGCGCGCAGGATCGCGTTCCAGCCGCTGGCCCGTGCCGTGCCGTCGACGTGGCGCCGCAGGCCGACGATCGCGTGCTCGATGTTCGCGCCGTCGTTCACGACGCCGTCGAAGCGCGGTTCGTCGACGAGGCTCGCCTTGAGCGTCACCTGGTAGACGTCCTTGCCCACGCCCTTGCCGGGCTTGTGCAGCAGGAGCGGCACGCCGCCGTCGAGCGCACCGTCGATGAGCGCCTTCGTGCTGGTCGGCGTGGTGAAGTCGGCCAGGCGTCGGAGGTTGTTCATGAGGTCGTCGAGGACGGAGTCCGGCAGCAGCCCGTGCCCGGACGAGGTGTCCGCGTTCCCGCGCACCTGGTCGACCAGGTTCCACACCGCCGCCGACAGGTCGGCGTCGCGCCCCGGCTCCAGCAGTCCCGTCGCCAGTGTCGCGGGTCGGCCCGGCACCAGGAGCCGCGGCGGGTGGAGAGTCTCCGGCGTCCGCGGGGCCGGCTCCTGCTGGACCGACTCCTCCTCGGCCGACTCCTGCTGGACCGACTCGTCCGCCTCCGGGATCGGCTCCAACGCCGATCCGACGTCGGGCAGCACACCCATCCGGATCGCGGTCGCCTCGTCGACCCGCACGAACACGGCGCCGGGCAGCGCGACGGCCACGCCGGCCATCCCGATCGCGGCCGCGTGGAGGGTGTTCTCCTTCCGGCTCTCGGCGATGACGCTCACCAGGGCGTCCATCTGCACCAGCACGGTGCGGGAGTTCTCGTCCGTCACCCGGTTGCGGTCGACCAGTCCGACGAGCACGCGGGTGTCGGACTTCGACCGCAGTCGCGGCATCCACCGGAGCAGGACGTTGAGGCCGCCCAGCCCCTTCGGGGAGGCCACGTTGCGGCGCGCGGTGCCGCCCAGGTTGACGATCCAGTCCAGGGCGCGGACGACGGACCTCCCACCGACCGCGTAGGAACCGCCGGTGGCCGAGTTCTCCGAGGACGTGGTGTCCGCCACGCTCACGCGGCGCGGGTTGGACAGGTCCATCACCATGCCGACCGCACCGACCCGGTCGGTCACCCCGCGGTTGTAGCGCAGCTCGCCGGCCATGACGCCGGTGTGGACCCACTGGTGCATGGTGGTCTTGAGGGCCGTCGGGCTGAGGAGCCGGTCCAGCTGGTGGCGTGCTTCGCTGCCGGGCGCGGTCAGCGACGCGTCGCCGCCCGACGCCCGGGTCAGCGCCTCGACGACGGCCTCGCCCAGCGCCTCGGTGTGCGCCACGGCCTCCACGTGCACCCACTCGTGGTGCGGACGTGCCGAGCCCGGGTTGAGGAGCGAGGCGATGCCCCCGGCCGGGGACAGCGGCACCGTGCTGGGCTTGCCGGGGCGGAATCGCTCCGGGTCCGCCCCGACGGTCGCCCCCTCGCCCATCCACAGCCGAACCGGGCCGCGGATCAGCGGCAGCACGTCGGGGTTGTCCCGTTCAGCCGGGTCCAGCGACCGCGCGAGGTCGACCGTGCGCGCCACCACGAGCGGCTCCGGCAGCTCCCGGAACGGCGTTCCGGGAGCCAGCCACCGCCACCACGAGCGGGGGCGGTTGTAGGAGGTGATCTCGACGTCGAACTCGACGTCGTGCTCGAAGAGGTGCGCGCCGGGGCTGCCGATGTCCAGGGAGCTGGCTTCGACGACGGGACCGCCGGCGGCCCTGGTCGTCGTGCCGAAGTGCAGGCGCACCGCGCTCTGGAACAGCCCGACGACGTTGGCGACGGACCGCCACAGGCCGCCGACCCGCCCTTCCAGGCCGACGTTCCACATCTTCGCGGTGGTGGTGGAGCTGCCCAGCCTGGGGCTCGCGGCCGTGTAGTGGCGGATGTGGTGCTTCTCGACCTCGCCCCGGTGGGTGCCGGGCCCCAGCTTCGCCTTGACCACGACGGAGACGTGCTGGTCGGTGAACCAGCCGCGCCGCGTGAGCCGGACCCGGACGCCGCTGCCGAGCAGCTCCTCCATGCTGCCCCGCAGCGCCGTCGGCGAGAGCTTCGTGGTCAGCTCGCGCAGGTTGCCCAGCTGCTCGGCCACGTCGGTGGCGTTCCCGCGGACCTTGCGGGGGTGCACGCCGTCGAGGTTCCAGTCGGGCAGGAACCGCTCGAACCCGGGCAGCTTCTTCAGCGCGGCCTCCACCTGCGGCTGCACGTCGTCCGCCGGGGTGAACGCGCCGACCCGGAGGGTGCCCGCGGCCAGGCCGTCGGTGAGGTGCGCCAGTGCGGAGCGCGTGCCCGCGGTGCCCTCCTTGACGAGGCCGGCGGACGTGGTCGTCGGCAGGCCCAGGTCTGCCGCCTCGCCCATGCCCACCCGCAGGTAGGTCGTCACGGGGATCGTGGTGTCCGGTCCGGTGGAGGCGCGCACCAGCAGGTCGGTGGTGATCTTGTAGAGGCCGACGTCCCGCTTGATCTCCAGGCCGCTGCGCAGCATGGTGCCGCTGCCGGCGGACGACCTCTCGGCCGTCCGCGCGGAGTAGCCGCCGGTGACGCCGACACCGATGAGCACCGGCGTCGGCAGACCCACACCGCCGCCGACCGCGAGCCGGGCGTCGAACCCGCCGGCGATCGACGCGCTGACCCCGCTGCCGCTGACCAGCTGTCCCCGGTTGCGCAGCCGCCACGCCTCGTCGGTGCCGACCAGCTCGGCGTCGCGCAGCACGGCCTTCATGCGCACGACGGCCGAGTGGGCGCCGTGCGCGCTGACCAGGTCCGGGGAGGTGACCCAGCCGTTGAGCATCGGGACGAACTGGTCCCGGATGCCGGTGGGCGACAGGAACTCGCGGAGCGTGGTGCGACCGGCGGCGCCGATCGCGGTCACCGACGGGTGCAGCCTGGCCGCGACGTCGGCGAAGGACGTGTCGGTGTCGAGGTCGGTGACGGCCTCGGGGAACGGGTGCTCCAGCTTCGCGCCCCAGCCGGGGTCCTCCGGCGTGACCGGTCCCGAGCGGGTGCCGGAGTCGATGGCCCTGGTCAGGTCGTCGGGGATGCCGAGGGTGACGTCCACCCCGTCGCCGGACACCTCGGCGCTCCCCTTCCCGCGCCCGAGGTCGTCCTTCAGCACCACGGTGTAGCGGACGGGCACGGTGATCCGCCCGGAAGGCCCCGACCGGATCATGGTCTGGTCGGTGACCGAGTCCCCTGTGTTGGTGTAGGTGTGGGGGTGCGCGCGCGGCGTCCTCCCGATCGCCATCGCGTACGCGCCGACGCCCTGGCTGGCCATCGCCGCGATCGCGAGGTCCCCGGCGGAGGCGCTGTCGGTGACGGTGCCCGAGGAGACGACGGTGTTGACCCGCAGGTCGAGCAGGGCCGCGCCATCGGGCCGGAAGACGGGGATCTCCCCGTCCGGGAACTGCGGCGTGGCGGTGACGCGCGCCTCGTACCACCTGTTGCCGACCCGCACCTGGAAGGTCCGGCCGGTGCCCAGCAGCGACTCGAACTCCTCCTCCAGGGCGCGCTCGACCTCCTCGACGCCCTCGGGCCGCACGCCGTCGGGTTTCGGGAGCATCACGTCCAGGGCCGCGAGCACCCGTTCCCTGCCGTTCGCGGAGGCGGCGGCCGAGGCCACGCCGAGCGCCTGGCCGCTGCGGAGGTAGTCGGGCAGGGAGTCCGCGGACAGGGTTCGCGGCGACTCCTGCCCGTCGTCCTCGGCGGGGATCTCCTCTGCCGGTGCGGGGTCCTCGCTCCGGGACGCGGTGTCACCGGCGGTCCGCCCGCTCTCGGACGCCGTCTCGTAGACGCCGCTGCCCTCGGACGCCGTCCCGTAGTCGGCGGTGTCCTCCGCCGGTGCCGCCGGGGCGTCCGGGAGCGGAACCGCGTGAGCACCGGCCTGGGGACCGTCGACCGGGGAGGAGGGGGACCCGGTGTCCTTCTCATCGGACTCGTCCGGTTCGACGTGTGAGGGGCCGCCCGCGGTGTGCGGGAGCGCCGCTGGTCGGCTCCCTCCCGGCAGCCCGGTACGGCGCCGGGTGCCGAACCTCGTCGCCAACGTCCGGGACAGTTCCCGGGCGGCCTCCTCCGTACCCGTGTGGAGCGCGTGCGCCACGACGGTGGTGATCTCGTCGAGCAACTGCCGCCGGCGTGCCTCGTCCGGTGTGGGCGTCCCGATGACGAGCGGCGCGTGGTGGTGCTCGCTGACGATCGTCGCCGCGGTGTTCATCAGCTCGCTGTGCTGCGACGGCGTCAGCTTCTCCAGGCGCGCGCCGACCACCTCGTCGGCCGCGCGCGCCGCGGATTCCGGCGTCCACGAGTCGGGGGTCGGGGTCTGCACCCGCGGTTGTCGCTCGGAGTCGTCGGCCAGGTCACTCCTCTCGTCCGACCAGTCGGTGGCCTGGTCGACGGACACCGGCGGTCCGAGGGGGTCGGCACCGGACGGGTCGATGCCCAGGTCCCCGGCGATCACCTGGGCGTGGGCGAGCCCGTGCCCGTCGTCGTGCCCCTCCTCCAGGTGCACCGCGACCACCTCGACGAGGTCGTCACGCGCAGTCGTGTCCAGACCGGGGATCGTGGACACGATCCTCACGGCCCGATCCGTGACGGACTTCCGGATCGCGGGGTCGATTTCCGCCAACGTCCGCGAGGACTCCGCCGCATTCAGCCGCAACGCCGCCTTCGTCCACCTCGGGCCACCACCGCCCGCCGCGGGCGCACGACCCGCCCACGACGGGCCCCACCCCGCGGGATTCGACGCGGCGGACAACGGCGTCGGAGAGCCGTCACCTGTTCCGGGGCCGGCCACCACCGGCTCGGACCGCGCACCTTCCTCCGACGGGGCGAGCACCGACTCCCCCAGCGCCACGGCCGGGCCGACGGGGGACTCCGACCTCACCGAAGGCCCGGCGTCCTCCGCGTCCGGCAGGTCGACGGCGACCGGCGCTTCAACGGTCTCCACCCGCGAAGCCCCTCGGAGGTCGTGGACGAGCGACCGCGCGAAGTCCGCGGCGGCCTGGCCGCCGTGCTCCTGTACCAAGTGCAGGGCGACGACCGCGGTGAGATCGTCTTCCAGGGCCTGTTCCAACCCCGGGATCGCGGACACGATCTCCACGGCGCCCTTGATGGCGTCTTCCACCACCGCGGCGTCGTACTCCCCCAACTCCCGCACCGACTTCGCCGCGTCCAGCCGCAGCGCGGATTCCGTCCACCGGGGGCGTCCGGGGTCGGGGGGCGGTGTGCGTTCCGCTGCCGTCGGGGCAGGGGTGGTGGCGTGCGGGGACGGGCCCTGTGCGACCGCGGACTGCCCTGGTCCGGTCGAGGCCGGGTTCGGGGCGGGGGGCGCGGAGTGCGGGAGAGGCAGTGGTGCGGCCTGCGTCGGCGGGACCGGGGACGCGGTCGTCGCCGTGCCGGGGTGGTCCGCGGTGTCACCTCGACCGGTCGGGTCGGCCTGCGGGAGGATGCCGAGGTCCCTGGCGATCGTGTGCGCGAACTCCCCGCCCCCTTCGTCACCACGCCCCTCGGCCAGGTGGGCGGCGACCACCGTGACGAGGTTGTCGTTGACCGCGGGGTCGTCCACCGGGATCGCGGACACGATCGCCGTCGCCCTGTCCAGGAACGCTTCGCGGGCAAGGGGGTCGAAGGCGTCCAGCAGGTCACGTGATTCGAGCGCGTCCTGTCGCACCAGTTCGGCGGTCCACCGCGGACCCTGGGCCGCGACCGGGGTCGTGCCGCCCTGCTGCGACGGGGTGTCGGCCGCCGGCTGCGCCGTCGCGGTCGACGTCTGCTCCACCAGGAGCGGGGACGACGTGCCGTCCGCTGCCGGCCATGCGGTGTACCCGTCCTGCCGCTGCGGTGAACCGGTCGTGCCGGTCCGGTCGCCCTGGCCGGGCGCGGCCTGCACGCCCTGGTCGGCGGTCGGTGTCGTGGCGCCGCTCTCCGGCACGCCGGTGTGGTCCCCCTGCTGGAAGGGGGTCGTGCGGAGAGCCGGTCCCGTCGCCGCCTCGTCCGAGGCCGCCTGCTGCGCACCGGTCGCCCCGAACTGCGAATCCCGCTCGTCGGCTCCGAGCGGCGGCGGCAGCGCGTCGTCGGAGGGGCCCGTGACGGGTGCCAGCGGGATGCCGGAGGGCTGAGGGCCCTGGTCGGACGCACCGGGAGGTGCGAGCGGGGCGGTCAGGTCCTGGGGACCGGGCGCCCCGCCGATGCCGACAGCGGCGGGGTCGTGGGGACGCTGTGTCGTGGCGGACGGGGTGCCGTCCTGCGACGGGGCGGCGCCTGGTTGCGGTGTCGTGCCCTGCGCTCCCGGGGGTGGGGTGTCCACCCTGGTCTGACCGCCCAGGAAGCCCGCGACGAGCGCGGCGGCTCCCGCCGCGCCGACCGCCGCGCCGGCACCGGTGCCGACGGCCTGTCCCAGTTCCCTGGTGGGGTCGTTGCCGATGCCGGTGCCCGCGATCGGCTCGTCCGCCGAGTGGTCCCCGGTCTGCGCCGGCGGCTCGTCGCCGGGCTGCGGGACACCCGGCTGCTCCTCCATGAGGTCATCCGGCGCTCCGTCGACCGGCGGCGCGTCGACCAGGCCATCCGGTGACTCGGTGCTCGGCTCCTGCGGCTGTTCGCCGAACACCTCGCCGAAACCGTCACCGAAGGTTTCGTCGGAGGTCTCGGGAGGCTGCTCCGCCAGCACGGCGCCGGTGTTCGGCCCTTCCTCGGGGACACCGGTGCCGGTCTCCGGGCCGGCGACGTCCTCGACCTCCATGCCGGAGAAGTCCGGGACGTCGACGTCGACGTCGTCCAAGCCGTCGACGCCGAAGTAGTTGTCGACGGCGGCCTGCGTCGTCCCGGTGAACGCACCCCCGACGACGCCGGTCCACACGTCGTCCAGGCTCTGGCCCAGGGCGAGCCCCATGCCGACGCCGACGATGCCCTCGGCGCCGCCCTCCACCCCGCCGTGGACGAACGGGTTGTCCGAGAGCTTGGGGCTGAGCTTGCCGATCACCTGGTGCGCGCCGCCGATCAGGCCACCGGCCGCCGCGCCGCCGATGGCGGACAGCAGGGTGTTCATGGCGTCCCACTGTTCGCGGTTGCGCTCGATGAACTGGATGAGCTGCGCGAGTGCGTCCTGCAGGACCTCCTCGACGCCTTCCTGGAGCGCTTCGGCGAGGATGCGCGCGGCCCAGTGCAGGCGTTGCATCAGCCGGGCCACGGCCATCCGGCCGGCGGTGACGATGGAGGGCAGCAGCGGTGCGGTGAAGGGGCTGGCCATCGACCAGGCGATGGCCTGGGCGAAGAACGACAGCTCGATGACGATCGAGTACTCGGTGTGTTCGACCTGGAGGGCCAGTCGGTGCAGCGACTCGGACTGGGCCTGGGGGACGGCGGCCAGTGTGGCGAGGACCTCGTCGAGGTTGCGCATGTAGGAGCGGAACGCCCGAGCCGTCGCGCCGCCCACGCCGTTCTCGATGTGCCCGCGCAACCCGTTCAGCTGCTGTTCCAGACCCCGCACCTGCTGCCCGGCCGCGCCCCACCCGGACGCCAGCGCGTAGGCCGCCTGGGAGTCGATCTCCGGGATCTTCTGCCCGGCGAGCAGGATCGCCCAGACGTTGCCGCCGTTGGACGGATCGAGGTGAACGGGCAAGGTGGGCTCCGTCGGTCCTGCGGTTTCCCGCTGTGTACGTACGCGGTGGGGCACGCCCCGGTCCGCCTGGCGCGGCTTCACCGAGCACGTGGTCGTCCGCGCCCACCGGCTCCAGTGCCCTGCCCGACTCCTCCACGCCGACGTGCGCGAGTCGGAGCAGCCCGGCGTGCCGCGTGTCCACAGTCGATCCCCTGACCTGCGGTGCGGTGCTCCACAGTGGAGCGGAAGCGGGACGGTCCTGACAACGGCCGCCCGCGCGACCGGCCCGATGGCGAAGAGGCCGCTGCCCGTTCGGTCAGCGTGGCCGAGGCCCGTACGAGTCCGGCACCGCCACGACCGGATCGCACCGGCGTCAGGCAGGTGCCCGTCCCCCCGAAGAAGTGAACAGGCATGGTGGCGTTCCCGAAGGGGCAGCACGCGACCTTCCGGCGGGGTGCCGCGACGCGGCAGGCGTGAGGATGCCGGTGACGCGGCACGCGAGGAGGTTCGACGGTGGGGTACGGGCTGGGCATCGATCTGGGCACGACGTTCACGGCGGCGGCCGTGTCCGGGCAGTCCGGCACGAGGGTGGTGCCGCTGGGTCGCGACGTCGTGGCCCCGTCCACGGTGTTCGCCGGGGCGGACGGCACGCTGCTGACGGGTGACGCGGCCGAGGCGGCCGCGACCACCGATCCGACGCGGGTCTCGCGTGGGCACAAGCGCAGGCTCGGCGACCCCGCGCCGCTCGTCGTCGGGGGTGCTCCCTACGCGCCCTCGGCGCTGCTGGCCGCGCAACTGCGCGACGTGGTGGCCGCGGTGGCGGCCCACGAGGGCGGTCCGCCGGACGCGGTGGTGCTGACCTGCCCGGCGGTGTGGGGTCCCTACCGGCGCGAGCACTTCGACGAGGTGCACCGCCTCGCCGGCCTGACCGACGTGCGCGTCGTGACCGAACCCGAGGCCGCCGCGACCCACTACAGCGCGGAGCGCCGGCTGGGGGACGGCGAGCTCATCGCCGTCTACGACCTCGGCGGCGGCACCTTCGACGCCACCGTCCTGCGCGCGCAGGACGGTGGCATGCGCATCCTCGGCACCCCCGAGGGCGTCGAGCGCCTCGGCGGCATCGACTTCGACCAAGCCGTGCTGGCGCACCTCGACGCCCTGCTCGACGGGGCGCTCACCGCCCTCGACCCCACCGCCCCCGAGACCGCCGCCGTCCTGGCCGCCGCCCGCGCGCTGTGCGTCGAGGCCAAGCAGCAGCTGTCCACCGAGCCCGACGTCACGCTGCCCTCGCCGCTGCCCGGCGACACCCGGCAGGTCACGATCACCCGGCTGCGGTTCAACGACATGGTCCGCCACTCGGTGTCGTTGACGACGGAGGCGCTGCACCGCACCATCCACTCCGCCGGGTTGCGCCCCGACGACCTCACCGGCGTGCTGCTCGCCGGCGGTTCCTCCCGCATCCCCCTCGTCGCGCAGATGGTCTCCGCCACCTTCGGCAAACCCATCCACGTCGGCCTGCACCCCAAGCTGACCGTCGCCCTCGGCGCGGCGGCCATCGCCCGGAACATCGCATCGGTCCCCACGCCGGCACGCCAGTCACCCGTGACCGGTGCACCGGTCGGTGCTCCGCCCGTCGGCGCGGCTCGTGCCACCCCGCCCACCGGCTCCGCGCGCACGGCGTCGTCGAAGCGGAAGCGCCCGTGGCTCGTCCCGGCGGCGGCGGTGCTCGCGGTCGTGGCGGTCGGTACGACCGCGGCCCTGGCGTTCAGCGGCGACCCTCGAGGCGATGAACGGGCCGCCGGCGTCAGCTCGGCGCAGTCTCCCGCACCCGGTTCGGCGCAACCTTCCGCGCCCGGTTCGGCGAGCCCTTCGACGGTGCGGCAGCGAGCGGTGAGCGGACCCGAACTGGAGGTCTACGGCGGTCGGGGGGCGACCGCGTACCGCGGCATGCTCGGCAGCGCCGAGGACGACTGGGCGGGCACGGCCATCGGTGAGGACAACACCGCCGCCTACCAGGCCATCTCCGCGTCCCCTGACGGAGCCGCGGGCCTGCGGGTGACGTGGAGCGGCACGGCGCCCGGCCAGGTCTACCTCCAGCACACCGACGGCGGCACGGACCTCAGCACCTACGCCGACGCCCCGAGCGCGCTCGTCATCGACCTGACCCTGCACCAGAAGCCGACCGCCACCACGGCGCTCGCCGTGCACTGCGTCTACCCGTGCGCCGCCGAACTCGACGCCACCGGGCTCCTGCGCCGCCTGCCGATCGGTGCGGAGCGGAGCGTGAAGATCCCGATCACGTGCTTCACCGCCGCCGGCCTCGACCCGAGGAAGGTCAACACCCCCTTCCTGCTCACGACGGCGGGCCGGCTCGACGCCACCCTCCACCACGTGCGCTGGGTGCCGGGAGCCGCCCAAGACCCGGACGCCACCCCGTGCGAGGCCCTCGGCTGATCCGCACCGCGTTCCGCTCGTGGACGCCGCACCGGGCCGAAGCCCGGTGCGGCGTCCGTCGGTCAGCGGTGGGGTGCCGGATCAGGCGTTGGCGACCGGGAGCACGTCGCTCAGCGACGTGAGGACGGTCGGTTCCGAGCACCCCGCCGGGGCAGGCGGTCGTGCTGCGGCCATCAGGGCGCGCAGCGGCGTGAGGGTCGTCTGCTCGGGATCGACCTGCGGCACGAGGACCGGGAGCGGCGGGTTCGGGTCGGTCGCGATGTCGGCGAAGTCGACGTCCACCGAGATCTCGTCGCCGCCGATCTCGCGGGTGATCCACGGACCGGACTCGACGAGCTGCCCCAGCGTCTTCACGTGCAGGCCGTTGATGCGCTCCAGGTACCACTCGTCCGCGGGCAAGGGCCCCATGCGCCCGGTCATCCGCGCCTTGACGTCCTTCACCCGCTCGAACAGCACCCGGACCAGCGCGGCACGGTCGTGCGGGCCCTCCAGGCCGTCGCGCAGCCGGTCCTCGACCAGCCTGGGCATTCCGTCCTGGTCGGGCATGAGCATCGTGGTCCAGGCCCGTGACTTCTCCCGGTACTGCAACTGCTGCATCAGACCCTCGTGCGCGGAGAAGTCCGAGGAGCGGAACCGCCTGCCCTGCCACTTCGAGCGCAGCGTGCCCGCCAGCGACAACGCGCTCTTCACCCCCGTGTTCAGCCCCCGCCCGGGCCAGAA
>NZ_NSDM01000023.1 GCF_030852425.1 Saccharothrix longispora
CGAGGGCGAGTGCGCGGGTGGCGGGCAGGCGTGCGCCGGGGGTGAGGCGTCCGGTGCGGATGGCGTCGCGGAGGGCGCGTTCGAGTCCGGTGCGGCGTCCGTCGGCGGGGTCGAGGTCGAGGTGCAGGTCAACGCCCGAGTTGGCCCAGGGTTGTGGCACGGGTGGACCCTAGCGCGGGGGGTGTGGCGGGTCGTGGGTGGTGGTCGGGGCGTGGGGGTGTGGGGAGGTTCGCCGGATAATGGGCGGCCGGGTTTCGCGGGCCCGGATATCCTTGGTCCAAATGAGTACCACCTCCCACGCTGACCTGCGTCAACGTCTGTCCGTTCTCATGTCGCGGGACCAGCGGCGGCTGGGGCGCAGGCTTGACGGTGCGCGCAAGGTGCGCGATGAGAAGGCCCGTGCCGCGGTGCGGGCGGAGATCGAGGCGGAGATCGAGGCCGCCGAGCTGCGCGTGGCGTTGCGCCGTGAGGCCGTGCCGAAGGTCACGTATCCGGCGGAGTTGCCGGTGAGTGCGCGCAAGGACGACATCGCCGCGTTGATCCGTGATCACCAGGTGGTGATCGTGGCGGGTGAGACGGGGTCGGGGAAGACGACGCAGTTGCCGAAGATCTGCCTGGAGCTGGGGCGGGGGGTGCTGGGTCAGATCGGGCACACGCAGCCGCGGCGGTTGGCGGCGCGGACGGTGGCGGAGCGGGTCGCGCAGGAGTTGGGCACGCCGTTGGGCGGCGCGGTGGGGTACAAGGTGCGGTTCTCGGACCAGTCGGGGGACGAGACGCTGGTCAAGTTGATGACGGACGGCATCCTGCTGGCGGAGTTGCAGACCGACCGGACGCTGTCGCGCTACGACACGATCATCATCGACGAGGCGCACGAGCGCAGTCTGAACGTGGACTTCCTGCTGGGGTACCTGGCGCAGTTGTTGCCGCGGCGTCCGGACCTGAAGGTGGTGATCACGTCCGCGACGATCGACCCGGAGCGGTTCTCGCGGCATTTCGGGGACGCGCCGATCATCGAGGTGTCGGGTCGGACGTACCCGGTGGAGGTGCGGTACCGGCCGGTGGTGGACCCGGACGACCCGGACGCGGACCCTGATCGGGACCAGACGCAGGCGATCTGCGACGCGGTGCGGGAGTTGCAGGCCGAGGGGCCTGGTGACGTGCTGGTGTTCCTGTCGGGTGAGCGGGAGATCCGGGACACGGCGGAGGCGTTGGCGGCGTTGGAGTTGCGGGGCACCGAGGTGTTGCCGTTGTACGCGCGGTTGTCGTTCGGGGAGCAGCACCGGGTTTTCCAGCCGCACTCGGGGCGGCGGGTGGTGTTGGCGACGAACGTGGCGGAGACGTCGTTGACGGTGCCGGGCATCAAGTACGTGGTGGATCCGGGGACGGCGCGGATCTCGCGTTACAGCCACCGGTTGAAGGTGCAGCGGTTGCCGATCGAGCCGATCTCGCAGGCGTCGGCGAACCAGCGCAAGGGGCGTTGCGGGCGTGTGTCGGAGGGCGTCTGCATCCGGTTGTACAGCGAGGAGGACTTCGAGGCGCGGCCGGAGTTCACCGATCCGGAGATCCTGCGCACGAACCTGGCGTCGGTGATCCTGCAGATGACGTCGATCGGGTTGGGCGACATCGCGGCGTTCCCGTTCATCGACCCGCCGGAGGCGCGCAACATCAACGACGGCGTGCAGCTGTTGCAGGAGTTGGGCGCGATCGTCCCGGCGGAGCAGAGGTTGACGCCGTTGGGGCGGAAGCTGGCGCAGTTGCCGGTGGACCCGCGGTTGGCGCGGATGGTGCTGGAGGCGGACGCGAACGGGTGCGTGCGCGAGGTGATGGTGATCGCGGCGGCGTTGTCGATCCAGGACCCGCGTGAGCGGCCGAGTGACAAGCAGCAGGCGGCGGACGAGCAGCACGCGCGGTTCAGGGACCCTGATTCGGATTTCGTGGCGTACCTGAACCTGTGGGGGTACGTGCGGGAGAAGCAGAAGGAGCTGTCGTCGAACCAGTTCCGCAGGCTGTGCCGGGCGGAGTTCCTCAACTACCTGCGGGTGCGCGAGTGGCAGGACGTGTACCAGCAGTTGCGGCAGGTCGTGAAGACGTTGGGGGTGCACGTCAACGAGCAGCCGGCGGACCCGCGCACCGTGCACCTGTCGTTGCTGTCGGGTCTGTTGTCGCACATCGGTGTGAAGGACGTGCCGAAGCGGGAGGCGGGCAAGCGGGCGGCGACGGAGTACCTGGGTGCGCGCAACGCGAAGTTCGCGATCTTCCCGGGGTCGTCGTTGTTCCGCAAGCCGCCGCAGTGGGTGATGGCGGCGGAGCTGGTGGAGACGTCGCGCCTGTGGGGCCGGATGGTGGCGAGGATCGAGCCGGAGTGGGCGGAGAAGCTCGGCGCGCACCTGGTGAAGCGCACGTACAGCGAGCCGCACTGGGAGGCGCGGCGCGGGTCGGCGGTGGCGTTGGAGAAGGTGACGCTGTACGGGGTGCCGCTGGTGGCGTCGCGGAAGGTCGACTACGGGCGGATCGACCCGGAGGTGTCGCGGGAGTTGTTCCTGCGGCACGCGTTGGTGCAGGGGGAGTGGACGACGCACCACGAGTTCTACGAGCGGAACAAGCGGCTGTTGGCCGAGGTGGGCGAGTTGGAGGAGCGGGCGCGGCGTCGTGACATCGTGGTGGACGACGAGACGCTGTTCGACTTCTACGACCGGCGGGTGCCGGCGGACGTGGTGTCGGTGCGGCACTTCGACGCGTGGTGGAAGAAGGCGCGGCGCGCCACGCCGGATTTGTTGACCTTCGACAGGGCGATGTTGGTCAACTCGACGTCGGCGGTGACGCCCGAGGCGTACCCGGACCGGTTGACGCGGGGCGGGTTGGACCTGCCGTTGACGTACCGGTTCGAGCCGGGTGCGGCGGTGGACGGGGTGACGGTGGACCTGCCGCTGCCGGCGTTGACGGCGGTGCCGGACGATTCGCTGTCCTGGCAGGTGCCGGGGTTGCGCACGGAGTTGGTGGTGGCGTTGATCCGGTCGTTGCCCAAGCCGGTGCGCCGCAACTTCGTGCCGGTGCCGGACGTGGCGGCGGCGGTGTTGGCGGGTATCGGGGAGGACGAGCCGCTGCTGCCGGCGTTGGAGCGGCAGCTGCGGGCCCTGACGGGGGTGGTGGTGCCGCGTGGGGAGTGGCAGCTCGACCAGGTGCCCGAGCACTTGAAGCTCACGTTTCGGATCGTGGACGAGAACGACCGGGAGTTGGCCCAGGGCAAGGACCTGGCCGCGTTGAAGGCGAAGCTGCGGGGGCGGTTGCGTGAGTCGTTGGCCGCGTCGGCGAGCAACCTGGCCCGCACGGGCCTGACCACGTGGGGCGACGTGGGGGAGTTGCCGCGCACGGTGCAGCGTCGCCAGTCGGGGATCGTGGTGACGGCCTACCCGGCGCTGGTGGACAAGGGTGACAGCGTCGCGGTGGAAATCCTGGACACGCCGGGGCGGCAGCGGCAGGCGATGTGGCGCGGTACCCGGCGGTTGTTGCTGCTCAACGTGCCCTCGCCGGTGAAGATGCTGCAACGGGGCCTGTCGAACGCGGAGAAGCTGGCGTTGACGCGCAACCCGCACGGTGGTGTGGCGCCGCTGCTGGCGGACTGCATCTCGGCGGCGGTGGACGAGCTGCTGCGCGAGGCGGGTGGGCCGGTGTGGGACGGGGCGTCGTTCGCCGCGCTGACCGAGCGCGTCCGCAAGGGGTTGGGTGCGGCGGTGTTCGAGGTGGTGGGCGGGGTGCGCGCGGTGCTGGAGGCCGCGCAGGAGGTGGAGCTGCGGATCGGCGGGGTGCGCGGGGCGGTGTTCGAGGAGTCCCTGACCGATGTCCGGGCCCAGTTGAACGGGCTGGTGCACAAGGGTTTCGTCACGGAGGCGGGTGCGGCCCGGTTGGGGGACGTGCACCGCTACCTGCTGGGCATCGCGCGGCGGTTGGAGAAGCTGCCGGAGAACGTGCGCCGCGACCAGGAGTGGATGGACCGGGTGCACGGGGTCCACGCGGAGTACCGGGAGTTGCGGGCGAGCCTGCCCGCCGACGAGCCGCACCCGGAGTTGGACGAGGTGCGGTGGATGATCGAGGAGCTGCGGTTGAGCTACTTCGCGCAGACCATCGGCACCCGTTACACGGTGTCGGACAAGCGGATCTTCAAGGCGCTCGACGCGGTGCCGCGCTGACCCCGTCCGGCGGCTGACCCGGTCCGGCGGCACCGGTGGGGGTCACCAGCCGGCGAGGTCGGCGATGCGCGCGGCGACGGCGACGACCGGGAGGCCGTCGGTGGCGATGCGCGCGGTGTGCGGTGGGGCGTCGCGGTCGAGCGTGCGCGCGGCCGCGAGGCTGCGCCGCACGTGGGCGTCGAACAGGGAGCCGACCTCCCGGCCCGCCAGTCGTGCGCGCACGGTGTCCTCGGTGGCGGTGAGCAGCACGGACGTCACCCGCACGGGGTCACCCGGTCCGAGGGCGCGCACGATCATCGGCTCTTCCAGCACGCTGACCGTGTTCGTGTAGATCAGCCGGGTCTGGCCGAGTGCGGCGTAGTTCGCCCAGATCGCAGCCAGGTTGCGCTCGGTGATCGCGGTGCGGTGCGGGTCGTCGGCGGGGGCGGGGTGGATCTGGTCGAGGAAGTCGCCCTCCGCGTGGCAGTGCGCGGTGCCCCGCGCCTGCCACAGCGCCGAGACCTCCCAGCCGGCGGACGACTTGCCCACGCCCGCGCCACCGCCGATCAGCAGCAGTGCGCGCACGGCTGCCCGCACCCCTCCGGCAGCGACCGCAGCGCGTCGGCGACCGCGGTCCGGGTGCGCGCGTCGAGCGGTTCCAGCAGCCGTACGTGCTCGGCGAGCATCCCGTCCACCAGGTCGACGTCGGGGCGCTCCCGCGCCCACTGAGCCGGCACCGCGTCCACCGCGTCGGACATCCGCTCCTCCCGAGATCCCCACCCGCCGACAAGACCCCGTCAGAGCAGCCCCGGCAGCAGCGGCAGCGCGTTGACCGCCCCGTGCACCACCAGCAGCGGCCACAGTCGCCGGTAGCGGGCCCACAGCAGGCCCAGGAACACCCCGGTCACGCCCTGGTTGAGCACCGCCGAGGCCAGGTCGACGAGCAGGTCGCCGCGCCCCTGGATCGCGGTGTGCCACACCGCCCACAGCAGCGAGGACAGCACGATCGCCGCCCACGGACCCACCAGGACCTCCCAGCGGGCCTGCAACCAGCGCCGGTAGAACAGCTCCTCCAGCAGCGCGTTCGCCAGGAACCCCACGACCAGTGCCGCGAGCAGCACCAGGACGCCGTCGGCGGCCGGGTCGTCGACCGCGGGCGGCGCCAGGGGGGTCGCGTAGGACACCAGCAGCCACCCGGCCACCGGCGCCACCGGGGCCCACCGCGCGTCGGGCGGCGTCGGCGACCACCGGGACCGCCGCAGCAGCACCGCCGGCAGCGCGGCCAGCAGCGCGAGCTTCGCCACCAGGTACGCGGTCTCGCCCGGCACCAGGTGCAGCACCACCGCGAACGCCAGCGCCGCGCCCGCGAGCAGCCACGCCTGCCCCCGCACGCCCGCCGGTCCGGGGCGGGCCGGTTCCGGGCGTGCCGCGGGTGTCAGCAGCACCAGGGCGACGCCCACCAGCGCGGGCACCGACCGGGACCACAGCGGCACCGTGCCGTCGTGGTCGGCCGAGTACCGCACGCCCGTGTGACCGGTCAGCACCAGCAGCAGCGCCGAGCCGGCGAACACCGCCAGTCCCGCCCCCAGGACGGCGGCTCCCCCTGTGATCCGCACCCCACCACCGTAGGCCGGTGATCGACTCGGCGGCCCGCGTCCGGGCGGAAAGACCGCGATCGGGCCGACCGGCCTCGACCGTTCGGACCAGCGCCGCCCGGCGCGCCACCAGGCATGGGGGTCGGGCCCCGGTGGGGTCAGCGGACCTGGTCGCCGCCCGACCGGTGCAGCGTGATCGTGGTCCAGGCGCCCACGTGGACCCGGTCGCCCGGTCGCAGCGGCTCCGGCACGTGGGGCGGCAGCGGCTCGGTCGAGCCGTTCAACGTCGTGCCGTTGGTCGAGGCGAGGTCCACCACCGCCCACCCGTCGCCGGAGTCCACCAGCAGCGCGTGGTGGTGCGACACGCCCGGGTCCTCCGGCGGCCCCACCAGGTCGACGCCCGGGAAGATGCCGCGCGACCGGCTGCGCCGCCCGATCGTCACCTGGTCGCCCGCCAGGTCGAACCGGCGCGGCGGGCAGAACCCGGGGAACCGCATCGACTCCGCGTCCGGCCCGCCGGCCGCCACCACCCGGTCGAAGTACTCCCGGTCGGCTTCCACCGTCACGTGCCAGGCCGCCCGCGCCACCGCGGGCGACGACACCGGCACGGCGGGCACCGCGGCGAGCGCGTCGTGCCCGCACGCCTCGCAGAACCTGCCCACGCGCGGCGCGCCGCACACCGCGCACACCCCGTCGCGCACCACCGGCGGCACGCCGACCGTGACGGCCGACGCCGTCGCCGGCACCGCGGGGGCGTCCGCGTCGGCGATCGGCGCGCCGCACACCTCGCAGGAGTCGTCGGTCGTCGAACCGTGGCCCGCCGGGCACGTCGCCATCACTGCTCCCTCCCGACCCGCTTGGTCACCGTCGACCGGGTGTCCAGGGTCATCTCGTCGACCTCCGCCACGTCCGCGCGCAGCCGCACCGTGCCCGAGGCGGCGTCGCGCACCTCCACCACCGCGGCCAGCAGCTTCGCCGTTCCCGTGTTGCCGGACTCGTGCGCCAGCCGCACCGCGCGGCCCAGTCGCGCCGTCGCCCGGGCCGCGTCACCCGCGCGGCGCGCCCGCAGGCCCTCCCGGATCGCCTCCGCCAGTTCCGCCTGCCCCGTGTAGTGGGCCACCTCCGGGGGGATGCGCGTGGACAGCGCCGCGTCGTCGGTCCACACCGCCAGCACCCGCCCGCGCCCCGACACCACCCCGCCGGGCCCCACCAGGGCGATCCGCGCGGCCAGCATCCGCTCGCCCACCGCCGCGGGCCGCACCCGGACCGACAGGTGGTAGTCGCGGCTCTCCCCGGCCGCCCACGCCCCGGTCGGGTACTCGCCCGTGCGCGGGCCGGTGCGCCTGCGCCGCCCGGTCAGGTCCAGCAGCGCCGGCGCCACCTGCCGGAGGAACACCACCTCGGCGTGCCCGGGCGTCCACAGCCGCAGCGACACGTCCGCCACCGCCTTGCCCATCGCGGCGAGGGTCATCGACTCGAAGTCGCGCGCCAACCCCGCCGGGTCGGCCACGATGTCCACCGTGCCGAGCATCGCCTCGGCGATGCCCCGCAGCTCGGCGACCCGCCAGTCGGTGCCCACGCCCCGGCAGTCGCACGTGAAGCGCCCGGCCACCCGCTCCAGCACCGCCACCAGCTCCTGGGGCGACTCGTGCCGGTTCTCCCCGTCGGTCAGCAGGATCGCGTGCCGCGGCCCCGCACCCGACACCCTGCCGCCCGGACCGGCCGCGTCCGGCCCACCCGCGTCCGGCCCGGAGAGCAGGGCGTCGGCCAGCAGCAGCCACCGGCCCATCGCCGTGCCGCCGGCGGCGCGCAGCCGCCGCACCGCCCGCGTCGCCGCCGCCCGCGTGCGCGGCCCGGCCACCGCCAGGCCCGGGCCGGGCGGGTACACCACGCGCGCGGTGTCCGTGCCCGCGACCACCGCGAACCGCACCCCGTCGCGCAGCACGCCGAGCGCCGCCTCCGCGGCCCGCACCGCCTCGGCCAGCTTCTCCGGAGGGGAGCGCATCGACCCCGACGTGTCGAGGACGAGCACCTCGGCCGCGTCCGCCGCCGGTCCCGCCCGGGCCCCGCCGGTCGCCGTCACCGTCACGACCGCCTCGACCCGCCCGGCGCCGGCGGGCAGGTGCTCGTTCTGGCGGACCTCGACCGCGAACTCAGGAGCCACCGCCACCCCGCAGTTGGACGACGACCACCGTGATGTTGTCGTGCCCCCCGGCGGCCAACGCCACCTGAACCAGCGCCCGCGCGACCTCCAGCGGCGCCACCCGGCGCGCGATCGCCTCCGGCGGCAGCGCCGCCAGCAGGTCCTCCGGTTCCGGCACGTAGTTCCACAGGCCGTCGCTGCACAGCACCAGCAGCCCCGGCGTCTCCACCATGAACGTCACCGTCTGCGGCCCGGTCACCCCCGAGTCCGCGCCCAGCCAGCGCGACAGCACGTGCGCCCGCCGGTCGGTCAGCGCCTCCTCCTCGGTGAGCACGCCCTGCGCGACCAGCTGCGCCGCCCACGTGTCGTCCGAGGTCAACCGGGCCGCACCGGCCTCGGCCACCAGGTAGGCGCGGCTGTCGCCGACCCAGCCCACCGTCGCCGATCCGTCGGTCACCACCGCCGAGACGAACGTGCAGGACGGCGCCACCTCCGCCGCTTCCGGCCGGGCCAGCCGGGCCACCGCCGCGTTGGCCGCGACCACCGCCTCCGCCGTGGCCCGCTCCGCGTCGCGCGCCGACTGCAGGGTGCCCGACTGCAACCCGGTCAGCAGCACGTCCGCCGCCGTGTCCACCGCGACCTGCGAGGCCTGCTCGGCGCGTTCGGAGGACGCCACCCCGTCGCACACCACCACCGCCGTGCCGCGCCCCCGCACCCGGCCGAACGCCATCGAGTCCTCGTTGCGCCGCCGCCGCCGGCCCCGGTCGCTGATCCCCGCCACGCCGGGCAGCGCGAACTCCACCCGGTCGCGAGCCGAGGGCCGCTCCCGCCCGCACGCCTCGCAGGACCCGTCCTCGTCGAACTCGGCCCCGCCGCACGCGCACAGCGGCGGCCACTGCGACCCCGGCCCGCCCACGGGGGTGCGCCGCACCCGCAGGTTGCGCCCGCACGCCTCGCAGAAGCGGTCCTTCGGCGACACCGGCGCCGAGCACTCCGGGCACGTCTCCCCGCCCATCAGAACAGCGTCCTGGGCCGGACCGCGTTCGCGCGGTCGACGAGCGCGATGCGCTCCTCCGGGGTGTCGGCCAGCCGGGCCAGCTGCCGGTAGCAGCGCTCCAGCCCCAGCCGCAGCCCTGTCGGGGTCGGCTCGCACCCCAGCAGCCGCGCCGCGGGCGCCGGCCCGCCGTCGGGCGGCGACGCCCCCGACACCAGCGCCAGCGCCGCGCGCAGCAGCTCCGCCGTCAACCCGACCCGCCTCGCCACGTCCAACTCCAAACCCGACAACCTCGTCCCGGCCGCCAGCACGTCCGACAGCCGCTCACCGCCCGCCTGCGCCCGCACCGCCGCGACCTGCGCGGCCACGTGGTGGCTCGACGTCTCCGGCACCGAGTGCAGCACCCGCACCGCACCGTCGCGGTCACCGCCGGCCAGCAGCACCCGGGCCAGCCCGAACGCCGCCGACACGTGGGCCCGGCCGGTCCGCCACACCACCTCGTAGCCGGCGCGCGCCGCGTCCGCGTCGCCCGCCAGCTCGGCGGCCACCGCGACCGCCAGCTTGGGCGCGGCCTCGCCG
Organism: Saccharothrix longispora; assembly: GCF_030852425.1. Lineage (GTDB taxonomy): Bacteria > Actinomycetota > Actinomycetes > Mycobacteriales > Pseudonocardiaceae > Actinosynnema > Actinosynnema longispora. Next base: position 9,478 of record NZ_NSDM01000023.1, read on the forward strand.
GGCAGCACGTCGCGCACCCTCCCGAACGCCGCCCGCGCCTCGGCGGGCCGTCGCCGCAGCAGCGCCGCCACACCCCGGTACCAGCCGGGCCGCCAGTCGTCCTCCGCCGGGCCGCACGGGTCGTGCGGGTCCAGCGCGGCCGCCGCCACCAGCCCGTCCAGCTCGGCCACCGCCTCGTCGACCCGGTCGGCCTCCAGCAGCGCCCGCACCACCTGCAACCGCACCTCCACCGTGCGCACCGGCGCCGCCCGCAGCGAGGTCACCAGCTGCCCGGGGTCGCCCGAGGCGGCCGTGGCCAGGAACCCCGCCGCCTCGTCGGAGGTGTCCACCTGCGGCACCGGCAACCCCGACGCCGCCGCCCGCGCCACCACCGGCCCCTCCACGCCGAACGCCCGCCGCTCCGGCGTGAACTGCAGCGACAGCCCCGGTCGGGGCACGCCGTCCTGCTCCGCCAGCACCTCCCGCAGCACGCCGGTCAGCTGCTCGGCCATCTCCTCGGCCGAGGCGAACCGCTGCTCCGGGTCGCGGTGCGTCGCGCGCAGCAGGAACCGGTGGAACGAGTCGTGGCGGCGCAGCAGCGGCTGCTGCGCCGGCGTGGGCAGCGACTCCGTGAACGCGCCGCGGAAGTCGAACGCGAAACTCGTCACCGCCAGCGCGCGGCCCACCGTGTAGAGGTCGGAGGCCACCGAGGGGCCCACCGAGCCGATCTCGGGGGCCTGGTAGCCGATGGTGCCGTAGATGGGGGAGTGGCGGTCGTCGGCGCGGCGCACCGCGCCCAGGTCGATCAGCTTCAACTGCTCCTCGGTCTGGATCACGTTGTCGGGTTTGAAGTCGCAGTACAGCAGACCCAGCCCGTGCAGGTAGCCCAGGGCGGGCAGCACCTCCAGGGCGTAGGCGATGGCCTGCGCCACGGGCAGCGCCTCGGTGCCCGCGCCGGCCGCCCGCCTATTGTTGATCATGTCCTTGACGGAGGTCCCGCCGACGTACTCCATCACGATGTAGTCCACCAGTTCGCCGCTGACCCGGTCGGCGTGCCGCACGAAGTTGTGGATCTTGACGATGGTGGGGTGCTCCACCTCGGCCAGGAACCGCCGCTCGGCCATCGCCGCGGCCATCGCGTCGGCGTCACCGGAGTCCAGCAGGCCCTTGAGCACCACCCACCGGTCGCTCACCGCGTGGTCGGCGGCCAGGTAGACCCACCCCAGGCCGCCGTGCGCCAGGCAGCCCAGCACCTCGTACTGGTCGTGCAGCACCTCGCCGGGCGCGAGCTTCGGCGTGAACGAGTAGTGGTGCCCGCAGTGCGCGCAGAACCCCTCCACCCGGCCGGGCCGCCCGTCGCGACCGCGGCCCACCGGCGTGCCGCACGCCGAGCAGAACCGCTTCGCCTCGGGCACCTCCGGGTCGGTCAGCACCGCCGTCGTCGGGTCCCGGTAGGGCACCGGCGGCACCTCCACCAGGCCCGCGCCCAACCGGCCGCGCGACGGGGAACGGGTCGAGGAGCGCCACGACCGGCCGCCCGACGGCCCGGACGCGCCACCCGACCACCGCGCCGTCCCCGGCCCGGTGTCCGGCCCGTCGTCCGGCCCCGGGCAGGCGCCCGTGGGCACCGACCCCGTGGGCACCGGCCCGGGCGGGGGCGTGACGACGGGCGGCGCCTCCAACCCGCACACCTCGCAGAACCCGTCGTCCTCGACGTCCCCGCCGCACCCCGGCCTCGGGCACGTCCCCGCCCCGCCCCGCCCGCGCACGTCAGTCCCGGTAGACCGCGGCCGGCGGAGCGGGCGGCGGACCCAGCCAGCGGCCGTGGACCGCGGCCCACGTGCCGTCCGCGCGCAGCCGTTCCAGCAGCGCGTTGGTGAACCGCACGAAGTCCTCCGCGCCCTTCGGGAACGCCATGCCGTACGGCTCGGCGGTCAACCGCGGGCCCACCACCTTCGTGTAGGGGTCCTGGGCGGCGAACCCGGCCAGGATCGTGTCGTCGGTGGAGATCGCGTCCACCTGGCCCTGCTGGAGCATCACCAGGCAGTCCGTCCAGTTCGGCACCGACACCGCCACCGGTCGCGGCCGCGCGCGCGCCACGAAGGCCAGCGAGCTGGACCCCTTGGTGGCGCACACCTTCCGCCCGCCCAGCGACTCCAGGCCGATGGCCGTCGAGTTCGCCGGCACGAGCACCCGCTGTCCGGCCTGGTGGTAGACCGTGGAGAAGTCCACCCTCCGCCACCGCTCGCAGGTCACCGTCATCGTGCGCACCACCACGTCCACCTCGCCCCGCTCCAGGGCCGGGATGCGCTCGTCGGAGGTGAGCACCCTGAACCGGATCGCGGCCGGGTCGCCCAGCACCGCCCGCGCCACCTCGCGGGCCATGTCCACGTCGAAGCCCTCCAGCTCGCCCGAGGACGGGTTGCGGAACCCCATCAGGTAGGTGTTCTGGTCCACGCCCGCCACCAGCCGCCCGCGCGCCCTGATCCGGTCCAGGGTCGGACCGCCGGCCTGCGCGGTCGGGCGCAGGCTCGCCGTCGGGTCGCACGACTCGGGCGCCGCCTCGGCCGCGCTGGGCGGCGCGGTCAGCTCCACCGCGTCCGCCGGGCGCGGCACCTCCGCCGACGCGCCCCCGATGGGCGGCGCCGAGCTGGGCACCGGCGCGCACCCCGCGAGCAGGAGCAGCGCGACCGCGAGCAGCGCGGGCGGGGCCGCGCGCGGCCGTGTCACCGGTACTCCTTCAACCGCTGCCACACCCCGGACGTCGAGGCCGCCGCGGCCAGCAGCGCCAGCGCCGCCACCGCGACCACCACGCCCCGCAGCGCACCGCGCGCCTCGCCGATGGCGAGCGTCAGCTCCGCCCGGGCCGCCCCGATCGCCGCCAGCAGCTCCGAGTCCAGCGCGTCGAACGCGGTGGCCGCGCCCGCCGCGTCCTGGCCCAGCGCCACCGCCACCGCCACCGTGTGGTCGCCCCGCACGTCGGCCTCCCGCACCTGCCGGTGCGCCTCCCGCCACCGGCCGTGGTGCTCGACCGCCCCGTCCAGGTGCGCCGACGCCACCAGCCCGCGGGCCCTGGCCAGCTGCTCGGCCAGCACCCGGTCGGCCTCGGCGTAGGCGTTCTCGTAGTCCCCGCCGTTGCCGCGCGCCACCAGCGTCAGCGTCTCGTCGCCGCGCGCGGTCAGCGTCGCGATCCGCGCCCGCGCCAGCACGTCCACCAGCGTCGCCCCGTCCTTGGCGGCCGAGACGTGCGACACCACCAGCAGGCTGGCCCCCAGCGCCCACAGCAGCGACACCGCGGTCACCGCGGTCGCCACCACCAGACCCGGGTTGAGCACCCGGTTGGTGCGGCGGGTCAGGAAGCGCTGCGCCAGCACCAGCGCCGCCAGCGCCGCCGCGCCCAGCAGCAGCTCCGCCCACGGCGGCGACCCCGCGCCCTCCAGGTCGCGCACCACGTTCGCGTTCTCCACCCGGTACAGCTCCTGCGCCGCCGGCAGCAGCCGCGTGCGCATCAGCGTGGACGCCTCCCGCAGGTAGGCCGCGCCGACCGGGTTGCCCTGCCGGTTGTGCGTGCGCGCGGTCTCCACCAGCCCCGTGTAGACGGGCAGCTGCCCCGACAGCGTCGCCAGCGCCCCCCCGACCCGCTCCGACCGGGCCGTCCCGCTGGTCGCCGCCGACAGCGCGGCCGCCGCCTTCGCCACGTCGTCCTCGTAGCGGCCGCGCAGCGCCGCGGACTCCACCCCGCCCGACAGGAACGCGCTGGCGGCGGTCGCGTCCGCGTCGGCCATCGCCCGGTACACCTCCTGCGCGGCGAACGCGAGCGGCTCGCTGCGGTCGGCCAGCGCCTCCAACGCCGCCGAGCGCCGCTGCACCGACAGCGCCGTCACCGCGCCCACCAGCAGGCTCACCACGATCAGCAGCAGCGCGAGCAGGCTCAGCCGCCCCGGTGTGCTCCGTGCCAGACCGGTCACCCGGTTCAACCCGCCCCGGCTCCGCGGGACCTCGACCAGCACGACCGCCCCCTTCCCGGAAGTGATCGGCGCCACTCGCCACACCCACAGGGTAGATCGGACCCGACCCGACCGGGACGCGATCGGCCCACCACGGCGCGGCGTCCGCGGTGGTCGCCGTGATCGTCGCGGCGCACGTGGGCGACCTGCGCCCGGACGGCGGAGAGCGGGCGACCGGACGCGCCACACCCCCGCCCGGGCCCCCACCCCGACCTCATCCGGAGGTTCGGCACCGACCGCCCCGCCGCCCTCCACGTGCTCGACGACCACCACCCGACCAGCCACCACCGGGTGGTGGCCCGATCCTTCCGGGTCCTGACCTCCGGACCACTGGCCGCCGGCCGGGACGTCGACCACCATCAGAGTTATGAGCCGAACGCGCGCCATCAGCCAGACCACCCTGGGCGGCCCCGAGGTGCTGACCGCGATCACCCGCCCCACCCCCGCGCCCGGCCCCACCGAGGTCCTCGTCCGGGTGCGCGCCGCGGGCGTCAACCCGGTCGACGCCAAGACCCGGCGCACCGGCGGCAGGCTCGGCGAGCCGCCGTTCGTGCTCGGCTGGGACGTCTCCGGCGTGGTCGAGGCCGTGGGGGAGGGCGTCACCGTGCACCGGCCCGGTGACGAGGTCTTCGGGATGCCGCTGTTCCCGCGCGAGGCCGGCGCCCACGCCGAGCACGTCGTCGCGCCCGCCCGCCAGTTCGTGCGCAAACCCGACGCCCTCGACCACCCGCACGCCGCCGCCCTGCCCCTGGTCGGCCTCACCGCGTGGCAGAGCCTCGTGGACACCGCCGGGCTGCGCGCCGGGCAACGGGTCCTCGTGCACGCCGCCGCCGGCGGGGTCGGCCACGTCGCCGTGCAGATCGCCAAGGCGCTCGGCGCGCACGTCACCGGCACCGCCAGTGCCGCCAAGCACGACTTCGTCCGCGGCCTGGGCGCCGACGAGGTCGTGGACTACACCGCCGTCGACTTCGCCGACGTCGTGCGCGACGTGGACGTCGCCTTCGACACCGTGGGCGGCGACGTCGCGGCCCGCTCGGTGCCCGTCGTGCGCGACGGCGGCATCGTCGTCACCATCCTCGCCCCCGCCCTGCCGGCCGCCGCCGACGCCGCGGCCGGTCGGGTGCGCACCGCCGCCGTGCTGTGCGAACCGGACCGGGTCGGCATGCTCGCCCTGGCCGACCTCGTCGAACGGGGCCTGCTGCGCACCGAACTGGACACCGTGCTGCCGCTGGACCAGGCGGCCAGGGCGCACGAGCTGATCGAGTCCGGCCGCACCCGGGGCAAGATCGTGCTCCTGCCCTGAGCACCACCCACCCCGGCCGCGTCACCGTGCGGGCAGGACGCCGTTCAGGCCGCGCGCAGCCGTTCCCGCACCGTCATCAACGCCTGACCCAGCAGGTTCAGGCCCCGCCAGGCCGCCGGGTCGGCCGCCCGCTCGTCGTCCTCGGCCAGCCCGATGCCCCACACCCGGTCCACCGGACTGGCCTCCACCAGCACCCGGTCGCCGGTGCCCAGCAGGAACGCCCGCAGGTCGTCGTGCGCGCCGAACTTGCCCAGGTTGGCGCGCACGACGAGGTCCACCCGGTGCGCGACCCACGTGTCCTCGTCGAAGCCCCGCACCTGCCGACCCAGCGCCTTCGCCTCGCCGGGCGTGCGGGCCCGCAGCACGCGCCCGGCGGTGTCCCCGTCGCCGAACAGCAGCGCCTTGCCGACCATCATGTGGTGCTCGGCGGTCGGGTAGGTGCGGCCGTCCTCGGTGAACGGCGCCTCGAACCACTGGCTCAGGCACTGCTTGCCGACCGGCGCACCGGGCCGCGTCCGGTGCCCCCAGAAGAACAGGTATTCCTCCACGGACGCGAACCCTGCCACACCCCCCGCCCGCCGGGTCGACCCGCGGCCCCGCCGCGGTGCGCTACCGACCCCGCCCGACGGGCGCGCCGAACCACGTCGGCAACCGGTCCAGCAGGTCCCGCTGCCGCTCGCCGACCCACGCCACGTGCCCGTCCGGCCGCAGCAGCACCGCGGGCGCGTCCGACTCCCCGCTCACGTCGACGACGTGGTCGACCCGGTCCTCCCAGCCCGCCACCGACAGCCGGCCGGTCCGGTCGAGCAGCAGCCCGCGACCGCCGTGCATCAGCCCGTAGAGGCGCCCTCCCGTCAACGCCACGTCGCGCAGCCGCCGGCCGAGCAGCTCGTGCCCCCCGCCGAAGTCGTAGCGGACGGCGGTCGCGGTGACCTTCTCGACCAGGTGCCGGTTCACCTCGTCGAAGTCCATCAGCTCCGACACCAGCCGGCGCACCGCCCGGGCACCCGGGTCCGGCGACATCAGGTGCATCTGCGCGCGGGTGTCGTCCAGCACGGCGGCCGCCACCGGGTGCCGTTCGGCGTGGTAGCTGTCCAGCAGTCCCCTCGGCGCCCACCCGCCGACCTCCGCGGCCAGCTTCCAGCCCAGGTTGAACGCGTCCTGCACACCCAGGTTGAGCCCCTGCCCGCCCGTCGGGGGGTGGACGTGCGCCGCGTCGCCGGCCAGCAGCACCCGACCGACGCGGTACCGCTCGGCCTGCCGGGTGGCGTCGCCGAAGCGCGACAGCCAGCGCGGCGAGTGCGCGCCGAAGTCGGTGCCCGCGACCAGCCGCAGCCGCCGCGTGAACTCCTCGAAGGTCGGCGGGACCGCGCGGTCCTGGGCCACGCCCTCGGCGGGCACCACCACGCGGTGCACCCCGCCGCCGAAGGGCGTGACGCCGAACCGGAGCTGGGTCGTGCGGACCTCGGCCACCACGGCCGCCACCGTCTCCGGCGACGCGGCCAGCTCCATCTCGCCCAACAGCGTCTCGACCCGGGCGGGCTCGCCGGGAAAGGCGACGCCGAGCAGCTTGCGCACCGTGCTCCGGCCGCCGTCGCAGCCCACGAGGTAGCGCGAGCGCAACCGCGTGCCGTCGGCCAGCACGACGTCCACGCCCTCGTCGTCCTGCTCCAACCCCACCACCCCGACACCGCGCCGGACCTCGACGCCGACCTCCGCGGCGCGCTCGGCCAGCAGGCGCTCCGTCACCGTCTGGGGGATGCCCAGGACGTACGGGTGCGTGGTGTCCAACTCCGGCGACGGCTTGGCGATGCCGGCGAAGAAACCACCGACCGGGTACCGCTGCCCGTGGGCCAGGAAGCGGTCCAGCAGGCCGCGCTGGTCCATCACCTCGACGCTGCGCGCGTGCAGGCCGAGCGCGCGCACGACCCGGGTGGGCTCCGCCTCCCGCTCCAGCACGAGCACGCGCACGTCGTGCAGCCGCAGTTCGGCGGCCAACATCAGACCGGTCGGCCCGCCACCGGCCACGATCACGTCGATCACGAAGTGTTCCCCTGTTCCGCGACAGCGCGTTCCGGCCCGCGGACCACCACGCGCACGCGGCGCGGTCACCGTGTTTCCGCAGGTACCGGCTTCGGGCGGAAATTCTGCGGTACCACCCGGGTCTTGCCGCAAGACCACCGGTGCGCTATAAGTTGGACATGGCGGGAAGCGGATGACGCTCCCCGCCATCGCCTCGTCCGGATCGGTGCCCGCCGCACCCGCCACCCGCCACTAGCGCGGCGGCAGCGGCAGGGGCAGCGCGGGCAGCCCGTCGATGCTGACCGCGTTGTACCGCTTGCCCGCGCAGTAGGCGGCGAACTCCTCGTCGGACCTGCGGCCGAAGTGCTCCACGTGCAGCGTCCGGTCGCCCCGGTAGTCCATGAGCGGCACGGCGAACCCGCACGTGTCGCTGATCAGCTCCGCCGTCACCACCACGACCGCGCGCAGCCCCGGGCCGTCCGCCTCGCCGAACCCCGCCACCAGCTCCGCGAACCGCGGGTCGTCGCGGAACACCGGCTCGCCCGTCCCGTGCACCCGCACGATGTTCGGCGGCCCCTCGAACGCGCACCACATCAGCGTGATACGGCCGTTCTCCCGCAGGTGGGAGATCGTCTCGGCGTGGCTGCCGCCGAAGTCCAGGTACGCCACGCGCCGCTCGTCGAGCACCCGCCACGTACCGCTGCGCCCCTTGGGGGAGACGTTCACGTGCCCGTCCGCCGCCAGCGGGGCGGTGGCCGTGAAGAACACGGGCTGCGCCTCGATGAACTCCTTGAGCCGTCCTTCGATCCGGTCATAGGTCTTTCCCATGCGGCCAGTATCGCCGCGTCAGCACGCGGCGACGACGGACCTCGCGCCCCGTGGGACCGGTGAACGACCGCACACCGCCACGCCACGCCGGCGAACGGCATCCGTCCGCGATGCGGCAGCACGACATCGGCGTCATCGCGATCCGGGCCCACCGATCCGGGGCCACGCGGCCGGCCGACCCCGAAACCCGTTGCCGGCGGGGAGCGCCGGCAACAGACTCCGGTGATGGCCCCCGAGATCCGACGCTCCCTGGTCGTCCACTCCCGCCGGCTGCGACGCGACCCGCACGCCGTGCTGGGCGCACTGCTGGACCGCCTGCCGCCCGGCACCGACCCGGACGCGGTGACGGCGGACCTGGAGGAGCGCGTCGCCGCCCTGCTCGGCAAACCCGCCGCCCTGTTCTTCCCCAGCGGCACCATGGCGCAGCAGACCGCGCTGCGGGTGCACGCCGACCGCACCCACCGGCGCACCTTCGTCGCCCACCCCCAGTGCCACCTCGCGCTGTGGGAGGAGAGCGGCTACAACGCCGTGCACGGGCTGCGGCACAAGGCCGTCGGCGACCCGCAGCGGCTGCTCACCACCGCCGAACTCGACGAGGTCCGCGAACCGGTCGCCGCACTGCTGCTGGAACTGCCGCAGCGCGAGATCGGCGGCGTGCTGCCCGAGTGGGACGACCTGGTGTCGCAGACCCGCTGGGCCCGCGAACGCGGCGCCGCCGCGCACATGGACGGCGCCCGCCTGTGGGAGGCGCAGACCTACTACGAACGCCCGCACGCCGAGATCGCCGCCCTGTTCGACACCGTCTACGTCTCCCTCTACAAGGGACTGGAAGGGGTGCGCGGCGCCGTCCTGGCGGGCGACCGGGACACCATCGACACCGCCTCGGTGTGGCGCAAGCGCCTCGGCGGGGCCATCCCCGACGCGTGGCCGCTGACCGCCACCGCCCTGATCGGCCTGGACGAGCTGCTGCCCAGGATGACCGAGTTCCGCGACCACGCCCGCGCCATCGCCGCCGCCATCAACGCCGACGGCTACGCCCGCACCCACCCCGAGGTGCCGCAGACGCCGATGTTCCACGTCCACCTGCCCGCGCCGAAGGAAACCGTGACCGCCGCCGCCGAGCGCGTCCTCGCCGAGACCGGCGTCGAGCTGCCGACCCACGCCAGGGCCGCGGCCGACCCCTCCCGGTGCAGCATCGAGATCACCGTCGGCATCGTCACGCTGGAGTTCGAACCCCAGGAGGTCGCGGAACTGCTCCGCCGACTGCGCTGAACCCCGATCCCGCCCCCGGTCAGCCCCCGCCGGAGCCCCCCGCGCGGAGCGCGTCGAGGTTCCGGCGCAGCAGGTCGCGCTCGACGTCGTTGCCCGCCAGCGCCAACGCCCGCCCGAAGGCGCCCGCCGCTTCCCCCGCCCGGCCCAGACGGCGCAACAGGTCGCCGCGCACCGCGTGGAACAGGTGGTAACCGGTCAACGGCAGATCCTCCACCAGCGCCAACGCCACCCCCGGCCCGTCCAGCTCGGCGACCGCCACCGCCCGGTTCAACGCCACCACCGGCGACGGCGACAGCACCAGCAGGTGGTCGTAGAGCGCCACGACCTGCGACCAGTCCGTCGGCGGCGGGTCGCTGTGCACCGCGTTGATCGCCGCCTGCACCTGGTAAGGGCCCGGCCGGCCACGCCGCAGGCACCGGCGCACCAGCTCCCGCCCCTCGACGAGCAGGTCCCGGTCCCACCGCGACCGGTCCTGCTCGGCCAGCCGCACCAACCCGCCGTCCGGGCCCGTGCGCGCCGCGCGGCGCGCGTGCAGCAGCAGCATCAGCGCCAGCAGGCCGATCACCTCCGGCTCGTCGGGCATCAGCTCCGCCAGCAGCCGGCCCAACCGCACCGCCTCCACGCACAACCCGTCGCGCACCAGGACGTCACCCGAGGCCGCCGAGTAGCCCTCGCCGAACACCAGGTACACCACCGCCAGCACCGCGCCCACCCGATCCGGCAACTCCGCCCCGCCCGGCACCCGATAGGGGATGCGGGCGTCGCGGATCTTCGCCTTGGCCCGCACCAGCCGCTGCGCCATCGTCGCCTCGGGCACCAGGAACGCCCGCGCGATCTCCGCCGTGGACAACCCGCCCAGCAACCGCAGCGTCAACGCCACCCGAGCCGCCGGGTTCAACGCCGGGTGACAGCACGTGAAGATCAACCGGAGCCGCTCGTCGACCACCACGTCCTCCTCCACCGGGCCCTCCTCCGCCGGTTCGCCCCGCCCGGTCAACCGCGCGGCCTGCTCGTGCCGCGATCCGCGCGAGGACTCCCGGCGCAGCCGGTCCACCGCGCGGTTGCGCGCGGTCGTGATGATCCACCCCGCCGGGCTGGGCGGCACGCCGTCCGCGGGCCACCGGCGCACCGCCTCCACGAACGCGTCCTGGACCGCCTCCTCGGCGATGTCGAGGTCGCCGAAGACACGGGCCAGGACGGCCACCGCCCGCCCGTGCTCCGCCCGGAAGACGCGCTCGACCGGCTCCTCCCCTCGCACGCCTAGCCCTCCCGTAGCGGCCGGACCTCGATCGGCAACGTGATGGCCACGCCGAGCCGCCGCCCCCACTCCAGCGCCGCGTCCAGGTCCGGCACCTCGATGACCGTGAAACCGCCCAGGTGCTCCTTGGTCTCCACGTACGGGCCGTCGGTGACCAGCACGTCACCGGTGGCCGTGGGCCGCAGCGTGGTCGCGGTGTCGGGGGAGTGCAGACCCGCGGCGAACACCCACACGCCCGCCTCCCGCATCGCGTCGTCCACCGCCCGCACGTCGACCATGATCCGGTCCAGCGCCTCGGGCTCGGGCACGCCGCCGGTCGGCTGCACCACGCTGAGCAGGTACTTCGCCATGTCGTCCTCCTCTAAGGGGTCGGTTCCACCCCCTACACGAACGGCACCCGGCCGGATCGACACCCGACGAGGAGAACTTTCCGGCGGATTCGGCCCCGGTGCTCCAGCACGACGCCGAGCACCCGCACCGGCTCCGCGCGCTCGGCGGCCGACAGCGGCGCGAGCAGCGCGTCCTGCGCCGCGGCCTGCACCCCGTCCAGCTCCCGCAGGTGCGCCAGCCCGACCCGCGTGAGGCTGACGACGTTGCGCCGCCGGTCGTCCGGGTCCGGCGCGCGCTCGACGCACCCCTTGCCGGCCAGCTCGTTCACGGTGGCCACCACGTCGCTGCGGTCCAGCCCGGCGCGCCGCCCCAGCTCGGCCTGGGTCGCCGGGCCGAACTGCTCCAGCGCGGCCAGCAGCCAGTAGTGGTAGCGGCGCGCGCCGACCGCACCGAAACCGTCCGCGACCAGCCGCGAGGCCAGCGTCGCGGTCCGGTTCAGCAGCCGGCTCGGCGCACCGCGCAACCGGTCGGGCGCACCCCTGCTCCCCACGGCCCGCAGCCTGCCCACTCGTTGGCGGCGCCAACGGTGCCGATCGGTGCCGTCAGACGATGCCCGGGTGCCCGAACTGCGCGACCCGCAGCCCTCCCTCGACCACCACCGTGTCCACCACCCGGAAACCCATCGACTCGTACAGCTCGATCGCCGGCGCGTTGTCCGCGCCCGTCGACACGATCGCCGGACCGCCCTCGGCCAGCACCTGCTCCACCAGCCGCCGCGCGAACCCCAGCCGGAAGTGGCTCGGCGCCACGCACAACCGGTCGATGTCCAGCACGTCGTCGACCTTCGAGAACCCCACGAACGCCACCAGCTCGTTGTCGACGAACCCGCCGAGCCAGCGCAGCGGCAACGCCCGCATCTCCTCCAGGGTCTCGGTCAACCCCGGGATCGCGGCGTACCCGATCAGCTCGGCCTCCACCGCGTACGAGTGCTTGGCGAGCCGGTGCACCGCCTCCGCCGTCGCGTCGTCGGTCATGTCGAGGGGGACGATCATGCGGCCACCGCCTTGCCGGGTACGTGGGGGAGTGAGCCGAAGGTAACCACTCGCGGAACCCTTCAACCACCATTGCGCCGTTCGCCCGATCAGGTCTCCGGACGACGGCGCGACCACGGACCAGGGGGACGTGGACTTCGGTCGCAGGGCGTTCATGCAGGCCACAGGTCTCGCGGCACCGGGGGTGGCAGCACGACTGGCACCGGCCGCGCCGCGCGCTGACCGGCCGCCGTCGCCCTGTGCGCCGACGAATCCGACGTCGCCCGGTGCCCGGGGCGCCGCCCGCCACGACGTGCCCCGTGGCCGCACGCAGCGGCGGGCACAGCTACGGCGGCTGCTCCACCCCTCGAGACAGCCTCGTCGTCGACCTCGCCGCGCTCGACGCCGGCCGGCTGCCGCCCGCCGGGTCGTGTCCCGGTCACCGCCTTCACCTTCGACACCGCGCCCGCCCACGACGAGTAATGCGTAAGTCGGTCAGTGGTCGTAGGCGGTCAGGGACCGGGTGACGGGTTGGCCGGTGGCGCGGTTGTGCCAGATGGCTGCGGTGAGGGCGAGGAGGCGTTGGGCGATGCGGACTCCGACGCCCTCGATGGTGCGTCCGCCGTGCTGTTCGAGGTTCAGCTGGCCTTCGAGGGTGTCGTTGACCGACTCGATGAGCTGCCGGATGGACTTGAGCAGCGGCTCGCCGGGATGGGGCTTGCGGTTGCGGTAGGAGGGCCGGATCAGCCGGACGCCGCGTTCGGCCAGGAAGCGGTCGAGTTCGCGGGAGACGTAGCCCTTGTCGGCGATGATCAGCAGGCCGGGGCGGTCGTCGAGCAGGCGGGGTTCGTGGTCGCGGATCGCCATGAGCACCTGCCGCTCGTCGATCTCCGGATCGGCCAACGCCCGGGTGATCGGCAGCCCGGCCGGGGTGCAGACCAGATGCAGCCGCAAGCCCCGGAACCAGCGCGAGTGTGAGCGGCAGAAGCCGTATTTCGCCCAGCCGGCCAACTCCGAGCGCTTGACCGTCGGGAGGGAACGTCCGCACTCGACCGGGGTGGAGTCGACGATCCAGGTGGTGTCGGTCCACAGGTCGGTGTCGGCCGCCGACCAGCGCGTCACCTGCTTGACCAGCGGTAACGCCGCGCGCAGGCGGCGGTTGTAGCCGGACTGGCCGGGCAGGTAGCGGAACGCGCCGGGCATCCGGACGGGCAGGAACCGCAGCCACCTCGCCTCGGAGGTGAACCCGAGCAGCGCCTGGGCCACGGCCAGGGTGACCAGCTCGGCGTCGGTGAGCTTCGGCGGTCTGCCGATGCGGGGCCTGCCCGCGAGGTGGTCGTCGATCTTGACGTAGAGTGCGGTGAGAAGGGTGTTCAGGTCTGTCGTCACAAACAGATCTTGAACACCCTTCGTCCGTCTCCGGCCACCGCCTCGACTTACGCATTACTCGTCTAGCAGTGTCAGGACAAACGTTTCGTGATGGTTTCGAGGTGACTCCCGGTCGACTCACACGTTCAACCCAGCCCTCGAACGGCCCGGCGGTCCGCCTGGATCAACCGATCGAGGGTGACCTACCCGTTCACGGGGCCTTGACGCCGGTCCATCTGCGTCGACTTGTCGTACGGAGGGCCGAGGGGCACGTTCCGCATTCGGCCAGATCGTGACCACGGCGAGTCAGACCATGTGTCCGACACCCGGTCGCCCGGCGTGCGCGTGCCCTGTCCGGGGCCGGCGTCACCCCCGTCGCAAATTGCGTTCCGGCATCCCGGGTGCGTGGGAAGGACTGGCAACCGCGTACGTCGTCCGGGTCGGTCACCGGCAGCAGGCTCGTGCCTCAGCCGGCTTCGGGCGCGTGTGGGTTGGCGTTCGGCTGCGTTCTCCCCGCCCGAGCGCCGGCCGGTACTCCGATCGGACGCCCTCTTCGGCGTACCGGCTGTGAAGCCTGCCGTGGTCGGCTCGGATCGCGTCCGTCAGCCGCGGGTCGGTGTGCCGGGTCGTGCCGGTACGGGCGCGCGGTGACGCAGCGCCGCGATTTCGGCGAGCACGCGCGGGTGCGGGTTCGACTGCGTGGTCAACGCCGCGAGGGCCCGGTCGGCCGCCGGGGACGGTGTGTCGATGCCAAGGGCCTGTCGCAGCAGTTGCAGACCGTGCAGCTGTTCGACCGGGTCCCCGGTGCGCAGCCCGTCCCACAGCACCTGCAGGGCCGCTTGTTCGTCCGCCTCGCCCGGCGTCGCGGCGGCTGCGGTGGTGTCCCGGGGGGTGTGACGGGTGCGGGCGGCGAGCAGGACTTGTTCCACGACGTCCACGGCGGAGCGGTCGGGGGAGCGGGCGGCCTGGTTGTAGACGCGGTGGGTGGTCTCGACGGAGGAGTGGCCGACGTCTGCCTGGATGTGGGTCATGTCCACGCCGGCTTCCGCGGCGGTGGTGACGTAGAAGTGGCGCAGCACGTGCGGGCCCAGCCGATCGGCGACGTCGGCCAGGCCGGGGCCGGCGCTGGTCGCCAGGCGGCGCAGCAGCGACCACACGTCGCGCGGGTCGACCGGGCCGCCGTCGCGGGTCGCGATCAGCGGGGAGCGCTGCCCGCGCACCCGGCCGGGCAGGGCGGGGGTCGCGGCGGCGCTCCACCGGTCACGTTCGGCGAGGTAGTCGTCCAGGGCGGTCGCCGCCAGCGCGGACAGGTAGACAACGCGGATCTTGTCGCCCTTGCCGGTCACCCGCAGCGCCCGCCGGCCGCGGGTGGTGTGCACGTCCGCGCGGCGCAGGCCGGTCAGCTCGCCGATGCGCACCCCGAGGGTCAGCAGGGCCACGATGGCCACCGCCCGGTGCCGCATCACCGGGTGCACGCCCCGTCGCGGGGTGGCGGCGGTGCGCAGCAGCAGGTCGACCTGGTCGACTGTGAGCACCACGGTGGGGGAGGTGTCGCGGTGGGCGCGCAGGCCGAGGCGGGAGCGGTCGAAGCGGGTCGGGTCGACCGTGACGGCGCCGTGTTCGGCCAGGTAGGCGTACATCGCGCCGACTGCGGCCAGGCGGTGGGCACGGGTGGACTTGGGCATGCCGGCCGCGTCCAGTTCCAGCTGCCAGCGCTTGACCGCGGCGCTGTCGACGCGCAGCGGGTGCACCCGGTTGCGGTCGCACCAGCGCAACCACGCCCAGTCGCGGTAACGGCCCTGTCTGGTCGGAGGTGTGTTCCCGGTCGGTGTCCCGCTCACGTCCTCGCCGACCGACGGGCCCCACGACGCGCGCTCGTCGAGGCTGCCGATGGCCGAGACCCACCGCCTGTCCAACCCCAACGCGTCGCCGTAGGAGCGTCGCGTCGCCGCGGAGGCGTACCCGGACAGCCAGTCGCGCAGCAGGCGTTCCAGCTCGCGCAGCTCCGAATCGGAAACGGACCGGCTGTCGGTCCGGTGGTCGGGTTCGCGGGCCGGGGCCTCGACCAGTGCCGGTGCGAACGGTCGCGGAGCGGGTGGCGGTGGCGGCTCGGCGATCACGACCGCCAGGGTATCGCCGATCCGGTGCCGCACCCGGGAGGTCCGGGTGCGGCACCGGATCGCTCAGTCCGCGGTGCGGGTGACGATGTCGTGCCGCAGGTCGCTGTCCGCCTCGCCTCGCCCGGTCGACCTGCGGCGGGAGAGCCACAGGTGGGTGCTTCCGTCGGTCCAACGGGCCAACTGCCACCTGCGCACCACCCGGACGCCGTCGCGGGGGACCTCTTCGGCGGCCACCCAGTCGGTGCCCTCCAGGGTGCGGCCGGCGGGCTGCGCGGGCGCACCACCGGGGACGGGGAGCAGCACCCGGCGCAGCCGTGCCCCCTCCGGGTGGAACTCGGGCAGCAGGGGTGCCCAGTGGTCCGGTGGCAGGGCCGAGCGCAGCGCGTAGGCCAGATCGGCCCCCGGCACGGCCTGCGGCTCGGGCACCGGGGCGTAGCGGCCCTGCCGGTCCACGCCGACACCGGCCACGCCCTCGACGGTCCGCTCGACGGCCCACACCGCGTTGGCCGCCTCGTCGCGCAGGAACACCACGTCCTCGACGGGGTCGCCCTCCAGCGACTCGGGCAGCGCCGGGGGCAGCACGAACAGCGACTGCGACGGCGTGGAACCCGGCAGGCGGTACAGGTCCCAGCCCGGCCGGGCGGCCGGGTCGACCAGGGTACGGACGCCGAAGGTGTCGGTGACCACGAGGGAGCGGACGCGCGCGACCGTGCCGACGGGCAGTTCGACGGGCACGACGAACCAGTCGTTGGCGTAGAGGGTGGCGAACTCCAGCACCAGCAGCCGCCCGAGGTCGCTCGGGCCGGTCTCGGCGCCGGCGAAGGACACCGGGGCGTCCTCGAACTCCCACCACCGGTCGGTGGGCATGCCCGGGTAGCGGACCGGGCTGGGCATGCCGGTGCGCACCAGATCCCGGGACGGGGTGTCCGCCGGGACCGACTCACCGCCCGTGGACAGGCGCAGGTCGTACCAGTCGAGCGTGCCGCCGGGGTACTCCGGTGCGTCGAGGACCACCTCGTCGTCACCGAGCCTGGTGCCCAGGACGAAGGAGTGCTCCAGGCGCCGGGACGACCAGCTCGCCGCGTTCGTCCCGGGCCGGCTCACCAGCTCTCGCCACCACGCGGTGAACGAGCCCGCCGCGGCCAGCACCGCCGCCCGGTCGGCGGCGGCCACCTCCGGTTCGGCGGGCAGCGTCGGCGTGCCACCCAGAGCGGCGGCGAGCGCGGCGGCGTCGGGTACCCGGCCGCGCAGGAACGCCACCTCCGCCACCGCGTCGGCGTCGGCGGTGGGGCCGGGCGCGATCTCGGGCAGCGGGAACGCGTCGGTGAAGGGCTGGCCGTAGCGGGCGCGCAGCGGTCCGAGCAGGCGCAGGAACCGCTGCCCGCCCTCGGCCCGCAGCGCCAGGTCGTCCGGGTCGGGGACGGTGCGCTCGACCACCGTCTCCAGCGGCATGGCCGTGGTGTCGAGGTACTCGAAGTCGTCGAGCGGGGCGCCGTCGCCCAGCCCGCGGAACCCGCCGATGGCGCCGGCCTGCACGCGCAGCCGGGCGCTGACCGGGGAGCCGCCGTCACTGGCGTCGAACTCGCCGAGCTGCCACTGGCGGCACAGCAGCCACGCGGCGTCCTCGACGCGGGCGGCGACGCTCTCCCGCAGGTCGGGTGAGGTCACGCGCGGCGCGAGCCTGGTCCAGGTCGTCACCGATGGGGTCACTGGGTCGCTCCCGGGGTGGGCGAGGTGAGGTCGGTGCTCACGGTGGCACCGGCCGAGTTGAACGGGACGTAGGTGGCGGGCAGGAAGTGGCCGTCGCGCAGCTCGCCCCACGGCACGGTGCGCGTGGTGGCCACGTGGAAGGCCTGGTCGACGGCGGCGAATACCTGGTCGGTCGTCCACCTGCCGTCGGCCGCGGTCGGCATGGCCAGCAACAGCGACTGCGGCGCCCGCGCGCCGGGAGCGTCGTGGTTGAAGGCCAGGCCGGTGACCTCCGAGGCGGCGGGCACCCGCTCCGTCCACTCGTCGAGCACGAGCCCGACCAGCGGGGCCGCCGCGTCGACGTCGCGCACGGCGTGCACGGCGACGGCCAGCCGGTCGACGCCGGCGGAGGGGCCGGGCAGGGCCGCCCACCGGTCGCCTGCCGCGCGGGGTGCCTGGCCGACGACCAGCGGTCGTGACGCGGCGCCGGTGCCGAGGGCGTCGGCGTGCGCGAGCGCGGTGTGCAGCGCCTTCGCGCCAGGACGGACCCTGGACAGCCGGGTGAGCCAGGTGTCGACGGCGAGCGGGTCCGGGCCGACCAGTTCGGCGCTGTGCCCGAGCAGGTCGGTCAGGGTGGCGCGCCCGGCGGCGACGACGGTCCACGTCGGCACGATCGGGAAGTCGTCGCCCAGCAGCGCCCTCAACCGGGCGGTGTGGTGACGGACGGCCGCGTCGGGACCGTCCGCAGCCGGCGGGGCGACCAGGGCGGCTTCGTCGTCGAGCCTGCGCTGCGCCTCGGCGGCGGCGACCTCGGCGCGCGCGGTGGTGCGCGCGAGCCAGTCGGCGTCCCGACTGCCGGCCTCGGCGTGGGCGTCGGGCACGCCGTGGCGGGCGAGCCCGTCCAGGCACGCCGCCAGCCCGGCCCCGGTCGGCGCCTCGAGCTGCGCGCGGAGCGCGGACAGCCCGGCGGCCAGCGAGGTGCGCGCGGCGGTCGCCCTGCGCCCGAGTTCGTCGGCGTCCGCGGTGATCGCGAGGCCGCCGTCCCGCGCCAGGTCGGTGCCCCGGACCGGGCGGGCCCGGCGCAGCAGCGCCCGAACGCCCCGCGCAGCGTGACGCAGGTCGTCCACGGAGGCGTGGGTGGGCGGCCCGAAGCCGGGCACGCGCCCGGTCGACAGCACGGGCAGCTCCGACACCCCCTCGACCGCCGGTCTCCTGGGCCGGAACATCTCCAGGACGCGCCGCGTCAGCTCCTCGTCGGTCATCAGCACCACGTCCAGCGGCGCGAGCGCGAGCCCGCGCAGGTCGAGGTCGGTGGTGGCGACCACGGCGCCCTCCGGAGACAGCCACCGGCCGCGCACCACGACCTCCGCCGGGTCGGGCAGCAGCGCCGCCGCCCATCCGTTGAGCGTCGGGGACGCCAGCGCGCGCGGCCGGGCGGGGGCCGGGACGACGTCGGTGGTCCACGCCGCGGCGTCCGCCGCGGCGTGCGCGGCGGACGCGCTGCCGAGGAACAGCAGGCGGTGGTCCTGCACCGCGGCGGACCGCGGCGTGCGGACCACGTCGAGGTCCGGCGGCGGCATGTCGCCCTTGGTCAGTGCGTCGAGTGCCGCGCCGGCGCGGACGGCGTTGCCCCCGATCAACTGGTGCACGCCCTCGGCGAGGGTGGCGTCGGCGAGCGCGTCCAGCGCGGCCACCACCTCGTCGAGCGCGGCGACGCATGCCTCGTGCGCGGGCGTGCCGACCTCCGGCAGGCGCAGCGACGGGTCGTCCGGGCGGGCGGGGTCCACGCCGCGCCCCCACGGCACGGCGTTCTCCCGGTACAGCTTCTCCAGCGCGACGCCGTCGGCGACGGTGCCCGGCTCGCGCACCTCGGTCACCGAGCCGTCGCCGCCCAGGGTCTGCGCGGCGAACGGGGCGAGCGCGCGGAAGGCCCGCACCGCGACGCCGCCGCCGGACGTGGTGAGCGCCCGCTCGAAGCGGTAGCCCAGCAGAGCCGCCAGCGGTTGTCCCGCCTGCACGCCCTCGACGAGGTGGCGCACCAGCCGGACGCGGTCGGCGGACAGGTCCACCGCGACCGGGCGGGTGCCGCCGCCGGGTTCGCCGACGCCGCCGCCGCGCGCGGCGTACCCGGCGCGCAACACCGCGGCCGTCGTCGCGTGGTGCAGCGACGGCGCGAGCACGTACCCGGCGTTGGCCCGGTCCCGCCACACCGGCGCTTGCTCGCCCTGCGGCGCGGGCGCGACCTCGCGCCGCGCGGGCCGCACGTCGGCGAGCCAGCCGAACCCGCCGACCAGCGCGCCGGTGGACGCGGCGCCCGCGCGGGCCTCGGCCAGGCGCCGCGCGGCGAGCGAGGTCTCCCACGCGTCGGTCCGGTACGCCGCGGTGTCGAGGGTGGCGCGGACCAGTGGTCCCAACTCGGCGCGGTCGAGGCCGGCCAGCCGGTCGACCGCCGCCCGGAACTCCTTCCAGTCCTCGTTGAACGGGTTGCCGGGCCAGGGCTCGACCAGCCACTCACCGAGCGTCCGCGCCGAACCGACGTCACTCGGCGCGGGCCGTTCCAACTCCTGCCAGAACGTGGGCCGCGGTCGGCTCGGATCCACGTCGAGCAACTCGGCCTCGCGGTGGCGGAGATCGCCGTCGTCGACGCGGATGAGCGCGGTGCGGACCTCCTCCAGCGCGGCCTGGCGCAGCAGAAGCACCAGCAGCGAGGTGCCCGCTGTCGGCTCGAAGTCCCGCAGCTGCCCCAGGTCCAGCGCCAGCAGCTCGCGCAGCGCCGCGGCGGGCGAGGCGGGCAGGAGGTCGACCGGCAGCGGGAAGGTCCGTCCGATCCCACCCCGCAGGTGGGGCTGCCCCTCCGGCAGCCCCAGGCCCCGGATCAACGCCTTCAGCTGCTCGGCGACGACCGGCTGCCAGCGGGCGAACAGCTCGCGCCACGCCACGACGAACCTGTTCAGCGCGTCCAGGTACTCGGGCCCCACGACCGGCTGGCCCAGCACGGTGTGCGAGATCGGCTGCACGGCCAGCGCCTGCACCAGGCGGGTCGCCGGGTCGCGGACGTCCTCGCCGCCGATCGTCGGCCAGTGGTAGCGGTCGCTCACCCGGCGCACCCGGTGGCGGGCGACGCTGGTCAGCACGTCGCGGATCACGCGCGGCACACCGGTGTCGCCGGGCCGGGGCGCGGCGTCGCGGCCCATCACCGGCAGCACGCCGTAGGGCTGCGCCCCGACGCGCACCACCGGCAGGTGCCCGCGCGGCCGGACGTGGTCGACGAAGTGCCGCCGGGCCTGCCGGACGGCGTCCACCTGAACACCGTCGAGCACGTGGACGAGGAAGTAGCCCCAGGTCGCCGACCACAGCGCGGCGGCGGCGTCGCGCTGGTGGTCCACCCGGTCGCCGCCGGCCACCCTGGCCGCCGCGCCGCCGTAGCCGGACGGCACGCCCAGCGCGCCGAGCAGGTCGCCGCCGACGGTGCCGCGCGGGTGCGGCGCCGGTTGGTACTTCGAGGCGTCCAGCCGCCGGTGGTGGTCGGCACGGGCGGAGCCGCGCGGGTCCGAGGCCGACACCGCGCCGTCGGGGTCATTGGTGGGCGTGCCGGGCTCCAGCACGCAGAACCCGTCGGTGTAGTGGTGGGCCTCGAACAGGTCGGCCAGCGCCGTGGCGGAGCGCCAGGGGTCGCGCTGCTCGTCGACGCCGACCACCACGAGGCGGTCCAGGCCCAGTCGGTGCAGGTCGGGGTCGACGTCGGTGGTGACGCGCACGGCCATCCCCGCGCGTTCGGCCTCCTCGAAGTCGACCATCCAGAGCATCCCGGGGTCGACCAGCGCCCGGTCGTCGGCGGGCACCCCGGTCAGGGTCGCCCTCGGGTCGGGGCCGACGGCGAGGTCGCGGCGGACCGGGGAGGTGGTCACCGCCCAGGAGACCGCGGCGACCGAGTCGTCGGGCCGGGCCTCCCGGTGGCCGCGGATTTCCCAGCGGGTGGGCAGCAGCCGGGCGAGGGGTGGCCGGGTCCAGGTGCCGGCGCGGCGCTCGCCGGCGGGTGCGCCGTCGCGGGTGCCGCGGGCGACCCAGGCGGCGCGGGCCGCGCCGAACCGGCCGGCCAGCTCGTGCCAGGCCCGGTCGGCTTCGCCGGCCATCCGCTCGCGGGTGGCCTGGTCGGCGGTTTCCGGCGGGTCGTTCGCCCGCGTGGTCTGCCAGAACGCCAGCCCGGCAGCCACCTCGTCGGCCGTCAGCAGCGGCTCGTGGGTGTCGACGTGGAGGGTGTCCGGGTAGATGCGCACGAGCAGCGACGTGTCGACGAACCGCGTCTCCAGGCGGACCGGCAGCAGCGCGATGGGGGTGTCGACGGCCGTGCGCCAGTCGTAGGTCGGGGTGGTCATGCGATGGCTCCGTCGAGTAGGTCGGAGGCGTGGATCGCCACGCGGTGCGGTAGGCGCAGCAGCCCGCCGGCGGTGGGACCGCCGGGGCGGGACCAGTCCGGGGCGGCGCCCTGCGGACCGAACCGCGGTTGGGTGGGCGGTTCGGCGAACACGAAGAACCAGCCGGCGGCCCCCTGGTCGGGGTGGCCGGACAGGTCCGCCGGGTCCAGCGGGAAGGTGAACACGGCCAGGTCGTCGCCGAGGACGCCGGTGGCCGTCGGGTTGACCGCCGGGCCGCCGGGTTCGCGCCCGGCGGCGGTGCGGACGGCGGGCACGGCCTGGACGACGGTGTTGGGGAAGCGTCGCAGCAGCTCGGCGCGCACCAGCAGGGTGACACCGTCCCCGGACGCCGCGCCGGTGGCCACCTCGCGCAGCTCCCGGTCGCCCCACCGGTCGATCGGCAGCACGTCGCCGTCGTCGCCCGCGGTCGTGCCGCGGGTGTCGAAGAACCGCCGGAACCAGGTGGCCCGGCCGGTGGACGGGTAGCCCCGCCACACCAGTTCGCGGCCGAACTCGGTGTTGACGCCGGCCAGGTAGGCGGCGACGAGCTCGGCGTTGCCGGTCATCAGCGCCAAGCCGTCGGGCGGCAGCGCGTCCGCGCCGGGGGCCACCAGTTCGGCGAACCGCTCCAGCAGAGGGCCGGACATCGGCTGCGTGAACACCGGCTCGTAGAACCGCGGCCGCAGCGGGTCGGGTTCCGCGCCGTCGGCGGTGAGGCCGCGCGGGGCCTCGGGCAGCGTCGCCCCGTCCAGCACGATGCGGTCCAGCACCCGGCGGGTGATGGTCGCGCCCGGTGAGAGCGCCGCCGACACCTCGCCGGCCAGCGAGGACACCTCGTAGTCGGCCTCGTGCCACACGTCACCCGGGGTGGCCGTCACCTCGGTGACGGTCCGCCGCTGGTGCGCCTCCGCCGCCACGACGAACCGGTCGGCGAACGCGGCGACCCTGGCCCGTCGCGTCTCGTCGACGTCCCCGACGATCCGGCGCGTCCGCGGCCCGGCCGCGGGCAGGCCGATCACCGCCGGCGCGGGCAGGTTCTCCGGTACCGGCCGGGGTTCGGGCAGCTGCTCCACCGGCAGGGCCTCAGGCGGCGGTCCCGGGAACGGGCCGGGCGGCGGCGGGGCGGGGTCGCCCGGCCGGGCCACCTCGGGCCACGGCTCCACGTCCGGCGGCGGCAGCGGCTCGAACGCGGTGTCGCTGACCACCTCGCGCACCTGCACGGTCCGCCACTGCACCCCGCCGTCGTGCGGTGAGGTGCACGGGTAGGTGACGTGGGCCAGCAGCTGCGCGTCGAGCCCGCCGCCGACCTCGGTGACGACCAGGTCCAAGGACGGGAAGTTCTCCTCGCCCTCCAGCCGCGGACCGATCGTGGCAGCGGTCACCGCCTGTCCGGGGCGGGGCGAGCCGAAGAAGGACCGGATGCCGGTGTAGCGCAGCTCCCACACCGGACCGCCCCAACCGTCGGTCGCCTCGCGCAGCCACGCCACCACGACGTCGGTCGGTTCCGATTGCTCCTCGCGGGACGCCGGGGGCACCCACGCGACGGTGGTGGCCGCCAGGCGACCGTGGTACCTCTCGTCGAAGTAGCTGAACCCCCTCGTGATCGTCCCGTCCGGGCGGGACGCGATACCGGTGACGCCGCGCTCGTCGGCGACGAACACGACCAGCTCGTCGGGGCCGGACGCGACGCGCCGGGCGCTCAGGCTCAGCGACCCGTCGTACCAGTACGGGTGGGTGTTCTGCCAGCGCGCGGCGCCGATCTCGGTGAGGCCCGAGGCGGCGCCGTACCCGGCGGGGGTGAGCTTGGTGATCCACCGCACCAGGTGGTGGGTGCGGTACTGGGGGTACGTGCCGTCCACGTACTCGTCGCGCCGGTACAGCAGGGCCAGCGCCGGCTCGCTGTCCCGGCCGCGGATCAGCGCGCCCGCGGCGAGCACCGCGCCGGCGGGGAACCCGTCGGGCGGCGGCACCTCGAAGGCGGACGGGCCCGGCACGCGGCACGTGCCGTCCGGCGCCAGGTCCCGGTCCACGGTGATCAGCAGGCCACCGGGCACCCGGGGATTCGGCTCCGCGGTCACCACGTCGGCCATCAGGCCGTGCCGGCCCGGGGTGACCAGGGGCCGCCGGGCCTCCGGCCGCGCCCAGGCCCGCCACCACAGCCACGCGCCGGCGACGGCGTCACCGCTCAGCCGCGGGAAGTTGCGGAAGTTCACCCAGTCGAACGTCGGGTACGCGATGTCGCCGGCCGGGGGTACGAACAGCGGCAGTTCGGCCCGGGCCAACCTGCTCACCGGCGCCACCAGCGGTGCCGCGGGGGTGGCCCCGGCCCGCCTGGCGACCACCGTGGTCGGCCGCAGGGCGCGTGTCGCGGCGGCCGTCACCGCGCCCGCCGCCGCGCCCTGCGTGGCCAGCTCCCCGGCCACGGTCCCGGTGGCCGCCGGCAGCCGGTCGAGCACCGGTGCCGTGCGTTGCAGCACCACGTCCGCCTCGTCGTCGGCCCCGGCCCCACCGGCGTCCAGCCGGCGGGCGAACCCGACGGGGTCGGTGGGCGCGAGGTGGCGCCGGTGCAGGTTGTCGCCGACCGCGCGGGCGGTGCTGCCCCGGCTCAGCTCGGCGTTCGCCCGGCCGAGGGCGGCGGCCTGCGCCCAGGCGGCCGACATCAGGGCCTCCTGCTCCTCGCGCACGACCTGCGCGCCGATGCCCGCCGCGGCGCGCAGCCGGGGGTCGGTGTTGAGGGTGAGCAGCCACGGCGGGGTGTCGGCGGGCAGGCCGCGCGGCGTCCCGGCGTGCGCGCCGAGGTACACGGGCGGGGCCAGTTCGGTCTCCCCGCGCTGGAGCAGCACCCGCATGGCCAACGGCCACGCCGCGGGCACCGGCCGGTCGGGGGTCGCCCCGGCGGGGTGCAGCGCGGGCAGCACCGGTGCGATGCCCGGGTCGGCGCCCAGCGCGGCGTCCAGCTCGGGGTCGGCGCCGCAGTAGGCGAGCCGTCGCCGGCCGTCGCCGGGGGTCGTCGCGCGCAGCTTCGCGGCCAGGGAGAGGAAGTCGCCGCCGGGACCGGTGGTGAACCGCCACGAGTGGTACACCGGTAGGCGCACCTCGGCCGCGCCCGGCAGCCACGCCGGACCGGTGGTGTCCCCGGTGGGCTCGTCGCCGAGCCCCGCCGCGACGCCGTGCGCGAACGCCGGCACCAGGCACGCCAGGTACTGCCGCCCGGACACCAGCGGCGTCGGGCACACCAGTCGCGACACCGCCCGCTCGGGGTGCCCGGCGAGCACGTCCTCGACCGTCTCGTCACCCGCGGTGATCACGTCGGCGTGCGCCCACGCCGGGCTGTCGGCCAAGGGCGGGAGCAACCGGCCGGGGGCGGTGAGCACGGGGAGCCGGTCGGCCCGGCGCGGCGCGAACGCCACACCGGGCTCCCCGGTGTCCACGACGACCAGCACCAGCCACGGCCTCAGCAGGCCGTCCGACGGGCGCGGGGCCAGCGGGGTCAGCCGCCACGGCAGCGCCGGGTCGTCGAAGTCGATCGCGGCCAGGTACTCCGGCTCGGCCGCGGTGGCACCGGGGGTGGGCTCGGTGCGCACGACCTGCCGCTCGTCCAGTCCCACCACGTCGCCGGGGCCGTGCAGCTCCAGGTCGGGGCCGGCGACGCGGACGCCGTTGACGATCAGGCCGGTTCCCAGCCTGCCCCGAGCGGGGACGGGACGGGCACCGTCGTCGGTCTCGCTGAGCTGCGCGGCCAGCGGGTCGCGCACCCAGGACAGCAGGTGGCGGCCGGCCGGTCGTGGTGCGGAGGACCGGGTGGGCCGCTCACTGGGCGCCGTCATGCCGACACCGTCTCCTTCTCCGGGCGTGCCGCCCGGCGTTCTGCGGTGGCGGCGACCGCGTCGGCGGTCTCGCTCACCGGGACGACGACCAGCGGCTCCGGTCCGGTGGGCGTGTGCCGCAGCCGGTCCAGTGCCTCGGTCCTGGTCAGCCGCGTCGCCGCGGCCGGGTGGTCGGGGGCGGTCAGGCGCACGACACCGCTCAGCGTGCGCGCGTCCACCACCGCGTAGGCGTTGTCCCGCACGGTCAGCGGCAGCCCGAGCCGCGGGTCGGAGAACCGCGCCGTCCCGCTGTCCCGGGTGGCGGCCCGGCCGGCCGCGCCGCCGCCGGCGAGCACCAGCAGCTCGTCGCCGGACAGCACGTGGTCGGGTTCCGCCGCGGCGAGCCGGGTGGTCGCCGACGGCCGCGGTGCCGCGCCGGGGGCGTCGACGACGGAGGTGCGGTAACCCAGTTCGACGAAGGTCCCCGCCGTGTCGGCGCCGCCGGTGCCACCGGCGGCGGTGAACGCGACGCCGGACGGCATCGCCTCGAACGACGGCGCGGCGAGCCGCTCGTCGTCGCCGAGCCGGAAGAACTGGGACCGCGCGAACGGATCGCGCACCTCGGTCACCTCGGCGGGGCGTCCGCCCAGGTCGGCCCCGGTCACGGAGATCCGCGCGTCGCCGGTGATCGGGGCCGTGCCGAAGTGGTCCAGGCGCAGGCCGCCCAGCGGCGCCACGCGCTGCCGCGCGGTGATCCGCGACGACGGCGCCACCAGGAGCCCGCGGCTCGCGGCGCCCGGCCGGACGGTGATCGCGGGCAGCGCGGCCGTGTCGTCCACCTGCCAGGCCCCGGGTGAGGCCAGGGCGGCGCGGACCAGCGACAGCACCGGCTGCGCGGCGGGGGCGATCGGGGTGGGGGCGCGGCCGAAGCGGCTCTCGAAGGCCACCTCGGCGGACAGGAACAGCACGTCCACCCGCGCGTGCCCGCGCACGTGCCACTCACCCGGACCACGCAGGTACAGCGACGCCGCCACACCGAGCAGCAGGTGACCCTGCCAACGCACCGCGACGAGCGCGTTCAGGTCCACCTCGAACCCGAACGGGTCCAGCTGCACCAGCACGTCGAGGCCGAACGCGCCGTCCGCGGTGAACGAACCGGCCTTGGCGTGCACCTCGACCCTGCCGCCGAGTTGCAGGGTGTTCGCGGTGATCGCCAGGTAGGAGCTGAACCGGGCGCTGACCGCCGAACCGGGGTTGCCGATTGCCAGCGCCAGCGGCGCGAGCTTCGGGAACGCGGGCGGCGGCGCGTAGCGCGGGTGGAAACCACCCGCGCTGAGCACGAAGTCGCCGTCGCCGCTCCACCGCGCGCGCAGCGCCATGCCCCCGGTGAGCGTCCACCCCAGCACCCGTGAGTCGTAGAGCCTGGCGTCGATGTCGAGCGTGCCCTCGCCGAAGTCCAGGAAGCCGACCGCGTCGAGGTTGATCTCCACGACCGGTGCCTTCTCGTGCGGCAGCAGCACCTTGACCCGGCCCACCGCCACCAGCCGCACGGGCTTGGGCAGCTCGACGGCCAGGCCGAGGTCGGCGGTGATGATCGCGGGCGTGCCCCAGGTCAGCCGCGCGGTGGGGCCGAACACGACCCGGCCGGGCGTGGCCGGGAAGATCGACTCCAGGCGGGCGAGCAGGTCGGTCTCGTGGCCGATGACGTCGCCGGGCGCGAGGACCGCGGCCAGCGAGCCGTCGCCGATCGCGGCCTGGAGGTGCGCCTTGTCGAAGGAGCGGTTCACGCCCAGCAGGCCGCCCACCGCGGCCAGGTTGAAGCCGAAGCCCAGGGGAACGGGTTGCGGGAACCGGGTGTTGACCACGAGCAGCAGCGAGAACCCGGAGCGGCCGTCCGGCAGCTTGGTGGTGAGCAGCCCGAGGGCGGAGAGCCGGACCTTGGCGAACTCCAGGTCCACCCCGCCCGCGTAGCGCCCCGCGTCCTCGTCGAACGCGAGGAAACCCGCTCCGGTGACCACCCCGGCGTCGATGCGCAGCGCCACGCCCGTCGGCGCCTTGAAGTCCACGCCGAGTTGTGCAGGGCCGAGGTTGCCGCCACCGTCGGGGAACGTCAGCTCGCCCGTCACGCCGATGCCGTCGACGGTGGCGTGCACCGGCCCGAGGTCGAACCGCAGGTCGGTGGACGCGCTGAGGGCGATCCTCCGCTCGGCCACCGAGGCGGCCAGCGCGAGGCGGACGGCCTCGACGGTGACCGGGCCGAGCCTGAGGTGCAGCGGCACCGCGCCGGTGTCCAGCGACGCGCCGCCGCCCAGCACCAGCCCGCCCGCGCGCGACCAGGCCAGGGCCGCGGTGATCGGTACCCGGAACTCCACGCCCTTGAGCGCGGTGGCCAGGAAACCGTCGCCGTCGGCGGCCGGCCGCACGACCAGCGCCGCCTTCCCCGCGCCGACCGACACCCCGTAGTCCGAGCCGGTCGCGGTCAGGTGCGCGAACAACCGCACCAGGAATTCGTCCAGCTCGAACCGGGTGCCGGTCGCCGAACCGATGCGCAGCGCCGGGCCGTCGGGCGACGTGCGCCGGGCGGCGGTCAGCTCCGCGTCGACCTCGGTGCCCGCTGTTTCCACGACCAGGCCGTGCGAGCCGATGGCGAACGCCGCCCCGCCTGCGCCGACGGCCGCGCCGAGGTTCCACCCGCCGGCGGCCGTGGCGAACGCGATCTCGCCGTGGGGCACCACGACCAGGCCGAGACCGCCGGACTCGTCGGGGGACAGGGCGATGCTCACGCCCCAGGACGCCTTCGCGTCGCCGGCCCCGGCCGTGCCGCTCACGGTCAGCATGTGCGCGGCGACGTCGGCGGTGCCACCGCCGATGTCGGGACCCGCGCCCGCCTTCACGCCGTACGAGGCGGTCAGGCCCAGTTCGGTGAGCAGGGCGGCGATCCGCGGGAACAATGCGTCGGCGAGCGCGGCGAGGTCGTCACCCGAGCCGTACACGTCGGTCAGCACGGCGCGTGGGTCGGAGAACAGGCCGACCAGGTGCTCCGGGTGCACCGCAGCCCGGCGTTCGGGCAGCCGCACGGGTCGCCCGCCGTCGTCCGGGTCGGGCCCGCCCGCCTGGCCCTCGCCGGTGGGGTCGAGCACGCCGAGCAGCGCGAGCACGCGGCGCAGCAGCGGTGCCCGCTCGGCGAGGTAGCCGTCCAGGAGGTGGACGGTCAGGTCCTCGCCCATGTGCGCGAGGACCGACGGCGGCAGGGTGGCCTTCCACGGTTGCGGCAGGCCCCGGAGCTGCTCCAGGGCCTTGCCGACGGCGGCGGCGTGCTCCGCCGCGGCCGCCAGCGAGTCCGGCACGCCGCCGTCGAGCAGCTCCTCGACGGCGGTCAGCGCGGATCGGACGCCGTCGAGCCAGGTGGTCAGCTGCGTGTCGAGGGTGGCGATGTCCTCGACGCCGAGGCGGTCGCCGAGGGCGTCGAGGTCCCAGCCGAGGCGACGGGCCAGCTCGGCGCGCTGCTCGGGGCCGTTCGCGGCCACCAGCAGGGGTTCGGTGAACTCCCGCAGCTCGGCCCAAAGGCGGGTCAGCAGGTCTTGGTCGGTGCTCACGAGCCACCTCCGGGGGTGGGGACGGTGTGGCTTTCCGGGTAGGGCAGGCCCTCGGAGTCGAGGAGGAAGGACCCGCGCTCGTGCTTGAGCTGCCGCTCGCTCACCGGGAACACGGCGGGGTCGACGCCGGAGCCTCCGGGCACGGGCAGGTCGTCGACCTCCAGCTTGAAGTCCTTCTTGATCGAGGAGTCCGTGTACCACTGCGGCCACTCCCGGACCTCGTTGATCGTGTTCTTCATGTGTGAGCTGTCGTGGTAGTTGGCGCGGTGCACCACCCCGGCGACCATCGCGTGCTCGTGCGCGTCGCCCCAGTCGGCCGGGTCGATCGTGAAGTCCGGGCCGACCCGGGGCCCCCCGTTCGGCGACCAGGGGTCGACCGGCCCCCGCCGCGTGGCCTCGCCGCAGGTGCGGCACTGGCCGTTCAGGGCGAACTCGTACGTGAAGCGCAGCTCGTTGATGGCGTAGGCCGAGTTGAACAGACCGGACGGGCTCAGGACGTGCCACCGGTGGAGCAGCGCGACGCCCCACTCGGAGGTGATCACCTCGCCGACCTTGGGACGGCGCGGCACTCCGTCGGCGCCGACCGTGTCCGGCGGCACGGGAACCGGTGGCGGGGTGGGGTTGCTCGGGAGGTGCGTCGGGGCGCCGGGCCACTCGGCGGCCAAGCCGTCGCAGATCCGCTGCGCCGTCAACCGGTACATCGCGCGGCGCACGTTGTCGCTGGTGCGCACGGCCATGAGCATCCGGTAGAAGGAGTGCCAGGAGTGGAAGTAGTCGTACTCCCGCACGACGGCGCCCAACTGCCGCGGGGCCAGGTCGTCGGGCAGCATCGCGTAGGCGACGTACTTGCGGCCGCCGGCGTCCCAGACACCCCTTTGCCCCCACTTCTTGGAGGCGCGGACCCCGTCCGCGCCGAAGTGCGACTCGAACGTCTCGGGGTAGAGGTGCTCCAGCAGGGCCAGGAACGCCCAGAACTCACCGGCCTCGACCACCCACTTCTTGTTGAC
The DNA here is from genome assembly GCF_030852425.1 of Saccharothrix longispora. GTDB lineage: Bacteria > Actinomycetota > Actinomycetes > Mycobacteriales > Pseudonocardiaceae > Actinosynnema > Actinosynnema longispora. The sequence goes on from NZ_NSDM01000023.1 coordinate 39,509, forward strand.
CCGGATGACGTGCGGACCGGGGACGCCCAGCGCCGGGGTCGGGGGCTGCGGTTTGAACTTGCCCATCGTCCAGTGGCACGGCCCCATCGACAGGAACGCGTTGTCGTAGCCGTTGATCCCGTCGAAGAACCCGATCGCCTCGACCTCGGCGACCGCGCGCACCACCTTGTAGGTCGAGAGCCTGCGGCGGCCCACCAGGCGGGCGGCCTCCCGTTCCTCGGGTGTCGTGCCCGTCGGGGTGGCGATCGCCGAGACGAGGTCGGCCACCGTCGGGTTGCCGGTGAGCATGGTCTCCGGCTTCATCTCCAGCCGCTTCCACATGGTCTCGGGGCGGCTCCACTGCCCACCGTCGACCTGCACCCGGATCTCGGGCACCGTGATGGGCCCCGCGTCGGGGTCCTCCGGGACGACGCTCTGCGCCAGCGGCCGGGGCTTGAGGTCGTCGGACCAGCCGCTGAGGATCACCAGACGGGGCCGCTTGTCCTCACCGGCCGCCGGGTCCGTCGATGGCGGCTGGGCCACCGAGTCGGCCTCCGGCACGGTGAAGCGGCCGGTGAAGTCCGTGGCGTACTCGCGCCAGACCCCGCTCGGGGCGTAGCCCGGTTCGGTGTGGTGCCACAGGTTCCCCTTGCCCTCGCCCGGCGCGACGCCGGTGGGCTTGCCGGCGCTGACCACCATGGCCTCGATGACCACGGGGCAGCGCAGGCGGTTGGCCAGCCAGTAGCCGATCAGCCTGCGGGTGTTGCGGTCCACGACGCCGGTGACCTTGTCCTCCGGCCGGTCGAAGCGGAAGTCCGTCGGGATGTCCACCGGCTCCAGGCGGTCGAGGTAGCGGGACGGCTTGGTGCCGGGGTACTCCTTCTCCCGCGCGCCCTTCCCCTGCCGGGCGTAGATCTGGAACTCGCGCACGGCCCACTGGGTGTGCTCGTCGAACTTGCCCGCGGGGTCGCGACCGGCGATCAGGAAGCCGAGTTCGACGAGGTCCGCGCGCAGGTCGGCCACGTGCGTGCCGGCGTTCTGCCGCACGCCCCAGTACGACGCCTGCACGCCGGTCCTGGCGTCGAAGTCGCCGCGCCGCAGCGCCCTGCCGTCGTAGCGGTCGTCGTCGTACCAGCCCCAGCCGGGCTCGAACCCGATGTCGAAGCGGGTGCGGCGCGCGGTGTCGCGACCGTCGTCGGCCCACCACCACTGGGCGGCGTGCGCGGTGGCGACCGCGCCGGGCACGACCGGTGGGGTGGTGGCCGGCGCGTCGGGCGCGGGGGCCGGGACCGCGGTGAAGGTGATGTCGCCGAGAGCGCTCTCACCGACGAGTTCGGACCCGGCGGCCCACCAGTTGCGGTGGTGGTCGTGGTTGTGCGAGGCGTACCGGTAGCGCGCGAGGTTCCACACCTTCGGCGCGGTGGCGGGGGTGGGCGGCGGCTCGTCGGGGTCGTCCCACGGCCCGGCCTGCTCCGCCACCTCCAGCAGGTCCTCCGGCCGCGGTGTGGCGAGCAGGGAGCTGCGCAGGTAGTCGGCGCGCCACGCCCAGTGCGGGCTCACCGTGACGCGGAGGTCCGGGGTGACCTCGGCGACCTGCGGCCTGTTCGCGATCGTCCACACCGCCGGGGTGCGGTCCGCGCCGGTGAGCCGCACACCCACCGGCAGCGGCTCCTGCGTCGTGGCGGCGGAGGTGTGGGCCTGGTCCCAGCCCACGAAGTCGCGCCAGGGCGCGAGCACGGCGTGCTGGTCGTAGCCCGCCACGTGCAGCCGACGGCCCAGTGCGGTCGTGTTGCGCAGCGGCGCGGCGGTGAACTGCCCGACCACGGCCTCGACCGCGTCGGTGCCGCTGTCGTAGGCCGGGGCCTTGGCGGAGAACCGCATCCGCACGGCGGACGCGTGCCCCTGCCCACCGGTGAGCACCAGCACGCGGCGGGTGCGCTTCTTCGCCGTGCCGCCGGGGACCTTCTCGGTGGTGAGCTTGGTCATGGTGCGGTGCAGCGAGGCCGCGTGGGACGACCACGAGTACGGTCGCGCGGTCGGGTGGGCCAGCTCCTGCCGCTGGGGCAGCACCAGCGGCACGGCCGAGACCACGAGCGTCACCGTGGTGGCGGTCGGTTCGGGCAGCAGCCGCAGCGCGGCCACCACGCCCTCGTCGCGCAGCGGGGCGGGCGGGTCGCCCGCGGCGACGGGGTAGCCCCGGTTGGTCTGGGTGTCCAGGAACAGCAGTTGCCAGCGGTCGCGGGCGAGCGCCCAGCTGTAGGTCAGCGCGGTCGCCGGGCGCGCCAGGGCGGCCGACGGCGCACCGACCAGGCCGTCCACGTCCGCGCCGGCCGCGGCGGGTACGGCGGGCGTCAGCCAGGTCTGCAACCGGGTGAGCAGCTGCGCTCCGGGGGCGGTCCCGGTGAACTGCTCGGGGGTGTTGCCCCAGGCGTGGAACACGGCGTTCGCGGACAGCGCGTTGACCAGCACCCGCTTGCCCGCGGGATCGCCGAGCAGCTTCGTCGCCGAGGCGCGCGAGGCGTTCCAGCCGGGTGCGGCGTCGTGCGCGCCCATCGTGCTGAGCACCGCCACGTTGGCCATCGCGCGACGCGCCCGGTGGAGCGACGAGCGGAACGCCACCAGCCGTTCCCTGGCCTGGAGGTACGCCGTGAACAGCTCGACCTCGCCCTCGATCACCGCGGGGGCGGTGTACGGCGAGCCGGCGACGATCTTCGCCCGCAGCTCGGCGGGCAGCCGCGTCCAGTCCAGGTCGGGGTGCACCTGCTCGATCGTCGGCATCGTCGGCCACGCGGCGTCGGACAGCACCAGCAGGTGCAGCGCGACGTGCTCGGCGAAGGACAGCAGGTGGTTGTCGGTGGCGCGCAGCCCGATCCTGCGCGCGAGCGCGGCCCGGCGGTGCGTGCCGAGCACCGTCGGCTGCTCGTCGTCGGCGAGGCCGGGAAGCTGGTCGTGCGCGAGGCCCCACTTGGCCGCGGTCGCCCGCACCAGGGCCAGCAGCAGCGCGGAGACGTCGTCGGTGCGCACCTGGTCGCCGGTGAGCACCAGCAGGTGCGGGCGCGCGCCGGTCGCGGGGTCGGTCAACGCGTCCCGGACGAGCTGGTCCGCGGTGGCCAGGGCGTCGGTGCCCTCGGCGTCGGGACCGCGGTCGCCGCCGTGCAGCACGCGCAGCCCGGCCGGGTCGTCCGGCGGCACCTGGAATCCCGGTAGCCGCCGGCCGGCCGCCGGGTACCCGACCACGCCCATCGGGTCGGGGCTCAGCTCCCCGCCGGCCAGCAGCACACCGGGGGAGAAGAGCGTCGTGGCCGCCGCGCCGTCCGGCACCGGAGCGGCGGTGCCGTCGGGCGGGCCGAGGAACAACTGGTACCGCAGGTCGGCGCCCGGGTCCGCCGGGGTGCCGCCTTCGACGACCGTGGAGGTGACGGCGACCACGTGCAGCCGCTCACCCAGCCGTGTCGTCTCGGCGGTGCCCAACTGCACCGCCGCCGTGCCCGCACCTCCCGGGGTCTCCCCCGAGTAGACGCGGAGCGTGACCTTGCGCGGGCTCCGCAGAGCCACGAACACGGTCACGGTGTCGCGGCTCACACGCCGCAGCACCGGTCCGCAGACGATCTCCGGATCGTTCATCCACCATGCCTGTCGCTAGGTCCCGGGAGTCAACTGATCATGAGTCCCGCTCGCAAAGGTCGCCGTGAAAAGGTCCCGCGTTACACCTCGAACAGGTTTTTCACTTGCGGTGATCATGTCGACACGGAGCGCTCCAGCAAGATCAACTGACCTGTCGTCAAGTGAATTTCCTTGTCCCACAACGGAAACCTCGGAGACGATCGTCCATTCGGCGCAAATCCACATCCATCGGGTTCCGATGGGACCGTGGGGCGTAACGCTCCGCCAAGGGCTCGACATGTGCCGGTGCGCCCGGCAGGCATGGGGCAATCGGTTCCCCTGTGCCCCGCCCCGGACGGGTGCGGAGCCGAGATCCCTCGTGGAGCGCACGATGCAGGTCGAAGTCCCGCACGGTTCGGCAACGCGGTCCGGCGGGTGGCGGTGACCCGTGGTCACCTACGGCGGCAACAGCCGCAACGGCGCTGAGGTCAGGCTCGTCGTCGGCCACACCGCCGAAGATCCGCGACCACCGGACCGGCGACCGCGCCTACAAGGCGGGGGACCGCCGGGACGTCGGGAACGGGTTTCCTGGGACGTCTTCACCAACGGCCTCGACGTGCTGGACGGCGTGATCCAGACTCGCGACGAGCTGCGGGACCGGGCGCGCGAGGCCGTCGCCGTGGAGCTGGTGGGGCTGCGCGCGGCGTTCGACCGGCTCGCCCAGGCGTACGCGCAGGAACGGGACCCGACGCCGCGAAGATCGAGCGCGCGGTGGCCGAGGCGGTCCAGGAGAACGTCGTGAAGGCCGACGTGCACGTCAAGCAGGGGGGCGCGGCCGAGTAGCCCCGTTCCCCTGGTCGGGACGCGTCCCGGCGCGGTCGATCACGGTGAGCGCTCCGACGTGGTCGCCGGGACGTCGGGGGCGATCCGTGCCGGTTCCCGCTGGGCGATGACGGCGTCCAGCGCGTTCCGCGCCCCGCGCCGGCTGGTTCCGCCGCGTCGGCGCTCGCCGTGTCCGCCGTCGCGGTCTCGGGTCCTTCGAAGCCGGCCTGCCCCTTTCCTCGGCGCGATCGCCACCGTCACCACAGAGAGGCCTGGGCGAGCCGCGCAACCACGGCTACGGCACCGACCACGGCGCAGTGGGCCTCGTGCCGGACTCCACCCCGACACCCTCTCCGACCATGACGACCCGCGGCGCGGGACGCCCTGGTCGACTACCGGACCAAGCCGGCCCATGGCTGGTCGGAGATACCCGAGCCAGGCTCCACCGCACAGCGGTGCCACGAGATCCAACAGGGCACCCGGCGTGCGCCACCGCGAGGCCGGAACGGAGCAACGGGGTCACGGTGCCGATGCCGCCCCCTGCTCCTCGGGCGCGGAGTCGGCCAGGGCGAGGACGGCGTTCAGCGCGTCGTGCGCCCGGCACTCGGTATCCGCATCGCCGACGACGCCGTCCGCGGCGGTGCGGGCGGTGGCGACGATGCGGTCGAGCAGTGCGCGGTGGTGGTCGTGGCTCTGTTGGAGTCGGTCGGCCCGCGCGGTCTGGACGCCCAGTTGCCGTCCGAGGTCCAGGACGCGCTGCTCGTGCCGGTCGCGCAGGGCCGCGATCTCCGCCGCGGTCCGGGCGCGGGTGTGCTCGAGGCGGCGGTCGGCGTCGTCGGCGGCCCGGGCTAGGCGCTGCTCGGTATCGGCGCGCAGCCGCTGGGTGCTCTGCTCGGCGTCGGCCAGGCGTCGGTCCCGGTCGGCGAGTTGTTCGCGCAGGCCTTCGAGTTGGGCGTGCAGTCCGGCTGCTCGTTCGCGGGCGTCGGCCGCGTCGTCGGTGGCGGCCCGGACGCGTTGGTCGGCGGTGGCGGTGACGGCGTCGACGGTGGCCGCGGCGGTGGTGGCGGCGTGTTCGGCGGCCTCGCGGGCGGCGTCGCGTTCGGCGCGCAGGCGTTCCTGGGCGCGCAGGGCGTCGTGCTTGGCCTGCTCGGCGGCGTCGCGGGCGCGCAGGGCCTCGGTGCGCTGGGTGCGGGCTTCCCGGACTTGGGTGAGGGCTTCGTCGCGGGCGGCTTCGGCGGCTTGGGCGCGTTGTTCGGCCTGCTGTTGTGCGTTCGTGGCCTGCTCGGCGGCGTGGTCGGCCTGTTCGGCCCGGGCGATGAGGTCGTCCCGCACCGTCGCGAGCAGTTCGCGGGACGCCTGTGTGGATTCGACGAGGTCTTGGAGGGGGTCCCAGACCTCGTCGAGGTGTCCGGCCAGTTCCGTCGCGTTCTGGCGTAGTGCGGCGGCGGTGCCGCCGGTGGTGCCGGCGGCCCGGGCGGTGATCCGCTCGGCGCGGGCGCGGGCGGCGCAGTCACGCTGGTCGGGCGGGCAGTAGCGGGGTGGGCGTCCGGTGGGTTTGCGGGCGGTCACCGGCCGTCCGCAGTGCGCGCACGGGCGGGTCCGGGGGGCGGGAGTGGCGTCGACCTGCGGTTCCTCGGCAACTGTCACCCGATCATGCTAGCCGCGTTTCCATTTCCAAGAACGACAACACGCGCATGTTTTTGGAAACAGAAACGCAGCCAACAAGGTTACCGAGATAAGTGACATTATGTCGGTAACATGTGCTAACGCAAGCAAGGGAGGTACTGCGGCTCCGGATGTGTCATCAGAGGAGTGAGAGGTCGTCACCGTGACGAAAGGTGGCGATGGCGGTGGGGGGTGTCCCTGCGTGGTCGTTGCGGGCGGGGGAAGTTCTTGACGGTGCGTTCAGACGGCACGGCGACGGTCACGCACGTGCAGTCGGTGCGAGTGGATGGCTCACCGGACCGGTGGATGCGACGCACCTCAGGAGGGAACGCGCATGCTCCGACCATCTCTCGCGCAGCAGCGGCTGTGGTTCCTCGACCGGTTCGAGGACGCCGGGGCGATCCACAACGTCCAGGTCGTACTGCGGTTGCGGAGCGAGCTGGACCGGGACGCGCTGGGCGCGACCCTGCGGGGCACGCGGTCAGGGTTCGACCTGGCCGCCGAGCTGCCGCTGCGGGGTAGCCGTGTCGCAGAGCACTCAGAGGGGCGACCACTTCCATCGAGCACTTTGAGGGCGACCAGGAGTTCGTCACCGTGACGAAAGACCTGCATGGGAAGGGGGCTCGCTCGAGAACGCTGCCGACAGTAGGCGGGAAGGTCCGGCGGGCTCCGCGGACACGGACACGCCGGGGCCCGACGCGATCAACCGGACGGGCGGATCGTGTCCTCGCGGAACAGGTCGACGTGGCGCCGGACCCAGTCGGCGAAGGACCGCGGGTCACGGCCGAGGACCTCCCGCACGTGCGGGCTCACGCGCCGCTCGGCGGGCGTCGGTTCACCGATGATGGCCAGGGTGCCCTCGACCACCGGTTCGGGCATGAACGCCAGCATCTGCTGCCGTGCCTGCTCGCGGGTCTGCTCCACGAACCGGACCGGCACGCCCAGCGCGTCGCCGATGGCCTCGGCGCGCTGCCTCGGCGTGACCGGTTCCGGGCCGGTCAGCTCGTGGACGCGGCCGTGGTGGTCGTGGCGCAGGGCCTCGGCGGCGACCTCGGCGATGTCCGCCGGGTCGACCACCGGCAGGGCGACCTCCCCGAACGGCGCGGCGACCGTGCGCCCCGCGCGGATCGACCCGGCCCAGGCGGCGGCGTTGGACGCGAACCCGCCGGGCCGCAGCACCGTCCACGCCAGGCCCGAGGCGCGCACGGTGTCCTCGATCGCGCGAAGCGGCGCGTGCGAGACCGAGTCGGGGCGCGTGCCGGCGGCCTGCGAGGACAGCAGGACGACCTTCCCGACCCCGCCGGCCCGGGCGACGTCGAGGACCCGCCCGACGTCCAGGTGCGCCCCGGCTCCCGACACCAGCAGGAACAGGGCGTCCGCGCCCTCCACCGCGTCCCGCAGCGTCTCCGGCCGTTCCAGGTCGGCCACGACGTGCCGCACACCCTCCGGCACGGCCGCCGTGGCGCGCGACACGGCCGTCACCCGCTGCCCGGTCTCGGTCAGCGCCCGCACCAGCGGACGGCCCACGTTGCCGGTAGCCCCGGTCACCACGATCACGAGCCCACTCCTCGTTGTTGGTCCTGCGATCCCCTCACCAGCGGTTTCGCCGGCAGGAGGGCGTGACCGGAACGCTAACAGCCCGGGTATAGTAGGTACCTAGGAGATAGTGGCTATCCAGGGGGAAGCGATGAGCGCAAGGGTGCCGGACGCGACCGACCCGGTCCTGGCGTGTCCGATCGCGCCCGTCGTGGACATCGTGTTCAGCCGGTGGACCACGCCGGTGCTGTGGGCGCTGCACGAGTACGGGCGGCAGCGCTTCGTGCAGCTGCACCGCCGGATTCCCGCCGTGACGCCGAAGGTGTTGACCCAGCGGCTGCGTCAACTGGAACGCGACGGGCTGGTCGTGCGCACCTACCACCCGGAGGTGCCGCCGCGGGTGGAGTACGAGATCAGCGAGCTGGGGCGCAGCCTCGCGCCGCTGTTCGCCCACCTCGCCGAGTGGGCGTCGGCGCACCTGGACGAGGTGGAGCGCGCCCGCGACTCCTACGACGCCGCGTCGCGTTGACCGGTGCGCGGCGCCGTGACGGGTTTGCCGACCAGGCCGCCGGCCACGAGTCGGTCCACGCCGGGCAGGCCGGCCAGTCGCATCACCACCCGTCGCGCCCGCAGCCGCAGCACGGAGTCGGGCAGGAACCAGCGGGCGGCGGACCGGGCCACGCGCTGCTTGTCCGCCACCACCGGGCGCCACTCGCGCTCGTAGCCGGCGGGGTCGTCCGGTCGGGAGGCCAGCAGGTTCGCGCCGCCCATGCCCAGGGACGCGCCCTGGCCGGCCAGCAGGGACACCGCGCCGCACGCGTCGCCGACGAGCGCCACCCGCCCGGTCGTCCAGTGCGGCAGCTCCACCTGCGCGACCTGGTCGTAGTAGACCTCCACCGGGCAGCGCTCCAGCGCCCGCGGCACGACCCAGCCCAGTGACCCGTAGACCTCGCGCACGGCGGCGCGCGCGTCGTCCGGCAGCCGCGGCGAGGGGTCGCGGTGGACGGTGAAGGCGGCGACGCGGCCGTCGCGCAGCCCGTAGAGGCCGACCTGGCGGCCGGTGGTGTCGGTGACGCAGAACCGGCCCTCGACCAGCGCGTGCACCTCGGGGTCGGTGAAGGTGAACGCGGCGGTGTGGAAGCCGAGGTGGCGCACGTGCCCCTCGCCGAACACCAGCCGGCGCACCGCGGAGTGCACGCCGTCCGCGCCGACGAGCAGGTCGCCGGCCACCCGGGTCCCGTCGGCCAGGGTCGCGGTGGCACCGCCCGCGTCGTCCCGCACGCCGGTCACGGTCGCGCCGAAGCGCAGCTCGACCCCGGCGGGCAGGTCCTCGCGCAGGGCGCGTTCGAGGTCGGGGCGCATGATGCTGACCAGCCGGCCGCCGAGGGAGCGGGCGAAGCGGTCGAACGCGAGGCCGGCGACGCGCCGGCCGTGCGGGTCGACGTAGCTCGCCTCGGTGATGGAGTAGCCCAGTCCGCGCAGGCGGGGCAGCAGTCCCATGTGCTCGGCGACGTCGTAGCCGGGCCCGAAGAAGTCGATCATGTAGCCGGTGGTGCGGGGTCCCGGGGCGCGTTCGAGCACGACGACGTCGTGTCCCGCGGTGGCGAGCCGGTGCGCGAGGGTGAGGCCGGCGATGCCCGCGCCGGCGACGACGACCCTCACCGCAGCACCCGCGCCAGGACGGGCACGACGGTCCCGCGCGTGAGGTCGGGGGTGAGGGTGCGGTGCAGCAGCACGCCGTCGACGGCGGCGGCGAGCACCGCGGCGGTGGCCTCGGGGGTGGGCACGTCGTGCGCGGCCAGCCACGCGGCGAGGGTGCGCCGGAAGTCCGCGAGCACGTCGGCGACGGCCCGGCGCAGCCCGTCGTCGCGGGTGGCGGCGAGCAGCGTCTCGGTGAACAGCTCCTGCGGCTCGTCGTGCTCGTCCAGGGCGGCCAGCAGCGTGGCGAGGGCCTGCTGCGGGTCGTCGACCTCGTCCAGGACCTGCGTCAGCCCGTCGACGGCGGTGCGCAGGGCCTGCACGGAGGCCCGCACGAGCAGGTCGTGCAGCGAGTCGAAGTGGTAGTGCACGACGCCGGGGCCGACTCCGGCGCGTTCGGCGAGCACGCGGGTGCTGACCGCGCCCCACCCCTTCTCGGCGATGAGTTCCCGGGCCGCGTGCAGCAGCCGTTCCTTGACCGTCATTTGGACGATCGTACTGGACGATCGTCCAAATCCGCAGTCGCACCTCGTCCCCGCACGCCCGCGGACCCCGGCAGGGCGGCGACCTCGGCGGTGAACGCGTCCACGTCGAGGCCGTCGAGCACCGACCCGAACGACGAGGAGGCGAAGCGGCGGCGCGGGAACCGTCCGCGATTCGTGCGCTCGGGCCTTCTACCGGGCGTTGACCGCGCGGCGCAGGGCCACGGCGTCGGCGCGGACCCGGTCGGGGGCTTCGCGGTCGACCAGCGCCCGGCGCATCAGGTCGGCCACGGCGGGCTGGTCGTCGGGGGTGAAGCCGCGCCGGGTGATCTCCTGGGTGCCCAGGCGCAGCCCTCGCAGTCCCTCGTCGATGCGCTGCCACGGCAGACCGATGCCCGACAGGTAGACGCCGGCCTCGCCCAGCAGTTGCGCCGCCGCGTCGCCGCCGCCCAGGGGCAGGGCGTCGATCGCGAGGTGGTGGGAGCGGGTGTGCACGCCGTCGTGGCGGGCGACGTCGAAGCCCCGCTCGGACAGGGCCGCACCGAGGGCCTGGGCGTTGGCGACGCAGGCACGGGCGTAGTCGGGGCCGGTCTCGGCCAGTTCGGCGGCGGTGACCGCGAGCGCGCCCAGCCGGCCCGCGTCGTAGTTGGCCAGCATGCCGGGGTAGGCGACGTTCGACACGCGTTCGGCCAGGTCGGCGTCGCGGGTGACGACGCAGCCGCCGGAGGGGCCGCCGAAGGACTTGTAGGTGGAGAACGTCATCAGGTGCGCGCCCTCGTGCAGGGGCCGCTGGAACACCCGGCCCGCGACGAGGCCGGCCACGTGCGAGGCGTCGTAGAGGAGGATCGCGCCGACCTCGTCGGCGGCGGCGCGGACGGCGGCCACGTCGTGCGGGAACAGCATGAGGCTCGCGCCGATCACCACGATCCGGGGCCGGTGCACGCGCAGGAACCCCGGCAGCCTGTCGTAGTCGATGTCCAGTTCGTCGGGCAGGTAGGGCAGGTCCACGACGGTGAGGCCGCGGATCGCGGGCACGCCCTGGGCGTGGTGGCTGGCGTGGCCGCCGGCGGCCTCGGGCAGCACGGCGATCTTGTCGCCGGCGCGGGCGAACGCGGTGTAGACGGCGAGGTTGGCCAGGGTGGCGCTCTGCAGCCGCACCTCGGCGTGCTCGCCCTCCATCAGTCGGGCGACGAGCATCGGGGCGAGCACCTCGAGCGTGTCGAGGTGCTCGAGGCCGACCTGGTACTTCTCGCCGGGCCACCCCATGCTGGGCCGGCCGGAGACCGTCGCGCCGCCCATCCGGGCGGCGGTGGGGCTGAGCACGTTGGTGCCCGCGTACAGGACGATCCCGTCGTCGTCGACCTGGGCGGTGTGGGCGTCGAGGGCCTTGCGCACGGTGTCGGCGACCCCGGCGGCGCTCAGGTCGGCGGACACGGCGGCTTCGACCTCGGCGAGCCTGCGCTGCGCCCGCGGGGAGGCCCAGGGGGCGATCCGGCTGTTCGTCACGCCCGGAACGCTAGGGCGTGCGCGGGGCGCGGGGCGACCACCCGCGGTCGGGAGTTGTTCCTACAGTTGTCGGAATGCAGGAGCTGCTGGACGAGTTGTCCCGCGAGCTGGGTCGCGGTGTGTCGGTGGACGACGTGACCGGGCGCGTGGTGGCGCACAGCGCGCAGACCGACGACGTGGACCCGGCGCGGGTGCGGGCGATCCTGGCGCGGCGGGTGCCCGCGGACGTGGTGGCGTGGCAGGAGCGGCACGGCGTCGCGGCGGCGACCGGCCCGGTGGTGGTGCCGGAGAACCCGGGGTTGGGCTTCGCACGGCGGGTGGGGTTCCCGCTGCGCCACGGCGGGGTGCTGGTGGGCCACCTGTGGGTGCTCGGCGACCTGCCCGGCGCGGACGTGGCGGCGGACTTGGCGGAGCGGCTGCCCGCGTTGGCCGCGCAGGTCCCGGCGGGCGACCGCGCCCCGGTGCGGGTGGTGGTCGCCCTGGACCCGCGGGTGGTGCGCACGGTGCCCGCCGCCGACCCGCTGCCGGAGCTGCCCGGTCACGTCGGGGTGAGCGACCCCCACCCGCCCGACCGGGCGGCGGCGGCCTACCAGCAGGCGGTGGCGGCGGCGGAGCTGGCGCGGCTGGACCCGGCGCTGCCGACGCGTGCCCGCTGGTCGGACCTGGGCGCCTACCGGCTGCTGCTGGGCGACGCGCCGCAGGGCGCGCTGGCCGGTCTGTCGGAGGAGTTCACCCGCACCCTGGAGGCGTACCTGGACTCGGGGTGCGACGCGCGGGCCACGGCGGCGGCGCTGCACCTGCACCGCACGAGCCTGTACTACCGGCTGGGCCGCATCGCCGAGCTGACCGGCCGCGACCTGGCCGACGGGCGGGTCCGGCTGGAGCTGCACCTGGCGTTGAAGCTGGTGCGGCTGGCCCGCCGCGCGTGACGCGCCGCGGGATCGCGCCGGGGTGGTGGCGGACGGGGTGGTGGCGGACGGGGGCCGACCGCGCCGCCCGCACACGATACGGTGATCACTTCGACGCGAGGAGTGATGTGCACGACGACCTCGTCTCCCTGTTGTACTCACCGCACCGGGAGCTGGAGAACCGGGTGTTCGCCGCGTTGGCGGAGGCCGGGTTCGACGACGTGACACCCGCGCAGGCGCGGGTGTTCCAGCTGATCCGCCGCAACGGGTCGCGGTTGACCGAGCTGGCCGTGGCCGCGCACGTCACGAAGCAGACGGCCGGGTTCCTGGTGGACCAGCTGGAGCGGGCGGGTTACGTGGAGCGCACGCCCGACCCGACCGACGCCCGGGCGCGGTTGATCCGGGTGGCCGAGCGCGGCGCGCGGGCGGTGCCGGTGGGTCGGGCGGCGGTCGCCCAGGTCGAGCGCGAGTGGACCGCGCACCTGGGGCAGCGGCGGATGGCGGCGCTGCACGACGCGCTGACCCGGCTGCGCGAGATCACCGACCCCTACGCGTAGCGCTCGCGGAACGCGGGTCCGGCGGCGGGGCCCGCGGTGAAGACGAACCCGTCGCCGTCCACGCGCCGCCCGGTGGCCTCGTCGACCAGCACGGGTTCGACCTCGCGGCGGGTCTCGGCGTCGACGAGCACCATGCTGCGCTCCTCCGGCGCGAGCCGGGAGTTGCCCCAGGCGGCCAGCGCGACCAGGACGGGCCGCAGCGACCGGCCCAGTTCGGTGAGCACGTACTCGTGCCGCACGGGTCGCTGCTGGTAGGGGCGCTTCTCCAGCAGTCCCTTGTCGACCAGGTCGCGCAGCCGGGCGGTGAGCATGCTGGTGGAGATGCCGAGGTTGTGCTGGAACTGGTCGAAGCGCGTGTAGCCGTCGAACGCGTCGTGCAGGAGCAGCAGGGTCCACCACTCGCCGACGTAGCCCAGGGCCGTCGACAGCGGGCACTCCCGGTCCTCCAAGCGCACCTTGCTCCCCACCGCGTCACCTCCGCACCCCAATGGGTGCTAATGTCGAAGTTACTTACTTCTATTCTAGCAGTAACAGGGGAGCGCGGTGGAACTGGCAGGCAGGCACGCCCTGGTCACGGGCGGCACGAAGGGTACGGGCGCGGCGGTCGCGGCACGTCTGGTCGAACTCGGCGCCCGGGTGACCGCCACCGCCCGACACGCACCCGCCGCGCCGGCGTCGGGCACGCGGTTCGTCCAAGCCGACACCGCCACGGCCGACGGCGTGGCGCGGGTCGCCGAGGCGGTCGGCGAGGTCGACGTCCTGGTGCACGTCGTGGGCGGCTCCGGCGCGCCGTCGGGCGGGTTCGCCGCGCTCACCGACGAGCACTGGGCGGCCGAGCTGGACCTCAACCTGCTCGGCGCGGTGCGCCTGGACCGCGCCCTGGTGCCGGGCATGGTCGCCCGCGGCCGCGGCGCGGTGGTGCACGTGACGTCCATCCAGCGCCAGATGCCGCTGCCCGAGGCGACGCTCGGCTACGCCGCGGCCAAGGCGGCGCTGACCACCTACAGCAAGGGCCTGGCCACCCAGGTCGCGCCGCACGGCGTGCGGGTCAACGCGGTCGCGCCGGGCTTCATCCGCACGACGGCGGCCGACGCGATGGTCTCCCGCATCGCCCGCGGCCGCGGGATCACCGAGGACGAGGCGCTGGGCGAGGTCATGGCCTCGCTGGGCGGCATCCCGATGGGCCGCCCGGCCCGGCCCGAGGAGGTCGCCGAACTCGTGGCGTTCCTCGTCTCGGACCGGGCCTCGGCCATCACCGGCGCCGAGCACCGCGTCGACGGCGGCACCGTCCGCACCATCTGACCGCACCACCCGGCCGGCACCATCGAGAGGAACCCACGTGCACGCCCTCCCCGACATCGTCCGCCGCTACTTCGAGCCGGCGGCCCGACCCGACCCCGACGGGCACTCCGCCCTGTTCGCCCCCGACGCCGAGGTCCACGACGAGGGTCGGGTCCACCGCGGGCCCGCCGCGATCCGCGCGTGGCGCGACGAGGTGCCGCTGGTGCGCTACGAGGTCACCGGCGTCGAGCGGACCGCCGAGGGCCTGGTCGTCACCGCCACGATCAGCGGCGACTTCCCGGGCAGCCCCGTGGCGGGCCTGCGGTTCCGGTTCGAGGACTTCGACGACGGCGCGATCCGCCGGCTGCGCATCGCGCCCTAGAGGCTCGACCAGCAGTAGAGCCGTTCTCCCCGGTCCCGGGCGCGCCGGGCCAGGTCGAGCAGTTCGGCGACCAGCGGCGCCAGGTCCTCGCCGCGCGTGCCGTCGCCGAACTCCTCGGCGCACGCCCACTCGGCGGCGAGCCGGGGGGCGTCGGCCGGGTCCGCGCCGGCCAGGGCGTCGCGCGTGGCGGTGTCGAGTTCCACCACCCAGGGCCCGGTCGCCCACGGGTCGTCGTCGTCCTCGGGGCCCTGCGGCCCGGGCGGTCGGGTGGTCGGCCACACGATCGACTGCGCGACGAGCCCCGGCCGCCACGGCCCGCCCGCGATCGCGGCGACGAGCTGCCCGAGGAGGACGTCGGGGTCGACGCCCTTGGCCTCGACCCCGACGAACGCGGGGCACACGCCGCCCACGACCGGATAACCGTCGGCGGCGTCCACGGCGCGCGCCACCGTCGCCGCGTCGGGCGCGTGGAAGTAGTCGGTCGGCACACCCACGGCGTCTCCTCCGGGTCCGGTCGGTCCGCGCACAGTGGATCACACGGCACCGACGGCGACCGGACGGTCACGACGACAGGAACCGGTCCAGCACCCGCGCGCCGAACCGCAGCCCCTCCACGGGCACGCGCTCGTCCACGCCGTGGGTCAGCGACCGGTAGTCGAAGCCCTCGGGCAGGT
Source organism: Saccharothrix longispora (assembly GCF_030852425.1). Classification (GTDB taxonomy): domain Bacteria; phylum Actinomycetota; class Actinomycetes; order Mycobacteriales; family Pseudonocardiaceae; genus Actinosynnema; species Actinosynnema longispora. Next base: position 54,602 of record NZ_NSDM01000023.1, read on the forward strand.
AGAGCGGCGCGAACCCGTAGCAGTCGATGCCGAGCCTGCTGAACGCCTTGGCGTCGGTGCCGCCGCCCAGGCAGTAGGGCACCACGACGGCCTCGGGGTCCTCGGCGCGCAGCGCGTCGGCCATCGCGTCGAACCACGGCGAGTCGATCGGGGCCTGCACGGGCGGCTGGTGCTGGAGGAACTCGCGCCGCACGTCGGGCCCCAGCGCGTCGTCCACGGCGGCGAGCAGCTCGTCCACGGTGCCGGGCAGGGTGCGCACGTCGACCTCGGCGGAGGCGCTGCCGGGGATGACGTTGACCTTGTAGCCGGCGTCGAGGACGGTCGGGGTGGTGCTGTTGCGGACGGTGTTCTCCACCAGCTTCGCGGCGGGCCCGAAGCGGGCGATGGTGGCGTCGACGTCGTCGAGGTCCACCGGCACCCCGAGCGCGGCGCCGACCTGCTCGATGAACGCCCGCACGGCCGGGGTGAGCCGCACGGGGTGGCGCAGCGCGGCGAGGCGGCCCAGGGCGTTGACGAGCTTGAGCACGGCGTTGTCCTCGTTGCGGCGCGAGCCGTGCCCGGCGCGGCCGGTGGCGGTCAGCCGGAGGTGCGAGGTGCCGCGCTCGGCGGTGCCGATGGGGTAGATGCGCTTGTCGAAGGTGCGGTGCGAGAAGCCGCCGGACTCGCTGATCGCGGCGGCGCACCCGGCGAAGTGCCCGGCGTGGTGGTCGACGAGCCAGTGCGCGCCGCACGCGCCGGTGTCCTCCTCGTCGGCGACGAACGCCAGCACGACGTCGCGGCGGGGCGCGCGGCCCTCGCGGGCCCAGGTGCCGACGACCGAGAGGACCATGGCGACCATGTCCTTCATGTCGACGGCGCCGCGCCCCCACAGGTAGCCGTCGCGCTCGATCCCGGCGAACGGCGGCACGCTCCACTCGGCGGGGTCGGCGGGCACCACGTCGAGGTGGGCCTGCACGAGCACCGCGGGCAGGTCGGGCTCGGTGCCGGGCACGCGGGCCAGCACGTTGGTGCGGCGCGGGGCGGGTTCGAGCAGGGTCGCGGGCACGCCCGCGGCCTCCAGGTGCGCGGCGACGAACTCGGCGGCCTCGCGCTCGCCGGCCGACTCGCCCCGGCCGTGGTTGGTGGTGTCGATGCGCAGCAGGGCCGCGCACAGGTCCACGACGTCCTCAGCCATATATCCCTTCCACCGCCCCCGCAGCGATCGCCGTGACGACCTTGAACGCCTGCATCGCCAGGGTCATGGAGGCGGCGTCGAACGCTACCCGGCGGGCGTCGATCAGCTCCACCGTAGGCACCACCGCCGCCGCGGCGGCCAGGTGGGTGGCGTCGAACTCCACCTCGACGCGGTGCGGGCCGGGCCGGGGGTCGGTCCGGCCGGCGCGGCGCAGGGCGGTCGCGGCGGCCGCGGCGATGCGCTCGGCGGTCACCGCGGGCGGCAGGCACACGGCGGCGTAGCGGCTCACGCACTCCTTCACCGCGACCAGTTCGGCGTCGGGGGCGTAGGCGCGGGCGTCCTCGCAGGCCCGGTCGTCGCCGGTGACCAGCAGCACGGGCACGCCGTGCTCGGCGGCGAGCGCGGCGTTGAGCAGCCCTTCGCTCGCCGGGACGCCGTCGAGCCACACGCCGGTGATCGAGTTCTCCAGGTAGGTGTGGGCCAGCACGCCCTCCCGGCCCGCCCCCGCGTGGTAGCCCAGGAAGACGACCCCGTCGACCCCTGAGTCGACGCCCTGCATCATCGACAGGGGTTTGTGGCGCCCGGTGAGCATCCGGGCGCGGGGGTCGAGGTCCTCCAGCAGGAGGTTGCGTTGCGACGAGTGCGCCTCGTTGACCAGCACGTCGGTCGCGCCGCCGGTGAACGCGCCGGCGACGCAGGCGTTGACGTCGCCGGTGAACAGGCGCCGGAAGCGCTGCCACTGCTCGGTCTGCGGGACGACGTCGGCGGTCCAGGTGACCCCCGTCGCGCCCTCCATGTCCGCCGAGATCATGATCCGCATGTCACCACGGTAACCGGTGGTCGTCGGTTCTTGACGCAGACCTTGTCCCAATGGTTACTTCTTGACTTCCACTAGGGGCGGAGGCGGTCACGGTGCGCGTGCGACGGCTCGGGGCGATGGCGGCGATGGCGGGCGTGCTGGTCCTGTCACCCATACCGGTGCCCGTCGACCAGGCACAAGCCCAGCAGGGCGTGACGCTGCGGGTGGCCATCACCCAGCAGGTGGATTCCCTCAACCCGTTCCTGTCGATCTTCCAGGCGGGCACCGAGGTCGGCCGGCTCATGTACGACTACCTGACCGCCTACGACGTCGTCGACCAGCACCCCGTGGAGGGTCTGGCCAAGGAGTGGTCGTCCTCCGAGGACCGCCTGACCTGGACCTTCACCATCCCCGCGGGCAAGAAGTGGTCCGACGGCAAGCCCATCACCGCCCGCGACGCGGCGTTCACCTACAACCTGATGATGGACGACGAGGCCGCCGCCACCGCCAACGGCAGCTTCACCGCCGACTTCGAGTCGGTCACCGCGACCGACGACGAGACCCTGGTGATCAGGACGAAGCAGCCGCAGGCCACGATGCTCGCGCTGGACGTGCCGATCGTGCCCGAGCACGTGTGGTCGCAGGTCGCCGACATCGGCGAGTACCGCAACGACCGGACGCCGGTGGTGGGCAGCGGCCCGTTCGTCCTCACCGAGTACCGGGCCAACGAGTTCATCCGGTTCGCGGCGAACAAGGACTACTGGCGCGGCGCGCCCAAGTACGACGAGCTGACGTTCAGCTACTACAAGACCGTCGACGCCGCCGCCCAGGCCCTGGCCAAGGGCGAGGTCGACCTGGTCAACCGGATGGGGCCGGCCCAGTTCGACTCCCTCGAGGGCAAGGAGGGCATCACCCTCAACAAGGCGCAGGGCCGCCGCTTCAACGAGATCGTGATCAACTCCGGCGCCGCGACCCGCGACGGCACCCCCATCGGCGACGGGCACCCCGCGCTCAAGGACGTCGTGGTGCGCCGCGCGATCGCCAAGGCCATCGACCTCGACTCGATCATCGAGCGCGTCAACGGCGGCTACGCCCAGCGCGGCACCGGCCTCATCCCGCCGGTGTTCGCCTCCTACCACCTGGCCGAGCCCGCGCAGGCCCGCACGCACGACCCCGCCGGCGCCAACGCCGACCTCGACGCCGCCGGGTACGCCCGCGGCGCCGACGGCACCCGCGTGGGCCCCGACGGCCGGCCGCTGTCGCTGCGGCTGCTCGGCCACGCCAGCCGCGCCTACGACGAGCAGACCGGCGAGTTCGTCAAGCGCTCCCTGGCCGACCTCGGCATCCCCGTCGACGTGCAGATCGTCTCCGACAACCAGCTCAACGAGGCCAGCACCGCGGGCACGTTCGACCTGGTCTTCTCCGGCTGGGGCACCAACCCCGACCCCGACTACATCCTGTCGCTGCACACCTGCGCCCAGCGGCCCGACGCCGACGGCCGGGGCGGCACCACCGACACGTTCTTCTGCGACGCCGAGTACGACGCCCTCTACGCCCGGCAGCGCAGCGAGTTCGACCCGGCCACGCGGCAGGACATCGTCAAGCGGATGCAGCAGCGCTTCCACGACCAGGTCCCGGCGATCATCCTCGGCTACGACAACGCCCTGGAGGCGTACCGCAGCGACAAGTTCGCCTCGTTCCCCGTGCAGCCCGACCCCGGCGGCGTGATCATGGCCCAGAACGGGGTGTGGGGCTACTACGGCGCCACGCCCACCGACTCGGCCTCCTCCGGGGGCACCTCGAACACCGGTCCGGTCCTCGCCGCGGTCGGCGGCGCGCTGGTGGTGCTGGTGGGGGCGGTGTTCCTGGTGTCGCGGCGGCGCAGGCAGGGCGCCGGGGACCGCGAGTGACCCGGTACCTCGCGGGCAAGCTCGGGGGCGCCCTGGTCAGCCTCGTGCTCGTGGTCGTCCTCGGGTTCCTGCTGTTCCGGGTGATCCCCGGCGACCCGGTGGTGACCATGACGCGGGGCCGGCCGGTGGGCGCCGAGCAGATCGCCGAGCTGCGCGCCCGGCTGGGCGTGGACAAGCCGCTGCGCGAGCAGTTCGTCGACTACGTCGCCGGCGTGCTGCGCGGCGACCTGGGCACCTCCTACGTCTACAGCCGCCCGGTGCTGGAGCTGATCGGCGAACGGCTGTGGCCGACGGTGCTGCTGGTGGGCACCGCGACCCTGCTGGCGGTGGCGCTCGGGCTGTGGCTGGGCATCCGGGGCGCGTGGCGGCGCGGGTCGCGGTTCGACCGGGTGTCCACCGGCGTGGCGCTGACGCAGTGGGCGATGCCGACGTTCTGGCTGGGCATGCTGCTGTCGATGGCCACCGGCGACCTGTTCCCCTCCGGCGGCATGCGCTACCCCGACACGCCGCCGGACTTCCTGTCGCAGTCGGTGGACGTCGCCCACCACCTGGTGCTGCCGTGCCTGACCATGATCGCCGTGGTCTACGCGCAGTACCTGCTGGTCATGCGGTCCTCGCTGCTGGAGGAGATGCACGCCGACTACCTCACGACCGCGCGCGCGAAAGGGCTGCGCGACGACCTGGTGCGCCGCCGCCACGCGGTGCCCAACGCGCTGCTGCCGACCGTGACCCTGGTGTTCCTGCACCTGGGGCTGGTGGTGTCGGGGGCGATCACGGTGGAGACCGTGTTCTCCTGGCCGGGGCTGGGGCTGCTGACCTACGAGGCGCTGACCGGACCGGACCTGCCGCTGCTGCAGGGCACGTTCGTGGTGCTGGCGGGAGCGGTGATCTTCATGAACGTGCTGGCCGACCTGGCCTACCGGGTCCTGGACCCGCGGGTGCGTGCGGCATGACGACGATCGCGTGGCAGCGCCGCCGGGCCGCGGCCCGGGCGACGTGGCGCGAGTTCGCCTCCCAGCGCGGCGGCGTGGCCGGGCTGGTCGGGCTCGGCGTGATCGCGGTGCTGGCGCTGCTCGCGCCGCTGGTGACCGACACCGCCGGGCTGGACGTGACGCGGGTGACGGCCGCGCCGTGGGAGCCGCCGTCGACCGGGCACTGGCTGGGCACCGACCACAACGGCCGCTCGGTGCTGCTGCTGACCTGGTGGGGCACCCGCATCTCGCTGGTCGTGGGCCTCGCGGCGACCGTGCTGTCGGTGCTCATCGGCACCGTCGTCGGCATCGCCGCGGCGCACTTCGGCGGCTGGGTGTCGGCGCTGCTGATGCGGTTCACCGACTTCTTCCTGGTGCTGCCCTCGCTGGTGCTGGCCATCGCCCTGTCCACCGTGCTGCCGCGCGGCCTGGCCACGATCGTGCTGGCCATCGGCGTGACGGCGTGGCCGGGGACCGCGCGGCTGGTGCGCGCGCAGACCCTGGCGGTGGAGGCGCGGCCGTTCATCGAACGCGCCCGCGCCCTGGGCGGCGGCCACGCGCACGTCGTGGGCCGGCACGTGCTGCCCGCGGTGCTGCCGCTGGTGTTCGTCAACACCACGCTGACCGTGGCCAGCGCGATCGTGGCGGAGTCGACGCTGTCGTTCCTGGGGCTGGGCGACCCCACGCGCGTGTCGTGGGGGTCGATGCTGCACGCGGCGAACATGCACGGCGCGGTGTCGCAGCGCGCCTGGTGGTTCCTGATCCCGCCCGGCCTGGGCGTGGTGTGCGTGGTGCTGGCGTTCACGCTGGTCGGGCGGGCGCTGGAGACCGTGCTCAACCCGCGGTTGAAGGGGGAGCGGTGAGCCTGCTGGAGCTGCGGGACCTGAGCGTGCACTACCGGGGCGCGCACGGCGGCGACGTCGCGGCGGTGCGGTCGGTGAACCTGTCGCTCGCGGCGGGCGAGACGCTGGGGCTGGCCGGGGAGTCGGGCTGCGGCAAGTCCACGGTGGCCATGTCGGTGCTGCGGCTGCTGCCGCGCGACGCCCGCGTCGAGGGCCGGGTGCTGCTCGACGGCGAGGACGTGCGGACCATGTCGTGGGGCCGGCTGCGCGCGGTGCGGTGGGCGGCGGCGTCGGTGGTGTTCCAGGGCGCGATGCACGCGCTCAACCCGGTGCACCGGGTGGGCGACCAGATCGCCGAGCCGATGCGGCTGCACGGCGTGACGGGCTCCGTGCGGGACCTGCTCGGCCAGGTGGAGCTGCCCGCGCGGGCGGCCCGCGCCTACCCGCACGAGCTGTCGGGCGGGCAGAAGCAGCGGGTGATGATCGCGATGGCGCTGGCGTGCGGGCCGAGGCTGGTGGTGGCCGACGAACCCACCACCGCGCTCGACGTGGTGGTGCAGGCGCAGGTCCTCGACGTGCTCAAGCGGCTGGTCGCCGAACGCGGCATCGGACTGGTCATGATCAGCCACGACCTGTCCGTGCTGGCCTCGACGTGCGACCGGTTGGCGGTGATGCGGGACGGCGAGGTGGTCGAGGAGGGGCCCGCGCGCGAGGTCGTCCACCACCCCGCACACCCGCACACCCGCGCCCTGACCGCCGCGTTCCCCACCGTGGGCGACCCGGCGTCGCGCCACGCCGGCGACGGCTCCGCGGGCGAGGTGCTGCTGCGCGCCGAGGGCATCCGGGTCGACTACGGCCGCACCACCGCCGTGGCGGGCGTGGACCTGGAGGTCCGCCGCGGCGAGATCCTGGCGCTGGTCGGCCAGTCCGGCTCCGGCAAGACCACACTCGCCCGGACCCTGCTGGGCCTGCGGAAACCCACCGCGGGCAGGGTCCTGTTCGACGGCGCCCCGCTGCCCCGCTCCGCCTCGGGCCTGCGCGCCTACCGCCGCCAGGTCCAGCTCGTGCTCCAGGACCCGACCAGCGCCCTGAACCCGAGGCACTCGGTGTACGAGGCCGTCGCCGAGGGGCTGCGCATCCACGGCGTGGACGGCGACGAGCGCGAGCGCGTGGCCGAGGCCCTCGCCCAGGCCGAGCTGCGCCCGCCGGAACGCTTCTTCCCGTCCCTGCCGCACCAGCTCTCCGGCGGTCAGCGCCAGCGCGTCGTCATCGCCGGCGCCCTGGCCCTGGGTCCGCGCCTGCTGATCGCCGACGAGCCGGTGGCCTCGCTCGACGCCTCCGTGCGCGGCGAGATCCTGGCCCTGCTGCTGCGCCTGCGCCGCGACCTGGACCTGGGCGCCCTGGTGATCACGCACGACCTGGGCCTGGCGTGGACCATCGCCGACCGGGTGGCCGTGATGTACCGGGGCGGGATCGTCGAGCAGGGCAGCGTGGAGCAGGTGCTGCTCGCCCCCCGGCACGACTACACCCGCACCCTGCTGGCCGCCGTGCCGTCGTACCGGGTGCCCGGCTGACCGGTCCGCGCGGCGGGAGGACGGGTGCGGTGCCGCGCGGAACCGGCCGGAGCGCGACCGGGTGGCGCTACAGGTACTTCCTGAGCTCCCGCTTGGCCAGCGACATGCGGTGGACCTCGTCGGGGCCGTCGGCCAGGCGCAGGGTCCGCGCGGAGGCCCACAGCTCGGCCAGCGGGTAGTCCTGGCTCACGCCGCCCGCGCCGTGCGCCTGGATGGCCTTGTCGAGGACCCACTCGGCCATCAGCGGCGTGCCGATCTTGATGGCCTGGATCTCGGTGTGCGCGCCCTTGTTGCCGACGGTGTCCATCAGCCACGCGGTCTTGAGCACCAGCAGCCGGGCCTGCTCGATGCGCACCCGGGACTCGGCGATCCACTCCTGCACGACGCCCTGCCGCGCGATGGGCTTGCCGAAGGCGACGCGCGACACCGCGCGGCGGCACATCAGCTCCAGGGCGCGTTCGGCGATGCCGATCAGGCGCATGCAGTGGTGGATGCGGCCGGGGCCGAGGCGGGCCTGGGCGATGGCGAAGCCCTCGCCCTCGCCGGCGATGAGGTTGTCGGCGGGCACGCGGACGTCGTCGAACACGATCTCGGCGTGGCCGCCGTGGGAGGCGTCGGTGTAGCCGAAGACGTGCATGCCGCGCTCGACGCGCACGCCCGGCGTGTCGCGCGGGACGAGGATCATCGCCTGCTGGCGGTGCCGTTCGGCGTCGGGGTCGGTCTTGCCCATCACGATGAAGATCGCGCAGTCGGGGTTCATCGCGCCGGAGGACCACCACTTGCGGCCGTTGACCACGTACTCGTCGCCGTCGCGCACGATGCTGGTGGCGATGTTGGTGGCGTCGGAGGAGGCGACGTCGGGTTCGGTCATGCAGAACGCGGAGCGGATCTCGCCGTCGAGCAGCGGGCGCAGCCACTGCTTCTTCTGCGCGTCCGTGCCGAACATCGCCAGCACCTCCATGTTCCCGGTGTCGGGCGCGGCGCAGTTGAGCGCCTCCGGGGCCAGGTGCGGGCTGCGGCCGGTGATCTCGGCCAGCGGCGCGTACTGGAGGTTGGTCAGGCCGGCGCCGTGCTCGGCGTCGGGCAGGAACAGGTTCCACAGGCCCTGGCGGCGGGCCTCGGCCTTGAGGTCGGCGAGGACGGCGGGGCGCGCCCACGGGTCGGCGGCCTCGGCGAGCTGGCGCGCGGCGACGGGTTCGGCCGGGTACACGTGCTCGTCCATGAACCGCAGCAGCTTCTCCCGCAGTTCCCCGGTCCTGGCGTCGTAGGCGAAGTCCATCAGCGCTCTCCTGCGGTCGCGGCGAGTCCCTGCCTGACCAGCGGCAGGGTGAGGTGGCCGATCTGGTCGAACCCGGCGCCCACGGTCTTGCCCCGGGTGAAGCGGAAGTGGATGCCCTCCAGGATCACGGCGAGCTTGAAGTAGGCGAACGCCGTGTACCAGTCCAGGTCCGTGACGTCGGCGCCGCTGCGCTCGGCGTAGCGCCGCACCATCTCCCCGGCGCCGGTGAAGCCGGGCAGCGTGGGCACGGTGCCGGTGACGGGGTCGTCCTCGCGGGCGCCGATGCCGTTCCAGTACACGCACAGCAGGCCGACGTCGGCGAGCGGGTCGCCGAGGGTGGCCATCTCCCAGTCCAGGACGGCGCTGATGTCGACGGGGTCCTCGGTGACGAGCACGTTGTCGAGCCGGTAGTCGCCGTGCACGATCGTGGCGCGGGCGGAGCGGGGGACGGTGGCGCCGAGCCGGTCGCGCAGTTCGTCGATGCCGGGCAGCTCGCGGCTGCGGGAGGCGTCGAGCTGCTTGCCCCAGCGGGTGACCTGGCGGGTGAGGAAGCCCTCGGGGCGGCCGAAGTCGGTCAGGCCGACGTCGGCGGGGTCCACGGCGTGCAGGTCGGCCAGCACGTCGACGAGCCGGTCGGACAGGGCGCGCGCCTTGTCCGGGGTCAGCCACGGGCACTGGTCGCGGTGGCGCAGTGCCTGGCCGGGGACCTCTTCCATCAGGTAGAACGGCGCGCCGATGACGTCGGTGTCCTCGCACAGCAGCTCGACGGCGGGCACGGGCACAGCGGTGCCGGCCAGTGCGGAGATGACGCGGTGCTCGCGGGTCATGTCGTGCGCGGTGGCGAGCACGTGCCCGAGCGGCGGGCGGCGCAGCACCCAGCGGTGCGCGCCGTCGGTGACCCGGTAGGTGAGGTTGGACCGGCCGCCGGGGATGAGTTCGCCGGTCAGCGGGCCGGTGCCGAGGTGGGCGGCGAGCCGGCCCAGGTCGAGTCCGGGCAGCTCCGGGGTGGGCAGCTCCGGGGTGGGCAGCTCCGGACCGGACTGGCCGGGGGCGGGTGGTTCGGTCATGCGGCGGCTCCCCTGAGCTGGTCGATCACGGCGCGCGTGGACTCGGCGTCGGTGTGCCGGTGCGCGTGCATGCCCACGGCGCGGGCGCCCTCGACGTTGACCGGGGCGTCGTCGAAGAAGACGCAGCGGTGGGCGGGCAGGCCGAGCCGGTCGAGGGTGTGCTCGAAGATGCGCGGGTCGGGTTTGCGCAGGCCGATGCGGCCGCTGATCACGATGGTGTCGAACAGCTCCAGCAGCAGCTCCTCGGGGTAGCCCTCGCCCCAGCTGTTGGACAGCAGCGCGGTGGTGATGCCGTCGGCGCGCAGCCCGCGCACCAGGTCGACCATCGCGGGGTCGGGGTGGGCGCTGCCGAACATGCGGCGCAGCAGCCCGGTGGAGGCCACCTCGCGGCCGTCGAGGGTGACCAGTTCGGCGGCGAGCAGCGCCTCGAACTCGTGCGTGGTCAGTTCGCCGGTCTCCAGGCGGAACACGGGGTTGTCGGGGGCGGCGTCGCGCCCCATCCAGCCGCGCACGGTGGCGCCGTAGCGGTCCCGGTCGATGTTCTCGCTGGTCAGCCAGTCCTCGATGAAGGCGGGCACGGAGACCGTGAGCACACCGCCCCAGTCCAGCACCACCGCGTCGATGCGCCGTTCGTCCACGCCGCGAGGGTACCGACCGGTCGGTATGGAGGCAAGCCGTGTTTTCCGCGCCATTTCCGGAAAACGTGAACACCGCGTTCATGTTTGACAATCCGGCATTTCCGCGGGCATTCTCCCCGCACAGGTCCGAGTACCTTCGTCAAGCCCCTCACCAGGGCTTATCCGTGATGTCCGGAGGATTTCCATGCCGATTCTCGTCACCGGGGCGACCGGGACCGTCGGCGGCGCCGTGGTGCGCCGACTGCTCGCCGCGGGCCACGAGGTCCGCGCCCTGACCCGCGCCCCCGCCGCCGCCCGCTTACCGGCCGGGGTGGAGGTGGTCGCGGGTGACTTCACCGACCCGCCGTCCCTGCTCCCGGCGCTGCGCGGTGTCGAGCGGGTCCACCTGGTGTCGATGGAGGGCGACGGTTCCGCGATCGTCGACGTCCTGCGCGAGGCGGGCGTGCGGCGGCTCACCCACCTGGGTCACGACGACCCGGGCCGCACCGACGACGACCCGCTGGAGTCCTGGCACCGGGCGTTCCACCGGGCGATCGAGTCGTCGGGCATCGGGTGGACCCACCTGTTCCCCGGCGAGTTCATGGCCAACACCCGGGAGTGGGCGCCGTCGATCCGCGCGCGGCGCGTCGTGCGCGCGCCGTTCGGGGACTGGAACAGCGCCATGGTCCACGAGGACGACATCGCGGCGATCGCCGTGCGGGCGCTGCTGACCGACGGGCACGAGGGCCGCACCTACCGGCCCACCGGTCCGGCGCCGGTGCGCCGGCGCGACGCGGTCCGGCTGATCGGCGAGGCGGTGGGCAGCCCGGTCCGGTTCGTGGAGCTGAGCCCCGGGCAGGCCCGCGAGCTGTGGCGCGACGTGTACCCGCCGCAGGTGGTGGAGTGGTTCCTGGAGATGGGGCGGTCCCCGGAGGGCAACACGTGGGTGTCCCCGGACGTCGAGGAGGTCCTGGGGCGGCGGGCGCTGACCTTCGAGCGGTGGGCGCACGACCACGCCGCCGACTTCCGCTGAACCGACGGTCCCGCCGGCCGGGGTCAGGGAGTGGTGGGGTCAGGGTGCGGCGGGGTCGGGTGCGGCGTTGCGCAGCCTGATGCCGCTGAACCCGAGGGTGCCGGTCGTGGCGCGTCGCCAGAACGGCCACAGGTCGGTGGTCAGCCGCAGTTCGATGCCGGCCTCCTCGTGCAGCGCGAGCAGGTCGCCGACGGGTTCGGCGTCGCCGAGCGGTTCGACGGGCACGGTGGCGACGTGGGCGTTGGGCGGGTCGCCGAACGGCCGGAACGCGGCGGCGTCGAACCGGTAGGCGTAGAGGCGGGCGGTGCGCAGGCGCTCCAGCCAGCCGTACTCGATCACGTGCACGCGTTCGGCGCCCAGCCAGGCCCGGTCCTCGGCGCTGGCGCGGGGCCCGGTCCACACCAGCGCGCGCGGGCACTGGCGGGGGAACCAGTAGTCGGGGGCGCGGTCGTGGTCGACGGCCCACACGTAGGCGTCGGGTTGGCGCGCGGTGCGGGCGACGTGGGGCTCGAAGCGGGTGATGGTCGGGTCTTCGGAGAAGTGCAGTACCTGTCCGGGCGCCGGTCGCATGGCCGTGATCCTCGCGGGCGCGGGGACGGCCGCGCCACCGTGACACGACCGGGTCCGGTCCCGGCAGGCGGTACGGGGGACGTGCCGGGCGTCGGTGACGACGCCCGGCACGTCCCCGTACCGCGTGTCCGCCGTGCCGGCCGCCGGGTCAGGCGTCGATCTCCCTGCGGCCGGTGTCGGCGTTGCCGATGGCGATCCTGCGCGGCTTGGCCTTCTCCGCGACCGGGATGCGCAGGGTGAGCACACCGGAGTCGTAGTCGGCGCGGATGTTCTCGGCGTCGAGGGTGTCGCCGAGGAACAACTGCCGCGAGAACACGCCCAGCGGCCGCTCGGAGACCTGCATCTCGACCTCGTCGGTCCGTCGGTTCGGGCGGCGCTCGGCCTTGACGGTGAGCACGTTGCGCTCCACGTCCAGCTCGATCGCGTCCGCCGGGACGCCGGGCAGGTCGAACTCGACGACGAACTCGTCGCCCGCGCGGTAGGCGTCCATCGGCATGGACGTCGGCCGCGACCACGTGCCCGGCCCGGAGAAGAACTGCTGGGCCAGGCGGTCCAGCTCCCGGAACGGGTCGGTGCGCATCAACATCGGGAACACCTCCTGTTTGGTCTGGTCAATGCGCTGCACCACCAGTTCTACCACGTCGTCACTCCGTTGACAACCCCTCGTGTCGTCAGTAGGTTGACCGCATGGCGAGCGGCGACTACGAGAACATCCGGCACGCGGTCGAGGGGGACGACGTCGGCGTCGGTCAGGTGCTGACCGCGCTGGTCCTGCTGCGGCGGCTGCGCGAGGAGCTGGCCGCGTGGGAGCCGCAGCTGATCGCCTCCGCGCGGGCGATGGGCACCAGTTGGGCGGAGCTGGCGCCGGCGCTCGGGTTGGCCAGCAGGCAGGCGGCCGAGCGCCGCTACCTGCGGTTGCGACCGTCGGAGGGCGACGACACGGCGGAGGGTCGGGTGCGCGCCGAGCGGGACAGGCGGGCTGCCGACCGGGCGGTGGGCCGGTGGGCGCGGGAGAACGCGGGCTCGCTGCGCAGCCTGGCCGGCCAGGTCGGCCGGGTGGACGTGGTGGTGCGGCGGGCGCTGGAGGTGGACGACGTCGTCGCCCTGGTCGCGCCGCTGGTGGAGTCGCTGGGGCGGGTGCGGGTGGAGGACCCGGAGCTGGCGCGCGAGATCCAGGCGGTCAGCGACCGGGCCGCGGAGGTGCGGCGCGACACGCAGGTGCTGCGCGACAACCAGTCGCGCCGCTGACCGCCCTCCGGTCCCGGGCCACGAGGTCCCGGCAGGTCAGGTGGTGGGCAGGGTGCGGGAGAGGAACGCGGTGGTGAGGTCCCAGGCGGCGGCCGCGGCGGCCGGGTCGTGGAACCGGGGCGCGACGTCGTTGTGGAAGGCGTGGCCCGCGTCCCGCTGGACGTGCACCTCGGCGCCGGGGTGGCCGGCGGCGGCGTCGACGACCCGCTGCACCGCCGCGCGCGGGATGTAGGGGTCCTGCCCGCCGAAGTGGAACTGGATCGGGCAGGTCACCCGGTGCAGCTCGCCGATCCGGTCCGGGACGCCGGAGCCGTAGAACGACACGACCGCGTCGGGTCCGTCGGCGACGGCGGTTTCGTAGGCGATCGAGCCGCCGAGGCAGAAGCCCAGCACGCCGGCGCGCCCGCACCGCTCGCGCAGCCGGTCGAGGGTGGCCAGGACGTCGGCGACACCGAGGTCGAAGTCGAAGCGGGAGGCGACGTCCATGGCCGCGGCGACGCCGGCGTCGTCGTGCTCGCCGACCCAGCCGGGGGCGGTGCGCCGGAACAGTTCGGGCACGGCGACGACGTAGCCGAGCGCGGCGAGGTCGGCGGCGACGGACCGGAGGTAGTCGTCGAGGCCGAAGATCTCCTGGACGAGCACCAGGCCGGGGCCGTGGCCGGTGGCGGGTTCCCACAGGGGGACGTCGAACGGGCCGTCGGCCGCGTGGATCTTCACGGCACCACGGTTACCACGCCGGTGCGGCCGTCGACCTCGACCGACACGCCCAGCGGCAGGGTGAGCTGGCCGGCGCAGTGGCCGAAGGGCACGTCGGCGACGACGGGCACGCCGAGGTCGCCGAGACGGTCGGCCAGCACGGGCGCGGCGTTCCCGCAGCCCGTCCAGGAGCCGAGCACGAGGGCCGCGACGTCGTCGAACCAGCCGGTGCGCCGCATGCCGGTGAGCATGCGGTCGAGCCGGTAGGGCTCCTCGTCGACGTCTTCGAGCAGCACGACCGCCCCGGCCGGGGGCGGGGTGTCGAAGAGCAGGCTGAGGTTGCCGCCGAACGCGGCGCCGCGGGCCACGCCGGGCGTGTGGCCGGTGCCGTGCCAGCCGGTGACGCCGGTGAACAGGGCGCGGCGCAGGTGCTCGCGCGCGGCGGTGTCCTCGACGAACGCCCTGGTACCGATCATCGGCCCGAACCAGGTGGCGTGGCCGGCGGCGTGGAAGCGGGTGTGCAGGGCGGTGATGTCGCTGGAGCCGGCGAACACCTTGCGGTGCGCGCCGACGGCGGCCCAGTCGACGAGGTCGACCGCGCGCAGGCTGCCGTAGCCGCCGCGGGCGCACAGCACGCCGGCCACGTCGGGGTCCAGCCAGGCCCGGGTCAGGTCGTGGGCGCGGTCGGCGTCGGTCCCGGCCAGGTAGGGCAGGTCGGGGTGGGTGTCGCGGGCGTGCGGGGCGGGTTCGACGTCCAGGTCCCACGTGCGCAGCAGCGCCAGGCCCGCGTCGAGCAGTGCGGGGTCGACGGGGCCGGCGGGGCTGACGACGGCGACGCGGTCGCCGGGCCGCAACAGCGGGGGGCCGCTCCGGGGGGACGGCGGCGGGCTCACCGGCGCAGGTCCAGGACGGGCACGCCGGCGGGGGTGAAGCCGAGGACCTGCCCGTAGAAGGACAGCTCGGCCTCCAGGGCGGCGACGATGGTCGCGGCCTTGCGGAAGCCGTGCTGCTCTCCTTCGAAGGTCAGGTAGGCGTGCGGGACGCCGGTGCCGTCGAGGGCCGCGGCGAAGCGGTCGGCCTGGTCGGGCGGGCAGATCTCGTCCTCCAGCCCCTGCAGGAGCAGCACGGGTCCGGCCAGGTGCTCGACCCGGTGCGACGGCGAGCGCTCGGCGTAGCGGTCGGCGGTGGCGGGCCAGGGCCCCACCAGCCCCTCGACGTAGCGGGACTCGAAGTCGTGGGTCTCGCCGCCCTCGCCGGTCCAGCCCCGCAGGTCGAGGATCGGGAAGGCGATCACGGCGCAGCGGTAGGTGTCGACCGTGGTCATCGACGCGGCCGCGGTCCAGCCGCCCGCGCTGCCGCCGCGGATGGCGAGCCGGTCGCCGTCGGCGGTGCCCTCCTCGGCGAGGGCCCTGGCGACGGCGGCGCAGTCGGCGACGTCGACGACGCCCCACTGCTCGCGCAGCCGTTCGCGGAACGCGCGGCCGTAGCCGGTGGAGCCGCCGTAGTCGACGGCCACGACGCCGATGCCGCGGCTGGTGAGGTAGGCGATGTCGGCGTCGAGGACGGGCGCGCTGCGGCCGGTGGGACCGCCGTGGACGTGCACGACGTACGGCGGCTTCTCGCCGTCGGGCGCGGCGAAGTCGGGGTTGGTCGGCGGGTAGACGTGGGCGGGCACGTCGCCGTCGGGTCCGGTGACCACGCGCTCGACGGGCACGGGCAGGTACTCGGCGGGCAGGGTCGCGCCGGACCGGGTGTGCTCGGTCAGCTCGCCGGTGGACAGGTCCAGCGACACCACGGCGGCCTCGGTGCGCGGGCCGGCGGCGCTGCTGACGAGCACGCCGTCGTGCACGGCCAGGTGGGCGTGCCACACGGGCAGGTCGACGTCGATGTCGGTGACCGTGCCGCTGCGCTCGTCGAGCACGGCGGGCGCACCGGAGCGCAGCACGGCGTAGCGGCCGCGGTCGATGGCGGCGAACCAGCGGTTGCCCAGCCGCCACATCGGCCCGCCGAGCTCCTCGCGGCACGGGGCGAGGTTGACGGCGGTGCCGTCGAGGCCGATGCGGAACAGGTTCCACCAGCCGTCGGGGTCGGTGAGGACGAGCAGGTCGTCGCCCTCCCACTCGACCTGGCACACGGCCTCGTCGGGGCCGCCGGCCAGCACTCGGTGGGTGTCGGAGCCGATCTCGGCGACGCACAGCTCGGAGCCGTCCCACGGCATGCGCGGGTGGTCCCAGCCGATCCAGGCCAGCCGGCGGCCGTCGGGCGAGACGCGGGGGCCGGTCATGAAGTGGTGGCTCGCCGCGAGCACGCGCACCGGGGAGCCGTCCAGCGGCACGGCGACGAGGTCGCGGCGCACGTCGGTGCGGGCGTCGCCGGTGACGGTCTCGCGCACGCACCACACCTCGGTGTGGCCGGGGCCGGCGGTCAGGTCGGCGTAGCGCAGGCCGTGGTGGCGCTCCGGCTCGGCGGTGATCGGCCGGGGCCGCGGGTCGTCGGGGTCGAACAGGTGGATGCGCTGGTCGCCCCAGTCGGTGAAGGCCATGCGCGTCCCGTCGGGGGTGTCGAGCACCACCCAGGGGCGTCCGCCGTACTCGTGGACGCGGTTGCGCACGTTCCACGGGGGCGGCAGCAGGTCGTGCCCGTCGCGCACCAGCGCCACCCGCCCGCCCTCGGCGGGGCGCCCCTCGGCCCACCAGGGCACGCCCCGGTGCAGGTCGACCCAGTGCGGGCCCCCTCCGGCCGCGGCGGCGTCGGCCGCGCCGATGGGCGATGTCCACGTTCCGTACGGTGCGATCGTCACCACGGGGGCGACCCTATCCGGGCGCCGGCGGGGCCGGCCGGCGACGATCGGCGCGGGACGCCGGCGGGCCGCGAACACCGGGGCGGGTCTGCCGATCTTGCCCGCGTGGCCTAGGGTCGTCGTTGTCATGGCACGCGTCATCCACGTATTCCGCCAGCCCGACCGGTTCGTCGCCGGCACAGTCGGGCAGCCTGGCGAGCGCACGTTCTACCTGCAGGCCTCCGAGGAGGCCCGGCTGGTCAGCGTGGCGCTGGAGAAGCAACAGGTCGCCGTACTCGCCGAGCGCATCGGCTCGCTGCTGGAGGAGGTGAACCGGCGGTTCGGCGCGGAGGTCCCCGAGGCGGCGCCCGACGACCTCCGGGACACCGAACCCCTCTCGGTGCCGGTCGAGGAGGAGTTCAAGGTCGGCACGATGGGGCTGGGCTGGGACGCCGAGTCCCGCGCGGTCGTCATCGAGCTGCTCGCGATCACCGAGGAGGAGGTCGACGAGGCGGTGGTCCTCGACGACACCGAGGAGGGCCCGGACGCGGTCCGGGTGTTCCTGAGCCCCGGTGAGGCGCGGGCGTTCGCCGAGCGCGCCGAGCGGGTGGTGAAGGCGGGCCGCAAGCCGTGCCCGCTGTGCTCGGAGCCGCTGGACCCCGAGGGGCACGTCTGCCCGAGGCAGAACGGCTACCGGCGCTCGGACGAGGGCTGAGCCCGGGGTGCGACCTGGTGACGACGGCGCGCTCGACCTGCTGGAGCACGGGCGCATCGAGGTCGAGGGCCGGTTGGTGGACGCCTCCAACGCGACCCTGTTCTGCGCGATCAGCCTGGACGGCGTGAGCGCGCAGTGCGTCTACAAGCCGGTGCGCGGCGAGCGCCCGCTGTGGGACTTCCCCGACGGCACGCTGGCCGGCCGCGAGGTGGCGACCTACCTGGTGTCGCAGGCGTCGGGCCTGCACCTGGTGCCGCCCACGGTGCTGCGGGCGGGCCCGTTCGGGTCGGGCATGGTGCAGCTGTGGGTGGAGACCCGCGAGGACGACGACCTGGTCGACATCGTCCCGGAGGACGAGGTGCGCGCCGGGTGGCGGCCGGTGCTGCGCGCGCACGACCGCTACGGCGAGCCCGCGGTGCTGGTGCACGCCGACCACCCGCGGATGCGGCTGATGGCGGCGTTCGACGCGGTGGTGAACAACGCCGACCGCAAGGGCGGGCACGTGCTGCACGCCACCGACGGCGCGGTGTACGGGGTGGACCACGGCATCTGCCTGCACGTCGAGGACAAGCTGCGCACGGTGCTGTGGGGCTGGCTGGGCGAGCCGCTGCCGGAGGAGGCGGTGGCGGCGCTGCGGCGGCTGTGGGAGTGCCTGGACACCGGTCTGGGCGAGCGGCTGCACGAGCACCTGACGCGCGCGGAGGTGCGCGCGCTGACCGTGCGGCTGGAGAAGCTGCTGGCGGCGGGGGCGTACCCGGAGCCGTCGGACGACTGGCCGGCGATCCCCTGGCCCGCGTTCTGACCGGACCGGCGCTCCCGACGACCGGCCGTGCCCGGTGTTCACCGGCCGTGTGCCCGCGGCGTCGTCCGGTCGGCGGGGGCGGGGGGCGGTAACGTCGCGGGCCGTGCGATCACATGATTACGGCCGGGACGTGCTGTCGGGGCGCAAGCGCAGGGTGGTGCCGGAGGTGGCCGCCGAGGTCGGACTGGTGGTGGAGGACCCGGCGTCGGGGTTCTGCGGCGCGGTGGTGGGTTTCGAGCACGGGCAGGTGGTGCTGGAGGACCGCGCCGGCCGGCGCCGGCTGTTCCCGCCGCGCCCGGCGGCGTTCCTGCTCGACGGGCGGCCGGTGACGCTGACCCGGCCCGCACCCGCCGCGCCGGCGGCGCCCGCCCGGTCGGCGTCGGGGTCGGTGAAGGTGGCGGGCCTGACTGCCCGCACGGCGCGCGACAGCCGCATCTGGGTGGAGGGGCTGCACGACGCGGAGCTGGTGGAGCGGGTGTGGGGGCACGACCTGCGGGTGGAGGGCGTGGTGGTGGAGCCGCTGGACGGGGTGGACGTGCTGGCGGAGCGGATCGCGGAGTTCGGCACCGGTCCGGGCCGGCGGCTGGGGGTCCTGGTGGACCACCTGGTGGCGGGGTCGAAGGAGTCGCGGCTGGTGGCGGGGGTGCGCGACGAGCACGTGCTGGTCACGGGCCACCCCTACGTCGACGTGTGGCAGGCGGTGAAGCCCGCGGCGGTGGGCATCGCGGCGTGGCCGGTGGTGCCGCGCGGGGTGCCGTGGAAGGAGGGCGTGTGCGCGGCGCTGGGCTGGGGCGAGCCGTGGGAGGGGTGGCGGCGGGTGCTGGCCGGGGTGTCGGGGTTCCGCGACCTGGAGACGCCGTTGATCGGCGCGGTGGAGCGGCTGATCGATTTCGTGACCGAGCCGGTGGCGTGAAACCCGGCGGAGGTACCCCCGCGAGTGCGACAATGGCCGTGTGGCCGCGCTGATCTGGTTGATCCTCGGTGTCGTGCTGGTGGCCGCCGAGGTCCTCTCGGGCGACTTCGTGCTGGTGATGCTGGGGCTGGCGGCGTTCGGCGCCGCGGGCTCGGCGGCGTTGGGCGCGGACGTGGTGGTCAGCGCGATCGTGTTCGGCGTGGTGTCGCTGGGCCTGGTGGCGGGTGCGCGGCCGGCGATCCGGCGGCGCCTGGAGCTGGGCCGGGGCCACCGTTCGGGCGTGGAGGCCCTGGTGGGCGGCACCGCCGTCGTCGTGTCCACTGTGGACGGCCATGGCGGTAGGGTGCGGATCGGCGGCGAGGTGTGGTCGGCGCGGTCGTTGGACCACGAGGTGATCGAACCCGGCGCCGAAGTGACTGTTGTCGAGATCTCGGGCGCGACCGCGGTGGTGCTGTCCGGGGCCTGAGCGGAGGCTGGAGACTTGACCACGACGTTGATCGTCATCGCGGTCCTGGTGTTGTTCGTGCTCGTCGTCATGGTGAAGGCGGTCCTGGTGATCCCGCAGGCCACGGCCGCGGTGATCGAGCGGCTGGGCCGCTACCGCACCACCGCGGCGCCGGGCCTGAACATCCTGGTGCCCTTCTTCGACCGGGTGCGGGCGCGCATCGACCTGCGCGAGCAGGTGGTGTCCTTCCCGCCGCAGCCGGTGATCACCAAGGACAACCTGACCGTGTCGATCGACACGGTGGTGTACTTCCAGGTCACCGACCCGCGCGCGGCGGTCTACGAGATCTCGAACTACATCGTGGGCGTGGAGCAGCTGGCGACCACGACGCTGCGCAACCTGGTGGGCGGGATGAGCCTGGAGGAGACGCTGACCTCCCGCGACGAGATCAACAACCAGCTGCGCGGGGTGCTCGACGAGGCGACCGGCCGCTGGGGCATCCGGGTGGCGCGGGTGGAGCTCAAGGCGATCGACCCGCCGCCCTCGATCCAGGACTCGATGGAGAAGCAGATGCGCGCCGACCGGGAGAAGCGCGCGATGATCCTCAACGCCGAGGGCCAGCGGGAGGCGTCGATCAAGACCGCGGAGGGCCAGAAGCAGTCGCAGATCCTCTCGGCGGAGGGCGCGAAGCAGGCGTCGATCCTCGCGGCGGAGGCGGAGCGGCAGTCGCGCATCCTGCGGGCGCAGGGCGAGCGGGCGGCCCGCTACCTGCAGGCGCAGGGCCAGGCCAAGGCGATCGAGAAGGTGTTCGCGGCGATCAAGGCGGGCAAGCCGACGCCGGAGGTGCTGGCCTACCAGTACCTGCAGACGCTGCCGCAGATGGCGCAGGGCGACGCGAACAAGGTGTGGCTGGTGCCGTCGGACTACGGCAAGGCGCTGGAGGGCTTCGCGCGCATGCTGGGCGCGCCGGGCGAGGACGGGGTGTTCCGCTACGAGCCGTCGGCCGAGGAGCCGCCGGCGTCGCGCCCGGAGGAGGACGACGCGTCGGTGGCGGAGTGGTTCGACACGGCGCCGGACCCGGCGGTGGCCGAGGCGGTGCGCGCGGCGGAGGCGGTGGCCCGCAAGGAGGTGCCCAGCCCGCTGGCCGAGCCGCCGGCCCCGTCGCTGGGGCGGGGCGCGGACCCGGCCCGGGAGCTGGGCGGTCCCGCCGCTCCCGGTGGGGGTGTCGCGGAGCAGGCCGGCCCGCCGTACGCGTGACGGCGGTCTTGACCGGGTAGTGATCTTGACCGCATTGACGGGGGCGTCGGCCGTGTGGCCGGCGCCCCCGCGTCGTGTTTGCGGTGGTGGGCCGGATGCGGGGCGTGCGGTGGAGCGCACGGCCGGTGACGGCGGGTGCGGTTGGATGGCGTGGTGCACGCCTTGACCGGTCGCGCGGCGACCGCGCTGACCCGCCCGGACCTGCCCTGGGCGGCGCGCTGGCAGGAGTTGGCCGCGGTGGTGGCGGGGCTCTCGGAGCTGGTCCTGGCCGGCCGCGGCGCGCGGGTGGTGGCGCAGGAGTTGGCGGAGCTGCTGGTGGACGCGGTGCCGCGGCACCGGCCCCACCGGGCGCGGTTGACGGAGCTGGTGGACCGGGTGGTGGACCTGCACGCGGTGGCGTGCGCGGACGACCCGGCGGCGCCGGAGGAGTTGGCGCGGTGGCTGCTGCACCTGCAGACGGGGTTCGCCGAGCCGCCGGAGGTGCGGTTGGCGCCGTACGCGGCGGCGCTGGGGGCGGAGGGGCTCGAGCGCTACCGGTCGTGGGTGGTGGAGCGGTTCGAGCGGCTGCCGGTGATCGGGTTCGGGCGGACCGGCCGCTACGACCGGGAGCGGTGGGCGTTGCTGCGGGTGGTGGAGGAGCTGGCCGAGCACACCGGTGACGTGGACCTGCAGGTTCTGGTGCTGACGCGGGACCTGTCGTCGGGCTGGCACTACCTGCGGGTGGCGACGGTGTTGCGCGACGCGGGCCGCTCGGAGGAGGCCGTGGAGTGGGTGGAGCGCGGCGTGGTCGCGACGCGGGGGCGGGGCTCGGCGGGGCCGTTGGTGGACCTGGGCGTGGACGAGTGCCTGCGGGTGGGGTGGGCGGAGCGCGCGGTGGGGTTGCGGCTGCGCGTGCTGCTGGAGCACCCGACGGCGGGGGCGTGGCACCGGCTGCGGGTGCTGGCGGCGGGCACGGTGGGGTGGCCGGGGGTCCGGGAGCGGGCGGTGGCGGCCCTGGCGCGTGACGGCGACCTGCCGGAGTGGGTGTCGGAGCAGGTGCCGGAGCCGGGCCGCTGACCCGGGTTCCCGGCGCACCCGCTCCTGGTGGTCAGTAGCCGGGTGGCCGGCGGTCGGCCCAGGGGCGGGCGCGTTCGAGTTGTCCGGCGGCGGTGAGGATCGTGGTGCCGGCGTCGGGTGCGGCGACCAGTTGCACGGCGAGCGGCAGGCCGGTGCGGGTGTGCCCGGCGGGGACGGCGGCGGCGGGGTTGCCGGTGATGTTCCACAGCGGCAGGAACGCGGTCATGCGGGCGGCGGCGAGCAGGGCGGCGACGGTGGGGCGGCGGTCCCACTCCCCGATGCGCAGCGGTGGGCGGGTGAGCACCGGGGTGAGCAGCAGGTCGTGGTCCTCGAAGAGGCGGTTGGCGTGGCGGGTGAGGCCGTCCTGCCGGGCGAGTGCGGCGCGCACGGCGGCGCGGGGCAGGGAGCGGCCGAGGGCGGCGACGGCGCGGGTGCGGCGGTCGAGCCGGTCGGGGCGGTCCAGTCGTGCCTCGGCGGTGGCGGCGGCGTGCAGGTAGCGGGCGGCGAACCCGGCGGAGCCGCTGGTGGCGCGCAGGTCGGGGTCGGTGCGGGTGACGTCGTGGCCGAGGTCGGAGAGCAGGCCGGCGGTGTCGAGGACGGCGTCGCGGACCTCGGGGTCGACGCCGATGGCGGTTCCCCAGGGGCGCAGGGACACGGCGATGCGCAGGGTGCGGGTGTCGGTGACGGCGCGGGTGTGGTCGTGGCCGGGGGCGAGGACGTCGAGCAGCAGGGCGGCGTCGCGGACGTGGCGGGTGACGGGGCCGGCGACGACGAGGCCGCCCCAGGTGTCGTGGTCGCCGTCGAGGGTGACGTGGTCGCGGCGGGGTTTGAGGCCGAACAGGCCGGTGCAGGCGGCGGGGATGCGCACGGAGCCCGCGCCGTCGGTGCCCACGGCGGCGCCGACGAGCCCGGCGGCGACGGCGGCGGCCGATCCGCCGCTGGACCCGCCGGGCGAGTGGTCGGGCGACCACGGGTTGCGGGTGGCGCCGGCCCAGGTGGACTCGGTGTGCGGCCACAGGCCGAGTTCGGGCATGCGGGTGCGGCCGACGAGGACGGCGCCGGCGGCGCGCAGGCGGGCCACGACGGGGCTGTCGGCGGGCGCGGCGGTCTCGACGGCGGCGGTGCCACTGGTGGTGGGCAGGCCCGCGACGGCGAGGTCCTCCTTGACGGCGACGGGCACCCCGAGCAGCGGCGCGTGCTCGCCGCGGGACAGGCGGGCGTCGGCGCGGTCGGCGTCGGCGAGGGCGCGCTCGGCGAACACGGCGCGGAAGGCGTTGAGCCGCCGGTCGTGGCGGTCGATGCGGCGCAGGCACTCGGCGACGAGGTCGCGGGCGGTGAGCGCGCCGGAGCGCAGCAGTTCCGCTTGGCCGGCGGCGCCGGCGAAGCACGCGTCGGTCGGGTCCATGGTGCGAACACTAGGGCAGGGGCGGCCGGGTGATCCGGTGACGCGCGCGGCGGCGCGGCACGGGCGGCAGCGGTCGGCGGCGTCGTGGCGGGCGGGGCCGCGTTCGGCAGTGCGAAGCCGGTCGGCGCGGGAGCGGTCGACGCCGGGGCGGCGGGGGCCGGCGGCGCGGGCGCGGCGGACGTCGTGTCGGACGTGGTGGCGGGTGTGCGCGGCGGCGGGGTGTGCGCGGGGTCGGCGCTCCGGGCGGGGGCTGGTCGCGGCGTCGGTCCGGAGGCGGTGACGGGGCGTGCGCCCCCCGACGCGGGCGGTGGGGGCATGATCGGGGGTATGTCGTCGTGGCTGGTGCCGGTCGCCGTCGTGCTGGTCGTGGTGTGGGTGGGTGTGCGGCACGTGCGGATGGTGCGCGCGGAGGCGCTGTTGGCGGAGCACGCGCGCAGGCGGGTGGGGCCGGAGGCGGTGGCGCCGTCGCCGGTGTCGGTGTGGCGGGAGGCGAACCGGCTGTTCCGCGCGGGCGAGGCCGAGGGCCTGCTGCTGCTGGCGGAGATCGGCAGGCAGGTGCCGCGGCGTCGACAGGACGTGGTGGACACGTGGTTGGCGGCGTTGCGCGGCGGGGTGGCGCGCGGGTTGGACGCGTCGTGGCGGCGCGACGTGCAGCGGGAGCTGGTGGGGCACCTGCGGCCGGGGGAGGACTTCTGGCCGGGGATGGACGTGGTGGCGCCGGGGGCGATCCTGGTGGACTTCGACCTGTCGGGCTGCCGGGTGGGGCGGGTGGACCTGACGGGCGCGGTGTTCGTGGGCGACGCCCGGTTCGCGGCGACGACGGTGACGGGGGACGCGAGCTTCGCGGCGGCGCGGTTCCTGCGGCACGCGGTGTTCACCGACGTGCTGTTCGCGCGGTCGGCGACGTTCGCGCTGGCGGTGTTCGCGGGCAACGTGTCGCTGCGCTCGGCGCAGGTGGCGCGGTCGCTGGTGGTGACGCGGGCGAAGGTGTCGGGCCGGGCGGAGTTCTCGGGCGCGGAGGTGACGGGGTCCGCGGACTTCCGGCACGTGCGGTTCGGGGGGCGGGCGTTGTTCGCCGACGTGGTGTTCCAGCAGGACGCGCGGTTCGGGCACGCCTGGTTCCGGGGTCGCACGGACGTGGGGTCGGCGTTGATCGGCGAGGAGGCGGAGTTCGACCACGCCCGGTTCGGGCGGCGCGTGCCCGCCGCGGAGGGCTGAGGACGCCTCCGGGGGTCAGCGCGCGCGGTGGTGGGCGACGTGGACGCGGTTGGCGCAGCGGGTGGTGCAGTAGCGGCGGCGGCCGTTGCGGGAGGTGTCGACGTAGACGGTGGCGCAGCCGGGTCGGGCGCAGCGGCCGAGCCGGTCGGGGTCCTCGCACAGGAGGTGGGCCAGGCCGGCGGCGGTGAACGCGCGCACCCGGTCGGGGGTGGGCGCGTCCTCGGGGGCGAAGTGCAGGTGCGGCGGGCGGTCGTCGTGGGTGGAGACGTAGGGCTTGGCGGCGGCCTCGGCGAGCAGGGCGTTGACGAGGGCGACCCGGTCGGGGGCGGGGTCGAAGACGGGGGAGAGGCGGGCGGCCCAGCGCAGCAGCTCGCGGGCCTGGTGGGCGTCGAGGGCGCCGACGGGTCGGTAGTCCTGCTCGCGCAGCAGGGCGAGCAGGGTGTCGGCGTCGGCGTGGGGGTCGGAGGCGGCGGTGTTGACGAGGGCCGCGGCGAGTTCGGCCGCCGCCCCGCCGTAAGGGTTGAAATGCACTGAACCATGACATCACGCTGGTGGGCGTGAACACCGGATGCCCCCGCTGCGGTTGGCCCGCCGCCGACCCCGCCTACCCCGTCTCCTCCCACGCCACGGCACGCGCGGTGGTCGACTACGTGCGCTGCGTGTGCGGGTTGTGGCTGGTCGTGGAGTCGGGACGGGTGGTGGCGGCGGCGGGAGCGGCCGGTCCGGGGGCGGGCGCCGAGGTCGGCTAGGGTCCCGTGCCCATGGGGCGTCGGGACTTGCTGTGCGACTGCGCGATCTCGGTGCTGGCCGCCGAGGGCGGGCGCGGGTTGACGCACCGCGCGGTGGACCGGGCGGCCGGGGTGCCGCAGGGCACGACGAAGAACTACTTCCCCTCCCGCGACGCGCTGCTGGCGGCGGCCGCGGGGCGGATGGCGGCGCTGCACGCCGAGGCGGTGCGCCGGTTGCGCGAGACGACGCCGGACGACATCTCCCCGGCGGAGGTGGCCGAGCTGTACCCGGCGCTGCTGCGCCGCGCGGTGGCGGGCGACCCGACGCAGTTGCTGGCGATGGCGGAGCTGTACCTGGAGGCGGTGCGCCGGCCGGGGGTGCGCGAGGCGCTGGGGCGCATGGCGGTGTCCAACGCCGAGGCCTCGGCCGGGTTGCACGCCGCGGCGGGGTTGCCGAGCACGGCGCGCGACGCGGGGCTGCTGGACGCCTACTTCCTGGGTGTCGCGGTGTCGGTGCTGGCGCTGCCGCCGGAGGTGCTGCGGCGGGTGGGCCTGGACGACCCGTACGCGCTGGGCCTGGGCCTGTTCCGGGCGGCGGTGCCGGACGCCGCGCCGGAGCCGACCCGGGGTTCGACGACGGGCGGGCCGGCTGCCGGCGGGTCAGCCGCCGGCGGGGACGAGGGGGCGCACGCCGGTGACCGAGACCGCGGTGGGCGCGGTGGGGTTCGCGCCGCAGCTGACGGGACGGGCGGGTAGCTCGCGGGTGGTGACGGCGACGTGCCAGGCGCGGCCGTCGTCGTGCCGCACGGTGACCCCGTGCGGCGTCTCCCCGACCACGGCGAGGGCGTCGCGGTGCTCGCCGGTCAGCTCCCGCACCGCCAGGTCGGCGACCTGCCCGGCGGGGCCGTGGGTGGAGCGGCCCCGGCAGCGGTCGGTGACGACGTGCCCGGCGGCGGCGCGGTCGAGCAGCAGGCGGGCGAAGTCGGCGTCGAGGCGGCCGTAGGTGTAGCCGGTGGGCAGCAGCACGCCGGTGGGCGCGAAGCGGTGCCCGCCGGTGTGGGTGCACTCCCACACGGCCTCGCCGCGTTCGGCCGCCAGTTCCCCGGCCAGGGGCCGGCCGAGCAGGGCGCAGCAGGTGTCGCGGCGGCTGTTGGCGCACACCAGCAGCACGGGGTGCGCCGCCGGGGAGCCGAACCCGGTGTCCTCGCCCCGCGCGAGGGCGCCCAGGTCGAGGTCGAGCAGCCCGGCGGGGTCGACGACGTGCCCGGCGCTCAGGCGGGACGCGCCGGGGGCGGTGGTGGCGAGGTAGACCCGGCGCGGCGCGCCGGGGGCGTCGGTGTGGCGGCCGGGTCGGCGGATGAGCAGGACGCGCACGCCGGCGTCGGCGGCGCGGCGGGCCAGTTCGGCGCCGATCGCGGGGTCGAGGCGGCTCTGGGTGAGCGCGTCGCGCCCCCAGGGGCCGGGTTGCTCCAGGGCCAGCCACGCCGCGGCGGTGGCGGCGGTGCCCGCCTGGGGGTCGTCGAGGGTCGCGGAGATCGCGGCACAGCGCGGCTCGGTCACGTTATTAGGGTGCCCTTTGTTGGCCGTCCGAGTGACACCGCCCCCCGTATTCACCCTTACGAGCCCCGAAGGTGACGCAACGTGAACGTTCGCGGGTGGTGGACACCCCTGCCCCCGCACACCCCCGTCCCGCTAGGTTCGCCGCATGGTGATCACACACACGGCCGCGGGCACCGCGTCCACCGTGCTCCCACCGACGAACCCCACGGGACGGGTGGTGCTGGTGTGGCACCTGCTGGGCGAACCCGGCACCCCCGACACCATGGCCGCGACCCTCCCGCTGCACGGCGTCGACGCCTGGCGCGTCTACCCGGCGCTGCCCCTCCCCGACACCGCCATGACCCCCGAACGCTACGCGACGCTCGTGCGACGCGCGGTCGACGAGGCACCCGACGTGCTGGCCGCCCTGCCCGACTGGGACGGCACCGCCGTCGACGTCGTCGGCGGCTCGGCCGGCGGCCACGTCGCCCTGCTGACCGCCGCGCGCGCCACCGTGCCCGTGCGGCGCGTCGCCGTGGTCAACCCCGCCGTGACCCTGCACGCCGTCGTCGACGCCTCCCTCGACCAGGGCGCCCTGCACCACCACGAGTGGACCGACGACGCGCTCACCGCCGCCGAACCCCTCGACGTCCTCGCCCACGCCCCCCGGATCACCGCCCCGCTGCTGGTGCTGCGCGGCGAGCACGAGTACCCGGCGTTCCGCCCCGCGCAGGACGCCCTGGTCGCCGTCGTGCCCGACGCGCGACTGGTCGAGATCCCCGACCTCGCGCACATGCTCGTCACCCGCGTCGACGACGTCGACCGGGAGGTGACCCGATGGCTGGCCTGATCGTGGTGACCGGCGGCAGCCGGGGCATCGGCGCCGCGGTCGTGCGCCGCGTCGCCGCCGACGGCCACCGCGTCGTGCTCGGCTACCGCACCGCCGAACAGACCGCCCACGCCCTCGCCGAGGAGGTCGGCGGACTGGCCGTGCGCGCCGAGGTCTCCGACGAGCACGACGTGGACCGGCTCTTCGACACCGCCGCCGGCCTCGGGCAGGTCACCGGCGTCGTCGTCAACGCCGGCATCACCAGCCCCGTCGGCCCCCTCGCCGACCTGCGCACCCACGACCTGCGCCGCGTGGTCGAGGTCAACGTGGTCGGCGCACTGCTGTGCGCCCGCCGCGCCGCCCGCGACCTCACCCGCGGCGGCTCCATCGTGTCGCTGTCCTCCGCCGCCGCCACCCTCGGCAGCCCGGGGGAGTACGTGCACTACGCGGCCAGCAAGGCCGCCGTCGACGCCATGACCGTCGGCCTGGCCAAGGAACTCGGACCACGCGGCATCCGCGTCAACGCCGTCGCCGCCGGCACCGTGCGCACCGACATCCACGCGCTGTCCGGCGTCCCCGACCGCCCCGACCGCGTCGCCAAGGCCATCCCGCTGGGCAGGCCGGGGGAGCCCGACGAGATCGCGCACGCCGTGGCGTGGCTGCTCTCCGACGCCGCCTCGTTCACCACCGGGGCGGTCCTGCGGGTCGCCGGAGGGCTGTGAACACCGGAGGGCTGTGAACACCCGCACCCCGACCCCACCCGGAGCCACGAGCCCGCCCCTACCCGCGAAGGGCCCACCGTGCACGACGCACACCACCTCGTCAGATCCACCACCACACCGCTGCCCGCACCCCTCGTCCCCGAGATCACCCTGCACACCGCCGACGACGTCATCGCCCTCTGGCACACCACCGGCACCCCCGAACCGCCCTTCTGGGCCTTCCCCTGGGCAGGCGGGCAAGCCCTCGCCCGCCACGTCCTCGACCACCCCCACCTCGTCGCCCACCGCCGCGTCCTCGACCTCGCCTGCGGCTCCGGCCTCGTCGCCATCGCCGCCGCCCTCACCGGCGCCCACGTCACCGCCAACGACATCGACCCCCTCGCCGCCGCGGCCACCACCCTCAACGCCGCCGCCAACCACGTCACCCTCGACACCACCACCGACGACCTGCTCGACACCCACCCCGACGTCGACGTCGTCCTCGCCGGCGACGTCTTCTACGACCGCGACATGGCCGCCCGCTTCACCGGGTTCCTCCTCGCCGCCCACCACCGCGGCGCCCTCGTCCTCGTCGGCGACCCCCAACGCAGCTTCGCCCCCCGCGACTGGACCCGCCTCGCCACCCACCCCGTCCCCGTGTCGCGCGACCTCGAAGGCGTCGACGTCAGGAACACCAGCATCTGGACACCCGGTCCCCACCAGCCCGGCCCCCACCACGCCTGACCCGCACCCCCGGGATCACCGCCGCCGCGCGAACCGGTTCGTCGCCGCCACCACCGCCTCCGCCATCCCCGGGTCCGACGCCGCGTGCGCCGCCCCGCGCACCACCACCAACTCCGCGTCCGGCCACGCCCGCGCCAACTCCCACGCCGTCCACAACGGCCCCTGCATGTCCAACCGCCCGTGCACCAGCACTGCCGGGATGCCGCGCAACCGCCCCACGTCCCGCAACACCCGACCGTCCTCCAACCAGCACCGGTGCGCGAAGTAGTGCGCCGTGATCCGCGCGAACGCCGTCAACCACGCCGGGTCGGCGTAACGCGGCCCCGGCCGCCAGTCCGGGTCCAGCGACACGATCGACGACTCCCAGTCCGTCCAGTCCACCACCGCCTTCGCCCGCACCGCCGGGTCCGGGTCGTCGAACAGCGCGTGGTACGCCGCGACCAGGTCCACCGCCCCCTCCGGCGCACCCGCCCGGAACCGCGCGTGCTCCTCCGGGAAGAACATCCCCAACCCGTGGTACAGCCAGTCCAACTCCGCGTACCGACCCGTCGTCACCGCCACCAGCACGACCTCCGACACCCGGTGCGGGAACAGCTCCGCGTAGTGCAGGCCCAACGTCGACCCCCACGACCCGCCGAACACCATCCACCGCTGCACACCCCGGTGCTCCCGCAACAACTCGATGTCCGCCACCAGGTGCGCCGTCGTGTTCACCGACAGGTCCGTCGAGAACTCCGCCGCGTGCGGCACGCTGCGCCCGCTCCCGCGCTGGTCGAACAGGATGACCCGGTACGCCTCCGGGTCGAACTGCCGTCGCATGCCGGGGGAGCAGCCCGTACCCGGACCGCCGTGCAACCCCACCACCGGCTTCCCGTCCGGGTTCCCCGACTCCTCCCAGTACACGAGGTTCCCGTCACCCACGTCCAGCATCCCGTGCGCGTACGGCTCGACCTCCGGGAACAACGCCACGACCCACTCCCTCCACCAGAAACAACAGCACTGTTACATTAGGGGAGTGGAGCAACGCCATTTCCTCGGCACCCGCCTGCGACACCTCCTCGACCAACTCGACGGAGACGTCGCCCGCGTCTACACCGACCTCGGCCTACCGGGCTTCCGCCCCCGGTACACACCCGTCATCCGCATCATCGCCACCCACGGACCCCGATCCATCCGCGACCTCGCCACCACCATCGGCGTCACCCACTCCGCCATCAGCCAGACCGTCAACCAGATGCACCGCGACGGCCTCGTCGAACTCCACCCCGGCGACGACGCCCGCCACCGCATCGTCCACCTCACCCACCACGCCCGCACCATCCTCCCCACCCTCGACGCCGAATGGCACGCCACCACCGCCGCCGCCCGGCAACTCGACGCCGAACTCCCACACCCCCTCGGCGACCTCGTCGACGCCGCCCTCAAAGCCCTGGGGGAGCGCCCCATGCGAGACCGCATCCTCGACCACCTCGCCCCACCACCTCACGAGCCGTAACGCGCCACCAACTCACGCCCCAACCGACCCAACTCCGCCCGCACCGCAACCCCGCCCGGCTCCACCACCTCCACCAACCCACCCCACCCCGCCAACACCTGCGCGACCATCAACGGAGTCGACGCACCCACCCGAACCCGAACCCGACCACCACCCACCGACCCCACCACCCCGCAATGCCGCCCGAAC
>NZ_NSDM01000024.1 GCF_030852425.1 Saccharothrix longispora
GGGCCGCCGATGACGGTGAGGGGTGCGTGGCGTGCGGTGAGGACGGCGGCGCCCTGGTCGGGGCTCAGGGGGAGGGGGCCGGTGGTGGTGGCGGGTGCGTCGTGGGTGGCGGTGGTGTCGTGGTCGGCGGGTGCGTCGTCGTGGGCGGTGTAGAGGGCGGCGAGGGCGGTGCGCTCGGTGCCGGGGGTGCGGGCCCAGGTGGTGAGGGCGGTGCCGCGTTCGGTGTTGACGACGGGTTCGCCGGCGTGCAGGCCGGTGCCGGCGACGACGACCGGTTCGTCGCCGGTGGTGTAGCGGTGGGGGTGGTGGCGGGCGTCGAGGACGGGGACGGCGTCGAAGCCGGCGGCGGTGAGGACGGCGGTGATCCAGCCGTGGTCGGTGGTGAGGGTGGTTTCGAGGTGGGCGGCGTGCGTCCAGTCGGTGAGCAGGGGGAAGAGGGTGGTGTCGCCGGCGGCGTGGAGGGTGTGGCGGCGCCCGCCGGAGTGGTGCAGCCGGACGGGGCGTGAGACGAGGGGGAGGCAGACGCGGCGGCGTTGGCCGTTGACGCGGACGGGGCCGCAGAGGAAGGCCCAGCCGAGGCGCAGGAGGCGGTCCTCGTGGTGCAGGGCGTCGAACTGGGCCAGGCGCTGGGCGGCGCGGTGCTGTTCGGGCGAGGCGGTCCAGGGGGTGGGGGTGTCGCCGGTCAGCGCGGTCCACCCGGAGGGGTCGTCGCCGAGCCAGGCGAGGCCGGCGGTCCTGGTGAGGTCGAGTTGGACGCGTTGCGGCTGTTCGGAGGCGCTGAGTCGGGCGAGGGTGCGCAGCACGGCCGGGACGGTCACGGTCGGGATACTGCCATCCCCCGGGCGGGTGGTCAGGGGGTCGTGCGGTGCAGGGCGAGGTTGCGCTTGTCGGGGGGTGTCACGGCGGCCTCGTAAGCGGGTGTGCCGGGCGACGGTTCGGTGTCCGCGGTGGTCAGGTGGGAGAGGGTGCCGGCGGTGAGTGCGCCGATGCCGAGGCCGACCAGCAGCACGAGGGTGGAGCGGGGGTCGGTCGATCGGGCCACGGCGGTCCTCCGGGGTGTGCGGGGTGCGCTCGACCGACGGGCGGCGTGGTGCCGGGACCGGTGGGGCGAGCGGGGAGGGTGGGGGCGAATGCCCCCGGAAACGGCATCGTGGGGATGCCGTGGCCGCGACCTTAGCCCCGCTGGGGCGGATTATCGGATACTTCCGAAATGATCCACTCGGACGTGTGACGCTTCACGGGGGGTTCACCTCGGTGGGCCGTAAAGCCCCGGGCACCCCATTCCGTCGAAGTAGGCCGCGAAGGGGCGTTCGACGGCGGCGAGCGGGATCAGCGCCCCGTCGCGCTCCAGCGCCCGCCGGATCACCGGCGCGTGGCCCGGGTGCGCGCCCAGCGCCACGACCACCTCGGCGACCTGCTCGGCCTTCGCCACCTCGCCGACGCCGGCCAGGCACTCCCGCACGGCCACCGCGTCCGCCCGCGCCATCCGCAGCCCCAGTTCAGCCCGTCTGGACGGGTCGGCGCCCACCGCGACGGCGAACCGCTCGCACCGGACCTCGTCACGCGCCACGTCGCCGAACTCGGCCACCAGCGCCAGCGACAGCATCTCGTAGACCGCGCGCACGCGTTCGGCCCCGATCGACGCCGTCGGCACCCGGAACCCGCGCACCACGCGCTCGGCGGCGGCCAGCACGTCCCGTCGGCGCACCACCCCGTCCGCGTTGGAATCGAACAGCCGCAACCTGCGCGCGATTCTTTCGACGAGGCGGTCGTCGTCCATGAACAACCCCGATGTCATTGCACGGTGCCCGCCCCGATGTTATCCGGCCGGCTGGACCGGTGGAGTCCCTGGAAGGATGAACCGGTCCGTTCCGCCACCGGTGGCACCGCGCCGCTCCAGCTCCAGCTCCCGCAGCGCCTCGCGGTGCGCCCGGTCCCGGGCCTGCTCCGCCGGCACCTCGACGTCCGGCGCCACCCCGACCGGCTCCGGTCGGCGCCCGACACCGGGTTCACCGCCCGGCCCGTCGGGATCGTCGCCTCCAGGTGCGGGTGCACGGTGAAGCCCGGCGCGGACGTTCTCCGCCGCCGGTCCGCCCGCCCACGACCACCACCCGCCCCAGCTGCTGGAGGTCGTAGGCCGGCTCCTCCGCGCCGGAGAACGTCCGCCCGGCGGTCGGCACGTAGACCGGCCTCGTGCCGCCGAACGGCGTGCCGGCCACGTGCCCGGGGCTCCAGAACCGCCGGCCCGGCCCGTCGCGGTCGTGCATCGTGTTGAGGTGCGTCGGCTCGTCGAGCAGGTAGCCGCACACCAGCGCCACCGTCTCCGGGGCGCCGCCCACGTTCTCCCTGCCGGTCGCCGTTGACCGACCCGCGGTCACCAGCCGGCCCAGCTCCTCGGGCGTGGCGGCGGTGTCGTACGCGCCCGCGGCCAGGCGGTCGGCCAGCAGCGCGTCCAGCCGGGCGGCGACGTCGGGGAAGACGTAGTGCTCGACCAGCAGGGCCCGGGTCCGGGTGACGATCGACGTGGTGTCCACGCGGGGCGGTGGAGCAGCGCGTCCGCGGAAGCGGCAACGCCTGCTGTCCGCGCCCGGCCGCACCCGCGCCGGCCTGCTGTTCGTGCCCCCGGGCCGGGCACCGCGTCCTGGTGGCCCTGTACCGGCAGCCCCGACCGGGGCACACTGGGGGCGCGGCGCTTCCCCCGCCGGCACCACGCGAAGGGGGACGCGCATGTCCGGGTACCGGGCCGGGACCGAGCAGCTCAGGGCCGCGCTGGCCGCCGCCGCACGCGGCTGGCCCGTCGTGCCGCTGCGCCCGCACGACAAGGCGCCCGCCCTGCGCGGCTGGGACCGCGAGGCCACCCTCGACCGCGACCGCATCCGCCGCTGGTGGTCCCGGCACGCCTACAACGTGGGCATCTCCTGCGGTGCGGCCGGGCTGCTCGTGGTCGACCTCGACGTGCCCCACGGGCGCGAGGCGTTCGCCCGCCGCGCCTGGCAGCACGGCGAGGACGACCCGCGCGACACCTACTCCGTGGCCACCGCCGGCGGCGGGGAGCACCGCTACTTCCGCGCACCCGCCGTGCCACTGGGCAACAGCGTCGGCAAGCTCGCCCCGCACGTCGACACCCGCGGCGTCGGCGGGTACGTGGTCGCCGCCGGGTCCCGCGTCGGACCGCACCGGTACCGCGTGCTGCGCGACCTGCCCGTCGCACCCGCCCCCGACTGGCTCGTCGCCGTGCTCACCCCACCCGAGCCCGAGCACGTCGACGTCCCCGCGCAGCGGCGCCCGCCCCGGCGGAGGGTCGCCGCCTACCGGGCCGCCGTCGTGGACGGCGAGGTGCGGCGCGTCGAGGAGGCGCGTCCCGGCGTGCGGGCGCACGTCGTGTTCACCGCCGCGTGCCGGCTGGGCGAACTCGTGGGCGCCGGCTGGCTGGACGAGGCGACCGCCACGTCACTGCTGCTGGCCGCCGCCTCCACCCACGAGGGGGTCGAGGGGTGGACCGCCCGCGAGGCCCTCCGCCACGTCGCCAACGGCATCGCCCTGGGCCGCCGAAGACCTCGCGTCCTGCGCTGAGCCGTCCCGCGCCGAGTCGTCCTGCCCTGAGCCTTCCTGCCCCGAGCCTCCCTGTGCCGACAGCAGCCGCACCAGCACCAGCAAGCCGGCCACCCTGGTCAGGTCGTCCAACCCCAGCACGACCTCATCGGCCACCGGCCGCTCGACCACCGCCCGCCGCCGTGCCGCGCGCCGCTCCGACCACCACAGCACCACCGCGACCACCGCACCCAGGGCGGACAGCACGACCAGCGTGGCGACCGGGTCGCC
This sequence comes from Saccharothrix longispora, assembly GCF_030852425.1. Classification (GTDB taxonomy): domain Bacteria; phylum Actinomycetota; class Actinomycetes; order Mycobacteriales; family Pseudonocardiaceae; genus Actinosynnema; species Actinosynnema longispora. The sequence goes on from NZ_NSDM01000024.1 coordinate 3,823, forward strand.
GCCGCTCACCGGCGGGTCGACCCGGTCGGGGTCGACCAAGGACAGCACCGGCCCAGCATGCCGCAGCGGGGCCCCCGAGTCAGCCGTCCGGTCGAAGGGTGCTGCCCGCCCCTCGTCTCGACCGGCGCCGCCTCGACCGGTGTGGCCCTCGCCGAGGTCCGGGTCCGGGCCGGGTTCGTCCGCGTCCGGCACGTCGGCGCCGTCCCGGTCGGCCCACTCCGGCAGCGGCTCGATCGAGAACACCGCGTCGTCGATCCCCGCGTGCAGGTCGCCCGGCTCGGCGAACCGCGCGGGCACCGTGGCGATCGTGCAGTCGCGCGGGTCCACGTCGTCGACCTCGTCCCAGCGGATCGGAGTCGAGACCGCCGCCTCCGGCACGCCCCGCACCGAACAGGCGCAGGCGATCGTGTGGTCGCGCGCGTTCTGGTCGTGGTCCACGAACAGGCTCCGCGGGTCGCGGTCGCGGACCACGCGCCGCACCCGGTCGAACGGGCAGTCCGGCATCGGGTCCAGGTCGATGCGCCACTCGTCGGGTTTCTCGGTGTCGGCGCGGCGCGAGTTCCACGGGTGGAACTCCACCGTCGACACCTGCACCGCCCGCGCCACGTCCGCCAGGTGCGTCACGCACAGCTCGTCGGCGTGCCGGCCGTAGCGCGGGAAGTGCACGCGCTACCGTCTCGACCCACGGCGGCGCGCCGCGCGGCAACCGCTTCCGGTGCACCTTCTCCCCGGCCACCCCGGAGGGGAAGCGGTGCATCGTGCACGGCCGCTCCCGCAGCGCGCGGACGATCCCGTCGCCGACCGCCGGGTAGTAGCGGGCCAGGTCCAGCTTGGTCTCGCCGCGCGCCGGGAAGCAGACGCGATCCGGGGTGGAGACCCGCACGACGCGGTCCCCGACCTCCGACTCCGCCGAAGGCACCTTCCGGCCATGCGGTGCAATTGACCCGGATCGCGCCGGGAGGCCGGCGGCGCTGCGCCCGCCGCCGGCCCGTCCTCGGGTCAGCCCACCACCTCCCGCCGCACCGGCACGTCGTCCGCGGGGGAGCGCGGCGCGGGGATCTCCGGCGCCGGCCTGCGGATCGTGGCCGCGAGGGCCACCGCGCCCGCCGTGATCACCGCGCCCACCAGCGGCAGGACCACGGGGGCCACCGCGCCGCCGAGCACGCCCGAGCCCGCGATGCCCGCGTAGATCGCCGAGGCGTTCAACGCCAGCAGCAGGTTGGCCCGGTCCGGGTCCAGCGCCACCAGCGCGGCGAACAGCGGCGGGTTGAACGCCCAGAACAACGCGCCCCAGGCGAACAGCAGCACGGCGCCACCGGGACCGGACACCGCCCAGGGCAGCAGCGCCATCGTCACCGCGCACCCGCCCAGCGCCACCAGCAGCGGGGGGCGCGGGCCCCACCGGTCGGCCGCGACGCCGCCGACCGCGTTGCCGAGCACCCCGCCGAGCCCGTAGGCCAGCAGGTTCCCGCCCGACGGCGAACCGCCCAGCACCGGACCCAGGTAGCCGTAGACGCTGAACGTGCCCAGGCACGCCAGCAGCGACACCGCCAGCAGTCGCTGCACCGGCCGGTCGGCCAGCGGCGCCAACCGCTGCCGCACGTCGACGACGGGCCCCGGCGGCACGGCGGGCACCGCCGCGCGGACCACCAGCGCCGCCGCCGCGCACAGCAGTGCCGTCAGCACGAACGCCGCCCGGTAGCCGAACTGGTCGGCCACGAACCGCCCGGCCGGCACGCCCAGCAGCGTGGCCGCCGTGAGGCCGCCCGTGACCACGGCCATCGCCCGCGCCTGCCGCCCCGGGTTGAGCCGGGCCGCCACGGCGGTCGCCGCCGGCGTCGCCAGCGCCGCGCCGCACGCGGTGACCACCCGGGCCACCAGCAGCAGGTCCAACGTCGGTGCGAGCGCCGCGCCCAGGTTGCCCGCCGTCGCCACCAGCAGCGCCGCCACCAGCACGGAGCGCCGGCCGAAGCGGGTGGTCGCGATCGCCAGCAGCGGCGAGCCGACCGCGTAGGCCAGCGCGAACGCGGTGATCGTCGTGCCCGCCGCGGCGGCGGACACCCCGTGGTCGGCGGCGAGGTCGGTCAGCACCGCCGCGACCACGTACCCGCTGGACCCCGCCGCGACCGTCGTCGCGGCCAACGCGGCGGTCCGGGCGTGCATCACGACACCAGTCGGGGCGGCACCGGGGTCAGGTGGGGGGACAGGTCGGGTGGCCTGCGGCCGGTGAACGCCGCCAGGTACACGGTCTCGCGGACCAGCGCCACGGGTCTGCCCGCGCTGAGCAGCGTGGCCTGGCACCACAGCGCGGGCACGTCCTCGGGCAGGTCGGGCAGCGGGTCGTCGAGGTCGGGGTCCCCGGGCGCGCGGGTCGTCGTGGCGTAGTGGGTCGCCCGGCGCGCCTCGGTGAGCAGCACGCCGAGCGGGGTGTAGCCGCGGGCCAGTTCCTCGCGGCGTGGGTCGTCGAGGTCGAGGGCCCGCTGGTGCACGAGCGCGGTGATGGCGGCCAGTCGGGGGGCGCTGTCGCCGAGGTTGGGGACGAGGTAGCCCTCACGCCGGGTCACCCGCGTGCCCGGTGGTAAACCGAGCAGGTGGGCCTGGCGCGGCGTCAGGTCGTGCGGCGCGTCGGGTCGTCGGGGGTCGCGGCGCAGGCGGTAGCCCACCCACAGGGACAGCACGCGGGTGAAGGGGACGGGTACGTCGCGCAGGAAGCGGGCCATGGTCTCGGCCCTGCTCCCCGCCTCGTCCGCGTGTGCGGAGGGAGCTGTGTGGATCATGCGGGTGCACCTTCCGGTGAGTGCCGCACGTCGTTGTGCGGGCATCGGTGCGGTGCACCCCACGATGAGGCCGCACTGATGCGGAGACATCCGTAGGGTGACGTAGACCATCCTGCATATGGTCCACAGTGGACCAGGTATTCGACGGGGCGTTCGACGGCGCCCGGCGCCCGGTCGGCCGCCCCCGTCCGGTCCGGCCGGGCGGCGGTCGGCCGACGAGCCGGCTCCGAACGGCCGCCGCGCCGCCCCGCGGTCGGCCGCACCCGCCGGCCTCCGGCGGCGTGCCCGCGACCCGGACGGCCCGTGCTCCGGCACGTGCGCGCCCGCCCCGGCAGTTCTGCCTGTCCTTCTGCCTGGCGCCGGCGCCACGTCGCCGCTTGACTGGCGGGGCCGCCCCGGGGGTCGGCGACGCCTCCCCCGGAGTGCCTGGCACCCTGGAAGCCCGCACCACCCACAGACGTGCCGTCGGCCACCCCCAGGGCGGACGGCACACCCGGACGCCGTCGGGGCACCGCCCCGGCGGCGTCCCCATGCGAGCACCCCCTCGGGAACGCCCTGCTACGTGCTCCCGTACCCGGCCGGCGGCGGTGCGGGAGGTCGGGACCGGCACCGGTGGGCCCCGATTGCGCAGGTGAGGGACCTTCTCGTTCCGCCGGGGAGCGTCCCCGAGGTTCCAGGTCGGTCCCCGGCGCTCCCCCGGACAATTGTCGTGAACACGGTCCGCCATTAGCGTGACGCCGCGTTCGAAAACACGACGACCCACCTAGGAGAACATCGGGAGCGGGCTGCGAGCCCGTCATCGAAAAGGCGAATGGCGACCGGGGCCCCATAGGGGTGGCCTATCCGCCCGTTGCCTCCCATAATTTCCCCTTGACGTCCTGTTAACACATCTGGCCAGGTCCACGGCGTCGCACACCGGCGTCGGACCCGGTCCGCCCCATGCTGCCCGAAACGGGTCGAGGTGCCATGCGCTCGTTATTGCTGTTCGACGGTCTCGGTGGGAACAACGACACTTTGACGACAACCCTGCGCGCCTTGCGCGCACGTCCCGAGAACGCCGCGTTCTTCGCCGCGGTGGGTCAGGCGCTGGACGCCACCGCCGAATACCTCGGACCGATTGCGCTGCCCGGCGGATTGCCACTGGAAAAATGGCTCGACGGTGTCGAGCCGCCCGCGCTGGACTCCACCGCCGCCGGGGTGTGCGTCCACGTCCACCAGCTGTGCCACCTCCAGCCGACCGCGTGGGGACCCGCCGACGGCGTCGTCGCCGCGCTCGGCCACAGCATCGGCCTCCAGGCGGCCGTCGTCGCGGGCCTGCGCCCCACCCGGCTCGACGAGTTCCTGGCCCTGGTCACCGCCTCGGTCAAGCTCGTCCTGGTCAGCCTGGTCCGCGCGCACCAGATCGCGCCCGGTCCCGCACCCGGCCCCGACCACGCCGCCCACCAGGCGGACGGGCGGGGGAGCAGGGGCGCCACCCCCGGCCCCATGGCGTCCGTCACCGGCCTGGCGCACGACGAGCTGCGGGACCTCCTGACCGGCACACCGGTCACGCTCGGCCTGGTCAACGCGCCCACCACGCACGTCCTCGGCGGCCCCACCGCCGCGCTGCTGGCCCTGCGCCGGCACCCCGCGTTCGACCGCCCCGGCGTGAACTGGGCGTTCCTGCCCAACACCATCCCGTTCCACACCCCCGCGCTCGAACCGGTGGTCGACCGCGTCCGCGCCGACGCCGACTTCACCGGCCCGTGGCCCACCCCCGACCGGCTGGCCGTCCCGGTGTACGCCACCGACGGGCCCCGCAACCTCCAGCACGCCGACGACCTCGTGGACGAGTACCTCAGGCAGGTCTTCGTCCACCCCATCGACTGGCCGCGCGCCGCGAACCACGCCGTGGCCGACGCCGGCGCGACCCGGGTCCTCGACTGCGGCCCCGGCGCCGGCGCGCGCCGTTTCACCCGCGAGTCCCTGCACGCGCGGGTGCGCTTCGAACCGGTCCGACAACCCCGCCGAGCAGGATAGGAGAACCGCCGTGCAGTGCCTTCTCTTCCCGGGCCAGGGCGTGCAGCGCAAGGGGATGGGCGCGGAGCTGTTCTCCCGCCACCCCGAGGCCACCGCCCTCGCCGACGACGTCCTCGGGTACTCCATCGAGGAGTTGTGCCTCCGCGACCCGGAGCGCCGGCTGCGCGACACCCGCTACGCCCAGCCCGCGGTGTTCTTCGTCAACGCCCTGCTGGGCGTCGAGCGCACCGCCGAGCACCCGGCCCCCGACTTCTTCGCCGGGCACAGCCTCGGCGAGTACAACGCGCTCGTCGCCGCGGGCGTGCTCGACCTCGCCGACGGCCTGCGGCTGGTCCGGCGGCGCGCCGAGCTGATGTCGGGCATCACCGGCGGCGGCATGTCCGCCGTGCAGGGCGTGCCCGCCGCGTTCGTCCGCCGCGCCCTGGCCGAGACCGGCCTGACCAAGGTGTTCGTCGCGAACTTCAACGCCGACACCCAGACCACCATCGCGGGCGACCGCGCCGAACTCGCCGTCGCGGGCAAGGCCATCGCCGCCCTGCCCGGCTCGCGCGTCGTGCCCATCAACGTCAGCGGCCCGTTCCACACCCCGCTGATGGCGCCCGCCGAGGCCGAGTTCCGCACCGTGCTCGCCGACTTCACGTTCAGGCCCGCGGCCACGCCCGTCGTCTCCAGCGTCACCGGCGGCCCGTTCGACGGCCCCGACCTGCTCGCCCGCCAGTTGTCCTCGCCCGTCGAGTGGGTGGCCGCGGTCAAGACCCTGCGCGCCGCCGGCGTCACCGGCTTCGACGAGGTCCACGGCCAGACGCTCACCTCGCTCGTCAACAAGATCCACTGAGGGGAAACACCATGAACCAGGACATCGCGGTGGTCGGCCTCTCGGTGGACGTCCCCGGCGCCACCGACCTCGACTCCTTCTGGCAGGTCGTCAGCACCGGCACCAGCATGAGCCGCCCGTTCCCGCCCGACCGCGCGGAGAAGCTCGCCGAGTACATCCGCTACCAGCGCGCCACCAGCATCGACCCGCTCGACGAGCCGGACATCGACTACCACAACGGCTACTTCCTCGACGTCGTCGACCACTTCGACCACGCCGCGTTCGGCATGAACCCCCGTCAGGCCACGCTCACCGACCCGCACCACCGCATGGTGCTGCGCGCCATGTACCTCGCGTTCGAGGACGCGGGCTACTCGCTCGACCGGCTGCGCGGCAGCCGCACGGGCGTGTTCGTCGGCTTCGCGGTCAACCCCGGCTCCACCTACCTCGACTACATCAGCCGCGTCGACCCGTCCGTCGGGCAGCAGGCCATCACCGGCAACATCCCGGTGATGCTGGCCAACCGGCTGTCGCACCACCTGGACCTGCGCGGCCCCAGCATGGTCGTCGACACCGCCTGCTCGGCCACCCTCGTCGCCGTCCACCAGGCCAAGAACGCGCTGCTGGTCGGCGACTGCGACATGGCCGTCGTCGGCGGCGCGCGAATCGTGTTCGCCCCGGTCAAGCACCGGCACTCCAACATCGGCATCGAGTCCTCCGACGGCGTCACCCGCACCTTCGACGAGGCCGCCGACGGCACCGGCTTCGGCGAGGGCTCCGGCGCCGTCGTGCTCAAGCGCCTGGACAAGGCGCTGGCCGACGGCGACCAGGTGTACGCGGTCGTCAAGGGCAGCGCGGTCAACCACGACGGCAACACCGAGGGCATCACCAACCCCGACTCCGACTCGCAGGCCGACCTGCTGCTGGCCGCCTGGGACAACGCGGGCGTCGACCCGCGCACCATCGGCTACTTCGAGGCGCACGGCACCGCCACCCGCGTCGGCGACCCCGTCGAGCACGAGGGCATGAAGCGGGCGTTCGCCAAGCACACCGCCGACCGCGGCTTCTGCGCCGTCGGCACGGTCAAGGCCAACGTCGGCCACCTGTTCGAGGGCTCCGGCGTGATCGGCCTGATCAAGGCCATCGCCGTGCTGCGCAACAAGGCCATCCCGCCGCAGGCCAACTACGCCAACCCCAACCCGAAGCTCGACTTCGCCTCCGGCCCGCTGTACGTGCCGACCGCGCTGACGCCGTGGGAACCCGACGGGCCGCGCCGCGCCGGCGTGAGCGCCTTCGGCCTGGGCGGCGCCAACGCGCACGTCGTCGTGGAGGAGTTCACGCCCGTCGACGACCGGCCCGCCTCCACCGGCGAACACCTGTTCACCCTCAGCGCCGCCACCGTCAAGTCCCTGGTCCGCCTCGTCGAGCGCTACGTCCGGTTCATCGACGCCGGCGGCCTGACCGGCGTCGACATCGCCGACGTCTGCCACACCGCGCAGGTCTCGCGCGGCAGCCACCGCCACCGCGTCGCCGTCACCACCACCGATGCCGCCGACCTGCGGCACAAGCTCGTCGAACTGCTCGCCGAACGCCCCGCGCCGCTGCCCGACGGCCCGCTGGGGGACCAGGGCCGGGCGTTCCTGCGGGGCGGCCGGGTCGACTGGCGCTCCCTCGCGGGCGACCGGCGGCCCCGGATCGTGCGACTGCCGTCCTACGCCTTCGACGAGACGCTCGCCTGGGTGCAGTTCCCGGACGACTGGCGCGAGACGATGAACATCTCCACCACCGACGAGCGCCACCCCGTCACGCACGACGTCGAGTTCCAGGAGACCACGCCGGCCGAGCCGACCGGGCGCGCCACCACCGTGCTGGCCCTGGTGGACCCGGACACCGACGCCGAGGCCGTGCTCACCGCCGCGCGACTCGGCGACGTGCGCTACCTGCGCCTCGGCGAGGACGTCGAACCGGGCACGCCGTTCGACCCGACCGACCCCGCCGCCCACGAGCACGTCGCGCGCCTCGTCGGCGACGGCGTCACCCACCTCGTGCACGCCCTGGCCTTCGAGGACGCGCCCGCCACCGACGTCGCCGAGGTCGATCGGCGCACCGCGAAGAACCTCGGCAGCCTGTTCCTGCTGACCAAGGCGCTGATGGCGGCGGGCGTCAAGGTCGACCTCGCGGTGCTCACCAAGGGCGCCGTGTGCGCCGCCGACGGCGACCCGGCCGTGGTGGAGAACGCCGCGCTGGTCGGCTTCGGCAAGGTCGTCGGCCGCGAGTACCCCTACATCAAGGTCAAGCACGTCGACGTGGACCCGGCCGTGCCGCCCGCCGCGCTGCGCGCCGAGGTCCTGGCCGACCAGCACGGCGTGTTCCTGCTGCGCGGCGACAAGCGGCTGCGCGAGGTGTTCGTCGAGGTCCCCGAGGTGACCGGGCGGGAGGCCCGCGACTACCTCAAGCCGGACGGCACCTACCTCATCACCGGCGGCACGGGCGCGCTCGGCCTCGCCGTCGCCAAGGACTTCGCCACCGCGCGCCCCGGCGTGACGCTCGCCCTGCTCAGCCGCTCCGGCGTGCCGCCGCGCGAGCGGTGGGACGACCCCACCGCCGTGCCCACCGGCTCCAACGCCGCCAAGCGGGTCGAGGCGGTGCGCGAACTGGAGGCCCTCGGCGCCACCGTCGTCGTCCTCGCCGCCGACGCGGGCGACCCCGGCTCGCTCGCCGCGGCCGTCACCGCGCTGCGCCGCGACCACGGCCGGATCGACGGCATCGTGCACGCCGCCGGCCTGCCCGGCGGCAGCACGGTGATGTTCCGGCGGACCGAGGACTTCGACCGGGTCGTGCGGGCCAAGCTGCACGCCGCGTTCGTGCTCGACGAGCTGACCGCCGACGACCGGCCCGACTTCATCGCCCACTTCTCCTCGGTCGCCTCCGTCTTCCCCGCACCCGGCCAGGCCGACTACGCCGCCGCGAACTACTACCTCGACAACCTCGCCCGGCACCGCGCCGGCGGGCCGACGCACGTCATCGCGCTGGACTGGGTCGCCTGGAAGGAGATCGGCATGGCCGTCGACTTCGGCACCAACGGCGACACCATGTTCAAGGCGCTGCCCACGAAGGTCGGCCTGTCCGTCCTCGACGCCGGCCTGCGCTCCACCCGCGCCCGGCTGTTCGCGGGCGAGCTGAACTACCGCGGCGAGCTGATCCACCTGCTGCGCTCCTACGACGTCGCGCTGTCCCCCGACATCGAGGCCAAGGTGGAGAAGGAGATGCAGGCGCTGGAGGCGCGGCTGCTCAAGGCGTCGGAGAAGACCCGCGCCACCGTCGCCGCCGTGTCCGTCGAGCTGGAGGGCCGCCCCGGCGGCGACTACAGCGACGTCGAGCGCACCGTCGCGCAGTGCCTCGCGCTGGCGTTCGGCTACGAGACCCTCGACGTGGAGGCCGACTTCTTCGACCTCGGCGGCGACTCCATCATGGCCGCCACGGTCGCCAACACGATCGCGGTGTGCCACGGCGTGGGCTACGACGTGGCCGACCTGCTCGCCGACCGCACCATCGCCGAGATCGCCTACCACGTGGAGGACCTCGCCGACTTCGCCGCCACGGAAGTCGCCTGATGAGCGACCTGACCACCGGACCGCCGCTGCGCCGGGTCGTCGGCTTCGCCCTGCCCCTCACCGCGGCCAACCTGCTCCAGCAGGGCTACGTGCTGGTCGACAGCATCGTCGTCGGCCACTACGTCGGCGTGGAGGGACTGGCCGCCGTCGGCGCGAGCGGGCCGCTGTTCTACCTGCTCAACGCCATGTTCATCGGCCTGGGCACGGCGTTCACCATCCGCCTCGCGCACCTGCGCGGCGCGCGGCAGGACGGCGAGCGGCGCGGCGTCGTCCTCTCGCTCGCCCTGCTCACCGCCGTGTGGTCGGTCGGCTGCATCGTGCTGGCCACCGCGCTCGCCCGGCCCGTGCTGGCGCTCATGGGCATCCACGGCACGCTCGCCGACGCGTGCGCGGAGTTCATCGGCGTGCTCTCGCTCGGCTTCCCCGGCCTGTTCGGCTCCGCCGCGGTCAGCGCCTACCTGCGCGGGTTGGGCGACTCGCGGGCCGCGATGTGGGTGGCGGGCTTCGGCAGCATCGCCAACGCCGTGCTCGTGCTGCTGTTCGTCGCCGTGTTCGGGATGGGCGTCGGCGGCGCGGCGCTGGCCACGGCGATCGCCGCCACCGCCGCGCTCGTCGTCGGCCTGCTGCACGCCCGCCGCGTCCACCCGGTGCCGCGCGCGGGGGAGCGACCCGCCGTGGCGCGCGAGCTGCGCGACGCCGTGCGGCTCGGGTTCCCGCTGGCCAGCCAGCACATCATCCTCGCCGTGGGGATCATGGTGCTGGTCTGGATCATCCAGGCGTTCGGGCCGGTCGTGCTCGCGGCGTTCACCGTCGTGTCGCGGATCGAGCAGTTCACCGCGATGCTGTTCCTGGACTTCTCCGGCGCCGTCACCGCGTTCACCGCGCAGAACCTCGGCGCGCACGACCGGGCGCGGGCGCGGCAGGGGCTCCTCCAGACCCTCGGCCTGACCGTCGCCCTCACCGCGGTGGTGTCCGCGCTCGTGCTGCTCGCCCGCGGCCCCATCGCCGCCGTGTTCACCGACGACCCGGCCACCCGCGACCTGACCGAGCGCTACCTGCTGATCATCTTCCCGTTCTTCGCCCTCTACACGGTCATGGTGGTGCTGCACGGGCACCTCAACGGCTCGCGCCGCACCACCGCGCCGCTGATCTGCACCGTCATCGCGTTCGTCGTCGTGCAGATCCCGTTCGCCTACCTGCTCAACGGCGTGTTCGGCATCGAGGCGGTGATGTGGGCGGTGGTCGCGGGCTGGACCGCCGGCCTGACCTACACGGTGCTGTGCCTGCGCCGCGTCCTGTTCGACCGGACCCCCGAGGTGGTGCCGTCGTGATCACCGAGAGCGCCGCGCAGGTCGAGTTCCACGGCGGCCGGGCGCGCACCGGCCCGGCGACGTGGGGCCAGCAGGGCACCTGGGACGGCATCCACGGGTGGCTGCCCGAGCTCAAGCCGTTCTTCTTCCTCACCAAGTGGCTGCCCGTGCCGCTGCTGCTGGAGGTCGGCGACGTGCTCGACGTGCTCGGCGAACTCGTGCTGCGGCACGAGTCGCTGCGCACGCGCTTCCACCTCGGGCCCGGCGGCGAGGTCACCCAGGAGGTGCTGGCCTCGGGGACCCTGCCGGTGCGGGTGCACGACCGGCCCGCCGACGACCCGGTGCAGTTCGGCGACGTCGTGGCCACCTGCTGGCAGCGCGACACCGCCACCGCGTTCGACCACTCCGCCGAACTGCCCGTCAGGCTGTCCGTCGCGCTGCACGAGGGCATCCCGGTGCTCGTCGTGCTGGTCTTCTCGCACCTGGCCGCCGACCACACCGCCACCGAGCTGCTGGCCGCCGAGCTGACCGCCCTGCTCCAGGCCCGCGTGGACGGCGTGCCGCCGCCACCGCCGCGCCCCGCGCTGCAACCCGTGGACATCGCGCTGGCCGAGCGCTCACCCGACGGCCAGATGCTCGCCGCGGACGCGCTGCGGCACCTGCGGACCGCGCTGGAGCGGATGCCGCCCGCCACCCCCGCGCGCGCCGAACCCGCGTCACCCCGGCACGTGGGCGCCGACCTGGAGTCCGACGTCCTGCCCGTGGTGGTGCGCAAGGCCGCCCGCCGCTGCCGCACCACCACCTCGGTGCTCATGCTGGCGATCACCACCGCCCTGGTCCGCTGCGTGTGCCCCGGACCGCTGCACCGCCTGGACGTCATGCAGGGCAACCGCGCCACACCCGGGCTGATGGGCAGCGTCACCACCCTCAACCAGGTCGTGCACACGGTGACCGACCTGCGCGCGGACTCCTTCGCCGAGCTGCTGGCACGGGCCGGGCGCACCATGGCCGACGCCCGGGCCCACGCCCGCTACGACAGCCGGGCGGCGGCCGAGGTCGTCCGCGCCCGGGGCGGGGCGCTCGAACCCGGCACCCAGTTCAACGACATGTGGTCCACGCTGCCCCGAGCCCGCGCCACCGCCGAACCCGACCCCGCCGCGTCCGAGCTGACCTGGCCCGCGACCTCCGAGGCCGAGCACATGGTGCTGTACTTCGACGTGCGCGGCACGCCGGAGCGGATGCGGCTGGGGCTCATGGCGGACACGGCCGTGCTGCCGCGCGAGGAGATCGGCGGGTTCCTGCTGGCCTTCGAGCGCGTCGCGGTGGAGCTGGCCGACGGCGACGTGCCGCTGGAGCGGATCGGGGAGCTGTTCGCCGAGAGCCGCGCGCGGGTGGACCGCTGACCCCACCTCCGCCGACCCTCCCGGACGGGGGTCGGCGGGGGTTCACCGCCTGCGCTCGCCCCACTCGCGCATCAGCGCCAGCACCCGCAACCCCACCGACGGCAGCACCGCGCCCGCCCGCGCCATGCCCGCCCGGTAGGCGGGCACCGCCCGCACCAGCCGCCGCCCGTCCAGCATCGACACCGCCGCGTCCGCCACCCGCGACGCCGACAGCAGCGACGCGTTCGCGAACAGGATCGCCGAACCGGGGTCCGACCGGACCTCGCGCACCATCCCCGTGTCGGCCACGTCCGGGCAGCACGTCAACACCCTGACCGGCACCCCGGCGCGCCGCAGGTCGCCCTGCAACCCCACCCCGAAGCTCAGCACCCCGGCCTTCGTCGCCGCGTACAGCGCCAACCCCGGCACCGGCCCGTACGCCGACGTCGACGCGACGTTCAGCACCGTGCCGCCACCGGCCCGCATCGCCCCCACCGCGGTCAGGCTGCCGTGCACCACCCCGAGCAGGTTCACCTCGACGAGCCGACGCACGGCCTCGTCACCGTGCTCCCACGCGTCCCCGGTGACCAGCACCCCGGCGTTGTTGACCCACAGCGACAGCCGCCCGACGCCGGCGGCCACCCCGGCCACCGCCCGGTGCGCCGCCGGGTCGCGCACGTCCGCCACCACCCCGTGCCCGCCGATCGCCGCCGCGACACCGACCACGGCCTCGTCCACGTCGGCCAGCACCACCTCGTACCCGCGCCCCCGCAACCGCCGCGCGATCTCGAACCCGAACCCGCGCGCCGCCCCGGTCACCACCGCAACGTCCACCCGACCCACCCTAGGGCGGGCGTCACGCCCCGGCAGGACGTGGCACGACCCCCGCCCGCGCCACGGCGTCCACCTCGACACCGGCGGAGCGGACCAGCGCGCCGCGCGGGTCCCACACGGCGGAACGGCCCGCCGCCCGCGCGAAGCCCTCGCCGGTCGACCCGGCGAAGCTCGCCACCGCCACCCACACCCCGTGCCGCACGGCGATCCGCCGCGCCCGCGAGCGCAGCACGTCGAGGTCCGACTCGTGCTCCGCCACGCCCGCCGCGTACACGTCCACGCCCAGCGCCGCCACGGCGGCCGCGTGCTCCGGCACACCGGTGTCCTTGCACACGGCCAGCCCGATCCGGACGCCGTCGACCTCCACCGCGGCGGGCGCGTCGCCGGGCACGAAGTGCGCCGGCTCCTCCCCGCCCAGCCACATCTTGCGGTACGCCACCCGCCCGCCCGCGCCGGTCACCTCCAGCACGCCGATGGACCGACCCGACCCCGACGGCCCCGCGACCGGCGCGCCCGCGAACGCCACCGCCCCGGTGTCCGCGCACGCCGCCACCAACGGCCCCAGCGCGTCGGGCGACACCACCGGCGCGTCGAAGTGGTACCCGGTCAACGACAGCTCCGGGAACACCACCACCCTCGCCGAAGCCGCGCGGACCGCCTCGGCGTGCGCCACCGCGTTGACGGCGACGTCGCGGGGCGCGCAGCGCGGCTGGGCGACGGCGATGGTGATCACCGCCCGACCCTACGGGCCGGGTCAGGAGCAGCGGTAGTGCGCGGGCCGGTCCGCCTCGACGCCGACGATCGTGCGCTCGTCGTCGCTCAGCCCGGTCAGCGCGAAGCGCGCGGCGATGGGCTGGGCCACGAGCACCCCATCGCGCCAGAGCATCACGCGCTGCGACGATCCCACGAAGCCGTAGCCGGCGATCGTGCCGTTGCCGCCGAGGGAGATCCCCTCGACGGCGGGCCTGCCGATGGTGCGGACGACCGAGCCCCTCACGTCCCACTCGGCCACGGCGCCGCTGTGGTTCGGGGCGATGTCGAGCCTGCCGACGACGCGGCCGTCGCGGATGTCGCGGACGCTGCTCGAGTCGCCGGTGCCCGGTACGGCGAGCGGTATCCACCGGCCGGCCGGGGTGACCACGTGGTCGCTGCCCGTGACGATGCCGACGAGGACGCGCCCCTGGTCGTCGATGTCGACGAGGGAGACGCCGTGGGCGTCCGGCATGGTCACCTCGCGGTAGGTGCCCGGCGCGTTCGCCGGCCACACCACCATCCTGCTCTTCGCCGTGCCGACGCTGCTCCACCCGAGGACGTCGCCCCGGTTGTTGACGTGCGAGGCCGACGAGCTGGTCCACGCCGGGTCGGCCGGCAGGTCGGTCATGGTGCCGTCGTGGGCGACGGTGACGGCGTGGAACCGCTGGTCGAGGTACATGCTGCCGACCACCAGCCCGGACGCGTTGACGTCGCTGAAGTAGGGGACCTGGCCGGCGCCCCGCACCACCACCTTGCCGTTGTCCCACAGCGTCGCCCTGGGGTCGACGAGCCCGTCGCCCCAGAAGGAGTCGAGCCCGGTGTTGCCCACCGCGTACCGGCCGCCGTCGTAGCCCGTGATCTCGCCGGCGTCGGCGCCCTCCGGCAGGTCCCACAGCGTCTTCTGCCACGTGCAGGCCACCGCGCCCGTCGCGCCCGCCTGGCCGGCCGGCGGCGACACCAGCGCCGCGCCGAGCACGACCGCGGCCAGCAGCCGCCCCGCTTGTCGTTTCAACACGAAGAAGTCCTTCTCCCAGTGAGGAATTCACCCTGGAGGCGAGTCTGGCAGCGGTCGGGCCGCGAACCGGGCGGACGCGGACGGGCACTTCGGGCTAACGCGGCACCCTCGCCCACTCGGTGCCCGCGCCCAGGTGGAACGACGGGTACGCGGGCTGGTTGTACGTCGTCTGCTGCCGCGCCACGTCCACCCGGTACTGCGGGTCGTGCATCAGCGTGTACAGCTTGTGCGGCGTGACCTCCGTGCTCAGGTGCACGCGCAGCGCGCTGCTGTCCGCCGTGCGGACCAGCAACTCCTCCCGCCAGTCGCCGAACACGTCGGCCACCAGCGACGGGTTGCCCTTGGTGCCGTTGTTGGTGCGCGTGCCCCCGGCGGTCAGCAGCGTGCCGCGCCGCCAGTCCTCCACCGTCGGCGTCACCTCGCCCGCCCCCGCGACGACCTGCGTGGTCAGGTCCGCGGCCCACCGGATGCTCTGGTTCGTCCCCGGGATGGCGGCCGACAGCGGCCTGCCGTCCGCCGACCACAGGCCCACCGCGCCCGACCCGCCGGGCACGGACGCCCACGTCTCCAAGCCCGGCTCGTCGGGCAGCACGTCGCCGACCATGCCCCGCCCGGTGTCGACCCCGGTGTACGCGCCGTAGAGCACCCGCCCGGTCGCGGCGTCGCGCAGCGAGTAGCCGTAGGGCGCGTACCGGCCGCCCTCGTGCACCATGTAGATCTCCACGCCCGGTCGGGCCGGGTCGACGTCGGTCACGTGCAGAGCGTCGCCGTGGCCCAGCCGCTCCACCGCGCCGGGGTTCGCGCTGCCCGGCGGAAGCTCTGCCTCCGAGCTGTAGAGCAGCGACCCGTCGTGGTCGATCGTCGCCGCGCCGTAGACGACCTCCTGCTTCCCGTCGCCGTCCACGTCCGCCGCGCTCAGCGAGTGCGCGCCCTGCGTGGTCAGCGAGCCGTACTCGGGCGAGGTGCCGTCGCGGCCGTGGGGGGAGTCGTCGAACGGGTTGGACATCGGCGTCCACCCGCTGTCGACGAACCAGTCCCGCCGCAGCTCGCGGCCGTCCCACCGGTAGGCGACCAGGGTGGAGCGCGTGTAGTAGCCGCGCGCGAACACCGCCGACGGGTGCACGCCGTCGAGGTAGGCGACGCCGGCGAGGAACCGGTCGACGCGGTTGCCCGGCTCGATGCGCGGCATCGCGTAGTCGCCCCACATGAGCCCGTCGTCGTGCCGCCCCGGCTCGTAGCGCACGGTCCGCAGCTCGCGGCCGGTCGCGCCGTCCAGCACGGTCAGGTACTCGGGGCCGTCGAGCACGAACCCGGCGAACGCCCGCAGGTTGTTGCGCGTGCTGCGGCCCGGCGCGTACACGTCCACGAAGTGGTCGACCAGCGCGCGGGCGTCGGTGTCCGACAGCGGGTAGGCGTAGCGGGGTTCGAGGCCGAACGCCCGCTCCAGCGTCGCGGGCCAGCGACCGGCCACCACCTCCGGGTGCGCGTGCCAACCCCGGAATACCTCCACCAGGTGCTCGTAGTAGCCCGCCGCGCTGAGCCGGTGGTCGTCGCGGTGCGAGTGGCCCGCCCGCACGTCCTCGCGGGGCATCGTCACGTACCGCTGCGACACCGGGTTCCCGCGCCGGTCGTATCGGGTGACCTTCGTGCCCGGCGCCGTCTTGAGCATCATCTCCGCGCGGCCGTCGCCGTCGAAGTCGTAGACCGGGAACTGCGTGTAGTGCGCGCCCGAGCGGATGTTCACGCCCAGGTCCACGCGGTGCAGCAGGGTCCCGTCGAACCGGTAGGTGTCGATGTAGGTGGGGCCGGTGTAGCCGACCTGCGAGACGTCCTTCGAGTTGGACGGGTCCCACTTGACCACGTACTCGTACGAGCCGTCGCCGTCCACGTCGCCGACGCTCGCGTCGTTGGCCGAGTACGTGTACGCCTCGCCGGTCGGCGTGACGCCGTCCGCGGGCTTGCGCAGCGGCAGGTCGCGCGAGGCGCCCGCCCACGGCGTGACCGGTTCGCTGCGCGCGCCTTCGCGACCCCGCACCACCGGCGCCACGCGGTACTCCGCACCCACCACCGGGTCCAGGTGGTTCGTGCTGTCGGTGACGGTGGCGACCCGGCGGCCGTCGCGGTACACGGCGAACGCCGGGCCGGCCAGGCCGGTGGCGGTGTGCCCGGTGGCCTCGTGGCGCAGCAGTCGCCAGCTGAGGAACACGCCGTGGTCGGTGCGGGCGGCCACCAGGCCGCGGTCGAGGCGTTCCAGCCGGGGACCCGCCGGCCGGGAGCCGCCCGGCTCCGCGGCCGAGACCGGGGGAGCGGGCAGGACGAGCGCCAGGGCGGCGAGGGTGGCGAGCAGGGGTCGGACGCGGGTCATCGGCGGCCTCCAGGGGCGCGACAGTGCGCGAGGTGCGTGACGACGCCACACGATGAACCGTTTCAACCGGAATAGCAAGGGAAATCCTCCGTTCACTTGGGCAGGAAAGCGCTATCCTTGACGCCGTGACGTGGCTCACCTAGGTTGTTTGAACCGATTCAAACCGAAGGGTGAGGGTGATGGGACGAGTGTCTCGCCGTGGTCCGGCAGGCCTGCTGGTGTCGCTGGTGTCGCTGGTCGCCGTGCTGTCCGGGTGTGGCGGCGGTGACTCCGGCGACGGCCCGGTGACCCTGCGGTTCGTCTGGTGGGGCAACGAGGACCGCGCCAAGGTCACCGAGGCGGCGGTCGACGCGTTCCGCGCGAAGAACCCGGGCATCGAGGTCGAGACCGAGTACAGCGGCTACGACGCGTACTTCCAGAAGCTCTCCACCCAGGTCGCCGGGGGCGCCGGTCCGGACCTGCTCCAGCTCGACCGGGCCACGATCGGCGAGTACGCGGGCCGCAACGTGCTGGCCGACCTCGGCCCGTACCTCGGCGGCGCGCTGAAGGTCGACAAGATCCCGGCCAACCTGCTGGAGGGCGGCAAGGTCGACGGCAGGCAGCACGCCGTCGCCGCGGGAGCCACCACGCAGATGCTGATCTACGTGCCCTCGCAGTTCCAGGCCGCGGGCGTCACCGCCCCGAGCGCGCCGGGCGAGACGTGGACGTGGTCGCAGTTCACCGAGGCGATGAACAGGATCGGCGCGGCCGGCGCGGTGGCGGGCACCACCGACTTCGGCTGGGCCATCGACTGGTTCGAGGTGTGGCTGCACCAGCACGACAAGTCGCTCTACACCCCCGACGGCGAACTCGGCTTCACCGCCGACGACCTGGCGGAGTACTGGGAGCTGATCGGCACGATGCGGGCCGGCAAGGGCGTCTCGGCCGCCGAGGTCACCACCAAGATGGACGGCTCGGTGCAGAACTCCGGCATCGTCACCAAGCAGACCGCCTCCGAGATCGGCTACGACTCCAGCGTCACCGGCTACTTCGGCGCGTTCGGCCCGGACCTCGCGCTCGCCCCGCTGCCCAGCGACGCCGAGGAGAGCGGCATGGCCGCCCTGCCGCCCGTGTCGTTCGGCGTCGCGCAGCGCTCGAAGAACAAGGACGCCGCGGTGAAGCTGCTCGACTTCCTGCTCAACGACCCCGAGGCGGGGGAACTGCTGGGCGCCTCGCGCGGCGTGCCGCCGAACGAGGAGGTCCGCGCGCGGGTCTGCGCCGGCGCCACCGGGGGCAGCAAGGCCGTGTGCGACTACGAGGTGGCGCAGCAGGACAGGATCGGCCCGGCGTTCGGCGCCTGGCCCACCGGGTCCTCCGCGGTCAAGCGCGACTTCCAGCGCACCTACGACGACGTGATCTTCAACCGGGTGTCCGTCGCCGACGCCGCGAAGCGCGTCGTCCAGGACGCCGAGCAGTCCCTGGGGTCCTGACCGATGACCCGGTCCGCGTTCACCGGCACCACCGGCACGGCCGACACGTCGGGCGTGACCGGCCCGCCACTCCGGGACATCCCGCCTCCGACGGCCGCGCCGGGTCGCCGGCGGCGCGGGCAGGGCGTGGCCTACCTGTTCCTGTCGCCGTGGATCGCCGGCGCCGCGCTGCTGACCATCGGCCCGATGGTCGCGTCGCTGTACCTGTCGTTCACCGACTACGACCTGTTCTCCGCGCCGAACTGGATCGGCGTCGACAACTACGCGACCATGTTCGGCGGCGACGAGCGGTTCTGGCACGCCGCGTGGGTGACCACGAAGTACGTGCTGATCTCGGTGCCGCTCAAGCTCGGCCTCGCGCTCGCGGTGGCCCTGTTGCTCAACCGGCCGCGCCGGGGCGCGGGGCTCTACCGGTCGGCGTTCTACGCGCCGTCGCTGCTCGGCGCGAGCGTCAGCGTGGCCCTGGCGTGGCGGGCGCTGTTCTCCACCGGCGGCACCGTGGACGAGGGGCTCGCGGCCGTCGGCATCGACACCGGCGGCTGGGTCGACCAGCCGCAGTACGCGCTGCTCACCCTGGTCGCGCTGGCCGCGTGGCAGTTCGGCGCGCCGATGGTGATCTTCCTGGCGGGCCTGAAGCAGGTGCCTAAGGAGCTGTACGAGGCGGCGGCGATCGACGGCGCGGGTCCGGGGCGGCGCTTCCTGTCCGTCACGCTGCCCATGCTGTCGCCGGTGATCCTGTTCAACCTGGTGCTGGAGACCATCCACGCGTTCCAGGCGTTCACGGGCGCCTTCGTGGTCAGCAGCGGGCGCGGCGGGCCGAGCGACTCGACCCTGCTCTACCCGCTGTACCTCTACCAGCGCGGCTTCACCGACTTCCGGATGGGCTACGCCTCGGCCATGGCCTGGGTGCTGCTCGCGGTGGTCGCGGTGCTCACCGCGCTGGTGTTCCGCAGCGCCCGGCGCTGGGTGTTCTACGCGGGGGAGAACAGGTGACGCTCTCGAAGCGGGTCGTGTGGCACGCGCTCGTGGCGGGCGCGCTGCTGGTGCTGCTCTACCCGGTGGTCTGGCTGGTCTCCACCTCGTTCAAGCCCGCCACGGAGGTGCTGTCCACGCTCGCGCTGCTGCCGACCGAGCCGACCGGCGACAACTACGCGCAGGTCTTCGACGGCGTCGGCGAGTTCGGCGTGCTGCACTACTTCCGGAACTCGCTGCTCATCTCCGCCGGCGCGGTCGTCGGCAACGTGGTCTCGTGCTCGCTGGCCGCGTACGCGTTCGGGCGGCTGCACTTCCGGGGCCGCGGACCGATGTTCGGCTTCATGATGATCACCATCATGCTGCCGCAGCACGTGGTGCTCATCCCGCAGTACGTGATCTTCCAGCAGATGGGCGCGGTGAACACGTTCTGGCCGCTGGTCCTGCCGAAGTTCCTGGCCACGGACGCGTTCTTCATCTTCCTGATGGTGCAGTTCATCCGCACCCTGCCGCGCGAGCTGGACGAGGCCGCCACGCTCGACGGCTGCGGACCGGTCGGCGTGTTCCGGCACGTCGTGCTGCCGCTGCTGCGGCCCGCGCTGATCACCACGGCGATCTTCACGTTCATCTGGACGTGGAACGACTTCTTCTCGCAGCTGATCTACCTCAACGACGCGGAGAAGTTCACCCTGCCGCTGGCGCTCCAGCTGTTCGTCGACCAGGCCACGCAGTCCGCGTTCGGGCCGATGTTCGCCATGTCGGTGCTCGCGCTGCTGCCCATCGGGCTGTTCTTCCTGGCCTTCCAGCGGTTCCTGGTGGACGGCGTGGCGACCTCGGGCCTGAAGGGGTGAGCGCCGGGGTGCGCCGGGTGGCGCTGCTCGCCGAGGTGCTGCTGGTCGGGGTGCTGGTGTGCGCCGCGGCGCTGCCGGTGCTGACCGCCGTGCCCGCGCTGGCGGCCGGCGCGGTGCTGCTGCGGGAGCTGGTCGACGAGGGGCGGACGCCGACCGCGCGGCGGTTCGCGCTGCTGCTGGGCCGGGCGCTGCGCGACCCGGCGGCGGTCCTCGTGCCGCTCGCCGTGCTGGTGGTGGGCGCGCTGGACCTGCTGGCGCTGGCGGGCGGGCTGCCCGGGGCGACCGTGCTGGGCCCGGTGATCGGGCTGGTGCTCGCCGCGGTCGTGCTCGTGCTGCTGCGCACGGCCGCGCGGTGGCGCCCCGGCGACCGGTGGGCGGTCCTGCTCGCGTCGCCGCCGCGGGACCCGGGCGGTTACGCCTACCTGGTCGGCGCGGTGGCGGTGGCGGTGCTGGTGGTGGGCCAGGCGCCCGCGTTCGCGATCGTCGTGCCCGGTCTCCTGGTGTTCGCCGCGGTCGCCGTGGAGCGCCGGTGACGCCCCGCGTGGTGCTCGTCGGCGCCTCCGGCCACGGGCGGCTCCACCTGCGCGAGATCGTCGCCCTGGAGGCCGCCGGACGGGTGGAGCTGGCCGGGGTGTGCGAGACCGGGCCGCTCGACGCCGAGGCGCGGCGGCTCATCGGCGACCGACCGGTGGGCCCGGACCTCGGCCCGCTGCTGGCGGGCGCGGACATCGGCGTCGTGTCCACTCCCATCCACACGCACGTGCCGCTGGCGCACGCCGTGCTCGACGCCGGGCTGCACCTGCTGCTGGAGAAACCGCCCACCCCCACCCTCGCCGACTGGCACGAGCTGGTCGGGCGGTCGCGCGGCCGGGTGGTGCAGGTCGGGTTCCAGAGCCTCGGGTCGCACGCCCTGCGGCGGCTGCGCGGCCTGGTGCGCTCCGGGGAGCTGGGCGCCGTCCGGGGCATCGGGGTGCGCGGCACCTGGTCCCGCGACGACGCCTACTACGCCCGCGCGCCCTGGGCGGGCCGCCGCACGCTCGACGGCAGGCCCGTCGTGGACGGCGCGCTGACCAACCCGTTCGCGCACGCCGTGGCCACCGCCCTCGCGCTGGACGGCAGCACCGGCGTGGACGACGTCGAGGACGTCGAGCTGGAACTGCTGCGCGCCCGTCCCATCGAGGCCGACGACACCTCGTGCCTGCGGCTGCGCACCCGTCGCGGCACGGTCGTCGTGGTCGCGGTCACGCTGTGCGCGGAGGTGCCGGGCGACCCCGTCCTCGTCGTGCACGGCGAGGCGGTGCGCGCCGAGCTGCACTACACCGAGCACCGGCTGGTGGTCGACGGGGTCGAGGAGCGGCACGGGCACGACACGCCGCTGCGCAACCTGCTCGACCACCTCGACGACCCGGCCGTGCCGCTGAACGCGCCGCTGTCCGCCACCGGCGCGTTCACCCGCGTGCTGGAGGCCGTGCGGACCGCGCCCGACCCCGCGCCGATCGACCCGCGCTGGCTGCGCCGCAACGGCAGGCGGGTGGACGTCGACGGCGTCGACGACGCGGTGGCCAGGGCGGTCGAGCGGCTGAGCACCTTCGCCGAGCTGGAGGTGCCGTGGTCACCGCTGGGCGCTGCCGCCCGGTACGGCTGGGACGCCCGGTCGCTGCCGCTGGTCGTGCCGCGACCCGCGCTGCACCCGGTGCGCACGCTCGGCGGCGTGGTGGTCACCGGGGAGCACCCCGCGGACCACCCGTGGCACCGGGGCATCGGGCTCGCCCTGCCCGACGTGAACGGGGTCGACCTGTGGGGAGGCCGCGACCACGCGCCCGGTGAGGGGTACGTGCCGGGTGAGCTGGGCGTGGTGGGCGAGGTCGGTCCGGGCGAGCTGGTGTGGTGCGACTCGGCGGGGGAGGTGCTGCTGCGCGAACGCCGCCGCCTGCGCCGCCGCATCGTCGACGGCGGGTGGGAGCTGGAGTGGAGCAGCGTGCTGTCCGCGCGGACCGAGGTGGTCCTGCACGGCCCCGGCGGCAAGGGGCGCGCGGGCGCGGGCCACGGCGGCTGGTTCTGGCGGCTGCCCGACCTCGACCCCCTCGCCGTGCGGGTGTTCAGCCCGGACGGCGAGGGGGAGGAGGAGGTCAACGGCCGCGCCGCGCCGTGGCTCGCGGTCGTGGTCGCGGACCCCGTGCGGCCCTGGACGGCCGTGCTGTCCGGGCCGGCCGACCCGTGGTTCGTCCGGGTCGCCCGCTACCAGGGGATCGGTTCGGCCCTGGCCTGGGACCGCCCGCTGGTGCTGCGGCCCGGGCGGGAGCGGGAGATCACCGTGCGCGCGGCGTTCTACGACGGCCTGCGGCTGCCCACCGGGTGACCGTGTGGAGCGTCCCGTCCGCCTGATCACGATCCGACGCCATGCCCTGCTCCGGCGGAGCAGGGCATGGGCCATTCGTGGTGTGAATTCCTCCGAACGGGGTACTCCCTCTCGGATCGAGGGGAGTGCACACGATGGCGAAGCACCGATTGGGCCAGTCCGAGGGCCGGCAGTGGGGTGGTCCGGACCTGGTCTCCGGAGCCGAGGACGCCCTGGCCCGCGGCGACCGCGAACAGGCCGAGACCACCCCGGAGCGGCTCGACGACGACTAGGACCCGAACGCGCCGGTCAGAAATCCAGGTCGGCGTCCTCGCTCACCGAGCGCAGCGCGGTCACCGTCGGGTGCCCGCCGGAGAGGACGGCGGCGTCGCTGCCCGGCGGCAGTTCGCCCTCCACCGCCACCGAGGCGATGTCGATCGACCCGTCGTCGGTGTCCTTGACCCGGCTCTGCACCGCGCCGAACTCGGCCAGCCCGGCCCGCTTCGGCTCGGCCCAGGAGGCGTCGGGCTCGGCGGCGTTGGGCACGTTCAGGTTGAGCACCGAGCCCGGTGGCAGCGCGGCGAGCCGGTCGAACAGGCCCGACGCGACCGCCACGGCGGTGTCCCAGTGGTGCGGCACGTCCGCGTCCAGTCCGACGTCGAGGGACACCGCCATCGCGCTCACCCCGTTGACGGAGGCGGTGAGCGCCGCGCCGACCGTGCCGGAGTGCAGCACGGCCCGGCCCACGTTCGCGCCGCGGTTCACGCCCGACAGCACGATGTCCGGTGGGGCGCCGAACGCGCCCTGCGTGGCGACCATCGCGATCAGGCCGGGGTGCGCCGAGACCGCGTAGGCGGGCACGTCTGGCAGGCCGGGCAGCTGCCGTTCCTCCACCACGATCCGCCGGTCGTCCTCGGCCGCGGTCAAGCCGGCGCTGGTGCCGCTGGACTCGCGGGCGGGCGCGGCGACCACGGTTTCCCACCCGTGCTCCACCGCGCCGCGCGCGAGGGCGGCCAGCCCCGGCGAGTCGATGCCGTCGTCGTTGGTGATCAGTACCCTCACTCGTGCTTCCACGGGGTGAGGGTTACCCGTTCCGCCAGCTCCCGCACCACGTCGCCGCTACCGGTGCCCAGGCCGTGCCGCGTGATGTTGACCGCGCCGGCCGCCGCGCCGAGCTTCAGCGCGTCCTTCAGCGACTTGCCGAGCGCGAGACCGGCGGCCAGCCCCGCGGTCATCGAGTCACCGCCGCCGCGGGTGTCCACGGGGGAGAGGTCGGGCGACTCGACGAGGTAGAACTCCTCCTCGACCAGCGCCAGGGTCTCCTCGGCGGCCCGGGACACGACGACCGCGCGGGCGCCGCACTCCGCCAGCTCGCGGACGCCCTCCACCAGGTCGGGCAGCGAGTCGGACTTGGCCAGCCCGTCGGACACCAGCTCCTCGTGGCTGACCTTCACCACCGCGGGCCCGCCCTTGAGGGCCGCGGCGAGCCGCCCGCCCGACAGGTCCACGACGACCTGGCACCCGTTGCCGCCCAAGTCCTTCGCGAGGCGCTCGTAGACGGAGTCGGGCACCGGCTCGTCGTCGGCGGCGGGGCCGCTGAGCACGGCGACGCCCGCGTTGAGCGACTCCATCAACGTCATCTCGTACAGGTCGTCCAGCTCGTGGCGGGTCAGCGCGTCGGCGGGCATCCGCACCGCCTCGTCGCGACTGCCGTCGCGCCGGTCGTGCACGTAACCGCCGTTGCGGGCGGCGACGTCGCGTGCCTTGAGCTCGACCCCGATCAGGTGCCGCAGCACGTGACCGGTCTCCCCGCCGAGCGCGGCGCACAGCACGACCTCCGCGCCGAGCGACTGGATCATCCGCGACTGCCACACACCCTGACCACCCGCGTGCACGTGGATGTCCGGCGCACCGTCCAACTCCTCCACCGTCACCGTCAACTCCGGGGACGGCGCGAACACCGCAACTCGACCAGTCATAATCGGACATCTACCCCAATTCGTCGTGATCAAATCACGGGCAGTCGGGCCTCCCCCAGCCAGGAGTCGAACAGCGCGCCCAACGGCAGGGCGGTGTGCCGGGCGGCCACCGCCTCGAAGTCCGCCGTCGTCGCCGTGGCGTGCCGGAACGTCGTGGTCCAGTCCCGCAGCAGCGCGAAGAACTCCACGTCGCCGACGCGCTCGCGCAACGCCTGGAGCAGCAGCGCCCCGCGCTGGTACACGCGGTCGTCGAACAGGCCGGCCTCGCCGGGGTCGCCGATCCTCAGGTCCTGCGGCAGCCGGGTGAGCCGGGCGTGCGCCCGCCGCGCCTGCACCGCCGCGGTCAGGCCGCCCGAGCGCTCCGACCACAGCCACTCCGCGTAGCAGGCGAAGCCCTCGTTGAGCCAGATGTCCCGCCAGTCGGCCAACCCCACCGCGTTGCCGAACCACTGGTGCGCCAGCTCGTGCGCGACCAGCCGCTCGTGCCCGCGCCGCCCGTCCACGTGGTTGGCCCCGAAGACCGACATGCCCTGCGCCTCGACCGGCACGTCCAGCTCGTCGTCGGTCACCACGACCTGGTAGTGCCGGAACGGGTACGGCCCGAACAGCTCCTCGAAGACCTCCACCATCCGGGGTTGGCGGGCGAAGTCGTGCCGGGCCGCGCGCAGCAGCCGGGCGGGCACCGCCACGTCCTGCCCGTCGGCCGGGGCGAACCGCTCGTACACGCCGATCTGCACCGACGCCAGGTAGGTCGCCATCGGCTCGGCCTGCTCGTAGACCCACCGCGTGGTGCTGCCGCCGATCCGGCCGTCGACGAGGACCCCGTTGGCGAGCACCGTGTACGGCGACGCGGTGGTCACCGCGATCCGGTACGTCGCCTTGTCGCGCACCAGGTCGTTGCACGGGAACCAGGACGGCGCGCCCACCGGCTGGCCGGCCACCAGCGCGCCGTCGGCGAGCTGGTCCCAGCCCAGTTCGCCCCAGTGCCGGGTGCGCACGGGCCGCACCGCGCCCGCGTAGCGCACCTCGACGGTGAACGGGCCGTCGACCGGGCGGGCCGGGCGGACGCGCAGCTTGCCGCCGCCGAGCGCGAACCGGGCGGCCTTGCCGTCCACCAGCACGCGCTGCACGGCCGGTCCCGCGAAGTCCAGCACCACCGGGCTGAGCGGCGCGTCGGCGACGGCGGACAGCACCGCCCGCCCCGACAGGCGACCGCTGATCCGGTACTCCAGGTCGAGGTCGTAGTGCGCGACCCGGTAGCGGCCGTCGCCGTTGCCCGGCAGGTACGGTCCGCTCATCGCCAGGCGGAGATCGGGTTGCCCAGCCAGCGCGTGCCCGCGGGGACGTGCTCGCCCCGCATCACCAGCGACGCCGGGCCCACCGTCGTGTGCGGGCCGACCGACGCCCCGGGCAGCACGATCCCGTGCGGGCCGAGCGTCGCGCCGGCCGCGAGCGCCACCGCGTCCATGCGCAGGATCCGATCGTGGAACAGGTGGGTCTGCACCACGCACCCCCGGTTGACCGCCGCACCGTCGCCCAGCGACACCAGGTCGGCCTCGGGGAACCAGTACGACTCGACCCACGTGCCGCGGCCGACCCGCGCGCCCAGCGCGCGCAGCCACACCGCCGTCACCGGCGACCCGCCCGTCGAGCCGACCAGCCACGGCACGGCCAGCACCTCGACGAACGTGTCGGCCAGCTCGTTGCGCCAGACGAACCCGCTCCACAGGGGGTGCTCGCGCGCCCGGAACCGGCCCACCAGCAGCCACTTCGCCGCCACCGCCACCGCGCACGCCACGACGCCGGCCGCGAGCAGCACCGGACCGGCGAGCAGCGGCCCCACCTCGCGCAGCGCGAACAGCACGCCGACGACCAGGGCGACGTGGCACATCACCGGCACCACCCGGCACAGCTCGACCAGCGCCCGCGCCACGACCAGGCGGCGCGGCGGGTCGAACGTGCGGCTCAGGTCGCCCTCCTCGGCCGCGCGGGGCAGCTTCATCGGCGGCATGCCCAGGTAGGAGCTGCCCGCCTTGGCGCGCTTCGGCGTGGCCGACAGCACGCCGACCAGGCCGCGGTTGGGCACCGCGCGACCGGGCGCGGTCATGCCCGAGTTGCCCAGGAACGCCCGCTTGCCGACCCTCGCCTGGGCGATGCGCAGCCGCCCGCCGCCCAGCTCGTAGGTGGCGACCATGGTGTCGTCGGCGAGGAACGCGCCGTCGCCGATCGTCGTCATCCTCGGCAGCGCGACCACGGTGGACGCCTCGACCCGGCGACCCACCCGCATGCCGAGCAGGCGCAGCCACACCGGCGTGAACAGGCTCGCGTACAGCGGGAACAGCGCGACGCGCGCGGTGCTCATCAGCCGCTCGGTGGTCCACGCCTGCCAGGCGACGCGGCTGTGCACCGGGTGGCTGCCCGCGCGCAGGCCGGTGCCGAGCAGCCGCACGCACACCAGCACCAGCAGCGCGTACGCGCCGAGCCACACCACCGTGGCGAGCGGCACGGCGAGCAGCGCCGAGGTGAGCGTGAGGGGTTCGCGCACGACCAGCAGCACGGCGGGCAGCGCGGCGGCGGCCGGGATCAGGCCGAGCGCGGAGGCGGTGAGGCCGTAGGCGAGCTTCCACCGCCGCGAGCGCGGCGGGCGCGGGCCGGGACGGCCGGCCTTGCCGGTGCGCGTCGCGGGCACGCCCGCCCAGCGCTGCCCGGTGGGCACGGAGCCGGTGACACCGGAGCCGGGCGCGACCTCGGCCCGCTTGCCGACGCGCGCGCCCGGGAACAGCGTGCTGCGGGCGCCGACGACCGCGCCCGCGCCGATCCGCACGCGGCCGACGTGGACCAGGTCGCCGTCGACCCAGTGGCCGGACAGGTCCACCTCGGGCTCCACGGCGCTGCCGCGGCCGAGCTTGAGCATCCCGGTGACCGGCGGCAGCGAGTGCAGGTCGACGTCCGGGCCGACCTTCGCGCCCAGGGCGCGGGCGTAGTGGGTGACCCACGAGCCGGTGAGGTTGGTGGCGCCGCTGGACTCGGCGAGCCGTTCGGCGGCCCACAGCCGCAGGTGCACGCCCCCGCCGCGCGGGTACGAGCCGGGTGTGACGCCGCGCAGCAGCAGCCGTGCGCCGCCCGCCGCGATCGCGACCTTGCCGGGCGGGCTGACCAGCAGCAGCCAGCCGGCGGCGAGCCACCACCACGACACGTGCGGCGTGATGCCCAGGACGTTGCCGAGGGCGGCGAGCGCGAGCGACCAGCGCAGCCCGACCAGGCTCGTGAGCGGTACGAGCAGCAGCAGTTGCAGCAGCCCGGCGCGGCGGGGCGTGGGCACGACCTCGCGGGCGGCGGCGCGGTGGCCGGCCAGGTCGTCCAGCCGCGCGGCCATCCCGCGCAGCGTGGGGTGCTGGTAGACGTCGCTGACCGAGCCGCCCGCGTGCCGGGTGCGGACCAGCGTCACCAGCCGGGCCGCGGCCAGGCTGCCGCCGCCGTGGGCGAAGAAGTCTGCGTCGGGGTCGGCGACGCGGGAGCCCAGCACCTCGGCCCACTGGTCGGCCAGCCACGCCTCGGTGGGGGTGAGGTCGGCGTGCGCGGACTCGTCGGCGGCCGGCGGCAGCGGCCACGGCAGCGCGTCGCGGTCGACCTTGCCGGACGTGCGGGTGGGCAGCGTGCCGACCACGGCGAGCACCGGCACGAGCGCCGCGGGCAGCGCGGACCGCAACCGGTCCAGCGCGGCGGCCTGGTCGAACGCGTCCCCGTCGGCGGGCACGACGTACCCGACGAGCACCTGGTTGCCGCTCTTGGTGGACCGCACGGCCGCGGCGGCGCCGGCGACGTCGGGCAGCGCCTGGAGCGCCGTGTCCACCTCGCCCAGCTCGATGCGCCGACCACCCAGCTTGACCTGCTCGTCGGCGCGGCCCAGGAACACCAGCCCCTCGGGCTCGGCGCGCACGAGGTCGCCGCTGCGGTAGGCGCGGTCCCAGCCCAGCGCGGGCAGCGGCGCGAACTTCTCCGCGTCCTTGGCCGCGTCGAGGTAGCGGGCCAGGCCGACCCCGCCGATCACCAGCTCGCCCGAGCCGCCCATCGGCACCGGCCCGCCCGCCGCGTCGACCACGACCAGCTCCCAGCCGTCGAGCGGCAGCCCGATGCGCACGGGGGGTTCACCGGTCAGCCGGGCGGCGCAGGCCACCACGGTGGCCTCGGTGGGGCCGTAGGTGTTCCACACCTCGCGGCCCTCGACGGCCAGCCGCTCGGCCAGCTCCGGCGGGCACGCCTCGCCGCCGAAGATCAGCAGCCGCACGTCGTCGAGCGCGTCCACCGGCCACAGCGCGGCCAGCGTCGGCACCGTGGACACCACGGTGATCTCGCGCTCCACCAGCCACGGCCCCAGGTCGAACCCGGTGCGCACCAGGGCGCGCGGCGCCGGGACCAGGCACGCGCCGTTGCGCCAGGCCAGCCACATCTCCTCGCACGACGCGTCGAACGCCACCGACAGCCCGGCCAGCACCCGGTCGTCGGGGCCGATCGGGTCGTCGGGCAGGAACAGCCGCGCCTCGGCGTCCACGAACGCCGCGGCCGAGCGGTGGCTGACCGCGACGCCCTTGGGCTTGCCGGTGGAACCGGAGGTGAAGATGATCCACGCGTCGTCGTCGGGGCCGGGCGAGCCGACCGCGCCGAGCGGCGCGCGCAACGGGGTCAGGGCGCGGTGCTCGCCGAGCACGGCGCACGCGCCCGCCTCGCCGAACACCAGTTCGGCGCGCTCGTCGGGGTCGTCGGCGTCCACCGGCACGTACGCGGCGCCCGCGGCGAGGACCCCGAGCACGGCCACGTAGAGGTCCACCGTGCCCGACGGCACGCGGATGCCGACCCGGTCGCCGACGCCGATGCCGGCCTCGGCCAGGGCGCGCCGCTGCGCGTCGACCTCGTCGAGCAGGTCGCGGTAGGTCAGCGACGTCGTGCCGTCGTCGAGCGCGGGGGAGTGCGGGTGGCGCTGCGCGGTGTCGGCGAGGACGTCGACGAGGGTGCGCGCGGGGGCGGCGACGCCGGCGCGGAACAGAGCGGGCGTGGCGGTCGGCGTGGGGAGGGCGGTGTCGGGGGCGATGGTCACCGGCCGACACCGGTGGGACGTGAACGCACGGTGTGATCCTCCGAAGGGGCGACGAGCTGCTCCACGCCCGGCGGAACCGGTCAAGCAGCCTGGGCGGTCGCTCCAGCGAAACCGCCGACGTGCGACTTTACCCAGCTTTAACGGGCCTGTCCCGATCTGCGCGTCGCGAGTGGGTGGTGTCACACTCCGTGATCGCGTGCCGTGATCCCTGCTCCACGTGGGGTGAACGCGAACCCGTCGGGGAAGCCGGCGCCGCCCAGCCGGGCCGCGAGCACCGCGGGTTCCGGCAGGTCGGGTTCCTCGCGCAGGTGGAACAGCACCGGCGGCCGGGCGCGGTCGGCGGCCCCGTAGAGCAGGGTCCCGGGGTGACGGGGCTTCGTGCCGCCGAGCAGCGCGGTCGGCGTCCCGAACCGGTCGAGCACCTCGTCGCGCGCCCGGTCTCGGGCGCACCACTCGTGCGCCGAGGCGAGCAGCCGGTCGTGCTCGTCCCGGTCGAGGAGCCGGTCGGGGACCAGGAAGCCGTGCCGGTGCGCGAACTCCGCGTACACCGAGGCGACCACGTCGTCGTCCGCCCGGCCCAGCACGGCGTGCACGCCGCCCCTGACGCCCGCGCCGTTGGCCGCGCGCCGCTCGACCAGTTCCGCGCGGAACGCGGCCCACGCCGCGCCGAGCCCGTGGGCGAACGCGGCGGCGTCCAGGCAGAGCAGGAGGCCGATCTCACCACCGTGCGCGACCGGGCGCCGCAGCGCGTCGTTCGCCCGGTCGAGCAGGTGCGCGCGGATCTCGTCGGCGGTGGGTCGGGTCACGGGGACATCCAACATCGCGCCGGGCACCGCGCCCGCGCGACCTAGCGACCCGACCCGAGCGCGGCGTCCACCAGGGGC
Source organism: Saccharothrix longispora (assembly GCF_030852425.1). Lineage (GTDB taxonomy): Bacteria > Actinomycetota > Actinomycetes > Mycobacteriales > Pseudonocardiaceae > Actinosynnema > Actinosynnema longispora. The sequence continues at coordinate 34,294 of NZ_NSDM01000024.1, forward strand.
TTGACCTCGGTGCCGAGCAGTTCGATCGCCTCCATGACCAGCTTGTGCGGCACGCCGGCCCAGTCCATCTGCATCGCGTACCGGTCGGCGTCGACCAGGCCGCCCACCGAGATCAGCCGTTCCGCGACCTCCTGCGGGCTGCCCGCGAAGATCGACGTCGCGCCCTCGGTCCACGCGTCGTAGTCCGCCCGCGAGGGCACCGACCAGCCGCGCGCCTTCGCGCCGTACTTCATGGTCTCCAGCCAGTACGGGTAGAACGCGTTCTTGGCGTCCTGCGAGTTGCGGGCGATCAGGCCGATGGCGCTCATCGTCACGTGCAGGTCCTCGGGGCGCTGCCCGCCCGCCTCGCCCGCGCGCCGGTACAGGTCGACCAGCGGGGCGAAGCGCTCCGGCTCGCCGCCGATGACCGCGTAGACCACGGGCAGGCCGAGCAGGCCCGCGCGGATCGAGGACTCCGGGTTGCCGCCGGTGCCCACCGAGATCCGCAGGTGCTCGCCGTAGGGGCGCGGGTGGACGCGGGCGTTCTCCAGCGGCGCGCGGAACTTGCCCGACCAGGTGATCGGGTCCTCCCGGTCCAGGCGCAGCAGCAGCGCCAGCTTCTCCTCGTACAGCTCGTCGTAGTCCTCCAGGTTCGCGCCGAACAGCGGGAACGACTCGGTGAACGAGCCCCGCCCCGCGAGCAGCTCCGCGCGTCCCCGGCTGAGCTGGTCGAGCGTGGTGAACTGCTGGTAGACGCGCACCGGGTCCTCGGTGCTGAGCACGGTGACCGCGCTGCTGAGCGTGATGCGCTCGGTCACGCCCGCGGCGGCGGCGAGCACCGTGCCGGGGTTGGAGATCGAGTACTGCGGCAGGTGGTGCTCGCCCAGGCCGTAGAAGCCGAGCCCCAGCTGGTCGGCGAGCCTGATCCGCTCCAGGCTCTGGGCCAGCGCGTCGGCGACGGAGACCTGCTCGCCCGTGACGGGGTCGGGGTGCCGGTCGCCGAAGCTGTAGACCCCGAGCTGCATACCTTTTGTGGACACGTCAACAAGCTAGCGCGTCATTGATGACACGTCAACATCTTGCTAGCTTGGGTGGATGGTCGAACCACGGTGGCTGGGCGAACGGGAGGCCGCGGTGTGGCAGGCGTACCTGGCCGTGCAGCGTGAGCTGCGCAGCGCGCTGGAACGGCAGCTCGTGCGCGACTCGGGGTTGTCCGACGCCGACTACTCGCTGCTCGTGCCGCTCTCCGAGGCCGCGGACGGCGTGGTGCGCTCCCGCGAACTCGGCGTCCTGGTGGGCTGGGAGCGCAGCAGGCTGTCGCACCAGGTCGGCCGGATGGAGAAGCGCGGGCTGGTCGTGCGCGAGGAGTGCGCCGAGGACGCCCGCGGCTCGATGGTGCGGCTGACCCCCGCGGGGCGGGCCGCGATCGAGGCCGCCGCGCCGGGGCACGTCGAGGCGGTGCGCCGCTACCTGTTCGACGGTCTGTCCGCCGAGGAGGTCGACGTCCTCGACCGGGTGTTCCACCGCGTCCTGGGCCGGATCGCCGACGACGCCTGACCGCGGGGACGGTCCGGAACGGCTCGGAAAAAGGGGCCGCGCGTGGTGCGGCCCCTCTCCGCCCCCCCGGGATACCGGTCGGCGGCGGTGGACCGCCCGTCCGCCCGGTCGCGTTCGGCCGTCGGGGAGCCGAACACCCTTCAGCATCGCCCGCGGGGGAGCGCGCCCGCATCGACAACCCTCCGTATCCGCTTCCGTATCCCCTGCGGGCAGGTGTACGACCGGCGCATCCGTACCCCCGCCGCCGGGGATACGGATACCGGTGGATGCGCTCGTGGTGGCGAGGTCGCGACAGTGGACACCCACGTGGAAGACCCGACGCCGGCGTGGGCACCGTTCGCGAGGAGAAGACGTGCAGCTGACCGCTGGGTTCGCACCGGACCGACAGGCCCTCGTCGGCGGCCCGCTGCGCGGCTGGCAGCACCACGCGCACGAGGACGCGCTGGCCCGCCTCGGCCCGGCGCACGCCGCCGAGCTGCCCAACGGCCTGGAGGTGCTGGTCACCACCGTGGGCCTGGAGGCCACCCGCTCCCTGCTCGGCGACGAGCGGCTGTCCAAGGACGCGGCAGGCCTGGTCGGCGCGATGCAGCAGCAGTTGGCCGCCAAGGGCAGGCCGACGGACCTGTCGCGGATCATCGGCCCGTCCATGCTCAACACCGACCCGCCGCACCACCGCAAGCTGCGCGCCCTGGTCTCGCAGGCGTTCACGCCGCGCCGGATCGAGCTGCTGCGCCCTGCCGTGGAGAAGACCGCGAACGACCTCGTGGCGGCGCTGCCCCAGGACGCCGACCTGGTCGAGGCCCTGGCGTTCCCCCTGCCGCTGACGGTGATCTGCGACCTGCTCGGCGTCCCCGGGGAGGACCGCGCCCAGCTCAACCGCTGGACCGCGGCGATGATGACCGAGCGGCCCGAGCTGGTCGTCCCGGCCTCCGACGCCATGTTCGGCTACCTCGCGGGCCTGATCGAGTACAAGCGCGCTGAGCCCGACGACGCCCTGCTCAGCGCCCTCACCCAGGCCCGGGTCGACGGCGAGGGCCTGACCCCGGAGGAACTGCTCACCACCGCGATCCTGCTCGTCGTGGCGGGGCACGAGACCACCGGCGCGCTCATCGGCAACACCGTCGCCGCCCTGCTCGCCCTGCCCGGCGCGTGGCAGGCCCTCACCCCGGACACCGTCGCCGCCGTGGTCGAGGAGGCCGCCCGCTGGGACCCGCCGACCCGCGTCACCCCGCACTACCGGGTGACCGCCGACGTCGAGGTGCCGGGCGGCGTGCTCCCCGAGGGCGCGCTCGTGATGATCAACCTGGGGACCGCGGGTCGCGACCCGCTGACGCACGGTCCCACCGCGACCCGCTTCGACCCCACCCGCGTGCCGGTCACCGGCAACGCCGCCCTGGGGCACGCCTCCTTCGGCCACGGCATCCACTACTGCCTGGGCCACCACCTGGCCCGGATCGAGGTCAGGGCGGCCATCACCGCCCTGCGCGCCCGCCACCCCGGCCTGAGCCTCGCGGCCGACGCGGCCGAACTGGTGCGCGACGACAAGGTCGTGCCGAACACCTTCGCCTCGATCCCCGTGCGGCTGGAGCCCTGACCCGACATGTCGGTACGACTGCGCGAACCGCACTCCCAGGTCCCCACGAGGCCGGCGGTCAAGGTGATGGGCTGGTACCGCTCCGTGCTGTCGAGCCTGCGGTCCGCCGACCCCGCCGCGTCGCGGGGCTCCCACCTGACCCGGGTGGTGGCCCTGGCCCGGGTGCGCCCCGACCCCACCCCCTGGACCCGGCCCCTCTAGTCCGACTTCCCCGCCAGCAGCGTGATCAGCTGGTGCCGGTTGGCGATGTCGAGCTTGCGGTAGATGCGGGTCAGGTGGGTGTGGACGGTCGCGGGGGAGATGACCAGGCGGGACGCGACCTCCGGGTTGGACAGGCCGTCGCCGACCAGCCGGGCCACGTTCCACTCCGCCGGGGTCAGGCCGGCGGGGCGCGGCGAGGTCGGGACCTCGTCCTCGTCGTCGGCGTCGAGCACGGCGGCCAGGGCGTTCTCGACCGACTCGGCCCGTGACGAGTACGCGCGCCCGTAGGCGTCGTCGCCGAGCACCGCGCGGGCGCGTCGGACGGCCCGGGCGCTGTGCGCGGCGAACGGCACGAGGCCGTCGACGCGGACGCCGGTCACCCGGTGCAGCCCGTGGGCCAGACCGAGCATGCGGGCCGCCGCCTGCGCCTGGCCGGCCTTGGCGTGCGCCCAGCCCAGGCCCTCGATCGTCCACAGCGGACCCCACTTGTCGCGGATCGCGCGCTGCACCCGCAGACCCTCCCGCAGCACCTCCAGCGCGCGTTCCGGGTCGCCCCACCGGGTCTCGACCACGCCCCGGCACCAGTGCGCCCAGCTCAGCCCCCACGGCGCGCCGAGGCGCTCGCAGGAGGCGAAGAACTCCTCGGCCGCCGGTTCGGCCCGTTCCCGGGGGCTCAGCAGGACGAGGGACACGGTGAGCATGATGTGCGCGAGGTGCTCGTCCACCGCGAAGTCGGGGCCCAGGTCGCCGAACTCGGCGTGCGCCTGCCTCAGCAGGTCCGCGCCGGCGACCGAGCCCAGCGCGAGCACCGCGAACGCGCCCCGCACGAACGTCACGGCCGGCAGCGGCACGCCCACCGCCCGGGCCAGGGCCGTCGCCTCGTCGACGCGGCGGGCCACCTGCGAGCGCTCCACGCCCAGGCAGAGCGCGATCCAGGCGTCCAACGCGATGGCGCTGGCCCGCAGCGGGTCCGCGGCCGGCGGCACGGCGGCGAGGGCCCGGCCCAACCACAGCCGCTCCTCGGGTAATCGACCGGCGTAGGTGTACCAGCGGGTGCGCGCCAGGTCGACGCTCATCTGGAGGCCCGCGTGCGCGGTCGCCGGGTCGCCGATCAGGTCGGCCAGCACGACCCGGTGGTTGGCCATGTCGCGGTCCACCGCGTCGAGCAGCAGCGCCTCGTTGCGGCCGGTGAACGAGGCGGCCAGCCGGGCCGCCTCACCGCGGAAGTGCCGCCGGTGGCGCTCCCGCACCCCGGCGGCCTCCCCGGAGGCGCGCAGCCGGGCCGCGCCGTGCTGCCGCAGCGGTTCGAGCAGGTGGTAGCGGCTGCGGTCGGCCGACGGCAGGGCGATCGACTTGTCCAGCAGCCCGGCCAGCGCGTCGGCGACCTCGGTGGCGTCGAGCCCGTCGCCGGCGCACACCGCCTCGGCCGCGGGCAGGCTGAACCCGCCCTCGAACACCGACAGCCTCGCCCACAGCAGCCGTTCGGCGGGCGTGCACTGGTCGTGGCTCCAGCCGATGAGCGCGCGCATGGTCCGGTGGTGCGGGACCGCCGTCGTGTCGTTCACGGTCAGCACGCGCATCACGTCGTCGAGCCGGTCGGCCAGCAGCTCCACCGGCATCGACCGCATCCGCACGACGGCCTGCTCGACGGCCAGCGGGATGCCCGCGACCCGCCGCAGCACGCGCACGACGTGCGGCCAGTTGTCCTCGGTGATCCGCCAGCCGGGCACGCTCGCCGCGGCGCGGTCCACCAGCAGCGCCACCGACTCGTGCGCCAGGTCCAGGGGCGCGTCCTCGGCGGGCACGTCCAGCGGCGGAACCATCACCAGCACCTCGCCGGGCACGCGCAGCCGGGCGCGGCTGGTGGTCAGCACGCGCACGCCGGGCGCCGCGCCGAGCACCTCCCGCACCAGGTGCCCGACCGGCTCGACCAGGTGCTCGCAGTTGTCCAGCACCAGCAGCATCCGGCGCGGTGCGAGGTACTCGACCAGCGTCTCCAGCGGGGTGGTCGTCGCCTGGTCCGGCACGCCCACCGCGCTGAGCACGACCTGTGCCAGCAGTTCCGGGTCGCCGCCGCGCGCGGGCGCCAGCTCGACCACGCGCACGCCGTCGTCGTAGGCGCGCTGCACCTGCGCGGCCAGCTCCAGCGCCAGGCGGGTCTTGCCGCCGCCGCCCACGCCGGTGAGCGTGATCAGCGGTGCGGTGCCGATCCTCCGGCGCAGCTCGGCGAGCAGGTCCTTGCGCCCCACGAACGAGCTCAGCGCACGCGGCACGCCTCCGGTCCCGGGTCCCCGCTCGGTCATCCGGACACCGTACGACACCCGTGCGTCCTCGTCCCGTGAGATCGGCGAAACAGGTCGCACCGCGAACCCTTGCACGACTTGGTGGAGACGACCCCTGGTCGGCCCGTTCGCACCGCCCCGATCCCACCCTTGCCCTGCAAAGATTGCACATCCTTGTGCAACGTGGCGCGATGGTGCGAGCGGGATCGCGACGGTGGACGGCGGTGGTGGCCGCCCCGGCCCCCGCTCAGGCCCAGGCCAGCACCGACTCCACCTCGGCGTCCAGCTCGGACACCGGGATGTGGCCGAACTGCTCGACCACGATCCGCCCGTCGCGCCGCCGCCACGAGCCGCGCACCCGGCCGTCGACCACGACGTGCGGCACGGGACCGCCGCCACCGGGCCGCACGAACGGCTCGTCGGCCGGGTCGAGCAGCAGGCCGCGGTCGCGGTAGCCGAGCAGGAAGGTGTCGAACGGCCCGAGCAGGCGCACCACGCCGTCGAGGTCGGGCGCGTCGGCGGTCGGCAGCTGCCAGCCGTGCTCGCCCTCGACGAGCTCGTCCACGGGGAACCCCCGGGCCGCCTCGGCGGCGGGCAGCCCGCTCCAGGCGGTGAAGTCCTCGACCGTGGCCGGGCCGTGGGCGCGCAGGTAGCGGCGGACCAGCTCGGCCACGCCGTGCCGCGCGTCGCGGCCCTCGCGCCCGTCGCCGAACCCGTCCCCGGAACCGTCGCCGACGAGGCGGTAGGTGCCCTCGCCCGCGCACACCACGCCCCGGTTCGCGGCGTAGGCGAGCAGGTACGCGGGCGCCTCGGTGGTCGGGTCGAGCACCACGCCGACCTCGGCCAGCCTCCGGACCACCTCGTGCCGGGGCACGGGTTCGACGAGCACCTCGCGCAGCCCGTCGAGGGCCCGCGCGCACAGCTCGTCGTCCAACCCCAGCTCCAGCCTGCGGCGACGGGTGCGGGCCACGTTCACCGGGCCGAGCAGCGCGACGAGCGGGCCCGCGTCCTCGCGACGCAGCAGGTGCACGGCGCCGCGCATGGCGCAGGTGCGCACCACGGCACCGCCGGCGAGGGCCGCGCGCAGGTCGGCCGGTGCGACGCCGGTGGTGCGGGCGCGCACGGCCAGCCCGGCGGCGGTGGTGTCCTGCGCCTGCACGGCCAGCACGTCGCGCAGCAGCTCGTCGAGCGACCGGGCGGGGGTCGTCAGGCGCTGCGCCCGCATCCGCAGCGCCCTGGTCCTCGCGGCGGTCACCTCGGCCCCGCGCCCGTGGACCCGCGCACCACCAGTTCGGGCAGGAACACGAACTCGGCGTGCGTGGACGGCGGGGAGCCGCCCCGCGTGCCGCCGATCCCCTCCGGCAGCGCGTGCACCGCGGCCCGGCCCATCGCCTCCACGGACCGGCGCGGCGTGGTCAGCGGCGGGTCGGCGAACACGATCAGCGGCGAGTCGTCGAAGCCGACCACCGACACGTCCCGCGGCACGGACAGCCCGCGTCGCCGCGCCGCGCGGATCGCGCCGAACGCCATCAGGTCGCTGCCGCACACGACGGCCGTGCACCCCTGGTCCAGCAGCGCCGAGGCCGCCGACTGCCCGCCCTCCACGGTGAACAGCGAGTGCTGGACCAGGGCCTCGGCCTCCTCGGCCGTGCGGTGCAGGATCGTGCGCACGGCCCGCACGAACCCCTCGGTCCTGCACAGCACCGGCGTGAACCGGCGCGGCCCGACCGCGAGCCCGATGCGCTCGTGCCCCGGCTCCACCAGGTGCGACACGGCCAACCGCAGCGCGGCCCGGTCGTCGGTCGACATGAAGGGGGCCGCGACCTCCTCGGTGCAGCCGTTGATCATGACGAACGGGATGCCGCGCCCGGCGAGCCTGGTGGACCGACCGGTGTCGGCGGTGGAGTCGGCGTGCAGCCCCGAGACGAACACGATCCCGGCCACGCCCCGCTCCACCGGCACCTCCGTCAGCTGGTCCCCGGTGGACCCGCCGGGCGTCCGGGTGCACAGCAGCGGCGTGTACCCGGCGCCGGTGAGCACCTGCTCCACCACCTGCGCCGGCGCGGGGAAGATCGGGTTGCCCAGCTCGGGCGTGATCAGCCCGATCGACCCGGCGCTGCGCTGCCGCAGGCGGGGCGGCCGCTCGTAGCCGAGCAGGTCCACGGCCGCCCCGACGGCCTGCCGCGTGGTCGCCGAGACGCCGGCCTTGCCGTTGAAGACCCGGCTGACCGTGGCCTCGCCGACCCCGGCCTGCGCGGCGATGTCGCTGAGCCGGGCGGTCGCCCCGTCCATGTACGTCCTCTCCGTCGCGGTACGCAGAGGAAAGACCTTGCAAAGGCTTTCAGCAAGTCCTTGACAGTCGCCGGTCACATCCCGGGTGCGAGACCGGGTGAACCCAGCGTCCTCGCGGCCTGCTCCGCGCCGGCGGCCAGGGCGGTGGGCACGTCCGCGCCGCCGAGGTGGGCCACCAGGTAGCCGGAGAAGAACGCGTCGCCGGCGCCGTTGGTGTCCACGACCTCGGTGACGGGCACGGCGGGCACGCGGTGGACCTCGCCGTCGACCACGGCGACCGCGCCGTCCGGGCCGAGCGTCGCCACGGTGGGTTTGCCGGTCGTGCCGAGGAACGCCAGCAGCGCGTCGTGGTCGGCGAACCCGTCGTCGTTGAGGAAGACGTGGTCGGCGGCGGCGAGGAAGTCGCGGTGGAACTCCTGCGCGCCGTCGTAGCCGTGCAGGTCCGTCCACAGCGGCACGCCGGCGCGGCGCACCGCGGCCGGCAGCGGCCGTGCGTGCTCGGCGAGGTCGACCACGGCCACGTCGGCCGCCGCGAGCGCGGCCAGCGCCCGCTCGTCGTGCCGGGGCTCGCTCAGCCCGGGCAGCTCCAGGTACACCGAGACCCGCCCACCGCGCGGGTCCATCAGGTTCAGGTGCTGCTCGGTGGGCTGGTCCACGACCTCCGCGATCACCTCGACCCCGGCGTCCTCCAGCACGGCCAGCACCGCCCGGCCGGGCTCGTCGTCGCCGACGACGGTGCGCAGCACCACGTCCACGCCCAGCGAGGCGAGGTTGAGGGCCTTGCCCGCCGACGTGCCGCCGACCGCCGTCCAGTGGCGCGTGGCGAACACGGTCTGCGGGCGCGGCTCCGGCAGGCGGTCCACCTCGACCAGGCGGTTCCACGAGACCGGGCCGGCGACGAACACCCTGTGCGTGATCACCGGGCCATTGTGCGGCCCGGCGATCTCGTCCGCCGTGGGGATGGGCGTGCGGAGCGATCGCCCCGCCCGGGTGCCGGTTCCCGACCGGTCGCGCATCACGCGCGGCCGGTCGGTCAGAAGGTGACCTCCAGCGACTCAAGGCGGTGGTTGAGCGGCGGGCTCGGGACCACGTTCGCGGACTCCAGCCGCAGGTCCGGGCAGCGTTCGAGCAGGATGCGGAAGCACTCGTCGGCTTCGGTGCGGGCGAGTGCGGCGCCGAGGCAGTAGAACGCGCCCAGGCCGAACGCGGTGTGCCGGTTGGGCTTGCGGGTGATGTCGAAGCGGTCGGGGTCGGGGAAGACCTCCGGGTCGCGGTTGCCGGCCATCATCGCCAGGTAGAACCGCTTGTTCGCGGGCAGTTCGACGCCGCCCAGCTCGAACGGCTCGGTGCTCTGGCGCACGATCATGCTCGCCGGGCCGTCGCAGCGCAGCATCTCCTCCACGGCGTTCGGCGTGAGCGACGGGTCGGCCTTGAGCTTCGCGAACTGGTCGGGGTTGTCGAACAGCAGCTTGAGGCCGTTGGCGATCAGGGTGGCGGTCGTCTCGTGGCCCGCGAACAGCAGCAGCACGCAGTTGGCGACGATCTCGTCCTCGGTGACGACACCTTCGCGCTCGGCGGCGACGAACACGCTGATCAGGTCCTCGCGCGGTTCCTCGCGGTGCTGCCGCACCAGGTCGCGGACGTACTCCTGCATCTCCAGCACGCTGCGCTGCGACTGCCGCAGCCGGTCGGCGTCCGCGATCTGGAAGACCGCGAGGATGTCGCGCGACCACGCCTGGAGCTGCTCGCGGTGCTCGGTCGGCATGCCCAGCATCTCGGCGATGACGTTGGCGGGCAGCGGGTAGGCCAGGTCCGCCACGACCTCCATCCGGCCCTGTTCGGCGACGGCGTCGAGCAGTTCGTGGGTCAGCTCCCGGATGCGGGGGCGCAGGCCGTTGACCGTGGCGGGGGTGAAGTAGCGCTTGAGCAGCTGCTGGAACCGCACGTGGTCGGCCTCGTTCGTGTGGCCCATCCACAGTTCGATGGACGTCCGCAGGGGGAGCAGCTCCTCCTGCTCCTCGGGGGAGAACTGGGACAGCGACTGGGCCATGTTCGCCGGCACGAGGGTGCGGTCCTTGAGCACGGCCAGGATGTCGGCGTGCCGGGTTAAGAGGTAGGAGTCGAGCTGGGGGATGACGCTGACCGGGCTCTCGGCGCGGATCCGGTGCAGCAGGGGGGTCGGATCGGCCAACGCCTCGGGGGAGAACAGGTCGTAGGACTTCAGCGCCACGGCGGAATCGGTCATGGGCGCAAGTCTGGCCGAGCCGGCCGCGGCCCGGCCACGGGTGAACACGAAATGCCCTCACATGGCGGCATGGAATCAGGGACCGGTGGCCAATACTCACGATAACTTCAGTGTTGCTTAAAAACAACGCTCCACCGGGTAGGTGGAGCAGGAAACGGCAGGTCGAAACCGCAGGGACAGGAGAGGAGGCGTTGCGCGATCACCACGTCATGGGGAACTGGCTCGACGGGGTGCTCGGCGGTCGTCGCGAGGGCTCGAACTGCTCGACGGGGCGGTCGTGGCCCGCGGCGACCGTGCGGCGGAGATCATGGTCTCGTACGTCGTGGTGTTGGCGGGCACGGGGGGGTCCGAGCGCGCCGCCCCGGCGTTCGGGGACCTGGCCGCGGCGTGGGACGCCGTCATGCCGCCGGAGCTGCACGTGCTCCCCCGGTGGTCCGGGCCGTACCCGGTGGAGGAGTACCGCCGGTCCTGCCCGCCGGGTGTGGCGGTGGGTTCACCCGGGCGGTGCACGTCGAGCACCACCCGGGTCGAGGCCTCAGCCCTGGTCGGACCACCAGCGGCGTCCGGTCTCGCCGAGGGTGGAGATCGGGTCGTAGTACGGGTAGCGGCGGTCGAGGGCCTCGGGGTCGTCGAGTTCGATGCCGGTGCGGTAGTTCTTGGTCCAGTAGGAGATGCCCAGTTCGCGGTCGTACTCGTGCAGCTGGTGGACCCAGCGCTTGCCGACGTAGGGCACGTCGCACACGATGCGCGGGGTGGCGTAGCCGGGCAGGTAGCCCATGATGGCGTGCTGGAGCTCCTGGGCTTCCCAGACGGCGACGCGCCAGTGCTCGGCGTTGGGGATCATGTCGCACATGTAGAAGTAGTACGGCAGGATGTTCGCCTCGCCCTGGAGCGCGAAGCACAGGTCGAGCAGGTCGTCGGGGGTGGCGTTGACGCCCTTCATGAGCACGCCTTGGTTGCGGACGTCGCGGACGCCGACCTCCAGTGCGGTGCGGGCGGCTTCGGCGACGAGCGGGGTGACGGACTGCGCGTGGTTGACGTGGGTGTGGATGGCGAGGTTGACGCCGCGGCGGGCGGCGGTGCGGGCGACGCGTTCGAGGCCTTCGACGACCTTGGGCTGGAGCCAGTGCTGGGGGAGTCCGGCGAGGGCCTTGGTGGCGAGGCGGACGTCGCGGACGGTGTCGATGTCGAGCAGCCGCATGAGGAAGTTCTCGAGTTGCGGCCAGGGGACGTTGGCGACGTCGCCGCCGGAGACGACGACGTCGCGCACGCCGGGGGTGTTCTTGAGGTAGTCGACCATGCGGTCCTGGCGGTCGACCGGTTTGAGGGCGAGCTTGTGCTTCCGGACCTGGGGGGTGGAGTTGCCGACGAGGTCCATGCGGGTGCAGTGGCCGCAGTACTGGGGGCAGGTGGGGACGAGTTCGGCGAGGACCTTGGTGGGGTAGCGGTGGGTGAGTCCTTCGACGACCCACATCTCGGCTTCGTGGAGGGAGTCGCGGGTGGAGTGGGGGTGGCTGGGCCACTCGGGGTCGCGGTCGGAGCGCACGGGGAGCATGTAGCGCCGGACGGGGTCGGCGAGGAAGGACTCGGTGAAGGTGTCGGGGTCGAGGGCCGCGGTGGGGGCCATCGTGTTGAGCATCTGGGGTGGGAGCAGCATCGACATGGTGGCGAGGTGCTGCTGGTCGGCGGCGAGTTCGTCGTAGAACCGGTCGGTGAGCAGGTCGCCGGTGACGGTGCGGAGCTGCTTGGGGTTCTTGACGCAGTTGGCGCGTTGCCACTGGGCGTCGCGCCACTGGGCGTCGGTGACGTCGCGCCAGCCGGGGAAGCGGCGCCAGTCGGGTTCGACGAGTTCGCGGCGGACGTAGGTGTAGGGCTGGAGGTCAGCCCTGGCCGACGTGGTCGTGACCTCGTGCAGCGCAGTCATCCATGCTCCCTACCCGTAGAGTGGCGTGAAGATATGCTGCCAGACAGGCCGTTGGACGTAAATATTGCGGCCGGGAGCGTTTTGGGCGGTTCGTTCGTTGGGCGGGTATGCGCGTGTTCGCCGTACTGCTGATCGGCCTGGCCGTCGAGGTGACCGCCCTGGTGGCGGCCTTCGGTGCCTGGGGACTGCTGCCGACGCTGGGGCTGCTGCTCCTGGGCGGGGTGGTGGGGTCGCTGCTGCTGCGCCGGGAGGGCGCGCGGACGATCGGGGCGTTCTCGGAGGCGATGCGCACGCGGCGGGCGCCGCACCAGGAGGTCGCGGACGGGGCGCTGATCGCGGCGGCGGGGTTCCTGATCGTCGTGCCGGGGTTCGTCAGCGACGTGGTGGGCCTGTTCCTGCTGTTCCCGCCGACGCGGCGGTTGATCAGCCGGCGGATGGCGCGGCGGGCGGAGGCGCGGGAGCGGGAGTTGGTGCTCAACCTGCGGTACGGGCGGTCGCCGATGGCCGGTGGCGTGGTGGTGGACGGCTCGGTGGTGGATGGCGGGGTCGTGGACGGCGCCGTGGTGGACGTGCGGCCCGACGAGGTGCGCGGCGAGCGGCCCGAGTTGCGCTGATCTGTGGGGCGTGTTCGCGCCGCTAGCCTGCTCGTGGAGGACGCGCGGCGAACGGTGTTGGACTGGGTCGACGGGAAGAGCGGGGGCCGCCTCGTCGAGTTGCTGGAGGCCGGCCGCACGGCGGACGGGCGATGCGCCTGAAGGTGGAGCACAGGGCGGACCCGGCGGTCGGGGCGGGTATCGCGTCGGCGCTGCGGCTGTCGTTCGTGGAGTCCCGGGACGACGGCGTGCAGTGGATCACCCGGGTGCGCGGCTGGGTGTGCCCGGGTGCCGGGGCGGGGACGCCGAGGGCTGGCTGTGGGTCGACGTGGACGCGGTGACGCACGACTCGCTCGACGGCGTCACGATCGCCGCGCCGCGGTTCGTGCGGACGCTGCTCGCCGAAGGTGACCGGCCGCGGCGCGTGCCGCTGTCGGGTTCGCCGTTGCCGTACACCGGGGAGGCCGGGGCGGACGAGTTGGCGGAGCTGGTGACGGACCTGGACCGCGACCTGCCGGTGGTGGCGGTCAGTCCGCTCCCGGCGGACTTCCACTACGCGGGGCTGCCGCCGAACACGACCGCGCGGGAGAGGTTCGAGCAGGTGGTCGACCGCGCGGCGGCGATGGTGGCCGGGCTCGCCGCGGTGTGCGTGCTGGACGAGGCGGGTGTCGCGGCGTTCGCCTCGGCGGTCGGTGCGGACCACGCGGTGCGGGACGGCGCGTTCCGCGTCTACCTCTCGGGGACGGACCCGGCGGTCGACGAGCCGTGGCGCCACCGCTACACGCTGCCCGCCCGATTCCTCCAGCGGAGGGGGACGGCGGGCGTCGTGATCACCAGGGCGATCGCGTTGCGGGCGAACGCGCGTCGCGCGCCGGTGAGCTACGAGCCGGCGGCCCGTTTCCCGGACTCGGCGCGCGTGGACGCGGCGGGTGACGCGGCGGCGTTGCCGGAGATGTCGGAGGAGGAGAACGACGAGCTGCGGGGCCGTCTCGCGACGCAGGACCAGCGGTACCAGGACCTGCTGGAGGACCACGCGCACCTGGAGGGGGAGCACAACCGGCTGCGGATCGAGTTGGCGACCGCGCGGCGGAAGCCGGCGCTGGTCGAGCAGCGGCTGCGGGCGGAGCACCCGGACGAGGTGGCCGCGGTGGTGGGCGCGCAGTGGCCGGACAGCGCGGATTCGCCCGGCGAGGCCGCCGAGTTGGCGAGGGGCCTGCTCGGTGCGCACCTGTGCGTCCCCGACGGTGCGCTGGTGGACCTGGACCAGCTCGACCGGGCGGTCGAAGTCGCGCGCCTGGGGCAGACGTCGTGGCGCGCGTTCCTGGCGCTGTACTCCTACGGCGAGGCGTTGGCGGAGGAGGGCGACCCCGGTTCGTTCTGGACGTGGTGCGCGAACTCCGGGCACGCGAACGCGTGGACCGCGACGCCGAAGAAGCTGGCGATGGTCGAGAGCGATTCGGCCAAGAGGTCGGACAAGCTGCGGAACAAGCGCGTCTTCCCGGTCGACGCGGGTGTGGCCGAGGCCGGCGGGGTGTTCATGGAGATGCACATCAAGATCGCCGAGGGCGGGGGGTGTGCTCGCGCCGCGGATCTACTTCGTGCCTCGCGGGAGCAGGGGAAGGTGCACGTGGGCTACTTCGGCCCGCACAAGAACGTGCCGAACACGCTGGCCTGAGGGACGGCGGCCCGGAACGGGTGTCGCGGAAACGGGCGTTGGGTACGTGACACGACATGACGGTCATAGGCGTGCACGCCTCGCACGAACAAGTACACCCGACGGTGCTGCTGGACGCGGTCCGGCGGGCCGAGGAGGTCGGTTTCGACGCGGCGATGAGTTCGGACCACTTCTCGCCGTGGAGCAGCAGGCAGGGGCAGAGCGCGTTCGCGTGGTCGTGGCTGGGGGCCGCGCTCCAGGCGACGTCGCTGCCGTTCGGCGTGGTCAACGCGCCGGGGCAGCGCTACCACCCGGCGATCATCGCGCAGGCCATCGGCACGCTGGGCGCGATGTACCCGGGGCGGTTCTGGGCGGCGCTGGGCAGCGGTGAGGCCAGCAACGAGCACATCACCGGTGAGGTGTGGCCGGACAAGGCGACGCGCAACGCGAGGCTGCGCGAGTGCGTGGAGGTGATCCGGGCGCTGCTGCGCGGCGAGGAGGTCACGCACCACGGGTTGGTGGCGGTGGACCGGGCGCGGGTGTGGACGCTGCCGGAGGAGCCGCCGCTGCTGGTCGGCGCGGCGGTGAGCCCGGAGACGGCGGCGTGGTGCGCGGAGTGGGCGGACGGCCTGATCACGGTGAACGCGCCGGTCGAGCAGCTGGTGAAGGTGCGTGACGCGTACCGGGAGGCGGGTGGCCGGGGCAAGCTGCACCTCCAGGTGCACCTGAGCTGGGCCGAGGACGAGGACGAGGCGCGCGCGGTGGCGCACGAGCAGTGGCGCAGCAACGTGTTCGCGCCGCCGGTGTGCTGGGACCTGGACCTGGCGGAGACCTTCGACGTGGTCTCCGAGCACGTCTCCGTCGAGCAGGTGGCGTCGGTGGTGAACATCTCCACGGACCTGGGGTGGCACGCGAAGACGGTGCGCGAGTACGTGGAGCTGGGCTTCGAGGAGGTCTACCTGCACCACGTGGGCCAGGAGCAGCGGCGGTTCCTCGACGCGTTCGGCGAGCACGTGCTGCCGGCGGTGCGGTCGTGAAGCTGACGCGGACCGCGGACCTGTGGTGGAAGAACGCCGTCGTGTACTGCCTGGACGTGGAGACCTTCCACGACTCCGACGGTGACGGCTACGGCGACTTCCGGGGCCTGACGCAGAAGATCGACCACCTGCACCGGCTGGGTGTGACGTGCCTGTGGTTGATGCCGTTCTTCCCCACGCCGGACCGCGACGACGGTTACGACATCACCGACTTCTACGGCGTGGACCCGAGGCTGGGGACGCTGGGCGACTTCACGGAGTTCGTGCGCACGGCCCGTGACCGGGGCATGCGGGTGATCGCGGACCTGGTGGTCAACCACACCTCGGACCAGCACCCGTGGTTCCAGCAGGCGCGGGACCCGAAGAGCCCGCGGCACGACTGGTACGTGTGGGCGGACGAGAAGCCCGCGGACGGCGACGAGGGCGTGGTGTTCCCCGACCAGGAGACGTCGCTGTGGACCTACGACCGCAAGGCGAAGAAGTACTACCTGCACAAGTTCTACAAGCACCAGCCGGACCTGAACGTGGCCAACCCGGCGGTGCGCGACGAGATCGCGCGCGTCATGGGGTTCTGGATGGAGCTGGGGCTGTCCGGGTTCCGGGTGGACGCGGTGCCGTTCCTGCTGGAGGCGCCGGTCGAGGCGCTGCCCGACCCGCACGAGTACCTGGCCGACCTGCGGGCGTTCCTGTCGCGGCGCAACGGCGAGGCGGTGCTGCTGGGCGAGGTGAACCTGCCCTACACCGAGACGATGCGCTTCTTCGGCGACAACGACGGCGTGGGCGACGAGCTGCACATGTGCTTCGACTTCATCGGCATGCAGCAGATGTACCTGTCGTTGGCGCGGCAGGAGGCGAGCCCGCTGGCGCACGCGCTCAAGGAGCGGCCGGAGCCGCCGCGCGACTGCCACTGGGCGACGTTCGTGCGCAACCACGACGAGCTGACGCTGGACAAGTTGACGGTGCCGGAGCGGCAGGAGGTGTTCGCCGCGTTCGGCCCGGACGAGGACATGCAGCTCTACGGTCGCGGTCTGCGCCGGCGGCTGCCGTCGATGCTCGGCGGTGACCTCGCGCGCGTGAAGATGGTCTACAGCCTGCTGTTCTCGCTGCCGGGCACGCCGGTGCTGTTCTACGGCGAGGAGGTCGGCATGGTCGAGGACCTGTCGGTGCCGGGGCGGGAGGCGGTGCGCACCCCCATGTGGTGGGACTCGGCCGTCGAGCAGCGCCGCGACCCCGACTCGCTGCTGGAGTGGGTCAAGTTGCTGGTGGAGCGCTACCGGGAGTGCCCCGAGCTGGCGTGGGGCGACTTCCAGGTGCTCGACACGGCGGAGCCGTCGGTGCTGGCCCACCGCTGCGACATCGACGGCGGCACGGTGCTGGCGGTGCACAACCTCGCCGACCGGGACGTCGCGATCGACGTGGACAGGCTCGAGGGGGACCTCACGGACCTGCTGGTCGACGGCACGGTGCCGGTGAAGGACGGCACCGCGCACGTGGAGCTGGGTCCCTACGCCTGCCGCTGGTTCCGCGTGGTGACCGGCGACTGACCCGGCCGCCCGCGGTCGCCGCCTCAGCTGGTGAGGCGGTAGCCGTGGGCGGGCCGGTTGGCGACCCCGTAGCGGGGCTGGACCTCGGCCTTGCCCACGGTGACCAGGTGTTCGAGGTAGCGGCGGGCGCTGACGCGGGAGAGGCCGGCGCGTTCGCCGACCTCCTGCGCGGACAGGTCGCCGGTGGTGGTGCGCAGGGCGTCGAGGACGAGTTTCAGCGTCACCGCGGACAGGCCCTTGGGCAGGCCGGCGCGGGGCCGGTGCTGGAGCAGTTGGTCCACCTCGTCCTGGTCGAGCCACTGGCCCATGCGCGCCACCTCGGTGCGCCGCGCCAGGTACTCGCGCATCCGGTCGAGGAACGCGGTGCGGGTGAACGGCTTGACCAGGTAGTGGTCCACGCCCCGGGACATGGCCTGGCGGACGGTCTCGCGCTCGCGCGCCGCGGTCACCGCGATCACGTCCACCGGCGGGCCGGGGCGGCCGCGCAGCCGGGCGAGGACCTCCAGGCCGGAGATGTCGGGCAGGTGGATGTCGAGCAGCACGAGGTCGGGGCGCAGCGCCTCGACCGCGCGCAGCGCCTCGCCGCCGCCGTGGGCCTCGCCGACCACCTCGAACTGCGGCAGCGCCGCCAGGAAGCCGCGGTGCACGGCGGCGACCGCGAAGTCGTCGTCCACGACCAGGGTGCGCACGCTCACCGGGCCACCTCCGGCAGCCACACGTCGAACGACGCGCCACCCAGTTCCGAATCGGAGATCTCCACGCGGCCGTTCCGCCGGGTGACCACCCTGGACACCAACGCCAGTCCAATCCCTCGTCCGTGCGCGCCCCGCGGCGCCTTCGAGCTGACCCCGAGGGTGAAGATCCGGCCGCGTTGCGACCGCTCCACCCCCGGGCCGTCGTCGTCGACCACGACCCGCACGCCCGTGGTGTCCGACCGCACCAGCACGCGCACGGTGCCCCCGGCGGACACGGCGTCGACGGCGTTGTCGAGCAGGTTGCCCAGCACGGTGAGCGCGTCGTCGCCGGTGCGGGCGTCGACCGTGGAGGCCGGGTCCAGGCGCAGCGCCACGCCGCGCTCGTGCGCGGTGGAGGACTTCGCCAGCAGCAGCGCGGCCAGCGCCGGGTCGGCCATCGCGCCGCCGATGATGCCGGAGGTCACCGAGCCGGCGCCGCCGACCCGTTCGATGTAGGCGACGGCGTCCTCGCGCCGGTCCAGCTCCACCAGGCCGCTGATCACGTGCAGGTGGTTGGTGAACTCGTGGGCCTGCGCCCGCAGCACCTCGGTGACGGTGCGCTGCCCGTCGAGCTCGCGCAGCGCGTCGTGCAGCTCGGTGCGGTCACGCAGGGTGAGCACGACGCCGACGGGGCGGCCGTGGGTCTTGGCGGTGGTGCGGTTGGCGACGAGGACGCGTTCGCCGGCGAGCACGAGCCGGTCGACCACGTCGTCCACGCCGCGGGCGAGGTCGAGCAGGCCGCCGTCCTCCAGCACGTCGGCGGCGGGCCTGCCGGTCGGGTCCTCGGTGAGGCCGAGCAGCCGCACCGCCTCGTCGTTGACCAGGGCGAGGCGTTCGCGGTCGTCGAGGGCGACCACGCCCTCGCGGATGCCGTGCAGCATCGCGTCGCGGGTCTCCAGCAGCTGCGCGATCTCCGCCGGTTCCAGCTTGAACGTCCGCTTGCGGACCAGCTGCGTGACCAGGGCCGCGCCCAGCACGCCGACGAGCGCCGCGGCGGCGAGCCAGCCGATCAGCTCGGGCAGGTCCTCGGCGAGGTCGGCGGCCAGTTGGCTCTCCAGGATGCCCACCGACGCCATGCCGATGATCTCGCCGTCCGGCGAGCGGATGGGCACCTTCGCGCGCAGCGACGTGCCCAGGGTGCCGGTCTCGGTGCCGACGAACACGCGGCCCGACAGCGCGGTGCTGGGATCGGTGGACACCATCTCGCCGATGCGCGCCGGGTCGGGGTGGGCGTAGCGGACGCCGGTGCGGTCGGTGACCACGACGTAGGTGACGTTGGAGGCGTTGCGGATCAGCTGGGCCAGCGGCTGGATGGTGCCGGCCGGGTCGGGCGCGTCGAAGGCTTCCACGACGGTGGGCAGTCGTGCGACGCTCTCGGCGACCGACAGCATCCGGTCCTTGTACGAGTCGCGGATGCGGTCGCTCTGCAGCTTCGCCGCCATCAGCCCCGCCGCGCACACCGTGATCAGCACGATGACCACCTGCAACATGAGCAGGGAGACACCCAGGGGGACCGAACGGCGGCGCATGTGGGGCATTCTGGCCTATCGCCTGTGAGCCGGGCCACGACCTAAACGACCAATACGGCCCTTACGAACTATGTGACGCCTCACCCGATCGAGTGGATCTAGGGTCCGGCCACCAGCACGACGGCGCGCTGGGTGGAACACGGAGGACCCGATGGCAGGACAGCACACCCGACTCCTCGCGGCCGTGGCCGCCGCGGGCCTGGTGCTCGCGGGGTGTGGCGGCGGAGGAAGCGGCGTCTCGGCGACCGACGACGTCGACCGGCTCGAGATCATGGCCCCGGCGGACCCGGGCGGCGGCTGGGACCAGACCGCGCGCGCGATGCAGGCGGCCATCAGCGGAGCCGACCTCGCCGGATCGGTGCAGGTCAGCAACGTCGGCGGCGCGGGCGGCACGGTCGGCCTGCAGAAGCTCGCGAACGAGAGGTCCGACAGCTACCTGATGGTGACCGGCCTGGTCATGGTCGGCGCGGTCGAGACCAACGAGGTCGACAAGCGCCTGGAGGACACCACCCCGATCGCCCGCCTCACCGCCGAGGACGAGGTCGTCGTGGTGCCCGCCGACTCGCCGTACCAGACCATTGACGACCTGCTCGCGGCCGTCGCCGAGAAGGGCCAGGGCGTGTCGATCACCGGCGGCTCCGCCGGCGGCACCGACCACATCCTCGCCGCGATGCTGCTCAAGGCCAAGGACATCGACCCGGCCAAGCTCAACTACGTGGCCTACTCCGGCGGCGGCGAGTCGCTGGCCGCGCTGCTGGGCGGCAAGGTCGACGCCGGCATCTCCGGTGTCGGCGAGTACGTCGAGCAGATCAAGGCGGGCAAGCTGCGCGCGCTGGGCACCTCCGGCCCGAAGGAGCACCCCGAGATCAAGGCACCGACGTTCAAGCAGGTCGGGACCGGTGTGGAACTGATCAACTGGCGCGGTGTCGTGGCGCCCGGCTCCATCTCCGTGGCGGCCAAGGACCGCCTGGTCAAGCTGGTCACCGACATGCACGCGAGCCCGCAGTGGCAGGAGGAGCTGAAGAAGAAGGGCTGGACCGACACGTTCCAGACCGGGCACGACTTCAACACGTTCCTCACCACCGAGATCGGCCGCATCCAGCCGGTGCTCAAGGAGATCGGCCTCGTGAAGTGACCTCGCCCGCCACACCGTCCCCGGCCTCCGGGCCGGGGACGGCCCCGTCGGGCACCCCGACCCGGTCGGCGAAGGTCGAGGAGTACGTCTTCGCGGCCCTGGTCGTCGCGCTCGGCGTGTTCACGCTCGTCGACGCCACCACCATCACCGCGCGCAACCAGGCGGGCGGCGTCGGGCCCCGCGCGTTCCCCTACGCGGTGGGCGCGCTGCTCGTCGTCACCGGCATCGCCGCGATCGTGGCCACCGCCCGCGGCAGGCTCGGCGAGGCCGAGGACGCCGAGGACGTCGACGACTCGGTGCGCACCGACTGGCTCACCGTCGGCAAGCTCGTCGTCGTGCTGGTCGCGCACCTGCTGCTGATCGACCCGGTCGGCTGGCCGGTCGCCGCCGTCGTGCTGTTCGCGGGCGCGGCGTGGACGCTGGGCGCGGTCTGGTGGAAGGCACTGCTCGTCGCCGTCGTGCTGGCGCTGGTCGTGCAGGTCGTGTTCGCCGCCGGGCTGGGCCTGTCGCTGCCCGCCGGCGTCTTCGAGGGGGTGCCACTCCTCGATGGGTGACTGGGCCGCACTGCTGGAGGGCTTCGCGACCGCCGCGCAGCCCGAGTACCTGCTCTACGCCCTGCTGGGCGTCACGCTGGGCACCGCCGTGGGCGTGCTGCCCGGCATCGGGCCGGCGATGACGGTGGCGCTGCTGCTGCCGCTGACCTACACGCTCGAACCCACCGCCGCGCTGATCATCTTCGCGGGCATCTACTACGGCGGCATGTACGGCGGGTCCACGACCTCGATCCTGCTCAACACACCCGGCGAGTCGTCCTCCGTCGTCACCGCGCTGGAGGGCAACCGGATGGCCAAGGCCGGGCGCGGCGCCGCCGCCCTGGCCACCGCCGCGATCGGCTCGTTCGTGGCGGGCACCATCGCCACGGTGCTGCTCACCGCGCTCGCGCCGACCATCGCCGACGTCGCGGTGCAGCTCGGCCCGGCCGACTACGTGGCGCTGATGGTCGTCGCGTTCACCACCGTCGCCGCCCTGCTGGGCTCCTCGCCGGCGCGCGGCCTGGCGTCGCTGGGCCTGGGCCTGTTCCTGGGACTGGTCGGCACCGACACCCTCACCGGGCAGCAGCGCTTCACCCTGGGCGTGGCGACGCTGTCCGACGGCATCGACGTCGTGGTGGTCGCGGTCGGCGTGTTCGCCGTCGGCGAGGCGCTGTACGTGGCCGCGCGGCTGCGGCACGGGCCGGTCGAGGTGGTGCCGGTGGGCGGCAGGTGGATGACCGGCGAGTTCTGGCGGCGCTCCTGGAAGCCGTGGCTGCGCGGCACGTTCATCGGTTTCCCGATCGGCACCGTCCCGGCGGGCGGCGCGGACGTCTCGACGTTCCTGTCGTACGCGGCGGAGAAGAAGCTGTCGAAGCGGCCCGAGGAGTTCGGCAAGGGCGCGATCGAGGGCGTGGCCGGTCCCGAGGCGGCCAACAACGCCGCCGCGGCCGGTGTCCTGGTGCCGCTGCTGACCCTGGGCCTGCCCACCACCGCCACCGCGGCGGTGATCGTGGCCGCGTTCCAGAGCTACGGCATCCAGCCGGGGCCGCTGTTGTTCACGAACAACTCGGAGATGGTGTGGGCGCTGATCGCGTCGCTCTACATCGGCAACGTGATGCTGCTCGTGCTCAACCTGCCCCTGGTCAAGATCTGGGTGAAGGTGCTGCAGATCCCGCGGCCGTACCTGTACGCGGGCATCCTGCTGTTCGCCGCGCTGGGCACCTACGCGGTGAACTTCGTGGTGGACGACCTGGTCGTACTGCTGATCATCGGCCTGGTCGGGTTCTTCATGCGGCGCCACGGCTACCCTGTGGCGCCGCTGGTCGTCGGCCTGATCCTGGGCCCGATGGCCGAGGAGCAGGTGCGCCGCACCCTCCAGATCAGCGAGGGCGACCTGTCCGCGCTGGTCACCAGCCCGTTCGCGGCGGTCGCCTACTCGATCCTCGCGCTGGTCCTGGTCCTGGCGACGGTGCTCCGACTCCGCCGCCGCAGGACCCCCGTCACCACGGGGGCCTGAACACGCACCCCGCCGGGCGTGGACGTACGACTCGCCCGGCCCGGACGTACGACTCGCGGTACCCACCCGCGAGTCGTACGTCCGGGACCTGTGAGTTCCGCGTTCGGGCTCCGGGGCCGCGGTCAGAGGTGGCGGATCACGCGGGCGGGGTTGCCGACCGCCACCACGTTCGCGGGCAGGTCCCGGGTCACCACCGCGCCGGCGCCCACCACGGTGTTCTCCCCGATGGTCACGCCCGGCAGCACGATCACGCCGCCGCCCAGCCACACGTTGTCGCCGATGGTGATGGGGTGGGCGCCCTCCCACTTCTCCCGGCGCGGCCCCGGCTCGACCGGATGGGTGGGCGTGAGCAGTTGCACGTTCGGCCCGATCTGCACGTCCGCGCCGATCACGATGGGCGCCACGTCCAGCGCGACCAACCCGAAGTTCGCGAACGAGCGGTCGCCCACCCGGATGTTCCAGCCGAAGTCGACCCGGAGCGGCGGCCGGATCACCACGCCCTCGCCGACCGCGCCCAGGTGCTCGGCCAGCAGTCGGTGCCGCTGCGCGCCGTCGCGCGCGCCGGTGGCGTTGTAGGCGGCCATGAAGTCGTCGGCGCGCAGCACGTCCTGCTCCAGCGAGGCGTCGGCGACGTACGGCTCGCCGGCGAGCATCCGCTCGCGCATGGTCGGTTCGGGCATGTCACGACCGTACTGGGCGCGACTCTTGCGCACTCTCGCCGGTTCGCGTGAAGATATCGGCGTCTAGCAGCACTCTGGCCGAAGGATTTCCATGACGTCGATGTCGTCGTACGGTCTGCACCGCGTCCTGCACCCCGCCGGCGTGCTGCCGCAGCAGGCCTGGCGCCTGGACGCCGACGACACCTGCGGCCCCGACGAGGTCGTCCTGGACGTCGAACGCCTCAACCTCGACGCCGCCTCCTACCGGCAGTTGCGCGAGCAGCACGGCGTCGACGGCGTGCGCCGCGCCGTGCTCGACATCGTCGCCGAGCGCGGCAAGATGCAGAACCCCGCCACCGGTTCGGGCGGCATGCTGCTGGGCACCGTGCGCGCCGTCGGCCCGGACTCCCCGCTGGGCCTGCGGGTGGGGGACCGCGTCGCCACCCTCGTCTCGCTCACCCTGACCCCGCTGCGCGTCATCGACGATCTGCGCCGCTGGGACGGCGCCTCCGAGCAGGTCCCCTGCACCGGCACCGCCGTGCTGTTCGGCCGCTCCATCGCCGCCGTGCTGCCCGACGACCTGCCCGACGAACTCGCGCTGTCCGTGCTCGACGTGTGCGGCGCGCCCGCCCTGACCGACCGCGTCGTGCGCCGCCGCGCGGCACCGTCCGTGCTGGTCCTGGGCGGCGGGGGCAAATCCGGGTCGTTGTCGCTGGCCGCCGCCCGTCGCGCCGGCGCGGGCCGGCTCACCGCCCTGGTGCCCACCGATGCCGAGGCCGACGCCGTGCGCGCCGCCGGGCTGGCCGACACCGTCGTCGTCGCCGACGCCCGCGACCCGATCGCCGTGGCCGACGCCGTGGACCGGCCCGCCGACGTGACGGTCGTGTGCGTCGACGTGCCCGGCTGCGAGCACGGCGCGATCCTCGCCACGGCGGACGGCGGCACGATCGTGTTCTTCTCGATGGCCACCTCCTTCCCGGCCGCCGCCCTGGGCGCCGAGGGGCTGGCCGCCGACGTGGAGATGCTCATCGGCAACGGTTACGTGCCAGGTCATGCCGCGTTCGCCCTCGACCTGCTGCGCGCCGAACCTGCCGTGCGGGCGCTGTTCGAGCACAGGCAGACTCAGCAAGCGTGATTACTCTGCTCGTGGGTGGGCGCATCCACTCGCCGACCAACCCCGACGCCACCGCGATGGCCGTGGACGACGACACCGTGGTGTGGCTGGGCCAGGACCCCGTGGGCCGCGCCCTGCACCCGGACGCCCGCGTCGTCGACCTGGGCGGCGCGTTCGTCGCGCCCGCCTTCGTCGACGCCCACGTGCACGCCACCTCGGCGGGCCTGCTGCTCACCGGCCTGGACCTGACCGGCTGCCGCTCGCTGCGCGACCTGCTCGACGCCGTGCGCGCCGCCCCCGGCCCCCTGGTGTGGGGCCACGGCTGGGACGAGACCGCCTGGCCCGAGCGGCGGCCCCCGACCCGCGCGGAACTCGACGACGCCGCCGCCGGCAAGCGCGTCTACCTCTCGCGCATCGACGTGCACTCCGCCCTGGCCTCCACGGCCCTGCTCGACCTCGTCCCCGCCGCCCGCGACGCCGACGGTTTCACCCCCGACGGCCCCCTCTCCCGGGCCGCCCACCACCACGTGCGCGGCGCCGCCAAGGACGCCATCCCCGCCGACCGCCGCCGCGCCGCCCAGCGGGCGTTCCTGCACCACGCCGCCTCGCGCGGCATCGCCTCCGTCCACGAGTGCGCCGGCCCCGACATCTCCAGCCGCGACGACCTGGCCGACCTGCTGGCCACCGACCTGCTCGACGTCGTCGGCTACTGGGGCTCGACCGACGGCGTCGACCTGCCCGTGCGCGGCCTGGCGGGCGACCTGTTCGTCGACGGCGCACTGGGTTCCCGCACCGCCGCCCTGCGCAGCCCCTACGCCGACGCCGACACCACCGGCGCCCTCTACCTCGACGCGGACGCCATCGCCGAGCACCTGGTGGCCTGCACCCGCGCCGGCGTGCAGGGCGGGTTCCACGTCATCGGCGACGCCGCCGTGGCCGCCGTCGTGGACGGCTTCGCCAAGGCCGCGGCGGTCGTGGGCACCCCCGCCCTGGCCGCCCGCCACCACCGCCTCGAACACCTGGAGATGGTCACCGCCGAGCAGGCCGCGGCGCTGGCCTCCCACGGCGCGGTCGCCTCCGTGCAGCCCCTGTTCGACCACGCCTGGGGCGGCCCGGACGGCATGTACGCCCAGCGCCTGGGGGTCGAGCGGGGAACGGCGCTCAACCCGTTCTCCCGGCTGGCCGCCGCCGGGATGATCCTGGCCCTGGGCTCGGACGCGCCGGTGACCCCGGTGGACCCGTGGGCGGCGGTGAAGGCGGCGGTGCACCACCGCACCGAGGGGCACGGCATCTCCCCGCGCGCGGCGTTCAACGCCCACACCCGGGGCGGCTGGCGGGCCGCGGGCGTCGACGACGGCGTCACCGGCACCCTCCAGC
Source organism: Saccharothrix longispora (assembly GCF_030852425.1). Taxonomy (GTDB): domain Bacteria; phylum Actinomycetota; class Actinomycetes; order Mycobacteriales; family Pseudonocardiaceae; genus Actinosynnema; species Actinosynnema longispora. The sequence goes on from NZ_NSDM01000024.1 coordinate 59,793, forward strand.
CCGGCGCGCCCGCCACCTACGCGGTGTGGGACGCCGCCGACCTGGAGGTCGCCGCCCCCGACAGCCGCGTGCAGCGCTGGTCCACCGACCCGCGCTCCCGCGTCCCGGCCCTGCCCGCCCTCGACGGCCCCGCACCGGTGTGCCTGCGCACCGTGCTGCGCGGGCGCACGATCTTCGAGGGGGACCTGTGAAGGTCTTCACCTCCTGGTCGGGCCCCGAGACCAAGCAGTTCGCCTCGTTCCTGCACGAGTGGCTGCAACTGGTGATCCAGTCGGTCACACCGTGGATGTCGGAGAAGGACATCGCCAAGGTCCGGCCGAGCATGGTCGAACTGGGCGCCGAACTGGAGGACACCGCGTTCGGGATCGTCGTGCTCACCGCCGCCGACCGGTCTTCGCCGTGGATCAACTTCGAGGCCGGGGCCGTCTCCAAGAGCGTCGGCCAGGCCAGCGTCGTCCCACTGCTGCCGGACCTGGGGAAGACCGACGTCGTCGGGCCGCTCAGCCAGTTCCAGGCCGTCGACGCGACCGACCGCGAGGAGGTCCTGCACCTGCTCGCCACGATCAACGCGCAGCTGCCCGCTCCCCCGTCGGAGACCCGGCTGGCGCGCTTCCTCGACCGCGAATGGCCTTCCCTCCACGACGCGGTGACCGCGTTCCGCGCGGCCGTCCCGCACACCGGCGAGGTGCGCTCCGACCGCGACATCCTCAACGAGGTCCTGCTGGTGGTGAGGGAACTGGGCCGATTCGACCCCGACGCGAACCGGCCCAGCCAGCGCGTCCACATCGAGTCCGGCCCGGTCCACCTCTACCTCCGCGACCCGGAGACCGCGGACATCAACTTCCCGCGATCACCTCAGCACGGACAGGAGTGACACATGGCGTTGCTCGACCTCGACCCGGCGGTGGTCGCCAAGGCGCGCGCCCTGGCCGCACGGGCCGCCGAACCGGTCGTGGGCATCGCGAAGGCCTACACCACGGTGGCGGTCGAGCGCGCCACGCTGCGGTTGGCGGGCATCACCGGCGCGGACTCCACCCACCGCGCCGGTGACGTGCCGTGGGTCAACCGGGTGGTGGACACCGTGCGCGAGCACTGCGGGCTGGAGCACGGCGTCGCGCTGCCCGTCTTCCACGCCCTGCGCGAGCACGACTTCGCGAACCTGACCGAACTGGCCGAGGCCACCGCCGCCGGGCAGGTCGCCTACCGGCTGCCCGAGGGCCGCGCCCGCGCCCGCGCCGAGAAGGCCGCGCGGGCCGCCGTCACCCGCGGCCTGCGCACGGTCGACCGGAACAAGGCCCGGCGCGACGCGCTCGTCGCCAAGCTCGGCGACCCCGCGCGACGACCCTGGATCTACCTCATCGTGGCCACCGGCGACATCGACGAGGACGTGGTGCAGGCGTGCAACGCCGCCCGCGCCGGGGCCGACGTCATCGCGGTCATCCGCTCCACCGGGCAGTCGCTGCTGGACTACGTGCCCGAGGGCGCCACCCACCACGGGTTCGCCGGCACCTACGCCACGCAGGAGAACTTCCGCATCATGCGCGCCGCCCTGGACGCGGTGTCCAAGGAGGTCGGCCGCTACGTGCGCCTGACCAACTACGCCTCCGGGCTGTGCATGCCCGAGATCGCCGTCCTGGCGGGCCTGCAACGCCTCGACATGATGCTCAACGACTCCATGTACGGCATCCTCTTCCGCGACATCAACCCGATCCGCACCTTCGTCGACCAGCGGTTCTCCCGCCAGGTCCACGCCCGCGCCGGGATCATCATCAACACCGGCGAGGACAACTACCTCACCACCGCCGACGCCGTGGACGCCGCGCACACCGTCACCGTGTCCCAGCTGCTCAACGAGCGCTTCGCGCACGAGGCCGGACTGCCGGACCACCTGCTGGGCCTCGGGCACGCCTTCGAGATCAACCCGGCCGTGCCCGAGTCGTTCCGCCTGGAACTGGCCCACGCCCTGCTGGCCCGCGAGCTGTTCCCCGACGCGCCGCTGAAGTGGATGCCGCCCACCAAGCACATGACCGGCGACGTGTTCAAGGGCTACCTGCTCGACGGGTTCTTCAACCTCGCGGGCGTGCTCACCGGCCAGTCGATCCTGCTGGTCGGCATGATGACCGAGGCCGTCGTCACCCCGTTCCTGTCCGACCGCGACCTGGCCCTGGCCAACGTCCGCTACGTCCTCGACGCCGCCGGGGGCCTCGCCGAGGACTTCCGGCCCGCGCCCGACGGGCTGATCGTCAAGCGCGCCCACCAGGTGCTCGGCGAAGCCGTCGACCTGCTGGAGCGCATCGTCGCCGACGGCCTGCTCGACGCCATCGCCGACGGCACCTTCGGCCTGATGAAGCGCCCCGCCGACGGCGGCAAGGGCGCCGACGGCGTCGTCGCGAAGGCCGACGACTACCTCAACCCGGCCTCCGAGCTGCTGGAGGAGCGGCCATGAGCGAGACGAGCAGGACGACCAAGCGGCACGTGCGCCCCTACGGCGACACCACCGGCGACGGCATGGTGCAGACCTCGTTCACCCTGCCCGTCCCGGCCGGCCCGCGCGCCGACGGCGCCGCGCAGCAGCTGGCCAACCGGATGGGCATCGACCCCGCGATGGTGGTGCACTCCCACCCCATCGGGGAGGACTTCACCTTCTTCGTCGTCTACGGCTCGGTGAAGCACGTCGTGGACCTGGACGAGGTGCGCGTGGTGGAGCGCGAGTACCCGCTGCTCCCGCCCGGCGAGGTCAACACCGCGCTCAGGAGGCTGCTGCGCCGCAAGCTCGTCGTCGTGGGCGCCTGCATCGGCACCGACGCCCACACCGTCGGCATCGACGCGATCCTCAACGTCAAGGGCTTCGCCGGGGAGAAGGGCCTGGAGTACTACCGCGAGCTCAAGGTGGTGAACCTGGGCGCGCAGGTCCCGGTGCCCGAGCTGGTCCGCCGCGCCCGCGCGGAGAAGGCCGACGCCGTGCTCGTCTCCCAGGTCGTCACCCAGCGCGACGCACACCTGCTCAACACCCAGGAGATGTCGGCGGCGTTCCGCGAGGCGATGGGGGAGCGGCGCCCGCTGCTCATCGCCGGCGGTCCCCGCTTCGACCCGCTGATGGCCGGCGAGCTGGGCGTGGACCGGGTCTTCGGCCGCGGCACCACGCCCGGTGAGGTCGCCAGCTACCTCGTGCACGCCGTGAAGACGAAGAAGGAGACCGCAGCGTGAGCCCGACCGAGGGTTTCTCCGTCACCCACCGCCGCTACGTGCCGCACTCGCACGCCCACTACGGCGGCGACCTCGTGGACGGCGCCTACGGGCTGGGCCTGTTCGGCGACGTCGCCACCGAGCTGCTCATCCGCACCGACGGCGACGAGGGCCTGTTCGCCGGCTACTCGCACGTCGAGTTCGCCGCGCCGATCCTCGCCGGCGACGTGGTCGAGGCCACCGCCACCCTCGTGCGGGTGGGCACCCGGTCGCGCGAGATCGAGTTCGAGGTCCGCGTGGTGTGCCGCTCCGCGCCCGAGCGCGGCCCGTCGGCCGCCGACGTGCTGGACCCGCCGGTCGTGGCCACCCGCGCCCGCGGCACCGTGGTCGCCCCCAAGCGGGACTAGCCGCGGACCTTCCGCGGCGCGCACGGGTCGGTGTGCCGGGGCTCGCCGAACCCGTCCGGCTCGTCGGAGACCGCCTCGGCGTCCACGCCGACGAGTTCCACGCCGACGACCTCCACCACCGAGGTCGTCGGCGAAGCCCCCGTGACGTGCTCCCGGTGCTCCTGCCGGGTGCGCGCGGTGGGCTCGCGCACCTGTGGGTCACCGCGCAGCGCGGCTTCGGCGCGCCACGCCGGAAGCGGGGAGCGCGCTGTCGAGGCTCACGCTCTGCCACTATCGACCCGTGATCAGCCTCGATCAGGCTTCGTCCGTGCCGCCCTACGAGCAGGTGCGGTCCCAGTTCGCCCGCAAGATCACCGACCGCGAGCTGGCGGTGGGCACCAGGTTGCCGACCGTGCGGGCGCTGGCCGCCGACTTGGGCATCGCGGTCAACACGGTGGCCCGCGCCTACCGCGAGCTGGAGGAGGCGGGTCTCATCGAGACCCGCGGCAGAGCGGGCACGGTGGTCAGCGCGGCGGGGGAGCGCAGCCGGGAACGGGTGCTGCGCGCCGCCCGCGGCTACGCCGCCACCGCCCGCGAGCAGGGCCTGAGCGCCGACGAGGCGTTGGAGATCGTCCGCGCCGCGCTGGCGGGGTGAACCACCCGTAGGGTGATCAGCCGTGGCAGCCGAACCCAGCGACCCGGCCCGGACCCTCGCGGTGCTGTGGCGCACCCACGAGCGCAGCGCCCGCAAGGACCTGGGCGTGGACCGCATCGTCACCGCCGCGGTCGCCCTGGCCGACGCCGAGGGCATCGGGGCGCTGTCCATGCGCCGGGTGGCGGAGAAGCTGGGCGTGGGCACCATGTCGCTCTACACGCACGTGCCGGGCAAGGCCGAGCTGGTCGACGTGATGGTCGACCACGTCAACGGCGAGACCGCCCGGCCGGCGGACGTGCCCGGCGGGTGGCGGGGCAGGCTCACCAGCGTCGCGCGGGAGAACTGGGAGCTGCACCTGCGCCACCCGTGGCTGCTGGAGGTGCCCACGAACCGGGCCGTGCTGGGGCCCAACGTGGCCGCGAAGTACGACTACGAGCTGGGCGCCGTGGACGGCATCGGGCTGACCGACGTGGAGATGGACTCGGTGCTGGCCCTGGTGCTCGGCCACGTGCGCACCGCCGCCCGCGTCGCGGTGGAGGCCGCCCGCACCGAGCAGCGCACGGGCCTGACCGACGAGCAGTGGTGGCAGGCCGCCGCGCCGTACCTGGCGAAGGTCTTCGACCCCCGGCGGTTCCCCCGGGCGGCCCGCGTGGGTGCCGCGGCGGGGGAGGCCCACGGCGCGGCCCACGACGGTGAGCACGCGTTCGCCTTCGGGCTGGAACGCGTGCTCGACGGCGTCGAGGCGCTGGTGCGGTCCCGGCAGGCGGGTCAGTAGGCGGCCTTGGGCATCATCGCCCACAGCACGATGTAGACGAGGAACTGCGGGCCGGGCAGCAGGCACGACACCACGAACAGCAGTCGCACCGTGCTCGCCTTCCAGCCGTAGCGCGCGGCCAGACCGGCGCACACGCCCGCGATCATCTTCTGGCTCTGGGGCCTGCTCAACGTCGTCATGTCTCCACCATCCCTGTGTTTCGGCCCCCCGACATCGGTGGACACCCTGATCCCTACCCAGGGGAGGCCCTCGGCAATCCAGGGCAACCCCGCGCCCGCCCGCGCGTCGTCGACCGCGGCGCGTGAACGCGCCGGTCGGGCGACCCGGCCGCGTCCGACCGGGTGATTCGCACCGGGTGTCCGGATCGGGGGGCGGCGGTCGCCCGCCGTACGGGGTCCTGACCTGCTCCTCGTAGGCTGGACGCGTGGTCGCTCCCCCCGTGGCGCCGGGTCAGCCCGCCGCCGACACGCCCCCCGCCCGCCGTCGCCGCGACGTGCGCGGCACGCTGCTGCGGGTGCTGCCGGCCGCCGCCGGCGGCGCGCTGGTCTACCTCAGCTTCCCGCCGCGCACCACGTGGTGGCTCGCGCCGCTGGGGTTCGCCGTGCTCGGCGTGCTGGTGCACGGACGCCGCGCGCGCGCCGGGTTCGGGCTGGGCCTGGTGTGGGGGCTGGGGTTCATGGCGCCGTTGCTGCGCTGGACCGGCGAGTTCGTGGGCCTGATCGCGTGGCTGCCGCTGGCGCTGGTGTGCGCGCTGCTCATCGCGGTGGGCACGGCGGCGATGGCGGTGGTGTCGAGGCTGCCGGGCGCGCCGCTGTGGATGGCGCTGGTGTGGGTGGCCGACGAGGCGCTGCGCGCGGTGTTCCCGTTCGGCGGGTTCCCGTGGGGCAGGATCGCCTTCGGGCAGCCCGAGGGTTGGTACCTGCCGCTGGCGTCGCTGGGCGGCGCGCCGCTGGTCGGGTTCGCCGTCGCGCTGACCGGCTTCGGCCTGGCCCACCTGGGCCGCGACTGGCGGGTGGGCGCGCCGCTGGTGGTGCTGCCGCTGGTCGCCGGGCTCGCGGCGACCGCGCTCGTGCGCACCGATCCCGACCAGGGCGAGGTGACGGTCGCCGCGGTGCAGGGCAACGTGCCGCGCGCGGGCCTGGACTTCAACTCCCAGCGCCGCGCGGTGCTCGACAACCACGTCAAGCGGACCCTGGAGCTGGCCGCCGACGTCGACGCGGGGCGGGCGCCGCGGCCGCAGCTGGTGATCTGGCCGGAGAACTCCTCCGACATCGACCCGTTCCGCAACGTCGACGCCGCCGCGCAGATCCAGCGCGCCACCGAGGCGATCCGCGCGCCCATCGCGGTGGGCGCGGTGGTCGTCGATCGGGCCGACAACCTGCCCCGCAACACGGTGGTGCTGTTCGAACCGGGTGTGGGCGCCACCGACACCTACACCAAGCGCCGGCTGCAGCCCTTCGGCGAGACGATGCCCTACCGGGAGTTCTTCCGGATCTTCAGCGAGACCGTGGAACGCGCGGGCCGCTTCCAGCCGGGCGACGACCCGACCGGGTTCGCCGTCGGCGACGTGCGGGTGGCGATCGACACCTGCTACGAGGTGGCCTTCGACTCGGTGGTGCGCGACTCGGTGCTCGCGGGCGGGGGAGCGAACCTGATCGCGATCCCGACCAACAACGCCACGTTCGGCTACACCGAGATGACCTACCAGCAGTTGGCCATGTCGCGGGTTCGGGCGGTGGAGCACGGCCGGGCGGTGGTGGTCTCGGCCACCTCCGGGGTGAGCGCCATCGTGGCCCCGGACGGCTCCGTCACGCAGCGGACCGGCATGTTCACCCCCGACGCGCTGGTGGCGACGCTGCCGCTGCGGGGGGAGGCTACGCTTGCCACCCGGCTCGGTGCATGGCCCGAGTGGGTGATGACCGCCCTCGGCCTGCTCGCCCTGGCGTTCGGCTCGGCGGTGCGACTGACACGGAAACGACGATCGCGTCCGACCCCTGGTGCGGGTGTCGGCGAGGAGGAAACGGATGGCGGACCAGCAGGCGCAGCCTGACCGCGAGCTCGGGCCGGTGCTGGTGGTGATCCCGACCTACAACGAGCGGGACAACATCGGGACGATCGTGAAGCGGCTGCACGCGGCGTTGCCGCAGGTGCACGTGCTCGTGGTCGACGACGGCAGCCCGGACGGGACGGGGAAGGTCGCCGACGAGATGGCCGCCGCGGACGACCGGGTCCACGTGATGCACCGCACGGAGAAGGCGGGCCTGGGAGCGGCGTACGTGGCCGGGTTCCGGTGGGCGCTGGAGCGGCGGTACGCGGTGGTCGTGGAGATGGACGCCGACGGCTCGCACGCCCCGGAGGACCTGCCGCGACTGCTGGACGCGCTGGAGGACGCCGACCTGGTGCTCGGCTCGCGGTACGTGCCGGGCGGCAGCACGGTGAACTGGCCGAAGTACCGGCAGCTGATCTCGCGCGGCGGCAGCGTGTACTCGCGGCTGGCGCTGGGGGCGAAGGTCAAGGACATCACCGGCGGCTTCCGGGCGTTCCGGGCCGAGGTGCTCGACCGGCTCAAGCTGCACACGGTGGCCTCGCAGGGCTACTGCTTCCAGATCGACCTGGCGTGGCGGACGATCGAGCTGGGCTACCGCGTGGTGGAGGTGCCGATCACGTTCACCGAGCGTGAGATCGGCGAGTCGAAGATGAGCGGCGACATCGTGCGCGAGGCGTTGTGGCGGGTGACGAAGTGGGGCGTGCGGCGGCGCGCGACCCAGCTGCGCGACCTGTTCGCACCGAAGGCGAAGACGCCGGGCAACCGCTAGTCGCGGGGGAGCGGGCACGACGGAGGGGGGCCTGTCGGATCGATCCGACAGGCCCCCCTCGCGTCTCACGTCTCACGTCTCGCGTCAGGCGGTGCGGGTGCGCCGTCCCTTGAGCTCCTCCAGCCGCTCGTCGAGCAGCTCCTCCAGCTCGGGGATGGTGCGGCGCTCCAGGAGCATGTCCCAGTGCGTGCGCGGCGGCTTGACCTTCTTCGCCTCCGGCTCGGCACCGTCGATGATCTTCGACTCCTGGCCGTGCAGGCGGCATTCCCAGGTGTGCGGGATCTCGGCGTCGTCGGAGAACGGGACCTCGAAGTCGTGACCCTTGGGGCAGGCGTACCGCACCGACCGGCGCGGGGCGAGATCGTGGTTGCGGTCGGTCTCGTAGCTGACTGCTCCGAGCCGGCTGCCCCGTAGAACGCGGTCGGCCATGGCGGTGTCCTTTCGCTCGGCTCAGGGCCGGGGCCCAGGCTTGTTGCTCACCGAGTGCAACGATCGGACTGCTCCGTTCGTTCCCGGCTTCGTGGTCATCGTCGCCCACAGTGACGTCTTTCACCCGTCAACGAAGGCTTCCTCCTAAGGGAGGCAATCGCGGGCGGTTCGTGACGCGTTATCAAGCTACCGGGACACACCATCACACTGATGGAGTAACGCCGGTAGAAGTCGTGCGGCTGCGACAGCTTAGACCGAACACTCTGGGCGACGTCACAGCGGGCTTAACGCACGAGTAGTGACGCCCGTCATGCTTGCGATCACGGAAAGTCAATTCGGACATCGTGCCCGTGCCCGGACACGCTGCGTGCGGGAGCTGCCTGGGGCGCGGTCTGGGGCGGCGGCGGACATGAGGATGTATCACCCGTCCGGCCCTCACCCAAACGCAGGTGGATGCCCTTCACTCTCTCGATGACTTCAGTGTTGCGCGAAAACAACGCTCCCATCGAGCCTGTCGAGCAGCTCACGCTGCCCCTTGACGATCTTCACGCGAGCCTGGACCAGGGAAAACCATGCGACTCGGTCGATTTCGGGGAACTCGCGCAGTTGCCCGGAGCGTGGCGGCCATTCCATCGTGAAGGTCCCCGGAACCACCTGATCGGGGTCGAGGTCGCCGGCCAGGGCGAAGGCGTGCACGACCTTGCCGGCGGACTGGCGGACCTCGCCCAGCGGCACCAGTTCGCCCTCGGGCACGGGCAGGCCCAGTTCCTCGGTGAACTCGCGGCGCGCGGTGGTCTCGGGGGCCTCGTCGTCGCCGTCGGGTTCGCCCTTGGGGATGGACCAGGCGCCGTCGTCCTTGCGCGCCCAGAACGGCCCGCCCATGTGGCCGAGCAGGACCTCGACGCCCGCCGCGCCCCGGCGGTGGAGCAGGATGCCCGCGCTGCGCCTGCCCGTCCTGCGCCTGCCCGTCCCGGGTGTGCCCGTCATGGGGGCCAGTGTGCCGGGCGCGGGGTCAGCCCCTGCGGCGGGTGCGCATGTGGATCTGCTCGCCCTGCTTGCCGAAGAGGCTGAGCACCTCGACGGGCTCGTCGCCGGCGGGGCCGAACCAGTGCGGCAGGCGGGTGTCGAACTCGGCGGCCTCGCCGGGCGCCAGGACGACGTCGTGGTCGGCGAGCACGAGGCGCAGCCGCCCGGACAGGACGTAGAGCCACTCGTAGCCGGTGTGGGTGCGCGGGTCGGGTTCGCCGCGCGGCGGGATGATCATCTTGTACGCCTGCAGGCCGCCGGGCTGCTGGGTGAGCGGCAGGACGGTCATGCCGTTGCGGCGGACGGGCACGGGGCGGATGCGGGGGTCGCCCACGGGCGGCGCGCCGACGAGTTCGTCGAGGGGCACGCGGTGGGCGCGGGCGATGGGCAGCAGCAGTTCGAGGCTGGGGCGGCGCTGCCCGGACTCGAGCCGGGACAGGGTGGACTTGGAGATGCCGGTGGCGTGGGCGAGGTCGGCGAGGGTGGCGCCGCGGCTGGTGCGCAGGTGCCGCAGGCGTTCGCCGACCTTGCCGAGCACGTCGTCGGCGGGGTCGGGCGGGGGTGGCGCGTCGGTCATGGTGATGTCCCGGTGTCGGCAACGGTGTTTGCCCATTGTGGGACGACGGGGGTGGCCGGGGCCACCGTGCCGGGCTCAGGTGAGGCTGAGCTGGCGTCCGCTGACGGCGTGCGGGCCGAGGTCGCCGGTGCGGTAGTGGGTGCGGCACAGGACCTGGTAGCGGACCTCTTCGGCGACGACGGCGGTGTCTGCGACCAGGACGGTGTCGCCGGCGCGGACGACCTCCCCGTCGTGGACGCGGGCGTTGAAGCGCCCGGCGCGCCCGCACCAGCACAGGACCTCGACCTGGATGGCGTTGAGCTCGTCGGCGAGTTCGAACAGCCGCCGGGAGCCGGGGAACAGGGTGCTGCGGAAGTCGGTGGCCAGGCCGAAGCAGTAGACCTCGACCTGGGCGTCGTCGGCGAGTTCGGCGAGCTGGTCGACCTGGGCGGGGGAGAGGAACTGGGCCTCGTCGACGATGACGTAATCGACGCGGGTGCCGGCGGCCCAGCGTCGGCGGACCACGGCGCACAGGTCCATGTCCTCGTGCACTTCGAGGGCGTTGCGGGCCAGGCCCATCCGGCTGGAGATGGTGGGGGTGCCGGAGCGGTCGTGGCGGACGAGCAGCAGGCCGCTGCGGCCCTGTCGTGCCTGGTTGTGGTCGATCTGCAGGGCCAGGGTGGACTTGCCGCAGTCCATGGGGCCGAAGAAGAACCGCAGTTTCCCGGTGGGGGACACGCCGCGTCCGGCGCCGGCTGCGGGCACGGCCGACAGGGCGTCGGTGGGGTCGAGGTCGGGATTCGTCGGTTCCACGGCGGGCCACCCTAATGCGCGCCGCCGTCGGCGTGATCAGCGCCTCCTGCGGGCCGTGCGGGGCACGGGGCCTGCGCCCCGTCCGGGGGTTCTTCCGGTGCGCACGGCGTGCCCCGCGCGGCGCGGCGCGCGGGGGTCGGTACGGTCCCGACCGCGTCGGGCCCCCGAACGGCCGTCGAGGCACTGCGCCCTCCGGACCGGTGGCGCGGATGCGCGCCCGGACGCCTCGGCCCGTCCGTCACCCTTCTTGATTATTTCAGTGTTGCCAAAAAACAACCACCCACGGGTCGCGCGGGCACGAAGACGAGGACCTATCCCGAACAGACCCGCTGTGGACGATATATAACGCGACGCGATATAACCTGCGGTGTGAAGGGTATGTCCGAGCAGGCGTTCCTGGTGTTGACCGCGTTGGCCGAGGGGCCGTTGCACGGTTACGCCGTCGTGCGGTCGGTGGAGGAGTTGTCCGAAGGGCGGGTGCGGTTGCGGGTGGGGACTCTCTACGGGGTGCTGGACCGGCTGGTGGTGGAGGGGCTCGCGGAGCGGGAGCGCGAGGAGGTGCACCAGGGGCGGTTGCGGCGGTACTACCGGTTGACCGACGACGGGGTGCGGGCGTTGTCGGCGGAGGTGGCGCGGTTGTCGGCGAACGTGCGGGCGGCGTCGTCGGTGCTGCGGGCGCGGGGTGCGCTGTGAGCGGGGACGGCGCGGGCGGCGGTTGCGCGCAGGGCGATCCCGGGTGGGTCGACTCCGGGGAGGCCGGGGTGGGGGACCTGTCGCGGTTGGAGCGCCGGTACCGGTCGCTGCTGCGGGTGTTGCCGCGCTGGTACCGGGTCGAGCGAGAGGAGGAGATGGTCGGGATCTTCCTGGCCGACCGGGGTGACGGGCTGGACCCGGAGTACGGCTGGCCGGGCTGGGGCGAGGCGGCGGCGACGGCGGGCCTGGCGGTGCGGGTGCGGTTGGGCGCGGGTCGTGCGGCGGGGTCGGCGGTGCGGCTGCTGGGTCTGGCGGGGTTGTCGGGACAGCTGGTGCTGGCGGCGCAGTCGTGGTCGGCGGCGGTGCGGTCCGGCGCCCTCGGGCCGGGTGCGGCCGGGGTGGGTGTGCCGCCGTGGGCGTGGTGGGCGGACGTGGTGGTGCTGGTGGCGTTCGCGTGCCTGGTGGCGGGGCGGCGTGCGGTGGGGCGGGTCGCGGCCGGGGTGGCGGCGGTTCTGGCGTCGTCGCCGGTGCTGGTGGAGTGGGTGCGGGACCCGGCGGTGGTGGCGTGGTGGCCGCTGGTGTTCGCGGGGCCCGCGTGGGTGGCGGGTGCGGCGGTGGTCGCGGGTTTCCACGCGGAGGCGCCGCCGGTGTCGCGGCGGTGGTGGGTGGCGGGCGCGGCGGGTGTGCTGTCGGGGGCGGTGTCGGGGCTGCTGGTGCCGTTGTCGCCGGTGTCGGTGCTGGTGGCGTGGGTGGTGACCGCGGGTGTGGTGGTGGCGTCGCGGCCGTGGGCGGGTGTTCGCGGCGCGGTGCCCGGCCGGTAGTGCGGTGACGGCGGCGTCCCCGGTGTCGGGGACGCCGCCGTCGGCTCGGCTTCGGAGTCCGTGTCGGGTTCCGCGGGGTCAGACCTTGGCGGGTACGGGGTTGCCGGAGGCGGTGATGGCCCTGCGGACCGGCACGAAGATCATCAGCACGAAGCCGATGACGAAGAACGCCACGAGGGAGACGATCGCCAGCCGGAAGGAGCCGGTGGCCTGGCCGACGCCGGCGAACACCAGCGGGCCGAGCCAGGAGGTGGAGCGCTCGCCGACCTCGTAGAGGGAGAAGTACTGGGCTTCGCGGCCGGGCGGGATCATCTGGGAGAACAGCGACCGGGACAGGGCGTTGGTGCCGCCCAGGACGATGCCGATGCCGGCGGCGAGGCCGTAGAACTGGAACTGCTGCCCGGCCTGGACGAAGAACGCCGCGGTGACGACCACGATCCACACGCACAGGCTGACCATGATGGTGCGCTTGGCGCCCCAGGCGCGTGCGGCCCGGCCGTGCAGGAGTCCGCCGAAGAAGGCGACGAACTGCACGATGAGGATGGTGGTGATCAGGACGGTCTCGTCGAGCTTGAGCTCGTCGCGGCCGTACTGGGCGGAGACGTTGGCGACGGTGGCGATGCCGTCGGTGTAGATGAGGTAGGTGGCCAGGAACGCCAGGGTCAGCGGGAACATGCGGGCCTGGCGCATGGTCTGGCGCAGTTCGGCGAAGCCGGCGGTGATGGCGCCCGCGCCGGTCTCGGTGCCGTGGGGTTCCTGGTGGCGCTTGAGGCGGGCGAGCGGGATGAGGGTGAAGCCCGCCCACCACAGGCCGGACAGGACGAACCCGACGCGGACGGCGGCGCCTTCGGAGAGGCCGATGGCGTCGTGGCCGATGAACAGGGCGAGCTGCACGGCGAGGGCGAGGCCGCCGCCGAGGTAGCCGAAGGCCCAGCCGCGGGAGGACACGGCGTCGCGTTCGTCGGGGGTGGCGATCTCGGGGAGGAAGGCGTAGTAGACGACGACGGAGGCGCCGTAGCAGATGTTGCCGAGGATGAACAGGGCGACGCCGAGGTGCCAGTTGTCGCCGCCGACGGCGGCCAGGGCGATGGTGGCGGCGGAGCCGGTGAAGGCGAGCACGGCGAGCATGCGCCGCTTGTTCTGGGTGCGGTCGGCGACGGCGCCCATGACGGGCAGGACGACGACCTGCACGACGGTGGCGATGGAGAGCAGGTAGCCCCAGAGGGACCCGGCGGGGAAGTAGGCGCCGAAGAGGGAGATGTCGCACTGCTTGAGCGACCCGTCCGCACACGCGTTCGGGCCGTTGCGCGCGGTGTCGGCGATGGCGGCTTCCTTGGCCACGGCGGTGAGGTAGCCGGAGAGGAACACGGTGACCACGGAGGTGGGGAACACCGAGTTCGCCCAGTCGTACCAGGTCCAGCCGCGTTGTTCCCGCTTGCGGTCCACGGCGGGTGCTGTGCTGTCGGCCACGCTCATGGGGGCGGACTGTATATCGAGCGCCACCCGTTGGTGGTGATCACCACCAACCTGTTGCCTTTTCGCCCACGGCCGGCCACCGGGGCGCGACCGCCGTACGGGTGTCCTCGCGTCCGCGCGTGTCCTTCGGGGTGGGCGCGGGGAGGGGTGTCAGGCGCTCCAGGCGCCGCGGTCGCGCAGGACGTCGCGGAGCCGGTCGGGGCGGTCGGTGACGAGGCCGTCGACGCCGAGGTCGAGCAGCGCGCGCATCTCGGCGTCGGTGTCGACGGTCCAGACGTGCACCTCGAGGTTGCGGCGGTGGGCGGCGCGCACGAAGCGGGGGTCGACGACGGTGAGCCTGCCGCTGGTGCGCGGGACCTGGGCGATGAGGCCGCGCACGGGCAGCGCGGGCACGCGGGTGCGGCCCGCGGCCCACAGGGCGCCGGCGGAGCGGGGCCCCATGGAGGTCATCAGGTCGGGGCCGCCGAGCCGGCGCAGGCGGGCGAGGCGCTTGTCGGAGAACGAGGCGAGGCAGACGCGGTGCGCGGCGCCGGTGCGGCGCAGCACGTCGAGGACGGGGGCGACGGCGGAGTCGGCCTTGACGTCGATGTTGAGCAGCGCGTCGGGCAGGTCCTCGAGGAGGTCCTCGAGGCGGGTGACGGGTTCGCGGCCGCCGACGTTGGCGCGGCGCACGGCGGACCAGGGTTGGGCGGCGACGGGGCCGGTGGCGTCGGTGGTGCGGTCGAGGGTGCTGTCGTGGTGGACGACGACGATCCCGTCGGAGGTGGCGTGGACGTCGGTCTCCAGGTACCGGTAGCCCTCGGCGGCGGCGCGCCGGAACGCGGCGAGCGAGTTCTCCATGCCGGCCAGCTCGTCGAGGTGCCAGCCCCGGTGGGCGTAGGCCCGGGGGTGGGGGCCGGCGAGGTACGGGTGGGTCGCGGTCACACCGGCAGAGTCTGCCCTGGCGGCGTGGCGCGGGGGTGACCGGTGGGTAGCGGGATACCGTCGCGCGCCATGGAGCGGGTGCTGTGGAGTTGGTGACCGAGTCCGACGCGGCGCGCCGGGAGGACGCCAGGCACTGCGCCTGGTGCGGGCGCCGCCTGCCCGACAACGGCCGGATAGGGCGTCCGCGCAGGTACTGCGCGCAGCCGTGCCGGCAGCGCGCCTACGAGCGGCGTGCGGCGGTGCAGCGCGGGGGGTTGCCGGAGGACGCGGTGGTGCTGTCCTCGGGGGAGCTGGCCGATCTGCAGGACCGGTTGTTCCAGCTGCGCTGCGCGGCGGAGGACGTGGCGACCGCGGCCGCGGACGGGGCGTCGGAGGAGGAGCTGCGGCGGTTGGCCGAGGAGCTCGTCGACACCGCGCGGGGCCTGGAGCGGCTGCGCTGATCCCCGCCGCCCCCGCCCCCGGCTTGCCCGTCGCCGGTGATCTCGACCATCATGGCGCGCGGGTGGCGAGGAGGGACGCGTGAACGGCGACGGCGCGTTGCACCGGGAGGTGCTCGACCGGGCCGACGTGGGTTTCGGTGTGACGGATCACGGCGGTGTGCTGGCCTGGGTGAACCCGGCGCTGGCCGAGGTCCTGGGGGTGCCCGCGGAGCAGGTCGTGGGCCGGTCCCTGCCGGCGCTGCTGCCCGGCGCGCCCGAACGGCCCCGCTCGGGCCTGGCGCTGCTGACCCCTTCGGCGCACCGCAGTGGTCACCGGTGGCTGGAGGTGGAGTGCCGGCCGTTGGACGGCGACCGCCTGCTGTACCGGGTGGTGGACGTGACGGCGTGGCGCGACCGCGAGTTGGAGGCCACGCACGAGGCGGACGCGTTGCGCCGGGCGCAGGTGCTGGGCCGGATGGGCACGTGGGAGTGGCACGTCGCCGAGGACCGGGTGGTGTGGTCGGACGCGCTGCTGGAGATGTTCGGGTTCCCCCCGGGCACGAGCCTGGACTTCGACGGCTACGCCGCACTGGTGCACCCGGACGACCTGGCGATGATCCAGGCGACGCTGGAGGAGGCGATGCGGTCCGGCGCGGGGTTCTCCTACACCCACCGCATGCTGCCGGGCGAGGGCGTGCCGCAGCGGTGGTTCGAGTGCTTCGGGGAGGTCGAGACCGACGCGGACGGCACCCCGGTGCGGGTGCTGGGCACCGCGCACGACATCACCCGTGCACGGCGGGTGCACGACGAGCTGCTCGCGCTGGCCGAGCAGGACCCGCTGACGGGCCTGGCGAACCGGCGCGCGGTGACGCGCGAGCTGGAGCGGGAACTGGCCACGGGCGGCTCGGGGTCGATGCTGCTGCTGGACCTGGACAACTTCAAGGACGTCAACGACCTGCGCGGGCACGCCGTGGGCGACCGGCTGATGAAGGCGTTGGCGGCGGCGCTGCGGTCACGGCTGGCGCCCTCGCAGCTGATCGGCCGGTTGGGCGGTGACGAGTTCGCGGTGGTGCTGCCGGGCTGCGGGCCGGCGCAGGCCGCGCGCACGGCCGAGGTGCTGCGCGACGCGGTGGCGCAGCTGCCGCTGGTGGGGCCGGTGGGCACGGTGACCGTGTCGACCGGGGTGGCCGAGTACGGGTCGGGCGACACGTGGGAGCTGGTGCTGGCCAACGCCGACCTGGCGCTGTACGCGTCGAAGGCGGCGGGCCGCAACCGGGTCACCGTCTACGAGCCGGGCCACTACGCGGACACCGCGAAGCGGGTGTCGGTGCTGGACCGGTTGCGGGCGGCGCTGGACCACGGCGGGCTGGAGCTGCACGCGATGCCGATGGTGCAGCTGGCCACGGGCCGGACGCTGGGGCACGAGCTGCTGCTGCGGCTGGTCGACGGGAAGGAGCCGTACCTGGGGCCCGCGGAGTTCCTGCCGGAGGCGGAGCGGTCGGACCTGGTGCTCGACATCGACCGGTGGGTGCTGTCGACCGCGATCGACGCGCTGGTGCGCCACCCGGACCCGGAGCTGCGGTTCAACGTCAACGTGTCGGGCCGCACCCTGGAGGACGAGGACTTCGGCGGGTTCGTGCTGGACCGCCTCGCCACGGCGGGGGTGGCGCCGGGCCGGTTGGGGCTGGAGATCACCGAGACGGCGGCGGTGACGAACCTGGACGCGGCGCGGGCGCTGTCGTTGCAGCTGCGCGCGTTCGGGTGCCGGATCACGCTCGACGACTTCGGGTCGGGTTTCGGGTCGTTCGTGCACCTCAAGCACCTGCCCATCACCGGCATCAAGATCGACGGCGAGTTCGTGCGCGGGATCGACGGGCGGTCCACCGACGCGGTGCTGGTGGCGGGGATCGTGGAGATCGCGCGGGGGCTGGGGTTGTCGGCGGTGGCGGAGTGGGTGGAGCGGCCGGCGCAGGTCGAGGCGCTGATGCGGTTGGGGGTGCGGATCGGCCAGGGGTTCCACCTGGGGCGGCCCGTGCCGCTGGCGCAGGTCCTGTCGGGCCGGCCGAATGGGCCGAACGGCGCATTGTCGCCGCGCATGGCCGGTGCGGAGGATGGGGCGCGCTCCTAGCCCGCCCCGCCCCTGCCCGGTCGTCCCCGTCCGACCCCGTTGTCCGGTCCTCTCGCCCGCCCGCGTCGTCCCGCCCGCGTCGTCCCGCCCGCGTCGTCCGATCCGCCCCGCCGCCCCGATGGGAACCACCACCGTGCCCGCTACCGTCCACAGCCCAGCGCGCGGCGTGCGCCGCGTCGAACTGGGCGTCCCCGAACCCGAACCGGTCGCCGAGTTCTACGCCGCGCTGCTGGGGTGGGTGATCATCGCCGAACCGGACGGGTCGTTCACCGGCTGGGTCGGCGACCGGCTGGCCACCCGCGTGCACGCCGGGCAGCCGGGGCTGCGGGTGGTGTTCGCCGGCCCCGAACCGCGTGAGCTGCGCGAGGGCGTGGCGGTGGACCTCGGACGGGTGCTGCACGGCCCGTGGGCGCCGGGACCGCGCGCGGGGGAGCCGTGCTGGGTGGAGCACATGGGCCCCACCGCCGACGACTACTGGGCCGGCGAACTGGGCTGGGAGGTGCGCGACCCGGACGCGGACTTCACCCTCTACGACGCCGCGCCGGCGGGGGAGCGACGCCCGGTGGCCGGTCGCCTGGCCAGCGGCCGGGGCGGCTGGACGTGCTACTACGCGGTGCCCGACGTCGCACGCGCGGCCGAGGACGTCGTGGAGTTCGGCGGAGGTGTGCTGCTGGGGCCGACCACGGTGCCCACCGGCACGGTGGCGGCCCTGACCGACCCGGCGGGCACGGTGTTCGCGGTGCTGGAGGACCCGCCCGGCTGGGGCGGCGCCTGGAGCGCCTGACACCCCCGCCGGCGGCTCCCCGTCAGGCGGTGCCGAGTTCGCGGCGCAGGCGTTGCAGGGCCCGGTGCTGGGCCACCCGCACGGCACCGGGGGTGGAGCCCACGGCCTTCGCGGTCTCCTCCGCCGACAGACCGACCACCACGCGCAGCACCAGGATCTCGCGCTGCTTGTCGGGCAGCAGCCCCAACAGCACCCCCATGTGCCGCGACAGCTCGCCCCGCAGCACCCGCTGCTCGGGACCGGGATCGTCACCGGCGCCGTCGGGGACCCGCGGCACCGGCTCGGCACGGTTGCGGGCGGCCGCGCGGTGCGCGTCGGCGACCTTGTGCGCGGCCACGCCGTAGACGAACGCCAGGAAGGGCCGGCCCCGCTCGCGATAGGTCGGCAGCGCCCGCAGCACACCCAGGCACACCTCCTGGGCGATGTCGTCGGCGGACGCCGAGGCCCGCTCACCGCGCCCCACCCGGGCCCGGCAGTAGCGCACGACGAGAGGGCGGATACCCGCGAGCAGCACCTCGGTGGCGTGCCGGTCGCCGGTCACCGCGGCGTCCAGGACCGACTCGGAGGGCACCCGCACGACCTCCGCCCCCGTCTCCCCGTCCACACCCGCGCCGGGGGCGTCCACACCGCTTCCCACGCCGTCGACCACCGCGTCCACCACCGTCGACGACCCGTCCCCGCCGGGACGGGTACCCCGGACAAGATCGGCGTCACAGGCGCGGTGCGTGTCCCCACGACCCACCACTGTCGCGCCACCGGACCCGGATCACGCCGCAATCGTGCGCGATCAACCCCACCCTCACCCCCACGGGGGATGCCCAGGCCGTTCCGGCACCACTCAGCCGGCCAACTCCGGCGGGAAACCGCCCGTGGCCACCGGACCCCACCGCTCGATCCCCACCCGGATCAACGACTTGCCCTGACGGAGCATCGCCTCGCGGTACTCCTCCCAATCCGGGTGCTCACCGGAGATGCACCGGTAGTACTCCACCAACGGCTCCAACGCCTCCGGCAGATCCAGCACCTCGGCCCTGCCGTCCACCTGCACCCACGGACCGTCCCAGTCGTCGGAGAGCACGCACAGGCTCACCCGCGGGTCACGGCGGGCGTTGCGGACCTTCGCACGCCCCGGGTAGGTGGAGACCACGACCCGGCCCTCCGCGTCCACGCCGCACGTCACCGGCGAGGTCTGCGGACCCCCGTCACCACGGGCCGTGACCAGCAGCGCCCGGTGGCGCGGTCGCAGGAACTCCAGCAGCTCGTCGCGCGACACGATGTCGGCAGTGGCGATCCTCGGCATGCCCGAAGCCTAGACCGCACCCCCGACCACCCGACCCCACCGGCCGCGCAGCACGCGGTCGACACCAGCGCTCCGCACGGCCTGCTCCCACCACCCCGACCCGGCCGCGGCATGGCCGAGACGCCCGTGCCCGAGGCCTGGACGTGGACGGCGGCCCCTACCGCGGCAGCGGCGACGCCCCACCCACCGCGAACAAGTCCCCGTCCACCGCCACCCGCTCACGCACCTCGTCCGCCAAGAACACCAGATCCTGCGGCGACCGGCACCCCTCCACCTCCGCCCACGACACCGGCGCGGACACCGACGGCACCGCCCGCGCCCGCAACGAGTACGGCGCCACCGTCGTCTTCGCCGGGTTGTTCTGCGACCAGTCCACCAACACCCGACCCGGCCGCAACGCCCGCGCCATCTGCCACACCACCTCGCCCGGCGACTCACCCGCCAACCGCCGCGCCACCGCCTTCGCGTACTCCGACGTCCTCGACGGCGACGACACCCGCACCGGCGCGTACACCTGCAACCCCTTCGACCCCGACGTCTTCACCCGCGGCGACAACCCGTCACCCTCCAACACCGCCCGCACCCGGCACGCCACCGCACAACACTCCACCACCGACGCCGGCTCACCCGGGTCCAAGTCGAACACCACCAGGTCGGGGGAGTGACGCGCACCCCGCGCGCCCACCGTCCACTGCGGCACGTGCAACTCCAACGCCGCCAGGTTCGCCAACCACACCAGCGTCGCCAACCCCTCCACCACCACGAAATCCGCGAACGCCGCCCCCTTCGCCGACCCCGGCGTCGCCAACCGCACCGTCCGCACCCACTCCGGCGCGTGCGACGGCACGTTCTTCTCGAAGAACGACCGACCACCCACCCCGTTCGGGAACCGCCGCACCGTCAACGGCCGCCCCCGCACGTGCGGCAACAACACCGGCGCGATCCGCGTGTAGTAGTCGATCACCTCACCCTTGGTGAACCCCACCTCCGGGTAGAGCACCTTGTCCAGGTTCGTCAGCCTCAACCGACGCCCCTCCACCCGCACCAACGCCTCAGAGGTCGACACGACGCACCTCCCCGGGCACCTTGTCCGACCGCAACCCCCGCCACACCGCGAACCGCAACCGCCCGTCCGTCGTCCACCCCCGGTGCACCACCTCACCCACCAACTCCGGACGCACCCACCGCGCACCCCGCGCCCGAGCCCGCGGCACCTCCCCACCCGCCGTCGACGCGAACGGCGACACCCCCACCTCCAACGCCCCCAACCGCCGCGTCAACCCCTCCAACTCCGCCTGGTCGAACCCCGTCCCCACCGACCCCGCGAACACCAACCCACCCTCACCCCGCACCCCCACCAACAACGACCCCACCACCCCCTTGCGCTTCCCCTCACCCGGCCGCC
>NZ_NSDM01000025.1 GCF_030852425.1 Saccharothrix longispora
GCAGCGGTTGTTGTTGGAGACGTCGTGGGAGGCGGTGGAGCGGGCGGGTATCGATCCGTTGTCGTTGAAGGGGAGTCGTACCGGTGTGTTCGCCGGGATCATGTACCACGACTACGGCGCGCGGATAACCGACGCCCCGGATGACGTCGAGGGCTACCTCGGAAACGGCAGCGCGGGCAGCATCGCCTCGGGCCGGGTGGCGTACGCGTTGGGGTTGGAGGGGCCGGCGGTGACGGTGGACACGGCGTGTTCGTCGTCGTTGGTGGCGTTGCACCTGGCGGCGCAGGCGTTGCGGTCGGGTGAGTGCTCGGCGGCGCTCGTCGGCGGTGCGACGGTCATGTCCACGCCCGCGACGTTCGTGGAGTTCAGTCGGCAGCGGGGGTTGTCGGCGGATGGTCGGTGCAAGGCGTTCGGTGCGGGTGCGGACGGCACGGGCTGGGCCGAGGGTGTCGGTGTGTTGTTGGTGGAGCGGTTGTCGGATGCCCGGCGGCTCGGTCACTCCGTGTTGGCGGTGGTGCGTGGTTCGGCGGTGAACCAGGACGGTGCGTCGAACGGGTTGACCGCGCCGAATGGTCCGTCGCAGCAGCGGGTGATCCAGCAGGCCCTGGCGTCGGCCGGCCTGGTGGAATCCGATGTGGACATCGTCGAGGGGCACGGCACCGGCACGAAGCTGGGTGATCCGATCGAGGCGCAGGCGTTGTTGGCGACGTACGGGCGTGGTCGGGGTCGTCCGTTGTGGCTCGGTTCGATCAAGTCGAACATCGGTCATACGCAGGCGGCTGCGGGTGTGGCGGGTGTGATCAAGATGGTGATGGCGATGCGGCATGGTGTGTTGCCGCGCACGTTGCACGTGGATGAGCCGTCGCCGCACGTGGACTGGTCGGTGGGTGACGTCCGGTTGTTGACGGAGTCGGTGGAGTGGGCTTCGTCGGGTCGTCCGCGTCGGGCGGCGGTGTCGTCGTTCGGGATCAGCGGCACCAACGCCCACGTCATCATCGAACAGGTCCCACAACCGGAAACCAGTCCCTCGCCCGAGGTCGGCGGCATCGTGCCGTGGGTGCTGTCCGGGCAGACGGCGGAAGCGGTGCGCGAACAGGCCCGGAGGCTGGCGGTCGTCGACGGCGCCGCGATCGACGTGGGCCTGTCGCTGGCGACCACGCGCCCCCGGCTCACCGCGCGGGCGGTCGTGTGGGGTGATCACGCGAACGGACTCGCGAACCTGGCGGACGGTTCCGGCAGCGTGGTGGAGGGCATGGTTCTCCCGGGTCGTTCGGCGTTCTTGTTCTCGGGTCAGGGTTCGCAGCGGGTGGGTATGGGGCGTGGGTTGTATGCGGCGTTCCCGGTGTTCGCCGCTGCGTATGACGAGGTGGTCGCGGGGTTGGGTGGGGCGTCGTTCTTCGGCGTTGACGTGGAGGTGTTGAGCGGGACGGGTGTGGCGCAGCGTGCGTTGTTCGCGTTGCAGGTGGGGTTGTTCCGCTTGTTCGAGTCGTGGGGTGTGCGGCCGGATGTGTTGGTGGGGCATTCGGTGGGGGAGATCGCGGCGGCCCACGTGGCCGGGGTGTTGTCGTTGGATGATGCCTGTCGGTTGGTGTCGGCCCGCGCGGATTTGATGGAGGCGTTGCCGTCGGGTGGGGCGATGGTGGCGGTGGAGGCGGCCGAGGACGAGGTCGTGCCGCTGTTGACGGACGGTGTGTCGGTGGCGGCGGTGAATGGTCCGCGTTCGGTGGTGGTGTCCGGTGAGGCCGGGGCCGTGGACGCGGTGGTGGCGCACTTCGCGGATCGCAAGACGTCGCGGCTGGCGGTGAGCCACGCGTTCCACTCGCCGTTGATGGATCCGATGCTCGACGAGTTCGCGGCGGTGGTGGGCGGGTTGGAGTTCCACGAGCCGCGCATCCCGATGCTGTCGCCGGTCGCCGAGGCCGACTACTGGGTCCGGCACGTCCGCGACGCGGTCCGCTTCGCCGACCAGGTGGCCGAACTGGACCGACGCGGCGTCTCGAAGTTCCTGGAGATCGGGCCGGGCGTTGTGCTGACGGCGCTGACCAGGGGGTGCTTGCCCGACTCGGAGATCATCGTGGTGCCGACCCTGCGCGCCGACCGGGACGAGGCGGAGACGACAGTCGGGGCGCTCGCGGAGCTGTTCGTCCGGGGCGTCGAGGTGGACTGGTCGTCGTTCTACCCCGGCGCGCGGCGCGTCGACCTGCCCACCTACCCGTTCCAGCGACAGCGCTACTGGCTGTCGGCGGGGCCGCCTCGTTCCGCCGGGGCCGCCGGCCTCGGTCTCGGCTCCACCGGCCACCCGCTGCTGGGCGCGGTGGTGCCCGTGCCGGACCAGGACGAGTACCTGCTGACCGGCACGCTCTCGCTGAGGTCGCACCCCTGGCTCGCCGACCACGTCGTGAACGGCGCGGTGCTCCTGCCCGGCGCGGCGTTCGTCGAGATGGCGATCCGCGCCGGTGACGAGTCGGGCTGCGACCTGCTGGAGGAGTTGACGACCGGCGAACCGCTCGTGCTTCCCGAACGCGGCGGCGTCGCGGTGCACGTGCGCGTCGCCGCACCGGACGACTCCGGTCGCCGTGCGGTGACCGTCCACTCCCGCGCGGACGGGGACGGGGAACCGTGGGTCCGGCACGCCACAGGCGTCCTCGCCGCGTCCACCGGGCACGAGGCCCCCACCGCGTCGGTCACCACCGGCGAACCGGTCGACCTCGACGGCTACTACGACCTGCTGGCCGGGACCGGCCTGGGGTACGGGCCCGCGTTCCGGGGTCTGGAAGCCGCGACGCACGACGGCGCGTGGGTGCTCGCCGACGTCCGGCTGCCGGACGAGGCGGGCGACGCCGCCGGCTACGGCCTGCACCCCGCGCTCCTCGACGCGATGCTGCACGCGATCGGCGCCGGTGGCCTCGTGTCCCCGGACGACGGTCCGCACGTCCCGTTCTCGTGGAGCGGCGTGCGGTTGTGGTCCACGGGCGCGTCGGCCGTCGCGGTCGAGGTGACCGGGCGCGGTGACGGAGTCGTGGCGCTCGTCGCCCGGGACGCGGCCGGCGGACCGGTGCTGTCCGTCGATTCGCTGGTGCTCCGGAGGGCCGCGTCGACCGCACGGCACGACGGGGGGCGGTTGTTCGCCCTGGAGTGGCAGCCGCTCGACCTGCCGTCGCCAGGTGGCGTGGACGTGGACGTGCTGGAGGTCCCGCCGACCGCGGACATCCGAGCCGCCCTCGCCCACGTGCTGCCCGCCCTCCAGGACCGGCTCGACGGTGACGACACGTCCCCGGTCGTGGTGCTGACCCGGGACGCGGAGACCGAGCCCGCGCAGGCGGCCGTGTGGGGCCTCGCGCGGTCCGCGCAGACCGAGTACCCCGACCGCGTGGTGCTCGTCGACCACGACGGGACGCCCGAGTCGCGGGCGGCGCTGGTCGCCGTGCCGGGCGCGGGCGAACCGCAGGTGCGCCTGACCCGCGGTGCGGCGGCCGTGCCGCGCCTGGCGCCGGTCGCTCCCGGTCAGGACGGTCCGTCGCTTGCCGGCGGCACCACCCTGGTGACCGGAGCGTCGGGCCTGCTCGGCGGTGTCGTCGCCCGGCACCTGGTGCGGGTGCACGGTGTCCGGCACCTCGTGCTGACAAGCCGCCGGGGCGGGGACGCGCCCGGCGCCGAAGAACTGCGGGCCGAACTGGTGGCCCTGGGTGCGGACGTCACGTGGGGCGCGTGCGACGTCGGCGATCGGGACGCGGTCGCCGCCCTGCTGGCCACCGTGCCCGCCGACCGGCCGCTCACGGCCGTCGTGCACACCGCCGGCGTGCTCGACGACGCCGTGCTCGCCGACCTGGACGTCGCGCGCGTCGACGCCGTGCTGCGGCCCAAGGTCGACGCGGCACTGGTCCTCCACGAGCTGACCGCCCACCTCGACCTGTCGGCGTTCGTGCTGTTCTCCTCGCTGTCCGGCCTGCTGGGCGGGGCCGGACAGGGCAACTACGCCGCCGCCAACGCGTCCCTCGACGCGGTGGCGCGACAGCGCCGAGCGGCCGGTCTCCCGGCCACGTCCATAGCCTGGGGCCCCTGGGAGTCCGGTGGCATGACGGACGCGCTGACCGACGTCGACCGACGGCGGATGGAGCGCTCGGGCCTGCGGCCCCTGACCGCCGAGGGCGGTGCGGCGCTGCTGGACGCCGCGCTGCGGTCGGATCACCCGGTGGTCGCCGCCGTCCGGCTGGACACCGCCGCCCTGCGCACCGCCGAGACCGTGCCGCCGCTGTTGCGAGGACTCGTGCGGTCGACCGCACGACCGACGGCCCGAACCGAGGCGGACGGGACGCCGCACCTCGCCGAGCGGCTGGCCGCCCGGCCCCCGGCCGACCACCAGAAGATCGTGCTCGACATCATCCGGACCGAGGTGGCCGGCGTGCTGGGCCACGCCACCGGTTCCGGCGTCCAACCCGACCTGCCGTTCCAGGACCTCGGGTTCGACTCGCTGACCGCCATCGAGCTGCGCAACCGGCTCACCGCCGTCACCGGCCTGCGGCTGCCCGCGACGCTCCTGTTCGACCACCCGGCACCCCGCGTCCTCGCCCAGCACGTCCTCCGGGAGATCGCTCCGGCGGCCACAACCCCAGGGAAGTCCCTACTTGTCCACGTCGACGCGCTCCAGCAGGATTTGAAGGCGAGGGGACCGGGCGACGACGAATTGGAACTGGTCGCCGAACGATTGCGCACACTGCTCGCGGACATCGGGAAAACCGCTGCCGGGCAAGACGTCGACGAGCCCGCCGACAGCCTTGAGTCGGCGACCGACGACGAAGTTTTCGACCTGCTCGGCCGGGAGTTCGGAATTTCCTGAGAAACACGGGGTTCGCCGGCGCCGAGTCCATGCCGTACTGGTGAGGGGTGATTTCGGGTGGCGAACGAGGAAAAGCTCCGCTACTTCCTCAAGAGGGCCACGGTCGAACTCCAGGACACGCGGGAGCGGCTGAAGCAGGTCGAGGAGCGCGCGAGTGAACCGATCGCCATCATCGGTATGAGCTGCCGATACCCCGGCGGGGTCGGTTCCCCCGAGGACCTGTGGCGACTCGTCGCCACAGGTTCGGACGCGATCTCGGAGTTCCCGACCGACCGCGGCTGGGACCTGGACGAGCTGTACCACCCGGACCCGGACAATCGCGGCACGAGCTACGTGCGGCACGGCGGATTCCTCTCCGGTCTGCCTCTCTTCGACGCGGAACTGTTCGGCATCTCGCCCCGCGAGGCACTGGCGATGGACCCACAGCAGCGATTGTTGCTGGAAGCGTCGTGGGAAGTGTTCGAACGAGCAGGGATCGACGCCGACACCGTGCGCGGTAGCGACACCGGCGTGTTCGTCGGCGTGATGAACCACGAATTCCTCGGTGTTGCGCAGAACGCCGCCGAGGACGTCGAGGGATACCTCGGCACCGGCACCTCCGGCAGTGTCGCCTCCGGTCGGATCGCCTACACGTTCGGTTTGGAGGGGCCGGCGGTGACGGTGGACACGGCGTGTTCGTCGTCGTTGGTGGCGTTGCACCTTGCGGCGCAGGCGTTGCGGTCGGGTGAGTGCTCGTTGGCGCTCGCCGGCGGCGTCACGGCCATGGTCGGCGCGGCGACGTTCATCGGCTTCAGTCGGCAGCGGGGGTTGTCGGCGGATGGTCGGTGCAGGGCGTTCGCGGCTGGTGCGGACGGCACGGGGTGGGGTGAGGGTGTCGGGTTGTTGTTGGTGGAGCGGTTGTCGGACGCCCGCCGCAACGGTCACACCGTGTTGGCCGTGCTTCGGGGTAGTGCGGTGAACCAGGATGGTGCGTCGAATGGTTTGACGGCTCCGAATGGTCCGTCGCAGCAGCGGGTGATCCGGCAGGCGTTGGGTTCGGCGGGTTTGTCGGTGTCCGATGTGGATGCGGTGGAGGCGCACGGGACGGGTACGGCGTTGGGTGATCCGATCGAGGCGCAGGCGTTGTTGGCGACGTACGGGCGTGGTCGGGATCGTCCGTTGTGGCTCGGTTCGATCAAGTCGAACATCGGTCATACGCAGGCCGCCGCGGGTGTGGCGGGTGTGATCAAGATGGTGATGGCGATGCGGCATGGTGTGTTGCCGCGCACGTTGCACGTGGATGAGCCGTCGCCGCACGTGGACTGGTCGGTGGGTGACGTCCGGTTGTTGACGGAGTCGGTGGAGTGGGCTTCGTCGGGTCGTCCGCGTCGGGCGGCGGTGTCGTCGTTCGGGATCAGCGGCACCAACGCCCACGTCATCCTCGAACAGGCTCCCGCCGTCGAGACCGCGCCGGAACCGGCCGTCGACCGGGTGCTGCCGTGGGTTTTGTCGGCCAAGAACGGGCAGGCCCTGCGCGCCCAGGCCGCACAACTGTCCGAGGTGGACCTGAACCCGGCGGACGTCGGTCTCTCCCTGGCGACCGGTCGCGCGATGCTGGAGCACCGCGCGGTCGTGTGGGGTGACGTGGTCGCGGGAATGACCGCCGCCGTCACCGGGCAACGCCACCACGGCTTGACCACCGGCAAGGCGGAGACCGACGGCGGACTCGTGTTCTTGTTCTCGGGTCAGGGTTCGCAGCGGGCCGGTATGGGGCGTGAGCTGCACGCGGCGTTCCCGGTGTTCGCCGCTGCCTATGACGAGGTGGTCGCGGGGTTGGGTGGGACGTCGTTCTTCGACGTGGGTGCGGAGGCGTTGGCGCGGACGGGTGTGGCGCAGCGTGCGTTGTTCGCGTTGCAGGTGGCGTTGTTCCGCTTGTTCGAGTCGTGGGGTGTCCGACCGGATGTCCTTGTCGGGCATTCGGTGGGGGAGATCGCGGCGGCCCACGTGGCCGGTGTGCTGTCGCTGGAGGATGCCTGTCGGCTGGTGTCGGCCCGTGCGGATTTGATGCAGGCGTTGCCGTCGGGTGGGGCGATGGTGGCGGTGGAGGCGGCCGAGGACGAGGTCGCGCCGCTGTTGACCGACGGTGTGTCGGTGGCGGCGGTGAACGGGCCGCGTTCGGTGGTGGTGTCCGGTGAGGCCGGGGCCGTGGACGCGGTGGTGGCGCACTTCGCGGACCGCAAGACCTCGCGGCTGGCGGTGAGCCACGCGTTCCACTCGCCGTTGATGGACCCGATGCTCGACGGGTTCGCGGCGGTGGTGCGGGGACTGGAGTTCCACGAGCCGCGCATCCCGATGCTCTCCCCGGTCGCCGAGCCCGACTACTGGGTGCGGCACGTCCGCGACGCGGTGCGGTTCGCGGATCAGGTCGCGGAGCTGGACGAGCGCGGCACGACGAAGTTCCTGGAGATCGGCCCTGCCGGCGTGCTGACCGCACTGACACGGAACTGCCTGCCTGATTCGGAAATCCTCGCGGTCCCCACCTTGCGGGCCGACCGGCCGGAGGAACCCTCGGTGGTCGAGGCCCTGGCCGAGCTGCACGTGAACGGTGTCCGGGTCGACTGGACGCCGTTCTTCCCCGGCGGCCGGCGCGTCGACCTGCCCACCTACCCGTTCCAGCGTGAGCGGTACTGGTTGTCGCCGGCCCCGAAAACCTCCGCGTCCGGCCTGGGCCTCACCTCGGTGGCGCACCCCCTGCTCGGTGCGACCGTGCCGGTCGCGGACGACCAGGGCACGCTGCTGACCGGCCGGCTCTCGCGCGCGGAACTGCCCTGGCTCGTCGACCACGCGGTCGACGGCGTGGTCGTCGTCCCCGGTGCGCTGATCGTCGAACTGGTCGTCCGGGCCGGTGACGAGGTCGGCTGCGGTGTCGTCGACGACCTGACGCTCGAAGCGCCGCTCGTCCTGCCCGAGCACGGACACGTCGCGGTGCAGGTCTGGGTGGGGGAGGCGGACGGGGACGGCCGCCGGCCGATGACCGTGCACGCCCACACCGACGAGGACCGGCAGCGGATCGCGTCCGGTGTGCTGGGCGAGAACGTGCCCGGTGTCGCGACACCGCCCGAGTGGCCCCCCGCCGGCGCGACCGGCGTGGACGTGGACGACCTGTACGACCGAATGGCCGACCTCGGCTTGGACTACGGCCCGGCGTTCCGGGGTGTGCGCGCCGCGTGGCGCTCCGACGCGGGGCTGCACGCCGAGTTGAGCCTGCCCGGCACCGCGGCCGACGAAGATGCCTTCGCGCTGCACCCGGCGCTGCTGGACTCGGCGCTGCACGTCCTCGGGGTCGGCGGCCTGCTGCCCGACGGCGGTCCCGCGCTGCCGTTCTCCTGGAAGGGCGTGGTGCTGTGGGCGGCGGGGGCGCGCGACCTGCGCGCCACGCTCACCGCCATCGGCCCGGACGCGGTCTCGCTGGACCTCGCCGACACGAGTGGCGCTCCCGTGATGTCGGTGTCGCGGTTGACCCTGCGGGCGTTCGCCCCCGGCTCGCTGCGGCCCCGGGAGGACGAACACCTGTACGCCGTCGAGTGGGCCCCGGTGACCGTCCGCGAACCGGCGGGGGCGGAATCCTGGGCCGTGTCCAGCGCACCCGCCGCGAGCACCACGGCCGCCGGCGTGCGCGACGTCCTCGCCTCGGTCCTGGCCTCGGTGCAGTCGTGGCTGGCCTCCGAGGACGCCGACGTCCCGCTGGTGATCACCACCCGCGCGGCGGTGGGCGTGGGGGACGAGGAGGTCGACCCGGTCCAGGCCGCCGTGTGGGGGCTGGTGCGGTCCGCGCAGTCCGAGCACCCCGGCCGGTTCGTGCTCGTCGACCTGGACGGTGACGACGCGTCCGCCGGGACCGTCCCGGCGGTGGTGGCGAGCGGCGAACCGCAGGTGGCGGTGCGCGGTGGCCGGGTGTTCACGCCCGGTCTCGCGCGCGTGGCGGCGGGAACCGCAACGCCGCGCTTCGGGACCGGCGCGGTGCTGGTCACCGGCGCGTCCGGCGCGCTGGGCGGACTGCTCGTGCGGCACCTGGTCGAGGAGCACGGCGTGCGCAGGCTCGTCCTGGTCAGCCGGCGCGGCCCGGTCGAGGACCTGGAGCGGCTGCCCGCCGACATCACGTGGGTGGCGTGCGACGTCGCCGACCGGGACGCCCTGGCCGAGGCCTTGGCCGGGCTCGACGTGTCGGCCGTCGTGCACGCGGCGGGCGCGCTGGACGACGGCGTGGTCACCGCGCTGACGCCCGGGCACCTGGACGCGGTGCTGCGCGCCAAGGTCGACGCGGTGCTCGCCCTGCACGAGCTGGTCGGCGACGTGGACGAGTTCGTCACCTTCTCCTCCCTGGCGGGCGTGCTCGGCACACCCGGCCAGGCGAACTACGCGGCGGCCAACGCCTTCCTCGACGCCTTCGCCCGCCGCCGTCGGTCCTCCGGGCTCCCGGCGCGGTCGTTGGCGTGGGGGCTGTGGGCCACGGGCGGCACGGGAGCGGTGGCCGACCGCGACCGGATGGCGCGCGGCGGTGTGCTCGCGCTGCCCGCCGAGACCGGCCTGCGCCTGTTCGACCGGGCGCTCGCGGTCGACCTCGCCGCAGTCGTGCCCGCCGCGCTGGACTTGGCCGGACTGCGCGGTGAGCGGCAGGTCCCGGCGCTGCTGCGCCGGCTGGCGGGTGTCCGGCAGGGCCGTCGCGCGGTGAGCGTCCCCGGGGCGACCGGCCTGGTCGGGGCCGGTGTGCTCCCCGCGGACCGGCCCGCGGCCGTGCTGCACCTGGTGTGCGTGGAGGTGGCGACCGTCCTCGGCCACGCCTCGGCGACCGCCGTCGACCCCGGCCGCTCGTTCAGCGACATGGGCTTCGACTCGCTGACCGCGGTCGAGCTGGCGAACGGCCTGCGCACGGCGACGGGTCTGCGGCTGCCCGCGACCCTGGTGTTCGACCACCCGAGCCCCGCGGTGCTGGCCGGGTACGTCCACGACGAGCTGTTCGGCGCCGCGGACGAGCCGGTCGCGACCGCGCCCGCCGCGGTGCCGCCGGACGAGCCGATCGCGATCGTGGGGATGAGTTGCCGCTACCCGGGCGGCGTCCGGTCGCCGGAGGACCTGTGGCGGCTCGTGGACGACGGAGTGGACGCCATCGCCGGGTTCCCGACCGACCGGGGCTGGGACCTCGCCGGGCTGTTCGACCCGGACCCCGACCACCCCGGCACCTCCTACACGCGGCGGGGCGGGTTCCTGCACGACGCCGCGGCGTTCGACGCCGGTTTCTTCGGCATCAGCCCGCGCGAGGCGCTGGCGATGGACCCGCAGCAGCGGTTGCTGCTGGAGGCGTCGTGGGAGGCGGTCGAACGGGCGGGCATCGACCCGGCCACGCTCAAGGGCCACCCGGTCGGGGTGTTCGCGGGCGTGATGTACCACGACTACGCGCAGAACGTGCGCTCCCTGCCGGACGGTGTCGAGGGCCTGCTGAGCACCGGCGGCTCGGGCAGCGTCGCGTCCGGCCGGATCGCCTACGCCTTCGGCTTCGAGGGGCCGGCCGTCACCGTGGACACGGCGTGCTCGTCCTCGCTGGTGGCCCTGCACCTGGCCGTGCAGTCGCTGCGGTCGGGGGAGTGCTCCCTGGCCCTGGCGGGCGGTGTGACGGTCATGTCGAGCCCGACGACGTTCGTGGAGTTCAGCCGGCAGCGTGGCCTGTCGGTCGACGGCCGGTGCAAGGCGTACGGCGCGGGCGCGGACGGTACCGGCTGGGGCGAGGGCGTCGGCGTCCTGCTCGTGGAGCGGCTGTCCGACGCGGTGCGCAACGGGCACCCGGTGCTCGCGGTGGTGCGGGGGTCCGCGGTGAACCAGGACGGCGCGTCCAACGGCCTCACCGCGCCGAACGGCCCCGCGCAGCAGCGGGTCATCCGGGCGGCCCTGGCCTCGGCCGGGCTGACCCCCGCGGACGTGGACGCCGTCGACGGCCACGGCACGGGCACCGTCCTGGGCGACCCGATCGAGGCGCAGGCCCTGCTGGCCACCTACGGCCGCGACCGCGACCGGCCGCTGTGGCTGGGGTCGGTGAAGTCGAACATCGGTCACACGCAGGCCGCCGCCGGTGTCGCGGGGGTCATCAAGATGGTCATGGCGATGCGCAACGGAGTGCTGCCGCGCACCCTGCACGCCGACGAGCCGTCGTCGCACGTGGACTGGTCGGTCGGTGACGTGCGGCTGCTGAGCGAGGCCGTGGCCTGGCCCGAGGCGGGGCGCCCGCGCCGCGCCGGTGTGTCGTCGTTCGGCGTGAGCGGCACGAACGCGCACGTCATCCTAGAACACGCCGCCGCCGAGGAGTCCCCGGCCGCCGCGCCGGTGGACCGCGTCCTGCCGTGGGTGCTGTCCGCCAAGACCGCGGACGCGCTGCGCGAGCAGGCCGCCCGCCTCGCCCGCCACCTCGACACCCCGGGCGTCGACCCGGTGGCCGTCGGGCACGCCCTGATCTCGGACCGCGCCTCGTTCGCGCACCGAGCCGTCCTCGTCGGCGACCCCGGCGACCTGCCCGACCTGCTGGCCGACCTCTCGGCGGACGCCTCGTCCGCCTCGGTCGTCACCGGTTCGGTCCACACCACCGGCAAGGCCGTGTTCGTCTTCCCCGGGCAGGGCTCGCAGTGGCCGGGCATGGCGAAGTCGCTGCTCACCACCTCGGACGTGTTCCGCGCCCGCGTCGAGGAGTGCGACCGGGCGTTGCGCCCGCACGTGGACTGGTCGCTGCTCGACCTGCTGCTGGAGGAGCCCGACGCGCCCTCGATGGACCGGGTCGACGTGGTCCAACCCGCCCTGTGGGCGGTGAACGTGGCGCTGGCCGCGCTGTGGCGGCACCACGGCGTCGAGCCGGCCGCCGTCATCGGCCACTCGCAGGGCGAGATCGCGGCCGCCGTCGTCGCGGGTGGGCTGTCACTGGAGGACGGTGCCCGCGTGGTGGCCCTGCGCAGCCGCGCCATCACCGCCATCACCGGGGCCGGCGGCATGGTGTCGGTGCCGCTGTCCGCCGCCGAGGTGCTCGACCTGGTCAAGCCCTGGGGCGTGCGCGTCTCGCTGGCCGCCGTCAACGGCCCCGCCGCTGTCGTCGTCTCCGGTGACGCCGACGCGCTCGACGAGCTGGTGGCGTTGTGCGAGGAGCGTCGCGTCCGCGCCCGCCGCGTCGCGGTCGACTACGCCTCGCACTCCGCGCACGTCGAGCGCGTCGAGGAGCGGCTCGCCGAGCTGCTGGCCCCCGTCGCGCCCCGCTCCGGCACGGTCCCGTTCTACTCGACGGTCACCGGCGGGCTGCTGGACACCGCCGCCCTCGACGCGGGCTACTGGTACCGCAACCTGCGCCGGACCGTGCGCTTCGAGGACGCGCTGCGGGTGGCGCTCGACGACGGGCACGACGTGTTCGTGGAGAACAGCGCCCACCCGGTCCTGACCTCCGGGATGCAGGACACCATCGAGTCCGCCGGCGTGCCCGCGGCGGTCGTCGGGACCCTGCGGCGCGACAACGGCGGCCCGAACCGGTTCCTGCTGTCCCTCGCCGAGGTCCACGTGCGGGGCGGCCGGGTCGACTGGCCGGTCTCCTACGCGGGCCTCCCGCGCCGCCGCGCGGACCTGCCCACCTACGCGTTCCAGCACGAGGACTACTGGCTGGCCGACAACGGCGCCGACGCGGGCGACGTGACGGCCGCCGGCCTCGCCTCGCCCGGTCACCCGCTGCTCGGCGCGACCGTACCGCTGGCGGACGGTGACGGCGTCGTGCTGACCGGCCGGCTGTCCCTGTCGTCGCACCCGTGGCTGGCCGAGCACGCCGTGGGCGGCGTGGTCCTGGTGCCCGGCGCGGCGTTCGTCGACCTGGCCCTGCGCGCCGGCGACGAGGTCGGCTGCGACCTGCTGGAGGAACTGGTCGTCGAAGGTCCGCTGGTCGTGCCGGACGGCGCGGCCGTGACCCTCCAGGTGGCGGTCGGCGACCCCGACGACGCGGGTCACCGGTCCGTCACCGTGCACTCGGCCGTCGAGGGCGGCCCCTGGTCCCGGCACGCGACGGGCGTCCTGGCGAGCGGGGCCGGGCCGGTCGTGGGGCTCGACCGGTGGCCGCCCCCGGGCGCCGAGCCGGTCGACGTCGACGGGGTCTACCGCGACCTGGAGCGGTTGGGCCTGCAGTACGGGCCGCTGTTCCAGGGGTTGCGCGCGGCCTGGCGCTCCGCCGACGCCGTGTTCGCCGAGGTGGAGCTGGACGAGTCCGCGGACGTCACCGGGTTCGGCCTGCACCCCGCCCTGCTCGACGCCGTCCTGCACGCCGTCGGCGCGGGCGGCCTGGTGCCGCCGTCCGACGACCCGCTGCTGCCGTTCGCGTGGCGCGGGGTCGGACTGCGGGCGGTCGGCGCGCGGTCCCTGCGGGCCCGGCTCACCGCCGGCGAAGACGACGGCGTGTCGCTGCTGCTGGCCGACCCCGACGGCGACGTCGTCGCCTCGGTCGACTCCCTGGTGCTGCGGCCGGTCTCGGTCGACGGGCTCGCCGCGGCGGCCCCCTCGACCGCGGCGGCCTCCCTGCTGCGGCTCGACTGGATACCGCTCCCGGCCGGCACCGGCTCGGACACCGCGCTGCCCACCCTCGACGAGGCGACCGCCGCCGACGGCGACGCGCCGGACGTCGTGGTCCACACCTGCCCGCCGGGACCGGCGGCCGACTCCCCGACCTTCGCGGCCGACGTGCGGGCGCTCGCCGCGTCCACCCTGGCCGTGGTCCAGTCGTGGCTGGAGACCGACCGCTGGGCGTTCTCCCGCCTGGTGGTCGTGACCTCCGGCGCGGCGGCGGTCGGCGACGAGGCCCCGACCGACCCAGGCCAGGCGGCCGTGTGGGGGCTCGTGCGGTCCGCGCAGTCGGAGAACCCGGGCCGCTTCACGCTCGTCGACACCGACGACCCCGCCGGCGTGCCCGCCGCGGCGGCCTCCGGGGAGGCACAGGTCGCCGTGCGTGGCGGAGCGCTCCTGACGCCCAGGTTGGCGCGTGCCGACTCCGACCGGGCGGAAACCGACGTCGACCTCGGCGCGGGGCCCGTGCTGGTGACCGGCGCGACGGGCGCGCTCGGTGCCGTGCTCGCCCGCCACCTGGTCGCCAGGGGCGTCCGCGAACTGCTGCTGACCAGCCGTCGCGGCCGGGACGCGCCGGGCGCGCGGGAGCTGACCGCGGAACTGGAGGCGCTCGGCGCGGCGGTCACCTGGGCCGCCTGCGACGCCGCCGACCGCGACGCCCTCGCCGACGCCCTCGCCGGCGTGCCCCTCACGGCGGTCGTGCACGCGGCCGGCGTGCTGGACGACGGCGTGGTGCCGGCCCTGACGCCCGAACGCCTCGACGCGGTGCTCAAGCCCAAGGTCGACGCCGCCGTCAACCTCCACGAGCTCACCGCGGGCGCGGACCTGAGGGCGTTCGTCCTCTACTCCTCGCTCGCCGGCACGCTGGGCAACCCGGGCCAGGCCAACTACGCGGCAGCCAACGCCTTCCTCGACGCCTTCGCGCAGCGCCTGCGGGCGAACGGCGTCCCGGCCACCTCCCTGGCCTGGGGCCTGTGGGCCTCCGACAGCGCGTTGACCGCAGACCTCGACGACGCCGACCGCAACCGGATGGCCCGCGGCGGTGTGCTGCCGGTCGACCCCGCGGAGGGCATGGCCCTGTTCGACGCGGGCCTGGCGTCCGGACGGCCGGTGCTGCTGCCCGTGCGGCTCGACGTCACGGCGCTGCGCTCGCGCGCAGACCTGCCCCCGCCGCTGCTCGGCCTGGTGCCGGGCGCGGCGCGGCGGCTGGCCGGCTCGGTCCGCGCCGCCTCCGGCGAGGCAGCCCTGCTGCGGCAGCTCGCCGCCGTGCCCCCGGCCAAGCGGCACGACGCCGTCACGGCCGCCGTGCGCGCCGAGGTCGCGGCGGTGCTGGGCCACAAGTCGGCGACCTCCGTGGACGCGACCCTCGCGTTCCGCGACATGGGCTTCGACTCGCTGACCGCGGTCGAACTGCGCAACCGGCTCACGGCCCTGACCGGCCTGCGGCTGTCCGCCACGCTCGTGTTCGACCACCCGACACCGCAGGAGCTGGCCGCCGCCGTGCTCGCCAAGCTCCCCGTCGAGGGCGCGCCCGGCTCCCTCTTCGACGAGGTGGACCGGCTCGTCACCGTCCTAGCCGACGCAGAACCCGACCACACCACCCGGAACCGGATCAAGGTCCGGCTCCAGTCCCTGCTGTCGCGGTGGGACACCCCCGCGACGGCCGGCGACGACGAGGACTTCAGCGCCGTCAGCGACGACCAGCTCTACGAGCTGCTCGACGAGGAACTCGGCGATTCGTGACCAGCGTGCAGACCGGACCGCGTTCAGGAGCAGACGGCAGATGATGAACGAGGACAAGCTTCGCGACTACCTGAAGCGCGCGACCGCTGACCTGCGCCAGGCCCGCCGCCGGTTGCGCGAGGTGACCGAGCGCGAGCAGGAGCCGATCGCGATCGTCGCCATGAGTTGCCGCTTCCCGGGCGGCATCGCCTCGGCCGAGGACCTGTGGGACCTCGTCGCCGGCGGGGGCGACGCCATCGGCGACTTCCCCGACGACCGGGGCTGGGACCTCGACGCCCTCTACGACCCCGACCCCGACCGCACCGGCACCGTCTACACGCGGCACGGCGGGTTCCTGCCGGGCGCCGCCGACTTCGACCCCGCGTTCTTCGGCATCAGCCCGCGTGAGGCGTTGGCGATGGACCCGCAGCAACGGCTGCTGCTGGAGACCGCCTGGGAGGTGTTCGAGAAGGCCGGCATCGCGCCGAAGTCGGTGCGCGGCAGCCTCACCGGCGTCTTCACCGGCGTCATGTACCACGACTACGCCTCGCGCCTGGCCAGCACGCCGGACAACCTCGAAGGTCTGCTGAGCACCGGCAACTCCGGCAGCGTCGCGTCCGGCCGCATCGCCTACACGCTGGGCCTGGAGGGGCCGGCGGTGACGGTGGACACGGCGTGCTCGTCGTCGCTGGTCGCCCTGCACCTCGCCGTGCAGGCGCTTCGGTCCGGCGACTGCACGATGGCGCTGGCGGGCGGCGTCACGGTCATGGCCGGCCCGTCCGCCTTCGTGGAGTTCAGCCGGCAGCGCGGCCTCGCGCCGGACGGCCGCTGCAAGTCGTTCTCCGCCGACGCCGACGGCGCGTCCTGGTCCGAGGGTGTCGGCCTGCTGCTGGTGGAGCGCCTGTCGGACGCCCGCCGCAACGGCCACCCCGTCCTCGCGGTGGTCCGGGGCAGCGCCGTCAACCAGGACGGCGCGTCCAACGGGCTGACCGCCCCCAACGGCCCGTCGCAGGAACGCGTCATCATGCAGGCGCTCGCCGGCGCCGGATTGTCCACCGAGGACGTGGACGTCGTCGAGGCGCACGGCACGGGTACGCCCCTGGGCGACCCGATCGAGGCGCAGTCCCTCCTGGCGACCTACGGGCGCAACCGCCCCGAGGGGCGGCCGCTGTGGTTGGGCTCGGTGAAGTCCAACCTCGGTCACACCCAGGCCGCCGCCGGCGTCGCCGGTGTGATCAAGGTGGTCATGGCGATGCGGCACGGCGTGCTGCCGCGCACCCTGCACGCCGATGAACCCACGCCGCAGGTCGACTGGACGGCCGGCGACGTGCGGCTGCTCACCGAACCCGTGGACTGGTCCTCCTCGGACCGCCCGCGCCGCGCCGGCGTGTCGTCCTTCGGCATCAGCGGCACCAACGCGCACACCGTCATCGAGGAGGCCCCACCCGTCGAACCCGCCCCCGGGGAGGAGGCCGCCGAGTCCGAGCCGGTGTCGGTGCGCACCGACGTCGTGCCGTGGGTGCTGTCGGCCGCCACCGCCGAGGGCGTGCGGGCACAGGTGGCGCGGCTGCTCGACCACCTGCCGGCGAACGCCGACCCGCTCGACGTGGCGTTCTCCCTGGCCACCGGTCGGTCACCGCTGGAACACCGCGTGGCCGTCGTCGGCTCGGACCTCGTCGGTCTCCGTGCCGCCCTCGACGGCGGTGACCCCGTCGTGGGTCGCGCCTCGGCCGGTGGACCGTTGGCGTTCTTGTTCTCGGGTCAGGGTTCGCAGCGGGTGGGTATGGGGCGTGGGTTGTATGCGGCGTTCCCGGTGTTCGCTGCCGCGTATGACGAGGTGGTCGCGGGGTTGGGTGGGGCGTCGTTCTTCGGCGTTGATGTGGAGGTGTTGGCGCGGACGGGTGTGGCGCAGCGTGCGTTGTTCGCGTTGCAGGTGGGGTTGTTCCGGTTGGTGGAGTCGTGGGGTGTGCGGCCGGATGTGTTGGTGGGGCATTCGGTGGGGGAGATCGCGGCGGCCCACGTGGCCGGGGTGTTGTCCCTCGACGACGCCTGTCGGCTGGTGTCCGCCCGCGCGGACCTGATGCAGGCGTTGCCGTCGGGTGGGGCGATGGTGGCGATCGAGGCGACCGAGGACGAGGTGCTGTCGCACCTGGCCGACGGTGTCTCGATCGCGGCGGTGAATGGTCCGCGTTCGGTGGTGGTGTCCGGTGCGGTGGACGCGGTGGACGCGGTGGACGCGGTGGTGGCGCACTTCGCCGACCGCAAGACCTCGCGGCTGACGGTGAGTCACGCCTTCCACTCGCCGTTGATGGACCCGATGCTCGACGACTTCGCCGCTGTGGTGGGCGGGTTGGAGTTCCACGAGCCGCGCATCCCGATGCTCTCCCCGGTCGCCGAGCCCGACTACTGGGTCCGGCACGTCCGCGACGCGGTCCGCTTCGCGGACCAGATCGCGGAGCTGGACGAGCGCGGCACGACGCGGTTCCTGGAGATCGGGCCGGGCGGCGTGCTGACGGCGCTGACCCGCAACTGCCTGCCCGACGCGGAGATCCTGGCCGTCCCGACCCTGCGCGCCGACCGACCGGAGGACCTGTCGGCCGTCACGGCGCTGGCGGAGCTGCACGTCAATGGGCTCGCCGTCGACTGGTCGGCCTTCTTCGCGGGGCGGGGCGCCGGGCGGACCGACCTGCCGACCTACGCCTTCCAGCACGAGCGGTACTGGCTGGAGGCGTCCACCGGACC
This sequence comes from Saccharothrix longispora, assembly GCF_030852425.1. GTDB lineage: Bacteria > Actinomycetota > Actinomycetes > Mycobacteriales > Pseudonocardiaceae > Actinosynnema > Actinosynnema longispora. The sequence goes on from NZ_NSDM01000025.1 coordinate 17,909, forward strand.
CGGCGACCTGCGCCGCGCCGGGCTCACCCCCGCCGACCACCCTCTGCTGAGCGCCGCCGTGTCGGTCGCGGACGTCGACGGCTTCCTGCTGACGGGCCTGCTGTCCCCGCGCACGCAACCGTGGCTCGCCGGGCACGGCGTGCACGACTCCGCGGTCCTGCCCGCCGCCGCGTTCGTGGAACTGGCCGTCGTCGCGGGTGACCACGTGGGCTGCGGGACGATCGAGGAGTTGGCGGTCGAAACGCCACTCGTGCTCGCCGAGGGCGAGTCGGTCGCCGTGCAGGTGTGGATCGGCGCGCCCGACGCGGCCGGCCACCGCGAACTGCGAGTGCACTCCAAGCCGGAGAACGCGGACGTGCCGTGGACGCGGCACTGCACCGGCGCCCTGGGCGACACGCGCCGCGCCGAGCCGGAACAGGTCGTCGACCGGGCCGGCGCGGTGTCCGCCGAGGTCGACGACGCCTCGACGTTCGCGCTGCACCCGGCCCTGCTGGACGCCGTCCTCGCGACCGCCGCCGACGACCGGCCGGACTCGTGGGTGCACGCCGCCACCTGGCGCTCGGTGACCCTGTGGGCGACCGGTGCGACCGCGGTGCGGGCCTGGCTCACGCCCGCCGGCGACGGCGCGTTCTCCCTGCTGCTGACCGACCAGGACGGCCGCGCGGTGCTGACCGCCGAGTCCGTCGGGTTCCGGGCGATCCCGCTCGCCGACCTGCCGCTGAAGTCCGACGACCGGCTGCTGCGCGTGGACTGGACCGCCGTCGACGAGCTCGCGGACCCCGGTGACAGGCCCTGGCACCTGCTCGGCGCGGATGACCGGCTGCCCACCGCCACCGGCGTGTTCCGGACCCTGGAGGAAGCCGCCGCCGACGCACCGGAACTGCTGGTCCTGCCCGGTGGCGACCCGTTCTCGGTGCTCGCGCACGTCCGAGCACTGCTCTCCGACGACCGGCTCACCGGCACGCGGCTCGCCGTGGTCACCCGCCGCGCCGTGGCGACCACCCCGGCCGAGGATGTCCTGGACCTGCGCGCGGCGCCGATCTGGGGCCTGCTGCGGGTGGCGCAGTCCGAACACCCCGACCGGTTCGTCCTCGCCGACACCGACGACGACTCCGCTCACGTCCTGCACGCCGCGCTGCGCTCGGGTGAGCCGCAGGTGGCGCTGCGCGGCGGCACGGTCCTCGTGCCGCGGCTCGACCGCGTCACGCCCACGGCCGAACCACTCCGGCCGCTCGACCCGGAGGGCACCGTCCTGATCACCGGCGGCACCGGCGCGATCGGTGCCGTGGTCGCCCGGCACCTGGTCACCAAGCGGAGCGCACGGCACCTGCTGCTCGTGAGCCGGCGAGGCCCGGACGCCCCCGGCGCGGCGGACCTGCGCGCCGAGCTGACGGCCCTCGGCGCGCACGTCACCGTGGCGGCGTGCGACGTGGCCGACCGTGACGCGCTCGCCGCACTGCTGCGCGACGTGCCCGCCGAGCACCCGCTGACCGCCGTCCTGCACACCGCCGCGGTCGTGGACGGCGGCCTGGTCGAGCAGTTGACGGAGGAGCAGCTGGCCCGTGTCCTCGCCGCCAAGGCGACCGCCGCCCTCACCCTGCACGAGCTGACCGAGGACCTCGACCTGGCCGAGTTCGTCCTGTTCTCCTCGCTCACCGGCGTCCTCGGCGACGTGGGGACCGGGGCCTACGCGGCGGCCAACTCGCTGCTCGACGCGCTGGCCCACCACCGCCGCGCCCAGGGCCTGGCCGGCACCTCCCTGGCCTGGGGCCTGTGGTCGGTGCGCGGCGAGCAGACCGCCCTGAGCCGCGCCGACCTCGACCGGATGGGCCGCGCCGGGGTGCTCGCGCTGTCCGAGGGCGAAGCACTCGCCCGACTCGACCACGCCTGTGCCGCGCCCGACGCGTTGCTGGTGCCCGCCAAGCTCGACCTGACGGCGCGCTCCGGCGCGGTGCCGACGATGTTGCGCCGCCTGGTCCGCGTCTCCCCACGCCGCGTCGCCGCCACCGGCCCGGCCCGCGATTCCCTCGCCGCCCGGCTCCTCGCGACACCCGTCACCGACCGGGCGGACCTGGTCCTGGACCTGGTGCGCGCCCAGGCCGCCACGGTGCTCGCGCACGCCACCACCGACCTGGTCGAGGCAAGCCGGGCGTTCCGCGACCTCGGCTTCGACTCGCTCACCGCGATGGAGCTGCGCAACCGGCTCGGCACCGCCACCGCACTGCGCCTGCCCGCCACGCTCGTCTTCGACTACCCGACCCCCGAACTCCTCGCCGACCACCTGCTGGAGCGACTCGTCGGCGACACCCCCGCGCCCGCGCGCCCCGCCGCCGTCGGCGACGTGGCGGACGACCCCATCGCCATCGTGGCCATGAGCTGCCGCTTCCCCGGCGAGGTCGCCTCGCCCGAGGACCTGTGGCGGCTCGTCCGGGACGGCGTCGACGCGATGACCCCGATGCCCGCCGACCGGGACTGGGACCTCGACGACCTCTACGACCCCGACCCCGACCGGGCCGGGACTTCCTACGTGCGTGAAGGCGCGTTCCTCGACTCCCCGGCCGACTTCGACCCGGCGTTCTTCGGGATCTCGCCGCGCGAGGCGGTGGCGATGGACCCGCAGCAGCGCCTGCTGCTGGAGACGTCGTGGGAGCTGTTCGAGCGCGCCGGCATCGACCCCGCCGCGCTGCGCGGCAGCCTGACCGGCGTCTTCGTCGGCACCAACGGCCAGGACTACGCCGAGCGCCTGCGCCACGGCGGACCTGACGTGCAGGCGCACCTCGTCACGGCCAGTTCGGCGTCCGTGGTGTCCGGTCGGATCGCCTACACGTTCGGTTTGGAGGGGCCGGCGGTGACGGTGGACACGGCGTGTTCGTCGTCGTTGGTGGCCCTGCACCTCGCGACGCAGGCGCTCCGGCTCGGTGAGTGCGACATGGCCGTGGTCGGCGGGGCGACCGTGATGTCCACGCCGAACGCGTTCGTCGGGTTCAGCCGGCAGCGCGGCCTGGCGGCGGACGGTCGGTGCAAGTCGTTCGCGGCGGCGGCGGACGGCACCGGGTGGGGTGAGGGTGTCGGGTTGTTGTTGGTGGAGCGGTTGTCGGATGCCCGGCGGCTCGGTCACTCCGTGTTGGCGGTGGTGCGTGGTTCGGCGGTGAACCAGGACGGTGCGTCGAACGGGTTGACCGCGCCGAATGGTCCGTCGCAGCAGCGGGTGATTCGTGCGGCGTTGGCGGGTTCGGGTCTTGGTGCGTCCGATGTGGATGCGGTGGAGGCGCACGGGACTGGTACGGCGTTGGGTGATCCGATCGAGGCGCAGGCGTTGTTGGCGACGTACGGGCGTGATCGGGATCGTCCGTTGTGGCTCGGTTCGATCAAGTCGAACATCGGTCATACCCAGGCCGCCGCGGGTGTGGCGGGTGTGATCAAGATGGTGATGGCGATGCAGCACGGTGTGCTGCCGCCGACCCTGCACGTGGACGAGCCCACGCCGCACGTGGACTGGTCCGCCGGTGACGTCCGCCTGCTCACCGAAGCCGTTGAATGGGCCGAGCCGCGTCGGGCGGCGGTGTCGTCGTTCGGGGTCAGCGGCACGAACGCGCACACCGTCATCGAGTACGTCCCGGCGGAGCGTCCGGTGCCCGCGCCGCCGGTGGACGGTCCGGTGCCGTGGGTGCTGTCGGCCAAGACCGAGCAGGCCCTGCGCGACCAGGCCGCCCGATTTCTTGCGGTGGACGCCTCACCGGTCGACGTGGGCTACTCGCTGGTCGGCACCCGGGGGACGCTGGAGCACCGGGCGGTCGTCTTCGGGCGCTCCCCGGAGGACTTCGCCGGAGCGCTGAACGCGCTGGCCGGGGGGACGGCCCATGCGGCGGTCGCCCGAGGACGGGGCCGGTCCGGTTCCACGGCGTTCCTGTTCTCGGGTCAGGGTTCGCAGCGGGCGGGTATGGGGCGTGAGCTGCACGCGGCGTTCCCGGTGTTCGCTGCCGCGTATGACGAGGTGGTCGCGGGGTTGGGTGGGGCGTCGTTCTTCGGCGTTGATGTGGAGGTGTTGGCGCGGACGGGTGTGGCGCAGCGTGCGTTGTTCGCGTTGCAGGTGGGGTTGTTCCGGTTGTTCGAGTCGTGGGGTGTGCGGCCGGATGTGTTGGTGGGGCATTCGGTGGGGGAGATCGCGGCGGCCCACGTGGCCGGTGTGCTGTCGCTGGAGGATGCCTGCCGGTTGGTGTCGGCCCGCGCGGATTTGATGGAGGCGTTGCCGTCGGGTGGGGCGATGGTGGCGGTGGAGGCGTCGGAGGAGGAGGTCGTGCCGCTGCTGACGGACGGTGTGTCGGTGGCGGCTGTGAATGGTCCGCGTTCGGTGGTGGTGTCCGGTGCGGTGGACGCGGTGGACGCGGTGGTGGCGCACTTCGCGGACCGCAAGACCTCGCGGTTGGCGGTGAGTCATGCGTTCCACTCGCCGTTGATGGATCCGATGCTGGACGACTTCGCGGCGGTGGTGCGGGGACTGGAGTTCCACGAGCCGCGCATCCCGATGCTGTCGCCGGTCGCCGAGCCCGACTACTGGGTGCGGCACGTCCGCGACGCGGTGCGGTTTGCGGATCAGGTCGCGGAGCTGGACGAGCGCGGCACGACGAAGTTCCTGGAGATCGGACCGGGCGGTGTGCTGACCGCCCTGACCCGCAACTGCCTGCCCGACACCGAACTCCTGGCCGTCCCCACCCTGCGCGCCGACCGACCGGAGGAGACGACCGCCCTCACGGCGCTGGGTGAGTTGTTCGCCCACGGCGTCGGGGTGGACTGGACACCGTTCCTCCAGGGGGGCCAGCGGGTCGACCTGCCGACCTACCCATTCCAGCGGCAGCGCTACTGGCTCCAACGCGCTGCGGGGAGCACCGCCGACACCGACGCGGCGGGCTGGCGCTACCGCGTCGACTGGAAGCCGCTGGGCGTCCTGCCCGAGGGACGGCTCACCGGGACGTGGTTGCTGGTCGTGCCGGAGTCCGAAGACCTCACGGAGCCGGTCGCCGCTGTCCTGCAACGAGCGGGTGCGGACGTGGTGCGGTGGCGCTTCACGGGGGCCCCGCTGCCGGCAGGCGACTACAGCGGCGTCCTGTCCCTGCTCGCGTTAGGCGACGACCCGGCCCCGGCCACCCTCGCCCTGGTCCAAGCCGTGCTGGCCGCCGACGTCGAAGCGCCGCTGTGGTGCGCGACGCGCGACGCGGTGACCGAGCCGGCGCAGGGCATGGTGTGGGGTCTGGGGCGGACGGTGGCGTTGGAGCACCCGGCGCTGTGGGGCGGTTTGGTCGACCTGCCTGCCGAGCCGGACGAACGCGTCCTCGAACGACTGGCACCAGTGTTGGCCGGTGGTCATGGTGAGGATCAGGTCGCGGTGCGTGCATCGGGTGTGTTGGTGCGTCGTTTGGTGCGGGTGTCGTCGGTGTCGTCGGGTGTGTGGCGTGCTCGTGGTACGGCGTTGGTCACGGGTGGTACGGGGGCTCTGGGTGGTCATGTGGCCCGGTGGTTGGCGGGTCGTGGTGTGGGGCGGGTGGTGTTGACCAGCCGTCGTGGCGCCGGGGCGCCGGGTGCGGCCGAGTTGGTGGCCGAGCTTGGTGAGTTGGGTGTCGAGGTCGTGGTGGTGGCTTGTGACGTGGCGGACCGCGTCCAGGTGGAGGCGTTGCTTGCGGAGTTCGAGCCGACGTCGGTGTTCCACGCGGCCGGGCGCGACCACTTCGACCCGGTGGACACGCTCGACCAGGAAGAATTCGCCGCGGTGCTGTCGGCGAAGGTGGAGGGTGCGCGTCACCTGGACGAGTTGCTGGGTGAGCGGGAGTTGGACGCGTTCGTGCTGTTCTCGTCCATCGCCGGTGTGTGGGGCAGTGGTTATCAGGCCGCGTACGCGGCGGCCAACGCCTACCTGGACGCGTTGGCGCACCGGCGCAGGTCCCGTGGGCTGGCGGCTACCGCGGTGGCGTGGGGGCCGTGGGCCGACGGCGGCATGGCAGACGGCGACTCCGCCGACCAACTGCTGCGCCGCGGTGTGCGCAGGATGTCGGCCCGCCGCGCGATCGACGCGCTCGGGCACACCCTCGACCGCGGCGAGCACGCCGTCGTGGTCGCCGACGTGGACTGGTCGCGGTTCGCGCCGACGTTCACGGTCGGCCGGCCCAGCCCGCTGCTGGGCGACCTGCCCGAGGTCCGGGCGGCGCTGGAGCCGACCGCCGCCCCGGACGGCGGCGGCTTGGCGGCCAGGCTCGCGACCCTGCCCGTCGGCGACCAGGAGCACGTCCTCGTCGACCTCGTCCTGACGCACGCGGCGGCCGTCCTCGGCCACGCCGGCACGGACGACATCGAGCCGGACCGGGCGTTCAAGGAGTTGGGCTTCGACTCACTCACCGCGGTGGAGCTGCGCACGGCGCTGGCCGGCGCGACCGGCCTCGCCCTGCCCGCGTCCCTGGTCTTCGACTACCCGAACGCGATCGTCCTCGCCCGGCACCTGCGCGCGGAACTCGTCACGGCCGACGTCGTCGTGGCGAACACGGCCCGTGTCGCCGACGTCGCGGACGACCCGGTCGTCATCGTCGGCATGAGCTGCCGCTTCCCCGGCGGCGTCCGGTCCGCCGGCGACCTCTGGGACCTGGTCGCCGAGAGCCGCGACGCCATCGGGGACTTCCCCGTCGACCGCGGCTGGGACCTGGACCGGCTGTACCACCCGGACCCGGACCACGCGGGCACGACCTACAGCACGCGCGGCGGGTTCCTCCACGACGCGGCCGACTTCGACGCCGCTTTCTTCGGCATCAGCCCGCGTGAAGCACTGGCGATGGACCCGCAGCAGCGCCTGCTGCTGGAGACCGCCTGGGAGACGTTCGAGGTCGCCGGGATCGACCCGCGCTCGGTCGCGGGCAGCGCCACGGGCGTGTTCGTAGGCATGGCCTACCAGGGCTACGGCGCGGGGGCCGGCGACCGGCCAGACGGCGTCGAAGGGCACCTGCTCACCGGCGGCGCGGCGAGCGTCGTGTCCGGCCGGATCGCCTACACGCTGGGCCTGGAGGGGCCGGCGGTGACGGTGGACACGGCGTGCTCGTCGTCGCTGGTCGCCCTGCACCTCGCCGCCCAGTCCGTCCGGTCCGGTGAGTGCTCGATGGCGCTGGCGGGTGGCGTCACGGTGATGGCCGACCCGACGGTGTTCGTGGAGTTCAGCAGGCAGCGCGGTCTGTCGGTCGACGGCCGCTGCCGGGCCTACGGCGCGGGCGCGGACGGCACGGGCTGGTCGGAAGGCGCCGGCCTGCTGCTGGTGGAGCGGTTGTCGGATGCCCGGCGGCTCGGCCACGAGGTGTTGGCCGTGGTCCGGGGCAGTGCGGTGAACCAGGACGGCGCGTCGAACGGGTTGACCGCGCCGAACGGTCCTGCGCAGCAGCGCGTCATCCGGCAGGCGTTGGCGAACGCGGGGTTGAAGACGGATGACGTGGACGTGGTGGAGGGCCACGGCACCGGGACCTCGTTGGGTGATCCGATCGAGGCGCAGGCGTTGTTGGCGACCTATGGGCGTGATCGGGGTCGTCCGTTGTGGTTGGGGTCGTTGAAGTCGAACATCGGTCACACGCAGGCTGCCGCGGGTGTCGGCGGTGTGATCAAGATGGTGATGGCGATGCGGCACGGTGTGCTGCCGCGCACCCTCCACGCCGACGAACCCACGCCCGGGGTCGACTGGGCGTCCGGTGAGGTCCGGCTGCTGACCGAGGCCGTGGAGTGGGTGGAGGCGGACCGGCCGCGTCGGGCGGCGGTGTCATCGTTCGGCGTCAGCGGCACGAACGCCCATGTGATCATCGAACAGGCGGCCGAGGTCGAGGTTCAACGCGAAGTGAGCCCCGAGCCGCCGGTGGTGCCGTGGGTGCTGTCCGGTCGCGGTGCCGCCGCATTGCGGCGGCAAGCCCGGCAAGTGCTCCACACATCGGCCGACGCGGACGCCACCGACGTCGCGCTGTCCCTGGCGGGACGCACGGCCTTCGAGGACCGCGCGGTCGTGCTGGGCGCGAACCTGCTCGACGGTCTCCGGCACTTGGCGGACGGCGAATCCGCGCCGGGTGTGGTAATCGGCAGTCGGCGCGCCGGACGGCTCGCGTTCCTGTTCTCGGGTCAGGGTTCGCAGCGGGCTGGTATGGGGCGTGAGCTGCACGCGGCGTTCCCGGTGTTCGCTGCCGCGTATGACGAGGTGGTCGCGGGGTTGGGTGGGGCGTCGTTCTTCGGCGTTGACGTGGAGGTGTTGGCGCGGACGGGTGTGGCGCAGCGTGCGTTGTTCGCGTTGCAGGTGGGGTTGTTCCGCTTGTTCGAGTCGTGGGGTGTGCGGCCGGATGTGTTGGTGGGGCATTCGGTGGGGGAGATCGCGGCGGCCCACGTGGCCGGTGTGCTGTCCCTCGACGACGCCTGCCGGTTGGTGTCCGCCCGCGCGGATTTGATGGAGGCGTTGCCGTCGGGTGGGGCGATGGTGGCGGTGGAGGCGGCCGAGGACGAGGTCGTGCCGCTGTTGACGGACGGTGTGTCGGTGGCGGCTGTGAATGGTCCGCGTTCGGTGGTGGTGTCCGGTGCGGTGGACGCGGTGGACGCGGTGGTGGCGCACTTCGCGGACCGCAAGACCTCGCGGCTGGCGGTGAGTCACGCCTTCCACTCGCCGCTCATGGACCCGATGCTGGACGAGTTCGCGGCGGTGGTTGGTGGGTTGGAGTTCCACGAGCCGCGCATCCCGATGTTGTCGCCGGTCGCCGAGCCCGGCTACTGGGTCCGGCACGTCCGTGACGCGGTGCGGTTCGCGGATCAGGTCGGTGAGCTGGACGAGCGGGGTGTCAGCAAGTTCCTGGAGATCGGACCGGGCGGTGTGCTGACCGCTCTGGCCCAGAATTGCCTGCCTAACAAGGAGGTCGTGGCCACTCCGGCGCTCCGTGCCGACCACGAGGAGGTCGCCACCACCGCCATGGCCGTGGCGAGGCTGTTCGTCACCGGTGTCCCGGTGGATTGGCGGGCGTTCGTGCCCGACGCCCGGCCCATCGGCCTCCCGACCTACGCGTTCCAGCGTGAGCGGTACTGGCTGACGACCGGGGCGCACCACCGGAGCGATCCGGCCGAGGCCCGATTCTGGGAGACCGTCGAACGCGAAGACCTGGAGCAGTTGGCCGCCACCCTGGACATCACCGGCGACGAGTCGTTCAGCGCGGTGCTGCCGAGGTTGTCGGCCTGGCGCAGGCGCCGTCGTGACGAGGCAGCCGCCGACGGCTGGCGCTACGACGTCTCGTGGCAGCCGCTGGACGACGCGGAAGCCGTGACGCCGGACGGTACCTGGTTGCTCCTCCTGCCGGCGGTCGGCGACGTGCTGCCCTGGGTGGACGTCGTGCACGACCTGCTGGCCGATCGTGTGGCCGAGCTGGTCGTGGTGCGGGTCGGCCTCGACACCGACCTGTCCACCGCGCTCGCGGACCTGCCCGAGGTCGGGCGAGTGGTGTCCCTCCTCGCCGGCTCGGACACCCGGGACGGGACCGCGCTGACCCTCCGCCTGGTCCAAGCCCTGTTGGACGCGGGTGTCGAGGTGCCGTTGTGGTGCGTGACGCGCGAGGCGGTGGCTGACCCGGCGCAGGGCATGGTGTGGGGTCTGGGGCGGACGGTGGCGTTGGAGCACCCGGCGCTGTGGGGCGGTTTGGTCGACCTGCCCGCCGAGGTCGACGACGTGGCGATCGGCCGTTTGGCGTGGGTGTTGGCCGGTGGTCATGGTGAGGATCAGGTCGCGGTGCGTGCATCGGGTGTGTTGGTGCGTCGTTTGGTGCGGGTGTCGTCGGTGTCGTCGGGTGTGTGGCGTGCTCGTGGTACGGCGTTGGTCACAGGTGGTACGGGGGCTCTGGGTGGTCATGTGGCCCGGTGGTTGGCGGGTCGTGGTGTGGGGCGGGTGGTGTTGACCAGCCGTCGTGGTGCCGGGGCACCGGGAGTCGACGCCCTGGTGGCCGAGCTTGGCGAGCTGGGTGTCGAGGTCGTGGTGGTGGCCTGTGACGTGGCGGACCGCGTCCAGGTGGAGGCGTTGCTTGCGGAGTTCGAGCCGACGTCGGTGTTCCACGCGGCCGGGCGCGACCACTTCGACCCGGTGTCCTCCCTGTCACTCGAAGACCTGCACGCGGTGCTGTCGGCGAAGGTGGAGGGTGCGCGTCACCTGGACGAGTTGCTGGGTGAGCGGGAGTTGGACGCGTTCGTGCTGTTCTCGTCCATCGCCGGTGTGTGGGGCAGTGGTTATCAGGCCGCGTACGCGGCGGCCAACGCCTACCTGGACGCGTTGGCCCACCGGCGCAGGTCCCGTGGGCTGGCGGCTACCGCGGTGGCGTGGGGGCCGTGGGCCGACGGCGGCATGGCGGCCGAGACCGGTGCCGAGGAATCCCTGCGCCGCCGCGGGTTGAGGACCATGCCCGCTGCCCAGGCCGTGCTCGCCCTGCACCGGGCACTGGCCGACGACCGCACCACGTCGACGGTCGCCGACGTGGACTGGTCGACGTTCGCGCCGACCTTCACGGTCGGCAGGCCCAGCCCGCTGCTGTCCGCGCTGCCCGAGGTGCGGGACGCCCTGGACGGTGGAGCCGCGCCCACGTCGACCGCGAGTGCCGAACTGGTGGCGCGGTTGACCGGACTGCCCGAACCCGAGCAGGACCGCCTCCTGGTCGACCTGGTCCGGACGCGCGCCGCCGCCGTGCTCGGCCACGGCTCGACCGGGTCTGTTTCGGCGGACCGGGCCTTCCGCGACCTCGGGTTCGACTCGCTGACCGCGGTCGAACTGCGTAACACCCTGGGTGCCGAAACCGGTCTGTCCCTGCCGACCACCCTCGTCTTCGACCACCCGAACGCCACCGAGCTGGCCCGGCTGCTCAAGACCGAACTGCTCGGCACGGCAGGGGGTGCCGACACCGTCCTGCCCGTCGCGGTGGGCTCGTCCGAGGACCCGATCGTGATCGTGGGGATGAGTTGCCGCTACCCGGGCGGTGTCCGGTCGCCGGAGGACCTGTGGCGGCTGGTGGCGGACGGCGTCGACGCCGTCGACGAGTTCCCCACCGACCGCGACTGGGACGTCGAGAAGCTCTACGACCCGACCGGCAAGGCCGGCAGCTCCTACGTGCGGCACGGGGGTTTCCTGTACGACGCGGCGGAGTTCGACGCGGATTTCTTCGGTATTTCGCCGCGTGAGGCGGTGGCGATGGACCCGCAGCAGCGGTTGCTGTTGGAGACGTCGTGGGAGTTGTTCGAGCGGGCGGGTATCGATCCGTCGTCCGTGCGGGGTTCGCAGGTCGGTGTGTTCATCGGCTCGGGCTACCAGGACTACGCGGCACAGGTCTTGGCGGCCGACGGTGCGGGCGGCTACGTGGGCACGGGCACGTCCGGCAGTGTGATCTCCGGGCGGCTGGCCTACACGTTCGGCCTCCAGGGGCCGGCGGTGACGGTGGACACGGCGTGTTCCTCGTCGCTGGTCGCCCTGCACCTCGCCGCCCAGGCGGTGCGCAACGGCGAGTGCACGATGGCCCTCGCCGGCGGTGTGACCGTCATGGCGACGCCGGGGCCGTTCATCGAGTTCAGTCGTCAGGGTGGTCTGGCGGCGGACGGTCGGTGCAAGCCGTTCGCGGCGGCGGCGGACGGCACAGGGTGGTCCGAGGGTGTCGGTGTGCTGCTGGTGGAGCGGTTGTCGGATGCCCGGCGGCTTGGTCACGAGGTGTTGGCCGTGGTCCGGGGCAGTGCGGTGAACCAGGACGGCGCGTCGAACGGGTTGACCGCGCCCAATGGCCCCGCACAGCAGCGGGTCATCCGGCAGGCGTTGGCGAACGCGGGGCTGCGGACCGACCAGGTGGACGTGGTGGAGGGGCACGGCACGGGCACCGTCCTGGGTGATCCGATCGAGGCGCAGGCGTTGCTGGCGACGTACGGGCGTGATCGGGGTCGTCCGTTGTGGTTGGGGTCGTTGAAGTCGAACATCGGGCACGCGCAGGCGGCGTCGGGCGTGGCGGGTGTGATCAAGATGGTGATGGCGATGCGGCACGGTGTGCTGCCGCGCACGTTGCACGTGGACGAGCCGACCCCGCACGTGGACTGGACGGCCGGTGACGTGCGGCTGCTGACCGAGCAGCGGGAGTGGCCCGCCGGGGACCGCCCGCGCCGGGCGGGTGTGTCGTCGTTCGGCGTGAGCGGCACCAACGCCCACACCATCATCGAGTCCTACGACGACGTCCCACTGGTTGTACCGGCCGCGCCGCCGTCGCCGGAGGTCGTACCGTGGCCGTTGTCGGCCAGGAGCGTCCCGGCACTTCAGGAGCAGGCCCGGCGCCTGCTCGACGCCGTGGACTCCCGGGGACCGGACCTGGCTTCCGTGGGGCTCACGCTCGCGACGCGGCGTGCGGCGCTCGAACACCGGGCGGTGGTCGTCGGCACGGACATCCACGACTTCCGCGCCGGTCTGGCAGCCCTCGCGCAGGGACAGCAGGCTGCCACCGTGGTCACCGGTGAACAGGAGGCCGGTCAGACCGCGTTCCTGTTCTCGGGTCAGGGTTCGCAGCGGGCCGGTATGGGGCGTGAGCTGCACGCTGCGTTCCCGGTGTTCGCCGCTGCGTATGACGAGGTGGTCGCGGGGCTTGGCGGGACGTCGTTCTTCGACGTGGGTGCGGAGGTGTTGGCGCGGACGGGTGTGGCGCAGCGTGCGTTGTTCGCGTTGCAGGTGGCGTTGTTCCGCTTGTTCGAGTCGTGGGGTGTCCGACCGGATGTGCTGGTGGGGCATTCGGTGGGGGAGATCGCGGCGGCCCACGTCGCCGGTGTGCTGTCCCTCGACGACGCCTGTCGGTTGGTGTCCGCCCGCGCCGACCTGATGCAGGCGTTGCCACCCGGCGGCGGGATGGTCGCGGTGGAGGCGACCGAGGACGAGGTGTTGCCGCACCTGGCCGACGGTGTCTCGATCGCGGCGGTGAACGGTCCGCGTTCGGTGGTCGTGTCCGGTGAGGCAGGGGCCGTGGACGCGGTGGTGGCGCACTTCGCGGACCGCAAGACGTCGCGGCTCAAGGTGAGCCACGCCTTCCACTCGCCGTTGATGGAGCCGATGCTGGACGGGTTCGCGGCGGTGGTGGGCGGGTTGGAGTTCCACGAGCCGAGCATTCCGATGCTGTCCCCGGTCGCCGAGGCGGGTTACTGGGTGCGGCACGTTCGGGACGCCGTCCGCTTCGCCGAGCAGGTCGTGGAGCTGGATGAGCGGGGTGTCAGCAAGTTCCTGGAGATCGGGCCGGGCGGCGTGCTGACCGCCTTGACCCGCAACTGCCTGCCCGACGCGGAGATCCTGGCCGTCCCGACGCTGCGCACTGACCACGACGAGGCGACGACGATCGTCACGGCCGTGGCGCGGCTGCACACCCACGGCGTCAACGTGGACTGGTCCCCGTTCTTCCCCGACGCGCAGCCGGTCGACCTGCCCACCTACGCCTTCCGGACGCGCACCTACTGGATGAGCGCGCCGGCGGCCGAAGTGGCGGCCGACCCGGCCGACTCCGCGTTCTGGAGCATCGTCGAAAGGCAGGACGCGATCGGCCTGGCCGAGGTGCTGGGCACCGCGCCGGCCGAGTTGGACCACGTGCTGCCCGCCTTGTCCGCCTGGCGTCGGCAGCGGCACGACCAGTCGGCGGTGTCCGGGTGGCGCTACCGGGTCGCCTGGCAGCCGGTGACCCTGGACGACCGCCGACCGGCCGGCCGTTGGTTGGTGGTGGTGCCTTCGGGCGTCGAGCACACGGACTTCGTCGAAGGCGCTCTCACCCGACACGGGGCTGTTCCGGTCACTATCGAGGTGGAGCCGGGCACCACCCGCACGTCCCTCGCCGACCTGGTTCGCCAAGCCCTCGAAGCGCCGGACGAGCCGTTGGCGGGCGTCCTGTCGCTGCTCGCCCTCGGCGACGAGGACGCGACGCCGGGCCTGGCCCAGGGGTTGAGCGACGCCGAGGTGATCGCGCCGCTGTGGTGCGTGACGCGCGGCGCGGTCGGCACCGGTCCCGTCGACGCCGTCGAGCACCCCGAACAGGCCAAGGTCTGGGGTCTCGGCCGGGTGATCGGCCTGGAGCGCCCCGACCTCTGGGGTGGTCTGGTGGACCTGCCTGCCGAGCTGGATGAGCGTGTCCTCGGCCGTTTGGCGTGGGTGTTGGCCGGTGGTCATGGTGAGGATCAGGTCGCGGTGCGTGCATCGGGTGTGTTGGTGCGTCGTTTGGTGCGGGTGTCGTCGGTGTCGTCGGGTGTGTGGCGTGCTCGTGGTACGGCGTTGGTCACGGGTGGCACGGGGGCTCTGGGTGGTCATGTGGCCCGGTGGTTGGCGGGTCGTGGTGTGGGGCGGGTGGTGTTGACCAGCCGTCGTGGCGCCGGGGCGCCGGGTGCGGCCGAGTTGGTGGCCGAGCTTGGTGAGTTGGGTGTCGAGGTCGTGGTGGTGGCCTGTGACGTGGCGGACCGCGTCCAGGTGGAGGCGTTGCTCGCAGGCATCGCGGACTTGACCGTCGTCGTGCACACCGCGGGCGTCGACCACCTCACGCCGCTGGACGAGTTGACCCCGGAGGGCTACGCCGCCGTGCTGTCGGCGAAGGTGGAGGGTGCGCGTCACCTGGACGAGTTGCTGGGTGAGCGGGAGTTGGACGCGTTCGTGCTGTTCTCGTCCATCGCCGGTGTGTGGGGCAGTGGTTATCAGGCCGCGTACGCGGCGGCCAACGCCTACCTGGACGCGTTGGCCCACCGGCGCAGGTCCCGTGGGCTGGCGGCTACCGCGGTGGCGTGGGGGCCGTGGGCCGACGGCGGCATGGCGGAAGGCCCCGCCGAGGAGCAGCTGCGGCGGCGTGGCCTGATCCGGATGCCCGCACGGCAGGCAGTGCTCGCCCTCCAAGGGGCACTGGCCGACGACGAGATCGCCCTGACCGTGGTCGACGTCGACTGGGCCGCGTTCGCGCCGACGTTCACCGTGAACAGGCCCAGCCCGCTGCTCGGCGACCTGCCCGAGGTCCGGGCGGCGCTGGAGACCGTTGCACCCGAGTCGGGCGGTGAGCCCGAGTTGGTGGCCCGGTTGTCCACGCTGTCCGAGGCGGAGCAGGAGCGAACGCTGGTCGAGCTGGTCCGGGCCGGTGCGGCGCTCGTGCTGGGCCACGGCGCGGCGGGTGACGTCGCCACCGACCGCGCGTTCCGCGACATGGGCTTCGACTCCCTCACGGCGGTCGAGCTACGGAACGCGTTGAGCGAGCGGACCGGGCTGGCCCTGCCGTCGACGATCGTCTTCGACTACCCGGACGCGCGGGAGCTGGGCAAGTTCATCAAGGCCGAGCTGCTGGGCTCGTCCGATGGAGCGGTGACCGCGTCCGAGGTCTCGGCGGACCTGTCCGAGGACCCGATCGTGATCGTGGGGATGAGTTGCCGCTACCCGGGCGGTGTCCGGTCGCCGGAGGACCTGTGGCGGCTGGTGGCGGACGGCGTCGACGCGGTCGACGAGTTCCCCGCCGACCGCGGTTGGGACCTCGACTCCTTGTACTCGCCGGACGGGGGCCCCGGGCGGTCCTACGTGCGGCACGGGGGTTTCCTGTACGACGCGGCGGAGTTCGACGCGGATTTCTTCGGTATTTCGCCGCGTGAGGCGGTGGCGATGGACCCGCAGCAGCGGTTGCTGTTGGAGACGTCGTGGGAGTTGTTCGAGCGGGCGGGTATCGATCCGTCGTCCGTGCGGGGTTCGCAGGTCGGTGTGTTCATCGGCTCGGGCTACCAGGACTACGCGGCACAGGTGCTCAAGGCCGACAACGCCGAGGGTTACCTGGGAACCGGCAGTGCGGCGAGCGTCCTGTCCGGGCGGCTGGCCTACACGTTCGGTCTCCAGGGGCCGGCGGTGACGGTGGACACGGCGTGTTCCTCGTCGCTGGTCGCCCTGCACTGGGCGGTCCAGGCCCTGCGCAACGGCGAGTGCTCCATGGCCATCGCGGGCGGTGTCATGGTGATGGCTACCCCCACGGCGTTCGTCGAGTTCAGTCGTCAGGGTGGTCTGGCGGCGGACGGTCGGTGCAAGCCGTTCGCGGCGGCGGCGGACGGCACAGGGTGGTCCGAGGGTGTCGGTGTGCTGCTGGTGGAGCGGTTGTCGGATGCCCGGCGGCTCGGTCACGAGGTGTTGGCCGTGGTCCGGGGCAGTGCGGTGAACCAGGACGGCGCGTCGAACGGGTTGACCGCGCCGAACGGTCCTGCGCAGCAGCGCGTCATCCGGCAGGCGCTGGCCAGTGCCGGGCTGTCGACGGCGGACGTGGACGTGGTCGAGGCGCACGGCACGGGGACCACGTTGGGTGATCCGATCGAGGCGCAGGCGTTGCTGGCGACGTACGGGCGTGATCGGGGTCGTCCGTTGTGGTTGGGGTCGTTGAAGTCGAACATCGGGCACGCGCAGGCGGCGTCGGGTGTCGCGGGTGTGATCAAGATGGTGATGGCGATGCGGCACGGTGTGCTGCCGCGCACCCTGCACGTGGACGAGCCGACCCCGCACGTCGATTGGACGGTCGGTGACGTCAGGCTGCTCACCGAACCCGTGGACTGGTCCTCTTCGGACCACCCGCGCCGGGCGGGCGTGTCGTCGTTCGGCGTGAGCGGCACCAACGCCCACACCATCATCGAGGAGCCCTCGCTGGTGGTCGGCACACCCCCCGCCCCCGGTAACCCGGCCCCGGTGGTGCCGTGGGTGCTCTCCGCGTCGACCGCGGACGGCTTGCGGATGCAGGCCGGTCAACTGCTGTCGTTGGTCGAGTCGACCGGACCGGACCCGGTGGACGTCGCGTACTCGCTGGTGACGGGCCGTGCCGCACTGCGGAACCGGGCCGTGGTGCTCGGGGACGGACCCGGTGGACTGACCGCTGGTCTCCGCGCCCTGGCGGCGGGCGACAGCGTCCCCGCCTCGATCCGGGGAGAGGCCGTCCAGGGCTCCACGGCGTTCCTGTTCTCGGGTCAGGGTTCGCAGCGGGCTGGTATGGGGCGTGAGCTGCACGCGGCGTTCCCGGTGTTCGCTGCCGCGTATGACGAGGTGGTCGCGGGGTTGGGTGGGGCGTCGTTCTTCGGCGTTGACGTGGAGGTGTTGGCGCGGACGGGTGTGGCGCAGCGTGCGTTGTTCGCGTTGCAGGTGGCGTTGTTCCGGCTGGTGGAGTCGTGGGGTGTGCGGCCGGATGTGTTGGTGGGGCATTCGGTGGGGGAGATCGCGGCGGCCCACGTGGCCGGGGTGTTGTCCCTCGACGACGCCTGCCGGTTGGTGTCCGCCCGCGCCGACCTGATGCAGGCGTTGCCGTCCGGTGGGGCGATGGTGGCGATCGAGGCGACCGAGGACGAGGTGCTGCCGCACCTCACCGAGGAGGTCTCGATCGCGGCGGTGAACGGTCCGCGTTCGGTGGTGGTGGCGGGTGAGGCCGGGGCTGTTGAAGTGGTGGTTGCGCACTTCGCGGACCGCAAAACCTCGCGGCTCAAGGTGAGCCACGCCTTCCACTCGCCGCTCATGGAGCCGATGCTGGACGACTTCGCCGCCGTGGTGGGGGAACTGGAGTTCTCCGAGCCGCGCATCCCGATGCTGTCGCCGGTCAGCGAGCCCGACTACTGGGTGCGGCACGTGCGCGACGCCGTCCGCTTCGGCGACCAGATCGACGAACTCGACCGGCGCGGCATCGCGAAGTTCCTGGAGATCGGGCCGGGCGGTGTGCTGACGGCGCTGACCCGCAACAGCCTGCCCGACGCGGAGATCCTCGCCGTCCCGACCCTGCGCGCCGAC
Organism: Saccharothrix longispora; assembly: GCF_030852425.1. Taxonomy (GTDB): domain Bacteria; phylum Actinomycetota; class Actinomycetes; order Mycobacteriales; family Pseudonocardiaceae; genus Actinosynnema; species Actinosynnema longispora. The sequence goes on from NZ_NSDM01000025.1 coordinate 35,700, forward strand.
CGACCCGAAGTCACCGCCGCCACCACCGCCCTCGCCCACCTGCACGTCAACGGAGTCGAGGTGGACTGGACGCCGTTCCTGGCGGGCGGCTCGCGGGTGCCCGTGCCGACCTACCCGTTCCAGCGGGAGCGCCACTGGCTGGAGAGCTCTCCCGCCGCGACCGCCGCCGACCCGGTCGACGCGGAGTTCTGGGCGACGGTCGAGCGCGGCGACCTCGGCGAACTGGCGAGCACCCTCAACGTGCGCACCGACGACCGGTTCGGCGACGTGCTGCCCCGGCTCACGGAGTGGCGTCGCCGCCGACGTGAGCAGTCCGCCTCCGACTCGCTGCGCTACGACGTGGCGTGGCGGTCACCGGCGGACCTGCCGGCGGCAGATCTGGACGGGACCTGGCCCGTGGTCGTACACGCGGACCGCCTCACCGCCGAACCCGTGGTCGCCTGTCTGCGCGGACTCGTCGAGCACGGCGCCACACCCCTGGTGGTGGCGCTGGAGCCCGGCGACGACCGGTCGACCCTGGCCGCGCGGCTGGCGGGCACGGACGCGGCCGGCGTCCTATCGCTGCTGGCGGTGACCGGCGACCCGGGACGGCCCGCCGACGCGGTGGCCTCGACGGTGCTGCTGGTGCAGGCGCTGGTCGATGCCGGGGTGGGAGCGCCGCTGTGGTGCGCCACCCGCTCGGCGGTCTCCACCGGTGCCGATGACCCGCTGCGCAACCCCGTGCAGGCACTGGTCTGGGGCACGGGCCGGGCAGCTGCCCTGGAGCACGCCGCGCGCTGGGGCGGCCTGGTGGACCTGCCGGAGACCCTGGACGACCGGGTGCTCGCCGACCTCGCCTCCGTGCTCTCCGGGCGGTCCGGGGAAGACCAGGTCGCGATCCGCCCGTCGGGCGTCCTGGTCCGCAGGCTCCGGCGGACACCTCCGACAACACGACCGGTGCGCGCCCGCGGCCTCGGCGGCACGGTGCTCGTCACCGGCGGCACCGGCGGGCTGGGCGCGCACGTGGCCCGGTGGCTCGCCACCGGTGACACGCGGGACGTGGTGCTCACCAGCCGGCGCGGCGAGGACGCACCCGGCGCCGTGGACCTGCGCGCCGAGCTGGAGGCCGCGGGTGTCGGCGTCACGATCGCCGCGTGCGACATCGCCGACCGGGCCGCGGTCGCGGCGCTGCTGGACCAGGTGGGACCGCTGACGGCCGTCGTGCACGCGGCGGGTGTCGCCGACGCGGCGATGATCGCCGACACCACGGCCGAAGAGGTCGCCGCCGCGCTGGCCGCCAAGGTCGACGGCGCGCGGCACCTCGACGAGCTGCTGGGCGACCGGGAACTGGACGCGTTCGTGCTGTTCTCCTCCATCGCCGGCGTCTGGGGCAGCGGTGGTCAAGCGGCCTACGCCGCGGGAAACGCCTACCTCGACGCCCTCGCCGCAGCCCGGCGCGCCCGCGGCCTCACCGCGACGGCCGTCGCGTGGGGTCCGTGGGGCGGGGGCGGCATGGTGGCCGACACCGGGGACGAGGAGCGACTGCGGGCGCGCGGCCTGACGCCGTTGACCCCCTCGTCGGCGCTGCTCGCCCTCCAGCGGGCGCTGGACGAGGACGCGACCGCGCTCGTGGTGGCCGATGTCGACTGGGAGCGGTTCATCGAGCCGTTCACCGTCACCCGCCCCAGCCCCCTGCTCGACGAGCTCGCCGGGACGCACCGCGCGCCCGACCCCGTCGAGTCAGGGTCGGCGCAGGACGCCCTGCGCGCCACCCTGGCCGACGCGCCGCCCGCCGAGCGCGACCAGGTCCTGCTGGACCTGGTCCGGGCGAACGTGGCGAACGTCCTCGGCCACGGCAGCCCCGACCGCGTGGAACCCGGCCGGGCGTTCCGGGACCTCGGCTTCGACTCGCTCACCGCGATCGAGATGCGCAACGGCCTGACCGCGGCGACCGGGCTCGCGCTGCCGGCCACGCTGGTCTTCGACCACCCGACGCCGAGCACCCTCGCCCGGCACCTGCTCGCCGAACTCGTCCCCGACGACGCGGCGCCGGGCACCTCGGTGTTCGGCGAACTCGACCGGGTGGAGTCGGCCATCGCCACCACCGGCGGCGACGTCGTCGTCCGGTCCCGGATCAAGCTCCGTTTGCAGGACCTGCTGGCGCGGCTCAACGGCGACGCGGACGACACCGCGGCCGACCGGCTGGCCGACGCGACGGTCGACGACATCTTCGACCTCGTCGACCGGGAACTGGACGTGTCGTGAGCAGCCCCACCGCACATGCCGAGACCACCGGGCGGAACGCACCATGACGAACACCAACGAAGAGAAGCTCCTCGACTACCTCAAGAGGGTGACGGCCGACCTCCGCCAGGTGCGGACCCGGCTGCGCGAGGTCGAGGAGAAGGACCAGGAACCGATCGCCATCGTCGGCATGGCCTGCCGATTCCCCGGCGGTGTCCGCTCGCCCGAAGACCTGTGGGCCCTGGTGGAGGAGGGGCGCGACGCGATCGGCGACTTCCCCGCCGACCGCGGTTGGGACGTCGAATCGCTCTACGACCCGGACCCCGACGCCCAGGGCAGGTCCACCACCCGGTCCGGCGGGTTCCTGTACGACGCGGCCGACTTCGACCCCGCGTTCTTCGGGATCTCGCCGCGTGAGGCGGTGGCGATGGACCCGCAGCAGCGCCTGCTGCTGGAGACGGCGTGGGAGGCGTTCGAGCACGCGGGCATCGACCCGGACACCGCGCGCGGCACCAGGACGGGCGTGTTCGTCGGCTCGGGCTACCAGGACTACGCGACGCGCGTGTTCGCGGCGGCCGGCGAGTCCGACGGCTACCTCGGCACGGGCAACGCGGCGAGCGTGCTGTCCGGGCGCCTGGCCTACCTGTTCGGGCTGGAGGGCCCGACCCTGACCGTCGACACGGCGTGCTCGTCGTCGCTGGTCGCCCTGCACCTGGCGGCGCAGTCGCTGCGCTCCGGCGAGTCGACGCTCGCCCTGGCGGGCGGGGTGATGGTGATGTCCAGCCCCACGGCGTTCGTGGAGTTCAGCAGGCAGCGCGGTCTCGCCCCGGACGGCCGCTGCAAGGCGTTCGGCGCGGGTGCGGACGGCACCGGCTGGTCCGAGGGGGTCGGCCTGCTGCTGGTGGAGCGCCTGTCGGACGCCCGCCGCAACGGCCACCCCGTCCTCGCGGTGGTCCGGGGCAGCGCCGTCAACCAGGACGGCGCGTCCAACGGGCTGACCGCCCCCAACGGCCCCGCGCAGCAGCGCGTCATCATGCAGGCCCTGGCGAACGCCGGGTTGTCCACGTCGGACGTGGACGTGGTGGAAGCGCACGGCACGGGCACCGTCCTGGGCGACCCGATCGAGGCGCAGGCGCTGTTGGCGACGTACGGGCGTGATCGCGAACAGCCGTTGCTGCTGGGGTCCCTGAAGTCCAACATCGGCCACGCCCAGGCCGCCGCCGGGGTCGGTGGCATCATCAAGGTGGTCATGGCGATGCGGCACGGCATCGTGCCCCGCACCCTGCACGCCGATGAACCCACCCCGCACGTGAACTGGGCGAGCGGCGCGGTCCGGCTGGCCACGGACGCGGTGCCGTGGCCCGAGGTCGACCGGCCGCGCCGGGCCGCCGTGTCGTCGTTCGGAGTCAGCGGCACGAACGCGCACACGATCGTCGAGCAGGCGCCGGAGGAGCCGGAGCCCGGGCCGACGCCGTCGATGCCCGCCGTGCCGTGGGTCCTGTCCGCCCGCAGCCCCGAGGCGTTGCGGGACCGCGCCGCGTCGCTGTCGGCGCACGCCCCCGCCTGGACGGACCCGGTGGACACCGGGTTCTCGCTGGCCACCGGACGTGCGGCGCTGGAACACCGCGCGGTCGTCGTCGGCACGGACGCCGAGGGGATCGCCGACGCCTTGCGCGCCTTGGCGACCGGAGCGCCGTCCGCCGGCCTGGTGACGGACACCGCGCGGCTGGGAAAGGTCGCGTTCCTGTTCTCGGGTCAGGGTTCGCAGCGGGCCGGTATGGGGCGTGAGCTGCACGCGGCGTTCCCGGTGTTCGCCGCTGCCTATGACGAGGTGGTCGCGGGCCTGGGTGGGACGTCGTTCTTCGACGTTGACGTGGAGGTGTTGGCGCGGACGGGTGTGGCGCAGCGTGCGTTGTTCGCGTTGCAGGTGGCGTTGTTCCGGCTGTTCGAGTCGTGGGGTGTGCGGCCGGATGTGTTGGTGGGGCACTCGGTGGGGGAGATCGCGGCGGCCCACGTGGCCGGGGTGTTGTCGCTGGAGGATGCCTGCCGTGTGGTGTCCGCCCGCGCCGACCTGATGCAGGCGTTGCCACCCGGCGGCGGGATGGTCGCGGTGGAGGCGACCGAGGACGAGGTGTTACCGCACCTGACCGACGGTGTCTCGATCGCGGCGGTGAACGGTCCGCGTTCGGTGGTCGTGTCCGGTGAGGCAGGGGCCGTGGACGCGGTGGTGGCGCACTTCACCGACCGCAAGACCTCGCGGTTGGCGGTGAGTCACGCCTTCCACTCGCCGTTGATGGAGCCGATGCTGGACGGGTTCGCGGCGGTGGTGGGCGGGTTGGAGTTCCACGAGCCGAGCATTCCGATGCTGTCCCCGGTCGCGGAGGCGGGTTACTGGGTGCGGCACGTGCGCGACGCGGTCCGGTTCGGCGACCAGGTCGGTGAGTTGGACGAGCGCGGCACGACGAAGTTCCTGGAGATCGGACCGGGCGGTGTGCTGACCGCCCTGACCCGCAACCGCCTGCCCGACGCGGAAATCCTCGCCGTCCCGACCCTGCGCGACAACGCGCCCGAACCAGTGGCCGCCCTCGCCGCTCTCGGCGCGCTGCACACCTCGCACGTGCCCGTCGACTGGCCGGCGGTGTTCCCCGGCGGTCGCCGCGTCGACCTTCCCACCTACCCGTTCCAGCGCGAGCGGTACTGGCTGGACGTCCCCGGCACCGCCGTGACGCCGGACCTCGACGACTGGCGCTACGAAGTCGCCTGGCGCCCCTTCGACGCGATCGGCCCCGCGCCGACCGGCACCTGGCTCGTGGTCGGTCCGGACGGCGACGACGCGGCCGCGATCACCGCCGCCCTCACCGGCCGGGGTGTGCTGGTCGTGCGCACCGACGGCGCGGACCTCGCCGACGTGACCGCCCCGGTGGACGCGGTCCTGGCCCTGCACACCCTGCACGACACCGACCCGGTCACCACGCTGCTGCTCCTGCGCGCCCTGGACGCCGCCGGGATCACCGCGCCCCTCTGGTGCCTGACCCGCGGCGCGGTGGCCACCGACGCACCCGGCGACCCGACCCGCGCACTGACCTGGGGACTCGGTCGCGTCGTGGCGCTGGAGCAGCCCCACCGCTGGGGTGGCCTGGTCGACCTGCCCGCGGGCGGCATCGCCGAGGACGTCCTGATGACGGTCCTCGGCGGCGGCACGGGGGAGGACCAGGTCGCGATCCGCGACGACCACCCGCTCGCCCGGCGGGTCGTCCGCGCCGCCCGGGGGGCGACCTCGCGCCCCTGGCAGCCATCGGGCACGGTCCTGGTCACCGGCGGTACCGGTGCGCTCGGCGGGCACGTCGCCCGCTGGCTGGCCCGGTCCGGAGCGCGGCACGTCGTGCTGGCCGGGCGGCGGGGCGAGCATGCGCCGGGCGCGGCCGGGCTGCGCGCCGAGTTGGAGGAGCTCGGCGCGCGGGTCAGCCTGGTCGCCGCCGACGTCGCCGAGCGCGCGGACGTCGCCCGACTGCTCGCGGTCGCAGACGAGGACGGCGCGTTGACCGCCGTCGTGCACGCCGCCGGCGTGCCTGGTGCCGAGGTGCTCGCCGACACCACGCCCGAGCGGTTCACCGTCGCGCTGAGCGCCAAGGTGGGTGGCGCGCGCCACCTGGACGAGCTGCTGGGCGACCGGGAGCTGGACGCGTTCGTGCTGTTCTCGTCCATCGCCGGTGTCTGGGGCGGCGGCGGCCAGGGCGCGTACTCGGCGGGCAACGCCTTCCTCGACGCCCTCGCGGTCGACCGGCGGGCGCGCGGCCTCACCGCGACCGCCGTGGCCTGGGGACCGTGGGCCGGTGCGGGCATGGTCGCCGACGGCGACGACGAGGAGCGCCTGAAGCTGCGCGGCCTCACCGCCTTGCCGCCCCGCTACGCGATCGCCGCCCTCCAGCGGGTGCTGGACCTCGACGCGACCGCCGCGGTCGTCGCCGACGTGGACTGGCCGGTGTTCCTCGCGCCCTTCACGGCAGCCAGGCCCGCGCCCCTGTTCGCCGAGCTGACCGGGGTCACGGGGACGGGGGCGGGCGGCCCGAGGACCCGCTCCGCGCTCGCCGACCGCGTGGCCGCACTGCCCGAGGAACAGCGGGAACGGGTCGTGGTCGACGTGGTCCGCGCCCACGCCGCCGCCGTCCTGGGCCACCGCTCGGCCGATGCGGTGGAGGCGGACCACGCGTTCAGCCGGCTCGGCTTCGACTCGCTCACCGCGGTGCAGCTGCGCAACGCCCTGATCGCCGAGACCGGCCTGGAACTGCCCACCACGCTCGTGTTCGACCACCCGACCGCGGCCGAACTCGGCGCCCACCTGCTCGGCGGACTGCTCGGCCTGGACGGGCCGGGGGAGGCCGCGCCCACCGGCGCGGACCACGCCGACGAGCCCATCGCGATCGTCGGCATGGCCTGCCGCTACCCGGGGGGCGTGCGGTCGCCGGAGGACCTGTGGCGGCTGGTGGCGGACTCGGTGGACGCCACCACCGACTTCCCGACCAACCGCGGCTGGGACGTCGACGCCCTGTACGACCCCGACCCCGACCGCCCCGGCACGACCTACACCCGGCGGGGCGGCTTCCTGCACGACGCCGACGAGTTCGACCCGGCGTTCTTCGGCATCTCGCCGCGCGAGGCGGTGGCGATGGACCCCCAGCAGCGGCTGCTGCTGGAGACCACGTGGGAGGTGTTCGAACGCGCGGGCGTCGACCCGCTTGCGTTGCAGGGCAGCCAGACCGGTGTGTTCATCGGCTCCGGCTACCAGGACTACATCGGTCGTGCGCTGGACGTGCCCGACGGCGTGGAGCGCTACCTGGCGACCGGCAACGCCGCCAGCGTGATCTCCGGCAGGCTCGCCTACACCTTCGGGCTGCGCGGCCCCGCGCTCACGGTCGACACCGCGTGCTCGGCGTCACTGGTGGCGTTGCACCTGGCCTCGCAGGCCCTGCGCGCGGGCGAGTGCGAGCTGGCCGTGGCCGGCGGCGTGATGGTCATGTCCGCGCCCAGCGCGTTCACCCAGTCCAGCAGGATGCGGGGGCTCGCCCCGGACGGGCGCTGCAAGGCGTTCTCCGACGGCGCGGACGGCACGGCGTTCGCCGAGGGCGTCGGCGTCGTGCTGGTGGAGCGGCTGTCCGACGCCCGCCGCAACGGCCACCGGGTGCTCGCCGTGGTCCGCGGCTCCGCCGTCAACCAGGACGGCGCGTCGAACGGCCTCACCGCGCCCAGCGGCCCGGCGCAGCGCCAGGTGATCCGGCGGGCGCTGGCCGACGCCGGGCTGACCGGCGCCGACGTGGACCTGGTCGAGGCGCACGGGACCGGTACCGTCCTGGGCGACCCGATCGAGGCGCAGGCCCTGCTGGCCACCTACGGCCGGGAGCGGACCGCGGAGAACCCGCTGTGGCTGGGCTCGCTCAAGTCCAACATCGGCCACGCGCAGGCCGCGGCGGGCGTCGGCGGCATCATCAAGGCGGTCATGGCGATGCGGCACGGGACCATGCCGTCGACGCTGCACGCGGACGAGCCGACCTCGCACGTCGACTGGTCGCCGGGCACCGTGCGGCTGCTGACCGAGGCGCGCGACTGGCCGGAGCGCGGCAGGCCGCGCCGCGCGGCGGTGTCCTCCTTCGGCGTGAGCGGCACGAACGCGCACGTCGTGCTGGAGCAGGGCGATCCCGACCCGGCCCCGACCGGCGCCGCCGAGCCGGACGGACCGGTGGCGTGGGCGCTGTCGGCCCGCGGCCACGCCGGCCTGCGGGCCCAGGCCGGGGCGCTGCTGGCGGCGGTCGGCGAGCGGTCCGCCGCGGACGTCGCGCACGCCCTGCTCACCACCCGCGCCGCGCTGGAGCACCGGGCCGTCGTGGTCGGGGACCGCACCGCCCTGCGCGACGGGCTCGCCGCGATCGTCGCGGGCGAGCCAGCCGGCAACGTGGTGCTGGGCACCGCGCAGGCCGTCGCCAAGCCGGTGTTCGTCTTCCCCGGCTACGGCGCGCAGTGGATCGGCATGGCCAAGGACCTGATCGCCACGTCCGACGTGTTCGCAGCCGAGGTCCGGGCCTGCTCCGAGGCGTTCGCCCGGCACTTCGACTGGTCGGTGCTCGACGTGCTGACCGAGCGCCCGGGCGCGCCGGCGATCGAGAAGACCGACGTCGTCCAGCCGGTGCTGTTCACCGTGATGGCCGCGCTCGCCGCGCTGTGGCGGTCGTGCGGCGTGGAGCCGGCCGCCGTGGTGGGCCACTCCCAGGGCGAGGTCGCCGCCGCGTACGTCGCGGGCGGCCTGACCCTGCCGGACGCCGCGCTCGTCGTGGCCGCGCGGGCCAAGGCGTGGCTGCCGATGATCGACCGGGGCTCGATGGTCGTGGTCGCACTGGCCGCCGACGAGGTGGCCCGGCGCATCGCGCCGTGGGGGGACCGGTTGTCCGTCGCCGCGGTGAACGGCCCCACCTCCGTCACCGTGTCCGGCGACGTGGAGGCGACGGCCGAGCTGCTGGCCGAGCTGGCCGCGCAGGACGTGCGGGTCCGCAAGGTGCGCGGCGCGAACGCCGCCGGCCACTCCGCGCAGGTCGACGACCTGCGCGCCGTGCTGGAGCCGCAGCTGGCGGCGGTCGCGCCGCGCACCGGCACGATCCCGTTCCACTCGACCGTCACCGCGGGCGTCCTCGACACCGCCGAGCTGGACGGCGACTACTGGTTCCGCAACCTGCGCCGCACCGTGCTGTTCGAGCCGACCGTGCGCGGCCTGGTCGAGCAGGGACACCAGGCGTTCCTGGAGGTCAGCTCGCACCCGCTGCTCACGTCGATGATCCGCGAGATCGCCGACACCGCCGGCGTGGACGCGGTCGTCACCGGCTCGCTGCGGCGCGACTCGGGCGACCTGGCGCGGGTGCTGACCTCGGCCGCCGAGCTGCACGTGCGGGGCGTGGCGGTCGACTGGGGCGCCGCGCACGCCGGCCTGCTGGACGGGGCGGTCCCGGTCGACCTGCCGACCTGCGCGTTCCAGCGGCGGCGCTACTGGCTCGACACCGCCGCCCCCGGTCGCACGGCCGACGAGGTGGAGGCCGCGTTCTGGGACGTCGTCGAGAACGACGACCTCGACGCGCTCGCCGCGACCCTGGACGTGCCCGACGCGGGCGTGTTCGCCCCGGTGCTGCCCGCGCTGTCGCGGTGGCGCCGCCGGCGCCGGGAGAACTCCGAGGTCGACGCGCTCCGCTACCGGGTGGTGTGGCGCCGGGTCGCCGACCCGGCGCCACCCGCCGACCCGGGCACGTGGCTGGTCGTCGTCCCCGCGGGCGCCACCGACGCCTGGTCCGCGGAGGGCCTGCCCGGGGGAGTGCGGGTCGAGGTCCCGGTGGACGCCGACCGCGACACCCTCGGTCGCCTCCTGGCCGGGGCGGCGGACGGTCTCGCAGTCAGCGGCGCGTGGTCGCTGCTCGGCCTCGCCGGGGGGCACTACCGCGACCTGACCGACCTGCCTGCCGGGGTCGCGTTGAACACCCTGCTGTTCCAGGCGCTCGCCGACGCCGGCATCGCCGCGCCGCTGTGGTGCGCGACCAGCGGCGCGGTCGCCGTGGACGAGGAGGACGTGGTCCGCGCCGCCGAGGGGTACCAGCTGTGGGGTGTGGGCCGGGTTGCCGCGCTGGAGCAGCCGGCCCGCTGGGGCGGCCTGGTCGACCTGCCCGCCGTGCCCGACGAGCGGACCACCGCCCGGCTGGCCGGCGTGCTCGGCGGCACGCCCGGCGAGGACCAGGTCGCGCTGCGGCCCTCCGGGGCGTTCGCCTGCCGGCTCGTGCGCGCCCGCCCCGACGTCGCCCGGGAGTGGCGTACCAGCGGCACCGCGCTGGTCACCGGCGGCACCGGCGGCATCGCCCGGCACCTGGCCCGCTGGCTGGTCGGCGCGGGCGCGGAGCACGTGCTGCTGACGAGCAGGCGCGGTCGCGCGGCGGAGGGCGTCGAGGAGCTGGAGGCGGAGCTGGCCGGGCTCGGCGCGCGGGTCACCGTGGCCGCGTGCGACGTGGCCGACCGCGAAGCGGTGGCCGGACTGCTGGCCTCGGTCCCCGAGGACGCGCCGCTGCGCTCGGTGTTCCACGCCGCGGGCACCGCGCGGTCCTCCGTGCTGGCCGACGCCGCGCCCGACGAGTTCGCCGAGGCCGCGAGCGGCAAGGTCACCGGCGCCCGCAACCTCGACGACCTGCTCGGCGACCGGGAACTGGACGCGTTCGTGCTGTTCTCCTCCGGGGCCGGGGTGTGGGGCAGCGGCGGCCAGGCGTCCTACGCCGCCGCCAACGCCCACCTCGACGCCCTGGCCCACCAGCGGCGTGCGGCCGGCCGCACCGCGACCGCCGTGGCGTGGGGTGGCTGGGCGGGCAGCGGCATGGCCGACGACGAGGCCGTCGTCGAGCGGTTCACCCGGCGCGGCATGATCGCCGTGCGGCCCGAGGTCGCCCTGCGCGGCCTGGGCGGGGCGCTGGCCGCCGGCGAGACCGGCCTGGTCGTCGCCGGGGTGGACTGGGAGCGGTTCGTGCCCGTGTTCACCGTGGGCCGCCCGAGCCCGCTGCTGTCGGAGCTGCCCGAGGCGCGGCGGTCGCTCGCGAAGACCACCGGGGCCGCTGTGGAGGAGGACGGCGACGGCCCCGGCCTCACCGCCCGCCTGGCCGGCCTGCCCGCCGACCGGCGGGAAGCGGAGCTGCTGGCGTTCGTCTGCGCCCAGGCCGCGGTCGTCCTCGGCCACGACAGCGCCGAACCGCTCCTGCCGCACCAGCAGTTCCTGGAACTGGGTTACGACTCGCTGACCGCGATCGACCTGCGCAACCGGCTCGCCGCGGCCACCGGGATACCGCTGCCGGCGAGCCTGGTGTTCGAGCACCCGTCACCGGAGAAGCTGGCCGCCCACCTGCTGCGCTCGATCGGCGTCCCCGAGGCGCAGCAGGCCCCGCCCGCGGCCCCGGACACCCTGGTCGCCCTCTACGCCCACGCCGGCGGCACCGGCCGGGTGACCGAGGCGATGGGGATGCTGGCGGAGGTGTCCCGGTTCCGGCCGTCGTTCGACGAGGACACCGCCGCCGCGCACGTCGTCACCCCGGTCCGCTTCGCCACCGGCGACGCCCGACCGCCGCTGGTGTGCCTCGCGCCCTACATCGCGCCCGCCGGCGTGCAGCAGTACGCGCGGCTCGCGGCGGCGTTCCGCGACCAGCGGGACGTGTGGGTGCTGCCCGCGCCGGGCTTCGCGGCGGGCGAGTCCCTGCCGTCCTCGGTGGACGCCCTGGTCGCCGCGCAGGCCGAAGCGGTCCTGCGGTGCGCCGGTGACGAGCGGCCGGTGATCGTCGGCTACTCGTCCGGCGGCTGGATCGCGCACGCGGTCGCGGCACGCCTCCAGACCACCGGCACACCGCCCCTCGCGGTGGTGATGCTGGACAGCTTCACCCGCGACGTCCCCATGAACCCCGGGTTCCTGTCCCTCATGGCCCAGCAGCAGGCGGAGCGGTTCCGCTTCATGGCCTCCGGCGGCGACCAGCTCACCGCCATGGGCGGCTACCTGAGGATCTTCGACACGTGGGAGGCACCAGCCCTGGACGTGCCCACGCTGCTCGTCCGGGCCGCCGAGTCGCTGCCGGGCGTGCCCGGCGACGGCGACAACCGCCCGGCGCCACCCGGTCACGTCGACACGACCGTCGAGGTCGCCGCCGACCACTACTCGATGATGGAGGACCACGCGGAGGCCACGGCCGCCGCGCTGCACCGGTGGCTGGCCGAACACCAGGCCGCTCTTCCCCGCTGACCTCCCGCACACCGCGCACGCACGCCGACGACGTCCGCCCGCGTGCCGGTCGACCACGTCCGCGCACCACCCCCGAACGGAGAGACACCATGTCCCAGTCGCTGTACGAGATCGGCGAGATCCCGCCCCTCGGCGAGGTCCCGCGGCAGATGTACGCCTCGCTCATCCGCCAGGAGCGCTACGGCCGCCCCGAGGACGCGTTCAAGGTCGAGGCCATCGACGTGCCGGAGGTCGGGCGCGGCCAGGTGCTGGTGATGGTCATGGCCGCCGGCATCAACTACAACAACGTGTGGGCCGCGCGCGGCACGCCCGTGGACGTCATCGGCATGCGGCAGAAGACGGGCCGGCCCGAGGACTTCCACATCGGCGGCTCCGAGGGCGCCGGCGTCGTGTGGGCGGTCGGCGAGAACGTGCGCAACGTCGCGGTCGGCGACCACGTCGTCATCTCGCCCGCCCAGTGGGACGAGACCGCCGAGGACCTCCGGCTCAGCCGCGACCCCATGGGGTCCAAGACGCTCGGCGCCTACGGCTACGAGGTCAACTACGGCACGTTCGCCCAGTTCGCCCTCGTCGACGACTACCAGCTGCACCCCAAACCCGCCAACCTCACGTGGGAGGCCGCCGCCTGCTACATGCTCACCGCCAGCACCGCCTATCGGCAGCTCGTCGGCTGGGAGCCCAACGTCGTGCGACCCGGCGACCCGGTGCTGATCTGGGGTGGTTCGGGCGGGCTCGGCTCGATGGCCATCCAGATCACCAAGCTGCGCGGCGGCATCCCGATCGCCGTCATCTCCGACGACTCCCGGGCCGAGTACTGCCGGTCGCTCGGCGCGGCGGGCGTGATCAACCGCACCGAGTTCGACCACTGGGGCCGGCTGCCCGACATCGACGACCAGGCCGCGTCCAAGGCGTGGGTGAAGTCGGTCCAGGGGTTCGGCCGGCGCATCTGGGAGATCCTCGGCGAGCGCAAGGCACCCAAGATCGTGCTGGAGCACTCCGGCGAGAACACCGTGCCCACCTCCGTGTACCTGTGCGACACGCTCGGCATGGTCGTGCTCTGCGGCGGCACCAGCGGCTACAACGGCGACGTCGACCTGCGGCACCTGTGGATGCGGCAGAAGCGCTTCCAGGGCTCGCACGGCGCGAACCTCCGCGAGTGCCGCGAGGTCACCAACCTCGTCGCCGCGGGGCTGCTCGACCCGTGCCTGAGCGCGTGCGAGGAGTTCGAAGCCGTCGGCAAGGTCCACCAGCTCATGGCCGACAACGCCCACCCCGGCGGCAACATGGCGGTCCTCGTCAACGCCCCGCGCGCCGGCCTCACGTCGCTCGCCGACGACCTCACCGCCGTCGCCTGACCGACCGACCACAAGGGACGGAAGAACATGACGGAGTCCATCGCCGTGCCCCACCTGCCGACCGCGCGCGGGTGTCCCTTCGCGCCGCCGGACGGTCTCGCCGACATCCGCGAGAAGAACCCGATCACCCGCGCGGTGTTCGAGGGCGGCGAGGAGGCGTGGCTGTTCACCGGCTACCAGGAGGTCCGGGACCTGCTGCGCGACCAGCGGTTCAGCGTGCGCATCCCGCGATCGGTGCACACCAGGGACGAACAACCGCCCAGGCCCGGGCGCGGCAGCCTGCTGTGGCAGGACCCGCCGACCCACACCGCCGACCGCAGGCTGCTGGCCAAGGAGTTCACCGTCCGCCGCATGCAGTCGCTCCAACCCCGCATCCAGCGGATCGTCGACGAGCACCTCGACCGGATCGCGTCCCTGCCGCAGCCGGTGGACCTGGTGGCCGAGTTCGCCACCCCCGTCCCGTCCATGGTCATCTCCAGCCTGTTCGACGTCCCCGTGGAGCAGCTCGACGCGTTCCAGGACGCGGCGGCGGAGATGATGCGCGTCGACGTCGAGCCGGAAGCCGTGCAGGCCGCCGCCGGGCGCATCATGTTCGCGCTGCACCAGCTGATCCAGGCCAAGCGCGCGGAGCCGGGGGAGGACCTGCTGTCGGCCCTCATCGCCGCCGACGACCCGGAGGGCGTCGTGGACGACACCTTCCTGGTCACCGCCGCGGCCACGCTGCTCATCGCGGCGCACGACACCACCGCGTGCATGATCGGCCTGGGCACGGCGCTGCTGCTCGACCGGCCCGACCAGGTGGCCCTGCTGCGCGCCGACCCGTCCCTAATCGGCAACGCGGTCGAGGAACTGCTGCGCTACCTCACGATCGGGCAGCGCGGCGCCGAGCGCGTCGCCCTGGAGGACGTGCGGTACGGCGACGTGAAGATCAAGGCGGGGGAGCAGGTCGTGGCGCACGCCCTGGCCGCCAACTTCGACCCCGCGTTCGTGCCCGAGCCGGAGCGGTTCGACATCACCCGCCGCCCGTCCGCCCACATGGCGTTCGGGTTCGGCCCGCACCAGTGCATCGGCCAGCAACTGGCCCGGATCGAACTCCAGATCGTGTTCCGGAGCCTGTTCGAGAGGTTCCCGACGCTGCGGCTCGCGGTGCCGGTCGAAGAATTGCCGTTCCGCCACGAGATGGTGTTCTACGGCGTGCACGAGCTGCCGGTCGAGTGGTGACCGGCACGCCCCCCGCTCCCGCGGTCTGGGGGATCACCTACTCATCGGCCCGACGCCTCCCCGACCGCGGGACACCTCCGTACGCTCCGTTACCAGGGCGTCGACAGCATCGTCGAACAGGAGAAACGTGATGAGGACACCGGAAGGCACCACTTCTCCGGTGGGTGCGCCGCGCTTCCCGACCGCCCGTCGGGCGGGGTGCCCCTTCGACCCGCCGCCGGCCTTCGACACCATCAGGTCGGACGCGCCGATGAGCCGCATGACCTACCCGTACGGACAGGTCGGCTGGCTCGTCACCGGGTACGACCAGGCCCGCGCGGTCCTGGGCGACGTGCGGTTCAGCTCGCTGCCGGAGGGCAAGCTCTCCCCGGTCAAGGTGCCCGGCTCCGAACTGGACCTCGCCGCCCTGCCGCCCGGCATGTTCGTCAACATGGACGCGCCCGAGCACACCCGCTACCGCAGGCTGCTCAACAGCCACTTCACCGTCCGCCGCGTCCGGCAGATGGAGGAGTGGGTGACCGGGATCGTGGAGGGCGTGCTCGACGACATGGAGAAGGCCGGCTCGCCGGTCGACCTGGTCGAGCGGTTCGCCAAGCCCATCCCCACCCTGGTGACCTCCGAACTGCTCGGCCTGCCCGTCGAGCAGCGGGCCGGGTTCCAGCACGACGTGAGCGTGCTGTTCAGCCTGTCCAGCTCGGGCGAGGAGATGGTCGAGTCCATGACGCGGCTCGGCGGCACGCTCGGCGCCCTGCTGGCCGCCAAGCGGGCCGAACCGACCGACGACCTGCTCGGCAACCTCATCAGCGACACCGACCTGACCGACGACGAACTGCTCGGCATCACCTTCGTGCTGCTCATCGCCGGCCTGGAGACCACGGCCAACATGTTGGCGCTGGGGGCTTTCGCACTGATGGAGCACCCCGACCAGCTCGCCGCGCTGCTCGCCGACGAGTCCGTCGTGGACGACGCGGTCGAGGAGCTGCTGCGGTACCTGAGCGTGGTGCAGGTCGGCCCGGTCCGGGTGGCCGCCGAGGACTTCGAGTTCGAGGGGCACCGCATCCGCAAGGGCGAGGTGGTCACCGTCTCGCTGCCGGCGGCGAACCGCGACCCCGGCAGGTTCCCCGACCCCGACCGGCTCGACTTCGGGCGGGGCGACTCCGGGCACATCGCGTTCGGCCGGGGGCCGCACCAGTGCATGGGCCACCACCTCGCGCGGCTCGAACTGCGCATCGGCTACCTGTCGCTGTTCCGGCGGTTCCCGGGGCTCCGGCCGGCGGTGCCGGCGGGCGACGTACCCACGCGCGAGATGATGGTCACCTACGGCGTGCAGCGGCTGGACGTGGTGTGGTGATCGACATCGAGATCGACCTCGACCGCTGCTGCGGGGCCGGCACGTGCGTGCTGCGCGCCCCCGAGGTGTTCGACCAGGACGACCGGGACGGCACCGTGGTCGTCCTGGCCGAGCACCCGGCCGACGACCTGGCCGAGTCGGTCGCGCGGGCGGCGGAGGACTGCCCCGCGAGCGCCATCCGGGTCGCCCGCCGCCCGGCCCCGGGCGGGGTGGTCGCGTGAAGCCGCGGTTGACGACCCTGGGCGACAGCTTCACCCAGGGCCACGGTGACGACCCGCTCTGCGGCGGCTGGACCGCGCGGCTGGCCGAACTGCTCGGCGTGGCGGGCGGGCGCACCCGCAACCTCGGCGCGTTCGGCGCCACCACCCAGGACGTCGTCGAGCGCCAGCTCGCCGCCGCCCTGGTCAACAAGGCGCCGATGATCGGTCTCAACGTCGGCGTCAACGACCTGATCAGCGACTACGAGCCGGACCGGTTCCGGCGCAACGTGGAGCTGATCCTCGGCACGCTGGCCGGCCCGAACACGACCGTGTTCACGGCCACCTACCCACCCATCCCGCGCATCGCGGCACTGCCCCCCGCCTTCCGGGAGCTGGTCGGCTCGCGCTTCACCGAGGCGAACGACGTGGTGCGGGCGGCCACCGGGCGGCACGGTGTGCTGCTGCTGGACATCGCCCGCGACCCGCACTGGCTGACGCCCGAGCTGTGGTCCGACGACGACCTGCACCCGAGCCCGTCGGGCCACCGCCACTTCGCCGAGCGAATGGCGGAGCTGCTCGCCGGCGCGGCCGGCACGTCCGCCCACACCGGCCGCTGGGCCGGCTGAACACCGGAGCGCCACCCGGCGCCCGGCATCGAACGGTGGTGCGCCCGGACGCGCGCCACGCGGCAACCGATCGCGGCCATCGCACCGCACGGCGCCGGGACCCCGGGGCACCACGACCGGGGCCCGCGCCGCCGGGCGCGGTGCGCGCAGACGGGAGGACGACGGTGAACGGCCCGGACGAGTCAGGTCGGCGCAGACTGGCCGACAGCCCGATCGCGATCGTGGGCCTGTCGGGCCTGTTCCCGCGAGCACGGGACCATCGCGACTACTGGCAGAACATCGTCGACGCGGTGGACTGCACGGACGACCTCCCGGAGGATCGGTGGAGCACCACCGACCACCACGACCCCGATCCGTCCACACCGGACAAGACCTACGCGCGGCGCGGCGCGTTCGTGCCCGACGTGGCGTTCGACCCGATCGAGTTCGGGATGCCGCCCAACCAGCTGGAGATCACCAGCACCATGCAGACCCTAAGCCTGGTCGTCGCGCGCGACCTGCTGCGGGACGCGGGCGCCCCCGGCTCGGACTGGTACGACCCGTCCCGCACCGGCGTGGTGCTGGGAGTGACGGGCACGGTGCCGCTGTCGCACCCGCTCGCCGCCCGGCTGTCGACACCCGTGCTGCGCGAGGTCGCGGTGAGCTGCGGCCTGTCCGAACAGGACGCCGACGTGCTCGCCGACAAGTACGCCAAGGCCTTCCCGCCGTGGGAGGAGAACACCTTCCCCGGCCTGCTGGCGAACGTCACCGCCGGGCGCGTGGCCAACCGGCTCGGCCTGGGCGGCATGAACTCCACCGTGGACGCCGCCTGCGCGGCCTCGCTGTCCGCGGTCCGGGTGGCCGTCGCGGAGCTGGTCGACGGCCGCGCGGACCTGATGATCACCGGCGGCTGCGACACCGAGACGTCGCTGTTCATGTACATGTGCTTCAGCAAGACGCGCGCCCTGTCGAGGTCCGACCGCATCCGCCCGCTCGACGAGTCCGCGGACGGCACGCTGCTCGGCGAGGGCATCGGCATGATCGCCCTCAAGCGGCTCGCGGACGCCGAGCGCGACGGTGACCGGGTCTACGCGGTGATCCGCGGGATCGGGTCGGCCAGCGACGGCCGGGCCAAGAGCATCTACGCGCCGCGGGCGGAAGGACAGATGCTGGCGCTCCAGCGGGCCTACGCCGACGCCGACTGCTCGCCCGCGTCCGTGCAGCTGTTCGAGCTGCACGCCACCGGCACCCCGGTGGGCGACCGCACCGAGCTCGAAGCCCTCACCTCCGTGTTGCGCGACGCCGGCGCGGAACCGGGGTCGGCGGCCATCGGCAGCGTCAAGTCGCAGATCGGCCACACCAAGGGCGCGGCGGGCGCCGCGAGCCTGATCAAGCTGGCGCTGAGCCTGCACCAGAAGACACTGCCGCCCACGATCAACGTGGAGCGGCCGAACCCCGGGGCGCTCGGGGAGGACGCGCCGGTCTACGTGAACACGGCCACCCGCCCGTGGATCAAGGACCCCCGGCGCCCGGTGCGCCGCGCCGGCACCTCCGCCATGGGCTTCGGCGGCACGAACTTCCACGTGGTGCTGGAGGAGCACGCGCCCTCCAGGGAGGGCGTCCCGGTGCTCCAGCGGACCGCGCGGGCCCACCTGTGGCACGCCCCGGACGTGCCCGCGCTGGTCGAACTGCTGCGCGCCGGTGGACCGGGTGGGGACGGCGGGCCGGTGCCCGCGGACCACGTCCGGATCGGGTTCGTCGCCACCGACGGGGAGGCGGACGTGCGGCTGCGCGCCGCAGCCCTCGCGCAGCTCGCCGCCGACCCGGACGCCGAGCGCTGGGACCACCCGGCCGGCATCCACTACCGCCGCTCCGGCCTGGTCGACCCGAAGGTGGGCGCGCTGTTCAGCGGCCAGGGCAGCCAGTACCTGGAGATGGGGCTCGACGCGGCACTGGCCAACCCGACCGTGGCGGGGGCGTTCGACGACGCCAATGCCCTGTTCCGGGCGGGCGGCGGCGCGTCGCTGGCCGACGTGGTCTTCCCCCCTCCGGTGTTCGACGCCGACGCGCGCGACCGGCAGGAGCACGCGCTGCACCGCACCGAGTGGGCGCAACCCGCCATCGGCGCGCTGTCCGCCGGGCAGTTCCGCCACCTGCGGGAGCTGGGGCTGGGGGTCGCCGGGTGCCTGGGGCACAGCTTCGGCGAGCTGACCGCCCTCTGGGCCGCCGGCAGCGTCGGGGACGAGGACTTCTTCCGGCTGGCCTGCGCCCGGGGCGAGGCCATGGCCCCGCTCGACGACGACGGCGACCGCGGCGCGATGGCCGCCGTGCAGACGGGCCGGGACGAGGTCGCCGCCCTGCTGGCGGACTTCGGCGACCTGCTGGTGTGCAACGACAACGCACCGGACCAGGTGGTGATCGGCGGTGGGGCCGACGCGGTGGCGGCGTTCGTCGCGGAGTGCGGCCTGCGGGGTCTGCGGGCGCGCAGGCTGCCCGTGTCGGCCGCGTTCCACACCCCCTACGTCGCGCACGCCCTGGACCGCTTCAGGCCGGCCGTGGACGCCGCGGTGATCGGGTCGCCGTCGGTTCCGGTGTACGCCAACACGTCCGGGGCGCGGTACGGCGACGACGTCGACGCCAACCGGCGCACGCTGGTCACCCAGCTGTCGCGGCCCGTCGAGTTCGCGGACGCCCTGCGCGCGATGCACGCCGACGGGTGCTCGGTGTTCGTGGAGTTCGGTCCCAAGCAGGTGCTGACCCAGCTGGTGCCCCGCGTGCTGCCGGACGCGGACGTCGTCGCCATCCCCACCGACGCCGGGCCCCTCGGCGACGGCGACGCGGCCCTCAAGCAGGCGGCGCTGCGGCTCGCCGTGCTGGGCGTGCCCCTCACCGGCATCAACCGCCACGACGCGCCCGCGCCCGAGCGGGTCGAACCGGGCGGTCCGACGATCACGTTGAACGGCGCGGACCACGTGCCGGAGAGCCGCCGGGCGGCGTACCGCGAGGCGATCGAGGACGGGTACAGGGTTTCGACGATGGAAGCGACACCACGCACGGCGGAGGCCGCCGTCCCGGTCAACGGGCACCAGTGGCGCCCGCCGGCCCCGGTCGCGGCCGGGCACGCCCCGGCGGCGCCGGACGACGCGCTCGCGCACCACCTGGCGCTGCACGAGCGCTACCTCGACAGCCAGCTGCGGATCACCGAGGACCTGGTCGGCGCGGTGCGCCGGGCCGCCGACACCGGCGGCGACGTCGACGCGCTGCTGCGCGTGGTCGAGCAGGTGAAGGAGCAGTCCCTCGGCATCGGCCGCACCCACACCAGGGCGAACGAGGTCCTGGCGGGTCTCGCGGGCCTCGGCGCCGGGTCCGCTGCCCCCGCGCCGTCGTCCCCCGTCCTCCTCCCGGCCGCGCCCGCGCCGTTCGCACCGGCTCCCGCCGCGGCCACCGGACCGGCGGCTCCGGCGGTCCCCGCCGTCCCCGAGACCGCCGTCCCCGAGACCGCCGCGCCGAACGCGGTCGGACCGGACACGGCGCGGGAAGCGCTGGTCGGGATCGTCGCCGAGCGCACCGGCTACCCGGCTGCCATGATCGACACGGGGATGGACCTCGAAGCAGATCTCGGCATCGACTCCATCAAGCGCGTGCAGATCCTCGACGCCGTGCAGAGCAGCCTGCCGGGACTCCCGGTGCTGGGCCCGGAGCAACTGGGCGAACTGCGCACCCTCGACGACATCGTGTCGTACCTGACCGAGGGCGGCGACACCCCGCCCGTCCCGTCCCCGGCGACGTCCACCCCGACCCCGAGCCCGGCCCCGGTCCCGGCTCCCGACGCGCCGCGCGCGGCGGCGGAGCTGCACCGGGTGGAGCTGGTGCGGCTGCCCGCCGCCGACCGCGCCCCGGACGTCTTCCGCGAGGCGCCCACGGCACTGCTCGTGGAGCACGGCGGGGTCGGCGCCGACGCGGACGCCTGCGCCAAGGCCCTGGCCGAGGCGGGCTGGACGGTGCACCGCGGCGACTTCGCCGAGGCCGACGTGCCCGCCGGACCGCTCGACCTGTGCCTGGTGGTGCTCGGCACGGACACGGTGTGGGACCTCGCCGTCGACCGGCTCGCCGATGTCGTGGCCCTCGCGGGGAAGATCTCCCCCCGCCTCGCGGAGACCGCGCGCGGCGGGACGAGGACCGCGTTCGCCACCCTGACGAGGCTCGACGGCGGGTTGGGCCTGCGCGGCACGCGCGACCGGGCCGAGGCGGTCGCGGGCGGCGTCGCCGGCATCGTGAAGGTGCTGGCCCGCGAGGAACCCGGCGTCTTCTGCCGCGCGCTGGACCTCGCCCCCTCCCTGAGCGTGGACGCGGCGGCCGACACCGTGCTGGCCGAGCTGCACGACGCGGCGCGCGACGTCCTGGAAGTCGGGGTCGACGGCGACCTCGCCCGCTGGACGGTCCGGCCAGCGCCCTACGGCTCCTCGCCGTGGGCGGGAGCCGCGACCCCCCTGTCCACCGACGGGGAGTCGACCATCGGACCGGATGACGTGGTGGTCGTGACCGGCGGCGCGCGCGGCGTCACCGCGGCCTGCGTGCGGGCCCTGGCCGAGCGGACCGGTGCCGAGTTCGTCCTCCTGGGGCGCACCGACCTGGAGGACGAGCCGGACTGGGCGCTGGGCGTCACCGACGACGCGCTGCCCGACGCCCTGGCCCGCACCGGCACGCTGTCCCCGCGCGAGTTCACGGCGGCCGTGCGGGAGGTGCGCGCGCGGCGCGAGGTCGCGGCGACGCTGACCGCCGTGGCCGACGCCGGGGCACGCGTCACCTACCTGGGTGTGGACGTCGGCGACGCGACCGCCGTGCGGGACGCTCTCGCCCCCCACGCCGAACGCGCCACCGTCCTGGTGCACGGCGCAGGCGCGCTGGCCGACGCCCTGCTGCCCGACAAGACGCCCGAGGACGTCCGGCGGGTCTTCACCCCGAAGCTGACCGGCCTGCGTTCGGTGCTCGACGCGCTGGCCGGCGCGCCGCTGCGGCACGTCGTGTTCTTCACCTCCGTGGCGGGCCTGCTGGGCAACCCCGGCCAGGCCGACTACGCCGCCGCCAACGAGGCGCTGTGCCGGGTGGCGGCGACCCTGAAGCGGGAGCGGCCGGAGCGCTTCGTGACCGCCGTCGACTGGTGCGCCTGGGACGGCGGCATGGTGGGCCCCGACCTGCGGGCCGTGTTCGCCGCCCGGGGGGTGGACCTGCTGGCCCCCGACACCGGCGCCCGCCTGTTCGTCGAGCGGTTCGCCGCCGGCAGGGCGGCGGAGGCGCGGCTGCTGGCCGGTACCCCCGAGGCGCTCACCGGCACGCCGGCGCCGATGCCGACGCCCGCGCTGACCGCCGCCCGCGACCTCACCGGCGTCGAGGACACCGAGGTCATCCGGGCGCACCGCATCGGCGCCCACCCCGTGCTGCCCGCCACGTTCGGCCTGGGCTGGCTGGTGAACGTCGCCGAGCGCGCCAACCCCGGCCTGCGCGTCGTCGCCTGCCGGGGGTTCGAGGTGCACCGCGGCGTCGTGTTCGACGGCGACCACGAACGCGAGTACGCGGTGGACCTCGACCCGGGCGAGGTGGAGGACGGCCGGCTCGTGCTGCGCGCCCGGGTCCGCGCCGCCGGGGGCGCCGCGCCGATCGCGCGCTCCCACTACGCCGGCACCCTCGTGCTGGCCGCCGGGGACCCGAGGACCGAGCGACTGCCCGAGGTGCGCGACCACGTGCCGGGCACCGGTCCGGACGACGCGCTCGCCTGGTACGCCGACGGGACGGTCTTCCACGGCCCGCGCCTCCAAGGCATGCGCCGGCTCCTCGACCGGTCCGGCGACCGACTGGTCGTCGAGTGCCGGTTGGCCGACGACGCCGCCGGGTCCGGCGCGTTCGCCGGCCACCGCTACAGCGCCGTGCTGACCGACCTGCTCCTCCAGTGCGGTGCGGTGCTCGGCCTGTGGCGCACCGGTCGCGCGGGATTGCCGCTGGGCGTCGAGCTCGTCGAGTGCTTCGCGCCGCTGCCCGACGACGAGCCGTTCGTCGTCGTGGCGCGGGAGGTCCGCTCGACCGCCACCTCGAGCACCGTGGACGTGACCGCGTGCAACCGCGATGGGACCGTCCTGATGCGCCTGTCCGGCGTGTCCGTCATCCAGACCGCCGACATGGCCGCGAAGTTCGCCGACGCGGTGAGCGCGTGGCGCGACGGCGACGGCGGCGGCGAGCGGTGATGGGCGACCGGGACAGGACGGAGGAACCGCTGTGAACGACGACGACCGGATGAGCTTCGTCGGCGAGCCGTTCGACCACGGCGTCCGGCTCGCCAACGCGCCCCGACCGGGGTCCGGCCGGCCGGCCGGACCCGCCACGCGCCCGGCGGACGCCGCGCAGGCAGCGGTTGACGCCCTCGTGCGCGACGTGCGATCCGCCGTCGCCGAGGCGCACGCGGGTGCCCTGGAAGTCCAACACCTGTTGCAGCGCCGCACCGCCGCCGCGCTCGTCCAAGGGGAGGCGTCGTGGTGACCACCAGGTTGGAACCCGCCCGTGAGGCGGGCGAGCTGTACGACACGCTGACCGCGCTGGACCGGCCGGTGTTCGTCCTGCGCGACGAACGCGGCCTCGGCGCGACCAACGACGAGGACGTCCTCGCCGGCGCGCGACTCCTCGCCGCCGCACCGCCGCTGTCGCCCGACAGGCTCGGCTCCCCGGGTTTCCTCGCCGACCACGGCGTCGCCCACCCGTACATGGCCGGTGCGATGGCCAACGGCATCGCCTCGGCCGACCTGGTCGTCGCGCTGGCCACAGCGGGCTTCCTCGCGTCGTTCGGCGCGGCCGGGCTGGTCCCGGCCCGGGTCGACGCGGCGCTGGCCGACATCACCCGGCGCGCGCCCGGCCTGCCGTTCGCGTGCAACCTCATCCACAGCCCGAGCGAACCCGCGATGGAGAGGGCGACCGTGGACCTCTGCCTGCGGCACGGCGTCCGCTGCGTCGAGGCGTCGGCGTTCCTCGACCTCACCCCCGAGGTGGTGCGCTACCGGCTCGCCGGCCTCGCCCCCGACGGCCGGGGCGGCGTGCGGATCGGCAACCGGCTCGTCGCCAAGGTCTCCCGGCCGGAGGTGGCCGAGCGGTTCCTGCGCCCGCCGCCCGAGGCGCTGGTGCGCGGCCTGGTGGAGAGGGGCGCGATCAGCGCCGAGCAGGCCGAGCTGGCGAAGCGGGTGCCGCTGGCCGACGACCTCACCGCCGAGGCCGACTCCGGCGGTCACACCGACCGCCGTCCGCTGCCGGTGCTGCTGCCCGAGCTGATCGCGCTGCGCGACCGGGTCCAGCGGGGCGCCGGTCTGGTCTCCCGGACCAGGGTGGGCGCGGCCGGCGGCATCGGCACGCCCGCCGCCGCGGCCGCCGCGTTCACCACGGGCGCCGACTACGTGGTCACGGGCTCGGTGAACCAGGCGTCCGCGGAGGCCGGGCAGTCGCCGGCGACCAAGCGCCTGCTGGCCACCGCCGGCGCGGCCGACTGCGCGATGGCGCCGTCCGCCGACATGTTCGAGATGGGCGTCGAGGTGCAGGTCCTGCAGCGCGGCACCATGTTCGCGTCCCGCGCCCGGCGGCTCTACGAGACCTACCGCGAGCACGCGGGCATCGAGGACATCCCGGTCGACGACCGGGCCGCGCTGGAGGAGCGGATCTTCCGCCGGCCCCTGGCCGACGTCTGGGAGGACACCGTGCGCTTCTTCCGGGAGCGCGACCCGGCTCAGATCGCCCGTGCGGAGAACGACCCGAAGCGCCGGATGGCGCTGGTGTTCCGCTGGTACCTCGGCCTCTCGTCGGGGTGGAGCACGGCGGGCGCCCCCGACCGCGTCACCGACTACCAGGTGTGGTGCGGGCCCGCGATGGGCGCGTTCAACGACTGGGTGGCCGGCACGTACCTGGCCGCGCTGGAGAACCGCTCGGTCGTCGACATCGCGGTCAACCTGGTGCGCGGCGCGGCCTTCGCCGCCAGGGTGGGCCAGCTGCGGCTGTCCGGCGTGCGCCTGCCGGCCGCGTGCGCCACCTACCGGCCCACGCCGGCGCGGCGAGCGAGCGGGACCGGCTGGTGGTGACCGGGGACGCGCGGGCCACGGCCGCGCCGGTCGTGCCGGACCCCAGGCGGTGGCACGCCCTGTGGGTGCTGATGCTGGCGCTGTTCATGGACCTGCTCGACGGCAACGTGGTGAACGTCGCGATCCCCAGCCTCCGCGAGGAGCTGGGCATGACCGCGGCGCAGCTCCAGTGGGTGCCGGCGGCGTACATGCTGTCCTTCGGCGTGCTGCTGGTCCCCGGCGGGAGGCTGGGCGACATCGTCGGCCGCAAGCGGATGTTCCTCGTCGGCGCGCTCGGGTTCGTGCTCGGGTCCGCCGTGTGCGCCCTCGCGTGGGACGCGGAGGCGATGGTGGCCGCCAGGGCGGTGCAGGGCGCGTTCGCCGCGGTGATGGTGCCGCAGGTGCTGGCGATCATCCGCGTCGCGTTCGCCGAGGAGTTCGCCAAGGTCGTCGGCATCTCGGCGGTCATCGCCGGGGTCGCCGTGGTCAGCGGCCCGCTCGTCGGCGGCCTGCTGGTCGAGGCCGACCTGTTCGGGCTGGGGTGGCGCGGCGTGTTCGCCGTCAACGTGCCGGTCGGCGCGCTCACGGTTGTGCTCGCCGGGCGGTGGGTGCGCGAGTCCCGCGCGCCGGGCGTGCGGCGGCTGGACCTGGCCGGCGTGGGCCTGGCCGTCCTGGCCCTGCTCCTGCTGCTGGTCCCGCTGGTGCAGGGTCGTGAACTGGGCTGGCCGCTGTGGAGCGTGGCGTCCGTCGTGCTGTTCGTCCCGGCGCTCGTGCTGTTCGTGCGCCACCAGCGCTCGCGCGGGCGCCGCGGCCTGCCGCAGCTCGTCGTGCTCGACCTGTTCGCCTCCCGCGCGTTCTCCGCCGGGCTCGCGGTGCAGTTGCTGTTCCAGGGCCTGCCCGCGGCGTTCTTCCTCGTCTGGACGCTGTACGTGCAGGTCGGCATGGGGTGGACGGCACTGGACACCGGGTTGGCCTCCATCCCGTTCTCCGTGGCGGTGGCCGTCTCCGGCGGGGTGTCGGTCCAGTTCGTCTACCCCCGTCTCGGGCGGATGACGTTGCTGCTGGGCGTGCTGCTGACCATCGCGGGTCTGGTCGTGTTCGGCGTCGTCGCCCGCGAGGGCGGCACGCGGGTCGACGCCCTCGCGATGGCGCTGCCCCTGGCACTGATCGGCCTGGGCGTCGGCCAGGTGCTGTCGCCGCTGACCGGCCTGATCCTGTCCTTCGTCCCGGTGCGGCACGCCGGCAGCGCCTCCGGCCTGGTCGGCGCCACCGGCCAGGTGGGGGCCGCTCTGGGCGTCGTGCTCGTGGGGCTGGTGTTCTTCGGCTCCACCACCGGCTACGCCGCGGCCTTCGAGCGCGCCCTGTGGCTGCTCGTCGGCCTGATGGCCGCCGTCGCCCTCCTGCTGTGCGCGCTGCCCGGCCCGATCCGCTCGGGGGCGCCGCCGTCGGCCGACCCCGTCACGACCACGCGGTGACCACCCCTCCAGGACGCACCGGACCACGAGGTGACACCTCCCATGCACTCGTCGACCACCGCGATCGGTTCGCACGGCGACGTCGCGCCGTTCACCGGCAACCGGGCCGCGTCGTTCGACGTCTCCCCGGCCATCCCGTGCCGCCCGGTCCCGCGAGTGGCGCGAGGGCATGCAGGTGACCGGCTACCGGTGGCCCGAGCGCCCGGCCGGTGGGAGTCGGACACCGGACTGCGGGACGTCCTCGCCACCGGACCGCCCCGGTGTTCGTCGGCTTCGGCGGCAGCGTGCTCGACAACCCGGCCGACCGCGACAACGCGCGGCACCCCGGTTCCCCGATCGACCGCGATGACGGTGCCGGGCGCGCCGTCGACCGCGTCCTCGCCGAGCGCCGCAACCTCCGCTGACACTCGGCATCGGCCGCGCCGCGGCGACGGTGCCGCACTCTCCCACACCCGTGATCCCGAAAGGCGCACCATGACCGAGACCACCAGCCGGTCCGCCGAGCCGGCCGTGCCCGCGTTCCCCTCGGACCGGTCCTGCCCGTACCACCCCGCGCCCGGTTACGCGCCGATGGGGGAGACCCGCCCGCTCACCAGGGTCCGGCTGTTCGACGGACGCGAGGCGTGGCTGGTGACGGGCCACGCCGAGGGCCGCGCCCTGCTCGCCGACCAGCGGCTGTCCTCGGAGTGGGGCAACCCCGTCTTCCCCGTCGTGGTGGCCCGCACCGAGGGACGCGAGGGCCTGTCCCTCCCGTTGATCGGGGTGGACGACCCGGAGCACGCCCGCCAGCGCCGCATGCTGATCCCCAGCTTCGGCGTCAAGCGGATGGCGGCGATGCGCCCCGTCCTCCAGCAGGAGGTCGACCGGCTGATCGACGGCATCCTCGCCGACGGGCCGACGATCGACCTGGTCTCCCGGTTCGCCCTGCCCGTGCCCTCGATCGCGATCTGCATGCTGCTGGGCGTGCCCTACGACGACCACGACCTGTTCGAGGAGCGCTCACGCGACTTCGTGGGCGCGGCGACGTCGGCCGAGGCGGACGCGGCGTTCGGCGCACTGTACGGCTACCTGTTCGACCTCGTTCGCGGCAAGCAGGAACAGCCGGGAGAAGGGTTGCTCGACGAGCTGATCACCGTCCAGCTCGCCGAGGGCAAGCTGGACCACGACGAGCTGGTCAAGATGGCGATGGTGCTGCTGATCGCCGGCCACGAGACCACCGGCAACGCGATCTCCCTGGGGGTTCTCGCGCTCCTGGAGCACCCCGAGCAGCTCGCCGCGCTGCACGCCGACGACGGCCTGCTGCCCAACGCGATCGAGGAGCTGCTGCGCTTCCTGTCCGTCTCGGACTTCATCGTCCGGCTCGCCGTCGACGACATCCAGGTCGGGGACCAGACCATCAAGGCCGGTGACGGCGTGGTCCTGTCGATCATGCTGATGAACCGCGACGGCGCCGCCTACGAGGACCCCGACACGCTCGACCTGCGCCGCGCCGCCGGTCGGCACGTCGGCTTCGGCCACGGCATCCACCAGTGCCTGGGGCAGAACCTGGCCCGCGCGGAACTGGAGATCGCCCTCGGCTCGCTGTTCACCCGCATCCCGACGCTGAAGCTGGCCGTGCCGGTGGACGAGATCCCGATCAGCGCGGGCCACGACGGCCAGGGGCCCCGCGTGCTGCCGGTGACGTGGTGACGGCGGTGCGCATCACCCTCCACCGGGACCGCTGCATCGGCGCCGGGCAGTGCGTGATGACCGCGCCCACCGTGTTCACCCAGGACGACGAGGCGCTCGTCGCGTTCGTCGAGGGCGGCGAGCACGGCGCGGACGACCCGCGCGTGCACGAGGTGCCGCAGGCGTGCCCGGTGCAGGCGGTCGTGGTGCACGACGACTGAGGGCGGTGGGATCGACCCCGTGGGCGTGACACCGCGGCCACGGGGTCTCGCGCTGCCCGGAGCCGGTTCCGAGCACGGTCGAGGAGAAGGAGACACCCATGTCCGCACAGCGCCACGACGAGCGCGCCCGGTGGCTCAGGGAGTACCACGCGAGCCGCCGCGCCGCGCCGCGCCTGGTGTGCTTCCCGCACGCGGGCGGATCGGCGAGCTGGTACCACCCGATGTCGCACGCCCTGGCGCCGGACGTGTCCGTCCTCGCGGTCCAGTACCCCGGCCGCCAGGACCGCCGGGGCGAGGTGCCGCTCGACGACGTCGGCGCCATCGCCCGGCAGGTCGCACCACTGGTGGCCGACCTGCCCGGCGGTCCTCCCGCGCTGTTCGGGCACAGCATGGGCGCGCTGGTGGCGTTCGAGGTCGCGCGGCTGATGACCGGCAAGCACGACGAGGCGCCGGCGCACCTGTACGTGTCCGGGCGGCGCGCCCCCGACCGGCACCGCTCCGAGGCGGTGCACCTGATGGACGAGCGCGGCCTGCTGGCCGAGGTCGCCGCGCTCGGCGGCACGGGCGCAGCGAACCTGCGGGACCGCGACCTGGTGGCGATGGTGCTGCCGCCGCTGCGCGCGGACTACCGCGCCGTGGAGACCTACCGGCACACGCCGGGGGAGCCGCTGACCTGCCCGGTGACCGTGCTGACCGGTGACGCCGACCCGAAGACGACCGCCGCCGAGGCGGAGGGGTGGCGGGAGCACACCACCGGCGCGTTCGACCTGCGGGTCTACCCCGGCGGCCACTTCTTCCTGACCGACCACCAGGCCGAGGTGCTGGACCTGCTGCGCGGCGGGCTCACCCGGGCGCGGAGGAGCGTGCACGCGGACTGAGTGCGACGCGGACCGCCCGGCCCGGCTGCGTGAGCCGGGCCGGGCGGTCCGCGTCGTGGTGGTCCGTTCGCGGTCGCGTCCGGCTCGTCGGCCGGTCAGGGCCTCCAGGGGCGCGACGCGCCCCGCACCGCCGCGATGATGCCCGGCCGCAGCTCCCGCGCCGGCAGGACGCGGTCCACGGAGCCGACCTCGACGGCGCGGTGGATGTCGTGGATGCGGTCGAACTCGGCCGCCACCTCGCCCAGCTTCTCCGCCCGCACCGCCCGTCGCACGCGGGCCGGGTCCTCCCCGCCGCCGCCCGCCCCGGTCAGGGCGAGCACGCGCGGGTCCCCGGCGGTGCGCTGGTCGACGTCGCGGGAGAAGACGACGGCCGCGGCGGGCGCGCCGCCGATGACCGAGGCGAACGACCCCTCGACGGCGAGGACCGTCATGCCGGGGTTGAGCGCCTTGGAGAACACCACGAACGCACCGCCGTGGTAGCGGGACACCACGCAGAACACGATCCGGCCGCGGAAGTTCACCACCGCCCGGCCGATCTCGGCACCGAACTCCAGTTGGAGCTCCCGCATCGACTCGGGGGAGCCGTCGAACCCGGACAGGTTCGCCAACACCACCACCGGACGCACACCGGAGGCGGCGTTGATCGCCCTGGCGACCTTCTTCGACGACCGGGGGAACAGCGTGCCCGACGTGTACGCGCCAGGCCCGTCGGCGGGCGGGAACCCGCGCCGCGCCACGGTCGTCGACTCGATGCCCAGCAGGCACACGGGCTGCCCGCCGAGGTGTGCGTCGAGGACCACCGCCGTCTCGCCGCCCACGAGGTCCGCCCAGCGCTCCAGCACCGGCCGGTCCTGGTCGGACACGGCGCGCAGGACCGCCCGGATGTCGAACGGCTTCTTGCGGTCGGGGTTGCTCTCGGCGGAGAAGATCTGACCCACCGAGGTGAACGGGCTGTCACCCGCCGGGTGCGGGTACGACGTGACGTCCCGGTCCTCCGGGTCCGCGGTCGACGCCGCGCGGGGACCCGTCTCGCCCGGCACGACGTAGGCGTGGTCGTAGTGCGCCATCAGCACGTCGCGCGC
Organism: Saccharothrix longispora; assembly: GCF_030852425.1. Lineage (GTDB taxonomy): Bacteria > Actinomycetota > Actinomycetes > Mycobacteriales > Pseudonocardiaceae > Actinosynnema > Actinosynnema longispora. Next base: position 65,859 of record NZ_NSDM01000025.1, read on the forward strand.
CCCGGCGAGGTCCTCGGCCCGGTACTGCGCCTGGCCGTTCGGGCCCATGACGCGGTCGTACCCGCCGATGCCCGCGTTGTCCTCGGCGGACACGCCACCGGAGAAGTCCAGCGACCGCTTGCCGGTCAGCACCATCGCCGATCCGGGCACCATCACCAGCACGCCCTTGGTGTGCATGAGCATGGTGGCCTCGGCGCTCCAGTACGGCTGCGCGCCGACCGTGATGCCCGACACCACGATGTTGACCTCGCCGCCGTCCTGGGTGAACTCGACGATGCGCCGCAACACGGCCGCCACCCAGTCCATGTTCTCGGTGCCCGACTCGCGCGAGATCCGCGCGCCCGCCGACACCGCGAACCACTCGACCGGCAGCCGCAGCGCCGCGGCCAGGTCCAAGGCGGCGACCACGCGCCGGCACTCCGGCGCGGACAGCGCGCCCAACGCCTTGGTGGCGTCGCCCAGCAGGACGACGCGGGACACGCCCTGCGGGTGCTTCGGGGTCGGCGTGCTCACCACGCCGACGACCACCGCGGCGGTGTTCCCGCCCTTCGGCCGGTCCACCGGCACGAGGGTGTCGCCGTCCAGGTCGTACTCGGTGAACGTGCCGCCCGCGCCGGCCGCGAGACCGGCCAGCTCATGGGGGTGGACCACGCCGCGGGCACGGGCGTTCGACACCGTGCGCGCGTAGCCGTCCAGCGGGCGCAGCGGTCCGACCGGCGGCAGACCGAGGACCACCCGCAACCGCCCCTGCGCGTCCGGCACGACCCGAACGGCGAGGTCCGCCTCGTCACCCGCGCCGTCCGCGTGCCGGTGACCCAGGACCAGCACTTCGGCGAGGTCCAGCCCGTCGGCGTCCGGGAGCAGGCGCTCCAGCGCGGCGGCGACCTCGGGCGCTTCGACGTCGACGGGTGGCCACAGGTAGACGAGCACGCGGTGGCTGTGCGCCGCACCCGACTCCAGCCGGGCGTGCCGGATCGTGCCCAGGCACAGGGCGAGGGACTCCTCCGCCGCCGGCAGCTCCACGGCCCCGTCGTCCCGGTGCCGCCCGGTCAGGCCGCGGACCTGGCCGAGCGCGAGGAGCCGGACGTCGGACGGGTCGCCCGCCGCGGTGCAGCGGAACAGCGCCACCTCGTCGTCCCCGGTGGGCAGCCGGTCCAGGACGAACCCGCTCATCCGCTCCCACTGCACGCGCTCGGCGACGTACGGGTGGAGACCGCGCAGCAGCCGATCCTCCACCAGGCCGCCCGTGCCCGGGACGAACGTGAAGTGGTGGTGCCCGGTCCCGCCGCGCCGGGTGGCGGTCACCGTGATCCGGCCGATCTTCTCGGGCAGCTCGCTCGCGCCGAGCGGCACGAGCAGCAGCTCGGCCGCGGTGTCGGTGTCGGCGGGGAAGTCGTCCCACAGCACGTGCACGTCGGCGACCACGGTCTGCTCCTGCCCCAGTTCGACGATCCCGCGCTGCGCCGCGGCGAGCCGGTCGAACGGGACGGCGGTGCTCACCAGCCGCGAGCCGCTGGCCAGGTGCTCGGCGACGAGGAAGGCGCAGCCGCCCACCTCCGCCGTGCGCACGTCACCGAGGGCCTGGTCGCCGTAGTGCCGGTGGGCCAACGCCTCCAGCAGCGGGTCGGGACCCGCGCCGGTCCGGTCGAACCGTCCCGTCAGGAGCCGGACCAGGGGTTCGGGCGTCGCCGCCACGGCGGCTAGGCGCTCCGCGCGATCGGGGGCGGACGGGGCGTTGTCGAGGTGGTGGAGGTGCCGCCGGGCGTCGGCGTGGGCGCGAGCCCGTGCCCGGCGGCGCGCGGGACCGGTGAACCAGCGCAGCAGGACGGCCCGCGCGGTGTCGGCGAGATCGGGGAACGCCGTCCGCGCGGTCGAGGCCAGGTGGTCGAGCGCCGTCTCCACCGCTTCCCGGTCGGGTGCCGCCGGTGGGCGCTCGGTCAGCCACCGCCGCAGCAGGGCCCGGACGACCTCGGCGGCCTCCCCCGCGCGCCGCAGCGCCAAGTGCAGCCGGAACACCGCCTCGCCGACCCCGTCGCCGCGTTCCACGTCGTCGACGCCGTAGTGCGCGAGCGCGGCGCGCAGGAGCCGCCGGAAGGACGCCGACACACCGGCCCGGTCGGCGTCGAGCGTGGTGAGGTACCAGTGGAAGTCCTCGCGCGGCGCCCGGCCGCCGTCATCGGCGCGGTCGCCGCTCAACCCGCACACCGCCGTGAACACCCGCAGCAGCCGCGCTTCGCCGGCCAGCGGCCGATCGGCGAGTTCCCGGCGGGCGGCGAGGTACCCGTCCAGGACCGGGACCGGACCGTACCCGAGGACGGCGTCGTGCAGCACGTCCAGCAGGTGGGCCGCGCGGCGCTCGGCGGACTCCTCCGCCGCGGTGGGGAAGCGCACTTCGACGGTCGACCCGTCGTCCACCCCCGACCGCTCGCCGACGTCGAGGCGTGCCAGCGGAGCACCCGCCACGACCTGCGTGCCGACCGGCACGCACAGCTCGGTGAGGCGAGCGCGGGCAGGCGCGCGCACCGCGCTCTCCATCTTCATCGCCTCCAACACCACCACGGGGTCGCCGGCGAGCACCTCGGCGCCCACCGCCACGGGCGCCGCGACCACCAAGCCGGGCATCGGCGCCCGCAGCAGGCCGCCCTCGTTGCGGCTCAAGCGGTGCGTCGTGCCTTCGACCTCCACGTGGTACACGGGGTCGCGCGCGTCGACGACCACGCGGTGGCGCACACCGTCGACGACGAGTTCCGCGGCGTGCCGGTCGAACCGCCGCACCTCCACGGTGGCCTCGGTCGCACCGGGCACCGACACGTGGTAGCGCCCGATCCCCGTCCGGGTGACTTCGACCCGGTGACCCGCGGTACCCGCGAGGAAGTCGAACGACCGGGTGGCCTCGTGGTCGGTCGCCGGGCGACCGCCGCGCGCCGAGGCCAGCAGCGCGGCGCGCGAGACCTCGTCCGCGGCGTCCGCCGCCTCGATGCCCGCCACCGCGAGCGCCACCGCGAGGTGCGGGGCGTCACCGCGCCCGGACGCGCCGCGCACGCGGTCGACCCACGCGGTGTCCGCCGTGCCGTCGACGACCTCCGGGTGGGACAGCAGTTCCAGCAGGAAGCCCTTGTTGGTCGTGCCGCCCTCGACGACGACCGTGGTCTCGGCCAGCGCCCGGCGCAACCTGGCGAGCGCCTCGGCGCGCGTCGCGCCGTAGCCGATCACCTTCGCGATCATGGAGTCGAACTCCGCGGGGATCACGTCACCCGCGCCGACACCGGTGTCCACGCGGACCCCCGGACCGGTCGGCAGGTCCAGGCGCGCGATGCGCCCCGGGCAGGGCGTGAAATCGCGGTCCGGGTCCTCGGCGTTGAGCCGCGCCTCGACCGCGTGGCCGGTCTCGCGCGGCGGCTCCCCGGTCAGCGGTCGCCCCGCCGCCACCTGGAGCTGGGCGCGAACCAGGTCGAACCCGGTGGTGGCTTCGGTGATCGGGTGCTCGACCTGGAGGCGGGTGTTGACCTCCAGGAAGGCGAACGTGCTCGTGCCGGGGTGGTACAGGAACTCGACGGTGCACGCGCCGCGGTACTCGACGGCGCACGCCAGCCGCTCGGCCGCGGCCTTGATGTGCTCCACCTGGTCTCGGGTCAGGACGGGCGACGCCGACTCCTCGATCACCTTCTGGTTGCGCCGCTGCACCGAGCAGTCGCGAACCCCCAGTGCCCAGGCCGTGCCCTGCCCGTCCGCGATGACCTGCACCTCCACGTGCCGGGCACCGATCACCAACCGCTCCAGGAACATCACCCCGCTGCCGAACGCGCGTTCCGCCTCCGACGACGTCCGCTCGAACGCCTCGGCCAACTCCTCCCGCGAGTCGATCCGGCGGATGCCGCGACCACCGCCGCCCGCGCTCGCCTTGAGCATCAACGGGTAGCCCACCGCGTCGGCCGCCTCCACCGCCGCCCGGAGGTCCGCCACCGGCCCGCCGCTCCACGCCGCCACCGGCACACCGACCCGCTCGGCCAGCAGCTTCGAGCCGATCTTGTCGCCGAGCAGGCGCATGGCCGCGGCGCTCGGACCGATGAACGCGACGCCGAGGCGGTCGCACAGCTCGACGAAATCGGGGTTCTCCGCGACGAAGCCCCAGCCCACCCAGGCCGCGTCGGCGCCGGTCTCCACGAGAGCCCGCTCCAGCACCGCCAGGTCGAGGTAGGGACGGGAGGCCGCAGGGCCGAGGAGGTACGCGTGGTCGGCCCGCCGGACGAAGGTCGCCGCGCTGTCCACGTCGGTGTGCAGCGCGACCGTCTCGATCCGCGCTCCCGTCTGCTCGACGAGGTCACCGACGGTGTGGAGGAGCCGGAGCGCGGCCTCGCCGCGGTTGACGATGGCGATTCTGCTGAACAAGGGCGTGCTCCTCGTGGACGGTGGGCCGGTCCGGTGCCGGCCCCTGGGCGTGCGTCTGCGTGGAACCGCGCGTACTCCTGTCGTGCCGGCCGCCGCACGTCGTGGCCTCCGGCTCCGGTGGGTTGTCCGCCGTGCTGCAACCGCGCACCACCGTGGTCGAGACGATCGAACCTCCGAGGACTGTCCCGCGGGCCTGTGCGACCTCAGAGTGGGAGGCGCGGACAACACCGGTCAACGAAGTCGGCCATCGTCTAGGTGGATTGCCAATTTCGGAGTTCACGGCGGGGCCGGGCCGCGCACCCGTACCGCCGGTGGCCCTCACTGCGGGGGCGGGCGGTCCGGCAGCGGTCCTGTCGCAGTACGGACGGGTTGTTCGAGCCGGCCGACGCCCTGCTGTGCGCCGACGAGCCGGTGCGGACTCCGGTGGGGTTGTCGCTCGCGGCGGAGCACCGGCGTGGGCGCGGTGGGCTGTACGACGCAATCGACAACGCCGTATCGGGGCCGACCGGTTGCGTGACGCGCTGGTGGGTATGCCGTCACCGCGGGCGGCAGACGGCCGTCTGGTGCCCGCGGTCGACGTCTCGCCCTGGTTGCGTCCGGATGGCGCGCCCTGTCCCGACCGCTCGTTCCGTCACGTCTGCGGACGCGGCAAGGGCGAGCATCGCATGATCGCGGGATGGCCGTACTCGTTCGTGGCGCGTTGGAGACCGGCGGTACGTCGTGGACCGCCTTGCTGGACGCGGTCCGCCTTCCGCCCGGTGCCGACCTCGCCGCGGTCACGCCGCCCAACCGCGCGGCGTGGTCGAACGGCTGATCGCCGCCAGTCAATGGAAGCAGGGCGATCCGGAGATCCTGGTGGTGTTCGACGCCGGCCACGACGCGCCCCGCATCGCCTACCTGCTGGGAGACCTACCGGTGCGGGTGCTGGGGCGGACGCGGTCGGACCGGGTGCTGCGCCGCCCGACCCCGCCTCGGGGTCACGACCCGGACGGAGGACGCTTCCGCGAGCACGGCGCGAGTTCGTCTTCGGCGACTCGGCCACCTGGAACACCGGGGACGTGGTGACCAGCACCGACGCGCGCCTCTACGGCACCGCCACCGCGCAGGCACGAAACCGACTGCACCCACGACCGGCCGCCGCAGCGCCTGGATCGACCACAGTGGACCACTGTCGATCACCGAGGCCCCGTGATCCGCCTGACGGTGGAGCACCTGCCCTCCGGCGAAGTGAACAGACCGGCCTGGCCGTGGTCCTCCGGCACCGACGCCGACACGGCTGCGCGACCCCGAGGCCGCCGACCGCTGGACCTGGCTGATCCTCGCCGCCCGCGCCCACCTCCGCCTGACCCGCCCGCTGGTCGCAGACCTGCGCCTTGTCGGCGAACGTCGTGACCTCGTGGGCGACCGGCATGTCGACCAGGCCGTGGGTACGGGTCGCGGTCAGGTCGTGGGCGGAGCCGGGCAGCGCCGGCGAGGTCCACACCAGCCGACCGGCCGGGTCGGCGAGGATCCGGGCAGGCGTCGCCGGTGGCGGAACCCGTCACGGCGCTGGCCGGGCTGGCGGTCAAGTGGTGAGCCGGTGCCCCCGGCGGGCTGGTCGGACACCGGTGGACGGGCAACACCTGGTGCCCCAA
>NZ_NSDM01000026.1 GCF_030852425.1 Saccharothrix longispora
GGGACGCCCGCGCCGGTGAAGCGGGTGTTGAAGCCGGTGACGTCCGCCGGGACGCCGGACAGGGACTGGCAGGTCCCGGTGCCGGAGCTGCCGACGTCGACCCGGGTGGTCCACTGCGCACCCACCCCGGCGTTCGCGTCGGTGGCGGAGTCCCTCCGCGGCGGCACGACCGGGTCCGGCGTCGGGGCGGGGCTGCCGAGGACGCCGGGCAGGTGGAACACGGACGACGAGCCGGTCGACGGGTCCAGGACCCGGCAGCGGAGGACCGGCTCCAAGCGGTCGTAGACCGGGGGGCGAGCGACCCAGGGCGGTGCCCAGTAGATGTAGTCCGCCAAGCCCAGCTGCAGCGGGTACGCGGCGGCGCGGCACCTCCGGTAGCGCTCGTCGTAGCCCAGGACCTGCACCGTGCCGGCGCGGGCGAGCACGCGGGTGGAGTAGGTGAGCTGGGTGACCGCGCCCGCGCCGTCCAGGGAGACGCGGATCTTCGAGCCGGGGCCCTCCAACGGGAGGCCGTCGAGTTGGAAGTCGAACGTCACCGTGGTGTCCAGCGGGGCCCCGGCCAGCGCGTTGCCGTTGGCGTCGGTGATGTCGAGCGTCGAGTGGGACGCGCTCGCGGTGGCGTTCCCGGGCAGCAGGCCGACACCGCGCAGGGTTTCGGTGACGCGCTTGGCGGCCTCGTCGAGGGGGACGGCCCTCAGCCCGCGTACGGCGTCGAGGTCGAGCTGGGTCTGGCTGGTCGCCTGACCGCTCTCGTCGGGTCGGCCCGCGCCGCGGTCGATGCCGGGGACGCGCAGGTGGCGGTCCTCGTCGATGAACGTGACCACGCCCTCGGGCGTGTGCTCGACGCTCCCGAGGCCGAACGCCTGTTGCAGGGTCGTCGCCTGCTCCGGGGTCAGGCCCTCCGAGCGGACGGCGTACACGGGCAGTTCGTCGGCCGCGGACGCGGTGCCGGCGGTGGCGCCGGTCAACGCCACCGCGCCCAGCAACCCGGACAGGGCGAGCACCGTCGCTCCCCGTCGTCTGGTGGACATGCGTTTCCCTCCTGCGCCGCGGAGCAGGGCCCGCGGCGCGACAGGAGGACTTCGCCGGACGTGGCCTGATACCGAACCGGACCGGCGTCCACTCGAACGGCGTCACCCGTTGCCGCTCTCGGCGCACGAAGAACCTCCAGGCGGGGGAGTCCCCGCTCCGGCCGGCGGATCGGACGTCGTCGAAGCGCCCCTCTGCCGGGAGTTGCACGGTCTGCAAGCACTCCGCCCGGAGGTCGGTGCCGCGCAGCGACCGCGATCGACAGGGGCCCGTCGACGCGGAGCGGTGGTTCGCGCGCCGAATGGCGCAGCCCGGACCTGCGATATTTCACGCACGATTTGTGCGGACAGCGTGTCCTGTATTCGTCGTATTCCATTTCGCTGCATGGCGGAGTGCCGGTTCCCGGTGGGCGCGGGCCGAACGGTCGTCACTCGGCGGACGCATTTACAATTCGATCGGACGGCGGCTAGCTTGAGCAACCCGGAAATCCGCTTCAACCGCCCCCGACGTCGAGGATGCGCATGAGAACACGTGAACGGCAGCCGCGCTCGAGATCGTGGCGACTCGTCGCCGTCGTGATCGCGGCCGCCGCGCTGGTGACAACCGGTCCCGGCGCGCACGCCGACACCGACGCCACAGGTCTCGGCAAGCCCGCGCTGTCCACGCACACCCCGGACATCTCCGCCCGGACCACGGCGACCGTGTCCAAGGGCGTCTGGTCCTGCACGTTGAGCGCCACCCTCCCCAACCGCTGGTACGGCGGCTCGGGCGGTGGCGAACAGGCGTTCGGCAACCTGAACTGCACCCACGTCATGCCCGAGATCTACATCGCGGTCGGCCTCTACCGCAACGGCGCCCTGATCGCCTCCACCGACAGCCACAAGTTCTCCGCGGCGTTCGCCAACGCATTCCCCTCCAAGTCGCCGCACGTGTCGGCGACGTACGAGAGCGGCGCCATCGCCGCCGTCCTCTGGCCCGACAACACCGTCACCGAGATCCCGCAGATCTACAGCCCCGCCATTTTGCTGTGACGCGGACGGGTCGGACGAACCACGACCCACGTGCCCGTGCGATCTTCGACCGGTTCTTCCGCACCGCATGACGGATGATCGGACCCGTGTTGCCCGTGAAATCGACCGGTCGCCGACAGATCGGCCCTCCGCGACCGCGGCCGCGGAGGGCCGTCGCGCGCCCGGCTTCACCGCCTCGGCACCGCAGGACCGCACTCGTGGTCACGACCACCGAACGAGTCGTCGACCCCGGAGCGAAGGGCGTCAGTTCGCCTCGCCCGTCAGTTCGCTTCGCCCGTGAGCGCGAACGACCGCAGCCGCCGGGTGGCGCCGACCGTGCCCACCACGACGAACACCGACGCCATGATCAACGCGGTGGGCAGCGACATGGTCGAGGAGATCAGCGGGCTGTCGCCGATGGCGTCCGCGACAGCCGTCGCGTGCCGGCGGATGCTGAACACGCGGGCGCCGTCGACGAACGACACCAGCAGGTTCTCCCACAGCACGATGTAGACGAGGCCGACCGCGACCGGGCGCTTGGTCATCACGCTCAGCGCCAGGAACAGGGCGCTGTAGGCCGACGCGCCGAGGGCCGCGCCCACGACCAGGCCGACCGCCAGCGTGCCGGAGCCCGCGATCACGGCCGCGACGGCCAGTGGCAGGGCGGTGGCCACCGTGGTCACCAACCAGGCCACCAGGAGCTTGGACAGGATGATCTCCGAGCGCGGCAGCGGCTTGGTGATCAGGTGGGTGATGGTGCCGTCGTCGACCTCCAGGCCGAGCACGCTGCTGCCGACGATCAGCGCGGTCAACGGCAGGATCACCGCGAGGCCGAGGTTGGAGAAGACCTGCGGGCCCCACTCGGCCCGGGTCACGTGCTCGTTCTCGCCGGTGACGCCCAGCAGTGTCAGCCCGATGAGGACGACCGGCATGGGGAGCAGCAACAGCACGCGCCTGCGGCCGAGGAGGGCCCTGGCCGTGAGGCCGATGATCGTCGGGTTCATGTGGTCACCAGGTAGGAGAAGACCTTCTCGAGGGACTCGTCCGAAGGCAGGATGGTGGTCAGCCGGATGTTCCTCGCCCTGCCGAGCTTGGCGAGGGCGCGGGTGAAGGTGCCGTAGTCGCTGGTGTGCACCTGGAGACCCGTCTCGGAGATGCTCACCCCGGAGACCGACGGCTCGGCCATCAGCGCCGTGGCGAGGAGGCGGTCGTCGGAGGAGGCGATGGTGAACACGTGTGGGCGGGTGGTCATCAACCGCCGGATGTGCCGGTAGTCGCCGGAGGCGGCGAGCCTGCCCGCCACGATCACCTGCACGGTGCCGGAGAGCTGCTCGACCTCCTCCAGGATGTGGGAGCTGAACACGATCGTCCGCCCCCGCTCGGCCATGCCGTCGAGCAGTTCCATCATGTGCATCCGCTGCCGGGGGTCCATGCCGTTGAACGGCTCGTCCAGCAGCAGCACCTCCGGGTCGTGCACCAGCGCCGCGGCGACCCGGCTCCGCTGGCGCATCCCCTTGGAGTAGGTGGAGATCCGGCGGTCCTGCGCGTCGCGCAGGTCCACGACGCCCAGCGCGGCACGGGCGGCGGCCGTCGGGTCGGGGAGCTTGTGCAGCTTGGCGCTGGCCAGGACGAACTCCCACGCGGTGAGGAATCCCGGCACGCTCTCGCGCTCGGTCACCAGGCCGAGCCCGCGGTACACGGCGGGGTTGGCCCACGCGGGCTCGCCGCCGATCACGACCTCGCCCCGCGACGGGGCCAGCAGGCCCGCCATCAGGTGCAGCACGGTGGTCTTGCCCGCGCCGTTGGGGCCGAGCAGCCCGGTCAGACCCGGGCCGATCGACAAGCTCACGTCGTTGACCGCGACCACGTTGCCGTACCAGCGGGACACGCCTGCGAGTTCGACGGTGCTCACGACCTCACCCCCTTGTACCGCCACACCGCGGCCATCGTGCCGAGCGCGGTCAGCGCGACCGTGACCAGGCCGTACACCGGTCCGAACGAGCCGATCGAGACGAGGCTGACGTCCGATCCGAACAACCACTGGTCCACGCCGTTGAGCAGGCTCGCCGGGTCGAGCAGCCCGGCGAGCCGGCCGATCGTCCCGGAGTCCAACTCGCGCAGGACGGCCGAGATCGGGGCGGTGAGCAGGAAGACCCCGATGATCATGCCGGTGGCGAACACCCGGCGTCCCGACAGCGACGCGATCGGCAGGCCCAGCGCCGCCAGCAGCGTCGCGTGCACGGCCGCGGCGACGAGACCGACGAGCAGCCCGCCCAGCTCCTCCAGCACCCCCGGGACGCCGTCGTCGGTGCTGAAGGCCATGCCGATGAACATGACCAGCATGGGGGCCGCGAGCAGCAGGAACGTCGCGGTGGCCAGCGCGGCGACCTTGGTCAGCGCGTAGCTCGACCGGCCCAGTGGGCGGGACAAGTACAGGTGGAGCAGGTTCGTGCGCAGGTCCACCGACACCAGTTCGGGCGCGACCACGGCGACGAACACCGCCGCGGCGAAGGTGAAGGTGGAGGCGACGCCGACGTAGTCGAGCACCGGCTGGGGCAGCTGGCTGCTGATGACCACGATGATCAACGAGGCGAGACCGGCCAGGCCGACCAGCCCGAGCGGCAGCACCTTCGCCCACGGGCTGCGGCCGAGGCCGTAGGCGCTGCGGACGCTGTGGGCGTACAGCGCGCGGGCCGAGTAGCCGGGGCCGAACCTCGGACCGGTGTAGCGCTGGTAGCCGATGTCGTGGATGACGCCGGACTCAGACACGGGACACCTCCTCGGCCGGACGGTCGCGGAACAGGTCGGCGACCTGGTGCCGCTGGCGTTCGAGCCGGTGCAGGCGGAGGTCGAGGTCCGCGACGGCGTCCCGGATGAGGTCGTACACCGCGCCGTCGTCCTCGCCGAGGCGGACGGTCAGCACGCGGTTCCGACGGCGCACGTCCACGCCTCCGGCGGTGAGCGCGTCGGCCAGCCGCTCGGCGCCCTCGTCGACCTCGACGACGAGGAGGTCGTTGTGCTCGGTCATCGAGGACAGCGTCGCCGAGCGCAGGAGGGTGCCCGCGTCGATGGCGATCAGCGACGTGCAGATCCGCTCGATCTCCCCGAGCAGGTGGGAGCAGACCACCACCGAGATGCCGAACTCGGTGCCGATGCGGTGCACCAGGTCGAGCATCGCCCGCCGGCCCGCCGGGTCGAGCCCGTTGGTGGGTTCGTCGAGCAGCAGCAGTTCGGGGTCGTGGACCAGGGCTTGGGCGAGTTTGACCCGCTGCTTCATGCCGGTGGAGTACCCCCCGATCCGGCGGTAGCGCTCCTCGTAGAGCCCCACGTGCCGCAACGTCTCCGACGCCCGCTCCCGTGCCGCCGCGGCGGGCAGGCCGCTGACCCGCGCCATGTGCGTGACGAACTCCGCGGCGATCATGTCGGGTGGCAGGCAGTCGTGCTCGGGCATGTAGCCGACCTTCGCCCGAACCTGCTCCCCGTCCTCGATCGGGTCGAGGCCGAGCACGCGGATTCGCCCGCTGGTCGGCGTGAGCAGCCCCAGCGCGAGTTTGATCAGCGTGGTCTTCCCCGCGCCGTTGACCCCGACCAGGCCGACGACTCCTGCCTCGATGTCCAACGTCAGGTCCGCCAGGGCGGTCACCTTGCCGTCGTAGCGCATTCCCAGCGCGGTGGTCTCGATGAGTGGCACACGGGGACCCTAGGCCGCTCGTCCACCCGCCACATCCGGTTCTCTCCTGAGGTTGCCGGCCTCCCGACCCCTAAGGGTGGCCGGCGCCCTTAGGGGTCGGCACACCGTTGATCGTGTCCGAATTCAAGCCTGGTCGGCATCTCCGGGTCTGCCGAACGAGCGCCCACCCCGACCGGGTGCTGCACCTGCCCGACCGCGAACCCACGCCGTCGCGCCACCAGTTCGTGCTCAACTTCGCGCGCGAGGACGTGCGCGAGGGCGTGCTCGTCCGAGCCCGCCGGTTGCTGAGCGGGCACCGGGTCGACTTCGTCAAGTGGGACCACAACCGGCCCTACACCGAGGTGGGGTGGCCGCAGGCCCCCGCGCCCGATCGGCCGCGACCCGCTCCTGATCGCCGACGAGAGGTTCCTCGCCGCGGTGCGGGAGGGAGCGCCGGAACAGGTGGTCTGCGACTACGCGGACGCCGTGTGCACGCAGGCGCTCTGCTGCCGGATACGGGACGTCGGAACACGTGCCCACGGCGACACACGGACGTGTGAGTCGACCGGCGACCGGAGCACGGCAAGCGGGCGCGCCGTTCGAGGTCGGCGAGGCCCGCCGCACGGAAAGGTCGGCGAGCACCTCGGTCACTCGGCGTTCGAGGGACGACCTCCGCTCGCGCGGGGGAAGGCACGAGCGCCGCCTCGAGGGCTCCGCGAGGCCGAGCACCGACTTGCCGAGCGGGTCTCGCCGTCCAGTCGGCTGACCCTGTGCTCGCCGAATGTCGTCCGTGCGGGTCAGGCGGCGCGGTGGTGCTCGTCGAGGAGTCCGCCCAGCCGCTCCGTAGCCCCCGAACGATCGCTTGTGGCCACTGATGCGTGGAATTAGCGGAACCTGCTCCGCCTGCGTTTCCGGGGTCAGCCGGCGCTGCGCCCTCGGTACCCACGCATCGAACGACGGCGGCTGCCGGGCCGTGCCGGCCGGCAGCCGCCGTCGCCTGCCTGCTAGCAGGTGCCGTCCGACTCCTTCAGGCCGGTGTCGGCGCCCGCCGTGCGGCTCACGATGCCGGGCACGCACTCGGTCCGGTCGAGCGTGTAGCTGTAGGGGATGCTGACCGTGGTGGTGGATCTGACGTCGGGGCCGGCGGGGTTGGTGTCGCTGCCGGGGGCGGACCAGGTCACGTTGTCGAAGATGTTGCCGCTGACCTGCCAGTACCCGGCCTCGCTGGTGTAGAAGGTGCCGAGGACGTCCTTGGAGTTCTTGAAGTAGTTGTTGTCCACCTTGGCCTTGGCGCCGGCGCGGGAGTTGATGCCGGACTCGTTGAGGCTGACGTAGTGGTTGTTGTACATGTGGCCGATGCCGCCGCGCAGCAGGGGCGTGCGGGAGTCGATGTTCTCGTAGAGGTTGTGGTGGTAGGTGACGAACCCGTTGGAGCGGTCGCTCTCGCTGGACCCGACCAGCCCTCCGCGGCCGGAGTTGCGCAGGGTGCTGTAGGACAGCGTCACGTACTGGGTGTCGTCCTTCATGTCGAACAGGCCGTCGTAGCCCTCCGACTCCCCGCCCGACGCCAGCAGGGTGACGTGGTCGACCCAGACGTTGCGGACGCTGCTCTCCATGCCGATGGCGTCTCCGCCGTTGGACGTGGGGGAACCCGACTTCTTGACGTTCCGGATGGTCACGTTCCGGATGATGATGTTGCGCGAGTCGCGGATGTGGATGCCCAGCTGGTCGAACACGGCGCCGCCGCCGACACCGATGATCGTGACGTTGCTGATCTGCTTGAGCTCGATCACACCGGCGGCGGTCGAACAGCTGTTACCCGAGACCTTGGCGGTGTTGCCGTGGTTGATGGTGCCCTCGACCTCGATGACGACCGGCGTGCTGCTGCTGGCCCGGCCGCACAGGGCCTGGTGGATCTGGGTTCCCGTGGTGGCCCGGACCTTCGCCCCGCCCTGACCGCCGGTGGTCCCGCCGTTCTGGGACGCGTAACCGGTCGCGGTGCCCGTGGGCGGGTTCGACGTCGTGGTGGTCGTGGTCGACGTCGTCGTGCTGGTGGACGTCGTGGTGGTCGTGGACGTCGTGGTCGAGGTCGGCACACCGCTCACCGGGGTCAACGTCCACTGCTTGGTGGCCACGCTGTCGCAGGAGTTGATCTGCACCCCGGCGCCGACGGCGGTCGAGCTGTCCTTGACGTTCATGCACTTGGTGCTGTTGGTGTCGACCAGGCGGTAGTTGCTGCCGCTCGCGGTCACCGTCCAGGTCTGGCCAGGGCCGCCGGTGCACGCGACCTGCTGGATCGCCTTGCCCGCCGACGTGGACGCGTCCTGCACGCCGACGCACAGGCCCGTGGCGACCGAGCTGATCCGGTACCCGCCGCTGACCGCCGTGAACTTCCACTGCTGGCTGCTCGTGGTGCCGCACGACGCCTGCTGGAGCTGAACGCCCGCGGTCGTGGTCCCGTTGGGAACGTCGAGGCAGTGCCCGGTGCCCGCGTTCTTCACCGTGTACGTGCCCGCGCCGATCGCCGCCGAAGCGGTTGTGATCGGCCAGGCGACGAGCGTGGCGGCCAACGCCGTGACGCCCGCCGCCGCTGCCGCGCCCGCGCGCCATCGCGCGCGGTGGGGCCTTGCGGCACGCGTGGTGGGAGGTTGAACATTCATCGACTACTCCGCTTCTGGCTTACCCGGACGCCGGAACTGGCGGGGGAGACTATTCGCGCTGGGCGGAACCCGCCGGCAAGGAATCCACCGGCACGCGATGGCCGATGCCGCGTGTCCGGGGTGCTTCTTCACGTCGTTGTGGAAATCGCCTTCCCGGCGAATGTTAGATGGCCCGGAAGTGGCCGGTCAATAACGGTTTCGGCGGCGGCTGAGGTCGGGTAGGTGTCGAATACGGTCGAACGCGCAGGTCGAAGGCGGTCGAACCGATCGTCCACCGGCTGCGGGGTCAACGCGGGCGGTCATACTCGTGAACAGAACCGACGGGTGTCGATCACATTTGTGAAATTGGGACACCGGTGGTCGCATTCAACCCGGCAGTAGCCGCCGAGAGCCGGTCCGGACCATGCCCGTGAAACCGGAAGTACGCCCGCAGCGCGTCGGCCAACGGCCACACGTGACGGGGCGGACCGTGTTCGGCCGCGTGCGCCGTCCCGCGATGAGGTTCGACGCCTCGGCGTCCAACCGCTCCAGCGCCGCCGGCACGGCGAACGCGCGTCGGCACGCGATCCGCCACCAGTCGCGTGTCGGGCCGGTCGGCTCTGTGATCGACCGGTCCGGTCGTGGTGGGGCGAGTTGCAGGGCTTGGTGTGGTCGACGGTGGTTGTAGCGGTTCGCGTAGCGCTGCAGTACCGCTCGCAGGTGGTGCTCGTCGGGGATGGGCAGGTGGTCGGCGACTTCTCGCCTGACGGTGCGGGGTGCCGGCTTGTTGCGTTGTCCAAGGACCGTCCGGGTGCGTGGCGGTGTCGAGGATGTACACGTAGCGTGTGGCGACCTCCACCACGAAGAAACGTGGACGCGTTTGAGGGTGACGGCGCAGTCGACGTGGAAGAAGTCACAGGTCAACAAGCCCGCAGCCCGTGCGCCGTGTTCGTGGTCGCAGGCCGACATGCCGGCGGCCTGGGTGTGGAGGAGCTCTCGGGTCGCCTTGTGCAGCCGGGGACACGATCACCCGGCCGTGCTCTCAAGCGGAGTCCGCGCCTCCTCTGCCGGCGGCGATGACGTTCGGGTGGTGCAGGAGCATCAGTGGGTACCACGGCATTCGGGTCTGCGTGCAGCGAAGTGCTCGTACGGGGCGGGCGCTCGGCCTAGCATCCCACCGTGCCGTCAATGCCTAACCGGATGTCGGGCGTGATGGTTGGTTGGCACCATGCGGCGTGTCCCAGTCGCGCTGTTCCGACCGGCCTTTCCTTCGTGGGGCGGCTCTCAGGAGGTCAGCTGTGGTCAATGGTTTAGCTCGAGCGCTCCGCCGATCCACCGGCATCGCCGCAGGGGTCTGTCTGGTACTCGGTGTTACTCCCGGCGGGATCGCTGCCGGACAACCGGTTCGCCCGACCGAGCGCATCGTCGCCGCCGATCCGGCGGATGAGTCGCAGGACTTCCGGTTCCCTGGCGCGGACACCATCGCCCTGCACGACGGGTCCGACAAGTACATCACTTACGGCGCCAGTCAGCATGGTCGCGGGATGCCCTACTCGGTGCATGGGGCGGGCAACCACGTGGGCACCTCACCGGTCATCACCGGTGACTCGATGCCCAATGGCGGCGGGGCGTGGGTGGACGACACCAGGGGTTTGTGGGCCCCGGCCGCGTTCTACCACGTCAAGAACGGCGTTGGTCGCTACTACCTGTTCTACACCGCCACCAAGAAGGGTGGCGAGGACCAGCACTGCGTGGGCGTGGCCTCCTCCACCAGTCCTTTTTCCGGCTTTCGCGCCGAGGCCACGCCGATCGTGTGCCCGCTGACCAACAGGTGGGCGATCGACGCCGACGTCGTCCGCGGGCCGGAAGGCGCGATCTGGATGACCTGGCGCGACGGCCAGCGAGCGGAGGGCGGGGAGTCGGCGTTGTCGGTGATGATGCTGTCGTTCAACAACGACGGCACCGTTGACCGTGCCACCGAGCCGGTGGTCATCCTGCGTAGCGACAACCTCGCCTGGGCCAAGTACCGCGAGGGCGCCGGCGTGACGGTGATCGAGAACCCCAGCCTCTTCCACCGCAACAACGCCTGGTACGTGTTCTACTCCGGCAACAACTGGCGGACCAACTACTACGCCACCGGTATCGCCTACTGCGGTCCGCGCATCGACGACGGGCTGTGCTCGCAGGTGCCAGGTCCCCGTAGGGCGTGGTTCTCCTACGCCGGGCCGGAAGACCACCTGCCCGACGACCTGCGGCTGCGCGGCTTGCCGGGCAACAAGCGCGGTCCCGGTGCGATGGACGTCTACCGGGCGCGGGACGGGCAGCCATGGGTGACCTGGAACTACCTGTCCGAGGAAGGTGGCCGCAAGAGCCGCACGGGCAAGCTGTTCATCACCGGCAGTGGCGCCGACGTCGACTTCGAGGTGCGGCTGCCGTAGCACCCGTTGCAGTGCCCTGTTCGGACTGTCCGGTTCGCACGCGCTCGGATCGTGCGAACCGGACAGTCCCGGGGGCTCTGCCCCGATCGGATCAGAAGGTGGCGTACACCAGGTAGGCGTGGTGGTCGGAACCCCACCGGGGCTGGCGGTGAACCTGCGTGTGCGAGATGTTCGACGGCGCGTACACGTGGTCGAGGGGCACTTCGCCGCCGCCCACCAACGGCACGTACCTGATCGGCGCCGGCATGCCCATCGCCCGGTGCCGGTTGAAGTCGCCGACCACGAAGATCGGCGTTGCCGGGTGGTTCTGCCGCATCTCCGCCACCTTGTCGCGCAGGACCTCGTAGTGCCGGTTCCACCGGGCCTGGCGTTCCGGGTGAGCGCCCCATGCGCCGGAGATGAAGTGCGTGTTCACCACGATGAAGCGCTTGTCCGTGCCACGCAGTTCCAGGATGACCCAGTTCACGTAGCGCGCCGGGGTCACCCCCGCCTCCCCTCCATGGGTGAGGATGCTGCCCGAGTTCGCCAACTGGAACCTTTCCACCCGCCAGGAGATGGGCACCGCTTTGGCCGGCTCGGCCGCAGGGAAGAACGTGTCGTACTCGGCGCCCAACCGGTTGTTGAGCTTGGTGCGGTCTTCCGGCTCGTTCACCTCCTGCCACCCGATGACGCCGGCGAAGGGCTCGAAGCTCGCCGCGCCGCGGAAGGTGTTGTGGGTACCGATGGAGATCGTGTCGAGCGCCACCGTGCCCGACTCGGCAGAGGCTGGTGCCCCGACCGTCAGTACGGTCAGGGCGGCGATCACGGCGGTGACCGACCTGGTGAGTTTCACGGCGTTCCCCTCTGGGCGGATGTCGGTAAACTACCACCCAAAGTGATTGCGACCGTGTGAACAAGGACCAAAAGCAGTATCCTGAGTCGACCACGTCCGGCGAGAGGTCGGTCCTTGAAGCGATCTTGCCGGGGAGGTTCACAAGGCCGACCTGATCCACATGTCGCCTACGCATCCGGCCCGGGTGGCTGCGGCCCTGCGGGGTGTAGAAGTCGACAATGTGGTGTGATCTGTGGATGGGGCGGTTGCGAGTTCGGCCTCGTTTCCAAGCCGACAAGTAGAGCAAGTGCCGCGTCTCGGAACGTCCACCCGGTGATCATATCGGCCGTAATAGTGCGGTGTCGGTGTCGGTGTCGGTGTCGGTGGCATAGCGGCAGTCCGGCCAGTCGGGGGCGCTGCACGTCGCCGAGCCGGGTCCAGTTGCGCAGCGTCTCATGGTTGACACCCAGGTCATCGGCCACAGACTTGATCGTCACGCCAATCGGACGGGTAAAGCGCGACCGCCTCAGCCCGGAACTCCGACGGGTACTACTTCACCACCATCTGAACAGGCCCCTGGGACCACCAGGGGCCAAGTGTGCCCGGTGTCCAACATCCGGAGGCGAGGCTCACCCTCGGAGTATCCATTCCGCCAACCGGGTGACGTTATTGCTCCGGTCGATGCGCTGAAGGTCGCCGTAGGCCCGAAACGGGTCGTGTCGGTTTCTTCGAAGGAACAGTTACGCCCACCCGGTGGCCGAACTGCCTGTGCCATGACTTCGCTTCAGTGCCTCCTGTAGATCACTGTTCGCTTGTCGGAAACAGTGGTACCGATACTGGATTCATTCGTATAGGGTCGTGATCCGGACATCACGCGAACGGATGGGGAGAGATGAAATTCGGTTTCCGATCGGCCGGTCCTGTACTCGGTGCCCTGCTCATGGCTGTGGGGGTATCCCTGGGGGGTGGCACCCCGGCGAGCGCGGCCCCGGTGGACTGCACCGGTTCGGTCGACCACTACGACAACACCGGCCTCCGGAGGTGGATCGCGGATGGGCAGGCCGTCCGCTCAGGTCCCCGGGCGGACTGCTCCGTTCGCTTCCGCGGGCCGGTGGAGGTCGACGTGGACTGCTGGATGGAGAACAGTCTCGGGGCCACGTGGTGGTTCGTGCAGAGCAGGCTGGGACAGGGATGGGCTTACGAGGGGAACTTCGGTTCACCCCCTCCCCGGCACGCCCACGCCTGGTGCTTCGCTCCGGACTAACCATCTTTGAGCCATTTCATCGTGACGTCGCAGGTCACGGCGCAGGCTGAGCAGTGGGGGCGCGGTGGGTGAGGCTCCCGGTAAGACAGCAGTCGATCAAGATCCGATGCCCCGACCTGGGGCCTCGCCGTGCTGTCCTCCCCTGCCGCGATTCCGCTGTCCGACCACACGCTGGTCCGTCCGGCCGATCCCATTCGCGCGGAGCGTGCGCGGCGCCGGTGCGGCCGCGGTTGCCGGCGGTCCAGGACCACCCCCGCTCGCGCGGGGAAGACGCAGGGCACCGCGGAGGCCAAGGGCGAGCTGGTGGACCACCTCCGCTCGCGCGGGGAAGACCCACCTGGTCGGCCTCGACGGCTCGGTGCGCGAGGACCACCTCCGCTCGCGCGGGGAAGACACTTCTTGACCAGCGACTTTACATGCCGAGGTGCGCAATCTCATTCGGTTCGCCTTGGTCTCGGATATGACGCCTGCACGGTCGAGGTAGCGACGTCGCCGAGTTCATACAACAGTGTCGTGTCCTGTTCGACCACACGCAGCGCGGCGACCATCCTGTCGGCCAGCACCGGCTTCACCTTCAGCCGCGACTGGGCCACGGTGTGGAACGAGGCGGAGAGGATCTCGTCATGGTCGAGCCTGATGCGGCCACATCCCCAGGGCGCAGAACGCCCCCGTCGAAGCCGTCGAGTGTGACAAGCTGCCGGAGCTGCCGGTGATCAACGGCTCGCCGGCGGGGACGTCGACCTCGAACCACACCCGCCCGGGGTGCCGGCGGGCCTGGAGCCACGTGCCGTCGGGCTGCCGGGCGGCCCGGACCCGCTCGATCGCGGCGGCCATGCGCGGGTCCGGCGGTGTGCCGTCGAGGAGGGCGGCCCGGCGGAAGTGCTCGGCCGCGTTGAGCACGCTGCAGTACCAGCGGAACGGGTAGGCGAAGCGGTCCACCCACGGCGCCACCGGTTCGCCCGTCGACAGCCGGCGGAACAGCCCGCGCCGCAGCAGGTACTCCTCGCCCGCGCGCCGGGCGGCGTGCGTCGCGTCCGTGCCCCCGGTCGCGGCGTCGTGGGCGAGCAGCCCCGTGAGGGAGTTGAGCGTCGAGTGGAACGACGATCGCCTGGAGCCCTCGACCCACGCGCGGTTCCAGCCGCCGTCGGGCAGTCGGTGCTCGACGAACCAGTCGACGACGCCGGTGACGTCGGCGCCGAGCCACAGGCCGTTCCCCACCGTCCAGGCGTTGATGCAGCAGTCGACCTCACCACCCCAGTACGGGAGGTCGTCGTACTCCCAGCGGCAGTGCTCGGCGAGCAGTTCGGCCGTGCGGCGCTCGCGCAGGGCCGCTGCGTCCAGACCCCACTCGCGCAGCGAGTTCAGCGACCACGTCGTCGCGGTCCAGGGCTGCCCCTCGGTCTCCGCCGCACCGAACTCGAAGCCCGCGGGGAAGTACGCGCCGCCGGCCCACCGGCCGTCGGGGTCCTGGAGGGCGAGCAGTCGCGCGCCGAAGCCCTCGGTCGCGACCAGGGCCCGGGTCGCCTCCCAGACCTCGGGCGGTTCACCCGCGAGGTCGCGCTCGACCTGCCGGCGCAGCGCCGGGTCGGAGTCGAGGAGCCACGCGAGCACGTCCTCGGTCACCATGGCGCGACCTTGGTGGGGCTTCGCCAGGTCGGTTGAGGGTGGCCTGTGGTGGTGTGGCCTTCGTGCGGCGTGACGCCGGAGGAGATGGCCGAGCGCCTCGGCGGTCGACGACACGACTTCCGGGGGCGGACCTCCTCGCCCGAGTCGGCGCTGGACTGGAGGTCGTTCCGCCGCGGTGTTCAGGTGAGCTGTTCGCGCGATCCGGGGAAGGGGTCGGCGAACCGCAGTTCGGCCGCCAGTGCGCACTCCTCGTCGGTGAGCAGCGCTTCCCGCAGGGCGGAGGCGACCACCTCGGGCGAGGAGCGGTGCGAGACGACCACCAGTTCCTGGGCGCGGTCGCCCGTGCGCGGGTCCCAGCCCGTCGCGGTGGTCCGCGGCCGGTCGTCCACCGCGGCCGGCCACGGGCCCGCTTCCCCGATCCGCAGCGACCTGCCCGCCGCTTCCAGCCACAGGGCGGTGTCGTGGCGGCTCGCCAACCGGACCCGGCCCCGGATGCGGACGGCGCCGCGGCAGAGTGCGACGAGGACCCGCTCCAGGCGCGCGGGGTGGAAGGCGCGTCGGGCGGTGAAGTGCACGAGGTGGACCCCGTGGGCCGGTTCGCGGGGCGGTTCGCCGTGGAGCACGGGACCGAAGGTGTCGTCCACCTCGCCCCGTCGCGAGTCGGCGGGGATGGCGGCCAGCAGTGCCGGGACGTCCAGGTGGGCCAGTTCCTGCCGCGCGGCGGTCGGGTTGAGCCGGTCGAGGACCGCGGTGACCCGCTCGTCCTCCGGTCCGGTGAGCACCAGCGCGTCGGCGAACTCGGCCTGGCCCACGACCAGTTGCGCCACGGTGCGGTCGTCACCGGGGGCGGCGCCCAGGCCGCGGTCGGCGAGGAGTTCGCCGCCGGTCGCGTCGGACAGCCACGTGGCCCGGTCGACGACGGTCACGACGGCGGTGACGCGGATCGGCTCGTCCGTCAGCGCGAGGCACACCGCCTCGGGTTCCAGTGCCGGGTCCAGGTGCACCACCACCGGTCCGTCCAGGCTCCGCAGCAGCGGCAGCAGGTCGTGACGCATCGTGCACGACACGCAGCCGTGCTCCAGGTGCAACTCGGTCAACAGGCCGTCGACCCAGCGGCGCACGACGCCGTCGGACAACCGGCGCAGGTCGTGGCGGACCAGTACCGCGCCCGGCAGCGCGTGCCACACCTCCTCCGCCACGACGTGCTCTTCCGACCCGGTGACGAGAACGACGGAGGTACCCATGCGGGCACTGTAAATGAAAACCATTATCAATACAATGGCGACTGGTCGAGGGTGGTGCCGGCATTCGGGTGAGCGTGCGACATGCGGCATACATGCGCATGACCTAATGTGTTGTTGCGCTCGGTCACGAGCACTGAGACGTTCGGGCGCTTTTGACGCCCCGGCGGTACCGAAAGGCGGAACCCCATGACCACCGCACACCTGGAGCACACCGACCACGACCACGTGCACGGCGAGGGCTGCGGCCACGTGGCCCTGCCGCACGAGGGCCACGTCGACTACGTGCACGACGGCCACCTCCACCGGGGGCACGACGGGCACTTCGACGAGTGCGAGCCGGCCGACCACGGCGCCCACGACGACCACGACCACGCGCACGGCGAGGGGTGCGGCCACGTCGCGGTCCCGCACCGCGACCACGTCGACTACCTGCACGACGGCCACCGCCACGCCGTCCACGGTGAGCACTACGACGAGCACTGACCCGCGGTCGCGGTCCCGCCCGCCGGGCCGCCGGACGGCTGTCCCGCGGTGCGGCCGTCCTCACGTCGCCGGGCCGCCGGTCGGTCCCGGGTGCGGGCGGGCCCGGTCGACCCTGGCGGCGAGTTCCCCCAGGACCACGTCGCGCACGTTCCCGGGCAGTGGTGCGGGCACGTCGACCAGTGCGCTGCGGCTGGTGACGCCGGTCGGTCCGGCGTCCGTCAGCAGGTCGGGCCAGCCCCCGGTCCGGCGCACCCGACCGGGTCGGGCCTCGGACCAGGCGGTGAACCAGCGGTTGTGCGCCTCGTCGAGGCGCACCTCCAACCCGGGGCGCCCGACGCCCACGTCCCAGGACAGGCACCGCGCGGGCAGCCCGCCCTCGACGAGGCAGAGGGTGCCGCCCGGGCGCAGCAGGCCGGCGAGGCCCGCCACCGCCGCGCCCCGGTCCCCTCGTGTGGTGCACGCAGGCGGCCGACCACACCGCGCGCACCGCCTCCTCCAACAGGGGCGGACCGTCGTCCAGGTCGTGCAGGACCGGCCGAACGCGGTCCCGCACGCCTGCTTCCCGCGCCGAGCGGAGCACCGCGTCGAGCACGGCCGGGTCGTTGTCCACGGCGTAGACCCGGCCGGTGTCCCCGACCGCGCGCGACGGTGACCGCGCCCGCGCCCGGCCCGACATCCGCGACGACGTCGCCCGGGCGGACGCGCAGCGGTGCCAGGAGGGACGAGTGGGCGGCCAGGAAGACCGCCTCGGCCGCCCCCGGTTCCCGTGTGGATGTTCCGGTGCCGTCACGTGGAGCGGTCGTGGTCATCGTCGCCGTCCTGGTCCCCGGTGTCGTCCGGTCAGAGCTGCGCGGTGTGCCGCGGCAGGGGGAAGTGGTGCTCGTGGTCGTGCGCGTCGAGGTCGTCCCAGGCGGGCAGCGGGTCGTCGAACCGCCGCCACGCCGTCGGGCCGCCGGCCAGCTCGTCGTCGGTGAGCAGGGCGGGGTCGAGGCGGCGACGGGGTTCGTCGCGGTCGAGGCCCACGCCGATGAACACCAGCTCCTGGCGCGCGGTGTGGCCGTCGAGCAGCTCACCCGGCTCGATGGTCAGGTTCGGCCCGGCCTGGGACCACACGGCGAGGGTGTGCGGGCGGCTGGCGATGTGGCAGAAGCCCTTGCTGCGCACCACGCCGTGCCAGTCCTCCAGCGCGGCGGCGAGCCGGGCGGGGTGGAAGGGCCGGTCGGCCCGGTAGGTGGCCGAGCGGATGCCGTACTCCTCGGTCTCCGGGGTGTGCGACCCGGCCAGCTCCTCGGCCCAGCCCGGTGACGTGGCGGCGGTGACCGGGTCGTAGCGACCGGTGTCGAGCACGTCGGCCAGGTCGACCACGCCGCGGTGGGAGCGGACCAGCCGGGCGTTCGGGTTGAGCTCGCGCAGCAGTGCCTCCACGGTGGCGAGCCGGTCGGGCGTGGCGAGGTCGGTCTTGTTGAGCACCAGCACGTCGGCGAACTCGACCTGGTCGACCAGCAGGTCGGAGATGCCGCGCTCATCGCCTTCGCCGGCGGAGATGCCGCGCTCGTCGAGCCGGTCGCCGCGTTCGAGTTCCACCATGAAGGTCGAGGCGTCGACCACGGTGACCATGGTGTCGAGACGCGCGTGGTCGGACAGGCTGGTGCCGTCCTCGAAGGTCCACTCGAACGTCGCCGCGACCGGCATCGGCTCGGAGATGCCGGTGGACTCGATGAGGATGGTGTCGAAGCGGCCCTCCCGGGCGAGCGCGCCGACGCTCTCGAGCAGGTCTTCGCGCAGGGTGCAGCAGATGCAGCCGTTGGTCAGCTCCACCAGGCGCTCGCCACCCCTGCCCGACACCAGCGAGGCGTCGATGTTGACCTCGCTCATGTCGTTGACGACCAGGGCGACCCGGCGTCCCTCGCGGTTGGCCAGCACGTGGTTGAGCAGGGTGGTCTTGCCCGCGCCGAGGAAGCCGGACAGGACGGTGACGGGAACGCGGGGATCTGCGGTCATGGGGTTCTCCGGGTGGGAGGGCGGACGTGCTCCGCTCGACCGGTGGAGCGCACCCGGTCGGTCGACGTCCTCGGCGGGGTGGGGGAGCGGTGCCACCTCGCGGCCGTTCTCGGTGGAGTCGCCGTGAGGACACGGCGGCTCCAGAAGAATATGACAATCGTTTCCATTATTTTAGCCCGCCGGGCACGCGAAGGTCGAGGGGGTGTGGGGGCGACCGCTCTCGTCCGGCGTGGAACGGCGTTGGCGTCCGGGGCGGGCGCCGGGTGGCGTCTTCAGGACCGCGCACGGTGGTTGCGCCATCCGGCGGATGGAGAGCGGGGTTGCAGCTGGGCTGAACGGCCCAGTTCGCCTCCGATGCCGGCGAACTTATGGAAATGATTGTCGTTGTCCTGTAGGAACTCGGGTGCCACCCGAGCGCCCCTCGCCTTGCTCCCGGAGGAGACGTATGAGTTCCGCACCCGTGTCCGCTGATGTCACCTCGGTCGCCGCCTGCGTGGCCGACGTGCTCGGTCTGGTCGAGACCGAGGTGGACGTGGACGCTCTGCTCAGCGAGTTGGGCCTGGAGTCGTTCACCGCGGTGCGACTGCGCCGCAGGCTGCTCACCGACCTCGGCGTGGACCTGCCGCTGACGGCGTTCCTCGGACGCGCCACGGTGCGCAGCGTCGCCGCCGGGGAACGGGACCCCGGCGCGGACGAGCCGTTCCCCCTGACACCGATCCAGTCCGCCTACCTGGTGGGGCGCGAGCCGCTGTTCCCCCTGGGGGGCGTGGCGACGTTCTTCTACCACGAGTACGACCGCGTTCCCGGCGGCGACCAGGAGGCGGACCTCGCGGCGCTGGAGGCCGCGTGGAACCGCGTCGTGGCCCGGCACCCGATGCTGCGCATGGTGATCACCCCCGACGCACGGCAGCGCGTGCTGACCGAGGTGCCCGTCTACCGGTTCGAGCGCGTCGACCTGCGTGACACCGCCGACGTCGACGCGGCGCTGGACGCGATCCGCGCCGAGTCCTCCCACCAGGTGCGGCCGGCCGACCGGTGGCCGTTGTTCGACATCCGCGCGGCCCTGCTGCCCGACGGCCGCACGCGCCTGTACGTCGGCATCGACGTGCTCACCGTCGACCTGGGCTGCTGGTTCCAGCTCATCCGCGAGTGGGGCGCGCTCGTCGCCGACCCGGACGCCGCGCTGCCCGAGCAGACCACCACGTTCGCCGAGTTCGTGCGCCGCCGCGCCGACGACCCCGCCGAGCAGCGGCGGCGCGAGACCGACAGCCGCTACTGGTCGGAGCGCGTCCTGCCGCCCGGCCCCGACCTGCCGTGGCTGCGCCCGGCGGCCGAACTCGGCGTGCCCCGGTTCACCCGCAGGCAGACCGGGCTCGACGAGACCGAGTGGGCCGCGTTGCGCAAGCGGGCCGCCGGGCACGGCCTGAGCCCCACCGGCGTCCTGCTCGCCGCGTTCGGGCTGGTGCTCGACCGGTGGGGCGCCACCGCGCCGTTCAGCCTCAACACCACGCTGTTCGACCGGGCCGACCTGGCCGCCGCCGACCGGACACCCGGCCTGGAGCACGTGGTCGGCGACTTCACCTCGACGGTCCTGGTGGACGTGGCGGTGCCGGACCTCACGGCGTGGCGGGGGTTCGCCGACTACGCGGTCGCCGTCAACCGCCGGTTCTGGTCCGACATGGACCACCGCTCGGTGTCCGGGATGGAGGTCGCGCAACGGCCGGGCGACCCGGGCGCGGCGCCCGCGCACCCGGTGGTGTTCACCAGCGGCGTCGGCCTGTCCGGTGAAGGACCCGCGCCCACCGACTGGCTGGGGCGCGAGGTGTTCGGCGTGTCCCAGACCCCGCAGGTGCTGCTCGACCACATCGTCTACGACGAAGCGGGCCGGTTGAAGATCGCCTGGGACACCGTGGACGGCGCGCTCGCCCCGGACTTCGTCGACGGCATGCGCGACGCGCACGTGCGGCTGCTGCGCCGCCTGGCCTGCGCGGACGACTCGTGGACCGACCCCGCCCTGGGCTGGGACCCGGCCTTCCTGCCCGACCCGCCGCTCACCGCCGCGCCGTTCCCCGACGCGGGCCCGCTGCTGGACGACCCCGCCCGCACCGCCGCCGTCCCCCACGCCGACGCACCGGCGGTCATCACCACCGGGGGCGCGGTGACGCACCGCGAACTGTCCGACCGGGCCGACCGCGTCGGCGCCGTGCTGGCCGGCGCGGGACTCGGACCCGGCGACCTGGTGGCCGTGGTCGCCCCCAAGGGCGTCGACCAGGTCGTCGCGGTGCTGGGGATCAACCGCAGCGGCGCCGGGTACGTGCCGGTCGAGCCGGGGTGGCCCGACGCCCGCGTCGCCGCCCTGTGCGAACGCGCCTCCATCCGGCACGCCGTCGTCGCCCCCGGCACCGGCACGAACTGGCCCGACGGCGTCGTCGTGCACCGGCTCGACGCGGACGGCGTGCTCGCCGGCCCCGAGGCCGCGCCGCGCCGCGCCGAGCCCTCCGACCTGGCGTACGCCATCTTCACGTCCGGGTCCACCGGAACCCCCAAGGGCGTCGCCGTCGAGCACCGCGCCGTGCGCACCACCCTCGACGACCTCGCCGAGCGGTTCCCCCTGGACGCCGACGACCGCGTCCTGGGCCTGTCGGCGTTCAGCTTCGACCTGTCGGTCTACGACGTCTTCACGCTGCTCGGCGTGGGCGGCGCGGTCGTGCTGCCCGACCCCGAGCGGCAGCGCGACCCGGGTCACTGGCTCGACCTCATGGCCGAGCACCGCGTCACGGTGTGGAACACCGCACCGGCGTTGCTGGAGATGCTGGTCGAGTACGCCGAGATCGACCCCGACCTGGCCCGCGAGGCGCTGAGCCGGCTGCACCTGGTGTTCCTGTCCGCGGACTGGATTCCCGTCACCCTGCCCGACCGCCTGCGCGCCCTCGCGCCCCACGCGCGGGTCGTCTCGCTCGGCGGCGCGACGGAGGGCTCGATCTGGTCGATCTGCCACCCGATCGGCGACGTCGACCCCGCGTGGCCGAGCATCCCCTACGGCCGCGCCCTCACCGGCCAGTCCTTCCACGTCCTCGCCCCCGACGGCAGGCCCTGCCCGGTCGGCGTCGACGGCGAGCTGCACATCGGCGGCGACGGCCTGGCCCGCGAGTACGTCGGCGACCCGGTGCAGACCGCGCAGCGCTTCTTCCACCACGACGTCCTGCGGCGCAGGCTCTACCGCACCGGCGACCTCGGCCGCTGGCGCACCGACGGCACCATCGAGTTCCTCGGCCGCGTCGACCGGCAGGTCAAGATCCGCGGGCACCGCATCGAGCTCGGCGAGGTCGAATCCGTGCTCGACCGCGCGCCGGGCGTGCGCAAGTCGGTGGCGAAGTCGGTGCCCGGACCGGACGACCGGCCGCGCCTGGTCGCGTTCGTCGCCCCGGCGGACCCCTCGTCCCCGCCCGGTGACGAGGACCTGATCGCGCTGCTGCGCTCCTCGGTGCCGGAGTTCATGGTGCCCAGCAGGTTCGTGCACCTGCCGGAGTTCCCGGTCACCGCCAACGGCAAGATCGACTACGCGGCACTGGGCAACCCCTACCGCCGCACCTCCGCTCCCGCACCGTCCCGGCCCGCCGTCCCCGAAGCCGTCGCCGTGGCGCAGGTTGCCGCGGCGCCGGTCGAACGACCGACGCCCTCCGCGACGGTCGCCGACGGCTTCGGCGCGCTGCTCGGGTCGGCCGGACGGCGCGGCCTCGGGATCACCATCACCGTCACCCCCGGAGCACTGCCGCCGATCGAGGCGTTGACGGCCGCCGCGGAGTGGGCTCACGAGGTCCGGCAGCACGCCGCCGCCTCCGGTGTCGCCCTGGTCGAGCGGCTGCCCGACTCCGGCCTGCTGGCCGTGGACCTCGGACACCCGCCCGCCGCCGGGGTGCGTCCCTCCACCACCGCGCCGCCGCCCGCGGTCACCCGCGACCACCCGGAGATGTCGGACCCCCGTGGCACAGTGAACGCAGGGGACCCCCTGGGCGGGGACCTCCGCCACAGCGCGGGCACCCACGCGGTCCCGGTCGTCGAGGGAGCCGATCCCGCCGTCGAGCGGGCGGTGTCCGACGTGGTCGGTGACCTGCTCAAGGCCCCGGTGGACGCCACCACACCGTTCTTCCGCCTCGGCGCGACCTCCCTCACCCTCGTGCTCGCCCACCGCCGCCTCGCCGCCGAACTGGCGCCGGAGCTGACCGTGGTCGACCTGTTCGCCAACCCCACGGTCCGCGACCTCGCCCTGTTCATCACCCGGCAGCGGCACCCCGGCACCCCGGCGACCCCCGAGCCGGCCACCGCACCACCGGTCACGGCACCGACCACCGCACCACCGGCCACCGCACCACCGACCGGCGCGGCACCCGCCGACCGGCAGGACGCGGCGGCCCGCCGCCGTGCCGCGCGGGTCCTCGCCGGCGAGGTGGCCCGATGAGCCCGATCGCCGTCACCGCCGCCGCCTGCCGCTTCCCCGGCGCCCCCGACGCGCGGAGGTTCTGGGAACTGCTGCGCGACGGGAACGAAGGACTGCGCCGGTTCACCGACGACGAACTCGACGCGCGCGGCGTCCCGGCCGCGCTGCGCCGCCACCCCGACTACGTCCCCGTCGGCGGCATCATCGAGGGGCAGGACCTGTTCGACCCGCTGCCCTTCGGCCTCACCGACGCCGAAGCCGCCCTGATGGACCCGCAGCAGCGGCTGTTCCTGGAGTGCGCGTGGCAGGCGCTGGAACAGGCCGGGCACGGCGGCGGCGCGGGCGTGGACTCCGTCGGCGTGTTCGCCGGCGCCATGCACAGCTCCTACCTGACCAGCAACCTCGCCGGCCGGTGGGACCCGACCGGCGGTGGGCTCGACCCCATCGGCAGCCTCCAGACGGCCATGTCCACCCAGGCCGACTACCTGCCGCTGCACACCGCCTACCGGCTCGACCTCACCGGCCCGGCGATCAGCCTCAACACCACCTGCTCGACGTCGCTGGTCGCCGTGCACGTCGCCGCCCAGTCGCTGCTGGCGGGGGAGTGCGACATGGCGCTCGCCGGCGGGGTGTCGCTGATCGTCCCGCAGGGCCACGGCTACCGGTACGTGCCCGAGGGCATCTTCTCGGTCGACGGCCGGGTGCGGGCGTTCTCCGCCGAGGGCACCGGCATCGTCTACTCCCAGGGCGTCGGCGCCGTCGTGCTGCGCAGGCTCGACGACGCCCTCGCCGACGGCGACCCCGTCCTGGCGGTGCTGCACGGCAGCGCGGTCAACAACGACGGCGCGGACAAGGCCGGGTTCACCGCGCCCTCGGTGCGCGGCCAGGCCCGCGTCGTCGCCGAAGCGCTCGCGGTGTCCGGGATCGACCCGCGCGACGTCGGCTACGTCGAGGCGCACGGCACCGGCACCCGCATCGGCGACCCGATCGAGGTCGCCGCGCTGCGCAAGGCGTTCGGCGGCACCGGGCCGGCCTGGTGCGGGCTCGGGTCGGTCAAGAGCAACATCGGCCACGCCAACTCCGCCGCCGGGATCGCCTCGTTCATCAAGGCCGTGCTCGCCGTCCACGAGCGGACCCTGCCCGCCACCCTGCACGCCCACCCGCTCAACGACCGGCTCGGCCTGACCGGCTCGCCGTTCGAGGTGGTCACCGAGACCCGCCCGTGGGACACCCCGCCGCACGCGGGCGTCAGCTCCTTCGGCATCGGCGGCACCAACGCCCACGTCCTGATCGGTCCCGCACCGACCCGGCCCGCCGGCGAACCCGACCCCCGGCCGCAGGTCCTCGTGTTCTCCGCGCACGAGAAGGCGGCCCTGCCCGCCGCCGTCGTGCCGCCGGGGGAGCCGTGGGCCGACGTGGCGCACACCCTCCAGTCCGGCCGCACCCACCTGCCGCACCGCGTGGCCGCCGTGGCGCTCGACGACGGCGATGTCCGGTTCGGCGCGCCCGCGACCGCAGACACCCCGCCCAGGATCGTCTTCGCCTTCCCCGGCGGGGGCAGCCAGCGCGCGGGCATGGGCGCCGACCTCTACACCGGGGAACCGGTGTTCGCCCGCGGCGTCGACGAGTGCGCCGCGCTGTTCGACGACCTGCTGGGCACCGACGTGCGCTCCGTCGTCCTCAGCGACGACGAGGCGCTCGCCGAGGACGCGGCCACCGGACTGCCCGCCCTGTTCACCGTCTCGGTGGCCACCGCCCGCCTGCTCGCCTCCTGGGGGGTCCGACCCGACGTCCTGCTCGGCCACAGCCTCGGCGAGTACGCCGCGGCCGTGGTGTCCGGCGCGCTCGACCTGCCCGAAGCCGCCCGACTGGTCGCGGTCCGCTCCACCGCCATGGCCCGCGCCGCCGGCGGCGGGACGATGCTGGCCGTCCCGCTGGGCGAGGCCGAGGTGACGGCCCTGCTCGCCGAGCACCCCCGCGTCGACCTCGCGGTGGTCAACGCCCCGGACGCCTGCGTGGTGTCCGGTCCCGCCGACGCCGTCGACGCCCTCGCCGCCGTGCTGACCGCGCGCGGTGCCCGCGTCTCCCGCCTCCCCCTCGACTCCGCCGCCCACTCCCGGCTCATCGAACCCGCGCTCGGCCCCATGCGGGACGCCGTGCGGTCACTGCGGGCCGGCAAGCCCGAACTGCCCGTCGTCAGCTCCCTCACCGCGGCCGCGGTCGGACCGGAGTTCGCCGACCCCGGGCACTGGGTGCGCCAGCTGCGCGAGCCGGTGCGGTTCTCCGCCGCGCTCGCCACCGCCCTGGCCGAACCCCGCCGCACGGTGCTGGTGCAGGTCGGCCCCGGCGCGGCACTGGCCGCACTCGCCCGCCGGCACGGCGCAGCCCACCTGGCCGCCACGCTGACCACCTTCGACACCGACGGCACGGGCGCCGACCTGGCCGCCTGCCGCGCCGCACTGGGCGAGCTGTGGGCCCACGGCGCCGGCGTCGACCTCACCGCCCTGCACCGACCCGGGCGCCGCCGCGTCACCGCACCCGGCTACGCCTTCCGGCGGCGCGCGCTCTGGGTCGAACCGCGCGAGGCACCGCGCGAGGAGACCGCGACCGAACTGCTCCAGGTCCCGGTCTGGCACCAGCAGCCGCCGCTGCCACCGGCCCGCGTGGACGGCCGGTGGCTCGTCACCGGCACCGACGCCGCGCCACTGGCCGAAGCCCTCGCGCGCGCCGGCGCCGAGGTGGTCGCCGACGCGGCCGGGCGGCCCGTGCGCGGTGTGCTCGTCGTGGTCGGCGAGGGGGAGACGCCCGCCGAGGCGCGCACCACCATCCTCGACCACGCGGCGCTCGCCGCGCTCGACCCGCGCCCCGACTTCCTGTTCCAGGTCACCACCGGCGCCTGCCGCGTCGTCCCGGGCGACCGGCCCGCACCCGGCACCGCCACCGCCCGCGCCCTGCCCCGGGTGATCGCCCAGGAGAGCCCCGGTCTCGCCTGGCGCACCGTCGACGTGCCCGACACCGGCTCCACCGCCGACGCCCTCGTCGCGGAACTGGCCGACCTGCTCGACCCGGGCACCCGACCCGGCGCCGAGGTGGCCCTGCGGGACGGCACGCGGTTCCTGCGCACCCTCGCACCCTGGCCGGTGACCCCCGAACCGCCGACCGGAGGCACCGCGCTCGTCCTGGGCGGCCTCGGCGACGTCGGCCTCACCATGGCCCAGCACCTGGCCCGCCACGGCACGCGGGTCGTGCTCACCTCCCGCTCCGGCGACGACCCGGAGCGCGCGGCCGCCGTGCGGACGCTGGTGGAGCGCGGGCACGACGTGAGCGTCCGGGTGGCCGACGCCGCCGACGAGCAGAGCACCCGGGCACTGCTGGACGAGCTGCGCCCGGACCTGGTCGTGCACGCGGCGGGCGTCGTGGCCACGGCCGACCTGCGGCCCATGCGGTCCGTCGGTCCGGAGCAGGTGGACGGCCACCTGCACGCCAAGGCCGCGGGCGCGCTCGCGCTGCGCGCCGCGATCGACGCGCTGCCCGCCGACGCCCGCCCGCGCACCGTGCTGCTGATGTCCTCCGCCGGCACCCTGGTCGGCGGGATCGGCACCGGTCCCTACTCGGCGGGCAACGCCTTCCTCGACGCCCTCGCCGAAGGCCGCACCGACCGCGAACCCCGCTGGACCAGCGTGGTCTGGGACGCCTGGAAGGTCGGGCCGCTGGGCACCGAGCGCGAGGTCAACCTCGACTTCGCCCTGGACGCCGCCACCGGCATGGCCGCGCTCGACGCGGTGCTCACCGCCTGCCGCACCGGGCACGCGCCACCCGTCGTCGCGGTGTCCACCACCGACCTGCGCGACCGGGTCCGCCGAGCCGCCACCGCCGTCGCCGTCGAGCCCGCCGGGACCGACACCGACCTGGGACCGGTGGAATCGGTCGTCGCCGGGACGTGGTCGGAGCTGTTCGGCGTCCGCGTCGGGTCCGCGGAGGCCGACTTCTTCGCCCTGGGCGGCCACTCGCTGGTGGCGACCCGGATGCTCGCCGCCCTCGGCGAGCGCTACGGCACCCGCCTCGGCCTGCGGGACCTGCTGGCCAACCCGACCGTGGGCGGCCTGGCCGCGCACATCGCCGCCCACGCCGGCACCACGTCCCCGGCCGCACCCGCGGCGGTCGTGCCGGGCAGCGGCACCGACGCCGACGGCACCTTCCCCATGACCCGCGTGCAGCACGCCTACTGGGTCGGCCGCGACGGCGGGTACGCCCTCGGCGGCACCGCCTGCCACTTCGCGCTGGAGTACGACTGCCCCGACCTGGACCTCGACCGCTACGAGCGGGCGTGGAACCGGGTCATCGCCCGGCACCCGCTGCTGCGGGCCATCGCCACCCGCCAGGGCCGGATGCAGGTCCTCGATCACGTCCCGCACTACCGCATCCGCACGATCGACCTCGCCACCGCCGACGACGACAAGCGGGAACAGCGCCTGGCACGGCTGCGCGACCAGGTGTTCCGCCGGCCCGGACCGTCCGACCGCTGGCCCCTGGTCCAGGTGCGCGCGGCCCGGCTGCCCGGCGGGCGCACCAGGCTGTTCCTCGGCGTCGACGTGCTGATCTGCGACGCCGCCAGCTACTGGATCATCGACCGCGAGCTCCAGCACTTCTACGAACACCCCGACACCGACCTGCCCGAGGTGGGCACCACCTTCGCCGACTGCGTCGCCGCGCTCGACGCCCGACGCGGCACCCCCGGGTGGCAGCGCGCCGCCGAGCACTGGCGCGCCCGCCTGGACGACCTCCCCGCAGCACCCGCGCTGCCGGTGGACACCACCGTCGGGAGCGCGCGCTTCACCCGCCGGGCCGTGCGCCTGGACCGCGACCGGTGGGCGGCCTTCCAGGCCGCCGCGGCCGAGCACGGCGTCACCCCCACGGCGGCGCTGCTGGCCGCCTACACCGACGCCCTGGGCGACTGGACCGGCCAGGACCGGTTCGCGGTCACGCTCACCCTGTTCGACCGGCCCGCGATCCACCCGGCCGTGGACTCCGTGGTCGGCGACTTCACCTCGCTGCTGCTGCACGAGACCGACCGCGCCGCCGCGCCCGACTTCGCCGAGCACGCCCGCCGCACCCAGGCCGCGCTGTTCACCGACCTGGACCACCGCGAGTTCTCCGCCCTGGAGGTGCTGGCCGAACGCGCCACCCGCACCGGCGAGGTCACCTCCGTGCCGGTGGTGTTCACCAGCGCCATCGGCCTGGCCGACGTCATCGGCGGCGACCGCGACCTCCAGTGGGCGGGCGAGCAGGTCGGCGCGCTGAGCCAGACCCCGCAGACGTGGCTCGACCACCAGGTGCTCGAACAGCGCGGCGAACTGCTCGTGCAGTGGGACGCCCTGGAACCGGTGCTGCCGCCCGAGGAGGTCGACCGGGTCTTCGCCCGCTACACCGCGCGCCTGCGCGAGCTGACCGACC
The DNA here is from genome assembly GCF_030852425.1 of Saccharothrix longispora. Classification (GTDB taxonomy): domain Bacteria; phylum Actinomycetota; class Actinomycetes; order Mycobacteriales; family Pseudonocardiaceae; genus Actinosynnema; species Actinosynnema longispora. Next base: position 28,108 of record NZ_NSDM01000026.1, read on the forward strand.
CGGCCGCGTGGGGCGCCTGGCCCGTCGAGGACGTCGCCATCACCCTGCGCGAGGGCACCGGCGACCGCACCCTGTTCCTGCTGCACCCCTCCGGCGGGGACGTGCTCTGCTACGGGGGGCTGTCCCGGGACCTCGACGAGCGGCTCACGGTCGTCGGCATCACCGACCCCGGCCTGGCCGGGCACACCGCGCCCACCGACCTCACCGCGCTGGCCCGCCGCTACGCCGGGGTGCTGCGCCGCGTCCAACCCACCGGGCCCTACCTGCTCGGTGGCTGGTCCATGGGCGGCAGCCTCGGCCACGAGGTCGCCCGCGTGCTGCACGAGCAGGGCGAGCACGTGGCGCTGCTGGTGATGCTGGACTCCAACGACCCCACCTACATCACCCCCGTGACCGGCGACGTCGAGGGCGAGGTGCTGGCCCGCCACCTCGGCGCGCTGGAGGCCTACCTCGACGTGGACCTCGGCCTCGGCGGCGACGACCGGTCCGCGTTCCTCGCCCTGCCCCCGGAGCGCCGCCGGCAGGCGGCCACCGACCGGCTGCGCGCCCACCGGCTCCTGGGCGCCCGGGAGGACCTGCGCGACCGGGTCGCCGTCTTCGCCCGCCACCTCGCCGGACTCGCCGCCCACACCCCGCGCCCGCACACCGACCCCACCACGCGCACCGTCCTGCTGCGCGCCGACCACCGGGCCCCGCGCAACAGCGGCATCGGCATGGGCGTCGACGACACCCCGCCCGACCTGACCGACCTCGGCTGGTCGGCGCACCTCGCCGGGCCGCTCGACGTCACCGGCCTCGACGCCGACCACTACTCGCTCATGCGGCCACCCGCCGCGGCCACCGTCGCCCGGGCGCTCGACGCCGCCCTCAAGCCCTTCCTGTGATCAACCCCCGAAAGGCACCACCGATGAGCCGACACCGCCTCCGCCAGGTGTCCAGAACCGCCCTCGCGCTCGCCACCGCCACCGCGCTCGCCGCCGGGTGCGGCTCGGCGGACGACCGGGGCGCGCCCGCCGCCGTCCCCGACACCCTGCGCTACGTCACCGTCGGCGCCGCCGCCTCGGCCACCAACGACCCCCACGGCGGCATCCTCAACCAGTCCGACCTGGCGCGCTTCGCCCTGGTCTACGACGTGCTGGCCAAGCCGGGCGCGGACGGCGGGACCGAGCTGCGGCTGGCCGAGTCCATCACCCCCGACGCGGCGCTGACCCGGTGGACGGTCACGCTCCGCCCCGGCGCGACGTTCACCGGCGGCAAGCCCGTCACCGCCGCCGACGTGCTGTTCTCGCTGCGCCGCATCCACGGCAAGTCCGCCGAGAACTTCGGCCGCATGACGATGTTCGACCTCGACGCGTCGAGGGTCGTCGACGACTCCACCGTCGAACTGGTCACCACCAAGCCCTACGCCGAGGTGCCCCGCGCCCTGGAGTCGGTGACCTTCGTGGTACCCGACGGCACCACCGACTTCACCCGGCCCGTCCCCGGCTCCGGCCCGTTCACGCAGGTCGAGGGCACCCCGGAGGCCGCGGTGCTGGAGCGCAACGACGGGTGGTGGGGTCCCGCCCCCGCGCTGCGCCGCGTCGAGGTGCGCGCCGTGATCGACCCGCAGGCCCGCGCCCAGGCCGTGCTCACCGGGCAGGCCGACGTGGCGATCGGCGTCAACCCGGCCACCGCCGAGCAGGTGAAGGGCAACGCCGACTACGCGGTCGTGCACCGCGAGGCGATCACCCTCTACCCGTTCGTCATGCGCCTGGACCAAGCGCCGTTCGACGACGTCCGGGTGCGCGAGGCGATCAAGCTCGCCGCCGACCGCGACGCCCTGGTGGACAAGGTGTTCCTCGGCTACGGCAAGGCCGGCGGCGACCTGATCACCCCGGCCGACCCGATCAGCCCCGACCTGCCCGCCCGCACCCGCGACGTGACCAGGGCGCGCGACCTGCTCGCCCAGGCCGGTCACGCCGGCGGCCTGAACCTCACCCTGCACACCACCACCTCCTACCCGGGCATGGACACCGCCGCGCTGCTGTTCGCCGAGCAGCTGCGCGAGATCGGCGTCACCGCCGAGGTCGAGACCGCCCCGCCGGACACCTACTGGACCGAGGTGTGGGGCCGGCAGCCCTTCTACGTCGGCTTCTTCGGCGGCATCCCGTTCCTGGACGTGGCGCGGGTGTCGCTGCTGTCGGACGCGCCCACCAACGAGACCGGCTGGAAGCGCCCCGAGTGGGACGCCGGCTTCGACGCCGCCCTGGCCACCGCCGACCCCGCCGAGCGCACGAAGCGGCTCGGGCAGCTGCAGACCGCGCTGCGCGACGAAGGCGGCTACGTCGTCTGGGGCGCGGGCGACGGCCTGGACCTGGTCCGCGCGGGCGTGGAGGGCCTGCCCACCGGCCCCGGCTTCGAGAGCAGCTTCATCGAACGCACCCGCCTCACCCGCTGATGCCCGTGCTCCTCGGGACCGCCCGCGCGCTCGGCCGCGCGGCGCTGGTGCTGACCGCCGTGTCGGTGCTGGTGTTCCTGGCCACCGCCGCGCTGCCCGCGGACCCGGCACGGGCGCGCACCGGCGGTCGGGGCGACGTCACCGCGCTGCGCGCCGAGCTGGGCCTCGACCGCCCGCCGTGGACGCGGTTCGCCGGGTGGGCGGGCGACCTGCTGCGCGGTGACCCCGGGGTCTCGCTGGTGTCCGGCCGCCCGGTGACCGACCTGCTCGCCGCCCGCCTGCCCGCCACGCTCGCCCTGGTGGCCACCGCCGCCCTGGTGGCGCTGCCGCTGCTGCTCGCGGGCGGCTGGGCGGCGGGCAGGCGACCGCGCACGGCCGCCCCGCCGCTGGTGGCGGTGGCGGCCGTGCCGCAGGTGGTCGTCGCCACCGGCCTGGTGGCGGTGTTCGCCGGGGTGCTGGGGTGGTTCCCGGCGGTGTCGTTCGTGCCGGTCTCGGGCTCGGTGTGGGACCGGCCGGAGGCGCTGGTGCTGCCCGCGCTCGCCCTCGGCGTCCCGGCCGCCGCCTTCGGCGCGGGCCTGCTCGGCGGCGCGGTCGCCGACGCGCTGGCGCTGCCGCACGTGCGCGCGGCGCGGGTGCGCGGCCTGCCCGAGCCCGTGGTGCTGCTCCGCCACGTCGTCCCCGGTCTGGCAGCGCCGCTGCTGCGGGTGGCCGGCCTGGTCGTGGCGGGCATGACCGCCTCCAGCGCCCTCGTGGAGACCGTGTTCGGCTACGCGGGGCTGGGCGAGCTGCTCGTCGGCGCGGTCTCCACCGGGGACGTGCCCGTGGTGCAGGCGATCGCGCTGCTGTCGGCGGTGGTCGTGGTGGTCACCTCGACCGCGGCGGACCTGCCGGCCGGCACCCCGCCGGGCAGCACGCGATCGGGGAGCACGCGGTGACGCGGGTCGCGCTGCTCTGCGTCCTCGTCGTCGTGGTGCTCGGTGCGCTGTGGACCCCGCACGACCCGACCGCCGCGATCGGACCGGCCTGGTCGCCTCCGGGCGGTGACGCGCTGCTGGGCACCGACGCCCTGGGCCGCGACGTCCTCTCGCGCGTCCTGGCGGGCGGCGCCGACCTGCTCCTCGTCGCGCTCCTGGCCGCCGCGTGCGCGAGCGCGGTCGGCCTGGCCTGGGGCCTGGTGGCCGGCTGGACCGGGCGCGGCGGCGCGCTGCTCGCCGACGTGCTGATGGCCGTGCCGTTCCTGGTGCTGGCGCTGCTGTTCGCGGTCACCCTGCCCGGCTGGGCGGCCGTGGTCGCCGGCACGGTGTGCGGCGGCGCGCCGCTGACGGCGCGGCTGGTCGGCGACCTCACCCGGCGGGCCCGCGCGACCGGGTACGTCGAAGCGGCCCTCGGGCGCGGCGAGCCCACCGCGTCCGTGCTGTGCCGCGAGGTGCTGCCCTCCATCGCCCGCTACGCCGTCGCCGACGCCGCGCTGCGGTTCGTGGTGGCCCTGCAACTGGCCTCCGCGCTGGCGGTGCTCGGGTTCGGCGCCCGGCCACCCGCACCGGACTGGGGGCTGATGCTGCGGGAGAACCTGCCGGGGGCCGCGCTGAACCCGGCCGGTGTGCTGGGACCCGCCGCGGCGCTGACCGCGCTGTCGCTCGCGGTCGCCCTCGCCGGGCACGGCGCGGTTCCCCGGCCGCGCACCCCGCGTCGGGCGGCGGCGGAGGACCCGACCGGGGTGACGCCCGCGCGAGGGCTGTCGGTCGACGGGCTGTCCGTCGTGGACGGCCGGGGGCGCGTGCTGCTCGACGACTTCTCCGCGCTGGTCGCGCCCGGCGAGGTCGTCGGCCTCGCCGGGCCGTCCGGCGCGGGCAAGACCACCGCGGTCCGCGGGCTGCTGGACACCCTCGGCGGCGACGCGGTGAAGGTCGCCGGGACCACCCGCTGGCAGGGCCGGCCCGTCCGGCCCGGCCGCGCGGCCCGCCGCTGGCGGCGCGAGCACGTCGGGGTGCTCGACCAGGACCCGGCGGGCACCCTGGACCCGCGCCACACCGTCGGCCGCGCCCTGGGACCCGCCGGGCTCGCGGTGCTCGCCGACCTGGGTCTGGACCCGGCGGGGTTCCGCGACCGGCTGCCGCGCACCCTGTCCGGCGGACAGGCGCGCCGGGTGGCCCTGGCCCGCGCGCTCGCCGGCGCACCGGCCGTCCTCGTGCTGGACGAACCCACCGCCGGCCTGCACCCGGAAGCCGTCGACCTCGTGGCCCGCGCGGTCCTGGCCCGCCGCGGCGACCCGTCCCGGGCGACCCTGCTCGTCTCGCACGACGAGGCGTTCCTGGCGCGCGTCGCGGACCGCGTGCTCGCCGTCGGGGTCGTGGCCGCCGCGCACGTCGAGGCCCGCGAGCCCCGACCGCCGGGACCGACCGCGCTCTCGGTCGACCGGCTGACCGTGCGGCGGGGTGGCTCCACCGTGCTGCGCGGCCTCACCCTGGACGTCGCGGCGGGGGAGGTGGTCGCGGTCCTCGGCGAGTCCGGCAGCGGCAAGTCGACCCTGCTGCGCGCCCTGGCCGGCCTCGTCCCCGCCGACACCGGGGAGGTCCACCGCGGGCGGGTGGTCCTGCCGCCCGCCGTGGCCGACCGCGACCGCGCCGCGCTGCGGGCCGTGCAACTGCTGGCCCAGGACCCGGCCGACGCCCTCAACCCCGCCCACACCGCCGGCACCGCGATCACCCGACCGCTGCGCGTCCTCGGCGACGCCACGCGGAAGGCCGCCCGGTCGCGGGTGCCGGACCTGCTGACCGTCGTCGGGCTGGCCGCCGACACCGCCCACCGCCGCCCCGGGCGGCTCTCCGGCGGTCAGCGGCAACGCGTCGCCCTGGCCCGGGCGCTGGCGGCCGAACCCGCCGTGCTGCTGGCCGACGAACCCACCGCCGCCCTCGACCGCGCCACCGCCGCCACCGTGCTCGACCTGCTCGACGACCTGCGCGACCGCGGCCTGGCCGTGCTCGTCGCCACCCACGACCCCGCGGTGGCCGCCCGCGCCGACCGCGTCCTGCGGTTGTCCGCGGGACGCCTCACCACCGACCACCCCGCCCACCACGCGAACGGAGCCAGTCCCGTGTCCCCTGAGCAGACCGCCGAGCTGATCGCGCTGCTGGCCGACCACCCCTGGATCGCCTCCGCCGTCCAGGACGGCCCGCGCGTGCGGATCAGGCCCACCCGCGCGGCCACCGCGATGCGCCCGACGCCCGGGCCGCTGGTCCTGGAGCACCTGGAGCACTGGGGCGAGGTCTACGACTTCACCTACTCGACGGGCGCGGCCCGCCCGGTCGGCGAACCGGACTTCTCCGGGTGGCGGTCCTCCGAGACGGGGGAGCCGTTCCCGGTGGAGCACATGACCGACTGGGTGGAGCGCACGGTCGACCTGGTGCTGGCCGCCCGACCGCGGTGGGTGCTGGAGCTGGGCTGCGGCACCGGCCTGCTGGCGCACCGGCTGCGCCCGCACCTGGCGGGCTACGTGGGCACCGACGTGGCGCAGTCGGCCGTGGACCGCCTGGCCGCCGAGGCCGATCCCTCCTGCGCCTACGTCCGCGCCGCCGCGCACGAGGTCGCCTCACCGGGTGTCCTCGCCGCCCTCGCCCGCGCCGGCTTCCCCGCCGAGGGCCCGGACTGCGTGCTGGTCAACTCCGTCACCCAGCACTTCCCCCACGTCGAGTACCTGGCCGCGGTGGTCGTGGACGCGCTGCGGCTGCTGGCCCCCGGCGGGAGCCTGGTCATCGGCGACGTGCGGCACGCCGGCCTGCTGGAGGCCCACTGCCGGCGCGTCGAGGCGGCGGCCGACCCCGACCCGTCGACCCTGGACGAGCGCGCCAGGAGCCGCGCCGAGCGCGACGACGAGCTGAACTTCGACCCGGCCACCCTCGCCGCGGCCGCCGCCGGCGCCGGGCGGCCGGTGCGCGTCAGCGTGCACCCCAAGGCGCTGCGCGCCGACACGGAGCTGACCCGTTACCGGTTCGACGCGGTGCTGCGCGTCGACACCTCCACCACCGTCCGCCCGGCGGACGTGCCGTGGTCGGGCACGGCGGACCTGGTGGGGGCGGTCGACGCGGGCCGGCCGGTGCGCGTGACGGGCATCCCCAACCGGCTCCTGTCACCCGAGCCCGGCGGGGTCACGGCCCGTGAACTGGGCGACGCGCTCGTCGGCCGCGACGCCGCGGTCCTGCTCGACGTGCGCGACCCCGCGCTGCTGGAGGTGGTCGCGCCCGCCTCGGCGGCGGCCGCGCCCGCGGCGCTGGTGGCGGCCGGGCCCGCACGGGCGCACGAGCCGTTCACCGCGTTCCTGGTGCGCCGCCTCGGCGAGGTCGCGCGGGTCGCCGCGCGCCGCAACGGCCTGCCCGCGCCGGTGGTCACCGTCGACGCCGACCCGCTCGCCGACGCCGCCCGCGCCGCCGACGCGGCGATCGACGCCGAGGACGCCCGGCGCCTGCCCGCCTTCCTGCGCGACCTGGACCGGGTCGCCCTGCTGGCCATGGCCGCCACCCTCGGGCAGGCCGGCGCGGAGGGGACCGCCGAGGAGGTCGCCGACGCGCTGCGGGCCGCGCCGCGGCACCGCTGGATCGTGCGGCGCTGGCTGGCCGCGCTGGTCGAGGAGGGCATGATCGCCCACGACGGGCGCACCTACCGGGACGTGCTCGCGGTGTCCCGCGCCGAGCTGGAGGAGGCCGTCCGCGACATCGACCGCGCCCGCCGCGGCATGGGCTACCCGCCCGAGCTGACCCGGTTCTTCCAGAGCGCCACCCGGTACCTGCCCGAACTGCTGCGCGACGAGGTGGCGCTGCAGTCGCTGCTGTTCGCCGACGGCGAGACCGGCACCGCCGAGGGCGCCTACCGCGACAACCCGGTCAACCGCTACGCCAACGCCGCCGTCGCGCACCTGGTGCGCGCCCACGCCGGCACCCGGCCCGCCGGAAGGCCGTTGCGCGTGCTGGAGGTCGGTGCGGGCGTGGGCGGCACGACCGCCGACGTGCTGGCGGCGCTCGCCGACGTGCCGCTGGACTACCTGTTCACCGACGTCTCGCGGTTCTTCCTGCTCGACGCGGAGGAGCGCTTCGCCGGGGTCGACGGGCTGCGGTTCGGCACCTTCGACATCGACGGCGACCCGGCCGGCCAGGGCGTCGGCGCGGGGGAGCTGGACGTCGTGCTGGGGGCGAACGTCCTGCACAACGCGCGCGACCTGGGCGCGACCCTGCGCGGACTGCGCGACCTGCTCGTCCCCGGCGGGCTGCTGGTGTTCGTCGACACCACCCGCGAGATCCGCCAGCTGCTGACCTCGATGCAGTTCCTGATGTCGGCCCGCGCGGGCCGCGAACCGGCGGGTTCCGGGGACTTCCGCGCGGGCACCGGCCGCATCTTCCCCACCGAGGCCGAGTGGACGACCGAGCTGCTGGTCGCCGGGTTCGAGCCGGTGGGCTGCCTGCCCCCGCCGGGCCACGCCCTGCGGCCGATCGGGGTGCAGGTGTTCGCGGCGGTCCGCCCGTCGTCGTGAGCGGGCGGACCGCCGCGCGGATCAGGAGGGGAACACGCCGAGCCCGGAGCGGAACAGGTCGCCCTCCATCCACACCGCCGCCCGCACGCCGTCGGCGGCGCCCAGCACGACCAGGGTGGTGGCGTCGGGCATCCCGGGCAGCTTGGCCATGTCGCCCGCCGCGGACACGCCCGGCGTGGTCGTCTGCCCGATCTCGTCGACCTTGATCGTGCCGTCGGGCAGCACCTCGCAGCCCAGCTGCTCGGCCAGCCCGGAGTGCTGGCGGGTCGGCGCGCGGTGGAAGACCGCCTCCCGCCGCAGGGTGCTGCCGTCGGCGAAGTGGATGGTCAGGTCGTCCGCGTCGCCGGTGATCCCGACGATCTTCTCGTCGACGATCGGCAGCGCGCGGGCGGCCACGGCGGCGGCGACCGGCTCGGGCAGCTCGATCGGCCCGTCGGTGCACAGCACCACGTCCTGGCTGAACCGGTCGCCCAGGTACAGCGCGAGCATGGCCTCCACCGGCTCGCGGGTAACCACGGCCAGGGTCTTGTCGCCGGCTTCCCAGCCGTGGCAGAACGGGCAGTGGAACACGCTGCGGCCGAACCGCTCGGCCAGGCCGGGGATGTCGTAGGGCTCGTCGACCTGGCCCGTGGCCAGCACGACCCGCCGGGCGCGCACCACCGCGCCGTCGGCCAGTTCCAGCTCGAAGTCGTCCTTGGCGCCCCGCGCGGCCACCACCAGGCCGGTGCGCACCTCCACGCCCGGGTAGGCGGCCAGCTCCTCACGGCCCAGGGCGAGCAGCTGCTGCGGCGGGAAACCGTCGCGGCTGAGGTACATGTGCATCTCGGAGGCCGGCGAGTTGCGCGGCTCGCCGCCGTCCACCACCAGCACCGAGCGGCGCTGCCTGCCGAACACCAGCGCCGCGCTCAGACCGGCCGGTCCACCGCCGACCACCACCACGTCGTACATCGGGGTTCCCCTCTCTGGTAAAACGATAATCATGTTCGATGATATGGGTCCGTGGCTGCGCCGGTTGAGCACTCCGGCCGCATCCCGCCTGCGCCTGGTGTGCCTGCCGCACGGCGGGGCCGGCCCGTCGGTGTTCACGCCCTGGGCCGAACACGTCCCGCGGGACGTCGAACTGCTCGCGGTGCGCTACCCGGGCCGCGAGGACCGCTGGGGCGAACCGCCGCCGCGCGACCTCGGCGAGGTCGTCGCCCGCGTCGTGGCCGCCCTGCGCCCACTGCCGGAGCTGCCGTTCGTCCTGTTCGGGCACAGCCTGGGCGCCGCGGTCGCCCACGAGGTGGTGCAGCGGCTGCGCGCGGTGGGCAGACCGCTGCCGGTGCGGCTGGTCGTGTCCGGCCGCGAGGCGCCCCAGGACGAGCGCGGCGGCGACGTGCACCGGCTCGGCGACGCGGGCCTGCTGGCCGAACTGCGCCGGCTGGGCGGCGTCGACCCCGCCGTGCTGGCCGACCCCGACCTGAGCGCCCTGGTCGCCGAGTGCGTCCGCGAGGACTACCGGCTGGTCGAGACGCACACCGGCTGGAGCACCACGCCGCTGCCGGTGCCCGTCTCGGCCTTCGTCGGCGACCGCGACCCCGACCTCACCCCCGAGCACGCGGCCCGCTGGGCCGCGCTGACCACCGCGGGGTTCCGGCTGCGCGTGTTCCCGGGTGACCACTTCTACCCGGCCGCGCAGCCGGACCGCGTCGCCGCCGAGGTCCTCGCCGACCTCTAGCGCCGACCTCTAGCGCACCCGCCAGGCCAGCACACCGGCCGGCGGGTCGGCCACCGGCTCGCACCCGGCCTCGCGCAGCTCGGCGTGCAGCACCTCGTCGGAGGCGATGAACGACGGGAACGACACCGACTCCTCCGACACCAGCCGATCGCCCTCGTGCACCCGGTAGGTCATCGTCCACACCAGGCCGTCGCCGTCCACGACCGCCTCGCTGACCGTGTCGTAGCGGCGACGGCCCAGGGTGCGGCCGGGCACGGGGGTCGGCGGCACCGCCACCGGCGCCTGCGGCATCTGCACGTCCACCACGACCACACCGCCGGGGGCGAGGCGGGGCACCCAGCGCGCCCACAGCGCCTTGCGGTCGGCGGGGGAGAAGTGCGTGAGCACGTGCAGCAGCACGACCGCGTCCACCGGTCCGTCGACCTCGGCGGTCAGCGCGTCCTCGGGCAGCACGGTCACCGGCGGGTCCTCCAGCGCCGCCAGGCGGGTGATCAGCGCGGCGCGCATGACCGCCGCCGGTTCGACGGCGAACACCTCGCCGCCCTCGGGCAGGTTCGCCAGCAGGGTCTCGGTGAACTGGCCGGTGCCCGCGCCGATCTCCACCACCCGCCCCGCGCCGGCCAGCAAGGCGGTGAGCGCCGCCCGCATCGCGTCGCGCTGCGCCCCCGGGAAGATCAGGTCGTAGTACTGGGCGTTGACGGCGTAGCCGTCCGCCCCGGAGTTGTCGGCCCCGGAGTCGTGGGTGGTCGTGGTCTCGGTGGTCATCGCGTCAGCTGTCCTTCGGTAGTTCCAGTGCGGTCACCAGGTCGTCCGCCGCGAGCGCGGCGGCGGTGCGCCGGGGGTCGAGCACGTCGGCGGCGTGGTGCGCCCCGGCGGGCACCCGGCCTTCCAGCACGTCCGCGGCGACCAGTGCCGCGACCACGCCGCTGAGCTCGTAGGAGTCGGGGGTGCGCAGCAGGACCCGGCGGCTGCCGGCTCCCGACCCCGCGGGTGGGCGGGCGTGGGCCAGCAGCGCGTAGTGCCGCCCGCACTCCTCCACGTCGCGCCGCGCCGCCTCCACCACGGCGTCCACGTGGGCGTCCAGCGGTCCGTCGTCGGCCCACGCCGTCGCCAGCACCTCCGGGAGGTTCTCCGTGGCGTAGACGGTGTAGTTGCGCAGTTCGGCCACGCCCAGCGCGCCGGCGAGGGCGACCATCTCCGCGGACAGGAACGGCCAGGCGTGCACCCGACCCCGGAAGCCGGGCAGGGTCACCCCGCGCAGCGGGGCCAGGGCGTGCTCGACCACCCGGCCCTCCCGCCACGCCGCCAGCGCGTGGCCGAAGCGCGGCCCCCTGGTCAGCAGCGCGTCCACCGCCGACAGGCGGCCGATCCCGACCGAGCCGCCGACGTAGACGTCCAGCCTGCCGATCGGGCCCGCCTCGGCGAGCAACCGGGGCAACAGCCCCGACAGCCCCGGCATCAGCCCGGCGGAGAACACCGCGGGCAGCCGCCCCAGCGCGTCGGGCGCGCCGGCGGTCAGCGCCTCCAGCGCCACCGCGTCCCCCGCGGCGTCGACGTACCCGGCCCCGGCGGCCAGCGCGACCCGCGCGACCACGTCCAGCACCCGGTAGGACGGACCGGCGCAGTTGACCACCACGGCGCACCCGGCGCAGAACGCGGCGAGGGCGTCGGCGTCGTCCAGGTCCACCGCCACGGCCTCCGACGCGCCCCGCACCGCCTCCGCCCGCGCCAGGTCGCGCCCGCCCACCCGCACCGGGTGACCCGCGGCCGCCAGGCGGTCGACCACGACGCGGCCGACCGCGCCCGATCCGCCGAGCACCCCGATCAGGCCGGTCACGACGACGCACCCCGTGCGGCGAACGCGGCGGCCACCCCGGCCACCGTGGGCGACTCCAGGAAGTCCCGCACCGCGACACCACCACCGAGCCGCTTGGTCAGGCGCGCCAGCGCCCGCACCGCCAGCAGCGAGTCGCCGCCCAGCGCGAAGAAGTTCGCCGAGCGGTCCAGCACCGGCACGTCGAGCAGTTCCTCCCACAGCTCGGCGACGGCCTCCTCCAGCGGCGTGGACAGCGGCCCCTCGGCCACGACGGCGTCACCGTCGCCGTAGCGGCCCAGCAGCAGCCCGTCGCCGGTCGACTCGGCGGCGGCGGGCAGCTCGACCACGCGGTCCCAGCCCTCGCCGTCGGCCAGGGTCCCGATCAGCTCGACCAGGTCGGTGAACGCCGCCTCCACCTGCTCGGCCTCGAACAGCTCGTCCACGAGGGAGAACACGATCGCCATCTCCGAGCGCAGCTCGTAGAAGCGCACCTCCAGCGCCACCTGCGGGGTGCGCAGCTGGTGGTGGAAGTCGCCGAAGTCCACCTCGCCCAGCGGGCCCGCCGACTCCGGGTGCGCCGCGCCGACCGCCGCGTCCATGCCCAGGGTGCTCTGGAACACCACCGGCGCCACCGGTCGGTGCGTGCCGCGCCTGCGGCCCAGCTCGCGCGACACCTCGACACCGGTGATCAGGTTGTGCGCCGCGTGCTCGCCGAACCTCCGCTGCGCCGTCGCGGCCAGCTCGGCGAACGTCGCGCCCTCGGCCAGCTCTGCGGGCAGCAGCATCGTCGACGCGCACGCGCCCACCACCCGGTGCACGTCCGGGTGCACCGGCAACCGGTTGAGCTGCAACGAGTTCAGCAGCATCCGCCGGTGCCCGGTCCACCGCGCGAGCACGACGGCGAACGCGGTGAACATCGCGGTGGACGGCGTCACGTCGTGCGCGGCGCACCGGTCGCGCAACGTCGCCCACCGGTCCGCGGCGAGCCTGGTCTCCCGCGTGCCCATGGTCGTGGCCCGCACCTCGCGCGGGTCGCGCACCAGGGGCAGCGCGGGCGGTTCGGGCAGCGCGTCCAGCCGCTCCCACCACCACGCGCGGTCCGCGTCCCACGCCTCGGTGCCGGGGAGGCCCGCGACGGAGGCCACGTAGTCGCCGAAGTCCATGTCCAGCGGCGCCAGCACCGCGTTCCAGTCGGCGCTCAGCGCCAGCAGCTCGCGGTTGAGCAGCGTGGCCGACCAGCCGTCGAACACCAGCAGGCTCATGCTGGTGTGCAGGCGGGCCGCGCCGTCGGGCAGCAGGCTCAACCGGATGTCCAGGCCGGGACCGCGCGTGGGGTCGGGGCCGGTGGCGCTCATCTCCGCCCGCACCCGCTCCAGGGTTTCGCCGGCGGTGCCCGCGTCGGCGTCCCGCAGGTCGTACACGGTGGGCACGGGCACCGCGCCGGGCGCGTCGAGCGGCAGCACGTGCTGGTCGCCCTCGGCGGTGACCCGGGCCCGCAGCATCGGCTGGTGCTCGGCCAGCCGGCGCAGCGCGTCGTTGAGCGCGTCCTCCGCCTCGTCGCCGTCGACGTCGGTCAGGCCGACGTCGCCGTAGAAGTGCGCGGAGTCGTAGGACAGCTCCCACCCGTCCTGCTGGCCCACGAAGTAGCCCTGCTGGAGCGGCAGCAGCGGGAACGGCGCCTCCGGGTCGGCCCGTCGGCGCAGCTCGACCGGCAGCGCGCGGGCCGTCGACCCCGCAGCCGACCGGCGGCGCACCAGGTCCGACAACTGCCCGATCGTCGACTCCACGCCCACGTCGGACAGCGCCAGCACCACGCCCAGGCGCTTGCGGATCAGCGCCGCCATGCGCACGGCGAGCACCGAGTCGCCGCCCAGGCGCAGGAAGGTGGTGGCGGGATCGACCGGCCGGTCGCCCAGGTCGAGCAGGTCCGCCCAGATGCCCGACAGGACCGGCGTGGGGTCCTCGGCATCGGGCGCTGCCGCGGGGGCTGCCTCGGTGGCGGAGGTGGTCACGGGGTTCGGCTCCTCTTGCTCGAAGGGGTGAAGACCGCCAGCCGCTGGGAGAACGCGGCGAGCGGGTGGTCCGGCGGCGGCAGGTCCACGACCTGCTCCAGCCCGGCGCCCTTGGCGGCGGACGCCCACTCCGGACCGGTGAGGTAGGTGCGGGTGGTCCCCGCGCGCAGGTCGGTGCGCACGACCGGCCGGCCGCCGGGGCGCGGGGAGAGCAGGAACGGCATCGACGCCAGCGACTGGTGGTGCTCGTGGCAGGTCTCCACCAGCAGCAGCGCGCCGTCGGCGCGCAGCAGCCCGGTCACCTGGCGGAGCAGGTCGGGCACGTCGGTGGCGTTGTGCGCGGTGTTCACCGCGACCACCAGGTCGAAGTCGCCCTCGCGCACCTGGGGTTCGAGCGGTTCGGTGAAGTCGACCAGCCGGAAGCGCAGGTAGGGGTGGTCGGCGAACCGCGCGGCGGCGTCCCGCAGGAACAACGGCGACAGGTCGGTGAACAGGTAGTCCGACCCCGTGCCGGCCAGTGCGGGCAGCAGGTCGGCGGTCGTGGCGCCGGTGCCCGCGCCCAGTTCCAGCACGCGCAGCCCTCCCCGTGCGCGCACCAGGTCGGCGACCACCGACGCGGCGGCGGCGTTGAGGTAGCGGTTGACGGGGTTGTCGCGGTAGGCGGCGTCGGCGGTGGCGCGCTCGGAGTCGCGGAACAGCAGCGCCTGCGCGGTGACCTCGTCGGTGAGCAGCGAGGGCAGGGCGCGCAGGGAGTCCAGGACGTAGGTCGCCAGCGCGGGCGGATAACCCAGGCCCGCCACCGAAACCGTGATCGCCTCGCGCGCCGCCGCGAGTTCGGCTCGGCGCGGTGACCGCACCGAGCGCAGCAGGCCGCTCCCGTCCACGTCGGCCCACCCCTCGGCCGCCAGCGCGCGCACCCAGTGCCCGGCGATCCACCGGTGCCGGTCCGCGGCGGGCACGACGTCGGCGGGGTCGGCGGGCAGCGCCACCCGGGCGGCCGCGCGTCCCACGAAGTCGCAGATGCCCAGCAGGACGGCCAGGTCCAGTTCGCGGACCAGTTCCGGCGCGACGTCGACGTCCTCCACCGCCGCGCAGCCCAGCGCGTGGGCCGCGGCGGGCAGCGATCCAGCGATCAGCACCCGGTTCCCCTTCCCCTCCGCCGCGGTGCGTGGCGGAGTCAAGGCGAACCTACACGAAAATGATTGTCGTTACGTAGAACATCCGCCGACGAGCGGAGAACGGGTGCGAGCGGGGTCCTCGACGGGCTCGTCCGCGATCCCGGCCACCTGATCGCCGGCCCTCGTCACCCCGGTGGCGCAATCACCCCGGTCTGCCCGTCGAGCGGGCAGCGCGCGCACAGGCCGGCCAGTTCCGCCGCCACCCGGACGTCCGCGAACCCGTGCGCCGCCGCCGTCTCCGCCGCCCACCGCGTGACGGGCGTCGTGTCCACGCCCACCGTGCGGCCGCACCGCACGCACGTGAGGTAGTGGTCGTGCGCGTCGGTCCTCGGGTGGAACAGGTGACGGCCCTCCCGGTCCTGCGTGATGCCGAGGACGCCCGCGTCCACCAGCGACGCGAGGTGCCGGTAGAGGGTGGTCAACCCGACCCGCCCGCCCCCGGACCGCAGCAGGTGGTGGATGGCGTTCGCCGTGGAGGGGCCGGGCAGGTCGGCCAGCACGCGCAGCACCGCTTGGCGCTGCGGCGTCATCCGCGCCCCGACACCCCGGTCGAGGACGTGCCCGTTCATCCCGCGGATTCCCCGTGCGCTCACGATGCCGCGGCCTCGACGGGGCAGGGCCCCGACAGGGTCGGCGGGACGACGTGGGTGGTGGCGGAACCCGCGTGCGCCGGCGGTGCCCCCGACCCGGTGCGCGTGCGCTGCCGGCCGGCCGGGTCGATCGGCACGTCGAGGTCGCCGAGCACGTCTGCCGCACCGAGTCCGATGCGGGTCCTCGCGATCGGGGCGGACGTGGGGCCGGAGATCGGGTTTGTCGAGGTGCGGCGTGCGTCGGTGGTCGAATCGAGTGGCGCGGACATGGAGACCCCCGGGCGAAGCGTCCGTCGACAACGATAATCAACACCAATATAGTCGTTCTTCCGGCCACCGCGCGGCCCCGGTCGAAGTCCGCCTGGCCGACCGCGTGCGACCGCTTCCGGTCACCCTCGGCACCAGGGCGGAAATCCACCCACAAGCTGATCGACCTCCCGGTCGAGCACGTCCCCGGCGGCGAGGGCGGACAGGTGGTCGTCGTATCCGACCGTCCCGCGGCACGGGAGTCGCTCGCCGCGCCCAGCGTCGACGAAGGACGCGGCTTCCGACGGGAACGGACTCGTCATGCGAAGCGACGCGTCACTGCTTAGGTTCGGAGTGGGGTTCGGTCAAACAACGTGCCGAGCGTTCGCGCCTGTTGCCGCGCGTTCGTCCGGTCTCCGTCCCGGGTGAACGGCGCGCCTGGAACGGAGGTCTGATGACAGCACGCCCGG
Source organism: Saccharothrix longispora (assembly GCF_030852425.1). Taxonomy (GTDB): domain Bacteria; phylum Actinomycetota; class Actinomycetes; order Mycobacteriales; family Pseudonocardiaceae; genus Actinosynnema; species Actinosynnema longispora. The sequence continues at coordinate 44,095 of NZ_NSDM01000026.1, forward strand.
ACAACGCGTCGGATGTCGCGGTGGTCGCACTGGGCGCCGACCGGGTCGACCGGGCGGTGGGGCTGGCCCGTGGTCTGGGGCGGGCCGGGCACCGCGTCACCCTGTACACCAGCGCGCCGGTCACCGCGTCCCTGCCGACCGGGTGCCGGTCGATCGCGACGCGGGACCTCGCCCGCGACTGGGAGCGCCGCGCCGCCGCGCCCGACGTCGTGCACACGGTGACACCGGCGTCGGTGCGTGCCGTGGCCGCGCTGGACGGTGTGTCCGCGCCGGTCGTGCACAGCCACGACCCGGGCGACGACGTGGGGACCTTGCCGCCCGGGGTCGTCGAGCACTTCGTCGTGGGCGGCGCCGGCGAGGTGGCGGGCGTGCTGGGGACGGGAGTGCCGCGTCGCGCGGTGAGCGTCGTCCCCGAGGGGGTCGACCTCTCCGAGTGGGGGGTCGGGGGACCGGCCGCGCCGCGGTCCGGAGTTCCGCGGCTGGTGTACCTCGGCGCGCTGTGTCCCGGGGACGGCGCGGACACCGCCGTCGCCGCGCTTCGCTGGGTGCCCGACGCGGAACTGGTCATCAGCGCCGACGTCGACGCGGACAGCGGACGCGCTCGCGAGGAGGTCGACCGGTTGTGCGCGGGCGCGGCGGCGCTGAAGGTCGCCGACCGCGTCCGGGTGACGGGACCGGTGTCCGCCGAGCTGCTGCGTTCGGCGGACGTCGTGGTCCACGCCCCGTGGAACGCCCGTCCGGTACGCCCGGTGCTGGAGGCGATGGCCTGCGGCGTGCCCGTCGTCGCCGGCGCGGTCGGCGTGCTGCCCGACACCGTCCTGGACGGCGTCACCGGCGTCCTCGTGCCGCCCCGGCTGCCGAAGGCGCTCGGGCTGGCCGTCAGGCGCCTGCTCAACGACAAGACCCGGCGCGCCGCCTTCTCCACCGCAGCCTCGGACCGGGTGGAGCAACGCCACACCTGGGACCGGATCGCCACCGAGACCGCCGCCGTCTACCGAAGCTGCATCGGAGCCCGCGCCGAGCCCGCGTGACGCCGGGACCGCGCACGGCATCCGGGGCGACGTCCACCGGCGGGAAGTCGACGACCGCGTCGGGAAGGCCCACCGACAGCACGAATTCACCAACGACGGCGGAGTCGTCACCTGAAACGGGGAACATGCTGTCCGCCCGGATTCGGCGCGCGTAGCTTCAGGAACGTTCCTCCGCTTCGCGGAACGGGATTCACGGAATGCGGGAGCGCCGCCATGCCCGAATACGCGGACATCTACGTACGCGACTCGTTGCGGGACACCGGCGTGGTGCCCTCGACCGACAACCCGTGGGCTTCACCGGACATCATCCCGAACCAGGGCGACACCCTCACCCCGGACCAGGCGGCGTCCACCTACACCGACGACATCGGCAAGAGGATCGTCAACGGCGGCCTCAACTACTTCTACGTGCGGGCCAAGAACCTCTCCCCGACCCCCGAGAGCGGCACGGTCTCGCTCCACTACTCGAAGGCGTCCCTGCTGATGACGCCCTCGCAGTGGCTGGACCAGCCGATCTCCACCGCCTCGGGCCTGACCAGCGTCCCGTTCCTCGACCGCTCGGCGCAGCGACTGCTGGCGCCGGGCGACATCGGCCTCGCGCAGCCCGCCTTCATGCTCACGAGCCTGCCCGCCACGAACGACCACTACTGCTTCGTCGCCGTGGTCACCACACCGCGCACGACGGTCGAGATCCCGCCCGCGTTCGGCTCGAACACCCAGTTCGCCCAATGGGTGATGAACACGCCGGCGGTCGCCTGGCGGAACGTGGCCATGATCAACAACCCGCGGGACAACCAGGTGGTGGCGTCGGCGCTCTTCGGCAACATGGACCCCAGCCCGCGGAGGGTCTACTTCCGCGTCGTGGGCACCGACATGCCCGTGGGCACGGACGTGCACGTGCAGAACGCCGACACGCGCTGCCCGATCGACGAACGGGTCTACCTGCCGGTGCCGGAACCCGACGGCAAGCAGATAAACGGCTTCGAGTCCGACGTGCCCGCCCGGTACGAGGGCGGCGTGTCGATGACCATCACGACGCCCCGGAACACCCCCTTCGGCCCGGGCGCCACGATCCGGCTCGAGTACTACCAGGTGCCCGACCAGTCGAACGACATCGAGGCGAGCGTGGCCACGGACCACCGCGTCCCCGAGGCCGACGGGAGGGCGCCGGCGTACCGGTCGCTGGTCGAACTGGGCCGGGTCACCCTCCGGATCGGCGCGGCGTCGTGACCGGGCCGCGGACCTCGGCGCAGGTCACCGACTTCGCCGCGGGTGACGGTGTGATCGGCTTCGGTCCGGTGCCGCAGATCGTCTTCCGGGGCCGGGAACCGTGGTCGTTCGAGCTGTGGGCGAACTTCGACGCCCTGACCGACCGCATGGACCTGGTGACCCGGGAGGGCGAGTTCGCGTTGCAGACCCGCAGCCGGGCGCTGTGGGCCGCGCGGACCGGTCAGCCCGTCGTCCTCACCACCGACGACGTGCTGGAACACCACCGCTGGTACCACATCGCCGTCACGTTCGACGGCTTCACGATGACCGCCTACCTCGACGGCCGCCGGCTGGGCTTCGTCACGGTGCCCGACGGCGGCGTCGCGCCCACCGGCAAGCCACTGGTCCTCGGCTCGGGCTTCTACGGGTGGAGCACGGGCTTCCGCGCGTGGAACACGGCGGTCGTCCCGGCGAAGGTCTACCGCCACCAGTGGGCGCCCTACCCCGCCGGCACGCCGGGCCTGATCGGTCAGGTCGACCTCACCCGGTGGCCGCCGGTGGACACCTCGGGCGGTGACCTGCCGATCACCCCCGGCGCGTCCGGCGTCGGCCCGGTGGTCCTGACGCCGGCGGCCGCACTGGGCGGGGCCGCGTCGTTCTGCGACCCGTACAACGACGGCTCGATCAACCCCGGCGCCTCCCAGTGGGACTTCTCCGTCCTGGCCTGGGTCAACCCGGCCCGGCTCGGCACGTCGCAGGTCATCTTCTCCAACGGCCCGGTCGGCGGCCCCGGCATGCGGCTGGCGCTGGAGAGCACGGGCGCGGTGTCGCTGCGCGTGGGCGACGGCGAGACCGTGACGTCCACCGCGCGACTCGACGTGGGCGCCTGGACCTCCGTCGCCTGCACGTGGAGCGTCGCCGCCGCCACCACCACCCTCTACGTCGCCGGCGAGCCCGCCGGCACCGGGTACAGCGCCACGGGCAAGCAGAGCCCTACCGGCACGCCGGTGATCGGCGGCATGAGCGACCCCGCCGCGCGCCCCCTGCCCAGCGCGAACTTCTTCGGCTCCATCCAGTCGGTCGACGTGTGGAACCGCGTGCTCACGGCCGCCGAGGTGGTGCGCTACCAGACCGAGGACCCCACGACCGACCAGGCGTGCGTCGCGGCGTGGTCGCTGACACCGCCGCTGCCGCAGAACACCGTGACGCGCAACCCGATCGGCATCGTCGGCGACACCGCCGTGCGCGCACTCGCCACCCCCGGCACCACCGGTGAACCGGGCATGTGGGCCACGTGCGCGCCGACCTCGGGCACGCCTCCCACCGGCACGCTCCCCGACGCGGCCACGCTGGACGCCTGGGTCGCCGAGTTCCGCACCCGCTGGGCCGACCTCGACGAGGTGGACGAACTGGCCGACCGGCTGCGCCACAACCTCGACGAGGTGGCGGCGCAGGTCTCGGCGGGCACCTTCCGCGTGCCGTTCGACCTGACCACCGAACGGCTGCCCGACGGCCGGACCCGTGTCCTGCTGCACGCCGAGGGGCAGACCGCGGTCGTCCACGAGGGCGAGTTCGACCCGTGCACCGAGTGGGCGATCTGGTTCATCATCGCCCTGGGCGGGGCGGTGTACCAGGTCTTCGGGTTCGGCCTCAACCTGTCGAAGGTGGGCGCCGGCCTGACCAACTACCTGGGCATGTCGCTCCGGACGCCCGGCCTCGTCGCCGGCCTGCGGGCGGCGTTCGCGGCGGGTGTCACCCCCACCGCCGTCTTCGACGCGATGCAACTGCTGTGGCAGCTCGGGCTGCTCATGCCGCTGATCCGCACCCTGCGCGAGGCCGCCACCGCCAGCCTCACCTTCTGGACGGTGCTCTCGCTGGGCGGGCGGCTCCTGCTGCTGTTCGGCCCCAGCGCCCCCCTGGAGATCGCGCTGTTCATCACCGAACTGGGCGTCGCGGCGTACAACGTCCACAACCAGTGGACCAAGAGGCCGGCCGGCTGCTGGTCCTGACCCCGGGCCCGGCGGCGCGAGTGCGTCGTCCCCCCCCGGTCGACGGGCGTGTGCGGAAGCGGCCGGTTGCGCACTCGCGCACCGCGGTCCTCCCCTCCGGGCACGAGGAGTGCCCGGTCCGGGGGGTCCGCGCACGGGTCTTCCACACTGCACCCGGACGACGACGCCTCGGGCAGCCCCGGCCGGTCGGAGCGCGCCCCACCCCGCACAACCCGAGTGAAAGCAGGAACGCATGTCGCACGGTGACGCCGGCACCGCGGAGCGGGCCTTCTCGTTCGGTCTCGACGCACGGGCCTACGCGGACCTCCGCCCCTCCTACCCGGACCAGGCCGTCCGCTGGGGGCTGAACGGCACCTCCGGCCGGGTGCTCGACCTCGCGGCGGGCACCGGGAAGCTGACCGAGTGCCTGGTCGCGGTCACGCCGAGCGTCGTGGCGGTCGAGCCGGACGCCGACATGCGCGCCGAGCTGGAGCGGCGACTGCCCGACGTGACCGCGCTGGACGGGGTCGCCGAGGCGATCCCGCTGCCCGACGAGTCGGTGGACGCGGTGTTCGTGGGGCAGGCGCTGCACTGGTTCGACCTCGGACCGGCGCTGACCGAGATCGCACGGGTGCTGCGGCCCTCCGGCGCGCTGGTCGCGCTGTGGAACCACGACGACACCGGCGTGCCGTGGGTGGCGGAGTTCGCCGCGCTCGCCCGGACGACCACGGCGAGCCGGCACTGGGCGGACCCCCTCGTCCCGCTGCCGGCCCATCCCCGGTTCGCCGCGTTCGAACACCGGAAGTACCCGAACCCCCAGCCGTTCACCGCGGAGTCGCTGGTCCGGATGGTGTGCACGCAGTCGCACATGCTGCTGGCGACGCCGGGGGAGCGGGAGCGGCGGGTCGCCGAGCTGCGCGGCTTCCTGGCCGACCGACCGGCCACCTCGTCCGGCGGGTTCGAGCTGCCGATGGTGACGACGGCCATCCGCGCGGTCAAGCCCTGATCGCACCCATCGCCAGGCCGAACTGCCGGCACGTCGAGGTGATGCCCGCGACCACGCCGACGCGGTCGCCCTCGACGCGTTCGGTGGCCAGGGCGGTGATCAGCGCGTTGGTCAGCCCGAAGCCCGCGCCGAAGAGCGCCTCCCCGACGACCGGTGCCCACGCGGGCGAGTGCGCACCCGCCCGGACGAGCACCAGCTCGGCCGCGAGCACCACCACGCCCCCGAGCACGAGGGTGCCACCGGTGCCGAGCAGGCCGCGCACCCGTGACGCGAACCAGGCGCACAGCACGACCGCCAGCGGCATCGGCGAGGTCATCAGACCGGACGCCGCCGCCGAGAGGCCCCGCACCTCCTGCCAGTACCACGAGGTCCTCAACAGGAACCCGCCGAGGGCCACGAACAGCACGACCGCCGCGAGCGCGGACACCCACAGCGCGGTGATCCGGAACAGCCGGGGATCGACGAACGGGTCGCGCCGGCGCAGCCCGTGGCCGACGAAGACGCCGGACAGCACCAGGGCCGCCGACGCCCAGGCGAGGGCCGACACCCCGGACACCGCCACCGACCGCATCAGCACGAAGAACAGCAGGACCACCAGGAGCTGGCCGAGCGGGTCGACCCGCCGCGTCCGGAGCGCGGTCGACTCCGGTACCACGGCGGTCGCCGCGACGAACACCCCGCAGCCGAGCACGGCGACCAGGGCGAAGACCGCCCGCCACCCGAACGCGTGCACGACCGCGCCGCCGACGAGCGGACCCGCCGCCATGCTCGACCCCATGACCGCGCCCCACACGCCGAGCGCGCGTGCCCTCTCCTCCGGCCCGGGGAACGTGGTCAGGACGATCGAGAGCGACACCGGGTTGAGCATCGACGCCCCGACACCCTGCACCACCCGACCGGCAAGGAGCACCCGGTGGTCGGGCGCCACCGCGCACACCGCGGCGCCGACCGCGAAGACCACCAGCCCCACCCGGAACACCCGGCGGCGGCCCAGGCGGTCGGCCACCCCGCCGGCCAGCACCAGGAAGCTCGCCAGGGCGAGGCCGTAGCCGCCGACCACCCACGGCAGCACGGCGGGGGGCACGTCCAACCCCCGCCGGAGCGCCGGCAGCGCGAGGGTGACCGCCGTGGCGTCCACGCCGACGAGGAACACGCTCAGCGTGCAGACCGCCAGGACGACCGGTCGGCGGTCGGGCGTCACGCGGATCACCCGCCGCCGCACGGCACGAACAGCTCCATGGTCGCGATCCGCCGCGCCACCCGCTGGAAGACCACCTCGCGCAGCACACCGGCCCCGTCCACCCGCGTGCCCAGCTCGACCACGCCGGCCGCCGTGCCCAACCGGATCGTGGACGCGACACCACCACCGACGATCCGGTTGGGCACCGTGCCGGGCGTGACAGCGGCGGCGGCGAGCGCCACCGCCGAGGTGAGGCCGATCGCCGGGTGCGGCGCGAACATCGACATCATCCGGACGGACACGTCGTACTCGTCGGCCCCCACGCGGCGGCCGGACGTCGTCGTGTACGCGGTGGGCGGTGCGACGAGGCCCACCTTCGGGATGACGTCGGGCGTCGGCGCGCCCGGCGGCACCAGTCCCATCCGGACCGCGCCCTGCCGACGCAGGGAGACCAGTTCGGAGGCCGCCTCCCGAGCACCCTCGATCGTGCTCGCGCCGAAGCCGCCGGCGTCGATGAACATGGCCGGCGCCCCGGCGTCCACGAAGGTCACCTCGAGCGCACCCACCACGTCCACCGCGTGCCCCGAGGGCAGCAGCCGCCCGGTGGTGCGGCCCACGGGGTCGACGAAGCCCAGTGCGACGGGCACACCCGTGCGACTGACCGAGCCGGGCACGAGCGCGTCACCGCACTCGGGGACGGCGCCGTGCTCGGTGGCGACCGCGGCGGTGAGCAGCGTGCCGGTGTTGAGGTTGAGCATCCGCACCACCGTGGTGCCCGCACGGGGCGTCACCAGGCCGGTCTGGATCGCGTGGAGACCGACGGCGGTGGCGCAGTTGCCGCAGTTGCTGCCGTACTCGACGACCTGGTCGCCGATGCCGACCTGCGCGAACAGGAACTCCACGTCGACACCGGGCTGCGACGACGGGGAGACGACCGCCGCCTTGGACGTGGTCGACGTGGCGCCGCCGACCCCGTCGACCTGGCTCGGGTCGACGGAGCCGAACGCGGACAACAGGATGTCGTCCAGCGCGATGTCGTGGCCCGCGAGGTCCTCGGCGCGGAAGATCACGCACTTGCTGGTCCCGCCGCGCATGAGCGTCGCGGGGATGCGCAGCAGTCGTCGGGAGGGAAGGACGGCGATGTTCGGGGAAGACAGCACGGTGACCACCTCCTCGCAGACCGTAAACCCCCGCTGCCCGGGTGTGATCCGGCTGTGCGCCTTGAGGAAGGGGGCTCGTCCCGTTCGGGAAGCGCCCCGACGCGGATCGTGCCGGTGTCTCGGTGGCGCTCTTCAGGCGGCCACCGAGCCCGACGCGACAGTCCTACCGGGATCGACGCGCACCGACCGGAGGTGCCCGACACCCCGACCCCGGCGCCGCCCGGGCCGCCGAGGACTCCCCGCGTCGACGCGCTGCGCGAACGACCGCCCCGCGTTGCCCGATGGGGCGCGGCGCGTCCGGATGATCTTCTGCACGCGTTTCGCGAGTCCTACCGTGTGCGAATGGGAGTGTTGCCCCCCAACAGGAGTGACGCGCCGGCCGTGCTCACGGCCGCGACCGCGCTCGTCCTCGCCCTCATCGCGTGCGGCACCGTCGACGGCTCGCTGGCGGACGAGGCCGGCGACGGCCTCACCATCGGCATCCGCTTCGACCAACCGGGCATGGGGCAGCGCCGCGCCGACGGCAAGTACGTCGGTTTCGACGTGGACGTGGCCCGGTACGTCGCCGCCGGGTTCGGCGTGGCCGAGGAGGACATCACCTGGCGCGAGGCCCGCCCCGCGGACCGGGAGAGGCTGATCGAGGACGGTTCGGTCGACTTCGTCGTCGCCGCCTACTCCATCACCGACCAGCGGCGGGAACGGGTCGCGTTCGCGGGACCCTACTTCGAGACGGGACAGGGCCTGCTGGTGCGCTTCACCGACACCGGCATCACCGGCCCGGAGGCGCTCGACGGCAGGGGACTGTGCTCGGTGACCGGGTCGACATCGGCGCAGAAGGTCAAGGACGGCTTCGCGGCGGGTGTGCGCCTGATCGAGTACGGCGACTACTCGGACTGCGTCACCGCGCTGCTGGCCGGCAAGGTCGACGCGGTCACCACCGACGAGGCCATCCTGGCCGGGTACGTGGCCGCGAACCCCGAGCTGCTCACGCTCGTCGGCGAACCGTTCACCACCGAGCGCTACGGCGTGGGCCTGGCCAAGGACGACGCCGCCGGCCTGGCGGACGTCGAGGCCTCCCTGGAGGAGATGATCCGGTCGGGGGAGTGGCGCGCCGCGCTGGAGCGCAACCTCGGCGCTTCCGGCATGGACCTCCCCGAGCCCCCGCAGGTGACCGGCGGGTAGCCGGCCGGTGACGTGCGGGGTACGTCCGGGCAAGCAACCCCACCCGGGCGGGCACAAGCCGTCCCCGACGGTTCCGCGTGACGGCGGCCGCGTGGTCGGCTTGGTCCGACCCTCCCGGAAGGAGGCCCGCCATGACATCCCGGGCACACCGGGTCGAGGCGACGGCCCCGGCCCACCCGCAGCGGCGCGGCACGAACGAGGTCGCCGAGTGGTACCGGTTCCGCCTCGGTTGGCCGGTGGAGATCACGGACAGCGGCGTCGACCTCCCCCTCGCCGGCGGCATGGTCGCCTTCGAGGTACCCGTGCACCTGGCCGGGGGAGTCCTCAAGCGACTGACCGAACTCGGCGCCGTGGGTCCGGCCCTGCGCACGGGGGTGGGCAAGGACCGGGTGACGTTCCTGTGCGACGTCAACGACATCGTGATCACCCAGGCGGACGTGCCGCTCGGGGTCAGGTACCTGCGGGTGGGCACCGTGCTCCCGCTCCCGTCACCGAGGCCGTCGGGGGCGTGGTTCGTCGCGCCGGACCCGGATCGCGGGTGGCTGCCTTCCGCGAGCGCGGTACTGCACGCGGTGTGGCGCACCACCACGGCGGCCGCGCGGGTCATGTCCTCCGGCTTCGCCGTGCGCCACGTCGGGCAGGCCCGTCCCCGGAGGGGTTTCGCGTGATCGACCCGGCCGGTCTGTCCCACGCCGAGCCCGTCGTGTTCGCCGGTGACCTCTTCCTGCGGCTGGCCGCCGAGGGCAGGCTCGTGCTGGACCCCGCCGAGGCGGACCGGGTGATCGAGGGCCTGCGCCACACCCTGCACGTGCTCACCGACCGCGTCCACCTGGTCGAACTGCTGCACGACACCCCGCTGGACGACATCCGCCGCCTCCACCCCGAGGCGGAAGGCGCCGTCGTGGACGCGATGTTCGCCGAGCAGGTCTCCGGGGGCGCCCTGCGGCGTGCGCTCGACGAGTTGCCCAAGTACATCCGCGCCTTCGAGAACGCCAAGAGGCCGTGAGCCGATCACCGGCCGCCCGCGGTCGAGTCCTGCCGGTTCAACCGGGCAACGCGCACCCGATCATCGCGCACAGTCCACACCCCGCGTGTTGACCGCCGCGCGCGCCGGGTCGAGCCTCTCCCCGAGGGGTGAGCGGAAGGTGTTCGCATGCACACGACTGATACACCGGGCACTCCGGCCGACTTCATGGCCGGGGCCTTCGCCGTGCTCGGGCAGTTCGCGCCCGACCCGACCGACCTGTTCATCGGGCTGGTCTTCCGGGTCTCGGGACCGTGCCCGTCGGTGGACGCGGTGCGGGAACGCGTCGCGTCACGCCTGCACCGGTTGCCGCCGATGACCGAGAGGCTGGTCCCCGGCGAGGTGGCGCGCTGGGAACCGGTCCTCGACTTCGACGTGGACCACCACGTCCGGGTGTTGCCCCGCCAGGAGGGGGTGGCGACGGCACGGGAGGTGTTCGCCGACTCGTTCGACCCGACCCGGCCGCCGTGGTGCCTGTGGATCTCGGACAACGGATCGGGCACGTGGGACGTCTACTACCTGGTGCACCACGGGCGGCAGGACGCGGGTGGCGCGGTGCGCACCGTGGAGGCGCTGCTGGGTGACGGCGAACCCGCCACGTGGCGGAGGACCGGTGACCGCCGCCGGTCGTGGTCGCGCGGGTGGCCGGGCGCGGTGTCCCTGCTGCCCGACCTGCTGCGCACCCGCCTGCCCGCCGAACCGGCCCCGCGGTGGTCCGGCGGGGACGAGCGGGTGCTCGGGCTGGGGAGCGTGCCCGTCGAGGACCTCAAGCGGGTCTCGCGGCGCAGCGGCGCCTCGGTCAACCAGGTCCACCTGGCGGCGATGGCCGAGGCGCTGGCCGGGTGGCTGCCGCCGGTGCCCGGCAGGCAGGTGTGCCTCCCCGTGGAAACCCGGCGCGACGGAGAACCGCACGACGACTTCGCCAACCGGATCGGGTTGATGCGGGCGGTCCTGCCGTGCGGTGGTGACGTGACCCCGGCCGAGAGGTTGCGGGCCGTGGTGGCCTCGGCGAGCCGGACGCGGGTCGAGCGGCACCGCCGGGCCTGGCGCGACCTGGCCGACAACGCCCCGGGGCGGGTCGCCGGCCGGGTGCTGCAGCTGATCACCGACCCCTCGCGGGTGGGCGTGACGGTGGCGGCCGTCCGCATCCCGGAGCTGTCGGCCCTGATGGGCGGACAGGTGCTCGGCGTGACGGCGATCCCGTGGCTGCCACCCGGGCACACCTGCTTCGCGTCGCTCATCAGCTACGGCGACCGGGCCCGGCTGTCCGTCCTGGTGCCCGAGGGCGCGCCCGACCCTGCCGAGCTGATCCGGCTGTGGGTGCGGGCCGTCGACGCACTGGACGCGGACCGCGCGGACGTGTCGGCGAGTTGAGGGGCCGCCTCGGCCCGCGCCCGCGTGCCTGACCCCCACCCCGTGCACGAGGACGCGCTCGACGCGGCGCCCCGGCGCGGGCACGCCGCGGCCGGGCCGCCCTGTCGGGTGTGAGCACGTCGACGGCACGACACCGGGCTGCGCCGACCCGTTCGGCGGCGGCCGGACGGTCCAAGACCCCGCCTGCCCCGTCCGGTGGGCGGGATCTTGGACCGCCGGCGGACCGGTTCCCGGTCGGCGGCGACGATCGGCGGACGCCTGCGGGCACCCCGGTGCCCGCGTGGACTTCGGCCGCCGATCCCTCGTCGGACGTGGCCCGCGACACCGGGCGGACCGGTCGCCGGGCTCCCTCAGCCGGGGAGGTGCCGGGTTGGCGACTCGACGGGGTCCACGACCGCTCCACGCGAACGGCGCCAGCCCGCACGTGCCCGGGGGTGGAACCGGCGGTCGTGCGGGACGAGGCGGAACACCAGGTGCACGGCCCGGCCCAGGACCCGGTGCAGGCGCTCGTCGAGCGCGCTCCAGTTCAGCCCCAGCCGGTCGCGGATCACCGGGTCGTACAGCCCGGTGGTCAACCACCCGAGCCCTCGCGCGAGCAGGGACCACAGCGGTGACCAGAGCGCCTGCGGCACGGCAGGCAGGAAGTGGGGCTTCGGCAGACCGGCCAGGTCGAGCACGTCCCGGGTGGCCTTGTTGTCCACCAACACCCGGGAGCACATGTCGTCCCAGTAGGTCTGGAACTCCTCCCACGAGCCGGGCACCGGCCGCATGCTCAGGCCGTACAGCGCGTACCACTGGACGTGCTCGGCGAACAGCTGCCGCCGCGCCGCCTCGGGCACCCCGCCCATGAACCTGTCCCCGAAGCGGATCATGGTCATGAAGAACACCGCGTGCGCCCAGTAGAAGACGTCCTGCTCCAGTGCGTGGTAAGCCGCGCCCGAGTCGTCCGCGCCCCGGATGGCGGTGTGGTGACCGCGCACCTCGACGGCGGTCTCACGGGCCCGCGCGCCGTCGTAGACGACGCCCAGGATCGGGTAGAACGAGCGGAACACGCGCTTCCAGCGCTCGCCGAAGAACCGCGAGTGCTGTTCCACCGCGAGTCCCAGGCGCGGGTGCATGTTCTGCATGGACCCGGTCCAGAGCATGACGAGCACGTTGCGCCAGTCGCCGAAGTAGCGCCACGTCAACGAGTCCGGGCCCAGCGGCACGGGATCTCCGCGGTTCCCCACCTCAGCGCTGGTGGCTCGTGGACAGCAGCCGGTCCAGGCCGAGGTGGCCACGCCGCATCGTCAAGGCGTGGTTGTGGGCGAAGGCGCGGCGGGCGACCGGGGCGAACACGCGCAGCAGCTTCTTCCGCGCGGTGCACTCCTGGGTGATGTGGACGTCGGTCGAGCCGTCGCCCCGATCGGTCACCGCGAAGTCGATCCAGCCGGCGATGTCGCCGTCGAGCGCCAGGCGGAAGTGCCCACCCGGCGCGTCGCGGATCAGGAAGCGGTTGGTGACCCTCAGCGTGTAGGGGAGGGAGGAGCGCAGCGCGATGGCCACCGCTTCGTCGTCGATCCGCTCGACCCGGCGGTAGTCCGGCCACCAGCGCGGGTACTCGTCGATCGCGACGAGCGCGTCGAAGACGGCTTCCTTCGGGTGTCCGACCGTCCACGAGAGGTCGAACCGGTAGAAGTTCAGGTCCACGGCACACCTTCCATCCGATGGGCCCCACCCTCGTGAGCCGGGCCGAACGCTAGTGCCCTGTCGTGAGCGGGTCCGGTCGGCGCGCTGCTCTCGTCCCCTTCGACGGGAGGAGGTGCGCGTTCGGACAACCGCGGAGCGCCCCGGCCGACGAGGAAGGCCGTTCTTCCTGTTCAGGCACTCCTGCGGGGAATGCCGAAGTCCCGGATCGCGAGTCGGCCCATGATGCACGGGACAGGTGTTCCGCCATCACCCCGGAGGTCGTCCGCTTATGACCGGAGCAGATCGCGATGCCGCCGACGAAGTGACGCTGGCGGTCAGGTGGCCGAGTCCACCGGACGGGCAGCACGCCGTGAGGTCCGCCGACTGGGCGACGGGGTTGTTCAAGAAGCTCGACCCGCTGCCCAGCGGGCGCGAGCCGCTGCGGGTGGAGGTGGTGGGCGGCGGCCCGGTCGGGTTGTCGTTCGCGTGCACGCTGCGGGCGATGATGGGTGACCAGGTGGTGATCCGCATCCACGACCGGCGGTGGAAGCGGCAGGGCAACAAGGTCGTGTGGTTGGGGCAGGCGGAGGGCAACTTCCGGCGTGAGCAGGTCGTGACGTTGCAGAGCAACGTGTGGTCGACCCTGCCGCACCAGGTGCAGGAGCGGTTGTTCGCACAGGGGCGGTTCGGGGAGATGTGGCCGTTGGGCCCGGACTCCCCGGAGGGGAAGGGCCGGCCGCGCAACATCAAGATCCGGTGGATCGAGGACGCGCTGCTGGAGATGGCGCAGGAGGTCTACGACATCGAGCTGGTGCCGGGGCGCTACGAGGTGCCTCCGACTTGGGACGGCACCCAGGTCCTGGTGGTGGCGGATGGGGCGAACTCGCCGACCCGCGCGGCGTTGAAGGAGCACTTCGGCACGCCGGACCGCAATTTCTACTCGGTCGAGGGCGAGCAGTTGGTGGAGACGGTGCTGGGCATCCGGGTGCGGGGGAACTTCCCGGACGAGCACACGGTGCCGTTGACGGTGGGGCAGAACCGGTACCTGTTCAA
>NZ_NSDM01000027.1 GCF_030852425.1 Saccharothrix longispora
CGAGGGCCTCCGTCGGTTTGGTGTAGACGTCGCAATCCACACCGAACCCGGAGGCCCTCCCTCATTCCAACATCATCCGACTACGTGTCGGACCGCCCACAACCTCCCAGGGCAGTACAACTAGGTCATCCGTCGCGGCGGAGGAACCGGCCCAGGAACGAGCGCTTCGCCGCCCCCTCCGGCGCCTCGTCCACCCGCGCGGGCGGCGGCGCGGCGGTCGGCAGCGGCTCGGGTTCCGGCAACTCGCCCCCGATCACGGCGGGCGCCACGCTCCAGCCGTCGTCATCGGCGGCAGGCATCCCGATGCCCTGCGGCGGCGTGAGATCCAGGTCGTCGTTGCCCGTGGACACCACACGTACCTCCCCTACGAGCGGGCCGTCGCCGACCACGCTACGCGAGGGAGGCCCGCGATCAGTAGCCCTCGGCGCGCAGCAGCTCCAACGCGTCCCGCAGGTCGGCGGGGTACTCGCTGGTGAACTGGACCCACTGGCCGTCGGCCGGGTGGTGGAAGCCGAGCGTGCGGGCGTGCAGCCACTGCCTGGTGACGCCGAGGCGCTTGGCCAGGACCGGGTCGGCGCCGTAGGTCAGATCGCCCACGCACGGGTGGCGCAGCGCGGAGAAGTGCACCCGGATCTGGTGGGTGCGACCGGTCTCCAGGTGCACGTCCAGCAGGGACGCGGCGCGGAACGCCTCGACCACCTCGTAGTGGGTGATGCTCGGCTTGCCGTCGGCCATCACGGCGAACTTGTAGTCGTGCTTCGGGTGCCGGTCGATGGGGGCGTCGATGGTGCCCCTGGTCGGGTCCGGGTGGCCCTGCACGAGCGCGTGGTAGAGCTTGTCGACGGTGCGTTCCTTGAACGCGTGCTTGAGCGCGGAGTACGCGTGCTCGCTCTTGGCGACGACCATGACGCCGGTGGTGCCGACGTCGAGCCGGTGCACGACGCCCTGCCGCTCGGCCGCACCGGAGGTGGCGATGCGGATGCCCGCGGCGGCCAGGCCGCCCACCACGGTCGGGCCGGTCCACCCCGGGCTGGGGTGCACGGCCACGCCGACCGGCTTGTCGACCACGATCACGTCGTCGTCCTCGTGCAGCACGAGCAGACCCTCCACGGGCACCGCCTGCACCTGGACCGGCCGCTCGGGCTCGGGGAGGGTCACCTCCAGCACCGAGCCGGCCACGAGCCGGTCGGACTTGCCGGCGGGCTGCCCGTCCAGCACCACGTCACCGGACTCGGTGAGCGCGGCGACGACGGTGCGCGACAGGCCCAGCAGCTTGGCCAGGCCCGCGTCGACCCTCATCCCGTCCAGGCCGTCGGGCACGGGCAGGGTGCGGTAGCCGCTCATTCGCCGGCCTTCTTCTCGGAAGTGGACCCCGCCGAAGTGGACCCGGCCGGCTTCTTCTTCTCCACGCGCGTCCCGTCGTAGTCGCGCTGGAGCAGCGCCATCAGGACGATGACACCCCCGCCCACGCAGATGGCCGAGTCGGCCAGGTTGAACACCGGGAAGAACCGGCCCCACGGGTCGAGGACCGAGATGTAGTCCACGACCCCGCCGCGCAGCGGGCCGGGCGCCCGGAAGATCCGGTCGGACAGGTTGCCCGCGGCGCCGCCGAGGACGAGCCCGAGGCCGATCGCCCAGCCGACCGAGCGCAGCCGGCGGGCGATCCACAGGATGAACCCGACCACGCCGCACGCGATCAGCGCGAGGACCACCGTCCAGCCCTCGGCCATGCCGAACGCGGCGCCGGTGTTGCGGATCAGCGGCAGGTAGACCAGGCCGCCGAACAGCTCGACCGGCTCCCGACCCTCCAGCCGGTCGACCGCGATCACCTTGATCACGACGTCGAGCGCCAGCACGACCGGCGCGATGACCGCCAGCAGCGCGACGCGGCGCTTCGGCAGCGGCGCCTCGGGCTGGTCGGCGACGTCGTCCGGCTCGGCGCTGGGATCGGTGCTCACCCGGCCATTGTCCAACACCCCGCTCAGCGCAGGAACGGCGGGAGCGCGCGCCGGTCGTCGCACGGCGCCCAGCGGCCGTCGCGCTGCTCGTAGGACCACCGCGAGCCCTCGGTGACCAGGCCGCGCAGCGCCGCCACGAGCCGGTCGACGTGCTCCTCGGTGGTGCCCAGCCCGAGGGACGCGCGCAGCGCCCGCCGGTCGCCGGTGAGCCGGTGCACGGCGACGTGGGCGCAGAACGCGCCGTCGCGCACGCCGATGCCGTGCTCGGCGGACAGCGCCGCGGCCAGGTGGCCGGCGTCGTGGCCGCCGACGGTGAAGCTCACCACGCCGACCCGGTCCCGGTCCCCGTCGAACAGGGCCGGCTCGTGCATGCCGGGCACCGTCCGCAGGCCCTCGCGCAGCCGGGCCAGCAGGGCGCGCTCGTGCGCGGCCGTCTGCTCCCAGTGCCGCCCGAGGACGTCGCAGGCCACCGCGAGGGCGTGCACGCCGACCACGTTGGGCGTGCCGGCCTCGTGCCGCTCGGGCACCGCCGCCCAGGCCACGCCGAGCCGGTCGCCGTGGTCGGTGACGCGGCTCGTCGCGCCCCCGCCGACCAGGTACGGCTCGGCGGCCTGGAGCCAGTCGCCGCGGCCGACCAGCGCGCCGGAGCCGAACGGCGCGTACAGCTTGTGCCCGGAGAGCACGGCGTAGTCCACGTCGAGGGCGCGCACGTCGACCGGGCGGTGCGGCGCGAGTTGGGCGGCGTCCAGGGCGGTGCGGGCGCCGTGCCGGCGGGCGACCCGGGCCAGCTCGGCGACCGGCCACAGCTCGCCGGTCACGTTGGACGCGCCGGTCACCACGACCAGGCGCGGCCCGACCGGGGCCTCGCGCAGGGCGCGGTCCAGCTCCGCCACGGCCGCGGCGGGCGAGGACGGGGTCCGCAGGCGGCGCACGTGCGGGCCGCGCCAGGGCAGCAGGGCGGCGTGGTGCTCGGTGTCGAACAGCACCACGGCGGTGTGCCGGGGCAGGCTGCGGGCCAGCAGGTTCAGCGCGTCGGTGGCGTTGCGGGTGAACACGACGGCGTCCGTGGACCGGGCGCCGAGGAAGCGGCGGACCGCGGCGCGGGCCTGCTCGTACACGCGGGTGGAGACCTGCGAGGCGAAGCCGGCGCCCCGGTGCACGCTGGCGTACCAGGGCAGCAGCTCGTCCACGGCGTCGCGGACCTGCTCCAGGCACGGGGCGCCGGCGGCGTGGTCGAGGTTGGCGTACTCGACGAGTTCGCCGGTGACCAGCGGCACGCGCAGCGCGGAGCCGACGACGCGGGGCAGGCCTGCGGTGGTGGGCCTGGGGACTGCGACGGTCATGACACCCTCCGGGGAGTCCGGGACTCACCCGTGGAGAGGGAGTCCGCGCTTGCCGGACGCCCTGCGCGCCGGCCAGGTCCTCATCGGGGGCACCCCACCGCGGTAGGAGGGTTGCCGGCCGGCTAGCCCGAGCTTGTCACCGGCACTCATGACCTTCGCCACGACGGTAGCCCGGACGCCGCGCCGCCGTCGAGCCGCGCCCACATCCTGGGAGCCCTCCGCCCCGGCAGGGGAACCCGGCGCTACGGGAGCCCGGCGTCGCCCTTCCAGCGCGCGAACCGGCCGGCCCGGTCGACCGCCCTGATCCGCTGCTCGGTGGCGGTGCGCGCGACCTCCGTGCACACGACCAGCAGCTGGTCGTGCTCCTGGAGGCGGGTGGTCGGCTGCGGGGTGAAGCTGTTCTCGGCCCGCACCACGAGGCTGACCGAGGAGCCCGGCGGCAGCCGCAGCTCGGACAGGTAGACGCCGTGCAGCTTGGAGCCGCGCTGGATGCGGACCTGGAGCAGCTCGGCGCCCAGGGCGTCCAGCGCCGACGAGTCGACCTGCACCTCGCGCGCCTCGCCGGACTTGACCAGCCCCAGCCACTTCGCGAGCCACGGCAGGGTGGTGCCCTGCACCAGGGTCAGCAGCACGACCAGCACGAACACCGCGTCGACCAGCCGCTGGGCGCCCTCGACGCCCTGGATCAGCGGGATCAGCGCGAACACGATGGGCACCGCCCCGCGCAGCCCGGACCAGGAGATGAACACCTGTTCCCGCCACGGCACCCGGAACGGCAGCGCCGCGCACAGCACCGACAGCGGTCTGGCCAGCAGCACGAGCACGGCCCCCGCGACCAGGGCGGGGACCAGGGCGTCGAGCAGCCGACCGGGTGACGCGTACAGGCCGAGCAGCACGAACAGGCCGATCTGGGCGATCCAGCCCAGGCCCTCGGCGAACGACAGGGTGTCCGCGCGGTGCGGCAGGCGGGCGTTGCCGAGGACCAGCGCGGCGATGTAGACGGCGAGGAAGCCGGAGGCGTGCGCGAGGTCGCCCGCCGTGTAGGCGAGCAGGCACACGGCGACCGTGGCGAGCGGGTACAGGCCGGTTGCGGGCAGCGCGGCGCGGCGCAGCCCCACGCCGCCGAGCCAGCCCAGCGCGATGCCGATGAGGGCGCCCGCGACCAGCTCGTAGGCCATCAGCGCGGGCGCGGCCCAGGTCACCGGGTCGGACGCGGCGAGCAGCACGACGGCGATGTAGACCGGCGCGTCGTTGATGCCCGACTCCAGCTCCAGCGCGCCGATGAGCCGCTTGCCCACCCCCACCCCGCGCAGCACGCTGAACACGGCCGCCGCGTCCGTGGACGACAGCACCGCGCCCCACAGCAGGGCCGTGCGCCAGTCCATGTCCAGCAGGAAGTGCAGGGCGAAGCCGGTGACCGCGATGCTGACGCCGACGGACACTGTGGACAGTGCGACGCCCAGGCCCAGCGCGGGCTTCACCGCGCTCCACCGCGTGGTCAGGCCGCCCTCGGTGAGGATGAGCACGAGCGCGGCCGTGCCCAGCGAACGGGTGAGGTCGGCGTCCTCGAACTGGATGCCGACCACCGCCTCGCCCAGCAGCACCCCGATGCCGAGGTAGAGCAGCAGCGACGGCAGGCCGAGCCGGATCGACACCCGCACCGCGACGACCGAGAGCAGGAGGACCGCGGCGGCCACGCCGAGGAAGCCCGTCACACCGCCCACTCGACCTCCTGTAGCCACCCGACGGGGGTCATTCTCCCCGGTGGCGTGGAAATGGACTAATCCGGCAACGGTGAGGACCACCATCCGAACGCCCCTAGCGCGGCCCGCGCGCGTGCGGGCATGTTGGTGTGCGGGTCCGCCGCCCCGGTCACCTCCACTTCCCTGCGGGAGAACACCGTGAAGTTGCGAACGATCTCCACCGCGCTGGTCCTGACCGGCGCGCTCCTCGGTTCCGGGGCGGCCACCGCCGCGCCCGCCGCCGTCCTGGCCGGGCCGGACATCCCGGTCGCCGCCATCCAGGCCGACCTGGCCCAGCTCCAGTCGATCGCCTCGTCGAACGGGGGCAACCGGGCGCACGGCAGGCCCGGCTACCTCGCGTCGGTCAACTGGGTCAAGTCCAAGTTGGACGCGGCCGGCTACACCACCCGGGTGCAGTCGTTCACCAGGAACGGGGCCACCGGCTACAACCTCATCGCCGACTGGCCGGCGGGCGACGCGAACAACGTCGTCATGGTCGGCGGGCACCTCGACAGCGTCGCCGCGGGTCCGGGCATCAACGACAACGGCACCGGTTCGGCGAGCATCCTGGAGGTCGCCCTCGCCGTGCGGTCCAGCGGTTTCCAGCCCGGCAAGCGTTTGCGCTTCGCCTGGTGGGGCGCCGAGGAGCTGGGCCTGGTCGGTTCGACGCACTACGTGAACTCGCTGTCCACAACGGACCGGTCGCGGATCAGGAGCTACCTGAACTTCGACATGACCGGCTCGCCGAACCCCGGCTACTTCGTCTACAGCGCGTCCGGGCAGCCGTCCGGCTCGCTCGCCCTCCAGCAGACGCTCCAGGGGTACTTCGGTTCGATCGGCGTGCCCACCGAGCTGACCAGCGTGGGCGGCCGGTCCGACCACGCGGCGTTCGCCCGCGCGGGCATCCCGGTCGGCGGCACGTTCACCGGCGCGGAGGGGGTCAAGACCTCCGCGCAGGCGCAGAAGTGGGGTGGCACGGCGGGCACCGCGTTCGACCGCTGCTACCACCGCTCGTGCGACACCACGTCGAACGTGAACGCGACCGCGCTGGACCGCAACGCGGACGCCATCGCGCACGCCGTGTGGACGCTGGGCGCGTGACGCCGCGCGGGCCGGGGGCCTGAGCTAGCCCAGCAGCCGTTCCAGCACGTCCCGGGCGTCGGCCGGGGCGGGGTCGACCTGCACGACCTTGTCCCGGCCGCGCGCGCCCGCGACCACCTCGACGTCCTGCTTGCGCACGCCGAACGCCCCGGCCAGGGCCTTGCGCACGGCCTCGTTGGCCTTGCCCTCGACGGCGGGCGCGGCGACCGCGACGACCAGCGCGCCGTCACCCCACCGCCCGCCGACCGCCTCGCGCCGGGCCCCGGGCTTGACCCGGACCGCGAACCGGAACGCCTCAGCCACGACCCGTCACCGCCGCCAGCGCCTCCTCCAGCAGCGCCTGCCGGTCACCGGTCACGTGCGGGGCGGCGACCAGCAGGTGCACCTGGCCGACGTAGACGGAGTAGGCCAGCAGCGCCCTCCTGCGCGCCGTCCCCGGCGCGAACCCGAGTTCGCCGAAGAGGCCGGTCAGGTACTCGACGCGCCGGTCCGTGACGCGCCGCAGCACCGGGGCCACGGCCGGGTCGTCGCGGGCGGCGAGCATGGCCGCCTCGACCGCGGCGTCCCCGACGCGCTCCAGGACCGTGCCGAACAGCAGCCGCAGCCGGTCGAGCGGGTCCGGCACGGCCTCCACCAGCCCGATGACGGCCTCGGTGTGCTCCCGCTCCCAGCGTTCGAGGGTCGCCGCGAGCAGGGCGGCCCGGTTGGGGAAGTGCCAGTAGGCGCTGCCCTTGGTCGCCCCGAGGCGCGCGGCCAGCGGTTCGACCGCGACCGCGGGCACCCCGCCCTCGGCGAGCGCCCGCAGCGCGACCGCGGTCCAGTCGTCGCGGGTCCTCCGTGCCACGGTTCCGTACGCTACCGTACGGGCGCGCACCGTACGGTGCCGTACGGAAGGGGTACCGGTGATCGACAACGTGCACGAGCGCGCCGTCCCGGGCGCGGCGGACCTGGTGGACCGGGTCGTCGAGCTGTGGCCCGCGGACCGCTGGCCGCCGCTGGTGCTCGACCGGCCCCTCGGCGTGGGGGCGACCGGCGGGCACGGGTTCGTGCGGTACGCGTGCACCGGGCACCGACCGCGCGAACGGGTGGAGTTCACCTTCGCGCCGACCCTCGGCCTGGTCGGCGGGCACGTGCTGGAGGTCGTCCCCGGCGGGCTGCGCCACGTGCTGCGGGGCGAGCCGCGCGGGTGGATGCGGCTGTGGTGGCCGCTCGCCGTGCGATGGCTGCACGACGCGCTGGTCGAGGACCTGCTGGACCGGGCCGGACGGATGGCGGGACACCCACCCGCCCGGCCGGCCCGGTGGTCGCCGTGGGTGCGGCTGCTGCGCGCCGGGGCGCGCCGGCTCGCCCGCCCCTGACGACCGCCCTGCCCGACGACCGCCCTGCCCGACCAGCGCCCTCCCGGGGCGACCCGGCCGCGGTTCACCCGGACAGGTGGTCCAGGCGGGTCGGCTTGCCCCGGGCGGCGACCGGGAGGATGGTCGGCGGCGAATTTCCTCCACAACCCGCGGGTCCGTCCGTCTACCGGGTACGGGCACCGATCGGAGGGGAGGGGGGTTCGTGCCGGCAGACCCCGATCACGCGGCCGCCTTCACCGACTTCTACCACCGCGAACGCACCCGCATGTGCCGGTTCGCGGCGGTGCTGTCACCCCACCTGGACCACGAGTCCGCGGTGCAGGACGCGTTCGCCTCCGCG
This sequence comes from Saccharothrix longispora, assembly GCF_030852425.1. GTDB lineage: Bacteria > Actinomycetota > Actinomycetes > Mycobacteriales > Pseudonocardiaceae > Actinosynnema > Actinosynnema longispora. Next base: position 7,843 of record NZ_NSDM01000027.1, read on the forward strand.
TGGCGGAACTGGCCGGTGATCGCCGTCGCGTCGAGACGTGCTTGGCTGGTGCGGACGATCCGCAACCTGCTGGTGGACCAGGCCCGCCGGCGGGAGCGGCCGAGCGAGCTGTCCGACGAGGTCGTGGCCCGGCAGCGCGGTACGTTCCGCATCCTGGTGCAGCGGCACCGGGACGCCGAGGCGTGGCACGAGTTGACCAGCACGCTGGCCGCCGTCGCGACCCTGCCGGAGCACCTGCGCACCGCGCTGGTGCTCCGGTTCTGGGACTTCGCCGACGACGAGATCGCCGACGTGCTGGGCTGCGGCCGCGACTCGGTGCGCCGGTACGTGTCGGAGGCGCGGGCGAAGGTGAGCGCACGGGTGGGCAACGAGGAACGCCGCGTGCGCGGGAAGGGGACTTCAACTCCATGAGCGACGAACTGGACCCTCGGCTGGACCACCTGCGCGCGGAGCTGGCCGACGCCATCCCCGACGACCCGGAGCCGGACGAGCTGGGCCTGGTCGCGATCATGGCGCAGGAATCGCGGCACGAACGCCAGGCCGCCCTCGTCACCGCCGCCCGGTCCGGCTCCCGCGAGGCGATGGACGCGCTGGTCACCGAGCTGACCCCGCTCGTCTGGCACGTGGCCCGCGGCAACGGCCTCGACCAGGTCACCGCGGAGGACGTCGTGCAGACGGTGTGGTTGAGCCTGCTGCGCCACCTGGACCGCCTGGTCGAGCCGCGCGCCGTCGCCGGCTGGCTGATCGTCGCCACCCGCCGCGAGTCCCAGCGCGCGTGGCGCGAGCGCAACGGCCGCCCAACGCTGTCCACGGACTCGGCCCTGGACATGCCCGACGACCGCTGGCTGCCCGAGCCGGAAGCCCTCCAGAACGACCGCGACCGCCGCCTGTGGCAGGCGTTCGGCACGATGTCGAGGCGCTGCCAGGAGCTGCTCAGGCTCACCGTGCTGGCGGGCCGCGCCGAGTACCGGGCGGTGGCCGAGGCCCTGTCGATGCCGAGGGGCTCCATCGGCCCCACCCGCGGCCGGTGCCTGACCCGGTTGCGCGAACGCCTGGAGAAGGACGACGTCGTGTGACGACGCGTGCGGCACCGGAAGTCGTCCACAGGCCGCCGCGGACGCGCCGGAGCCGTCGGTGCCGGCCGGCAGGATGAAAGCAGGGGTCCCCTGGCGGGGACCCCTGCGGCAGCCTCAGACCCGCGACACCGCGATCCGGGCCTTCCGGCCCTCGCCGACGACGCAGTCGGAGCCCTCCGGCACCTCGCCGTGCACGACCACCTCGGCGAGGGTCTCCTGCTTCACGAACGCCTCGAACGCGCGCACCGCCGCCTCGACGTCCTCCGGCAGGTCCAGCACCAGCGCGATCCGGTCCGACACGTCCAGCCCGGCGTCCTTGCGCGCCTGCTGCACGCCCCGCACCAGGTCGCGTGCGACGCCCTCCGCCGCCAGCTCCGCCGTCACCACCGTGTCCAGCACGACGAGACCCGAGTTGTTCGGCAGCGCCGCCGTGGCGTCCTGGTCCGTGGCGACCAGCCGCTGCTCGTACTCCTCCGGGAACAGCTCGACCCCGGCGGCCACGACGCGGCCGTCGACCTCGGCCCAGTCACCGGCCTTCACGGCCCTGATGACCTTCTGCACGTCCGGCCCGAGCCGAGGCCCGGCCACCCGCGCGTTGACCGCGAGCTGGAAGTGCCCGTGCGCGTCCACGTCGTCGGTCAGCTCGACCGACTTGACGTTCACCTCGTCCCGCAGGACCTCGGCGAACGGCTCCAGCAGCGCCACGTCCGGCGCGGCGATGACCAGCTTCGCCAGCGGCAGCCGCACGCGGAGCTTGTTCGCCTTGCGCAGCGACAGCGCCGTGGACGCCACCTGCCGCACCTTGTCCATCGCCGCGACCAGCACGGCGTCGGCCGGCAGGTCGGACGCGGCCGGCCAGTCGGCCAGGTGCACCGAGCGCCCGCCGGTCAGCCCGCGCCACACCGACTCGGTGGTGAGCGGCAGCAGCGGCGCCGCCACCCGGCAGACCACCTCCAGGACGGTGTGCAGGGTGTCGATCGCGTCCTGCTCGCCCGCCCAGAACCGGTCGCGCGACCGCCGCACGTACCAGTTGGTCAGCACCTCCAGGAACTCCCGGACCGTCGCGCACGCGCCCGAGATGTCGTAGGCGTCCAGCTGTCCCGTCACCGCCGCGACCAGGTCGTGCGTCTTGGCCAGCGCGTACCGGTCCAGCACGTGCGGCGAGTCGGTCCGCCAGGTCCCCTCGCGCCCCTCGGCGTTGGCGTACAGCGCCAGGAAGTACCAGGAGTTCCACAGCGGCAGCACGGCCTGGCGCACCGCGTCCCGGATGCCCCGCTCGGTGACGACCAGGTCGCCGCCGCGCAGGATCGGCGACGCCATGAGGAACCACCTCATCGCGTCGGACCCGTCGCGGTCGAACACCTCGTTCACGTCCGGGTAGTTCTTGCGCGACTTGGACATCTTCTGGCCGTCGTCGCCCAGCACGATGCCGTGCGCCACGCAGTTGCGGAACGCGGGCCGGTCGAACAGCGCCGTGGCCAGCACGTGCATGGTGTAGAACCAGCCGCGCGTCTGGCCGTTGTACTCGACGATGAAGTCGCCCGGGTAGTGGTCCTCGAACCACGCGCGGTTCTCGAACGGGTAGTGCACCTGGGCGAACGACATCGAACCGGACTCGAACCAGCAGTCCAGCACCTCGGGCACCCGGCGCATCACCGAGCGGCCGGTCGGGTCGTCCGGGTTCGGCCTGGTCAGCTCGTCGATCACGGGCCGGTGCAGGTCGGTCGGGCGCACGCCGAAGTCGCGCTCCAGCTCGTCCAGCGAGCCGTACACGTCGACCCTCGGGTACGCCGGGTCGTCCGACACCCACACCGGGATCGGGGAGCCCCAGAACCGGTTGCGGCTGATGTTCCAGTCGCGGGCGTTCTCCAGCCACTTGCCGAACTGGCCGTCCTTGATGTGCTCCGGCACCCAGTTGATCTGCTGGTTCAGCTCGACCATGCGGTCCTTGAACTTCGACACGGCGACGAACCACGACGACACCGCGCGCTGGATCAGCGCGTTGTCGCACCGCCAGCAGTGCGGGTACGGGTGGTCGTAGGTCTCGTGGCGCAGCAGCAGGCCCGCGTCCTTCAGGTCGCGGATGATCGGCTTGTTCGCCTCGAACACCTGGAGGCCCTCGTACGGCGGCACCTCGGCGGTGAACCGGCCGTGCGCGTCCACCGGCACGACGACCTCGATGCCGGCCGCGTCCGTGACGGCCTTGTCCTCCTCGCCGAAGGCGGGGGCGATGTGCACGACGCCCGTGCCGTCCTCGGTGGTGACGTAGTCGGCGGGCAGCACCTGGTGCGCGTTCTCCCGCCCGGCGAAGAAGCCGAACGGCGGCGCGTACTTCCGGCCCACGAGGTCGGCGCCCTTGCACCGGGCCACGACCGGCGGCTCCTCGCCCAGCTCGCGGGCGTACGCGGGCACGCGGGCCTCGGCGAGCAGGTAGCGCTCGCCGTTCGCCTCGACCGTCACGTAGTCCACGTCCGGGTGCACGGCCGCCGCGAGGTTCGACGGCAGCGTCCACGGCGTCGTCGTCCAGACCAGGGCCAGCTCGCCGGTCTCCAGGCGCAGGCCGACGGTCACCGCCGGGTCCTGCCGGTCCCGGTAGGTGTCGTCCATCTTCGTCTCGGTGTTGGACAGCGGCGTCTCGCAGCGCCAGCAGTACCAGAGCACCCGGAAGCCCTCGTAGACCAGGCCCTTGTCCCACAGGGTCCGGAAGGCCCACATGACGCTTTCCATGTAGTCCAGGTCGAGGGTCTTGTAGTCGTCGTCGAAGTCCACCCAGCGGGCCTGCCGGGTCACGTAGTCGCGCCACTGGCCGGTGTACCGGAGCACCGACGTGCGGCAGGCCTCGTTGAACTTCTCGATGCCGAACGCCTCGATCTCGCTCTTGGACGAGAACCCGAGCTGCTTCTCCGCCTCGACCTCCGCGGGCAGGCCGTGCGTGTCCCAGCCGAACCGGCGCTCGACGTGCTCGCCCCGCATGGTCCGGTAGCGCGGGACGACGTCCTTGACGTAGCCGGTCAGCAGGTGACCGTAGTGCGGCAGGCCGTTGGCGAAGGGCGGGCCGTCGTAGAAGACGAACTCGTTGGACCCGTTGTCCCCCGCCGGGCGCGCGTCGATCGACGCCTGGAACGTCGCGTCGGACTTCCAGAAGTCGAGGACGCCCTCTTCCAGGGCGGGGAAGGACGGCTGGGAGGGAACGGAGCCCTCGCCTGCCTTCGGGTAGGCCATCGTGCTGCTCCTCGCGTGCGTACATCCGGCTCACGGGGACGACGCGCCGACGGACGGCGCACCGCGGTACCACCCCGCTTGCCAGGGCGCGAAGGCTCTGGCCTCTCTTGGTCGAACGGCTGTGACGGGCCGCACCCGTCCGGTTCTACTGAGGCCCTCGCGGGCCCGTTCTTCCGGAGGCTCCCCGGTGATGGCCGGATCGGCGCCTTGCTACCACCAAGGGTAGCCGAGCGGGCAAACCGCTTTGAGTAGTTCCCCCCATGGCGGCGGGACGGACCACACCGACAACCTGGTGGAGCAGCTATCGCCGTTCACGAGGGGGAACACCGTGGGAAGAACCACCGCACTGCTGCTGGCGGTCGTCGCGCTGCCGGCCCTGGCCCTGCCGGCCGCGGCCGGCGAGGAGCGGGTGGCGACGTTCGAGGTCCGCTCCGAGGCGGGATCGTTCCCGGTCGGCGAGCGGGACGTGCACTGGTCCACCCCGGAGGACGACGTCCGGGTCTGGGAGCTGGACGGCGTGCTCAAGTTCGACGTGGACTCGGTCCCGAACGCGGACCTCGTCCGGGTCGAGCTGGCTGCGGCGGGCGGCGCACCGCTGGAGGTCGGCACGTACACCGACGTCACCTGGCGCCTCGACCCGGCGAAGCCGACCCTGCGGGTGATCGCCGGGGGGTTCGTGTGCGGCCCGGTGTCCGGGCACTTCACGATCCACCGGATCGAGCGCGACCCGGGGACGGGGCGGCTCACCGACGTGGACGTGGAGGTCGAGCAGCGCTGCGGCACCGCCGACGCGCCCGCGTTCCGGGGACGCGCCACGCTGGGCAGCTGAGTCGCCGGTCGGCTAGGACGCCTCGGACTCGGCGGGTTCCCCGGAGCCCGTCGAGTCCGCCGAGCGCTCGGCCCCGGCGAGCGAGGAGTCCGGCCGGCACACCGCGCACGGCGTGAACCCGAGCCGGCGGGCCTCGTCGACCGGCAGCCCCAGCGAGGTCCGCTCCCCCAGCCACGAGCAGTCGGCCAGGTGGTAGCGGGGTCGTTCGTCGAGCACCCGGACCTCGTCGGTCAGGTCGGCAACGACCAGGGCGTCGGCGGCGTCCACGTCCTCCTCGGCGGGCTCGGCGTCGGAGCGCTCGACCTGCCCGGACGACGCCCGCGGGCCGTCCGCCCCCTCGGTTCCGCCCCGTCGACCGCCACCGCTAACCTGATGATCAACACCGGTGGCGCCGGCAGCCCGGGGTCCCGACCGGCGGCGGAGCCACCAGTCGAGCACCAGGACCACGGCCGCGGCCCCGCTCGCGCCCACCGACGACCACGCCCAGGACGTCTGGGTCGTGGTCAGGGCGGGCACGAGCAACCCCAGGGCTACCAGCACCAACAGCAGGACTACGTACAGCACGTCGAGCAGACTAGATCAGCGACGCCGATCAGCCGGCCTCGGCGCGCGCCCCGAACGAGTAACCACCGGGCTGGCGGCTGTCGGACGGTGCGGCCGGGCCCCGGTCCTGGAGGTCGCGCAGCGACGACTCCAGCATGGTCTTGAGCCGGGTCCGGTACTCGCGCTCGAAGGTCTGGAGCTTGTCGATCTGCTTCTCGAGCGTGTTCTTCTCCTGGGTGATGTTGCCCATCACCTCGGCGTGCTTGCGCTGCGCGTCGCGGTCGAGCGCACCGGCCTTCTCACGGGCCTGCCGCTCCAGCGTCTCGGCACGGGTCCGCGCGTCGTTGAGCATGGTCTCGGCACGCGTGCGCGCCTCGTTGACCATCGTGTCGGCCTTGGCACGGGCCTCGCTCAGCAGCTGCTCGGACTTCGTCCGGGCCTCCGACAGCATCCCGTCGGCCTCGGCCTTGGCCTCACCGGTGAGCCGGTCGGCCATCTCCTGGGCCAGTCCGAGCACCTTGGCGGCCTGGACGTGGTGGTCCCCACCACCACCGGGCGACGTCTGCTCCAACGCCGAGGGGGGCGGCACGGGCGCGAGCCTGCGGGGCTCGTCCACGACGCGGCTGGGGCCGACGCCTGCCGCGACCTTGGCTCGGGCGTCCTCGAGGTCGGCACGCGCGGTCTCGACCTGCTGGTCGAGCTGCTCGACCTGCTGGCGCAGGTCGTTGTTCTCCTCGATCAGGCGGGCGAGCTCGCCCTCAACCAGGTCGAGGAACGCGTCCACCTCGTCCTCGTTGTAGCCCCGCTTGCCAATCGGCGGCTTGCTGAACGCGACGTTGTGCACGTCCGCGGGGGTCAACGGCATCAGATCACCTCACGCACTCCTGGGCTGTGGACATCCCCGGTCCCCTCACCTGGGATCGGCTACTCGCATCAGAATGATAACGACCAGCAACAGCACAATAATGGACAAGTCCAGCCCGATGCCCCCGATCCGCACGGTCGGGATGAGCCGACGCAGCAGGCGGACCGGGGGATCGGTCACGGTGTACACGGTCTCCAGAGCAACTGCCACCCCGCCCGCAGGCCGCCATCCCCTGGCGAAACTGCGGACCAGCTCGACGACGACACGCGCCGTGAGCAGCAGCCAGAACGAGAACAGGACGTAGTAGACCACGAGCCAGAGGGCATCCACAGCGTCAACTGTGCCACCACTCAGTCCCGCTTGAGGAACCCGCCCTCGGCGAGCCGCCTCCGGTCCTCCGCAGTCACCTCGATGTTCGGAGGTGAGAGGAGGAACACCTTGTGGGTCACCTTGTCCATGGACCCGCGCAGCGCGAACACGAGACCCGCCGCGAAGTCGACAAGCCGCTTGGCGTCCGCGTCGTCCATGTCGGTGAGGTTCATGATCACCGGCGTGCCGTCGCGGTAGTGCTCGCCGATGGTCCGCGCCTCGTTGTAGCTGCGCAGGTGCAGGGTGGTGATCCGGGCCAGCGGGTTGCCCGCGGGCTCGGGGGTCGGGCGCGGCCTGCTGACCGGCTCGCGCTGCGGCTCCACGGCCAGCGCGCCGTGCGTCTCCGGGCTCCACGAGCGACGCGGCCGCGCGCCGCGCTCGGGCTCGTAGTCCTCCGCCTCGTCCAGCTCGGCGCGGTAGGCGCCGGCCGGCCGGCGGCGGGGGCCGCGCTGCTCGGGGTACGGCTCGTAGTCGTCGGCGTCGGAGTACTCGGACCGGTAGTCCGAGTACCGACGGTCACCGTCGTAGGCGTCGGGGTCGTCGGCGTACTCGGCGGGGACCATCCCGAAGTAAGCCTTCAGCTTGTGAAACCCGCTCATGGTTCGAGCCCTTCCTCCGCCGATCCCTACCCGCAAGGACGTCGCGGCCGTCCCAGGGTTCCAGACAGTTACGGCGAGGCTAGTCTCCGGCTGCCCAGCAACGCTGTTCCGACACGCACGCACGTCGAACCGTGTGCAATGGCATCTTCCAGGTCGCCGCTCATCCCCGCCGAGATCACGGTGGCATCGGGATGATCGTCCCGCAAGCGGGTTACCGCTTCGTATAGAGCGGCAAACGCCTGCTGTGGAGACATGGAGAGGGGTGCGACGGTCATCACACCTCGCAAAAAAAGTTCACTCGTAAGTGCTACGTGATCGGCCAGTCGCGGTAGGTCACCGATGGGGTGCCCGCCACGTGCGACGTCGCCGTCGATGCTCACCTGGACGAGGACGTCCACCGGCTCCGTCGCGGCCCTCGCGAGGGCGTCGGCGAGCCGGGTCGAGTCGACCGTGTCCACCCGGTCGGCCCAGCCGAGCACCGAGCGGGCCTTGTTCCGCTGGAGGGAACCGACCATCCGCCATTCGGCCGCGGCGCCGGGTCGCAGCTCGGCGAACTCCGCCACCTTGCGGCTCGCCTCCTGGTCCCGGTTCTCGGCGAACTCGGTGAGCCCCAGGTCCGACAGGATCGCCACGTCGGACGCGGGCCACGTCTTGGTGACCGCGAGCAGCGCCACCTCGTCCTCGCCGCGCCCGACCGCCCGGCAGGCCCGCGCGATCCGCTCCCGCACCTCCCCGAGCGCCTGCGCAAGCTCCTCCCGCCGCCCAGGCGCCTCCGCCACGTCACCCTCCGCCACGTCACCCTCCGCCACGTCGCCCCCACCCACCCGACTCACCGCTCCCGCGTTCACCGGTCGATCCAGACGACGCCGGCCAACCGCCCGGTCCCGGGCGTGCGGCGGTGGCTGAACAGCGTCTTCTCCTCCACCGTGCACCGCGGGTCGACGCCGATCTTCCCGACGCCGGCGTCCGCGAGCTGCTGCCACAACCCGGCCCGCAGGTCGAGGGCGGGCTTGCCGGCCCGGGTCGTGGCGGCACTGCCCGGCAGGTGCTTCTCGACGTCGGCGCGCATGTCGGCGGGCACCTCGTAGCACTGGCCGCACACGGCGGGTCCCAGCAGCACCTCGACGCGCCCCGGGTCCGCCCCCAGCTCGACCATGCGCTCCAGCGCGGCCGGCACGACCCCGACCCGCGCGCCGACCCGTCCGGCGTGCACGGCGGCGACGACACCGGCCTCGGGGTCGCCCATCAGCACCGGCACGCAGTCGGCGGTGAGCACCACCAACCCCAGCCCCGCCTGGTCGGTGACCACCGCGTCGGTGGCCTCCAGCGGCGCGTCGACCGGCCCGCGGACGACCCCCACCGTCCGCCCGTGGACCTGTTCCATCCAGACCAGCCGGTCGGGCGCCAGCCCTATCCCCTCGGCCAACCTCCTCCGGTTGGCCTCGACGGCGACCGGGTCGTCACCGACGTGGTCACCGAGGTTGAACGAGTCGAACGGAGCCTTGGACACCCCACCCTCACGGGTGGTCAGGACACGACGGATGCGCACCCCCCCAGCTTCCCACCCCCGCGAGTCCAACCCCCAAACCCCGAGAGTCGTAAGCCCAGCCCGCGCGAGTCGTACGTCCAGCCCCGGCGAGTCGTAAGTTCGGGCGCCCCGTGCCGAACACTCGTGCCGCCGAGCGCGAAAGCCCAGGACCTCCGAAGTCACGACTCGGGGGTCCTGGGCTTACGACTCGCGGAGCCTGGGCTTACGACTCGCCCGGGCTGGGCTTACGACTCGCGGGTCAGCGGCGCATGAAGGGGGGGACGTCCACCTCGTCGTCGGGGTCGTCGGTCACCGGGACGGCGCGGTTCGGGAGGGTTCCCGAGGTGCCGCCCTGGAGGCCCGGGGACAGCGAGCGGGGTCCGGTGGGCTGCGGTGCCGAGTACGGCGACTGGCCGTTGCCCTGGACGGGCTGGGGCTGCTGCGGCACGACGGTGCGCTGCGGCACGACCGGGGGCTGCTGCTCCACGGGCGCGACGGGGGGCGGCGGCGGCTGCACGGCGGGCGGCGGGGGCTGCTGGGGCGCGGACAGCTCGCCGGCGGTCGCCGTGGCGACCGGGTTGCCGCGGGCGGGACCGGCCAGCGCCTGCGGCTCCAGCTTCTTGTGCGTCGGCCCACCGCTGTCGAACCCTGCCGCGATCACCGTCACCCGCACCTCGTCGCCGAGCGAGTCGTCGATGACCGTGCCGAAGATGATGTTCGCGTCGGGGTGCGCGGCCTCCTGGACCAGCGACGCCGACTCGTTGATCTCGAACAGCCCGAGGTCGCTGCCGCCGGCGATCGACAGCAGCACGCCGTGCGCGCCCTCCATCGACGCTTCCAGCAGCGGCGAGTTGATGGCCTTCTGCGCAGCCGTCACGGCTCTGCCCTCGCCGCGCGCCGAGCCGATGCCCATCAGGGCGCTGCCCGCCCCGGACATCACGGACTTCACGTCGGCGAAGTCGAGGTTGATCAGACCGGGGGTGGTGATGAGGTCGGTGATGCCCTGGACACCGGACAACAGCACCTCGTCCGCCGAGCGGAACGCGTCCATCAGCGAGACACCGATGTCGCCGAGCTGGAGCAGCCGGTCGTTCGGGATCACGATGAGCGTGTCGCACTCGTTGCGCAGGGCCTGGATGCCCTCCTCGGCCTGCTTGGCGCGGCGCTTGCCCTCGAACGAGAAGGGCCGCGTCACGACGCCGATGGTGAGCGCGCCGAGCTTGCGGGCGATGGAGGCGACGACGGGCGCGCCGCCGGTCCCCGTGCCACCGCCCTCGCCGGCGGTCACGAAGACCATGTCGGCGCCCTTGAGGACCTCTTCGATCTCCTCGCGGTGGTCTTCTGCGGCCTTGTGGCCGACTTCCGGGTTGGCGCCTGCTCCGAGACCGCGGGTGAGTTCGCGGCCGATGTCGAGCTTCACGTCGGCGTCCGACATCAGCAGAGCCTGGGCGTCGGTGTTCACCGCGATGAACTCGACGCCCTTGAGCCCGACCTCGATCATGCGGTTGACGGCGTTCACGCCGCCACCGCCGATGCCGACGACCTTTATCACCGCGAGGTAGTTGTGCGGGGGCGTCATCGGTCCGCCTTCCTGATCGTGTCCGTGCTCATGTGCTGGAGTGGATGACCACCGGTGTCACAGCCCGGACGGAACTCCACCCGGATTGAAACCCTCAACCAGAGGTCAAGAGTTGTGTCAACCCCGTATGTTCCTGCTGGACGTTATGCACCATGAATGCCTCGGTCCAGCAGCCACGCCGTGTTGTGTCCTGACCGGGTGAGCAGTCACTACTCGCCGATCGTCCCGTCGAGCAGCTCCCGCACCGCGTCCAGGTGCCCCGCGTGCCGACCCGTTTCCTCGATCATGTGGATCAGCACCCAGCGCACGGAAAGGCGTTCGTCACCCCGGAACGCCACCTCGTGGTCGAGGTCGAGTCCCGCGACGAGCTCCCGACTCGCCGTGCACTCCGCAGCGTAGTCGGCGAGCAATCCCGAGATCGTCTCGCCCGGCTCGACTCGCCAGTCCGCGTCCGGGTCCTCCTGCGTGTAGGGGGCCTTGCTCGGCTCGCCGGCCAGCGCCACCCGGAACCAGTAGTTCTCCACCCACCGCAGGTGCTTGACGATGCCCGCGGCCGTGGTGAGCTGCGAGGGGAGCACGGGACGCGCCGCGTCCTCGTCGCCCAGGCCACGGCACTTGTGCTCGATCGTGCCGCGCAGGAAGTCGAGGAAGGAGCACACGAGGGTCCGCTCGTCACCGGAGAACGGCACGTCGACGCGGTTGTCGGTCTTCTCACTGCCCATGGGGCGCGAGTATCGACGGCCGGGCGACGCGCGACGACCGACTTTTCCCCTTCAAACCCGTTCGGGGTGTGGGGGTTTTCACTCCGGCCCGTCGGACACGGTCGGCAGTTCGGGGCTGGAGACGTCGAACACCGTGCCGTTCCGGGTGAGCAGGACGTCGAGCACGGCGGCCTTGCGGGGAGTGTCCTCCGGCGAGCCCCAGCGGACCTCGCGCCCCTCGGAGAGGGTGAGCCGGATGTCGGCCGGCGACCCGGCCCGCACGAGCGACACCTCCCGGCGCAGCGACTCGGGCACGGCCGTCAGCACGCTCACGGCGGCGGCCACCGCGTTCGGCTGCGCGGTCAGCTCGGGCACGCCGTCGGGCGGCGACGCCACGACGGCGTAGTCGAGCCCGGTCGCGTCGACCAGGTGCGCGCCGTCCGCGGCCTTCACCACGGCGACCGGCTCGCGCTCGTCCACGGTGAGCCGCACCGTGGACGGCAGCACGCGCTCCACGGTCACCCCGGCGACCCGGGGCAACCGGTGGACGCGGTCGGCGACGGCCCGGGTGTCGAGCTGCACGAGCGGCGTGCCCTCGTCGATCGCGGCGACCTCGCGGACCTGCGCCTCGGTGAGGTCCACCACACCGGCGACCTCGACCTCGCGGACGCCGAGCGCGGGCGTGAACCAGACCGTCACGACGAAGGCCGTGACGCCGACCAGGACGAGGATCGCGACCAGTCTCCTGCGCAGCACCGTGCGCCGGGACGGGCCGCGCGACGGGCGTCGCCGTGCGGCGGGGGCCGGGCGACGACGCGCCGTCCGCGTGCTCACGACCGATCCAGCTCCCCGACGATCTCCGGGCCGAGCATCGTCACGTCGCCCGCGCCCATGGTGACGACCAGGTCGCCGTCCGACACGAGCCCCTTCACCAGCGCGGGCACCCGGTCGAACGACGGCTCGTAGTGGACCTTCCCCACGTCCAGCGCCACCTTCCCGGCCACCAGCGCGCCGGTGACGCCCGGCTCCGGGTCCTCGCGCGCGCCGTAGACGTCGAGCACGACGACCTCGTCGGCCAGGCCCAGCGCGGCGCCGAACTCGTCGGCGAACAGCCGGGTCCGCGAGTACAGGTGCGGCTGGAACACCACGACCAGCTTGCCCTCCCCCGCCACCGGGCGGGCGGCGGTGAGCTGCGCGGCCACCTCGGTGGGGTGGTGGGCGTAGTCGTCGTAGACCCGCACGCCGCCCGCGCGGCCCTTGAACTCGAAGCGGCGGCGCACCCCGCCGAACGCGGCCAGGCCCTCCAGCACGCCCGCGCGGTCCGCGCCCAGCTCCAGCGCGGCGACCAGCGCGGCGACCGCGTTGCCCGCCATGTGCTCGCCGGGCACGGAGACGCGGACCTCCACGACCTCGCCGTCGACCTCGACCTTGGCCAGGCCGCCGCCCTCGTGCGGCCGGTGGTCGACCAGGCGGGCCGAGCCGGGGCCGGTGGCCGTGCGGCCGTAGGGGCGGACCCGGATGCCGAGCTTCGCGGCCCGTTCGGCCAGCGCCGCCGCGCCCGGGTCGTCCGCGCACGCCACGAGCACGCCGTCGGGCCGGATGCGTTCCAGGAACGCGTCGAACACCGCCGTGTAGGCCTCGACGGTGCCGTGGTGGTCCAGGTGGTCGGCCTCGACGTTGGTCACCACCGCGATCGACGGCGCGAAGTGCAGGAACGAGCCGTCGCTCTCGTCGGCCTCGGCGACGAACACGCCGCCGGAGCCCTGGTGGGCGTTCGCACCCGACTCGTTCAGGTCGCCGCCGATGGCGAACGACGGGTCGAGCCGGCAGTGCTGGAGCGCCACGGTGAGCATCGAGGTGGTCGACGTCTTGCCGTGCGTGCCGGCGACGCAGACCACCCGGTGGTCCTCCATCAGCGCGGCCAGCGCCTCGGCGCGCCGCAGCACGGTCACGCCGCGCTCGCGGGCGGCGACCAGCTCGGGGTTGTCCGCGCGGATCGCGGTGGACACCACGACGGCCGTGGGGCCGCCGTCGAGCTGGTCGAGGTTCGCGCCGTCGTGGCCGACCGCGATGGCCGCGCCCTGCGCGCGCAGGGCGAGCACCGTGCGCGAGTCCTTGGCGTCGGAGCCGGAGACCCGCGCCCCGCGGGCGAGGAGGATGCGCGCGATGCCGCTCATGCCGGCGCCGCCGATGCCGACCAGGTGGACCCGGTCCAGGACGTCGTTCACTTCCCGACCACCTCCAGGACGATGCGGGCCAGCACCTCGTCGGCCTCGCGGTGACCGGTGCTCAGCGTCGCGGTGGTCATGGCGGCCAGCCGGTTGCGGTCCGCCACCAGCGGCACCACGGTGCCCGCGACCCACTCGGGGGTGAGCTGCTCGTCGGGGACCAGCAGGCCGCCGCCCACCGAGACGACGGGGTTCGCGTTGAGCGCCTGCTCGCCGTTGCCGTGCGGCAGCGGCACGAACACCGCGGGCAGGCCGACGGCGGACACCTCCGCCACCGTCATCGCGCCCGAGCGGCACAGCACCGCGTCGGCCGCCGCGTAGGCGAGGTCCATCCGCTCCAGGTACGGCACCGGCACGTACGGCGGCGCGCCCGGCACCGACTGCACGGCGACGGTGTTCTTCGGGCCGTGCGCGTGCAGCACGCCGATGCCGGCCTGCGCGAACGCGGGCGCGGCGGCCGAGACGGCGTTGTTGATCGACCGCGCGCCCTGGGAGCCGCCGAACACCAGCAGCACCGGCGCGGTGGGGTGCAGCCCGAAGTGGGCGCGGGCCTGCTGCCGCAGCGCGGCCCGGTCGAGCGAGGTGATCGAGTGGCGCAGCGGGATGCCGATGACCTCGGCGTCGGCCAGGCCCGAGTCGGGCACGGCCGCGGCGACGCGCTCGGCGAACTTCGCGCCCACCTTGTTCGCCAGGCCTGCCTTGGCGTTGGCCTCGTGCACCACGATCGGCACCCTGCCGCGGGCGGCGAGGTAGGCGGGCAGGGCCACGTAGCCGCCGAAGCCGACCACCACGTCCGCGCGCACCCGGTCCAGGACCTCCCGGGTGTGCTTGACCGCGCCGCGCACCCGCAGCGGGAGCTTGAGCAGGTCCGGCGTGGGCTTGCGGGGCATCGGCACCGGCGGGATCAGCTCCAGCGGGTAGCCGCGGGCGGGCACGAGCCTGCTCTCCAACCCGCGCTCCGTGCCGAGCGCGACCACGCGCGCGTCGGGCCGCAGCCGCATGACGGCGTCGGCCAGGGCCAGTGCGGGCTCGATGTGCCCGGCGGTGCCGCCTCCGGCGACCACCACGCACGGTCCGGCCTGCTGGGGAACCCCGGTCACGCACTTCCTCCTCGCGTCGGTGTACTGCTGTGCCCGCTAACGCCCGTCCCTGCGCCGGGACCTCACGTCCCGGTCCTGGCCGGCCTTGCGGGATTCGCGACGACGGTACTCCGACGGCGGAGCGTGACGGCCGGCCATCCGCCTCTCGTCGACCGGCGGCGGCGCGGCCTTGCGGCTCCTGGGCGGCGTGGAGGGGCGTGAGGGGCGGCGCTTGGGCGGTGGCTTGTACGCCTCGGGGGCGGGCAGCTTCAGCGCGCCGCCCACCCGGCCCGGCCCCAGCGAGCGCAGCGCGGACACGGCTTCCGGCTCGTGCCGGGCGCAGCTGGCCAGGATGCCGAACACCACCATCGTCGTGACCACCGACGTGCCGCCGGAGGAGATCATCGGCAGTGTGATGCCGGTGACGGGGAGCAACTGCACGACGTAGCCGATGTTGATGGCGGCCTGCGCGACCAGCCACACAGTGAGCGTCGCCGAGACCATCCTGATCCACGGGTCGGTGTTGCGGGCGGCGATGCGCAGGCCGACCACGGCGAGCAGGGCGAACAGGCCGAGCACCAGCAGGCAGCCGATGAAGCCCAGCTCCTCGCCGATGACCGCGAAGATGAAGTCCGAGTGGACGTTGGGCAGGTAGCGCCACTTCGAGCTGCCGTTGGTCAGGCCCTTGCCGAGGAACCCGCCCTCGGCCAGCGCGTAGAGCGCCTGGAGGGCCTGGAGGCCGGCGCCCTGCGGGTCGGCCTCGGGGTTGAGGAAGGTCTGCACCCGGGCGAGCCGGTAGGTCGCGCCGATGGCCAGCACGACCGCGCTGGTCACCGCGCCGATGGCGATGACGCCGAACAGCCGCATGGGCGCGCCGACGAACCAGAGCAGGCTCATCAGCACCACACCGAGCGTGATCGTGCCGCCGAGGTCGGGTTGGAGCATCACCAGGGCGAACACGACCAGCGCCACCGGCACTACGGGCACCAGCAGGTGCCGGTACTGGTCGAGCAGGGCCCGCTTGGTGACCAGCACGTGCGAGCCCCACAGCGCCAGCGCGAGCTTCGCCGGCTCGATGGGCTGGAACGACACCGGCCCCACCGTGAACCACGACTGCGCGCCGCCCGCGACCGTCCCCAGTGGAGTCAGGACGAGGCACAGCATGATCACGCAGACGAGCATCGCCATCGTGCTGCCGTGCCGGAACCGGCGCAGCGGGATGCGCAGCACCACCAGGAACGCCACCGCGCCCACGCCCACGTACAGCAGCTGCTTCTTGAACACGCTGTACGCGGACGCGCCCTCGGCCACCTCCCCCGGCGCGGACGCCGAGAGCACCATGATCAGGCCGAGCACGGTCAGCACGCCGAAGATCGCGAGCAGCAGGTGGAAGTCCGCCAGCGGCCTGCCCAGCCACGCGGTCAGCGACGTGCGCGTCGGCCGCCGGGGCCGCCTCGGTCGGGCCGCGCGAGCAGCGGGTCGCTGTTCCACCGCAGTCATGCGCCCATCGTCTCCCGCGGGCACGCGGAAAACATGAACATCCGCCGCGTGTCGCGCGTGTTCAGCTCGTGACCAGCGTCTGCACGGCCTCCGTGAACGCCTGGCCGCGGTGCGCGTAGTCGCTGAACATGTCCATGGACGCCGCCGCCGGCGCGAGCACCACGGCGTCGCCCGGCTGCGCCATCGACCGGGCCGCGCGCACCGCGTCGTCCATCGTGGCGCCGTCCAGCACCGCCACCGGCACCGCCGGCGCGTGCCGGGCCAGCGCCTTCGCGATGACCTCGCGGTCCGCGCCGATCAGCACGGCGCCGCGCATGCGGTGCGCCTCGGCCCGCACGAGGTCGTCCACCGACGCGCCCTTGAGCAGGCCTCCCGCCACCCACACCACGCTGGGGTGCGACCGCAGCGACGCGGCGGCGGCGTGCGGGTTGGTGGCCTTCGAGTCGTTCACGTACAGCACGCCGCCGGCGGAGGCGACGACGACCGCGCGGTGCGCGCCCGGCCGGAACGACCGCAGCCCCGCCGCGACGGCCTCGGCGGGCACGCCGTGCGCGCGGGCCAGTGCCGCGGCGGCCAGGGCGTCGGCCACGCCGGGCGGACCGGCCGGCTGCACGTCGGCGGCCGGCAGCAGCACCGCGTCCGGCCCGAACGCCCGGTCGACCAGCACGCCGTCGTGCACGCCGAGCTGCCCCTCCTCGGGTGAGGAGAGGGTGAACCCGACGTGCGCCCCGGCGGGCGCGGCGGCCAGCAGCTCCGCCACCACGGGGTCGTCCACCCCGCCGATCGCGACCCCGCCGGTCAGCACCCCGGCCTTCGCCGCCGCGTACGCGCCGAACGTGCCGTGCCAGTCCAGGTGGTCCTCGGCGAGGTTCAGCAGCACCCCGGCGAACGGCCGCACCGACGGCGACCAGTGCAACTGGAAGCTCGACAGCTCCACCGCCAGCACCCGGTGCCCGGCCAGCAGCGCGTCCACGACGGGCAGGCCGACGTTGCCGCACGCCACCGCGTCGATGCCGGCCGCGCGCAGGATCGACTCCAGCATGCCGACGGTGGTGGTCTTGCCGTTGGTCCCGGTCACCGCGAGCCACGTCGGCGGGTCGGCCAGCTCCGCGCCCATCCGCCAGGCCAGCTCGACCTCGCCGATGACCTCGACGCCGGCGGCCCGCGCGGCGACCAGCAGCGGGCTGTCCGGCCGCCACCCGGGGCTGGTCACGACCAGGTCCACGCCGGGCGGCGGCGCGACCAGGCCGGGCACCAGGTCCACGCCGGGCAGCAGCTGCTCCAGCGCGGCGAGGCGATCGGCGGACCCGTCGGTCACGGTGACCGCCGCGTCCGCCGCCAGCAGCGCCTCGGCCGCGGAGCGACCGGTCACGCCGGCGCCGGCGACCAGGACGTGGCGTCCCGCGAGGAAGCCCACGGCGTCAGCTCTCCACCGCGGTGAGCCACTCGCTGTAGAACAGCCCGAGGCCCAGCATGCAGCACATGGCCGCGAGCAGCCAGAACCGGATGATCACCGTGGTTTCCGCCCACCCGGCGAGTTCGAAGTGGTGGTGGAACGGCGCCATGCGGAACAGCCGTCGCCGCGACGTGCGGAACACCGCGACCTGGAGCACCACCGACAGCGCCTCGACCACGAACAGACCGCCGATGACGACCATCAGCAGCTCGGTGCGGGTCGCGATGGACAGGCCGGCGACCAGGCCGCCGAGCGCCAGCGAGCCGGTGTCGCCCATGAAGATCTTGGCGGGCGCGGCGTTCCACCAGAGGAAGCCGATGCAGCCGGCCATCGCGGCGGCGGCCACCAGCGCCAGGTCCAGCGGGTCGCGCACGTCGTAGCAGCCGGCCACGAGCAGGTTGGAGCAGTTGTAGCGGAACTGCCAGAAGCTGATGACGACGTAGGTGCCGAGCACCATCGCGGACGTGCCGCCGGCGAGCCCGTCGAGGCCGTCGGTCAGGTTCACCGCGTTCGACCAGGCGGAGATCGCCGCGTAGCAGAACACCACGAAGCCGACGATGCCGAACGACACGACGCTGATGTCGCGGACGAACGAGAGGTTGACCGACGCGGGCGTGAAGCCGTCCTTGTTCGGGAACTGGATGACCAGGACGGCGAAGATGATCGTGGCGACGAACTGGCCGACCAGCTTCGCGGTCTTGTTCAGGCCAAGGTTGCGCTGCTTGCGGATCTTGATGAAGTCGTCCAGGAAGCCGACGACGCCCAGCGAGGTCGTCAGCATCAGCACGAGCAGGCCGGACGCGCTGGGCGTCTGGTCCTGCGCGGAGGCGGACATCGAGTTCACCAGGTGCGCGCCGAGGTAGCCCGCCCACATCGCGACCAGGATCGCGACGCCGCCCATGGTGGGCGTGCCGCGCTTGGTCTTGTGGCTCTGCGGGCCTTCCTCGCGGATCTCCTGGCCGAAGCCCTGCCGGGAGAAGATCTTGATCAGGTACGGCGTCAGCATGATCGACGTGATCAGGGCGATGGCCGCCGCGATCAGGATGCTCTTCACTTGCTGCCCGCCTCCAGGAGAGCCTCGGCAACCCGCCACAGGCCGTATGAGTTGGATGCCTTCACCAGCACGACGTCACCCGGTCGCACCTCGTCGCTCAGCAGCTGGACCGCCGCGGCGACGTCCGGCACCAGAACCGCTTCTTCGCCCCATGATCCTTCCAGGTGCGCTCCCTGGCGCATCGCGCGGGCGTCCTCCCCGACGACGACCAGCTTGTTGATGTCCAGGCGGACCGCGAGCCTGCCGATCTCGTCGTGCGCGCGGACGTGGTCCGCACCGAGCTCCGCCATCGGGCCGAGCACCGCCCAGCTGCGGCGGGCCGGGGTGGTGGACCGCGAGATGGTGGCCAGCGACTTCAGCGCCGCCTTCACCGACTCGGGGTTCGCGTTGTACGCGTCGTTGACGACGGTCACGCCGTCGGGGCGCTCGGAGACCGCCATGCGGTGCGCCGACACCCGCTCCGCCGTGCCGAGGGCGTCCGCGACCTGCTGCGGCGTCGCGCCCAGCTCCAGCGCGATCGCGGCGGCGGTGAGCGCGTTGCCGACCTGGTGCGGGCCGTGCACGGCCAGGCGCACGCGCGCCTCGCCCTGCGGCGAGACCAGCGTGAACCCGGCGCGGGCCTGCGCGTCCAGCTCGACGTCGACGGCCCTCACCTGCGCGTCGGACCGCTCCCCGACCAGCACGACGCGCGCCCGCGTGCGCGGGGCCATGCCCGCGACCAGCGGGTCGTCCGCGTTCAGCACGGCCACGCCGTCGGCGGGCAGCGCCTCCACCAGCTCGCCCTTGGCCTCCGCGATGCCCTGCTTGGAGCCGAACTCGCCGACGTGCGCGCTGCCCACGTTGAGCACCGCGCCCACCGTCGGCGGCGCGACCCGGCACAGCTCGGCGATGTGCCCCTTGCCGCGGGCGGACAGCTCCAGCACCAGGAACCGGGTGCTCGCGGTGGCGCGCAGCGCGGTCCACGGGTGGCCCAGCTCGTTGTTGAACGACCCGGGCGGCGCGATGGTCTCGCCCAGCGGCGCGAGGACCCCCGCGATGAGGTCCTTGGTCGAGGTCTTGCCGGACGAGCCGGTCACGCCGACCACCGTGAGGTCCGGCAGCCGGTCCACGACGTGCCGGGCCAGCTTGGCCAGCGCGGCCAGCACCGCCGCGCCCGCGCCGTCGGCGTCCCCGGACAGCACGTACGCGTTGCCGGTCTTCCCGTCGCCGGTCCCGACCGGCGGTGGGACCAGGACGGACGGCACGTCGACCGGGCGCCCGGCGAGCACGCCCACCGCGCCGGCGCCGATCGCGCGCGCGGCGAAGTCGTGGCCGTCGACCCGTTCGCCGGGCAACGCCAGGAACAGGCCGCCGGGCGTGAGCTTCCGGGTGTCGAACTCGACACCGCCGGTGACGACCTCGTCGCCGGTGGCGTGGTGGACCGTGCCGCCGACGACCTCGGCGATCTCGGCCAGGGTCAACGGGATCACCGGGCTGCTCCTCGGATGGCGTCGGCCAGGGTTTCGACGTCGGAGAACGGGTGCACGACCCCCGCGACCTCCTGGCCGGTCTCGTGGCCCTTGCCGGCCACGACGACGACGTCACCGGCACGGGCCTCGCCCACGGCGTGCGCGATGGCCAGGCGGCGGTCGCCGATCTCCACGACCTCGCCGCGCTCGGCGTCGGGCACGCCCAGCGCGCCGCGCAGCATCGCGGCCCGGATCTCCGCCGGGTCCTCGCCGCGCGGGTTGTCGTCGGTCACGACGAGCACGTCGCTGCGCCGCGCCGCCTCCTCGCCCATGAGCGGGCGCTTGGCCGTGTCGCGGTCGCCGCCGCAGCCCAGGACGGTGATGATCCGGCCCGTCGCGCGCGCCCGCACCGCGTCCAGGGCGAGGGCGACGGCGGCGGGCTTGTGCGAGTAGTCGACGACGGCGGTGAAGTCCTGCCCCTCGTCGACGCGCTGCATGCGGCCGGGCACCTCGACGTCGCGCAGGCCCGCCCGGATCGACTCGTGGTCGACGCCCCGCGCGTGCAGGCAGCCGATCGCGAGCAGGGCGTTGGCCACGTTGAACTCGCCGGGCAGGCGCAGCTCCACGTCGAACGAGACCCCGCCGGGGCCGTGCGCGGTGAAGCTCTGCTCGCCGGTGGCGGTGACGGCGACGCCGGTGGCCGTCCAGTCGGCGTCGCCGGTGGTCGCCACGGTGACCGTGCCCGGCTTCACCAGCCGCGGACCCCACTCGCCGTCGACGCAGACGACCTCCACCCGGGCCCGGCCGTCGAACAGCTCGGCCTTGGTCCGGAAGTAGTCCTCCATGTCGGGGTGGAAGTCCAGGTGGTCCTGCGACAGGTTGGTGAACGCGCCGACCGCGAACCCGACGCCGCCGACCCGGCCCAGGCGCAGGGCGTGGCTGGAGACCTCCATCGCCACGTCCGTGGTGCCGCGCTCGTGCATCACGGCCAGCAGCGCCTGGAGGTCGGGGGCCTCGGGCGTGGTCAGCGCGCTGCCGAGCCGTTCGCCCGCGATGCGCGTCTCGACCGTGCCGATCAGGCCGGTGGCCCGGCCGGCGGCCTTCAGCGCGGACTCGATCATGTAGGTGGTGGTGGTCTTGCCGGACGTGCCGGTCACGCCCCACACGGCCACCTTCGACGAGGGGGTGCCGTAGACGCGGGCGGCGAGCGCGCCGAGCACGGCACGCGGCTCGGGGTGCACCAGCACGGGCACGCCGGCGACCTTCGCGGCGCCCTCGGCGTCGGTCAGGACGGCCACCGCGCCGGCCTCGACGGCCCGGGCGGCGAAATCGGCTCCGTGGACGCGGGTGCCCGGCAGGGCGGCGAACAGGTCGCCGGGCCGCACGTGCTGGGCGCGCAAGGTCACCCCGCTCACCAGCACGTGGGCCCGGTCGGGAGCGGTCAGGTGCGCGTCGACGGTCGTGGCGAGCTCCGACACGGGAACGGGCTGGGTGCGGGAAGGGCGAGGCGGGGCGGTCGCGACCTTGCCCTCTAGCTTGGCAGGCACGCGCGGAAGGCTACCGGCGCACGGAGAGTGGTCGTCCGGCACGTCCACCCGGGACGTGCCGGACGACCCGCTACGGCTTGATGATCAGCGGCACGACGGGGCTCGGCTCCGCCGACATCGGCACCTGGTAGCGCTGCGACAGGTAGGACGCGACGTCGTGGAACAGCGGCGCGGCGGACTGCTCGCCGACCGTCGGGTTGTCGAGCATGATCCCGACGACGAAGCGGGGGTTGTCCGCGGGGAAGATGCCCGCGAACGTGATCCAGTACTGGCTGTGCGAGTAGCAGCCGCACTTCGGGTCGACCTGCTGCGCCGTGCCCGTCTTGCCGCTGACCTGGTAGCCGGGCAGCGCCGCGGACGGGCCGGTGCCGGTCTGGTCCGGGTCGCTCGTCGACCTCTGCACCACCGCGCGGAACATGTCGCGGACCGTCTTCGCGGTCTCCGGCGACACCACCCGCACGCCCTCCGGGGGTTGCTTCACCTGCCGCGCCCCGTCGGCGGAGATCTCGGCGCGGATGATGCGCGGCGGGACGCGCACGCCGTCGTTCGCGATGGCCTGGTACATGCCGGTCATCTGGAGCAGGTTCGTGCTCAGGCCCTGGCCGATGGGCAGGTTGCCGAACGTCGAGCCGGACCACTGGTTGCGCGGCGGCACGTAGCCCGCCTCCTCGCCGGGCAGGCCCGACTGGGTGCGCTTGCCGAGGCCGAACCTGGTCAGCATCTCGGCGTACCGGTCCTCGCCGATCTCCTGCGCCGTCATGAGCGTGCCGACGTTGGAGGACTTGGCGAACACGCCGGTGAACGTCATGTCCTGGCGCGGGTGCGGGACGGAGTCCTTGATGACGCGGTCGGAGACGCGGATGCTGCCGTCCACGCCGAGCACGCTGTCCGGCTGGTGGATGCCGTCCTCGACGGCCGCCGCGGCGGCCACGACCTTGTTCACCGAACCGGGTTCGAACACCGTGGACACGGCGGCGTTGCGCAGGTGCTCCTCGTCGGCCTTGCCGAACTGGTTCGGGTCGAACGTCTTGTCGTTGGCCATCGCCAGGATCTCGCCCGTGCGGGCGTCGAGCACCACGGCGGAACCCGAGCGGGCGGCCGTCTTCCCGGTGTGCTCGGTGACCATCCGCTGGAGCGCGTACTGGGTGTCGACGTCGAGGGTCAGCTCCAGGCTCTTGCCCGGCGTGGCGGCGGCCAGCTCGCGGGAGCGGCCCGGCCCCGGGATGACCACGTCGTCGTTGCCCTGCATGGTGTCGACGACGCGCCGCCCGTTGCGGCCGGCCAGCAGGTTGTCCTCGGAGATCTCCAGGCCCAGCAGGCCGTGCGTCGCGGGCGGCTCCTTGTCCTTGCGCCAGTTCGCCGCGCCGATGATGTTCGACGCCAGCTCGCCGTTCGGGTACACCCGCACCGCCCGGTACTCCGAGCCGATGTTGAAGTACTTGTCGGTGATGATCGCGGCCCTGCCGGGGTCGACGTTGTCGGCCAGCTCGACGTAGGTGGTGTCCTGCGAGAGCTTGGCCAGCACGGTGTCCCGGTCGGTCTTCTGGCCGGCGACCTCCTTGCCCAGCGTCTGCTCGAAGAACGCGGCGATGTCGGCGATGCGGTCCTCGAAGCTGCCGATGTCCGGGTCGCGCTCCAGCGCCTTCGCCCACTCCTGGCGCATCAGCCGCGGCACGGCGTACAGGGCGCGCGCCTCCACGCTGAACGCGAGCTGGTTGCCGTTGCGGTCGAGGATGGAGCCGCGCGCGGCGGGGATGTCGATGGGCGTGGCGCGCTGTTGCTCGGCCTGGGCGGACAGCGCCTCGGCCTGGAAGCCCTGCACCTGCACCAGCTTCACGCCGGCGGCCAGCAGCGCGCCCACCAGCAGCAACCGCCCCACCGCGAGGCGGACCCGGCTGTTGCCGCCGCGCCGCCGCTTGGGGGCGGACGGGCGGACGGACAACGGGCGTCGGGCAGGCCTGCCCCGGCTGGGCCCCGGCATCACTGACCTCCTGGTGCCGGCTGCCCGTCTGCCGGCGTCTGTGCCGGTGGTGTCTGGGCAGGCGGAGTCTGGGCGGGTGGGGTCTGGGCCGGCGGGGTCTGGGCCGGCGGGGTCTGGGCGGGCGGGGTCTGGGCGGGCGGGGTTTCCGTCGACGTCTGCGGCGGCGGGGGCGGCTGCACGGCGGACGGCCTGCCGTACATCTCCACCGTCCCGTCGGGCAGCTGCCGCAACCGCGCCGGGTCGCCCGCCGGGAGCAGCCCGAGCCTGGTCGCGGCCTCGGCCAGCTCCAGCGGCGACTCGGCGAGCGCCACCTCCTGCCGCAGCTGCTCGACCTGCCGGGCGAGCCGGGTCTCCTCGGCCCGCGCGTCCTGGAGTCGGTACGAGTCGGCCGTGGCCTGCGTCGACAGCCACATGATCGCGGCGATGCCCACGCCGAGCACCACCATGACCATCACGACGAACGGCGCCTTGGGCGTCACGACGGGCTGCCGCGTCACCGCCGGGCCGCGCTTGGACGGCGTCCGCCGGTCGCGCCGCGCGTAGGCCCGCTCCGCGGCCGACGACCTGCGGCGCTCCGCGGGGACGGACCGCAGCGCGCGCTCGCGCGGGTTCCCCCCGGTCGTCGACCTGGGCTTGGGCGACGGCGCGCCGCCACCGCCGGTCCGTGCCGGTGCGGTCATGTCGCCTCCCGGATGCGTTCCGCCGCCCGCAACCTCACCGAGGCGGCCCTGGGGTTGTCCTCGATCTCGCGCTCGTTCGCCTGCTCGGCGCCGCGCGTCACCAGCTTCAGCTGGGGGCCGTGGCCGGGCAGCTCCACCGGCAGGTCCAGCGGTGTCGTCGAGGCGGCCAGGTCGGCGAAGGCCCGCTTGACCATGCGGTCCTCCAGCGACTGGTAGGACTCCACGACGATCCTGCCGCCCACCGCCAGCACCGACAGCGCCGCGGGCAGGGCCGCGCGCAGCGACTCCAGCTCCTGGTTGACCTCGATCCGCAGCGCCTGGAAGGTGCGCTTGGCCGGGTGCCCGCCGGTGCGCCGCGTCGCCGCGGGCACGACGTCGTAGAGCAGCCGGACCAGCCGGCCGCTCGTGGTGAACGGCTCGCGCGCCCGTTCCCGCACGACCGCGCCCGCGATCTTGCGGGCGAACCGCTCCTCGCCGTAGTCGCGCAGCACGCGGGTCAGCTCGTCGGCGGGGTACTCGTTCAGCACGTCGGCCGCCGTCATGCCCGAACCGGCGCTCATGCGCATGTCCAGCGGCGCGTCCTTGGAGTAGGCGAACCCGCGCTCCTCGGCGTCGAGCTGCAACGACGACACCCCGAGGTCCATGAGCACGCCGTGCACCTCCGCGCCGCCGACCGCCTCGGCGATGCCGTCGTAGGTGGTCTGCACGAAGGACACGCGGTCGGCGAACGGCGCGAGCCGCTCCCGGGACAGCGCGATGGCCTGCGGGTCGCGGTCGAGCCCCACCAGCCGCACCTTCGGGTGCGCCCGGAGGACCGCCTCGGAATGCCCGCCCAGGCCGAGCGTGCAGTCGACGAACACGGCGTCGTCCCGATCGGCCAGCGCGGGGGCCAGCAGGTCGAGGACGCGATCGAGCAACACCGGCACGTGACGCGCCTGCTCCACCACGCCCCCTCCCTGGATGATCCCCCCTCTGCACACGTGAAATTCGGGTGTCGTCAGGTCCCCGCCCGCCCGTCGGACCTGGCGCCGGGGAAGGTGCGCCAGGGCCGATAGCCGAGCGGACCGAGGCCTCACGGCACCCGAAACCTCGAGTCAACGGCCGATCAGAACAGTCCGGGGAACACCTCCTCGCGGGCTTCCGCGTACCGCTGCTCGTGCTCGTCCATGTACCGCTGCCACGCCGTGGCGTCCCAGATCTCCAGCCGGGTGATCGCGCCGATGACCACGCACTCCTTGGTCAACCCCGCGTACCGGCGCAGTTCCGGGGCGATGAGGACCCGGCCCTGGCCGTCCGGCCGCTGCTCGTCGGTACCGGCGAACAGGTAGCGCTGGTAGGCGCGGACCGCCTCGTTCGTGAACGGGGCCTCCGCGACCTTGCGCGCCATCTGCTCGAACTCGGCCCGCGGGAACACGTACAGGCAGTGGTCCTGGCCCTTGGTGACCATGAGACCCCCCGCTAGCGCGTCCCGGAACTTCGCAGGCAGCGTGATGCGGCCCTTGTCGTCCAACCTCGGGTTGTGCGTGCCCAGGAACACTGCGCACCCACCTCCCGACGCCGGATGTCGAGCTGACGACCGGCAGTGGAGCCCCCGTCTGCCCCACCGGCCGCCACAGTACCCCACTTTTCCCCACAGTCAACGCTGAAACGGGTGGATGCACGACCCTCCGCGAGACATTTGCGCTGGTAGAGCGAAGATGAGCAGCTCGGTTGGCGGTGGGGGAAGCCGACGCCCACCACCTCCCCGAGTGAGCCGAGGAGGCCCGAAGACCACCCGAACGGCCCAACGAAATCGGGCAAAACCGGTTCATGCGACGCCCCGGTGGGGAATCGTGGTGGGGAGCCTCTGAACCGACCGGGTCCGCGGGCCGTGGAAACCGACAGCACGAAGATGTTCAATCGGGTGTGGGGCGCTTCGCCCCGGTTTGACACACTGCGTGAAACGCTCACCGCCACCGCGAACCGGTCGCGGGAGGGCCGCGCCCGCTCCAGGAGGTCGAGTGACTCCGAGTACCCAGCCAGCCGCGCCAGAGCACCCGTACGGTGTCGGCGGCCCCGCGGTGAACCACGTCGACAACACGGTGCCGGTGAACGGCTCACCCCGGTTGGACGAGGTGCTGGGCGAGCTGCACGCCGTGGTCGGCCGGATCGCCGGCAACGTCGAGAGGGTCATCGTCGGCAAGCCGGACGTGGTGCGCGTCGCGCTGGTCACCCTGCTCGCCGAGGGGCACCTGCTGGTCGAGGACGTGCCGGGCGTCGGCAAGACGTCACTGGCCAAGGCGCTGGCCCGGTCGATCGACTGCACGGTCAGCCGCATCCAGTTCACGCCCGACCTGCTGCCCAGCGACATCACCGGTGTGTCGATCTACAACCGGCAGGACAACGACTTCGAGTTCCGCCCCGGCCCGGTGTTCGCGAACATCGTGGTGGGCGACGAGATCAACCGCGCCTCGCCGAAGACCCAGTCGGCGCTGCTGGAGTGCATGGAGGAGCACCAGGTCACCGTCGACGGGCAGACCTACCCGCTCGGCGCGCCGTTCATGGTGATCGCCACCCAGAACCCGATCGAGATGGAGGGCACCTACGCCCTGCCCGAGGCGCAGCGCGACCGCTTCACCGCGCGCGTGTCGATCGGCTACCCCGACCCGCAGGCCGAGCTGGCCATGGTCGACGAGCACGCGGGCCACGACCCCATGTCGGACCTGCGGCCGGTGTCGGACTCCGCGCAGGTGCTCAGGCTGATCCAGGCCGTGCGGCGGGTGCACCTGTCGACCGAGATCCGCCGGTACGCCGTCGAGCTGGTCGGCGCCACCCGGCGGCTGCCGGAGCTGCGGCTGGGCGCGTCCCCGCGCTCCACGCTCCAGCTGGTCCGGTCGGCGCGGGCGCAGGCGGCGCTGGCCGGACGCGACTTCGTGGTGCCCGACGACGTCCACGCGGTGGCCGTGCCGGTGCTCGCGCACCGGCTGGTGCTGACCGCGGAGGCGCAGGCGGCCCGGCGGTCGTCGGCCGACCTGGTGCGCAACCTGCTCCAGCGGGTGCCGGTGCCGCAGGCCGCGCCGGACCCGTCCGGCCAGTTCCCGCACAACGCCAACCCGAACAACCACCGCTGACATGCGCGGGGCGCTGTCCGGCCTGACCACGCGCGGCCGGTGCCTGCTGGCGGCCGGGTTCGCCGCGGGCCTGTGCGCGATCGTGCTCAACGAGCGCGACCTGCTGCGCGTCGCCGCGTTCGTGGTGGCGCTGCCGCTGCTCGCCGCGTGGCTGGCGCAGCGGGCGCGGGTCGGCCTGCACGCGAACCGCGTGCTGCACCCGAGCCGGGTCCAGGTGGGCTCGGCGACCGACGTGCGGGTGGAGCTGCGCAGCGCGGGCCGGCTGCCCACCGGCGGGCTGCTGCTGGAGGACGCCGTGCCGTACGCGCTGGGCGCGCGGCCGCGGTTCGTGGTGGAGCGGCTGCCGCGCAACACGGTGACCGTGCTGCGGTACCCGCTCAAGCCGGTGATGCGCGGCGTCCAGCAGGTCGGGCCGCTGCTCGCGCGCATCACCGACCCGTTCGGGCTGGCCGAGTTCGACCGCGAGATGGCGGGCCGCAGCCGGCTCGTCGTCGTGCCGCGGGTGGTGCAGCTGACCGGTCTGCCGAACGGTTCGGGCATGGGCTCCGGCGACGACGGCTCGATCCGGCTGCGCGCCGGGCAGGGCGAGGACGACGCCGTGGTCCGGCCCTACCGGCACGGCGACGACCTGCGCAAGGTGCACTGGAAGTCGACGGCGCGGCGCGACGAGCTGATGGTGCGCGTCGAGGAGCGGCCGTGGCGCGGCGGCACGACCGTGCTGCTGGACCACCGGTTGGCGGGGCACCGGGGCAGCGGCCCCGGGTCGAGCCTGGAGTGGGCGGTGTCGTTCGCCGCGTCCGTCTCGCTGCACCTGCACCGCTACGGCCACCAGGTGCGCCTGGTCGGCGACGACGGCCGGGTGCTGGCGGGCGGTCCGGGCGGCAGCGGGTACAGCGACGCGGTGGTGCTGGACGCGCTGGCCGCGCTCCAGCCCTCGCACCGGCGCGAGCCCGCGGTGGGCATCGACCCGGGCGCGGGCCAGGAGGTCGTCGCGATCCTCGGCGGCTGCACGCCCGCCGTGGTGGACGCGCTGGTGCGCAACCGCCCGCGCGGCACGCGCAGCCTCGCGGTGGTGCTGGACGTGCGGGCCTGGGCGTCCGCGTCGGAGGACCCGGCGCCGGACCCCGCCGACGCGCGGGAGCTGCTGGGCGGTGCGGGGTGGGGCGTGGTCGTGGCGCGACCGAACACGCCGATGGGGCAGGTCTGGCAGGAGCTGTGCCACAGCGCGGGCAACCGCGGCCCGGTGGTGCGCGCGGAGGTGGGTTGACGGTGACCGGCAGGACGACCGCCCCGGCGGGCGGGAACTGGGTGGTGACCGCGACGCCCGCGGTCGCCGGGCTGGCGACGCTGTGCGCGGCCACCGCGCTGTCGAGCGTGCTCGACGGCGTGCTGTGGATGGTGCACCTGGCGGTGGCGATCGTCGTGGTGGTCGGCACGGGCGTGCTGCTGCGCCCGACCAGGCTGCCCTCGCCGCTGGTGGTGCTCGGGCAGGTCCTGGCGCTGCTGTGCCTCCTCGTGGCGCTCTACACGACCAGCGGGTTCCTGGTCTTCCTGCCGGGGGCCGAGTCGTTGCGCGACCTGGGCGCGGTGCTGGGCAACGCGCTCGGCGAGGTGCAGGCCGGTGTGCCGCCCGTGCCGGACAGCCGGAACATGCGCTGCCTGGTGATGGTGGCCATCGGCCTGGTGGCGGTCCTGGTGGACGCCCTGGCGGTCGGCGCGGCGGCGCCCGCGGCGTCCGGCCTGGTGCTGCTGTGCGTGTTCGCGGTGCCCGCGTCGCTGGCCGACGAGATGCTGCCGCTGTGGACGTTCGTGTTCGGCGCGGCGGCGTTCGCGCTGCTGCTGGCCGTGGACGGGCAGCACCGGCACGAGGCGTGGCGCGGCAGGCTGCCGGGCGCCGGGCAGAGCGGCTCCGGCCCGGCGGCGACCGCCGTGGCGGGCCTGGCCGTGGTGATCGCGCTGCTCGCCGGGACGAGCCTCACGCTGGTCGGCACCGTCGGGCGGCTGCCGGGCACGGGTGACGAGATCGGCGGCGGCTCCGGCGGGTTGGGCATCGACCCGATCACCGAGCTGCGCGGCATGCTCAACCAGGGCGCGAGCCGCGAGATGTTCCGGGTGCGCGACCTGCCCGAGTCGGCCTACCTGCGCGCGATGACGCTGCCGCGGTACGTGCCGGACCAGGGCTGGACCGGCGGCCGGGACATGCCGGAGGGCGTGCCCGCCCGCGGCGACCTGCCCGCCCAGCCCGGCGACCCGGGCGACGGCGAGGTCGTCGAGGTCGAGATCGAGCCGGTGACCTGGCTCGACTACTGGCTGCCGGTGTACGGCAAGCCGCGGGGGATGCCGAACGTCGACGAGGCGTACCGGTACGACCCGGAGCGCGGCATGGTCTACGCGACGCGGGCCCGCAAGTCAGGCACGTACTCGCTGCGGACGGTGCTGGACACGCCGTCCGCCGACACCCTGCGCCGGGCGACCGGCCCGATCGACGTGGACCCGGTGTACCTGGAGGCGCCCGGCGTCGAGGACCGGGTGGCCGACCTGGCGCGCGGGATCGTCGCCGGCGAGAGCAACCAGTTCGACCGGGCGACCGCGCTGTACCGGTACTTCACCGACGGCACGCAGGGCTTCACGTACACCACGGAGACCACGAACAACATGAGCGCGGGTGCGCTCGAGGACTTCGTGCTCAACGGCAAGAAGGGCTTCTGCGAGCAGTACGCGTCGGCGATGGCGATCATGGCGAGGTCCGTCGGCATCCCGGCCCGGGTGGCCCTCGGCTTCACCGCCGGGTACCCGACCGGCGACTTCCAGACGATCACCTCGCAGGACGCCCACGCCTGGGTGGAGGTCTACTTCCCCGGCCACGGGTGGATGACCTTCGACCCGACGCCCCTGTCCGACGGCCGCGGCGTGGCCCCGCCGTACATCTCGGGCAACCAGGCCGACGACGAGGAGGACGACCCCAGCGCCGCGGCCACCGCGACCACCACCACGACCACCGCTCCCGGCGCGTCGGCCTCGGCCTCGGTCGCGCCGGACGCCCAGGGCCAGGACGGGACGACGCAGACGGCCGCGCCGACCCCCGCGTGGCACCTGATCACGCTGGTCGCGGCTGGGCTCGTCGCGCTGCTGCTGTGGGCGCTGCTGCTCTTCGGCGCGGTGTGGCTGAGCAGGAAGACCTGGCTGCGCCCCGCCGTCGTGGCCGCGCTGGCGGTGCTGGGTGCCGTCGCGCTCGCGCTGGTCCTGGCGCTGGTGAGCTGGTGGCTGGCCGCGCCGGCGCTGGTGGCGGCCGCCGTGGCGGCGCCGGCCCTGGTGCGCGCCTGGCGTCGCCGCGAACGGCTCCGCGCCGTGGCGGCCCTGGGCCCGAACGCGGCGGGCGCGGCGTGGCGGGAACTCGTCGCCGAGTCCGTCGACCGGGGCACCCGCGTGGCGAGCACGGAGACGATCCGGGTCGCCGCCCGTCGCCTGGTGAAGGCGCACAACCTGGACGACCAGGGTCGCGACGGCCTGCGCGCGATCGTGGGCGCCGTGGAGCGCTCCTGGTACAGCGCGCACGCGGACGCGGACCCCGCCCTTCCGCGCGCGGTGGACGACGTCCGGGCCAGTCTGCACCGCAACGCGCCGCTGGCCCTGCGGGCGAGGGTCCTGCCGCGCTCGGTCCTCAAGCCGAGGCCACCGGCCGACAGCGACCCGATCGGCTGACCCCGATCGGCCGGCCCGCGCCGGCCGATCGGCAGGTACGGGAAGCCGCACGGCCCGCCCCCTGGTGCTGCGGGGGCGGGCCGTGTGCGTGTCCTGTCGGGCTGTTACGCGGACTACTCGTCCTCGAAACGGCGACGGAAACGTTCTTCCATCTTCTGAGAGAACGAGCTGCGGCTGGGCCGGCTTCCCTCTTGCCTGGGCTCCTCGGCACCCTGGTCACCACGACGCAGTGTCGTCACGGTGAGCAGCACGCCGAAGAACATCAACAGGAAGCCGACCACGCTCACCACCGGGATACCAGCGAGCTTCGGCAACATCACACCCGTCACCAGCAGAGCCACACCCACGGCGAACAGCGCGATGCCCTGGATGCGACGCCGTCGGGACGGCTTGCGCAGCTTGGCGCCACGCACGGTGGATGCGAACTTCGGGTCCTCGGCGTAGAGCGCGCGCTCGATCTGGTCGAGCAGTCGCTGCTCGTGCTCGGAGAGTGGCATGGCTCCTCCTCCGGCACAGCGGTCGCGGGCGCCGGGTAATCACGGTTGCCGCCGGTCCCGGCGGACGCCCCACCCTGGGGGCGTCACAACCAGGATACGATTCGGGAGGCTCTCCGACTACCCAGTCCGTGCCCCTAAGCGGTTCGTTCGGTCACCATCATCCTCACGGGTCAACGGTCAGACCTTCGTGAGGTCCCGGATGACCGCCCCTTGGTCAACTGTCAAGCCCTCCCGTGCACTTCCCGGTCGATTCGATCACGCGCTGCCACGGTCCGTGTTCGGCCGGCTACCGGCACCCCGAAGGCGCCGGCCCGGCCGGCGACCGCGCCACGACCACGCGGACGTCGCCCTTCCGGTCCGCGGCCCGGGCGGCCGCGGCGAGCAGGGCCCGCGCGGCTTCGGCCGGTGCCTGGCGCAGGCGTGCCGGCGGGGTGTGGACCACGACGGCGCCGGCCGCGGCCAGGGCGGGCGAGCGGGCGGTCGTGGTGGTGAACTGCCAGGCGAGCCCCAGCTCCTCCCACCAGGCGTCGACGGCGCCCAGCGACCCGCCCGCCGCGGAGCGCAGGCACACGCCCCACCTCGGCGGCGGCAGGGGCAGGCCGGCCACCAGGGACCTCGCCCACGCCTGGGGCGCCGAGCGGACGCCCTCCCCCAGCTCGGCCAGGACCCGCTTGGCCGGCGCGGACGCCCGGGACAGGTGGGGTCGCAGGTCGTCGACCGCGACACCGCCCCGGCGCAGCGCCTCGGTGAGCACCGCCCGGATGTCGTCGCGCGTCTCCAGGGTCCTGGCCGCGTCGGCCGCCGCCCTCGCCAGCGGGGCGGTGAGGAAGCCCCGGCGCAGGACCGGGTCCGGTGGGTGGCGGGTCCTCGTGGCGCGGACCCTGGTGCTCGGGTCCACCGGGCGGGTCACCAGGACGTGGACCGGGCCGCGGGCCGGCAGGGCGCGCATGCCGTGCAGCTGGAGCGCGTCGAGGCCGGTGACGATGCTGCCGGTGCCGCAGTGGCGCAGCGCCGCCTGGACGAGCTGCGGGCGCGTCGGGGGCCGGTCGGACAGGAGCAGGACGCCCGGCAGGACGTGCTGCCACCCGCCCCGCGGGCGGCAGCGGCGGGACAGCTCCTCGCTGCCCAGGCCGAGCGACAGCAGGTCGGCGGCGGTCGCCACCCGGTGCGGGAAGAGGGCGGCCAGGGCGTCGACGGCGATCGTGGTGCGGGTCGTGGTGTGCATGGGTCCACGATCGCCCCGGGGCGGCGGGGCGGTCGAGGACGTGATCGCGAACTGTGGACAACTGCGGCGCCTGTGGACAACCCGGCGCGGCCGACCGCGAAGATCCGGTGCGGCCGACCGCGGGATGAGGCATTCCGCGGGCCCGACCGCCCGCGGAATGCCTCGGAGGACGGTGGCTGCCCCTCGTCAGCCACCGCGTGGTCTCTAGAGCCGGACGAGCTCCTCGCGGATCTCCACGTCGAGCTCCTTGCGCACCGAGCGGACCTCGCGCCAGGCGTCGTGCACCGCGACCAGGGCGCCGGCGAGCACCAGCGCGACCGCGAGGGCGACCACGCCGACGCCGTCGAACCGGGCCGCGATCACGACGGCCGCCCAGAGCTGGAGGACGGTGAACACGAGCGTGCAGGCGAGCCGTTCGGTGAACCGGCGGCGGGACTTGGCGGGCTCCTCGTTGTGGTTCATGCTTCCCCCTCCGACCAGGACTGACAGGTCATTTCTAGGGGGTTCCGGAGCAGGTCACCGCGTCAGATGACGCACAACGGGAAGTCAGTTGGTGAAGTCGTAGAGCCGGCTCACCCGGTGGATCTCGATCTTCCGCCGGCCCGTGCTGATGATGCCCTCCTCGCGCAGCGCGCGCAGCACCCGCACGAGGGATTCGCGCGACGTGCCCGCGATGCCCGCCAACTCCTCCTGGCTGAGCGCGACGGCCCCCTGGTCGGCGATGCCGCGCTGGAGGGCGACGTCGATCAGCACCGCCGCCACGCGCTGCGTCGCCGTGCCGCTGATCTGCACGCGCTGCCGGTCGGTGTCCCGCTGCCGGGCGACGACGACGGTCAGCACGGCCCACGCGATGCGCGGGTACCCCCGGCACAGCGACGCGAAGGCCGACGCGGACAGCACCAGCGCCCGCACCGCGCCCAGCGCCTGCACGGTCGCGGAGCGCGGCAGCCCGTCGACCGCCGAGCGCTCGCCCACGATGTCGCCCGCGCCGCGCACGGCCAGCACCTTCTCGGTGCCGCCCGACGTGGTCGCGGTGACCCGCAGCAGACCGCGCCGGACCACGATCACGTGCCCCGTGACCTCGCCCTCGCGGCAGACCACCGAGCCGGCGGCGTAGTCGCGCTCGATGCCCGTAGCGCCGAGCACCCCGTGCTCGGACTCGGTGAGGAGACCCCAGAACCGGTCCACGGCACCAGCGTGCCCGGTGATCGTCCCGGCGTCCGCGATGACGGGCCCGAACCACCCGAACGGCCCGCCGCGTCAGCGTTCCGGGCGCGGGACGGCGGTGCCGGAGCGGGTCGGTCCCTGGTCCAGCAGCGACGCCGGTCGCACCGCGGCCCGCCCGAACTTCGACCGCGCCTGGTCCGCCGCCTGCTCGGCCTCGCGCCACCCCCGCTCCGGGGCGTCGAACATCAACTGCTCGCCGTCGTCGCCCTCGACGAGCTGCTCGACCCGCACGCCGATCAACCGCACGGCGCCCGGCGGCACCTGCTCGTCCAGCAGCGTCGAGGCGGTCTTGTAGACCTCCTGCGCGACGTCGGTGGCCACGCGCAGCGTCTTCGACCGGGTGATCGTGGTGAAGTCGGCGAACCGCACCTTGATCGACACCGTCCGGCCGCGCAGCCCGCGCGAGCGCAGCGTCGCCGCCGACCGCTCGGACAGCCGCAGCAGCTCGCGACGCAGCAGCTCACGGTCGAAGTGGTCGACCTCGAACGTCTCCTCCGCGCCGATCGACTTCTCCCGCGTCGACGGCACGACGGGCCGGTCGTCGTGGCCTCGGGCGAGGGCGTGCAGGTGCTCGGCCAGCGCCACGCCCACCACCCGGCGCAGCCTCGGCAGCGGTGTCACCGCCACGTCCGCCACGGTCGCCAGCCCCACCCGGTCGAGCTGCTCGGCGGTCCGCTTACCGACGCCCCACAGCGCCGAGACCGGCAGCGGGTGCAGGAAGGACAGCACCTCGTCGCGCGGGACCACCATCAGCCCGTCCGGCTTGCACATCCCGGACGCGAGCTTGGCCAGGAACTTCGTCGGCGCCACACCCACCGAGCAGGTCACGCCGAAGGCCTCCTCGACCTGCGCCCGGATGAGCTGCCCGATCGCCGCCGGGGTGGCCCGCATCCGCTTGAGCGCGCCGCTGACGTCGAGGAACGCCTCGTCCAGGCTCAACGGCTCGACCAGCGGCGTGACGTCGCGGAAGATCGCCATCACCCCCCGCGAGACCTCCTGGTAGCGGGCGAAGTCGGGCGGGATGAACACCGCGTGCGGCGCGAGCCTGCGGGCGTGCGCGGTCGGCATGGCGGAGCGCACGCCGAACTCCCGCGCCAGGTAGTTGGCCGACGCGACCACGCCGCGATTCGCCGTCCCGCCCACGACCACCGGCCGGTCGGCCAGCTCGGGGCGGTGCCGGATCTCGACCGAGGCGTAGAACGCGTCCATGTCGACGTGCAGCATCGGGCAGCCGGTGTCGTCCGGCCACGTGTCGCCGCGCGCGCGGAAGCGGTCCACCAGACCGCGCGGCAGGTTGGCGCTGCGGCCCACGGAACCCCTCCCCCGAACACCCGTTCGACAGACTACGCCACCCCGGCGGCGCGAGGGCGCTTCAGGACCGCCCCAGGGCTTTCCTCAACCGCGCCAACGCGCGGTGCTGGGCCACCCGGACCGCGCCCGCCGTCGAGCCGACCATCACCGCGGTCTCCTCCGCGGACATGCCCAGGACGACGCGCAGGACCAGGATCTCGCGCTGCCGCTCGGGCAGCACCTCCAGCAGCTGCCCCATCTTGGAGGACAGCTCGCCCTCCAGCGCCCGCTGCTCCGGTCCCGGCTCCCTGCCCGCGCCGTCGGGCAGCTCGGGCACCGACTCCGCCCGGTTGCGCGCCGACGCCCGGTGCGCGTCCGCGACCTTGTGCGACGCGATGCCGTACACGAACGCCAGGAACGGCCTGCCCTGGTCGCGGTACGACGGCAGCGCCTTGAGCACCGCCAGGCACACCTCCTGCGCCACGTCGTCCGCCGACGCCTGCGACCGCTCCCCGCGACCGACCCGCGCCCGGCAGTACTTCACGACGAGGGGCCGGATGAGCCTCAGCAGCTCCTCCACCGCCCGCTGGTCGCCCCGGACGGCCGGCTCGACCAGCGCGTCCGCCCCTTCCGGCACGGCCGTCGACCCACCCACCGGCCGCACCGACGACATCGGGACCGCCGGCTCGCGCTCGTGCTGCGCGGACATCACCGACCTCCCCCCGAGGACGTGCGGCGCACCGCGACGTCCCGGCACCACTCCGAACCCGACCACTGCTGCTGCTTCCATCCCGAGCTCCTCGGAGTCCGCGCGCTGGACCACCCCTTGGGGCACATGCGAACGCGACGTCGATCCCTCACGTGGATGACGCGACTCACGCGAAGTTGGTCTGAATGGCCGCGTTTGAAATGCGATCGGATGAATGTACTACAACCATTGGTCGCTCTGAGTAATTGTCAGCAGGCGTGTCGCCCGACCTCGCGATGCAGGCGGGGCGCCGCGCACGCGCTCTTCGGGGCCCTCCGGGTCCGGGGTGGTCCCCGGGTCAGGCGGACTTCCGGCCCAGCACGTGCAACCGGGCGGCCACGTCGCGCAGCGGCGAGCGGGTGGACGCGGCCAGCTCCAGCTCGGCCAGCGCCTCCGCCGCGCCGGGGTTGGCGTCCAGCACCGAGCCCGGGACCAGGTCGGACACCACGCCGTGGCCCTGGAGCAGCTCCACCTTCAGGCCCGAGGCGAGCACCAGCGCCTCCAGCCCGGCCACGTCGAACCGGCGCAGCAGCGGGTCGCGCGCGCCCACGAGCTGGCCCGCCTCGTCGTCCAGCAACCGCCGGGCGTCCACCAGCCGGCCCGCGATGGCCCGGTGCAGCACGGCCGCGAACCGGTTCGCCACCAGCACGGACACCGCGCCGCCGGGCACCGCGGCCCCCGCCAGCGCGGCCAGGGCGGCGCTCGCGTCGTCCACGACCTCCAGCACGCCGTGCCCGAGCACGAGGTCGGCCCCGCCGTGGGGCTCCAGCGCGTCCGTGTCGCCCTGGACGGCCGTGACCCGGTCCAGCACGCCCACCTCGGCCGCGCGGCGGTGCAGCGTGGCCAGGGCGTCGGGGCTGGGGTCGACGACGGTCACCGAGCAGCCGGCCAGGGCGAGCGGCACGGCCCACACGCCGCTGCCCCCGCCCACGTCGAGCACCCTGGGCGGTTCCCCGCCCCGGCGGTCGCGCGCGGCGGCCAGTTCGGCGTCGAGCACCCTGTGTACGGCGTCCGGTCGCATGGCACCAGAGCCTAGGGGCCGTAGGCTGACGACGTGCATACGGTGGCGGTGCTCAGCCTCAAGGGTGGCGTGGGCAAGACGACGGTCGCGCTCGGTCTCGCGTCCGCCGCGCTGCGGCGCGGTGTTCGCACGCTGGTCATCGACCTCGATCCGCAGTGCAACGCCACCTCGACCCTGGAGCCCGAGGACACCGGCACGAGCATCTTCGACGTGCTCCAGGAGCCGACCGCCGAGAACCTGCGCGACGCCGTCGCGCCCAGCGGCTGGGGTGACGGCGTGGACGTCCTCGCCGGCTCCGAGGACGCCGAGTCGCTCAACCACCCCGACCCCGGCGAGACCCGGCTGGGCAAGCTGCGCGAGGCGCTGGCGCTGCTCAAGGAGGACGACGAGCCGTACCAGCTGGTGCTGCTGGACTGCCCGCCGTCGCTGGGCCAGCTGACCCGGTCGGCGCTGGTGGCGGCGGACCGCGCGCTGCTGGTGACCGAGCCCACCATGTTCGCGGTGGCGGGCGTGCAGCGGGCGTTCGAGGCGGTGCAGGCCGAGCGGGCGCACAACCCGGAGCTCCAGCCGCTGGGCGTGGTGGTCAACCGGGTCCGGCCGCGCTCGCACGAGCACCAGTTCCGCATCGAGGAGCTGCGCGACATCTTCGGCCCGCTGGTGATGCCGGTGGCGCTGCCCGACCGGCTGGCCGTCCAGCAGGCGCAGGGCGCGTGCATGCCGATCCACGAGTGGGGCACGCCCGGCGCGCGCGAGGTGGCGCTGGCGTTCAACCTGGTGCTGGCGCGCATCCTGCGGATGAGCCGCAGCCGGCGGCGCATCAGCCACCAGGACTTCGACGACGACGAGATCAGCGAGGCCGTCGACAGCGGTGCCCGAGGGTGACACGGTCTTCCTGGCCGGGCACCGCCTGGACGAGGCGCTGTCCGGTCGCGTCCTGCTGCGCGGCGAGCTGCGCCACCCCCGGTGGGCCACGGCCGACCTGGCCGGTCGCGAGGTGCTGGGCGTCCGGTCGGTCGGCAAGCACCTGTTCACCCGGTTCTCCGGTGACCTGAGCCTGCACAGCCACTTCCGGATGGACGGCGCGTGGCACCTGTACCGGCCTGGCGAGAAGTGGCGGCGGCCCGGGCACCAGGTGCGGGCTGTGCTGGAGGTGCCCGACCGCGTCGTGGTGGGGTTCTCCCTGCACGACCTGGAACTGCTGCCCACCGGCGAGGAGCACCGGCTGGTCGGGCACCTGGGGCCGGACCTGCTCGGCGAGGGCTGGGGCGACGCCGACGAGGCCGAGGCGGTGCGCCGGCTGGCCGCCGACCCGGAGCGCGAACTGGGCGTGGCGCTGCTCGACCAGCGGGTGCTCGCGGGTGTGGGCAACCTCTACAAGGCCGAGGTGTGCTTCCTGCTGAAGGCCTCGCCGTGGAGCCCGGTGTCGGCGGTGGACCCGGCGGAGGCCGTGCGGCTGTCGCGCAGGCTGCTGCTGGCCAACGCGTGGCGCCCGGAGCAGAGCACCACCGGTTCGCTCGCACGGGGCCGGCAGCACTGGGTGTTCGAGCGGACCGGCAGGCCGTGCTTCCGCTGCGGCACGCGGGTGCGCGTGGGCGGGCAGGGCGAGGGGGTCCACGAGCGGCCCGCGTACTGGTGCCCGCGCTGCCAACCAGGACCGATCGCCTAGGGTTGCGCACCGTGGTCTACAAGAGCGTGGTGCGCAAGGCGTTGTTCCGGATGCACGGCGGGGACGCGGAGCGGGTCCACGAGACCACCCTCGGCCTGCTGGCGGCGGCGAGCCCGGTGGCGAAGGTCCTCAAGCGCGGGCCGAAGCTGGAGCGCACCGTCTTCGGCGTCACGTTCCCCAACCCGGTCGGCCTCGCCGCGGGCCTGGACAAGAACGGCCGGGCGCTGCCCGCGTGGGGCGCGCTCGGGTTCGGGTTCGTCGAGGTCGGCACGGTCACCCGGCACCCGCAGCCGGGCAACCCGAAGCCGCGGCTGTTCCGGCTGCGCGACAGCGACGCGATCATCAACCGGATGGGCTTCAACAACGACGGCGCGCAGGCGCTGGCGGACCGGCTGGACCGGCTCGGCCCGCTGTCCGTGCCGCTGGGCATCAGCCTGGGCAAGTCCAAGGTGACGCCGGTCGAGGAGGCCGTCGAGGACTACCGGGCCTCGCTGCGCGCGCTGTACCGGCACGGCGACTACTTCGCGATCAACATCAGCTCGCCGAACACGCCGGGCCTGCGCAGCCTCCAGGACCGGGGCGCGCTGACCGAGCTGCTGGCCGGC
Source organism: Saccharothrix longispora (assembly GCF_030852425.1). Taxonomy (GTDB): domain Bacteria; phylum Actinomycetota; class Actinomycetes; order Mycobacteriales; family Pseudonocardiaceae; genus Actinosynnema; species Actinosynnema longispora. The sequence continues at coordinate 47,218 of NZ_NSDM01000027.1, forward strand.
CTCGACGAGGCCGCGCGCGGGCTGGCGGGCGCGGCGCCGCGCAAGCCGATCCTGGTCAAGATCGCGCCCGACCTGACCGACGAGGCGATCGGCGAGGTGCTGGAGGTGTGCGCGGCGCACGACGTGAGCGGCCTGATCGCGACCAACACCACGTTGTCGCGCGACGGCCTCGCCCCGTCCGATCAGGCGCTGGCGCACGAGGCGGGCGGGTTGAGCGGCCGGCCGCTGACCGAGCGGGCGCGCGAGGTGGTGCGGTTCGTGTCGCGGCGGACCGACGGGAAGCTGCCGATCATCGGGGTGGGCGGCATCGCGTCCGCCGGCGACGCCAAGCGGATGCTCGACGCCGGCGCGAGCCTGCTCCAGGTCTACACCGGGTTCATCTACGAGGGGCCCGGCCTGGTGCGCCGGATCAACCGGGCGCTCGCGCCCTAGCCCTTGCGCACGGCCCCGAGCCAGCGCAGCACCGGGTGCAGGATCACGACCAGCAGCGAACCCCACACCAGGCCACCCAGCTCCATGTCGCCCAGCTCCAGGGTCAGGTCGCCGACGCCCGCGACCAGCGCCGCGCCGCCGACCAGGGCGTTGCCGGGGTTGGCCAGGTCGACCCGGTGCTCCATCCAGATCCGCACGCCGACCAGGCTGATCAGGCCGAACAGCACGAGCGTCGCACCGCCCACCACGCCCGCGGGCACGGTGGTGAGCAGCGCCGCGGCCTTCGGCGAGAACGCCAGCAGGACCGCGGCCACCCCGGTCACCGCGTACGCGGCCGTCGAGTAGACCTTGGTCACGCCCATCACGCCGATGTTCTCGGAGTAGGTGGTGGTGCCCGGCCCGCCGCCGATGCCCGCGAGCGCGGTGGACAGGCCGTTGGCGATGATCGAGTCGCCGATGCTGCCGTCGAGGTTGCGGCCGGTGAGCGCGCCGACGGCCTTCACGTGGCCCACGTTCTCCGCGACCAGCACGATCACCACCGGCAGCACCAGCAGGGTCACCGAGGGCCTCAGCTCGGGCGAGTGGAACGCGGGCAGCCCCACCCAGTCGGCGCCCGCCACCGCGGCCGTGTCGACCAGGCCGAGCCAGAAGCCCATCGCCCAGCCGACGAGCACGCCGAGCAGCACCGAGAAGCGGAAGAACGCACCGCGCCCGAGGACGCCGCACAGCAGGATGATGCCCATCGTCACCGCGGCGGGCAGCGGCTGCTCGGCGAACGAGCCGGTGGCGCGGTGGGACAGGTTCAGGCCGATCAGGACGACCACGGCGCCCGTCACGACCGGCGGCATCACCGATTCCAGCATCCGCACGCCCAGCGCCTTGACGGCGACGCCGATGATCACCACCAGCAGGCCCGCCGCGAGGACCCCGCCGAGCTGCGCGGCGATGCCCTCGTCGCGGGCGGCGGACAGCGGGGCGATGAACGCGAACGACGCCCCGAGGTAGCTCGGCACGCGGTTGCGGGTCAGGACCAGGAACAGCAGGGTGCCGACGCCGGAGAACAGCAGCGTGGTGGAGACCGGCAGGCCGGTGGTGGCCGGGACGAGGATCGTGGCCCCCGCCATCGCGACGAGGTGCTGCGCGCCGAAGCCGATGGTGAGCGGCCAGCTCACCCGCTCCTGCGGCGCGATGGCGTCACCGTCGGTGGGACGGCCATCGCCGTGCACGGTCCACAACGCCACTCGACGACCTCCCGGCGATCAGACCGGACAGCTCTGTCCGACGCAGCGATCCTGCCACGCCACGTAGTGGCAGCCGCCATATAACGGTCTGATAATCACACTATTGCAGCAGCGTACGCCACTGCACCGAGGACGGCAGCTCAACTTCGCTACGCAACGTGATGCAACGAACGTTCGTACAGATGGCCGTGCGGGTGCGCTGCCGACGACTCCGGGAGCCCGCCGGGACGGTCAGCGGGACAGCTCGCGCAGCGCCGACGCCAGGCCCGCCAGGTGGTCGGTCGCGTCGCCCAGCACCTGCCGGGGGTTGGTGGCCGTGCTCTCGGCGAGCACGCGGCCGGCGGCGGCCACCAGGCCGCAGTAGCCCTCCACGCCCTCGTCGAGCTGGGCGCGCAGCCGTCGCACGCCCTCGACGAGCGGCCCCCGGTCCAGCGGGGGCGCCGTGTCGCGGGCGCGTTCGACGGCCTGGAGCTGGTGGGACACGGCGCGGATCGCCGCGCCCGCCTCGGCTCCGGTCGCCCGCGCCTGCTCGACCGACTCGGTGGGCACCGAGGTCAGCGCCGCCGAGTCGAGCTGCCGCAGCAGCTCGCGCAGCGTGTCCTCGGCGTCCTCCAGCCGTTCCATCGGCAGGCGGGCGGCCGAGGCGCGGGACGGCAGCGGGACGCGGACCGGGGCGGCGCTGAGCTGCCGCCGCCTCCGGTCGATGTCGCGCATCCGCATGTTCGTGCGCACCGCCAGCACGGAGGTGCCGGCGAACCCGAGGGCCGCGCCGACACCCGCCGCCACCGGCAGTGCGTTCACCAGCGTGAGCACGCCGACCACCGCGAGCAGCGCCAGCACGATGAGCCAGAAGGTGAGCGCGCGGCCCGACCGGCGGTACTGCCGGTCGAGCTTCGCGCGCGGGTCGCTCCACGCGGCTATGCGCCGCTTGACCTGGTCCGCGATCGGTCCCTGGATCTGGCCACCGACGATCTGGACGATCTCACCGGTCACCTTCCGAGCTGGGTGCACCGCGGACGCTCCCCTCTCAGCCCACGCCGGGTCTCAGCCCTGGCTGGGCGGCTGCTGGATCTGCTGGGTCTGCTGCGGCTGCGCCTGCTGCTGCACCCGCTGCTGGATCTCCTGCTGGATGCTCGCGCTCGCGCCGGCAGGCTTGCCCGCGGTCACCTCGCCCGCGACGTTGCCACCCGCCATCGAGGCGCGGATCTGCTCCAGGCGGGACGAGCCCGCCATCTGCGTGGTCGACTGCTGGACCTCCAGCATCCGGCCCTGCACGGAGTTCTGCGCCAGCTCCGCGGAACCGAGGGCGGTGGTGTACCGCTTCTCGATCTTGTCGCGGACCTCCTCCAGCGACGGCGTGTTGCCCGGCGCCGCCAGCTCGGTCATCTGGCGCAGCGAGTGCGACACCTGCTCCTGCATCTTCGCCTGCTCCAGCTGGCTGAGGAGCTTGGTGCGCTCCGCCAGCTTGCCCTGGAGCACCATCGCGTTGCGCTCGACGGCCTGCTTGGCCTGCTGAGCTGCCTGCAACGCCTGGTCGTGCAGCGTCTTCAGGTCCTCGATGCTCTGCTCGGCGGTCACCAGCTGGGTGGCGAACGACTGCGCGGCGTTCTCGAACTCCGTCGCGCGCTGCTCCTCGCCCTTGCCCCGGGCCTCGTCGGCGAGCACGAGCGCCTGGCGCGCGGACGCCTGGAGCTTCTCCACCTCGCCGAGCTGCCGGTTGAGCTTCATCTCCAGCTGGCGCTGGTTGCCGATCACCGCCGCCGCCTGCTGCGACAGCGCCTGGTGCTGGCGCTGCGCCTCCTCGATGGCCTGCTGGATCTGCACCTTAGGGTCGGCGTGCTCGTCGATCTTCGACGAAAAAGCCGCCATGAAGTACTTCCACGCCTTCACGAAAGGGTTGGCCATCTCCTACGCCTGCCTTCTCCGCACGTCCCTGGCTCGCGCTCGTGATTGGCAACGACCCGGTGCTGTTGTTGGTTCCATCGTTCCAGTTGTGGCGCGCTGCTTCCACCGACCGGGGGAGATATCCGGGTTCACCCTGATCCACCCCCGAAACTTCGGTCGACGTGGCCATCCTCCCCCGATCCCGCGGGCGGGCACGCGCCGACCCCGTCCGGGGTTGTCGAGTCGTTGCGAACACCGAGAGCCGAGCCGGAACACCGGCTCGGCTCTCGGTCGCTGATCTGGGGCTACGCCGCCACCACCGTGCCGCGCGGCTTGCTGAGGGAGCTGGGCAGCCGGTGCGTGAGCACGGGCTGGAGCCGCAGGTCGGACAGGTCGTTGCCGATCATCGCGGGCACCACGGTGCCGCCCTCCAGGCCCGCCGGGGCGGGCGTCGCCCGCTCGGCGAGCTCCGCCGGGCTGGGCACCGGCTGCTGGAGCGCGCCGATGTCCGAGGCGACCAGGTGGAGCAACTCGTAGAGGGGCAGGTCCAACGCCTCGCAGATCGCGGCCAGCAGCTCGCTGGACGCCTCCTTGCGGCCCCGCTCCACCTCGGACAGGTACCCCAGGCTGACGCGGGCGGTCCTGGAGACCTCGCGCAGCGTGCGGCGTTGGGTGGTGCGGGCATGGCGGAGCCGATCACCGATCGCCTCGCGTAGCAGCACGGTCATCGCGCGCCTCCTTCCGGCCGGCCGTGCCACCACGTTACCGACCCGTCCCGTCGACGGGCAGTGACTTCATGACACGTCCGCTAAGGGTGAACGGGTGAACAGCTCCGGGAGTTCCCGCTCGGCCCGGCTGATTTCCGCGCGAAGCCGCAGCTCAGATCACCCGACCGGGATTTCGAGGTACCCCCGGAGGAGGTCGAGGGCCCCTGTCGTGGAAGCGGTGCGGATTTCGTGCCTGTCACCACTCAGAGTGAGCATTCGGACGAACGAACCGGGCGGACCGGACAAACCGATGTGGACGGTGCCGGCGGGCACGCCGTCCTGCGGGTCGGGCCCGGCCACGCCGGTCAACCCGAGGCCCCAGGTCGCGCCGCACCGCTCCCGCGCCCCGACGGCGAGCTGCCGCGCCACCTCCGGGTGGACCGCGCCGTGCTCGGCGAGCAGGTCGGCGGACACGCCGGCGAGCGCGTGCTTCAGGTCCGTGGCGTAGACCACGAGCCCGCCGCGCACGACGGCGCTGGAGCCCGGCACGGCGGTGAGGGTGGCCGTGACCAGGCCCGCGGTGAGCGACTCGGCCGTGGCGACCGTCTCACCGCGCTCCCGCAGGGCGCGCACGACGTCCTCGGCCGGCGGGAACGTCACGCCCCCGCCACCGCCCGCTTGCCGCGCGCCCGCAGGCGGAACGCGCGGATCACGTAGTCGACGCCCGTGACGACCGTGAGCACGACCGCCGCACCCATCGAGACCAGCGCCAACGGCTCCAGCCACGACGGCAGCGGCAGCAGGTAGAGGCCGATCGCGAAGATCTGCACGAGCGTCTTGGCCTTGCCGCCGCGGCTGGCCGGGATCACGCCGTGCCGGATCACCCAGAACCGCAGCAGCGTGACGAACAGCTCGCGCACCGCGATGACGACCGTCACCCACCACGGCAGCTCGCCCAGCAGGCTGAGGCCCACCAGGGCGGCGCCGGTGAGCGCCTTGTCCGCGATGGGGTCGGCGATCTTGCCGAAGTCGGTGATCAGGCCGAGCTTGCGGGCGAGGTTGCCGTCGACGTGGTCGGTCACCGAGGCGATGGCGAACACGACGAACGCCCACAGCCGCCACACCGGCTCGTCGCCGCCGTCGGCGAACAGCAGGTAGAGGAACACCGGCACGAGCACCAGCCGGGACATCGTCAGCACGTTGGCGATGTTCAGCACCGGCACGCGCGCGGGTTCGGTCACCTCGGGAGCACCTCGATCACGGAGACGACCAGGTCGACACCCTCGGCCGCGTCCACGCGGCACCGGACCAGGTCGCCCACCTTCAGGTCCTGCCCGTCGGCGACCACGCACTCGCCGTCGACCTCGGGCGCCTGGTGGGCTGCCCGGCCGACGCAGTCGCTCTCGTCGTCCTCCTCGGTCTCGACCAGGACGACGACCTCGTCGCCGACGCGGTCCTCCGCGCGCTGCGAGGTCAGCTCCTCGACGAGGTCGGAGATGCGCGCGACCCGCTCGGCGATGGTGTCCGCGTCGAGCTTGCCGGTCAGCCCCTCGGCCTCGGTGCCGTCCTCGTCCGAGTAGCCGAACACGCCGACCGCGTCCAGGCGCGCCGCGGTGAGGAAGCGCTCCAGCTCGGCCACGTCCTCCTCGGTCTCACCGGGGAAGCCGACGATGACGTTGCTCCGGATGCCGGCCCGCGGCGCCAGCGCGCGGATCTGCTCGACCAGGCCCAGGAACGACTCGGTGCTGCCGAACCGGCGCATCCGGCGCAGCACCGGCTCGCTGGAGTGCTGGAACGACATGTCGAAGTAGTCGGCCACGCCCTCGGTGGTCGCGATGGCCCGCACCAGCGACGGCTTGGTCTCGGCGGGCTGGAGGTAGGACACCCGCACCCGGTCGATGCCGGGGACGGCGGCCAGCCGGGGCAGGAGCTGCTCCAGGCCGCCCAGCTCGCGCGGCAGGTCCTTGGCGTAGGAGGTGGAGTTCTCCGAGACGAGGAACACCTCGCGCACGCCCTGCTCGGCCAGCCACATCGCCTCGGCCACCACCTCGTCGGGGTGCCGCGACACGAACGCGCCCCGGAACGACGGGATGGCGCAGAACGAGCACCGCCGGTCGCAGCCGGAGGCGATCTTCAGCGGCGCGACGGGCGTGTCCTCCAGCCGGGTGCGCAGCACGCGAGGCCCCCACCCGTGCCCGGGGACCTGCACCTCCTCGGCCGCCTTCGGCCGCTGCACGGGCGTGAGCGGCAGCAGCGTGCGCCGGTCGACGGGCTTGTGCGACTCGACGGTCCGACCCGCCACCACGTCGTCCAGCCGGTCGGCGAGGTTCGCGTAGTGGTCGAAGCCGAGGACCGCGTTCGCCTCGGGCAGGCTGTCCGCCAGCTCGGCCCCGTAGCGCTCGGCCATGCAGCCGACGGCGACCACCTTCGCGCCGCTGTCGGACGCGGCGAGCAGCGTGTCCACCGAGTCCTTCTTGGCGGACTCGACGAAGCCGCACGTGTTGACCACGACCACGTCGGCGTCGTCGTCGACCAACTCCCAACCGCCGGCGGTGAGGCGACCGGCGAGCTCCTCGGAGTCGACTTCGTTGCGGGCGCACCCGAGGGTCAGCATGGCGACGCGCTTGGCCGTGGTGGGGGAAGACACGGTGCTCAGCGTAACCGGCGCCGCCGCCTGTTCCCGCCGGGACCGTCGCCGCACCGAGCGCGCCGACCCCCCGGGCGGCGACTACCTTTGCACCGTGAACGACCCGATCAACGTGCGTCGGGCCCGCACCGGTGACGTGCGGGCGATGAAGGCCCTCATCGACCAGTACGCCGGCAAGGTGCTGCTGACCAAACCGCTGGTGACCCTGTTCGAGGACATCCAGGAGTTCTGGGTCGCCGAGGAGGACGGGGTGGTCCTCGGCTGCGGCGCGCTGCACGTGCTGTGGGAGGACCTGGCCGAGATCCGCACGGTCGCGGTGGAACCGGCGCAGAGCGGGCGCGGGATCGGGCACCGCATCGTGAAACGGCTGGTCGAGACGGCGCGCGAGCTCCAACTCCAGCGGATCTTCGTGCTGACCTTCGAGACCGGGTTCTTCGGGCGGCACGGGTTCGTGGAGATCAACGGGACGCCGGTGTCGCCCGAGGTCTACGAGGAGATCATGCGGTCGGCCGACGAGGGCGTCGCGGAGTTCCTCGACCTGTCGTACGTGAAGCCCAACACGCTGGGCAACTCGCGCATGCTGCTCCACCTCTGACTCTTCCAACGGATACTCGAACAGTCTTGACTCTACGAGCGTCGACCCGTCAGGATCGACGCCGTGGAGCAGGTGATGACGGTCGACGAGCTGGCGGTCCGGGTGGGCCTGCCCGGCAGCACGATTCGCATGTACCAGACCAAGGGTGTGCTGCACCCGCCGCGCAGGCAGGGACGCGTCGCCTTCTACGACGCGTCGCACGTGGAGCGGCTGACCCTCGTCCAGCGGCTCCAGTCCCGCGGCTTCTCGCTGCCCGCCATCGCCGAGCTGGTCAAGGCGCGCGAGCAGGGCGCGAGCGTCGCCCAGGTGCTCGGCGTGGGCGACGAGGAGGGCCCGGACGACTGGGTGCGGGTCAGGGTGCGCGACATCCGGCGGCTCGTGCCGATGGGCGACGTCCGTCCGCGCCTGCTCGTCCGCGCGCTCCAGCTGGGCCTGCTCCGCTGGCGGCGCGGCTGGCCGCACACCCGGCGGTGGGCGCTGGAGGCGGGCGGGCGGCTCGCCGGGCTGAACGTGCCCTGCGACGACGTGCTCGACAGCTTCGAGAAGCTGCGCCGCGCCACCGACGGCATCGCGGCCGACTTCGTGGAGGTCTTCGAGCGCAGGCTGTGGCCCGCCCTCGCCGACGGCGCGGCCGAGGACGACCAGCTGGACCGCATGCGCGCGCTGCTCGTGGAGCTGACCTACACCGCCGAGACCGCCGTGGTCGGCACGCTGCGCGAGTCCATCCGGGACGCCGCCGAGGAGTTCGCGCGACGCCACCGGCTGGTGCCGAACGACGACTTCCGGCCCGCGTGGGTCGAGGAACCCGTGCCCATCGCGGAGCACGTGGTCCGGACCGAGGAGGACGAACTGCCGGACGAGCCGACGATCCAGCGGTTCCTCGACCGGGGTGACGAGCAGGACGAGCCGGTGCGGTGACCCCTGGACGCACCCCCCTGGACGCGCCCACCGCCGGAACGCGGGGGCGCGGGGGCCGGCCGGGGCGTTCGAGCCGATGACGAGGGGTTCGGCTCGCACGCCCCGGCCGGCGACCGCCGCGCCCTGTGGTGGGCCGCCCGCACGGTAGGGGCCGATCGGGGCTGTGCCGACCGCCCCGGACCGGTAAGAACCCTTGTGAAGCCCGTGTAACGAGGGGAAGAACAGTGCTCGCGAAAACCCTGCGCAACGCGTTCGCCACCGTGGTCGCCTCGGTCGCCCTGCTGGCCGGCGCCGGAGTCGGCCAGGCCGCCATCAACGCCCCGGCGGTCACCGACGACTACGTCTTCAGCAAGTCCCTGTCGCAGTTCACCACCCTGCGCAACCAACGGCCCTACAGCGACCAGCTCGACTGGTCGTCGGACGGCTGCTCGTGGTCGCCGGACAACCCGTTCGGCTTCAAGTTCCTGCCGGCCTGCCACCGGCACGACTTCGGCTACCGCAACTACAAGAGGCAGGGCCGGTTCAACGAGACCACCCGGCTGAGCATCGACAACAAGTTCAGGACGGACCTGTACAACCAGTGCGCGGGCAACTGGTCGTGCAACCGCACGGCCGACCTCTACTACCAGGCGGTGCGCGAGTTCGGCGCCAGCTGACGCCCGCCGCGGGGGTCCCGGGCGGGACCCCCGCGGCCGTGGCCGGCGCGCCTAGGTGTACTGCCCTGGGAGGTTGTGGGCGGTCCGACACGTAGTCGGATGATGTTGGAATGAGGGAGGGCCTCCGGGTTCGGTGTGGATTGCGACGTCTACACCAAACCGACGGAGGCCCTCG
>NZ_NSDM01000028.1 GCF_030852425.1 Saccharothrix longispora
TCACCAGCGCGTCTCGCCCGCGAAATACCGGGCCGCCTTGCGCAGGATGTCGCGCTCCTCCTCGAGCTCGCGAATCCGCTTGCGCGGCGCGGCGTTCTCGTCCTCCGGTGAACCCGACGACGACGCGGCCGCGGGAGCGGCGGCGGTGTGGGTTCCGGTGCGTCGGCCGTCGTCGAGCCGGATCCAGTTGCGCAGCGTCTCGTGGTTGACCCCGAGGTCGTCGGCCACCGACTTGATCGTCGCGCCGGGTCGGGACCGGTAGAGCGCGACCGCCTCGGCCCGGAACTCCGGCGGGTAGTGCTTCATCACCATCTGAACGGGACTCCTGTCCACCCGGATCGCCAGGACCCAAGTGTGTCCGGTGTCCAACATCCAGGGGCAAGTCCCACTCTTCTTTGCGCGTGTCCTGTGTGTCTCCGTAACGTCGTGCCGGATGCGCGCGATGACACGGAGGAGTTGCGCAGCTCTCCCATTGTGATTGCCGGTTCCGCGTTGCGCGGTGAACTGGAAGGAGATCGCTGTGCGCAAATCCAGTGCCAGATCCACCCTCGGAGCGGTGGTGAGCGTGGTTGTGGCGGCTTCGTGGTCGCTGGTGGGTGTGCCCGCCGCACACGCCACGACGACCTGTGACGGGCTGCCCGCCACCATCGTGGGCTCCGCGAGCGGCGAGACCCTCACCGGTACGAACGGTGACGACGTGATCGTCGGCTTGGGCGGGGACGACACCATCGTCGGGTTGGCGGGCAACGACCGGGTCTGCGCCGGGGACGGTGACGACACCGTCTACGGCGAGTTCGTCGTGGTACCCGACGTCCTCCCCGGCCTGCCCGCCCCCGGCCCGCTGGAGAACCTCTCCGACCGCGTGTTCGGCGAGGCCGGCGACGACGTGCTGGTCGGCAACTCCGGGACCGGTGTCATCAGCGTCTCGGCGGCCTACGTCGCCGACAACGACCACATCGACGGCGGACCGGGTTCGGACGTCATCTCCGGCGGGTTCCTCGACGTGACGATCACCGCCGTCTCCGGGGGGATCGTCGGTCTCAACGACACCCTCATCGGCGGCGACGACCCCGACACCATCTACGGCTACGGCAGGACCATCACCGTGGGGACGGGCGCGGGTCTGGCCGGAGCGGTGTTGATCGGCAACCTCAACGACACCATCTCCGGAGGCGGTGGCGGCGACACCATCTACGGCGACGCGCAGACCGCGACCCTGGGCGTCAGCGCGCCGGTGACCGCCGAGACCTCCAACGACACCATCACCGGCGGCGAGGGCAACGACACCATCTACGGCGACTACGAGACCTTGAACTCCCTCTCGGGCGCGAAGGCGGTCACCAGCGGCCACCGCGACACCATCGACGCCGGACCGGGCGACGACGTGCTCTACGGCGACGCCAAGAACGGGAACGCGAACTTCATCAGCCTGGTCGTCGGCAACATCGACAGCGTCAACGGCGGGATCGGCACCGACACGGCCGACGCCGGCCCGAGCCTGGACACGTGCACCAACGTCGAGAACAAGGTCAACTGCGAGCTGTGACCGCGGCGACGACCGCGGCGGTGGGCACGTGCTCACCGCCGCGGTGAACGCCGGGTGAAGGTCGAGATCAGCTCGCGGAGCGCGAGCAGCCGGCAGCGGTAACCCTCGCGGGCGAAGCCGGGTGCAATCCGCGGCGGTTCGGGATGTGTGGAAGGCCGGATACGGTCTCCGTGATCAGTGCGGCCCGGCCAATCGGCACTATGACTGGTGTGTTGTGACTGATTCGTGCTCTGCGGCGCGATTTGTTCGCCGAGTGCCGCTCGAGGTCGTTGTCAACGACCGGGAACGCAAGCCTATCGGGTGAGGACTCTCCCGTGGTTCGACGCGATGATGTTGCCGCGGTGGTGGTCGCGGGATGGGCGTATCTTTGCAGTCGCTGCAAACGTTTCAGTGATGGGCCACAGGGTTCTCCGGTTGGCGGGTGCGTCGTGGAGCTGGGCGGGTGAGGTTGCGCCAGATGCTTGCCGGGAGCGTCGGGGCGGGGTCACGGGGTGGGATCCAGGATGGGGGCGGGGTTCGGCCGAGGTCGTCGAGGATGTGTTCGGCGCATTCGATGGCGCTGTCGGCGGCGAGTTCGGTGCCCACGCCTCTGCCGCCCGCGCCGCAGCCGGCCAGGTAGAGGCCGTCGACGGGGGTGGTGACGGGTGGGCGGTGTTTGCCGACCTGTCGTGGGGTTTGGCCGGTAGAGATGGCTGGGCCGTACTGCTTGCCGATCCAGTGTTCCATCCATCTGGTGGTGGTGCGGTCGACGAAGAGGATGTGGTCGTCGATGCCGGGCACGATCCGTCGTACGGCTTTCATCAGTGCGTCGTTCCCATGCGCGCGGTGACGCGGACAGTTCGACATCCGTTGTGGGGGCGGGAATGCACACGGTCAACAGTTGATGCCCAGGGGTGCGAGCGAGGCGTCGAAGTTGGTCGGAACGGTGCAGTGGAGCGGGATGACGTCTGGTATGTCCCCCCTTGTGAGGGAGCCCATCATCGAGGTGGGCATCGTGGCGTCGGCGCGTAGCGGGTCGATGGAGTCGCTGACGGCGCCGACGAGACAGCCGGCGTCGACGAGCTTCCTGCTCAGTCCGATTTTCGCCTGGATGGCGATCATGGAACCGGTGATGCCCTTGGCGTGGTCGACGAAGGCAGGTGGCAGCGTGGCGGGATCGCACAGTTGTAGCGCGGTGGTGCGCACGCTGGAGGTGGAGACCACGATGTCGGCGTCCAGTCGGGTGCCGTCGAGCAGTTCGACACCGTGGACGCGTCCGTCGTGGATGAGGATTCGTTTGACCCCTGTGCCGGTGCGGACGTCGGCGCCCAGTTCCTCGGCGATGCGGCAGTAGGTGGTCGGTACCGCTTTCGAGCCGCCTTGGGCGTAGGACAGGCTGTTGTCCAGCAGTCCCCGCCGAAAGCAGTGCAGGGCTTCTCCTGCGGAGACGTCGCGAGGCGACAGGACGAAGCCGAGTCCTGCGAGGAAGTAGAACGCGTTGGCGATCGTGGGGTCGTTGGTGTGGCGCCTGACGAAGTCCTCCAGATCGCGGTACGGCCAGGCGTCGGTGAACCTGTCGTCAGCGGTGACGGCGCGCGTCAGGAGCCGCATCGCGTGGCGACGGCCCGAGGGGACAGTCGGCATTCCCGGATGGCCCGGAGTGCGAAGGGCGGCATGCGCCATGCCGAAGCCGGAACGGTGAGCGATCGGTGGCCGGGGCGTGGTCCGGCCCACCGGAGTTCGAAGACGTCGGGTGGCGTCGGAACTCGATGGCGGCAGGGCGTTTCACCCGCTTCAGGACCTGCCCGAGCGGGCCGCGTTCCCCGCGGGGAAAGAGATGCGTGCCGAAGTCGATCTGGAAGCCGTGTTTTTCATAGCTGGCACAGGAACCGCCGAGGTAGCGGTTCTTCTCCAGCAGGGTCACTCGGAGCCCGGCGTGCGCCAGCAACGCGGCCGATGCAGAACCGCCGATGCCCGCTCCGACCACAATCACATGGGGCTTGGTCACCGCGAGACGGTAACGCACAAGGGGTGCTACATGGGCGAAGAAGCCGCCGCCGCGCACGTCGGTGCCGGAGCCTGCCTACGGACGGATCGACGCGATGCCGCAGGAGGATCTGAGCGTGCCACGCAAGCAGATGCACACCACGATCCGGATCCACCACCGGCTGGCGTGCAGGGATTCTGCGACGGTTGTCGTGTGTTGCTGCTTGGTCGACGACGCCACCAGGACAAGGTGCTCATCGCCGATGAATGCCGTCCGGGATGTCCTGTCGATCGCCGACTCGACTGGGATCTCGACTACCTCGGACTGGTGTTGAGGACGTCATCACTGGTGTCCGACGAGCGCTTGCCCACGGGATGCCGCTGCCGCGGCAGTGCGTCACCGCGGCGCAGGCGGCGTTGGTACGGCGACTGGCCGGATGTCGGGGAACTCGGCTGGCGTGGTCATGGCTGAGCTGGGAGGCGTCAGTGGCGGGAGTCGGGTTGGGTGTGAGGGGACGGCCGTTGGTGTTCGGAGGAAGTGAGGGCGGCGCCATGGCGGCGTTGGCGTCGGCCGTACTCGGTGATGGCCTGCCACAGGTCGCGTCGGTCGACGTCGGGCCAGTGGTCGGGGGTGAAGTAGAGCTCGGCGTAGGCGGTGTGCCAGGGCAGGAAGTTGGAGGTGCGCTGTTCGTCGCCGGTGCGCCACAGCAGGTCGACGTCGGGCATGTCGGGGTGGGGCAGGTGGCGGGCGAAGTCGTCCGGGCCGATGAGGCGGGGGTCGACGTCGCCGACCCGGGCTGCTTGGGCGAGTGCGGCGGCGGTGCGGGTGATCTCGTCGCGGCCGCCGTAGTCGAGGCAGATGGTCAGTGTCAGTCCGGTGCGGTCGCGGGTGCGGTGCTCTTCGCGCTCGAGGGCGTGGACGAGGTCCTCGGGCAGTCTGTCCGGGCGGCCGGACCAGCGCTGGCGCACGTTCAGATCACGCAGGGGGCCGTGGTCGAGTTCGTGTTGGACCGTTTGGAAGATCGTGGTGACTTCGTCTGTGTCGCGTTTCCAGTTCTCGGTGGAGAACGTGTAGAGGGTCAGGTGCCGCAGGCCGATCTCCAGGGCGCCGTAGACCATCTCGTGCGCGGCGGCGGTGCCGACACGGTGGCCTTCTTGGCGGCCCAGGCCGCGCTGTTGGGCCCAGCGGCCGTTGCCGTCCATGATGATCGCCACGTGCTCGGGCATCTTGTCGGCGGCGATGTGCGGGGGTCGGGCACCGTCGCGGTGCGGTGGCGGGGGCCGCAGCCCGGCGTCCTCGGCCGCCGGGCCAGGACCGCTCGTCTTCACCACCACCGCCGCGGCAGGCCGGACCGCGGGCACGGTCAGCGGCGTCAGGCTCCAAGCCACGGCGGAGCGGAGGCGGGCGGGGAGCAGCACACGGGCGCGGGCCGCGACGGACGGGCGCGGCGGGCGTGCGAGCAGGGTGGGGCCGGCCGCGTCGACGGCGTCGAGTTGCAGGCGCATCAGCCCGGCCGCCGTGTCGAGCACGATGGCGGCGCCGGGGTGCATCCCCCTGGTCATGGCGGGCCTGGTCAGCCATCGGCGGCCCAGAACGGTCATCTCAGCGATCAGGGCCGCCACGGCCGGACTCCAGCGGCGTCGGATCAGGTCCTCCTCCGCGCCGGGGAAGGGCTCCATGGCTTCCCGTGGCAGGAGCAGGTGGCCTTGGGCGAGGTCGGTGCTCAGGTCGGTGAGGGTGTCGGTGAGTTGGGCGCCGTCGACGAAGTGCCGGTAGTCGGCCTGCCGGTCCAACCGCAGCGTCATCGGCGCGCCGGCCTGGTCGAACAGGTGCCGCACCTGCTCGACCCAGGGCGCCACTTCCCGGCTGCACCAGGCCCGCCACTGGGCCCAGTCGGCGAAGCGCAGACCGCGGGCGTCCTCCCGCGTCGTGGCCATCGCGCCCCGCAGGTCGGACAGGTCCAGACGCCACCGCGCCGCCGTGTCCACCAGGGCGTGCCGGATCGGATCGGTGCTCGCGCCCACCGCCAGGTCGTGCTCCAGAGCCTTGGTCCACGACTCGACGTCGGCCGCGCGCCGGGCCGGTTCCACCCCTGGTCGGTCCGCCAGGTCGTCCAGGGCGCTGGCGGCCGCCCACAGCGCCCAGCACGCCGGGCGCAACACGGCCGGCATGAGCTGGACGAGGGCGTGGATGGCGGGGTCGTGCGCTCGTGTGGTGCGGCGGCACAGCGCGTACGCCGCCCGTAAGAGCGGATCCTCGCCCACCACTGCACGGCCGGTGGCCCGGCCCCGCCGCGCGGGCCTGACGTCGTCGAAGGGTGCCGGGGTGGGCTGGGCGTGGGGGTGTGTGCGCATCGGGGGACCGGGACCTCAGGGTGTTGTCGTGTCGGATGCCGGCCCCAACGACGAGGGCGCGGCGGTTCGACGTGGCGGGGTGAGGAAGGAGTCGCTTCCCGGCTCGGGGGCGAGGGTCTGCGCGGTGGCGGGCAGTGTGCTGCGGGTGCTGCGGCGGAAACCCATCAGGGCGATCAGGGCCGCCACCGCGAACCAGGTGAGCTGGATGGCCAGGTGGCCCGGGACCGGGTTGGTGGAGAACCCCGCCGCCGTGCCGGCCTGCATGGCGCCGTAGGAGGGCAGGAAGCGCACGATCGGGTTGTCGGCCCCGGAGCTCACGATCGGGTTCTGCAGGGCGAGGTCGATGATGCTGGTCATCACGATGGCGAACATCCCCTCGACCTCCCGGCGCAGTACCGAGCCGAAGCCGACCCCGAGAGCGCCGTAGGTGAGCCCGGCGCAGAACAGCGCGGCGGCGAGCAGCAGCGGCTGCCGGGGTGTCCACGCCAGGCAGGTGACCGCGGTGGCGTAGGCGGCGACCGCCGCCGAGACCAGGGCCAGCGCGGTGACCTTGGCCAGCACGAGGTGGGTGCGGGGGTAGCCGGCCATCGCCAGTCGGCGGTCGAAGCGGCTGCCGGAGAACGTGGCGGCGAACATCATGAAACCGGTGATGAGGGTGACGGCGTTGAGCGCCCCGCTGATCTCGGTCAACTCGTTCCCAGGCGGCGCCAGCGTCTCCCCGGTAACGCGCAGCCGCAGGGGCGCCGGGGTGTCGGGCATCGCCAGGTAGGCCAGGGTCGTCCACAGGGGGATGAACAGGACCACGAGGAGCGTGGCGAACCGGTTGCGGCCATGCTCGACCAGCGCGAACCGGGTGGCCGTGGCGAACCAGGATAAATGGGCCCTCACGCCGACGCCGCCTCGTCGCGACGGAGCACACCGTCGTCCAGGCGCCACAACTCGTCCAACCGCTCGGTGTCGTAGGCCAGGTGGGAGACCACCAGCACCGAACGCCCCGCATCGCGCAACCGCGCGGCCAGGTCCCAGAACCGCTGGTAGGTGTCCCAGTCGAACCCCTGGTACGGCTCGTCCAGCAACAGCACCCGCGGATCGTGCATCAGTGCCAGCGTCACGTTCAACTTCTGCCGCGTCCCACCACTGAGCACCCCGACCCGCTCGTCGACGTACCCGGCGAAGTCCAACACGTCCATGATCTCTTCGGCGTACCGCAGATCGGGCAGGCGATAAGCCTTCCGGAAGAACTCCAGGTGCTGCCGCACGGTCAGCGCGTCGTTGAGGACCACGTGCTGCGGGCAGTACCCGAACGCGCCAGTGTGGTGGACCGTGCCGCGCGTGGGCCGCAGCTCACCGGACAGGATCTTCAGCAAAGTCGACTTGCCCGCACCGTTCTCCCCGACCACCCCGCACAACGCGCCCGGACGAAGCCGCAGGTCCACGCCCCGTAGGACGGCACGCCGGCGGTAGGCATGACGCACACCTCTGACCTCCATGCTTGTTCCCCCGTGCACCCGGATCTACCGTGACCGGATCGCCCAACGATCATGGCGCGGGAAGGGTACGGATCTTCACCCTAACGGGTCACTTTCAGCGGGTGGTTGGTCTCGCAAGTCGTTGATCGCGCAATGGGGGACAGGCTCGAGCGTCGGTGCGAGGCCTGATGAAAGGTGAGCATCCAAGGGCGAAGACGACACCCGGCGTGACGCGTACAGACGACGCAATGCCCCAGACCCGCCCGACGGAATAATCGACCGCCTCTCTGTGACAAGCACAAAATGGCTGGTAAGGCACGGGCGACTCGCGCAACGACACCCGCTCCAAGAGCGTGGTGGCCGAACGACCGACACATCCGGTGGAGCATGGACTGACACCCTGCCCTGCCCCGACGCCTTGGGAATCGGCGGGCAGGATCCGGTGGACCGGAACGGTGCAACCCGACCGCGCCGCCCTATTCCGAGCCCGCAGCGTCCGCACGGCACGCACGGAGACGTGGGACGGAACTCCCCAGGTTCCGATACCTGGGTCCTGTGCCGCTCGAAAAGTCATCGCTGCTGGTCAAGCGGCATGTCTGTACTCGTTGATGAGGTCGCCGAGGATGCGGGTGCGGTGCAGTCTGTGGGGGGCGAGGTCATGTACTGCGGCGGAGTGTTGCTGGGCGTCGGGTGGTAGTTGGTGGCGGCCCTGGTGGGGTCGGTGTCGGTTGTAGTGGTTTTCGTAGGTCTTGAGGACCTGGCGTGCGTGGGCTTCTCCCAGGATCAGGGTGTGGTCGAGGAGTTCGCGTCGGAGGGGGCCGATGGCCCGTTCAGGGTGGGTGTTCATCCGCGGTGCCTGTGGTGCGCTCTTGATGATGCGTAGGTCGTCGGCGTGGAAGACGATGTCGAACGCGTGGTTGTACTTGCCGTCGCGGTCACGGAGCAGAGGCGCAGGGGCGCCATCCGGTGTCCGGGGTCGGCGGTGAGGAACTCGCGCCATGTCGGGCCGCGGCGCGTGGTACCGGGTCGATGCCCGCATCGTGCAGGATCTGCCAGACCGTCGAGTGGGCGATGTGATGGCCGAGTCGGGCCAATTCACCCTGGATGCGCTGATGACCCCACCGGGGGTTCTCCCCGGCGAGTCGCAGCACGAGTGACTTGATCGCCGCTCGTGTCGGTGGGCGGCCGGTACGTCGGCGCGCGGAGTGGTCCCACTTACGGGTTACGGATCTGCGATGCCAGGCGAGCAGGGTGCCCGGCGTGACCGGGAAGATTTCCGGCCAACGTCGACGATCTACCAACCCGGACAGGGCGGCGAACCAGAACCGGTCCGCGGGCTCGTAGCGGACCGGACCCGTGGGTTGCCGCTGAAGGACCGCGTTCTCGTGGCGCAGCACGAGTAGTGCGGCGTCCTTGGCCGCCTCGCTGCGCAGCACCGTCGACGGCACGGACAGCGGTCGACGGGTCACCTTGCACAGCAGGGACACGATCACCCGGACATGCTCTCAAGACGGTGAAGCCCTGGCTCTACCAGCGGCGATGACTTTCCGAGCGGCACAGGTGATGCGAAACCGGTTCCACGCTGCCGCAAGCCGGGGGCGTCGCCTGGGAGGTTCCGCAGGTGGCCGGGTACCCGCGGGAATTCGAACGGCTCGGAGCGGACAGCCTCCGGGGGATCAGCCGCCGATCACGCCGATCGCGATGCCGATCATCGCGGTGTTGTAGATGAACGAGAGCACGCCGTGCGCGAGGACCCGCAGCCGGATGCCGGAGGTGCGGGACTCGACATCGGAGACGGCGAACGTGGTGCCGACGGTGAACGAGAAGTACGCGAAGTCGATGAACGTCGGGTGCTCGGTGCCGGGGAACACCAACGGCTTCTCGGGCAGGGCGCCGTAGTAGGCCTGCGCGTAGCGGTCGGCGTAGCCGAAGTGCAGGATCGCCCACGCCAGCAGCACGGCGGGCACACCCGCGGCCTTGCCGATCGCCGCCGCCGGGGTGCCCTCTTCGATGAGCACGATGGTCAGGCCGGACATGATCCCGATGATACTGGTGAACAGGGTGAACAGGGTGCCGCTGCGACGGCCCAGCGCGCTCTTGACCCACGCGCCCCGGTCGTTGCCCGCCCGCTTGGCGCGACCGAGGCGGATGACGCGGATCGCGAGGTAGACGACGGCGACGAGGTCCCACAACGCGATCCATCTGCTGTCGTGCACCTCCGCCAAGAAGATGGGGACGCCGAGCAGGACGAGCGTGCCCTCGATGATCCGGGACAGCACGGTTGACGGGCTGAAGCGCATGGCCTTCCTTCGTCGGAACGGCAGGGGTGGTTGTCGTCGCCCACCTCGTCCGGATGACGGCGGTCATTCCGTGGAGGGGACGACGTGGGGAGGAGTTGCACCGCACGCGGCCGAAGCGCGTGCGCACCGGGCAGTGGCATGGTCGAGTTCGACGCGGTGCCACCGTCCGTGGTCGGGTGGGACGAGCGCCAGGCGGCCGGTGGGCCGGCGCGGTGCGGGAGGTGATCAGCGGGCAGGGACGTCCCGGACCGGGACCGCGGTGAAGGCGTCGGCCGGGGCGTGGGCGTCGAGGAGCCGTGCGAACTTCCGCGCGCCGGCCGGCCACGGGTTCGTGACGGGACCGTCGGAGTCGAGCTTGAACCAGGACCGGACGCCGCCGGGCCACACGGTGCGTGCCAGCGCGGCGTCCAGTCGGCGCCGATAAGCCGCCATCGCCGCCGGGGTCACCGCGGTGGGCGCACCGAGCCGCGCGTTGAGCTCCAGGCACCTCATGATGTAACGGACCTGGTGTTCCTTCATCGACGGGTTGCTGTTGGTCGGGGTGAAGCTGTGCGGTCCGGCGATCAGGTACATCGACGGGAACCCGGGTACGGCGAGCCCGAAGAACGCCTCCGGACGACCTCGCTCCGCCCAGTGCGCGTGCAGGTCGACGCCGTTCCGGCCCCGGACGGTGATGCCGCTGAAGAACTCCGGAGCGCGGAACCCGGTGGCCCACACGATCACGTCGGCATGGCGGTGCGTGCCCGTGACCGTCCGGATGCCGTCGCCGGTGACCCGGTCGACGGGATCGGTGACCAGTTCGACGTGGGGCAGGGTCAGCGCCGGGTAGAACCGGCTGTCCACCAGGATGCGCTTCTCGCCGATGCGGTAGTCCGGGGTGAGCTTGTCGCGCAGCGCCCGATCGGGGACCTGCCGTCGCAGGTGGGCGAGGGCGAGCCACCGGGCGGGACGGGCCGACCAGCCTTCGCGCGTGATGGGGGCCAGCAGCAGGTCGGCCCCGAGGTACAGGCCCGCCCGGTAGAGCCGGTGCAGACCCGGCAGGTGGGCCAACGCCCACCGGCTCACCGGGCCGAACCGGTCGGCGGGTTTGGGCAGGACCCAGGGCGGCGTGCGCTGGTACAGCGTGACCGTCGTCGCGGTGCGCGCCAGTTCCGGAACCATCTGCGCCGCCGACGACCCCGTTCCGACGACCGCGACGTGCCCGGTCAGGTCGGCGTCGTGGTCCCACCGCGCCGAGTGGAACGCCCGACCGGTGAAGCTGTGCGCGCCGGGGAGGTCGGGAACGGCGGGCCGGTGCAGTTGGCCCACAGCCCACACCACCGCGTCGGCGTGGAGGAGCTGCCCGTCCGCCGTGGTCAGCGTCCAGGTCCCGTCCGCGTCGACGTAGGTCGCCGACGTGACGGAGGTGTTGCTGCGCAGGTGCCGGCGCAGTCCGTTCCGGTCGGCGACGGCGCGCATGTAGCCGAGGATCGATCCCTGGTCGGGGAAGCGCACCTCGGCGTCGCGGTAGGGGTCGAAGCCGAACGAGTACAGGTGGGACGGGACGTCGCAGGCCGAGCCGGGGTAGGTGTTCTCCCGCCACACCCCGCCTACGTCGTCACCCTCCTCCAGGATGACGAAGTCGTCGATCCCCGCTGCTCGCAGCGCCGCCCCCATGGTCAGCCCGCCGAATCCGGCGCCCACCACCACGATCCTGTGCCTCGACATGGTCAGCCCGGATCTTCCTGTCGTCGAATCGGGTTCCGCGCGGTCGTCCGCGGAGCCGACGTGGCGATTCCGCGCGTGCCCGCCGGTTCGCCGTCGTCCGGTGACGAATACTCGTCCACCCGGGTGATCCGACTGCGCGAACCTGCTCGGAAATGCACGACTTCCGGCACGAAGGGGCAATGCCGGGTGGGCCGCTGTCCGGGGGTGTTGGTCGACGCCGGCCCACCGGGCGTGGCGGTGGAGCCGGCACGGGAGTCCCGGAGCCGGTCTTGAGGGAGCTCTGAAGCCGGTCTTGAGATGGCCTGAAGACGGCTCTTCCACACTTCTGCCCGACAGCGGGGCGAGGACCGGGAGAGGTTGCCGTGGAAGCGACGAGGAGAGCCCGCGAGGTGGTGCGGGAACGAGTGCGGGTGCTGGTGCACTCGGCGGACCCGTTGAGCGCGGTCGGGCTGGCCGGCGTGCTGCGGTCCAGGCCGGAGTTCGCCGTTCTCGTCCCGGGCTACGGGATGGACGGCGGGATGGACGGCGGGATGGACGGCGGGACGGGGGTGGACGACCGCGGGGTGGACGTGGTGGTGCTGGCCGCGGACCGGTTGGGCACCCGCGAGCTGGCCGTGCTGAGACGGGTGGCGGCCACCACGGGGGCACCCGTGGTCCTGGTGGCCGACGGGGTCGAGCCGTCCCAGCTGCTCGCCGTCGTGGCGCAGCACGTGGTGGCGGTGTTGCCGAGGCCTGCCGCGGCGGGCCGGCAGTTGGTGCAGGCCGTGCACGCCGCGGCGAACGGCGCCGGGGTGCTGTCCCCGCTCCTGCTCGGCGAACTGCTCAAGGATCTCCAACGCCTCCAGCGCGAGGTCCAGATCGCTCACGGCCTCGGCACGGGCGACCTGTCCTCCCGCGAGGTCGAGGTGCTGCGCCTGCTGGCCGAAGGGCTCGACACCAGCGACATCGCCGGCTTCCTCAACTACTCCGAACGCACCGTCAAGAACGTCATCCACGTCCTCACCACCCGGCTCAACCTGCGCAACCGCCCCCACGCCGTCGCCTACGCCCTGCGCGCCGGGATCATCTGACCGCCCGAGGCGCCACTGGCACGGGCCCGGACCGGTCCCGTGCGCGCCACGGCGGCACGCGAACCCGCTGCCCGCACCCGGAGCGACGCGGCGACGACCAGTACGAGGAGCATGAGATGTCCGAGGCCGCCGCGGTGGGTTTCTCCAGCCGCTGCTTCAGCCCCGCCGACTACCGCCTGGCGGTGCTGGCCAACCAGGCGCACGGCGGCGACGCGCTGGAGATCGGCTGCGACGACGCGGGGCTGCTGCCCTACCTGGAGGGCGAGCTGCCGCTGTTGGACCTGGACGGCTTCGAGCGGGTCACCGTGCAGGCGCCCCGGTTCACCGACGACGACGAGCGGGTGACCGCCGAGCGGCTGGGCTCGCTGGACCTGCCGCTGGTCGTGCACGCCGACCGGGTGCGCGACGTCGACGCGTGGCGCGGGCCGGGCCGTCGGGTCATGGTGGGGAACACCGGTGGGCCGGACCGCTTCGGCAGCGCGGCGGAACACCTGGACGGGATCTTCCGGGCCCTGCCGGAGGCCGGCTTCTGCCTGGACGTCGCGCACGCGTTCACCGCCGGTGGACCGGACCTGGTCGAGCGCTTCGCCCGGCGCTTCGGCGACCGGCTGGAGCAGTTGCACGTCGGCCGCCCTGACGTGCCCCGACGCCCTGACGCGCCCCGACGTCCCGGCGGGTCGCTGCCCGACGATCCGACACTGGTCGGGATCGCGCTGGGGGCGCTGGGCCGGCAGGTGCCGGTGATCATCCGACGCCCCGTGCCCACGGCGTGGACGCAGGAGCTGTCCCGCACCGTCCGGGTGCTGCGGGAGGTCGTCGTGGGCTTCCCCGCGGCGGTGCCGGTGTGAGCGGCCCGTCAGACCGACCGGTCGAGCACCCGCGCCCGCGCCCGCCGCTCGTCCCACGCGGCACCGAACCCCCGGTACAGCGCGAGGGCCTCGGTCAACGCGCCGTCCGCCTCGGTGACGAGCCCGCGGCGGGCCAGCAGCACCGCCTGGTCCTCCAGGGTCTGCGCCAGCTCGAACGCCCTGCCCACCGCGCGGTAGTGCGCGATCACCCCGGTCAGGCCGTCCGGGTCGCCGTCGAGCACGCCGCGGCAGCGCCGGGCGGCCGCGGCGGCCCTGGCCCGGGTCGTCTCGCGGGCGGCCTCCGCCTCACAGGCCGCGGCCGCCTCGTGCGCGGTCGCGGCGTCGCCGCAGGCCAGCGCGTACCGGACCAGGTCGGGCAGCCACTGGTGGCGCAGCATCATCTGCGCGTAGCGGGTGTCCAGGATGCCGCCCAGCACGGACGCGGCACGCGCCGGGTCGCCGTCGCGGTCGGCGGACGCCGCCCGGGCCGCGACCAGGAAGTCGCAATTCTCCCGGTCCGCGGCGGTGACCAGCGGCAGGTTCTCCCCGGCGTCGAGGTGCGCGCCCAACCGCGCGCTGTCGTCCCGGTGGGCGGCCACCAGCGCGGCCACGCCGTGCAGCAGCAACACCGGGCCGCCCTCCCGCAGCCCGAAGCCGGTGAACCCGGACGAGTCCTCCAGCACGGCGTCGATCTGCGCGACCACTTCCTCCCAGCCGCCCAGCCAGAAGTGGTGCACTGCCGCGGCCACGCGCAGCCCGGCAACGGGCGTGCCGTGCCCCGCGATCTCGAAGGCCAACCGCAGGTCGGCTTCCGCGTCCGCCGTCCGGTCCAGGCACTGGAGGGTGAAGATCCGGTTGTCCAGCAGCACCAGTCGCAGGTCCGCGAGGCTGATGTCGGTGCCGACCACCGCCAGCGCCCGGTCCAGGTGGCCGACCGCCGCGGTGTAGTCCCGGCGCACGGCGTCGACCTGCCAGAGCACCTCCAGCGCCTGGCCGACGGAGAAGCGGTCGTCGACCCGCTCGCCCAGCGCGACGGCCTCGCGGGCGCTCGCCGCCGACGCCTCCAGGTCGCCGACGCCCGCGCGCTGCACCAGCGCCAGCAGCGACACCAGCCGGGCCCGCCACACGTCGGGCAGGACCGGGTCCTCCAGCGCCTCGTGCAGCGCGACGAGCGCGGCTTCGGCCCGCGAGGCGCGGTAGGGCACGTAGGCCAGGACCCACCGCACCTCCGCCACCCGGTCCGGGTCGGTCAGCCGGGGCAGGGCGCGGCGGGCGGACTCCTCGGCCTCGACGTCGCGCCCCATCCGGAACAGCACGCTGCTCAGGTGTGCCGTCAGCGTCGCCCACCGGGCGTCCCGCACGGGGGTGGAGCCGGTGCAGCGGCGCAGCAGTTCGATCGCCACCAGCGGCGCCCGGTAGGTGAGCGCGGGCGCGGCGCCCGCCAACCAGTCCACCACCCACGCCGCGACGTCACCCTCGGCGGCGAGCAGCTGCCGGGCCACGTTCTCCACCGGGGCGCCGGCCTCGGCCAGGGTCTGGGCGGCCTGGTGGTGCAGCGCCACGCGCAACCCGCCGGGCATCCCCTCGTACAGCGCCTGCCTGATCAGCGGGTGCCGGAACGCCAGGCGCAGGCCCGCGTCGCGCAACACGCCCGCCTCGACGGCCTCCTCGAACGGCTTGACCAGCTCCGACACCGGCCTGGACAGCACCAGCGCCAGGTCGTTGACGGCGAACTCGCCACCCAGCAGCGCCGCTGACCGCAGCACCTCCCGCGTGGCCTCCGACAGGAAGCCCAACCTGTCCGCCACCGCCGACACCAGGGACACCGGAACGCGGTCCAGCGCGTCGGGCCCGACGTCCGCGGTGCCCTCCCCGACGTGGACGACCCCCTCGCGGACCAGGGCGTCGGCCACCTCCCGCACGTACAGCGGGTTGCCGCCCGCCCGTGCGGTGA
Source organism: Saccharothrix longispora (assembly GCF_030852425.1). GTDB lineage: Bacteria > Actinomycetota > Actinomycetes > Mycobacteriales > Pseudonocardiaceae > Actinosynnema > Actinosynnema longispora. Next base: position 15,215 of record NZ_NSDM01000028.1, read on the forward strand.
TCCGCCGCAGGCCGGGGCCGGGGACCGCGCCGACGAGGTCGCCGACCATGCCGGCCACGTCGTCCTGGTCCAGCGGCTGCGGGGTGAGCAGCTCACCGCCGCGGACGCGCACGTCGCGGCGCAGCTGCTCCACCTCGGGCCGCCGGGGCAGCGGTCGGGCCGCGCCGACCAGCAGCAGCGGCAGCCGGTCGACCCGCACACACAGCCGGTGCCACAGCTCCATGCTGGCTTCGTCGGCCCACTGGAGGTCGTCCAGGGCCAGGGCCAGGGGGGCTTCCTGGCACAGCTGCTCCACCAGGTCGACCAGCCGGTCGATGGCGGTCAGGACCGGGTCGCCGCCGCCGAGGACCGACCTCCCGGGCTGGTCGTCGCGCAGGGCCCGCGAGATCGCCACCCGGCGCGGGTCGGGGGAGCGGGTGTGCACCCCGAGGCAGTCCAGCGCCAGCCGCAGCGGGAAGCCTCGGCCCAGCTCGTCGGCCACCGCGTGCGCGACCTGCGCCCCGGCCTCCGCCGCGTGCGCCAGCGTCGCGGCCACCAGCGCCGACTTGCCGATGCCCATCTCGCCCTCGACCCACAGCGCGCGGCCGTGCCCGGCGCGCACGTCGTGGAGCGCTTCCCGCACCACGCGCTCCTCGCCCTCCCGGCCGACCAGGACCGGGGCGCCGGGCAGTTGCGGTCGGGGCAGGGTGACCGAGGAGCGGGCAGACGCCGCCGCGGGGGTGACCACGACCGCCGCGGCGGTCGGCGGCAGCAGCGCCGGGTCGTCGCTCAGGACCTGCTGGTGCAGGGCGCGTAGCCGGGGGCTCGGTCGCACGCCCAGCTCGTCGACCAGGACCTGCCGAGTCTGCCGGTACACGTCCAGCGCCTCGGCGCCGCGACCGCAGCGGTACAGCGCCAGCATCAGCAGGGCGCGCGGCTGCTCGCGCAGCGGGTGCTCCCGGACCAGGGAGCTCAGCTCCGCCACCACGTTTGCGTGCAGCCCGTTGGCGAGGGCGGCCTCCGCCCGCAGCTCCCGCGCCGCCACCCGCAGCTCGCCGAGCCGCTGCCGCTGCGCTCGCGCGAACGGCCCGGTCAGGCCGGACAGAGCGTCGCCGCGCCACATGGCCAGCGCCGCGTCCAGCGATCGCAGCGCCCCCTCGGCGTCCTGCTCCGACAGCTGCCGCCGCGCCCGTTCCCCCAGCCGCTCGAAGGCCACGGCGTCCACGTCGCCGGGGTCGACGCGCAGGCTGTAGCCGGAACCGACGGACACCAGCAGCCGTGCCGCGACGCCGCGCCGGCGATCCGGTTCGAGGGCTTTGCGCAGCTGGGAGACGTAGGTGTAGAGGCTGCCCTCGGCCGTCGGCGGCGCCTCCTCGCCCCACACCCCGTCGATCAGCTCCTCGCGGGGCACCACGGAGCCGACGCGCAGGGCCAGCACCGCGAACACCGCGCGGGGCCGCAGGGAGCCCAGCTCCACCTCCTCGTGCGGCCGCGCCCAGGCGCGCACCGGGCCGAGCAGTTCCACCCGCAGGGCGCTGTCCGTCGTTGCCGTCATGCCGTTGCCTCCGTGCCGTCGACGGACGTGTGCCGGGTGAGCGCGTTCATCATCCGTTCCGGGGATCTTCGCGCACAGGCCCCGCTCGCCGGCGGTAGCCGCGGCCCGGCGGTGCGGGGGGGACGTCGCGCACCGCCGGGCCGGGGGCGACGCGCCGTCACGCCGCGAGGACCGCGGCCAGGGCGAGTGCCGCAGGCACCGACTGCACGAAGAGGGTGCGGCGGTTGACCGTCGCGGCCCCGTACGCACCCGCGACGACGACGCAGACGAGGAAGAACACCGCGAAGGCGGGGCCGACGGGGTCGGGCGCGACGATCGCGACGACCAGGCCGGCGGCGACGAATCCGTTGTACAGGCCCTGGTTGGCCGCGAAGGCCTTGGCCTCGTGGGCGAACTCCTCGGTGGTCCCGAACGCGGCGCGGGCACGCGGGGTGGTCCACAGGACCATCTCCAGCACCACGATGTAGAGGTGGACGAGGACCACCAGGGCGGTCAGGGCGTCGGCGAGGATGCGCACCGCCGGACCGTACCGCCGCGCCACCGCGTTCTTCCCCTTAGGACGGAGAGGGGTGCACTTCGGGGTAGGCGGTGCGAGTCGTGCGCGGGAGGTTCGTGGCGGGCGTCGACTCGCGGGGGAGGTCAGGCGGCTTCCAGGGCGGCGGGCGCGGGCAGTTCGGCGCGCAGCACCCGCAGGGCCTTGTGCACCCGGCTCTTCACCGTGCCGACCGGCACGCTCAGCACCTCCGCAGCACCGGCCGCGGTGCGGTCGGCGAAGTAGACCTCCACGACCGTGCTGCGGTGGGTCGGGGGGAGCGCCTCCAGCACCGAGCCGACCACGACCCGGTTCAGCACCTCGTCGGCCGGGCCGGGCACGCTGGTCGGGTCGCCCTCGGGCATCTCGACCTCGGTCGGACGGGCCCGGCGGCTGCGGTACTGGTCCACGACGATGTTGTGCGCCACCCGCATCAACCACGCCCGGACCGAACCCCGGTCCTCGGTCATCCGGTCCAGGTTGCGCCACGCCCGCAGCCAGGTCTCCTGGACGACGTCCTCCGCGCGGTGGTGGTCCCCCCGGGTCAGGCGGCTCGCGTAGCCGAGCAGGGCGGAGCCGTGGGCCTCGACGAGCTCTTCGAAGGCGGACATGGTGTTTCCTCCCGATCACGTTCCCGATGGGAAGAGAGTCGCGTCGCGCGAGGAAAAAATCGGTGGGCTTGTCCCTCTGCGGGGCGGGGAGGTCCCCGCCGATCTCAGGGGACCTCCCCCTCCTCCGGGGTAGGGGAATCCCCACTCCGGCGCCGGCTGAGCGCGAGCAGCCGCGCCCCGCCGCCGACCACCAGCGCGGTGGCGAGCAGCGCCAGGCCGAACCACAGCGCGCGCCTCGCCGGTCCGGGGTCCCGGTGCGGCGGCAGGGGCACGACCAGGTGCTCGACGTTGGGCGGGGGCGCGGTCCGGGTCGTGCGCAGGGTGGTGACCGCGGCCACCGGGTCCACCACGCCGCGCCCGGCCAGCGGGTGCGACTCCACGCCGGAGACCCGGTCCGCCGTGGCGAGCAACCTGTCGGCCACGTCGCCGGCGGACAGGTCGGCGTGGTAGCCGCGGACCAGCGCCGCCGAGCCCGCGACGTAGGCGACGGCCAGTTCCGGCGCGGAACCGGCGCGGTGCCCCTTGCCGGCGGGACCGATCCCCACCAGCCCGGTGGCCGGGGCCGCCAGCGCGGGTTCCGCGCCCAGCGCGACGCCCGCCACGAGCCCGTCCTCGCCCAGCGGCGCGACCGCCAGCACCCCCGGCAACGCGGCCGGGTACGCCGTGGCGCCCGGTTCGCGCGCCACGGCCGACGCCACGACCACGACGTCCCTCGCGACCGCCGCGGCCACGGCGGCGCGCAGCTCCGGGTGGTCGGACGGGGTCACCAGCCCGACGGCGACCACCCCGGCCCCGCCGTCCACCACCGCGCGGATGCCTGCGGCCAACCGCGCCGGGTCCACTTCGGCCGGCTCGTCCGTCACCCGTGCGGGCAGCACGGTCGCGCCCGGCGCCACCCCGGTGAACGCGGTGCCCTCCTGCGGCCTGGCCGCCAGCAGCCCCGCCAGGAACGTCCCGTGACCGGAGCAGTCGGTGTTCCCGGTACCGCCGCGCAGGTCCGTGCCGGGCCGCACGGCGCCCGCCAGGGCGGGGGCGCCCGCGCTCACGCCGGTGTCCACGACGCCCACCACCACCGCGCCCTCGGTCAACGGCCACGCGCGCGCGGCGCCCATCCTGCGCTGACCCCACGACTCGGCCGCGACCACCCGGTCCTCGGCACCCGCGCACCGGTCCTGCGCCCGCGCGGTCGGCCCCGGCGTCGGGCCGGTGGACAGGCCGACCGCCAGGACGGCGGCCAGGACGGCGGCCAGGACGGCGGCCGGCAGCACCCGCGCCCCCCGCGTCACGACTCCTCCGCCCAGCCGACCTGGAGGCCGGTGCCCTCGCGGCGCGTCACCAGCAGGCCCCGTCCGGGCGGCAGCTGACGGCCCCTGGCCCCGTTGAGCAGGGGCATCTCGTTCGGCGGCATGGACAGCGCCAACTCCGGGGTGTTCGACTCCTGGAGCCGGCGCACGACCGGATCCATCGACGTGCGGCCGGAACCGGCGGCGGCCCGCGCGAGCACGACGTGCAGGCCGATGTCGCCGGCCTGCGGCAGCAGCTCCACCAGCGGGTCGAGCGGACCGCCCAGCGAGCCGATCAGCAGGTCGTAGTCGTCGACCACCACGAACACCTCCGGACCCGACCACCAGTCGCGCTCCCGCAGGCGGCTCGGCGCGATGTCCGGGCCGGGGACGCGCTCCTTCAGCTCCGCCGCGACGGGGCGGATCACCTCGGCCGCGACGGCGCCGGACACCGCGACACCGCGCCGGTACTCCTCCGGGACGCTCTCCAGCAGGGTCCGCCGCGGGTCCACCACGACCACCTGGGCCTGTGCCGGCGAGTACAGCTTCGGGATCGCGGACACGACGAGCCGCAGCGCGGCCGTCTTGCCGCTGCCGCTGTCGCCGACCACGGTCAGGTGCGGTTGCTGGGAGAAGTCGTGCCACACCGGGAGCAGGTCCAGCTCGCCCGCGCCCAGGGCCACCCGCGGTCCGGGCGCCGGTTCGGGCAGCTCCGCGGCGGGCAGCACCGCGGGCAGCATCCGCACCGCCGGGGCGGACGGCCCCAACCAGGACTCGTCCACCGCCTGCACCAGCTCCCGGGTCGCGTCCGCCAGGTCGTCGACGCCGCCGCTGCCGTCCACGCGCGGCACGCCGCCGAGGAAGTGCAGCTTGTCGGGGGTGAGGCCGCGTCCGGGTGCCTTCGGCACCAGCGCCGCGGTCCGCATGTCGATCACGGAGTCGATCGCGTCGCCGAGCCGCAGCTCCAGGCGCGTGCCCAGCTGGTCGCGCAGCGCGCTGTGCACGTCCGACCAGCGGTTGGCGGTGATCACCAGGTGCACGCCGTAGGACAGGCCGCGCTGGGCGAGGTGCCGGATGGTCAGGTCGTGCTGCTCGAAGTCGGTCCGCAGCGAACCCCAGCCGTCGACGACGAGGAACACGTCGCCGTGCGGGTCGTCGGCGAACTCGCCTGCCGCCCGGCGCGCCCGGTAGGCGCCCATGCCCTCCACGCCGTGCTCGGTGAACACCTGCTCGCGGCGCGCCAGGATGCCCTGGACCTCCGCGATCGTGCGGCCCACCCGCTCGGCCTGCATCCGCGACGCCACGCCGCCGACGTGCGGCAGGCCGTCCAGCACCGACAGCGAGCCGCCGCCGAAGTCCAGGCAGTAGAACTGCACCTCGTTCGGGGTGTGGGTGAGGGCGAGCGAGGTGATCAGGGTGCGCAGCAGGGTGCTCTTGCCCGCCTGGGGGCCACCCGCGATGCCGACGTGCCCACCCGGACCGGACAGGTTCACCAGGTACAGGTCGCGCATCTGATCGAACGGCTTGTCCACGACGCCGACGGGCACCACGAGCCCGCCCCGGGCCGGCCAGCCGGCGGCTGTCAGGCCCAGGTCGGGGTCGGGCACCAGCGGCGGCAGCACCTGGTCCAGCGACGGCGGCTCACCCAGGGGCGGCAGCCACACCTGGTGCGCGGGCGGGCCCTGGCCCACCAGGCGGTCCACCGCGACGTCGAGCACGGAACCGCTGCTCTCGGTGGTGTGCACGGTCGGCTCGACCTCGGGGGCCGGGGGCATCGGCAGCCTCGCCCCGCGGAACGGGACGACCTGCCGGCGCACCTCCTCCTGGCGCTGCTCCCGGGTGCGCCTGCGGTGCTCGCCCGACACGTAGGCGGCCTTGAACCGGACGAGCGTGGCGACGTCGCTGCGCAGGTAGCCGTTGCCGGGGGCGCTGGGCAGCTGGTACGCGTCCGGCACGCCGATCACGGAGCGGCTCTCCATCGCCGAGAACGTGCGCAGGCCGATCCGGTACGACAGGTGGCTCTCCAGCTTGTGCATGCGGCCGTCGTCGATGCGCTGGCTGGCCAGCAGCAGGTGCACGCCGAGCGAGCGGCCCAGCCGGCCGATCATGACGAACAGGTCGGCGAAGTCCGGGTTGGCGGCCAGCAGCTCGCTGAACTCGTCCACGATGAGGAACAGCGTCGGCAGCGGGTCCAGCGGCGTGCCGGCCAGGCGGGCGCGCTCGTAGTCCAGCAGCGAGCTGTAGTTGCCCGCGGAGCGCAGCAGCTCCTGGCGGCGCATCATCTCGCCGTGCAGCGAGTCCTGCATCCTGGTCACCAGCGGCGCCTCGTCGGCCAGGTTCGTGATGACCGCGGACGTGTGCGGCAGCCGGTCCAGCCCCAGGAAGGTGGCGCCGCCCTTGAAGTCGACCAGGACGAAGTTGAGGACCTCCGAGGAGTGCGTCATCGCCAGGCCGAGCACCAGCGTGCGCAGCAGTTCGCTCTTGCCGGAACCGGTGGCGCCGATGAGCAGGCCGTGCGGGCCCATGCCGCCCTGCGCGGACTCCTTGATGTCCAGCTCGACGGTGGACCCATCCTCGGCGATGCCGAGCGGGATGCGGAAGCGGTCGGACCCCAGGCCCGTGCGCCACAGCGCGGTCGGGTCCAGCTCGTCCAGGTCGCCCACGCCCAGCAGGCGGGGCAGCTCGAAGTCGGCGACCATCGGCTCGGCCACCTCGGTGGTGCCCCCGAGCCGGTAGGGCGAGACCACCCGGGCCAGGGCCGCGGCCTTCGTCGGGCTGAGCCGGTCCGGCGCGCACAGGGCGGTGCGCACCTCCTGACCGGTGCGGTCGAGCCGCACCATGTGCACATGCTCGGTCGTGACCTCCAGGCGCAGGCGGGACTTGCCGCCGGTCGCGCCGAGGCCGCCCGACACGTCGAGCACGACCGCGTTGCGGTAGCCGGCGCCCGCGAGCCGCGATTCCACCGGCACCTCGACGCCGTCCAGGACGACCACGACGTACGGCTCCTCGCGGCTGGGGGACGCGCCCGACTCGAACCGGGCGCGGGGTGACAACTCGGCGTCCAGCAGTTCCGTCAGGCTGTCCAGACCGCCGACCAGCAGCCGCGCGCTCCCGGCGCCGTCCTGCTCGGTCGGGTGCTGGGCGTGCGGCAGCCACTTGACCCAGTCCCAGTCCGCGACCCGGTCGGCGCTCGCGCACACCGCGACCCGCAGGTCCTCCGGCGAGTGGAACACCACCAGTTGAGCGAGCAGCGCGCGCACCACGTCGCGCACGGCCCCCTCCTCGCCCGCGAACCGGACCTGCGCGAAGCCGCGCAGGTACAGCGCGGTCGGCTGGTTGGCGACGGTGGTGTAGGCGTTGATGAACCGGCGCAGCGCGCGGGCCGACAGCGGTTCCAGGTCGGCGACGGGCTTGGTGTTCAGCGGGGTCATGGTCATCGCCAGCCGCTGCGAACCGACGCCGACGCGCACCTCGGCGAAGTCGGCGTGCGCGGCGCGGCGCTCCCACAGGCGGTTGGTCATGGCCACGGACCACAGGCCCGCCGGGTCGGGGTGCCGCCAGGCCAGGGCCGTGCGCTGGCGCTGGGCCGCCGAGCGGACCTGCACCCTCGTCTGCCCCAGGTAGCGCAGGTAGTCGCGGCGCTCGCCGCGCATCCGGTTGCGGCGCTCCGCCCCGCCGCGGCCGACCTGGCTGAACACCATGCCCACCGCCATCAGGCCCATCATCGCGGCCATCCCCAGTCCCATGCCGATGTTGGAGCGGCCCATCATCATGATCATCATCACCGCGCCGCCCGCCATCATCGGCAGCATCATCAGGGCTTGGCCCATGCCGCCGCCGGCGCTCTCCGGCAGCACCGGCGGCTCCTGCAGCGACAGCTCGCCGCCCGGCATCTCAGGCGGTTGCTCCCGGCCCTGCCTGCGGAACAGCGTGGTGGTCATCGCACTCGGCCCCTTCGGTCGGAACTCCCTCCCGCCCACTACACGTGCGCCGACCCACCGGAGGGTTCACCGGACCACCGCTGAACCCTCCGGCCCGCCGGAACCGTGACCGGGACATGGCCACCATTCAGCCCGCCGCGACCGCGGGCTCCGGCGAGATGTGCAGGCTCACGATCTGCGGGCCCACGTCACGGGTGGAGCTCGCCGTCCCCGCCCACGTCCCGATCGCCGACCTCATGCCCACCGTGCTGGGCCACCTGGACCCGGCGCTGGCCACGAGCGGCCTGGCCCACGGCGGCTGGGTCCTCCAGCGCCTGGGCGAACCCCCGCTCGACGAGGACCGGGGCACGGCCGCCGCCGGGCTCTTCGACGGCGACCTGCTGCACCTGCGACCGCGCGACGACCTGCTGCCGCTGGTGGACTTCGACGACCTCGTCGACGGCGTCCACACCGGTCTGTCCAGGAGGGACGACCGGTGGACCGCGGCCCTCACCCGGCGCGCCTGTGTGGCGCTGGTGGCGGTGTGCTCGCTGCTGGCTGTGGCGGTGACGACGTTCGCGGCGTCGGGCACGGCGGTGGTGATCGCGGCGGGCGGCCTGGCGCTCGGCCTGCTGGCCGCCTCCGCCGCGTCCGCCCGCGCGTTCGGCGACAGCGCTTCCGCCGTCGTGCTGGGCGGGTCGGCGGTGTCGGCCGCGGCGGTCGTGGGGCTGGCCGTGCCGGTGGGCGGCGCCCCGCCGGGGGAGTGGTTCACCGGCCCGGGCGCCCTGGCCGCGGGCCTGGCCGTCGCCGTGTCCGCCGGCGCGGTCCACGGCGTGGCGGCCCCGGCCGCACCGGTCTTCCCGGCCGTGGCCCTGGCGGGCGCGCTCACGGCGGCCGGCGCCGGCGCCGCGGCGCTGGGCGGGCTCGGCGGCGCGGGCTCGGCGGCGATCGTCGTGACGGTGGCCCTGCTGCTCACCAAGGCCGCCCCCACCGCCTCGGCCCGGCTCTCGGGGCTGGCGGTGGAACCGGTCCCGACGAGCGCCGAGGAGTTCCAGCGTGGACTCGACCCGCTGCCCAGCGGCGACGTGCTCGACCGGGCCGGCCGCGCGGACTCCTACCTCACCGCCGCGCTGGTCGCGCTGGGTGCCGTGCTCACCGGTGGCCTGGTCGTGGTGGGCTCCACGACGACGTGGGACGCGGCCGCGTTCTCCGTCGCGGTCTCCGGGGTCCTGCTCCTCCAGGCCCGCGAGCTCAACGGCACCCGGCACCGGCTGTCCGCCCTGGTGCCCGGGATCACCGGCCTGGGCGCGCCCGCGTGCGCCTGGGCGGCGGTGCTCCCGCCCGCCGGGTGGGTCGCCGTCCTGGTGGGGCTGTTCCTGCTCGCCCTGGCCGCGTTCGCGGGCGGGCGCGTGCTGCCCGGGCGCAGGCTCGTGCCGCGCTGGGGCCGGTGGGGCGACCTGGCGCACTGGGTGTGCGCGCTGGCCGTGATCCCACTCGTGCTCTCGCTCACCGAGGTCTACGGGCTCATCCGGACCGCGTTCGCGTGAACCCTTGCGCACCCCGGCCGCGTGATCCCGGTAGAAGGCCCGTCCGGATTCCCCGGCGGGACCCCGGAGGACCGGGGAGAGAGCGACCCCGACCAGCCCGACCGGATCAACGACCCAGGAGAGGAGGGGACCGGTGTACGACAGGCGCGAACAGGTCCAGGCCCACAGCTTCCTGGTGGGCCGGCTCGACTCGGCGGTGCTGCGCAGCGACCCGGACGCACCGGACCGCCCGCTGCGGCGGACGTCCGCCGGCGTGCTCGGTGGCATCGCGGTCGGCGGCCTGGTGATCGCCGGCGTGCTGGTGGCGAGCCTGTTCACCTCCGGCAGCGGCACCAAGTGGCGCGAGGCCGGCTCGCTCGTCGTCGACGGGGACACCGGCAACCGGTACCTCCTGGTCGACGGCAGGTTGCGCCCAGTCCTCAACTACGCCTCCGCCCGCCTCGTGCTCGGCGCCGGCATGAAGGTCGCCAAGGTGCGCACGAAGGACCTCGACGGTACGCCGAAGGGCACCCCGATCGGCATCCTCGGCGCGCCGGACGCGATCCCGACGGCCCCCGCCCCGCAGCCGTGGACGGTGTGCGCCGGGACCGGCGAGGACGGTCCGCTGGTCTCGGTGACCGTGGGCCCCGCCGCCGGCACCGCGGAGGTGCCCGCCGACCGGGCGCTGCTGGTCCGCGTCGACGGCGAGCTGCACCTGGCGTGGCGCGACCGCAGGTTCCGCGTCACCGCCCCGTGGGCGCCCCGCGCCCTCGGCCTGGACCCGGACAGCGCCCTCGACGTCGACGCGACCTGGCTCAACGTGCTGCCCGCCGGCCCGGACCTCGGCGCCCCGCAGGTGCGGCGCGGCGGCCGGGGACCCGCGGTGGGCGGTCGGCCCACCACCGTCGGGCAGTTCGTGTCGGTGCCCGACGCGGTGGGCGGCGGCTCGTTCGTCGTCGCCCCGGACGGGCTGGTCCCCGTCACCGGGGCGGTGGCCGCGCTGGTCGCCGCCGACCCCGCCGCCCAGGGCCTCCCGGCCCTGCGGATCACGCCCGCCGAGCTGGCGGAGCAGACCGTGCTCCCGGCACCGGCGTGGCAGGCCGAACTGCCGCCCGAGCCCCCGTCACCGGTGCTCGCCGGGGACGACGTCGCCTGCGTGCGGTGGTCGGACGACACGGCCGCGCTGGTCGTGGCGCCACCGCCGAGCGGTCCCGGCCGTGGCGCCGACCCGGAGGGCGTGACCCGTGACGAGCGCGTCGCGGACCGCGTCGAGGTCGCCCCCGGCGCCGGCCTGCTCGTCCGCACCCGGCCCGCGCCCGGCGTCGCCGGCGCGAGCACCTACCTCGTCACCGAAACCGGTGCCAAGTTCCCCGTGGCGAACGACGACGCCGCCGCGGCCCTCGGGCTCCCGGTCGACTCGGCGCCGGCGGTCCCCCCGGACCTGCTCACGCTCCTGCCGACCGGTCCCGTGCTCGACCGCATCACCTGAACCACCTCACCGCAACGACCGAGGAGACCACCATGTCCCAATTCGCCTACGACGACGCGATGCTGGTGAACATCATCAGCGGCACCGGTGCCGCCCTGGACAAGATGGGCAGCGTCAACAACCAGGTGATGGGCATCGCGGGCCAGCTGCCCACGGTGAACAACTCCACCTCCGGTATCCGGTTGGCCGCGGCACTGGGCGACTGGAACTCCAGCTTCAGCCGTGTGGTCAACGACCTCAGGACGCTCAACGACAAGGCCAACCAGCTGCTCCAGGTCAACCGCACCGCCAACGCCGACGCCGACGCCGCGGCCGGTGGCGCCGCCGGCTGACCCGCCGCGCGCCCCACGGACCACGCGCCCCACGGACCACGCAGACCACGCAGACCACGCACGAGAGGACGCACGACCATGACCTCGTTCGACATCAACAACAACGGCTACCTGGACCTCAACGAGCAGCTCCTCCTCCACGTCAGGACGACGGGCGACATCCTCCAGGAGCTGAACACCGTCCTGAACAACATCTCCTCGGCCACCAAGGGCCAGGCCACGCCGCTCTGGCTGGAGCTCCAGGCCAACTGGAACAGGACCTACCAGGAGATGCAGACCAAGCTCAACACCAACACGATGGCGTCGATCAACGTGCACGAGATCTTCGGCGGCGGCGACAACCGCGGCGCCACGATCATGCTCAGCTGACCGAGCCCGGGGCGCCGGGAACACCTCCCGCGTTCCCGGCGCCCCACCCGGTCGTCCCCCGGAACAGCCGTCCACCCAGAACAGCCGTCCACCCCGAGAACGGCCGAGAGGAGGCGTCGCCATGACCGCGAAGATCACCTTCGACGAGGCGATGTACGACAAGCTGATCAGTGCCATGAACGAGTTGGAGACGAGCCTGGAGAGGAAGGCGACCACCACCGACGACATGACGCTCGACGCGGACTTCACCGTCCTGCCGGGCGAGCCGCGGTTCGAGGCGGCCGTGAAGCTGCTCAACAAGGGGCGCGAGTTCGGCGGGTCCGTCGAGCAGCAGAACGAGAGCCTGCGCCAGGCGATCGTGAAGTTCCGCAACGCGCTGGTCGCGGCGAAGGGCGTCTTCAAGGAGACCAACGACCTGGCGACGTACGACGCCGCCGGCTTCATCGCCCAGTACCCGGACTTCAACGTGGGCGGCGGCGCCGGCGTCTCGCCGGTGCCGATGCCGATGAAGTGACCCGGTAACCGACCACCCAGGACCGATCCGGAGGGGAAGACCATGGCACCGCCCGATCTCCCGAGCACCAAGGACTTCAGCAGGTCGACGTACGAGCAGATCGTGTTCGCCGTCACCGGTCTGGGGGAGGACATGCACGGCCTCCTCAAGACCGCGGGGGATTCGGGTGGGACGACGGGCTGGCTCAAGTTCGCCGAAGCGCCGGGCGCGGCGAACTCCGTGTCCTACCGCGCGTGGGACAAGTACTACTTCGGCGTCGACTACAACCACGCGACCTTCAACAACTGGAACTCGGCGATCGCCGACAACGACCAGGTCGCCTCCGCCATGTTCAAGGGGCGCGGCGGCCTGATGGACGCCCAGCGGCTGTGGGACGCGAGGGACGTCACCAAGGTCTACGGCAAGTGGCTCGGCGACAGCCTGGAGGTCGTCAAGGGGTGGACCGCCAGGTTGGACAGCGACGACTCCGCGTTCAAGGGCAAGGCGGCGTACGCCATCGGGAACAGCCTGCGCCGGCTCGCCTTCACCCTCGACGACCTGCACGACCAGATCATGGAGGACCGCAAGCCGTCGGTGCCGGGCGCCCTCGGCAACGCCGGCGACGCGACGATGCTGTTCGGCACGCAGATGTCGTACTACTGGTGGCGGGCGGAGCCGTTCCTGCGGACGGCGCCGCAGCGGGCGGCCAGGAGGTTCGTCCGCAACGTCATGGAGCACCTGGAGTTCAGCGGGCTGTTCGTGTCGAAGAAGGACTCGGTCGCGGGGTACGTGCTCGACGACTACAGCCGCTCGGAGGCCGAGGCGCGGATCCGGGAGGTGATGGCGGAGTACTCGTCGGACGTCTCCGTCCTGCCCTCGAACACCCTGCCCGAGGGGTTCCCCGTGGTGCGGGGCGACATCTCGACCAAGGCGCTCTGGGACCAGGCCAACGCCGCGATCGGCACGTACGTGGCCACCGAACTGAAGAAGCTCAACGCCACGGCGCAGGAGGAGTTCGCCAAGCTCAGTGAGTCGTTCACCCGGAACAGCCGCTCGCTCGCGGAGGTCAAGAACAACCCGCCGCCGATGCTGGGCAGCCCGCTCCCCAAGCCCGGCGCGATGAGCCTCGGCAAGGAGGGCGGCCTGGACCTGAAGGACCTCCTGGCCAAGGGGGACGGCAAGGGCGGTGGCCTCGACCTCGCCGACCTCCTCCGCGGGGGTGACGGCAAGGGCGGCGACGGCCAGGAGACGGCGATGCCCTTCACGCAGATGTCCCCGCGGACGCCCGCCGGCCAGGGGGCCGGCGCCGGCACGGCCGGCGGCCTGGACTTGGACGACGTCCTCGGCGGGGGTGGCCCCGGTGGCGGCTCGGGTGCCGACGTCGGCATGGGCGGCCTCGGTGACGGCCTCGACGGTGGTCCGGGTGCCGACGGCGGTCCGGGGCTGGGCGGCCTGGGCAACCCCGGCGGCCTCGACCTGCCGGATCCGCAGGGCATCGGCTCGGACGGCCTCGGCGGTCCGGGCGGCGCGAACGGCGGCGGCAACGGTGGCTTCGGCGCGGGTCTCGGCGCCGGCCTGCCCCTCCCGGTCCCGCCCGGCCTGCCGTCGAAGGGCAGGGGCGACCTGGCCGGCACGGACCGGAAGCCCCAGTTGCCCGGTGCCCCCGGGCTGGACTTCCCCGATCCCGCCAACGGCGGCGCGAACGCGCCGCAGGGCTGGGACCGGGACCTCGACGAGGGCTGGAAGCCCGAGGTGCGCACCCCGACCGACCTCGACCTCGGCTCCCCGCCCCCCGGTCTCAAGGCCCCCGCCCTGGACCTGCCCGGCGGCTCGTCGGCGGGCGGGGGCGCGAACGGCGGGATCCAGTTCGGACCCGGGACCCTGCCCGCCCCGCTGGGCGCGGGTGGTGAACCCCTGCTCGCGGATCTGCCCGGTGGGCCCGCTTCGGGCGGTCTTTCAGGAAGCGGTCTCGGCGGGAGCGACGATTTCGCCGGGGGCGGGGCTACGTTCGACCCGGCCGGCGGCGCAGGCCCCCTGAACGGCGGCGCCGACCCCCTCGACGGGGGCCGGAACGACTGGTCCGACCTGTCGGGCGGGGCGACTGCGGGCGCCGGGCGGACCGATGGCGGCGCCGGTGCCGGGGGCCGCGACAACAGCGGAGGGGGGATGCCCTTCTTCCCGCCGATGATGGGCGGGATGGGCGGAGCCGGCGGCAACCAGCAGCAGCAACAGGAGCGCGAGCGCCAGACCTGGCTGTCGGAGGACGAGGAGGTCTGGGGCACCGACGTGAACGTCGGCTCCGGCGTGATCGGCCGGCCCGACGCGGGCGACGTCGAGACCGACGAGGTCCTGGCTCCGACGCACGTGCACCTCCGCTCGACCGCGCCGCGCGGCAGGGCGTCCACCGAACGCGAAACCGGCCAGGTGGCGGAGCCCACCTCGAACTGAGAAAGGGGACCGGATGACGACCCCGCTGCACAACGAGATGGCGGCCGCGCTGGCCGAACTGCGGGAGCAGCAGACCCGCATCACCGAGGCGGTCACCAGGCTGAAGGCGGCCGAGGTGACCGCGACCAGCGACGACCGCCTCCTCCAGGCGACCGTCGACAGCCAGGGCAGGTTGACCGAGCTGAAGTTCACCGGCAGGCGGTGGCGGGACCTCGCGCCCAAGGAGTTGGCCGCCCGCCTGGTCGACGTGGTCAACCGCGCCCAGGACAAGGCGGCCGAGCAGTCCGCGGGCATGGTGGCCGGCCTGATGCCCGCCGGCATGGACCTCGACGCGCTGCGCGCCGGCGCGCCGGGCCTCGACGCGCTGTTCGAGGCCGCGATCGGCGACGTGACGACGGGTCGGTGGGCGCGGTGAACGACCGGCTGACCGTCGACACCGACCTGCTCAAGAGCGGCGGCGTCTACATCGACAGGATCGCGCAACTCGCGAGGTCCATCGCCGGCGACCTGGAGCAGGCCACCGAGATGTACCGCAACGCGGGCGGGACGTCCGAGCTGGGTGAGAAGTTCGACCAGAACTACGTGCCCATGGCCCAGCAGGCGGCGGGGTTCCTCGTCCTGCTGGAGGAAACCATCGGCGGTGCCGGCGAGCGGACCGTCGACACCGCGCGCTCGTTCGCCGACGCGGCGGACGAGGCCGACGCGGTCACGAGCAAGAAGTAACGGCGCAGGAGCGGTAGTCATGGCGATGATGGTCTCGGACGAGGTCCGCAAGCTCTTCCAGGTGCTCACCGGTGAGGAGTGGCCGGACGCGAACGAGGACCACCTGCGTGCCCTGGCCGATGCGTGGGAACGCGCTGCGAAGCGGCTCGTCGACGAACTGGCCCCGCAGATCAAGCACGCCGTCGTGACCACCCGGGGCACCTTCGAGGGCCAGGCCGAGCAGGCCTTCGCCGCCAGGATGAGCCCGTTCGTGGAGGGCCGGGAGAACTACCTGGCCGCCGCGGCGGCGCAGTTCGGCGACATGGCGAAGCTCCTGCGCGACCTGGCCCTCGAAGCCGAGTACGTCAAGCTCGTCTCCTCCATCACGCTCGCCACGCTCGTCGCCGAGATGGCGTGGGCCACGTCGATGGCGTTCGTGACCGGCGGCGCGAGCATGGCGTGGCTCGCCGCGCGCGTCGCCGTCGTCCGCTTCCTGCTCCAGCACCTGCTGGGCAGGCTGCTCATCCGCCTCGCGCAGGCCGTCGCGTTCGGCGTCGCCTTCCAGCTCGTCATCGACGTGCTCGCCCAGGGCATCCAGTTCGGCATGGGCAACCGCACCTCGTGGGACGCCGAGATGACCAAGAACTCGGTGGGCGTCGGCGCCCTGGGCGGCGCGCTCGCGCCGTTCCTGGGGAGCGTGGGCAACACCCTCGCGGGCCTCACCACCAAGGGCCTGGACAGCGTCCTGGGCAAGGTCATCGGCGGTCGGAACTGGCACAAGGACCTCCCCCAGGCCATCAACGAGATGGGTACCGAGGCGTTCCAGGAGACCCTGACCGAGGGTCTCTACAAGTACATCACCGAGGGCGAGTTCGAGATGAACCCGTACTCGGCGTCCTCCGGCGCGGTCTCCGGCGCCGCCAACGTGGCGGGCGACGAGCTGGGCATCGCCCTCAAGGGCGCGGGGACCCTCCCCGGCGTCGTCCCGCCGGCGGTGGAGACGACCCCCGACTCCGCCGGCCTCGACAGGGCCGGGGACACCTCGTCCGACGGTTCCCGGGGTGTGGACGCACCGTCCGCCGTCGTGGGCGGTTCGCCGTACGCGGAGGCGGGCACGCCGCTCGTCCCGGGTTCCTCCCACCACGGCGGGGGCAGCGGCTCCGCACCCGGCTTCCGGGGGGACGACGTCCGGCGCTCCGACGACCCCGCGGTCGGTGAGCGCGGCGGAGCCCTCGGCGGCCCCGTCCGGCACGTTCCCGACCAGGCCCCGCAGGGCGACCGGGTGGTCGTCGGCGACGACACCCCGACGACGGGCGCCGGCCCCGACGCCGCGCCGGTGCCCGTCGCCCCCATCACCCCCACGAGGCCCGTCGCGCCGGTCGTCCCGACCACCCCGCCTGCCCCGACCACCCCGGTCGTCGGGGAGCAGGCGTCCACCCGGAGCGGTGACAGCCGGCAGCCGGGTGCCCAGCAGCCTCCGGCCGACCGGCCTTCCGGCGACCAGCGCTCCGCCGCCGAACAGGACAACGCGACCGAACCGCGCACCGCGGCGCCCGCGCCGGGCGCCGGCACCGCACGGGAAACCGGGCCGCTCGACCCCCGTGGCATCGAGCGCACGGAGGCCACCACGCCACCGGTGGGTTCCGCCGACGGACCCGCGAACACCACCCGACCGGACGCCGCGCCCGCGGTGGCCACCGCCTCGCCGGAGGGCGTACGGGTGGACACCCCCGCCGGCACCGCGCCGTCGACGGCCCCCACGACCACTCCTCCGCCGGCTGACGCGTCGGGCGGTGTCGAGCAGCCGGGTCGCGTCGAGCAGCCTGGCCGCGACGCGGTGGGAACGGAGCCCGTCGCCGCACCAGGTGCGCCCGCCACCGCGACGCCGGAGTCCTCGGCGGTCGTCGAGAGCTCCTCGACCGCCCCCGCCACCCCGCACACCGCACCCGTCACCACGAACCGGACGGACACCGGGGTGTCGCCGGGCGACGCACCGCAGACCGCCCCCGCCCGTTCCGGCGCGGACCAGGTGACGACGACCGAGTCCGGCCGCGAGGCCGTGGCGGGCGCGTCCCCGGTCGACGTGCGCTCGACGTCCACCCCGGCCGCGGTGGGCACGACCACCTCGCCGGACGACGTCGCATCGCCCGACCAGGTGGCTTCACCGGACCGGACCACGGCACCCGACCGCGCCGCGTCCCCCGACCAGGTCACGTCGCCGGAGCGGACCGCGTCCCCCGAGCAGACCGCGACAGCCGGCCCCGTCACCGTGCCCGTCACCGCCCCTCCCACCACGGCGCCGCGGTCCCCCGCCAAGGGCAAGCGGGCGGCCGCGCGCGAGGACGGGAAGACCGTGCCCCGGCCGGTCGCGGACGACACCGCGGTCGTCGAGGACGAGGCCACCCCGCCGTCGACGGAGGCCGGCACGAAGGCCCCCGTCACCGGTACGCCGGAGACCCCCGCCCGGGAGGGCGCCGCCACGGCGTCGACCGGCCAGGAGGTCGCGGCGCCCGCCGGCACGAAGGCGCCCGAGGCCCCGAGGACGAGGTACCCCGAGGCGCCGAGGCCCTCGGGGGCCACGAACCGGCGGCCGTCCCCCGACGGGGAGACGACCGTCGAGACCGCGTCCGCACCCCGGCCGGCCGGCCCGGTGGCAGGACCGCTGTCGGTCGGGGGACTGGTCGCCGAACTCCGCGGGTCCGTCGTGCCCGACCCCACCGCCCCCGAGGGCGTGCCCCTGGCCGGTCCGGACCTGTTCGGCCTGCTCGCACCGTCGGCGCCACCGGATTTCCTGGCGGATTTCGACTACAGCGGCATCACCGCTGGGCAGTCGGTGTCCTTCTTCGAACTGCTGGACATGGCTACCGACCGGACCCCCACCGCTGCGGACATGGACCCGGCCGCCCTGCCCGAGGCGGCGGAGGACATGGTCTCCGTCCCCGACCGCGAGGACAAGCTGCTGGACGCGTGGGCTCCCGGTGACGTCCCACCGCTGCCGGAATCCACCGAGATGCCGTGGACCGTGCACGCGATCTGGCTCGGCGGACCCCTGCGAGACGAAGGCCGCACGGTCAACTTCCGGCGGAACTACGGCTGGGCGGCGAAGGGGTACAAGGAGGTCGTGCAGGCCGTCCTGTGGACCGACGTGCCGCGCAGCCGGTTCGAGGAGGCCCGCTCCCAGGGGGTCCCGGCGTCCGGTGGTCCGGACCCGCTGGCCGACGTGCGGGACATGCTCGACTGGGCTGCCGAGAACGGGATCGTCCTGGTCAACGTCGACGAGGTGTTCAACGCCAACTCGCCGATGCAGCTGCACGACATGTACCGGGTGGAGACGAACAAGCAGGTCGGGCCGGGTTACGCGGCGGCGAGCGACATCCTCCGCATGGAGATCCTGCGCCGGTTCGGCGGAATCTACAGCGATGGTGACAACGGCATCGAGGACCTGTCCGAGATCGAGGACGTCCTCGACTCGCAGGCGGAGTTCGCCGTCAACGGCAACGACCGGGGAGAGGTCGGCAACTCGGCCTTCGTGATGCCCAGGAACCACCCGTTCGCGCAGCTCTACCTGGACGAGGTGCGGAACCGGTATGGCGAGAACCAGCAGGACCTCCTCCCCCCGTCCGTCGCGACCATGAGCGACGCGTTCTTCGACAGCCCGCTCGGCCGCATCCACAGGCACTCGGTCATGGTGCGCACGGGGCCGACCATCCTGACCGCGCTGACGACGAAGCTGGGGTACCCCAACGGGTTGCCCGACTACCCGATCGTCACCGGCATCAGGATGAACAGCGACGGCAGTTGGGCCGCCCCGTCCGCGCCCGCGGTCCGCGCCGCGGAGCCCGGTCGGTCGGCGACCGTCGACCTCACGAAGAAGGTCGTGCAGACCCTGATCCGGGAACTGCACAACCGGGACGGCGACCTGCACCTGACCCTGGTCGAGGGCGCGGTGAACAAGCACCCGAGACCCGACCTGGTCTGGGAAGCCGCGCTGACCTTCATCGCCTCGCGTCCCGAGTTGGCCTCCCTGGTCCGCACCGTCACCGACAGCAAGCTCTTCATGGGCAAGCACACGACCGTCTCGCTGCCGGAGACCGCCCGTGCCCTGCTGCGGGTCGAGGACGTCGAACCGGTGCATCGGCTGGGCGAGTACCAGAAGCCCGCCACGCTCGTCCCGCCTGCCGGGGAAGGGCTCCTCGGTGACACGGCGCGGGAGCTGCGCGACTTCCTCGCCGCCACCGACCTGCGCGACGAGCGGAACGGCAGGACCTGGCCGGGTGACCCGGGCGAGGCGACCCGGGTGATGGCTGACCACGTCGAGTCGACGCTGCCCGACCGGGACGCGCTCGACAGGTTCGTGTCCACCGCGCGGGAGCAGCTGCGCGACGAAGCCGGTCGCGCGGCGTTCACCGCGCCCCTGGACGCGCGCATCGACGAACTCACCGGGCTCATGGTCGCTCCGGCCGAGCAGGCGGACTACGAGCGGCTGGCCGGCGAGCGCGGCCGGTTGGTCTCCGAGCGGGAGCGGCTGCTCGCGCGCCTGAGGGCCGTGGGTCGCATTCCGCTCGACGGCGATACCACTCGGGACGTGACCGGTACGGAGGGCCCCGTCGACGAGTTGCTGGAGATCCACGCCGACGACGTCGTCGAGCGGGTCCGCGCCAACGTTCCGGGTGCGACCCCGGCCGTCGAGCAGGTCGTGCGCGTGCTGGCGTTCTCCGGTGGGTCGCGGAAGCTGCACGACCCGCGGTCCGAGGAGCAGACGCTGGCCGCGTTCGGCCTGGTGGAGTCCGAGTTCTCCGAGGCGCTCACGACCCTGGGCGGCGGCGAGTTCGTCCGCGCCGACCGGGAAGGTCTGCACCTCACGAGCCGCGGGTGGAAGACCTTGGTCCCGATCAGCGTGCCGCCGGAGGCGCACGCCCCCGGCGAGTTGCCGCCGGTGGACCTGGAGCAGGCCCGGACGACCCTGCTGGACGCGATCCAGCAGGTCGGCGCACCGCCGACGAAGACGCCGGAGCCGGGGACGCCGGAGCCGGCCGGGGCGGAGCAGTCGCCGAGCCGCGTGGCCACGCCCGTCGAGGACCCCGCCGCGATCCTGCACATGCACAGCGGCGCGCGGCAGCGGCTCGACGCCCTGCCCGAGCGGGTGGCGGAGGGCCTGCGGCGGCGCGCGGAGCAGGTGCTCGAAGGCGTGAACTGGGTGTCCCGCTCGCCGTGGCGGAATTACCGGGGCGCGGTCGACGTCGTCGCCCAGTGGATGTACGAGGGCGGCCAGGACACCGCTGCCGAAGTGGCGGCACTGCTGTACGAGTACCGCTCGGTGCGGGCCGACGACACGACGGCCCTCCCCTCCGACACGCCTCCGGCGTCGGCGGCGGACACCGTCGGCGCCGGGGTGCGGCCCCCACGGGCACCGGGGCAGGACGGCACGGAGCGCCCCGGTGCAGGCGGTGCGCGGCACGTGGACGGGACGGGCTCCCGGCCCGCCGACCCCCCGGCGCCGCAGCGGTCGTTCCGGGACGCGCCCAGGCCCGACGAGCCGAGCGGGCTCACCGCGGAGCTGGTGGAGGCGGTCGAGACGCGTGACGCGCCGGGCTACCGGCCGCCCGTGATCGGGGCGTCCGGACCGCACGCGTCGACCGCGACACCGGTCGCCGCCGAGGCGCCGGCGTCGGCGGTGCGCAGCGCGATCCTGGACGACCCCTCGTGGCGGTACAGCACCGCCTCGTCCGCCGACTGGTTCGACGCGAGGAACCCGGTTCCCGGCGCCTCGATCGAGCGGGCGCGCACCGGTGCCGGCGCAGTCACGCGCGTCCGGGGCGAAGACGCGGTCCTGGCGGCGGACGCAGACCCGGTGCGCCGTGCCGGGGACGCGACGTCGTGGCGGGGGCGCATCGCCTACGACCACAGGTCGTTCGACGTCGGCGGCGTGCCGGTCGAGGACCACACGGTGCGGCTGCACCTGGAGGCCGAGGACGGGATCGCGCCGGAACGGCTGGCCGAGCTGGCCGCGAACGCCCGCGCGGGCGTCGACGAGGTGTTCAACCAGGGCTTCCGCCTGCCCAGTGGCGGCCAGTTCCACGTCACGGTCGAGTTCACCGACGACCCGGCCGACGCGCACGGGACGATCACCGTCTTCCCGGAGGGCGGCGGGTCGGGCCGCTACCACGCCACCAACCAGGTCGAGTGGCCCGCCGACGCCGGTCCCAGGGTCCTGGCGCACGAGATCGGGCACTTCCTCGGCCTCCGGGACGAGTACGTCAACAGCAGCCCGTCCGCGCCGGTCTTCCAGGGCGAGCCGCGCGTCGTCCGCACGAGGTTCGGCGGCGACGTGCGCATCAGCGGCCGGGTCGTGGACGACAACGGACTGATGACCGAGCGCTTCGACCAGCCCGATGTGCGGGTCAAGCCCCGCGACCTCTGGGCGATCCGGAGCCGCTTCCACGACCTGCGTGCCGCGCTGCCCGAGGTCGCGGCCGTCGCGGACGCCGGGTCGCCGACGTCGGGGGCCCCGACCGCCGCCGAGGTCCCGAGGATCGTGGTGACGTCGCCGGACGGTGACGCGCAGGTGGTCGGGGTGCCCGACGCCGTGGCGGCGGTCGCGGACACGGGCGTCCTGCTGCCGGGGACCTGGCTGCCGTCCTTCCTGGAACGCGGCCAGGCGCTGGGCACGACCGTGACCGCCGACGTCCGGGGTGTGGAGCGTGTCCTCGCGGCGATCACCGACGCGCTGCCGAAGCGGGACGGCGTGACGCCCGAGGGGGTCGACGGGATCGGCGACGCCCTCGCGCGGGAGTTCGGCACCTTCCTGGGCGCCGGTCGGGTGTTCCAGGTCAGGGTGGGCAAGCAGTGGTTCGACGCGGCGGTCGCGGCGAAGCTCCGGCCGGCGTCGGACGTCACGGCGACGACCGAGCCCCAGCCCGCGTCCACCACCGGGAAGGCCCCGAAGGGCGAGTCGGTGGCCGACCGCTCGGTGGAGTCCGGTGCCACCGCGACGACCAAGACGGCGCTCACCGCGTCCCGCGACGTCTCCCTCGGCGCCACCGCGAGCCAGGGCGTCGGTGCCTACGGCACGGTCTCGGTCGGCGTGCCGCTGGCCCGGCCGGAGTCGAGCGTGACCGTTACCACCGCCACGAAAAACGAGCGGGGCGTCGGCAACGTCGAGAGCTCCAAGCTGGTCACGTTCCCGGTGGAGTACGCGATCGCCGTGACCGCCGACCGGGGCGCCGTCACGGAGGTGGAGGTCGCGCCGCGCGGTGCCACCGCGGTCGACCCGGAGGTGGTGCTGCGACTCCCGGACTTCCTGGTGGACCTGGAGAACCGGGACAACGGCCTCGGGGTGGTCACCCCCGACTCTCCCGACTGGGGCGCCGACCTGGAGCACCCCGTCGCGGAGGCCGTGGTCGTCGCCGACCCGGGTGCCGCCTTCGCCGCCGTCGCCGGGAAGCTCCACCCGTCGATCACCAAGCCCGGGGCGGACGGGCGTACGGCGCTGCGCGACTTCCTGAGCGCGAAGGGCATCACGGAGAACCTCGGCGAGATGCTCGGCACCTGGGTGTCCTCGCCCGACCTGCTCAGCCCGCACGGCGGCCACGCGACCGCGGTCCGGATGAGGGCCCGGCTGCTCGACGCCGAACTGGTCGGCACCCACGCGTCCCCGAAGCTGAAGGTGCAGGACGGCATCACCTCCACCGCCTCGGTCGGTGCGACGGTCGGCAGTGGAGTGGACCTGACCGTCGGCGGCGGGGGCGGGGTCATGGCCCCGACCGCATCACTGGGCGTGGCCGGGCTGTCGGTCTCCGCCTCGGCGCGCAAGACCGAGTCGTCGGCGGCGGGCAACGCCCTGCAACGCGCCACCGCCATCGCCCTCAGCAGCGAGGCCGGCCTGTACCGGATGACGGCGGAGGTCGAGGTGCGCACCCCGCAGGGGGACAGCGCGACCTTTCCGGTGACCACCTACCAGTGGGTCGGTCTGCCGGAAGCCGCCGCGCAGGGCCTGCCGGTGCCGGAGGGCACCCGGAAGACCGTCGCGGTCCCGACGGACGAGCCGCGCCACCAACCCCCGTACCTCGCGGCGGGGTTCGTCGGCGGCAACACCAAGGTCGGGAAGTTCACCGACCTGCACCGGGTGCGGGAGGAGGTCGAGTCCGCGCTGCTGCGGCTGGAGGGGTTCGACGACTTCCTGCCGCGGTGGGACCGGGGCGGGGACGGGGCCCCGCGGACCGACCGGAACGCCGGCGACTTCGCCGAGCGGATGGCCAACCAGCGGCTGCTCGACGCCGCGCTGTCGCCGTTGGCGCTGCGGGCGCAGAAGGGCAGCCTGTTCGGCCGCGGTGTCGTCGTCCGGCTCAAGCGCCGCGGGGTGTTCTCCAGCCAGTACCTCGAGGTGGTCGTCAAGGCGGGGCTGTCCTCGTCGACCCACCTCGGCCAGGCGGACAAGCGCGTCGTGCGCGGTACGGCCTCGGCCTCACCCACCCTCGACAGCTCGACGAGCACGACCAAGGGACTGACCGTCACCGTCGAGGGCCGGGGCGGCGAGGTGTCCACCCCCGGCACGACGCGGCTCGTGACGACCGCCGGCGGCGGTGTCTCCGTCAGCGCCGGCCGGACCGTGACCACCGCTTCCGGCCACACCGTGAGCAGTTCCTGGGGCGACGCCGACTCGTCGACGGCCCAGGTCTTCGCGCACGACGTCGAGTTCGACGTGGAGATCACCTCCTTCAGCCGCGACCGCTCCTGGCTGCGCAGGGTCACACCGGGCACGTGGGGCCGCGAACTGCCGGAGCCCAGGACGGTCGCCCGCACGGCGGGCCCGGCGGAGGGCCCGGATTCCGCCGACCCCGGCACGGCCTGGCGGCAGGACCAGCCCGTCCGCATCCCCCCGATCACGGGTGAGGTCCACCTGTGGGTGCCGGACGGCTCCACGCCCAAGTCGGGACCCTGGGCGCTCGAACCGGGCAGGCCCGAGGTCACCTCCCTGGGCGGCGGCGTGCGGATCGCGGACCTGCTCGACCCCGCGACCCCCCGGACCGGGCAGCCGGCGTGGTCGTCCGTCGAGGCCGTGGTGAACACGGCGGAGCTGGTCGACCAGGCGGTCGCCGCGCTCGACCGGGCGGCGGGGGGCGACACGTCGTTGACCACGCCGGGTTCACCCTCGCGCCACCGCCTGGAGAAGCTGTTCCAGCAGGAGAACGTCGAGGCGGACCTGCGCCACCTGGCCGGGGCCGGAGTGCTGGTCACCGGACTCGTGCACAAGCGCCGCGTCAAGGACCGCACGGGGGCGATCGGCGTCGTCGTCGCGTTGGACAACCCCGTCCCGGTGCGCGTCTCCGACACCACCAGGACCGAGAGGAAGCTGGCGGGAGGCGCCAAGGCGAGCACCTCGACGACCCGGACCAAGGGCGTCTCCCTGATCGGCACCGGGTCGACCACCGCCCGTCCCGACGTGGTGTCCCCCAGGAACGCCGCCGCGCTGCTGGGCAACGTCCGCTGGAACCTGTGGCAGAAGTCCCGGTCGGACTCGCGAGAGGTATCCGGCAGCGTCGACCGCAAGGCCAGGAAGGAGACCGGGGAGCGCACGGTCCTGGTGCAGATGGACGCGACGTTCACCATCGTCGCCGAGAGCCGCGAGGGCAACCTCGTGCACCGGTCGGAACCGTCCTCGGAGGCGGTGCGGGTCACGCTCCCCGGCTCGTCGTTCGTGCGGGTCGACGAGCAGGTGGCCAGGGAGATGGGGCTGCTGCCCGAGGTGCGGGAGCCCGCACCGCGCGAGTTCGGCGTCATGGGGGCCCCGAAGGGCCTCGCGCGCCCCGGCATGGCCGGTGGCCTCGGCCTCGGCTTCGTGGACGACGCGCCCGACGTGTCGGGCATCCTGCGGGACCTGGTGGCCGAACTCCGGGAGACGGCCGGCGGGTCCTCGCAGCGGCTCGTCCCGCGGTCGGTCCTCGACGACGTCATGAACGGCGTCCAGCGCCTGGGCGACTTCACCTCGCCGACCTCAGTGGCGGCGCTGATCGACAGCGCGCTCGACGGCGGCGGGCGGCTCCTGCTGTCCGTGCCCGGCAAGACCTTGGGCAAGGAGAACTACCAGGTGACGCTGCGGGCCTACGCCGGCGCGCCCGAGTTCACGGGGGTCGTCAACGACGGCACGGAGATCTCGCGCACCGTCAAGGGCACCCGCAGCGCGAACAGGAGCAGCTCCTCCACGACCGGCTGGAGCCTCGGGCTCAAGGGCGTCTTCTCCGGCATCCTCAGGTCTTCGGACGGGACGATGGGCGGCCTGGGCGGTGCACTGGGGGGCTCGTCCGGCACGTCCAGGCACCGCGCGGTGACCGAGACCGAGGCCACGCACGTGATCCAGGCGATGATGGCGAGCGGCCCGCTGGCGGGCTACCGGGTGCCGGTCCTGCTGGAGCTGGTCGTCGAGGGCGACGACGGGGTGGTCGCGCGGGTCGACAGCGGTGACGGCGTGCTGGGCCTGAAGGTGCACGCGGACAGCGTGAAGATCGACGGCGGCGGGCGGTCGCCGAAGCCCCACGTCACGATCGCGTCCCGGCGGGGGCCCGAGGAGGGCACCCCGGAGGCCGTCGCCCGGTGGCAGCGGTCCGGCAACCCGGTGGTGATCCCCCCGGGCGCGTCCGTCGAGTCGCTGATCGCGGGAGCCGAACTCCAGGAGGTCGCCTCCCGGGCGTTGCGGCGGGCCGGCGCGGGCGAGGGCGTGCTGGGCGTCGGCACCGGGGCGTTCAACGCCCTGCTGGCCACGCTCAGCTCGGCGGTCCTCCAGGCGAGCCTGTCCGGCATGACGACCGCACCGCTGGAGGTGCCCGGTCTGGTCAGGTCCGGCATCCGGCCCTCGCACGCGGCCGGGATCGCGGTCCACGCGAAGCTCTCCCAGCCGGTGCTGGACTCCCTCAGCGACACCGTCGGTTCCCAGACGTCGACGAGCACCACCCGCACCAGGAGCGGAGAGAGCCAGCGGTCGGACCGCGCCGAGGTGGTCGCCGCGGTGGCGCCCGGCAACGTGGTCGAGCGCCGCAGGCACGAGGACGGGACGCCGGATCCGGCCCGGTCGGCCCTCTTCTCGACCAGCGGGGTCGAGGTCAGGCAGGCGCCTGAGGACTCCGACGCGAACTCCGGCAGCGCGACCGCCTCGACCACGCACCAGGCCGACCGGGTGACGGGGCGGACCGGGTTGGTCGAGTTCGACGCCGAGTTCCGGATCGTCGCCCGGGTCGGCGGCGGGGAGACTGTCGTCTTCGACCTGAAGATCCCCGGCGCGAGCGACTTCCGGGTGGCCCTCTCCGACGTCGAGGCGGTGCTCGGCCGGAAGGTCGACGCGGACGTCCTCGCCGCCCAGGACCGCGTGCGCGACACCGCGGACACCTGGCGGGAGGCGGAGGAGAAGGTCGGTGAAGCGCGGCACGACGCGCAGGACCTGGTCGGGCTGCTCGCCCCGGACCTCGCCGCGTCCCAGGTCGAGGTCATGGCACGCGACGTCGAGCTGCGCGGCGCCGAGCAGGCTGTCGCGCGGGCGGCGCGGGCGGCGGAGGAGCGCAGGGCCGATCTCCGCACCGCACGGGCGCGCTACACCGAGGTGAAGGCGCGCCACGCGGACCTCCGGGCCGACGCGGACGCGGACCGGCAGGTCCCGGAGCGCTCGTCGTCGGAGGTCAAGCGCGCCACCGCCGACGTCCTGCGGGGCGTGCACCGCCTGGTCGAGGCGAACGGCGAGCTCGCCCGGGCACAGCGAGCCCTGGTCGAGGCGGGCAGCGCCCAGGAGCAGGCCGTCACGGCGTTGGCGGGGCTGCGGGGGCGGATCACCGCGGCGGAGGACGCGATCGGCAGGGCGAGGGAGCTGGCCGACGACGCGCAGGCCGCCTGGTGGCGGGCCAAGGCGGAGGTGGAAGGGCTGCTCGGCGCCTTCAACGCCCGGGTCGAGCTGCACGAGCGGGCCGAGTCGGCCCGGCGCCGCCTGGGGAAGCTGTCGGAGCAGCGGTACGAGCAGGTGATGCGCGAGGCCGTCGGCATCGCGAGCACCCACCACCTGGCCCCGGTGCGGATCGACGAGCTGTCGCCGCGCGACCGGGCACGGGCCGAGGTGGTGGACGACGTGTACGACGTCGTCGCGCTGGAGCCGCTGGAGCCGCTGGAGCCGCTGGAGCACGGGGAGTCCGCGGAGGCGCACGGCACCGGCGGGGCTCGCGAAGCCGTCGAGGCGCTGTCCCGGCGGTCGGCGCGCGAGCAGGGACTCGACCGCCGTGCGGGGCTGGTCGGTGGTGCTCCCCTCGGCGGCCCGGGGACGCCCGACGGTGATCCCGGCGACGCGATGCCGCTGGACAGCGGTTCGGACGACTCCGGCGATGCCTTCGAGGGGGCCGGCTGGAAGCGGTCGGACGCCTGGAGTTCGGCGCCCGACTTGGTGTTGGAGGTATCACGCGGCAAGTCGCTGACCGCCGACCAGGTGCACACGCTGAACCGGTTCGCGACACTGGTGGACCGGGTGGCACGGGGCCGGCGGCATCACGGGTTCCCGGCGCCGCTGGTGGAGGTGGCGGGCGGCGGTGCCCGGGTCACCGCCGGACGCATCGCCGTCTTCCTCGCCACCAAGGGCGGCACCGTCGACGTGCGGCTGGTGGAGGGTGGTTCGGGGCCGACCGAGGTGCGCGTGGACTGGGTCGTGCCCGCGCCGGGTGTCGCGCGTGAGTCCTACCCGGTGGAGTTGCTGTGGAGGGCGACGCCTCGGACCAGGGGCATCCTGGAGCACCCCGGGCACCCGCTGTCCCTCGACCTCCCGGCCGGGGCGGGGAACCTCACCCCGGAGCAGAGCGGCCTCGTCGCGGACTTCGCGGCGGACTTCGCGGACGCCGTGCTCGATCGTCAGGGGACCGGTTTCCGGCCCCCGGTGGTGGAGGTGTCGGGCCGGTACTCGTCGCTGGTGGAAGAGGGGTTGCGCGCCGCCGGGATCCCGTTCACGGTGGTGGCGGGTGGTCGTGCCGACGGTGTGGACGTGTTCGTCGACTGGCGGACCGGTACCCCGGCGCCAGGGGCGGCGCACCCCGGTTCGGTGCGGGGCGTGGCCCCCGAACTGTCGCTGCGGACGTCGGACGTGCCGGTCGACGCGGGCCCGGCGGCGTTGCCGGACGAGATCGGGGTGGTGGCGGAACAGCTCCTCGCGGAGAGCCGGGCGAGGATCGCGGACTCCTACGCGCCGCCGGTGGTGGAGGTGACCGGTGCGCACGCGTACCGCGTCGTGGAAGCGCTGGTCCAGGCGGGTGTGGTGGGTGCGCAAGCGGTCAGGGGCGGCCGTGCCGGGTACACCGACGTGCACGTGGACCGGGACCTCCAGCACGGCCTGTCGGGCATGCTCGGCATCGAGGGGGCACCGGTCGAGCAGGCCGCGGTCCCCGCGCCCCACCCGGTCCTGGACGACCAGCGTTGGCGGCGCAGCCTCAGCAGGAGCGCCCTGTGGTTCGACCCGCAGCGGCCGTTGGCCTTCCGTTTCCGGTCGCAGGACCCGCGGCTGGATGCGGTCGAGCGGGCCGAGGTGGAGGAGCTGGCGGGTCAGTTGGTCGAGGCGACCGCGGTGCGTGCGCGGTGGGGCCTCCCCGTGCCCGTCGTGTCCGTGAGCGGCGTGACCGCGCAGGACGTCGTCGACCTCCTGCGGGCCAAGGGGGTGCCCGCGCAGCCGGCCCCGTCCTCCGGCGTCACCGACGGGCTCGACGTCCTCGTGGACTGGGGCGACCAGGTGTCGCCCCCCGGCAGGGCGATCGGTGAGCGGGAGGCGCGCTGGCTCCGGCTGGGCAACGCGGTGCCCTCGGACCGCATCGCGCAGGAGTGGGCCGCGGCTCCCGTCACCGGCTACCTCCGGGGGGAGCGCTACCTGCCGCTTGAGGACTCCGACAAGCCCACGAAGGGCGCGATGGTCGTCGCGCCCATCGTCGACCGGGACGGAGAGGTCCTCGACCGAGGGGGCTGGTGGTCCCAGGGGCAGCGCATACCCATCGCGCTCGACGAGCGTGACATGGTGGTCGACGGCGTGCCGGTGAAGGACTTCACGCTCAACCTGCGCCTCATCCCGGCGACCACCATCCCGGACTACCTGGTCCAGGACCTCGAGGTCCGAACTCTGGAGGGCGTCGAGGCGGTGTACAACCGCCGGGGGTACCGCCTGCCCAGCGGTCACCAGTTCCACGTCACGGTGAGGTTCACCGACGTGACGCAGGCCCACCAGTCGGTTTGGCTCTTGGACGACCTGAACACCCGGTCCTCCCAGAGCTTCTGGTCCATCGGCTTGGAAGCGCTGGTCCTCGCCCACGAAATCGGCCACCACCTGGGCCTGCACGACGAGTACGCGGAGACCTCGGGCACCCGGGTGCCCGTGTTCATGCGGACCCCCAGGTGGTACCGGGACCACGGCGCCGGGGACACCGACATGAGAGAACCCGTGCGCAACCACGTGGTGCACGACGACGGCATCATGTCCAACACCCCAAGGGATCGCAAGCCGGAGCTCAAGCCGAGGAACCTGTGGCTGTTCGAGAACCACCTCGCGGCACTGCGCTCCACCGACCCCGTCGCCCGGAACACGACTTTCACCAAGCCGTTGCGGTCACGCCGCACCTTGGCGGCGCCGTTCGGTGGCGGTTCGTCCGGTGCGACGTCGGCGATCGGCGGATCGGGCGCCGTGCCGGAGCTGGAGTGGCGGCGGTCGGGTGCGTGGAGCGGGGCGCCCGACCTGGTGCTGCGCGTGCCGGTCGGCGGACGGCTGTCGGACCTGCAGCGAAACGCGTTGCGCGGGTTGGCGGCGTCGGTGGACGCGCAGGGGCGGGCCCGGAAGGCGCACGGGTTCCCGTCGCCGTCGGTGGAGGTGTCGGGCGGGATGGCCCGGGTGGTCGGGGGGTTCCTGACCATCGCCGGGGTCGACGTGCGGGTGGTGGAGGGTGGTTCGGGGCCGACCGAGGTGCGGGTGGACTGGGTGGTGTCCGCGCCGGGCGTCCCGCGTGAGTCCTACCCGGTGGAGCTGCTGTGGGGGGCGACGCCTCGGACGAGGGGCATCCTGGAGCACCCGGGTCACCCGCTGTCCCTGGACCTCCCGGCCGGGGCGACAGGCCTCACCCCGGAGCAGAGCGGTCTCGTCGCGGACCTCGTGATGGACGTCCGCGACGTCCTGGACCACCGCGCCGCGACCAACGTCGCGCCTCCGGTGGTGGAGGTGTCGGGCCACTACTCGGCGCTGGTGGAAGGGGAGTTGCGCGCCGCCGGGATCGCGTTCACGACGATCAGGGGCGGTCGCGCCGACGGTGTGGACGTGTTCGCCAACTGGCGGACCGGGTCCGCCGATCCGGGCGCGGCGCACCCCGGTTCGGTGCGGGGCGTGTCCCCCGAGCTGTCGCTGCGGACGTTCGTCGACGCGAACGGCAACGAACTGGGCCTGCAGCGGAACCAGCTCGACGCGATCCAGGCGCTGGCAGGGCAACTCCTCCGGGAGGGTGCGGACAGGTTCCTGGGCGGCTACGCGCTGCCCGCGGTCGAGGTAACCGGTGCGCGCGCCCAGCTTGTGGCGGAGGGGTTGCTCCAGGCGGGTGTGCGCGCGCGGGTGGTGCGAGGCGGTCGTGCCGGGTACACCGACGTGCACGTGGACCGGGACCTGCGTGATCCGCTGGCCGCGCCGGCCACCGGACCCGCGGCGGTCGACCAGGGGGCAGGTCCGATCCCGAGCGGCGAGCAGTGGCGGCACGGCAACAGCCGGAGCGCGCTGTGGTTCGCACCGCAGAGGCCGTTCTCGGCCGCCCTCGACGCCCGGGGCTCCTGGCTGAACGTCGACGAACGGGGCGACCTGCTGACGTTGATCGGGCAGCTGGGCGAGGCGGCGGCGGTGCGCACGCGGTACGGCTACGCCCCGCCGGCGGTGCGGGTGACGGGCCCGCGGGCCGACGAGGTCCGCGACCGGCTGGTGGCCGAGGGGGTGCCGGCCGTCGCGGAACCAGGCCGTGCCGACGGTCTCGACGTCTTCGTGGACTGGGGCAGGCGGGTGCCGACCCCGGCGGAGATCGCGTTGCTCGGCGTCGCCGGGAGGCCGGTCGAGGCCCGGGAGCTGCACTGGCTCCGGCTGCGCGACGCGGTGCCCTCCGAGGACATCGCCTCGCGGCGGCTCTTCGTCCCGGTCACCGATTCCGTCCGGGGGCAGCGCGACGTGGTGGTCGCCGCCGGCGCCACCGGACCGAGCGGGGTGACCCCGCCGGTCCTCGACCCGGACGGCAAGGTGCTCGACCGGGGCTCCGTCACGCTCCACCGGGAGACCGTGCCCATCGGGTACGACACCAGGGACCTCGTCGTGGACGGGGTGCCGGTCAGGGACTTCACCGTGAAGGTGCGGCTGGAACGGGCCGACGACACCACCGAGGTCGACCTCGGCGTGGCGGAGCTGCGGGCGCACGCCGCGGTGGCCGAGCGGCTCAACCAGGGCTACCGGCTCCCCGACGGCCACCAGTTCCACGTCACGCTGGAGTTCGGCGACGACGCGCCCCATGTGGTCGTCACGGCGGACCGGTGGAAGGGGCTGCTGG
The DNA here is from genome assembly GCF_030852425.1 of Saccharothrix longispora. Classification (GTDB taxonomy): domain Bacteria; phylum Actinomycetota; class Actinomycetes; order Mycobacteriales; family Pseudonocardiaceae; genus Actinosynnema; species Actinosynnema longispora. Next base: position 47,016 of record NZ_NSDM01000028.1, read on the forward strand.
GCTCCGAGCCGCACGAGATCGCGGACTACTTCGCCGGGTTCCTCGGGGCGTACGAGGGGAACACCGTTCGTGGCGTCCTGCGATCCCCCGGCACGTCGGCGGATTCGGGCCTGCGACCGAGGCACCTGCGGCGCGTCGAGGACCTCAGGGAGGCGATGCGGGCTGCCGCCCCGGAGGGACCGGCCCGGCCGTCCCCCGACCGCGGGGCCGTGCGGGCGCGACTGGCCGAGCGGGCGGGCGAAGCCCGGCTGGAACTGGCGAACCTGCAGGACGACCCCGCTGTGTGGCAGGTGGTCACCGACGCCATCACCATGGCCAGCGGCCATCACCAGACGGTGGTGGTGATCGGGACCCCGTCGCCCGCCGAGCAGGAGCGGGTCCAGGTCGTCGACGACGTGTACGCCGTGGTCGCGCTGGAGTCGGTGAGGTCCGGTCGGGAGCGGGCCGAGAAGCTGTCCCGGTGGTTGGCCGGGGAACTGGGGACCAAGCGCTACCAGGGACTGCCCGGTGGCGCACGTCCCGTCGACGTCCCGGGCGGCACGGGCGAGAGCTCGCGCGGCGCGACGTCGGCCGGGGACCCCGGGCCGCTCCCGGCGGCCACCGTCGACCGCGAGGGCGGGGACACCGCCCGGGAGCCCGGACCGGAGGCGGAGCCGATCGTCGTGCCCGCGCCCGCGAGCGACTTCCACGTGTTCGACCCGCGGGGCGGGTCGGGTTCGGGCTGGCTGCCGGCGACGCCGGACTACGACGTCAGCAGCACCGGCGGTGTGCCGCCGTTCACCCGGCGCCTGCGCGACGCCGTCATCCGCCCGACCGGAGACTTCCCGGCCATGCTGGTGGAGCTGCCCGCGGAACCGGTGGCGAAGCCGCCGCTGATCTTCTCCGCGGACGGGTCGATCGCCGTGCCGCAGGCCGACGCGGACGGCTACTACCAGGAGTTCTACGCGACGCCGGGAGCCGTGCAGAAGGCGAACGAGCGGCTGAGTTCGGTCGGCAGCAAGCTGGAGCTGCGCACCGTGCCGGGGAACGTGGTGACGCGCGGCTCGACCGAGCTGGTGATGGTCCGGCCGCACCTGGCGAAGCCGTCCGGCGCGCTGAGCGAGTTCTCCAAGGACCTCCTCGGCGACACGCCGCAGCAGGCGGTGCTCCGCCCGCGGCACGACCGCTCGATCCCGCCGACCTCGGTCGACGTCAAGGTCGACGCGGGGACCAAGTCCGAGTTCTTCGGCATCCGGGAGCTGGCCTTCATCCTGGGCAAGGTGGGGCGGGATCGGAGCTACGGCCTGGTCCCGCGCGCGGTGGTGGTCGACACCATGGCCAACCGGGCGGTCGGCGACCTCCACCCGGGCGCGGAGTACGGCACGGCCCTGCGGCCGGACAACCAGGAGGCGCGCCGCCGGGTGGACGAGGCCGCCGAGCGGCTGGGCGTCAACCAGTTCGCCTGGGCGAAGCCCGGTGAGGCCTACCTGATCCAGTCGGTGGCCACCCAGGAGGTCGGTGCCGACGGCAAACCGGTGCCGGGGTACGTGAAGGACTACTCCCGCTCCGCCGCGCCGGAGCCGCGGTCCCAGGCGGCGCCCGGTTACTACCTGGGCGCTCCCGTGCTCAACAGCGACGACGACAGCGCTCAGGTCACCGTGGAGTTCACCTGGCAGGAGGGCTACCGGCTGCGCCTGCTCAACGAGGCGGTCGAGGCGAACCTGGCGCGGTACGGCGACGGCGTCGCCGAGGTCCGCGACCGGGTGCTGGCGGACCCGGCCTCATCCCGGACGCAGCAGGAACTGGCGAAGGCGCTGGCCGACATCCACCGGCTGCGGGCGGCGTTGGCCGACCCGGGTCTGGACGGCGACGGGCGGCGGCTGAGGAACAGCGAGCTGCACAAGGCCGAGGGGAATGCCCGGATGGCGTTGAACCTCATCGCGGGTGACGCGCTTCCGACGCCGGGCGCCCTGTGGTTCGTCGGCCAGTACGGCCAGGAGACCGGGCAGACGTTCTTCGACCGGTGGGGTCGGGTCGACGAGCCGGACAAGCCCGGGGTGCTGGTCAACCCGCTTGCCGTGGTCGTGACGTCGCACTTGCTCAAGGCGAGCGAACTGATCCCGGTGGAGGAGCCCGGGAAGTACGACCTGGAGAAGGTCAGGAGAGGCGACCAGAAGATCGAGTTCCCCGGCAGGGTCGCCAACGTGGTGAGGACCGCAGTCGGCCTGGCGCTGTGGCGGAAGTTCAACGGCCTCTCCCGGTCCCTGCCCCGGATCCACGTGCACGGTTACGGCAACTCGCACGTGTTCGCCAAACGCACCGGCCTGCAGCGCGCCGAGGTGGTGGCTGCGAAGGCCGAGGCCGTCTTGGTCGAAGTGCTGGAGAAGATGCAGAAGGGCTTGTCCGACGACCAGCGGTTGACCTCGGCGGACATCAGGATCGTCACGTTCTCCCACGCCCGGGAGGTGCCGCCCGGATCGACCTCACCGGAGGCCGATCGGCGTCAGGTGAGACTGGAGATGGTGGTCCCCGAGGACTCGCACTCCGGGGAGAAGGTGTTGGGGGAGAACGCTCCCCCCACGCCGGCGTCGGAGGCCACCGACCGGCCGGCCGCCGTCCCGGTCGTCGACGCGGTCGAGGTCTCCCGGTGGTCGGACAGCGGTTCGGAGAGCGAGGTCGACGCTTCCGCCGTCCCGGTCGTCGACGCGGTCGAGGTCTCCCGGTGGTCGGACAGCGGTTCGGAGAGCGAGGTCGACGCTTCCGCCGTCCCGGTCGTCGACGCGGTCGAGGTCTCCCGGTGGTCGGACAGCGAGTCGGACAGCGGTTCGGAGAGCGCGTCCCCGGTGTCGGACCTGTTCGTGGACGCGGAGTCCGGTGTCGCGGAGAGCGCGCTGGAGGCGCCCTCCGTGCCCGACCTGATCGAACGGCTCCGCGGCATGGGCACGCGGTCCTACGCGGAATCCGACAGCGGATCGCTCGGTGACGTCGACGTGCGGCCGTCGACGCCGTCCCCCGGCGGGACGGAGCACGAGATCCTGCGCCGGTCCCTGGCCGAGCAGGCGAAGTCGGCCGAGTCCCGGTTGGGCAAGTTGCCGCAAGAGCGCTACGACGACCTGGCGAGGGCCGCCGCCGAGATCACCCGAATCCACCACCGACCTCCGCTGGTGGTCGGAAGGCTGTCGCCGGAGGAGCAGGCGCGGGACGCCCTGGCGAAGGACGTGCGCTCCGTCGTCGCGTTGACCTTGCTGGAGTCGGAGGACGACGGCACCGGGCGGTCGCCGGAGGAGGTCGCCGAGGCGCTGTCGCTGTGGTGGGCGCGCGAGCTGGGCGCGGTGCGTGCCGGTGACGGGGACGTGGCCGACGGCCGCGCCGATCACGGGGAGAGGTCGGGTGCGGTCCGGGGCGACGAGTCGTCGCCGCTGGACGACGTGCTCGACTGGTACTTCGGCTCGGACCCGGACGTCGCCGGTGTGGCGTCGGGTGTCGAGGCACGCCGGGCCGAGGTGCGTGCCGAGGCGGATTCGGCACGTGAACTGCTGGACGGCCTGCCGGCGCGGTCGCGTCGGGAAGCGGTGGACCTCGCGACCTACGTCGCCAGTGGACATCACCGGGTCCCCGTGACCGTCACCGGACGTCTGTCGCCTGAGGAGGAGGTCCTGGCCTCGGTCTTCGACGACGTGCGCGACGTGGTGGCGTGGAAGATGTGGACCGAGGGCCCGCAAGCGGGTGCCGAGCTGGCGCGGGAGTTGGCCCGGGAACTGGGCACCGCCCGTCGTTCGGGTCTGCCCGGTGGCCTCCCTCCCGCCGATCACGACCTGGTCGACCGGGTCGGGGAGAGTTCGCGAAGCGCCGGTGACGCGTTCTTCGGCGACGGCGCGGGGGCCGTGGACGGCGGTATGCCGGGTGTCGACGCGTCGTCGGCGCCGGATCCGGTCCTGGCCGACGAGCGGTGGCGCCACAGCCCGGCCAGGAGCGCGCTGTGGTTCCACCCGGAGACGCCGTTCCTGGCCGTTCTCGAACCGACCGGTTCCGGCCTGGACGGGGAGCGGCTGAGCGAGCTGGGGGAACTGGTGGACCGGCTGGCCGAGGCGTCGGCGGTGCGCACCCGGTACGGCCACACCCCGCCGGAGGTGGGGGTGTTCGGGGCGGATGCCGAGGCCATCGTCGAGTGGATGGTGGCCGCCGGGGTGGCCGCCCGGTTCCTGGAGGGACGCCGGGACGGCGTCGGTGTCTTCGTGGACTGGGGGAACCGGGCGCCGGAGCCCGGGGAGATCGCGCGGCTCGACCGCGAGGTCGCCCCGATCGGCCGGGAGGAGTCGCGGTGGCTCCGGATGCGCAACGCCGTGCCCGGGGACCTGATCCGCGGTAGGGACTCACGCGGCGTGGTCGACCGGAGCGTCCGGACCGCGCGGGAGGTGGCGGTCCCGCTCGATGACGCGGGAACGGTCCGGTGGATCGTCGAGCCGGTCGCGTACGACCTGCGCACCGTGGTCGTGGACGGGGTGGAGGTGGCGGAGTTCACCGTCAAGGTGCACCTCGGCCAGGACCCGACCGTCGCACCGGGCGAGCTCGACGAGGTGATGAGCCGGTTCGCCGAGACCGTCGAGAACAGGTTCAACCGGGGCTTCCGGATGCCCGGCGGGCACCAGTTCCACGTCGCCGTCGAGTTCACCGAGGTCGACCCCCACGTGAGCTTGTCGGTGCCGGACTGGAGGGACCTGGCCGGCACCGGTCCGCACCGCATCGCCGATCGCTTCGGGAAGCTCCTCGGGCTGGGTGATGACGCCGGGGACGGCGCAGGCGTGGGGTCCGAGGACCCGTCGGGTATGGGCCTGGGGCTCATGCCGCGACACCTGTGGTCCCTGGAGAACCAGGTGCTCGCCGCCGACGCCGACGCCTCCGGGGGGCACGTGGGAGGCGCGTCCGCCGACGAGGTGGGCGTGGCCCGGCCCGGTGACGACGGGCTGTTGGACGGGTTCGACTTCGGGGGCGATTTCGACTTCACCGGGATCGACGACGCGTTCCTCGACGGGCTCGACCTCGACGACCCGGATGTGCCCGACGGGCAGGTGCGGTCGGGCGATATCGGAGCCGACGGCGGCGCGCAGCCTGCGGGTCGCGACCTGTTCGACGTGAATCGGCCGGACGTGAACCGGCCCGATGTCGACACCCGGGTGGGCATTGGTGCGCAGGGGGTCGACGAGCGCCGGTCGCCGGAGGTGGTGGGTCCGCGTGCGCAGGAGGTCGTCGATGCCCTGGGGGTGGAGGGTGTCGAGGCCGTGGTGGTGCGTGGTGGGCGGGCTGGTCACACCGACGTGCACACCGCCGTCGAGGCTTCCGAGGGCCCTGTCGACGTGGTGCTGGTGACCGACGGTTCGGTGAGCACCGATCAGTACCGGTCGAGCGCGTGGGACAGGAGTCCTGAGCTGGTGCTGCACACACCTCTCCGAGTCAGGTACGTGTCGCGGGAACGCAAATCCGAGTTGCTGCTGCTCGTCAACGTGGTGGCCGAGCAGGGTCGGGTGCGTGCCGAGCACGGTCTCCCGGCTCCTGTGGTGGAGGTGTCGGGCTATCTCGCCGGGACGATCGAGAAGCTGTTCGATCGTCGTGGCGTCAACGTCCGGATCGGACAGTGGACCGGGATCACGGTGGTTCGGGTTGATTGGTTGGTGCCGTCGTCGGTGGTGGTGCCGGGGGCGTTCCCGGTGGAGTTGTTCTGGCGGGCGACGCCGCGGTCGAAGGGGTTGCTGGAGCATCCGGGTCATCCGGTGTCGTTGGATTTCGCGCCGGGTGCGGTGGGGTTGACGCCTGAGCAGCGCGCCGAGGTGGAGGCGCTGGTCGGGGACCTGCGGGATTCGCTGGGTCTGCGGAGTGGTGCCGGTCGGCCGCTTCCGGTGGTGGTGGTGTCGGGTGCCCATGCGGGTGTTGTCGAGCAGGTGTTGCGGGGTGCCGGTGTTCCGCTCTCGGTGGTCGGTGGTGGTCGTGTCGACGGTGTGGATGTGTTCGTGGACTGGCACGCCGGTGTCGGGGGTGTCGACGTCGAGCGGTTGAGCTCGCGGTGGGGTGCGGATCCGGTGTTGT
>NZ_NSDM01000029.1 GCF_030852425.1 Saccharothrix longispora
GATCGGGGATCTGCCCTTGCGGGTGCTCACGCGTGGGTGTCGGGGCGGAAGGAGTGCGGTCAGGAGACGATGCGCGATGACCCCGGATTCTTCGTTGCCGTCGACGATGATTCCTGTCGCCTGGACGGCCTGGTCGCGGGCGGCGTGCGGGGCGATGGTGAATCCGCAGCGGTCGGGATCGGTGCCGGGCAGGGATTGCGCGGTGTCGACCATGACGGTGCGCAGGAGTTGGTGGAGCGTGAGCAGGGACCACATCTCCTGCTCGAGCCCGGCCCGGTCGCCCGAGCGCAGGACGCGTCCGGCGGTGATCGTGTGGCGCAGGGCGTAGTACGCCGATTCGTGTTCCCACCGCTGGTGGTGGAGGGCGACCAGGGCGGCGGCCGGGTGGCGGCGCGCGTCGGTCGGGGTCGTGACCAGACGGTAGGTCCCGGTGAAAGTGGTCCCTCCCTTTATGGTGACGGTGATCCGCGCGTCGATGACCCGTACCCGGAGGGATCCGATGGTCGACAGGCAGGAGCCGTCGCCGAGACGGGCCAGGACGGGGATGCGCCGGTTGTCGCGCAGCCGGCCCAGGATCCGCGCTCCGGTGGCGTGCACCTCGGAGAGGAAGGCGTTGCTGTCGAAACCCTTGTCCCACAACACGAGCATGTCCGGCTGCAGGAGGTGCAGCAGGCGGCTGGCGTAGTCGGTCTCGCCTTCACGCGTGGGACCGAACACCGCGCCGATCAGCGCTCTCGTGCCGGTTTCGACCAGGGTCATCAGCTCCCCCAGGGGGTGGCCGCCGTTGCCTGGTGAATCGAGCCAGGCCCGGTTGCGGGCGGTGTCGGCGACCTTGATCGAGCTGCAGCCGTCGAAGGAGACCGTGCGGTAGGACCCGAACCGCACACCGGGCGTGCGGGGTCGGGCCAGCGGCCCGGACAGCACCTCGAACAGGCGGCGCATCGGCGCGCCGCCGAGTCCGCGACGCAGGTCCCGCAAGGCTTTCGCGGACGGCTCGGCCACCGCAAGACCGGCCAGTCCTCCGGTCAGTTTCTGCCAGACCAGCCGGTAACCGACCTCGGGGAACAGGCACATCGCCAACAGGAAGTAGACACCGACCCGCGAGGGCAGGTCCCGTAACCGACGCTGTACGCGCCGGGTTTCCCCAGGATCGCGTCGACGAGTTCGAACGGGACCACCCGCGTCAGTTCCCGGGTGCCCGGAGCGAACCGGCCCGCTGCCACGGTGATCGTGCGGGTGATGGCCGTCAGCGCAGGCGGCAGGACACAATGAGAGGGCAACGGAGCTCCTTGGGACAAGCTGTCCTGGTCGACTTCCTGTACCAACGAACTCCGTTGTCCTGCGTCGTGATTCCTGCAGCTCGGTCGTGTGACCAGCAAAACGCTGACTACCCGGCCTTGGGTCATGTCCCGTGTACGGGAGGGACGTGATCACCCGGACATGCTCCCGGCACCGTAGTACCCGCTCTGCCGGCGATGATGACCTTTCGAGCGGCACAACCCACTCTTCGGGCCATCGTCGTCTGGACTGCCTTCGCGGTGGACCGTCGTGACGCACCGGTGCGGCCGGATCACCGCGGCCGGCTCACGCTCCGCGGTGGAGCCACCGCACCTGCTTGTCGGACATCCCGCCCGACCGCTGACCCGGCCGCAGCTGCTCCCCCGCCAGGGCCGTGAGCACCGAGATCCCGCCGGTGAGGGCCGGGATCAGCCATTGGCAGATGTCCAGTTGCCGCTGGGCGTTCGCGATTTCCGGCGGGGTGGATTCCGCCGGGGTGGTGCCGCCCTCGACCACGACGCCGTCGGCGGCCTGCAACTTCTTGCCCAGTACCCTGCTGTAGCCGGTCACCGCCAGCGCGGCTCCGGTCAAGACGAGCTTGGCCCCGGTCTGTGCCGCTACTCCGCGCTGACCGGCGACGCGGTCCCTGTCGGCCCGCAGCAGCGCCGTCCCGCCCACCAGGTGCATGCCGATGGCCACTGCGTTCACCGGTGTCCAGCGCGCCCAGCCCGCGTTGGCCACTTTCAGCCGCAGCCTGTGGTCCGGGATGTCGGCGGCAGCCCCGTTGACGGCCACCGCCCCGGCGAGAGACCCGCCGAACCAGGCGGCGAGGCCGATGTCGTGCATGGCTCGGACGAGAGTGTTGCGCTGGGACATGATCTTCCTTCGGCTTGGGCCGCGTGCGTCGGCGCACGCGGGAATTCACACGATCGGGATGACACGACTGACACCGGGTGGCGGGACCCGGTCGGTCGGGTGCACAGCGGGTGGCGGGGTGCGACCGCGGTGGAGCCGCATTCCCGCCCGTCTCGGCTCTGCGCCGAGGTAGTCCGAGTCGCCTGCTCTTCGTGCCGCCGCGTCGGGGTTAGGGTTCGACGGTGCCAGGTACGACCGGCGCGGTCGTCGATCCGTCGGGTGCTTGTAGCCACGTGGCAGGGGTGTGATCATTTCATCGCCTCGATAGGGGCCATCGACGAATCAACAGCACCGTCGTCCGTCGCAGCACAGCGCGGAGGTGGGGGCAGGTTGCGACCTCTGGTTCATGGCCGGTACTGGGCGCAGGTAGGCGGCAGGCGGGTGCATTGGATTGCTCGGTGTACGGCTTCGGTGGTCCGAGTAGTGCGGAAAGGATTAACGGACAGCCCCGGAGCCACGTCTCGGCGGCATCCCGTGCTGAAGCCTGACGGGCGGGTCGTCACAGCAGGGCATTGAGCAGGATGGTGAGCAGGACCGACGCCACGACCGAGATGCCAGCATCGTCAGGCAACCGGCGCGGCCGCCCAGGAATTCGATGCGAGTGTTGCCGAAGCGCATGACGAACCTGCAGTCCTGCTCAGGTCACCGCCCGGTGGTGTGGCGGTCGGTGACGTCGTGCTTCTTGCGGCCCGCCAGTCCGGCCAATCCCAGCAAGCCGAGGAGACCCCACAGCCCCCAGTTGCCGCTGTCGTCATCGGTGTTGTTGTCATCGTCCTGGCCCATCAGCACTACCGTGGTGTGCGGCTCGATTGCATCGGCAGATGCGGCAGCAGTCGGAACAGCCGTCAGGGCTGCCCCGACGGCAAGTGCCGCTATGAAGTACTTGATGTTGCCCATGTCGTTTCCTCCGGTCTGTCAGTGGTCGAGACGCTGTGGGTACCGCCGGAGAGTTCACCCATGCAATCCTCCGCGAGATACACCCCTTCAGGTGAAGGCGGCACTGCGTGTGGGGACCGCGCGTGTACGCTGATGCCGGTGTCAGCGCCCGGTGTGCCGATGGTGCCACGGGCAATGAAATCATCGCGTCTTGCGCGCGGGCCGGATGCGCTGATGGTCACGTCGGTGCGCGGTTATTCGGTGGCCGCCGACTTCGCGACATCGTCCGCGGCCGGCGCCGACGGGATGCCGTCCTGGCCGGGTTCGTTCTGCCTTTGCCCATAGATCAATCGATGACATCCCGGCAATGGCTCCATCGCATCGAGTACTGGGATGGCGTCGAATCAGCGGTGAATTCGGCGCCGAGGCGGTTGGCCTGTGCCGCTCGGAAGTTTCCGCTGCTGGTCAGGCGGCCTGTCTGTATTCGTTGACGAGGCCGCCGAGGATGCGGGTGCGGAGCACTGTGCGGGTGTCGAGGTCGTGTGCCGCGGCGGGGTGCTGCTGGGCCTCGGGTGGTGGTTGGTGGCGGGCCTGGTGGGGTCGGTGCCGGTTGCAGTGGTGTTCGTAGGTCTTGGGGACGTGTCGTGCGTGGCCTCTCCCGTGATGAGGATGTGGTCGAGGGGTTCGCGTCGGATGGTGCCGATGACCCGTTCGCAGTGGGCGTTCATCCGCGGTGCCTGTGGTGCGCTGTTGATGATGCGGAGGTCGTCGGCGTGGAAGACGGTGTCGAACGTCCGGCTGCACTTGCCGTCGCGCTCGCGGAGCAGGAAGCGTAGGGGGTTCCATGCGGGCTCCGAGGTCGGAGGCGAGGTTCCTGGCCTGCTGGGTCGTCCATGTCTGCGTCGGGTGGGTGGTGACGCTGGTCATGTGCAGACGTCTGGTGCCGTGTTCGAGGAACGCCAGTGCGTAGAGACGTGTGCCGAACACGGTGTCGAGGTGGAGGAAGTCCGCCGCGATGATGCCCTGGGCCTGGGCGGTGAGGAATTCTCGCCAGGTCGGACCGCACCGGCGTGGTGCCGGGTCGATGTCCGCGTCGTGCAGGATCCGCCAGGTGGTCGAGTGGGCGATCCTGTGGCCGAGTCGGCCAGTTCGCCCTGTACCCGGCGGTGCCCCATCGTGGGTTGTCCTCGGCGAGTCGCGGCACGAGCGACTTGACCGCCGCTCGTGCCGGTGGGCGTCCGATGCGTCGACGCGCGGAGCAGTCCACTTGCGGGCCGCGAGTCTGCGGTGCCGGCCGGGCAGGGTGCCGGCGTGACCGGAAAGACCTCCCGCCACCGGCGACGATCCACCAACCCGGACAGGGCGGCGAACCGGAACCGATCGGCGGGCTCGCAGCGGACCGGACCCGCGAGCTGCCGGCGCAGGACGGCGTTCTCGTGCCGCACGACGAGCAGTTCGGTGTCCTTCACCGTCTCGCTGCGGAGAAGCACCGCCGGGACGGACAGCAGCTTCCGGGTCACCTTGGGGCATCGGACCTTGGTCGACTGCTGTCCTGCCGGGAGCCTCACCCACTCCGCTCCCCACCGCTCAGCCCACGCCGCGACCTGCGACGTCACGATGGAACGGCTCAGTGGTGCGCGGTGTTGAACACAGGCCGGGCCCGCCGGTGGCTGACCGGCGGGCCCGAGTGGTGTGGTGTCAGCGGTGGGCGCGGTGGCCCCGCTTGGTGACGACGTGGTAGACGCCGAGCACGATCAGCGAGCCGAGGATGGCCAGCAGCCAGGTGCTCAGGTCGAAGAAGCTGCCGATGTCGGAGCCGAAGATCGCGCGGCCGATGAACCCGCCGAGGATGGCGCCGACGATGCCGAGCAGCATGGTGATGACGATGCCGCCGGGGTCCTTGCCGGGCATGACGGCCTTGGCGATGGCGCCGGCGATGAGACCCAGAACGATCCAACCCAGGATGCCCACGGTGCTTCCTTGTCCTCGTGCCACGCCGTCTCCTGTGACGCGGCGTGATCGTTACCGGCACCGGGTTGCCCATCCCGCACGGATTTCACACCTGCGTGGGTACTTCGCGGTGGAGGCGATGCCGAACCTGGCCTGTCAGGCCGGGCGGGACGTGGTACGGGTGCCTCCCGGTCGGGTGGCGTGTCGTGGGACGAGTTGCGGGCGGAGTCGGGTCTGTAGTCGCCGGTGGTCGGGGCGGCGGTCGACGACGATCACGGCGCACACCCTCGACATCGATCCTGACGCGCGGGGCAGATCCAGGCCCTTCCCTCCGAGGCGCTTGCCGCGCTCGGTGAGGCGTTCGAGGTCCTGACCCCGGTGCCCGAGCGGGCCGGTCCGCTCGACCCGGACGATCCGGATGGCGGGCTGTTCCACCTGACGCTCGACCAAGGGCGTGGAGTGATCACCTACCTGCTGCTGACCACGCACGACCGGCTGGACGTGTTGCTGGTGACCCGGGTGTCGTTCGACCACGACTCCTGATCCGGTCGACAGCCCTCGCAAGGCCCCGGCAGGTAAGGGGAGTGGTCGACGTGTCTGCTACGGACTTCCGGAAGTCGGCTACCTCCCTGAACGGTGCAGCGGGCTGCTGCGGATTCGTGCCCGTTGATCAGGCAGTCGAACCTTCGGCGTGACGCTGGTCGGGTTCGTCGCATCGGGTGCCGGTTCGAGTCCTCAAGGAGCGGGTGGGAGCGGGTCGGGGAGCAAATCGGGGGCCGTCGGAGGCGTTCAACGGCATTGAACTGCGTTCAACGGCTCCCGGTAGTCGTAGCCAGGCGTCAAGTGCTGGAACCCCACGCGTCCGCGAGTTGCCGCGGGGGACCGCGTTCTCGGGGTGTAGTACAACTTCGGCGTTCTCCGCAGCCTTGCCGCGCTGCAGCGCTGACGGCCCGGACAGCGACTTCCGGGGCATCTCGGACAGTGGAGACGTGATCATCGAGCATGTCGCTTAAGCGGATGTCTGCGCCGCTCTGCCGGCAACGACAATCTTCCGGCGGCACGGGTCCGGTATCCGCAATTCGGCGTAGACGTCGAGCGACCTCGACACGATGGTCTACTCCACTGGCAGGGAATCCACTCCGCGGCACTCGGTGTGCACGGTCGGCGTGCTACACATGTGTGTTCGCCTTGTCGATCACGCTTGGTGGATCAGCACCCCGGTTCGGGATGCCCCCGGGTTCGCGTCCGGACTCCAACTGCGGCCCTGTCCTGCACGGCCCGGTCATCACTGCAAGGAGCGGAAGCACGCGGTATGGAGAGCTTCTTCGTAGGGCCTGACGGCAGCCCTGACAAGTACCAGCTGTTTCACCACGTCGGTGGGGGCGGCGAGGCGACCCTGTGGAAGGCGTCCGTAACGCTCGCCGGCGAAGAAGAGCTGGTCGCGGTGAAGATACTGAGGATTGATCACCTTGGTGACATCGACCGCTGGCGAGCGCGCTGGCAGGAACAGGTCGACCTGCTGCGCCTGGTGGCGAGGCCGGGGGTCGTGGGGGTGCACGACAGTTTCGAAGGCGACTCGATGCACCCCCGCGGCCGGCCCGGTTCGGGTGAACGCGCGCTGTACCTCGTCATGAACTGGGTAGAGGGCGTCACAGTCCAGGACTGGGTCTCACAGGGGCCGACGACGGGGGAGCGGTTCCGGCACTTGGGACAGGTGGCGGAGACCCTTGACGCGCTCCACGGGGGTCAGGCGACCCCGTCGGGTAGGCCGGTCGTGCACGGGGACATCACCCCTGCAAACATCATCATCAATCGGCGCGGACAAGCCACGCTGGTCGACTTCGGCCTGTTCCGCGTCGCACGCCACGTCACCGAGTTCCCAGCCGGCACACCCGGCTACCACGCTCCGGAGGTCGCGAGGTCGGGGGAGTACACCCCGGCCGCGGACAAGTACTCGTTCGGCGCCCTCACCTACTTTGTGCTCACCGGTGGATACCGGCCGTTGTCCCCGCCCGACATGCGTCACGGCCTCGCGCGACAGGGGCTGTTCGAGGGGGACGAGGCCCTGGACTGGTTCATGGCGATCCTCGACGACAACCCCGAGCGGAGGCCTGACGCGGGCGCGTGGTTGCGTGGCCTGCGAGGTGCGACGTCCACCGCTCTGCCCCGATCCGGTCCGCTCCCACCGCCTCCCGCCCCCGCTCGGACCACCGATGCGCTGCGGCCTCCGGCACCGAACTCTCGTGCCGGCGGGTGGCTCACGCCCGGTCGCAAGAGAGGGCTCGTCGCGTTGGGCGCCATCGCTGCCGCGAACATCGCTTACGGGGCATTATCGGGATCGTCGGACCGCGGCGCGGAGCCTGGGGGCTCGACGGAGACCACCACCGCCACGGTGACCCCCACCTCCGGCACGACTGGTCAGCTACCCGCCACCGTCAGGAACGACGGCCCGAGGTCGTTGATCGACATGGCGGTGATCGAGGACGAGAACTCCTATGACATCGGGCCGGCCCGGGTCGACAACAAAGTCTTCCCCAGGACGCTGATCAGCGGCGCGACCAACTACTGCGGCTCCCGCTCGACGTGGGACCTGGGGCGTGCCTTCACGAAGTTCGACACGGCGATCGGCCTGGACGACAAGACCACGGGATCGGCGCCCATGGTGTTCACGGTCTGGCTCGACGGTGAGCAGCGCGTCGCGGAGACGATCTCGGTGGGGGAGGTCCGCACCCTTCGCCCTCTGGACGTCACCGGTGTCTCCCGGATCGCGCTGGACATCGACACCGACTGCGCCTCGGGCCAGGGCGTATGGATCGACCCGACGGTTTCCTAGGCTGGAGTGTTGTGGGAACGCTGGTTTTGGAGTTCGACGGTCAAGTGAGGGAGTTGCGCGACGGGGCCGCGGTGTTCGGGCGCGATCCCACCTGCGCCGTGGTCGTAGGTGCTCGCGACCACGGTGTCAGCCGTCGGGCAGGGCGCGTGAGCAGGAGCGGCGAGTACTGGGTCCTGACCAACCTCAGCGACAAACGCGTGCTGCACGCGGCCGACCCGACCGGTTTGGTAGTGCCTCTGCCGGTCGCCCTCCCGGGTGGCCCGCCGGTCCGCAGGTTGATCGATCAATCACCCTTGACGGTGCTGGTGCCCGGGGACGAGGCCACCTACCCCCTCACGGTCACCGTCGACGGCGTCGGTGGCGCGCAGCGCAGCGACTTCGAACCCGAGAGCGTCGACAGCACCCGCGCGCAAGCGCCCCTCCTCGACGAAAGGCAGAAGGAGGTCGTGGTGGCGCTCGCTCGCGGCTACCTCAGACCGTTGCGGGAATACGATCCCCGACCTGCCGGTTACTCGGAAGTCGCTGCTGCCCTCGGCCTCACCCGAGCCCAGGTCGAACACCGCCTCCGGACCGTCCGCGACGCGATGGAGCGCACGGGCATCCGACTGCCCGGCGACGCTGACTCCGCCTCCCGGCGGCAGATGTGCGAGTGGCTGCTGGCGCTCCGCGCGGTGACCCCCGCTGACCTCGCCTGGTTGGAAGGGCGCACAGCCGACCACTCGTCTGTGGCGACGCCCGCCGACCTGGCCCGCGCCGCGGCACCGGCATGGCCGTCGTCCACCGACTTGTCCCAGCGTCCGCACGCCAAAATCGTCAGGTCGGCCGAACGGGCGGGCGCGGTGGTCAAACCCGTCCTGCGCGCCAGGTTGCGCTCCTACCACGGCCCGCAGTGGCTCAACCTGGTGAACCGCGTCCGACGGCATCGCGGGGGCATGGTCAACTACAGCCTCGATGACGAGCGCTTTTGCTTGTCCCTGCTCGCGGGCGACGAGGCGACCCGGGATTGGGCGCCGGACGAGATCCGGTCCGCCGCACAACGACTCCTCCGCCTGACGAATCAGGCCCACCACAAACGTGCCATCACGACGAGTGATGTCGACGAAGCGGCTCGACTGGCCGAGCACATTCGGAATTGGATCTTGACCGTGCGCCGGTGACCGACGCGGTGTGCTTGCCGAAACGCCGTCCGTGTAGGACGACGTCTCACGTGGCGAGTTCGGCGAGTTGTTGAAGCAGATCGGTGCTGAGGCGAGGGTGAGGAAGGCGCGGTAGCTGTCGGCGTGGCGTTTGTAGCGGATGGTCAGGCGGCGGTAGCCGGTCAGCCGGGAGATGGTTCGTTCGACGGTCCAGCGGTGCCGGCCGAGTCGTCACCCTCCCGGGTCGCGGTGTCGGTCTTGACGGCGTCCCCGAGCAGGTCGGACGTCTCGGACGGGTAGCTCGACACCGACGACCAAGTCCGCGCCATGCCGTCGAGCGTCTGCTGGTCACCGGTCGACCAGTCCAACGGCTCGCGCAGGAAGCTCACGTGCTCCATCAACCAGCCGAAGCCCGCGCTGAACAGACCGGCCAGCGGGTCGGCCTGCAAGGTCCGACGCCGCCGGCCGCGCTCGCGACGTTGAGCAACCCCTCGGCCCGGTTGCCGTCGGCGAAGCCGGTCAGCGCTTCGGTGGCGTCGTGGAACAGCCCGGCGCCTTCGGTGGCCGCGGCGCCCTTCCCCTCGCGCACCAGCGCGGTCATCGCCATGTGCTGCGCGGCGGTGCACACGCCCATGAGGGGAATGCCGAGCAGCCGAACGCCTCGGGGTTCGACGCGGCGTCCCCGCGACCAGCGCCGTGTTCACCATCTGTCCCGCGTCCTCCGACTTCTTGGCGCGGGCGTTGTGCTTGCCGAGAACGTCGTCCGTGCTGGTCAGGCGGCGTGGTGGTACTCGTTGAGGATGCCGCCCAGTCGTGGCCGTCGGCGGATGTCGAGTCGGGTGACCGCTGCGTGGTCGGTGACGGCTGTGGCAGTGGTTGTAGTGGTCGGGCGTTGTCGGTGCCTCGGTGGGGTCGGTGGGTGTTGTGGAACTGCTCGTACTCGTGCAGGGCGTGGAGCAGGTGTCGTTGGTTCCGGATGAGGGTGCGGTCGAGGAGTTCGCGACGGCAGCTGGGGAGCCGGCGTTCCATGATCGCGCTCATGCGGGGGATGCGGACTCCGCTGAGGACGACCTGGATGTCCGCGTCGGCGAGGGCGGTGCCGAACAGGGTGGGAACTTCCGTCCCGGTCGCGGATCAGGAACCGGGCAGGGCTGCCGGCGTGTTCGATCACCACGAGCACGTACAGACGGGTGCCGTTCAGGGCGGTGGTCTCGAAGAAGTCGCAGGCCGGGAGCGCGTCGGCCTGGGGGCGGAGGAAGGCGGAGCAGGTCGTCGTGGTGCGTTCGGGTGCCGGGTCGATTCCGGCGTTCTGGAGGAGTTGCCGGACGGTGGAGGCGGCGACCGTGATGCCGAGCACGAGGAGTTCGCCGTGGATGCGGCGGTGGCCCCAGGCGGGGTTCTCCCGTGCCAGGCGCAGCACCAGGAGCCGGATGGAGCGGACGGTTCGTGGTCGGCCAGGCCGTTTGGGGCGGGACTCGACTGCGTGGCGGTGGGCGAGGGGGTGTCGGTGCCGGCGCAGTACCTCCCGTCTCCGGGCGCACCGGGAGATGGAGCCGATGGAGCGTGGCGGCCGGGAGTCGGTGCAGCAGTGCCACGAGGAACGCCCGGTCGCCGGGGCAGAACCGCGGACGGGCGTTGCCCGGTTGGCGCTCCAGAACCATGATCTGGTGCTGCGGTGCCAGGATTTCCGTGTCCTCGTCCCGGTTGCTCCTGGGCAGTAGGCGCAGTAGCGCGAAGGCGTTGGTCACGCCGAGGTAGGCCAGTCGGAGCAGCACAGCCGGTCATCATGCCGTGTTGGCGGACGGCGTGGTGGACATGCGGCCGCGCCCACAAGCACCTCGGCCCTACACGCTGTACACGGCTTCAACCTGCATGGATAGGTTATCGGCAGGCACAACGCCATGACCGGTGGCAGACGTGACTTCTCCCGGTCACGGGATGCACGGCGGTCCAGCACCACCGCAGGTGGCGTTCGTCACCTGCGTCGGCGAGGACGGCGCCGAACGGGGCGGTGAACTGGCCGGCCCGGTCGCGGACGAGGAACCGGAAGTCATCGACGCGGTCGCCGAGGGCATGAGCAGGTTGCGGGCTCGTTGCGTCTTCCAAGGGCCGTCGGGCTTGGTGGTGGTGCCGAGGATGCGGACGCAGCGCGTGGCGAGTTCCATCACGAAGAACACGTAGACCCGCTTGAGCAGAGCGAGAGGAGGTGATTGCATGGGAATGGCCTGTGCGGCCCTGTTGGCCGGGTGGATTGGGCGCAGGCCGTTCAGCGCTTCGCCGTTCGGTTCCACCGCCGTTCGGCATGCGCGCCCCGTCCTGACCTGTGGCACAACCCATCCACAACCGGGCGCACCTAGAAATCACACCATGAAGTTCATGATGAGACGACTGGTCCTGGCGATGGCCGTGATGGTCGGGGTGGTGTCACCCGCGTCGGTCGTGCAGGCCGCGGAGTGCTCCCCGGCTCGGGTGGCGGTCGCGGAAGCGAACCAGTACGAGGGCACCGAGGTGGCCGACAACCTCACCTTCCAGGTCACCGCTACGGCCGACGCGGGCTGCACGCCCAGTGGTTCGGTCCACTACCGCGTCGTCGGCGACACCGCCGACCCCGAGCAGGACTACGTCAAGGTCACCGGCACGGTGGTGTGGACGGCCACCTCGTCCAGGACCCAGGCGGTGTCGGTCCCGATGCGCAACGACCCCATGCCAGAGTTGGACGAACGGCTGCTCCTCGAGCTGTTCGACGCCACCGGGCTGACGGTGACCGAGGGGACCGCGGTCGGCTGGCTGCGCGACGACGACGGCCGGGTGACCAGGTCGGTCGAGACGACCGTCGAGGGCGGGAAGATCTGCTGGGTGCCGGACACCTGCCGGGTCCGGATCAGGTTCTCCGTGCCGCTGCGCGCGCCGGTCACGGTCCACTACCGCACCCGTGACGTCACGGCCGTCGCCGGTTCGGACTACGTCAAGGTCGTCGATGCCAAGGTGACCGCGCAAGCGGGCGCGACGACCGTCTTGGCCCCGGTCACGCTGCTGTTCGACCAGACCGCGGAGCCCGCCGAGGTGTTCGAGCTGGAGATCTTCGCCCCGACCGCGGGCCGGGTGGTCGGGGGCGTCGCCCCGGTGACGATCAAGTCCGGCCAGTAGCCGCGGCCTCGGCCGTCGCACCGACCTGCCGGTACAGCCGGATCGCCCGGTCCCAGTGCCCGCGCGCGACGGCCTGGTCACCGCGGCGGATGGCGAGGTCGCCCAGGTCACGGTGCACGTGGGCCTCCTCGAACGGGTCCGGCACGCGGGAGCGCTCGGCCAACGCGGCCGTCAGCGCTCCCGTTGCCGCATCGAGGTCGCCCGCCCGCAGGTGTGCTCGCCCGAGCAGGTCGAGGACGGTGGCGACGCCGTGGCGGTCGTCCACCTCGCGGCTGATCGCCAGCGCCTGCTCGAGGTGCTCGACACCGTGCCCTGCCCGGTCCAGGTGCGCGACACCGATGTCGGCCAGTACCTCCCACTCCAACCACCGGTCGCCGCTCTTGCGGCTCAGGTCCAGGGCCTGCTCCAGGTCGCGCAACGCCACGTCCGGCTCGCCGCGAAGCAGGTGCGCCTCGCCGAGCGTGTCCAGCGTGCCCGCTTCCAGTCGGATGTTGCCCAGCTCGCGGAACACCTCCAGGGCCCCGTGGAGCGGTGCGAGGCTCGTTTCCGCATCACCCATGCGGATGTAGGTGTGCCCGAGGTTGCGCTGGGACAGCGCCAAGCCGAGCCGGTTTCCCGCGCGGGTGCAGCAGTCCACCGCGCGCAAGTGCGACCGCACCGCCTGGTCGAACCGCCGCAGCTCGGCCAGGGCGTTGGCGATGTTGTTGTGCACGTGCCCTTCACCGGCCAGGTCACCGATCCGCCGCACGATCGCCAGCGCCTTGTGGTTGACGTCGATCGCTTCCGCCAGCCGGCGGGTCATGAACAGCGCGACACCCCACGCCCGCAGCATCTCCGCCTCGGCGGCCTGATCACCGAGCCTGCCGGCGGCGTCGGTGGCGACCCGGCACAACTCGACTCGTTCGTGCCAGTGCCCGGTCACCTCGTAGAAGCCGGTCAGCAGGTAGGTGAGCTGCCAGGCCACGGTCAGCTCGCCCCGGTCACGGGCGAGCTGCACTACCGGCAGCAAGTTCTCGCGCTCGCCTTCGAGGAACGTGACGGCGGCGTGCCGGTCCGGCTGGAACGGGGGCTCGCGCCACGGGTGACGGATCACCGGCCGCACCAGGTCGCGCGCCGGGTTCGCCAGCTGGTTCACCTCGTACGCGGCCTGCGTGTACCAGTCCAGCAGGCGCGCGGTCGCCTGCGCCTCGTCGTCGCCGGTCAGCTTGCTCCGGGCGTACTCGCGGACCAGGTCGTGGAACCGGAAGCGGTCCGGTTCGACCTCGGTCACCAGGTGCGCCGCGCCCAACGAGGCCAACGACTCGCGCGCCGACCCGACGCCCGACAGGGCCGCCGCCAACCAGGAGCTGAACGTCGCACCCGGCACGACGCCGGCCAGGCGGAACACGCGTGCCGGTTCCTCGTCCAGCGGGTGGTAGGCGCTCGCGATGACGGTGCGCACGGTCCGCGAGTCACCTTCCACGGCGAGCCCGTCCAGACGGGCACCGGCCAACTCGGAGACGAACGATTCGACCGTCCTGCGCGGACTGCCGAGCAGTCGGGCCGCGGCGATCCGCAGTGCGAGCGGCATCCCGCCGCACTGCTCCGCCAAGGCCGCGATCGCTTCCGGCTCCGCCTCGACCCGCCGCCCACCCAGCACGGCGCGCAGCAACGTCACCGACTCTTCGTGCGACAGGGCGTCCAGCGGTACGGCGTGGACGGCGTGCCAGGCGGCCAGCGCGGCGGCCGAGCGCCTCGTCGTGACGACGAGCAGGGTCGCGCCGCTGCCCGGCACGAGCGGCAGGACGTCCTGCACCGCACCTGCGTTGTCGAGCACGATCACGCACCGCCGGTCGTGCACCAGCGTCCGGTACAGCGCCGCGCGCTCTCCCCCGTCGGCGGGGATGCGGTCTTCGGGCACGTCCAGCACGCGCAGCACGTGCGCGAGCGCTTGGGCGCCCGACAACGCGTGCTCCGGATCGTGACCGCGCAGGTCGAGGAACAGCCGCCCGCCGGGGAACCGGTGCGCGACCCGGTGGCCCCACTCCACCGCCAAAGAGGTCTTGCCCATCCCGGCGGGACCGGAGATCACCGCCACCGGCAGGTCACCGCCCTCCGCGAGGAGCTGGTCCAAGCGGGCGAGTTCCTCGACGCGTCCGGCGAAGTGCCCCACCCGGGCGGGCAGCTCGGCGGGCGCCCGACCGGCCGGCGGGTCCAGGGCCGGGTCGCGGCGCAGGATCGCGGTGTGGAGCTCGACCACGTTCGGGCCCGGGTCCACGCCGAACTCCTCGGCGAGCTGCCGGCGCAGCCGCTGGAAGGCGTCCAGCGCGTCGGTGTGCCTGCCCGACCGGTACAGCGCCAGCATGTACAGCCTGGTCAAGCGTTCACTGGTGGGATGGGCGGCGAGCAGGGCGGGGAGTTCCGCCACGGCCTCGTCGTGCCCGCTCGCGCGCAGCTCCGCGTCCCACAGGTCCTCCCAGGCCGAGAGCCGCAGCTCGTGCAACCGGTCCACCTCGCGCAGCGCCCACCCGGTCAGGGCGACGTCTGCGAACGCGTCACCGCGCCACAACGCCGTCCCGGCGCGGAACAGCTCGGCCGCGCGAACCGGTGACCGTTCACCGCGCCCGGTCCGGATCAGCGCCTCGAACCGGCGCACGTCGACGTCACCGTCCACCAGCAGGTAGCCGGGCTCACGGGTGAGCAGCACGTCGTGCAACCCGGAGTCGGCCAGTGCGCGGCGGATGCGGGCGACGTGGCTGTGCAAGGTCTTGATCGCAGTGCGCGGCGGGTCGTCGCCCCACAACGCGTCCACGAGCCGGGTGAACGGCAGCACGCTGCCGGCGTGCAGCGCGAGCACGCCCAGCACCGCCCGCTGCCGTGCACCGATCAGCGCCACCGTGCCGAGCGGACCGCGCGCCTCGACCGGTCCGAGCAGGCTGATCTGCGGCACAACCGGTCCGCAGCCGGTCGACAGCCCACCGTCCGTAGACCTTTCACCACGACGGTCCGCGTGATCGTCCACGAACAGAAAGGTACCCGGATGAACACCAGAGCCCGCAGCCGCTTTTCGGCGCTGCGCCGCGCGTCCGTGCCGCTGGTGGTGATGGCCGCGGCCCTCGCCGGGCCGGGTCAGGCCATCGCGAACGCCCAGGTGACGGCCGCCGCGAGCACGCAATTGCCGCCGACTCCCGGACCTGCGTCACCGGAGCGGACAAATCCGCAGGTCTTCGCGCTCGCTCAAGACGCCAACTTCGCGTTGCGGTACTCCTTCGCGGCGGTGGCGGCCGACTTGGGCAAGACCTACCCCACGGGCACGGTCGAAGCAGACCTCAGGACCGGTCTGCTGACCCTGCCGACCGCTCGGCGCGACCCGATCGTCGCGGTGGCCAAGCAGGCCGTGGCCGCCGGTGCCCAGACCAGGATGACCCAGTTCGGCAGGCATGGTGCCCTGACCGTCGAGCAGTACCGGTCGCTGGGCTTCACGGGCGCGTTCTCCTCGGCGCGGATCGACGCCACCGCGCTCAAGGCGGCGATCAACAGTCGTGCGCAGGTCCTGGCGCGGGAGGGCAAGGCCGCCGAGACCGCGGCCAGGAACGCCGCGGCCGAGCGCTTGCTCGACCTGATCACGACGCCCAAGGTCAAGGCGCTGGACTTCCGGGTCGACCGGGTGACGGCGGTTGACGAGACCAACCCGGAGCTGGGCGGGGACTCGATCCTGCTCGGCGGCCTCAGGACCGACAACCTCGGTGTGACCGGCAAGGTCGGCCAGTGGATGGTGCACGACGACTTCGACGACGGCGAGGTCGTCAACTACGACGACCCCGGCAAGGCGTTCACCCAGTTCTCCACGACCACGACCGGTGGATGGCCGCGCAGCTTCGTGGCCGTGGTGATGATGGCCGAGGAGGACAGCGGTGGTTTCGCGAGCGCGGTGAACTCCGCGTGGGTCAAGGTCAACGAGAAGGTGAAGGAGAGGATCGCCGCAGAGGTCGCCGACGCGAGCTCCGAGCACGTCGCCGCGGCCATCGCCGAGGCGATCGGCCAGGTCGTCGCCTGGCTCGTCGGCGCTTTCGTCGACTGGTTGCTCAGCTTCTTCGAGGACGACCTGTTCGAGGCGCGGACCGCGCTGGTGACGCTGCCGCACCGGTACGGCTTCCTCTACCGGGACTCCTCGGATCTCGGCTGGACCAACCTCCGGCTGCCGCCCACCGAGATGCAGTTCGTCGGCCACGGCGGTGACTACCGGGTGAAGGTGCACTGGCAGGTCCACCTCTGATCGACCACCAGTGGGGCAGGCCTCCCCGACGCGAGCCGGGGAGGCCTCGGTCGTGTCGCCACCGGTTCATCGCAGCACGCGACCTCGTGCCGTAGCACCAGAAGTTCCACGTCCTCGGCCGCGGAGGACCGGCCGAGGAGCACCAACCAACCGCCAGTTCGACGAAGATCGGGTACAGCGGTGGTAACGCCACACCTCAGGATCGCGCTTTGTCGGCCGAAGGGCCGGGATCGCTGCGGCTCAGCGTTCCGGTGCAGGGTTCCGGCACCTCGCGGGCGCGGTTCCTCGACCAGGTGCTCGGTGCCGCGGCGGTGGTCTTGCTGCGGCTGCGGGCCGGGATTCGACGATCACGGTGGGCGCGGTGCGTCGCCGGGCGTGGCGTACTGTCGCCCGATCCACCGGCCAGCCGTGGAGGACCGTGGGCGAGAAGGAGATGAACCCCTCGACCCGCAAGTGGGAGATCGACAGGGTGCCGATCACCTGCGAAGCGCTCCTGGATCACATCCTCCGGTGATCGACTGTGGAGGTCCGGTCACGCTCGGCGACGGCCGGCTGAGTGGAGTGCGGTTGCGGGATCAACGCTGAACGGGGCCCTTCGGTACAGGCTCCGCCGACAGTGGGCGTTTCATCGTGGTTGGCTGATCCCCACGCCGTTCGGCGGAGTCGGGTTGCCGCAGTTCAGGCTACTGGAGCGATCCCGGTGTGTCGGAGTTCGCACTCGATTGACGTGAGCACGCCGAGTGCGGTGTGGCGTCGGCGGCCGTACCAGGAAGTTCCTCGACCCGCGCGCTGTGCGCGGCTTCAACCTGCATGGGCGGAGTTGTCGGCCACACGGGTTCCACGACACCGAACGCATCCAGAAGGACCTCGGCTGACTCGGCTCCGACGAGTACGAAGCCGCCTGGCGCACCGCCCAGCCCCAGCCGACCACCATCCCGGCATCACCGACCGCATCCAGGTAACAACCACCTCGGGTTGTCGGGGAAGATCACGTTCGCGAGCCGGGTCAAGAGGGTCCGAGTGCGGCGGCGGCCCGCACGCGGGACCGCAGCCACTGGTGGGCGGGTGAACGACCGGTGCGGGGGTGCCAGTACATCGTCATGGTCAGTTCGGGCAGGGTTGTCGCCATCTCGACCTCCCGCAGGCCGAGAGCCTCGCGCTTCAGTTCGAACAACCGGCGCTGGACCGTTGTGACGAGGTGGGAGCGGGACACCACTTCCAGAGCCAGCGTGAACGAGCCAACGGTGACCACGGGGGGTGCCGCCGACTCGAGAGCGGCAACCAGGTCGATCGTGTTGTCCTGGGACGTGAACGGAGTCAGTCGCACGCGCGGTGTTGTCGCCAGCTCTGCCGCGCTCAGCGGGTGGTCGAACGAGGTGCTGTCGCGCGCGGCGGCCAGCACGAACTCATCGGTGAACAAAGGGGCGCGCGGGAATCTGTCCAGCTCGGAGTTCAGCAGGTACGACGGCCAGAAGAGCAGGTCGCACCGCATCGAGCGGACGGCGTCGACGTAGTCGGGCCCCGGTGGCGCGATCTTGATCCGCACACTGGGCGCCTCGGCCAGCAGGCGGGGCAGCAGCGGTCCCAGGAGGACGGTCGTGGTGTAGTCGCTTGCGATGACGGTGAACGTGCGCTTCGACACCGCGGGATCGAACTGCCGATTGGCGTTCACCATGTCACGGGCCGAGAGCATCATCTCCTGCACCGGTTGGCGCAGTGACTCGGCGAAGGGGGTGAGCACGAGCTCGCGGCCGTCGCGCACGAGCAGCGGGTCGTCGAAGACCCGGCGCAGTTTGGCGAGCGCGGCGCTCATCGCGGGCTGGGTGACGAAGATCCGTTCGGCGGCTTTCGTGACGTTCCGTTCGATCAGCAAGGCGTTCAGCGGGATGAAGAGGTTGAGGTCGAGCCTGCTCCAGTCCTGGGACGCCGGCTTGTCTTCTCCCGTCACGTTCGCACGCTCCAACCGACATGGACGAAGGTCACCCGCACGTCGGCTCACACGAGCGCAGGACGCACTACTCCGCAGCATCGCTGTCGGGCTGGGCTGATCGTACTAGGCGAGAGGTCCGTTTGCTCGCCCCTGGGCGTTGTCGTCGCGACCGTCGGGAAGCCGCCTCGCGCAGGACCGGACCGCGGTCGGACAGGAGTCTCGACGAGACCCGGCCTCCGCGACGCGTTGCGCTCGGGTCGAGCGAACCAGGGCGGTTGCTGCAGCAACACCACGATCAAGGTGTGATGCATGACATGTCGATCCGGGGAGCTCGACCCTTGACATGGTGAAGACTCGTTGAGCCGTTCCGCCCGCGGTCGGTGGTCACCGCACCGCCATCGGTGACAGCGGCGGTCCGGCGTGGTCGGCCGTACTGGGTCCTCGCTGTTCATCGCTTGGTTGGTCGAGGTGATGGCGGACTCGGTCACCCGGATCGCGGTGATGGAGGACCGCGGCCTCCGCGGCGCGATGAGCCGGGCCGAGGACCGTGCGCACCTGCCGGCCGCGCGTGGGGCCACCTGGGCGGCGGGGACGGTTCCGGTCGGCAGCGACCGATCTGCTGGAGGCGGACGAACTGCGGACCGCTCGGCACGGGCTGAACCCGCGTGCGGTGATGTGGCGCGCTTCGGCGGCTTCGCGCGCACCGGCGATTGCACGCGCGGACCAGCAGGGCACAGCCCGCCCGCGGCACGCGATCAAGCTGGTCGCTCCCGGTCCTGTCCGGGGGGCAGGTGCGGATGTGGGCAACACCACCAGGGGAACAGCACTGCCGCGCCGTGCGGACCTCGCCGCCGCGCCGCGACCGGCTGAGCGGTCAGGGGATCACCACCGCCTCCCTGGCCGGGGCTTGCCCGTCCGACCGCGAGATCGCGGATCAGCTCGACCTCACTGCTCGCACGGTGGAGCACCGTCCGACCGGCCCTTGCCCGAGCTGGGCATCCCCTGCTGCGGCGACCTCGCGTTCGCGCTTGCTTGACCTGCGGGGCGTGCGTGTCGCGCCACGCATCCAATCTGCTTATGCACCCCATACGAACGACCGGGTTCTGAGAGCCGAGCCGGGTGGCTACCGTCGTAGCCGTCAAATATTCCCCGTGACCGCGCCACGACCGAAGCGATCCAGCCGTGAACACCGCGTCGTCGCTCCGAGCGACGAGCGCCAGCCCTGACCGCCCACGTCCATCCGGATCGCGGAGACCGCGCTCGACAGCCCGGACTGCGTGAGCCATGTCGCGCGCTTCCGGGAACGAACCGGGACGAGCATGGCCGCGAAATCGCGTTCCAGGCCGTGGAACGGTTTCCGGGTCGGCTGAAGCCGCGGGTTCGACTTCGATCGCCTATCGAGCCGGCCAAGTGAAACCTGATTCCGCGCCATGTGGGCGGCCTGCCCGAGATCTGTGAGGTATCAATGACGCGTTCAAGTTCTGGCAGCCCTGCCAACGACGTTGCCGTCGTGGGGCTGGGCCTGCGGTTGGCTGGTGGCATCTGTGAACCGGCGGACTTCTGGGCCGGCTTGATCGCGGCACGCAGTGAGGTCGGGAACCTTCCCCAGGATCGGTGGTCGGCGTACCGGGCACACGGTCCCGCGGCCGTCGCCGCGGTGAATCGAGCAGTACGTCGCGCCGCCTACCTGGAGGACGCGGCGAACTTCGACGCCGAGTTCTTCGGCATCACACCCAAAGAAGCGGTTCTGATGGACCCGCAGCAGCGTCTCGTGCTGGAAGTCGTGTGGGAGGCCCTGGAACACGCCGGTATTCCGCCTCTGTCGCTCGCCGGCAGCAACGCTGCGGTGCTGATCGGCGTCGGTGGTGGTGAGTACGGGCAGTTGCTGCTGAGCGATCCTGAGCGGATCGGCCCGTGGAGCAGCATCGGTGGGGCCTACTGCGCCGTCGCAAATCGGGTTTCCTACTTCCTCGACCTGCGCGGCCCCAGCCTGGCGCTGGATTCCGCGTGCTCGTCATCGCTCGCGGCGATCCACTTCGGACGGCAGGCGCTGCTCTCCGGAGAATGCGACGTCGTGATCGCGGGCGGGGTGAACCTGATCGCCGCACCCGCGCAAACTCTGTCGCTGGGAGCATCGGGAGCGTTGTCGGTCGACGGCAGGAGCAAGCCGTTCGCGACCTCGGCCAACGGTTACGGGCGAGGCGAGGGTGCGGGTGTCGTAGTGCTCAAGCGGCTGGACCACGCCCGGCGCGACGGCAACAACGTTCTGGCTGTCGTTCGCGCCAGCACGGTCCGGCAGGACGGTCGCACCAACGGGATCATGGCGCCCAACGGAACCGCACAGCAGGAGATGCTCCGATCCGTCTACGAAAGAGCCGGCATCGACCCGTGCGCCGTGGACTACCTCGAAGCGCACGGCACTGGTACGCCCCTCGGTGATCCGGTGGAGGTGGCCGCGGCTGCGGCGATCTTCGGAGCCGGTCGGGCGCAGGGCTCCCCTCTGCTCATCGGGTCGGTGAAGGGCAATGTGGGGCACCTCGAGGCAGGTGCCGGAGTGGTCGGCATCATCAAGACGGTGCTGGCCATGCGTGCCGGTGTCCTGCCTCCCACGGTGGGGGCGCGGGACGGCGTCAGTGCGAAGGTCGAGGCAGAGCAGTCGATCAAGGTGGTGGCCGAGCCGACCGCCTGGCCCGAGGTCGCGGGCAAACCGAAGCTGGCCGGTGTGTCCAGCTTCGGGTACGGGGGCACCATCGCGCACGTCTGCCTGGCGGAAGGCGACCCGCTGGAACCGGGCACCGAGCGAGGCGGCACCGGTGGTCCGTCCCTGCTCGTGCTGTCCGCCGCCACCCGGGAAGCGCTCGCGCCGACGGCGAGCAGGCTCGCGGACGCGTTGGAGACGGGTGATCAGGACGTCGGGGCGGTGGCGGCCACGCTGGCGCTGCACAGGTCGCACCTGCCGTGGCGGACCGCCGTGCTCGCCGGCGACTGCGGCGAGGCGGTCGATCGGCTCCGGGCGTGGTCCGCGACTGGAAGAGTGCCGGGGGTCGTGCACGGTCGAGCGGCCGAGCAGGCCGCGGGACCGGTGTTCGTCTTCTCCGGGCACGGTTCCCAGTGGGCGGGCATGGGACGTGAGCTGCTCCGCGTGAGCAAGCCGTTCGCGTCCCTGTGCGAGCAACTCGACCCGATCTTCCGCGAAGAGGCGGGATACTCGCTGATCGCCGAACTCGAAGAAGGGGACTGCACGCAGACGGACCGCGTTCAGGCGACGTTGTTCGCCATGCACCTGGGCCTTGCTCAGGTGTGGCGGTCCTGGGGTGTCGAACCGGTGGCGGCACTCGGTCACTCCATGGGCGAGATCGCCGCGGCCGTGACCGCGGGCGTGTGGAGCGCCGCAGACGCCGCGCGGTTCGCCTGCCGGCGCGCGAAACTGCTCAAGACCGTTGCGGGCCGCGGTGCCATGGTCCTGCTCGACGTGCCGTTCGACGAGCTGGAGGAACGGCTCGTGGGCAAGACCGGCTTGGCAGCGGCGATCCAACCAGCTCGCGGGTGGTCTGTGCTGGCTGGTGACGTGGCTGCGGTGGAGGAGTACGCGACCCTGCTGGCCGGTGAGGGCCGTGTGGTCCGCCGAGTGGCCTCCGACGTCGCCTTCCACAGCTCGCACATGGACGAACTCGTCGACGATCTCGGCGCGGCTGCGCATGGGCTGTCGATCAGCTCACCGTCGTTGAGGCTGTACGGCACGGTGCTCGACGACCCGCGTTCCGACGCGCCGCGGGATTCCGGCTACTGGCAGCAGAACCTCAGGCGCCCGGTGCGGTTCGCGGCGGGCGTGGAAGCCGCGGTCCACGATGGGCATCACCACTTCCTGGAGATCTCGCCGCACCCCGTTGTCGTCCACAACATCGCCCAGATCGCGGAATCGCTGTCCGTGCCGGCGGTCACCACGGCGCACTCGTTGCGTCGTGAGCAGCCGGTCCTCGAGGAGATGACCGAACAGCTGGGCAGGCTGCACTGTGCCGGCGTCCGGGTCGACTGGCGGGCCCATTGGCCCCGCTCGGTAGCGGTCGCGTTGCCGCGCACGGCTTGGCAGCACGACCGGTACTGGCTTCCCGAGGCACCGGCGGACCGGGGCGCAGGCGGTCACGATCCGGAGTCCTTCACCCTGCTCGGTTCCCGGATGGCGGCTGCCACCGTGCCGCCCTCGGCTGTGTGGCAGACGAACCTGTCGCCTGGGAACAGGCCGTACGATGCTCCGCACACCGTGCACGGGGTGGACATAGTTCCCGCTTCCGTGCTGTTCTGCACGCTCGCCGACGCCATCGCGGGTGAAGCGGACGGGCCGCGTCATCTCCGTGACGTCGTCCTGCGCACACCTCTGCCGGCCGAGCAGAACCGCGCCGTGCAGGTCGTTTGCCAGGACGGCAGGGGGGTGCTCTCCTCCCGCCTCGAGGAGGCGTCCGAGGGGACGTCCTGGACCACGCACACCTCCGCTCGCGACGGCGGTGCCGGCACGTTGCGCGCCGACCCGTTCGAGGTGGTCGAAGACTCGGTGCCCCCGATGCTTCCCATCGGCACCGATGGGGTGCTCGAGCTGCTCCGGCCCCTCGGGGTTTCCGGTCTGGCCTTCGACTGGCAGGTGGATCAGCTCCAGCACGACGACGACGTGGTGCACGCGACCGTGTCGACGCCTGGTCGTACGCCCCACTGGGCGGTGGTTCTCGATGCCGCCACCACGTTGTCCTCGCTGCCGCTGGCCCGGCAGGGCATCCACCGCATGCCCGCTTCCGTCGAGTCGGTCGAGTGGACTGGTCCTGCCCCGTCCTCGGCCCACCTGGTCGCACGCCTGCGGAGCGGCACCGTCGACACCATCGATCTGGACCTGCGAGGGGCCGACGGGCGGTCGGCTGCCAGAGTCACCGGACTCCGGTTCGGTGTGCTCGACGCGGACCAGACGTTGCTCGCCGACCCGCGGACCCTGTTGCACGGCCTGTCCTGGCAACCGCTGGAAGTCGCGGCTGTCGAGACACCCGCGGCCACGGTCACGTTGGTCTCGACCGAGCCGTCAGCGATCGCCGAACGGCTCGCCGAGCACCTGGTGCGGGCCGGCCTGGGGTGCACGATCGTCGGAGCCGCGGACGCCATCTCATTGCCGATCGGTGACGAGCCGCACCACGTGTTGTACCTGGCACCGTTTCCCGGACGGGGACACGAGTACGACGCGACAGTCCAATACCTGACCGATTTCGCCGGCGTGACCCAGTCCGTGGTCGAGGCCGACCGGCTGGGAACCAGGTTGTGGGTCCTCACGCGGGAAGCGCTGGCCTGTGCCAGTCCCGCCGCCCTCACGCATCGACCCTTGTGGGGAGCGGCACGGGTGATCGCCACCGAGCACCCGGAGTTGCGCGGTGGCGTGCTGGACCTGGGGGAATGCGACGACGCCGCGTTCGAACTGCTGGCGAGGGTCCTCCACGAACCCCCGGCGGAGGACTGGTTGGTCGTCCAGAACGGGGGACTGCTCACCGGTCGCGTAGTGCCTCGACCGGACCGCGTCCGGACGTCGCCGGTGAGCCTGCGACCCGACGCCACCTATCTGGTGACCGGTGGTCTCGGAGCACTCGGCCTGGAGGCGGCGCGTCACCTCTGTTCCCGGGGTGCCCGCCGGCTGGTCCTGACCAGCAGGCGGGGACTGCCGCCGCGGTCCACCTGGGACGAGCAGCACGACGCCGCGACCCGGCGCGCGATCGGCGTTGTCGAGGAGCTCGAGAGCCAGGGGGTGAGCGTTCTCCCGCTCGCCCTGGATGTGACCGACGCCGACGCCGCTCGAGCGATGCTGACGCCCGACTTCCTGCGCATGCCACCCGTCCGAGGCGTGGTTCACACGGCCGGAGCCGTGCGCGGCCGCCTGGTGGACGACTTGGACGAGGACGCGATCCGAGAGACGCTGCACGCCAAGGTGCTCGGGGCGTTGGTGCTGCACGAGCTGTTCCCGCCGGGCAGCATCGACGAGATGGTGCTGTTCTCCTCCACCGCACCGCTGGTCGTGTTGCCCGGCTGCACCGCCTACGCCGCGGCCAACTCGTTCCTGGACGGCCTGGCTGCACACCGGCGGCACCAGGGCGGGAACACCACCTCGATCGCCTGGACGGTCTGGCGCGACACGGGCATGGGCAAGCTCACCGCTGACGGACTCCAGAGCATGGTGGCCCAGGGCTTCGGTGACATCACCCCGTCAGAGGCGCTGCGTGTGTGGAACTGCCTGCACACCACGGATGACGGCTACGCGTTGGTGGTCAAGCCGACCACGCCCCCGCCAGGAGGACGTCGTGCGCTGTTCGAACACGTTCGTGATCCCCGGAACGGCGAGTCGGGCGAGGGAACGGCGACGACGGAGTCGGCCGCTCTCCTGCGTGAACTGCCTGCGGACGAGGTGTACGACGCGGCGATGGCCGTGATCCGGAGCGTGGTGGCGGCTGAAACCGGTGTTCCGGAGCACCGGATCGAACCCGAACGACCGTTTTCGGACATCGGCCTGGACTCGGTCATGGGTATCGCCATTCGGGGCAAGCTGCAGCAAAGCACCGGGATCGACCTACCCGCCAGCGTCCTCTGGGCCCATCCCACGCCAGCGGCTCTGACGCGCCACCTCAGCGCGATGGCGGCGCGTTGAGTTCCCAGCGCCGCGTCAGGCGGCGTTCGCCCTCAGGTGACACGCTGCTGTGGACGTAGCGGGTGGCGACCTCCATCACGAAGAACACGTAGAGCCGCTTGAGGGTGACGGCGCAGTCGACGTGGAGGAAGTCGCAGGCCGACGTGCCGGATGCCTGGGCGCGCGGGAACCTCCGCCAGGAGGTGTCGGTGTCGCGCCGGGGAGCGGGCGGTGTCCGCAGGCGCACGAGCACGCGCCGTAGGGTCGAGTCGGCTACCCGGTGGCCGAGCTTGAGCAGTTCGTCCTGGGTCCTGCGGTAACCCCAGCCGGTGTTACCGACCTGTGCTCGTGCGGCCGTCGGGGGAGTCGGCGGACCAGCGCCGCGAGCACGGCGCGATCGGCCCGGTCCAACCGCGGGCGGGGGTTGGACCGGCGCAGCACGGCGACCTCGTGCCGCAGCATCAGCAGTTCGACGTCCTTGGCGGCGGAGGAGCGCCCGAGGAGTGCCGGTCAACCGCCGAGTCAAGCGAAGATCAGGTACAGCAGTCGTGGCGTCACGTCCCACGATCATGCCGCCGTGGCGCATCGGGCACGATCACCGCAGGTCAGCGGCCCAGCGCAGAATTTGTGGCACCCCGCAGGTCGAGCACGACCCCCCAGCAGGCGCTGGACCTGCTGGAGATCGCGTGGACCTTCGACCCGCACAACGAGTTGATCTGCCGCGACATCATGCGACTGCAGGAACGCCTCGGACAACTCGACGCCATCCCGCGCACACTTACCCTGCTGACCAGCAGACTCGCCGAAGTCGACGACCGGCCCACCCCGCGGGTGATCAGCCTGGCCGACCGGCTGCGCCACCGTGACGACACCACCGCCGACACCCTTCAGCAGTCAGGGACCGACCGACGCGATACGACACGACACGACACGACAGGGTGACGAACCCGACGAAGCGCTGCACCGACCGGAAACGTCCGAGACCCCTACGGGGCGTGGTGTCGTGGACACCACGCCCCGTGCTCGGGACGAGTTTCGCCGTCATCGCTTTCGCGAAGTGGCAACTGGAGGACGAGCCGTCAGCCGACGCGGATCGACTGCTCGCACCGGTGGTGGACTCCGGCGATGTCGACTGGACGCGGTTGCACCGCCCGGGCGCGTTCACGACACCTGACCTTGGAGCGCTCGCCGCGCGGACAGGTCCCGGGGAGGAAAGCCTTCGGGAGTTCTTTCCGCGGGGGCGCAGGAGCCGTTGAGAGGGGGCGATGGACGCGGCTGCTCATCCCACGGCGATCCCGCGGGCCTTGAGGGTGTCCTCGGTGCCGGGGGCGGCCATCATGGCCTCGTCGCCGCCGTGGATCACGCGGAGGTTGGGCAGCAGGTCGAGGTCGTCCAGTGAGGTGACGTCGAAGAGGTCGTCCTCTCCGTCCCAGAACGGCGAGCACTGGTGGTAGATCTCCAAGCCGCCGTCAGTGGTCAACTCCTCCACAGCGGCCAGTTGGTCGGGGGTGATCTCCAAGTCGGTGAAGTACTGGCGGGCCTCCTCGAGGACGGTGTACAGCAGGTCCTGTTCGTACAGGTACTTCCACAAGTCGCCGGTGGCGCCCTTGGCGTGGAGAACGTCGGCGATCCGGAAACGGGGCTGGATCACCTTGTCCTGGTACATGAGCTTGTCGATGACCAGCAGCTTGAAGTTGAAGTCGCGGAACACGCCCCACTACCTACCAGACCGCCCCGACAATCCGGGCAGCCGACCCACGCCTCCTGATCGGCGAATCGTGCACGCTGACGCCGCCCCGGCGGACAAGTCGAGCTGACCGCCGACCGGGCGGCGCCCCTTTGCGGACTCCGGCCGGCCGGCACGTGCGGGCGGGGGCTCGGCCCTGAGGACACCGACCACGGCCGCGGTGACGTCGGTCGGCACAGCAGCACCCCGATGTCGGCGGTCAGCGCGCCTCGACGCACTCGACGGTCGTGGTCTTGCCGGCCCCGTTGGGGCCCAGGATGCCGAAGATCTCGCCCTGCTCGACGGCGAAGCCGGCCCCGTTCACCGCGGTGTGGTCGCCGTAGCGCTCGACGAGGTCGTGCACCTCGACGATCGCCATGCGGAGAAGCCCGCCGCCCGCGGGGACGCGCCGGATCGACCACGCGGGCGGGGATCGACGCGGACGCGGTAGACCCCCTCCATCCTCCGATCGGACGATGGAGGGCGGGGTCCGGAGCCGGAAGCCCCGGTGTTCCCCGCGTCACACGGACTGGAACCTGACACCGGTGTCACGCCTTAGCTTCGTGACGTCCTCGGGCTGAACGCCGAACGAGGACGACGAGAAGGGAATCCGTGATGAGCACAGCCCTGGGGTACCGCACTTTCGGTTCCGCCGACGTCCAGGAGTTCTTCGACCGGCCCGACCCGGCCCCTGGTCCCGCCGAGGTCCTGATCCGCGTCATGGCGGCGGGGGTCAACCCGATCGATCACCTGCTCCGTTCCGGCCACGTCCGCGAGCTGAACGGCCACCTCCCCTTTCCCCAGGTCCTGGGCATCGAGGCCGCCGGCACGGTCCTGGCGGTGGGGGACGAGGTGGCCGGCCTGGCCGTCGGCGACCGGGTCACCGGGTTCGCCCTGACCGGTGCCGGCACGTACGCGGAGACGACCCTGCTGCTCGCGGAGTCCACGGCCCGCATCCCCGACGCGCTGCCGGAGACCTGGGCGGCGACCATCCCCGTCGCCGGCACCACCGCGCTCGACGTCCTCGACCAGCTCGCCCTGCCCGCCGGGGCGTCGCTGCTGGTCAACGGGATCGGCGGCGGTGTCGGCACGGCCGTCGCCCAGATGGCGCGGGACCGCGGCCTGGTCGTGGTCGGCACCGGCAGCGCGGCCAAGCGGGACAGCGCGACGGCCACCGGGGCCGCCTTCGTCGACTACACCGCCGGTGACGTCGTGGCCCGGCTGCGGGCGCTGGCCCCGGACGGCTTCGACGCCGTGGTCGACACGGCCGGGGGCGACTCGTTGCGCGCCGTCGCCCCGCTGGCGGCGAGGCCGGACGCGCTCGTCTCCGTCGGGGACGGGTCGGTGACCGAACTCGGCGGCGCGCCCGTCCACCGCCGCCTCGACCGAAGCGGCCTGGAACGCGTCGCCGCGCTGATGGTCGCCGGGCGGCTCGACCCGAACGTCACGGCGACCTACCCGCTCGCGCGGGCGGGGGAGGCGCTGGCCCTCGTCGAGTCCCGCCACGCGGCGGGCAAGCTCGTCATCGACACGGGGCTCTGACCTCACGACGGGGTGACCTCACGACGCGCGGTGAAGACCCTCCTCGGCGGGACCGGGACCATCCCGGTCCGCGCCGAGCCGGTACCGGGTGTTCGCCTCGATCAGCGCGTCGAGGGCGTCCCGGGCCTCGGCGAGCCGGGTGATGTCGGCGGTCAGGCGGTCGCGTTCCCCGATCATCGTGCTGAAGGCGCCTTCGGCGATGTCGGGGTCGTCGCTGTCCACGCAGGGCAGCAACCGGGCGATCACCCTGCTCCCCAGCCCCGCGTCGAACAGCCGCCGGATGATCCCGACCCGCGCGATCTCCGCTCCGGTGTAGTACCGCTGGCCACCGCTCGACCGTGTGCTGTGCAGCAGGCCCTGCTGCTCGTAGTACCGCAGTGACCGGGCGCTGACCCCGGTCAACCGGGCCAGTTCGCCGATCCGCATGGTCACGGGGGGAGACGTCGTGGTCACGAGGTCCCCGTCCCGCGCACAAGCCGATGCCGCCACCCCCGCAGTCTAGTGCCGCGTCCCCGGGCCCGACCCGGGACGCGGCCGGCCTGCTCCAGCCGGCCGCACTCGCGCCAACCCGGCCCACGACCCGCTTGAGGTGCCGGAATGGCGGAGGACGGGTTCGTCGAAGTGCGCGGGGCCAACCGGGCGACAACGTGGTCCCGCACCTCGTCGCCGTGGCGTTGCTGGTCACCGGACCGATCGTCTACGCGGCCGACGACGGCGGCACCGTCGGCATCGTGCTCATCGTGGTGCTGCTGCCGCTGGGCATCGCCGTGTGGTGCGGTGTCGCGCGCGCCAAGCGGCGGCTGCTGCGCCTGGACGAGGTGGGTCTGCCCGCGACCGTCGTGGTCCTGACCGTGGAGCCGAGCAGCGAGGACGCCACGGTCAGGGTCCGGCTCCTGGTCAAGGGCCCCGACGTGCCCGAGTTCGTGGTCGAGCACGACACCCGGTACGACCCCGGCCTGAGGCCGGGGAACAAGCTCGTCGCGTCGGTCGACCCCGACGACCACCGCGACTCGGACTGGACTACCGGGGAACGCCGCGGTGCCCCACGAGGCGGGTGCCGCCGGGCCGGGCCGGTGGGGGCCGGGGTCAGGCCCCGGATTCGCGCCGCTCGGCCATCGTGTCCGGGGCGGACTCCGGGACCTCGGTGCGCAGGTCCGAGTCGCGCAGCACCTCGCGGGCCTGGGCCTCGGGG
Source organism: Saccharothrix longispora (assembly GCF_030852425.1). GTDB lineage: Bacteria > Actinomycetota > Actinomycetes > Mycobacteriales > Pseudonocardiaceae > Actinosynnema > Actinosynnema longispora. The sequence continues at coordinate 29,427 of NZ_NSDM01000029.1, forward strand.
TCGGCGCTGCCGGTCTCCAGCTCCTCCGGCAGCAGGTTGGCGCGCGTCCGCGTCCGCTCGTCGACGCCGTTGCGCCGGTCGAAGACCTCGGGGCGGTCCAGGTCGTGCTCGCGCCGGAGGCGGGCCTCCTCCTCGGCGGACAGCTCGGTGGTGCCCAGGTCCAGCGGTTCTCGTTCGGTCACCCCCCTGCCGTACCCCGGACGGGGGCGTTCCACGCCTCCCCGGTGGCTCGGCGCTTCGGTGGCCCGGGGGACCGCCGGTCACGTCGGGTGATCGGCCAGGTCCGGGACGTGCCCGTCGAACGACGCGCCCCACTCGACGGGCACGCCGTGCGCGTGCGCCTTCGCCACGGCGGTCAGGAAGCGCCGCCGTCCGCCGTCGTGCCTCCGGAGCGTGGCGATCACCGCCGGGTCCTCCTCGCGCGGCGTGTTCGCGATCGCCGGGGCCAGGATCGGGTGCGGGCTCGCCTCCACGCACGTGCCGTGGCCGTCCGCCCGCAACGCCCTGGTCGCCTGCTCGAAGCGGGCGGTCCGGCGCAGGTTGCGATACCAGTGGTCGGCTCCCGGCACCGTCGTGTCCGCGAGCGGGTCGCCCGTGACCGTGGAGCAGAACGGCGTCCGCGCGCGGACGGGCGACGGGATCTGGCGGCGTGGTGGCGGGCGAGAAGGTCTCGGTGCCAACCTCCGCTCCGCCGGCGACGATGACCTTCGAGCGGCACACGTTCTGGAGCGTGGCGTGGTGGGCGTGGGCGGGAACTCGGGGAGGTGGCGAACATCTCCGCCCATGAGCGTGACGCCGGCGGTCCGCCGCCACCGGTCGACCTGTGGCGAGCCGGACCGCATCGCCGGCAGACGTCGTCCGAACTGGGGCGTGGGCGCGCCAGGACCACCGTGCCGACTGCCGACGGTACCGGCGGACCTCTACTGGTGGGCCGGAGACGTGGCGTGGATGAGGGAGCGGACCGAGTCGCGGATGACGATGTGGGTGCCCAGCATGACGTGCTCGGCCGTCCGGGACTTGTCCCGTGCGCGTTGCAGGGCCATGCGTACGGCGGTGCGGCCCAGCTCCTCGTGGGGCACGTGGACGGTGGTGAGGTCGATGTCGGCGGCGGGGGGCAGGTCGTCGAAGCCGACCAGGGAGACGTCGTCGGGGATGCGCAGGCCGTGTTCGCGCAGTGCCTGGCGGGCGCCGGCGGCGATGAGGTCGTTGCCGGCGAAGACGGCGGTGAAGTCGCGCGGCCCGGCGGCGAGCCGTTCGCGGATCATCCGATGGCCCTCGCTGCGCTCCATCGTGCCCTCGACCTCCAGGCCGGGCTCGTGGGGCACCCGGTGGTCGGCCAGGGCCTTGCGGTAGCCGGTGATGCGGCTCTCCGGCGTGCTGTAGCCGTCACGGCGGCCGAGGAACAGGATGCGCCGGTGGCCGGCCGAGAGCAGGTGGCTGGTGATGGCGTAGGCGCCACCGGTGTTGTCGTACTCCACGACCAGGGCGGGCACGTCGGGGCCCAGCGGCGGGCGTCCGCACAGGACCAGCTGCGAGCCGGCCAGGGCCAGCGCGCGGGCGTAGTCCGCCATGCGTTCGCGGTAGGCGTCGTCGGCCACGACGTTGCCGACGAGGATCACGCACTCGGCGTGCTCCTCGCGCATGAGCTGGATCGTGGCCAGCTCCCGTTCGGCGTCGCCGCCGGTGGTGCCGACGATGCACAGCTTGCCCTCGACGGCGGCCTGGGTCTGCACGCCCTGCGCGACGTGGGCGTAGTGGGGTGAGATGACGGAGTTGACGATGATGGCGACGCTGCGGCTGCTCGCGCCGGCCAGGCCACGGGCGTTGGCGTTGGCCACGTAGTCGAGCTCGCGCACCGCCCGCATGACCTTGGTGCGGGTGGCGGGAGCGCTGGGGTAGGTGCCGGAGAGGATGCGCGAGACGGTGGCGACGGAGACGCCCGCGTGCGCGGCCACGTCGCGGATCGTCGTGGGCCGTGGCCCACCGTTGTCGGCCGCCGCGCGCCGAACCATGTCGCCCCCTGCTGCTGAAACCCCGTGGTAAACCGCTTACACCGATGCTTCCTGCCGGCTGTCGGCCTGTCAAATCACCCGGGTGGCCCCGGTCGGAGCGGGTGTTCCCGCGGTCGAACGCCCGCTGTTCGGCCGAAGGTAACCGCATCCTGTCGAGGTTCGGCAGTATTGACACGAACCGCTGAAGGTGCTGCGATCGAACTCTTGTAAACGGTTAAACACGTGGTCGTCCCGCCATCGCAACTTCCACCTCGTGGAGCCCTCATGTCGATGATCTCCCGACGCAACCTCCTGCTCGGCGCGGCGGCGGTCGGCGCGGCCGAACAGCTCGTCCACCAGGGGGGCCGGGCACGTGCGGAACCCGCTGCGGGTACGCGGGCGGTTCGGGTGAGCGGCTTGCCCGGGGACGGTGTCCAGCTCAGGTGGTTGGAAGGTGGCGCCCCGGGGCAGTTGGCCGCCGGCTGCACGTGGGGTGTGCCGTGGCCCGAAGGCGCGGTGCCGCCGGACCAGGCGTTCGCACTGCGGACCGCGACGGGGCAGCAGGTGCCGGTGCAGACGTGGGCGACCGCCTACTGGCCGGACGGTTCGCTGAAGTGGACCGCGCACGCCCTGGGCGCCGACGTGCCGCCCGCCGAGCAGTACGTGCTCGCGGCGGGGACGTCCGTCGCGCCGGCGACGGCCGTGACGGTCGAGGACGGTCGCGACGAGGTCGAGGTGAGCACCGGCGTCATCCGGTGCGTCATCGCGAAGAAGGGCGATCACCTGGTCCGCGCGCTGGTGCGGGGCGACCGCGAGATCGCGCGCAACGGCCGGTTGGTGTGCCTGCGGCAGGGGGAGCCGGGTGACGACGAGGGCGGCTCGGTGAAGTCGGAGCGGTTCACCGGCCGGGTGGAGAAGGTGACGGTCGAGCAGTCGGGCCCGGTCCGCGCGGTGGTGAAGGTCGAGGGCGGGCACCGGCACGGCCGGCGGTCCTGGCTGCCGTTCACCGTGCGCCTGTACTTCTACGCCGGCAGCGACGGCGTCCGCGCCGTGCACAGCTTCGTCTACGACGGTGACGCGGAGAAGGACTTCATCCGCGGCCTGGGCATCCGGTTCGAGGTGCCGATGCGCGACGAGCCGCACAACCGGCACGTCCGCTTCGCCGGCCCCGACGACGGCGTGCTGTCGGAGGCGGTGCGCGGCATCACGGGCCTGCGTCGCGACCCCGGTGCGGAGGTCCGCCGGGCGCAGGTCGCCGGGCAGGCCACCCCGCCCACCGCGACCTGGGACACCCGGGTCGGTTCGCGGCTGCACCTCGTCCCCGCCTTCGGCGACTACTCGCTGCGCCAGCTGTCCGCCGACGGCTTCCAGATCCGCAAGCGCACCAAGGCGGGCCACGGCTGGATCCCGGTCGACTCGGCCGGCCGCGCGGGCGGGCTGGGTTACGTCGGCGGCCCGAGCGGTGGGTTCGCGTTCGGCATGCGCGACTTCTGGCAGCTGCACCCCACCCAGCTCGACGTCCGGGGAGCGGCGGGCGAGGCGGCCGAGGTGACGGTGTGGTTGTGGTCGCCCGACGCCCAGCCGATGGACCTGCGCTTCTACCACGACGGGATGGGCCAGGACACCCACCCGGAGCAGTTGGAGGGCCTGGAGATCACCTACGAGGACTACGAGCCGGGGTTCGGCACGCCGTACGGGATCGCGCGCACCACCGAGCTGCTGTTCTGGGCGTTGGACGCCACACCGGCTGCCGCGAGGGTGGCGGAGCTGGCCGCGGCGGTGCGGACACCGCCGCTGGTCGTCGCGTCACCGGCGCACCTGCACGCGGCGGGGGTGTTCGGCGACTGGTCGCCGGTCGACCGCTCGACCCCGGCGAAGGCCCGCATCGAGGACCGGCTGGACTTCCTGTTCGACTACCACCGCGGGCAGGTGGAGCAGCGCTCCTGGTACGGCTTCTGGGACTACGGCGACATCATGCACAGCTACGACCCCGACCGGCACGTGTGGCGCTACGACGTCGGCGGGTACGCGTGGGCCAACTCCGAGCTGTCCCCGGACCTGTGGCTGTGGTACCACTACCTGCGCACCGGTGGAGCCGAGGCGTTCCGATCCGCCGAGGCGATGACCCGCCACACCGGCGAGGTCGACGTCTACCACCTGGGCAGGTGGCAGGACCTCGGGACACGGCACGGCGTGCAGCACTGGGCCGACAGCGCCAAGCAGTTGCGCATCAGCACCGCCGGCTACCGGCGCTTCCTGTACTTCCTCACCGCCGACGAGCGCACCGGCGACCTCATGCGCGACCTGGTCGACTCGGACAAGACGTTCCTGGTGCTGGACCCCCTGCGCAAGATCCGCACCGGGCCGTACGAGCCGGACCCGCACGCCCTCAGCGTGAGCACCGGCACCGACTGGAGCGGCCTGGCGCTGGCCTGGCTGACCGAGTGGGAGCGCGGTGGCGACCCGATCGCCCGAGAGAAGCTGCTCAACGGCATGCGCACCATCGCCGCGATGCCCAACGGCTTCGCGCAGGGCAGCGGCCTGTACGACCTCGACACCGGGAAGTTCGCACCGGCCCGGCCCGCGGTGAGCGTCGGCTCGCTCGGGGCGGTGTTCGGCCTGGTGGAGGTGTGCAGCGAGCTGATCGACCTGACCGGCGACGAGACGTTCACCAAGGCGTGGCTGCAGTACTGCCGCCTCTACAACGGCACCGCCGCCGAGCAGCAGGCCGAGACCGGCCAGGCGTGGGGCAGCCTCAACCTGCGCCAGGCCCACTCCCGGCTCACCGCCTACGCCGCCGCCAAGCTCGACGACCCCGCCCTGGCGGCACGGGCCTGGCGGGAGTTCGACACCGGCCACGCCGGCTATCCGGCGACCCGGGAGTTCACGTCGGTGCGGGTGCGGGGCCCGAACGTGCTCAGGCCGGTCGACGAGGCGGCCTTCGTCTCCACCAACGCCAGCTCCCAGTACGGCCTGGCCGCGATCCAGTGCCTCGCCCTGGTGGGGGACCACCTCCCCGCGTGACCCGACCCGGGCACTTCCCGCACTGGAGGCCGCGCCGTGGACCACCCCGCGTTCGACCTGCCCCCGCTCGACGCGCGGAGGTCTCCCCGCACCGGGTGGACCCGGGCGCACTGGGAGGCCGTCGCCGACCACCTGCTGGCGTCCGTGGCGCCGTACGCGACGGACGACTTCGCCCAGTACCGGCTGCCCGGCAGGCCGAGCAGGGCGGGGGAGGTCAGCGACGGGCTGGAGGGCTTCGCCCGGACGTTCCTGCTCGCCGCGTTCCGGATCGCGGGCGCGGGCGGCGACGTGCCGCCCGCCCTGGTGGAGCGGTACGCGCGCGGCCTGGTGGCCGGGACCGACCCGGCGCACCCGTACGCGTGGCCCGTCCTGGTCGACATGTCCCAGCAGCTCGTGGAGGCCGCCTCGGTGGCGTTGGCGCTGCACGAGACCCGCCCGTGGCTGTTCGACCTGCTGTCGCCCGTCGAACAGGAGCGGGTGGTGGCGTGGCTGGCCGGGTTCACCGGCAAGCGGACGCCGGACAACAACTGGGTGCTGTTCCGGGTGGTCGTGGCGCAGTTCCTGGCCGGGGTCGGCGGCCCGCACGAGCCGGACGGGATCACCGGCGGGCTCGAGCGGATCGAGGACTGGTACGTCGGTGACGGCTGGTACTCCGACGGCAAGGGCAAGAACTTCGACTACTACTGCGGCTGGGCGATGCACCTGTACCCGTCGCTGTGGGCGCGCATGGCCGGCGACACCGCCCGCCAACAGCTCTACGCGGACCGGCTGGGCCTCTTCCTGGAGCAGTACCAGCACTTCTTCGCCGCCGACGGCGGACCGGTGCACCAGGGGCGGTCGCTGACCTACCGGTTCGCGACGGTGGCGCCGCTGTGGCTGGGCGTGCTGACCGGCGCGTCACCCCTGCCACCGGGGCGGACCCGGCGCATCGCCGGCGGCGTGCTGCGCCACTTCGCCGACCGCGGCGTGCCCGACGACCGCGGGCTGCTCACCCTGGGCTGGTACGGGCCGTTCCCGCCCACCGCGCAGGACTACTCGGGCCCGGGGTCGCCGTACTGGGCGAGCAAGGCGTTCCTCGGCCTGCTGCTGCCCCCCGACCACCCGGCCTGGACCGACCCGGAGGAGCCGGCGCCGGTGGACTCGGCGGACCAGGCCCTGTCGATGCCCGCACCGGGGTGGGTGCTGCACGCCACCCGGTCGGACGGCGTGGTCCGGCTGGTCAACCACGGCAGCGACCGCGACCGCGTCCAGCGCGCGGACGGCGTGCCGGACCCGCACTACCTCAAGTTCGCCTACACCAGCCACACCGGGCCGGAGCTCGGCGGAGCCGCGTCGGGCGTGGACAACCACCTCGCCGTCATCGCCCCCGACGGGGCCGCCTCCACCCGCGGGCGCATCGAACCCCTGGCGGTCGGGGACCGGTTCGCCGCCTCGGCCTACCGGGACGGGGCCGTGCACGTGCTCACCGCCTCGGTCGTCCACGGCGCGGCGGAAATCAGGGTCCACCGGGTCACGGCCCCGGCCGGGCACCGGGTCCGGGACGGCGGTCACGCCCTGGGCGCGCCGGTGCCGCCCGAAGTGCACGTGGAGGCGGACGTGGCGCTGGCCCGACGCCCGGACGGGCTGACCAGCGCGGTGCGTTCCCTGCACGGCTACACGGGCGCGGGTGTGCTGACCGCGCGTGGCGCCAACGCCTTCGGCGAGCACTCGGCCACGCCGTACGTGATCGCCGACGACCATCCCGGCGGAACGGCGGTCCACATCAGCCTCGTGCAGGTCGGCGTGGCGGGGGAGGAGCCGCCCGCGGTCGGCGTGCGGGTCGGGGACGGCCTGGTGGTCCTGGAGCTGCCCGGCGCGCAGACGGCGACGGTCCGCCTGGGCGACGTGCCCACCTGTGAGTGGACGGTTCAGGGGCGTGACCGCCCCTGAACCGCGGGGCTCACCGGTTCGCCGCGTGCTCCGCGGCCAGCTCCTCCGCCACTCGGTCACCGCCGGCCTGTCGCCACTGGGCCACGACGTCCTTCCAGACCGACGGCGGCTTGCGGCCGAAGGTGATCGCCGCGATGCCGTCGCCGACGATCTGGTTGAGCTGGGCGCCCTTGCTCGCCTCGGTGGCCGAGCGGAGCCCGGTGGCGGGATTGCGCACGCTGCGGGGCAGGGACGCCTTCTGCCACTCGTGGACGGACTTGGCCACATCGGGGTAGCCGGGCAGGTAGAGGACCGCCGGCGCGGTGCCGATGTACTTGGTCGGCAGCAGGGAGTTGTTCTCCTGGCCGTAGAGGCCGGTGGTCTTGATGCCGTCGGCGTCCTTGGTGAAGTGCTCACCCTCCACGCCGTAGTTGGCGAGCTCGTACTCCTCGGTGCCGAACGGGGCGCTGAAGTAGTCGACGATGCGCAGCAGCAGCTTGATCCGGGCGGACTCGGCCTTCTTGAACGTGACGTAGCCGAAGACGCCCGGTCCCTGCCAGGGTGTGGCCTGGGACCCGTACGGGCGGCCGAGGTCGAGCGCGAACCGACCGTTGATCTTGTTCAGGGTGGCCGGGCTGACCGAGCCGAAGCCGTCGTTCATGGAGGCGACGGTGCCGTTGTGGAAGTGGCTCTGCATGTCGGTGGAGCTGACGGTGAGGCTGTCGGGGTAGTGCGTGCCCGCTTCGACCAGTGTGCGCATGACCTCCAAAGCCTGCTCGAACCGGGGGCTGGTGAGGGTGGAGGTGAACTCGTCGCCGTCGACCGACCAGGTGTTGGGCGCGCCGAGTGAGCCGGCGTGGTAGGTGATGCCGCCCAGTCCGCCGAACAGCGTCTTGAACCAGCCCACGCCCCACCTGCGGTCGGCGGTCAGCTCCTTCATGGCGTCGAGGTACTGCTCGGTGGTCCAGTCCTTCGGGATGCCGGCCGTGTCCATGGCGGTGCGGTTGACGAACAGGCTGTTGGCGGGCATCGGGCGTTCCAGCGGGATGCCGTGGAGCTTGCCGCCGATGCGGCCCATGCCCTTCCAGGCGTAGGTGGGCAGGTTGGCCAGGTTCGGGAACGCTTTGACCGCGTCGCCGCCGACGAACTCGGACAGGTCGGCGCAGCGGGCCTGGACGAACTCGGCCGCGTGGGGCATTGCCAGGTTGGTGAACATGATCATGTCCGGCAGGTCGCCGGTGGAGGCCATCAGGGTGGCCATCTTCTGCCCGTACTCCGGGTCGGGCACGACGGTGACCTTCAGGTTGACGCCCAGCGCGGCGTTGATCGCCTGCCAGTACCGGTTGTCCTCGACCGGCTTGGGCGGCGCGCCGTAGGACACGACCATCACCGTGACGTCCGAGCCGTCACCCACCGGGTCGTGGACCGACTGCACGACCTGGTCGGGGTAGTGCAGGAACAGCGGTTGCACCCCGGAGTCGTCCCCCGGGGCGTCGGGGGACGGGCCGGGGAGCGGCACGTGGGTCGGCCACGGAGCCAGGTCCTTGCCCGCGTTGGAGACGCCGCCGCCCGACGGGCCCGCTCCGCACGCCGTGAGGAGGGACGGGAAGGTCAGGCCGAGCGTGCCGACGCCCGCCAGCCGCAGCAGGGAGCGGCGGTCGATGCGGTGGTCCATGTCGAGGTTCCTCTCCCGGCGTCGTGCTGAAAGGAGCGGGGGGCGGTCAGGCCTTCACGGCTCCGGTGACGACGCCCTTGACGAAGTAGCGCTGCACGAAGGGGTACACGCACACGATGGGCAGCGTCGCGAGCATGACGACGGCCATCTGCACGGACTGCGGTGAGGCGGTGGCCAGTTCCCCGGAGGTCTCGGCCAGCGAGGCCCCGCCGGTGACGTACTGGCGCAGGACGGTGCCGACCGGCCACTTGGTCTGGTCGTTGAAGTAGATGATCGCCTCGAAGAAGCGGTTCCAGTACGCGACCGCGTAGAACAGGCCGATCACCGCGATGACCGCCTTGGACAGCGGCAGCACGACCAGGCGCAGGATGCCCAGCTCGCCCGCGCCGTCGATGCGCGCGGCGTCGACGAGCTCGGGCGGGATGGACTGGAAGAAGCCGCGCATGACGACCAGGTTGAACACGTTGACCAGGAAGGGCAGGACCAGCGCGGCGTAGGAGTCGAACAGCCCGGTGCCCTGCACGACCAGGAACAGCGGCACCATCCCGGGCGGGAACAGGAAGGTGAACAGCACCAGCAGCAGCATGGGCTTGCCGCCGTAGACCTTCGGCCTGCTCAGCGTGTAGGCCAGACCGATGGTGCAGACCAGGCTCAGCGCCGTGCCGACGGCGGTGACGCCCGCGCTGACCAGCAGCGCGCGGGTGATGATCCCGCCCTGGAGGATCTCGGCGTACGCGTCGAACGAGAAGTCCTCCGGCCAGACCACCCAGCCGCCGTTGGCGATGACGTCCTGCGGACTGGCCAGGCTGGTGGCCAGCACCGTCCACAGCGGGAAGACCACCAGCGCGACCACCGCGGTCAGCGCGACCGCCTTGGCGACGCGCACGGCGGGGGTGGGGCGGCCCATCCAGGCCGGTGCGGATGTCCTGCTCATGCCTTGTACACCCCCTGCTCGCCCAGCCGGTGCGCCACCTTGTTGGCGGTGTAGATGAGCACCACGCCGATCACGCCCTTGAACAGCCCGACCGCCGCGGCGTAGCCGAAGTCGCCGTTCGCGAAGCCGGTGAAGTAGACGAACGTCTCCAGCACCTCGCCGGTCTCCGGCCCCACCGACTGGCGCTGGAGGAAGAACTGCTCGAACCCGATCGACAGGAACTCGCCGAGCCGCAGCACCAGCAGCAGCACGATGACCGGCCGGATCGCGGGCAGCGTCACGTGCCACACCCGCCGCCACCAGCCCGCGCCGTCCAACGCCGCCGCCTCGTACTGCTGCTCGTCCACCTGCGACAGCGCCGCCAGGAAGATGATCGTGGCCCAGCCGCACTCCTTCCAGATCAGCTGCGCGACCACCAGCGGCCCGTAGGCGTCGGGGTTGCCGATGACCGAGATGCCGCTGAAACCCAGCGTCGACAGCCAGCCGTTCACCACGCCCGCGCCGCCCAGCATCTGCTGGAACAACGCGACCACGATGACCCACGACAGGAAGTGCGGCAGGTAGACCACGCTCTGCACGAACCGCCGGATCGTGTCGCCGACGACGCTGTTGAGCAGCAGCGCCAGGGCCAGGGGTGCGGGGAAGAAGAACACCAGCTGCAGCACGGCGATGACCAGGGTGTTCTTCACGGCGTTCCAGAAGGTCGGATCACCGAACATGCGCTCGAAGTGCGCCAGGCCCACCCACCGGCTGCCCCCGATTCCGAGGAACGGGACGTAGTCCTGGAAGGCCGGCACGTTGCCGAACAGCGCGCCGTAGTGGAAGACGAGGAAGTACGCCAGTCCCGGTAACGCGACGGCCAGCAGCACCCGGTCCGCCCGGATGCGGCGGAGGTGACCGGTGCGGGTGCCGGCGTGCTTCGGCCGGTCGGGCGTCCCCCCGGGCGGCGAGCTGGTACCGCCGGCACCGCCCCGGACCCGCGTCATGCTCACAGGGAACGCCCCTCTCGCGGGCACATGCCGACACAAAGTGTTCACAAAGTAAACCGCTTACATAGCCTCGTCAACAGTCCTCCTGTGCGGATATGTGCGCGTTTCCAGCTGCGCGTTGAGGACTACGGGTGGACATCGTTGTCGACGGGGAACCGGGCACCGTAGAGTGACCGTCGTCGGTAACCGTTTACGTTGGTCTACGCCGATCCATCGAGAGGGGTCCACACGGTGCCACGGCGACCCGTCGCGGTCTTCGCCCTCGCCTCATGGGCGCACCGCGACATCTTCCCGGCCGATCTCGTCACCCGGTTGCGGCAACTGGTCGACATCGACCCGATGACGACGTTCACCTCGTTCCAGGGGGCCGGTGCGGCCGCTGCCCTGGCGGAGGCGGACATCCTGCTCACCGGGTGGGGCGCCCCGCGGATCGACGCCGACGTGCTGGCCGCCGCACCGAGGCTGCGGGCCCTCATCCACGCCGCCGGCACCGTGAAGGCCCGGGTGGACCCGGTGGTGTTCGAACGTGGCCTCGTCGTGTCCTCCGCCGCCGAGGTCAACGCCGTCCCGGTGGCCGACTACACCATGGCCATGCTGGTCCTGGGCGCGAAACGGGTGTTCGACCGCGCGAAGCGGTACGCGACCGCCGTCGACGGCGCGCCCCCCGACTGGCTCTCCGGCGACGGCACCGGACTGCACGGCTGCACCGTCGGAGTCGTGGGCGCCTCCAGGATCGGGCGCCTGGTCCTGGACCGGCTGCGGTCGTTCGACGTGCAGGTCCTGCTCTACGACCCGTACGTGTCCCCGGTCGAAGCGGTGCGACTCGGCGCGGAGCGGGTGGACATGGACGACCTGTGCCGCCGCAGCGACCTCGTCACCGTGCACGCCCCCGCCCTGCCCGAGACCCATCACCTCCTCGACGCCCGCAGGCTCGACCTGCTGCCTGACGGGGCGGTCGTCGTCAACACGGCCCGCGGGTCCCTGGTCGACACCGAGGCGTTGACCCGGCTGTGCCTCACCGGCGCGATCTCCGCCGTCCTCGACGTCACCGATCCCGAGCCGCTGCCGCCGGGGCACCCGCTCTTCACCCTGCCCAACGTCCTGATCACCCCGCACCTGGCCGGCGCCCAGGGACGCGAGCTGCGCCGCCTGGGCGAGTTCGCCGTCGCCGAGGTGGGCCGGTTCGTCAAGGGCGCACCGCTGCTCGGGCGAGTGGAGCCCGAGCAGCTCCCGTACATCGCCTGACGCGCCACCGCTGCCGACCGAACGGCATTCGCCGAGCGATGACCCGCGAGGTTCCGACGTGGCTCTGTCCGGTCCATCCGACGAGCGAGGTGAGGTGCACGTGACCGCATCATGGCGGTTCGCGGTGAGCACGCTGGGCATGCCCGGCGTCCCGGTCCGGGACAGCGCGCGGGTCGCGGCGGAGCACGGTTGCCACGGCCTGGAGATCCGGGTCCACCCGGACGAGGAAGTGCGCCTCGGCCTGCCGTCCTCGCGGTGGGCCACGGTGCGCGCGCAGGTCGAGGACGCCGGGTTGGCGGTCGCCTGCCTGGCCGGTTATGCCGCGGTCTGCGCGCCCGGCCCCGACGAGCCGGTCGTGGCGGAGTTGCGGGCGCTGGTGGACCTGGCGTCCGGGCTCGGGGCTCCGGCCGTTCGGGTGTTCCCCGGCGGGGTGGACGGCGACGTCGGCCGGGCACTGGAGCGCATCGGAGCCGTCCTGCCCGACCTGCGCGACAGCGGCGTCCGGCTGCTGGTGGAGACCCACGACTCCCACCCGACGGGTGAGGCGGCACTGCGCCTGGTCGAGCCGTTCGACGCCCCGGAGCTGGTCGCCGTGCTGTGGGACGCGGTGCACCCGTGGCGGGCGGGGGAGCACCCCGCCCGGACGCGGCGGGTGCTGGGGGAGCACCTCGGGTACTTCCAGCTCAAGGACGTGACGGAAAGCGACCCCACCCCGGTGCCGCCCGGCGAGGGCGCCGTGCCGCTGGACGAGTGCGCCGAGTCGCTGCGGTCGTGGTCGGGCTGGGTCTCCCTGGAGTGGGAGCGCGCGTGGTACCCGGGCATCTCCCCGGTCCCGGTGCCGTTGCGCGCCGCCCGGACCTGGTTCGAGAGGTGGTGCCCACGCCCGTGACGCACGGGAGGCCACCTGCGTGGGGGCTCGCCGTGGGGATGCCCGCGTGGCGGGCTCGATCCGGCGAGCGAGGAGCACCCCTGCCCCGGGGCTGACGACGGGCGCGCTGTCGTCCGAGCACGACACCTCCAGGAGGATGGTGTGCGCAACAGGAGCCCGGTCCGCGGCATCGCGGGCCTGACGACGTTGACCACCGCGGTGTCCGCGGGTTTGCTCGTGGGGGTCGCGCCGGCCGCCGCGATCTTCGGAACCGCGGACATCAAGCCGATCGAGAGCAACATCGCGGCCAAGCCCTGGAGCTCGGCGACGGCGAGCAGCGGTTCGTCGAGCGCCGGACTGGCCGTCGACGGCGATCCGACGACGTCGTGGTACCCCGATCGCGTCGGTTCCCGGCAGTGGCTCACCGTCGACCTGGGCGGCGCCTACGACAACCTGCGCAAGGTCGAGGTGCTCTTCCCCGACCGGGACGCGGTCCACCGCTACGTCGTCGAGGCGTCGCCCCGACGGCCACCGGTGGAAGGCGATAGCCGACAGGTCCCACAACCGGACCGCCTCGCGCGGGGAGGTGCACCTGTTCACCCGGCCTGGCACGCGCTTCGTCCGGTTGACGTTCACCGGTGTTCCGGGTCGTGCCCGGGCCGGTGTCAGCGAGCTCCAGGTCTTCGACTACCTGCGCGACGACCTCGTCCTCGGCGCCGACACGTCCTGGGTCGACGACCACCAGGACCGGGAGTACTGGGTCGCCCCGCCGGCCGCCGACCGGGGCGCCGGGCCGCACCTGCTCGACGTGGCCCGGGACCGCGGCGTGCGGTACTCCCGGCTGCGCATCTTCAACGAGCCGCGCAGCGAGAGCACCGGCCAACCGACGCCGGTCCCGCGCCAGGGCCCACAGCGCTCACTGGCGTCGGCGCGTGGATCGAGCAGCGGGGGATGGGCCTGGGCATCGACTTCCACTGCGCGGACTCGTGGGCGGACCCGAGCAAGCAGCCGAAACCCCGTGCCTGGGCCGGACTGGAGTTCGAGGACCTGACCCGGTCGGTGTACGACTTCACCGCCGACTACCTGCACCAGTTGATCCGGCAGGGCACCACGCCGGACAAGGTCGCCGTCGGCAACGAGATCGTCAACGGGTTCCTGTACGGCAGCGAGGCCGCCCTCATCGGCACGACGGACCCGCCGTACTTCGTCGACCAGGCCGACGTCTACCAGTCCAAGCCCGGCGGTGGCCTGTTGTGGCGGTACTGGGGCTCGACCGACCCGGCCGAGCAGCGGCTCCACGACCAGGCGTGGGACCGGTTCACCACCCTGGCCGCGTCGGGGATCAAGGCCGTGCGCGACGCGTCGCCGACGTCGAAGGTCGAGATCCACGTGATCGTCGGCAAGGACCGGCTGGCCAAGACCACGGAGTTCTGGCACCAGTTCCTCACCCGCGTGAAGGCCAAGGGCCAGAACCCCGACGTGCTGGCCATCTCGTACTACCCGGAGCGGCACGGCACTCCCGAGGCGCTGGACCCCAACCTGAACACCATGGCCACCACCCACCCCGGCTACGAGATCGAGGTCGCCGAAACCGCCTACCCCGCATCCGGTGGTGACGGTTCACCGATGCCGAACTCGCCCTTCCCGCGAACGGTCCAGGGACAGGCGGACGCCATCCAGCGGGTGTTCCAGGCCGCCAACGACGTGGTCGACAACCGCGGTGCCGGCGTGCTGGTCTGGGAACCGGCGGGGTTCCAGGCGATGTTCCGGGCCGTACCCGGGCCGGCGAACACGTGGGAGCCGCACGCCTCGATCGACGTCTTCAACGCCAGCCGCGCCGAGCGCGTCCTCCAGGACACCGCGTACACCGCCACCGCGGTGGGCACCGCCCCGAAGCTGCCCTCTTCCGTCCACCTGCTCACCACCGCGACCAACGAGATCACCACCGTCCCCGTCCGCTGGCGACCGCTGCCACCCGGCGCGGGCGACGCGCCGGGTGAGGTGACGGTCACCGGCACGACCGGAGCGGGCCCGGTCACGGCGGTCGTCGACGTCGTGCCCCGACGCGGGAACCACGAGCGGTTCGACGCGGCCACGCCGTGACCGGACACCCCGGCACACGACCTCGTCCGTGATGTCGACCCCACGGCGACAGGAGCAGGCGAGGGCTCGCGTCCCCGGGCTGTGCGACTGCCGGGTGTCGGTCCTCGACCGGCACCCGGCACGACCGGACCACCTGGATGAAGCACCGGAGGTGTTCGTCGGTGCGGAAGTCGCGGGTGCGCGCGTAGTGGATGCGGTGCTTCCTGATGCCGTCGAGGGTGGTGTTCGTGGCCCGGTAGACGACGTGGTCACCGGTCGCCGGGTTGCAGCGCGGGCGCGCCGTTGTTCAGGTGCGTCCAGCGCAGGCCGTCGCGGCTGTGCGCGAAGTAGATCTGCTCGCTGGTAGCGGACTCGCCGGTGAAGTGCGCCATCAGGTGGCCGGCGAACGGCTCCGGCGCCTCGGCGCACCGGTCGGTGGTCACCGGCCGGGACGTGAACAGCAGGGCCGCGGCGTCGACCGGCACGCCAACCGCCCGGGACACGGGTGACATCCCTTGATCACGGGGCGAGGACGATCGGTGCGATGGTGCCGTCGTCGTCGAACGCCACGCGGTCGACGACCTCGTGGTTGGTGTCGTCGCCGGCGGGCACGGCAACGCGGTGGTGGGCGACGAGCCGGGTGTCGCTGCCCGGCGCGTCGAACCGGCCGAGGTGGTCGGCGTGCCGGTCGGCCGGATCGTGGCGCCGGCCGGTGGGCCGTGTGGGGGAGGATCGGCCCGGGCTGCCGCGGGAGACACCCGCGGCAGCCCGGGCCTCGGTCCACCTGGTGGTGCCGGACCCGCCTACCTGGCTTGGTAGGTGATCCTCGGGCGGGGTGGGGTGGTCATGCCGTAGCCGATGAAGTAGTCGACGTGGTGGGACTGGATGTAGCCCTTGAGGGTCATGGCGTTGCGGTAGGCGGGGTTGTGGGCAAGCGTGTAGAGCCTGGTGTTGCTGGGGCGGTCGGTGGTGAAGATGATCAGCTCGTTGAAGGCGGCGTTGGTGTAGAGGACCTCTTCGCGCCAGTCGCCGAGGATGTCGCCCTGCAGGACGGGGGAGTTGCCCTGGGCGGCGTCGACGGCGCCGTAGTTGGCGGTGGTGAGCAGGCGCGGCGTCCGGTTGGTGGGGGTGGGGTTGTTCGGGTCCCACTTCTCGAACTTGCCGTCGTTGAGCAGTTCCATGCCGGTGTCGCCGTCCCAGTACAGGCCCAGTTGCGGCCAGGGCTGCAACGAGGTGTCGGAGTGGGTCAGCCGGTTGGTGGCGGCGTTGTAGACGCCGGAGAAGGCCCAGACCTCCATGCCGGGGTGGCGCGGGTCGATGTCGCCGGCCATGCCGCGGCCGACGTCCGCGGTGCCGGACGCGGTGTGTCGCCAGCTGACGTTGCCGTTGGCGGCGTCGTAGTAGTAGTCGCGCAGGCCGCTGGGGTTGTCCTGCTGCACGCCGTAGCCCTCCAGCCCGGGGCGGTTGGGGTCGAGGTCGGCGATGTGGAAGCGGTCGCCGTGCACGACGCCGGCCGGGCCGAGGGTGTAGCGCAGGGTGCCGTTGCCGTTGAGCACGAACCCGATCTCGGCGATCTCGTCGCGGCCGTCGCCGTCGACGTCGACGATGCGGGTGTTGTGGCCGTCGGGGAGGTCCTGGTTGCCGCGCAGGAACTTCCACTGCATGGTCAACGCGCTGCCGGTGAACCGCCAGGCGGCGAACACGAGGTTGAAGCCGCCGTTGCCGATCCGGTTCTTCATGAACGCGACCAGGCTGGGGTTGGCGCCGTCGAGGTAGCCGACGCCGAAACGGGCGTACATCGGCCCGTCGGCCAGGTAGTCGGTCGGCACCGGGGCGGTGGCGCGGGGCGCGCCGGTCATGCCGTCGAGGATGGCGATGTGCTGGCGGTTGTCGTTGCTGTCGGTGAACCGGACGCCGTCGCCGAAGGTGACGCCGTTGGCGATGCGGACGGCGACCTCGGCGCGGCCGTCGCCGTCGAGGTCCTGGACGGTGACGCCGTCGTTGTGGCCGACGTTGACGGTGGAGGAGCCGCCCTCGATGTTGTTCTGGTTGGTGCTGTTGGGGCCCATGTCGACCTGCCAGAGGAACCGGCCGTCACGGCGGTACGCCTCGATCTTCTGCGGCGAGGTCTGCCGGTCGAGCACGTAGTCGTACTCGCCGTCACCGTCGAGGTCGCCGACCCACAGGAACTTCACCGCGCCGCCGGCGCGCAGCGGCACCCGGACCACCGGCTCGGTCGCGGCGTTGGCGCGCAGGCTGAACGCACCGCTGGGCGCCTGCTCCACGCCACCCACCACCGGGCGGACCCGGTAGCTGTTGGACTGCGACAGGTTCGCCGTCGAGTCGGTGTAGTTGGTGCCACCGGTCAGCACGGACCCGTTGAGCTTGACCTCCGCGCCGCCGCCGGTGGAGCGGTAGACGTCGAACCCGATCCCGGCCGGGTCCAAGCCCAGCAACCGCCAGGAGACCATCACCTGGTTGCTGCCGGAACGCACGGCCACCACACCGCGGTCCAGGCCCTCCATCCTGCGGCCCTCACCGGGCGGGGTGGTACCGCCGTCGACCTCGACCATCCGCCACTGCTGGTTGATCCCACCGTTGTCGGTGTACTGCGAGATGCGGCCACCGTCGGCGGTGGACCGCTCCCACACGTCCATCGCCTTGCCGCTGTTGCGGTTGACCAGCTTGACGTGCCCGCTGTCGGTGTCGAGCACCCGCCACTGCTGGTTGGCGGCGCCGGTGTCAGGCCACTGGACCAGCTCGGCGCCGTCGGCTGTGGACCAGTCCAGCACGTCGACGACCTTGCCGGAGTGGCGGGCCTTGAGCCGGTAGTAGCCGTCACCGGAGGGCAGGAACCGGAACTGCTGGTTGGCCTGGTTCAGCGGTGCCCACTGCTGGACGCACGCGCGGTCGGCGGTGGACTGGTCGTACACGTCGACCGCTTTGCCGCTGTGCCGCGAGACGAGCTGGTACCACGCGTTGGTGTCGATGGTGGCCGCGGCGGCAGGGGTCGAGGCGACTGCCGCCGCGACACCTGCCACGACGACCATCACGGTCGCCAGTACGGTGGCGCGCCATCTCCGGCGTGCCGGGTTCGAGCGGATCACGGAGCTCCCTTTCGGTGGTCGAGGACGTGTCGTGTCGGCATCCGGCTGTCAGCGGCCGGTCGGCATCCGTGTGGTCGGACCACCTCGGTAGGAGACCTGGTTGCTCGCGGCGGTGGCGGCCGCCGCCACTCCGCTGCTGGTGGCCCGAAGGAGAAGCGCGCCTGCGGTGCGCGGGTGCGCGTCCACCGGATCAGGTCGACGTTGCTGTCGCGGATCATTCGCCCGCCGGCCGCGGAGCCGGTCGTGAGCAGTCCGGAGTGCGGGTCGCGGTACCGGGCCAGGTACCACTCGCGGTCCCGGCGCGCGGCGTGATGGCGGGTCGGACCGCAGCCGGCTGGCGACGAGTACACGATCGCCCGCGGTTATGTTAGCGCTAACAAGTATCGGCGACCAGGGTCGGCCCTCAGAGTGAACCACTCCTGTGGAGAGAGGTTCGACAAAGAGATTCCGAGTTGTGGCTGCTGGAGCACGGAGGCTGTGCGAGCAGCCTTCACGTCATGCGAATACGACTCAAACGGCAGGATTGCACAGTTCTGCGCATGTCGCCTCCTTGCGACCGGGACCCTGAGCGTCCATCGCCACGTGTCGATCTGTGCGAGCTGGGAGCGCTCCCAGGCGGCCGTGGCGCAAGGTTTCGACGTTGACAAGACCAGTGAGGCCGGTAGTGGAATACGTTAGCGTTCACAACCAACGCTGGAGATCGTGCGTTGTTCGATCGGGTCGCACCTCGTGCCGGCGTGATCGGCCGTCGTCTGTTCGTCACGTCGGCCTCCCGTCGTCATCGGCGGTCGCCTGGTGGGGGCGAGGTCAACAAAACATAAAGCGTTTACCTGGAGTCGTCAACCCTTTGACCGCCCCGGATCATTGCCTCTACCGTAGATGCGCAGTAAACGTTTACACGGCAAGCCGTCGGTCCACGCGGCATCGGATCGACCGTCGCCCGAGGACGGCGCAGTCCGGTGCGTGGACTCGCCGGGAGGCGGGGGCGCGCGATAGGTCCCGCTCGCGGGGAGGTGCGGTTGGCGGTGCGTGGAGAACGGGCTCCGGAGGAGTCCGCTTAGTCGGCTTTCGACCCGTTTCGTGATCAGGAGTCACCCATGATGCTTGTCCGTCGGCACAGCGTGGTCCGGCGAGCCCTGGCGCTGGCTGCGGCGTTCGTTGTCGCCGTGTCCGTGATCGTGGCGGGCCAGGACCGCGCGGACGCCGCACCCGGCCCGTCGTTCACCAAACCGGCCGTGCCCGCGCCCAACAGCGCCGACCCGACGTTGGTGCAGCACAACGGCCAGTACTACTACGTGGCCACCACGTGGACCTCCGACATCCTGATGCGCCGGTCCTCCACCATCGTCGGGCTGCGCAGCGCCCCGGAGACGCGGATCTTCACCTCCACCCGGAACGAGGGCTGCTGCACGATGTGGGCCCCGCACCTGGAACAGATCGACAACCGCTGGTACGTCTACTACTCGGTCGAACCCAGGTCGGGCTACGGACAACGGCGCACCCACGTGCTGGAGAGCGCGGGCAACGACCCGGCCGGCCCTTACACCTACCGGGGCATCCTGAACCTGATGCCGGACAACGGGTGGGCGATCGACGGCGCGGTCCTCAAGCTCAACGGCGCGTTGTACTTCCACTTCTCGGCCTTCCACGCCGACGGGCTGCAGTCGCTCTACATCGCGCCCATGAGCTCCCCGACCTCGGTGTCGGCGCACGGCACCCGGATCTCGGCGCCGACGCCGGCGTGGGAACGGCAGGGGCAGCCGGTCAACGAGGCGTCCTTCGCCCTGCAGCGCGACGGCCGCACGTTCCTGACCTACTCGGCCAGCTACTGCGGCACGGCGGACTACAAGCTGGGCATGCTGGAGTACCGCGGTGGTGACCCGCTGACGCGGAGCTCGTGGACGAAGCACGCCAACCCGATCTTCCAGCGCAACAACGCCGCGGGCGTCTACGGTCCCGGCCACCACTCGTTCTTCACCTCACCGGACGGCACCGAGACCTGGATCGCCTACCACGCCAACTCCTCGGCCTCCCAGGGCTGCGGCACCACCCGCACCACCCGGGTGCAGAAGATCTCCTGGAACGCCGACGGAACCCCCGACCTCGGCGTCCCGATCTCCACCTCCACGGTCCTCGCCGGCCCTTCGGGGGAGACCGGGGGGTCCACCCCCCGCGTCCGCATCCGCAACCGCCACAGCGGCCTCTGCCTGGACGACTACGACTTCGTCACCACGCCGGGTGCCGAGGTCCGGCAGTGGACCTGCAACGGTCAGACCAACCAGCAGTGGGTGGTCGGCTGACCGACGGGCGGTCGAGCCGGGCCGCTTGAACGATCGGAAGTCCTCGTCGACAGTGCGGTGCGGCTGCGCGGTCGGCGAGCGTCACCCCGGTGACCGGTTCCACCGGCCGGCACGTCGACTTCGCCTGTGCCGCAAAGCACCCACGGTTCCGTGCCCGGCAGATCCGGTTCGACCGGCTCCCCGTCTGAACCGCCATCGCATCAGGCCGCCGAGCGCGCCTCGCCTCTCCGCGCGGAAGTGCGATGACCGTCGGGCGGTTCACACCGACAACATCGCCGCGTCGACCGCGGTGAAGCGGCGAGCACTGACACACGACCTCCCTGCGAAACCTGCGTTCCGGCCGGGCTCCCCATCTCGAACCAGGCGGGCTTCTCCGGCACCGGGTTCTGCAACGGCACCGCCGCCGTGGGCGCGTACGCCCAGTTCACCGTCACGACATCGACAGCCGGTACGACGACCTCGCGATCCGCTTCGCCAACGGCCACAGCAGCGGGACGCCGCGACCGGCGAACCTCGTGGTCAACGGGTCCGTGTCCGGAACGGTCTCGTTCGAGCACACCGGTACCTGGACGGCCTGGACCACCAAGACCTCCACCGCCTCTTCGAACGCCGGGAGCAACACCGTTCGACTGGAACCGACCACCGCCGACGGCCTGCCCAACATCGATCACCTCACCCTGTGAAAGGCGCCAAGATGACCAGATCGCAACGCACGCCGGTGAAACGGCGCGTGCTGACCGCAGCCGCATTGCTGTTCGCAACGGTGCTGACACCGCACTCGGCGACGGCGGCGCAGCCCGTCACCCACAACGCCCCGGCAGCCGCAGCCACCTCGGGCACCGAGGAAGCCCAGGCCGTCGAGGACGTCGCGGCCGACCCGCACGGTCTCCAGAAGACGGTCGCCGACTACCGGACACGTGTTCCGGCCAAGTACACCACCGAGTCCTGGAAGTCCTTCGCCAAGGCGCTGACCGCGGCCGACGACATCGCGAAGAACCCTTCGGCGAGCGAGACGGAGGCCGCCGCGGCGAAGACGGCGCTGGTCGACGCGGCCGCCGAGCTGGAGGCCGCGGACGAGGGCACGTTCCAGACCATCACCAACAACACGTTCTGGAACGACACCAGCGGCAATCCCATCTACTCGCAGGGCGGTGGGGTCTTCAAGTTCGGCGACACCTACTACTGGTACGGCGTGCACTACCGCGGCGCCGAGAGCTACCGGGCCAACCCGACGCGCAAGTACGACGGCGAAGTCTCGGTCGTGTCGATTCCGGTGTACTCGTCGCGGGACCTGGTGAACTGGAAGTTCGAGAACCGGGTTGCGACGCGCTCGACCGCGATCCACAACGGCAACACCCTCGCTTCGACGGGGTGGCTCGGGCGGCTCGGGGTGTCGTACAACGAGAACACCGGCAAGTACGTGCTCGCCACCCAGGCCTATGTCGGAGGCGCGCACGGGGTGCTGTTCCTGCAGGGCAACACCCCCACCGCCAACTTCACCCACGGCTACTTCCAGGGCCAGATCGTGAACTCGCCGACGACCGGCACCGGTGACCAGACCGTCTTCACCGACGACGACGGCAAGGACTACCTGGTCTTCTCCAACCGCGAAGGGCGTTCCCGCGGTTTCGTGGCCAAGTTCCGGGAGTCCGACTCGCTGCGGATCGAGCCGGGTGTGGAGATCCGCCGCGGCGACGGCCGCGAGGGCAACGCCATGTTCAAGCTCGACGGCAAGTACTACCACGCGGCGTCGGCCCTGCACGGCTGGAACACCTCTGTCAACTACGTCAACGAGTCGACCAGCGGCAACATCCAGGGTGCCTACTCGAGTGAGTTCGTTCTTCCCGGTACCGAGATGGACTACAGCCACGTCACCCAGACCGGGTTCTTCGTCACCGTCAAGGGCACCAGGCAGAACACGGTGATCTACGCGGGCGACCGCTGGGCCGACTTCGCCTGGAACGGCATCGGCTACAACCAGTGGGTACCGATCACGAAGACCGGCGCGCGGCCCCGGTTCCACTCGGTCAGCCAGTGGCAGTTCAACGCCACGACCGGTGAGTGGCGGGTCGGGCCCGACAACAACTTCATCCTCAACCCCGACTTCCAGGCCGATCGCATCACCACCTCCACGCTGACCGGCTGGACCAACTTCCGCGAGTCGGGGCCGACCTCGTTCGTGACCAACGTCGCCGGTGCGAACGGGTCCCGCTTCGCGTTGCAGGTCGGCGCAGGGCAGGCCTTCTCCGGGGGCGCGCGGCAGCGGATCACCGTGCCGGCCGGGAACTACAGGGTGTCCCTGCACGCCAAGACCTCCGGTTCGCTCAGCGCCGCGCAGATGACGGTTACCGACGCCGCCGGCGCCTCGCGCACGCTCGACATCCCCGCCTCCAGCGGCTGGACCCGTCGGGAACTCGCGAACATCCCCCTGACCGCCGGCACCGCCACCGTCACCATCCGGGCGGCGAGCGGCAACGGCTACCTCGCGGTCGACCAGCTCGGCCTCGTCAGGACCGACGGGGGAACGCCCGTGGGGCAGCGCTACGAGGCGGAGACCTCGCCGGCTGTGTGCCAGGGCACTGTCGAATCCAACCAGGCCGGGTTCACCGGCACCGGGTTCTGCAACGGCAACGCGGCCGTGGGCGCCTACGCTCAGTTCACCGTCAACGCGACGCAGGCGGGCACGGCGAGCTTGGGCGTGCGGTTCGCCAACGGCCACAGCAGCGGCACCTCGCGACCGGCGAACCTCGTGGTCAACGGGTCAGTGGTCGGGACGGTCACGTTCGAGCCCACCGGCGCGTGGACGACGTGGACCACCAAGACCCTCATCGCCTCCCTGAACACCGGCGGCAACACCATCCGACTCGAACCCACCACCGCGGACGGCCTGCCCAACATCGACCACCTCGACCTCGCGGTGGCAACCGGCTGACCTCCCTGCCCCATCGGGTCGGGACGGAGGTGGCCGGCCGCCCGGCGCGCTGCCGCCGCAGCGGGTCCCACCCCGTCCCGACCCCACGCCCCCTGCATTCGAGAAGTCATCCACGACCATGCGACGACGGACGTTCCTCAGCGCGAGCGCGGTCGGCACGGCAGGCGTCGGACTGTCCCTGCTCGGCGTGGGACAGGCGCTCGCCGCACCGGTCGGGTCGCGCGCCTCGTCGCCGGGCTGGGCGGTTCGGCGCACCCGCGCGGTCACGCCGACGTGACCGCCATGCTCACGGGCCTCTGCCTCGTCAAGCCGGGTGTCGCCGCGCTGCCGTACCGGTGGGCGCCGGGCCTGTTCCCCTCCCAGGCGTCGCCGGTGGCGGAACCCGTCACGGCGCTGGCCGGGCTGGCGGTCAAGTGGTGAGCCGGTGCCCCCGGCGGGCTGGTCGGACACCGGTGGACGGGCAACACCTGGTGCCCCAA
>NZ_NSDM01000003.1 GCF_030852425.1 Saccharothrix longispora
CCCAAGCAGCCCGGCCGACCACGAACCATCCGCTCGATCCGCCTCCTGGTGCTGCGCCCGGCACGCGAGAACCCCACCTGGGGCTACCGACGCATCCACGGCGAACTCCTCGTCCTCGGCATCAAGATCGCCGCGTCCACCGTCTGGCAGATCCTCAAGGACGCCGGGATCGAACCGACACCCGAACGCACCACGACGACCCGGCCGGCCTTCCTCCGCTCACAAGCCGACGCACTACCGGCCTGCGACTTCTTCGAGACCACCACCCTGAACGGCACCCGCCTCCACGTGCTCGCGGTCATCGAGCACACCAGCCGCAGGATCCGAGTCCTCGGCGCCACCGCACACCCCACCACATCCTGGGTCACCCAAGCCGCCAGAAACCTCGCCATGGACCTCGACGACGAGGGCCGACACACGCGGTTCCTGATCCGCGACCGCGACGGGAAGTACCCGGCACCATTCGACGCCGTCCTCGCCGACGCCGGCACCCAGGTCGTCCTCAGCGGAGTCCGCATCCCGCGCATGAACGCGATCATGGAACGCTGGATCCACAGCTGCCGCCGCGAACTCCTCGACCGCACTCTCATCTGGAACCGGCAGCACCTGCTGCATGCCCTGCGCGAGTACGAGCGCTTCCACAACACCCACCGACCCCACCAAGGCATCCACAACGCCCGACCACTACGCACGCTGCCGCCAGCCCTTACCGATCAAGCAGCGGTCACCCGACTCGACATCCGCCGACGGCAACGACTCGGCGGCATCCTCAACGAATACCATCATGCCGCCTGACCTGCACGGACGACATTTTCGGCAAGCACAGCCCCGCACGTCCGCTACGCCGACATGTAGGCAATCGAACACTTTCGGCTCAATAAAATCGGCGACATCGTCAAAGCCGCCCTCGTACTCACCCACTTCGAACACGGACGACTCACCTGAAACTCGTTGAGATCACTTCACTGGACGATCGAGAACCGCTTGCACTGGATCCGCGACGTCGACTTCGACGAGGACTGCAGCCGGATCCACACCGGCTCCGCCCCACAAGTCATGGCCACCCTGCGCAACACCGCCATCGGCCTACTCCGACTGACCGGTCACACCAACATCGCCGCCGCCCTACGACACCACGCACGCGACTTCAACCGACCCGTCGAACTGCTCCTGACATCCTGAAACAGGACTTTGACGCCACCCTGCCTCTCCCGGGACTGATTACGTCGTCGCAAACGTCATCATCCCAGGTCAGAGCGGCACCTATCGCCATCTCGGCAGCATGACACCGCCTTACTCGCGAATACGGGGCAGAGCTGGGGACCAATTTGGTCCCCAGCTCTGCCCTACAGTTCGGCTGACAAGTGCCACCATCGTATCAAAATATGCAATGCACTAAACTTACCCCAAGGAAGAAATCCATTTCAAAGGGGGGGTCAATTCTTCTATCTCAATATTGTAAATCTCATGCCCCTTTCGCACTGTGTAATGCGAATGGACTCTTGATCCCGCACCATGGTATATGGCCGCCCCGAGGAAGTCTGCCCTGGTTATTCCGCCCAGAAGTTGCAGTTCCTTCCTTGGATATATGTAAGAAGCAAAGAAGAAGTGGTCGACCGGCTCCTCGGCATGCCTGGCCGTAATCTGCGCAGTGAACCCAGGTCCGACAGGACCTTTTCTCTTTACAGTCTTCATTCCTACAGAAGTGTCACCGATGAGAAAGTCGGCACTCCCTGCGACATCCTCCGTGATCCACTTCACGGGCAGAGTGGTGTTAATTTTCAACCATTTATCGAAGCAAATCTCGCCGATTTCACCCACCCATCTGAGATCACTGACTTCTTCCTTGTAGATGTTTCGGTAGCGCCGATCTCGATCTTTTCGGATTTCGATCGCCTGTTGAATGAACGCATCAGGCACACCCCCTGTCACGAAGTTCATGGGTGCCTGCCCAGGCCTGCGGCTTTGACAGCCGCAATGATCGTCGAGGTAGCGTCGAATGTACGTCCTGCGCCCATGTCGAGCGCCGGGAGGAACACCAGCACCTCACAAACTCCAACGCGGATGTTGTTCACTCAGACGTGTATACCACATCGAGGATCTTTTCGACGAGTGTGTCGATCTCTCCCTGGTCAGGAAGTTGCCGCGGTGCCAGCGAACCCAGGTGGCGCAACGAATCCCGATCGGGAACCGGTCCCTCACGCACCGCCAAGCCACCTGACCAGTACGAACGATATTTTCGGTACGCACAGCGCTTATTTGAGCCGAAAGTGATCGCCTTCCGGTAGGTTGATCGATCGTGATCGAGGTCGGGGGTGCGCATCGGTTGTCGCCTGCGGAGCGTGAGGTGCTGCGGTTGCGGGTGGTGGCCGCGTTGGAGGCCGGTCGGGTCGAGGGCTACCGGTAGTTTGTTAACTTCATGGAGGTATGTAGAGGTTGACGCCCTGTCCTTATGCGAGGGTGTCGAGTAGTTGCTGCAGGTCATCGGGTGGGGGCTTGTCCGACCATGATCTCCACCAGCGCTGCAGCAGTACAGATCTTGAAAAGCTGGCATTACGGCGGTTCGAGCTCGAGGTCCAGCCCGGTGTGGGCGAAGAAGGCGTCGATCAGCTCGGGCCGGTACTGCATCCGCTTGAGTCGGTTCTTCACGATGGAGACCAGGTGGTCGACGCCGTGGACGACGAGATTTCCCAGGCCGCGCTTGAGGTGTGACCAGACGTGCTCGGTCGGGTTGAGTTCGGGGGCGTAGGGCGGTAATCGGATGACGTGCAGCCAGTCCCGGGCCGCGACCAGGGCGCGCATCGCGTGGCTGGTGTGGGTGTTCAAATTGTCCCAGATGAGCACGATGGGGCCGTCGAGCTGTTGGTGGGCGGCGTCGAGCAGGGCGGCGTAGTCGGTCTCGGCGAAGCTGCGCCGTTCACCCTTGCGGCCGCGGTGGACCACCGTGCGGTAGATCAACCGGGACCGGTGCCCGGGTCGGACGCAGACCAGTCCGGCGATCGAGACCCGGCCCGAGCCCTTGCCCGACACCGCCACGATCGGAGTCCGTCCGCGTCGACCCCAGGTCCGGCTCTTCGGCGGGCGCAACGTCTGACCGGCCTCATCCTCGAAGCACACCCAGGCGCCCCGCCGCGCCGCTACCGTTTTCCCGCCGGCCATGCCTCCTTCCGCCAGGTGGCGATCGCCTCCTCGTCGCGCCCGATCGCCCGGTGGGCGGGCACCTGCGGGGAGAAACCCATGCGGTGCAACAGATAGGACACCCCGCGCAGCGTGTAGCGGGTGCGGAACAGCCGGGCGATCAGATCGGAAACCCGCGCCAGGGTCCAGCGCTGGTCCTCACCGAACCCGTATGCGGCGGGACCGCGCTCCAAGGCTTCGGCCAGCCGGTCCAATCGCCGCTGGTCCAGCCGGCACGACGACCCGCCCGGCCCTTTCGACGCCAACCCGGCCTCGCCTCCGACACGCCATCGACGCCGCCACGTGTAGACCGCGTTGGTCGACACCCTCAGCCGACGGGCGATCTCCGCAGCCGCCACGTCCTGGGCGAACCACTCCGCCGCCTGTAACCGGACCTGCTCGCGTTTGGCCCTGCCCCGCTCGGACAGACCACCACCATCCGCGTACCTCATCACCCCTGCGTAGACCACCCATCGATCACAACCCCTCAGGACACGCCGAGAACCACACGATCAACCCTGGTCTTTCAAGATCTGTATCACCATCGGACGCTCAAGGACGTGCCGGTCGACGGCCGTCGGGTCGTCGTGCACCTGCGTGCCCGGCGGCTGGTCTACGCGGCTCGGGGTTGCCCGCGGCAGACGTTTCGAGAGCAGGTTCCCGGCCTGGTGGAGCGCCATCAGCGTCGCACGGTGCGGCTCGTGCGGCAGATATCCCAGGTGGCGCGGGAGTTGTGCGGTAGGGCGGCCGCGCGCCTGATCGACCTTCTCGCCATGCCCGCCTCCCGCAGCACGGCGATGCGCCACCTATGGCGCCTGCCGCTGCCCGGGTTGACGGTTCCGCGGGTGATCGGCGTGGACGACTTCGCCCTGCGTCGGCGGCGCCGCTATGCCACGATCGTCGTCGACGCCGAGACCGGTCGACGTGTCGCGGTCCTGCCCGGCCGCGACGCGGCCACCCTGGAATCGTGGCTGCGCGGGCATCCCGGTGTCGAGGTCGTGTGCCGCGACGGCTCGGCCACCTACGCCGAGGCCGTCCGACGTGCCCTGCCCGACGCGGTGCAGGTCAGCGACCGATGGCACCTGTGGCGAAATCTCTGCGACAAGGTCCTGGTCGAGGTCCGCGCGCACGCCGGATGTTGGGCCACGGTCAACCCGTCCCGCCCCGGCGGGGTGCACGAGCTGACCGTCCGCGAGCGCTGGAACAAGGTCCACGAGCTGCTCGATCAAGGGGTCGGCCTGCTCGACTGCGCACGGCGCCTGGGCGTGGCCCTGAACACCGTCAAACGCTACGCCCGCATGCCCGAACCGCACACCACGCGCATCGCCCGACCTACCGCCCGACGCTGGTCGACCCCTACCGCGAGCATCTGCGCGCCCGCCGCGCGGCCGATCCCGCGGTCCCGGTCACCCGCCTGCTCGCGGAGATCCGCGAGTCGGGTTACACCGGCAGTGCCAACCTGCTGGTTCGCTATCTCAACCAGGGTCGCGCCGAAGGCGAGCGCCCCGTCACCACCTCCCGCCACGCGAGCAGCCTCCTGCTCACCAAACCCGACAACCTGCGCCCGAAGGACACGGAGTTGTTGGAAAGATTACCGCGGCCTGCCCGGAGATGACCGCACTCGTCAGCCTGGTGCGCGGCTTCGCCGCCCTGCTGACACCCGCCGCGGGCAACGACGCGAAACTCACCGAGTGGATCGCGCAGGCCCGCGCCGCCGACTTACCGTACTTGCGCAGTCTCACCAACGGTCTGGAGATCGACCGGTCCGCTGTGGACGCCGCCCTCACCCTGCCCTACCACAACGGCCGCACCGAAGGCGGCAACACCCGCACCAAAAGGATCATGAGACAGATGCACGGACGCGCCGGATTCGACCTCCTCCGCCACCGCATCCTCCTACCCTGACAGATACCCAGCGTCACCACCGACTACGGGTCAAAGCCGCTCGTTTGACAGACCCCCATCCCGTCGACCTCTACGAGGGCTATCACTCCCGTCGAGGGCCTGCGAGCTTGGCACCGTCCGACTCAGCTACGTGGCATGCCGCAGCTCCTTAACGGGCGTGATAGGGCTACGCCAGGTCGACGGGATGGCGCAGAGCCCTTACATGCGGATGCCCCAGCCAAGCGATGCTCGGTCTGAGCTTGACTCTGTCGGTGATCTTGGAACGGTCGGTGTGTCGTGGGGGGTGACCGGTAGGTAACAGCGAGGCTTCAGGGAGTCGGTGAAGTCGCAATGCTCCCTGAGGGGGTCAGATGTCGTTACCGGTCGGTCCCAGGTTTGCGGTGGAGGTTCCGGAGCTCACCGCGCGGATGGCGCGAGCCAGCAATCCCGGTGGTACGACGGCGATGTGGGTGCGTGACCACCTCGACGGCCTGTGGAGGGACGAGGACTTCGCCGACTGCTACTCGCGTAACGGACGTCCCGGGCTCTCCCCTGCCCAGTTGGCCACGGTGAGCGTGCTGCAGTTCCTGCTGGGCCTGTCCGACCGCGGTGCCGCCGAGGCCGTGCGCTGCCGCATCGACTTCAAGTACGCCCTCGGCCTCGAACTCGACGACCCCGGCTTCCACCACAGCGTGCTCGGCGACTTCCGCGACCGCCTCCTGCGGGCCGGCCGGGCGGACCACCTGCTGGATGTCGCCCTGGCCCGTCTGAAAGACGTCGGACTGGTCCGCGAACGCACCACCCAACGCACCGACTCCACCCACGTCCTGGCCGCCGTGCGCGACCTGACCCGCCTCGAATTGGTGACAGAGGCGGTGCGTGCGGCCCTGGAGGAACTCGCCCGCGTCGCCGACCACGCGCTGCACGGCCTGGTCGAGGAAGACTGGGGCCGCCGCTACGGCCGCCCCGTGCGCTTGGGCAAGAACCCGACCCGGCCCAAGACCAGGATCAACGCCACCGGGGCGGACGCCCACCGCCTGCTCGAACACCTCAGCCGTAACCATCCCGGTCTGCTGGACGTCTTCCAGGTCCAGGCTCTGCGGCAGGTGCTGGTGCAGAACTACTACGTGGACACCACGGGCCGCCTGCGATGGCGTGAGGACGAGCAGGGCAGCGGTCTGCCGCCGTCTGCGCTTCGGATCGTCTCGCCCCACGACCCGACGGTGCGCTACGCGCGTCGTGGGCAGGTCACCCGCTGGCAGGGGTTCCTCGCGCACGTGACCGAGACCTGCTCCGGCGACAGCCCTAACGTGATCACCGACGTGGCCACCATGCCCGCCACCAGCTCCGACGCCGGAGTCCTGCCCGGCATCCACACCAGACTGCAACACCGCGGCCTACGCCCGGACCGGCATCTGGTCGACGGCGGCTACACCTCCCTGGTCCACCTGGAGCGGGCCGAACGCGAACACCAGGTCACCGTTGTCGGACCGCTGCCTGCAAACCCCACCCACCAGCACCGCAAGGGCGAGGGCTTCGCCCGCGACGACTTCCGTATCGACTTCGACCGCCGCCAGGTCACCTGCCCGCAGGGACAGGTCAGCAAGGGTTGGCACGGCCCCTACCCGACATCCTCGCCGACCGCGGCCCCGCTGATCGTGGCCCGCTTCACCAAGGGCCAGTGCCAACCCTGCCCGGTCCGAACCCAGTGCACGACCTCCCGTGCTTCCTCGCGCAGCGTGGGCTTCCCTCCGAAGGAACTGCTCGAACTGCAGCTGCCCAACCGCGCCGAACGACAGGAACCGGCCTGGCACAAGCGCTACGCGGTGTGTTCCGGCATCGAGGGGACCATTTTCGAGTTCACCCACGGTCATGGCATGCGCCGCTGCCGCTACCGAGGACAGAGCAAAACCCACCTACAGCACGTGCTCACCGCCATCGCGGTCAACATCGAACGCCTCAGCCGGCAACCTCCCGGCACAAGCGCGCCCGCACGACCATCCACGGCCTTCCAGGACTACCTCGATCAGCAGGACATCCCGCGCCTGCATTCCTGGCGAGCCGCCAGCTGACACAGCAGCGACCAAGATCACCGACAGAGTCAAGCTGAGATGCGGCATGATTGGTTGCCAGGGTCTCTGGTTGACTGGTCGAGCGTATGACAAGCTGGTCAGATGTCGCTTGAGGTCGCAGACAAACTTGCCTCTATAGCCTGTGGGGTGTCAGAACTCTGCACTGGGATGCTGAGCTGCGACGATCGCGCACGCTGGACCTCCCGGGCATAATCGTGAGGTGTGGCGTTACGACTGCTGTACCTGATCTTCGTCCGGCTCAGTGACTGGCTGGTCCTGCTCGGCCGGTCCTCCGCGGCCAAGGACGTCGAACTGCTGGTACTGCGGCACGAGGTCGCCGTACTGCGCCGCACCAACCCAGATCCGCGGTTGGACTGGGCCGATCGCGCGGTGCTCGCCGCGCTGGTTCGCCGACTCCTCCGGTCACTGCGCGAGCACAGGTTGGTGACACCGGGAACCATCCTGCGATGGCACCGGCGCCTGATCGCGAAGAAGCGGACCTACCCGAACCGCACCGGCCGACCGCCGCTCGACGACACCACCGTGGCGCTGATCGAACGCATGGCCCGGGAGAACGCGGGCTGGGGCTACCGCAGAATCGAGGGTGAGCTGCTCAAGCTCGGCCACCGGGTGGCCGCCTCAACGGTTCGCCGTGTGCTACGCGGCCCACTACAACCACCGCCGACCACACCAAGCACTGCAACTCACCCCACCACTGCCGGACCAGCCGATCGCAAGGCCGGGTCACCGACCGGTCCTCGGCGGCCTCATCAACGAATACGAACCCACAGCAGCCTAACCGCAGGTCAAGCCATGCGGCCGACTTTTGGCACCGCACACGCTCCTTATCACCCACTCAAGATCAGCCCATTCACCACGGCCAACATCCACTAGAAACCCGGACATCCCGACCAACGACCCCGGACATGACCTAGGCCGCACGTTCCTCACCTTCCCCAAGCGGATATGCTCTGCGGATGACCATCAGCGTCGACGTTCCAGGATCTTCTGATGGCCTACTCGCCAGGGTCGAGGCTCGTAGGCGGCAAGCTAGTGCTGATCTGTCTGCCACGAG
Source organism: Saccharothrix longispora (assembly GCF_030852425.1). Classification (GTDB taxonomy): domain Bacteria; phylum Actinomycetota; class Actinomycetes; order Mycobacteriales; family Pseudonocardiaceae; genus Actinosynnema; species Actinosynnema longispora. The sequence continues at coordinate 8,209 of NZ_NSDM01000003.1, forward strand.
CCGCAGGCAACTCGGTCAGTTCTTCACTCCACGCAAGGTTGCAGAGCTGATCGCAGCACAACCGCGGCTCGATCAGGTCAGTACGATCTCCGTCCTTGATCCGGGAGCAGGTGCCGGAGTACTCACTGCGGCGTTGGTCGCCCGCGTCATCCGTGAGCGCCCAGACCTCAAGATCGCTGTAACGGCTGTAGAGGTCGACGAAACCCTTGTTGCCACCTTGCATGAGACTCTCGACGATTGCAGAAATACCGCTTCCGATCACGGTGTAGAACTTACATTCAATCTAGTGAACGACGACTTCATTAACTGGGGAACGGCACATGCAGGTGGCAGCCTTTCCGCTTTTAGTGGCGACACGCGCTACGACGTAGTCATCCAGAACCCTCCTTACGGCAAGCTCACACGCAGCTCGAGCGCCCGTCACAGTCTGGCGATGTTGGGTGTTGAGGTACCCAATTTGTACGCCGCTTTTGTAGCATTGGCCAGCCGACTCCTCGCTCCAAACGGCCAGCTCGTTGCCATCACGCCTCGAAGCTTCTGCAACGGCACATATTTCCGAGACTTCCGCAAAGAACTTCTGAGAATGGTCGGGATCGACACAATCTGCGTTTTTCACGAGCGCGGCACACTCTTCGCAGACTCTGCCGTTCTGCAAGAAACGGTCATCTTTAGCGCAACGGGTGGCCACCGGCCAGAGAAAGTAAAGATCGCAACCGGTCGAGGATACGACGATGCTATTTACGAAAGGAGCGTACCCTACGAAGAAGTCGTACACCCAGGTGATCCGGAGAAATTTCTCCGTATTCCCACCGACGGTGACGATGACACTATCAGCAGCTTCGTCGCAAAGCTGCCAGTAACCCTTCAAGACCTTCAGCTCAGCGCCTCCACAGGTCGCGTTGTCGACTTTCGCGCAACCGAATACCTACACGCGCAGCCGAAAACCGGAACCGTACCGCTTATTTACCCCCAACATTTCAAGCAGGGTTGCATCAACTGGCCTTTGCAGGATTTCAAGAAGAATAACGCTATCGCTCATAACGCAGCTACAGAGAAGCTTCTTTTGCCACGCGGTTACTACGTCCTCGTCAAGCGCCTCAGTTCCAAGGAAGAGGCTCGACGCGTTGTAGCTTGCGTTTTTCGGGCGGAAGACTCCCCAACTTCCATGGTCGGGTTCGAAAATCACCTTAACGTCATCCATTCACAGAATCATGGCATCAGCCCTCTTCTTGCCATAGGACTGACCGCATGGCTCAATTCGGAGAAGCTCGATCTCTACTTCCGCCAGTTCAGCGGACATACGCAGGTGAACGCCACAGACCTACGTAACATGCGATACCCAGATCACGAAACTCTTGTACGCCTGGGCGCAATGCTCGAGGGTAAAAAGTGGCCGAAACAGCATGAGCTGGATCAACTGGTCGAGCAAGTCGTATTGGGTATCGAGCAACAAGACGTAGCAGGAGACGGCGACGTGGGTAAGGTCCAGGGCGATTCGGTGGCCCAGGCTAGTCAGCTGTTGAAAGCGCTCAATTTTGATGCTGAACGCAGTAACGAACGGTCATCCCTTGTTCTACTCGCTTTGGCCAACCTCCGTCCTGGCCAGCCGTGGCCCGAAGCAACTAACCCAATTCTGCGCACGGTCGATATAATGGACTTCCTTCGGCAGCACCACGGGAAAGATTACAAGCCAAATACGCGGGAAACGATTCGAAGGCGGACGCTTCACCAATTCGCCGAGCCGGCATATTTGATTCAACAGAACCCCGATAACCCATTGAGGCCGGTCAATTCCCCGAAATGGTGCTATCAATTGACCGATCGAGCTATCGCTTTGATCCGCCTATTCGGAACAGAGCAATTCGAGGCCGAACTCGAGGGCTATCTCGCTGAGTTGCCGGGCCTACAAGCAACGTATGCAGCAGATCGAGCGATGAACCTGATCCCCCTGACGTGGCCCGGGGGGATGGAGTTGAAGCTTAGCCCTGGCGGACAGAATGAACTCCTCCGCGAGATGATAGAGAACTTCTGCCCGCGATTCACTCCCGGCGGTAAAGCGCTTTACATCGGTGACGCCAAAAAAAAGATGCTACGCTTCGAGAAGGAAGCTTTTGCCGACCTCGGCCTGGCATTCGACAAGCACGGCAAGATGCCAGACCTCGTAGTCTATCTTCCGGACAAGAACTGGCTCGTCCTCATGGAGGCTGCATCCAATCACGGCCCGGTTGACGCGAAGCGACACGGCGAGCTTCAAACGCTCTTCGCGGGCAGTACAGCAGGCCTTGTCTTTGTCTCCTGTTTCCCCAGTCGCGTCGAGATGCGCAAAGAACTCAAAAACATCGCTTGGGAGACCGAAGTCTGGTGTGCCGATGCACCGACACACATGATCCATTTCAACGGTGAACGATTCCTAGGCCCGTACTGAATATGATCGAGAGCAAGGCGGGCTGTCGGAGCAAAAAATTTGGCTGCCTGTAGATTGCCGTAAGTGTGCCCTTATAATTGTGACGATGCAGGTCACGGCACAGGCTGAACAGGTGGCTGCGGACGGGCGAGGCTCCCGGTAGGACAGCAGTCACCAAGATCCGATGCCCTAACTGGAGCCTCGCCGTGCTGTCTTAGTAGCAATACCAGTGACTTAGAGTGGTTTGCGCTGCTTGTTGGCGGAGACGGTGCGGTAGTGCGGTGCGATCCGGACTGTCTCGGCGGGGTGGCGGGTGGGCTGTGGCCAGGTCCGGTGCTTGGCGCGTTTGAGCTTATAGTTCGACATCTTGCGCTTGACCACGCGGGGGTTGCTGCGCCGTCGCCGTCGAGGCAGGAGGCGGGCCAGGATCTCGTGGACCCCGTCGAGTAGGGCGTGGGCTAATCGGTCAGGGGGAAAAGGCTGCCTGGGCGGTGGTCTGGCGGCGGGCCAGGCGCAGGCTGCGGATGAACGAGAGCCGGTCGGGGTCCAGGCCGGCGCCGACGGCGGCTGTGTGCATCAGCGACCGGATCGCGTGGTGCACCAGCAGGTGCGCCCAGACCTCCTGCTCGACACCGTCGGGCGAGCGGGAGCGCAGCACCTGCCCGGGGCCGCGTTGGTGGGTCTTGAGTTCGTCCAGCGCGGTCTCGATCTCCCAGCGTTGGCAGTACAACGCCGCCAACTCGCGTGCAGGGGCCTTGTGATGGTCGAGGATCGTGGTGATCAACCGGTAGGGCGCGTCGTGTTCGGGACGGGCGGGATCGTCCAGTGTGTACTCGACCACCCGCACCGTCACCGGATCCTTACGGCGGTAGTGGTCGTCGGTGGCCACGATCTCCGACAGGTATGACCCGTCCGGCAGCTCCTCGCGCACGGGCAGCACGATGTTGGACCGCACCCGCCACAACAGGTCCGCCCCGTTCGCCGACGCCGCCCGCCACAACGGCAGCCCGGCGAACCCACGGTCGGCGATCAACAACTCGCCCCGACCCAGACCGGGAAACAGGTCCCGGGCCAGCGTGGCCTCCGCCACCGTGATCGAACCCAGCGTGGCCGCGGTGATCGCGTGAGTGCCGCACTCGGCCACCGCCACCACCCGCACCTGCGGAAACGCCACCCGATCCCCACGAGCCGCCGCCCGGCCACTACCCGGCCGGCCGAACCGCTCCATGTTCTCCGGCGTGTCCGGCGCGTCGAAGGTCGTGCCGTCCACCGCCAACACCCGCCAGGTCCGATACCACGACCCACGCGTGGTCGGCCCCTGTGCTTGCCGAAAATGTCGTCCGTGCAGGTCAGGCGGCGTGGTGGTTGTGCCTGCCGATAACTCCATCCATGCAGGTCAGAAGCGCACTCAGGACACGGGCTCGGGAAGGCCCGCAAGGATGCTGGTGTTCCACGGGCTCGTCGGGCGACGCGGCATGATGACCGGCTGTGCTGCTCCGACTGGCCTACCTCGGCGTGACCAACGCGTTCGCCTTGCTGCGCCTGCTGCCCATGAGCGATCGGGACAAGGACGTGGAGATCCTGGCGCTGCGGCACCAAATCACGATCCTGGAACGTCAACTGGGTAACGCCCGTCCGCGGTTCTCTCCCGGCGATCGAGCGTTCCTCGCGGCACTGCTGCACCGACTTCCCGTCGACACCCTTCGTCGGCTCCGACTGCTGGTCCGTCCGGAGACAGTGCTGCGATGGCACCGCGACCTCCCCGCCCGCCGCCACGCAGCCAGATCCCGTCCCAAGCGGCCCGGCCGACCACGAACCATCCGCTCGATCCGGCTACTGGTGCTGCGCCTGGCACGCGAGACCTCCGCCTGGGGGTACCGCCGCATCCACGGCGAACTCCTCGTGCTCGGCATCAAGATCGCAGCCTCCACCGTCTGGCATCCTCAAGGACGCCGGCATCGATCCGGCACCTGAACGCACCTCGACGACCTGGTCGGCCTTCCTCCGCTCCCAAGCCGACGCCCTGATGGCCTGCGACTTCTTCGAGACCTCCACGTTGAGCGGCACCCGTCTGTACGTGCTCGCGGTGATCGAGCACGCCAGCCGCAGGATCCGGATCCTCGGCGCCACCGCGCACCCGACCGCGGCCTGGGTCACCCAGGCCGCCAGAAACCTCGCCATGGACCTCGACGACGCGGGCAGCACCGCACGGTTCCTGATCCGAGACCGCGACGGCAAGTTCCCCGTCCTGTTCGACACCGTCCTCGCCGACGCCGGCATCCAGGTCGTCCTCAGCGGAGTCCGCATCCCGCGCATGAACGCGATCATGGAACGCTGGATCCGGACCTGCCGTCGAGAACTCCTCGACCGAACGCTGATCTGGAACCAACGGCACCTGCTCCACGCACTGCGCGACTACGAGCAGTTCTACAACACCCACAGACCTCACCAAGGCATCGCCAACGCCCGACCACTACACGCGCTGCCACCACCGACCACCGACCAAGCAGCGCTCAGCCAGCTTGACATCCGCCAACGGCAACGACTGGGCGGCATCCTCAACGAATACCATCACGCTGCCTGACCTGCATGGATGCTATTTTCGGCAAGCACAGGGTGGACCTGGACAAGCACGAGATCCGCATCGACGCTAAGGACGGCGCGCTGCACGAGCTGCACGGCAAGCTCGAACTCGGCCCGCCCAAGACACCGGTCAGCGTACGAACCGTGCATCTACCGAAGTTCCTCGCCGAACTGCTCGTCGAACTGCGGTGCGAGAAGCCGACCGCACGGTTCGTGTTCACCGGCGTCGACGGCGGCCTGCACCGCCGATCCAACTTCCGCCGCCGGGTCTGGCTACCCGCCGTGGAAGGTGACTCGAAGTCGGGCCGGCCGCCGATCAAGCCGCACATGCACTTCCACGACCTGCGCCACACCCACAAGACCTGGCTCATCGAGGACGGCGTCCCCGAGGTCCTCCAGCACAAGCGCATCGGGCACAAGTTCCGCGGCGTCATGGGCGTCTACTCCCACGTCACCCGCCCGATGATCGACGCCATGCTCGAAGGACTCCAGGCCCGCTGGGAGCAGAATGGGAGCAAACCCCTCTGACCTCTTCGGAGCAGCAAGTGTGTTCAAGATCTTTTGCTCCCAATTTGCTCCCCGCAACGATCAACGGCCCGCAGACGAAGATCGTCTACGAGCCGTTGACCTGCACAAACACACTGTGGGCGATACTGGGATCGAACCAGTGACCTCTTCGGTGTGAACGAAGCGCTCTCCCGCTGAGCTAAACGCCCGTGTTCTGTTTTCGTCCCCCGCTCTCGCGGTGTGCCCATACCTTACAACATCATCCCCGCGAACCAAAAATCGGGCTCTCCAACCAGGCCCAGTCGAGTCCGAACCAGCCTCCGACCAGGGCGAACGCGCCGAGCAGCCAACACGTGACCGCGACCACCAGACCGGTGGCGGCCAGGACGAGGGCCTTCACGAGGACGTTCTGCCGCTTCAGCCACTCGACCCAGGCGTCGTAGTAGCGCTTGGCGAACTTCAGGACGCGCCCCGCCCACTCGAACTCGGTCGACAGGATCGCGAGTCCCGCGAACACGACGAGCCAGCCCGGACCGGGGTACGGGATCATCACGATGCCGGCGACCAGCACCAGCCCTCCGACGACGCCCACGCCGATGCGGTAGCCCATGTTCAGCGCGGGGTTGCGGCGGAACCGGTGGCGGCGCCCCGCTTCCTCTGGGGTGTTCTCGCGCTGTTCCGTGGTCATGCGCACATCATCGCCCATGGCACGCCTCACGCGGGCCCGACCTGGCCGGACGCCAGGACGTCGCTCGGCTCCGGGGGCATCGAGCGCCCCTGTTCCAGGGAGAGCGCGAAGAGGCTGTGCTTGTGCGCGTCCGGTGACCACGCCAGCACCTGCACGTCCGAGGTGTCGCCGCCGAGGTCGAACGTGGCCAACGCCACAGGGGCCGGCGTGCTGGCCCCCCACACCACGTAGACCTGGTTCGTCGTGTCGTTGGACGTCAGGTGCATCGGCATCAGGGCGGCCGAGTCCTCGGTCGACACGAGGACCGCCACCGCTTCACCGGACGGCGTGCGCAGCACGGCCCGGTTCGCCGACGGGTCGGCGGCCAGGTCCAGGGCCCGCTCCAGCCGGTCGGCGCGCGCTTCCTGGGCCGCCACCTGGTCGCCGAGCTGGTTGAGCCGCACCCCGACGACGCCGATCCCGACCACCGCCACGAGGACGGCCGCGGCGGCGAGCGCCTTGCGGGCCCACCCGGCACGCCGGTGTCGACGCGGCTCCAGCGGAACGGGTTCGACGACCTGCTGCGCGACCCGGTGGACGGGGGCCCGGCGCACCTGCTCCTGGGGGGCGTCCTCGATGGCGGCCATCAGCCTGGTGCGCAGGCGGTCCGGCGGGTCGTACTGGCGGACCGACGAGCCCAGGGCGGCGGTCACCTCCTCGGCCGAGCGGACGGTTTCCCGGCAGCGGGCGCACTCCGGCAGGTGGGCGCGCAGTCGCGCCTCCTCGTCCGGTTCGAGCGCGTGCATCGCGAACCCGACCGCGAGCTCCTCCTGGGGGCACCGGTCGTCCCTCTGCTCCCCGGTCACCGTCGTGCTCCCGTCGTCCTGCCCGGCGTGTCGCCGCCGGTCTCCCCTGCCCACACCGCGTGCAACGTCGTCCGCAGCCTCCTGATGGCCGCGAACGTGCGCGATTTCACCGTGCCCAGGGGGATGCCGGTGAGTGCCGCGACCTCTATCTGCGTGTAGCCGCCGAGGTAGGCCAGCGCGATGACCTGCCGCTGGTCCTCGGGAAGCCGCTGCAACGCCTCGCGCACCTCGGCACCGACGACGCCCGTCAGGGCGTCCTGGTCGGCTCCGGCGGAGGACGGGACGTTGTGCTCGGACACCTCGTCGGTGAGCGGCACGTTCCGCTTGCGCTGCGTGTTCTCCCTGCGCACGGCGTCCACCGCGCGGTGGTGCACGACGGTCATCAGCCAGGTGCCGAAGCCGCCGCGCGCGCGGTCGTAGCCGGAGGGGTTGCGCCACAGGGCGAGGAACGCCTCCTGGACGACGTCCTCGGCCAGGCCGGGGTCGACGCAGATGCGCCTGGCCAGTGAGTACGCTGGTTTGGCGTAGCGGTCGTAGAGTTCACCGAACGCCGCGCGGTCGCCTGCCGAGACCCGTTCGACGAGCTCCGCGTCGGGAGGCGGTCGGTCGGGTTCGCGGCGTGGCGCCGGGGCGGGTGCGTCAGCCACCAGAGAGGTCCTCACGTCCAACATTCGCGCAACAGCCGGTACCGGGTTCAGGTTAAACCCAGCAAGATGGGCCCGGTGGGATCGGACCGGACACGGAACGCATCGAGGTGGTCGCCCAGCGGAACGGTGTAGACCCGAACGGGTGATAAACCTTCAGGAGTCGAGCGTTCCTCGCCACATACACGTCACAAGTAGAGAGCTCGGTCGTTCCATTGGCCGGGAAGGGAGAAGAGGGTAACGACGATGCGCAATGACCACGTGACACTCCGTTCAACAGCCGTGTTCGACCTCCTGGCACCGAGGACTCCGGCCGTGCCGGTCCAGGTCGAACTCCGCTACGACACGAAGGACCCGTACGCGGTGGTGGCCGCGTTCCGCACGGGCCGAGCCGGGTGGGTGGAGTGGGTTTACGCCCGCGACCTCCTGGCCGACGGCCTGATCGCCGACGCCGGGGACGGTGACGTCCGGATCCGCCCGGCGGCCGACGACCCCGAGGTCGTGGTGATCGAACTGAGTTCCCCGTCCGGCCACGCCATGTTCGAGGCGTCCGCGCAGGAGCTGGCCGACTTCCTCGACCGCACCTATGACGTGGTCGTGCCCGGCAACGAACACCTGTGGGTCGACGTGGACGAGGCACTGACCCACCTGATCTCGACCGATCTGACGTAGAAGCGCAGGTAGCGGGCCCGCCAGGGGGTCTGGCACCCCCCGATTTGATTCCGCGGCGGGGCATGTAATAAAGTTCCTCTCGCACCGAGGAAGACCGGGACGGCAAGCCCCAAAAGGGTAAAGTCCCAAGAATCCTTCGGAGCATGCGGATGTAGCGCAGTTGGTAGCGCATCACCTTGCCAAGGTGAGGGTCGCGAGTTCGAGTCTCGTCATCCGCTCGGCAGAGGGCCCCTTGGGCTCAGGCCAGACTCCCGGGTGCTAGTATTCGGGAATCGCTGGCGGAGTGGCCGAGTGGCTTAGGCAAGGGCCTGCAAAGCCCTGTACACGGGTTCGATTCCCGTCTCCGCCTCGGACGATTAGCTCAGCGGGAGAGCACTACCTTGACACGGTAGGGGTCACAGGTTCAATCCCTGTATCGTCCACCATCGATATACGCAGGTCAGACGGCCGGTTGATGATCTACATCAACCGGCCGTTCTGCGTCGGTGGGAGCAAAATGGGAGCAAACGATCTTGATGTGATCATCTTCACCGTATGCGGTCACCGCTCCCCCACCGTATGTGGCAGCCGTTCCCGCTCCCACAACGGCCACGGACCGCTCCCAGCGGGCCTGGAGACCGTCCGGCATCCCGTTGACCATGACGTGCGTCACATGCGAGTAGATGCCCTGCACCCCTCGATACCGGTGGCCCGGCCGCTTGTACTGGACGACTTCCGGAACGCCGTCCTCGATCAGCCACGTCTTGTGCGTGTGACGTAGGTCATGGAAGTGCATTCCGGGGAGGATCGGTGCCCAGCACCTCACCGGATCGCCCTCGACCAGCGGCAGCCAGACCCGGTGCCGGAAGTTCGACCGGCGGTGCAGACCGCCGGTCGCACCGGTGAGGACGAACTCGTGGTCCCGCTCCGAGCGGTGGAAGGTCAGCCGGTCCACCAGGAACGGCGGCAGGTGCACCGTCCGCGCGCTGACCTTCGTCTTGGGCGGGCCGAGCACCAGGCGGCCGTCGACCTCGTGCAACGCGCCCTTCTTCGCATCCACCGTGATCGTGCCGCGGGCCAGGTCGACCCGTTCCCACCCCAGACCGGCCGGCTCGCCCCAGCGCAGCCCCGTGTACGCCGCCGTGACCACCAACACCGCGTCCCCACCCGAACACCGCCGGACCATGTCCCGCACCTGCCACGCCGAAGCACGAGGACGCTCATCCGCCTCGCCATCGTCGAGCCGGAGACGGCGGCACGGGTTCGCCCCGATCAACCCCTCATCGACCGCCTCGCCCAGGAGCATCGACAGCACGGTCACCGCGTCGAGCACCGTGCGTGGGGCACGACCGGCGCACCTGCTTGACCCAACCCTTCACCGTCATCCGCGAGATCTCCCGCAACGCGACATCACCGAACCTCGGCAGCACGTGGTTGCGCAGGTGCGACTCGTACTTCGCCGCCGTCGACGGCCGCACATCATGCGCTTCACGCCACACCGGCACCCACTCCCCCAACGTCGTCTGCCCCAACGCCGGGTCCACGAATGTCCCCGACGCTGATCCGACTCCACGTCCACCCAGGCCATCGACCACTCCATCCACTCGACGATCACCCGTGTTCGGGCAGCGGATATGGACGCTCCGCACGCACGAGATGTCGATCCGCCTGTGGTCACCCATGCCCGCACGGTGACCGCTCTTCACGCCCTGCACACCGGTGCACCCTGGTCCGGATCACCGAGGTCGAGCGTCACCAGCGCCGTTCGACCCCACGGCGGCCCGGCTGTGTCGGGTGAACTCGGAGCGCGAGGCGAGGTGGACCGGTCGCGGCGACCTCGGATGTCGCCTCGGTCCGGCGCAGGAGGTGGCGACATGACCGGTCCGAACCCGGTCGGCCGCGGCGAGCTCGGGGAGAAGACCCATGCCGGTACCGACTGGGCCGGATTACCGCTCCGGGTCCGCGTCTGCTCGGCGAACCTGCGCGACGACCAGGCGCTCAAACCCGTGCTCCGAGCGGTTCCGCGCATCCGCTGACGTGGTGGCCCGCACCGCATCGGGCCCGCCACTCGGACGAGACTCACGACGGCGGCCACCTCCGCCGGTGGCGACGCGACCGGGGTGCCGTCACGCGCAGCACCCGTAAGGCATCGAGTCCTCATGGTGACTCGGCCGTCACCGCCGGGTCGCGAACCCACCCTCACGGGGCTGGTCGACCACTGGCAGCTGTCCATCCGCTACGACGCCGCGCCGCCGACTACTGCACCTTCGCGTCCTGGTCGCCGTACTGGCCTGGGTGAACAAGTCGCCCGAGCAGCTACGTGGAACCGGCTCCTACTCGTGGCTCCGCTTGGTCTCGGCGTCGATTTCCCGTTGATCCGCCAGCCGATCACGCTCGTCCGCCAGCCGATCACGCTCGTCCGCCATTTGGTCGCGCTCGAGCGCCCTCCAGTCACGCTCGTCGGCCAGGCGGTCACGATCTTCGGCCACCGCGTCGCGCTCATCGGCCAACCACTCACGCTCCGCGGGGCTCATCGTCCGCGCACGCGCCTTGTGGTCGTACTCGCGCTCGATGGCTTCACCGTGCCACGAAGACCGAGGTCGTGGCATTCCGGGCTGGTGCTCGTCCGCTGCGGACACAGCAACCTCGGCGTCGATTTCCCGTTGTTCACGATCCGGCTCACCTGCCACGACATCCACTGTGCCGGCACGGAGGATCAATCGCAGGAGATCGACCGGTAGGAGATCGAGCAGGAAAGGTCAGTGCACGACAGACGCGGATCGGGGCGAGCGCCGGGGCAGCCGCCTTGACCGAATCGGGCACGGCGTCCTGCGCCGCGCCCACGGGCCGGCATCCGCCACAGGTGTGGACCCCGACCGGCCAGGGCACCCGCGTGAGCAGGCAGTAGGTACGCGGACGCGGGTGGAGGACACGGGGCATGCGGCGACAACGGCACAGCGCAACGGCATCGCGCCCCGCACGGCCCACGACCGGGGAGTCGGTGGCGTTGACGGACGTGACCGGGGCGGTGACCGCGCTCGTGGACGCCGCCGACCAGGCCGCCGACCTCGACGAGGTGATCCGGCACCTGTGCCACCAGGCCGTCCGGGCGGTCCCCCACGCCGACGTCGTCTCGGTGACCCTGCTGACCGGTACCAGCCCGCGGACCGTCGCGATCACCGAGCGAGCCCTACTGGCCCTGGACCTGGAGCAGTACGCCGCCGACGACGGCCCCTGCCTTCACGCCGCCCGTCGCGGGGAGGCGGTGCACATCGCCGTCGCCGACGCCGGCCCCGTGTGGCCGGCCTTCGCCGGCGCCGCGCGCGACGCGGGCGTGGGCAGCGTGCTCTCGGCTCCGCTGGTGGTCGCCCCGGACAGGGTCGGGTCGGTCAACTGCTTCAGCCGCGCGCCCGAGGTCTTCGACGACCTGGACGAACACCTCCTGGTCCTCTACGTCGCCGCGGCCCAGGGGGTGCTGCGCGGCGTTCTGCGGCGCCTGCACAGTGACCGGACCGTCGAGCAGCTCACAGGGGCACTGGCCGGACGTGGCGTCATCGAGCAGGCCAAGGGCATCCTGATGGCCACCCGCGGCATCACAGCCGACGCCGCCTACGCCACGCTGGTGCAGCGGTCCCAGCACGAGAACGTCAAGCTGCGCCTGGTCGCGCAGCGGGTGATCGCCGCGGCGAGCGCTGACCCGACCGGATCGGCGAGGCGGCCTCCGGATCACGCGGTCTGAAACCCGGAGGCCTGAGCGCCCACCACCCCGCGGCGCGGTGGGCGCCTGTGCGGGACTACCCCGTTCAGCGGTCGTCTAACAGGGAGACGCGACCCGCACGCCGGGTTCCCCGGGGGGCCCTGCGGAAACGAGCCGCTCACCCGGTCGGGGTCGGCGTTGCTTCAACGCCGCGGCTCGGTGATCAACTCGCCGCTGCCCACCAGGTACGCGGCGACGTGGACGAGTTTGGTGTTGGTCTGCTGGCTGGCCCGGACGAGGACGTTGAACGCCTGGTCGCCAGTGAGCCTGTGGCGTTCCATCAGGATGCCTTTGGCCTGGCCGATCAGGTCGCGGTTGTCGATCGCGTGGGACAGGCCGGCGATCTTCTGGGCATCCGCCATCGCCACCGCCGCGTGCGCGGCGAACAGCAGGCCCACCTGCTCGGACTGGTCGGTGAAGGCGTTCGTGTCGTGGGAGTAGAGGTTGAGCGCCCCCAGGTCGTCACTGGTGATGTAGAGCTGGAACGACAGCATGCTGCCCACACCCAGCTCAGCGGCACGGGTGGCGAACTCGGGCCATCGCCGTTCCTGGGCCATGTCCGGCAGCGACACGGTGTTCCTGTCGTAGAGCGCGTCCAGGCACGGTCCCTGCCCGAAGTCGATCTGGGCTTGGTCGACCTTCCCGACCAGGTCGTCGTCGGAGGCGGCGACCGTGCTCATGGACCCGCGGCCCCGCACCACCGACAACCCCGCGTACCGCGCGCCGGGCACGGTGTCCACCGCCGCGTCGACGATGCCCTGCAGCGTGTCCTCCACGCCCTTCTGGTCTTGCAGGTAGCGCGCCAGATCGCCCAACCGCGACGCGAGCTCGCCCGACTCCTCGGACCCCACGGCCATGCCCGACGTCCCGGCCCGGCCTTGCCGGGCCTCGCCCGGTCCCCCGCTGGTCCCCATACCCCCGCCACCGTCCTCGAAGGAGCCACTCCGGCGGAGCATGGCACCGGGGACTCGCCCTGGGACGCCGTCGTCGACCACTCCGACCGTCGGCCTGCCTGAACACCGGAGCCTACTCGCCCGCCGGCGTGTCCCGCGAAACCCGTAGAAGACGATTACCTCGGCGGGGTTGCGATGGAAAGGGTCCGTCGAACGAGCGACTCCGTCTCCCTCCGATCGCGTGCCCGATGGGCCTTTCACCCTGCTGACGACGTGCGCCCCTCGGCCCTGACCAGGTCGCTCTGGCCGATGGGCAGGATGGGCGCGGTCGGAGAAGACGCGGCGTGGGATTTTCCGCAACCCAGTCCGTCCAGGCGCACGCGAGTGACCGGCCTGGTATCGGCTGTCACCGATCAGCTCGTGCGCAGGTCGGGGGACCGTGCTGCCTGCGCATCGACAGAGTGGCCACGCAGTCCGCTGTCGGCACCGGTGAAGACGAACTCGTGGTCCTGCTCCGAGCGGCCGGAGGCGGGCTGGTCGTCGACCGGGCAGGGCTCGGGACAACCCCGTGGGGAGTGCCCGTCGGCGGTTCTCTCCCGGCGACCGGGCGTCTCCTACGACACTGCCGCACCGACTTCCGGCCGTCACGCTTCGTCGGCTCCGGGGCCGGTGCGTCCGGAGACGGTGCTGCGCCTGGCACGGGAGGACCTCCCCCGGGGCTACCACCGCATCGCGGCGAACTCCCCGTGCTCGATACCGGAGTCGCCTCCGCCACCCTCCGGCAGATCCTCGAGGACACCGGAATCGACCCGGTGGCCCAGCGCACCACGACGACCTGGTCGGCCTTCCTCCGCTCGCCGGCCGCCGAACCGGACCCCTCGTTCCGCCGCGGAGCACCCGCCTCACCGGGCCGTCGCGGATGGCGGTGGCCCTCGCGGCACGGTATCGGTTCCGCCTGGTCCGATACCGGCAACCCGTGCGGAAAGCCCCCGGAAGTGCGACCAGGAGTGCGACCGGAATGTGGTCCGAACAGGTCAGGACCACTACGGGGACGGGCACCACGAAGCCGGCGGAGAACGCCGACGCAGGCGACAGCACCCGACCGACCGGCGATGGACTCCGGGCACAAACGACCACCGAGGTCGGGGGCGGCGACGAACCGCCTCCCGGACCACACCCGCGGAGGGCGATCGGGTGCGGCGTCCCGGTCGTGTTCGTCGGGTCGCGTACCGGAGTTGTCCGCAGTTGTGCGTTGCGGCAGGACGTGTGGGCGGTTGGGGTGGCGCATGCGGCGAAGCAGCGAACCCCGGGGGAGGTGCCCGATCCGGGGAGGTCCGACGGGCACGTGTCCGCCGACCGGAACCACGGGCCGCGCGTGGTCGACGCCGTGTCCGGGACCCCGGGCACCGTGGTCCAGGCCGGCGTGGTGCACGGCGGGGTCCACGTCTCCGTCCCGTCACGGGTCGGATCGGTCGTGCCACGCCGACTACCCGCCGCGCCGGAGCCGTTCGTCGGACGTGATCGCGAGTTGGCCGAATCGGATCGCGCCCTGACCGCTGCCGCCGACCACCCGCCGGGGACGCCGACGGTGGCCGTCGCGGCCATCGGGGGCACGGGGGGCATGGGCAAGACGTGGCCGGCACTGGTGTGGGCGAACCGGCACCTCGACCGGCTCCCGGACGGACAGTCGTTCCTGGACCTCCGGGGGTTCGGTCCCGAGGGCACACCGGTGGAAGCCCCCCCCCGGCGGTGCGCGGGTTCCTCGACGCGATGGGTGCGGTCCCGGACAGGCTCCCGGCGGACGTGGACGCCCAGGCCGCGCTGTTCCGCAGCCTGGTCGCGGAACGCAGGATGTTGATCCTCCTGGACAACGCCGCCTCCACCGACCAGGTAGCTCTCCTGCTGCCCGGTGGCGGGGCCTGCACGGTGCTGGTCACCAGCCGACGCCGGCTCACGGGACTGCTCGCACGGCACGGCGCCCACCCGCTGCACCTGGACGCCCTGCCCGGGGCCGAGTCGCACGACCTGCTGAGCGCGTCGGCGGGCGCACGGCGGGCGGCGGAGGACGGCCGGGCGGTCGCCGACCTGGTCGGGCTGTGCGGCGGGCTTCCGCCGGCGCTGGGTGTGGTGGGCGCCTTCGCCCGCAGCCACCCGCGGCTCCCGTTGGCGGACATCGTCACCGAACTGCGCGAAGCGGGTCCGGACGCCTTGCACGGCGGGGACCGCACCGCGAGTCCCACGACGGTGCTGTCCTGGTCGGTGCACCACCTCACCGGCCCGCAGTGCCGCCTGTTCGCGCTGCTCGGCATCGCACCCGGCCCCGACATCGGACTCGCCGCCGCGGTCTGCCTGACCGGCTGGTCCCCGGAGCGGACGCGTGCGGAACTCAACGCCCTGGAGGACGTGTCCCTCGTGGACCGTCTCCCGGGTGGGCGGTACTCGATGCACGACCTGATCCGCGACCACGCCGCGGCCACTGCCGGACGAAGACTGCCCCGCGCTGCGCGGGAGGTCGCGCTGCGCCGTGTTCTCGCGTTCTACACGCGCACCGCGCACGAAGCGGACCGGTTGATCAACCCCCATCGCCCTCACGTCGAACCGGAACCGGGCGTGGTGGCGCTCCACCCGTCGGGTGCCGCGACCGCCGCGGCGTGGCTCGACCTCGAACACGGCAACCTGCCGGCGGTGCAGCGGACCGCTGCCGAGCAGGACCTGCACCGGGTGGTCCGGCACCTCGCTTGGGTCCTGAACGACCACCACCGCCGACGGGGGCACCAGTACGCGGAACCGGCCACGTGGCGGCTCGCGGTGACCGCTGCGGAACACCTGCCCGAACCCGTGGCACGCTCCCGCGCCCACCGCTTCCTGGGACGCGCCTGCAACGTGCTGGGGCACTACGACCACGCGGCCGAGCACCTGGAGCGGGCGCTGGAACTGGCCGGAGGCATGCCCGTCCAGCAGGCTCACATCCATCGCGAGCTCGCACGGACCTGGGCCAGGCGGGGAGACGACCGCCGCGCGTTGGAGCACGCGGTTCGGGCTTCCGACCTGTTCCGCGTCCACGGTGAGCAGTTCTGGCTGGCCCGCGCCCTCAACCAGACGGGCTGGTACCACGCGGGACTGGGCGAACTCGACGCGGCGCGAGCCCACTGCGGAACGGCGCTGCGCCTCACCCGGGAGCACCACGACGTCGACGGCGAGGTGGACACGCTCGACAGCCTGGGCTACATCGCCCACCGCGCGGGCCACTGGAGGGAAGCCGTGGACCACTACCACCGCGCCTTGGCCCTGTCCCGCGCACGTGGCGACACCTGGCAGACGACACTGACCCTGGACCGGTCGGGCGACCCGCTCGTGGCGCTGGGCCGACCCGACCAGGCCGCGTCCGCGTGGCGGGAAGCGGTGGCGCTGTACCGGCACCAGGGCCGCCACACCGACGCCGACCGCGTGCAGCGCCGGCTCGACGACCTGGACGCCGAACCCGGGATCGCCCCGGTCGAAGACGCCGGCGAGCCCCGGCACTGATGCGCGGACCCCGCCCTGCCGCCCCACCAGTGGCTCATCGGCGGAAGCGCGCGTCCCCGGCGGCGGGTACGCGGCACGTGCAGGTGCGCGACGCGCGGTCCCCATCCGTCGCGCCGCCCCGCGTGGTGGTGTTGCCACTGGCACCAACTCGTCGGAAGCCCGGTCGGCTGGGATCGTGGACGGCACCGCCATTCGGCTCGCGATGTGGCCGATCGTCACCGCACCAGCCGACCACCCCGACCCGATGACGGCCGACGGGAGCCAGGCCGCGACGACCACACTCCGCGGGCGGCGCGGTGATCGCGTCGGCCGCCCCGGTGAGCCGGGTCGGCGCCTACGACCGGGTGCGTCGAGTGCTGGTCGGCGGCGTTCAAGGCGCCGGACCGGCACTCGTCCTGTACGTCCTCGGCCGGCACGTCGCCCGTGGGCGTGGCGGATCGGAGATCCGCACACGGGCGCGGAAGGACCTTCCGGCGGACGCGGCGCGCTACTCGTCGAGGAGCTGCTCGCGCAGGATGTCCGCGTGTCCGCAGTGCCGGGCGAGTTCGCGCAGCACGTGGAGGTACACCCAGCGCAGCGGGAGCGGTCCGCGTCGGTTGCCGTGGACCAGGTCGTCCAGTCCCAGCGATGACGTCGCGCGGCGGGACGCCTCGCAGGCCGCGCGATGTGCTCGCCGGACGGTGGCGATGGTGTCGGCGTCGTCGAGGACGAACGACTCGTCCGGTGTCGCGGGAATGCCGATCTCGGCGCGCGGGCGGCAGGTCACGGCTTCGTCGAACCAGACCTTCTCGACGAAGGCCGCGTGCTTCACCAGGCCCAGCAGCGTGGTCCGGGAGGACACCAGCGATCGGCGGGCCTGCTCCTCGGTCAGCCCGTCCAGGCAGCGGTCGAGCGCGCCGCGGTGCTCGTCGAGGAACGCCTCGAACTGGACTCGCAGTGGCTGGTCGACTACGGCCTCGGCGGACGCCGCCGGATCGGTGGACATGTGCGAAGCCTCCCAGACCGTCGTCCCGGGACGACGAGCGCGTGTGGGGTGGAATCGGCTGTGGGGCGGAATCGGCTTCGTGGTCGAGGACGGCGTGCGGGCGATGGCGTGGACCGGTCTCGGGGTCACGCTGTCCATGACGCCGTCGGCCGTCTCCTTCTGGCGCGGGTCGGCCGTCGACAGGAAGGCCGAGCGACGGGTGCACGCGGTGGGGCTGCCCGCCACCGCGGGGATCGTCGCGGTGGCCAGGGCCTCGGTGGGAGGGACTCCGGGGTCGAGTCGACCCTGCGCGTCGGCGGCGCGGGCGCCGCGCCGTTCGTGGGCCGCGCGACGTGCTCGGCCGAGGACGACCTGGTCGTCGGCACGGTGCTGCGGGCACTGGTGGACCCGCGGACAACGCGTTCACCGGCGTCGGGCGGGCGGTCCGGGGCGCGATCGTGATCCGCGACCGTGCCACCCACGAGGAATCGCCGACGTCCTGCGCGGACGTCCGCGGTCCTGTCCTCCGCGAGGCGGTGCGAAGCGCGGGACGCGGGACCGGCGAGCGTGGCGTCACCGGGTTGCCGCACGACGTGGGATACGTTTCCGCCATGACCGAACCCGGCCCCGCCGCCTGGCCGGCTGACCCGATCAGGACCGAGCGGCTCGTGCTCCGCCAGTCCGAGGCCCGGGACCGCGCGGCGCTCGTCGAACTGTTCGCCTCACCGGAGGTGGGCACCTACATCGGTGGTGCCCGCCCCCGCGACGAACTCGAGCGCACGATGCCCGAGGTGCCCGGCCGGCGCCCCGGCTTCTTCGTGGTCGACCTCGACGGGGCGGTGATCGGCATCGTCACGTTCGACCGGCGCGCCCCGGAGCGTCCCGGTCCCTCCCGCCCGGACGCCGGGGAGGCCTGGCTCGGCTACCTGCTCCTGCCGGAGGCGTGGGGGCGCGGGTACGCCGCCGAGGCGTGCGCGGCGGCGCTCGGCTGGTTCGCCGGCGCGTTCCCCGGCGAGCAGGTGGCGCTCTGCACCCGGACCGCCAACGACCGCGCGATGCGCCTCGCGGCGAAGCTGGGGTTCACCGAGGTCGAGAGGTTCGAGGCGTACGGCGCCGAGCAGTGGTTCGGCGTGCGGTCCCCGGTCACCCCGTCCGGTCGGGTCCGCGCCGCCGTCAGTTGAACGGGTTGTCGTAGAATGCGCTGCGCGTGACCGTCTTCGTCCTATTGGTCGCGCCGTCGTAGTACAGGCCTTCCAAGGTCAACTGGACGTTGTGCACCGTTCCGCCGTACGGGAAATCACGAGCGATGACGCCGGATTGGTAGACGTGCTCGTGCGACGAGCCGTTCACGTCGATGCGGACTTTGCTGTCGACGTAGCTCGACTGCCGTTCCACCGTGACGTCCAACCGGAAGAGCGAGTTGCCGTTGTCGAACCGGACGGTGCCGGTCATGCGTCCCACCTGCGTCTCCGCCCCGGTGGACGAGTAGCCGCGAAGCTGGATGTCCACGGGTTGACCGGCATCGAGGGCGGCCTGCGCGGGAACCGCGGCCACTGTGGCGGACAACAGCGCGGCACCGAGGACTCCGGCCAGGCGTAACAGCACCTTCGACGTCATCGTTCCACTCCTGGGGTGACGGAAAACGGAATCTCGGCACTCACTTTCGCACGGGGACCGGGATTTGGCAGTAAGCCGAACGGACGCGGGACGAACGTCCCCGAAACGAAATTCTTGCGCCGGTCCGACCGTACGGGCGGTGATCCGGTCGACGGACGGTGGACGGCGGCGCGGGTGAGCCGAGCCGCCCGCCCTGCCCCGGTCAGCCGCGGTAGTGGTCGGCCAGTGCGGTGAAGGCGGCCTTGGGTTCCCAGGGCACGTCGGGGTAGGTATCGCCGTTGCGACCTTCGAGCACCTTGACGACGCCGAGGCTGGCGAGGTCGAGGTCACGGCGTGGGTCGTCGGGGCGGTGCGGGTGGCTGTAGAGCGCGAAGAGGTACGCGAAGGCGCTGTCCACGCCTTCGGCGTCGAAGATGTCGAGCAATTCGCGCAGGTAGCGGGCCTGACCGGCCTCGTCGCGGACGTAGTCGCCCCTCACCCGGACCGGGCGACCGGCCTCGTCGTGCTCGACGATCTCCATGCTGCGCGGCGCCACGTCGCCCGAGCCGCGCCAGGTCGCGGTGCCGAAACCGGTGATCGCGACCGGTTTCCCCTGTGCCACGAGGGTTCGCACGGCTTCCCGGTACCGGTCGGCGACCTCGGCGGAGCGGATGAGTTCGACCGAGACGATGTCGAAGCGCGTCCAGTCGACCCGCTCGAACGGGATGCAGGCGTAGGTGATCCTGCCCCGGAAGCGCTCGCGGACCGCGGCGACGGCCTCGCGGAGGAAGTCGTCGAGGCGGGCGCTCGCCTCGACGATCCGCTCGGCCAGACCCTCGGGGCGGCTCAGGAGCAGGTCGACCCGCTGCGCCAGGTCGTCGCCGGGGAGGAAGCCCCGGTTCATGATGCTCAGCTCGACGCCGGTGACGAACACGACGTCGGCTCCCGCCTCCCGGAGCCCTTCCGCCCGCCGCGCGCAGTCGGCGAACAACGACAGGGCCTGCGTGGTCGTCAGGTCGATCGGGTAGGGCGAGAACCAGACCTCCAGCCCGAGTTCGGCGGCGTGGCGCGCCGCCAGTTCCAGCCGCTCCGGATCGCCGCCCACGACGTGCACGGCGTTGCAGTGCAGGTCGTCCCGGATGATGGCCAGCTCCCGCCGAACCAAGCGGGGTTCGAAGCTTTCGCGGGAGATCCGGCCGTCGACCACGAAGCCGGTGTCGTACGCGATGCCCTTGGCACGCATGGGTCCGCCCTTCCTGTCGGGATGCGAGGGCGCCGAGGCTAGACCGAAAAAGTGCGTGCACGCAAGTTTGCGTGCACGCACATCGGTTGGCATGCTGGGGCGGTGAGGACAGGGCGGACGGGGTTGCGCGAGCAGAAGAAGCAGGCCACCAGGAAGGCGTTGCGCGAGGCGGCCCTGCGGCTGGCTCTGACGCGCGGGCCGGAGAACGTGCGCGTCGACGACATCGCCGAAGCGGCCGGCGTCTCGCCGAGGACCTACAACAACTACTTCTCCAGCCGCGAACAGGCGATCGTCGCCGCCGTCACCGCCGAGCGGGAAGCACGGGTCGCCGCGGCGGTGACCGCACGCCCCGCCGACGTCGGGCTCGCCCGCGCCGTGGTCGACGCGATCGTGGAGCAGTACACCGACCCGGGAGAGCGGCACCGCGAAGCGCTGCTGCTGATCACCGCCCGTCCCGCGCTGCGCGACGTGTTCGTCGACACCGCCGGCGCGATCGAGGACCCCCTCGCCGACGCGATCACCCGACGCCTCGGCGACACCGACCCCCACACCCCTCGCGTGCTCGCGGCGAGCGTGGCCGCCGCGGTCCGCGTCGCGCTCCACCACTGGGTGCGAGCGGGGACCACCCCCGTGGCCGGCGGGCTCGTCGTGCCGTCCGGCTCGCTGCCCGACCTGCTCCGCGCCACGCTCGCACCGCTCGCGCCCGCGCTCGACGCGGCCGGGGCACGAGCACGACGACACCCGCCCCGGTAACCGCGACCCCGCGGACGCCCGAGCACGACACGGCCCCACCCACCGGGCGGGGCCGTGTCACGTCGGACCGGAGCGATCGGTCCCGCACCCCTCCGGGGTGGGTCAGAGCAGACCCCTGCGGTAGGCGGCGACGAGCCGTCGGGGCACGGTCAGCTTGCGGCCGTCCAGGGTGGTGACCGGGACCAGGTCGGGCACGTCGGCCTTCCACTGCGCACGGCGGTGGCGGGTGTTGCTGCGGGAGGTCCTGCGCTTGGGGACGGCCATGTCAGCGGTTCCTCGTCCCGTAGCGGCGGTTGAACTTCTCGACCCGGCCGGCGGTGTCCATCACCCGCTGGTTGCCGGTCCAGAAGGGGTGGGAGTCCGAGGTGACGTCCACGGTGATGAGCGGGTAGGTGTTGCCGTCCTCCCACTCGACGGTGCGGTCCGACGTGGCCGTGGACCGGGTCAGGAACGCCTTGCCCGTGGACTGGTCCCGGAAGACCACCGGGTGGTAGTCGGGGTGGATGCCCTGCTTCACGCTTCCTCCATCTCGTCGTGCCACTCGGCGAACGGGTCGGCGAACTCCAACTCGTCGGCGAGCGCCAGTTCTTCGTCGGTCACCAGCGCCTCGCGCAGTGCCGCCGTGATCTCCTCCGGTGACGCCGAGGCCGTGATGACGACCAGTTCCTGCGACCGGTCGCCGTGAACCGGGTCCCACGTCGCCGAGGCGGCGGCCCGGCGCTCGACCGGGAACCCCGACCAGTCGTCCACGGCGGCGAGCCACGGCCCGAGGTTGCCCACGCTCAGGCCGCCGCCCGCCGATTCCAGCCACAGGGCGGTGTCCGGTTGGCTGGCGACCCACACCCGGCCACGCGTGCGCACGACGCCGTCGAACAGGACGTCGAGCGCCTCGTGCAGGCGCATCGGGTGGAACGGGCGCCGTTCGACGAAGTGGACGACCGCCACGCCGTGCGCCGGTTCCAGCGGCGGCTGCCCGTGCAGCAGCGCCCCGAAGCCGTCGTCGAAGCGTCCCCTGCGCGCGTCGTCGGGCACGGCGGCCAGCAGTTCCGCCGCGTCGAGCGCGTGCCGGTCGCGGCGCGGCGCGCGGGGGTTGAGCCGGTCGAGCACGGCGTCGAGGACCGGGTCGGTCCCGACGCCGGTCAGCACCAGGGCGTCGGCGAACTCGGCCTGCCCCACGACGACCTGCGCCACCGTCCGGTCGTCGGCCTCGGCGGCGGCCAGGCCGCGGTCCGCCAGCGCGTCCTCACCCGTGGCGTCGGCCAGCCAGGCTGCGCGGTCCACCACGGTGACCACGGCCTCCACCCGCACGTCGACCTCGCGCAGGGCGAAGCAGACGGCTTCCGGCTCCAGCGCGGGGTCCAGGTGGACCACCACCCGGCCGCCGAGCCGCTCCAGCAGGGGCAGCAGGTCCAGCCGCAGGGTGCAGGAGACGCAGCCGTGCGCGAGTTCCAGCACGGTCAGCTCGCCGTCCACCCACCGGCGCACCACGCCACCGGCGAGGTCGCGCAGGTCGTGGCGCACGAGAACCGATCCGGGGCAGGCGCGCCAGAGCTCCTCCGCCACGTCGTGGTCCGCCAGGCCGGCCACCAGTACGACTTCTGTCCGCATGTGGGCTAGCCTAACGGAAACGATTGTCGTTTCGAAATGGAGGCTGGTGTGTCCTCACGGCACTGCCAGGTCACCGGGCGCAAACCCGGCTTCGGCAAGCAGGTCTCGCACAGCAACCGGCGCACGTCCCGCCGCTGGCTGCCCAACACGCAGCGCCGGAGGTACTGGCTGCCCTCGGAGAACCGGTTCGTCGTGCTCACGGTGTCCACCAAGGGCATCAAGACCGTGGACCGGCGCGGCGTCGAGTCCGTGGTCGCCGAGCTGCGCCGCCAGGGGGTGAAGGTCTGATGGCCAAGTCCACCGACGTCCGACCCATCATCAAGATGCGGTCCACCGCGGGCACCGGGTACACCTACGTCACCCGCAAGAACCGCCGCAACGACCCCGACCGGCTCGTGCTGCGGAAGTTCGACCCCGTCGTGCGCCGCCACGTCGACTTCAAGGAGGAGCGCTGATGGCCAAGAAGTCCAAGATCGCCAAGGACCGGCAGCGGCGCGAGGTCGTCGCCCGCCACGCCGAGCGGCGGCGCGAGCTGAAGGAGCTCATCCGGCTCGACCCGGACCGCCGCGACGAGGCGCTGGCCGCGCTCCAGCGGCTGCCGCGCGACGCCAGTCCCACGAGGCTGCGCAACCGCGACGCCGTGGACGGCCGCCCCCGGGCCTTCAACCGCGCGTTCGGCCTGTCCCGCATCCGACTCCGCGAAATGGCGCACCGCGGCGAGCTGCCCGGCGTCAGCAAGTCCAGCTGGTAGGAGGAGACCGTGCCCCGCCCCGAACGCCCCGCCAAGCGCCGCGCCAACCTGCTGCACAAGGAGGGCATCGCCGACGTGGACTGGAAGGACACCGCGCTGCTGCGGAAGTTCATCTCCGACCGCGGCAAGATCCGCTCCCGCCGCGTCACCGGCCTGACCCCGCAGCAACAGCGCCAGGTCGCCACCGCCATCAAGAACGCCCGCGAGATGGCCCTGCTCCCCTACCCCAGCCAAGGGCGTTGACCGACCGGGTGTGCTCCGCGGGCCGAGCGGAGCACACCCGCCCCTCCCGGAAAGGCCACGTGGGCGGTCCACGCGACCGCACGGGAATACGGAGTGTTATCGCTAACTGGGCGGTGGTACCCGCCCAGCGGTCTTGTCGGTGGCGGAAAACGTGCGCTACCGTCCCCTGGGAGCGCTCCCAGTCGCGCCGACCCGGCATCCGGCACCGAGCACCACCATCCTGTCCGCAAGGAGGCGGAGCATGGTTTCGCCGGCACGGACAGAGCCCGCGTCGCACCCGTTCCGCCCTGGGCGGCCACCTCCACGGATGACCACCGGTCTGCGCGACCCGGCGCACCTCCGCCGCCGCCGACGACACAGGAAACGAATTGTTTGTTAGCGATAACAAGTCAATTCGCCCTGCATTGCGTGAGAGGACAACCATGCGAAAACCCTCCGCGACCAGGAGGAGCACCGTGGCCCGCCGGCGACTCGGAGCGGTGTTCGCCGTGGCGCTGTCGGGTCTCGGTGTCGTGGTCCCGGCACCCGTCGCGTCGGCCGCCACCGTGGACACCAACGCCTCCTACGTGCTGGTCAACCGCAACAGCGGCAAGGTGCTGGACGTGTACGGGCGCGCCACGAACGACGGCGCGCGGATCTCGCAGTACACCCGCAACGACGGGGCGTGGCAGCAGTGGCAGTTCGTCGACTCGGGCGGCGGCTACTACCGGCTGAGGTCGCGCCACAGCGGCAAGGTGCTGGACTTCCCCTCCACCGCCGACCGCACCGGCCTGGTGCAGAACACCGACGCCAACCGCACGAGCCAGCAGTTCCGCCTCGCCGACTCCGACGGCGGCCACGTGCGCCTGCTCAACCGCGCCGGCGGCAAGGCGGTCGACGTGCTCGACTCCTCCACCGCCGACGGGGCGCGGATCGTCCAGTGGCCCGACACCGGCGGCACCAACCAGCAGTGGCGACTGGTCCGGCTCGGCGCCGACACCACGCCGCCGACCGCGCCCGCCGCCCCCCGGACCTCGAACCTCACCTGCTCCTCGGTGACGCTGTCGTGGTCCGCCTCGACCGACGACGTCGGCGTGGCGTTCTACGACGTCTACCACGACGGGCAGCTCATGACCTCGGTGCCGGGCACGGCGCGGTCGGTCGACCTGACCGTCGTGCCGGGGGCCACCTGGGGGCTGTACGTCAACGCGCGCGACGCGGCCGGCAACGTCTCCCAGGCCGGCCCCACGGTCACCATCACCGTGCCGCAGTGCCAGGCCGACACCGTGCCGCCGACCACCCCCACCGGCGTGACGGCGACCGCGTCGGGCACCACGGTCGCGGTGCGCTGGTCGCCGGCCACCGACAACGTCGGCGTCACGGGCTACGAAATCCTGCGCGACGGCACCCAGGTCGGCTCCACCACCGGCGCGGCGACCACCTCGTTCACCGACAGCGGCCTGGCCGCGAACACCCGCTACGAGTACCGGGTGCGGGCGCGCGACGCGCAGGCCAACCGCTCCACCCCGAGCGCCCCCGTCACGGTCACCACGGGCGCCGCCTGCGCCACGGCGCTGTGCTCGATCACCAGGGTCGCCACCGACACCGACCTGCCCTGGGGCCTGGCCACCCTGCCCGACGGGCAGGTGCTCTACGGCCGCCGCGACGCCTTCGACATCGTCCGCCTCGACCCCGCGACCGGGGCGAAGACCAGCCTCGGACGCGTGCCGGGCGTGGCGGGGACCGACGGCGAGGGCGGTGTCCTGGGCATCGCCGTGGCGGCCGACTTCACGGCCGACCCGTGGGTGTACGTCATGCACACCAGCCCGACCGACAACCGGGTGGTGCGCATCCGCTACACCGGCGGCGTGCTCACGGGCACCCCGCAGGTGCTGCTCACCGGCATCCCGCGCAACAAGTACCACAACGGCGGCCGGCTGCGGTTCGGTCCGGACGGCAAGCTCTACGTCGCCACCGGCGACGGTCAGAACGGCACCTGGGCCCAGGACCTCGACAACCTCGCCGGCAAGGTCCTGCGCGTCAACCGCGACGGCACGGTCCCCGGCGACAACCCGTTCGGCACCCCGGTGTGGAGCTACGGCCACCGCAACCCCCAGGGCCTCGCCTTCGACTCGCGGGGCAGGCTGTGGGAGCAGGAGTTCGGCAACTCCGTCATGGACGAGACCAACCTGATCGTCCGGGGCGGCAACTACGGCTGGCCCGCCTGCGAGGGCACCACCGGGCGCTGCGACGAACCCGGCTTCATCGCACCCGAGCGCACCTACCCCGTCGCCGAGGCCTCGTGCAGCGGCATCGCCGTGGTCCGCGACGCCCTCTACCTCGCCTGCCTGCGCGGGGCACGGCTGTACCGGGCGGAGATCACCGACGACGGCCTGGGCGACGTCCAGCAGTACCTCAACGGCACCTACGGGCGGCTGCGCACCGCGGAACCGTCCGCCGACGGCGGCTTGTGGCTGACCACCAGCACCCGCGGCGACAAGGACAGCGTCGCGAACAACAGCAACGAGAGCATCCTCAAGGTCGAGCTCGGGCGGTGAGCCGGCCGCGGGGCGGGTGTTCCGCCCGCCCCGCGGTCCTCCCGATCACGGCGGGGCGTCGTCGCGGACCCGGGTGCGCCACCAGTGGCGCGACGCCAGCGCGGCCAAGACGGCGCCGGCGGCGTTGACCAGCACGTCGTCCACCGAGGACACCCGGTCGAGCCGCAGCGCGTACTGCGCGGTCTCGACCAGGACCGAGCACCCCGCCCCGAGTGCCAGGACCCGCGGCGCGGAGGCGAGCGCCGCGAACCGGATCGGGGCGAAGAACCCCAGCGCCGCGAAGACCAGCAGGTTGCCGCCGATCCCGAGCGGTCCCATCGTGAGCAGGTCCCGCAGCGGGACCAGGCTCACCCGGCCGGGGACGGCGCCGGCCCCCGGCCCCGGCATCATGGTCATCCACACGAACGGCACCGTCCCGTGGACCATGCCCACCTCGGCCAGCGACAGCCGCCACGCCGACGCGACGCCCGCGGCGCGGCGGCGGCGCGCCAGGGCCCACGCCACCAGCGCGGCCGGCGGCAGCGAGACCAGCGTCATGAGCACCACGCCGTTCTCCGTGTCGAAGCAGCCGTGCCACCGCCCGGCGAAGCACCTCGGAGCGGACATCAGGAGCGGCCGCCGCACGGCGAACGCCGCCCCCGCCAGGCCGAGGACCGCCAGGCCGACGAGCACGACCCGGCGCGTGTGGCGGGACGCTGCCGAGGGGGAAGGACTCCGGTTCACGCCCCCATTGAGGACCGGGCGCGGTTGCGGGGGCGTATGCGGTCGCGGATACGCCCGCGATACGCGGAATCCCCGGTCGCCGGGCGGCCGGCCCCGCGTCCGTCGAACGGGGTCCAGATCACACCGGGCGGATCTTCCGGGGCCATCGGCCGCCAGTTAGGTTAGGCCAGGCTAAACACACTTCGGGGTTCCGAACCGGGTCCCGCGCCCCCGAGGCGCTCCGTGTGCGGCACCGGCACCGGTGCCTTGCCTCGATGAAAGGGGTTGTCCCGTGCGCTCACGCCGCCTGCGGGTCGGGGCCGTCGCCGTCGCCTCCGCCGCCGTGATGGTCCTCGGCGCCTGTTCGTCCACGAGCGGGACCGGCGGTGACGAGGCCGCACCCGGTCCGTCCGCCGCCGCCGGGGACTCGTTCCCGGTCACCGTCGAGCACGCGCTCGGGTCGACCACGATCCCCGGGAAGCCCGAGCGGATCGCCACCGTCGCGTGGGCCAACCACGAGGTGCCGCTCGCGCTGGGCATCGTGCCGGTGGGGATGGCCAAGGCCAACTTCGGCGACGACGACACCGACGGCATGCTGCCCTGGGTGTCCGAGAAGCTCCAGGAGCTGAAGGCCCCGACGCCGGTGCTGTTCGACGAGACCGACGGCATCGACTTCGAGGCGGTGGCCGACACCAAGCCCGACGTCATCCTGGCCCCGTACTCCGGCCTCACGCAGGAGGACTACACCACGCTGAGCGCGATCGCCCCCGTGGTGGCCTACCCGAAGACGGCGTGGGCGACGCCGTGGCGCGACAGCATCAGGCTGAGCAGCAAGGCGATCGGCCGGTCCGCCGACGGCGACAAGCTGATCTCCGACATCGAGAAGCGGATCGACGACGTCAAGGCGAAGTACCCGCAGCTCCAGGGCAAGTCGACGATGTTCATGACGCACTTCGACACCACGGACCTCAGCCAGGTCGGCTTCTACACCACGCACGACACCCGCGCGATGTTCTTCGAGGACCTCGGCCTGACCACGCCGGGCAGCATCGCCCGGGCGTCGGCGGCCACCGACAAGTTCTCGCTGCGGCAGAGCACGGAGCAGATCGACGCGTTCGACGACGTGGACATCGTCGTCGGGTACGGCGACGAGGAGGTGGGCCGCGCCCTGGCCGCCAACCCGCTGCTGTCCAAGATGCGCGCGGTCGCCAACGGCTCGGTCGTGATGCTGTCCGGCTCCGGCCCCGCCGGCACGGCCGCCAACCCGACGCCCATGTCGGTGTCGTGGGTGCTGGACCAGTACGCCGGCCAGCTCGCGGCCGCCGCAGACAAGGTCAAGTGACCGCGACGACCGACCGGACGACCCCGGGTGCCGCCACCGCGCGGCACCCGGGGCGTGTCCGGGCGTCGTGGCTGCTGGTCGTGCTGGCCGCCCTGTTCGCGGCCATGATCGCCTCGGTGGTGCTCGGCGCGCGCGACGTCTCGGCGTCCGACGTCCTCGCGGGCGTGCGCGGCGCGCAGGACACCCTCGCCCGGGCCGCCGTCGCGCAGCGCGTCCCCCGCACGCTCCTGGCCGCGCTGGTCGGGGCGGCGCTGGGCCTGGCCGGGGCGGTCATGCAGGGCGTGACCCGCAACCCGCTGGCCGATCCCGGCATCCTCGGCGTGAACATGGGCGCCTCGCTGGCCGTGGTGACCGGCATGGTCTCGTTCGGGCTGGCCAACCCCACCTCCCACGTGTGGGTGGCCATCCTCGGCGCGGCGGTGGCCGCGGTGTTCGTCTACGCCGTCGGGTCGCTGGGCCGCGGCGGCCCCACACCGCTCAAGCTCGCCCTCGCGGGCGCGGTCACCTCGGCCGCGCTGGTGTCGCTGATCAGCGCGGTGGTGCTGGCGCGCGGCGACATCGCGTCCACCTTCCGGTCCTGGCAGGTCGGCGGCGTCGGCGGCGGCTCCTTCGACCGGATCACGCAGGTGCTGCCGTTCCTGGTCGTCGGCGCGGTCGTGTGCGTGGTCACCGCGCGCGGGTTGAACTCCTTGGCGCTGGGCGACGACCTGGCCGCCGGGCTCGGCGAGCGGGTCGCGCTCATCCGCCTCGGCGCCTCGGCCGGCGCGGTCGTGCTGTGCGGCGCGGCGACCGCGGCGGCGGGCCCCATCGGGTTCGTCGGCCTGGTCGTGCCGCACCTGTGCCGGCTGCTGGTCGGGGTGGACCACCGCCGACTGCTGCCGTTCTCCGCCCTGGGCGGCGCGGTGCTGCTGACCACCGCCGACGTCGTCGGCCGCCTCGTGGCCCGGCCGGAGGAGATCGACGTCGGCATCATCACCGCGCTCGTCGGGGCGCCGTTCTTCATCTGGATCGTCCGCCGGCAGAAGGTCCGCGCGCTGTGAACGCCACTCCCCCCGCCCCCTCGACCGTCGACCTCGTGGTCCGGACGAGGGTCCGCCAGGCCCGGCGCCGCCGCGCCGTGATCGCGGTGCTCGCGACGCTCGTCCTGGTGGCCATGGCGGTGTCGCTCATGGTCGGCCAGCGGTTCTACCCGCCGGGTGACGTGCTCGCCGTGATCCTCGGGGAGCAGGTGCCCGGCGCGTCGTTCACGGTCGGGCGCCTGCGGTTGCCGCGCACGGTGCTGGCGGCGCTCGTCGGGCTCGCCTTCGGCCTCGGTGGCGTGACCTTCCAGAGCATGTTGCGCAACCCGCTGGCCAGCCCGGACGTCATCGGCGTCAGCGCGGGCGCCAGCGCCGCCGCCGCGTTCGCGATCGTCACGCTCTCGCTGTCCGGCGCCGTCGTCGAGGTGGCCGCCATCGTCGCGGGGCTCGGCGTCGCGCTGCTGATCTACCTGCTCTCCTACCGGGACGGGGTCGCCGGCACCCGGCTGATCCTGATCGGCATCGGCATCGCCGCGGTGCTGGACAGCGTGATCAACTGGGTGCTCAGCGGTGCCGGCCAGTGGGACCTCCAGCAGGCGTTGCGGTGGCTCACCGGCAGCCTCAACGGCGCCGCCTGGTCGGACGTCGTGCCGGTCCTGTGCGCCGTGGTCGTCCTCGCCCCGCTGCTGCTGGCCCAGACCCGGCGGCTGGCCGCCATGCAGCTCGGCGACGACGCGGCCTCGGCGCTCGGCGTGCGCCTCGACGTCACCCGGATCGTCGTGATCGTCTGCGCGGTCGGGCTGATCTCGTTCGCGACGGCGGCCACCGGGCCGATCGCGTTCGTCGCGTTCCTGTCCGGGCCGATCGCCGCCAGGCTGGTGGGGCCGAGCGGGTCGCTGATGCTCCCGGCGGCGCTGGTCGGCGCGCTGCTGGTGCTCGTGGGCGATTTCGCCGGCCAGTTCCTGCTGGGCGCGCGGTACCCCGTCGGCGTCGTCACCGGCGTGCTCGGTGCGCCGTACCTGATCTACCTCATCATCCGCACCAACCGCGCCGGAGGCTCGCTGTGACCACCACCCACACGCTCGCGGTGGAGGAGTTGACCATCGGCTACGGCGACCGGGCGGTCATCACCTCGCTGGACCTGGTGGTGCCGCCCGGCGGGATCACGGTGATCGTCGGCGCGAACGCCTGCGGCAAGTCGACGCTGCTGCGCTCGATGTCCCGGCTGCTCGCGCCGAAGTCCGGCCGCGTGCTGCTCGACGGCAAGCTCGTGCACCGCATGCCCGCCAAGGAACTGGCCCGCACGATGGGCCTGCTGCCCCAGTCCCCGCTGGCCCCGGAGGGCATCACGGTCACCGAGCTCGTCGGCCGGGGCCGCCACCCGCACCAGGGCGTCCTGTCGCGCTGGAGCAAGGAGGACGACGAGGCCGTGGCGGCGGCGCTGGAGGCGACCGCGACGGTGGACCTGGCCGACCGGGCCGTCGACGAGCTGTCCGGCGGTCAGCGGCAGCGGGTGTGGATCGCGATGGTGCTGGCGCAGCGGACCGACCTGCTGCTGCTGGACGAGCCCACGACGTTCCTGGACGTGAGTCACCAGATCGAGGTGCTGGACCTGCTGACCGACCTCAACCGGTCGCGCGGCACGACCATCGTCATGGTGCTGCACGACCTCAACCTGGCGGCGCGCTACGCGGACCACCTCATCGCGCTGGCCGGCGGTGGTCTGCACGCGGCGGGGACGGCCGAGGAGGTCCTCACCGCCGAGGGCGTGCGCGCCGCCTTCGGGCTCGACTGCCGGGTCATCGTCGACCCCGTGTCCGGCAAACCGCTCGTGCTCCCGATGGGCAAGCACCACACCCGTGTCACCGCCGACGGCCCGGAACCGGCGCGGTGACGCCTGGTCCGGGTAGTGTCGGAGGAGGTGCGACGAGCCGAACCGAGGCAGACGGACCGGGCTGAGGCGGACGAACGGAGCTGGGCAGTGGACGCGGAGCGGGAACCAGTGGTCGACGCCGAGATCGTCGCGGACGACGCGCCCCGGCACGCGGTGCCGGCCGGCGACTACGGCGAGGACGGGGTGCCCACCTTCGAGCACGTCCGCGACCGCATCGAGAACCGGGTCGCCACCGGCATCGGGGCCGAGGAGCTCGCCCGCGCCACCCCGGAGGCCCAGTCGGTCGAGGACCGGTTCGAAGCGCGCCGGCAGGCGGGGCTCGACAAGCTGGAGGAGATCCGCCGCTCGATGCGCGGCGACGCCTGAGCGTCCTCGCCCCGCCGGATCACGCCTGCGTCGGACCTCCGTCACGTCAGACCTCCGTCGTGCCGGACCGCTGTCCGCCGAGCCGTCGGACGCGCAGCACGCCGGTCAGCATCGGCAGGGTGAAGTCGCCGACGGCGGTTTCCGGCCTGCTCGCGAGGAAAGCGCGGACCCGGCCCACCGCGGCCTCCCGTTCCGGTTCCGGGAGGACCAGGACCCCGGCGGGCGTCGCCAGGGTCGCGACCAGGGAGTCGGCGGTCCGGCGCTGCTCGTGCGGGAACTCGGCCTGCTCCGGCGAGCCGAACCGGGCCGTCACGGCGACCGGCCCGGCCCTGCCGGTGTCGGGGAGGTGCAGACCGGCCGTCGCGGCACGCCAACGGCCGAGCGTGTCGCGCGGGCCGACCCGTTCGAGTCCGGCGACCCGGTCGACCCGGTCGTCCAGGACGTTCCACAGGCCGGCGAGGACGCCGCCCGGGGCGAGGACCCTGGCCATCTCGGGGCCCGCCGCGGCCAGGTCGAACCAGTGCAGGGCGTTCCCGGCCGGCACGGCGTCCACGGACGCGTCCGGCAGCGGGATCGCCTCGGCGCTGCCCCGCAGGGCGCGGACGGCCGGCAGGGCGCGGCGCAGTTCGGCGAGCATGGCCGGGTCCGGCTCGACCGCGACGACGTCGACGCCCAGTCCGACCAGCGTGCCGGTTCCCGCACACAGGTCCAGCACCCGCGTGCCGGGCGAGGGTTCCAGCGCCCAGCGCACCGCGGCCCGCGCGTAGTCCGGGCGGTGCTCGGCGTAGGCGCCCGCCGCCGCGCCGAACGACGAGGCCAGTCGTGACCGCGCGTCCTGTTCCACGTGGTCACCCTGTGTCCCGGTCGGTCGAGGAGGCGACAACCCGCGAACGCGGGGTCCCGACACGGCGGTCCCCGACGGGCTGTGGGTCGAGCCCTGCGACGCCGTCCGTGCGCTGGGCCCTGGAGGTCCGACCGCGCCACCCCGCGGCGTGTCCGTCCGAAGAGGACACCGGCTCGGCTCGGCGAGTCGGTGGGGACGCGATGGGGACACCACCGCCCGCCACGGCCACCGCGTGAACGGGAAAGCACGCTGTCGCGATACCGCGGAACGGGCGATCACGGCTCGACGGCGACCACCTCACGGGCCGTTGTCGACGGGTCCACCCGGCCTCCGAAATGAGACGGCCGACGTTGCCGGGACTTCGTGCGCGGTGTTGACCGGCGCTCACGCGCGTCGGCAGACTTGCGCGGTGATCGCCCGGAATCGCCCCGAGAGCGGATCTCCCTCGTCGCCTCGGCCGGCCGGCACCTCCGAAGGAGAGCTTTCGTGGGTAGCTCGTTGCGCTGCACCGTGATCATCCCGACCTACAACAGGAGGCGATTACTGGAACTCACGCTCGGCGCGCTCGCCAGGCAGGACCTGCCGCGTGACCGGTTCGAGGTGCTGGTCGTCGACGACGGCTCCGACGACGGCACGGAAGCGGCGGTGCGGGGCTTCGAGGACCGCCTCGACCTCCGGTACTTCCACCAGCCCGACGAGGGCTACCGGGTCGCGCGGGCGCGCAACGTCGGCATCCGGCACGCCCGCGGTGAGGTCTGCGTCTTCGTCGACTCCGGCGTGCTGCTGCACTCGGCGAGCCTGAGCGCGCACGTGGCCGCCCACGAGGCCGCCGCGGAACCGTTGGCGTTGAACGGGTACGTGTACTGCTTCAACCTCGACAACGAGGACGCCCGGCTCATCCGCGAGGTCGTGGACGTCGACGACGTCGACTCGACCACCGCGCACCTGGCCCGGACGGGGTCGTGGCCGGACGTGCGCGAACCGTTCTACGCCCGGCACTCCGACGACTTCGGCCACCTCCCGGCCCCCTGGTTGATGTACTGGACCTGCCACGCGTCCGCGCGCACGGAGCAGGTGCGCTCGGTCGGCATGTACGACGAGGCGTTCCGGCAGTGGGGCGGGGAGGACCTCGACCTCGCCTACCGGCTGCACCGCGACGGCGCCCGGTTCGGCGTGCTCCGGGAAGCCGCCTCCATCCACTACCCGCACGAGAAGGACCACGGCGAGAACAGCAGGTCCGCCCTGGAGAACTACCGCTACATCGTGGACAAGTACCGGACCCCGATCATCCGGCTGCTGGTCGAGGAACCCCCGATCCGCTTCTCCGCGTTCAACGACGTCGTCGCGGAACGCGGTCTGCCCCGGTGCGGCGAGCACCTGGCACGGGCGGGGTCGTCGGGGGGATGACCGGCATCGGGAACCGCTCCTGGGTGCGCGCCGCGCGCGAGCAGTGGGCCGCACGACGGGACATCGCCCGGCTGCTCCCCCGCGCCGGAGGTCCGCTGGTCGCCGCCTCGGTGGGGGTGAACCTGCTGCTGGGCTGCCTGCCGGTGGTGTTCACCGTGGCGACGGCGATGGTGCTCGGGCGGGTCCCGGCGGCCGTGGACGCCGGGGTGGACTCCGGCGCCTGGGACTCGCTGGTGGCGGTGTTCGGCGTCGCGGCCGGCGCGTTCGTCGCCAGGCAGCTGCTCTCCCCGGTCGAGCGGGCCCTGGGCGAGTTGACGACGCGCCGCGTCGACGGCCTGGTGTTCGACGAGCTGATGGCCGCGTCGCTGCGCGGCCCCGGCCTCGGCCCGCTGGAGGACCAGCGGGCCCTCGACGCGCTCCGGACCGCCGCGCGGGAGGTGGAGTTCGGGGTCCAGAGCCCCGGCCGGGCGGCCACCGGCCTGCTCGCGCTGATCGCGCGGTACACCGAGCTGACCGGTCAGGCGGTGGCGGTGGGGGTGGTGTTCTCGTGGCCCGCGGCGGCGGCGCTGGTCGTCACCGTGCTGCTGTTCCGCCACGGCCAGCGCGGCGGGCTGCGCCGGTACGCGAGGAGCCGGTCCCTGCTCGCCGCCGAGCAGCGCGAGATCGACTACCTGCGCGAGCTGACCGGCGGAGCCGCCGCCGGCAAGGAGATCCGGGTCTTCGGCCTCGCCGGCTGGCTGCGGGGGCGCCTGCGGGACGCCCACCTCCGCTTCCTCGCGCCCCTCTGGGCCGAGCGCCGCGCCATCTACCTGTGGCCGTTCGTCCGGCTCGCGGTCGTGGGCCTCGCGGTCACCGGCGCGGTGTTCGCGGCGCTCGGCGCGACGGCGCACGGGATGACGCTCACCGGGTTCGTCCTCGTCGCGACGGCGACGCTGAGCCTGCTGCGGCTGGCCGAGCACTACCCGGAGGCGGACCTGCCGACCGCGATCGGCATGCGGGCGCACGACGCGGTGCGACGGTTCGCAGAGCACGTCGACGCGCACGACGAGGCCCCCGACCCCGCGCCGCGGCGGGCCGTGCCCGAGCCGGTGGGCGCCATCCGGTTCGAGCGGGTGGGCTTCCGCTACCCCGGTCGGCGACGGGCGGTCTTCGACGGCCTGGACCTGACGATCCCGATCGGCCGCCGCACGGCGGTCGTCGGCGTGAACGGCGCGGGCAAGACCACCCTGGTCAAGCTGCTCGCCAGGCTCTACGAGCCGACCTCCGGCCGGATCACGCTGGACGGCGTCGACATCCGCGCGTTCCCGGTCGACGAGTGGCGGGCCAGGATCGGCGTGATCTTCCAGGACTTCGTGCGGTACGAGTCGTCGGTCGCGGACAACGTCGGGCTCGGCGCCGTCGACGCGCTGGACGACCGGGCGACGATCCGCGAGGTCGTCGACTCGGTCGGCCTGACGGAGGCCGTGGCCCGCCTCCCGAAGGGGCTGGACACGCCGCTGGCGCGGCACCTCACCGGCGGCGCGGAGCTGTCCGGCGGCCAGTGGCAGCGCGTCGCGCTCGCGCGGGCGCTGTTCGCGCTGCGCCACGGCGCGCGGGTCGTGGTGCTGGACGAACCGACGGCGAGCCTGGACGTGCGCGCGGAGGCCGGTTTCTTCGAGGAGTTCGCCGACCTCGCCGAGGGCGCCACCACCCTGCTGATCTCCCACCGGTTCTCGACCGTGCGGCACGCCGACGTGATCGTCGTCCTGGAGCACGGCCGGGTCACCGAGCAGGGCGGCCACGCGGAGCTGCTGGCCCGCGGCGGGCGCTACGCGGAGCTGTTCCGGCTCCAGGCGGACCGGTTCGTCGACGCGGTGGAGGGGTCGGTCCGGTGGGGGTCCTGCTGACCGGCGCGCGGACCATGATCGCCACGGCGTGGCGGTCGGACCCGCGCAAGACGGCGGTGGCGGTGGTCCTGATGGCGGCCGGCGCCGTCGCCGCGCCGCTGCTGGCCGCCGCGCTCGGGTGGATGACCCGCGAGGTCGTCGCGGGCGCGCCGGGACGCGCGGTGCTCGCCGGGGTGGCCGTCGCCGTGCTGGCGGTGGCGGTGCTGGCGTTCTCGCACTTCGCCCACCTGGCCTACTACGAACTCTCCGAGCTGGCCGAGCTGGACTTCGACGAGCGGGTGGTCGAGGTGTCGAACGGTTCGGCCGGCATCGAGCACCACGAGCGGGCCGAGCACGCCGACACGTGGACCGTGCTGCGGCAGGAGGGCCGGCAGTTCCGGACCGGGCTGGAGGCGCTGCTCAACGGTGTCGGCCTGCTCCTCGCCGTGGTGCTCACGGCGGTCCTGCTGGCCGGGCAGAACCCGCTGCTGCTGTTGCTGCCCGTCGCGGCGGTGCCGCCCCTGCTCGCCGGACGCGCGGCCGAGCGGGTGCTCGACCGGGCCAGGACGGCGACCGCCGAGCCGACCAGGGCGGCGCTCAACCTGTTCCACCTGGCCACGTCCGCCCGCCTGGCCGGCGAACTGCGGGTGTCCCGGGTCCAGGGCGAGCTGCGCGCCCGGCACGGCCGGCTGTGGGCGGAGGCGACGCGGGGCCTGTGGCGCGCGCAGCTCACCGCGACGTGCCTGCGCGCGGCGGGGCAGGTCGTCTTCGCGGTCGCGTACGTCGCGGGCGTGCTGCTCGTGGTGCGCGACGCGATGGCCGGGCGGCGCGGCGTCGGCGACGTCGTGCTGGTGATCGTGCTCGCCGCCCAGGTCAACCAGCAGGTCGCCACGGCCGTCTCCCTCCTCCAGGACCTCCAGCGGATGGCGGGCGCGTACCGGCGCCTCACCGAGGTCACCGCGTCGGTGGTGGCGGACGACCCGGCTCCGCGCCGCGGTTCGCCGCCGCGGCGGCTGCACGACGGGATCACGCTCGACGGCGTGGCGTTCACCTATCCCGGCACCGACGCCCCCGTGCTGCACCGGGTGGACCTGCACCTCCCCGCCGGGGCCACCGTCGCGGTCGTCGGCGGGAACGGCGCCGGCAAGTCGACCCTGGTCAAGCTGCTCTGCGGGTTCTACCGGCCTTCCGAGGGCCGGGTCCTGGTCGACGGTGCGGACCTGCACGGCATGCCGGTCGACGAGTGGCGCGCGCGGATCGCCGCCGGGTTCCAGGACTTCGTCCGGTACGAGTTCCCGGTCCAGCGGGTGGTCGGCCTGGGAGACCTGCCCAGGGCGTCGTCGGAACAGGCCGTGCTCGCGGCGCTGGACCGCGCGGACGCCGCCGGTGTGCCGGCCGGCCTGCCCGACGGCCTGCGCACCCACCTCGGCAAGAGCTACGCGGACGGCGTGGAGCTGTCCGGGGGCCAGTGGCAGAAGCTGGCGCTCGGCCGGGCGCTGATGCGCGAGGAGCCCCTGCTCCTGGTCCTCGACGAGCCGACGTCGGCGTTGGACCCCGAGGCGGAGCACGCCCTGTTCCAGCGGTACGCCGAGCACGCGAAGCGGGTCGCGGCCCGGACCGGCGGGATCACCGTCTTCGTGTCCCACCGGTTCTCCACGGTGCGCTCCGCCGACCTGATCGTCGTGGTCGAGGACGGCCGGGTGGTGGAGACGGGCGGCCACGCGGCGCTCACCGCCGCCGGGGGTCTGTACGCGGAGCTGTTCGCGCTCCAGGCGAAGGCGTACGGCTGAGCGTCCCGGTGGGCGTCCCGGTGGGCGCCGCCGTGGGCCGTCGCGTGGTCAGGACGCGGCACGGGTGCGCGACGCCCGCCACATGGTGTGCTCGCGGCTGATCGCCTCCTCCGCGTCGGCGACCTCCGCCGCCCAGGTGGTCTCGTCGGTCACCGGCAGCTCCAGCCGCTCCTTGACGATGCCGAGTTCCTGGGAGGCGTAGGCGTAGGCGCGGGCCAGCGTGGAGTACTGCTTCGTGCCCGACCACGCCGCCGCGGCGGCGATCAGCACGCCCGCGACCCCCGCCAGGTCGAAGCCGATGACGCCGAAGGCCCGGGCGAACGCGGCGACGATGCCCGCGGTGGCGAACGCGTAGAGGACCTGCTGCGCCCGTCGCGCCTTGCGGCCGTTGTCGTCGGACTTGCGCGCGTACCAGGCCTCCTGGTCCCGGATGCGGCGCTCGACGCAGGTGTTCCTGCGCGTCGCCAGGTCCGCCGCGCGCAGGTCGCGCATGGCGGGGCTGATGGTGGGGCGGCCGGGCAGCGTGATGCCGCTGTTCGGGCCGTCCTTGAGCAGCGCGGCCACCTCGCCGACGAAGCGCAGGGTCACCTCGCGTTCGTCCCGCCGAGGAGGAAGGGCGAGCCGCCGACGGCGTAGCGCCAGCCCATGCTCTTCGCCGACTCGGCCAGAGCCCGGCCGTCGTACCACGTGGCCTCCGGCGAGCTGCCGCGGAAGTGCAACTCGACCAGCAGCATGACCAGCAGTGACACACCCGTGCCCACGGCGGCGACGTCGACCTCGCCGGCCTTGAGGGCGAACACGCCGAACACCGCCGCGAGGACGGCGAGCACCAGGCGGGCACCCAGCGCGTGCAGGTAGGCCCGCTGACCGCGCTGCGACATCGCGTCGGCCATGTGGAACAGGGCGGGCCGGTCGTCGTCGGTCGGCGTTCTCTTCTCCGTCGGCACGCGCTCTCCGTCCGGTCGTCGGGACGGGCGGGTGGGTCGGTGGGCCGGGTCGGGCGCGGACCGGCGCCGCTCGTCCTCGTCCGGGCCGCCCGCCGACGCGGACCGGCCCGACCTCGCGATCGCACGTCTCGACAGCCCGGCGGAAGGTCTTCAGCGCGTCGCGCTCGTACCGGGGCTCCGCGCGGTCCCGGCGCCGGTCCTCCGGCGGTCCCGTCCTGTCGTCCGGTGATCGGGAGGGGAAGGCGAGGGTGCTCCTGTGCCGCGCGGCGTCGGCTCCCGGCCGGGGTGCTCGGGGACCGGCGCGCGCGGTCGCGCGGACGCCCCTGCGGATCGACCACGACCACCCCCGTCCGCGGAACGCCCTCCCCCGCGGACAGGCTACGGCGACCCGGCGGCGCGGTGCCGGCTTCCGCCCGATCCGGTGTCAGTGGCCCGTCAACTCCATGACCAGCAGCAGGAGCGAGAACGCGAGCTGGGCCCCGCCGACGACCCAGCCCGCGACGGCGGTCCAGTCGAGCCGGTAGACCCGGTCGGTCGCGGTGGACAGCAGGCCGAGGGTGACGGCGACCGCCGCGACCCCGGGGCTCCCGACCGGGACCAGCCAGCTCAGCAGTGCCAACCCGAACGAGAGGGGGCCGAACCAGGCGGCCTTGCCGGGGCGGTCCTTCACCGGCCGACTGCGGGGCAGGTCGTGCACGACACCTCCGGAGCGCGACGCGGCGCTGACCCGTGCGCGCCGACCACCGTGGCCTCCACGCTATCGTGCGCGCCGTCGTGCCGCCGTGGACAGGCCGCGAGCGGGTGCGCGGTCGGATGACCGGATCGGTCCGCGAAGGTCGGGCGGGACCGGGGCGGCGTCCGGCAGGGTCGAGGTCGAAGGAGGCCCCGTGGTCCCGGCGCTCAACCGGCTCGTCGACCTGGTCGAGGAGCGGCTCACCGACGAGTTCGACGTCGGCGCGCTCGCCAGGACGCTCGGCACGACCGAGTACCACCTGCGCCGGATGTTCTCGTCGTTGGCGGGCATGCCGCTGTCGGAGTACGTGCGCCGGCGGCGGATGACCGTGGCCGCCGGTGACGTGGTGCGGGGTGAGGACGACCTGCTGGGCATCGCCGTGCGGTACGGCTACGGCTCGACCGAGGCGTTCGGTCGGGCGTTCCGGTCCGTCCACGGCGTCGGTCCCCGGGACGTCCGCCGGGACGGTGGCCCCCTTCGCTCGCAACCGCAGCTCAGGTTCCGCCTGACCGTCGAAGGGAACACCCCCGTGGACACCCGTCTCGTCGACCGACCCGCGTTCCGGCTCATCGGGCACGCCGCCCGCGTCCCGCTCGTCCACCACGGCGTCAACCCGCACATCCAGCGGCACGTCGCCGCCCTGCCCCCGGAGGAGCACCTGCGGCTCAAGGCGCTCGGTGACGCCGAGCCCGCCGGTCTGCTCCAGGTCTGCGACGACCTCGACCCCGACAACTCCGAGGGCAGTGAGCTGACCTACCTGCACGGGGTCGCCGTCTCCGCGGACGCGCCCGTCCCGGACGACCTCGACGCCATCGGGGTGCCGGCCGGCCGGTGGGCTGTCTTCCGCAGCGCCGGGCCCCACCCGCAGGAGTTGCAGAGGACCTGGGCGGCGACCGCGACGGACTGGTTCCCCGCCAACCCGTGGCGCCTGCGGCCGGGTCCGTCGATCGTCGCGGTCCTCGACCGCGCCGAGGACTTCAGCACCGCGACCTGCGAGCTGTGGCTGCCCGTCGAACCGGCGTGACGGCCGTGCCCGTCGCCTCCCTCCGCCGGGCGGCGACGGGTCAGGCGCGGAGCTGGTCGGCCAGGCGGGTCAGGTAGCCGGCGAAGCGGGTGCGGTCCTGGTGGCTCCACGTCGCGGTCAGCTCGGCGAACCTGGCGCGCTGCCACTCCTCCGCGGCGGCCACCAGGGCGAGGCCCCCGGGCGTGGGCCGGACGCGGGTGGTGCGGGCGTCGGCGGTGTCGCGGTGGCGTTCCAGGTAGCCGTCGCGGTGGGCGGCGGTGACCATGCGGCTCGCGCCGGACTGGTCCAGGCCCAGGGCGGTGGCCAGGTCGCCGACGGTGGGGGCGGAGCCCTTGGCGGCCAGGGCCGCGGCGGTGGTGACGACCAGGACGTGCTGCGCG
The DNA here is from genome assembly GCF_030852425.1 of Saccharothrix longispora. GTDB lineage: Bacteria > Actinomycetota > Actinomycetes > Mycobacteriales > Pseudonocardiaceae > Actinosynnema > Actinosynnema longispora. The sequence goes on from NZ_NSDM01000003.1 coordinate 48,714, forward strand.
GTCGGGGGGTCGTCGGCGCCGTGGGCTGCCGCGCCGCGCGGCCAGCGCCGCGACCAGTACCTGACCAGGCGGAACAGGGCCGGGCCGCCGTCCGGGCTCGTCGTCACGTGGACCAGCCTAGCCATCGTGTGCGGATCGCATCTAATATGTGTGCGAATCGCATATGATTGGAGCGGCAATGGGTGTCGTCCTGGACCACGTGGTCGTCCGCTCGACGGACCGGCGCGCTTCGGCGCGCTTCTTCGCCCGGTTGCTCGGACTGCGGGTGGAGCCCCCCGCCGGACCGTTCGCGCCCGTGCGGGTCGGCGACGCGCTGACCCTCGACTTCGACGACCGCGGGCCGGTGCTGCCCGGCCACTACGGCTTCCTGGTCGACGACGGCACCTTCGACGCCCTGCTGGGGGTGCTGGCCGAGGACCCCGGCATCCGCTACGGGTCCGGGCCCGGCAACGGGTGGGACCGGCGGATCAACACCCTCGCGGGCGGGCGGGGCGTGTACGTCGGCGATCCCGACGGCCACAGCTACGAGTTCTTCACCGCCCGGCCGGCCTGACCGGGCCGCTCAGGGGGTGGAGCGCGACCGGAAGGCGTCGGGGGGGTCGTCCGGGCCGAAGTGCGGACCGGTCGCCAGGTCCGCGCCGACGTCCCGCCACCACGTCGCCTGCTCCTCCGTCGCCACGCCGTCGACCACGACGGTGATGCCGGCGTCGCGCAGCACGGGGACCAGGGCGGTCGCGTACCCGGCCCCCGCCCTGGTCCGCAGGTCCACCAGGCGCCTGGCCACGCGGACCGCGCGGACGCCGAAGTCCTGCGCGGCGGCCAGGTCGTCCGGCCCCAGGGCGAAGTCCTCCAACGCCGTGCGCACGCCCATCTCCGCCAGCACGCCGAGGTTGTCCGCCGCCTCGGGCACCGTCACCACGCCCACCGGCACGCCGACCACCAGCCGGTCCGCCGGCAGGCCGGTGCGCTCCAGGACCCGCACCACGCGCGACACGAGGTCCGCGTCGGACGCCTGGTGCTCGGTCAGGGCGATCGTCAACGGGGGCACCGAGGCGGCGCGCTGCCGCCACCACCGGACCTGGCCGGCGGCTGCTTGGAGCAGCCACTCCCCCAGCGGCAGGATGAAACCCGTTCCCTCGGCCAGCTCCACGCACCGCTCGTGCGGCACGGGCTCCCCCGGCCGCGCCCAGTGCAGCACCGCCTCCGCGCCCGCGACGGCGCCGTCGGCCAGCCGCACCACCGGGCGGTAGCGGACCTCGACCTCGCCCTGCTCCCACGCGCCCGGCATGCCGAGGGCCAGCGCGTGCGCCGACCGGTCCGCCGCGTCCTGCTCCGGGTCGAACAGCATCCACTGCCCGCGCCGCCCGGCCTTCGCGCGCCGCAGCGCCTGGTCGGCCGCGCGCAGCAGTTCGGCGTGGTCCTGCTCCCGGGACGTGCCGCGCACCACGCCGATCGACGCGGACACCGCCAGGCCGATGTCGTCGACGTACAGGGGTTCGGCCAGCTCCCGGTTGACGGCGGCCGTGATGGTGGCGACGTCCGGGGTGGTCGCCGTGTTCTCCACGAGGATGCCGAACTCGTCGCCGTCGAACCGGGCGACCATCGCCTTCTCCAGCGCCAGCAAGGACTTCAGCCGCTGCGCCACGTGCACGAGCAGTCGTTCGCCGGTGCGCCACCCGAAGCTGTCGCACACCATGCCGAACGCGTCGAGGTCGAGGTGCAGCAGCGTCACGCCGTGCACCGGGTCGGCCCGCCGCACCGCGCTCTCCAGGTGGCTGCCGAAGAACTGCCGGTTCGGCAGGCCGGTGAGCACGTCGTGCAGCGCCTGCCGGTTCAGCTCGCTCTGGAGCAGCACCAACTCGGTGCCGTCCTCGACGACCACGACGAAGTGGCCCGGCGCGCCCCCGGCGTCGCGCAGCAGCGACGCGGTCAGCGAGATCCGGGCGACGTCGCCGTTCCTGCGCAGCAACCGCTGCGACTGCCGGACCCGGTCCCGCCCGCCCTCCACCACGGCCCGCATGGCGCCGCGCAGCACGTCCACCGTCTCCGGGTGGACGAGGTCGAACAAGGCCTTGTCGGCGAGTTCGGCCGGGGTGAGGTCGAGGATGTCGCAGATCGCGCCGTTGACCCGCACGAGCCGCCCGTCCAGGGCGACGATCGCGATGCCGCTCGACGACGACGTGACCACCTCGTCGAACCGCGCCTGGCTCTCCTTGAGGTTCCACTTGGCGTCGCGCACGGCCTTGAGCAGCGACAGCTGCATCCGTTCCTGCTGCTCGAACACGGTCCGCCGGTTCGCGACCAGGAAACCGGTGGCCAGCGCGCCGATCGCGAGCGCGACGCGGTCCGCGTGCGCGGCGGGCGGCTGGAGCTCGGGCAGCGCCGGGAGCCCCTTGCCGAGGGCCTCGGCGGTGCAGCGCAGGCCCTCCTCGCCGACGTACCCGAGCGAGACGACGTGCTCGCCGACCCGTTCGACCGCGGCGGTGTCGAACGGCTCGCGGGTGATGGCCTCGCACAGGGCGTCGACCTGCTCGCCCAGTTCCCGGTCCAGGTCCGCCGAGCTGAGCGGGATCACCTCGGCGCCGCTGAGCAGGTACGCCCACTTGCGCGCGAGGAGCTCCCGCGCGTGGGCGCCCGGTCGGGGATCGGGTGCGGAACCCGGCTGCGACATCGGTGACAGACCTGCTTCGATCGGGACCTCGACGGAGAGCGGGACGACAGGAGCGGGGAGCCGGGAGCGGACGCGGCGACGGCGTCAGGGCTTCCGGGCGACCCCGCCGTAGATCACCATGTTCATCTCCGGGGTGTCGGACATGTCGCCCCGCCGGCTGGGCCGCCACGCGGCGCACCCCACCACACCGGGCTCCACCAGCTCGAAGTCGCCGAACAGCCGGACCACCTGGTCGTGCGGGCGCTCGGTGAGGTTGTCGGCGCTGCGGCTCTCCCGGATCAGGCCGGTCACCTCGGCGAGGCGCTCGTCCTGGCCGTCCGCGGTCACGTGGGTGATCGCCAGGTGGCTGCCGGGGGCCAGCGCGTCGCGGTAGCGCGCCATCAGCGCCCACGGGTCGTCCCCGTCCGGCACCCAGTGCAGCATCATCAGCACCAGCAGGCCGATGGGCTGGTCGAAGTCGAGCAACCCCCGGGTCTCCGGGTGCCCCAGGACCGACTCGGGATCGCGCATGTCGGCGTGCACGATGGTCGCGCGGTCGTCGTCGGCGAGCATCAACTCGCTGTGGGCCACCGCGATCGGGTCCTTGTCCACGTACACGACCCGGCACCCCGGGTCCTCGGCCTGGGCGACCTCGTGCACGTTGGCCACGGTCGGGATGCCGGAACCGATGTCGAGGAACTGCCTGATCCCCTGGTCCGTCATGTAGCGGACGGCCCGACCGAGGAAGGCCCTGTTCACGCGGGCCGCCGAACGCGCGTCCGGCATGACGCGCTCGACGTGCACGGCGAGTTCGCGGTCCACCGCGAAGTTGTGCGCGCCGCCGAGCAGGAAATCGTACGTGCGCGCCATGCTCGGAACGGACACGTCGACGCTCCGGGGAATCCACTCCCGTTGGACCACCGCACACACCCCACTTCGTAAGAGGCATCATCCTAGCGACCGGCGGATGGCGTCAATTGCATCGTCGGGGTGGGCGAGACCACTCGATCGGGCTCTGTCACCCTCACCCGAACGGCTTCTACTGTAACCCATCCCCGAAATCCGGCTAGGAGCTGACATGCCTGTCCCGGTGGCTCCGGGTCGCCTTCCCGTGCTCGGCCACACCATGCCGATGCTGCGCCGGCGGTACGCGTTCACCGCATCATTGCGGAATTGGGGCGACATCGTGCGGGTCGATCTCGGAACGATGCGCACCTATTTCGTGACGAATCCTCGCCTTGTTCACGAACTGCTGGTCACCAAGGGTTCCTCATTCCGCAAGGGTGCGTTGTTCGACAAGTTCCAGCCGATCTTCGGCAACGGCCTCGCCACGTCGAACGGCGTGTTCCACCGCCGGCAGCGGCGGATGGTGCGGCCCGCGTTCAGCGGTGAGCGCCTCGCCCTGCACGCGGGGACCATGGCGCGCGCGGCGGCCGGGCTGGCCGCGACGTGGCGCCCCGGCGAGGTGCGCGCGGTCGAGGAGGACGCCCAGGCGCTGGCCGTCACCGTCGTGGGTGAAGCGCTGTTCTCCACCGAGATGGGCGAGCGCGCGGTCGAGGAGGTGCGCCGATCCATCTTCACCGTGCTCAAGCACGGCATGGTCCGCGCCGTGTCGCCCTCGTTCGTGGAGAAGCTGCCCCTGCGGGGCAACCGCGAGTTCGACGGGGCCATCCGACGCCTGCGCCGGATCGTGCTCGACGTCGTGCGCGGGTGGCGGGAGGACGGCGCGGACCGCGGCGACCTGCTGTCGATGCTGCTGATGGCCCAGGACGCGGACACCGGCGCCGGCATGTCCGACGAGCAGGTCCACGACGAGGTCATGACGCTGCTCGTCGGCGGCATCGAGACCACCGCGCTGGCCCTGGCCTGGACCTTCCACGAGTTGGCCGCGCACCCGGCGGTCGAACGCCGGGTGCACGACGAGGTGGACGAGGTGCTGGGCGGTCGCACCCCCACCTTCGCCGACACCCGGAAGCTGACGTACCTCAACCAGGTGGTCGACGAGGTGCTGCGGAAGTACCCGGTCTGGTTCCTCATGCGACGTGCCCTGGCCCCGGTCGAGCTGGGCGGCGTGGTGCTGCCCGAGGGCGCCGAGGTGATCTTCAGCCCGCACGCCCTGCACCACGACCCGGCGTCGTTCGAGGACCCGCACCGCTTCGACCCCGACCGCTGGTCGCCCGAACGCGCCGCGACGATCCCGAGGGGTGCGTTCGTCCCGTTCGGACTCGGCGCGCGCCAGTGCGTCGGGCACCTGTTCGCCCGCACCGAGATCCTCGTCGTCGCCGCCACCGTCGCGGCGCGGTGGCGGCTGGTGCCCGTGCCCGGCAAGCCCGTGCGCGTGAAGTTCACGTCCGCCGCGTATCCCAGCGGGATGCTGATGACGGCGGTCCCCCGGAACTGAACTGGAGGTCGTTCTCCGTGGGTTGGTCGCGTTTCCGCCGATTCGGCGCCGTCCTGCTGCTCACCGTCGGCGTCGGTCTCACCCCCGGCACGGCCGGTGCGGCGCCGACCACGTGCGAGGACGTGGAGGTCCCGGTGGGCGTCGGCCAGCCGAGGCAGTCGATGCACGGCCGGCTGTGCGTGCCCCGCGGTGCGACGACGGTGCAGGTGCTGGTGCCCGGCGGCACGTACAACAGCGCGTACTGGGACATCGGCTACGCCCCCGAGAGCCGGTCGTACCGGCTGGCCGTGAACCGGGCCGGCATCGCCACGGTGGCCGTCGACCGACTCGGCAGCGGGCGCAGCTCCAAGCCGCTCAGCGGGCTGGTGACGGTGTCCGCGCAGGCCAAGGCGGTCCACGAGGTGGTGCGGTCGCTGCGGCCGAGGTTCGAGCGGGTGGTGCTCGTCGGTCACTCGATCGGGTCGGCGATCGCCACGACGGAGGCGGTGGCGTACCGCGACGTGGACGGGGTCGTGATCACCGGGCTCACCCACCAGATCAACCTGCCGGGCGCCGTGCCCGTGTTCAGCACGCTGATCCCGAGCCTGCTCGACCGCGACGTCGAGGAGGGCGGGCTCGGCTACCTGACGACCGTCGCCGGGACGCGCTACTCGTCGTTCCACCGGCCCGGCGCGACGGAGCCGGGGGCGATCGCCTTCGACGAGGCCACCAAGGACGTCGTCACGGCGACGGAGACGGTGGGCACGGTGCTGATCGGCAGCCTGATCCCGGTGTCGCGGCGGATCACCGTGCCGGTCATGCTCGTCATGGGCGGGGACGACGGGAACTTCTGCGGCCCGCCGCTGGGCGCGGACTGCTCGTCGGCCGAGGCGCTGCGGGTGTCGGAGGGGCGGTTCTACGCGCCCGAGGCCCGGTTGCGCACGCACGTCGTCCCCGGTTACGGGCACTCGCTCAACTTCTCCGCGAACGCGCCGGACTACCACCGGGCGGTCGTCGAGTGGACGAAGGGGATCGGCTGATCCCGGCGGGGGCGTGACAGGGGACCGCCCCCTGCCACCTCCCTCCTCTGTGGACGGCCGGCCGGTCAGCGGCGTCGCGTCGCGCGCACGACGACGTCGTGCAGGGGCACGGCCCGACCATCGGGCGCGGTGAGTGTCCGGGTGCGCTCCTCGGCGGTGACGACCTCCCAGTCGTCCGGGTCCAGGCGGGCGGTGATGCCGGCGGCGGTGGCGGACGCCTCGGCGGGCGGCGGGTGCCCCCCTGCGTGTTCGCGCCCGGTGTGCCCGTGCCCTGCGGTGTGCCCGTGCCCGCTGTGGGCGTGCGCCTCGACGTGCGCGTGCCCCACGATGAGCAGGGTGCCGCCGGGGGCCACCCACCCGGCGATCCGGTCGTGGAACTCCGACTGCGACGTGGCCGGGTGGGCGTAGTGCGTGGTCACCAGGTCGAAGCGCGCGTCCGGTTGCCAGGTGGTCAGGTCGGCCCGGACCCACGTCGGGGCGTCCCGGGAACCGGTGTCCCGCGCGGCGGCGCGGGCCAGGACGTCGGCGGAGATGTCGGCGGCCGTCACCCGCCACCCGCGTGAGGCCAGCCAGATCGCCTCGGTCCCCTCACCGCACCCCGCCTCCAGCGCCGTGCCGGGGGGCAGGTCGCCGACCTCGCGGACGAGGTGCGGGTTCGGCTCGACCGCCTTCCCGCGCCCGTCCCGGGGCACCCGCCGCCAGTGCCCCTCCCAGTAGTCCTCGTCGAAGTCGTGCGTCATCGGCTCCTCCTCGGTCGTCCACCACGATCGTGCGGGCGGCTCGCCCGACGCGCAAACCACGTTGCCGAATGGCAAAATGGAGGGGTGGACGAACTCGTCGATCGCGTGCTGGACGCCGTCGGACCGCGGTTGAAGGGCCTCCGGCTCCGGCGGGAGACCACGCTCACCGCCCTCGCGGAGCAGACGGGCATCTCGGTCAGCACCCTGTCCCGGCTGGAGGCGGGGCTGCGCCGCCCCACCCTGGAACAGCTCCTGCCGCTGGCGCGCGTCCACGGCGTCACGCTCGACGAGCTGGTCGACGCGCCGCCGACGGGAGACCCCCGCGTCCACCTGCGACCGCTGGCCTGCGAGGACGGCTCCACGGTCCTGCCCCTGACCCGCCGCCCCGGCGGCATCCAGGCCTACAAGTTCGTCCTCCCCGCGGGGAGGGACGACGCCCAGCCGGACCTGCGCAGCCACGAGGGTTTCGACTGGGCCTACGTCCTCAACGGGAGGCTCCGCCTGGTCCTCGGTGAGCACGACCTGGTCCTCGACGCGGGGGAGGCTGCCGAGTTCGACACCCGCACACCGCACTGGTTCGGGGCCACCAGCGCGGGCCCGGTCGAGTTCCTGAGCCTCGTCGGCAGGCAGGGCGAACGCGCGCACGTCCGCGTCGCGGCCCGGCGCGACACGACCGGCGTCAGCGGTCCGGACGGGCGTTGAGCCGGGCGGCCTGGCGCGTCAGGTGGTCGCGTTCGGCCAGGTTGGGCGCCTTGTGGGCCGCCTCGGCGTACAGGCGCGCCGCCGTCGCCCGGTCGCCGTCCCGCTCGTGGAGGTACGCCGCCGCCGCGGTGTGGCGGGGCAGCGAGTCGTCCAGCGCCGCGAGCGCCGCCAGGCCGGCCCGGGGTCCGTCCGCCTCCCCCACCGCCACCGCGCGGTTGAGCCGGACGACCGGGTTGTCGGTCAGGCGCGCCAGCTCGTCGTACCACTCGACGACCTGCACCCAGTCGGTCTCCTCGGCGGTGGGCGCGTCGGCGTGCAGCGCCGCGATGGCGGCCTGGGCCTGGAACTCGCCCAGCCGGTCGCGGGCGAGGGCCGCCTGGAGGATCGCGACGCCCTCCGCGATCAGCGCGGTGTCCCACCGGCCGCGGTCCTGCTCGGCGAGCGGCACCAGGCTGCCGTCCGGTGCGGTCCGCCCGGCGCGCCGGGCGTGGTGGAGCAGCATGAGGGCGAGCAGCCCCGCCACCTCGGGGTGGTCGACGGCGGTCGCCAGCTGCCGGGTGAGCCGGATCGCCTCGGCGGCCAGGTCGACGTCGCCGGAGTAGCCCTCGTTGAAGACCAGGTAGAGGACGCGCAGCACGGTGGCGACGTCGCCGGGCTGGTCGAACCGCACGCCGGAGACGGTGCGCTTGGCCCGGCTGATGCGCTGCGCCACCGTCGCCTCGGGCACCAGGTAGGCCGCGGCGATCTGGCGGGTGGTCAGCCCGCCGACGGCGCGCAGCGTGAGCGCGACCGCCGACGACGGCGTCAGGGACGGGTGGGCGCACAGGAAGTACAGCCGGAGCGTGTCGTCCACCGCGGGCACGGGGCCGTGCTCCGGCTCCTCGACGGCCTCCTCTCGCCGGCGGCGGGCGGCGTCCGCGCGGGTCGCGTCGAGGAACCGGCGCCACGCCACGGTGACCAGCCAGCCCTTGGGGTCGCGCGGCGGGTCGGCGGGCCACACGCGGACCGCCTCGACCAGCGCGTCCTGCACGGCGTCCTCGGCCGCCGCGAAGTCGGCCCCGCGGCGGACGAGGACGCCGAGCACACCCGGTGTGAGGCTCCGGAGCAGGGCCTCGTCCACCGGCCCCCGCCCGTCCGGTGAGCTCACTCGGTGATGGTGGGCGGGGCCGCCAGGAACGGGCGCACCTCCAGCCACTCGTGGATCGGCTTCCCGCCCGCGCCGGGCGCGGCCGACAGCTCACCGGCCAGCTCGACGGCGCGCTCCCGGCTGTCGACGTCGATCACCATCCACCCGGCGATGAGGTCCTTGGTCTCGGCGAACGGACCGTCGGTGACCGGCGGGCGGCCCTCGCCGTCGTACCGGACGAACATGCCCTCGGGGGCGAGCGCCTGACCGTCGACGAACTCGCCGGTCTCCTCCAGCCGGGCCGCGAAGTCCCGCATGTACTGCACGTGGTCCGTGATCTCCTGGGGCGTCCACTGGTCCATCGGCACGTCGTTGACCGCCGCCGGTGCGCCGCGGTAGTGCTTGAGCAGCAGGTACTTGGCCATCGTGGTTCTCCTCGGTGCCGGTGCGACCGCCATTGTGGTCGCGCTTCACCCGGGGGACGGAGCCGGCCGCGGGTTCTCGACACCACCGGCCGGGATCTCGGACTACTTCCGCGTGGTCCCCTCGGCGGTGACCGGCTCGTCGGGGTGCTCGACGTGGCCGGCGGGGAGCACGACGACCGGCACGGTGGCGTGCCGCACGCAGTGCATGCTGGTGCTGCCGAGCACGACCTGCCGCACCCCGCTGCCGCTGCGCGAGGCGACGACCAGCATCGCCGCGTCCCGCGCCAGGTTCTCCAGCGCCTCGGCGGCCGGGCCGCGCACCGGCACCCGGACGATCTCGGGCAGCTCCGAACGCCCCTCCGAGGCCGCGCGCACCGCGCGGTCGATCAGGGCCTCCGCGCGCGCGACGGCGTTCCGCTCGGTCGTCATCGTCCAGTCGGCCAGGGGCTCGTAGGCGTAGGCGTTGACGACGTGCAGCGGCACCCGCCGCCACACCGCCTCGTCCATCGCCCACCGCAGCGCGCGGTCGCCCGCGGGGGTGCCGTCGATGCCGACCACGATCGGACCAGTGCTCATGACTCCACCTCGTCGAGTTCGATGATCTCCGGCGGTCCCGGTACCACAACCTGCCACCGGGTGGGGCGGGCAGGACGCCCCGGCCGGTCGGACCACCCGGTCGGAGGACAGCCGGCCGTCCCCATCACCGCGCGACGACACCCGACGGGCACGGGGTTCCCGCCCGGCGTCCCTCCGGCCGCCCTGTGACGGGGCCGGGGGTCCGGGGTAACCGCGGGTGGGCGGGAGGTGGGCGTGCACGAGCGGGAGCGGCACGCCGTGGCGCACGGCTTCCGAGGCCGCCCACCCGGTGGCGGCCGAAGCCGAGGCCGAGCCGTCCACTCCGACCACGATCGGGGCACTCATCGCAGGTTCCTCCGCAGTCCGCCGCCGGCGATCACGCTCGCCCCTCCCGATCGCCCCTGGGGACGCGGCCGGACCGGGACACCGGCCTTTGGTCCTCGTCCACCAGGGACCGATGGCCGTGTGCGGACGGCCCTCCCCCGGCGCGCTGGCCATCGTCCGCCACGGTGGGCTGCGCGACTTCGACGACGAGACCCGCCGGCTGGCCGCGGCCGTGCCGAGGCGGCGGACCGACCGCAGGCCGTTCCGCGCCGCCCCGGTCCCCACCGCGCACCGGCACGCGCTGGTCCGGGCGGCCGAACGCGAGCGCTCCTGGCTGCACGCCGTGACCGACCGCGGGGAACGCGCCCGGTTGCAGGCGCTCGTGGCCGAGGCGCACCGCGTGCAGGCCGAGGACCCGGCGGCGGGCCGAGCCGGCCGCGTGGACGGGGCCGCGCGGCGCGGACGGCGTGCCGCCCGCCTCGGCCGGGGTGCGACCGGCGCCGCAGGACGAGTGGGCGTTGCGCGACTTCGGGGGTGTCGAGCGCGTCCCCGGCAAGGACTACGAGCCCGACCCGCTGGTCGTCGTGCTGTGCTCGTTCACCGACGGCCCGCTCGCCGGGCTCCAGGCCGGGCAGGCCCTGCAACGCGTCCTGCTCACGGCCACCGACCTCGGCCTGGCGGCGTCGTTCCTGTCCCAGGCGGTCGAGGTGCGGTCGGTGCGCCAGGAGCCGCGCCACTCGATCGGCGGGGCCGTCGTCCCGCAGAGCGTGCTCCGCGTCGGGTTCGGCTCACCGGTGCCGCCCACGCCGCGCCGCGCGGTCGAGGACCTGCTGCCGGAGGGCGTCCCACGACCGGGCGGTGACCGGCGGCGTGACCCTGCCCGCAAGGCGCGGTGCGGACCGGAGGGACATCAGCCTTCGGCCCGCACCGCGCCACCAGACCGGTACGGGTGCTGGTTGTTCAACATCACCGCGTCGAACTGGCCGGGCCACCGGGGTGGCCCTTCCGTGCACTGCGCAGTACCGGCACCGTCCAACTACCCCGCCGGCGCGCGGGCTATTCGGCTCGACGGGCACCAACATCCCGACGCCGGCCTCAGGCGGCCGGCACGGTGGCCCACACGACCTTGCGATCACCCCTCCGCCACACGCCCCACGTCCGGCTGAGGTTGTCGACCATGACCAGTCCGCGCCCGCGGGCCTCCCCCCGCGTCGACGCGCCGAGCCGGAGCACACCGGCGGGTGCGGCGTCGTCGACCTCGACCCGCACGGCGCCGTCGGGTCGGCGGGACAGGCGCACGGCGAGCAGCCCGCCCGCGTGGTCGTAGGCGTTGGAAACCAGTTCGGTGATCACCAGCTCGACGTCGCAGAGCAGGTCGGGGCACGCGTCGGCCAGCCGGCTCCGCACCCACTGCCGCAGCCGGCCCAGGGGCGGAGCCTCCTGCGGCGAGAAGCCGAACTCGCCGCCCGGCTCACGGGTCTCGGTGTCCACGGGCCTCCCGGGTGCTCGCTGTCGCGGTGCCGCGTCGGTGCGGCCGCCAGTGGTTACCCGGTGCACCCGCGCCAAACCTCCCCGGCCGGGTCACAGCGTGGGCAGCAGGGCGGACTGGTCCGTGGTGGTCCACTCCAGCAGCAGGAGGGTGGCGTCGTCCTGGAGCCGCCCGTCCTGGTGGTCGAGCACGGCGCGCACGACGCGGCGCAGCGTCTCCGCCGCGGGCAGGCCGCCGGCCTCGTGGCGTTCGGTCAGGTCGACCAGCCGGTCCAGGCCGAACTGCTCACCGTCGGGGTCGCGGGCCTCGATGACGCCGTCGCTGTAGAACAGCACCCGGTCGCCGGGCTGGAGCTGCTCGGTCAGCACGACCGGCTTGCCCCCTCCCAGGTGCCCCAGCCCCAGCGGGGTGGTGCCCTGCGCGTCGAGCACCCGCACCACCCGGCCGCCGCGGATCACCACCGGCGGCGGGTGCCCGGCGTTGAGGTAGCCCAGCTCGCCGGTGTGCAGGTCCAGCCGCGCGAGGAACGCCGTGGCGTACGAGAACGAGTCGGCCGGGCGGTGCGCGGTGATCGTCTCGTCGGCCAGCGCGGCGGTGGCGACGAGGTCCGCGCCGGCGCGGCGGGCGTTGCGGGTCGCGGCCAGCGCGATCGAGGTGGTCAGGCCGGCGTGCAGGTCGTGGCCCATCGCGTCGAAGATCGCCACGTAGGCGCGGCCGTCGTCCACGGCGTAGTCGAACCCGTCCCCGCCGACCTGGTCGTAGGGCTCCATCGCCGCGACGATCACCACCCGGTCGGTGGCGAACACCTTCGGCGGCAGCAGCTGCCACAGCAGCTCGGAGGCCACCGACAGCGGCCGGGTGCGGCGCACGCGGTGGAACAGGTCGCTGTAGAGCTGCTTGCTCAGCACGAGGTGGGCCATCTGGCCCGACAGCGCCCAGCAGCGGGAGCGCAGCACCGTGTCCTGCGGGTCGGCACCCTCGGGCAGGGTGAACCGCACCACGCCGAGGCGCTCGGTGCTGTCCAACAGCGGCACCCACAAACACGGCGACCCGCCCTCGCCGCCGGAGACGACGATCTCCGACCGGGTGAACGCCCGCCCGGCCACCGTCGCGTCCACCGACATCGACGCACCGCCCCGCGGCCTGACCGGGTGCAGCTCCCGCTGCCCCAGATCGGCCAGGTACAGCTCCGCCACGACCCCGACCAGCGCCGCGGCGTCGTCGATGATGCCCGGCAGGTCCTCCGCCGTCGCCAGGTGCGACCGGTTGACGACCTGTACGAGCACCGACTGCCAGCTGCGATCTTCTTCGGGCACGCACGAAGGGTAGGCGACCCCGGCCGCGATTCCCCCACCCCGCCGACGCCGACCGCGCCCGCGGCGCCACCCCGCGTCGACAACAGGTGGTCCGCGCCCCGCACCGGGAGTGGAACGCCATGGTTCGGACCCGACGTGGGCGGGTGTCAGGGCCGTGACAGGTCCGTGTCAGGTCCACCGCTGATCGTGGTCGCACGACCCCGCGAGAGGACATCCGATGCCCCAGCCCGTCCCCGTCCCGCACGGCCTGCCCGTGGACCGCGACGCGGGCCCGTTCGACCCGCCCGGCGCGATCACGCGGCTGCGCGAGGCCCGCCCCGTCAGCCCCATGCTCTTCCCCGACGGCCACGAGGGCTGGCTCGTCACCGGCTACGCCGCGGTCCGGCAGCTCATGGCCGACACCCGGTTCAGCTCCCGCCAGGACCTCGGCGTCCTGCACGTGCCGTACGAGACCCCCGGCATGCCGGTCGCGACCGAGCCGTCCCCGCAGGTGCCGGGCCTGTTCATCTCGATGGACCCGCCGGACCACACCCGGTTGCGGCGGATGCTCACCGGGGCCTTCACCGTCAAGCGCATGAAGCAGCTCGAAGAGCGCGTCGTCGAGGTCGTCGAACGGCAGCTGGACGAGCTGGCCCGCCTCACGCCGCCGGTCGACCTGGTGAAGGAGTTCGCGCTGCCCGTGCCCTCGCTGGTGATCTGCGAGCTGCTCGGCGTGCCCTACGCGGACCGGGCGGGCTTCCAGGGCGATTCCGCCACGTTCCTGGAGAGGGACGTGACGCTGGAGGAGAAGATGGCCGCGTACGGCAGCCTGACCTCCTACCTGGCCGAACTGGTCACGCGCAAGCGCGCCGCGCCCGACGACGACCTCCTGTCCGACGTGGCCCGCAACGCCGACGTCACCGTCGAGGAGCTGACCGGCATCGCCTTCCTGCTGCTGCTCGCGGGTCACGAGACCACCGCGAACATGCTGGCGCTGGGCACGTTCGCGCTCCTGGAGCACCCCGGGCAGCTCGCCGCGGTGCGCGCCGACGCCGCCCTGCTGCCCGACGCCGTCGAGGAGCTGACGCGCTACCTGTCCATCGCCGACGTCTTCTACCGCTACGCCACCGAGGACGTCGAGCTGGGCGGCGAGACGATCACCGCCGGGTCGACCGTCGTCGTCTCGCTGCTGGCCGCCAACCGCGACCCCGAGCGGTTCGAGGACCCCGACAGGCTGGACGTCCGCCGCAAGGCCCGCGGTCACCTGGCGTTCGGCCACGGCGTCCACCAGTGCCTGGGCCAGCAGCTCGCCCGCGTCGAGATGCGCGTCGGGTTCGAGGCGCTGCTGCGCCGGTTCCCCGACCTCGCGCTCGCCGTCCCGGCCGGCGAGGTGAGGCTCAAGAGCGACATGAACATCTACGGCGTCCACGAGCTGCCGGTCACCTGGTCGGACGCGCGGGAGGTGTCGGCGTGACGAACTCGGCGATCCTGGCTTCCGGGTTGCGGAAGTCCTACGGGGACGAGGTGGTGCTCGACGGCATCGACCTGGACGTCCGCGAGGGCACGGTGTTCTCCCTGCTCGGCCCGAACGGGGCGGGCAAGACGACGGCGGTGAACGTGCTGACCACGTTGTCGACCGCCGACGCCGGGACGGTGCGCGTCGCCGGGCACGACATCGCGACGGAGACCAAGGCGGTGCGCGCGGCGATCGGGGTCACCGGCCAGTCCGCGTCCGTGGACGAACTGCTGACCGGCCGGGAGAACCTCCGGCTGATGGCGGACCTGCACCACCTGCCGCGCGGCGAGGGCGGGCGGGTCGTGGAGCACCTGCTCCGGCGGTTCGACCTGGAGGAGTCGGCGGGCAGGTCGGCCTCGACCTACTCCGGCGGCATGCGCCGCAAGCTGGACCTGGCGATGACGCTGGTCGGCAGGCCCCGGATCATCTTCCTGGACGAGCCGACGACGGGCCTGGACCCGCGCAGCCGACGGACGATGTGGGGCATCGTCCGCGAGCTGGTGGCCGAGGGCACGACCGTCTTCCTCACCACCCAGTACCTGGAGGAGGCCGACCAGCTCGCCGACCGGGTCGCCGTGCTCGACCAGGGCGGACTGGTCGCCCAGGGAACCCCCGAGGAGCTGAAGCGGCAGGTCCCCGGCGGTCACGTACGGCTCCGGTTCGCCGACGCCGGGCGGCTGGGCGCGGCGGCGCGGGCCGTCGCCGGTTCCGCCCCCGACGAGGACGGCCTGGTCCTGCGGGTGCCCAGCGACGGCCGGGCGAGGTCGTTGCGGGTCCTGCTGGACCGGCTCGACGAGCACGCGATCGACGTCGAGGAGCTCACCGTGCACATGCCGGACCTCGACGACGTCTTCCTCGCCCTCACCGGTCACCCGAGCACGGGGACCGCCCGCGTCGGGACGGAGGCCCCGGTCCGATGAGCACCGATTCGGCGATCATGCTGCGCCGCAACCTCAAGCACACCCTGCGGAACCCGGTCACGCTGTTCAACGCCGTCTTCCTGCCGGTGATCATGATGCTGATGTTCGTGTACGTCTTCGGCGGCGCGTTCGACGTCGGCGTCGACTACGTCGACTACGCGACGCCGGGGATGCTGATGATGACCCTCGGGTACGGCCTCGGCGCCACCGCGGTCGCGGTCAGCTCGGACATGACGAAGGGCGTCATCAACCGGTTCAAGGTCATGGACGTCTCGCGCGGCGCGGTGCTGACCGGGCACGTCGTCTCCACCGTGGTGCGCACCGTGCTCGCCCTGGCGGTGATCGTCGGCGTGGCCTTCCTGATGGGGTTCAGCCCGCAGGCGACGTTCCCCCACTGGCTCGCCCTGACCGGCCTGCTGGTGCTGACGAGCTTCGCGGTCGCCTGGCTGACCGTCGCCCTGGGGTTGGCCGCGAAGTCGGTGGAGTCCGCGGGGTTCGCCACCGTGCCGCTGATCATGCTGCCGTTCTTCAGCAGCGCGATCGTGCCGGCCGACAGGATGGGGCCCGGCGTCCGGGAGTTCGCGCGGTACCAGCCCTTCACGCCGATCATCGAGAGCGTGCGCGGGTTCTTCGACGGCACGCCGTCGAGCGGCCACACGATCGCCGCGGTCGCCTGGTGCGTCGGGATCTCCGTCGTCGGCTACGCGTGGGCGCGCGCGAAGTTCACCGCGCGAGCGTGACCGCGGCCAGCTCCCGCCAGCTCGCCCGCGCGCCCTCCAGGGTCGCCTCGGTGAACCGCGCGTCACCGAGGCGGCTCCGCGCTTCCCGCTCGATCCGGGTGGCGTCGGGGTGGCAGCGGTCCGGCCGGCCGCGCACGCCGTCGCCCGCCGCGAGCAGCCGCGCGGCCTGCTCGGGCTGTTCCCGGCGCAGCGCGAGGTCCGCGAGGCCGACGAGCACCTGCGCGATCAGGGGCGCCTGCTCCGTCCCGGCGACGGTCTCGAAGGCCGCGGCGCGGTGCGCCAGGGACTCGTCGACGTCCTCGGCGAGGTAGCCGAGCAGGTCCTGCGCCACCGCGTGGACGGAGGACCGCCCGGCCTTGTCGCCCAGCAGGGCCGTCGCGACGTCGAGCTGCCGGCGCGCCTGCCCGGCGTCGCCGCGCCAGCGCGCCAGTTCCGCCTTCGCCAGGGCCAGTTCGGCCAGCGCGTCCGGCCAGGCGACCTGCTCCGCGTACCGCTGGGCCTCCGCCATGGCCGCCGCGCCGGCCTCCTCGTCCCCCGCGAGCCAGTACAACTGGGCCTGCCGGGGCCGCATCGCCACGACGTCGTCGAAGGCGCCGACCTCGGTGACGACCGCGATCGCCTGCTCGTAGTGCTCGCACGCCGCCGCGAACTCGCCGCGCATGGCGATCCGGTTCGCCAGCTCCGTCAGGGCGAACGCGGTGCCCCACCGCTCCCCGATCGCCCGGAACTCGGCGAGCGCGGCCTCCAGGTAGGCGTCGGCGTTCTCCTCGTCCCGGCCGAGCAGGATGCGCATCTTGCCGAGTTGCAGCCGGCCGACGGCGCGCACCCAGGGGTCCTCGTGGGCGAGCAGCGGTTCGAACCCGGCCACGAACGCGTCCGGCCCGTGCAGCAGGCGCTCCAGCGGGGCGATGAACGCCAGCACCGGGTGCCCGCCGCGGTCGTCCCCGCTGAACCGGTGCGCCTCCCTGATCCACTCCTCCGCCTGGTACTGGTCGTTGCGCCCGGCGGTCATGAACATCGCCAGGAACCCGTACGCCCGCGCCCGGACCTCGTCGGTCGCCTCGCCGGGCGTCCCGGTCGCCGCGACGAGCAGCTCGTGGGCCTCGGCCTTGTGCCCGCCGAGCCACCAGTACCAGCTCGCGGCGGCGGCGAGCCGCATCGCCCCCTGCGCCTCGCCGGCCGCGAGCGCACCGCGCATCGCCGCCGCGATGTTGTCGTGCTCGGCCTCCAGCACGGCGAGCCACTCCACCTGCTCGGCGCGGCGGAGGTGCGGCTCGGCGGTCTCGACGAGTTCGGTGAAGTGCGCGAGGTGCGCGTGGCGGGCCGAGTCCGACTCCCCCGCCTCCGCGAGCCGGTCCCCGGCGTACTCCTTGACGGTGCCGAGCATCCGGTAGCGCGGCGCCCGGTCGCCCGCGGTGACCACGAGCGACTTCTCGGTCAACGCGGTCAGCAGTTCGAGCACCTCCCCCGGCTCGACCCCGTCGCCCGAGCAGACCCGTTCGGCCGCCTCCAGGTTCGCGCCGCCGGCGAACACCGAGAGCCTGCGCAGGACCACCCGTTCGGCGTCGGTGAGCAGCTCCCAGCTCCAGTCGATCACCGCGCGCAGCGTCCGGTGCCTCGGCAACGCGGTGCGGCTGCCGCCGGTCAGCAGGCGGAACCGGTCGTCGAGCCGGTCGGCGAGCTGGTCCAGCGACATGGTGCGCAGCCTGGCGGCGGCGAGTTCGATGGCCAGCGGCATCCCGTCCAGCGCCCGGCAGACGCGCGCCATGGTCGACGACGTGCGGGCGTCGACCGCGAGGTCCTTGCGCACCGCGCCGGCCCGGTCGCGCAGCAGCAGGACGGCCGGGGACGACTCGACCGCGCCCGGGTCGGCGTCCTCGTCGGGCAGGGCGAGCGGCGCGACCTGCCACAGCGCCTCGCCGGTGATGCCGAGCGGTTCCCGGCTCGTGGCGAGGACGCGCAGCCGCCGGCACTCCCCCAGCACCCGGTGGGCGAACTCCGCCGCCGAGTCGATCACGTGCTCGCAGTTGTCGAGGACCAGCAGCACCTCGCGGTCGCGGATGGCGGCGACCACCCGTTCCACCGGCTCCGCGTCCGGCGGTCCGCCGAGGAGCGCGTCACGCAGGCCGAGGGCGGCGAGCGTCGCGTGCGCCACCTCGCCGCCCGCGCCGAGGGGGGCGAGTTCGACCAGCCAGGCGCCGTCGGGCAGGTCGCCGAGCAGCGTGCGCACCGTTTCCGCGGCCAGCCTGGTCTTCCCCGAGCCGCCCGGTCCGATGAGGGTGGTGAGCCGGTGCCCGGTGACGAGTCCGCGGACGGCGGCGACGTCGTCGTCCTTGCCGACGAAGCTGGTCAGCTCGGCGCGCAGGTTGGTCCTGCGGTCCTCCTCGGGCCGTCCCAGCTCGCCGCGCAGCAGGGCGACGTGCAGCGCGGACAGCTCCGGCGAGGGGTCCGCGCCCAGCGAGTCGGCGAGGGCCTCCCGCGCGCGCTGGTACGCGGCCAGCGCCTCGTTGCCCCGACCGGCCGCGCCGAGGGCGCGCATGAGCGCGGCGACGAGCCGTTCCCGGGCCGGGTGGGCGGCCACCAGGTCGGTCAGCTCGGCGACCGGTTCCGCGCCCCCGCCGAGGGTGATCTCGGCTTCGAACCGGTCCTCCAGCGCGGTCAGGCGCAGCGCTTCGAGCCGGGTGACCGCCGCGTCGAACGCCTCGCTGTCCCGGAGTCCGACGTCCTGCGCGGCCGCGCCGCGCCAGGTGTCGAGGGCTTCCCGGAGCAGCTTCGCCCGGTGCCCGCCCTCGACGCCGCGCGCCCGGCCGACGAGGCGCTCGAACCGGACGGCGTCGACGGAGTCGGGTTCCACCAGCAGTCGGTAACCGCCGGCCTGCCCGTCGACCACGCCGCCCGGGAGGGCCCGGCGGAGCCGGGAGGCGAGGCGCTGCAAGGCGTTCGCCGCGTCGGTCGGCGGGTGCTCGCCCCAGATCCAGTCGATCAGCGCCGCCTTCCGGACCACCCGGCCGGGGTCGAGCGCGAGGGCCATCAGGAGCGCCCGCAACCGGGCACCCGGCACGTCCACCGGGGTGCCGTCGTCCGCGTGGACCTCGAACGGTCCCAGCACCCCGATGCGCATCGGCCCATGATGCCGCAGCCGTCGGACAGGCCGCCAACCAGTGCCGAAAGGGGAACGGCGCCCCGGGTCGGGCACCGCGCCCAGCCCGCTAGGCGCCCGCGGAACCTGCTTCGAGGTACGCGGCGAGGTTCGCCAACGACGACGCCAGCCCGGCCGCGTGGTCCTCGGCGGAGATGCCGTCGGGCACGTCGTCGGCCCGGATCTCCACCCGCGTGCCGGCGCCCGCGGGGGTGACCTCCCAGGTCATGGTCATCGTGCCGGCGTAGGCGGGGTCGGCGGACTCGAACTCGACCGCCTGCACCACGCGCACGCCGGGGACGACGTCGACGAACCGCGCCTCGACGACGTCGGAGTCGGCAGTGGCCTTGCCGGGCGCCGCCGAGGCGTCCGCGTAGGTCAGGACCAGCCGGTAGGAACCTCCGGGACGCGCGTCGAACCGGTCGAACCTGCCGGTCATCCCCTCGGGCGGCAGCCAGGTTTCGAGCGCGGCCGGGTCGACGAGGGCGGCGTACACCCGTCCCGGCGGGGCGGCGATGACGCGGGAACCCGTGTCGGTCCGTGGCATGGCGCGATCCTAGGCGGTCGGTACCGCGCGGCGCCGGGATTTCGCCCCGGTGGGGGCGGTGGGCGCGACCCGGCGGACCGGCGGTGTCAGCGGAGGCGCTTGATCTCGCCCCTCGTGCGGTAGAACGAGCCGCCGGCCGAGGTGAGGACCTCCGACACCAGGTAGCGGGCGCCGGGCACCCTGATGTTCTTCGGGAACTGCACGCCCCACGTGCGGTCGTAGCCGTCCGAGACCACGCGCACCCTGACCCGGCCGCCCTCCCGCACGCACTCGACCACCACGCCGTCGCCCGGCGCCGCGTGCGTGACGACCTCCACCTCGGCGGTCGCCTCCACGCGGTCGATGCTGCCCGCCTTGATGTCCTGGCGGGGCGGGAGCTGCCCCTGCTCGGCCGCGTGCACGGCGGCCGGGCTCGCGTCCAGGCAGGCCAGCGAACCGTCCGTCGTCACCAGGTAGAGCCGTTCGTCGCGGTACTGCATGGAGAACGCCGAGCCGCACCCGGTGGCCAGCTTCCACAGCCTCGTGCCGTCGGCGGCGAAGCAGTACACGGAGGACTGGTTGTCGCCGGCGAAGACGAACTCGCCGCCGGGCGAGGTGGCGCAGGAGAACACGGGCGCGTCACAGCGGTAGACGGCCGTCTCGCGGCCGTCCGACTTGGCGAACCTGTGCACCCGGCCCCGACTGGTGCCCGCGAAGACCTCGGTGCGCTCCTGCCAGCCGAACAGCACCTCGCCGACCGTGTCGGCGTGCCACGCCCGGTGCCCCCTGCCGGTGTAGTGGGTGACGCCCCGGGAGTGGCCGTGGAAGACGCCTTCCGGCGCGCAGCGGACCATCCAGGCGCTGTCGCCGGTGGCGGGGCACGACCACTGGAACTCGTCCTCGTGGTCCACCACCGTCACCCGGCCCTGCCGGTCGGACACGCCGAGCACGCCGTCGTGGATGTCGAGCCAGTAGATGTCGACGTCGTCCGCGATCTCGTAGGCGACCCGGGGCACCTTGGCGCCGAGGTCGTACACCTGGCCGTCGTCGCACCCGGCGTAGATCCAGAAGTCGTCGGCCACGATGCACTTGACGGCGTCCGGCAGCCCGAACCTGCCGGTGACGCGGCCGTCGTGGGTGAGGGTGTAGACGTCGCCCTTCTCGTTGCCGACCCAGGCGTGGTCCTCGCCGATGAAGATGCCGAACGCGGGGGCGCCGGACGCGAACCGCCACAGCACCGGGGCCTGGTGGGCCGTCGAGCGGGTGCTCACGATCTGCCGCCGGCTCACCGCCCGGCGCCCGCGCGCGCCCTTGACGGCGGGGGCGTAGCCCTTGCGCACCTTCTCGCCGATCTTCTTCTCGGCCGCCTTCAACGCCTTGGCGTGGTCGGCGAACGTCGCGCTCCGGACCTGTCCCTGCTCCCCGATGCGCCCGTAGGTGATGGTGACCTCGGTGTCGTCGACCCGCACCTCGTAGAACTTGTGCGCGCCACCGCCCGTCTCGGACAGTTCCAGGTACGTCGTCGCAGACATGGGTCCGGCCCCCTCTTCGCGTGATCTTGGCGGCACGCTACCGGGGGGCACCGACAATCCCGGTCGGCACGCGGACGCGGCGAGGGGGCCCTGGGCGTCGATCCGCCCGGGGCCCCTCGACAGCCGCCGCGATCAGCTCTTGAACACGTCCTTGACCTTCTCGCCGGCCTGCTTCAGGTTGCCCTTGACCTGGTCGCCCTTGCCCTCGGCCTCCAGGTCGGGGTCGTCGGTGGCCTCGCCGAGCGCTTCCTTGCCCTTGCCCTTGAGCTCGTCTGCCTTCGCTTCGAACTTGTCGTCTGCACCCATGGTGGGGACATACCCCCCTCGGCCGGGGTGAAACCGGTCGACGGGCGTGAGAGCCGTCCCGTCGCCCTGGGTGATCGACGGCGGGCGCGGTTCACGGCGTCCCGGGCCTCGGGGTTGTCGGAGGGGGACGTCGTGGGCGCCGGGAACTGCTCGCGGAGCGCGACCACGTGCCGGTGGCGTTGGACGGTCCGGTCGCCGGGGAGGTCCCGGACGTGCGCCCTGCTCCCACGTCGCGGTGTCGGGGTCGATGCCGTGGGCGCGCGCGCCGGCGTCGACGATCCGGCGGAACCACGTGGCCAGGCCGGCGCGGATGCCGTCGTAGTGGGCGGCGAACGCCGGATCGGCCTCGTACCCCCTCACCAGGCAGACCTGCATCCGCCTGGTGAGGGGGAAGAACGAGGCGAAGACCTCGCGGTGCCGCTCGACGAGCCGGTCCGCCTCCGGGCTGCCGGGGGCGACGCCCGCGTCCATGGCGTCCGCGAGGGCGCGGTCGAGGTCGGTGACGGCGTCGGCGACGGCCCGCCACTCCTCCGCCCCCCGGGAGGCCGAGCGCTCGGCGTACTGCTGCCACTGCGCCGTGTCCCCGTAGCGCCGGCGGGCCTGGGCGGGCCAGTCCGGGTCCCACCGGGGGCCGAAGACCGCGGCCTGCTGCTCGGCGGTCAGCAGCAGGCCGCGCTCGTGGGCCCCGATCATCCGGTCCAGTCCGTCGCCGAGCCGCCGGAGGCGGTCGATCCGCTCGGTCACCTGGGTGCGCTGCGCGCGCAGCGCGGCCGGCACGTCGGCGGTCGAGTCGTCCAGGACGGCCCCGATCCTGTCCAGGCCGAGCCCCAGCTCGCGGTAGACGACGACGCGGTGCAGGCGTTCCAGGTCGCCGGCGGTGTAGAGCCGGTACCCGGCGGCCGTGCGCAGCGACGGTCGCGCCAGGCCGATCTCGTCCCAGTGGTGCAGCGCGCGGACCGTCACGTCCAGGCGCGCCGAGACCTGGCCGACGGTCAGGCCGTCGGCGTCGGCGTCATCGGGCATGCTCCCCATTGTCACCCCGGTCCGCATCCGGTGGCGTGATCCCCATGGCTTCGAGGTTCCGCGCCTCGGGGCTCGCCGGGTCGAAGGGCTTCGCCGCGGTGAAGACGACCCGCGCGTTCTCCGGGGTGATCACCTCCACGTCGCGGGTGTTCCAGGGGGTGTCCCGCGGACCGTCCACCGAGGCCGGTCGCAGCGCGCGGCACGCCTCGACGAGGGGGTCGACCTGGCCGAGCACGCACGCGAAGCTGACGCCCAGCGCCGGCGCCCGCGCGGGGACGTCCGCGGCCGAGACGAGGAGCACGTCCTGGAACGCCCACCGGCGCAGGTGCACGAGCGTGCCGGGGATGCCGAACAGCTCGAAGAACCCGAGCCCGCGGACCCAGAAGTCCACCGACGCGGCCAGGTCGTCCGTGGGGATCGTCACGAAAGCGGGCATCCCGTAGATGCCGCGGAACGGCTCCGGCGGCACCGCGTCCGGGCCGGGCGTGGGCACGGGGCTGATCTCGAAGGCGTTGTAGTAGTCGCTCACGGGCCCCACCTTCCGGCCTCACGCGGCGTGAGGGTCAAGCCGGTTCAGTCCAGGTGGCGGACGCGGGGCCAGAGGTCGGCCCACGGTTCGGCGATCCCCTCGCACAGCCACACCCGGCCGTCCTGCTCCTTGTTGTCGATGCCCCGGTCGTTGCGGGTGGTGGCGACCACGCGGAGGTCGCGGCACGCGTCGCGGGCCCACCCGGGCGGCCCCGGCCTGGTGCCCGGGCGGACGATCAGCGCCGCCGTCGCCGTGTCGGGCGGGTGGCCCCAGTAGCCGTAGCCCCGGTAGCCGCTGTGGACGGTCGGCAGGCCCAGGTCGCGGCCGTAGCGCTCCAGGGCGGCCGCCTCGCCGAAGTTCTCGGTCACCACCGCGGTGTTCCCGGGCGCGGGCAGGGACCGGTGGACCTCGGCCACGGTCCTGGCCAGCTCGGGCCAGCCGAACTGCTCGGCGGTGAGCCCGTTCAGCTCCACCACCGGGATGTCGTCGAGTCGGTCCACCGGCACCACGGGCAGCGCGAGCGGCACGATGAACGCGGCCGACGCGATCAGCGACGTGCCCACGACGAGCCCGCGGGCGCGGGCGCCGCGGGCCAGCCAGCCGTCCACCGCCAGGCCGCCGGCGGCGAGCAGCGCCGGGTACGCGCCGAACAGGTACATCGGCGACCCGGCGGCGAGGACGAACACCACCACCAGGAGCACCCACGCCACGCCCAGGAACCGGAACGGTCGGGCGTCGGGCGAGCGCAGCAGCCGCACCAGGCCCGCCACCCACAGCGGCACGAGCAGCGGACCGACGTAGAGCAGCTGCGCGGGCAGGAACGCCACCCGTGCGCCGTTGCCGCCGTTCCCGCTGATGACCGCGGCCATCTCCAGCTGCGGCCAGCCGTGCGCGAACTGCCACAGCAGGTTGGGCGACCACAGCAGCAGCGCCAGCAGCGCACCGGCGGCCGGCCACGGCCCGCGCAGCACCGACCGGGGTCCGACCAGGACCAGGCCGACGACCGCGCCGGCCGCCACCACCGCGATCTGGTACTTGTTCAGCAGCCCCGCGCCGAGCACCGCGCCGGCGACGAGCAGCAGCCGCCGGTCACCGGTGCGCACCACGCGCGCGACGAGCCAGGCGAGCGCGGCGGACAGGCAGATGTCGATCGTCGTGGTGTGCAGCATGTGGCCGGGCACCAGCACCGGCCCGGACAGCGCGGCGCCGAGGACCGCGACGAGCTGCGCCCGCCGCCCACCGCCCATCTCCCGGGCGAGGAGCCCGACGAACAGCACCGTCCCGCCGGCGGCCACCGCGGCCGGGACCCGCAGCGCCACCAGGGAGTCCGGCGCGACCGCGTCCGCCAGCGCCGCCAGGAACGGCGTCAGCGGCGGCTGGTCCGGGTACCCCCACGCCAGGTGCCGCCCGGCGGCGAGGAAGTACAGCTCGTCACCGTGGTAGCCGTAGCCGCCGGCGAAGGCCACCAGCACCGCCACCACCGCCACCGGCACGCCCACGACCCAGCGCGACAACCGCGGCGCGCCGACACCTGAGACCAAGACCATCGTCGATTCCCCCAGTGAGTGCGAGGACTCGAAACTAGGCCGCCGGGGGCGCCGCCACGATGGGGCGCGCACCAGGGAGTGCGGTGGGGCCACCCCCCTGATCCGCCCTCCGGTGTCGGTGGCGCGACGTACGATCACGCGGGTGAGCAGCAAACCCGTCCCCGCGCGCCTGCGGGACCTCGCGCGCCTGCGCCGGGTCCGCGACCGGATCGACCGGGAGTACGCGCAGCCGCTGGACGTCGAGGCGCTCGCCCGCGGCGCGAACATGTCCGCCGGGCACCTGAGCCGCCAGTTCCGGCTCGCCTACGGGGAGTCGCCGTACGGCTACCTGATGACGCGGCGGATCGAGCGCGCGATGACGCTGCTGCGCCGCGGCGACCTGAGCGTCACCGAGGTCTGCTTCGCGGTCGGCTGCTCGTCGCCGGGCACCTTCAGCACCCGGTTCGCCGAGCTGGTGGGCATGCCGCCCAGCACCTACCGCGAGCAGGCGGCGGGGGCCACCGAGGGCATGCCGGCGTGCGTGTCGAAACAGGTCACCAGACCGGTCAGGAATCGAGAAGCGCGGTCCCCGGGCCGCACCTAGTGTGACCGCCATGGATCTCACCATTCACCAGACCTACCTCCCCCAGGACGACCCGGACGCGGCCCTGGCGTTCTACCGGGACACCCTCGGCTTCGAGGTCCGCAACGACGTGGGCTACAACGGGATGCGCTGGATCACGGTCGGTCCGCCGAACCAGCCGGGCACGTCCATCGTCCTGCACCCGCCCGCCGCGGACCCCGGGGTCACCGAGGACGAGCGGCGCACCGTCGTCGAGATGATGGCCAAGGGCACGTACGCCGGCATCAACCTGGCCACCGGGGACCTCGACGGCACGTTCGCGCGGCTCCAGGCCGGTGACGCCGAGGTCGTCCAGGAACCCACCGCGCAGCCGTACGGGGTGCGCGACTGCGCCTTCCGCGATCCCGCGGGCAACCTGATCCGCATCCAGGAAGTGCGCTGAGCCGTCCCGCGGACGGGGCCGGAACCGAGAGGGAGACACGATGAGCAGGGGCACGGGGTCGCCCGAGCCGCACGCCGCCGACAGCCACGACCTGATCAGGGTGCACGGCGCGCGCGTGAACAACCTCAAGGACGTCAGCGTCGAGATCCCCAAGCGCCGGCTGACGGTGTTCACCGGGGTCTCGGGCTCGGGCAAGAGCTCGCTGGTCTTCGGCACGATCGCCGCCGAGTCGCAGCGGATGATCAACGAGACCTACAGCGCCTTCGTGCAGGGCTTCATGCCGACGCTCGCACGGCCCGAGGTCGACGTGCTCGACGGGCTGACCACGGCCATCATCGTCGACCAGGAGCGGATGGGCGGCGACGTCCGCTCCACGGTCGGCACCGCCACCGACGCCAACGCGGTGCTGCGCATCCTGTTCAGCCGGCTCGGGCAGCCGCACATCGGCTCGCCCCAGGCGTTCTCCTTCAACGTCGCCTCGATCAGCGGGGCGGGCGCGGTCACCCTGGAGCGGGGCGGGCGGACCACGAAGGAGCGGCGCGACTTCAAGGTCGTCGGCGGCATGTGCTCGCGCTGCGAGGGCCGGGGCTCGATCGACGACATCGACCTGACCCGGCTGTACGACGAGGACAAGTCGCTCAACGAGGGCGCGGTCACGATCCCCGGCTACAGCATGGACGGCTGGTACGGCCGCATCTTCCGCGGCTGCGGCTTCTTCGACCCCGACAAGCCGATCAGGGAGTTCACCAGGAGGCAGTTGGACGACCTGCTGCACAAGGAGCCGACCAAGATCAAGGTCGACGGCGTCAACGTGACGTACGCCGGCCTGGTCCCGACGGTGCGGAAGTCCTTCCTGTCCAAGGACGTCGAGTCAGCCCAGCCGCACGTCCGCGCCTTCGTGGAGCGGGTGGCCACCTTCACCACCTGCCCGGAGTGCGACGGCACCCGGCTCAGCGCGGAGGCGCGGTCGTCGAAGATCTCCGGCATCAACATCGCCGACGCGTGCGCGATGCAGATCAGCGACCTCGCCGAGTGGGTCCGCGGGCTCGACGAGCCGTCCGTCGCGCCGCTGCTGGGCACGCTGCGGCGCACCCTCGACTCGTTCACCGCGATCGGGCTCGGCTACCTCTCGCTCGACCGGCCGGCGGGCACGCTGTCCGGTGGCGAGGCGCAGCGCGTCAAGATGATCCGCCACCTCGGCTCGTCGCTCACCGACGTCACCTACGTGTTCGACGAGCCCACCGTCGGCCTGCACCCGCACGACATCCAGCGGATGAACGACCTGCTGCTGCGGTTGCGCGACAAGGGCAACACGGTGCTCGTGGTCGAGCACAAGCCGGAGGTGATCGCGATCGCCGACCACGTCGTGGACCTCGGTCCCGGGGCGGGCGCGGCGGGCGGCACCATCTGCTTCGAGGGCACCGTGGAGGGCCTGCGGGCCTCCGGGACCACGACCGGGCGGCACCTGGACGACCGGGCCACCCTCAAGGACGTGGTGCGCGAGCCCACCGGCGCGCTGGAGATCCGCGGCGCCGACACCCACAACCTGCGGAAGGTGGACGTCGACGTCCCGCTCGGCGTGCTCTGCGTCGTCACCGGCGTCGCGGGCTCCGGCAAGAGCTCGCTGATCCACGGCTCCATCCCCGCCGGCGCGGGCGTGGTGTCGGTCGACCAGGGCGCGATCCGGGGGTCGAGGCGGAGCAACCCGGCGACGTACACCGGTCTGCTCGACCCGATCCGCAAGGCGTTCGCCAAGGCCAACGGCGTGAAGCCGGCGCTGTTCAGCGCCAACTCCGAGGGCGCGTGCGTCAACTGCAACGGCGCCGGCGTCGTCTACACCGACCTGGGCATGATGGCGGGCGTCGCCACCCCCTGCGAGGTGTGCGAGGGGAAGCGGTTCCAGGCCGAGGTGCTGGAGTACCGGTTCGGCGGGCGCGACATCAGCGAGGTGCTGGCGATGCCGGTGACCGAGGCCGAGGCGTTCTTCGGCTCGGGCGAGGCGCGCACGCCGGCCGCGCACGCCGTCCTCACCCGGCTCGCCGCCGTCGGGCTCGGCTACCTCGGCCTCGGCCAGCCGCTCACCACGCTGTCCGGCGGCGAGCGGCAGCGGCTCAAGCTGGCCACCCACATGGGCGAGAAGGGCGGCGTCTACGTCCTCGACGAGCCGACGACCGGCCTGCACCTCGCCGACGTCGAACAGCTGCTCGGCCTGCTCGACCGGCTCGTCGACTCCGGCAAGTCGGTCATCGTCATCGAGCACCACCAGGCGGTCATGGCGCACGCCGACTGGATCATCGACCTGGGTCCGGGCGCCGGTCACGACGGCGGCCGAATCGTCTTCGAGGGCACGCCCGCCGACCTCGTCGCCGCCCGGTCCACCCTCACCGGCGAGCACCTGGCGGCCTACGTCGGCGCCTGACCGGGGCGCGACGTCGACGTGCCCCGTCCCACCGGTGACCCGGTCACCGGTGGGACGGGGCGCACCCGCGGGTCGGAGGAGGACTACCGCTGGGTGATGTCGGACGGCGAGTAGAAGCAGTTCTTGCCGTCGGCGCCCTCGCCGATCTTCTTGGGCTCGCTGCCCTTGGGCACGCCCTGGTACTTCTCGCAGATGGTCGTGCTGCCGTAGACCGTGATCCGCGAGAAGCGGGCGGTGTCGCCCCAGTTGGTGTTGATGCCGGCCAGCACCTTGGTGGAGCGGGCGGTGATGCCGTCCATCACCACGTGGCGCTGGTACGAGGTGGCGCAGTTGCCGCACGCCCGGTAGAACTTGCCGGCGCTGTGCACCTGGAAGTTGCGGATCGTGAGGGTGCCCCCGCCGTTGTGCTGGAACACCTTGTCCGACGCGGACTTCGCGCCGCCGCCGTCGACGAGGTAGGTGGCCGAGGAGCTGGAGGCCTTGAACGTCGCCGCGTCCTCGCCCACGTCGTTCCACCAGACGTTGCGGATGGTGCAGGAGCCCTCGCAGTGGATGCCGTCGCCGGCCGGGGCGTCGATGATGACGTTCTGGATCGTGCCACCGTTGGCCACGGTGAACATCGGGTCCTGGCCCTCGCCCTGACCGCCGTCGCCGATGCCGTAGTAGCGCTTCATGCCGCCGTCGAAGAACGTGCCGGCGTTCTTCGTCGTCGTCTGGTGCACGCTGCCGGTGTCGCTCGGCCACGGGCCGCTGCCGTCACCGCCGCCCGGCTGCTGCGACGTGGTGGTCGTGGTCGTCGTGCGCGTGGTCGTGGTCGTGCCGGTGGTGGTCGTGGTGGGGTTCCCGCCGCCCGACGGGGTGAAGACCCACTGCTTGGTGGCGGCGCTGTCGCAGGAGTTGGTCTGCACCAGCGCGCCGGCGGCGGTGGAGTTGTCCTTCAGGTTCATGCACTTGCCGCCGTTGGTGTCCACCACGCGGTAGTTGCTGCCGCTCTGGGTCAGCGACCAGGTCTGGCCCGCGCTGCCGCACGCCGCCTGCTCGATCACCTTGCCGGCCGACGTGGACGCGTCCCGCACGCCGACGCACAGCCCGCTCCCGACCGAGGTGATCCGGAAGCCGCCGCCGACCGACGCCAGCGTCCACTGCTGGCCGGCGCCGCCGGTGCACGCCGCCTGCCGGAGCTGCGCGCCCGCGGACCCGCCGGGCGCGTCGAGGCAGTGGCCGCCGGCCGCGTTGGTGATCGTGTAGGTGCCCGCGCCGACGGCGGCCTGGGCGGGCGCCGCGCTCGGCCAGGCCGCGAGGGCGGCGGCCAGCACCGTCGCACCCGCGGCGGCCACCAGGCTCAGGTGCCACCGCCGCGGCCCACCCCGCCGGGCAACCCGCGTCGTCGAAGGTCGATCCGGTGTTCTCATCACAACTCCGCTTCTGACTTTCCCGAGGCGTCGAGGCAGGCTTTTACAACCTCGTTCGCGCAGGAGGGAAAAAGGCGACAACCACCTTCCCTTCGAATGCTAGACGGGACGGAAGCACCTGGTCAACGGCGGTTTTCGGGCGTTCGCCGGAACACCTGTCGAACGCAATCGAACGACGAGGTCAATGCGGTCGAATCATATTTGTGAACAGAATCCAGGGCGCATCGGTCACATTCGTGAACAAAACCGGAACCCGCGCGGCCTCAGGCGGGGTCGGCGACGCGCACCCGGTCGCCGTCGTGGTCGGTGAGGAACGACGCCAGCGCGCGCCCCTCCTCGGCCACGGCGTCGCGGTCCGCCCGGGAGAGGGCGCGCAGCGGCGTGACGACCACCGCGTCCCCCTCGACCCGCCAGGTCGCGGCGACCCTGCCGTCCACCAGGACGACGCGTTCGCCGGCGACCGACAGGCCCCGGTGGGCGGTGTCGATGATCCGGGTGCGGTCGTCGTAGCCGAGGATCGCGTTGTCGAACGCGGGCAGGTAGCGCACGGGCGCCGGGGTGTCCGGGTCGGGGCGCGGGGCGTCGGGGAGGTCCAGGAGTTCGCGGCCCCGCTCGTCGCGGAAGGCGACCAGCTCCCCGCGCAGCGCGGCCACGGCGGCGGGCAGCCCGGCCAGGCCGGACCAGGCGCGCAGGTCGGCCGTCGCCGCGGGGCCGTACGCGGCCAGGTAGCGCCGCACCAGCACCCGGCCGACCGGGTCGTCGCCCCCGGGGGCCGGAGGGTCGACCTCGCGGCCCAGCCAGGTGGCGAGCGGGGCGTTGCGCACGCCGCCCTTCGCGCGCCACAGCCCGCGCGGCGGCACCTGGGCCACCGGGACCAACGCGGCGACCAGCAGCTCGCCCAGGGGCCGCGGCGGCGTCGTCGGCCACCGGTCGGCGACCGCCCGCACGAGTTCCGCCGCGGTGCGGGGCTCGCCGTCGGCCAGCACGGCCCGGCCCGCCGCCGCGAGGGCGTCGAAGTCGATGCCCTCCAGCTCACGGCGGTAGGTGCCGACGACCCGCTGGCGCAGCATGGCGTCGTGGCGGGAGCGCCAGGCCAGGACGTCCTCGGCGGTGAGCAGGTGCACGGTGCGGCGCATGAGGTGCGTGCGGACCACGGCCCGCCCGGTCAGCAGGTCCGAGAGCGCCGCCGGGTCGAACGCGCGCAGCCGCGACCAGAGCCCGACGAACGGTTCCTGCGGTTCCTGCGCCTGGAGGCCGCACAGGTGGGCGACGGCGTCGACCACCGGCACGTCGGCGCGGTCGAGCAGCAGTTGCCGGGCGAGCGTCGCGCGGTTGAGCGCGCGGGTGTCCAGGACGGTCACGGTGGCGGCGTTCCCTTCGATGTCGCGGAGGACGAGCATCGCAGCCGATGCGGTCGGGAACTGTCCGCTATTCGTGACAGCATCGGTGTCGTGCCGAAGACCTCAGCCCGGTTGCTGTCCCTGCTGTCGCTGCTCCAGGCGCGCCGGGACTGGCCGGGCGCGCTGCTGGCCGAGCGGCTGGGCGTCAGCCCGCGCACCGTGCGCCGCGACGTCGACCGCCTGCGCGGGCTGGGCTACCCGATCGCGGCCGCGAAGGGCCCGGACGGGGGCTACCGGCTCGGCGCGGGCGCGGACCTGCCGCCGCTGCTGTTCGACGACGAGCAGGCCGTCGCCCTCGCCGTCGCGCTCCGGACCGCGAGCAGCTCCGGCGCGGGCGTCGAGGAGGCCGCGGCACGCGCGTCGACCACGGTCCGGCAGGTCATGCCCGCCCGGTTGCGCCACCGCATCGACACGCTCCGGGTCACCGCGGTGGGGCGGGCCGCGAGCCCCCCTGTCGACAGCGGCGTGCTCACGGCGATCAGCGCCGCCGTCCACGCCCGCGAGGTGCTGCGCTTCGACCACGCGTCGGGGGCCGGCGACGGCGAACCGGCCCCGCCGCGCCGCGTGCAGCCCCACCACCTCGTCGTCCGGGGCGGGCGCTGGTACCTGGTCGCCTGGGACCTCGACCGCGACGACTGGCGCACCTTCCGCGCCGACCGGATCACGCCGCGCACCCCCACGGGCCCCCGCTTCACGCCGCGCGAGCTGCCGGGTGGCGACGTGGCCGCCTTCGTGGCCGCCGCGTTCCGGGGCTCGGCCGACGGCGACTGGCCGTGCCGCGGCGAGGTGATCCTCGACCTGCCCGCCGCGGTCGTGTCCCGCCACGCCGACGACGGGCTGGTGGAGGCGCTGGGCCCGGACCGCTGCCGGCTCGTCCTGGGTTCGTGGTCGTGGGCCGGCCTGGCCGCCGCCGTCGGCAGGTTCGACGCCGACCTGGAGGTCGTCGGGCCGGTCGAGCTGAGGGACGCGTTCGCCCGCCTGGCGCGCCGCTACGCGGACGCCGCGGCGCGCTGGGGAGCGCGGCCTAGCACCGGGGGTCCGCCCCGGCGCGGCGTTCGAGCATGACGGTGTCGCGCCACACGCCGTGGTGCCGGGCGATGCGCTCGCGGACGCCGACGGTGCGGAAGCCCGCGGAGTGGTGCAGGGCGATGCTGGCCCGGTTCTCCGGGAAGATCGCGGTCTGCAACGTCCACAGGCCGGCCTCGTCGGCGGCGGTGACCTGCTTGTGCAGCAACGACTTGCCCACACCGCGGCCGCGGACGCCGTCGCCGACGTAGACCGAGGTCTCGGCGACGCCGGAGTAGCACTCGCGGGCGGAGACCGGGGTGGCGGCGGCCCAGCCGGCGACGCGGCCGTCGACCTCGGCGACCCAGCGGTGCTCCGGCAGCCACTTCGCCTCCAGGGTGCGGCGGCTGGGCGTCTCGGTCTCGAAGGTGGCGTTGCGGGTGGCGATGCCCTCGCCGTAGATGCGGCGCACGTCGGCCCAGTCGTCGTCGGTCATGGCGCGCACGGTGACGTCGGCGGGCAGGTCGGTCGGGCAGCACGGGCGGGTGACGATCGTGCCCATCACGGCGTCGGCGGCGTGCGGCAGGCCGGTGCAGCAGGCCGGGTTGACCGAGACCAGCGTGGCGGTGCCCTCCTTGCGCAGCCGCACGAACCCGACGTCGGCGAGCTTGCGCAGGTGGTGCGAGCAGGTGGACTGGCTGATGCCCAGGGCCTCGGTGAGCGCGCCCACGGTGATCTCGCCGGGCCGCGTGGCGACGGTGTGCAGCAGCCGGACGCGGGTCGGGTCGGCCAGGCAGGCGAACCACTCGGCGTAGGTCGTCGCGTCCTCCGGTGCCAGGCCGGGTGCGGGCATCGTCGTCGTCATGGCCCCAGTCTATCGACAGGCGCCGTTGTGTCCATCGAGTATCTTCGATACATTCGGGTCGGTTCAATCGACGATGGACGATGAAAGGAGTGGCTCGTGAGCGAGCTTCCGGTGGTCGTGGTGGGTGCGGGGCCGATCGGGTTGGCGGCGGCGGCCCACCTGCTGGAGCGCGGCGTGCGGCCGCTGGTGCTGGAGGCGGGCGCGCAGGCCGGTGCGGCGGTGGCGCGGTGGAACCACGTGCGGCTGTTCTCGGGGTGGTCCGAGCTGGTCGACCCGGCGGCCCGGCGGCTGCTGGGGAGCGCGCCGGACGGCGAGGCGTGCCCCACCGGGGCCGAGTGGGTGTCGGAGTACCTCGCGCCGCTGGCCGACGCCCTGGGCGGGCACGTGCGGTACGGCGCGCGGGTGGTCGGGGTCGCCCGCCGGGGGCGCGACCGGGTGGTGGACGACGGGCGCGACCGCGAGCCGCTGACCGTGCACGTGGAGACGGCCGACGGCGAAGAGCGCATCGCGGCCCGTGCCGTGGTGGACGCCTCCGGCACCTGGGGCACCCCCAACCCGCTCGGCGGCGACGGCCTGCCGGCGGTCGGCGAGCGCGCGGCGGCCGAGCGGATCGCCTACCGGGTCCCGGACGTGGTCGCCGAGGCCGGGCGGTACGCCGGCAAGCGGGTCGCGGTGGCGGGCAGCGGGCACTCGGCGCTCACCGCGCTGGTGGCGCTCGCGGGACTCCCCGGCACGCACGTCACGTGGCTGCTGCGCCGGGGCGCGGTCGACGCGGTGTTCGGCGGCGGCGAGGCCGACCAGCTGCCGGCGCGCGGCGCGCTGGGACTCCGGGCGCGGGACGCGGCGCGGGCCGGGCACGTGGAGGTCGTGACCGGTTTCCGCACGGCGGTCGTGGAGCGCGACGGCGACCGCGTGGTGCTGGTGTCCCAGGAGGGCCGCCGGCTGGCGCCGGTCGACGAGGTCGTGGCGCTGACCGGGTTCCGCCCCGACCACTCGTGGCTCTCGGAGGTCCGGCTCGACCTCGACCCGGTGCTCCAGGCGCCCACGGGGCTCGCCCCGCTGGTCGACCCGAACGTGCACTCCTGCGGCACGGTGTACCCGCACGGCGCGGCGGAGTTGCGCCACCCCGAGCCCGGCGTGTACCTGGTCGGCATGAAGAGCTACGGCCGTGCGCCCACGTTCCTCGCCCTGACCGGGTACGAGCAGGTCCGCAGCACCGCGGCCGAGATCGCCGGCGACCACGAGGGCGCGGCGAAGGTCGAACTCGTGCTGCCCGAGACGGGCGTGTGCGGCGGTTCCGGCGTCTTCGACGAGACCGACGGGTCGGAGGGGTCCGGCGGGTGCTGCGCCCCGGCCGTCACGGAGCTGACGCTGACCGCGCCGGGCGCGCGGCCCTGAGGTCCGGCCCCGGGGTCCGGCCCCGGGGTCCGGCGGCCCGCCGCGTCCGGGCGCTCACCGCCGTGACCCTGGTCGGCGGGCTGGCCGGCACGGTGTTCGCCCCGCTCACCGCCGGCATCGCGCAGCACCTCGACTGGCGCGGCACCTACCTCGTCCTCGCCGGGCTGTTCGGACTGGTCACCATCCCCGCGCACGCACTGGGCCCGCGCCTGCCGTGTTATCGGGGTGGCGGTGAAGGCGTGCGCAACGACGCCGGCGGTGATCGCCGACGCGTGTGTCCTGCGCATTCCTCGACTAGCGGGCGCCCCGGAACCGGGAGGAAGCCGGGGGTGCGCGGTGGCCGCGGGCCGTGCCACTACGTGAGGGACCGGCGGAATTCTCCACACCCACGCTTCCTCCTCGTCGAGGCCGGCGGGTGCGGTCAGTGTTCGACCGGCTCCGCGGAGTTGTCAACGATTGTCGTAACGTTGCGAAATATTCGTCCCGCGCCGCGGCGTGAATTGCGCGGGATGATTCCGACGGCTCAGGCGCGCCACCCGCGCACCACGTGGCGGCGCAGCTTGCCGGACCCGGTGCGGGGCAGCGACGGCACGAACACCACCGAGCGCGGCACCTTGTAGGCCGTCAGGTGCGCGCGGGCCAGGGCGGTGAGGGCGGCGGCCAGCTCGGCGTCGCCGACCGGCTCCTCCCCCGCGGGCACGTCGGCCCGCACCACGTAGGCGCGCAGCCGGGCGGGACCGCCGTCGTCGTCGGTCACCGCGCACACCGCCGCCTCGCGGACCAGCGGGTGGCCGGCCAGCAGGTGCTCGACCTCCAGCGGGTGGAGCTTGATCCCGCCGACGTTCTCGACGTCGTCCAGCCGGCCGGTGACGCGCACGAAGCCGTCCACGTCGACCGAGGCCGTGTCGCCGGTGGCGTACCAGTCCCGGGTGCGGCGGGGTCGGCCGTCCTCGTCCAGGCCGAGGGTCACCGTCGGCCCGCGCACCTGCAACCGGCCCACCACGTCCGGCTCGACCGGCGTGCCCGCGTCGTCCACCACGCGCACCTCGAACGGCGGCAGCGCGCGCCCCACCGTGCCGACCCGCCGCGCGGCGCGGGTGTTGTGGGTGAACGCCTGCCCGACCTCGGTGGTCCCGATGCCGTTGAGCAGCCGGTCGCCCAGCACCCCCATCAGCCGCCCCTCCAGCGCCTCGGAGAGCACCTCGCCCCCGGTGGCGGCGACGCGCAGCTTCGCCAGCAGCTCGCTGCCGGGGTGCGCGACGAGCCTGCCGTAGAACGTCGGCACGGCGAACAGCGCGGTCACGTCGTACTTGTCCACGATGGCCAGCACGTCGTCCACCCGCGGCGGTTCCGGGTTGAGCACCACGTGGCTGCCGCTCATGAGCGGGAACAACAGGGAGTTGCCCAAGCCGTAGGCGAAGTACGCCTTCGACACCGAGTGCACGACGTCGTCGGGCCCCAGCCCCAGCGCGGGCACGGCGAACGTGCGGTGGTGCACGGCCGGGTCGCCGTGCAGCTGCGGGCACAGCCGGGGCACGCCGGTCGTGCCCGAGGTGAACGTCGCGTACACCTGGTCGTCGTCGGCCCGCGGCACGACCGGCGCCGGCTCCGCGCCGGCCAGGCCGGCGAAGGTCGTCACCGGGCACCCGGTCACCGGCGGCACGTCGCCCGGCCGGTGCACGACCAGCGCGGGACGCGCGGACGCCAGCGCCCGGCGCAGCTCGTCGCGGTGCAGGCGGTGGTTGACCGGCACGGCCACCGCGCCGGCGTGCACGGCGCCCAGGAACGCCAGGACGAGGTCCGTCCCGTCGTCGAGCAGGAGCACGACCCGGTCACCGGGCCGCACGCCCTCGCGGACCAGGGCGCCGGCCACCCGGGCCGCCCCGTCGTAGACCTCGGCGTGCGTCAGCAGCGCACCGTCCACCTCGTAGGCCGGGCGGTCCAGCCACCCGCCGGCGGCGGCTCCGGCGCGCAGCGCGTCGACCAGGTTCATCCGACTGCTCCCCCTGCTCCGGCCCACCCGCGTCCCGGGTGGGCGCGTCAACGACCCGATCCCCCCGCGACGGGCAGCGCGGCCACCTCGACGCACCACGCCCGCACCACGTCGAACAGCCCGCCGACCGCGTCCAGGCCGGTGGACGGCGCGGGGCCGCCGCGCAGCGCGCCGACGAAGTCGACGTACGCGCCGCTCACCGGCGGTGCGACGAGGTCCGCGGCCCGCTCGCCCGCCTCGCCCGTGACGGAGACGCGGAACCGGGGGTCGCCCCGGCCCACCTCGACCGTCCCGGTCAGGCCGCCGGCGACCGCCCGAGCCCGCACCCGGTGCGGGGTCGCCTCCAGGGTCCGGACCGCGGTGACGGGCACGCCGAGCACCCGTTCGACCGCGTCCAGCACGTCCGGGCCGAGGTCGGCGACGACGTCGCGGTCGGCCGGCGAGGGCTGGTCCAGCCGCACCGCGAAACCTCGCGGCGCCCCGCCGTCGGTGACCGCCTTGCCGAGCGCGATCAGCTCGGGGTGGTGCGCCCAGGGCAGGTCCACCGAGCACCGGCCGGGCGCCTGCCGCGCCGCCTCGACCAGGCGCGGGAGGTCGTCCACGGCCTGCTTGCCGAGCAGCACGCGCAGTCCCCGGCGCAGCGCGGTCAGCACCGCGCCGGTGTCCGGGGCGCGCACCACGACGCCCTCCGCCGGCACCGCCTCCACCAGCCGCGTCCCGTCGCGCAACGCCCAGGGCGCGCCGTGCGCGCGTGCGGCGGGCAGCAGGGCGCGCACGTCGGGGTCGGCCACGCCGACGACGCGCACGCCGGGCACCGCGCCCACGTCCGGCGTGCCGGCCCCGCCGACCAGGAGGACCCGCACGTCGGCGGGCCGCGCGGTGGCCAGCGCGCCGTCGCTGGCGAAGAAGCTGAGGTCGGCCGACCCGGGGTCGGCGAGCACCGCCACCCTGGGCCGGTCCAGGTCGGAGTAGTCCTTCTCGACCGGCACCCACGCCAGGTCCTCGGCCGTGTGCGCCGGTCCGGCGGCGAAGACCTCGGCCCAGCGGGCGCGCAGCACGCGGGTGTGGCGCTTCCAGACGGGCAGCTTGTCGTGGCCGACGTGGTTGAACGTGGTGCCCTCGAAGTGCCGCACCGCCACCGAGCCGACGTAGCGCAGGCGCTCGCCGGCGGCGCGCAACCGGCAGCACAGGTCGACGTCCTCGCACAGCGAGACGGGGTCGAACGACTCGTCGAACCCGCCGACCCGGCGGAACGAGCTGTGCCGGACCATCAGCGCGGCGGTGGGCGCCCAGACCTGGTCCCGGTGCGCCCGGTGCTCGGCTCCGACGGGTCGGCCGCGCCCGACCGCGCCGATGCGCCCGTCGGTGGTGGCGCCTCCGCCCGCGCACTGCACCAGCCCGGACCCGCCGGGGTAGAGCAGCAGCGGCGACACCGCGCCCAGGCCGGGGTCGGCGGTCAGCTCGGCGGCGAGCGCCTCGACCGCGTGCGGCTCGTCGACCAGCACGTCGTTGTCGAGGAAGAGCAGGAACTCGCCGCGCGCCGCCGCCGCGCCGACGTTGCGGCGCTCGCTGCCGCCGCGGTCGTCCTCGTGGCGCAGGACCGTCAGGGGGTGCGGGTGGTCGAGCCCGGCCAGGTGCTCGGCGGTGCCGTCGCGCGAGCCGTTGTCGACCACGACCACCTCGAGGTCCCCGGAGGCGTTCGCGAGGGACGCCAGAGCCCTGCGGGTGTACTCCAGGCGGTTCCTGACCAACATCACGACCGAGACCAGGCCCGGTACCGGGGTCGGGTTCACGCTGCACCCTTCGGGAAATGATCACTCCGGACTTCCGGAGTGCGCGGGCCATTCCACTGTGGTGGGATCGGCGCGCACGGATCGTGCCGGAGCGTAAGCACGTTCCGGCGCGTGCGCCAGCCCGTGAATCGGAATTCCGAAGGGAACCCGTGGACGACGTCGCCGGCACCGCCGATCCCCGGTACAAGCCCTGGTCCCACTATCGCCCGGAAAAGACGGAAAATCCCGCGTCGACCATTCGGACGGCATTGTTCTGCCATGCGGCCGGTTTCACCGGTCTCACGTGGCGTTCGTGTGTCGAGGAGTTGCGCACACCGCTGCGCGCGATCGCCCCGGACCTCCGCGGCCACGGTTGCGCGCCGCCCCTGGCCGAGGACGCGGACTGGGGCGTGTTCGCCGACGACGTGCTCGCCGCGGCCCGCGACCGGGGCTCCGGACCGCTGATCGGCGTGGGGCACTCGCTGGGCGGGACCGCCCTGCTGCTGGCGGAGGCCCGGGCGCCCGGCACGTTCGACCTGCTGGTCTGCTTCGAACCGGTGCTCGCGACCCGCCACGACCCGGCGTTCGCCGAGGCGGCGGCCCGGCGGCGCCCGGTGTTCCCGTCCCGCGCCGACGTGCTGGCCCGCTACTCCGCCCGGCCACCGCTGTCCCGGCTCGCGCCCGAGGTCCTCGTCGACTACGTCGACTCCGGTCTGGCCGTCGAGCCGGACGGCCGGGTGAGGCTGCGCTGCGCGCCGGCGGTGGAGGCGCACCTGTTCCGGACGGCGATCTCGTGCCCGTGGCGGGAGGCGCTGCCCCGGGTGGCGTGCCCCACGTTCCTCCTGCGCGGGAGCGAGTCGACCGTGGTGGCCGGGGAACCGCTCCGGGCGGCCTGCGCGGACCTGCCCGACGGCCGGTCGCGCGAGGTCCCGGGGCTGGACCACCTGGGGCCGCTGGTGGACCCCGGCGCGTTCGCGGCGGTGCTCGACGGGATCTTCGCGGAATCCGGCCTGTCCCGAACCGCTCCGCGCGTCACGTAATTTTGGTGGGATGAGCACCGCACCGCCGACCGTCGTCCTGGGTGACGAGTTCGCCCGCACGCTCCCCGAGTTGGCCCTCCCCCGTCAGGCGGACGAGGCGCCCGCGCCGCGCCTGCTCGTGCTCGACGAACGGCTGGCCGCCGAGGTCGGGCTGGACCCCGCCTGGTTGCGCGGCCCCGAGGGGGTGCGCCTGCTGGTGGGCAACCACGTCCCGGACGGCGCCACGCCGGTGGCGCAGGCCTACGCCGGGCACCAGTTCGGCCACTACTCCCCCCGGCTGGGCGACGGCCGGGCCCTGCTGCTCGGCGAGCTCGCCCACGTCGACGGCCACCCGCGCGACCTGCACCTCAAGGGGTCCGGGCGCACGCCGTTCTCCCGGGGCGGCGACGGGCTGGCGGCGGTCGGGCCGATGCTGCGCGAGCACGTCGTGAGCGCGGCGATGCACGCGCTGGGCATCCCGACGACCCGTTCGCTGGCCGTGGTCGCGACCGGGCGGCCGGTGCGGCGCGAGACGGTGCTGCCCGGCGCGGTGCTGGCCCGGGTCGCGAGCAGCCACCTGCGGGTCGGCACGTTCCAGTACGCGCGGGCGACGGACGACGTGGACCTGCTGCGCAGGCTGGCCGACCACGCCATCGCCCGGCACCACCCCGCCGCCGCGCGGGCCGCGAACCCCTACCTGGCCCTGTTCGAGGCGGTCGTCGCCGCGCAGGCGTCGCTGGTGGCGCGGTGGATGCTCGTGGGCTTCGTCCACGGCGTGATGAACACCGACAACACGACGATCTCCGGTGAGACCATCGACTACGGGCCGTGCGCGTTCCTGGGGGCGTTCGACCCGACCGCGGTCTACAGCTCCATCGACCACGCCGGGCGCTACGCCTACGGCAACCAGCCCGTGGTGGCCGAGTGGAACCTGGCGCGGCTCGCCGAGGCGCTCCTCCCGCTGGTCGACGACGACCAGGACCGGGCGATCGCGTCGGCGGTGGAGGCGCTCGGCGCGTTCCGCCCGAGGTACGGGGCCGCCTGGTCGGCCGGGATGCGCGCCAAGCTCGGCCTGGCCGAGGGGCTCGACGACGCGGTCGCCTCGCCGCTGGTGGACGACCTGCTCGTGCTGCTGCGCGACAACCGCGTCGACCACACGTCGTTCTACCGCCGCCTCGGCGACGCCGCGCGCGGTGACGTCGAACGCGCCCGCGAGGTGTTCCTCGACCTCGCGGGGATCGACGGCTGGCTCGCCCGGTGGCGGGCGCTGGCCCCGGACGCCGACGCGATGGACCGGGTCAACCCCGTCTACGTCCCGCGCAACCACCTGGTCGAGGAGGCCCTCGCCGCGGGCGAGGGGGGCGACCTCGCCCCGCTGGAGCGGTTGCTGGACGCGGTGACCGCCCCGTACGACGAACGCCCCGGGCTCGACCGGTACGCGGCCCCCGGTCCGGAGGACCCCGACTACCGGACGTTCTGCGGCACCTGACGTCGCGGCGGCGGTCCGTCAGGAGTGGATCGTGACGGCGTACCCGTCCGGGTCGGCGAAGGTGAAGGTCCGCCCGAACGGGCTGTCCGCGGGCGCCGCCAGGATCGTCACGCCTGCCTCGGCGAGGTCGTCGTGCAACTGCTGGGCGTCGTCGGCGCGCAGCCAGAGCGCCACCCCCGCGCCGGGCCGCGGGGCGACGGCGTCCAGGTCGACTCCGGGGAGCGGGGTGCGCACCGCGGAGGCGACCGGGGTGGCGCCGAAGACGACGGCTCCCGGCGGACCGGCGGGGGCGCGGCGCAGCCCGAGGCGTTCCTCGTAGAACGCGGCCGACGCCTCCAGGTCGCGCACCCGGAGGGCGATGAAGTCGGGTCCGGTCACGGTGGCCGTGGGTGCTCCTTCGTCGATGTCAGGTTCCTGACACCACCGACTGCATGTCAGACTCCTGACATGGGGCAGAGCACGTGGACCTCGACTCGTCCGTCGGCTGCGTCCTCAAGCAGGCCGCCGCCCTGCGGGGCGCGATGGAGGCGGCCCTGCGCCCGCTGGGGCTGAGCGTGCCGCAGTACGCCTGCCTGGAGCTGCTGGGCCGGCGCCCCGGCCTGTCCGCCGCCGAACTCGCCCGCGGCGCCTTCGTCACCCGGCAGTCCATGCACGGGGTCCTCCAGGGGCTCCAGGACCGCGGCCTGCCGACCCACCGCGCCGCAGGGGCGCGCCCTGCCCACCCTCCTCACCGACGAGGGCGCCCGCCTGCTCGCCCGGGCCGGCCGCGCCGTCGCCGAGGTGGAGCGCCGCATGTTCCACGCCCTGCCCGCCGGCGGTCCGCAACGGCTGCGCGGCCGCCCTCGGCGACGCCGGCCGACCCGCGTCGCCCGCACCTCCGGCCGGCCCGACGGGGCCTGCCATCGCGACGTGGACGCCCGGTGCCGCCCGCGGGTTCGACCGGTCGCGCCGGGGACCACCGGGCGCGGGCGTCACGCCCGGGCGCGCAACCAGGTCTGCTGCGACTCGAACAGCTCGGCGACGTTCGGCAGGGCGTCCTCGGCGGGCCAGCCGCCGGGGTCCCAGGCGGAGGACCGGCGCAGCGCCTGGCCGCAGTGCACGAACAGCTCCTCGACCTCCAGGACCACGGCCACGGGGGGCGCGGGGTCGCCGAAGCGGTGCGCGAACGGGGCGTCGCGCACCGGGGTCGCGCGACCGTTGACGCGCAGCACGTCGTGCCGGCCGGGGACGATGAACACCATGCCCGCGCGCGGGTGCTGGAGGAGGTTGCGCAGGCTGTCCGCGCGGCGGTTGCCGGGCCGGTCGGGGAACGCGATCGTGCGCTCGTCCAGCACCAGGACGCTGCCGGCCGGGTCGCCCCGCGGGGAGACGTCCACGCTGCCGTCGGCGGCGGTCGTGGCCAGCAGGTAGAACGTGGCGGCTTCGAGGAAGCGCCGCGACTGCTCGTCGACGGCGGCGATCCCCTTGTCCCGCATGACCGGGTGCGGGTGCTCGACCAGTTCGCGCAGCTCGACCTCGTCGCGGATCGGGGTGCCGAGGGCGCTGTCGCTCCAGCCTGGCCGGGACGTGCTCATGGAGGTCTCCGAACGCGCGATCGTGGTGAGGCCCCCACCCAATCACGCGTTCGGAGCAGCGGCGACGCGTCGGGTCGGAGATCACAGTCCGCGGTTGGCACGTCGTTGACCAACACCGGAGGAGGTGCCGCTGCCGCGCGGCGCGGACGACCTGCGCGGGGTGACCGCGCCGACCCCGGTCGTGCGGGGCACCGAGGACCTGTTCCACCCGCCGGGTTCCGGCCGGCACCTCGTCGGCCTGCTGCCGGACGCCGTGCTGCCCGTGGTCGACGGCCTCGGGCACTCGTTGCCCGCCGTCGTGCACCGCGTGGTGGCGGACGCGGTCCTCGACCACGTCCGCCGCCACCCGTGAGCGAGGGTCAGCGCAGGTCCAGGTAGTCCTTGAACTGCACGGTGACCGCGTGCCGGTCGGACGGCCAGGCGCGCACCGCGATCGTGCGCGACCGCCCTCCCGTGCCGCGCGCGACCTGGGTGACGCGCACCCCGCCCGCGGCGGGCAGGTGGGTGTCGGTCGCGGTCAGGAACGGCAGCGTGCCGAACGGCGGCGGCACGGCTCCCGGGGTCGAGGTCAGGTCGCACCCGTCGTCGAACACGAACGCCGCGAGGACCTGGCGCCGGCGCGGCGCGACGGCCGGACCGAGCACGTCGACGCCGTCGAGCTCCAGCCGGTCGGTGTCGGCGGGCTGCTGGTCGGCCCACCACTCGCGGTTGCGCACGACGGTGAGCGCGGTGTGCGTCGGGCACCGGTCGACCTGGTCGCCGATCCCGCCGGGGCGGGAGACCTGCAACCGCAGGAACCGGTCCGACCGCTCGAACGGCTCGAAGTAGAAGTGGTTGACCAGTTCGCCGTCGCGGACCAGCTCCAGCTCGTAGTGCCTCGCGCCGTTGACGCGCAGCGGGCCGAACGACCCGTCGGCGGCGGTGCGCACGGAGTGGTGCGGACCGCCTCGGCGCGCGCCGGTCGCCGGGTCCACCTCCCACGCGTTCAGCAGGCCGGTCGCGCCGTCGTTCTGCGGGAAGTACGTGGCGCGGCCGGCGATCGAGACCGCCGACGGGAGCTGCGGCAGCACGAGCGTCGTGGCGGCGGCCCGTCCCCGCAGGAACCGGTGGACGTGCGCGAACCCCTCTGCGGACGTGGTGGTCTCGGTGTGCCCCAACGTGGTCAGGTACACGTTCGTCGCGCCGCCGATGGCCCCCTCGGGTTGCAGGCTGCCCCACAGCGCCAGGGTGGGCACGCCGCCGGGCGGCGCGGCGGCCGACCGGCCGTCGACGTTGACGTACCGGCGGACGCCCGCCGCGCGCGCCGGGTCGGCCAGGTAGGCGTGCAGCACCATCGTGCCGCGCGAGTGGGCGACGACGTCCACGGTGGCCGCGCCGGTGCGCGCCCGCACGTCGGCGAGGAACGCCTCCAGGCCCGCGACGGCGTGGTCGTTGGTGGGGATGCCCGTGTCGTACTCGAAGGCGTGCAGCAGCCGGTCGGGGTAGCCGTTGGTGGAGAACCGCTTGGCGTTGGACTGCCACTGCTGCGCCGAGCCCTGCTGGCCGTGCACGAAGACCACCGGCGCCGGCGGTTCGGACGTCGCGTGCGCCGGGGCGACGGGTGCGGTCAGCACCAGGGCCAGCGCGATCACCAGCGCCCTCATCGCGACCACCCGGCCAGGGCGTCGCGCAGGTTCCGCTTCGCGTCGGCGGGCAGCAGGTGCCCGGCGCGGACGTTGGCGACGTCGGCGGACACGACGCGCGCCACGTAGCCGGCGTGCTCCGGGTAGAGCCGGTCGAGGGTCGCCCGGTCGAACGGGACGTGCGTGCCGAACAGCCGGCAGAACGTCTCGCCGGAGTTGTCGCCGGTGTTCAGCGCGGTCGGCACGGCGACCTGGGACAGCCGGATGCCGCCCAGCGCCAGGCCGAGCGCGTCGCGCTTCCTGGTCACGCCGTCCGGCTCGAACTCCAGCGGCCGGGCCGCGGGCGGCGGCGTGCCGTGCTCGACCCAGCGCCGCAGGTGCTCGTAGGCCGCCGCGGTGACGTGGTGGACGGGGACCCGGCTGAACGGCGGCCGGTCGCAGGCGTAGGTGGGTGCGCCGCCCAGGTCGCGCTCGGAGATCGGCTCGCGGTAGACCTGACCCTCGTGGCCGGAGTGCGCGCCGCCCGCCACCTCCCAGCGGCGGAACCGGTCGGTGTCGGCGGGTCGGCGCGGGCTGGTCACGTCGGTCTCGGACAGCACCTGGAAGACGGGTTCGGCGCCGACCCGCGTGGGCGCGGGGCCGACGACGAAGGCGTAGCCGTCGAAGACCGGCTCCTGCTGCGGCAGGACGCGGTCGTAGAGCACCGTCATCCGGCCCGCGGACTGCGACGCGCCGATGGCCAGCAGCGTCCGGGTGCGCAGCCCGCCCAACAGGGTGCCGCCCGACGGGCCGCCGTCCCGCGCCCGGCCCGCCAGGGCGGCGCGGCCGGCCTGGGTGAAGACGTCGTAGGACAGCTCGTCGGCGGTGAACCGGCCACCGCCGGTCACGTCCAGGGCGCCGTAGCGGGCCGGGCTCCAGCCGCGGAGCCGGTCGACGCCGACGCGCTGCGCCGACACGCCGACCCAGGCGTGACCGGCCCGCAGCACGGACTCGGCGTTCCACAGCGCGTCCAGGTCGTACCCGGCGGTGACGTTCTGCCACTCGACCAGGGTGGTGCCGCTGAAGTGACGGGCGTGCGCGGGCCGCCGCACCACCACCCGGGTCGTGTAGGGCACGCCGGTGGCCACCCTCGTGCCGTCGACCGCGTAGCCGTCCGCGGCGCCGGAGAGGTGGAACTCCTGC
This sequence comes from Saccharothrix longispora, assembly GCF_030852425.1. Lineage (GTDB taxonomy): Bacteria > Actinomycetota > Actinomycetes > Mycobacteriales > Pseudonocardiaceae > Actinosynnema > Actinosynnema longispora. The sequence goes on from NZ_NSDM01000003.1 coordinate 93,393, forward strand.
TCGACGTACCCGGCGGCGGCGAGGTCGACCGGCGTGGAGAAGAACGGGTAGGTGTCCTCGACGCGCTCCGCGAGCCGGTCGCCGGGCACCGTGCCCGGTAGCGGCCCGACGAGCTGTGGCGCCCGGTCCGGCGGGGCGGCGGCCCCTGCGTGGGCGCCCGGGAGCAGGACTCCGAAGGCGATGACGAGCGGCACGAGGCCGCGCGGCGAGAACCGCATACCGACTCCCTCGACAGTGGGGGATGGTCGTCGCCGAACGTAACCGGCCGGTCACCGGGGTCACCAGCGCCGCCCGCGATCGTGAGACGGCTGTCTCAGCGGCGGTCGCCCGGCTGTCGCCCGACGGTGATCGCCCGACGGCGGCCACCCGGCTGCGGTCGCTCGACGGCGGCTACCCGGTTGCGGTCGGCCGGCGCGGCAGCAGCACGCTGCGGGCAGCCCGTTCGGCCAGGTCCGGGTCGAGCGGGTGGCCGCCCAGCAGCTCGGCGTAGATCGCCGACTCGACGATGCGCACGTACAGGAACGCGACCTGGTCGAGCGGACCGGCGCACCACTCCCCCGGCACCTCCAGCAGGATCTGCTTCTGCGCCGACACGGCCCGCCGGTGCACCGCGCCGCTCCCGTTGAACAGCACCCGCGCGGCCGTCTCCGGCTCGCCGCGCAGGAACGCCCGGAACGGCGCCGCTCCGCGCAGCCGGTCCACGAAGTGCCGCGTGATCTCCAGGACGCCCTCGACGCCGCCGTTGCGCCGCCGCAGTCGCGCCTGGGCGAGCTGCCGCTCACCGAGCCGCCACAGCACGTCGCCGAGCAGCCCGTCCCGGCTGTGCACGACGCGGTAGAGCGTCGCCCTGCTGATGGCGAGGCTGCGCGCCACGCCGTCCATGTCGACCTCGCCGTGCCGCAGGAAGAACCGGCAGGCGCCGTGCACGACCTGCTCCCTGCTCACCACGCGCCGCGTGCTGTCCGCCACCGCCAACCCGTTCCCGCCGGACCACGCGCCCGGCCCACCCCGCATCATGGCCGTCCCGCACCCGGTTGACCACGCCGTTCGGCCTCCAGCACAGTGGGCGCGTGCAGTGGGCGCTGAGCATCCTGGCCGTCGTGGCGTACGCGACGCTGCCGCTCGGCGGCTCCGGCAGCTACGAGACCCACCTCGTGCCCACCCTGCTCCTCGGGCTGCTCTACGTCGTGCTGTCCATCGTCGGGTTCCACGGGGTGCTCGGCCGGCGGAGGGCGTTCGCGGTCGCCTACGTCGCCGTCCAGCTGCCGCTGGGCTTCCTGGTGTTCGCCCTGTCCGGCGCGACGGTCGGGGGCATCCTGCTGCTGGTGGTGCTGGTCTCGCAGAGCAGGCTGCTGCTGCCGCTGCCCGCCGCCGTCGCGGTGGCCGTGCTCGTGCCGCTGGTGCACGCGCCGATGGAGTGGCGCGCCGGGCTGCGCGAGGGCCTGGGCACGTTCGCCGCGTGCGCGTTCGCCCTCGTCGTGACCGAGCTGCTGGTGCGCGAGCAGCGGGCCAGGGCGGAGTTGGCGCGGGCGCACGAGCGGCTGCGCGGGTACGCCGCCCAGGCCGAGCAGCTCGCCACCACCCAGGAGCGCAACCGGGTCGCGCGCGACATCCACGACGGGCTGGGCCACCACCTGACCGTCGTGCAGATGCTGCTCCAGGCGGCGCGTGCGGTGATCGGCACCGCCGACCCGGCCCGCCTGGACGCGATGCTGGCGAAGGCGCAGGACCAGTCGAAGGCGGCGCTGGCGGAGGTGCGCCGCTCGGTCTCCGCCCTGCGGGAGCCGCGACCGCTGGTGGACGCGCTGCGGTCGCTGGCGGACGCGACCGGGGAGGCGGGCGTGCCGACCGGGCTGGAGGTGCGCGGCGCGGCGCGCGAGGTTCGCGCCGAGGTCGGGGAGTCGCTGTTCCGGGCGGCCCAGGAGGGTCTGACCAACGTCCGCAAGCACGCGGGCGCGACGGCGGCGACCGTCGTGCTCGACTACGGCCGGGACGACCTGGTCCGGCTGGAGGTGCGCGACGACGGCCGCGGCGGGCACGAGGGCGGCGGCGGGTTCGGCCTCGTCGGGCTGCGCGAGCGGGTGGCGGGCCTCGGCGGGCGGGTGTCCCTCGACTCGGCCGCCGGGCGCGGGTCGACGCTGACGGTGGAGGTGCCGGGATGACGTCCGTCCGCGTGCTGATCGTCGACGACCAGGCCCTGTTCCGGGAGGCGCTGGCGACGCTGCTGGAGGTGCAGCCGGGCATCGAGGTGGTCGGCGAGGCCGGTGACGGTGAGCAGGCCGTGCGGCGGTGCGCCGAGCTGCGGCCGGACGTGGTGCTGATGGACCTGCGGATGGCGGTGCTGGACGGGATCGCGGCCACCGGCCGGCTGCGGGTCGAGCAGCCCGGCGTGCGGGTGCTGGCGCTGACCACGTTCGACGACGACGCGGACGTGTTCGCGGCGCTGCGCGCGGGCGCGGTCGGCTACCTGCTCAAGGACGTGTCCTCGGCGCGGCTGGTCGAGGCGCTGGTGGCGGCCCGGCGCGGCGAGTCGGTGCTGCAACCGTCGGTCGCGGCCAAGCTGGTGGCCAGGATCGCCCGGCTGCCGAGCGAGGACGACGCGCCGCCGCGCCCCCTGCCCGTGCCGCTGTCGGAGCGCGAGCTGGAGGTCGTGCGGCTGCTGGCCGGCGGGCTCAGCAACCGCGAGATCGCCGGCAGCCTGTTCCTGGCCGAGGGGACCGTGAAGAACCTGGTCACGAGCGTGCTGTCCAAGCTCCGGGTGCGCGACCGCACCCAGGCCGCGCTGCGGGCGCGCGAACTCGGCCTGCTCTGACGTCCGCTGGTCACGTGACCTCGCGCGTGACTTCCGGCACCTGACCGCGCCGCCCCGCCGGACGACCATCTCCACCATGACGAATCCCGTGGAGGACCCCGTGGAGGACCGCGGTGGAGGAGCAGTCGTGGACGCCGGAGGGGGGCAGCGGCCGGGGGGTGCGCTGCGCTTCGCCCGCCACTTCCTGGAGATGGTCGTGGCCATGGTGGTCGGCATGGTCGCGCTGGGACCGGTCTGGTCGTCCGCCTGGCCGGGCCTGGACGACGTGGTCACCGCGCACGTGCTGGTGATGGCCACGAACATGTCGCTGGGCATGGCGCTGTGGATGCGCGTGCGCCGCCACGCGTGGCCCGGCGTCGTCGAGATGTGCGCCGCGATGTACGTGCCGTTCGTGGTCCTGCTGCCGTTCCACTGGGGCGGCGCGCTGTCCGGGACGGCGCTGATGACGGCCGGCCACGTGCTGATGGTCCCCGCGATGCTGGCGGCCATGCTGCGCCGACGCCACGAGTACACCTGCTAGGCGGTCGCCTCGGCGCGCGGGGTGCGGGCATCGCCGACACCCGCGTGCCGATCACCGCTCAGCGGAGCACCGCGCGGTGGAACGCGAGGGAGACGCCCACCGGCCGGCCGTCGTCCAGGAGCGGGCCCAGGGTGCCGACCAGGACGGCGTCGTCGAGCCAGGCGTGCGGACCTGCCGGGGCTTCGACGCGCGGGGTGGTGAGGCCGCGCGGAACGCCGCCGTCGACGGTGATCGTGCCGTGGTTGGTGACGGTGAGGATCGTGCCGTCCCCGGTCCGCACCAGGTACCTCGCGCTCACCTCGGGCACCCCGTCGGCGCGCACCAGGCTCCAGTCCGCGCCGATCGGCAGGACCTCACCGGTGATCAGCGGGCCGTCGGCGCTGCCGCCGGTGATGGGGATGACGTGCCGCCTGCCGCCGGGAACGGGACCCGCGTCGACCGGCTCGCCGATCAGGACCCGCAGGCGGGCGACGAGTTCCAGGGCCGGTTCCGTCATCGGAGGCCTCCCAGGCCGAGCAGGCGGACGGCGTTCTCCTTGAGCACCAGCGGGCGGACCTCGGGCTTGACGTCCAGGACGTCGAAGTCGGCGCGCCACCGGTCCGGCGTGAGGACCGGGTAGTCGGAACCGAACAGCACCTTGTGCTTCAGCAGCCCGCCGACCGCGCGCACCAGCTGCGGCGGGAAGTACTTCGGCGACCAGCCGGACAGGTCGATGTGGACGTTCGCCTTGTGCGTGGCGATGGAGATGGCGGCGTCCTGCCACGGCACCGACGGGTGCGCGAGCACGACGGTCAGCTCCGGGAAGTCCGCGGCCACGTCGTCGAGCAGCATCGGGTCGCTGTACCGCAGCTTGATGCCGCGCCCGCCGGGCAGGCCCGCGCCGATGCCGGTCTGCCCGGTGTGGAACAGCGCGGGCACGCCGGCCTCCGCGATCGCCTCGTACAGCGGGTAGTGCGCGCGGTCGTCCGGCTCGAACGCCTGGAGGCTCGGGTGGAACTTGAAGCCGCGCACGCCGTGGTCCCGCACCAGCGACCGGATGCGCCGCACCGCGCCGGCGTCGTGCGGGTCGACCGAGCCGAACGGGATCAGCACGTCGGCGTGCGCGGCGGCGGCGTCGGCGACCTCCTCGCTGGACAGGGCGGGGTGGCCGAGGGCGGTGGTGGCGTCGACGGTGAACACCACGGCGGCGGTGCGGCGCGCGCGGTAGTGCGCCGCGATGGCCTCGACGGTGGGCGTGCGGTCCTGGTCGGACCTGAAGTACCGGGCGGAGGCGTCGAGGAGTTCCCGGTCGAGCGCGAAGTGCCCGTGCGCGTCCTGCTCCACGTGCACGTGGAAGTCGATCGCGTCCAGTTCGGCGATGTTCACGACAGCTCCTCGAAGACGTCCAGCGAGGTCGGGTCGGCGAGCGCGTCGCGGCCGGCGACGTCGTCCACCGCCGCGCCGAGCAGGATCTTCTTCACCGGCAGCTCCAGCTTCTTGCCCGTGCGGTTGCGGGGCACGGCGGGCACGGCGGTGATCCGGTCGGGCACGTGCCGGGGCGACAGCGCCGTGCGCAGCACGTCGGCGACCCGGGCGCGCAGCGCGTCGTCCAGCACCGCGCCGTCCGCGAGCTGGACGAACAGCAGCAGCTCCCCGCTGCCGCCCGCCGGGTCCTCCAGGTGGACCACGAGGCTGTCGTCCACCTCCGGCAGCTCCTCGACCACCGCGTAGAACTCGGCGGTGCCGAGCCGGACGCCGCCGCGGTTGAGGGTGGCGTCGCTGCGCCCGGTGATGACGCAGCTCCCCGTCTCGCGGAACCGCGCCCAGTCGCCGTGCCGCCACACGCCGGGGTAGGCGTCGAAGTAGGTGCGGTGGTAGCGGGACGCGGGGTCGGTCGGTTCGGCGTCGCCCCAGAACCGCACCGGCATGCTCGGCACGGGCCGGGTGATCACCAGTTCGCCGAGTTCGCCGACGACCGGTCTGCCGCGCACGTCGAACGCGGCGCAGTCCACGCCCAGCGTGGGTCCGGAGATCTCGCCCGCCCACACCGGCTGCCACGCGCTGCCCTGCACCATGGCGGTGCAGATGTCGGTGCCGCCGCTGCCGTTGTTGAGCAGCACGCGGTCGCCGAACTGCCCGCGCACCCAGTGGTACGCCTCCGCGGGCAGCGGGCTGCCGGCCACGCCGATCTGCCGCAGCCCGCGCAGCTCCAGCTCCTCCCCCGGCCGCAGCCCTTTCGCCCGGCACGCCATGAGCCAGCCGGGCGAGGCGCCCATGGTCGTCGCGCCGGTCTCGTCGGCCAGCCGCCACTGCCACCCGGGGTCGGGGTGCACGGGGTTGCCGTCGACCAGCACCACCGACGCGCCGACCAGCAGGCCGGACACCAGGGAGTTCCACAGCATCCACGCGGTGGTGGTGAACCACTGGAACCGGTCGCCGGGGCCGAGGTCCCAGGACAGCGCGTGGTTCTTGCTGTGCTCGACGGTGATGCCGCCGTGGCCGTGCACAATCGCCTTGGGCTTGCCGGTCGTGCCGGAGGAGAACAGCACGTACAGCGGGTGGGCGAACGGGACGGGCTCGAAGTCGAGGGGGCCGCGCCCGGCGAGGAGCTCGGCCCAGCCGACCGCGCCGGGGATCGCGCCGTCGCCGTAGGGGATCTCCACGACGTGGCGCAGGCCCGGTAAGCCCGCGCGGAGGGCGGCGACGGCGTCGCGGCGGTCGACGTGCCTCCCGCCGTGGACGTACCCCGGCACGGCGAGCAGCACGGCCGGTTCGACCTGGGCGAACCGGTCCACGACGCTGCGCGCGCCGAACTCCGGCGCGCAGGACGCCCACACCGCGCCGAGGCTCGCGGTGGCGAGGAAGGCGATCAGCGTCTCCGGGATGTTGGGCGCGAACGCGACGACCCGGTCGCCCCGGCCGACGCCCAGGCGCACCAGCCCGGCGCGGGCGCGGGCGACCCGGTCGCGCAGCTCCGCCCACGTCAGCTCGACCGGCGGCCGGGTCTGGGAGTGGGCGACGACCGCCACCTGGTCGTGGAAGGGGTTGCGCAGGGCGTGCCGCGCGTAGTTCAGCTCGGCGCCCGGGAACCACTCCGCGCCCGGCATCTCCCGACGACCCAGCACGGCGCGCGGCAGCGTGGTGAAGGTGATGCCGAAGTGCTCGACGACCGCCGACCAGAATCCGTCGAGGTCGGTCACCGACCACCGGTGCAGTGCGGCGTAGTCGTCGAAGCGCAGGCCGCGCGTCCGCTCCAGCCAGTCGGCGAAGCGGCCGATGCGGGTGGTCTCGCGGACGTCCGCGGGTGGCGTCCACAGCGGTTCGGGGGTCATGACGGCTCCACCTTGGGTCCGCGCCCGGTCAGGAACTCGGTCATCCGCCGCTGCGCCTCGTCGCTGCCGGAGGCGACGGCGGCCATCAGCGCCTCCAGCAGGTAGCCCTGGTCGGGCGCGGCCTCGGCGATCCGCGGCAGGGCCTGGAGCACGGCGAACGTGGTGATCGGCGAGGCCGCGGCGATCTTCCCGGCCAGTCCGAGCGCGCGGTCCAGGCCCTCGCCCGCGTCCACGAGGTACTGGGACAGGCCGAGCGCCTGGCCCTCGGCGGCGTCGAGGACGCGGCCGGTGAGCATCATGTCCGCCATCCGCGCCACGCCGACCAGCCGGGGCAGGCGCACCGACGCGCCGCCGCCGGTGAACAGGCCGCGCTGCCCCTCGGGCAGGGCGTAGAACGCGGACGGCTCGGCGACGCGGACGTGCGCGGCGCAGGCCAGTTCGAGCCCGCCGCCGATGACGGCGCCGCGCAGCACCGCCACCACCGGCACGGTGCCGCGCTCCACCCGGTCGAACGCGCGGTGCCACGCGCGGGAGTGCGCCACGGCGGCGAACGCGTCGACGCCGGCGAGGCTGTCGAGGTCGAGCCCGGCGGAGAAGTGGTCGCCCTCGGCGTCGAGCACGACGGCGCGGACGCCCGCCGGCGGGTCGGCGAAGAACTCGCCGAGGCCGTGCACGGTGGCGTCGTCGAGGGCGTTGCGCTTGGCCGCGCGCGCCAGTCGCAGCACGGCGATCTCGCCGCGGTCCTCCACCTGCACCGTGGGCGGGAGCGTCATGCGCTCGACGTTAACAGGAAACCTGTCATCATGGAGGATGTGCCGGTGGAACCGTCGCTGCTGTACGCCGTCAAGCAGGTGGAACTCGCGGTGCGGGCCAACCTCGACGAGGTGCTGCGCCCGCACGGCCTCACCACGTCCACCTACACCGCGCTGACCGTGCTGGAGCGCCGCGAGGGCATGACCACCGCCGACCTGGCCCGCAACTCGTTCGTCACGCCGCAGGCCATGGCCGACATCATCACGGCGCTGGAGAACCGCGGCCTGATCAGCCGCCGACCCGACCCCGACCACGGCCGCCGCCGGCTGATCGACCTGACCGCGCCGGGGCGGGCCGCGCTGGCCGAGGTCGCGCCCGCCGTCGCCGCACTGGAGGAGCGCATGGTCGCGGGCCTGGACGGAGCCGCCCGGCGGAGCCTGCGCGACTCGCTCAACTCGTGCCGGGCGGCGCTCCAGGGGTGACGCGGGCCTCTTCTCCCGCGGCGTGCAACGGATCGACCGGCTGCGCCGTTGAGGGGCGTGATCACAAGCCGAGTCGCGGATCGGGAGTGCGCCGATGGAGTTCGGTGAGTACGTGGCCGGGCGTCGTCCGGCGCTGATGCGGTTCGCCACGGTGCTGACCTGCCAACCCTGGCTGGCCGAGGACCTGGTGAGCGACGTGCTGAGCCGGGCGTTCGAGCGGTGGGACCGGATCTCGCGGATGGACCAGCCGCACGCCTACGTGCGGCGGATGGTCGTCAACGAGTACCTGTCCTGGCGCCGGCGGCTGGCCCGCACGACACCCCGCGCCGACGTCGGGCCCGACGTGGGGCAGCTGGGCGACGGCGCGGACGAGCGGGCCGAGCGGGACGCGATGATCGGCCGCCTCGCCGCCCTGCCGCGCAAGCAGCGCGCGGCCGTGGTGCTGCGCTACTACGCCGGGTTGCCGGACGCCGAGATCGCGGCGGAACTGGGCTGCCGGGCGACCACGGTGCGCAGCCAGATCTCCCGGGCCCTCGCCACCCTGCGGATCGACCTCGCCGCCGACCGCCACGCCTACCAGGAGACGACATGAGCGACCTCCGCGTGTTGCACGACGCCTTCGCCGAGCTGGAGCGGCGAGCCGACGCCGTGACCGCCGAACGCGCCTTCGAGTCCACGTCACCCGCGAAGTCGCGCACCGCGCCCAGGCTGGCGCTGGTGGCCGCCGCGGTCGTCGTGGTCGCCGGGGCGGCGGCCGGGACCGCGCTGCTGGTGCCGGACGACCGGCCCGGCACGCAGGTCGCGGCCTCGTCCACGACCGACGTCCCCACCGCCGACCTCCCGACGACCGCGTCCACGCCGCCCGCACCTCCCGGCACCCCGGAGGAACTGGCCGCGCGGCTCCGGGCCGTCCTCGGCGGCACGGCGACGTTCACCGTGACCGAGGCCGGGCCGGGCGCCGTGGTGATGACCGCTCCCGCGGCGCCGACCGCCGGGGCGTGGTCCACGCCGCCGCCGGCCCCGACGTCGACCTCGGCGTCCACCTCCGCGGCCGGGACGCAGGTGGGCGCGTCGATCGTCGGCACGCTGACCGCCGACGGCATCACCGGCGGCTTCCACCTGATCGTGTATCCCGGCATGCGGGGTGAAGCCCGGTGCGACGGCATCCCCGGCTCCGACTGCACGACCAGCACGCTGCCCGACGGCTCCTCGCTGACCACCCAGCGGACCGCGTTGCAGGGCTCCCCGACGGGCGTGACCCAGATGGTCAACCTGGTCCGCCCCGACGGCGTCGCGCTCATCCTGCACGTCAGCAACGTGACCGACCCCAAGGGACTCGGCGCCCAGCTCGCCGACGTCCCCCCGCTGACCGTCGAGCGGATGGCCGGGATCGTCACCTCCGACCTCTGGTGACGCCGCGCCGGCGCCGTCCGCGGATCACCCGCAGACGGCGCCGCGCGACGCCGAGCCGACCAGCTTCGCGTACTTCGCCAGCACGCCGCGCCGGTAGCGGGCGGGCAGCGGCGCCCAGTCCTGGCGGCGGACGGCCAGCTCGGCCGGCTCCACCTCCAGGTCCAGGGTGCCGTCGGCGACGTTCAGGGTGATCCGGTCGCCGTCGCGGACGAACGCGATCGGCCCGCCGTCCGCGGCCTCCGGGGCGACGTGGCCGACGCACAGGCCGGTCGTGCCGCCGGAGAACCGGCCGTCGGTGAGCAGCAGGACGTCCTTGCCCAGCCCGGCGCCCTTGATGGCCGCGGTGATGGCGAGCATCTCGCGCATCCCCGGACCGCCCTTGGGACCCTCGTAGCGGATGACCACGACGTCGCCCGCGGTGATCGTGCCGTCCTCCAGGGCGTCCATCGCGGCGCGCTCCCGGTCGAAGACCCGCGCGGTGCCGGTGAAGACGTCCGAGTCGAACCCGGCGGACTTCACCACCGCGCCCTCCGGCGCGAGCGACCCGTGCAGGACCGTGATGCCGCCGGTGCGGTGGATCGGGGACGACATCGCGCGCAGCACGCTGCCGTCGGGGTCGGGCGGGGCGATGTCGGCCAGGTTCTCGGCGACCGTGCGCCCGGTGACGGTCAGGCAGTCGCCGTGCAGCAGGTCCGCGTCCAGCAGCGCCTTCATCACCACGGGCACGCCGCCGATGCGGTCGACGTCGGTCATCACGTGCCGCCCGAACGGCTTCACGTCGGCCAGGTGCGGCACCTTCGCGCCGATCCGGGTGAAGTCGTCCAGGGACAGCTCCACCTCGGCCTCGTGCGCGATGGCCAGCAGGTGCAGGACCGCGTTCGTGGAACCGCCGAACGCCATCACCACGGCGATCGCGTTCTCGAACGCCTCCCGGGTCATCACCTGCCGGGCGGTGATCCCGCGGCGCAGCATCTCCACCACGGCCTGCCCGGAGCGCCGGGCGAACGCGTCGCGCCGCCGGTCCGTCGCGGGCGGCGCCGCGCTGCCGGGCAGCGACATGCCCAGCGCCTCGGCCGCGCTCGCCATGGTGTTCGCCGTGTACATGCCGCCGCACGCCCCCTCACCGGGGCAGATGGCCCGTTCGATCCGGTCGACGTCCTCGCGGCTCATCAGGCCGCGCGAGCACGCGCCCACCGCCTCGAACGCGTCGATGATGGTGACCTCGCGGTCGGTGCCGTCGGACAGCGTGACCCGGCCGGGCAGGATCGACCCGGCGTAGAGGAACACGCTCGCCAGGTCCAGCCGGGCGGCGGCCATCAGCATGCCGGGCAACGACTTGTCGCAGCCGGCCAGCAGCACCGTGCCGTCCAGCCGCTCGGCCTGCACGACCGTCTCCACGCTGTCCGCGATGACCTCGCGCGACACCAGGGAGAAGTGCATGCCCTCGTGGCCCATGGAGATGCCGTCGGACACCGAGATCGTGCCGAACTCCAGCGGGTAGCCGCCCGCCGCGTGCACGCCGTCCTTGCTCGCCTTGGCCAGCCGGTCGAGCGGCAGGTTGCACGGCGTGATCTCGTTCCACGAGGAGGCGACGCCGACCTGGGGCTTGACCCAGTCCTCGTCCCCCATCCCGACCGCCCGCAGCATGCCGCGCGCGGCGGTGCGCTCCAGGCCGTCGGTGACGTCGCGGCTGCGCGGCTTGATGTCGGGCGCCTGGCGCCGGGTCTGGTCCATGCCGGGAACCTAACGCCCCGGCGCGGCCGGCGCACCGGCCGGGCTCCTCCGGCGGCCCGCGCCGACGGACCGTCAGCCCTGGTCCGGGGAGGGCGTGGCGGGCAGGTGGGCGGGCCGCTCGTAGACGACCTCCAGGCCGTCCTCCTCGTCCCACTGCTCGCCGACCTCGACGAACCCGTACTGGTCGGCGAGCAGGTAGGACGGCTCGTTGTCGGGTCTGATGGCCACCCGCACCGTGCGCACCAGCGGTTCCTCGGCGGCCCGCCGCAGCAGGGCTTCGAGGGCGGCGCGGGCGTAGCCGCGGCGGCGGTGCTCCGGCGCGACGGCGTAGCCGATCTCCACCACGCCGTCCTCGTCCGGCGGACCGTGGTAGCCGGCCCGACCGACGGGGGTGCGCGACTCCTCGTCCCAGATGACGCCGGTGGTCCACGCGGCGCTCGACGGGTCCTCCTCGGCCTGGGCCAGGCGCATCCGCCACACGCCCCGCCACTCCTCGCCCGCGAAGGGCGGCGTCAGCGGCACCGGGCTCAGCGCGTTCGCCGCGGCCAGGTCGCCGTCCACGAGCGCGCGGAACACCGGCTCGCTCAGGTGCACGATCCGCACGTCCGTCATCCCGCCAGACTGGCACACCGGGTGCGGTGATCGCCGCACCGCACCCGGTGCGGGGTCAGCGGTACAGGCGGACGTCGGCGACGCTCCACCAGCTGCCGGACGCCTCGGTCGCGGTGACGCGCAGGTGCCTGGCACGGGTGGTGGGCACGTCGACGGTCGTCAGCTGCCCGGTGCCGACGCCGGTGGCGAGCGTGCGCCACCTCGTGCCGTCGTCGCTGACCGACAGCCGGTAGCCGCGGGCGAAGTCGCCGAGGTTGCCGCCGCTGTCGACCGCCACCCGGCGGAACCGCTCCCGCTCCCCGAGGTCCACCTGGAGGTACTGGCCCGGGGCCTGGGCCGCGCCGGTGCTCCAGCGGGTGGAGGCGTCGTCGTCCACGGCGAGGCGGGCGTCCACGCCGGGCGAGGCGGTGGCGGTGGCCCCGGTCAGCGGCACGAAGTCGAACCTGCTCGTCAGCGCGGGGCTGCGCGGCCACGTGAAGGTCGCCAGCGCGCCGCCCGGCAGGGTGTACTCGAACGTGCGCTCGCCGACCTCGACCGCGAACGTGCGCGGGTCGTCGTTCTCGTTGTGCACGACCAGGGCGGTGGAGCCGTCGGGGTTGCGGAACGCCACGTCCATGACCTGGCCGTTCCACCCGGTCGTGCCGAACGACGTGCTGGCGATCCGCTTCGCGCCCGGCTTCACGAACTTCGACAGGTGACCGATCGTGTAGTACTCGGCGTCGGTGGTGACGCTGCCGTCCGGCTGGACCGTGACCAGGCCGGTGCACGTGGCGCAGCCGCCGTTGTGCGGGCCGCCGGTGCTGTCCAGGGCGATGTTCCAGTTGACCGCCGAGCGCGCCCAGTTGCGGGTGGTGCCGAGCACGACGTTGCGGGCGTGCCAGGTGAGCGTGTCGCGGAAGACCTTGGCGGGCGGGTCCTGCGCGCCCTTCGAGCCTGAGCACTCGGTGAACCAGATGCCCTTGTCGGGGAACGCGTCGTGCAGCGCGGCCTGGGCGCCCGGGTCGCCGTAGTAGCAGTGGTACGCGGTGCCGGCGATCCAGCGGGCGGCCCTGCTGCTCAGCAGCCGGTACGGGTAGTCGGTCTCCGGGCTCGCACCGGGCGGGGTGTTCGCGGCGTCGTTCGGGTGGGTCGCCCAGTTGTGGTCGTAGCCGAGGATCGCGGTGCGCGGGCTGGCCGACCGCAGCTTCGGGCCGAGCGCCTCGACCACCCGGAGCTGCTGCGCGACCGGCATGTCCGTGCCGGGGTAGGCGTCGGGCGTGCGGTTCTGCGGTTCGTTCTGCACGGACAGGAAGTCGATCGGCACGCCGGCGGCGGTGTACGCCTGGACGAACTTCACCAGGTAGCGCGCGTAGGCGTCGTAGACCCGCGGGTCGTCCTGGAGGCGCCCGCCGACCAGCGAGTCGGTGGTCTTCATCCACGCGGGCGGGCTCCACGGGGTCGCCATGACCTTCAGCCGCGGGTTGAGGCGCTTGGCCTCGCGCAGCAGCGGCAGGATGACGGCCTCGTCGTGCGCGATGCTGAAGTGGCGCAGGGCGAAGTCGGTCCGACCGGGCGGCACGTCGTCGTAGGTGTAGTGCTCGGCCTCGGCGGTGAAGTCCGAGGAGCCGACCGGCTGCCGCAGGAAGCTGACGCCGATGCCGTGCACCGGGTCGAACAGGTCGCGCATGGTCTTCGCGCGCACGTCGGGCGCGAGGCCGTGCAGCACGGCGGCCGACGAGTCGGTGATGGACGCGCCGAAGCCGTCGACGGCCTGGTAGGTGCGGTCGGGGTCCACCACGATCGTCGGGTGGGTCGACGGCGTCGTGCCGAACGCGACGCGCGGCCGTTCGGCGAGCAGCTCGGCGCGGTCGGGCGTGGTGACCCACACCCGCGCCGCCACCTCGCCGGGACGCGGGCCGGACGCCTGGCCGGTCGCCTCCCCGGACGCCTGGCCGGACGTGACCGCGGACGCGGTCAGCGCGACCGCGACCCCGACCGCCGCGACGGTTCTCCTCATAGCCACCCACCTCGGTGTGTAACAAGACGTCAATCAGGATGGAACATCGTGTTCCGGGATGGAACACGGTTGGCCGGTTCGACGTCAAGAGGCAGGTCACGGGTATGGTGACCAGGTGGAGACCGACCGGCGGCGCACCAGGGTCCGCGACATCGCCGCGGAGACCGGCGTCTCGATCGCCACGGTGTCGCGCGTGCTCAACGACCACGTCAACGTGTCACCGCGGACCCGCGAGCTGGTGCTCCAGGCCGTCGAGCGGCGCAAGACCCGCGAGGTCGGCCCGCGCGCGGTCGCCGTGCGGTGCCCCTACCAGCTCACCGACTACTTCGGCCTGATCGTGTCGTCGATCGCCGAGGCGCTGCGCCTGCGCGGCGCGCGGGTGCTGCTCGACGCGGGCGAGTCGTCCCAGCACACCGACGCCCTCTCCGCCCTGCCCGACGACCCCGGGACCGCGGCGGCGATCCTCGTCCTGCCGCCCGAGGACGGCGAGGAGCTGGTGGCGCTGGCGCGGACCGGTTTCCCGTTCGTCGTGGTGGACCCCCGCACGCCCCCGCCGCCGGACGTCGCCGCCGTGTCGGCCGCGCACTTCTCCGGCGCCCGCGCCCTGACCGCCCACCTGGTCGACCTGGGGCACCGGGACATCGGCGTGATCGCCGGCCCCGAGGAGTGGCTGGCGGGCGACGCGCGCACGGCGGGCCACCACGCCGCCCTCGCCCGCGTGGGCGTCCTGCCGGCACCGCACCGGGTCCACCACGTGGAGCCGACCACCGCGGAGGGCCTGCGCGCCGCCGGGGCCCTCCTGGACGGTCCGACGCGCCCGACCGCGATCGTCTGCTTCAACGACAAGCTCGCCGTGGGCGCCCTGCACGCCGCCCTGGACCGCGGCCTGCGCGTGCCGGAGGACCTGTCGATCGCCGGGTTCGACGACATCGACCTCAGCCGGGCCACCCGCCCCGCCCTGACCACGGTCCGCCAACCGCTCCGCGAGATGGGCCGCATGGCCGTGACCCAGCTGATGAGGGTCCTCGACGGCGACCGCCCCGAAGCCCTCCACCTGGAACTCTCGACCACCCTGGTCCCCCGCGGCTCCACCGCCCCACCCCGCGAGAGTCCTGGGGGTTGGACTCCCAGGGGTCAGAAGGCGTAGCGGACGCGCAGGTAGGGGGCGTGCTCGGCGACGAGGTCCAGCAGCTCGTCCAGCAGTCGGCGCTTGAGACCGGCGCGGTAGCGGACGTTGACGCCACCGCCCTCGCTGCGCTTGCCCTCCTGGAGGTCCGGCCGCCACAGCAGCTCCTCGGCCTTCGGGTGCCAGCCCAGGTTGACCTCGTGCAGCGCGCGGTTGTGGGTCAGCATGATGATCTCGGCGGCGAGTTGGGCGCGGGTGGCGGGGGTGGTGGCGTCGCCCAGCGACACGAGCAGTTCGCGCCAGTCCTCCAGCCAGCCGTCGTGGACGACCACCGGGCTGAGGTTGACGTGCACCTCGTACCCGGCGGCGACGAAGTCGTCCAGCGCGGCGAGGCGGTCGGCCATCGGGCTGGTCCGGATGTCGAGCAGCTTCGCGGTGCGCTCGGGCATCAGGGAGAAGCGGACGCGGGTGCGGCCCTTCGGGTCCCAGGTGAGCAGCTCGCGGTTGACGTGCTTGGTCGCGAAGGACGCCTTGGCCGTGGGCAGCGAGCCGAACAGCTCGACCAGGTCCCGCACGTTGTCGCTGACCAGGGCGTCGACCGCGCAATCCGAGTTCTCGCCGATGTCGTAGACCCACGCCGCGTCGTCCACCTGGTCCGGTGACGTCATCGGACCCTGCCGCCGCACGTGCCGGGCCAGGTAGCCGGTGATCTGGTCGATGTTGGCGAACACCGTGATCGGGTTCGAGTAGCCCTTGCGGCGCGGCACGTAGCAGTACGCGCACGCCATCGCGCAGCCGTTCGCGGTGGAGGGCGCGATGAAGTGCGCCGACCGGCCGTTGGGACGCGCCGACAGCGACTTCTTCACGCCCAGGACGAGCGCCTCCCGCTTGATCCGCACCCACCGGCGCACGTTGGCCTCGTCACCGTGCAGCTCGGGGATCTGCCAGTGGCTCGCCACCTCGACCCGCTCGGCGTCGGGGAACCGGTCCAGCACGGCCCGACCGCGGGGCAGTTCGGCGGCGGCGGGCTCGACGTAGATGCGCGTGGGGCGCAGGAGCGGTTCGACGGTCACGCCTCCAGTGTCCGGATGGGACCGACAGCCGGCACGACGGGCGACCCCGGTGTGACCGACCACGCCGGTGACGACCGACACCCCGCCCGACAGCCCCGGCAGGCAACCCGACCGGCAGCCCTCGAACGGGCGGCCGGGTCAGCCGACGCGCGGGGCGGGACGGCCGCCGCGGGCGGGCGGCGGCGTGTCGGCGGACCTCACCGCCCCGGCCCCGAACGCCCGCGACCGGGGCGCGACCGCCCCGGCGCACGACCCGCGGGTCCGGCCGGCTCGGGCCGGCGGGACGGGCGCGCGCACGGCCACGGCGCGATCGGGCGCTCCCGGACGCCGTGGAGGTCGAAGGCCGACGGGGACGAACCGGGCGCGCGGGGCTCGTCGGCGGCGTCGGGGATCGAGTGGGCGTCGTGGGTGCCGTGGGCGTCGGTGGGCTCCATGGTGCGCAACGTATCGACGACCACCGACAATTCCGATCGACGTCCATCCCCAACCCACTGTCACCCACTCTCGTCGACTGTCGCCGACTGTCGCCGACCGGGGCGCGGACGACGGCCCGCCCGTCGCGAAGGTGACGTGGGAGGGGTACCGGCGCGCCCGGTGACCCTTACCATGGGCCGCATGGTGTCCACCGCATGAGCAACGTCGAAGCCGACCCCGCCGAGCTGGTGTGCGCCACCACGTCCGGCGGGGTCGAGGTGCTCGGGGCCCGGGAGGTCCCCCTGGGCGGCCCGCGCGCGATGACCGTGCGCCGCACGCTCCCCCAGCGGTCCCGGACGATGATCGGGGCGTGGTGCTTCGCCGACCACTACGGCCCCGACGACGTGTCGGTCAGCGGCGGCATGGACGTCGCGCCGCACCCGCACACCGGCCTCCAGACGGCGAGCTGGCTGTTCAGCGGCGAGGTCGAGCACCGCGACAGCCTCGGCGTGCACGCCCTGGTGCGGCCGGGCGAGCTGAACCTGATGACGGCGGGCCGCGGCATCTGCCACTCGGAGGTGTCCACGCCGGCGACGACCGTGCTGCACGGCGTGCAGCTGTGGATCGCCCTGCCCGACGCGCACCGCGACGTGCCGCGCGACTTCCAGCACCACGCGCCCGAGCCGGTCGCGGTGGACGGCGCGGTGGTCCGCCTGTTCCTCGGCACGCTGCTCGGCCGCACGTCCCCCGTGCGCACGTTCACGCCGCTGCTGGGCGCGGAGGTCGTCCTGGAGCCCGGTGCGCGGCTGGCGCTGGACGTCGACCCGGCGCACGAGCACGGCGTGCTGGTCGACCTGGGCGGCGTCGAGGTCGCCGGCACCGCGGTCGCGCGCGGCGACCTGGGGTACGTCGGGACCGGTGCGGCGTCGCTGGTCCTGGCCAACCCGGGCGACGCCCCGGCCCGCGCGGTCCTGCTGGGCGGCGAGCCGTTCGGCGAGGAACTGGTCATGTGGTGGAACTTCGTGGGGCGCAGCCACGAGGAGGTCGCGGCCCACCGCGAGGCGTGGCAGCGCGGTTCGGACCGGTTCGGCGAGGTCGTCGGCTACCCGGGTGACCGGCTGCCCGCGCCGCCGATGCCGACGGGCAGGCTGCGCCCGCGCCCCAACCCGGCACCCCACCCGGGACGTCCCGCCGACGCGCCGGCGACGGCCACCTGAACCGGGGCGGGCGCCGGCTCGCCGTCCTCCACGCCCCGCAGCGGCTTCCGGAGCACCCGCCCGGGCGTCCGCGCGCCCGGGCGCACCTCCTCGGCGCGCGACCGGGTCGGACGACCACCGCCGCCCCGCAGGAGGCGCGCGTGGCCTCCCGCGCCCCGACGCGCGTCATCCGCGCGGGGCGTACATGATCACGGCCACGCCGACCAGGCAGATCGCCGCCCCCAGGTAGTCCCAGCGGTCGGGGCGGAACTTGTCCACCGCCACCGCCCAGGCCAGCGACCCGGCCACGAACACCCCGCCGTACGCGGCCAGGATGCGCCCGAAGTGCGCGTCGGGCTGGAGGGTCGCCACGAACCCGTAGAGGCCGAGCGACACGACGCCCGCGCCGATCCACAGCAGCCCCCGGTGCTCGCGGACGCCCTGCCACACCAGCCAGGCGCCGCCGATCTCCGCCAGCGCGGCCAGCACGAACAACACCAACGAGCGAACCACCGACATGATCGCGACCCTACTGCCCCTTGACAGCACCCACCGACGTTATGAACAGTTGTTCATGAACATACGTTCACAACAAGGGGGCACCCGTGCACGAGGTCGTCAACACCCACCAGGCCGAGGCGTGGAACGGCTACGAAGGACGGCACTGGGCCGAGCACCAGGCCCGCTACGACGAGGTCAACAGCGGGTTCAACGAGGTGCTGCTCGACGCGGCGGGCATCGGGCCGCACGACCGCGTGCTCGACATCGGCTGCGGGAACGGCCAGGTCACACGGCTGGCCGCGGCACGGGGCGCCGGGGCCGTCGGCATCGACCTGTCCGCGCCGATGCTGGCCCGCGCCCGGCTCTCCGCCGTCGCGGAGGGCGTCGGCGACGTCGTCTTCGAGCAGGGCGACGCCCAGGTGCACCCGTTCCCGGTGGGCGCGTTCGACGTGGCGCTGAGCCGGTTCGGGGTGATGTTCTTCGCCGACCCGGTGGCCGCGTTCGGCAACGTCGCGCGGGCGCTGCGGCCCGGAGGGCGGCTGGCGTTCCTGGCGATGCGCGACCTCGGCGACCTCGGCGACGTGGTCGCCGCGCTCGGCTGGGACCCCGCGCCGGGCCACGGGCCGCTGTCGATGGCGGACCCGGACGACGTCGACCGGGTGTTGCGCGCGGCCGGGTTCCGCGACGTGCGGGCCGCGGCGGCGGAGGCGCCACAGGTGTGGGGGCGGGACGTGGCCGACGCGACGGCGTTCCTGATGGGCTGGGGACCCGTGCGGCACGCGCTGCGCGACGACGACGCGGCCGCCGCGGAACGGGCGGAGCGCGCGGTGGCCGAGTCCCTGCGGCCGCACGCAGGACCGGGCGGCGTGCGGCTGCGCGGCACCGCGTGGCTGGTCACGGCACGGGTGTGAGGCGCGGGTGCGGTGTGGGGCACGGGTGCGAGGTGCGGCCGTGCCGGCGCCGGAGCCTACGATGCAGCGCGATGGCACCTCGACGAGCGGCAGCGCTGCGTGACGGCGGCGTGAGCCTGCGCGACCACCTGATCACGTCGGCCGCCGCCCTCATCGCCGAACGCGGCACCGCCGGGCTCACCGTCCGGGACATCGCGCGCGCCGCGGCGGTCGCCGTCGGCGTGCTCTACAACCACTTCGCCGACAAGGAGGAACTGCTCGCGCTCGCCCTGCACGAGCACGTCCGCTCGGTCGGCGAACGGCTCGGGCCGCCCGCCGCCGGCGGCACGCTCGCCGAGGACCTGCGCGCGTTCGTCGTGCACGCGCTCGACGTGCACGCGGCGATCCTGCCCGCGTTCGCCGGCCTGGTGGGGCAGCCGGAGGTCTTCGCCCGGTTCGACGCGCTGCCCGACCCGCTGGCCGGCGGGCGCGGCCTGCACGACGAACTCGCCGCCCGCCTGCGCGTCGAGCGGGACCGCGGCCGGGTCGCGGCGGTCGCCGACGTGGACGCGGTGGCCACCCTCGTCGTCGGCGCGTGCCACGAACTGGTGCTGCCGCGCCTGTACCGCTCGCCGTCCACCCCCGTCGAGGTGCCGCCGGGGTACGTGGACGCGCTCGTCGAGACCGTGCTGAACGGCATCGCGCCGCGGTAGGTGTAGTACACCTGGTGAGGTGACCGAGGACGCCGTGCGCAACGTGGTCGACGGGCAGGTCCTGGGTGACGTCGTGCAGGTGGGCAGCGCGGCGTTCGTCCCGGAGACCCGGCCGACGGCCGTGGCCGGCCTGCCCCCGCCCGCCGTGTTCGTGGGGCGGGAGCGCGAGCTGGCCCGCCTGGTGGCCGCGCTGGAACCGGGGGCGCCGTCCGCCGTGCTCGTGTGGTCGGTCGGCGGCCTGCCCGGCGTGGGCGAGACGGCCCTGGCCGTGCGGGCGGCGCACCGGGCGGTGGCCGCGGGCTGGTTCCCCGGTGGGGTGCTGATGACGAACCTGCGCGGCTACGACCAGCCGACCCAGCGGATCACGCCGTCCACCGCGCTGGCCGGCCTGTTGGGCGCGCTGGGCGTGGCGAGCGGGCACATCCCGCCCGAGGTCGACGACCGCGCCCGCCTGTGGCGCTCCCGGCTGGCCGACCGCCCCCGCACGCTCGTGCTGGCGGACAACGTGTCCGACGCGTCCCAGGTCGTGCCGCTGTTGCCCGGCGACTCCCGCCACCAGGTGCTGATCACCAGCCGGCACTCGGCCACGTGGACGAGGCCACCGGCTGGTACCTGCGCAGCCTGCGCATCGTGGAGGAGATGACCGACCGCTACGGCTTCGCCTGGTCGTCGGGGAACTGCCGGACGTCGCCGAGGTCGAGGGCGACCCGACCCGTACCGGGGAGCTGCTCGCGCCCGTGACGGGCGATCAGGGCCCGGCCGGCGACGTGGGCGCCCGGGACCATGACGCCGACGGCCGGCGCGCCCCCAGGCGTTGACAGCGGTTCCGGCAGGGGAGTTCCGCAGGCGCCCCACCGACCGGCCCGAACGCCCTACGCTGGACGTGGACAGGGACGACGTCGTTCTCCTGGGGGTCTGCCGTGCCGTTCTTCCGGAAGTCCCACCCCGAGCCGTTCGTGGAGCGGCCGCAGGCGCGCCTGGCGTTCATGCTGGGCGAGTACAACGCGATCCGGGCCGAGCTGGTGGCGGCCGTGTCGACGCAGCAGACCGTGATGACGTACGGGCTCGCCGCCATCGCGGTGATCTACACCGGGCTGCTGGCGAGCTGGTCGAACGTGCCGCTGCGCACCGGCATCCTCGCGCTGTCCCCGGTGCTGCTCGTGTTCGTGTGGTTCGTCTGGTACGGCGAGGTGCAGCGGCTGGGCCGGGCGCGCTGGTTCCTGTGGGAGCTGGAGAAGAAGGTGAACGCCCTGCTCGCGACCACCGGACCCCTGCCGTCCGGCTCGGTCCTGCCGGCGGGCGACGTGCTGCACTGGGAGAGCTGGGTGCGCGGCCGCAACCCGTGGCGGACCAACCTGCACTCCCGCCCGGCCTACCACCTGGCCTCGGGCCTGCTCGGCGGCACGGCCCTGGGCACGACGACCCTGTCGGTGGTGCTGAGCACGCTGGTCGGCCTGCCCACACCCCTGGTGGTCCTGGTCTACGCGGGCGCGGGCGGATCGCTGGCCATGCTGGGCTACGCCCTGCACCTCGTCCGCCGCAACCCGCTGCTGCGCGGCGGCGGTCGCCCGATCGGCGACTGAGCCGTACGGTTCCGGCGCATCCGGACGATCACACCGTCGTGAAGTTCACGGAACAGGTCCTGGCGAGCGTCCGCACGGGTCGACGGACGCGGGTGGTCGCCGCACTGCTGGGCACGGCGCTGGCGATCGACCAACTGCTGCTCTGGCACTGGGACGTCGAGCACGAACTGTTCAGCAACAGCCACCTGCCGACGGAGAGCGGCATCGCGTTCGGAGGACCACCCTGGGGCCTGGGGTGGGTAATGCTGCTGTGGTCGGCCGAACCGGACCTCGACGGCCGCCACGAGTACCCCTACCCGGGCAACCCGCTCGGCCAACTGCTCTACGCGTGCGGCCCGGTCCTCGTGGTGGCGCTGCTCGCGGTGGTCGCGCGAGCCACGGCGCGGGACGGCGCACGGCTCGTGAACGGGAGTGCGCCCGAGTCCGTCGAACGGGCGCGACCACCCGTCGACTGGGCCCGGATCACGTCCGCGGTCACCAGTCCGACCGCCGTCCTGGCCCTGGTGTTCACCGCGTTGTCGCTCAAGGCCACCCGCGACCAGATCGGCATCACCGCCGAGGGGCAGATCACCAACCGCTACACGCAGGCGGTGCAACTGCTCGGCACACCCGGCGACACCGGCCGCGACCTGCGCCTGGGTGGCATCTACGCGCTGGAGCGCATCGCCATCGACTCACCCCGCGACGCCGGGACCATCAGCACCCTGCTGTCCACCTTCGTCCGCGACCACGCCCGCCGGCCCGGCACCGGCCCGTGCCCTCCCTCTCCGCCCGCCGACATCCAGGCCGCGGTCAACGTGGTCACCGGCTGGGAGGTCAAGGCGAACCGCCGGGAGCAGGGGGACGACCTGAGCGGCACGTGCCTGGCAGGCCTGGTGCTGTCGGCCGCGCTCCTGGACAACGCAGACCTGGGTGGCACCGACCTCACCGGGGCACGGATGACGGGGACCAGCATGAACGACGAGAACCTCCGGAACGCGACGCTGACCGGCGCCGACCTCTCCAATACGTTCTTGAACGACACCTGGTTCGACGGCGCCGACCTGACGGGAGCCGATCTTCGCGGCGCGCACTCGCGCGAGGGCGGGCTCAACGGCGCGAACCTGACCGGGGCCACCCTGACCGGGCCACGCTCACCGACGTGAGGGCGTCCGGCGCGGTACTGCGCGGTGCGGACTTGGCGCACGCCGTTCTCGTCGACGGGAACTTCTCCGGCGCAGACCTGACAGGCGCTCACCTCGACGGTGTCGACTCGGCCGACGTGGATCTCACCGGTGCTGTCGGATTGCCGGTGGTCTAGGACCGCAGGGCCGAACGCACCCCGCGCGCGATCTCCACGTCCTCCCGCGCCCCGATCACCAACGTCTGCGTGAACGCCGAGGCGGCGGTCAACTCGGCGTCCCCGTCGACCGAGGCGTTGCGCTCCTCGTCGATCGCCACCCCGAGGAAGGCCAGCCGCGAGGCGGCCATCCGGCGCACGGTCGCCGACCCCTCCCCCACCCCGCCGGTGAACACCAGGGCGTCCAACCCGCCCAACGACGCCGTCATCGCGGCCACCCCCGCCACCAGCCGGTGCACGTACACGTCGAGGGCGAGCACCGCGTCCGGGTCGCCGGCGGACGCGGCGGCGTCGATCTCGCGCAGGTCGCCGGTGCCCGCCAGGGCGGTGAGGCCCGAACGCTCCTCCAAGGCGGTCGCGACCTCGTGCGGCGACAGCTTCTCGTGCTCCTCCAGCCACAGCACCAACCCCGGGTCGACGGTGCCGGACCGGGTCGCCATCACCAGGCCCTCCAACGGGGTGAAGCCCATCGTCGTGTCCACGCACCGGCCGTCGGCGACGGCGGCCAGCGAGGCGCCCGCGCCCAGGTGGCACGTCACCAGGCGCAGCCCCGGCCGCAGCCACTCGGCCGCCCGTCGGGCGCTGTAGGCGTGCGACAGGCCGTGGAAGCCGTAGCGGCGGATCGCGTACCGCTCACGCCACTCGCGGGGCACGGCGTAGGTCGACGCGGCGGCCGGGATGGTGGTGTGGAACGCGGTGTCGAAGCACGCCACGGCGGGCACGTCGGGGTACAGCTCCCCCACCGCGGCCAGGCCCGCCAGCGACTTCGGCTGGTGCAGGGGCGCGAGGGCGGTCAGGTCCTCCAGCTCCCGCCGCACCTCCGGGTCCACCACCACCGGGGCGGTGAACCGCGTGCCGCCGTGCACGACGCGGTGGCCCACGGCGTCCGGGACGGGCCAGTCCCGCAGCACGTCGGCCACCCCGGCGGCGACCGGTGGGACGTCCGCGGCCTGCTCGACCTCGTCACCGGGGCCGAGCAGGCGCAGCTTCAGGCTCGACGAGCCCGCGTTGACGACCAGGACCCGCACGTCAGCCCCACGTCCAGCCGGCGATGGCCGGGTCGTCCTCACCGTGCTCACGCGTGTAGTCGCGCGCCGCCAGCCTCGCGTCGACCATGCGCTGCCGCAGCACCGCCGCAGCACCGCCCAGCGACGGCACGCGGTCGATCACGTCCATCACCAGGTGGAAGCGGTCGAGGTCGTTGAGCATCACCATGTCGAACGGCGTGGTGGTCGTGCCCTCCTCCTTGTAGCCGCGCACGTGCAGGTTGCGGTGGTTGGTGCGTCGGTAGGTCAGGCGGTGGATGAGCCACGGGTAGCCGTGGAACGCGAAGACCACGGGCTTGTCCGTGGTGAACAGCGCGTCGAACGCGCGGTCCGACAGCCCGTGCGGGTGCTCGGTGTCGGGTTGCAGGCGCATCAGGTCGACCACGTTGACCACGCGCACCTTCAGCTCCGGCAGGTGCTCGCGCAGCAGCTCGGCCGCGGCCAGCGTCTCCAGCGTCGGGATGTCGCCCGCGCACGCCAGGACCACGTCCGGTTCGCCGTCGGTGGTGCCCGCCCAGTCCCAGACGCCCAGGCCGCGCGCGCAGTGCGCGATGGCCTCGTCCATCGTCAGGTAGGTCAGCGCGGGCTGCTTCCCGGCGACGATCACGTTCACGTAGTGCCTGCTGCGCAGGCAGTGGTCGGCGACCGAGAGCAGGGTGTTGGTGTCCGGCGGCAGGTAGACGCGGACGATCTCGGCCTTCTTGTTCACCACGTGGTCGAGGAAACCCGGGTCCTGGTGGGAGAAGCCGTTGTGGTCCTGTCGCCACACGTGCGAGGACAGCAGGTAGTTGAGCGAGGCGATCGGCGCGCGCCACGGGATGTCGCGGGTCGTCTTGAGCCACTTGGCGTGCTGGTTGAGCATCGAGTCGACGATGTGGATGAACGCCTCGTAGCTGGTGAACAGGCCGTGCCTGCCGGTCAGCAGGTAGCCCTCCAGCCAGCCCTGGCACAGGTGCTCGGACAGCACCTCGAACACCCGGCCGTCCGGGGCGAGGTGGTCGTCACCCGGTTCGGTGATCGCGTTCCACGACCGGCCGGTGACGTCGAACAGCGCCTGGAGGCGGTTGGAGGCCACCTCGTCCGGGCCCATGACCAGGAAGTTCGCCGGGTTGCGGCGGGTGACCTCGCGGAGGAACTCGCCCAGCACCCGCGTGGCCTCGCTGCTTTCGACCGCGGGCCGCTCGACGGTGACGGCGTGGTCGCGGAAGTCGGGCATCCGCAGGTCGCGCAGCAGCCGGCCGCCGTTCGTGTGCGGGTTGGCGCTCATCCGCCGGTCGCCGACGGGCGCGAGCGCGCGCAGTTCCGCGACCAGCCGGCCGGACTCGTCGAACAGCTCCTCGGGCCGGTAGGAGCGCATCCACTCCTCCAGCTGCGCCCGGTGCGCGGCGTCCTTGCGGGTGTTCGACAGCGGCACCTGGTGCGCGTGGAACGTGCCCTCGACGCGGACGCCGTCGACCTCACGCGGTCCGGTCCAGCCCTTGGGCGTGCGCAGCACGATCATCGGCCACGCCGGGCGGGTGCGGCTCTCCTTGCACTCGGCGATCTCGTCCAGCACGGTGTCCAGAGTGGACGCCAACTGCTCGTGGACGGCCTTCGGCTCGTCGCCGACGACGAAGTGCGGCCGGTGCCCGTACCCGCGCATCAACGAGGCCAGCTCGTCGTCCGGGATGCGCGCCAGCACCGTCGGGTTGGCGATCTTGTAGCCGTTGAGGTGCAGGACCGGCAGCACGACGCCGTCGCGCCGCGGGTCGAGGAACTTGTTGGAGTGCCAGCTGGCGGCCAGCGGCCCGGTCTCCGCCTCGCCGTCGCCGACCACGCACACCGAGAGCAGGTCGGGGTTGTCGAACACCGCGCCGTAGGCGTGCAGCAGCGCGTACCCCAGCTCCCCGCCCTCGTGGATCGAACCGGGCGTCTCGGGGGCGACGTGGCTGGGGATGCCGCCGGGGAAGGAGAACTGGCGGAACAGCGCGCGCAGGCCGTCCACGTCCTCGCCGATGTGCGAGTACACCTCGCTGTAGGTGCCCTCCAGGTAGGCGTTGGCCACCAGCCCCGGCCCGCCGTGGCCCGGACCGGTGACGTAGAGGGCGTTGAGGTCGCGCTGCCTGATCACCCGGTTCACGTGCGCGTAGACCAGGTTCAGGCCGGGGGTGGTGCCCCAGTGGCCGAGCAGCCTCGGCTTGACGTGCTCGGGCAGGAGCGGTTCGCGCAGCAAGGGGTTGTCGAGCAGGTAGATCTGCCCGACCGACAGGTAGTTGGCCGCACGCCAGTAGGCGTCCAGCAGGATGAGGTCGTCTTGCGTGGACGGCATGCGCTCGACGCTAGTCGCGATCACACCGGACCGAAACTCGGGCGGCGCGGTCCGCGCGCCCGGTGGACGATGTCGGCCGCGGAGGTGGCCGATGGCCGGGGTGGACGTGAACGGCGGGAACGACGGGCTGACGTCGGCGGAGGTGGCCGAGCGGGTGGCCGCCGGGCGGGTGAACGCGGTCGTGTCTCGCGACCAGTCGCAGCACCGCGCCGCGCGCCCGGGTGGTCCGCGACGGCGCGGTCGCCGAGGTCGACGTGGGTGCGGTGGTCGCCGACGACCTGCTGGAACTGCGCGCCGGCGACCAGGTGGTCGCGGACGGCGCGGTGGTCGCCTCGGACAGGTTGGAGGTCGACGAGTCGTTGCTGACCGGGGAGTCCGACCCGGTGCTCAAGGCCGCGGGCGACGACGTGCGGTCCGGGTCGGTCGTGGTGGCCGGGACGGGCCGCGCCCGCGCGACCGGCGTGGGCGACCAGGCTCACGCGGCCAGGCTCACCGCCGAGGCCCGTCGGTTCAGCGCGGTCCGGTCCGAGCTCGTCACCGGCACCAACCGGGTTGCTGCGGTGGATCGCCCTGGTCATGGTCGTAGTGGGGACCGCTGCTGCTGTGGAGCCAGTTCCGCAGCCCGGACACCGGTTCGTGGCAGGAGGCCGTGACCGGTGCGGTGGCGGCGCTGGTCGGCATGGTGCCCGAAGGGCTGGTACTGCCGACCAGCCTCGCGTTCATGCTCGCCGCGGTCTCCCCGGCGCGCAGGCGGACCCCGGTGCGGGAGCTGCCCGCGGTCGAGGTGCTGGCCCGGGTGGACGTGGTGTGCCTGGACAAGACCGGCACGCTCACGCACGGCGACATCGTGTTCGACCGGGTGGTGCCCGACTCCCCGGACGACGTCGACGAGGTCGACGAGGCACTGGCGCTGTGCGCGTCGGCCCCGGACGCCAACGCGACCGCCCACGCGCTGGCCGACTCCTTCCCGGGCGGCACGTGGCGGCGCACGGGCGGAGTTCCGTTCTCCTCGGCCCGCAAGTGGTCCTCGGTGGACGCGGACGGGCACGGCACGTGGGTGCTCGGCGCACCCGAGGTGGTGTTCCCGGACGGTGGCTCCCCGCTGCTCGACCAGGCCGCCGACATCGCCTCCGGCGGCAGGCGCGTGCTCGTGCTGGCGCACGCGCCCTCCCCCCGCCCGCGACGGCGTCCTCCCGGCCGGTGCGACCGCGCGGGCGCTGGTCGTGCTCGCCGAACGCGTCCGCGACGACGCGGCCGGCACGCTGCGGTACTTCGCCGAGCAGGGCGTGCGGCTGCGCGTGATCCCCGGGGACGCCCCGCGCACGGTCGGCGCGGTCGCGGTGGCAGTCGGGCTGCCCGGCATCACCGACCCCGCCCAGGCGGTGGACGCGCGGACCCTGCCCGAGGACCCGGACGCGCTGGCCGACGTGCTGGAGGGCTCGGTGGTGTTCGGACGCGTCACGCCGCAGCAGAAGCGGGCCGTGGTCGCCGCGCTCCAGCGGCGCGGGCACGTGGTGGCGATGACCGGTGACGGCGTCAACGACGCCATGGCGCTCAAGGACGCCGACATCGGCGTGGCCATGGGCAACGGCGCGGCGGCGACCAGGGCGGTGGCGCAGCTCGTGCTGCTGGACAGCCGGTTCGCGCACCTGCCGGACGTGGTCGCCGAGGGGCGGCGGGTGATCGCGGACATCGAGCGCGCCGCCGTCCTGTTCCTGGTCAAGAACGCGTACTCGCTGGTCCTGGCGCTGGTGGTGCTCGCGACGTCGCTCGCCTACCCGCTGGCCCCGATCCAGCTGACGCTGATCTCGGCGGCCACGATCGGCGTGCCGGGATTCGTGCTGGCGCTCGGCCCGAACCCCCGCCGGTACGTGCCGGGTTTCCTGGGGCGCGTGCTGCGGCTCGCCGTGCCCGCGGGGGTGGTGGTCGGCCTGGGCGCGTTCACCCTGCTGTGCGCGGCGGCGGTGCTCGTGGTCGGGGCGGTGTCCGGTGCGCTGTGGTCGTCGGCGGCGTCGGCGCCCTGGTACCCGCACGTGGCGCACGGCGTCCCGTCACTTCTGGAGGGCCGGTGGTGGACGCCCCGCGCGAGTCGTACGTCCAAGCCTCGCGAGTCGTACGTCCAGACCGCGCGAGTCGTACGTTCAGGTTCCGTGAGTTCTACGTTCGTACCGACGGGTCGGTACGCCTGAATGTAGAACTCACGGGCCCTGGACGTTGGACTCGCGCGGCTTGGACGTACGACTCGCGCGGTCTGGACGTACGACTCGCGGGGCCTGGGGTTGGGCTCTCGGGGTCAGGAGGTCGTGGCCAGGGCGTCGGTGAGGGTGTCGTGGAGGTCCAGCACCTGGGCCAGGCCCACGGAGGTCAGGGTGCGGCGGATCAGGCGCGGCACGACGACGCGCAGCGTGCCCCCGCCCCGGCGGGTGGCCTCGTGCGCCCGCAGCAGCACGTCGATGCCGACCGACGCGAAGAAGTCCACGTCGCTCAGGTCCACGACCACGGTGCCGTCGCCGTCGCCCACGGCGGCCGTCACGGGGGCGCGCAGGAGGTGCACGGTGGCGATGTCGAGCTGGCCGCGCGCGGTGAGCACGACGGTGGCTCCGTCGGCGTCGCGCCGGGTCGTGGTCTCGAATGCTTCGGGAGACATCGGTGTCCGTTTCGTCACTTCGGGGCAGGAGTCGACCGCGTGTGCGCTGTGGGCTCAACGGCACCGCCTGGCACCAGAAGATCACACCGCGCGGGCCGCGTGCAGACCCCCTCCCCGATGGCGATCGGTGCACGCTCCACGGCCCGGCTAGCCTGGGTGCCCCCACCCCCCGAGGAGCGACCCATGCCGCGAGCGAGCGGACCGGAGCCCGGCGACCTGTCCGGCCTGGTCGGCGACCTGCCGGTCGTGGTCTGGGAGGGTGATCGCGCGACCCGCCGCCTCACGTTCGCCTCGCGGTACGCCGACGTGCTGCTCGGCGGCCCGCCGGACGACTGGGACACCGTCGTGCACCCCGACGACCGCGCGTGGGTGGCCCACGAGCGCTGGTCGCGTGAAGAGGACTTCGAGCTGGTCTACCGGGTGGTCGCGGACGGCCGGGTGCGGTGGGTGCAGGACCGGGTGCGCGTCGGCGAACGGCTGCTGCGCGGCGTGCTGGTCGACGTCACCGACGCCCGCCTGCGCGAGGAGCGCGAGCGGTTCCTGCGCGAGCTGGACCGCGAACTCCAGCGGTTGGACGACGCCGAGGTCGTGATGACCGCGGCGACCCGCCTGCTCGGCGAGCACCTGGGCGTGAACCGGTGCGCCTACGCGGAGGCCGAGGCCGACGAGGACCACTTCGTGATGAGCGGCGACTACGCGAACGGCCTGCCGCCGCTGCCGGGCCGGTTCGCGATGTCGGCGTTCGGCGCGGGCGCGCTGCGCGCGATGCGGTCGGGCGAACCGTGGGTGGTGCACGACAGCGCCACCGACCCGCGCCTGGAGGACCTGGACGCCTACCTGGTCACCGGCATCCGCGCGGTGATCTGCCTGCCGCTGCTGCGCGGCGGCCGGTTCGTCGCGGCGATGGCCGTGCACCAGGCGGTGCCGCGCCGCTGGACCGACGCCGAGGTGGAACTGGTGTCGGTGGTGGTGAACCGCTGCTGGGAGTCGGTGCAGCGCACGCACGCCGACCGGGCCGTGCGCGCGGGCGAGGAGCGCTACCGGCGGCTCGTGGAACGCGCCACCGACGCCATCTGGACCGTCGACCGCGACCTGCGGTTCGTCGACGTCAACCCGGCTGCCTGCGCGCTGCTCGGCGTCGACCGCGCGGGCCTGGTGGGCACGCCGCTCACCGACCTGGTGGAGGACGGGGCCGCGCACCGGCTCGCCGCCCTCGTCGGCTCGACCGCGCCCGCCGTCACCGACGTGTGGGAGCTGCGCCGCGCCGACGGCACCACCGTCCCGGTCGAGCTGAGCGTCCAGGGCACGCCGCACGGGGTGCAGGCGATCGGCCGCGACGTCACCGAGCGCCGGCGCGCGGAGGCCGAGCGGGAGCTGCTGCTCCAGCGGGAGCGCGAGATCGCCGAGACCCTCCAGCGCAGCCTGCTGCCCCCGGAGCTGCCGAAGCTGGCCCGGTTCGCCGTGTCGGCCCGCTACCTGCCCGCGGCGGCGCACGGCCAGATCGGCGGCGACTGGTACGAGGTGCTGCCGGTGAGCGACACGGTCGTCGCGGTGTCCGTCGGGGACGTCGTCGGCAAGGGCCCGACGGCGGCGGCCGTGATGGGCCAGCTGCGCAGCGCCCTCGCCGGCTACCTGCTCGACCGCCACTCCCCCGCCGCGGCCCTGGACCGGCTCGACGCGTTCGCCCGTCGCACGCCCGGCGCGGTCGGCAGCACGTGCGCCTGCGTGACGGTCGACTGGAGCACCGGGCAGCTGTGCTGGGCCTCGGCCGGGCACCCGCCCGTGCTGCTGGTCTCGCCCGACGGCGCGTCTTTCGTCACCGGCGACGCGGGGGCCGTGCTGGGCGCGGACGACGGCATGCCGTACCGCGACCACGCCGTGCGGCTGCCGGTGGGCGGGTCCGCCGTGCTCTACACCGACGGCCTGGTGGAGCGGCGGGCCGACGTGCTCGACGCGGGCCTGGCCCGGTTGGCCGAGGTGGTGGGGAAGTCGCACGCCTCGCCGCCCGACAAGCTGGCCGACGAGGTGGTGTCCGCGCTGCTCTCCGACGGGCAGGCCGACGACGTGGCGCTGGTCGTGCTGCGCCGCACCCCGGGGCCGCTGCTCGGGCGCGGGGTGCCCGCCGTGCCCGAGGCGTTGGGCGGGATGCGCCAGGAGGTGCGCGCGTGGGCCGCGCTGGCCGGCCTGTCGGTGGACGTGCTGTGCGACCTCCAACTCGCGCTGGGCGAGGCCGCCGCCAACGCCGTCGACCACGCCTACCCCGACGGGCCGGGCGACTTCGACTACGAGCTGGAGCGCACGGCGGACGGCGACGTGCACGTGGTGGTCCGCGACCGGGGCCGCTGGCGGCCGGTGCCCGTCGACAAGGGCAACCGCGGCAGGGGAATCGACATCATCCGCGAGTTGGCCGCCGACGCGGTGTTCGACCGCGGCCCGCACGGGACGGTGGTCGACTTCCGCGTGCCGCTCGCCCCGCGCCCCGCCGCGGCCGAGCCGCCCGCCGCGCTCCCGGGTGGGGGCGGGGCGCACGTGCTGCGGCTGACCGGCGACCTCGACGGCGCGGGGGCCGACGCGGTCCGGGCCGACCTGCTGGCGGCGGCGCGCACCCGCCGCCTGGAGCTCGACCTGACCGCCGTGGACTACCTCAGCAGCTCCGGCGTGGCGCTGCTGCTCACCGCCGCCCAGACCGCGCGACGGGCCGGCCTGCCGATGACGTGGACGCTGCGCGCCGGGTCCGCGCCCGACCGGATCGTCGCGCTGTCCGGGCTGTCGGGCACGCCCGGCCTCACGATCCGCTCGGCGTGACCTTCGGCACCAGGCGGTCCCGGCGGAACGCGAACAGCGCGATGTCGTCCTTCTTGTCCTGCCCGAAATCGGCCAGCAGGCGGTCGCACAGCACGTCCATGTCGTCGTCGTGCGCCACCGCCGTCCGCAGCCGCTCCATGCCCTCGTCCAGGTCCGCGCCGGAGTGCTCGACCAGGCCGTCGGTGGTGAGCAGCACCACCGAGCCCACCGGCAGGGCGAACTCGGTCGCGGGCGGGCGGGCGAGGCCGATGCCGAGCAGCGGGCCCCGCACGTCCAGGTAGCGGGTGCCGGAGGCGTCGGCGACCAGCGGCGGGATGTGGCCGCCGTTGGCCACCAGCACCGTCTCCTCGGCGGGGTCGACCACCATCAGGCACATGGTGGTGAGCCCGCGGACGCCGTGGAACTTCCCGATCATCGCGTCGATGCGGCGCAGGATCTCCACCGGGTCGGTCTCGTGCACGGCGTAGGCGCGCAGGGCGTGCCGCACCTCGCCCATGACGAGCGCCGCGGCCAGCGAGTGGCCGGTGACGTCGCCGATCGCGATCAGCAGCCGGTCGCCCAGCTCGGTGACCTCGTAGAAGTCGCCGCCGATCTCGGCGTGCGCGGACGCCGGCTCGTACCGGGCGGTCATCGGCAGGGCGGGCAGCGTGGGCAGCCGGCGCGGCAGCAGGCTGTTCTGGAGCGTCAGTGCGAGCGTGTGCTCCTCGGCGTAGGCGCGCAGGCCCTCGGCGGCCAGCGCGGTCGTCTGGGCCAGCTGGAGGACCAGGTTGCGGTCCTCCTCGGTGGCGACGGCCCCGGGCGGCACGGCCACCCGGATCGGGGCGCTGCGCGGGTTGCCCCGGGCCACCACCACCGACGCCGGGACGCCCGGCTCCCACGGCGGGTCGAGCACGGTGGAGGTGTGCGCGGGCATCCCGTCGAGCAGCGACGCGGGTTCGCTGCGCACGGCGGCCCCCGTGCTGCCGACCAGCAGCGGGCCGCCCGGCGGTGAGAGCAGGACGGTCGCGGGCGTGCCCGCCACCGACGCCGCGCCCTCGGCGGCGGCCTCGGCCAGCGCGTGGAACGTGGTGGTCGAGTTGATGCGGAGCGTGGCCGAGGTGAGCTTGGCGAGCCGGTCGGCCAGCCGCTCGGCCAGCGCGCGGGCCCGGTAGTAGCGCAGCGCCGCCTCGACCGTGGCCAGCAGCTCGCGCGGCTCGATCGGCTCGGTCAGGTAGGCGTCGGCGCCCCGGTTGAGGCCGGTGATGCGGTCCTCGGTCTCGCGGAACGCCGCCGAGACGTGCACCACGGGCACGGCCGCCGTGCGCGGGTCGCTCTTGATCCGCTCGGCGACGTCGTAGCCGCTCATGTCGGGCAGGTCCACGTCGAGCAGCACGAGGTCGAACTCGTGCTCGCCGAGCTTGGCCAGCGCCTCGCCGCCGGTCACGGCCTCCGACACGTGGTGCCCACCGCGGCGCAGCCAGCTCACGCGCACGTAGCGGCTGGTCACGGTGTCGTCCACGACGAGGATGCGGGCCCCCTCCGCGGGCGGGGTCATCGGGCCTCCCTGCTCCGGGCCGCGGCACGGGCGCCGCGCACCGATTCGCGCACCGAGCCCGGTGCGATCCCGGCGACCGGCACGACCACCGCACCGAGGGTCGCGGCGGTGCGCTCCAACCCGCTGTCCATGTCCTGGCTCACCACGAGCACCGGCACCGACCGCGACTCGTCCGCGCCGCGCAGCACCGACAGGATCTCCGTGCCTCCGACGTGCGGCACGTCCACCGCCAGCACCACCAGGTCCGGTCGGTCGCGACGGGCGACCACCAGCGCCTCGCGGCCGTCGACCACCTCCACCACGGACTCGGCCAGCCCTTCCAGCGCGGCCACCACGAGGGCCCGCACGACGTCGTCGGGCACGACGACGAGCGCGAGCGCGGCCGTGGTCGTGTCGTCGGGTTCCTGCAACGGCAGGGTCACGGTCACCTCCGTGCCCTCGCCGGGCGTGCTGCGCAGGACGAGGTCGCCGCCGAGGATGACCGCCAGCCGCCGCGCGTAGGGCAGGCCGAGACCTGTGCCGCCCGCGCCGATCTGGAGCCGGCCCGGCACCTGGTAGAAGTCCTCGAACACCCTGGCCTGCTCGGTGGGCGGGATGCCGATCCCGGTGTCCGAGACGACGAACCGCAGGTGCGTCCCCTCGACGCGCACGTCGAGGCGCACGCTGCCGCGCTCGGTGAACTTCAGCGCGTTGGACAGCAGGTTCCGCAGCACCCGCAGCAGCATCACCTCGTCGGTGACCAGGGCGGGCAGCCCTTCCTGGTGGTCCACGACCAGCTCCACGTCGGCGCCGCGCGCCAGGGCGTCGACCGTGCCGTGCAGCCGGGCCAGCAGCAGCGGCAGGTCGACCGGCGCGAACCGGGGCCGCAGGCTGCCCGACTCGGCCTTGGCGGTGTCCAGCAGCTCGTTGATCAGGGCGAGCAGGGTCGAGCCCGCTTCGTTGATCAGCCCGACCTGGTGGCGCTGCTCGTCGGTCAGCGGGTCGCCGTCCGGGTCGGCCAGCAGGCGGGCCAGGCCCACCACGGAGTTCACCGGCGACCGCAGCTCGTGGCTGATGTTCGACCAGAACCGGGTGCGCGCCTCGCCCGCCTCGCGCAGCTGGGTGGTCTTCTCCTCCAGCTCGGCGTAGAGCGCGACGACGCCCTGGTTGGTCTGCTCCAGCTCGTCGGACAGCTCCTTGTGCAGGGCGATGATGCCCTGGTTGGTCTCTTCCAGCTCCTCGTTGAGGCGGATCAGCTCGCGCTGCTTGGCCTCCAGGTCCTCCAGTGTCTGCACCAGGTCCTGGTTCTGGGCGCGCAGCTCGTCGACCGAGTCGGTCGGGTCCGCGGCGGTGGTCGCCCGGCGGCGCAGCCGCGCCACCTCCTCCGCCGTCGGCGGCACGTGGCTGGCGGGCAGCGACTTGACCACGGTGACCGCGCCCCCGTCGACGACGACCTCGTCCATCAGCCGGCGCGCGGTGGCCCAGCCCGGTCCCGAGGTGTCGGTGGTGTGGACGCGGACCAGCAGGGCGGGCGACGGGTCGCGGCGCAGCAGGAAC
This sequence comes from Saccharothrix longispora, assembly GCF_030852425.1. Lineage (GTDB taxonomy): Bacteria > Actinomycetota > Actinomycetes > Mycobacteriales > Pseudonocardiaceae > Actinosynnema > Actinosynnema longispora. The sequence goes on from NZ_NSDM01000003.1 coordinate 127,737, forward strand.
GTGACCGTGGTCGGTCCGGGCACGCGGACCAGCTCGCGGGCGAGGTCGCTCAGGGTCGTGGCGACCCGGATCTGGTTCTGCCCGTCCATGCCGACGACGGCGGCGGCGTCCCGACCGTGCTGGCGCAGCGGGAAGACGTCGGCCTCCCGCTGGACGCCGGCGTGGAACAGCACCAGCGGCGCGGTCACCTCGCCACCGCCACGAGCACGCCCGCGTCGTCGCGGCGCACGCCCGCGTCCCGCAGGAGCCTGGCCGCGACCACCAGCGGCGGCTGCTCGGCGAGGTCGTCGTCGGGCTGCCATCGCTCGGTCAGGCCGTCGGAGTGCAGCACGACCAGCGCGCCCGGCGGCAGGTCGTAGTCGAACGCCTTGATGGTCCGCGCCTGGAAACCGGCCACGCCCGGCACGGAGACCATGCCGCGCTTGCGGCCGTCGGCGATCACCGAGGCGCCGATGTTGCCGACCCCGGAGAAGCGGACCCGGCGGGCGACGAGGTCGAGGTCGGCGACCGCCAGCGCGCCGCCGCGGGTGCCGCGCAGGGCCTCGTGGATGCGGGCCACGGCCTCCTCGGGCGGGCCGCCGCCCGGCAGGGCGCAGAACGTCCGCACGGCCTCCCGCGAGGCCGAGGCCGCCAGCGGGCCGTGACCGGAGCCGTCGCACATCATCAGCGTGAGCCGTCCCGGCGCACGGCGCACGGCGTAGGCGTCGCCGCACACCTCCTCGCTGCCGAGCGGCCTGGTCAGGCCGGCGGTCGTGCCGTCGTCGAGGTCGGCTTCGCGGCGGTGCGACCGGAACCGGGCGGTCAGCACGGTGCCCCGGTCGCGGGTCGAGGACAGCGCGAACCCGTCGGCCGCCCTGGCCACCGCGCCCAGGCCGAGGCCGAGGGTGCCGGTGGTGGACTGGCCGTCGGACATGGCCAACCCGATGTCGACGATGCCCGGGCCGCGGTCGATCGCCAGCACCTCGACGGCGGCGCGGTGCTCACCGCGCACCGAGCGCAGCAGCACCTGGCCCTCGACGGCGTGCTTGAGCAGGTTCGTGCCGATCTCGGTGACCGCCAGGCCGATCTCGGCGACCCGCGAGCCGGGGAACGCCAGCCGCTCGGCGAGGCCGGTCGCGGCCCGCCGGACGCGGCCCACCTCGGCCGCCTCGTCGACCCGCAGCCAGGCGACGTCCTCGGTCATCGGCAGGCAGGTGCTCACCTCTTCCACTTCACCACCGTCACCGTGGTGCCGCGCCCGACCTCGGTGTCGAGGTCGAACTCGTCCACCAGCCGCCGCGAGCCGCTCAGGCCCAGGCCCATGCCCGTGCCGCTGCTCCAGCCGTCGGCGAGGGCCAGCGCGAGGTCCGGGATGCCCGGCCCCTGGTCCTCGAACGACGCCCGCACGCCCTGGCGGCGGCCGTCGTCGACGACCTCGACGCGGGCCGTGCCGCCCCCGCCGTAGATCAACGTGTTCCGGGCCAGCTCGCTGGTCGCGGTGACCAGCTTGGTCTGGTCCACGAGCGAGAGCTTCACGCGCTGGGCGTACCCGCGCACGACCTGCCGCACCCGCACCACGTCGTCGTCACCGGCGATGGGCAGGACCTCCGCACCGCCGGCGGCGGTCACAGGCGCCCTCTTCGCCGTTCGCCCAGCTCGCGCAGGATCTTCATGCCCCGTTCGAGGTTGAGCGCGGTGCGCACGCCACCCAGCGTGAGGCCCAGCTCGACCAGCGTGATCGCCACGGCGGGCCGCATCCCGACCACGACGGTGTCGGCGTCGAACAGCTTCGACAGCGAGGCGATGGTGGCGAACATCCGGCCGATGAAGGAGTCCACGATCTCCACCGCCGAGATGTCGATCACCACGCCGTGGGCGCCGCTGCCGGAGATCCGCTCCGCCAGGTCCTCCTGGAGCGCGAGCACGCTCTGGTCCTGGAGGTCGATCTGGATGGACACCAGCAGGATGCCCTCGATCTGGAGGATCGGCACGCGTTCCATCAGCGGTTCACCCGCACGATGTCCGCGCCCTCCTTGCGCAGGGCGTGGCGCAGCGCGTCGGCCAGTGACGCCTTGGTGGTGATGTCGCCGAACTCGATGCCCAGCTCCACGATCGTCTGGGCGATCTGCGGCCGGATGCCCGAGATGGTGCACTCCGCGCCCATCAGGCGGGCCGCGACCACGGTCTTGAGCAGGTGCTGCGCGACCTGGGTGTCCACCGCGAGCACGCCGGTGATGTCGATGATCGCCTGCTCGGAGCCGGTCTCGACCAGCGTCTCCAGCAGCTTCTCCATGACGACCTGGGTGCGCGCCGAGTCCAGCGTGCCCACCAGCGGCACGGCCAGCACGCCCTCCCACAGCTTGACCACCGGCGTGGTCAGCTCCAGGAGCTGCTCCGACTGCTCCTTGATGATCTCCTCGCGGGCGCGGGCGTAGGTCTCGAACGTGATGAGGCCGAACGCGTCGAGCAGCTCCGAGAACGCCAGGAGCTGCTTGAACAGCTCCGGGTCGTCGTCGTTGCCGGCGAGCTCGAACACCACGCGCTTGAGCGCGAACACGCTCGACGCGGTCTCCGCGGGCGTGTAGCCGGCGCGGGCCCGCGACCGCGACATCTCCTCCAGCACCGACCGCAGTTCGGCGAACCGAGCGGAGGTCACGTCGCGCCCGTCGGCATCCGCGACGGGCAGCAACGCGGCCAGGAATTCCCGGAAGTCGCGCTCCAGCTCCGCGCCGGTCGCCCGACCGCGCACGGTCGACGCCACGGTCGCGACCCACCGCTCCACCAGGGCGTCCGCGTTGTCGCGCAGCAACCCCGTCAAGCGGTGTGCGTGCCCAGCTTCCCCTACCACTCGTGCCTCCTAGTGAGCCTGCTCCCTTCGAGACAGTAGACCGGGAGCCCGGCCGGCTCAGCACGTGACTCTTCCGACAGCCCCGGACCGGCCCTGCGGGGACCGGTCGTGCGGGACCGGTCGTGCGGGACCGGTCGCGGGACCGTTCGGCCCAGGGTGTCGGTCGTGGACCCGGTGGTGCCCCGGTACGGGGCCGGCTCGCTGTCCGACGTGGTGCCCTCGCCGCCGGCCGGCCTGGGCGTGCCGGGGGCGGTGGACGTCCTGGGCCTGGCCGGCCCGGCCCGCGTGTGCGTGCTGCTCGTCGACGGGCTCGGCCGGGAGCTGCTGCGCGATCACCCGGCCGACGCGCCGTTCCTCTCGTCGCTGTCCGGCCCGCCGATCACGGCCGGTGCTGGGCGACCGGGCGTGGGCCGAGGCGGTGGCGACGGCCTGGTCCGGACGCGGGCGGAACCGACGTCGAGCGGGTTGGTCGGGCAGCACGGTTCGCTGACGGCGGCCGAGCAGCACGTCCCGGTGCTGGTGGCGTCCGGCGGCGGCTGAGCGTTCTCGCATAGCATCGCCTGGCGGCCGAGGGGCCGGGACGGAGGCGGTGGGTGGAGAGCGCGGTGGACACGTCGGTCCCCGGGGTCGTGCAGGCCCGGTGGGGTGTCCGGCCGGAGCCCGCCATCGCCCGGTACGCCGAGCCGGGGTGGCAGCTCTCGCCCGTGCCGGTCGACCGCCGTTGCCCGCGCTGCGAGGGCGAGCTGCACGGCCTCTACCGCGCCCACCCCGACCGGGGGCGGCAGCAGTTGCAGGCGGCCGTGGCGTGCCCCGCCTGCCCCGCGACGTTCACGCTGCGCGAGCTGAAGCTGGCGCAGAAGTCGGTGCTGGGCGAGCTGCGGCCGGAGGCCGTGACGCGCCGCCTGGCGGAGGACGCGCAGCTCGAAGCCCTGGCCCGCAGCACGCGCGCCCGGCCGCACCCCGCGGCCGGGCAGCCCCCGCTGATCGGGCCTCCGGCGGTCGAGCCGCCGGTGGTCGAGCCGCTGGTGGTCGAGCCGGGGCCGCCGAGGCCCCGGCGGGCGGTCCCGGTGGTCGAGGACGGGCCGCCGGACGACGCCGAACTGCCGAACGTCGACTTCGCGGCGCGGGCGCGGGAGGAGGCCGAGGCCGCCCGCGGCGCGGCAGGTCGGGACACGGCAGGGCAGGACACCGCCCTGCCGGCCCCCGCGGCGGCCGGGGAGGTCGTCGCCGAGGCGGAACCGGCGCGACCCGCCCGGCGGGTGTCGACCGTCGCCATGGCGGCCCGCATCCGGTCGATCCTCAGCGGCTCGGACGAGGCGCCCACCGCCCGCTCGGGCGAGCTGCCCGTGCTGCCGACGACGGCGGCGGAGATCCGCCGGCCGGTGTGGTGGGTCAAGACCGTCGACCCGGCGATGGACCTGCCCGACGTGCCACCCGGCGTGGACACCCGGGTCGTGCTGCCCGACCGGCCCGAGTTCGACGACCTGCGCGCCCGCCTGGCCGACGCCGGCGTGCCGTTCCGCGCGGTCCGGCACTGGTTGGAGCAGGAGGACGTGACGACCGGGTCGGCGTCCGCCTGGCTGTCCGAGGTCGGCGGCGTGGTGCCGGAGCGGTGCGAGCCCGTGACCGGGGAGGCGGCGCGGGCCGCGCGGCTGGCGTTCGAGGTGCTGTGGGACCTGCACGAACCGGCGGGCGAGGCGCCCGACCCGGTGCCGGTGGACGGCGCGGTGCCCGCCGACTGGATCAGGTTCCTGCCGTTCCCGGTGCTCAACCCGGCGCAGGCGCAGGCCGCGCCCCACCTGGTGGACGGCGACTCCCACCTGCTGATCACCGCGCCGACCGGGGCGGGCAAGACGGCGATGGGCATGCTCGCGGTGCTCAAGGCCATCCTGGAGGAGGGCCGCAAGGCCGCCTGGCTCGTGCCGCAGCGCTCGCTGACCGACGAGCTGGACCGCGAGCTGGAGACGTGGCGGTCGCAGGGCCTGCGGGTCGAGCGCCTCTCCGGCGAGTACGCGGTGGACGTGGAGGCGGTCAAGGCCGCCGACCTGTGGGTGGCGACGACGGAGAAGTTCGAGGCGATCTGCCGGGCCGGTTCGCTCCAGGCCGCGCTGGGCGAGGTCGGCTGCCTGGTCGTGGACGAGATCCACCTGCTGGGGAGCCCCGGGCGCGGGGCCCTGCTGGAGGCGCTGCTGGCCCGGGTGCGCGGCGCGGACTCGCCGGTGCGCATCGTCGGCCTGTCGGCGACCGTGTCGAACGCGGCCGAGGTGGCCGAGTGGCTGGAAGCCGAGCTGGTGGCCACGACGTGGCGGCCGTCGCGGGTGACGTGGCAGCTGCCGACCATCCCGGCCGCGTCCGGGTTCGCCGCGAACAACCGGCTGCGCGAGCAGGTCGTGCTCGACCTGACGCACCGGCACACCACCGAGGGCGGCAGCGTGCTGGTGTTCTGCGGCTCCAAGCGCAACGTCCGGTCCACCGCCATGGCGATCGCCGCCGACCGGGGCGCGCCCGTGCACACCGTGGCCGCGGACGACATCGACGGCCTGACGAAGGTGTGCGCCGAGGTGGGCGTGCGGCTGCACTACGCGGACTACGAGCACAAGCACGCGGCCGAGCGGGCGTTCCGGGGCCGTGAGGCGGACGTGCTGGTGGCGACCTCGACGGTGGCGGCGGGCGTGAACCTGCCCGCGCGGGCGGTCGTGGTGCGGGACGTGTCGATCGGCGGTGAGCCGATGGACACCTCCACGGTGCTCCAGATGTTCGGCCGCGCCGGGCGGATCGGCGCCGGGGAGACCGAGGGCTGGTCGTACCTGGTCGTCGACGAGACGCAGCGCGCCGACTGGCAGACCAGGCTGGTGGCCGGGTACTCGGTGTACTCGCGCATCCGCGAGTCGCTGCCCGACCACGTGCTGGCCGAGGTGCTCCAGGGCCGCATCCAGACCGTGGACGACGCGCGGGCGTGGTGGGTGGAGACGCTGGCGCACGCGCAGGGCGACGACGACGCCGAGCCGGTGCAGGAGGCCGTGCGGTTCCTGGTGGACGAGGGCCACCTGACCTCGGTCGACGGCCGGTTGGCGATCACCGAGCTGGGCCGGCTGACCGCGCGGATGATGGTGTCCACGCACACCGGGCACCGGCTGCGCCGCACGCTGGGCCTGCTGCCCGTGCCGCGCGACGCGGACTCGGCCGAGCTGGCGCTGAGCCTGGTGCTGTCGGTGGCGGTGCGGGACCTGGCGGGCATCCCGGTGCCGGAGGCGGTGCGCCCGGCCGTGGCGACGGTGATCAAGGCGGGCGGCAGGACGTCGCGGATCACGAACACCACCTCGGTCAAGGGCCTGGGCTCGCAGACCACCACCGCGCCCGGCGACCTGGCGTGGGCGGCGCTGCTGCTGGTGTCGCGGTCGCCGCACCTGTTCGACGCCTCCCGGCCGACCCGGCGGGTCGCGGGCGGCATCCCGTTGGTGTCGCTGCACGCGGTGTTCGAGCAGGCGCCGAGGTTCCTGGCGTGGCTGGCGGCGCAGGGCGTGCTGGGCACCGTGCACCCCTGGATCGCGATCGTGGCCGCCGACCTGGACCACCGCGTCCGGTGGCGCTCGCTGGCCCCGGCGCGCGGCGCGGGCCGGCTGCTGTGGATGTGCGAGGAGATGGCGACCAGGCCGCACCTGCGCGAGGTGGTGCCCGACCTGTTCCGCACGGCGGTGGCGCGCGGCGTCCGCTCGCCGGACTGGCCACCGGGCCGCTCCCCCGCGGGCTGCGTCCTCGACCACGCGGGCTACACCGCGCTGCTGCGCGAGCGCACCACGACCTGCACCCTGGCCGCGCACGCCACCGAGGCGACGGTGACCGGCGGCACGGGCGGCACGGCCGTCGCCTGGCGGGGCCGCTCCTGCACCCCGCCCACGACGTCCGCGTCGACCCTGGCCTACCCCGACTCCGACGACGACAGCCCGGAGGCGGGCGTGGCGGTCTTCACCCGCCGGGGCGACCACCGGGCGACCGGCTGGCTGGCCGCGTACAGCGCGATCACCCCGCCGGAGGAGTCGCCGGAACCGCCGCGCCCCCGCCGTTCCCGGGGACTCGGCAAGCTCTGACCCGCGCGGGGGTCGACACCGGCGCGGCGGTCGTGGTGACGAGCCCCGGCACGGAGAGCCGGGGCGAACCCGTGTACCCGGTGCTGTGCTCCGGCAAGGTGTTCTTCCGGCCGGCCGGGTGCTTCACCGCTTCCCCGAGGGAGGTGGCGGACGCGCCGGAACCGGCCGAGGAGCCCGGTGCGCGGCCACGCCGTCGACCACCGCCGCGTCCGCCGCGCTACACCGCCCGCCGGCGGCGGCCGTAGTCGCCGGGGGTGGTGCCGCGCCAGCGCCGGAACGCGTGGATGAAGCTCGCCGACTCGGCGTAGCCCAGCTCCTCGGCGATGCGCTCGACGGACAGCGCGGTCGTGGTCAGCAGCACGTCGGCGCGCGCCGCGCGGGCCTCGTCGAGCAGCTCGTGGAAGCTGGTGCCCGACGCGGCGAGCCTGCGGCGCAGGGTGCGCGGGCTGACCGCCAGTTCCGCGGCGACCTCGACGGGTGACGCGGGCGACCGCTCCAGCCTGGCCCGCACGGTCCGCGCGGTGCCGTCCCGGTCCCGGCGGCGACCGGCGAGGTCGCGGCACTGCGCCTGGCACGCCGCGCTCGCCTCCGGGCTCGCCAGCGGCAGGGCGCGGCCGAGGAACGCGGCGTCGAACGACGAGGCGGTGCGTTCCGCGCCGAACACCGGCCGCACGCCGAAGTCGTAGCCCGAGGTGTCGGCGGGCTCGGCGAAGCGGAAGCCCACACCCAGCACCGGGACGCCGCCGGGCAGCAGGTCGTCGATCACGGTGTGGATCGCGGCGAGGTCGCGCTCGGCGAGGAACCGGGCGACGTCGACGGGCAGCGACCGGTCGTCCAGGGTGATGACGACCCGGTCGTCCTCGACCGACGCCTCCGGGTCGGTGAACGCGAAGCTCAGGTCGAGGTAGCGCAGCGCGGTGTCGACGGCGTCGTGCACGGTGGCGCAGCTGAGGAACGCGAACCCGAGCACGCCGAACGTCGTGGCGCGGTACCGGCGGCCGACCGCGACGCCGCTGTCCGGCAGCACCTCCACGAGGTTGCGCACCACCCGCAGCTCCTGGCGCGCCTCGACCTCCGCGCCCGGTTCGGCGAGGTGCGCGGCGGTCAGGCCGCTGCCCGCGAGCAGCCGGTCCGCCGGCACGCCGCGATCACCGCCGAAGCGCACCAGCAGGGCCGTGCCCGCGACACCGCGGCGGAAGTCCCACGGTTGGGCCATGGCCACGATTGTCAACTACGCGGCCCGTGATGTCCTGGTGCGTCCGGGGGGTTCTCCCTAGCGTCGGGGATCATGCGGGTGGTCGTCGTCGGCGCCGGGTTCAGCGGGATCGGGATGGCGCTCGCGCTGCGGCGCGCGGGTGTCGGCGACGTCGTCGTGCTGGAGCGCGCCGACGACGTGGGCGGGGTGTGGCGGGACAACACCTACCCGGGCGCGGCGTGCGACGTGCCCTCGTCGCTGTACTCGTTCTCCTTCGCGCGGCAGCGGTCCTGGCCGCGCCGGTACGCCCGGCAGCCGGACATCCTGGCCCACCTGCGCCGCCTGGCCGCACCGGTGCGCGACCTCGTCCGGACCGGGTGCGAGGTCGCGGGCGCGTCCCACGGCCCCGGCGGGTGGCGGGTGCGGCTGGTGGACGGGTCGGTCGTCGAGGCCGACGTGCTGATCAGCGCGGTCGGCCAGCTGTCGCGCCCGGCGGTGCCCGACCTGCCCGGCCGGTTCGGCGGCCCCGCCTTCCACAGCGCGCGCTGGAGGCACGACGTGGACCTGGCCGGGCGGCGGGTCGCGGTCATCGGCACAGGCGCGAGCGCGGTGCAGTTCGTGCCGCACCTGCGGCGCGTCGCCGCGCGCGTGGTGGTGTTCCAGCGGACCGCGCCGCACGTGCTGCCGAAACCGGACGCGGTCACGCGGTCGGCCCCGCTGCTCGGCGGACGGGTGGGCCGGCTCGGCACGTGGGTGGCGGGCGAGGCGTTGACGTTCGCGCTGACCCGCGGCCCGTGGTCGCGGTCGGTCGTGGAGGCGGCGACCGCGCTGCACCGGTTCCGGCGGGTGCGCGATCCCGTGCTGCGGGCCAGGCTCGCGCCCGGCACGCCGGCGGGCTGCCGGCGGCTGCTGTTCTCCAACGACTGGTACCCGGCGCTGACCTCGCCCGACGTGGACGTGGTGACCGAGCGGGTGACCGGTCTGGTCGAGGGCGGGGTGCGCACCGCCGACGGGGTGGTGCACGAGGCGGACGTGCTGGTCTACGGCACGGGGTTCGCGGCGACGGACTTCCTGGCGCCGATGGAGGTCCGGGGCGCCGGCGGGCGGCTGCTGTCCGACGAGTGGGCGGGCGGCGCGCGGGCGCACCTGGGCATCACCGTGCCGGGGTTCCCGAACCTGTTCCTGCTCTACGGGCCGAACACGAACCTCGGCGGCAACTCGGTGCTCACCATGGTCGAGGCGCAGATCCGGTACGTGGTGCGGGTGCTGCGGCACTTCGGCGGGCGGCCGGTGGAGGTGCGCCGCGAGGTGGCGGAGGCGTTCGACGCGGAGGTGCAGCGGCGGTTGCGGCACAGCGTGTGGACCCTGTGCCGCAACTGGTACCGCGACGGCGAGCGGGTGACCACGAACTGGCCCGGCCAGGTGGCCGAGTACCGGCTGCGCACCGCGCGGGCCGACCTCGCCGACCTGCGACCGGTGGGAGGGTGAGCGCGGTGGGCGACGAGGGGCCCGACTACGACGTGCTGGTGATCGGCTCGGGGTTCGGCGGCGCCACCTCGGCGTTGCGGCTGACCGAGAAGGGCTACCGGGTGGGCGTGCTGGAGGCCGGGCGGCGGTTCTCCGACGAGGACTTCGCGCGCACCTCGTGGCAGCTGCGGCGGTACCTGTTCGCGCCGTGGCTGCGCTGCTTCGGCATCCAGCGGGTCGACCTGCTGCGCGACGTGCTGGTGCTCAGCGGCGCGGGCGTCGGCGGCGGGTCCCTGGTGTACGCCAACACGCTGTGGGAACCGCCGGAGGCGTTCTACCGGGACCGGCAGTGGGCGCACGTCACCGACTGGCGGGCCGAGCTGGCGCCGCACTACGACCAGGCGTCCCGGATGCTCGGCGTGGTGCCGAACCCGCGCACGTCGGCCGCCGACCGCGTGCTGCGGGACGTGGCCCGGGACATGGGCGTCGGCGGCACGTACCGGCGCTCGCGCGTGGGCGTGCACTTCGGGCCGCCGGGCGACCCGTTCTTCGGCGGGCTCGGGCCGACGCGGTCGCCGTGCACGCACTGCGGCCAGTGCATGGTCGGCTGCCGGGTGGGCGCGAAGAACACGCTGGTCAAGAACTACCTGCACCTGGCGGAACTGGCGGGCGCGGTGGTGCACCCGCTGACCGCGGTGGTGGACGTGCGGCCGCGCGGCGACGGGTACGAGGTGACGGCGCGGCGCACCGGCTCGTGGCGGCGACGGCGGTTCACCGCCCGGCAGGTGGTGTTCGCGGCGGCGTCGCTGGGCACGCAGCGGCTGTTGCACCGGTTGCGGCGCACGAGCCTGCCGGGGATCTCGCCGCGCCTGGGGGCGCTGTGCCGCACCAACTCCGAGGCCGTGCTGGGCGTGCGCGTCCGGTCGTCCGAAGTGGACCACTCGGTCGGCGTGGCGATCACGTCGTCGTTCCACCCGGACGCGGACACGCACGTGGAACCGGTCCGCTACGGGCGGGGCAGCAACCTGATGGGGCTGCTGATGACCGTGCTCGTGGACGGCGGTCCGCGGCGGCTGCGGCGCGGCCTGGCGGAGCTGGCGCGCGGGTGGCGCGACCAGGGCCGGCTGCACGACCCGCGCCAGTGGTCGGAGCGGACGATCGCGCTGCTCGTCATGCAGGGCCTGGACAACTCGCTGACCACGGTGGAGCGGCGCGGCCCGCTCGGGCGGCGGGTGACGACCCGGCAGGGCGAGGGCGAGCCGAACCCGACGTGGCTGCCGGTGGGGCACGAGGTGGCGCGGCGGGTCGCGGCCCGGGTCGGCGGGGTCGCGCGCGGCTCGTGGGCCGACCTGGCGGACGTGCCGTTGACCGGTCACCTGATCGGTGGGTGCGTGATCGGCGACGCGCCGTCCACGGGTGTGGTCGACCCCTACCACCGGCTGTACGGTCATCCCGGGCTGCACGTGGTGGACGGGTCGACGATCCCGGCCAACCTCGGCGTGAACCCGGCGCTGACCATCACCGCGCTCGCCGAGCGGGCGATGGCGCTGTGGCCCAACGTGGGCGAGCCCGACCCGCGGCCCGCGATCGGCGAGGGGTACGTGCGGCTGGCGCCCGTGCCGCCGGTCTCGCCCGTGGTGCCGGACGACGCCCCCGGCGCGCCGGCCCCCGGAGATGTCGACCCCCGGAGATGAGGACGTGATGGTGGACTACCCGCCGGAACCGTGGGTGCTGCACGGCCGCGCGTGCGTGACGACGTGGCTGGTGCCCGCCTCGGCGCTGCCGGCCCTCCCCGTGCCGCCGCTGGTGGTGGGCGGGCGCGCGGTGGTCGGCACGGCGTTCGTCGAGTACGCGCCGCCGGGCATGGCGTACCGGGAACTGCTGGCGGCCGTGCTGGTGCGCCGGCTCGGTGTGTCGATCACGCACATCTGGGTGGACAGCGAGGCGTCCCGCGCGGGCGGGCGGGAGCTGTGGGGCATCCCGAAGGAGATGGCCGCGTTCCCGACGCGGTTCGACGCGGAGACGGCCGACGGTCCGATCGCCTCGGTGTCCTGCTCACCCGGTCGCGCGGGCCTGCGGTTGCCGGCGGGCGCCTCGACGTGGCAGTTCCTGGGCGGCGGGGTGGCGCGGACCCCGCTGCGCGCGACGGCCCGCGTCACGCCGGCGCGCGTCACCTGGGACATCCGGCCCGACGGACCACTGGGGTGGCTGGCGCCGCACCGCCCCGCGGCGAGCGTCGGGGTGAGCGGCCTGCGGCTGCGCTTCGGCCCCCGTCGCCGGTAGCCGACCCCGTCGGTGGCGCAACCCGTCGGTGGCCGACCGCCGGCTCAGTTGCTCCAGGTGTAGCCGTTCGTGCCGATGTCGCCGGTCCCGACCGAGTTGCTCCAGGTGTAGCCGTCCGTCGACGGGGCGCCGTCGGCGGACGGGGTGGCGGTGGCGGGTGGGGCGAGTGCCAGTGCCCCGAGCGCGAGCGCGAGGACCGGCAGCAACCGTGAGAGGCGTGTCATGACGCTTCCTTCCCCGATCCGGTGAGAACGCGGGCAGGCCCAGTGTGGCAGCGGCGGGGGTGTCGCGACAGCGGCTAGGAGGCGGCTTCCAGCCGCACGTCGCCGCCGCGCCAGGTGGCCGCCAACTCCTCGACCGGCATGCCGAGCGCCTCGCCCAGGCAGACGATCGTGCCGAACCCGGGGGACGGCAGCCGCCCGGTCTCGATCTTGCGCAGCGTCTCCGGCGAGATGCCGGCCGCGTGCGCGACTTCCGCCAGTTCGCGTCCCGCGCGCGCCTGGCGCAGCAGGGCGCCCAGGCGCCTGCCGGCTTCGACCTGCTCGGGCGTGAGCGGTTGGCGGACCATGCGCCCAGGATAGGGTTGGTATAGTTATACCGGCAAGTGCTACGGTTTCGGTATAACTATACCAACCCTTGTGACGCGAGGTAGTTCGTGATCGAGCTCAAGACGCCCGACGAGATCCGACTCATGCACACGACCGGGCGTTTCGTCGCCGAGGTGCTCACCGAGGTCGGCCGGCTCGCCGACGTGGGCGTCAACCTGATGGACCTGGAGCACCACGTCCGCGGCATGATCGAGCGGCGCGGGGCGGAGTCGTGCTACTGGGACTACGCGCCGTCCTTCGGGCGCGGCCCGTTCCGCAACGTCATCTGCCTGTCCGTCAACGACGCCGTCCTGCACGGCCTCCCCCACGACTACACCCTGCGCGACGGGGACGTGCTCAGCGCGGACATCGCGGTCAGCATCGACGGCTGGGCCGCCGACTCGGCGCGCACGGTCGTCGTCGGCACCCCCGCCGAGGAGGACCTGCGGATCATCCGCGCCACCGAGGAAGCGCTGGAGGCGGCGATCGAGGCGGCACGCCCCGGCAACCGCCTGGGCGACATCTCGGCGGCCATCTGGGCGGTGGCCCGCGAGTACGGCTACCCGGTCAACACCGAGTTCGGCGGCCACGGCATCGGCCGCACCATGCACGAGGACCTCCACGTCCCCAACAAGGGCCAGGCGGGCCGCGGCATGAAGCTCCGGCCGGGGCTGACCCTCGCCCTCGAACCCTGGTTCGCGCGCACGACCGACCGCATCGCCTACGACCCCGACGGCTGGACCATCCGGTCCGCCGACGGCTCGCGCACCGCCCACTCCGAGCACACGGTCGCCATCACCGAGGACGGCCCCCTGGTGCTCACCCGGCGCGAGGCGGAGGTCCCCGCGACGCGGACCGCCGCCGGCCGGCCGGCCGCGGACAACCCCTAGCCCCGTCGACGGGCGCCGGCGCGGACCAGCCGCAGCGGCGCCCAGACCAGCAGGGCCAGCACCGCCACGAGCAGGTACTCGATCGCCGGGATGCGCACCACCTCGTCGACCTTCCCGAACCCCCGCCACGAGTACACGCACGCCGCCGCCACGACGACCGAGCCGGCGATCCACCACCGGGTCGCCGCGCTCAGGCCCACGCCGTGCATCTGGGTGATCACGAAGACGCCGACGAACCCGAACAGGAACATCGGCCAGGCGCCGCCCGGCCCGGAGTTCATCACGGCCACCAGCGCGCCGTGCACGGCGACCATGACCTCCAGCCCGAGCGTCCACCACCTGTTCGTGTGGGCCGCGGTGAACATCAGGCTGCTCTGGAACAACAGCAGGAACATGTAGAAGAACCCGACCAGGTGACCGCTGCTGCTCTCCACCGGGTGGTACCAGAACGTGTAGACGACGGCCCAGCTGAACAGGTAGCCGTGGTAGCGCCGCGCGAACGCCACGACGTCGGCCGAGATCGGCGCCCGCCGCCCGAAGAACAGGCCGCGCCTGCGGTTCTCCATCAGCAGCACGGCCACCAGCAGCAGCACGACCGAACCCTGGGAGCTGAAGATCGACACGTCCTGCGCGAGGCCGTCGTAGAACACCTGCGTCTGCGCGGCGTGCAGGCCGATGAAGCCGGCGTTGGCGGCGAGCGCGACGACGTTCACCGGGTGGAGGCCGGTCGTGTACCGGCGCACGCGGGTCTGCGCGTGGTGGATGAGGCCCCACGACACGACCTGGTGCGCGGCGTACCCGAGCCACGCCGACGCGCGCGTCCGGAACGTCGGGTCGGGGAGCTTCCAGTAGTACCAGGAGGCGCCCTGGTCGGGCAGCAGGTCGACGCCGTGCAGCCGTTGCCCGAGCAGCCACACCACACCGGTGAGGACCGCGCTCGCGGCCACCCCGATCAGCGGCAGGCGGGTCCGTCCGCGCACGTCGTCCAGCACGCCGGTCATCATGCCAAATGTTCAGCAAGCTGAACAATCACCTGTCCGCACGCACTCTGCGAAGATGGCCTGATGGGCAGAGGCGACGAGCGGGAGGTGGCGCACCGGACAGACCGGGTGCGCGCCGACGTCGCCTCCTGGCCGACCGGCCGACTGCTGTCGGTGGCCGCGCGGGTGGTGGAGAGCCGGTTCGACGAGGTGCTGGCCGGTCTCGGCCTGACCCACGCGGGCCTGATCGCGCTGCACCACCTCGCCGACGGCCCGCTCGCGCAGCGCCAGCTGGCGGGTCTGTGCAAGGTGACCGACCAGACCATGAGCCGCACCATCGAGCGCCTGGACCGCGCGGGCCACGTGGCCCGCGCCGCCGACGTCCGCGACCGCCGCCGCGTGCTGGTCGAGATCACCGAGGCCGGGCGCGAGGTCCTGGCCTCGGCCCGCCGCGAGGAGCAGGAGTCCGAGTCGCTGCTGGGCGCGGTGGACGACTACGACCACTTCCGGCACCAGCTGATCACCCTGATCGCCGCGGCGGCCCGCACCCCCTGACACCCGCGCGGTCACGACCGCGTCCGCCACCAGCCCGGTTCGCAGGCGGCGAACCGCTCCACCCCGGCGGGGCGCTCGGCGGCCCTGCCGATGGCGATGCGGTCCGGCGCGACCGCCCGCCTGCCACCCGGGTCGCGGGACGTCGCACCGTTCGGCCCGTGGGAGGTGGACCCGTGGACGGCGGACTAGGCCGTTCGCAGGAACCGGCCGAGGCCGTCGAGCAGGCGGGCCACGTCGTCGTCGGACGAGTACGGGGCCAGGCCGACGCGCAGCCCTCCCCCGTCGCCCAGGCCGAGCCACCGGGACGCCTCGATCGCGTAGAACGACCCGGCGGGCGCGTTGACGCCCAGCCCGGCCAGGAAGTGGTGGGCGTCGGCCGCGGACCGGTCGGCGAACGTGACGAGCAGCGTGGGCGTGCGACGCCCGGCGCGCGAGTGGACGGTCACGCCCGGCAGCGCGGCCAGCCCGTCCTCCACGGCCGTCCGCAGCCGCTCCTCGTGGGCCTCCGCCGCGGTGAACGACCGGGCGATCCTGGTGCGACGGTCCCCTTCGGACGGCACGAGCCCGGCGATCACGTCGACCGCCGCCGTGCAGCCGGCCAGCAGCTCGTAGGGCAGCGTGCCGAACTCGAACCGCTCGGGCACGGCGTCCGTCGACGGCAGCAGCTTGTCCGGCCGCAGGCCCTCCAGCAGCTCCGGGCGCGCCGCCAGCACGCCGATGTGCGGGCCGAAGAACTTGTACGGCGAGCAGGTGAAGAGGTCCGCGCCGATCTCCTCGACGTCGACGAACGCGTGTGCGGCCAGGTGCACACCGTCCACGGCGAACAGCGCGTCGCCGTCGTGCGCCAGCGCGCCGATCGCCTTGAGGTCGGGCCGGGTGCCGATCAGGTTGGACGCGCCGGTCACCGCGACCAGCCGGGTGCGCGGCGACAGCACGGCGGCCACGTCGTCGGGCGTCAGCTCGCCGGTGCGCGGGTCGAACGCGGCGAACCGGGCGCGCGCGCCGACGGCCTCGGCCGCCTGCACCCAGGGCCGCACGTTGGCGTCGTGGTCCAGGCGCGTCACCACGACCTCGTCACCGGGGCCCCACCCCTTGGCCAGCGTGCGGGCGAAGTCGTAGGTCAGCTGCGTCATCGAGCGTCCGAAGACGATCCCCGAGGGCGACGCGCCCACCAGGTCGGCCAGTGCCCGACGCGCCTCGCGCACGATCACGTCGGACGCGCGTTCGGCGTCGGTGACCGTGCCGCGCACGGACAGCGGGGAGGTCATGGCGGTGCGCACCGCGTCGGCCACGGCGGCGGGCACCTGGGACCCGCCGGGGCCGTCGAAGTGGGCGGTTCCGGCGGCGAGCGAGGGGAACCGGGCACGCACGGCGTCGACGTCGTAGGTCATGCCGTCCACTCTGCACGGCGCCTCCCGGTATTGACAGGGCTCGCTTCTGCGCACAACCATGGAAGCGCTCTCACGAAGCGGTCTGGACCAGTTGTCCGCGACCGCGGGAGCGGAGACCGCCCGGCCGCCCTGAACCGGCCGGGGTCTGCCGACTGCCCCCTGCACGAGGAGTCACATGCGCACTCGGACGAAGTGGTTGAGCGCGCTCGCCGCTCTGGCGGCGACCGCGTCGGCGGCGATCGCGATCGCACCGGCACAGGCGATCGGCCCCGACCTGCTGCCGCTGACCGTCACCAACGACAGCGGCCGCCCCGAGGCCGTGCACCTGTACGTCCTGGGCACCGACATCCGCGCCGGCCGGCTCGGGTACGTCAACCAGGCCGGCGGGTTCACGCCGTGGTCGCCGGGCGGCAACCCGCCCACGCCCGCGCCGGACGTGTCCATCGCGGGCCCCGGCCCCGGCGGCAGCGTCACGCTGCGCGTACCCCGGTTCATCTCCGGCCGCGTCTACATGTCGTTCGGCGAGAAGCTGAGGTTCTCCCTCACGCCCGACGGCCTGGTGCAGCCCGCGCCGTGGGCGTCCGGCGACCCGAACAGCGGCATCCTGTTCGACTGGAGCGAGTTCACCTACAACGACGACGGCCTGTGGCTCAACAGCTCCCAGGTGGACATGTTCGCCGTGCCGCACGCGGTGTCGGTGACCGGCGCGAGCGGCGCCACCAGGAAGACCGGTGAGCTCAAGCCCGGCGGGCGGGACGCCATCATCAGCGGCATCCGCGGCCAGGGGGGCTGGGGCGGGTCGGTCATGTCCCGCCCGGACGGCACGGTGCTGCGGGTGCTCGCGCCGGGCAAGGCCGCCGACGTGGGCCTGTTCGACCGCAACTACCTCGACTCGTACATCACGCAGGCGTGGAACGCGTACACGTCCAGGACGCTCACCGTGCAGCCGTTCGGCGACCGCCCGGACGTGAAGTACTTCGGCCGCACCTCCGGCACCACCATGGACTTCACGAACACCGCCGGGCAGCGGGTGGCGTCGTTCGCGAAGCCGTCCACGGCGGACGTGTGGGGCTGCGACGGCGCGCTGCACGCGCCCAACGACCAGGTGGTCGGCCCGATCGCCCGCACCCTGTGCGCCGCGCTGCACCGCTCCACGCTCGGCCGGATCGACACCCAGCCCGGCGGCGGGCCCGCCGACTTCTACCAGGGCGCGATCACCAACCACTACTCGCGGCTGGTGCACCGGAACATGGTGGACGGCGAGGCGTACGGGTTCGCGTTCGACGACGTGCAGGCGCAGGAGTCCCTGGTGCACGACGGCGATCCGCGCTCGGCCGGGATCACGCTGAACCCGTTCACCGGTGGCGGCGGCACCACTCCCCCGCCCGCCGGCGGCGGCATCGTCAGCGACTGGCACGGCAAGTGCGTCGACGTGCCGAACGGGAACTTCGCCGACGGGCAGCGCCTGGCCGTGCGGGACTGCACGGGCGGCGCCGGCCAGGCGTTCGAGTTCACCGGCGGCACGATCCGCACGCGGAACGACAAGTGCGTGGACGTGGCGTGGGGTTCGACGGCCAACGGCGCGGCCGTGCAGCTCGCCACGTGCTCCGGCAACCCGGCGCAGCAGTTCGTCCTGACCGCCGCGGGCGACCTGGTGAACCCGCAGGCGGGCAAGTGCGTGGACATCGCGGAGTGGAACCCGGCCAACGGCGCGGTCCTGCACATGTGGGACTGCGTCGGCGGCGCGAACCAGAAGTGGCGCCGCGCCTGATCCGAGGCGCTCCACCGACGAGAGTCCGACACCCAGGACTCGAGGGTCGTACCTCCGGGAGCCCTGGGTTCTTCGCTCGCGAGTGAAGAACCCAGGGCTCCCGAGCGTTGGACTCCCGGGGTCAGCCGGCCTTGCGCAGGGCGACCCTCGGGAAGTCCAGCGGCACGGACAGCGCGACGTCGACGTAGTTCGTGAAGAGGTTGAGCGCGACGTGCGCCACCAGCTCCACGACCTCCTCGTCGTCGAAACCGGCGGCGCGCAGCGCTTCCACGTCGGCGTCGGTCACCTGCGCGCGGTCCTCGACGAGCTTGGCCGCGAAGCCGAGCGCGGCGGCGGTGCGCGGGTCGTGCGAGTGGCCGGCCCGGGCCTGGCCCATGTCCTCCGCGGACACGCCCGCCTTGCGCCCCAGGGCGGTGTGGGCGGCCAGGCAGTACTCGCAGCTGTTGCGGTCGGCCACGAGGACGGCGACCTGCTCGCCCAGCTTCGCCCCCAGGCACCCGCCGCCGAGGGCGCCGAAGCCCGCCCACATCATCGTGAGGGCGGCGGGCGAGTTCGCCACCGCCTCACCGAGGCCGGTGAGGCCGTGGCGGACCGCACGAGCGCGTGGCCCGACTTCCTGAGCCGGGCCGTCGAGAGCTTCGACGACGCGGAGCAGGCGGCCATGCTGCTCCTGCTGGTCAAGCTGATCCGCACGCTCCAGCTCAACGGCGACATCCCGCCGCAGCGCACCTGCGTGACGTGCCGCCACTTCCGACCGCGCGTCCACGAGGACCCCGCGAACCCCCACCACTGCGCCTACCTGGACGCGCCGTTCGGCGACCGGCACCTGCGCCTGGACTGCCCGAGCAGGCCGACGCCGACCCCGGGCAGCAGCAACGGGCGTGGGAGCGCTTCACCTCCGCGACGCCGGCCTGACCACCCGAGCCGCGAACGCACGACACGCGGTGCGCGAACGCACGACACGCCGGGCGCGAACGCACGACACGCGGGTCAGTCGGGGAACTCGTCCTCCGGGGCGCCGCGGGCGAGCGCGGCCAGGGTGGTCAGGGCGGGGACGAGGGTGTCCTCGTCGGTGGAGGCCAGGGCCAGGCGCACCGCGTTCGGGGCGTGCCCCGGCACGACGGCGAACGCGGCGGCGGGGGTGATCGCGATCCCCCGCCGGCTCGCGGCGGCGGTGAACGTCTCGGCCCGCCACCCCTCCGGCAGGCGCCACCAGCAGTGGAACGCGCCGGGGTCGCCCCGCACCTCGAAGCCGGCCAGGTGGGTGCGGGCGAGGAGCTGGCGCTCCCGGGCGAGCGCGCGCTTGCGGTCCACGACGGCGCGCACGGTCCCGTCCGCCAGCCAGCGGCCCGCCGCGGCCAGCGCGAAGTGCCCCGCCGCCCAACCGCCGGAGCGCGCGGTGGCGGCCACCCGGTCCACCAGGTGCCCGGGCGGCACGACGAACCCCAGGGTCAGGCCCGGCGCCAACCGCTTGGACAGGCTGTCGACGACGGTGGTGCGCTCCGGCGCGAGCGGCGGCAGGTCGGGGCCCAGGAACGCGTAGACGGCGTCCTCGACCACCTGCACGTCCAGGTCGCGCACGACCTCGGCCAGCTCGGCGCGCCGAGCCGGCGGCACGGTCGTGCCGAGCGGGTTGTGCAGGACCGGCTGGAGGTAGGCGGCGCGCACGTCGGCCGCCCGCAGCGCGTCCGGCAGGACACCCGCGTCGTCCACGGCCAGCGGCACGAGCGTGATGCCCAAGCGGGCCGCGAGGGCCTTCACCACGGGGTACGTGACCGCCTCCACGCCGAGGCGCCCGCCCACCGGCACGAGTGCGGCCACGGCGGCGGCGATGGCCTGGCGACCGTTGCCGGTGAACAGCACCTGTCGCGGGTCGGGCGCCCAGCCTCCCCGCGCCAGCAGCGCGGCGGTCGCGGCCCGCACCTCGGGGGTCCCGGCGACGCCGACCGGGGTCGTCGCGGCGACCAGGCCGTCGTCGACGAGACCGCGCAGGGCGGGCGCGAGCAGCTCGGTCTGGTCGGGCAGCAGGCAGAAGTTGAACTCCAGGTCGACGCGCGCCCCGCCCGGTTCGGGGAGCGCGGGCTCGGCCGGTCGGGCGCTGCGGACGAACGTGCCGCGCCCGACCTCACCGGTGGTCAGGCCGCGCCGGGCCAGCTCGCCGTAGACGCGGGCGGCGGTGGACGCGGCGATGCCGTGCCGTCGGGCGAAGCGCCGCTGGGGCGGCAACCGGTCACCCGGCTCGAGCCTGCCCGCCGCGATGTCGGCGGCGATCCGGTCGGCGATCACCCGGTGGTCCACGCGCACCTCATTGCACCGAGAGCATTGTTTTGATTGCACCGCGATGATCGCGTTTCCTAGGCTCCTCGTCAAAGGGGGCGCACATGGTGAACGCGTACGACGACGAGGGCGACGGCCCGCCGCTGCTGCTGGTCCACGGACACCCGTTCGACCGCTCGATGTGGTGGCCGCAGCTCGACCACTTCCGCGACAGGTACCGGGTCGTCGTCCCCGACCTGCGCGGGTACGGCGAAGCGGCGGGCGCGTCGGGCACCACGCCGCTGCCCGCCTTCGCCGACGACCTGGTCGCGCTGCTCGACCGCCTCGCGATCGACCGGGCGGTGGTATGGGGCCTGTCGATGGGCGGCCAGATCACCATGGAATTGCACCGATCGCACCCGGAGCGCGTGCGGGCACTGGTGCTCGCCGACACCACCCACGAAGCCGACGAACCGGCCGCCGCACGGGCCAGGCACGAGACGGCCGACCGCGTCGAGCGCGAGGGCATCGGTCCGTACGCCGAGGAGCTGATGCGGAGGATGATCTCCCCGAGGACGGCGGTCGAGCAGCCGGACGTGGCCGACCACGTGCGGCGGATGATGCGCGGCGCGCCACCCGCGGGCGCGGCGGCGGCCCTGCGCGGCCGGGCCGCCCGACCGGACTACACGCCCTCGCTGGCCTCGGCGCGGGTGCCCGTCCTGGTCGTCGTCGGTGAGGAGGACGAGTTCACCCCGGTCGCCACGGCCCGCCGGCTGCACGGGACCGTGCCCGGCTCGGCGCTCGCCGTGGTCCCGCGCGCGGGGCACCTGCCCAACCTCGAACAACCGGCGCTGTTCAACCGGGTCGTCGAGGAGTTCCTGGCCGGCCTGCCCGACCGCTGACGCGCTACCGCGTGGCGCGGATGGCGTCGATCGGCACCGGGGCGCCGGGCTCGACCGGTTCGCGGCCGACCTGCCGGTCCACCCGCTGCCCGCCGGGTCCCTCGACCCGGTCCGCCACCGCCCACGCCCCACCCACCAGGCACACCACCGCCGCACCGGCGATCATCAGCTTGGTGCGCGCCTTCGGCACGGCCGGCAGGACGTCCGTGCGCGCCTCGGCGGGGTGCGCGGCGGGTCGGGGCCGCCTGCGCAGCTGGGCCACGCACTGGGCCGCCGTCGGCCGGCGGTGCGGCGACAGCGACGTCATCGCGGTGAGCAGGCGGTGCACGTCGGGAGGCAGGTTCGGCGGCACGACGGGGGGCCGGCGCAGCCTCGCGACCGCCGCCTCCACCCGGTTGCCCTGGTACTCGCGCCGCCCGGTCAGGCACTCCAGCAGCACCAGCCCGAGCGCGTAGACGTCGGCGGGCGGCCCGACCTCCTCGCCCCGCACCTGCTCCGGCGCCAGGTAGGAGGCCGTGCCGATGACCTGCCCGTGGTTCGTGAGCTGCGTCGACCAGGCCGAGCGGGCCAGGCCGAAGTCGGCGAGGTGGGGCGCGCCGGACGCGTCGAGCAGGATGTTCGACGGCTTGACGTCCCGGTGCACGACACCGCGCTCGTGCACGTGCGCCAGCGCGTCGGCCAGCCGGGCGCCCATCCGCCTCACCTGCCCCGTCGGCACCGGGCCCTTGGCCAGCCGGTCGCGCAGCGTGCAGCCCTCGACCAGCTGGAGCACCACGTACGAGGTGCGCCCGCACATGCCCGCGTCGTACACCGACACCAGGCCGGGGTGCGACAGGGCGGCCATCGTCCGCACCTCGTGGTCGAACCGGGTGCTCGCGACCCCGCCGGCCGCGTCGTCCTGCGCGTCGAACAGCTTCACCGCGACGTAGCGGCGCAGCAGCAGGTCCCACCCACGGTGCACCTCGGCCATGCCACCGGTGCCGAGCTTGCCCGCCAACCGGTACCGACCGGCGAGCACCCGGTCCTCGGTGGACAGCGACACGGCTTCGCCCTTCCCGTCGCGGTGCGGTCGCGCCGGGGTTCCCGGTGTCCCGGCGGGCAAACCGGAACGCCACCCCGGGCCGTTCACCGACACCCGACCGTGATCACGGTGACCACCGACGGTCACCCTCGGTGAGCACAGCGCTCCTGGCCAGGACAGCTGCGCACGACCGTGACCAGCGGTGGAGCGGTGATCTCGGCGGGGGCCCGCTCGGCGCCACCCGGCCAGCGCAGGGTGATCGCCACGGACGAGGCGTTGTTGTCGTACGACTTCTCCACCAGCGTGCGGTCGCTGTTGACCACGTTGACCACGTCGTAGGTACCCGACGGCACGCCGGTCAGGTCGAGCCACTGGAAGTCGACGGTGTGCTTGTAGTCGTCGCCGTAGCCCACCGAGATGCCCTCGGCGACCTCCAGCGCCTCCGGCGCGTGGTGACCGCAGCGGTTCAGCCGCAGGTAGCCGGCCAGCCTGCCCTCCGGGGTGGTCCGGCCGACCGGGCGCCGCGCCGGCTCGTCGCCGACCTCGTAGCGGTCGCCCAGGCAGAAGCCGGTCTTGCGGTCGACCACGACGGCGTCGCCGGCGGGGGTGCGGAGCTGGAAGTGCTCGAAGCCGAGCAGGTGCCAGTGCGTGTGGGCCGGCGCGGGCTCGTAGTAGAGGGTCGCGGGCACGCGGTGCTGCGCCGCGGCGTACGAGCCGGGGATCGATCCGTCCACAGCGGACTGGAACGCCTGTCGCGCGGTCATCGTCGGTTCCGCCGCACTACCGCGACTGCCGTAGATCAGCAACGGGCCGTCCCCGATGTTGTCCGCCGATGTGGTGAACCTGAGCCGCACGGCGCGACCGGGTTCGCCGTGCCCCAGGCACTCCCCGTTCGGGGCGTCCGGGTCGGCGACCACGCACACGTCCCAGTCCGCGCACCGCGCCGGGTCGCCGGAGAAACCCCCCGGGCAGCCGACGGGCGCCTGTCTCAGGTCGGGCAGCAGGACCGAGTCCACGGCCTGCGCGTTCGACGGCCCCACGACCGCCGCCACCAGCACCGCCGTGGCGGACAGGGCCGCATACCTGCGCACGATCTCTCCCAGTGGTTCCGAGTGCACCGAATGGTCCACCCGGAACCTAATGAGGTACCCGGTCGGAAACCGAATCACGCAGCGGAAGTTCACTCGATCGATTGAGCCGCAAGGAAAATCGGCCACCGGGACCCTAACCTTCTCCGCGTTCGCGCGCCGGGTGCGCGCGCAGACGTCCGCGAACCGGAGGTGGGTCCGATCGACGCAAGAGCTCTCGGCACGGTGACGATGGTGTGCGGCACGAGGCCGGAGCTGATCAAGCTGGCGCCCCTGATCCGCGTGATCGGCGCCCGCGCGACCGTCGTCTACACGGGACAGCACTACGACACCGCGATGTACCACCGCATCCGCCGCGACATCGGCAGCCCGGGCCGGTTCCACGAGCTGGCGGTCGGCGGCGCGCGGCGCGGCACGCAGCTCGGCTCGGCCGTGGCGGCGGTGGACGAGTTGCTGGCCGAGCACCCGACCACGGCGGTGGTCGTGCAGGGCGACACGACGTCCGCGCTCGCCGGCGCGCTGGCCGCCAACGCCAACGACGTGCCGCTGGTGCACGTCGAGGCGGGCCTGCGCAGCTACGACCGGGCGATGCCCGAGGAGCACAACCGGGTGGCGATCGACCACCTCGCCGACCTGTGCTGCGCGCCGACCGAGCTGAACCGCGCCAACCTGCTGCACGAGGGCGTGCCGGACGAGCGCATCGCGATCACCGGGAACACGGTGGTCGAGGCGCTGGCGACCGCGTTGCCGCACCACGACGAGGAGGCCGTGGTGCTGGCCTCGCACGAGCTGCGCCAGGACGGGTACGTGCTGGCCACGATCCACCGGCCGGAGAACGTGGACGACCCGGCGAACCTGGAGACGATCCTGCGCGAGCTGAGCAGGCTGCCGCTGCCGGTGGTCCTGCCGCTGCACCCGCGCACGGCCAAGCGCGTGGCGGGCTTCGGCCTGACCGGCCTGCTGGCGAACCTGAAGGTGGTCGAGCCGCAGGCGTACCCGGCGTTCCTGGCGCTGGCCCGGTGCGCCGCCGTCGTCGTCTCCGACTCGGGCGGCATCCAGGAGGAGGTCAGCGTCCTCAAGCGACCGGTGGTCGTGGTCCGGCGCAGCACCGAGCGCCCGGAGATCGAGGGCACGTTCGGCACCCTCGTGCCGCCGGGCCAACGGGTGCGCACCGAGGTGCTGCGCTGGCTGGACGACGTGCCCGGCCACCGGGAGCGCCTGGGGCGCATCCCCTCCCCGTACGGCAGCGGCTCGCCGTCCGCTGTGATCGCCGACGCGCTGCGGCAGCTGGTCCGCGGCGAGCCGCCCGTGCTCACCCCGGAACGGGTTGTGGTTCCCCCACCAGCGTCCCGACCACGTGGTTCGCGAGTCCCACACTCGAATTCCAGCTCGTGACGTCCGGGTAGACGTGGGCGGTGGTCGCCAGCACCAGCGGGGTGCCGGCGACCACCACCGGGGGCTTGCGCGCCAGGTAGCCCAGGGGGTGCACCGGCTCGACGTACGGGGCCTTGAACACGCGCACGTCGTCCACGTCGGCCCGGTTGAGGTCGGGGTGCAGGCCGAGCAGCTGCGAGGTCCAGCGCGAGGCGATCGCGGCGTCGTCCTCGCGGAACAGCGCCGACCCGCGGTCGGTGTAGTGCATGGCGTACACCAGGTGCCGCCCGCCGTAGGGCTCCACGCCCGCGAGCGGCGTCATCTCGACCACGCCGTCGAACTCCGTGCCGGAGCCGACCACGGGCGTCCAGTAGTGCCCGGACAGGGGGCGCTTGAGGAAGAACAGCGCGTTGACCACGCCCTGGTAGGGCAGCTCGACGTCGGGCAGGCGCGCGGCCAGGTCGTCGTCGGCGAGCTGCCGCAGCAGCGGCAGGGGCAGCGTGGACACCGCGCGGTCGGCGGTCACCACGTCCCCCGCCAGCTCCAGCCGCACGCCGTCGCCCACGCCGATCCGCCGCACGGGCGCGTCCAGCCGCACCTCGCCGCCACCGGCCTCGATCGACGCCCGCAGCGCGTCGATCACCGCCCGGTAGCCGCCGGCGGGGTACCCCCGCACCGCCACGGCCCCGTCGCGCCCGAGCCGCTGCCACAGGTACAGGGCGGGCACGTCGCCGAAGCGCGCGCCGAACTTCGCACCGAACAGGGGCGCGAGCAGCAGCTCCCACACCCGGTCGCCGTACAGGCCGCGCAGCCAGTCCTCGGTGCGCGTGCCGTCCAGGTCCTTGCCCTGGCCGAGCCGGCGCAGCAGGAGCGACACGACGCCGAACCTCACCCGGTCGGGCAGCCCCAACGGGGTGAACCTGAGCAGGTCCCAGGCGTTGTTGAACGGGTAGCCGCGCCCGTTGACGACCATGCCCATCCGGGTGCGCCGCCACGCGACGGCGTCGCGCAGGCCCAGTTCGCCGAGCAGGCCGAGCAGGTGGTCGTCGGACGGCATCACGCAGTGGTAGAAGCGCTCCACCCACCGGTCGCGCCACGGGAAGAACGTGCCCAGCCCGCCGAGCTGGTCGCTGCCCTCCAGCAGGGTGACGCGGGCGCCGGCCCGCACCAGGCGGTGCGCGGTGGCCAGTCCGCAGATGCCGCCGCCGACCACCGCCACGTGCAGGCCGCCCACACCCCGGGCCGCCATCACAGCGCCCGGTACGGCGCGGGCGAGAGCCGGTCGCGGACCAGCAGCTTCAGGTACTGACCGACCGTCCGCGCGATCCGGATCTTGCTCGGACCGCCCTTGCGGTCGTAGCGCAGCACGAGCGGCACCTCGGTGACGACCGGGCGGCAGTGGCGCAGCTTGAGCAGCAGTTCCACCATGCAGGCGAAGCCGCGCTCCTCGATCAGGCGCTCGCCCCAGTGGTCGGCGGCCCGCGCGAGCAGGCTCACCCGGTAGGCGCGGAAGCCGCTGGTGAAGTCGCGGACGCCCTCGACCCGCAGCACCCGGCGGAACAGCACGGCGGCGCCGCGCGAGAGCAGCCGGCGCGCGGCGGGCGCGGTCGTGTCGTCGCCGCCCGCGACGAACCGGGAGCAGATCACGACGTCCGCGCCGGCCGCGAGCTCGCGCTCCATCCGCCGGATCAGGGCCGGGTCGTGGGTGTCGTCGGCGTCCATCACGACCACGACGTCGGCCTCGTCGGCCTCGGCCAGCACGGCGCGCAGTCCGGACTGGACGGCCTGGCCGAGGCCGAGGTTGACGTCGTGTCGGACGAGCCGGACGTCCAGGCCGGGCACGCCGGCCTTGGCGACGTCGGCGGTGGTGTCGGAGGACCCGTCGTCGACGACCCAGGCGGTGAGCCGCTCGGTGCGGGCGACCTCCGCGAGCCGGGTCAGCAGGGGCGGGAGCGAGACCGCCTCGTTGTAGGCGGGCAGCACGACGTGGGCTCGGGCACGGGTGCGCTCGTCGTCGGAAAAGGCTGGTCCGCCCTGTTCCGACGTGCCGCGCACGCCGCCTTCGTCGACGATCAAGAGGCCCCATTTCACTGGATCACGGATGGCGGGCCAGAATTATTCGCCTGCGCACGCCGGCGGGATTCACCCACCCCGAGTCCCCACGGTGGCACAGCAGGGCGAATTTAACGGGTTACACACCCGCGATGATCACCAGTAAGGGGAACAGCGTTGACCGAAAGAGTGAATTAACCCCGACAGTCAGCACCGAATATGCACCGAGTAAGCAGAATTCCCCGTTCGGACGTTCTCGGACGGGTGACAATTATCGACTTCATGGTGGAGAGGACGTCGTCCGATGTGGTGTGGCGTGGACGGGACGCCCTCGGGGCGCGGCAAGGGCGGTCCGAGGTGAACGGCGTGGGCTCGGCGACCACCTCGCCGCCGGTGTCGCGGTGGCGGCACCCGAGGCCCCGCGAGGTGTCGTGGCGGGACGCGCTCCGACGGGTGAACGCGGTGGCCGTGCTGCTGGTCGCGGTCGACGCGG
This sequence comes from Saccharothrix longispora, assembly GCF_030852425.1. Lineage (GTDB taxonomy): Bacteria > Actinomycetota > Actinomycetes > Mycobacteriales > Pseudonocardiaceae > Actinosynnema > Actinosynnema longispora. The sequence continues at coordinate 154,957 of NZ_NSDM01000003.1, forward strand.
GCGTCGTGGCGCTGGTGTGCGCCCGGCAACCGCCGGGGTGGCGGGCGACCGCGCTGGTGGCCGTGGCGCTGCTGGGCGCGCGCGGCGCGTGCAGGCTGTACCGGCGGCGGCTGTGGCTGTCCTGGTTCCACGACCTGCCGCGCTCGGCGGGGGCGACGGCGCTGGCGTTCGCCCTGGTCACGTGCCTCGACCTGGTCGCGGGCGCACCGCCGGCCGACACCCGGGCCGCGCAGTGGTCGGTGCTCGCGTTCGCCGCGCTGAGCGAACCGGCCCGGCTGGCGGTGTTCGCCTTCGGCCGCTGGGCCCGGCGGCGGTTCGACCGGTGCGACCGGACCATCGTGGTGGGCACGGACAAGGTCGGCGTGGACCTGGTCGGCTCGATGCTGGCGCATCCCGAGTTCGGCCTGCGCCCGGTCGGGTTCATCGACCCCGAACCCGTGCTCGACCGGGCCGCGCTGCCCGTGGCACTGCTCGACGAGGACCTCGCCGACGCGATCACCCGGCTCGGGGTGGGCACCGTGGTCCTCGCGTTCTCCCGGACCCGCGAGTCGTACGTGGTCGACTCCGCCATCGCCGCGCACCGGCTCGGCTGCACCACGCTCGTCGTGCCCCGGATGTTCGAGCTCCACCAGGACGGGCCCGACATCGAGCGGCTGCGCAGCTACCCGCTGATGCGCCTGGGCACCGCGCCGACCAGCAGGCCCACCTGGTGGGTCAAGCGCACGATGGACGTGCTGCTGGCGGCGGTGGCGCTGGTCGTGCTGTCGCCGGTCATCGCGGCGTGCGCGCTCGCGGTGCTGCTGGAGAGCGGGCGGCCGGTGATCTTCCGCCAGGTCCGCGTCGGCATGGATGACCACCCGTTCGTGCTTTACAAGCTGCGCAGCGTGAGGATGAACGGCAACGACGATTCCCAAGTCACCTGGTCGGTTGTCGGAGACCGCCGGGTCGGACCAGTCGGACGATTCCTGCGTCGCAGTTCCCTGGACGAACTGCCACAACTGTGGAACATCATCCGGGGCGACATGTCCATCGTCGGACCACGCCCCGAGAGGCCGGGTTTCGTGCGCGAGTTCTCCGCGATCCACGAGCTATACTGGGCCCGTCACCGCGTTCCCACGGGATTGACCGGGCTCGCGCAGGTGCACGGTTTGAGGGGGGACACCTCTATTGTCGACAGGTCGCGCTACGACAACTACTACATAGCCAACTGGTCGTTGTGGCTGGACGTCAAAATCCTGTTGCAGACGGTGGGTGAGCTGTTGTGCCGAAGGGATCGCTGACCTCGCGGATCATGGGCCTGCTGTGCTCCGCGCTCCTGCTGCTGACCTCGGCGGCTTGCACGTTCGGGTCCGCCACGGGCCAACCCGGCACGCGCGGCGAGGTGCCGGGTGACGTGCTGGCGCCGCCGCCGAAACCGCTCGCGCCGTGCGCCTGGTGGTACGGCATCGGCGAGCCGCCGTCCTCGATGGAGATCAGGTTCGCCGCGCTGCACTACGACCTGGTGGTGCTCAACGCGACCGAGACCCTGGCGCTGCGCCGGCTCAAGAGGCTCAACCCGAAGGTGAAGGTGCTGGTCTACAAGGACTTGTCCAGCACCCGCAACTACCCCGGCGCGGTGATCGGCGACGTCGACGCGCCGTTGCTGCCCAGCGGGCTCGGGTACGTGAAGACCCAGCGCGACCAACCGCACTGGTTCGCGGTCGACACCACCGACGCGCGCATCGAGTGGAACGGCTACCCGAAGCACTGGCAGATGACGGTGTGGGACCCGGCCTACCAGAAGGCGTGGACGGACGCCGTCACCGCCGAGGTGGTGCGCGAGGGGTGGGACGGCGTGCTGGCGGACAACGACTTCGCCTCGCTGAGGTACTACTCGACCGCCCTGCTGAAGGGCACCACGACCGCCGTCGAGACCGACCGGGTGATCCGCGAGGGCCTCGACGCGTTCCTGTCGACGGCGGGCGAGGCGCTGCACAAGGCCGGGAAGATGCTCATCCCGAACGTGTCCGAGTCGCACCTGACGGCCGGTCGGTGGTCGGCGCACTCCCGGTACGACGGGGCGATGGAGGAGAACTTCGGGCTGCGCGACAGCGGCACCGGCGAGCTGCTCACGTTCAAGGGCAACGAGTTCAAGGAGCTGCGCGCCCAGGCCGCTCTCGGCGAGTCGTGGCTGCTGCTGGTCACGCACGTGAAGGGCGCGCGCGAGGAGCGGGTCGGCTACGCCACGGCGGCGCTGCTCGCGAGCCCGCACACGTGCTGGAACGGGGCGTCCACGGCGGACTACCGCCACCCGGACTGGTCGCCGTACCAGGAGGTCCCGCTGGGCGAGGCGACGGAGACCGCGAACCGCCTGCTCAACGGGGCCTGGGACCGCCGGTTCACGGGCGGGTACGTGGCCGTCAACCCGACCGCCACGACCGCCGAGGTCAACCCGCCGGAGGGATACCTGAACGTGGACACGGACCGGCCGGTGCCGAGCACGATCGAACTGGCGGCCGGTGACGCGGTGGTGCTGGTCAAGCCCTCGGGGCAGGACACGTCCGCTCCGGCCACGACGCCCACGCCGACCACGTTCACCCCGACCACGACCGCCATCACCACACCCGGGACGACCACCCAGCGACCGACCACCACGCCGACCACGCCGGAACCCACCACACCGGACCCCACCGCGTCCGAACCCGCCGCGCCGGAACCCACCACGCCGGCCGGCCCGACGACCACCGCCACGCCACCGGCCCCGGTGGTGCCGGGAGCACCACCGCCTGCGGCGAGGTATCAGGTCGTCGGCCGCCCGGTCAGCGACCGGTAGAGGTCCAGGTGGCGGCGGGCGCAGGCGCGCGGGGTGAAGCGCTCCCCCGCCCGCTCGGCCAGCAGGCGGCCGGTGCGGGCCGGGTCGCGGTCGGCGAACACCGCGCGCAGGCGGGCGGCCAGGTCGGCCACGTCCCCCGGCACGGCCAGGTGGCCCGCGCCGCCCAGCATGTCGGCCACCCCGCCCGTGTCGGTGGCCACCACCGGCTTGCCCGCCGCCATCGCCTCGGCCACCACCAGCGGCTGCTGTTCCATCGTGGACGGCAGCACCAGGGCGTCGTGGTGCCGCAGCAGCTCCGGCACGTCCGGGCGGAAGCCCAGGAACCGGACGCGGTCGCCCAGCGCCCGCGCAGACCGCTCGGCCAGGGCGCGCTGCGGGCCGTCGCCGACCACGGTCAGCGTGGCGTCGGCGGGCATCACGCCGGGCAGCGCCAGGGCGTCCAGCAGCGTGGTCAACCCCTTGCGCTCCACCAGCAACCCGACGAACACCAGCCGCCGCACCGGCCCCGCCGGCGGGTGCACGTGCGCCGGCTCCACGCAGTTGTCGATGTGCGCCAACCGCACCCCCGGCACGCGCAGCCGGGAGCTCAGGAAGCGGCCCATCGCCGGTGCGGGCACGACGGTCCGGTGCACGGCCCGCGCGACGAGCGCGTCCGCCGCCAGCACGGTCCGCGTGTACGCCGACGGCGCGACCGCCCCGGGCACGCCCCGGAACCACTCCTCGCCCACGTCGTCGGGCACGCCGTGGTAGGTCTGCACCACCCGGTGGCTCAGCCGCAGCCCGGCGCCGACGAGCCCGGCCCGCCGGTCCTGCGCGTGCACCACGTCGGGCCGCCACGCCGCCACCACCGCCCGCGCACGCCGCCCGGCCCGCAGGTCGCCCTTCGCCGCGACCTCGACCGGCTCGTGGTGCCCGTGCAGCACCTCGGCGCCGCGCCGGGGCACCGGCCCGAACACCCGCACCTCCGCCTCGCCGGAGTCCAGCAGCGCCCGGGCCAGCCGCACGGTCACGTCGACCGGCCCGCCGCTGTCCTGGGTGAGCACGTACGCGACCCGCAACGGCCTCACCGGCCACCTCCCGGCGCGATCTTCTCCACCACCGTCGCCACCTGCTCCGCCACCTGCCGCCGGTCGAACAGCAGCTCGACCCGCCGCCGCCCCCGCACGCCCTCGCGGCGGGCGAGGGCCGGGTCCGCCAACCGGCGCGCGACGGCGGCGGCCAGCGCGGGGACGTCCCCGGCGGGCAGCACCGCGCCCGCGTCGCCGACGCCCTGCCGCACCCCGCTCACGTCGAACGCGACCACGGACCGGCCGCACGCCATCGCCTCCAGCGGCACCAGCGCCATCCCCTCGGCCCGTGACGGCACCACGACGACGTCCGCCGCCGCGTAGAAGTCGGCCACCGCGTCGGCGTGCCCCCACCACCGCACGGACGGGTCGGCGCACCCGGAGCGCCACCGCCGCCCCATCGGCCCGTCGCCCACGAGCACGAGCCGCGCGCCGGGCACGGCCGCGCGCACGGCGGGCCACGCCGCGAGCAGCTGGTCCTGCCCCTTCAGCGGTGCGAGCCTGCCGACGCACACCGCCGTGGGCGCCTCGGGCAGCCCCAGCCGCAGCCGCGCGGCCCTGCGGTCGGCCGGGTGCAGCCGCTCGGTGTCGACGCCGTTGCACACGACCTCGGCCGGCCCGCCGACCCCCGCGTCCCGCCCGGTGCGCAGCTCGTCGTCGCTCACGCACACCAGCTGGTGCGTCCAGCGCGCCGCCCACCGCTCCCAGGCCAGCGACAGCCGCCCGACGAGCCCGGTGGCGGTCTGGAACGACCACAGGTGCGGCTGGAACAGCGTCGGCCGCCGCCCGCGCAGCACGAGCCGCCCCACCAGGCCCGCCTTGGAGCTGTGCAGGTGCACGACGTCCGGGTCGAGGCGGCGCAGCAGCGCCCGCAACCGCACCCACTCCGCGACCGCGGACGGCCCGGGACCGCGGACGGCACGCCACTCGCGCACGTCGACCCCCGCTGCCCGGGCTCGGTCGGCGAGCGGCCCCGGCGGGCACACCACCGCCACCGCCCACCCCGCCGAGCACTGCGCCACCGCCAGCTCCAGCACCACCGCGGCGACGCCGGCCGTCACGGGTTGGCTCACGTGCACGACCCTCACCGCCGCAGCACCTCCCTGTTCGTCAGCACCACGACCGCGCCGCACACCGCCACCAGCAACACCCCCTCCACGAGCGCGCCGGGCACCGACCCGGGCGGTCCGAACACGTCACCGGCGGCGTGCGCGACCACCGCGCAGCAGCCGGCCGCCGCGAGCACCCCGGCCGCGCCGCGCAGCACCGACCGGATCGGCGGGGCCAGGCCGCGCCGGGCCAGGGCGCGCCACGTCACCGGCACCAGCGCCCACGCCGACACCGCCTGCACGAGGGCCACCGCGACGACGCCGTACCGGGTGAACAGCGCCAGCCCGGTGACGAGCACGCCGAGGTGCGTCACCTCCAGCGCCAGGTAGCGGCGGGCGTGGCCGGCAGCCTTGAGCACCTGGTACCAGACGTGCAGCAGACCGATGCCCAGGCCGTAGAGGCACAGCAGGGCCAGCGGGAGCGCCGCGCCCGCCCAGCGGTCGCCGAACACCACGACCCGGTCGGCCAGCACGGCGGTCACCGCGTACAGCCCGCCGGTGAGCACCAGCACGGCCAGTGTGAACCGACCGACCACTTCGGACAGGTCACGCCCCTCGCGCAGGTACCGCGCGCACAGCGGCAGCAGGACGCCGCCGAGGACCACCGCGACCAGGATGTAGGGCACCCAGGCGATCCGGTACGCCAGCGAGTACACGCCGACCGCCTCCGCGCCCAGCACGCGGGCGACGGCCAGGTAGTCCAGGTTGATCAGCAGCACGGCCACCAGCGCGCCGGGACCCACGACCGCGATCCAGGCCAGCGCCTCCCGCGCGGCGGCGGCGTCCCACAGCGGGCGCACCCGCACGCCGACGACGACGCCCAGCACCGGTTGCGCGACCGCCGTGCACAGCAGGCCGACGACCAGCGAGTGCGGCCCCGCCCCGGCCGCGGCGAGCGCGATCGTGACGGCCGCGCCGAGCACGGCCGAGCCGGCGTCGGGCAGCAGCCGCCGCCGGAAGTCCAGCTCGCGGTGCAGCAGCCCCATCTGCACACCCGCCACGGCCGAGAACGGCAGGCTCAGCGCGGCCGGCCGCACCAGCGTCGCGACCGGGGCGTCCAGCACGTCGGCGACGGCGTCGGCCGCCAGCACCAGGCCCACCGCGAGCACCAGCCCGGTGCCCGCGCTGAGCACCAGCAGCGTGCCGGCCACCCGTCGCGGGTCGAGCCCGGTGCGGCTCACCACGTCGTACACGCCCATGGACTGCACGACCTGGCCGATGTTCACCAGGGCCACCGCGAGCGCCACCAGGCCGAGCCCCTCGGAGGTGAGGAACGCGGCGAGCACGAGCGTCACGGCCATCTGGCTGCCCTTGCCGAGCAGGTTGACCAGGAACAGCCACAGCGAGCCGCGCACGGCGACGTGCCCGGTCACGTCCGCGCGGACCGTGCGGCGACCACGACCAGGACCCAGGCGGCGACCAGCGCCACGCCGTCGACCGTCACGTCCACGCGCGGACCGAGGACGTCCCGGGCCGCCGTGCTCACGAAGTGCAGGTGCGCGAACGGCACCGCGACCGCGAGCAGCGCCCACCCGAGCCACCGGTCCCGCCCGCGCCACCACAGGGCGGCGACCGCCGCCGCCGACGGCACGGCGATCAGCACGTCACCGGGCTGGTGCACCGCGCAGACCACCACGGCCAGGCAGGTGAGCAGGTCCGCGACCTCGACCGCCCCCGCGCGGTCGAGGCGCCGCGCCGACACCGCGCTCACCACGAGCACGCCGACCAGCACCAGGCCCTCCGCGCCCGGCGGCAGCCACCCGGTGACGCGGTGGACCACGGCGGCGACGTCCACGCGTTGCGCCGTCATCGAGTCCACCGCGCCGTACGCGGTGGCGCCGGCGTGCTCCAGGTTCGCCGCGACGGCGTCCAGGAAGGACCCGACGCCGTCGCGCACCACCAGGGGTGCCAGCACCACCAGGGACGCCACCGCCGCGACGGCCGTGCCGGTCAGCGCCACCCGGCGCGACCCGCGCGCGAACAGCAGCAGTGCCAGCGGCAGGCCGAACTGGGGCTTGAGCCACGCCAGCGCGAGCGCCGCCGCCGCCCAGCGCGGGTGCCGGTCGCGGGCCAGCAGCGCGCCGGCCGCGCCGACCGCGATCAGCGGGTTGACCTGACCCACGTACAGCTGCGCCTTGCCGACCTGGCTGAGCAGCAGCAGGGCCGCGACCACCGCCGTGCCCAGGGCGAGCGGCACGTGCGGGCGCAGCCGGCCCGCCGCGAGGACGGCCAGCGCCAGCAGCAGCACCAGGGACGCCAGGGCGAACGCCACCGCGCCCACCCGGTAGCCGGGCAACGCGAACGGGGCGTGCAGCAGCAGGTGGTACGGCTGGTAGAGGTTGAAGTTCTGCCGCACCGGCCAGTGCGCGAACATCACCGCCGGGTGGTACGGGTTGCCGCCGTCGAGGAACTCGCGGATCGGGAAGTACAGCGCGTCGCGGAAGTCCTGCATCCGCTCCTCGGGCAGGTTCGCCCGGGTCGGCGTCGGCACCCGCCACGCGGGCAGCAGCGCCCGCCACGCGGCGAGCGCGCCGACCAGCGCGACCGCCGCCGCGAGCAACCGGGTGCGCCGGGCGTGCGCCACCGTCGTCACGACAGCACCACCGCGACGACGGTGGCGCCGGCGGGCAGCGACCCGACCACGGCGGCCAGCTCCTCCTGCCGACCGCCGCCCGGCACGACCGCGACGACCGCGTCGCCGTCGGCGGGCTCGGAGGTCTTGTCGGGCAGGGCGGCGGCCAGCTCCTCGGCCCGGTCGGTCAGGTCCGGCACGACGGCGACGACGCGGGCGGGCCGCGCGGACGCCGCGCACAGCACGGTCAGCCGCTCCACCAGGTCGGGGTCGTCGTCGTCCAGCACGGTCACCGGGTGCCGCACGCCCCCCGAGGCCAGCGCGGCCCGGACCTGGTCGCGGGGGCGCGTGCGGCGCAGGTGCCGGGCGGCCCACGTGCCGAGGCCCGCGACGACGGCGGCGACCAGGGCGAGCCCGGACGCCAGCGTCCGGTCCGGGGCCACGCGGGTGGTCTCCGGTCGGTCGAGCAGCCGCAGCCGGGCGGCCGGGGCGAGCAGGTCGACGTCCACCACGGCCCGCGCGATCCGCCCGGCGGCCAGCGCGGCCTGCTCGGCGGTCGGCGCGCGCACGGACAGGCGGGCCAGGCCCGAGGTGGGCACCAGCTCGACCGACACCCGGCCCGCCAACTCCTCCGTGGTGGTGCCCAGCTCGTCGGCGGTCGCGCTCAGCACGGACGGGCTGCGCGCCAGCTCCACCAGCGCGGGCAGCGACAGCGCGACCACCTCGCCGAACCCGGCCGTGCCCGGTTCGGCCGCCGCGGGTCCGGCGAGCAGCCCGACGCGGCTCTCGTACTCCTCGCCGCGCACCTCGACGGCCAGCAGCACGGCGGCGGCGACCAGCAGCGCCGCCCCGAGGCTCGTGACCAGGTGCCGTTTCACCGGTTGCCGCTTCACGCGCGCTCCCCGCCGACCGCGGTGCGCAGCAGTTCGTCGTAGGACCGCATGAGCAGGGCCGGGTCGTGGGCGCGGCGCACCGACGCGCGGCCCGCCTGGCCGAGCGCCGACCGGGCCCGCTCGTCGAACAGCAGCGAGCGCAGCGCCTCCGCCGTGGCGGCCGGGTCGCGGCGGGGCACGACGACACCGCCGCCGCCGGCGAGTGCCTGGCGCACGCCGTCGACGTCGGTCGCCACCACCGGGCGGCCCGCCGTGAGCGATTCCAGCACCGCGACCGGCATGCCCTCCCAGTCGCTGGTGAGGACGGTGAGGTCGGCGGCGGCGAGCAGGTCGGGCACGTCGCAGCGGTTGCCGAGGAACGCCACCCGGTCCGCGACGCCGAGGTCGGCGGCGAGGTGCGCCAGGTCGGGCCGCAGCGGGCCGTCGCCGGCGAGCCACAGCACGGCGTCGCCGCCCAGTCGCGCCCACGCCTCCAGCAGTACGTCGTGCCGCTTCTGCGGGACGAGCCGGGCCGGGCACAACGCGACCGGCACGTCCGGGCCGACGCCGTGCACCGCGCGGACCGCGTCGCGGTCGACCCGCTCGCGCTGCGGGAACACCGCGTTCGGGATGACCACCGGGTCGGTGACGCCCGCGGCGCGCAGCCGTTCGGCGGTGGCGTCGGCGACCGCGACCACCGTGCGCGAGGTGCGGCGCAGGATGCGGGCCGCGCCCTCGTAGTCGGCGTCGGCGACGCCGTGGAACACGGTCAGCAGCGGCACCCTGCGCGGCAGCACGGCGAGCCGGGCGACGAGGCTCGCCGACACGTTGTGCGCCAGCACCACCTCGGGTCGGAAGCTGCGGACGGCGGCCTTGGCCGCGGTGGTGGCGCGCAGCACGCCGGTCGCCTTGCGCCGGGCCACCGGCACGGTGAACGTGGGCACGCCGAGCGCGCGCAGCGCCTCCGCCCGGTGCCCGCCGCCGCTGGCCACGGCCGAGTGCCAGCCGAACTCCCCGCCGGCGCGGGCCATCCCGGCGACCAGGGCTTCGGCGCCCCCGGTCCCCATCTCACTGATCACGTGGAGCACACGCAACGTCGCTCGTTCTCCTCAGACGCAGGTGGGCCGCGGCGACGACCGCCACCAGCGACCACAACGGCAGGTAGTACTGCTGGGACAGGAAGGTCGAGGCGACCACGACCGCGATCAGGGACGCCTGGACGGCGACGACCGGCAGCGGGTCGGCGGTGGCGCGCAGGACGCGCTCGCCCGTGACGGCGGTCAGCGCGAGGAGCGCGGCGAACAGGGCGAACCCGGGCAGGCCCAGTTCGGCCGCGACCTCCAGGTACATGTTGTGCGCGACCGGGGACTGCTCGTCGATCTCGGCGTTGCGCGAGGCCGCCGGGTAGCCGGCGCGGAACCCGCCGGGGCCGACGCCGAGGCCGGGGTGTTCGGCGAGCATCCGGGCGGCGGCCTGCCAGCGCAGCTCGCGGGTGTCGACGTTGGTGCCCGCGACGTGGGTCTTCTCCCGGAGGGCCCGGTCCAGCTCGGGCCCGAAGAGCAGCACCGCGACCGCGCCGACCGCGACCAGCGCGCCGGCCGCGACCGCGAGGGCCTTGAGCGGCAGCGCCCGCCGGGCGAGCAGCCACGCGACGGCGGCGGTGAGCGCCAGTCCCCCGCCGCGCGAGAACGTCGCCGCCGCACCGGCCGCGAGCGTGGTGGCGGCGACGGCCAGCGCGGCGGTGCGGGCGCGTCCCGGCGCGCGCAGGGCGACGAGCAGCGGCAGGGCGGCGACCAGGAAGTAGGCGAGGTCGTTCGGGTCCTCCAGCGGCCCGGTGGCGCGGGTCTCGCCGAGCACCACGATGCTGTGCAGCGCGCCGCCGGCCGCGACGACCGCGCCGGCCACCGCGGCGGCGAGGACGGCCCGGATCGGCAACTCCCGCGCGACCACGTCGATCAGCACGACCGTGACCAGCAGGAACGGCAGCCAGCGCAGCGCGTACTCCAGCGTGTACGCACCTCCCGCGTGCAGCGCCGAGGACGCGAGGAGCACCACCGCGAACAGGCCGAGCACGGCGTGCACCGGGTGGGGTTCGGGCGCCCGGCGCTGTCGCGCGCGCACCACCGCCCAGGTCGTCACGAGCAGCGCGGGCACCACCTTGGCGAGCTGGCCGTGCACCTGGAGCAGGTAGCCCTCCAGCGGCGCGGCGAAGACCGTCGCGCACGCGGAGAAGCGCAGCAACCCGCTCAGGTCCGGCGGGGTCATGCCGGGCGCACCGGCAGGTCCACGTCGCGGTCGCGCAGGCCGGCGCCCAGGCGGCGGACGTGCTCGCCGGTGCCCACGACGTCGAAGTGCGCCCGCAGCGCGCCGAGCACCCAGCCGAGGAACGCGACCTTGCGCGCGCCGGGCACCGCCATGCCGGGGAAGAACCCCATGCCGGGGGCCTCGGCCGCGCCCAGCACGTCCGTGGGGTGCAGCAGCAGCGAGGGCTGCACCCCGCGCGCCCGGCACAGCCGCAGCGCGGTCCGGAAGTACCCGCGGGCCAAGCGGGGCGAGACCTGGTGCAGCTGGAGCAGGTACGAGCCGTGGATCGGCACGCGCAGCAGCGGCATCGTGGTGACCGGCAGCTCGACCAGGCCGGGGCCGACGCGCCAGCGGTAGGCGGTGTTGGGCGCGCGGACCCGGCCGAAGCCGCCGAACAGGTCGTCCGCGCCGCCGTCGGGCGCGGTGCGGTTGTGGTAGGCGCGGGCCAGCGGTCCGATCCAGGTGGGCAGGGTGCTGGCGTCGTAGTGGTAGCCGCGCTCGGCGAGGAGCCCGAGCAGGGTGGGGGTGACGCTGTAGCCGGGGCCGCGGAACCCGGTGGGGCGCGGCGCGCCGGCGGCGGTGATCGCGTCCTCGGTGCGGACCAGCTCGGCCTCCAGCTCGACGCGGGAGTAGCGGTGCAGCCACGGCTCGTGGCCGTACGAGTGGTTGGCGACCTCGTGCCCGGCCGCCGCGATGTCGGCCACGGCGCGCGCGCCGTCCTCGCGCTCGGCGTCCGCGCCGACCACGAACACGGTCGTGGTCAGGCCGTGCTCGCCGAAGACCTCCAGCAGGCGGGGCACGGCGGTGGGCAGGAAGCTCGGGCGGCCCTCCCACGCCGGGTCGCCGTGCGTCTTGAGGTAGGCCCAGAGGTTGTCCAGGTCGAGCGAGACGCTGGCGGTGCTCATGCCGCCGCCCGCGCGGGTGTGCGGGCGACCCGGTCGGCGGAGCCGAGCAGCAGGACGCCGGACACGACGAGCGCGACGCCCACCGCGACCCACCACTCGCGGCCGGGCGTGATGCGGTCGCCGAGCGCGGCGATGCCGACGACGGAGGTGATCACGACGGTGGTGGCGTCCATGGTGGCGGCGGTGGGGGTCGCCGGGCCGCGGCGCAGGGCGAGGACGAGGTAGGACTGGCCGACCAGGGCCGCGAACAGGGTCAGCCAGGCCAGCGGGTGGAACACGAGGGCGGGCAGGGGCCCGTCGGCGATCGTGCGGCTGGTGATCGCCACGACGGCGAACGCGAGGCCGGCCAGCGCGGCGAGCGGAACGACGCCCGCCACCCACCGCTGCACCAGGACCAGCGCGAGGACGGGCAGCCCGAACAGCAGCAGCCCGGGGCCGGTCGGCACGTCGTGCGCGGTCGACGGGGTGGCCGCGGCGACCAGCAGCACGAGCCCGGCGGCCATCACGACGAGCACGGCGACCTCGACGGACCGCACGCGCCAGCCGAGCGCGAGGACGCCGAAGGCGGTGGCCAGCCCGACCGCGCACGACGACCCGGCCTGCACGAGGTACAGCGGCAGCTCGGCGCGGGCGAGGAACGCGAGCGCGAACCCGGCCACCTGACCGCCGAAGCCGAGCAGGTACAGGCGGTCGCGCAGGAGCCGGGCCAGCAGCCCGAGCCCGCTCGTCGTGTCGTCGGCGCGGCGGGAGGCGACGGACTGGGCGACGATGCCCAGCGCGTACATCACCGCGGACGCGGCGAGTTCGAGGTAACCAGTCACGCGACTCTTCCCTGCACCGTGCGCGGGCGTGATCCCGGCGACGGTGGGGCAGCGTAGAGCCGGACGACCGGCGTCTCGTTCGAGCGATAGGGCGTTACTCGATCGAGGGATAACCCTGACTACGCAACGAGATCGCTGGGCCGTGTTGCCGAACCGGCAACTTTTGTTGTCACCCTGCCGAGTGCTCTCGCACGATGGCGGTATGACGACGGCGGAGCAGAACTGGGATGACCTCTACCGCGAACGCGGACAGGAGACCGGGCGGGCGTGGACGGGCAAGCCGAACGAGCTGCTGGTGCGCGAGGTCGGCCACCTCGACCCCGGCACAGCGCTGGACCTCGGGTGCGGCGAGGGCGGCGACGCCCTGTGGCTCGCCTCGCGGGGGTGGCGGGTGACGGGGGTCGACGTGTCGGGGGTGGCCCTGGCCCGCGCCGGGGCGGCGGCGGCCGAGGCCGGCGTGGCGGACCTGGTGGACTGGCAGCGGCACGACCTGTCGCGGTCGTTCCCGGACGGGGAGTTCGACCTGGTGTCGGCGCAGTTCCTGCACTCGCAGTGGGCGGCGGAGGGCGAGCGCGACGGCATCCTGGCCCGCGCGGCGGCGGCCGTCGCGCCGGGCGGCGTGCTGCTGGTCGTCGGGCACGCGGGCTGGCCGTCGTTCATCACCGAGCCGCCGTTCGAGCACCACTTCCCCACCAACGCCGAGGTGCTGACCGCCCTCGACCTCGGTGACGGGTGGGTGGTCGAGGTGGACGAGGCCGTCGAGCGGGAGGTCTCGCACGGCGACCAGCACGGCACGCGCCGCGACAACGTGCTCCGGCTGCGGCGGGCTTAGGCCCCCAGGCGCTCGACCAGCGAGGTGAGGGCGGGACCCAGGGGCAGGTCGACGCGGGTGGTCGCGCAGGCGTCGCCCCTGGTCTCGCCCCGGTTGACGATCAGCACCGGCTTCCCGTCGCCCGCCGCCCGCCGGACGAACCGCAGGCCGGACATGACGGTCAGCGAGGACCCCAGCACGAGCAGGGCGTCGGCGTCGTCCACCCGCCGGTAGCACTCGTCGACGCGCGCGCGGGGCACGTTCTCGCCGAAGAACACCACGTCGGGCTTGAGCACGCCGCCGCAGTCGGCGCAGTCCACCGGCCGGAACCCGCGCACCTGGTCGTCCGGGAGGTCCACGTCGCCGTCGGGGTTGACCCCGGTGGCGGCGCCGCCGAACGCCGGGTTGGCGGCGCGCAGCCTGCGGTCCAGCTCCTCGCGGGGGCTCGTGCGCCGGCACGACAGGCAGACGACCCGGTCGAGGCCGCCGTGCAGTTCGACCACGTCGGGCGTGCCGGCCGCCTGGTGCAGGCCGTCGACGTTCTGCGTGATGACGCCCGACAGGTGCCCCCGGGCCACCAGCCGCGCCACGGCGCGGTGACCGGCGTTGGGCGCGGCGCGGGCGATGGTGCGCCACCCGAGGTGGCTGCGCGCCCAGTAGCGGCGCCTGCCCTCGACGCTGCCGGTGAACTCGTCGTAGGTCATCGGGGTGTGCTTGCGCAGGCTGCCGCCGGCGCCCCGGTAGTCGGGGATGCCGGACTCGGTCGACAGCCCCGCGCCGCTGAGCACCAGCACGCGGCCCGCGCCGACGACCCGCACGACGTCTTCCAGGCTCGTGGTGCGCGGCAGCGGCGCACCGGTGGACGTCCAGCTCAGGGTCGGCCGCGTCCGCATGCCACCCAGGTTACGTGGCGCGGACGCGTGCCTACAGCCGGAACACCGCCCGCACCAGGGCCGCGTCGAACGCCCGGTTGCCGGACTGGACCGGCATGGTGTCGCCGGGACGCGGCCCGACCAGGACCGCGGCCCGGGGCGGGAGGCCGGTCGAGTGGTCGGCCAGGACGACCGTGAGGGGTGCGCCCGGGTCGAGCTCGCAGACGAGGTCGCGCGGTGCGGAGCCGTACAGCTCCAGGACGCGGGCGCCCAGGTCCAGGTCGCCGGCGCGGCAGTCGCCCGCCGGGAGGGTGACCTGGGTGCGCCACGCGGACGGGGTCGGGGTGACCCGGAACGTGACGGTGCGCCGCTCGCCCGTCGTGCTGCCGAGCACCTCGGCGGTGGGGGCCGGCAGGTCCAGGTCGGGGGCGTCGGCGCGCATCAGCCCGGTGGTGAGCATCGGGTACTCGTCGGTCAGCGTCACGCGCTCGGGGTCGTCACCGAGGACCCTCGACGTCCACTCGTCGGGTCGCGGGTCGGCGGAGAGCCACGACGACTCCCCCGTCTCGTCGTCCTGGAGGTAGATCAGCGAGTTCGGGCGCTGCTCGGCCTCGGTGAAGTCGACGCGCACGACGCCGACCGCCACCAGGGCCACCGCGAGCGCCGCCGCCACCGGCGCCGAGAGCCGGGGCAGGTCGATCAGCAGCGGGAACAGGAGGACGCCCGCCAGCAGCGCGAACACCACGCCGGCGGCGGCCAGCGGCATGCCCAGGGCCACCAGGAGGGTGCCCACCAGGGGCGGGTGGACCACCGCGGCGGCCAGCGGCGGCAGCACGAACAGCCGCGGGGACCACAGCGCGGGCAGGCCCAGCAGCAGCGGCCACTGGAACAGGAAGCTCGCCCCCGGCACGAGCAGCGCCGACGCGACCAGCAGCACGGCGGTCAGGACGAGCGCCCCGGCGAGCGCCTCGGTCCGCGTGCAGCGCCGCAGCGGGCGCACCGCCGCCAGCAGGGCGGTCAGGCCGAGGAGCAGGAACCCGGCGACGAACCAGCCCCGCTCGTACGGCTCGGACAGCGCGAGGAAGCCCAGCTCCGGTCGCACTGCGGCGACCAGCGCCCACACCCCGAACGCCGCGCCGCCCGCCACCACGACCGCGCCGGCCGACACCGCCGCCGCGAACAGCACCCGCCGCCACGCCGACCGTCCCCTGCGGACGAACAGCACCACGCCCAGGCCCAGCGCGGTCAGCAGGGCGAGCACCACCGCGAACCACACCGGGTAGTGCACCAGCACGCGGGAGAACAGGTCGAAGTACACCGCCGACGAGCCGTCCACGGTCCGCAGGTCGCGGTCGCCCAGCGCCCGCACCAGGCCGACCATCGTCTCGCCGTGGTGCTGGAGGCTGCCCCGGTCCAGCCGCTCCAGGTCGTCGTAGGGCGAGTGGTAGTCGTGCACGTGTTCGATGAACGCGCTGTTCAGCCCTCGTGCGCCCGCGTCCAGGAACACCGAGAAGTCGCTGTAGTTCGGCATCCGCCGGTACACCTCGTAGGCCAGCGAGTTCGCGATCGGCCTGCTCGACGCCCCGGCGAACGCGTCCACCAGCGGGCCGTTGCCGGGCCCGGTCTGGAACATCCACACCGGGCCGCCGCTGCCCCGCGCCTCCCAGTTGAGCACCGCGCCGTACTCCCCGACGCCGTGGCGCCGCACGAACGCCTCCGCGCCGAGCGTCCCCGCCTCCTCGCCGTCGGTGAACAGGAACACCACGTCGTTGCGCACGCCGGAGGTCGTCAGCGCCCGCAGGGTCTCCAGCATCGCCGCGACCGCCGCGCCGTCGTCGGCCGCGCCGGGACCGGTCGGCACCGAGTCGTGGTGCGCGACCAGCAGCAACGCCTTGCCGCCGCTCAGCGCCGGGTCGGAGCCGCGCACCCGCGCCACCACGTTGTGCGCGGTCGCCACGCGCTCCACGTCCCGCCACCGGTGGACCACGTCGTCGGACTCCACGGTCACCTCGGCGCCCAGGTCGCGGGCCGTGCGCACGAGGTGGTCGCGGACCCGTTCGTTGTCCGCCGAACCGATCGGGTGGGGTCGCTGCGCGATCTCCCGCAGGTGCTCCTCGGCCCGGCCGGCGGCGAACGCGTCCGCCGGGGCGTCGGCGACGGGCGCGGGCGGGCGGAACGCCAGCACGGCCAGCGCGGCCACCGCGGCGAGCACCGCGAGCAGCACCGGCGACCAGCGGGAACGGGCGTCCTCGATCATCCGGTGACCTTAAGCCGGCCGTCGTCCACGAAGCACGGGGGAACGTTCGCGGCCCCGCATCCGGACGCTTCCGGCGGACGCGGTCACCGCGTAGCGTCAGCCGGTGGTCCGGCGACGGAGGAGGTTCGATGGACATCCGGGACGACGTCGTGCGGGAGGACCCGTTCGCGACCGCGCTGCGGGCCGCGATCACCGCCCGCGGCCTGGGCCTGGACCGCATCCAGGAGCGGCTGCGCCACCGCGGCACCACGATCAGCGTGGCCGCGCTGAGCTACTGGCAGTCGGGTCGCCGCAGGCCGGAGCGCCGCGGGTCGCTGGTGGCCGTGCGGCACCTGGAGGAGGTGCTGGACGTGCCGCCGGGGTCGCTGACCGCGCTGCTCGGCGCGCCCCGGGCCCGTGGGCGGACCA
The DNA here is from genome assembly GCF_030852425.1 of Saccharothrix longispora. Taxonomy (GTDB): domain Bacteria; phylum Actinomycetota; class Actinomycetes; order Mycobacteriales; family Pseudonocardiaceae; genus Actinosynnema; species Actinosynnema longispora. The sequence continues at coordinate 171,767 of NZ_NSDM01000003.1, forward strand.
AGCGTCCGTTCCACGGGCCGTCGCTGGAGGAGATGTGGCCGGCGCGGGCGCGGCTGGGGCCGCTGCTGTCGCGCGTCGACACCGACACCGACGAGGCGCTGACCCGCATCTCGCTGCACGTGCAGGTGGAGGTCGCGGCGGACCGGGGCCTGCGCACCGTGCGCACCCGCCAGGTGCTGCGCGCCAACCGGGACGGCGTGGACCGCTGGCTCACCGTCCAGGACACCACGGAGAACGGCCCGGCGCCGTCGATCGTGCCGCTGCGGTCGTGCCGGCTGGGCCGGGTCGCGCGGGACGAGCGGACCGGCGTGGTCGCGGCGGAACTGCTGTTCGACCGGCCGCTGGCGCGCGGCGAGACGATCGTCGTCGAGCACGGCACGGACATGGTCGGCCCGCCGTACCCGCGCGGTGACGACACCTACTGCCGCAAGTTCCGCGCGCCGATCCACGACTACGTGGTGGAGGTGCGGTTCGACCCGGCCGAGCTGCCGGTGTCGTGCCACCACTACACGATGACGCCCGAGCACTCGGACCCCGAGCACCACCGGCGGATGCCGGTGACGCCGGACGGCTACACGCACGCCGTGGCGCTGGGCTTCGGCCCCGGCACGTTCTGCGTGGGCTGGCGGTGGCCGGACGATTAACCGGTCGACACCGGCGGTGACCGCGGCGCACGATGCCGCCGTGGTCACCGACACCCTTCCCGCCGGCCTCGTCTCCCGGCCGGCGACGATCGACGACGCGGAGGCGGTCCTCACCCTGGTCAGGGCGTACACGACGGCCGTGGCGGGGTTCGCCGACTGCACGCTCGCCGATGTCCGCGACGAGCTGGGCAGGCCCGGTCGCCGGCCCGAGCGCGACGCGTGGCTGGTGTTCGACGCCGCGGGCGCGCCGGTCGGCTACGGCACCGCCGACGCGCGCGACGGCGGCGAGGTCGACGTGGACGTGGTGTCGGCGGACCCGGCGGTCGTCGACTGGCTGTTCGCGCGGGCGCTCGACCGGGCGCGGGAGGTCGGCCGGGAGGCCGGGCACGCCGAGGTGCGCGTCGACCAGGGCGTCCACCGGGACGACGAGGCGCTGCGCGCCACCGTGACCGCCCTGGGGTTCGCGCACGCCACCACGTTCCGGCGGATGCGGGTCGACCACGCCGGCGACGTGCCGCCGCCCGCGCCGGTCGCCGGGCTGGTGCTGCGGCAGGCGCTGGACGAGGACGTGCGGCGCGCCGTGCACGCGGTGTGGAACGCCTCGTTCGCCGGGCAGTTCGGGTTCACGCCGACGACCTACGAGGCGTGGCACGAGAAGCTGGAGGGGAAGTCGACCTCCGACTGGGGGGAGGTGTGGCTCGCCGAGCTGGACGGCGCGCCCGCCGGGTTCCTGGAGTGCACCGACCAGTTCCGCGACGAGGGTTCCGGGTACGTCGGCCACCTGGGCGTGGTGCCGGCGGCACGGGGGCGCGGCGTGGCCGGGCACCTGCTGCGGCACGCGTTCCACCGGCACGCGGCGGCGGGCCTCGGGGGCACGCTCCTGCACGTCGACTCGAACAACCCGACGCCCGCGCAGGGCCTGTACGAGTCGGCCGGCATGCGGCCGGTCCTGGTGATCGACGTGTGGCGGGCGACGCTCCCGACCGCTCAGGACGTCCGCGCGTAGCGGACCTCCGCCGACCCCCGATCACCTCGGCGCGGGCGGCGCGGTCGCCGCGCCGGTCACGGCGACTGGCTGTCGATCAGCCACTGGCCGTTGGCCTGCACCAGCGTGTAGACGTGGTTCTCCTGCTCCCGGCCGCCGCCGGGCCGCGTGTAGGTGATGGTCGCGGCCACCGTGTTCGGGCCGGTCACCTGCACGTTGCTCGCCTCGACCTCGGAGAAGTCGTTCCAGAAGTCCTCGTAGCCGGCGTAGGTCAGGCCCCGGGACGCCTTGAAGTTGTCGCTCAGGCGGGCGAACAGGCCCTGGAGGTTGCCGGGCATCTGGCCGTAGTAGTCGCTGATCGCCTGGTCGGGCGTGGCGGGGGTGGGCGCGGGCGCGTCGGAGGTGGTGGTCGTCGCCTCCGCCTGGGTGGTCGTGGTCGTCGTCGCGGTCGGTTCCCGCTGCTCCTCGGTGGTGCCCTGCGGCTGGTCGGCGGGCGGCCGGTCGTCCTGGGTGGCGGGTGTGGTCGTGGTGCCCGGCTGCGCGGCCGGCGACTCCTCCCCGTCCCGGTTGAGCAGCCACACCAGCAGCCCGGCCACGGCCACGACCAGCAGCACGCCCGCGAGCCCGAGCAGCGCCTTGCGGTTGCCGCCGCGGTCCTCGTCCCCGGATCGGGGCGCGGGGTCCGCCGGTGGCGGGTTCGGGCGCGACGCGGGGGGCGGCGGGGCGGTCTGCGGCGGGGCGGCGGGGCGGGGCGGGGGCGTGGTCCGCGCCGCCGGCGCGGGGGACGACGGCTCGGGTTCGGGTGTCGGTTCGGGGTCCGGCAGGCTCGTCATGATCGCGGTCGCCGCCGGGGCCTTCGCCGGAACCGGTACCGGGGCGCCGTCGAACCTCACCTCCTGGAGCATCCGCGCGGTCTCGGCCATGGTCGGCCGGGTGGCCGGGTCCGAGTCGAGCAGGCGCATCAGCACCGGGGCCAGCGGACCGGCGTTCGCCGGCGGCGGGAACCGGCCGTCGGCGACCCGGTGCAGCAGGGCGATGGTGTTGCCGTCCAGGCCGAACGGCGGTTCGCCCTCCACCGCGGCGTACAGGGTCGCGCCGAGCGCGAACACGTCGGCGGGGAACTCGCCCTTCCCGCCGCGGGCCACCTCCGGCGACAGGTAGGCGGGTGTGCCGACCAGCATCCCGGACGCGGTCACGGTCACCTCGTCGGCCGCGCGCGACGTGCCGAAGTCGGTCACCTTGACCGTGCCGAACTCGGTGACCAGCACGTTGCCGGGCTTCACGTCGCGGTGCACGACGCCGGCGGCGTGCGCGGCGGCCAGGCCGGACGCGAGCTGCGCGCCGATCCGCGCGACCTCCTCGGCCGGCAGCTTGCCGCGCTCGCTCATCACGGTGGCCAGGCTGCGCGACGGCAGGTACTCCATGACCAGCCACGGGTGCCCGTCGTGCTCGACGACGTCGTAGAGGGCGATCACGTTGGCGTGCTGGAGGCGGGCGGCGATCCGGCCCTCGCGCACGGCGCGGTCCACCGACTCCTGGTCGAACCCGGTGCGGGCCAGCAGCTCCTTGACCGCCACGACGCGGCGCAGCCGGACGTCCTCCGCGCGCCACACCACGCCCATCCCACCCGAGCCGATCCGCTCGGTCAGCTTGTACCGACCTGCGATCGTGCGGTCCTCCACCGGTGCTCCCAACGTCGCGCGCACGTCAGCGCCGGGGGTACCCGATGAGGTGACCCCTCGAACGTGTGTCTCAGTCGTAACACTTCCAGTAGGGGTTTGTCCGCTCACCACGCGGGAGGAGTCGGCACGTGATCAACACACCGTTCCGCGCGGTGGCGGGCACCACGTCCACAGCGGATTCCGGGCTGTCGCCCCAACGCCAGGTCGGGGCGGCCGGACCCCACCGCGTCGGCCCGCGTTCCCAGCCTGCGGGCGCGCCCGCGTGGTGCACGGGTGGTGCACGGGTGGTGCGGCGTGCCGCAGCGGGCCGTGGGGCGACGGGGTCGTGGTCGGGCGCCTGCGCGGGCAGCGCGCCCGGCACGCCGCCGCCACCCCCCTCGTGGCCCCGGGCCGACCGGGCGACGACCAGGTCCGGCCGCCTCGCCGGCAGCGCGTCGGGCGCCAGGCCGTGGCGGTCCAGGGCGCCGGGGCGGTAGCCGGTGACCACGACGTCCGCCCGGTCGAGGAGGTCGTCGCACGCCCGCCGGTCGCGGGTCGTCGAGGCCGGCGGGGTCGAGCGCCGGCCCGTCCCGGTGTCCGCGTGCGCGTCCGGCTCCTCGGGCAGTCGCGGGGAGGTCGACCGGTGGCAGGGCGCGGCGGTCGGCGGTCGTGCGGCGCGTCTCGACCAGCGGGCTCCGGGTGGGGTCGGCGCGTCGCGGTCGTCGGGCACGCCGAGCGTGCGCAGCGGCCGGTCGCGGTGGTGCGGGTCGGGTCGCGCACCGGCAGCCGCTCGGGCAGCACGTCACCTGCTCCGCGGTACTCGACCCCGTCCTCCGCGCCGCCGCCGGGAGCCGTCCACAGTGAAGCCGCAGCGTGGCCCGCGGCACCATTCCGCGTGCGCGGGAACGGGGATTGTCGTACCCCCGTCGTAGTGTCCGCCACGACTCGATCAAGCAGGGGGTGTGACGTGCGCAGGTGGGAACTCGTCGAGGGCGGCTCCGCCAAGTTCTGGGAGGTCGGCCGGAACGGGACGGCGGTGACCGTCCGGTACGGGCGGCTCGGGGCCGGGGGCCAGGCGAAGGAGAAGTCCTTCGGCACCGAGGACGCCGCGGCGGCGCACGTCGCGAAGCTGGTGCGGGAGAAGGAGAAGAAGGGCTACCGCGAGGTCACCGGGCAGCTGCCGGGCACGGCCGGGCAGCTGCCCGGCGCGGAGTCGTCCGTCGAGGCCGCCGGCGGGCTGCCGGACGAGGACTCGTTCGTCCTGCCGCGGTCGTGGTGGGCGGGCGTGCACCCGCGGCGCGACGGCGTGGTGCGCCGGGGGGCGTCGCCGAGGCCGAAGGCGGTCGGGACCGTGCGGGACGCGCTCGCCGCGTTGCCGCCCAAGTCGCGGGCGGCGCTGGAGGAGCGGGACAGCGAGCGGGAACTCGTCGACGCCGCCCTCGCCCACCTGGCCGGCGCGGCCACGCCGCTCGGCGCGGGCGTGGTCGCGCGGCTCCTGGTGGGCGAGGGCATCCCGATGGCGCCCGTGGTGGAGGCGTTCGCCGACGCGTGGGTGGTCGAGCACGGCCTGCCGTTCGCGGCGCGGGCCGTGGTGGAGCTGTGCCGGGTGGAGTTGCACTGGACGAGCGCCGGCCGCCGGGAGACGCCGCGCGTGCTCCGGTTCCAGGCGCCGCGCACCGGCCGGTACCCGGACTCCGTGTCGGGCGGCGTGGTCGGCGCGCGGGTGCGGGAGCTGATCGCCGCGGCGGAGCGGGTCGAGGACGTGGAGCAGGCGCTGGAGGAGTACCTGGGCGACCCGGTGGCCCGGTTCGCCGTCGCCTACCTCGTGCCGCACCGACGCGACTGGGTCGACCGCGTGTGCGAGGACGTCACCACCCGCGGTCACGCCCACGACTGGTTGCGGCTGCTGCACTCGATCGGCAGACCGGAGCAGCTCCAGCAGGTCGTGGAGCAGGACTGGGCGTCCTGGCGCCTGGGCCGGGACCGCACGCTGCACTCGGTGCTCGACGGCGTGGGTCCCGCCGCGGCGCCCGCGCTGGCCACGCTGCTCGACCACGACCCGAGGTCCGACCTGCGCAAGCTGCTGCTGGACGCGTTCGTCCAGCTGCCCACGGACGAGGCGTTCGCGCTGCTGCTGGCCAGGGTGGCCGAGAAGGGCGTGCAGCCCGCCGTGCAGGAGATGGCGCGGCGCTTCCCGGTGCGCGCGCTGCGGCTGCTGTCCGAGGCGTCCGGGCCCGCCGCCCGCCTGCTGCTCAAGGCACACCTCCAGCGCCACCCCGGGCTGCCCGAGCAGGTCGAGCTGTCCCCGGTCGGCCGCGCCGCCGTGGAGGAGCTGCGCGCCGCCGCCGCCGACCGGCTCGACGACGCGGTCGACGGCCTGCCCGAACTGCTCGTCAGTCCGCCGTGGACGGTCGAGCGCGCGCCGGTGGAGCCCGTCGTGGTCACCGGGCTCGCCGCGCCCGCGCACCGCGCGGTCGAGTGGGCGCCGGGCGAGCGGGAGGCGTGGGTCGCGGCCGGCCTGCCCCGGCACCTCCCCGACATGCCCGGCGGCTGGTCGTCGGCCGCGCGGGCGTTCGAGGAGGGCACGCTGCCCTGGCACACGCAGGCCGGGTTCTTCCTCCACGGGCCGGAGGAGCTGGTGACCCCGCTGGTCGACGCGTGGCGACCGCCCCAGTCGTGGGAGGCCGAACAGCTGGCCAAGGCGCTGGTGGTGCGGTTCGGGGAGCGGGCGATCGGCCCCGTGCTGCACATCGCGTCGTTCCACCCGGCGAGCGCCGGTCCCCTGCTGGGGCCGCTCGTCTCGACCGAGGTGGCCGAGCGGGTCGCGGACTGGGCGTCGCGGCTGAAGTCCGCGCGCGCCGGCGCGGTGGCGTGGGTGCGGCGGCACCCGGCGCACGCCGCCCGGTTCCTGCTGCCCGCCGCGGTGGGGCCGACCGGTCCGCTCCGGCGCGCCGCGGAGGCCGTGCTGCGACTCGTGCCCGACCAGGCGCGCGAGGCGGCGCGCGAGCACGGGCCGGAGGCGGAGCGGGCGATCGGGCAGCTGCTGACCGCCGACCCGTTCGCCGCGCTGCCCGCCAAGGTGCCTGTGCCCGGCGACTGGGCCGACCCGGCGCTGCTCCCCCAGGTCGTGGTGCGCGGCACCGGGCGCGCGCTGCCCGCCGAATCCGTCGGCCACGTGCTGACGATGCTGGCGCTGTCCACGCCGGACGAGCCGTACCCCGGTCTCGAGGTGGTGCGCGAGCTGTGCGAGCCGGCGTCGCTGGCCGCGTTCGGCCGGGAGCTGTTCCGGTTGTGGCAGGCCGCCGGGATGCCGTCGAAGGACTCGTGGGCGATGACGGCCCAGGGCCTGTTCGGCGACGACGAGACGGTGCGCGTGCTCACGCCGCTGATCCGGGCGTGGCCTGGCGAGGCGCAGCACCAGCGGGCCGTCGCGGGCCTGGACGTGCTGGCCGCGATCGGCACCGACCTGGCGCTGGTGTCGCTGAACGGCATCGCGCAGAAGGCGAAGTTCAAGGGTCTCAAGCAGCGCGCGCAGGAGAAGATCGCGTCCGTGGCGGCGGCGCTGGACCTGGCCCCGGAGCAGCTGGCCGACCGGCTCGTGCCGGACTTCGGCCTGGACGAGGCGGCCACGCTGGTCGTCGACTACGGGCCGCGCCGGTTCACCGTCGGGTTCGACGAGCAGCTCAAGCCGTACGTGCTGGACGAGGACGGCAAGCGGCGCAAGGACCTGCCCAAGCCGGGCGCGAAGGACGACCCGGAGCGCGCCGTCGCCGAGCACAAGCGGTTCGGCGCGCTGAAGAAGGACGTGCGCTCGGTCGCCGCCGACCAGATCGCCCGGCTGGAGCTGGCGATGGTGCTGGGCCGCCGGTGGAGCGCCGCCGAGTTCCGCACCCTGCTCGCGGGCCACCCGCTGCTGTGGCACATCGTGCGGCGGCTGGTGTGGGTGACCGACGGCGGCGCGTCGTTCCGGGTGGCCGAGGACCGCACCCTGGCCGACGTCGCGGACGACGCGTTCGAACTGCCCGACGACGCCCGGGTCGGTGTGGCGCACCCCCTGCACCTGGGCGACGACCGGGCGGCGTGGTCCGAGGTGTTCGCCGACTACGAGATCCTCCAGCCGTTCCCCCAGCTCGGCCGTCCGGTGCACGCGCTGGACGGGGCCGAGCGGCGCGCGGCGAAGCTGGAGCGCTTCGAGGGGGCGGTCGTGCCGGTGGGCCGCCTGCTGGGCCTGACCAAGCGCGGTTGGGAGCGTGGGCAGCCGCAGGACGCGGGCGTCGAGTGCTGGATCACCCGCCCGCTCGCCGACGGCGGTTCGGTCGTGGTGAACCTGGACCCCGGCATCGCGGTCGGCATCCCGCACGAGTTCCCGGAGCAGAAGCTCACCGACATCTGGGTGACCGACGCGTCGGGCCCCGGCTGGAGGCCGCACGGCGGTCGCACGTTCGGCGAGCTGGACCCGGTGACGGCGTCCGAGGTGCTGGCCGAGTTCACCGCCCTGACCAGCTGATGCACCTCACCACCGGGAGACGAGCATGACCGACCCGCAGCTCCAGCGACCGCCCGCCGAGGTGCGGTTCGCCGACGAGTTGGCCCGGCTGCGCGAGGACGACACGGCGCCGCGCCCGCCGGGGTGGGCGCTGAGCCTGGTCGCGGCGCGGCGGTTCATCGTGGGCGACGAGCGCGCCGGGATCAGCCGGAAGTTCGTCGGCGACCCGTCGTTGATCGACCGGTCGCTGGTCACCCTCGCCACCAGCCGCGGCCTGATGCTGGTGGGCGAGCCGGGCACCGCGAAGTCGCTGCTCTCCGAGCTGATCGCGGCGGCGGTGAGCGGCGAGTCGACGTTGACCATCCAGGGCGGCGCGGCGACCACCGAGGACCAGGTCAAGTACTCGTGGAACTACGCGCTGCTGGTGTCCGAGGGGCCGTCGTCGCGGTCCCTGGTGCCCGCGCCGATGCTGCGCGGCATGGCCGAGGGCAAGGTGGTGCGGTTCGAGGAGATCACCCGCTGCCCGCTGGAGGTGCAGGACAGCCTGCTGTCGCTGCTGTCCGAGCGCGTCGTCGCGATCCCCGAGCTGCCCGGCCCGGACGGCATGGTGTTCGCCCGCGACGGGTTCACCGTCATCGCCACCGCCAACACCCGCGACCGGGGCGTCAACGAGATGAGCGCCGCGCTCAAGCGGCGGTTCAACTTCGAGACCGTCTTCCCGATCGCCGACTTCCGCACCGAGCTGGAACTGGTCGAGCAGGAGTCGACGAGGCTGCTGGAGCGGTCCGGGGTGGGCGTGCCGCCGCGCCGCGACGTGCTGGAGGTGCTGGTGCGCACGTTCCGCGACCTGCGCGGCGCGGGGCAGCCGGCGGACCGGCTGTCCACGGTGATGAGCACGGCCGAGGCGGTGTCGGTGGCGCACGCGGTGGGTTTGCGCGGCTGGTACCTGCGCGGCGAGGCCGGGTCGCCCGCGGACGTCGTGGAGTGCCTGGCCGGGACCGCGGCCAAGGACAACGCGGACGACCTGGCCCGGCTGCGGCGCTACCTGGAGCAGCAGGTGCCGCGACGCACGGGTGAGCAGTGGCAGGCCCTGCACCGGGCACGCCACCTGCTGCCGGGCTGATGGGCGCCGTCTTCGTCGGCGTCCGGCACCACAGCCCGGCGTGCGCGCGGCTGGTGGCGTCGACGATCCGGGAGCTGCGACCCGCGCACGTGCTCGTCGAGGGACCGGCGGACGTGAACGGCCGGCTCGACGAGCTGCTGCTCGGCCACGAGCTGCCGATCGCGATCTTCACCTACCTGCGCGACGGCGACCGGTCGCACGCGTCGTGGACGCCGTTCTGCGACTACTCGCCGGAGTGGCTGGCGCTGACCACCGGCCGGGAGGTCGGCGCGCGGGTGTCGTTCATCGACCTGCCCGCGTGGCACCCGGCGTTCGCCGAGCGCGGCAACCGGTACGCCGACGCCGAGCTGCGGTACGCGGAGGTCGTCGACCGGCTGTGCCGCGAGTTCGCCGTGGACAACGTGGACGCGCTGTGGGACCACCTGGTGGAGGTCGCCGACCCGGAGGGGCTCGCCGAGCGGCTGACGGCCTACTTCGACCTGGTGCGCGGTGCCACCCGGATCGGCGACACCCGGATCGGCGGACCCCTGAACGGCGACGTGGAGGTCGGTGCCGTGGAGGTCGGGCACGACGACGCGGCGCGCGAGGCGCACATGGCGGCGTGGGTGCGCGCGGCGGTGGCGGACGCGGGCGACCGGCCGGTGGTCGTGGTGACCGGCGGGTTCCACACCCCGGCACTGCGGGAGCTGGTCCGGACCGGCGGCGACGCGTGGCCCGAGGTGCCCGCTCCCCCGCCGGGCGCGCGCGGGGCGAGCTACCTGGTGCCGTACTCGCACCAGCGGCTGGACGCGTTCACCGGCTACCAGTCGGGGATGCCGTCACCGGAGTACTACCACCGGCTGTGGACCGACGGGGCGGCGGGCGCGGCGACGGCGCTGGTCGAGTCGGTGGTGGCGCGGCTGCGGCAGCGGCGGCAGCCGGTGTCCACCGCCGACCTGATCGCCGCCCGCACGCAGGCCGAGGGCCTGGCCCGGCTGCGCGGCCACGCGCACCCCTCGCGGGTGGACGTGCTGGACGGCCTGGTGAGCGCGCTGGTCTCGGAGGACCTGGCGCAGCCGCCGCCGTGGTCGGCGCGCGGGCCGCTGGCGGTGGGCACCCACCCGGCGGTGGTGGAGGTGGTGGCCGCGCTCAGCGGCGACCGCGTCGGCCGCCTGCACCCGACGACCCCCACCCCGCCGCTGGTGGGCGACGTCGGCGCGGAGCTGTCGCGGCTCGGCCTGGACGGTGCGGGCCGCGTGTCGCTGGACCTGACCGATCCTCGCGACCTGACCCGCAGCCGCGTCCTGCACCGGTTGCGGGTGCTCGGCGTACCCGGTTTCCACCGGCGGTCCGGCCCGTCCGGCGGCGGTGACCCGGTGGCCGCCGAGCGGTGGCACCTCGAACCCGTCGACACCCGGCTGCCGGCGCTGGTGGAGGCCGCCGCGCACGGGGCGACGCTCGCCGAGGCCGCGGCCGCCGCCTTGCACGACCGGGTGCCGCACGCGGGCGTGGCCGCGTTGGCCGGGCTCCTGTTCGACGCGGCCCTCTGCGGCGTCGACACCCTCTCCTCGACCGTGACCGACACCCTGACCCTCGAGGTCGCCCGAGCGGCCGACCTGGGCGCGCTGGGCGCGGTGCTGACCGACGTGCTGGGCCTGTGGCGGCACGACTGGCTGCTGGGCTCGGCCGGCAGCCCCGTCCTGGGCGGTGTCCTGGACGCGGCGGTCACCAGGGCGCTGTGGCTGGCGGAGGGCGTGCGCGGCGGTCCGGCCCCGGCCGATCCGGCCAGGCTGCGGGCACTCGTGGGCACGCGCGACGCCCTGGTGCACGCGGCCGGCGCGCTGGAGGTCGACCGGGCGCGGGCGGTCGCCGTGATGCGGCGGGTGGCCGCGACCGCCGGCGCTCCGCCGGACCTGCGCGGCGCGGCGTTCGGCTTCGCCTGGTCGCTCGACGGCCCACCGCCGGACCACGTGGCCGTGGTGCGGGACGTGGCGGCCCCCTCGACGCTGGGCGACTGGCTCGCGGGCCTGTTCGCCGTCGCGCGCCAGGAGGTCCTCACGGACGAGGCCGTGGTCGGCGCGCTGGACGAGGTCGTCGGCGAACTGTCCGAAGAAGACTTCCTGGTCGCGCTCCCGGCGCTGCGGCAGGCGTTCGCGCACTTCCCGCCCGCGGAGCGGGAGGCGATCGCCTCGGTGCTCCTGGCCCGCCGCGGTTCCGGCGGTTCGGCGCGGGCGCTGGTGCGCACGTCGGTCGATCCGCTGCTGGTCGCGGAGGCCCGCGCGCTGGAGGCGAAGGTGGACGCGGTGCTCGTGCGGGAGGGGTTGGCGTGAGCGACCTGGAGCGGTGGCGGTTGATCCTCGGTGAACCCGCGTCGGCGGCAACCGGGCGGCTGGCCGGTGACGCCGCGCGGCGCGACGCGGCGCTGGAGTGGCTCTACGGGCGCGACCCCGACCTGGTGGAGCGGGGCGTGCGCACCGGCGGCACCGGGGACTCGGTGCTGACCACGGTCGACTGGCTGGACGACGTGCACCGCCTGTTCCCCAAGGAGACCGTGGAGCGGCTGGAGCGCGACGCGGTCGAGCGGTACGACATCACCGAGGTGGTGACCGACCCGGGCGTGCTGGAGCGGATCGAGCCGAACGCGGCGCTGCTGCGCGCGGTGCTGCGGACCAAGCACCTGATGAACCCCGACGTGCTGGCGATGGCGCGGCGCATCGTGGAGGCCGTGGTGCGCGACCTGGTGCGCAGGCTGGCCCGCGAGGTGCGGCAGTCGTTCACCGGCACCCGGTCGCGCCGGCCGAGCAACCACAGGCTGTCGCGCAACTTCGACTTCCGGGGCACGGTCCGCGCCAACCTCGCCCACTACCAGCCGGACGAGCGCCGGCTGCTGATCGAACGCCCGCGGTTCACCTCGCGCACCCGGCGGCACGTCGACCGCCGGCAACTGGTCCTGGTCGTGGACCAGTCGGGGTCGATGGCCGGCTCGGTGATCCACTCGGCGGTGACCGCGGCGTGCCTGTGGGGCCTGCCGGGGCTCACGACGCACCTGGTCGCGTTCGACACGAACGTCGTCGACCTGACGTCGGACGTGACGGACCCGGTCGAGCTGCTGATGAAGGTGCAGCTGGGCGGCGGCACGGACATCGCCCGCGCGGTCGAGTACGCGGCGGGCCTGGTGGACAACCCGCGGCGGGCGATCGTCGCGGTGGTCACCGACTTCTTCGAGGGCGGCGACGCGCACCACCTGGTGCGGACCGTGCGCGGGCTCGTGGAGCAGGGCACGCAGGTGCTGGGGCTGGCCGCGCTGGACGAGGACGCGAACCCCGTCTACGACCGCGACCTCGCCCAGCGGCTGGCGAACGTCGGCGCGCACGTCGGCGCGATGACACCGGGGCAGCTGGTCGAGTTCGTCGCGGAGAGGATGGGCTGATGCGCGCCGACCTGCTCGCGCTCACCGCGGACGCGCTGGCCTCCCTGGCCAACCGCGGCCTGGTGAAACGGGCGACCAAGGAACTGGACGCGGGCGCCGGGCCGGTGCTGGGCGTCGAGGGCGGCACGGTGACGGGCCGGTTCGCCGACGGCGTCGAGGTCGCGCTCCCACCGGGCGCCGGGCTGGACCGGGCGTCGTGCACGTGCGGCGCGGCGGGCGTGTGCCGGCACCGGGTGGCGGTCGTGCTGGCCTACCAGCGGGAGCACGGCGAGGCGGCGTTCAGCCCGTGGTCGCCCGGCGCCATCACCGACGACCGGCTGCGCGACCTGCTCGGCGACCGGGTGCTGACCGCGGCCCGCCGCGTCCACCGCGCCGGGCTGCCCGTGCGGCTGACCAGGCCCACGGCCGCCGACCCGGTGGCGACGGCCGAGCTGCCGTCGTGCACGGTGCGGTTCCTGGTGCCCGGCGAACTCGGGTACGTGCACACGGACGCGGCGGCGGCCGGCCGCGACCAGTGGGCGGCGCTCGCGGTGTGGGCGTTCCGCGAGGCCGACGAGCGCGGGCTGACCGACGACGTGGTGCGGTTCGACGTCGGCGGCTCGGCGGACGACGCGGCCGGCGGCATGGACGCGGTGCTCGGCCTGGCGGACGTGCTGCTGCTCGACGGCGCGGCCACCGCGAACCCGGTGTTCGAGGCCGCCCTGGACCGCGCGCGGGCGGACCTGGTGACCGCGCGCCTGCACTGGCCGGCGCTGGCGGTGGAGGAGCTGGCGGGCGCGTTGCGGGCGTACCGGGCGCGCAGCGCGCACCACGACCCGGCGCACGTGGCCGGACTGCTGACCGAGCTGCACGCCCGTGCGCGCGCGACCGGCCCTCGTTCGCAGGTGCTCGGCACCGAGGAGGCCGCCGAGACGCCGTTGCGGCGCGTCCGCCTGACCGCGCTGGGCTGCCGCGTGCACGCCACCGCCGAGGACCGCACGGTCGAGGTGTTCTTCGCCGACGGCGGCACGGTGCTGGTGCGGCGGCACCACTGGCCGGTCGGCGAGGGGGAGCGCCCGACGGGCCACGACCTGGCCGGGCGCAGGCTGAGCGGCGCGTCGCTGGCCGACCTGGCCGCGTCGACCGTGGTCTCGGAGTCCGCCACCCGCAGCGCGGGCCGCCTGGTCCGGGTGGGCGCGCGGGCGTCGACCACGTCGGTCACCCCGCTGGGCCGCTCCTGGGAATCGCTGCCGGACAGCCTCGTCGTCCGCGACCTGACCGCCGCCGGCGACGAGTGGGACGCCCTGCCGCCGCGCGTCGTCCGCCCCAGGGTCGCCGCCGAGCTGGTGCGGGTGGTGCGCGTGGCCGGGGTGGAGCGGATCGCCTACCACCCCGGCGCGCAACGCCTGGACGCCCTGGTCACCGACGGCGCGGGCGCCACCGCCACCATCTCCGCCACCCACCGCCCCCACTGCCCGGCCGCGCTGGACGCCCTGGCCGGGGCCCTGCCGACCGCGACGCACGTGAGCGGCGAGCTGCGCCGGTTCCGCGGCGGCCTGGTGATCGACCCGATCGCCGTGCTCACCCCCACCGGCCTGGTGGTCCCCGACCTGGCGACCGGGGCCACGTCCCTGCGCACCGGCGAACCCCCGACCCCCGACCCGCTGACGTCCACAGTGGACTCGGCCCTGGCGGTGTGCGCGGAAGCGGCCCACCGCGGCCTGCGCCACCTGGCACCACCCCTGCGCGACCGGGCCCGCGCCACCGCCGACGCCCTGCGCCGCCTGGGCCTGCGCACCGCCGCCGACCTGCTGACCGCGTTCGCCGACGACCCGACCCCGGCCACCTGGCACCCCGCCCACCTCCGGCTCATGATCACCGCCGAACGCCGCTGACCCCGGCACCGGCGGCTCGCCGCCGCCCACGTCGGTCCGGCGGGGCTAAGGTCGATCACGTGGACTACCCGTTCCCGCGCCACCCCGGGTTCGACCCGCCCGCGCCGTTCGCCGAACTGCGCGACACCTCCCCCGCGTGCCCGGTGTCGCTGCGCCACGGCCAGCGGTCGCACCTGCTGACCAGGTACGCCGACGTGCGGGCCGTCCTGCGCGACCACGAGCGCTTCGGCTCGGACCCGGGCACGCCGGGCTTCCCGCAACTGCGGCCGGTGGTGGACCGCAAGGCCGCGCCCGGCAGCTTCCTGGTCACCGACCCGCCCGAGCACACCCGGTACCGGCGGATGCTGACCGGCGAGTTCACCGTGCGCCGGATGGCCGCGCTGGAGCCGCACGTCGAGCGCATCACCCGCGACCGCCTCACCGGACTGCGCACCGGCCCGCGCCCCGCCGACCTGGTGACCGGCTTCGCCCTGCCCGTCCCGTCCGACGTGATCTGCCTGCTGCTCGGCGTCCCGGTGGCGGACCAGGAGTTCTTCTCCACCCGCAGCCGCGCCCACCTGAACCGGGCGCTGGCCGCCGAGCAGGTGCAGGCGGCGCTGGACGAGCTGCACGCCTACCTCGCCGACCTCGTCCGGACCCGCCGCGCCGGGCCGCGTGACGACCTCGTCAGCCGCCTGGTCGCCGACCCGACCCTCACCGACGAGGAAGCCGTCGGCATGACCGTCCTGCTGCTGGTGGGCGGGCACGAGACCACCGCGAACTCGATCGCCCTGTCCGTGCTCGCCCTGCTGCGCGACCGCAGCCGGTGGGAGGCGCTGGTCGCCGACCCGCGCCTGGTGGACAACGCGGTCGAGGAGCTGCTGCGCTACCTGAGCCCCGTGCACCAGGGCGTGGTGCGGGCCGTCAGGGCGGACACCGAGGTGGCGGACCGGCGGCTCGGCCCGGGTGACGGCGTCATCGCCTCGCTGTTCGCCGCGAACCGCGACCCGGCCGAGTTCCCCGACCCCGACCACCTCGACCTCCGCCGCCGCCGGGCGAAGCGGCACCTGGCGTTCGGCACCGGCGTGCACCAGTGCATCGGCCACCTCCTGGCGCGGCTGGAGATGCGGGTCGCGCTGCGCGCCCTCGTCACCGACCTGCCCGGCCTGCGCCTGGCCGTGCCGTTCGAGGACGTCGAGTTCACGTTCGACGCGCCGATCTACGGCCTGCGCGCCCTGCCGGTCACCTGGTAGCGGTCATCGGGTCCTCTTGTCGTAGGCGTCGGCCCAGTGGGCGACGACTTCACGGGACTGAGCGGCCGGGAGTGCCCGTGCGTGCAGTTCGCGCATCCGGCGCCGGCAGTGCTCGACCTCGGCGAGGTTGTCGTGGAAGACGGTGGTGGTGCCGTTCTCGCTGTAGGCGAGAGGGCGTGTGGGTGGATCGAAGGTCAGCAGCGTGGTGTGGTGGAGCAGGGCGGGGTGGGCTGGTGCGGTGAGCGGGATGACGTGGGCGGTGACGTTGGGTTGACCGGCCGGCAGCGTCAGGTGGAGCAACTGGTCGCGCATGACGGCGCGGTCGCCGACGACCAGGCGCAGGGCAGCATCGTGGATGTAGAAGACGGTGGTGGGACCGCCGTCGGGCCGTAGCACCTCCTGCCTCGCGATGCGGGCGTCGGCCAGGTCTTCCGCGCCGATCAGGGCCCGGGCGTAGGTGCGGGTCTGCGCGAGGGCGGGGACGGTGAGCGGTTCGTAGGTGGTGATGGCGGCGGCGCAGCGGCCGATGAGGGTGGCGATTTCCCAAGGGCTGGTGCTGCGGGTGCCGGTTTCGAGTTTGCTGAGTTTGCCCAGCGACCAGCCCAGGCTTTCGGCGACGACAGCGGAGGACAGGCGGGCACGGTGGCGGATGCGGCGCAGTTCTTCGCCGAGTTCGCGGCTGCGAGCGGTGCTCAGCCGCGGCGGCGTGGTCTTCTCATCGGTGTCCATGGACGTTCCTCGGTTGTGCTCGGGTGCTGCGACGCGGTCGTCGGCGGCGGTGATCGGGCTCTGGTCCGGTTCGGTGTGACACGAGCCGGTAAGGCGGGCCGGAATCGGTCGCCCGCGAGCGGGCGGAGGGGTGTCCCGTCGCGCGTGTGGGTGTGCGCCGGCCGGGCGTCGGGTGTCACGGCTGGGCCGCCGTGGTGTGGGCGAGTCGGTCGAGGACGAAGCCGAGGGTGTCTTCGAGGGCGTGGTCGTGGCCGTCGGCGGGCAGCAGCCGGTGCGGCAGGCGCAGGTCGTGGAGTACTTGTCCGACGTGGTGGTCGGCCAGGCGGCGGAAGTCGGCGTCGGGGTCGCGGTGCTTGTCGGTGCCCAGGGGGATGTCGGGGTCGAGGGTGGTGCGGTAGAGCAGGTCGTAGTGGACGCTGTGGTCGCGGACCACGCCTTCCAGGCGGGCGTGCACCGCGGGGTCGGGGTGTTCGCCCCGGTCGGCGAGGGCGGCGCGGTAGTAGCCCAGGGCGTCGGGGACGGCGCGGTCGACCAGGACGACGTCGCCGTGCAGCCACGCCTCCAGCTCGTCGCTGATGCCCCGGGTGATGATCCACAGGGTGGAGGCCCAGGTGTGGTTGCGCAGGATCGGCAACCCGACCCGCTGTGCCTGCTCCCCCAGGTCCGCCACCGTGCAGACCTGGAGGTGCGCGCGGCGCAGCTCGTGGGCCAGCCGGGCGAGGAAGGTGGACTTGCCGGTGGAGTGCGTGCCCGTCACCGCCACCACGACCGGCTTCTCGACCTCCGAGGTCACCACAGCCCCTCCTCCGGCTCGTCGGCGGGCAGGAAGTCCTTCAGCGCCGCGGCGCGCACGAGGCCGTCCCAGTCCAGGCCGCTGTCGGCGAGCAGTGCCCGGAACAGTTGCCAGACGCACCAGGTGTCGTAGCCGGCGCGGTGCGGGTGCCGCCCGGCGACGTCGGCGGTGTCCAGGGCGGCGTGGGCGGTGAGGGTGTCCAGGCCGTAGCCGGGCAGGCCGGGCCAGACGTGACGGGCCAACCGCAGCGTGTCGAGCACCATCGGCGGTCGCCACGTGGGCAGGTGTGCGCCGAGGACCCGGTACTCGGTGGTGGCATTGTGCGCGAGCAACGTCCGGCCTTCCAGCAGCGGCGCCACCTCCCCCGCCACCCCGTGCCACAACGGCCTGCCCTCGACGTCCTCGTCGGCGATGCCGTGGACGCGGCGGGCGTGGACGGTGATCGGCTCGGCGGGGCGCACCAGCCAGGTCCGCAGGTCCCGCCCGGTGACCGGGCGGTCGTCGACCGGGAGCACGGCGATCTCCACGATGCGTGGCGGTTGTCCGCCGTTGCCCTCGACGTCGACCACCACCAGCGGACGGCCGAGCAGAGCGTCCGGCAGCGTTGTGGGTGGGGTGGTCATGACGCCTCCAGGGTGGTGGGCCAGCCGAGGTCGGCGCGGCCGTGCCGGTGCGGGTGGTGGGGCTTGGTCGCGTCGTGCACCTGGAACCCGAGCCCGTGCTGCATGAAGTACCGGTGTCGCTCGTCCAGGCCGTCGACGACCACGGCCCGGTCGGTGACCGCGACCAGCCTGCCGCCCAACCCCGCCGCCATCGCCGCGACCGCACCCGGGTCGGGTGGTGTCCGCGCGGCGTCGCAGCGGTCCAGTTGGGCTGCGGGACAGATGTCGCACAGTTCCCGGATGCCGACGTGCCCGTTGTAGTCCGGCATCCGGTGGGCGTAGGCCACCGCGCAGGAGGTCTTGCGGAACAACACCGCATCCCCCGCCGGTCGTCCGGCCGCGGCCAGCAGGATGCGGGTCTCCAACGCCTCGGGGAGGATCTTGCGCCGCGCCTGGTCCTCGTAGGGTTCGGCAGGCCGTGGTCGCGGTAGTAGGCGCGGATCTCGTCGCGGTAGAACAGGCCGGTGAACACCGCCGCGTGCGCGTGCCGGCCCAACTCCAGACCGCGTGCGACGTGGGCGTCGGAGTCGTTGAGGCCGGGCACGATCGGCCGCCAGTACAACACCACCCGAAACCGCTCCGCGTGCGCGAACGCCGTCTCCAGCGATCGTGCAGCGATGCCCGAGTCCACCGGCTCGACCCGCTCGTCCTCGATCCCCGAATGGGTGACCAACAAGGTCACCCTCAGGTTCCGCAACGCGTCCAGCACCGCGCAGTCCTCCGGCTCCACCCGCCACCGGGTGATCACCAGCACGTGGTTGGTCAACCCTGCTCGTCGAGCAGGCGCAGCACGCGGAACAGGTGCGGCTTCACCGCGGGCAGCATCGGGTCGGTCGCCCGGTTGAGCAACTGGACCGGCGTCACGTGCGGCCGGAAGAACCGGTGTCCCACCAGCGCCCGGACCGCGTCCTCGTCCGGCAGCAGCGCACGCGGCACCTTCATGCCGAAGTTGCCGAACAGGTGCCGCACGCAGTACCCGCAGTCCAACGGGCACCCGACGATCCAGTTCAGGCTCAACCCCGACTCCCGGTACTCCACCACCTCCCGCAACTCCGACCGCAACCCCGCCACTTCCACGTCACCGAGCAACCGCACACCCGACCGGGCCCGCGCCCCGCCATGGTCAGCATCCACCATCCACCCCTTTCGAAACACCGGAATCGGTGCACACGCATTCCAACCACGACCGGTACGATCAGGGAACAACGCAAACCACGACACGCGGTATTTGCCCCCTATTTGCCCCCCTGGCGCGGGCGGAGGCGACATGAGCGACGACGAACACCCCGACACCACCGAACCCGCCGGTGTCCGACTCGCCCGCGAGATCCGCCGACGCCGCACCCAAGCCGGCCTCAGCCAACCACAACTGGCCCAGAAGATCGGCTACACCAGGCAATACGTCTCACTGGCCGAACGTGCCGACCACAACCTCCCCTCCATGGAGATCGTCAAGGCCATCGACCGCGCCTTGGACGCAGAGGGGGCTTTGGTAACACTCCGGGAAGAGAGCAAAAGCGAGCAGGAAAGACTCCGCCGGGAATCGACTCCCCAAATCACGGCAAACAGCGTCGGGTATCCCCCAGAACAGGTCAGGCCCAGGAGGTACTGTCTCCCCCGCTCTCGATGGACGTCGATCCCTGGGTTCTGGCGGATGCCTTGACACGATCCGGCATCGACGGCATAGCACTGGATCACATGGAACGCGCCGCCTACGGGTACGCCCAGCAGTATCCGGTTATCCCTCCGGGCGTTCTGTGGCCATCGGTGTCCGGCCAGATCACTCGGCTCAACGACGTGCTCGCACATCCCCAGCCGCAGCAGGTACACCGTCGTGTGGCGGTCTTGCTGGGAGTGCTGACGGGCGTCGCAGGCCACCTGCTCCTCGACCTCAACCGCCACGACGACGCGTGCCGGTACTTCGACGTGGCCGGGTCGGCGGCCCGCGAAGCGGAGTCCCCCGATCTCGCGGCCTGGGTCCTCGCGGTCCACTCGCTCGGCCCGTTCTTCAAGGGTGACCACCGCGCAGCGGTCGAGTTGCTGGTCCGCGCCGATCGCGAAGGCACGGCGTCCAGCCCGCGGCGCCGGGCGTGGATCAGCGCCCTACTGGCGCGGGCCACGGCCGCGCTGGGCGACACGCAGGCCGGTCTCAAGGCGCTCGACGACGCCCACCACCACACCCAGGCCATCAGTGACCCGCCCACCGGAACCGATTTCTTCGACGCGGCCCGACTGGACGGCATGGCGGGCACCACCCACCTCCTGCTGCGCCGGACGGAACACGCCGCGCCGCTGCTGCGTTCCGCGCTCGAACGACGCGCCGCCACTGACGTCAAAGGCAGGGCACTGCTCGCACTGGATCTGGCGGAATGCCATCTCCACGACAACGAACCGGACGAGGCGGCACGGGTGGCCATCAGCGCGCTGGACTGGGCCGACAAGACCATGGTCGACCCCATCCTGACCCGGGCGGAAGCCATCCGGGTCCACGTAATCCGCTCCACCGGCTCCGCGAACACGCGGGGCTTGGACGCCCGGCTCCAGGAGGCGACGCGTGACTGAGAGTCCGGCACAGTGGATGGTCCGGGGCACCCACAGGGTCTACGCCTCCGAGTGGGTCAACGTCGACCTCGACGACGTCGAAATTCCCGGCGGTCCGCGCTTCGAGCACCACGTCCTTCGCTTCCCCCGTGCCTCCGTCGGGGCGGTGGTAGTCGATTACGACCGTGTCCTGCTGCTGTGGCGACACCGCTTCACCACCGACACCTGGGGGTGGGAAATCCCCGCAGGCTGGTCCGACGATGGCGAAGACCCCGTCACCGCCGTCGTCCGCGAGGTCCGTGAAGAGACCGGGTACCAATCCGACACGGTCACGCCCCTGGTCACTTACAGCCCCATGACCGGCATCAGCACCCAGCGATACCGCGTCTACCTGGTCACATCCGCGACCCTGGTGGGTGCGCCCGATACCGCCGAAGCCAGTCGGGTCGAGTGGGTCCCGACAGCCGACCTGCCCGACCTGATCGCAGCCGGGCACATCACCGACGGCCCGTCACTGACCGCACTGGCCGTCTACCTCATAACCACCAGAGCCGATCACCAAGCAGACCCTTCCGGATGATCCGGCAACTACGAGACGGACATCCCGTCACCGACACCCGATCAACGACCCGCACCGGCCGCTGTATGTGTGATGAAACCGAGTCGCCCTGTGGAGGTCTCCGCGTCGTCGCGCTGGGACGACGTACAGGGGTGCGCGGTGACGACGTCGAGGATCAAGGTCGGACGGTTCCACCTGGACAACGCCTGGGCGCACGCACAACCCGGCGAGGACCCGCTGGCTGTGATCCACCTGCTGGAGACCGAACGCGTCGCCCGCAACTGCTGCGCACGCACCGGGCCGGACGAACGCTGGTGCGGGAACTCATGGCACGCGAGCAGCACAGGAGAACACCCGGCCTGCGCAGCCTGGCCCAGCGGATCGGCGTGCTCGCATGAACGGCACCGGCCGCACGGTCTACCTGGTCGTCACAGCCGCACCCCCCGTCCTCGGCATCGACCGGCTGATCGAGTCCCTCCACGCCGCCGACTGGCGGGTGTGCGTGATCGCCACCCCCACGGCAGCCTCATGGGTGAACCTCGACGACGTGGCCGACCGGACGGGAACACCGGTCAGATCCCAGCCCGGCCTGCCCGGACAGCGCGACCCGCTCCCCCGCGCCGACGCGCTGCTCGTCGCACCGGCGACCTTCAACACCATCAACAAGTGGGCGCACGGCATCAGCGACAACCTCGCCCTCGGCCTGCTCAACGAACTACTGGCCACCGACGTGCCGATCCTGGTCGTTCCCTGCGTCAAGCAACTGCTACGCGACCACCCGGCCTACACCGCGAGCGTGGCGGCGCTGACCGCCATGCACGTGGCGTTCATGGACCCCGACCAGGTGACCACCCGATCGCCCGATGGCCTCGCCACCTTCCACCGGGAGCAGATCACCACCACGTTCGCCCGGCTCGCCGACACCCGCGACAAACCTGCCGGTTCCCCGGCACGGGATGAGGCGACGTGACCGGCCGGCCTCCCCCATCACCGGACTCGCCCGGACGAGAAGCCAGGCACCGCCTGCCGCGACGCCCCGGCGCCATTCCCACCGGTGCAAGGGTCGCGGTCACCTGAGTTCGCGGTACTCGGCCCAGTCGAAGTCGGCGACCGCCGTGCTCTCCCGGCCGTTGGCGCTCGCGTAGAGCCCCAGGTGCACACCCGTGAAACCACCCGTCACCGGCGTGCTCAGCGGACGCCCGTCGACCGGGTCGCCGAGATCGCGCCAGGCATCGGGTCCGGTGGCGTACCGGGCCTGGTGGTCCTGGCCCCGGGCGTGGAAGGCCAGCCACAGCAGCGGCCCGGTGACGGGGGTCGTCGCCAGCACCTCGTCGACGCCCTTCAGGCGTCGCACGAGGTGCAGCACGTCGCCGTCGCGGGTGAGGCGCAGGTGGTTGTCGTTGTCCTGGAGCACGACCAGGCCGGCCGACTCGTGCGCCGCGCCGGGCTCGAAGTCCAGGGCGCACTCGAACGCGAAGTCGCGGTGCCGCTGGGGCTTGCACACCAGGCTCGGCGTGACCAGGTCGGTCACCTGCTCCGGCCTCAGCGGCAGGCGCAGGTGGCCGGGGCGGTCGAACGACCAGAACGGCTCGTCGGGCGTGCGCAGCGCGAACCAGGACGGGTCCAGGGCGCCCGCGTCGAAGTCGTCGCGCGCGGGGACGTCCGGCCACGGGTGCGGTTCCAGGGCGGGCGCCTCGACGGTCTCCTCCACCGGGTCCATCTCCGGCCAGCCGTCCACCCACCGCACGGGCGCGAGGAACGTCTCGCGCCCGAGGTTGTAGAAGTAGCCGCCGTAGGGGCGCATGGCCAGCAGCACGGCCCACCAGTCGCCGTCGGGGGTGGTGACGAGGTCGGCGTGGCCTGTGCCGGTGATCGGGTGGTCGCGGCCGTGCTCCCGGTGCGTGAGCACGGGGTTGCGCGGGTGCCCCTCGTACGGGCCGGTGATCGAGCGGGACCGGGCGGCCACGACGGCGTGGTCGACGTCCGTGCCGCCCTCGGCGCACACCAGCACGTAGTGACCATCCACCTTGTACAGGTGGGGTCCCTCGGCCCATACCGCGTCGGGCGTGGAACCCGTCCAGATCACGGTTTCGGGGCCGAGTCCCCCGTCGCGCAGCTCGCGCAGCCACACCTCGGTCCGCCCGCGTCGGTCCGACGGGACCTCGCGGCAGCCGTGCAGCCACGTGCGGCCGTCGTCGTCGAAGAACAGCGACGGGTCGAAGCCGTCCACGTCGAGCCACCGCGGTTCGGACCACGGTCCGGCCGGGTCGGTGGCGGTGACCAGGAAGTTGCCGCTCGGGCCGTGGCCGTCGACGAGCGTGCAGACGACGTGGAAGACGCCGTCGTGGTGGCGGATGGTCGGCGCGTAGAGGCCCTTGGAGGGGCCGATGCCGTGCAGGGGGAGCTGGGAGGGGCGGTCGAGCACGTGCCCGACGAGCCGCCACGACACCAGGTCCCGGCTGTGGTGCACGGGCAGGCCGGGGAAGTACGCGAAGGTCGACGTGACCAGGTAGTAGTCGTCGCCGACGCGGCAGATCGACGGGTCCGGGTGGCAGCCGGGCAGGATCGGGTTGGGGTGGCGCACCGAAGGACCCCCGAAATTTTCGCGACAACAGCGATCGTTTCGACCCTAGGTGCGCGGGCTGGACCGGTCAAGGGACCGGCCGCCGCCGGCATGCTGGGCCGATGACGGCCACCAGGCGTGCCCACCACCGGAGGCTCTCGGCGCTGCTCGCGTCGTGGGACGACGCCGACCTCGCCGCGCTCCTGGAGGGCGGGCGCGTGACCGCGGGCGTGGGCGGCGGCACGGCGGTGCTCGACGTCGACGGCACGCCGGTGTTCGCCAAGCGCGTCCCGCTGACCGACCGGGAACTCGCCCACCCGCGCTCGACGGCGAACCTGTTCGACCTGCCGACGTTCTGCCAGTACGGCGTCGTCAGCCCGGGGTTCAACGCCTGGCGCGAACTGGCCGCGAACCGGATCGTCACCGACGCGGTCCTGTCCGGCGACGCCGACGCGTTCCCGCTGCTGCACCACTGGCGGGTGCTGCCCGGCCGGCCGCCCGTCGCGGCCGAGCACGCCGACGCGGAGGCGGTGGTCGCCGCGCTGGACGGCAGCCCGGCCGTGCGCGCCCGCCTGGAGGCGCTGGCCCGCGCACCGGCGAGCCTCGTGCTGTTCTTCGAGCACGTCGCGCACCCGGTGTCCGTCCTGCTGGACGAGGACCCGGCCGGCCGGGCCGAGGAGGTCGAGCGGCAGTTGCTGCGGATCACGACCTTCCTGCGCGACCGGCGGCTGCTGCACATGGACGGGCACCTCGGCAACATGCGCACCGACGGTGGGCGGGTCTTCCTCACCGACTTCGGGCTGGCCACGTCGCCGGACTTCGACCTGTCGGCCGCCGAACGCGACTTCGTCCGCCGCAACGCCGGCCACGACGTCGACTACGCCGCCACGCGCCTCGTCAACTGGCTGGTGACCGCGGTGTGCGGGGTGCCGGCGGAGCGCGTCCCCGCCGCGCGCGACGAGTACGTGCTCCGGTGCGCGACCGACGGCGTGCCGGACGACGTGCCCCCGCACGTGGCCGCGATCCTGACCCGGCACGCGCCCGTCGCGGCGAGGGTGAACGCCTTCTACTGGCGGCTGTTCGACGGTGACGTGCACGCGGAGTACCCCGGCGCCGCGTGGTGAGCCGCTCCGGGCCGGCCGGCCCGGAGCGCCCCCCGGCAGGGGTCAGCAGGCCCTGACGACGGCCGAGTGGGCCCTGGAGCCGAGGTCGAGGATCTGCACGTTCCGGACGCCGGCGGGCACGCGGACCTGGTAGGTCCCGGGGTGGACCGGGTAGCCGTAGTAGCTGCCCGCCGGGGCGGCCGCGGTGCCCGCGATCATCGAGCCGTCGGTGCGGTGGATCGTGGTGGAGACCGCCCTGCCGCAGTTGTTGGAGATGTAGATCTTGCCCTTGGTCGCGGCGGTGGCGGAACCCGCCCCGAGGACCGAGACGAGCAGACCTGCGGTGGCCAGCCCGGTGAGGACGCGGCGGGTGGTCGTCATGGTGCTCCCCCTGGGTGTGCTGTGGTTCGGCCGCAAGGTACCCGCGGGCGCGTCCGCGGGCTGCCGGTCGAACGACCGACAGCCGACCCGGTCCCCTGCGCCCCGACCGCGCCACGTGGGCACGGCCGCGCCCACCGGACCGGGCGGTGGTCCGGTGGGCGCGCGTGCTCAGCGCTCTGCGCTGAACGCCGCGTCGAAGGAGGTCGCGGGCGGGTCGAACAGGTGCTTGCGGATGAAGTCGACCGCTTCCTCCGCGCCCCTCAACCGGTCCATGCCGGCGTCCTCCCACTCCACCGAGATCGGACCCGTGTAGCCGATCGCGTTCAGCGCGCGGAACGACTCCTCCCACGGCACGTCGCCGTGGCCGGTCGAGACGAAGTCCCAGCCGCGACGCGGGTCGGCCCACGCCAGGTGGGACGAGAGGCGGCCGTTGCGGCCGTCGAAGCGCTTCTTCGTGTCCTTGCAGTCGACGTGGTAGATCCGGTCGGCGAAGTCGAGGATGAAGCCGACCGGGTCCAGGTCCTGCCAGACGAAGTGCGACGGGTCCCAGTTCAGGCCGAACGCGGGCCGGTTGCCGACCGCCTCCAGCGCCTTCTTCGTCGTCCAGTAGTCGTAGGCGATCTCGGACGGGTGCACCTCGTGCGCGAACCGGACGCCGACCTCGTCGAACACGTCGAGGATGGGGTTCCAGCGCTCGGCGAAGTCGGTGTAGCCCTCGTCGATCACGGCCTGCGGCACGGGCGGGAACATCGCCACGTACTTCCACGTCTTCGACCCGGTGAAGCCGACGACGGTGTCCACCCCGAGCTTCGCCGCCGCACGCGCGGTGTCCGCCATCTCGGCGGCGGCACGCCGCCGCACGCCCTCGGGTTCGCCGTCGCCCCAGATCCGCGCGGGCAGGATGGCCTGGTGGCGGAAGTCGATCGGGTCGTCGCACACGGCCTGGCCGACGAGGTGGTTGGAGATCGTCCACACCTCCAGGCCGTGCTTCCGGAGCACCTCGCGCTTCGCGGGCACGTAGTCGTCGTCCGCGAGTGCCTCGTCCACCTCGAAGTGGTCGCCGGAGCAGGCGATCTCCAGCCCGTCGTAGCCCCACCCGGCGGCGAGCCGGCACACCTCCTCGAACGGCAGGTCGGCCCACTGGCCGGTGTACAGCGTGACCGGACGGCTCATCGGGTGTCTCCGATCGTGGTCCACGCGGACCCGTGGCCCGCACTGTCCTCCACCGCCGCCAGCACGCGCTGCACCCGCAGGCCGTCCGCGAAGCTCGGCGCGGGGTCGACGCCCTCGCTGATGGCGGTGAGCAGGTCTGCCACCTCGTGGGTGAACGTGTGCTCGTAGCCCAGGAGGTGGCCCGGCGGCCACCACGCGCCCACGTAGGGGTGGTCGGCCTCGGTGACGAGCACGCGGCGGAAGCCGGACTCCGGGCCGTCGTCCGACGAGAACACCGACAGCTCGTTCATCGACTCGAAGTCGAACGCGAGGCTGCCCCGCGAACCGTTGACCTCCAGCCGCATGGCGTTCTTGCGGCCCAGCGCGAAGCGGGTCGCCTCGAACGTGCCCAGCGCCCCGGAGTCGAAGCGCGCCAGGAAGACCGCGGCGTCGTCCACGGTCACCTCGTCGCGCCCGCCCGCGCCGTCCGGGCGCTCCTTGACGAACGTCTCCGTCGTCGCGCTGACCCCGGTGATCAGGCCGCCGGTGACGAACTGCGCGGCGTCCACGATGTGCGCGCCGAGGTCGCCCAGCGCGCCCGAGCCGGCCTTCTCCCGCCGCAGCCGCCACGTCATCGGCGACTCGGGGTCGGACAGCCAGTCCTGGAGGTACACCGCGCGCACGTGCCGCACGTCGCCGATGCGACCCTCGGCCACCAGCCTGCGGGCCAGCGCGAGCGCCGGCACCCGCCGGTAGTTGAACGCCACCATCGAGCGCACGCCGCGCTCGGCCGCCGCCGACGCCGCCGCCGCCATCTCCTCGGCCTCGGCGACGGAGTTGGCCAGCGGCTTCTCGCACAGCACGTGCTTGCCGGCGGCCAGCGCGGCCAGCGCGATCTCGGCGTGCGTGTCGCCCGGCGTGCACACGTCCACCAGCTGCACGTCGTCCCGGGCGACCAGCGCGCGCCAGTCGGTCTCCACGGCGGCCCAGCCGTACTTGTCGGCCGCCTCCTTGGCACGCACCGCGTCACGTCCACCGAGGGCGGCGAGCCGGGGCGTGAGCGGCACGTCGAAGAACCGGTGGACGCTTCGCCAGGCGTGCGAGTGCACCGCGCCCATGAACGCGTGGCCGACCATGCCCACGCCGATCTCTTCCGTCATCAGCAGCCTTTCGAGCGAGCGGTGGTGTCCGACGTCAGGAGTCGAAGCCGACGTCCAGGTACTGGTCGACGTTCTCCTTCGTCACGACGGCGGAGTAGGTCGTGATCGAGGCGGGGATGTCGTGCTCGGCCAGGTCGCCGATGCCCTTGGTCTGCCCCAGCAGGCGGGCCAGCGCGATCCCCGAGGAGGCCATCGACGGGCTGTAGAGCACGGTCGCCTTCATGACGCCGCTGTCGGCCTTGATCAGGTCCATCATGTTCCGCGAGCCCGCGCCGCCGACCATGATGAACTCGGTGCGGCTCGCGCTGTCGATGGCGGCCATGACGCCGATGCCCTGGTCGTCGTCGTGGTTCCACAGCGCGTCGAGCCTGCTCGCCGACTGGAGCAGGTTGGCGGTCTGCTGCTCGCCGGACTCGGAGGTGAACGACGCCGAGACGCGCGGGCCGACCTTGAAGCCGGCGCGGGCGAGGGCGTCGCCGAAGCCCTTGCTGCGCTCCTGGGTCAGCGGCAGCGAGTCGATGCCCGCGACCTCGCCGATGATCGGGTCGGACACGCCCTTGGCCTTCAGCTGCGAGGCGATGAACTCGCCCGCGTTGACGCCCATGCGGTAGTTGTCGCCGCCGATCCACGTCCGGTAGGCGAGCGGGGTGTCGAAGACGCGGTCGAGGTTGATGACCGGGATGCCCGCGTCCATCGCCTGGCGGCCGACCTCGGTGAGCGCCTTGCCGTCGAACGGCAGCACGACGAGCACGTCGACCTTGTCGTTGATCAGCGTCTCGACCTGGCTGATCTGCTGGTTGACGTCGTTGGTGCCCTCGGTGGCCTTGAACGTCACGTCGGAGAACCGGTCGGCCTGCGCCTTCGCGTTCTTCGTCATGGCGGCCATCCAGCCGTGGTCGGCGGCGGGCGCGGAGAAGCCGATGGTGACCATCTTGCCGGGCTGGCTGTTCTCGCCCGAGCTGCCCGCGACGGCGTTGGGCGCGGTGTTGCCGGACTCGTTGGAGGTGCAGCCGGCGAGCAGTGCCGCGGTGCCGACGGCGGTGGTGCCCCACAGGAAGCGGCGGCGGTCGAGTGAAGGCATGGAGGTACTCCCGGGCGTCGTTGGTCGGGTGGGTTCGGGGGTTTCCGGACGGCTCACGTGGCGTTCGCGCGGCGGCGGGCGCTGGTGGTGCGCTGGAGGAGCACCGCGGCGACGATGATCACGCCCTTCGCGATGTTCTGGATGTCGGTGTCGAGGTTGTTCTGGGTGAAGATGTTGCCCACCACGGTGAAGATGAGGACGCCGATCAGCGTGCCGATCAGCGAACCCCGGCCGCCGGTGAGCAGCGTGCCGCCGATGACGACCGCGGCGATGGCGTCCAGCTCGTAGAACATGCCGTTGGTGGACGCGCCGGACGTGGTGCGGGCGACGACCATCAGGGCGGCGATGCCGCAGCACAGGCCCGCGATGCCGTAGACCAGCGCGGTGTGCCGCTTCACGTCGATGCCGGCCAGGCGGGCGGCTTCGGCGTTGCCGCCCACGGCGAACGTGCGGCGGCCGAACGTGGTGCGGTTGAGCACGACCCAGCCGATCGCGAACACCGCGGCCAGCAGCCAGATCAGCACCGGGATGCCGAGGACGTCACCCCGGAAGAAGGTGCTGAACCCGGTCTCCGTGATCACCTGCGTGCGGCGGCCGGAGAGCCGTTCGGCCAGGCCCTTCGCCGAGGCGTACATGGCGAGGGTGGCGATGAACGGCACGATCCTGCCGTAGGAGATGAGCACGCCGTTGACCAGGCCGCAGCCCAGGCCGACGAGCAGCGCGCACAGCACCATCACCACCGGGCCGTAGGACTGGGTGGCCACGGTCGTCATCCACACGCTCGACAGGGCCACGATCGACCCGACGGACAGGTCGATGCCGCCGCTGATGATCACGAACGTCATGCCGACGCTGACCACGCCGATCGCGGCGGCCAGCCGCAGCATGGTGGAGATGTTGGCCTCGGTGAGGAACGCGTCGGGCCGGGTGGCGTAGCCGACGATGCACAGCACCACCAGCACGCCCAGCAGGCCGGTGAGCCGCAGGTCGAGGTTCCGCCGGTGCTTCGGCGGGTCCTGGGGCGGGGCGGATTTCGGGTCGAGGACCCGCACTTCGGTCACAGGGCCTCCTCGGTCGCGGCGCCCTCGACGAGGGCGCTGCCGGCCATCACGATGTCGAGCACGGCGGATTCGGTCAGTTCGGCGGCCGGGCGGTCGGCGACGACCTCGCCGTCCCGCAGCACGAGCACCCGGTCGGCGAGGCCCAGCACCTCGGCGACCTCGCTGGAGACCAGCACGACGGCCACGCCGGACGCGGCCAGCTCGTGGATCACCCGGTACAGCTCGGCGCGCGCGCCCACGTCCACGCCGCGGGTCGGCTCGTCGAGCAGCAGCACGCGGCAGCCGCGCACCAGCCAGCGCGCCACCACCGCCTTCTGCTGGTTGCCGCCGGAGAACTCGGCGACCAGTCGCCGGGGGTCGGCGGGGCGCAGGTCCAGGCGCTCCAGGGTGGCGCGGGAGTCGCGCAGCTCCCGGGCCCGGTCGACGAACCCGGCCCGGCTGTAGGCGGGCAGGCTCGACAGCGTCACGTTGTGCGCCACGGACAGGTCCAGCAGCAGGCCCTGGGCCTTGCGCTCCTCCGGGGCCAGGCCGATGCCCGCCTTCACCGCGGCGGGCACGCTGCCCGTGCGGATGGGCACGCCGTCGACCTCCACCGTGCCCGCGTCGGGCTTGCGCGCGCCGAACACGGTCTCCAGGATCTCGCTGCGCCCCGCGCCCACCAGGCCGGCGATGCCGAGCACCTCGCCCGCGTGCACGCTGAACGTGACGTCGTGGAACTCGCCCGCCCGGCCGAGCCCGCGCACCGCCAGCACCTCGCGGCCGGTGTCCACGGTGGACGCGTCGCGGTGCGGGAAGACCGTGTCGACCTTGCGGCCGGACATCAGGTCGACCAGCTCGGCGGTGGGCGTGACGGCGGGCAGGTTCGCGGCGACCGTGCGGCCGTCCTTGAGGACGGTGACCCGGTTGCCGATGCGGCGGATCTCCTCCAGGCGGTGCGAGATGTAGAGGACGGCGACGCCGTCGCGGGTCAGCTCGGCGACGATGCGGAACAGGTTGTCCACCTCGTCGGCGGCCAGCGCGGCGGTCGGCTCGTCCATCACGATGAGCCGCGCGTCGTGCGCCAGGGCGCGGGCCATCGACACCAGCTGCTGCCCGGCGGCCGAGAGGAGGCCGACCTCGCGGTCCGGGTCGATCTCGGGGTGGCCCAGGCGGGCCATCAGGGCGGCGGCCTTCTTCTTCGCCGTGCCCGTCCGGTTGAAGCCGAAGCGGGCCGGTTCGTGGCCGAGGAACACGTTCTCCGCCACCGAGATCCCCGGCACCAGGTCCAGCTCCTGGTACATGGTGGCCACGCCCAGGCGCAGCGCCGCGACCGGTGACGGCAGGGCCGTCCGCGCGCCGTGCCAGGTGATCTCGCCCTCGTCGGGCTGGTGCGCGCCGGCGAGGACCTTGATCAGGGTGGACTTGCCCGCGCCGTTCTGGCCGAGCAGGCAGTGCACCTCGCCCTCGGCGACCTCCAGGTCCACGCCGTCCAGGGCCCGCACGCCGGGGAAGCTCTTGCCGATGCCCGTCATCCTGAGCAGGGTCATGCGGGGGTTCCTTCCTTCACGGGCACGACGGTCGGGTCGTCCAGCACGCGGCGCAGCGCGGCCAGGGCGGCGCCCCGCCCGCCCGCGGTGAACCCGAGCGCGGAGGCGGTGATCGCGGTGCCGCCCCACGGCTGCGGGGTCACCAGCCAGTCCTGGAGCGCGGCGAAGTAGCCGCCCAGCACGATGCGCTCCGGGTTGAGCAGGCTCGCGACGACCGAGAGCCCGGTGGCCAGGGCGGCGGCCGTGCGGTGCAGGGCGTCGAGGGTGCGCGGCTCGCCGCGTTCGGCGCGGGTCCGCAGGATCGTCATCCGCTCGCCGGGCGGGAGGTGCGGGTTGTGCACCTGGTCGTGGCGGGGTGCCGCGGCGTGCAGGAACGCGTCCAGGCCGACCTGGGTCTCCCAGCAGCCGCGCTTGCCGCAGCCGCACGGCGCGCCGAGGGGGTCGAGGACCATGTGCCCGACGTCGCCCGCGCGGTTCGCCGCGCCCCGGACCAGCCTCCCGCCCGCGATGACGCCGGCGTGCACGTCCCGGCCGCCGCCGAGGTAGACCAGGTCGTCCACCGGGTCGGCGTCGTGCTCGGCGAACGCCGCCAGGTTGGCCTCGTTGTCGACGTCCAACCTGGCCAGCGGCAGGCCGGTGCGGGCGGCGAGCCCGTCGAGCACGGCCACCCCGCGCCAGCGCAGCCGGACCGCCGTGGCGGTGCCGGTGGCGGGGTCGGCCCGACCCGGGACGGCCACCGTGACGCCGACCCAGCCGGCCTCGGGGACGTCGCGCAGCGCGGTGCGGGTCAGGTCGGCGAGCCGGTCGAGCACGTGGTCGGGCGAGGTGGTGTCGCAGGTCGCGTGGCGGCGCAGGTGGAGTTCGCCGGTCAGGTCGGTGACGGTCGCGCCGAGCCGGCCGGGGTGGACGTCGAGCCCGATCCCGCACACCGCGCCGCGGCGCAGCCGCACGAGCCGGCCGGGCCGGCCCTGGGTGGTCGTGGTGCCGGCGGTCTCGATGAGGCCGCGGTGCTCCAGCTTCGTCAGGAGCGGGGACACGGTCGCCTTGGAAAGACCCGATCTCGCGGCGAGCTGGGCGCGGGAGAGCGGCCCGCTGGACCGGAGCGTGCGCAGGAGGAGGGCGAGGTTCGCCTCGCGCCGTGCCTCGGGCTGCGCGTGCATCGGGGCTCCCACTTCGGTGAGGGGTTGGTCAAAGGAGGTGGTCCAGCTCACGTTCACCCGTGAGTTGCGGCGAATCCTGACAGTGAACCGGGCACGCTGACAAGAACTTCTGCTCACTTTTGTCGATTCGTTGCAAAAGTCGGTACGGAACTGACAGAAGAGGCGATCGGAGCACTGCCCGAATCGTGAGAGCGCTCCCGCGTGGTGGAGGCAGGGCTGAGCGGCCCGCCGCGACGTGTTCGCACGACAGACCTCGGACCTCTGGTGGGTATCAGCCCACCGGGGAGAAGGCGCGGTCCGTAGCGGACCACGCGGCGCCGGTCACGCCGGCCAGCTCGCCCAGCTCCGACAGCACGATCGGCAGGTTGCCGGTCGCCAGGGGCAGGGAGCGGCGGTAGACGGCGCTGCGGACCTCCGCGAGCAGCGAGTGGCCCAGCCTCGACACGCCGCCGCCGATGACGACCATGCCGGGGTTGAGGAAGCTGACCAGCGACGCCACCACGTGGCCGAGCCGGCGCCCGCCCTCGCGGACCAGGTTGGCGGCGGCGAAGTCGCCGGCCGCGGCGGCGGTGCCGACGTCCTCGGCGGTCAGCGCGCCCTTGTCGTGCAGGGCGCCCGCCAGCGCCACCGACCGCCCGCTGCGCGCCAGGGTCGTGGCGTCCCGGGCCAGCGCCGCGCCGCCGAAGTACGCCTCCAGGCACCCGACTTCGCCGCACGCGCACGCCGGCCCGAAGTCGTCCAGCCTGATGTGCCCGATGTCGCCCGCCGTGCCGGCCACGCCCCGGTACACCTTGCCGCCCAGCACGATGCCGCAGCCGATGCCGGTGCCGACCTTGACGAAGATCAGGTCCTCCAACGACCGGGCCACGCCCGCGTGCCGCTCGCCCAGCGCCATCGCGTTCACGTCGTTGTCCACCGTCACCGGGCAGCCCCAGCGGCCGGCCAGCTCGTCGCGCACCGGGTAGCGGTCCCAACCGGGCATGATCGGCGGCGCGACCGGCATGCCGTCGCGGAAGCTCACCGGGCCCGGCAGGCCGATGCCGGCGCCGATGAGCGTGCCGGCCGCCTTGGCGTAGACGACGTCGGCCAGCTCGGCGACGCGGCTGAGCACCTGCGCCGGGCCGCCGCGCACGTCGCACTCCTCGCTGCGGCTCTCCAGCACCTCGCACCGGCCGTCGGTCACCGCGACCGTCACCGAGGTCGCGCCCACGTCCACGCCCAGCACGCGCAGGTCGTCGGCCAGGTGCACGAGCGTCGAGCGCCGCCCGCCCCGGGACGCGGCCGGACCGCCGACCTGCACCAGCCCGACGTCGACCAGTCGCGCCAGCTCGGCGGTCAGCTTGGCCCGGGGCAGCTCCAACCGCTCACCCAGCGCCACGCGCGACATCGCACCCTCGTCGCGGAGCAGCCCGAGCAGCTCCGACTGCCTGCCCGAAACCACCCGCGGCTGCTGGCCGCTGCCCGTCGCGCTCACGGCACCAATCTACGACCACCGGTCCCCGACGTGCGCCGCGATCAGCGCGGGGCGGCGCGCGCGTCAGGCCGGCCGAGCCGGCGGAGGTACGACGAACCCCGCCTCCCCCTCAGCGGCCTCCCCTCAGCGGCCTCCCCCTCAGCGGCCTCCCCCTCAGCGGCCTCCGTCGGGGCACCACCCGGCCCGGCGCACGTCCACGTCCTTGCGCTCCGAGTACCGGCCGCACGAGGCGACCACCAGCGGTGAGGCCCCGTCCGCCACGCGGAGCACCGCGATGAACTTCTCCGTCGGCACCTGGCCGTCCTCGAAGTCGAGGACGCCGCTCTCCCCCGACAGCGCCTGGTCGCCGCGGATGTCGCCGATCTCCTTCCACACGTGCCCCGGCGACACGGGGATCGGGCCGAGCTTCGTCATCGCGTGCACGAACAGGTAGAGGGCGTCGTAGGTGAGCGCCGCGTGGCCGTCCAGCGACGGGTTCGCGTCGCCCGCGCACTCCTCCTCGAACACCGCGCGCAGCGTCTGGTGCATGGCGGTGGCCGCGACGCAGCCCGGTGAGCCGATCGCGAACGACACGTAGTCGTACGGGATCTCGGGGTGCTGGTTGCGCAACGTCCGGTCGGCGGCGTACCGGGCGATGTCGTCGCCCGCCAGCAGCACCGGCGGCCGGTCCTTGCAACCCGCGCTCACCCCGTCCATGAGCTTGCCGAAGTCCGCCGGGCGGCCCGCGAAGAACACCACCTCGTCCTCGGCCACCCCGCACAGCTGCTGGCCGAGCCGGCGGGCGTCCGAGCCCTCGTTGCCGGTCGCGGGCCGGTACGGCTCCTCGCGCACCCGGCCGCCCTGCTCGGTGAACCGGAGCACCAGGTCCTCCCGGAGGTTGCTCGCGTACGAGTCCTCCTCGTCGTTGGAGTGCACCACGACCACGCCGCGCTTGTCCGGGTACGCGGACCGCACGTACCGCGCGACGACCCGCGCCTGGCGGTCGTTGTTCGGCGAGACCTGGAAGTACATCCGGGACGCGGTGCGCATGTGGTCGTCGGACAGGGTCGCCGCGACCACCGGCAGGCCGACCTCGCCGAGCTTGGTGATGGTCTCCCTGGTCGTCTTGCGGCTGAGCGCCATGCCGAGCACGCCGATGATGCTCTTGTCGCGCTCCAGCATCGACCCCAGCGTCCTCGCGACCACCTCGCCGTGCTGCATGTTCGCGCCCGCGTTGCCGAACAGCACCCGGACCAGCGGCTCGTCGGGGCCGGTGCGCTCCAGCAGCTGCGCCTGCCGCGCCGCCACGCCCATCAGCCGCGCGGTGTTGCTGGCCAGGGCGTCGCGGGCGGTGCTCATCGCGGAGACGTACACGACGGTCGCGTACGGCCGCTCGGGGTCGCGCTCGTGCGCTTCCAGGACCTTGCGGTTCTGGTCGACGAGCCGCTGCTGCGCCTTGTCGAACCGCGCCAGGTCGGCGGGGTCGCCCGTCCCGAACAGCGGCAGCAGGCCGGTGGTGACGCCCACGCAGTCGTCGCCGAGCCGCTCCAGGGTGTGCGCGTCGGGGTTGTCGCGCTCCAGCCCGCAGTGCCGGTACCGCCAGCCGTCGTTCTCCGCGACGATCCCGCTCACCTGCCGGTAGCCGACCGCGCCCACGGCGGCGAGCAGCAGCACCACGACCACCGCGAGCACCGACGTGCGCGACCACACCGGGGCCGGGCGCACGGACAGCGTCGCCGTCGGCGGCACCTCGCCCGGCACGATCGGCACCGGGGGGACCCGCAGCGGCAGGAACCACGCCGTGGGGCGGCGGGCGCGGCTGTCGGTGGCGAGCTTGCGCGCCCACGTCTCGTAGGCGTGGCTCGCCTGGTCGACGGGCACCGGTTCCCGCTCGGCGGCGTTCTCCGCGTCCGGCGGCACCTTCTCGCTGCCGCTGATGATGACGAGCGGGTCGAACGCGCCGGTGTCGTTGCGGACGTCGTTGATGAGCTTGAGCACGGCGTAGCCGCCGTTGTCGCGGCGGATGCCGTCGAGCAGCACCACCGGGTACACGGTGCGGCGGGCCGAGCGGATGCGCCACAGCGACCGCCGGTAGGAGCGGCGCACGTCCTCCAGGAAGGCGTTGACGAGCAGCTTGGCCAGTTGGCCGGTGTCCTCGCGCGGTTCGGCGCTGCGGCCGGGCAGCAGGCCCGAGGTGAGGCGTTCGGCGAACCCGATGAACGTGCCGGGGTCGTGCGGGGCGAGGTAGGGCTGGCGCAGCAGCCACCGGTACTCGCTGCCCGGCACGACGCCGCGCAGCTTCGCCCGGAACAGGAACGACGGCACGAGCCGCAGCACCAGCCGCACCCACCAGGGCGCGGTCTCGGTGGCGCTGTCCAGCACGTCGCGCGGCATCAGGTCGTCACCGCTGCGCCGGCGCAGGTCGCGCTCGCGCAGCCGGGTGAGCAGGGTGGCCGCCGACTCCGGGTCCGCGCCGTCCACCCGCTGGTTCATCAGCCAGTAGACGAGTTCGAGGCGGCGGAACTCGTGGCGGCCGTAGCGGCCGTTGACGCCGGAGGACAGCTCGCGCGCCACGGACACCAGGATCGCGCCGACGGCTTCCAGGGTGCGGGCCTCGGACCCGGCGCCCCGGCCCGGCCCGGCGGGCGCGTCGGCGGCGTCCTCGAACCGGTGCAGCGCGTGCGGTACTCGACCGGGGTGCGCGCCGCGCAGGTGGGCGCGCAGGGCGCCCAGCAGGCCGGCCGACTCGGGGCCGCGGACCAGGCAGACCAGCGGGATGCCCCGGTCGCCGCCCGCCCGTGCGCCGGACCTGCGGCCCGGCAGCTCGCCGAACCTCGGGCGCTCGGTGAGGTCCTGCAACAGCTTGACCAGTTCGTCGATGACCTCGACGGACGATAATCGCTCGACCACCTGACTCCTCGTGGACGGTC
This sequence comes from Saccharothrix longispora, assembly GCF_030852425.1. Classification (GTDB taxonomy): domain Bacteria; phylum Actinomycetota; class Actinomycetes; order Mycobacteriales; family Pseudonocardiaceae; genus Actinosynnema; species Actinosynnema longispora. Next base: position 208,035 of record NZ_NSDM01000003.1, read on the forward strand.
CCCCCGGCGTGCCCCGCCGGTCCCCCCGACTGTAGGGGGAACAGGGGTTCACGCGGTCCGGTTCGGGTGGTATCGGCCCACGTCGCCGCACTGGTACGGACTTCGGGACGAGGACCGGCGGGGGGCGCCCGCGGAGGGTATGGCACGGATCACACGAGACACCCGCGCAACCGAACACCGCACCGCACGTCTCCGACAGTGCCGTCACCCTTCTGAGACACCGTGTGGCCGTCAATGCGACACACGGTAACCAGTGTGACGAAAAAACGTGACCCCGGTCACGCGCACCGGTCTCATCCTTGCCCCGGCAAATCACGAGCGGTTACGTTTCCGGCCGCAGATCACGGTTCCATCACCGAACGGACACGGCGCGACTCCCCCGACGCGCACGTGACCACCTGGTTCCCCCGCCGGGTCCGGTGCGGAATTCCCCGACGCAGGAGGCTGCACCGTTGGCTCGGCACGCTCGACATAAGAACGACAGCAGTGGGCAGACCGCCATGTTCCAGGTCCCCCCGCCGCCGCCCGGCTACCAGGGCGCGCACCGGGCCGAGGCGGAACGGGTCCTCCCGAAGCGCCTCGCCGGCGTCGCCGTGGCCGTGGGCGTCCTCTCCGGCGCGGGAGCCGCGGCCCACGCGGTGACCACCGGCACGTTCAACCCCGTCGCGGGCGGTGCGGACCTGGGCGGCGTGCCCGAGCAGAAGCAGCTGACGTACACCGGCAAGGCCGCCACCGTGCACTCGATCGACCTGGGCTCGGAGACCGCCCGGATCATCCGCCAGGACTACCTGACCGCGTTGAACACGTTCAACCAGGCCAGCGGCGTCGCGCAGGACGGCTGGACCGCTCGGCAGGCCGCCGAGGAGCAGGCCCGCAAGGACGCCATCGAGGCCGCCAAGCCCCCGAAGCAGCGCCAGGTCGAGGGCTGGATCAAGGAGGCCATCGGCATCCTGGCCGCCAACGGCACCCGGATCGACGAGAGCAGCGTCGACGAGATCTACACGATCATCATCAAGGAGTCCGGCGGCAACCCGAACGCCGTCAACACCTGGGACTCCAACGCCGTGCGCGGCACGCCGTCCAAGGGCCTGATGCAGTGCATCGACCCCACGTTCCAGAGCTACAAGCTCGCGGGCTACGACGACATCTACGCCCCGGTGGACAACATCATCGCGGGCGTCCGCTACACCTACGCGCGCTACGGCGGCTTCCACAACCACCCGGGCCTGGTCTCCATCGCCTCGGGCAACGGCTACCTGGGCTACTGAGGGCGCGCCACACCGGCCCGCCCCCCGGGGCGCACCGCGCTCACCCCAGCCGGAAGTCCGCGACGCGGATCGCCGACGGGGTCGTGCCGCTGGAGCGCTGCTGGTACTGGACCGACAGCACGCCGTCCGCGGCGAGCCGGGAGACGTCCACGTTCACCTCGCCGAAGGCGTTCATCGACGGGCGGTCGAACACCAGGGCCCAGTCGGTCCAGCCGCTCGCCCTGCTCGCCGACACGATCCGGCCGCGCGGCATCACCAGGTAGGCGTTGTCCGCCCGGTCGAACACCAGCTTCGTGCGCTGCGTGCTGCCCGGCGGCACCGGGACCTCGCGCTTCGTCCACGCGCCGGTCGGGCCGCGGGTGACGTGGAAGGTGCGGCCGTACCGGGCGCGCTGGGCGCTGTAGTCCGACACGCACTGGGTGAACCGGCCGGGCACGTAGCTGATCACCACGTGCGGCGCGCCGGTGGAGTCGGCCGCCTGGCCCTCCTGGTTCATCAGGCCGTGGTCCGGGTCGAGCGGGTCGGCCACCAGGCCCGGCGAGGCGACCGACACGCGGGTCCCGCCGGTGGTGCCGACGACGGTCCCGGCCGCGTTGCGCCACGTCCGGCCGCGGTCGTCGCTGTGGACGTAGCCCGTGTCGTGGTTGGTGAGGCCGCCGGGGTGGCACAGCACGCCCGCGTTGCCCTCGCGCCAGGTGAACGCCGCGTGCAGCCGGCCGCGCCGGTCGTAGGTCAGGCCGTGCAGGTAGGCGTTGCGAGTCCTGGACACCACGCCGTTCGGGCCGGTGTAGTCGCCGGTGGCCGAGGTCCACGCGCCGAGCGCGCGCCACGTGCCGCCGGTGTACTCGGCCAGCTCGTTGACGCCGTTGCCCGACCGGCCCGTGCGGTAGCTGAACTGGAGCGCGCCCTCGGGCGTGACCACGAACTGCGGGTACGTCATGTCGCCCAGCTCCACGCCGCCGAGGGTCCGCTGCACCGCGCCGAAGACCGACGGCGACCAGCGGTGCGCGGCCGGCTGCGAGACCAGGCCGGCCACCGAGCGCGTGTAGAACAGCCGCGAGTCGTGGGTGTCCATCGCGACGTGCAGCGTGCCGTCCGCGGGCGAGACGCCCAGCGAGATCACGTTGTGCGAGTCGTCGGTGCCGAGCCGGTGCGGCAGCACCGCCTTCTCCCACGCCCCGTCGAGGGGCCGCCGCGCGACCACGGCGTTGCGGCCGGCCGTGTACCAGGCGGCGTACTGGTAGCCGGCGTGCGTGACCAGCGCGTCCTGGAACGCGTTGTTGTTGACCAGCCCGTCGTAGGACACGAAGTAGAGCGCCGAGGCGTCCAGCAGGGTGTCGGACAGCAGGGTGACGCCGGGTGCCGCGTGCGCCGCCGGAGGGTGGGTGAAGGAGGCGGTCAGCGCCAGCGCCGCCGCCAGCGCCGCCGCCCGCGTCGCCCCGGGGCGCGTCACGCCACCACCCCGTCGACCTCGACGGTCTGCACGGCGCCGGCGGCGAACGCCAGCCGCACCCGCTTGTCCCGCACGGCGACGTCCTGGCGGCGGGTGTACCGGTCGCCGGCCCCGGAGGTGAGCGTGGACCAGCGGGTGGCGGTGCCGTTCGGCACGGTCGCGAACCGGCTCAGGTCGAACGTCAGGGCCTGCGCCGCCCCGGTGTTCGCCGCGACCAGCACGAGCCGCCGGGCGGCCTGGTCGTACGCCGCCGCGGCCAGGTCGCTGCCCGTCTCCAGCACGCGCATCCCCGGCCGGATGTGCCGGGTGAACTGGGCGAGCACGAAGAGCTTGGTCTCCACCGCGCCCGCGCGCAGCGTGCTCCCGTCGTACTTGACGGCGCCCCACCCGGCGGTCGGGTCCATGACCTGCCAGTAGCACCACGCGGTCGGCTTGAGCCAGCGGAAGTCGAGCAGCAGGCAGCGGGCCGTCTGGAGGCCGGTGCCGTCGCCGTCGCCGTGCTCGGAGTTCCACAGCACCTTGCCCGACGCGCGCACGTCGTTGCCCAGCAGGTCGCGCCGGCCGCCCGTGCCCTGGTAGCCGTGCACGTTCACCTGCCGCACCAACGCCTTCGTGGCGGCGTCGAAGCCGTTCCACGTCGTGCGGGCGAGGTCGTAGCTCGTCTCGTCGGACGCGGAGATCCACGTCCCGGTCAGGCCCTGCCGGTCCAGCTCGGTGCGCAGGTGGGCCAGCACGCTGCGCTGGGTGGCCGCGCCGATGTGGCAGCCCTCCTGGGTGCCGTTGGCGTGCCAGTAGGCGGAGGACGGCTCGTTGAACGGGTCGACGCTGCGGAAGGCGACGCCCCACTGGTCGCGGGCGCGGCGGGCGGTGACGGCGAGGTGGTGGGCGTGCTGGCGGTGGTTCCACGGCTGGAGGTTGTCGTCGGCGGCGTTCGCCGCGCCGGACGGGTTGTGGTTGAGGCACATCCACCACATCGGCGAGTTCGCGAACAGCTCGCTCGCGGCACCCCGCTGGGTGGCCTTGACGAGTGCGGCGCGCTGCTTGGCGTCGGCGTCCCAGTTCCACGCCGAGGAGTTCGGGTCCTCGTTGTTCCAGTCCTGCCAGAACCCCTCGATCTGCTTGAAGCGCGGGATGTTCGGCGAGGCGACCATGCGCGCGGAGCCGACGGCGTTCCAGCTGGACGCGCCGAGGTTGTAGCGGGCGATGGTCATGCCCAGACCTGGTAGCGCCGCGCCGTCGTAGGTCACGGACTTCGTGGTGAAGAACAGGTCGGCGAAGTCGTCCCGGTCTCCGAAGGCGTTGGCCCACCACGCGAGGGAGGTGCCCCAGCCCTCCCAGGTGCCCTGGCCGGTCGTGGTGACGCCGATGGTGGCGTCGGCGCGGGCCGTGCCGGTGAGCGCCGTGCCGGTGAGCGCGGCCCCCGCCGCGGTGAGCAGCGCCCTGCGAGTGACAACCACTGCGACCTCCTCGTCGCCCGTCCCCCTGCTGGAGAGGTGTGGACCCACTCCAGCGCGTGGCACACTCGAAGGTCAACGAAACGAACAGGAACGATCAAAGTCGATCGGAACCGACAGATGCGGTTGGCGGCGCAGCGGCGTGAACTGATCCTGGCGGCGGTGCGCGAGCACGGCGTGGTCCGGCTCGCGGACCTGGTCGACCGCCTGGGCGTGACGGCGGTGACGGTGCGCCGGGACGTGACCGCGCTGGCCGACCGGGGCCTGGTGGCCCGCGTGCACGGCGGCATCACGGTGCCGCGCCACGGCGAGCAGCCGCGACCGGCGCCCGTCGCGCACGTCCTGGTCGGCATGGTCGCGCCGTCGGCGGAGTACTACTGGCCGGCCGTCATCCAGGGCGCGCAGGCCGCCGTGGCCGCCGCCGGGGGCAGGCTGGCGCTGCGCGCGTCGCGCTACGACGCGGCGGAGGACCGGCGGCAGGTGGCGGCGTTGCTCGACCGGGGCGTGCAGGCGCTGCTGGTGGCGCCGAGCACCGGCGGTCAAGCCGGGCTCGACCTGATGCGCAGGTTGGGCGGGTTGAGCGTGCCGGTGGTGCTGATCGAGCGCGTGCCGCCGCCCGAGCTGCCCACCGTCGGCCTGGACGCGGCCGTCACCGACCACGCGCTCGGCGCGGGCCTGGCCGTGCGGCACCTGGCGGCGTTGGGGCACCGGGCGGTCGGCCTGGTGGTGTCGCGGCCGAGCCCGCACCACGACGCGATCCGCACCGGCTGGCGGGCGGCGGTCGCCTCGCTGGACCTGTCCCCCGACGTGCCGGCGTTCGACGTGCCGACGTACGGGTCGGCGCAGTGGGCGGCGGTGTGCGACGACGTGCTGGACCGGTGCGCGCGCTCGGGCGTGCGGGCGCTGCTGGTGCACGCCGACCGCGAGGCGATCGGGCTGGTCGACCGGGCCCGCGACCGCGGCCTGGACGTGCCGGGCGAGCTGGCCGTGGTGTCCTACGACGACGAGGTGGCCGCCGCGTCCGACCCACCGCTGACCGCCGTCCGGCCGCGCAAGCACCGGTTGGGCGCGCTGGCGGCGCAACTGGCGCTCGCCCGGGTGGCCGATCCGCTGGACCGGCCGGTGCACCGGGTGTCGCTGTGGCCGAGCCTGGTGGTGCGGGAGTCGTGCGGCGCGGGTCCGCGGCGGACCCCGCAATAGTTTCGTTCAGCAAGCTGAACATGTCGTTGTGCTCGTGCGCCGGTGCCGCCACGATGGGGTGGACGACGACTGCGAGGGGGCACCGTGGGCCGATACCGGTTGCACGTCAACGGCGAGCGGCGCGAGGTGGACGTCCCGGGCGACACGCCGTTGTTGTGGGCGCTGCGGGAGCAACTGGGCGTGCTGGGGCCGAAGTACGGGTGCGGTGTCGGCGCGTGCGGGGCGTGCACGTCCCTGGTCGACGGCGAGGCGGCGCGGCCGTGCGTGACGCCGGTTTCCGAGGTGCGGGGCCGGCGGGTCACCACGATCGAGGGCCTGTCCGAGGACGGCGACCACCCGGTGCAGCGGGCGTGGCTGGAACTGGACGTGGCGCAGTGCGGGTACTGCCAGCCGGGGCAGATCATGTCGACCGTGGCGCTGCTGTCGCGTGATCCCGACCCGGACGACGCGGCGATCGACGAGGCGTTGCGGGACAACGTGTGCCGGTGCGGGACGTACTCGCGGGTGCGGGCGGCCGTGAAGCGGGCGGCGGAGCTGAAGCGGGGTGCGCGGTGATCGACCGCAGGGCGTTCCTGAGCGGTGTGCTGGTGGTGTCGGCACCGGTGGTGCTGCCCGGACTGACGGCGGGTCCGGCGGCGGCGGGTCCGGCGGCAGGTCCGGCGGAGTTGGCGCCGAACGTCTTCGTGCGGCTGGACGGCCGGGGCCGGATCACCGCCACCGTGCCGAAACCGGACTCCGGGCAGGGCGTGCGCACGCTGGTCGCGCTGCTGGTCGCCGAGGAGCTGGCCGTCGGCCCCGACGACGTCCGGGTCGAGCAGGCCGCCGGCGACACGGCCCGCTACGGGTCGCAGTCCGTCGGCAACTCGTTCTCCGCCCGCTCGCTGCACCAACCGATGCGCACCGCCGCCGCGACCGCCCGGTGCCTGCTGGTCGCGGCCGCCGCGGCGCGGTGGGGCGTGCCGGTCGGGGAGTGCGCGGCGCGCGACGGCGCGGTGCACCACCGGCGGCGACGGCTGCGGTACGCGGAGCTGGTGCGGGACGCGGCGGCGCTCGACCCGGCCACCGTGCCGGTCGCGCTGACACCGCGGGCCGAGTGGCGCCTGCTGGGCAGGACCCGCGCCGGGCGCGTGGACGCCCGGGACGTCGTCACCGGCAGGGCCCGCTACGGCATCGACACCCGGCCGCGCGGCGCGCTGGTCGCCGTCGTGCTGCGACCGCCGTGGATCGGCGCGCTGGTCGACACCGTGGACGACACCGCCGCCCGCGCCCTGCCCGGCGTGGTCGCGGTGACCGCGCTCGACCCCGCGACCTCCGGCCAGGGCGGCGTGGCGGTCGTCGCGCGGACGACACCGGAGGCGCTCAAGGGCCGCGACGCGCTGCGCGTGACGTGGCGCGGCGGCACGCCGGCCGCCGACAGCCGGGTCTGGCTCGACGAACTGGAGGCCGCGCTGCCGCCGGTGCCCGCCGCGCCCGGCCCCGTGGCGTTCGAGGCGACCTACCGGCTGCCGCTGCTCGCCCACGCGCCCATGGAACCCATGAACGCCACCGCGCACGCGACCGCCACCGGTATCGACGTGTGGGCGCCCACCCAGGACCCCGGCGGCCTGCGCACCCAGCTGGCACGCCAGTTCGGCCTGGACGCGGCGGCCGTGCGGGTCGGGACGGCGCTGACCGGCGGCGCGTTCGGCCGGCGCATCGAGCCGGACCCCGTGCTGGAGGCCATCGCCTGCTCACGGGTCGCGGGCGCGCCGGTGAGCGTGCTGTGGACCCGCGAGGACGACATGCGGCACGACTCGTACCGGCCCATGTCGGTGCACCGGCTGGCCGCCGTGGTCGACGCCGGGGGCGTGCCGACGTGGCGCTCCCACGGCGTGTCCACCTGGGGCCTGACCGTGCTGCCGTTCTTCACCCCGGACGTCATCAAGCGCAGCGGCGACCAGTTCCCGTACGCCGTGCCGGGGCAGGTGGACGTGGTCGCGGGACCCGCGCCGCTGCGCACCGGGTTCTGGCGGTCCGTCTACGCCGGGCACTTCCAGTACGCGGAAGAGGTGTTCCTCGACGCCCTCGGGCGGCGGGCCGGTCTCGACCCGGTGGAGCTGCGCCGCCGCCTGCTGCCCGCCGACTCGCGGTTGCGGCGGGCGCTGGACGCGGCGGTGGCGCGGGCGGGCTCGGTGCCGGCGGGCCTGACCCGCGGGGTGGCGTGCCACGACGACTACGGCTCGGTGATCGCGGTGGTCGCGGACGCCGAGGGCGACCGGGTGCGCCGGGTGACGGCCGCGGTCGACGTCGGGCCGGTGCTGCACCCGTCCGGTGTGCGGGCGCAGGTCGAGGGCGGCGTGATGGACGCCGTGTCCACGGTGTTCGGCGCACAGGTGACCGTGCGGGACGGCCGGGTCGTGCAGACCTCGTTCCGGGACTACGCGTGGGCGCGCATCGACCGCGCGCCCGACGTGGACGTGGTGCTCGTGCCGTCGGACGCGCCGGTCGGCGGCCTGGGCGAACTGGCGTTCCCGCCCGCCGCGGCGGCCGTGGCCATCGCGTCCGGCCGGGAGGTGACCGGCATGCCGGTGACCGCGCCGGTCGGCTGATCCCGGGCTTCAGCGGAACCGGGCGGACACCCGGTTCAGTGGCGGCAGGAGGCGAGGAATTCCTCCGCGAAGTCGGGGAACTCCGCGCGCGCGGCAGCGAGCACGGCCGCGGCCGTGCGCTCGCGACCCGGCGCGAACTCCTCGGCCACGGCGCGCAGCTCCGCGTTCGGCGCGGACCCGGTGGCGCCGAACTCGACCGCCTCCATCGGTCCCACGCCGTCGGCCATCAGCCACAGGAAGTCGCCCAGGTCGCGGGCCACCACGCCCACCGCCCCCTCGGAACCGAGGAACACCACGGGCTGCCCGTCGAGCGGCGCACCCGGCCGGGTCAGCCACAACGCCGCGAGACCACCCGTGCCGTCCTGCGCGAACACCCGGTACGGCGCGCCGTCCAGTTCGTCGTTCCCCGTCCAGGAACGGAGCCGGTCGGTCGTCTCCCCGGCGGACGTGAACTCCGGGTACGGCTCGTAGTCGTACTCCCCGGGGTCGAGGTCGAGGCCCGCGAGGGCGTGCAGCGCGGGCGGGAAGTCGCGATCACCGGACATGGGCGGCACGCTACCGTGGCGGTCCGACACCCGGGGACGAGCGGTGGGCTGGACGAGGGCCGCACCGCGCTGTGGCTCGCGGTGTACGAGGACCGCGCCGACAACGCCCGCGCGCTGCTGGCGGCGGGGGCCGACCCGTGGCGGCCGATGACGGCGGGGCGGACGGCCCGCACCGGCTGTCGCCCGGGGAAGCCGCCCTGGCGACCGAGGCCGTGCGCCTCAGGGCCACCCTCGACGACCCGGGGCGCTTCGACGACGGCACCGGGCCGGCTGCCGTGGCGGGCATCGACGCGGCCGAGGTGGCCCGGCGGCTGGACGCGACCCCGTACGAGGGCAACGACCCGACCGGGACGTGGCCGGATGACGTCGTCGGCGTCACGGACGTGCCCGGCGGGGTCGTGCTCACCCAGCCCCGGGGCTGCGCGCCGCAGATGCCGGGGTGACGAAGGCGCTGTCCGCCGGGACGGTCTGCTACGGCGTGTACGCCAACCCCAAGAGCGGCGACCAGGGCAGCATCGTCCGCGACGGCGGGATCGTGGGCTGGGACCTGCACCCCGCCGGCGAGCCGTTCGAGACGGACCCGGCCGACCAGGTGCTGCTGTCCTACCTGTACCGGTACGACGCGATGGCCTACGCGGGCGTCCGGCCGACCGACGCGCGGCCCGTCACCGGCCCGCCGGACGTGTGGCTGCGCCTGCCCGCCAAGGACTACTGGACCTGATCCCCCTGGACCTGATCCCCCTGGACCTGATCCCCTGGGACCTGACGGACCCCAGGTCCGCCGGCACAGCGCGGGCCGCACGGCGACCGGACACCGGCGCGCCCTGGATGGACGGGGTGTCGCGGTGGTCGCCGCACACGTACCGGCGGGGCGCCAGGCGGACCGCCCTGCGCAGCGGGTGGGGCGCGTTCGCGGCGGGCAGCGCGTGCGGGACGTCGTACCGCGCGAGCGTCTCCCACTCCTCGACGGGCGTGCCGTAGAGCGCGCCCAGGTGCGACCGGACCTCCGCCTCGGTCGCCTCGTCGAGGACGGACGCCTGCACGAGCGGCGCGTCCGGCGAGTAGGCGCGCGAGCCCTCGGACAGCACGGCGGTGTTCACGACCGGGCCGCCGCCGTCGCCGTCCACCACCAGCGTGGGTCGCGCAGCGGCGGGGCGGGCGGCCGGAAGTACCACGTGGTGACGCCGTGCCACGCCGGCGCGCCCAGGCCGGGCCACAGCCGGTCGGCGGCGGAGCCGTCGGTGGCGATCACGACGTGGTCGGCCTCGACCCGATCGCCGCCGGCCAGCTCCACGCCGTCCGGCCGCACCGCGACCACCCGCGCGCCGGCAGCCGGGGCAGCTCGCCCGTGCCGAGCGCGGGCAACGCCGCCCCGCCGCGCGCGAAGCTGCGCCACACCAGGTGGAAGAACCGCGAGGACGTGGTCAGCTCGCGTTCGAGGAACACCCCCGCCAGGAACGGCCGCAGCACGGTGTCCACGGCGTCGTCGGACAGCCACCGGCCCAGCTCCTCGCGCGTGGTCCGGTCTGGCGCGGACGTGATGGCGCGGGCCGGGCCGGCCAGGTCCCGCAGCGAGACCACGGCCAGTGCGACGAGGTCGCGGACGCCGAGCACGTGCTGCCCCAGCGCGCCGCGGATCGCGTGCAGCCCGTCGCGCGGGTCGGCCAGCGGGTCGCGCCGGCCGCCGCGGTGGACGAACGCGCCGGGTCGGAAGTGCCGCAGGTCCAACGCGTCCAGGTCGACGTCGGCCAGCTCCGGGTAGGCGGGCACCAGGATCTGGAGCCGCGGTCGAACCGCACGCCGTCCACCACTCCGCCCACGCCCCGACGCTAGTGCGGCACGCGGACCCCCGCACGACGGGCGGTCACCCCGGGTGCCTGCCCAGGAGGTCCGCCGCGTGCACCGCCTCCAGCGACAGCGTCTTGTACCCGACCTCGCCGAACAGCACCGTGATCCGGTCGGCCTCGCTGTGCACCACGGTGCCCTCGCCCCACTCGGCGTGGTGCACCCGCGACTGGGCCGGGTACTCGGGGTTGAGGGACACGCCGGTGCCGGCGTCGCCGCTCCAGCACGTGTCGCAGTTGCCGCACGCCCGCTCCAGCACCTCGCCGAAGTACCCGAGCAGGTGCTGCCGCCGGCACGCCCTGGTCTCGGCGTACGCCCGCAGCAGCTCGATGCGGGACTTGTCGAGCCGCTGGAGCCGCTCCGCCTCCTCCGCCGCCAGGTCGGCCGCGCGCGCCGGGTCCTCGACGAGCCGGAACCGGCCCTTCGCCACCTCGACCGCGCCGGTGCCCTCCAGCAGGTTCACCCAGGAGGCGATCCGCCGGCGCGACGTCCCCGACTCCCGGGCCAGCTCGGTGACGCGCAGGCCGGGGTGCTCCCCGATGAACGCGGCCAGCCCGGCGACGCCGTCGCGGTCGATGCGCCGGGACTGGAGGAAGCGCTGGAGCCCGAGGTCCTGCGGCCGGTAGAACAGCACGGCCCGCGCCGGGTCCCCGTCCCGGCCGGCCCGGCCGATCTCCTGGTAGTAGGCGTCGAGCGAGCCGGGTGCGGAGGCGTGCGCGACGAACCGCACGTCGGGTTTGTCGATGCCCATGCCGAACGCCGAGGTCGCCGCCACCACGTCGACCCGGCCGCTCATGAACGCGTCCTGCACGCGGTCGCGGTCGGCCGCCTTCATGCCCGCGTGGAACGGCTCCGCGCCGACGCCCTTGGCGCGCAGCTCCTCCGCGTAGCGCGTGGCGTCCTTGCGGGTCGCGACGTACACCAGGCCCGGTCCCGGTTCCTGGACGACCCAGTCGCGCACGGCGCGCCGCTTCTCGTCGTCGCCCTGGTGCATCCGCACGTCCAGCGACAGGTTCGGCCGGTCGAAGCCGAGCGTCACCACGACCGGGTCGCGCATGCCCAGGTGCTCCACGACGTCCTCGCGCACGGCGGGCCCCGCGGTGGCGGTGAGGGCGAGCACGGGCGGCCGGCCGAGGCGTTCGGCGGCGGAGGCCAGGCGCAGGTAGTCGGGCCGGAAGTCGTGGCCCCACGCGGACACGCAGTGCGCCTCGTCCACGACGAACAGCGCGGGCCGCCCGATCCGCTCCAGCACCTCGTTCTTCGCCAGCTGCTCGGGTGAGACGAATAGGTACCGCGCCGCGCCGGAGGCCACGGCGTCCCACGCGGCGTTGTTGTCCACTTCGGACTGCCCGGAGTTGACCAGCACGGCGGGCGGCGCGCCGCTCTCCCGCAGCGCCGCGACCTGGTCGCGCTGCAACGCGATCAGCGGCGACACCACGACCACCAGCCCGTCGAGCAGGACGCCGGGCACCTGGTAGACCGCGGACTTCCCGGCGCCGGTGGGCAGCACGACCACGACGTCGCGCCCGGCCATCACGTGCGTCATCGCGTCCAACTGCTCGTCGCGCAACGACCAGCCGAACACCTCGGTCGCGGTCTCCCGCAACCGCGCGCGGTCACCCATCGGCCAGTCCTTCCCAGAAGTGCGCCAGCGCGGCGGCGCCGGCGAGCAGCACGTCGACCCGGGCGCGCTCGTCGGCGGCGTGCCAGTGGTCCTCGGGCAGCCCGGTGCCGAAGAACACCAGGGGCGCGTCCAGCCGCTCGGCCATCTGGTCCGCGGGTCCGCCGCCCGCGTTGCCCATGATCCCGACGGGCCGGCCGAACGCCTCGCCGACGGCGTCCACGAGCACGCGCAGGGCGGGCAGGTCGTCGGGGGTGCGGTACGCCTCCTGCGCGGTGTCCGAGCTCAGCGTCACCTCGTGCTCGTACGGCTCGGCCACGGTGTCCGCGAGCCACCGCTCCAGCAGCCCGCCGATCTCGCCGGTGGTCTGGTCGGCGACGGTGCGGATGCTCATGTCCGCGCTCGCCACGCTCGGGATGGTGGCGCGCGGCGGCCCGTCCACGTCCCCGGCGCGCAACGTCAGCACCTCCAGGGTCGGTCGCGCCCAGAGGGCCTCCGGCGCGCTGTAACCGGGTTCGCCGGCGATGGCGCGGGTCCCGGTGCGCTCCACCCAGTCGTCCTCGTCGAACGGCAGGTCGGCGTAGGCGGCCCTGGTCGCGTCGGACGGTTCGCGCACCCGGTCGTAGAAGCCGGGCAGCGCCACCCGGCCCTTGCCGTCGTGCAGGAGCGCGAGCACCCGGCACAGCTCGTGCACGGGGTTGGGCGAGGTGCCGGAGACCGCGCCGCTGTGCACGTCGCGTGCCGGGCCGCGGATCTCCAGGTGCGCCAACGTCGTCCCGAGCACGCTGGTGCACACGGCCGGGTGGTCGGCGTGCAGCAGCAGGGTGTCGGTGAACACGACGAGGTCGGCGGCCAGGCGCGGGTCCTCCAGCAGGTCGGACAGGTGCGCGGAGCCGACCTCCTCCTCGCCCTCCACGAGGACGACGAGGTTCACCGCGGGCGCCTCCCGGTCGCGCAGGTGGGCCCGCAGGCCCCACAGGTGGCTCAGCACCTGTCCCTTCGCGTCGGACGCGCCCCGGGCGTGCACGGCGCCGTCGCGCACGACGGGCTCGAACGGCGGCGTCTCCCAGGGCGCGTCGCCGGGCGGGCGCACGTCGTGGTGGCTGTAGACCAGCACGGTCGGCGCCCCCGGCGCGGCGCACCAGCGGGCGAACACCGCGTCCGCGGGCCACAGCTCGACCTCGGGGAAGCCGACCGTCCGCAGCGCGTCGGCCAGCCACCGGGCGGAGCGGCGCACGTCGTCGGCGTGCTCGGGCGCCCCCGCGACGGAGGGGATGCGGCACCACTCGACCAGCTCGTCCACGAACCGGTCGCGGCGGTCCTCCAGGAAGTCGCGGACCCCGCTCATCGCCGGGCCCCGCTGGCCGGGCGGACCTTGCCGATCGCCATGCCGGCCGCGACCAGCGCCGCTCCCAGCACGAGGAAGCCCAGGTCGTAGGCCATCTCGTGCGGTCCGTGGCGGACGTGGTGCACGCCGAGCACGAGGTGGTCGATGACACCCTCGACGATGTTGAACACGCCCCACCCGGCCAGCACACCGCCCCACAGCACGCGGGCGGGCCGCGGTCCGGAGCGGTTGAGCAGCACCACGCCGGTCAGCACGAGCAGCAGGCACAGCAGGTGGAACAGGCCGTCGCCGATCATGTTGACGTGCAGGTCGTCCGGGTACCAGCCGGACAGCATGTGGTGCCAGCCCAGCAGCTGGTGCACCACGATCCCGTCGATGAAGCCACCGATGCCCAGTCCCAGCACGAGCGACGCCCGGTCCACCCTCGTCATGGGGCCGGGTTAGCCAACCCCGACCGGGTCAAACACGGCCGGGTGGAACGCGGGCCGGGTCCACCGGGCCGCCACGGCACCGGGTGGCCGGCGTGCGTCTGACAAGATCGGGACGTGAGCACCACGTACGTCTTCGTCCCCGGCTCCAACAGCAACTCGTTCTCCTACGCGCCGCTGCTGCGCGAACTCGCCCTGCTGGGCCGGCGGGCGCTCGCCGTGGACCTGCCGGGGCACGGGTACGCGGCCACCGTGCCGCTCGCCTACCACTCGCAGGACGCGGCGGCGCTGGCCACCGCGCCGACGGGCCTCGCCGGAGCCTCCCACGAGGACGCCGTGGCGCACGTGGTCGACGTGGTGCGGCGGGCCGCCGAGCACGGGCCGGTGGTGCTGGCCGGCCACAGCCGGGGCGGTTTCACCGTGACGTCGGTCGCGAACCGGGTGCCGGAGCTGCTGTCGCGGGTCGTGTACGTGTCGGCCTGGTGCTGCGTGGACCTCTCGCCGGCCGGCTACATGGCGCAGCCCGAGTACGCGTCGAGCGCGCTGCACGACACGGCGGGCGTGCTGGCGGCCGACCCGGTGGCGCTGGGCGCGCTGCGGATGAACTGGCGCACGTCGGACCCGGCGCTGCTGGCCGCGCTCACGACCGCGCTGGACGCCGGCGGCACGGAGTCGGAGGTGCTGATCAGCCTCGGCCTGCTCGAACCGGACGAGGGCCTCGACGTGGGCGCCGACCGGGTCGAGGCGGCGACCTGGGGCAGGGTGCCGCACACGTACGTGCGCCTGGCCCGCGACCGCTCGCTGCCGCCGGAGTTGCAGGACCGGTTCATCCGGGAGGCCGACGCGCTCACGCCGGACAACCCGTTCGACGTGCGCACGCTCGACAGCAGCCACGTGGGCTTCCTGGTCCGCCCGGAGGAGGCCGCGCGGTTGTTCGCCGCCTTGGACTAGTTCCGGAGGAGCGCGCGGCGCCCCCGGTTCCAGGTCTTCGGATGAGGCCGGCACCCAGGTGGCCCGGCGACTTGGGAGCGCTCCCAGGTAGGCTCCCCGCATGGTGAGCGTGCTGGTGACGGGGTCGTCGGACGGTATCGGTCGGGAGACGGCGGCGACGCTCGTGGACCGCGGGCACCGCGTGGTGCTGCACGCGCGGAACGACGAGCGGGCCGCGCGTGCGCTGGCCGCCGTCCCCGGCGCCGACGGCGTCCTGGTCGGCGACCTCGCGTCGCTGGCCTCGACCCGCGACCTGGCGGCGGCCGCCGGGCCCTTCGACGTGGTGGTCCACAACGCGGGACTCGGCGGCGGACTGCCGTCCAGGGTCGTCACCGAGGACGGCCTCGAACTGCTGTTCCAGGTCAACGTGCTGGCGCCGTACCTGCTGACGGCCCTGATGCCCCGCCCGGGGCGACTGGTGTACCTGACCTCGGGCCTGGAGGCCCAGGGCGTCGCCGACCTGGCGGACCTCCAGCACGAGCGCGGGCCGTGGGACGGCATGCAGGCGTACTCGGACTCGAAGCTGCTCGACGTGGTGCTCGCGTTCGCGGTCGCCCGGCACTGGCCGGACGTGCCGAGCAACGCGGTCGACCCCGGCTGGGTCAAGACCAAGCTGGGCGGCCCGGGCGCCACCGACGAACTGCCCTCGGGCGCGGAGACCCAGGTGTGGCTGGCGACCACCGACGAGCCGGTGACCGGCCGCTACTTCAAGTGGCGCGAGGAGCTGCGCGCCAACCCGGCCGCCTACGACGAGGCGGTCCAGGACGGCCTGCTCGCGGCGTGCGCGGAGCTGACCGGCGTCACCCTGGGCTGACGGGCGCCCGCTCCGCGACCGGGACACCGCCGGGTGGGCCACCCGGAGCACGGGTGCGCGCCGTGGCGTGCCCGTGCGCTATCGGTTCGCCGGCGTGTACTCCAGGCGTCCGCCCGCGGGCAGCAGGTACCCGTTCCGGCGTTGCCCGGGCACGACCCCGCCGAGTTCGGCCGCGGTGGTGTGGTCGACCTCGAAGCCGACCAGGCCGATGCGGAAGTCGACCTGGCGGAACACCTCGTCCGCCACCCCGACCAACCACGTGTCCAGCGGAGCGCGCCAGGCCAGTGACCGCGGGTCGCCGTCCGGGCCGAACGGGAAACCGCCGATGCGCCGATCCGCGCGGGCCAACGCACCGAGCGGGAGGTACAGCGTCAACCAGTCCTCGGTGTCCTCGAAGCAGGTGGAGAAGCAGCCGCACACGACCGGCCCTCCCCGCGGCGGTCGTGCGACGCCGCGCAGGTGGCCGAACTCCTCCAGGGAGGCCACGGTGAGGGGCACCGCGGGCTGGTCGGCCGGTTCCCGGTCCCTGCCGGCGCAGCAGCCGGTGACGGCGGCCGCCCGCCACAGCGCGGTCAGCGCGCGTTGACGACGCCCGTCGTCGGGGACGCCGATCTCCAACGACAGCTCGTAGAAGCCGCCGGTCCAGTTCTCGGGATCGGTGAACAGCGCGGGATCGTGCACCCCGGCAGTGTCCCGAACGGCGTGGCGCTCGTCGCGCGCTTTCCGACCGGGCACCCGCTCACGCCCCGCCCGTCGGCTCCTCCGGCACGGTCGTCGCAGTGGCGAGCGGTCCGCCCCGGCGTCCGCGAAGCGGGTCGGCGCGGTCGACCGGCGTGCCGACCAGGTCGCGACCGAGGTCGCCGCGCAGCGTGGCCACGGCGTCGAGCACGTAGTTCTGCCGCACCCGCCAGGCCCCGACGTGCCCCTGGCGCGGGAACGCGTGGATCGCCCGCTGCACGTACCCGGACGCCAGGTCCAGCAGCGGTCGCCGCTCCAGCGCCCGCCCCGGCCGGGGGACCACGGCCGCGTACCCGTGCCGGTCCATGTGCCGGACCACGCGGCACACCAGGCGCGAGGTCAGGTCGGCGCGCAACGTCCAGGAGGCGTTCGTGTACCCGACGCAGACGGCGAAGTTCGGCAGGTTCGTGATCATCGCGCCGCGCCACAGGAACTGGTCCGGCAGCGGCACCGCCCTCCCGTCCACCGACGGCTCGATGCCGCCGAACGCGAGCAGCCGCAGACCCGTCGCGGTCACCACGACGTCGGCTTCCAGCACCCGCCCGGACCTCAGGCGCACGCCCTCCGGCACGAACGTGTCGACGTGGTCGGTGACCACCGACGCGCGCCCCGCCGTGACGGCTTGGAACAGGTCGGCGTCGGGGATCGCGCACAGCCGCTGGTCCCACGGGTCGTAGGTGGGCGTGAAGTGCTCGCGCACGACCTCGGCGTCGCCGAGCACCTTCGTGGACAGGCCGGTGAGCAGCCTGCGCGCGGCTTTCGGGAAACGGCGGCAGAACTGGTAGAACGCCAGGCCGAACGCGATGTTCTTGGCGCGCACGAGCCGGTGCGCCACGCCGGCGGGCAGCAGTTCGCGCACCTTGTCGGCGATCCTGTCGCGGCCCGGCACGGGGCTGATCCAGGTGGGCGAGCGCTGGAGCATGGTGACGTGGCCGGCGGTCCCGGCCATCGACGGCACCAGGGTCACGGCGGTCGCGCCGCTGCCGATCACCACGACCCGCTTGCCCGCGTAGTCCAGGTCCTCGGGCCAGAACTGGGGGCGCACGACCCGGCCGGCGAAGTCCCCGATGCCGGGGAACACCGGGTCGTGGCCCTGGTCGTAGTCGTAGTAGCCCGCGCACGAGTAGAGGAAACCGCAGGTCAGCGTGCTCTCGGTGACCTCTCCGTCCGCCCCTCTCCGCCGCAGGGTCAGCGTCCACCGGTCGGTCTCGGTGGAGAAGTCCGCCGCCACGACCTTCGTGCCGTAGCGGACCAGGCGGTCGATGCCGTGCTCGGCGGCCGTCTCCCGGATGTAGCGCAGGATCGACGGGCCGTCGGCGATCGACTTCGCCTCCCGCCACGGCCGGAACGGGTAGCCGAGGGTGAACATGTCCGAGTCCGACCGGACGCCCGGGTAGCGGAACAGGTCCCACGTGCCGCCCATGGCGTCGCGCGCCTCGACGATCGCCACGGACTTGCCGGGGCACTCGGTGCGCAGCCGGTAGGCCGCGCCGACGCCGGACAGTCCGGCGCCCACGATCACGACGTCGAGGTGCTCGGGAGCGGTCATGGTCCCAGTGTGCTGGAGGCGTCCCGGTGCGACTTGACCCGCGACGACAACTATTTGACCCTGGACGACATGTCGGTGATCCGTTCCGCGGGCCTGCGCGGCTTCCGGGCGACCGTGGCCGAACTGGGTGGTCGGGCCGAGGACTACGCCCGCGCGGCCGGGTTGCCGCCGGCCGCGCTGGACGTGGACGACCTGCTGGTCTCGGACCGCGTGATGGCCGCCGTGCTGGAAGTGGCCGCGGACGCGCTGGGGTGCCCGGACCTCGGTCTGCGCGTGGCCGCGCGGCAGGACTTCGGCATGCTCGGCCCGCTCGCGCTGGCCATCCGGCACTCCCCCACCGTCGCCGACGCGCTGGAGTGCACCTCGCGCTACCTGTTCGTGCACGCGAGGTCGCTGAGCCTGTCACTGGTGGACGACCCGTACGGCGCGCCGGACCTCGCGGCGCTGCGCTACGGCCTGCCGCCGGGTGTGCCGGTGTCCGTGCAGGCCACCGACCTGGGCCTCGGCTTCCTGCACCGCTCGATCCGGTACCTGCTGGGCGGGCGCTACCGGCTGCGCGGCGTCGAACTGCCCTACGTGCCGACCGCTCCCCCGGCCGTGTACGAGGAGTTCTTCGGCGCGCCCGTCCATACCGGACGCGACGCGCCCATGTTGCGGATGCCCCGGGCGCTGACCCGCGAACCCCTCGCGGGCGGCGACGAGCGGGTATGGCGGCTGGCCCTGGCGTTCCTGGCCGAGCAGGTCCCCGGCGACCCCGGCACGACGGCCAGGGTGCGCGGCGTGCTGACCAGGACGCTGGGCACGGTGCCACCCGATATCACCGCCGTGGCCCGCCTGCTGGCCCTGCACCCCCGCACCCTGCAACGCCGCCTGGCAGCCGAGGGCACGACGTTCCACGAGGTGCTCGACGCGGTGCGCCGGGACGCCGCCAAGCGCTACCTGACCACGACCGACGTGCCCCTGGGCCAGGTCGCGGGCATGCTGGGCCTGTCGGAGCAGTCGGCCCTGAGCCGCTGCTGCCGCCGCTGGTTCGGCGCCACCCCGACCGCCGTCCGCCGGGGCGGCTGACGTGTCGCGCGAGGTCCAGATCCTGTCGTGCGGGGTCAAGTCGCGGGACCCGGCACGCGGCACACTGGACGTCCAGGACCCGATCGAGGAGGCCGCATGTCCCAGCTCCCCAGGTTCACGTTCCGCGGCGGCACGGCCGTCGTCACGGGCGCGGCCAGTGGCATGGGCGAGCAGGTGGCCTACGGCCTCGCCCGGCGCGGCTGCCACCTGGTGCTGCTCGACCGCGACGCCGAGCGGTTGGGGGCCGTGGCGTCCCGCATCACCGGCGTGGACGTCGACACCGTCGTGGTGGACCTGGCGGACGTCGCCGCCCTCGACGGCGTGGCCGCCGGGATCGTCGCCGACCACCCGCGGGTCACGCTGCTGGTCAACAACGCGGGTGTGGGGCTCGGCGGGACGTTCGACCAGGTCAGCGCCGAGGAGTTCGACTGGGTGCTGGCCGTCAACCTGCGGGCGCCGGTCGCGCTGACCCGGCTCCTGCTGCCGACCCTGCTGGCCTCCCCGGGCAGCCACGTCGTCAACGTCTCCAGCTTGTTCGGCCTGATCGGCCCGCCCGGCCAGACCGCGTACTCCACCAGCAAGTTCGGGCTGCGCGGGTTCAGCGAGTCGCTGCGCCACGAGCTGGCCGACCGGGGCGTCGGCGTGACCTCCGTGCACCCCGGCGGCATCCGGACGCGGATCGCCGAGACGGCACGGGTCGCCGCCGCCGCGAGCGAGGCCGACGCCGAGGCGGGCAAGGCGGGGTTCGCCAAGCTCCTCACCTACCCGGCGGACAAGGCCGCCGAGCAGATCCTGGCGGGCGTGGAGAAGCGCAAGGGCCGGGTGCTGATCGCGTGGACGGCGGTCGTCCCCGACCTCCTCGCCCGACTGTTCCCGACCTCGTACATGGCGGTGATGAACCGCCTCGGCCCGTCCACGGCCCGCAACGCCCAGCGCCGCGCCCCGACCGGTTCCACGCCCCGGCCCTGAGCGGTCGGCCCTGAGCGGTCGGCCCTGGGCGGGGTGGGCCGATTCACAGGTTCTCTCGGGAACACGCTGAGCCGGCGTTCGCCACGTCACCCGGACTGGGCCATCCGGGGTAGTGCGGCAGGCCGCGTATCCGACGCCCGCGGGCTGGTACATGTGTAGTACGAGGCGGCCACAGGGGGTGCGCCCGCCTCGTCCCCGGCCAGGCCGGGGACATCTCGTGATCCGGGGGGATCGATGAAAAAGCACGGCACCGACAGCTTCTTCGTCGTGGGCGAAGGAGTGCTCGAGTTCGACCGGGACGGCGCGGCGCGGACCCGTCAGCCGGACACCGTCGAGGAGCTGCGCCGGTTCCGGTTCTCGCGACTGGGGCCGGAGGGCGCCCGGCACGACGAGGACACCAGGGCCGCCCTGGCACTGGCGATGACGGCGAGCACGCCGCAGGAGGACTCGGCGAACCCGCCGATCCCGGCGGGCTTCACCTACCTCGGCCAGTTCGTCGACCACGACCTGACCATGGACCGCAGCGGGTCGCAGCTCGGCGAGGACGTGAACCTCGGCGAGCTGGTCCAGGGCCGCTCACCGGCGCTGGACCTCGACTCGCTCTACGGCCGCGGCCCGAACGACCGCACCGACCGGGTGTTCTACGCCGCGGACCGGGTGAAGCTCAAGGTGGGCACGACCTCGCCCGTCCCGGGGAGCGACCAGCAGCTCGGGCAGGCGATGGAGGGCTTCGACCTGCCGCGGCTGGGGCAGACCGGCCTGACCGAGGAGGACCGCAGGCGCCCGCTGATCCCGGACGAGCGCAACGACGAGAACCTGGCCGTCGCCCAGACCCACCTGGCGTTCATCAGGTTCCACAACCGGGTCGTGGACGAGGTGGCGCTGCGCGGCCTGACCGGGCGGCGGCTGTTCGAGGCGGCGCGCGAGCAGGTGGTGCGGCACTACCAGTGGATGCTGCGCCACGACTTCCTGCCGCGCGTCGTGGACCCGGCGATCGTGGACGACGTGTTCGCCAACGGCAGGCGCTTCTTCGAGGCGCCCCGCCGGGGGCGGCCCCCGGTGGGCCTGCACCCGACGATGCCGCTGGAGTTCTCGGTGGCCGCGTACCGGTTGGGGCACAGCATGATCCGGTCCGAGTACGAGTGGAACCGGGTGTTCCGCACCGGGGGCGTCGCCCCGGGCCTGCTGTTCTTCCTGTTCGTGTTCAGCGGGACGTCCGGCAACTTCGACCCCGGCGCGGGCCTGCCGGAGCTGGACGACCCCGCCTTCGACAGCCGGTTCGACACGCTGCCCACCAACTGGATCGCCGACTTCCGGCGGCTGTACGACTTCACCGAAGCCGACCGGCCGGACCTCGCGCCGCCCGCCGGCGGCGGCAACGTGACCAAGCGGCTCGACTCGCTGCTGGTCGACCCGCTCAAGCAGTTGCCGGCCGGCACCTTCGGCGGGCGCGGCACGGTGGTCACGGAGATCCAGCGCAACCTCGCCTTCCGCAACCTGACCCGGGCGGACATGGTCCGGCTCGCGAGCGGGCAGCAGATGGCCGGGTTCCTGGACGTCGAACCGCTGACGGCCGAGCAGGTCCTGGTCGGCAACGGGGGCGCGAGCCTGGAGTCGCTGACCGACGCGCAGAAGGCCGCGGTGACCGCCGCGACCCCGCTGTGGTTCTACACCCTGCGCGAGGCCGAGTTCAACGGCGGTCGGCTCGGGGCGGTCGGCGGCCGGATCGTGGCCGAGGTGTTCCACCGGGCGATGGAGGGCAGCCGGACCTCCATCGTGCGCGAGCCGTCGTGGCGGCCCGTGCTCGGTCCTGACCGGCGCACGTTCCGGATGGTCGACCTGCTGCTGTTCGCGTTCGAGGGCAAGGCGGACCTGCTCAACCCGTTGGGCGACTGATCGTGTCGGCCCGCCTGGGGGAGCGGACCGGGGTGGACGGGAAGCTCGGCCGCTGGGCGACGCCCGCGCTGCGGGTGTCCCTCGCCGTCGTGTTCGTCTGGTTCGGAGCGCTCAAGGCGACCGGTGACTCGCCGGTCGCGGAGCTGGTCGGAGCCGCCGTGCCGTGGGTGGACCGGGGTGTCCTGGTGCCCGCGCTGGGGTGGTTCGAGATCGCGCTGGGGGTGGCGTTGTTGCTCGGGCGGCTGCCGCGGCTGACGCTGGTCGTCGTGGCGGCCCACCTGACGGGGACCTTCCTGGTCTTCGTCCGGGCGCCGACCCTGATGGTGATCGGGGGCAACCCCCTGCTGCTGACCGTGAACGGCGAGTTCGTGCTGAAGAACGTGGTGCTCGTCTGCGCCGCCCTGGTGCTGCTCGGGGAGGCGTCGGAGCGCAGGAGGGGGTGAAGGCCGCGCGGGTCCGGTCCCCGGTCCTCCCGGGGACCGGACCCGCGCCGCGCTATCCCCCGGCGTGCCGGGCCCACTCGCGGTGGAAGCCGCGGACGTGCCGGGTCACCCTCGTCGCGGCCAGCTCGGGGTCGCCGGACCGCACGGCGCGCAGGATGCCCCGGTGCTCGCGGCGCAACCGGACGGCGGTGCGCGACCAGTCCGGCAGCTCCCGCACGGCGTCGAGCACGGCCTGGTGGATCGCGTCGCGCAGCCCGGCCATCACCGCGGTGTTGACCGCGTTGCCCGCGGCGGCGGTGAGGGACACGTGGAAGTCGGCGTCGAGCTGGTGGAACGCGTCGGCGTCGAGGTCCGGGTCGTCCATGCGGTCGAGCAGCCCGGCGGCGCGGACCAGGTCGGGGTGGTCCGGCCGGCCCGCGGCGGCGCGCACGGAGTGGCTCTCGATCATCACGCGGGTGTCCACGAGGTCGCCCAGGGGCAGGCGCCGGGTCGCGAGGTGCAGCCGCAGGGCCGCGCCGAGGCCGCCCGCCGGGTCGGCGATGACGGTGGTGCCCGCGTCGGGTCCCGAGCCGACGCCGCTGCGCACGACGCCCAGCGCCTGGAGCACCCGGATCGCCTCGCGCACGGTGGGGCGGCTGACGCCCAGCTCCTCGGCGAGCCGCCGCTCGGCGGGCAGCTGCTCCCCCACGCCGAGCCGGCCCGAGACCAGTTCGGACTCCACGTGCCGCAGCACCTCGGCGTACCCGGACACCCGCGCCTCCTGTGGTCGGACCACAGCTCTGGTGTGGTCAGACCACGGAGCCTAGACTCGCCCCGGTGAGAGTCGCGCTGTTCGTCACGTGCCTGGTCGACGGGCTGTTCCCGGACGTCGGCAAGGCCACCGTCCGGCTGCTGGAGCGGCTGGGCCACGAGGTGGTCGTCCCGGCGGGGCAGACGTGCTGCGGCCAGATGCACGTCAACACCGGCTACCCCCGCCAGGCGCTGCCGATCATCCGCAACCACGTGAAGGCGTTCGAGGACGCCGAGGTGGTCGTCGCGCCGTCCGGCTCGTGCGCGGGCTCGATCCGCCACCAGCACGCCGACGTGGCCCGCGGGCAGGGCGACCGGGGGTTGGCCGAGGCCGCCGAGGAGACCGCGCAGCGCACCTACGAGCTGTCCGAGTTCCTGGTGGACGTGCTCGGCCTCACCGACGTGGGCGCGTACTTCCCGCACCGCGTCACCCACCACCCCACGTGCCACTCGCTGCGCGTCCTCGGGGTGGGGGACCGGCCGCTGCGGCTGCTGCGCGCCGTGGACGGCATCGACCTGGTCGAGCTGCCCGCGGCGGAGACCTGCTGCGGGTTCGGCGGCACGTTCGCGGTGAAGAACGCCGACACGTCCACGGCCATGCTGGCCGACAAGATGAGCAACGTCATCGGCACCGGGGCGGGCGTGCTGACGGCGGGCGACGTGTCGTGCCTCATGCACATCGGCGGCGGCCTGAGCAGGCTGCGCAGCGGCGTGCGGCCCCTGCACCTGGCCCAGGTCCTGGAGAACACCCGATGACGTTCCTCGGCATGCCCGCCGGACGCGGCAACCTGACCGGCGCGCCCTTCCCGGAGGCCGCGCGCACCGCGCTCGGGGACGCCCAGCTGCGCCGCAACCTGGCCAAGGCGACCACCACGATCCGGGCCAAGCGCGCGGGCGTCGTGGCCGAGCTGCCCGACTGGGCGGAGCTGCGCGCGGCCGGCGCGGCGATCAAGGACGAGGTGCTGGCCAACCTCGACGAGCACCTGGTCCGGTTCGAGGAGGCGCTGACCGCGCGCGGCACCACCGTGCACTGGGCGCGCGACGCCGACGAGGCCAACCGGGTCGTCACCGACCTGGTCCTCGCCACCGGCACCGAGGAGGTCATCAAGGTCAAGTCGATGGCCACCGCGGAGATCGGCCTGAACGAGGCCCTGGCGGCGGTCGGCGTGCGCGCCGTGGAGACCGACCTCGCCGAGCTGATCGTGCAGCTCGGGAACGACCGGTCGAGCCACATCCTGGTGCCCGCCATCCACCGCGGCCGGGCCGAGATCCGGGAGATCTTCCGGCGGCACATGCCCGGTGTCGACCCGGACCTCACCGCCGACCCGCGCGCGCTGGCCGAGGCCGCCCGCAAACACCTGCGGCACAAGTTCCTCACCGTCGACGTGGCCGTCTCCGGCGCGAACTTCGGCATCGCGGACACCGGCTCGCTGGTCGTGGTCGAGTCGGAGGGCAACGGTCGGATGTGCCTCACGCTGCCCCGCACGCTGATCAGCGTGGTCGGCATCGAGAAGCTGCTGCCGTCGTGGCGCGACCTGGAGGTGTTCCTCCAGCTGCTGCCCCGCTCGTCCACCGGCGAGCGGATGAACCCCTACACGTCCGTGTGGACCGGTCCCACCGAGGGGCAGACCAGCCACGTCGTGCTGGTCGACAACGGCCGCACCGCCACCCTGGCCGACCCGGACGGGCGCGCCGCGCTGCGCTGCATCCGCTGCTCGGCGTGCCTGAACTCGTGCCCGGTCTACGAGCGCACCGGCGGCCACGCGTACGGCTCGACCTACCCCGGCCCGATCGGTGCGGTGCTGTCGCCCCAGCTCACGGGCGTGGTGGAGAACCCGACGCTGCCGTTCGCGTCCTCGCTGTGCGGGGTCTGCTACGACGTGTGCCCGGTGGCGATCGACATCCCGTCGATGCTGGTGCACCTGCGCGGCCGGGTGACGGAGGCCAGGCGCCCGACGCCCGAGTCCACCGCCATGCGCGCCCTGGCGTGGGTGATGTCCGACGCGCGCCGCTGGCGGCGGTTCACCCGGTTGGGCAAGTTCGGCCGCACGGCGAGCAGGCACGTGCCGCTGCCCGGCTGGTCGGTCGCGCGGGACGTGCCGCGGCCGCCGGAGGAGACGTTCCGCGACTGGTGGGAGGCCCGATGAGCGCCCGTGACGAGGTGCTGGCCCGCGTGCGCCGGGCCAAGGGCCCGGGTCAACCACCCCCGGTCCCCCGCGACTACCGGGCGGCGGGCACCCGGGAGGTCGACCTGGCGCTGTTCGCCGAGCGCCTGCGCGACTACCGGGCGCGGGTCCGCGTGGTGCCCGCCGACCGGGTCGCCGAGACCGTCGCCGAGGCGCTGCGCGAGCGGGGCGCGCGGACCGTCGTCGCCGCCCCGGGCACCCCGCCGGAGTGGGCCCCTGCGGCAACCCGCAGCCCCGTGGGCGTCGCCGACCTCGAACGCGCCGACGCCGTGGTCACCGGGTGCCGCGTGGCCATCGCCGAGACCGGCACGATCGTGCTCGACCACGACGCGCCGGACCAGGGGCCCCGCGCGCTGACCCTGGTGCCCGACTACCACCTGGTGGTGGTGCGCGAGGAGCAGGTCGTGGCCGGTGTGCCGGACGCCGTGGCGCGGCTGGCGGGCGTGCGCACCCAGACGTGGGTCAGCGGCCCGTCCGCGACCAGCGACATCGAACTGGAGCGGGTGGAGGGCGTGCACGGACCGCGCGTCCTGGAGGTCGTCATCGCCTCCCACATGATGGGCGGAACTGACCGGAACGGCGATTCCCGGTAGCATCGCGGTGCCGGCCGAGAGGCGCTGCAACGGGCGAGGGCCCGCCACGCTCGGCCACCGGACACGACAAGGGCGCCTCCCACGAAGGGGAGGCTGAGCGTGTCGGAAAAGGCCCTGCGGGAACTGCTCGACCAGCGCGTCGCCGTGCTCGACGGCGCGTGGGGGACGATGCTCCAGGCCGCCGGCCTGACCCCGGCCGACTACCGGGGCGACCTGCTCCCCGACCACTCGCACGACGTCACCGGCGACCCGGACCTGCTCAACCTGACCCGCCCGGACGTCATCCTCGACGTGCACCGCCGGTACCTGGCCGCGGGCGCGGACATCACCACCACCAACACGTTCACCGCGACGTCCATCGCGCAGGCCGACTACGGCCTGGAAGGGCTCGTGCGCGAGATGAACGTGCGCGGCGCGCAGCTCGCCCGGCAGGCGGCCGACGAGGTGGGCGGCCGGTTCGTGGCGGGCTCGGTCGGCCCGCTCAACGTCACGCTGTCGCTGTCGCCCAAGGTGGAGGACCCCGCGTACCGGACCGTGACGTTCGACCGGGTGCAGGCCACGTACGAGGAGCAGATCGGCGCGCTCGCCGAGGGCGGCGTGGACCTGCTGCTCGTCGAGACGATCTTCGACACGCTCAACGCCAAGGCCGCCGTGGCCGCCGCCCGCAAGGTCGCGCCGCACCTGCCGCTGTGGATCTCGGTCACCATCGTCGACCTGAGCGGGCGCACGCTGTCCGGCCAGACCGTCGAGGCGTTCTGGAACTCGATCGCCCACGCCGACCCGCTCGTGGTGGGCGTGAACTGCTCGCTGGGCGCGGCCGAGATGCGCCCCCACGTGCAGGACCTCGCGCGCCTCGCGAACACCTACACCGCCAGCCACCCCAACGCGGGACTGCCCAACGCGTTCGGCGGCTACGACCAGACGCCCGAGGAGACCGCCGAACTGCTGCACGGGTTCGCCGAGGACGGCGTGGTCAACGTCGTCGGCGGTTGCTGCGGCACCACGCCCGAGCACATCGCGCGGATCGCGGCGGCGGTCGGGGGCATGAAGCCGCGCGCGCTCCCGCAGGTGCCCGACCGCACCCGGTTCAGCGGCCTGGAGCCGTTCGAGATCGGCCCGGACACCGGGTTCGTGATGATCGGCGAGCGCACCAACGTGACCGGCTCGGCGAAGTTCCGCCGGCTCGTCGAGGGCGAGGACTTCCAGGGCGCGGTGGACGTGGCGCTGGACCAGGTGCGCGGCGGCGCGAACCTGCTGGACGTCAACATGGACGCCGACCTGCTCGACAGCGAGCGGGCGATGACCACGTTCCTCAACCTGATCGCCACCGAACCCGAGATCGCCCGCGTGCCGATCATGGTGGACAGCTCCCGCTGGAGCGTGCTCGAAGCCGGCCTGAAGTGCGTGCAGGGCAAGGGCGTCGTCAACTCCATCAGCCTCAAGGAGGGCGAGGAGCAGTTCCTGGAGCAGGCCCGCCGGGTGCGCGACTTCGGCGCGGGCGTCGTGGTCATGGCGTTCGACGAGAAGGGACAGGCCGACACCACCGAGCGCAAGGTCGAGATCTGCGCCCGCGCCTACGACCTGCTGGTGGACGAGGTCGGCTTCCCCGCCGAGGACATCATCTTCGACCCGAACGTGCTGGCCGTCGCCACCGGCATCGCCGAGCACAACGGGTACGCCAAGGCGTTCCTCGACGCGATCCCGCTGATCAAGGAGCGCTGTCCGGGCGTGCGGATCAGCGGCGGCATCTCGAACCTGTCGTTCTCGTTCCGCGGCAACGACACCGTGCGCGAGGCGATGCACTCGGCGTTCCTGTACCACGGCGTGCGGCGGGGCCTGGACATGGGCATCGTCAACGCGGGTCAGCTCGCCGTCTACCAGGACATCCCCGCGGACCTGCTGGAACTGGTCGAGGACGTGCTGTTCGACCGCCGGGAGGACGCCACCGACCGGCTGGTCGCGTTCGCCGAGACGGTGGCCGCCAAGGGCAAGCGGAAGGTCGTCGACCTGGCGTGGCGCGAGGGCACCGTGGCGCAGCGGCTGGAGCACGCGCTGGTGCACGGCATCGTCGACCACGTCGTCGAGGACACCGAGGAGGCCCGCCTGGAGGCGAAGCGGCCCCTCGACGTGATCGAGGGCCCGCTGATGGACGGCATGAAGGTCGTCGGCGACCTGTTCGGCTCCGGCAAGATGTTCCTGCCGCAGGTGGTGAAGTCCGCGCGGGTGATGAAGCGGGCCGTGGCGCACCTGGAGCCGTTCATGGACGCCGAGAAGGAGGCCGCCGGCGGCGACACGACCCGCGGCAACGGCAAGGTCGTGCTGGCCACCGTGAAGGGCGACGTGCACGACATCGGCAAGAACATCGTCGGCGTCGTGCTGGGGTGCAACAACTACGACGTGGTCGACCTGGGCGTGATGGTGCCCGCCGCCAAGATCCTGGACACCGCGGTCGCCGAGGGCGCGGACGTGGTCGGCCTGTCCGGCCTGATCACGCCGTCGCTGGACGAGATGGTGTCGGTGGCGGCGGAGATGCAGCGGCGCGGCCTGAAGCTGCCGCTGCTCATCGGCGGCGCGACGACGTCCCGCCAGCACACCGCGGTGCGCATCGCGCCGGTGTACGACCAGCCGACGCTGCACGTGCTGGACGCGTCGCGGGTGGCGGGCGTGGTGTCGGCGCTGCTCGACCGCGACCGGGCCGAGGAGCTGGCCGAGGCGACGCTCGTGGAGCAGCAGCGGCTGCGCGAGGAGCACGAGAACCGGCTGAGCGTGCCGCTGCTCCCCCTGGAGCAGGTCCGGGCCAACCCCGAGGTCGTGTCGTTCGACGACCTGCCCGTGCCCGCGTTCACCGGCGTGAAGGTCGTGGAGCCGTCGCTCGCCGAGCTGCGGGAGATGATCGACTGGACGTTCTTCTTCCTGGCCTGGGAGTTGAAGGGCAAGTACCCGAAGATCTTGAAGACCAACCCGGCCGCGCAGGAGCTGTTCGACGACGCGAACACCCTGCTGGACGAGATCGTGGCGGACGGCTCGCTGCGCCCGCGCGGCGTGTACGGCTTCTTCCCCGCGCACAGCGAGGGCGACGACATCGTGGCGGGCACGTGCCGGTTCCCGATGCTGCGCCAGCAGACGCAGAAGCCGTCGGGCCGCCCCAACCGCTGCCTGGCGGACTACGTGGCGCCGTCCGGCGACCACCTGGGCGGGTTCGCGGTGGCGATCCACGGCGCCGACGAGCTCTCCGCGCGCTACGAGGCCGAGCAGGACGACTACCGGGCGATCATGGTGAAGGCGCTGGCCGACCGGCTGGCCGAGGCGTTCGCCGAGCACGTCCACCTGCGGGCGCGGCGCGACTGGTTCGAGCCGGACGCCGAACCGGCGCTGGAGGACCTGCACGCCGAGCGCTTCCGCGGCATCCGGCCCGCGCTGGGCTACCCGGCGAGCCCGGACCACAGCGAGAAGGCCGACCTGTTCGCGCTGCTCGGCGCGGAGGAGGTCGGCATGGCGCTGACCGACTCGTTCGCGATGACGCCGGCGGCGAGCGTGAGCGGGCTGATCTTCGCGCACCCGGGGTCGCGCTACTTCACCGTGGGCCGGATCGGCCGCGACCAGGTGGAGGACTACGCGGCGCGGCGGCACGTGCCGGTGGACGAGGTGGAGCGCTGGCTCCGCCCGAACCTGGCCTACGAGCCGGAGGTCCGCGAGCAGGGCGCCTGACCGGTGTGCCGGCGGTCCCCCTTCCGGGCAGGACCGGCGGCACCCCCTCGGACGAGCCCCGCCGGCTGCTGGTCCGCCGCACCGCGACGGCCCCGCCCCCGTGTTCCGGGGCGGGGCCGTCGGGTCGTGCTCAGGCGATCAGGCGGAGACCGGTTCGCGCTCCTCCGCGGGCCGCTGCTCCCGCTTGGCGGCGCGGCGCTCCTTGCGGCCCTCCACCATCGAGTACAGCGTCGGCACGAGCACCAGCGTCAGCAGCGTGGACGAGATCAGGCCGCCGATCACGACGATCGCCAGCGGCTTGCCGATGAACGCGCCCTCGCCGGTGATGCCCAGGGCCATCGGCAGCAGCGCGAAGATCGTCGCCGCCGCCGTCATCAGGATCGGCCGCAACCGCCGCCGCCCGCCCTCGACCACGGCCTCGCGCACCGGCATCCCCTCGCGCCGGTACTGGTTGACGAGGTCGATCAGCACGATCGCGTTCGTCACCACGATGCCGACGAGCATCAGCATGCCGATCAGCGCGGGCAGGCCGAGCGGCGTGCCGGTGAGCAGCAGCAGCCCGATGGCGCCGGTCGCCGCGAACGGGATCGACACCAGCAGGATGAGCGGCTGCACGAGGCTGCGGAACGTCGCCACCATGATCAGGAACACGATCGCGATGGCCGCGAGCATCGCCAGGCCCAGGTCGGCGAACGTCTCCGCCTGGTCCGCGCTCACGCCGCCGATCGAGTACGACGCGCCGGCCGCCAGGTCGAGCGCGTCGAGCCGCGAGGTCAGCTCCGCGGTGACCGCGCCCAGGTCCGAGCCGGTCGCCTTGGCGGACACGGTGGTGCTGCGCGCCCCGTCGGTGCGGCGCACCTGCACCGGACCGTCCACGACGGACACGGAGGCGACCTGGCCGAGCGTGGCGCCGCCGGGCAGCGGCAGGGCGCGCAGCGCGTCCACGTCGGTGGGTGCGGTGCCGGTGCGCAGCACGACCTGCTGCGGCTCGCCGTCGACCGGCAGCCGGGTCACCGGCACGCCGCGCAGCGCCTGCGCGGCGAACTGGCCGACGGCCTGACCGCTCAACCCGCGCGCGGACGCCGCCGCCCGGTCCACGGTGACCTGCACGCGGGGCGCGCTCACGCCGAGGTCGTCGGTGACCTCGCCGACGCCGGGCGTCCCGGTCACGGCCTGCCGCACCTGGTCGGTCGCGGCCCGCAGGGCCTCCTCGTCGGGCGCGGTGACCAGCACGTCGATGCTGTCCGAGCCGAATCCGGCGGCGGCCGCGCCGAACGTCACCTCCCCGGTGCCCTCGACGCCCTCGATCCGCTCGGTGAGCCGGTCCTGCAACGCCTCCAGGTCGGTGCCCTCGCGCACGGTGGCGCGCAGCGTGGTGTCGCCGCTGCCGCCGAACCCGAAGAACCCGCCACCGCCGCCGATGGTGACCTGGTAGGTCTCCACCTCGTCGGTGTCGTCGAGCACGGCCTCGACCTTGCGCGCGGCCTCGTCGCGGGCGGCCAGGCTGGTGCCGGGCGCCGTCTTCTGCGAGCCCTGGAGGGCCGTGCCGCCGGACTGGTCGATGAAGTTGGTCTCCAGCGAACCGGCGAGGCCGAGCGTGCCGCCGAAGATGAGCAGCGCGACGAGCAGCGTCGCCCAGCGCCGCGTGGTGGCGAACCGCAGCACGGGCACGTAGGCGCGCTGCAACGGGCTGCGCTTCTCCTTCTCCAGCACCGCCTGGAGCTCCCGCTCGGCGGCCTCCGGGTCGGTCGGCACGGCCGGGCGCCTGAGGAACCAGAAGGCGAGCACCGGCACGATCGTCAGCGACACCAGCAGGGACGCCAGCAGCGCCACGGTCACCGTGATCGAGAACGGGCCGAACAGCTCGCCCGCGATGCCCCCGACGAACGCGATCGGCAGGAACACCGCGACGGTGGTCAGCGTGGACGCGGTCACCGCGCCCGCCACCTCGCGGACGCCGTCGAGCACGGCGCGCTGCTTGTCCTCGCCGTACCCGAGGTGCCGCTTGATGTTCTCCAGCACCACGATCGAGTCGTCCACCACCCGGCCGACCGCGATGGTGAGCGCGCCGAGGGTGAGCAGGTTCAGCGACAGGTCGCCGGTGTAGAGGGCGATGAGCGCGACCACGACGGACAGCGGGATCGACACCGCGGTGACCAGGGTGGAGCGCAGGGACATCAGGAACAGCAGGATGACGACGACGGCGAACAGGAGGCCGAGCAGGCCCTCGGTGGTCAGGCCGCTGATGGCCTTCTCCACCTCGGGGCCCTGGTCGAACGCGACGGTCAGCGTGGAGCCGGCGGCCTCGCCCAGTTCGCCGAGCCTGTCGCGCACCGCGTTGGAGATCTCCACGGCGTTGCCGTCGGCGGTCATGGTGACGCTGAGGCCGAGCGTGTCCCGGCCGTCGGTGCGGTTGATCGCGGTCGCCGGGGCGGGCGCGGACTCGACCGTGGCGACGTCGCCGAGCTTCACCGGCCCGACGGGCAGGTTCCGCAGGTCTTCGACGCTGCCCACGGGGGTTCCGACCTGCACGGACAGCGTCTTGTCGCCGTCGGGCACGGTGCCCGCGGGCACGACGGCGCCCGCGGAGGTGAGCGCGGCGGTCAGCGCCTGCGGGTCGACGCGGGCGGCGCCGAGGCGGGCGTAGTCGACGGTGACGGTGATCGTGCGGTCCCGCTCGCCGCTGACGGTCGCCTCCCGGACGCCCGGGATCGCCTCCAGCTCGGGCACGACCTCGGCGCGCAGCCGGGCCGCGGTGGCGATGTCGTCGTCACCGGAGGTCGCGGCGAGCGCGATGACCGGGATGTCGTCGGTGCCGCCCTGCGCCACGGTCGGCTCGACGCCCTCCGGCAGGCGCGGCTGGAGCCGGTTCACGGCCTGCTGCACCTGCGCGACGGCGGCGTCCAGGTCGGTGCCGTAGACGAACATGACCTGCACGGTCGCGGCGCTCTCGGAGGAGCGGGTGAGGACCTGCTCGACGCCGTCGACGCCGCGCACGGCGGACTGGATCGGCTCGGCGACCTGGCTGTCCACGAGGTCCGGCGACGCGCCGGGGTACTGCGCGACGACCACCGCGGCGGGCAGCTCGATGGACGGGAACAGCTGCTGCTTGATCGACGGCAGCATCAACACGCCGAAACCGAGGACGACGAGGCTGAGCAGCCCGACGAGACCTCGGTTGGCCAGGCTCAGCCGAGCCAGCACGGACATCTTCAGGCATCTCCTTGATGGGCGGACCGGTTCGGCGCGGCGGTGCGCGGGCCCGCGGGCGGATGCGCGAACGCTCGCACACCCGACCTGAGAACGGGCTCAGGCACGGGCCGGTCGCCGCGACCCCATCCAGTGTCCTGAGCTGCGGTTACACCCCGTCAGGGAACTCCGCACCCGGCCAGGTGATCTTCCTCACGAACAGGTGAGGCCGGAGGACCCCTCCTCCGGCCTCGCGTCCACGACGGCGTGCCCTGCCGGACACCCGTGGTCACGTTGCCACCGCGGACGGCTGACGGGCACCGCACCGTGGCCGCCGCGGATCGATTACCCCACACACCGACCGCCGGGACAATCCCGTCAGGCCGCGCGGTCCCCCGCGGCGACGCGGTCCGTGTGCCGCAGCCACAGCAGGCCGAGCACCGGCAGGACGAGCGGCACGAACCCGTACCCGCGGCCGAAGTCCGACCACACCGTGGCGTCCGGGAACGCGTCGGGGAGCAGCAGGCTCGACGCGCCGACGAGCACGACGCCGGCCAGCTCCACCCCGCACGCGAGGTAGGCGACCCGCCGCGGCGCGACCCCGGCCAGCGCCAGCGTGGCCACGACGTACACCACGGCCGCCAGCGCCGACAGCAGGTAGGCCAGCGGCGCGTCCCCGAACCGGGTGGCCAGCTGCACCCCCGACCGCGCCGAGGCGGCGAGCGCGAAGATGCCGTAGACGGCGATCAGCAGGCGCCCCGGCCCCGACCGGGTGGTCTCGGCGAGCGACCCCATCAGGCGGCCCACACCTGGCTCGCGCGCAGGATCATCGCCGGCACGCTGAACAGCACCACGGCCAGCACGCCCGCGCCCCAGCGGCTCCGGTCGGCCAGCGACCAGAACGCCCCGACCGGCAGCAGGACGACCATCGTGAGCAGGTAGCCGAGGAACGTGGGCGTGTCCAGCTCCCGGTCGGCGCCGACGACCCGCACCACGCCGACGACCAGCTGCGCGAGCAGCCCCAGTTCGAGCAGCACCACCGCGCCGGCCAGCCCGAGGGTGGCCTTGGTGGCGAGGGTGATCGGCTTGTCCGCGATGGCCAGCACGAGCGACCACAGGGCCGCGACGAGCGCCAGGACCGCGAGCGCGGTGGTGAGGGCTTGGATCATCCGGACTTCCCGTGAGCGCGACGACTACCGCGCAACGTACCCGCTGCCACCCGCGCGCCGGCCGGACACCCCGGCGCCGGACGGGCCGACCGCCGTCACGGACCGGCCGTGACCCGTGCGAACTCCGCGTCCGAGACCGCCTGCGCGACCCGCGCCACGACCTCGTCGAACACCGGGTCGCGGTAGTAGTCGCCGTGCCCGCGCATCGGCGAGGCCACCATGTCCGGGTCGGGGTCGAGGAACTCGGGGTCGCGCAGCCGCACGTCGTTGCCGCACTTCACGCCCCACAGCTTCGGGCCGGCGCGCAGCGGCTCCTCGGGCCCCTCGGGCCACACCTGCACCGGGCCGCCGAGCGGGTCGGTGAGCCGGTGCACGTTCCACCACCGGTCCCCCAGCTCCCGGTGCAGGTCGGCCAGCCGGGCGTGCCCGAGGTAGTGCGGGAACATCCGCGAGTAGGCCCACTGGAGCTGCGAGCCGTAGGTGACGAGCCCGACCCGGTCCAGGGCGCGCCGGGCGTCGGCCTGCCGGACGTACCGCTCGCCGTCGGCCGGGTCGGGCCGCTCGGCCTCGCGGCGCAGCAGCGACAGCGCGGCGAAGCACACGACGCTGCCCTGGCTGTGCCCGGACAGCACGACCGCGCCCACGTCGTGGTGCACGGCCAGCCGCACGGCACGGGAGGTCAGCTCGATCGTGGCGCGCCCGCCGTAGGGCGGCGGGCAGATGGGGTGCGCCCCGCGCGGCCAGAACGCGACCAGGTCCCACACGACGCCGACGACGGTGCGCATCTTCCCGCCCTGCCACGTCCGCACGCCCAGCAGCAGGAGGAGCAGCACGAGGCCGGACACCACGAGGCTGCCCAGCGCTCCCAGGTCCTCGGCGGGACGGCTGGACAGCCAGGCGGCCAGGCCGGGCGGCGGGGCGGCCCGCCAGTCGGGGTGCGCGAGCCGGGCCAGCGCGATCCCGCCGGCCGCCACCACGAGCACGCCGCCGAGCAGCGCGAGCGCGCCGAGCAGCCAGTGGTACCGGTACTTCGCCGACGCCACGCGCCGGCCGAGCGCCACCTTGCCCAGGCCCGGCCGGTCCGGGCGGCCCGGGTAGTCGCCCAGCAGGCTCTCCCGCACCGCCGCGCCCACCGGGTGCCGCACCCACGACGCCAGGCCGAGCGCGTACAGCACCCCGGACGCCGTCAGCGAGACCCAGAACGCCCACTCGGGCACGGGCGCCCACCGCAGCACCACGCCCGCGGCCGCCGCCAGCGACCCGGCGGCCAGCAGCAGCGCGGTCGACGCCTGCCGCACCATCGCCGCCGCCACCGGCACCACGACCAGCGCGAACGCGACGGCCAGCACGCCCCACAGCCCCGCGCCGACCAGGTAGCTGGTGCTCAGCACCAGACCGGGCCGCCCGGCGGGCGCCGGATCGCCCACCCACTCCACGACCCGGTACGCGAACCCGCCGCTGAACCCGACGGCCACCGTCGTCGCGACCGCCGCGACGACCACCGCGCCGTAGCCGTGCCACAGGGGTCGGAACCGCGCGTCCACCGCCATCAGGGCGCGACCGCGCGCGCCGCGCCGCAGCCGCGCGCACGCCCCGAGCAGCACCACCAGCAGCACCATCGCGAGCACCGCCAGCACGTTCGTCACCGCCTCGAACCCGGCCAGCGGCGTCACCGCGCCGGTCCCGCCGGTCGGCTGCCGCCACAGGAACGCGGTGGCCAGGCCCGCCGCGACCAGCAGGTACGCCACCGACGCCCACTTCAGCGCCCGCGAGTCCACCTCCCGCCGGTCCGGGGCCAGCGCCACGCGGGCCACCGCCCACGCCAGCACGACACCGCCGACCCCGATCACCGACCAGGACAGCGCCCCGTCGGGCAGGGCGGTGCGCAGCGCGCCCGCGTACAGCACGCCCACCACGGCGCACGCGGCGGCGACGTGCGCGTCGCGCAGCACGGGCGTGCGCGGCGAGGTGTGCCAGAACGCGTAGTCGCCGAGGCTGCCCGCGTGCGTCTCCCACCGGTGGTAGGAGCCGCGCGGCTCGTAGAGGAACGTCTGCTGGCCGAACCACCACAGCACGGCGATCACCAGCACCGGCGGGACCATGCCGACGAGCAGCATCGCCCCGAACGGCCACCCGGCGAACGCGCCGAGCC
Source organism: Saccharothrix longispora (assembly GCF_030852425.1). Taxonomy (GTDB): domain Bacteria; phylum Actinomycetota; class Actinomycetes; order Mycobacteriales; family Pseudonocardiaceae; genus Actinosynnema; species Actinosynnema longispora. The sequence goes on from NZ_NSDM01000003.1 coordinate 244,038, forward strand.
ACGGGTTGGCGGCCCGGCAGGCCGCCGTCGCGGCGCACTGGCGCACCAGCAGCTCCAGCGACACGTACGCGGTGGTCGTGACGAACATGCAGGTCAGGACGAGGCCGAGGAGCCGCAGCACGGCCTCGGCGAACCGACCGGGCCCGAGCAGCGCGTACCGGGCCAGGTTGAGGATCGCGAACGGGACGAGCAGCAGCCACAGCGCGCGGCTCGCCCCGCCGGCGGTGAACCGGCCCCAGTGGAACGCCTCGACCAGCCGTTCCCGCACGGGGTGCTCCCCGGGCAGGGTGCGGGCGGGTTTCGCGGCGCGCAGGAAGCGCGCCACGTCGTCGCCCGCCACCGCCGTGGGGAACGGGTCGCCCAGCACGTGCTCCGGTGGGGTGCCGGACACGCCGTGCACCCGCAGCTCGACCACGTCCTCAGCACGCATGCGATCACCTTCCGCGACCGGTTGGTCCCCGATGCCTACCGGATCGGCCGCCGCGGGGAGGCCGTTTCGGCGATCGGGCACCCGGCCGGGGCAGCACGGGGCCCCGAGGGGCATCCTGGGAAGCGGCCGGCCGCCGATCGCGACCGGCCGCGACCCACGACCCGAAAGGCTGCCCACGGTGACCAAACCCGCCCGCCGCGACCCGAGCAAGCTCGTCGACGCCTCCGGGTTCCGGCAGTTCGTCCAGCACGGCTGGGGCCCCGCCGACCGCGCCGCGCGGGTCGCGCCCGGCGCCGCCGAGGCCGCCGCCGCGCACCGCGCCCGGCTCAGCGCCGCCCTGCCCGGCGCGCGCGTCGCCGTGGCCGCCGGCTGGGCGCCGGTGCGGTCCAACGACACCGACTTCGGCTTCCGGCCCGACAGCGACTTCTCGTGGTTGACCGGCTGCTCCGCCGAGGGGGCCGTGCTGGTGATGCACCCCGTGGACGGGGGCCACGAGGCGGAGCTGTTCCTGCGCCCGCCGGCCGGTCCGGAGGAGCCGGACTTCTTCGCCAACGCCCGCGACGGCGAGCTGTGGATCGGCCCGGTGCCCGGCCTGGCCGAGTGGACCGAGGCCCTCGGGGTGCGCTGCCGCCCGCTGCACGAGCTACCGTCGGCGCTGCGCGGCAGGCTGCCCGCCGTGCACGCGACCGCGGGCGTGGACCCGCTGCTGGACGCGCTCGCGGGCGCCGACCACACCGCCGGGCTGCGCACGACGCTGGCCGAGCTGCGCCGGATCAAGGACGACTGGGAGGTCGGCCAGCTCCAGGCGGCGGTGGACGCCACCGTGCTGGGCTTCGCCGACGTCGCCGCCGAGCTCCAGGCGGCGGTGAAGGGCGGCGGCGAGCGCTGGTTGCAGGGCACGTTCGACCGGCGCGCCCGCACCGCGGGCAACGGCCCCGGCTACTCCTCGATCGTGGCCGCCGGCCCGCACGCGCCGGTGCTGCACTGGGTGCGCAACGACGGCCCCGTGCCCGAGGACGCCGTGCTGCTGCTCGACGCGGGCGTGGAGCTGGACACCCTCTACACCGCCGACATCACCCGCACGCTGCCCGTGTCCGGCGCGTTCAGCCCGGCCCAGCGGCAGGTGCACGAGCTGGTCGAGCGGGCGTCGGCGGCGGCCCTGGCCGTGGTCAGGCCGGGCGCGGAGTACCGGGAGTTCCACCGCGAGGCCATGCGGGTGCTCGCCGAGGGCCTGCACGACTGGGGCCTGCTGCCGGTGTCGGTGGACGAGGCGCTCGACCCCGACGGCCAGCACCACCGCCGCTACATCGCGTGCGGCGTCGGCCACTTCATCGGCCTGGACGTGCACGACTGCGCCAACTCGCGCGCCGAGGCGTACCACGACGGCGAGCTGGAGGTCGGCATGGCGCTGGCCGTGGAGCCGGGCCTGTACTTCCACCCGAACGACGAGACCGTGCCGCCGGAGCTGCGCGGCATCGGCGTGCGGCTGGAGGAGAACGTCGTGGTGGTGGAGGAGGGTCACCGGCTGCTGTCCGGGGCGCTGCCGGCCGACGTGGCCGGCCTGGAGGCCTGGGTGGCCGCCGCCGGTCGCTAGTGCGGACTCCACCCGGACCGGTCACGATCCCCGTTCCGGCCGGTCCGCCGGCGCGGCGAGGGCCCGCCCCGGTGGGCGGGCCCCGTCACCGCTGCTGCCTGCGCAGCCGCACCTGGGTGATCGCGTGGTGCTCCACGCCGAGCACCTCGATGCCCCAGTTCGACACGGCGACCCGGTCGCCGGGCCGCTCCGGGATGCGGCCGAGCAGCACCAGCACCAGGCCCGCGATCGTGGCGTAGTCGCCCTCCGGCGCGTCGGGCAGCTCCACGCCCAGGTCGACCAGGTCGTGCACGGGGAACGTGCCGGGCAGCACCATCGACCCGTCCGCGCCGTTGCGCACCGCCATCACGTCGCGGTCGGTCTCGTCGAGGATCTCGCCGACGATCTCCTCCAGCAGGTCCTCCAGCGTGACGATGCCGTCGACGGCGCCGTGCTCGTCCACGACCAGCGCCATCTGCTCCCGCTCGGCCTTGAAGCGGCGCAGCGCGTCGGAGACCTTGACCGAGTCGGGGAACACCAGGGGCGTGCGGGCCAGGTCGACCAGCGTCGCGCCGTCGTCGAGCAGGTCGCGCAGGTGCACCAGGCCCACCACGTCGTCGAGGTGCCCGCCGCGCGCGACGGGTGCCCGCGAGTGGCCGGTGCCGACCAGCTCTGCCCGCGCCGTCGGCACGTCCCACCCGGCGTCCAGGGTGACCACCGCGCGGCGCGGCACGAGCACCTCGCGCAGCCGCCGCTCGTCGATCTCCAGCGCACCGTTGATGATCATGCGCTGTTCGGCGTTCAGGCCGCGCTGCGCCGACACCAGCTCCCGCAGCTCCTCCTGCGACATCTGCTCGGACTCGGCGTCGGGCTTGCCGCCGAGCACGCGCACCACGACGTTCGTGGACGCGCTCAGCGCCCACACCACCGGCCGCGAGACGGTCGAGAGGAAGTCCAGCGGCCGGGCCACCAGCAGCGCCCAGCGCAGGGCGTACTGCATGGCCAGCCGCTTGGGGGCCAGTTCGCCGAACACCAGGGTGAGGAACGTCAGCACGATCGTGACCAGCGCGATCGCCACCGCGTTCGCCGCGGTGCCGAGGAACGACAGCAGCGGCGTGATCGGCCGGGCCAGCGACACGGCGGCGGTCGCCGAGGCCAGGAACCCGGCGAGCGTGATGCCGATCTGGATGGTCGCGAGGAACCGGTTGGGGTCGCGGGCCAGCCGCACGAGCGTGTGCCCCGACTTCCCGCCCTCGCGCTCCAGTGCCCGCAGCTGCCCCTCCCGCAGCGAGATCAGCGCCATCTCCGAACCCGAGAACAGCGCGTTGAGCAGCACCAGGACCGCGACCAGCGCGATGGTGAATCCGTACCCGTCCACACCCACTCCGTACCCCGATCGCCCGGGGGCACAACGCTACCGGCGCGTTGCTCTTTCCGAGTGGCACGACTGCCCGACCGGCCCCGCGCTGGGCTACAACCATGACGGGGAGGTCACATGGGGTCGGACGCGCTCCACCGGTCGTTCGTGGTCGTGGACGTCGAGGGCTACGGCGACCCGACGCGCACGTCGCCGCACCGCGGCGCGGCGCGCGAGGGCATGTACCGGGTGCTGATGACGGCGTTCGCCGAGTGCGGCCTGCCGTGGGACGACGAGTCGGTCGACGACGCGGGCGACGCCGTGCTGGTGCTGCTGCCCGCCGACGTGCCCAAGAACCACCTGGTCGAGCGGCTGCCGGAACGCCTCGCCGCCGCATTGCGCAGGCACAACCACGTCCACGCGGACGGCGCGCGGCTGCGGATGCGGTTGGCCGTCCACGCGGGCGAGGTGCACTACGACGACCGCGGCCGGACCAGCGAGGAGATGATCTTCACCTACCGCATCCTCGACGCGCCGGCCGCCAAGCTGGCCCTGCGCGCCGACCCCAGCGCCACGCTGGCGCTGGTCGTGTCCGACGAGTTCTACCGCTCCGTCGTCCGCCACGACCCGGCCGCCCGACCGGGTGATTTCGAGCGGGTGGGGGTCCGGGTCAAGGAGGTCGACACCCACGTCTGGCTCCGCCTGGTGGACGGCCGCACGCTCGGCAACGGCTCCGCCGGCCCCGTCGACACCCGCCCCGCGCCCACCGGTCGTCGTCCCCCCGGCCCCGACCGGCTCGGCCTCGCGGAGATGAGCCGCATCGTGGACGTGCTGCTGGGCACACCCGGCTTCCGGACGCCCGCGGAACGCGACCTGCTGCTGACGTTCCTGCCGTTCGCGGGCGCGATCGGCCGCCATCCGGCCAACCGTCCCGACGTGATGAGCATCCTGCTGACCAGTCAGGACTACCCGAACGGGGTGGAGCGGCTGGTCGAGTGCGCCCGCATGTTCGCCGAGGGCTCCACGGCGATGGCCGAGCTGGACAGCCTGATGGCGGACCGCCGGCCCGGCGCCTAGACGGGCGCCGCGTGGCGCCCGGTGGCCAGCGCGCGGCCGGTCGTGGACAGCTCGGCGGCCACCCGGTCGACGGCGGCGGCGAACTCCGGGTCGTCGCAGTTCCAGTCGGCGAGCCTGGACAGCAGCCAGCGGCGCCAGGAGGCCACCAGCTCGGCGAACACGGCGGTGCCGGCGGACGTGAAGCGGTACTGGTCGGCGGTCTCGATCAGGTAGCCGCGGGTCTGGAGCTGGCGGGCGACCGGTTCGAAGACGCCCGGTGGGACGCGGGTGTCGGCGGCGAGGCGGTCGAGCGTGGCGGCCCCGTGCGCGACGCTCTGCCGGAACACCCGGACCATCAGCCACGCCTGGGCGTGCGTGAGGGGCACCCCGGAGGACGCGAGGACGTCCGGGGTCGGGTCGCGGCGCTCGCGGCTGACGACGAGGGCGACCAGCTTGTCCAGCTCGTGCCCGGAGTCCCACGTGCGCGGTTCGGCGAAGTTGTCGCCCACGGCGGTCGCGGAGGCCCGCGCGGTGTCGCGCAGGGGTACCTCGCGCAGGAACAGCGCGACGACGAACGCGACGGCCGCGACCGGCGCCGCGGACAGGAACACGGTGTGCAGGGTGTCGCTGTACGCCTGCACGATCGGCGCCTTCAGCACGTCGGGCAGGGCGTGCAGGGCCTGCACGTCCGACGCGGCGCGCGGGTCCACGCCCGGCGGTATCGCGGCGGCCAGGTTGCCCGGCAGGTTCGAGGCGTACACCGTGCCGAAGACGGCGACGCCGAACGAGCTGCCCAGCGTGCGCAGGAAGCTCACGCCGGACGTGGCCACGCCCAGGTCCTCGTAGCTGGTGGTGCTCTGCACGACGACCATCGTCACCGGCATGCACATGCCCACGCCCAGGCCGAGCACGAGCATGAACACCGACGCCTGCCAGAACGACGTCGAGGGCGTGAGCTGGGCCAGCAGCAGCAGGCCGGCGACCATCATGACGCTGCCGACCAGCGGGAAGACGCGGTAGCGCCCGGTCTTGGAGATGACCGTGCCGGTGGTGACCGAGGCGAACAGCAGGCCGACGACCAGCGGCAGCATCTCCAGGCCGGACTGGGTGGCGGACGCGCCGTGCACGTACTGGAGGTAGGTCGGCAGGAACGTGACGCCGCCGAGCATCGCGAACCCGACGACGAAGCTGAGCACCACGCACACGGTGAACGTGCGGTTGCGGAACAGGCGCATCGGCAGCACGGGTTCCGCGGCGCGGTTCTCCACGAGGACGAACAGCGCCAGCGCGACCAGCGAGCCCGCGGCCATCCACAGGATCGTCGGCGAGGCCCACGGGTACTCCACGCCGCCCCACGACGTGACGAGCGTGAGGCCGGTGGCGGCCAGGCCGATGAGCAGGATGCCGGCGTAGTCGATGCGCGGCTTCGCCCCGGCCCGCACCCCCGGCAGCGCGAACGCGCCCACCGCGAGCACGACCACGCCCAGCGGCAGGTTCACGTAGAACGCCCACCGCCACGACAGGTGGTCCACGAACAGGCCGCCCAGCAGCGGGCCGACGACCGTGGCCACGCCGAACACGGCGCCGATGAACCCCTGGTACTTGCCGCGCTCGGACAGCGGCACGACGTCCGCGATGACCGCCGCCGAGGTCACCATCAGGCCGCCCGCGCCCAGGCCCTGCACGGCGCGGGCGAGGATGAGCCACGTCATCGAGTCGGCCCAGCCGCACAGGAACGAGCCGGCCATGAACAGCACGACGCTCGACAGGAACGCCTTCTTGCGGCCGAACAGGTCGCCGAACTTGCCGATCAGCGCCGTCATGATCGTCTCGGCGAGCAGGTAGGACGTGACCACCCAGGACAGGTGCCCGCCACCGCCGAGGTCGCTCACGATCGTGGGCAGCGCGGTCGCCACGATCGTCTGGTCGAGGGCGGCGAGCAGCATCCCCAGCATGATCACCGCGACGACGGCGTTCCGCGCCCCGTGCCCGACCTCGCCCCGTTCGACCACAGTGGACCTCCCGGCCGAACGATAAGGCGATCCCCACCCCCCCGCGAGTCGTACATCCAGCCCCCGCGAGTCGTACATCCAGGACCCGCGAGTCGTACATCCGGGACCCGCGAGTCGTACGTCCAGGACCCCTGTGTTCTTCACTCGCGCGTGAAGAACACAGGGGTCCTGGACGTTGGACTCGCGAGGGCTGGGGTTACGACTCGCCCGGGTCGGGCTTACGACTCGCGGTCATTCGACGGTCACGCTCTTGGCCAGGTTGCGCGGGCGGTCCACGTCGCGGCCCAGCGAGCGGGCCAGGTGGTAGGCGAACAGCTGGAGCGGGACCGACAGGGTGATGGGGCTCAACGCGTCGTGCGCGCGGGGCACCCGGATCACGTCGGTGGCCAGGCCGGGCGGCAGGTCGGCGTCGGTGACCGCGATGACCGGCCCGCCGCGTGCCTTGATCTCCTCGATCGTGGCGACGTTCTTCGGCAGCAACTCGTCGTCGGGCACCAGCACGACGGTCGGCATGTCCGGGTTGATCAACGCCAGCGGGCCGTGCTTGAGCTCGGACGCCTGGTACGCCTCGGCGTGCACGTAGGAGATCTCCTTGAGCTTCTGCGCGCCCTCACGCGCCACCGGCCAGCCCCGGACCCGGCCGACGAAGAACATGTGCTCGGCGCCGGCGTACCTGCGGGCCACCTCGGCGATGTCGTTCTCCGTCGCCAAGATCTGCGCGATCGTGTGCGGGAGTTCGCCCAACCCGGTGACGAGCCGGCGTCCCTCGGTGATGGACAGGTCGCGCACCCGGCCGAGGTCGAGCGCGAGCATCGCCAGCGCGACCGCCATCGTGGTGAACGACTTCGTCGCCGCCACCGACACCTCGGGCCCGGCGTGCAGGAAGATCCCGTGCCCGCACTCGCGGGCGATGGTGCTGCCGACCGCGTTGACCACGCCGATGACGTGACCGCCCTTGCGCTTGAGCTCCTGCACGGCGGCCAGCGTGTCCAGGGTCTCCCCCGACTGGCTGATGGCGACGTACAGCGTGTCGGGGTCCACGACGGGGTTGCGGTAGCGGAACTCGGACGCGGGCTCGGCGTCGGCGGGGATGCGCGCCAGCTCCTCGACCAGCTGCGCCCCGACCTGGCCCGCGTAGTACGCCGAACCGCAGCCGAGCAGCTTGACCCGGCGGATGCGCTGGTAGTCCTGCGGGGTCAGGCCGACGCCGTCCAGGCGGGCGGACGAGAACCGGTGGTCCAGCCGGCCGCGCAGGCAGCGGTCCACCGCGTCGGGCTGCTCCCGCATCTCCTTGTACATGAAGTCCGGGTGCTCGCCCAGCTCGTACTCGGCGGTCGGCACGTCGATCGCGGTGGGCGTGCGGGTGGTGGAACGGGCGTCCATCGTGGACGTGCGGTAGCCGTCGGCGGTGACCGTGGCGATCTCGTCGTCGTCGAGGTAGATCACCTGCTGGGTGAAGCGGACCAGGGCGGTGACGTCCGAGGCGATCAGCATCTCCTGCTCGCCGACGCCGAGGACGACGGGGCTGCCGCGCCGCGCGGCGACCAGCTCACCGGGCCGGGCGACGTCCATCACGATCACCCCGTACGTGCCCTCCACCCGGGACAGCGCCTCGCGCACGGCGTCTTCGAGGGTGTCGGCGGAACTGCGCGCGACCAGGTGTGCCAGCACCTCGCTGTCGGTGTCCGAGGCCAGCTCCACGCCTTCGGCGCGCAAGCGGTTGCGCAGCCGGTCGGAGTTCTCGAACACGCCGTTGTGGACGATCGCGACGCGCCGGTCGGAGTCCACGTGCGGGTGGGCGTTGCGGTCGCTGGGCTCGCCGTGCGTGGCCCACCGGGTGTGCGCGATGCCCACCGGGCCGCCGGTCCCCTCGGGCACGGCCCGCCGCAGGTCGCCGACGCGACCGGCGGTCTTGACGACCTGGAGCTCCTCGCCCGCGACGGCGATGCCCGCCGAGTCGTACCCCCGGTACTCCAGCCGGTGCAGCCCCTCCAGCAGCACGGGCACCGCGTCCCGCGGCCCCACGTACCCGACGATCCCGCACATCGCAGCCATCCCCTCTACCCGTAGACGATCCGGCGCAGCTGGCGCTCGGACAGCGGCGGCGCGGCCACCGGCCGCACGTCCAACTCCTCGCGCAACAACGCCCAGATCCTCGCGTTGGCCACCCCGTCGCGGCGGAGTTCGGCGTGCCTGCGCAGCACGTACTCCTCCGCCGTCTCCACGAAGTAGCCCATGACGTCGGACACGACCCGCCGCGCCAGGGCGGGCGGCAGGCCGGTCGTGCGGACCACGTGCCTCAGCAGCTCCTCCGGCACTCCCGTGTGGGGCTGTTCCCACCGCTCGTCGGGCCGGCGACCGTCCTCCACGGACCCAGCATGACGACCGCCGCCCCACCTGACCAAATGCCGTGCCCGGATTCGGGCACGGCGCACCCCGGACCGCGACGGACGGCGCGCGGTGACGGAGCGTCATCCCGAAGCAACCGGACCGAACCCGCGGGCAGCCGGGCCGGACCCGATATTTTGGGTTCGTGACCGACACCCGACAGGGCCCCAGGGGGCGCTCCGCCCCCAGCCCTGTTCCCACCGCTCCTCCCACCGCCCCACCACGCGCCCGCGCGGGAGGCGACCGCGCCGCCGACCGGTCACCCCGGTTGCTGTCCTGGCTGCAACGCGTGCACGCGAGCGGCCGCGAGGACCTCTGGCGCGGTGACGGCCTGGCCGCCCTGATCGTGATCGGGCTGGCGCTGCTGGCCGGGCTGGTCTCGCAGATCGCCGCGGACCTGCCCCGCCTGGAACTGCTGGTGGTATGCCTGGCCGGGCTGCCCGGCGCCTACTCGCTGATCTGCGCGGTGCGCGTCGCCCTGCCCCGGGGGCTCGACCCGGCCGACCTGACGGACCGTCGCCCCGGTTCCTGGCCCCACTCCCTCGGCAAGACCCCCTCGACGTTGATCACCGCCTACGACGAGGCCCTCGACCGCGAAGCCGAGGACACCGCCGCCGACGTGCAGACCATCGCGGGCATCGCCGCGCGGAAGTTCGCCCTGGTCCGCCGCGCCGTGCGCTGGCTGATCGTCACGGTCGGCGTGCTGGTCGCCGCGCTGCTCGTCGGCATCGCGCGCCTGGTCCTGCTGCTGACCTGACCGGGCAGGTCCTGCCGCCGGAGGGTGGGGAGGAGACGGGTTCGCGGGCAAGCGGGTCGTCCCCGCCGCGGACACTTCCCCCGAGAGCGCGGCGACACCATCATCGTCGCAGGGGAGAACCTGCGCGGGGGTCCGCGTGTTCGGCACGCGAACGTCCGAGAACCGGCGGTTACCGGCGGTCCTCGTGCTCATGAGCGCGGCGGCCATCACCGCGGCGGGCATCACCGCGGCCGGCGTCGGCGCCGCACCGGCCCTGGCGACCGTGAGCATGGTCGCCTCGATCACCCTCGGTGTGGAAGCCGGGGTGGACACGCTTCACCGACCCGGTCCAGCTCACCTCGCCGGACATCACCACCGGCATCGACAGCCACGGCAGCGCGTCGGCGCCGGCGGACAGCGGCACGCAGGTGGACCAGGTCCACACGACCGGTACCGGGGGCGGCGCGCACTTCATCCGGGCGACCTGGCGGGCCACGCTCGACCCGCGGCTGCTGGTGTCCGGTTCCCGCAGGATCATCGGCAACGCCAACCCGCCGGGCCGCACCTGCACCGAGCCGGGCTTCGTCCAGTTCGGCAGCACGGTCGTCGCGGTCGTCCGGGCCGAGCAGGACGGCGGCGGCTCACCGGCCATCGTCGTCCGGTGGAACCCGTACACCGCGCCGAAGTCCTCCTCGCCCTCCGGCGGCACCCTCTGGGTCGTCGAGAGCCACACCACCGACCACTGAACCCGGACGCGCGCCGCCCGCGGTCACCAGCGGACGTCCTCCCACGCGCCCTGCGCCACCCGGTGCACGCGGAACCCGTCGAGTCCATCGTTCACCCGTTCGCCCTGGCGACGACGACCGGATGCAGCACCGCCCACACCGACGGCTGAAGGACCACCCCCGCGCGGCGTGCCGTTGAACTCTGATCGGCCCTGTCGGTGGTCGCCGCCACGTGCTGTTGTTCAAGGACTCCGACGTCGGCACCGGGCCGACTCCCTGCACGCTGGAGGAACCATGAGGATCAGGCACGCGGCGGTGGCCGCGTCACTCTTAGCCGGGCTGGTCGCCGCGCCCGCGCACGCCGCGCCCGAGGGTGCGGTGCTCTACAGCGGACACCCCGACGCCGTGGCCGGCAGCTACATCGTGGTGCTCGAGGACGGCGTCGACGCGGCCTCGGCCCGGTCGGCCGTGAGGGGCGTCCGAGGCGTCACGCACACCTACACCGCGGCCCTCGACGGGTTCGCCGTGCGCACCGACGCGACCACCGCCCGCCGGCTCGCGGCCGACCCGCGCGTGGCGTACGTGGCGCAGGACCTCGTGGTCCGCCTGCCCGAGGGCGACACCGCCACCCCGGCGGCCCCGCCCGGCCCGTCGGCGCAGGCGCTCGGCCTCCAGCCGTCCCCGCCCTCCTGGGGCCTCGACCGGATCGACCAGCGCTCCCTGCCGCTGGACTCGAAGTACTTCCACCCCAACACGGCGAGCGGGGTGCGTGCCTACGTCGTCGGGACCGGCATCCGGTACACGCACCAGGAGTTCGAGGGCCGGGCCGTCCCCGGCTACGACGCGATCGGCGGCGTCACCCCGCCCGGCAACGACTGCAACGGCCACGGCACGCACATGGCGGGCACCGTCGGCGGCGAGACGACCGGCGTGGCCAAGGACGTGACGCTGGTGTCCGTGCGGGTGCTCAACTGCCAGGGCTCCGGCGCGTTCTCGCAGGTCGTCGCGGGCATCGACTGGTTGACCCAGAACGCGGCGGCGAGCGGTCGGCGGGCGGTCGCGCTCATCACCCTGGGCAGCACGACGAACCTGGCGCTCAACAACGCCATCACCAACTCCATCAACGCGAACGTGCACCACTCGGTGGTGTCCGGCGCGTCGAACGCCAACGCCTGCGACTACTCCCCCGGCTCGACGCCCCTGGCCACCACGGTCGGCGCGACGGACGCCAACGACAACAAGGCGAGCTTCTCCAACTTCGGCCCGTGCATCGACCTGTGGGCGCCGGGTGTGAACATCACGTCGGCGTGGGGCACGGCGGACAACGCCTACTCGACCATCAGCGGCTCGACGGCGTCCGCGCACGCGGCGGGCGTGGCGGCGCTGTGGCGGCACCGCTTCCCGGCCGACTCGGCCGTCCAGGTGGCGGCGGCGCTGGTCGCCAACGCCACGCCCGGCGTGGTCGTCAACCCGGGCGTCGGCTCGCCGAACCTGCTGCTGTTCTCGGCCATGATCCCGGTGTGACCGCCCGCCGTGACCGCGGCGTCGAGCGGCGTCGCGGTCACGGGGCGCGACCTCGCCGGTCGCCCCGTCCCGCTACCCGGCGATCGTGCCGGACAGCGGGAGCAGGGCGCAGACGAACGTCATCCCGACGTAGGGCGCCCAAGCGCGCGGACGCCCTCGGGCGCCCGCCCAGGTGCCGACGACGGCGACCGCCCAGACCAGGGCGGAGCCGCCCGCCGACACGACCATCGCCCACTGCCCGGCGGCGCAGGTGGTGGCGGGTGGGCAGCTGGTCGGGGTGAAGGCCACCAGGCCGTACACCATCACGGTCGGCGCGAGCAGCGAGATCAGCACCGTGCCCAGCACGGCGAGGCCCTTCATGGACCCACACGGTAGCAGCACCACCGCGTGGGTCCATTGTGGACTGCTACGGCGCCCAGGGCGCGGTGACGGCCCAGGTGGTGTCCGCGTCGTAGGAGGACGGGGTGTCGTAGGCGTGGGCGCCGCCGTCGACCGCGACCCACACCTCCGCCGCGTGGTGCCGCACGGAGGCGCCCAGCTCGTTGACCGACTGGAGCTTCACGCCGCCGTTGCCCGGCTGGGCGCAGAACGTCGCGTCCCGCCGGTACAGGTCGGTGTTCTCGCTCGGCGAGATCCGCACCCGGAACGCCTGGTGCCGCAGGTACTGGCCGGGCACGTTGCGCGACTCGAACGAGTAGCACGACGGGTCGGCCAGGCCGCGCCGCACCACGAACGTCGCGTCGCCCTTGAGCAGCGCCGCGCTCCCGGCGTTCACCACGTCGGTGCGCGCGACGCCGGCCTGGTGCCGCAGGTAGCGGTCGGTGAAGCCGGCCGTGGTGACGCGGAACGACCGCGCCTGGTCCAGCGGCAGGTCGGCGCCGCTGCGCCACAGCGGGACGACCGCCGCCCACGTGGTGTCCGCCGCGAAGCTCGCGGCGGTGTCCCACGGGTTCGGGCCGCCGGAACGGGCCAGGTACACCCCTTCGGAGTAGTGGCGGACGAAGTGGCCGGGCAGGTTGCGCGACTCCAGCGCCGTGCCGCCCCGACCGGACCGCGCGCAGAACGTCGCGTCGCCCGCGAAGCCCGCCGTGCCGTCGTCGGCGTCGGAGCGCACGCGGTACCCGGAGTGCCGCAGGAAGCTGCCCGGGAAGTTGCGCGACTCGAACGACAGGCACGCCGCGTCGGCCAGGCCCGGTCGGACCCGGAACGTGGCGTCCAGGCGGCCGGTGTCGTCGCCGATCACGTCGGTGCGGGCCAGACCGGCCCGGTGCCGCAGGTGCCGGTCGGTGTAGCCGGGCGTGGTGACGCGCAGCGAGACCGCCTCGCCGCGACCGACCTCGGTGCCGTCGGCGAGGGCCAGGACCCGCTGGTTGACCTCGCGCACCCGCGCCTCGGTCACCTTCAGCACCTGCCGGTCGTAGGTGTAGAACCCGTTGACCTCGTTCTCCACGTCGTAGGGCTCGGTGTAGACCGACGCGGACAGGCCGCGGGTGTGCACGAACCGGCCGACCTCCTTGGTGATCTCCACGTACCGGGTGGTCAGCGACGTCTCGTCGGGAAACAGGTCGCCGTAGGCGAAGCCCGCGCCGGGCTGCCACTCGTGGCCGGCGACGCGGCGCCCGAGGCCGCCGAACTCGCCGAGCACGGCGATCCGGTTCGCGTCGGGCTGCCGCGTGGCCGACGACATCTGGTAGGCGTGGTCGTCGATGACGTCGCCGTTGCCCGGGTCGGGGTCCGAGACGCAGCAGTTCGAGCCGGAGTTGTGGTTGACCAGCCGGGTGTCGTCGATCGACCGGACGAGGTCCACGATGCGGCCGGCGTCGTACTCGCCCCAGCCCTCGTTGAACGGCACCCACTGCACGATCGAGGTGATGCCCTTGAGCTGGTCGAGGACGCGCCGCAGCTCGGACTCGAAGTGGGCGCGCCCGTTCGGCACCTCGTCCACGGCGTCGAGCGACGGCATGTCCTGCCAGACCATCAGCCCGAGCCGGTCGGCGTGGTAGAACCAGCGGGCCGGTTCGACCTTGATGTGCTTGCGCACCATGTTGAAACCGAGCGCCTTCTGCCGCTCCAGGTCGAAGCGCAGGGCGGCGTCGGTGGGCGCGGTGTAGATGCCGTCGGGCCAGTAGCCCTGGTCGAGGGTGCCCAGCTGGAAGACGAACCGGCCGTTGAGCAGCGGCCTCGTCACGCCGCCGACCACCGCCTTGCCGAGCGACCGCATGCCGAAGTAGCCGGTGACGACGTCGGTCCCGAGGGTGACCCGCAGGTCGTAGAGGAACGGGTCGTCCGGGGACCACAGCCGGGCGTTCGGGACGGGGACCCGCAGGTGCGCGCCGGTCGTGCCACTGGCCGTACCGACGACCCGACCGCCGGTCAGCACCTCCGCGCGCACCTGCCGCCCGGCCGTGCCCTGCACGACCAGGTCGAGGACACCGGCGGGGACGTCCGGTGTCGTGTCCAGTCGGGTGATGTGGTCGGCGGCGACCGGTTCCAGCCACACCGTCTGCCAGATGCCGGATGCCGCGGTGTAGAAGATGCCGCCGGGGTCGCGCCGCTGCTTGCCGATGGGGTAGGAGCCGCCGTCGACGGTGGACCGCACGCCGACGACGACCTCGTTGGCGCCGGCGCGCAGGGCGTCGGTGACGTCGAACGAGAACGCGTCGAAGCCGCCGGTGTGCGTGCCGACGCGGGTGCCGTTGACCCAGACCCTGGTCTCCCAGGTGACCGCGCCGAAGTTCAGCTTCACCCGGCGGCCGTTCCAGCCGGCCGGGCTGGTGAACGTGCGGCGGTAGTACATGTGGTCCTCGTGCCGCTTGATCCCCGAGAGGGCCGACTCGATCGGGTAAGGCACCAGCACACCTTCGGGGAGCGTCCGGCCGATCGGCGGCGTGTCGAGGTCCGGGGCGCCGGCGAACTCCCAGACGCCGTTGAGGTTGAGCCAGTCGGTCCGCACCAGCTGCGGTCTCGGGTACTCCGGCAGCGCGTTGGTCGGGGACACCTGGCCGGTCCACGGAGTGGTCAGCGGCGCGGGTTTCGGCTGCCAGACGGCGGCGGAGGCGGCCGCCGGGACGGCCGGCACGAGGGTGCTCAGGACGAGGAGTCCGGTCAGCCCGGACAGCAGCTTGCGCATCGGCGCTCCACGGTCGACAGGGTGCGGGTGACGTGGGTCACTCTGTTCTTACATCGTTGGTACAACGTTGTAAAGAGATCGGGGGGCCGGCTACCATTCCGGTCGTTCCCGAGACCACGACGGAGGCGGAGGCACCGCTTGGCCACGCTCAAGGACGTCGCCGCGCTGGCCGGCGTGTCGGTGAAGACCGTGTCGAACGTGGTCAACGGCTACGCGTTCGTGAAACCGGAGAACCGCAGCCGGGTCGAGCAGGCGCTGGAGGCCACCGGCTACCGGCCCAACCTCGGCGCGCGCAACCTGCGCCGGGGCCGCACCGGTTTCCTGGCCCTCGTGGTGCCCGAACTGGTCGTGCCGTACTTCGCGGAGCTGGCCGGGCTCGTGCTCCGGGCGGCGCGCGAGCTGGAGTGGAACGTCCTGATCGAGCAGACCCTGGGCACCCGCGAGGGCGAGCGGGACACGCTGGCCGCGCTCGGCCCGCACATGATCGACGGCGCGATCGTCAGCCCCGAGGCGCTGGAGGCGCGCGACTTCGGCGAGCTGGCGCCCGGCATCCCCGTCGTGATGCTCGGCGAGCACTCCGTGGACCTGCCGATCGACCACGTGGGCATCGACAACGTGGAAGCCGCCCGCACCGCGGTGGCGCACCTGGTGGGCCTCGGACGGACCAGGATCGCCGCGATCGGCGCGCACCCGCACCGCGGCACCGCGGCGCAGCGCCTGGAGGGCTACCGGCTGGCGCTGGCCGACGCGGGCCTGCCGGTGCGCGACGACCTGGTCGCGACCGCGCTGAACTACCACCGCCGCGACGGCGCGGAGGCCATGGCGCGGCTGCTGTCCGCGCCCGAGCCCCCGGACGCCGTGTTCTGCTTCAACGACCTGCTCGCCACCGGTGCGGTGCGCGCGGCGGCCGAGCGCGGGGTCCGCGTGCCGCACGACGTCGCCGTCGCCGGTTTCGACAACACCGAGGAGGGCGCGTACGGCCTGCCGTCCCTCACCACCGTCGCGCCGGACAAGGCCGCCGTCGCGCGGGCCGCGGTGGACCTGCTGCACCGGCGCGTGGAGGACCCGCAACGGCCGCCGGAGCACGTCCGCACGCCGTTCTCGTTGCAGGTGCGGGAGAGCACCGGTGGCGCGTGACGTGGGTGGCCGCGTGATCGCCCTGGTGGAGGCCCCCGACGCGGAGGCCGTGCGCACGGCGTTCGCCACCGCCGCGCCCGGCGCCCGCCGGTCCCGAACGTAGAACTCACAGCTCCCCGACGTACGACTCGCGGGACCCGAACGTTGGACTCGCCGGACCTGGACGTACGACTCGCGCGAGAGTCCAACATCCAGGTCCCGCGAGTCGTACGTCCAGGTCCCGCGAGTCGTACGTCCAGGTCCCGCGAGTCGTACGTCCGGGTCTTGTGAGTTCTACGTTGGGGACCTGGGGGTCGTGCGTTCGGGGTGCCGTCTTGTGCTGCTGTGGCGGCCATCCGATTCTGTCCGTGATTCACACACCGCTCACCTTTCCGGTGTACGCAGGGACCGCAGCGATCTTCCCGGCCCTGCACCGAAGGAGAGCCGATGTCCCCGTTGACCCGCCGAACGCTCATCGCCGGCGGCATAGCCAGTGCGGGGGTGGGTGTCCTCGCACCCGCCACCGCGAACGCGTTGGCCTACCCGTTCACGCTGGGCGTCGCCTCGGGCGAGCCCGCGGCGGACGGTTTCGTGATCTGGACGCGCCTCGCGCCGAGCCCGCTCGACGCCGACGGCCTCGGCGGCATGACGAGCACCGCGGTCACCGTGGAGTGGCAGGTGGCCGCCGACCAGCGGTTCACGCAGGTGGTCCGCAGCGGCACGTACGGCGCCACGCAGGCGTGGGCGCACAGCGTGCACGTCGAGGTCGCCGGGCTCCAGCCGGGCCGCGAGTACTACTACCGGTTCCGCGCCGCCGGGCACATCTCGCCGGTGGGCCGCGGCGTCACCGCGCCGGCGGTGGGCACCAGCCCCGAGCTGACCATGCTGTTCGCCTCCTGCTCGCACTACGAGGAGGGCTACTTCACCGCCTACCGGCGGATGGCGGAGGAGCACCCCCACCTGGTCCTGCACCTGGGCGACTACATCTACGAGGGCGGCGCGACCACCACGAAGGTGCGGAGGTTCGCGCCTGCGACGGAGATCGACGGCCTCGCCGACTACCGGGTCAGGCACGCCCAGTACAAGACGGACGTGGACCTCCAGGCCGCGCACGCCGCCGCGCCGTGGCTGGTGGTGTGGGACGACCACGAGGTCGAGAACAACTACGCCGGGCTGGTGCGCAACGACTCCTCCCCCGCCGGCGACTTCAGGGCGCGGCGGGCGGCGGCGTACAAGGCGTACTACGAGCACATGCCGCTGCGGTCGGCGCAGGTGCCGGTCGCGGAGGACATGCAGCTCCACCGGCGGGTGCGCTGGGGCGACCTGGCGACGTTCCACCTGCTCGACACCCGCCAGCACCGCGACGACCAGGCGTGCGGCGACGGCACGAAGGTGTGCGCGGACGCCGACGCACCGACGCGCACGCTGACCGGCGCGGCGCAGGAGGCGTGGCTGCTGGACGGGATGCGGCAGAAGCTCGGCACCTGGGACTTCCTGGGCCAGCAGGTGTTCTTCGCGCAGAAGCTCGCCTCCGTCGACGGCGCGAGGTCGATGGACTCGTGGGACGGCTACAGCGCCAACCGGGGCCGGCTCCAGCGGGGCTGGGACGCGGCGGGCCTGCGCAACACCGTCGTGCTCACCGGTGACGTGCACCGCTCGTGGGCGGCGAACCTGATGAACGACTACAGCGCGCAGGACCGGGTCGTCGGCACCGAGCTGGTCACGACCTCGATCACCTCCGGCGGCGACGGCAACGCGGCCGACAACGGCCTGTCGAGCCTGAACCCGCACGTCAAGTTCTACAAGAACCTGCGCGGCTACGTCCGCACGCGCACCACCCCCGCGCAGGTGACCGTCGACTTCCGCTTCCTGGACAAGGTCACCACCCGCGACTACCCGGTCCGCACGCTGCAGAGCTACGCGATCGAGGCGGGCAACCCCGGATTGCAGGCGCCGTGATGAACGTGGAGAAGCTGACGGTCCCCGCCCTGGTGTGCGGGCTGCTCCTGGCCGGCGCGGGCACCGCGTCCGCCGCGGTCACGTGGTCCGCCGCCAACAGCACCGCCACCGGCGACCAGGACAACGCCGCCGTGTCCGCGGTGCGCGACGGCTGGACGGCGGTGGTGTGGGAGGACGACCGCGACGACGCCACCCCGGCGGACCCGCTGCACAGCGACGTGTGGGTGCGGCTGTTCAAGGACGGCGCGTCCCGCTACGAGAAGAAGCTGTCCGCGGGCGGCAGCGGGAACTGGCGGCACGTGCAGCCGGACGTGGCCCTGCACGACGACGGCAGCGCGGTCGTGGTGTGGGCGGAGGACGCCGACGGCAACGGCTACTACAACATCCAGGTGCGGGCGCTGTCGAACACCGGCGCGGTGTCCGGGTCGGCCGTCGCCAACGCGGACGCCTCGGGCCAGCAGAGCGCGCCCGCCGTGGGCGCCGACCCGGACGGCGCCGGGTTCGCGGTGGCGTGGGAGGACCAGCAGACCTCCGCCGCCGCCACGGTGCGGGTGGCCGGGTTCGCGTCGATCACCACCAAGTCCTACGAGGTGCGGGCGCACGCGGCGGGCGGGACGCACCAGCGGCCGGACGTCGCGGTGGGCGCGGCGGGCAACGCGGTCGTCGCGTGGGCCGAGGACGGCGACGGCGACGGGGTGTTCGACGTCGCGCGCAAGGTCCTCACGCCGACCGGCGGGGTGAAGGTCGCCCAGGCGACCGCGAACGCCACGACCACCGGGCAACAGCGCCGCCCCTCGGTCGCGGCGAACTTCAACGGCGACTTCGCGGTGGCCTGGGAGACCGACCACACGGGCACGGCCGCGGTGGGCGTCCGGTCGTTCAGCGCGGCGGGCGCGGCGCGGACGGCGTCGGACACCGCGCTGCCGGGCGCGGACCCGCAGGTCGGCGTCGACGACCAGCTCGGCGTGGTGGTCGCGTGGGCGCAGGCGCAGGACGTCGTGGCGCAGGGCCTCAACCCGGACGGCACGGTCGAGGGCCGCCTGCCCCGCCGGACGACCGTGTCCACCGCCACCGGTCGCCAGGACGAGCCGGCGCTGGGCGTCGACGCGTGGGGGCGGATCACCGTCGTCTACACCGACGACAACGACGGCAACGGCTTCGACCAGGTCTACCTGGGCACCGGCCTGGTCAACAGCACGTGGTGACGGCGGCGCGCGTCACCGCCGGAAGTCGCGCACCAGGCGCTTGGGGGCGCGGCACAGCCACGCCTCGGTGAGCAGTTCGTCCAGCTCGTCCGCCGCGATGTCGTCGAGGCGGACGAGCACGGCGGCGTAGCCGTCGAAGTGCGGGGTGGTGAAGTAGACCGCCGGGTCGTCCGCGACCAGCGCCTGCTTCACCCCCTCGTCCGCGACGCTCACCCCGAGGACGGGGCCGGACGGCGCCGCGTCGCCCAGGACGTCGCGGTCCTTCCCGCGCAGCGGCCGGTCCCAGGCGAACGCCTTGTCGTTCACGCGCCACGCGGGCAGACCCTCGTAGCTCGGTCGCTCCGCCGTCTCGGGCAGCGCGAGGGCGAGCCGTCGCACGTCGTCCCAGGTAGCCATGGGGCCAGACGATAGCCCCGGAAACCCGTTGGCGCGGCCAACACGCGCAGGCGCCGTCGGCACCACCGACATCGGCGACGCCGGCGGAGTAGCGATGATCACGCCCTTCACCGCGCACCGCCCGGAGGCGACGGCGCCGGTGCGGACCTGCCCCTCACCGCTCGGCGTCACCGTCTTCACGCACGACGCCCTGTCCGTGCGCGACGTCGCCGCCTTCTCCGCCGGTCCGACCTGATCAGAGGACCAACGAGATCCCGGTCGCCGTGACCACCACGGCGACCGCCGCGTCCAGCACCCGCCACGCCGCCGGGCGCGTGAACGTCCCCGACAACCGGCGCGCGCCGAACCCCAGGACGCTGAACCACAGCGCGCTCGCCGCCATCGCCCCCGCACCGAACCACCACCGGTCACCGCCGAACCCGGTCGACGCGGTGCCCAGCAGCAGCACGGTGTCCAGGTACACGTGCGGGTTGAGCCACGTCAGCGCCAGGCACGTCACGATCGCCGCCGGCGCCGCCCCGCCCGACTGCAACGCCGCCGGCCGCAGCACCCGGCGCGCGGCCAGCACCCCGTACCCCACGAGGAACGCCGCACCCACCCAGCGCACCACCGTCACCGCGGTCGGCCACGCCGTGAGCGCCGCGCCCACACCGCCGACGCCCAGAGCGATGAGCAGGGCGTCGGACCCGGCGCAGATCGCGACGACCGCCGGCACCTGCTGCCGCAGCACGCCCTGCCGCAGCACGAGGGCGTTCTGGGCGCCGATCACGACGATGAGGGACAGTCCGGCGCCGAGCCCGGCGAGCAGCGCGTACATCACACCGGGAACGGTAGGAACCCGGCGGTCACAAGACCAGCTGAAGTTCCTTACGTATCCTTAGCAGTCGTGATGCTCGATCCGGAATGCGTGCGCACCCTGCTGGCCGTGGTGGACGAGGGCACGTTCGACGCCGCCGCCAAGGTCCTGCACGTCACGCCCTCCGCCGTCAGCCAGCGCGTCAAGCAGCTGGAGCAGCGCACCGGCCGCGTGCTGGTGGTGCGCGCCAAACCCGCCCGGCTCACCGAGTCGGGCGCCGTCATCGCCCGCTACGGCCGCCAGCAGGCCCTGCTCGACCACGACGCCCTCACCGCGCTCGGCCTCGTCGAGGACCCCACCCCGATCGCCGTCGCGGTCAACGCCGACTCGCTGTCCACCTGGTTCCGGCGCGTCGTCAAGGAGCTCGCCGCCGACGACGGGCTCGTGCTGGCCGTGCGCCGCGACGACCAGGACCACACCGCCGACCTGCTGCGCCAGGGCCTCGTCGTGGCCGCCGTCACCTCGTCCCCGCGACCGGTGCAGGGCTGCCGCGCCCGCCCGCTCGGGAGCATCCGCTACCACGCCGTCGCCTCGAAGCGGTTCGTCCGCCGCCACCTCGACGCCGGCACGCCGCTGCACGAGGCCCCCGTCGTCGTCTTCGACGAGAAGGACGACCTCCAGGACGCCTTCTGCCGCGCCGAGACCGGGCACCCCGCAGCCGCCGGCCGCCGCCACCACCTGCCGGACGGGCACGTGTTCGAGGACGCCGTCGTGTCCGGTGCGGGCTGGGCGCTGCTCACCGAGCACCAGATCGCCCGCCACCGCGGCCTCGTGCACCTCGCCCCCGGCCGGCCGGTCGACGTGCCCCTGCACTGGCAGCAGTGGAAGCTCGACTCGCCGCCCCTGGCCCGCGTCGCCGACGCGGTCCTCCGTGCCGCTGCCGCCGAACTGCACTGACCTTCACCGGGCCGGGCCGCACGGGGGGCGGGACCATTGGTATCGAGCTACACTGAAATCATCAATATGGGTGAATTTCCGTCTCGGCTGTCCGGCGGCCGGCGCCGGACCCACGGCGTTCGCCCGCGCAGCGGTTCCACGACCGGGGGCCACCGGGAGAATCGAGCGCTGACAACGTTGTCAGCGCTTCCTCTCCCTGTCGGAGGAACACATGCGTCTCCGCTCCGCGGCAGTCGCCGCACTCACCCTGACCGCGCTCGCCACGCCGATCACCGCCACCGGCACCGCCGCCCCCTCCGCCATCGCCCCCTCCGCCACCGCCCCCTCCGGCACCGCCCCCTCGGGCACCGACCCCTCCGGCACCGCCACCGACCCCGCCCAGCACGTCAACGCGTTCGTCGGCACCAAGCCCGGCGGTCCCGACTTCGGGCACGGCGGCGGCGCGGGCAACACCTTCCCCGGCGCCGTCGCGCCGTTCGGCATGCTCCAGTGGAGCCCCGACACGGTCACCCACCAGCACGGCGGCTACCACTACGACGACAACCACATCCGCGGGTTCAGCCTCACCCACCTGTCCGGCCCCGGGTGCAGCGACTTCGGCACCGTCCCGTTCATGCCGTCGCCGGGCGCCACCCCGGTCGCGCACTCGACGTTCTCGCACGCGAACGAGCAGGCGTCACCCGGCTACTACTCGGTGCGGTTCGACAACGGCATCCGCACCGAGCTGACCTCGAACCAGCGCTCCGGAGTCGCCCGCTTCACCTACCCCGCCGGGCAGCGCGCCTCGCTCGCCGTCGACGCGGCACGGGCGTTCAACGCCGCCTCGGGCTCGATCACCGTCGGCGCAGACAGCCTGTCGGGCTACACCGACAGCGGCGGGTTCTGCGGCGCGGGCAACCGGTACCGGCTGCACTTCCACGTCGCCTTCGACCGGCCCTTCGCCACCGCCGCGACCGTGCTGGACGGTCAGGTGCGCGAGGACCTCGTGGTGGAGGGCGACAGCGGAACCCCCGCGCCGCCCTCGCCGAAGACCGCGCAGACCCGGGGCGTGCCCGCGCCGAGCGCGACGTCCGAGGACGTGCGCCCGATGGCGGCGGCGGCGTTCGTGTCGTTCGACGCCACCACCGTGACCGCCCGCGCCGGCATCTCGTTCGTCAGCCTCGACGGCGCGAAGGCGAACCTGGCCGCCGAGACCGGCACGAGGTCGTTCGACGAGGTCCGCACCGCCGCCAGCGACGCGTGGAACGGGTGGCTCGGCCGGATCGACGTCACCGGCGGCACCACCACGCAGCTGCGCACCCTCTACACCTCGCTCTACCACTCCCTGTTGCACCCGGACGTGTTCAGCGACGTCACCGGGCAGTACACGGGCTTCGACCGGCAGGTGCACACCACCACCAGGACGCAGTACGCGAACTTCTCCGGCTGGGACGTCTACCGCTCGCAGGTGGCGCTGATCGCGCTCCTGGCGCCCGGGGAGGCGGCCGACATCGCCCAGTCCGCGGTCAACCAGGCCGCGCAGGGCGGCTACTTCGACCGGTGGACGGTCGCCAACGGCGGCACGGGCGTCATGAACGGCGACCCGATGGCGATCGTCGTGTCCACCGCGCACGCGTTCGGCGGCACGGGGTTCGACACGGCGGACGCGCTGCGCCGCGTGGTCGCCGGGGTGGGCGACGTCCGCCAACGACCCGGCTGGCTCCAGTTCGACGACTACGGCTACGTGCCGACCGGTCTGCCCGACGTGTGGGGCTCGGCGGCGACGACCCTGGAGTACACCAGCGCCGACTTCGCGATCTCCCAGTTCGCCGCCCGCCTCGGCGACGCGGCCACCGCCGAGCGCTTCCTGCGCCGCGCGCAGAACTGGCGCAACCTGTTCGAGTCGGGCGGCAAGTACCTCAAGCCGCGCAACACCGACCTGAGCCGGCCGTCGTTCAACCCGGTGCAGGAGAACGAGTACGTCGAGGGCAACGCCGCGCAGTACACGTGGATGGTGCCCTACAACCACCGCGGCCTGTTCGACGCGATGGGCGGCGACGCGGCGGTCGTGTCCAGGTTGGACACCTTCTTCACCGAGCTGAACGCGGGCCCGAAGAAGCCGTACGCCTACCTGGGCAACGAACCCACGCTCAACACGCCGTGGGCCTACGCCTACGCGGGCGCGCCGCACCGGACGCAGGACGTGGTGCGCCGCGCGTTGACGTCGATCTTCACCCCCGTCCCGGAGGGGCTGGTCGGCAACGACGACCTGGGGCAGTTGTCGTCGTGGGCGGTGTGGGCGGCGCTCGGCCTGTACCCGCAGGCCCCCGGCCGGGCCGACCTGGTGGTGGCGAGCCCGCAGTTCCCGTCCACGACGGTCAGGCGCGGCAACGGCGCGACCATCACCATCACCGCGCCGCAGGCGTCCGACGCGAACAGGTACGTGCGGTCGCTGCGCGTGGACGGCTCGGCGTCCACCAGGCCGTGGCTGCCCGCGTCGTTCGTCGCACGGGGCGGCGCGCTCGACTTCACCCTGGGCGCCACCGCCTCGAACTGGGGTTCGGCGCCGGCCGACGCGCCGCCGTCGTTCGACGTGGGGCCGGTCCCGGCCCGGTCCGGCGCGGTCGTCGGCCTGTCGTCGAAGTGCCTGGACGCGGAGCCGGCCGGGCCGACCGACGGCGCGCCCGTGCGGCTGTGGGACTGCAACGCCTCGGCGGCGCAGCAGTGGACGCTGGCGCCCGACGGCACCCTGCGCGCCCTGGGCCGCTGCCTGGACGTGAGCGGCAGTTCGCGGGCGAACGGCGCGAAGGTGCAGCTGTGGACGTGCAACGGGACGGGTGCGCAGCAGTGGTGGCCGAAGGGCGGGACGCTGGTCAGCCCGGCGTCCGGCAAGTGCCTGGACGTGCCGGACAGCTCCCCGGCCAACGGCGTGCAGCTCCAGCTCTACACGTGCAACACCACCGCGGCGCAGCAATGGCGGGTGCCGTAGGGGTGAGTGGCCGGTCGCCACGGCTCTCCCGACACGTGACGACCGGCCGCAGTAACCGCGAGGCGCCTACTTCACTCCGCCCGCGGTCAGGCCCGCGATGATCCTGCGCTGGAACAGCAGGACCATGACGACCAGCGGCACGGTGACGACCACGCCGGCCGCCATCTGGGTGCCGAAGGGCTGGTCGAACCCGTACGCGCCGGTGAACCGGGAGATGGCCACCGTCGCCGTCTGCATCGAGCTGTCGTTCACCATCGACAGCGCGATGATGAACTCGTTCCACGCCGCGATGAACGTGATGATCGCGGTGGTGAACACGCCCGGCGCGGCCAGCGGCAGGATCACCTTGCGGAACGCCTGGCCGCGCGTGCAGCCGTCGATCATCGCCGCCTGCTCCAGCTCCTCCGGCATCTGCCGGAAGAACGCGGTCAGGTTCCACACCGCGAGCGGCAGCGCGAAGGACAGGCTCGGCACGATCATCGCCTGGTAGGTGTTGATCCAGCCGATGTCGGTGAACAGCGCCAGCAGCGGCACCAGCAGCGAGATGCCGGGGAACATGGACGTGGCGATGATCAGCGCCGCGACCGCGTTCTTGAACCGGAAGTTCAAGCGCGCCAGGGCGTACGCCGCCGAGACGCCGATGATCAGCGTCAGGATCGTCGTCACCCCGGCCACGACCAGGCTGTTGAGCAGCGACCGGCCGAACCCGACGCCGGGCGCGAACACCGCCGTGAGGTTGTCCAGCGAGAACGGCGACGGCAGCAGCGTCAGCTCGAACTGGTCGGCCGGCCGCCGGAACGCGGACACCGCCATCCAGTAGAACGGCGCCAGGCAGTAGACCAGGATCAGACCCAGCCCGGCGTACTTCAACCCGGCCTTCATCTCCGCGCCCTTTCCCGTGCGGCGCCGATGACGTCCGCACCCAGCAACCGCACGAACACCAGGGCGGTGATCGCCACGTACAGGAACAGCACGGTCGCGTACGCCGCCGCCGGCCCGAACCTCAGGCTGGACGCCTCGTCGAACGCCACCATGGACAGCGTCTCGACCGACTCCTTGCGCTGGCCGATGAGCACGAACGGCAGGTCGAACATGCGCAGCGCGTCGAGCACCCGGAACAGCACGGCGACCAGCAGCGCGGGCTTCACCAGCGGCAGCGTGATGCGCCAGAACTGCCGCCACGGCGACGCGCCGTCGACGCGTGCGGCCTCGTACACGTCGTTCGGGATGATCTGGAGGCCGGCGAGCACGAGCAGGCCCACGAACGGCGCGGTCTTCCACACGTCGGCGAGGACGACCGCGAACTTCGCCTGCCAGCCCTCGGTGGTCCACAGGATCTGCTGCCCGATGACGGCGTTGGCCACGCCGTCGGCCTGGAAGATCCACTTCCAGAGCAGCGCGGACACCGCGGTCGGCACCGCCCACGGCACGAGGATGCTCGCCCGGACCACGCCGCGGAAGCGGATCGCGTGGTGCATCACCAGCGCCATGCCGACGCCGATCAACACCTCCAGGGCCACCGTGACGACGGTGAACAGCGTGGTGTTGCCGAACGCGTTCCAGAACCGCGTCGCCGACTCGCCGGCGAAGATGGAGAGGTAGTTGTCGAGGCCGACGAACTGGGTGCCCTCGACGACGAAACCGCTCTCGTCGAGGTCCGAGCCCTCCCGGAACACCGACTCCCGCAGCGCCGCCACCAGCGGGTACCCGACCACGAGGCCGAGGACCACGAACGTCGGGGACAGCAGCGCCGCGGCGAGTCGCCCCGCGCCCGAGGTGGCACCCCGGGCGCGGCGGGCGACCGCCGTCACTTGATGAGCTCCTGCAACTTCGCCTGGAGGTCCTTGAGCGCCTGCTCACTGGTCTTCGTGCCGGTCAGGGCCGCGTACGCGGCCTCCTGGACGGCCGTGGTCACGTCGCCGTACCTGACCGCCTGCGGGCGGGGCTTGGCGGACAGGATCGAGGCCTTCAGGGTCGGCAGGTACGGGAACTTCGCGATCAGCTCCGCGTCGTCGTACAGGCTCGCCAGGGTCGGCGCCTGCGACGTGGCGAGCAGGTTGGAGCGCTGCGCTTCCTCGCCGACGAAGAACTTGATGAAGTCGAGCGCGGTGGCCTGGTTCTTGCCGAACGCGGAGATCGCCAGGTTGTGGCCGCCGAGGGTGGAGCTGCCGGGGCCGTTCAGGCCGGGCAGCGGGGCCACGTCGAACTTGCCCGCGACCTGCGAGGAGCCGTCGGTCTTGCCGGCGAGGTTCCACTGGTAGGGCCACTGGCGGTGGAAGAGCAGCTCGCCCGCCTGGAACGCGCGGCGGCCCTCCTCCTCCTTGTAGGTGATGGCCTTCTCCGGGATGATGCCCTGCTGGAAGGCGGTCACCAGCGCGTCGAGGCCCGCCTTGGCCTCGGGCGAGTCGACGACCGGCTTGCCGCTGGAGTCGACGACCTCGCCGCCCGCGGAGTGCACGGCCTCGTCGAAGTTGACGGTGAGGCCCTCGTACTTCTCGAACTGGCCCGCGTAGCAGCCGATCGCGGGCTGGCTCGCCCTGACCGCCTGGCAGGTGCTGATCAGCTCGGCCCACGTCGTGGGCGGCTTCGCGCCGGCGGCGTCGAGCAGGTCCTTGCGGTAGTACAGCAGGCCGCCGTCGGAGTAGGCCGGCGCGGCGTAGAGCTTGTCGCGGTACTGCGCGGTCTTGATGGCCGGTTCGAGGAACTTGTCCACACCGAACTGGTCGGCGGGCAGTTCGACGACCCAGCGGTTGGCCGCGAACTCGGCGGTCCACACCACGTCGAGGTTGAGGATCGTGTACGCGTCGGACTTCACCTGCGCGTTCTGCACCATCTGCTGGCGCTGCGCGTCGGCGGACTCCGGCAGCTCGATGATCCGGACCTTCTCGTCCGGGTGCGAGGAGTTCCACTGGTCGACGAGCTTCTGCATGTTGCCGGAGGTGTCCTTGCCGGTGGCGAACGTGACTTCGCCCCGGCCTTGGAGCGCACCGGCGGGCTGCTCGCCCCCTTCCCCTCCGCTCCCGCAGGAAGCGAGGAGGACTGCTGCTCCCAGCGCCGCCACGACCCTGGCAACAGGGTGTCGCAACGCCTTTGTCCGAACGCCCATCACGGTGACTCCCATCGATCCACGTCCTGCTCTCCCAAGCGGACCGGGGCGCTGGCACGGCCGACTACCTCGCCGGTCAGCAGGGTTCCCCGATCGCCGTTCGCGCCGGCCGGCGTGTCCACCCCGGTGCGGGCGGACCGCTCGGCCGGCTGCCGCGCCGCGGTGGGGCTCCCGTCCACACCGGACGTCGGCGGCGGGTCGTCGACACCCGTCACCGCGACGTCCGCCACCGGCCGGAGCCCTTGCCGGCGCACTGCACGCAGCACACCTACCGCACGGCGATCACCCGCGCGATGATCACGTCCCGCGGGACTTCGGGTTCCTGAAGTGTCCGCGCCGCGCTCCCCCCGACGGCGGGGGCCGCGGGCGACGACGCCGGGCACGGCGTCGTCGAGCACGGTGTCGTCCACGGCAGGTCGTGCTACCGGACCGGCGCGACCGCCGGTGCCGTTTCCGGTGGAGTGCGGGACGGCTCGACCCGACCGGCCCGGTCCGGCGGTGGCCGGGCGGGTCGTCACGGGGGTGCCGGGACGCGTCATGGCCTGGTCCTCCCCCTCACCGCTGCCGTCACGGAACGCATCGCCCCGGTCACCCGAGTGGCGGTTAGACGACTCGAAATCGGCGCACACTGTGTCCCGCGCCACAACACTGCGTCAAGGAGTCCGGTGGTCCCGTGATCGGACCGCAACGGAGGGGAGCGTCAGACGCGCACGACCTCGACGCCGCGCTCGCCGAACCGGCGGACGTCCTCCTCGGTCGCGCCGGTGTCCGTCACCAGCACGTGCACCAGCCCGATGGGGCAGATCTCGGCGAACGCCCGCGCGCCGATCTTCGACGAGTCGGCCACCACGACCACGCGGTGCGCGCGCTCGGCGAGCATCCGGTTCACCTCGGCCTCACCCTCGTGGTCGGCGTACGCGCCCGCGTCGGGGTCGATCGCGTCCACGCCGAGGAACACCACGTCCAGGTTCAGCCCGGCGAGTATCCTGCCCGCCAGGGGGCTCACCAGCTCGTAGGACTGCGGCCGGGCCACGCCGCCCGTGACCACCAGCTTCACCCGGGGCCGCACGGCCAGCTCGCCGGCGATGTTCAGCGCGTTGGTGACCACGGTGAGCACCCCGTCGGCGTCGGCGTTCGCGACCAGCGCCCGCGCCACCTCGGTCGTGGTCGTGCCACCGTTCATGCCGACCACCGCGCCGCGGCCCACGCGTTCGGCGGCGGCCTTGCCGATCCGCTGCTTCTCCCCCGCCCGGCGCACGGTCCTGTACCGCTGGGGCAGGTCGTAGGCGACCTCCGGGTGCGCGACCGCCCCGCCCCGTGTCCGGCTGAGCAGCCGCTGCCCCGCCAGGTGGTCCAGGTCGCGGCGGATGGTCGCCCCGGAGACGGCCAGCTCGGCGGCGACCTCGTCGACCTCGACCCTGCCCCGCTCGGCCAGCAGTTCCAGCAGTGCGTTCAACCGCTCGTACCGGTTCACCCGGCCACCTCCAGCCCCACGGTCAGTGCAGATTACTGATGGGTCGGGGTGAACGGAACGGTTCGACGGCGCCGGCCGGGACGCGCGGGCGGCCCCGTCCACGCGGGCCGTCCCGGTCGTCCCGGCCGGCGGGGGTCAGCAGACGCTCTGGCTGCTGTTGACCAGCGTGTTGTTGCGGAACGTGGTGTTGGTGCCGCACGGGCTCTCGCGGATCGCGGAGTTCGTCACCCGCAGGTTCTGCACGACGATGTCGCGCGTCACCGGGAACTCGGAGCGCGCCGCGAGCCGGATGTCGCCCGGACCGGTGACCGTGCCGCTCTGCGCGGCGAGGTTCACGTTGTAGCAGTTCTCGATGAGGATCGAGTTGCCGCCCGTGTTGGCGATGTCGATCCGGTCGATCTGGAGGCCGCCGCTCTCCGAGACGCAGAAGATGCCCCGGCCGCCGCCGCGGGCGATGACCTGGCCGACCCGGACGTTGATCGGGTAGCCGTCGCCGACGCGGCCGTTGCGGTTGGCGGTGCGGAACGCGGCGTAGCCGGTGCCGGCGCCCGCGTTGTCGGCGTCGACCGTGCCGACGGTGGCGTTGATGGTGTCGTTGAGCAGCAGGCCGGACTCGCCGACGCTGCGCGCCACGACGGTGCCGATGGTCAGGCCGTCGAGGCCGTAGGTCTCCACCGCGTGCGAGCTGGCGCCCTGCACGTAGGCGTAGTCGAGGCGGATGTTGCGGCTGCGCTGGCTGGTGTCGCCGCGGTTGTCGATGCGGACGCCGAGCCCCCTGGACAGGCGCATGTTCACGGTGCCGATGACGACGTTCACGACGTTGCGCATGAAGATGCCGTACACCGGCGTGCCGGTCAGGGTGAGGTTCTGGACCTCGATGTTGCTCACGCCCCGCGCGTACACGGGGGCGTAGTCGCCGGACCCGGAGCCGGAGACGTTGATGGTGCCGCAGACGTCGAGCGTGGTGTAGCTGCGCATCGAGTACCGCTCGCCCGCCGGGATGGTGCCGGAACCCCGGACGACGATGCGCTCCTTGGACGTGCGGTTCGCGGTGAGGCTGTCGTTGGCGGCCTGCATCGCGGCGCGCAGGCTGTTGCCGGTGTAGACGGTGCGGCTGCCGTTGCGCGCGGTCCAGCTGCTGCCGGAGCCGGTCACCTCGGCGTTGAACGACCCGTCGCCGCAGGCGGCCTGCGCCTGCGGCGAGCCGACCGTCAGGAGCGCCGCGGTCAACGCTGACACGGCGAGTAGTGATCTCATGGAGCGATCTCCTTGGTAAGCGCTTTCCGTGTGCGGCGGCGGATCTCCTCGCGGTCCGGGTGTGGGATCGCCTGGGAACGCTCCCAGGCGGTGCTCCAGTCAAGCGAACGCGCGCGACCGCGTCAACCCCCCGGTCACGTGGGCGGGACGGGCGACGCCCTCGTCTCACTTGGTGACGAGGTAGGCGATGCCGCCCGAGCCGCCGGCCACGGTGCCGTCCGCGCGGTACCTCAGGGTGCGCAGCCAGATGTTCTCGAACTGCCTGCGGTCGTAGACCCGGCGCACGGCCGCGTTGGACGGCGACGCCGGGTCGTTGGCGATCACGTCGCCCTCCTCGGTGAACCCGACGACGACCATGATGTGGCCCGCCGTGCCGTAGCCCGCCCCGTCCAGCTCGTCCTCGCGGAAGGACTGCGAGGTGATCACCGGGACGCCCCTGGCGATCCAGGACTCCAGTTCGGACAGCGACCGCAGCCGGGTGACGTGCGCCTCGAGCCCGAAGCTCGCCGCGTAGGCCGTGTTGAACGGCCAGTTGCCCGCGCCCCGGTAGTCGTGGTCGTAGGTGTGGCGGGCGGCGTGGTCGACGACGCGGTCGGCGTGCCCCGGGTCCACCCAGGACAGCTCGTCCTCGGTCGGGCCGCGCCCGTGGTACTCCACGACCATCGTGGTCGACGTCGGGCTGCACCACGCCTCGCCGCCGCCGTCGTACTCGGGGTAGTGCCCCTCGTGCACGTTCTGCGAGTACCGCGGCACGGGCAGCTCGATCCCCCGCGCGACGCCCGGCGCGCTCGCGGGCACCTCGAACCGGTCGGGCACGGCCGAGGCCATCGCGCCCGCCATCCGCAGCAGCGGGGTCGCCGTCGTCCCGGCGGCCCGGTAGAGGGTGACGCGGAGCCGGTAGGCGCGCAGCGGCTGCTCCGCGACGAACGTGTCGACGTCGACGTGGCCGTGCTCGTCGCCCTGGCCGGGCACGCTCGTCCGCGCCACGTCGGCGTCGCCGAGCGCCCACCGGCCCATCACGTACCAGGAGGTGCCCTCGTCACCGGGCCCCACCCGGCCGAACTCGACCTGGAGCCACGTGCCGGCGGGCGTGGCGGCGTTCCACGAGGCGACCGCCTGCGTGGCGTCGAACCCGGTGGCGCGGCGCGGCGAGGTCCACCGGGCGTACTCGTACGCCCGACCGCCGTGCTCCAGCACGCCGACCGGGTGCCGCACGACGAGACCGCCGCGCGCGAACGCGGTGCCCTCGTGCGCGCCCGCGAGGAGCTGCGCCGACCGCCATTCGCGGTAGTCGACGCGAGCGCCCTCGGCCACCGCGACCGGGGTCGCGGCGAGACCGAGGGCGAGGGCGGCCAACAGGACCCTGATGCCGGGGGCGGTCATGTCGGCGATTGTCGCGCCGGTGCTACACCGTGTAATCAACCAACCAGGTGGTCATGCGCGGCGCTTCGTCCAGACGTCGTAGGCGACGGCGGCGAGCAGCACCAGGCCCTTGACGAGCATCACCTGCTCACTGGGGGACCCGATGAGCGACATGCCGTTGTTGATCACGCCCATGATGAGGCCGCCGGTGATCGCGCCGACCACCTTGCCCACGCCGCCCTGCACCGCCGCGCCGCCGATGAACGCCGCCGCGATGGCGTCCAGCTCGAACGACGCGCCCGCGGTCGGACCGGCCTGGTTGAGCCGGCCCGCGAAGATGATGCCCGCCAGCGCCGCCAGCACGCCCATGTTCACGAAGATCCAGAACGTGACCTGCTTGACCTTCACGCCGGACAGCGTCGCCGCCTGGAGGTTGCCGCCGATGGCGTAGACGTGCCGGCCGAACACCGACCGGTTCGCCATCACCGAGTAGCCCATCACCAGCACGGCCAGCAGCACGAGCACCCACGGCAGGTTGCGGAACCGCGCCAGCTGCACCACCACGGCCAGCACGACCGCCGCCGCCAGCACGATCTTCAGCACGAACACCGGGAACGGGTCCACGACCTGCCCGTAGCCCAGCCGCGCCTTGCGCCGCAGCCACTGGTTGAACGCGAACCCGGCCACCACCGCCACGCCGACGAGGAGGCTGACCAGGTCGGCGCCGCCCAGCGGGCCGAGGCCGACGTTGCCCAGGTAGCCCGAGGTGAAGCCGTTGGCCAGCGTCCGGATCTCGTCCGGGAACGGCCCGATGCCCTGGTTGCCCAGCACGGTCAGGGTCAGCGCCCGGAACACCAGCATGCCCGCGAGCGTCACGATGAACGCCGGGATGCCGAAGAACGCCACCCAGTAGCCCTGGGCCGCGCCGATCACCGCCCCGGCGACCAGCGTGATGAGCACCGCGAACGGCCACGGCACGTCCATCTGCACGGTGAGCACCGCGCAGATCGCGCCCGTCAGCGCCACCACCGACCCGGCCGACAGGTCGATGTGCCCGCCGATGATCACCAGGATCATGCCGATCGCCAGGATCAGCACGTAGGAGTTCTGGACGATGATGTTCGAGATGTTCTGCGGCTGGAGCAGCGCGCCGTCGGTCAGCACCGCGAACAGCGCGACGATGAACGCGAACGCCACGTAGATGCCGGACTGCCGGATGTTGATCGTGAACCGGCGCTGCGGTCCTGCCTGCGCCTTCACCGGCGGTGGGGCGGTCTTCGCGGTCATGAGGTCTGTCCCTGGGTCATGTGCTGCATCAGGCGTTCCTGGGTGGCTTCGGCGCGGGTCAGCTCACCGGTGACGCGGCCCTCGGACAGGGCGTACACCCGGTCGCACAGGCCGAGCAGCTCCGGCAGCTCGGAGGAGATGACCAGCACCGCGCGCCCCTCGGCGGCCAGTTCGTTGATGATGGAGTAGATCTCGTACTTCGCGCCCACGTCGATGCCGCGGGTCGGCTCGTCCAGGATCAGCACGTCCGGGTCGGTGAACATCCACTTCGCCAGGACGACCTTCTGCTGGTTGCCGCCGGACAGCGTGCCCACCGTCGTGCCGACGCCCGGGGCCCGGATGCCCATGGACTTCCGGAAGCGCTCGGCGACCGAGTACTCCTCGTTCTCGTTCACCCAGCCGCGCGTGGCCAGCTTGCCCAGCCCGGCCGCGGACACGTTGCGCTTGATGTCCTCGATGAGGTTGAGGCCGTAGCGCTTGCGGTCCTCGCTGACGTAGGCCAGGCCGTGCCGGATGGCCTTGCGGACGGTGCGCGTGTCGATCTCGCGCCCGTCCTTGAGCACCCGCCCGGACACGCCCACGCCGTACGTGCGACCGAACACGCTCATCGCCAGCTCGGTGCGCCCCGCGCCCATCAGGCCCGCCAGGCCCACGATCTCCCCGCGCCGCAGCACGAGGTTCGCGCGGTCCACGACCACCCGGTCGGGCTGGGACGGGCTGTGCACGGTCCAGTCCTCGATCCGCAGCACCTCGTCGCCCACCTGCGGGGTGCGCGGCGGGAAGCGGTTCTCCAGGTCGCGGCCGACCATGCCCGCGATGATCCGGTCCTCGGTCACCTCCTTCGCGGGCAGCGTCTCGATCGTGCGGCCGTCGCGCAGGATCGTGATGCTGTCCGCGATGCGGGTGACCTCGTTGAGCTTGTGCGAGATGATCACCGAGGTGATGCCCTCGTCGCGCAGGCCGTCGAGCAGGTCGAGCAGGTGCGCGGAGTCGTCGTCGTTCAGCGCCGCGGTCGGCTCGTCCAGGATCAGCAGGCGCACGTCCTTGGCGAGCGCCTTGGCGATCTCCACCAGCTGCTGCTTGCCCACACCCAGCTCGTCCACCGGCGTCGTCGGGTTCTCCCGCAGGCCCACGCGGGCGAGCAGCTCGCCCGCCGCGTGGTTGGTGCGGTTCCAGTCGACGAACCCGCGCGTGGCCCGCTCGTTGCCGAGGAACAGGTTCTCCGCGACGGACAGCTGGCCGCACAGCGCCAGCTCCTGGTGGATGATCACGATGCCGCGCCGCTCGCTGTCGCGGACGCCGCCGAACGAGCACGGTTCGCCCTCGAACGTGATCTCGCCCTCGTAGGACCCGTGCGGGTGCACGCCGGAGAGCACCTTCATCAGCGTCGACTTGCCGGCGCCGTTCTCACCGCAGATCGCGTGGATCTCACCGCGCCGCACGGCGAGCGAAACGTCGTGCAGCGCGGTGACCCCGGCGAACCGCTTGGTGATGCCGCGCATCACCAGGATGTCGTCGGACATGATCCGATCTACCTCAGCTGGTCTTCGGTGTAGTAGCCGGTGTCGACCAGGACCTGCTTGTAGTTGTTCTTGTCGACGATGATCGAGTCGAGCAGGTACGACGGGACGACCTTCACGCCGTTGTCGTAGTCCTTCTCGTTGTTGACCTGCGGCTTGCCGCCCTTGAGCACCGCGTCGGCCATCTCCACGGTGGCCTTGGCCAGCTCGCGGGTGTCCTTCTGGATGGTCGAGTACTGCTCGTTCGCGACGATCGACTTCACCGAGGCGACCTCGGCGTCCTGACCGGTCACGACCGGGTACGCGGTGCCGCCGGTGCCGTAGCCGCTGCTCTTGAGCGCGGACAGGATGCCGATCGACAGGCCGTCGTACGGGGAGAGCACGCCCTGCACCTGGGCGCCGCCCTGGTAGGTGGAGGTCAGCAGGTCCTCCATGCGGCGCTGCGCGGTCGCCGGGTCCCAGCGCAGGATCGACACGGTCTTGAAGTCGGTCTGGCCGCTCTTCACGACCAGCGTGCCCTTGTCGATGTGCGGCTGGAGGACGGACATCGCGCCGTTGAAGAAGAACGTGGCGTTGTTGTCGTCCGGGGAACCGGCGAACAGCTCGATGTTCAGCGGGCCGGTCGCGGTGCCCTGGCTGCCGTCGGCGTTGATCACCTTCAGGCCGGTGAGCAGCGACGTCGCCTGCTGCACACCCACCTTGAAGTTGTCGAACGTCGCGTAGTAGTCGACGCTGTCGGTGTTGCGCAGCAGCCGGTCGTACGCGATGACGGGGATCTTCGCGTCCTCGGCCTGCTGGAGCTGCGAGGTGATCGCGGTGCCGTCGATCGAGGCCACGATCAGCAGCTTCGCGCCCTTCGTGATCTGGTTCTCGATCTGGTTGGCCTGCGTCGGGATGTCGTTCTCGGCGTACTGGAGGTCGACCTGGTAGCCCTTGGCCTCCAGCGCCTTCTTGATGTTGTCGCCGTCGTGGATCCAGCGCTCGGACGAGCGGGTCGGCATGGTCACGCCGACCAGCGCGCTGTCCGTGGAACCGCTCTGCTGGTCGACGGTCTTCTCCGCCGAGCCGCAGGCGGACAGCACGAGGGCGGCCGCGGCGATGGCGGCGTACCGCGGAAACTTCATCGTTTCTCTCTCCCTTGGTGGTGCCCGGAACGGGCTGGTGCAGCGCGGGGCTAGTGCAGGCCCTGCGCGAGGCGGAAGTACGCCTGGTTCCAGCGCAGGCGGTCGCCGAACGACGCCGTGGTCGTCTCCCGGTCGATGACGACCAGCTCGGTGTTCACCATCTGCGCGAAGTCGCGCAGCGTCCCGGCGTCGACGGCCTGCGTCATCACGGTGTGGTGCGGACCGCCCGCGGTCAGCCACGACTCGGCCGACGTGGACAGCGACGGCGCGGGCTTCCAGACCGCGCGGGCCACCGGCAGGTTCGGCAGGGGCTCGTCCGGCGGGACGACCTCGACCTCGTTGGCGACCAGCCGGAAGCGGTCGCCCAGGTCGGCCAGGCCGACCACGACGGCGTCGCCCGGGTTCGCGTCGAACACCAGCCGCACCGGGTCCTCCCGGCCGCCGATGCCCAGCGGGTGCACCTCGCACGACGGCCGGTCGGCGGCGATCGTCGGGCACACCTCCAGCATGTGCGCGCCGAGGATCTTCGGCTCGCCGGGGCCGAAGTGGTAGGTGTAGTCCTCCATGAACGACGTGCCGCGACCCGTGCCCGCGCCCATCGCCTTGACCGCGGCCAGCAGCGCCGACGTCTTCCAGTCGCCCTCGCCGCCGAAGCCGTAGCCGTCGGCCATCAGCCGCTGCACAGCCAGGCCCGGCAGCTGCCGCAGCCCGCCCAGGTCCTCGAAGTTCGTGGTGAACGCGCCGAACCCGCCGTCGGTGAGGAACCGGCGCAGGCCGGCCTCGATGCGGGCCGCGTAGCGCAGCGAGTCGTGCCGCTCCCCGCCCTTGGCCAGCTCCGGGGCGAGCCGGTAGGCGTCCGCGTAGTCGGCCACCAGCAGGTCGACCTCGTCGTCTGCCACCGCGTCGACGACCTCGACCAGGTCGTTGACGCCGTAGGTGTTGACGCTGACGCCGAACCGCAGCTCGGCCTCCACCTTGTCGCCCTCGGTGACCGCGACGCCACGCATGTTGTCGCCGAAGCGGGCGAGCTTCAACCCGTTCAGGTGATCGTGGCCGGCGGCGGCCCGCATCCAGCCGTCGATGCGCTCGGCCAGCACCGGGTCGCTCGCGTGGCCGGCGACCGTCTTGCGCGGCACGCCCAGCCTGGTCTGGATGAACCCGAACTCGCGGTCGCCGTGGGCGGCCTGGTTGAGGTTCATGAAGTCCATGTCGATGCTCGCCCAGGGCAGCGCCTCGTTGAGCTGGGTGTGCAGGTGCAGCAGCGGCTTGCGCAGCACGTCCAGGCCCGTGATCCACATCTTCGCGGGCGAGAACGTGTGCATCCACGCGATGACGCCGATGCACGTCGGGTCGGCGTTCGCCGCGAGCATGGTGTTGCGGATGGCCGCGGTGTCGGTCAGCACCGGTCGCCACACCACCTCGGCCGAGAGCTTCCCCGACTCGGTGAGCATCCGCTGGATCTGCTGCGACTGCTGGGCGACCTGGTCGAGCGTGTCCGGTCCGTAGAGGTGCTGGCTCCCGGTGAGGAACCAGACCTGCGGCTTCGCAGCAGAGGACATGCGGGGCTCCCCTCGTGGGCTCATTGCCCGTAGACGTTCTGGTAGCGCGCGTACAGGCTGTCGACGTGGTGCTGCTCGATCGGCTCCGGCCGGCCGAGCTGGTGTGCGAAGTGGACGGTACGCGCGACGTCCTCCAGCATCACCGCGGCCTTGACCGCCGCCCGGGCGTCCTTGCCGATGGTGAACGGGCCGTGACCCTTCATCAGCACCGCCTTGGACCGGCTGGTCCGCAGCGTCTCCACGATGCCGCGGCCGATCGAGTCGTCGCCGATGAGCGCGAACGGCCCCACCGGGATGTCACCGCCGAACTCGTCGGCGATCATCGTGAGCACGCACGGGATCGGCTCGCCCCGCGCCGCCCACGCGGTCGCGTACGGGGAGTGCGTGTGCACCACGCCACCGACCTCGGGCATGTGCCGGTACACGTAGGCGTGCGCGGCGGTGTCCGAGGACGGCGCGTAGTCGCCCTCCACGAGGTTCCCGCGCAGGTCGGTCACGACCATCGCCTCGGGGGTCAGCTCGTCGTAGGACACGCCCGACGGCTTGATCACCATCAGGTCCTGCCCCGGCACGCGCGCCGACACGTTGCCCGCGGTCCAGATGACCAGCTCGTAGCGGGTCAGCTCCCGGTGCAGCGCGGCGACCGTGCGCCGGAGGTCCTCCACCGCCGTCGTCACTTCTCCCCCTTCTCGGCGTCCTTGACCGCCCGGCGCAGTGCCTTGAGGCGGTGCATGACCTCGTTCGCGCCGCGCCCGAAGTGGTCGTGCAGCTCCTGGTACTCGACGAACAGCCGCTCGTAGGCGGCGACGTTCTCCGGGATCGGCCGGAACACCCCGCGCCGCACCGAGCCCATGGCCCGCGCGGCGGCGTGGATGTCCTCGTGCGCCTTCGCCGCCACGGCCGCGTGCAGCGCCGAGCCCAGCGCCGGTCCCTGCTCGGAGCCGATCACGGACAGCGGCATGTCCAGCACGTCGGCGTAGATCTGCATCAGCAGCCGGTTCTTCACCAGGCCGCCCGCGATCACCAGCTCGGTCACCGGGATGCCCGCGTCGGTGTAGGAGTCGACGATCACCCGCGTGCCGTACGCGGTCGCCTCCAGCAGCGCCCGGTAGGTGTCCTCGGCGCGGGTCGCCAGGGTCTGGCCCACGACCAGGCCGGACAGCTCGTGGTCGACCAGCACCGAGCGGTTGCCGCTGTGCCAGTCCAGCGCGATCAGGCCGTGCTCGCCGATCGCCTGCTCCGCCGCCAGCTCGGTGAGCAGGTCGTGCACCGAGATGCCCCGCTCACGCGCCCGCTCGTGGTAGGCGGGCGGCACGTTGTGCTCCACGAACCAGGCGAAGATGTCGCCCACGCCGCTCTGGCCCGACTCGTAGCCCCACAGGCCCGGCACGATGCCGCCCGGCACGACCCCGCACATGCCGGGCACCTCGCGCAGCTCGGCGCCGTTCATCACGTGGCACGTCGAGGTGCCCATGATCGCGACCATCTGCCCCGGCCCGACGGCCTGCGCCGCGGGGGCGGTGACGTGCGCGTCGACGTTGCCGACCGCCACCGCGATGCCCGGCGTCAGCCCGGTCCAGGCCGCGGCCTCCTCCGTCAGGCCGCCCGCGCGGTCGCCCAGCCGGCCCAGCGGGTGGTCGAGCTTGTCCGCCACGAAACCCGCGAAATCGGGGTTCAGCGCCGCCAGGAACTCCCGCGAGGGGTAGCCGTCCTGGTAGATGCCCTTGTAACCGGCCGTGCACGCGTTGCGCACGTACTGCCCGCACAGCTGCCACACGATCCAGTCGGCCGCCTCGACCCAGTGGTCGACCGCCGCGTAGACGCCGGGCGCCTCCTCCAGCAGCTGGAGCCCCTTGGCGAACTCCCACTCCGAGGAGATCAACCCGCCGTAGCGGGGCAACCACGCCTCGCCGCGCTCCTCCGCCAGGGCGTTGATCCGGTCGGCCTGCCCCTGCGCCGCGTGGTGCTTCCACAACTTGACGTAGGCGTGCGGCTCGCCGGCGAACTCCGGCAGCTCGTTGAGCGGCGTGCCGTCGGCCTTGACCGGCACCATCGTGCAGGCCGTGAAGTCCGTGCCGATGCCGATCACGTCGGCCGGGTCGACCCCCGCGTCCGCGATGGCGGCCGGGACCGCGTGCTTGAGCACGTCGACGTAGTCCTGGGGCACCTGGAGGGCCCACTCGGGGGGCAGCGGGGTGCCATCGGGCAGCGCCCGGTCCAGCACGCCGTGCCGGTAGTCGTGCACGCCGGTGCCCAGCTCGGCCCCGTCGCGCACCCGCACCACCACCGCGCGACCGGACAACGTGCCGAAGTCGACACCCACCACCAACGGTTCGCTCGCCATGGTTGGTGAGTGTTATCGCTAACATTCACGACGTCAAGACCTGCCCGCAACGTGGTCTTAACGACTTGGTGAGCGTGCACAACGGCGGCCACCCGACCAGCCGCCCACCACCCAGCCTAGGCCCACCGACCCCCACACCGACACCCGTACCCCGCGCGAGCCGCCCGCTCCCCCGCGAGTCGTACGTCCACGCCCCGCGTGTCGTACGTCCACGCCCCGCGAGTCGTACGTTCGGACACCTCCGGACCCCGCGTCCGGCAGCACCGGGCGCGGGGGTCGTCGGAGATCCGGTCAGCGCGGCGGTGCGACGCTGTCCCGCGTCACCAGCGACGGCGCGATCGTGCGCTGCGAGGCGCCCACCTCGCCGTCGCCGACCTGGGCCAGCAGCAGCCCCAGCGTCTCCCGCGCCACCGCGTCGAAGTCCGGTCTGATCGTGGTCAGCGGCGGGATGAAGTACGCCGCCTCCGGCACGTCGTCGAACCCGACCACGCTCACGTCGTGCGGCACCGTCCGGCCGCGTTCGCTCATCGCGCGCAGGATGCCGAGCGCCAGGTGGTCGTTCGCCGCGAAGATCGCCGTGACCTCGGGCATCCGGGCCAGCATCTGCCCCGCCCGGTACCCGGACGCGGCGCTCCAGTCGGCCGGCACCACCGGTGGCACCTCCAGCCCCGCCGTCTCCAGCGCGCTGCGCCAACCCCTTATGCGACCGGCGCTGTCGAACCAGTCCGGCGGCCCCGACACGTGCCACACGGTGCGGTGCCCCGCCTCCAGCAGGTGCGTGGTCGCCGCGAACGCCCCGGCCGCCTGGTCGACGGTCACCAGGGGCGTCGAGCGCTCCGGGTCGCCGTCCACCGTGACCAGCGGGATGCCCGCGGAGACGGCGCCGACCGCGTCGTTGGCCGACGCGGTCGGCGCGATGACCACTATCCCCGCGACGCGCTGGTCGCGGTGCCGCTCCACGGCGTCGGAGATGGAGTTGCGGTCCAACACGTTCACCCGGCCCACGCTCACCGCGAACCCGGCCACGGCCGCCGCCTGCTCGAACGCGGCGAGCAGCGAGGCCGGCCCGTAGAGGGTCGAGTTCTGCGCCACCACCCCGATGAGCTGGGACCGCCCGGTGACCAGCGCGCGGGCCGCCTTGTTGGGCCGGTAGCCCAGCTCGGCGATGGCCGCGCGCACCCGCAGCCGGGTCTGCTCCCGGACGTTCGGGTGGCCGTTGAGCACCCTCGACACCGTCTGGTGCGAGACCCCGGCGAGCTTGGCGACGTCCGTCATCGCGGGATCGCGCGCGGTCCTGTGCTCCACTGCTGCCCCATCTCCACTCATGCCGACACCGTGCGATGTTAGCGATAACACCTGTTGTCCACCACGAAGGTGCTCTCCTGACCATTGTCCACCAGAGACCGTCCCCGGGCGGTCAGGACGCGCATCAGCCGAGGCGGAAAGTCGCCCGCTCGCGCGCGCCCCGGTCGTTGCCCGGCGCGGTGAGCACCAGGCGCCCGACCCCGTCGTGCGCGACGTACCGGGCCGGGTCCGCGGCCAACCGCAGCGACACGCCGTCGCGGCCGGCCAGACCCGCCACCCGCACGAACGACGCCGTCCGCCCGTAGGCGTCGGAGTCCTCGTACGGGTCGACGCGCAACGACGCGCCGTCCACCCGCGCGTACCGGTCCGGGAAGTTCACCGACTGCACGGCCGTCGTGCCCGCGCCCAGGAACCCGTCGACGAGGCGGAACTGCGAGTCGCCGAGCTCGCGCACGTCGCCGTCGACGCGCAGCCGGTAGTCGTGGTGCCGCACGACCAGCCGGGGCGAGTCGACCGGCGACAACCGCACCACCGGCCCGCCCTCGCCGACGGGCACCCCGAAGCCCGGCGTGCCGTCGTCGTTCCAGTGCACCTTCTGCACGCGGGTGTGCCGGTTCGGGTCGAACAGCGGGT
Organism: Saccharothrix longispora; assembly: GCF_030852425.1. Taxonomy (GTDB): domain Bacteria; phylum Actinomycetota; class Actinomycetes; order Mycobacteriales; family Pseudonocardiaceae; genus Actinosynnema; species Actinosynnema longispora. Next base: position 285,337 of record NZ_NSDM01000003.1, read on the forward strand.
CGCCGGTGATGTCCCGGTAGTCGCGGGCGTGGTAGACCAGCACGTCCTGGTCGCCGACGGTGGTGAACGAGTTGTGCCCGGGGCCGTACTGCCGCGTCGCGTCGTTCGTCGTGAAGACCGGGTTCGGCGACTTGGTCCACGAGCGCGCGTCGAGCAGGTTCGCGTTCTCGTCGGCGGTGAGCAGGCCCATGCAGTAGCGGGCGTCGGTGGCGCTGGCCGAGAAGGTCACGAACACCCGGCCGTTGCGGACGAGCACCGCCGGTCCCTCGTTCACCTTGAAGCCCTGGACCTCCCAGGGCAGGGTGGGCACGGCGATGCGCACGGGTGCGCTCCCGAGCTCCAGCGGCGTGGCCATCTCGGCGATGTAGAGGTTGCTGTTGGTCGCGATGCCGGGCTCGCTCTGCGCCCACAGGAAGTACCGCTTGCCCCGGTGCTCGAACGTGGTCGCGTCGAGCGTGAAGGTGTCCCAGGCGGTGACCACCTGCCCCTTGAGCACCCACCCGTCCTCTCGCGGGTCGGCCTTGTCCGACTCCAGCACGTAGGTGCGGATGCGGAACGGCTCGTCGGAGTCGCCCGCGGCGAAGTAGACGTACCACCGCCCGTCGACGCGGTGCAGCTCCGGGGCCCAGATGTAGCCGCCCATCCTCCCGGACGCGGGCCGTCGCCAGATCGTGCGCTCGCGGGCCGTGGCCAGGCCGTCCAGGGTGGACGCGCCGCGGACGACGACCCGGTCGTACTCGGGCACGGAGCCGGTCAGGTAGTACATGCCGTCCACGGGCGTGGTGATGAACGGGTCGGCGCGCTGCTCCACCAGGGGGTTGCGGGTGGGCAGGTCGGCCGCCTGCGCCGGGACGCGCTCCTGCTGCCGCGCGGAGGCGGCGGCCGCCGAGGCGGGCAGGGTGCCCGCCACGGCCAGCGCGCCGCCGGCGCGGAACAGGGACCTGCGGTCGAGACTCACGACGGCTCCTCTCGGTCGCCACCCGGCCGGTCACCCGATGTGGTGATCATGCTCGCGGGTCGATGACGTTCGAACAGATGTTCCATACCTTGGACTTCATGAAAATCCCGGTGCGGGTTCGGTCAGCGTCGTTTGTCCTTGAGCCGCAAGAAGGTCACCGAGTGGGGCGGGAAGGTGTGGGTGAAGGCGGACGAGACCCGCACCTGGGCCTTGCGCGCCTTCACGGGCCGGGTGAACTCCGTGTTCACGTCGTCCGGCAGGCCTTCCAGCACCGTCGCCTCCGCAGCGGGCAGGACCCAGGTGCCGGCGCCGAGGTCGACCTTCGTGCGGGCGGCGTTCGCCTGCGCGTTGACCACCTTGAGGATCAGCTCGCCGGTCTTCTGGTCGCGGGTGACCACCTGGCGGAAGGGTTCGGGAGCCCGGTTGGTGTCGTCGGCGAACTCGGCCCACTTCCGCCCGTCGATGAAGAGCTTCACGGTGCGGCCACGCACCTCGACCCGCAGGTCGTAGGTGCGGCCGGTCTCGATGGTGGTGTCGTCCGAGTGGAAGACGCGCGAGGAGTTGCCGCCGTCCACGGCGGACCGGGTGTTGTTCCAGCCGCCGAGGTTCCACCAGAACGGGTTGCCGCCGCCGTTGACCGCGAAGGGGATCAGGAAGCCCTCGCTGCCGGAGCGCTTGGTGGCCTTGACGCTGAACGTGAAGTCGCGCCAGGTGGGGTCGCCCGCGGTGACCAGGGGGTTCGTGACGCCGGTGTCGGCCTGCACGTACGCGCCGTCCACCACGCCCCAGTCGCCCGTGCCGTTGCCGGTCCACCGGCTCGCGTCGCCGGAGAAGTCGTCCGCGAACAGCTCGCGCCCGTCCGCGGCCGTGACCTTCACGTCGTCGTAGGCGACCGAGGTGGCCCAGGAGGAGAGGCCGATGGCGCCGGTGATCGGTTCGGGGCTCCACGGGGTGCCGGAGGCCGTGCTCTTCACGACGTGGTCGCCCACGTTGTTCATGAACAGCTTCTGCACCTCGTAGGACGCCGACCCCCACGAGGCGTCGTTGTCGAACCAGATCATGTCCGGCCGCCACTGCACGTAGTCCTCGTTGGACAGCAGCGGCGCGTAGGAGGCGAGCTTCACCACGTCGGCGTTGCGCTCCAGGCCGGTCATGAAGGCGGCCTCGGCGAGGGCGTTGGCGAACCTGTTGTCCTGCGAGGCGTACTCGCCGAGGAAGACCTTCGGTCCGTTGCGGTCGTAGGAGTCGTAGCGGTCGTTGTTCTCCAGGAACCAGCTCGGGCTGTTGTAGTAGTGCTCGTCGACCATCTCGACACCGGCGTCGCGGTTGAGCTGCCAGAGCCGGTCGAAGGTGGCGCCCGTGTCGTCCGGGCCGGAGTTGCTCACCACGGTGACCTCGGGGTACCTGGCCTCGATCGCCGCCCGGAACCGCGTGAAGTTGCCGAAGAACGCCTCGGGCAGGTTCTCCTCGTTGCCCACGCCGAGGTGCGTCAGCCCGAACGGCGCCGGGTGGCCCATCTCGGCGCGCTTGCGGCCCCAGGTCGAGTCGGCCGGTCCGTTGGCGAACTCGATCAGGTCCAGCGTGTCCTGGATGTGCCGCTGGAGCAGCGCCGGGTCGTCGGTGGCGCGGTTCTGGCCGCAGCCGGTGACGAGCGCGGGCACCACGGGCAGCGGCATGGCGCCGATGTCCTCGGCGAACTGGAAGTACTCGTAGTAGCCGAGGCCGTAGGACTGGTTGTAGCCCCAGAAGTTGGCGTTGGTGGCGCGCTCCTCGACCGGGCCGATGGTGTCCTTCCACTGGTACGAGCGCTTGCGCTCGTAGCCGGTCGAGGCGTCGTACCCGTAGTGGCTGCCGGTGTTGACCAGGCAGCCGCCGGGGAAGCGGACGAAGCCGGGCTTGAGGGCGGCGATCTTCTCGGCGAGGTCCTTGCGCAGGCCGTGGCCCTTGTAGGTGTCCTGCGGCATGAGCGAGACCATGTCCAGCCGCAGGGTGCCCGTTCCCCCGCCGGCGACGAGCAGCCTGCCGGTGGTGGACGACTCGCGTGCGCGGAAGGTGCCGGTGTACTTGGTCCAGCCGTCGCCGCGCACCTGGATCTTCAGCCCCGGCGCCAGCTCCTTGCCCGCGGGGTCGGTGAGGCCGACGGTGAGCGGCGTGCCCGCCGCCTGGTCGGTGCGCGCCCAGGCGGAGAAGTCGTACTTCTCGTCGCGCTCGACGTTGATGCCGGAGTTGTAGCCCGCGTTGACGACCCCGGCGGGCAGGCCGAGCTTGAGGTGGCGCCGGTTGCGCTCGTTGAGCCGCGCGTCGTCGTCGACCACGTCGAGCGTGCCGCCGGTCGGCGCCCAGCCGGTGAGGGGTGTGTAGCCGGCGTTGTCGGCCGGGTCGTACTCGAACGACCGGTTCTGCACCAGTTCGGCGTAGAGCCCGCCGTCGGCGGCCCGGTTGATGTCCTCGAAGAAGACGCCGTACATGGTGTCGTCGATCGAGGCGCCCTTGGCCTGCGGGTCGATGCCGATGGTGTAGTCGGTCCGGGCCGCCGCCTGCGCGGCGAAGCCGGGCAACGCGTACCCGCCCCCGCCGGCCGCCGAGGCGGGGCTGAGCGCCGGCACGGCGAGGGCTACCGCCAGCACGGCGGGCAGCAGTGTCAGAGAACGAGATCTCACAACCCAATCCCTTCGTGGGGACCCGTCACATCACGCGCGCACGCTCCACCCGGTCGGGCCGGCCACCGGCTGAGGTGCTCGTCCGATCGCCGGTTCACGGGTAGGCGGCCCGGACGCGGTCCAGCTCCGCCTTGGTGACCGGCAGGACGGTGCCGTGCCGGGGACGGCTGGGTAGTTGGTAGTCGGTCGACATCCGCCACTGCCCGGAGGTCAGGTCGGTGGTCTCGAAGGGCACGTAGCCGCGTCCGCCGAACTCGTCGATGAACAGGTACCACTTGTCCTCGGTGTTGGACTTGAAGACCGTGGGCCCCTCGCCCTGCCGGATCGAGCCCTTGCCGATGCAGTCGGCCACGAAGTCGTAGGAGGTGTCGCGCAGCTCGGTGGACCGCTCGGCCAGGATGAACTTGCTGCACGGCGTGGAGGAGGTGTTGTTCCGCTCGTCCTTGGTGAACCGGTAGTACTCCGTGCCGTGCTTGATCACGGTCGAGTCGATCACCGAGTAGCCGGGGTCCACCCAGACCTGCGGCTCGGTGAAGGTGCGGAAGTCGCGGGTGGTCGCGTACAGCATCTTGTTGTAGGTGTTGCCCGTGTGCCCCGGGTCGTCTTCGGCGTAGAGCTTCGACGCCCAGAAGACGACGTACGCGCCGATGCTGTCGTCGTAGTACGCCTCGGGTGCCCACGTGTTGCCCGCGGTCTCCGGGGAGACCTGGACGTGGCGCTGCTGCGACCAGTTCACGAGGTCCGTGGATTCCCACACCTCGATGTGGCGGCTGCCCTTGCGCTGCACGAGGTCCCAGTTGCCGTTCCCGTGCATCTTCAGGTCGGTGGCGATGAGGAAGAACCTGTCGCCCTCGGGTGAGCGGATGATGAACGGGTCGCGGACGCCCTTGTCTCCCTGGGAGGAGGTGAGCACCGGGTTGCCCCGGTTGAGCTCGTCCCACTTCAGCGCGTCGTTGCCCCGGCTGGCGGCGAAGTAGACCTGCTCGCCGGTCGCGGTGCCCTCGCCGGTGAAGTAGCCGAAGAGGTAGCCCTCGTAGTCCTGTGGCTGCGGCAGGGGGGTCACGGTGAGGTCGAAGCGGCGCTTGGCCTGCTTGTGGCCGCTCTCGACGGTCGCGGTGAGGGTGACGCGTTCGGCGCTCTCGCCGTGCGCGGGTCGGGTGACCTCGCCGGTCTCGGTGACGACCTTCTTCTTCGTCGACTTCCAGGACACCTCGGTGCCGTGCAGGCCGGTGGTGGGGAGGGTGAGGTTGCCGCGGACGTCGGAGGCGTTCCACACGGTCAGCGCGGCGGCGGCCTCGTCGACCTTCTGGCGGTCGGTCTGCTCGGGAAGGACGGTGACCGTGAAGGCACGGGCCAGGCCGTGCGCCGACGCGGTGAGGGTGACGGTTTCCGGGCGGCTGCCGGGCGCGGGGCGGGTGACGGAGCCGGTGGCGGTCACGTACCGGGGGTCGCCGCTGTGCCAGGTGATGGTCGAGCCGTAGGGGCCGGTCGTCGGCAGGGTGAGGTTCGCGGTGACGGCGGACAGGTCGCCGAGGTCGAGGGCGGCCAGGTCTCGGCGGGCCTTCTCCTGGTCGGGCACGAAGCCCAGCTCGTGCACCTCGGCGGGGGTGAGCGCGCGGTCGTAGAGGCGGAAGTCGCGGATGGCGCCCTTGAGGCGGCGGTCCCCGCTGTAGACCGAACGGCCGAGGTGGTTGGCGGTCGTGGTGCCGTTGCCGATGGCGGCCGGGGTGGTGGTGACGTCGGTCTTGCGGCCGACTTCGACACCGTCCTCGTAGAGCACGGCGGTGCCGCCGGCCAACGTGTAGGTGAGCGTCTTCCAGACGCCCCTGGCGAGGTCGCGCCCGGCCGTGGTGGTCTGCTCGGTGGACCAGTTGCCGGTGGCGATGGAGGTGCGGTAGGCGTTGCCCGTGGTGAAGAGGTAGCCGTTGCCCGTGCTGCCCGACGAGTTGCCGAGGCCCCAGATGAAGTAGGGCGTGGACTGGTCGGCGTCGATCCGGACCTGGATCGAGACGGAGACGTCGGTCAGGCCGCGCAGCAGGTCGTCGGGCAGGTCGACGTGCCCGTCGACGCCGCCGAGGCGGAGGCCGTCGGCGCCGGAGGGCGTGGCGTCTCCGACGATGGTGGCGGCCCGGCCGCCACCGGAGGCGTCGGTCGCGACGGTGCCGGCGGTCTCGGTGAGGGGGTAGTGCAGGACGAGTCCGTCGGTCACGCCGGCGGCCGAGGCGGCCGGGGCGACCACGGCCGCGATCAGCGCGGTGACCAGCGCCGCGACCGGGAGGGCGGCGCGGCGCCGGGCGAACGCGGTCCGGCGGGTCGACTCCGGCCGGCCGGCCGGAGTGGGATGACCGGCCGGAGCGGGGTGGCCGGATGTGGCGGACCGGTTCACTGAATCGGTCAGGCGGTCACCGGCCGCGAAGACGGGCCGCGAGGGCTGGAGTCTGACGGGACGCAGGGGAAGCATGGGGGCGTCGCTCTCGTCTTGCGCGCGGCACGGGGCCGCGTGGTGAACAGGACGTCCGGGTGTTGACGTGCGCTGAGTCACAAAAGTGAGCGCTAACATACGACCGTTCTGACGAACATGTCAAGCGTGCAAAGTTGTTGTTTCCAGGGGGTTGACGTCCCGATTGTGAACGCTCACCCTTGTGGCCCAGGTGACCACGGTCACGCGGTTCGCCGCCCCGCCAGTGTCTCGGGCACACACGGAGGAAGACCAGTGCTGAAGAAGATCGCGACCGCCGCCAGCGCGGTCCTGTTGGCCGCGCTGACCGCGTGCGGCTCCGGTGGGTCCGGGGACGCCGGCTCCTCGGGCGCCGACGACGGCAAGATCACCATGGGCTTCGCCCAGGTGGGCGCCGAGAGCGGTTGGCGCACCGCGAACACCAAGTCGATCCAGGAGGAGGCCGCCGCGGCCGGGGTCGACCTGAAGTTCTCCGACGCGCAGCAGAAGCAGGAGAACCAGATCAAGGCGATCCGCTCCTACATCCAGCAGAAGGTGGACGTCATCGCCTTCAGCCCGGTGGTGGAGACCGGCTGGGACACCGTCCTGCTGGAGGCCAAGCGCGCGAACATCCCGGTGATCCTGACCGACCGCGCGGTCGACTCGGACGACACCTCGCTCTACAAGACCTTCCTCGGCTCGGACTTCATCGAGGAGGGCAAGAAGGCCGGCGAGTGGCTGAAGGAGAACGCGGCGGGCGCGAAGAACGTCGTCGAGCTCCAGGGCACGACGGGCGCGGCGCCGGCGATCGACCGCAAGAAGGGCTTCGAGGACGCCATCGCGGGCACGGACCTGAAGATCGTCGCCACGCAGACCGGTGACTTCACCCGCTCGGGCGGCAAGCAGGTCATGGAGGCGTTCCTGAAGTCGGTGCCGCAGATCGACGTGGTCTACGCGCACAACGACGACATGGGCCTGGGTGCGATCGAGGCGATCAAGGCAGCGGGCAAGGTGCCCGGCAAGGACATCAAGATCATCACGGTGGACGCGGTGAAGGACGGCATGACCGCGCTGGCCGCCGGCGAGATCAACTTCATCGTCGAGTGCAACCCGCTGCTGGGCAAGCAGCTGATGGAACTGGCGAAGAAGGTCGTCGCCGGCGAGGAGGTGCCGCCGCGGGTGGTCACCGAGGAGACGACGTTCACCTCGGAGCAGGCCAAGGCCGCGCTCCCGGAGCGCAAGTACTGACCCGCGAGCACTGATCACAGACCGCGGTCCCCGCCACCCTCCGGGTGTGGTGGCGGGGACCGCACCCAGCGTGTGAGGGGAGTTGTCCGGTGACCGAGCCGGTCGTCGACATGCGGGGCATCTCGGTGGAGTTCCCCGGTGTGAAGGCACTGCAAGAGGTGGACTTCCGGCTGTTCCCCGGCGAGGTCCACGCCCTGATGGGCGAGAACGGAGCGGGCAAGTCCACGCTCATCAAGGCGCTGACGGGCGTGCACCCGCTCGCCGCGGGCGAGATCCGCCACGCGGGGCAACCGGTGTCGTTCGCCGGACCCGCGCAGGCGCAGGCGGCCGGGATCAGCACCGTCTACCAGGAGGTGAACCTCTGCGCGAACCTGACCGTGGCGGAGAACATCCTCCTCGGGCGCGAGCCCCGGAAGTTCGGCCGGATCGACGGCAGGGGCATGCGCAGGCGCTCGGCGGAGCTGCTGGCGCGCATCGGGCTGCGCATCGACCCGGGCTCGGTCCTGGGCAGTCACCCGATCGCGGTGCAGCAGCTGGTGGCCATCGCGCGCGCGGTCGCCGTGGACGCCCGGGTCCTGGTGCTCGACGAGCCGACCTCCAGCCTGGACGCCGACGAGGTGGCGGAGCTGTTCCGGATCATCCGGGTGCTGCGCGACGAGGGCGTCGCGGTGCTGTTCGTGACGCACTTCCTGGACCAGGTGTACGAGATCTCCGACCGGATGACGGTCCTGCGCAACGGCCGGCTGGTCGGTGAGCACATGACCGCCTCGTTCAGCCGGATCGACCTGGTGTCGGCGATGCTGGGGCGCGAGATGGGCGTGCTGGAGGAGATCGAGCACCGGTCCGGCAACACGCCGGGCGAGCCGCTGCTCGTGGCGCAGGGCCTGGGGCGCAAGGGGTCGGTGGCGCCGTTCGACCTGGAGGTGCGCGCGGGCGAGGTGGTCGGCCTGGCCGGGTTGCTCGGTTCCGGGCGCACGGAGGTGGCGCGGCTGCTGTTCGGCGCGGACAAGGCCGACTCGGGCCGGGTGCTGGTGGACGGGACGCCGCTGCGGCTGACCGGGCCGCGCGCGGCGATCGGGGCGGGCATCGCGTTCTCCTCGGAGGACCGCAAGGCCGAGGGCGTGGTGGCGGACCTGACCATCCGGGACAACCTGGTGCTGGCGCTCCAGGCGGCCCGCGGCTGGGCCCGGCCGGTGCCGCGCAGGCAGGCCGACGAGCTGGTGGCGAAGTACGTGGAGATGCTGGACATCCGGCCCGCCGACGCGGACGCGGTGGTGGGCACCCTGTCCGGCGGCAACCAGCAGAAGGTGCTGCTGGCCCGGTGGCTGGTGACCGAGCCCCGGCTGTTGATCCTGGACGAGCCGACGCGCGGCATCGACGTCGGCGCGAAGGCGCAGATCCAGAAGGTGGTGGCAGACCTGGCGGCCGGCGGCATGGCGGTCGTGTTCATCTCCGCCGAGTTGGAGGAGGTGGTCCGCATCGCGGACCGGGTGGTCGTGATGCGCGACCGGAAGATGGTCGCCGAACTGGGCGGCGACGCGGGCGTGGACGACGTGATGGAGCTGATCGCGGGGTCGGTCGACGAGCCCGCCGAGGCCGAGGTCGTCGTGACGCCGATCGACAAGGCGGTGGCCTCGTGACGAAGAACCGACTGCTCTGGCCGGCGCTGGCGCTGGTGGCGCTGCTGCTGGTGAACGTGGTGGTGACGCCGTCGTTCTTCGCGCTGCGCATGCAGGACGGCGCGTTGTTCGGCAGCCTCGTGGACATCCTGCGCAACGGCGCGCCGACGCTGCTGATCGCGCTGGGCATGACGCTGGTGATCGCGACCCGCGGCATCGACCTGTCGGTGGGCGCGGTGGCGGCCATCGCGGGCGCGGTGACGTGCACGCACATCGCGTCGGGCGGCAACGCGTGGGTCGGCATGGGGTTGGCGCTGGTGCTGTGCGCGGTGCTGGGCCTGTGGAACGGGTTCCTGGTGTCGGTGCTGGGCATCCAGCCGATCATCGCGACGCTGGTGCTGATGACGGCGGGTCGCGGTATCGCGATGCTGGTCACCGAGGGCCAGATCATCACCGTGAACGACGACTCCTACCGGCAGGTGGGCGCGGGGTTCGTGGTGCTGCCGATCGCGATCCTGATCAGCCTGGCGGTGCTGGGCCTGGTCGCGCTGACGACCCGCAAGACGGCGCTGGGCATGCTGATCGAGTCGGTCGGCGTGAACCCCGAGGCCAGCAGGCTCGCGGGCGTCCGGGCGCGCACGATCATCTGGACGGTCTACGTGTTCGCGGCGCTGTGCGCGGGCATCGCGGGCCTGATGATCAGTTCGAACGTGAGCGCGGCGGACGCCAACAACGCCGGTCTGTGGATCGAGATGGACGCGATCCTGGCCGTGGTCATCGGCGGCACGTCGCTGGCCGGCGGCCGGTACTCGTTGACCGGCACGCTGCTGGGCGCGCTGATCATCCAGACGTTGACCACGACCGTGTACACGGCGGGCATCGCGCCGGAGATCACGCTGGTGTTCAAGGCGGTCGTGGTGATCGCGGTGTGCCTGCTCCAGGCACCGGTTCGGATTCGGGTGAGGCGAGGGGTGGCTCTGCGATGACGGCGACGACCGCACCGCCGGTGGGCGGGCCGACCACCGGTACGACGCGCAAGCCGGGCGGGGTGCCCACGCGGTTCCTGCCGGTGATCGCCACGTTCGTGGTGTTCGTGGCGACGTTCGGCGTCGGCTCGGTGCGCTACGAGGGGTTCGCGTCCGGGCAGGTGGTGGCGAACCTGTTCATCGACAACGCGTTCCTGATCGTGCTCGCGGTGGGCATGACGTTCGTGATCCTGACCGGCGGCATCGACCTGTCGGTGGGCTCGGTGGTGGCGCTGTCCACGATGATCGCGGCGGCGATGCTCCGCTCCGGCTGGCCGGCGTGGCTGACCGTGCTGACCGTGCTGGCCGTGGGTTCGGTGCTGGGCCTGGCGATGGGGTGGGTGATCCACCGGTTCGGCGTGCAGCCGTTCATCGTGACGCTGGCGGGCATGTTCCTGGCGCGCGGTCTGTGCTTCGTGATCAGCGTGGAGTCCGTCTCCATCAAGGACGCGACGTTCCGCGACCTGGCGACCGGGACGATCGAGCTGCCGGGCGGGGTGACCATCACCTACGGCGTGGTGATCGCGCTGGCGGCGGTGCTGGCGGCGGTGTACGTGCTGCACCTGACGCGGTTCGGGCGCACGGTGTACGCGGTGGGCGGCAGCGAGTCGTCGGCGCGGCTGATGGGCCTGGCCACGGGCCGGGTGAAGATCGGCGTGTACGTGATCAGCGGGTTCTGCTCGGCACTGGCCGGTCTGCTGTTCAGCCTCTACATGCTCTCCGGTTACAGCCTGCACGCGGTGGGCATGGAGCTGGACGCCATCGCGGCGGTCGTGGTGGGCGGCAGCCTGCTGTCGGGCGGTGTCGGGTTCGTGGTCGGCTCGGTGGTGGGCGTGCTGGTGCTGGGCACGATCCAGACGTTGATCTCCTTCGAGGGCACGCTGTCCTCGTGGTGGACGAAGATCGTGATCGGCGCGCTGCTGCTCGCCTTCATCGCGCTCCAGCGGGTGATCGTGCGCCGCACCTGACCCCGCCGGGTGGACGACGGCGCCGCGCCCTCGCGGAAGGGGCGCGGCGCCGTCGCCGTGCCTACCGCCCGGTCCAGCCGTCGAGCAGGTCGGCGGCCTCGCGGGTGCGCGGGTGGTTCTCCCCCTGCACCCGCGTCATCTCGACCAGCACGGCGCGCAGCTCGTCGACCGCCTCGGCCCGCCGTCCGGCCCGGTGCAGCAGGTCCGCCCGCTGCTGCCGGGTGCGCAGCACGCGGGGGTGGTCGGGGCCGAACACGTCCTCGACGACCCGGCGCAGGGCGGCGAGGTGCTCCACCGCCCGCGGGTCGCCCGCCACCCCGCGCCAGAACGCCAGGTTGCCCCGGTAGGTGAGGGTCGTGGGGTGCCGCTCGCCCAGGGCGCGCTCCGCGTCGGCCGCGGCGTCGTCGAACTCGGCGATGGCGGTGTCCAGGTCGCCCGCGAGGGCGCGCCAGTAGGCCAGGTTGTGGCGGGCGATGAACGTGTCGTGCGCGCCCCGGCCGACGACGGCCTCCAGTCCTTCGACGGCTTCCCGGTAGGTCGCCACGGCGGCGGGGGCGTCACCGGTCTCGCCGATCCACCGGCCGAGGCCGACCAGGGCGCGCAGCGTCTGCCGGTGCCGCGGCCCCAGTTCGGTCCGCAGCACGGTCACCAGCGCGGTCGCCGCGTCCCGGGCGCCGTCGACGTCGCCCGCGAGGCCCAGGCACAGCGCCCGGTTGTCCTCCGCCTCCACCACGAGCGGGTGGGCGGCGGGCAGGCCGCCGTCGGCGATCAGGTCGGTGAACTCGGCCAGCGCGGCCTCGATCCGACCGGTCTCCATCAGGAACCGGGCGTGGTGCTCGCGGGCCCACAGGGTCGCGAGGTCGCCGCGGCCGAGGTCGCGTTCGGCCAGCGCGCGCACCCCGGTCAGGTCGGCGAGCGCGGTCGTGGTGTCACCGAGGTCGCCGGTGGACCTGGCCACCTCGGTGCGCAGGACGACGACGTCGCGCGGTTCGACGGCGCGGGCGAGCAGCGCGACGGCCACGTCGCGGGCGGCGGCGGGCCGGCCGATGGCGGCGAGGTGCCGGGCGAGGCGGAGCAGCACGGGGTGCATGCCGCCGTCCCACAGGTGCTCCCCCGCGACGGCGCGCAGCACCTCGGCGTTGCGGTGCAGGGCCGCCGCGGTGTCGGGGTCGGCGGAGGCCCACTCGCGTTCGAGGGCGTCGGCCGCCGCCGCGGCCACGGCGGCCGGGTCCGGCACGAGGTCGCGCACCGCCCGCTGCACGAGCGCGTGCGCCTCCACCCGGCCGACGTGGGTGACGAGGTTGAGCCGGTGCAGCGCCCGCAGCGCCAGCAGGTTGCGCCCGCCGTCGAGCAGCACGGCCTCGGGGACGCCGTCGGGCGAGAGCACGGCGACGAGCCCGAGCACGTCGAGCGCGTTGGCCGCCAGCGTGGACGCCCGTTCGACGGCCAGTCGCACGGTGCCCGCGACGGTGTCGTCGTGCTCGTCGGCGGGCGAGGACGGCGGGAACAGGTCGGCCACCCGCTGCCGGCGGTCGGCCAGCAGGTCCAGGTAGCCGCGCACGCCGATGCCGGTGTCGATGAGGAACGCGGCGGCCTGGGACAGCGCCAGCGGGAAGCAGCCGAGCGCGTCGGCGAGCGCGACCAGTTCCGCGGGGCTGTGCCGGGGGTCGACCGACAGCCGCGCGGACAGGTAGGCGGCGGCCTCGTCGGGGTCGAACATGCCCACCGGCACGACCCGCACGTCCGGGCGCAGCAACGCCGCGTCGCGCCGCCGGGTGGTGACGAGGCTGCGCCCGGCGTCCCCCGCGGGCCACAGCCCGGCCGGTTCCGCGAGGTCGTCCACGTCGTCCAGCACGACCAGCCAGGGCGTGGTGGTGGTGCGCAGCCAGTCCAGGAACAGGTCGGCCTGCGCCTCGTCGTCGGCGCCCGCCTCGGCCCCGACCAGGGCGCGCCAGGCGCGGGCGTACCCGGTGAGCACGGACTGCCTGGTCCGCGCGCCCACCCACACGAGCACGTCGGCCCGCGCCCGGTGGAACACGGCGGTCGCGAGCTGCGACTTGCCGACGCCGCCGGGCCCGGTCAGCAGCACCTGCCGGACGTCCTCGGCGCGCAGCGCGTCGTCCACGGCCCGCGCCAGCACCGGCCGGTCGCGCAGCGCCGCCGCGTCGCTGGGCGGCCGGCCGACCACGACCCTGGTGGCGCGGGGCTCCCGCTGTTCCGGACCTCCCCGTCCCGACCCCCGTCGGGCGGCTCGCCACAGCTCGCGCAGCGCGGCCGGCCCGGTCACGCCACCGGTCGCCATCGCCACGGCCAGCACGGCGTCGAAGTCGCGCGGCACGGACTGGCCTGCCACCCACTCCCCCAGCCGCCGGGCGTTGACCGGCACCCGCCGCCCCGACGGCAGGGCGACCGCGCTCGCGCGCCTCGCCACCGCCTCGTCCGACCGGTCGGGCACCCGTCCGCGCAGCTCCGCCAGGGCTTGCGCGAACGCCGTCTTCGGGTCGCTCACCCGCCACCTCCCCAAGGTGGTCGAGTTTAGGTCCCCCGGGCCGCGACGACGGCGTCCGCACGATTGCTCCGGACGGTGCAAACCTGCTTGCCGGGCATTCCCGACCCGTTGACTTCCCGCCGAGCCCTCTGCAACTCTTCGAGTTCGATCCGCAAAAAAATGACAAGTAAGCGGAAGGATCTAACAACAACCGGGAAATCCCTGTTCGTGCCGCGCCACCCCTGCGTGGTCGGGATTCCGCCCCTGCCACGGCCACCCGCCCGACGAGAAGGGCCAGCACGACGATGTCATCGACGACACGTGCTCGTTCACGCCTGACCGCCTCCCTGCTCGCACTGTCCCTCACCGCGTTGACCCCGATCTCCCCCGTCGCCCAGGGCGCGCCCGCCGCCGCGCTGGTGAACGACGACGACGCGAACACCTACTGGCAGACCGACTCCCTGCCCCGGTCCGTCGGCCTCGACCTCGGCGCACCCACCCGGATCGACCAGGTGGCGCTGTCCCTGCCGGAGCACTTCGGCGAGCGCGACCAGACCTTCAGCATCCGCACCAGCCTCGACGGCAAGGGCCTGTCCACCCTGGTGCCCTCCGGCACGCACACCTTCCGCCCCGCCGAGCGGAACCGGGTCACGTTCGACGTCGCCCCGACGCTGGTCCGCTTCGTGCAGGTCGAGGTGACCGCGAACAGCGCGGACGAGGGCGCGCAACTGGCCGAGGTCGACGTCCGCCGGGTCGTCGACGCCCAGGCCCTGCTGCCCGCCACCTACACCGCGAGCAGCCACGCCGACGTCTACCAGGCGCCCAACGCCGGTGACGGCAACCAGGCCACCTACTGGGAGAGCGCCAACAACGCCTTCCCGCAGTGGCTGCGCGCGGACCTCGGCGCGGCGGTGAAGGTCGACCGGGTGGTGCTCAAGACCCCGCTGGGCGGCTGGGGCGCGCGCACGCAGACGCTGGCCGTGCAGACCAGCGCGGACGGCACGTCGTTCAGCGACCTCGTGCCGTCGGCGCAGCACACCTTCCAGCCGTCCGCGAACAACACCGCGACCATCGAGTTCACCTCGACCACCACGCGGTACCTGCGGCTGCTGATCACCGGCAACAGCGGCTGGCCCGCCGGGCAGATCTCCGAGTTCGAGCTGCACGGCTCGTCGGGCGGCGACACGCAGGCGCCCACCGCGCCGACGAACCTCGCGTGCACGACCCCGCAGTCCGGGCGGATCAGGCTCACCTGGAACGCGGCCACCGACGACGTCGGCGTCACCGGCTACGACGTGTACGCCAACGGTCAGCTGCGCACCAGCGTGGCGGGCAGCGCGCTGTCCTACACCGACACCCAGCCCGACGGCCTCGCCGTCACCTACCAGGTGGTCGCCAAGGACGCGGCGGGCAACCAGTCGCCGCGGAGCGCGAGCGTCACCCGCCCCGGCAACCCCGGTCCGCCCGGCACGAACCTCGCCAAGGGCAAGCCCACCACTGCCGACTCCCACGCGTTCACCTTCGTCGCGGCCAACGCCGTGGACGACGACGTGAACACCTACTGGGAGGCCGCGGCCCACCCGGGCACGCTCACCACGCGGCTCGGCGCCAACGCGGACGTCAGCTCGGTCACGGTCACGCTGAACCCGTCGAGCGCGTGGGGCTCCCGCACGCAGAACGTCCAGGTCCTGGGTCGCGAGCAGGGCGCGACCGGCTTCACGGACCTGGTGCCGGCGCGCGACTACCGGTTCGACCCGGCGTCGGGCAACGCGGTGACCATCCCGCTGACCGCCCGCGTCGCGGACGTGCGGCTGCGCATCGCGTCCAACACCGGCGCGCCCGGCGGCCAGGTCGCCGAGTTCCAGGTGTTCGGCACCGCCGCGCCCAACCCGGACCTGACTGTCACCGGCACGTCGTTCACCCCGGTCAGCCCGGTCGAGACGAGCGCCATCACCCTGTCGGCGACCGTGCGCAACGCGGGCACGGCGGCGTCCGCGGCCACCGACGTGACGTTCTTCCTCGGCTCCGACGCGGTCGGCACCGCCCAGGTGGGCGCGCTCGCGGCGGGTGCGTCGGCGACCGCGACGGCCGCCATCGGGCCGCGCGGCTCCGGCTCCTACCAGTACGCGGCGAAGGTCGACGAGACGAAGAAGGTCGTCGAGCAGGACGAGGCGAACAACGCCCGCCTGCACCCGTCCGCACTGGTCGTCACGCCGGTGCCCAGCTCGGACCTGGTCGCCTCGGTCGGCTGGTCGCCCACCAACCCGTCCGACGGCCAGGCCACGGCGTTCACCGCGGTCCTGCGCAACGACGGCTCGATCGCCACCGCGGGCGGCGCGCACGGCGTCACGCTGACCCTCCTCGACGGGTCCGGCGGCACCGTGCGGACGCTGACCGGCAGCTACGCGGGCGTGCTCCAGCCGGGCCAGTCCGCGCAGGTCGCCCTGGGTTCGTGGACGGCCGCGAACGGCAACCACACCGTCCGCACCCGGGTCGCGGTGGACGCCAACGAGATCGCGGCCCGGCAGGGCAACAACCGCACCGACCAGTCCCTGTTCGTGGGCCGCGGCGCGAACGTGCCGTGGCAGCACGTCGAGGCCGAGGACGGCGTCACGGCGGGCGGGGCGACCAGGATCGGCCCTAACCGCGTCATCGGCGACCTCGCCGGCGAGGCGTCCGGCCGGCGCGCGGTCACGCTGAACGCCACCGGCCAGTCGGTCGAGTTCACCACCACCGCGCCGACCAACACCCTGGTCACCCGGTTCTCCATCCCGGACTCGGCGGGGGGCGGCGGCATCGCGTCCACCGTCAACGTCTACGTCAACGGCACCTTCCACAAGGCGCTCGACCTGCACTCGCGCCACACCTGGCTGTACGGCAACGAGGCGAGCCCCGGCAACTCGCCGAGCGCCGGCGGTCCGCGGCACATCTACGACGAGGCGAGCACCATGCTCGACGGGACCTTCCCGGCGGGCACGAGGATCAAGCTCCAGAAGGACGCGGCGAACGGCACGGACTACGCCATCGACTTCGTGAACTTCGAGAACGCGGTCGCCAAGGCCAACCCCGACCCGGCGCGGTTCGTCACGCCGACCGGCTTCGGCCACCAGGACGTGCAGGACGCGCTGGACCGGTTCCGCATGGACACCAGCGGCAACCTGCTCGGCGTGTACCTGCCGGCCGGCACGTACACCACGGCGCAGAAGTTCCAGGTGTACGGCAAGCCGGTGCAGGTGGTCGGTGCCGGGCCGTGGTTCACGAAGTTCGTCGTGCCGACCACGCAGGAGAACACCGACGCGGGCTTCCGCGCCGAGTCCTCCGTCAACGGCTCGGTGTTCCGGGGCTTCGGCTTCTTCGGCAACTACACGTCCCGCATCGACGGCCCCGGCAAGGTGTTCGACTTCGCGAACGTCTCCCGGATCACCATCGACGACATCTGGGCCGAGCACGTGGTGTGCCTGTACTGGGGCGCGAACACCGACTTCACGACCATCAGGAACTCGCGCATCCGCAACACGTTCGCCGACGGCGTCAACATGACCAACGGCAGCACGGACAACCTCGTGCAGAACATCGAGGCGCGCTCGACCGGTGACGACAGCTTCGCGCTGTTCTCGGCGATCGACGCGGGCGGCGCGGACGAGAAGAACAACGTGTACGAGAACCTGACCTCGCTCACCACGTGGCGCGCGGCGGGCCTGGCCGTCTACGGCGGCTTCCTCAACACGTTCCGCAACATCCACGTCGCCGACACGCTGACCTACTCCGGTGTCACGATCAGCTCGCTGGACTTCGGCTACCCCATGAACGGCTTCGGCCCCGAGCCGACGACGTTCAGCGGGATCACCCTGGTCCGCACGGGCGGTCACTTCTGGGGCGCGCAGACGTTCCCGGGCATCTGGATGTTCTCGGCCTCCACGCCGTTCCGGGGCATCCGGGTGAACGACGTCGACATCATCGACCCGACGTACGCGGGCATCATGTTCCAGACCAAGTACAACGGGTCGACACCGGAGAACCCGATCCAGGACACCGTCCTGACCGATGTCTCGATCTCCGGGGCGCGGCTGAGCGGTGACCGGTTCCAGGCCAAGTCCGGCATCGGCCTGTGGGCGAACGAGATGCCCGAGGCCAACCAGGGCCCGGCGGTCGGCTCGGTGACGTTCCACGACCTGCGGTTCAGCGACAACGTGGAGAACATCCGCAACCGCACGAGCACGTTCACCATCAACGTCAACCCGTAGCACCCGGTACGGCGACCCCGCCCCCGGTGGTTCCCGGCCCCGGGGGCGGGGTCGCGTCACGCGTGCGAGGAGGAACTCGGCCTGGAGGGCCACGACCACGAGGTCGGACAGCCCGTTCGGACGGGCTGTCCGGACGTGGCGGCAGCCAGGCTCGGCGGCGTGCCCGACTGGGCGCAGACGAACCTCACCTGACGCCCACCGTCTCGGAGAACGCTCTCGGATCTCCTGTTGACGAGGTCTGGACCAAATGCGAAGCTCTCGCGAGAGCGCTCTCACAATCTCTCCTCCCTGCTCAAGGAGTTGTCGTGAGACTGATCGCGCAGCGTTGCGCGGCGGCGGTGGCCGTCGCGTTCATCACCATGCCCGCCACCGCCCAGGCCATCACCGCCCAGCCCGCCGACATCCAGCCCGCCGACGCCCTGCACGTCGCGCTGGAACGGGACCTCGGCTGGGACCCGGCGGACGCCGCCGTTCACCAGGCCGCCGAGACGGCGTCCGTGCCGGTCGAGAAGGCGCTGAGGGCGCGCCTGGGCGACCGGTTCGGCGGGGCGTGGTTCGACGGCGGGCTCAAGGTGGGGGTCGTCTCCCCCTCCGACGCCGAGGCCGTGCGCGCCGCCGGGGCCACGCCCGTCACCGTGGCGAAGTCCGAGAAGGCGCTGGCCGACGCCAAGTCGGCGCTGGACCGCTCCGGGCTGGACCGCTCGGCCGCCACCTCGGACGTGCACTCCTGGTACGTCGACCCGGCCACCAACTCCGTCGTGGTCAACGCCCGCACCACCGAGGCCGCCCGCGCGTTCGCGGCGAAGGCCGGCGTCACCGCCCGGGCCGAGGTCACCGACGCCCCGCGTCCGGTGCACGACATCCGGGGCGGCGACCAGTACGTCATCAACGGCAACACGCTGTGCTCCGTCGGCTTCTCCGTCGACAGCGGCGGGTTCGTCACGGCCGGGCACTGCGGCGGCACCGGCAGCCCCACGCTCGGTTTCAACAACCTCGGCCAGGGCACCTTCGCCGGCTCCTCCTTCCCCGACAACGACTACGCCTGGGTGCGCACCAACGGCAACTGGACGCCCACCCCGTACGTGAACAACCACTCCGGCGGCAGCGTCGCGGTCGCCGGGTCGCAGGAGGCGGGCGTCGGCGCGTCGGTCTGCCGCTCCGGTCGGACGACGGGCTGGCGCTGCGGCACGATCCAGGCCAAGAACGTCACGGTCAACTACTCCGGCCAACTGGTCCACGGCCTCACCTCCACCACCGCCTGCGCACAGCCCGGCGACTCGGGCGGCTCCTACCTGGCCGGCAACCAGGCCCAGGGCGTCGCCTCGGGCGCGGCGGGCACCTGTGCGAACGGCGGCACCTCGCTGTTCCAACCGGTGAACGAGATCCTGAACGTCCACGGCCTCCAGCTCACCACGACCGGCGGCGGCGGCAGCACCAGCCGGATCATCGGCTACCAGGGCAAGTGCATCGACGTGCCGAACGCCAACGGTGTCGAGGGCCAGGGCCTCCAGGTGTGGGACTGCAACGGCACCAACGCGCAGAACTGGACGTTCCCCGGTGACGGCACGGTGCGCGCGTTCGGCCTGTGCGTGGACGTGGCATGGGGTTCGCGCGACAACGGCGCGGCCATCCAACTCGCCCGCTGCTCCGGCAACCCGGCGCAGCAGTTCGTCCTGAGCGGCGCGGGTGACCTCGTCAACCCGCAGGCCGACAAGTGCGTCGACGTGACGTCGTGGGGCGGCTCCGGGACCCCGCTCCAGCAGTGGGAGTGCCTGGGCGGCGCGAACCAGAAGTGGCGGCGGGGCTGAGCTGACGGGGCGGCGGGTGCCCAGGAGGAACGACGTCCGGCGACACCCGCCGCCTCCGCTCCCGCATTTCACCTGATCAAGTGATGAAATGGGCACAGGTGTTCGAATAGCCTGGATTCATGGACGTGTCGCCCGCGCTGCTCTCCGACGATGGTGTTCGCCGCCATCGCCGAGACCGAAGCCGCGGCGCGGGCGCTGCACCTGCGTCGACCGCGGCTGCGGCTGCTGGCCGAGGTGTTGCGGCGCGGGCTGGACGCGGATGCGTACCGGCGTCCCGTGCGCGCCGACACGCGGGAGGTGAAGCGGTGGACGACGCAGGTGAACCTCTTCCTGCCCTCCACCAGCCCACCGGCCAGCCACTCCCACCCCTGCACCCCGTGACCGGGGCGGTGGTGGGGGAACTCTCCGACGGGCACCTGACCGAACTGGCGCGGGCCATCTCGCTGCGTCTGCCGGACGGGTCGGAGGAGATCCTGGTCGAGGCCGCGCGATCGGTGGAGCCGAAGGCGGTGCGGCAGCTCGCCGACCGGATTCGCGACCGCGCCGAGCAGGACCGCGTGGACGAGGTGGACGAACCCGCCGCCGACCCCGGCGACACACTGCACCTGCGCGACCTGCCCGGCGGACGACTCGAATTCTTCGGCGAACTGTCCGCCGAGACCGGCGCGCGGTTCACCGCACTGCTCGAACCACTCCCCACACCACGCCCGGACGGCCCCCGCGACGCGGCACGACGGCGCGGTGAGGCGTTCGCCGACCTGATCGCACTGGCTTCGCGGTCGGGCGACCTGCCCACCGAAGCCGGAGAACGGCCGCACATCAGCGTCACCATCGACCACGACACCCTGCGCCGGGGCGTCGGGCACGCGGTGCTCGACGGCGACCACCACCTCAGCGCCGCCCAAGCCCGCCGCATCGCCTGCGACGCCACAGTCCTCCCCGTCGTCCTCGGCGGGGCGTCCGAAGTGCTCGACCCCGGCCGCGCCAAGCGGACCGTGAGCACCGCCCAACGCCGCGCGCTGCACGCCCGCGACCGGGGCTGCGCCTTCCCCGACTGCCACCGACCACCCCAGTGGTGCGACGCCCACCACATCCAACACCGGGCCGACGGCGGCACCACCGACCTGGACAACCTCGCCCTGCCCTGCCGCACCCACCACACACACCGGCAAGTTGCGACGACCGGCGGGACACCGACCTTCATCCCACCCCGCCACATCCACCCCGCACAGAGGCCACGCCAGAACCTGCTCCACCGACCACCCGCGGTGGCGGCGTGAGTCGCCGCCTGGGGCATCCACCCCTTCCGGCCGGGTCGTCATGGACAGGGGGCGGCCCCCGGGACGAGGAGTCCGGGGGCCGCCGTCACCGAGCGGGAACGTCAGATCTTGCCGGTGCCCGCACCGCCCTGCACGGTCGACTTCACGCTGCTCGCGCTGTCGAGCGTGTAGGAGTACGGGATCGACTTGACGCTGCCGCCCTGGTCGCCGGAACCCGAGTTCACGAAGTGGTTGTTCCGCGCCACGAGGTTGGCGGCAGGCGAGCTGCCCTCACCGCGGTGGAACGGGTCCTTGGTGTTCTCGAAGTAGTTGCCCTCGACGAGGACACCCGCCTCCAGCGTGGAAGCGACACCGTACGAGGTCACGCCGCCGTAGTAGTTGTTGTAGACGTGCACCGGGTTGCCGAAGCGCACGCGCGGGTGGCGCTGGTTGGTGCCGTCGAACCAGTTGTGGTGGTAGCTGACGCGCAGCTTGCCCCGGTCCTGGCTGGCGTTGTCGTCGCTGTGGCCGAGCAGCATGGTCTTGTCGTGGCTGCTGATCTTGTTCCACGACACGGTGACGCAGTCCGACCCGCGCTTGATGTCGATCGCGCCGTCGTAGCCGTTGCGCAGCGTGTTGTGGTCGACCCAGACCCTGGTGGAGGTCTCGACCTGGATGCCGTCGTCCTTCCAGTCCCTGAAGTTCAGGTTCCGGACGATGACGTTGGACACCTTGGAGATGTTGAGGCCGTGGCCGGCGATCGTGGCGCCCGAGCCGACGCCGATGATCGTCTTGTTGGACGCCACCTTCGTCATGGCCGACAGCGTGATGGTGCCGTTCACGCGGATGGTCTGGGTGGTGGTGGACTTGGCCGCGTTGGTGAACGCGGTCGCGTCGCTGACGTCCACCGTGGAGCCACCGCTACCACCGGTGGTGCCACCGCACTGCGTGCCCCAGCCCTCCAGGTTGAACGAGGCCGCGTTGGCCGACGGCGCCACCATGAGGGCGGTGGACGCCAATGCCGCTGCTGCGAGCAGCGCACGGGAAGTCTTGCGTGACATGCGGTTTCCTCCATACGACTGTGGATGGAAAAGGGAACCGGCGGCGGTTCTTCACGTGGCGGCGGCCGAGGACCTACACCGGACTCACCACCTCTCCAGGGTGTGCGAACGGATGTGCTCGACGTCGAACTCGT
The DNA here is from genome assembly GCF_030852425.1 of Saccharothrix longispora. Classification (GTDB taxonomy): domain Bacteria; phylum Actinomycetota; class Actinomycetes; order Mycobacteriales; family Pseudonocardiaceae; genus Actinosynnema; species Actinosynnema longispora. The sequence goes on from NZ_NSDM01000003.1 coordinate 307,246, forward strand.
CCCCCAGGCCGGGAGCCGTCGAGAGGGACACGCACCCCTCGTCGTCGAGCGGGTCGGCGATCGCGAGCCGGTGCGGCGGCACGCGGTCGAAGTCGTGGTGCGGGTGCAGCAGGCCGCGCTCGTACCAGCGGCCGGTGCCGGTGCCGCCGAGGACTGCCAGCGACGCGGAGCCGTCGCCGTGGATCTCGCAGTCCATGTTGAACGACTCGGCCAGGTGGGCGGCCTTGACCGTCGGCGAGATGCCGCCCACGTCGGTGGGTCCGGCGCGCAGGATGTCGCACGCCCCGGACGTGATCCACTCGGCGCGGCTGAGGTGCTTGCCCCAGGCCACCTCGGGCCCGATGACCGGCACGGACAGCTGCTCGGAGAGCCACCGGTAGGAGCTGATCGACGCCTCCTCCATCGGCTCCTCGAACCAGTAGAAGTCCAGGCCCTCCAGCGCCCGCCCCAGTTCCAGCGCGTCGGTGCGCGAGTACCAGTGGTTGGCGTCGAGCATCAGGGCAACGGCCGGTCCCACGGCGTCGCGGACGGCCTCGCAGGCGGCGATGTCGGCCCGCACGCTCGGTGCGCCGGGCACCGGCGGCATCCACGTGTGCAGCTTGATCGCCCGGTAGCCGCGCGAGACCAGCTCCTTGGCGAACGAGGCGTAGTCGCCGGGCGTGGACAGCCCGCCGGGGATCTCGTCGCCGCACATCGTGCTGGCGTAGGCGGGCACGCGGGACCGCGCGCCGCCCAGCAGCTTCCACACCGGCAGGTCGGCGAGCTTGCCCGCCAGGTCCCACAGGGCGGTGTCGACGTACCCGAGGGCGCGGTCGGTGAAGCGGCCGTGCGAGCCGCGCTGCTTGCGCGCCATCGCGGTCCACAGCCGCTCCCGGTCCCACGGGTCGGCGCCCAGCAGCACCGGCTTCACGATCGAGTCGAGCACGGCGGGCCGCAGCTGGTCGGGGTGCACCTGCACGCGGCCGACCGCACCGGAGGAGTCCGTGATCTCCAGCAGTGCCTCGCGCACCTCGTGCTCGGCGCTGGGGTGCCGGTGCCCGTGCGGGTCCACCGCGGTGAACGCGGTGGTCGTGAACACCGACACCTCGACGCGCTCGATCATTTGCGGTCCTCCCACTCCTTCTGCGCCTCGGTCAGCTTCTTCGCCATGTCGTCCAGGAACTGCTGGGCGCTCAGCTCGCCGAGGAGCACCTTCTGGTACTGGGGCTCGCTGTCGGTCTTGGTGATCGAGGAGTACTGCGGCAGGTACACGGGAGCGGGCACGAGGACGGTGGCCGGGTCCTCCAGGACGCCGAGCGCCATCTTCACGTGGGCGGCCTTGTCGATCCACTCGGCGCTGCGCACGTCGGTGTTGGCGGGGATCTGGCCGACCTTCTCGTTCCAGTAGCTGTTGGACTCGGCGGAGGTCAGGAACTCGGCGAACTTCCACGCCGCGTCCTGGTTCTCGCTGTTGTTGAACACCGCGAAGCCGTCGGTCGGGTTGGGCACGACGGTCCGCTTGCCGCCGGGGCCGACCGGCAGCGGGATCGCGGCGACCTTGTCGCCGAGCGCCTTGGTGACGTCGCTGTAGGAGCCCAGGTTGTGGTGCATCATCGCGACCGAGCCGCCGGTGAACTGGGCGATCATCTGGGTGAAGCTGTTGTTGACGTCGGCTTCGGGCGTGGCCTTCTTGTAGAGCTTGGCGACCTTGTCGACCAGTTCGGCGTTGGCCCCGTCGCCCAGGGTGCTCTGGCCGTCCTTGAAGAAGTCGTCCACGCCGGAGTACGAGTACGCCTCGGTGATCAGCTGGAACACCGAGCCGGCGCCGCCGCGGATGGTGTAGCCGTACTTGTTCGCGGCCGTGTCGGTGAGCTTCTCGGCGGCCGTGACGAACTCGTCCCAGGTCTTCGGCGGCTCGATGCCGGCGTCCTGGAACCAGTCGGTGCGGTACCAGATGATGTCCATGTTGGCCGACGACGGGACGATGTAGAGCTTGCCGTCCGGCGCGGTCTGGCGGACCGTCTCCACCAGCGAGGGCAGCAGCTTGTCCTTGAGCGGCCCGCCGTTGATGCGGTCGTCGAGGGGCGCCAGCGCCTCCTGGCCGACGAGGTGCGCGAGGTAGGAGGTGGTCACGCCGCCCACGTCGGGCGTCTCGCCGCCGGCGATGGCGGTGTCGTACTTCTGCTGCACCGACGCGCTGGGGATGCCGACGTACTCGACCTTGATGGTCGGGTTCGCGGCCTCGAAGCGCGAGATCAGCTCCTTGTAGATCGGCTCGCGCGCGGGGCCGCCGTTGTTGTCCCAGAACGTGATGGTGACGTTCCCGTCGCTCCCCGCACCTCCCCCGGACGAGCAGGCGGACAGCGCCAGCGCGGCGGCGGCCACGGCGACCAGCAGTTTTCTCATGATGCTCCCTATCCCTTCACAGCCCCGGCGCTGAGCCCCTGCACCAGGAACCGCTGCACGACGGCGAAAACCAGGACCACCGGTACGGCCGCGACCACGCCACCGGCGGCGAGTGCTCCGAAGTCGGTGTTGAACTCACCCAACGTGTAGCTCAGGCCGACCGGCAGGGTGAACTTGTCCTGCCTGGTCGCGAACATCAGGGCGAACAGGAAGTTGTTCCAGGCGCCGATGAACGCGAACGACCCGACCGCCACCAGGGCGGGCTTGAGCTGCGGCAGGACGACGGCGAAGAACGCGCGCAGGCGCGAGCAGCCGTCCACCATCGCGGCTTCTTCCAGCTCCACGGAGATGTTGCGGATGAAGCCGGCCATCAGGATCAGCGACAGCGGCAGCTGGAACGCCACCTCCGCGATGACCAGGCCGGTGATGCTGTTGAGCAGCCCGAGGCCCTTGAAGATCACGAACAGCGGGATCAGCATCATCGCGCCGGGGATGAACTGGCTGCACAGCATCGCCAGCAGGAAGACCCGCTGGCCGCGGAACTTGAAGCGGGCCAGCGCGTAGCCGCCCATCACCGACAGGACGGTCACGAACACCAGCACGCCGAGGCCCATGACCACGCTGTTGTAGAAGAACACGCCGAACCCGATGTCGTTCCACACCGTGTCGAAGTGCTCGAACGAGATCGGCCACGGCACGAGCTGCGTCGAGCCGGCCGGCCGCACCGCGAACACCAGCATCCAGTAGAACGGGATGAGCGTGAACAGCAGGTAGAGCACCAGCGGCACGTGGATCATCCACGGCTTGCCCGGCTCCTCGGCCACCGCCCGGCGGCGGCGCCTGGTGGGTGGCGGCGGGGCGTGCGTGGTGCCGGCGATCTCCCGCACCAGGGTGTCGGTCTTGCCCAGGGTCTCGGTCATGCTCGGCTCCCGAACTTCGACAACCGCAGGTAGGCGATCGAGAAGAACAGCAGGATCAGGAACCCGGCGACGGTGAGCGCCGAGCCGTACCCGAAGTTGTGCGAGTCGACGGCCTGCCGCGCCACGTACAGCGGCAGGGTCGTGGTCTGGTTCGCGGGTCCACCGCCGGTCAGGGTGTAGATGAGGTCCACGTTGTTGAACTCCCACACCGCGCGCAGCAGGGTCGACAGGATGATCGCGTCCTTGAGGTGCGGCAGGGTGACGTTGGTGAAGCGCCGCCACCGGCTCGCGCCGTCCACGGACGCCGCCTCGTAGAGGTCCTTGGGGATGCTCTGGAGGTCGGCGAGCAGCAGGATCGCGAAGAACGGCACGCCGCGCCACAGCTCGGTCACCACCAGGGCGTCGAACACCGTGTCGGGGTTGCCGAGCACCGACGTGCCGGGCGAGCCGATCCCCCACTCGGAGAGCACCTGGAAGATGCCGGTGGACGGGTTGAGCAGGAGGATCCAGATGCCCGTGGTCAGCACGCCCGAGACCGCCCACGGCGAGAACACGAGCGCGCGGGCCACGCCGCGCCCGATGAACGTCTCGTTGACGATCAGGGCGAGGACCAGCCCCAGCAGGAGCTGGAGCCCGACCTCGACGAGCACCCACTTGGCGCTGAACGCGAGGCTCTGCCAGAACAACGGGTCGTCGAACAGCATCTGCTTGAAGTTGTCGAGCCCCGCGAACCCGTTCTTCCACGGCTGGGTCACGTTGTACCGCTGGAGGCTGTAGTAGACGACGCTCCCGATCGGGTAGACCAGGAAGACCGCCATCAGCAGCAGCGTCGGGGCGATGAGCGCGTAGGGCGCCCACGTGCGCGTCCTCATGCGGGGTTCCAGTCGCCGAGGTACGCGCGGACGGTGTGCTGCGCGGCCTGCTCCGCCGTCAGCACCGGCCGGTCCGTGCCGGGCGTGGCGCCGGGGCCGGAGTTGCGGAACTCGGCGAACCGGGCGTCGCGCCAGGAGAAGCCGGACATGTCGGTCCACGGCGCGGTCTTCACCGCGGCGGGCAGCTTCGTGTCGCGGACGACGACCGAGGCGATGGCGTCCGGGTCGCCGCCGGGGTGCCAGGGGCGGCCCAGGTGGTAGGTGCCGGCCGGGGCGTCGCTCTCGACGCGCGAGTGGGTGATGAGGAAGCCGTGGGGGTTGTCGCGGCGCGTGCTGGCGGCCGTGACGTACCCGTTGGGGTCACCGCCGCGGTCCAGCGCCCGGATCGTCATCCGGTCGAACACGGCGGTCGCGCGGCCGAAGATGAAGTCGACGTCGCCGACGACCTCACCGCCCCGGTAGTACTGGCGGGCCCGCGCGCCGACGTTCCGGGTGTCGGCGTACAGGGTGTCCTGGTGGCCGAGGAAGCGGACCCGGTCGTAGTACTGCCGGTCCCCGGTGGCCTTCACGGCGACGGCCTGGGTGGCGGTGATCCCGGGGTGCGCGGCCCGGTCGAACGAGTTGCTGAAGGTGAGGTCGCGGGCGGTGAACCCGTCGGCCTCGATGGTGGCGGTGGCCGAGCCGGTGGTGCCGTGCGTGGTGCCGTCGGGCTTCGTGGTGCCGGCGGCGTTGTCGTAGTCGATCACGACGTCCCGCGCGTTGCCGGTGGAGCCCTTGAGCAGCAGGTCGGGCTTGGTCGTGGGCACCCGGACGACCTCGCGGTACACGCCCTTGCCGAGGGTGATGGTGGTGCCGGGCGGCGCGGCGTCGATCGCGGCCTGCACGGTGTCGAAGTCGGTGCCCTTGGCGACGTGGTACCGCTCGCGCTGCTGGGCCCCGGCCTTGAGGTTCTTGATCCGGGAGGCGGGTTCGAGGCCGCGGTTCAGCACGGGCGTCCACCCGGCGTCACCGGCGAGCGGGGCCGTCGGGTTGGCCGCGTTGAACGCGTCGAGCACGTCCACCGGCCGGCCGTCGACCAGCGTGCCGGTCTCGGTGATGGCGGTGCCGCCCCAGTTGTGGATGAGGTCTTCGACCGCGCCGCCGTTGCGCAGCTTCACGTAGTTGTTCTCCACGTGGAGCGCGGATCGCACGCCCACGCCCCACGCGTAGACGAACGACGGTCCCGGCTCGTAGAGGTTGTTGTAGACGTGCACCTGGCCGAACCGCACGCGCGGGAGCCGTTCCTCGACGTTGCGGAAGACGTTGTGGTGCACGCTCACGCGCAGCTTGCCCGGGTCGGTGGTCGAGGTGTTCGACGAGCCGATGAGCATCGTCTTGCCGTGGTCCTCGAACAGGTTGTACGACGCGGTGACCAGGTCGGTGCCGTTGGTCATGTCGAGCGAACCGTCGTGCTGCTGGTACGGGCGGCCGAAGTAGGTCGGCGCGGCGCTGTCCGGGTACGGCTGGTCGGTGAAGGTGTTGTGGTCCACCCACACGTTGGTGGCGCGCTGCAACGACACCGCGTCGTAGGCCGAGTTCCAGTTGCCCTCCGCGCCGTCGGTCGGGTCCCACTGCGGGAAGCAGTCGCGGGTGTCGCGGAAGGTGAGGTTGCGGATGATCACGTTCTGCGCGTTGTGCACGCGCAGGCTGGCGCCGGTGAGGCCCGCGCCGCGTCCGTCGCCGACGATCGTGGTGTCGCTCCCCACCGGGATGCCGATCGCCGCCAGCTGCCGCTGCGCGGACGCGGCACGGGCCTCTTCCAGCGGGCCGCTGGGTTCGCGCTCACGACCCCAGACGGCCGGGTCGTATTCGGCCAGGTAGCCCGCGAGGGTGTAGCCGTCCGCCGCGTGGTCGGCGCAGTCGGCGCGCAGGTCGATCACGCCGCGCACCTTGATGAGGCGCGGCGCGGGGGCGGCGAGGGCCGCCCGCAATTCCGCTTCCGTGCGCACCGTGTGCACTGTCGTCGCCTGAGAACCACCGGTCGTCCCGGTGCCGCTCGACGCCCACCCGTCACCGGCTTGCAGAACTTGTCTGCCCAGGTCAGGGCTTGCGTGCGCCGGTGCCGCCACGATTACGCCCAAGGCGCAGGAGAGCACGAGCGCAGTACTGAGGGTTCGCATGGCGAGGAGCCTTTCCCCGGCAAGATCATTCATATGTGTGAACGCTATCCAGAAGTGCGAACAGAGTATTACGTCGATGTTCGCCACGCGTCAACGACGTGATTCGTTTCGACGGCCATTCGAACGGCGACGTCGAACGGCCGTCGAATTCGAGTCGAATTCGACGGCCGCGGGTGGGACGGCGCGGGTCGGGCGGGGGTCGCGAACTCCGCGATCCGACCGGCCGGCTCCCGGGCGCCGGGTTCGCCGAGGTAGGCGCCGGCGAGCCGCCCGACGGGGGCGCAGCCGGCCGGCCACGCGGACCGCGTCGACCTCGCCCTCGAGCGCGAGCGCCCGGTCGCCGACGGCGGCGGCGGCGTGGTCGAAGTCGTTGTCCAGCAGGTGGTTCCCGATGAGCGCGATGAGGCCGAACAGCCGACTGCGGGTCATCTCCTCGGGGTAGCCGACGACCGCCTCGGTGAGGTCCCGGATCGCCGGCGCTCGCCTCGGCCCTCGCCGCCCCCCGGTGTTCCCCCGATATCACCGCAACGGCCGCACGGATCGGTGCCAGGATGACGACCGCGCCCCTGAGCCCCGTCGAGGAAAGGTGTCGCCGTGCCGGACGAACCGCAGCCGATCAGCAAGCTCATCCCGGAACTGCGACGGGGTCGCGGGTTGACCCAGCACGACCTCGCGGCACGCCTGCACGCCGCGTCGGGCAACGCGAGCGTCACCCGTGAGGAGGTGTCCCGGTGGGAACGGGGCAAGCGCATCCCCGGCCCGTACTGGCGGGCGTGGCTCGGACGGGTGCTGGACACGCCCGCGCGCGACCTGGAACAGGCCGCGGCGGTGGCCCGGTGGACGCGCAGACGGGGGTGACCAGGCCGCCCCGACTACCGGGACGCCCTCCACACCGCCACGACGTGCTCCACGTCGAACGGCATCAGGTTGAGCGGCGGGCCGGACATGGGTCTGCGGATCGCGTCCTCGATCTTCGCGTTGACCTCGCCGAGGATGCGGCGCACCTCGGCCTCCGACGACGCCCGCCCGGCGGCCTCGCGCGCGTCCGCCGCCTCCTTGCGCAGCAGCAGGGTCGGCGGCAGCGCCGTGCCCTCCTCGCGCCGCAGCTTCTCCTTGACCCACCACAGCTCGTCGTGCGGCTGGTCGAGCCCCGCCAACGGCTTGCCCGCACCCCGCAGGCCCTCGAACTCGCCGCGCTCCTGCGCCTCGCGGATCTGCCGCTCGATCCAGGTCTCGAACCCGACGCCCGCGGGTTTGCGCTCCGTCACCACGACCACCCCCTTCCAGGTTACGCCGGCGGTCCGGCGGCGGCCTTGGCCATCAGGTAGCGCTGCTCCGGCAGGCTCGTGGTGCGGGCCGCGGCGGCGCGGTAGTGCGCGGCGGCACGCGCCGCGTCGCCCGCCATCTCGTGCAGGTGGGCGCGGACGGCGTCGAGGCGGTGGTGGCCGGGCAGGCGGTCGTCCAGGGTGTCGACGAGGGCCAGGCCGGCGGCGGGTCCGTGCACCATCGCGACGGCCACCGCCCGGTTCAGCGTGACCACGGGGTTGTCCGCGATGCGCTCCAGGAACGTGTACATGCCGAGGATCTGCGGCCAGTCGGTGTCCTCCGCGCGCGGGGCGTCGTCGTGCAGGGCGGCGATGGCGGCCTGCAACTGGTACTCGCCGATCGGACCGCGCTCCACGGCGGCGGTGATCAGGTCCGCGCCCTCCGCGATCAGGGCCCGGTCCCACGTCGACCGGTCCTGCTCGGCCAGCGGCACGATCGAGCCGTCGGGGGCGGTGCGCGCCGGGCGGCGGGCGTCGGTGAGCAGCATCAGCGCGAGCAGGCCCGCGACCTCGCCGTCGGACGGCAGGCGCGCGTGCACCGCCCGGGTGAGCCGGATCGCCTCGCCGGACAGCTCGACGCGGTGCAGCGAACCGCCCGTGCTGCTGGTGTAGCCCTCGTTGAAGACGAGGTACAACACGTGCAGCACGGTGCGCAGCCGGGCGGCCCACTCGTCGGGGCCGGGCACGGCGAACTCCGCGCCGCGCAGCTTCTGCTTGGCCCGACCGATGCGTTGCGCCATGGTCGCCTCGGGCACCAGGAAGGCGCGGGCCACCTCGGCCGTCGTCAGGCCGCCCACGGCGCGCAGGGTGAGCGCGATGGCGGACGCGGGCGTCAGGTCGGGGTGGCAGCACAGGAACAGCAGGAGGAGCGTGTCGTCGCGGTCCGCCGCCTCGCCGGGCGGCGGCTCACGGGACACCGCGTCCTCGCGCCTGCGCCGGGCGATCTCACCGCGCACCAGGTCCGTGGCCTTGCGCGCGGCGACGCGCACGAGCCAGGCGCGCGGGTCGTCCGGCACGCCGTCGACCGGCCAGTGCCGGTGCGCCGACAGCAGCGCCTCCTGCACGGCGTCCTCGGCGAGCGCGAAGTCGCCGCACCGGCGGGCGATCGCGCCGAGGACCCGCGGCGCGCACTCGCGCAGCAGGTCCTCCACGACGCGGCTCACTGGGACGACGCGGCTCACAGGTCGGAGGCGGCGGGGGCCGACATCAACTCCCGCACCTCGATGGGCTGGCCGAGCGGCACGCCGTCCGGGCCGGGCGCGGCCGACGCCCTGGCCGCGATCTCCAGTGCCCGCTCCCGCGTGGCGTCGACCAGCCAGTAGCCGGCCAGCAGCTCCTTGGACTCCGGGAACGGGCCGTCGGTGACGACGGGCGCGCCCACGCCGGTGAACACGACGGTCGCGGCCAGCTCGGGGCCGGAGAGGCCCTGGGCGTCGACCAGCTCGCCGTTGCGGGCCAACTCCTCGCCGAGCCGCTGCTGGTAGCCGATGTGCGCGGCGACGTCCCCGGGCGCCCACCGGTCCATGGGGGTGTCGCAGGTGGCGGTCGGGCCGTAGTTCATCAGCAGCAGGAACTTCGCCATGATCGGTCTCCTCTGTGTGCGGGCGCGCCGTTCCGGCGCCCTCACCCCGGAGACGGCACTGCGGACGGCTTCTCTACACCACCCGACGTGACTCGGGTCACACCACGTCGAGCCGCACGCCCACCCGCCGGTCGGGCTGGAGGTCGGTCGCGCTGAACACGACCTCGGTGCGGTCGGCGGGCGAGCGCACCGACTCCAGCACGAACCCGGGGTCGCCCCGGTCGAAGCCCAGGGCGTCGTAGAACACGTCGACCCCGCGCGGCAGGCGCAGCGCCAGCGAGACGTGCGGCACGCTGCCGGCGAAGCGGTAGGCGAACGCGTCCGGCTCGCCGAAGCGCATCAGCGGCGCGCACTTGCCCGGCCAGAACAGGGTCACCACGACCCGGACCTCGCTGCCCGCCGGGATCGGCTCCTGGAAGTGCACGGCCAGGTCGAACCGGCCGTCCTCCCGCCAGGACGTGGACACCGCGAACCGGGCGCCGGGCAGCTCGTCGACGAGGACGCCGCGCACCACCGCCTTCACCAGCGACCGCTGGGCCTCCGGCTGGTCCCAGCCCGCCTGGAACCGCAGGCGCAGCACCCGCACCCCGTCGGCGGCGGGTGTGGCCGTCACGGTCACCTCGGTCTCCGCGTCACCGTTGGCGGCGAGCGTCGCCCGCTCCTCCCACGCCACGATGTGCACGAGGGGCTGGAGCTCGTCGTAGATCACGTCGGCGTAGTGGGCCAGCAGCGTGCGGTGGCGCTCCAGCACGCCGGAGTTCACCCGGTACGCGACCAGCGCCAGGCCGGCGGCCAGCAGCGGGAGGACGCCCACCAGCACGCGGGTCGCGGTGGACCAGGGGGCGAACGCCAGGGCCGCGTTGATCGCGAACAGCGCCACCAGCCCGACCACGGGGCCGCGCACCGGACCGCCCGGCACGTGGGCGAGGAACCACCGGTAGCACGATCTGAGCAAGCGCATCCACACCCACCAGCACACCCGAGGACGACCCCGGGGAACACCGCCGGGCCTGCGCACGGAACCGTACTCCACCCCGGGATCGCCCCGGGAAGATCACCCGGGCCGCGAACGGGCGTCCGCGGCCGCGCCCGGAGGCACGACCGCGGACGCCCGCCGGGTCAGGCCGCCGCGCAGACGGCGGTCGGGGTCCAGCCGGACGCGTCGCCGCTGCCGTTGAACCCGGCCTTCGCCGTGCCCCCGACCGGGAGCGCGCCGTTCCAGGACGCGTTGCCCACCGTCACGGTGGTGCCGGTCTGGCTGAACGTGCCGTTCCAGCCCTGCGTGACGGACATGCCGCCGCGCGCCTCGAACCGCACCGTCCAGCCCCGGGTCGCGGTCGTGCCGCTGTTGCGCACGGTGATCTCCGCCGAGAAGCCGCCCGGCCACTGGTTGGCCACCCTCACCTCGGCGGCGCACCCGCCGCCCGGGGGCGGGGTGGTGGTCGTCGTGGTGGTCGTGGTCGTGGTCGTGGTGGACGTGGGTGTGACGCCCCTCAGGGCGGCCACCACGGCGGGGAACCACCGGTCGGCGATCTTCCGGTCACCCGAGGCGTTCGGGTGCACGCCGTCGTAGGTGTCGGAGCCGGTGGCGAAGCCGGTCCACTGGTCCACGACGGTGACCGGCGACCGGGCGGTGGACTTGCCCGCCGCCCAGGCCGGGATCGCCGCGTTCAGGTCGGCCACCCGCTGCGGGCACTCGGCGCAGGCGCTCGCCGCCATGGGGATGATCTTGGCGACGAGGACCTTCATCGACGGGTTGTCCGCCCGCATCTGGTCCACGAGCTTGCCGTAGGCGGCCAGGATGGTCGCCGTCGACCGCGCGCTCCACACGTCGTTGGTGCCGAAGTGCATGAGCACCACGTCCGGCTTGCTCGCGGCCAGCCAGCCGACGAGCTGGTCCTGGTCGGCGACCGCCGTGACGAGCGCCCCGCCGTGGCCCTCGTGCTGGCCGTCGTAGGCGAACCCGCAGCCGTCGGGGTCGAGCGTGCCCACGAAGTCGACGTCGGCGTGCCCGGCGGCCCGCAGGTCGCGGTCGAGCAGCGCCCGCCAGCAGCCCGGCGACCCGGTGATGGAGTCGCCGAGCGCCATGATCCGCACGGGGGCGGCGGCCCGCACGGCCGCCTGCCCCGGCGCGGCCACGAGAACGCCGACGAGCGCGGCGAGCGCCGCGAACAGCGCCGCCAGTGCCGTGTTCCCCGGTGCCGTGTTCCTCGATGACATCGCGGGCTCCTAGGCGGTCGCGCAGGTCGCGCCGTTGAGGGCGAACGACGTGGGCGCGGGGTTGGTCCCGTTCCACGAGCCGATGAAGCCGAAGCTCACCGAGCCGCCGGCCGGGATCGTCGCGTTGTACGCCACGTTCGCCGCGCTCAGCTGCGCGCCGGACTGGGTCGTGGTGGCGCCCCAGGACTGGGTGACGGTCTGGCCGCCGGCCCACGTCCAGCGCAGCGTCCAGCCGTTGACCGCGGTCGTGCCGGTGTTGGCCACCTTCACGTCGCCCTGGAAGCCGCCCTGCCACTGGCCGGTGACCTTGTAGGTGACCGCGCAGGTCCCGACCGGGTCGCCGCCGCCGGGCCGGGTGGTGACGTCGACCGTGCCGGAGCGGGTGGAGCGGTTGCCCGCCGCGTCCCGCGCGTAGACGGCGAACCTGTACGCGGTGCCCGCGGACAGGCCGGTGACGGTCGTGCTCGTGCCGGACGGGCTCGCCACCGCCGTCTCGGTGGAGCCGCTGACGCGGACCACGTCGTAGCCGGTGACGCCGACGTCGTCCGTGGCGGCCGACCAGGTCAGGGTCGCCGAGGTGGAGGTGACGCCGGACGCCGACGGGGTGCCCGGCGCGCTCGGCGGCGTGGTGTCGGTCGGGCCGCCGCCACCGCCGTAGACGCTGGCCTCCTTCGAGGTGGCCTTGATGCCGTTGGCGCCGTCGAAGATCCGCCGGCCCCACGACGTCAGCTGCGCGGCGTTGAAGCCGGTGACCATGTCGAGGTACTCGACGCCGCCGCCGTTGCCGCTCCACGACCAGCCCAGGTAGCCCAGCTTGAGCGACTGGGTGGTGGCGAAGATGGTGTCCTCGTCGGGGTTGCCGTCGGAGTGGTCGTGGCCGAACTCGCCCACGACGATCGGCAGCTTCGCGGTCACGAAGCGGTTGAGGTAGTCGTTGATCTCCGCGGCCGTGTCGAACACGCCGTACATGTGGATGGAGAACACGGTGTTCTTCAGCGCGTCCGCGGCGAAGACCGACGCGGCGTTGTCGCGCATGGTGAACGCCCAGTCCTGGCCCCAGTTCGGCGCGTCCACCATGATCGTGTGGGTCAGGCCGCCGTTGCGCAGGGCCTGGATGGCGCCCTTGGTGTCGTTGGTCCAGTTCTGGTAGCCGGTGTTGCCGTGCGGCTCGTTGCCGATGTTGACGATGACGTACTTCTCCTGGCCGACCAGCGCGCTCTTGACGCTGAGCCAGTACTCGGCCGCGCGGGCCAGGGTCACGGCGCCGCTCTGCTCGCCGTAGCCGGTGGTGTCGTGCACCTCCAGCACGCAGATCAGCCTGTTGGCCTTGCACTGGGAGACGACGTTGGCGACGTCGGCCGCGTCGTTCTTCGTCCAGCGGTCGCCGGAGCTGAGCACGACGCGGACGGTGTTGGACCCGAGGGCCTTGATGTCCTTCAGCGCCTGGGTGGTGCTGCTCGTGTACCAGGTGTGCGCGTGGTTGACGCCACGCATGACGAAGTCGTTGCCGTTGGCGTCCAGGAGACGCCCGTTGCTGACGGTGAAGCCCGTGGCCGCCTGGGCCGGGACCACCGCCAGCAGGGAGAGGACCAAGGCGGCGACGGCGGCGCCGACCAAGGCGAATCGCTTGCGCATGGGTGTACCTCGCGTGGTTGTCGACACTGACAGAAGCGAGCGCAGGGCAGCGCACCCGCCCGGGGGCGGACCTCCACACCAAAGCAATTAACCGCTTAAGAGTCAACCGGGAGTTTCGCAAGTAAGCGCAGGTCAGGACCGCTTTTGCGCGCGATCCACCGTCACTGCTGGGAACGCTCCCAGAAATGGGTCACCAGTGTCCTACGGACGCCCCCGGTCCGTCGAGCCCCGAACCTGCGGACGGTGTCGCCGTCTCGGGTGGCGGGTCTCAGGTGGTGGGGGCCCGGCCGGTGCTGGAGCGCGGCACCAGCTCGGGGTCGGAGGTCTTCACCTGGTCGGTCGCGCCGCCCGCGACGACGTCGAGCAGCAGGCGGACGGCGGCGGCGCCCCGCTCGGCGATCGGGCGGCGCACGGCGGACAGCGCGGGGCGCACCAGGCGGCACAGCGCCGAGTCGTCCCACGCCACCAGCGAGAGCCGGTCGGGCACGGGCAGGTTCAGCTCGTGCGCCACGCCGAGGGCCGACACCGCCATCACGTCGTTGTCGAACACGAGCGCGGTCGGCGGCGTGCCGCCCGTCAGCACGCGCCGCGTCACGCGGGCCGCCGCCTCGTCCGAGTAGTCGGCGTGCACGACCCGCGCCTCGCCCAGGCCGAGCCGCGCGGCGGCCGTGGTGAACGCCCGCGACCTCGCCTGGGTGTGCACGAACCTGGTGGGTCCGGCGACCCGCACGATCCGCCGGTGGCCTAGCGCCACCAGGTACTCCAGCACCTCGACCACGGCGACCTCGTCGTCCGTCCACACGCACGGCACGTCCGGCACGACCGGTTCGCCGAGCACCACGGCCGGCAGGTGCAGCTCCCGCACCAGCTCCACCCGGGGGTCGTTCTCCACCAGGTCGACCAGCAGCACGCCGTCCACCCGCCGCTCGCCCCACCAGCGCCGGTAGGCGGCCAGCTCGGCGGCGGAGTTGTCGGTCACCTGGAGCAGCAGCGCCGTCGGCCCGCCCGCGAGCGCGCCCTGGATGCCGGAGATGAGCTGCATGAAGTACGGCTCGACGCCGATCACCCGGGCCGGCCGGTCCACGACCAGGCCGATGGCGTTGGCCCGGCCGTCGGACAGCGAGCGCGCGGCGCTGCTGGGCACCCAGCCGAGGCGGTCCGCGATGTCCATGATCCGGCGCCGGGTGGGCTCGGAGACGCCCGGCCGGTTGTTGAGCGCGTAGGACACCGCCCCCGTGGACACGCCCGCGGCCTTGGCGATGTCCGAGATGGTCGGACGCTTGGCTCGCACCCGCGCCTCCTCACTGGACGTGATCATCAAGTCTAGACCGCGGCGCGGCCCCCCTCCCCCGGTAGGGTAATTAAGCGCTTAACGGATCACCTGGAAAGGGGACCACCGTGCCCTGGTTCGACCTCTCCGAGCGGGAACTGGCGCAGTACCGGACCGCCACCGCCGAACCGGACAACCTGGACCTGTGGTGGAAGTCCCGGCTGGAGGAGGCGCGCGCCGCCGCCCGGCCGCCGGTGCTGTCGCCGTACGCGGCGGACGCCTACGGCCCGCTGCCGGTGTGGGACGTCGAGTTCTCCGGCTACGGCGGCGACCGGGTGCGCGGCTGGTACATCCGCCCCGGCGGGGCGGGCGACGAGCCGCTGCCGACGGTGGTCTGCTTCATCGGCTACGGCGGCGGCCGGGGCCTGCCGTCGGAGCACGCGCTGCTGCCCGCCGCCGGGTACGCGGTGTTCGTGATGGACACCCGGGGCCAGGGCGGCCGGTGGACGCTGGGCGCGACGGCCGACTCCGGGTTCGCCGGCCCCGAGCACCCCGGCGTGATGACCCGGGGCATCGCCTCCCCCGAGACCTACTACGTGACGCGGCTGATGGTGGACGCGGCGCGGGCGGTGGAGGTGGCGGCGGGGCTGGACGGCGTGGACCCGGCGCGGCTCGCGGTGTCCGGCGGCAGCCAGGGCGGCGGCCTCGCGCTGGCCGCGGCGGCGCTGTGCGGCGAGGCGGTCCGGGTGTGCCAGGCCGACGTGCCGTTCCTGTGCGACTTCCAGCGGGCCGTCACGATCACCGGCGCCGAGCCGTACGCGGAGATCTCGAACTTCCTGGCGCAGCACGTGGACCTGATCCCGCGGGCGCTGGACACCCTGCGCTACGTCGACGGCGCGCTGCTGTCCCGCCGCATCACCGCGACGTGCCTGCTGAGCGTGGGCCTGATGGACGAGGTGTGCCCGCCGTCGACGGTGTACGCGGCCTACAACGAGATCACCGCGCCGAAGGAGATGGCGGTGTTCCCGTTCAGCGGTCACACCACCCCCAGGGTGCACGACGAGCGCAAGCTGCGGCACCTGCGCGCCCACCTCTGAGACGTGGTGGGCGGGGTGTGGGAGGGCCACCGCCATAGCCCTCCCACACCCCAGCCCGGTCAGTGGACCCGGTTGCGCACCGGGGACCCCGGGTTGCTCGGCCCGGGGTCTCGAACGTCCACGACCAGCTCCGCCGCGGCCCGCTCACGGGGTCGGTTCACGGGGTCGACGCGGTGACCGGGGTGACGAGCACCCGGTCGTGGCCGACGTACCGGTCCTCGCCGGTGACCCGCACGGTGCGCTCCCAGCGGATGTCGGTGCTGGAGCAGCCGACGAGCAGGGACACCTCGCCGGTCTCCACGACGCGGCGGCCGTCGCGGCCGGTGAACGACGTGCGGTCGGCGTGCAGCCGGAACGCCACCCGCCGCTCCTCCCCCGCGTCCAGCTCGACCCGGGCGAACCCGACGAGCTGGCGCACGGGCCGCGTCACCGAGGCGACCGGGTCGTGCAGGTACAGCTGCACGACCTCCGCGCCGCGCCGTCCGCCGGTGTTGCGCACCAGGCAGGACACCTCGACCTCGCCGTCCGACGGCAGCTCCTCGGCCGACTCGAACCCGGTCAGCTCGAACGAGGTGTAGGACAGGCCGTGGCCGAACGGGTACAGCGGCGTGGGGTCCACGGAGCTGACGCCGCCCACCGCGCCCAGCTTCGGGTGCAGGTAGGTGGTGGGCTGGCCGCCGGAACCGCGCGGGACCTGCACGGGCAGCTTGCCGGACGGGTTGACCCGCCCGCTGAGCACGCCCGCGACGGCGCCCGAGCCCTCCTCGCCGGGGAAGAAGGCCTGCACCACCCCGGCGGGGCGGTAGCCGCCCAGCGCGTAGGGCCGGCCGGCCAGCAGGACCAGCACGACGGGCTTGCCCGCCTCCAGCAGCGCGTCCAGCAGCTCGCCCTGCACGCCGGGCAGCGACAGGTCCTCGGCGTCGCAGCCCTCGCCGGACGTGCCGCGGCCGAACAGGCCGGCGCGGTCGCCGAGCACGGCGAGCACCACGTCCGCGTCCCGCGCGACCTCGACCGCCTCGGCGATGCCGGACCGGTCGTCGCCGGACACCTCGCACCCGAGCGCGGTGGTGACGGTGGCGTGCGGGAACTCCGCGCGCACCGCCTCCAGCAGGGTCGGCATCTCCACGCCCAGCTCCACGTCCGGGTGCTGCACGCCGACGTGGTTCGGGAACGCGTAGCAGCCCATGAGCGCGAGCACGTCGTCCGCGCACGGCCCGACGACCGCGATGCGCGACGCGCCGGCGCCCGACGCGCCGAGGGGCAGCACGCCCGCCTCGTTGTCCAGCAGCACCACGGACCGCTCGGCCATCGTGCGGGCGAGGTCGCGCAGCGCGGGCGGGTCCAGGTCGACCGGCTCGCCGCGCTTCACGGCGGGCGACTCGGGCTCCCAGCCCTCGTCCAGCAGGCCGAGTTCGCACTTCTGGGTGAGCACCCGGGTCACCGCGACGTCCACGTGCGCCTCGTCCACGACGCCGGAGCGCACCAGCTCGGCCAGCGGCTCGCCGTAGCAGCGCACGCTGGGCAGCTCCACGTCCACGCCCGCGGTCAGCGCGAGCGCGGCGGCCTCGCCGGGCGACCCTGCGACGCCGTGGGCGGTCTCCAGGAACGACACGCCGAAGTAGTCGGCGACGACGACGCCCTCGAAGCCCCACCGGCCGCGCAGCAGGTCGGTCAGCAGCGCCGGGTCCGCGGCCGGCGGCACGCCGTCGACCTCGGCGTAGGAGTGCATGACCGACCGGGCGCCGCCGAGGCGCAGGGCCATCTCGAACGGCGGCAGCACGACGTCGGCGAACTCGCGCGGCCCCATGTGCACGGGGGCGTGGTTGCGCCCGCCTGCGGAGGCCGAGTAGCCCGCGAAGTGCTTGAGGGTGGCCACGATCCCGCTGGACTCCAGGCCGCGGGTGTAGGCGGAGCCGATGAGGCCGACGAGGTAGGGGTCCTCGCCGATGGTCTCCTCGGTGCGCCCCCACCGCGGGTCGCGGGTCACGTCGAGCACCGGGGCCAGGCCCTGGTGCACGCCGACGTCGCGCATCACCAGGCCGACCTCGCGCGCCATCCGCTCGACCGACTCGGGGTCGAACGAGGCGCCCCAGGACAGGGGGACGGGGAAGACCGTCGCCTGCCACGCGGTGAACCCGGCCAGGCACTCCTCGTGCGCCATGGCGGGGATGCCGAAGCGGGTGTTGGCGACGAGCTTGCGCTGGGTCTCGGCGAGCACCTTGGCGCCCACCAGGGGGTCGACCGGCCCGGTGCCGAAGACGCGGGTCAGCTGGCCGAGGCCGGGCTTGGTCAGCTCGTCCCACGGCGGCAGCGGCTCGGCGAACTCGTGCTGCGCGGGCGCGACCTCCTCGCCCTCGGAGATCCCCACCCACACCCCGACGAGCTGGGCCAGCTTCTCCTCCAGGGTCAGCTCGGCCAGCAGGGCGGCGACGCGCTCCGCGGTCGGCTTTCCGGGATCGGCCCAGGGGTTCAGCACGGCGGCTCCTTCGTTGACGATCGGACGACGAGTTCGGTGGCCAGTTCGACGCGCTCGGTCTCCACCGGGCGCCCCGCGATGAGGTCGGCGAGCATCCGGCCCGCGTGGCGCCCCATCTCGGTGAGCGGCTGGCGCACGGTGGTGAGGGCGGGCGAGGACCACACCGCCACCGGTAAGTCGTCGAACCCGACCACGCTCAGGTCGTGCGGGACGGACAGCCCCGCGACGCGGGCCGCCTCGATCACGCCGAGCGCCTGTTCGTCGTTGCCCGCGAAGATCGCGGTGGGCCGGTCGGGCATGGCGAGCAGCTCTGCCGCCCGCCGGAACCCGCCCTCGTGCTTGAAGTCGCCGTGCCTGACGAGTTCCGGGTCGAACGCGATGCCCGCCCGGTCGAGCGCGGCGCGGTAGCCGTCGACGCGCGCGCGGCTGCACAGCATCCCGGCGGGTCCGCCGATGACGCCGACCCGGCGGTGGCCGAGGCGCAGCAGGTGTTCGGTGGCGGACAGGCCGCCCGCCCAGTTGGTGGCACCGACGCTGGGCACGTTCGGCTGCGGGAGGTCCACGGGGTCGATGACGACGACGGGGATGCGCGAGTTGGCGAGCACGCGCCGGTCGGCGGCGGTCAGCTGCGAGGTGACCAGCAGCGCCCCGGCGCGGCGCGCCTCCACCAGCGACGCCGCCCACGAGGTGTGCCGGCGCGGCTTGTCCGTGGAGGACACCACGACGTGCAGGCCGGTGTCGACGACACCGCGGATGATCTCCACCGCCCAGGGGCTGTCCAGGGCGGTGAACACGAGGTCGACCAGCATGTGCCCGGAGGCACGGCGTGACCCGACCGGGACGTAGTCGTACTCGGCGAGCAACTGCCGCACGCGGGCCCTGGTCTCCGCGCCGACGTCGTCCTTCCCGTTCAGGACCTTGGACACCGTCGGGAGCGACACCCCCGCTGCTGCGGCAATCGTGGCCAACGTGGCTCGACGCATGCGGCCGATAGTATCGAAACTCGATCGAAACACAAGAGCGAGCCTCTGAAGTGCGGAAATGTCGTCTCAACAGGTCAGCGCGTGACGCTTGACACGCGTTCGACACCCGTCTAGGTTCTCCGCAAGTCGTGGATGTTTCGAAATGTTTCGATGCCACGAACAATTCCGCAGCGTGGCAGAAGGGTGGCGGTCGCATGTCCCGCCGTTCATGGATGCGTCCCCTCATCGCGATGGGGCTCGTCGCCGTGGCAGCAGTGAGCACCGCGTGTGGGTCGTCCGGTCCGGCCGACCCCGCGAACGGGCTCAAGGTGTGGGCACTGGAGGACCCGGTGCTCAACAAGATCGAGCAGAAGTCGATCGACTCGTTCAAGGCCGGCGGCGGCAACGCCTCGCTGGAGACGTTCGGCAACGACCCGTACAAGCAGCGGCTGCGCGTCGCGATCGGGTCGCCGCAGGCCCCGGACCTGTTCTTCAACTGGGGCGGCGGCAACCTCAAGGAGTACGTCGACGCGGGCAAGGTCGCCGACCTGACCGCGGTGCTGGACGAGAACGCGGCGGTCCGGGACAAGTTCATCCCGAGCGTGCTCGACGGCGCGAAGCTCGACGGCAAGACCTACGGCGTGCCGATGCGCGGCATGCAGCCGGTGATGCTGTTCTACAACAAGGACGTCTTCGCCGCGGCGGGCGCGCAGCCCCCGACCACGTGGGACGAACTGCTCACCCTGGTCGACACCTTCAAGGCCCAGGGCGTCACCCCCATCGCGCTGGCCGGTTCGCAGGCGTGGACCGAGCTGATGTGGGCCGAGTACGTGCTCGACCGCGTGGCGGGCCCCGAGGTGTTCAAGAACATCCGGGACAACGGCCCCGCGGGCTGGAAGGACCCGGCCGTGGTCGAGTCCATGACCAAGCTCAAGGACCTGATCGACCGGGGCGCGTTCGGCACCAACTTCGCCTCCGTCGGCTACGACGCGGGCGGCGCCTCGACGATCCTGGCCCAGGGCAAGGCCGCGATGCACCTGATGGGCTCCTGGGAGTACACCAACCAGCTGGACCAGAGCCCGGACTTCGTCAAGCAGGACAAGCTGGGCTGGGTGGCCTTCCCCGCCGTCACGGGCGGCAAGGGCGACCCGGGGAACCTCGTCGGCAACGTGAGCAACTTCTACTCCGCGACCTCGGACTCGAAGAACCTCGACGCGGCCAAGAAGTTCCTCACCACCACGCTGACCGAGGACTCCTACATCCAGGCGCTGGTCGAGGCCGGTGACGTGCCGCCGGTCGTGGGCGCGGAGGAGATGCTGAAGAAGTCGCCGAACCCGGACTACTCGACGTTCATCTACGAGCTGGTGCTGGACTCGAAGAACTTCCAGCTGTCCTGGGACCAGGACCTGCCCGCGGACGACGCCACGTTCATGCTGACCCAGCTCCAGGAGTTCTTCCTCGGCAAGGTCTCGCCGCAGCAGTTCGTCGACGCGGTGGCCGCGCGCTGATGTCGTCCCAGCGGCCTTCGGGCTGGTACGCCGTTCCCGCGTTCGCGTTCTTCGCCTTGTTCGCGGCGCTGCCCATGGTCATCGTGGTGTACCTGAGCTTCACCGCGTGGGACGGCCTGGGCACGCCGACCCCCAACGGGGTCGACAACTGGACCCGGTTGGTCCAGGACGGCGAGGCCACCGCCTCCGTGGGGCGGACCGTGCTGCTGATGGTCGTCTCCTGGCTCGTCCAGACCCCGATCGCACTGCTGGTCGGGGTCTGGGCGGCCGGGAAGCAGCGATCGCGGGCGGTCCTCAGCTCGATCTTCTTCCTGCCCCTGCTGCTGTCCACGGCGGCCATCGCGCTGCTGTGGCAGGTGCTGCTCGACCCGAACTTCGGCGCGTTCGTCGGCGGGCCGCAGTTCCTGGGCGACACGGACATCGCGATCTACACGGTGGTGTTCGTGATCTCCTGGCAGTACATCCCGTTCCACACCCTGCTCTACCAGGGCGCGGCGCGGGCGGTGCCGCCGACGCTGTACGAGGCGGCGACGATCGACGGGGCCGGCCGGTTCGGGCAGTTCGTGAACATCACGCTGCCCCAGCTGCGGTACACGATCGTCACGTCGTCGGTGCTGATGATGGTCGGCTCGCTGACCACCTTCGACACCGTGCTGATCCTGACCAACGGCGGGCCGGGCACCGCGACCCGCATCCTGCCGCTGCACATGTACATCACCGGGTTCGCCGGGTTCGAGATGGGTTACGCGAGCACCATCGCGGTCGTGCTGGTCGTGCTCGGCACCGCGCTGTCGGTGGCGGTCATGCGCTGGAGCGGGTTCCGCTCGATGAGCAGTCAGCAGGAGGGTTCGTGAAGTCCCGCCCCAACTGGCCCGCCGGGTTGTTCGCCCTGGTGTGGCTGGCGATCGTCCTCGGTCCGCTGCTGTACCTGGTGACGGTGTCGCTGCGCACGCGCAGCGAGTACCTCGGCAAGAGCGCGTGGTCGGTGCCGGACGCGCTGACCCTCGACAACTACGTCACCGTGCTCACCGGCGGGTTCGGGCAGTACCTGCTGAACAACGTGGTCGTGACGGCGGCGACGGTGGCGATCGTGGTGTGCGTCGCGGTGCCGTGCGCCTACGCGGTGGCCCGCAGCGCGGGGAGGTTCGTGCAGCGCGGTTTCACCCTGCTGCTGATCGGCCTGGCGATCCCGGCGCAGGCCACGATCATCCCGATCTACCTGCTGATCACCCGGATGAACCTGTACGACACGCTGCTGGCGATCATCCTGCCGACGGCGGCGTTCGCGCTGCCGGTGGCGACGCTCGTGCTGACCAACAGCCTGCGGGACGTCCCCCGCGAGCTGTACGAGGCGCAGGCGATCGACGGCGCCGGGCCGTTCCGGGTGCTCGTGTCGCTGGTCCTGCCGCTGGCGCGGCCGGCGATCATGACCGTGGTGGTCTACACCGCGCTCAACGCCTGGAACGGGTTCCTGTTCCCGCTGGTGCTCACCCAGTCCGAGTCGACGCGCGTGCTGACGCTGGGCCTGTGGGACTTCCGCGGGCAGTTCGGCACCAACGTGCCGGCCCTGCTGGCGGCGGTGACGCTGTCCGTGCTGCCGATCTTCGCGGTCTACCTGATGGGCAGGCGGTTCCTGCTCAGCGGTCTGACCGCCGGTTTCGGCAAGTAGCCGGTTCCGGCAACCGCCCGCCCGCGATCCAGGGGCGTGGCCGCTACTCTCCCGGCGGCCGCGCCCCACCTTCGCGCAAAGGGTCGATCATCGTGCCGACAGTTTCGATGTAACAGTCGACATTTTCGGCATTACGTCAGGGTGAACGTGAGCCACACCGCTCACAGAGCCCTCATGTTGCGGAGTCTCGGCGGTATCCCCCTGTCGTAGACTGCCTGCATGCCGACCAAAGCCGACCCGTCCTCTCCGGATGGCACCGCCTCGGGCAAGATCACCATCGCGGACATCGCGGCCGAGGCCGGGGTTTCGGTACCGACAGTTTCGAAGGTGATGAACGGCCGGGCGGACGTCGCCCCGCACACCCGGGAACGGGTCGAGGCCATCATCCGCAGGCACGGCTACCAGCGCCGCTCCGACGAGCGCTCCCGCCGGTCCAACCTGGTGGAGCTGATGTTCCACGAGCTGGAGAGCGCCTGGGCGCTGGAGATCATCCGGGGCGCCGAGCAGGTCGCCGCCGAGCAGGGCCTCGCGCTGGTGCTCTCCGAGTCGCAGGGTCGGTTGACCCCCGGCCACGGCTGGCTGGAGGGCGTGATCGCCCGCAAGCCGCTCGCCGTGATCTCGGTGTTCTCCGACCTGACCTCGCAGCAGCTGGCGAAGCTGCGCGCCCGGGACATCCCCGTGGTGGTGGTCGACCCGATCGGCGAGCCCCAGCTGGAGACGCCGTCCATCGGCGCGACCAACTGGAACGGCGGCCTGACCGCCACCCGTCACCTGATCGAACTGGGGCACCGGCGGATCGCCATGATCGGCGGCCCCGAGCGGGTGCTGTGCAGCCGGGCGCGCGTGGACGGCTACCGGGCGGCGCTGGAGACCGCGGGCCTCGCGGTGGACCCCCGGCTGGTGCGCTACGGCGACTTCCACGTCGAGTCCGGGCGCGCGCAGTTCGCGCCGCTGCTCGACCTGCCGGACCCGCCGACCGCGGTGTTCGCGGGCTCGGACCTCCAGGCCCTCGGCGTGTACGAGGCCGCGCGGGCCGCGGGGCTGCGCATCCCCCAGGACCTCAGCGTCATCGGGTTCGACGACCTCCCGGTGGCGCAATGGGTGGGCCCGCCGCTGACCACGGTCCGACAGCCGCTGCAGGACATGGCCGCGGCGGGCACCCGTCTCGCCATCACGCTGGCACGTGGTGAAGAGCCCGAACACCGCCGAATCGAGCTTGCCACCACGCTGGTGGTGCGTCAGAGCACCGCCCCGCCACGCTGACGAGCCGCCTCCTCTTCCCTAGTGGTGGTGACCAGGGGGCTGCGCGTACACGCACCCCTCCGCCTCGGCGGGCACCGTGTGCCCCACCTCGTCGTCCGGTCCCACCGGTGTGCAGCGCAGGGTGTGCAGCCCCAGCAGCTCCAGGCCGAGCGTGCCGCTCAGCGCGAAGCCGTTGCCGAAGCCGAAGTCCGGGTCGTCGGAGACCTCTCCGCTCGACCTCGCGCCCTGCCAGGCCCGCTGGAAGTCGGCCAGCCGCTCGCGCTGGAAAACCACCAGCCCGAGCCGCTCGTAGGGCCCCGCCGAGCAGGTCGCCCACTCCGCCACGTACGGCGCGTAGAGCTCCGCGCGCAGCGGGCCGACGAACTCGGCGAACTCCTCCATCGAGCGCGGCACCGGTTCGCCGCACTGCCCGGTCTTCTCCTCCACCCACTCGGCCACCTGCTCCGGGGTGGCCAGCGGGGGTCCCAGGGCGTTGCCGGCCCCGAGGGGGGAGGCGGGGTCGGCCGCCGGGGAACAGGCGACCGACCCCACCAGGAGCGCGACCAGGGCCGCGCACCGCGCGAACATCACGCCGTGGCGCACGCGGCGCCGCCGAGGGTGAACGAGACCGGGTTGGCGGGCGTCCCCTGCGACGTCCCGTTGAACCCGAAGCTCACCGTCTGACCCGGCTGGATGTTCTGGTTCCAGCTCGCCCCCCTGGCCGTCGCCTTGCCGGACGCCACGGTCACGTCGGCCGACCACGCCTGGGAGATACCCTGGCCCGCCGGGACGTCCCAGGCCAGCTGCCAGCCGTTGACCGCGCTCGTGCCGGTGTTCTTCACCGACACGTTCGCGGTGAAGCCGCCGGACCAGCTGCTCGGCACGCTGTATGTCACCGAGCACGCGCCGGGCTCCTGGCCGCCACCGCCGGTCGTGGTGACCGAGACGACCGCCGACGGCGGTGAGGTGTTGCCCGCCGCGTCCCGCGCCACCACGTAGAACTGGTAGGCGGTGTTCGCGGTGAGGCCGGTGACCGAGGCGCTGGTGCCCGTGGACGTGGCGACCTGGACGTCGTTCGCGCCGGCCTCGCGGAAGACCTGGTACGAGCTGACGCCGACGTTGTCGGCCGCCGCGCTCCAGCTCAGCTGGACGGAGGTGGACGACGCGCTCGCGGTGGGCGTGCCGGGCGCGGACGGCGCCTGCGTGTCACCGCCGGAGCCGCCGGAGAAGATCACGTCCGAGCAGCTGTAGAAGGCCTCGGGGCTGTCGCTGCGCTGCCAGATGGAGTAGATGACGTGCCGACCCGACTTGTTCGGCAGGGTGCCGTTCCACGAGTACTCGCCGCTGCCCAGCGGCGGGTTGGTGATGCTGTCGAACGGCACGGGCTCCAGGTCCGACCACTTCAGCGGCTGCGTGACGTCGAAGCCGTCCTTGGTGACGTACTGGTCCCACGTGCCGGGGTGCGGCGCCCACGCGTTGTACTTGAACGTGATCGGCGCGCCCGCGCGCAGCGTCGTGGTGGGCCAGTCGGAGCGGGTCAGGTTGTAGGCGTCGTACTTGGTGGTCGGCCCGCACAGGTCGCCGTCGGCGATGATCTCGCGGTGCTTGCCGCCGGCCAGGCTGATCAGGTTGCCGTACCAGTCCCACAGCGGCTGCTTGCCGCCGATCTGGACCGCGGCGACGCACGCCGGGTTGGTCGGGTTCAGGTCGCCGCCGCCACCACCGATCCTGCCGTCCTCGTAGCAGGCGAAGGTGCGGCTCGGGGGGAAGGTCATCGACCCGTGCGCCACCGCCGTACCGCTCTGGACGAACACACTGGTGAAGCCGACGACGCCGAGCGCGGCAACGGCCAACGCCCCAAAGCGCTTGAGTCGCAAGGTCTCTCCTTCAGATCGACGGTGATCTGGTGGGCACGGGACTGGGAGCGCTCCCAGAAACACGATTGCACCACCGGTGACCGCCCGTCAACGATCCGTTTCATTTGGCGCCCGCCGGGTACGGATCGACCATGCGGATCGCGGTGGTCGGCCAGATAGCCCGTGACCTGGTGCTCGTGGTGCCGGAGGTGCCCCCGGCCGGGGGTTCGGCGACGGTGTCGGAACGGCGCGAAATGCTCGGCGGCAAGGGCGCCAACATCGCCCGGAACGCCGTCGGACTGGGCGCGACGGCCGCACTCGTCGGCGTCGTCGGGGACGACCGGGACGGCGACCTGCTGGTGCAGCGGCTGTCGGCGGACGGCGTAGCGGTGGACGCGGTCGTGCGGCGCACCGCCACCCGGACGGCCCTCGTGGTCGACGTGGTGCACGACGGCCACTACCGCTACCTGGAGGACATCCCCCCGGCGTGCCTGCTGACCCCGGCGGACGTCACCGCCGCGGCGGCCGCCCTGGCCGCCGCCGACGCCGTGGTGCTCCAGTTGCAGCAACCGGGGGACGCCTGCCTGGCCGCCGCCCGCGCGGCCGGTGGTCTGATCGTCCTGGACGGCGTACCCGACTCGGGAACCGACGAACTCCTCGCCGCGGCCGACGTGGTCCGCGCCGACCACCGGGAAGCCGCCCTCCTGACCGGCCGGGAGATCACCGCGGTCGACGACGCCGTGGAGGCCGGCCGGGCCCTGCTGGCCCGGGGCCCGTCCACCGCCGCCCTGGAGGTCCCCGGCGAGGCGAACGTCCTGGTCTGGCGGGACGGTCACGCGGCGATCCCCCTGACCGCCGAGCACGTGGTGGACACCACCGGCGGCGGCGACGCGTTCGTGGCCGCCCTGACCGTGGCCCTCCTGGAGGGCGACACCCCGGAGGAAGCGGGCCGCAAGGCCACCCGGGCCGCGGGCCAGACCGTGACCCACCCGGGCGGCCGAACCACCCTCACCCGCGAGTCGTAACCCCACCCCGCGCGAGTCGTAAGTCCAGCCCCCGGGAGTCGTACGTTCAGGCCGGGCGAGTCCAACGCTCAGGAGCCGTGTGTTCTTCACTCGCAAGTAAAGAACTCAGGGGGCCTGAGCGTTGGACTCGCCCGGCCTGAACGTACGACTCGCGTGAGGGCTGGGGCTGGTGGACGTGCGCGGGGTTGTTCCGTAACCTGTCCGCGACTTGCCCGTGTAACCCGTTCGGGGCATTGCCGGCTTCCAGGAGGATCGCGCGACCGTGGCGTCGAACCCCGCTCTGCGCGCCGTCCGCGCGGCCCTGGCGGTCACGGCCGCCGCCGCGCTGGTCGGTTCCCTGCCCATCCACCAGGCCGCGGCCGACCCGGCGGCGGACGCGCTCAAGAGGTACACCGACCTCGCCCACGAGGCGGAGGCCCTCAACGAGGAGCACCTGCGGGCGCAGGACGACCTGTCCAACGCCCAGGGCGCGCTGGACCAGGCCAACCGCGACCTCGCGGCGGCGCAGCAGGCCCAGGAGGCGCTGCGCGGCCAAGTGGACCTGCTCACCGAGGCGTCGTTCGAGGGGGCCCGCTTCAACCAGTTGTCGGCACTGCTGGTCAGCGACTCGCAGCAGGATTTCCTCAACCGCATGTCCGCGCTCGGCGTGCTGGCCGGCGACAACGCCGAGGCGCTCGAAGGGCTCGGCGCCGCGGTGGACGGCGCGAACGACGCGGCCCGCCGCGCGGTCGAGGCCACCGACACCGCGAACCAGGCGATCGCCGAGATCGACCAGCGCAAGGCGGCCCTGGACGGCCAGATCGACGAGGCCCGCGAGGCGTACCGGGCACTGAGCCCGGCGCAGCGCGCCGCGCTGAACAACGCGGGCGACATGAGCCGCATCGACGTGCCGCCGGGCCAAGCCGGTCAGGCGCTGGCGTTCGCGCTCGGCGAGCGCGGCAAGCCGTACGTCTTCGGCTCGAACGGCCCGAACACGTGGGACTGCTCCAGCTTGATGCAGGCGGCCTACCGCTCGGTGGGCATCGCGATCCCGCGCACCACCTACGGGCAGGCCACGATCGGCCGGTCGGTGGCCCGCAACGACGTGCGGGCCGGCGACCTGGTCATCTACTACTCGGGCCAGACGCACGTGGCGATGGCGATCGACGGGCTGCGCGCCGTGCACGCGTCCACCGAGGGCGTGCCGGTGAAGATCCAGGACATCGAGTCGATCGGACCGGTGGACGTCATCCGCCGCGTGGTCGGCTGAGCCCGTCCTCTGGGCCCGTCCTCTGGGCCCGCTCAGCCCTCTGCTCCATCACCAGGATCGCGCCGTTGGGCTCGCCCGCGTTGGAGCGCAGCGAACTGCACACCACGCGCACGACCACGTCGCGCCCCTTGCGGTCGACCGCGTCGACCTCCAGTCCGGTCATGAACGAGGCGTCGCCCAACGCCGGGCGCACGACCGGCCGCAACTCGGCCACGGGCAGCCCGATGTTGAGGTTCAGCAGGTGCTCGCCCCGCGCCTCGTCCTGCCGCACACCCCACACGATGACCCGCACCTCGGGGTCGAGCACGATCACACCGGCCCGCAGCGACGTCAGGACGGACTCCGGGAACTCGTTCACCTGGTCCAGCTCAAGGGTGCGGTCCGGAGCACGTCGTTGATCGTCCGGAGCTCGTCGTCGGTGGACTGGAGCTCCTCGTTCGCGGTCTCCGGTTCCTCCACAGTGGACTGGAGTTCCTCGTAGGCCGACTCCAGCTGCTGGTTGGCGCACTCCAGGTCGTCGAGCAGCCGGCGGGCCGTGGTCACGTCGTCGAACACGATCGAGATGCCGATGACGGTGCTCTCCGGGCCGACCAGGGGTTCAGGTGCACCTCGAACCACACCGGGTCGCCTCCGGGCCGGCAGCACCTCGTCCCGCAGGTAGTCCCACGCCTCCGCGTCGCGGAAGAAGCTCGTGACGTTGATCAGGATCGTGTTGAACAGCGCGTTGAACTCGTCGGCGTTGACCTGGAGGTGGTCGATCGAAGTCCTCGTCGGGCACCGCGATCTCGCTCACGCCGGGAACGCTACCCGGCGACACGGCGCGGTCCGTGCCAGGCGTCACCCCAGCACCGCCCACACCACCTTCCCGCCCGAGGGCCACGGGGAGCACCCCCACACCCGGCTCAACCGGGCCACGATCGTGATGCCGACGCCAGTCGGCGGTGTGGTGCGGGAGTCCGGTTCCCTGGGGTGTTCGGTGCTGTCGTCCCGCACCGCGATGGAGAGCCGGCCGCTCCGGTACTCCAGCCGCACCACGGGAGCGGACTCGGCGTGCCGCACCGCGTTCTCCACGAGTTCGGTCACCACGGTCACGGCGTTGTCCTCCAGGTGGCCGAGCCCCCAGCGCGCGCACGCGTCGCGGACGAACTGCCGGGCGACGAGCGCGCCGACGAGCGAGTCGGGCAGCTGGATCTCGTCGCGCCTGCGCTCGGGCGGCGCGCCGACGGCGTCCAGCGCGGCCGCCAGGGTCGTGAAGGCGGGCACCATGCGGCTGGCCGCGGGGCTCGCCAGGAACTGGCGGTACCCCGTCGATTCGCCGACCAGCAGCAGGGGCACGCCGGGCCACTCGGCCAGCCGCGTCCACACCGTGGTGAAGATCGACATGAACACGGGCGTGGCGCACCGGAACCCGTCGTCGAGGCGGGCGACGATCGCGGTCGGCCCGTCCGCGGCGCACTTGAGCAGCCTGTCCCGCAACTCCCGGTAGGACGTCAAATCGAGCAGGCCCGAGGGGCGGACCACGGCGGCGCCGTCGACCTCGGAGACCTCCAGCGCCACCGTGGTCACGGTCCCGCCTCCGCGTTCGCCTCGGTCCGCTGGTAGCGCCGGACCAGTAGTTCCGCGCCGCGCTCCACGGCGTCCTGGCGCATCCGCCTGGCCAGGCCCGCCTTCGCCCCCAGGGTGCGCAGGGCCGTCCGCAGCGCCTTCTCCAAGGTGACGCCCTGGGCGTCCAACAGCGCCTCCGCGGTCCAGGCGTGGCCCACCTGGCACCGGAACCGCTTGGGCACGACGTCCGGCTCGACCAGGTTGCCCTGGCAGTCGGGGCCACTGAAGTTCGAGGGGTGGCCCATCGAGACCACCTCGTCGGCGTGCGTGGCGACGCCTGAAGAGGCGACGGCTGTCTCGCGGCGCGCCAGGTCGGGGGGTTCGTCACCTCGTCGCACCTCCTGCCCCACGCACTCCCGCAGCAGCGCGCCCATCTTCGCCACCGACAGCACGTGGTCCACGTGGGTGTTGCGGAGGACGCTGGCGGGCATCCCGTCGAACAGCGCTTCCTCCGGGTCCTGCACGAGCGCGAGGCCACCGCGGTTGACGATGCTGATCATGCCCGCGGTGCCGTCGTCCAGGGTGCCGGACAGGACGACGCCGATGGTGCCCGCGCCGTGCGTGGCGGCGGCGGAGCGGAACAGCGCGTCCACGGCGGGTCGGTGGCCGTTCTCTGTGGTTCGTGGGAGAGGTGGATCCGCCCGTCGATCACGATCAGGTGGTGGTCGGGCGGGGCGACGTGCACCCGGCCGGGGCGCAGCGCCATCCCGTGGGAGGCCGTGACGGCGGGCAGCGGACCGCTCCGGTCGAGGATTCCCGACAGGGCGCTCGTGCCGCCCGCGGGCAGGTGGAGGGCCACGGCGACGGCCGCGTCCAGGTCTGCGGGCAGCCCCGCGGTGAAGGAACGCAGCGCTTCGACCCCGCCCGCGGAAGCACCGACGACGATCAGGTCGCGCGTTGGCATCTGCTCACCTCGATCGGTGGATAACCCACCTCCGCCCAGCGTACTCACGGCTGCTTTCGTTTCAGAAGCGGTGCGCGCGGGTAAGGTGATCGAATGCGCGGCCCGGTGGAGCAGTGGAGCCCCGGCGCGGTGGCACGGATGCTGGGGATCTCCCCCACCACGCTCCGCACCTGGGACCGCCGGTACGGCCTCGGCCCCTCCTCCCGTGAGGAGGGCAAGCACCGCCGGTACAGCGGCGAGGACGTCTCCCGCCTGCGCAGGATGCTCGAACTCACCGGCCAGGGCATGGCCCCGGCCGCCGCCGCCGCCTCCGCGCTGGGCGCCGCACAGCCACCCGGCCGGCCGCGTGCCGGTGGCGGTCCGCGGGCCATCGCCGTCGACTCGGCGGAAGGTCGCGGGTTCGCGAGGGCCGCGGCACGTCTGGACGCGGCCCTGATGAGCACCCTGGCCGCGGAACTGGTGGAGCGGCACGGGGTGGTGGCGGCGTGGGAATCGGTGCTGGTGCCCTTCCTCGTCGCCCTCGGCGAGCGCGTCGCGGCCCAGGGGCGGGGCGTCGAGATCGAGCACCTGGCGACCGCCGGGATCGCCGGAGTGCTGCGCGCGTCCCCGGTCGCGCCGGTGCGGGGGCGACTGCCCGCGTTGCTGGCGTGCGCCCCGGAGGAGCAGCACAGCCTGCCGCTGGACGCGTTGGCCGCGGCACTCGCCGAGCGCGACCTGGCCTCCCGCAACCTGGGTGCGCGGGTGCCCGCCGAGGCGCTGCTCGACGCGGTGACCCTGTTGTCCCCCGCTTCGGTGGTCGTGTGGGCGCACTCCCGTCCGCACGCCGAAGCGGCGCCGGTGGCCGAACTGACCTCCCGCGGGCACGCGGTGCTGGTCGGCGGGGCGGGGTGGGACGAGGTCCCCACGAGTGCGCGCCGGTTGGGTTCGTTGAGCGAGGCGGTGGCGGTCGTCCTCGAGTTGAACCGGCTCTGAAGCCGGCCGGGGATCGGGGGCTCGCGGGTCCGCCGGGGTCGGTCCGCGGCTCATCCGGCCGACGCGCGGCTCTCCTCCCTGGCGGGCGTGCGCGTCCTCGACGCGCCGGGCGTCCTGCGCGTCCCCGGCGCCCTCTGCACGCCGGAGGTCTTGGCCGACTTGGCGGTCGTGGAGTTCCTGGCCGCGTCAGGGGTCCCGGACGTCCTGGGCGTCCTGGGCGTCTTGGGCGCCCATCGCGTGTACCCGGCCCGTTCCGCCTCGGCGGCGGAGCGGAACACCACGTCGCCCTTCATCCGCTTGAAGTACGGCGACTCGGCGGTGTGGAAGATCCTGGACTTGGAACTGCCCTTGACCTCGAACTCCCCCGTCGGCGCCCGGTCCGGCTCGTCCACGGCGCGCCGGGCACCCGGCTCGGGGAGGACGACCGACTCCTCGACCCGCTCCCCCGTCGGCGCGGGCGGCAACGCGGCTCGCACCGGCCGCACGACCGCCGACCTGACCTGCGCGCGCAGGTCGCGGATGACGGCGCGCAGTGGCAGCCAGGTGAGCGCCGCGCCCGCGATGAACGCGGCCGTGCACAGGACGAACGTCTGCGTGAAGAACCACACCACGTGCCACTCCTACTTGCTTGTTCGAGCCTGCTCTTGCCTGTCTTGCCCTTGCCGTCCCACCCGGTCCAGCGCGACCTGCTGCGGGGTGGAGCGCGGATCGGGGTCGCGGAGGAGGACGTCGACCTGGCGTGCGGAGGGTTCCGCCCCCTCGGACACCGGGTCGACGGAAGCCGACAGCCCGATCCGGTCGGGTCGCACGCCCTGGGCGACGAAGCGGTCGCGCACCGCGCAGGCGCGGGCGGTCGCCGGCGCCTCGGCGTCGGGGTGTTCGGCCGAGGCGTGGCCGACGAGCGCGATCGCGGTCCGGGGTGCGACGAGCAGGAGCCGTCCGACGCGGTCGACGAGCACCGGTCCGTGCCCCTGCCGGGTGGCCGCCCCCGGTTCGAACCGGAACCCCCCGTCGCCCTCCACCATGGCGGTGATCGAGCGCCGCGACGCGGTGAGGTCCACCGCGCTCCACGCCGTCGACGCCTCCCGCACCCGGTCGCGATCGACGGGCATCCGTTCGCCACCGGGGGTGATCAGGTCCGTCCCCCGGACAGAGGCGGTGCCGGCGCGGACCGCGTCCACCAGCGCGAGCCGTTCACCGTCGTCCGTCGCGCCACCGCTGAGCACGACCTCGTCACCGCGCGGCAGGACGACGAACCGCCCTGCCGCAGGTGCCGCGGCCCCCTCGACACCACCGACCTGCCACGCGCGTGCCCCGACCGCCGACGCCGCGAGGAGACCGGGCACCACCAGGGCGCCGACGAGCCACACTCGCCAAGGACGGGATGTCAGCACCGGGCGTTACTACCCGAACGCAGGCCGCGGATTCCACCGGCCAAACCCGTATCCGCATGACCTGCTGAAGCAATTCACCTGACCAGGTGACCCATATGCCGGGGTCTCACCGTGGCGTGGGTGGACGCGCGAGCACGTGGGTGGTGGGGCAGGCAGGCGGCGCGGGCACGTGGGCGGCGCGACGAGCTGCGCGTGGGCGACCTGCGCTCGCGTGGCCGGCGGCGGCGTGGCCGGCGGCGGGCAGCGGCAGCTGGGCTGCGGGGTGTGGTCGGGCGGGTGGTGCGGCCGGGCGGGTGGTGGGCGGTGTCGGTGGTGGTCTCGGGGTCCGCTTCTCTCAACCGAGTGGCGAGGGGCCGATTTCGTACACATCCAGGCCGATGATCACCTGATCGTGTCCGCAGTCGTCACGTCAGTGCTGGTCAGGCGGCTTTCGGCTTGGGCATGCTGCCCTGCTTGCACCCGCACCTGCTGCACACCGGGTGGGCCGGGACCTGGATGTCCGCCAGCAGCTTGCGGGAATCCTCGAAGGTGGGGGCCTTCTGCCCGGGCACCAGGAGGCTGTCCAGGACCTCCTGCCTGCGCCTCGCCAGCTCGCGCGAGCGCTCGACCGGGTCCTTCAGCCTGGCCCGGACGCGTTCCCTGGACTGCTCGCGGGCCAGCGTGCCCGCCGCGCTCAGCTGCCGCGCGGGCCTCGGCTGGGTCAGGCGGGCGTTCCGGCGGTTGATGCGCCACCACGCGCCCAGGGTCATGCCCGCCACCGGGGGGCGCGCTCTGCGCGCGCCCCCCTGCCACCACGACCGCAGGCGCGCACGGAGGAAGTCGTGCGCCACCTGGTCGCGGCTCCTCGGGCTGCCCTGCCTCGTGCCGTCCGGCCTGCGGTCGACCGCCGCCAGCAGGGCATCGACGCTCCACCCCTCGTGGAACCAGGGCTCGACGACGCCGCGCAGTGCCGCGCGGTTCGCATCGGGCCAGGTCGCACGCAGGCAGAACGCCTCGACCGCCGTGTCGATCTCGGCGTCGGTCTCGGGGATGACACGGCCGGGCCACTGACGGGGATCGAGTCGAACACGCATCGCACAGCTCCCTTCGAACGCGTACCGAACATCCGTTCGAGATAGTGCCACCGACCACCGACAATTTTCGAGTACTAAGACTTGACTTATATAAGTAAGTACTTAAAACTCCTGGTCGTGCACGCATTCGACGTACTGGGCGATCCGGTCCGTCGCCGCATCCTGGAGCTGCTCGCGGACGGCGAGCAGCCCTCGGGCGCGGTCACGGAGGTGGTCCGCCGGGAGTTCGGCATCTCGCAGCCGGCGGTCTCCCAGCACCTCCGCGTGCTGCGCGAGAACGGCTTCGCCCGCGTCCGCGCGGAGGGCACCCGGCGCCTCTACGCGGTGGACGACCGGGGCCTGCGCGAGGTGGACGAGTGGCTCGACCGGTTCCGCCGGTTCTGGAGCGGGCACCTCGACGCCCTGGCCACCGAACTCGCGCGCGGCAAGCGCGAGAGACGACTGCAGCAGGAGGACGGACAGTGATCGAGTTCGCCGAGCACCTCAAGGCGATCCACCGGGAACTCGCGAAGGAGGACGGGCAGGTCGTCGGCGTGCGCCTGACCCGGACCTACGACGCGACGGCCGAGGACGTGTGGGACGCGGTGACCGACCCCGCGCGGCTGCGGCGGTGGTTCCTGCCGGTGAGCGGTGACCTGCGGGAAGGCGGTGACTTCCAGCTGGAGGGCAACGCCGGCGGGGACATCCTCGCGTGCGAGCCGCCCAGGCGGCTGCGGGTGACGTTCGGCGGTGAGACGTCGATCGTCGAGGTCCGCCTGGTGCCCGAGGACGGCGGCGGGCGGACGACGCTGGAGCTGGAGCACACCGTTCCGCCGGAGATGGCGGCGGGCGGCGCGGGCGCGCTGTACGTCGGCCCCGGGTGGGACGGCGGCCTGCTCGCCCTGGGGCTCCACGTCGGCGGCGAGGTCGGGGAGGACCACGACCCGGTCGCGGCGGCCGACTCGCCGGCGACGCAGCGGTTCAACCTCTCGTCGATCGGGCTGTGGACGGCCGTCGTGGAGGAGGCCGGGTCGTCGTCGGCGGAGGACCTCGCCGCCGCCGTCGACGTCGCCGAGGCCCAGTTCGCGCCCGACGTCGACCGGGCGGGCGGGGCGCCGTGAGGGGGTGACAGCGGCCCGGCCCGGGTTTCGGCCGGCGGGCCGGCGGCAACCCGAGCCGCCATGACCGACACCCTGTGGGACGAGTTCCACCACGTCGTGAACATGACCTCGAACGAGCTGGAGGACTGGTTGCGCACCCGGTCCGCCGACGAGCGGAGCGAGGAGCTGCCCGACCAGGCCGGCACGCCCACCGGGCAGGACGTGCTGCGGGTGCTGCGCAAGCGCCGCACCGACCTGACCACCGAGGACGTGAAGGTGATGCGCAAGGTCGTGGACCGGGTGCGCGAGCAGCGCCGGGACGACCTGGAGCCCACGGCGGGCGAGGCGCACTGGCGGCACCGGCTGATGTCGATCGGGCACGACCCCCTCAAGCCCGCCTGACGGAGCCCTCAGGGGGAAGGGGACGGGACCCGCTCCGCGTCCCCCAGCCGCACGCCCGCCTCCGGGACCAGGCCGAACCGGCCGACCTGGCGGCGACCCGGCAGGTCGGTGAGCCAGTCGACGGCCACCCGCAGCCGGTTGCCCGGCATGGCGATCAGGTGGTAGCCCTTCGCGACGGCCTTGGCGGGCAGCCCGGTGAGCGGCACGTGCAGCGGGTCGGCGACGGCCTGCCCGCCACCCAGGTCGACCACGAACCCCAGGTCGCGGTGCCGGTACCGCCCGGCGGTGCCGAACCCGAGGGACGCGGCGACGTTGCGGCCCGCCAGCTTGCCCTGGCGGGTGCGCGGCAGCGTGGGCCGCAGCGGCACGGCGACGCGCCGGGGGTCGAGGCTGCCGCCCGCGACCTCGGGCAGCAGCGGCACGTAGAGCATGTAGTCGGTGGGGTTGACGGCGACCAGGTCGGCGGCGTCGGGGGGCAGGGCGCGCTCCAGCGCGCGCAGGCAGTGGTAGCCCGCGAAGCCCGTCCCGACGACCAGCACCCGCGGCGTGCCCATGGTGGTCCCTCCGGCGCAACGGTGAACGATCGGGCCGACGGGTACCCCGCACCGGAAGGGGGTAGACACGGGACATGCCCCTGGGACTGCCGGACTCGATCACCGCCTGCCTCTTCGACCTCGACGGCGTGCTCACGAGCACGGCCGTCCTGCACCGCCGCGCGTGGAAGCGCACGTTCGACGACCTGTTGCGCCTGCGCGGCGAGCCGCTGTTCACCGAATCGGATTACGCGAGGTTCGTGGACGGGCGCCCGCGCTACGACGGCGTGCGCGAGTTCCTGGCCTCGCGGGGCATCACGCTGCCGGAGGGCGCGCCCGAGGACCCGCCGGACGCGGCGACCGTGCACGGTGTGGGCAACCTCAAGAACGACCTGCTGGAGGCGATCCTCCGGCACGAGGGGGTCACGCCGTACCCCGGCACGGTGCGCTACCTGGAGGCGGCGCGGGCGGCGGGTCTGGCCATCGGGGTGGTGACGTCGTCGGCGAACGCGGAGAAGGTGTTGGACGCGGCGGGGTTGACCGGGTTCGTGCAGGCGCGGGTGGACGGCGTGGTGATCGCGCGCGACGGGTTGAAGGGCAAGCCCGCGCCGGACTCGTTCCTGGTGGGCGCGCGGCTGCTGGGCGTGGAGCCGGCGCGCGCGGCGGTGTTCGAGGACGCGCTGGCGGGCGTGCGGGCGGGCCGCGCGGGCGGCTTCGGGCACGTGGTGGGCGTGGACCGGGCCGGGCAGCGCGACGAGCTGCTGCGGCACGGCGCGGACGTGGTGGTCGACGACCTGGCGGAGCTGCTGTGAGCGGCTGGGAGGTCCACCCGTGGCGGCTGCGGTGGAACGGGCTGTCGGTGGACCAGCTCAGGCGGACCGAGTCGATCTTCGCGTTGTCCAACGGGCACATCGGGATGCGCGGCACCCTGGACGAGGGTGAGCCGCGCGGCCTGCCCGGCACCTACCTGAACGGGTTCTACGAGGAGCACTCCCTGCCGTACGGGGAGTCGGGTTACGGCTACCCCGAGGCGGGGCAGACGGTCGTGAACGTCACCGACGGCAAGGTGATCCGGCTGCTGGTGGAGGACGAGCCGCTGGACATGCGGTACGGCCGGGCGCACCGGCACTGGCGCGAGCTGGACTTCCGCTCCGGCACGATGCGCCGGCACACCCGGTGGGAGTCGCCGACGGGCAAGCGGATCACGGTGCGCACCGAGCGGCTGGTGTCGCTGACGCAGCGGGCGGTCGCGGCGATCCTGTACGAGGTGGAGGCGGACGAGGCGGTGCAGCTGGTCGTGCAGTCCGACCTGCTGGCCAACGAGCCGGTGGAGCACGACAGCGACGACCCGCGGGTGGCGGCGGCGCTGGAGGACCCGCTGGTGGCGGAGTTCGCGCACGCCGACGGCTACCGGGCGGTGCTGGCCCACCACGCGCGCAACTCGCAGCTGCGGATGGCGGCGGGGATGGACCACGAGCTGGTGACCGAGGACGGCCTGCGCACCGAGATCCGCGCCGAGGGCGACCTGGCGCGGTTCACGGCGGCGGTGGACGTGCCGGCGGGCGGGAAGCTGCGGCTGGTGAAGTACCTGGGGTACGGCTGGTCGGCGAAGCGCTCGGTGCCGGCGCTGCGCGCGCAGGTGGAGGCGGCGATCGCGGGCGCCCGGCAGACCGGGTGGGACGGTCTGCTGGCCGAGCAGCGGCGGTTCCTGGACGACTTCTGGGAAGCGGCCGACATCGAGGTCGAGGGCGACGACGAGCTCCAGCAGGCGTTGCGGTTCGCGCTGTTCCACATCATGCAGGCGGCGGTGCGCGGCGAGACCCGGGCGATCCCCGGCAAGGGCCTGACGGGGCCGGGCTACGACGGGCACGCGTTCTGGGACACGGAGATGTTCGTGCTGCCGGTGCTGGTGCACACGCTGCCGGAGGCGGCCCGGGACGCGCTGCGGTGGCGGCACTCGACGTTGGACAAGGCCCGGGAGCGGGCGGCGGTGCTGGGGCAGGCGGGCGCCGCGTTCCCGTGGCGGTCGATCAACGGCGCGGAGTGCTCGGCGTACTGGCCGGCGGGCACGGCCGCGTTCCACGTGTCCGGGGACGTGGCGCACGCGGTGGCGCAGTACGCGCACGCGACGGGCGACCGGGCGTTCGAGCGGGAGGCGGGCGCGGAGATCCTGGTCGAGACGGCGCGGCTGTGGCGGTCGTTGGGGCACCACGACCAGCACGGCGGGTTCCGCATCGACGGCGTGACGGGGCCGGACGAGTACTCGGCCGTGGTCGACAACAACGTCTACACCAACCTGATCGCCCAGGAGAACCTGCGGGAGGCCGCGGCGGCGGCCGAGCGGAACCCGGACGTGGCGGAACGGCTGGGCGTGACGCCGGAGGAGCTGGCGGCGTGGCGCGCCGCGGCGGACGGGATGCTGGTGCCGTTCGACGACCTGCTGGGCGTGCACGAGCAGTCCGAGGGGTTCACCTCGCACGCCGCGTGGGACTTCGAGGGGACGGACCCGGACGAGTACCCGCTGCTGCTGAACCGGCCGTACTTCGACCTGTACCGCAAGCAGGTGGTGAAGCAGGCGGACCTGGTGCTGGCGATGCACGTGCGCGGTGACGCGTTCACGCCGGCGCAGAAGGCCCGGAACTTCGCCTACTACGAGGCGCGGACGGTGCGCGACTCGTCGTTGTCCGCGGCCACGCAGGCGGTGCTGGCGGCCGAGATCGGAGCGCTGGAACTGGCCTACGACTACCTGGCCGAGGCGGCGTTCACCGACCTGCACGACCTGCACCACAACGTCCACAACGGACTGCACATGGCGTCGCTGGCGGGCGCGTGGATCGGTCTGGTGGCCGGGTTCGGCGGGATGCGCCACCACGACGACGGGCTGTCGTTCGCGCCGAGGCTGCCCCCGGGGCTGGAGCGGATGGCGTTCCGGATGGCGTTCCGGGGCACGCGGCTCGCGGTGGAGGTGCGGCCGGGCGAGGTCACGTACCGCGTCATCGCCGGTGAGGCCCTGCGCATCACGCACCACGGCGAGCCGGTGCTGGTCGAGCCGGACGGCCCGGTGGTGCGGTCCACACCGGACGTGCCGGAGCCGCCCGAGATCCGCCACCCGGCGCACCGGGCCCCCGTGCGGCGCGTGCCGCCGGGGAAGCGGGCGAGCGGGGGTTAGGGCCCGTCCGGGAGTCCGTCACCGCGCACCGGGTTCACGTGGACGCGCCACCGGCCGCGCGGCGGAACCTCGTCGCGAGGCGGTCGAACGCCACCGCGAGCCCGTCCCCGTCGATCACCTCGATGTCGACGTCGAGCTGTGCCACCCACAGCGCGAGCCGGTCCGGGTCGTCGGAACCCAGCTCGACGCGGCACGTGGACTCGTCGACCGCCTCGACGTCGACCGGGATGGGGATCTTCGCGACGACCTCCGCGGCGGGAGCGTGCACGAGCACCCGGGCGCGGTACTTCCAGGCCCCCTTGCCGACGCGTCCGACGACGTACTCGACGGCGTTGTCCCCCGGGACCGCGCGCGGCCGGAACCGCGCACCCGTCGGTGTGCGCGGTTCCATGCGGTCGACGCGGAAGACCCGCCAGTCGTCGCGGTCGAGGTCCCACGCGAGCAGGTACCAGAGCGCTCCCCAGGTCACCAGCCGTTGCGGTTCGGCGTGGCGCGCCTCTTCGTCGCCGCCGGGTTTCGTGTACCCGAACCGGAGCCGTTCGCGGCCGCGGACCGCGGCAGCGACCGCGCCGAGGGCCGAGAGGTCGAGCGGCGGCTCGACCCCCGGGACGACGCTCGTCGCCTCGCGCACCGCCTCCACGCGCCGGCGCAGGCGCGAGGGCAGCACCTGCTCCAGCTTCACGAGCGCGGTGAGCGACGTCTCCTCGACGCCGAGCCTCCGGGTCGCGACCACACCGAGGCCGACCGCGACGGCGACGGCCTCGTCGTCGTCGAGCAGCAGCGGGGGCATCGCCGTCCCGGCGGCCAGCCGGTAGCCGCCCGCGACGCCGGGGCGCGCGTCCACGGGGTACCCGAGCGACCGCAGCCTGCCGATGTCGGCGCGCACCGTCCTCGTGCTCACCCCGAGCCGGCCGGCGAGTTCGGAGCCGGTCCAGTCCCGCTTGAGCTGGAGCAGCGACAGCATTCCGAGCAGACGGGCCGAGGTCTCCACCACGTTCCCGATCGTGCCGGCAATCGAGGAAGCAGGTCTTCCGCGTTGTCCGGGAGGGTCGGTGGCATGAACGAGGACAACGCACTCGCACCGTTCCGCGTCGACGTCTCGCAGGCGGACGTCGACGACCTGCGCGACCGACTGGCACGCACGCGCCGGCCGATCCCCGTGCCGGGTCGGGACGATCGCACCGACTTCAGCCGCGGCATCCCGCCGG
This sequence comes from Saccharothrix longispora, assembly GCF_030852425.1. Taxonomy (GTDB): domain Bacteria; phylum Actinomycetota; class Actinomycetes; order Mycobacteriales; family Pseudonocardiaceae; genus Actinosynnema; species Actinosynnema longispora. Next base: position 347,037 of record NZ_NSDM01000003.1, read on the forward strand.
TGTACCTGGAGGAGCTCGCCGAGTACTGGCGCGACGGGTTCGACTGGCGCGCGCAGGAGGAGAAGCTCAACCAGCACGAGCAGTTCACGACGGTCGTCGACGGCCAGACGTTCCACGTCGTCCACGCCCGATCGGCGAACCCGGGGGCCACCCCGCTGATCCTGAACCACGGCTGGCCGGGGTCGTTCGTCGAGTACCAGCGACTCCTCCCGCTGCTGACCGACGAGTTCCACGTGGTCGTCCCGTCCCTGCCCGGCTTCGGGTTCTCCACCCCGTTGTCGGGGACCGGCTGGGAACTGGCGCGGACGGCGGAGGCCTACGCCGAGATCATGACGCGTCTCGGCCACGAGAGGTTCGCGGCCCACGGCACCGACATCGGTGCGGGCACCACCGGCCGCCTGGCGGCGCTCCACCCGGAGCGCGTCATCGGCACGCACATCGGCTGCGACCCCCGGTTGCTCGGGTTCGTCGGCGACGAGTTCCCCTGCCCCGACGACCTGTCCGACGACGAGATCGCCCGGATCGAGGCGGTGCGCACGGAGGTCGCGGCCGAGCGCGGGTACCTCGAGGTGCAGAACCACCGTCCCGACACGATCGGCGCGGCGCTCACCGACTCGCCGGTCGGTCAGCTCGCCTGGATCGCCGAGAAGTTCAAGACCGGGACCGACGGCGCCCACCGGACACCGGACGAGTCGGTCGACCGCGACCAGCTCCTCACGAACATCAGCCTGTACTGGTTCACCCGCAGCGGCGCGTCGAGCGCGCAGTTCTACTACGAGGGCGAGCACTCCGGACTCGACTGGTTCACGGCCTCCGGCGTGCCGTCCGGGTGGGCCGTGTTCGACACCGACCCGCTCGTGCGCCGCGTGATGGACCCGTCGGGGTCGATCGGCCACTGGAGCGAGTTCACCGAGGGCGGTCACTTCCCCGCGATGGAGGAGCCGCAGTTGCTCGCGGACGACATCCGCAGCTTCTTCCGCGGCATTTCCTGACCCGTCGACGGGGGGATGGGGCGCCCGGCCGGACCCTGGGGGGTGGAGCCCGGCCGGGACTTGTCGGCGGCCTGGGGGGCGGTGGCCGCCTACGCCCTCATCGTGTGCGGGGGTACCCCCGTTACGCCGGTCCCAACCCCCCGGGACGGGGCCGGTCCGGCGTTCCGGGTCGTTCCGGGGCCGGTCTCGCGGAGGGCTCACACCGTCCACAGAGGTCACGTGCCGGAACACGACATGATCTCCGCATTAGTGCGGGCGCGACGCGCGGATATGTAACCCACAGGAGTGAGAGGGGCAGCGCCGGGGCCGCCGGCCGGACAGGATTCCGTGGCGTGAGCTCAACACCGATCTACGACGAGTTGGCGGCCACCTACCTCGCCGACCTCACGCCCGTGGACGCCGCCGGGGCCGCCGGGACGACCGAGGCCGCCACCGCCGCTCCCGGGACCGCCGGGGCCGGGGAGCCGGCGGGGTCCGGGACGCGGGTTCCGCCCGTCGCGGCCCCCGACCGGACGGCCCGCCCGAGGGCGACCGCCCGGAGCGAGGTCTGAACCACCGATCTTGACACCGCCTCACGCAGCGGAGTAGGACGGCTCCAGTCCGTAGACCAGGGCGCTTACCCCGAAGGGTGGAGCGAATGCGTGGACGAGCACTGCTCGCGGTCGCCACACTGCTCACCGCCACAGCGTGTACGGCGGAACAGGTCAACCCGCCGGAACAGGTGACCCTCACCTGGTGGGACTACCTCAACCACTCCCCCATGGCCGACCAGGCCGTCGACCACCTCCTCGCCCGCTACCAGCAGGAACACCCCGGTGTCCAGGTCCGCCGCACCTCGCTGTCGCCCGACGAGTTCGAGGCCAAGCTGGTCGAGGCCACCACCGCCGGCACGTTCCCCGACATCGCCGCCGTGGACACCGCCGACGTGCCGCGCCTCGCCGCGCGGAACGCCCTCGCCGACCTCACCCCCCGCTTCGACGACTGGGCGCTCAAGGAGCGCTTCCTCGACCCGGTGCGCGAGGGCGCCACCCACGACGGCCGGTTCTACGGCGTCCCCCTGCGCACCACCACCACCGCGCTGATCCACAACCGCGGGCTGTTCGCCGCCGCGGGCGTGGCCGTGCCGCCGGTGACGTGGGAGGAGCTGCGGGTGGCCGCGAGGACGCTGACCGCGCCGGACCGCGCCGGCCTGTGCTTCCCCGGCGAGGGCGACGACCTGACCACCACGTTCCTGCCGTTCCTGTGGCAGGCGGGCGGCGATGTCGCGTCCGTCGGCGACCCGGCGGGCGTCACCGCCCTCACCTACGTCGACCAGCTCGTCAACACCGACCGCAGCGCGCCCGCCGAGGCGCTGACCTGGACCGCCGCCGACGCGGTCGGGCGGTTCGCGCAGGGCCGCTGCGGCATGCTCATCGGCGGCCCGGAGGCGGTCCCCGAACTGAACCAGGCGGGCCTGGACTGGGCCGCGTCGCCGCTGCCCGGCGGCCGGGCGGGCACGGCCGCGCCCCTGGGCGGCGAGGTGTGGGTCGTCGGGCGCGGCAGCAAGCAGGCCGACCGTGCGTGGGACCTGCTGACGTGGCTCGCCGAGGAACAGGACAACGCCACCGAGTTCGGCGGCGGCCTCGGCGCGCTGCCCAACCGCACGGACACCCTCGACGACCTGGCCTGGCAGTGGGACCCGAACGTGACGGGGTTCGTCGAGCAGCTGCCCACCGTGCGCGCCCGCACCACCTACGGCCCGGAGTACCCGCGCATCTCGGAGGCCATCAGCACCATGGCGGCGCGGGTGCTCACCCGCGAGCGCGACCCGGCCGGGGCGAGCGCGGACGCGGCCGCGACCATCGGGCCGCTGCTGCGCTGAGCCGCCCGCGTTGCACCACAAGGGGGAACGCCAGGCAGCACCAAGGGGGTAACGCGACACGGCCGAGGATGGCCGAACGACCGCGGGGTAACCCGCCGTCATGCGGAACGAGGCTCCGGCGGGCGACAAGCGGGGAACGGCCAAGGCGGCGACGTCGTCGTTCAGCCGCGTCCAGGCCCTCGCGTTCGTCGTCGGCGCGCTCCAGGTCGTGCTCGCCTGCGTGCCGTTCCTGCCCATGCACGAGGGCACCAACCACACCCTGTACGTGTGCACCGGCGTGGCTGGTGTCCTCGCGTCGTCGCGGCACACCCGCGCCCGCCTCTACGGTGTGGCGCTGGTGCTGCTCTACGGTCAGCTGTTCATCAGCGACGCGGCGGAGACCGGCCCCCTCGGGCTGCCCACGCTGGAGACGCTGGCGTACGGCCGCGCGGCCCTGGCCGGTCTGGTGATCGCGCTGATCCCGGCGTTCAAGCGGCGGCGGTAGTCGCCGGCGGTCATCGTGCCGTCGGGGTGGAACCGCAGCTTGTCGTCGGGGCTGCGCGCGATCGACTCGAACATCGCGCGGTCGGAGCGGGTGGTGGGCTTCCAGTACATGTGCGCGCCGTGCGTGACGGCCATGTCCAGCGACATCATCGTCGCGACGGCCCGGTCGTAGCGGCGTCCGCTCAGCGGCCGGCCGCCGGAGGCGCGGATGTCGAACACGTCGTGGTCGCCGGTCAGCGGGCGCAGCGCGCCCCGGCGGTCGTAGCCGTGCACGACGCCCCCGCGAACCAGGTACTCGCCGCGCCGCTCGAACGCGGCCATCTTGTCCCGCAGGGCGTCGTACTCGACGCGCCGCTGGTCGAACCGGCGCAGCAGCCGGTCGGTGAGGTCCGCCGGGGGTAAGGCCGGGTGGAAGTAGCCGACCAGGCCGCGGTGGTGCGGCGCGGCGCCCAGCCGCACGTCCAGGTCGTCGATGGTCTTGGCCTTCACGGCCTCCGGTTTGGGCAGCGCGCCGCGGCGCAGCCACGCCACCGCGTGCGGGTTGGTGCCCCGCACGTCGATGACCAGGTCCTGCTCCGCGGCGACCTGCTGGAACTTGCGGGCGTTCTCCACGGGCATGCCGAAGACCGGCTCCACGGAGGCGAGGGGGAAGAGGTGATCAGTGGGCACGGCTAATAAGGTCCGCCCGAAATGGGCGTGCACCGCGTCGCCCTCTCCGGTTGACTCGGGACGTGACCCCTGACTTCCTCGTGGGACTGCTGGCCGAGCCCGATCGGCTGCGCGTCGCGGCGGCCCTCGTGCTGGGCGCGCGCACGGCGGGCGACGTGGCGGCGGCGACCGGCCTGGACGACCGGCGCGTGGAGCACGGCCTGCGCAGGCTGCGGACGGCCGGCCTGGTCGTGACCGACGGTTCCGGGCTGCGGCTGCGCGAGGAGCTGTTCAAGGAGGCCACCCTGGTCGAGCAGGCGAACCGGGTCGCGGAGGACCCGTTCGTGCGAGGAGGGCGGCTGGTGAAGCTCCCCGCGCAGCGCGGACGCAGGCGGGCCGTGCTCGAACGGCTGAGCACGGCGTTCGAGCCGGGTAGACGTTACCCCGAGCGCGAGGTGGCGGAGGTGCTCGGGCGGTGGTGCGCGGGCGGCGAGGTCGACCACGTGACCGTGCGCCGGTACCTGGTGGACGAGGGTCTGCTCAGCCGGGCGACGGCGTGTACTGGCGTTCGGGCGGCCCGGTCGAGGTGTGAGCCCCGGTCTCAGCCGAAGGTGTCGGGGTCCGGGCCGGTGCGCTCGCCGCGGTCCAGGGTGGAGATCCGCTCCACGTCGTCGTCGTCCAGTTCGAAGTCGAACAGGGCGAAGTTCTCCGCGATGCGGCTCGGCGTGACCGACTTGGGGATCACGACGTTGCCGAGCTGCACGTGCCACCGCAGGACCACCTGCGCGGGCGTCCTGCCGTGCTTCCCGGCGATGGAGGTGATCACCTGCTCGCCCAGCAGGCCGCCGCCCCTGGCGAGCGGGCTCCACGCCTCGGTGGCGATGCCGTGCTCGGCGTGGAACGCGCGCAGCCCGGTCTGCTGGAGGTAGGGGTGCAGCTCCACCTGGTTCACCGCGGGCACCTGGCCGGTGGCCTCGACGATCCGCTCCAGGTGGGCGGGCTGGAAGTTGGACACGCCGATCGCGCGCACCCGGCCGTCGGCGAGCAGCGTGCCCAGCGCGCGCCAGCTGTCGACGTAGCGGTCCTGCTCGGGCGCGGGCCAGTGCACGAGGTACAGGTCCACCCGCTCAAGGCCGAGTTCGCGGGCACTGGCGTCGAACGCGCGCAGCGCCTCGTCGTAGCCCTGCTCGGAGTTCCACAGCTTGGTGGTGACGAACAGCTCGTCGGCGGGGATGCCCGAGTCGGCCAGGGCACGGCCGACCGGCGCCTCGTTGCCGTAGGCCGCGGCGGTGTCGATGCTGCGGTAGCCGACCCGCAGGGCCTCGGTGACCGCCGCGTGGGTGTCCTCAGTGGACACCTGGAAGACGCCGAAGCCGAGCTGCGGCATCCCGACGCCGTTGTTCAGGGTGATGGTCCTCATGCCGCACCATGATGCCCGCTGCCGACCGTTCCCACGTGGTGGACGGCGTCGACCCCGACCGCGACGGCGGTCGACCCGCCGCACCACCTGTGGCTCGGGGCGCCCTCGCCGATCGATCCGGTCACGCACCGCGTTCACCTGCGCCGATGCCGACACCTGCGGGTGCTGTCCGAGAACCCGGTGGTTACCGCCGCTTCTCCCGGGTAGGCCAAGCGCATGGCATTCGAACGCGCGGTGGTGACGGGCGGGGCCGGGTTCCTCGGGTCGCACGTGTGCGAGGCGCTGCTCAAGCGCGGCACGCGGGTCGTGTGCGTGGACGACTTCTCGACCGGGTCGTTGGACAACCTGCCCGACGACGACCCGCGCCTGGGCGTCGCGGTGATGGACGTGGCCCGGCCGCTGGACCTGCTCGGCGACGTCGACCTGGTCCTGCACCTGGCGTGCCCGGCGTCGCCCGCCGACTACCTGCGCGATCCGATCGGGACGCTCAAGACCGGCGGTTTCGGCACGCTGCACGCCCTGGAGCTGGCGCAGCGCAAGGGCGCGCGGATCGTGGTCGCCTCCACCAGCGAGGTGTACGGGGACCCGCTGGAGCACCCGCAGCGCGAGACGTACTGGGGCAACGTCAACCCGATCGGCCCGCGCAGCACCTACGACGAGGCCAAGCGGTTCGGTGAAGCGCTGACCAGCGCGTTCCTCCGCGAGCACGGGACCGACGCGGGCATCGTGCGGATCTTCAACACCTACGGCTCGCGGATGCGCCCGCACGACGGCCGGATGGTGCCGACGTTCTTCCGGCAGGCCTTGGCCGGCGAGCCGCTGACCGTGCACGGCGACGGCTCGCAGACCCGGTCGCTGTGCCACGTGGACGACCTGGTGCGCGGCTTGCTCTCGATGGCCGACGCCGACCACGCGGGCCCGGTGAACCTGGGCAACCCGGAGGAGGTCACCGTGCTGGAGGTGGCCCACCGGATCATCGCGATCACCGGCAGCGACTCCGAGGTCCGGCACGTCGAGCCGATGGCCGACGACCCGCGCCGCCGCCGCCCCGACATCACGCTGGCCCGCGAACTGCTCGGCTGGCAGCCCGAGATCCCGCTGGACGAGGGGCTGCGGCGGTCGTTCGACCGGCACCTCGTCGGGTAGCACCCCACCCACGACCACTCCGGACTGGAACGAAAGGGGAACTCCGTGCGCGTGCTCGGCATCAACGCGGTCTTCCACGACCCCGCCGCGGCCCTCGTGGTCGACGGGAAGGTGGTCGCCGCCGCGGAGGAGGAGCGGTTCTCACGGCGGAAGCACGGCAAGCGGCCCGTGCCGTTCTCCGCCTGGGAGCAGCCCGAACAGGCCGCCCGCTGGTGCCTGGAGCGCGCCGGCCTCACGCCGGCGGACCTGGACGCGGTGGCGTACTCGTACGACCCGGACCTGGTGGAGCCGAGCGACGTGCCGTGGGAGGACCTGCGCACCGAGTACGCCCGCCGCGCGCCGCGCTTCCTGGCCACCGCGCTGCCCGGCCTGGACCCGGCGATCGTGCGGTTCGTGCCGCACCACGTGGCGCACGCCGCGTCGGCGGCGCTGGCCGCGCCGTTCGCGGGCGACTGCGCGGTGCTGGTCAACGACGGTCGCGGCGAGTGCCGCTCGCACCTGGCGGGCAGCTACCGGGAGCACCGGTTGGAGACGCTGGCCGCCCAGCACCTGCCGCACTCGCTGGGCCTGTTCTACGAGGACCTGACCGAACACCTGGGGTTCCTGCGCTCCAGCGACGAGTACAAGGTGATGGCGCTGGCCTCCTACGCCAAGCCCGCGCACCTCGACCTGCTGCGCGAGCACGTGTACGCCACGGACGACGGCGGGTTCGCGGTGATGCCGCTGAACTGGTCCACGCTGGCCAAGAAGCGCGAGCCGCACGAGGAGATGACCCGCGAGCACGCCGAGCTGGCGGCCAGCGTGCAGGTGCGGGTCGAGGAGGTGCTGCTCGACCTGGTGCGCTGGCTGCACGAGCGCACCGGGCAGAAGCGGCTGGCGATGGCGGGCGGCGTGGCGCTGAACTGCGTGGCCAACACCCGCATCTTCGCCGAGGGGCCGTTCGACGAGGTGTGGGTGCAGCCCGCGGCGGGCGACTCGGGCACGGCGCTGGGCGCGGCCCTGTCGGTCGCGGCCGACTCCGGCGAGCCGGCCGCCCCGATGCCCGGCGCGGACCTGGGCCGGTCGTGGACCGACGACGAGATCCGCGAGTACCTGGACAACGCCAAGATCACCTACGAGGAGCCGGAGGACGTGGCGGTCGCCGCGGCCGAGGCGCTGGCCGACGACCAGGTGGTCGCCTGGTTCCAGGGGCGCAGCGAGTACGGGCCGCGCGCGCTGGGCCGCCGGTCGCTGCTCGCGCACCCCGGCCGGGCCGAGAACCTGGCCCGCCTCAACGAGGTCAAGGGCCGCGAGCAGTTCCGGCCCATCGCGCCGATGGTGCTCGCCGACCGGGCGGAGGAGCTGTTCTCGCGCGGGCCGTTCCCCAGCCCCTACATGTTGTTCGTGCACGACGTGGCGGAGGAGTGGAAGCACCGCATCCCGGCCGTGGTGCACGTGGACGGCACGGCGCGCGTGCAGACCGTGGACCCGGCGACCGAGCCGCTGATGGCGCGCGTGCTCACCGAGTTCGACCGGCGCACCGGCGTGCCCGTGGTGGTGAACACCAGCCTGAACACGGCGGGGCGGCCGATGGTCGACGACCCGCGCGACGCGCTGGAGTGCTTCGGTTCGGCGCCGGTCGACCTGCTGGCCATCGGACCGTTCGTGGTGCGGCGATGAGCGTCGACTACGCGGTCGTCATCCCGACGATGGGCCGGGCGAGCCTGACCAGGGTGCTGGACGCGCTGGAGCACGGCTCGGGCCCGCCGCCGCGCGAGGTGATCGTGGTGGACGACCGGCCCGAACCGGGTCCGCTGCCGCCCACGCACGGCGCCCGGCTGCTGCGCACCGGCGGACGCGGCCCGGCCGCCGCCCGCAACGCCGGCTGGCGCGCCGCGTGCTGCGAGTGGGTGGCGTTCCTGGACGACGACGTGCTGCCCGCCCGCGACTGGAAGGCCCGCCTGGTCGCCGACCTGGAGGACCTGGGGCTCGACGTAGGGGCGTCGCAGGCGCGGATCAGCGTGCCGCTGCCCGAGGACCGCAGGCCCACCGACTGGGAGCGCGGCACGGCCGGGCTGGCCACGGCGCGCTGGATCACCGCGGACATGGCCTACCGGAGGGCGGCGCTCACCCACGCGGGCGGCTTCGACGAGCGGTTCCCGCGCGCCTACCGGGAGGACGCCGAACTGGCGCTGCGCGTGCAGCGGCACGGCTACCGGATCGTCACCGGCGAGCGGGTCACCGTGCACCCGGTGCGCGAGTCGGACTTCCTGGCCAGCCTGCGCCAGCAGCGCGGCAACGCCGACGACGCCCTGATGCGGCGGCTGCTCGGCCCCGGCTGGCGGGAGGGCATCGGCGGTGCGCCCGGGCTGCTGCGCCGACACGCGGTGACCACCGGCGCGGGGCTGCTGGCCGTCCTGTGCGGGCTGCTCGGGAAGCGCGTGGTCGCCGCCGTGCTGGGCACGGCGTGGGCGGGGCTGACCGCGAAGTTCGCCGTCGAGCGCATCGCGCCCGGTCCGCGCACCGCCGACGAGGTGGCCCGGATGGTCGTGACGAGCGCGGCCATCCCGCCCGCCGCCTGCCTGCACCGGGTGCGGGGCGAGGTGCGGCACCGCGGCGCCGCACCCGTGCGGCCGGACCCACTGGCGGCCGTCGCCCGGTCCAAGGCGGTGTCGCGGTGAGGATCCTCGTGCTGCGCGCCCTCGGCCTCGGCGACCTGCTGACGGCCGTGCCGGCGCTGCGCGGGCTGCGGCGGGCGCACCCCGACGCGGAGATCACGCTGGCCGCGCCGGGGTGGCTCGCGGAGGCCGTGGCCCGGATCGACGCGGTCGACGCGCTGCTGCCGACCGAGGGGCTCGTGCCGATCGACTACGAGTCGCCCGACCTGGCCGTGAACCTGCACGGGCGCGGGCCGCAGAGCACGGAGCTGCTGCGCGCGACCCGCCCCGAGCGGCTCATCACGCACGGCGCGCACGTGCCGTGGGCCGAGCGGCAGCACGAGGTGGTGCGGTGGTGCCGGCTGCTCGCCCAGTTCGACATCCCGTGCGACCCCGACGACCTGCACCTGCCCCCGCGCCCGCGCAACGGGGCGATCGTCGTGCACCCCGGCGCGTCGCACGGGTCGCGCCGGTGGCCCGCCGCCCGGTACGCGGCCGTCGTCCGGGAGCTGGGGCCGGGCGTCGTGGTGACCGGCAGTCCGGCCGAGGCCGCCCTGGTGCGGGCGGTGGGCCGGGGGCACAGCCGGATCGGCGACCTCGGCGGCCTGCTGGACCTCGTGGCGGGCGCGAAGCTCGTGGTGTGCGGCGACACGGGCGTGGCGCACGTCGCCACCGCCTACCGCACGCCGTCGGTCGTGCTGTTCGGACCCGTGCCGCCCGCCCTGTGGGGGCCGCGGTCGGGGCCGCACCGCGTGCTGTGGCGCGGCACGACCGGTGACACGTTCGCCGACCGGCCCGACCCCGGGCTGCTGAAGATCGGCGTGGGAGACGTCCTGTCCGCCGCACACGCACTGCTGGGAGGTGGACCGTGGCCAGGATCGGAGTCATCGGCGCGGGCTATGTCGGGTTGACCACGGCGACCTGCTTCGCCCGGCTCGGGCACACCGTGGTGTGCGCCGACGTGGACGAGGCGAAGGTGTCGGCGTTGTCGCGGGCCACGGTCGGCGCGCACGAGCCCCGGTTGGCCGAGCTGGTCGCCGAGGGGCTGGGCTCGGGGCGGCTGCGGTTCGTGCTCGGCAACCGGGCCGCGCTGGCCGACGTGGACTTCGTGTTCGTGTGCGTGCCCACGCCCACCGGGCCGGACGGGGCGGCCGACCTGACGTTCGTGGACGCCGTCCTCGACGAGGCGCGCGGCGTCGTCGGGCCCGACTGCGTGATCGTGATCAAGTCGACCGTGCCCGCCGGGACCACCGGGCGGGTGGCGGCGGTGATCGACCGGCCAGTGGTGGCCAACCCGGAGTTCCTGCGCGAGGGGCACGCCGTGGACGACTTCCTGCGCCCGCAGCGGGTCGTGGTCGGCGCGCCGGGTCCGCGCGGGGCGGCGGGGCGCGAGGCGGCGGTGCGGGTGGCCGAGCTGTACGCGGGGACCGGTGCGCCGGCGATCGTGACCGACAGCGCGAGCGCCGAGCTGGTGAAGTACGCCAGCAACTGCTTCCTGGCGATGAAGCTGTCGTACGTGAACAGCCTGGCCGAGCTGTGCGAACGCGTCGGCGCGGACGTCTCCGACGTGACCGAGGGCATGTCGCTCGACGACCGGATCGGCGGCGCGTTCCTGTCCCCCGGTCCGGGCTGGGGCGGTTCGTGCTTCCCGAAGGACACCCGTGCCCTGCTGTCCACCGCGGAGTCGCTGGACGTCGACTTCCCCCTGCTGCGCGCCACCATCGACACCAACCACGCCCAGGCGCACCGCGTGGTCGGGCTGGTGCGCGACGCGGTCGGTCCGCTGCGCGGCGCCAGGTTGGCCCTCCTCGGCCTGACGTTCAAGGCGGGCACGGACGACCTGCGCGACTCCCCCGCCCTGGCCACCGCCACCCTCCTCGCCGCGGAGGGGGCCGTCCTCACGGGCTACGACCCGTGCGTGTCGGCGGACTGCGGCCCGGTGCGCGTGCTGCCCTCGGCCGAGGCGGCCGCCCGGGACGCCGACGGCCTGGTCATCCTGACCGAGTGGCCGGAGTTCGCCGACCTGGACTGGGAGGTCATGGCGGACGCCATGACCGGGAGGTCCGTCGTGGACACCCGCAACCTCCTCCCGCCCGCCAAGGTGACCGAAGCGGGCTTCCACCTGGTCCCCCTGGGCCGCCCCACCCCCTGACCCGGCGAGTCGTAAGCCCGAGCCGGGCGAGTCGTACGTCGAGGCCTGGCGAGTCGTACGTTCAAACCTGTTGAGTTCTTTACTGGCGAGTGAGGAACACAGGGGTCCCGAACGTACGACTCACCCGGCTCGGGCTTACGACTCGCCGGGTCGGGGGTGTTCGGGGTCAGGTGCGGGGGTCCCAGCGGAAGAGGCGGGTCGAGGCGGCGTAGGCGGCGGCCGTCCAGAGGGCCAGGGAGAGGACGGCGAGGGTGACCTGCGTGGTCGGGCCTCCCCAGGCCGCGCGGACCAGGAGGCCGATGGCCCCGCCCGGCACGAAGGCGACCCAGTCGTCCACCTCGCCCGCCGTGGCGACCATGCTGCCGAACACCAGGGCGATGAAGTAGGGGCCCGTGGTGAGCTGGGCCATCTCCGCCGTGGACGTCACGCCGCTGGTCAGCACGCCGGCCACGCACGACATCGCCGCGCCGCCGCCGACCGCGAGCAGGAACAGGCCGGGGCGCTCGGGCCACGGCGCGCCCGCCGCGAAGCTGATGCCCAGCAGCAGGGCGGTCTGCGCCACGGCCAGCAGGACGACCGGCAGCAGGAGCCCGGTGAGCACGACGGCGTCGGACGCGGCGCCGGTGCGCAGCCGCTTGAGGTACAGGTCCTGTCGGCGGGCGGTCAGGGCAGTGGTCGCCGTGAGGTAGACGGTGAACCCGAGGGTGAACAGCAGCTGGAACGTGATGGCCGCCGCCCAGCCGCCGTCGCCGGGGAGCACCAGGGCGAAGTAGACGCCGCCGGCCAGGGGGAGCAGGAACGCCAGGGTGGCGGCGGTGCGGTTGCGCAGCAGCAGCTTCAGCTCGGCCACGCCCAGTGCGGTGATCGTGCCGAGCGGGGTGATCGTGGCCGGCGGGGAGGTCGCGGTGGGGGTCATGCCGAGGCTCCTGCGGTCGTGCGGGCGGTGTGGAAGACGTCCTCGAGGGACGCGTGGTGGGCGCGGATGCGGCCCAGGCGGAGGCCGGTCGACGTCGCCCACGCCAGCAGCGCGGCCAGGTCGTCCTGGAGTTCCGGGGTGCGCACCTCGACCCGCCCGGACGGCCGGTGCAGCACGTCGCCCGCCAGCATCGGCAGGACGTCCACGTCGAGGTCGCCGGGCAGGTCGAACGCGATCCGCGCCGGGTGCGCGGCCAACACCTCCTCGACCGTGCCGGACACCGCTACCACGCCCTCGTGCATGATCGCCAGCCGGTGCGCGAGGGTCTCGGCCTCTTCCAGGTAGTGGGTGGTCAGCACGACCGTCGTGCCGTCGGCGAGCAGCCCGCGCACCACGTCCCACGTGCGCCGGCGCGACTCCGGGTCCAGGCCCGTGGTGGGCTCGTCGAGGAACAGCAGCTCCGGCCGGCCGAGGACGGCGAGGGCCAGGTCGAGCCTGCGGCGCTCGCCGCCGGAGAGCTGCTTGACCCGCACGTCGCGCCGGTGCGCCAGGTCGAGGCGCTCCAGCACGTCCTCCCCCGCCCGGCGACCGCTCACCGCACCCCACATCGCCACCAGCTCGGCCGGGGTCAGGTCGGCCGGGAAGCCGCTGTCCTGGAGCATGATCCCGGTGCGCCGCCGCAGCGCCGCGCGGTCGCGGACCGGGTCGCCGCCGAGCACCCGCACGGTGCCCGCCGACGGCGCGCGCAGCCCTTCCAGCGCCTCCATGGTCGTGGTCTTGCCCGCCCCGTTGGTGCCGAGGAGCGCGAACAGCTCGCCCTGGACGACCTCGAAGTCGACCCCCCGGACGGCTTCGAAGTCGCCGTAGCGGCACCGCAGGCCGGTCACGTCGATCACGGTGTTCCTCATGGCGACCATGCTCGTCGGCGTCGCCGCCGGCCAGTAGTGCCGCGGCGCACGGACCCCTGTGACAGATGTCAGCAGACAGCCGTGTGCGGCGGCTCGTACATTCGCACCGTGACTGCTCTGCGCCGCCTGCGGCGCTACACGTGGTACTCGGTGGTGGCGGGCGGCGTGCTCGTCGCCCTCGGCACCGGCCTGGACCTCCTCCAGGGGCGCCACGGCCTGGTCAAGTCCCTGCTGCTGGCGCTGGCCGTGGTGATCGTCGTGGTGCAGCACACCCGCTACCTGCACCAGGCGATGAGCGGCCTGGGCCGTGGCGAGCCGCGGCTGTGGGAGCACACGGCGACGTTCGCGGTGGCGCTGGCGGCGTGGTCGGTGATGGCGAGCAGCGGCGGGTTCCTCATCGGCTGGGCCATGCTGCCCGGCCTGGTGATCGCGCACGTCGCGGCGACGCTGCCGGCGCGGACCCGGTGGCCGGTCGTGGTCCTGGCGGGCGTCGCCACGATCGTCGCGGGCGCGGTGCTCGGCGGCGAGGACCGCACGCCGGCGGTGGTGCTGGCCGTCGTCATGATCGTGACGCTGGTGTTCGCGGACCTGGCGCAGCTGTGGGTCTGGGACCTGGCGCAGCAGCTGGAGCAGGCGAGGCGGACGGCCGAGGCGCTGGCGGTGGCCGAGGAGCGGCTGCGGTTCGCCGCCGACCTGCACGACATCCAGGGCCACCACCTCCAGGCCATCGCGCTGAAGGGCGAGCTGGCGCAGCGGCTCGTCGGCCGCGACGACGACCTTGCGCGGCAGCACGCGGGCGAGGTGGCGGAGCTGGCGCGCACGGCGCTGCGCGAGACGCGCGACGTGGTGCAGGGTTACCGGCGGGCCAGCCTCGGGTTGGAGATCGCGAACGCGGTGGGCGTGCTGCGCGCGGCGGGCATCGAGACGGCCGTGGACGGCAACGCGGCCGACGTGCCGCCGCCGCTCCAGCCGCTGTTCGGCGCGCTGGTGCGGGAGGGCACGACGAACGTGCTGCGGCACAGCCGGGCCCGGCGCTGCGACGTGGCGATCACCGTGGAGGACGGCCGGACGCGCGTGCGGGTGCGCAACGACGGGGTGCGGCCGGACGAGGTGGGCGAGCCGGGCGCCGGGCTGGCGGGCCTGCGGGAGCGGTTCGCGGCGGTCGGCGGTCGGGTCGAGGCCGACAGCGCCGGCGACGCGTTCGAGCTGGTCGGCACAGCGGGGGTCGGCCGGTGATCCGGGTGGTGCTCGCCGACGACGAGGACCTGATCCGGGGCGCGCTGGCCGCGCTGCTGGAGCTGGAGGACGACATCGCGGTCGTGGCGCAGGCCAGCGACGGGGAGGCGGCGGTGGCGGCGGTGCGCGAGCACCGGCCGGACATCGCGGTGCTCGACCTGGAGATGCCCCGCCTGGACGGGGTGCTGGCCGCCGAGGCGGTGCGGTCGCTGGACGGCGTGGCGGTGGTGATCGTGACCCGGCACGCCCGGCCGGGTGTGCTGCGGCGGGCGTTGAGCGCGGGTGTGCGTGGGTTCGTGCCGAAGACGACGCCCGCCGCGCAGCTCGCGTCGATCCTGCGGGACGTGCACGCGGGTCGCCGGTACGTGGACTCCGAGATCGCCGCCGCCGCGCTGACCGAGGGCACGTGCCCGCTCACCGCGCGCGAGCTGGACGTGCTGCGGCACGCGCTGGGCGGCGGCACGGTCGCGGCCATCGCCGCCGAGGCGCACCTGGCGTCCGGGACGGTGCGCAACTACCTGTCGTCGGCGATGACGAAGCTGGGCGTGAGCACCCGCTACGAGGCGGCCCGGCTGGCCTGGGACGAGGGCTGGATCTAGTCCCTGAGCTGCGCCTGGCCGAGGTGCACGACCTTGACCGTGGTCATCTCGTCGAGCAGCTCGGGGCCGTAGCCGAAGCCGGTGCCGGAGGCGCCGCGGGGTTGCGCGGCGCCTCCGGGCGCGCCGCCGAACACGGCGTTGACCTTCACCGTGCCCACGGGCAGCGCCCGCCACGCCCGCTGCGCGTTGGCCATCGACCCGGTCAGCACGGTCGCGGCCAGGCCGTGCTCGTCCGCGCACGCCTCCGCGAGGCCCTGCTCGAACGACGGCACCACGCGCACCGGGACCACCGGCCCGAACGTCTCCTCCCGCATCACGCGCATGCCGGGCGTGCAGCCGGCCAGCACGGTCGCCGGGTAGAACGCGCCGTCGCCGTCGGGCACCTCGCCGCCCACGAGCGGTCGCGCGCCGTCGGCGACGGCCTCGGCGACGTGCGCGTGCACGTGGTCGCGGTGCGCGCGGTCCACCAGCGGCTGCGGGTCGGCGTTCCAGCGACGGGCCTCGTCGCACAGCGCCTCCAGGAACGCCTCCGCGACGTCCTGGTGCACGAACACGCGTTCCACGGAGGTGCACAGCTGGCCCGCGTTGGTGAACCCGCCGAGCGCCGCCTGCGCCGCCGCCCACGCCGGGTC
Organism: Saccharothrix longispora; assembly: GCF_030852425.1. Taxonomy (GTDB): domain Bacteria; phylum Actinomycetota; class Actinomycetes; order Mycobacteriales; family Pseudonocardiaceae; genus Actinosynnema; species Actinosynnema longispora. Next base: position 362,666 of record NZ_NSDM01000003.1, read on the forward strand.
CACGTCCGCGTCGACGACCAGCGGGTCGTTGCCGCCGTTCTCCAGCAGCGCCTTCGCGCCGGTCGCGGCGCAGGCGGCGGCGATGGACCGGCCGGTCGCGGTGCCGCCGACGTGGGCGACGACGTCGACGTCGGGCGAGGCGGCGAGCGCCGCGCCCAGCTCGCCCGCGCCGGTGAGGCCCTGCAGCACGCCGGGCGGGAAGTGCTGGACCATCAGCTCGGCGAGCAGCGCGCCGGTGTGCGGGCAGCGCTCGCTGGGCTTGTGCACGACGGCGTTGCCGGTCACCAGGGCCGCGCCGAGCAGGCCGCAGGCCACCGCGACCGGGTCGTTCCACGGTGTCAGCGCCACCACCACGCCGCGCGGTCCGGGCACCATCAGGTCGGTGGCGTCGTGCCCGCCGAGCAGCGACCGTCCCCGGTGGACCGGTCCCAGCTCGGCGTACTGCTCCAGTGTGGACGCCCCGGCGAGCACGCCCTCGCGCGCGGAGGCGAACGGGCGGCCGGTCTCGGCCTGCACGGCGGCGGCCAGGTCGTCGGCGGCGTCCCGCACGGCGCGCGCGGCGGCCCGGAGCGCGGCGCCCCGGTCGGCGGCGGGCGTGGCGGCCCACCCGGGCTGCGCCTCGCGGGCGGTGCGCACGGCCCCGGCGGCGTCCTCGTCCGTCGCGGCGAGCGGGCGGCCGACCAACCGGCCGTCGAGCGGGCTGTGGACATCGAGGGTCGGCACGCGCATGTCCGTCATGGGAGCGGGGTACCCGTGGGGTGCAAGAGAAACCACTTGCGAGGAGGAGCCATGCCCGGACGTCGGGAGCTGCCCGGCACCGTCGCCCGCTCGCCGAAGAAGGCGCAGCGGACCTGGATCAAGGCGCACGACTCGGCGGTGGAGACCTACGGCGAGGGCGAGCGGGCGCACCGCACCGCGTTCTCCGCGCTCAAGCACTCCTTCGAGAAGGTCGGCGACCACTGGGAGCCGAAGGCCGAGAAGGGCCCCTCGGACGAGCAGGCCGCCCGCGGCACCCCGAAGCGGGGGAAGACCGCGGGCGGCGTGGACGCCAACGCCGGCAAGGCCCACCTGTACGAGCTGGCCAAGCGGCTGGACGTGCCGGGCCGGTCGACCATGACCAAGCAGGAGCTGGTCGAGGCGCTGCAGAAGGCCAACGACCGCAAGACGGCGAAGGCGCGTTCCTAGGGCGTGCGCCACCCGTGGTCGGCGAGCAGCCGGCTGGCCTGCGGGCCCATCAGCGTCATGCCGCCGTCCACCACGAACGACGCCCCGGTCACGTAGCCGGCCGCCGGGGTGGCCAGGAAGGCCACCACCGCCGCGACCTCCGCCGCGTGGCCGGGGCGCCCCAGCGGCACGCCGGGCCGCGGCTCCTCGCGCGGGTCAGCGTCCTCCTGGCCGGTCATCGGGGTGGAGATCTCGCCGGGTGCCACCGAGTTCACCGTGATGGCGTGCTCGGACAGCTCCAGCGCCAGCACCTTCGTCAGCGCGCCGAGGCCGGCCTTCGCCGCGCAGTACGGCGCCGCGCCCACCTTCGGCTGGTGCTCGTGCACGGACGTGATGTTGATGATCCGGCCGCCCCGACCGGCCTCGACCATGCGCCGGGCGGCGCGCCGGGAGCACAGGAACGCGCCGTCGAGGTCGACCGACAGCACCGAGCGCCACGTGTCGAAGTCCATGTCCAGCGCCTTCTGCGAGCTGCCGGTGCCGGCGCAGTTCACCAGCACGTCGATGCCGCCCAGCTCCTCGGCCAGCTCGTCGACGACCGCCGCCGCGGTGGGCAGGTCGGTCAGGTCGAGCCGCCGCACGGCCGCCCGCACGCCCCGCTCGCGCACCTGCGCGGCGGTGTCCTCGGCGCCCTCGGCGTCCTCGTGGAACGTGATGCCGACGTCCGCGCCGCCGCCCGCGAGGGCCACCGCGATCGCCTTGCCGATACCGGAGTCGGAGCCGGTCACCACGGCGCGCAGCGGCGCGCCGGCCCGGTCCTGGGGAAGAGGTGCGTTCATGGCCGCGCGGATACCCCCGTCCGGGTTTGCCATACGCCGTGCAGGGAACGCCTCCGGGTGACCACATCAGGTCGAGAGGAGCTTCCATGAAGGCCGTCACCTGGCACGGCAAGCGGGACGTGCGCGTGGAGAGCGTGCCCGACCCGATCCTGAAGGACCCCACCGACGTGATCGTGCGGATCACCTCCACCGGGTTGTGCGGTTCCGACCTGCACCTGTACGAGGTGATGGGCCCGTTCATCGACGCCGGCGACATCCTGGGCCACGAGCCGATGGGCGTGGTCGAGCAGGTGGGCGCCGACGTGACCGAGGTGAAGCCGGGCGACCGGGTGGTGATCCCGTTCAACGTCTCGTGCGGCACGTGCTTCATGTGCGCCCAGGGGTTGCAGTCGCAGTGCGAGACGACGCAGGTCCGCGAGCACGGCTCGGGCGCGGCCCTGTTCGGCTACACCAAGCTGTACGGGCAGGTGCCGGGCGGGCAGGCCGAGTACCTGCGGGTGCCGTTCGGCAACACGCTGCCGATCAAGGTGCCGGACGGTCCGCCGGACGACCGGTTCGTGTACCTCTCCGACGTGCTGCCCACCGCGTGGCAGGCCGTGGAGTACGCGGACGCGAAGGACTCGCTGGTCGTGCTCGGCCTGGGGCCGATCGGCGACATGGCCACGCGCATCGCCCAGCACCGGGGCGTCGGCACCGTCATCGGCGTCGACCTGGTGCCCGAGCGGATGGAGCGGGCGCGCGCGCACGGCGTGACCGTGCTGAACGTGCGCGACAGCCACCTGGTCGACCACATCCGCGAGCTGACCGGCGGGCGCGGCCCGGACGCCGTGGTCGACGCGGTGGGCATGGAGGCGCACGGCGCGCCGGTGGCGAAGCTCGCCCACCAGGCGATGGGGCTGCTGCCGGACGCCATCGCGGCGAGGTTCATGACGACCGCGGGCGTGGACCGGCTGCACGCGCTGCGGCTGGCCATCGAGATCGTCCGGCGGGGCGGCACGATCTCGCTGTCCGGTGTGTACGGCGGCATGGCGGACCCGCTGCCGATGCTGACCCTGTTCGACAAGCAGGTGCAGCTGCGGATGGGCCAGGCCAACGTGTGGCGCTGGGTGCCGGAGATCCTGCCCCTGCTGACCGACGACGACCCGCTGGGCGTGGACACCTTCGCCACCCACCACATGCCGCTGGAGGAGGCGCCGCACGCGTACGAGATCTTCCAGAAGAAGCAGGACAACGCCATCAAGGTGCTCCTGCGCCCGTGACGGCCGTCGTCCCGGTCGCGGGCCCCTCGGGCCCGCGACCGGGACTCACTCGCTGCGGTCCTCTTCGTCCTCGGGCTCGTCGTCCTCGTCGGTCGAGTCGCGGTTGCGCTCCCGGATCGGGAGGGCGAACCACAGGGTGCCGAAGAGGAGGGCCGCGAAGGCGCCCAGGACGATCGCCCACGGGCCGCCGACGACGACCTCGGCGAGCAGCAGCACGGTGCCGGTCATGGCGACCGCCAGGTTGGCCAGGCCCCAGATGGCGAAGCGGTTCGCGACCTCGATGACGTCCTCGCGCCTGCCCCGGCGGAAGAGGATGCGGTGCCAGGCGGCCGGGGCCGTGAGCAGCGCTATCGACAGGGCGGCGAACAGGATCGTGACGAGGTGAGTCACGCGGACGTAGTTGTCCGCGTGGGCGTACCGGTCGGTGAACGCGATGGACAGCAGGAACCCGAACAGGATCTGCACGCCTGCCTGCGCCACCCGCAACTCCTGCAACAGCTCGTTGAGGTTGCGGGCGAGTCTTCGCTGGTGGGAATCCTCTGCCTGACTCACGGCGACCACGTACCCATCACCCGACAAGGTTAACCACTCCTACTGACGGGTGGTGAACGACAATCCGAAGTGATCCAGGGTCGCGGGCAGCGGCCCGCGGAGCACGGGCACGGCCAGGTGCTCGCGCAGCGCGTCGAGCATCGTGCCCGCCGCCACCAGCACCAGGTCCCGCCCGGGGCACGCGCCCGGACCGCCGCTGAACGGCACCAGACCGGGTCCGCCCGCGGGCCGGATCCCCGGGGCGTACCGGTCGGCGAACGGCAGGCGCTCGGGGTCGCGGTGGAAGAACGGCGTGAACACGGCGAACGTGGTGCGCTCCGGCAGCCACGTGCCGTGCCACGAGGTCGGCTCGGTCGACTCGCGCAGGATCATCGGCGTGGTCGGCCACAGCCGCGCGGACTCCTGCACGCCGGCCGCGTCGGAGCCGCCGACCGCGAGCGCGCGCATGGTCACGGTGCCCGCCGCGTCGAACGCGAACAGCCAGTGCGGCACCTGCCCCGGCAGTTCGTCGGCGGGCGCGGCGCCCGCGAGGCTGCCGGGTTCGCCGCGCTCCAGGTGCACCCGCAGCCGCCGCTCGAACCGCTCGCGCAGGCGGGTGCGCCGGGGGTGCGGGTAGGCCCAGTCCGCGTCACCGCGCGGGGATGTGAGCAGGTCGGTCAGCCCGGTGTCCTCGCGGGCGAACGAGCCGAGCACGATCCGCCACCACACCCTGGCGAACGCGTCCAGGTCAGCCCGCCCGTGGGGTGCACGTGGCGCAGCAGCAGCCCGGCCTCGTCGGTGACGATGCCGGGCACGTCGACGCGCCCGGGCCGCAGCACCTCCTCGTCGAAGGCGCGCAGCCGGGCCCGTTCCGCACCGGTCGAGATCAGCACGCCGTGCGGCTGGAAGTGCGCCGGCGCCGCCCGCTTCTCCCGCGTGGCGGGGGAGAGCGGCGACGGCGACCGGTCCAGCAGGCGCGTCACGTCGTCCGGGTCGAGCAGCAGCGCGAGGCTGCGCCCGGTCACCCGCAGGCGAAGCGGTTCCGGCCCGTAGCGGGACCGGAACCGCCGCAGGAGGCCGATGGCCCCGGCGTCGGCCTGGACGGTCTCCGCGAGCGCCATCGCCGCGGGCCGGCGCACGATGGCGCCGCCGGTCTGCGTCGGCAGCAGCACGCGGGCGAACGCCCGGCCGGTGTCCAGCCGGGACGCTACGGCCACGAACCCTCCTCGGCGTGCGCGACGACCAGTTCGCGGACCTCGCAGCCCTCGGGTTGGCGCAGCGCGAACACGATGGCGTCGGCCACCCGCTCGGGCGGGTTGAGCTTGCTGTCGTCCGGCGGCCGGTACTGCTCCTCGCGGTCGTCGAAGAACTTCGTGCGCATGCCGCCGGGGATCACCAGCGTCACGCCGACCCGCCCGGCGGTCTCGGCGGCGAGCGCGCGGGTGAACCCGACGACGCCGAACTTGGAGGCGCAGTACGCGGTGGCGTCGCCGACCGCCTTGATGCCGAGGGTGGACGCGATGGTCACCACCCGGCCGCCGTCGCCGAGCAGCGGCAGCGCGGCGCGCACCACGGCGGCGGTGCCGAGCAGGTTGACCATCACCACCCGCTCCCAGTCGCTCGCGGGCACGTCCTCCAGTTTGCCGCACGCGTCGGTCCCCGCCGCGGTGACCACGGCCCGCAGGCCGCCGTTGCGCTCGGCGATGGCCCGCACGGCGCGTTCCGCCGCCCGCGTGTCCGACAGGTCCACCGACTCGAAGTCGGCGACCTCGGACGACGACGGCGCGGCCTTGTCCAGCACCAGCGGCGTGCCGCCCAACTCGTGCACCGCGTGCACGACGGCCGCGCCCAACCCGGACGCGCCGCCCGTCACCAGCACCTGACCCAGCATTCAGCCCCTCCTCGACAGCATCTCGGTGGTCGACCGACCCCGGTGGTAGGGCACGACGACCGTGCGCCCGCCCCACTCGCGCACCAGGTCGGCTTCCGGCAACGAGTCGGCGGTGTAGTCGCCGCCCTTGACCCAGACGTCCGGCCGGAGTTCGGCGAGCAGGCGCTCCGGCGTGTCCTCCCCGAACACCAGCACGTCGTCCACGCAGTCCAGCGCGCGCAGCACCTCGACCCGGTCCTGCTCCAGGGTGACCGGCCGGTCCGGGCCCTTGAGGCGGCGCACCGACGAGTCGGAGTTCAGGCACACGACCAGGCAGTCGCCCAGCGACCGGGCGGCGCGCAGGGTGCGCACGTGGCCCGCGTGCAGCAGGTCGAAGCACCCGCCGGTGGCGACCACGACGCCGCCGCGGGCGCGCACCGCGTCCACCGCGGACACGCCGCTCGACGGCCCCGCGCCGCCGACCCGCGCCCGCGGGACGGTCGCCCGCGCCGCGAACCCGGCGGCCCCGCCCCGGGCCAGGAAGTCCGCCGCGGCGGTCACCGCGGACGCCACCGCCTCGTCCAGCGGCGCGCCCGCCATCAGCCGCGCGGCGGCGGTCACCGCGAACCGGTCCCCCGCGCCGCACGGGTCGGCCACGGCCACCCGCGGCGCGGGCACGGTCACCGGGGTGCCGCCGCCGTGCAGCAGGGCTCCGTCCGCGCCGCGCGTCACCACGACGGCCCGCGCCCGCCACCGGCCGCGCAGCGCGGCGGCGGCGTCCTCGGCGTCGGCGTGCCCGCTGAACCCCGCGGCCTCGGCCGCGTTGGGCGTCACGAGCCGCGCGCCGGGCACCGGTTCGGGGCCGCGCGGGTGCGGGTCCCACACCACGGGCACGCCCGCCAGCACGCCGCGCAGCCGCTCGTCGCGCACCAGGCCGCGTCCGTAGTCGGAGACCAGCACGAGGTCGGCGGAGCGCACCGCGTCCAGCATCTCGTCGGTGACGCGGGGCGCGCCTGGGCCGCCGCCCCGGTCGACGCGGGCGATCGAGTGCCCGCCGCAGCGCAGCCTCGTCTTGACCGGGGTGGCCACGCCCGTCGGGCCGAGCACCGAGGGCACGTCGGTCAGCGCGGCGCGCAACCGGTGCCCGTCGGCGTCGTCGGCGACCGCGCCGACCAGCACCACGTCCAGGCCGTCGCGCGCGGCCAGGGCCGCCGCCAGCCCCGCGCCGCCGGGCCGCACGTGCTCGTCGGACACGTCCAGCACGGGCGCGGGCGCGTCCGGGCAGAGCCGTTCGGCGGTGCCGACCAGGTCCACGTCGAGCAGGCAGTCGCCGACGACGGCCAGCTTCACGACGCGCTCCGCAGGCCGGAGGGCAGCGCGGCCTCGAACGCCGCGCACAGCGCGTGCACGGCGACGAGTTGCGCCTCCTGCACGTTCGCCGGCTCGCCGGGCAGCGCCAGCACCTCGTCCACGGCGTCGGCCAGCGGGTTCGGCGCGGGCCCCGTCATCGCCCACACGTGGGCGCCCGCCTCCCGACCCGCCGCGGCGGCCTCCAGCAGGTTGGCGCTGCGCCCGCTGGTGGACAGCAGCACCACCACGTCGTTCGGCCTGGCGTGCGCGGTGACCTGCCGGGCGAACACCTGGTCGTAGCCGTAGTCGTTGCCGATCGCGGTGACGCTGGAGGTCTCCGCGCACAGCGCGATGGCGGAGAACGGCCGCCGGTCGTCGCGGAACCGGCCGACCAGTTCGGCGGTCAGGTGCTGCGCCTCGGCGGCGGACCCGCCGTTGCCCGCGGCGAGCAGGCGCCCGCCGTCGCCGAGCCGGCGCGCCAGGACACCGCCCCAGCGGGTCAGCCTCGGCGCCTGGGTGCGCAGCGCGGCCAGCGACCGGGCGAGTCCGTCCAGGTGCGTTTCCACGCTCATCGGGTTCCTCCCACGACGACGGCGCGGCCGGCGGACGCCCGGCCGGTGGTTGCCCGGCCCGTGCCCGTCCGGCCCTCGGTCGCCCGCTCGTAGACGCGTCCGGCGCTCTCGGAGATGCGGTCCCAGCAGTACCGGGCGGCGACGCGGTCGCTGCCCGCGATGCCGTACGCCTCGCGGCGAGCCCGGTCGGCCAGCAGCGAGCGCAGCGCGCGGGCCAGTGCCAGCGGCTCGCGCGGCGGCACCAGCACTCCCGTCACGTTGTGCACGACGGTGTCGGTCAGGCCGCCCACGGCGGTCGCCACCACGGGCACGCCGCAGGCCATGGCCTCCAGCGGCACGATGCCGAACGGCTCGTACCACGGCACGCACGCCACCGCGTCGGCCGAGCGCAGCAGCGCGGGCATGTCGTCGCGCGACACCCGGCCGACCAGCCGCAGCCGGTCGCGCACGCCCATCCGGTCGGCGTGGGCGAGCAGCCGGCGCGCCTCGGGGTCGGACGTGACGTCGGCCGGTCCGCCCGCCACCACCAGCTCGGTGCCGGGCAGCGAGCGCAGCGCGGTGATCAGGTCGGCGAAGCCCTTGCGCGGCACGAGCCGGCCGACGGTGACCACGCGGTGCATCCGGTTGCGGGGCGCCTTGGGCCCCTCGGGGTGGAACCGCACCGGGTCCACCCCGCACGGGATGACGGTGATCTTCGACCGGTGCACGCCCATGCGCACCAGCTCCGCCACCTCGTCCTCGCAGGTCGCGGCGATGAGGTCGACCTCGCGGCCGATCATCCGCTCGGTGCCGATCCGCTGCGCCGGGCTCGTGTCGCCGACGCCCTGGTGGCGGCGCTTCACCGTGCCCAGCGCGTGGTAGGTCTGCACGACCGGCACGTCGAGCCCGCGCGCGGCGAGCACCGAGGCCAGGCCGGACATCCAGAAGTGGGCGTGCACGACGTCGGGCCGCCCGGCGGCCCACCGCTGCCCCAGGAACCGGGCGAACTCGCCCATGTGCGGCAGCAGCTCGTCCTTCGGCACGGCGCGCGGCGGGCCGGCGGGTACGTGCACCACGTCGTACCCCTGCTCGGTGCGCACCCGCTCGGGCTGCCGCCGGTCGTCGCGGCGGGTGTAGACCTCCACGTCGTGCCCGAGCGCGACCAGGCCCGCCGACAACGCGGCGACGTGCACGTTCTGCCCGCCCGCGTCGACACCGCCCAGGGCGGCCAGGGGGTTGGCGTGCTCCGACACCATCGCGATCCTCATCCGCCCACTCCTGTCAACAACCGGTCCCAGGCCCGCAGGAACGCGTCGAGCCCGTAGTGGGCCAGGGCGAACTCCCTGGCCTGCTTGCCCCGCTGCACGGCCAGCGCGGGGTCCGCGACCAGCTCCCGCAGGCCTCGCACGAGTTCGTCCACGTCCGTGGACACCACGCCCGCGTCCGGCGGCACGGCGCGCACCACCTCCGTGCAGGCCAGCGCCACCACCGGCATCCCCAGGTGCATGGCCTCGATCAGCGACAGGCCGAGCGAGGTCCACCGCACGGGGTGGACGTAGGCGCGCCGCCGGGCCAGCTCCCGGTGCAGCGAGTCGAGGTCGTGGTCGCCGCGACCCATGTCGCCGAGCTTCTCCGTGCCCATGCCGTACACGTCCAGCGGCGCGACCTCGGCGAACCGCGGCAGCAGGTCGGTGCCCACCACGCGCCCGCGGCGCACCGGCTCGTTGACCACGACGGCCGCGCGGGCCAGGTCGCCGGTGTAGCGGTGGCCGGGGTCGACGACGCCGTGCTCGATCACCACGGTGCGCGTGTCGCCGCAGTCCCACATGAGGTCGTTGAAGTGCGTGACATGAACGATCGTGCCCGGCCAGTCCTTCAGCGGGTGCACCTGGTTGGGGTGCTTCGGCGTGTTGTGCTCCAGGTAGACGAGCGGGATGCCGCTCGGCACCCAGCCGACCTCCTCGGGCCGCTGGATCACGGCGGCGTCGGCCTCCGCGCCCGCGACGTCGACCTCGCGCGCGGCGGGCCAGTCGCGGCCGGCGAGGCCGATGCCCTTGGGCGGGGCGGCTATCAGGTACTCGTGCCCGCCCTGGACGAACGCGTTCGTCCAGGACCCGTGCACGTGCCACAGCAGGATCTTCACGTCCGCACCCCCACCAGGTCGGAAACGGCGGCGACGACCCGGTCGGGCGTCACCCTGTCCAGGCACGGGTGCCCGGCGACCGGGCACTCGCGAGCGCGTGAGCCCCGGCACGGGGCGTGCTGGTCGCCCAGCAGGACGTGCGGGCCGTGCGGCGCCCAGCGCACGGCGGGCACGACCGGCGAGAACAGCGACACCACCGGCGTGCCGACGGCGGCGGCCAGGTGCGCGGGACCGGTGTTGCCGACCACGACGGCGTCGGCGCCGGCCAGCAGCCCGGCGAGTTCGGCGAACGTCGTGCGCCCGCCCAGGTCGACGCCGTGCTCGCCGGCGACGTGCCTGGTCAGCCCGGTCTCGCCGGGGCCGCCGGTGACCAGCACCCGGTGCCCGGCGGCGGCGAGGGCGGCGACCGCCTGGGCGCACCGGTCGGGCGACCAGGCGCGGGCGGGCACGGACGCGCCGGGGTGCAGCACCACGTACGGGCCGACCTCGGGGGTCTCGGGCGGGGTCGTCACGGCGAGCCGGCCGTCGTCGCCGGGCGGCAGTTCGAACCCGGCGGCGCGGGCGACCTCCAGCGCGCGTTCGGCCTCGGGGACGTCCGGGTCGTCGCGCAGCCGGACGTCCAGCAGGGAACCGGGGTAGTCGGTCGAGCGGGCGACGATCCTCGGCACGCCGGCGAGCCTGAGGAGCAGCGCGAGCGGCAGCGGGCTCTGGTGGAACGAGGTGAGGATCAGGGCCACGTCGGCCCTGATCCCCTTGAGCAGGGCCACGACGCCCTCGATGTCCGGCGCGCGCACCTCGGGCGCGGGGGCGGTGATCCACGGGCAGTCCCAGCGCACGACCCGGTCGACGCCCGGCAGCAGCTCGGCGGCCTGCGCGCCCGCGTGCCCGCACAGCAGCACGACCTCGCCCGCGTGCGCGGCGGCCCGGACCGCCGGCCCCGCGAGCAGCACGTCGCCGTCGCTGTCGAGCCGGGCCACGATCGTCCTCATAGGATCATCGCCAGCGCGCCGCGAAGGTCCCGGGCGGTGTGCGGCGCGCGGTCGACCTCGTCGGCCAGCGTCACGGGGGTGGGCACCATGATCGGTGTGACGCCGGCCGCGAGGCCCGCCTTCACGTCCGCCTCGATGTCGCCGATGAAGTAGGTGCGCTCCGGGCGGGCGTCCAGCGCTCCACAGGCCCGGATCACCATGCCCGGCAAGGGTTTGCGGCACGAGCACCCGTCGTCCGGTGCGTGCGGGCAGACCTGCCACGTGCCGAAGCGGCCGAGCAGCACCTCGACGCGCGCGTTGACCGCGGCGACCTGCTCGCCGGTGATGAGGCCCCGTCCGACACCGGACTGGTTGCTCACCACGCCCGTGCGCACGCCGTGCGCCCGGAGCAGGCACAGGACTTCGCGCGCGCCGGACATCGGCTCGACCTTCGCCGGGTCGCCGTTGTAGGGCACGTCCTCGATGAGCGTGCCGTCGCGATCGAACAGAACCGCGTCGGGGTACTGGTCCACAGAGGAGAGTTAGCCGGCGGGAAACGAACCAAACGCTTTCCGGAGAAGCGCTACTCAGCGTTACTCGCTCGACCGGTGGTACCGGCCGGCGATGTGTGGGACCCGGGAGTGGGGGGTAACCAGTGCTCGAACTCGTTTCCCTACGAGAGGGTGCAAGTACAGTGACGACGATCGAGAAGTCCGTGGACGTCGAGGTCCCGGTCACGACCGCGTACAACCAGTGGACGCAGTTCGAGTCGTTCCCGCGGTTCATGGAGGGTGTGGAGAGCATCACCCAGGTGACCCCCACCCGCACCCACTGGGTGACCAAGATCGGTGGCGTTACCCGCGAGTTCGACGCGGAGATCACCGAGCAGCACCCGGACGAGCGGGTCGCGTGGCACACCGTGGACGGCCCGCCGCAGGGCGGCGTGGTGACGTTCCACCGCATCGACGACCGGCACACCCGGGTCCACGTGCAGATGCAGTACGACCCCCAGACCCTGGTCGAGAAGGCCGGCTCCGCGCTGGGCGTGGTGGAGCACCGCGTGTCCGGCGACCTGGGTCGCTTCAAGGAGTTCATCGAGGGCCGCGGCGCCGAGACCGGCGCCTGGCGAGGTGACGTCGCACGCCCCCCGCAGGCCGGGGAGACGCGCCACGACCTGCCCGACGGCGGCCGTCCGGGCGACCCGCTGCGATGATCGGCCGAGCGGTCCCGCCCCCGCGGGGGCGGAGCGGGTCGGCCCTGCCGATCCCCTCCCCCAGGCCGCCACTGGAAGTGGCGTAGCGCCGGTGCGGCGGTAGGAGCACGGCGAGACGACGTTCGAGGCCCCGCGGACCACCCGGTCCGCGGGGCCTCGTCGCGCGCGCCCCCGGTGCCGCCCCCGTCGTACCCGCTCCCCTCGTCGTCGCGTCCCGCCGTCTCGTCGTACGTCGAGGGCCCGCGGACCGGGTGGTCCGCGGGCCCTATGACATCACTCGTTCAGTTGTCGGCCAGGCGAGTGAACAGCGCCCTCACCGACTGCCGCAACGTCGACGCAGGGTCACCCAGCAGGGACTTCTGCGGCGCCGCCGAGTCGCCGGTCGGCGTCGCGGGCGGCTCCACCCCGTGCTCGAGCAGCTCCCGCAGCACCTCCAGGACCACTTCCGGGTGACCGAGCGGCACGGGGGCCGCGAACGTCTGGACGGAGGTGATGAGGCCGTCGTGCCGCTTCACCAGCTCCCCCACCTCAGCCCCCGCCGCCGCGCCCGCCACGACGTGCACCGGCACGGCGCGACCTTCGAACTCGCGCAGCACCTCGTCCACCTCGCCGGCCTCGGACGCGGGCAGTCGGCACCACATGACCTGCAGGTACTCCGTCAACGGCCGCCACGTGGCGGGCAGGTCGCCGTGCACCCCGACGCCGGCCGGGTCGAGCACGACCACGGCCGGGGCGTCGGCGGGACCCGCCCACACCACGGACGGACCTCCGGTCCTGGTTTCCTCCATCGATCTACACCTCCACCACGGCGGGTTCCACGCAGTAGACGGTGTATGCCTGCCGCAGGATGGGTTGTGCCACGTTCCGCACCCGCACGCCGCCCGGCGTCATGCCGTGCTCGGTGCCGAAGTGCGCGTGGCCGTGGACGGCGAGGGTCGTGCCGGTGGCGTCGATCGCCTCGCCCAGCAGGTACGAGCCGAGGAACGGGTAGATCTCCGGCGGCTCGCCGCGCAGCGTGTCGGGCACGGGCGCGTAGTGCGTCAGCGCCACCTTCACGTCGGTGTCGAGGCTGTCCAGCGCAGTCCGCAGCGAGTCGGCGATGCCGGTCGTGTGGTTGATGAACGCCTTCATCTCGGGTTCGCCGAACGCGCTGCCGCACTTGCCGGCGAACCCGCCGCCGAAGCCCTTCACCCCGGCGACGCCGAGCGAGTGGCCGTCCACCCGGAACGTCGCCGTCTCGCCCTCCAACACGTGCAGGCCCGCGTCGCGCAGGACCCGCGTCACCTCGACGGGCTTGTCGTCGTGGTGGTCGTGGTTGCCCAGCACGGCCACCACGGGCACGGGCAGGTCGGTGAACTCGTCGGCCACCACCCGCGCCTCCTCGACGGTGCCGTGCCGGGTCAGGTCACCCGCCAGCAGCAGCACGTCGGCGCACTCGCCCAACTGCTCCAGCGCGGGCCTCATGCGGCCGCGCGCGTCCTCGCCCAGGTGCACGTCCCCCACCGCGGCGATGCGGATCATCGCAGCTCCTCCCGGCCGGCCGGCGCGTCGACCGACACCACCTTCACGTCGTCGAACACGGTCAACTCGGGTGCCACGTCGTGGATCACCGCCTCCAGGGCCTCGCGCCGATCGGCGCTCGCCACGGTCCCGGAGAGCATCACGTGGTCACCTCGCACGGTCACCCGCACACCCTGTTCCGTCGTGCGCGGGTCCTCCGCCAGCGCGCGGCGCAGCCGTGCCGACAGGTACTGCTCGGGTTCTGCGGTCATCGCGTGCTCCCGGTCAACGTCGTCGTGTGCAGGAGGTCGAGGCGTTCGACGAGCACCAGGAACGCCTCGGCGTACGGCGAGTGCTTCGTCGCCTCCCTGACCTTCTCCCAGTCGATCTGCTCGCGCAGGGCGCGGGCGAACGGCAGCAGCTCGCTGAAGTCGCACCGGTGCCCGTCGAGCACGAGCAGCTTGCTGATCATCACCTCGGTCGCGGGCATCACCGGCAGCGACACGGAACCGACCGCCAGCTCCTCGGCGCGGGACAACGTCTCGTCGGTCACCGGAATCTCGTTCGGGCGAAACAGGAGATCCACCAACGAGTCACCGTCGTACACCTTGAGCAACCAGTCCTCGGGCGGCGTGGCGGCCCTCATGCCCTCCGCCACGAGCGCGCTCACCGCGGGTTGGGCGTCTTCCTCGCGCACCAGGATGTCCACGTCGTGCTCGGTCGCGGGGCCTCCCCTCGCGTACACGGCGCACCCGCCCGCCAGGGCGAACGGGATGCCCTTCGCACGCAGGGCCTTGGCCACCTTGGTCAACGTCCGCAGCAACTCGTCTTGGACACCGCTCATGCGGGTGGACTACCCGTCGGAGTGGTGGTTCACACGGCCGGAGCGGGGTAGCCACGGCGGTATGACTGGCACACCGCCCGATCCCGACACGTCCCGCACGCCGGGCGGCGCACCACCGCCGCACCCCGAGCCTGAGCGCACCCCCGGCCTGGAGCCCGGTGGCGGGGTGCCGCCCGGTGAGACGCCGCCCGACGCCGGTCAGACGTCCGGCCTGTCGCACCCCCAGCCGATGCCGTCGCGCCGCGGCCCGGTCATCACCCTGGTCCTGGTCTCGATCCTGACCGTCCTGGTGCTGGCCTTCATCGTCGCCGAGATCATGGGCTGGTCGAAAACCTTCTGACCCGAGAGTCCGACATCCACGCCCCGCGAGTCGTAAGTCCCACCCGCGCGAGTCGTAAGCCCAGGCCCCGTGAGTCGTAACCCCAGGATCTCCGAGTTCTGCGTTCGGAACCGACGGGAACGGGCGACACGAGTCGTGAACGTGGAACTCAGGGGTCGCGACCGTACGACTCGCGGGGGCTGGGAATACGACTCGCGGGTGGGACTTACGACTCGCGGGTGGGGTCAGGGGTGGAGAGGGGGGCTGGCCGGTAGGCCTTGTTTGTGGGCCAGGCCGGTCAGGAGTTGGCGCAGGGCGTCGCGGGCGTCGTGGGCCGGGGTCCAGCCGAGGACTTCGCGGGCACGGGTGGCGTCCAGCAGGGGGGCGGTGAGCGCCAGGTCGACCCAGCCGTGGGAGGTGGGCTGGAGGCGGAGGCGCCAGGTGACCTTGGCGGCGGTGCGCAGGGCGGTCGGCGGGATCGGCACGTGTCGCGCGCCCAGGACGCCGGCCAGCACCTCCGGCGTCACGACCGGGTCGGAGACGATGTTGAACGCGCCGCCGTGGCGGCCCGCCACGACCCTGGCCACGGCGTCGGCCACGTCGTCGGCGTGCACGAACTGGAGGACCATCGAGCGCGGCAGCGGCAGGACGGGCGTCTTCAGCCGGAACAGCGCGTGCGGCACGAGCGGGCCGAGGAAGTAGCGCTTGATCTCGGCGGCGGCCTGCGGCTGGAGCACCAGGCCGGGGCGGACGCGGGTGACGGTGAGCGTCGGGTGGTCGCGCTCGACCTGGTCGAGGATGTGCTCGACGGCGGCCTTCTGGCGGCTGTAGTAGGACGTCGACACGCCGTCGGTCGGCCAGCTCTCGTCCACGGTGTGGTCCTTGGCGGCCGGTGAGTAGGCCCCGACCGACGACATGTGCACCAGGTGCGGCACGCCCGCGGCCACGGCGGCGGTGAACACGCGGTCGCTGCCGGCCACGTTCGCCTTGTAGAGGGCGCGCTCGTCGTGGCTCGGCTGGATGCGCCACGCCAGGTGCACGACGGCGTCCGCTCCGCGCAGCACCTCGGTCAGCGGCTCCTCGGCGCCGTCGCGGCTCAGGTCGAGCGGTGTCCACTCGACGCCGCGGTAGGCGTCCTCGTCACGGGGTGGCCGGCGCGAGACGCCGTGCACGGAGACGTCCGTTTCGCCCGCGAGCCTGCGGAGCAGGGCGGTGCCCAGATTGCCGGTGGCGCCGGTCACGACGATCCTCATGGGCGGCGAGTACCCGCGCGGGCCGGGTGCGACACGGGGAGGCGCGGTGTTGGAGGCGGCGGCGTGGGGGCTGCTGGCCGGGTCGGCGCTGCTGGTGGGCGCGCTCGTCGGGTACCTGGTGCGGGTGCCGCGGGGCGTGGTGGCGGCGGTGATGGGGTTCGGCAGCGGCGTGCTGATGTCGGCGGTGGCGTTCGAGCTGGTGGGGGAGGCGCACGAGCTGGGCGGCCTGCTGCCGACGACGGCGGGGTCCGCGCTGGGCGCGCTGGTCTACACCGGGGCGAACGTGCTGCTGGCCAGGCGCGGCGCGCGGCACCGCAAGCGGTCGGACGGCCGGCAGCCGTCGGAGGCGGAGCAGGCCGGGTCGGGCACGGCCATCGCGGTGGGCGCGCTGCTCGACGGCATCCCGGAGTCGGTGGTGATCGGGACGAGCCTGCTGGCGGGCGGCGGGGTGAGCGCGGTGACCGTGGCCGCGGTGTTCATCTCGAACGTGCCGGAGGGCCTGTCGTCGGCCGCGGGCATGCGCCGGGCAGGCCGTTCGCGCCGCTACGTCTTCGGCTTGTGGACGGGGATCGCCCTGGTCAGCGGCCTGGCGTCGATGCTGGGGTACGGCCTGCCGGTGGGGGTGTCGCCGGTGTGGTTGGCGGGGATCACCGCGTTCGCCGGCGGCGCGATCCTGTCGATGGTGGCGGACACGATGATCCCGGAGGCGTTCGACGACGCGCACCTGCTCGTGGGCCTGGTGACCGTGGCGGGCTTCCTGACCGCCTTCGCCCTGTCCCACGCGTGACGGGGGCGCCCCCGGCGGGAGCGCCCCCGGATCTCAGCGGTCGACGGTGAGGTCGCGCGCGGACGCGTAGCGCTCGCGCACCCACGGCGTCGGCTCGGCCTCCACGGTGGTGGACGCGAGGTCCGACCACAGCGGGGCCTCGGCGAGGCCGCTCGCCGCCCACGCCGCCTGGCGGGCGGCGCCGTCGGCGACGTACTCGCCGGGCGACGGCACGACGACCGGGCACCCGAACACGGCCGCCGCCACCTGCTGCACGGCGGCGGACCGGGCACCGCCGCCGATGAGCAGCACCCGTTCGACGGGGGTGCCCAGCGCCACGAGGGCGTCGACGGCGTCGGCCAGGCTGCACACGAGGCCCTCGACCGCGGCCCTGGCCAGGTGGGCCGGGGTCATGGTGTCGAGCCGCAGGCCGTGCAGCGCGCCGGTCGAGTCCGGCTTGTTCGGCGTCCGCTCCCCCTCCAGGTAGGGGATGAACGCCAGGCCGTCCGCGCCGGCCGGCGCGCCCAGGGCGAGCGCGGACAACTCGTCCAGGCCCACCCCGAGCACGCGGGCCGTCGCGTCGAGCACCCGCGAGGCGTTGAGCGTGCACACCAGCGGCAGGTGGCCGCCCTCGGCGTCGGCGAACCCGTTGACGGTGCCGGTGCCGTCGGCGATCGGCCGCGACGACCGCGCGAACGCGGTGCCGGACGTGCCGACGGACACGACCACGTCACCGGGGCGCGCCTGCACGCCCAGGGCCGCCCCCGCGTTGTCGCCCGCGCCCGCGCCGAACCGACCGGCGGTCAGCTCGGCGGGGCCGAGGACCCGCGGCAGCGCGACGACCCGGCCGAGCGCGAGTTCGAGCAGGTCCGGTCGGTAGTCCTCAGTGGACGGTGACCAGTAGCCGGTTCCGCTGGCGTCGCTGCGGTCCGTGGTGATGGCGTCGAGGGACGTCTGCCCGGACAGCTTCCAGGTGAGCCAGTCGTGCGGCAGGCAGACGGCCGCCACGCGGGCGGCCGCCTCCGGCTCGTTCGTCGCCAGCCAGCGCAGCTTGGTGACGGTGAGCGAGGCCACCGGCACGCTGCCGACCGCCTCCGCCCACGCCGCCGGCCCGCCCAGCTCGGCGGTCAGGTCGACCGCCGCGCCCGCCGACCGGGTGTCGTTCCACAGCAGCGCCGGGCGGACGACCTCGCCGGCCTCGTCGAGCACCACCATGCCGTGCTGCTGCGCGGCGACCGACACCGCCTCGACGTCGTCGAGCCCGCCCGCGTCCGCGATGGCCGCCTGGAGCGCGTCCCACCACGCGTGCGGGTGCACTTCGGTGCCCGCCGGGTGCGCCGCACGCCCCTCGCGCACGAGGGCGCCGGTGTCGGCGTCCCGCACCACCACCTTGCACGACTGGGTGGACGAGTCGACGCCCGCGACGAGCGCCATCAGCGCGCGCCCAGCAGGTGTTCGAGCGCCAGCTGGCTGAGCTTGACGAAGCCGAACCCGCGCTGGGCGGCGGCCTCCGGGTCGATGTCGTCGGCCTTGATGAAGTCGGCGATCGACTCGCCCTCGGCCAGGGTCGGCTCGGCCAGCTCGTAGACGCCGCTGTACTTCAGCGCCTCCTGCACCTCGGGGTCGGCGCGGAACGCCGCCGCCCGCTCGCGCAGGATCTTGTAGGTGCGCATGTTGGCGGCGGCGGAGTCCCACACGCCGTCGAGGTCCTCGGTGCGCAGCGGCTTGTAGTCGAAGTGCCGCGGGCCCTCGTAGCCGCCGTTCTCCAGCAGGTCGACCAGGAAGAACGCGGACAGCAGGTCGCCGTGGCCGAAGACGAAGTCCTGGTCGTAGCGCGGGCCCTTCTGGCCGTTGAGGTCGATGTGGAACAGCTTGCCCTGCCACAGCGCCTGCGCGATGCCGTGGACGAAGTTGAGGCCCGCCATCTGCTCGTGGCCGACCTCGGGGTTCACGCCGAACAGCTCGTGGTGCTCGAGCTCGTTGATGAACGCGATGGCGTGGCCGATGGTGGGCAGCAGGATGTCGCCGCGCGGCTCGTTGGGCTTGGGCTCCAGGGCGAACTTGAGCCCGTAGCCCTGCTCCTCGGAGTAGGCGGCGATGGTGTCGAGCGCCTCGCGGTACCGGTCGAGGGCGGCGCGCACGTCCTTGCCCGCGTCGACCTCGGAGCCCTCGCGGCCGCCCCACAGCACGATGGTCTCGGCGCCCAGCTCGTGGGCGAGCTCCAGGTTGCGCAGCACCTTGCGCAGCGCGAACCGGCGGACGCCGCGGTCGTTGCTGGTGAAGCCGCCGTCCTTGAACACCGGGTGGGTGAACAGGTCGGTGGTCACCATGGGCACGACCAGGCCGGTCTCGTCGAGGGCGGCCCGGAACGCGGAGACGCGCTTGTCGCGCTCGGCAGCGTCGGCGCCGAACGGGACCAGGTCGTTGTCGTGGAACGTGATGCCCCACGCGCCGAGCTCGGCGAGCTTGCGCACCGCCACCGGGGCGTCGAGCACGGGGCGGCTCGCGAGGCCGAAGGGGTCACGCCCCTGCCAGCCGACCGTCCACAGACCGAAGCTGAACTTGTCCGACACGAGGACACCTCCAAATAAGTTTGATGCCTAAACTTAACCCACTTTGCGGCTAGTATCCAGTGGTGTCCAGACCGCCAGTGCCCCGACCGCAGCCGGCGAGCCAGCACACCGTGCGCCGGCACAACTCCGCCCTGGTGCTCGACGCCATCGCGGACGCGCCCGGTTCGTCCCGCGCCGCCGTCGCCGCGCGTACCGGCCTGACCAAGGCCACCGTGTCCAGCCTGGTCGACCGGATGATCGGCGCGGACCTCGTGGCCGAGGGCGGCGCGCAGACCCGGTCCGGACCCGGCCGGCGCGGCACCGCCCTGCACCTGTCCCCCACCGGACCGCACGGCCTGGGCGTCGAGATCGGCGTGGACTACCTCGCCACCTGCCTGGTCGACCTCACCGGCCGGGTGCGCGCCCGCTGGCTGCGGCACAGCGACAACCGCGACTCCTCCCCCGCCCGGGTGCTGGCCAAGGTCGCCTCGGCGGTGCGCACGGCGGCCCGGGAGGACGTGCCGATCGGCGGCGTCGGGGTCGCCGTGCCCGGCCTGGTCGAGGTCGCGGGCGGCACGCTGAGGGTCGCGCCCAACCTGGGGTGGCGCGAGGTGGACGTGCGCGGCGAGCTGACCAGGCGGGTCTCCCTGGACGTGCCGGTGCTCGTGGGCAACGAGGCGAACCTGGCGGCACTCGCCGAGCTGTGGCACGGCGACGTGTCGGACGACTTCGTGCACATCTCCGGCGAGATCGGCATCGGCGCGGGCATCGTGGTCGGCGGCCGGCTGTTCGAGGGCGTGTCCGGGTTCGGCGGCGAACTGGGCCACCTGTCGGTCGACCCGCGCGGCCCCGAGTGCGGGTGCGGCTCGCGCGGCTGCCTGGAACGCCTGGCCGGGCAGGACCCGATCGTGCGGGCGGCGGGCGTGCCGGGGGTCGAGGAGCTGCTGGCGGCGCTGGCCGCGGGCGACAGGGCGGCGACCGCGGCCGTGCGGACCGCCGCGAAGTGGCTGGGCGTGGCGCTCGCGGGCACCGTGAACCTGCTCGACCTGCCGACCGTGGTGCTCGGCGGCACCTACGCGCGGCTGGAGCCGTGGCTGCGCGGACCGCTGCGCGCCGAGCTGGACCGGCGGGTGGTCAGCGCCGAGTGGTCCCCGGTGCGGGTGGTCGCCTCGTCGCTGGGCGCGGAGGCCGCGGTGCGGGGCGCGGCGGGCAGTGCGGTGCGGGCGATCCTGGCCGACCCGGACCCCTACGTCACGGCCGCGCTGGCGTGAGCGCCGCGAGCAGCGCCCGGTAGGTCCCCTCCACGTCGCCCTCCACCGAGGCGACGACGACCGGGCGGCGGGCGGCGACGACCTCCACCAGCAGGTCGTGGAACCGCGCCAGCACCTCCGGCGACTCGTGCACGGTGCCGCGCCGGGCGAACCGGCGCAGCGCGTCCTCCTTCTCCGCGAACAGCACGACCTCGTGGAACGACGCGCCGACCTCGGCCGCCAGCGCCTCCAGCCGCTCCAGGAAGTCCACCCGCCCCAGGAACTGCGGCACCACGACGTCGTGGCCGGACCGCAGGTGCACGCGGGCGGCGGCGATCGCGATGTCGCGGGCCGGCGGGCCCGCCCGGCCCGGGTCGCCGCTGATCAGGTCGCGGACCCGGTCCACGTCCAGGGCCAGCGCGCCCGGCCGGTCCGCGGTGTACCGGCGGGCGAGCGTGGACTTGCCGCAGCCCGGCGGTCCGTTGAGCGCGATCAGGCGGGGCACGGCACCGAGCCTAACCGCAGGAATCGGGCTTGTCGGGCGCGTTCGTCACACCGTGAACACGACCGGACACGGACGAGAACCGCGGAGCACCGCGTTCACCCGTATGCACGCTTCGAAGCGGGCCCACCGCCCCGGCGGTTCTGAGAACCTGGACGGCGCCCCGGACGCCGCCGAGGACCGGGGGTACTGGTCAGGGGGTGACCCGTGCCGCGTGGAGAGCGACCGCTGGACGCCGGTGACAGCCCGCTGCTCACGTTCGCCGCGGAGCTGCGCTCGCTGCGCGACCGGGCCGGTGGGCTCAGCTACCGGCAGCTGGGCGCACGCGCCCACTACTCCGCCACGACGCTGTCCGACGCGGCGGGCGGCCGCAAGCTGCCCACCCTCGCCGTGACGCTGGCCTACGTGCGCGCCTGCGACGGGGACGTGGCCGCGTGGGAGGAGCGCTGGCGGCGGGTCGCCGCCGAGGTGCTGCCCTCCCCCGAACCCGGCCCCGACGAGGGCCACCCGCCCTACGCGGGGCTCGCCGCGTACGGCACCGAGGACGCCGACTGGTTCTTCGGCCGCGACCTCGTGCTCGACGAGCTGGAGAAGCGCCTCACCCGGCGGCGGTTCGTGGCGGTGTTCGGCGCGTCCGGCGCGGGCAAGTCCTCGCTGCTGCGCGCGGGCCTGGTGCCCCGCTTCACCGGGCGCGTGGCGGTCGTCACGCCCAGCGGGTCAGACGTGCGGGCGGACCGGCTCGACCTCGACGTGGACCTGCTGATCGTGGACCAGTTCGAGGAGGTGTTCACGCTCTGCCCGGACGTCGCGCGGCGCACCGCGTACATCGACGCCCTGCTCACCGCCGACTGCACGGTGGTGCTGGGGGTGCGCGCCGACTTCTACGGGCACTGCGCGCAGCACCCGGAGCTGGTGGAGGCGGTGACCGACGGGCAGCTGCTGCTCGGGCCGATGGGGCCCGAGGAGCTGCGCCAAGTGATCATGCAGCCCGCCGTGAAGGCGTCGTGCACGGTGGAGACGGCCCTGGTGTCGCGGCTCGTCGCGGACGCCACCGGCCAGGCCGGGGTGCTGCCGCTGATGTCGCACGCCCTGCTGGAGACGTGGCGGCGGCGGCGCGGCACGACGCTGACCCTGGCCGGCTACGAGGCGGCGGGCGGCGTCCAGCACGCCCTCGCGCAGACCGCCGAGCGCACGTTCACCTCGCTGGACAAGCCGCGGCGGGCGCTCGCCCGGCAGGTCTTCCTGCGGCTCACCGCCCTGGGCGACGGCACCGAGGACACCAAGCGGCGGCTGCCGCGCGCCGAGCTGGACCCCGGCGCGGACGTCGACCTGGTGCTCGACCGCCTCGCGCACGCCCGGCTGCTGACCCTGGACCGGGACGGCGTGGAGATCGCGCACGAGGCGCTGATCCGCTCGTGGCCGAGGCTGCGCGGCTGGCTCGCCGAGGACCGCGACGGCCTGCGCACCATGCGGCAGCTCACCGAGGCCGCCGCCACCTGGGCGTCCCTGGGGCGCGACCCGGACGCGCTGTACCGGGGCACGCGGCTGGACACGGCGGTCGAGTGGACGCAGCGCGACGGCGTGTGCACCAGCACCCAGGAACGCGCCTTCCTCGCCGCCGGCCTGGCCGCCCGCGACCAGGAGCGGCTGCTCGCGCAGCGCCGCACGCGCAGGCTGCGGCAGCTCGTGGCGCTGCTGGCCGTGCTGTTGATGTGCTCGGGCACGGCGGTGTTCTTCGCGATCCGGGCGCAGGACGAGGCCAACGAGGGGTGGCGCTCCTCGGCCGCCTGGTCCGTCTCCAACCAGTCGCAGGCGCTGCGCGGCAGCAAGCCCGGGCTGGCCGACCAGCTCGCGCTGACCGCCTACCGGCTCAACCCGACCGAGGCGCTGCGCAACGGCGTGCTCGCCGCCAACGCGGCGAGGGCGTACGACGTGGTCACCCGCTCGGCGTTCCCGTCCGGCCAGGGCCTCGACCCCGACGGCACGCCGCGGCCGAACGCCCGGGTGCCCGTCCCGGCCGACGACGTGTACCGCAGGCTGGCCGACCGCATGGGGCCGGGCGCCGTGGTCACCTCGGTGGTCGTGGAGAGCGGCGCGCGGGCGTACGCCACCACCGTGCAGGACCAGGTGGGGCAGGTCTGGGACGTCACCGACGCGATCAACCCGGAGGTCATGCACGTCTTCGGCGGCCCGGTGTCGCGCATCGCGTTCGACCCGGTGGGCGCGGACCGGATCGTCACCGCGTCCCCGCTCGCCGAGGTGGCGCTGTGGGACTGGGTGCCGTCGGCGCCGAAGGGCCAGCAGGCGCGGCAGAGGTCGCGCCTGACGAAGCACGACCGGCCGCTGAACGGCCTGGGCTTCAGCCAGGACGGCGGCACCGCGATCACCTACGACGACGCGGGCGTGATCCGGCTCTACGACCTGGCCGACCCCGCGCAACCCCACCGGATCACCGAGCTGCGCACCGCGCAGGACGTCACCGCCGTGGCGCTGTCCCCGGACCGGGGGACGCTGGCCGCCGGCCTGGCGAACGGCCTGCTGCGGATCTGGGACGTCACCAGTCCCGGCGATCCCCGGAGCAGGGTGTCGCAGAAGGTGCACCCGGACGCGATCCGCGCGCTGGCCTTCCGCCCCGAGGGCGCGCCGGCGCTGGTGACGGTCGGCGAGTACGACCGGGTGATGCTGTGGGACGTGGCCGACACGGCGGCGCCGCGCGAACTGGCCCGGATCAGCGGGGGCACCGCCGGCGTCAACGGGGCGGCGTTCGGCGACACCCCGTCGAAGGTGGTCACCTCGAACGACGACGGGACGACCCGGTCGTGGGAGTTCGACTTCGACGTCGCCGTGGAGGCCATCTGCGGGCGGGTGGAGGCGCACATCTCGCGCGAGGAGTGGTCGCAGTACGTGGAGTCGGTCAGCGGGGCGCTGGACTACCGCCGGCCGTGTGAGTGACCGTGCGGACGGGCGGTCGCGGGTCGATAATCCGGGCGTGACCACCCCACGCGACGACCGCACCGAGGCTCCTCCGACGACCCCGATCCCGGTCGGCCCGGCGGTGCCGGTGCCGCGGGACACGCACGACCCGGCCGTCCGGCCGGAACCCACCCGACCGGGTGGAGGCCAACCGGGTGGGGATCAGCCGGGGAAGATCCGGCGGACCAGGATCAGCGGCACGTGGGTCGCGGTGCTCGCCTCGGTCGTCGTGCTGATCTTCCTGCTGGTGTTCGTCCTGCAGAACCCGACCGGCGTCACGATCCACTTCCTGGGCTTCTCCGGGACGCTGCCCCTGGGGGTCGCCCTGCTGTTCGGCGCGATCGCCGGCGCGGTGCTGGTGGGCCTGGTCGGCGCAGCCCGGATCATGCAGCTGCGCCGCCAGGCCAAACGAGGGCTCCACTAGACCCGGGAGCGGGTCCGGCCGTGCGGGTGGACCCGGTGGGGTGACGTCGCTGCCCTGCCAGCTCGCCTGGAACCCGGATCCCCACCGGGCCACCCGCGGCGGTGCTCCCGTTCCAGCCCTCGTCGTCGGTGGTCACGACGGCGGCGCCGGTCTGCCATCGTGCTGCGCTCCTTCGCGCGGAGTTGGGGGAGGCGGTGGGCGAGAGGGAACCGCCTCCCCCGGGCCGGTGCACACCCCGGTCGCTTCACGGGGAAGCCGGCGACCGAGTCTCTGGGAGCGCTCCCAGATGTGTGAACAGGACGTTATCCAGGGTGATCGTCGGTCGGCAATAGTTCTCCGCTGGGCCATCCGAGTGATGTTGTGCCCGCTGAGACGATCACACCGCCGAACGGGCGCGGGTACGCGAACCGGCCGGTGACCTGGTCACCGGCCGGTTCGCGGCGGATCGGGGTTCAGGCGCTGGCGCGCTGCACGATCGAGGTGGGCAGGAGCAGGAAGGGCGGCAGGTTCTCCTCCCCCGCCAGCTCCGCCATGAGCCGCCACGTCATCGTCCGGCCCAGCTGCTCCACGTCCTGGCGGATCGTGGTCAGCGCGGGCACGGCGGTCGCGGCGATGACCAGGTCGTCGAACCCGACCACTGCCACGTCCTCGGGAATGCGCTTACCGTGGGCGTGCAGCGTCTGCAGCGCGCCCAGCGCCATGATGTCGGCCCCGACGAAGACCGCGTCCAGCGTCGGGTCCCGCCGCAGCAGCTCGGCCATGGCGACCGCACCGCTCTCCGGGGTGAAGTCCCCGTAGGCGACCAGGTCGGTCTCCATCCGGGCCTGGCTCAGGCCGCGCTTCCAGCCCGAGAGCCGGTCCATGCCCACCGCCATGTCCCGGGTGCCCGCGATCGTGGCGATGCGCTTGCGCCCCAGGGAGACCAGGTAGCGGGCCGCTTCCATGGCCCCGTTGAAGTTGTCCGAGTCGACGTAGGGCACCCCGCCCGCCCCCAGGGGCCTGCCGCCGACGACGGTCGGCAGGCCCGCGTCGGCGAGCGTGCGGGGCAGCGGGTCCTGGCCGTGCAGGCTCAGCACCAGCACGCCGTCCACGTGACCACCGCAGAGGTAGTTCACCAGGTCCTGCTCGTCGCCCTCTTTGCTCATCATCAGGACGAGCTGGACGCGCTTGCCGGCCAGTTCCGCGTGCACACCGCGGAGCACGCCCGCGAAGAACGGGTCGGCGAGCACCCTGCTGCCCTGTTCGGACACGACCACGGCGATGCAGTTCGCCCGGCTGCCCGCGAGCGTCCGGGCCGCCTGGTTCGGGCTGTACCCGAGCTTGCCGATGGCCTGGTGGACGGCCTCGCGCGCCTTCGAGCTGACGTACGGCTCGCCGTTGATCACCCGGGAGACGGTCGACTTGGACACCCCGGCGGCGCGAGCGACCTCCTCCAGCCGGGTGTTGGGTCGTCGCGCCTTGGGTGGGTCAACGGCATCGGTCACGGAGCGACCGTCGCCGTGAGAGCGTTGCCACGGGCAACCTGCGAGTACCACATGGCGCTCATCTTAGGCGTGCGGACCTGCGTCACGTAGTCGACATGCACGATCCCGAACCGCTTGGCGTATCCCTCGGCCCACTCGAAGTTGTCCATCAGCGACCACGCGAAGTAGCCGCGCAGGTCGACGCCCGCCCCGATGGCCGCGTGGGCCGCCCGGAGGTGGCCGTCGATGTAGTCGCGGCGCTCGTGGTCGTTGATCGAGCCGTCGTCCTCGATCGAGTCCCGGTACGCGGCGCCGTTCTCGGTCACGTACAGCGGGATGCTGGGGTAGTCGTCGTGCACCCGCTTGAGCACCTTGAACAGGCCGTCGGGCTCGACCTCCCAGTCCATGTCGGTGCGCGGCAGGCCCCGGCTGGGGAACGTGACGTGCTCCGCGCCGACCCACGGTGAGCCGGTCGGGCGACGGCCGTTGGTCCGGACCTGCTCGGCGGGCTCCGCCGCGGCGCTCTCCGGCTCGGGGTGGCCGCTCACGAAGTGCTCGGCGTAGTAGTTCACGCCCAGCTGGTCCAGCGGCGCGGAGATGATCTCCAGGTCGTTCTCGCGGATGTGCTTCGAGAAGCCGTAAGGCTCCAGGTCCGCGACGATGTCGGCCGGGTACTCGCCCTTGAACAGCGGGTCGAGGAAGATCCGGTTCTGGAGGCCGTCCAGCCGGCGGGCGGCGTCGAGGTCGGCCTCGTCGTCGGGGTTGGCCGGGATGATCGGGTACATGTTGAGCGTGATGCCGACCTTGGCGTTCGGCGCCTGCTCGCGGATGGCCGCGGTGGCCAGGCCGTGGGCCAGCAGCAGGTGGTGCACGGCGGCCACGGCGGCCTCCGGCTCCTGGCGGCCGGGCGCGTGGACGCCGGCCGCGTAGCTCAGCAGCGACGAGCACCACGGCTCGTTGAGCGTGGTCCAGTTGACGACCCGGTCGCCCAGGGCGCCGACGACGGACTCGGCGTACTCCGCGAAGCGGTACGCGGTGTCGCGGTTGGCCCAGCCGCCCGCGTCCTCCAGGGTCTGCGGCAGGTCCCAGTGGTACAGGGTCAGCCAGGGCGCGATGCCCGCTTCGAGCAGTTTGTCCACCAGGCGGGAGTAGAAGTCCAGGCCTGCCTGGTTCACGGGGCCGGCGTCGGGGCGCACCCGCGGCCACGCGGTGGAGAACCGGTACGCGTGGAGGCCGAGGTCGACCATCAGCTGGACGTCCTCGTCCACGCGGTTGTAGTGGTCGGCGGCGGGGTCGCCGGTGTCACCGCCCACGACCGCACCGGGCGTCTTGCAGAACGTGTCCCAGATGGACGCGGTGCGACCGTCCGCGGTGGTCGCGCCTTCGATCTGGAACGCCGCGGTCGCGGCGCCCCACACGAATCCCTCGGGAAAGGAAATCGACTCCACAGCTACCCCTTCACAGCACCCTGCATGATCCCGGCGACGATCTGCCGCCCGAGTACGAGGAACACGATCAAGATCGGAACCGTGGCCATGGTGGTCCCGGCGAGCACGAGCGAGTTGTCGACGTAGTAGCCGCTCTGGAGCTTCTCCAGGGCGACCTGCATCGTCGGGTTCTCCGCGTTGAGCACGATCAGCGGCCAGAGGAAGTCGTTCCACGACGTCATGAACGTGA
This sequence comes from Saccharothrix longispora, assembly GCF_030852425.1. Classification (GTDB taxonomy): domain Bacteria; phylum Actinomycetota; class Actinomycetes; order Mycobacteriales; family Pseudonocardiaceae; genus Actinosynnema; species Actinosynnema longispora. Next base: position 390,077 of record NZ_NSDM01000003.1, read on the forward strand.
AGACGCCGAGCATGGCCGCCGCGGGCCGCACGGCGGGCAGGCAGACGTGCCAGAAGGTGCGGATCATGCTGCACCCGTCCACGCGGGCCGCCTCGATCAGCTCGTCGGGCACGGCGTCGGCGATGTACTGGCGCATCCAGAACACGCCGAACGCGGTCACCAGGTTGGGGATGATGACCGCGCCGAGGGTGCCGGACCAGCCGAACTCCGCCATCGCCATGTAGAGCGGGATGATGCCGAGCTGGGTGGGGACGGCGAGCGTGGCGACCACGAAGACCATCAGCGGTCCCCGGCCCTTGAAGCGCAGCTTGGCGAACGCGAAGCCGGCCAGGGTGGAGAGGACGACCACCGACAGGGTCACCGTGCCGGAGACCAGGATGCTGTTGCCCAGGGCCTTCCAGAACGGGATCGAGTCGAGCACGCGGCTCGCGTTCTCGAAGAACCGGCCACCGGGCAGCAGGCTCGGCGTCGCGGTGAACTCCGCGTCGTCGTGGCTGGCGACCAGGAAGGACCAGTAGAACGGGAACGCCGAACCGAGGATGAACGCGATCAGGATGCCGTAGACGGTGAAGCTGGGCCGCTGGTCGGCCAGGTTCACCTTCTTGAACCGTCGTGGTTTGACCGATTCGCGCCGGTCGAGGACGGTGGCCATCACGCCTCCCCACTGGACGCGAGCCGGCGGGTGAGCAGGAAGTTGATGCCCGCGATCGCGATGATGACGACGAACAGGACCCAGGCCATCGCCGAGGCGTAGCCGAGGTCGAAGCTCTGGAAGCCGGACTGGTACATGTAGAGCACGACCGTCTGGTACTGGTTGGTCGCACCGCCGTTGCTGCTCCCGGCGGGGGCGAACAGCTTGGGCTCGGTGAAGATCTGGAGACCGCCGATGGTCGAGGTGACGACCACGAAGATCAGGGTCGGGCGCAGCAGCGGCAGGGTGATGCTGAAGAACTGGCGCACCTTGCTCGCGCCGTCCACCCAGGCCGCCTCGTAGACGTCGCGCGGGATGGCCTGCATGGCGGCCAGCACGATGAGGGCGTTGTAGCCGGTCCAGCGCCAGTTGACCATCGTGGCGATGGCCGCGTGGCTCCACCAGCGCTCGGACTGCCAGTCGATCCGGTCCAGGCCGAACAGCTCCAGGCCGTCGTTGATCAGGCCGTACTGGGGGCCGAACAGGTCGCCGAAGATGATGGTCAGGGCGACGAGGCTGGCCACGTACGGCAGCAGCACGCCCATCCGCCACCCGGTCCGCGCGCGCAGCGCGGTGTTGAGCAGCACGGCCAGCATGACGGCGATGATCAACTGCGGCACGCTGGACATCACGAAGATGCTCAGCGTGTTGACCATCGCGTTCCAGAACTGCGAGTCGGCCAGCAGGGTCGTGTAGTTCTCGATCCCCACGAAGGGCTGCTCGTCGGCGCCCAGCTCCCAGTCGAACAGCGACACGTAGGCCGTGTAGAGGAGCGGGAAGAGGCCGACGACGGCGAAGAGGATGAAGAACGGGGCGATGTAGATGTACGGGGAGACCTTGACGTCCAGGTTCGCGAGCCGGTGGCGCAGGCTCAGCTTCCCGGACGTGTTGTCATCGTTGTCGGCACGCCGCGGCGGGCGGGGCTCGGCGCCCCGCCCGCGCGTGACCGTGAGCTCGGTCGTCATTACTTGGCAGCCTTCTTGGCTCCCTCGACAGCCTGCTTCCAACCGTCCTCGGCAGAGGTGCCCTGCTCGACGGCCTGGAGGGCCGGCGCGATCACGTTGTCCTGGATCTCACCGTCCTGCGGGCCCTTGTACTGGGCGCCGGCGACCTTGTTCGCCTGCTCGGAGAACAGCAGGCCGACCTTCTCGCCGCCGAAGTAGTCGCTGGTCTTGTTGAGCAGCTCCGGGGAGATCAGGGCCTGGGTCTGGCTGGGGAAGGTGCCCTTGGCGACGAACGCCTTGATCTGCTGCTCCGGCGCGGTCAGCCACGCGGCCAGCTTGACGGCCTCGGCCTTGTTCTTGCCCTGCTTCGGGATGGTCAGGTACGAACCGCCCCAGTTGCCGCCGCCGCCGGGGAAGGCGGCCGTGACGGCCCACTTGCCCTTGTGGTCCGGGCCGGCGTTGCCCTCGATGACGCCCAGCATCCAGGACGGGCAGGTCTTCGTGGCGAACGCGGACTCCTTGAAGCCGGTCTGCCACTCCTTGCTCCACGCGACGAGCTTCGCCGACTGGCCGCGCGCGACGGCGCCGGTGACCTGGTCCCAGATCTTCTTGTCGTCGTTGGTCTCGATCGACAGCTTGTCGTCGCGGTCGAAGTAGCCGACCTTGGCCTGGTTGTGCATCGGGTTGAAGATCTGGGCGGCCGAGTCGAACCACGGCTTGCCGGTCTTCTGCACGTAGGTGTCACCGGCCTGGAAGTACGAGTCCCAGGTGGCGAACAGGGCCTTGACGCCCTCGGGGTCGGACGGCAGGCCGGCCGCGTCCAGCATGTCCTTGCGGTAGCACATGGCCAGCGGGCCGATGTCGGTGCCGTAGCCGATCAGCTTGCCGTCCTTGGTGGTGACGGCGTCGACCTTCCACTGCAGCCAGCGGTCGTCGCGGACCTCGGCCGGGCCGATCTCCTTGAGGTTCTCGAACTGGCCGGACTTGGCCATGACCTGGCTGAGGTAGCCCTCCTCCACGGCCTCGATGTCGGCGAGACCGGAGCCGGCGCCCAGCTTGGTGAACAGGTTCTGGTGGTGCGGCGCACCCTGGCCGGTCTTGCGGTGGGTGATCTTGATGTTCGGGTTGGCGGCCTCGTACTCCTTGAAGAGGTCCTCGTAGCCGAACTCGTTGAACGTCGCGACGGTCAGCTCCGTCTTGCCGTCCGCGGTGGTGCCGGAACCGCCCGAACCGCAGGCCGTGGCGGCTGCGGCGAGCACTGCGGTGCAGGCGAGGACCTTGACCAAGCCTGCTCTGCGGTAGCGCACGAGAACTCCTCAGTTGATCGGCGGTGAACGTTCTGGGAGCGCTCCCAGGTTTTGGGGGAGTGTGGTTTGCGACACGGAGTCGTGTCAAGCTCTCGTGTCCGCGCTGTTACACACCTTGCGACATTTGCGTCGCTGGACCGATTCTGCTAGCCGTGTGCTTAGTGGGCCGTTCGGGCACAGCGGGTCGACCGGTCGGACACACTCCGTTCATCCGTGCGCTCCGGGTGACGCACCCGGGACGCTCCGGAATTCACACACCCCTAGAAGGGGAAAAGCGGCCCGCACCCCCCACCGGGAAATGCGGGCCGCTCGCCCACGTCGTGCGCGCGCGGGTTGAGAGGCTAGTCCCCGCCCTCCAACTCGCCCTCCGTTTCCAGGTAAACCGCCCGCAGGGCGTCGAGGGTCGCCTGCTCGGGGTGTTCCCACAGTCGGCGCTCGGCCGCTTCGAGCAGGCGTTCCGAGATCCCGTGCAGGGCCCACGGGTTCGACTTCTCCAGGAACTCCCGGTTCTCCGGGTCGAGCACGTAACTGGCCGCGAGTTGTTCGTACATCCAATCCGCGACCACGCCGGTGGTGGCGTCGTAACCGAACAGGTAATCGACCGTCGCGGCCAATTCGAACGCGCCCTTGTAACCGTGCTTGCGCATTGCCGCGAGCCAGCGCGGGTTCACCACGCGCGCCCGGAAGATCCGGTTCGTCTCCTCGTGCAGCGTCCTGGTACGCACCGCGTCCGGTCGGGTGCTGTCGCCCACGTACGCGGCCGGGGCCCGACCGGTGAGCGCGCGGACCGTCGCGACCATGCCGCCGTGGTACTGGAAGTAGTCGTCGGAGTCGGCGATGTCGTGCTCGCGGGTGTCGATGTTCTTGGCGGCCACGGCGATGCGCCTGTAGGCGCTCTCCATGTCCTTGCGCGCCTCCACGCCCTCCAGCTCGCGGCCGTAGGCGTACCCGCCCCACACCGCGTACACCTCGGCGAGGTCCGCGTCGTCGCGCCAGTTCCGGCTGTCGATGAGCGGCAGCAGGCCCGCGCCGTACGCGCCCGGCTTGCTGCCGAAGATGCGCATCGTGGCGCGGCGCGGGTCCTGGTGCTCGGCCAGGTCGGCCTGCGCGTGGGCGCGCACGAAGTTGTCCTCGTCCGGCTCGTCGAGCCCGGCGACCAGGCGCACGGCGTCGTCGAGCAGGGCGACCACGTGCGGGAAGGCGTCGCGGAAGAAACCGCTGATGCGGACCGTGACGTCGATGCGCGGGCGGCCCAGCTCGGCGAGCGGCACCACCTCCAGGCCCGTCACGCGGCGGGACTGGTCGTCCCACACCGGGCGGACACCCATCAGGGCCAACACCTCGGCGATGTCGTCACCCGCGGTGCGCATCGCGCTGGTGCCCCACACGGACAGGCCGACCGAGGGCGGCCACTCCCCCGTGTCGGTCCGGTAGCGGTCGAGCAGCGACTCCGCCATGGCCTGCCCGGTCTCCCAGGCCAGCCGGGACGGCACCGCCTTGGGGTCCACCGAGTAGAAGTTGCGGCCCGTCGGCAGCACGTTGACCAGGCCGCGCAGCGGCGACCCGCTGGGACCGGCGGGCACGTAGCCGCCGGCCAGGGCGTGCAGCACGTGGGTCATCTCGTCGGTGGTGCGGGCCAGCCGCGGCACGACCTCGTGCGCGGCGAACTCCAGCACGCGCGCCACGTCCTCGACGTCGGTGAGCGCGCGGGCGGCGGCCGGGTCCCAGCCCGCGTCCTCCATGCCCTGCACCAGGGCCCGCGCCTCGGCCTCCACGCGGTCGGTGCTCGCGCGCGTCGTGTCGGCCAGGCCCAGCGCCTCGCGCAGCCCCGGCAGCGCCGCGACCTGCCCGGCCCACATCTGCCTGGCCTGGAGGATCGCGAGCACCAGGTCGACCCGCGCCTCGCCGGTCGGGGCCTCGCCCAGCACGTGCAGGCCGTCGCGGATCTGCACGTCCTTGATCTCGCACAGCCAGCCGTCGACGTGCAGGATCAGCTCGTCGAAGCCCTCGTCGGCGGGCCGCTCGGTGAGGCCGAGGTCGTGGTCGAGCTTCGCGGCCTGGAGCAGCGTCCAGATCTGGGCGCGGATCGCGGGCAGCTTCGCCGGGTCCATCGCGGCGATGGTCCCGTGCTCGTCGAGCAGCTGCTCCAGCCGGGCGATGTCGCCGTAGCTGTCCGCGCGGGCCATCGGCGGCACGAGGTGGTCCACCAGGGTGGCGTGCGCCCGGCGCTTCGCCTGCGTGCCCTCGCCCGGGTCGTTGACCAGGAACGGGTAGACCAGGGGCAGGTCGCCGAGCGCGGCGTCGGGGCCGCAGCCCGCGGACATGCCGACGGTCTTGCCGGGCAGCCACTCCAGGTTGCCGTGCTTGCCCACGTGCACCACGGCGTCGGCCCGGAACTCGGCCTCCAGCCAGCGGTAGGCGGCCAGGTAGTGGTGGCTGGGCGGCAGGTCCGGGTCGTGGTAGATCGCGATGGGGTTCTCGCCGAACCCGCGCGGCGGCTGCACCATCACCACGACGTTGCCCGAGCGCAGCGCGGCCAGCACGATCTCGCCGTCGCGGTCCTTCGAGCGGTCCACGAACAGCGTGCCGGGCGCCTCGCCCCAGTGGACCTCCATGCCCGCGCGGGCGTCCTCGGGCAGCGTGGCGTACCACTCGCGGTAGCGGGCGGCGGGCAGCCGCACCGGGTTGCCCCGGACCTGCTCCTCGGTGAGCCAGTCGGCGTCCTGCCCGCCGGCCGCGATGAGGGCGTGGATCAGCGCGTCGCCGTCGAGGTCCGCCACGCCGGGCAGCTCGTCGCCGACGTCGTACCCGGCCTCGCGCATGGCCCGGAGCAGCCGCACGGTGCTGGCCGGGGTGTCCAGGCCGACGGCGTTGCCGATGCGCGAGTGCTTGGTGGGGTACGCCGACAGCATGATCGCGATGCGCTTGTCCGCGTTCGGGATGTGCCGCAGCTTCCCGTGCCGCACGGCGATGCCCGCGACCCGCGCGGCGCGCTCCTCGTCGGCCACGTAGACGGTCAGGCCGTCCTCGTCGACCTCCTTGAAGGAGAACGGGACGGTGATGATCCGGCCGTCGAACTCCGGGATCGCCACCTGCGTGGCGGTGTCCAGCGGGGAGAGGCCGTCGTCGTTCCCGTCCCACGCGGCGCGGCTGGAGGTGAGGCACAGGCCCTGGAGGATCGGCACGTCGAGCGCGGCCAGCGCGCCCACGTCCCACGCGTCGTCGTCACCGCCGGCCGACGCGGCGGCGGGCTTGGTGCCGCCCGCGGCGAGGACGGTGACCACCAGGGCGTCGGCCCGGCCGAGCACGGCGAGCAGCTCCGGCTCGGCGGCCCGCAGCGAGGCGCAGAACACCGGCAGCGGACGGCCGCCCTTGGCCTCGACCGCGTCGCACAGGGCGTGCACGAACGCCGTGTTCCCGGCGACGTGGTGCGCCCGGTAGTACAGGACCGCGACGGTCGGCCCGTCGTTCGCGCTCCCCGGGCGCTCCAGGACGCCCCAGTTCGGCGCGGGCGCGGGCGGCTCGAACCCGTGACCGGTGAGCAGGACCGTGTCGGACAGGAAGCGGTGCAGCTCGGCCAGGTTCGCCGGGCCGCCGTGCGCCAGGTAGGCGTGGGCCTCGGCGCACACGCCGCCGGGCACCGTGGACAGCTCCATCAGCGGCGCGTCGGGGTTCTGCTCACCGCCCAGCACGACGACGGGGCGCGGGCCCGCCAGCAGGTGGTCCAGGCCCTCCTCCCACATCCGGCGACCGCCGAGGATGCGCACGACCACCAGGTCGACGTCCTCGACCAGCGCCGGGAGGTCGTCCACGGAGGTGCGGGCGGGGTTGGCCAAGCGGTAGTCCGCGCCACTCGCGCGGGCGGACAGCAGGTCCGTGTCGGAGGTCGACAGCAGCAGGATCACGTGCGGGCTCCATCCCTCGGGGGTCCTCGCCCCAGGTCGTAGGGGACGGCTGGGCGGAGTTCCTGACTCCCGGGCTTCACCCGGTCACAGTGGCGGGACCGCGCCGGATTCGCACCGGCTTCCTCCTGTTGCTTCGCCGTTCCGGGCCACCCTAACCCGCCGGTTAGCATCCATCCCATGTCCTCCGACCGGGAACGCCCGGACGCCTGCCCCGGCGCCGTCGACGTGCACGTCGCGGCCGACGGCGGCCTGGCGCGCGTCCGCGTGCCCGGCGGGACGCTGGACGCCGGGCGGTTCGACGTGGTGCGACGGGCCGCCCTGGAGCTGGGCGACGGGTTCCTGGAACTCACGTCGCGGGCGAACGTGCAGATCAGGGGCTTGGCGCCGGGGGCGGAGCACGAGCTGGGCGCGCGGCTGCGCGAGGCCGGCCTGCTGCCGTCGGCGCCGCACGAGCGGATGCGCAACCTCGTCGCCGCGCCGCTGGAGGACAACCAGGACCTGGTGGACGCGCTCGACGCCGCGCTGCTGGCCGAACCGTCGCTCGCCGACCTGCCGGGCCGCTTCCTGATCACGGTGGGTCACGCGGTGAGCGGGCTTTCGGGTGACATCGGCCTGGTCGGTGACGCGTTGTTCCTGGCCGGGCGGGATTCCGGGCTCCGCGTGACCGATCCAGTGGCGGCCGTCGTGCGCGCGGCTCGGCTGTTCGGGGAGCTGCGCGGCGCCGCCTGGCGGCTGTCCGAAGTGGACGGCGGTGTGCGGAAGATCACCGCCGCGCTGGGCGTCCCGGTGGCCGACCGGCTCGATGCCGCTGTGATCCCGGCGACACCCGGCCCCGCAGGCGACCGCGTCGTGGCGGGCGTCCCGCTGGGCCGGCTCGACGCCCGCCTGCTCGCCGGCACACCGGTGCGGCTGACGCCGTGGCGCAGCCTGGTCCTCCCGGCCGGCGGCGACACGCGCGGCCTGTTCACCTCCCCCGACTCGCCGTGGCACGGGGTGAGCGCGTGCACCGGCCGGCCGGGGTGCGCGAAGTCGTTGGCCGACGTGCGCGCGGACGTCGCGCGCTGGATCGGCACCCCGCACGCGGGGCGCGTGCACTGGTCGGGCTGCTCGCGGCGGTGCGGGCGGCCGGCCGGTGGCGCCGTGGAGTTCGTCGCGACCGGCGACGGGTACGAGGAGATCAGTTGACCGAGTACATCAAGGACGGGCCGGAGATCTACCGCCGCTCGTTCGCCACCATCCGCGCCGAGGCCGACCTGGCCCGGTTCCCGGACGACGTCGCGCGCGTCGTCGTGCGGATGATCCACGCCTGCGGCATGGTCGACCTGGTCGAGGACGTCGCGTTCTCGCCGGACGTGGTGCGCGCGGCCCGCGAGGCGCTGCTGGCGGGTGCGCCGGTGCTGTGCGACGCGCAGATGGTCGCGGCGGGCGTGACGCGCAAGCGCCTGCCCGCAGGCAACGAGGTGCTGTGCACGCTGAACGACCCGCGCGTGCCGGGGTTGGCCGAGGAACTGGGCAACACCCGCAGCGCCGCCGCGCTGGAGCTGTGGGGCGACAAGCTGGACGGCGCGGTGGTCGCCATCGGCAACGCGCCGACCGCGTTGTTCCACCTGCTCGACCTGGTCGCCGCGGGCGCGCCGAAGCCGGCCGCCGTGCTGGGCGTGCCGGTCGGGTTCATCGGGGCGGCCGAGTCGAAGGAGGCGTTGGCGCACAACGACCTCGGCCTGGACCACCTGGTCGTGCGCGGGCGCCGCGGCGGCAGTGCCATGACCGCCGCGGCGGTCAACGCGATCGCGAGCGAGGACGAATGACGGGCAGGCTGTACGGCGTCGGCGTGGGTCCGGGCGACCCGGAGCTGGTGACGGTCAAGGCGGCGCGGCTCATCCGCGAGGCCGACGTGGTGGTGTTCCACAGCGCGCGGCACGGGCGCAGCGTCGCCCGGCGGGTCGCCGAGCCGTACCTGCGCGAGGGCCAGGTCGAGGAGCAGCTGGTCTACCCGGTCACGACCGAGGACTCCGACGACTACCAGGGCGAGATGGACGCGTTCTACGAGGAGTGCGCGGAACGCCTCGCGCGGCACCTGGACGCGGGCCGCGACGTGGTGGTGCTGGCGGCGGGCGACCCGTTCTTCTACGGCTCGTACATGCACCTGCACAAGCGCCTGGCGCACCGCTACCCGGCCGAGGTGGTGCCGGGCGTGACGTCGGTGAGCGCGGGCGCGGCGGTGATCGGCCGGCCGCTGGTGGAGCGCGACGAGGTGCTGACCGTGCTGCCGGGCACGCTGCCCGCCGACGCGCTCGTGGAGCACCTGTCGGGCGGCGACCCGGTGGCGATCGTGAAGCTGGGGCGGACGTTCCCGAACGTGCGGGAGGCGCTGGAGAAGACCGGCCGGTTGGACGAGGCGTGGTACGTGGAGCGTGCCACGACCGGTGGCCAGCGCACGTCCCCTCTGTCCGAAGTGGACGCCGACACGGTGCCGTACTTCTCGTTGGCGCTGCTGCCGTCGAGCGACCGGAGGCGGGCGTCGGTCTCGGCGTCGGGCGTCGGCGAGGTCGTCGTGGTGGGGCTCGGCCCGGCCGGGCCGGAGTGGCTGACGCCGGAGGCGCGTCGGGCGCTGGTGGAGGCGGACGACCTGGTCGGGTACGTGACGTACCTGACCCGGGTCACCGCGTCGCCGCGCCAGCGGGTGCACGCCTCGGACAACAAGGTCGAGTCGGAGCGGGCGGCGTTCGCGCTGGACCTGGCCAGGCGGGGGCGGCGGGTGGCCGTGGTGTCCTCGGGCGACCCGGGTGTGTTCGCGATGGCGGGCGCGGTGCTGGAGGTCGCGGAGGACGAGCAGTTCGCGGACGTGCCGGTGCGCGTGCTGCCGGGGTTGACGGCGGCGCACGCGGTGGCCAGCCGGGTGGGCGCGCCGCTCGGGCACGACTACTGCGTGGTGTCGCTGTCGGACCGGCTCAAGCCGTGGGAGGTGATCGCGGGGCGGCTGGAGGCCGCCGCGGCGGCGGACCTCGTGCTGGCGATCTACAACCCGGCCTCGCGCAGCCGCACGTGGCAGGTGGAGGCGGCGCGGGACCTGCTGCTGCGCCACCGCTCGCCGGACACCCCGGTGGTGGTCGGGCGCGACGTCGGCGGCCCGGAGGAGGACGTGCGGGTGCTGCGCCTGGCCGACCTCGACCCGTCCACCGTGGACATGCGGTGCCTGCTGCTGATCGGTTCGACGCAGACGAGGCTGACCGACCGCGGCACGGTGTTCACCCCGCGCCGGTACCCCGGGTGAGCCAGTCCAGCGCCTCCGCGACGGTCGCGACGCACGGCGCGTCCGGCGCGGGCGGGCGGCGCACGACCACGACCGGCAGGCCCAGGTGACGGGCGGCCTCCAGCTTGGCCGCCGTCATCGGGCCGCCGCTGTCCTTGGTGACGAGCACGTCCACGCCGTGCTCGCGCATCAGCGCCAGCTCCCCCTCCACCGCGTACGGCCCGCGGTCGAGCAGGACGGTGACGCCGGGGACCGGCGGGTCGGGCGGGTCGACGGTGCGCGCCACGCCGCGGGTGAAGTGGGCCAGCTCCTGCCGCCCGGTGGTGATGAACGGCGTGCGGCCGGCGACGCGCCGGGCCGCCTCGGCGACGCTGTCCACGTACTCCCACCCCGGTCGCGGCGGCCAGCCGGGGCGGCGCAGGACGAGGAACGGCGTACCGGTCTCCCGCGTCGCGGCGACGGCGTTGGCCGTGATGCGGTCGGCGAACGGGTGCGTGGCGTCCACGACGGCGTCCACCCGTTCGGCGCGCAGGTAGGCGACGAGCCCGTCGACGCCGCCGAACCCGCCGACCCGCACCTCCCCCCCGGGCAGCTTCGGGTCGTTCACCCGGCCCGCGAGCGAGGAGATCACCCTGGCGCCCGCGAGCGCGGCGGCGAGGGCGCGGGCCTCGCCCGTGCCCCCCAGTACCAGCACCGTTCTCATCCCTGTTGCATCCTGACGTGGTGAGCACCCTGCGCTACGGCTGGACGACCGGCGCCTGCGCCACGGCCGCGACGACCGCGGCCTACACGGCGCTGCTCACCGGCGAGTTCCCCGACCCGGTCGGGATCGTGCTGCCCAAGGGTCGCACGCCGACGTTCGCCCTGGCCCGCGAGTCCCTGTCCGACGGCGTCGCGACCGCGTCGGTGGTCAAGGACGCGGGCGACGACCCGGACGTGACGCACGGCGCGCTGGTCTCCGCCACCGTGCGCCCCGGCCCGCCCGGCGGCGGCGTCGCGTTCCGCGCCGGCCCGGGCGTCGGCACGGTCACCAAACCGGGCCTGCCGCTGCCGGTCGGCGAACCGGCGATCAACCCGGTGCCCCGGCGGATGATGACCGAGCACGTGGCGCGGGTGGCGGCCGAGCACGGCGGCACGGGCGACGTGGTCGTGGAGATCTCCGTCGAGCACGGCGAGGAGCTGGCGCGCAGGACGTGGAACCCGCGCCTGGGCATCCTGGGCGGCCTGTCGATCCTCGGCACCACGGGCGTCGTGGTGCCGTACTCGTGCTCGGCGTGGATCGACAGCATCCGGCGCGGCATCGACGTGGCCCGCGCTGCCGGGTACGCCCACGTCGCCGGGTGCACCGGCAGCACGTCGGAGAAGGTGGCCGCCGCCGTGCACGGCCTGCCGGAGGACGCGCTGCTGGACATGGGCGACTTCGCGGGCGCGGTGCTGAAGTACCTGCGCCGCCACCCGGTGCCGAGGCTGACGGTCGCGGGCGGCATCGGCAAGCTGTCGAAGCTGGCACACGGCCACCTGGACCTGCACTCGGGCCGTTCGCAGGTCGACCTGGGCTTCGTGGCCTCGCTGGTGGACGACCCGGCCCTGGCCGACGCGATCCGGGGCGCGAACACGGCGCTGGGCGCGCTGCACCTGGCCCAGGCGGCGGGCGTGCCGCTGGGCGACCTGGTGGCGGTCCGCGCCAAGGCCACGGCCGACGAGGTGCTGCGGGGCGCGCCGGTGACCGTGGACGTGATCGTGATCGACCGGGCGGGCGCCGTGGTGGGCCGGGCCTGAGCGCCTCACCGGCGGAACAGCGCGGTCCACAGGAACGGTTCGCCGTAGTGCGGCGAGTCGTCGGGCTCGTCGTTCATCCGGCGCAGCTCGACCTCCTCGAAGGCCGCGAAGACCGCCCGCGGCGACTCCGCCGTGTACGCCGGCCCGCCGTCGAGGGCGGGGTCCGGCAGAGGTCGGTGTCCGGGCGTTCCGAGCCCCTCTCCCCCGCCGCGAACGCCACCGGGCCGACGTGCCCGCCGGGTGCGAGCACGCGGTCCAGCAGGGCCAGGTAGCTGATCCGCCGGTGGGGCGGCAGGTGGTGGAACAGGCCCGAGTCGTAGACCAGGTCGTACGGGCCCTCCGAGGTGGCCGTGAGCACGTCGCCGACGTGGAACCGCACGTCGGCGGCGGCCTCGTGGGCGCGGTGGACGGCGTTGCGCCCGGGTCCGCACCCCAGGTCGAGCGCGCGGCCCCGGGACAGGTCCGGCAGGCGGGCGACCGGGTTCTCGTCCGGCTTCGCGGCGAAGAACGGCACGGGACGGGCGCGGGCGGCGTAGAAGCGGTCCCAGCGCGCCTCGCCCGCGTCCCGCTCGAACAGGCCGTCCAGCAGGTCCGGCAGCTCCTCGACGGTGCGCACGTGCCGGTCCACGCCTACGCCCTGCACCGCTCGGCCGAGTAGAGGTGGCTGTCGGGGAAGCCCTCCGCCGCCAGGACGCGGCCCACGACGATGACCGCCGTCCGCTTGATCCCGGCGGCCTCGACCCGCGCCGCGATGTCGGCGAGGGTGCCGCGCAGCACCTCCTCGTCCTCCCTGGCGGCCCGCGCCACCACGGCGACCGGGCAGTCCGGGCCGTAGTTCGGCAGCAGCTCGGCGACGACCTCGGTGATCCGCTGCACGGCCAGGTGCAGCACGAGCGTCGCCCGGGACGCGCCCAGCGTCGCCAGGTCCTCCCCCGGCGGCATGGGGGTGGCGCGGGCGGCCGTGCGGGTGAGCACGACGGTCTGGCCCACGCCCGGCACGGTCAGCTCGCGCTTGAGGGACGCGGCGGCGGCGGCGAAGGCGGGGACGCCCGGTGTGACGTCGTAGGGGATGCCGAGGGCGTCGAGGCGGCGCATCTGCTCGGCCACCGCGCTGAACAGCGACGGGTCGCCCGAGTGCAGGCGGGCCACGTCGTGCCCGGCGGCGTGGGCGTCGGACAGCTCGCGCACGATCCGGTCGAGGTCCAGGTCGGCGGTGTCGACGAGGCGCGCGCCGGGCGGGCAGTGCTCCAGCACCTCGACGGGCACGAGCGCGCCCGCGTACAGGCACACCGGGGACTCGGCGAGGAGCCGGGCGGCGCGCAGCGTGAGCAGGTCCGCCGCGCCGGGGCCGGCGCCGATGAAGTGGACGGTCACGGGATCTCCTTGGTCACGGCCCACGTGGTCACGGGCATCTGGGGGCGCCAGCCGGTGAAGCCGCCGATCGGCACGGCCCGGCTCACCTCGATCCTGGTCAGCTCGCCGCCCAGCCGGGACCGCCACGCGGTGAGCACGGCCTCCGACTCCAGGGTGACGGCGTTCGCGACGAGCCTGCCGCCGGGGCGCAGCGCCGACCAGCAGCGCTCGACGACGCCGGGCGCGGTGAGGCCGCCGCCGACGAACACGGCGTCCGGGGTCGCCAGGTCCTCCAGCGCGTCGGGCGACGGGCCGACGACCACCCGGATGCCCGGCACGCCCAGGGCGACGGCGTTGCGGGTGACGCGCGCGGCCCGTTCGGGGTGCTTCTCGATCGCGACGGCCCGGCAGGACGGGTGCGTGCGGCACCACTCGACGGCGATGCTGCCCGCGCCCGCGCCGACGTCCCACAGCAGCTCGCCGGGCCGCGGCGCGAGCAGCGCCAGGGACACCGCGCGCACCTCGCGCTTGGTGAGCTGCCCGTCGTGCTCGAACGCGTCGTCGGGGCGGCCGGGGACGAGCGACGCGCTCCCCTCCTCCGGACCGCACCCCGCCGGACCGCACTCGACGGCCAGGACGTGCAGCGCGCCGGCGGACGCGGGGTCGTGGTGCACGCGCTCGTCCGGCGCGCCGAGGTTCTCCAGCACGGTGAGGCGGGCGCGCGGGGCGAGCGCGGCCACCTCGGCGGGGGTGGACCCGAGCACGAGGACGCGCCGGCCGGGGTGCAGGTGCGGCACGACGAGCGCCGCCGGCCTGCCGACCAGGCTGACCACGGCCACGTCGTCGAGCGCCCAGCCGAGCCGGGCGCAGGCCAGCGACACCGACGACGGGTGCGGCACGACGCGCACCCGGTCCGCGCCCAGCAGCCGCACGAGCGTGGTGCCGATGCCGTGGAACATCGGGTCGCCGCTGGCCAGCACGCAGACCCGGCGGTCCGCGTACCGGTCGAGCAGGCCGGGCAGGGCCGGCAGCAGCGGTGACGGCCACGGCACCCGCTCGAACGCGCCGGGCACGAGGTCGAGCTGGCGGGTGCTGCCCATGAGCACCTCGCACGAGGCGATCTCGTGGCGCGCGCCCCCGGGCAGGCCGGCCCAGCCGTCCGCGCCGATGCCGACGACGGTGACGGGCGCGCTCACACCGTGCCCAGGACGCGGGTGACGGCGATCTCGATCACCACGCGGCCGGGGTTGGGGCGAGGCGCGCGGTAGCGGGCGGCGTAGCGCTCCTCGGCGTCGCGCACGGCCCCCGGCTCGCGGCGGACCACCGCGCGGCCCTCCAGCGTCGACCAGCGGCGACCGTCCACTTGGCACACCGCGACCGGCGCGCCGGCCTCGCCCGCGGCCAGGACGTGCCGGACCTTGTGCGAGGCGCCGGAGGTGATCACGCGCGCCGTGGCGGTCCCCACGTCCAGGGTGACGCCCACCGGCACGACGTGCGGCGTGCCGTCCCGCCGGATCGTGGTGAGCGTGCACAGGTGGCGCTCGGTCCAGAAGGCGCGGAACTCGTCGCTGCTGCTCGACAACATGGGTGCATCATGCGGCACGGCCGCGCCGGGGTGGAAAACGTGACGCGCCGATCCAGCCGCCCCCGGCCGGGAGACCCGGTCGGCGGGGCCGTTCGCGCGCGCTGGTCCGCGGAGTCCCGGTGGCCGACCTGCCGCCGTCCACGAGGGTGATCAGCCCCTCGTCTCGTTCAGGTAGTTGTAGATGGTGTACCGGGTGACGCCGAGCACGCCCGCGAGGTAGTCGACGGAGTCCCTGATCAGGAACAGCCCCGCCTCGTCCAGGACGCGCACGACCTGCGACTTGTGGGACTTCTTCATCAGCTCCACCGGCACCCCGACCGCGGTGACGGCGCGTTCGACGAGCATCCGCTGGAGCGTGTCGACGTCGCCCGGGAACGCCTCGACCGGCCGCGCGGCGGGTTCGGCGCCGGGGCGCGAGCCCGGGTCGCTGTTGACGCACAGGCAGCCGATCGCCACCCCGCGCTCGTCGCGCAGGAACACGGTGGACGACCTGAGCACCCGCCCGTCGGGCGCGTAGGTCTCGTAGCCGGCGAGGTCCTGCGTGGTGCCCCGGCGGACGAGGCCGAGCAGCAGGTCGGTCATCGGGCCGCCGACGGCGCGACCGGTCAGGTCCCCCGCGATGGCGATGATCGAGTTGGGCAGGGCGCCGAGGTCGTGCAGCACGACCTCGGTGCCCGCGCCCAGGGCCTCGGCCAGGCTGTTCACGGTGGGGACGAGGGCCTTGAGCACGTCCGTCGACGCCGGGCCGGCGGTGGCGGCGACCAGGGGGGCGGGCACGGGGGTGGGCCCCGGGGGCGCCGCCGGGCGGACGCCCAGGGACTTCAGCGCGTCGGCGAACCTCGCGACCGTCCCCGGCGTGGTCGAGACGTGCGGCGACACCCGGACGTGCTCGGGCCGCACGGTCGCGGTCACGCCCGCCTCCACCAGGGCCGCGCCCACCACGGAGGGCGGGTGGCCGGGCAGCGTGAACGCCGTGATGCCCGCCCGCCGGTCGGTCGCGGACACCACCGCGCCGCCGGCCGACCGGATCACCTCGGCCAGGGTGTCCGACTGCTCGGCGATCCTCCGGTCGATCCGGTCGACGCCGGCCAGTTCGACCAGCTCCAGGGCCGTGGCCAGGGCGCCCGCGGCGATCGGGCTCAGGTTGGTGATCGACCAGCCCGCGGCGTGCTCGGCGACCGGGTGGATCGCGTTGTCGAACAGCCCGGCGTCCTCGGCGCCCGTCCACCCGGACAGCACCGGGTCGAGGCGCTCCAGGGCGCGGTCGGACAGGGCCGCGAACCCGGTGGACCACCCGGCGCGCAGCCACTTCTGGCCGCCGACCACGAGGACGTCGGCCACCTCCCACGGCTCGTCGACCACCCCGAAGCCCTGGATGCCGTCGACCACCAGCAGGCGGTCGCCGACGACCTCGCGCAGCGCGGCCAGGTCGGCCCGGTAGCCGGTCCGGAAGTCCACCGCGCTCACCGACAACGCGGTCGTGGCCGGGGTCAGCGCCTCCCGGACCGCCTCCGGTGTCACCGGTCCCGCCGGCAGCCACCGCACCGCGGCCCGGCCGGAGCGCGTCCACGGGTAGGTGTTGGCGGGGAACTCGCCCGCCGACACCAGCACCTCGCCGGTGACGCCGAGCGCGGCCTGGAACAGCCCGGTGCTGGTGTTCGGCAGCAGCGCCACGTGGTCGGTGTCGTTGCGGCACAGCCGCGCCACCGCGGCCCTGGCCCGGAGCTCCTGCCGCATCAGGTCGTCCACGGTGGCCGGGCCGGCCGCGGCGGACGACTCCAGCAGCCGGGTCGAGGCGTCGACCACCGCGTGCGACGGCGGCCCGAACCGGGCGAAGTCCAGGTAGCCCTCCGGCTCGTGGAACTGGACCAGGTACGACGACGGGATGCGCATGACCACCTAGAGCACCTTCGCGAGGAACTGCTGCGTGCGTTGCTGCCGGGGATCATCCAGCACCTGCGCGGGCGGACCCGACTCGACCACCGCGCCGTCGACCATGAACACCACGGAGTCGGCGACCTGGCGGGCGAACCCGATCTCGTGCGTGACCACGATCATCGTCATGCCGTCGCGGGCCAGGTCGACCATCACGTCGAGCACCTCGCCCACCAGCTCGGGGTCGAGCGCGGACGTCGGCTCGTCGAACAGCATCAGCCGCGGTCGCATCGCCAGGGCCCGCGCGATGGCCACCCGCTGCTGCTGGCCGCCGGACAGCTGGTGCGGGTAGGCGTCGGCCTTGTCCGCCAGCCCGACGCGCGCCAGCAGCGCCCGCCCCTCCTCGACGGCCTCGCGACGCGGCTTCCGCAGCACCCGGACCGGCCCCTCGACGACGTTCCCCAGCGCCGTGCGGTGCGGGAACAGGTTGAACCGCTGGAACACCATGCCGATGCCGCGGCGCTGCCGGGCCACCTCGCGCTCGCGCAGCTCGTGCAGCTTCCCGCCGCGCGAGGTGAACCCGACGGGCTGGCCGGCGACCCAGATGCGGCCCGCGTCGATGGTCTCCAGGTGGTTCACGCAGCGCAGGAACGTGGACTTGCCCGCGCCGGACGGCCCGAGCAGGCACACCACCTGCCCGGGGTCCACGGTCAGGTCGACGCCCTTCAGGACCTCGGTCCCGCCGAACGACTTCCGCACGCCCACCGCCCGGACCAGGGGCGTCGAAGCGGTGCTCACCGGAGGAGCGGCGCTCATCGGGCGACCCCCTTGCCGTAGTAGCGCTCCAGGTAGTGCTGGCCGACGCTCGCCACGCTGACCACGACCATGTACCAGGCCGCCGCGGCGAGCAGCGTCTCCATGATCTGGAGGTTGCGCGAGGCGATGTTGTTGGCCGCGTGGATCAGCTCCAGGAACCCGATGACCGACGCCATCGACGTGCCCTTGAGCATGTTGATGAAGTTGTTGCCGGTGGGCGGGATGATGACCCGCATGGCCTGCGGCAGGACGACGCGGCGCAGCGCGGTCGCGGGGGTCATGCCGATGGCCTTGGCCGCCTCCACCTGCCCGTGGTCGACGCTGTTCAGCCCGGCGCGCACGATCTCGGCCATGTAGGCGCTCTCGTTGAGCCCGAGCCCGAGCAGGGCCGCGACGAACGCCGTGACCAGCACGTTCGTCTTCTCCTCCCAGATGCCGAAGAACGAGATGTCCTCGAACACCAGGGCCAGGTTGAACCACAGCAGGATCTGGAGCAGCACGGGCAGGCCGCGGAACAGCCACACGTACCCGGCGGCGAACCAGCGGGCCACGGGGTTGGCCGAGCGGCGCATGAGGGCGATGACGACGCCGAGCACGATCGCGCCCGCCTGCGCCACGACCGCGAGCACCACCGTGTTGGCCAGGCCGCGCAGCATGATGTCGTGGGTGAAGAACCCCGGCACGGCCGCGTAGTCGATCTTCGCGTCGGCCAGCGCCCAGCCCAGCAGGCCGAGCAGCACCAGGATCACCGCGCCACCGACCCACCGCCACCAGTGGCGCAGCGGGACGACGACCAGCTCGTCGTCGGTCGGGACCGGGGTCACCGCGGGCTCACCGGCCATTGACGGTCACCTGGTCGATCGCGCCCTGCTCGACGTCCCAGGCGGCGAGGATCTTGCCGTAGGTGCCGTCGTCGACGAGGGCCTGGAGCGCCTTCCGGATGGCGGCGGTCAGCTCGGGGGTGCTCTTGTTCACGCCGATGCCGTACGGGCCGCCGTTGATCGGCGCCAGGTCCAGGACCTCGAAGAACTCGCCGTCACCGGCGGTCTTGGCGACGTAGACCGCGGTCGGCAGGTCGTTGAGGATGGCGGCGACGCGGCCGGTGCGCAGCTGGTTCTGGTTCTGCGTGTCGCTGTCGGTGGCGGTCACCTGGATCGGGTCGCCGGAGAGGCACTGGTACTCCTTGGCGTAGGTCTCCTGGCTGGAGCCGAGGTTGACCGCGACCGCCTTCCCGCACAGGTCGTCGGGGCCCTTGACGCCCTGCGGGTTGCCCTTCTGCACCATGATGGTGATGCCGGAGGTGAAGTAGTCGACGAAGTCGATCGCCTGCTGCCGCTCGGCCGTGTCGTTCATCGCGGCCATCGTCACGTCGATGCGCCCCGCCTGGAGGCTCGTGATGAGCGAGCCGAACGCCATGTCCTGGTGCTCGACGGTCAGGCCGAGCTTGGCGCCGATGGCCTTGGCCAGGTCGACCTCGGAGCCGACCGCGGTCGTGCCGTCGGCGGCGTAGAAGTTGTTCGGCGGGTTCTGCACGTTGGACCCGACGCGCAGCTTCCCGGCCTGCCGGATGCCCTCCGGGAGGGTCGCGGCGAGCGCGTCGTCCTTGGTGACGGCCTGCACCACCGCGGCGGTGTCGGGCAGGTCACCGGTCGTGCCCGCGGGCGCCTCCTCGGCGGGGGCACCGCACGCGACCAGCGCGAACAGGGACAGGGCGAGGGCTGCGGTCCTGCGCACGGGACACCTCCTGCGATTGGGTGCCCGAAAACTACAACGTTCCGTTGAAGAGGTCCACACTTTGTTGAAGGGAATGTCCCGGGTGTCCGGATCGTTCTCCGGGGTACGAGGGGTCCGACCCCTGAACCGACGTGGAGGAGGACCTATGGCCACCGTGGAGCTGACCGCGGAGAACTTCGACGAGGTTGTCGGCGGCTCCGAGATGGTCCTGGTCGACTTCTGGGCCGGCTGGTGCGGACCGTGCCGCCAGTTCGCCCCGACCTACGAGAAGTCCAGCGAGAAGCACGACGACATCGTGTTCGGCAAGGTCGACACCGAGGCGCAGCAGCAGCTCGCCGCGGCGTTCGAGATCCGGTCGATCCCGACGCTGATGATCGTGCGCGACGGCGTGGTGCTCTACGCCCAGCCCGGCGCGCTGCCGGAGGCGGCGCTGGAGGACCTGATCGACCAGGCGCGCAAGGTCGACATGGAGGACGTGCGCAAGCAGGTCGCCGAACAGAAGGCCGCCCAGCAGGGGTGACGCCACAGGAGTGACCTCGCGGGGATGACCTCGCGGGTGACGCGGACGTCGAAGAGGGGTGGGCCCGGTCGGGCCCACCCCTCTCGTCGTCGTGCGGGTCAGTCCATGGCGCGCGTGTCGCGCGGCGGGGCGACCGGGTCCTCGCCCGACGACTCGCCGGTCGCCATCCGCCGACCCCGCTCCAGCTCGGCGTCCAACTCCGCGCCCAGCAGCAGCGCGATGTTCGAGATCCACAGCCAGACCAGGAAGATGATCACACCGGCGAGCGAGCCGTAGGTCTTGTTGTACGAGCTGAAGTTCGCCACGTAGAAGGCGAAGCCCAGCGACGCCCCCACCCACACCAGCACGGTGAGCAGGCCGCCCGGCGTGATCCACAGGAAGCCGGGCTGCCGCACGTTCGGCGACGCCCAGAACAGCAGCCCGATCGCGGCGCTGGCGAGCAGGAACAGCACGGGCCACTTGGCGATGTCCCAGACCGTCACGAACTGCTCGCCCAGGCCGAGCAGGTCGCCCACCCACCGCGCGACGCCGCCGGTGAGCGTGACGCCGAGCGCGGTCAGCGCCAGCAGCACCACCACGCCGACGGTCAGCGCCAGCCGCAGCGGGATGACCTTCCAGAACGGCCGGCCCTCCTCGACGTCGTAGATCGAGTTGGCCGCGCGCATGAACGCGCCGACGTACCCGGACGCCGACCACAGCGCGGTCACCAGACCGACGATCGCCAGGGGCCCGGTGGCCTTCGACTGCTGGAGGTTCTGGATGCCGTCCTCGATGAACTGCTTGGCCTCACCGGGTCCCAGCATGTCCAGGCTGTCCACGATGGACTGCGTGGCCTGGGGCCCGAGCAGGCCGAGCAGGGACACCAGCAGCAGGATGCCGGGGAACAGCGACAGCA
This sequence comes from Saccharothrix longispora, assembly GCF_030852425.1. Taxonomy (GTDB): domain Bacteria; phylum Actinomycetota; class Actinomycetes; order Mycobacteriales; family Pseudonocardiaceae; genus Actinosynnema; species Actinosynnema longispora. The sequence goes on from NZ_NSDM01000003.1 coordinate 410,734, forward strand.
CCGCGTAGTAGGTGAGCGCCGCCGCCCAGTCGGTGAGGTTGTCGTCGCTGAACTCCTTCACCGTGCGCTTGAGCACGCCCCCCCACGAGCGCTTGGGCAGCTTGGTGGGTGCGTCGGGTGCTTGCGTCGCCATGAGCGCCGGATTCCCCGGAAACCCGTGCGTACACCACGCGCGTTCTGGGTAGTCGTGGGTCGACTGGGAGAGGAGACGGCCAATGGACCACGTCGCCACCGATCGGGAACCGTCCACCGCCGAACTGGTGAGCAGGCTCTCCGAGCAGGTGAGCAGGCTGGCGCGGGACGAGATCCGGCTCGCCGCTGTCGAGATGCGCGAGAAGGGCAAGCGCGTCGGCACGGGGGCCGGCCTGTTCGGCGGGGCCGGCGTGCTGGCCTGGTTCGGGCTGGGGGCGGTCATCGCGGGTCTGATCCTGCTGTTGGCCACCGTGCTGCCCGCGTGGGCCGCGGCGTTCATCGTCGCGGCGGCCGTGCTCCTCGTGGCAGGTGTGCTCGCGCTGGTCGGCCGCAAGCAGATCGAGAAGGGCACCCCACCGGTGCCGGAGGAGGCCATCGCGAGCGTGAAGCAGGACATCGCCACCGTGAGCGAGAGGGCGCACCGATGAGCGGCAAGGACGTTCCCGACAACCCCGACGAGCTGCGCGCGGATGTCGAGCGGACCCGGCGCGAGCTGGGCGAGACCGTCGAGGCGCTGGCGCACAAGGCGGACGTGCCCGGGCGGGTCAAGGAGAAGGCGCACGAGAAGGTGGAGAAGGTGAAGGAGAGCGCGACGCGGGCCAACGCGGCGGTCGCGGCGGCGGCCGGCAAGGCCACCGCCAAGGTCGGCCACGCCACCGACAAGGCGGGTGCGAAGGCCGCGGCGGCCGGGACGACCGCGGGCGCGGTGGCGGCCAAGGCCGGTGAGAAGGCCGGCGCCGCGGGCGCGCAGACGGGCCAGGCGGCGAGCCAGGTGGGTGAGAAGGCGAGCGCCGTCGCGCAGCAGGTGACCGAAAAGGCCACGGCCGTGGCCGGACAGGTGACCGAGAAGGCGACCGCGGTGGCCGAGCAGGTCGGCGAGAGGGCCACGGCGGTGGCCGGACAGGTCGGCGAGAAGGCGAGCGCGGTGGCGGGCCAGGTGGGCGAGAAGGCCGCGCAGGCGGTCGAGCAGCTGCCCCCGCCCGTGCAGCAGCGCGTCGACCAGGGCGTTCGGCAGGCGCGCAAGCACCCGGCGGCGGTCGCGGCCGGTGCCGCGGCGGTCGTCCTGCTGCTCTGGAAGCTGATGCGGAGGGGCCGATGAACGTGAACAAGCTCCTCTACCGCCCGCTCGGCATGCTGTTCGGCGTGCTCGGCGGTCTCGCGGCCAGCGCGGTGTTCGGCCAGGTGTGGAAGCTCGTCACGGGCACCGCGGAAGCCCCCACCCCGACCCAGAAGGACCGGGGGTGGGGCGAGGTGTTGCTGGCCGCGACCATCCAGGGTGCGATCTTCGGCCTGGTCAAGGCCGCGATCGACCGCGGTGGCGCGGCCGGCTACGACAAGCTCACCGGCGAGTGGCCCGGCGACACGAACAAGTACGACGGCGACTGAGCGCCGCCCGGAGCCGTCCCCGGAGGGGACGGGCCGCCCTACTCGGGCTGCTCGTCCCCTCCTCCCGCGCGACGCCGCTCGTCATCGCGTTCGCGCCGCTCGTCCTCGTCGAGGAACTGCTCCGGGTCCACGTCGAGGTCGGGCGGTTCCGGCGTGCCGGGGGACTTGGGCGGGTCGGGGTTGAGGGGCCTGTCCTCGGGTTCGGTCATGTGCAGGGAGTTACCCCGCCGACGGGGTCTTGAACACCGGGAACCGGGGTGGGCGCTTCTCCAGGAACGCCGCCACCCCCTCCGCGTACTCGGCGCTGTGCACGGCCTCGTCGTAGAGCGCGCGCACCGCGTCGTCCTCGTCCCCGCCGTCGGTGATGCGCTCCACGATCCGCTTCGCGCCCCGCACGCTGACCTGGGCGCGCGAGGCGATCGTGCCGGCCAGCTCCTCGACCCGGGCGTCCAGCGCGTCGGGCGGGTGCACCTCGTTGACCAGGCCGATGCGCAGCGCGGTCGCCGCGTCGAGGATCTCGCCGGCGAACAGGATCTGCTTGGCCCAGGCGGGCCCGACGACGTCCACCAGCTGCTTGGTGGACGCGAAGCCGTAGACGATGCCCAGCTTGGCGGGCGTGATGCCGAACCGGGCGTCCGCCGCCGCGACCCGCAGGTCGCAGGCCAGCGCCACCTCGCACCCGCCGCCGATGCAGAACCCGGTGACGGCGGCGATCGTCGGCTTGCCGAGCGCGGTGATGGACCGCGCGCCCGCGTGCACCGCCTCGCCGTAGCGGGCGGCCCCCTCGGCGCCGCTGCGCAGCGTCCCGAACTCGCTGATGTCGGCACCGGCGGAGAAGTGCTCGCCGCCCCGCACGACCAGCACGCGCACGGCGTCGTCGTCGCGCACCCGCGCCATCAGGCCGGGCAGCGCGGACCACATCTCGTAGCTCAGCGCGTTGCGCTTGGCCGGCCGGTCGATGGTCATCGTCGCGATCGGGCCGTCCGTCTCCAACCTGAAGGTCATCACCGGAGGGTAGGGCGCGGATGGCGGCGGTCGGGGGTGAGCGCCCTCACGTGAGGGACCAGAACGCGATCCCGCCGACGATCGCGCCCATCACGGCGCCCACCACGACCTGCGGCACGGTGTGGTGGCCCAGCGCCACCCGCGACCACGCCACCAGGGCCACGGCCGGTGACGCGAGCAGCACCCACGGGCCGTAGGTGATGGCCAGCACGACCACCGCGCCGGCCGCCACGGCCGCGTGGAAGGAGATCTTCCAGCCGCGCGTGCCGCCCACCGGCAGGGCGAACGTGACGAGCAGGCAGAGCAGCAGGCTGAGGAACATCGACAGCGACAGGCCGAGCACGGTGCGCGGCGCACCGCCGAGGACGAGCGCGGCGATGCCCAGGGTCAGGGACGCGATGCAGGTCAGGAGCGGGACCAGCCGGCCCTCGCGGTTCGTCACGTGGTGGCCGTTCCAGCGCCCCCGGCGCGCGCCGCGCACGACGACGGCCATGGGGATGACCGAGCCGGTCAGGCCCACGACGGCGCCCCACAGCAGGGTCTCCGGCACGCTCCTGGTGGCCTGCCAGGCCACCAGGAGCGGCACGCCGAGCACCAGGACCCACGGGGCCAGCACCTCCGTGGCCAGTCGGGCCAGGGGCGGTGCGGGCACGCGTGCGGTCATGATCGGGAGCGTAGCGGCGCGGGGGCCGTTCTACCGGTAGGCGTTGCGCGTGTACGTCGTGCTGAACTCGCCCCGGTTGCCGAAGTACACCGAAACGAGGTATGCCGGGTCGGTTGCGAGCAGGCCGCGCTGGAGGTCCGAGCCGTCGTTCCGGTCGTCCCAGCCCCACGCGCTGTTGGCCGCGTCGTCCTTGCCGTTGTCGCCGCGGAACGTGCCCCAACCCGCGAACGTCGCCGCGTTGGAGCGCTGCGCCCACAGGCCGCCCGGGGCGAAGGTGTCCACGAGCCGGTAGCCGACCGACCGGTCGTTGCCGCCCGAGGGCACCTCGCCGGTGTCGGACGGCACGTAGACGACCCCGTCGCCGCCGGGGAACTCCGCGCCGTTCCACGCGTACAGGCCGTGGCCCTTGGCCTCCTGGCGGGTGGTGAACCGGGTGCCCTGCATGCGCAGGGTGCCGTCGACGGACTCCCGACCCGAGGTGAAGGTGCTGCCGGGCGCCACGTAGGAGTGGAAGTCGCTGTGCGCCACCGTGACGACGGCTTCGAGCTTCCCGTAGGTCGAGCCGTCCTTGCGGACGGTCGCCAGCAGGCCCTCCATGTCGTTCTCGTGGGTGAGCAGCGCGAACGGGTCGGGCACGTCGTCCCAGTCGCGCGGGTGGTAGAAGGAGTAGACCAGGAACCAGTGGGTCGAGGTCTCCACCACCGAGTAGTAGGCGGCGCCGGTGAGCCGGGCGGGCGAGTCGTCCTGGCCCTCCCAGTTGTTCCGGGTGTCCCAGTCGCCGTCGTAGTCCACAGTGGACAGGTAGTCGGCGTCGTAGTCGGACGAGTCGGTGTCCTGGTGGTGCACCGGGGCCCAGTACCGGGCGAGGTCCGCGTCGCTCACCGCGTGCGCCGGGGTCGTGGCGAGAACCGGGAGCGCGAGTGCCGCGACCAGGGCCGCGGCGAACGTGCGTGCAGGGGTCATGCTCCACCTCCGTCAGGGTGCCCGTTCGGGGCCAACGGGCCCTGCGGAACCCTGCGGTGAAGGAGTCACCGGCACAAGGGGCGATTCGGGTGATCGTTTTCCGATCACCTCTGCCAGGATCGGAGAACCCTCTGGAGCGCCTCGACTTCCACCGGATCGGCGGTTGCGCCGAGCCGCCCGCGCACGGCGGGCGCCAGTGTTCCGGCGTGCGCGGACAGCGCGGTGAGCACCTCCTCCAGCGGGGGCGGCAGCCGCCACGTGACCCGGCTGCGCCGCACGGCGAGGCCGAGGCGCGGTCCGGTGAGGCGGTCCACGAGCAGCGGGACGGCGCGTTCGTCGCCGAGCAGCGCGAGGGCGGCGTGAGCCGCGTCGGCGGCGGGCAGGTGGACGTCGCGGGCGGCCAGGGCCAGGTCGTCGGCGAACGGCGCGCGGACCGAGGCGAGCAGCAGGGCCGCGACCCGGCGGTTGTCCGGCTCGTCGTCGGCGAGCCGGTCGGCGACCAGCGGCAGCAGGTCCGGCCCGCTCCCCCGCGCCGGTGCCGACAGGTCGCCGGAGGCCCACAGCGCGCCCCGCCGCACCTCGGCGTGCGGGTGCGCCAGCCACGCGGCGACCAGGCCCGGGTCGGGCACCTCCCGGTGCAGCCACCACACCGGGTCGGGCGCGGCCCGCCAGGTCCCCTCCCACACCTCCGGCTCCGGGTCGAGCAGCGGCGCGGGGTCGACCTCCTCGCCCAGCCGAACGAGGCCGACGACGGCGGCGATCCGCACGGCCCGGTCGTCGTGGCCCAGCAGCCCGGCGAACCAGCCCCGGGCGGCCGGGTCGTCGTGCAGCCCGACGGCCACGACCAGGCCGAGCCGGGCGACCCGGTCCGGTTCGCCGGCGAACCGGTCGGCCAGCACCCGCCACACGTCCCGGGCCTGCGCCAACGGGTACGTGACGCCGCGCCGCACCTCGACGTCCGGGTCGGCGAGCAGCGCGGTCAGCCTGGGCACGGCCCGTTCCCACGCCCCCGGCCACGCCGGGTCGACGGCGTCGGCGGTGCGCCCGGCGTGCCCCAGGTCGCCGACCACCTCCACCACCGCCGGCCGCACGGTGACGGCCGGGTCCTCGGCGAGGCCGAGCAGCGCGGCGGGCGCGGCGGGCACACCCGCGCGCCGCCGCAGTGCACGACGTGGTCCGGCTCGCGCACCGCCGCCGCCGCGCGGTCGGGGTCGCGGACCTCGGCGAGCAGACCGGGCACGTCGCCCGCCGGTCCGTAGGCGTGTTCCAGGCGATCCCACACGTGGGGCAGGGTCGGCCCCGACGGGCCGTCCGGTAGCGGACTTTCCCGTCGCGGGTTCACCCGTTCGTGACCGGAAGGGCAGCGGTCAGGGCGCCGGGAACATCCGGGCCATGCCGGGTGGGGGCGTGAAGGGGCGCCACCGGCCCGCGCGCTGGGCCAACCGGTCGGCCACCACCCACAGCACGGTGGCGTTGTAGCCGTAGCCGAGGTGGCTGGAGGCGACCGCGACGTTCTCCGCCCTGGGCCCCTCCGGCGACACGCACGCCCGCCACGCCACGATCCCGTCGGACTTCGAGTACACCGACGTAGAGGGCACCGGGAAGCGCGGCCGGGTGTGCTCCGGCGGCGGCATCTCCGCGCCCGCCTCGTAGAACCGGGCCAGCAGCCGGTAGACCGGGTTGACCCTGGTCTGGCGCAGGTCGGTCATCGCGTACGGGCTGCCGAGCGTGATCACCTGCCGGATCGTGCCGGGGTGCTCGCGGGCCAGCTCGCGGGCGAAGATGCCGCCCAGCGACCAGCCGACGACGCTCACCTTGCCCCGACCGCGCGCCGCCAGCTCGCGCAGCCGCACCCGCATGCCCTCCACGACCTGCACCGACGGGCCGAGGTTGAGGCCCAGGCCCCAGCCGTGCACGTCGTAGCCGAGGCCGGCGAGGAACCGGCGCAGCGCCACCGTCGCGCCGTCGTTGAAGCCGAGGCCGGGCAGCACCAGCACGGTGTGCCCGTCGCCGCTGGGCGCGGCGCGCAGCAGCGGGCGGGCGGCGGCGAACTGGCCGATGTCCACCGCGGCCCTGGTGGGCTCGGTCAGGTACCACAACCACCCCGGCACGGTGGGCGCGATCGGCTGCTCCACCTGCTCCGCGTGCACGTCCGGCAGTGCTGCCACGGCACCTCCCCCCGCTCCGCGTCGAGCGTGTCCCAGGTCACCATGGTGTTTCACCGACGTGGAAATCGCCAGTACCGATCAGTCTCGATTGCGCGCCGATCGGTCCGGACCACTACCGGGCCGTCAGGGTGAGCAGCCGCTCGGCGATCACCTCCGGGATCTCCAGCTGCGGCACGTGACCGACCCCCTCGAACACCTCGAACTCCCAGGACGGGTTGCGCCGGGCCGCGGCCTCCGCCGCCTTGACCGGCACGAGCCGGTCGCGGTCGCCGTGCGCCAGGTAGACGGGGGCCTTCACCCTGCTCATCGCCGCGTAGTAGCGGCGGCCGGCCGCGCTGGCCCGGACCACCGAGCGGGCGGCGGCGAGGAACGCCTCGTCCAGGCCGGGGATCTCCTCGCGCTGCTCGATGAGGTTCATCGAGGCGAGGACGACCTCCTCGGGCACCACCTTGGAGTTCGCGCACACCAGGTTGAGCACGCGCTTGACCTGGCGGCGCGGCGACACGCCCCGCCGCGACCTCTCCAGCAGCCAGCGCCCCGCGCCGGGCAGCGAGTACAGGGCGAACGCGGCGGCGACCTGCGGGTCGAGGCGCGCGCCCAGCAGCGGCACGGCCGGGTCCAGCAGGGCCAGGTGGGTGACGCCGGCGGGCCGGCGCGCGGCGTGCAGGACGGAGATCATCCCGCCCATCGAGTTGCCGACCAGGGCGACGGGCTCCCCCACCACGTCGGCGACGAACCGGTCGAGCAGACGGGCGTTCGACGGCACCGTCGTGGAACGGCCCTCGGGGTGGGTGAGGCCGAACCCGGCGAGGTCGACGGCGAGCACCCGGTGGCGCCCGACCAGGTGCGGCGCGAGCAGGCACCAGTTCAGGTGCGACCCGCCCAGCCCGTGCACGAGGACGACGGGCGGCCCGTCGCCGCCGAAGTCCACGTAGTGCACCGGACCGTCCAGGTCCGCGTACCGGCTCGTCCCGCCCCAGTGGTCGAGTGTCGTCATACCGGTCAGTATGTCCCGACCGGGGAGGCGGGCGGGTCCCGGGTGGGGCGCCGGGCGGGGCGCGCCCGCGCCGCCGCTCGGGGGGCACGATCGTGGTTCGCCGGGCAGGGCACAATGGCTCGCTGTGACCACAGCCATCCACCAGAGGATCGCCGACGAACTGGGCGTGCGGGCCGGGCAGGTCAGCGCCGCGGTCGACCTGCTCGACGGCGGCTCGACCGTGCCCTTCATCGCCCGCTACCGGAAGGAGGCGACCGGCGCGCTGGACGACGCCCAGCTGCGCACCCTGGAAGAGCGGTTGGGCTACCTGCGCGAACTGGAGGATCGCCGGGCGGCCGTGCTGGAGTCCATCCGGTCGCAGGGCAAGCTGGACGACGCGCTGGAGGCGTCGATCCTGGCCGCCGACTCCAAGGCCCGCCTGGAGGACCTCTACCTGCCCTACAAGCCGAAGCGGCGGACGAAGGCGCAGATCGCGCGCGAGCAGGGCCTGGAGCCGCTGGCCGACGGGCTGCTGGCCGACCCGACGCAGGACCCGCAGGTCGTGGCCAAGGCGTACGTGACCGAGGAGGTCCCCGACGTCGCGGCGGCGCTCCAGGGCGCGCGGTCCATCCTGGTCGAGCGGTTCGGCGAGGACGGCGACCTGATCGGCGAACTGCGCGAGCGCATGTGGACGCGCGGGCGGGTCACGTCGAAGGTCCGCGAGGGCAAGGAGGAGGACGGGGCGAAGTTCTCCGACTACTTCGACTTCTCCGAACCGTTCGCCAAGCTCCCCTCGCACCGCATCCTCGCCCTGCTGCGCGGTGAGAAGGAGGAGGTCCTCGACCTCGTCCTGGACGCGGGCGACGACGAGGAGCCCACCGGCTACGAGGTGGGCATCGCGGCGCGCTTCGGCGTGGACGACCGGGGCCGGCCGGCCGACAAGTGGCTGACCGACACGGTCCGCTGGGCCTGGCGCACCCGCATCCTCGTGCACCTGGGCATCGACCTGCGCGCCCGGCTGCGGGCGTTCGCCGAGGACGAGGCCGTGAAGGTGTTCGCCTCGAACCTGCGCGACCTGTTGCTGGCCGCGCCCGCGGGCACCCGCGCCACCATGGGCCTGGACCCCGGGTTCCGCACCGGCGTGAAGGTCGCCGTGGTCGACGCGACGGGCAAGGTCGTCGCCACCGACGTGATCCACCCGCACGTGCCCGCGAACCGCTGGGACGAGTCGATCGCCAAGCTCGCCGCGCTCGCGAAGAAGCACGACGTGGAGCTGATCGCCATCGGCAACGGCACCGCGTCGCGCGAGACCGACAAGCTCGCCGGCGACCTGCTCAAGCGGCACCCGGAGCTCACGCTCACCAAGGTCGTGGTGTCGGAGGCGGGCGCGTCGGTGTACTCGGCGTCGGCGTTCGCGTCGGCCGAGCTGCCCGGCATGGACGTGTCGCTGCGCGGCGCGGTGTCCATCGCGCGCCGGTTGCAGGACCCGCTGGCCGAACTGGTGAAGATCGACCCGAAGTCGATCGGCGTGGGCCAGTACCAGCACGACCTGGCCGAGTCGAAGCTGTCGCGCTCGCTGGACGCGGTGGTCGAGGACTGCGTGAACGCGGTCGGCGTGGACCTCAACACCGCGTCCGTGCCGCTGCTGACCCGGGTCTCGGGCATCACGGCCGGCCTGGCCGAGAACATCGTGCTGCACCGCGACTCGAACGGCCCCTTCCGCTCCCGCAAGGCGCTGAAGGACGTGCCGCGGCTCGGCCCGAAGGCGTTCGAGCAGTGCGCGGGCTTCCTCCGCATCCCCAACGGCGACGACCCGCTCGACGCCTCCGCCGTGCACCCCGAGGCGTACCCGGTGGTGCGCCGCATCCAGCAGCGCGCGGGCGCGGAGCAGTTGATCGGCAACACGGCGGTGCTGAAGTCGTTGCGGCCGCAGGACTTCGTGGACGACACGTTCGGCCTGCCCACCGTCACGGACATCCTGCGCGAGCTGGAGAAGCCCGGTCGCGACCCGCGCCCGGCGTTCAAGACGGCGACGTTCGCCGACGGCGTGGAGAAGATCGCCGACCTCAGGCCCGGCATGGTGCTGGAGGGCGTCGTGACGAACGTGGCCGCGTTCGGGGCGTTCGTCGACATCGGCGTGCACCAGGACGGCCTCGTGCACATCTCGGCGCTGTCCGACACCTACGTGAAGGACCCGCGCGACGTCGTGAAGTCCGGTGACGTGGTGCGGGTGAAGGTGCTGGAGGTCGACATCCCGCGCAAGCGGATCGGGTTGTCGCTGCGGTTGCAGGACGAACCGGGCCGCAAGCCGGCGCGCGACCAGCAGCAGGACGGTCGGCGCGGCGGTGGCGGTGGCGGCGGGGGCGGCGGCGGTCAGCGCGGTGGTGGCCGGCGCGGCGGCGGTGGCGGCGGTCGTCAGCCGGAGCGCCCGCCGGCCAACGGCGCGATGGCCGAAGCGCTGCGGCGCGCGGGGCTTGGCGGCGGTCGATAGGGGTACCCGCCCGGCATGAGGGTCGTCGTCACCGGGGCCAGCGGCAGCGTGGGCACCGCCCTGCGCCGCGAGCTCCGGGACGACGACCACTCCCATCCCGACCGACCGCACGACGTCCTCGGCGTCGCCCGGCGCGTGCCCGGCGACGGTCGGTGGGTCCGGTGCGACATCGGCGCGCCGGGCGCCGAGGAGACCTTGACCAGGGCGTTCGACGGCGCCGACGCCGTGGTCCACCTGGCGTGGGCGATCCAGCCCCGCACCGACGAACCCGACATGCGCCGCACCAACATCGGCGGCACCGAGCACGTGCTGCGCGCCGCCGACCGCGCGGGCGTGCCGCACCTCGTCGTCGCGTCCTCGGTCGCCGCCTACTCCCCCGCCGACCACCCGGTGGACGAGGACTGGCCGCGCGGCGGCGTCGCCGGGAGCGCGTACAGCCTGCACAAGGCGGAGCTGGAGCGGATGGTGGCCGGCAGGTCGTCCACGACGGTCGTCCGACCGGCCGCGGTGGTGCAGGACGACGCGGCGGGCGAGATCGAGCGGTGGACGCTGAGCCCGCTGGTGCCCGCCGCGCTGCTGGGCCGTTCGTGGCTGCCGGTGCCGCTGTGGCGCGGGCTGCGGTTGCAGGTGGTGCACGCGCGGGACGTGGCGGGGGTCGTGGCGCTGCTGCTGCGCGGACGGACGACCGGCGCGTTCAACGTCGCCGCCGACCCGGCGCTGCACGCGCGCGACCTGGCGGAGGTCTTCGACGGGTTCCTGGTGCCGGTGCCGTTCGCCGCGGCGCACGCCGTGGCGGGCCCCGCGTGGCGGTTCGGCGCGCAACCGCTGCACCCCGGCTGGCTGCGCCTCGCGGACCAGGTGTCCCTTGTGGACACGACGCGGCTGCGGGCGCTCGGCTGGGCGCCGCGGTACGCACCCCGGGAGGTGCTGGACTCGCTCGTCCGGGCGATGATCGACGGGCGCGGCACGTGGGGACCGCTCGCACCGCGTGACGGGGCGTGGTGGCGCAGACTGGGTTGGGGACGGCCGAGCCGACAGGGAGGGTTGCGTTGAGCGACGTCGTGGACGCGGTGGTCGTGGGAGCAGGGCCCAACGGGCTGGTGGCGGCGAACGTGCTGGCCGACGCCGGGTGGGACGTCCTGGTGCTGGAGGCCGCCGACGAGCCCGGCGGGGCGGTGCGCACGGCGGAGCTGATCGAACCCGGGTTCAAGAACGACCTGTTCAGCGCGTTCTACCCGCTGGGCGTGGCGTCGCCGGTGATCGCCGGCCTGGACCTGGCGCGGCACGGGCTGGTGTGGCGGCACGCGCCCGAGGTGCTGGCGCACGTGCTGCCCGACGACCGGGCCGCGCTGCTGTCCCGGGACGTGGACCGCACGGCCGCGTCGGTGGACTCGTTCGCGGCCGGCGACGGCGAGGTGTGGCGCGAGGAGTTCGCGCGCTGGCAGCGGGTGCGGGACTCGTTGATCGAGGCGCTGATGAGGCCGTTCCCGCCGGTGAAGGCCACGGCCGGGCTGCTGGGCGCGCTGGGTGCGGGCGGGTCGCTGCGGTTCGCGCGGACCTTCGTGCAGTCGGTGCGGGCGTTCGGCGACGACCGGTTCCGCGGTGAGGGCGCGCCGATGCTGATGGCGGGCAACGCGATGCACACCGACCTCGGGCCGGACCAGGGCGGCGGCGCCGCGTTCGGGTGGCTGCTGTCGATGCTGGGGCAGGACGTCGGCTACCCGGTGCCCGAGGGCGGGGCCGCGTCGCTGACCCGGGCGCTGGTGCACCGCCTGGGCGGGGTCGTCGAGTGCTCGCGGCCGGTGGCGCGGGTCGTGGTGGCCGGCGGTCGGGCGTTGGGCGTGCGCGACGCGTCGGGCGGGTTCGTGCGGGCGCGCAAGGCGGTGCTGGCGGACGTGCCCGCGCCGACGCTCTACCTGGACATGGTGGGTCCCGACCACCTGCCGCCGCGGCTGGTGTCGGACCTGGGCCGGTTCGAGTGGGACGACGCGACGGTGAAGGTGGACTGGGCGCTGGACGGGCCCATCCCGTGGACGGCCCCCGAGGCGCGCGGCGCCGGGACGGTCCACCTGGGGGGCGACTTCAACGGGTTGGCGGTGGCCAGCACGGAGATCGCGTGCGGCAAGCTGCCCCGCACGCCGTTCGTGATCATGGGGCAGATGACCACGTCGGACCCGACCCGGTCGCCCGCGGGCACGGAGACGGCGTGGGCCTACACGCACGTGCCGCGCGGCGAGTCGTGGTCGCCCGAGCGGACCCGGCGGCGGGCGGACCGGGTGGAGCAGCTGATCGAGCAGCACGCGCCGGGGTTCCGCGACCTGGTGCGCGGGCGCTTCGCGCAGGGGCCCGGCGACCTGGAGGACCGCAACCGGGCGCTCGTGGGCGGGTCGATCAACTCGGGGACGGCGGCGATCCACCAGCAGCTCGTGTTCCGCCCCGTGCCGGGGCTGGGGCGGGCGGACACCCCGGTGGACCGGCTGTTCCTCGCGGGCGCGTCGGCCCACCCCGGCGGCGGGGTGCACGGCGCGGCGGGGGCGAACGCGGCGCGGGCGGCGTTGGCGCGCAACGGCCTGGCCGGGGACGCCTACCAGCTGTTGGTCCGCGGCCTGCACAAGGCCGTGTACTAGAACGCCGCACGGGCGCGAGCCCGTGCGGCGGAGGAGCGGTCGTCCGGCGCGAGGTCGTTCCCCGCGCCGGACGGCGGGTCAGTCCCGGCGCCGGACGGCGATGTCGGCGAGCCGGCGCAGCGTCTCGCGGTTGCGGGGCTTGAGGAACACGGCCTGCACGGCCTCCGGCAGCAGCGAGGGCGGCCCCTTGACGGCTTCCTCGGACATGACGATCTCGGTGCCGTCCGCCACCTCGGTCAGCGCGAAGCGCACCCGGGCCGCGCCGAGGGGCCACAGGCGGGCCTCCAGCTCCAGCACCCGCCCCGGTTCGACGGCCAGCACGGTGCTCACGTCCTTCACCGCCACCGGCCACGCGCCCACGCTGTGGTGGATGCGCGTACCCACCCCCGGCCACCCCGGGTCCACCTCGCGGATGTGGGCGGCACCCACCACCCAGCCCGCGTACGACCAGCCGTCCTCGAGCACCGAGAACACCTTGTCCACCGTCGTCGGCACCACCGTGCGCACCTGGATCACGCCACCGGGGTTCCCGTGCTCGACGTGGGGAAACCGCTACCGGGCGCGGGTGCCCTTGAGCGCGACCAGGTCCGACTCGAACAGGTCGGCCACCACGGCCAGGCCGCCGGGCGTCGCCGGGTCGGGCCGGGCGACGTAGGACTGGGTGCTCGACGGCCGCCCGGCCAGGGAGAACCGCAGCTGACCGGTGAGGCCGCGGGTGTCCACGGCGTTGGTGTCGGCGAACGCGCGCAGCACGCCGTCGCGGGTCAGGTCGCGCTCGGCGCACGCCTTCTCCAGGATCGCGGCGAACGCGACGCCGATGACGTAGCCGTGGTCCACCGAGCCGGTCGGCTCGACGTCGGGGAACTTCTCCCCGAACGCCGCCGCGACGTCGCGCGGACCGGGCGCGTCGGTGGCGAAGGGGGCGATCGGCGACACCACCAGCAGGCGTTCGGCGACGGCGTCGGCGGCCGGGGACTCCAGGATCATCGGGTCGTAGCCGACCGCGTTGACCAGGAACGGGACCTTCCAGCCGAGGTTCTCGGAGGTGGCGACGGCGAGGGCGGTCTGCTGCGGCGAGGTGCTGAGGAACACGGCCTTCGCGCCGGCCGCGCGCAGTTCGGCGATCTGGGCGGACACGTCGGCCGTCTCGGCGACGGACCGGGACACCAGCCGCATGCCCCAGTGCTCGGCGGCGAACCCGCTGCCCTCCAGGGCGTTGCGGCCGTAGTCGCTGTCCACGTGGACGTGGCCGACGGTGTCACCGGGCGCGATCGCACCGGACTGCCTGAGGTGGTCGAGGCCGTTGATCACGTCGAGGTCGTAGGTCGTGCCGACGACGACCATGTGCGGGTTGCCGAGCAGGCTCGCCGACCACGACGCCGGCGCGGCCAGGGCCCGGGTCTGCATCAGGTCCGGCTCGATGGCCTCCGTCATCGGCGCGCCGGTGACGTCGACGAACCCGAGCACCTCGGGCTCCAGCGCGAAATACCCCTCCAGCGCCCGGTTCACGTCGTAGCCGTGGTCCCGCTGCTTCAGCTCGACCTTCCGGCCGCAGATGCCGCCGCGCCCGTTCAGCTCGCCGAAGAACAGCTCGTAGCCCTTGATGCGGAGCAGCGACGTGGCCGAGAACGGGCCGGTCAGGTCGGTCAGCACGCCGAGCGAGATGGTCGTCCCGGTGACCCCCGGCCCGGTTCTCGGCTCGGGCTCGGGCTCGGCGCAACCGGCGGCGAGCAGTCCGAGCAGTGCGGTAGTGGCGATCAGGGTGCGCACCGGTGACTCCAATGTCAGGCCGCTCACCGGTGGGAGCGTGGGCGGACCGGACCACCGGTGCCCGTGATTGTGCATACCGAACGGTCGGAATGTCGCTCGAAATTACCCGTGGTTCACTCGAACGGCGCAATAGCGAGCGCGTTCGTGGATGACGGCAACGCGTGCGGTGACGGCGACGCCCTGTCGCCGCGTGAACAGGACGTCGCGCACCCGCTCGCGCGAAGCCGCACCGGCCGGCCCCGGTCGCCGGGTCGGGCGGTCGCGGGGACGCGCCCGCGACCGCCCGACCCGATCAGGACCTACAGGTAGGAGCGCTGCCCCCACGGCATGGCGGCGGCCAACTGGGCGCGCCGGCCGATGTCCAGCTTGCGGTAGATGCGGGTGATGTGGAGCTCCACGGCCCGGGTCGACACCGAGAAGTGCTCGGCGATCTGCCGGTTCGTCATGCCCTCCAGCATCATCAGCGCGATCCGGTGCTCGTGCGGCGTCAGCGGCTCGCGGGAGCGCGAGTCCGCGGTCTGGCCGTCGCGCGGGCGGACGATGCCCGGCACCCGCTCGCCCTCCGGCAGCCCCAGCAGGACGTGCCACTGGCGGATGCGCACCTCGGCGATCGACTGCGAGCGCACGTACGGGTCACCGCGCACCAGGTCCCGGGCGGCGGCGTCGTCCGGCACCTGCACGATCAGCAGGACGCCGGACCCGTCGGCCCACGGCCCGGTCCCGACGAGCACGCCCTGCTCGGCGAGCGGGCGCCAGTATTCGCGGTGCGCGAGATGAATGGATCTCCGCACCTGTCGCGCATCGCGAAAAGTCAACTCAACGGCGAAGGCCACTGGACTGATCCCCATTTCATTCAGCGGCACCAATATCGCCACACACTCAACTGCCGGCTTTAATGAGTGTCAAGTGAGACGCGTCACACCCACGATACGGGAACCCGATGGCACCTATAGCCGCTTTTCGAACCAGTGCTCCGCATAGCGGTCGTGGTTGAACGGCGCAACCTCCCGGTAACCGTGCCGGGCGTACAGCGCACGTGCTTCGACCAGGTCAGCGCGCGTGTCGAGACGGATCGAGGTGGCGCCGGACGAGACGGCGGACTCCTCCACGGCGGCCGGCAACGCCGCTCCCCCGCCGGTGCCCCGGGCCTCCGGGCGGACGTAACCCCGCTTCAACTCCGCAGTACCGGGGTTGACAAACCGGTATCCGGCGCACCCCTCGACCACCGGCCCGCGCCCACCGGTGAAGAACACCGCCAGGTCGTCGGTCGGGTCCTCGGAGATGGCCAGGTCAACCTCCTGCGGGGTCGCCGGGCGGCCGTAGTGGCGGGCGATGATGTCGGCCAGGTAGTCCCGGATCACCGCCACGGCGACCGGGCTGTCCACCGACGCCGGCTGAACGGTCCATGAAGTCACCGACAGATTTTCACCCCCGGTAGGCCATTCGGACACCCGGTTTTCCGCATTCCGGACGCGTGTAAAGTCCACGCCCGTGGCAGCGCAACAGGTCCGCCTGGAGCGGGACGCGGTCGACCTCGCCGTGCTCACCGTCGACGCCCCTCCGCTGAACCTCTACACCGACGGGTTGCACGACCTCCTGGAGGCCGCCGTCGAGGACCTGGAGGAGCGCCCCGCGAGGGCCCTGCTCATCCGGGCCGAGGGCCGGGTCGTCAGCGGCGGCGTGGACGTGAACCTGTTCGCGGCGCAGAAGACCCGGGCGCGGGCCAAGGCGCTGTTCGACGGGATGCTCGACCTGCCCGAGCGCATCGCCGCCCTGCCGTTCCCGACCGTGTTCGCCGCGCACGGCCTGTGCCTGACGTGGGCGTTCGAGGTGGCCGTGGCGTGCGACATCCTGCTGGCCGCCGAACGGGCGCGGTTCGGGCTGGTGGAGAAGGTCGTCGGTCTCACCCCGACCATGGGCGGCACGCAGCGGCTGGCCGCGCGGGCGGGCGTGGGCCGGGCCAAGGAGCTGGTGATGACCGGCGACACCTACGACGCGGCCACGCTGGAGCGGTGGGGCGTGGTCAACCGGGTGCTGCCCGACGAGGGCTTCGACGACGCGGCGCTGGAGTTCACCCACGCCCTCGCCACGGGCCCCACGCGGGCGCACGCGGCCACCAAGCGGGTGCTGGCGCACTTCGAGAGCGGCGGCGTGGTGGAGGCCAACGAGCACATCACGTCCATCGCGGCCGAGCTGTTCGACACCGAGGACCTGCGCGGCGCCGTGCGGTCGTTCCTCGACCACGGACCGGGCAAGGCGACGTTCAGCGGTCGCTGATCCGCCGGGACTCCAGCCGGCGGGCGCCGTCGATCCGCGCCGGCAGGTCCAGGGCCGGCTCGTGCGGCGTCAGGCCCGACCTCACGGCGGGGCGGGGGTCGGGCTCGGCGGCCGGGGGCTGCTCCACGTCCGGCATCCCGGGGGGTCACCGGGGGTCGTAGGCGGCCGATCCGTACCACGCGAGGGCCGAGCGCAGCTCCACGACGTCCCGGTCGCGGCGCTTGCGGTAGCGCTCGTGCGAGATCGGGTACACCCGCAGGCCGCCCTTGTGCACGGTGAAGCTGCTCCGGCCCAGCGTCTCCGGGGGCTTGGCGGCGCCGACGAGCCACACCACCAGCCACGGCCGGGCGTGGTGCGCCTCGACCTTGACCCGGGCGATGGCGTACCAGGGCAGGCGCCGGGTCTCCGCGCCGTTGGACAGCGTGAGGCCGTCCGGCCCCACGTCCAGGGTCAGCGCGGAGCTGGCCACGCCGATCAGCAGCCGGACCGCGGTCACCGCGAACAGCGCGAACGCGATGAACGCGGCCAGCCGGACCAGGTCGGGGGCGCCCGCCTTGGGGTCGGCGACCGCGGCGGTGACGATCGCGGCCAGCAGGTTCACCCCGGCCCAGCTGATCCCGGCCACCCGGGACGTCCTGAACCGCGAACCGGTCGGCCGCACGTCACCGCGGTCCTGCTTGGCCGCCGCGACCCGCGTGGCGGGCACGACGGGCTTGCCGGGCACGACGGGCTTGCCGGGCACGACCGGTGCGGCGGGGCCGACCGGTGTCGCGGGGCCGAAGGGCGCCACGGGGGTGGCGGGGCCGGCGGGCGCCGCCTGCGCGACGCGGGTCGCGGGCTTCGCCGCCGGCGCGGGCGGCTCGTCCACCATGACGCGGGTGGGCGGCTTCGCGGGCAGCATGCTCAGCTCGGTGTGCCGCTGCTCCACCACGGAGCGGATGCGCGAGGGCAGCCACGACGGCTCGGCCGACGGCGGCCCGATCAGCTCCAGCAGCCCCGCCGGCGTCGGCCGCCGCTCGGGGTCGCGCTCCAGGCACGGCAGGATCAGCGGCACCAGCGACGGCGGCACCAGCGACAGGTCCGGGTCCTGGTGCACGACCCGGTAGACCAGCGCGGACGTGGCGCCCTCGCCGAACGGGCCGCTGCCGGTCGCCGCGTGGACGAGCACCGAGCCGAGGGCGAACACGTCGCTCTGCGTCGTGATCCGCTTGCCCACGACCTGCTCCGGCGACAGGTAGCCGGGCGTGCCGAACACGATGCCCGCCTCGGTCAGCGCGGAGTGCTCCAGCGCGCGGGCGATGCCGAAGTCGATGACGCGCGGCCCGTCGTCGGCCAGCAGCACGTTCGACGGCTTGAGGTCGCGGTGCACGAGGCCCGCGCCGTGGATCGCGACCAGCGCCTCGGCCAGGCCGCCCGCGAGCCGCCGCACGGCGCGCTCGGGCAGCGGGCCGTGGTCCTGCACGGCCTGCTGGAGGCTCATGCCCGGGATGTACTCGGTGGCCATCCACGGGTGCTCGGCGTCCGGGTCGGCGTCCACGACGGTCGCGGTCCAGAAGCCGCCGACCGCGCGGGCCATCTCGACCTCGCGGCGGAACCGCTCGCGGAACTGGGGGTTGTCGGCCAGTTCGGAGCGGGCGACCTTGACCGCGATCGGCCGGCCACCGCGCGAGCGCGCCAGGTACACGGACCCCATCGCGCCGCGACCGAGCGCGGCGAGCAGCGCGTAGTCGCCGATCCGCGACGGGGCGTTCGGGGGCAGGGGCTGCACGACACCCACACTAGAGGCGTTCGCGGCGGCCTTCAGCCATACGGGCCGGTTCGATACCGACGCCACACCGGCGCAACCCCGGCGCTCCCCGCCGCTTCGGGCCCCTCACCTGCCGCGTTGCTCCGCCAGCGCCACCAGTTCGGCCGCGCGGGACCGCCACGAGCGGGTCAGCACCGACTCGCGCAGCGCCGCGGCCGGCCGCGGTCCCCCGTCGGCGAGGGTGCGGCGCACGGCGTCGACGAACTCCGCGTGCGACCGGGCGGCGCGCACCCGGTCGGCGTAGCCGGCCAGCTCGGCGAAGTCCGTGCTGACCACCGGCAGGCCCAGCGCGAGGTACTCCTTGAGCTTGATCGGGTTCGAGTGCTTGATCCAGTTGTTGTCCTGCCACGGCATGATCGCCACGTCGAACGCCGACCCGTAGGCCGGGACCAGGTCGTAGGGGCGGAACCCGAGCCAGTGGACGTTGGGGTGCTCGTCGAAGCGCTCCATCGGGTGCGTCGCGTCGCCGATGAGCACCAGCGACGCGCCGGGCAGCTCGACGGCGAGGCGTTCGAGCAGGTCGAAGTCGACCACGAAGTCGTCGAGGGCCCCGAAGAACCCGATCCGCGGACCCGGGATCGCCCGCACGTCGTCCGGCCACTCGTGCTCGGGCCGCGCGGTGAAGTGGTCGACGTCCACGCCGTGGTCCAGGAAGTGGGCGCGCTCGCCGGTGCGCGGCGCCTCCTCGGCCATGAGGGCGTGGCTGACGTAGACGACGTGGTCGGCGTGCTCCAGGAGCCGGTGCTCCAGCGCCTCGATCGCGCCGCGGTCGGCCTCGGGGAAGTCGGAGTGCCGGTCGGAGCGGTTGAACACCAGGCTCCGCCTGCGCATCGGCGCGACCACGTCCCACGCGGTCGGGATGGTGACCATGACCACCGGCGTGCGCAGGCGCAGGAACGCCGCCACGAGCCGCACCTGGGCCCGCACCAGCACGGCGTTGACCGCGCGCAGGAACGGCGAGCCGTAGAACGGCAGCGGCAGCGGCGACATCACGTAGAAGTCCGGCTCGGGGCGGCGCACGAACTTCGCGACGCTGCGCAGCTTCCGCAGGATGCGGCGGGCCACGTGCGTGCTGTTGCCGCGGGTCGGCATGCGCATGCCGATGCTGTTGACCACCAGCACCCGGCGGTCCCGCGCGACCGACCGCATCAGCTGGAAGTCCGAGTGCGCCCGGTTGTGGTACCACCAGTCCTGCGCGGAGAAGCAGATCCAGCCGGGCCGGTCCCCCTCGCCGGGCCGGGCCGGCCACCGCCGCCAGCGCACCAGGTCCGCGACGGCGGTGCGGTGCTTGGCGTGCCGGGGCGCGCGCAGCAGCTCGTTGACCAGCACCGCGCACCACATGGCGACCGCGGCCGGGCGGCCCCGGCGCTCGCGCACCATGCGCACCCGGTTCGTGGTGGCCATCGACCACAGCACGGGCGACGTGGACTGCTCGCCGCCCAGGTGCACGGCGTGCGCGCGGGGCTCGTAGCGGATCGCGAAGCCGCGCTCGCCCGCGCGGAGCATGTACTCCGTCTCCTCCGAGTACAGGAAGTACCGCTCCTCCAGCACGCCCGTCGCCTCGCGGGCCTCACGGGAGATCAGCCACGCGGCGCCGGTCGCCCAGTCCGCCGATCCGGCCGCGGCGTAGGCACGGGGGTCGACGACGAGCTCGCCGAGCGGGGCGTGCCGGCCGGCGCGGGTGCCGCCGAGGAACGCCTCGCCCAGCGCGCGCAGCGGGTTCGGCGCGCGCCGCAACGACAGCTGCGGCTCGCCGTCGGGCCCGGTCAGGCGCGGCACCGCGATGCCGGTGCCGGGCAGCGCGAGGGCGGCCAGCAGGAACGCGACCGCCTCCGGGTGCAGGCGGATGTCCGGGTTGAGCACGAGCACGTCGCAGTCCGGCGCGGCGGCGAACCCGGCGTTCACGCCCGCCGCGAACCCGTCGTTGGCGGTGCGGGCGACGACCCGCGCGTGCGGGGCGACCCGGCGCACGACGTCGAGCGTGTCGTCGGTGGAGGCGTTGTCCACCACCACGACCCGACTGTCCGGGACGGACTCCAGCGCGGTGGCGACGGAGGTGAGGCAGTCCCCCACCACGTCGGCGCTGTGGTAGGTCACGACGACCACGGCCAGCGGCACTTCTACTCCCCCGTGCGGCGGAAGCGGGTGCGCAGCGCGCCCCCGAGGAGGCGGAACGCGAACGGGAGGTCGTCGCGCAGGTAGCGCTTGGCGAGGCGGCGGGGTTCGAGGGCGAGGCGGTGCAACCACTCCGCGCCGACCTTCTGCACCACGCCGGAGGCGCGCTTGAACTCGCCCGCGGCCATCGGGATGCCCGCACCGCAGCCGAGGAACCAGGCGTCCGGGAGTTCGGCGCGCAGCAGGCGGATCAGGTTCTCCTGCTTGGGGAAGCCCAGGCCCACCATCACCAGGTCCGGTTTGGCCTCGACGACCCCGGCGACGGTCTCGGCGGTCAGGGCGTCGTCCCGCTCGAACCCGAACGGCGGTGAGCCCGTGCCCGCGACGCGCAGGCCGGGGTGGCGGGCGGTGAGCACGTCGGCGGCCTTCTCCGGCACGCCGGGGTTGCCGCCGAGCAGGTAGACCGAGCGGCCCTCCCGGGCCGCGGCGGCGGCGAGGGTGAACACCAGCGACGAGCCGGTGACGCGTTCGGGCACCGGGACGCCCGCGAGGCGACCGGCCCACACGACGGGCATGCCGTCCGCGACGACGACCTCGGACTCGGCGATCAGCGCGGCCAGTTCGGGTCTGCGGGTCGCGGCGCGCACGATGTCCACGTTGGCCGTGACGATCGCGCCGCCCGCGGACCGCCGCCACGCCTCGACCACGTGGTCGGCGAGACCGGATTCGCTGACGGCCCACACGTCGACGGCGCCCACGCGGACGCGGGCCTGCGAGATGTCCGGCATACCCGCGTCATCGGCGGTGGCGCGGACCTCGTTACCGCCGTGGTGGGCGCCGGGCCGCCACTGGTCCGATCGCGGTAACGGTCACCGCCCGTGACCGATATCGGGGGCATGTACGTTGCGTCCGTCCGGCCCTCCGAGCGCGTCAGGGGCAAGGTCCCCGGCACCGTCGTGGCCCTGGGGGCGGTGAGCCTGCTGACCGACGTGTCGGCCGAGATGGTCACCGCGTTCATGCCGGTCTACCTGCTGTTCACGCTCAACATGAGCTACGCGCAGTTCGGGGTGCTGGACGGTCTGTACACGGGTGCCACGGCGGTGCTGCGGCTCGTCGGCGGGCTCGTCTCCGACCGCACCCACCGGCACAAGGCGGTCGCGGCGGCCGGTTACGGGCTGTCGGCGGTGACGAAGCTCATCTTCCCGCTCGTGGGCGCGTCCGCGTTCGGCATCGGCGCGACGATGGCCGCCGACCGCGCGGGCAAGGGCCTGCGGACCGCGCCCCGGGACGCGCTGATCTCGCTGGCCACCCCGCCGGACCGGCTGGGCGCGGCGTTCGGGCTGCACCGCAGCATGGACACGGTCGGCGCGTTGCTCGGGCCGCTGGTGACGTTCCTGCTGCTGTACTGGCTAGGCACGGTCGCGGGGCCGGTGTTCGTGGTCAGCGGCTGCTTCGCCGCGATCGGACTGATCGTGCTGGTGGCGTTCGTGCGGGAGAACCCGCGTCCCGCGCCGACCGGCCCCCGTCCGTCGATCCGGGCCGGCCTGGGCCTGCTGCGGCAGGCCGGGTACCGCAGGGTGGCCGTCGCGTCGGCCCTGCTGGGCCTGGCGACGCTGTCCGACGCGTTCGTGTTCATCCTGGTGCAGCAGGCGACCGGCGCCCCGCTCCACCTGCTGCCCCTGCTGCCGCTGGGCACCGCGCTGGTGTTCCTGCTGGCCGCCGCTCCCCTGGGCCGCGTGGCCGATCGCGTGGGCCGGTGGCCGGTCTTCCTGGGCGGGCACGTGGCCCTCCTGGCGGTGTACGCGTTCCTCCTGGCGCCCGGTACCGGCTACGCGGGCGCCGTGGCGGCCCTCGTCTGCCACGGCCTGTTCTACGCGGCGACGGACGGCGTCCTCTCGGCTCGGGTGGCCACCCTGGTCCCGGAATCGCTCCGCGCCTCCGGCCTGGCCGTGGTCCAGACCGGCCAGGCCCTGGCCCGCCTGGTCTCCTCGGTCGCGTTCGGCTTCCTGCTCCAGTACGCCGCCTTCGGCACCGCCGTCCACACCGCGATCGCGTCCCTGGTGGTCGCCGTGGCCACCTCCCTCTACCTCACCACCACCGCCCGCCCAGCCTGACCGGCGAGTCGTGCGTTCGCGCCGGGCGAGTCGTAAGCCCAGCCCCCTTGAGTTCTTACTCGCGAGTGAAGAACACGGGGGTCCTGAACGTACGACTCGCGTGGCGCGAACGCACGACTCGCGCGGGTCGGGGTTACGACTCGCGGTTAGAGGAGGGTGGCGTGGCCGTGGGAGCGGGACGGGGCGTGGGTCTGGTCGCCGGCGTGGGCGGCGGTGTAGCCGCGCAGGAGGGTGGCCAGGCCGACCAGGAGGGGAACGTTCGCGTCGCACGTCGCGGTGCCCGAGGCGTTCGTGGTGGCCGTGCACAGCGGGTGGCCCTTGATGGTGCGGAACGCCACGCGCTTGCCGACGACGGGCTTGCCGGTGTGCGACTCGGTCAGGGTCGCGTCCAGGCCGCGCAGGCCGAAGCCGAGCAGGCGCAACTGGACCCGGGCGTGGCCGGCGACCAGCTTCGTGGCCGCGGGCGGCACGCCGTGGATCGCGATGCCCACCGGGTTCCGGCCCACCGTGATGGTGTTGACGACCGCCAGGGTCGCCGTGTCCAGCACCGAGACGGTGCCGCTGTTGTAGTTCGTCACGTAGGCGCGCGCGCCGTCCGGCGTCAGGGCCACGGCGATCGGCCTGCTGCCCACGGGCACGGTGGCCACCGCCGTCATCGCCGCCACGTCCAGCACCGACACGGTGTGGCCCTCGCTGTTGGTCACGTACGCCCGCGCCCCGTCCGGCGAGATCGCCACGCCGTGCGGGATGAAGCTCACCGGGATCGTCCCCAGCACGGCGTTCGACGCGGTGTCGACGACGGCCACGTCGTTGGAGAGCTTGTTGACCACGAGCAGCCTCGCGCCGTCCGGCGTCACGGCCACCGCGGTCGGCGTGCTGCCGGTGGCGATCTCCGCGACCTCGGTGTTGGTCGCGGTGTCCACGACGGACACCGTGCCGGGGCCGGCGACGTCGTGCGCCACGTACAGCCGCGACCCGTCCGGCGTGATCGCGACGCCGTCCGCGTTCGGGCCCACCGCGATGGTCTCGGTCGTGGTCAGCGTCGCCGCGTCCACCACGGACACCGTGCCCGCGAAGTAGTTGGACACGTAGACGTGCCCGCCGTCCGGTGACACCACGACACCGGCCGGGCCGTCGCCGACCGGCACGGCCGCGTCCACGGTGTTCGTCGGCGTGTCGATGACGGTCAGCGTGTCGTCGCGCACGTTGGTCACGTACCCGCGCGCGCCGTCGAACGCGACGCCGACGCCGTAGGGCGAGTCACCTCCGCCGTCGCCCAGCGTGCTGGTGACCGCGTCGGTGGCGGTGTCCAGGACGGACACGCCGCCACCGTTGTTGGCGACGTACCCGAGCACGCGGTTCGGGGCGGCCGAAGCCGGCGCGGACGGCACCAGCAGCAGGGCGGCGACCAGCGCGGACGTGCCACCGGTCGCCGCCGTTCTGCGGATGCCCGCGTGGACGCGTTCGTGGAGCAGGGTTCTGGGCAGCACTGTCGGCCTCCGAGCCTCGACGGGGTCCCGCACTGACCCGATCGCTGCGCGCGGATGAGCCGTTAGCCGGTCAGAAGCGGTAGACGTGGACGGAGTACGGGCCGAAGTCGTCGACGATCCTGCCGTCCACGATGGGCACGGTCCGGTTCTCGCCCTCCACGGTCGCCGTGCCCGACGCCACCGGCACGGTCAGCTCCACCTTCGCCGCGCGGCTCTTGGGGTTGTCCTTGTTCCCGTCGGTCTGCGCGAGCACCCACCGCTGCCCGTCGACCTGCTTGTGCAGGACGGCCACCGGGATGCCGTTGTCGCTCGTGGCCGTCACGCCGGGCAGGTTGGGCGCGTTGAGCACGGGCGCGAGCGCCTTGAGCCGGGCGTTGACGGCCGCGACGCGGGCGGTGATCCCGGGGCGGGTCAGGATGCTGGTGTACTCGCCCCTGCCCTCGGTGTAGAAGCTGTGCGCGAAGTAGTTGATCCCGGTCGCGCCGTGCAGGACGGTGTTCCACACCGCCGACTCCAACTGGTCGGCGTCGATGATCTCGCCGTGCGTGTGCGGGTGGCCGGTCTCGACGAACCCGTACAGCGGCTTGTCCGGTCCGCACCACTTGCGCATGGTGTCGATGACCTCGCCGTAGGCGTACGCGCCGACGGTGTGGTTGCGGTCCGGGTGCGTCCAGGCGTAGTAGTCGGCCGAGGCGATGTCCGCGGCCGAGCAGTAGGTGCGCATGTCCTCCTCGTACGACTCCTCGATGTAGCCGTAGCCGATCTCGCCGGTGGGCGTGCCCATCCACGGGCTGAAGTTGATGTACGTCGGGCGCGTCGGGTCCTTCGCGCGCACGGCGTCGGCGGCCTTGAGGATCGCCGACGGCTGCATCTCCGGGTTGAACACGTCGCCGTAGACCTTGTTCATGTCCGGTTCGTCGGCCACCAGGTAGCCGACGTAGTTGCGCGCGTGCGCGGTGTCGGCCAGCACCGTGTCCACGCGCGTCGGGTCCACGTACACCCGCCAGTCGGTCTGGTGGAGGCCTTCCTGGCGCAGCCACCACCACTCGTCCTCCCACAGCCCGATGCCGACGTCGACGCCGATCTTCGGGAGGGCGTAGCCGAGCTTCTCGCCGTTCTCCACGCCGGAGGGGTCCTGCATCCAGACGTTGATCGGGAACGTGCCCGGGTCGCCCGTCGGGTTGGGCCCGTTGGCCCACCTCTCGTAGTAGTCGACCGACGGGACGACGACGGGCGGCGCCGCGGTGGGGGCGTCCGGGACCTGCGCCCGGGCGGTGCACGCCGCCGTCAGCAGGAGGAGGACCGCCGCGAGGGCGCGTGGAAGGGCCATGGTTCGGAGGTCCTGTTCGGGTCGGGGTGCGGGTCTCAGCCGGGGGTGCGGGCGCGTCCGCGCGCGGCCAGCACCTGCTTGGCCTTCTCGAAACCGCCGGGACCGAGGAGCCGCTGCGCGGCCGTCTTGGCCACGAATCTGGCCCCGTCGCGCGCCACCCGCAAGGGATGTCCCACGAACCGGTCACGCGCCACCACCCGACCGGCGGGTTCCGGAACGTCGTCCAGCGCCGACCCGAACAGCGGCCGGTACGGCGCGGGCGACACCAGCCGGCCGCGCGTGCGGTTGCTCACGTTGCCGCCGTGCACGACCTGGAGCCAGCCGGGCGGGCCGCCGAGCGACACCACCTCGGCGTGCCGGTGCAGCCGGTTGTGCCAGTCCGCCCAGCACGTCACCGGGTCGGCCCAGCTCTCCCGCATCGAGGCGAACGCGTTGTCCCGGTCGTGGTGGGAGAACAACCCGCTCGGGCTCTTGACCAGCCCGTTCGCCAGGTAGAGCGCGGTGCGGCGGCCGGTCGACGGCGCCGCCTGGAGGCGTTCGACGAAGTCGGCGGCCAGGCCGTCGTCGTTGTCCAGGTTCGTGGTGATCAGCTCGTCGCCCCTGGTCGGGAACAGCGCGGCGACGTCCTCCAGCAGCTCCTCCCGGCTGACCCGGGTGCGGAACACCGGCGTGTAGGCGTCGCCGTGCGCGGCGATCCGGTCCTTGAGCCACCGCGGGCTCTCCGGGTCGAAGTAGATGAGCCACCGGAAGTCCGACGAGGTCTGCGCCGCCACCGAGGGCAGGCAGTACCGCTCGAACAGCCCGACGCGCTTGGTCAGCCAGCCCTCCTGCGCCCGCACGACGCTCTCGGCGCCCACGGACGGCAGGTTGAAGCGCGTCAGAACGACGTGGTCCATCGAGAACCCCTTCCCGTATGCCCGGTACATCGGGATACGGGGTCGGGCGTTAACGATCCGCGACCGCGCACGATGAGTAGGACGTGACTGATCCCTCGACACGACCCGCGGTCGACGTCGTCATCCCCTGCTACAACTACGCGAGGTTCCTCAGGTCCTGCGTGCGGAGCGTCCTCGACCAGCCCGGCGTCGACGTCCGGGTGCTGATCATCGACGACACGTCCACCGACGACACGCCCGAGGTGGTGGCGGAGCTCACGCGGGACCCGCGGGTCGAAGGTCGCAGGCACCAGGTCAACAAGGGGCACATCGCCACCTACAACGAGGGCCTGCTGGAGTGGGCCAAGGCCGACTACACCGTTCTCCTGTCCGCGGACGACCTGCTGGCGCCGGGCTCCCTGGCCCGCGCGGCCGCGGTCTTCGAGGCCAACCCGAACGTCGGCATGGTGTACGGGCGCGTCGTGTACTACCGGGACCAGGACCGCCTGCCGAAGGTCGTCACCCCGCCGGCGGGCACGACGGTGTGGTCCGGTGTGGACTGGATCGAGGCGCGCTGCCGGACCGGCCAGAACGTGCTGTCCTCCCCGGAGGCGGTCGTGCGCACCTCCGTGCAGCAGCGGGTCGGCGGCTACCGGGCCGACCTGCCGCACGCCGGTGACCTGGAGATGTGGATGCGCATCGCGGCCGTCTCCGACATCGGCTACGTGCGCGGCAAGCCCGCCGCGTACTACCGGGTGCACCAGCAGTCGATGATGCGCACGCGGTTCTCGTCGCTGTTCGCGGACCTGGAGCAGCGGCAGGCCGTGTTCGACCTGTTCTTCCGCGAGCACCCCGACCTGCCGCCGAGGCTGAAGTCGCTGGCGAACCGGTCCATCGCCAAGGACGCCCTGTGGCGGGCCGTCCGGGCCTACGACCGCGACCGGCTGGCCGACATCCCGGTGGACGAGCTGGTGGAGTTCGCCCGTCGCGTCGACCCCGGCGCCGAGCGGCTGGGCGAGTACCGGGCGTTGCGGCGCAGGCGCGCGCTCGGGCCGCGCGCGTGCAGCCGCACGCAGCTGTTCGTCGGCAGCCACCTGGTCAAGCGGGGACGGGGCCTGGTGTCCAAGCAGGTCTGGAAGTGGCGCGGGCAGTGACCGCCGGCCTGGAGCGGAAGGTCACCTCGGCGATCCGCTGGAGCGCGGTCAACAGCCTGGTGCAGCGGCTGGGGCAGGTGGGCGTCGGCGTCCTCGTCGCCCGGCTGGTGGCCCCCGAGCAGTTCGGCGTGTTCGCCGTGGCGCTCGTGGTGATGAACATCGTGATGAGCATCAGCGAGATGGGCGTCAGCGTCGCCCTGGTGCGCACCGAGCGGCCGGTGGAGGAGCTGGCGCCCACCGTCACCACGCTGTCCATCGCCTCCGGCGCGCTGCTGTGCCTGGTGTGCGTGCTCGGCGCGCCGTGGTTCGCGGGCGCGATGGGCACGCCGCAGGCCACCGGCGTGATCCAGCTCATGTCGCTGTCACTGGTGGTGGCGGGCGTGTCGGCGGTGCCCGGCGCGCTGCTCCAGCGCGAGTTCCGGCAGGACCACAAGTTCGTCGCCGACACCTCGGCGTTCGTCGTGGGCACCACCGTGACGGTGGTGCTCGCGCTGCTCGGGTTCGGCGCGTGGAGCCTGGCCTGGGCGCGGATCGCCACGAACCTGGTGTCGACCGGCGTCATGTTCGCCTACACCGAGCGCTGGTACCGGCCCGGGTTCGACCCCCGGCAGGCGCGGGAGCTGCTGTCCTTCGGCCTGCCGCTGGCCGGGGCGAGCCTGCTCGTGTTCGGCGTGCTCAACGTCGACCAGATCGTGGTCGGCGGCGTGCTCGGGACCGTGCAGCTCGGCTACTACCTGCTCGCGTTCAACCTGGCGAACTGGCCGGTCGCGGCGTTCTCGCAGCCGGTGCGCAGCGTGTCACTGGCGGCGTTCTCACAGGTCAGGGATGATCCGGCGTTGTTCGCGCGGACGTTCGCCCGCGCCCTGCGGCTGCTCGCGCTGGCCACCGTGCCCGCGTGCGTGCTGCTGGCCGTGCTGGCCGACCCGCTGGTCCGGGTCGTCTACGGCGAGCGGTGGGCGCCCGCCGCGCAGGCGCTGGCGCTGCTGGTGGTGCTCGGCGCGCTGCGCGTGGCGCTGGAACTGGGCTACGACTACCTGGCCAGCGCGGGCCGGTCGCGCGCCATCTTCGTCATCCACCTCGTCTGGCTCGCGGCGCTGGTGCCGCTGCTGGCGCTGGGTGCGCACGTCGGCGGCCTGCGCGGCGTGGCGGCGGCGCAGAGCGTGGTGGTGCTCGTGGTCGTCGTGCCCGCGTACCTGGTGGCGTTCCGGCCCTACGGGCTGCGGGCGCGCGTCCTCGGCGCGGCGGTGGCGCGCCCCCTGCTCGGCGGTCTCGTGATGGTCGCGGTCGCGCTCGGCGTGGAGCAGCTGGTCGAGGCCCCCCTGTGGCGGCTCCTGGTGAGCGGCGCGCTCGCGTCCCTGGCCTACGCCGCCGTCGTCTTCCCCCTGCGCCACGAGGTGCTGGGGCTGCTGAGGAGGAGCAACGCGTGAGGGTCGTCCAGCAGTTGCAGCGCCGCGCGCACCAGGTCTCGCACATCGTGCGCGACGGCGGTGTGCGGCAGCTCGGTGCTCGTGCCCTGGCGCGCGCGGCGCGGCGGTTCGGCGCGGACACCGAGGTGTTCCCGGTGCGCCTGGAGGACGTGCGCGCGGCCGACATCTCCGCGCGCCGCCCCGTCGAGGTGCCGTCGGTGCCCGCGGACGGCGCGTTGACGGTCAACTGGGTGAGCACGCCGCCGTCGCCGGGGTCGGGCGGGCACACCACGATGTTCCGGCTGGTCGAGCACCTCCAGTCGCTGGGCCACACCAACCGGCTGTACCTGTACGACGTGTACGGCAGCCGTGCGGCGGACCACGAGCCGGTGATCAGGGCGGCGTTCCCGGGGTTCCGGGGGACGGTGCACGACGTGACCGGGGGGATGGACGACGCGCACGCCGTGTTCGCGACGGCGTGGATGACGGCCTACCCGGTGTTCAACGACCCGTGCGCGGGCAAGCGGTTCTACCTGGTGCAGGACTACGAGCCGTGGTTCTTCCCGGTCGGCGGGCTGTCCGCGCTGGCCGAGAACACCTACCGGATGGGGTTCCACGGGTTCACCGCTGGGCGGTACCTGGCGGACAAGCTGCGCACCGAGGTCGGCATGCCCGCCGACTCCTTCGAGTTCGGCTGCGACGCCGACCGGTACCACCTGCGGGAGGGCGTGACGCGGGACGGCGTGGTGTTCTACGCGCGCCGGCTGGCGCCCCGGCGTGCCATCGAGATCGGGTTGCTGGCGCTGGAGATCTTCGCGGAGCGGCACCCGGATGTCCGGATTCACACCTACGGGGAGAAGATCGGCTCGCTCGGCCCGAACCACGTCGACCACGGCCTGGTGTCCCCGGACGCGTTGAACGACATCTACAACCGGTGCTACGCCGGTCTCACGCTGTCGATGACGAACGTGTCGCTGGTGCCGCACGAGATGCTGGCGGCGGGTTGCGTGCCGGTGGTGAACGACGCCGCGCACAACCGCGTGGTGCTGGACAACGACCACGTCCGCTACGCGCCCGCGACCCCGCACGACCTGGCCCGCGCACTGTCCGAAGTGGTCTCGCTACCGGATTTCGCGACCGTCGCCCGCACCGCGTCGTCCAGCGTGTCGAGCCGTTCCTGGGACGCGGCCGGCCACGACCTGGACAAGGTCCTCCGCCGGGAGCTCCTCGTCTGACCCGGGAGTCCAACGCCCAGGTCAGGCGGGGGAGGGGGAGGTCGCGTCGGGGACGAGGACGGTGGCCGGGGCCGAGCCGTCGGCGGGCACCAGGTGGACGGCGGCCTGCTTCGCGTCCTTCGGGACCGCGGCGAAGGCCAGGCGGTCCGCGTCCAGCCAGGTGGCCTGGTCGTCGACGCCGGCCGTGCCCGGGAGGCGGAGTTCGGTGCCGGTGGCCAGGTCGAGGACGGCCAGGTCCCAGGGCCCCAGGCGGCCGATGCGCTTCTTGTAGGCGACCCTGGTGCCGTCCGGGGACAGCGACGGGCACTCCGCGTCGCGGCGCAACGACCGCGCGCTGCGGTCCACCAGGTCGCCCTTCACCAGCCAGGTCAGGCCGCCGGACGCGAGGGTGGCGTAGAACGTGCGGTCGTCGGCGCCGACCGTCAGGCCCCAGTAGTTGACGTCCTGCGCCGTGTGGGCCTGTCCCTCCACGTCGGCCGCGAAGCCCTCCAGGGACTCCACGACCTCACCGCTGCGCAGGTCGAAGAACCCGGTGCGGGTGGAGAAGCCGCCCGGCACCGAGTACGAGTCCCCCGTCACGAACGACGTCCAGGACACCACCTGACCGGACCCGGACACTCTGGCGCGGCTCGGGATGCCGGGCAGCGGCACGGTCCGCACCACCTCCCCCGCGCGGCTGATCTCGGCCGCGTAGGTGGGGCCGGGACCCGCGAGCTTCAGGCACACCGTCGTGCCGGCGGCGCGGTAGAACCGCTGGCAGGCCTGGTCGGTCGTGGAGCGCGCGGACGGGTCGGCCAGGCTCAGCTGCTCGACCCGCGACCGCCCGTCGGCCAGCTCCACGTAGAGGAGGTCGCCGCTCCGCGCGGCCGTCGCCGCGGCCACCGGCCGGTCCTCGCGGGCGACCGCCGTCAGGTAGACCGCACCGGCGACGGCGACCAGTACGATGGCGCTCACGGCGAGCACGGTGCGGCGCGAGCCCAAATCCATCACCACCTGTAACGACAAGCCGCGAGTCGGCCGATTTCAGGGTAACAACACCTTGCGGACCTCTACGCGGGGTAAATGCGGATCGGGGAACGGATGGACTTCTGGGGCGCGCTGCGTGTGCTGCGGCGGCGGTGGTACATCGCCCTGCCGTCGGCGCTCCTGGCCGTGGGTCTGGCGGCGGGCGTGTTCGTGTCGATCCCGACCCGCTACGAGTCGACCGGTGTGATGGTGTTCACCTCGCCGGCGGCGGGTGGCACGTTCAACCAGAACGTCTCCCCCGAGGAAGCGGTGAAGATCAACCCGCTGCTGGCGTTCGACGGCAGCCTCTCGACCACGTCGCAGATCATCGCGCAGATCCTGGCCGACCCGAAGACGCGCGAGAACCTGGGCATCACCGAGGGCTCGACGGCGAACTTCACCGCCGCGGGCGGTGGGGTGAACGGCCCGTTCATGTTCGTGGTGACCGACGCGGAGTCCCCGGACGAGGCGGAGAAGCTCGTCACCACGGTGCTGACCTTCGCGCAGAAGGAGCTGGAGGACCAGCAGCGCAAGCTCAGCGCGCCGGAGTCGACGTTCATCACCTCGCAGGTGATCGTGAACCCGACGACGGCCGAGGCGCAGATCGGCGGCAAGGTCCGGTACGCGGGCGCGGCGTTCGTGCTGCTGATGCTGTTCACGTTGGCGGCGACGTTCGCCTCGGACAGCGTGATGGGCAAGCTCAAGCGTCGCCGCGAGGCCGAAGCGGAGGTCGACGACGAGGACGAGGGGTCGGAGGAGGCGTCCGCCGAACCGGGCGAACCGCGGTCGACCGGCGCGAAGCCGGCGGACTTCCGCCCCGACAACCCCCGCCCCCACGACGATCCCCCGCACGGCACCCCCAGGCCGCCGCTGAACGGCCGGCCGCGCCGCCCCGAACCGCCGCCGCAGCAGGGACCGGGGCACGGGCCCCAGACGGGCCAGCAGGGACCACCCCAGCAGGGACCGCAGCAGGGCCCGCCGCCGCGTCCGCCCGTGCGCAGGCCCCCCACGGCCAGCGAGCAGACGGTCAAGGTGCAGCCGCCGAAGCCCCAGCCCCCGAAGCCCCAGCCGACCGCGAGCGAGCGGACCGTGAAGATCGCCGCCGTGGGCACCCCGGACAACCCGAAGCCGCCGGGTGGCGCACCGGGCGTGCCCGGTTGGCCGACGCGCGAAGACTCACCGTGAGATGACCGCCCTCACCCGCGTGCGCCAACGCGCGGACGGCGCCACGCTCGTCTGCCTCTACCTGCTCGCCCTGCTGGTGGTGCCGGCCCGGCTGGTCCTGTCGTTCGTGCCGATGACGCTGCCGCCCGCCCTGGTGGTGGCGCTGCTGCTGGGCGTGCTGTGGTTGTCCGCGCAGATGGTCGACACGCTCGGCATCGGCAAGGGCCGCAACGCCCTGCGCACCGCCGTCGCGATCTACCTGGCCATGCACCTGGCCACGTACGCCGTCGCCACGCGCCGCTGGCTGCCCACCGACGAGCTGACCGTCGCGGACAGCAGCATGGTGCGGATCGTGGCGACCATCAGCGTGGCCATCTTCGCCTGCGACGCCGTCCGCACCCGTGAACGCCTGGACCGGGTGCTCAAGCTGGTGCTGGCCTGCTCGGGCATGATCGCGTTCGTCGGCCTGGTGCAGTTCGGCGCGGGCGTGGACCTCGCGTCGTACGTGAGCCTGCCCGGCCTGCGGGTGCAGGAGAACGCGTACTCGGCGATGGAGAGCCGGTCGATCTTCCGCCGGCCCACCGGCACCACGAACCACCCCATCGAGTTCGGCCTGGTGTGCGCGATGGCGGTGCCGCTGGGCGCGCACTACGTGTTCCACGCGCGCGACCACGGTGAGCCGCAGCTGCGCTGGTGGCTGTGCCTGGCGCTGGTGGGCCTGGGCGCGCTGACCGCCCTGTCGCGCACCGCGATCCTGGGCATGGCGGTGTCGGGCATCGTGCTGGTGGCCACGCTGCCGCGCAGGCGCAAGCTCACCGTGTCGGTGCTCGGCCTGGGCTTCTTCCTCGGCGCGAGCCTCGTCGTGCCGGGCCTGTTCGGCACGATCCGCGGGATGTTCGCCAACATCGAGGACGACCCGAGCGTGAAGGCCCGCACCGCCGACTACGAGGCGGCGGCGGACCAGATCGACCTGAACCCGCTGCTGGGCCGCGGGTTCGGCACGTTCCTGCCGACGAAGTACACGATCCTGGACAACCAGTTCCTGCTGACCCTGATCGAGAACGGCTACCTGGGGCTGTTCGCGCTGATCGGCATGTTCCTGGCGGCCTGCTACGCGACGTTCCGGACCCGTTTCCTGACCCGGGACGAAGGCCTGCGCGGCCTGGCGAGCTGCCTGCTGGCCGCGGTGCTGGTGGGCGGGATCGCGTCGGCGACGTTCGACCTGCTGAGCTTCGGCGTGGCGACCGGCATGGTGTTCACCATGATCGGCCTGTCCGGCGCGGCCCTGCGCATCGCCCAGGCGGAGCGGGCCGGGGACGACCCCGTCGGCGGCGCGGACGGCAGGCCGTTCCTCGCGTGAACCGGGGCAAGGGCCGGTGCCCGGGCGCACCGCGACCGGGCACCGGCCACCCCCGGTCGGCAGGTGCACGCCGAGTGGGCCGCCCACCACCCCGGGTGCGGCGCGGTCTTCGCGCCGACCCGGCGCGTTCAGGGGGCGGTGACGAGCCCCTTGGCGCCCTCGACGTGCCGGGTGCCGCAGTCCGGGCACGCGAGCGAGGCGTCCAGGCGTCGACCGCAGGCGCACACCCACCCCTTGTGGCGGGCCGGGTTGCCCGCGACGAACGCGTGCGCCGGCACGTCCTTCGTCACCACGGACCCTGCGGCGGCGAAGGCGTGCTCGCCGACCTCCACGCCGCACACCACGACGGTGCCCGCGCCGAGCGTCGCGCCGCGGCGCACCAGCGTGGTCAGCAGCTCGTCACCGCCGCGCTTGATCGCCGCACGGGGGCGCAGGTCGTTGGTGAACAGAACGTTGGGTCCGAGGAACACCTCGTCCTCGCACGTCACGCCGTCGAACACCAGCGTCCCGTTCTTCACCGTCACCCGGTCGCCCAGCACCGCTCGGCCCTCCACGAAAGCGCCGTCGCAGATGTTGCAGTCGCGGCCGACGCGGGCGCCCGGCAGCACGTGCGCGAACGCCCACACGCGCGTGCCGTCGCCCACGTCGTCGCTCTCGCACAACCCCTTCGGGTGAACGAAGACGCTCACTTCACGGCCTCCGCCAACGCCTCGACGACCCGCTCCTGCTGGGCGGCCGTGATCTCCGGGAACAGCGGCAGCGACAGGATCTCCCCCGCCACGGCCTCGGCCACCGGGAAGTCGCCGGACGCGTGGCCCAGGCCGGCGAACGCGCCGGTCAGGTGGACCGGGGTCGGGTAGTGGATGCCCGCGCCGACGCCGGCCGCGTGCAGGGCCTTGAGGACGCGGTCCCGCTCGGCGACGCGCACCACGTACAGGTGCCACACGGGCAGGTTGCCCTCCAGCACGACCGGCGGCGTGACACCGTCCACACCGGACAGCAGCGCGGCGTACCGGTCGGCGGCGGCGCGGCGGGCGTCGTTCCAGCCCTCCAGGCGGCGCAGCTTCGCGGAGAGCACCACGGCCTGGAGCGTGTCCAGGCGGCTGTTGAAGCCCAGCACGGGGTGCTCGTACTTGCGCGGCGACCCGTGCCGGCCGAGCAGCCGCACGGCGGTCGCGAGCTCCTCGGAGGAGGTGAGCACCGCGCCGCCGTCGCCGTACGCGCCGAGGTTCTTGCCCGGGTAGAAGCTGGTCGCCGCCAGGTCGCCCAGACCGCCCACGGGCACGTCGTGCCGCCGCGCGCCCTGCGCCTGCGCCGCGTCCTCGACGATCGGCACGCCGAACCGCTTCAGCTCCTCGACCGCGGCGGCCTGCCCGTAGAGGTGCACCGGCAGCAGTGCCCTGGTGCGCGGCGACAGGGCGGCGGCCACCAGCGAGGTGTCGATGAGGCCGGTGTCGGCCACGCAGTCCACCGGCACCGGCGTCGCGCCGGTCCGGGCCACCGCCTCGGCGGTGGCGATGAACGTGTTGGCGGGCACCACGCACTCGTCCCCCGGTCCCACGCCGAGGGCGCGCAGCGCGAACTCCAGGGCGTCGGTGCCGTTGCCGACGCCGACGCAGTGCTCGACGCCCTGGTAGGCGGCGAATTCCGCCTCGAACTCCGCGACCTGGCGACCGTCGACGAACGCGGTGGTCTCGAGGACCTCCGCCCAGCCCTCGGCGACCTCGTCGGCGACCTGCTCGTGCTGGGCACGCAGGTCCACCAGCGGGATGTCGATCACGAACCGTTCCCCTCTCGCAGCCGCCGGGCGGGGTTCCCCGCCCAGACCTCACCCGCGGGCACGTCCGTGAGCACCACCGAGCCCATGCCCACCACCGCGCCCGCACCGATCGACACGCCTTCCCGGACCGCCGAGCCCTGTCCGAGGTAGGCGCACTCCCCCACCCGCACCGACCCGCCCAGCGACGCGCGGCCGGCGAACGTGACGCCGTCGCCCACCTCGTCGTCGTGCGTGACCAGCACGTGCGGCATGGCGACGACGTGCGCCCCCAGGCGCAGCGGCGTCGTCACCACCGCTCCGGCCAGCAGGACCGTCCCCGGTCCCACCACCGCGCCGGCGGCCACGGAGGCCGCCGGGTGCACCACGGACGCGTACCGGTCCTCCGGCAGGCCGAGCCGGGCCACCACGCCCAGCCGGCCGCGGGGCCGGTGCGCGTTGGCCACGCACACCAGCACCGCCGCGTCGGTCCTCTCGTGCACCAGGTCCGTCCCGCCGAGCACCGGCAGGCCGTCCAGGTCCGCGCCGTGGCGCGCCGGGTCGTCGTCCAGCGCGCCGACGGGGCGCCACCGCTCGGGGAGGAGGCGGACGGCCGCGAGCACCTCGCGGGCCAGTCCGCCCCCGCCCACCAGCAGCAGTGGCCGGGGTACCGCGCTCATCCGGTGGTGAACACGACGTCGACCCAGTAGTTGGCGCCCGCGTAGGACTGCTCCGGGAAGCCCGAGCCGGCCTTGAAGAGCCCGTTCGGGACGCCTTCCGCGGTCGCGGGCGCGCTCAGCGGCGGCGCCGTCACCGAGTGGCCCATGAAGTACCCGGTGTCGACCGAGTAGTGGCCGTTCGGCGCGGTGTAGGACGCCACGTAGCTCGTGCCCGCGTTGACCAGGACCGGTTGGGCGAACACCAGCGTCTGCCAGCCGGTGGCGGTCTCGTCGACGAACGTCCCGGTCGCCATCACCTGGCCGGTGGCCGACCACAGCGTGCCGGTGTGGGTGCCGGTGTTGCCCGCGCCCTTGTAGAACCGGATGCCGGTGACCTGGCCGTTGGCCGAGGGCACGAACCGCACGCCCAGCTCGTAGGCGTCGCCCTCGTCGGCCGACTGGACCGTCGGCACGGTGGCCGCGCTGAACAGCGAGCACGGGCAGTCGCCCGCGGTCGTCGTGGTGAACGACCAGGTGGCCGGCACGGTCATGGCGTTCCCGTAGACGTCCGCGACGCGCAGGCTCGCCGTGTACGTCGTGCCGCCGCCCAGGGGCGCGGCCGGGGTCCACGTGACCTGCTGCTGGTTCGCCGACAGGGTCAGCGCGCCCGCGAGCTTCGCGCCGCCGGAGTCGACCAGGGTGAACTGCGCCGAGCCGAGGTCGACCGG
This sequence comes from Saccharothrix longispora, assembly GCF_030852425.1. Classification (GTDB taxonomy): domain Bacteria; phylum Actinomycetota; class Actinomycetes; order Mycobacteriales; family Pseudonocardiaceae; genus Actinosynnema; species Actinosynnema longispora. The sequence goes on from NZ_NSDM01000003.1 coordinate 447,451, forward strand.
TTCGTCGAACGTGGCGGTCAGCGGCGCGGTGCGGGACACGCCGGTGGCGCCGTCGAGCGGCGTGCGCCCGTTGACGACCGGCGGCGTGTTGTCGGCGTTGGGCAGGTAGACCACGTCGACCCAGTAGTTGCCGCCCGCGTAGGAGTTCGTCGGGTGGCCGGTGCCCGCGCGGAAGACGCCGTTGCCGCCGTCGCCCGAGGCCGGGGCGCTCAGCGGCCCGGAGGCCACCGAGTACCCGCTGAAGTACCCGGCGTCGACCGAGTACCTGCCGGTGGTCGTGGTGTACGACGCGGTGTAGGTGACGCCGGCCGACACGTGGACCGGTGCGGCGAAGACCAGCGTCTGCCAGCCGCCCGCCGTCTCGTTCTGGAACGTGCCGGTCGCCAGCACCTGGCCGGTGGCCGACCACAGCGTGCCGGTGTGGGTGCCGGTGTTGCCCGCGCCCTTGTAGAACTTCACGCCGGTGATCTGGCCGCCCGCGGTCGGCGTGAACCGGACGCCCAGCTCGTAGGTGCCGCTGTCGGCCGCCGCCGGGATGGTCGGCGTGGTCGCCCCGCTGAACAGCGAGCACGGGCAGATCACGGTCGGCGACGTGGTGAACGACCACGTCACCGGGTCCGGCAGCGGGTTGCCGTTGGCGTCGGCGATCAGCACGCTCGCCGTGTAGCGGGTGTTCGGGACGAGCTTCGCCGACGGCGTCCAGGTGACGGTCCTCTGGTCGCCCGACAGCGACAGCGAGCCGGTGAGCTTCGCGCCGCGCGGGTCGGTCAGGAAGATCTGGGCGGACGCCGGGTCGAGGGCCTCGTTGAACGACGCGGTGAGCGGGGTCGTCGCGGCCACGCCCGTGGCGTCGACGGCAGGGGAGCGGTCGGTCATCACCGGCGGGGTGGTGTCGCCGTTGAGGCCGTTGCGGTAGACGACGTCGACCCAGTAGTTCGTCGCGTTGTAGGTCGACTCCGGGAACCCGCCGCCCGCGCCGTAGCGGTAGACGCCGTTGGGGCCGTCCACGCCGTCGGCGAGCGCGCGCAGGCCCGCGTGGCCCGCGCCTGCGCCGGCGAACCCGCCGGGCGTGACCGAGTAGCGGCCGTTGGGCGCGTAGTACGACACGACGTAGGTGGTGTTCGCCTGCACCTGGACCGGCGAGGCGAAGGTCAGCTTCTGCCAGCCGGCGGCCGTCTCGTCCTGGAACGTGCCGGTGGCCATGATCAGACCGGTGGACGACCACAGGGTGCCGGTGTGCGTGCCGGTGTTGCCCGCGCCCTTGAAGAAGCGGATGCCCAGCACCTCGCCCTTGCCGTTGAAGCGGACCTTGGTGCCCACCTCGATGGGCGTGGTGTCGTCGGCCGTGTAGGTGGTGGGCCGGGCGAAGTCGTCCCACACCGTGCACGGGCACGTGGTCGGCCGCGGCGAGCCGGTGGTGAACGTCCAGGTCGTCTGCACGGTCTGGTTGCCCGCCGCGTCCCGGACGCGCAGCGCCGCGGTGTAGGCGGTGTTCGGGGCCAGCGCCTGGGCGGGCGTGAACGTGACCGTCTTGCCCTCGCCCGACAGCGCGGTCGAACCGGACACCGCGCCGCCCGGGCCGGTGACCGTGAACTGCGCGGAACCGGGTGCGACGACCTCGTCGTAGGTGCCGGAGACGGCCGGGGTGAGCGACACCGTGCCCTCGCCGTTCAGCGGGGCGTTCGACACCAGCAGCGGTGCGCGCAGGTCGGGGCCGGGGTCCGGCGCCCACACCACGTCGACCCAGTAGTTGCTGCCCCAGTGGGACTGCGTCGGGAAGCCCGTCGAGCCGAACCGGAACAGGCCGTTGACGCCGTCGACGCCGTTCCGGAGGCCGGTCAGCGGCTCCAGGTAGCGCTGCTCCTGGAGGAAGTACTCCAGGTCGTAGGAGTAGTGCCCCTTGGGCGCGAAGTAGGACACGACGTAGGTGGTGCCGCCGGTCACCGCGACGGGTTGCGCGAAGACCAGCGTCTGCCAGCCGGTGGCGGTCTCGTCGACGAACGTCCCGGTCGCCATCACCTGGCCGGTGGCCGACCACAGCGTGCCGGTGTGGGTGCCGGTGTTGCCGGGTCCCTTGTAGAACTTCACGCCGCGCACGTAGCCGTCGCTGTTCGCGCGCCACTTCACGCCCAGTTCCAGCGGTGACGGGTCGCCGCTGTCGACGGTGTCCGGCACGTCGTCGTTCGTGAACAACCCGCACGGGCAGGTGCGCGCGTTGACGCCCGGCGTGGCCACGACGGGGTTCGACAGGTTCGCCGAGTCGTCCACCGCGCGGACCCGCAGGCTCGCCGGACCGGACCGGCTCGGCACGTAGGTGTAGCTCCACGAGGTCTGCCCGGCCTGCCACACCGCCGGGTGCCAGCGGGTGCCGCCGTCGGTGGACACCTCGACGCCGCCGACCTGGCCGCCGCCGTTGTCGGTGACCGTGCCGGAGAACGTGTACGCCGTGCCGACCGACGACACCGGCGGGACGGAGGTGAACGACACCGCGGGCGCGGCGGTGTCACCGCTGGCGGTCGCCTGCACCAGGCCCGACTGGAGGGTGGTCGCCCGCACGCCCATGTCGGCCAGGAAGTTGACCGTGGCCTGCTTCATCCGGATGTCGGACGTCGGCGTGTTGGTGAGGAACGCGTGCTCGTCGTCCACGCCCCACGCCCACTGCACCGTGCCCGCGCCGAACACGAGCGCGCCGCTGGGGTGCCTGTAGTAGGTGATGGCGTGGGTCTTGGTGTCCGGGGTGTAGAGGTCGCCGTGGTTCTGGAGCACGTACGGGCCGTCGTCCATGGTGACCGTGGTGCGCGAGAGCTGCGCGACGCCGGGCGGCTGGAAGCCGTTGTCCTCCACCGAGTTCCACTCGTAGCCGAGGGTGCCCGGCTGGAAGGTGTAGGTGGAGCCCGCGCTCATGCTCTGCAGGGACGTGTGCCGCCACAGCCGCATCTTGCCGTACGCGGCCGGCACCTGGAGGGAGTCCTCGCGGCGGCCGTTGACCGTGAAGATGTTGCCGAGCAGGGCGTTCTCGGGCCGTCCGCCGTCCTGCGGCGGGCTGTAGCGCGGGTCGCGCCAGGTGCCGGTCCAGTCGGCCAGGTTGTCGTTCTGGGTGCCCTTGGTCTCCTTGTAGCAGGCCATGGTGCGCCAGTCGGTCTGCGAGGAGTCGATGGACTTCTCCCACCGGTGCTTCCAGAAGATCTCGTTGCCGGTGAGGAACGCCATGTGCACGCCGGCGTCGCGGGCCGCCTCGACGTTGGCGCGCTGCTCGTTGGACCAGTACTCGTCGTGGCCGACGGCCATGAACACCTCGTGGTTCTTGATGAGGTGCCCGCGGCGCGCCGAGTCGACGTCGGTGGTGTAGCTGACGTCGTACCCGTTGGCCTCCATGAAGCGCAGCATCGGGTACTCGGCGTTGAAGATGAAGTTGTCGTCGCCGTCGCCGCCGGTGTACGGGCGGTTGTAGCTCACCTTGTACGCCTGGCCGCCCTGACCGGGGCCGTCGCCGAAGTACAGGCTGTTGCCGCCGTAGCGGTTGTAGGCCACCCAGGTGGAGTCCGAGGTCTGGAACAGGACCTCGGAGGTGCTGGAGTCGTCGCGGACGACGAACACGATCTCGTTCTCCGCGCCGGTGTCCCCGCGGTGCGCCCGCGCGTAGTACAGGCCGGAGACGGCGTCGGCCGGCACGTTCCAGCTCAGCGACGTCTGCCAGTTGCCGCAGTCGATCAGCGCGCTGCCGTCCGTGCCGCGCAGGCACGGGTCCTGGTTCTGCGGGGTGTTCCGGGTGATGCGCTCCTTGAAGTGCGCGCCGACGCCCTGGTACCAGCCGAGCCGGTAGATGTCGATGTAGTAGGACGACGCGCTCGTCAGCATCTTGAAGTCGACCCTGCCGCCGGGGTTGACGCTGATGTCCGTGGTGAACCCGAGGATGCCGTCGTCGCGGTAGTTCACCTGCCAGTCCGGGGTGCCCGTCCTGGTGTTCTCGCAAGCCACCTTGTTCACGACCGGCGCGTCGCACGGCGCGGCGGCGGCCTCGGGCGCGCGCAGCACCGAGACGACGACCACCGTCGACACCACGAGGGCGGTCACCACCAGTAGTCGCAGCAGGTGCACCGCAAGCGCGGGTCTCGCCCGCGTCGCATCGGCGGTCATGGGGGTTCACCTTTCGAACAAAGCGGCCCGATCACCGGGGGTGATCGCATCGGCACTACATCGACCAGCGGAGCGCTGTTGCTCCGATCGTCGCGGGAGTCGCGGTACGCGTTACACCACAAGGGAAGTGGACGCACCACCGCTCACCCGACCGCCACGGCGAGCGGTGACCGGGAGTAGCCACTGTGCGACACAACCCGTCCGCGGGCGCCCGCGGACGGGGATGTCGTCGGATCCTGCTAGCGCGACACCGGCGACAGGGACAGCGCCGCGTGGAGCTCCTCGACCACGGTGTCCTGCTGGGCGGCCGTCAGGTCGTGGTAGAGCGGGAGGATCAGCGACCTGCCGGTGAACACCTCCGTCACCGGCAGGTCGACGTGCGGGTGTCCCGCGTACGCGGGTTCCAGGTGGGCGGCCATGATCCCGCGGCGTGCCGACACCCCCCGTGCGGCGAGCCTGGCCAGGACCTCGTTGCGCTGCTCCGGTGTCGTCCCCTCGGGCAGCATCACCCAGAACGACTGGTAGTTGGTGGTCCCGTGCTCCGGGTCGCGCACCGCGCGCAGGCCCGACTGCTCGCCGAACACCTCGGCGAGCAGCTCGTGGTAGCGCGCCGCCAGCTCCCGCCGCCGCCGCACGATCGCGTCCAGCTTGGTCAGCTGCACCAGGCCGACGGCGGCCTGGATGTCCGTCATGCGGTAGTTGAACGCGGTCTCCAGGTAGCTCTCGACGACCGCCTTGCCCCCGGAGTGCCGCTCCGCCGCGCTCACGCTCATGCCGTGCTCGCGCAACCGCCTGCCCCGCACCGCCCAGTCCTCGCGGTTCGTGGTGAGCATGCCGCCCTCGCCGGTGGTGATCAGCTTGCGCGGGTGGAACGACCAGGCGGCCAACGCCGCGTCCGCGCCGACCGGCACGCCGCGGTAGGTGGACCCGGCCGCGCAGGCCGCGTCCTCGACCACGGTGATGCCACGCGGGTCGCACAGGGCGCGCAGCGCCTCCACGTCCGCGGGCACTCCCGCCTGGTGCACCAGGATCACGGCCTTGGTGCGCTCGGTGAGCACCGGCCCGACGGTGGCCGCCGACAGGTTGCCGGTCTCCTCCTCCACGTCGGCGAACACCGGCGTGCCGCCGCAGTAGCGGACCGCGTTCGCGGTGGCGATGAACGACAGCGACGGCACGACGACCTCGTCGCCGGGACCGACGTCGAGCAGGTGCAGCGCCACGTGCAGCCCGGTGGTGCACGAGGACAGCGCGACGGCGTGCAGCACGGCTACCCGGCGGGCGAACGCGTCCTCGAACGCGGCCACCTTCGGGCCCTGCGCGACCCAGCCGGAGAGCACGGCCGCCGCCGCGGCGTCCGCCTCCTCCTGGCCGAGCCAGGGCTTCATGACGGGGATCACCGGACCGCCTCGGCGGCCTCGTCACCGAGGCCGACCCACCAGCGGACCAGCCCGCGCAGGCCGTCGACGAGGCCGATCTCCGGCTTCCAGCCCAGGTCGCGGGCTGCGGCGGAGATGTCGGCCAGGCGGCGCGTGACGCCGTTGACCGCGCGCTCCGGGCCGTGCTCCAGGGGCAGGTCGGAGTCCATCGCGGCCAGCAGCGCCCGCGCCAACTCCTTGAGGCTGGTCTCCTGGGCACTCGCGATGTTGTAGACGGTGTCGGTGACGGGCGCCTTGGCGGCGAGCACGTTCGCGCGGGCGATGTCGTGCACGTGGACGAAATCCATGGTCTGCGCGCCGTCGCCGAAGATCAGCGGCGGCTCGCCGCCGGCGATGCGCTCCATCCAGCGGATCAGCACCTCGGTGTACTTGCCGTGGGCGTCCATGCGCGGGCCGTAGACGTTGAAGTAGCGCAGCGCCACGTAGTCCAGGTCGTACATGGCCTTGAAGCTGCGCAGCATGCCCTCGTTGAACGCCTTGGCCGCGCCGTAGAACGTGTCGTTGTTGTACGGGTGGTGCCGCTCGGTGGTCGGGAACTGCTCGGCCAGGCCGTAGACCGACGCGGACGAGGAGGCGATCACCTTCTTCACGCCCGCCGCGGCCGCGGCCTCGATCACCGTGAACGTGCCGTCGACCAGTGCCTCCAGCGCCAGCCGGGGCTCCTCCGCGCACTGCGTGATGCGGATGGCGGCGAGGTGGAACACCAGGTCGGTGCCCTGGCTCAGCCGGCCGACCAGGTCTCGGTCGTTGATGTCGCCGTCGACGACGGTGAGCCGGTCGCCCGCGGCGGCGGTGGCGTCGGACAGGTTCTCCCGGCGACCGCGGACGAAGTTGTCGAGAACGACCACCTCGGCGGCCCCGGCGGCGAGCAACTGGTCGACCACCGCGGAGCCGATGGTGCCCGCCCCTCCGGTGACGAGGGCCCGCTGCCCGCTGATCGGCTGAGCCGCTTCCGACATGGTGCTTGTTCCTTCCGGGTTCTGTGACGGGTGGTCAGACGGCCGCGAGGCGGCCGGTGGTCCGGTCGACGGCGACGAACTCGCCGCCGGCGGCGAGGCTGGCGGAGGCCGCTTCGAGGGTGGCCAGCACCCGCAGGCCGGACCAGCCGTCGGTGAGCGGTGCGCGCTTCTCCGCGATCGAGGCCGCGAACTCGGCCATGACGCCGCGCAGCGCCTCCTTCTCCGGCAGCGCGGGCGCGACGGTGTCGCCCCGGCGGTAGGAGATGATCGCCTGGCGGCGGTCCTCGTCGCTCTCGATGCGGTCCGCGCCCCGGTCGTGCACGGAGACGCGCTGCACGGCGTTGAGGTCGTCCCAGACGATGGTGCGGCGGGAGCCGCCGACGATCATGGTGCGGATCTTGGTGGGCGACAGCCAGTTCACGTGCACGTGGGCCAGCACGCCGTCGGACAGCTCGAGCGTGAGGTGGCCGACGCACGCGCGGCCGGCGCCGATCGGGTCCGAGCCGTGCGCCGAGACGCGGGTGACGCGCACGTCCTCCGGCAGGATCGCGTCGAAGATCGACAGGTCGTGCGGCGCGAGGTCCCAGAACACGTCCACGTCGGGCTGCACGAGGCCGAGGTTGATGCGCACCGAGTCGAGGTACTGCACGGTGCCGATCTCGCCGCTGCGCACCAGTTGCCGCAGGTGCCGGACGGCCGGCGTGTAGACGAAGGTGTGGTCGAGCATCAGGGTCAGGCCCCGGTCCTCGGCCTCGCGGACCAGTTCCAGGCCCTCGGCGTAGCTCGCCGCCAGCGGCTTCTCCACCAGCACGTGCTTGCCGGCGCGCAGCGCGGCCAGGGCGACGGGCAGGTGGGTGGCCGCGGGGGTGGCGATGGCCACCGCGTCGACCGCCGGGTCGGCCAGCACGTCGTCGAGCGAACCCGATACCCGGACCGTCGAGTAGTCGCCCAGCACTCGGCGGGCGCGTTCGGTGTCCAGGTCGCACAGGTAGCGCAGCGTGAAGCCCGCGGTGGCCTGGGCGTTGCGCACCAGGTTCGGGCCCCAGTAGCCGGCGCCGATGACGGCGATGCCGATCGGCTGGTCCATCTCGTTCCCCATTCCCTCGGCCACCATTCCCTCGGCCACCATCTCAGTAGGCTCCCTGACCGCCGAAGACGGCGCGGAAGGTCTTCCACAGGATCAACGCGTCCAGGGCGAGCGACCAGTCCTCCACGTAGCGCAGGTCGAGCCGCACCGACTCCTCCCACGACAGGTCACTGCGGCCGGAGACCTGCCACAGACCCGTCAGGCCCGGCTTGACCAGCAGCCGGCGGCGCATGTCGGGGCCGTACCTGGCGCTCTCCTCGGGCAGCGGTGGACGGGGGCCGACCAGGGACATCGAGCCGGTGAGCACGTTGAACAGCTGCGGCAGCTCGTCCACCGAGTACCGCCGCAGGACGCGGCCGACCGCGGTGACGCGGGGGTCGCGCCTCATCTTGAACAGCACGCCCGCGCCCTCGTTGACCGAACGGAGCTCGGCGCGCAGGGCGTCGGCGTCGGTGATCATCGTGCGGAACTTCAGGATCGTGAAGTGCTCGCCGTCCTTGCCGACGCGGCGCTGCTTGTAGAGCACCGGGCCGCGGGTGTCGACCATGATCGCCACGGCGGTGGCCAGCAGCACCGGCGCGAGCAGCGCCAGCAGGAGGAACGCGCCGATCTTGTCCACGGTGGCCTTGACCATCCGGCGGGCGCCGGTGAACGACGGCTCGGAGACCCGCAGCAGCGGCATGCCGAGCACGCCGGTGACGTGCAGGCGCGGGCCGGCGAAGTCCATCAGGGCCGGTGCGACGACCATCTCGGTGCCGGTGCCCTCCAGGTCCCAGGCCAACTGCTGGAGCCGGCGGGGCGTCCAGTAGGCGTCCGGGGTGACCGCGACGACGCGGTAGCCGCCGCGGCGGACCTGCTCGGCCAGTTCGGAGAACCGGCCGACGACGGGGGTGCCCTCCAACTCGACGCCGATCTCGGCGCGGCCGTCCACTGTGCACACGGCGTCCACGCGCCAGCCCAGGTGGGGCGCGCGGCGGGTGCGCGAGATCAGGTCCTTGACGGTGTCGACGTTGCCCGCGGCGAGCACCGGCAGCAGGCAGCGGCCCTCGCCGCGGGCGCGGTGCAGCGGGCGGCGCAGGGCGTAGCGGACCGGGAACGCCACCAGCGCGATCGCCGGTCCGACGAGGAACACCCACAGGCGGGCGCCGGGCAGCCCGGCCGCGAGCGCACCCAGCCCCAGCGCGACGACGGAGCCGAACAGGCCGCGGCCCAGGCGGCGGAACTCCTCCGCGCCCTGGCCCAGCACGGTGGTGTTCCAGACCCGGTTGAGGAACAGCGAGCCGACGACGACCGCGATCGTGACCGCCTCCAGGGCGATCAGCGGGAGCGGGGCGAAGGTGGCGTGGTAGTGGGACAGCACGGCGCCCGCCAGCACGACGACCAGCACGGTGCACAGGACGTCGGCGGCGATCACGCCGTAGCGGTAGGCGGGCTCCCAACCGCTGACGGTGGGATGGGTGGTGCGGTTCGTGGTGGTGCCGACCCGCACGACCGGTCTCGGTCGCGTGGGCTGGACCTGCTCGCTCATCGTGGTACTCCCCCGGTTGGGCCGGTTCGGACGTGCACGCTCGCAGGGCATCCCCGACGGACCCGCGTGTGGTGTACGGCAAATGTGCGCTCGGCGATTTTTCGCCTCGGCAAACCGTGATTCGTCTTGGCCCCGGCGTGCGTTACACACACGGTGAGCATGGGCCGACTGCTCATTCCACAGTGCGACACACGGCGCACACTCAGCAGTGTCACGGCGTGACTTCGAGTTACTGTCCGCCGTTCGGGAAAAGGCTTCCCGGAACGAGGTGCCGCCGCGGTCCACAGTGGCCGACGCCGCGCCTGACGCGAGCGGCCACCATCATCGACAGACGGCCCCGTTCCGTTACAGGGGCTCCTCGGCGACCTCCGCACAGCGACCGGAATGTGTTCGAAAGGGGCCTTCCGACCACGTGTCGGGACCGCATCGTGGCGGTTGGCGATCACCCATTCACAGAGCGGAAGCAGCTATTCGGCGCAACGGCTTCCCCACTTCTGGTGACGACCGGAAGTAATTCCCACCCGGGCGGACGCTCAAGGTGACGGACGCCACTTCGCGCGCCACAGGATCATGCGATCACCCGCGTGAGGGATGTGCGCACGCCATTCCCCGATCGGGCACCCCCGCCGCGGGACGCGAGTGAGCGTCGGTCCACCCCGTCCGGGAACCTCCGCCGGGACGGGGCGGAACGGCACGACCGCGGCGGTCGCTCCGACCTACCGGTTGGCCACGAGGCGGACCTTCTCGCCGCCCACGGCCACCACGTCGCCGTCCCCGAGCTGCGCGCCGCGGCGGTTCTCGACCCTGCCGTTCACCGTGACCTCACCGGATTCGACCAGGTCACGGGCGTGCGCACCGTTGTCCGCCAGGTCCGCCAGCTTGAGGAACTGCCCCAACCTGATCATGTCGTCGGAGATCTCGACCTCGCGGATGCGCATGGTCCCATCATCCCCCAGGGCGCACGTGCGCCCGCACGTGCACCGGTTAACGAGGATTGCACGGACTCGCAACACGATCGACACGCGCCGGCCGCCTGGAGGGCTACCGTTCCCGCGATGTGAGCACACCCAGCTCGGACCCGGAGCCTACCGGCGGCGGGGAGCGCAAGCGCCGCCGGTCCCCACGCGGCGAGGTCGGCACCACCGGTGCCAGGTTCGGTTCACCCGCGCTGCGGCGCGGCACGGACGGGCAGGACGTCGACGTGCCCAGGCAGCCGAGGCGGCGGCGGTCGCTGCGCGGCGAAGTGGGGACCACCGGGGCGCGGTTCGGCTCGGCGGCCCTGCGGCGCTCCCTCGACGGATCGGACGAGCCGGACAGGCCGGACGAGCCGGACAGGCCGGACGACCGCGCGCGGCCGTCGATCCCCCTGGCCCGCAACACGCCCACCCCGACGGCACCCCGGCCCTCGCCGCGCGAGCCGGAACCGGTCGAGGAGTTCTCCGGACCGCTGGTCCGCCCCTACGCGTGGACGGGCGGGCGCACGTCGTCCCACCACGACCTGCGGCTGGAGACGCTGGTGTCGCTGGAGCAGGACGGCGTCGCCATCGCCATGCGCGAGTCCACCGCGGAGCAGCGGTCCATCGTGGAGGTGTGCGCGACCCGGCCGCGCTCGGTGGCAGAGGTGTCGGCGCTGCTGACCGTGCCGCTCGGCGTGGCGCGGGTGGTGCTCGGCGACCTGATCTCGATGGGCGTGGTGGCGGTGCACGACGACGCGGTCGCGCCCGGCGGCCCGGACCTGGCGCTGCTGGAACGCGTGCTAGCCGGCCTGCGCCACCTCTGAGCGCAGCCGCCCGAACACCTCGACCAGGTCGGCCAGCCGGTAGTGCGCGTTGAGCCCGCTCGGGTTCGGCAGCACCCACAGCCGCGCCGGCCCGATCGGCTCGTCCTGCGGGCCGACGACCGCCTTCCTGCGGTCGAACGCGGCCCGGTAGGCCGTCACGCCCACGACCGCCACCACCTTCGGCGCGTACCGCTCGGCCAGCGCCGTCAACGCCACCCCGCCGGCGCGCAGCTCCTCGGGTGACAGCTCGTCGGCCTTCGCCGTGGGCCGGTCGACCAGGTTGGTGATGCCCAGGCCGTGCTCGACCAGCTCGTGCTGCTCGGACGGCGCGAACCGGCGCGGCGTGAAGCCCGACAGGTGAAGGGCGGGCCAGAACCGGTTGCCCGGTCGCGCGAAGTGCTGTCCCTTGGCCCCCGACATCAGGCCGGGGTTGATGCCGCAGAACAGCACGTCCAGCCCTGGCGCGATGACGTCCGGCAACGGTTTCGTCACGCGATGACCTCCACGGGGACGCCGTCCACGACGAGCCGCCAGTCCACGCGGGCGAACTCCGCCGGGTCGATCTCGCCGCGCTCCCGCACCCACTCGATCAGCAGCTGCCGGATCTCCAGCTGCCGGTCGTGCAGCACGGGCGCGGTGGCGATGTGCGGGAAGTTGCCGCCGCCGGACCGCCGGTAGTCGCTCACCGCGACGGCGAACACCTGGTCGGCCGCCACGGGCGTGCCGTCGTGGGCGAGGCCGGTGACCCGCCGCCCGACCGGCCGCGCCAGGTCGACGTCGTAGGTCAGCGGCGCGTCGAGGCCGGCGGCCACGTCGTAGAGGTAGTCCGGCGTGCCGTCCGCGTTGGTCACCGCGTCGGGCGCGTGCGGGCCGGGGTCGGCCAGCGGCGTGAAGTAGCTCACCGAGCGCTCCAGGTAGTCCTTGAGCTGTGCACCCGTGAGCCTTACCCCGAACAGGGTGTTGTCGAACGCGTAGAGGCCGGCCACGTCGCGCACCGACACGTCGCCCGCCGGGATCGCCGCCGCCTCGTTGAACGGCGAGGCGAGCGACAGCACGGGCAGCGCCTCGGCGGGGGTCCCGGCCAGGGACGCCTTCAGCGCCTGGCCCTGCACGCGGTTGACGAAGCCCAGCGCGGCGGTGTCCTCGTAGCGCGCGGTGGCGGCGGACATGGCCGACTTCGACACGCCGATCCGGGAGTTCACGTACGCGACGACCGCGTCGTGGTCGTCGCGCAGCTTGCGGGTGATCACCGCGTCCTCGGGGACCGCGCCGGTGCGGAGCACCCGGGAGCGGGACGCCGTGTTCCGCCACCCGCCGCGCGGCGTCCACTCCAGGTCGAACTCCATCAGGCTCAGCCGCTTGCCCCAGAACAAGGGCTCGGTGAGCAGCACCCGGCGGCCGGTGGCCCTGTTGGTGACGAAGCGCTGGGCGATCTCGGTGTGCGCGTGGCCGACCAGGATCGCGTCGATGTCGGGCACCTCCTCGGCGACCAGGGCCGAGCAGTTCTCCGGGAACGGCAGCAGGTCGCCCAACGAGGACGACAGGTCGGCGCCCGAGTGGGCGGCGACCACGACCAGGTCCGCCCCGGCCCGCTTCAGCCTCGGCACCCACTCGCGGGCCTGCTCCAGCACGCCGGGGAAGGTCATCCTCCCCTCGACGTGCGCCTTGCCCCAGATGGCGATGCCCGGGTTGGTCAGGCCGAGGATGCCGACCCGCAGCGGGGCGGTGCCCGTGCGCCACACGGTCTTGACCACGTACGGGCGGAACGCGGGACGGCCGGTGGCGGCGTCCAGGGCGTTCGCGGCGAGCAGCGGGAAGTCGAGCTGCTTCTCGAAGGCCCGCAGCAGGGGGATGCCGTAGTCGAACTCGTGGTTGCCGAGCGCGGCGGCGTCGTAGCCCAGCTCGTTCATGGCCGCGGCCATCGGGTGGACCTTGCGGCGGCCGATCGTCTCGACCTTCGCGTAGTAGTAGGCCAGCGGCGTGCCCTGGATGGTGTCGCCGGCGTCGACGAGGAGGGTCCGGTGCGCGCCCCGTGCTTCGCGCACCGCCTTGACCAGCGTGGACAACTTCGCCAGGCCGATGTCGTCGTGGGTGCCGTCGTCGAACTCGCGGTCGGCGAAGTAGTCCCAGTTGAACACGTTGCCGTGCAGGTCGGTCGTGCCCAGGACGGTGAGCGTGAACCGCCGCCCGCCGGGCCGCTCCCCCGGGGTGGCGTGCGCCGCGCCGGGGCCGGCGGCGGCGAGGACGCCCCCCGCACCGCCGGTGAGCAGGGCGCGGCGGTGCAGGGGAGATCCGGTCATGGGCCGACCGTAGCCAGTGGCGGTGGGCGTGCGCGCCGCCGTTCGGCGGCACCACGCCCGGTGCTCACGGCTTGCCGGTCGCGTTGCCCGTCGGTCCGGGGCGGTCGTCGGGCGCCTCGCCCGTCAGCCGCTGGGTGGGTCGGTCCGGATTCTGGGCAGGATCGGGATTCTGGGCGGGATCGGGATTCTGGGCGGGCAACTGCTCGGTGGGCGCGGTCGGGTCCACGAGCTGCTCGGTGGGCGTCCCGGCGGCGGGGAGCACCTGCGTCGGGGCCGGCCCCGCGGCACCCGCACCCGCCGGACCGGCGGGCGGCGCGGGGTCCCCGGCGCCGCGAGCCCCCTCCCCGCCCTTCCGGCGGCCGGCGGCGATGGCGATGCCCAGGCCGACCAGGATCACGGCCAGCGCGATCCACACCCACACCGGGACGCCGCCGCCGTCACCGTCGTCCCCGGCCACCGGGACGGCCGACCGCGTCGCGCCGGTCGGCCCACCGGTCTCCCCGGCCGTGGTCGGCGTGACCTGGCCGGTGGTCGAGGCGGGCGGGGCGGTGGTGGTCTCCGCCGGGGCGGAGGGCGCGGTCGTGCCGGGCACCCCGCTCGCGGTGCTCGTGGCGGCCGGCGGCTGCGCCGGCGCCGGGAGGGTGAAGGCGAACGTGCCGTCCACGAAGTCGCCGTCCAGCGACTGCACCAGCCAGCTCACCGCGTACTGCCCGGCGGGCGAGCCGGAGTCCTTCAGCGGAACGGTCAGCGTCGAACCCTGGGCCGCCACCTCCCCCATCGGCCAGGCGCTGCCGTCCGGGCCGGTGATGGTGATGGTGGCGCTCTCGGCGGGCACCGGTTCGGTGAACGTCAGCGTGAGCTGCGTGGGCCGCTGAGCCGGTGCCGAGCCGTTCGCCGGGTCGCTGGACACCAGCTCGGTGTGCGCCCACGCCGGGGGCGCGACGCCGAACAGGGCCAGGGCCGCCAGCAACGCGGAGAGCGCCAATCGCGTCATACCCGTAGTTTCTACCGGGTCGGCGGGGTGTCCCGCCCGTCGGCCGGCGGCCGATCCTGTTCCGGCCTGTCCTGGCCCGACCGGTCCTGCCCTGATCGGCCCTGCCGACCGTCGCCACCGCGCACCACGTCGCCCTCGATGATCGTGTCGACCGTCGAGTCCGCGGCCACCAGGGTGACCTCGTCGCCGGCCGCGATGTCGGCCAGGTCGCCCTGGCCGCCGTTGACCCGGGTGTCGTCGTCGACCCGGTAGGTCCTGGTGAACCCGTCGGCGCTCGTGACCGTGACGGACGAGGCGGAGACCCCGGTGACCTCGCCGGTCTGGAACTCGCCGTGCTGGGCGTCCCCGAACGGGCCGCCCGCGGTCGTGAAGCCGGGACCGCCGCGCATCCCGTACGCGCCGCGCGGGCCACCCATCCCCTGCTGGGCGGCCTCCGAGTTGCCCGCCGCGTAGATGACCCCGCCGCCCGCGGCGGCGATGCCCACGGCGACGGCGACCGCGACGAGCGTCTTGCGGCCGTTCCGGCTCGCTCCGGGAGCGGCGGCCCGCGGCGGCTCGTCACCCCAGGTCGTGTTCTCGGTTTCGGTAGTCATGGGGCCACGGTGCCGGTCGAGCCTGTGCGCGGGCTGTGCGGCCGTTGGGCGGTGCCTGTGGGTGCGGTGCCCGTGGGTGCGGTGCCCGTGGGTGCGACACCGGCGGGCGGGCCGGGGGCGTTCACAGCTGGTACACAGGATCGGCACAGCGAGGGCTCAAGGGCCTGACCGACGATCGGAGCATGCGTGCGGTGACCTCCCCCGAACTCCGCCGCCCGGACGGGAGTCCGGTGCGGGTCCTGGTGGTGGACGACGAGTCCACCCTGGCCGAACTCATGTCCATGGCCCTGCGGATGGAGAGGTGGGAGGTGCGCACCGCGCTGGACGGCACGTCCGCCGTGCGCGTCGCGCGCGAGTTCCGACCGGACGCGGTCGTGCTGGACGTGATGCTGCCCGACTTCGACGGCCTGGAGGTGCTGCGCAGGCTGCGCGCGGACCTCCCGGCCCTGCCGGTGCTGTTCCTCACCGCGAAGGACGCGGTGGAGGACCGCATCGCCGGGCTCACGGCGGGCGGCGACGACTACGTCACCAAGCCGTTCAGCCTGGAGGAGGTCGTGCTGCGGCTGCGCGGCCTGCTGCGCCGCACCGGCGTCACCGGGGCGACCGCGGGCAGCGAACTGGTCGTCGGCGACCTGGTGCTGGACGAGGACACCCGCGAGGTGCGCCGCGACGGCACGTCGATCGAGCTGACCGCCACCGAGTTCGAGCTGCTGCGGTTCCTGATGCGCAACCCCAGGCGGGTGCTGTCCAAGGCGCAGATCCTGGACCGGGTGTGGAACTACGACTTCGGCGGCCAGGCGAACATCGTCGAGCTCTACATCTCCTACCTGCGCAAGAAGATCGACGTCGGCAGGGCGCCGATGATCCACACCATGCGGGGCGCCGGGTATGTCCTCAAACCTGCGCCCTAGGACGTGGTCGCTGCGCACGCGGCTCGTGGCGGGACAGCTGGTCCTGCTGACCTGCGTGTGCGCGGTGATCGGCGTGGTCAGCGGGTTCGCGTTGCGCGACTTCCAGCTCGACAAGCTCGACGAGCAGCTGTACGGCACCGCCGACCGCGTGGTCCGGACGCTGGGGCCGCCGGGGCCGGGTCGCCACCCCGACGGCCCGCTGGAGGGCCCGGGCTTCGGCGTCGGGACCATCGTGATCATCAAGGGCACGGGCGACGTCCTCCAGGGCACGCTGGTCGACCCGTCCGGCCAACCCGTGGCGCTGACGGGCGACCGGGCCACGCCCGTCGAGTCGGTGGCCGCGGGCGAGTCGCCGCGGACCGTGTCGCTGGAGGACGGCGACTTCCGGGTGGTCGCGGTCGCCCTGCCCGGTGGGCAGACCGTCTACACCGGACTGCCGACGGACGCCGTGGACAGCACCGTGCTGCGGCTGGGGATCATCCTCGGCGGGGTGTCGCTGGCCGGGTTGCTGGCGGCGAGCCTGGCCGGGACGTTCGTGGTGCGGCGGGCGTTGCGGCCGCTGGACCGGGTCGCCGACACGGCCACGCGCGTCGCCGGGCTGCCGCTGCACCAGGGCGAGGTGGCGCTGGCCGAACGCGTGCCCGAGGAGGACACGAACCCGGACACCGAGGTCGGCAAGGTCGGCCTGGCGCTGAACAGGCTGCTCGGGCACGTCGGCAGCGCGCTGGAGTCGCGGCACGCCAGCGAGACGCGCGTGCGGCAGTTCGTCGCGGACGCGAGCCACGAGCTGCGCACGCCGCTGGCGGCGATCCGGGGGTACGCGGAGCTGACCCGCCGCACGAAGGACGCCGTGCCGCCGGAGATCGGGCACGCCATGCGCCGCGTGGAGTCCGAGGCGGTGCGGATGACGTCGCTGGTGGAGGACCTGCTGCTGCTGGCCCGGCTGGACGCGGGCCGGCCGCTCGGGCACGACCCGGTGGACCTGTCGCGGATCGTCGTGGACTCGGTGAGCGACGCCCGGATCGCCGGGCCGGAGCACGAGTGGAGGTTGCAGGTGCCGTCCGAGGCGTTGACGGTGACCGGAGACGAGCACAAGCTGCGCCAAGTGCTGGCGAACCTGCTGTCCAACGCCCGCACGCACACCCCGCCGGGCACGACCGTCGTGACGCGGCTGTCCGCGGTGGGCGAGCACGTCGAGGTGGCGGTGACCGACGACGGCCCCGGCATCCCGTACGACCTCCAACCCGAGATCTTCGAGCGCTTCACCCGCGGTGACACCTCGCGCTCCCGTGCGGCGGGCAGCACCGGCCTGGGCCTGTCCATCGTGGCCGCCGTGGTGGCCGCCCACGGCGGCGCCGTCCGCGTGGACAGCCGCCCCGGCCGCACCACCTTCACGGCCCGCCTCCCCCGCTGACCCGCGAGTCGTAAACCCAGCCCGCGCGAGTCGTGCGCTCACCCCGCGCGAGTCGTAAGTTCGGCCCCGGCGAGTCGTAGATTCAGGTCCGGGGCGTTCTCCGTTCGAGTCGACCCGTTGGTATGCCCGAATGTGGAACTCGAGGGTCCCGAACGTACGACTCGCGCGGGGTGAACGCACGACTCGCGGGCACAGGGGGTTCACAGGGTGGGTACAGGGGCGGCCCAGGGTTCGGGGTCAGGGTCGGGGCATGCGTGCGCGACTACCCCTGTTGCTGTTGCTGGCCGGGACCGCGGTGCTGTACCTGTGGCGCCTGGGCGACTCCGGTTGGGCCAACGCCTACTACTCGGCCGCCGCCCAGGCCGGGGCGGCGAGCTGGAAGGCCTGGTTCTTCGGGGCCACCGACCCGAGCGGGTCCGTCACCGTCGACAAGGCGCCCGCCGCCACCTGGGTGATGGGGTTGTCCGCGCGGCTGTTCGGCGTGAACGCGTGGAGCATCCTCGTGCCGCAGGCCCTCATGGGCGTGGCGAGCGTCGGGCTCCTGCACGCCGCGGTGAAACGCACGGCGGGTGAGGCTGCCGGGCTGGTCGCGGGCGCGGTGCTGGCGCTGACACCGGTCGCGGTGCTGATGTTCCGCTTCAACAACCCGGACGCCCTGCTGGTGCTGCTGCTCGTGGCCGGGGCCTACTGCGCGGTGCGCGCCACCGAGGGGGCGCGGCCGGGGTGGCCGGCGCTCGCGGGGGCGGCGGTCGGGTTCGCGTTCCTGGCCAAGATGCTCCAGGCGTTCCTGGTGCTGCCCGCGTTCGGCCTGGTGTACCTGGCGTTCGCACCGACGTCGCTGCCGCGCAGGGCGTGGCACCTGGTCGTCGCGCTCGGGGCGGTGGTCGCGGCGGGCGGCTGGTGGGTGCTCGTGGTGGAGCTGGTGCCCGCGTCGGCACGGCCCTACGTCGGCGGTTCGCAGCGGAACAGCGTGCTGGAGCTGGCGCTCGGCTACAACGGCCTGGGCCGGCTCACCGGTGACGAGGTGGGCAGCGTCGGCGGCGGTGGCGGCTGGGGCTCGACCGGGTGGAGCAGGTTGCTGGGCGCGGAGATGGGCGGTCAGATCGCGTGGCTGCTGCCGACCGCGGTGGTGCTGCTGATCGCCGGGTGGTGGGCCGGGCGGAGGGCCGAACGCGTCGGGCTCGTCCTGTGGGGCGGGTGGCTGGTGGTCACCGCCGTCGTGTTCAGCTTCATGAACGGCATCATCCACTCCTACTACACGGTGGCGCTGGCGCCGGCGATCGGCGCGGTCACCGGCATCGGCGCGGTGGCGCTGTGGCGCCGGCGGCGGGACCCGGTGGCCGCGGCGGCGCTGTCCGGCGCGCTCGCGGTGGCGGCGCTCCAGGGCCACCTGCTGCTGCTCGACTGGTCGGCGGCGTTCGCCGCGGTGGTCCTGGTGCTGGGCCTGCTGGGAGCCGTCGGCCTGTTCCTGGCGGCGGTCGTGCCCGCCGCCGTGGTGGTGCCGGTCGCGCTGGTCGCCGCGCTGCTCGGACCCGGCGCCTACTCCGCGGCCACGGCGGCCACGCCGCACTCCGGGGCGATCCCGAGCGCGGGTCCGGCGCGGGCCGGTCCCGGTGGCGGCGGCCAGGTCCTGTTCAGCGGCGGGCGCGGCACGTCGGCGGGCCGCGCGGGCGGCCTGCTGAACGCATCCGAGCCCGGCGAGGAGCTGGTGGCGCTGCTGCGCGACGGCGGCGAGGGCTTCACGTGGGCCGCCGCGGCCGTCGGGTCGAACAGCGCGGCCGGGTACCAGCTGGGCAGCGGCATGCCGGTGATGGCGGTCGGCGGGTTCAACGGCACCGACCCCTCCCCCACGCCGGAGCGGTTCCGGCAGCTCGTCGCGGAGGGGCGGGTGCGCTACTTCCTCGGCGGCGCGGGCATGCCCGCGCAGAGCGGCAGCGACGCGTCCCGGCGGATCGCCGAGTGGGTCGAGGAGACCTTCGAGGCGACCGAGGTGGACGGCGTGACCGTCTACGACCTCACCGGTCCGGCGCTCACAGGCGGGGCACAGGGATGACACACGGAGCGCCCAGCCAGGCGCACGACGGTGACGCCATGACCTTCGCGACGCTCACGACCACCACGGTGCTCGACGTGGTCGTCCCCGTCCACAACGAGGAACGCGACCTCGCGCCGTGCGTGCGCGAGCTGCACGCCGACCTCGTCCGGACCTTCCCCTACTCCTTCCGGATCACGATCGCCGACAACGCGAGCACGGACGGCACCGCGGACGTCGCCGACGGGCTGGCCCGCGAACTGCCCGGGGTCACCGCCGTGCACCTGGCCGAGAAGGGCCGCGGTCGGGCGCTCAAGGCGGTGTGGTCGGCGTCGGACGCCGCCGTGCTGGCCTACATGGACGTGGACCTGTCCACGGACCTGGCCGCGCTGGCGCCGCTCACGGCGTCGCTGATCTCCGGCCACTCCGACCTCGCCATCGGCAGCCGCCTGGCGCGCGGCGCGCGGGTCGTGCGCGGCCCGAAGCGCGAGTTCGTCTCCCGCTGCTACAACCTGATCCTGCGCGGCGCGCTCGCCACCCGGTTCACCGACGCGCAGTGCGGGTTCAAGGCGATCCGCGCCGACGTGGCCCGGCGGCTCCTGCCGCACGTGGAGGACACCGGCTGGTTCTTCGACACCGAACTGCTGGTGCTCGCCGAACAGGCGGGCGCCCGCATCCACGAGGTGCCGGTCGACTGGGTGGACGACCCCGACAGCCGGGTCGACATCGTCTCGACGGCGATCGCCGACCTCCGGGGCGTGGCCCGCGTCGGCCGGGGCCTGGTCACCGGCCGCATCCCGATCGGCGAGCTGAGCGCGCAGCTGGGGAGGCGACCGCTGGAGCCGCACGCGCCGGGCGTGCCCGCCGGGCTGGTGAGGCAGCTCGTGCGGTTCGCCGCCGTCGGCGTGGTCAGCACGCTCGCCTACCTGCTGCTGTTCGTGCTGCTGCGCGGCGGGTTGGGCGCGCAGGGCGCGAACCTGGTGGCACTGCTGGTCACCGCCGTCGCCAACACCGCCGCCAACCGCCGGTTCACGTTCGGCGTGCGCGGCGGCCGCGGCGCGGGCAGGCACCAGTTCGAGGGGCTGGTCGTCTTCGGCCTGGGCCTCGTGCCGACCAGCGGCGCGCTCGCCGTGCTGCACCGGTTCACGCCGCCCGGCGGGGCGGCCGACCTGGCCGCCGTCGTCGGGGCGAACCTGCTCGCCACCGTGCTGCGGTTCCTGCTGCTGCGCAACTGGGTGTTCCGCGCCCACCGCGGCAGCGACACCCCGGCAGGCACCACGGCCGCCGACCGGCCGACCACCGCCGCCCCGACCCTGGAGAGCACCCGATGACCGCCACCCTGTCCGCGCCCGCGACGGCCCGCCCGGCGCCCGCGCCGAAGCGCGACCGGACCCGGCCCGCGCTGGTCGTGCTGCTCGTCGGCACGGCGGTGCTCTACCTGTGGAACCTCGCCGACACCGGCTGGGGCAACGGCTACTACGCCGCCGCCACCCAGGCCGGGGCGCAGAGCTGGACCGCGTGGCTGTTCGGCGGGCTCGACGCCGGCGGCGTGATCACGGTGGACAAGCCGCCCGCCGCGCTGTGGGTCAGCGGCTTGGCCGCCAGGTTGTTCGGCTTCTCCAGTTGGACCGTCCTCGCACCGCAGGCGGTCGAGGGCGTGCTGGCCGTGTGGTTGCTGCACGCCGCGGTGAAGCGCACCAACGGCCCGGTGGCCGGGCTGCTGGCGGGCGCGGCGCTCGCCGTGACACCGGTGGCCGTGCTCATGTTCCGCTTCAACCTGCCGGACGCGCTGCTGGTGCTGCTGATGGTGGCGGGCGCGTACTGCACGGTGCGGGCGCTGGAGAAGGCGTCGGGCTGGTGGCTGGCGCTGGCGGGCGTCGCGGTCGGCTTCGCGTTCCTGGCGAAGATGGGCCAGGCGTTCCTGGTGCTGCCCGCGTTCACCGCCGCCTACCTGCTGGCCGCGCCGACGTCGCTGCCCAAGCGGTTCCTGCACCTGCTCGGCGCGGGCGCCGCGGTCGCGGTGTCGGCCGGCTGGTTCGTCCTGCTGGTGGAGCTGTGGCCGGCCGACGCCCGCCCGTACGTCGGCGGTTCGACCAACGACTCGCTGTGGGAGCTGGCCGTGGGCTACAACGGCCTGGGCCGCATCTTCGGCGGCGTCGGTGGTGGCGGCATGGGCGGCGGCAACGTCGGGTTCGGCGGGGCCACCGGGATCGACCGGCTGTTCGGCGCCTCCATGGGCGGGGAGATCTCGTGGCTGCTGCCGGCGGCGGTCGTCGGCCTGGTCGCCGGCCTGTGGTTCACCCGCCGCGCACCGCGCACCGACCGCACCCGCGCCGCGCTCGTCCTGTGGGGCTTGTGGGTCCTGGTCAATGGCGTCGTGTTCAGCTTCATGAGCGGCATCACGCACCCGTACTACACGGTGGCCGTCGCGCCGGGCATCGCCGCGATCGTCGCCATCGCCGGCCGCGAGCTGTGGCGGGGCCGGGCGCACCCGCCCGTGCGGGCCTCCCTCGCCCTGGTGGTCGCCGCGTGCGGTTTCTGGGGTTTCGCGCTGCTCGACCGCTACCCGGACTGGGTGCCGGCCCTGCGCTGGGTGGTGGCGGCGCTGACCGTGCTGGTGTCCACCGCGATCGTGATGGGCGTGCGCCGACTCGCCGCGCTCGCGGTGGCCGCGTCGGTGCCGGCCACCGCGTCGTTCGGCGTCGCCACGGCCGCCACGCCGCACTCCGGCTCGATCCCGGTGTCCGGTCCCGCCGAGTACGCCGGTGGCGGCATGGGCGGCGGCGTGGACGTGGGGGGCGGGGACGACGCGGAGCTGGCCGAGCTGCTCAGGGCCACCACCGGCACGTGGGCCGCGGCGACGGTGGGCGCGCAGGCCGCGGCGAGCCTGTCCCTGGCCTCCGGCAAGGCCGTCATCGGCATCGGCGGCTGGAGCGGGGGCGATCCCGCGCCGACGTTGGAGGAGTTCCGGCGGTACGTCGAGGAAGGCCGGATCGGCTACTTCGTCCCCGGTGGTCGCGGCGGCGCGGGCGGCGGGGGCGACATCGCCTCGTGGGTCGCGGACAACTACGAGGCGACCACCGCGGGCGGCTCGACGGTCTACCGGTTGAGCTGACCCTCGGCGGTCAGGGGCGGTGGCAGCGCACCGGGGGGCGCGGCCACCGCCTCCCTGCCGGTCCACGAGCGGTACAGGATCGCCGCCGCGTGCGGCACGAGGTCGCGGCCCCGCCGCCACAGCCACGGCACGCCCTTGAACACCAGCCACCCCGCGTGGTGCAGCGGCGTCACGGTGATGCCGCCCGTGCACACCGGCGACACCGCACCCGGCACCTCGCAGCCCGCTTCGGCCAGCCGCGCCGCGAACGCCGCCGCCAGCCGCCGGTGCCCCGGCTCGGAGGGGTGCAGGCGGTCCACGGCCCACGTCCCCGGCTCGTACGCGCCCTCCAGCCGGTCCAGGTCGACGCACCCCGCGCCGTGCCGCCGCACCACGGCGTCCAGCACCGCGTTCAGCTCGCCGATCCGCGCCCGCAGCGCCCGCCGCAGCGGGCCGGGCAGCCGGAACACGCGGCCGTGGTCGTGGAACCGCACCGTCACCACCGCCGCGCCCGCCGCGACGAGCGCGCCCACCACCGCGTCCAGGTCGGCGTGCAGCTCCACCGGGTCGAAGTCGGACCGCAGGACGTCGTTCATGCCCACCACCAGCACGGCGGCGTCCGGTCGCGCCGCCAGTGCCCGCCCCAGCTGCTCGCGCCGGACCGTGCCCGCCCGCGCGCCGGTCACCGACGTGTTCAGGTACCGCGCGTCCGGGAAGGCCGCCGCGAGCAGCGGGCCCACGCCGCGCCACCCACCGGGCACGGGGTCACCCACGCCCACCGTCGTCGAGTCGCCCAGGACCACCAGGCCACGCACCGTTCCGCCCACGCGACGACGATCCCGCGACGACGTGACGCCCGGGGTACGGGCGGCGGAACGCTACCGGAACGCGGGGTACAGCGGCAGTTCCGCGGCCTGCGCCCCGTAGCGGGAGACGAGCGCGGACACCACCTCGTCGGCGTGCGCGGCGACGTGCGCGGCGCCCAGCGCGAGCGCGTCGGCACGCAGCCGCGCCCAGCGCGTGGTCAGCACCGCGGTGCGCGGCGGCGAGTCCAGCGGCCGGTGCCCGGACGGCAGCGCCGAGTCGAGCCCCGGCAGGCCGCGCCACGTGCCCAGCCACACCCAGAGCAGCTGCGCCTCCAGCAGCCTCGGCAGGAACACCGCGTCGTCGTCCAGGTCGGGCCACACCGAGGACACCTCGGCCCGCCACGCCGCGAGCATCGCCTCCGACATGCCGGGGGGCAGCCCGTAGGCGCACCAGCACGACGGGAACGGCACCCGCAGGCACGCCGCGTCGAACACGATGTCGCGCACGCAGCCGCCCTCGAAGTCGAGGAACCGCACGCCCTTGCTGGTCACCAGGTGGTTGTCCGGGCACGACGTGGACGGGCTGAACGCGCGGCGGCGGGACGTGGTGAACCCGCGCACCGCGGCCTGCGCGAACCCCCGCACGGACCCGGGCGTGTCGACCCCCAGCGCGCGGGACAACAGGGCCGGCAGGCCGTCGAGGGCGGTGTGCACGTCGACCGCGATGGGGTCGGCGCAGCACTGGCTGCCCTGGCGGCGCATCAGCGCGTCGAAGTCGGCGTCGCGGCCCGCGGTGGTGGCGTGCAGCCTGCCCATGGCGTGTGCCCACGACAGGAGCCCGCGCTCGGCGGCCCGCGCGTCGGGGCCGAGCAGCTTCTCCGCCAGGCGCGGCGCCTTGCCCAGGTCCTCCAGCACGACGAGCCGCTTGGCGTTGTCCTGGGCGACCAGCTCGGGCGTCAACCGCTCCTCGGACGGCAGGGCGGTGAGCAGCTTGTGGCTCACGACCTCGTGCGCGAACGGGTCGCGGTCGGCCACCTGTTGCGGGTAGCGCTTGAGCACCAGCGTGCGGGGCAGCGAGAACGGCGTGTGGGCCACGCGGACGCGCGCCACCACGGACCGGCCCGCTCCCCCGAGGTCCTCGGGATCGGCCAGCCGGACCGGCGCTCCGAACCGCCCGCTCAACACGGACTCCGCCGCCGCCACCGCGTCGTCCAGCTCGGAAGGGGCGGCGTCGTCGACGTCCTGCGGGCCGGCGGTGATGTCCACGCTCATTGCCTCCGACCCTACTCCCGGTGGCACCCGGGCTGACAGAACCCGTCCGGGCACCGTGACGGTAATGGGCGCCGCCCACCGGGCGCCACGGTACGGCGAAACGTGACCGGATCAGCCCCGCGCCAGTGGTCTGCCCAGGTCACGGACGTGCCCGCGCCGGTGGCGCACGGTCAGGACGAGCGCCGCGGCCACGACCACGCCGACCAGGTTGACCGCCAACTGTGCAACCGATCGGAGGCATATGTCCCACTCACCGAGAACCGCGGCGACCGCGGCGAACCCGGCCGCGGGCACGGTGGTGACCGAGATGAACACGCCGACGAGCGCCGCCGACTTGGCGGACGTCATGGACAGCATGCCCGCCGCGCCCGCCAGGAGCGCGACGATCAGGGAGAACGGGCCTACCTCGAACACGAAGTCCACCTGGTGGCCGGCCAGGGCCAGGTCGCGGTCGAACAGCTCGGTGAACGACCCGAGCCACGCACCGAACGCGGTGACCAGCATGGCGAGGGGGAAACCGACGGCCAGCGCCAGTCCGGCGCGCCGCACCAGGTCCCAGCGCCGCAGCACCAGGCCGACCGCGATGGCCGCCAGCGGGCCGAACTCCGGTCCCACGACCATCGCGCCGACCAGGGTGACCGGCGAGTCGGTGACCACGGCGACCGCCGTGAGCAGGCACGCGATGGTCAGGAACGCCTGGAATGTGGCGTTGAGCTTGGACTCCTCGCCGGTGCGGGAGAGCAGCTCCTCCCACACCACGGCGTCCGCGCCGTCACCCGGCACGGACTCCTCGGCCCGGTCGGCCGAGTCCGACAGCGCGGTGTCGATGACCTCCAGCGTCACCCCGCCGTCGCGGTCGACGCCGAGCGAGCACAGGGAGGCCACCACCTCGTCGGTGGCCTCCCGTGCGACGTCGGCCTCGACCACGTCGCCCGCGGGCTGGACGGCCGCGCCCCTGAGCAGCACCACGTGCGTGACGCCGGGGTGCCGCGTCAGGGTGTCGAGCACGTCGTCGGTGCGCTCGACCGGGCTGACCGCCCGCAGGTGCAGCACCTCGGGCTACGCGTTCTTCTCGGTCTTGTCGACGGCGTTCTTCCCGGCGCCCTTCTCGGCGGGCTTGGCGTCCACGCCCGCCTCCTTGCGCTGCTGCGCGGTGATGGGCGCGGGGGCCGCGGTCAGCGGGTCGTAGCCGCCGCCGCTCTTGGGGAAGGCGATGACCTCCCGGATCGAGTCGTAGCCGCCGAGCAGCATGGCGATCCGGTCCCAGCCGAACGCGATGC
This sequence comes from Saccharothrix longispora, assembly GCF_030852425.1. GTDB lineage: Bacteria > Actinomycetota > Actinomycetes > Mycobacteriales > Pseudonocardiaceae > Actinosynnema > Actinosynnema longispora. The sequence goes on from NZ_NSDM01000003.1 coordinate 473,074, forward strand.
CGCCGTGCGGCGGGGCGCCGTACTTGAACGCGTCGAGCAGGAAGCCGAACTTCTCCTGCGCCTCCTCCGGGGTGATGCCCATGACCTGGAACGCCCGCTGCTGCACGTCGGCGCGGTGGATACGGATGGACCCGCCGCCGATCTCGTTGCCGTTGCAGACGATGTCGTAGGCGTAGGCCAGCGCGTTGCCCGGGTCCTCCTCGAAGCGGTCGACCCACTCCGGGGTGGGCGAGGTGAACGCGTGGTGCAGGGCGGTCCACTTGCCGCTGCCGACCGCGACGTCGTCGCCGATCTTGTCGACGGCCTCGAACATCGGGAAGTCCACGACCCACACGAAGGACCAGGAGCCCTCCTCGATCAGGCCGACCCGGTTCGCGATCTCCACGCGGGCCGCGCCGAGCAGGGCGCGCGCGCCGTCCGGGTCGCCCGCGCCGAAGAACACGCAGTCGCCGGGGTTCGCGCCGACGGCCTTGGCGAGGCCGTCGCGCTCCGCGTCGGACAGGTTCTTGGCGACCGGGCCGCCGAGCGTGCCGTCCTCGTTGACCAGCACGTACGCCAGGCCGCGGGCGCCGCGCTGCTTGGCCCACTCCTGCCACGCGTCGAGCGTGCGGCGGGGCTGCGACGCGCCGCCGGGCATGACGACCGCGCCCACGTAGGCGGCCTGGAACACCCGGAACGGGGTGTCCTTGAAGTAGTCGGTCAGCTCGGTCAGCTCCAGGCCGAAGCGCAGGTCCGGCTTGTCCGTGCCGTACTTGGCCATCGCCTCGGCGTAGGAGATGCGGCGGAACGGCTGCGCGATCTCGTGGCCGGCCAGGCCCTTCCACAGCGCGGAGACGACCTTCTCGCCCAGCGCGATCACGTCGTCCTGCTCGACGAAGCTCATCTCGATGTCGAGCTGCGTGAACTCCGGCTGCCGGTCGGCGCGGAAGTCCTCGTCCCGGTAGCAGCGGGCGATCTGGTAGTACCGCTCCAGGCCGCCGACCATCAGCAGCTGCTTGAACAGCTGCGGGGACTGCGGCAGCGCGTACCAGGAGCCGGGGCGCAGGCGCGCGGGCACCAGGAAGTCGCGGGCGCCCTCGGGCGTGGAACGCGTCAGGGTCGGCGTCTCGACCTCGACGAAGTGCTCCTCGTGCAGCACCTCGCGGGCGATCCGGTTGGCCTCGCTGCGCAGCCGCATCGCCTTGGCCGGGCCGCTGCGGCGCAGGTCCAGGTAGCGGTGGCGGAGGCGGGCCTCCTCGCCGACCTCCAGGTGGTCGTCGAGCTGGAACGGCAGCGGCGCGGCCTCGTTCAGCACCTCCAGCGAGGAGGCGTAGACCTCGACGTCGCCGGTGGGCAGGTCGGGGTTCTCGCTGCCCTCGGGGCGGCGGGAGACCTCGCCGACGACCTTGACGACGAACTCGGAGCGCAGCCGGTGGGCGCGCTCGGCCATCTCGCCCTCGCGGAACACGACCTGGGCCACGCCGGAGGCGTCCCGGAGGTCGATGAAGATCACTCCGCCGTGATCGCGCCTGCGGGCCACCCACCCGGTCAGGGTGACGGACTGCCCGGCGTGCTCGGCGCGGAGCGTCCCGGCCTCGTGCGTGCGCATCACGGGTGCTGCTCTCCTCGGGGTAGCTCGACCGACTGCTGGTCGTCAAGGCTAGCCAACGACCCGGGGGCCGCCGCCGGCAGGTTTCCCCGTGTCACGCCCGCGACGGCGGGGGCCACCCCGGTGAGCGGGGTGGACCGGGGTGGTGGACGGATGTCGAGCGGAGCCGCGATCCGCGGGTGGCAGGGGTTCTACGATCCCACGGTGCCCCGCCGCCGGATCGTCCTCGCCCTGCTCGCCGCGCCCCTCCTGGTGACCTCGTGCACCGCGTCGGTGGCCGGTCGCCCGGTGGCCGGACCCGTGCCCGACACCCCCGCCACGCCCACCGTGGCCTGCTAGTACGTCGTGCGCGGCCAGCCCCCCGCCGGGAAGGCGACGCCGCCGTCGCCCGACGCGGAGGCCACCGGCGCGGTGCGGCTCACCGTGGGCACCGACGGCGGCGAACTGGAGCTGGAGCTCGACGCGGCGAGCGCCCCGTGCCCCGTGCACAGCTTCCGCTCCCTCGCGGACCAGGGGTTCTTCGACGGCACCTCGTGCCACCGGCTCACCACGGTCGGGCTGTTCGTGCTCCAGTGCGGTGACGCCACCGGCACCGGGCAGGGCACGCCCGGCTACGCGTTCGACGACCCGGCCGCCGTGCCGGGCGAGTACCGGCGGGGCGTGGTGGCGATGGCGAACGCGAGCGCGCCGGGCACCAACGGCAGCCAGTTCTTCATCGTCCACCGGACAGCGAACTCGCCCCGGAGTACCCGATCGTGGGCCGGGTGGCGAAGGGCATGGACGTGGTGGACGTCGTGGCCTCGGCGGGTGTCGTGCCGGGCAGCGGGTTGGGCGAGGGGGGCGGCAGGCCCGTGCGGCCGCTGACCATCACCTCGACCGAGGAGGGCTTAGAGGTCGCCGGACGCGGCCAGGGCCGCCTCCCCGCGGTGGGGAGGCGGCCCTGGTCGGGTGACTGCCGGGATCAGGCGCTGGGCGCCAGGTAGAGCAGGCGGTTCGGGGAACCGGTGCCCGGGCTGGTGACGACGCCCGTGGTGGCCTGGCCGACCAGGTAGCCGGCGACCTGGGCCGGGGTGGCCGAGCGGTTGCCCTGGAGGTAGCGCGCCGCGGCGCCCGCGACGTGCGGGGTGGCCATCGACGTGCCGGAGATGGTGTTGGTGGCGGTGTTGCCGGTGTGCCACGCCGAGGTGATCGACGAGCCCGGCGCGAAGATGTCCACGACCGAGCCGTAGTTCGAGTAGCTGGCGCGGGCGTCGGTGTTGGTGGTCGCGCCGACGGTGATGGCGGCGGCCACGCGGGCCGGGGAGAAGGACGACGCGTTGGCGTTGCTGTTGCCCGCCGCGACGGCGTAGGTGACGCCCGCCGAGATCGAGCGGCTCACGGCCGTGTCGATCGCGGAGGAGACGCCGCCGCCGAGCGACATGTTCGCGACGGCCGGCTTGACGTGGTTGTTGGTCACCCAGTCGATGCCCTCGACCACGTCGGCGGTGGTGCCGGAGCCCTGGTTGTTGAGCACGCGGACGGCGTAGATCGTCGCGCCCTTGGCCACGCCGTAGGTGTTGCCGGCGATGGTGCCCGCGACGTGCGTGCCGTGGCCGTTGCCGTCCTGGGCGACGCTGTCGTTCTCCACCGCGTCGTAGCCGTTGCGGGCCCGACCGCCGAAGTCGCTGTGCGAGATGCGCACGCCGGTGTCGATGACGTAGGCGTTCACGCCCGAGCCGGTGGAGGTGTAGTTGTAGGTGGTGCTCAGCGGCCGGTTGCGCTGGTCGATGCGGTCCAGGCCCCACGGCGCGTTGGACTGCGTCGCCTGGGTGGTGAAGACCTGGTCCTGCTCGACGTACTCGACGGCCGGGTCGGCCGCGAGCCGCTTGGCCGCCTTCTCCGGCAGGGAGACGGTGAAGCCGTTGAGCGACTTGCTGAAGACGGTGTCGACCTGGCCGCCGTACTGCTTCGCCAGGCTGTCCGCGGACGCGGCGGAGCCGTCCTTCAGCTTGACGATGAAGTGGTCCTGCACCTTGACGGCGGCGTCCGCCGCACGGATCTCGCCCTCGGCGGCCTGGGCCGGGGCGGCCAACAGGGAGGTCGCGGTGACGGCGAGCGCCGTCGCCCCGACACCGGCCAGGAACCGGGCCTGTCGTGACTGTCGCATGCGTTGTCCGTTCTTCGGTGGTGGCTCCGCGTCGCCCCGGTTCTTGCAGGGACCAGGGACGATGACGGTGGGCCACCTCGCCCTCGCTGACCGTCACAACGTAAGCAACTGAACCGTTAACCCGGAAGTGTGAACAATTGACGGTTTCGCGGGAGCGTCAACAATCCGTCCCACCTGCGTCTTCCCATAATTCGAACGACTCTTGCGCAGCTCGGCGCTACGGTCCCCGGCCATGCGCCTGGAAGCGGTGAACGAGCGGAACTACCCGTCGGTGATCGGCCTGGAGCTGCACGAGGACCAGCGCGCGTTCGTCGCGAGCAACGTCAGGTCCATCGCGGACGCGTGGGTCCACCGCCCGAAGCTCGAACCGCTGGCGCTGTTCAGCGGCGACGACCTGGTCGGCTTCACGCTGCTCGAACGCGACGAGCCCGAGGTGCTGCACATCGTCCGCTTCATGATCGACCGCCGCGCGCAGGGACGCGGGCTGGGCCGCAAGGGGCTGGCCGCGATCGCCGATGTGGCGCGCGCCGAGGGCCGCACCCGGCTGGTGCTCAGCGTGGTGCCCGGCAACGCGGTCGCGACGGGCCTCTACCGGGCGTTCGGCTTCACCGAGACCGGCAAGGTGGACGGGGGCGAGATCGTGATGCGCCACGACCTCGCCCCCGCCGACCTGCCCGGCTGACCCCGTCCGGGGCGGTCAGCGCGCGGGCGACCAGTGCAGCAGGCGCCCGCCCCACGGCAGCGGCGTGGCCTCGCGCACGATCTCCGCGTGCACCTGGGCGGGTGTCGCGGTCGGCGTGCCCTGGAGGTGGCGGACGGCGACGCCGCTGACGAAGCCGGTCGCCATCGACGTGCCGCTCAGCGTGTTCACGGCGGTGTCGCCGGTGTGCCACGCCGAGGTGATGCCGACGCCCGGCGCGTACAGGTCGACGCCGGCGCCGTGGTTGGAGAACGGCGCCCGCGCGTCGGCCTGGTTGGTGGCGCCGGAGGTGAGGGCCTCGACGACGCGGGCGGGCGAGGTGTTGGCGACGGTGGTGTTGCTGCCGCCGGCGGTGACCGAGGCGGTGATGCCGGCCGCGATCATGCGGCGCACCGCGTCGTCCAGGGCGGTGGACGCCCCGCCGCCGAGGCTGAAGTTCGCCACGGCGGGGCGCACGGCGTTCTGCGTCACCCAGTTCACGCCCGCGATGACGCCCGCGATGGTGCCGCTGCCGTTGGCGCCCAGGACCCGGACGCCGCACACCCGGGCGCCCTTGGCCACGCCGTACGTGCTGCCGGCGATGACGCCCGCGACGTGCGTGCCGTGGCCGTTGTCGTCCTGGGCGACGGAGTCGTTGTCGACGGCGTCGTAGCAGTGGGACGCGCGGCCCGCGAACTCGCGGTGCGTGGTGCGGATGCCGGTGTCGACCACGTAGGCGGTGACGCCCGCGCCGACCGAGGTCCAGCTGTAGGTGGTGCTCGGCGGCAGGGGGCGCTGGTCGATGCGGTCCAGGCCCCACGGGGCGTTGGTCTGGGTCGCGTTGGCGTGCACGACCTGGTCCTGCTCGACGTACTCGACGGCCGGGTCGGCGGCGAGCCGGCGGGCCTGGCGCGGGGTGAGGGTGGCGGTGAAGCCGCCGAACGCGTCGAGCGAGCGCGTGACGCGGTCGCCGAGGCGGGTCGCGACGTCGGCTCGGCCGCTCTCGGTCTTCACGATGTAGCTGCCGGGCACGGCGGTCGGCGAGCCCGCGTGCAGGACGGCGGCCTCGGCCTGGGCGGGCGCGGTGAGGACGGCGGTGGTCAGGACGGCGGTCAGGGCGGTGGTGGCGAGACCCGGTAGGAGCGTGCGCATGGAGGTTCCCCTGCAGGGTGAGGAGGGACCGGCGCGGATCGCGCGCCGGGTGGTCGAGTCTGCCGAACGCGGGTCCGCCGCGGGAGCCCGCCGACGCCGGCGGTTCGGTGCCGGCGGTTCGGCGCCGGTCGCCGCGCGGTCCACCGCCCGTCCACCGCGTGTCCCACATCGTGGGCGCCGGGCGACTCCCGGACGTGATTGAGAAGCCATTCAACGCTGTGGAGAAAATATCGTCGCGGTTGTCGCGGAAAGGCGTGTGGAGGGCCCGCGCGGCGGTCGGGAGGAAGTCCTTCTCCGCAACCGCGCGGTCCCCGGGAACCTGTTTCCGCGACGCCGAACGGACCGGACCGCGCTCCCGGAACGTTCCAGAAGCCCTTGACCTGCGTCGACGACCGATTCTGCGCAACCCGGACCGGAACTTGCGACAACCGGCCGCCGTCCCGGTTCGCGACGACCGCCGCGAACCCGCCGCGGACGGCGGTGTGCTCCACATCACCCCATGTCCCCAGGGCTGTGCGCCGTCGGGCCGCCCGGACGGGACCAGACGTCCCAGCGCGGTGCGACGATCGCCCGACCAGCACCTTCACACCACTGCTGTTAATGAGAATTCAAACATTCCACCGCCGATCGGATTTCGCCGTCCGATTCGGTTAAATTCACTCCGGGAAACCCGATCGGCTGTACCGCACCGGCTATTTCCCGCGATAACGTCGCTCGCCTTGTCCACAGGAGAACGGAGCGAAGATGCCTACGCCAGTCGTCGGACAGGAATCGCGGGTGCGCGATCCCCGACGGGACGACGCGGGGGACGACCCCTTCGCGGACGCTTTGCGAGCGGCGATCCGGGCGAAAGGGCTCAGCCTGGAACGCCTCCAGCACAAGCTGCGGGGTCGCGGCGTGGCGGTCAGCATCGCCGCGCTGAGCTACTGGCAGTCGGGCCGGAGACGGCCGGAGCGACCGGACTCGCTCACCGCGGTCGGCCACCTGGAGGAGATCCTGGAGGTCGGCGAGGGCGGCCTGAGCACCCTGCTCGGCCCGCCGCGCCCGCGCGGCAAGGCGCGACCGCGGACCCGGGTCGCGGGTCCCGAGGGCTGGGTCGGCGAGCACGACCACGCCTCGATCGCCGAACTGCTCGCCGACGTCGACACGAGCACCGACCAGGACCTGACGCGGCTCAGCCTGCGCGACCAGGTGGAGCTCGCGATGGACGGCAGCACCCGCCGGGTGCGGTCGCGCCAGGTGCTGCGCGCCGAGCGCGCGGGCGTCGACCGGGTGCTGCTCGGCTACGACACCCGGCTGCCCGGCGACCCCCTGCCGGTGATCGGCACGCTGAGGTCGTGCCGGCTGGGACGGGTGTCCGCGGACCCCCGCAACGGCCTGATGGTCGCCGAACTGCTGTTCGACCGCCCGCTGCGCCGGGGTGAGCGGACCGCCGTGGAGTACGAGCTGATCCACGTCGCCCCGCACCACCCGACCTACGACAACACCCACTCCCGCCGGTTCCGCCTGCCGGTGCGCGAGTACGTCCTGGAGGTCCGCTACGACTCGCGCTGCCGACCCGCGCGCTGTGAACAGTTCACCACCGGTTTGACCGGTGGAGAACCAACCGACGTACGCGAAACCCCGGTGGACACCTGGGGCTACGCGTACGCGGTCGCGCTGGACTTCGGTCCCGGCGTCGTCGGCCTGCGCTGGGAATGGGCCTGACCTAATAGGAGCGCGGCAGTCGCAGCGTGTGCTGCGCCACGAAGTTCAGGATCATTTCCCGGCTGACCGGGGCGATGCGGGACAACCGGGACGCGGCGAGCAGGGCACCCAGTCCGTACTCGGACGACAGCCCGTTGCCGCCGTGCACCTGGATGGCCTGGTCCACCGCCCCCGCCACCGCCTCCCCCGCCGCGTACTTGGCCATGTTGGCCGCTTCGCCCGCGGCCCGGTCCTCCCCGGCGTCGTAGAGCGCCGCGGCCTTCTGGGTCATCAACCTCGCCAGCTCGACCTGGATCGCGCACTGCGCCAGCGGGTGCGCGATGCCCTGGTGCGCGCCGATCGGCGTGTCCCACACGGTCCTGGTGCGGGCGTAGTCGGCCGCCTGGTCCAGTGCGCGGCGGGCCATGCCGGTGGCGAACGACGCCGCCATGATCCGCTCGGGGTTCAGGCCGGCGAACAGCTGCGCCAGCCCCGCGTCCTCGGTGCCCACCAGCGCGTCGAGGGGCAACCGGACGTCGTCGAAGAAGCACGTGAACTGCTTCTCCGGTGACACGACCTCCATCGGGATGTGCCGGTAGGTGAAGCCGGGCGCGTCCGTCGGCACGATCACCAGGGAGGGGAGCAGGCGGTTGCCGGTCGCGTCGACGTGGCGTGCCACGACGAGCACGTGGCCCACCTCGTCGACGCCGGAGATGTAGTACTTGCCGCCACCGAGGACCCACTCGTCGCCGTCGCGGCGGATCGAGGTGGTGAGCCGGTGCGAGTTGGAGCCCGCGTCCGGCTCGGTGATGGCGAACGCCATCTTGGTGGTGCCGTCGGCGAACCCGGGCAGCCAGCGCCGCTTCTGCGCGTCGGTGCCGAAGCGGGCGATGACCGTGGCGCAGATGGCCGGCGAGACCACGGTCAGCAGCAGCGGGCACCCGGCGGCGGCCAGCTCCTCGCACACCGCGGCCAGGTCGCCGATGCCGCCACCGCCACCGCCGTACTCCTCGGGCACGGCGACGCCGAGGTAGCCGAGCCGGCCCGCCTCGGCCCACAGCTCGTCGGTCTTCTCCCCCGCCCTCGCCTTGGCGGTGAAGTACTCGTGGCCGTACTTCCCGGCCAGGTCGGCGACCGCCGCGCGCAGCGCGCGCCGCTCCGCGCTCTCGGTGAAGTTCATCGTCATCGCCCGGAACCTCCACTCGACCCCGCAAGCGGGTCTTCGACCACGACGGCGAGCACGTCGCCCGCGTCGACCTGCCGGCCCGCCTCGGTCAGGACCTCGGTGACCGTGCCCCCGGACGCGGCGAGCACCCGGTGCTCCATCTTCATGGCCTCCAGCACGAACAGCTCCGCGCCGGCCTCGACCCGCTGCCCCGCCTCGACGGCGACCCGGACGACCGTGCCGGGCATGGGCGCGACGGTCGCGCCCTCGGCCACCACCGCCTCCGGTTCGGGGAAGCGGGGGCGCGTCCGCAGCGACACCGGGCCCACCTCCACCCGGTCGTCGTAGACGGCGACCGGGTACGCCGTGCGCACGCCGCCGCGCTCGATCACCACCGCGTCGCGTGCCGCCGACACCACGGTCAGGCCCTCGACCCCGGTCTCCACGCCCGCGCGGGTGTGCCGGTAGTCGACCTCGACCACCTCGTCGCCGTGCTCGAACACCGCCCGCTGCGGCTGGGAGGCGAGGTTGCGCCACCCCAGGGGGGCGCCGGTCAGCGGCAGGGCGTCCCGCCGGCGCTCGGCCAGCGCGAGGGCGGCGGCCAGCGCGGCGGGCCGCACGTCGGTCCCCGGAGGTTCGGTGAGGCGGTGCTGGTCGAGGAACCCGGTGTGCGTCGCGCCCGCCTCGAACTCCGGGTGCCGCAGCACCCGGACGAGCAGGTCGCGGTTGGTGACCAGCCCGTGCAGCTCGGCCCGCTCCAGCGCGGCGGCCAGCTTGCGCACCGCGGCGTGCCGGGTCGGGGCCCACGCGACGACCTTGGCCAGCATCGGGTCGTAGTGCACGCCGACCTCGCTGCCGTCCTCGACGCCGCTGTCCACCCGGACCCCGCCGGGCACGGCGAAGCGGTGCAGCACGCCGCTCGCGGGCCGCCAGTCGTGCGCCGGGTCCTCGGCGTAGAGGCGGACCTCGACCGCGTGGCCGTCCGGGGACGGCGGTTCGGCGGGCAGCCGGGCACCCTCGGCGATGGCGAGCTGCCAGGCCACCAGGTCGACGCCGAACACCTCCTCGGTGACCGGGTGCTCCACCTGGAGGCGGGTGTTGACCTCCAGGAAGTGGAAGTCGCCGTCGTCGGTGTAGAGGAACTCGACGGTGCCCGCGCCGACGTAGCCGATGGCCTCGGCGGCCCGGGTGGCGGCGGCGAACAGCCGCTCGCGCGCCTCGGCGGTGACGGCCGGGCTCGGCGTCTCCTCGACGATCTTCTGGTGCCGCCGCTGGATGGAGCACTCCCGTTCCCCCAGCGCCCACACCGTGCCGTGCGCGTCGGCGAGCACCTGCACCTCGACGTGCCGCGCGTGCTCCAGCAGGGGTTCGCAGAACACCGTGCCGTCGCCGAACGCCGACTCCGCCTCGCGCCGGGCGGCGGCCACCGCCCCGGCCAGCCGGTCGTGCGACCGCACCACCCGCATCCCGCGACCGCCGCCGCCGGCGGACGCCTTGACCAGGAGCGGGAACCCGGTGGCGGTCTCCGGGTCCAGCTCGGGCAGCACCGGGACGCCGACGGCGGCCATCCGCTCCTTCGCGGCGACCTTCGAGCCCATCGCCTCGATCACGCCGGGGTCGGGGCCGACCCAGGTGAGCCCGGCGTCCAGCACGGCGCGGGCGAACGACGCGTTCTCGGACAGGAACCCGTAGCCCGGGTGCACCGCGTCCGCGCCCGACGCGAGCGCGGCGGCCACCAGCAGGTCGGCGCGCAGGTAGGTCTCGGTCGGCGACGCGCCGGGCAGGCGCACGGACGCGTCGGCCTCGCGCACGTGGGGGGCGCGGGCGTCGGGGTCGGAGAACACGGCGACGGGCGAGACGCCCAGCTCGCGGCACGTCCGGATGACGCGGCGCGCGATCTCGCCCCGGTTCGCGATCAACAGCCTGCGGATCATCCCGTCCTCACATCCGGAAGACGCCGTAGCCCTCGGCGCCCCTGATCGGTCCACTGTGGATCGCCGACAGGCACAGCCCGAGCACCGTGCGGGTGTCGCGCGGGTCGATCACGCCGTCGTCGTAGAGCCGGCCGGACAGGAACGCCGCCAGGGACTGCTGCTCGATCTGCCCCTCGACCATCCGCCGCATGGCCTCGTCGTGCTCCTCGGCGTACTCCTGCCCCTTCGCCGCCGCCGCCTGCCGCGCCACGATCGACAGCACGCCCGCGAGCTGCGCGGGCCCCATCACGGCCGACTTGGCGTTGGGCCAGGTGAACAGGAACCTCGGGTCGTAGGCCCGGCCGCACATGCCGTAGTTGCCCGCGCCGTAGGACGCGCCCATCACCACGGTCAGGTGCGGCACGCGGCTGTTCGACACGGCGTTGATCATCATCGCGCCGTGCTTGATGATGCCGCCCTGCTCGTACCGGGCGCCGACCATGTAACCGGTGGTGTTCTGGAGGAACAGCAGCGGTGTGTCGCCGCTGTTGGCGAGCTGGATGAACTGCGCCGCCTTCTGCGCCTCCTCGCTGAACAGCACGCCGCGCGCGTTGGCCAGCACCCCGATCGGGTAGCCGTGCAGGTCCGCCCACCCCGTCACGAGGGCGGCGCCGTAGTCGGGCTTGAACTCGTCGAACCTCGAGCCGTCCACCAGCCGGGCGATCACCTCGCGCGGGTCGAACGGCACGCGCAGGTCCGTCGGCACGAGCCCGAGCAGCTCCTCCTCGTCGAACAGCGGCGGCTCGGCGGGCTTCGGCGCGGGCCCGAGCTTGCGGCGGTTCAACCGGGCCACCACGCGCCGGGTCAGCCGGATCGCGTCGACCTCGTCGGTGGCCACGAAGTCCGCCAGCCCGGACGTGGTGCCGTGCATCCGCGCGCCGCCCAGCGACTCGTCGTCGGACTCCTCGCCGGTGGCCATCTTCACCAGCGGCGGCCCGCCGAGGAACACCTTCGAGCGGTCCTTGACCATGATCACGTAGTCGGACGTGCCCGGCACGTACGCGCCGCCCGCCGTGGCGTTGCCGAACACCGCGCTGATCGTCGGGATGCCCGCCGCCGACAGCCGGGTCAGGTCGCGGAACGCCCGCCCGCCGGGGATGAAGATCTCGCTCTGGCTGGGCAGGTCCGCCCCGCCGGACTCGACCAGCCCGATCAGCGGCAGGCGGTTCTGCAGCGCGATGTCGTTGGCGCGGAACGTCTTGCGCAGCGTCCACGGGTTGCTCGCGCCGCCGCGCACGGTGGGGTCGTTGGCCACGATCACGCACTCGACGCCCTCGACCACGCCGATGCCCGTCACCACGCTCGCGCCGACCGGGTAGTCGGTGCCCCAGGCGGCCAGCGGCGACAGCTCCAGGAACGGGCTGTCGGGGTCGACGAGCAGCTCGACGCGCTCGCGCGCCAGCAGCTTGCCGCGCCGGTGGTGCCGCTCGGTGTACTTCGGCCCGCCGCCCGCGAGGGCCTTGGCCTGCTCGGCGTCCAGCTCGGCCAGCTTGGCCAGCAACGCCTCCCTGTTCTCGGCGTAGCCCGGCGACCGGGTGTCCACCGCCGTGCGCAGCGTCGTCATGCCGTGTACCCCAATCGCCTGGCCGCCAGCTCGGTCATCACCTCGGTCGCGCCGCCCCCGATGCCGAGGACGCGCGCGTCCCGGTAGTGCCGCTCCACCTCCGCGTCGCGCAGGTAGCCGACGCCGCCGTGCAGCTGGACGGCGGCGTCCACCACGAACGAGCAAGCCTCGACGGCCGCGTTCTTCGCGAAGCACACCTGCGCCACGACCTCCTCGCCCCGCGCCGCCCGCACCGCCACCTCGCGGGTGTAGGTGCGGGCGAGGTCGACGCGCTGCGCCATCTCCACGAGCCGGTGCGACACGACCTGCCGCGCGATCAGCGGCTTGCCGAAGGTCTCCCGCTGCCGGACGTGCGCCACCGCGAGGTCCAGCGCGCGCTGGGCCGTCGCGTACGCCTGCACGGCCAGCGAGATCCGCTCCGCCTGGAACTGGCGCATGACCAGCCCGAACCCGGCGTTCTCCCCGCCCACGAGGTTCGCCACCGGCACGCGGGCGTCCACGAAGGACAGGTCGGCGGTGTCGGAGCAGTGCCAGCCCATCTTCTCCAGCCGCCGGTCCACGCCGAAACCCGGCGTGCCGCGCTCCACCACGAGCAGGCTGATGCCCCGGGAGCCCGGCCCGCCGGTGCGCACCGCCGTGGTCACGAAGTCCGCCCGCGTCCCGGAGGTGATGAACGCCTTCGCGCCGTTGACGACGTAGTGGTCGCCGTCACGGCGCGCGGTGGTGCGCAGCGCGGCCACGTCCGACCCGCCACCGGGTTCGGTGATGGCCAGCGACCCGATCAGCTCGCCCGCCAGGGCCGGCCGCGCGAACCGGTCGACCTGCGCCGGGTCGCCGGCGTCCACGATGTGCGGCACCGCGATGCCGTGCGTGAGCAGCCCGGCGACCAGGCCGGACGAGCCGCCCGCCTGGATCAGCTCCTCGGTGACCACGACGGTGTCGAGCAGGTCGCCCGCGCCGCCGACGGACTCGGGGAAGCCGACGCCCAGCAACCCGATGGACGCCGCCGCCCGGTGCAGCGAACGCGGCAGCCCGCCCGCGCGCTCCCACTCGTCCAGGTGCGGCACGACCTCCCGCTCGGTGAACCGCCGCACGGTCGCGCGCAGGTCCCGCCGCTCCGGCGTGTCGAACAGCTCTCCCGTGCTCACAGCAGCTCCTCGGGGACGTCCACGTGCCGGGAGCGCAGCCACTCGCCCAGCGCCTTGGCCTGCGGGTCGAACCGGGTGGAGGAGGCGACGCCGTCGCCGAGCAGGCCGCGCAGCACGAAGTTCAGCGCGCGCAGGTTCGGCAGCTCGTACCGGACGACCTCGCCCGCCTCGGGCAGCAGCTCCTTGAGCCGGGCCACCGTCAGCTCGGCGCGCAGCCACTCGTACCGCGCGTCGGTGCGCGCCCACACGCCGAGGTTGGCGTCACCGCCCTTGTCGCCCGACCGCGCGCCGGCGATCGAGCCCAGGGGGACCCTCCTGCGGGGGGCGCTCATACCTCGACCACCTCCCCGCCGGGCAGCACGACCCGGTGCGGCACGGCGTCGCGCGGCACGTACGCGGCCCGGTACACGCCGAACGGCGTGCCGTCGCCGGGCGGCGCGGTGACGTGGAACCCGGGGTAGGACGCCAGGGCCAGCTCGACGCCCGCGCGGGAGAACGCCTTGGCCCGCTTGGCGTCCGCGGTCTTGACCGTGACGTGCAGCAGCGCGCTCGCGGCCTCCTCGGTGTCGGCGTCGACGTGCTCGGTGCGCGCCAGCGCCCACGTCAGGCCGTCCGCGCCGATCGCGTCCTCCAGCTGCCGCCGCACCAGGTCCGCCTTGGCCTCGACGTCCAGGCCGGTCAGCACGAACGTGGTGGAGTTGCGGAACCCGCCGAGGGTGTTGAGGCACACCTTGAGCGTGTCCGGCGGCGGCGAGCCCCGGACGCCCGAGATCCGCACGCCCCGCTCGTGCGGGTCGAGCCGGATCGTGTCGAAGTGGCTGACCACGTCCGGGCCGGGGTAGGCGGGGTCGCCGATCTCGTAGAGCAGCTGGGCGGTGACCGTGTCGACGGTGACCGCGCCGCCCGTGCCGTCGTGCTTGGTGATCAGCGCCGACCCGTCGGCCTCGACCTCCGCGATGGGGAACCCGGGCCGGGTGGCGTCGATCTCGGTGAAGAACGGGTAGTTGCCGCCGGTGGCCTGGGCGCCGCACTCCAGGACGTGCCCGGCGACGGTGGCGCCGGCCAGCCGGTCCCAGTCGTCGCGGTCCCAGCCGAAGTGCGCGGCGGCGGGGCCGACGACCAGCGAGGCGTCGGTGACGCGCCCGGTGACGACGACGTCCGCACCCGCCTTCAGCGCCTCGGCGATGCCCCACGCGCCGAGGTAGGCGTTGGCGGTCAGCGCGTCGGGGAAGTCGGACCGCACGTCGTCCCCGGTCACGTACGCGACCTTCGCGCCGGTCCCGAGCCCGTCGATCGCCGCCGCCAGGCCCTCCGGGTTCAGCCCGCCGGCGTTGGAGACGATCTTCACGCCGCGCTCCAGCGCCTCGCCGAGGTTGTCCTCCAACTGGCGCAGGAACGTGCGGGCGTAGCCCAGCGCGGGGTCCTTCGCGCGGTCGCGGCCGAGGATCAGCATGGTCAGCTCGGCCAGGTAGTCACCGGTCAGCACGTCGAGCCGGCCGCCGCGCAGCATCTCGCGCACGGCGGAGAACCGGTCTCCGTAGAAGCCGGAGGCGTTGCCGACGCGGATCACGACCGCTCCCGGCCCGGTCCGGGCGGACCGGCGAACGCCTGCGCGATGGGCAGCCACGCGCTCGCCGTCGGACCGGTGGCGGTGACCGCGAGGTCGTCGCGGTGGCGGCGCTGCGTGGCGAGCAGGCAGAAGTCCAGCGCGGGACCGGTGATCCGGTCCGCGGCCTCCTCGGGGCCCCACGCCCACTGCTCGCCGCCCGGTCCGGTCAGCTCGACGCGCACCGGCTCGTCCGGCACGGGCAGGCCGTTGACCAGGAAGGCGTAGCCGAACGCCCGGACCGCGATGTGCGCGACGTGCCGGAGCCGCCGGGTGGGTTCGCGGACCACGCCGAGCGCGTCGGCCACGTCCTGGCCGTGCGCCCACGTCTCCATCAGCCGGGCGGTGGCCATGGACGTCGGGCTCATCGGCGGCCCGAACCACGGCACCTTGGCGCCCGGCGGCACGGCGAGCAGCGCGGCGGCCAGCTCCTCGCGGCTCGCCCGCCACTCGTCGAGCGTCACGGGTTCCCGCGCGCCCTCGTCGACCAGGTCGCCCGTGGCCGACTCCAGCGCCTCGGCGAACGCGCCCGGGTCGCGCGCGGCGAGCGCGGCGATCCGGTCCGTCCAGCGCAGGTGGCTGATCTGGTGGGCGATCGTCCAGCCGGCGGCGGGCGTGGGCAGCGACCAGTCGGCGTCCGCGACCAGGTCGTCCAGCACCCCGCTCTCCGCGCGCAGGTCGTCCAGCACTCCGGTGATCACAGCCCGTCCCCTTCCAACGCCGCCTCCAGCATCCGCGCCCAGTGCCGGACGATCCGCCGGCGCCGGTTCCCGTCGTCGGTGAGCTGGTTCGCGAGCGCCAGGCCGCGCACCAGGTCCAGGGTGATCTGCACGGCCTCGCGCACGCCGGGCTTCGCCTCGTCGGCGTCCAGCAGCCCGACGGCCAGCCGGTGCGTCTCGCGCCCGATGCGGGCCTCCAGCGGCACGACCACCGTCCTGAGGTCGGGGTCGGTGCGGGCGGCGACCCACAGTTCGAGGGCGGCGGTGAACAGGTCGCTCGCGTAGAAGTCGGCGATCAGCTCGACCACCGCGACGACGCTGCCGTGCACGGTGCGCGCGCGGTCCTTGAGGTGCAGGACGCTCTCCGCGCCCAGGTGCTCGACCGCGGCGGCGACCAGCTCGCCGCGGGTGCGGAAGTGGTGCAGCTGGGCGCCGCGGGAGACGCCCGCGCGCTCGGCCACCACCGTCGTCGTCGTGCCCGACCAGCCCAGCTCGACGAGGCAGGCGACCGTCGCCTCCATGAGCTTGCGCCGGGTCTCCCGGCTGCGGTCGGCCTGCCGCTGCCTGGTCTCGGGGGCCATGCGGCAGAGTGTTCCGCGCCACTAACAAACAGTCAAGACTGATTGTTAGTGGCGCGGAAGCCCCTCCGGGACTACCAGCCACCCTGGACCATCGTCTGGAACAGCCACCTCCCGTCGACCTTGACCAGCAGGTCGCCGTACCGCACGACCTGCGAGAACTCCCCCGCCGTGATGGTCGCGTCGGTGATGACGAACACGAGGTCGGCGTTGACGAAGTGGGGCGTGCGCACCGACTCCATCCGCACGTCCCCCTCCCCCAGCGAGGCGGCCATGTCGGTCAGGAACCGCGCGCGGTCCCACGACCGCGCCGATCCGTCGGTCACCGCGTTGACCGGGAACAGCGCCTTGTCCGCCATGCCCTCCACGTCCTTGGCCACCGCCAGGGCGTCCCACTCCTCGAACCACGCGAGCACACCCGCGACGTCCTCGTCGCTCGGCGCGAAACCCGCTCCACTGCTCGGCACGGCACTCATGTCGTACAACGTACCGTACGTCGTACGATGGCAGGATGCGATGGTGGTCACCTCACGACGGGCAGTGCTGCGGTGGGCGGGGACGGGTGCGATCGGGGCGGTGGCGGGCGGCACCGGCGGGCCGCCGCCGCGGTGGGCGCGATTACGGGCCCGGCTCGCCGGCGGGCTGCTGCTGCCCGGCGACGCCGGCTACGACACGGCCCGCCTGCCGTTCAACAGCCTGTTCGACCACCACCGGCCCGCCGCGATCGCCCGCTGCGCGCGCCCGGACGACGTGCGGCACTGCCTGGACGAGGCCCGGCGGTCCCACCTCCGGGTGGCCGCGCGCGGCGGTGGTCACGGCTACGCCGCGTACTCCACGCCCGACGAAGGGCTCGTGGTGGACCTCGCGCCGATGTCCGGGGTCGAGGTGCGCCCGGACGGCACGGCCGTCGTCGGCGCGGGCGCCCGGCTGCGCGACGTCTACGCCGCCCTCGGCGCGGCCGGCCGGTGCCTGCCGCTGGGCAACTGCCCGTCGGTCGGCATCGCGGGCCTCACCCTGGGCGGCGGCCTCGGCTGGCTCGACCGCGCGTACGGGTTGACGTGCGACCGGCTGCGGTCGGCGCGGGTCGTCACCCCGGACGGCCGCCTGCTCACCGCGTCCGGGGCGAGCGAGCCCGACCTGTTCTGGGCGCTGCGCGGCGGTGGCGGCGGGAACTTCGGCGTCGTCACGTCGTTCGAGTTCGACACCGTCCCCGCCCCGCCGGCGCTGACGGTGTTCCGCGTGCGCTTCCCCGCCGGGTCCGCCACCGACGTGCTCGGCGCGTGGCAGCCGTGGAGCACCGCCGTGCCGGACGAGCTGTCGAGCACCTGCGTGGTGCTGCCGGACGGCTCGGTCGACCTCACCGGGTGCCGGGTCGGCCCCGTGCCGGCGCTGCGGGCCGAGGTCGCCCGCCTCCTCGACGCGGTCGGCGCCAGGCCGCCGCTGGAGGACGCCGAGGTCGACCTCCCCACCGCGATCGGGATCATGACCGGCGGCCACCCGCCCCGCAACGCCTTCCGGGCGTCCTCGCGGATCGCGGACCGGCCGTGGGCCGACCCGGCCGCCGTCGCGGGCACCCTGGACGGCAAGGGCGGCACGCTGCTCATCGTCGCCGCGCTCGGCGGCGCGATCGACCGGGTGGGGCCGCGCGGCACGGCCTACCCGCACCGGGGCTCGGTCACGTCGATCGAGGTGTTCGGCACCGTGGGCGACCGCCCGCCCGCCGAGGTCACCCGCGAGGTCGACGACGTGCAACGCGCCCTCGCACCGCTCGTCGGCACCGGCACGTACGTCAACTACCTCGACCCGCTCCAGCGGGACTGGGCGCGGACCGCGTACCGGCACAACCTGCCCCGGCTGCGCGCGGTGGCGCGGCGCTACGACCCGGACCGCGTGCTGCGCTTCCCCCGCTCCCTCTGACCCCACCCGCCCAGCCCGGGAGTCCAACCTCCAGGCCGCGAGAGTCCGACGCCCAGGAGCCGGGAGTTGTTTACTCGCGAGTGAAGAACTCAGAGGTCCTGGGCGTCGGACTCTCGCGACCCGAGGGTTGGACTCTCGCCGGGGACGCCGGGGACGCCGGTGGGGTCGCGGGCGGGGCAGGGCAGTTGTGGCTGACCAGGCCGTTGGCCACGAAGTCGCCGGTGCCGGTGGTGATGTCGTACAGCGTCCGCGTCACGCCCAGCGACTCCACCGCCACCACGGCCAGCTGCGACGTCACGGGCACCGCCATGCCCTCCACGGCGTTGCCGCGCCTGATGGCCGGTTCGACCAGGTGCAGGAACCGCAGCCGCCCGGCCAGCCCTCCGACGACGCGCAGCCCGCGCACCTCGACCGCGTGCGGCACCGCCAGCCGGGTCAGCGCGAGCGCGGCCGCCTCGAACACGGCGCTGTCCGAACTGGACACCACCAGCTCGCCGCCGGTCGAGCTGCCCCGCGAGTCGAACAGCCCGGCCAGGAAGCCCTTCGACCACCCGTCGCCGGGCGCGGTGGGCCACTCGACCAGGTCGCGGTCGCGCGGCACGTCGCCCGCCGAGAACTCGCGGGCCCGCGCCAGCACGTCCGGGTCGCCGGGCAGGCCGCCGCGCACCACTCCCCACAGGTAGCCGTCGCGGTAGTCCCGCACGTGCGCGGGCGGCGCGGCGAACCGGCCCGTGCCGACCAGGCGGGCGCCCTTCACCAGGAAGGGGCGCTCGTCGGCGTCGTCGCTCCGACCGGGCGTGACGTGCCTCCAGCCCTCGTCGGTGAGGAACCGGTGGTCCCCGCCGGCCACGACCTGCGTGCCGTCGCCCAGCGTCACCCGGTACGCGGGCCTGCTGGTCTTCCAGTGCGCGCGCACCCGCGTGACGACGAACCGGCCGTCCCGCGTGCCGAACACCTCCTCGCCCGCGGACAGCTCGCCGATCGGCGCGGTGCGCCCGTCGGCCAGCAGCACGGGCGTGTCGCCCGCCAGGCAGTGGGCGCGGGCGGGTCCGGCGCCCACCTCGTGGGACGCGACGTCGTCGGGGTGGGGGGTTCGTACGCTGCGGACCAGTCCCGGCGACCCCGGTGGAGCCTGCTGCCGGTCCGCCCCGTCCTCCTGCCCGTCACATCGCATAACCCCATTCGAACACGCGTTCGAATCATGGTCAAATGGAGCCGCCTTGTCCCCGCTGGACCTGATCCTGTGGCCGTTCACCACCCCGGCCGTCACCTTCGCGGGCGTCACCACGAGCTGGGGCGAGGTGGCGGGCTTCGTCACGGGCGCGCTGTGCGTGTGGCTGGTCGCCCGCCAGAACCCGCTCAACTGGCC
Source organism: Saccharothrix longispora (assembly GCF_030852425.1). Classification (GTDB taxonomy): domain Bacteria; phylum Actinomycetota; class Actinomycetes; order Mycobacteriales; family Pseudonocardiaceae; genus Actinosynnema; species Actinosynnema longispora. Next base: position 492,364 of record NZ_NSDM01000003.1, read on the forward strand.
GATCGGCATCCTCAACAACCTGGCCTTCCTGGTGCTGTTCGCGACCAGCGGCCTGTACGCGGACTCCGGTCTCCAGGTCGTCTACATCGCACTCGCGCTCTACGGCTGGTGGGCGTGGTTGCGCGGTGGCGCGGAGCGCACCGCCCTGCCGGTCGGCCGGACCACGCGCGCCCAGTGGTGGTGGCTCGCGGCGGCGGGCGCGGCGGGAACCCTGCTGCTGGTGTGGGTGCTCACCTCGTTCACCCCCTCGACCGTGCCGTGGGCGGACTCGGTCACCACCGTGCTCTCCCTGCTCGCCACCTGGGGACAGACCCGCAAGAAGGTCGAGTGCTGGTGGCTGTGGATCGCGGCGGACGTCGTCTACGTCCCGTTGTACGCCTACAAGGACCTGTGGCTGACCGCGATCCTCTACGTCGGCTTCATGGCCCTGTGCGTGCTGGGCCTGCGCAACTGGACGAAGGCGCTGCGCGAGGACGAGCGGGTCGCGGCGTGACGGACTTCGACCACGCGCTGGTGCTGGGCAAGTTCTACCCCCCGCACGCGGGGCACCACCACCTCGTCCGCACCGCCGCCGCGCGCAGCGCGCGCACGACGGTGACCGTGCTGGCGTCGCGCGTCGAGTCGATCCCGGTCGCCGACCGGGTGGCGTGGCTGCGCGCCGAGCACGCCGGGACACCCGGCCTGGTCGTCCTCGGCGACGTCGACGACCACGAGATGGACTTCGACAGCGACGAGGTGTGGGAGCTGCACATGGGCGTCGCGCGGGCGGTGCTCGCGCGCCGGGCGATCCTGGACGGCGACCCGGCGTCGGCCGCCGTGGACGCGGTGTTCTCCAGCGAGCGCTACGGCGGGGAGATGGCCGAGCGGCTCGGCGCCCGGCACGTGCCGGTCGACCCGGACCGGGGTGCGCACCCGGTGTCCGGCACCGCGATCCGGGCGGACCCGCGGGCGAACTGGGCGCACCTGGCGCCCGCCACCCGAGCGGGCCTGTGCGCCCGGATCGTGGTGCTCGGAGCCGAGAGCACCGGCACGACGACGCTGTCGCGACAACTCGCGGCGCACCTCGACGCGCCCTGGGTACCCGAGTACGGCCGACTCCACACCGAGCACAAGCTGGCCGCCGCGCGGGCGTTCGACCCGGCCGCGTCCGCCGATCGTCTGGTGTGGACGGTCGGTGACTTCCAGGACGTGGCCGAGAGGCAGGAGGAGCTGGTCCGCGCCGCCTCCACCGGGCCGGTCGTGGTGTGCGACAACGACGCGTGGGCGGCCACGGTCTGGGGTCACCGCTACCTCGGCGCGGCCCGCGACGACATCGCGCCGGACGCCCGCCGCCCCGCCCTGTACCTGCTGACCGACCACGTCGGCGTGCCGTTCGAGCAGGACGGGTGGCGGGACGGCGAGCACCTGCGCGCGTGGATGACCGGGCTGTTCCGGGAGGGCCTGGCGGCGCGGGGCGTGCCGTGGCGGTTGGTCACGGGAACACCGGACCAGCGGCTGCGGCAGGCCCTCGGGGCCTGCGAGGAGGCGGTCGCCCGGCACTTCCGGTTCACCGACCCGCTGGGGTGACCCCGCCTCCGGGCTCGGGGGTCGCCGGTGGGCGCCGCTCGACCCGGAACGCGCACCGGACTGTCCGCATGACGGACACCGCGGGGCGATCGGGCAGTATGTGAGCCGTGCAAGCCAAGGACCTGATCGCCGCGCACGGCCACGGCCACGGGCGGCCCACCGGCCCCGCGTCCCACCAGGTGCGGCGGTTGCTGCTGGTCCTGCTGCTGCCGCTGGTGCTGGCGACCGTCGTGGGCACGTTCCTGCTCTACCCGTTCGGGCACGACCAGCGCACCGGCGCGGAGGCCGGCATCACGCAGGTGCCGGTGCTCGGCGAGGTCACCGCGGTGGTCGGCGGCGGGTGCGGACCGGACACCGGTCAGGCCGGCGCGACCGGGTGCGTGCTGGTGTCCGTGCGGATGACCGACGGCGCGGCGGCCGGCCGCGACGTCCGGGTGCCCGTGCCCGACCAGCCGACGACGCCGGAGTTCGCGGTCGGCGACCGGGTGGTGCTGTCGTTCGGCGGCGGTGATCCCGACGACAGCGCGTCCTACCAGCTCGTCGACTTCCAGCGGGGCACGCCGTTGCTGCTGCTGGCCGTGCTGTTCGTGGCGGCCGTGCTGCTGCTGGGGCGCTGGCGCGGGCTGGCCGCGCTGGGCGCGCTGGCGTTGAGCTTCGTGGTGCTGGTGGTGTTCGTGCTGCCCGCGATCCTGGCCGGCGAGAACCCGCTGACCGTGGCCGTGGTCGGCGCGGGGCTGATCATGTTCGTGGTGCTGTACCTGACGCACGGGGTGTCCGCGCGCACGTCCACCGCCGTGCTGGGCACGCTGGTGAGCCTCGCGCTGATCTGCCTGCTCGGCGTGGCGTTCTCCGCGTTCGGCAAGCTCACCGGCATCGACCAGGAGACCGGGAACCTGGTGGCCGTGCTGGGGCACGGCATCGACACCCGCGGCCTGCTGCTGGCCGGGACGGTCATCGGCGCGCTGGGCGTGCTGGACGACGTCACCGTAACGCAGACCAGCGCGGTGTGGGAGCTGCGCCGGGCCAACCCGTCGCTGGGGTTCCGCGACCTGTACGCGGCGGGGTCGCGGATCGGCCGCGACCACCTGTCGTCCGTGGTGAACACCCTGGTCATGGCGTACGCGGGCGCGGCGCTGCCGCTGCTGCTGGCGTTCTCGCTGTCGGGCCGCACCCTGGGCGAGATCCTGACCGCGCAGGAGGTGGCGCAGGAGGTCGTGCGGACCCTGGTGGGCAGCATCGGGCTGGTGGCGGCCGTCCCGATCACCACGGCCCTGGCCGCGTGGGTGGCGGGCCGCGAGGAGGTGCCCGCCACCGCCGCGACGCCCGACCCCGGGGACGGACCCGAGGACGAGCCGCAGGACGCCCCGGAGGACGACGGGCCCACCGGGACCGCGGCCTGGAGCGCGCGGGTGACGGGCGACCTGCGCACCGGCTACGACCCCGCGAAGGGCCCCTGGCGACGGCCGGCCCGGGTGACCGCTAGCGAGCGAGCAGCACGACCAGCAGAGCGACCGCGGCGGGCACGGACTGCACGAACAGGATTCGACGACTGACCGTCGCCGCGCCGTACACCCCGGCGACGATGACGCACACCAGGAAGAACACGGCGAACGCGAAGCCGACCGACCCGCCGGCCACGATCGCGAAGACCAGGCCGGCGGCGAGGAACCCGTTGTAGAGGCCCTGGTTGGCCGCCAGCACCTTCGAGGCGGCGGCGAACTCCTCCGTGGTCCCGAACGCCGCGCGGCCGCGCGGGGTGTTCCACAGGAACATCTCCAGCACCACGATGTAGAGGTGGATTGCCGCGACGAGCGCGGTCAGGACGTCAGCGGCGATCTGCACGGGCGTCACCCTAACCGGACGGCGGCGACTAGGTTGTCCGGTGTGGGACGACTGCGGAAGACCGATGCGACCATCACGAGGGAGGTGGACTCGGGCATCGCGGAACTCGTCCCCGACCAGGACGTCCCCCGCGCCTGGGTGCTGCGCCTCAACGGCACCCCGCAGTCGCACGTCGACCTGGACGACCCGACGCACCTGGAGTTCGAGTACCTGCGCCGCCTCGGCCACGTCGCCGACCTGGTGGCCCCCGAGGGCGACCCGATCCGGGCCGTGCACCTGGGCGGCGGGGCCCTCACCCTCCCCCGCTACATCGCCGCGACCCGCCCCCGCTCCACCCAGCAGGTCGTGGAGATCGACGCGGCGCTGGTCGACCTGGTGCGCGGCGTCCTCCCGCTGGACCGGAACTGGCGCATCCGCATCCGCACCGGCGACGCGCGGGCCGTGCTGGTCCGGGCGCCCGAGGACACCTTCGACCTGATCGTCACCGACGTCTTCGCCGGCGCGCGCACCCCGGCGCACCTCACGTCGGTCGAGTTCGTGCGCCAGGCGTCGCGGGCGCTGCGCGCGGGCGGCGTCTACGCGGCCAACATCGGCGACGGCGGCCCGCTCGCCTTCGCCCGCGCCCAGGCGGCCACCGTGCGCGCCGTGTTCCCGCACGTGTGCGTCCTGGCCGAACCGACCGTGTTCCGCGGCAGGCGCTTCGGCAACTTCGTCCTGGTGGCCTCGCACACCGAGCTGCCGGTCGCCGCCCTGACCCGCCGCACGGCCGGCGACCCGTTCCCGGGTCGGGTCGAGCACGACGCCTCGCTGACCCGCTTCATCGGCGGCCTGCCGCCGACGACGGACGCCACGGCCACCCAGTCCCCGTCCCCGCCCAAGGGCACGTGGGGCCTGCCGGACGACTGAGCCGGGCCGCACGACCGGTTACGGTGCCCGGATGACCCGACCACGCCTGCGCCACTCGGTCCGCGCGATCGTGCTCGACCCGGACGACCGCGTCCTGCTCGGCCGCCACAGGACCGGCGACGGCGTCGTGTGGGCGGCTCCCGGCGGCGGGGTCGAGCCCGGTGAGACGCCCGCGCGGGCCCTCCGGCGCGAGCTGCGCGAGGAGGTCGGGTTGGCGATCACCGGCGACCCGCCGCACGTGTGGCGCCAGGAGGCCCGGGGCGCCGGCCGCGCGCCCGGCCACGACGGGGTCGTCAACGACTACTTCCTCGTCCGCGCCTCCGCGTTCGTCCCGCGCGGCGCGATGAGCGACGCCGAACTGGCCGCCGAGCACCTCGACGGGTGGCGGTGGTGGGCGCTCGCCGACATCGCCGACCACCGCGGCCCCGACCTGTTCTCGCCCCGCGACCTCGTCACGCCGCTGGCCGCGCTGATCGCGGGCGGTCCGCCGGCGCGACCCGTTGCGCTGGGCGTGTGAGCCGCGGCGGACGTGCCGATGTGGTGCCGCACGGCCTTGAGCGCGGTCCGGGTGCTCGCGCCGAGGCGAGCGGGAGGGCCTTCCTAGTCGCTCAGCGTCGACACGAACCGGGAGATGGCGTCCGGGTTGAGCTTCTGCGCCAGCCGGCCGCCCGGGGCGAGCGCGGCGAGCTTGTAGAGCGGCCGGTCCCCGTAGGCGAGGCCGCGGGCCTCGGCGCGCAGCTGGGCGACCAGCAGCTCGGAGAAGACGAGTCCCGGCGGGTCGCCCCGGCCCGCGAGGACGTTCGCCAGCGTGCGCAGCGGCAGGATCTCCTGCTCCTTGCCGCCCGTCCCCGCGTAGATGGCGAGGGCCAGGTTGATGGCCTTGCCGCCGCCGCGCACGAAGAGGCCCACGGTGCGCGCCCCGCGCACGTCGGTGACCAGCAGGTCGAGCCGGTCCGCGGTGCGCAGGTCCACCGAGCGGGTGCCGAACGCCCGCACCGACAGCACCGTGCCGTCCAGCCGCACGTGCCGCCGGGCCTCGGCCACGGCCAGCAGCGCGAGCGGCACGAAGAAGATCGCGGCCGTGACCAGGCCGGCGGTGCGGCCCGCGAGCAGCCCCATCAACCCGCCGAACGCGGCGGCGACGACGAGCGCGCCGATCGTGACCGTCCAGGCGCGCTTGCGCACCGCCTTCGGGTCCAGCAGGTCGAGGGGGATGCTCTCGCTCACCGGCCCAACGCCTCCACCACCGAGATCACCGCGTCCGCCAGCGGCACGGAGCGCTGGTCGCCCGTCGCCAACTCCTTGAGCTGCACGACACCGGCCTCGATGTCGCGCTCGCCGAGCACGAGGGCGAACCGGGCGCCCGAGCGGTCGGCGCCCTTCATCGCGCCCTTGAGCCCCTTGCCGCCGTACGCCAGGTCGAAGCGCACGCCCGCCTCGCGCAGCGGCGCGGACAGGGCGACCAGGCGGGACTTCGCCACCTCGCCCAGCGGCACGCCGTACACGTCGCAGCGCGCCGGGTCGCCCGGCACCACGCCCTCGACCTGGCACGCCAGCAGCGCGCGGTCCACGCCCAGGCCGAAGCCGACGCCGGACAGCGGCTGCCCGCCCAGCTGCTCCATCAGGCCGTCGTAGCGCCCGCCGCCGCCGATGCCGGACTGCGCGCCCAGCCCGTCGTGCACGAACTCGAACGTCGTCTTCGTGTAGTAGTCGAGGCCGCGCACCATCCGCGGGTTCTCGGTGAACTCGACGCCCAGGGCGTTCAGGTAGCCCTTGACTGCCTCGTAGTGGGCCAGCGACCCGGCCGACAGGTTGTCCACCATCAGCGGCGCGTCGGCGACCAGCTCGCGCACCTCGGGCCGCTTGTCGTCGAGCACGCGCAGCGGGTTGATCTCCGCGCGGCGGCGGGTGTCGTCGTCCAGGGGCAGCGCCGCCAGGAACGCCTGGAGCTTCTCCCGGTACTGCGGGCGGCACGTCGAGTCGCCCAGCGAGGTCAGCTCCAGCCGGAACCCGGTGAGCCCCAGGGCGCGGAACCCGGCGTCGGCGACCGCGATGACCTCGGCGTCCAGCGCCGGGTCGTCCACGCCGACCGCCTCGATCCCGACCTGGTGGAACTGCCGGTAGCGGCCCGCCTGCGGCTGCTCGGCGCGGAAGAACTGGCCCGCGTAGGCGAGCTTCACGGGCAGCTGCCCGCGGTCCAGGCCGTGCTCGATGACGGCGCGCATCACGCCCGCCGTGCCCTCGGGCCGCAGCGTGATGGACCGGCCGCCGCGGTCGGTGAAGGTGTACATCTCCTTGCTGACCACGTCGGTCGACTCGCCGACGCCGCGCGCGAACAGCGCGGTGTCCTCGAAGACGGGCAGCTCGACGTAGCCGTAGCCGGCGCGCCGGGCGGAGTCGACGAGCGTGTCGCGGACCGCCAGGAACGACGCGGAGGCCGGCGGGAAGTAGTCGGGCACGCCCTTGGGCGCGGAGAAGGGAGTAGCGGGGGAAGGAGTGGCGGGGGAGCTCGTCACGGTGTCCCTACAGTCCTCGGTGCGGTGCGGCCGGCGCGTCGGGGGAACCCAGTCCCAGCAGGAACGGGTTGCTCGCGCGCTCGCGGCCGATGGTCGTCGTGGGCCCGTGGCCGGGCAGCACCACCGTGTCGTCCGCCAGCGTCAGCACCTTCGTGCGCAACGACGTCAGCATCTCGCGGTGGTCCCCGCCCGGCAGGTCGGTGCGTCCGATGGAGCCGGCGAAGAGGGTGTCGCCGGACAGCACGAGCCGTCCGCCCTCCCCGGTGCCGGCGCGGAACATCACCGACCCGCCGGTATGGCCCGGTGTGTGGTCGACGGTGAGCTTCAGGCCGGCCAGGTCCAGCTCCGCCCCGTCGGTCAGCTCGCGCACCTCGCGCGGCTCGCGCATCTCCAGGTTCCCGCCGAAGAACGCCCGCGACTCGGCGCTGACGCCCTTGAGCGGGTCCGACAGCATCTCGCGGTCGCGGGGGTGCACCCAGGCGGGCACGTCGTTGCCGTCGCAGACGGGCGCCACGGAGAACGAGTGGTCGAAGTGCCCGTGGGTGAGCAGCACGGCGACGGGCGACAGCCGGTGCTCGCGCAGCGCGTCGGCGATGGGCTCCTCGGCCTCCTGGCCGGGGTCGACGACCACGCACGGCCCGCCCGCACCCGTGGCCAGCAGGAAGCAGTTGGCCTGGAGGGCCCCGGTCGGGAACCCGATCACGAGCACGGGAGCACCTCTCGACGGCAACGGATCGACAACGGATCACTGCGGACCCCGCCACCAGCCTATCCGCCACACGCCGGCTATATGCGTGCCCCCTAGACTGCTCACCGATCGTCGCCGTCGACGCAGAGACCAGGGAGGGTGCGAGGTGCCGACCAACGTGCAGCGCCGCGAGCAGGCCAAGCGGAAGCTGGAACGCCAGCTCGTCCGCCGGGCGGAGCGCGCGAAGCGGCGCCGGGTGTTCGCCGTCGTGGGTACCGTCGTGGCGGTCGTCGTGGTAGCGGGCGGTGTCTACTTCCTCGCCACGGCCGACTTCGGCGGCGGCGGCGACGACGCGGCCGCGGCCAGCTCCGACGCGCCCGCCCCCATCACCATCCCCACCGAGGTCAAGGCGCTCCCGACCCGGCCCACCCCCCTCGCGGACCCCGCGAGCTGCGAGTACCGGCCGTCGACGGAGCCCGCCTCGAAGGAGGGCACGAAGGCCCCCGAGGGCACCGGCATCGCCGCCTCCGGCACCGTGCAGGCCACCATCAAGTCGAACATCGGCGACCTGAACCTCACGCTGGACCGCGCGCTCGCGCCGTGCGCCGTGAACAGCTTCGTCAACCTGGCCAAGCAGGGCTACTACGACGGCAGCACGTGCCACCGCATCGGCACCCAGGGCCTCCAGATGCTCCAGTGCGGCGACCCGACGGGCACCGGCTCCGGCGGCCCCGGCTACGCGTTCGACAACGAGACGTGGCCCGAGCTGACCTACGGCCGCGGCTACCTGGCGATGGCGAACGCCGGCACGGACGAGGCGACCCAGAAGGGCACGAACGGCAGCCAGTTCTTCATCGTCTACGGCGACGCGCAGCTCTCGCCCGACTACTCGGTCTTCGGCAGCATCGACGAGGCGGGCCTGAAGCTGGTCGACGAGGTCGCCCGCGCGGGCCACGACGGTTCGTTCGACCCGTCGCCCGGTGGCGGCAAGCCGAACAAGGAAGTGAAGTTCGAGTCGGTCAGCGTCGCCTGACGGACCGCGCAGGACCGGCGGACCGCTCCCGACACGCAGGGGCCCCGCACCCGGGAGAGGGGTGCGGGGCCCCTGCGTCTTCCCCGTCGGCTGTGGGGGCCGACAGGGCGGATGGTCCCACCGGCCGATGACGTTCCGCTGACGCGCCGGGCGGGCGCGCGTGCGTCCGCGCGGGCCGGCGGGGCGTGGAGGCCGAACGGATGCTCCGGGGCGGCCGACCGGCGGCCCGGGGTGACGGGGTGGGACGGCTTCCCGAAGCCGGTCCGGCGCGTCGTGCGCGCCGGACCGGGTGCCGGGGGCTCAGGAAGCGGACGTCACGCGGTAGACGTCGTAGACGCCCTCCACCGAGCGGACCGCCTTGAGCACGTGGCCCAGGTGCTTCGGGTCGCCCATCTCGAACGAGAACCGCGACACCGCGACCCGGTCGCGCGACGTCGTCACGGACGCCGACAGGATGTTGACCTTCTCGTCGGCCAGCACCTTCGTCACGTCCGACAGCAGGCGGTGCCGGTCGAGGGCCTCCACCTGGATGGCGACCAGGAACACCGAGGAGGACGACGGCGCCCACTCGACGTCCAGCAGCCGCTCCGGGGTCTGGAGCAGCTCGTCGGCGTTCGTGCAGTCCGTGCGGTGCACCGACACGCCACCACCGCGGGTGACGAAGCCGAGGATGTCGTCACCGGGCACGGGCGTGCAGCAGCGGGCCAGCTTGACCCACACGTCGGACGCGTCCTTGACGATGACGCCCGCGTCGCCGGTGACCCTGCGGCGGGCGACCGTGGACGGGGTGGAGCGGTCGGCCAGCTCCTCCTCGGCGTGGTCGACGCCGCCCAACTGGGCCACGAGCCGCTGCACGACGTGCCGGGCGGAGGTGTGGCCCTCGCCGACCGCCGCGTACAGCGCGGACACGTCCGGGTAGTGCAGCTCCTTCGACAGGGCGCCCATGGAGTCGGCCGAGACGAGTCGCTGGAGCGGCAGCCCGACGCGGCGGACCTCCTTGGCGATGGCGTCCTTGCCGACCTCGATGGCCTCTTCCTTGCGCTCCTTCGCGAACCACTGCTTGATCTTGGCCTTGGCGCGCGGGGAGGCGGCGAACGACAGCCAGTCGCGGGACGGACCCGCTCCCTCGGCCTTCGAGGTGAAGATCTCGATGACCTCGCCGTTCTCCAGCTTGCGCTCGAGGGCGACGAGGCGGCCGTTGACGCGGGCGCCGATGCAGCGGTGACCGACCTCGGTGTGCACGGCGTACGCGAAGTCGACCGGGGTGGAACCGGTCGGCAGTGTGACGACGTCACCCTTGGGGGTGAACACGAAGATCTCGCGCGCGGCGAGGTCGAAGCGCAGCGACTCCAGGAACTCGCCGGGGTCGGCGGCCTCGCGCTGCCAGTCGAGCAGCTGGCGCATCCAGGCCATCTCGTCGACCTCGACGCCCTTGCCGCTGTGCGTGCCGCGCGTCTCCTTGTACCGCCAGTGCGCCGCGATGCCGTACTCGGCGGTGCGGTGCATGTCGTAGGTGCGGATCTGCACCTCCAGCGGCTTGCCGTCCGGGCCGATCACGGTCGTGTGCAGCGACTGGTAGACGCCGAACCGCGGCTGGGCGATGTAGTCCTTGAACCGGCCGGGCATCGGCTGCCACAGCGCGTGCACCACGCCCATCGCGGCGTAGCAGTCGCGGACCTCGTCGACCTGGATGCGCACGCCCACCAGGTCGTGGATGTCGTCGAAGTCGCGGCCCCGGACGATCATCTTCTGGTTGATCGAGTAGTAGTGCTTCGGCCTGCCCTCGACCTTGGCCGTGATGCGGGCGCCCTCCAGCTGCGACGACAGCTCGTTGATCACGCCGCTGAGGTAGGTGTCGCGGGACGGCGCGCGGTTGGCGACCAGGCGCACGATCTCGTCGTACTTCTTCGGCTGGAGGATGGCGAACGCCAGGTCCTCCAGCTCCCACTTCACCGTCGCCATGCCCAGCCGGTGGGCCAGCGGGGCCAGCACCTCCAGGGTCTCGCGGGCCTTGCGGGCCTGCTTCTCCGGCGGCAGGAAGCGCATGGTGCGCATGTTGTGCAGCCGGTCGGCGAGCTTGATGACCAGGACGCGCGGGTCCTTGGCCATGGCGATGACCATCTTGCGGATGGTCTCCGCCTCGGCCGCCGCGCCCAGCTTGACCTTGTCGAGCTTGGTCACGCCGTCCACGAGCAGCGCGACCTCGTTGCCGAAGTCGACGCGCAGCTGGTCCAGCGAGTAGTCGGTGTCCTCGACCGTGTCGTGCAGCAGGGCGGCGACCAGCGTGGTCGTGTCCATGCCCAGCTCGGCGAGGATCGTCGCCACCGCCAGCGGGTGGGTGATGTAGGGGTCGCCGGACTTCCGCCGCTGCGGCCGGTGCTTCTCCTCGGCGACGTCGTAGGCGTGCTGGAGCAGCGCCAGGTCGGCCTTCGGGTGCAGGTCGCGGTGCACGGCCGCCAGCGGTTCGAGCACCTGCTTGACCGGCGCGGCGCGCTGGGCGGTGATGCGCCGTGCCAGTCGGGCTCGCACGCGCCTGGTGGCCGACGGCGGCCGTGCCGCCGCGGGCACGGGCTCCGCCGACTGCGCGGGTTCGGTGTCCTGGCTCAACCACGCTCCTCGGGTCTAGGAACCGAGGATAACTCCGCATGGCGAATCGGCCGCGTGACGAACCGACGAGCGGCGCGGTTCACACGGTGAGCAGCAGCTGTGATTCGGCCCGACAGGTCGGAGGCGCACCCCGCCCACCTGCGTGGACACGCTCCCAGTCACGATCCGGGCAAGCTTGCGCAACCGTCCCCCGCCAGGGGTCCCCTGTTGTCGTCTTGCCGGCGGGGACCGGCAGGAACGCGGTCACCGGCCGTCACCACGTCGAACCGGCCGCGCACGGCGAGCGGTTCCCGGTCCCGGACGGCGAACAGCCAGGCCCCGGGTGACGGTCGACCGTCACCCGGGGCCTGGCCGGGACCGTCGTGGAGGAGCTAGACGGTGAGCAGGGCCTCGACCCGGTGCCCGGCGAGCCGTTCCCGGCCGCCCAGCCCGGGGATCTCCAGCACCACGGACACCCCCGTCACCACCCCGCCGGCCTTCTCGACCAGCTCGCACGCCGCCACGGCCGTGCCGCCGGTCGCCAGCACGTCGTCGACCACCACGACGTGCTGACCCGGCGTGATGGACCCGGCGGGCAGTTCGAGGGTCGCCTCGCCGTACTCCAGCGCGTACGACACGCGGTGGGTGACGGCGGGCAGCTTGCCCGGCTTGCGCAGCGGCACGACGCCGTAGCGCCAGCCGTAGCCGAGGGCGGCGCCCAGCAGGAAGCCGCGCGACTCGACGGCGGCCACCAGCTGGGTGTCCGGGTGGATCCGGTCCTGGAGGGCGTCGACCACGGCGCGCAGGGCGTCCGGGTCCGCGAGGACCGGCGTGAGGTCCCGGAAGACGACCCCCGGCAGGGGGAAGTCCGGGACCTCACGCAGGAGCCCCAGGGCTCGGTCGAGCCTCAACGGTGCTTCTTGCCGGTCGGGCGGCGACGGGCGTCGGAGGACTTGGCCGTGCGGGACGGCGCGCCCGCCGCGGCGGCCATCGCCTTCTCCTTGCGCAGCTCGGCGGCCAGCGACTCGTCGTCCGTGGACTCCACGACGCCGGTGTCGGCCACGCTGCCGCCGGTGACGGCCTCGCCGCTCGCCTTGCGGGCGAGGTTGTCGCGACGGGCCTTCACCCGGGCGGCCTGCGCCTTGTACTTCGGGTCGCGCATCTTGATGTCCACCGCGATCGGCGTGGCGATGTAGATGGACGACAGCGCGCCGATCGCGATGCCGACGAGCTGCACCAGCGCCAGGTCCTTCAGCGTGCCGACGCCGAGCAGGCCGACGCCGATGGCGAGCAGGCCGAGCACCGGCAGCAGCGCGATCAGCGAGGTGTTGATCGACCGCATCAAGGTCTGGTTGACGGCCAGGTTGGCCGCCTCGCCGTAGGTGCGGCGGGTCAGGCCCAGGATGCCCCGGGTGTTCTCCTTGACCTTGTCGAACACCACCACCGTGTCGTACAGCGAGAAGCCGAGGATGGTGAGCAGGCCGACCACCGTGGCGGGCGAGACCTCGAAGCCGACCAGCGAGTAGATGCCCGCCGTGATCACCACGTCGTGCGCCACCGCGACCAGGGCGGCGACCGCCATGGCCAGCTCGAAGTACAGCGCCAGGAAGATCGCCACGGCCAGGAAGAACACGCCCAGCGCGATCAGCGCCTGGGTGGTGATCTCACCGCCCCAGGACGCGGAGACGGCGCTGTCGCTGATCGTGCCGATCCCGCCCTCGGGCTTGAGGTCGTTGTTCAGCGCCTCCTTGACGGTGGCAATCTCGTCGGCGCTCAGCGTCTCGGAGCGGACCTGGACGGTCGCCGAGTCGCCGGTGCCGACCGTCTGGGCGGAGGTCGCCTCCTTGTCGATCGCCCGCTGGAAGCTCTCCTTGACGGCCTCCGTCGTGATGGTGCCGGACGCGCTCTGCGCGGGCATCTGGATGCGCGTGCCACCGGTGAAGTCGATGCCCAGGTTGAAGCCCTTGAGCACGATCAGCAGGATGCAGGCCAGCAGGACCGCGCCGAAGATCGCGTACCAGCGCTTGCGCTTGCCGACGATGTCGAAGGCGCCGTTGCCGACGTAGAGCCGCTTGAAGATCCCGAGCTTCTTGCCCTCGGCCACGTCAGGCCCCCTTCACGGCAGTGCCCTTGGCCGCGCGGTCCGCGACGGCCGCCTGGACGGCCTCGCCCAGACCGGACAGCTTCGGGTTGGACAGCTTCTTCGACTTGGAGACGATCGTCACGAGCGGGTGCGTGACCAGGAAGACCACGATCAGGTCGAGGACGGTCGACATGCCCAGCGTGAACGCGAAGCCCTTCACCTGGCCGACGGCGATCACGTAGAGGATCGCCGAGGCGAGGAAGCTCACCGCGTCCGCCGAGAGGATCGTGCGGCGGGAGCGGACCCACGCGCGGGGCACGCCGGACCGGAACGTCCGCCCCTCCCGCACCTCGTCCTTGAGCCGTTCGAAGAACACCACGAACGAGTCCGCGGTGATACCGATGGCGACGATGAACCCGGCGATGCCGGCGAGGTCGAGGGTGAACCCGATCCAGCGGCCGAGGAGGACCAGCACCGCGTAGATGACCACGGCCGACAGGATCAGCGACAGGATCGTCAGCACGCCCAGCAGGCGGTAGTAGATCAGGCAGTACACGAACACCAGCGCGAGGCCGATGCCGCCCGCGATCAGACCGGCCTTCAGCGAGGCCAGGCCCAGCGTCGCGGACACCGTCTCGGCCTCGGAGGGCTCGAACGACAGCGGCAGCGAGCCGTACTTCAGCACGTTGGCGAGGCTGTTCGCCTCCGCCTGGTTGAACTGGCCGCTGATCTGGGTGTTGCCGCCCAGGATCGGCTCGTTGATGTTCGGCGCGGACACGACCTGGCTGTCCAGGACGACCGCGACCTGCTGCGAGACGTTCGCCGAGGTGAACTTGCCCCACTTCTCGCCGCCGGAGGACTTGAACGTCAGGTCGACGACGAAGCCCGCGCCCTGCGGGTTGACGCCGGAGACGGCGTTGGAGACGTCCTCACCGGTCAGCCGCGAGTAGAGGCTGTAGTCGTCGTCCTTGACGCTGCCGTCGTTCGGCGGGTTCACCGGGGCCAGCACGTACTTCTCGGTGCGGTCCTGGTCGCAGGTCAGCAGCGGCAGCGACGGGTCGTCGTTGCCGATCAGCGGGTCGATCGTGGGGCAGGTGAACGCGGTGAGCGCCTGCTGGACGGTCTGCGCGTCCAGCGTGGTCAGCTGCGGGTCCTGCCGGCAGGTCCGGGACTCCTCGATGGCCTTGGTCGGGTCCTCGGAGTACTGGCCCGCGAACACCGCGCGGCAGTCGACCTGCGGCTCGGTGGGCGCGTTGGGGTCCGTGGGCTGGGCGTTGGGGTCCGTCGGCTGCGCGTTGGGATCGGTCGGCTGCGCGCTGGGGTCCGCCGGCTGCGCGTTGGGGTCCGCCGGCTGGCCCTCCACCATCGGGGCCGGGCGGCCCTGGGCGGTGGTCGTCGCCGGCGCGGAACCCGCGGTCTCCGACGCCGGGGCGCTGCCCGTCGTGGACGGCGCGGCCGACCCGGAGGTGCTGGGCGGCGCGCTGCCGGTGGTGGACGGCTCCGGGGCCGGCGCGTTGGGCAGCGGCGAGCCGATCACCTTGCGGAAGTTCAGCTTCGCCGTCTGGCCGAGGCGCTTGGCGCCCTCGCTGTCCGACCCGGGGACCGTGATCACCAGGTTGGTTCCGTCGCGGACGACCTCGGCGCCGGAGACACCGAGGCCGTTGACGCGCGTCTCGATGAGCGTGCGCGCCTGGTTGAGCGCCTCGTCGGTCGGCGTTTGGCCATCAGGAGCCCGGGCGGTCAGCGTGACACGGGTGCCACCCTGCAGGTCGATGCCGAGCTTGGGGGTCGCCTTGCCGTTCCCGGTGAAGAACACCAGGGAGTACAGCGCGACCACGATGAGGACAAATGCGCCCAGGTACTTCGCGGGGCGGATTTGCCCGGCCGGAGGTGCCACGGTCCGTCCGTCTCCTGATAGTTGACAAGGTCAGCGATGGCGCAGCGTACCCCTGATTGTGTGAGCTGCGCGTCACTGCCTGGAGTCGGCACGTTCACAGTTGCCGGCTCCAGGCGCGAAGGGGCTTGCGGGGTGCCGCCTACTTCTTGGTGTTGTGCTCCACCGGCTCGGCGACCGTGACGCGGTCCGCTGCGGGCTCGTCGGCGGTGGCGTCCACGTCGGTCACGTCGTCCACGACGGCGTCGCTCTCGGTGTCCGCGACGACCTTCTCGCGGATGGCCTGGCGCAGCCAGGTCGTGACCACGCCGTCGGCGATCTCCAGGTCGATGGTGGAGTCGTCACTGGCGTCGGCGACGGTCGCGAACAGCCCGGAGGTGGTCATGACCCGGTCGCCCGGCTCCAGGGAGGTCAGCAGCGCCTGCTGTTCCGCGACCGCCCTCTTCTGCTTGCGGGCGCTGAGGAACAGCGGCACCGCGAGCAGCACGAGCAGCAGCGGGAACATCAAGGAGGACAGGTCCATCATTCTCCGATCGACCGGACTGCTCCGGGCGCGAGTCAGCGCCCGGAACGTCCGGATTTCTGGGGTGCCGTTCCCGATTGTGCCAGGTCAGTAATCCTGATCACCCGGAGGCGTCGTCGAACAGCGATCGGGTGGCCTCACCCGGCGCCTGGGGCGGCGGCGTGAGGCCCAGGTGCAGCCACGCCGTGGCGGTCGCGACCCGGCCGCGCGGGGTGCGCGCGAGCATCCCGGCGCGCACCAGGTACGGCTCGCAGACCTCCTCGACGGTGGTCGGCTCCTCCCCCACCGCGACGGCCAGCGTGGAGACGCCGACCGGGCCGCCGCCGAACGACCGGACCAGCGCGCCGAGCACCGCCCGGTCCAGCCGGTCCAGCCCCAGCTCGTCCACGTCGTACACGGCCAGCGCGTCCCGGGCGACCTCGCGGGTGACGGCGCCGTCCGCGCGCACCTCCGCGTAGTCCCGGACCCGCCGGAGCAGGCGGTTGGCGATGCGGGGCGTGCCGCGGGAGCGCCCGGCGATCTCCCGGCCGCCGTCCTCGCGCAGGTCGACGCCGAGGATGCCGGCCGAGCGGCGGACGATCAGCTCCAGCTCGTCGGGCGTGTAGAACTCCATGTGCCCGGTGAAGCCGAACCGGTCGCGCAGCGGCCCGGTGAGGGCGCCGGACCGGGTGGTGGCCCCGACCAGGGTGAACGGGGCGATGTCGAGCGGGATGCTGGTCGCGCCCGGCCCCTTGCCGACGACGACGTCCACCCGGAAGTCCTCCATGGCGAGGTAGAGCATCTCCTCGGCGGGGCGGGCCATCCGGTGGATCTCGTCGATGAACAGCACGTCGCCCTCGACCAGGTTCGACAGCATCGCCGCGAGGTCGCCCGCGCGCTCCAGGGCGGGGCCGGAGGTGATGCGCAGGGACGCGCCCAGCTCGGCCGCGATGATCATGGCGAGGCTGGTCTTGCCCAGGCCGGGCGGGCCGGACAGCAGGACGTGGTCGGGGGGCGCGCCGCGCCGCATCGCGCCGTGCAGGACGAGTTCGAGCTGTTCGCGGACCTTCGGCTGGCCGACGAACTCGTGCAGGTCCCTGGGGCGCAGCGTCGACTCGACGTCCCGCTCGGTCGGGTCGGGCAGCGGGTCGAGGGTGTCGCGCTCGCCGGGGTCGGCGAGGTCGTCCGACCCGGTGAAGTCGGCGGGGTCCGCGAAGTCGTCCGGTCCGAAGGTCGTCATCGCTTGCGGCCCAGCGCGGTCAGGGCGCGGCGGAGCACGTCGGAGGTGCCCAGCGCGCCGTCGGCGGCCAGCACGGCGTCCACCGCGGCCTCCGCCTGCTTGGCGGGGAAGCCGAGGCCCAGCAGGGCCTCGGTGACCTGGGTGCGGACCACGCCCGCGTCGCTCGCCGCGGTGGGCGTCGTCGCCAGTTGGCCGACCTTGTCGCGCAGTTCGATGATCAGCCGCTCGGCGCCCTTGCGGCCGATGCCGGGGACCTGCGTGAGCACGGTGATATTGCCCTCGGCCAGCGCGGCGCGCAGCTTGTCCGGCTCCAGCACGGCCAGCGTCGCCAGGGCGAGCCGGGGCCCGATCCCGGACACCGTCTGGAGCAGGCCGAACAGCTCGCGCGCCTCGGCGTCGGCGAACCCGAACAGGGTCAACGAGTCCTCGCGCACCACGAGCGAGGTGGCCAGCGAGGCCTCCTCGCCGCGCCGCAGGGTCGCGAGCGTGGCGGGTGTGGCCTGCACGGCGAAGCCGACCCCCCCGACCTCGACGACCACGTGGTCGAGCCCGATGGACTGCACCTGGCCGCGCAGCGACGAGATCACTCGGTCTTACCTCCGGTCTTGGCGACTGCCTGGGCCAGTTTCGCGCGGTGGGTCCGGGCGAGTTCCGCCGCCCTCGCCTGAGCCTCCTCCAGCCGCGACCGCATGGGCGCGCGCCACAGGTGGCAGATGGCCAGCGCCAGCGCGTCGGCGGCGTCCGCGGGCTTGGGCGCGACCTTGAGGCCGAGCAGCTTCGTCACCATCGCGGTCACCTGCGCCTTGTCGGCGCGGCCCGAGCCGGTGACGGCGGCCTTCACCTCGCTGGGCGTGTGGAACACCACGGGCAGGCCCCGGCGCGCGGCCGACAGCGCCACCACCCCGCCCGCCTGGGCGGTGCCCATCGCGGTGCGCACGTTGTGCTGGCTGAACACCCGCTCGACGGCCACCACCTGCGGCCGGTAGGTGTCGAGCCACTGCTCGACGGCGTCGGAGAGCTGGAGCAGGCGCACGGCGAGGTCGGCGTCCGCGGGCGTGCGCACGACGTCCACGGCCACCGGGCGCACCGTGCGGCCGGGGCCGCCGTCGACCACCCCGAACCCGCACCGGGTCAGGCCCGGGTCGACTCCGAACACGCGCACCGCTGGTCCCCTCGAACGACGAACACCAGTTCGAACCTTAGAGGGTCGGGTGCGGGGACGCGGCGGGACACGCGCAGCGTGACGAAACGCCACCCCAGATCGACACAGCGTCACCACCCTTACTAGAGTGGCTCGGTCCACCAGGTCGAGTCCGGTCCCGGCATCGAGGCGAGGTCCATGACCCTGAGGCGGTTCGGCGTCGTCGCGACGGCCGTGTGCGCCCTGGTGTTCGCGATCGTCTGCCTGGTCGTCTCGGGCGCGCTGGACCGGCCCGCCTCCGTCGCCATCGACAAGTTCACCCAGCTCGTCTTCTCGGTCGCCGCGATGGTGTCGTACTGGCGCGCGGCGCGGCGGCGGCGCGGGGTGGCGCGGCGCTGGCGGCTGTGGATGGCCGCCTCGATGGCGAGCCTGGCGGTCGGCCTGTGCGTGTGGATCTGGGGCCAGGTGGTGCTCGGCGTGGCGCTGCCCTCGACGACGCTGGCGCCGATCGGGTTCGTGCTGGTGCCCGTGCTGGGGCTGTGCGCGGTCCTGGTGCTGGCGCACGGCGGTTCCGGCACGCTGCCCGGCCACCGCAGCCGGTTCGTGGTCGTGCTGGACGGGCTGATCGTGGTCGGCTCGCTGTTCGTGCTCACGTGGGTGTCGCTGCTGGAGTCGATGGTCCGCGCGTGGGCCACGTCCGGTCCCGGCTTCGCGACCGTGGTGGCGCACCCGGCGCTGTACCTGGTGATGCTGGTGGTGCTGCTGGTGTCGTCGTGGACGCACCGGTCGGTGCGGCAACTGCCGGTGCTGTTCATCGCGCTGGCGGGCCTGGCGCAGTCGGGGTCCGGGTGGGTGTTCGCCTACCTGGTCAGCAAGGGCGCCACGGCCATCCCCACGGCCGCGGACATGGGGTTCATGGTGTGCCCGGCGCTGTTCTTCCTCAGCTCGATCGCGCCCGGCGGGACGGCCCGGGAGCGGACCGGCGCGACGCGGCTGCGGGCGGGCGAGCTGCTGCACCTGCTCGTGCCGTACCTGCCGATGCTCGTCACCGGCCTGTTCATCGTGGTCGGCACGGCGACGGGCGTGCGGCTGAACCCGTTCGAGATCTACGTGGGCCTGGGCGTGGTGCTGCTGGTGATCGCCCGGCAGCTGCTGACCCTGATCGACAACGTGAAGCTGCTCGACCAGCTGCGGGAGAGCCGGGAGCGGCTGCGGCACCAGGCGTACCACGACCCGTTGACCGGGGTGGCGAACCGGGCGCTGTTCCGGGAGCGGCTGGACGCGGCGCTGGCCGGGACGTCGCCGGTGGTGGTGCTGTTCATCGATGTGGACGGCTTCAAGGACGTCAACGACAACTTCGGGCACGCCGAGGGCGACGCCGTGCTGCGGGTCGTGGCGGCGCGGTTGCAGGCGTGCGTGCGGTCGCAGGACGTGGTGGCGCGGTTGGGCGGCGACGAGTTCGGCGTGCTGGTCGACGGCTACCCGCAGGCGCCGGAGGAGATCGGGCAGCGGGTGCTGGACGCGCTGGGGGCGCCGCACGCCACGGCGTCCGGCACGCACGTGGTGCGCGCGTCGGTGGGGGTGTCGCACCGCGAGGCGTTCGACCCGTCGTTGACCGCCGACGACCTGCTGGGCAGCGCGGACGCGGCGATGTACACGGCGAAGCGGCTGGGCAAGGGAGTGGTCGTGGTGCACGGGTCCGTCGAGGCCGACCTGGAGACCGATCTGGGGGCGGAGCGCGCCGGTGACCGCTGACGAGGTGATCGAGCTGCTGGGCCTGGCCGAGCTGCCGGTGGAGGGCGGCTGGTTCGGCCAGTCGTGGCGCTCGGTGGAGGCGTCGGCGATCCACTACCTGCTGCGGGAGGGCGAGTTCTCCGGCGTGCACCGGCTGGACCGCCTGGAGGTCTACGCCCACCACGCCGGTTCGGCACTGCGCATGCTCCTGCTGCACCCGGACGGCGAGGTGACCACGCCCGTGCTGGGGTCGGACCTGGCCGCCGGTGAACGCCCGCAGGTCGTGGTGCCCGCGGGCGTGTGGCAGGCGTCCGAACCGGCCGGCCCCTGGTCCCTGGTGGGCACGGTGGTGGTGCCGCCCTACACCGACGACGTCGTCACGTTCGGCGCGGCCGACGTCCTCGCCCCGGCGTACCCCTCGCACGCCGACGCGATCCGCCGCCTCTGCCGCCTCTGACCCGCGAGTCGTGCGTTCGAGCCGGGCGAGTCGTACGTTCGAGCACTCCGTGTTCTTTACCCGCGAGTGAAGAACACACGGGCCCTGAACCTACGACTCGCGGGTCCTGAACGTACGACTCGCCCGGGTTGAACGCACGACTCGCGGGGTCAGCCCATCGTCTTCTGGCCGTCGATGGTCTCTCGGATGATGTCGGCGTGACCCGAGTGCTGGGAGGTCTCGGCGATCACGTGCAGCACGACGGTGCGGACCGACCACGACGCGCCGGCCTCGAACCACGGGGCCACGGGCAGCGGGTGGGCGGTGTCCAGGTCCAGCCCGGCCAGGGTGCGCTCCGTCGCGGCCGCGGTCTCCGCGTAGTCCGCCAGCAGGCCGTCCAGGGTCTCGTGCGGCAGCATGCGGAAGCCGTTCTCCCAGTCGGCCTCGACGCTCTCCATCAGCTCGGCTCCGCCCACGGCGAACCGCAGCCAGCCCTCCTCGACGGTGCGGACGTGCTTGACCAGCCCTCCCAGGGACAGCTGACTGGCGGTGGGCGTGAGGCGCGCCTGCTCGTCGGTCAGGCCCCGGACGGTGTGACGGAGGAAGCCCCGGGCCCTGGCCAGGACCGCCAGCAGGTCGGTCAGCTCGCTCGACGCGATCGCGGTGGTGCTCATGGTGGTCCGCCTTCCGGTTCGGTGTCGAGGTCGACGTTAGAGAGCAATGCGGACAACTTCGGTCCTTGATCGGCGACGGGTGGGATTCGGGGCGAAGTCCTGCGCTCGGCGGCCTGGACCTCCCGGTGATGCCGCCCGTGCGGCCGATGCTCGCCAAGGCCGTGCACGACGTGCCGCGCGGGCCGGGGTTCGTGTACGAGCCGAAGTGGGACGGGTTCCGGTGCGTCGTGTTCCGGGACGGGGCCGAGCTGGAGCTGGGCTCGCGCAACGACCGGCCGCTGACCAGGTACTTCCCCGAGGTGGTCGAGCTGCCGGCGGCGGGCCTGCCACCCCGGTGCGTGGTGGACGGCGAGGTCGTCGTGGTCACACGCCGGACGGGCTGAGCTTCGACCTGCTCCAGCTCCGCCTGCACCCCGCCGCGTCGCGGGTGCGCAAGCCGGGCGCCGAGACGCCCCCCGCGGTCCGACCTGCCGGCGCTGGGCGACCGCGACCTGACCGGGGTGCCGTTCGGCGAACGCCGACGGCTGCTGGAAGGTCAAGCACGAGCGGACGGCGGACTGCGTGGTCGCCGCGAGCTGCTGGACGAGCCGGCGCCGTACCGGGTGGACGCGCTCGACGGGCACCCGTGGGTGGAGTGGGCGGGTGTCGAGGGGGGCGCGCCCGACGCGCAGAGCCGCTGGAACCCGGCCAAGACGCTGTCCTGGGAGCCGGTGCGGCCGGACCTGGTCGCCGAGGTGCGCCACGACCACCTCCGGGCGGGTCGGTTCCGGCACACGGGCCGGCTGGTCCGGTTCCGACCGGACCGCGACCAGGCGTCGTGCACCTACGCCCAGTTGGAGGAGGTGCCGCCCACCGAGCCGGCGGCGATCTCCGGCGGGGTCAGTTGAGGCTCACGATGGCCGCGTTCAGGGCGGTCGCGAAGCCGACCCACGCCAGGTAGGGCACGAGCAGCAGCGCGGCGGGGCGGTGGCGGCGTCCGAACGCGACGACCAGGGCGACGACCACGAACAGCAGGGCGATGATGTCGACGAGCGCCAGGGCGTACCGCTGGGCGGCGAAGAACAGGGGCGTCCACGCGGCGTTGAGCACGAGCTGGGCGGCGAACAGGCCCAGTTCCCAGCGCACGCCGTGCCGTTTCCAGAACAGCCAGCCGGACACTGCGATCATGATGTACAACACCGTCCACACGGGACCGAAGAGCCAGGGTGGCGGCGCCCAGGACGGGGTGTCCAGCTGCTGGTAGCGCTCCGCGGACGACGTCGCGGCGAGTGAGCCGACCACGGCCGCCGCCGCGACCGCGGCGGCGAACACGGCCAGGCCGGCGAGCGGGTGGCGGACCGCGGGCTGCGTCGTCATGGGTCCAGGCTAGGAAGGTGCGTCGGGTCCCGCACGACAGGACGTCGCGCGGCACGCCCGGTCCGGTGGTGGGGGGTGGAGGTGGGCCCGACGGGTCCTCCGCCGTCCGGTGACCCGGTCGGGCGACCCGGCGGGGTGGCTCAGCCGCTCGCCGCCGCCGCCTGCCGGAAGGCGTCCACCAGTTGGGGCCACTTGCCCGCGCGGTCGCGGTTGATGGTCAGCGGTGACGGGTGGGGCGCGTTGAACACCTTCAGCTTGTGGCCGCGACCGGACAGCGTCCACCCGGTGCCCGCCGGGCGGCCCAGCACGACGACCGCCTTGAGGTCCGGCAGCAGCCGCAGCAGGTCCACCAGGTACGGCACGGCGCCGCGCAGCTCGGCGGGGGTGGGCGAGCGGCCGTCGAGGTGCCAGGGCACCACGTTCCAGGCGAGGCAGACCTTGCGGGAAAGACCGGACTCGGCCACCGCGGTGAAGCCGTTGGCAGCGGTCGGGTCGTCGTTGTCCAGCGAGTTGATGCCCGACCGGACCGCCCCCGGGTCGGGTGACTCCAGGAGCAGCAGCACCTTCGACCCGGTCCCGCCGCTGGCGGGGTCGAACAGCGGGACGTCGACCTTGCGCTCGGTGGCGATGCGCTGGGCGAACTCCGTGAGCTTCGCCATGTGGGGCGCCTTGACCAGGGCCATCTTGCGCGCGACGAGCACCGGGTTGCGGTGCGCCCGCGGAGCGGAGGGGAAGACGTCCATGGTCGACAAGCGTTCCGGCACGGTCGGGTGGAGGCCATCCGCCGTCCGGGCGTCGTGCGTGGTCAGGCCGTAGCGCTCCGCCGCACCGGCCCGTCGCCGGGGTCCGAACGGCTCAACGGGTCACGCCCCCGTGCCCGGCAGGTCCGACGTGACCAACGCGCGGCAGCGGGAACGCGCCGACCCCGACCAGCCGCCGGACAGGCCCGCCACGACAGCCGGCACGACGGTTCCCGGGACACCCGTGTCCTCCCGCCGACGTGGGCACACGGTCGGGAGAGCGTTCTCCCGCTCGTCGACCCCTTGGCACACCGGCGGGAGACGCCCTGCACCGCCTCCGATCGGCCGGCACGGCGGCGGCGCCGCTCCTGGGACCCGCCCTCGTCCCGGCACCGTCCCCGCCGCGCCCGCGGCGGGGACGGCCGGTGGCCGGGGACGGGTTCCCGGCCACCGGCCGCGTGCGCGTCCGGAGTGGTCCCGGTCAGCCGCCCTTGACCCGGCGGATGGTGTCCCGGTACCAGAGGGCGCTGCTCTTGGGCGTGCGGACCTGGGTGTCGTAGTCCACGTGCACCAGGCCGAAGCGCTTCTCGTAGCCGTAGGACCACTCGAAGTTGTCCATCAGCGACCACGCGAAGTAGCCGCGGACGTCGGCGCCCAACTCGCGGGCCTTGGCCACGGCCGCGATGTGCGAGTCCAGGTAGGCCGTGCGGTCGTCGTCCCGCACGAACCCGGACTCGTCGGGCGCGTCGTCGAACGCCGCGCCGTTCTCCGTGATGACCATCGGCACGCCCGGGTAGTCCTCGGCGATCTGCACCAGGAGGTTCGTGAAGCCCTCCGGGACGATCTCCCAGTCCATGGCGGTCACCGGCGCGCCGAACCGGACCTCGCGGCCGATCGGCAGGCCGTCCGCGTCCGCGGTGTTCCCGTTCTCGTCGGTGCCGGAGTGCTTCGCGCTGGAGTAGTAGTTCACGCCCAGCACGTCGATCGGCTGCCGGATGACGTCGAGGTCGCCGTCCCGCACGGGGAGGGTGACGCCGCGCGCCGCCAGGTCCTCCACCACGTCCGCCGGGTAGTGCCCCTTGACCAGCGGGTCGAGGTAGATGCGGCGGGACAGGCCGTCGGCGCGGCGGGCCGCGGCGCGGTCCGGCTCGCTGTCGGTCTCCGGGGAGGCGTGGCTCATGTTCAGCGTGATGCCGAACTCGGTCGGCCGCGTCGCCGCCTCGCGCATCCGCCGGGTGGCCAGGCCGTGGCCGAGCAGCAGGTGGTGCACGGCGTGGATGGCCGCGCCGAAGTCCTGCCTGCCGGGCGCCTGGCGGCCCTCGTAGTAGCCGAGCATGGCCGTGCACCACGGCTCGTTGAGCGTGGTCCAGGTGCGGACGCGGTCCTGGAGCGCGTCGAACACCAGCATCGAGTAGTCGGCGAACCGGTAGGCGGTGTCGCGGTGCGGCCAGCCGCCCGCGTCCTCCAGCTCCTGCGGCAGGTCCCAGTGGTAGAGCGTCACCCACGGGTCGACGCCCTTGCCGAGCAGCTCGTCCACGAGCCGGTCGTAGAACGCGAGCCCCTTGGCGTTGACCGGGCCCGTGCCGCCCGGCTGCACGCGCGGCCACGCCACCGAGAACCGGTAGGTGTCCACGCCGAGGGAGCGGATCAGCTCCACGTCCTCCGGCATCCGGTGGTAGTGGTCGCAGGCGACGTCGCCGTTCTCGAAGTTCGGCACCATGCCGGGGACTGCGCAGTAGGTGTCCCAGATGGACGGCGTGCGGCCGTCCTCGTCGTGGGCGCCCTCGATCTGGTAGGCGGAAGTCGCCACGCCCCAGCGGAACGAGGCGGGCAGGGTGTCGATCGCGGGGTCGAGCCCGACGGTCGGCGCCGTGGTGTCCATGGATCTCCTCAGGAGGTCGGAACCAGGTGTCGTGGACCTGGTTCAGAACCCGTTGTCGTGAACGGGGTGCAGCCAGCAGGCCACGGTGCGGTCGGGTCCCACGTGGTCGTGGGGCACGCCGAGCACCGGCACCTCCACGCCGCAGCGCTCCGTCGCGTGCGGGCAGCGGGGGTGGAACGAGCAGCCCGGGGGCATGCCGCGCAGGTCCGGCGGCGAACCGGGAATCCCGGACAGCTCCCGCTTCGGCCCGCGCAGGGCCGGGAACGAGTTCAGCAGCCCGTGGCTGTACGGGTGCTTCGGGTTGCGGTACAGCTCGCCGGAGGTCGCCTCCTCGACGATCCGCCCCCCGTACATGATCGCGATCCGGTCGGAGAACTCGACCAGCAGCGACAGGTCGTGCGTGATGAAGACGACCGAGAAGCCCAGCCGCTCGCGCAGCTCGACGAGCTGGCGCAGGATCTGCCGCTGCACCACCACGTCCAGCGCGGTGGTCGGCTCGTCCATGATGACGACCTTCGGCTCCAGCGCGAGCGCCATGCCGATCATGACGCGCTGGCGCATGCCGCCGGAGAGCTGGTGCGGGTAGCTGTCGAGCCGGTCGCCGGCGATGCCGACGAGGCCGAGCAGCTCGCGCGCGCGGGCCAGGCGGGCCGCGGGGGTGCTGCGCGGGTCGTGCGCCCTGATCACGTCGGTGAGCTGGGTGGAGACGCGGTGCACCGGGTTGAGCGAGTTCATCGCGCCCTGGAACACGATCGCGGTCTCCGCCCAGCGGAACGCGCGCAGCTCGGCGTGCGACATGCGCAGCACGTCCACGGGCTCGCCGCCGTCGCGGTGGTACAGCACCTCGCCGCCGGAGATGACGCCGGGCGGCGGCAGGAGCCTGGTCAGGCCGTAGGCCAGGGTGGACTTGCCGCTGCCGCTCTCCCCCGCCAGGCCGAGCACCTCGCCCCGGTGCAGGGTGAGGTCGACGTCCCGGACGGCGTGCACGGCCTCGTCCCCCAGGCCGTAGTCCACGTTGAGGCCGCGGACCTCCAGCACTGCGTCGCTCACGACTCCGCCTTCCCGTTGGCCCCGGCCCCGACCTTCGGCGGGGTCTTCCCGACCGGCGTGGACGCCAGCACCGGCGTGAAGCCGACGCGCATCCGCACGGTGTGGCCGTCCGCGGTCTTGACGCTGGTCTTGCCGCCGCCGCGCAGGCGCGGGCTGACGAACTCGTCGATGCCGAAGTTGACCAGCGACAGCGCGGTGCCCAGCAGCGCGATGGCGAGGCCCGCGGGGACGAACCACCACCACGCGCCCTGGCCGAGCGCCTGCTGGCTCTGCGCCCAGTACAGGACGGTGCCCCAGTTCCAGCCGCTGCCCGCGCCGACGCCGATGAACGCCAGCGTGATCTCCAGCGTCACGGCGAAGATGACCGTGCCGACGAAGCCGGAGGCGATGACCGCGGTGAGGTTGGGCAGGATCTCGAACAGGATGATCCGCCACGTCTTCTCGCCGGTGGCGCGCGCGGCCTCCACGTAGTCGCGGCCGCGCAGCGACAGCGTCTGGGCCCGCAGCACCCGCGCGCCCCACGCCCAGGACGTGAAGCCGATGAGCAGCGCGATGGTGAGCGTGCCGGTCTCCGGCAGCGTGGACGTGATGATGATCATCAGCGGCAGCGCCGGGAGCACCAGGAACACGTTGGACAGCGCGGACAGCGCCTCGCTGCCCGCCCCGCCGAGGTAGCCGGAGGTGACCCCGACCAGCACCGACAGCACGGTGGCCACGATGCCCGCCACGAAGCCGACGACGATGACGCTCTGGGTGCCCACGACGACCTGGCTGAAGATGTCCTGGCCGAGGTGGGTGGTGCCGAACCAGTGGGCCGCCGACGGCGGCTGGAGCAGGTCGCTGCTGCGCGCCGACGGGTCGTACGGGGCGATCCACGGCCCGATCAGCGCGATCAGGGCGAAGAAGCCCAGCAGGACCAGGCCGACGGTGGCCTTGGGGTTGGCCACGAACCGCAGCCTGCGGCGCTTCACCGGCGCCGCGGCCGGGGTCGACGCCGCGGTGGAGGGGACGACGGTCACTGCTCAGCCCTCCCGTCGGGTGCGCGGGTCGAGCGCGAGGTAGGCCACGTCGGCGAGGAAGTTCGCCAGCAGCACGGACAGCGTGATGACGAGGAAGATGCCCTGCATGAGCGGGTAGTCCTTGGCGCCGACGGCCTGGAACAGCTGGAGGCCGAGGCCCGGGTAGGAGAACACGATCTCCACCAGCAGCGTGCCGCCGACGATGAAGCCCAGCGACAGCGCGAACCCGGAGACGTTGGGCAGCAGCGCGTTGCGGGCCGCGTAGGACAGCATCACGCGGCGGTCGGTGAGGCCCTTGGCGTGCGCGACGGTCACGTAGTCCTCGGAGGCCACCGTGACCATCATGTTGCGCATGCTCAGGACCCAGCCCGCCATCGACGAGATCAGGATGGTGAACGCGGGCAGGATGCCGTGCCGGACGACGCTGCCGATGAACTCCGGGTCCGGGTTGGGCACCAGGCCGTTGTCGTACGCGCCGGAGGCCGGGAAGAAGCTGTCCGGCCCGGTGAGCAGCGCGATCGCGATGAGGCCCAGCCAGAAGTACGGGATGGACGACACGAACGTGGTGATCGGGATCAGCGCGTCGGCCCACGAGCCTCGCCGCCAGCCGATGCCCGTGCCCAGCGCCGTGCCGATGACGAACCCGAGCACGGTGGTGATGCCGACCAGGCCGAGCGTCCACGGCAGGCCGTCGCCGATGACCTGCGACACCGGCGACGGGAAGTAGGTGAACGACAGGCCCAGGTCGCCGGACAGCAGTTGGCCGAGGTAGGTGAAGTACTGCTCCAGCAGGCTCTCGTCCTTGTCCAGCCCGAAGAGCACGTAGAGCGACTGCACGGCCTCGCTGGTCATCTGGCCGCGCGAGCGGGTGATCAGCGCCTGCACCGGGTCGCCGGGGATGACGCGCGGGATGAAGAAGTTGATGGTGATCGCGGCCCACGCGGTGAACAGGTAGAACGCGATCCGCTTGAGGAGGTAGCTCACCGCCCGTCCTCCCGCCGCAGCTCGACCCGGTCGGCGTCGGACAGGTCGCCGTAGAGCCAGCACGCGGCGAAGTGCGCCCCGTCGCCGACCGCGCCGGCCGCACCTGCCGCGGCGCCGTCGTCGCCGATGGCGAACCGCGGCGGCACCTTCTCCGGGCACACCTTCATGGCGTGCGGGCAGCGCGGGTGGAACCGGCAGCCGGACGGCGGCTTGATCAGTGACGGGGGCTCGCCCGTGCCGCCGTCCTTGACCTCGGCGGCGGGGCGGTCGGGGTCGGGCGCGGAGTCGATGAGCAGCTGCGTGTACGGGTGGGCGGGCCGCTGCGTGACGGTCTCGCTGTCGCCGCCCTCGACGATGCCGCCCGCGTACATCACGAACGTCTCGTCGGCGAAGTAGCGCGCCGAGGCGATGTCGTGGGTGATGTAGAGGATGGCGAGGTGCAGGCGCTCCTTGAGGTCGCGCAGCAGGTTCAGCACGCCGAGCCGGATGGAGACGTCCAGCATCGACACCGGCTCGTCGGCCAGCAGAACCTCGGGGTCGGCGCCGAGGGCGCGCGCGATGGCGACGCGCTGGCGCTGGCCGCCGGACAGCTCGTGCGGGAACTTGTCGATGTACCGCTCGGGCGGGGTGAGCTGCACCCGGGTGAGCAGGTCGACCAGCGCCTGTTCCTGCTCGGCCGCGTTCGTGCCCGCGTTGCCGTGGATCTTCAGCGCCCGGGTGAGGTGGTAGCGCACGGTGTGCACGGGGTTCAGCGACGCGAACGGGTCCTGGAAGATCATCTGGACGCGCCTGCTGTACGCCCGGAAGCGCCTGCCGCCCTTGGTGTCGACCGGCTCGCCGTGCAGCCGGATCGCGCCGGAGGTCTGGGGGTGGAGCTGCGCCAGCAGGCGGGCCACCGTCGACTTGCCCGAACCGGACTCGCCGACCAGCGCGGTGACCCGGCCGCGGTGCAGCCTGAGCGTCACGTCCTCGACGGCGCGCACGGAGCGCACCGCCCTGGACAGCAGCTCTCGCCCGCGCTTGCGGACCGGGAAGTGCTTGGTCAGGCCGTCGGCCTCCAGGACCACCTCTGCGGTGGTCCCGGAGGCCGACGGGGAAGTGCTCGTCGTCATGCGGCCGGCTTCAGGTGCATGACCACGTCGAGCGCGTTCTCCAGCGTGGGCTGGGCGGGCGCGTACGGGTTGGCCTCGTCCGGCCAGCCGATCCAGTTCTTGGTGCTGTACTGGCCGCCCGCGTTGGCCGCGGAGGTGATGGCGACCGGCATGTCGCGGACGTGGATCTGCTGGAGCTTGTGCATCGCCGCGGTGCGGGTGGCCTCGTCCGGGGCGTTGGCGAAGTCGTTCAGCGCCGCGGTGGCCTCGGGGTTCTCGTAACGGCCGTAGTTGCCGTTGATGCCGCCCTCGCCGATCGGCTTGTAGAGCGCGCCGTTCATGATGTTCTCGTAGATGTCGTACGGCGTCGGGCCGTTGTTGGTCCAGTGCAGCGCGGCCTGGAAGTCACCGGTGTCGAGCGCCTTGGTCCACGCGTCCGCGTTCGGCAGGTCGACGGTCGCCTCGATGCCGATCTGCGAGACGTTGTCCTTGATGATCTCCAGGTTCGTCACGTAGTCCGACCAACCCGAGGGCACGGTCATCTTCAGCGTGACGGGCTGCCCCGACAGGTCCTTGAGCTTGTCGCCGTCGAAGGTGAAGCCCGCGGCGGTCAGCTCCTTCTTCGCGCCCTCGACGTCGACCTTGACGGTCTTGTCCTTGAACTCGGGCGCGATGTACGAGGCGCCGGCGGGCAGCGGGATGCCCGTGATGTGGTCGACCTTCGGGTAGAAGTACCCGGCCTCGCCCTGGGTGAAGATGTCGTCGCGGTTGATCACCATGTTGACCGCGCGGCGCAGGGCCGGGTTGTCCCAC
This sequence comes from Saccharothrix longispora, assembly GCF_030852425.1. GTDB lineage: Bacteria > Actinomycetota > Actinomycetes > Mycobacteriales > Pseudonocardiaceae > Actinosynnema > Actinosynnema longispora. The sequence goes on from NZ_NSDM01000003.1 coordinate 522,140, forward strand.
GGCGTGACCTTCGTGTTGAACCACAGGCCGTGGATGCCCAGCACCGGCGGGAACCAGAGCTTGTAGTGCTCGGGGTCCTTGGAGGTGTAGACGGCCTCGTAGTTCGGGATGAACACGAAGCTCCACTCGGTCGCGCCGGTCGCGAGGGCGGTGGTCTGCGCGTTGTTGTCGCTGTAGGAGGTGTAGCGGACCTCCTTGACCTTCGGCAGCTCCTGCCAGTACGAGTCGCGCACGGCCAGCGTGACGGTCTGCGGCGTGAACGACTTCAGCGTGTACGGGCCGCTGCCGACGGGGGTCTTGACCGTCTCGGTGGTGGGGCTCGCGATCGCCGACCAGATGTGCTTGGGCACGATCAGCTGTTCGAGGATCTTCTTCTGGTTCACGAACTGCGACCGGGGGAAGACCACGTCGACCTTGGTGCCGGAGGACGACACCTGGTCGTAGGGCACCGAGTCGATGTTCAGGCCGGGGTTGGCCTTGAGCAGCTGGAAGGTGAACGCCACGTCCTCGGCGGTCAGCGGCTTGCCGTCGGACCAGGTCACGCCGTCGCGGATGGTCAGGCTGAGCTTGGTGTAGTTGTCGGCCCACGTCCACTCGGTGGCCAGCCACGGCTTGGGCTTCTCCGTGGGGTTCACCTCGTTGACCATCGCCAGCGGCTCGAACAGGAGCCTGCGGTAGCCGAGCGAACTGGCCGCCGACGAGTTGAGGAACGGGTTGTTGTTCTCGGTCTGCGGGCCGTTCGGCATGCCGACGTTCAGCACGCCTTCGGTGTTGCTGCTGTTCGTGCCGGGGTTCGTGGCCGAACAGGCGGCCGAGAACAGCAGGGCTGCCGCGACGGCGAGGGCGGACGTTCGCCTGAGTCGCATGGGTTCTCCTTGTCGGGGCGGGGAAGGGCGAGCGCTCGGGTTGGTGCGGACCGCGGTGCCATCGCGGTGTGGGGCGCTGCGTGCGTCCCGGTGTCGTTGGAGAACTCAACCCCGGTGAGCCAAGTCACGTCAATAACGAACAGGTTACAAACTTAGTCTAATTTTAAGTCGCAAACTAAGGTCGGACGAGTGGCCCCGAAGCGCACCACCGTCCGCGACCTGCGTCGGCAGAACCGTTCGACGCTGTTGTCGACGCTGTTCTTCGACGGGCCTTTGAGCAGGTACGAGCTGTCCGGCCTGTCCGGGTTGTCCGCCGCGACGGTGTCCAACGTGACCGCCGAACTGGTCGAGGACGGGCTGGTGGTCGAGGCCGGATCGGTCGACTCCGACGGCGGCCGGCCGCGCGTGCTGCTGCGCGTCAACCCCGCTTTCGGGCACGTGGTGGGCGTCGACGTCGGGGAGACCGGGATCAAGGTCGAGCTGTTCGACCTGGGCCTGCGGCAGCTCGGCGCGGCCGACCACGCCCTGTCGGTGGGCTCCCCCGGCGCGGTGGCCTCGCTCATCGCGTCGTCGGTCCGGGACGTGGTCGCGGCGGCCGGCGTGCCCGCGTCGACCGTGCTCGGCGTGGGGATCGGCGTTCCCGGGACGGTCGAGCAGGGCGCCACCGCCGTGGTGCACGCGCCGACGATCGGCTGGGACGCCGTGCGACTGGAGGAGCTGATCCGGTCGGCCGGCGGCGCCTGGCCGCTGTACGTGGAGAACGGGGCCAAGACGCAGGGCCAGGCCGAGATGTGGTTCGGCGCGGGACGGGGTGCCCGGCACGTCGTGATAGCCCTCATCGGTTCCGGCGTCGGCGCGGCCGTGGTGGCGGACGGCGACGTGTACCGGGGTGCGACCAGTTCCGCGGGCGAGTGGGGGCACACCACGATCGTGTACGGCGGTCGGCCGTGCCGGTGCGGCGCCCTCGGGTGCCTGGAGGCGTACGTCGGCGCGGAGGGCATCCTCGACCGGTACCGCAAGGCGCGCGGCCGTTCCGCGCCCGACCTCCTCACCGGCGACGACGAGCAGGCGGCCGTGGCGGCGTTGGTCGCGGCGGCGGCGCACTCGAAGACGGCGGCGCGCGTGCTGGAGGAGACGGCGGGTTACCTGGGGGCCGGGATCGCGAACCTGGTGAACCTGTTCAACCCGGAGCGCATCGTGCTCGGCGGGTGGGCCGGCCTGGCCCTGGGCGCGCACCAGCTGGACGCGATCGTGGCGGCGACCCGTGCCCACGCCCTCCGCCACCCGTACGACCAGACCACCCTCACCGTGGGCCACTTCGGGCCGGACGCGGTGGCCGTGGGCGCCGCCACCCTCCCCGTGGCGGCCCTCCTGGAGGGCGCGGCCGACCCCCGCAAACCCGCCACCCGAACCGCCGACATCGCCTGACACCTCCGAACCGCGAGAGTCCAACCCCCAGGCCCCGCGAGTCGTACGTTCAGGACCCGCGAGTCGTACGTTCAGGTCGCGTAAGTCGAACGTTCGAGACTCACGGGTCCTCTACTCGGGAGTAAAGAACTCTCGAATCCTGAACTCACGACTCGCGCGACTTGAAGGTTCGACTCGCCGGGCCTGGGCGTACGACTCGCGCGGCGGCGGGAGAGCGCTCTCCGAGCGTGGCAGAATGGGGGTATGAGCAGACCGCGGACGGCCCCGCCGACGTTGGAGGACGTGGCGCGGGTCGCCGGCGTGTCCCGGGCGACGGTGTCGCGCGTCATCAACGGCACGCGCAACGTCGATCGCAAGATCCAGGAGGTCGTGCGCGCCGCCGTCGACCAGACCGGGTACGCGCCCAACCGCGCGGCCAGGTCCCTCGTGACGAAGCGGACCGGCACGATCGCGCTCGTCGTGTCCGGCGCGGGCGAACAGGGCGAGGAGGACGCGTTCGCCTCACGCGTGTTCGCCGATCCCTTCTTCGGCCGGGTGGCCAGCGGCGTGGTCGGGTTCCTGCGCACGCGCGGCGTGCACCCCGTGCTGATGGTCGCCGACACCGACCGCGCGCGCGAGGACGTGCTCGCGTTCCTGCGGCAGGGCAGCGCCGACGGCGCGCTGCTCGTGTCCACGCACGCCGAGGACCCGCTGCCCGCGCGCCTGGCGGAGGCGAAGGTCCCCGCCGTGCTGTTCGCGCGGCCCGCGCGCCCGGTGCCGATCAGCTACGTCGACCTCGACCACCAGGCGGGCGCGAAGCTCGCCGCCGACCTGCTGGTGGAACTGGGCTGCGCGCAGGTCGCCACCGTCACGGGACCGCTCGACGTCCCGGCATCGCAGAACAGGTTGACCGGGTTCCGGGACGCGATGGCGCGTCACGGTTTTCCGTACGTCCCGATCGCCGAGGGCGGTTTCACGGCCGCGAGCGGCGAGGTCGCGATGGAGCGGCTGCTCGCCGAGCACCCGGGGGTCGACGGGGTGTTCGCGGCCAACGACCTGATGGCGCAGGGAGCGCTGAACATCCTTCAGCAGCACGGGAAACGCGTGCCGCAGGACGTGGCGCTCATCGGTTTCGACGACAGCGGCCCGGCGCTCGCGTGCCGACCGCAGCTCACGACGGTGCGCCAACCGGTGGAGGACATGGCCGCCGAGATGGCCCGCATGCTGCTGGGCCAGGTGGACGACCCGGACCAGCGCCCGAAATCGGTCATCTTCGAGCCGTCGCTGGTGGTGCGGGGCTCCGCCTGAGACGTCGTTGACGTCTTCGCAACACGGGCGTTACCCTCCGAGAGAGCGCTCTCTCAGCGCCTCCGGTGCCACGGAGGCCACAGCTCCGGGCCATCTGCCCCCTTGCCTCAGTCAGGTAGGACCATGAGCTATCCACGTCCCCGCACCCGTTCACGGGTCCTGACCGCCGTGCTCGCCCTCGGGCTCGCCGCGGTGCTCAGCCCCGTCATCGCCAGCACCTCCGCGAGCGCCGCCGAGTGCGGCACGACCAACGCCGCGCTGAACCGCCCGGCCACGGCGTCGTCCACCGAGAACGGCGGTACCCCTGCCACCGCCGCTGTCGACGGGAACACCGGCACGCGCTGGTCCAGCGCGTTCGCCGACCCGCAGTGGCTCCAGGTGGACCTCGGCTCCACGCAGCAGGTCTGCCGCGTGTCGCTGACCTGGGAAGCGGCCTACGGCCGGTCGTTCCAGGTGCAGTTGTCGGACAACGCGTCCACCTGGAACACCGTCTACTCCACCACGACCGGCACCGGCGGCGTGCAGAACCTGACCGTGGCGGGCTCCGGCCGCTACGTCCGGGTGCACGGCACGGCGCGCGCGACCGGTTACGGCTACTCGCTGTGGGAGCTGTCGGTGAACACCGAGACCACCGGCGGGATCGTCATCCCGCCGACCGACCCGCGCAACCCGGACTTCGGCCCGAACGTGCTGGTCTACGGTCCCGGTTACGACCGTGCCGCGATGCAGTCCCGGTTGGACCAGATCGCCGCCCAGATGAAGACCAACCAGTTCGGTTCCGAGCGGTACGCCGTGCTCTACAAGCCCGGCGTGTACGACGCCGACGTGAACCTGCGCTTCTACACCCAGGTGGCGGGCCTCGGCCTGCGCCCGGACGACGTGCGGCTCAACGGCCACGTGCGCGTCGAGGCGGACTGGTTGCAGCAGGGCGACAACCCGAACAACCTCGGCAACGCGACGCAGAACTTCTGGCGCCAGGCCGAGAACATGTTCGTCAACCTGCCGGCCGGCCAGATCGAGCGGTGGGCCGTGTCGCAGGCGGCGTCGTACCGGCGCATGCACCTCAGCGGCCAGGTCCAGCTGTGGAACGGCGGTGACGGCTGGGCGTCCGGCGGTCTCATCGTGGACAGCAAGATCGACGGCGTCACGGTGTCCGGTTCGCAGCAGCAGTTCCTGACCCGCAACAGCAACCTCGCGGGCGGCTGGAACGGCTCCGTGTGGAACATGGTGTTCGTCGGCTCGCAGGGCGCGCCCGCGCAGCACTTCCCGAACCCCTCGCACACCACGGTCGACACCACGCCGGTCGTGCGCGAGAAGCCGTTCCTGCACTTCGAGAACGGCGAGTACAAGGTGTTCGTCCCGGCGCTGCGGCACAACTCGCGCGGCACCAGTTGGGAGAACGGCGCGCCCGCCGGCCAGTCCATCTCGCTGGCCGACTTCTTCGTCGTCAAGCCGGGCACGCCCGTCGCGACGACGAACGCGGCGCTGGCGCAGGGCAAGCACCTGCTGCTGACGCCCGGCGTGCACCGCCTGAACGACACCATCAACGTCACCCGCCCGAACACCGTGGTGCTGGGCCTGGGTCTCGCGACCCTGTCCCCCGACACCGGCAGGGCGGCCATGGCGGTGTCCGATGTGGACGGGGTGAAGCTCGCCGGCTTCCTCGTCGACGCCGGCGTGCAGAACTCCCCCGTGCTGCTCCAGCTCGGCCCGGCGAACTCGTCGGCCTCGCACGCCGCCAACCCGACCTCGATGCACGACGTGTACCTGCGCGTCGGCGGGCCCCAGGCGGGCAAGGCGACGGTGTCGCTGGAGGTCAACAGCGACGACGTGATCATCGACCACACGTGGGTGTGGCGTGCCGACCACGGCACGGGTCCCACCGGCTGGACCGCCAACACCGGCCGCAACGGCGTCGTCGTCAACGGCGACAACGTGACGGCGTACGGGTTGTTCGTCGAGCACTACCAGCAGTACAACACGGTGTGGAACGGGAACGGCGGCCGCACGTACTTCTACCAGAACGAGCTGCCGTACGACCCGCCGAACCAGGCCGCGTGGATGAACGGCTCGCAGCTGGGTTGGGCCGGGTACAAGGTGGCCGACCACGTCACGACCCACGAGGGCTGGGGCATGGGGGTGTACTCGTTCAACCAGGCCGACCCGAGCATCCGGACGGCGAACGGCTTCGAGGTGCCCGACCGGCCGGGTGTGCGGTTGCACGACCTGGTGACGGTGTCGCTCGGCGGTGTCGGCACGATCGACAACGTCGTGAACGGCGTCGGCGGGCCGGCGAACACGGCGACGCAGCAGCGGTACGTGGTCAACTACCCGTGATCGCCCCGGCGTGACGGTTCGCCCGACCGCCGTTCGACCCCGCTCGACGACAGCCCCCGCCGGGTCTCCCGGCGGGGGCTGTCGCGTCGTACCTCGTCGCAGGGGGCTCAGTCCGGCATCACGCAGAACGGGTGCCCCTCGGGGTCGAGCAGCACCGTCCAGTCGTCCCCGCCGGGCTGGTGGTCGGGCTTGGTGGCGCCGAGCGAGACGAACGTGGCGACCGCCTCGGCCACGTCGGGCACCTCGAAGTCGACGTGGGCGTGCACGCGCTCCTCCGGCCAGGACGGTCCCCGGTACCCCTCGACCTTCTGGAAGCCGAGCCGGGCGGCGTCCTTGGTGCCCAGGAAGACGTACGTGTCGTCGGAGTAGCTCGGCTCCCAGCCGAGTGCCGACCGGTAGAACTCGGCCAGCTTCGCCGGGTCGGCGCTGTCCAGGATGACGGTGGTGATGCGCATGGGACGTCCCTTCTCCTCTGGTGGGCACCAGCCTGCCCGTACCCAGGGGTTCGGGTCGTGAACTTCCTCGCCGGGGGATGTCGCGCCCCGGACCGCGCGCCCGGGCGGCCGACGCCGGCGGACGGTCCGGGCCATCAGTCCTCGGACAGCGGCGCGGCGTTGGTCGGCATCCGGACGGCGCGCAGGAACTCGAACAGCAGCCACGGCCGCCGTCCGGTGACGCGCAGCTTGCCGGTCAGCGCGGCGCGGGTGCGGCCGACCCGGCCGAACAGCACGAGGTGCAGCGCGGCCGGGTCGAAGCCCAGGCGCACGTCGACGGGCCCGCCCGGCTCCTCGACCGAGACCCGGCCCCGGTGCAGGACGAGCGTCACCGGCTTCGTGTGGCGGGAGCGGAAGGCGACGGCGATGCGGCGGTCGTTCGACGGTGCGCCGTCGAACAGGCTGCCGACGTCGTTGCGGATCATGCCGACGATGAACAGGTCGAAGAACGGCGCGGCTTCCCGGGCCGGGATGGGCCACGGCGCGCCGACCGCGCGGGCGATGTCCCACCCGTGGATCAGCATCTCGTTGACCAGGTGGGCGAGCACGCCGCCCACCGGGACCCGGGACGCGCCGAGCCAGGGCACGGTCCGCTCCGGGTCCGTCCCGGTGGTCAGGTCGAGGACGGTGGCGACCGACGACCGGAGGGTGGCGGCCAGGGCTGCCGGGTTCCGCTCGTGGAAGCGCCCCAGCACCAGGGTGTTGATGTCGGCGACCGTGTCCACGGTGACGGTGGGGATGCGGGCGGCGATGACCGGGTCGGCCACCTCGGGCTCCGGCGCGAGCAGCGTGGTGTAGAGCGAGGCGATGGTGACGACGTGCGCGGCCGTGTCGGCGACCGTCCACTCCGCCGTGGCGGGCGCGGCCGGGTCGTTCGCCTCGACCAGGTCCGCGAACCTGGCCGTGACGACGGGCAGGACCTCGCGCACCGCCGCCCACTGATCGGACACGTCCCCCACGGCAACCTCCCCAGGTCGACGGCCGACCCTAACAGCGCGGCGGTTCTCCCGGGTTGCGCTTTCCGAACCGACTGCGGGTCCCCGCGCACGCGCGACCCGCCGTCGGCGGCGGGCCGCTCACCGGCCGACCCGCCCGGCGCCCCGTTGCGGTGCGCGGTAGGCCAGGTCCCACAGCGCCTCCACGGGGCCGCGCGGGAAGCGGCGCATCCACCAGGACGCCCCCACCACCAACAGGGCCGAGACCAGCACCCACACACCGACGGTGAACGGCGCGCCCAGGTGGCCCCAGCGCCGCGCCAGGCCGAGCCCCCACTGGTAGCAGAGCGCGGAGGCGATCACGTTCTGGCCGATGTAGCAGGTCAGGGCCGACCTGCCCACCGCCGTCAGGCCACCGCGCAACGCACCCGGTTCGGCGCGCATCCGGTTGACCAGCGCGGTGATGCCGCCGAGCAGGCCGAACGCCACCAGCGGCGCGCACACGTAGCGGTCCACGGCGAACCAGCCCGGCCCCGCGAGGGTGGTGGCGACGTTCAGCGGCACGCCGACACCCAGGCCCCACACCACCAGGCGGTGCTGGAGGCGCGCGCCGCGGGCCGAGTCCTCCAGCGCTCCCGCCGTGAACAGCCGCGCCCCCGCCAGGAACAGCACGGCGCTCAGCGGCAGCACCAGGACCCCCTCCGCGCGGAAGACCGCGAAGTACGTCACGCGGTCCTGGACCCCGCCCCACCAGCTGTCCGTCGTCACCACGAAGCCGGGGTCGCCGGTCGTCGTTCCGGCGGACAGCAGCGCGACCGTGATCAGGCCGACGACCGCGAGGTTCAGCGCCCCCATCGCGACCATCCACCCCGTCTGCGCGCGGGAGCTCCGTCCCACCAGGTACGCCACCAGCACCGACACGATCGCGTAGAACATGAGCACGTCGAACTCGAAGACCAGCACGTAGTGCAGCAGCCCCTCGAACAGCAGCAGGGCCGACCGCCACAGGTACCAGCCGGGCCACCGCTGCCCGCGTCGGACGGCGGACGCGTGCTGGATCGCCAGGCCGATGCCGAACATGATCGACAGCAGCCCGAGGAACTTGCCGTTGGTGAGCATGCGGAGCAGCGGGTCGACGATGCCGCCCCAGTCGTCGCCGAGCCCCGAGCCGACGTCCGACAGGAAGCCCGAAGCCCCCTGCGGGTGGGTGAAGACCCACACGTTCGTGCCGAAGGTGCCCAGGATCGCCACCCCGCGCAGCACGTCGAGTGCGGTGATGCGTCCGCCCATGTCCCCCTCCGCGGATCGGTTGCGCGATCGACGGTAGGGCGGCGGGCGGTGGCTGATCGTCGGCCGGTGGTCTGCGGTCGTGTCACACCTTCGGACGATGCCCGCGGCCGGACGAACGAGACGGCGGGCGCGTTCGGCGGGCGGGCCCGGTGGGCGACGAGGTGTGGCGGGTGCCGGCGGGGGGCCGCCTAGTGCCTGCGGGCCGCGTGGCCGGCGACCGCGCCCATGCCCACGATGAGCAGCAGCGCGACCATGCCCCAGCGGCGCTGGTCACGGACCGTGTTGTCCTCCAGCGCCGACGCGCCGCCCTGCCGGTCCGGCATGCGGACGCTGGTGGTGGCCGACGGGGGCGTGGGTCCGGGCGCGGTCGTCGAGCGCTGCGGGGCGGTGGTGGTCGGCGCGGGCGTCGGCGGCGTCGTGGCGGTGGTGGGGCGTGGCGGCACGACGGGCTCGGGCACGACGGGCGGCACCACCGGCGGCACCTGCGGCACGGTCGTGGTCGGCTCCGGGATCGGTTCGGGGATCGGTTCGGGGGTCGGCCCCGGAGTCGGTTCGGGGGTCGGCTCGGGCGTGGGCCCGGGGGTCGGTTCGGGTTCGGGCGGGTCCACCACGGGCGGCGGCACGAACAGGCAGCCGGACGAGTCGATGGTCCGCAACGTCCGCCGCGAGGAGATCTCGGTGACCACGCCCGAGCCGTCCAGTGCCACCCGGTAGAGGACGCTGTGGCCGTCGTGCCGGTTGTTCGTGGCGTAGAGGGAGCCGTCGGGGCTCAGCGTCACGGCGCCGTAGCCGTGGCCGCCGGGCAGCGCACCGACGCCCGGGACCTTGCGCACGCGACCGCTGTCCGGGTCGATCGTGACCACCACGCCGCGGCCGTACCAGTTGGTCGCCACCCCGTAGAGGAGGCCGTCGGCGGCGTTGAGGTCGAAGTCGTCGACCGTGGCGGCGGTGGGGGGCCACATCACGGCCTCGTGCACGACCCTGCCGAAGGACGGGCCGGGCGTGATGCCCACGGAGAACAGCGCGTGCCCGATGCGCACCACCAGCCGCTCGCCGACCACGGCGCCCGCCACCGCGTGCCGCAGTAGGGGCGAGGCGTGCGAGGGGGTGCCGACGAGGCGTCCGGAGCGGTCGAGCGCGATCAGCCGGCCGTCGTCGTCCACGCCGTACACGAGGTTCTGCGCGTGGGAGTAGCCGATCGCGTTGACCCGCCGGTCGAGCGTGCCCAGGCCCGTCGCGGCGCCCTCGGGGAAGCGGACCTCGAACACCGAGGACGGGCCGCGGTTCGCCTCCACCTGGAGGGTGGTGCAGGCGACCTGGGCGAGGAACTCGATCATCCGAATCGCGCCACAGCGGCCTGGAACGCCTCCGGGGTCACGTCCGCGCCGCCGGCGAACGGGTTCTGGAGCTGGTAGGTGGCGTACAGCAGCAGCGTGAGGGTGGCCGCCAGGGTGCAGGTGATGATGATGTGCGTGCGCATCGTCCGGGCGCTGCCGAACAGCAGGGGCAGGAAGATGGCGAGCACCGTGCCGATGCCGAGCACGAACCACATGACCGCGCTGACCCCGCCGCTCGCCGCGTCGAGGCGCTCCTGCCTGGCCTGGTAGACGTGCCACAGCTGGTTGGCGGCCTCGGTCTTGCGGTCGGCGCGCCACGAGTCCTCGGCGGGGGCTTCGGCCACCACCTTGCGCAGCCGGTCGAGCTGGTCCCAGCCGGTGTCGGACGACTCCTCGCCCTCGCGCATCGCGGGCCACTCGTCGTTGATGACGGTGATCGAGTAGGCGCGCGAGAGGGACCGGACCTCGTCGCCGACCTCCGGTGAGATGGCCTCGCCCGCCCAGGTGGCGGCGACCAGGCCGTCCGCCTCGGTGTAGGAGGCGGTCTCGGCGTCCGCCACGGTGTCGAACAGGGCGATGAGGATGAAGGCGATCAGCACGGCGTGCAGGCCGGCGACGATCGTGAAGACCCCGCCGGACGCCTCGTTGTTGGCGTCGCGGATGTCGTCGTCGCCCTTGCCGTACCTGCGGATGAGGAACGCGAGCAACGCCGTGACGATGACCGCGCCACCCACCCACAGCAGACCTGTGAGGTAGATGTTCATGCGCGCCCTCTCACGTTTCGAACCGCATTCCACAAGTCGGCGAATTCCACGCTACGAAACGTAGTGATCCAATTACAGTCCCGACAAGGTGATTCATCCTTGTGCTCCCGAATACCAAACCTCCAGGTGACGGGATCGGCTCGGACCACTCGGACGAGGGACACTGGCCCGCACGAATGCGGCTCAGAACCGCGTGCCGCACCAGTGAATTAACCCGAAAGGGGGACACCGGCGCGACACAGAGTGGCGACCGGTGTCCGTCGGGTGCTCAGCCCGCGAACAGCAGCGCGAGCCCGCCCGCCGTGTAGCCGACCATCAGCACGAGCAGCGGCACCTGCCCGGTGAGGTGCCGCCGCTCCGGCAGCAGCCGCAGCGCCCGGTCGTGCGCGGACACGACGGCCAGCAGGTGCCCGGCCAGCACCGCGCCCACCTGCACCGACGCCACCGGGGCCGGTGCGGCGAGGGCGGTGGACGGGGTGAAGCCGTCCGCGCCGACGAGCAGGGCGACCGCCCGCTGGCCCTCCACGACGAGCAGCGAGGCGTAGTGCGCCACCACGTACCCGGCGACGATCGGCACGAGCGAGTGCGCCAGCTCCCCGCCGAACGCCCGGCAGGCGAGCAGGTAGCTGCCCGCGACGAGGGCGGTGGTCGCCACGAGCCCCGCCGCGTCGGGCACGCCGAGCCGCTCCCACGCCGGGGTCGAGCCGACGCTGTCGAACGCGGTCGAGCCGAGCAGCACCGCGACCACGGCCACCAGCCCCGGCCGCACGGGGGTGGCGGCGAGCGCCCGGAAGGGGTTGCCGCGCAAGGGCGACAGCCTGCCGACCAGCGTGGAGAACACCTCGAACCCGTCGGCGCGCTCGAACCACGTGCGGCCGAACGCGAACCCGCCCGCGAGGTTCACCGCCGCGTACGCGACCAGGAACCACGGCAGGGCGCCCGGTTCGACCAGCTCGACCCAGGTGAAGGCGAGCAGCCCGAGCGCGGCGGGCCAGTGCCCGAGCCGTTCCGGGTAGGGCCGGTCGCGGGACACGGGGATGACCAGCCGCAGCGGGTTGAGCACCCGCCACACCGGCCCCAGCAGCACCGACAGCACCGGCACGCCGACCCAGAGCAGCACGAACACCAGGTGGGGCCACGCCGGTCCCGGCACCAGCACCAGCCCGACCGCCACCGAAGCCCTGACCGGCCACCGGTCGCGCCCCGGTGCCGGTTCGGCCGGGGTGAACCTCGGTTCCGTCCACAGCAGACCGAGCGCGAGGAACGAGGCGAGCAGCGCGACCGCCGCGCCCTGGAGCACCAGGTCCAGGGGCAGCGGCAGGTCGTGCCGCGCGCCGACGCCGTGGGCGAGGGCGGTCACCGCACCACCAGCCGCACCAGCAGCGTGTCGGGGTGGGCCTCCACGTCGTACGTGCCGGGTTCGTCCACGGTGAACTCCAGCTCGGCCGCCTTCTCCCGGTCGGCCTTCGCGAGCACGTCGACGCCGTGCACGTGCACGTCCACCGGCTCGTCGCTGGTGACGGTCAGCCGCACGACCTGCCCGCGCGCCGCCTCCACGCGCTGCGGCGACGCCCGGTCGACGGACAGCCGCAGCACCAGTGGTCCGGCGGGCGCCGCCACCGGCCCGGGGGCGCACCCGGCGAGGAGGAGCAGGGAGAGCAGCAGGGCGCGGATCACCGGGGTGTTTCCCTTCTCATGTGGTCGAACCCGCCCGCGGCGAGCCCGAGGCCGCCGCCGAGCACCAGCGCCACCAGCAGCCGGTCGAGGTCGGCCGGACCGGCGAACGGCAGCTGGGAGAAGCGGAAGCTGTCGACGTCGGGGATGCCCGCCACCACGAGCATCGCGCCGACCACGGCGGACGCGAACGCGGCGGCCGGTCTGCGCCGCGCCGCCGCCACGACGGCGAGGACCGCCAGCGGCCACGCCACCAGTCCCACGCCGCTCGCGCCGAGCAGCAGCGGCGCGAACGACCCGCCGGTGACCGCGAGGGTCGAGCCGACGGCGTGCCACGCGTGCGCGCCGGTCACCACGACCACGCCCACCGCGAGCAGGTGCCGCCGCCGACCCAGCGCCCAGCCGGCGACGGCCAGGGCGAGGCAGCCCAGCAGCCACCACACCGGGTTCGGGCCGGGAACGGTGTCGACCCGGCCGCGGATGACGGACGCGCCGATCGGGACCTCCCACGTCGGCGCGGTGGTGCGCTCGTCGCGGAAGCGGTGGACCTCCCCCGGCCGCACCTCGTGGCCGGCGACGACGACCGGTGCGCCGCCGTCGTTGCGGACCTCCAGCTGCGTGCCGTGGTTGACGGTGCGGGCCGAGACGCCGGGCAGCGGCGGGTCGATCGCGGTCACCCGGCTCAGGTGGTCCTGCGGGGTGAGGCCGCCGGCGTGGGCGTGCGCCGGGGTGGCGTTGGCGAGCGAGAGCGCGAGCGCGACGACCAGGGCGGCCGGCCCCGTCCCCCGGCCGGTCAACGCCGCGTGGGGACGAGCACGACGGCCATCAGCAGGCCGTGCAGCGCGGCCACGACCGGCGCCCCGGTCCACATCTCGGTGACGGTCGGCACCGCGCCCTGGTCGATCGAGGCGACCGCGAAGTACAGCGCCCACGTGGTGAAGGAGGCCAGCGCGCCGAAGGCCCGGTAGTGCGCGAGCCGGTCCTCGGCGGGCCGCAGCCGCACCGCCAGCACGTCGATCACGAGGCCCGCCAGCACGAAGCCGGTGGCGGTGCTCAGGTTCTCGTAGTTCGCGACCGCGGTGGCGAGCAGCACGACCACGACGGACAGCAGCGTGGCCGTGCCGAACGGGAGCCGGAACCGGCGTGCCGCGAGCAGCAGCGGCAGTACCAGGACCAGGTTCGTGACCACGATCGACGCGGCGAGCCGGTTGGCCGGTCCGGAACCGCCGTCGGCCTGGTCGAACGAGAACGCTTCCACGATGCGCTCGGCGGAGTAGACCGTGGCATCGGCGTACTGGGCGAACAGCAGCACGAGCGACGCGGTGAACGCCAGCGAGAGCGCGGCGGGCAGGAACCGGGCGAACGTCGGCGCGACCACGTCCCGGTCGGCCCACGCGGTGCGCAGCGGCGTCGTCAGGATCATGATCATGGAGGTGATGAGGCCCAGGTGCGTCGGGCTGAACAGGATGTCGATGCCCTGCTCGATGCCCAGGAACGTGTGCCACAGGTAGTCGCCCGCGCCGCAGACCGCGAAGATCGGCAGCGCCACCACCGCGGGGCCGTACCCCTCCGGGACGGCCCGGAGGCCCCGGGCGCCGGCCTGGTGGTTGCGCCAGACCACCCAGCAGATCCACGCGCCGGTCGCCGCGAACCCCGAGTAGAACACCGCGTGCCACGGCGTGAAGAACGTCTCCAGCTCGGGCACGTTCGAGTGCGCCCACGCGTCGAGGAACAGCCCGCCGGAGAACCACGTCCCCAGCAACACCGTGATCAGGTCCGTGCGGTAGCCCGCGCGGGGTCGCGACGGCGCTTCTTCTGTCAGCATGACCGGAGCCTCTCGGGTGGCGGGACGGCGCGGAATCGTGCCACCCCCACCCCGTGGTGCGGTTTCCCGCACCACGTCACGCGTTGAGGTACCTCAGCACGGCGAGCACGCGCCGGTGGTCGTGCGGGCTCGCGGTCAGGTCCAGCTTGGCGAAGATGCCGGTGCAGTGCTTCTCCACGGTCCGCTCGGCGATGAACAGCCGCCGCGCGATGGCCTGGTTCGTGCGGCCCTCCGCCATCAGCGCCAGCACCGCGCGCTCCCGGTCGGTCAACCGGTCGTCGTTGTCGTCGCGCCTGCGCGCCAGCAGCCTGCTGACCACCTCCGGGTCGAACGCCGAGCCGCCCGAGCCGACGCGGCGGACCGCGCCGGTGAACTCGGCGAGGTGCGACACCCGGTCCTTGAGCAGGTAGCCGACGCCGTCCGCGCCCGCGTCCAGCAGGTCGGCGGCGTAGCTGACCCGGACGTACTGGGACAGCACGAGCACGCCGGTCGCCGGGTACTGGCGGCGCAGGGCCAGGGCGGCGCGCAGGCCCTCGTCGGTGTGGGTCGGCGGCATCCGGATGTCCACCACGGCCACGTCCGGCCGGTGCCGGTCCACCTCGGCCAGCAGCGCCGACGCGTCCTCCACGGCCGCCACCACGTCCAGGCCCGCCTCGGCGAGCAGCCGGGTCAGGCCCTCGCGCAGCAGCGTCGAGTCCTCCGCGATCACGACCCGCACGGCAGCTCCACCCGCACGCTCGTGCCGCCGCCCACGTCGCTGACCACCCGCATCGTCCCCCCGTTCGCCTCGACCCGGTCGCCGAGGCCGCGCAGTCCCGTGCCCCCGCCCGGGTCCGCCCCGCCCCGCCCGTCGTCCTCCACCAGCACCACCAGCCGGCCACCGGCCGCGGTGATCGCCACCGTCGTGCGGGACGCCTCGGCGTGCTTGGCGACGTTCGCGAGCGCCTCGGCCACCACGTAGTAGGCCGTCGTCTCCACCTGCGGCGGCACGTCGTCCGGCAGGTCCAGCACCAGTTCCGCCCGCGGCTCGGCCGACGCGGCCAGCTCGCGCACCGCGCCGCGCAGGCCCCGCTCGGTCAGCACCGGCGGGTGGATGCCGTGGCACACCGCGCGCACGTCGTCGATGGTGGCGAGCACCGCCTGCTTGGCCTCGGCGGCCAGCGCCCGGCCCCGGTCCGGCGGCACGGTCTCGGCCAGGCCGAGCGCCATGGCCGCGCTGAGCAGCCGCTGCTGCACGCCGTCGTGCAGGTCGCGCTCCAGCCGGCGCCGTTCGTCCTCGCCCGCCTTGACGAGCCGCGCGCGCGAGTCGGCCAGCTGCCGCACCTTCGCGCGCAGCTCGGCGGTGAGCCGTTCGTTCTCCAGCGCCAGGCCGACCGCGGCGCACGCGGCGTCGACCAGCTCGACGTCCAGGCCGACGTCGTGCAGCACGACGGCGACCGGTGTGCCGCCGCGGTCGACCCTGGTGTGCGCGGTGTCCGGCGCGACCGGCCGGCCGTCGGCGTCGACGTACCGCTCCTGCGCGGCCACCCAGTAGGCGACCCGCAGGCCCGGGTCGTTCAGGGCGGACGCCAACGCCTCCTGCACGCCGGCCGGCCTGCTGTCGCCGCTGAGCCGCACCACCAGGTCGGCCACGCCGCCGCGGTCCACGTGCCGCCGCAGCAGGCCCGCCAGGTAGGCGACGGGGATGCCGCTGAGCGCGAGCGTCAACGCCGCGACCGGCGGGTTCAGGCCCGCGCGTTCGACCGGTTCCCACATCGCGAAGACGACGACCGCCACGACGCTCGCGCCGAGCACGGCGGTGAGGGTGCGGCGCTGCGCCAGGCTGCTCACCGTCCAGCGGTGGACCTGGAGGGCGAGCATGGTGAACCCGATGACGGCGGTGGTCGGCACCTCCAGGGCCGGCAGCGCCTGCGCCCACGCGAAGTCCGCCCAGTGGTGGAGGCCGGTGGTCAGCGCCGCCGCCTCGGCGTACCCGGCGGCGACCACGAGCCGTCGGGGAACGGTGCGCAGCCTGCCGGTGGGGAACGCGACCACCGCGTGCCCGAGGACGGCGGGCCAGACCTTCGCCACCAGGACGAGCGGGAGCGGATCGGTGACGACCGTCGTGTAGTCCAGCCACCAGGACGCGCCGACCAGGACGAGGAGGACCCCGATCCGGTTGCGGGGCTGCACCCGCCGGCTGATCACGCCCGCGATCACGTAGACCGCCCCCACCGCGATGATCGCGGACTGCAGCAGCATCGGGCCACGGTAGCGGTGCGCGCGGGTGGCGCGTCGCCGTTTCGGGGTGTCCGCCTCGGAGTCCCCGGAGGCCGGCCAGGCGGTCCGGTCGGTGCTCGAAGTGGGCGGCGGGAGCGGTGATGCCGCCGGTGAACCGGCCGAGCAGCTCGAAGCCGATCAACCCGAACAGGGACGACCACGCGAGGAAGGCCCGGGCGAGTAGGTCGTCGCTCGCGGTCGGGTCCGGGTCGTGGCGCAGGTGCGCGACATCCGCGCCGGGCGGTCCGGGGGTGGTCCTCGAGCGGCCCGCGTGCCCGCTCGTCCGCACGCCGGAAACGGGGTGCGGAGCGGGAACGGTCGCAGATCACTTTCGGCATGCAGCTGACAGAACCGGTCAGGCGTCGATGACCCGCACGCTCACGGTGTACCCGGTGTCCGCGCCCTCGACCTCGCGGTAGGACACCTGCTTGAGCTGGTGGCCGTGGCGGAACAGCCACACCGAGGAGAGGTCGGCCAGGTGCGGCGGCCCGCCGCGACCCGCCCTGTCCTGGAGCACCGCGCCGACGCCGCCGAGCACGTCGGGCGCGTCCGCGGGGTGCGCGCCCGGACCGACCCGGACCACCAGGTCGAGCGAGACGGCCTTGCCCGGCTCGGGCGTGAAGCCCTGCCCGGCGATCGCGCCGCGCGCGGCCTCCAGCAGCACGCGCACCCGTTCGGCGTGCGGGTGCCCGGGTCCCGGCGGCGACAACGCCTCACCGCGGGTGGGCGGCGGCCCGTCGACCGAGAACGACACCGCGCGCACCGGCGCGTCGGGGGGCACCGGGTCGCGCCCGTCCCGCCGGCAGAACGCGATCATCGCGTTGTCGAGCACCTTCGTGCGGCTGGTCCGCCACCCGCGCCCCGTCACGTGCTGCTGCGGGTTCACCCGGCGGGCGAGCGCGGCGAACCGGTCGTGCACCCAGCGGTAGGTGCGCTGCTGGTTGTACTGCCAGTCGGGGGCGTGCAGCCGGAAGAACGAGCCGGTCCAGTCGCGGTCCAGCGGCACGACGAGGTCCGGCAGCACGTGGTGCAGCGTCTTGGTGCCCGCCACCAGCTTCGACTTGTTGACCACCACGCCGAGCCCCTCGATCACCTGCCAGACGCGGTCGGCGACGTCCTCGGGGGCGTCGTGGTCGTCGATGGCGTACCGCTCCAGGGCGACGATGCCGGACTTGGCCACCTGGAGGGCCTCGAAGAACTCCGGCGGGGACACCAGGCGCGAACCCCGCGTGCCGATCTTCCAGGCGACCAGGGTGCGGTGCAGCGCGGTGACGAACCCGAGGTCGTCGAGCGCCGCCTCGACGCCGCCGGCGGCCCGGCGCAGCGCGATCGCCTCGCGGTGCGCCCCGGCCTGGGCGCTGGTGGCCGGCGTCGACCGGTCGTAGGCGTCCGCGTACCCGGCGAACCCCGCGGCCAGTCGCCGTAACCGGTCCTCGACCTCGGCCTTGCGCTCCATCCGGCTCCCACCCCTCACCGTGCGATCGGTGGGTACATCGCGGGCGGATGGGCAACCGTTGCGGGCCGGTGGCCGTTCGTCGGAATCGGTGACCGAGCGTGTCGGTGGCGGGCGGACCTCCCGACCGCCACCGACCCGGTCCTCACCGACCGGTCAGAACGTCAGCTTCCACGAGTTGATGTAACCCGTGTCGGCGCGGTAGACGTCCTGCACCTTGAGCCGCCACGTGCCGTTGGCGACCTCGGAGGACGCGTTCACGGTGTACGTGGTGCTCACGTTCGGCGTGCTGGAACCGCTGGAGTTCTTCAGCCGGTAGGTGGAGCCGTCCGGCGCGACCAGGTCGACCACCACGTCGCCGCTGTAGCTGTGCACGATGTTCACGCCCACCGCGAGCGCGGCCGGCGCGTTGCCCGCGACACCGCTGACGGTGACGTCGCTGTAGACGGCCGCGCCGGCGTCCGGGATGGTCACGTCGGCGGTGTTCTCGAAGACCTTGCCGATCGGCGGGTTGGTGCCGCCGCCGAGGTCGGCCTTGGCCTGGTTGATGGCCGCCGCGAACGTGCTGACCTCGGTGTAGACACCCGGGTTGTCCGGTCGCGCGCACCCGTTGCCGTGGCTGACGATGCCGACCTGCACCCACGCGCCCGCGTTGTCGCGCCGGAACATGGGGCCGCCCGAGTCGCCCTGGCAGGTGTCCACGCCGCCCTGCGGCAGGCCGGCGCACAGCTCGGCCGCCGGGATCAGGTCGGAGTAGTACGGGTCGGAGTTCTTGCAGGTGGTGTCGTCGACGTAGTCGACGTTCGCCTTGAGCAGGTAGCGGGACTGGCCGCCGCCCTCGCTGGTCGCGCCCCAGCCGGCCACGGTGAACACGCCGGTGTTGTAGGCGTTCGTGGTGGCGATCGGCAGCAGGGAGGCTCCGCTGATGGGGCCGGCCAGCTTGATGATCGCCCAGTCGCCACCGGTGGAGGTGTTGTAGGTGGGCGAGCGGTGCACGTAGGTGGACGTGCGGGTGATCCGGCTGCTGCTCTGGAGGTCGACCGAGCCGTAGGTGGCGGTGATCGAGGTGTTGTTGCCGGTGCGGGTGACGCAGTGCGCGGCGGTGAGCACGAGCTGGTCGGTCAGCATCGAGCCGCCGCAGCCCATCGACAGGCGGACCATCCAGGGGAACTCGCCCTGGGCGGCCCGGGTGCCGCCGACGACCTGGGGCGTGAGACCGCCCCCGTCGGGCGGCGGCGGTGCGGCGAGCGCCTGACCCGCGGCGGCCAGGGTGGCGGCGACGCCCACGACCAGGGCGAGCGCCTTTCTCGTACCAGTGCGCACGGTGTTCCTTCCCGCGCCCGGCCGGGGTCGAGCTCGCAGGGTGGCCGGACGTCGAGTTCGCAGGGACTTCCAGCCGGCCCCTCTGCCGGCGCGCTCATCGTGAACGGCGAACGGGCTGCTCACAATCCGACGATCGACGGGAGTTCTTCCGGTGCGGTCCCCGATCGCCGCACGCCTTCCGGCTCTTCCCGGCCGATCGCCGGCGCGGGCCGTTGCCCGGGCCGCTACTGGATCGTCGAGCCGCTGACCGACGGCGTGGCCGCGCCGAGGAAGAAGATCCCCTTGTAGCCGGGGGTCTCGAACCCGGCACTCGGGTTGCGGCGCAGTACGGACCCCTCGACGCGCAGCGTGCCGGTGCGGTCGTTGCTGACGAAGAACACCGCGCCGCCGCCCTCGGCCGCCTCGTTGTCCTCCACGACGCTGCCCGCGATGCGCACGGTGAACTCGTTGCCGTCGGCGTAGATCGCGCCGCCGCTGCCGCCGCCCGGTGTGCCCGCGCGGGCCGGGTTCGCGCCGTGGCCGATGGCGGAGTTGCCGCGCAGGACGCTGTTCAGCACGACCCACGAGACGCCGATGCCGCTGAGCGCGCCGCCGTTGGCGCACCTGCCGCCTTCGAACGTGCTGGACACGACGTAGACCGGGGCACCCCGGAACTGGCTGAGCACGCGCATCCCGGCACCGCCGAGGTCGGGGCCGGCGGGATCGCAGCGGTTGTCGCGGAACGTGGTGTTGACGACCTTCACGCGTCCGCCGCGCACGAACACCGCGCCGCCACCGCCGCCTCCGGTGTCGCCGCCGGCCGAGTCGCCGGTCGAGTCGCCAGCCGAGTCGCCGTCGGCGAGCGTGATGTTCTGGATGACCAGGTGCGGGTGGTCCTGGTCCTGGCAGTGCGACGTGGTGATGCCCTGCGCGCGGTCGCACGTGTTCTGGTAGACGATCCGGTGTCGGCCGGAACCGCTGAGCGTGACCAGTCCGCCGCCGTCGAGCACGGTCCGGGGACCGGTGTCGTTGCGCACCTTCGCGGTGGCGGTCATGTCGATGGTGACCGGGTCCGGGCCGCAGTCGAACGCGATGACGCCCCCGGCCGCGACCGCCGCCACGACGGCGTCGGACGTGCAGCTCGCCGGCGTGCCGGTGCCGATCACGCGGGTGGGCTCCGCGGTGTCGACGGCGGCGGCCTCGGGTGGCACGACCGCGTTGCCCGCCGGGTTGCCCGCCGTGGCCGGTTCGGGCCCGGCGGTGGTGGTCGTGGACGCGGCCGTCGTCGTCACCGGGGCGGACGCGGGGCTCGCACCTGTGGTCGGGTCGGGCAACGAGGCCAAGGTCGGCAGGGGCCCACCGGCGACGGGCACGCCGCAGCCGGCGGCCAGGAGCACGACCGCCACCACGGCCACGGCGCCACGCGACATGCCGGGACCCTAGCGCCCGGCACAAGCCCGCCCCCCTGACGCGCGGGTCCTGAACGCACGACACAGGGGTGGCGAACGCACGACTCGCGGGGCCTGGCCTTACGACTCGCGCGAGTCGTGCGTTCAGGACCCGCGAGTCGTGCGTTCAGGACCCGCGAGTCGTGCGTTCGCGACCCGCACCTCGTGGGACGAGGGCACCGGTTCCGCCGCCCCCACCTGCCGGTCCGCCACCACTCGGGCGCGGTGCACGCCAAGCAGCACGTGCCGGTCGGCGACGGAGCCGGCCGGCCCGGGCCCGCCCGGGCCGGCGAGGGGTGGCTCAGACGTCGAGGAGTGGCACCAACTGCTCCTCCTCGTAGTCCAGGTGCGCCTCCAGGTCGGTCACCAGCCGGTCGACGTCCCGCCGCAGGGTCGCCACGTCGCCGCGCTCCAGCGTCGCCTGGAGCTCGGCGAGCAGGGCCGCCAGGTGGACGTGCTCCTCGCGCAGCCGGGCGAGGACCGGGTCCAGCTCCGGGAAGCGCTGCTCCAGCGCCGGGAACACGCCGTTGTCCTCGGACGTGTGGTGGAACCTCAGGCCCTGGCACGCGGTCAGGCAGTTGACCTTCAGCTGCGCGCCCAACGTGCCGCCGCTCTCCGCCACCTCGCGGCGGATCGTCCGCAACTCGCGGCGGAAGGCGTCGTGCAGCAGCTTCAGCGCCTCCCCCATGCTCGACGCGTTCGGCGGGCCGCCGGCCACCTGCTCCAGCGCCACCACCGGGATGACCCGGCTCGTCTGCTCCTGGTAGCGCGCCCACCCCGGGTCCGCCTCGACCGCGCGGGCCCAGACGGCGTCGCGCTCCGCGCCCTCCAGCACGGTGGCCTTCGCGTCGTAGGTGAACACCCCGTCCTCGACCTGCACGACGGGGTTCGCGCGCAGGTTGCGGAACCAGTCGGGGTGGCGCGGCGACCCGCCCGCCGAGGCGATGACGAGGATGCGGTCACCGTCGGGCAGGTAGCCGACGGGCGTCGTGTGGCGGGCGCCGGTGCGCGCCCCCGTCGTGGTGAGCAGGACGAGCCTGCCCCCTTCGAAAGGACCGCCGACGCGGCCCCCGTTCGCGCGGAACTCGTCGATGACCTGTTGGTTGAAATCCATTCGTGCGCTCCCCTGAGGACGTTTTTCGGGCATGACGGCAGAACCGCGGGTGAATGTTCCCGCGATTTTCCGTGGAGGTTGTGCGGAGATCCGCGGGCAGCACTGCGCCCGTGGTGGCGCGTCGGGGACGCGGACGTGCGTCGGGGACGCGATGAAGAGGCGGGTGCGTCACGTGCGAAGACGTGGAAACCCAAGGGGGAACGGGGCGGGCCGCGGGCCCACCCGGCGGTCACTCCGCGGCCGGGTGACTCTCTCGCTCGTGGCTCAAGGCCGACCCGGCAGTCACGGGACGACCTTAGCCGGGGAATGCGCGGCCCGGCAACTCCCATTCCTGTGCCACTATCGGGACGTGCCCCGCATCATTGTCGCCGCGCTGCTGTTGTTGCTCACGTCGTGCACCACTCCGCCGCCGGAGATCCCCGCCCCGAGGACACCGACGACGCCCTCGGTGGACCGGCCGGCCCCACCACCGGCCAGCCCCTCACCGGTCGACCCCTCGTCGGGCACCCCGTCATCGCGCACCTCGTCGTCGGGCGCCCCGTGCACCGCGGGCCTGCTGCGCTACTCGCTGGGCGAGCGGGACGCCGCGATGGGCCTGCGCACCCTGGGCATCCGGGCCACCAACTGCGGCACCCAGCCGCTGACCCTGGACGGCTACCCGGCGATCGAGGTGCTCGACGACACCGGCGCCGTGCTCCCGGTGGTGGTCGGCCGGGGCTCGTTCGGCATCTCCAGCGTCGAGTCCTTCGACGCGATGCCGCAGCCCGTCACGATCCACCCGGGCGAGTACGCGACCACCGCCGTGCTGTGGCGCAACACCTACGACGACACCACCGCACCGCCGGCGGTCGGCACGCACCTGCGCATCACGGCGGCCTCGGACATCGCCGCCGAGGTGTTCGCCCTCGCCGACGAGGAGGGGCCGAACAGCATCGACCTCGGCAGCACGGGCCGACTGGGCGTCGCCCCGTGGCGGGCCGTGACGCCCGGCTGACCCTGCCGTCGGGATCGGGCACGCCGGGATCGGGCACGCCGGAACCTGGTGCCGTCAGGCCCGCATCACCGTCGCGATCGGGATGCGGGCCGCCCGCAGCGCGGGGATCAGCCCGCCCAGCACACCGGCCACCAGCCCGGCCACCACGCCCGCCACGCCCGCCTGCCACGGGAAGTCGACGCCCTCCAGCGACGGGAAGCGGGACCCGAACAGGGGCAGCGCCACCTTCAGGCCGAGCACGCCCGCGCCGATGGCCAGGGCCGCCGTCAGCAGGCCCGTCAGCAGGGTCTCCGCCAGCACGATTCCGGCCAGCAGCAACCGGGGCGTGCCCACGGCCCGGCGCAGGGCGAACTCCTCGACCCGCTCGCCCACGGTCGCCAGCCCGACGTTGAGGATGCCCGCCACGCCGATCAGCAGCACGAGCGCCGCCATGCCCAGGAAGATCCAGCGCATCAGCGCCAGCTCCGTGGACATCCGCTCCAGCACCTCGATCGTGTTGACGTGCAGGTCGTCCTCCGGCGTGCCCGCCGCGACGAGCCTGGCCCGCAGCACGTGCTCCGCCTCGGTGGACGTCGGCGACATCAGCACCTGGAGCCCCGGCCCGAAGCGGGACCCGGTGACGCTGTCCACGGGCAGCCAGTTCAGCAGCTCGTCGGACCGCACGTACGCCACGGGCCGGTCGTCGCCGTTCGCGACCACACCGGTGAACACGGGGGTCGGGTTGTGGGCGGCGCCCCGGACGTGCAGCTCGGCCGGCACGCGGTACCGGGTGAACGCCTCCGCCGCCGCCTCGTTCAGCACGAGCCGGGGCGCCATCGACGGGGCGCCGCCGAACTCCAGCCACTCCCCCTGCACGGTGCGGAACGGCCGGAACTGCCGGACGTCGCCGGTCAGGCCCACCAGTTCCAGCTCGATGGCCTGGCCGGGCGGCGCGCCCGCGGAGCCGTCGTCGACCACGTAGCAGCCGGACGCGTCGCACGTCCTCTCGCCACCGCCCCAGGACGGTCCGTCGACCGGCCCGCCGCCCTCGTTGATCGGCTTGACGCCGGGTTCGCCGATGAACGCCTGCACGCTGGTCATCGCGACCGCGTCGGTGCGCCCCGCCAGCACCTCCAGCGCCACGGGCACGGCGCGCCCCTCGGGCGACAGGTACATCTGCCGGGTGCCGTCCTTGCCCGTGGACAGCTCGACGTCCGCGAGCAGCGCCCGGTTGGCGATCTCCGCGCCCGCCTGCACCACCACGACCGCGAGCACGCCGAGGAACAGGCTGACCATGGACAGGAACGTGCGCATCTTGCGGGCCCTGATCCCCTGCCCGCCGATGACGAGCGAGGACCGCAGCCGGCCGGACAGCCCGATCACACGACCACCCGCGCCGAGGCCGAGCCCTGGTGCAGCAGGCCGTCGGACAGGTGGAACACGCGGCCCATCTTGGCGGCGTGGTCGTGGTCGTGCGTCACGAGCACCAGCCCGCACCCCTGCTCGGTGGTGGAGCGCAGCACCTCCACGACGAGGTTGCCGGTGTCGGTGTCCAGGGCGCCGGTCGGCTCGTCGGCGAGCAGCACGCGCGGTTCGCGCACCAGCGCCCGCGCGATGGCGACGCGCTGCTGCTCGCCGCCGGACAGCCGGGGCGGCTTGTGCTTGGCCAGGTGCGCGACGCCGACGCGCTCCAGGGCCGCCATGACCTTGGCCCTGCGCTTGCGGCGCGGCAGCCAGCCCTGCCCGTTGACCAGGGCCATGGCGACGTTCTGCGCCGCCGTCAGGTGCTTGAGCAGGAAGAAGCGCTGGAACACGAACCCGAACTCGGCGCTGCGCAGCGCGGCGGCCTTGCGCTCGGGCAGGCGCGTGATGTCCCGCTCCCCCAGCAGGTACTGGCCGCCGTCGGCGCGGTCGAACAGCCCGATCAGGCTGAGCAGGGTGCTCTTGCCGGAGCCGGAGCGGCCGAGGATGGCGACGCTGTCGCCCGCGTGCACGGTCAGGTCGACGCCCGCCAGGATGGCGCGCGGCTCCTCCTGGCCCTTCAACGTCTTCGTGAGGCCGGTGAGCCGGATCAGCGGCTGCGGCGGCGGCGCCGGGATCACCTGTCGCCCGCTTCGGGGTTGCCCTGGGCCGGCTCGGCCGGCGGCAGGTTCGGACCGGGCACGGCCAGCGTCTCGTCGCCGGTGAGCCCGGACCGGACCTCGACGACCTTGCCGTCGGTCAGGCCGAGTTCGACGTCCCTGGTCTCCCGGCGGCCGTCCGCGCCGACCACGTCGACCTTGCCCTTGCCCTGGCCGCCCGCGACCGCCTCGACCGGCACGACGAGCGCGTTCGCCGCGGTGGCGGTGACGAGTTCGAGGGTGGCGGCGGCGCCGTTGATGAGCGTGACGTCGGCGGGCGCGGTGCACACCAGCCGCAGGCCGGTGGGCTCGGACGACGGGGTGTCGGGCGGCTGCTCCTGCCGCTGCGGCGGGCCGGGCACGGCGGTCTCGCCGGGCTTCGTCCCCTGCTCCTGCCGCGGCGGGGGCGGTTCGGCGGGCACGGTGCCGCCGGGCAGCGCGGCGATCGTGCCGAGCAGCGCGCACGGGAACGGACCCGGGCCGTTCTTGATCTGCGCCTGCACGACGCCCTGCGCGGCGTCGGCGATCCGGTACGCCTGCTCGCCGCTGATGTCGGCGACGATGCCGTAGCCGCCGTGCTTGGCCGACGCGATCGGCATGCCCGCCGTCACCGTGGCGCGGTCGTCCACGAGCCGCCCGCCGAACACCGCGCCGGCGGGCACGTCCACGTTGGTGGGCTTGCCGTCGAGCCACACGGTGGCGAACCGGGTGGGCTTGGTCGGCGTGCCGGTCACCTCGGGCAGGGTCAGGTAGCGCACCTGCCCCGCGACCGGGGCCACGATGCCGAAGACCGGGTTCATGGTGACCTTGCCGGTCAGGCTGACCTCGTTCGACAGGTCCTGCCTGGTCGGCTTGGCCGTGGTCTGCACGGTGTCGCGCGGCGCGAGACCGGGGTCGAGCGGCGCGCCGCCCGTCGACGTGCAGGCGGTGGCCAGCGCGGCGGTGAGCACGGCCGCCGCCGGCCCTCCCGCGCGGGCGAATGCGTTCGTGCGAGACACCGGTCCCCCCACAGCAGATCCCCACTATCCGGTCGGGCCAACTTACCCACAGGACGCCCGCACCCCGGACGGGGTTGCACGGAAAGCGGAAACCGCCCTCCGGCCCGGGGGCGGGAAGGCGGTTTCCGCTGGTGGGTGCCGGCGCCTACCGGTCAGGCGACGGCGTGCAGGTTGCCGTCCGCCCCTTCCAGGCAGCGCGCCGAACCGGCGCCGCCGTTGACGAACTCGGTGATGCAGCGACCGAGCTGGGCGTGCGCGGCGGCGTTCGGGTGGAACGACTGCTGCGCGAGGTGGAGGCCGATGGCGTCGAGGCCGCCGGTCACGAGCGCGTGCGGGTCGACGGTGAGCCGCCGCTGCCACTCGCCGCTCGTCGTGCCGCCCTTGCTGCACGCCTCGCGGTTCTCGGTGGCACGGGAGAAGTCCAGGAACTTCACGCCGGACCGGGCGGCCACGCCGCGCAGCGCCTCGTTGAACTGCGGCACGGCGACCGTGCGGCCGTACTGGGCGTCGGCGAGCCGCAGCGGGCAGCCCTGCGGGCCGTGCAGGATCTTGTCCATCTTCTCCGTCACCGGCGAGGCGTACGAGGTGAGGATCAGGTCGTAGGAGGAGTGGGCGTAGCCGGCGGTGGTCATGGCGGTGCGCACGTCGGCCAGCGCCCGCTCCACCTTCGGCGCCATCGCGGCGAGCCGGCCGGGCCACTCGCGCTCCAGCTTCGAGCGGCAGCTCGCGCCGAACGGGTTCACCCACGCGGCGACGCAGTCGACCATGGTGTCGGCGAACCGCACGTCGTCGTTGGCGCCGACCTGCACGACCACGGTGGTGACGCGGAACTGGCGGGCGATGTCGATCAGCCGACGCGCCTGGGAGCCCTCGGTGTAGTGCACGGTGTCGGCCAGCGACACGTTCGCCGAGTCCGCCCCGGAGCAGGCGAGGTTGAACGTCCGCGAGGCGAGCTGCGTCTTGTGGACCATGGCCTGGGTGGAGCGGTGGCACCAGTTGCCGTTCTGGCCCTCGGTGCCGGACTCGTAGGACCCGGCCCCCTCGCCGGACATGGCGCTGTCGCCGAGCGACACGACGGCGGTGGGCCGGTCGTCCGCGGCGCCGGCGGTGACGGGCGTGGTGGCCAGCGCGGCGCCGGCCAGCAGCAGGGCGCCGACCGCGGCGCAGACTCGTTTCCTCGACACCGAGGACCTCCACAGGGCTTCGTCGACCAGGGCGTCAACCGACCGTAAGCGCCTGGTCACACGACGACAACAAGCCGATCGGCTACACCTGTCGGCCCTTCGGGGCCCCGCAGCGCGGCGCGCGGGCCGACCGCCCTTGGGCGGTCGGCCCGACAGGGCGGTCCACGACGCGGACCATTCCGCCACCAGGGGGCCGTCGTGCGAACGCTCGCCGCCGGCCACGTCGCCCGGCGTGCCGGCACCGGGCAGCCGGGAGATCGCCGTGCCGGCCGGTTCGTACCGCGTCACGGTCGCCGTCGGCGACGCGGGCACCGCCACCGCGAGCCGCGTGGTCACGGTGACCGACGGGCGGCTGACGCTGTCGTCGTCCCCGGTGTGGCCGACCCGGTTGTCGGACGGCGCGGCCGTGCCCGCCAACGTGATCGCCGCCGGCGGCGGGGACGTGGTCGACCTGTCGCCGCCGGCCGCGCTCGCCGCGTCCGCGGCGTACCGGTTCTCGGCGACCTCCGGGGTGCGGGACGCGGGCCGGCCACGCCGTCACCGCTGCGCCGTCCAGAGCCCGACCACCGGCTACCTCCACGTGACCCGACCGGGCGCGGACCGCACCACCCTCCTCCGGCCCCTCCCTGCCCCCTCCGCGCGGAACCGTCCTGTGTGGACAACCGGACCCGGTGCGGTGGCCGGGGTCCGGGACGCGCCGCCGGGCGCGGCCACCACCGCGACCGACGGCTCCGGTGTGCGCCCGCGGAGCGGGAACTTCGTGACGATTCACTCTGTTGCAGCAGCGTTTCGGGCATATTCGAACTGACGCTCGGGTATTCCGTGGCTCCCCACCCGGTTCGTTCGACGAGGAGCGAGACATGGGTACCTTCACTTCACCGGTCGGGAGGTCGTGATGGCGCACGTGCGTGATCTGGTGGATGTCGTCAGCGGCGACGAGTTCGACCAGCCAACCCCCTACGGTCTGGTCTACCCGGTGTGCACGGCGGACGGTTCGGCCCCGTCCAGCCAGCGCGGCCGCACCTGGGAACACCTCACGGCGTCCGGCCGAGTCCTCCAGCCGGTCAGCGGGTGACGCCCGGAGGTCTCCCACCCACGGGGTCGTAGGCGAGGAGCCTGCGACCCCACTTTTTCGCCGTGGGAACGGCGGGGAGCGGGCGGGACACCTCGGTGACGGACCGGCGGACCTCACGGTGGCGGGGTGCCCCCGGCGTTTCCCCGGCCGGCGTCGGTGGTGATCGGTAGGCTGCCGGTGGGCGACGCGGGGGAGGCCGAGTGACGGCGAGCGAGGGGCGACTGGTCGGCGACCTCGCCAAGGCCATCGACGAATCGGACTTCGCGTGGTCGCTGGTGCTGGTCGGCGAGGACCAGCGGGACAAGCTGGCGGCGTTGACCAGCGACCTGCTCGGCAAGCCGTCCACGACCGGCGACGGCAAGCAGATCACGTCGGGTTACGCCTACTGGGGCATCGGGCCCACGATCGCCTGGGCGCACGCCTGCGCCGACCCGTTCTACCTGGTGATGAAGCAGAGCCTGGACTCGTTCACGCGCCGGTGGAGCCGGGTGCGCGGCAAGGTCGGCTCGGGCTTCCACCACGTGAGCTTCGGCGTCGGCACCGGCCACAAGGACCGGCTCGTGCTGGACCACCTGCTCGACCACAACCCCGACCTGCTGTACGTGCCGGTCGACATGAGCTCGGAGATGCTGCGGCTGGGCACCCAGCAGGCCACGCACGGGCTGCGCGTGCGCGGGCACCGGGTGGTGCCGGTGCAGCTGGACTTCTCGATCCCGGAGAACCTGGCCGAGTTCCGCGACCTCGTGCACCGGATGGTCGGCGACGAGCCCGTGCTGTACTCCCTGCTGGGCAACACGATGGCGAACTTCGACCACGACGCCGAACTGCTCGCGGGCCTCACCGGGTTGGTCCGGCCGCAGGACCTGTTCCTGCTGGAGGTCGCCACCACCGACGCGCTGTCCGACGAACTCGCCCAGGACGCGGTCGAGGAGTACGCGCGCAGCCGTGCCTACCGCGAGTTCGCGACCAGCGCGTTGATGCACAACACGGACCTGACGATCACGCTGGACGCGGTGCAGTTCCGGGGCGCGGTCGAGGGCGACCGGGCGTTGAAGGTGAAGGTCGTGTACCAGAACGGGACGGGCGGCGACATCATGATGATGCTGCCCGACCGCACGCGCGTGCCGTTCCCGGACCGGGACACCATCCGCCTGTACCTGACCCGCAAGTACGCGCGGAAGGCGTTGGACGGGGTGGTGGGCGCGGCCGGGATGCGCAAGGTCGTCGGCACGCACTCCGACTTCCCGGTGCCGCGCTCGGCGCAGGGGTTCGGCATGGACCTGCTGCTGCTCGCACCGGGTGGGCCGGACGAACCGGCGACGTCCGGGTCGGGCAGTCGTGCCCGCGACATCTGGGAGCACTGAGCCGCCGATGACCAGGGTCGTCATCACCGCGCTCACGTTCGGCGCGCTCGCGGTGGCGATGGCGCTGGGCGTGTCGTGGCTGGTCGTGTCGCCGCCCGGGGAGCGGTGGGAGCCCGCCGTGAACTCGCTGGCGCTGCTCGCGGGCATCACCGGCATCTTCGCCGAGCGCTGGGCGGCGCAGCGCGAGCAGCGCGAGCAGGCCATCGGGTCCATCAGGCTGGAGATGGCCCGCAACCGGGAGACGCTCGACGGCGGGGAGTTCGGCGCCGCGACCACGCCCGGCAGGCGGCTCTACCCGCGGTTGATCCAGTCGGCGGTCGACTCGGCGTTCTCGTCGGGGGCGTTGAGCCCGCGTCGGGACGCCGAGCTGATCGACCTCCTGCACCGGTGGCGCAGTGCCGTCGGTTCGGTGAACCGGAGGCTGGAGATGACGGAGACGCTGATGTTCACCAGCGCGTCGGCCGAGGAGGTCGAGCAGCTGCACCGGGCGCTGCACAGCAAGGGCAGCTTCATCCAGGGCGTGCGCGCCCTGCTCGACGAGACCCAGGCCTACCTGGGCGAACTGCCCCGCTGACCCGAGAGTCCCACACCCGGGTCGCGAGAGTCCGACGCTCAGGCCGGCCGAGTTCTACGTCCAGGACCTTCGAGTTGTCGACTCGTGAGTGAAGAACTCCCGGCACCTGGCGTTGGACTCTCGCGGCCTGGGCGTTGGACTCTCGCGGGGTCAGCTGGCGGCGAGGAGGTCCTCGTCGGTGGTCAGGGCCAGGCCGTCCACCCAGCGGGCCACGGCGGACGGGTCCGGGCGCACCGGGCCGCGCAGGCGGGACAGGACGAACGGCGGCTCGGCGCTGTCGCTCTCGACCGCCACGGCCCAGCCGCGCGCCTCGTCCCAGAGGAGGGCGACGTCGCGGTCCGGGAAGCCCGGCAGCCGGCCGTCGAGCGCCAGGTAGGCGCTGCCTGCCTGCACGAAGAAGGAATCACCCCGAAGCCCCAGTGCGCGCGTCACCTGGGTGACGTACGCGTGCAGGGCGCGGATCTCGTTCTCGTCGAACTCCCAGTCCACGTGAGCACCCCCGAAGGCCGACAACCGCGCCGTGGTGACCGACGCGATCCGGGGTAACCCGTACGGACGTCCTTCAAACAAGTGAGTTCGGTTTCACACACTCGGAGCCACCCGTCCGGGTGCCGGGTCCGGTGGGCGGGTCGGCCGGCGACGGGCGCGGCCCGCCGACCGGGTGGGCCGAGTGCCGCAGGGTCCCGCCGTCGGGTACCGCCACCCGGCGGCACGTGCCTCCGCCGCAGGTCGCAGCGGGTTTCCCGGAACGCGGCCACGGGTAGGGGCCGGGCACGACGACTGGAGGACGGGCGATGCTCAGGCGGACCACGGCGGCCTTGGCCGCGCTGCTCCTGCTGCTGACCGGGTGCGACGTCGTGGGCTCGCTGCCCGCGGCCGGTGGCGGCACCACGGTGGACCGGGTGCCCGAGGGCACCGTCGACGGCCCGACCGCGCGGACCCTGCTGACGCGGCTGGCGGTGGCCGAGCCCGGCCGGATGAGCGGCTACGCGCGGGACTGCGACAACGGCGCGGGGTGCGTGTTCGGGCGGCCGTGGGAGGACGTGGACGGCGACGGCTGCGACCAGCGCAGCCAGGTCCTGGCCCGCGACCTGACCGACGTGCGGCGCAAGGAGGGCCGGTGCGCGGTCGAGTCCGGCTCGCTGCTCGACCCCTACACCGGTGACACCGTGACGACCGTGTCGAAGATCCAGATCGACCACGTGGTGCCGCTGGCCGAGATGTGGCGCAGCGGCGCGGCGGCGTGGCCCCGGGAGCGGCGGGTGGCGGCGGCGAACGACCTGCGCAACCTGCTCGCCGTGCAGGGCGGGGTCAACCAGTCGAAGGGCGACCAGACGCCGGACGAGTGGATGCCGCCGAACGGCGCGTTCGCCTGCCAGTACGGGCGGGTCTACGTCACGGTGAAGGCGGAGTACGGGCTGAGCGTGACGGCCGCCGAGCGGGGCGCGCTGGAGCGGGCCCTCGCCACCTGCGCGGCCTAGGAGGGGCGCGGGGTGTCCACGGCGAGGGCGGCGATCCCGTCGAGGTAGTCGACGGTGAAGCCGCCCGTCAGCAGCTCGGTCTCGGCGACCACGACGGTGGTGCCGTCGAGCGTGTCGGAGTCGTAGTTCAGCGCGGTGAACGGCACGTCGTCCACGCGCAGCAGCGCGCCGGGCAGCGGGCGGATGTCACCGGTGCCGTGGACGTCCTCGACGCGCTTGAACTCGCGCGCCTTCGCCCGGTCGTCGAACTCGACCCACGCGACGGACACCAGGATCGTGCCGCCCTCGTCGTCGGTCAGGGTGAACAGCATCCGGTCGAGCACGACGCACGGCGTCGCCGTCAGCAGCTCCTGGACCTGCCCGAACGAGTGCGCCGCGCAGTCGGCGTCCTCCCGGGTCGCCCGGTCCACGACGCGCAGCCCGTTGTCGCGCCACACCTGGTCCGGGTCGTCGGGGGCCGCGAGCCCGCCCGCGCCCGCCGCCACCGCACCGGCCACCGCCACGGCCGCGACCACCCCACCGGTTCCCACCAACAGCCTCCTCGGACCCGCGCTCCTCCCTGCTGGTACCCGGTACGACGGTGGTCCCGAACATCGGGGATCAGGGCGTTCGGGCGTCGAACGCCCGGACGACCGCGGCCATGTCCTCGTCCTCGTCGCCGGCGGCGGCGGCGTAGTACTCCCGGAGCAGCCGCATGAGCCGGTCGTCGACGCCGGCCGACGCCAGCGCGTCGGCGATGAGCCCCGCGTCCTTCAGCGCGCCGTCGAGGCCGAACGACGGCGGCTCGAACACGCCGTCGATCATCGCCTCGCCCTTGACGTGCGCGTAGGCGCTGTCCACGGCGCCGCCCCGGATGGCGTCGAGGAACGCCGCGGGGTCCAGGCCCAGGCCGCGCGCGAGGGCGACCGCCTGCGCCGCGGCGGCGGTGATCGACAGGACCCAGGAGTTGGCCACGAGCTTGAGCCGCTGGCCGTCGCCCGGGTGGTCGCCGACCCACACCGTGCGCGAGCCGATGGCCTCGAACACGGGCGCCACCGCGTCCCGCGCGTCGGGCGCCCCGGCCGCCAGGACGGTCAGCGTCCCCCGCTCGGCGGGTTGGCGGGTGCCGAGCACGGGCGCGTCCACGAAGCCGACGCCCTTGGTGGCGGCGAGTTCGGCCAGCCGCTCGGCTCCCTCGACGCCGACCGTGCCGCACTGCACCCACACCGCGTCGTCGCGCAGGCGGGGCAGCGCGTCCACCATCACCTCGGCGGTCGCCGACAGGTCGAACAGCACGGTGATCACGACGTCCGCGTCGGTCACCGCCTCACCGGCGTCCTCGACGACCGTGGCGCCGTCGGCGGCCAGCGCCCGCGCCCTCTCGGGGCTGCGGTTCCACACGACCACGTCCAGCCCGGCACGCAGCAGGCTCCGCGCCATGCCGGCGCCCAACAACCCGGTTCCCAGCACCACGACGACCATGCCCCCAACCTCCCACCGGAGGCAGGGCTGCGCATCCCCGGCGGGACGAGGAGGTAGCGATTGACAAAGCGGAACAGCGCTCCGTATGTTTTCGGAACAACGCTCCGCTTAAGGCGGGCGCTCGCGGAAGGAACACCATGAGCCGAAACCCCACCCCCGTGCTCTCGGTCGCCCCGGTGACGCTGCCGACCCCCGACCGGGCCGTGGACCTGCAACTGCGCGTCTCCGCACCGGTGACCGGGGACGGGCTGCCGGTCGTCCTGCTGTCGCACGGCCACGGACCCTCGAACCACCTGTCCTCGCTGAACGGCTACGCACCGCTCGCCCACCACTGGGCGGCGAGCGGGTTCGCCGTCATCCAGCCGACCCACCTGAGTTCGCGGACGCTGGACCTGGGGGACCACCCGGAGGCCCCGCTGTTCTGGCGGTCGCGCGCCGAGGACATGACGCGCGTCCTCGACCGGCTCGACGAGGTGGAGGCCGCCGTCCCGCAGCTCCTCGGGCGCCTGGACCGGAGCAGGGTCGCGGTGGCCGGGCACTCGATGGGCGGGCACACCGCGAGCCTGCTGCTGGGCGCGCGGCTCACCGACCCGGTCGACGGCGCCGAGGTGGACCTGGCCGACCCCCGCATCACGGCGGGCGTGCTGCTCGCCGCACCAGGCCGGGGCGGTGACGCCCTGACGGAGTCCACGGCGGAGCGCTACCCGTTCTTCGCCACCACCGACTTCACCACGATGGGCACGCCCGCGCTCGTGGTCGCCGGCGACGAGGACGCCTCCGCCCACCTGACGGTCCGGGGCCCGGAGTGGCACACCGACCCGTACCACCTCTCCCCCGGCCGCAAGGCGCTGCTCACCCTGTTCGGCGCGGGGCACGGGCTCGGCGGCGTCTCCGGGTACGACGTCGCCGAGACCACGGACGAGGACCCCGCGCGGGTGGCCGCGGTCCAGCGGCTCACCGCCGCCTACCTGCGCAGCGAGCTGCACCCCGGCGACCCCGCGTGGCAGCAGGCGTGCGACGCGCTGACGACCGGGCCCGGCGCGCTCGGCCGGGTCGAGTCCAGGTAGCCGCGCCTACGGCGTGGTCGGCAGGTAGGTCGGGGCGCCGCGGGCGCGCGTCGACCGCTCGAACGCGGCGGCGAAGCCCAGGACCGCGGCGTCGGCGCGGTGACCGGCCATGAACGAGACGCCGATCGGCAGCGGACCCGCGAAACCCGCCGGGACGGTGGCGTTCGGGTAGCCCGCCACCGCCGCCGGGGTGGACGAGCCGATCTCGAAGGCGTCACCCGCGCCGTACCCCGTCTTCCACGCGGGACCGTTGGCCGGGGCCATGATCACGTCGAGCCGGTGCGCCGCCAGGGTCTCGTCGATCGAGCGGCGGGCCAGGGCGGTGGCGGTGCGGCGCTGCTCCCGGTACACCGGGTCGGTCGGCGGCGGGGCGTCGACGGCTTCGAGGAACAGCTCCTGGCCGAACCTGCTCAGCTCGACCGGGTCGGCCTCGTTGAACGCGATCAGCTCGCGCAACGTCCTCGGCACGCCCGGCCGGGTCGCGAGGTACCGCTCCAGGTCGTGCTTGAACTCGGTGAGCAGCGCCGGGAACTCGGTGGCCTCGATCTCGTCCTGGTGGGGCAGGTCGACCTCGACGACGGTGGCGCCGGCGGCGCGCAGCGCGTCCACGGCCGACCTCACCACGCGGTCGACCTCGGCGTTGCGGCCCGCCTTGCGCCACACGCCCACCCGCGCGCCGCGCAGCCCCGCGGACGACAGCGCGGCCACGTGGTCGACGCCGGACAGCGCGGACATCAGGACCGCGGCGTCCACGACGTGCCGCGCCAGCGGTCCGGCGGTGTCCTGCCACGACGAGACCGGCACGATGCCGTCCGCGCTGACCAGCCCCAGCGTGGGCTTCAGGCCGACCACGCCGTTCTGCCCGGCCGGGCACACGATCGACCCGTCGGTCTCGGTGCCGACGGCGACCTGCGCCAGCGACGCGGCCACCGCCGCGGCCGCCCCCGACGACGACCCGCACGGGTTGCGGTCCAGCACGTACGGGTTGTTCGTCTGACCGCCGACACCGGACCAGCCCGACGTCGACCGGGTGGACCGGAAGTTCGCCCACTCCGACAGGTTGGTCTTGCCCAGCACCACCGCGCCGGCCTCGCGCAGCCGGGTCACGAGCGCGGCGTCGTCGCGGGGCGGCACGTGCAGCGCCCGCGAACCGGCGGTGCTCCCCATCGCGCGGGTGTCGATGTTGTCCTTGAGCAGCACGGGGATGCCGTCCATCAGGCCCTTCGCGCGCCCGGCGGCCCGACGGCGGTCGCTCTCCGCCGCCTGGCGCAGCGCGTCGGGGTTCACCACCAGCACGGACCGGACCCGGCGGTCCACCGTCCCGATGCGCCGCAGGTAGGCGCGGGTCAGGTCGACCGAGGTCAGGGTGCCCTCGTCCATGCGGCTCACCAGCTGCGGGATGGTCGCCCCGTCCAGGTCGGGGACCGGGTGGGCGTGGGCGTGCGCCGGCGGTGCGACGAGGAGCGCGCACAGCGGGGCGGCGAGCAGGGATCGCATGCGGTCCAGCCCAGACCCGTTCGCACGCCCGGGCAACTCCCGGGTTGCCGTCGCCGCGGCGCCGCGCGCCTCAGGGGTTGGGAGGCGCTTCGGCGATCCGCGCGTGCAGGCGTTCCCTGATCTCCTCGGGTGTGTAGGCGCGGCGCTTGCGCTCCGCGCGGGCGATCACCGCACCCGTCGCGGCGACACCCGCGACACCGGCCAGTCCGAGCAGCTTCCACCAGCGCATCTGCCTAGGCTACCGGGATGGCTGGGACGAAGATCGGTCTGGACGAGGCGGTCGAGCTGACCCGCACGGGCGACGTGTGGCTGTTCCGCGGCAGTTCGGCCGCCGACCGCGCGATCCGGGTGACGACGAACAGCCCCGTGAACCACGTGGGCATGACCGTGGCGGTGGAGGACCTGCCGCCGCTGATGTGGCACGCCGAGCTGGGCCGCTCGCTGCCGGACGTGTGGACCGGCACGCACCACCGCGGCGTGCAGCTGCACGACCTGCGCGAGGCCGTGCTCGTGTGGGCGCGCCGGTACGGGCAGCGGGCGTGGCTGCGGCAGCTCGACCTGCCGACGACCGTCGGGCAGGACGACGCCGTGCTCAGGACCGTGGCCCGGCTGAACGGCACGCCGTTCCCGTCCACGGCGCGCCTGGCGACGCGGTGGCTGCGGGGCCGGCTGCCGAACCTGCGCCGCTCGTCGGAGGCCACCCTGGAGACGGCCTACTGCGCCGAGGTGGTCGCGGTGACCTACGAGGCGATGGGCCTGCTGCCCGCCGGCCGCCGCGCCAACTGGTACGACCCGGGCCGGTTCTGGAGCGGCGACGAGCTGGAACTGGAGGCCGGTTACCGGTTGGGCGAGGAGATCGCGGTGGAGATCCCCGCCGGATGACCCGGCCCCGACGACCCGGTCCGGATAACCCTTGCCCGCCGCCGGCCGGCACCCGCCGGCTCGCGCCGCGTGCCTGGTGTTGGCCTCGGCCCGCAACCCCGGCGGCGTTTCCTCAACGGCGCGCAGGCGCAGGAGGAGAGCCTGGCGCGCGGTTCGGCGCTGTACCCGTGCCTGCGCGCGGCGGGCGACCTCCACGCGCACCACCGCGCGCACGCCGAGCTGACCTGCAGCGACCGCGTGATCCACTCCCCCGGCGTGCCGGTGTTCCGGGACGACCGCGGCGACCTGCTGCCCGAGCCGTACGCGGTTTCGTTCCTCACCGCCGCCGCGCCGAACCGCGCCGCGCTCGCCCGCGGCCAACCGCGGCACCTCGACTCCGTGCCGGACGTCCTGCGCCGCCGGGCCTCGCGGGTGCTGCGGGTCGCCGCCGCGCACGGTCACCGCGTGCTGGTGCTCGGCGCGTGGGGCTGCGGGGTGTTCGGCAACGACCCGGACGTGGTGGCGCGGGCGTTCCGCGACGCGTTGGGCGACAACCCCTTCTTCGACCGCGTGGTGTTCGCGGTGCTCGACCGGCGGCGAGGTGCGCCGGTGCTGACCGCCTTCGCCCGGGTTGTCCGGAAACGACCGTGCGGAACGGTTCGCGGCCCTACCATCCCAGCGGTGAACAGGCGTTCGGGCGTGGTGGTGGCGGCGGTGCTGGCCGGGTGCGCGCTGGCCGGGTGCACGGCGGAGGCGGACGTGCCCGAGCAGCCACCCGTCACCGGTCTGCTCGGCGCGCTGGCGGGCGTGCGGGCCGCCGACGGGTCGACCGCGTACGTCGAGTACGGCGACGTGGCCGCGGTGCGCGCGCTGGTCGCCGCGGACGGTCAGCGGTTCGGCGGGCTGGCCGGCTACGGCTACTCGGACCTCGCCGCGCGGGCGGGGGAGGTCGCGGAGGTCGTCGGCTTCGACGCCTCGGCGGCCACGTCGGCGCTGCGCGTGGGCGAACCCCCGACGTGGGCGGCGGTGCTGCGGCTCGACGTGGACGTGGCCGCCGTGGAGGGGAAGCTGACCGCGCTCGGCGGCGAGCGCGACCGGTCCGGCACGTGGACCACCGCCGGTGACGGCGAGGTGGTGCCGGGCGGCCCGCTGGCGAAGACCGGTGTGGTGAGCGGGTTCCAGCGGGTCCGCGTCGAGCCGGGGGTGGTCCGGCACGGCACCGGCGGCGAGGCGCTGCGGTGGGTCGCCGACCCGGGCGACCGCACCCTGGCCGACGACCCGATGACCGGTGAGCTGGCCCGGTGCCTGGGCGACGTGGTGGCGGCGGTGATCACCGGCCCGAAGGCGGGGTTGCCGCTCGCCGCCGGGGTCCGCGCGACGCCGGCGGGCGAGGCGGTCGAGGTGGTGTGCGTACCCGACGAGAACCCGAACGCGCTGCGCGACCTCGTGGCGACGAACCTGGAGACGGCGCGGACCGGCCGGCCCGAGTGGCCGCGGCTGCTGCCCGGTGCGGCGGCCGAGCAGCCCGCCGACCAGACCGGCGTGGTGCGCGTGGTCGTGCCGGCGGGCCCCGGCACCCGGGCCGGGCGGGTGCTCCAGGCGTTGCAGCGCGGCGACCTGGCCACGCTGTTCAGCTGACCGGCCTCCCGGGGACCGGCGCACCCGGTTCGCGCCGGGTCGTCCGGCGCAGCAGCGGCGGCGCCAGGGCGAACCCGACCACGGCCCACAGCCCGAGCGCCACGGCGGTCCACACCGGCCGCCACCCGCCGCCGACCTCGACCGCCGCCGCCGCGTCCGGCAGCAGGGCCGACCGCAGGCCGAGGCCGAACCAGTACAGCGGGAACGCCTGGCCCACCGCCTGCGCCCACCCCGGCAGGGCGGTGATCGGGTAGAACACGCCCGACACCACCAGCAGCGCCATCACCGGCAACGACACCAGGCCGAGCCGGCTCGTGCCGCCGACCGCCGCACCGATGACGACGCCCAGCGGCAGGGTGGCGAGCAGGCCCAGCGCCACCACTCCCGCCAGCGCCACCCACGTCGACGCCCGCCCCGGCGCCAGGCCGTCGAACAGGAAGAACGACGGCACGAGCACGAGCAGCAGCACGGTCACCGTCAACGCCGCCTTGGCCAGCACCGTGCCGACGACGTACCCCACCACCCCGTCGGGGGTGGCCCTGGCGCGCAGCAGGGTGCCGTCCTCGCGGTCGGTGGTGAGCGCCAGCGCCAACCCCAGCAGGCCGGTGAACACGGCGCTCATCGCCAGCACACCGGGCACGGCGTGCGCCCCCAGCGGCAGGTCCGCGCCGGGGACCGGGTCGTCGCCGAACACGTGGAGCACGACCAGCGCCACCACCGGCATCCACAGCCAGCCCACCAGCTCGCCCACGTCGGTCACGCCGCGGGTGAACTCGACGCGTCCCCGGCGCACGCCCGCGCGCACCGCCACCACCCGCGCGTTCACGCCGTCACCGCCTCGGACTCGCGCACCAGCGACAGGTACACGTCCTCCAGGCTCGCCCGGCGCACTCCCAGGTCCTCGACCCGGCGGCCGTGCTCGGCGAACAGCTCCCGCACGAACCCGGTGGCGTCCGCGACCGACCGCACGTGCTCCACGCCGTCGAGCCGGTAGCGCACCTCGGCCTCCCCGGCGATCCGCTCGGCCAGCTCGGCGGCCGTGCCGTCGGCCACCACGCGCCCCGCGACCAGCACCACGATCCGGTCGGCGAGCTTCTCCGCCTCGGCCAGGTCGTGCGTGGTCAGCAGGATCGCGGTGCCGGTGAGCCGGCGCACCAGCTCGTGGAACCCCTGCCGGGCCTCCGGGTCGAACCCGACCGTCGGCTCGTCCAGGAAGAGCAGGTCCGGCCGGCCCACCAGGCCCGCCGCCACGTCCAGCCGCCGCCGCCGACCGCCGGACAGCACGCCGATCCGGGCGTCCGCCTGGTCGGTGAGCCCGACCAGGTCCAGCAGCTCGTCCACGTCGAACACGTGCGCGCGGTGGGGCGCGTAGAACAGCGCGAGGTAGGACAGCAGCTCCCGCACGCGCCACCGGCCGTGGTCGCGCCACGACTGGAGCACCACGCCGATCCGCGCCCGCCACGCCTCGTCACCCCGCGCGGGGTCGACGCCGAGCACCCGCACGTCCCCCGCCGACCGCTCCCGGAAGCCCTCCAGCACCTCGATCGTCGTCGTCTTGCCCGCGCCGTTGGGCCCGAGCAGGGCCACCACCTCCCCCGCGCCGACCCTCAGGTCCACGCCGTCCACCACGTCCCGCGACCCGTACCGCACGCGCAGGCCGCGGGTCGTCACCACCGACTGCTCTCCCTGGTCCATGGGGCTCAACCGTATCGTTGAAGTTCTTCGTTGATACTTGTGTGCGGGATAGGTCGGTAAGCTCTGCGGAACCCTCAAATCCCCGTTGAACCGGAGGCCCCGGTGGCACTGCGCCCGGTGGACCTGGCCCGCGCCGCGGGCATCTCGACCCAGCAGGTCCGCAACCACCTCGACGCCGGCGTCCTGCCGCCCGCCGGGCGCTCGCCGACCGGCTACCGCGTGCTGACCGAGCGCCACCGCGACGCGCTGCTGACCTACCGCGCGCTCGGCCGGGGCTACGGCTGGGAGGCCGCCCGCACCGTCATGCGCGCCGCGCACGAGGGCCGGGAGGCGTCGGCGCTGGCCGCGGTCGACGAGGCGCACGCCGCCGCGCACGCGCAGCGGCTCGCCCTCGCGGCCACCGCGGAGGCGCTGGAGGCGGTGGCCGGCCACCCGCCGGACACCGTGCCCCGGTCCGGGCTGCTGGTCGGGGAACTGGCTGCCCGGTTGGGCGTGCGGCCGTCCGCGCTGCGCGTGTGGGAGGCCGCCGGGCTGCTGGCGCCGGCGCGGACCACCGACCGGTACCGGCTGTACTCGGCGACGGACGTGCGCGACGCCCGGCTGGTGGCGATGCTGCGGCAGGCCCGCTACCCGCTGCCGTCGATCAAGCCGATCATGGACCGGTTCCGGGAGTCGGGTGGCACGGAGGCGCTGCGCCGGGCCGTCGTGGACCGGGAGGCGGAGCTGGCCCGGCGGACGAGGGTGATGCTGGCCGCGGCGGGCGCCCTGGACCGCTACCTGGACCGGTACCCGGCGGAACCGGTCTGAGCGCGGCGCTCGACCGGGTCGGGGGCTC
Organism: Saccharothrix longispora; assembly: GCF_030852425.1. Classification (GTDB taxonomy): domain Bacteria; phylum Actinomycetota; class Actinomycetes; order Mycobacteriales; family Pseudonocardiaceae; genus Actinosynnema; species Actinosynnema longispora. The sequence continues at coordinate 562,776 of NZ_NSDM01000003.1, forward strand.
AGCCGGTCAGCCCGGCCTCGTGGGCGAGGATCGCGGCCTGCACGCGGTTGGCCACGTCCAGGGTGTTCAGGATCGCGCTGACGTGCGCCTTCACCGTGCCCTCGGCCAGGTTGAGCCGCCGGGCGACCTCCTGGTTGGACCGGCCCTCCCCCACCAGGGCGAGCACGTCGCGCTCCCTCGGCGTCAGCGCCGCCACGCGTTCCCGGGCCCGGCGGCCCGCCCGGCCGCCGCGCAGGTCCGCGACGACGCGCCGGGCGATCCGGGGCGACAGGTACGCGCCGCCCTCGGCCACCGCCCGCACGCCGATCAGCAGCTCGCGCGGGTCGGACGCCTTGAGCAGGAACCCGTCCGCGCCGTCGTCCAGCGCCGCGGCCACGTACTCGTCCTCGTCGAACGTGGTCAGCACGACCACCGCCACGCCGGGCAGGGTGCGGCGCAGCTCGCGGGCCGCCGCCAACCCGTCCTGGCGCGGCATCCGGATGTCCAGCAGCACGACGTCCGGCCGGTGTGCCCGCGCGAGGGCCACGGCCTCGTGGCCGTCACCGGCCTCGGCCACGACCTCGATGCCGGGGTCGGTGTCGAGGATCGCCCGCACGCCCGCGCGGACCAGCGCCTCGTCATCCGCCAGCAGCACCCGGATCACGCTTCCTCCTCCACAGTGGACTCGAACGGCATTCGGGCCGCCACGGTGAAGTCCGGGTCCCGCCGGACCACCAGTTCACCGCCCAGCACCCGGACGCGCTCGGCCAGGCCGGCCAACCCCGTGCCCCCGTTCCCGACCGCGCCGTTCCCTCCTGGGCCGCTCACGGGGTTCGACACGGTCACCAGCACCTCGTCCGCGCACCGGTCCACCCGCACCGACACCGGTCGGCCCGGCGCGTGGCGGGCCGCGTTGGTCAGCGCCTCCTGCACCACCCGGTGCACGGCGCGGTCCACCAGCGGCGGCAGGGCGGGCGACCCGGTGCGGGTCAGCACGACCGGGAGGCCCGCGTCGGCCGCGCGCCCGACCAGGTCCTCCACCGGCTCGTCCGGCGTGCCCACCGGGGTGGCGCCCTCGCGCAGGACGCCGAGCGTGTGCCGCAGCCGATCGGTGGCGTGGACGGCCGACGCGCGCAGCTCGGCCGCCGCCCGGCAGACCCGGTCCGTGTCGGCGGTCAGCTCCAGCGCGCCCGCCCGCAGCGCGATCAGCGCCAGCTCGTGGCCGAGCGAGTCGTGCATGTCGGTGGCGATCCGGGCGCGCTCCCGCAGCCCGGCCTGCTCGGCGACCAACTCCTGCGCCCGTTCGAGCTGCGCGATGCGCTCCCGGCCCGCGGTGATCAGCTCGGCCTGCTGGCGGCGGAACAGGCCGACGAGCCTGGGCAGCACCACGAACACGGCCAGGCTGGCCAGCACGCCCATGCCCTCCGGGATCGCCACGACCCCGACGGCCACCCCCACCGCCGCCGCCGAGCCCAGGACCGCGCCGCCGCACCGGGTGGGCAGGTGGCGGCCGTGCAGGTAGGAGGCGACGGCCAGGGCGATGAACAGCAGCTGCCGCCAGAGGGGCAACGCGTCGGTGTCCAGCCCGTTGAGCACGGCGACCACCGCGAGCGCCGCCAGGGCCACGCCGTTCCCCACCGGGCCGTTCCTCACCGGGCGGACTGTACCGACCGCAGCCGCGCCACCCGGGCGACCGCCACGACCAGCCCGGACAGGGCCGCGACGCCCAGGGCGATCGTCAACGGGGCCGCGAAGTACGTCAGCTGCTCCCAGGTCACCGTGCGGCCCGACGAGACCACCTCGATCGAGTACGGGTAGGCCGCGAACACCGCGACCGGCAGCAGCACGGGCACCAACCGCGCCGCCGCACGCCACCGCGCGGTCCCCGCGCGCCGCTCCGCCCACCGCCGGGCCCGCCGCACGCCCACCACGGCCAGTGCCGCCGAGGCCGCCGCGACGAGCCCCAGCACCAGCTCGAACGCCTGCCGACCGCCACCCGGGTCCTCGGGCCGCCCACCCCCGGCGATCGCCGCCAGGCCCTCCAGGACCGGGTAGGTGTCGTCCTGCACGCCCGCGCCGTTGGTCAGCACCGCGAAGCCGTGACCGGTGCCCGGCACGATCGCCTGCACGGCGTTGTAGGTGAACAGGTTGCCCGAGTGGGTGAGCCGGCCGGCGTCGTCGGGCGCCCAGCCCATCGCGTAGTCGTCCACAGTGGACGGCATGTGCATCGTGCGCGACCCCTCGGCGGACACGAGCCGCGTCCCGTACCCGTTCTGGGACACCAGCCACCGGCCCAGGTCGGCGGCCGTCGTGATGACGCCGCCCGCGCCGCTGTCGTCGTGGAACCCGGGCATCTCCGGCCTCGGCACCCACGCGCCGAACAGCGAGTTGTAGCCGTCGGCGGGGCGCAGTTCGTCGTCCGACACCGCGCTGCGGGACATGCCGAGCGGCGCGAACACCGCCTCGCGCAGGTAGTCGCGGAACCGCCGGCCGCTCGCCACCTCCACCAGGCGCGCGGCCAGGTCGTAGTTCACGTTGCAGTACCGGTAGCGGGTGCCCGGGTCGTCCGCCAGCGAGGCGGCGTGCAGCCGGGACGCGTAGTCGGCGAGCGACGTCGCGTCCCGCAGCGCCTCGGTGTCGACGGTGGTGTCGGAGAGGCCGGACGTCTGGTTGAGCAGGTGCCGCGCGGTGATCCGCTCGTGGCGCGGGTCGGCCATCGTGAAGCCGGGCAGCCGCGCGGCGACCGGCTCGTCGAGCGCGATCCGACCGTCCTCGACGAGCGTCATGACCGCCATCGCGGTGAACGACTTGCTGACCGACGCGATCCGCATCGGCGTGTCGGCGGTGACCGGGTTCCCGTCCGAGTCGTGCCCGAAGCCGGTGGCGAGCACGACGCGGTCGCGGTGCGTCACGACGGCCGCCAAGCCGGGCAGGCCGGTGCTGCGCGCGGCGCGTTCCAGGTAGTCCTCGAAGTCGGTGGCCGGGTCGGCGTGCGCCGCGGGAACAGGTGCGGCCAGGACCAGCACCAGGGCGGTGATCAGGTATCTCACCCCGGGAACGCTACGAACCGGTCGGGAGCGCGGACATCTGCCGACCGACCCGCGCCACCCCCGACGAAGGTCAGGGGTCCCCGCGAGTCGCGCGCTCACGACCGGCCGTGCCCGCGTGAACGTGGAACTCACGGGTCCTGAACGTTGGACTCACGGGTCCTGAACGTTGGACACGCCGGGTGTGTGGTGGGCCGGGGAGGGGGTCGGGCGGGTGTGGGGGTGTCCTGCCGCACCGGTGGGGCCGGCTTAGAGTCGGTGCGTGCGCGGGCCGGTGGAGGAGTGGTTCCTGGCCGCCGTCGCGCGGTTCGCCGGGCCGGTGCGCGGGGTCGGGGTGGCGCTGCTCAGCGCGTTCGGCGTGCTGTCGGTGCCGGACGGCGGGGTGTGGATCGCGCTCGCCGTGCTCGGGCTGGTGCTGCTGGGGGTCGTCGCCGACTTCGCGGGGCCCCGGGTGGCGTTCGTGCCGGCCCTGGTGCGGGTGGTGGCGGTGTGCGCGGCGCACGGGGTGGTCGGGGGCAGCGAGCAGTGGGCGTTGAACGTGCTGACCACCACCGCCGTGACGTTGCAGTGGGAGTGGTCGGCCCGGGTCACGGTGCCCGCCACGGCCCTGCTGCTGGTCGTGCACGGGTCGGCGGTCGGGTGGAGCGGCACGGCCGTGCTGCGGGTCGTGGTCGAGTGCGCGTTGGCCCGGGGCGCGTTCGTGCTGCTGCGCCGGTCCACGCGCCGGGTGGACGGGTTGCGGGCCCGGCGGGCGGCGTCGGAACGGGCCGAGGCGGTCGCGGTGGAGCGGCGGCGGCAGGAGCGGGAGTACCTGGCGCTGCTGCACGACACGGCGTCGGCGACGTTCCTCGTGGTCGCGGTGGGTGGCGCGGACCCGGCGGAGGTCGCGGGGTACGCGCGACGCGACCTGGAGCTGTTGAGCGGGAGCGCGAGCGGGGCGCCCCGGGAGAGCGTGGTGGACGTGGGGGCGGCCGTGCGGGCCGTCGTGGAGCGTTCGCCGTTGCGGGTCGAGGCCGGCCTGGGGACCGTGCTGGTGCCGCCCGCGGTGGCGTTGGCGCTGGTCCGGGCGGTGCGCGAGGCCCTGGTCAACGTCGAGCGGCACGCCGGGGTGGCCGAGGCCGCGGTCACCGTGCTGCCGGTCGGCGGCGGTGTCGAGGTGGTGGTGCGCGACGCGGGGCGCGGGTTCGACGTGGCGGCGGTGTCCGAGCACCGGCGGGGCATCCGCGGTTCGGTGGTCGAGCGGGTGGCGGCGGTCGGCGGGCGCGCGGAGGTCGTGTCCGGCGCCGGCGGCACGACGGTGCGGTTGGCGTGGTCGCGTGACTGAGACCGGCCCCGACGGGATCGCGACCCTGCGGCGGGTGCTGCTGGTCGTGACGGCGGTCGTGCAGGTCAGCCTGGGGGTCCCGCCGCTGGTGAGCCACCCTCACGGGCCGGGCGCCGTGATCTCGTTCGTCGTGCTGGGGCTGGTCGCGGTGGTGTGCGCGTTCTGGGTACTGCCCCGCCGGCCGCTGCCGTGGCCGGTGGCGGCGCTCGGCACCGCGGCCGTGCTCGCCGCCTCGGTCGCGGCCACGGCCGCGCTGCCGCCGGACGGCCACTTCCTCGACGCGCACTGGTCGTACGGCCTCGTCGGCTGGCACCTGCTGGTGCTGCTGGTCGACCGCGTCCCGCTGCTGCTGGCCGCGCTGGGCGCGCACACGGCGCTCGACGTGGCGCAGTTCGCGCTGGCCGGGACGCCGGACCGGGAGGAGATCGGCGGCGCGGGCGTGGTCGTCCTGGGCGTCACCAGCTTCCAGCTCGGTGTGCTCCTGCTCACCCGGGCCCTGGTGCGCACGGCCCGCCAGGCCGCCGAGGCCGCCGCCGAGCGGGAGCGCGCCGAGACCCGCACCGCCCTGGCCCGGCGGTGGGAGGAGGACCTGCGCGCCGGGTTCGCCGGGCAGCTCGGCGCCACCGTGCCGCTGCTCGCGGACCTGGCGGACGGCGTCCTCGACCCGCGCGCCGAGGAGACGCGGTCGCGGTGCGCGCTCGCCGCCACCCAGCTGCGCCGGCTGTTCGCGGAGAACGACGACGTGCCCGACCCGCTGGTGCACGAGGTGAGGGCGTGCGTGCACGTCGCCGAACGGCGGGGGCTGGCCGTGTCGCTGGCGGTCAGCGGCGCGCCGGTGCCGGTGCCGACGGACGTGCGGCGGGAGCTGACCGGGCCGGTCGCGGTGGCGTTGTCGGGGGCGCGGGAACGGGCCCGGGTGAGCCTGCTGCGGACCGGGACCGAGGTGCGGGTGGCGGTCATCACCGACGGCGTGGCGGGATCGACGGGCGACGGGGGAACCGCGACGGGCCGGGTCGAGGTCGAACGGGGCACGTACGGTGGGCAGGCGCGGATGGAGGCCAGATGGCGGACGAGCTGACCGCGGTCGTCGTGGACGATCACCCGGCGGTGCGCGCGGGGGTCGCCTACTGGCTGTCGTCGGGCGCTCCACCGATCACCGTGGTCGCGGCCGGCGAGGACGTGCGGGCGGCGTGGCTGGGCGAGGGCGCGCGGGCCGACGTGGTGATCCTCGACCTGCACCTGGGGGGGCCGACGCCGGCGCTGGGCGACCTGCGGCGGCTCGTGGAGGCGGGGCGGCGGGTGGTCGTGTACTCGATGCGCGCCGACGACGAGATCGCGCTCCAGTGCCTGGAGCTGGGCGCGCTGTGCTACCTGACCAAGGCGGAGGGCGCGGAGCACCTGGTGCAGGCGACCCGCGCGGCGGCGGCGGGCAGGCCGTACACGCCGCCGTCGCTGGCGGGGGCGCTCGCGGGCGACCGGTCCGACCACCGGCCCGCGCTGTCGGCGCGCGAGGTCGAGGTGCTCGTCGAGTGGTTCCAGTCCGAGTCGAAGGACTTCGTGGCGCAGCGCCTGGGGATCTCGCTGAGCACGGTCAACTCGCACCTGGAGCGCATCCGGATCAAGTACGCCCTGATCGGGCGGGAGGCGCCGACCAAGGCGGCGCTGGTGGCGCGGGCGATCCAGGACGGTCTGATCGGCGTCGACGACCTCTGAGCCCCCTGTGGTGCGAACGACCGACGCGGGACTGCACCGATCGACGCTAGTGTCGCGGTGCCCTTCGACCCGAGGAGTCGCCTTGACGCACGTCCGCACCGCCCTGCTCACCGCCACCTGCGCGTCCGCCCTGCTGCTGTCGGCCTGTGGCGGCGACACGGACGGCACGCCGGTGTCCGTGCCGACGGGTGGTGCCACGACGGGCAGCGCGGCCGAGGAGACCACCTCGTCGTCGGCCGCGCCCTCCCCCTCCACCTCCGCGAAGGACGTCCCGGCCGGCGACGTGACCGCGCCCGGCACGGAGCTGGCGGTCGGCGACCGGGCCGTCGTCCCCTTCAAGTACGGCACGGACAAGACCGGCACCATCGCGGTCACGGTCACCGCGATCGAGCAGGGCGCCAACGCCGACCTGGCGAAGTTCGGCGACAAGGCCAAGGGCATCACGCCGTTCTACATCCGCGTGTCGGTGGAGAACGTGGGCGGCACGGACCTGTCCTACAGCTCGGTGAGCCTGCGCGGCCTCGGCGCGGACGGCAAGGGCAGCGGCGTGATCATCAGCGGCGACACGGACAAGTGCGAGTCGGAGACCGCCGCGCGCGACTTCACGACCGCCGGCGCGAAGTACGAGACGTGCGTGCTCTCGGCGGCCCGCGAGGGCTCGGCGATCACCGGGGCGAGCTTCGACAAGGGCGGCGACGCCTACGTGGACGACCCCATCGTCTGGAAGAACTGACCCGGAACGCCTCCGCGATCGGCGTCCGTTCGGCGCTGATCCGCGCACCGCGCCGGCGGTATCGTGGTGGCACACCGCCTCCCGTCACGCTGTCGCGATGCCCGGAGGTCCGTCCGATGACACCACTGGCGCGGCTCGCTGCCGCCCTGGTCACCCTCGCCGCCGCCCTGGTCTGGAACCCGCCGGCCCAGGCCGTCGGCCGCGTCGACAACCCGTACGCCGGGGCGCGCCCGTACGTGGACCCGCAGTGGTCCGCCCGCGCCGCCGCCGAACCCGGTGGCGGCGCCGTCGCCGGTGAACCGACCGCCGTGTGGCTGGACAGCATCGCGTCCGTCCACGGCCGGAACGGCCGGATGGGCCTGCGCGACCACCTCGACGAGGCGCTGCGCCAGGGCGCGGACCTCGTCCAGCTCGTCCTCCGCAACGCGCCGGGCCGCGACTGCGGGTGGCTGTCGACGAACGGCGAGCTGGCCGCGGACGAGCTGCCGCGCTACCGCGCCGAGTTCGTCGACCCGATCGCCGACGTCCTGGCCGACCCGGCGTACGCGGGCCTGCGGGTCGTCGTGGTGGTCGAGCCGAACTCGCTGCCGTTCCTGGTGACGCACGTGCTGCCGGAGGCCGACCCGACGCCGCGCTGCGAGGAGGTGAAGGCGAACGGCGCGTACGTGGGCGCGGTCGGCTACGCGCTGGCGCGGCTCGGCGCGATCGGCACCACGTACTCCTACCTCGACATCGGCCACCACGGCTCGTTGGGCTGGTCGTACTACCGCGAGCCGTTCACCGCCCTGCTGCTGACGACGGCGAACACCGCGGGCAGCACGACCGCCGACGTGCACGGGTTCGTCGCGAACACGGCGAACTACTCGGTGCTGCGCGAGGAGCACATCACCAAGTCCACCATCGCGGGCCAGCCGATCCTCCAGAGCAGGTGGGTGGACTGGAACCCGTTCATCGACGAGCTGTCCTACGCGGACGCAGTGCGGCGGCACCTGGTCGCGGCCGGGTTCCGCGCGGGCGCGGGTGTCGTGGTCGACACCTCCCGCAACGGCTGGGGCGGGCCTGCGCGGCCGACCGGGCCGGGGTGGGAGCTGAACGTCGACACCTACGTCGACGGCGGGCGGCTCGACCGGCGGCTGAGGATCGGGAACTGGTGCAACCAGGCCGGCGCGGGGCTGGGCGAGCCGCCGACCGCGTCCCCCGCGCCGGACGTCGACGCCTACGCGTGGCTGAAGCCGCCGGGCGTGTCGGACGGGGCGAGCATCCCGATCCCGACCGGTGACGAGAGCTTCAACCGGATGTGCGACCCGACCTACACCGGCTTGCCGGACTCGACGCCGGACCCGACCGGCGCGCGGCCGGACTCGCCGCCGGCCGGGCAGTGGGACGCCGGCCAGTTCCGCGACCTGCTGCGCAACGCCCACCCGCCCCGCTAGGCCGCCTGCCCCGCTGGGCCGCCTGCCCCGCTGGGCCGCCTGTCCCGCCGGCCGCCTGTGAGGAGCGGCACGCGGGCCGGGCGGGCCCGGGCCGGTAAAATCGTTTCAGTAGCTAATCAGTTCTGATCAGGTCCGGTCACCGTCGACGCGGGACACGGTGACAGGAGCGCATGCGCATGACCACGACCGCGGAACCGTCGACGACCCGCCGGGGCGGCGCCACCGCCGCGATGGGCGCGATGGCGCTGGGCGGGTTCGCCATCGGCACCACCGAGTTCGCGACGATGGGCCTGCTGCCGCAGGTGGCGGAGACGTTCGACATCTCCATCCCCACCGCGGGCCACGCGATCAGCCTGTACGCGCTGGGCGTCGTGGTCGGGGCCCCGCTCATCGCCGGGCTCGCCGCGAAGCTGCCGCGCAAGGGCCTGCTGATCGCGCTGACCATCGCCCTGGCGGTCGGCAACGGGCTGTCGGCGCTGGCCCCGAACACCACGCTGCTGATGGTGTCCCGGTTCGTGGCGGGCCTGCCGCACGGTGCGTTCTTCGGCATCGCGGCCGTGGTCGCCACGACGCTCGTGCCACCGGAGCGGCGGGGCACCGCGGTCGCCCGGATCATGGTCGGCCTGACCGTGGCCAACCTGGTCGGCGTGCCCGTCGCCACCGCCGCCGGGCAGCAGATCGGCTGGCGGGTGGCGTACCTGGCGGTGACGGTGATCGCGCTGTTCACGACGCTGTCGCTGGCGAGGTGGCTGCCCCGCATCCCGGCCGCGCGGGACGCGGGCGTGGCCGCCGAGCTGCGCGCGTTCCGCCGCCCGCAGGTGTGGTTCGCGCTGGTCACCGGCATGATCGGGTTCGGCGGCATGTTCGCCGTCTACTCCTACATCTCGCCGATCACGACCGAGGTGACCGGACTGCCCGGCTCGGCCGTGCCGTGGGCGCTGGCGACCTTCGGCCTGGGCATGACGCTCGGCGCGATGACGGGCGGGCGGTTCATCGACCGGTCCGTGATGGGCAGCGTGTTCGGCGGGTTGATCGTGACCGCCGCCGTGCTGGTGGCGTTCGCGCTGACCGCGACCGTGCCCGTGCTCGCGTTCACCCTCGTGTTCCTGCTGGGCTACGTGACGCAGGTGCTCGCGGCAGCGTTGCAGGTGCGGCTGATGGACGCCTCGCCGGACGCGCCGTCGCTCGCCTCGTCGTCGAACCACGCGGCGCTGAACCTCGCCAACGGCGCGGGCGCGTGGCTGGGCGGGCTCGCCATCGCGGCGGGCTGGGGCTTCACCTCGACCGCGTGGGTCGGCGTGGCGCTGAGCCTGGCCGGGCTGGCCGTGGCCGCGCTGTCGGTCGTGGTCGAGCGCCGCTCGGCGGCCCGCGCGCCGGAGTACGCGGCGTCCTGAACGTCGAACTCGGGGTGCGCGAACGTACGACTCGCGCGGCCTGGACGCACGACTCGCGGGGCGGCATAGGATTTCGCGGTCGCGTCCGTCGTGGAGGGGTGCCGTGGGCAAGGCCGTCAGGTTGATCCGTTCGTCCCGGTTGTCCGACGTCGCCGAGTACGCCTACGCGGCAGCGGTGGCCGCCGGGGCGCGGCTGGTGTTCCTGGCCGGGGCCTGCCCGCTGGACGAGGACGGGAACACGGTCGCGGTGGGCGACTACGCCGGTCAGGCCGCGCGGGCCGTGGAGAACATGCGGATCGCGCTGGAGGACGCGGGGGCCGGGATCGAGGACGTCGTCAGCACGCGCGTGCTCGTCGCCTCCACCCGGCAGGCCGACCTGGTGACGGCGTGGGAGGTGGTGCGCGCCGCGTTCGGCGACCACGACGTGCCCAGCACGCTGCTCGGCGTCACCGTCCTGGGGTACGACGACCAGCTCGTCGAGATCGAGGCCGTGGCCGCCCTCCCCGGGTGAGCCGGCGGGTCAGCAGACGCAGAACTCGTTGCCCTCCGGGTCGCGCAGCACGCCGAAGTAGTCGTCGCGCTCGTCGGTGGTGCGCATGTGCGTGGCGCCCAGCGCGACGAGCCGGGCCACCTCGGCGTCGACCAGGGGGACGCGGACGGCCTTGGGGGTGCCGCGCGGGCCGCCCGCCCGGACGTCCAGGTGCACGCGGTTCTTGCCGTACTTCAGCTCCGGGACCCGCTGGAACAGCACGCGCGGGCCGTCGGGGGCGACGATCGAGGCCCAGTCGCCCTCCACGTCCCCGGTGCCGGTGTCCTCCAGCGCGTACCCGAGCACCTCCGCCCAGAAGGCGGCCTGGGCGCCCGGATCGCGGCAGTCGACCACGACTTGCAGCTCCTTCGCCATGCCGGCGATCATGCCAGGCGGCAGCGGTGCCGCGGGGCGGTCGGCCGCCGGGACGCGAGCGGCCCTGCCGCCGCGCCGGGCGACGGGTGAACCGCCTGATCTAGCATCCGGTGCGTGGACCGAACGCGCCTGGGTGCCTGGACGACTCTCGGCTTGGCGGTGCTCCACGCGCTGTCCGCCCTGTTCAGCGGGGTGTCGGTGGAGCTGGTGGGGTTGGCGCTCGCCGTCAACGCCGCGGCCGCCGCCTCGGCGGTCCGGCTGCTGCGCCGCCCCGACCGCAACCGGTGGCCGCTGACCGCGTGGACGGCGGGCTTCTTCGGCTGGCACGCCACCGGTCTGGTCACCCTGGCCGGTCTGGTCACCACCGAGCTGGACGCCGTGTTCACGGTCGCCTCGGACGCGCGGCTGTCGGTGCTCCACCAGGCGGTCCTCACCACGGCGGCGGCGTTCGCGGTGCACTTCCTGCTCCCCCGGCCCGCCGGTCGACCCTGACCACAGGCGTATCTCATATATGAGATACGGTTCCGCCCCGTGACGGATGACCACGACGGTTCCAAGCCCTACCTGGCGCGCATCGGCGGCCTGATCCGCGACTCCCGCAGGCACCGCGGGTGGACGCAGGCGCAGCTGGCGGAGGCGCTGTCCACCAGCCAGAGCGCGATCAACCGGATCGAGCGCGGCCACCAGAACCTCAGCGTGGACATGCTGGCGCGGATCAGCGAGGCGCTCGACTCGGGCATCGTGACGCTCGGCCAGGCCGCCCCGACGCACCTGCGGGTCACCGGCGGTCGCACGCTCTCCGGCTCCATCAGCGTCAAGACCAGCAAGAACGCGGGCGTGGCGCTGCTGTGCGCGTCGCTGCTCAACGCGGGCCGCACGACCCTGCGCAAGGTCGCCCGCATCGAGGAGGTCAACCGCATCCTGGAGGTGCTGAACAGCATCGGGGTGCGGACCCGCTGGCTGAACGAGGACAACGACCTGGAGATCGTGCCGCCCGCGAAGCTCGACCTGGCCGGCATCGACGTCGAGGCGGCCCGGCGCACGCGCAGCATCATCATGCTGCTGGGTCCCCTGCTCCACCACGAGGACGCCTTCGAGCTGCCCTACGCGGGCGGCTGCGCGCTGGGCACCCGCACCGTCGAGCCGCACCTGGTGGCGCTGCGCCCGTTCGGCCTGGAGGTGAAGGCCGTGGCGGGGCAGTACCACGTCGCGGTCGACCGCGGGGTCGGGCCGACGCGGCCGATCGTGCTGACCGAGCGCGGTGACACGGTGACCGAGAACGCCCTGATGGCCGCCGCGCGGCGGGACGGCGTCACCGTCATCCGCAACGCCAGCCCCAACTACATGGTCCAGGACCTGTGCTTCTTCCTGGGCGAGCTGGGCGTGCGGATCGAGGGCGTCGGCACGACCACGCTCACCGTGCACGGCGTCGGCGAGGTGGACCGGGACATCGACTACTCGCCGTCCGAGGACCCGATCGAGGCGATGAGCCTGATCTCCGCCGCGATCGTCACCTCGTCGGAGGTGACCGTGCGGCGCGTGCCGATCGAGTTCATGGAGATCGAGCTGGCGCTGCTGGAGGAGATGGGGCTCGACCACGACCGGTCGGCCGAGTACGCGGCGGCCAACGGGCGCACCAGGCTCGTGGACGTCACCGTGCGGCCGTCGCGGCTCAAGGCGCCGATCGACAAGATCCACCCCATGCCGTTCCCCGGCCTGAACATCGACAACCTGCCGTTCTTCGCGCTGATCGCGGCGACGGCGCAGGGCTCCACGCTGATCCACGACTGGGTCTACGAGAACCGGGCGCTGTACCTGACCGAGCTGACCAAGCTGGGCGCCAAGGTGACCCTGCTCGATCCGCACCGGGTGTACGTGGAGGGTCCGACGCACTGGTCGGGCGCGGAGGTCATCTGCCCGCCCGCGCTGCGCCCGGCGGTGGTGGTGCTGCTGGCCATGCTCGCCGCGAAGGGCACCTCGGTGCTGCGCAACGTCTACGTGATCAACCGCGGCTACGAGCAGCTGGCCGAGCGGCTGAACCTGCTCGGGGCCGACATCAGCACGTTCCGGGACATCTGAGCGCGGTCGGGGCGGCCCGGCCGCGGGGCCCGCGCGGTCGGGTGCGGCTCGGGCTCGTCGGCAGGGTTCCCGTCCGCAGGGTTCCCGTCGGCAGGGGCGGGACCGGGGTCGGCGGGGTCGGCGGCCAGGGCGCGCAGCGCCGCGCCCACCGGGTCGCGCGCCAGGCGTGACCGCACGCGGCCGAGCGCGGTGAGCACGGCCGCGCGCTGCCGGACGTCGGCGGGTTCGGTGTCCGCCGCCCGCGCCAGCAGGTCGGCGGCGGCGCGCGGGGTGCGTTCGACCAGGGTCGCGTGGTGGGCCACCAGCCAGGCCAGCACCCAGGCGTCGACCGGGACGGGTTCGGCGACGAGGTGCTCGGCGACGCGCTCCACCGGGGCGCCCGCCGACGCCAGCGCCTCGGCCGCCTGCCGGTGCAGGGCCGTGCGCACGGGCGTCGACAGGCTGTCGTGCAGCGCCATCCGCAGGTACGGGTGGCGGAACGCCAGGTGCTCGCCCGCCTCGACGACGACGGCGGCGGCGGCGGCCTCGTCGAGCGGGTGCGCGAGGTCGAGCACCGGCCGACCGGTCACCGCCGCCAGCTCGGGCACCCGGAACTCGACGCCGAGCAGCGCCGCGGACCGCAGCACGTCGCGGGCCTCGGCGGAGAGGACGTCGAGCGAGCGGCCCACGGCGGACAGCAGCGACGGCGGCACCTCGCCCGCGGCGGCGGCGTCCACGTCGGCGACGCCGTCCACGACCCGGACCGCGTCGCGCCGCACCAGGGCGTGCGCGACCTCCCGCAGGTACAGCGCCGGGGCGCGCGCCGACGACGTGGCCGACCAGCTGCTCGGCCTCGTCCGCCGCGAGCGGTCCCAGCGTCGCCACGTGGCCCCGCCGCGCCTCCACGCCGCGCCGCACGCGGGCCAGCTCCGCTCGGCCGGGGTCGGGGCGCAGGGCGGCCACCAGCAGCAGCGGCAGCTGGTGGGTGACGGCCGCGAGCCGGTGCCAGAGCACCACGCTCGCGTCGTCGGCCCACTGGAGGTCGTCGACCACCAGCACCAGGGGCGAGCGGGCGCACGTGCGGTCCACCAGCGCGAGGAGCCGGTCCACGGCCGCCGCCACCGGGTCGGTGGGCCCCCACCCGCCGTCGGGGTGCGCGTCCGGCGAGGCGGGCGCGACGTCCAGGCACTCCATGAGCACGTGCAGCGGGAACCTCATGCCGAGTTCGTCGGCGGCGGCCCAGCCGACCTGGCAGCCGCGGTCGGCCGCGTCGGCCAGGGACCGCGCCAGGAGGGCGGACTTGCCGATGCCGGGTTCGCCCTCCAGCCACACCACCGCGCCGCGCCCGTCGAGCACGTCGGTCACCAGGGACCGCAGCAGCGCCGTTTCGGCGTGCCGGCCGACGAACGCGTCGGCGGACGCGGACACCACCCGCGGCGGGACCACGACGAGGCGCGGCTCCGGCGGGGTGGCGGCGCGGGGTGCGGGCGGCGGACCGGACGGGGTCGCCGGGGCGTCCGCGCCGCCCAGGATCACCCGGTGCAGCTCGCGCAGCCCCGGCCCCGGCTCGATGCCCTGGTCCGCGACCAGGGCGCGGCGCGCCTCCCGGTAGGCGTCGAGCGCCTCGGCGTGCCGGCCGGCCCGGTGCAGGGACAGCATCAGCAGCTCGCGCAGCGACTCCCGCCACGGGTGCTCGCGGACCAGCGCGCCCGCCTCCGCGGCCACCTCGGCGTGCTCGCCCAGTTCCAGCGCGGCCCGCGCCCGCGCCTCCAGCGCGCCCACCCGCAGCTCACCGAGCCGCCGGCGCTCGGCCTCGGCGAACGGCCCGGTCACCCCGTCGTACGCGCCGCCGCGCCACAGGCCGAGCACGTCGTCCAGCACGGCCCTGGCACGCGCCCACTGCCCCGACCCCAGCAACCGCTGCCCCTCGACCCGGCCGCGCTCGAACGCCGCCACGTCCAGCGCGTCCTCCGCCAGGCGCAGCGAGTAGCCCGCCGGTCGGGACACCAGGAGGTGCCTGGCCGGTCCGAGCGCCCGCCGCAGACCGGACACGTACGTGTGCAGGCTGCCGACCGCCCCGGCGGGCGCCGCGTCCCCCCAGACGCCGTCGAGCAGCTCCTCGCGCGACACCACCCGGTTCGCCCGGCCCGCCAGCAGCGCGAACACCGTGCGCTGCCGGGCGGGGCCCAGGCCGCGCTCCGCGTCGCCGAGCCAGGCCCCGACCGGGCCCAGCAACCGCACCCGCAGCACGCCGTCGTCCATCGGCATCCCCGTTGCCTCCCCTGATCGTCCCCACGCAGCATGGCCACGCACGGTGGGTGCCCAGGGTTCAGAATCCGCCCTGTTTCACCCCTTCGGCCGAGCACGACAGGCGGTTCGCGGTCGATCGACAGCATCGCGACAGGTACGGACGGGCAGACCTGCGCCGGTGGCCTGTACCCGCGTCCCGGCACGTGGTGGGCTCGGGGCGACAACTGGTGAGGGCTCCCGGAAGGGGCGGCGGCCCCGGTGCCCGTACGGAGGTGCGATGGCTGTGCGACCCGACGGGGACGGAGGTCGCGTGGCGGACGGTTCC
This sequence comes from Saccharothrix longispora, assembly GCF_030852425.1. Taxonomy (GTDB): domain Bacteria; phylum Actinomycetota; class Actinomycetes; order Mycobacteriales; family Pseudonocardiaceae; genus Actinosynnema; species Actinosynnema longispora. The sequence goes on from NZ_NSDM01000003.1 coordinate 577,936, forward strand.
ACGCGGGAGAGGTTCGCGGGCGACCTGTTCCTCGACCTGGCCGACAAGGGGTGGCTGGTGGTCGAGCCGGACGAGGCCGAGCGGGTCGTCGCCGAACTGCTGCGCACCCTCGACGTCGTCCGGTCCCGGGTGCGGCGGCTGGAGGTGTCGCGCCGGTTGCGCGAGGCGCCCGGGGAGGACGTCGCACCGGACGTGGCGCAGTTCGCGGTCGACACGGTGTTCGCCGAGCAGGTGACGGCGGGCACGTGGGAACGCGCGCTCGTCGAGCTGCCCAAGTACGTCGAGGCGTTCCGGATCGCCGCCCGCAACGCCGAGCGAACCCCCCGGCGGTGAGCCGCCCGGAAGGTCTCGCCGCGTCGGACCTGAACGCCGAGCTGACGGCGGCGCGCGGCGAGCTGAACCGCTACCGCGACCTCGGGGACGACGCGACCGCCGACCTGATGCGGGCGTGGATCGACGCCCTGCTCGACGAGTGGAACCGCCGCTACCCCCGCTGAACGCACGAGGGGGTGCGCCGGAGCCCGGCGCACCCCTCTTCCCCGCTGTCGGGGTCCCGTCAGCGTCGGGGTCCATCAGTGTCAGGGTCCCATCAGGGCAGCTCGCTCAGCACCCCGCTGACGTTGAGCAGCTGCGCGCAGCCCGACGCCTGCTGCCCGCTCGCCGGCGTGCCCGGTCGCGCACAGGTCACCGTGGCGGTGACGGTGCCGTTCGCCGGGATGTCGATGGGCGTCACCCAGTGGTAGTCCTGGTTGCGGAAGGTCTCCAGCGCGATGGTGGTGATGGTGCGCTCGCCGAACGCGATGGTGAGCACGCCCTCGTCGCCCTGGTGGTTGGCCAGCACGATGTCGCTGATGTGGAACATCCGGCCGTCCGGGACGACGTACGCGCCGGTGGTCTGCTGACCGGGGGCGGTGGTGACCTCGATGGTGGCGGAGCTCTGCCGCCCGGGGCCGAACCCCGTGCCCTGTCCCTGTCCCTGCCCCTGCCCCTGGCCTTGGCCCTGTCCTTGGCCTTCTCCCTGCCTGCCTTGGCCCTGCGGGTCCTGACCGGCGGGCCGGTCCGCCGGGGGCACCGGGGCCTCGCCGGCCTGCGCGATCTCCCTCGCCCGCTCGTCGGTGGCCTCGCGCGCCGCGCTGCGCACCGCCGGGCGCACGAGGAACAGCCACAGCAGCAGCAGCGCCAGCAGCGCCGCGAGCAGGGACAGCAACCAGCGGGCCAGGATCGGCAGCTGGACCAGTTCTGCCGACAGGTCGTGCTCGTGCCGCTCGTCCGCGGCGAGCGCGACGACCTCGGGCCGCACCGGCCAGACGACGGGCTTGCCGAACCACAGCAGCTTCGCCACCCGCACGCGCAGGTCGAGGTCGACGTGCCCGCCCGGTTCCACGGTGGACGGAGTGGTGGTCGTGGTGTGCCGGAGGTGGTCGTCCTTCTCCGGCACGGCGACGGTCACCGACACCGGCGTGTTGCCCTCGTTGCGCACCTCGACGCGGTACCGGGCGCTGCGCCAGGCCCGCCGACGCCGGGGCACGACCCGGGCGCGCTGCGCGGCGAACGGCTCGACGACGACGGTGGTCTCGGTCACCACCGCCGATTCGGGCCGTTCCGCGGGCAGCACGCGCACCGCCAGCGGCACCTCGCCCGCGCGCACCAGGGGTGAGCGCGGTGGGCGCAGCACCAGGGAGACCTGCTCGGACGTGCCGGGGAACAGCGAGAGCCGCCCCGGTTCGACGGTGGTCCAGGGGGCGCACTCGCCCACCACCTCGAACTCGTACGCCTCGACGATGTCGCTGTCGTTGCGCACCGTCATCGTGGTGCGGGTCTCCTGACCGGGCGTGACGGCCACGGTGGGGAGACCGAACTCGGTCGTTGTGGTCACCCCGCGAACGTAGGGATACGTCATCCGGCCGCGGCAGGGAGAAAAGGGCACGGTACGGGCAATCCCGTGCACCCGGGGCCCGTGCGGCTGCCCGCGCGCCCACCCCCGCCGCCACGATGGCGGCACGACGGTTCTCGCAGGAGGGGTGGCATGAGCAGAATCCCGGTGGCCGTGTACGCGGAGGACCCGGTGCTGCGGGTGGGCATCACCCAGCAGTTGCGCCCGCGTCCCGAGGTGGAGGTGCTGCGGCAGGACGAGGAGTCCCGCGCGGTCGTGGCCCTCGTGGTGGTGGATCGGGTCGACGACGCCGCGACCCGGTTGCTGCGCCGCCTGCGGCACGCGGAGGAGACGCGCACGGGCCTGGTGGTGGGGCGCTTCGACCACGACTCGTTGCAGACCACGATCGACTGCGGCGTCGCGGGCGTGCTGCGGCGCGCGGAGGCGGACCAGGACCGGCTGGTGCGCGTGGTGACCGCGTTGGCGCGGGGGGAGTCCGTGCTGCCGGGCGACCTGCTGGGCAGGCTGCTCGACCACGTGGGTCGGTTGCAGCGCAGCGTGCTCGACCCGAACGGCCCGTCCCTGTCCACCCTGACCCCGCGCGAGACCGACATGCTGCGGCTGGTGGCCGAGGGCTTCGACACGGGCGAGATCGCGGCGAAGACGTCGTTCTCCGAGCGGACGGTCAAGAACGTGCTGCACGAGGTGACCACGCGCCTCCAGCTCCGCAACCGCGCGCACGCCGTCGGTTTCGCCCTGCGCCACGGCCTGATCTGAGCCGGGAGTCCAACCCCCGGGTCGCGAGAGTCCGACGTCCGGGAGCCGTGAGTTCTTCGTTCAGGACTCACGGCGTCGGGCGTGAACGTAGAACTCACCGGACCTGGAGGGTGGACTCCCGGTTGCCCTTTGGGGACGGAGGTGTTCCTGAGGAGTGCCCCTGCGGCCCTCGGCTCGGCGGGGCGCCGGTGGCGACGATCCTGCTGACCGACGGAGGTGGAGAACGTGGTGGGATGGCTGCGAAGCCCGCGCCTGGCCGTGACGGCCGCGGTGGTGCTGCTGTGCGGTGCGGTCGTGGTGGTGGCGCAGGAGCGCGCCACGTCGGCGGCGGCGCAGGGGGAATCGCCGGCGGTGGGCCGGATCGCCTTCGCGGGCACCGGGCACCGGAGCCTCGGCGCGGTGACGTCGCCCGTGCCCGACCGGCTGGGCGCCAGTGCGCCGCTGCTGGGCGCCGGGCCCGCGCACCACGACGACCGGCCGTCCGCGCGCGGCGGCCTCGTGGTGTTCACGAGCCTGCGCGACGAGCGCAGGCCCCAGGTGTACGTGCGGACCGCGGACGGGGCGGTGCGCCGCCTCACCGAGGGGCGCGACGCGGGCCGGCCGCGGTTGTCGCCGGACCTGCGGTCGGTGGTGTTCGACTCCGCCGAGGGCGGGCAGCGGGACCTGTGGCGCGTCGGCGTCGACGGCACCGGCCTGAGCAGGCTCACCGACACCCCGTACGACGAGACGTCGCCGTCGTTCTCGCCGGACGGCACGCAGGTCGCGTTCTCCGCCGATCCCGACGGGGACGCCGAGCTGTACCGGCGGCCGGTGGCGGGCGGCTCGCCCACCCGGGTCACCGACGAACCGGTGGGCGCGGCCGTCGAACCCGCGTGGAACCCCGTGGACGGCCGCCTCGCCTACACGCTCGACCGGGGCGACGGGGCGCCTCGACTGCGGGTGGTGGACGGCGGCCCGGTGCTCGGCGGCGACCAGGCCGGGTGGCGCGGCCGGTCGCCGGAGTGGCTGCCCGACGGCACGCGCCTGCTGTTCCTCAGCCTCGACCAGGTGTGCTCGTGCCCGGCCGACCCGAACGTGGAGAAGGTCTACCGCGTCGACACCGCGCCCGGCCTGCCGGTGACCGCGCCGCCCGACCTGCTGCTCGGCGAGGACCGCGTCGTCGGCACGCCCACGTGGCTGGTGGACCCGGCCGGCGAGCACCTCGTGGTCGGCCGCACCACCGCGCCGACCCGCTCCACCGCGGGCCTCCAGGACGTGCGGCCCGACGGCGCGGACCCGCGCGACCTCGGCGTGCCCGTGCTGCGCGAGGACCCCGGTGCGGTCGACGACCCGAACCTGCTGTTCCGCCCGCGCCCGGGCTTCGACCCGTGGACGCAGCGGCAGTCCTACTCCCCCGACGGGCGCACGATCGCGTTCAGCCGCTTCGAGGACGGCGACGGCGGGCGCGTGCAGCGGATCTGGCTGGTGGACGCCGACGGCGGCGACCCGCGACGGCTGCCGGTCGCCGACCGGGGCGCGGCGGACTGGGAGTTCGACGCCGCGTGGTCGCCGGACGGCCGCTTCCTCGCCTTCGCCCGCCGGACGCCGGGAGGTGTGCGCCCGGCGGGCGGCCCGAGCCGCGTGGTGGTCGTCGAGGTCGCGACCGGCGAGGTGGCGGGGCGCCTGCTGCCGCCGCCGGGGCAGGCGGACCGGGAGGACACGCAGCCCGCGTGGTCCCCGGACGGCCGCACGCTCGCGTTCACCCGCGGCCGGGTGTTCGACGGGCCGACGGCGGAGGTCCGGGACAACCACGTGTGGACGGCCCGCGCCGACGGCCTGGACGGGCAGCGCGACGTCTCCGCCGCGGTGTGCGGCTTCGACTGCGAGGTGACCGACGACAGCTCGGTGTTCAGCCCGGACGGCCGCACGCTGGCGTTCAACCGGGAGGCCGACGGCGTGCTGCTGGTGTCGGTCGGCGACGACGCCTGCACGGTGCTGTTCCCGCGCGGGCGCGACACCTGCGCCGAGCCGCTGGGCACGTCCGACGGGCCGTTCCAGCCGCGCGACGTGGCGTTCTCGCCGGACGGGTCGCGGGTCGCGCTGACCGCGCGGCGGGCGGGTGACGCGCGGTCGCCGGAGGAGCTGCTGCTGGTGTCGGTCGCCACGGGCGCGGTCGAGCGGATCACCACCGACCTGCCCGGCCGGCAGAAGGAGCCCACGTGGCAGCAGTCGGTGGACCTCGCGGTGCTCGCGCCCGCCGGCCTGCCGGACGCCGACACCGGCGCCACGACCCGCCTGGACGTGGAGGTGGTCAACCGCGGGCCGGCCGCCTCGCCGGGGAGCGCGCTGACCGTCGCCGTGCCCGGCGGGGTGCGGTTGGCCGCGCTGCGCCCGGACCGCGGCACGTGCGACGTGGCGGGGTTGCGCTGCGACCCCGGCGTGCTGGCCCCGGGGGACGTGGTGCGGGTGTCGGTGGAGCTGGTGGGCGTGGTCACCGGGCGGCACGAGCTGACGTGGTCGGTCGCGGGTCCGGTGCTCGACGCGCTGCCCACCGACAACGCCGCGACGACCGCCGTCCCGGTGCGCGACCCGGCTCCGGCGCCGCCGCCGCCCCCGCCGCCGCCCGCTCCCGCGCAGCCCGCCGCGGGGCCGTCGCTGGCCGTGGTGGTGCAGCCCGACCCGTCGTACGTGGGTGGGCGCGCGACGGTCACGTACACCGTCCGCAACGGCGGCGGCGGCCTGGCCACCGGGCTGCGGCTGGACTTCGCGCTGCCCGCGCGGGTGCCGGTCGCGGTCCTGCCGCCCGGCTGCTCGGTGACCGGTTGCCCGCTGCTGCCGGACCTCCCGCCCGGCGCGGCGCAGGTCGTGCAGGTGGTGCTGGCCCCGGACGCGCCGCTCCAGGGGGTCGCGCGCGGCGTGCTGCGCACCACCGGCACCGACGCCGACCCGGCCGACAACACCGCGAGCGCGCCGGTGCGCGTGCTGCTGCCCAGGATCGTGGCCGTGCCGCCGATCGGGGAACCGGGGTTCGTCACGTCCGTGCGCGGCGTGGACTTCCCACCCGGCGTGCCCGTGCGGCTGTCCTGGTCGCCCGGCATCACCGCGTCGGCCGCACCCGCGCTGCCGCGCGCGGACGGGGGGTTCGCCGCGCAGCTGCTGATCCTCCACAAGGACTCGACCGGTCCGCGCACGATCACCGCCGCCGGACCCGGTTTCCGGTCCGCGACCACCCCGTTCCTGGTGGTGCCGGGGTCCGTCCAGCCGCCGGACGTGGTGCGGCGCAGGTGATCCGGGACGACGACGAGGGAGGTGCCAGGTGATCCACGAGGTGGACGAAGCGATGCGCAAGCTGTTCGCGGCCGGCGACGTGCCGGGCGGCGGCGGTGATCTGGCGTTCGACCCGCCCACGACGGACTGGGTGGCGCGGCGCAACGCCCCGACGGTGAACGTGTTCCTCTACGACATCCGCGAGGACCTGTCGCGGCGCTCGACCGGCGCGCTGGCCGTGCACGAGGACGAGCACCTGGTCGGCCACCGCCGGCCGCCCCGCTGGTTCCGGTTGTCGTACCTGGTGACGGCGTGGACGAACCGGTCGCAGGACGGGCACCGGCTGCTGTCGCAGGCGTTGACGTGCCTGGTGGCGACCAACCGGTTCCGGGCGGAGTGGTTGACCGGCTCGTTGGCCGAGCTGGACCTGTCGGTGGGCGTCGAGGCGGGCGGGGCGGTGTCGGAGGGCCGTGCGGCGACGGACGTCTGGTCTGCGCTGGGCGGCGAGCTGAGGCCCGCGATCAACGTGGTGGTGACCGCGCCGGTCGTCGGCACGCTCGCCCCGGCCGCGCCGGCCGTGGACGGCCTGGTGCTGGTCGGTCCCTCCGCCGAGGAGGGCCGCAGGCTGCGCTACGACGGACCGGGGGACGGCGGGACGACCGGCGGTGGGTTCACCGCGCCCCGGCCGCGGCCGCTGCCCGCCGAACGCCGCCGCCACGCCGGACCGATCCGATGACCGCCGAGGTGATGGACGCAGGGGCGACGGGCGCGGTGGGTGCCGGCCGGGCCCGGGTCGGGACGCGCCCGGCGGACCTCGCGTACCTGTGGGGCCGGCTGGGCGCCGTCGAGCAGCGGGTGCGCCGGGCGGTGGCGGCGCGGGCGGAGGGCGATCCCGCGCCGCACGACCCGTACCGCGGCCTGTACCTCACGGCGGAGGTCGTGCGGCGCGTCCTGGACTCGCCGAGCCGACCGGCCGCACCGCCCGGGGACGACCCGGACCTGGCCGCGCTCGCCGCGCTGACGCCCGGCTCCGAGCCCCGACTGCTGCGGCTGGCCCGGCGGTTCGACCTGGCACCGGTGGACGTGGAGTTCCTGCTGATCGCGCTCGCGCCGGACGTCGACGCCCGGTTCGAGCGGCTCTACGCCTACCTCAACGACGACGTCACCCGCCGGCGCGCGGCGGTCGGGCTGGCGCTGGAGCTGTGCGGCCTGCCCCCGGCGGACCCGGCCCGGTTCCGGTTCGCGCCGTCCGCGCCGCTGGTGGCGGGCGGGCTGGTCGAGGTCGCCGACGGTGGCCTGCCCGCCCTGTCGCGGGTGCTGCGGGTGCCCGACCGGGTCGTCGCGCACCTGCTCGGCGCGGACGAGCCGGACCCGGTGCTCGCCGGCGTGGCCCGGGTCGTGCCGGCGAGCACCGACCCGGGCCCGGACCACCGGCTCGGCGGGGCGCTGCGGGCCGGGCTGTCGACGGTGCACCTGCGCGCGCGCGACGGTGACGGCGGGCGGGTGGCGTGCGACGCGCTGGCCGCCGCCGGGCGGGACGCGGTGGTGCTCGACGCGGCGGCGGTGGCGTCCCCCGGTGCGGCCGGCCCGGGAACGCCCCTGCTCGCGGGGGCGGTCCGGGAGGCCCGGTTGCGGGGTGCGGGCGTGGTGCTCGGGCCGCTGGACGCGCTGGTGCCCGGGCACGTGGGCGTCGTGCGCGACCTCGTCGCCCTCGCCGGCGACGTGCCGCTCCTGCTGCACGGCCGGGGACATTGGGACCCGCACTGGACGGCGGAGCCGGTCGTGTCGGTGGACGTGCCGTCGCCCGACCCCGACCTGCGGGCCCGGCGGTGGGCGGGGGCGCTGGCCGAGGCGACCGGGGCGCCCGCGGACGACTCGCTGGTGGCGGCGCTGTCGGGGTACCGGCTGGGCGTCGACGAGATGACCCGGGCGGTGGCGGTCGCGACGCGGCTGGCCGTGCTGGAGGACCGCCCGGTGCGCCTGGGGCACGTCCGCGCGGGCGTGCGCGCCCAGAACGGCGCGGGGCTGGAGCGGCTGGCCCGCCGCATCACGCCCGCCGTCACGTGGGACGACCTCGTGCTGCCCCCGCCCACCCGCGCGCAGCTCGACGAGCTGGTGGTGCGGGCGCGGCACCGCGACCGCGTGCTGGGGCAGTGGCGGATGCGGCCGGGCGGCGGTCGCGGGCGCGGGGTGGTGGCGCTGTTCGCGGGCGAGTCGGGCACCGGCAAGACGATGTCGGCCGAGGTGGTCGCCGCCGAGATCGGCATGGACCTGTACGTGGTGGACCTGTCGTCGCTGGTGGACAAGTACATCGGAGAGACGGAGAAGAACCTGGAGCGGATCTTCACCGAGGCTGCCGGCGTGCACGGCGTGCTGCTGTTCGACGAGGCGGACGCGGTGTTCGGCAAGCGGTCGGAGGTCAAGGACTCGCACGACAAGCACGCCAACACGGAGTCCGCGTACCTGCTCCAGCGCATGGAGTCCTTCGACGGGATCGCGGTGCTGACCACCAACCTGCGGTCCAACGTGGACGAGGCGTTCACCCGCCGGATCGACGTGGTCGCGGACTTCCCGGTGCCCGACGCCGAACAGCGGACCGCGCTGTGGGACCGCTGCCTGGGCACCGCGATGCCGCGGTCCGACGACCTGGACCTGGCGTTCTGCGCCGACCGCTTCGAACTGGCGGGCGGCTCGATCCGGGCGTGCGCGGTGACCGCCGCCTACCTGGCCGCCGCCGCCGACCGGCCGGTGGCCATGGCGGACGTCGTGACGGCGATCCGGCGGGAGTACCGCAAGCTCGGCCGGCTCGTGCTGGAGAACGAGTTCGGACCGTGGTGGCAGGACCGGCCCTGACCGGACCGGCACAGGACCCTGGAGGAGCACGTGACCCACGCACACCACCACCATCACCACCACGGGTCGGGGCACGACGTCCCCCTGCCGGTGGCGGACCGGCCCGCCGGCGGGGTCGACGAGCTGCTGGACCTCCAGCGCACCGCGGGCAACGCCGCGGTCGCGCGGATGGTCGAGCTGCTCCGGCAGGACGGGGCGGCGGGCGAACCGCCGCCGGTGCGGCGGTCGACGGTGCACGACGTGCTGCGACGGCCCGGCACGCCCCTGGACACCGGCACGCGCGCCGACATGGAGGCACGCCTGGGCGCGGACTTCTCCGGCGTGCGGGTGCACACCGACGCCACGGCGGCCCGCTCGGCGGAGGAGATCGGGGCCCGCGCCTACACCTCGGGCGACCACGTCGTGATCGGCCGGGGCGGCGGGGACCGGCACACCCTGGCCCACGAGCTGACGCACGTGATCCAGCAGCGCCAGGGCGCGGTGTCGGGCACGGACAACGGCGACGGCCTGCGGGTGAGCGACCCGTCGGACCGGTTCGAGCGCGCCGCCGAGGCCAACGCCACCAAGGCGCTGAGCACCCCGGCCCCCGACCCGCGGCACGCGTCCCACGACCACGGCGGTGACCACGGCGGTGGGGGCGGCGGTGAACCGGCCGTACAACGCTCACCGGCGACCTGGCGGGTGTCACCCGAGGTGAACTCGGTGCTGAACGAGCCGTCCACCTGGAACCCGCTGTCCCGCTGGCCGGCGATCGTCGACCGGGTCCGCGCCTACCTCCGCCTGCCCAACACCGACTTCGCCACTCGCGGTCGCCTGATCGCCGAGCTGAGGGTCGCGATGGGCGAGTGGAAGCAGAACCAGGACAACCGCACCTCGACCGACCGCAACCCGGCGCAGACCGCCCGGCGGAGGGCCCTCATCGACGCCCTGTCCCCCCTGCTGGACAACGAGGACCGGGAGGTCGACCACCTGAGGAGGCAGGCCGACGACCCCTCGTACGACCGACCGACCGAGCAGGCGCCACCCGCTCGGGCCTCCGCGGGACCGAGCCGCGCGGCCACCGCGCCGATGGCGATCGGCATCCCCGGCAGGTCCGGGGCGGTCCCCGACGACCAGTCCGACGACGACACCGCGTACGCCCGACAGCCCGCCCGGGCCCCCGGGCTCCCCTACTCGCGGGTGATGCAGCGCTACCAGAACGTGCCGCCGCTGCCGCAGGGCGTCCAGGTCCACGCCCACCTCACCCGGGAGCAGTACCGGACGGGCATCCACAACGACGGCCTGGTGCGCGGTCGCCGCCAAGGCGTCGGCCTGGCGCCCGAGGGGTTCGCCGAGGAGACGGTCGGCCCGCCGGACCGGAACAACATCTACGTGCTGTCGGGCGGCGGGGCGGCGGCATTCGTCTCCCAGGACCTCGGCGGCGACGCCGCGCCGATCGGCGTGGTGAGCGATTCGAACGTCGACTTCATGCAGGACAACAACTACCGCGGCGGGGGTGCGCACATGTACCCGGGTGACGCGCCACCCGTGCGCGACACCCGGCCGGGTGACCTGGGGCCGTTCTCGTTCACCCTGCCCGCGACGCCGCGGACGAGGGCGGGCATCACCGACTTCCTCAACAGGAGGTTGCCGGCGAACGCGCAGCTGACCGAGGCCGAGGCCGTGACGCGGGTGGCGGCGGCGCTGTTCCGCGACCACCCGATGTACCTCGCCGGCTACCTGGACTGATCGCCCTCCCCCGTTCCCCACCGCGCCCCGGCGCCGACTCCGCTCGGCGCCGGGGCGCGCCGCTGTCCGGGATGCCCGTTGGGGCAACGGGAGTGCCCCCGGCGGGGTCCGGCGGTCCTGCCGCCCGGTGCGCCGCCCGGCGAAGCTTGTCCTCACCAGAGCGGAAGAACGCCCGACAGACGAGGAGCGACCATGCCGCAGTACCTCTCCCCCGGCGTGTACGTGGAGGAGGTCCAGACCGGGGCGCGACCGATCGAGGGCGTCGGCACCGCGGTCGCCGCCTTCGTCGGGTTCGCCGAGCACGGCCCCTTCCACCAGCCGACCCTGGTGACCAACTGGAACCAGTACGTGCAGCACTTCGGCGGCTTCACCGAGGGCGCCTACCTGCCGCACGCGGTGTACGGCTACTTCGCCAACGGGGGCGGCGCGGCGTACGTGGTGCGCGTGGGCGGCGCGGCCCGGGACGCGGAGCCGGTGGCGCCGGTGCCCGCGACGCTCGGCGGGCTGCGGATCACCGCGCTGCCGTCGGCCGGAGCGGACGTGAGCGTCGAGGTCGCGGACGCCGACGGCGAGAACCCGCCCGAGGACCGGTTCAAGCTGCTGGTCCGCCAGGGCGACCGGGTGGTGGAGACGTTCGACGTGTCCACGCGCCGCAACCTCAAGAACTACGTCGTGACGCAGGTCGCCGAGCGGTCCAAGCTGATCGCCGTCACCGAGCAGGCCGGCACGGCGCTGAGCAGGCCGGACAAGCAGTCCGTGGTCCTGCCCGCCGCGCCCTCCGACGCGGCGAAGCCCGCGAAGGTCGACGCGAACGAGTACGTCGGCGACGCCGAGGCGCGCACCGGCTTCGGCGGCCTGGAGAACGTCGACGAGGTCACCATGGTCGCGGTGCCCGACCTGATGAGCGCCTACCAGCGCGGCATGATCGACCTGGAGGGCGTGAAGACCGTGCAGAACGCGGTCATCGCGCACTGCGAGCGGATGGGCGACCGGGTCGCCGTGCTGGACGCACCCCCCGGGCTGTCGCCGCAGCGGGTCCGCGCGTGGCGGCGGGACGAGGCCAACCACGACTCCCGGTACGCCGCGCTCTACTACCCCTGGATCACCGTGTTCGACCCGGCGACCGGCCGCAACGCGCTCGTGCCGCCGTCCGGGCACGTGGCGGGCGTGTGGGGGCGCAGCGACGCCGAGCGCGGCGTGCACAAGGCCCCGGCGAACGAGGTCGTCCGCGGTGCCGTCGACCTGGAGACCGCCCTGAGCAAGGGGGAGCAGGACCTGCTGAACCCGGTCGGCGTGAACTGCCTGCGCTCGTTCCCCGGTCGCGGCATCCGGATCTGGGGCGCGCGCACGCTGTCGTCCGACCCGGCGTGGCGCTACCTGAACGTGCGGCGGCTGTTCAACTTCCTGGAGGAGTCGATCCTGATCGGCACCCAGTGGGTGGTGTTCGAACCGAACGACGACCGGCTGTGGGCGGGCATCCGGCGCAACATCACCGCGTTCCTCACCGAGCAGTGGCGCCAGGGCGCGCTGTTCGGCCGCACCCCCGCCGAGGCGTTCTACGTCAAGTGCGACCGGGACAACAACCCGCAGGAGTCGATCGACCTCGGGCAGGTCGTGTGCGAGATCGGCGTGGCGCCGGTCAAGCCCGCCGAGTTCGTGGTCTTCCGGCTCGCCCAGTTCTCCGACAACACGAGCCTCGTCAGCGAGTGACCTCGTCCTCTTGTGAAAGGCGGCAGCCATGGCAGACGGTGATGCCCTCTCCACGCACATCTTCGGCCTCCAGCTCGGCGCGTACGTCGTCGAGTCGCTCCAGGAGGTCAGCGGTGTGACCGTCGAGGAGGACGTGGTCGAGATCTCGCAGGTGACCCCGCAGGGCAAGCCGTTGCTGCGCAAGCAGCCCGGCGCCCGCAAGGGCGGCGAGATCACCGTCACGCGGGGGATGGACAAGAGCAAGGAGTTCACCAAGTGGCTCAAGGAGACCCTGAACAAGGGTGACGTCGAGTCCGCGCGGCAGAACATCACGATCGAGATCATGAACAGCAAGGGCGAGACCGAGCGGCGGCTCAACCTGGTCAACGGGTGGGTCAGCCGGTGGGAGGGCCCGTCGCTGAAGGCGGGCGAGTCCAGCGCCGCGACGGAGAAGGTGACCATCACCTTCGAAGACATCACGCTGGAGGACTGATGCGCCGCCGGGTGATCGGCCTGGACTCGCTGGACGAGCTGGCCGAGGTGAAGAAGTCGCCGGTCGCGGCCGTCGACACCGCCGCCGCTCCGGCGGCGCACACCGAGTTCGAGTTCGAGCTGCCGCGCGGGTACGTCGACGCGGACGGTCGGGTGCACCGGCACGGCCGGATGCGCCTGGCGACCGCGCGGGACGAGCTGAGGCCGCAGATCGACCTGCGGGTCAAGGAGAACCCCGGCTACCTGAGCGTGCTGCTGCTCAGCACGGTCATCACCGAGCTGGGCGAGGTCGACGAGGTGAACGTGGGCGTGGTGGAACGCATGTACGCCACGGACATCGCGTTCCTCCAGGACTTCTACCGGCGGATCAACAGCGAGGGGCACACTCGCGCCGGCGTGTCGTGCCCGTCGTGCGGGAGTGCGTTCGAGGTGGACCTGGCCGGTGGTCGCCTGGGGGAATCGTGACGTACGCGGCCGACCGGCTGCACGAGGAGGTCGCGTACGTGGCCTACCACTTCCACTGGCCGCGCGAGGAGATCCTCGACCTGGAGCACCACGAACGCCTGCGCTGGGTGGCCGAGATCGCGCGGATCAACACGAGGGTGAACGAAGGGGGGTGACCCGATGGGCTTCTGGTCCCGTTTCCGCGGCGGCGCACCACCGGCGGGGCAGGCCGCGCCGACCGCGCGGCGCTCCGCGCCGGACGGCGGCTGGCGCGCGGCCCCGCGCCTGGAGGGCGTGCTCCGGCGCGCGCCGATGGCCGTCACCGACGGCCTGCGCTTCCGCTCCGGCCTGGCCTCCTGGCGGGACCACTCGCTGAGCGGCGAGCTGGGCCACGCGGTCACCCCGACCGCGCCCGCCGGGGTCCTCCACGGTGTCGCCCGACCGACCGGTGTGCCGGGTGAGCACTGGGCCACGCACGCACTGCCCGTGGTGCTCCGACGCGTTGGTACCGGCGACGCTGACACCGACGACGCTGACACCGGCGGAGTCGATGGCCGCGGAGTCACCACCGGTGGAGCCGACAGCGGCGGCAGTGCCGCCGCGCGCGGTGACATCGGCGGCAGGGGCGGCCGAAGCGGGGGCGGCGGGGGCAGTGCCGATGCCACCGGTCGTGCGGTGCTCGGCGACGGGGCGCTGGTCGACGGTGGCGCGGGTCGTGGGAACGGTGCGGTCTTCGCCGCCGCCGCTGCCGATCCGACCGCGACCGCGTCCGACAGCCGTCCGTCCGACAGCCGTCCGTCCGACAGCCGTCCGTCCGGCGGCATCGGTGGTCGGGCGCTCACCGTCGCCCGCGCCCTCGTCCGCCGGAAGAGCCGCGCTCGGACCGGCTCCCCCGCCTGGTACCGAGGCGGACACGGCGGTGGTGCCGGAATCCCGGGCGGTGCCGGGATCGCGGACGGCACCGGGCTTCCGGACCGGTCCGTGAGCCCTGGGCTCGGCGGTGGTACCCCATCCGCGCCCACGCCCGCCCCGGGCACCGGTCCCGCGCCGGCGGATCGGACCGCGATGGTGTCCGGGCGAGCGCTCGACTCCGGCGCAGGACCCGGAGCGAGGACCGCCGTGCCCGCGTTCGACGTCGACCCCGGGTCGGGCGGGGGATCCGCGAAGGGCGGGACCGGCACGGGGAACGGTCCCGGCGGGCCGTCGCCCGCCGGCAGGGGTGCGGCGGGCGACGCCGCACCCCTGCTGGGGAGCGGACCGCTCCGGCTCTCCCGTGCCGTGCAGCTCAAGGCCGTCGGACGTCCGTTGATCGCCGCCCGGCGCGAGGTCACCCCACTGCGGTCGCTCCCGGTCGTGCAGCGCGGTGCACGCGGCACGCGGTCCGCCGATCGGCCCGGATCGGCTCCGCCTCGTGCCGGCGCCTCGTCGGCAGGTACTCCGCCGACGGGTGCTTCGGCGGGTGCTCCGCCGGCGGGTGTGCCGGCGGCGGGTGTGCCGGCGGCGGTCGGCCCCGCCGGACCCGACGGACCCACCGGGGGTGTCGGGCTCACCGCTCCCCTGCTGGGCGAGCCGGCGACCGGGTTGCCGCCCGGCGCGGTGATCATGGCGTCGGACTCGTCGGCACCCACCGCGAGGAGCGCGAGGAGCGCGGACCCGGTCGTCCAGCGCAGGATCACCCGGCCGGGAGCGGCACCCGCGCGGCCGGTGATCGGGATCGGCGCACCCCTGTCCGCGTTGCCGCCCACGGCGTCCGGTGAACCGGTCGCCACCTCCGCCGGCCCGCACGTCCAGCGCCGGATCGACGCACCGGCCACGGACGAGCACCGGGTCCGCGCCGTCCCGGAACCCGCGCGCACTCCCGAACCGACGCGGACACCCGTGCGACCGGGGGAACCGGCCCGTCCGGCGGTCCCGGTGGTCCGGGTGGCCCGCCTGGCGCCGACGGTTCCCCCGCCGGGAGCAACACCGACATCACCGGCACCGGCGGGGGCACCCCCCAGAGCCACTTCCAGGACCGCTCCCCTGATCGCCGACCGCCCGCTGATCCACCCCGCCACGGCACCGACGCCCACCCCCACCGCTCGACCGGTCGTCCCGTTGCGGTACTCGAAACCCGAGAGGGCACCGGCCGTCCAGCGCGCGGCGGGCGGGACGGCGGGTCCGGCGGTCCGGCCCGCGCCGCCCCGTCAGCCCCGCGTCCCGGGTGTCGCGCGGGGCAGCGGGTTGCCGACCAGGTCCGCCCACGCGGCACCGGCGGCCGGGCCGCCGGTCATCCGCCCACCGACCGCCCGGCGAAGCCCCGCCACACCGGTCGTCCAGCGCGCCGACGGGCCGACGCCGCGGCGGGGGACGCACAGCGCCGGCACGACGACGAACGCGGGCACGACCAGTACGAGCACGGGAACGACCGCCACGACCAGCGCGGGCACGACCGGCAGTGGCGGCCGGACCGACGCCACCGACCACGAGCCGCGCGCGCGGAAGGACCTCGACGACCTCGCCCGCCGACTCGTCGACCCCGTGGGCAGGCTGCTCCGCGCCGAACTCCGGCACGGGCGTGAACGAGCCGGGCGGTCGAACGACCTGCGCCGGTAGGAGAGAGGAACCCCCGTGTCCGACTCGATCTTCGCCACCAGCGTGTTCTTCCGGCTCTCGATAGCCGGCAACGACCTCGGCGCGTTCCACACCTGTGACGGCATGGGCGCGCAGATGGAGGTCGAGCAGTTCACCGAGGGCGGCAACAACGGGTTCGCCCACCAGCTCCCCTCGCGGATCACGTGGTCGAACATCACCATGACCCGACCGGTCACCTCCGACAGCGCGAAGGTCGTGAAGTGGCTGAACGACGTGATCAAGCGCGTCGAGCGCAAGGACGGCGAGATCGTCGCCCTCACCCCCGACATGACCCCGATCGCGAGCTGGCAGGTTCAGGGCATCGTCCCGGTCCGCTGGCAGGGCCCGTCGTTCGACCCCGGCGACTCGCAGGCCGCCGTGGAGACCCTCGAATTCGCCCACGAGGGCATCGAAGCGTCCTGAGAGGACTGGGAGGACCGGGAGATGGCCAAGGCAGGAGCGAGTCTGACCCGCGCGCAGCTGGTGGTGATGGAGCCGCCGACGACCGCGGGCGCGAAGCCGGGTGGCCGGTTGGCGACGGTGCGGTTCCAGTTCAACCCGAACTCGCTCGCGCTGACCAAGAACACCGAGTGGCGGCGCACGCCGTCGCGCATGGCGGGCGCCACGTCGCTGCCGGAGTTCGTGGGCAGCGGTCCGCGCACGCTGTCCGTGGAGGTGTTCCTCGACGCCACGGCCACGCACGACGCCTCGGTGGAGAACCGGGTGCAGCAGCTGCTGACGGCGTGCGTGCCGACGAGGGCGAGCCTGGCGAAGAAGAAGCCGGCGAGCCCGTGGGTGCGCTTCGAGTGGGGCACGGCGAAGACCACGTCGTTCGACGGGGTGCTGTCGAACCTGTCGGTGGACTACTCGCTGTTCGACGTGGACGGCACCCCGCTGCGCGCCCGCTGCGCGCTGTCGATCGAGGAGGCCGGGGTCGACACGCCCGGTCAGAACCCGACGTCGGGGTCGCGCGAGGCCCGCCGCGCGCACCGCGTGGTGGCCGGGGACAGCCTGCCGCAGCTGGCGTGGCGCGAGTACGGCGACGCGACGGCGTGGCGGGTGATCGCCGAGGCCAACGACATCGACGACCCGATGGTGCTGGCGCCCGGCACGGAACTGCTGGTGCCCGGGGTGGAGGAGGTCCGATGAGCCAGGTCGGCAGGTCGTTCGCGGCGTCGTTCGCGGTGAAGGCCGGTGGTCTGCCGGAGTCGTGGCAGAACGACCTGGTGGGCTGCGTGGTGGACGAGAACGCGGGTCTGCCCGACGCCGCGGTGCTCACCTACCGCGACCCGCACCACGAGGTGCTGGCGAAGGGCGGCATCACGATCGGCACGAAGGTCGAGGTGTCGGTGACCACGGTGTCGGGCGGCGCGGCGGAGGTGCTGTTCACCGGCGAGGTCACCGCGCTGGAGGTGGACGCGGACTCGACGGGCTCGTTCACCGTCATCCGCGCGATGAACAAGGCGCACCGGCTGTTCCGGGGACGCCGGGTGGCGGCGTTCACCAACGCGACGGTCCGGCAGGTGGTGCGGGAGGTGGTGCGGGCGGCCGGGTTGCGGCCCGGCCGGATCGACGTCCCCGTGGTCACGTACCCGCACCTCAGCCAGCCGGGCATCTCCGACTGGGACTTCCTGCAGCTGCTCGCCCAGGAGCACGGCGCGGTCGTGCGGGTCGACGCGCGGGGGGTGCTGGACTTCGTGCGGCCCGCGGCGGCGGCCGGTGCGCCGAGCCCGGGCACGTCGGCCGACGCGAGCCCGTTCGTGCTCCAGCTCGGCCGCAACCTGATGTCGCTGCGCGCGTCGCTGACCAGCGCGGACCAGGTGGCCGAGGTCGAGGTCCGCGGCTGGAACGTGCGGACCAAGAAGGCGGCGGTGGGGACCTCGCCGGCGATCGCGAGCCGGACCGCGGTGCCGGGCATGCGGCCGGGGGTGGTCACGGCGGCGTTCGGCAAGGCGGCGAAGGCGCTGGTGTTCGACACCCCGTACGGCACGGACGCGGAGGCCAAGGCGGTGGCGAGGTCGCTGGCCGCGGCCGTCAGCGCCGGTTTCGCCGAGATCGAGGCGGTCGCCGAGGGCGAGCCGAAGCTGCGCGCGGGCGTGCCCGTCGCGGTGGGCGGCGCCGGGACCGAGTTCGACGGCAAGTACACGGCGACGTCCGTGCGGCACGAGCTGGACCCCCACCACGGCTACCGCAGCGTCGTCACGGTCAGCACGTCGCCGGACCGGTCCCTGGCCGGGCTGGCGATGGGCGCGAACGCCACCGCCCGGCCGATCCGCATGCCGGGGCTGGCGACCGGCGTCGTGACCGACATCGGGGAGGTCGGCGGCGAGCGCGGCTGGGTGAAGCTGACGTTCCCGTGGCTGGACGACGCGTACGTCACCGACTGGGTGCGCACGGTGCAGCTCGGCGGGGTGCGCGGCGGCGGCGTGTTCAGCCCCGAGGTCAACGACGAGGTGCTGGTGGGCTTCGAGCAGGGCAGCCTGGACCGCCCGTACGTGCTGGGCGGCCTCTACAACGGCGTCGACAAGCCCTCCCGGCACGACGTGCCGCTGGTGGACCCGACGAGCGGGCGCGTCAACCGGCGGTCGCTGGTGTCGCGCACCGGGAACCGGCTCGAACTGCTCGACGGGAGGACCGCGTCGGGCGTGCGGATCGCCAGCGGCGACCAGCGGCTGGAGATCCGGCTCGACGAGCTCACCGGGCAGGTCGCGATCGAGGTCCGCGGCGGCCGGCACGTGTTCGGCGCGATCACCCTGGACCGCCGCGGCATCACCGTCGACGCCAAGCGCGGCGACCTGGTGCTCAAGGGCAACACCGTCTCGGTGGAGGCGACGACCGGCCTGGCGCTCACCGGCGCGGACGTCGCCGTGGAGGGCGTGAGGACCGAGGTCGTCGGCCGCGCCACGGCCGTGGTCAAGGGCGCGGTCCTGCACCTCAACCCCCCGTTCCCCGTCTGAGCACGACGCACGAGAAGAGGTCGGCAGATGCCTCCCGCAGCCCGATCGGGCGACCAGACGAGCCACGGCGGCGCGCTCGGACCGCCGCCGCCCCCGGCGGCGGTCCGGGTCGCCACCGTCCTGATCGAAGGAAGGCCCGCCGCGGTCGTGGGCGGCGTGCACGCGTGCCCGGTGCCGCCGCACGCGGCACTGGGGCCCGCGAACCTCGTCGTCCCGGGGCCCGGCTCGCTCGGTCCGCCGGTGCTGGTCGGCGGCCTGCCCGCGGCCCGCGTCGGCGACCGGACCTCGTGCGGGGCGAACGTGCTGCTGGGCGCGCTGACCGTGCGGATCGGGGGCTGAGCCGTGGACTTCGTCGGGCGCGGCTGGGCCTTCCCGCTGCGGGTCGGCCCCACCGGCGGCATCGGCATGGTGGAGCGCGACCAGGAGATCGCCGAGGCGATCCGGCTGGTCCTGGGCACCGCGCCCGGTGAGCGGCCGATGCGGCCGGAGTTCGGCTGCGGCATCCACGAGCACGTGTTCGCCGCCGCCGACGGCACCACCGCCGGGCACGTCGCCCGCGAGGTGCGGGCCGCGCTGGAGCGCTGGGAGCCGCGCGTGGAGGTCGACGAGGTCGCCGTGGCCTTCGACTCGGTCGACGTCGGCACGCTCTACATCGACGTGCGCTACACCGTCCGCACCACCAACGACCAGCGCAACCTGGTCTTCCCGTTCTACACGATCCCGGCCGAAGGGAGCGCGTAGCAGTCATGGCGCTGCCCGCACCGAACCTCGACGACCGCCGCTTCCAGCAACTCGTGGACGAGGCCAAGCGCCACGTCCAGCAGAGCTGTCCGGAGTGGACGGACCACAACGTGTCCGACCCGGGCGTGACGCTGATCGAGGCGTTCGCGCACATGGTCGACCAGCTCGTGTACCGGCTGAACCGCGTGCCCGAGCGCAACCACCTGGCGTTCCTGGACCTGCTGGGCGTCACGCTGTTCCCGCCGACCGCGGCGCGCGTGGACGTGACGTTCCGGCTGTCCGCGCCGCAGGACAACACCGTGCTGCTGCCGGTGGGCACGGAGGTCGCCACGGCGCGGCTGGAGCAGGACGAGCCGGTGGTGTTCGCCACCGCCGAGGAGCTGGCCGTGGTGCCGTGCGCGCTGGAGCGCCTGGTGACGCGCACGGCGGGGGGCGAGCACGCCGACCGCTCCCGGGACCTGGAGGCGGGCCGGGACGTGCCGTGCTTCCAGGCGAAGCCCGAACCCGGCGACGCCACCCTGTTCGGCCTGTCGAACGCCGTGCCGCGCTGCGTCGTGGTGCTGCGGCTGGACAGCCGGGTCGAGGGCATCGGCGTCGACCCGCGGCAACCGCCGCTGGTGTGGGAGGCGTGGGACGGCCAGGAGTGGGCGCCGTGCGCGACCGACGAGGACACCACCGGCGGCCTGAACCGGCCGGGCGAGGTCGTGCTGCACGTGCCCGCCGGGCACACCGCGTCGGTCGTCGCGGGCCACCGGGCGGGCTGGCTGCGCTGCCGGGTCGTCGAACCGGTGCGCGAGCAGCCGTTCTACGCCGAGTCGCCGACCGTGCGGCAGGCCGAGGCGTTCACCATCGGCGGCACGACGGTCGCCGAGCACGCCGAGACCGAGGTGGACGTGCCGCTGGGCGAGGCGGCGGGCGTGCCGGGGCAGCGGTTCGCGCTGCCGAGCGCGCCCGTGCTGCTGGACGGCGAACCGCCGGTGGTGCGGGTGTCGGAGGGCGAGGGCTGGCAGGACTGGGCGGTGGTGGAGCACTTCGGGCTGTCCGGGCCCGACGACCGGCACGTGGTGCTGGACGCGGCGCGCGGCGAGGTGGCGTTCCCGCCGGCGGTGCGCGAGGCGGACGGGTCGCTGCGCCGCTACGGGGCGGTGCCCGCGAAGGGCGCCGCGGTGCACGTGCCGCGCTACCGCACGGGCGGCGGCCGGGCGGGCAACGTGGCGCGCGGGACGATCACGGTGCTGCGCAGCTCCGTGCCGTACGTGGCGGCGGTGGAGAACCGCGAGGCGGCGCGCGGCGGCGTGGACGGCGAGACGGTCGCCGAGGCCAAGCTCCGCGCGCCGCACCAGTTGCGGGTGCAGGAACGGGCGGTCACCGCCGAGGACCACGAGCACATCGCCCGGCGGGCCGCGCCGTCGCTGGCCAGGGTGCGGTGCCTGCCGGTCGAGGGCGGCGGCGCGCGGGTGCTGGTCGTGCCCGACGCGGTGGCGGACCGGGGCGACCGGCTGCGGTTCGAGCAGCTCGTGCCCACCCCGGACGTGCTGCGGGCGGTGGCGGCCGCGCTCGACGAGCGCCGCCTGCTCGGCACCCGGATCGTGGTGGAACCGCCGCGCTACCAGGGCGTCACGGTCGTCGCGCGGCTGTCCCCGGTGGACGCGGCCGACGCGGCCCGGGTGCGCGAGGAGGCGGTGGACGCGCTGCACCGCCACCTGAACCCGCTGCGCGGCGGTGTCGACGGCACGGGCTGGGAGTTCGGCCGGCCCGTGCAGTTCGGCGAGGTGTTCGCGGTGCTCCAACGGGTGCCGGGGGTGCGGGTGGTGGAGGAGGTGCTGCTGTTCCCGGCCAACCCGATCACCGGGGCGCGCGGCACGCCCGCCGACCGGGTCGAGGTGGCGCCCAACGCGCTGGTGTTCTCGCACCGGCACCAGGTAGTGGTGGCGGGGCCGTGAGCCGCGCCGCCCTCCCCGGCCTGCCCAGCAGGCACCCGCTGGGCGCGGCGCTGCCCGCCCTGTACGCGGCGGACGACCTGGCGCAGCGGTTCACCGCCGGGCTGGACACCGTGCTGGCGCCCGTCCTGTCCACCCTGGACAACCTGGCCGCGTACTTCGACCCGGACCTCGCGCCCGACGACTTCCTGGCGTGGCTGTCGTCGTGGCTGGCGGCCGACCTCGACCCGGCGTGGCCGGAGGGGCTGCGCCGGGAGGTGGTGGCCCGGGCCGTCGAGCTGCACCGGCTGCGCGGCACCGCGCGCGGCCTGGTCACCCGGCTGGAGCTGTGCCTGGGGGTGCGCGCCGAGGTGCACGACGGGGCGGGCGCGGTGTGGTCGCCGGACCCGGACGGCGAGCTGCCGCCGTCCGCGGGCGCGGTCGTGGTGCGGGTGCGGCCGGGCCGGTCCGGCCCGGTGGACCGGGCGGAGGTGGAGGCGCTGGTCGACGCGGTGCGGCCGGTGCACGTGACGTGCGTGGTGGAGGTGGGCGATGACTGAGGCGCCGGGGATCGGGACCAGGCACTGCCCCCAGTGCGGCGCGCCGGTGCCGGACGGGGACGACTTCTGCGGCAACTGCGGCACCTACCTGGGCTGGGTGGAGGAACCGGAGCCGGGGGCGTCACCCCTGGCGCCCACCCTGGAACCGGTGCCGCCCGGCCGGCCCGTGCTCCGGCGACCGCTGCCGACCGCCTCCGCGCGGGACGCCGTGGTCGGGCCGCCGTGCCCGGCGTGCGGCACGGCCAACCCTCCGGACCGCCGGTTCTGCCGGCGCTGCGCGGCGGCGCTGCGGACCACCGCGCGCGAGGCCGCCGGGCCCCGCCGGCCCCGGCGGCGGTGGGGCGGCGACACGTCCCGCCTGCTGCGCCGGCTCGCCGCGCTGCTCGCGGTCGCCGCGCTGGTGGTGGCCGCGGTGCTGCTCGAACCGTGGATCACGCGGTGGCTGGACGACCTGCGCGACAGGACGGCGACGCCGGTGGCCGTCGCGCCGAGCACCGCGAAGGCCACCGCGGAGGTGCCGGGCCACCCGGCGTCGGACGCCGTCGACGGCCTGTCGAACCGCTACTGGGGCGCGCCCGCCGTGGGCGACGCCGTGGAGTTCGCGTTCGCCTCGCCGTTCCGGCTGCTGTCGGTCGTCGTGCACACCGGGGCGGGCGTGCAGCCGGAGGCGTTCGCCGGGCAGGGCCGGGCCACGGCGGTGGACGCCGTGGTCACCTCGGTCGACGGCACGCACCGCACGGTGCCGCTGTCGCTGGGCGACCGGTCCGGGCCGCAGCGCACCGACACGGCGATCAGCGACGTGGTGCGGGTGCAGCTGGTGGTGAAGCAGGCCGCCGGGCTCCCGCCGGGCGGGCACGTGGCGCTGGGCGAGGTGGAGTTCTTCCGCCGCCCGTGAGACCTACGAGAGGAGCGGACGTGGACGTCGTCGTGGTCACCGGCTCGGCCGGGTTGGTCGGCGGTGAGGCCGTGCGGGTGCTGGCCGACCGGTTCGACCTGGTCGTCGGGATCGACAACATGATGAGGAGGGACTTCCTGGGCGCGGCGGCGGTGGGCGCGGCGGTCGAGGCGCCGCCGAACCACCGGCACCACGCGGTGGACGTGCGCGACCTGGAGGCGCTGGGCGCGGTGCTGCGCGAGTACGGCTCGGACGTGCGACTGGTCGTGCACGCGGCCGGTCAGCCCAGCGCGGAGTGGGCCGCCGACGCGCCGCTGGTCGACTTCGAGGTGAACGCCCTGGGCACGGTGACCGCGCTGGAGGCCGTGCGGCGGTGGTGCCCGGAGGCGGTGGTGGTCGTCGTGTCCAGCCGCCGGGTGTACGGCGCGGCGCCGGACGCGTTGCCGCTGGTGGAGACCGCGACCCGCTGGGAGGTCGACCCGGCGCACCCGTACCACGAGCACGGCGTCGACGAGTCGCTGCGGCTGGACCGCGTCGACCGCACGTTCCTCGGGGTGTCGAAGCTCGCCGCCGACCTGGCCGCGCAGGAGTACGGCAGGCGGCTGGGCATGGCCGTCGGGGTGTTCCGGTGCGGCAGCCTGGCGGGCGCCCGGCACGCGGGCGTCGAACTGGACGGGTTCCTGTCCCACCTGGTGCGCAGCGCGGTGCGCGGTGCGGCGTTCCGGGTCATCGGGCACGGCGGCAAGCAGGTGCGGGACGTGCTGGACGCGCGGGACCTGGTGGAGATGTTCTGGCAGTTCTACCTGTCGCCGCGGCCCGGCGAGGTCTACCACGCGGGCGGCGGGCGGGAGCGCGGCGCGTCCGTGCTGGAGTTCATCGCGCGGTACGAGTACCTGACCGGGCGGGAGGTGCGGTTCGACTACGCGCCCGACCACCGGTTCGCCGACGTCCGGTGGTGGCTCACCGACACCCGCAAGTTCCGCCGCGACTACCCGGACTGGCGCCCCGTGCACGACCCGTCGGACGTGCTGCTGTCGCTGCACCGCCACTGGAGCGGCACCGCCCTTGACCTGGGCGGGTCCGGCGGTGTTGAGTTCGTCCACCACGGCTCTCCACGGCTCTCGGGAGACGCCGCCGCGCGTGAAGAATCCTTGTAGACGCGGTTGAGAGCGCGTGAAGCCGCCCCCTCCAGACTCGGATCGCAAGGCGAGACTGCGGGAGGCAGCGGTGGAGCGAGTCCGGGTCGCCGTCCAGGCGACGGATCACCTGAGCATGACCGGTTTGACGACCTACCTCGCGTCGAGGCCGGAGGTCGAGGTCCTGGGCAGCGCGCAGCACGCGCGGGCCGAGGTGGCGGTGGTGGCCGCGCCCCGGCTCACCGCGGAGATCGCGTCCCGGTTGCGGCGCGCGGCGGCCCAGGTGGGCGCGCCGGTCGTGCTCATCGTGGACGAGGTGGGCGAGACCGACGTGCTCGCCGCCGTGGAGTGCCGGGTGGTGGCGGTGCTCCAGCGGGCCTCGGTGACCGACGAGGTGGTGCTGGGCAACGTGCTGGCGGCGGCGACCGGGGGCGGCTCGATGCCGCCGGCGATGGTCGCCGAGCTGATGCGGCACGTGGAGCGCCTCCAGCGGCAGGTGGTGGCGCCCGAGGGCGGGCCGAACCAGCTGACCTCGCGGGAGGCCGACGTGCTGCGGCTGATGGCCGACGGGCTGGACACCGCCGAGATCGCCGGCCGGCTGTGCTACTCGGAACGCACGATCAAGAACGTGTTCTACGGGATCACGACCAGGTTGAACCTGCGCAACAGGCCGCACGCGGTGGCCTACGCCCTCCGGAAGGGGATGATCTGACGTGGAGGAGTCGACCGAGCGCACCGGGGCCGCGCTCCGGCACGTGGTGGACCTGGCGCTGCGGGGCATGAGGTCCCGCGGCGTGCGCACGCCGCACCCGGCGCGGCCGGCGCAGTGGGTGATGACCGCCGACGGGGTCATCGACGGCCCGCGCGACGAGGAACCGACGGCCGGCCGCTGACCGGGCCGCCGGGTCCTCCCGCTCCCGGTTCAGCGGGGCACCGCGACCCCGTCCGTCGCCCGGCGGACGTCCCACTCCGCGCCGAACCCGCGGTAGAGGGCGACCGCCTCGGCCAGCGCGTCCCCCGCCTCCGCGCCGCGACCTGCGCGCGCCAGCAGGACGGCGCGGTCCTCCAGGGTCTGCGCCAGCTCGAACGCCCGGCCGACCGACCGGTAGTGCCGCACCACCGGCGCCAGCGCGTCGGGGTCCTCCGCCAGCACGCCCCGGCACCGCTGCGCCGCCGCGGCCGCGCGGGCCGCCAGCGCCTCGCGCTCCGCCTCGGCCTCGCACGCCCTCGCCGCCGCCACGGCCGTGGACCGGTCGCCGGCCGCCAGCGCCAGCCGCACCAGCTCGGGCAACCACTGGTGCCGCAGCATCATGTCCGCGTACCGGGTGTCGAGGATCGCCCCGAGCACCGACACCGCGCCGGCCGCGTCGCCCTCCCGCGCCGCCGCCATCGCCTGCGCCGCCACCAGGAAGTCGCAGTTCTCCCGGTACGCCTCGGTGACCAGCGGCAGCGTCAGGCCCTGCGCCAGGTGCCCGGACAGCCGCTCGCCGTCGTCGCGGTGCGCGGCGATCAGCGCCGCCACGCCGTGCAGCAGCACCGGCCCGCCCTCCCGCAGGCCGTAGCCGGTGAACCCCGGGTCGCCCAGCACGCCGTCCAGCCGGGCCACCGCCTCGTCCCACCCGCCGAGCCAGTAGTGGTGCACGGCCGCCGCCAGGTGCAGCCCGGCCACCGGCGTGGTGCGCCCGGCCACCTCGAACGCCAGCTCCAGGTTCCGCCCGGCCTCGTCGAGCCGGTCCAGGCACTGGAGGGTGAAGATCCGGTTGTCCAGCAGCAGCAGGCGCAGGTCGGTGAGGCTCACGTCGGTGCCGACGACGTCCAGCGCCCGGTCCAGGTGGGCCACCGCGCGCGGGTAGTCCCGGCGCACCGCCTCCACCTGCCACAGCACCTCCAGCGCCTGCGCGATCGCGGACGGGTCCGCCGCCCGCTCCCCCGCCTCGACGGCCTCCCGCGCGCTGACCTCCGCGTCGGCCGACTCGCCCGTGCCGGCCCGCTGCACCAGCGCCAGCAGCGACAGCAGCCGGGCCCGCCAGCGGTCCGACAGCACCGGGTCGGCCAGCGCCTCCCGCGACGCGGCCACCGCGTCCTCGGCCCGCCCGCCCCGGTACGGCATGTAGGCGAGCATCCACCGCACCTCGGCCACCCGGTCGGGCTCGCGCAGGCACGGCAGCGCGCGGCGGGCGTGCTCCTCGGCCTCGGCGTCCCGGTTGACGCGGAACAGCGCGCCCGCCAGGTGCGCCATCAGCGTCGCGTCCCGCTCGTCGCGCGCCACCGACGAGCGCAGGCACCGCCGGAGCAGTTCGACGGCCACCAGCGGCGCCCGGTAGACCAGGGCGGGCGCCTGCTCGACGAGCCAGTCCAGCGCCCACGCGCCGACCTCGCCCGCGGCGGCCAGCAGCTGCTCGGCGACGTGGTCGACCGCCGCGCCGGACGCGGCGAGCGCCTGCGCGGCCTGCTGGTGCAGCGCGGTGCGCAGGGCGGCGGGCGTGCCCTCGTACAACGCCTGCCGGATCAGCGGGTGCCGGAACGCCATGCGCGGCCCGCCGTCGCTGAGCACCCCGGCGGCCAGCGCCTCCTCCAGCCGGGCCGCCAGGTCGACCACCGGCGTGCCCAGCACCACCGACAGGTCGCCGACGGCGAACTCGCCGCCCAGCAGCGCCGACCAGCGCAGCACCTCGCGCGTCGGGTCGGACAGGAAGTCGAGCCGGCCGGTCACGGCGGACACCAGCGACAGCGGGGCGCGGTCGAACGCGGTGTCGACGACCTCGGCGACGCCCGTGCCGACCGCCACGGCCTGCTCGCGCACCAGGGCGTCCGCGACCTCCCGCACGTACAGGGGGTTGCCGCCGGCGCGGGCCGCGATCCGGCGCAGCCCCGGTCCGGGCACCGCGCCGACCAGGCGGCCCACCAGCCCGGCCACGTCGTCGTCGGCGAGCGGGACCAGGTCGAGCACGGTGCCGTCGCACGACTCGGTGTCCCGGCGCAGCCGGGCGATCTCCGCCCGGTACGGCACGGGGCGGGCCACGCCGACCAGCAGCAGCGGCAGCCGCCGGGTGAACGCGGTGAGCCGGTGCCACACCCGGGCGCTCGCCTCGTCGGCCCACTGGAGGTCGTCGAGCGCGAACACCAGCGGGCCGTCCGCGCACAGCTGCTCCACCAGCGCCACCAGCCGGTCCACCGCCTCGAACACCGGGTCGGCGTCGCCGAAGAGGGAGCCCGCGGGCCGTTCCTGGCCGAGCGCGTGCGCGGTGGCCGACCGGCGCGGGTCCGCCGAGCGCGCCTCCACGGCGAGCGCGTCCAGGGCGAGCCGCAGCGGGAACCTGGTGCCCAGCTCGTCGGCGACGGCGAGGGCGACCTGGTGCCCGGCGCGCCCGGCGCGGGCGAGCACGGCCCCGAGCAGCGCGGACTTCCCGATGCCCATCTCGCCCTCGACCCACAGCACCCGGCCGTGACCGGCGGTGACGTCGTCCACGAGCCGCCCCACCGCGGCCAGCTCCGCGCGGCGGCCGACGAGCTCGGTGCCCGGTCCGGGGGTCGGGGCCGGGCGCGCGGGTGGCGCCCCGTCCCGGTCGCGGCCGGTGAGGATGCGCTCGTGCGCGGCGCGCAAGCGCTTGCCGGGCTCGACCTCCAGCTCGGTCACCAGCACGCGCCGCGCGTCCCGGAACACCTCCAGCGCCTCGGCGCTGCGGCCCGACCGGTGCAGGGCGAGCATCAGCAGTTCGCGGGCGCGTTCGCGCAGCGGTTCGTCGGCGACCAGCGACGCCAGCTCCGCCACCACCTCGGCGTGCCCGCCCGCCGCCAGCGCCGCCTCGGCGCGCAGCTCGCGGAGCACCGTGCGGGCCTCGGCGAGCCTGCGCCGCTGCGCCTCGGCGAACGGGCCGACCAGGCCGGCCAGCGGGTCGCCCCGCCACAGCTCCAGCGCCTCCTCCGCGGCCCGCCGCGCCGCCCCCGGGTCGCCGGCGGCCAGCCGCCGCCGGGTCGCGTCGGCCAGGGCCTCGAACCGCGCCACGTCCACGTCGGCGGGGTCCACCAGCAGCCGGTAACCGGAGCCGGCCGACACCAGCAGGCGCGACGGCGTGCCGCGCGGCCGGTCCGGTTCCAGGGCCTTGCGCAGCGCCGACACGTAGGTGTGCACGCTGCCCTCGGCGGTGGCCGGCGCGTCCTCGCCCCACACGGCGGACACCAGCTCGTCCCGGGTGACCCCGCCGGCGCGCAGCGCGAGCACCGCGAACACCGCGCGCGGGCGCGACGAGCCCAGCGCCACCTCCCGGTCACCGACCCAGGCCCGCACCGCCCCCAGCAGCTCGACCCGCACCGCGCCCGTCATCCCGTCGACCACCTCTGGTCCTCCCCCGTCGCGCCGCGCCGGTCACCCGGCCCACGTCGTCCCCTCGGCCGGTCCCGTTCCCGTCGTGGCCGCGCGCCACCGCGCGTCCGCGCGCCGCACGTCGTGCACCGCGCCCACGGCCCGGTAACCGCGCACCGCCTCGGCGAGTACCGACGCCGAGCCCGACAGCACGGCCGCGTCCTCCAGCGCCCCGGCCAGCTCCACCGGGCGGCCGACCGCGCGGAACCGGGCCGCCGCCTCCAGCACGGGCGCCGGGTCGCCCTCGACGAGCCCCCGGCACCACGCCAGCGCGGCGGCGGCCCGCGCGGGCTCGCGTTCCGCGGCGGCCTCCTCCTCCGCGACGGCCAGCGCGCGTGCCGCCGGCTCCCGCCGCCCGCGGTCGACCGCGAGCCGGGTGAGGAGCGGCAACCACTGGTGGCGCAGCACCATCCGCGCGGTGGTCGACAGCACCGGCTCCAGCACCGCGAGCGCCTCGTCCGGCCGGCCCGCGCGCTCCGCCAGCACCGCCCGCGCCGCCGGCAGGAAGTCGGCGTGCTCCCGGTCCGACGGCGTCACCAGCGGGTGCGCGGCGGCGGCGAGCAGGTGCGCCTCGGCGACGTCCACCCGGTCGCGCCGGGCCGCGACGAGCGCCGCCACCCCGTGCACCAGCAGGGCCGGGCCGTGCTCGCGCAGGCCGAACGACGTCCCGGCGTCGGACACCAGCGCCCGCGCGCCCTCCTCGGCCGCGGCGTCCCACCGGCCCGACCAGTAGTCCTGCACGGCGGTGGTGACCCGCACGTCGCGCGATGCCGTGCCGCCGACCGGTTCGCGCGCGGCGGCCAGCACCTCGTCCGCTTCGGCGAGCCGGTCGAGGTTCTGCAACGAGAACGCCTTGTTGTCCAGCAGGCCCAGGCGCAGCTCGGTGAAGTCCGGTCGACCTCCGATCACGGCCAGCGCCCGCTCGACGCGCGCCAGCGCGCCCGCGTGGTCGCGGCGCACCGAGTCGACCTGCCACAGCGCCTGGAGGGCGTGCGCGACGGCGAACTCGTCGCCCGCCTCCCCACCGCGCCGCACGGCCCGGTGGGCCACCTCCTCGGCCGCCGCCACGTCGTCGAGCCCTTCCCGCAGCACGGCCGCCAGCAACGCCTCCAGCCGCGCCCGCCACGCCGGCGGCACGGCCGGGTCGGCGGAGGCGGCGCGCAGCGCGTCCACCGCCTCGGCGGCGCGACCGCCGCGGTACCCGACGTGGGCGAGTATCCAGCGCATCTCGGCGGCCCGGTTCGGGTCGCGGGTGCGCGCCAGCACGTACCGGGCCTCGGCCTCGGGCCCGCGGCCGAGCCAGAACACCAGCCGGGCCAGCAGGGCCGCGAGCCGTTCCCGGTGCTCGGCGGCGAGCGCCGGTCCCCCCACGACGGCGCGCAGCAGGCGGACCGCGGTGTCCGGCGCGCGCCTGCCCAGCGCCGTGCCGCGGTCCACCAGCCAGTCCACCGCCCACGGGTCCACCGCACCGGGCGCGGCGGCCAACTGCTCGACCACCAGCTCCACCGGGGCGCCCGCCGTGGCCAGCGCCTGCGCGACCCGGCGGTGCAGCGCGGTCCGCACCGCCGCCGGCGTGCCGTGGTAGAGCGCCTCGCGGATCACTGCGTGCCGGAACGCGAGCTTCGGGCCGGCGTCGTCCAGCAGGCCCGCGGCGGTCGCCTCCTCCACCGCGGCGATCAGCTCCGAGGACGGGCGGCCCAGCGCGGTCGCCGCGTCGCCCAGGGCGAACTCGGTGCCCAGCAGGGCCGCCGACCGCAGCACCTCCGTCGTGCCGGGCGACAGGAACGCCAACCGCCGCGCCACCGCCGAGACCAGCGAGCGCGGCGGGTCGTCGTCCAGCGGGGCCCCGGTCTCGGCGACGCCGTCGCGCACCTCGATCGCCTCGTCGCGCACCAGCGCCTCGACCATGTCCCTGGTGTAGAGGGGGTTGCCGCCCGCGCACTCCACGACCGGCCGCAGGCTCTCCCCCGGCACCGCGCCCACCAGGTTCGCCAGCAGCGCCGTGCCCGCCTCGGCGGACAGCGGCCTCAGCCGCACCACCTGGCCGCCGGACGCGACCACCGCCCGCCGCACCTGCTCGACGTCGGCCCGCCGGGGCACCGACCGCACCGCGGCGACCAGCAGCAGCGGCAACCGGTGCGCCACGCGCAGCATCCGGTGCCACATCAGCACGCTGGCCTCGTCCGCCCACTGGAGGTCGTCCACCACGACGGCCAGCGGGGCCTCCGCGCACAGCTCGTTCACCAGCGCCAGCAGCCGGTCCACCACCACCGGCACCGGGTCGCCCACGGCGGGGGCGCGCAAGGCCCGAGCCAGCTCCGCCCGCCTCGGGTCGGGCGAGGTCTCCGCGACGCCCAGGGCCTGGAGCACCACCCGCAGCGGGGTGCGCGGCGCGACCTCGTCACCCGCGCCCCAGGCCACCCGGAAACCGGCGTCGGGGGCGCCCGCCAGGCCCGTCGCCAGCAGGGCCGACCTGCCGATCCCGGGCTCGCCCTCCACCCACACCGACCGCCCGCGTCCCCCGGCCGCGTCGGCCAGCGCGCGGCGCAGCACGCCCAACTCCAGGTCCCGCCCGACGAACACCCCCGCCGCGGGCATCGCGGGGTCCGGGTCGACGTGCCGGGGGGACCGGACCGGCGAGCCCGGATCCAGCAGGCCCCCGCCCGGCAGGCCCCCGCCCGGTAAGCCCGTGCCACCCGTAGTCCGGACCGCCGGACCCCGGATCGCCGGACCCCCGCCGACCGCGTCCGGACCGGGCGCGGGTAACGCGCCCCTCGCGCCGGCGCCCTCGTCGGCCAGCACCCGCTGGTGGGCCTCGCGCAGCGCCGCACCCGGCTCGATGCCCAACCGCTCCACCAGCACGCGCCGGGCGTCCTGGAACGCCTCCAGCGCCTCCCCCGACCGGCCGCCGCGGTGCAGGGCGGTGATCAGCAGCGCCCGCAGCCCCTCGCGCAACGGGTGCTCGTCCACCAGCACGGCCAGGTCGGCGACCACGTCGGCGTGCCGCCCCAGCACCAGCGCCAGCTCGGCGCGCCGCTCGACGACCGCCAGCCGCAGCTCGCGCAACCGGGTCCGCTGCGCCTCGGCGAACGGCCCCGGCACGCCGGACAGCGCGTCACCCCGCCACAGTGACCGCGCGAGGTCCAGCTCGGCCAGCGCCGCCGACGGGTCGTGCGCGCCCAGCGCCGCCGCGCGCTCCCGGTGCCGCTCGAACCGGTGCACGTCGAGCCCGTCCTCGGCCAGCTTCAGCGAGTACCCCGACCCCGCCGACACCAGCACCCGTGACGCCGAGCGCTTGGACCGCGTGGGCTCCAGCACCCGGCGCAGGCCGGACACGTACGTGTGGAGGCTGGCCGCCGCGGTCGTGGGCGGTGCGTCGCCCCAGACGGCGTCGACCAGTTCGTCGCGCGACACGACCTGGTCGGCGCGCAGCGCGAGCACCGCGAACACGGCCCGCCTGCGCGCCGTGCCGAGGTCCACCTCGGTGCCGTCCCGCCACGCCCGCGCGGGACCGAGCAGGGCGGCGGTGACGGGGGCAGTGGCGCTCATCACCATTTCCGTCCAATGCGCCTGGAATGCGATCCGGTCAGCCTCTTGCCTGCTTTGCACCGGTGGTGTAAAGCGAATGCGGAATGCCCCGAACACCCCGACCACGCCAGGTTATCACGTGGTCACTCAAGCCCTTGACCTGCGCCGACCATTTCACCAAGCGAGACGCAAGGCCATTCGACATTCGCGCTCCGGACAATTGTCGAGGTCACCCGCACCGCTCCCGAGGCCACCCTATTGGCACTCGCCCCGCGCCGTCGCCATCCTGCGGGCTGATCCGCCGCTACCACCACGGGGGTAAGCGGGGTTGCCGTTCCGGGGCGACGACACGGGCGTCCGGCACGCCTAGTTTCCATTGACATGAAACGACTTCTCGCCCCCCTGCTGGCCGCCGCGCTGGCCGCGACCCTCACGGGCGCCGCGCACGCCGACCACCGCACCGCGTCCCCGCTCCAGCGGGACGCGGACGCCCTGCTCGCCCAGGGCGCGCCGGGCGTGCTGGTGGAGGTGGACACCCCGCGCGGCGACGTGCGGGTGCGCAGCGGCGTGGCCGACACCAGGACGCGCAAGCCGGTGCCGTGGAACGCGAAGTTCCGCATCGGCAGCTTCACCAAGACCTACGTCGCCGCGACCGTGCTGCAACTGGTCGGCGAGGGCAGGCTGTCGCTCGACGACACGGTCGAGCGCCGGCTGCCCGGCGTCGTGCGGGGCAACGGCAACGACGGCGGCAGGATCACCGTGCGCCAACTGCTCCAGCACACCAGCGGTCTGCACAACTACATCCTCCAGCTGCCGTTCATCTTCAAGGGCGACGAGTTCCTGGCGGAGCGCTTCCGCACCGTCACCGCGGCGGAGGCCGTCGCCCTCGCCACCGGCGTCGCGCCGGACTTCCAGCCGGGTGAGAAGTGGCGCTACTCCAACACCGGCTACGCCGTCGCGGGCATGATCATCGAGAAGGTGACGGGCCGCACCTGGCAGCAGGAGGTGCGGAAGCGCATCCTCGACCCGCTGCGCCTGCGCGACACCTTCCTGCCGGGCACCTCGCCGGCCATCCCGAAGCCGCACGCCACGGCGTACGAGCGCTTCCCGGAGAAGGGCCTGGAGGCCGACCCCGAGGACCCGCGCTACGGTCCCGCGCTCGACGTCACCCACTTCAACCCGTCGTGGGGTGGCGCGGCGGGCGACATGATCAGCACCACCGACGACGGCAACCGCTTCCTCCAGGCCCTCATGGCCGGCGAGGTGCTGCGCCCGGCCGAACTGGCCGAGATGAAGCGCACCGTTCCCGCGACCGGGTTCGAGCAGGGGTGGCCGGGCGTGCGGTACGGCCTGGGCCTGATGTTCATCCCGAACGAGTGCGGCGGCTACTGGTCGCACGGCGGCGACATCCCCGGCTTCATGACGCGCAACGGCGTCACCGACGACGGCCGCCGGTCCGTCGTCGTCTCGGTCAACACCGACTCGCTGATCCCGACGCCGGGCACGGCGCCCGCGGTGGGCGACCCGACCGCGACCCTGGTCGACCGCGCCCTCTGCGGCAGGGGGTAGCCCTCCGGCGGTGCCGCCGACAGCGCCCTCCGGTGAGGTCCCGAACGCCCGGTGTCCGGAAACGGCCACCGGGCTTTCGCACGGGGAGGGACCGATACTTTCGTAACCCACTGAAGCGAGTCGGACGATCGCCACGCCCACATTTTGGCGTCTCTATAGGTGATTACAAGTTCTTGACGAGTTCAAGCAGGCCCCTTACGTTGCGAAAGCGTCACCCTTTCCGACCGAAACTTTCGAGTCGCCCTGTGGTGTGACGACACCTTGGAGGAAGTGATGTCCAGAACTGCTGTCACCGCCGCCGGCAGGCAGGCCGACCGGGGGAGATCACGCCGCGTCGCGGTCGTGGCCGGCGTCATCGGGCTGCTGGGCGCGACGGCCGTGGTGCTGCCGAGCATCGCCAGCGCCGGCACCACGCTGGGCGCGTCGGCCGCGGAGCAGGGCCGGTACTTCGGCACGGCCGTGGCGGCGAACAAGCTCTCGGACTCGACCTACGTGAACATCCTGAACCGGGAGTTCGACATGGTCACGGCCGAGAACGAGATGAAGATGGACGCGAC
>NZ_NSDM01000030.1 GCF_030852425.1 Saccharothrix longispora
GGGCCGACAGCGGACTCATCCACAAAATCGGCCCCGGCCTCTACGCCGCCACGACATGGCCGCCGACTTCCCTGCAGAAGCACGGAAACCCTCAACTACCCGGCCTTGGGTCAAGTCCCGCGTGTCGTGGTGGTGGAGCAGCGGAACCCCGGGTAGGAGCAGAGGGCTGTCAAGACCGTCCTGCTGGTGAGGGGTCCTGTTGCGCGATCAGTGTGCCGTCTCTGCATCCGGGCTGGCCGGCGGCGATGCGGAGGGTTTCTCCTACCCGGTCACTTGGGCGAGCTGACTCGTCACCTTCCTGTCGAACTTTTCGACGCCATCGTGGAGGAGACCCAAACCGTTCAGAGGCGGATGCTGCGCCGGCCCTGCCGCGCCGGAGTCTGCTTCGTGTTGACGCCGGCGTTGTTCCCGTCGCTGGTGTACCTACGAGTCCGGGACAGGTTGACCGCAGGGCTGGGGCCAAGCCGGCACCCGCGTCCCAGCGAGAAGGCGTTGCGCGACTTGCGGCGCCGGCGGACGGTCGCCTTCGACGGGCGCACCCGGATCGGGGGGTGGCGGCAAATCGTTCGGCTAGGTGAACTTGAGCCGACCACCATCGGAGGACCACCGGAGTCGAGGGTTGCTCATCACCGGTCGTCCGCGTCGAGGTGATCGTCGAGCGGTAGGCCCGTGACGAGGGCTCCACGTGGGATCCCGGTGCGCGCTCACTCGTGCACCACACCGCCCTCATGTCGAAACCCAGGGAGCACAAGGACACGGCGTGTCGACCGGGTGCGTCACACCCCGGCCGGGGCACCACTCAAGGGTGACTCCACAGTGGACCGGATACGGCGGGTGATCAGTCGACGCCACCCGTCAATGCGCTCCACCGCCGATCCGGCCCAGCGTCCCTATGCTGGGCCGAGTCCGACAGGAGGGCTGTGACCGTGCGGTACTCGACTTCTGGCCATTTCGCCGAAGGAATGGCGACGAACTCCTCGGCGACTCCTCCGGTGGCCGGGCCGGTCCGGCGACGACCCGGCCACCTGGTCCGGGACGCGCCCGCGGCCGGATCGGGACCCACGCCACTCCGGGAGCGCGCTGCCGCGGGGATGAGACCCCGGTGACGACGAAAGACTCAGCCCGCGAGAACACCGTCTTTCCCACTGATCGGAGTCGTGCCATGGCGGTTTCCCGCGCGCGTACGAAGTTGCTCACCGCATTCCTGGCCCTGCTCGTCACCGTCATCGCGACTCCCCCCACCGCCTCGGCCGGCGATGCGGTCCGCGCTGAGGGACGAAAGTCCGCAGAGGACGTCTCCCCCCGCGGCGACGTCGGCCGTCGTGAACCACCGACGCCACCGGAGCTGACCGTCGTCGGAGGCGCAATTCCCCCGGTCGCGCAGCCGGTCAGCGCGTCGGGGAGCGACGAGGTCGTGCTGCGACCGCTGGTGATCGCCGTCGACTCCGCCGACTTCGGCTTGCCCACGTGGAAGGCCGTGCTCGACCGGGTCGGCACGCCCTACGACGTCCTGTCCGCCGAGACCGAGCAGCTGACCGCGGACCGGTTGGTCCGTCCCGACGGCGTCGGACGCTACAACGCGATCCTGCTGACCGACAACGCCCTGCTGCACCCCGACGGCTCCGGCGGCCACGTCAGCGGGCTCGACGACGCGGAGTGGCGGGCGCTGTGGGCCTACGAGCGCACCCACGGAGTCCGACAAGTGTCGCTCTACACGTCCTGGGGCACGTTCCCGGAGGACTACTGCCTGCGCCCCGGGACAGAGGGCGGCATCACCTCCCCGGTCCGGTTGTCGCTCACCGCGGCAGGCGCGGAGTTCTTCGACCGGCTCAAGCCGACCGCGCACATCCCGGTCGCCCACTCCTACGCCTACAGATCCACGCTCGCCCCGGGCTGCGCGGCCCAACCCCTGCTGACCTTGGACGACCACGTCATGGGGGTGGTCGGCACCTCCGCGGACGGCCGTGAGCGGGCTGCCCTGACCTTCTCCTCCAACGAGCACCTGGCGCAGACCGACCTGCTCGGGTACGGGCTGCTGCGCTGGGCCACCCGGGGTGTGCTCGCCGGCGAGTCCAGGCACTGGATCAACGTGGACGTGGACGACTGGTTCAACACCGGCGACCACCTGCACGAGGACGGCCGCCTCGACACCGATCCCGGCTTCCGACTGAGCGGAACGGATGCCGCGGGCGTCGCCCAGCAGCAGCGGGACCTGCGCACCGACCACCCGTTGGCCGGGGACTTCGCCCTGAACCTGCCCTACAACGGCGGCGGCCTCGACCCCGACGCACCCGCGCGGTGCGCGCCCGCACCCACCGGTGACGCCTTGACCAGCTACTCCCGCTGCCTGGCCGGCGAGTTCCGGTGGCTCAACCACACGGTGCACCACCCGGCGCTGGACTTCACCACCTACGCGGAGAACGAGGCCGAGATCGGGGACAACCTGGCAATCGCCCGACAGGCCGGGCTGACCGTGCCCACCGAGGTGCTCAAAACACCCGCCTACTCCGGGCTGGGCGTGTACCACCCGGACCCGGACGCGGCTCCCACCGCCCCACCGACGGACTTCGGGCTGACCTCGTCGAACAAGGCGCTGCTCGACGCCGCCCACGACCTCGGCGTGCGGTACCTGCACGGCAACATGTCCTTCGCCGGCCACCGACCGGGCTGCTTCAACTGCGGCACCCGCCACCCGCTCCAGCCCGACGTGCTGGTGGTGCCGGACTGGCCGACCAACATCGGCTACCACGTCACCGCCCCCGCCGAGCAGACCTACTTCTACAACAACCTGCTCGGGGGCAGCGGCGGGTTCCCCTCCTCCGATCTCACCTACGAGGAGATCGTCGACCACGAGTCCGACGTCGCGCTCCGGCACGTCATGACCGGCTCGGCGTACGCGCACACCCTGCACCAGGGCAACCTGAGGCAGTACTCGCAGCTGCGCAGCCTGGCGTTCGACTGGCTCCGGGCGGTCGTGGAGAAGTACTCCGCCGCGTACCGGGTGCCGCTGCGCAACCCCGACTGGCCGGCCCTGGCTCGGTACGTCGACGCGCGCACCGCCCACTTCACCGAGTGGGGAGCGGGCCGGGACGCGG
This sequence comes from Saccharothrix longispora, assembly GCF_030852425.1. GTDB lineage: Bacteria > Actinomycetota > Actinomycetes > Mycobacteriales > Pseudonocardiaceae > Actinosynnema > Actinosynnema longispora. The sequence continues at coordinate 3,096 of NZ_NSDM01000030.1, forward strand.
TGTGGGACAAGCGCACCAACACCGTCAGCTACACACCCGCCGGCGCCGGCTGGCTGTTCTTCACCGGCGTGACCGCACAGGGTGGTGTGGTCGACGTGTACGGGACCGACGCGGTGACCCTGGTGCGGACCACGGCCGAGGTCGCGCTCGTGGCCACCGCGACCCCGCGCGCATGAGGCCGGGCGGAATCGGTTCGCGGCTGCGGGTTCCGCTGCTGGCTGCCGTCACCCTCGCGGCGGCCACGATCACCCTGTCCAGCCCGCCGGCAACAGACACCGCCGTCGTGGCGGACACCTCCGTCGTGCCGGAGGTCGACGAGCCGCCCCCCGCACCCGCGCCGCTGCGCACCGCGATCAAGCAGCGGGTGCCGGTGCGGGTGGCACGGCCGGCGGGAGTCGTGGCGAAGCCGGGCGATCTGGTGGCGCTGCGCCAGCTGGTCGTCGCAGCCGGCGCCGACGACATCGGCCTGGCCACGTGGCGGGCGGTGCTGGACGGGATCGGCACACCGTACGACGTGCTGCTCGCCGCAGAGGAGCAGCTGACACCCGAACGGCTGGTCGGCCCGGACGGCGTCGGCCGGTACAACGGCATCCTGCTGACCGACGGGGCCTTGTTGCGCGACGACGGGAGCGGCACGTACGCCAGCGCGTTCGACCCCCCGGAGTGGGAGGTGCTCCGGGCCTACGAGCGCGGTTACGGCATCCGCCAGGTGACGTTGAACGCGCACCCCGGCACATCGCCGGAGGACCACTGCCTGCGCGACGGTTCGGAGGGCGACGTCGGCGTGGAGCCGGTCGGGCTCACGCTCCCCCCTGCCGGTGCCGAGGTTTTCGACTACCTGCGCCCCGAGGCGGTGGTCCCGTTGACCTCCGCCCACCTCTACCGGGCCGCGCCGGCACCCGGCTGCTCCGCCGACCCCGTGCTGGTCGCACCGGGCGGGGTGGTGGGAGTGGTCAGCCGATCCCCTGACGGCCGCGAGCGCATGGCGTTGACCTTCTCCACCGGGCCGGACGCCACACCCACTCCCCTGCTGGGCTACGGCCTGGTGCGCTGGGCGACCCGCGGGGTGCTGCTCGGCGAGCACCGGCACTGGTTCACCGTCGACGTGGACGACTGGTTCAACGCCACGACCCGGCGGCGACCCGACGGCGGCACCGAGTTGTTCCGACTCGACGGCCGGGACGCGGTCGCGGTCCGCGACCAGCAGCGCGCGCTGCGGGCCCGGCACCCGGTGGCCGCCGGGTTCACCCTCACCCTGCCCTACAACGGCAGCCGCTTCCGCCCCGAGGTCCCGGCGACCTGCGCCGGAAGCGGCACACCGGACACGTTGAGCAGCTGCTCCAAGAGCCTGGTCGACGAGTTCCGATGGGTGAACCACACCGCCACCCACCCGCAGATGAACGACACCCCCTACGACGTGAGCCGCGATGAGATCGTCCGCAACCTCGACATCGCCGCGCGCGGCGGGTTGCCGGTGCCGTCGGAGGTCCTCAAAACCCCGGAGTACTCCGGGCTGGGCGTGCACAACCCGGACCCGCGCTCCACCTCGCCACCGACGGACTTCGGGCTGGCGGGCTCCAACAAGGCGATGCTCGACGCCGCGCACGACCTGGGGGTGCGGTACGTGCAGGGGAACATGTCCTTCGCCGGTCACCGCCCGGCGTGCGCCAACTGCGGCGTCCGCCACCCGTTGCGGCCGGAGGTGATGGTGGTGCCCGACTGGCCGACCAGCATCGCGTTCGAGGCGACCGACCCTGCCGAACAGGTCGCGCTCTACAACGCCCAGTACGGCCGCGGCGGCCACCGGCCGGACCACGGCGACCACGACCTCTCCTACCGGCAGGTCGTGGACTCCGAGGCCGACGTCGCGCTCTGGCACCTGGTGAGCGGCTCGGTGTACGCCCACACGCTGCACCAGGGCAACCTGCGCGAGTACGAACCCGGGCGCAGCCTGGCGTTCGACTGGGCCGATGCCGCGGTGGCGGCGTACGCGGCGCTCTACCGGGTGCCGTTGAAGAGCCCGGACCGGCGATCGCTCGCCGAGTACGTCGAGGACCGGACCGCGCACTTCGCCGAGCTGGCCGCCCACCGTGACGCGGTGTGGGACCGGGCGACCGGCACCGTCACCTATACCGCGGACGGCGACCGGGCGCTGTTCCTGACCGGCATCGACACCCGGCCGGCCACCGATGCCGACCGGTCCGCCCCCGACGAGGCGGAGGTCTACGGGTCGGACGTGGTATCCCGGCTCGGCCTGAAGCGCGGCGAGACCGTCACCGTGATGGCGAGCCCCCGGCCATGACCACCCGTCGACAGCGACCGCTCACCGGCTCGGCCCTCCCGACGCGGGCGTTGAGGGTCGCGCTGGTCTCCGAGGGTGCTTACCCGTACTGCGCCGGTGGCGTGAGCCTGTGGATCGACCAGCTCGTGCGCGGTGTGGCAGGGCACGCCTTCACCGTCGTCGCGCTGACCGTCGACGGCTCGGAGCGCCCCACCTGGCCGGTCCCGGCGAACGTGGAGGTGGTGAACCTCCCGCTGTGGGGTCGACTCCCGCGCCGGCCGCGGGGCCGGCCGCGGGATTTCGCCGCCGCCCACGAGGCTTTCCTGCGGTCCTTCATCCCGTACGCCGAGGGCGGTGCGGACGTCGTGCTCGCGGCGCTGCGCCGGTTGTTCGAACTGGCCCAGAACTCGGACGTGTGCTCGGCGCTGGTGTCCAACGACTCGGTGGACCGGCTGATGGCCGTGGCGGCGGACGCCGGGTACCCGCTGTCGCTGCGCGACGCGGTCACCGCCACCGACCTGCTGGAGCACCTGCTGCGGCCGCTGTCGCACCCACCGATCCAGGTCGACGTGTGCCACCTGGCGATGAACGGGCCCAGCGCGCTCGTGGGGATGGCCGCCAAGTGGGCGCACGGCACGTCGCTGATGATGTCCGAGCACGGCGTCTACCTGCGCGAGCGGTACCTCGCCGCGGTGGGGACCCACAGGTCGCACGCGGTCGAGCGGCTGCTGCTCGGCTTCCACCGCGCGCTGGCCTGCGCCGCCTACCGCTGTTGCGACGCCCTGGCCCCGCACTCGGCCTACAACCGGCGCTGGCAGCTGCGCAACGGCGCCGACGAGGAGCGGGTGCGGACGATGTACAACGGCATCGACCCCGCCATCTTCCCCGTGGCCGGCGCGGAACCGGCCGAGCCGACGATCGTCTTCGTCGGCCGGATCGACCCTCTCAAGGACCTGCACACCTTGATCCGGGCGTTCCGGATCGTCCGCGGCGAGCTGCCCGAGGCCCGGTTGCGGATGTTCGGTCCCGTGCCGCCGGTCAACCGGGACTACCACACGAGCTGCCTGGACCTGGTCGACCGACTCGGCCTGTCGGGTGCCGCGGTCTTCGAGGGCCGGATTCCCAACCAGGTCGACGCCTTCCACCAAGGCCACCTGGTCGGGCTGACCAGCGTGTCGGAGGGCTTCCCGTTCAGCCTCATGGAGGGGATGTCGACCGGTCGGCCGCCGGTGTGCACCGATGTCGGCGGGGTGCCCGAAGCCGTCGGTGATGCCGGGATCGTGGTGCCGCCGCGGGACCACGCGGCGTTCGCGGACGCGTGTCTGGGGCTGCTCACCGACGGTGAGCTGCGCAGGCGCCTGGGTCGGCTCGCCCGGCAGCGCGTGCTGGAGAACTTCACCCTCCAGAGGTGGAACGACGGCTACCACGCCCGGTACGCCGAACTGGCCCTCGCCGGCCGATCCGGATGACCATCGCCGACCTGACCGGGCGGGTCGGCCGAGTGCTGCCCGACCCGGTGGACGAACTACAGGTGGCGGCGGTGCTGGAAAGCCTGGGTGTCACCGACCGGACCGCGGTCGAGGTGTACCGGGCGGCCGACGTGTTCGACCTGGCCCGGCAGGTGTACGAACGGCTGCCGCACGTGGGCGAGGGCGGCCGGCACGCCGCCGATCACCGCTCACCGGCCCCGCGCTCGTGGTACGACGTGGTGCACGGCCCGCTGTACCTGCTGCCCGCGGTCGGCTACCCGGCGGTGTTCACCGCGCTGGGCGGCCCGGCGGCGATCCGGGCGCTGGTGCTCGCCACGACCGTGGGGTGGCTCTGGGGAGCGGGCACCGTCTGGATCGCGCACCGAGTGCTCCGCTCGGGCGCCGGTGGGGTGACGGGCCGGCTGCTGCGCGTGCTCGCGACCGCGGGCGCCGCGCTGGCCGCGGTGGGCGCGCTCGCGCTGCCGTCCCCCAGTGGCGGCCCGGTCGCGGTGCTGTTCGTGATGGCGCTGACGGGCTATCAGATCGCCTCGGGAATCCTGGTCTTCTACCACCGGGAACCACTGGTCCTCCTCACCTCGCTGCCGGTCGTGCTCGGCGGGGCGGGGTATCTGGTGTCGGGCCTCGCCGACGCCCTCGTGAGCCCGGTGCTGCTGTTCGGCTGCGCCTCCGCCGCGGCGACGTTCGGCCTGGCGTTGTTGGTCACCCTGCGCGCCGAGGACGCGCCCGGCGCCCGACCACCGGGCGCGCGGGCACTGGTGCTCGGGGCGCTGCCCGTCATCGGGCACACGGCGTTGTGCGCGGCATTCCTGTTCTACACCGATGTCCGGTTCATCGGCGGCGCGGTCGACCTGGCCGTGGCGGCGGCACCGCTGGCGCTCGGCATGGGCGTCGCGGAGTGGCGGGCCAACCGGTTCTTCGAGCAGGCCGCCGAACTGCTGCGGGAGCGGCGTCCCACCGCCTGGTTCCGCAGCGCGGTGTGGCGGATGCTGCTGCGGGAGCTGGCCAACTGCCTGGTGGTCCTCGGCGGGCTCGCCCTGGTCCTGCTGGCCTGCCTGCGCGTGACAGGTCTGCTGACCTCACGAGGCGCGCTGCTGGTCGACGCCCACGTCGTGCTCGGTGGCGCGTTCTTCCTGGGGTTCGTCCTGATCCGGACCGGCCGCCTGCCGCGGTTGCTGGCCGTGCTGGCCGGCGTGCTGATCGCGGACGTCGCCCTGGCCGAGTTCGTCGTCGCCGACGCGTGGGCGCCCCACGCCCACGTGCCGGTGTTCCTGCTGTGCGGCACCGCGTTGGCACTGCTCATGCTGTCGACGCTGCGCACGAGCGTCGGTGAAGTCCACCACTACCGTTGACCAGGAAGGGATTCACCATGCACGCGGTGATACTCGCAGGCGGCCGAGGAGTGCGACTGCGGCCCTACACCACGTCGTTGCCCAAGCCCTTGATGCCCATCGGCGGGGAGTACGCGATCCTCGACATCATCCTGCAGCAGTTGCGGGCACGCGGATTCGACCGCGTCACGCTCGCGATCGGCCACCTCGGCCGGATGATCCGCGCCTTCGTCGGCGACGGTGCGCAGTGGGACATCGAAGTGGACTACCACGAGGAGGAGACGCCGCTGTCCACCATCGGTCCGCTGCTGAATTTCCTGGACCAGCTCCCCGAGCACTTCCTGGTGATGAACGGCGACGTGCTCACCGACCTGGACTACGGCGAGCTGCTGGGCCGGCACGTGACCGGCGAGGCTCCGTTGACCGTGGCCACCCGCAGGCGCGAGGTGCGGATCGACTTCGGCACGCTGGAGACCGTGGAGGGCAGGATCGTGGATTTCATCGAGAAACCGGTCCTGTCCTACAGCGCGAACATGGGTGTGTACGCGTTGGCGCGCAAGATACTCGCGCCGTACCCGCGCGATGTGCACTTCGGGTTGGATGCTCTGGTGCTGGACCTGCTCGCCCGGGGTGAGGACCTCGCCGCCTACGAGTTCGACGGCTACTGGCTGGACATCGGCAGGCCCGACGACTACGACGAGGCCAACCGGTGCTTCGAACGGCTCCGCTCGAAGCTCCTGCCCGCCGAACAGCGGCAGGTGCGTTCGTGCGCGCGCTGAAGGTGGTGCTGTTCGGCGCCTCCGGACACCTCGGCCAGTGGGTCGACCGCGCGCTGACCGCCCGGTCGGAAGACATCGCGGTGGTGCGCGTCGGGCGCGGCGCGGCGCTCGCACCCGACCGGGTCCGGTACGACCTGGTCACCGGCGACCCCGCCGGACTCGACGGGCTACTGGAATCGGTCGCGCCGGACGTGGTGGTCAACTGCGCCGGACGGCTGGACGGCACGGCCGCGGAGCTGGTCGCGGCGAACGTGACGGCGGTGGCCCGGCTGCTCGACGCGATGCCCTCCGCGGCGCCGGGCGCCCGACTGGTCACGGTCGGTTCGGCGGCCGAGTACGGGGTCGTCCCGGAGGGCCACCCGGTCACCGAGGACGCGCCGGAGCGTCCGGTCTCCCCCTACGGGGCCACCAAGTTGGCAGGCACGGCCCTGGTGCGGGCGGCCGTCGCCGCGGGACGGCTGGAGGGGGTGGTGCTGCGGGTGTTCAACCCGATCGGCCCCGGGACGTCCACCGGGACGGTCCTGGGCCGCGCCGCGGCCGCCCTCCGCGCGGCCGCGGCCACCGGTGAGCGGGTCGTCCGGCTCGGTCCGCTGGACGCCCACCGCGACTTCGTGGACGTGCGCGACGTCGCCGATGCCGTCGCCGGCGCTGCGCTCGCGCCCGCGCCGGTCGACCCGGTGCTCAACGTCGGCCTGGGGACCGCGGTCCTGGTGCGGGAAGCGGTCGAATTGCTGGTGGAGACGTCCGGCTTCAGCGGGCGGGTGGCGGAGTCCGGTGGGGCGTCGGCCCGGTCCGGCACGGTGGGCTGGATCGCGGCCGACCCGACCAGGACCCGACGGGTCCTGGGGTGGTCGCCGCGGCACGACCTGGCGTCGTCCGTGCGCGACGTCTGGGCGTGGTCGACGTGAGCGGCCGGACACACGGGTGGGCGCGCCGGCGGCGCGCCCACCCGGTCCGGGCGTCAGGACCCGTGCTCCCGGTACCAGTCGAAGGTCCGGCGCACGCCGTCGTCCAGTGCCACCTTCGGCTCGAACCCGGTCAGCGCCCGCAGTCTGGTGAGGTCCGGACAGCGGCGCCGGACCGAACCGCGGGGCGCGGGCACCCGGTCCAGGGTCGGCGCGTGCCCGGCCACCCGCAGCACCAGCTCGGCCAGCTCGCCGATGTTCGTCTCCGCCGTGTCGTCGCCGATGTGGACGATCCGCCCCCGCGCCTCCGGCACCGCCATCAGTCGCACCACGGCGTCCACCGCGTCGTCCACGTGGCAGAACGCCCGGAACTGATCGGTCCCGTAGACCCGGAAGGGGTCCTCGCGCCGCAGCGCGCGCAGCGACAGCTCCGGGATGACGTGATCCGAGCCCATCCGCGGCCCGTAGACGTTGTGGAACCGACCGATCACCGCCGCGACGCCCTTCGCCCGACAGGTGTGCACCACGGCGCTCTCACCCCACATCTTGCTCACCGCGTAGGCGAAGCGCGGCGCGGTGACGTCCTCCACCACCAGCGGTGTCGTCTCAGGGGTGGGGAACGGCACGACACCGGTCTCCACCCCGCCGGCGTAGGTCTCGCTGGTGGAGGCGAAGAACAGCTGCTGGTGAGGCCGCAGCCAGTCCAGGGTGTTGAGCACCGACAGGGTGTTGACCCGTAGGACCCGGGCCGGGTCGGCCTCGACGTTGCGCACCCCGACCACCGCCGCGAGCAGGTACACCTGCTCGACGGTGGCGGGCAACGCCGTGAACGACGCGGGGTCGGTCAGGTCGGCGGAGAGCACCCGGACGCCCAGCGCGGTCAGCTCCGGGTCGTCCCGGCCGCGGGAGAAGTCGTCCACGACGATCACCTCGTGCCCGTCGGCCAGCAGCCGGCGCGTCAGGTGCAGACCGATGAACCCGGCGCCGCCCAGCACCGCCACCTTCACCGCGCCACCGGCTCGTAGCCCAGGCCCGCGTAGCGGACGCCGTGGCCAAGCACCCGGTTCGCGTCGAGTACCCGCCATGAGTCGTAGACCAGCCGGACCCCCGACCCGGGCAGCAGGGCGTCGACGTCCAGCCGCTGGTAGTCGGGGTGGTCGGTGGTCACAAGCACCGCGTCGGCCTCGCCGAACCCGGCGACCAGGTCCACGGGGTCGCCCCCGTGCCGCCGGATCATCTCCGCCCCCACCAGCGGGTCGTGTCCGAGCACCCGCAGACCGGCGGCGGTGAAGGCGGGCATCATGGCCGTGATGGGGGTGCCGCGCATGTCGTCGGTGGCCGGTCGGCCCTTGTACGCCCAGCCGAGCACCAGCAGCGTCCTGCCTCGCGGGCTGCCGATCATCTCCACCACGCGGTCGGCGACGTGCACCGGCATCCCCTCGTTGACCTCTCGCGCCGCGCGGATCAGCGGCGGCGCGTACCCCGTCCGCTCGGCGGCGGCCAGCAGGAGGTACGGGTCCTTGGACAGGCAACCACCGCCGACGTACCCGGGTCGGGCGATGTCCGGCCGCGGGTAGTCGGTGTTGGTCGCGCCGATCACCTCCAGCGGGTCCAGGCCGAGCCGTTCGGTCAGCCGCGCCACCTCATTCCCGAAGGAGTAGATGACGTCGGTGTGGCAGTTGTTGACCAGCTTCACCAGCTCCGCGGTCTCCGCGCTGGACACCGGGACCACCTTGTCCACCAGTCCGGAGAACAGCGCGACGCCCAGCCTCAGGCTTTCCTCGTCCACCCCGCCGACGACCTGCGGCAGCTCGACCAACTCACGCAGCGCCTGGCCCTGGATCGTGCGCTCGGGCGCCACCACCAGCCGCGCCGAACCCCACGCGTCGAGCAGCCGGGGCAGGACCACGGCGCGGGTGGCGCCGACCGGGACCGTGCTGCGCACCACCACCAGCGTCTTCGGTGAGCACCGCTTGGCGACCTGCTCAGCCGCCTCCGCCAGGTTCTCCAGACGCGGCTCGTGACCGGAGGGGTCCACCGGAGTGGAGACGCAGATGATCGCCGCGTCCACCCCGCCGTCGGGTAGTTCCGGCACCGGGAAGATGCGCCTGCCGACCCACTCCTCGAACACCTCCTCGACACCGGGTTCGAAGAGGTGCGGCCGGCCGCGGGACAGCGCGCCGAGGACCGCCTCCTGGGTGTCGACACCGTGCACCTCGTACCCGCGCCGGGCCATCGCCGCGGCGAGCGTGATGCCCACGTACCCCATCCCCACTACCCCGATCCGACGTGACCGCGGCGATGTTCCGATCACTACTGGCTCCTCACTCCTGACGCGCTCCGCAGTTCACGGGCACGGCGCACTGATCCGGTCCAGCGACCGCACGGTCGTGTACCCCTCGAACCCCTCCTCGCGGTACCTGCGGCATGCCTCGGCGAGGTTTTCGGGGATGACGGCGTAGTCCACGGCCAGAACGGTCTTCCCGGCGTCGCGGACCCTCCGGGTCGCCGCCAGATCGGTGGCGCAGAAGTCCGCGGCGCACGGCACGTCGGTGGCCCGGAAGAACAGCTCCTCCACACCGATGCCGTCGACCGCGTCCAGGTACCCCGGGTGCTCGGCCAGTTCCGGGGAGTTCTGCGGGTAGACCTGGAAGCGCGGGTCCGCGCCCTTGCCGTACTCGCTGATCCGCACGATCAGCTCGACCATGCGCTGGCCCAGTTCAGCGCGGTCGAGGTCGGGCACCGACGCCCGGTTGATCTCCTCGTACGCCAAGGGCGTGTCCAGGTAGGCGCCGTCGAAGCCGGCGCGCAGCGCGCGGTCGATCCGGGGGCGGACCACCATCTCCCACCACTCCGGTTCCCAGTACCGCGCGAAGTGCTCGCCGGGCCAATCGGACCACTCGTGCAGCAGCAGTCCCGCGTCGCGGATCGTGGCGAAGTCGGGGCGGAAAGACTCGACCGAGCCGATCTCGAAATAGGCGAGCACCTCTGTGCCCGGCTCGCGCAACGCGGCGATCTCCGCGGCGCTGAAGTAGGACTCGCCGGCGTCCCGTGCCAAGTCGATCACCGCGTAGCGGGCGTGGACGCCGACCAACTCGTCGAGCCGGTCGTCGCGGTATCCCTGCAGCTGGTAGACGAGCCCGCTCAACAAGAAGCCCTCCGATCCACAACCAGGTACGACCAGGACGGACAGCATGACCAGGACGGAACAGATAATGGAGGAGCGACGGCACAGTCTCACCATGTCGAATGACTTTCTCACCCGTCCGGGCTACTCGGTAAAGTTGCAGGAGGCTGGTCGCAACGTGCTGACAGGCCGGATTTCGACCGGCGAAAGGAAGTCACATATGACGGATCCAGAGTTTCTGGGATCATACTGTCGGCCGACGGCCTGCAGCCGCCCATTCCGGTGCGTTCAGCGCTCGAAGCTCCTGTTGGCCGAAAGCCGTCAGCCTAGCAGGAGGTGATGCGCCCCTACGAGTGGTGACGGCCCTGAATCCGGACCGGTCGAGAGGTTGCCAGCGATGTGCCTGCCGACAACCTCATCCATTCAGGTGAGAGTGCGGTCGGGACAAGGGCTCGGGACGGCCCATGAGGGTGCTCGTGTTCCACTGGCTCGGCGTCTGGCACGGCACGATGACCGGCTGTGCTGCTTCGACTGGCCTACCTGGGCATGACCAACACGTTCGCGCTGCTGCGCCTGCTGCCCATGAGCGACCGGGACAAAGACACGGAGATCCTGGCGCTACGCCACCAGATCACCATCCTGCAACGCCAACTCGGAGACACCCGTCCACGGTTCTCCCCCGCCGACCGGGCGTTCCTCGCGGCGCTGCTGCACCGCCTCCCGACCACCACGCTTCATCAGCTTCGACTGCTGGTCCGTCCGGAGACGGTGCTGCGATGGCACCAGGACCTCCTCGCCCGCCGCCACGCAGCCAGGTCCCACCCCAAGCAGCCCGGCCGACCACGAACCATCCGCTCGATCCGCCTCCTGGTGCTGCGCCCGGCACGCGAGAACCCCACCTGGGGCTACCGACGCATCCACGGCGAACTCCTCGTCCTCGGTATCAAGATCGCCGCGTCCACCGTCTGGCAGATCCTCAAGGACGCCGGGATCGAACCGACACCCGAACGCACCACGACGACCTGGCCGGCCTTCCTCCGCTCACAAGCCGACGCGCTCCCGGCCTGCGACTTCTTCGAGACCACCACCCTGAACGGCACCCGCCTCCACGTGCTCGCGGTCATCGAGCACGCCAGCCGCAGGATCCGAGTCCTCGGCGCCACCGCGCACCCCACCACATCCTGGGTCACCCAAGCCGCCAGAAACCTCGCCATGGACCTCGACGACGAGGGCCGACACACGCGGTTCCTGATCCGCGACCGCGACGGGAAGTACCCGGCACCATTCGACGCCGTCCTCGCCGACGCCGGCATCCAGGTCGTCCTCAGCGGAGTCCGGATCCCGCGCATGAACGCGATCATGGAACGCTGGATCCACAGCTGCCGCCGCGAACTCCTCGACCGAACGCTGATCTGGAACCAGCAGCACCTGCTCCACACGCTGCACGAGTACGAGCGCTTCCACAACACCCACCGACCCCACCAAGGCATCCACAACGCACGACCACTACAACCACTGCCACAGCCAGCCCCCGATCAGGCGACCCTCACCCGCCTCGACATCCACCGACGGCAACGACTGGGCGGCATCCTCAACGAATACCACCACGCCGCCTGACCTGCACGGACGACATTTCGGCAAGCACACCGGCGACAAATCTGCCTGATCGCCCGGACGTCCCCCGCCTCGTGGGGCATCACGGCGTTCTCGACCTGGTCGCTGTCCAAGCTGCGCGACCATCTGCTCGCCCGCGCGGAAATGCTCGGCACCACGCCGGGATTCCTGCGCAGCCTGGACGAGGCGAAGCTGATCGAGCCGGAGCGCTCGTCAGGCGGCCACCGCCGCTACTCCCGGCACCAACTCCGGTTGGCCGCCCGGGTCAGGGAACCGGTCGACCAGGGCACGGGCCTCGACGCCGCGTGCCGCATCGTCACCCTGGAGGACCAGCTCCAGAAGGCCAGGGACCTCAACAAGCAGAACCAGACCCTCGAACCGGACCAGCCGTACCCGCCACTGCGCGGCGTGTGACCTGCCGGTGGTCGGGGACCTCACCCGGCGTCGGCACGACGAGCGCGCGTCACGGACTCGACCTCCGTGGCGCCCGTCACCCGCTCTGCGAGTGGCAGACGCGGACCACATCACTCCCGGTCCATTTCTTCCGGTGATCTCCCCGGTGCTCATCACTCAATTCGGTGAGATCCGACAATGCTCAATTGACAGTGCACCTGCGGTCTCGTTGTCTGATGGACGGTCGGCCTGCGATGCGGCTGACCGGTTCACCCCAGTGACTACGAGCAGGAGCACTCCCATGCACTTGATCAGGAAGATCGTCATCGCGCTCGTCGCGTTCGCCCTGGTGGCAACCGGCTCGGCGGTCGCCCACGCCGACGGCTCCGACCAGGCCCGGATCATGGGCTTGGGAGGTTATGCCAGCCTCCAGAACGTGAGCGACTCCCGGGTCAAGATCCGGCTGAGCGGCGTCCACTGCATGTACAACGGTGGAGTCGAAGGGTCGAACCTGAACGTCTTCGTGGGCGCGTACAACCCGGGCGACCGAGTTCCGCCGAATCCGAACAGGTATCAGTACATCGAGCAGAACGACGCCGGCGCCCCCTGTTACGGCGACAACTCCGACTTCACCTTCAGCGCTTACGACGAATCGAATCGCTTGATCGGCAGCGTGACGATCGAGGGCACGAAGTGGGGTTGGTACCTCGTAGAGGCGACCAACCCCAGGTGCTTCGACGTGGTGTTCAGCGATCCGTACCAGCTCGACTTCTACGTCTACTGCACCTAGTACTGCAACGGCACTTATGTGAGTGGGTAGCCGCGTCGTTTGTAGTGGCTGAGGCGGGCTTGGTGTTGGCGTCGTCGGCGCCAACACGACCAGGACCAGACGTGCTCGGCGCTGGTGGTGGGTCGTAGGACCAGGTTGATCAGCAGGCGTCGGATCTCGGGTAACGTGAAGCCGATCATGCCTGCGTGGCTGGCGCCGCTTCCCCTTTTGCCACAAGGGATCGCGTGACGGCGAGCCAGGCGTGGGCGAGCATGGACAGGGTGATGTGAGCATACCAGGCCCGCCAGGAGCGGACCTGGTAGTGGTCGAGTCCGGCCTCGTTCTTGGCCTGTTGGAAGCATTCCTCGATGCGCCAGCGGGTTCCGGCGATCCAGGCCAGGTCCAGCAGGGTCGACCGACGTGGTCCGTAGCAGACGTAGTAGGCGATGTCGGTCGGGTCGGTGATCGATCGGCGGGCGAGCAGCCAGTGTCCGCGGCCCGGTTCCCACAGGATGCGCAACGGCACCCTGGCCCAGTCGTACTCGCGCGGGCCGTGCGCCCCGGCGCCCACCGACAACCGCCGCCAGGCCCGCGCCGGCAGCCCGGCGACGAGGTCGTCGGCGCGGACCTGGCGGAAGTCGGTGGTGACCAGCGTGTCGTTGACCCTGGTCGCCACCACGTGCGCGATGTCGTGCTGCTCCAGCCAGAACCGCGGGTACTTGGCCTGCCCATAGGCCTCGTCCGCGGTCACCCACCCGAACGGAACCCCGGCGGCCAACGCCCGTTCGATCATCGCCATCGCCTGACGCGGCTTGGTGGCGAACCCGACCTCGTCGGGCACGTCGGCCGCCCGACACCGCTCCCGGTCCGCGGTCCAGGACTCCGGCAGATACAGCTCCCGGTCGATCAACGCGTGACCGCGGTCGGATGCGTAGGCCAAAAACACCCCGACCTGGCAGTTCTCCGTGCGTCCGGCGGTGCCCGAGTACTGCCGCTGCACCCCGGCCGAGCGGGTGCCCTTCTTCAGGAACCCGGTGTCGTCCACGATCAACACCCCGTCCTTCGCGCCGAGGTACTCAACGACGTAGCCGCGCAGGTCGTCCCGCACGCCGTCGACGTCCCAGTCCGCCCGCCGCAACAACCGCTGCATCCCGTCCGGCGACACCTCCCCGGCCCGCTCGGCCAGCGTCCAACCGTTCTTACGCTCCAACCCGGCGGTCAACCCGAGCAGATACTCCCGCGCCCGCGACCGGGACTCCGACCTGGAGAAACGACCACCGATCCGAGCGTGCACCCGATCCAATCCCGCCACAGCAACATCGACCACCACGACCGACATGATTCACTACCAAACAAGCAAGTGCCGTTGCAGTACTAACCGCAGGTCAGACGATGTGGCCGACTGTGACACCCCACGGGCTCTACGGCCGCCGGGGAATCGGCACGTGCTCGGCGTAGCCGAACTTGCGCGTGATCGGCCGTTCGACGAGGTGGAACAGCAGCGCGCCCACGGCCAGCGTGGCGGCGAACAGGACGAGCACGACCAGGCCGGCGGTGAGATTGTCATGTGTGCCGCGCAGCAGCCAGCCGCCGTAGATGACCACGACGCCTTGGCAGAGGTAGAAGCCGAAGGAGACGTCACCGAGCCACTGCACGGTCCGACCGCGCAGGGCGCTGCGGGTGCCCTTGACGTCGGCCGTGGCGGCGGCGCAGATCAGGGCGCCCAGCGGGATGGCGGTGGCGACGTTGAAGCCCCACACCACCGGCGCGTGCAGCGCGGCGACGTACCCGGCGACGGTCAGCAGCGCCGCGGGCAAGATGCCGATCGAGGGCCACCGACCGGTCGCCACGATCCGCGCCAGCACCATGCCCAGCACGAACTCGAACAGGCGCGAGGGCGGGAAGACGTAGCCAAACCAGAACTGAAGGTCCGAGAGCGGCGCGCCAGCTGACCGGGCGCCCGGGACGACGTACTGGGTCACGAGCTGGAGGGCGACCATGCCCGCGACCATGAGACCGGCCCAGGTCCACAGGCGACGGTCGGCGATGCGCTTGACGCCGCGCAGCAACATCGGGAACAGCAGGTAGAACAACAGCTCGCAGGACAGCGTCCACGCCGGCACGTTGATGCTGCGGTGGATCTCGACCTGCGGGAAGAACGCGTGCACCAGCAGCAAATTCGGCAGGTAGGCAACCCACGGCGTGATCGCCGCGGCGAACACCAGCAGCGTCGCGACCCACATGACCACGTGGTTGGGGAAGATCTTCAGCGCCCGCCGGCGCCAGAACGGCCCCACCGCCTCACCGTCGCGGGCCGACCAGGTCAGTACGAAACCGCTGAGGATGAAGAAGAAGGAGACGCCGACGTACCCGGCTTTGCCGAACAGCCACGACAGACCCTGCGCGGTGCCGGGATCGCCGAACGGGGACATCATCCCGTGCGGCGCGATCGGCGAGGGCATCATCACCGTGACGTGGAAGAAGAACACCAGCAGCGCCGCGACGAACCGCAGACCAGTCAACGACGGCAGTCGCACGACTTTCGGCGCGAGGTGGTCCGAGGATCCGGACCGCGCCAACCCGGTTGAGCCCATGAGTTTGTTCCTTACTCGACGAAGTGACGACCCTGTGGTGTGCGGTGGATGTCGTTCGAGCGACCCGGTGCCACCGCGCCGGTGCCGAACCGGGTTGTTCGACGGTCGCCGGCCCTGGACCGGGCGGCTACGAGGGGGCGCGCCGCCCGCTCCACCAGGTCGGTGGGGAGGGGTTCGGCGGATGTCGGGGTGTCGACGGCCGGGACCGACAGTGCGGGCATTCCTTCGCGACAACATCGGCGCGATTCCGGATCGAATGCGCTTCGATATCGACAAAGGGGCGAATGATCACACAAGGAGAAGCGGAGTAGGTGAGAAGGAAATTCGAGCGGTGATGCCGAGAGGACGGTAACACGGTCGAGAGCCCTTAGAAAGGTCTCCGCACCACGTTCTTCCCGCGGTGCCGACCACCCGAAGAGGAGGTCATCATCAGTACATCCACCTGCATGAACACATCCGGTCACACGGATGCGCCCGGCCACCGCGCCGCAGCCAGGACCACCTGACGAGGATTACCGAAACCTATTGTTCGTGAACTTCTCGTGCCTCACCGCGAGGAATGCCCGGACAGACGGGTCCACCGTTCCGCACGGCACCGACCACCTGTCCTTCCATGTCGGACTCGATCACGTGGTACTTGTCGCACCGCTCGCACCGGAAGCGCGGGGGCGGGTCGTAGTCGAACCAGATGGCGGCCATGGTTCTCCGATCCGGTTCGTGCGCGGGTGAATGAGCTATCAGCTCTGGGAATGCGATGGGAACGCGGAACCGCGACGGCGGTCGGTGCGACCGGGTTCGGCCGCACGGGTGGTGCCCGTCGGGTCAGATGAGGCCCGCGCGCACGGCGTACGCGATGGCATGCGGCCGGTTGCGCAGGCCGAAGCGGGTGGTGACGCCGTGGACGATGTTCTTCACCGTGCGCTCGGAGTACGCCAACTGCTCGGCGATCTCGGTGGTGTCCAACCCGTCGGCCAGCATCCGCATGACCCGCTCCTCGCGCGGGTTCAGCCGGTCCCGGGGGAACCCGCCGTCCGGGAGGGCCAGTTCCCGGTGCAACCGCTCGAACCTCCACAGCGCCGCCTCCACGTCGTTCGCCGACGGGGTGCCGCGGGTGTCCACCGCCGACCGCACGGCGTCCACCAGCAGCTCGGTGGTGACCGCGCTCCTCGGCAGGAGTGCCACGACTCCGCACTCGACCGCGGTCTGCGGGTCCGCCCCGTCCAGGTCCGCGACGACCATCACCACCGGGAGCGCGGTCGCCTGGGCCCGGCACAACCCGTCGACCACCTCGCGGGTCAGCGCGGTCACCGCGACGACCATCACCTCGGCGCGGTCCCACCGGTTGCCGGGCGGCAACTCGAACTCCGGCCAGGTCTCCAACTGCCCGATCAGCCCCGCCAGGCTCAACGGGTCCTCGGCTCGGACGGCCACCTTCACCTTCCGCACTACCGCCTCCCAGGGTGAGCGGTTCCGCGGGCGCGGCGCACGCGTCGCGGAACGGGACAGTCCGGCCGGGGTGCCACGCGGCGGACTCGCGTATTCCACATAACGGAGCACGTGAGAGCAAGATCGCGCCGGGGCGTGGCCCCTTGGGGAACGGGCTTCTACCCCGAAGGCCGGCGGACCCCGCAGAAGCGGGGCGGGCACCGCACCCCACCCGTCGACCGGCCGCGACCGCATCCTCCACGGCCACCTCCACGGCGTGAAGAGTTCGTGGAGCCCCCGACCGCAGACTCGGAGCCGGAACACGAGTTGGGAGGGAACCGGTGGCACGCGTTCGAGTGGCCGTCAAGGCGTTCGACAGGATCACCCACATCGGCCTCGTCAAGTCGCTCGGCGGTCACCCCGGTGTCCTCGTGGTGCCCGACGCGGAGTCGGGTGACGCCCAGGTGCTGGTCATGGCGGCGGATCGGCTGAGCTACGACGTGGTGGCGCGGCTGCGGAGCGGGGCGGAGGAGTCCGACACGCCCGTGGTGCTCGTCGCCGACCAGCTGGACGACGCCGAGCTGCTGGTCGCCATCGAGTGCCGGGTGGTGGCCGTGCTGCCCACGGCGACCGCCACCGGCGAACAGCTCGCGCGCGCCGTGTCCGCCGCCGCGGGGGGTGGCGGCGTGCTGCCGCCCTCCCTGGTCGGCAAGGTGCTCAAGCACGTCGAGCGGTTGCAGCGCGAGGTGCTGACCGCGCACGGCGCGGCGCCCGCGCGGCTCAGCGAACGCGAGATCGACGTGCTGCGGCTGGTGGCCGACGGCCGGAACACCGTCGAGATCGCACGGGAGCTCTGCTACTCCGCGCGCACCGTGAAGAACATCGTCGCGTCCGTGACCGGCAAGCTCAACCTGAGGAACCGCGCGCACGCGGTCGCCTACGCCGCGCGCGCGGGCATCATCTGATCACCCGTGCGGATCGGCTCCAGTCAACCCGGCGAGCGCGTCCCGGGCTTCCCGCGCCCGGAGGCTGCCGATCTCCTCGAACGCCTCCAGCGCGGCCTCGAACGAGACCCGCGCCTCGGCGAACCGGTGCGCGGTGGCCTGGAGGCTCCCCAGGCCCAGCAGCGCCGAGCCCTGCACGTGCCGGTTGCCGACCTCCACCGCCAGGTCGACGACCCTGGTGAAGCACTCGGCGGCCTCGGCGAACCGGTGCGCGGTGGCGTGCAGGCCCCCCAGGCCCAGCAGCGCCGAGCCCTGCACGTGCCGGTTGCCGACCTCCACCGCCAAGTCGATGGCCCGGGTGAAGTAGTCGGCGGCCTCGGCGTGCTGCCCCGCCGCCAGGTGCAGTTCGGCGATGCCCAGGAGGGTGCCGTTCTGCCGCTCCACATCACCTATTCGGACCAATCGGTCCAGGACACCGAGGTAGTGGGCCATGGCGTCGGGGTACCGGCCGAGGGCGGCGTAGGCATCACCGAGGTTCGCCAGCAGGTTGTCGTACGTCGGGACGGTCGACATGACAGGGTCGTCCACTGCGGGCTCCAGCACCTCCACGGCCTCGACCGGGCGCCCCAGGGCGAGCAACGCCATGCCCATGGCGTTGACGACGTTCAGCCGGAGCGGCAGCCGCGCCGACGAGGTGACCGCGTCCCAGTCGCCCTGCTCGCAGATGTCCAGGACCTCCTGGTAGCGCCCCAGTTGGTAGTAGGCGCCGGCCACGTTGTAGCGGCAGACCCACTCGAAGGACTTGTCCCCGATCCGGCGGCAGGACTCGATCGCGGTGTTCATCGTCGCGATCCACTCCGACCAGTGGCCGCGCAGGTGGTAGAACCCCACCAGGTGGTGCGCCGTCATCCAGGCATGGCGGTCGAACCCGGTGGAAGCCGCCGCCGACACCACCCGCACGCAATTGACCAGCTCCTCGTCGCACCACCCGGTGGCCTCGGCGAGCGTGTCGAACGACGGCGGCGTCACGTCGGGGCCGGGGGGCGTCAGTTCGGCCAGTGGGACCCGGCCGACGAGGATGTGCCGGTCGGCCGCCACCGCCCCGTGCAGGTACCAGTCGAACAGCCGCCGCCGCGCCGCCCGACGCCGGTCGGCCGATTCCTCGGTGGCGAACAGTTCGGCGGCGTAGAGGCGCACGAGGTCGTGGAACTGGTGGCGACCGCCGGGCAGGCGCTCGAGCAGGTTGCAGTCGACCAGCACGCGCAGGGCGTGATCGGCAGCCGATCGCGGGACGCCCGCCAGCGCCGCCGCGGCCGGAGCCCTGAAGTCCGTTCCGGGGAAGCCGCCCAGCAGTCGGAAGACGCGCGCGATCTCCGGTTCGAGCGCCAGGTAGGACCAGGAGATCACCGTGCGGGTCGCCGACGCCTCGTCGTCGACCTCCAGCAGGTCCAGCCGCTCCTCCACCACCGCCAGCTCCTCGACCAGCTCGGCGAGGGACTGCATCGGCCGCGTGGCCGCGCGCTCGGCGGCGATGCGCACGGTCAGCGGCAGGCCCCCGCAGGCCCGGACCAGGGCGCGGGCGGCATCGGGTTCGGCGTCGCGGCGCTCGCGGCCCACGATGTCCGCCAGGAGGTCCAGGGCCTCGTCCTCGGCGAGCGGTCCGACGTGCACGGCCAGCGCCCCGTCGACCGCGACCAGGCCGCCGAGGTACCGGCGACTGGTGACCACGGTGAAGCAACCGTCGTCGCCGGGGAGCAGCGGTCTCACCTGGTCGGCCGAGGCCGCGTTGTCCAGCACCAGCAACACCCGCTTGCCCGCGGTGGCGTCGCGGAAGGCCGCCTCCAGCTCCTCCGGGTGCCGGGGCACCTCGTCGTGGCGCACCCCGAGGGCGCGCAGCAGCACGCCCAGCGCGTCCACGGCAGTCATCGGCTGCTTCTCGGGCCCGAACCCCCGCAGGTTGACGAACAGCACGCCGTCGGGGAAGGCGTCGGCCACCGCCGTGCCCAACCGCACGGCGAGACCGGTCTTGCCGGAGCCGCCCGCGCCGTGCATCAGCGCGAGCCGCGAGCCGCGCTCCGAGGGACGCGCCGCCGCCCGCACCAGGTCGATCTCCCGACGCCGGCCCGTGAACACCGGGACGTCGTGCGGCAACTGCGCCGGCACCGGCGCCGGAGGGCGGCCGGCGGACGCGCCGCCCGGTCCGGGGCGCAGGGCGAGGAGTTCGGCGTCCGGTTCGAGTCCGAACCTCTCGGCCAGTACGTGGACCACGTCGTCGTGCAGCTCGACGGCCTCGTCGCGCGCACCGCACGCGACGAGCGCGGCCACCGCCCGCGCAACCAGGCCCCGCCGCGTCGGGTGGTCCACGGCGGCGGGGCGCAGGACGTCGGCGACACGCCGGGTCCGGCCGAGGCCGAGCGCCGCGTCAGCCCAGTCCTCCAGCAGGGCGAGGCGGCGCTCGGTGAGGCGTTCCCGCTGCTCGCGGGCGAACGGGCCGGGCAGGTCCGCCAGCGGTTCACCGGTCCAGCAGGCGAGTGCCGCGCCCAAGGCCCGCACGGCCTCCTCGGGCCGCTGCCCGGCGAGCAGGTCGGCCGCCCCGCGCGCCAGCGCCTCTGCCAGGTGCGCATCCACCGCGTCGAGCGGCAGGTCGAGCCGGTAGCCGCCCCGGACGGTGACCAGGACACCGGGCGCGCTCCCCCGCGCGCGGCCCGGTTCGAGCAGGCCGCGCAGCGCGGAGACGTAGGTCTGGAGGCTCCCGGCGGCGCTGCGGGGCGGGTTCCCGCCCCAGAGCAGACCGGGCAGCTCGTCGCTGCGGACGACCTCACCCGCGCGCAGCGCGAGCACCGCCAGCAGCGCGCGTTGCAGCGGGGGCCCCGCCGGCCGGGCGCCGTCGCCGCCGTTGACGGACACCTGTCCCAGCAGGGTGATGCGCGGGATCGAGGCTGCCTCCCGGTTCACCGCGACACCCCCGCGCACAGGGCCCGCACGGGAGCGGTGACGGCGAGCACGTCCCCTCCGCCCCGGTGCGCCAAGGAGAACGCCACCAGTTCGTCCGCCGCCGCGCCGCCCTCGCCCACGACGCGGCCGCCGCCCTCCAGCAGCAAACGGAGCAGGGTGGCGGCGTCGTCGGAGAGACCGGAGAGGACGCGCGCGAGGCGCTCCCGCAGGCCGGCGGGCTCGTCGAAGGAAAGCACGTCGAGCCTGCGGGCCTCGTCGGCCAGGTCCTCGGCCAGGTCCCGCAGCTCCGCCTCGCCCGGTGGGCGGTCCGCGTCGCGGGTGAGGTGGGCCAGTGCCAGCCGCAGCGCGGCGGGCAGGTACCCGCACGACCGGGCGACCTCCGCCGCCGCGGCGCGGAGCCGGACGTCGAGCGGTCCGCCGCGGCCACCGGTCAGCAGCGCCACCGAGTCCTCCTCGTCCAGCTCCCGCAGGTGCACGCGGTGCGGGCCACCCGGGCCGGGCTCCGGGAACGGGCCGGGCTCCGGGAACGGGCCGGTGACCAGCACCAGACCCGCGCCCGCCCGCACCCCCAGCAACTCGCGGACCTGCGCCGGGCTCGACGCGTTGTCCAGCAGCACGAACACCCTGCGCCCGGACAGCGCCGCGTCCAGCACCCGGGCCTTGTCCCCGACCCCGGCGGGCAGCTCGTCCCGGGGCACGCCCAGGTGGCGCAGCAGGCGGTCGAAGACGTCCGAGGCGGTCGCCGGCGGTCGGTCGGGCAGGTGCCCGCCGAGGTCGACGCGGATCTGCCCGTCGGGGTGGCGGGGTGCGACCTCGTGCGCGAACTCCAGCGCCAGGGCGCTCTTGCCGACCCCGGTCAGCCCGGTCAGCAGGATCGTCGCGCCGGGCGAGGCGGCGGCGCGCAGCCGGGCGAGCTCGGCCCGCCTCCCGGTGAACCCCCAGTCCCGGTGCGGCAGGTGCGCCGGGGAACGCCGCGCGGGCGGCACCGGTGCCGGAGGGGCGGTCGGCTCCGCCGCGCCAGCGTCGGCCCCGTCGGCGCACAGCAGCACCCGTTGCAGTTCCCCGATCGCGGGTCCGGGCGCCACCCCCAACTCCTCGCGCAGCCGCCGGCGCAGCGCGGCCAGCTCCTCCAGCGCCTCCGCGATCAGCCCGCAGGCGTGCAGCGCCTGGCAGAGCAGTTCGACGAGACCTTCGTCCAAGGGGTTCTCGCGCACCAGGGCGGTGCACTCGACCACGGCCTCCCGGTCCCGCCCGCGCGCCACCAGCGCCCGCACCCCCGCCCGCCGCGCCGCGGTCCACGACGCGGTCAACCGGTCGCGCTCGACGTCGGCGTGGGGGCCGCTGACCCCGGCCAGCGGCGTGCCGCCCCACAGGCCGGCGGCGCGGCGCAGGTCGGCGAGGCAGCCCTCGGCGTCGCCGCGGCCCTCCGCCTCGCGTGCCCGGGTGACGAGCCGCTCGAACACCACCGCGTCGACGTTGTCCTCGGGCAGGCGCAGCCGGTAACCCCGCTGGTCACCGAGCAGGACGGCCGACGCGTCCGCCGCACCGCCGGGTTCGAGGACCTTGCGGAGCGCCGACACGTAGGTGTGCAGGTTCCCCAGCGCGCTGCGCGGCGCGTCCGGCCCCCACACCGAGCGGATCAGCTCGTCGCTGGAGACGGTCCGGCCGACCCTGGCCGCGAGCACCGCCAGCACGGCGCGCTGCCGGGGACGACCGACGGCGACCACCTCGCCGTCGCGCGCCACGCGCACCGCCCCGAGCAGCAGGATCACCGGAGTGGAACCCCCGCTCATGCTGTGACCCCCGCAATCCCGGACCGCCGTTCGGCCCACCGACCCCGGCCGTTCGGCGGCACGCTCCCCTGGACAACCGCTGATCGGTTCACCATGATGCCACCCATGCCGGTCTTGATCGGGCTCCTCGGACCGCTGGCGCTCCGCGTGAACGGGCGCGAGGTCCCCCTGGGCCCGCCGAGGCGGCGAGCCGTCCTGGGATACCTCGCCTGTCGTGCCGGGAGCACCACCACCAGGCACGACGTGGTGGACGCGGTGTGGGGCGAGCGGGCACCGACCTCGGTCGTCGGCAACCTGCACACCCACGTGTCCGAGCTGCGCCGGGCGCTGGGGACAGGCGCGGACGACGGCGCCCGGGGGTTGTTGCGGACGGTCGGCTCCGGGTACCTGCTGGACGTCCCCGAGGACGCGGTGGACGCGCTGCGGTTCCAGCGCCTGCTCGGCGAGGCCGACCGGGCCGGGCGCGACGGGGAGCGATCACGGGCGCTGGACACCTGGCGGGCCGCGTTCGCGTTGTGGCGCGGCACGCCGCTGGCCGACGTGGACGCGCCCTACGCCGAGGCCGAGCGGACGAGGCTCGACCGGCTCCGGGTCGTGGCGGCGGAGCGGTTCACGGAGGCGTTGCTGGCCTCGGGCGAGCGCGCGGAGGCGCTGGCCGTGGTCACGCCGGTGAGCGACGAGCACCCGCTGGACCAGCGGCTGGCGGCGTTGCGCGTCCGGGCGCTGGCGGCGGGCGAACGGCGGGGTGAGGCGGCGGCGCACTTCCGGCGCACCCGCGACCTGGTCATCGCGGAGCTGGGGATCGACCCGGACCCGGTGCTCCGGCGTGCCCACGCGGAACTGCTCGTCGCGGAGCGCGTCCCCGCGACGGACCGGACGGCCGTGACGCGGCTGCCCGATGCCCCCGCCGGGTTCACCGGCAGGGAGACCGAGTTGCGGACCCTGGAGGACCGGTGCGCGCGGGCCGGGCACGAGCGGCTCACCGTGTGCGTGGTCGGCGGGCCGCCCGCGGTGGGCAAGACGTCCTTCGCGCTGCGCCTCGCCCACCGGGTGCGCGGGCACTTCCCCGACGGCGCGCACTTCCTGCCGATGGACGGGAGCGCGGCGGGTCTCGGCCCGCGGGAGGCGATCCTGGCGGTGTTGGACGCCGTCGGCGGCGGGCCGGACCCCGTGCCGGACGACCTGGACGAGCTGGTCGGTGCCTACCGCAGCCGGCTGGCGGGGCGGAAGGTTCTGCTCGTGTTGGACGACGCGCGCGGCGTCGGTCAGATCCGGCCGCTGCTGCCGACGGGCTCCGGTTCGATGGTCCTGGTGACCAGCGGTTCGCGGCTGAGCGGCCTGTCCGCCCGCGACGGCGCGCTGCGGGTGTCGCTGGGTCCCCTCCCCGACGACGAGGCCCTGGGACTGATCGGCGCGCTGATCGGCGAACCCCGGGACGACGCGGAGCGCGCCGCGGTGACCGAACTGGTCGGGCTGTGCGCGGGGCACCCGCTCGCCCTGCGGCTGGCGGCGGAGGGGGTGCTCGCCGCGAGGCCCTGTGGTCTGCCCGACTTCCTCTCCGGCCTCCGCGACGGGCGGAACGGCCTGCGCGTGCTCGACGCGGTGCGCGCGGGCGGCGGGCTCATCAAGGCGCTCACCCGCCCGCTGCGCGACCTGGGCCCCGACCCGGCGGAACTGCTCGCGCTGCTGAGCGCCCAGCCCTGCACGACGCTCACGGCGCCGGCCGCGGCCGCGCTGGCGGGGTGGGAGGTCCTCCGGACCCGGCGGGCGCTCGACGCGCTGGCGGACGGGTACCTCGCGGACTGGGGCCCTCGGGGCCGCTACCGGCTGGAGGGGTGGTCGCGGTGCTACTCGGCGCTGCACGCCGAGGGCGCGTTCACCGACGACGTCCCGCGGCAGGCGGAGCTGCGCCTGGTGGCCTGGTACGCGCGCGCGGTGCGGGTGGCGCGCTCCCTGGTCGACGGGCGGGCGCCGACGGGCGACGACGCGGACGCCGTGCCGTTCGCCGGTCCCGCGGAAGCGCTCGACTGGTCGACCCTGGAGCGGGACAACCTGGTGCTGCTGGCCCGGCGCGCGGCGGAGCTCGGCGCGGAGGATGCGGCGCGGGCGCTCGAACGCGGCGTGCGGTGACCGGCGGGTCAGCGGTCCGCGGACAAGGGACGATGGTGCCGTCGTCCGCATGAACCACGTGGCGTCCTCGAACTCCGGCCACTCCGGACGCCCGGTCTCCGCGCGGTGCCCGGTCTCCCCCGGCGTCGCCCGGATGTGGAGTCCACCGAGGACCGGTAGTGGGATTGCGGCGGGACGGCCCGCCACCGGGGTGGCGGGCGCGGAACCCGGCCTCAGCAGGGGAGCTTGCCGTACTGGGTCTGCGCCCAGCTGCACCAGCGTGTGACCCGAGTCGAACGTCCGGTCCAGCACGGTGCCGCGGTACCAGGTGCCGCTGTGGTACTGGAGGTGGAACCGCTCGCCCGTGGAGACGGTGGTCTCGGTGCAGCCGCCGCCCGGGTGCACCGCGTACGTCGAGAAACCGCCCCGGTCGGGGAAGTGCGCCGACACGCTGTAGTCGGAGCCGTAGTTGCACAGCTTGAAGGCGGCGGTCGCCGCCGAGGCCGTCCCGGCCGTGCCCGTCATGAGCACGACGCCGATGTCGAACCGTCCGTCCGACACGGCCATGCTCCCGAGGGCGGGGGGTGGCGACAACGCCCACGGGGTCCCGCTGCACCAAAGCCGTCCGGGTCCTGCACCCGAGGACCGGCCCCCGGCGATTTCCCCCGACCGGTGAACCCTGGGGGCGGTCGGCGACGTGTTCCCCGGAAGGGCGGTCGGTCAAGTGCTCCCGGGAACAGTGGAGTTCGACACCTTCTCCGATCCCCTGTGGACGGTTACCGTCGGGGCGTCGCGCAGCGCGGTCCCGCTCCGGAGCGGGACCGGCTCTCCCCCTCCACCCGACCCGCATCCCGTCGGATGCCCCCTGCCCAGGTGGTTCCCGTGAACAGTGACGCCCCTCCCCGCCCCGCGGACTTCCTGGCCGGCGCGTTCGCCCGGCTCGACGGGTTCGCGCCCGACCCGACCGACCTCCGCATGGGACTGGTGTTCCGCGTGACCGGCCCCCGTCCCGCGCTGACGGCGGTGCGGGACCTGGTGGCCGCGCGCGTCGACCGCGACTCGCCGCTGAGGCAGCGCCTGGTGCGCGACGACGGCGTCCACTGGGAGGACGATCCCGACTTCGACGTCGCGCACCACGTGCGGGAGCTGCCCGGCGCCGGCGGGGCGCTGCCCGCGCGGTCGGTCCTGGCCGGGCCCCCGGATCCGGCGCGCCCGCCGTGGGGCGTGTGGCTGTCACCCGCCGGCCCCGATTCGTGGGACCTGCACTACCTCGCGCACCACGCGAGGCAGGACGCGGCGGCCGCGGTGCGCACGGTCGTGGCGCTGCTGGGTGACGGCGACCGGCCCGCACCCGCGCCCGCCGCCGAGCGGTCGCGGTCGTGGACGCGGGGGCGGGCAGGCCTGCTCTCGCTGTCCCCCGATTTGCTCCGCACCTTCGCGCCCTCGCCGCCCGCCCCGGTCGGCGACGGCCCGGAACGGCTGCTGGCTCAGCGGTCCGCGCCCCTCCGCCTCTTCAGGGAGGTCTCGCGGAGCACCGGCGCGACGGTGAACCAGGTCCACCTGGCCGCGCTGGCCGTCGCCCTGGACCGGTGGTCCCCGGTGGCGGCGGGGCGGTCGTCCAGGCAGGTCGCCGTGCCGGTCGACACGCGCCGCCCCGGCGAGCCCGACGACGACTTCGCCAACCGGATCGGGCTGATGCGCGTGGCCCTGCCCTCCGGCGCGCGGCCCGCGGACGCGCTGCGCGCCGTGGTGGCGGCGGCGGGACGCGATCGGACCGACCGCCACCGCCGGGCGTGGCGGGACCTGGCGGACAACGCCCCCGAGCGGGTGGCGGGCCGGGTGCTGCGCAGGATCACCGACCCGACCCGCGTCTCGGTGACGCTGTCGAGCATCCGCGTGGACGCGCCGCTGATTCTGCTGGGCGCGCCGGTGTCGACCGTCACCGCGGTTCCGTGGCTCCCGCCCGGCCACACCTGCTTCGCCCTGGCGGTCGGCTACCGGGACGAGATCCGGCTGTCCGCGCTGTCCCCCGGCAATGTCCCCGACCCGGCGGAGCTGGTCGCGTCGTGGTCCGAGGCCGTGGAGGACATCCACCGGGCGCACGTGCGCGGGACCGCCGGACCGGCGCGCTGACCGGGAAGGGGCGGGTCAGCGGTCCTCCGCCGGCCCGCCCCGCCGCGCGATCCGGAACGCCTCGACGTACTTGGGCAGCTCCCGCAGTGCCTGGGCCAGCAGGCCGGGCGAGACCTGCTCGGAGAACGCCGAGTCGACGACGAACCGGCCGACCGCGGGGTAGCGCTCGCCGATCCAGCGCAGCGACGGGTCGTCCCACACCTTCAGGCCCTGCTCTCGCAGGCGCAGCTGCTCCAACGTCCGTTCGAGGCTCGCGATCACCTCGTCCGCCTCCTCGCCCATGACGAGGCGGCCCTCCCGGGCCAGCGTGAGCATGAGGTCGCCCGCGAAGCGGGGGCCCGTCCCGGGGCCGCGGTCGCCGAAGAGCGGCGCGGCGGGCCACGCCACCGGGTCGTCCGGTCCGCGCACCCGGCCTCCGACGTCCCCGCCGACGGGCAGGTCCCGCGGCCCGTCCGCGTCCCCGAACGCGATCGGCTCCATTAGCCACCTCCTGCGACCACGGCACCACGCCGCACGGCCGACCGGCGGCCCGAGTGGCGGATCATGCCCGTACGGATAGCAGGCTCTGCCCCGGCACACTCCGAGGCGGTGTCCCCGTCGTCGCGGTACCGTCGTGGTGTGCGCCGCCGGGACCGCGACGACCGCGGGGTGAAGGGGATCGTGGACCACCTCGCGTCCTGTGGCGACCGCTCTCCCGACCTGCGCGGCCTCGCCGAGGTGATCGGGCGGTCGGTCGGCGCGCGGGCCTGCGCGCTGACCGTGGACGGGCGACGTCTCACCTGGGGCGTGGCGGGGACGACCTGGTGGGGGACCGCCGTTCAGCACGGCGGCGAGGTGCAGGGCGCGCTGGCGGTGAGCCCCGGGTCGATGGGTCCGCTGCCCGGTGTGGCCGCGGCCGTCGGGCCGTTGTTCGCCGAGGCGCGCCTGGCCGCCGACGCCGACCGGCTGCGACGCGCGGGCGACGCCGCGGTGCGCGAGCTGGCCGACGGCCGATGGCGGGCGGCGGCCGAGATGGACCGCGAGCGCCGGGCGGCCGAGCGGGACCTGCACGACGGCGCGCAGCACCACCTGGTCGCCCTGCGCATGTCGGTCGCGTTGATGGAGCACGCCGTCGCTACCGGGGACGAGGAGAAGGCGCGGGAACTGCCGGCCCGGTTCTCGGCCAGGCTGGACGAGGCGGAGCAGTTGGTCGTCAGGACCGCCTCGGGCATCCTGCCGGTGGCGCTGGTCGCCAAAGGGCTGGCCCCGGCCCTGGCGGAGGAGTTGGACGGGCACGACGACGTGCGCCTCGACGTCGACCCAGCGCTGCGGCGGTACCCGGGCCCCGCCGAGTCCGCGGTGTTCTTCGTGTGCCTGGAGGCGGTCAGCAACGCCCGCAAGCACGCCCCCGGCGCGCCGATCCGGGTGTCGCTGCGCGAGACCGGGGCCGGGTTGGGGTTCGAGGTGCGGGACGGCGGCCCGGGCTTCGGTGAGCTGCCTCCGGACGCCGGTCTGCACCACCTGACCTCGCGGATGGCCGCGGTGGGTGGCACGGTGCGGATCGCCTCGGCGCCGGGGAAGGGCACCTCGGTCATCGGGTCCGTCCCCCGCTGAGCCTGCGGCACGGACCCCTACGACCGACCCGCGACGCCGCGCCCACGTCAGACCGCACCGGGTGCACCGGGTGCACCGGGCGGACCGTCCCATACCAGTCCCTCGCAGCTGCGCACCAGCACTTCGCACACCTCGCGCACCCGTGAACTCGTGGCGGGGTGCCCGCCCCGGGCCCGCCACCACTCGGCCTCGGCCCGCGCGGCCGACCCCAGCCACTGCGCGTCCGCCCCGGGCGGCAGGTCCAACCTGGTGTGGGCGGCGGGACCGTGCGCGCCCAGCAGCCGCAGCACCCGGTCCCGCAGGTCCGGTGGCACGATTGCCGAGCGCTCCACCTCGTCCAGCAGGTCGAGTTCGACGACCTCGTGCGCGGCGGCGCGGACCCGCTCGACCTCCCACCGCATCGGGTGGCCGCCGGGCAGCGCCCGGACCGCCTCCGTCGCGGACACCAACCCCCGGCGCGCGGCGATCAGGTCTGCCCGGACGAGGAGCCGCGCCGCGAGGAGCCGCCGCAACTCGACCAGCCCGCTCTCCCGGGCGAGGACCCGGGCCAGGTCCTCGGTCGAGTCGGCGTCGCGCGCGGCCGCGACGGCCACGCGCAGTTCGTCGCCCGTCAGCCGGCCCACCTCCGGCGCACCGGCGCGCAGGGCTCGGTACCGCTCGTCGGTCAGCGTCGACGCGACCAGGGCGAGCGCCGGCCGCAGCACCGCACCGGGCTCGATCACGTCGACGCGGTGGCGCCCCAGCCGCAGCTCCGCCCGGAACCCCGCGGTGGGCGGGGCGAGGCACAGCACCGCGTCAGCGGTGGGGGCGCCGGTCCCCGGATCGGCCGCCAGGAGCCTCGCCACGGCCTGCTCGGCCGCACCGGGCACGTCCAGCACGGTCAGCCCTCGCAGCACCTCCGCCCGCCGGCGCACGACCACCCGGTCCTCCGCGCCGCGCCGCGGCTCGACGGCGTCCTGCCCGTACGCGTACCACACGGGCCCGCCCGCGTCGACCGCGTCGCCCCCGAGCAGCGCGCCCACGACGGCCCTCCGGCCCGGCCCGACCACGGCGAGCCGCGGTGCCCGCCCCAGGTCGTCGGCGACGGCCGCCCACCGGTCCCGGTCGCCGGGCGAGGCCGCCCACCACCCCAGCTCGACGAGGTCGTGCACCTGCACGCGCAACCGGTGGGCGGGTCCGTCCTCCGCCCCGTCGGCCGGGGCCGGGCCGATCCGCTCGGGCAGTCGGATCGACACGTGCGCGGAGCCTTCCGACGCGGTGCACGCCAGCCTGCCGCCCAGGACGGCCAGGCGGGCCGCGTCGTCGGCGAGGTCGGCCCTCAACCGCTCGACCGGGGCGGTCCACCCCGGCGCGGTCACGTCGACCGCCAGCTCGCCGTGGGCGCGCGCGAAGTCGACCGCCACCGGCGTGGTCGCGTTCTCCGCCGCCACGAGGTTCAGCACCGCGGCGGCGGCGTGGTAGAAGCCCGACTCGACCTCCCAGCCGACCCTCCGGCCGAGGTCGCCGCCGAAGCGCACGGGGCGGCGCAGGACGGCGACGAGCTCCTCCAGCGCCGCGCGCGGACCCCGGTCGGGCAGCATCGCCGGGTGCACGCCGCGCACCGCGGTGCGGAAGGTGTCGAGCAGTCCGTCGAGCCCGTCCTTCAGCTCCTCGACCGCCCGGGTGGTGAAGGCGTCGCCCAGGCGCTCCACCCGTTCGCGCACGTCGGCGAAGTCGCGCCCGGCCAGGGCCGTGATCGCGCCGACCAGCCTGCGCCGCTCCAGGTCGCGGACCTCCGCCAGCCGCTCCCGCGCCGACGCCAGCTCCGCGTCCAACCGCGCCGCGCGTACCGCGGCCCGGTCGCGGGCGGCGCGCAGCCCCTCCAGGCGGATCGCGACCCCCACCCACACGGCGGTCTCGCGCAGGGCTTGCCGGTCGCGCTCGTGGCCCCGCCCCGGTGCGGCGACCAGGAGGCCACCGCCGCCGGCCACGGGTTCCGCCGCCACGTCGGGCAGCGCCGCCAACCCGGCGAGGTCGGCGGCGAGCACGTGCCCTGGCTCGCGCCGGGGCCACGACGTCGCCACGGCGAGCCCTCGCGGCGTCGGCTGGCAGTACACCACGTCCGCGTCGGTCAGCTCCGCCAGGTTGCGCACCAGGGCCGGGACCACGAGGGCCGCGGGGGTGCACGCCGCCACCAGGTGCGGAGCGCGTCCACCGCCGCGCCGCGCCACGCCGGCTACGCCTCGGTCCGGCGCGCCCGCAGGTAGGCGAGCACGGCGAGCACCCTGCGGTGGTGCACCGAGGGGTCGCCGGTCAGGTCGAGCTTGGTGAAGATGGACGCGATGTGCTTCTCCACGGCCTTCGCCGACACGAACAGCTCCCCGGCGATGGCGTTGTTGGTGCGCCCCTCCGCCATCAACCGCAGCACGTCCTGCTCGCGCTCGGACAACGTGGACAGCGCGCCGCCCTCCCGGCCGGCGGGGGCCTGCACCAGCCGCTTGGCCAACGCCGGTTCGATCACGATCTCCCCCGAGGAGATCCGCGCCAGCGTGTCGTCGAGCACCTGCACACCCGCGATCCTCTCCTTGAGCCGGTAGCCGATCCGCTCGGTCCCGATCTCCAGGATGCGCATCAGGTAGTGCGTCTCGGCGTAGTGGGACAGCAGCAGCAGCCCGACGTCGGGCCGCAGGTCGCGGATGCGGCCGGCGGTGACCAGGCCGCCGTCGGGTTCGGGGGGCATCCGGATGTCGAGGACCGCCACGTCGACGGGTTCCGTCGCCACCATCGCCAGCAGCTTGTCCCCGTCCGGGAAGCAGCCGGCGACCTCGTGCCCCGCGGCCTCCAGCAGCAGCACCAGCCCCTCGCGGAAGAGGGCCCCGTCCTCGGCGATGGCTACGCGCACCGGACCACCGCCCACCTGTGCCGCGAGGCGTGCCCCGGGCGGTCCTCGCGGAGGTGGACGCCCACGAGCCGGAGCCCTCCCCGGATGCGCACGACGACCGACGTGCCGGGGCGCAACGACCGCAGGTGGTCCACGAGCAGCAGGCACACCCGCGAGGCGGACGGTCCGGTCAGACCGGACGGCGGGACGTCGAGGTCCAGCGCCAGCCCGCAGCGGTCCGCGGTCTCGCGCAGGGCGGGCACGAGGCCCGCACCCGCGAGAACGGGCGGGTAGAGCACCTGGCCGACGTCGCGGAGGTCGTCGACGATGAGGCGCACCCGCCCCTGCGCCGCATCCACCAATTCCCGCACCCGCGGGTCTGTCACGGTTCCAGAGATCAGACTCAACTCCAGCGCCAGGGCGGAGACCCGCAGCGCGGGTCCGTTGTGGAGGGTGCGCTCCAAGTCGCGCCGCAGCGCGGCGGACCCCGGTCCGGGGGAGCGCAACCTGGCGGGCAGACCGCCCGCCCGTGCCAGGATCCCTCGTACCAAGCCCATCACGGCTCCAGCGTCGTACTCCCGGATCGATGGTGCAAGGTGGCCCTCCCCAAGGGGCAGTAGGGATATCCCTACTCCGATCCGGTGCTTACATAGCGCCATGACCACGACGTTCTCGAGGGGAGTGTTCGAATTGGGGTACGGCCTCGGTGTAGACCTCGGCACGACGTTCACCGCCGCCGCCGTTTCCGGGACGACGGGAACCCGCATGGTTCCCCTCGGTCCCGACGTCGTGGTCCCGTCGGTGGCCTTCGCGCTCCGCGACGGCGGCCTGCTGACCGGCACCACCGCGGAGATCGCGGGCGCCGGTGAGCCCGGTCGGGTGTCACGCAGCCACAAGCGCCGGCTCGGCGACCCGACGCCGCTGGTGATCGGCGGCGTCGCCTACTCACCGGAGGCCCTGCTGGCCGCGCAGCTGCGCGACGTGGTGACGCTGGTTACCGCGATGGAGGGAGCCGCGCCGCGGAGCGTGGTGCTGACGTGCCCCGCCGTCTGGGGGCCGTACCGCCGCGAGCACTTCGACGAGGTGCCGCGCCTGGCGGGGCTGCCCGACGTGCGGATCGTCACCGAGCCCGAGGCCGCCGCCATGCACTACTCGGTGGAGCGCAGGCTCGCGGACGGCGAACTGGTGGCCGTCTACGACCTAGGCGGCGGCACGTTCGACGCCACGATCCTGCGCGCCCGGCCCGGGGGGATGGAGATCCTGGGAACCCCCGAGGGCATCGAGCGCCTCGGCGGCATCGACTTCGACGAGGCGTTGCTGGCGCACGTCGACGCGCGCGTGGACGGGGCGATCGGCGCCCTGGACCCGGCCGACCCGGAAGCGGCGACCGCGTTGACCGCGATCCGCGCCCTCTGCGTGCGGGCCAAGGAGGACCTGTCCCTGGAGCCCGACGTGACCCTGCGCCTGCCGCTGCCCGGCGGGGTGCGCGAGGTCGTCGTGACGCGGGTGCAGTTCAACGACATGATCCGGCCGTCGGTGGCGCTCACGACGGAAGCGCTGCACCGCACGATCTTCTCGGCGGGCCTGCGGCCGGACGACCTGGCGGGCGTGCTGCTGGCGGGCGGCTCGTCCCGCATCCCCCTGGTGCCGCAGATGGTCTCCGCCGCCTTCGGCAAACCCGTGCGGGTGAGCCTGCACCCCAAGTTCACCGTGGCACTCGGTGCGGCGGCGATCGCGCGCAACGCGGTGGAGGTCCCGCGGACGACGTCCGCCGCACCGGCGCCCGCGGAGGTCGCGCCCGCCGCCCGCAGGCGCCCGAGGTGGCTTCTGCCGGCCGCGGCCGCCGCCGCGGCGCTCGCCGTCGCCACCGCGGTGACCCTCGTGCCGGGCGACGAAGGGCGGGGCGGGACCCCGGTGGCGGCCGGCACCCCCGACCCGGTGTCACCGCCCGGTGCCGCGTCGACCTCCCGGGCGAGCACGGGGAGCGCGTCCGGGCCCGCGGTCGAGCTGTTCGACGGCCGCGACGTCAGCCCGTACCGGAGCATGCTCGGCACCGCGGAGGACGGCTGGGCGGGCACCCCGATCGGCGACGACGGCAAGGCCGACTACCGGGCGGTCTCGGCGGCGCCCGGCGGACCCGATGGCGTGCGGGTGACCTGGAGCGGCGCGGGACCGGGCCAGTTCTACCTCCAGCACAGCACCGGTGGCGGCAGCGACCTCAAGGCGCACGTCGCGGCGAACAGCGCGCTGGTGGTGGACGTGGTCGTGCACCGACCGCCGAGCGACCGCACGGCGCTGGCCGCCCACTGCGTGTACCCGTGCGGGGCCGAGCTGGAGACCACGTCGGTGTTCCGCGGTCTGAAGAGCGGGGAGAAGCAGACCGTCAAGGTCCCGGTCTCCTGCTTCACGGCCGCGGGGCTGGACCCCACCAACGTCAGCACCCCGTTCCTGATCGTGACGGCGGGGACCTTCGAGGCGACCTTCGAGCGCATCCGCTGGGTGGACGGCGCCGCCTCCGATCCCGACGTGACGCCGTGCGACCGGCTCCACTGATCACCCCCGCCCCGGCGCGGACCCGGCGGGGCTCGGGATGTCCTCCGGCAGCAGCAGGCACAGGTCGTTGATCGTGGGCGCGACCAGCCCGCGCATCCGGCGGGCGTGCCGGGTCACCGCCTCGTCGAGGACCTGCCGCGCGTAGCGGCCGTTGCCGAACGACTCGCCGCGCGGCGCGGCGGCGAAGTGGGCGCGCAGCGCGGCCACCGTCGCGCCGCTGCACTCGTAGCCCGACGCGTGGGCGTGCTGGGTCATGATGGTGACCAGCTCGTCGGGGGTGTAGTTGGCGAACCGGACGCGGTGCGAGAAGCGCGACGACAGACCGGGGTTGGCGGCCAGGAAGCCCTCCATCTCTCGCTCGTAGCCCGCGGCGATCACCACGACCTCGTCCCGGTGGTCCTCCATCAGCTTCACCAGCGTGTCGATCGCCTCGCGGCCGAAGTCGTGCCCGCCGCCCTGCGGCACGGACAGGGTGTACGCCTCGTCGATGAACAGCACGCCGCCGCGCGCCCGGTCGAACGCCTCCGTCGTGCGCCGGGCGGTGTGCCCGACGTACTCACCGACCAGGTCCGCCCGGCTGACCTCGGTCACCTGGCCCTGGGCCAGGGCGCCGAGCGCGGTGAGCAGCGAGCCGTAGAGGCGCGCGACCGTGGTCTTGCCGGTGCCGGGCGGCCCGGCGAAGATCAGGTGCCGGCTCAGGGAGGGCACGGGCAGGCCCGCCGCCTGCCGCTGCCGGGCCGAGGCGAGCAGGTCGACCATGCCGGCGACCTCGCGCTTGACGTCGTCGAGGCCGACCAGCCCGCGCAGCTTCCCGAGCAGCTCCTCCACGCGCTCCTCGTCCACGCGCCCCGCGCCCGCGCCGACGGCGGAGCCGGGCAGCGGCCCGAGGTCGTCGGGCAGCAACCGGGTCAGCGCCACGGGCCCCACCGAGTCGTCCTCCGCCAGCCGGTACGCCTGGCGGCCGATCATCTCCTCGAACACCTTGCGCGCGGTGCGGCCGTTGCCGAAGGACGCGTCGCGCGGCAGGTTGGTGAAATAGGTGTGCAGCGCCGCCCTGGTCTCGAACTCCAGCCGGTAGTCGTGGCCGGTGCACATGCCCTCGACGATGGTGACCATCTCGGCCGACGAGTAGTCGGTGAACTCGATGGTCCGGGAGAACCGGGACGACAGGCCGGGGTTGGCCGCCAGGAACGAGCGCATGTCGTTGGTGTAGCCGGCGACGATCACCACGACGTCGTCGCGGTGGTCCTCCATCAGCTTCACCAGGGTGTCGATCGCCTCGCGCCCGAAGTCGGGCCCACTGCCGCCGCTCTGCGCGGCCAGCGTGTACGCCTCGTCGATGAACAGCACGCCGCCGAGCGCCGCCTCGAACCGCTGGGCGGTCTTCAGGGCGGTGCCGCCGATGACGGACGCGACCAGGTCGGCCCGCGCGACCTCGACCAGCTGGCCGACGCGCAGCACGCCCAGCGCGGCCAGGATGCGCCCGTAGAGGCGGGCGACCGTGGTCTTGCCGGTGCCGGGGGCGCCGGCGAAGACCAGGTGCCTGCCCAGGGGCGGCGACGGCAGCCCGGCGGCGGCGCGGCGCTCGGCCATCTGGTGCAACCGCACCAGGGTCTCCACCTCGCGCTTGACGCCCGCCAGCCCCACCAGGGAGTCCAGCTCCGCGAGCAGGGCGTCCAGGTCGTCCCCCGGTGCCGCGGGCACGGCCCGCCCCCTCTCGTCCTGCCGGCCGCGCCGGTCGTGGTCGTGGGGGCCCTGCCGGTCGGACCGGTCCTGTCCGGCCGGGCCGGTCGCGTCCGCCCGACCGCGCGCGTCGACCGGCTCGGGCCCGGCACCCCGGTCGGCGACGCCCACCAGGTCCCGGCCCCGGTTGCGCTCGACGCGGCAGCCGCGCACCTCCACGGGCTGGGTGGTCGTCACGACCACGCCGTCGCCCCGGTTGTCCACCACCTCGGCGTCGCGCAGCTCCCCGGTGGCGCCGTCCTCCCAGACCGCGCCAGTCTCGCACTCGCGCACCGAGCCGCCGGCCACGGCGAGCCGGGCGCCGCGGCGGGCCACCAGGCCCGACCTCTCGACACCCGTCACGTGCCCGTCGAGCAGGGTGACCTCGGCGTTGTCCTCGGCGATCACACCCATGCCCGCACCGGACTCGACGGCGCAGCGGGTGAGCGTGGCCCGCCCCGCACCGCCGACCAGCACCGCGTCGTGCCCGGTGTCGCGGAAGGTGCAGTCGGTCAGCTCCGCGGACGAGCCCTCCACCACGTGCACCGCGTGCCCCGAGGCGGACTCCACGACGACGCGCTCCAGCACGACGGACGCGCCCTGGACCACCACGACGGCCTGCGCGGCGGTGCGCTCGATCCGGCAGTCGCGCAGCACGGGCTGCGACCCGGCGCCGACGAGGACCGCCACGCCGTCCACATCGAACACGCTGGTGCCGGTGAGGGCGAGGGTGCTGTCGGCCTCCAGGACGATCGCGTTGCCGCCGATGCGCTGGAGGCGGCAGTCCTCCAGGTCGCCGCCCGCGCCGTCCGCGGCGAGGACCGCGCCCTGCGCGTCGGCGATGGTGCAGCCGACCAGCCTGGCGGTGCCGCGCGCGCGGACGACGACGGCGATGGTGGAGATCGACTCAAGGGCGCAGTCGCGCAGCTCGGCCTGGCCGCCGTCGAACACCAGCACGCCCGCGCCGCCGCCGTTGCCGACGCGGCACTCGCGCGCCCGCAGGTCGGCGCCCCGACGGACCACCACCGCGACTCGCGAGTTCGCCGACACGACGCACTCCTCCGCATACAGCGTGCCGCCGGTCAGGTCGAGGGCGGCCTCACCCCCGGTGTGCGCGAGCACGATGCCGGAGATGGTGGCGCGCTCGGCGCTCAACCGCAGCGCCGGGTTCTCGGCGGACTCGATGCGCACCTCACCCGCAGCACCCGCGCCGGACAGCGTGACGTCCCGGTCCAGCACCACGGCCTCGGTGTACGTGCCGGGGCGCACGGCGATCACGTCGCCGTCGCCCGCGGCCGCGACGGCGTCGCTGATGGTGCGGAAGCAGTCCGGCTCGGTGGGCGACACGCTCAGCACGGAGCGGAGACCGCTCACCCTGCTCGCCACAGCGGTCCCTCCTCACCGGCGGGGGTCAGCGCGGCGCGCACCCGGTAGCGCTCCAGGTGGGTCAGCGCCGTGCGGGGCGCGTGCGACGCGGCGTGGTCGGCGAACTCGGGGTCGGGCGACAGCATGTACCTCTCCAGGTAGTAGCGGGACGCCTCGGACCACACCCACCGGCCGTCCGAGCGCAGGTCCACCGGCACCGGCCGGGGGGACCGCGACAGGACGTCGTCCAGGGTGTCGGGCACCGGCAGCACGACCTCGCCGCCCGCCAGGAAGTCCAGCAGGCGCTGCCGCTCGTCGGCGGCGACCACGAGTTCGCGGACGGGGTTGAACCAGGGGCCGTCGGTCGCCGAGGCCCCATCGAAGGCGCGGGCCACCCGGACCGGTTCGGCGGGCTCCGCGCTCCACAGCAGCGTGGCGGCCAGCAACGCGTCCTCGTGGTAGCGGAGCAGCGCGGTGGTGGGGCCGAACACCTCTACGCGCGGCGACCGCTCCCCCCTCGCGGTCAGCACGCGCTGCACCGCGCCGGTGATCGCGGCCAGGTCCACGCCCGGCCGCGCCTGCACGAGGTAGACCGGATCGGTGCCGGCGCGCATCGCCCGCCAGCAGGCCGCCGCCTGGTGCGAGGCGACCGCCTGGACCACGGCGCGGTCGTGGGCGGAGGGGGTGGCGGGCGGCTCGAAGCGGTGCGCCACCCGGTCCCGGCCGACGTCGGCGAGTGCGCCGAAGAGGCGTTCCAGTTGGCCGTGGTCGCGGTCGGCGAGGGCTTCCCGGGCGATCACGAGCCAGCTGTCGGGCACCAGGCCCGCGAGGGCGAGCAGCCTGTGGTGGGGGTCCGGGTGCCGCGGGTCGGGCACGGGAGGCTCCTTCCGGTGTCGTCGGGGGGTCACGAGACGGGCAGGTCGCCGAACCACCGCGTGACCTCCTCCTCGTCGGCGGGGCCGGTGGCGGCGCGGGCCGCGACAGTGGCGCGCAGCCGCTTGAGCGCCTGGTCCTCGGGGGTGCCCTCCTCGGCCAGCAGGACGCGGCGCCGGTCGGTCTCCTCCACGGCCAGCACCCGCAGGCGGGTGTGGGCGGGGAGGAGGACGTCGTCGCGGCGGTCGTCGTCCAGCAGGCCGTCGAGGCGGCGGGCGGTGGTGCTCCAGATCAGCACCTCGGTCCCGGGCACCGGGCGCGCGGGCAGCGCGTTCCCGGCCAACGTGGGTTCGGGCAGGGTCAGCACGGTGCCGACGCGGTGGTCGGCGTCCACCGGCGCGCCCCGGAGCACGACGCCGCGCAGGGTCGGCAGGCGGCGCAGCCCCGCGGCCAGGCAGGTGTGGAAGTCGAGGTCGTGGTCGGCCTCGTGGTCGAGGGCGAAGACCCGCACGACGGTCAGCTCCGCGGTCAGCGCGGCGGCGTCGGCGCCGGGGGCCCGCAGGCCGGGCCGCTCGGCCAGCAGCCGCGCGACCGCCCGGTTGGCGACGTCGTAGCGGCTGCCCAGGGCGGCGCGCACGGCGGCCCGCTGCCCGGCGGTGCTGCGGGCGTCGCGGGGAACCTGCAAGGGTTCCCGCCGCGAGGGCCTCACCGGTTCGGCCGGGGTGGCTTCGACCCGGTCGGCGAGCGTCCCGGTGGTCGGCCCGGTGGCCTGTTCCGGCCCGGCGATCGGTTCCGGCCCGGCGGGGGGCGTGGCGGTGATCGGCTCGACGGGTGGCGTGCGACGGGGACTGGGTGGAGCGGTCAGGGACGACACGGCCGCCGGCAGCGCGGAGGTCAGGTCGGGCACCCGGGAGGTCGGCTCGGGTGCGACCGGCGGCGGCACCGGGGCGGGGGTCGCCGTCGGGGTGGGAGCGGGCGCCGCCGGAGCGGTCGCGGCGGCGGGTGCGGACGGTGCCGGTTGGGTGGGAAGAGGCGCGACCGGTCGGGGCGCGGGGGCGACCGGCTGGGAGGTGGGCGCGACGAGCGGGGGCGCCACCGGAGCGGGGACGGCCGCGCGCCTCGCGACGGTCGCCGTCGCGGGGATGGGGGCACTGCCTTCCGGCTCCGGCACCCCGACCACGGCGTCGACCCCCACGACCTCCACCGGGGCGACCGGGCGGTCCGGGGCACGGCGCGGCACGCCGACGGCCGGGGCGGCGGTCGCCTTGTCGGACACCTCCGGGACCTGGTCGAGGTGCACGACAAGGTCCGCGGCCGCGGGCGACACGGCCAGCAGCGGTTCGGCCGGCAGGACGCGCCCGTCCGGCGTGACCACCACGGCGTGCCGCCGGGGAGCGTCGTCGGGGTCGTCCCAGCCGGGCAACCCGCGCACCGCGTCCGCGGCGAACGGCGACGTGGGCACCACCCGCAGGTTCTCCCGCACGTCGTCGGGCAGTGCGCGGACCAACTCCGCCAGCGCGGTGACCACGGTCGCGGGCACCGCTCCCCCGGCGGCGACCACGAGGTCGGCCGTCGCGCCCGCGGGCTCCGACCACGCGGGGTCGGGCACGAGGTCGTCGGGCCGCGCGAGCACCCCGCGCGGCAGCACGTCGAGCCGCCAGCCCTCGGCGAGGCGGTAGGCGGCGGGCGCGACCATGGTCATCGACGGCACCGGCGCGAGCCAGCGGTCCACCACCGGCGCGGCGCCGGGCAGGTACACGCTCTCCAGGGCGAACGGTCGCCACGTGGGGTCGCCGCACTCGTCGAGGTGCACGGGGCCGTCGGGGCCAGGGACTCCGTGCAGCGCGCGCACCGGGCCGCCCAGCTCGTCGGCGAGCGCCTGGGCGACGTCGCAGCCGTAGCAGACCAGCACCGCACGGTCGCGGGCCTCACCGGGCAGGGCCCGCAGCACCTCGGCCACCTCGGGAACACCGGGGGCCGGCTCACCGGGCGCACCGACGACGACCGTCAAGCGCCCGGGATCGGGAACCCGGGTGCGGAGGGGGTCGTCGGCGCGCTCCGGCGAGCCGGGGGCGCGCAGCCACAGGCCGAGCGGGATCTGCTCGCCGGCGTCCCGGGGCAGGAGTTCCTGCCACCAGGGCGCCGGGTGGCGCGGCCCGGAACGGCGGCGACCGCCGTCGGGGCGGTAGGCGACCCACCCCGCGTCGCTGCCCGCCACGAACACGTTGCCACCCTGGAGCGGCACCAGGGCGTCGTCCGGCGCGACCACCTCCACGCCGAGGCGCTCGGCGAGCAGGTGCGCGGGCGGCAGCTCCCCGTCCGGTCCCGTCGCGGCCAGGTTCGGGGCGACCAGCCGGACGCTGCCCGACACGTGCTCGTCCAGGTCCGCGATCACCCACGGGTCGAGCCGCGCCACCGCCTCGACGGCCGACGCGCCCACCACGACCGCCGTCCGGTACCGCTCGGGGGCGAGGGCGGCGGCGAGGGCGGCCGCGTCGCCGTCCGCCCCGCGCGAGGCGACGAGCAGGGCGTGGCCCACCCGCTCCACGGTGATCGTGTCGTCCACTGCGTCCTCCTTCCGCCGGTCCCACTGCAATCACGCGGGGGACCGGCGGAAGGGTTCACCGCCTCACCGGCAGCGGCCTGCCCCTCGGCGGGAACTCCCACTCCCGGGGCTCCTCGGCGTCCGAACCGACCACCAGGGCCACCACGTCGCGCCCCAGCAGCGCGGCCAGGCCGGCCGCCAGTTCGGCGGTCACCACCTCGCCGACGAGCCGCAGGCCGCCGATCCCGGGGACAAGTCGGGCGGCCGTACCGCGCACCGCGGTCGCCACCCCGGCCACCACGTCGGCGAGCATGCGGTGGCCGTCCACCCGGCGCTGGTGCAGCACCAGCGCGGAGAGGAGCGCCTGCTCGGCGGCCGAGTTCGAGGCCCCCGCAGCCCGCACCTGGTCGCGCAGCGACCCGATCCGGTCGTCGAGGCCGTCGAGGTAGTCCGCCCAGTCCCCCGAGCCGACGCGGTCCCCGTACTCGCGCAGGACCTCCGCGCCGACCCCGTCCGGCGCGCGGGGCGGGGTGAGCGGCGCGCCGGTGAGGAACTCGCCCCCCGGGCCCAGCGGGATCGCGGTGAGGCGGCCGACGTCCCGGATGGCGTCGTCGGTCGCCGGCCGGATGGTGCCCGCCTGGGCGTCGACCAGCGACACGACACCGTCGTGGTTGACCACGTTCCAGGCGTGCCCGTCGCGGCTGCCCGGCGGGTAGGCGAAAACCAGGGCGGCGGAGCCGTGGCCGCCGCGCGCCACGCGGTCGATGACCTCCCCGAGCGCCCGCGGCCCGGCACCCAGCACCTCCGGCGCGTGGGGGAGGCTCCGGTCGAGCACCGCGTCCGCCACGCGGGGCGCCCGGCCGGTCACCATCGCACCGGCCACGCGCGGGCTGCCGTGGTAGGTCGCGTGGAAGGCCAGCGCGGCGTCGAGGCAGTTGACGTCGCGGCCCAGCGCGGAGCGGTCGCCGTTGACCAGGCCGACCCACCGGGCCGGGTCGGTGAACCGGGTTCCGGGCGGGACGACCTCCAGCAGCGCCGCGGTCTCCCGCTCCGACGGCGGGACCAGCTGCTCGCGCAGCGGCTTCACCTCCCGCGGCGCCGGCTCGGCGATACCCGTGCCGGGTTCCCCCTCCGACCGCGTGCCGAGGGCTTCCGGCACCTCGATGGCGCGCGTGCTCCTCCCGACCCGGTCCTCACCGTCGTCGGGGCGGGCACCGCCGGTCTCCGTCGAGTCGTCCGGCTCGGCGGGCGGCGATCCCATGTCGAAGTCGAACAGGCTGTTCGGCGACGCCGGCTCCAACACCGGGCCGTCCAACCCGGTGAGCGGCGACCCCATGTCGAAGTCGAGCGGCGACCCCATGTCGAAGTCGAACAGGCTGTTCGGCGACGCCGGCTCCAACACCGGGCCGTCCTGCACCAACACCGGGCCGTCCAACCCGGCGGGCGGCGACCCCATGTCGAAGTCGAACAGGCTGTTCGGCGACGCCGGCTCCAACACCGGGCCGTCCTGCACCAACACCGGGCCGTCCAACCCGGCGGGCGGCGACCCCATGTCGAAGTCGAACAGGCTGTTCGGCGATGTCGGCTCCGACATCGGGTCGTCCGGCACATCCTCGTCCGACCGAGTGACACCGAGCCCGACCGACTCCGCAAGCCCCGCCCGCGCCCGTGTCGACCCGACATCGGCACGGGCGTCCTGAACCACGTGCACGTCGGTGAAGACGGCACGTCCACCACGCACCACGACCGCCTCGACGCCCGCCTCCCGCAGCGCGTCCACCACACCCCTCGCACGGGCACCGGTCACCTCCACCGCGGGCCGACCGCCCGGCCGCGACGCGCCCACCGCCGACAGCTCCTCCGCCAGGGTCACCAGTTCGGCGGTCCTCATCGTCCCGAAGTCGTGCAGCGACAGCACCGGGGCCACGCCCCGCCTGGCACCCGGCATCCGGACGTCGGTGACCGGCGCGACCGCCCAGTCCACGAACACGTCGGCACCGTCCGCACGACCGCCGTCCCCGACCACCAGTGGGTAGAGGTCGCTCCGCCGCAGGATCTCCTTCTTCCACATCGCGTCGGCCACGAGTTGCGCATGGCTGCCCGTCACCAGCAGGACAGGGCTCAGCAGCCCGGCAGCACGCCGCCGCTCCACCGAAACGGCCAGGTCGGCGATGAGCGAATCGAGCTCGACCACCTGAAACAGCGTCAAGTCCGCCGCCCGCGGCGCGAAGTCCAACGACACCGGATGACCCGGGTGCTCCAGCAACCCCTTCGACCTCGGCGTCGCCCGCCAGAACAGCTCCACCGGGAACATCTCGCGCGGAACAGCCGGCGACGCCCCGACCCAGTCGACCCGCACCGCCGTCGCGCCGGCACCGGGTTCGGTCCGAACCCGCACACCCCGGGTCGCGAACACATCGGCCACCTCGGCGGAGGAGTCGCCCGACACCTCCACGACCGGGAGCGGGAGACCGTGCTGGGTCCGCACCCGCCCCAGCTCGGCCACCTCCCCGGCCAGGGCGAGCACCGCGTCCCCGCGGGCCGTCGACAGGGGCGTACCGGGCTCGGTCGCGTCGAGCACCAGGTCGGGCTCCTCGTCCCACGCGCTCGACCGGCCGCGACCACCTGCGGCCACGGCGCCGGGGTCGACCGGGGCCACCTCACCCAGGGCTCCCTGAGGTGGCTGGGCCGCGGTGGGTGGCTGGACCTCACGGGAGGTGCGGGTCACCCTGGACGTGCGACGCGGACGAGGCGCCCGGGGCACGCCCACCTCCTCTGCCGCCAGGGCCCGGCGAACCGCGCGGGCCACTTCAGCCGCTTGGGCCGCGGAGACCGCCTCGGACGCTCGAATCGCTTCCTCCGCCCGGGCCGCCCCAGCGGCTCGGGCCGCTGGGGCGGCTTGAATTGCCTCTCGAATTGCCTCGGTGACGTGGACGTCGGTGTGCCCGGCACGCCCACCACGCGCCACCACAGCCTCGACGCCCGCCTCTCGCAGCGCGTCCACCACGCGCCACGCCCCGGGGCCGGTCACCTCCACCGCGGTCCGACCACCCGCTCCCGCCGGCACCTCCGCCAACATCCGCTCCGCCACGACCCGCAACTCGACGGACCCCAACGACGCCAACCCCGGCAACGACAGCACCGGCGCCATACCCGACCGCGAACCCGCCTCCCCGGTCCGCCAGTCCACGAACACGTCCGCGCCGTCCGGGCGCCCCCCTTCGACCATCGAGAACGGAGCACCCGTGTCCCGCAACACCCGCTGGACGAGCCGCCCATGAGCACCCGACACCACCACCAGGGGAAGCGGCCGGTGCGCGGCACGCCGCAGACCCACCGAAGCGGTCAGGTCCCCGACCAGGTCCTCGACCTCGGCGGCCTGCTCCGGCGTCAGCTCCCGCACGCCCGGAGCGAAGTCCAACGACACCGGATGACCCGGGTGCTCCACCACTCCCCGAGACCTCGGCGTCGCCTTCCAGAACAACTCCACCGGGAACGCCTCGGGAGCCTCCACCTGCGACGGCACGAGCCAATCAACCCGTACCACCGTCATCCCGGCACGATTTCCGAGCTGGACCTCGACACCGCGGGACCGGATCACGCCAGCGCTGCTCCAGGCGGCAGGTCCCGACACCTCCACGACCGGGGCGGGAAGACCACGCGCGGCACGCGCCCGGCTCTGCTCGACCACCGCGTCGGCGAGCGCGAGCAACGCCGCATTGCGGTTCCACGATATCCGATTGGTCCTGTTGGGCGTGTACAAGACCAGTTCCGGTCCCTGGTTCCACGCACTCGAACGGTGCTGATCGGTACTCACCGAACCGTCGGTCACCAGGACCACGTCACCCGAACCCGCCGACGCCGTCTCGGCGGTGTGCACGTCGGTGTGGCCGGCGCGCCCACCACGCACCACCACAGCCCGGACACCCGCATCCTCCAGGACGTCGACGACCGCCTGGGCACGCGGACCCGTCACCTCCAACAAC
>NZ_NSDM01000031.1 GCF_030852425.1 Saccharothrix longispora
GTGGCGTAGCGCCAGGATCTCCGTGTCTTTGTCCCGGTCGCTCATGGGCAGCAGGCGCAGCAGCGCGAACGTGTTGGTCATGCCCAGGTAGGCCAGTCGAAGCAGCACAGCCGGTCATCATGCCGTGCTTGTCGATGTCACAGCGGATACAGCCGTGCTGTGAGCGCTTCGATGTCTTTGGCCTTGCACGCCCTCTACCTGCGTGGATGGAGTTCTCGGCAGGTACAGGGTTGTGATGGCCCCGAACATCGCAACCAGTCCCGCTCCAAGCACCACGGTCATGGTCTGGCAGAGTTGTTCCATTGGGAAGCCGGGACATCCCCATGGCACCACAGGTCAGACTTATCTCTGAGGAGTATCGTGACGCCCCCATCGCTGCAGATCGCCGTCGATCGATACATTCGCGCGCTTGAGGTCTCGCAGCGACTCATCGCATTGCATCCGCGCAATATAGGCGGCTCAGGCAACCACGCCGCGCTAGCTCCCGCCATTGCGTTGTCGACCATCGGGGCGTTCGAGGGCTTCTGCGAGGAGTTCCTGGCGAACCTGTTGCTGTTGAATGGTCACGGGTACGCACATGTGGCGAAAGCTGTCGGGAAGATGAACAACCCCACGCCTCGACAGTTCGCCACAGCCT
The DNA here is from genome assembly GCF_030852425.1 of Saccharothrix longispora. GTDB lineage: Bacteria > Actinomycetota > Actinomycetes > Mycobacteriales > Pseudonocardiaceae > Actinosynnema > Actinosynnema longispora. Next base: position 638 of record NZ_NSDM01000031.1, read on the forward strand.
TGGCAGCTGAGATCCCTAGCCTCAAGGCCGCCGCTGGGAACGGCTACTCACTTCAGGTCTGGAACATCCCTGGCGTCAACCAAAGGCCAGCGACGGAGACGATCGGGTGGAGCGACATTCTGACCAGGGCCGATGGTTGGATGGAAGTTCGACACTGTCTGGCGCACGGGCTGGTAAGCGGTTGGCGCAGCGAGGTGTGGCCCGCACCGTTGAAAGGCACCGGCGCCGTGGCTGCCCGCGACGTGCTTCGAGCCAAGGCAGGCGGCAAGCACTCGATGGGACTCACCGGTGCGCTCTCCTGCGCCCGCCTCTACTACTACCCGGCACAACACCTGGCCGACTTGGTTGCAGGCTTCATCGGCCAGCCACTCAGCTGGAACGCTGGGCCGGACTACGCACTTAAGAAGGCCGACTAGAAAATCGCCTGTAACCCGACAGCACCTCTGGTCTGCCACAGCACACGGGTCTGTCAAACGAGCGGCTCTGGCATGTAGCCGGTGGTGACGCGAAGTAGTCAGTCATGGTCATGATCTTGTGATGGATGTCGATTTCCTTATGGGAACGGTGTTTCCGGTTGTCGGCGCTGGTCGTCCAGAATGTGGCGGACAGTGAGCCTTTCCAACCTCATCCGGCGTTGAGGTGGAGTGTGAGGACGGCTTGGTCAGGTCGGTGATGTGGGTGGTGGAGCAGCGGAGTCTGCGCAGTAGCCGCCAGTTCTTGAGGGTGGAGACGGCGCGTTCGCCCAGGGCGCGGATGCGGGCGTGGGAGCGGTTGACCGCCTGCTGCCCTGGTGACAAGTTGTGCCACTTGCCTCGGTGGGGGACGCGGACCGGGCCGCCGGTACCCCGGTAGGCCTTGTCCGCCCAGTACGGGATGTCCGCTGCGGCCAGGGCGTCGACGATGCCGTGGGTGCGGGCCGCGGTCAGATCATGGACCGAGCCCGGCAACGCGGGCGAGACCCAGAGCAGTCGCCCGGCCGGATCGGCGAGGACTTGGACGTTCATGCCGTGCCGCTTGTGCTTCCCGGAGTAGTACGGCCGGTCGGCGGCGACGCGGTCGATGCGTAACAGGGTGCCGTCGAGGATGACGTAGGCCTTGCGTGAGGCGACTTTCGCCGCGTCGGCCAGGTCCGGTGCCAGTGCGGCCAGGAGTTCGACCGCTTCGTGGATGTAGCGGCAGACGGTGGCCAGACCGACGCCGAATCCGACGGCCAGTCGGGTGTAGGTGTCGCCGCAGCGCAGATGCGCCAGCACCAGCAGGGCTTGGCGTCCGGGATCGAGCCTGCGCCACCTGCTGCCGATCCGGCGCCGGTGCGCGGTCAGTTCCCGCGCCAGGAACCGGAGGTGTGAACTGGACAGGTCGATCGCGGATGGGTGGACAAGCACTCGAAGCTCCTGGCGATGGCCTTGCTCTTGGTCGAGAAGTCATCTACCAGGAGCTTCGCCACGTCTCCATCACAACCGCAGCCCCACCACGCCAGATTGGAAAGGGCTCAGTGTGAAACCGCAGGTCAACGGCGGTGAACGGCATGGTGGCCGGGTCGTGCTCCAGGGTGAGCACTTCTGCAACTCCGAGGAGCCGCTCCGCGCTCTTGAGGACCGTGTGGCTGGTGGCCGTGCATGGGCTGGTCGGTGTTTCGTGGTTACAGAGGGTGTGGCAGAGTCGGACCGTGCGAGAGGTGCCGGGTGTGGTGGGTGTCGGGTACGAGGGACTGGACGTGGAGGGCTTCGTGTCCCGGCTGACCGACCTTGGCGTGCAAGTCTTGGCGGATGTCCGGTTGACGCCGATCTCGCGCAAGCGTGGCTTCAGCAAGCGTGCGTTGGCCGAGGCGGTGTCCGGGGCCGGGGTGGAGTACCTGCATCTGCGCGAGTTGGGCAACCCGAAGGACAACCGGCCGGGGTTCGCCGGTGACGACGTGGCGTTGTCGCGGGCTCGTGGGCGGTACGCGGACCTGCTGGATGTGGGGGCTGCGGATAGTGCTCTGGACCGGCTGGCGGTGCTGGCGGGGGAGCGGCGTGTGGCGGTGATGTGCTTCGAGGCTGACGAGGAGCGCTGTCACCGGCACGTGGTGCTGGAGGCGGTTCGCGCCCGTCTGGATCCGGTGTCGGTCTAGCGTTTCGGCCAGTAGACGCCCAGGACGCTGAAGGTGCGCGGGCTCTTGGCCTGGTTGCCGACGTAGAAGACGGTGTCCCGGCCTGGCGCGCACATCTGGTCGAGGTACTTGGCTTGCAGTTCGCGTACGAGGTCGTCGTCGTTGCGGTGCTTCAGCGTGCGTTGCAGGGCGACGAACTCCCAGTCGAGGATGCCTTGGCGGTGGCCGTTGCAGCGTGGTGTGCAGCGGTAGCGGTACCAGCCCTGGAACCGCGGCGCCTGCAGTGCGGTCCGGTCGCCGCCAGTGAGGTCGAGTTGACCGACGTAGCGGTCGATCTTGCGCTGATCCTCGGGGCTCCATCCCGGATGGGGCTTGATGTCGATGCCGAGAACCCGGTCGGGGCGAACGGCGGCCAGGGATGGCGCGGCGGAGTTCGCGTGGACTGCTTCGCGGACGGCGCACATGGACGCGTCGACGTAGGGCTCGACTTCGACACGTCGTCGTGTCCACGGTTTGAGGTGGTCCACGGTGTGCACGCTGGTGATGTCCGGGCGCCAGCTCTCGGTGCGGAAGTCGCCTCGGGCGGGTTTGGCGCGCAGGGACACGATGTCGTACTTCTTGAAGGTGTGCGGGCTGTCGAGTTCGCGGAAGTTGATCGGGTACAGGCGTACCCAGCCAGGCGCGTCGAAGTCCAGGCGGATACCTGCCACGCACACCGTCTCGCCGTAGGTCTCCGACGGGTTGGGCGCCGCCTTGACGGTGATCAGCACCCGCATCTGTTGCCATCCGTCCCCGACGGGTTTGGCGGTAGGAGCGTCGTCCGGTCCGAACAGCAGTCCCTGACTCATGACACCCCCGGCAGTGTGACAATCGGTCACCACGATCGAGTGTGACCTGCGTGAACATGCAAGTCATTCCTCCGGTCGTGTGCACACGGTGAGAGTGCGGTTCCTGTTGCGGCTTTCGAAGACGAAGCGATGAGCGTCGATCACTCGACCGGGTGAAGACGTTCGGGTGATGTAGCGAAGATCGCCTCGCATCGATGGTGATCCACAACGCTGTGCGTGCTAAAGATGCCATCCGTGCTGGTCAGGCGGCGGGGTGGTACTCGTTGAGGATGCCGCCCAGTCGTTGCCGTTGGCGGATGTCGAGTCGGGTGAGGGCCGCTTGGTCGGTGACGGCTGGTGGCGGTGTGCGCAGTGGGCGGGCGTTGGCGATGCCTTGGTGGGGCCGGTGGGTGTTGTAGTACTTCTCGTACTCGCGCAGGGCGTGGAGTAGGTGCGGTCGGTTCCAGATGAGGGTGCGGTCGAGGAGTTCGCGTCGGCAGCTGCGGAGCCGGCGTTCCATGATCGCGTTCATGCGCGGTATCCGCACTCCGCTGAGGACGACCTCGATGCCCGAATCGGCGAGGACGGCGTCGAACAGGGCGGGGAACTTGCCGTCGTGGTCTCGGATCGGCAACCGCACGTGTCGGCCTGCGTCTTCGAGGTCCATGACGAGGTTCCTGGCGGCTTGGGTGACCCAGGACGCGGTCGGGTGCGCGGTGGCGCCCAGGATCCTGATTCGGCGGCTGGCGTGCTCGATGACCGCGAGCACGTACAGGCGGGTGCCGCTCAACGTGGAGGTCTCGAAGAAGTCGCAGGCCGGTAGAGCGTCGGCCTGTGAGCGGAGGAAGGCCGACCAGGTCGTCGTGGTGTGCTGGGGCGCCGGGTCGATCCCGGTGTCCTTGAGGATCTGTCGGACGGTGGAGGCGGCGATCTTGATGCCGAGGACGAGGAGTTCGCCGTGGATGCGGTGGTAGCCCCAGGTGGGGTTCTCCCGTGCCAGGCGCAGTGTCAGGAGCAGGATCGAGCGGACGGTCCGTGGACGACCGGGCCGCCTGGGACGGGATCTGATCGCGTGGCGGCGTTTCATGAAGTCCTGGTGCCACCGAAGCACTGTCTCCGGACGCACCGGCAGTCGGAGCCGACGAAGCGCATCGACCGGAATTCGGTGCAGCAGTGCCGTGAGGAACGCCCGGTCGTTGGGGGAGAACCGTGGACGGGCGTCACCGAGTTGGCGTTCCAGGACGGTGATCTGGTGCCGTAACGCCAGGATCTCCGTGTCCTTGTCCCGGTCGCTCATAGGCAGCAGGCGCAGCAGCGCGAAGGCATTGGTCACGCCGAGGTAGGCCAGTCGGAGCAGCACAGCCGCTCATCATGCCGTGCTGGACGACGTCACGGCGGATGGCAACCGTGCCGCGAGCACTTCGTGGTCTTGAGCTTCGTGCATCTTCTACCTGCATGGATGGGGTTGTCGGCAGGCACAGCGTCGAGGTCATGGACTGCCGGAGGCTGGTGTTGGGTCTCGGGTGGCATTTGGTCGCGGGCTTGGTGCGGCCGGTGTCGGTTGTAGTGGTGCTCTTAGGTTGTGAGGACCCGACGTGCGTGGGCCTCTCCAGGATCAGGATGTGGTCGAGGAGTTTGCGTCGGAGGGTGCCGATGACCCGTTCGCAGTGGGCGTTCATCCGGGTGCCTGTGGCGCGCTCTTGATCATGTGTAGGTCGTCGGCGTGGAAGACGGCGTTGAACGCTCGGTCGTACTTGCCGTCGCGGTCGCGTAGCAGGAAGCGCAGCGACTCCATCCGGTGTCTGAGGTCGGCGGCGAGGGGCCTGGCCTGCTGCGTCGTCCACTCCCGTGTCGGGTGGGCGGTGACGCCGGTGATGTGCAGGCGGCAGGCCCGGTGTTCGAGGAACACCAGTGCGTAGAGCCTTCGACCGTGCACGGTGTCGAGGTGGAGGAAGTCGGCCGCGATGATGCCCTGGGCCTGGGCGGTGAGGAACTCCCGCCAGGTCGGCCATCACGGCGTGGCGCCGGGTCGATGCCTGCGTCGTGCAGGATCTGCCAGACCGTCGAGTGGGCGCTGCGGTGGCCGAGTCGGGCCAGTTCACCCTGAATCCGCCGATGACCCCATCGGGTGTTCTCCTTCGCGAGCCGTAGCACGAGTGTCTTGATCGCGGTTCGTGTCGGTGGGCGTCCGGTGCTTCGGCGCGCGGAGTAGTCCCACTTATGGGCCATGAGTCTGCGGTGCCAGGCGAGCAGGGTGCCTGGGGTGACCGGAAAGATCTCTGACCAACGTCGACGATCCACCAGCCCGGACAGGGCGGCGAACCAGAACCGATCCGTGGGCTCGTAGCGGATCCGACCTGCGAGCTGCCGACGAAGGACCGCGTTCTCGTGGCGCAGCACGAGCAGCTCGGCGTCCTTCACCGCCTCGCTGCACAGCGGCACCGACGGCACGGACCAGCTTCCGGGTCATTCTGTACAGCAGGGACACGATCACCCGGACATGCTTCCAACGCCGTGACAGCTTCAGCTCTACCAGCGGCGATGACTGCTCGAGCGGCACAGGTCCGACGCAGCACGGCGACCTCGTGCCGCAGCAGCAGCTCGACGTCCTTGGCCGCCGACGACCGGCCAAGCAGGCGAACCAGCCGACGAGCCGGACAAGACCAGGTACAGCAGTCGTAACGCCACGCTTCACGACCATGCCCTGACCTTGCAAGGCGCGATCACCTCAGATCAGCACCTCAGTGCAGAGTTCTGGCACCCCACACGCTCATGCAATTCCTGCTCATGTGGATTATTGACATTTATTCGGAGGCGCTTGACACGGCGATGTCGCACTGGTTGAGTGCTGACTCAAATCGAATCAACTCAAGTCATATCGAATCACGGCATCCCGAATGGGGTTAACTAGATGGACGTGGCGGCGGAGAGCACCGACTCGGTGTCGACCGGGCGCGCGCGGCTGGCTGCGGAGCTGCGTCGACTGCGCGGCCTATCCGGCGTCTCGGGTCGTGAACTCGGCCGGCGCATCAACATGAGTCAGTCGAAGGTGTCCAGGATCGAGGCGGGAACCGTGCTCCCCTCGCTCCCCGAGGTGGCCGCGTGGGGTGCCGCTCTGGAGGCGTCCATCGACACAAGGGAACGACTCGACGCGTTGACCAGGATCGCGCACCGCGAGGCGCGGCACTGGCCTGCCCTCCTCCAGGACCGCGACCACCTCCAAGACGAGATTCACGCGCTGGAGACCATGGCGGTTCGGGTGCGCACCTACCAGCACTCGGTGGTGCCCGGTCTGCTCCAGACCGCCGACTACGCGCGCCGTGTCTTCTCCCTGTTCCAGGTGCCGTACTCGGACGAGGACCGGAGTGCCGCCATCGCCGCCCGCCTGCGCCGGCAGCAGCTGGTGTTCGAACCGGAGCGGCGCTTCGACTTCCTGATCACTGAGGCGGCCCTGCGCTGGCGACCGGGCCCATCCCGGCTGCTGCTCGCCCAACTCGACCGCCTCGTCTCGATCAGCACACTCGACAACGTGTCGCTCGGCTTGATACCGCTCGGCGCCGAAGCGTCGACGACCCTTTCCCACGGATTCGTCATCTACGAAGGACCCGACGAGGGCCGCGGGACCTTCGTGGCGGTCGAGATGATCCACGGCCCCGTCGAGGTGGTGGACGTCGAGGGCATCGAGCTGTACGAGAACCACTGGTCCCGACTGGAGCGGATGGCGGTCTTCGACGACCACGCCCGCTCGTTTCTGCTCACCCTTGCCGAAGACATCCGCTCGTCCACCGGATGAGCCGGGTGCCGCGGCTGCAACCAGCCGCGACACTCGCGCTCACCGGTCCGTCACTGGACGCCGAACTCGCCGGCCATCACGCCGTACAGGAAGGCGATCCACTCAAGGGAGGTGAACCACAACTCCGGTCCACTGGGGTTCTTCGAATCCCGGACGAGCACGCCGTTCGAGGCCATGGCCACCTCGACGCACGCGCCGCCACCCTCGCTGAACGAGCTCTTCTTCCAGTTCCTGTTCTTGGCGTCCACGATTCCTTCTCCTGTTCCGCTCCGGCATTTCCGTCGCATGGACAGAGGTTGGACCGCCGAACTAGCCGAACAGCTTGCTGTGCCACTGGAAGCAACTGGCAGGAGCGCTGCACCCAACTGGCACGACCGCTGCACGGACGCAGATCCGCCTGCGGAAACATCGAACCGAAAGGGCGAAATGACCGATCGACCAGTCGAATTCCGACTGTGGGGCCAGGTGACGGCGTACCGCGACGGCGAACGCGTGCACCTCGGCACCGAGAAGGAGCAGTGTTTGCTCGTCGCGCTCGCCGCGAAGAGCACGCCGGTGCGGCGCGACACGTTGCCCGAGTGGCTGTGGGACGACCCCCCGGACAGCGCCGCGTCGGAGATAGACCGGTACATGACGCGGTTGCGCGGTCGGCTGGTCGCAGCCGGAATCGGCGACCTGCTGGAGAGCAGGAACAGACTCTGCCGGTTGGACGTCGTAGACGCGCAGGTCGACGTCCGCCGCTTCGAGGCGTTGGCCGCGCGGGCCCGTTCCGTCGCCGACGGCCAGGCGGCCACGTTGCTCGCGGAAGCGCTGGAGCTGGCGGAAGGAGTGCCCTTGGCGGGGCTGCGGAGCCGTCGGATCGAGGTTTACCGGGCCGCGCTGGTCGAACAACGCCTCGCCGCCCGGATCCGCCTCGCTGGGATCGAGATCGGTCTCGGGCGGTACCACGAGTGCATACCGGGTCTGGTTCAACTGTTCCTGGAGCATCCCGGCAACGCCGAAGTCACTCGGCTCACGATGTCCTCCCTGCACTTCGCCGGGCGCACGCAGGACGCGCTCGACACCTTCGCCACGTACCGCAAGCAAGTAGTCGAAAACGGAGGGCTCGAAGTGGACGCGGAACTCGTGAAGCTACAGCGGATGATCATGGACAACGCCGAGAGCTTGCGCCGGCCCGTCGCATCGCGCCCGGCCCAGGTGGTCCCCGTGACTCTGTCTCCCGCTCAGGAGGTCCAGCGAGAGCTCATTGTGGTGCTGCGCCCCGACGACGAGGACCTGATCGCACTGCGGACGGCGATCTCCCGGTCGTTCCACCGGGATGGCATCGACGTCAGCATTGCGGACGACCGGTTGGTCTGCGTGGTGCCCGCCGACGTCCCGCACGCGGAAGTGGTCACCTCGTGGCTCGACCGGGTCGCCGCCGAGGTGCGGTTCCCAGTACGGGTGGGCGTCTCCGTCGAGAACGAGGAGCTGGCCACCGAGCTGGCCGGTTCTGACTACGCCAGACGGGTGCTGGCTGCGGCCCGGACCAAGAACCTGGTCGTCGTCGTGTCGGACGAACTGCACGAGTCAGTCGTGCGCCGCCGAGGAGTCCCGTACGAGCTGGGCTCCTACCGGCAGGTCGAGGAGCACCCAGGTGGTTGGGTGCGCGTGCCGGGTTACTCGGTGCCACCGAGACCGGTCCAGGTCGAGGAACGGCATCGCGGACCTCGCTCGGGAGACGTACTTAAGGGACCCACTGTGTACGTCCAGGGCCGGGCGCGGATCGGTGAGCAGTTCAACGCGACGGTGATCAACATGGACGCGAGGCGTCGCCGTGAGCGGTGAGGGTGCGAGCGGAACCGACCGACCGGCGGATCCCGGCACGTCGGGCACCGGACCGGCGAAGGGCGGTGGACCCGCCAAGGGCGGCGAGCGGAGCGCGGGTCCGGCCAAGAGCGGGGAGAAGGACGGCGCGGGCAACGGCAAGACGGCTTCGGAGAGCAGCGACCCGGACGCGCCGTACGGTTCGGACCGACGCGCGTTCGGCGAGGCGTACGACGAGGGCCGCAACCTCACCACCGGCGGCCCGATGGCGTTCATCCGCGATTCCGCCGTGGACGAGATGCACGTCGGGGACCGGCACTACCACTACTCGGCGGGCCGCGGTGGCAAACGCCGGTCCGGCTCGGTGCACGAGGACGAGTTGGAGGCCGTGCGCGCCCGCTACGTGCCGGTTGACGGGTACGACGACATGCTGTCGACCCTGGAGGACCGCCGAGTCATGGTGCTCTGTGGCGAACCCGGCACGGGCCGCTTCACCACGGCGGTACGCCTGCTCGACGGCGTGGGGTGCGAGGTGATCTCCCGGTTCGATGCTGGGCAGGACATTGGCGCGTTGACGTCGAACGACTTCGAGAACGGGCACGGCTACGTCGTGGAGCTTCTCGACGCGGCGGGCAGCTCCACGACGGAGACCCAACTCGACAAGCTGCGGGACTTGGTGGGGGCGAGCGGCAGCAACATCGTTCTCATTGCCGAACGCGACGATCTCCAGGGTTGGCACCTGGGCAGTTACGTGGTGCTGTATAGCCCGCCGAATTCGGACAGGGTTCTGGAGAGCCACCTCGTTGAAGAGGTGCGCGAGGACGGCCAGGATGCGCAGGCGCTGTTGCGCGAACTCGGTGAATCCCACCGCCTGCGCCGAGCGCTCGGTCCGGCCCCGCGGCCGGTGGAGGTCGCCCGGATGGCCCGCCTGCTCGCTGAGTACGGCCGGGGCGCCATCGGCTTGGACGAGGTCGAGAGTCAGGCCGCCCAGTTGGTGCAGCGACAGGTCGTGGAGTGGTTCGCCGGGCTGGCGGGGCTCCGCTCGGCCGAATTGGGCGACGCTCTGAGACTGGCGGCGTTCCGCATTGCGCTGGCGGTGCTGAACAGGTCGCCGTACAACATGGTCGCAGAGACCGGCCGTCAGCTCGCCGACCTGTTCCTCAAGGACGTCAAAGGGGTGTCGACGACCCAGTCCTCGCTGTTCGCCGACGATCACCAGAGCCGGTTGCCGAAGTCGCGGGCCGAGGTGGTGGAGGGTTCGATGTCGGTCGGTCTGGAGCGCGTCCCGGTTGGGCTCGCGAAGTACTCGGACGATCGCCTCCCGGTGGTGCTGCTCAGCTACGTGTGGAAGAACCACCACGGTCTGCGCAAGGTCATGGTCCAGTGGCTCAAGGCGCTGAGCAAGGACGGCCGTCCGATGATCTGGGTGCGCGCCGCGCAGGCGGCCGGGCTGTTCTGCTCACTGGACTTCCACTCCACCTTCGAAGACATGATCCGTCCCGGCGCCACGGCGATGGGCAAGAGGAGGAGGCAACGCAGACTCTTCGCGGCCGTCGCGCTCGACCAGGCCGCGCGGGACGAACGGGTCGCGGACGCGGTCGACGAGCGGCTCAAGATTTGGCGCCGGTCTGGCACGGACGCCGAGCGCTGGACCGCCGCGTCGGCTCTGGGCTACGACCTCGGGCGGCGGTCGATCGACTCGACCTTCGAGGAGCTGCGCGTCCTGGGCACGCCGTCTGAGCAGCAGTCAGCCCTGGACGAGTGGACGGACGCCAGTTTGGTGCAGGCGTCCGGCTACAGCGTGGCGAACCTGTTCGCGTTCGGTGAGGTGGAGCCCGTGCTGGGCAAGCTCGCCGAGTGGACCTCCAGCGACCGGCAGAGCGTCCGCAAGCTCGCCTGGTGGGCGATGCTCTATCTGATCCACATGCACGGCTTCGACCTCGACCAGCTGCGGCTGTCCGCGGGGCGGGTGGAGCGCCCTACGCCCAGGGCTCAGGAGCACTGGCCGCTGCTGCTGGCGTTGCAGGACGAGCAGTCGCACCTGGCCACCCCTATCGCTGACCTGCTGCGGTGGGGCCTGCGCGGGCGGCGGGGTGACTTCGTGGCCAGGTACCTGTTCGGGCCGTGGATCCGGGCTGCGGAGAAGGACGGTGAATGCCTGCGCGCTCTGATCACCTTCGTGCCGCACCTGGTGCACGACGAGTTCGATGTGCGCCGGCTCCACTACCTGGTCAACCGTCTGAGACACGACTGGAGCGACCCGCTTAAGGACGACGCCGCCCGGCTGCTCGAAGCCGCCATCCGTGTCCCCGCGCTCAGAGAGGAAGCGTCATGACGAAGTCGGATCCCAAGTCGGACTCCAAGGACCCCGCGCGGACCGAGGAACCGCCCCCCGCCGCCGAGGGCGCGAAAGACCGCGCGCGGCCGCTCGCTCCCGTCACGGCGCCGGATTTCGGCAGCCCGATCGTAGATGAACTCCACGTCAAGCGGTTCGAGCTGCTCTACCGACGACTGCCGGTCGGAGCCCGGGTCGCTCGGGTCTTCGTCACGCGTTCGGGCAACTGCCTCACCTATCCGGCGACGGGCCAGCCCACCACCGGGGAGTTGGTGTGGAACAAGGTCCGTACGGTGTACGAGGTCGATCTCGGCATCCACGTGTCCACCGTCAAGGCCCACCTGCCCAGCCGCGGCGACAAAATCTACTTCAAGGCGACCGTCGACCTGGAATGGAAGGTGACCGACCCGGCGCAGGTCGTGCAGGCTGGCGTTACCGACGTCCGCAAGGTTCTGTCCCCGCGCCTTCTCGCACGGCTGCGGGCGGTGACACGCAGGTTCGACATAGAGGACGCCGCCCAAGCCGAGAACTGCGCCAACGAGGAGTTGGAGGACGACTCGTTGGGCGCGGACCGCGGCCTGTGGGTGCGGCCGCACGTCCGCTTGGCGATGGACGACACGAGCCTCGGGCAGTCGGACATCCAGCGGAAAGTCGACCACTTCCGGACGATTATCGCCGAAGGCGACTTCGACCAGTTCGCGTTGCAGCTCACCCTGAAGCCCGAGGACATCGACTCCGTGGTCAAGGTCCTCGTGGACGAACGGGACAGCCGCCTCCGGGCGACCTTCGATTTCATGAACCGCCTGCTCGAATCCGATGCGCTCGACCGCTGGCAGATCGACGACCAGGTGCGGACCGCTCTGCAGATGGCGCAGGAGTCGATCTTCAGGGTGCTCACCGGCAGCGGGCAGCCGCGTCTGGTCTCCTCTGGTGAGACGATCAGGGAACCGGTGGCCAGCGGCAACGGCAGTGCGAGCCTGCCGTGACCCTCGCCGCGAGGATCGTCGGCCCGCTCGTCCCGCCGGGCGTCCTGTTCGTCGCGGCAGCAGTCGTGTTCGCTTGCCTGGCCACGCGCTGGGCGGCGCCGTTCCTCCTGCGCTTGGCGGCGTCGGCACTGCGCGGCGCCATCGCTGTGGCGGCCACACTGCTGATCTTCCCCGAGTACCGTTGGAGCACCCGGAGCCGCCGCAGAGAGAAGCCCCCGTCGTCGTTCGCCTACACCTACGGAGACGTCGTCGGGCGGACCACGTTTTGGATCAACCGGTTGCTGTCAGTCGTGCTGCACGCTGCGGCGGAGGCGGTCAAGGCGCTACCTCCGCCGCTGGTGGCGGTCCTGACCGGGGTGTTCGCCGCAGCGTTGTCGCTCGACCTCATCACGCCCTGGTGACGGAAGGCGGTGAGCCTTCATCGTCACGGTGCAGGTCACGGCACAGGCTGAGCGGTGGGCGAGCAGTCGACCAAGATCCGATGCTCCGACCGGGAGCCTTGCCGTGTCGTCGTACCCTGCCGCGATTCTGCTGTCCAACTACACACTCGTCCGCTTGGGCAACGTAATCAGCGCAAAGCGAGTGCGGCGTCGGTCGCGGTGGCGGCGACTCGATTCCGGGTGCCGGACGCTGCTCGTGCTCGCCCATCTGCGCGACGGTGACCCCATGCCCACCTCGCCGCCGGGTTCGACATTGGGTTGCAGCTTGATGCCTGCTGATCACGGTAGCCGTCGTGGGGCCGTGTTGCTGGTGGCACGGATTTGGTCACTTGACGAGTTGTCAAGCAGCAGTGCCGAGTGTCAGTTCTTCGGTAGTGATACGAGTCCGTTCGGATGCTGTCGGTACCAGGACACCAGCGCCACCTGTGGCGCGTCCTGCGGCGCGGTGCGGACAACAGCAATCCGACCCGACCGAGGCGTACCCTGGTCGCCAACATGATCACCGCGCCCACGAGTGCGTCCAGGCCATGCCGCTGCTCATCTTGGTGCGCTGCTCTCGCGGAGGCGTCCGCCTTTTAGCGGGCTGCGTGTTGTGGCGACGAGACCGTTTCCCGCTGTTACCGGTCGGGTTGGAGAGGTGTTCGTAGTGGTGGGGTACGAACCCGGTGATCAATCTGATCTCGGTTCCCGGCTCGCGGACGGGAGTGACGGGCCGCGGGTGGGCAACACCGCGTCTGGGACCGTGGTCGGGGTGGTGCAGGTGGGTGTGGTGCATGGTGATGTGCATCTACACGCGCCACCTCCGCCGTTCCCGTCGGTACCGCGGCAGTTGCCTGCCCTTCCGGGGGTCTTCGCTGGACGCGTGGCGGAGTTGGCCGCGTTGGACCGCGTCCTGGCCGCCACCGAGCGGGGTGGTCGGGACACCGCAGTGCCGGCGGGGGATCGGGCCGCTGCGGTGGTGAACGAGCCTGTGATGATCTCGACGATCGGCGGGGTGGGTGGGGTCGGCAAGACGTGGTTGGCGTTGGCATGGGCACACCGCAACCTGAGTCGTTTTCCCGACGGACAGTTGTTCGTGGACCTGCGGGGGTTCAGTCCTGCTGGTGAGCCGATGGTGCCGGCGGAGGCGTTGCGGGGCTTCCTCGACGCTCTGGGTGTCGACCCCGGTGGGCTTGCTCCGGACCTGGATGCCCTGGTCGCGTCGTACCGGAGCCTGGTGGCCGGTCGGCAGATGCTGGTGGTGCTGGACAACGCTGCTACCGCCGAGCAGGTGGTGCCGCTGCTGCCGGGCAGCGCGATGTGCACCGTGTTGGTCACCGGGCGCACGGTGATGTCCTCGTTGCTCGACCGGCACGGTGCCCGTCACCTGCCGTTGGACGTGTCCGGTCGTGACGAAGCCCGTGGTCTGCTGGTTGCACGCCTGGGCGGTGACCGGCGGGTGGACGTCGAACCTGAGGTTCCCCCGATAACCCGAGGCGGTTGTTACCTGGATCGGGTCGGTGATGCCGGGATGGTAGTCGGTTCGCTCTGGGCGGCGTGCCAGGCGGCTTCGTACTCGTCGGGGCTGAGCCAGCCGAGGTCCTTCTGGATGCGTTCGGTGTTGTAGAACCCGTCGATGGAGGCGAAGAGTTCGTTCTCGGCTTCGTCGCGGGTGCGCCAGGAGCGCCGGTAGACCAGCTCGATCTTGAGCGTGGAGAAGGAGTTCTCCATCAGGGCGTTGTCGTAGGAGTCGCCGACCGACCCCATCGAGGGCAGGATTCCGTTGTCCGCCAACCGTTCCGCGAAGCGGAAGGCCGTCTAGGTCGAGCCGCGGTCGCTGTGGTGGATCAACTGTCCGTCGCGCACGTCGCGGGACCAGATGGCGTACTCCAGGGCGCCGAGCACGAGGTCGGTGTCGCAGCGGTCGCTGGTCTTCCAGCCCACGATCCGGTTGGAGAAGGCGTCGCGCACGGCCGCGAGCCAGAAGGCGCCCTCGCCGGTGCGGATGCGGGTGGCGTCGGCGACCCACAGCCGGTCCGGCGCCGGCGCGGTGAAGTCCCGGTTCACCCGATCGGGCGCCGGCGTGGCCCGCGGATCCCGCCTGGTCGACGGCATCCGCCATTGTTACGCAGGAAGGCGCCCTGCAGGCCGGCCTGGCGCATCAGCCGCTCGATACGCTTGCGCGACACGCGGACGCCCCGACGCCGCAGGACCTGGTGGACCCGCGGGCTGCCGTAGGTGCCGCCCGAGGCGGTGTGGATGTCGGTGATCTCGGCGGTGATCGCCTCGTCCTCGCGCTCACGGCGGGACGGGTCGGCCTGTCGGGCCACCCAGCCGCGGTAGGTGGAGGAGGAGACGCCCAGGACCCGGAGGACGAACTCGACCCCGAAGCGGTCGCGAAGCTGCTCGACCAGCTTCACGACCGTCGCCGGGTCGGGTCGAGTTCCGCCGCGAAAAACGCGGACTTACATTCAACCGGTCGGAGCAACAGTGCTGGTTGAGGTGGGTGTGCGTGGCGAAGTTGGGTCGTCCGGGGATGTCGAACGAGATGAAAGCCGACCTGTGGCGGAGGTGGAAGACCGGGGAGTCGATCAGCGTCATCTCGCGTGGACTCGGCAAGCCGCCGGGCTCGGTGTTCACCGTGCTCAAGCACCACGGTGGAATCGCTCCCGAGCCCCGCAAGGCGCGTGGCGGGAGCCTGGTCTTGGCCGAGCGGGAGGAAATCTCGCGAGGGCTGCACGCGGGTGAGTCCTACCGGGCGATCGCCGAACGCCTGAGTCGTGCCGTGTCCACGGTCAGCCGTGAAGTGAACCGCAACGGCGGACGCGTCCGGTATCGGGCGACCACCGCGCAGGAGCTGGCTTCGGAGCGGGCCAGGCGCCCCAAGCCGTGTCTGCTCGCCCGTCGTCCCGGGTTGCGGGAGAAAGTGGTGGAGTTGTTGGGCCAGGAGTGGTCTCCCGAGCAGATCGTCGGGCACCTGCGCCTGCACCATGACGGCGATCCGGAGATGAGGGTCAGCCACGAGACGATCTACCGGTCGGTCTACACCACCCGCTGGAAGGTGGTTCCGCGCGTGTTGTCGACGCGGTTGCGCACGGGGCGCCCAATTCGGAAGCACAAGCGGCACACGGTGAAGGGGCAGTGGCGCTCGCAGATCGTCGACGCCCGGCCGATTGGACAGCGCCCTCCGGGGGCGGAGCACCGCACCGAGCTCGGGCACCTGGAGGGCGACCTGGTCCTCGGGTCGGCCAACAGCCAGGTCGCGACCCTGGTCGACCGGAAATCCCGGTTCCTCACGATCGTCAAGCCCGCGAGCCGCCATACCGCGGTGGTCGTCCCGGCCCTGGTCGAAGCCTACGGACGCATGGACCCGCGCTTGCATACCACGCTGACATGGGACCGTGGCATGGAGTTGGCCGCCCATAAGGCATTCACCGCCGCCACCGGTGTCGCGGTGTTCTTCGCCGACCCGCGAAGCCCTTGGCAGCGCGGCACGAACGAGAACACCAACAAGCTGCTGCGACAGTACCTGCCCAAGGGCACGACCCTGGCCACGTTCAGCCAAGAGGACCTCGACGCCATCGCCGCGAAACTCAACAACCGACCCCGCAAATGCCTCGGGTTCCGCACACCGGCAGAGAGTGTTGCCTTGACCGGGTGAATCTAAGGACGCGGTCTTCAGGATCTCGTTGGCCCGCTTCAGTTCCGCGTTCTCCCGCCGCAGCCGGCGCAGCTCCTCCGACTCGGCCGCGGAGGGCCGGTCGCCCCGCTCGCCGCGGTCGGCCTCGTCCTGCCGGATCCAGTTCCGCAACGCCTCCGGGTGCACGCCCAGCTGCTCGGCCAGGCGCCGGATCACCGGCTTGGGGTCCGACTCCCGGTACAACCGGACCGCGCGGGACCTCAACTCGTCGGGGTACTTCTTCGGTGGTGCCACGGACGACTCCCATCAGGCCCTATCGGACCATGCCTGGAAAGACTCCGAGCCACCGGGAACCTTACGTTCGCAGTGGGCGTTCATCCGAGGCGCCTGCGGCGCGCTCTTGATCACGTGTAGATCGTCGGCCTGGAAGACGGTGTCGAACGTCTGGCTGTACTTGCCGTCGCGGTCCCGGAGAAGGAAGCGTAGGGACTGCGTCCGGTGTCCGAGGTCGGCGGCGAGGTTCCTGGCCTGTTGCGTGGTCCATGCCTGGGTGGGGTGGGCGGTGAGGCCGGTGATGTGCAGGCGTCTGGTGCCGTGTTCGAGGAACGCGAGCGCGTACAGGCGTGTGCCGAGCACGGTGTCGAGGTGGAGGAAGTCGGCCGCGATGATGCCCTGGGCCTGGGCGGTGAGGAACTCCCGCCAGGTCGGGCCATCACGGCGTGGTGCCGGGTCGATGCCGGCGTCGTGCAGAATCTGCCAGACCGTCGAGTAGGCGATCCGGTGTCCGAGACGGACAAGTTCGCCTTGGATCCGTCGAACCCCACCGAGGGTTCTCCCTGGCGGGCCGCAGCACAAGCGATCTGATCGCCGCTCGTGTCGGTGGGCGTCCGGTACGTCGGCGCGTGGAGTAGTCCCACTTACGGGCTACGAATCTGCGATGCCAGGCGAGCAGGGTGCCCGGCGTGACCGGGAAGATCTCCGGCCACCGACGGCGATCCACCAACCCGGACAGGGCGGCGAACCAGAATCGATCGGCGGGCTCGTAGCGGCCCGGACCCATGAGTTGCCGGCGCAGGACCGCGTTCTCGTGGCGCAGCACGAGCAGTTCGGCGTCCTTCGCCGCCTCGCTGTGCAACACCATCGACGGCACGGACAGCAGTTGCCGGGTCACCTTGAACAGCAGGGACACGATCACCCGGACATGGTCTCAACGCGGCGACACCTCGCTCTACCAGCAGCGATGGTTTCCGAGCGGCACAGGGTGACGAACCACCGGGCTCCGCAGGGGTGCCTGCAGCCGGTCTGCGGCCGTCTCCGGTCATCCTCGTGCGCTGACCGGCCCATGACTGTTACCCCGCCCAGGTGACCTCCCTGGACCGGCGCTAGCAGTCAACGGCGGCGGTGGGGCCAGGGATGCTCGGAGGGCCGGTCGAACCTGCCACCTTCCAGTTGTCGCCGCACGCGGCGGGCGTCGGCCACGCGAAGTTGGTTGCGGTAGAGGACCAGCGCCTGCCGCCACGTGCGGTCGGCGTCGTCGGTGCGGCCGAGCGCATGCAGCACGTGGCCGGTTCGGTCGAGGGTGTCAGGGACGTGGTAGACGTCGCCGAGTTCCTGGTACAGGGCCAGCGCGCTGCGGAAGTGTTCGAGCGCGTCATGGTGGCGGTGGGTGCGGTGGGCGATGAATCCCAGTGTGTCCAGTGTGTCGGCAGCACCGCGGGGGTCGTAGTGGCTCAGTACCGGGTACGCCTCCCAGCACAGGTGTTCGGCTTCGTTGAACCGGCCGAGCAGGGCCGCACACCAGCCGGCGGCGTTGATCGCGTCGGCCACCCACAACGGTTCGCCGGTTCGGCGGAACAACTCCACCGCTTTCCGGGCGTGGTCGTACGCGGGTTCGAGGTGTTCCTGGTACTCGTACATCACCGAGACGATCCGGTGGACGAATCCCTGGCTGCCGATGTCGTCCTCGCGCTTGGCCTCGTGCAGGGCGCGGCCGAGATGGTGGCGTGCTTCGTCGAACCTTCCGACCTGGACGTAGGCGTGCCCGAGGTGCCGGTGCACGAGGGCGTCGACGACGGGATCCGGCCACCCCTCCGTTGCGCCCAGCGCGTAGACCCACGCTTGCAGGTCGTCGCCGAGCAGCCCGGACAGGCGGTGGTAGGCGCTCATCGCCCACGCGAGCTGCCAGGTGGCCCAAGGGCTCGAGCTGTACTGCACGACCAGCAGGTGCCATAGGTTCCGGTGCTCGGCCGCGAACCACGCCAACGCTTCCATCCGGCTCGACAGCGGCTTGGGGCGACACGTCCGGGAGGGCGCTGGCAGTTCGATGTAGATGTCGTGCGGTTCAAGCAACCGCCGGGCCGCGTGGGCGGTGTGCGTGTGGAACTCCGTCAAGCGGTGCCAGGCCCCGTCTCGGGCAGGCTCTGTGATGTCGTGTCGTGCCCGGTCCTCGGCGAAGGCGTGGACGAGGTCGTGCGCGTGGTACCGGTCCGCGTCATCGCGCGTGAGCAATGACGACTGCTCCAAACCACGCAAGACGGTTCTGGCGTCGCGAACCGGTGTTCCGGCGAGCGCGGCAGCGGCCTCCACGCTGACGTCCGTGACCAGGATCAAGCCCAGCAGCGCGAACATCTCCGCGTGGCGCGGGTCCAGCGCGCGGTAGGACCACGACAGCACCGCCTTCACATCGGTGCCCGGTTCACCGTCCTCCAGACCGTCGAGTCCGGCCTCGTGCAACTCGTCGACCACCGTGCTCAACGCCAACCGCGGGTGTGCTGCGGCCCGTCCCGCCACGACGCTCAACGCTAGCGGGAGGCCGCCACAGCAGCGCAACAATGCGTGGACGGCCTCGGGCTCGCAGGCGAGCCGGGCGGATCCAAGCCGTGCGGCCAGCAACGCACGCGCCTCCCTGTCGGGCAACGCGTCGAGCACGAGATGCCGGGCTCCGGCGGTGTTGATCAACTGACTCGGCCTGCGCCTGCTGGTGATCACCACGGTGCACGTCGGAGATCCGGGCAGCAGTGGCGTCACCTGGTCGGAGTCGGCCGCGTTGTCCAGGACGACCAGCATCCGGCGCCGGGCTACCAGCGTCCGGAACAGCGCTGCCTGCGCGTACTCGTCGACTGGGATCGCAGCCGGGGGCACGCCGAGTGTGCCGAGGAAGCCCCGCGCGGCCGTCGCCGCCGTCAAGGGTTCGCCCTCGGGGGCGAACCCGCGCAGGTCGACGTAGAGCTGTCCGTCGGGAAACCGGTCCGATCGGCCGTGCGCCCAGTGCAGCACCAGGCAGGTCTTGCCGATGCCTCCGGCACCGCCGACCGAGGCGATCACGACCGTGTCGGCGGCGTCGGGGCGGAGTGCCTCGTCCAACGCGGCCAGGTCGTTCGTGCGGCCGACGAAGTGCGGTGGCCGTGCAGGCAGTTGGCGTGGCACGACGTCCTCGACACGCACGCCGACGTGCAGGTCCCCGCCCACCTGGACGACCGTCGAACCGGCTACTGCGACGGCGTGCTGGTGAGTCACGCGCGTCACCTTAGGGCGCTGTGAGGCGCGGCCAGCCGCAATCATGCGGCCCCGTCGAGAGGGGTCGGGATGGGGTGTCAGCTCGCTGGCGGATGTGTCGTGTGCCGTTCGAAAGTCATCGTTGCTGGCCAAGCGGCATGTTGTGCTCGTTGATGAGCCCTGTGCTCGCCGAAATGTCGTCCGTGCAGGTCGGGCAGCGTGATGGTGCTCGTTGAGGATGCCGCCAAGTCGTTGCCGTCGGCGGATGTTGAGGCGGGTGGCTGCTGCTCCCCTTGAATCCGTCGGTAGCCCCAGTCGGTGTTTCCGGGCTATCCGCTCGATCAACGCCACCACGGCATCGTCGACCGGTGGTCGCCCGATCCGGTTCGGGTGGGTCCACTTCTTCGCGACCGGTCGCCGGTGCCATCGCAGGACGGTGCCCGGCGTCACCAACCGGTGGTGTCGTAACCGGTCGGGTAGGCGTCGCGCCAACGCGGCGAGCACCACGCGATCGGCCCAATCCAGTCGCGGGCGAGGGCTGGCCCGGCGCAGCACGGCGACCTCATGCCGCAGCACCGGCAACTCCACGTCCCTGGCCGCCGCCGACCGACGGGGCTGGAACCAACCAGCCAACGAGCCAACGAGCCGGACGAAGATCAGGTACATCAGTCGTAACGCAATGCCTGGCCATCATGCCTCCACGGCTCATGGTGCGCGATCGCCGCAGCTCAACGCCCCAGCGCAGAGTTCTGGCACCTCACAGGTTCCGGTGCGACTTCCGACGGTGTTGCGTTCGGGAACTCCGGCGATGTCTCGGGCCATGACTGCGGTGCCGGGCCGAACGCGCGTCGGGTGGCCCGGACGGCCAGGGCGGCGACGGTGGCGTTGGCTCCGCCGCCGATGACCGCGCCGATACCGAACGGGACTGCCCGGCCGAGCACGATGATCCCCTGCTTGGTGCCGTACTTGGTGACGAAGTTCTTGCCCAGGGCTTTGTTGATCTGACGCAGGGTCGCCATGGGCACCTTGTTGACGAGCTGGCGCCCCCAGTGCCGTCCGGTGCGCTCGGCGACCTTGCCGATGGTCGTGGAGCCGGACTCGCCGAGCAGGATTCCCATGACGAGGGTGCGGCGGCGTTCGATCTCATCGAGCCGGACCCCGTGGACCTCGGCTACCGAGAGCACGAACAGGGTGCTCAGTTCGAGCGAGGAGAAGAACTCGCCCGCGGAGAGCGCCAGCGCGATCCCGGTGCCGACTGCGGGTGCGGCCGCAGCGCCCCCGACCGCGGCGCCCGTGCCCGCCAGGGCGCTGACGTACATCCGCTCCAGGGTGCGGACGACCTCCTCCGGTGTCGCCTCAGGGTTGCGCTGACGGGCCCGGGCGATGTTCCTGCGGACCAGCGGTGCCTGCAGGCCGATGGCCTTGTCCAGCAGGTCGAGGATCGGCTGACCCCGTCCGCTCGACGTCGGTAACGGTCCTTCGATGGCGTCAGAGTCCACACCGAGCTCCTTGAGTCGTCATGTTGTTCGTCCAGTCTTGCACCGGGCGACCCGGGCTCCGCCGATCGTTCACAGCCGCCGCGTCATGCTGCCAGGCGCTCGGGACGACCAGGCCGCTGCCCGTGACCTGCACGTCCGCCCGTGTCTTGGCCGAGCACGCCGCGTCAGCGTTGGCGCACCTCGAAAGCCCCCGTGGTGATCAACCACGACAAATAGGGGACGGCTGACCCGAGCCGGGAACTGACAATCCCTCACGAGCGTGATTTCGCGCGGCCGGCCCCGACTCCGACCTGAGCCTTCGCTGGCGAACGATCACTGGGGGTGGTGAGGCCGTGTCGGTCGTCGTCGGTCCAGTCGGGGGAACGGCCGACCTCGGCGCAGTGCTCGGCCCAGGTCTTGCGGCGCTGGGTCGAGGGCTGCTTCTCCACGCCCTGCGTGGCCGCCCTGGTCCAGTAGGTGACCTGGCCGTTGTAGCGCCAGGCGCCTGTCGCCGGCCCGTACTGGCTGAGCAGGGTGCCGGTGCGTTCCAGGCGGCCGAGGGCGACGCCGAAGCGGACGCTGGAGGCGGTGTAGGCGCGGGAGCCGAACATGGAGTGTCCCTGTTCGGCGACGTGCGCGGCGAACAGGTCGGGGAAGCGGGTGCGCAGACGGTGCTCGACGATCCCGTACTCCAGGAACGGGTCGTCGGGGTCGACGCAGCGGTCGAGCGGGTCGAGCAGGTCGTCGGTCACGCCTTCACGCACCTCGCTCGGCGGCTGGACCGCCTCGCGGGTGGTGAGCCACTCGTGGTCGCCGTGTGCCCGCCGGTTGGTGCAGCGGTATTGCAGCACGCCGTCGGGCAGCCTGCGGGGCGGCCGCACGTCGTCGGCGGTGAAGCACTTCGGGCAGGTGATGATCACGGTCGGTCCTCCGGGGCGCCGGCGAAGAGGATGTGCTCGATCTCGTCGGGCGCGCGGTGGTGCTCCCGGGCCCAGCGGGCCAGCAGGTCGCAGTAGCGCTGGTAGGTGTGTGCCGGCCATGAGCCGGCGGGGTTCAGGGAGGCCCAGCCGCAGTGGTCGCGCAGCGCGGTGGCCACGACCCGGTCCAGGATCAGGCACGGGTGCTCCGGGGCGCCGCCTCCCGCGAAGTAGAGGAACTTCGTGGAGAACGACGGACCCAGCGACCGGATCGCGCTGTGGTTGTCGGGCCACAGCACCGCGTACGCGCCGGCGGGGTCGTGTCGTGCCCTGTCCGCTGCCTCGGTCAGGAGTCCCTCGGCGCGCGGCACGTCGGCGGCGATGCTGTCCAGCCTGCGGGCGTTCTGCCGCAGATGGCCGCCCGAGCCCCAAGCGAGGACCCGCCACAGCAACGTGAACACATCGCCGGCCGGCGCCCACACCTGGGCGCGGGTGAGCGTCGGCCCGACCGGCGGTGTGCCGGGCAGCCCGCGGGCACTGACCGCCTCGCGCCACCACTGCTCCCGGATGGCGATCGCGTGGTCGCCGACGCTCACCCGGCGAGGATGAGAAGGGACCGCCCAGAGCGGCAACACCACCGTCGTCAGATCGGTCATCGACACACCGCGTGCATCGCTGTCCGCTTCCTGCCGTTACCGGCCACGGCGGGGGTCCCTGCTGCCGAATCCTTCGCCACTTGACGACCGCCCATGTGTTCGACGGTCACAGCGGTCGACATGAGCCCGCTGTGGGAGGGAGGTGGGAGGAAATTGGGAGAATTCGAGGTGGATGAGCAGGGGTGAACTGCGTTGAGGTGCGTTCGACTGCACCGTCACGACCCGTGGGTTTGATGTTCTCCCAGGTCGGGGAAGATTTGGGCAATTCTGCGGGTTGAGTGCGCAACATATCGGTTGGTCAAGTGGTCGTCTCTTCAGGCTGGACTGAAGGCGACTCGTGGTTGCTGCACGACTATAGCGCCCTGCTCGGTGATGCCGTTCGAGGTGCTTGAGGGGCGGTTGAGGGCTCACGACGCGGCGTCGTGCGGCTGGCACCACTGGTGATCCTGGTGGTGGGTGTCGTCCGACTCCTCGGGCGGCGCGGTGGTCGCGGCGGCCATGATCGTGCCGATGTCGTGGTGTATCAGGCCCTTGAGCGTCAGAGCGGAGCGCAGTAACGGCTCGGGGCCGACGGTGGGCATCGTCAACGTGGCGTCCCGGTTCGGACAGTGAGTGCCGGCCCGCGTGCCGCTCGGGCCTCGTCCAGGGTGGCCCCGGACAGGTCGTCGGTGTCACAGCGTAACCCCCGGCGGAATTGGCGCGCCCCTCGTGCGGCCGGACGACCGCGGTGGCGGTCTCTGCCGGTCGTCGCTGGTGATCCGCCAGTCCACGCTGGGGAGCGCAGCCCCCTCGGATCGATGGCCGACCACGCGCGGGCCCTCGCGCTCGCACAGCAGCTGCATCAGCTCTCGCGGTCGCTCAGGACGCTGCTCATGGCTAATGACCTGCGACGATGACTTTCGAGCGGCACAGGGTGGAGAACGCTGTGCGTGCGCGCGGCGCGGCTGAACGGGTGATCCGTTCGGCCATCACGGCGAAACCGTGGCCGGTTTGTGTCGTTCGCCTCCGCAAGAACTGCATACCTGCATACAGTTCTTCGATCCCGCATTTCGTGGAGGAGGCCAACGGTGTTCGAAGGGCGCACCCGGCTGCGCGGCCTGGTCAAGGAGCTGGTTGAGGCCGTTGGCGCGGGAGCCACGCCGGTGCTCGTTGTCGAGGGGTGCGGAGGCTCCGGCAAGACCGCGCTGCTCACCCAGACGGTGCTGGAGTGGCAGGACACGACGCCCACGGTGCTCGTGCGACCGCGCGAGCTGCGGGTGGACGACGAAGACGGCGCGGCCGGCGCCGTGCGGCCGGTGCTCGCGGCGGTGTTGCTGGGACTCAGCGCCGAGGTGCCCGGTTTTCCGCTGTCGTTCGAACGGGTGCTGCTCGCGCAGATCGCCATGCGCGTCGAGGTGGAAGGCCTCGACCAGGACGCGGCGCTCGATGAGCTCAACCGGCAGACCAACAACTACCGCGAGCGCAACCTGCGGGACCTCATCCGCGACCTCGCGGCCACAGCCGGGTCGCTGATCCAGTTGCCGCTCGACCCAGGGCCCATGGTGAACCGGATCGCCGACTACCTCGGCGGCATGCTGGAGAGCTCGCGACGGGCGTCCAACTTCCGCTGGAGCAGGGCGGCGCTGGAGTGGTTCGGGCACCAGGACCAGGGGCTCAGGCTCAACGCCGACCGGGCGCGGTTGCGGTTGAGCGCGCAGGCCCGCAGTCAGGACCCCGACGTGCGGCGCGACGTCGACGACCTGCTGGTGGCGGCGTTGCTCGCGGACCTGCGACACAGCCTCGCGCCGGTCACCACGCGCCTGCACAACGTGGTGATGCTGCTCGACGACGGTGACGTCGCTGTCGCCACGACGTTCGTGCGCGCGCTGCTGCGGGTGCGCAGAGCGGTCGCGGACCGGGGCCGTGGCGGTGATCCCGCGCCGCCCGACCCGTTGCTGGTGATGACGACGAGCGGCGGGCTGCTGGCCGAGGAGCTGGCCGACGACGAGCTGCCGGCCCCCGAGCTCGTCAGGGAGTCCGAAGTGGACATCTCGTTGGTGGCCGAGGCACGGGTGTGGGTGCGAATCCGGTCGGAAGACCTGACCGGCAAGGACGTCGTGCAGCTCGCCAAGGGCCACCTCTGGCCGAACGACCTCGCCGCGAGCACGGTTGGCAAGGTCGTGTACGGGTTGAGCCGCGGCCACCCCAAGTCCGTCGACGCGTTGCTGCGCAGGCTGCACGACGAGCCGAGCCTCGCCCGCGACCCCGGCAAGCTGCTGCGGGGCGTGGAAAACTCGTTGCTCGAACCGTTCGTCCGAGAGTTCTCCGCAGGCGACCGGGCGAACAAGCACCACCTGCGGGCACTCGTCACGCTGTCGGCCGCGCTCACCAAGCTGGAGGCGCAGACCCTCGCGCCGCTGCTGCCGGACCCGGTCGAGCTCGACTCGCCGTTGTACTCCTCGTCGACGCTGTGGACGTCGGGAGACTCCGGGCAGCAACAACTCCCGCCGCTCGTCCGGTACCTCGGCATGCGGATGCTGTCGGCCAGGGCCGACGACGACGAGGCCTCGTGGGCCAAGGTGATCGGCAGGCTGCGCGACCACGCGGGTGACGAGGGGCCCAGACTGCGGTACACGTTGTTGCTCGGCGACCGCGCGGCGGTGGCGGAGGAACTGCTGGAGTCGTTGGAGGACATGGCCACCAGGGACTGGCTCGAGCTGTTCGACCTGGTGACATCCGACGTGAACCCGCGCGAGACCTCGCCGGAGTCGATCGGCACCGCCCAGCGCGGCAGCGACCTCGCGCACACCTACCGGCTGCTCGGCGTCGTGCCCGCGTTCGACCACGACCCGTGCAGCACGGAACCGGACGTGCGGCAGGATCTCGCCGCCCAGGTGGCACAGGCGTTGCGCCAGCTGTCCAACCGCGCGCAGGACCCCGCGCTGCTGCTCAGACGGGCGCAGCGCTACGAACGGTTCGGGAGGAACTACCGGTGAGCCGCTACCACTTCGGGATCTGGCCGAAGGCCCGGCCGCTCCGGCACCCGGCGAAGTGGACGGACTGGCTGCGCCCGGTCGCCGTGCTGGCTGCGGTCGTGCTCGTCGCCGGCCTGGTCACCGGCGGCCCGTGGCTGTGGAAGCGCTTGTCCTGCAAGGACGGCTGGCCCAGCACGGACGTGTGGTCGGCCGGCGGTGAGTGCGTCGGGCTCAGCGTCGGTGGCTACGACTTCGGCCTGCCCGCGTTCACGAACGTGCTCAAGGTGATCGAGGGGCAGAACGCGTCGGCGGCCGACGTGTGCGACCCGAAGGGCACGCCGGTCACCGTCGGCGTGCTGCTGACCATGACCGACCAGTACGCGGGTGCGCGGGCCGTGCACGAACTGGAGGGCATGGCGGCCGGGCAGGCGCGTGCGAACAGCACCGGCTGCCTGCACCCGCTGCGGCTGGTGGTCGGCAACATCGGCGCGTACGGGCCGGAGCAGGAGGCCGTGCAGGTCGCCAGGAGGCTCGCCGACCGCCCCGAGGTCGTGGCAGTGGCCGGGATCGGGCTGAGCAACCAGCGTTCCGCGGAGATCGCCGACCTGTTGGCGGCTGCGAAGATCCCGATGGTGTCGGACCTGATCACCGCGGAGGGTTTCGACCAGAGCGGCTCCACCGCGCAGGAGACCGACTACAGCGGCTGCGAGCCCGACACCACCTACCAAAACGGCGTCGGCCGCGACCACTACTACCGGGTGGCCTACCGCGGTTCCGAGCAGATCAGGGCGCTCGGCGCGGCACTGCCGGGGGCCCGGCTCGACTTCATCATGGTGCCGACCGGCGGCACCGACCCGTACACCTGCACGGCGTTGCCGTTGATGCACAAGCAGTTCGGCGGCAACATCACCGAGGTCAAGTTCGACCCGGACGAGGCCAGCACGGTCTCCCAGACGGCACAACGGGTCTGCAACGTCGCCAAGGACGTGACGGTCGGCTACATCGCCCGCGGCCGCGACCTCGCCATGTTCCTGCACAGCCTCGACCAGGAGTTCACCGAGGGCCACTGCTCGGCGAGT
Organism: Saccharothrix longispora; assembly: GCF_030852425.1. Taxonomy (GTDB): domain Bacteria; phylum Actinomycetota; class Actinomycetes; order Mycobacteriales; family Pseudonocardiaceae; genus Actinosynnema; species Actinosynnema longispora. The sequence goes on from NZ_NSDM01000031.1 coordinate 27,115, forward strand.
TCGATCACGGTGGTGAGCACGTCGGACGGCCAGCGCGTGCGGGCGGCCGAGCTGGACCCGCGGCTGGAGGACCTGCGAGTGCGGGCGTTGTCCTCGCCGTCGTTCACGTCCGGCAAGCTGCGGCTGGTGTCCACCCTGGTCGGTGGCGCGGACAAGCAGGTGCTCGGCAACACGGGTTTCACCGACTTCGAGCGACACTTCACCCGGATCGGCTTCGACGTGGCGCACACCGATGCGGGCTGGGCGGTCAACGGCTACGACGCCTTGGCCGTGATCGAGGAGGCCGTGAACAAGCTGCCGGTCACCAAGGAGGTGCAGCGCAGCCAGGTGAACACCCAGATCAGCTTCGTCTCCTCACCGGAGACGGCGGTGCTGGGCGCGGGCGGGCCGATCATGTTCGACAACGACGGCAACCGGGTCGGCCCACCTCCGCCGGTCGTGCGGGTGTGCCCGTTGCCGCCGCAGAACGGGACGGTGGGCCGAGTCCGCAGCGTGACGCTGCAACCGGCCGGATCGGCTCCGTCCTGCTGAGCGGCGTCTGCAAGTACTACCGACTCGGCTCGCAGCCTGCCCCGGAGATCCGCTGGCGCTGTGCTTGTCGAAATGCCGTCCATGCAGGTCAGATGCTTGTCATGCAGTTCGGCCTCTCGGTGTGGAGGCGGCATCCCGCAGTCGTGCCCGACGGCGATCGACGTCGCGCTTCAGTCGAGTGTGCGGCCTGGAGGACGATTGCTGTGCACAGCGGTCCGGCTGACTCTGCGTCTGGACCGGTTGCGGTCTACCTTGCAGGTGTGGCGGCGGATCGCACTGCCGACCCGCGAAACCAGGAGGCGGCCCGTCGGCTGGTGGACGCCACCATCGAGGTCCGTCGTGCGGGTGCCTCCCGACCGGGCAGTGTGTCGTGGGACGATCTGCGGGCGGAGTCGGGTCTGTAGTCGCCGGTGGTCCGGGCGGCGGTCGACGACGGTCATGGCGCGCACCCTCGACATCGATCCTGGTGCGCAGGAGCTGATCCGCGCGCTTCCGCCCGAGGCGCTCGTCGCGCTCGGCGAGGCGTTCGAAGTCCTGACCCCGGTGCCCGAGCGGGACAGCCCGCTCAACCGGACAATCCGGATGGCGGACTGTCCACCCAGGACCTGTGAGGTGTCAATAGTCGACAACACGGTCTGACCTGTGCTTACGTGGCTGTGGGTTGTGCTCGTCGATCAGGCCGCCGAGGATGGTTCGGCGGCGTATCGACGTGTGGACCGGCGGTCTGCGAAGGCTCGTGCTCGGCGTATCGGTCATGAGTATCTTTCAGACGCCTTCACCGCGGTGGCTTCCGGGCCGGTGATCGACGACCGGGGACGCTCGTGGCGGTTCGGCGTTAGGGTGGGGTAATGGCCTCTCCTGCTGCGTCGATGCCCTCCGGTGGCGATCCGGTGGCGCCTGCGGCTGATCCGGTGGCGATCCGGGCTGCTTTGACGCCGATGCTGGTGGCGGAGTTCGACCGTGAGTGGGAGCTGGTGTTGGAGCGGGCCAAGGTGTCGAAGGACTTGGCCGGGATACGGGATCTGTTGGGCAAGTGGCGGCACATCGCCTACGGCGAGCTGCGCGACCCAGGCTCGTACTACCGGATGTTGGCCAAGGCCGAGCAGGTCCAGCGCTTGGGTGCCAACCCGGACGCGGTGTCGTTGGAGGAGATGAAGGCGCTGCTGCGCCGGCGTCAGGGGCGGACCGGGTAGCCGGGTGTATCGCGTCGTACCCACGGGCGGCGGTTGTCGCATCGGACGGCAGTTCCGTGGACTCCGGCGAACACGCGGGAGCGGGCAGTGGGAGCAGAGTGGGAGCCATCGGACGCGTTCAACAGCGCAGAGCCGCATCCAAGGGCGCCCGACAGTCGTGTATTTGCTGTGGAGATTTTGTTTCCGCTGGTTGAGGCCTTATTCTGGCTTCATTCACACCGAAGAGGTCACTGGTTCGATCCCAGTATCGCCCACAGCGTGTTTGTGCAGGTCACCGACCCGCAGGCGGATCATCGTCTGCGGGTCGGTGATCGTTCCGGGGAGCAGTTTGGGAGCAGACCTCCTTCAGAATTCGCCGCATTTGTGGTCGGATTGGCCTGTCTTCGGTGATAAAACTGCAGGTCGCGTCCCTGCGGCCTTGATCGAAATCTTGGGTGTCGGGGTGAACACTTCGTACGGCACCGAAGAGGTCTCGGGTCCGGTTGATTGCCGTTCGGGTCAGTTGAAGGCTGGTGCGATGTCTCGCTGGGACGGGTCGGGTGTTCGCCGCGTGCTGATCCGCTCGTTCTGGCCTGGCGCTGGTGCTGTCGCGGGATGGTGTCCTGCGGTGTCACCGGTCGTTGCTCATGCGGCACCCGGAGGAGTCGGCGCTGTGCGTGCCAAAGATGCCATCCGTGCTGGTCAGGCGGCGGGGTGGTACTCGTTGAGGATGCCGCCCAGTCGTTGCCGTTGGCGGATGTCGAGTCGGGTGAGGGCCGCTTGGTCGGTGACGGCTGGTGGCGGTGTGCGCAGTGGGCGGGCGTTGGCGATGCCTTGGTGGGGCCGGTGGGTGTTGTAGTACTTCTCGTACTCGCGCAGGGCGTGGAGTAGGTGCGGTCGGTTCCAGATGAGGGTGCGGTCGAGCAGTTCGCGTCGGCAGCTGCGGATCCAACGCTCCATAATCGCGTTCATGCGCGGTATCCGGACTCCGCTGAGAACGACCTCGATGCCTGAATCGGCGAGGACGGCGTCGAACAGGGCGGGAAACTTCCCGTCACGGTCTCGGATCAGGAATCGTGCGGTGCTGCCTGTGTCTTCGAGGTCCATGACGAGGTTCCTGGCGGTTTGAGTGACCCAGGACGTGGTCGGGTGTGCGGTGGGGCCCAGGACTCTGATTCGGCGGCTGGTGTGCTCGATGACCGCGAGTATGTACAGGCGGGTGCCGGTCAACGTATGGGTCTCGAAGAAGTCGCAGGCCAGTAGAGCGTCGGCCTGTGAGCGAAGGAAGGTCGACCAGGTCGTCGTGGTGCGCTGGGGCACAGGGGCGATTCCGGCGTACTGGAGGATCTGCCAGACGGTGGAGGCTGCGGCCTTGATGCCGAGCACGAGGAGTTCTCCGTGGATGCGGCGGTAGCCCCAGGTCGGATTCTCTCGTGCCAGGCGCAGCACCAGGAGTCGGATCGAGCGGATGGTCCGTGGTCGACCGGGCCGCTTGGGACGGGAGCTTGCTGCGTGGCGGTGGGCGAGAAGGTCTCGGTGCCACCGCAGCACCGTCTCCGGGCGCACCAGCAGCCGGAGTCGACGAAGTGCTTGCATCGGGAGTCGGTGCAGCAGTGCCGCGAGGAATGCCCGGTCAGCGGTGGAGAACCGTGGGCGGGCGTCTCCGAGTTGGCGTTCCAGGACCGTGGTCTGGTGGCGCAGCACCAGGATCTCCACGTCCTTGTCCCCGTCGCTCAGGGGCAGCAGACGCAGCAACGCGAACGCGTTTGTCACACCGAGGTAGGCCAGTCGGAGCCGCACAGTCGGTCATCATGCCGCGTCAGCCCAGGACGCTGCGGACCTGCAGTCGCACTCACGAGCACCTCCGCCCTTCACGCTACGCACGGCTTCAACCTGCATGGATGGAGTTATCGGCAGGCACAAGGTCGGGTGCCGGTCGGAGAGGACGTCGATGCCCTCGTGCAGGTAGCGGTAGCCGGTGGCCTGGGAGACTCCGGCGTCGTGGGCCAGGCGGTGGACCCGGCCGCAGTCGCAGGACCAGCACGGCCTGGCGGAACGGTCCCAAGGCGCGACTGCCGGACGGAGCGCTGATCGCCCGACGGTGGGCGGCGAGCAGGCGGGCCAGGAACTCGACCAGGTGGCGAGGGACGTCGAGCGTGGCAGAATGGGTGACCATCGTGAGCCTCTGGTTGACAGAACGTGATCTCGGCAGATCTATTCCTACCAGGGGCTCACGTCCTTCCGCAGGTCAGAGCCCGGCCACTACTGGATCTCGACCAGCCTTCCGCTCATTTCGTTGAGAAACCTCAGTGTCTATGGTTTCCTGGACCGGTGAGTCGGAATATGTTCCGGGCGGACGTGACCTACGACAACGTCTTTCTCTTGTTTCTCGACGCGTCCGGGTACTCCAGCATTGTCGGCCGCAATCCGCGTGATCGAGCGGCGTACGCCTTCGACCTGCTGCGTACACGGGTTACGGCCAGGGTGCTCGGCGTGGCCGAGCGGCACGGCTGCGCGCGGGCGGAGCTGTGGAGTTGGCGCGGGGACGGGGGTTTCCTGATTGTCCACGACGATGATGAGAGCGTCGCGCGGGACGTGGTGTTGGAGGCCGCCAGGACAATCCTGATGGAGGACTTGCCGCGGTTGCGGGAGGAGCTCGACAAGGCCGAGTTCCGGGGTGGCCTGCACGTGCGCATCGCTGTGCACAAGGGGCCGATTCGCGTGCCGGTCGAGAGGGAGAACGGCTCGATCCACTCACCGGATGTCAACTTCGGGGCGCACTTGGAGGAGGTGGCTCCTGCGGATCGCCTGGTGGTCTCCGGTGGGGTCTACCGGGTCTCCGGGCCGTTTGCCGAACTGTTCGAGCGGGTCGGTGATTTCGAGGGGCACGAGGTCTACCTGATGAGGTCCGCCGACGACGCTGAGGATGGCAGGAGGGTGTGGCTGCGCACGGCGGGTCTGGCGGGGGCGGTGGGGGTGCACGCCTATCCGCAGCGACCCAGTCAGCGGGACAAGGCCCGGCTGGTGGAGACCGCAGCGGGGGAGGTGGTCGACCTCGGCACGGCGCTCAACACCTGTGCCAGTTTGCTGGTCACCACCGAACGCCCTGCTGTCTACCGGGACGCCGTGCTGGGGTTTTTGCGGCGAGGCGGCACCTACCGTTGTGTGCTGCTCGATCCTTCGAGCGAGGTGGTGGCCTTGCTTACCACTCTCCGGGGGGAGGACCTGGCGGCGAAGATCGACGGTTCCCTGGCGAAGTTCGCCCGGTTCAAGGAGCGGCACGGTCCGTCGGCGGATCGGTTGGAGGTGTATCGAACCGTCGCGTTTACGGGCATGGCCGCGTTGTGCTCCGATCCGGGCACGTCGCGCGGGCTGATCCTGTACTCGCCCTATCTGTTGGGGGCCCACCCGACCGGCTTCACCGTCGACCGCGCCGACATGCCGCACTATCTGGCTGGCCCCGAAGCGGGACGGTTGCACCAGACGCTGTCCGACGTCGTCGCCCACGTGACCGCTCCGGAGCGACTGGAGCGCGTCCTGTAGGGCATGCCGTACCGCCAGCGGGCGCGGCGCATGAGGTGCCCCGTCCTTACCGCCCGATCACCGTCGGCTCGAAGTCGACCGGCGTGGCGCCAAGCCGCCCTGGTGGAGGACCTTCAGGACGGAACGCGCAGCTTGGCGGGCGGCGAGTCGTTGTCTCTGCGTCTTGTCGACCGACTTCTCGGCGGCGTAGTCGCACACGCTTTTGACGATGATCCAGTCTATGTTCTCGCGATCGCTCGCCGATTGCAGGCCGACGCCTTCCATTTCGCCGCCGATCGCGTCCGGGAAGCGGTCGAGGAGAGCCTTTTTGAAGTCCGGGTTGTCTATCAGCTTCTCGCCCGACAGCATCTCGCCAGCGAGCACCTCCACGCCAATCTCATGCAGGTTCGCGTCGCGGAACCGGCTCAGCAGGCGGGGCGAGCATTCGGTGCCAGCGCCCCGATGGGTCACTCGTAACGAGCCGTCTGCGTTCGTCCCCACTCGTTGGAGTTCGTACGCGCTGAGCTTTTGGGAGAGCAGAAGTTGACCGATCGGCTGGGTTTCCCTGTCAATTCCGAAAGCGATTCCGACGCCGATGATGCAGGTCGGCCGCAGATCACGAATCGCGTCGGTCACGGTGAGGGAGGAGCCGCCCGTGCCTCCCGACCCCATGGTGCATCGGACGTGGGCGACGGTGGCGCCGGCGATGGGGCCGTAGCGCCAGTAGGTGTTTACCGGTCCGAACTCGGCGCTTCCGGGGTGGCCTGCCCCGGTCAGTGCCGAGCGCATCTCTATGGTTTCCGTCTCGGTGACGGTCACCAGCAGGACGTCAACGTGTTTCATGGCGGATGAACCTCGACTCGACTCGACGTAGGTACCCAGCGCCGGTTCCCTGTCCACCATGCGGTCGGTCAACCAGGTCACGTACTGGAAAACATGGCGGGCTACCTCCTCGGCCGGGGTGTCGGGACGGGGCGGTGCGGGGCGGGGGGCGGTGCGGGCGGCGTCCCTGATGTGTCGGAGGATGCGGGACCGGACCTGGCGGGGGTGCGCATCGAATTCCCGGTCGGGGACGCCGGCCCGGTGCGAACCGAGATCGAACTGGTACAGCGCCTGCAACGTGTCGCGGACTACCTCGGCGGTCGTCTGCATCGGCCAGCTGTGCCGGGCGAGCACGTATGCGCTCCACGCTTCGACCCCGAATCGCTCGGCCCGGAACATGTCCTCGATCCCGCACGCGAGGGCGATCTCCGCCAGGATCCGGATGTCGTGGTGGGGGAAGTCGAGGGCGAGGTGGTCGAAGAAACCGAGTTCGGGGATTCCGGTCGCGATGTCGCCGTTGCCGTGCCGCTGGTTGTCCAGACTGAATCCCTCGCTGATCTTGCGTCGTATCGCGTATTCGATGTGGTCGTTGCTTCTGACGTCCTTCAGGAACCGGGAAAAGTAGTTGAAGGTGACCGCTTCGTCCTCCCGGTGGCGCAGCGCCTCCTGGACGGGATCGCGAAGCTGCCACAAGGCCGGGCTGAACCTTGCTTCCGGGGCTGCCGGGATCGCCTCGGTCCACTGCTGTAACACCCGTGTCAGCGGCATGGTGCTGCCCGTGGTCTTCTGCCACGTCGGGGTGAGCCACTCCAGACCGTCCCCAGCGGAGGTGTAGTAGTTCGGGTATCTATCGCTGTCGTGACGGTACGCGGCCGCCCGGGACGCCCGAAACTCCGCCAGGGTCACGTCGCGGCTGACCGTCTGCAACTGATACTGCTCGAACAGCAGTCGGAACTCCTCGTATGACGCCGGCGTGAGCCGATCATTCTCCCAAATCGCCGAGAGTCCGACGTACAAATCGGATTGGGTGAAGAAGGTCAGAAGCCTGGTCGCCTGTATGATCTGCTTCTCGCTCATCTCCCTGCCGGTCGACAGGATCAGTTCGCGGTCCAGGTAGTGCAGATAGACTGCGTCGTATGTCCTGCCGTGCCCGTTATACTCGTTCACTGAGTTCCCGGGCTCTTCCCAGTGCGTGGACGATAATATCCGCGCCGCCGTTGGTCAAGTGGCGTAGCAGCACCGCGCGGTCCAACCCGGTGCGAACCAGGACCTCGACTTCCACGTCCAGGTTCACCAGGGAGGTTTCCTTGATGTTCGACGCGCGGTTGTCGATCGTGAAGTAGCGCAAGGGCTTGCTGCTGCGTGCCGCCTGCGCAATCTCGATCACTACTCCGTCGGCCAGGGTGTCGCCGAAGACCCAGACCTCGTCGGCGGCCTCCAGTAGGCGCATGTTCCCGCGGCGGACGGAGTCGCGGTTCACCCGGTCGCCGAGGAAATAGTCGAACGCTCGGAACGGATTCAGCGGTACGGCACCGTTCTGGAAGACGAACTCGCACACGGCGTCCCGGCAATAAAAGAACTGCTTGGACTGTGCCGTGTAGACCAAGGTAGAATCATTCATCCAGTGCTCCTCGATATCCGGCGGCCGATTGGCCTGCTATGTGACCGCTGACCAGGGCCGCCGTCAGTCCACGAAAATCTCCGGCGACGTCGCCGGCACACCATAATCGCCCCATCGGGCTCGCCAGTCGCTCGTCGTGCACCGGATACAGTCCGACGCCCTCGATCGTCGGTCCGGTCAGCAGCGCGTCGAGGAAGTCGTGGTCGGGAAACGTCGCGACCAGCCTGTCGAGCCCCTTGGCCAGTAGGGTCGTCAGTCCCCGGCCCAACACTGCGGAGAGGTCGTTGTCCACGGCGGACCCGGCGTCCCGAATGAACCGGCCCAGTAGGCACCGACGCAGACGCCGCGCGCGACGGACCGTTGCGAAGAACCGGGCACCCTCCAGGCTCTCCTCCCAGGCTGCGTCGAGCCGCACGTTGAACCCGACGTTGGACCGTCCGGTGCCCGGCCCGTCTGAGCGTCCACTGGCACTGGTGACCCCATTGGTCGACGTGCCGATGATTTCGCCGTCCCGGCAGCAGCAAAAGGTCCGCCACTCGACCGGGCCGTCGCGCCAGATGTACTTGGGGTCCACTTGGGGGTGGGCGGACAGGAAGAACGATTCGGACGGTTCCTCGATCCTCACCCCGACCTCGATTCTGCGGAAGGTGAGGTGCCGTCGGTCGATCCAGTCGCCCGCCTGGAGGGGACCTAACCTGCCGGTGGCGAGGAGAAGTCTGCGTGTGGTGAGGACCTCTCCGGTGCGGAGAACAACCCTCCAGCCGCCTGGGAACCTTTCCGCCTGGGACACCGGGCTTTCGCTCTGGACACGAGCGACTCTCTCGTGCAGTTGCTTGATCAGAACGCGCCTGGAATCGAGGTCGGAGTAGACAGACGGATACCTCTTCTGACCGCTCCCCCCGCCGAGGGGCACATGACGCTTGTCGACGGAAAGGGGCGGAGTCGTGATGCCGACCAGATGCAACTGGTGTCGGAACCAGGCGTATGCGCCGCGCAGCGAAGGACCGTGCAGTGTCCACAGGTTGGATGCGGAAGGCCAAAAAGAGAACTTCCCGTCGGAGAACAACCCGGCACCCCCGACGCCCTGAGCCGCCTCCTGCGTGTCACCATGATCACGTCGGTCCAACGCCGGGCCGCCTTCCAGGACAAGCGGATCCATGTCCCGTGCCGCGTGGGCTGCGGCAAGTCCGGCGGGCCCGGCACCCACGATGATCAATTGCTCGCGCACCCTGACCACACTCCCACCCGTCACTGCCTGTGGCTCTCGGCGTCGCCGGATCGAACGGTAGCGTATGAGCATCGTTAACGTATTGACGACATGCGGCATGTCGCGCGGTGTCCGACAGGAGGTGCGTCATCGAGAGGCATAGCGGACCCGAAGGTGGCTTTAGCGGTTCATGATCGTGAACCTTAGGAGTGCTCACAATTGCCTGGGATGCAAGGGGTGAGCTTCCCGGTAAGTGTCTTGTCGTCCGGCGGCAGGCCGTCGGCGAAGCCCGTGTACCCACCGCATACTGCAATTGACCTATCAGTGAGCCCTTTCCAACCTGGCGGCATAGGTGGTGACCGTGGTGGAGACATGGCGAAGCTCCTGGTAGATGACTTCTCGACCAAGAGCAAGGCCTTCGCCAGGAGCTTCGAGTGCTTGTCTACCCATCCGCGATCGACCTGTCCAGTTCACACCTCCGGTTCCTGGCGCGGGAACTGACCGCGCACCGGCACCGGATCGGCAGCAGGTGGCGCAGGCTCGATCCCGGACGCCAAGCCCTGCTGGTGCTGGCGCACCTGCGCTGCGGCGATACCTACACCCGCTTGGCGGCGGGGTTCGGCGTCGGTCTGGCCACCGTCTGCCGCTACATCCACGAAGCGGTCGAACTCCTGGCCGCACTGGCACCGGACCTGGCCGACGCGGTGAAAGTCGCCGCACGCAAGGCCTACGTCATCCTCGACGGCACCCTGTTACGCATCGACCGCGTCGCCGCCGACCGGCCGTACTACTCCGGAAAACACAAGCGACACGGCATGAACGTCCAGGTCCTCGCCGATCCGGCCGGGAGACTGCTGTGGACCTCGCCCGCACTGCCCGGCTCGGCCCACGACCTGACCGCAGCCCGCACCCACGGCATCGTCGACGCCCTCGCCACAGCAGACATTCCATGCTGGGCGGACAAGGCCTACCGAGGCGCCGGCGGTGCGATCCGCGTCCCCTACCGCGGCAGATGGCACAAACTCTCGCCCGGCCAGCAGGCGGTCAACCGCTCCCACGCCCGCATCCGCGCGCTGGGCGAACGTGCCGTCTCGATCCTCAAAGCCTGGCGACTACTGCGCAGACTCCGCTGCTCCACCACCCGCATCACCGACCTGACCCGAGCCGTTCTGGCTCTTCATCTTGCGACCGGGTGAGGTTGGAAAGGCTCAGTGAGCCCTTTCCAACCTCGTAGCGTGGGCTGCGATCGTGGTGGAGACATGGCGAAGCTCCTGGTAGATGGCTTCTCGACCAAGAGCAAGGCCATCGCCAGGAGCGTCGAGTGCTTGTCTGCCCATCCGCGATCGACCTGTCCAGTTCGCATCTGCAGTTCCTCGCCCACCAGTTGGCCGCGCACCGACGGCGGATTGGCAGCAGGTGGCGAAGGCTCGACCCCAGGCGCCAAGCCCCGCTGGTGCTGGCCTATTTGCGTTGCGGCGACACCTACACCCGTCTCGCCGCCGGGTTCGGCATCGGCGTGGCCACCGTCTGCCGCTACATCCACGAAGCCGTCCGGGTCCTTGCCGACTTCGCCCCGGATCTCGCCGATGCGACGCGGGTTGCCGCCCGTAAGGCCTACGTCATCCTCGACGACACCCTGCTCCGGATCGACCGCATCGCCGCCGACCGGCCGTACTACTCCGGAAACACAAGCGCCACGGCATGAACGTCCAAGTCCTCGCCGACCCGGCCGGGCGACTGCTGTGGACCTCGCCCGCGCTGCCCGGCTCGGCCCACGACCTGACCGCGGCCCGCGCCCACGGCATCGTCGACGCCTTGACCGCAGCGGGCATCCAGTGCTGGGCGGACAAGGCATATCGAGGCGCGGACGGTCCCCTTCGCATTCCGTACCGCGGCAAGTGTCACAACCTCCCGCCCGGTCAGCAGGCCGTCAACCGCTCGCATGCCCGCATCCGCGCACTCGGCGAACGAGCCGTCTCCATCCTCAAGGCCTGTGGGGTGTCAAAAGCTGGCTACATGGTCTGACCTGCGGTTAGGCGGCCGTGGGTTCGTACTCGTTGATCAGGCCGCCGAGGACTGGTCGGCGGCGTAGCGAGATGTGGCCCGGTTCTGGGATCGGCTGGTTCGGTCGTGGTGGCAAGAGTTGCAGTGCTCTGTGTGGTCTGCGGTGGTTGTAGTGGGCCGCGTAGCGGTTCAGCACGGCCCGCAGATGGTGCTCGTTGATGATGAGCAGGCGGTCGGTGACTTCTCGTCTGACGGTTCCGATGAACCTTTCGGCGTAGCAGTTGGCTCGTGGACACCGTGGCGGGATCTTCACGACCTTGATGCCTTCGCCGGAGAGGACCGCATCGAACGTGTTGGTCATGCCCAGGTAGGCCAGTCGAAGCAGCACAGCCGGTCATCGTGCCGTGCCAGACGCCGAGCCAGTGGAACACGAGCACCCTCATGGGCCGTCCCGAGACCTTGTCCCGACCGTGCTCTCACCTGCATGGACGGGATTATCGGCAGGCGCAAGGTCAACGTCATGTCCGCGGTCGCCTCACGGGGCGCGTTGTGGTTCACCGTGTTCACCGAGCGGTTCACCGCGCCGGTGTTCACCACGTTTCTCGACCGCGTCGCCCGCCAGGCGGACCGGAAGGTCCACGTCATCGCCGATCGGCACCCGGTCCACCGCAGCAAGGCCGTCCGCGCCTGGCTGCAGGCCAACACCGATCGGGTCGAGCTGCACCTGATGCCCGGCTACAGCCCCGAGCTGAACCCCGACGAACTGCTCAATGCCGACCTCAAGCGCAACGTCAACGCCTCACGGGCGCACAACGTCGACCGGCTGGCCCACGAGACCCGACGCTTCCTACGACGCCGCCAGCGCCAGGCACACCTCGTCCGCGGCTACTTCCGCGTCCCGCACGTCCGCTACGCCGACATGTAGGCAACCGAACACTTTCGGCTCAAATAGCTGAGGACGCTGCGGACCTGCAGCCGCACTCACGAGCACCTCGGCCCCTCACGCTACGCACTGCTTCAACCTGCATGGATGGAGTTTCGGCAGGCACAGGGTCCCCGGTGTCACCAATCGGTGTTCCCGTAGCCAGCCGGGTAGGCGTCGGACCAACGCGGCGGGCATCGCGCGATCGGTCCAGTCCAACCGTGGGCGAGGGTTGGTTCGGCGCAGCACGGCGACTTCGTGCCGCAGCACGAGCAACTCCACGTCCTTGGCCGCCGATGACCGACCGAGCAGAACCAACCAGCCGACGACCCGGATGAAGATCAGGTACAGCAGTCGTAGCACCACGCCCCACGATCATGCTCCTACCGCCCATGGTGCGCGATCACCGCAGCTCAGTGCCTCAGTGCAGAGTCCTGAAACCTCACAGGGCCGTGGCCGACCGGTGCCGGACTCAGGTCGACGACGTGTCCGCGAGGATGCGTGCCAAGGTACGCTGGCCCATCTCGGTCATGGCCGGATTGCTCTCGACGTAGTACCAGGCGGCTCCCATCGCTTGTTCGAAGGCCCACGCCTTACCGCGCTGCCACTCGAGGTCGTCGCAACCGAGGACGTCGCGGAACGCCTGCCGTGGCCCGGGTTCGAGCAGGTGCCAAGCACCTACGAGATCCAAAGCGGGGTCCGCGGGACCCAGGCCGCCGACATCGATGATCCCGGTCAGGCGCCCATCGGACACGAGCACGTTGCCGGGGATCAGGTCGCCGTGGGTCATCCTGTCGCCGGCGGTACCACGCGGCAGGTTGCGCAGGGCGTTCCACTCGCGGCGAAGCCTCGGAACGTCCAGGAGTCGTCCGCTGTTCCCGAAGCAGATTTCCATCCACGCGTCGTGGGATCGCAGGTCCCCTCCTCGGCCTTTCCCGTTGAACGTCCGGCCCCGTGTGTCGACAGCGCGCACACCACGGATGAACTCGGCCAGGTCGTACGCGAACGCGACGGACTCGCCCGGGTCCTCCTCCGCGGCCACGACCCCGGGCAGCCAGGTCTGCACCGACCACGGAAGCGGGTAGCCCGTCCCGGGTTCACCCAGCGCGACCGGCTCCGGTGTGCGGAACCGCGTGCGACCCGCCAGTTCTCGGGCTGCTTCGGCCTCGGACTCCAACCACCGCCGCACCGACCCGACCTCGCCGGGGCGCAAGGGGAAACGAGCGGCGAGCCGATCGCCGATGCGGAAAATGGCGTTGACCGTCCCCCGCGAAGCGACACCCGTCACGGGCAGGCCCCGCCACCGAGGGAACTGCTCATCGACCAACCCGCGCACCGTCTCCAGCGCCACCGTCAGTTGATCGGCATGCATCTGCACGACAATGAGCTTCATTCACTTCGATCACCGAGCGCAACCCAGTTCTCTGTCGAACCACCGCCCACGAGTGCAAACGCAACAGACGGTCGTCGGCATGTGCGGACGTGTAGTCGGCCGTGGGCTTCGGCGCGATCAGCTCGGACTTGCCGTCGAGGTCGGCGGTCATGGGTCTTCGGGTAAATCGGGGGCGGCCTACGTGCGTGGTCGATACGATCCGCGCATCTCATGGAGTAGATCAGTGGCAGATCACCCCGCTTGGGACGGGGAGGGCGCGGGTTCGATCCCCGCCTCCATGTCCGGCCGACCGTGGAGTCCGCAGTGTCCGATCAGGTCCACACCGCTTCGTCCGGTTACGCGACCGGTCAGCTGGCGCGGGCGTTGGCCGCGGCGGTCTCCGCGGGTACCGAGGCCGACCGCGAGCGGGCGCTGCGCAAGCTGCGGCGCTGGGAGGATGTCGTTAGCGGGATGGCCGACGGCATGCTGACGGTCGGCTCCCGCACCCCGGTCGCGGACACCCCGGCGTGGGTGACGCTGGAGGTCGCGCACGGCGGATTCGCGACCGGTGGGTACCTGGCCGAGGTGCCGCTGTCCGAGGACGAGGCGGCCCGCGTCGCCTCCTTCCCGGACGACGTGCCCGGCAGGAACGAGCGGGAACGGCTCAACTCCTGGTACCTCGGCGACGCCGGCCAGGCCGAGCTGCTGGACGCGATCCGCAGCGGGCACTACCGGGTCGAGGTGCCGGAGGACGCGGCGCTGCCCGTCGTGGCGTTGCTGCTGGACAGGGGTTTCCCGGAGCAGGCGCTCGACCTGGTCGCCGAACTGCGCCCGCTGATGCACCGGCTGCGGCTGACGCCACGCTTCGAACCGGTCCCCCGGCCTTCGGGCGCAGCCGTCCGCCTGACCTCGGTGAAGGACGCCGCCGCGTCGCTGCGTTCCGCGCGGGTGCCGGTGCAGCTGGCCAAGATGCGCGACGCGCTGACCGTGTGGGATCCGCTGTACGACCGGCTGGTCGCGTTGTGGTGCCGCACCGTCGACCACGAGCTGCCGCACGTCGAGGAGAACGGGACCGTGCGCGGCGGCTGGCCGTGCCGGACGTGGCCCGCGGACTGGGCGGCGGCCAGGACCGAGTGGCTCGCGGACTTCGCCGAGACGTCTCGCACCCACGCACCCTCGGGCAGGCAGACCAACCCGAAGAGCAACTTCGCGAGACTGCGCAGCGCGCTGGAGTCCTGCCCGGACGGCAGCGACGCGCTCACCGCGCGGGAGGTCGGCTGGATCCGCCGCGTCATCGCGAGCACGGTGAGCCACCGGGGCGCTCCGGGAACCGGACAACGCGACGCGTGGCGCACCGCCCAAGTGGCCACCGTCGCGGCGCCGACTCACGCCGCACTCGCCGGCGTGCTCGCGGGCAGGCTGGACCGGTACCCGGCGGACGGCGGCCTGCCGTCGCTCGACGTCGCGACGGCCGCGGTGTCCGAAGCCGAGGCGACCGACGAAATCCCGTACGGCACGACGATGCCGGACCACGTGGTGCACAAGGCGGCGCGGTCGCTCGAAGCACCGGCGGACGAGCTGGTGCGCCTCGGCGTGATCACGTCGGGGGAGACGCTGGCGGTCGTGCTGCCGCAACTCACCTCACGGCTGCTGAGCGCGGCGATCGACGACCCGGTCGTGGCGGGGCTGCACGAGCAGACCTACACCGCGTTCCGGCGTCGCCGCGGCCTGCTGTTGCTCAACCTCGAACACCAGGTGCGGTTCACCGAGCTGCCCTGGGTGGACGCGCTCGCCCCCTACCGCTCGCCCAAGCCGGACAACGCCGGGGCCGCACATCGCGCCCTGCGGCAGACCACGATGCTGGCGCTCACCGCGTTCCCGCACGCCCTGCTGCCGAACCCGCTGGTGACCGAGCTGAGGACGCTGGCGAAGCAGGCAGGCCTGGAGCTGCCGCTCGTGGAGGAAGTGGCCGCGGACATCTTCACGGGCACGTTCACCACCAAATGGCGCGAGGCCGGCGCGGTGGCGAGCCGTCTGCTGGCCGGCACGCCCTACGCGAACTACTACGACCTGCCGGCGGACTGGCCCAAGCCCCGGCGCGAGAGGATGCGTTGGAGCAAGCACACCGCCGAGGACTTCTCGGAGCTGTGCCGGGAGCGGGCGGGCACCTCCGGCGGCTCCATCGCGGCGAACGGCATGGTGCTGGAGCAGAGTCAGATCCTGACGACCCACAACCTCGCCGTGCTGGTCGACGGCCTGAACCTGACCGACGAGCTGCGCGAACGCGCGCCGGAACTCGCGTGGCAGGCGTTCGGCTGGCTCGTCCGCAGGCTGACCCAGCGCGCGGCCCACCGGCACGCGGCGCTGATCCAGGTGAAGAACGCGGCCTACGCGTGGCGACAAGCCCTGTTCCTGCTCGCCTTCTGCGAGCCCGCCGTGCAGCTCGCCCACGCGGAAAGGCTGGCGGGCGAGGCGCGCGGCACCGCACTCGAACCGGCGGTCGAAGGTCTGCTGCACGTGCTTCACGGTGGCCGTTTCACGCCAACGGGAACCGTGCAGCACGGCACGGCCGTGCGGTTCCTCGGCTGGGCCGAGAACACACACCCGCTCCTGACCCCCTCCGGCCACAGCTGACCCTGTGGGGTGCCAGAAATCGGCCATATGGTCTGACCTGCGGTTACGCGGCTGTGGGTTCGTACTCGTCGATCAGGCCGTCGAGGACTGGTCGGCGGCGTGTCGACGGCAGCCCGATGATTTGTCGAGCGGTACAGCGCAACTCGGCGTGAGTCGACTCTATAGTTTCAGTGTTGATTGAACCACTATTGTTGTCAGGTATTGGGACCGCAATCGTGAATTTTTGTGGCGTGATGGTCAGCCGAGGTCTTCGAGCCAGAGGACGCGTTCGACGACGATGCGTTTCTGTTGTTCGAGGATGAGGTAGACGATGAGGCCGTCGCCGTACCCGTAGACGAGTTGGCGCAGGGCGCCGTGGGGGTTGGCGCGGTGGTAGGGCTCGCCGTACCAGGGTTCGTGGGTCAGCAGGGTCATGGCCTCGGACAGTGGTTCGTCGGCCTCCGCCGGCAGTGCGTGGATCTGGTCCCAGACCTCGTCGGGGAGTTGGATCTGGTAGGTCACCTATCGGCCGCCGCGCTCCGTCTGCAGTTCTTCCCAGGTGCGCAGTCGTCCGGGTGTCTGGCCGGTGGTGAGGGTCTGGTCGATGCGGCCGAGCATCCGTCGGTGGGTGGCGGGGTCGTGCCGGGTGACGGTGGCGATGCGCCACCACTGCTCGATCACGCTGCGGACCGGTTCGAGGCTGGACTCGGCCGCGGCCCGGCCCAGGGCGTGGCGGCAGTCGGCGTCGAAGGCGTCGCGTTCCTCGGGCAACAGTGCGGCGCGGATCGCCTCGGGGGTCTTCTCGACCTCCGGCGATGGCGGGTGCGCGGCTGCTGCGGTCACATCGACACGATAGCGGGTCGGCGTCGACGGTGGCCCGGCGACAACGACACAGTGGTGCGTGTCGTTGTCGCCGGGCTGGCGGCTACGACCCTTGTCCTCCGCGTCGACCGATGCATTCGCTGTCCGGGCCATATGAGGGTCGGATGCGCGACCGTCGCAGTCGGCGGTCCGCGGATCGTCAGGGAGCGGAGGAGTGCGTGGGAGCGGATGCTGGGAGCGGAATGGGAGCCGTCGGACGCGTTCAACAGCGTTGAACCGCATTCAACGGCTCCCAACGGTCACGCATTTTCTGTGGTAATTCTGTTTCCGCTGGTAGGGGATTTATTTTGGCTTCATTCACACCGGAGAGGTCACTGGTTCGATCCCAGTATCGCCCACAATGTGTTTGTGCAGGTCAACGGCTCGTAGACGATCTTCGTCTGCGGGCCGTTGATCGTTTCGGGGAGCAAATGGGGAGCAGACGATCTTGACCACCTCCGTATTTGCGGAGGTGGTCAGGGGTTCGTGCTCCCCGTCTGCTCCCAGCGCCGCTGCAGTCCGGCGATCATGGCCTCGATCATGGGCTCGGTGACGTGGGAGTAGACGCCCATGACGCCGCGGAACTTGTGGCCGATCCTCTTGTGCTGCAGCACTTCGGGCACGCCGTCCTCGATGAGCCAGGTCTTGTGGGTGTGGCGCAGGTCGTGGAAGTGCATGTCGGGGGCGATGCGCGGCCGGGTGGTGTCGCCGCGCAGGGCGGGCAGCCATACGCGGCGGCGGAAGTTGGAGCGGCGGTGGAAGCCGCCGTCGGGGCCGGTGAACACGAACCGCGCGTCGGGGTGGCGGTCGTGGTGGGCGTCGAGCAGGTCGGCGAGGAACGGCGGCAGGTGCACGACGCGGACGCTGGCCGGGGTCTTGGGCGGGCCCAGGGTCAGCCGCCCGCCGACCTCGTGCAGGGCGCCGTCGCGGGCGTCGACGCGGATCTCGCCGATGCCCGTGTCCACCCGTGACCACTGCAGCCCGGTCAGTTCACCCCAGCGCAGCCCGGTGTAGGCGGCTGTGACGATCAGGGCGGCGTTGTCGGGCGATGCCACGCGGGCGGCCAGGCCGGCGATCTGCCCGGCGGTGGCGTGCGGCCGTTCGGGATGGTCTCCGGTGGTGAGCCGGAGTTTGCGGCAGGGGTTGGAGCCGATCAGCCCTTCGTCGACGGCTTCGCCGAGGATCCGCGAGAGCAGGCCGACGATGTCGGCGACGCTGCGCTCGCCCAACGACCGGCGCAGTTGCTTGGCCCAGACCTTGACGGGACTTCACCCCGGATGTTGGACACGGGGTTATGCGGCGCGGGTCAGCGTAGCCGGTGTCGGGGTGAGGCTGTTCTCGTAGTCGATCGGGGACATCTGGCCGACGTGGGAGT
This sequence comes from Saccharothrix longispora, assembly GCF_030852425.1. GTDB lineage: Bacteria > Actinomycetota > Actinomycetes > Mycobacteriales > Pseudonocardiaceae > Actinosynnema > Actinosynnema longispora. The sequence goes on from NZ_NSDM01000031.1 coordinate 45,137, forward strand.
GGCGGCGTCGGGTGTTGTAACGATGCGCCCAGCCGAACACCGCCAGCCGTGCCTCCCTTTCACTGCACCAACTCTGGGCGCCTTGTAGCGTCTCGCG
>NZ_NSDM01000032.1 GCF_030852425.1 Saccharothrix longispora
CGCCGCCACCGCTACGCCACGACCGTCATCGACGCCGGGACAGGCCGACGTGCCGCGGTCCTGCCCGGCCGCGACGCCGCCACCCAGGAACCCTGGTCGCGCGGACATCCCGGTGTCGAAGTCGTGTGCCGGGACGCCTCGGCCACCTACGCCGAGGCCGTCCACCGCGCCCTGTTGGCGGAACAGCTGCTCGGCTCGACGGGGGACCGGTGGCGGCACACGACCGCCGTGGCCGCCCGCGCCGCCGAACTGTCCGCGACGGTCGGCGAGGCCGACCGGGACCTGCTCGTGGCCGCTGCCTGGCTGCACGACATCGGCTACGCCGAACCGGTGGTCGACACCGGCTTCCACCCGCTCGACGGCGCCCGGCACCTGGACCGACTCGGCTGGCCCCGCCGGATCGGCGCGCTGGTCGCGCACCACTCGGGTGCCCGCTTCGCGGCCGGCGGCCTGGGGCTCGCCGCCGCGCTCGACGCCTACCCCCGTGGGACGGGGGCCTGTCGCGGACGCCTTGGCGCACGCGGACCAGGCGGTCGACAACCGCGGTCGTCGCGTGTCCGTCCAGGACCGGTTCGCCGACGTGCTGGACCGCCACGGCCCGGACTCGCCCAACGCCCGCGCGCACCACCTGCGCGGACCGTACCTGCTCGCTGTCGCCGAACGGGCCGAGGCACGACTGGCGCTCGCCTGGAGCCGGCGCGGACGGGAGGGTCAGGCGAAGAGGTAGGTGCCGATGCCCGAGGCCGCGGTGAGACCGGGTTCCGAGAGGCAGGCCAGGAGGTTCAGGTTGAGCAGCTCGACGACGTGCGTGACGGAGTCGCCGGTGAACTTGCCCGCCGTCACCGTCCCGCTCTCCACGATGACCAGCGTGCCGAGGACGTAGTTCGCGGACCGGGTGTAGCCGATCGTGCTGGTCTCACCGGTGTTCCAGGTGATGGTGTACGAGCCGCTGCCCGACGCGGCCAGGTCCGTGCAGGAGCGGTCGAGGCCGCGGACGACCGCCCGCACACGCCCTCCCGTCACGGCCGGGTCGGTGAGGGACGTGCACGAGAGGACGTTGTCCACGCTCACGTCCACCGACCGGCGCGTGGTCAGCAGGCCGGGGGAGTAGGACACCGACTCGTTCTCGGTGCAGGTGAGGTCCCCCGGCGCGGCCTGGGAGGGGGACGGCGAGAACAGCAGGGACGACGCGATCAGCGCGACCGCGATCAGCGAACCTCGAATGCTGTGCACCGCTCGGTCCTCCAGAGTGGTTGCGGTGAGGGCAGACCCCGGACTCCGACGCCCGTGTCGTCCGCCGGTTCAGAGCAGGGCGGTGAAGGTGACGGTGCCGCTGACGCTGGTCAGTCCCTGCGGGGTGAGGCAGGCGGTGAGGTCGGTGGCGGGCAGGACCTTGGTCTGCACGACGGTCGCTCCCCGGAACAGTCCGTCGACCACGGTGCCGGTCAGGACGAGCACGGTGGTGCCACCGGGCTTGAGGTTGACCTCGAAGCCGCCTTGGACGGTGCTGCTGTGCCCGGTGTTCCAGTGGTAGGTGGAGGTGTTGGTGGTGGAACCCGCCAGGCAGCTGAACGTGCCGCTGACCAGGGACGTGAAGGTCGCGCCGGTGATCCCGGGGTGGCTGGGGGACACGCAGCCGCCCAGCGTTCCGGTGGCGTGGAAGTCGATGTGCCTCGGCAGCAGCGTCATGCCGGGGGAGTAGGTGCCGACCTGGGTGCCCAGGGCGCAGTTGACGTCCACCGCGGACGCCGAAGCGGGCACGGGTGACAGGAGGGCCGCTCCGAGCAGTCCGCCCACCAGGGCGGTGATCAGCGAACGCGGGCGCATGGACGTTTCCGTTCTTCGGGGGAGTTCCGGGGCGAGTCGAGTGTCGCGATCCGGTCGCCCGCGCTCAATCGACCGAACGACTTGCGGTGGAACACCGTGCGTGGGCGTCGTGCGCCGCAGGACCGCGGAGTCGCGGGTGTCGGATTTCGCGCGGGTGGGAATAAGTTCTTTCACCGGTTGGGCCCTGTCGCTCCCGTGCGCGTCCTGGGTACGAAGGACGAGTCGAAGCCTCGTCCGCGTGATCGGAGCCTGCCTGTGACCGCCTCTGCGCCGCACACCTGGTCCACCTCCCCGAGCACCGCCGAGCAGTGGGTGGATCGCGCCCGTGAGGTCGCCGCGCTGCTGGCGGTCGACGCGGTGGCCCGGGACCGGGCCGGGGCCACCCCGCACGCGGAGGTCTCGCTGCTCAAGGACTCGGGCCTGGTCACCCTCCTCGGACCGGTCGAGCACGGAGGCGCGGGCCTGGACTGGAGCACCGCCTACCGGGTGATCCGCGAGGTCGCCGTCGGCGACGGCTCGATCGGCCAGCTGCTGGGTTACCACTACCTGTGGTTCTGGGCGGCGCGGTTGGTCGCCACCCCCGAGCAGGTCGCCGCGGTGGAGGAGCGGGCCACCCGGGAGCGGTGGTTCTTCGGCGGCGCGGTCAACCCGCGCGACAGCGACCTGACCATCGTCGACGAGGGCGACGAGATCGTCTTCACCGGGCGCAAGTCCTTCTCCACGGGCGGCAAGGTCTCCGACGTCACCGTGCTGGAAGGCGTGCTGGAAGGCACCGACGAGCACGTCTTCGCCATCGTGCCCTCCCACCAGGACGCCATCGTGTTCAACGACGACTGGGACAACCTCGGCCAGCGGCTCACCGAGAGCGGCAGCGTCGAGATCCGGGGCGTGCGCGTCCCGTGGTCCGACGCGGCCGGATACGTGGACAAGCGGTTCCGGCCACGCGTCTACAACACCCTCAACGTGCCGCTGATCCAACTGGTGTTCACCAACTTCTACCTCGGCATCGCGCGCGGCGCCCTGACCACGGCCGCCGCCTACACCCGCGACCGCACCCGCCCGTGGCCCTTCGCCCACGACGTGAAGGGCACCGCGGTCGAGGAGTTCCACGTCCTCGACACCTACGGCGACCTCCAGGCCAAGCTGTGGGCCGCCGAGGCGCTGGCCGACCGCGCCGCCGGGGTGATCGAGGCGATCAACACCCACCCCGACACCGTCACCGGACGCGAACGCGGCGAAGCCGCCGTCGTCGTCGCCGCGGCCAAGCAGCGCGCCATCGACACCGGCCTGGAGATCGGCACCCGCGTCTTCGACGTCACCGGGGCCCGGGCCACCGCCAACACCGTCGGCCTGGACATCTTCTGGCGCAACATCCGCACCCACAGCCTGCACGACCCCGTCGCCCACAAGCGCGCCGAGGTGGGCCGCTACGCCCTGCTCGGCGAACTCCCCGAGCCCACCTGGTACACCTGAGCCGGGAGGTCGCCGGGCGCCCCACCGGTGAGCCGACCGGCGACCTCCCGACGACGCCGCTGCGGTTCGCGGAAGTGGTGCGGAAGCACGGGGGCGGGCGCGCCGACGGCCTTGGTCCACTGTCGGCCCGCCCACCCGCACACGGTGGTGACCGGGGAACCCCGGGCCGGTGGAGAACGCGCCGGGATGCCGCGTGCGCAGGAGGTCGGCCCACCACCCGGGGACCGCGGCGAGCAGGTCGGTCTCGTCTTCCTTGCCGAACCAGGTCACCGCGGCGACGAAGAACGTCCCGGTGTCCTCGACGTCGCAGCCGACCAGCAGCGCGCGGTCCGGTGCGACGCGGTGCGGTCGGAACCGGTCGCCGCCGACCGTGACGTACCGCCCGTCGCCCTCGTCCAGCAGTTCCGCACCGGCGAGCGGGTCCGCCGGCTCGTCCGGGGGGCAGCTCCACCACCGGACGCCCGTCCGCCGGCGGCAGCGGCCCGTCGACCGACCCGGCGGGTAGCCGCGGACCACCGCGGCGGCGGGCGGCGCCGGGCGCGAGGGGCGGCCGATCGCGAACAGCCACGACCGCGCCTCCCGCAGGTGCTCGAACAGCGGGAACACCTCGTCGTCGGGACGTTCCAGGTGCGGCTGCTCCAACGGCAGGGGTTCGCCGCGGGCGGACCGGCGCACGGCCCGGCGCGTGGCGTCGGGACCGATCGGACGAACCGTTCGACCCCGGCGACGCGATCGACGTGGGCGAGCGTCGCCCGCTGGTCCTCGACGTTCGACGGCACCACGCACACCGCGGTGTCGCGAACTCGCCCGACCGCACCTCGGCCGATTCCGGGTGCGACTTCCCGACGAGCGGGATCGCGCACGTGTGGTCGTGCACCCGTCCGGGGAAGAGCTGTTCGGCGACGGCCCAGCCGGACCGCCCCCCCGGTGAGGTGGCGGAACCGGACATCTCCCCGATCACGCGGCGGTGTCACGGGTAACGAACCCGTTGCCCGCGTCGATACAGCCCCCGGCGACGTCACCCACCGGTGGCGCCGTGGTGTGCCGGGAAGCCTGGTCGGCGACGAACCCGACGTCGTCCGCAGGGAGCCCTTCGTGAGACACACCGCCCGCGTCCTCGTGGCCGTCCACTCGACCTCCGCGGCGGCGAACCTGGTCCTCGCAGCCCTCTGGTCGAGCCGAGTGCTGGTGATCACGGGCATGGGGTGGCTGCTGATCGCCTTGCTCGTGAGCGCCCACCACGACGAGGACGGACACGAGCAGGTCGCCCCGGAGGCCGGTCACGAGCCCGCCGAAGCCACCGCCGGTCGACCCTTCCGGTTGCCGGTTGTCGGCGGACCCTGACGGTGGAACCCCAGGAGGCCACCGCTGAACGGCGTGGTCCCGGGGGCGAAGCCGCTCGACTGGTTGGCGACCGCCCGGGAACGGTGAGGCCGTTCGTTGCCGACACCCGGCGACGAACAGGCGTCCGGGACGGCCGGGGAGCCACCTTGCCCTGCGGGCACGGGCGGACGAGCATTGGACACAGGCCGAGAGGGTGAAGTCGACGCTCGTACCGGTCGTGAGGAGTCCGTCGTGGATGGTTGGCTGGTGTGGTTGCTGCTGGGGCTGGTGCTCGGCGTGGTGGAGGTCTTCACCCTCACGGCGGCGCTGGGCGTCGTCGGTGGTGCCGCCCTGATCACCGCCGGCACCGCCGCGCTCGGGTTGCCCGCTCCGCTGCAGTTCGCGGTGTTCGCCTTCGCTTCCGTCCTGGGCCTGGCGCTGCTCCGCCCGATGGCCCGTGAGCACCTGGGCAAGCCGCAGTCGGTGCGCTTCGGGATCGACGCCCTGGTGGGCGAGTCCGCTCACGTGCTGCGCGAGGTCACCCGGAACGGTGGGCTGGTGCGCATCGGCGGCGAGGAGTGGACCGCCCGACCGTTCGACGACAGCCTCGTGATCCCCGAGGGAACCACTGTCGACGTCATGCGGATCAGCGGCAGCACCGCGTTCGTCTACCCGGGGAGTGACTCGTGGAACCCTCAGTCTCGTTGATCGCGGGCGTGGTCATCGTCCTGTTCGCGGTAGCCGTCCTGCTCAAGGCGGTGCGCATCGTGCCGCAGGCCCGGGCGCGCAACGTGGAGCGCCTGGGGCGGTTCCAGCGCACGCTGCAACCCGGGCTGAGCCTGGTGATCCCGTTCATCGACCGGGTGCACCCGGCGATCGACCTGCGCGAACAGGTGATCTCCTTCCAGCCGCAGCCGGTCATCACCGAGGACAACCTCGTCGTCGAGATCGACACGGTGCTGTACTTCCAGGTGACCGACCCGCGGGCGGCGTTCTACGAGATCGCCAGCTACCTGCAGGCGGTCGAGCAGTTGACCGTCACGACGTTGCGCAACGTGGTGGGCTCGATGGACCTGGAGCGCACGCTGACCTCCCGGGACACGATCAACAGCCAGTTGCGCGGTGTGCTCGACGACGCCACCGGGCGCTGGGGGCTGCGGGTCAACCGGGTGGAGATCAAGGCCATCGACCCGCCGCGCACCATCAAGGACGCGATGGAGAAGCAGATGCGCGCCGAGCGGGACAAGCGCGCCGCGATCCTCACCGCCGAAGGTCAGCGGCAGTCGCAGATCCTCACCGCCGAAGGCGACAAGCAGGCCGCCATCCTGCGCGCCGAAGGGCAGCGGACGGCCGAGATCCTCAAGGCCGAGGGCCAGTCGCGTGCGATCGACCAGGTGTTCCAGGCGGTGCACCGCAACGACCCCGACCCGAAGCTGCTCGCCTACCAGTACCTGCAGATGCTGCCGCAGTTGGCGCAGGGCCCCGGCAACACGATGTGGGTCATCCCCAGTGAGGTCACCTCCGCCCTGCAGGGGGTGTCGCGCGCGTTCACCGAGGTCCTGCCGAAGGTCGCGGCCACCAGTCGGCCCGCCGCCGACGAGGTCGCCTCCAAGGCCACCGACGACGCCAATCGGGCCGCCGAGGCCGCGGTCGAGGCGGTCGCGGCGGCTGAGGCGCCCGGCCGGGTGACCACGCCCGCCTGACCAGATCCCCGGAAGGGGCGGTCCCACCAGGGCCGATCACCGCACCGGAGCACTGCCCACCAAGGCGTGCTCCGGTGCGCTCGTCTGCGCCGGGCGAGCGGCGGTCCCCGGGCGGCGGCCACCGTCACAGCCGCCACGTCACCGCGGCACCGGCCGGGCGACGACTCGGTCGAAGAATGCCCGGTTGCCGGGTTCCGGCAATCGGACATCGTCCGGATCTGCCTGCCGGAGACCTCCGCGCATGCCCCGGCGACACCTATCGTGGTTGGTGGGAAAGCACATCCCGCACCGATCGGCCCGCCGGCACGACACCGGGAAGCTCGCGCCGATCGAAGACAGGACCACCACCCGCCGTCCCACCCCGGCAACCGAAGGCCGGCGATGACGATCGGAGCCGGCGACCATGCCCATGCGCCTCGACGCCACGTACGACCTCCTCGACGACCGCTCGACAGCCGGCCGTGAGGTGTCGACCCTCGGCGCCGACGTCGTCGACGTGGCCGGCCGCCCGGTCGTGGTACGCGCCACCGGTGAGGTCGACGGCTGTTCCGCACCGGTCCTGGCCGCGGCACTGCGCACGGGCCGCGCCGCCGCCCGCCGCCCGCGACCACTGGTGGTCGACCTGACGGGGCTGCGGTTCTTCTCCGCCGCGGGGGTGAACCTGTTGGTCGCGACCCGGCGGCGGTGCGATGCGCGACAGGTGCCCCTGCTGCTGGTGGCCACCCACCGCGGCGTGCTCCGGTCCCTCCGTGCGGCCGGGGTGGGAGCGCTGTTCGACGTCCGACCCTCGCTCACCGAGGCGATCGCCTCGGTGAGCACCACAGCACCGTGAACCCGGCGGCTGTGCCCGACCTCCCGTGGAAGACCCGAGGACCCCGAGGGGGAATGTGTGACGAAGGCCCGTGAAGCCGGTCCCGGTGCGGTGCGGCGCGTGGTGGGCCCGCTGCGGCGGTTCGCCCACGACGAGGCCGCCGGCGGCGTCGTGCTGCTGCTGGCCGCGGTGGCCGCACTGGTGTGGGCCAACAGCCCCGCGGCGGCCGACTACGAGGGCCTGTGGCGCTCCTCGCTGACCCTGGGCCCGGTGACCGAAGACCTGCGGCACTGGGTCAACGACGGGTTGATGGTGTTGTTCTTCTTCGTCGTCGGCCTGGAGATCAAGCGCGAGCTGGTGGTGGGCGAGCTGCGGGACCGACGCGCGGCGGCGCTGCCGGCGTTGGCCGCCCTGGGCGGGGTCGTCCTCCCCGCGCTGCTGTTCCTGCTGGTCGTCGGCGGCGGGCCGGAGGCGCGGGGGTGGGGTGTCCCGCTGGCCACCGACATCGCGTTCGCCATGGGCGTGTTGGCGCTGCTGGGATCGCGGGTCCCGGCCGGGGTGAAGCTCTTCCTGTTGTCGGTGGCGATCGTCGACGACATCATCGCGGTGGGGATCATCGCCGTGGCCTACACCGAGGCGCTGGACTTCGGGTGGCTGCTCGCGGCAGCGGGCGGCGTGGCCGCGGTCGCGGTGATGCGCCGGGTGGGTGTCGACTCGGTCGTGGCCTACGTCCCGGTGGGGCTGTTCGTCTGGTACGCGACGCTGCACTCGGGTGTGCACGCCACGATCGCCGGTGTCCTGCTGGGGTTGATGACCCCGGCTCGGCCGGTGCGCGGGCGGGCGGTCCTGGACCGCCTCCAGCACGGGCTCCACCCGATCACCGCGTTCGTGGTGGTGCCGTTGTTCGCCCTCGCCAACGCGGGGGTGGACCTGCGGGGCGGAGCTCTGGGAGAGGCGGTCGGCAGCCGCCTGGCGTGGGCCGTCGTGCTCGGCCTGCTCGTCGGCAAGGTGCTGGGGATCGGCGGCGCGGTGTGGCTGGCACTGCGACTCCGCGTCGGTGTGCTGCCCACCGGAGTGTCGCCCCGGCTGGTCTGGGGCGCGGCGGCGCTGGCCGGCATCGGGTTCACCGTCTCCCTGTTCATCACCGACCTCGCCTATGCCGACCCCGCGCCGGCCACCCAGGCCAAGGTGGGCATCTTCGCCGCCAGCGCCGTGGCCGCGGCGCTGGGCAGCGCGCTGCTGCTCGGGTCGACTCGACGCCGCGAACCCGTCGCCGGTGGGCGGAGGACGGCGGGAGAAGGTGCAGACGGCCCTCCGGGGCGGTGATCACCTCGAACACCGCTCCCGCGTCGACGGCCGCGTTCACGCAGGTGGACGACAGGCCCCCGGCCCCGCGAGCCACAGGTCGCGGGGCCGGGGGAGTGGGTCAGTCGGCGGCGCGGACGATCAGCTTGACGACCGTGTCCGGACGCGAGACGGCCACGGCGTGCGAGGCCCCCTCGACGGTCACGGTGGCGCGTGAGCCGGCCCGGTCGGCCATGAACCCCTGCGCCTGCAGGGGGATGTTCCTGTCGGCGCCCGCCAGCAGGAACCACGAGGGGATGCTCGTCCAGGCGGGTGTGCCGGACGCCTCGTCCAGGGCGGCGTCCCGGATGGGGCGCTGGGTGCTCGCCATGAGGGCGGCCTGTCGCGCCGGGACGTCGGCCGCGAACTGCTGCCGGAAGAGCGAGGGCTTGATGTAGAGGTCCGTCGAGCCGTCGGGCAGCGGGACCGGCGCCAGCGTCCCACCCAGGGTGCTGCCGGGGTACTTCGCGGCGAGCTGTCCCGCGGCTTCCCCCTCGGCGGGGGCGAAGGCGGCGACGTACACCAGCGCCTTCACCTTCGGGGAGCGTGCCTTCACGTTGGTGATGACGGCGCCGCCGTAGGAGTGGCCGACGAGCACCACGGGCCCGTCGATGCCGGCGAGGCGCGCGTCGAGGGCGTCGGCGTCGGACCGGACCCCGCGCAGCGGGTTGGCCACGGCGACGGCGGTGAAGCCGCGCCGTTGCAGCCGCTCGATGACGGGGTTCCAGCTCGCTCCGTCCGCGAAGGCGCCGTGGACGAGGACGATCGTGGGCTTCTGCCCGCCCGTCGGGCGGTCGGCCACCGCGTTCGCCGTGCCGAGCCCGGCGACGGCGACGAGCACGGCCAGCAGGGCGGTGATGCGTGCGGTGACGCGGTGCGTGAGCGTGTGCATGTCCGGTTCTCAGTCTTCGAGGAAGGCGATCAGGGCGGCGTTGACCTCGGCCGCGTGGGTGAGCAGCAGGCCGTGCGGGGCACCGTCGATCTCGACGTAGCGCGCGTCGGGCAGGCGGCGGCGGAACTCGCGTGCGGTGGCGTCGATCGGCAGGATGCGGTCGGCGGTGCCGTGCAGGATCAGCGACGGCACGTCGATGCGCTCCACGTCGGCCCGGAAGTCCGTCAGCCACGCAGGGACGCACGCGTACGCCGCCACGGGCGCCGAGCCGATGGCGGTGGTCCAGTTCGCCCGGAGCGCGGCCTCGCTGAGACGGGACCCGAGCGTCTCGTCGGTGTTGAAGAAGTCGACGAAGAAGTTCTCGTACCAGGCGTAGCGGTCGGCCTCGGCCTGCTCGGCGATGCCGTCGAACACCGACTGCGGCACGCCCGCGGGGTTGTCCTCCGCCTGGAGCAGGAACGGCTGGAGCGCGCCGAGGAAGGCCGCCTTCGCCACCCGCTCCGAGCCGTAGGTGCCCAGGTAGCGGGCGACCTCGCCCGAGCCCATCGAGAAGCCGACGAGGACGACGTCACGCAGGTCGAGCCGGGTCAGGACCGTGTCCAGGTCGCCGGCGAAGGTGTCGTAGTCGTAGCCCGTCATGGTCCTGCTCGACCGGCCGAAGCCCCGGCGGTCGTAGGTGATGACGCGGTAGCCGGCCTTGACCAGCGCATCGGTCTGCTTCTCCCACGACTGCCCGTCCAGCGGGTAGCCGTGGATCAGGACGACCGGCTGACCGGAGCCGTGGTCCTCGTAGTACAGCTCGACGTCGGTCGAGCCCTCGGTGCCGACGGTGATGGTTCCCATGGTGTGCCTTCCCTGCCGTCCGCCGTGCGCGGACCGGGCATGGCACGAACCTAGGGAGCGGACGGGACCGGCCGCGTCCGTCGGACTACGTCTTCGGCGTACGTCACCGTGCCGCGCAGCACCGCGGCGAGCTCGCCGCGGGATGTCACGCCCAGCTTGGGGAACATCCGCTGGAGGTGGGTGCTCACGGTCCTGGGCGAGACGTACAGCCGCTCGCCGATCTCCCGGTTCGTCAGGCCCTGCGCGGCGAGCCGGGCGACGTGCAGCTCGGTCGACGTGAGCCGGTCGACGGCGGCCGGGTCCTGGCGGGGGGAGGACGTGCCCGAGGCGCGCAGCTCCTGGCGCGCCCGCTCCGCCCAGGCCGCCGCGCCGAGCGCGTCGAAGACCTCGCGCGCGGCCTGCAGGACGACGCGGGACTCGGCGGGCCGTCGGTGCCGCCGCAGCCACGCGCCCAGGGCGAGGTGCACCCGCGCCCGCTCGAACGGCCAGTCGACGGGAACGGCGACGAGGGCCGCCCGGTAGAGCGGCTCGGCGGCGTCCGGCGGGCTGAGCAGGGCGCGGCCGAGCCGCAGCCCGCAGAGCAGGGCGGGTGAGGGGGCCAGCTCTTCCAGTGGAGTCAGCTCCCGCAGTACCTCCCGCGCCGCTTCGGCGGACTCGCTGCGCACGGCCGCCTCGACCAGTTCGGCGACCCCGTAGAAGCGCAGCCAGGGGTGGAAAGCGGGGTCGGCCGGCTCGAAGACGCGGTGCAGGTGCCCGAAGGCGTCGCCGTAGCGCCCCTGGCAGAGGGCTGCCTGCCCGCGGGCCATCTGCACGATGGCCAGCACCGGGCGCGCACCGCCGGGCAGGGCGGTGCGCTCCGCCTCCGCCGCCCACGCCTCCGCCCGCGGGTCGCCGCCGACGGCCGCGAGCTGTGCACGGATGGCGTGCACCATCGCGTGCACCAAGGGCTGACCGGTCTCGCGGGCCAGCCCGGCGGCCTCTTCGGCGGCGAGGTGAGCAGCGCGCACGTCACCCAGCCGTGCGGCGCTGCCCGCCTGCACACAGAGCGCCCTGGCCAGCATCGACAGACGGCCCCGCGCCCGCAGGGGGTCCAGCGACCTCCCCGCCAGCCGGCTCGCCAGGGCAGGAGCACCCATCATCACTGCGGCACTACCCAGGAGCTGGTCCCCCTCGGCGTCCACGGATGAACGCTCCAGCTGACCGGCCAGGGACTCGAGGACGGCCCGTCCACGCTCGACCGGCGCGCAGTGCGCCCGCAGGGCCACCAGGTCGGCGTTGTCCGCGTCCACGGGCATCCGGTCGGCGGCGGCGGCGACCCGCCGGCGGCTCGCCGGTCCCGGCTCCCCCCAGAAGCAGTGCAGGACAGCGCCCCACAGCATGCGCAGCCCCAGCACGGGCTCGCCACCGGCGGCGACCCCGACGGCCAGCTCGGCCAGCTCGGCGGTCGCGGTGCCCTCGCCCTGCGCCCCCTCGACCAGGGCGATGCCGACCCAGGCCGCACGGCCCTGGTCCCGGACCGAGAGGTCCAGCGAGCGCGCCCGGGTCAGCAGGTGCGCCGCGACGTCGCACCGGCCCGACTCCAGGGCCAGCTCGGCGGCGCGCAGCAGCCGGTCAGCGCGGGCGGACGGGTCCGCGGTCAGCTCCGCCGCCCGCCGCAACGCGGCCAGGGCCGCGGCCACACCGCCCCGCCGCAGGGCCCTGCCGGCGGTGGAGTCCAGGTCCCGCGCCGCGTGCTCGTCGGGACCGGCGGTGGCGGCGGCGCGGTGCCACGCCTGCCGGTCGGGCTGCCCGTCGAGCTCGGCGACGAGAGCGGCGTGCGCGGCCTGCCGTTCCGCGGCGGTCGCGGCGTGGTGCATCGCCGAGCGGACGAGCGGGTGCCGGAAGACCATCCCCCACGGCTCGACCAGGCCCGCGTCGACCGCCGGTCCGAGGGCGGCGACGTCGACCGCCGTCCCGAGCATCCGGGCAGCGGCGGCGAGGCACTCGTCCATCGTCCCGTCGCCGTTGAGGGCCGCGAGGAGGAGGACCGCCCGGGTGTCGGACGGAAGACGGGACACCCGTGCCGTGAAGGTCCGCTCCAGCCGTTCGGTCAACGGCAGCGGACCCGGCGTGAGCGCGTACGCCCCACCGACCGACCGCAGCGCGACCGGCAGTTCGGTCAACGCCAGGGGGTTCCCGGCCGCCTCCTCCAACAGCCGCCGCCTGACCTGCTGCCCCAGATCGGGCGCCACCGCGTCCAGCAGCTCACCCGACACCTCGTCCGTCAGCGGGTCCAGGTGCAGCACGGGCAGCCCGGCACCTCCGAGCCGGTCGTCGAGGCCGCGGGTGACGGCGACCAGGGCGAGGGGATCGGACTCGATCCGACGCGCGACGAACCCGAGCACGTCCAGGCTGGCCCGGTCCATCCAGTGGGCGTCCTCCACGACCACCAGCAGCGGCGCCTTCACCGCCGCGTCCGACAGCAGGGTCAGCGCGGCCAAGCCGACGAGGTAGAGGTCGGGCACGGCCTCGTCGACGAGGCCGACGGCCGCGCGCAGCGCGGCACGTTGCGGTCCGGGCAGGTCGTCGATCCCGTCCCGCAGCTGGTGGACCAGCTGGTGCAGGCCGGCGCAGGGCACGTCCTCCTCGGACTCCACCCCCACCGCCGTGACCACCCGCGTCCCGCGGTCAGCGGCCAGCGCCGCCGCCTCGGCGACCAGCGCCGACTTGCCGATCCCGGGGGCGCCGAGGACGACCACCGCACCGCCCGACCCGGAGGCGGCCTGCTCGACCAGGGCGGCCAGTGCGAGGCGCTCCGTCTCGCGCCCCAGCAGCGCCCGTCGTTGCATGCCGCGCTCCGTCTCCTCCGTGCGACTCCCACTGCCCGCGAGGCGCCGCGTCCTCGTCCGACCGGCCGACATCGGCCGTGACTGCCGTGAACCGACCCGAGGCCGGGGCGGGGCGTGATCCGCACCGTGGCACGCGCGCCGCTTCGCGGAGAGCGAGGGCTCCGGCGCCTGCGGACATATTTGAGCATCCGCCGGGACGATCCACGGGCTCGTCGCCCGCGGAGGTGGCGCGCTTCACACGGGCGGCTGCACGAGGTGCTCACCGTGCGCCCGTCCGGCGGGTGGCGGGCCCACCGCGACGACGAGGACGAAGGAGGTGACGGGGCGCTCCCGGCGGCAGCGCCCCGTCCCGCTAGAAGGAGTTGCCGAACGCGCTGGACAGGTATTCGCGCGCGTCGCGCAGGGCCCCGTCGATGATGCGGGCGGCCTCCCTCGCCTGCTCCGGCTCGTGCGCGGCCTGCACCTGCAACCGGAAGCGCGATGCGCCGGTCGGGGTGACCGGGAACTCGACCATGAACGCGAGCACCCCGCGGTCGAACAGCAGGCGGTTGACCGTGCGGGCGAGCTTCTCGTTGCCGATCAGGACCGGCACGATCGGGCTCGGCGAGCCCATGCAGGTCAACCCGCGCGTCGTCAGCTCGTCGCGCAGGGCGTGGATGGCGGAGAAGAGCCGCCCGCGCAGGGCGTCGCCCTCGTCGGTGCGGATGATCTGGGCGGCCTTGAGCACCACGGCGGTCTGCATGGGGGACAGGGCGTTGGAGAAGAAGTGGGACGCGGCGAACATCTTGATGTACTGCTTCACCGCGGGCGACTTCGTCGCGACGAAGCCGCCGTTGGAGGCGAAGGTCTTGGAGAACGCGCCCATGACCAGGTCCACCTCGCCCAGCATGTCCTGCATGCCCAGGACGCCGGTGCCGCCGGGGCCCATCGAGCCGAGGTCGTGGGCCACGTCGACCAGCAGGGTCGCGTCGTGGGCGCGGCAGACCTCCTGCAGGGCGGCGACGTCGGGCCAGTCTGCGTCCACCGAGAACAGGCCGTCGGTGATGACCATGATGCCGTTGTGGGTGTCGGTGGCGCGGATGCGGGCCAGGTGGCCGCGCACGGCCTCGACGTCGAGGTGGGTGTAGCGGGTGATGTTCCTGGTCGCCGCGCGCGCCCCCGTCTGCAGGCACGAGTGGGCGAGCCGGTCGATGAGGACGTGGTCCTCCTGGCGGACCAGGCCGGTGACGGCGCCGAAGCCCGCCGACCACCCGTTCGAGAACAGCGTCACGTGCTCCAGGCCGACCAGAGCCCCGAGAGCGGCCTCCAGCTCGTCGGAGATGCGGGTGTTGCCCAGCACCATCGGCGACCCGGCGCTGTGCGGGCCGAAGTCGCGCATCGCCCTGACCGCCGCCTCGCGGACCTCCGGGTGGGCGTTGAACGACAGGTAGTCCTGGGAGTTGAAGTTGATGCCCCGGGCGGGTTTGCTCAGGTCGTTGGTGATGGTCGCGACCCCGCCGGGCGCCGCCTCCAGGAGCCGGGAGTACTGCCAGGTCTCCGTGCGCCTGCGCGCCTCCACCCAGCCGTGGAACTCCTCGGTCCGGTCGAGCAGGTTGGTCCCGACGGGGCGGAAGAAGTCGTAGGCGTTCTTGTCGAGCGCGTAGTCCTCGTCGGGGTCGATCGCGGGCGCGGACGTCGTCGCCGGTTCCCACATCGGTTCCAGGTCGGCCCGGATCGCCGGGTAGTCCTCGCCGAAGAAGCGGACCACCTCGTCCTCGGGGAGGGCGTCCAGTTCCTCCAGGTCCTCCCACGGGATGTGGGCCGCCCAGTTCCGCAGCATGTCCGACACCTCGCGCGCGGCCGCGGCGACCGCCTTGGCCGCGGTGACCGGGTCGGTGCCGGCGGCGTCGGCCGCGGCGATGAGCGAGGCGACGACCTCGCCGTCCTCGCGCTCCCGTACCGGGGTGCCGGTCATCGGGCCACCTCCGCTCCCACGCGCAGGAACGGGTTCCGCTGGTGCTCGCGGTAGGTCGCCTCGAAGTCGGCGAACGCGCTGTGGTCGCGCGAGGACTCCTTGGCCGTGTCGTTGAGCAGGAACACGTTGGACGGGTCGAAGAACTCCGAGACCGGCGCCACGTCGACGTGGGTGGCGATGAAGCGGTCGATCTCGGCCTGGTTGCCGCGCAGGATCGCGAACAGCTGCAACTCGTCGTGCCGCAGCGGCTTCATCTCCGCGAGCGTGCACACGTAGTCGTAGTAGGCCGCGGCGGTCTGGCTGCGGCGCTTGGCGGCGTACCCGGCCATGGCGGTGTCCCGGTCGGTTTCGCCGCCGAGCCACCGGCCGACCGCTTCCGCGGCCAGCTCGGCGTCGCGCAGGGCGTGGGTGATCCCGAGCGCCGTGCACTGGTCCTTGAACGACTCGGCGTCACCCACCAGCAGCCAGCCGGGCCCGTGCAACCGCCTCAGGAAGGCGGCCTGGTCGAGCGTCCCGTAGAAGCGCTCCTCCCGTCGCGCCCGTGCCACGGTGTCCGCCGCCTCCTCGCTGATCAGCCCGAGCGCGCGGTGGAAGTTGCCCTCGACGTCGGCCCGGAACCCCGCGGCCCACTCGCTCGGCCCCCACGTCAACACCATGGTCTGCCCGTGGTTGGTCGAGGCCATCGCCATCCCGAGCCTGCCCTGCCGGTGGATCTGCGCCTCGCCGTCGGGGATGCCGCCGAAGTAGCTCCAGTAGGCGTAGGTGCACCGCGGTCGCTCGTCGGACTTCGCGATCCCCAGGGCGCGCGCGACGAAGGAGTTGCGCCCGTCGGCCCCGATCACGACCTGCGCGCGCTCGACCGTGCCGTCCCGCCCCTTGATGCCGACGACGGTTCCGTCCTCGTCCCGCAGGAGCTCCTTGACGGTGTACCCCTCGCGGAACTCCACACCGGCCCGCACGGCGTTGTCGACCAGCATCTTGTCGAGCACGTGCCGGCGGACCGAGAAGTACTCCGTCGTGATCCCGCTGTCGTCGTCGTGCAGCAACCGGAACTGGTTGCGCAGCAGTTCCTCGGGAACGCTGCCGCGCAAGGCGATCCCATTGTTCACCACGGTGACCCGGGTGTGCGCGGGCGTCACGGCCCGCACCTGGTCCAACACCCCTAATCGGTTCAGGTAGGAAGCGCCGTGCGGCCAGATGAAATGCGTGGACAGCACATCGCTGGGAAACCGCGAACGGTCCACCACCAACACCCGGAGGCCTTGTCGGGCGAGGTGTGTGCCGACTGCCGCCCCCGCACACCGACCACCGATCACAATAGCGTTGTACATGCGATCATCCAACAGTAACGCCGCAACCTGTACAGGGCCGAACGGTCGAGCATTGCGCCTTTGTTCGCGAAGCCGAACTTCCCGAAAAGGGGGGTGGAATGAGACGTGTGACCTTGCGCGGAGTTGCGCCCGGATCTTTCCTCGTCGGGTGCTGGGCCGGTGCTTCGACGGGCGCAGGTCGGTCCGGAGAGCATCCGCGGCGCGTTTCGTCGGGTGGACGACGCGGATTTCCCTGGCCGCGAGGTGTCGGGAAAGCGCGGAGTTGCCGTGACGGATTCGCCGGCGATGCATTCCGGGCCGGTGCCGGATGTGGTCCGCGCATGTCGTGCCGTCCTACCGCCGCCCTGGTCGGCGCTGTCGTCGCGGACGCACCGGTGGATGGGGGCGCGGATTCGCCGGCACGCCCGGAGCGGGTGCCCGGCGCCGCACGACGACGCGGGCGGCCGGTCGACCGCCGTCAGCGGGACGCCAGCGCGGCTTCCGGGGTGCAGGGCTTCTCCAGCGGACCCAGGTCGCGCCAGTTGAGCGACCAGACCCGGACGGCGCCGCCGGCCCGACGAGCGAGCACGCAAGCCTTGCTCCCGTAGTCGGACGCGGACAGCGCCACGCCGACGTCGGAACCCTCGACGTGGACGAGGACCTGCGGCGGGATGGCCGCGAGGTCGGTCTCCGGGTCCACCTGCGGTGCGGGCAGACCGGAGGCCAGGGCCGCGCGCACCTCCGCTTCGCCGGGTGTCCCGGGCAGCGCGCCGAGGGTGGCTTCCAGGGCCGGGGTGTAGTCCTGCGGGATGTCGCGCCTCGGCAGCGGTGGCGGCGTGATCGGGGTGGCGTCGGCCGGGCAGGTGACCCGGCCGGGCGCGGAAACGGCGCCGTAGTGGTTGAAGTCGACGCGGTAGCAGGCATCGAACTCCGGGGTTCGCCGCCAGCCAGCCTCGGACGCGTCGCGGTGGATCCGCCAGACCAGTCGTGCCCTCGGGTCTTCGGGGTCTTCGTGGGCCAGGTCTTCGGCCTGCACCACGCTGAAGTCGTCGGACTTGCCGAGCGGGGTGCCCAGTGCGGCACGGGCGAAGCCGGCCGCGTCCGACTGCGGCGGGTAGCCGATCGCGTCGGCCAAGGTCGTGGACTGCCGGTCCGTCTCCGCGTCACCCTCGGCGGGAACGCCGTCCAGCATACCGCACGACGCGAGCACCAAGCCCGCGCACACGGCCGTCACGACCCGCTGCAAGTCGACCATGACGGTCACGCTATCGGCGCCGTCGGCGAGGGCGCATGAGTAGTTCCACGCGGTGTCGGTCAGCGATGGCGCTCAGGCCCGCACGTCGATGACGTGCCTGCCGCGCACGCCGCCGGCCTCGACGCCGCGGTGGGCGTCGGCGGTGCGGTCCACCGGGAAGGCGGTGTCGACGACGGGGCTGCGCACGATCGCACGTAGGCACCGGTGCCGATTCCTCCTACATTCGGTCCGGTGGAACCGACGATCTCGCACAGCATCGACGTGGCGGCGGAGCCGGGGGTGGTGTGGGCGCTGGTGAGCGACCTGCCCCGGATGGGCCGGTTCAGCCCGGAGAACCTCGGTGGTCGGTGGCTGCACGGGGCCACCGGGCCCGCGGTCGGCGTCGAGCTCCGCGGCTTCAACCACAACGGCGCCAAGCGGTGGTCGACCACGGCCCGGATCGTGGCCTGCGAGCCGGGACGGCTGCTGACCTTCGACGTGCGGTCGCCGTTGCTGGTCCGGGTGTCGCGGTGGTCGTACGTGATCACGCCGACCCGGCACGGGTGCGTGCTGACGGAGAACTGGTACCGGGTGGGCAACAGGTTCGTCCGCCGGTTCCTGGGTCCCCGCGTCACCGGGCGCCAGGACCGGCCCGGCTACAACGCCGAGTCGATCAAGCACACCCTGGCCGCGGTCAAGGCGCACGCCGAGTCGATCGGGGACGCGGGGCCGGAGTCGCGGACCTCCCCGACGAACGCGCCGTGACCGGCGGGTCGTGCGGGTCCCGGCGGCCGCGGGGGCGGGTCGGGCACGGGGCCCGACCCGCGTCGCCCGACGGTCAGCACACCCGGTGCAGCCAGCCGTCCACGTCCGGCACCCGGCCGTGCTGGAGGTCCACCAGCGCCCTGCGCAGCGTGCCGGTCACCGGGCCCATCCCCCCGTCGCCCACGGTGAAGTCGCCGTCCACGTCGCGCACCTGCCCGACGGGCGTGACGACCGCCGCCGTGCCGCACGCGAACACCTCGGTGATCCCACCGGCCTCGCACTCGGCCCGCCACTGGTCGACCGACACCGGCTGCTCGGCCACGCGGTAGCCCAGGCGGGAGGCCATCCGCATCAGCGAGTCGCGGGTGACGCCCGGCAGGAGCGTCCCGGTGAGCGGCGTCGTGAACACCTCCGCGCCGGGGCCGGAGCCGCGCACGAAGAACAGGTTCATGCCACCCATCTCCTCGACCCAGCGGCGCTCCGCCTGGTCGAGCCACACGACCTGCTGGCAGCCCGCCTCCTGCGCCCTGCGCTGGGCCACGAACGACGGCCCGTAGTTCGCCGCGCACTTCACGTCGCCCGTGCCGCCGGGCATGGCCCGGGCCTGGTCGCGCGACACCAGCACCGACACCGGGCGCACCACGTCGCCGAAGAAGCCGCCCGCGACGAACGCCATCACCAGGAACAGGTACTCCTCCGACGGCCGCAGCATCAGGTTCGCGTCCGTGCCGAACATCAGCGGGCGCAGGTAGAGGCTGTGGTCGGGGTGGTCGGACAGCTCGCCGTGGTCGGCGGCGACGAGCCGGTCCACGCCGTCCACGTAGAGGTGCTCGGGCAGTTCCGGCATGGCCAGCCGGGCGGCGGACCGGTTGAAGCGGCGCGCGTTCTCCCAGGGCCGGAACACCGCGACCGACCCGTCCTGCTGACGGAACGCCTTCATGCCCTCGAAGATGACCTGCCCGTAGTGCAGGCCGAGGGTCGCCGGGTGCAGCGACAGGTTCTCCATCGGCAGCAGGTCGCCGTCGTGCCAGCCCAGTTCGGGGGTGTACCGCAGGCTGTACAGGTGGGGGGTGAACGCGGCGCCGTGGCCGGGGGACTTCGGGGACGCGGCGGCGGTCGACTTGTCCAGGAGGGAGGTCATGGCGGGCTCCAAACGGGGGAGGTGGGCGGGATCAGACGAGGGGGGCGAAGAAGAACGTCTCGCGCTTGCTGAAGCGGCCGTCGGCGGCGAGGGTGAAGAAGTCGGCGTAGCGCAGGCTGGTCCGCGTGCCGTCGCGCAGCACGCCCTCGAACGACCCGCGCACGGCGACCTGGTCGCCCTCCAGCACCACGGACTCGACGCGGTGCTCACCCGCCTTGATCACCCGCTGGTGGGTGTAGAAGTGCGACATGCCGTCCTGGCCGACCACCGGCGGGTAGCCGGGGCGGTGGTAGGTGGTGTCCTCGGTGAACATGGCGACGAGCGCGGGCACGTCGTCGCTGTCGACGAACCGGTAGAAGTCGTGGACGAGGGTGGCTTCGCGGGTCGTGGCTGCGGTCATGGCGCTTCTCCTCACAGGTGGTTTCCCAGGTGGGCGGCGAGCACCGCGCCGACGGCGGCCAGCGGGCCGGGTCGGGTCAGGTCGCCGTGCCGGCAGTCGACGCGGTGCGCGTGGACGTCGCCGGTGATGTGCGCCCGCCAGTCGGCGGGCACGGGGGACAGGTCGGTCTTGTCGGCGGTGGCGGCGAAGAACAGCACGTCGCCGTCGAAGCGGGCGGTGGTGCCGGCGCCCATCAGGGTCAGGTTGTCGGCGAACACCTCGGCGAGGTCGGCCAGCCGGGCGGGCACCACGTCGGCGAGCGGCCCGTCCGCGACCCGTGTCGCGAAATCCGCCGGCGACACGGGCGCGGGCTCGTCCGGGTAGCCCAGGGAGCGCAGCAGCGCGGCCAGGACCCGGGGGTCGCGCGCGGAGTGCACCTCGCCGGTGGGCGCGGTGGGGTACCCGTCCAGCAGCGCCAGGGTGGCCACCTCCTCGCCCTCGTCGCGCAGGGTGGCGGCCATCGCGTGCGCCACGCCCGCGCCGAACGACCAGCCGAGCAGGTGGTACGGCCCGGTGGGCTGCACGGAGCGGACCTGGTCGAGGTAGTCCTTGGCCATCTCGTCGAGGCTCGTGGGCCGCGCGTCCGGCTGGGACAGCCCGCGTGCCTGGAGGGCGTACACCGGCCGGTCGGGCAGGTGCGGCAGCAGCCCCGCGTACACCCAGCCGATGCCGACCGCGGGGTGCACGCAGAACAGGGGCACGGCCGGGCCGCCGGCGCGCAGCGGCAGGAGCACGGCGGGCGGCGCGTCGTCGGCGGACCCGTCGCGCAGCCGCCGCGCCATCGCGGCGACCGTGGGCGCCTCGAACACCGCCCGCACGCCCAGCCGGACGCCGAACTCCGCGCCGATCCGCGACACCAGCCGCGTGGCGAGCAGGGAGTGCCCGCCCAGGTCGAAGAACCCGGCGTCCACCCCCACCTCGGGCAGGCCCAGCACCTCGGCGAACAGCGCGGCCAGGGTCTCCTCGGCGGCGGAGGACGGCGCGCGGCCCACCACCGGGGCGACCGGTCCCGGCGCGGGCAGCGCCGTGCGGTCGAGCTTCCCGCTCGGACCGACCGGCAGGTCGTCGAGCACCACCGCGGCCCACGGCACCATGTGCTCGGGCAGCCGGGACGCGGCGTGCTCCCGCAGCGCGGCCCACTCCGGCGCACGGCCCGCCGCCGCGACGACGTAGGCGACGAGCCTCAGGTCGCCCGGTGCGTGCTCGCGGGCCACCACGGCGGCGCGGGCCACGTCCGGGTGGTCCTGGAGCACGGCGGCGACCTCGTCCGGCTCGATCCGCAGGCCGCGGATCTTGACCTGGTCGTCGGCGCGAGACAGGTACTCCAGCACGCCCTCGCCGCACCACCGCACCACGTCGCCGGTCCGGTAGAGGCGCCCGCCCGGTGCGAACGGCGACGCGACGAACCGCTGCGCCGTCAGCCCCGGCCTGCCCCGGTAGCCGCGCGCCAGCTGCGCGCCCGCCAGGTACAGCTCGCCGGGGACCCCCGACGGGACGGGCCGCAGCCGGTCGTCCAGCACGTGGACGCCGGTGTTCCACACCGGGCGGCCGATGGGGATGGTGGCGGTGGTCTCCGCGCCGTGCACGGCGTGCGCGGTCACGTCCACCGCGGCTTCCGTCGGGCCGTACAGGTTGTGCAGGCCCGCGGCGCACACCGAGGCGAAGCGGCGGGCCAGCCCCGTGGGCAGGGCCTCACCGCTGCACACCACCCGCGCCAGGTCGGGGCAGCGCTCGCCGGACTCCTCCAGGTGCGCGACGAACGCGTCCAGCATCGACGGCACGAAGTGCGCCGTGGTGACGCCCTCGCGGCGCACCAGCTCCGCCAGGTACGCGGGGTCGCGGTGCCCGCCGGGGGCGGCCACGACCAGCGCGGCGCCCACCTGGAGCGGCCAGAAGAACTCCCACACCGACACGTCGAAGCTCGACGGCGTCTTCTGGAGCACCCGGTCGTCCGGGCCGAGCCGGTACTCGTCCTGCATCCACAGCAGCCGGTTGACGATCGCGGCGTGCTCGACCACCACGCCCTTGGGGCGGCCGGTGGAGCCCGAGGTGTAGATGACGTACGCCGGGTCCCCACCGCGCACCCGCGGCAGCTCGGCGCCGGGCGCGTCGCCGTCCTCCAGCCCGCGCAGGGCGTCCGCGTCGAGGACCAGCACGGGATCGGCGTCGGCGAGCATGAGCGCCACCCGGTCGGCCGGGTAGTCGGGGTCCACGGGCAGGTAGGCCGCGCCCGCCCGCTGCACCGCGTGCAGCGCGACGACCAGGTCCACCGACCGGGGCAGCAGCACGGCCACGACCCGCTCCGGTCCCGCGCCCCGGGCGTGCAGCGCCACCGCGAGCCGTTCGACGCGGGCGTCCAGCTCGGCGTAGGTGAGGCGCTGCCCGTCGCCGACCAGCGCGAGGGCGTCCGGCGTGCGCCGGACCTGGTCGCGGAACAGCGCCGGCAGCGTCGTGCCCGGCACGGCCCGCGCGGTGTCGTTCCACGTCACCACGACCCGTTCGCGCTCGTCGTCGCCGAGCAGGTCCACGTCGCCCACCCGGACGTCCGGGTCGGTGGCGGCGGCGGCCAGGACGCGGACGAGCCGGTCGGCGAGGGACCGCGCGGTGCCCGCGTCGAACAGGTCCTCGCGGTAGAGGAGGACGCCCTCGACGCCGGCGGGCAGGCCGTCGTCGCCGCGGGTCTCGCGCAGGCCGACGTTCAGGTCGAACGCGGTGGTCCCGGACGTGACGCCCACCGGCTCCACGACCAGGCCGGGCAGGTCGAGGGCCGCGTCACCGGTGTTCTGGAGGGTCAGCACGACCTGGCACAGCGGGTGCCGGGTGAGCGAGCGGGGTGGGTTGAGCCGTTCCACGAGCCGTTCGAAGGGCACGTCCTGGTGGTCGTAGGCGGCGAGGTCGGTGTCGCGGACGCGGGCCAGCAGTTCGGTGAAGGTGGGGTCGCCGGAGGTGTCGGTGCGGAGCACGAGGGTGTTGACGAAGAAGCCGACGAGGTCGTCGAGGGCTTCGTCGGTGCGTCCGGCGACGGGGGTGCCGATGGGGATGTCGGTGCCCGCGCCCATCCTGGTGAGCAGGGTCGCGAACGCGGCCTGGAACACCATGAACGGCGTCGTGCGGGTGCGCCGGGCCAGGTCCAGCACCGCGCGGTGCAGGTCCGCGTCCAGCAGCAGCGGCACCCGGCCGCCGGTCTGCGAGGACGTCGCGGGCCGGGGCCGGTCGAACGGCAGCTCCAGCTCGTCCGGCACGCCGGCCAGCGCGTCGGTCCAGAACGCGACCCGGTGCGCGAGCGGGCCGTCCGGGTCGTCCTCGTCGCCGAGCAGGGCGCGCTGCCACAGCGCGTAGTCCGCGTACTGCACCGGCAGTGCGGCCCGGTCGGGCGCGTGCCCGGCGAGCCGCGCGGTGTAGGCCTCGGCGAGGTCGCGCAGCAGCGGCCGCATGGACCAGCCGTCGCCGGCGATGTGGTGCAGCACCAGCAGGAGCACGTGCTCGTCGTCGGCCAGGCGCACCAGGGCGGTGCGCAGCGGCAGGTCCCCGGTCAGGTCGAACGGCGCGGCCACGACCCGCCGCAGCACCGCGTCGAGGTCGTCGGGCGCGGCGGGGAGCAGCGCGAGCGGGGCCACCGCCCCGTGCCGCACCTGCTGGTGGGGCGTGCCCCCGACCTCGGGGAACACCGTGCGCAACGCCTCGTGCCGGTCCACCACGTCGGCGAGCGCGGCGCGCAGCGCCGGCACGTCGACCGCGCCGCGCAGGCGCAGCGCCACGGGCACCGCGTAGCTCGGGTTCTCCCCGTCGAGCCGGTTCACGAACCACAGGCGGCGCTGCGCGAACGACAGCGGCACCAGGTCCGGGCGGGCGGCGGGGCGCAGGGCGGGACGGGTGGGCGTGCCGCGGTCCAGGCACGTCTCCAGCCGGGCGGGCGTGGGGTTGGCGAACAGGTCGGCCACGGCCGGTTCCGCGTCCAGGGCGGTGCGGACCCGGCTGATCAGGCGGGTCGCCAGCAGCGAGTGCCCGCCCAGGTCGAAGAAGTCGTCGTCCGGCCCCACCACCGGCACGCCCAGCACCTCGGCGAACAGGCCGCACAGGATCTCCTCGCGCGGCGTGCGCGGCGCGCGGCGCCCGGTGACCGGCTCGGGGGCCGGCAGGGCGCGGCGGTCCACCTTGCCGTTGGCGGTCAGCGGGAGCGCGTCGAGCACGACCAGCGCGGCGGGCACCATGTGCTCCGGCAGCACGGCCGCCAGGTGCGCCCGCAGGCCGGCGGTGTCCAGCGGTCCGCGCGGCACGACGTACCCGGCGAGGGACTTCAGCCCCGGCCGGTCCTCGCGGACGACCACGGCGGCGTGCGCCACCGACGGGTGGTCGGCCAGCACGGACTCGATCTCGCCCGGTTCGATGCGGAACCCGCGCAGCTTCACCTGGTCGTCGGCGCGGCCCGCGAACTCCAGTTCGCCCCGCGCGTTCCAGCGCACCAGGTCGCCGGTGCGGTACATGCGCTCGCCGGGCGTCCCGAAAGGACAGGCGGTGAACCGCTCGGCGGTCAGGCCGGGACGGGCGTGGTAGCCGCGCGCCAGACCCGTGCCCGCCAGGTACAGCTCGCCGACGACACCGACGGGCACCGGGGTCAGGCGGGCGTCGAGGACGTAGGCGCGGGTGTTGGCGACCGGCCGCCCGATCGGGGGCGCGACGTCGGCCCGCTCGCCCGGCGGCACCGGGCCCGTCGACAGCGGGCCGGGCGACACCGGGCCGGCGGTCGCCACGACCGAGAACTCGGTGGGGCCGTAGTGGTTGACCAACCGGAACGGGGTGTGCGCCGGGGGACGGCGGCGCAGCGCGTCACCGCCGG
Organism: Saccharothrix longispora; assembly: GCF_030852425.1. GTDB lineage: Bacteria > Actinomycetota > Actinomycetes > Mycobacteriales > Pseudonocardiaceae > Actinosynnema > Actinosynnema longispora. Next base: position 24,725 of record NZ_NSDM01000032.1, read on the forward strand.
TGAGGACGGCGCGCAGCGCGGTCGGTCGGGCCGCCAGGTCGTCCAGGGCGAGTTCCAGGCGCGGCGTGGGCAGGAAGCACGCGGTGAGGCCGGTGTCGGCGATCCAGGCGACGAGCGCGTCGCCGTCGGCGAGGGTCGCCGCGTCGGGCAGGTGCACGGACGCGCCCGACGCGAGGTGCGGCCAGAGCTCCCAGACCGCCGCGTCGAAGCCCAGCGCCGCGACCTGCCCGGTGCGGTCGGCCGGGGTGACGCCGTACTCGCGGACGTGCCATGCGCACAGGTCGGCCAGCCCGCGGTGGTCCACCACCACGCCCTTGGGGCGGCCCGTCGAGCCGGACGTGTAGATCACGTAGGCGGCGTCGGCCGGGTGCACGGGCACGTCCACCGGCGTGCCCGGCCCGTTCGGCAGGTCCTCCAGGCACACGACGGTGGGCGCGGCCACGCGGTCCCGCAGCGCCCGCTCGGTGACCACGACCGGCGCGGCGGAGTCGGCGAGCAGGTACGCCAGCCGGTCGGCCGGGTAGTCGGGGTCCATCGGCAGGTAGGCGGCCCCGGTCCGCAGGACGCCCAGCAGCGCGGCGACGCCGGCGGGGGAGCGGCGCAGGCACACGCCGACCACCGACCCGGGCCCCGCGCCGAGCGCGACCAGCGAGTCCGCCACCCGGTTCGCGGCCCCGTCCAGCTCCGCGAAGGTCATGCCGCCCACCGCGGCGCCCACGGCGGTCGCGTGCGGCGTCCGCCGCGCCCACCGGGCCACCCGCGCCGGTACGGACTCCCACGCGCCCGCCGGGACCGCGGTGTCGTTCCAGCCGGTGAGCAGCCGGTCCCGCTCACCGGGCACGAGCACGTCGAGGGCGCTCAACCGGGTGTCGGCGCCGTCGCCCGAGACCGAGGCGAGCAGCCGTGCCAGCCGCGCCACCAGGGCTCGGGCGGTGTCGTCGTCGAACAGGTCGGCGGCGTACTCCAGGTTCGCGGTCAGCCCGTCGTCGTGCTCGGTGAACGCGAGCACCAGGTCGAACTTGGCCGTGGCGGTCCACGCGGCGACGGGCTCGACGTCCAGGCCGGGCAGGGCCGGGGCGCCGCCGCCCGCGGTGTTCTGCACCACCAGGGTCACCTGGAACAGCGGGTGCCGGGACAGCGAGCGGGTCGGGTTCAGCTCCTCCACGACCTGCTCGAAGGGCACGTCCTGGTGGTCGTAGGCGGCGAGGTCGGTGTCGCGGACGCGGGCCAGCAGTTCGGTGAAGGTGGGGTCGCCGGAGGTGTCGGTGCGCAGCACGAGGGTGTTGACGAAGAAGCCGACGAGGTCGTCGAGGGCTTCGTCCGCCCGACCCGCGACGACGGTGCCGATGGGGAGGTCGGTGCCCGCGCCCAGGCGGGTGAGCAGGGCGGCGAGGGCGGCGTGCAGCACCATGAACGTCGTGCTGCCGGTCGCCTCGGCCAGCCCCCGCACGGCGTCCCGCGCGGCGGGCCCGAACTCGGCCGCGACGAGCCCGCCCCGCCCGGACGGCACGGCCGGTCGCGGCCGGTCCGAGGGCAGGTCGAGCTGCTCGGGCGCGCCGGCGAGGACGTCGCGCCAGTGGGCGAGCTGGGTCGAGGCGACGCTGTCCGGGTCGCCCTGGTCGCCGAGCAGGTCGCGCTGCCACAGCGCGTAGTCCGCGTACTGCACCGGCAGCGGCGCCTGCTCCGGGGCGGTCCCGCCGGTGCGGGCGGTGTAGGCGGTGACCAGGTCGCGCAGCAGGGGGCCCTTGGACCAGCCGTCGCTGGCGATGTGGTGCAGCACCAGCACGAGCACGTGCTCCGCCGGGGACACCACCAGCAGGTGCGCCCGCAGCGGCGGCTCCGCGGCGAGGTCGAACGGGCGCGACGACAGCTCCGCCACCGCCGCGTCCACGTCGTCCGCGACCGTGACCGCCAGGTGCGGCGCGGCGTCCAGGACGCGCTGCACCGGCTGCCCGTCCACCTGCGGGAACACCGTGCGCAGCGACTCGTGCCGGGCCACGACGTCCACCAGGGCGGCGCGCAGCGCGGCCACGTCCAGGTCGCCGCGCAGCCGCAGCGCCCACGGCGAGTTGTACGCCGCCGAGCCGTCCACCTGGTGCAGCACCCACAGGCGCTGCTGGGCGTGCGACAGGGGCAGCGGGTCCGGGCGGTCGGCGGGGCGCAGCGCCGGGCGGCCGGGGCGCGCCGCCGTGAGGCGGGACGCGAGACCGCGCGGGGTCGGCGAGGCGAACAGGTCGCGGACGCCGACTTCCGCGCCCAGCGCACCGCGCACCCGGCTCACCAGGCGCGTGGCCAGCAGCGAGTGCCCGCCCAGCGCGAAGAAGTCGTCCTCCGCGCCCGCCGGCGCCGGCAGTCCCAGCACCTGCGCGAACAGGGCGCACAGGATTTCCTCCTGCGGGGTGCGCGGTTCGCCGCCGGCACCCGCCGCGTACGCCGGCGCGGGCAGCGCGCGGCGGTCCAGCTTGCCGTTCAGGGTGCGCGGCAGCTCGTCCAGCACGACCACCGCCGACGGCACCAGGTGCTCGGGCAGCAGCGCGGCGACGTGGTCGCGCACCGCCGCCGGCGTCGCGCGGCCCACCGCGTAGGCCACCAACCGGGGATCGCCGGGCCGGTCCTCGCGGACCACGACGGCCGCGCCGGTCACGTCCGGGTGCGTCAGCACGGCGGCCTGCACCTCGGCGGGCTCCACCCGGAACCCGCGCAGCTTCACCTGGTCGTCGACGCGGCCCGCGTACTCCAGCACGCCGTCGCGCCGCAGCCGCACCAGGTCACCCGTGCGGTACATCCGCCGGCCGGGCAGGAACGGGTCGGCGACGAACCGCTCGGCGGTCGCACCGGGGGCGCCGAGGTAGCCGTGCGCGAGCCCCGCGCCCGCCAGGTGCAGCTCGCCGACGCCACCGGGCGGCACGAGCCGCAGCCGCTCGTCCAAGACGTAGCCGTGCTTGCCCGCCACGGGCCGCCCGATCGGCACCGACCGGGCGGTGAGGTCGGCGGCGGTGATGTCGTGCGCGGTGCTGTAGCCCATGCTCTCGGCGGGGCCGTAGCCGTTGGTGAGCCGCACGTGCGGGTGGTCGCGCAGCGCTTTCGCGACGTGCGCGGGGGAGGCGGGTTCGCCGCCCGTCATGGCCCGCCGCACGGTGGCGAACACCTCGGGGTGCTCGTCCAGCACGTGGTTGAACAGGCTCGCGGAGGCCTTGAACACGGTGACGCCGTGCTCGACCACCAACCGCGCGATGTCGGCCGGGTCCGGCGGCCCGGCCGGGTGCAGCACGCACGTGCCGCCGTGCAGCAGCGCGCCCAGCAGCTCGGTGGCGAACGCGTCCCAGGAGACCGGCGCGGCCTGGAGCCACACCGCGTCGGCGTCGAACTCGGCGTAGTCCTGCCCGGTGAGCGTCGAGACCAGGGCGCGGTGCGGCGCGAGCACGCCCTTCGGCTCGCCGGTCGAGCCGGAGGTGAACATGACCACGGCCGGCGACTCCGGGGGGACCACCGCGGCGGCCACGTGCTCCGGGCCGGGCGCGCAGGGGTCCACGAACCGGGCGTCGACGCCGTCGAGCGGTGTGCCCACGACCAGTTCGACACCCGCCCGGTCCAGCACGGACCGCAGCCGGTCCGCCGGGAACGCGGTGTCCAGCAGCGTGTAGCAGCCGCCCGCCTTGAGCACGCCGAGCAGCGCGGCCACCAGCGCCGGTCCCCGGTCGAGGTGCACGCCCACCACCGCGCCCGGTGCCAGGCCGCGGTCCAGCAGCCGGCCCGCGATCCGGTCGGCCCACCGGTCCAGCTCGGCGTAGGTGACGCGCCCCCCGTCGTGCAGCAGCGCGGTCTTCCCCGGCGTCGCGGCGGCCCGTGCGGCGAACAGCCCGTGCACGGTGTCGCCCGAGGGCTCGCGGCCGGGCGCGGTCAGCGCGGCGCGCTCGTCGTCGTCCAGCAGCGGCAGGTCGCCGACGCGGGTGCCGGGGTCGGCGGCCACCGCCGCCAGCAGCCGGACCAGCCGCCGGCCGAACGCGGCGACGGTGTCCCGGTCGAACAGGTCCACCGAGTAGTCCCAGTCCACCCGCAGGCCACCGGCGTCGGGGCGCTCGCGGAACCCGATGGTCATGTCGAACTTCACCGCGCCGGTGCCGAGGGGGACCGGTTCGAGGAGCGTCCCGGCCTCGGGCGCCGCGCTGTCGGCGGTGTGCACCAGCATCACCTGGAACAGCGGGTGCCGCGACAGCGAGCGCGGCGGGTTCAGCTCCTCCACGACCCGCTCGAACGGCACGTCCTGGTTCGCGTACGCGGTCAGGTCGGTGTCGCGGACGCGGGCCACCAGTTCGGCGAACGTCGGGTCGCCGGAGGTGTCGGTGCGCAGCACGAGGGTGTTGACGAAGAACCCGACGAGGTCGTCGAGGGCTTCGTCGGTGCGGCCCGCGACGGCCGTGCCGAACGGCACGTCCGCGCCGCCGCCGTGCCGGGTGAGCAGCGCGGCCACCGCCGCCTGCGCCACCATGAACAGCGTCGCCCCGGTCGAGGCGGCGAGGTCGAGCAGCCCCCGGTGCACGGTCGCGGGCACCTCCAGCGGCACCGAGGCCCCCCGGTGCCCGGCCGTCGCCGGGCGGGACCGGTCGGCGGGGAAGCCCACCTCGACCGGCAGGTCCGCCAGCACGCCCGCCCAGTGCGCCACCTGCCGGGCGTACCGGCTGCCCGGGTCGTCGGGGTCGCCCAGCACGTCCTGCTGCCAGTAGGTGTAGTCGGCGTACTGCACCGGCAGTTCGGGGAACTCCGGGGCGCGGCCGGCGCGGCGGGCCGCGTAGGCCGCCGCCAGGTCGCGGGTGAGCGGTCCGGTCGAGCCGCCGTCGCCCGCGATGTGGTGCAGCAGCACCAGCAGCACGTGGTCGGCGGGCGCCCCGCCGTCCACCCGGAACAGCCGGGTGAGCACCGGCGGCGCGGCGGTGAGGTCGAACACGTGCCGTGCCGCGTCCGCCAGGGCGGGGGCGAGGCCGTCCGCCGGCACGACCGTCACCGGCAGCTCCACCCCGCCCGCCGGGCGGATGTCCTGGAACGGCTGCCCGTCGGCCTCCGGGTAGGCGGTGCGCAGCACCTCGTGGCGCAGCACGACGTCGCCCAGCGCGGCCCGCAGCGCCGCGAGGTCCGGGTCCGGACCCAGCCGCAGGGCCACCGGGATGTTGTAGGTGGCGCCGGGCTCGGCGCGGCTGAGGAACCACAGCCGCCGCTGGGTGAACGACAGGGGGATCGTCGGCGCGCTCACTTGACCTCCTCCGGGCGGACCCGGCGCCGCAGCGCGGGGCGGGCCTGTTCCGCGTGGCCCAGGCGCTCCGCGAGCGCGGCCACCGTGCGGTTCTCGAACACGGACTTGATGGACAGCTCGGCCCCGAAGGCCGACCGCACCCGGCTGATCAGCCGGGTCACCAGCAGCGAGTGCCCGCCCAGGGCGAAGAAGTCGTCGTCCGCCCCCACCTCGCCGGTCAGGCCGAGGACGTCGGCGAACAGCGCGCACATGACCTCTTCGCGCGGTGTCGCCGGCTTGCGCCCGGCGGGCCGGTCGAGGTAGTCGGGCGGCGGCAGGGCCGCCCGTTCGAGCTTGCCGTTGGCGTTGCGGGGCAGCTCGTCCATCCGCACGTAGGCGCTGGGCCGCATGTGCTCGGGCAGGTGCTCCTCGGCGTGCGCCCGCAGGTCGGCCGGGCTCGGCTCCGCCCCCGGCTCGGCCACCACGTAGGCGACCAGGCGCTTGTCGCCGGGCCGGTCCTCGCGGACCACGACCGCCGCCTGCCGCACCGCCGGGTGCCGGCTCAGCGCGGTGGACACCTCGCCCGGCTCGACCCGGAAACCGCGGATCTTGACCTGGTCGTCGGCGCGGCCGAGGAAGTCCAGCACGCCGTCCGCCCGCCACCTGACCAGGTCCCCCGTGCGGTACATGCGCTCACCGGGACCGCCGTGCGGGCAGGCGACGAACCGCTCGGCGGTCTGCCCCGGCGCGCCCAGGTAGCCCCGGGCCAGGCCGACCCCGGTCATGTACAGCTCGCCGACGACACCCGGCGGCAGCACGTTGAGGTGGGCGTCGAGCACGTAGAAGCCCTTGTTCACGATCGGCCGCCCGACGGGGATCGACGGCAGCTCGGTGTCCTCCAGGCGAACCCGGTGGCACACCGCGAAGATCATGTTCTCCACCGGCGCGTAGCCGTTGACCAGCCGCACGCCCGGGTGGCGGTCGAGCAGCTTGCGCAGGTGCGCCGCGGACGCGGCCTCGCCGCCGGTCATGATCTGCCGGACCCCGGTCAGCGCGTCCGGGTATTCGTCCAGCAGGTGGTTGAGCAGGCTCGCGGACAGGTACACGGTGGTGATCCCGTGCTGCGCGACCAGGTCGCCGATCAGGGCGGGCTCCGGTGTCGGACCGGGCTGGAGCACGCACGTCGCGCCCGCCAGCAGCGGTCCGAACAGCTCCAGGGCGAACCCGTCCCACGACACCGGCGAGCACTGGAGCCACACGTGGTCGGGGGAGAAGTCCACGTACTCCTGGCTGAGCAGGGTGCCGACGAGGGCGCGGTGCGGCGCCACGACGCCCTTGGGGACGCCGGTGGAGCCCGAGGTGAACATGACGCACGCGACGTCCTCGGGGTGCACCTCGACCTCCGGCGGTGTCGCCGGGTGGGCCGCGACGCGGGCGGCCGTGCCCGGGTCGTCCACCACCAGCGCGGGCACGCCGTCCACCCGGTCGGCCAGCGACGCCGACGTGACCACGACCGGGGCGCCGGTGCGCCGCACGAGTTCGGTGAGCCGCCGGCGCGGGAAGCGCGGGTCGAGCGCGGTGTACCCGGCCCCGGCGGTGAGCGCGCCGAGCACGGCCACCACCAGGTCCGCGTCCCGGTCCAGCAGCACGCCCACGACCTGCCCCGGGCGCACGCCCCGCGCCACCAGTTCGCGGGCCAGCCGGTTCGCCCGCTCCACCAGCTCCCGGTAGGTGACGTGGTGGTCGCCGTGGACCAGCGCCACCGCGTCGGGGGTCCGCGCGGCCCGGGCCGCGACCAGCTCGTGGGCGCAGCGGTCCACCGGCGCGTCGGCGGCGGTGTCGGTCCAGGCCGCCAGCAGGCCGCGCCGCTCCTGCCGGTCCAGCAGCTCGGGGCGGCTGATCCGGGTGTCGGGGTCGTCCGCGACGGCGGCGAACATCCTGGCGAGGCGGGTCGCCAGGGCGGTGGCCGTGCCGCGGTCGAACAGGTCGGTGGCGAACTCCAGGCCGCCGGTGATGCCGATCGGCGCACCGGTGTCGTCGTGCTCCTCGCGCAGGCCGAGGGTCAGGTCGAACTTGGCGCTCGCCGTGTCGACCGGCGCGACCTCGGCGGTCAGGCCGGGCATCTCGACCCGCCCCGCCGCGTTGTTCTGGAGCACCAGCATGACCTGGAACAGCGGGTGCCGGGACAGCGAGCGGGTCGGGTTCAGCTCCTCGACGAGCCGCTCGAACGGGATGTCCTGGTGGTCGTAGGCGGCGAGGTCGGTGTCGCGGACGCGGGCCAGCAGCTCCCGGAACGTGGGGTCGCCGGAGGTGTCGGTGCGCAGCACGAGCGTGTTGACGAAGAAGCCCACCAGACCGTCGAGGGCCTCGTCGGAACGGCCCGCCACCGGGGACCCGGCGGGCACGTCGGTGCCCGCGCCGAGCCTGGTCAGCAAGGCCGCGAAGCCCGCCTGGAGCACCATGAACAACGTCGTCCCGGTGGCGCGGGCCAGGTCGAGCAGCGCCTGGTGCAGGGGCGCGCCCAGCTCCACCGGCACCGACTCGCCCCGGCCCGACGAGGTCGCCGGGCGGGCGCGGTCCGCGGGCAGCGGCAGTTCGTCCGGCACACCGGCCAGGGCGTGCCGCCAGAACTCCAGCTGCCGCGCCAGCGGGCTCGTCGGGTCGTCCGGGTCGCCGAGCAGTTCGCGTTGCCAGAGGGTGTAGTCGGCGTACTGGACGGGCAGGGGTGCCCAGTCGGGTGCGTGGCCGTGGAGTCGTGCGGTGTAGGCGTCGGTGAGGTCGTGGAGGAGTGGTCCGAGGGACCAGCCGTCGCCGGCGATGTGGTGCAGGACGAGGAGGAGGACGTGGTCGTGGTCGGTGAGGCGCAGCAGTGAGGCGCGCACCGGCAGTTCGGCGGTGAGGTCGAACGCCTCCCGCGCCGCCGCGGCGGCGGCCGGTCCCACACCGGACTCGTCGGTGTCGCGCACCACCAGCGACAGCGCCACGTCCGCGGCCGGCCGCACCACCTGCTGCGGCACGCCGTCGATCGACGGGAAGACCGTCCGCAGCGACTCGTGCCGCCGCACCACGTCGCCCAGCGCGGCGTGCAGCGCGTCCACGTCGAGGTCGCCGCGCAGCCGCACGCTGTGCGCCACGTTGTACGCCGCGCCCGCGTCCTCCAGCTGGTCGATGAACCACAGCCGGGCCTGCGCGTAGGACAGCGGGACCTCGTCGGGGCGCGGCACGGGGGTGAGCGCCGGCCGGTCGGCGACCCGGTCCAACCGCTCGCACAGCCCGGCCGGGGTGGGCGCGTCGAAGAGGTCCCTGATGCCCGGTCCCGCGTCCAGCGCGGTCCGCACCCGGCTGATCAGCTTCGCCGCGAGCAGGGAGTGCCCGCCCAGGGCGAAGAAGTCGTCGTCCAGGCCGACCCGGTCCTCGGGCAGGCCCAGCACGTCGGCGAACAGACCCACCATGATCGCCTCGCGCGGCGTGCGCGGTGCGCGCCGCGCCGCGCCGGAGTGCTGCGCGGGCGCGGGCAGCGCCGCCCGGTCGAGCTTGCCGTTGGCGTTGAGCGGGATGTGGTCGAGCAGCACGTACGCGGCGGGCCGCAGGTGGCTCGGCAGCACGGCCGCCGCGTGGGCGGACAGCGCGGCGTGGTCGGGGGCGGCGCCCGCCTCGGGCACCACGTAGGCGACCAGGCGCTTGTCGCCGGGCCGGTCCTCCCGGACCACGACCGCGGACCGCCGCACGCCGGGGTGCGCGTCCACGACGGCCTGCACCTCGCCGGGCTCGATGCGGAACCCCCGGATCTTGACCTGGTCGTCCGCGCGGCCGACGAACTCCAGCCTCCCGTCGGAGCGCCACCGGACCAGGTCGCCGGTGCGGTACATCCGCGCGCCGGGCTCGAACGGGCACGCCACGAACCGCTCCGCCGTCAGGCCCGGCTCGCCCGCGTAGCCGTGGGCGGAGCCGACACCGGTGACGTACAGCTCGCCGGGCACGCCGGGCGGCACGAGGCGCAGGCGGTCGTCCAGCACGTAGGACCGCTTGTCGGCGACGGCGAGGCCGATCGGGACGGCCCGCGCCCCGGTGTCCTCCGCTCCGCCGTCGTCGGAGCCGGTGTCCTCGGGCCGCACGTCGTGGAAGCTCGTGTAGACCATGTGCTCGGCCGGGCCGTAGCCGTTGACCACCCGGACGCCGGGGTGGTCGCGCAGCAGCCGCCGCAGGTGCGGTGCGGACGCGGCCTCGCCGCCGGTCATGACCTGCCGCAGCACGTCGAACACGCCGGGGTGCTCGTCGAGCATGTAGTTGAGCAGGCTGGCGGACAGGAAGGCCGTGGTCACGCCGTGCTCGGCGACCAGGTCGGCGATCACGGCCGGCTCGGGCGCCGGACCGGGCTGGAGCACGCACGCCGCGCCGGACAGCAGCGCGCCGAACATCTCCAGCACGAACCCGTCCCACGGCACCGGCGCGCTCTGCAACCACACGTGGTGGGGCGAGCTGTCGAAGAAGTCCTGGCCCACGAGGGTCCGCACGACCGCGCGGTGCGGCGCGAGCACGCCCTTGGGCCGCCCGGTGGAGCCCGAGGTGAAGATGACGCACGCCGCCGCGGCGGGGTCCACGGCGACCGGCGGCGCGTGGTCGGGCCGCGCGCCCACGTCCACCGCGACGTCCAGCACCCGGTACGGGCCGGCCGGCCGCGCCAGGCCGGCGGCGTCGGTCACGACCGCCCTCGCGTCGGCGGCCCGCAGGACCGCGGCCGCGCGCCGGTCCGGGGTGCCGGGGTCGAGCAGGGTGAACGCGCCGCCCGCCTTGAGCACCGCCAGCACCGTGACGACCAGGTCCGTGCCGCGGTCGAGCAGGACGCCGACGAGGTCGCCGGGGCGGACACCGGAGTCGAGCAGGTGGTGGGCGAACCGGTTGGCCGCCACGTCCAGCTCGCGGTAGGTGGTCCGCCGGTCGCCGCACACCACCGCCGTGGCGTCCGGGGAGGCCAGCGCGTGCGCGGCCACCACCTCGTGCGCCGTGCGGTCGTCCACGACCCGCGCCGGTCCGTTCGGCGAACCGGCCGCCAGCAGCTCCCGTTCGGCGGGGGTGAGCACGTCGAGCCGCCCGATCCGGGTGCCGGGGTCCGCGGCGACGGCCGCCAGCACGCCCGCCAGCCGGTCCACCAGCGTCGCCGCGGTGCTCCGGTCGAACAGGTCGGCGGCGTACTCCAGGCCGCCCACCACGCCCGCCGGCACGCCGTCGTCGTACTCCTCGCCGAGGCTCAGCGTCAGGTCGAACTTCGCCGCCCCGGTGTCGACCGGGGCGACCTCGGCGGTGAGGCCGGGCAGGTCGGGCCGCGCGCCGGTGTTGTTCTGCACCACGAAGGCGACCTGGAACAGCGGGTGCGCGCCCGGCACGCGCACCGGGTTCAGCTCCTCCACCAGCCGGTCGAACGGCAGTTCCTGGTGGTCCCACGCGGCGAGGTCGGTGTCGCGGACGCGGGCCAGCAGTTCGGTGAAGGTGGGGTCGCCGGAGGTGTCGGTGCGGAGCACGAGGGTGTTGACGAAGAAGCCGACGAGGTCGTCGAGGGCTTCGTCGGTGCGCCCCGCCACCGGGCCACCCAGTGGCACGTCGGTGCCCGCGCCCATCCTGGTCAGCACGACCGCGAACGCGGCCTGGAGCACCATGAACAGGGTCGCGCCGTGCGCCCGCGCCACGTCCAGCAGCGCCCGGTGCAGGTCCGCGTCCCAGCGCACGTCCACCAGCCCGCCGGCGCTGCCCGAGGCCGTGCGGGGGCGGTCCAGCGGCAGCGGCACCTGGTTCGGCAGCCCCGCCAGGGCGTGCCGCCAGAACTCCAGCTGCCGCGCCAGCGGGCTCGTCGGGTCGTCCGGGTCGCCGAGCAGTTCGCGTTGCCAGAGGGTGTAGTCGGCGTACTGGACGGGCAGGGGTGCCCAGTCGGGTGCGTGGCCGTGGAGTCGTGCGGTGTAGGCGTCGGTGAGGTCGTGGAGGAGTGGTCCGAGGGACCAGCCGTCGCCGGCGATGTGGTGCAGGACGAGGAGGAGGACGTGGTCGTGGTCGGTGAGGCGCAGCAGTGAGGCGCGCACCGGCGGCTCGGCGGTGAGGTCGAACGCCTCCCGCGCCGCGGCCGCCACGACCTCGTCCACGGCCGACGCGCCCGGGGCGAGCACGGGCAGGTCCACGTCACCCGCCGGCCGCACCACCTGGCGCGGTTCGCTGTCGATCGACGGGAAGACCGTCCGCAGCGACTCGTGCCGGCCGACCACGTCGCCCAGCGCGGCGTGCAGCGCGTCCACGTCGAGGTCGCCGCGCAGCCGCACGGTGTGCGCCACGTTGTAGGCGGGGTTCGGGCCCCGCAACTGGTCCACGAACCACAGGCGCGCCTGCGCCGGCGACAGCGGCGTCCACCCGGTGCGCTCCGCGCGGCGCAGCGGGGTGCGCGCGGCGCGGGCCGAGCCCAGGCGCTCGGCGAGCGCGGCCGGGGTGGGCGCGTCGAACAGGTCCCGGATGCCCAGTTCCGCGTCGAGCGCGCCGCGGACCCGGCCCACGAGCTTCGCGGCCAGCAGGGAGTGCCCGCCCAGGTCGAAGAACCCGTCGTCCAGGCCGACCCGGTCCTCGGGCAGGCCCAGCACGTCCGCGAACAGGGTGACGACGATCTGCTCGCGCGCCGTGCGCGGCCGGCGGTGCGCGGACGGCGCGGTCGCCGCGGGCACGGGCAGGGCGGCGCGGTCGAGCTTGCCGTTGGGGGTCAGGGGGAGTGCGTCGAGCGGGACGTAGGCGGTGGGGCGGAGGTGGTCGGGGAGGAGGTCGGCGGTGTGGGCGCGCAGGTCCGCGACGGGGGTGTCGGGGGTGACGACGTAGGCGACGAGCCGCTTGTCGCCGGGTCGGTCCTCGCGGACGACCACGGCGGCGTCCACCACACCGGGGTGCGCGGTGAGCGCGGCGCGGACCTCGGCGGGTTCGACACGGAAGCCGCGGATCTTGACCTGGTCGTCGGCGCGGCCGAGGAAGTCGAGGGTGCCGTCGGTTCGCCAGGCGACGAGGTCGCCGGTGCGGTACATGCGTCCGCCGGGTTCGAAGGGGTC
>NZ_NSDM01000033.1 GCF_030852425.1 Saccharothrix longispora
GATCGGGGATCTGCCCTTGCGGGTGCTCACGCGTGGGTGTCGGGGCGGAAGGAGTGCGGTCAGGAGACGATGCGCGATGACCCCGGATTCTTCGTTGCCGTCGACGATGATTCCTGTCGTCTGGACGGCCTGGTCGCGGGCGGCGTGCGGGGCGATGGTGAATCCGCAGCGGTCGGGATCGGTGCCGGGCAGGGATTGCGCGGTGTCGACCATGACGGTGCGCAGGAGTTGGTGGAGCGTGAGCAGGGACCACATCTCCTGCTCGAGCCCGGCCCGGTCGCCCGAGCGTAGAACACGTCCGCCGGTGGGGACTTGACCCCGGATGTTGGACACCTGTGAGGTGTCAAAGTCGGCCACGTGCTCTGACCTGCGGTTAGGCTGCTGTGGGTTCGTACTCGTTGATCAGGCCGCCGAGGACTGGTCGGCGGCGTATCGAGGTCCAGGTGGGCTCTGCGGTCGGGTGGTCCGGCCGTGGTGGTGTGAGTTGTAGGGCTTGGTGTGGTCGGCGGTGGTTGTAGTGGGAGACGTAGCGGTCGAGTACCGCTCGCAGGTGGTGTTCGTTGATGATGAGCAGGCGGTCGGTGGCTTCGCGTCTGATGGTGCCGACGAACCGCTCGGCGAAGGCGTTGGCTCGCGGACACCGCGGTGGGATCTTCACGACCTGGATGTCGGTGTCCGAAAAGACCGCGTCGAACGAGGTGGTGAACTGACCGGCCCGGTCTCGCACCAGGAACCGGAAGTCTTCTGTCCGATCGCCGAGGTCCATGAGTAGGTTGCGGGCTTGTTGCGTTGTCCAGGGGCCGTCCGGATTCGTGGTGGTGCCAGGGATGTGCACGTAGCGGGTGGCGACCTCCATCACGAAGAACACGTAGATCCGTTTGAGGGTGACGGCGCAGTCGACGTGGAAGAAGTCGCACGCCGGCATGCTCGCGGCCTGCGCGCGCAGGAACCGTCGCCAGGAGGTGTCGGTGTCGCGCTGGGGCGCGGGCGGTACCCGCAGGCGCTTGAGCACGCGGCGAACCGTTGACGCGGCTACCCGGTGGCCGAGCTTGAGCAGCTCGCCCTGGATCCGGCGGTAGCCCCACCCGGTGTTCTCCTGTGCCATCCGTTCGATCAGCACCGCGATGGTGTCGTCGATCGGAGGTCGGCCGGTGCGGTTCGGGTAGGTCCACTTCTTCGCGACCAGACGCCGGTGCCACCGCAGGACGGTGCCCGGTGTCACCAACCGGTGTTGCCGTAACCGGTCGGGTAGGTATCGGACCAACGCGGCGAGCACCGCGCGGTCGGCCCATTCCCACCGCGGGCGGGGACTGACCCGGCGCAGCACGGCGACTTCGTGCCGCAGCACCAGCAGCTCCACGTCCTTGGCCGCCGACGATCGGCCAAGAAGAACCAGCCAGCCGACGAGCCGGACGAAGATCAGGTACAGCAGTCGTAGCGCCACGCCCCACGATCCTGCTCCTACAACTGCTTTGTGCGATCACCGCAGCTCAGCGCTCAGGTGCAGAGTTGTGGAACCCCACAACCTGCGCTGACGGCCATCACCCCGCACGGTTACCGTGGCCGCGGGCCGGTTCGCTCCCGGACACCTGGGGGAACTGACCGCCGTCTGCCGTTCGATCTCGTGGACGCGGTGCTGGAGGAGACCAGGAGGGGCCAGCGGCGGTTGCATGACCTCCCGTCACGGGTCGGTGTCTACTTCCTGTTGGCGATGTGCCTGTTCCCGGAGGTCGGCTACCGGCTGGTCCGGCAGAAGGCGACCGGAGGACTGGCTGGTCTTCTGGTGGCCGAGCCGTCCGCGAAAGCCTTACGCGACCTGCGTCGCGGACTCGGCGGCGCGTCGATGCGCCGACTGTTCGAGGTGCTGTCCGGGCCGCTGGCCCACCCTCGTACGCCCGGTGTCCGGTTCGGGCCACGGTCCGCATTACCAGCTGCCGACTGCCTCGCCGTGGACCGCGATGTCAGTTGCGCCGAGCAGTGCGCTCAACCGTGCGCAGGCTTCGGAAAAGCCCGCGGCGAGGGATTCCGTCGGGGTGTTCAGGCTTGCCGCGACGATCGTCAGCGTTCCGTCGCGGTAGGCGAGGTCAGCCCGGCCGACGATGTCCGATCCGACGCGGAGGGGGCAGACGTAGTAGCCGTGTTGTCTCTTGGCCGCGGGCTTGTATGCCTCCAGTCGGTGTTCGAAGTCGAAGACGCGCGCGACTCGCTTCCGGTACCAGATCGTGTTGTCGAACGGACCGAGGAAGGACGCGCCCTCGGCGACGGTGTCGGTGAGGGCCAGGGCCTGCTCGCTCGCCCACGCCGGCTGTGCCCAACCGTCGACCGCGACGGGGATGAGCGCGGTGTCTGGTAGGACGGCCTTGACGCTCGTCGCCGTGACCCGGAGGTAATCCGCCAGATCGTCGATGGTGGCGACGCCGAGGGCGTGACCGGCACGTTCGACTAGTGTGCGCAGGCACTCCTGGTCTGTCAGCGCGTCGGTGAGGTGCTGATCCGCGATCGCGGCAGGGGGGAGCTGGAAGAGTCGGTTCCCGGCCCGGTCCCGGCGGACACAGGCCAGTTCGCCGGACCAGAGCAGGAGTTGGACCGCGGTTTTGGTAGGGCTCCAGTTCCAGCCGGCCGCGGTGTCGACCTGGTCCTGGAGCAGGCGCAGGGGCAGTGGGCCTTCGGAGCCGATCCGCGACAGGAGGTTGTCGCGGAGGGCCGGGTCCGGGTACTGCGGGTGGGCCCGGGATCGGCGCCTGCGGAACGCCCACAGCGGCCAGTCCTCGACGGCGACCAGTGCCGCGGCGTGAGCGGGGTACTCGAACGCGACGGCGCTGTCCACCTGCCAGAGCAGGGAGTCGACATCACCCGTCCTGACGTCCAGCAGCCGTTCGGCGAGAGTCAGTCGGTGCGCGGGAGCCAGCACGGTGATGGCGTCGAGTTGCACGCTGACCAGGTGCCGCAGGACGTCGCCGACGTCACCGGCACGTTTCGATGTCACGTTGAGCGCGATGTTGCGCGCCTGACCGCTCGACAGCGTCTCGACTTCGCGGGTGCGGGGCAACCTCTGTCCTTCAGTCGGCTGAACTGACCGTGTCGTGCTGCGCGCGTGCCGGTGCGGTGGCGGACCGGACGCGGGTCAGCAAGGCGACCACCAGACCCACTGCCGCGCACCCGCTGAGCACACCGAGCGCCGCGGTCCACCGACCTCCCGTGACGTAGGTGCCGACGACGATCGTGATGGCGGCGTTGGAAAGATTGGTGCTGGCCGAAACCCAGGTGTTGGCCTCGTTGCGCGAATCCTCGGGAATCTCCCTGTCCACCAGCAGGAAGGCGTTGATGAAGATCGGTGTGACGAACAGCCCCGACAACAGCAGCAACAGCGCCAACAGCCACAGCGGCCGGACCGCCACCAGGAAGCACGACGGTATCGCGAACCCGAGCGTGAGTACCTTGTACTTGCGCCACAGGTCGGCATCCCACCGGAGTGCGCCGTAGGCGATGCCGCCGACGACCCCGCCCACGCTGATCATCGCGAGCAGCGGCCCCGTCCAGGTGAAGGAACCGAGGTGCTGGGTGAAGGCGGGGATGAAGATGGCGCCACCGCCGAAGATGCAGCCCATCAGCAGAAGCGGTGACAGGATGAGCAGCATGCGGGGTTCAGCCAGCGGCCCCATCCAGCGATGTACGCGTTGCCGGGTGCCCACTGTCTCGGGGGGCGGGGACGGCGTCACGCGTTCACCGAGGTTGTAGCGCCGCAGGGCGAGCAGGTAGGCCGTGACAACCACGACGTACACGGCGACCGAGAGTTGGTACGCCCGGTCGGGTGACAGGGCCGTCAAGGACAGCCCTGCCAGCAGCGGCGCGATGACGAAGCCCATCTCCTCCAGCACCGAGTCGGCGGAGTGGACCGTCTTGAGCGGCCCTTCTTCGCCGTCGACGACGGTGCGCCAGGAGGTGCGCAGTGCGGCGTTGAGAGGGGGACTGGTCAGACCGGCGACCACGACGGTCGTCAGGGTCCAGCCCCATGCCCACTGCGCGCCCACGCTCACCGCGGTGAGCACGGTGAACGCGATCGCGGTGGCGGCCATGGGCACGATGGCCCGGCGCTGCCCGATCCGGTCCAGCAGTCGTCCGCGCAGTGGCGCGACGAACGCCAGCAGCGCGATGTAGACGCCGTTGACGACCGCGGCGATGCCGTACCCGTAGGGCTGGGCGAGGCTGACCAGCAGGGTGACCGGCATGATCGCGCCGGCGGTCCGGGCCACCAGTGCGATGGTCAGCAGGTGCAGCACCCGGGGGCGCAACAGCGTGGATAGGGCGCCGTTACCGTGCATCGGATTCCTTCTCGATGGCGACGGCCCGTGAAGCCTGCAGGGAATCCGGGTGCAGCAGGACCAGACGTGCGAAGGGGGCGCCCCGGGAGAGCGGGACCCGTGCCGTCGGGCGGATGGCGACACTGATGCCGCCGCGTTCCGCCATGGCGTTCACGGTCCGCGCCGGCAGCACGCCGGCGGGCACGTCGAGGCCCTCCACGCCGATCCCGATGACCAGGAGGAAGTACCGCTCGGGGATGCGCACGCCCCAGCCCAGCCGCCACTCGACGGTACCGGCACCGTTGGGCAGGAACATGCTTTCCCACCCGTTGTCGGGGGTGGCGAAATCGTGCAGGCGCATCCAGTCGGTGTCGCCCGTGGCGATCCACCCGCCGCCGCGTTGCCACATCTCGCTGCGGTTGACCTTCCGTCCGACGGCGCGCAGCTCCTCCGACTCGGGCAGGTCGAACTCGATGTCGTCGACGGGGGTCAGGGTCACCGACACCGGCGAAGGCACCAGCCAGCCCAGTTCCTGTCCCATGACCCACGGCGGGCAGTCCACCGGCAGCCGGGTGATCCTCTTGTACCTGAAGTGGTCCCGGTAGGTGTCGCGTTCGGCACGTGCCGCGGCGCGGTCGACGCGGTTGGCGTCCGGCAGCAGTGTCCACGGGTGTAATGGCGTGAAGACGACTTCGGTCATGCTGGTGTGGCGATCCCCTCCGGTGTGCGACGGATGTGCCCACCGCGGCGGGCACACCCGTCGGCGATCATCGCCGGGACTCCGCCTCGTCGAGACGGCCGAGCCGCTCGTCCTCGGGGATTGTATCCAGGTCGAACATCACCACACTGCACGGCCCGTAGCCGACGGGGATCTCTTCGTAGTCGAACTCGCCCTCCTGACGGTCCAGCGGAGCCGACTTCAGATCCACCATGGTGAGCGAGTTGGAGGCGAACCCCGGCATCGACGGCGCGCTGGCGACGAAGGTCGGTCGTGCGAAGTTGGTGATGTAGGCCGTGCTGTCCTCGGCGTCGACCACCAGTCCACGAGGCCCGGGCCCCACGGGAATGTCCCGCGTGACCTCCAGCGACTCCACGTCGACTACGTACACCCGGTTGACGCTCTCGACGGTGATGAGCGCGTACCGCCCGTCCGGGCTGAACGCCACGCCACGTCCGCCGATGTGGCCGAGTTCGACCCGACGGGTGGTATCGGTGTCGAGGTCGATCACGGTGGTGAACGTCGCCTGGGTGTTCGCCACGAACGCCCGCCGGCCACTCGGGTCGATGTTGAGGCTGTACGGGTGAGCCTGGTCGTCGACCGGGATCCGGGTCACCTCGCGCACGGAGTCGACGTCACCGTCGACGAGACCGCTCAGATCGATCTTGCTCACGTAGGCGTCGCCCCAAATGCACACGTAGGCCCACCGGCCGTCCTTGGTGAGCACCATGTGCCGCGGGTCCCGGCCCACCCTGATCTGCCGGACCTCGACGTTGGCCTGCAGGTCGACGATCGACACGGTGTCCGAACCGGAGTTGCTCACCACGGCGTACTTCTCGTCCGGCAGGACGCCCAGACCGCGCGGCCCGTGTCCGACCTCGATCCGCCGTACCTCCCGCAGCGACACCGCGTCGATTTCGGAAAGGGTGTTCTGGCTGGTGTTGCAGACGAACCCCCGTCCCGTGCTGGTGAACTTCACCCCGCCCCGGGGTGCGTTGCCGACTCTGATCTGCTGCACCGTCCGATGCTCACGTGGGCCCGTCTTGGCCACGACGGAAATGACACCGTCATCGGTGTCGGTCGAAAATAATTGGATGTTTCGCACAGTCGTCTCCTTGATGAGCGCCGAAACGGTTATCGCCGACATGAAATCCGCTTGGCGCTACCCAACGTACGGCGCTCACGGCGGACGGACTGTGGGCCGATGGAGTGCCTCACGGATCGACGCGATGACCCTGCGTGCGCGCGTGGTCCATCCGGAGGTCGACGGGACGCCGGGTGGACCAACCTCGACCACGATGCCGCTAATGCCACTACAGTGGAGTGCGAATATGTCGATCATAGCCGCTGCGGCGGGCCGTGTGCAGCCTCGCCGGCAAACCGACGGAACGAGGGTTTTGTGACCACGGTGCCGAGCGTCTCCGTGACGAATTCTGCGGCGGGAACCATCATGCAGGCGTTCTCGACACCCGTCGCGCGCATTCCCTGCCCTTTTGCCGCGGAAGTGAATCCTTCGCTGGTGGACATCGTGCTGGCACGCCTCGAGAACACCGAAAACCTGTTCGGCTACAAGTCCGAGACCTCGGCTGACCTCGTCGAGTGGGGTGAGGAAGCAGCCGACCGTACCTCTTCGTGGGCACTCGAGATGGCCCGTCGCTTCACCGAGAAAGTCATGGGGAAAACCCTTGACAAGGCGTTCTCGGACGGCCGTGCCGACACAGCCGAAGATCGGCCTCCGGTCTCTGTCGGGGTTGGTCGCAGTTGGGCCAGCGTCTACCGTCGAGGCGATCGCCACGAAGCCCACTTCCATCCGAACACGGCATTGTCCGCCATCTACTACGTTACCGCGCCGGACACCTGTGAACTCGACCTCCTCGATCCGAGAACGGGCATCGGCTACTACGACTCCGGAATCGCCTTCGGAGGGGAAGGGCACGGCATCCGGCTGCGTTGCAAACCCGGTGAACTCGTGATATTTCCTGGCTGGCTCAAACATGCCGTACCCGAATTCGAGGACGATTCCCTTCGTATATCGCTGTCATGGAACATCGGGTTCTCGGTTGGCGGTCCTCCGAAGGGGCGCCATAAGTAGCTGTTTCCGAGCTATTGGGGTTGGGTGAGTCGGCGGCTGGTGATGCGGATCATGGACCAGCGGACCATGGCCTCGTGGTGGTGGCGGAGTCGTTCGTAGTCGCGGACGCAGCGGCGATGGCCCGTGATCCAGACCAGAGTCCTCTCCACCACCGACCTTCTGGGTAGTACGGTGAAGTACGGGAGGTCGGGGCGTTGGGCGATCTCGACCACCAGGCGGAGTGTCCTGCGTGCCCAGTCGAGCAGGGGGCCGGTGTAGGCGCCGTCGGCCCACACCAGGCGGACCCGCCCGCCGGCGGTGTCGCGCATCCGCCGCAACAGGCTGCGCGCGGCGACCCGGTCCTGCGTCGAGGCCGGGGTCACCAACACGGCCAACAACAATCCCAGGGTGTCCACGACGATGTTCCGCTTACGGCCCGGGACCTTCTTGCCCGCGTCGTAACCGCGGGTCGCGCGGCCGACGGTCTCGGCGGCGCGCACCGACTGGGAGTCCACGACCGCCGCCGACGGCGCCGCCACCCGGCCCTCGGCCAGGCGGACGCGGTCGCGCAACGCGTCGAGCAGCCGCTGCGACGCACCGACCTTCTCCCACGCGGCAACCGCTTGTAGACCGTGGGCCACGGCGGGAAGTCCGCCGGCAGGGCACGCCACTTGATGCCGTTGTCGACCAGGTAGAGGATCGCGTCCACGATCACCCGTCGGCAGTGCTTCTCCCACCGCCCACCCCGACCGGCCAGGCACGCCGGATCGGGCAGCAGCGGGTCGATCTCGGCCCACTGTGTGCCGGTGACGTCGGTGGGATACCGGGCCGTCCGCACGGTGGGCTGGTGAGAGGCCGCCAGGCGGCAACAGAGGGCACCCGCGGTGGAACCGCCCACGGGCATCGGGCACGATAACAACGGAGCTCCTGGCAGAGCGGCGCTTCGACAACGTCCGATCTACCAGGAGTTCCCCCGTCTGCGCACCAAAGGGCCTCATCCGCTCAAGCTCGGAAACGGGCACGAAGAAGTCGCAGGCCAGGAGTGCGTCGGCCTGTGATCGGAGGAAAGCCGACCAGGTCGTCGTGGTGCGCTCGGGTACCCGGTCGCCCCGGACTCCGTGGCACGGCTACCGCCACGGCCAGGCCGGTGCGACGTCGAGGGGACGGCCCAGTCGGGAATCTCACCCGTCAAGTTCCCGTGCTGGGGCGAGCCGTCCTGGACCGTGCCAGCAAACCGGGGAGGTCAGGGCGGTCGCCGCGCTGATCCGTCGCCGGGGCTTGCGAACGGGGTTCGGGGCGGCATACGTTCTTCGCCTTTTGTCGAACTGTGAGGGAGCACACCCGTGGAACTGCGCAACCAGGTCGCGCTCGTCACCGGCGCTACCGCCGGGATCGGCCACGAGACCGCGAAGTTGTTCGCCCGCGAGGGCGCGAGCGTGATCGTCCACGGCCGGGACGCCGCGCGCGGCGCGGACGTCGTCGCCGGGATCGAGGCGGACGGCGGGACCGCGCGGTTCGTCCGAGCCGACCTGTCCACCGCGGAGGGCGTGCGGGAGCTCGCCTCGGCGGCGGGCGAGGTGGACGTGCTGGTGAACAACGCGGGCATCTACCCGTTCGCGTCGACCGCCGACCAGACCCGCGAGGGCTTCGAGGAGTTACTCGCGGTCAACGTCCTCGCGCCGTTCCACCTCACCGCGGCGCTGGCGCCCGCCATGGTCGCCAAGGGCGCGGGCGCGATCGTCAACGTCTCGACGGTGGCCGCCGTGTCACCGGTCCACAACGCCGCCGCCTACGGCGCGACCAAAGCAGCCCTGGAGTCCCTGACCCGCAACTGGGCCGTCGAGTTCGGCATGAGCGGCGTGCGGGTCAATTCCGTCGCGCCGGGCGGGGTGACGACCGGGACCGTCATGAACCTGTTCGGGGACGCGGTTCACGACAACGCCGCCGCCACCACGGCACTGCGGCGCATGAGCGAGCCGAGGGAGATCGCCGAGGTGATCCTCTTCCTCGCCTCGCCGCGGTCCAGCTACGTCACGGGTGCGCTCCTGCTGGCCGACGGCGGGTACACCATCGCCTAGTAGGACTTCGTCAGGTCGAGCGATGGGGTGTGGCGGTGACGTGACCTCCTATTGCTGTGAGGCCGGAGGAGATGACGGTGATTCGCCCGGTGATCGGGGACTTCGCCGCGGACGCGTTCGGCGGTGTCACCCCGTGTGACCAGCGGGCCAGGCACGAGCTGTACCTGCGTGGCCTGTTATCGGACGGCAAGCGCAAGCCGGTGCGGCCGATGGGCGAACGTCTCAGGGTTGATCATCGGCAGTCGCAGCAGTTCGCCACCACCTCGACGCGGAATCACGCCGAGGTGGTGGCGGCGGTTGGCGGTGTCACCGCGGGACCTCGTCGATCCGGACGCGTTCGCGGTGGACGACACGGGGTTCCCCGGCGACCGGTATTTCTCGCCGGGGGCGGCGCGGATGTACCGCGTGGGCGTTGAAAGTCAGCGCAGGGACTCTACCTGCGCTGACGGCGGATGCCTCGTGTCGTCGAGTAGGTAGTCGAACTCGCCCGGTGTCGCACTGGTGGGTAGCGGTTGTCGCATCGGGCGGCGGTAGTGCGGGAGCCCCGGCAAACGCATGGGAGCGGGCTGTGGGAGCAAACTGGGAGCCGTCGAACGCGTTCAACAATGTGGAACTGCAGTCAACGGCTCCCAATGGTCACGTTTTCGTGCGCCAACTCCATTTTTGCCGGTAGAGGCGTTATATCGGCTTCATTCACGCCGAAGAGGTCACTGGTTCGATCCCGGTATCGCCCATAGTGTGTTTGTGCAGGTCAACGGCTCGTAGACGATCTTCGTCTGCGGGCCGTTGATCGTTGCGGGGAGCAAACGGGGAGCAGACGATCTTGACCACCTCCGTATTTGTGAAGGTGGTCAGGGGTTCGTGCTCCCCGTTTGCTCCCGTGTTTCCTCCCGGCGGTGTTGGAGTCCGGCGAGCATGGTGTCGATCATGGGTTGGGTGACGTGGGAGTAGACGCCCATGACGCCGTGGAACTTGTGGCCGATCCTCTCGTGCTGGAGCACTTCGGGCACGCCGTCCTCGATGAGCCAGGTCTTGTGGGTGTGGCGCAGGTCGTGGAAGTGCATGTCGGGGTTGATCCGCGGTCGGCCGGTGGCGGTGTCGCCGCGTAGTGCGGGTAGCCGGACGCGGCGGCGGAAGTTGGAGCGTCGGTGGACGCCGCCGTCGGTTCCGGTGAACACGAAGCGGGCGTGGGGGTGGCGGTCGTGGTGGTCGTCGAGCAGGTCGACCAGGAATTCGGGTAGGTGCGCGGTACGGACGCTGGCGGGGGTCTTGGGCGGTCCCGGTGTGAGCTTGCCGCCGACCTCGTGCAGGGCGCCGTCTTTGCCGTCGACGCGGATCTCGCGGTTGGCCGTGTCGACCCGTGACCATTGCAGGCCGGTCAAGTTCACCCCAGCGCAGCCCGGTGTAGGCGGCTGTGACGATCAGGGCGGCGTTGTCGGGGGACACGCGGGTGGCCTGTGAGGTGTCAAAAGTCGGCCACGTGGCCTGACCTGCGGTTAGGCTGCTACGAGTTCGTACTCGTTGATCAGGCCGCCGAGGACTGGTCGACGGCGTATTGAGGTGCAGTCCGCCTCTGCGATCGGCCGGTCCGGTCGTGGTGGTGCGAGCTGTAGGGCTTGGTGGGGTCGGCGGTGGTTGTAGTGGGTCGCGTAGCGGTCGAGTACCGACCGCAGGTGGTGTTCGTTGATGATGAGCAGGCGGGCGGTGGCTTCGCGTCGGACGGTTCCGATGAACCGCTCGGCGTGGGCGTTGGCTCGCGGACACCGTGGTGGGATCTTCACGACCTGGATGCCGGCGTCGGAGAAGACCGTGTCGAACGAGGTGGTGAACTGGCCGGCCCGGTCGCGGATGAGGAACCGGAAGTCGTCTGTCCGGTCGCCGAGGTCCACCAACAGGTTGCGGGCTTGTTGGGTCGTCCATGCCCCGTCGGGGTTCGTGGTGGTACCGAGGATGTGGACGTGGCGGGTGGCGACCTCCATCACGAAGAACACGTAGACCCGCTTGGGGTGACGGCGCAGTTGACGTGGAAGAAGTCGCAGGCCACCATGCTCGCGGCCTGGGCGCGCAGGAACCGCCGCCATGACGTGTCGGTGTCGCGCCGGGGAGCGGGCGGAACCCGCAGGCGCCTGAGCACGCGGCGAACCGTGGAAGCGGCTATCCGGTGGCCGAGCTTGAGCAGCTCGCCCTGGATCCGGCGGTAACCCCAGCCGGTGTTCTCTCGCGCCATGCGTTCGATCAATGCCACGGTGGTGTCGTCGACCGGTGGGCGGCCGGTGCGGTTGGGGTAGGTCCACTTCCATGCGACCAGGCGTCGGTGCCATCGCAGGATGGTTCCCGGTGTCACCAACCTGTGCTCACGTAGCAGCCAGGGGAGTCGGCGAACCAGCGCGGCGAGTACAGCACGGTCGGCCCACTCCAACCGGGGGCGGGGGTTGCTCCGGCGCAACACGGCGACCTCCTGCCGCAGCACCAACAACTCCACGTCCTTGGCCGCGGAGGACCGGCCGAGCAGAACCAGCCAGTCACCGAGTCGAACGAAAATCAGGTACAGCAGTCGTAACGCCACACCCCACGATCATGCCCTGGTGGTCCAGCATGCGCGATCGTCGCAGCTCAGCATGCCGGTGCAGAGTTCTGACACCCCACACGCCGCAGCGGGACAGGATCTCCAGCACGGCCGGGTGAGCGATGCGCGGGCCGATGGCGCGTTCCAGGGCGGGATGGACGCCGGCGAGCAGGCCGCGGATGCGGTTGGCGATGCGGGTGGCCTCGCCGGCCAGGTCGTCGTCGAACCCGACCAGCACGTCGAGCTCGGCCAGGGCCTCGTCGCCGACGTCGACCGGCCGCAGCGTGTGCGGCAGCGAGCGGGCGGCGTCGGCGATGACGAACGCGTCGCGCGCGTCGGTCTTGGCGCGGCCGGGGTAGAGGTCGGCGATGCGGCGCATGGCCAGGCCGGGCAGGTAGGCCACCGTGTGCCCGGCCGCCCGGGCGACCGCGACCGGCAGCGCCCCGATCGTGGCCGGTTGGTCGACCACCACCAGCAGCGGCCCGTGGGCGGCGAGCTTGTCGAACAGCGCGCGCAGTCGCGGTTCGCTGTTGGGCAGGGGTGCGTCGTGCAGCCGTTTCCCGGTCGGGTCCAGGCCGACGGGCGTGGTGTTCGCCCTTGCCCACGTCAGGCCGAGGAACACCCCGAAAGTGCTGGTCATTCGTCGTGCCGTTCGTTCGTCGCGGGTGGTCGCCGGGTGGGCATCGCAGGCCGGCACCCACGTTACGACGAGACCTGCCCGGAGGCGGCCGTGTCCCTATCAGCGGTCCGGCGATGCCACCGGGTCCGGTGACACCACCCCCCGGATCATGCCTTCGACTGGGGGCGTCAGTCATGCCGGACCCGGCGACCACAACTCCTCGATCAGGAGCTACGAAAGGTAACGAGGGCGTTCCAGGACGGTGATCTGGTGTCAGGGCGCGAGGATCGCCGCGTCATCGTCCCGGCCGCTTATGGGCGGCAGGCGCAGCCTCGCGCACGCGTTGCTCACGTGCGACCGCTGTTCACGAGTCAGCTGGTGCAGGGCACGTCGTTGAGGGTGACGTTGGAGACGACGAGGCTGGTCCCGACCGGCTTGCTCCCGTTGAACCCGACGTTGGCCGACGCCCCGGGTGCCAGGTTCGGGAGCCAGGCGGGGGCGTTGGCCTGGATGTGGCCGGTGCGAGCGGGGGAGAAGCGGGCGCTGTGGGTGGTCTCGATGACAACGCCGGGCGGCAGGTCGAACTCGACCCACCAGTCGTTCGCCGGATCCGAGCCGGTGTTCGTCACCTTGAGCACGGCCGTGAAGCCGAACCCGAAGTCCGTGCCGGTGTGCTCGTAGTGGCATCCCACCGCTTCCTGCGCCGGTGAGGGCCCGACCTCAGCCGCCGCGGCAGCCGTGGTCGACAGGGCGATCACGCCGAACAGGCTTGGCAGGACTACCGATAAGGCACGTCGGAGCTGCATGTTCTCCTCCATGGCGAAAGGCGGCGATGCCTGGTAGCACGTTAGCGGCCGCGAGCGAACGCGCGCGACGCCCGTTCGTCGCACAACGGCTGCGCTCGTGGTCGTCGTTGATTCCGGTGGCCGACGACCGCTGAGCAGTCCTTTGTGGAGCTTCCTCGGCGGCATCGTCGTGGTGAACCCGCTGTCCAGGGCAGGTGCGGCGGGTGATCTGGTCGGGCAGCCGGGTCATCAGGTCGTGCTTGCCGTACCTTCGGTGGTGGGATCCGGGTCACGGCCCTGTCGCACCGGGAGGTGTTGGGATGATCGCTGCCATCGCGGGTGTGTGCGTCTTTCTGTTCCTGACGGTCGCCGTGCTCGTCCGCCTGCGGGGTCGGCGGGCGGTTCCCGGGACGATCGGCCGGGCGCTGCGGTGGACCGGGGTCGCGACGACGGTCGGGGTCGCGGTCGCGTTGCTGCCGGTGTCGTCTGCCGACAGCGGGAGCGCCACGGCGTACCTGCTCGGGGTGCCGCTGGCCGCCGCGGCGGTGGTCGCGGTCTCGGACCTCACTGGCCGTGCCGTCGCGTTCGTCACGACGGTCGTGGCTCTGGCGATGGCGGCCTGGGGACTGGTACTCGGCCTCGGACCCGTTTCCTACTTCGTGCTGCCCGCCCTGGTGTTCGGGATCGCGGCGCTGACCTCGGTGCGGCCGCGCGGCCTGACGACGCCGAGCGCCTGAGTCCTGTGCCGCTCGAACAGCCGTTGCCGACGGCCAGGCGGCACGGCTGTGCGGGGCGGTCCGCCCGACTTGCCCGAAGTGCGCCGCTCGGGTCCGGGGTCAGATGAAGTGGGGCTTCAGCGTCTCGGCGATCCTGTGGGGTGTCAAAAGTCGGCCACAGGGCTTGACCTGCGGTTAGGCGGCGGTGGGTTCGTATTCGTTGATCAGGCCGCCGAGGACTGGTCGGCGGCGTATCGAGGTGCGGCGCGGCTCTGTGACCGGGTGGTCCGGTCGTGGTGGTGCGAGTTGTAGGGCTTGGTGTGGTCTGCGGTGGTTGTAGTGGGTCGCGTAGCGGTCCAGCACGGTCCGCAGGTGGTGTCGGTTGATGATGAGCAGTCGGTCGGTGGCTTCTCGCCGAACGGTTCCGACGAACCGAGGGCCGCGTCGAACGAGGTGGTGAACTGGCCGGCCCGGTCGCGGATGAGGAACCGGAAGTCGTCTGTTCGGTCGCCCGGGTCCATCAGCAGGTTGCGGGCTTGTTGTGTGGTCCAGGGGCCGTCGGGGTTGGTGGTGGTGCCGAGAATGTGGACGTGGCGGGTGGCGACTTCGATCACGAAGAGCACGTAGACGCGTTTGAGGGTGACCGCGTAGTCGACGTGGAAGAAGTCGCAGGCCACCATGCTCGTGGCCTGGACGCGGAGGAACCGCCGCCATGACATGCCGGTGTCACGCCGGGTGCGGGCGGTATTTGCAGGCGCTTGAGCACGCGGCGCACGGTCGAGGCGGCTACCCGGTGGCCGAGCTTGAGCAGCTCGCCCTGGATCCTGCGGTAGCCCCAGCCGGCGTTCTCCCGCGCCATTCATTCGATCAACGCTACGACGGTGTCGTCGACCGGCGGTCTGCCGGTGCGGTTCGGGTGGGTCCACTTCCTCGCGACCAGGCGTCGATGCCATCGCAGGACGGTGCCTGGTGTCACCAACCGGTGCTCGCGCGGCCGTCGGGGGAGTCGGTGCACCAATGCGGCGAGTACAGCACGGTCAGCCCACTCCAGGCGCGGGCGGGGGTTGGTCCGGCGCAGCACGGTGACTTCGTGCCGCAGTACCAGCAGCTCCACGTCCTTGGCCGCGGAGGACCGGCCGAGCAGGACCAGCCAGTCACCGACTCGGACGAAGATCAGGTACAGCAGTCGTAACGCCACACCTCACGATCATGCCCTGAAGGTCCAGCGTGCGCGATCGTCGCAGCTCAGCATGCGAGTGCAGAGTTCTGACACCTCACAGGCCGAGCGCAGCCCGCCCGGCCAGACGGCCACCGGGCGGGTGACCCACGGCCAGGTGGGGGCGCGGGGGCGATGACGATGTCCAGGTCGTGAACAGCGCCCTCGCGCAGCGCCCGGTGCAGAGGGAGCTGTTCCGGCGGCAACGCGGTGGTGCCATCGGTGGCGTACAGGTCGTACCGCTTGACCTGCTGTTCGGGATCGAGGGTGGCGTCGGGGCCTG
This sequence comes from Saccharothrix longispora, assembly GCF_030852425.1. Classification (GTDB taxonomy): domain Bacteria; phylum Actinomycetota; class Actinomycetes; order Mycobacteriales; family Pseudonocardiaceae; genus Actinosynnema; species Actinosynnema longispora. Next base: position 15,354 of record NZ_NSDM01000033.1, read on the forward strand.
CACCGGCGGCCGGCCCGCGCCACTGGCGCGCAGCCCGGTTGAAGAGGCTCAGGTGCCCGTCGGGGTCGTACGCCACGATTGCGACCTCAGTCGACCCATGCACCACGGCCATGAGTTCGTGGCGTCCGGTCAGCCGTTTGAGGAAGTCGTATTCGAAGCACTGTGTCTCCGCCGGCTGCCGACCGTCCGGCGACGGCCGGAGTGGTGCCCCTTTCCCGCGTGCCGTCGGGCGGTAGCCGAAGGCCTGGGTGACTCCTGACCGTACGGGAGCCTTTCGTCACGCCGCGGGGCGCCGGGCTCAAGCGCCGGAATCGGCGAACTTCTCGGCGCCGAGCACGGAGAGCAACGCGAGCTTGTCGTAGCTCTCGGTGCCGGGTGTGGCGGTGAAGATGAGCAGCGACTGCCCCTCGTCGGGGTCAAGCAGCGTCTGGCAGTGCAGGTCGATGCGGCCGACCTCCGGGTGCACGAAACGCTTGGCACTGCTCCACTTGAGCCCCACCTCCTGCCGCTGCCACAGCTCGGCGAACTCCTCGTTGTGCAGCAGTTCCGCCACGAGCAGCGCCGGCGATGACCCTGCTCCCTGGGCGGTGGCGCCGGCGCGCAGGATGCAGACGTACACGCGGCTGTGCAGGTCGTGGTCCTCGCTGAGATACCGGTCGCGGGCGGCGGGATCGGTGAACCAGCGGTAGAGGGCGCTGCGCGCGAGGCCCGTGTAGTGGGTCTCGTCGCCGAGCAGGGCTATCGCGGGGGGCGTCTGCACCAGCGCGTCGCCGGTCGGGCCGACGATCTGCGCCGGGGTGTCCTGCAGCCGGTCCATGACGCGCAGCAGCCCGGGGCTGATGTGCGCGTCGCGCGGGTCGCGGGCCTGCGGGCGGTGCCCGCAGAGCAGGAACAGGTGGTCGCGTTCCTGCGGGGTCAGGCGCAGGCCGCGGGCGATGGCCGCGGCCATCTGCACCGACGGCTGCGACCGGCTGCCGCGCTCCAGCCGGGTCAGGTAGTCGGCGGACATCCCGCACAGCTCGGCGACCTCCTCCCGGCGCAGACCGCTGGTGCGGCGGCGGGCACCCCGGCGCAACCCCACATCCTCCGGCTGCAGGGCCAGCCGCCGGCCGCGCAGAAACGCGGCCAGCCCTGCTCTGTCCGGCTTCGGGTTCTCCACTGGCGACCCTCCCGGCTCTCGTATGGTCTCGTCATCCTCAGGCGTATCCCGCCGGTTAGCCAGGTCCTGCCAGTCATCGGCAGAACGGGTCCTCCATCCGGCGTGCGAATGCCCCTGTACTGGGAGCCGACAACCTACGTACGAAGGAGCTTGCCATGCCCGGATGGACTGCGGACCGCTTGCCGAAGATGACCGGCTCGACGGTGGTGATCACCGGTGGCGGCGGCGGCCTCGGCCTGGTGACCGCCGGCGAACTCGCCCAGGCCGGTGCCCACGTGGTGCTAGCGGTGCGGGACGTCGGCCGGGCGCGCCAGGCCGTGGCCGGCCTGCGCGGCGACTTCGAAATCCGCCAGCTCGACGTCGCCGACCTGGAGTCGGTCCGGGCCTTCGCGCAGTCGTACACCGGAGACATCGACGTCCTGATCAACAACGCCGGGGTGTCGTACACGCCGGCGGCGCGCACCGCGCAGGGCCTGGAGCTGCAGACGGCGACCAACTACTTCGGGCCGTTCGCGCTCACCAACCTGCTGCTGCCCCGGATCACCGACCGCGTGGTAATGGTCGCCAGCCAGCTACACCGCAACGGCAAGCTGCGCCTCGACGACCTCGACTGGCGCACCCGCAAGTACAAGCCCATGGCCGCCTACGACGCCTCCAAGCTCGCCGTGGTGCTGTTCTCGCTGGAACTGCAGCGTCGCCTCACCGCCGCGGGCAGCCCGGTCCGCTCCGTTGTCGCCCACCCCGGCGTGGTGCGCACCGGACTGCTCGCCAATTCCTGGGTGAAGGTCATCTACGAGCTTCCCGTCCTGGTCCAGGACGTCGCCCAGGGCGCGCTCCCGCTGCTGTACGCCGCCACGCAGGACGTGCCCGGCAACGCGTACGTAGGCCCGGACGGCTTCCTGAACTTCACCGGCTACCCGGCGATCGGCAAGCCGAGCCGGGCCGCCCGGAACCCGCAGACCGCCGCGAAACTGTGGCAGGCGACCGCCGCCCTGACCGGGATCGGAGCCGCGGACGCCGTGACACCGCAGAGCTGAGAGAGATCATGACGTCGTTGACCGACAAGGTGGCCCGGGTGCATGAAGCGTTGAGGGTTTGGAATGGCGCGGTGTCCGCACGTCCCGCGGTGGTGAAGCGCTGCCATGACGCGGCCGAGGTGAGCGAAGCCGTCCGGTATGCACGCGCAACGGGCCTTCCGTTGTCTGTGTTCGACGGCGGTCACGATTGGACTGGCCGCGCGATCCGGCCGGGCGGACTGGTCATCGACCTTCGCGGTATGCGGGCTGTGACGGTCGACGGCAACATCGCCACGGTCGCCGGCGGAGCCACAGCTACCGACGTGCTCGCGGCGGCGGCGCATTCCGGCCTGTCGGCGGCGACCGGCACAGCCGGCAGCATCGGTATGGCTGGGCTGACGTTGGGCGGGGCTATGGTCCGCTGATGGGTGTCGCCGGCCTCGCAGCGGACAACCTGCTCAGTGCGGAGGTCGTCTTGGCCGACGGAGCGGTTGTCACGGCCGGAGACGCAAGCCAACCAGACTTGCTGTGGGCCCTACGCGGTGGCGGCGGCAAGTCGGAGGCACCGGATGAGGTGGCCACCCACGTCGGCTTCGGGACCGAGGCCGATGGCACGCCGGTGCTCTTCGTCTCCTCGGCCTGGAGCGGTGGCCCCGAGGAGGCGGTGCGCCGGATCACACAGTTCCACCACCCCGGGCGACCGTTGAGGTCGACGTCCGGAGCGACTCCGTACGGCGACATGGTGCGGCGATGGGGCGACGTGTTCGTTGCTGACGAGCGCAACTATGCGCTCCGCACCGTCAGCCTGCCCGCGCTGACGGCGCCCGCGGTGGATGCCCTTGTCGACGCGGCCGCACCCATGAGCTCCCCGCTCGATGCGATCAACATCCACCACTGCCATGGAACAGCGATCAGAGTTCCGCTATCGGCCATGGCGTTCGGCCTCCGGCAGGAACACCTGGTCACCGGAATCATCGCGTCCTGGCGGCCCGTCGACGGACAGCTGGCCGACATCTCGGGCGTGGAACACCGGACATGGGCCGACCGCACAGCGGAGAGCGCGACCGCTGCGGCCCGGGACTCCGGCGAGCAGTGCTTTATCCCCCTCTGCCCGGTGCCAGGCATTCGAGGTCCGTGGGCGGGTGGGCTTGGTCCATCGGCCCGCCCGCCCACGGATCCGGTCTAGCGGACGTGGATGTTCGGCTGGGGCGGGGTGCTCATGCCGCCGCCGAGGAAGAAGCTCGGGTGCGGCGGCTGGTTGTAGGCGGTGTTCTGCCAGGCGATGGCGACGCGGTACTGGGGGTCGTGCAGGAGGGTGTGGATCCGCCTGTCGGTCTGCGTGGTCGTCGAGTAGATGCGCAGCGCGGCGTTGTCGTCGCGCGGCAGGATGACCTCTTCGCGCCAGTCGCCGAACAGGTCGCCGGACAGTGACGGGGTCGACTTGGTGCCGTTGATGGAGTGCGCGCCGGAGCCGGTGAGCAGGCGGGTGTCACCGCCGGTGCCGTACTTGTCGACGTGGTTGCCGTCCAGCAGTTCCCGCACCGGGTCGGCGTCCCACCAGGCGAGGAAGTTCGCGCTGCCCGGCGAGCGCCCGACGTTGCCGCCGGAGCCGTTGAACAGGTTGCCCAACCCGGTGCCCCTGCCCCAGAACTCGGCGCCGGGGTTCCCCGCGTGGATGTCGCCGGCCGCGCCACGAGCGGGGCCCTCGCAGTTGCAGGTGTTGTTCTTCTGCATGATGGTGGCGCCGCTGTTGGCGTCGCGCAGGGTCGCGGCGGCGCCGGAGCTCTGCTCGTGGATCTGCCAGATCTCCTGGCCGGGGCGGCTGGGGATGAAGTCGCCGACGTGCAGGGCGTCGCCGTGGGCGCGGAAGTTCTGGGTGTACCGACCGGTGCCGTTGGCGTTGATCGTCATGCCGCCGTAGATGATCTCGTCCGTGCCGTTGCCGTCGACGTCGGCGACGGACAGCGAGTGGGTGCCGCGGCCGGTCCACTGGCTGCCGGCGTTGCGGGAGTCGAACTTCCAGCGCAGGGTGAGCGCGCCGTTGCGGAAGTCCCACGCCGCGATGGTGCTCTTCTCGTAGTAGCCGCGGCCCATGATGATGCTGGGGCGCTGCCCGTCGAGGTAGGCGGTGCCGGCCAGGAACCGGTCGCCCCGGTTGCCGTTGCAGTCGCCCCAGTCGCAGATGTTGCCGCGGGCCGGCTCGAAGGGCACCGTGGACGCGACCGCACCGGTGAGCCCGTGGAACACCGTCAGGTACTCGGGCCCGGTGATGATGTAACCGGAGGAGTTGCGGTGGTCGGCGTTGGCGTTGCCGATCACCTGACCCGTGCCGGACCGCGAACCGTCACCGGTCTTGACCGCCAGCTCGGCCCGGCCGTCGCCGTCGTAGTCGTACACCTGGAACTGGGTGTAGTGCGCGCCGGCGCGGATGTTGCGACCCAGGTCGACGCGCCACAACCGCTGCCCGTTGAGCCGGTAGGCGTCGATGTAGACGTTGCTGGTGCGACCGGACTGGGAGTTGTCCTTCTGGTCGTTGGGATCCCACTTGAGGAAGATCTCGTACTGACCGTCGCCGTCGACGTCGCCGACGCTCGCGTCACCGGCCGTGTAGGTGCTCCCCGGTCGGGAGATCGGCACGTCCAGGTAGTTGCCGCCGGTGAAGCGCAGCGACGGGCCGGACGGTGCCTGCTCCACCCCGCCCACGACCGCACGGACCGTGTACGAGGCGTCCCCCGCCGCACCGGAGTCCAGGAAGTTGGTCGAGTTGGTGATCGGCGAGCCGTTCACCTTCGTCGCGCCCCGGTAGACGTTGAACCCGGTCGAGGCCGACTCGGTCCCGAGCAGCCGCCACGAGACCAGGTTGCCCGACCCGGAGCGCACGCTGATCAGACCCCGGTCGAGGTCCTCCATCTGCCTGCCGGCGGGCGGGGTGCCCGTGACGTCGATCTCCAGGTAGTCGACGTTGGCCAGCCCGTCCGCGGTGGTCGGGCTCAACCGGATTGTGTTCGCGCCCGAGGTCACCGGCACGGTGAGCGTCTTCGAGGACCAGGTGGTCCAGGCGCCGGTCGGGTCGAACGCGGCGCCCGGGTACACGACCGCACCGTTGACCAGCACGTCCGCCGGACGGTTGCCGGTCCCGCCGTTGGCGTACCGCACCGCGATGGTCGCGGAACCCGCAGCGGACGCCGTGACGGTGAACTGCGCAGCCGACCCGACCGCGTTGTCCGCGTTGCAGAACCCGCTGCCGGAGTACCCGGCGTGGTTGGACTCGATGGCGCCGGCACAGGTGGCCGGCGAACTCTCCGCCTCGTAACGGGTCGGAGCGGCTGAGGCCGTGGAGACGACCACGCCGCTCCCGACGACGCTCAAGGCGATGCCGGCGGTGAGCAGCGCGGCGCGCCGTCTTCTGTTCGAAAGCATGACGAACCTCCAAGGGGGAATCGGATGACACGCGAATGCCCGGTGCGCGGACCGGTGGCGGTCGGCTGAGCGCTCGGGCCGAACGACCGGGTGCTACAAGACGGTGCGGACACCGTGCCGTTGCGGCGAGGCCGGCTGATCCGGCGGTCCCTGCGTCGTGAGGTCGTCTCGGCAGCAGTTCATACCCTGAATAAAGTCGGTGAGCACCGTTGCTCCTCCGTCGCCGGTCTGGGAACGCTCCCAGAGATGGCTGGACGCATCCTGTCGGCGCAACGCCCGAAGGGTGACGCCAGACTGGACTATGAAACGATTCAATTGCAGCGATGGCCATCGGAAAGCGCTATCCAGACAGCGATCACCTCGGCCACGAGATCCCTCGGGTGGCTTCGGTCATCGTTCGATTTCGTTGGCATCTATGAAGTTCGAGCGCCAACGCTGCTGGGGTAGACCGTACGAACGTCGCGGTTCCGGTGTCAACAGCCTCGCGAAAACTTTCGGAAGGGCATGTGCCCAAGTCGCCTGGGCCGCGTGTGCCCGCAGGGTTGCGACTGGCCCGCAAGGGTGAGGTCTGCGGGACCAAATGGCCCTCTGTCGCACCGTCGCGTCGTCGAGGGTCACCCTTGACCACGTGAGACGCAGTGGCAGCCAAGTCTTGACTTCGTTTCTTCACTGACTTAACAATTTGATACAGCTTGGGTTCGCACCCGGTCCCGGGTCGGGAGGGTCGGTCATGTTCCTGCGGGCAGGGCGCTTCTCGCGAACTCGCACGGTGGTGGCCGGTCTGTCCGCGGTCGCCGTGCTCCTGGCGGGGTGCGGCGGGTCGGCTCCGAACGATGCCGAAGATCGGGACACGCTGGTGCTCCCCGGCGCGGCCGGAGACTTCCAGCTGAACTTCAACCCGTTCTCGCCCACCCTGCCGGAGGGGCCGCGCACGATCTTCGAACCCCTGTTCTCCTTCGACAACACCCAGGACGTCGAGCCCAGGCCGCGCCTGGGCGAGTCCTTCCGGTGGAACGCCGACGGCACCCGGTTGGACGTCGAGCTGCGCGACGGTGTGAAGTGGAGCGACGGGCGGGCGTTCACCGCCGCGGACGTCGTCTTCACCCTCGACATGATCACCAGGAACCCCGTGGTGTGCCAGAAGTGGCCCGCATGGTCTGAGCTGCGGTCAGGCTGCTGTGGGTTCGTACTCGTTGATCAGGTCGCCGCGAACCGGCTGGTGGCGTACCGAGGTGCAGCCCGGCTCTGCGATCGGCCGGTCTGGTCGTGGTGGTGCGAGTTGCAGTGCCCGGTGGGGTCGGCGGTGGTTGTAGTGGGCCGCGTAGCGGTCCAGGACTGCCCGCAGGTGGTGTTCGTTGAGGATGAGCAGTCGGTCGGTGACTTCGCGTCTGACGGTCCCGACGAACCGCTCGGCATGGCATTGGCTCGCGGACACCATGGTGGAATCTTCACGACCTGGATGCCCGCGCCGGAGAAGCCCGCGTCGAACGAGGCGGTGAACTGGCCTGCCCGATCGCGGATGAGGAACCGGAAGTCGTCTGCCCGGTCGCCGAGGTCCATCAGTGGAAGTCGCAGGCCGACATGCTCGAGGCCTGCGCGCAGGAACCGCGGCCAGGAGGTGTCGGTACCGCGGTGGGACGCGGGCGGTACCCGCGGGCGCTTGAGCACGCGGCGAACCGTTGCAGCGGCTACCCGGTGGCGAGCTTGAGCAGCTCGCCCTGGATCCGGCGCAGCCCCAGCCGGCGTTCTCCCGGGCCATCCGCTCGATCAACGCCACCACGGTGTCGTCGACCGGTGGACGTCCGGTGCGGATCGGGGGGGCCACTTCTTCGCGACCAGGCGCCGGTGCCGTCGCAGGAGGGGCCCGGTGTCACCAACCGGTGCCCACGCAGCAGCCGTGGCGGTCGGCCCACCAATGCGGCGAGGACCGCGCGATCGGCCCACTCCCACCGCGGGCGGGGTTGGTTCGGCACAGCACGGCGACCTCGTGCCGCAGCACCGGCGGATCCACGTCCTTGGCCGTCGAAGACCGACCGAGCAGAACCAGCCAGCCAACGAGCCGCACGAAGATCAGGTACAGCAGTCGTGTCGCCACACCTCACGATCCTCTCCTGGAGGGCCGGAGGGCAGGATCGCCGCAACTCAGCGTCCCAACGCAGAGTTCTGGAACCCCACACCCAAGATCCGTGAGGTCGTCGTCCACCTACTGATCGCCGCTTGTCCGAGCGTGGTCCCCGGTGACACCGGCCGATGTCCGTCCGGCACATGATGGTCGCGGATCGTGTCCGGGCCGGATGTCGCCGCACGCACCGCTTCTGCATATGGCCGTCGACCGCGCGCTGCCCGTACGTCTTTCGCGTCGACGGCGGCACGATCGTCGACAGGACCACCGATGTGCTGGCCTTGGCGGGTCGCCGCAGCGAAGCGAGAGCCGGATCATCCAACGCCCCGTCGGCGACTGGGCTGTGGAACACCAGCCGTTCCAACCACAATCCCACTCCCGTGCAGCCGATCGCGGCCACCAGCGGCCACACCACCGCCTCCCGCACGGCCACGATCGTGTCGACCACAGCCACACCGGGGAGACCGGAGCCGGCAACCGCAGGACTGTCGAGGTCCGCGGGGATGCGGTCGGGGGCACATCATCGGCCACGCCCGGTGTATCGCCGGACGATGGATCCGCCGTTACCGTCGGACACGCCGTTCGTGCCGACCCGTCCTCGGCGGCAGTGATCGCCGATCCCTGTCGGACGCGTGCCAGACAGGGGGATCGTGCGCCTGGGATGCCTGCTGCTCTCAGCTCAGCGACGCGTGGTGCCCGGAGCGCAGGGGCGCACCCGCGTCGTGGAGGTGGCGCAGGACCTCGGCGTAGGAGTCGCGCATGCTGGCCTTGCTGTAGGGGATGCCGTGCCGTGCGCAGAAGTCTTCGACGATGGGCTGGGCGCGGCGGAGGTTGGGGCGGGGCATGTGGGGGAACAGGTGGTGCTCGATCTGGTGGTTGAGCCCGCCGAGCAGGGCATCGACCCATCGACCGCCGGTGACGTTGCGGGAGGTGAGGACTTGCTTGCGCAGGTGGTCCAGCCGCTGTCCCTTGGCGATGATCGGCATGCCCTTGTGGTTGGGGGCGAAGGAACAGCCGAGGTAGACGCCCATGAGGCCCTGGTGGACCGCGATGAACACGACCGCCTTCAGCGGGGACAGCACCAGGAACACCGCGGCCAGGTACGCGGCGGCCGGGAGGAGTTGCAGCGCGGCCTCCCGCCAGGGGCGCTTGAGCTCCCCGCGCCACAGGGCTTGCAGGCCCGAGATCCGCAGCACGACCGCTTCGGCCAGCAGGAGCGGGAAGAACAGGAACGCCTGGTACTTGGTGATCCACCGGTACAGGCCCTGCTTCTCGCCCGCCTGCTCGCGGCTGAAGGCGATGGCGTGGATCTCGATGTCGGGGTCGTGGTCCTCGTGGTTGGGGTTGGCGTGGTGGCGGGTGTGCTTGCCGACCCACCACTGGTAGCTGATCCCGGTGACGCCGCCGTGCAGGTGCCCCACGATGTCGTTGTGGCGGTGGCTGCGGAAGATCTGTCGATGTCCGGCGTCGTGGCCGATGAACGCGAACTGGGTGAAGACCACCGCGAGGAGCACCGCGGTCAGCAGCTGCCACCACGACTCGCCCACCAGCACGAAGAGCAAGCCGCTGGCCGCGAGCAGCAGGACGTTGATCAAGATCCGGGCGGCGTAGTAGCCACGGCGCCGGTCCAGCAGGCCCGCCTCCTTGACCTCACGGGTCAGGCGCGCGAAGTCACTGCCCGGTCCGGAACGGGGAACGCGTGTGGCGGGATCGGACAACGAGGTCATGGGAGGCCTTCCAGGCGAACGAGCTGTTCCCGAAGGATTTCCGTTGAAGGACTCGCCTAACCCCGGAAAGGCGTTTTAACCGAGCGTGTCCGGCCGGTCACGCTCGGTTGGTGCGTTGACGATCCGCTTCGCCCTCGATCTTCGGGGCGCCCGACCCGCTCGATCGCACCCATGGCCTCGACGTACCCGAAGATGCCGATCTCCACACCGGCCCCGCGGGCACGTGTCGCCGCAGTGGTGATCCGGTCCGTCACAGCGGGTATAGGATGCCGTATCTGTGCCTTGTGAGGCCACAGGCATTGAGGGCGTGCAGTGAACACTGTCGATCTTCCGCGAAAGAGCGTCGATCTCGACCTGTCCGACAGTCGCCCATCCACAGCAGCCCTGATGGGACTGGTCGCCGGCATGGGGACCGGTGTCGGCGGCGATCGGCTCGTGGACGTCCAGGTCGTCGCCGCGCAGTTGGTCGGCAACGCCTATCGGCACGCCCGGGCACCGCGGCGGTTGCGGATGTACCGGTTGGCCGACCGCGACCTGGTGCGGATCGAGGTGGGCGACGGCAGCCCGAGCCTGCTGCCGGTCCTGGGCAGGTTGGACGCACCCGAGCACGGCCGCGGTCTGCTCATGGTCAACCGGCTGTCGGTCAACTGGGGACATCGGCGTGACGACGACCGGAAAACCGTCTGGGCCGAGGTCCGACTGGCCTGAGCCGCTCGCGCGAACACCGCGGCCGGAGACGATCGGTGGGCGTGATCACCGGTGGCGGCACGGACGACGTCCTGCGTGCCTTGGTGGAGGAGTTGCCGCCGTCGGCGACTGTGTGGAGCCTCGCCTTGACCTTGTCGGGCACGCGGTAGTTGTCAATTCGGGTGAGACAGGTTGTGTTTACAGGGTCGGCCGAGGTTGCCTGTGGGGTTCCAAAAGTCAGTCATGTGGCCTGACCTGCGGTTGGGCGGCTGTGGGTTCGTACTCGTCGATCAGGCCGCCGAGGACTGCTCGACGGCGTATCGACGTGTAGCCCGGCTTTGCGGTCGGGTGGTCCGGTCGTGGTGCTGAGAGCTGTAGGGCTTGGTGTGGTCGGCGGTGGTTGTGGTGGACCGCGTAGCGCTGCAGCACTGCTCCCAGGTGGTGTTCGTTGGTGATGAGCAGTCGGTCGGTGACTTCGCGTCTGACGGTGCCGACGAACCGTTCGGCGTGGGCGTTGGCTCGTGGACACCGTGACGGGATCTTCACGACCTGGATGCCGGCGCCGGCGAGGGCGGTGTCGAACAGGGTGGGGAACCTGTCGTCGCGGTCGCGGTCGCGGTCGCGGATCGGGAACCGGGCGGTGTTGCCGGCGTCGTCGAGGTCGATGACGAGGTTTCTGGCGGCTTGGGTGAACCGGGATGTGGTGGAGCCCAGGACCTGACTCGGCGGTTGGCGTGTTCGATGACCGCGTGCACGTACAGGCGGGTGCCGCTCGGGGTGGTGGTCTCGAGGAAGTCGCAGGCCAGGCGAGCGTCGACCTGGGAGCGGAGGAAGGTCGACCATGTCGTCGTGGTGCGTTCGGGTGCTGGTTCGACTCCGGCGTCTTCGAAGATCTGTCAGACGGTGAGGCTGCGATCTTGATGCCGAGTACGAGGAGTTCGCCGTGGATGCGGCGGTAGCCCCAGGTGGGGTTCTCGCGTGCCGGGCGCAGCACCGGGAGTCGGATGGAGCGGATGGAGCGGATGGTCCGTGGTCGGCCGGGCCGTTCGGGGTGGGGTGTGGTTGCGTGGCGTGCGATGAGGTCGCGGTGCCGCCGCAGCACCGTGTCCGGACGTGCCGGTAGCCGGAGCCGATGAAGTGTGGCGCTGGGAGTCGGTGCGGCAGTGCTGCGAGGAACGCCCGGTCGGCGGGGGAGGACCGAGGGCGGTCCTTGCCCGGTTGGTGTGCCGGGATCGTGATCTGGTGCCGTAGCGCCGGATCTCCGTGTCCTTGTCCCGGTCGCTCCTGGGCAGCAGGCGCAGCAGCGAAGGCGTTGGTGACACCCGGGTAGGCCAGTTGGAGCGGCGCAGCCGGTCAGCATGCCGCGTCACCCGACGAGCCCGTGGAACACGAGCATCCTCACAGGCCCCTCCCGAGCCCGAGTCCTGAGCGCGCTCCTGACCTGCATGGATGGAGTCATCGGCAGGCACAAGGTTGGAAAGGCTCACTGGACGTCGTCGCGTTTGAGCCGGCCGCTGCCGTGGTACTGAGCAGGACCATTGCTTTTCCGTTCTGGAGGGTGCTCATGCAGATCCAGGTCAATACCGACCACAACATCCACGGTGGCGAAGGACTGACCACCCATGTGACCGCCGACCTGGAGAGCAGCCTGTCCCGGTTCAGCGGATGGTTGACCCGGGTGGAGGTTCACCTCAGTGAGGACGGGGGTAGCAAGCCGGAAGACATGAAGTGCGTCATCGAGGCGCGGCCGGGGGGCAAGCAGCCGGTTGCAGTCACCCACCACGCGACCACCGTGGACGACGCGTACGCCGGGGCGGCCCACAAGCTGGGAAGGGTGTTGGATTCCCGATACAGCCGTGCCCATGACCACAAGGGCAGCGACAGCATCCGCCATATGCCCCCTCCGGCAAACCTGGAGCGGATCGGCATGATCGAGGACGAGCCTCGGGGCTGATCGAGGCGATATGACGCTGTAGGCATCATCGGCGGAACCTCCGGTCGGGGTTCGCTCGCCAGAGCCGACGCACGGAGCCGAGGTCCGCGCAAGCGTCACGGTTGGCCGGCACTACCGGGACGAAGGTCGAGGACACCGGTGTTGTCCTCTGTCGGCTCGTGCGCGACAGGCTCGGCGTGCACCGCGCAGAGAGCGTTCGCAGCACTCCGTCGACTCCGGGACCGGTGGGGGTCGCAACAAGCGCCTCGCGGGCGGCGACCCGGTCCTGTGTCGAGGTCGGGGTGACCCGCAGCGCCAACAGCAATCCCGTGGTGTCCACGACGATGTGCCGTTTGCGGCCCGCGACCTTTTCCGCCGTCCCCACCGCGCATGGCCCGGCCGACGGTCTGCGCGGCGCGCACCGACTGCGAGTCCACGATCGCCGCCGACGGCGCCGCCACCCGCCCCTCTTTCAGACGGACACGGTCGAGCAACCGCTGCGACGCAACCACCTTCTCCCACAACACGAAGCGCTTGTAGACCCTGGGCCGGGGCGGGAAGTCCGCGGGCAGGGCACGCCACTTGATGCCGTTGTCGAGCAGGTAGAGGATCGCGTCGACGATCACCCGTCGGCAGTGCTTCTCCCACCGCCCGCCCCGACCGGCCAGGCCCGCCGGATCGGGCAGCAGTGGGTCGAGCTCGGCCCACTGGGCGTCGGTGAGGTCGGTGGGATACCGCCTGGGCCGCCGAACGGGCTGGTGGGAGGCGGACGACGGCAGCACCTGGCACCCGCGGTGACACCGTCCGCGGGGATGGGGCACGACAACAACGGAACTCCTGGCGGAGCGGCGCTTCGACAACGTCCGATCTACCGGGAGTTCCCTCATCTGCGCGCCAACTGATCAGTTCAGAATGAGTTTTCGCAGGCAGATGATCGAGCAGGCCAGGCTGAGCATCGCCTGGTGGACGTCGGCTCTGCGCTCGGTGCGGACGCGGAGTCGGCGAAAGCCCTTGATCCAGGCGAAGGTGCGCTCCACCGGCCACCGAACTGCGCCCAGACCGGAGCCGTGCTCGGCACCTCGTCGGGCGACGACCGGGGTGATGCCACGGGCGCGGACCAGGCGACGGTACTTGTCGTGGTCGTAGCCGCGGTCGGTGTAGAGCCGACGCGGGCGCCGCTTCGGCTTGCCGACCACGCCCCGGATCGGCGGGATCGCGTCGATCAACGGGATCAGCTGGGTGACGTCGTTGCGGTTGCCGCCGGTCAGGGCGATCGCGAGCGGGACACCGGTAGCATCGGTGATCAGGTGGTGCTTGGAGCCGGGCTTGCGCCGGTCGACCGGGCTCGGCCCCGCATGGTCCCCCCTTGAGCGCGCGCAGGTGGGTGGAGTCCACCAGGGCCGCCGACAGGTCCAGCCGTCCGGCCGCCCGCAGCTCGGCGAGCAGGCTTTCGTGCAGCTGCTGCCACACCCCGGCCTCGTGCCATTCGGTCAACCACCGCCAACACGTCGCGCCGAGGCACCGAACAGGGCGGTGGGAAGCCGGTTCCAACCGATGCCGGTGCGCACCGCGTACAGGATGCCCTCCAACGCCGCCCGGTCGTCGCACGCCTACGGCCGGGATGACGGAAGCGTCTGGGGCGCACGGGGATCAACGGCTCCGGTCGAGCCCACAGCTCGTCGGTCAGGACCTCCTCACGCACGTGGCGATCCTGGAACGCGTTGCGGCGACAGAGAAGCCGACACGCCGATTCATCTGAACTGGTCAGTGAGACTCCTTCACCCGCTCAAGTTCGGAAACGGGCGCTCAGAACCCACTGAGACCCTTGATCGGAACACTCGTGGCCGCTTGTCGGGCGCGGTGCCGGCGTGAGACGGGTAGCCTCACCACACCTCATCGATCCTGTCCGGCAGAACGGGTCAACCCCAACCCGCTCCCCGGGTTCGTGGGCTGTGTGCTGCTTCAATGATGACCATGCCCTTCGACGAGTTGCGTGCCTTGCTGACCCGGCATGCTCGCCCCGATCTGAGCACGGACATCGATGCCGTGCGCATCTTCCGCGCCGATCGGCCCAGCCCGCCGACGCCGACCACCTATGGCAAGGTGCTGGCCCTCGTCGCCCAGGGCGCCAAACGGTTCGCGCTGGGCAACCGCCTGTACGAGTACCGCGCCGGGGAGTACGTCATCGCCTCGGTCGACCTGCCGGTGACCGCGCAGTTCATCGGAGCCAGCCCCGAGGAACCCGCGCTCGGCTTCGGGCTGGACCTGCGGCCGACCGCTGTCGCCGAGGTGCTGCTGGCCGCGGACGTCGAGGAACTGCCGGAACTCCCGGCCGGCGCACCGGCCGGTCTGGCGGTCAGCACCGCCTCCGCCGAACTGCTCGATGCCGTCGTCCGTCTTCTGCGGCTGCTCGACCAGCCCCGGGACATCCCTGTGCTCGCGCCCCTGATCAAGCGGGAGATCATCTGGCGGCTGCTCACCGGTGAGCAGCGCAACACTCTGCGGCAGTTCGGCCTGCCCGACAGCAGTCTCAGCCACATCGCCAGGGCCGTCCAGTGGATCCGCGACAACTATGCGCTGACCTTCCGCGTCGAGGAGGTGGCGCAGAGGGCGGGCATGAGCGTCTCCGCGTTCCACCGCAACTTCCAGGCCGTCACCTCGATGAGTCCCATCCAGTACCAGAAGCAGATCCGCCTGCAGCACGCCAGGCTGCTGCTCGCCGCTGATCCCGGCGACATCGCCGGGATCAGCCGTCAGGTCGGCTACGAGAGCCCTGCCCAGTTCAGCCGCGAGTACCGCCGGCAGTTCGGGGACCCGCCGCGCCGGGACGCGGTCCGCCTGGGCGCGAACGTTCGAACCGACACATCCGGCACTTCTCGCGACAGTTGACCAGAACTCGCGACTTCTTGCTCGATCCTGCCCGCTTGCCCTGCTGACGGGCCCTGCTGCGGAGGACTCGCTATAGCCTCCCCGGACAGAGGCACCTGAAGACGGTCCGCGGCCGGCTGGTGACCGGCAAGCAACGACGGGCGCGTGAGGTGATGAGGGGCCGGTGTCGAACTGTTCGGGCGTCACGATGAGCTGGCATGGATTTCCGAGTTCCTCGACCTCGTACGACAGAGCGGCGGCGTTCCGGTAGGAATTCGAGGCCGAGGTCAGCTGCTCCGGTCCCAACCAGCTGCTGCTGCCTGTGTGGGCGGCTCTGGACGGCTTCCGGACCGTTCCGCGCGAGGCGCTGTCGGTGACGCTCGGCTCCGGAGCCGGCGCGCCTCCGGACGTCCTCATGATCTGTAACGCCGCGCTGCTGCTCGTCAGGTCAAGCAGATGTCGCAGCTGCGGCGATCTCGGCGCGGCCGGATGCGGCATGTTCCAGGCAGGAGTTCGAGAACATCAGGCTCCTCTCGGGCCTCGCCTGTTGTTCAATCGGGCCAGACGAAGGGAAGAGCGCGATGGCGAACGACGCTCGAAGTGAAATATCGCTGCACGTCAACGGAACCACGCATCGGTTCACCGTGGACAACCGCCGAACGCTGCTTGACGCGTTGCGGGAGGACACGCGGCACACCGGTTCGAAGAAGGGGTGTGACTTCGGCCAGTGCGGTGCGTGCACGGTGCTGGTGAACGGCAGGCGCGTGGTGTCGTGCCTGACGCTCGCGGTCGCCGCGGAGGGTGCTGAGGTCACCACGGTTGAAGGGCTCGCCGTGAATGACGAGATGCGGCCGGTCCAAGAGGCGTTCGTGCGGCTCGACGGACTCCAGTGCGGGTTCTGCACTGCTGGGCAATTGTGCTCGGCCGTCGGGGTGCTGGCCGAGCACGCGGCGGGATGGCCGAGCGCCGTTACCCCCGACCTCTCACCTGACCAGCCACACCGCCCCGTCGACGCAGACGAGGTGCGCGAGCGGATGAGCGGGAACCTGTGTCGCTGCGGCGCGTACCCGTCGATCGTGCGCGCCGTTCTCGAGGCCGCCGAATGTGAAGAGGTGAACAGGTGAAGGAGTTTGCCTACAGCCGCGCGACCACGGTCCACGATGCGCTGGCCTCCGTGGTGGGGCAGGAAAACGCCCGGTTCCTGGCGGGTGGCACGAATCTCGTCGACCTGATGAAGCGCGGTGTCGAGATACCTGATCGTCTGGTCGACGTGCGCGCTCTGCCGCTCGCAGGGGTCCACGAGGCCCGCAACGGTGATCTGGTGATCGGTGCGACGACGACGAACAGCGACGTCGCCGCTCATCCCGAGATCCGGCGCCGCTATCCGGCACTGTCCCAAGCGGTGCTGGCCGGCGCGTCCGGGCAGCTGCGCAACATGGCGACGGTAGCGGGAAACCTGTTGCAGCGAACCAGGTGTGCGTATTTCGCCGACCTGTCGTCGGCGTGCAACAAGCGGGTGCCCGGCAGTGGCTGCGCCGCTCTGGCCGGCGTGCACCACAACCACGCCATCCTCGGCGTGTCACCGGCCTGCGTCGCCACGAACCCGTCGGACATGGCGGTGGCGATGATGTTGTTCGACGCGGTCGTGCACTATGAGACGCTGGAGGGCAAAGGGGAGATCTCGATCTCGCAGTTCTATCGCCCGGTCGGCGACACGCCGCACCTGGAGACGACGCTCCCCGACGGCGCCCTGATCACCTCCGTGACGCTTCCCGGCGTCGCCGCGGGAGAACGGTCGCGGTACCGCAAGGTGCGCGAACGCTCGTCATACGCCTTTGCCACCCTGTCCGTCGCCGCCGATCTCGTCGTGCGCTCGGGCCGGGTGCGTGAGGTGCGCATCGCGCTGGGCGGCGTCGCCTCGCACCCGTGGCGAGCGAGGATCGCCGAGGGGGAACTGCACGGCGGCCCAGCCACCCCCGAGCGGTTCCGCGCCGCGGCCGAGGCGGAGCTCAGTACGGCAAAACCGCTACCGCACAACGAATACAAGCTCAGACTGGCGCGCAACCTCATCCAGTCCGTGCTGACCGAGATCTTCCACTGACCGGATGGGAGCGACAGGATGAACCCACACCAGCAGGTGCTCGACAGCACGGGTGCCGAGATCTCCGAGTTGTCCGCGCCTGTGATCGGCACGCCGCGCACCAGGGTTGAAGGCCGCGACAAGGTGAGCGGCAAGGCACGCTACGCCGGCGACATCCCGATCGATCGGCTCGCTCACGGCGCGGTTGTCACCGCGACGATCGCCAGCGGTCGTATCACAGCCGTCGACATCAGTGCGACACTCGCGTCACCCGGTGTGATCGGTGTGATCGACCACCGCAACGCGCCGCGGGTCGACCCGAAGGCCGGCTCGCCCTTCTTCGGCCCGGACGGCCAGTTGCAGCTGCTGCAGGACGACCGGATCACCCACGGTGGTTGGCCGGTCGCGCTCGTCGTGGCGGAGACCCACGAGCAGGCCCGTGCCGGGGCCGAGTTGCTGCGCGTGTCCTATGTGGAACAGCCGCACGACATCGCGTTCTCCGCGGGTCACCCGGCGGCGCGGCCCGCGCTGCCCGCGTTCGGCCCGGATGCGGACAAGGGCGATCTGGACGCCGAGTTGGCTGCCTCCGCAGTGGTGGTGGACGAGAGCTACACCACGCCCGCCCAGCACGCCTGTGCGATGGAACCGCACGTGGCGACGGCCTGGCTGGAAGGCGCCGTGCTGCGCGCGATCGACTCGAACCAGGCGCCGTACGGCATCGCGGCGCAACTCGCGACGCTGTTCGGCAAGCCGCTGTCCGACGTTCGCGTCCAGGTTGAGCAGGTCGGCGGCGGCTTCGGCTCGAAGACAGGACTCGGCCCGCAACTGATCCTCGCGACAATGGCCACCATGCTCTTCCACCGCCCGGTGCGTGTCGCCTTGACGAGGGAGGAGGTGTTCCTGGCGACGTCCGCGCGCCCGCGCACCGACCAGCGCGTGCGGCTGGGCGCCGACCGCGACGGCAGGCTGCGGGCGATCGGCCACGAGGCCGCCTTCGAGATTTCCGGCAAGTCCGAGTTCATCGAGAACTGCGTGGAGATCGCCAAAACCCTCTACGCCGCCAACGCGATTCGCACCAGGCTCAACGTGGTGCCGCTGAACATCCTGCCGGTCGCCTCGGTGCGCGCGCCCGGGACTGCGCCGGGGTCCTTCGCGCTGGAGTCCGCGATGGACGAGCTGGCGGAGCGGCTGGACATGGACCCGCTGGAACTGCGGCGACGCAACGAACCGGAGGTCGGACCGGTGTCCGGCCTGCCGTTCACCAGTCGAAACTTCCAGCTCTGCCTGTCCGAGGGTGCGCGCCAGTTCGGATGGGCCGGCCGAGACCACCGGCCGCGCCGTCGCCGGGAAGGCCACCTGCTGATCGGCACCGGCATGGCCGGCACGTCGTTCTTCACCACCGCCTTCCCGTCGTCAGCGACGATCACCGCCGAGCAGGACGGCACGTTCACCGTGGCCATCGCGGCGATCGACATCGGCACAGGCGCGCGCACGGCGTTGCACGCGATCGCCGCCGACGCGCTCCGCGTCGGCTGGGACAGGATTCGGCTGAGGATCGGCGACAGCGCCATCGGCCCGGCGTGGCAGGCCGGTGGATCGCTGGGCACGACGTCGTGGGGCTGGGCGATCGTCGCGGCGGCGAGGGAGCTGCTTGAGCAGCTCGAGTCGGGGCCCGCGCTGCCGGTGTCCGTCACATCCGACACCACCGAGGAAATCATGTCGCGGCCACACCGTGAACGGCACTCCTACAGCGCCGTGTTCGCCGAGGTGGCCGTCGACCCCGCCACCGGAGAGGTGCGGGTGCGCAGGCTGGTCGGACGGTTCGCGGTCGGACGCGTGGTGAACCCGCTGATGGTCCGCAGCCAGCTCACCGGCGGCATGGTCATGGGCCTGTCCATCGCGCTGCAGGAGGAGGTCGTGCGCGACGAGGTCAGCGGCAGGCAGGTGAACGCGGACTTCGCCGGCTACCACTTCGCGGCGAACGCGGATGTGCCGTTCATCGACGCCGACTTCGTCGAAGACCACGAGCCCGATGACCCGCTCGGGATGAAGGGGCCGGGCGAGATCGGCACGGTGGCCGTCGCCGCGGCCATCGCGAACGCCGTCTGGCACGCCACCGGCAAACGCCACCGGGAGCTGCCGATCCGGCTCGACCGCGTCATCGAGGACTGACGGCCGTGCTGCGGGAGGTTTGGCCATTCGTGCAGGTCAAGTACGACGCGGGTCAGGAGGTCGTACTGGCCCGCCTGGTGGATCGCGACGGCCTGGGTGCCCGGCCGCTGGGCGCCACGATGGCGATCGCTGAGGACGGCACGTGGCGCGGCTCGGTATCAGGCGGTTGCGTCGAGGGCATCGTCCTCGACGCGGCGCGCGCCGTGCTCGACGGCGCCGAACCCCAGGTGGCGACGGTCTCTCCAACCGCGCACCTGATGCCGTGGGAGGAAACCCCGGCGTGCGCGGGTGAGCTCCGGGTGCTGCTCACCCGCGCCCCCGACGCCCCGGTGCGGGCCGCGATCGCCTCTGCACTGGCGGATGACCGGCTGCTGGCGGTGCGCATCGAGCTCGAGCCGCCATACTCGTGGTCGGTGACGACCACCGCCGCGTGGCCGCCGTCCGGTGACGGCAGTCCCGTGTTCGTGGAGGAGTTGAGACCGCGCAGCACGCTCGTCCTGGTCGGCGCCACCGACCTCGCCGCAACCATGGCGAGGATGGTGGAATCCTTGCACCGCAGAGCGGTCATCCTGGATCCGCGCCCCGAACACGTGACGTCCGGAGCATTTCCCGCCACCTGCGAGGTCGTTCGCGCGTGGCCGGACCAGTGGATCGCAGGCAACCGGCTCCGGGCCGAGGACGCTGTCGTCACCTTGACGCACGACCCTCGCATCGACGACCGCGCCATCCGCGCGGCGCTGGAGAGCGAAGCGGGACACGTCGCCGCGCTGGGCAGTCGGACCACCCATGCCCGGCGGCTGCGACGATTGGCCGGAACCCCCGGTCTGAACCGCCTGAGCGGCCCGGCTGGCCTCGACCTCGGTGGGGCATCACTTGCCGAGACCGCCCTGTCGATCCTCGCCGAGGTGGTGGCGGTGGGCAACGCGCGATCCGGGCAGCGGCTGCGCGAGGTCAACACGCAGATCAGGGTGATGGCGCCCGCGTCGTGTTCAGGAGCTGCTGTGTCCTGATCACAAAGGGCAACTGATCCTCCCCTGGTTGTACGGAGTCGGGCTACTGGATGATCACTCGTCTCAGCAGCCCGGAGGACCGCCCACGATGCCCAAGCGGTACCCACCCGAGTTCCGGCGCGAGGTCCTCGATCTGGTCGCGTCCGGCCGCCGTGTCGCCCTGTGGGGATCCGGAAGTCGGCCACGTGGCCTGACCTGCGGGTCGGACTGCTGTGGGCTCGTACTCGTTGATCAGACCGCAAGGACGGGTCGGTGACGTATCGAGGTGGGGGCTTGGGACTTGACCCAAGGCCGGGTAGTTGAGGGTTTCCGTGCTTCTGCAGGGAAGTCGGCGGCCATGTCGTGGCGGCGTAGAGGCCGGGGCCGATTTTGTGGATGAGTCCGCTGTCGGCCC
>NZ_NSDM01000034.1 GCF_030852425.1 Saccharothrix longispora
CGCCGAACAGGACCGCGTGGACGAGGTGGACGAACCCGCCGCCAAGACCGGCGACGTGCTGCACCTGCGCGACCTGCCCGGCGGACGACTCGAATTCTTCGGCGAACTGTCCGCCGAGAGCGGCGCGCGGTTCACCGCGATGCTCGAACCACTCCCCACACCCCACCCGGACGGCCCCCGCGACGCGGCACGACGGCGCGGTGAGGCGTTCGCCGACCTGATCGCACTGGCTTCGCGGTCGGGCGACCTGCCCACCGAAGCCGGAGAACGGCCGCACATCAGCGTCACCATCGACCACGACACCCTCCGCCGGGGCGTCGGGCACGCGGTGCTCGACGGCGACCACCACCTCAGCGCAGCCCAAGCCCGCCGCACCGCCTGCGACGCCACAGTCCTCCCCGTCGTCCTCGGCGGGGCGTCCGAAGTACTCGACCCCGGCCGCGCCAAGCGGACCGTGAGCACCGCCCAACGCCGCGCACTGCACGCCCGCAACCGGGGCTGCGCCTTCCCCGACTGCCACCGACCACCCCAGTGGTGCGACGCCCACCACATCCAACACCGGGCCGACGGCGGCACCACCGACCTGGACAACCTCGCCCTGCCCTGCCGCACCCACCACACACTCATCCACCACACACACCGGCGGATCACCACCACCGGCGGGACACCGACCTTCATCCCACCCCGACACACCCACCCCGCACAGAGGCCACGCCAGAACCTGCTCCACCGACCACCCGCGGTGGCGGCGTGAGCCGTGGCCTCGGTTCACCAGGACAGGTCGTGCCGCGTTCCCGGGCGCACCCGCAGCACTTCGACGCGCTCCCCGTGCCGCAACACGACCTCGCGGGCCGTGCGGGCGGTGATCGCGACCGCCTCCGGTTCGCCGTCGCGCCAGCGCAGGTCCACGGTCAGGCCGCCGCGCGCCCGCAGGCCGGTGACGCTCCCGTGCCGCCACCGGGTGGGCAGCGCGGGCAGCAGCTCCACCACGCCGGTGTGGCTCTGCACGAGCATCTCGGCCACGGCGGCGGGCAGGCCGAGGGAGCCGTCCACCTGGAACGGGTCGGCCGCCACCAGGTTCTCGCAGCGGGGCATGGCGGCGAGCAGCGACGCGGCGCGCGTGCCGTCGCCCAGCCTGGCCCACAGGGCTGCCTTCCACGCGTGCGACCAGCCGGGGCCTTCGTCGCCGCGCTCCTCCAGCACCCGGCGGGCGGCCTCGGCCTCGGGGGTGCCGTGCCGGATGCGGCTGCCCGGGTAGAGGCCGACCAGGTGCGACACGTGCCGGTGCCGCGGCTCGGTTTCGGGCGCCTCGCGGGCCCACTCCAGCAGTTGCCCCCGGGAGCCGATCGGCAGCGGCGGCAGGCCGTCCAGGAGGGAGGTGTCGACCGGCAGGTCCAGCACCTCCCCCGCCTCGCGCAGGCGGGTGAACAGCTCCCACACCAGGGTCAGGTCCATGGTGGAGCCGACGCCCACCGCCACCGGGTTGCCGGACGGGCTCTCGTAGTGGTTCTCCGGTGACGTGGACGGCGCGGTCGTCAGGACGCCGTCGTGCTCGAACACCCACGACCGGCAGAAGTCGGCCGCACCGAGCATCAGCGGCCAGGCACGGGTGCGCAGCCACTCCGCGTCGCCGGTGAAGGCGTAGTGCTCCCACAGGTGCAGGCACAACCAGACGCCGGCCATCGGCCAGTTCGCCCACGCCGGGTCGCCCTGCACGGGGGTGGTCAGGAACCACGGGTCGCTGTTGTGGTGGGCGCACCAGCCGTCCGCGCCGTACAGCGACCGTGCGGTCTCCGCCCCGCGCGGGGCGAGCCCGTCGACGAAGTCGAACAGCGGTTCGTGGCATTCGGGCAGCCCCGTGGGCTCGGCGGCCCAGTAGTTCATCTGCGTGTTGATGTTGAGCGTGTAGTTCGACCTCCACGGCGGGTCGGCGTGCGGGTTCCACACGCCCTGGAGGTTCGCGGGCAGGGTGCCGGGTCGGGACGAGGCGATCAGCAGGTACCGGCCGTACTGGAACAACAGCGCGGTGAGCGCCGGGTCGTCGGCGGGCCACTCGTCCACGGGCGCGTCGGGCGCGGGTCCGAGGTCGAGCGCGACCCGGTCGAACAGCGCCCGGTGGTCGGCGACGGCCCGGTCGTGGAACTCCCGCCACGGCGGTGGGTCGGCCAGGCCGGCGTAGAAGACGACCGCGCCCGGTTCCTCGACCCGGGTGAGGGGCAGCGCCCGGTCCACGTCCGCCGTCACGTGCGGCGCGCCCTCGACGCGCACGGCCAGCGCGTGGTGCTCGGAGGAGCACACGGCGACCTGCCGGACGCCCCCGGAGTAGCGCACGGCCGCCACGCCGGTGCGCAGGTCGAGCGACCGCTCGTAGCCCTCCCCCGGCTCCAGGCCGTGCACCCGGAGCGTGCCCAGCGGTTGGTAGACGCCGGTGTCGGGTCCCTGGACGGACCGCAGCAGCTCCTCGGCCCCCTCCGGGTCGCCCGCCAGCACGGCCTCGCGGGCGGCGAGCACCCGTGCCACGCCGTCGACGGGCCGGGCGGGCGCGCCGGACCACATCCGGTCGTCGTTGAGGTCGAACCGGCCGGTGCCCCAGCACATCGCGCCGAACCGGCCGCTGCCCAGCGGCAGCGCCCCCTCCCACCGCTCAGCGGGACCGCTGAACCAGAGCCGCGACACCGAACCTCCCCAGGGTCAGCGAACCGGACACGACCGTGCCGGACAGCAGGTCGTCGTGCGCACCCGGCACGTCCACCCGCACGTCGGCGACGCCGTGGTTGACCAGGAACAGCACCTCGCCGCGGCGCACCGCCTCGACCCCGCGCGGCACCGCGAGGACCGGGTCGACGCCGGCCTCGGCGAGCACCCGGTCGAGCAGCGCGCGGGTCCCCTCCGGCGACGGCCGGGTGCCGACGTACCAGGCCGTGCCCGTGCCGAAGCGGTTGCGCAGCACGACCGGCACCCCGCCGTCGACCAGCGACGCGACCACCTCGGCGCCCTCGGCGCGCAGGTCGTCGCACCAGGAGTCCGCGGTGAACCCGCCCAGTGAGGCGGAGGCGCACCGCACCACCTCGTCCGGGCCGAGCGGCGCCATCTCCTCGACGCGCAGGCCGAGCAGCTCCCGGAACGGGGCCGGGTAGCCGCCCAGGCGCACCCGGTCGTGCTCGTCGACCACGCCGGAGAAGAAGCCCATCACCAGCGTGCCGCCGCCCTCGACGTAGGACACCAGCGGCGCGGGGTCGCGGACGAGGTACAGGTTGGGCACGACCACCAGGCGGTAGCGGGTCAGGTCGGCCGCCGGGTGGGCGAAGTCGACCGCGACGCCCGCGTCGAACAGCGGCTCGTAGAAGTCGCGCACGCGCCTGAGCACGTCGAAGTCGGCCGAGGGGTGCGCGTCGAGCCGGGCCGCCCACCAGCTCTCCCAGTCCAGCACCACGGCCACCGACGCCGTCACGTCCGTCCCGGCGACCGGCGCGAGGGCCTCCAGGTCCGCGCCCAGCGCCGCGACCTCGCGGAACACCCGGCTGTCGGGTCCGGCGTGCGGGACCATGCCGGAGTGGAACTTCTCCGCGCCGCCCGCGGAGGCCCGCCACTGGAAGAAGCACACCGCGTCCGCGCCGCGCGCCACCGCCTGCACCGACTGGGCGCGCAGCTGCCCGGCGGGTTTGGGCGGGTTGCGCCGCCGCCAGCTCACCGCGCTCGTCGCCTGCTCCATGAGCAGCCACGGCCCGTCCTTCAACGACCGCATCAGGTCGAAGCCCAGCGCGCTGACCACGTGCGCGGTCGGGTCGGCCGGGTCTGGGTACCAGTCGTGCGAGACAACGTCCTCCTCGCGCGCCAGCGCCCAGTAGTCCAGCGGCGCGTCGAGGCCCATGAAGTTCGTGGTCACCGGCACGTGCGGGGTGTGCCGGCGCAGCACGTCGCGCTCTGCGGTGAAGTGCCCCAGCAGCGCGTCGGAGCAGAACCGGGCGAAGTCGAGCCGCTGGCCGGGGTTGATCAGGTAGGGGGCGCGGCGCGGCGGCACGACCTCGTCCCACTCGCCGTAGCGCTGGCTCCAGGCCGCGGTGTGCCAGGCCGCGTTGAGCGCGTCCAGCGAGCCGTGCCGGGCGCGCAGCCACGTCCTGAAGTGCTCGGCGGTCACGTCGCAGTGGCACACCTGGCCCAGCTCGTTGCCGACGTGCCACAGCGCCAGCGCCGGGTGGTCGCCGTACCGCGCGGCCAGGTCGTCGACCAGCGCCAGCGCGTGCTCCCGGTACACCGGGGACGACGGGCAGAACTGGTTGCGGGAGCCGTAGGACAGGCGGTGGCCGTCGAAGTCGACCGGCAGCGTCTCCGGGTGCCGGTGCCCGAGCCAGGGCGGCGGCGACGCGGTCGGGGTGGCCAGGAAGACCTCGATGCCGCCGTCGTGCAGCAGGTCGAGGACCCGGTCCAGCCAGCCGAGGTCCCGCTCCCCCGGTCGCGGCTCGATGCGCGACCAGGAGAACACGCCCACGGTCACCGTGGTGACGCCCGCCTCGCGCATCAACTCGACGTCGCGCGGCCACACCTCCTCGGGCCACTGCTCGGGGTTGTAGTCGCCGCCGTACCGCAGCCGTCCGTCCGCGAGCCGGGTCATCCCTTGATCGCCCCCACGATCACGCCCTTGGTGAAGTGCTTCTGAACGAACGGGTAGACGAGGAGCACGGGCACGACCGCGATCACCACCACCGCCATCTTCACCGCGAGCGTCGCCACCAGGCCCCCGGTGCCGTCCAGCGTGGAGTCCGCCGGGCTCGCGCCGGGGATCGGCTGGCCCTGGAGCACGTAGGCGCGCAGCACCAGCTGCAACGGCCACTTGTCGGTGGAGTTGAGGTACAGGAACGCGTTGAAGAACGCGTTCCAGTAGCCGACCGCGTAGAACAGCGCGATGACCGCCGTCACGCCCTTGGACAGCGGTAGCACGATCCGGGTCAGCACCCGGAAGTCGCCCGCGCCGTCGATGCGGGCGCTGTCCACCAGGTCCTGCGGGATGTTCATGAAGAACGACCGCAGCACCACCAGGTTGAAGGCGGCCACCGCGCCGGGCAGCACGAGCGCCGCGTAGGTGTCGAGCAGGCCCAGCGACTGCACCAGCAGGTAGGTGGGGATCAGGCCGGGTCCGAACAGGAACGTCAGCAGGACCACGAACAGCAGCGGCCGGTGCGCGAACGAGCCCGGCCGGGACAGGCCGTAGGCGGCGAGCAGCGTCACGACCACGCTGAACAGCGTGCCGACGACCGTGATGCCGGTGCTGACCAGCACGGACCGGGTGACGGTGCCGCCGGACAGCAGTTCGGCGTAGGCGCCGAGGGTGAACCCGTCGGGCACCACCACGAGACCGCCGGCCTCGGTGATGGCGGTGGACGGCGACACGCTGGTCAGCACCACCACCCACAGCGGGAACAGCACGGCCAGCAGCACGACGCCGACCACCACGGCCTTCACGGCCTGGCCGAGCCGGGTCGGGGCCTCGTCCCACGCGGGGCGCACTGCTGCGGTCATCGGGAGTACACCCCCTGCTCGCCGACCAGGTGCGCGACCTTGTTGGCCGCGAGCACCAGCGCCAACCCGACGAGGCCCTTCACGAGGCCCGCCGCGGCGGCGTAGGAGAAGTCGGAGTTCACCACGCCGGTGAAGTACACGTACGTGTCGAGGACTTCCGCGGTGGCCGCGCCCACGGCGTCGCGCTGGAGCAGGAACTGCTCGAAGCCCACCGTGAGCGCCTCGCCGAGGCGCAGGATGAGCAGCAGCACGATCACCGGGATCAGCGCGGGCAGCGTCACGTGCCACATGCGCCGCCACCGCCCCGCGCCGTCCACGGCCGCCGCCTCGTACAGCGAGGTGTCCACGGTGGACAGGGCAGCCAGGAACACGATCGCGCCCCACCCCGCGTCCTTCCACACCGACTGCGCGGTGACCAGGACGAGGAACAGGTCCGGGTCGGTCATCACGTCCACCGGGGAGAACCCGTGCGAGCGCAGGAACTGGTTGAGCACGCCCGCGCCGCCCAGCATCTGCTGGAACAGCGTGATGACCAGCACCCAGGAGAAGAAGTGCGGCAGGTAGACCACGCTCTGCACGAACATCCGCAGCCGGGGCGAGAGCAGGCTGTGCACGAGCAGCGCCAGGCCGATCGGCACCGGGAAGTAGAACACCAGCTGGAACGCGGTGATCGTCAGCGTGTTGGCGGTGGCGTCCCAGAAGGCGGGGTCGCCGACGATCCGCGCGAAGTTCGAGAACCCGACCCACTGGCTGCCCGCGATGCCGACGTACGGCGAGTAGTCCTGGAACGCGACCGCGTTGCCGAACAGCGGCACGTAGTGGAACACCACCAGCAGCACCACGGCGGGCGCCACCATCACGAGCAGCGCCCAGTCGCGGCGCAGCCGGCGGGCCCAGGCGGCGCGGCGGGGTGGGGAGGCGGGGCGGCCCGCCGAGACGGCGGGCCGCTCCAGCAGGTCAGCGCCCGGCATCGGTGAGCGCCTTGTCGTAGAACTCGCGCAGCTCGTCGCCGCCGGCCTTGCGCCAGTCCTCGGCGAGCTTGCCGACCTCGGAGACCGGGGTGCGCCCGCGCAGGATGTCGTTCGTCCGGTCCTCGAACTGCTTGGGCAGCTTGGAGTGCTCGGCGGGCTCCTCGATGCGCAGCCCGAACGTGGGCGGCTTGACCTGGTGCTGCTGGGCGTCGGCGAGCCAGGCGTGCAGCGACTCGACGTAGTCGGGGTACTGGGTCTCCACGATGGCGTCCGGCGGCGAGGCGAGGAAGCCGTAGGTGAGGGTGATCTCCTTGCGGCCCAGCTCGTTGAGGTCGGGCGCGCCGCCCGCGCCGCGGGCGCTGTGCTTGCCCTCGGTGCCGTAGCGCAGCAGGAAGTGCTCCTCGGTGCCGATGGGCGCGGCGGCGAAGTCCGCCACCTTCAGCAGCTCGCGCACCCGGTCGTCGGGGAGGTCCTTGCGGATCAGGGTGACCATCGCGGTGGGCGGGCTCACCGGGTAGGACGGTTTGCCGCCGTCGTGCGCGAACAGCGGGAAGGCGTCCATGCGGAAGCCGGGGTTGGTGGGCCGCTGCTGGGCCAGCGCCTCGCGCCACGCGCCCAGGCCGTCCTGGTAGACGAGCATCTGCCCGCCCGCGAACAGCTCCTTGACGCGGGTCGTGCTGCCCGCGACGAGGTCGGGGTGCACGTACCCGGCGGCGTACAGCGACTGGGTGAACTTGACCGCCTCGGTGTACGCCTCGGTCTCGATCTTGTTGACGACCTTGCCGGAGGGGTCGCGGCTCCAGTCGCCCGGGTCGCCGAACATGCGGATCATCGAGCGGAACACGTCGCCGACGGCCCACCGGTTGGCGCCGGGGTCGTTGACCTCCTTGCACAGCGCCACGAACTCGTCGGCGTTCTTCGGCGGTTCGACGCCGAGCTGCTCGAAGATGTCGCTGCGGTAGAACATCGCCTCGGGGAACGGCTTGTCCGGGAACGGCACGCCGTAGAGCCGGCCGCCGTAGACGCAGGCGTGCCACGCGTCGGTGGGGATGTTCGCCAGCAGCGGGTAGTCCTTCACCTTGTCCCCGGCGAGGAAGTCGGTCAGGTCGCGGAACACCTCACCGACGCCCTCGCTGAAGCGCGGCGGGATGGTGAACGTCGGCATGACGGTCATCTCCGGCACGTTCCTGCCGGCCATCATCGCGGCCAGCTTCGCCGCGTAGTCGCTGCCCTGCACCAGGTCGAACTTCACCACGCCGCCGAGGCGCTCGTTGACGACGTCGTAGTAGGAGTTCTCGCCCAGGCCCGGCGGGACGGGCCAGAACGCGGGGGTCATGGCGGTGACCTCGCCGCCCTTGAGCGGCTTCTCCTCCACCGCCGCGACGAGCGTGTCCGGGAACTTCAGGTAGCCGGGCGCGGAGCCGTTCACACCGGGCAGGTCGGGCTTGGCGAACTCGACCGGGATGTGCGCGGGCAGCACCTTGGCCAGCGCGTCGGCGTCGAGCGCGCTGCCGGTGTGCTGGGCGGCCGTGCCGCCGCAGCCCACCAGGAATGCGCCGCCGACCGCGGCCGAGAAGCCGAAGAAACCTCTGCGGGTGAGGTTGTCCATGGTGGAAACGCCCCTTTGCGTCGGGTCAGAAGGGTTGTGCGCCGTCGCGCACGAAGAGGGGGATGCGGTGCAGCGGCGCGTCCGCCAGGACGGTCCGCCCGCCCTCGTGGACCTCGCCGGTCGCGTGGTCGGTCCACCGCGCGCCCGCCGGCAGGCGCACCTCCCGTGACCGCTCGCCGTGCCGGTACACCGGGGCGACGAGCAGGTCCGGGCCGAACAGGAACTGGTCGTCCACGGCCCAGGCGGCCTCGTCGTGGGGGAAGTCGACGAACAGCGGCCGCATGGGCGGCAGGCCGGTCTCCGTGGCGACGCGCATCTGCTCCAGCACGTAGGGCCGCAGGCGCTCCCGCAGCCGCATGGCGGCGGTGATGTGCTCGTACGCCTCGTCGCCGTAGGACCACACCTCGTTGGGCCCGCCGGTCATGGTCGGGTGCAGCGGCACGTCGGGGTCGCGGAAGCCGTGCAGCCGGAACAGCGGGCACAGCGCGCCGTACTGGAACCAGCGGACGATCAGCTCGCGGTACTCGGGCGACGCCTGGTCGCCGCCGTGGAAGCCGCCGATGTCGGTGGTCCACCAGGGGATGCCGGACAGCGCCACGTTGAGCCCGGCGCGGATCTGCGCGCCCAGGGACTCGAAGGTGGCCGGGATGTCGCCGGACCACAGGGCGGCGCCGTAGCGCTGGCTGCCCGCCCACGCCGAGCGGTTGAGGGTGATGATCTCCGTCTCGCCCTCGGCGCGCATGCCCTCGAAGAACGCCCTGGCGTTGTTCACCGGGTAGGCGTTGAGCACTTCGAGGCCGGGGCCGTCGTGGGTGAGCAGGTTCTCCGGCGCGCCGGGCTTCAGCTCGGGTTCGCACGCGTCGAGCCACCACACGCGCACGCCGTGGTCGTAGTAGTTGCGCTTGACCCGGTCCCAGACGAACGCGCGGGCCTCCGGGTTGGACGCGTCGTAGAACGACACGCCCACCTCGCCCTCGACGCCCTTGTCGGGCCAGTCGGCGTGCACCGGCGGTCCCTGCTCGGTGGCGATGAACAGGCCGCGCTCCAGCATCACCGGGTAGTTCTCGGACAGCGGGCTGACCGAGGGCCACACCGACACCATGAGCTTGACGCCCATCCCGTCCAGCTCGCGCACGGCGGCGGCCGGGTCGGGCCACTCGGCGGGGTCGAAGCGCCACTCGCCCAGGTGCGTCCAGTGGAAGAAGTCGACGACGATCACGGACAGCGGCAGGCCGCGGTCGCGGTACTCGCGGGCGACGGCCAGCAGCTCCTCCTGGGAGCGGTAGCGCAGCTTGCTCTGCCAGAACCCCGCCGCCCACTCGGGGAACTCCGGGGCGTGGCCGGTGGCGTCGGCGTAGTTGCGCAGCACGTCGGCCGGGTCGCCGGCGGTGAGCCAGTAGTCGATCTGGCGGGCGCTGTCGGACACCCAGCGGGTGCCGGTGCGGCCCAGCTCGACGCGGCCGACGGCGGGGGTGTTCCAGAGCAGGCCGTAGCCGCGGCTGGACACCAGGAACGGGATGGTGACCTCGGCGTTGCGCTGCACCAGCTCGACGACCGCGCCCTTCTGGTCGAGCAGGCCGTGCTGGTGCTGGCCCAGGCCGAAGAGGCGTTCGCCGTCGTAGGCGCGGAAGTTCTGCGCCACGCGGTGGTAGCCGTTGCCGGTCGAGGTGAACAGCCGGGAGCCGGGCCACCAGAAGTGGATGCGCTCCTCGGCCAGCAGTTCGGTCTGGGTGTCCTCGCGGACGAACCGCAGCAGGCCCTCGCCCAGCTCCACGCGCAGCTTCCCGTTGACCAGGACCGCGCTCGCCTGCCCGACCTTCACCTCGACCTCGGCGTCGGGCCGCCCGACCAACGCGCCGGGCACGTCGTCGCGCACGCCGGTCAGCCCCACCCGCACGCGGACGGCGTCGGGTCCCCACGCCTCCACGCGCACCACCTGGTGGCCGTCGCGCCAGTCGAATCCGCCGCTGATCTCGCGCAAGCCCATCCGGTGTTCCTCCTGTTGAGTTCGAAGCGCTTCGACGGCACCCGGCGGAGCGGGCCGGGGACGCGGGGTCAGCGCGTGGTGCTCGCCCGCTCGGTCAGCCGTGGCGGCAGCAGCGTGAGCGGGGGCGTCGGGGTGCGGTCGAGCTTGGCCATCAGCAGCGCGACCGCGTGGTGGCCGAGCTGCTCGGCGGGCACCGCCACCGAGGTCAGCGGCGGCATCAGCCGCTCGGCCTGGTCGTCGGGGCAGATCGCGATCACCGCGATGTCGTCGGGCACCTTGCGGCCCAGCGTGCGCAGCACCTCCACGACCGAGGGCAGGGCGGCCTCGTTGTGCACGACCAGGCCGGTCACGGCGGGGTGCCGGTCCAGCAGGCCCGTGATGGCCACGCGCACCGACTCGTGGTCGGGTTCGGTGGGCAGGGTCGTGGAGGCGACGCCGCGGCGCATGGCGGCGGCGCTGAACCCGGCCATGGTGCGGTGCGCGAAGCCTGTGTCGCGCTGGTAGACCGCGCGCGGCGCGCCGACGAGCGCCAGGTAGGTGTGCCCGAGGTCGGCCAGGTGGTCCACGCAGCGGGCCCCCGCCTCGGCGAAGTCCAGGTCCACGCACGTCAGACCGGCCGCGTCGGCGGGGAAGCCGATCAGCACCGAGGGCCGGTCCAGCTCCCGCAGCACCGGCACGCGCTCGTCGTGCATCTCCACGTCCATCACCAGCAGGCCGTCGACCTGGGCGCTGCCCGCCACCCGGCGCAACCCGGCCGCGCCCTGGTCGGCGGTCACCAGCAGCACGTCGTGGTCGTGCCTGCGGGCCGCGTTGGCTACCGCGACGACGAACTGCATCAGCACCGGCATGTGCATGCCCTCGCGCACCGGCAGCACCAGCGCCAGCACGTTGGCCCGGTTGCTGGCCAGCGACCGGGCGCCCGCGTGCGGGTGGTAGCCCAGTGCCCGCACGCTCGCCTCGACCCTGGCCTTGGTCGCCGTGGAGATCGAGCGGCGCCCCGTCAGCACGTACGACACGGTGCTGGGGGCGACCCCGGCGTGCCGCGCGACATCGGCGATGGTGACCACGTCAACGCACCTCCCTCACCCGCACGCCCGCCGCCGCGGCGGTGAGCACCAGCGACGCGCCGTCGCGCCGCGAGACCCGCGTGCCCGGCGGCGCCGACCGCTCGCCGTCCACCACGTCGTGGAACGCGATCCAGCCGCCCTCGCGGGTGAACTCCACCTCGTCGTCCACCAGCCGCACGCCGTCGCAGTCGTCGAAGTCGACGGCCCGCAGCACCCCGGCGCGCGGCGCGATCACCTCGCCCTCGACGTCGATGTCGAGGCGTGCCCTGATCTCGCGGGACGAGGAGCCGACTGCCAGCTCGTAGCGCCCGGTCTCGACGACGCGGCGCCCCGTCGTGACGTCCCAGTGCCACAGGTGCCCGACGGGCAGCTCGACGGTCGCGGTCTCCCCCGGTTCGAGGTGCACGCGCCGGAACGACTGGAGCCTGCGCACGGGCTGCCGCACCCTGGGCCGCCGGGCCGACGAGTACAGCTGCACGACCTCCGCGCCGGGCGCGAGGCCGGTGTTGGTGATCGACACGCGGGCGACACCGCCGTCGTGGGCCAGGTCCGAGTAGTCGAACGTCGCGTAGCCCAGGCCGTGGCCGAACGGGAACAGCGGGTCGCCGGTGAAGTACAGGTACGTGCTGCCCGCGCGGATGACGTCGTAGTCGAGCACGTCGGGCAGGTCGTCGTCGGAGCGGTACCAGGTCTGGGGCAGCCGGCCGGACGGCGAGTACGCGCCGAACAGCGCCTCGGCCACGGCGCGGCCCTGCTCCTGCCCGCCGTGCGCGGTCCACACGATCGCGGGGAGCCGCTCCTCCTCGCCGTCGAGGGTGTACGGGTAGCTGCTCACCAGCACCAGCACGGTCCTCGGGTTGGCCTCGCGGACCGCCCTGACCAGGTCGAGGTTCGGCAGGCGCAGGGTGGTGCGGTCCTGGGTCTCGCGGCCGTTGACGTGCGGGTCGTTGCCCAGCACGAGGACCGCGACCTCGGCCCGGGCGGCGAGCTCGGCCGCGGCGGCGGTCCCGTCGACGACCAGCTCCACGGTGAACGGACCGATGTCGGTGCCCTGGACCTTGTTGCGCAGGACGACCCCGTCGTCGGTGGGGCGCGGCTCGAACAGCTCGCGCACGTCCCAGCCGCCGGGCGTGACGGCCTCGGCGACCAGCGTGCCGTCCTGCCGCACCCCGAGGTAGCGGCGCGACGCCACGTCCCGCAGCGTCCACACCCCGTCGCCCCAGTCGAACCGGTCGAACAGCGCCCGGTCGCCGAGCCCGACGACGCCGCCGCGCACCCCGAGGTGGCGGCCGTCCGCCGCGCGCAGCGCGATCCGGTCGACGCCCTCGTGGTGGGCGACGGTCGCGAACTGCTCCAGTCCGGTGCGGACGGTCACCCGGTAGGGCAGGGTGCCGCTGTACCAGTCCTCGAAGACGGTGTCCGCGTGCGTGCCGATGACCGCCAGGTCCACGCCGGACCGCAGCGGCAGGAAGGAGTCGTTGCGCAGCAGCACGACCGCTTGCCGCGCCGCCTCCAGCGCCAGCTCGCCGTGCGTGCCGATGACGTCGGACGTGATCGCCGCGTACGGGTTGCCGTCGGCGGGGTCGCCGTCGGGCGGGTCGAACTCGCCCAGCCGGAACCGCAGCGCCAGCACCCGGCCCACGGCGCGGTCGACGACCCCCTGCTCCAGCAGGCCGTCCTCGATCGCGGTGGTGACGCTCTCGATCGTCAGCGTCGGGTCGGCGTCCTGGTCGGTGAAGCTGTCCAGGCCCGCGTTGAGCATCGCGGCGTGCGCCTCGGCGTGGGTGGGCAGGTACGCCTGCACCCCGGCCACGTTCGACGGCGCGTAGGCGTCGCTGACCGCGGCCAGGCCGTCCGGTGCGCACGGCCGCAACTCGGCGTCCAGCAGCGGCGTGAGGTGCGCGGGGCGGCCGTTGACCAGGTTGTAGGCCAGCATCACGGCGACCGCCGCACCCGCCTCGACCGGGCCGAGGAAGCACGGCAGCTCGTACTCGTGCAGCACGCGGGGGCGCAGGTCCGACGACGTCGTGCAGCGGTCGTCCTCGTTGTTGTAGCCCAGGAAGTGCTTGAGCGTGGGCGCGGTGCGCAGGTAGCGCGGGTGGTCGCCGCGCAGGCCGCGGGCGTAGGCCGTGCCCATCTCGGCGGTGAGCACCGGGTCCTCGGAGTAGCCCTCCTCGTTGCGGCCCCAGCGCGGGTCGCGCAGCGGGTTCACCACCGGCGCCCACACGTTGAGGCCGTGCGCGACGGGGTCGCGGTGGTGGAAGCCGCGCGCCTCGACGCCGGTCGCCTCGCCGACCCGGCGCACCAGGTCGGTGTCCCACGACGCGCCCAGGCCGACCGCCTGCGGGAACACGGTGGCCTCGCCGAGCCACGCCACGCCGTGCAGCGCCTCCAGGCCCGTGCGGAACTCGGCGAGGCCCAGTCGGGGCACGGCGGGTTGCCGCTGGTGGAGCATCGCCACCTTCTCCTCGGCGGTCAGCCGGCCGAGGAGGTCGGCGACCCTGGTCTCCACCGGGAGCCCCGGGTCGCGGAACGGCAGCGGGTCCACGGCACACCTCTCGCGCTCGTCGAATTCGTCGAATGTCCAGGTATGTGAATCGAAACGATTCGATTCGTGACCGGAGATCACCCCGTTCGGCTCAGCGGCGGGGGGTGCCAAAAATGTGGCACAGGTCTCCGAGTCGAGTCAACACCGAAGTTTCGCGAATGTTTCGATTCGAGGAGTTCGAATCGAATGCGTTCGACATTCGAGACGCGATGTCGTGACCACGCCGAACACCCCCCTCACCACGTCGTGAGGGGGGTGACGGCGACCTTCGGTTGGGTCCTACCCGAACAGCTCCACGTGCAGCTGGAACGCCGTGGCGATCTCAGCCTGCGCCCAGAACCGGTGGTAGGTGAAGGTCGGCGCGGGGCCGCCGTCCAGGTAGGCCTGGACCTTCGGCCAGTCCGGGTCCTGCTTGAACATGGACCGGATGTCGGTGAACGAGACGCCCGGCCGGATCTGGTCGCCGTTGGGCATGGTGCCCGACCAGCCCGACGGGACGTACGGACCCTCGCGCGTCGACGTGTTGTACGTGTCGTCGAAGCGGTTGTAGTCCGCCCGCGTCTCGGGCACCGCGATGCCCTTGTCGTCCCGGTGCGCCAGCAGCGCCGTCAGGAGGCCCTCACCGACGGTCTTCGCCTGGGCGTTGCCCGACTCGGCCGCGTAGTTGAGGAGCGTCTTGGCGTAGGACGCGGCGATGCCGACGTCCTGGCTGTGGTTGAGCACCCGCACGCGCAGGTTCGCGTTGGCGCCCGGGTTGGTGGCGTTCCAGTTGTCCGGCGCGCCGGTCCACTCCAGGTCGGACGGGATCTGGAACGCCCCGTTCGCGCCGACGGTGGTGTTCGCGATGGCCCAGGGGACCCACTTGTCGAGGATCTTCTTGGCCGCCGCGTTGCCCGTCATCTCGTACAGGGCGGCGGTGCGCTCCATCTGCCACGCCTGGAAGCCGAACCAGCGGTTCGACGGCGGGTCGCGCCACACCGGGTGGGCGTCGTAGAACATGCCGTAGAAGGTCGGCGTGCCGGCCGGGGGCTGGCCGTACGAGCCTTCCCACGTGTTCGTGACACCACCGGCGATGCCGCCGTCGGCCGACTGGAGCCACTGCAGCATCTCCAGCTGGCGGGTCATCGAGGTGGCCCAGTCCTGCTGGCCGGTCGCCGACTTCGGCTTCAGGGCCGGCACGTTCGCCAGCGCGTAGGCCGCCAGGGGGTTCTGGTAACCCTGGTGCGAGGCGCCGGAACCGATGCGCCACGCCCAACCGGCGGACGTGTCGGTGGCGCCGCCCCACGCGTAGTACCAGGACATCAGGTAGTGCGCGCTGTCCTTGCCGGTGCCACCGGGGCAGGTGGTCGGGCTGGTGCAGTTGCCGATCTTCTTGAAGTACTTGTCGAACATGGCGTAGCGGAGGTAGTCGCCCATCTTGGCCGCCTTCGCGACCTCCGGGGCGATCTCGCTGCCCTTGCCCTGCTCGGTCGCCCACTCCTGCGCCAGCAGCGCCACCTGCACCGCACGCGCGTCGGCGTCCGGGGCGTTGGTGTACTTGTACTGCTTGGCGTAGCTCGCGTCCTTGGTGAACAGGTCGAGGTAGCCGTTGGGGCCACCGTGCGCGAACGTGTCGCAGGACGGCTGCGGGATGGTCTCCCACACCGACTCCGACGAGCCGCGCTGGTAGGTGTTGATGTACGCGGGGGCCGCGTCGGACTCGTCACCGCACCGGCCGAAGCCGTAGGTGTTGTCGACGTCGATCAGCCAGTGCATGCCGTAGATGTCGTCGGTCCCGTAGGCCGACTTCAGCTCGGCCGCGATCGGGTCGCGGCCCACCGGCGCGTTGCTGTCGAGCTGGGACGGGTACTGGTCCATCCGCGGGTGCTCGGGGGCGTACGTCGCCGGCTTGGACGGGTCGTACTTGTTGTTCGTCGGCTGGTCGGCCGTCGCCGGGATGATGTACTTCTCCATCGAGGCCCAGGCCTTCTTGAACGAGGCCCACTCACCCGTGATCCGGGCGTAGCTGGCCTCCAGCCACAGGTAGTAGCTGAACGCCTCGGACGTGGTCTGGTGACCGTGGTCCGGCGCCTCGACCATCAGCGTCTCGATCGAGTGGTACGGGACCTTCAGGCCGTC
The DNA here is from genome assembly GCF_030852425.1 of Saccharothrix longispora. GTDB lineage: Bacteria > Actinomycetota > Actinomycetes > Mycobacteriales > Pseudonocardiaceae > Actinosynnema > Actinosynnema longispora. The sequence continues at coordinate 15,818 of NZ_NSDM01000034.1, forward strand.
CGGGAACGTCCGGAAGTAGCCGCTGGCCGGGTCGTGGATCTTGGCGTACAGGTCGAGGAACGCCTGCTCGAAGTCCGACGCGGAGCCGTCGACCTCGCGCACCTCGACCGTGGCCGGGGCGATGCCGGTGGAGCTGACCGTGAACGTGGCCGTGCCCAGGGCGCCGCCGTTGTCCGCCGAGGTGACCGTGACGTTCTGCTTGGTCGCCCAGTTCGACGGGGTGAAGGTCAGCGACGCGGGACCGGCCGTGAGGTCGGTGCTGCCCGCGGAGCGGGAGACCGCCACCGTGACGTTGGCCGTCGGCGCGGTCGCCAGCGACACGCCGAACGTGCCGGTGTTGCCCTGCCGGACGCTCAGCGAGTTCGGGCTGACCTGGACCGCCTGGCCCGCGAGGACCCGGATGCCCACGGCGGTCGACGTGCCGACCCCGCCCTTGTCGTCGGTGGCCCGGGCGGTGATGGCGTGCTCGCCGACCGCGGCACCGGTCCACGAGCCCGTGAAGGGCGCCGAGGTGTCGGTCGCGACGACCACGCCGTCCGCCAGGAAGTCCACCTTGGCGACGCTGCCGTCGGTGTCCGCCGCGGTCGCGGCCATCGCGATCGCCGCGCCGCTCTGGAACGCCTGTCCCGCCGTCGGCGAGGTCAGCGACACGCTCGGCGCGGTGTTCGGGCCGGTGCAGGGCGTGCCGTTGAGCGCGAAGTCGGTCGGCGGGTTGTTGCTGCCGGTCCACGAGCCGTTGAAGCCGACCGTGGTCTGCGCGCCGGACGCGAGGTTGGGTGACCAGGTCGGAGCGGCCACGGTGACCACCGAGCCGCTCTGGCTGAACGTGCCGCTCCACCCCTGCTGGACGCGCTGTCCGTTCGGGAAGGTCCACGTGAGGCGCCAGTTGTTGACCGCGTCACCCTGGTTGCGGATGGCCACGCTGGCGCCGAAGCCGCCCTGCCACTGGTTCGTGACCTGGTAGTTGACCGTGCACGTCACGGCCGCGTTCGCCACGGGGGCGACGAACGGCATAACACCCGCGGCGGTCGCTGCCGCGGCTATCAGCGCGAGCGGTCCGGTGCGCAACCGTCCCGCTCTGGTGCGGTACCTCATGCGTCCTCCTCCTGCACGGATCAGCCGTTGACCCGCGAGCTTCCAAAAAGGCGGCGGTGTGGGGCGGGAGCTGGGTTCGGCACGGGACGCCTGGGCGCGCAGAACGCCCCGTGCCGGGTCTGCGTGCCTAGGGTTCGACGCCCCAGGCGAGGGTGGTGCCGGTGTAGGCGGTCACCCGGTCGAAGTCGGCCAGCGCGGTGGTGGCGCGGTAGCTGTGGTCGTTCGACTGGTCGAACGGCGACCAGTCGGACTTGGCCACCCGCAGCTGGACGTCACCGGTGCTCGCGCCCGGCGCGAGGGACCCCGCGCCGAAGGTGACCTGGAGGTAGGAGTCCGCGCCGGGCCGCGCGGTCGGGAGCGTGACGACGGTGGCGCGCACGTTCGCGCAGCCGACCACCGCCCAGTCGCAGAACACCTGGTGGTTCGCGGTGGCGCCGTCCCGGGTGAACCAGTACCGCAGGGTGACCGTCGACCGGTCGACCGCCGCGGTCCCCCGGTTGACGGCGGCGAGCGTGACGCCGATCTGGTTGACGCTCGTGCCACCGCCGCCGCGCTGCTGGGCGACCACCGAGCCGGTGGGGCCGGTGCCGGCGGAGCGGGTCCGGAAGGTCGCGACCGCGCCGGTCGCGGACGTGTTGCCCGCGCCGTCGCGGGCCCGGACGGCGAACGAGTAGGCGGTGTCCGGGCTGAGCCCGGTGAGCTGGAACGCCGGGGTGGCCGGGGCACCTGCGATCGTGCCGTCCGCCCGGAGCACGTCGTAGCCGACCACCCCGACGTTGTCGGTGGACGCCGTCCAGCGCAGCGTCGCGCCGCTGCCGGTGACGTCGGACACTGTGAGTCCACCCGGAACGGTGGGCGCCTCGCGGTCCACCACCGCCGGGCCGGGCTCGCGGCCCCACAGCACCGCGCCGTCCTGCACCAGGGTGAGGCGGTCGGTCTGCGCGACGGTGTTGCCGGAGCCCAGTCCCTCGTGGGACCAGTCGTTGGCGGGGTCCCAGGTCCCCGTGCTGGTGATGCGGAACTGCACCTCGTGCCGGTGCGCGGACTGCCCGCCCGGGTACACGCCGGGGCACGGCACGTCCACGTAGTACACCTGGCCACTGTGCTGCCGGGGCGCGCTCGGCGTGCCGCACTGGTTGTAGTTGGTGGTGACGGTGATCTGGTCGGGTGTCGTCGCGCCGTCGAGGGTGAAGTAGTAGCGCAGCGAGCCGGTGAACGCCCGGGCCGGCCACGCGGACCTGTTGAGGATGAACGACTTCACCTCGGTGAAGCCGGGCGCGCTCTGGTTGACCGAGGCCTGCACGGTCAGCTCCGGGCCGTCGGGGGTCTCGGCGACCGGGAAGTCCGCGAGCGGCGTGCCGCCGTACTCGGCGTGGAGGCGGGCGAGCGCGCCGGTGAAGCCCGCGTTGTAGTCCAGCGCGACCTCGTTGGCGATGTAGTCGGTGCGGTCGTCGGTGTAGGCGTCGTTGTTCGTGCTCGGGCCGCCGACCAGCGCGCCGTACAGGACGTGCCTGCTGGTGGCGGGTTCCCGCATGGTGTCGGCCCACGCGCCGTGCGCGGTGCGGTGGTGCGGGTTGCGCGGCGGGTTCGCGCCGAAGCCGACGACGAAGCTGGACTTGCGCGGGTTGTCGCCGAGCGCGTAGTTCACCTGCCGCACGCCGAAGTCGTGGTAGGTGGTGGCGCGCGCCGGGTCGGTGGCGCGCAGCCAGTCGGCGTGCGTCAGCGCGACGAACGCGGTGTTGGCGGCGTAGCGCAGCGAGCCCCAGGTGTCGAGCACGGCCTGGCCGCCGGGCGAGTACCGGACCCGGTTGCCCTGGTACCCGGTGGTCCAGTAGTCCAGCCAGCGGTTCGTGTCGTCCACGTACTGCTGCTCGCCGGTCAGCTTCGCCATCAGCGCGTAGGCGCCGTAGGACTTGTCGTCCCAGGCGATCGTCCACCGGTAGGACCGGGTCGTGCTCTGCGGTTCGGTGGACAGCTTCGGGTACTCGGCCTTGGCCTTGGCCAGGTAGGCCGCGTCACCGGTGGCGCGGTGCAGCCAGATGGCGCCCCACACCAGCTCGTCCTGGTAGCCGCTGTGGGAGTTGTAGAACTTCGCCGCGTCGGTGATGCAGGAGCTGTACTTGCCGCGGTGGGTGTCGGCGAAGGAGTACAGCTGCTTCGCGTGCGCCAGCAGGGTGTCCGCGTAGGTCGGGTCGGACCGCCGGAAGACCATGGACGAGGCGGCCATCGCGGCGGCGTACTCGCCCGCGAGGTCCGAGCCGGGGCAGGACGCGTCGACCTTGTAGGACGGGCGGGCCATCTGCATGACCTCGGCGGCGCCCCACCACTTGTGGTCGTCGTCGCCCGCGCCGACCTGCCCGTACACGACGTTCGGGCTCGGGTGCGCCTTGATGATCCAGTCGGTGCCCCACTTGAGGTTCGCGAGGAGGTGCCGGAGCTGGCCCGAGTCCTCGTAGGCGCCCCGGTTCTCCACCGCGCCCCACGCGAGCATGGTCATGCTCGCCGCGAACGGCAGGCCGAACTTGACGTGGTCGCCCGCGTCGTAGAAGCCGCCGGACAGGTCGAGGCCGACGTCGGCGCCGTCGCGCAGCGCCGAGTCGCCGCGCCAGTTCACCCGGTTGTCCGCCGGCAGGTCGCCGGACCGCTGCGCGTCGTAGAACCAGATCGACTTCTGGAGTGCTTCGCCGTAGTTGAACGCGGGCGCGGCGTCGGCCTGGACGGGGGCCTGTGCCGATGCCTGGATCGGGGTCGGGGTCACGGCGCTGACCAGCACGGCGAGCGTGCCGATCAGCACTCCGGACATGCGTCGTCGCATGCGGTTCCTCCGGGGGGCAGGGCGGTGGAGGTTTCTGGGAGCGCTCCCAGTGCGGGACTGTAACGGCATCGAAACACCGTGAAAAGAGGGTTCGACCACAAACCCTTGACAAGTTGACCTCACCAGGTCTCGCTTGGTGGGCCAAACGTTCGCCGCCGATGGACCGGATGCCGCAAGGCGGCCCTCGACGCCGGAGAGTCACCCCCGAACGCCCCCGCCTGCCGCACCTGCGGCCGACATGATGCCGGAGATGTCCGATTTCCGGGCACTTCCAGTCCGAACGGCCGCAAAGCCGATCGACCCGCCGGCGTAATTCGACAGATTTTCGACATCAACTTCACAGTCGACGCAATGCTTGCGACGCTCACCCGATCAGCGCAATACGCCATCACATCAGTTACCCAGGGTGTCGAACAGTACGGACTCCAGCGGGCAGGACCGATTGAGATGCGCCTCAACAGGGCTTTCGCGCACGCACCGTGAGCAATCGTGGGGACACCCCTGCGTCACACCCCCTTTTCCGCACGGTTTCGCAGTGGCTACAGTCCTGCCACCTGGGAGCGCTCCCAGTCCGGTCAGACCCCCGTTGCACCGACGCTGCGAGGACCTGCTGATGCACTCTCCCCAAGCACTCGGCCCCGACCGCGAGGGCCACCGCGCGCACTCCACGAGCAGGCTGGCCGCCGCGACGGCGTTGTCCGGCGCACTGGTCGCGAGCGCGGTGGCGCTCGTGCTCGGCGGCGGTGCGACCAACGCCCTGGCCGCCGACTCCGCGTTCTACGTCGTGCCCGACACCTCCGCGGCGCGGTGGGTGGCGCAGAACCCGGGCGACTCGCGGGCCGCGGTGATCCGCGACCGGATCGCCAACGTGCCGCAGGCGCGGTGGTACACCACGACCAACACCTCGCAGGTCCGCGCGCAGGTCGACTCGTTCGTCGGCGCGGCGGCGGCGGCCGGGAAGATCCCGATCATGGTCGTCTACAACATCCCGAACCGCGACTGCGGTGGCGCCAGCGGTGGCGGCGCCCCGTCGCACCAGGCGTACCGGGCGTGGGTGGACGAGGTCGCGGCCGGTCTCGCCGGGCGCCCGGCGTCGATCATCCTGGAACCGGACGTGCTGCCGATCATGAGCAGCTGCCAGAGCGAGGGCCAGCAGAACGAGACCAAGGCGTCGATGGCCTACGCGGGCAAGAAGCTCAAGGCCGGGTCGTCGCAGGCGAAGGTGTACTTCGACATCGGCCACTCGGCGTGGCTCACGCCGGCCGAGGCGGCGAACCGGCTGCGCGGGGCGGACATCGCCAACAGCGCCGACGGCATCGCCACGAACGTGTCGAACTACCGGTACACCCGGGACGAGGTCGCGTTCGCCAAGGCGGTGCTGAACAACCTGGGCGACAGCAGGTTCAAGGCCGTCGTCGACACCAGCCGCAACGGCAACGGGCCGCTGGGCAGCGAGTGGTGCGACCCGGCCGGGCGCGCGATCGGCACGCCCAGCACCACCGACACCGGCGACGCGCAGATCGCCGCGTTCCTGTGGGTGAAGCTGCCGGGCGAGGCGGACGGCTGCATCGCCGGCGCGGGCCAGTTCGTGCCGCAGCGCGCGTACGACATGGCGATGGCCGCGGGCCCGACCAGCACCACCACGAGCACGTCCAGCACCACCAGCACCACCACTACGACCACGACCACTACGACGAGCACGACGACGACCACCACGCCACCCGCGGGGACCGGGTGCCGGGTGAGCCATCGCGTGATCAACCAGTGGTCCGGCGGTTACAGCGGCGAGATCGTCATCGAGAACCGGGGTGCTTCGATCGACTCCTGGACGTTGACGTTCTCCGCACCCGGTGTGACCGTTTCCCAGGGCTGGAACGGGACGTGGACCGACACGGGCGACACCGTGCGCGTCGTCAACGCGTCCTGGAACGGCAGGCTCGCGACCGGCGGTACCGCGACCGTCGGGTACAACGCGAGCTTCAGCGGCGGCACCCCACCGTTCTCTTCTCCCACTGTGAACGGTGCGGCGTGCGCCTGATGCCGTGACAGCCCGCACCGGAGCGGCCCGCTTCCCCGACCTCGGCAGTCGTCGGGAGGCGGGCCGCTCCTTATACCCTGGGCAGGTGACCGAACCGATGCCCGCCGAGGCCCTCGCCGCGCTGGCCGACGACCCGAGTCCGGACATCCGCGCGAGCCTGCTCCTGCGCCCCGACGCGCCCGCCGAGCTGCGCTACCAGGTGCACGCGGCGCTCGCCGCCGAGGCCGCCGCCGGCGACCGCGCGGCCGAGAACGCCCTGGCGTGGGTGCGCCTCTCCCGGTCCGGTCGCACCGCCTGCGACGGTCCCGAATGAGCACCGCGTGCCCGTGCGGGCTGGGCGACCCGTACGAGCACTGCTGCGGCCCGTTCCACGAGGGCCGCAGGAAACCGCCGACCGCGGAGGCCCTCATGCGGTCGCGCTACAGCGCGTTCGCGGTGGGCGACGAGGACTACCTGCTCGCCACCTGGCACCCCACCACCCGGCCGGTGTCGCTGGGGCTGGACCCGGAGCAGCGCTGGAACCGCCTGGAGGTGCTGGGCCGCACCGGCGGCACGCTGTTCCAGACGACGGGCACCGTGGAGTTCCGCGCCCACTGCCGGGTTCGCGGCGCACGGGACGTGCTGCACGAGAACAGCCGCTTCGTCCGCGAGGACGGCGTGTGGCTGTACGTCAGCCCGGTCTGACCGGCGGCCCGGTCCGGCGGGTCAGCGGGGCGCGTTCTGCGAGCCCCGCACGCCGGTGGCCGAGCCGCGGGGCAGGGCGCAGGTCGCCCCCGTGTCGAACTCGCCCGCCGAGGTGTCGAGGCCGGTCTTCTTCCGCGTGCCCTCGTAGCCCGCGTGGCACGGCGGGGGGTCGAAGAAGGTCAGTGCCAGGCCGAACGACGCCTGGCCGCCGCGCACCGCCGACGCGCCCACCGAGACGGCGTCCGGCACGGTCACCAGCACCTGCTCCAGCTGGCCCTGGCGGGTGACCAGGACGTCCGCGGTGGTCAGGAGGTTGGACAGCAGCACGCCGAGGTTCGGCCCCGAGTCGCGCAGCAGGGCGCTGACCTCGGTGGCGGCTCCCGGTGCGGCGGCGATGACGCGCCTCAGGTCCCCGTCGGAGGCGCGCAGGCGCTCGGCGACCAGCAGGGCGCTGTCGGCGAACGAGTCGATCGCCGCCGAGTGGTCGAGCTGGGTCTGGAGCACGGTCGCCGAGTCGTTGAGCAGCCGCGTGGTCTGCGGCAGGTGCTCCCCCGCCGTCTCGATGAACCGCGTGGTGGCGTCGAGCAGCACCTGGAGGTCCGGGCCGGTGCCGCGCAGGGCCTGGTCGAGTTCGTCGACGACGGTGCGCAGCGAGTCCACCGGCACGGAGCGGGCCAGCTCGTCCAGGTCGGTCAGCACCTTCTCGACGGGCAGGGGCAGCCTGGTGCGCGACTCGGGGATGACCGAGCCGTCCACCAGGTACGGCCCGTCGGCACCGCGCGGACGCAGGTCCACGTACTGCTCGCCGACCGCCGACCGGTTGGCCACCACTGCCTCCAGGTCGGCCGGTATCGGCGGCGCGCCGGCCGTGATGCGCAGCTCGACCTCCACCCGGCGGTCGACCAGCCGGATCGGGCCGACCCTGCCGACGGGCACGCCCCGGTAGGTCACCTCGCCGCCGGTGAACAGGCCGCCGGTGCGGGCCAGCTCCACGCGCACCGCGTACCCGTCGTCCACGACGACCAGCCCGGCGTACTCCGCGCCGACGTAGCTGACGCCGAGCAGCGCGATGACGGTGAACAGCGCGATCCGCACGCGCACCCGGCGGGTGGTCATCGACGTCCTCCGGGTTTCAGCGTGAGGTAGGTGTTGAGGTAGTCGCCCTTGATGCCGTCGAGCACGGCGTCGGTGAACGGGAACGTGAGCAGCAGTTCGAGGGACTGCGGCAGGTCCTGACCGGCTTCGGCGAGCGTGCGCAGCGTCGGCTCCAGGGCCTTCAGGTCGGCGACCAGGTCCTCGCGGCTGCGGTCGACCACGTCGGTCGCGACCGAGGACAGCCGGTCCAGCGAGTCGAGCAGGCCGACGAGCTGACCGCGCTGCTCGTGCAGCACCCTCAGGCCGGGTTCCAGCCCGTCGAGCACCTCGCCGATGTCGGCCTTGCGGGACTCCAGGGACGACGCGAGCCGGTCCATGCCGTCGAGCGCGCGGGTGATCTCGTCCTTGTGCCCGTCGAGCGCGCCCACGAACCCGTCCACTGTGGACAGCAGCGACCGGGCGGCGGCCTCGTTGCCGGACAGCGCCGCGCCCAGCTCCCGCGAGATGTCCCGGATCTGCCCGATGCCGCCGCCGTTGAGCAGCATGGACAGCGCGCCGAACACCTCCTCCACCTCGGGGTTGCGGTTGGTCCGGGTCACCGGGATGACCGCGCCGTCCACCAGGGGCGTCGTCGAGCGCTGCGCCGGCGGGGCCAGCTCCACGTACTTCTCGCCCAGCAGGCTGGACTGGCGCAGCCGGGCCAAGGCGTTCGAGGGCAGCAGCACGTCGCCGCGCACGGCCACCCGCACGAGGGCCGTGGAGCCGTCCTCGGACAGCCCGATGTCCTCGACCTTGCCGACCGCGACGTCGTCCACCTTCACCCCGGCGTGCGGCACGAGGTCGAGCACGTCGTCGAACTCCACGACCACCCGGTAGGGCCGGTCGCCGAGGTCCGCGCCGCCGGGCAGCGGCAGGTCGTAGGCGCTCGGCATGGTCGAGCAGCCGGTGAGGACCAGCACGCAGGCCACCGCGAGGAGCCGCTTCACCGCGCACCCCCCGGCACGCTCAGCAGGTCGGCGACGAACTCGTTGAGGTTGGCGCGCGCGTTGAGCGTGCCGGTCGCCGGGTCGTAGGCGCCGACCACGTTGTGCAGCGCGACCGGCGCCACGTCGAGCACCTCGGCGAGCGACTGCTGCTGCCGCACCAGGGAACCGGTGAGCACCGCGAGGTCGTCCACACCGGACCGGACCCGCTCGCGGTTGTCGCGCACGAAGGTGCGCACCTGCTCCAGCGCGCCCGCCAGCTCGCCCAGCGCCGTGCCCAGGTCGTCGCGCTCGGCGGCGAAGAACCCGGACACGTCGGCGAGCTGGTCGGCGAGCCTGCCCACCTGCTCGTCGTCGGCGGCGAGCACCCCGGTGAACGCCTGGAGGTTGTCCACCGTGCCGAAGAGGTCCTCGCGGGACCCGGCGAGCGTCCTGGCCGCGTCGGCGAGCTGCCGGATCGACTCGCCGAGCGGGCCGCCGGTGCCGTCGAGGTTCGCCGCGCCGGTGCGCAGCAGGTCGGACAGCGCGCCCTGGCGGTTGGCGCCGTTCGGGCCGAGCGCGGTGAGCAGGCTGTCGAGACTGGCGTACAGCTCGTCCAGCTCGACCGTGCCCGCGGTGCGGGCGCTGGTGATCACCGCGCCGGGCGCCATCCGGTCGCCGCCGGTGTAGACGGGGGTGAGCTGCACGTACCGGTCCGCGACGATGGTGGGCGAGACGACGACGGCGCGGGCGTCGGCGGGCACGTCCACGCCGTGGTCCAGCTCCAGGTCGACCCGGACGGAGCCGCCCTCGGGCAGCACGCCGACGACCTGGCCGACGCGCACGCCGAGGACGCGCACGTCGGAGCCCTCGTAGACGCCGACCGCGGCGGTGAAGTAGGCCGTGACGCGGGTCGCGGCGGGGCGCAGGAAGACCCACCACGCGGCGACCACCGCCACGAGCACCAGCACGAGGGCCTGGGCGAGCCCGACGACCACCCGCCGGTGGTTCCTGGTCCGGACGAACATCAGCGGCCTCCCGGTGCGCAGTCGCGCCCGCCGCCGGGCTGCGCGACCAGCCCGCACACGTAGGTGTCGACCCACTCGCCGTTGCCGAGCGCGTTGTTGAGCACGCGGTAGTACGGTCCGGCCAGCGCGAGGCCCCGTTCCAGCGCCTCCTGGTTGTCCCGCAGCACGTCGGTGACGCGTTCGAGCTGTTCGAGGGCGGGCCGCAGCTGCTCGGAGTTGTCCGCGACGAGGCCGGAGAGCTGCCGGGACATCTCGCGCGTGCCGTCGAGCAGCTTCGCGATGGCGTCGCGGCGGTGGCCGACCTCCTCCAGCAGCAGGTTGCCGTCGGTGATGAGCGCGGCGAAGTCGGTGGTGCGGTCGGCGAGCGCCCCGGTGACCTTGTTCGCGCCCGCGACCAGCGACGCGAGCTGCTCGTCCCGGCTGGAGATGGTCCTGGACAGCGCCGACAGGCCGTCGAGCGCCTGCCTCACGTGCTCCGGCGAGTCGCGGAAGGTGTCGCCGAGCACCTGGAAGCTCTGCGCCAGCTGGTCGGTGTCGATCTCGGTGAGGGTGGTGGACAGCCCGTTGAACGCGTCGACGACGTCGTAGGGCGAGGTGGTGCGCTCCAGCGGGATGGTCTCCGTGAGCGGGTCGCGGCCCTCGGGGTCGACGGCCAGGTACTTCTGCCCGAGCAGGGTCTTGATGCGGATCTCGGCGCGGCTGCGGTCGCCCAGCTCGACGCCGGACACCCGGAACGCCACCCGCACCCGGCCGTCGTGCAACCCGACGTCGGTCACCGCGCCCACCTTCAGGCCGGCCACCCGGACCTCGTCGTCCACGCGCAGGCCGGCCGCCTCGGCGAAGTCGGCGGTGTGCTCCCGGCCGCCGCCGAGGAACGGCAGGTCCTCCAGGAAGAAGGCGAGCGTGGCGGCGAGGGCGACGACCAGGAGCCCGACGGCCCCGAGCAGCGCCGGTCTGCGCGTCATCGGCGGCACCTCGATTCGGTGACCGGGAGGCCGACCGGCGCCCCGCCGGGTGCGGGCTCCGCCTCGGACGAGGCGTAGCAGAGGTAGAAGTTCAGCCACGAGCCGTAGGAGGCGGTGCGACCGATCGCGTCGAACTTGACGGGCAGGTTGCGCACGAACGGCTCCAGCTCCGGCGCGTCGCCGAGGTTGCCGGCGAGCAGGCCGAGGGCGGCGATGTCGTCCTTGAGCGGTTGGCGGCCCTGCTCCAGCAGGGCCGCGGTGCTGTCGCTCAGGGCGGCCAGGCCGGTGATGGCGTTGCCGATGGGTTCGCGGTCGGCGGCGAACCCGGACACGAGCTGCCGCAGGGACGTCAGCAGCGAGCCGAACCGGTCGTCGCGCGAGTTCACCGTCTCCAGCACCGCGTTGAGGTTCGCGACGACGTCGCCGATCACCTCGTCCTTGGCGGCGAGGGTGGTGGTGAGCGACGCGGTGTGGGCCAGCAGGCTCTCGACCGTGCCGCCCTCGCCCTGGAGGACCTGGACGATCTCGTGGGACAGCGTGTTGACGTCCTCCGGGTTCAGCGCCTGGAACAGCGGCTTGAACCCGTTGAACAGGGTGGTGAGGTCGAGGGCGGGCACGGTGCGCTCGACCGGGATGAGCCCGCCGCGCGGCAGCGCCTCCCCCATCCGGCCGGCGGGCTGCTCCAGCGCGACGTACCGCTGGCCGACCAGGTTGCGGTACTTGATGGTGGCGGTGACGTCGGCGGACAGCGTCCGGCCGTCGGCGACCGAGAAGCCGACGTCGACCAGCTCGCCGTCCACCAGGGTCAGGGACTCCACCTGGCCGACCTTCACCCCGGACATCCGCACGTCGTCGCCCTCGGTCAGGGCGGTGACGTCGGTGAACCGGGCGGTGTAGTCGGTGGTGGAGCCGACCCGGCTGCCCGCGATGGTGGCCGCGAGGAACCCGGTGGCGGCGACCGTGACGACGACGAACACGAGGAACTTGGTCAGCGGCGCGGCGGTGTCCCTCACCGGACCCCCATCAGCAGGCCGGCCCAGCCGGGCACCCGGTCCGGCGCGACGGCGTTGACCGGTCCGGCCGGGCAGTGCGGCTCGCCGCCCCGGCGCAGGACCGGGTCGTCGCGGCCCGGCACGTAGCCCTCGCGCGGCGGCACCACGGTGACCTCGGCGTGCACGCCCGGCTGGTCGGTGCCCTTGCCGAGGACCTCGTCCATGCGCGGGCGCATCGCGTTGACCGCGCTCAGCACGCACGGGAACTCGGGCGAGTAGGTGGCGAGCAGCTCGACGGTGGGTCGCGAGCGGTCGGCGAGCCCGACGACGACCTCGCCGTTGTCGCGCAGGAAGCCGGTCAGGTCGGCCGAGGCGGTGGTGAGGCTGCTGTAGACGGCGTCGAGGTCGGCCCGCTGCTCGGCGAGCGTGCGGCTGACCGCGGTCGCGTCCTTCAGCGCCCGCACGAGGTCGGGTCCGGCGTCGGCGTAGACGTCGGCGACGTCGGCGAACTTCGCGATGTCCGCCGTGAGGACGGGCAGCTGCGGGTTGAGCTCGCGCAGGTAGGCGTCGAGCTTCACGATCGTCTGCCCCAGGGTCTCGCCCCGGCCCTCCAGCGCCCGCGCCATCGAGGTGAGCGTGGAGGCGAGCTTGTCCGGCCGCACCGCCTGGAGCGTGGGCAGCAGGTCGGTGAGCACCCGTTCCAGCTCGATCGCGGCGGAGGTGCGGTCCTGCTCGATGACGGCGCCCTCGGCGATCGGGCCGCTCGGGTCGTGGGGCGCCTCCAGGCTGACGAACCGCTCGCCGAACAGCGTCTTCGGCAGCAGGCGGGCCGACACGTTGGCCGGGATGAGGTCCACCTGGTCGGGGTGCAGTGCCAGCTCGACCTCGGCGCCGTCACCGCGGGACCGGATGGCGCGCACCTCGCCCACGAGCACGCCGAGCAGCTTCACGTCCGACTCGGACTGGAGCTGGTTGCCCACGTGGTCGGTGCGCAGCAGAACGGTCACCCGAGGGGTGAAGGCCTTCTGGTAGGTGGCGACCGACAACCCGCACAACGCCACCAGGAGAGCGGCGAAGAGCAGCCCCGACAAGCGCCGTCGCAATGCCACGAGTATTCTCCGGAAAGGGATTGTGCAGGTTTCCCAGTTACCTGTTACCGGCGAGTACGTTACTCATCCGCTCCGCCGGGCACAAGCATTCGAATTGCTTGTCACGGGCGTGACAAAAACTTTTTCCGGAACACTCACCTGGATACAAAAATCCGGGCCGGCACTGGCGTCCCGGCGGACGTTGCGGCTACCAATGGCCCCACCGTCGACGAATCGGAGGTGGTCGCGTGGGCCGGTTGGAGCACCGCGCCCGATGTCGCACTGGGCCGCCCCGGTGCCTGGCCACGGTGCCTGTTGACAGGTTTTCATGATCAAAAATACAGTGTTCGGAATCACACCCAATCGTTTGGTGGTGGGCGGACAGCATGAACAGAACCGGAGAACTCACGGCCCCCGAGTTACCACTCATCGGCAACTCGGACCTCTGGGAGCAGTTGCCCGCCGACCTCGCGCCGAAGTTCCGCGCGCGGGCCGGTGACGTCGCCGTCGACATGGTCCGGGAGATCCAGCACCAGATAGCCGAGTACTCCCAGAAGTTGGAGGGCATGTTCGGCCAGGTGGTGGTGGAGGGCGTGGAGCAGGCGATCCACCAGTTCATCGACCGGATGGTCGACCCGACCGCCGAGCGGGAGGACCGCGCCAAGCTGTTCCGACTGCTCGGCAAGCTGGAGGTCAGCGCGGGCCGCAGCCTCGACCTGCTCCAGACCGCCTACCGGATCGGCGCGCGCGTGGCGTGGCGGCGCATCTCGGAGTTCGGCCAGACGGAGCGGGTGCCGCTGGCGACGATGTGCCTGATCGCCGAGGCGATCTTCGCCTACATCGACGAGCTGTCGCTGCGCTCGATGGAGGGCTACGCCGAGGCGCAGGCCCGGCACGCGGGCGCGTTGCAGCGCCGGCGCAAGCGGCTGCTGGAGCTGATCCTCGGCGAACCCGGCTACCACCCGAACGCGCTGGCCGACCTCGCCGAGGCCGCGCGCTGGCCGTTGCCGGAGAAGGTGCTGGTGGTGGCGCTGGAACGGCGCACCGACCAGCACCAGTTGCCGATACCGGTGCTGCACGAGGACATCCTGATGGACCTGGAGGGCGGCGAGCCGTGCCTGCTGCTCACCGACCCCGAGCGGCAGCTGGTCGCGCTGGAGCACAAGCTCGGCGGGTGGCGGGCGGCGGTGGGGCCGGTCGTGCCGCTGGTGTCGGCCCGCCAGTCGCTGCGCTGGGCCCGGCGCACGATCACGCTGATCCAGTCGGGCGTGATCCCGGACAAGCCGATGGTGGACACCGGCGAGCACCTGTCCACGCTGCTGCTGCTCGCCGACGAGGACCTGGTGCACGAGCTGGTGAAGCGGGCGCTGGCGCCGCTGGAGGGGTTGACGGCCAAGCAGCAGCAGCGGATGCGGGAGACGATGACCGCGTGGGTCGAGACCCGGGGCAGCGCGCCGGAGGTCGCGTCCAGCCTCGCCGTGCACCCGCAGACCGTGCGCTACCGGTTGCGGCAGTTGGAGGAGCTGTTCGGGGAGAAGCTGCACGACCCGGACGCGCTGTTCGACATGGGCATCGCCCTGCGGGCGCTGCGGCTGCTCACAGCTGGGCCGTCAGCGTGAGGTCGAGGAGGTTGTCCGGTCCGGAGACGAGACCGGTCATCAGCGGGTCGAGGTCCTCGCGCCCCCGGCAGCCGCCGAAGGGCGGGATCGTGTAGACGGACTTCATCCTGATCACGTGGAGGTCGAACGGGCCGGCGAGGTCGACCCCCGCGGGCGCGGTCGTCTCGCAGGCCTGCCCCACGTCGAGCGGCTGCGAGTCCACCGTGACCTCGCCGAGCCTGATCGTCAGGTCGGAGTGCGCCGTGATCTCGCCCTCCCGGATGCGGCCGGTGACCTTGCCGACCGGGACGAGGTCGGTGCGCGCGGTGTTCGGCACGAAGCCGAACACGATGAAGTAGCCGTAGGCGGGTGGCAGCCACAGGTCGCCGACGATCGTGCCCTCGACCAGGTCGATCTCGGCGACCAGGGTGCCGGGGCCGATGGCGAGGTCCGAGCCGAGCCGGGCGATCCGGCTCACCGCGTCCACGCGGTAGGTGATCGTGATGCCCGCCGCGCGCGCCGGGGCGGGCGACTCGGGCCGGCGCACCACCCAGGCGGGCCCGGGCAGCGCGCCAAGCAGGGCGGCGACCGCCGCGAGGACCACCAGCGCGCTTCTCACGAACACCTCCGCTCTTTCTCCGCAAAGTACTTCCGCCACTTCCCGGACACAAGCCCCAGAAGTGATTTGTCATGCGGGTGACAAACTTCTCCGCAGTTTTTATACCCTTTCTGACACTGTGCGAGAAATGCTCGGACAATGCTTGCAGAGGGTGTCGACCCAAAGCTAGTTTACCGACCAGTAGCCATGCGATTCGTGTTTTCGCACTGCTCTCGACGAGGAGAAGCACATGCTGAAACGGACTGGTCGGACGGCGTTCGGCGGACTCGCGGTCGCGGCGGCGGTGGTCGGCTCCGTCGCGTTCGCGGGCGTCGGGGCCGGTCAGGCCGCCGAGGCGAGCCTGACGCTGGTCTACAGCTGCCCGTTCCCGCTGATCGGCACGCAGGACATGAGCGTGAAGATCGACGTGGCCGACCTGCCGGACTCGGCGGTGGTCGGCGTGGAGACGCCGGCGACGCGGGTCACCGCGACCGCGACGGTGCCGCCGACGGCGACGCAGGGCCTGGCGCTGGTGGGCGCGGCGACCGTGGAGGGCACCGCGAAGGCGCGGACCACGATCGACAACGCGGGCACGCCGCTGGAGATCGTGCCCGACCTGGTGGTGGCCAGGACGAACGTGCCCGCGTCCGGGGCGTTCGACACCGTGGCGACCGGCAGCACCCCGCCGGTGACCTTCGCCAACGCGGGCCGCACGACCATCTCGATCGGGAACTTCAGCACCACCCTGAGGCCGCTCAAGGCCGACGGCACCGAGACCGGCCTGGGCACGTTCACGTCCGACTGCACGCTCAAGCCGGGCCAGACCACCCTGCTGCACGAGTTCACCGTCGCCCCCGCGGCGGACCCGACCACGACGACCACCACCACCACCACGACGACGACCACCACGGTCGAGCCGACGACCACGACGACGACCACGGCCCCGCCGAACGAGCCGCTGGAGATCACCTACGACGTCACCGGCACGTCGACCGTCAAGAAGCTCGGCTCGGACCTGCCGCTCGGACCGGGCACCCTGGCCACCGAGGTCGACCTGCTCGGCGGCACGTTCGCCGGGGACCTCGCGCTGCCGGACGCCCGGGGCAACTTCAAGCTGTTCGGCCTCGTGCCCACCACGGCGACCGTGCGACTGGTCCCGCAGGGCAGGACCACCGGCACCATCACGGCCGGCGCGGTGGCCGCGCGGACCACCGCCGGCATCCGGCTGACCGACGTCCGGGTCCTGGGCATCCAGGTCGTGAAGCCGACCGACCGGTGCGCCACGGTGACGCCGAGCGTCATCGACCTCGTCTCCAAGCCCGGTTTCGACCCGCTGAACGGCGGCGGGCTCACCGGCAGCTACTCGATCGCGAGGTTCGAGGGCTGCGGCCTGGTGACGCCGGTCGTCAACACCAGCATCCCCGGTCCCGGCAACACGCTCGACCTGACCATCGCCAGGAAGTGACCCCCACCCCCACCCGGCG
Organism: Saccharothrix longispora; assembly: GCF_030852425.1. Taxonomy (GTDB): domain Bacteria; phylum Actinomycetota; class Actinomycetes; order Mycobacteriales; family Pseudonocardiaceae; genus Actinosynnema; species Actinosynnema longispora. The sequence continues at coordinate 32,260 of NZ_NSDM01000034.1, forward strand.
GGTCGGCGCGCACGCGCCGGCCCGCCCGGGTCGTTCCCAGGAGAGAACCTGACATGAGAGTGCGACACCGGGTGGCCGCGGCGGGCCTCAGCGCGGTCGTGGTCGGCGGCTCGGCGCTGCTCGGCGCGGGCGTCGGCAGCGCCGCGACGGCGGAGCTGACGCTGGTCTACAACTGCCCGTTCCCGCTGATCGGCGCGCAGGACATGAGCGTGCGGATCGTCGTGGAGGACCTGCCCGACAACCCCGCGGTCGGCGAGGAGACACCCGCGACGCGGGTCACCGCGACCGCCACCGTGCCGGACCTGGCCACGCAGGGCCTGGCGCTGGTGGGCGCGGCGACCGTGGAGGGCACCGCGAAGGCGCGGACCACGATCGACAACGCGGGCTCCACCATCGACATCGTGCCGGACCTGGTCGTGGCCAGGACGAACGTGCCCGCCTCCGGGCCGTTCGACACCATCGCCACCGGCAGCACCCCGCCGGTGACCTTCCCCAACGCGGGCCGCACGACCATCACGATCGGCGACTTCGAGACGACCCTGACGCCGCTCAGGGCCGACGGCACCGAGACCGGCCTGGGCACGTTCACCTCGCCGTGCACGCTCAACCCCGGCCAGGACACGCTGCTGCACGAGTTCACCGTGCGGCCGAGCACGCCGACCACCACCACGACGACCACGACGACGACCGACCCCACGACGACCACCACGGACCCGACCACCACGACCACGGAGCCGACGACCACCAC
>NZ_NSDM01000035.1 GCF_030852425.1 Saccharothrix longispora
GACAGCGCTCTGCACTGCTTGTTCGCTTCTGGCAGCTTGACGCCGCAGAACTCTACCCGGCCCGATTCGCGGTGTCAACCGCTTGTTCCGGGGGTCTTGCTGGCGACTCGGTAAAAGTTACTCATGACCTTCGCGGAAGTCAAATCGCCTGGTCAGCGGGGTGCCGGAGGGGTACGGACACCTGCGGGCCGGGCGCCTTGGCCTGCACGGGGCGCGGTCGCAGCCACAGCGGGATGCTCCGCAGGCCCTCCATCGCCGCCACGATCTGCTCCGGCGACGCCGGCTTGCGGGTCGCCACGGGCACCAGGTCGTAGCCCCAGATGCGGAACTCCTTGAGCACCGTGACCGGATCGTCGCCGAAGCCCTCCGTCGCGGTGGCCGAGAAGTCGAGGAACACGTGCGGGCGGTCCCGGCGCAGCAGGCGCACCAGTCCGGCCAGCGCACGGTGACCACGGCCGGGTGCGTCCACACGAACGACTGAAAGTTTGCGGCCCTGGAGCAGCGGCACGGCTTCCAGCTCCTTGTCGAGCCGGGTGGCGCGGACCTTCGCGAGGTCCTCGGGTGCGTCGTCCGGCACGGCGGCCACCGACACCCCTCCGGTGAGCGCGGGCTGGGTCGCCAGCTCGCCGCTGCTCTCCCACGCGGCGGCGTCGACCAGGACGAGCTGCTGCGCGACGCGCTCGGGCAGGTTCACGGTCACGTTGTGCTGGAGCAGCGCCCGCGCGGACGGGCACGGCTCGACCGCGACGACCGCTCCGCCCGAGCCGAACCGGCTGAGCATGCGCACGGTCTGGTAGCCGATGTAGGCGCCGATGTCGACGAAGATGCCGTCCGGTTCGACGACGGAGTCGATCAGCTCCGACAGCTCGGTCTCCCACACCCCGTTGCTCGACAGCATCGGCAGCATGAGCGCGTCGTCCGACGGCAGGCGCAGCAGGCCCACGTCGGTGAGGACGAGCGAGCTGCGCGGCACGGCGTCGCTGTGCCGCTCGTGCTCGCGCACGACGACGCGGCGCAGGGCGTCCGCCGTCTGCTGGGCCTGGTTGGCGGTGCGCAGCCCGTGCTCCAGCTTGTTGTCGCGCGACCGCAGCACGTCGACGACCTTCGACTCCAGCGAGTCGATCCGGTCGAGGGTGCGTTCGAGCGCGACGGCGAGCTTGTCGATGCGCTGGGCGAGCGCGTCGCCCTGCTTGGCGCGCTTGGCGGCCTCGGCGACGACGGCATCCTCGATCTCGCGCAGCCTGCGCCCCTGACCGGCCATGTCCGCGCGGACCCGGACCACGCCGTCGTCCACGCCGAGGAGCTGGTCGGCGAGGTGGCCCTGGTCCTCGGCGTGCTGCTCGATCTCGGCGCGCAGCACCTCCAGCTCGCCCAGGCCGACGCCGCCGGTGATGTCGTCCTGCCGGCGGACGACCTCGGCCACCGAGCGCTCCACCCCGTCGACCAGGGTGCTGAGCACGTCGCGCATGTGGTTGTCGTAGTGGTCGAGCACGCGCAGCACCATCTTGCGCAGCTGCGGCGCCATGGGGGTGCGGCTGGCGGTGCCGACGTCCGGCTGGCGCAGCAGGGCGTGCTTCGCGGAGTGCAGCGCCTTGAGCGGGTCGGCGGGCGGCACCGGCTTGGCGCGGCGGGCGCGCCAGCCCCGGTAGGCGTGCTCGACGCGTTCGCGCAGGAGCTCCCCGACCTGCGCGGTGCCGCGGGTGGCGAGGACGTGCTCCCGGCCCGCGGCCCCGATGGCGATGGCGGTGCCGAGGTCCTTGGCGAGGGCGCGCATGAGCTTCGCCGCTGCCTGGACGTCGGGTTCGACGCCCTGGCGGCACGGCACGAAGATCGCGGCGTTCTTGTCGAACAGCTCGGCGACCGCGCCGTGCCGGGAGGTGAGGACGGGCGTGCCGCGGACGGCGTGCCGGGCCAGGGTCCCGGCGATGCGGTCGTCCGCGCCGCCGCGGTGCAGGAGCACGAGGCAGTCGACGTCACCGAGGTCGTCGACCAGCCGGATGCGCGGGTCGGCGGCGGTGGCGAGGCGGAGGCGCTCGTCGGCCTCCGGGTGGTTCCTGGCGTGGCTGACCTCGACGCGCAACACGACGTCCGCGCGGTCGGGGAAGGCGGTGAGGAACGCCGACACGGCGCCGAGCACGTTGCCCGCGCGGTCGACGGAGTGATCGGCGAGCGCGCCGAAGACGACACCGTCGTGTGATGCGGGTTCGCGCGGGTCGGCGTCGAGGACCGGGAGCGGCAGGACGCGGACGGTCGGGCCGCCGGCGCGTTCCAGGGCGGCGCGGGTGGTCTCGGAGGGGACCCACACCTCGTTCGCGTCGCCGTGCAGGTCGTCGTCGAGGACGTAGTCGACGACGAACCTGCTCTCCGGGACGGCGCGGGCGGTGCCGACGCGCACGACGACCGGGTAGCCGGCGGTGGTGGACGTGGGCAGGCCGGAGGCACGGGCGGCGGCGAGCACGAGTTCGGCGACCGGGCCGGTGCCGAGGACGGTGACACCGAGCTGGTCGTGCAGGACGGCCGCTTCGGCGTGCGCGCGGGGTACGGCGGACACCGGGAGCCTGCCGGTCTCCACGCCGACGCCGGCGCACCAGTCGCGGAACGCCGTGCCGTCCGCGCCGAACGGGTCGGGGAACTGGGTGCGCAGGGCCGGGTCGGACCGCCAGAGGGCGGCTGCCCAGCGCGTGCTGCCGGTGAGGCCGGTCTCGGGCTCGGAGGCCCAGGCCACGAACGCCGCGCCGCCGTCCGCGCCGAACGCGGGGGGCGGGGTGATCCCGGACGACCGGCGCTCCGTGGAACCGCCCGCCGCCGGTGCCGGGGTCGTGGGCGCTCCGGTCGCGTGGGTGGGGGCGGCGGGGGTTTCTGCCGGGGCCTCGGGATCGACGGCCTCGGACTCCGCGGCGGTTTCGGCGGCGGCGGGTTCGGCGGGTGCCTGGGCCTGCTCGGCGGTCTCCTCGGCAGGCGGCCCGTCCGCGGGGACTTCCTCGGTCGGGGTCTCCTCGGTCGGGGTCTCGTCGGTCGGGACCTCGTCGGTCGGGACCTCGTCGGTCGGGACCTCGTCGGTCGGGACCTCGTCGGTCGGGACCTCGTCGGTCGGGACCTCGTCGGCTGGGGCCTGTTCGGCGACCACCGGGGACGTCAGGTCGCCGGTGATCGACTCCGCGTCGGCCGGGACGGCGGGCTCGGGCTCGACCGGGACGCTCACCTGGGCGTCGGCCGGGGCGGCCGCCCAGCCGGTCGGGCTGAACGCGGAACCCTCGCGGGCGCGGGCGGCCTCGCGGTAGGCGGCGCGGAGGGCTTCCGGGATCAGGGTGCCGTCCGGGAGCTGGCCGAAGCCGTAGCGGACCCGCTGCGGCGTGTGGCCCTTGCGCACCAGCTCGGCGCGGTAGGTGGTGCACAGCTCGGCGAGCTGCGGGTGTTCCGACAGCAGCACGCGGGGCCGGTCGGCGAACTCGGCCGACAGCAACCACGGGCGCTGCGGGTCGAAGCCCGCGAAGTGGACGCTGCGCAGCGGCTCGCCGATGGTGGTGAGGGTGCCGTCGGGCCTGCGGTGCAGGTCGCGCTGCGGCGCGTTCCACACCGACAGGCCGACCGTGGCGTTGCGCAGCACGTGCAGGTTGACCAGGGCGGGCGCGGTGTCGAGGACGGCCTTGGTCGCCTCGGGGTTGCGGCGCAGCTGCTCGCCCAGCGACTGGAGGAACGGTTGCGCGCCGGGCGCGACCAGCAGGAAACCGGGGTCGAAGACGCCCTTCTCCAGCAGGTCGGCGGGCGTCGGGCGCAGGCCGTCGTCCGGCAGGGGCCGCAGCGACCTGGGCAGCAGCACGAGCGGACCGCGGCGGACGGCCTCGTCGACCAGGTCGGTCAGCGGCGCCAGCACGTGCACCCACGGGTCGAGGTACAGCACCGGCACGCCCTGCCCGAGGAGCTGTTCGAGCAGCTTGGGGCGCAGCAGGCCGCAGAGCTGGGCGGCGGTGCAGCCGGTGGCCAGCTCGGCCAGCTCCGCCGCGGGCACGCCCAGGTCGGCCGGGGTCACGAGGCCGGGTCCGGAGTTCTCCGGCAGGGCGTCCACGACCAGCGCCAGGAACCGGGCCTGCGGGTGGTGTGCGAGGAACGAGCTGGACAGCACCTTCACCGCGGGCAGCTCGGCGGCGGTGGCCACCGTGCACGCGATGAACGTGGGCCGGGCTTCCGGACGCGCGGGCATCTCGGTCACGGTCTGCAAACCTAGCTTCTCCGAGTGCTCGGTGTGGACCACCCGCACGGGTGCCTCCCTCACAGGACCGGCAGCAGGGTGCGGAGCTCGTAGGGCGTCACGCTGCGGCGGTACGCGTCCCACTCGGTCCGCTTGTTGCGCAGGAAGAAGTCGTAGACGTGCTCGCCGAGCGCCTCGGGCAGCAGCTCGGAGTTCTCCATCTCGGTCAGCGCCTCGCCGAGGTTCTGCGGCAGGTTGTCGTACCCGGCGGCGCGGCGCTCGCGGTCGGTGAGCGACCACACGTCGTCCTCGGCGGGCGGGGGCAGCTCGTAGCCCTTCTCGATGCCCTTGAGGCCGGCGGCCAGGATCACCGCGTACGCCAGGTACGGGTTGCACGCCGAGTCGAGCGAGCGGATCTCCACGCGCCGGGACGAGGACTTGCCGGGCGAGTACATGGGCACGCGGACCAGCGCGGACCGGTTGGCGTGGCCCCAGCACACGGCCGTCGGCGCCTCGCCGCCCACGATCAGCCGCTTGTAGGAGTTGACCCACTGGTTGGTGACGCCGGAGATCTCGCGGGCGTGCTTGAGCAGGCCCGCGACGAACATCTTGCCGGTGTCGGACAGCTGGTAGGGGTCCTCGGCGTCGTAGAACGCGTTGCGGTCGCCCTCGAACAACGACACGTGCGTGTGCATCCCGCTGCCGGGCTGGTCGCTGAACGGCTTCGGCATGAACGAGGCGCGCACCCCCTGGGTGATCGCGACCTCCTTGATCACGTACCGGAACGTCATGACGTTGTCGGCCATGGTCAGGGCGTCGGCGTAGCGCAGGTCGATCTCCTGCTGGCCGGGCGCGCCCTCGTGGTGGCTGAACTCCACGGAGATGCCCATCGCCTCCAGCGCCTCGATGGCGTGGCGGCGGAAGTGGGTGGCGGTCTCGTGGCTGGTCTGGTCGAAGAAGCCGCCGTTGTCCGCCGGGACGGGCTCGCGGCCGTCGTCCGGGAGGCTCTTGAGCAGGAAGAACTCGATCTCCGGGTGCACGTAGCAGGTGAACCCGGCCTCGCTGGCCCTGGCGAGGGTGCGCCGCAGCACGTGCCGCGGGTCGGCCCACGACGGGGACCCGTCCGGCATGGAGATGTCGCAGAACATCCGGGCCGAGTAGTGGTTCTTCTCGGGGGTCTGCCAGGGCAGCACCTGGAACGTCGCCGGGTCCGGCTTGGCGACCATGTCGGACTCGTAGACCCGGGCGAAGCCCTCGATCGCGGAGCCGTCGAAGCCGATGCCCTCGCTGAAGGCGCCCTCCAGCTCGGCGGGGGCGATCGCGACGGACTTGAGGAAGCCCAGCACGTCGGTGAACCAGAGCCGGACGAACCGGATGTCGCGTTCCTCTAGGGTGCGGAGCACGAACTCCTGCTGGCGGTTCATGGGCTGAAGCCTAGGTAAGGACGGTGGACCCCGCGTTGCCGGCTCGCCGGAACGCGCGGACCGGATTTCCGGGTGTTCCGCGCGCGTGGCGGAACGCCTGGTCACGGGGTTGCGCGCGCGTTCGGCCGTGCGACGCGGCCGGGGGTCCTACGATTCACGCCATGCTCCCTCGTCGCACCCTGATCGGGTCGCTCGTGCTCGCCCTGGCGGTCGGCTGCACGTCGTCTGGAGGCGGCGGCGCCGACCTGCCCGCAGGTCCGGAGGTGCTGTCGAAGGCGTCGGCCGGCATGAAGTCCGTCGACAGCACGCACTTCGTGATCGCGGTCGACGGCGAGCTGCCGGACGTGCCGGTGAAGGACGCCGAGGGCGACCTGAACGCGGACGGCGAGTCGCGGGGGCGGGCGAAGGTGGACCAGTTCGGCCAGCTCATCGAGGTCGAGTACGTGCTGGTCGGGCAGGACCTGTACTTCAAGGGGCCGACGGGCGGGTTCACCAAGCTGCCCGCCGCGCTGGCCGGGCAGGTCTACGACCCGACGCTGATCCTGGACCCCGACAAGGGCGTGGCCAAGGTGCTGGCCGACGCGAAGGACGCGAAGACCACCGGTTCGGATGACGGGACCACCGTGGTGGAGGCGACCGTGCCGGAGGCCGTCGCGGCCGGGCTGGTGCCGGGCATCGACTCGGACGTGAAGTCGACGTTCTCGGTGCGCGAGGAGAAGCTGACCAGGGCGGTGTTCGAGCTGCCGGCCGGCGCGAAGGTCACCATCGACCTGTCCGACTTCAACAAGCCGTTCACCGTCTCCCCGCCCGCGTGACCGCGGTGACGACCCCCGCCGGGGCCCGCCGGCTGGCGATCGGGGCGGGCGCGGGCGCGGTGCTGCTCGGCGCGCTGGACGCGTACGTGGTGGTCGGCGTGCTCGTCGACATGGTGCGCGACCTGGGCATCCCGGTGAACAAGCTGGAGCGCGCCACGCCGGTGGTGACCGGCTACCTGCTCGGGTACGTGGCGGGCATGCCGCTGCTGGGGCAGCTGTCGGACCGGTTCGGCCGGCGGCTCGTGCTGCACGCGTGCCTGGTCGGGTTCGCGGTCGGGTCGGCGGTCACGGCGCTGGCCGGCGACCTGCCGCTGCTGGTGGCGGGCCGCGTGGTGCAGGGCCTGGCCGGTGGCGCGCTGCTGCCGGTGACGATGGCGCTGGTGGCGGACCTGTGGTCGGCGGAGCGGCGGGCGTCGGCGCTGGGCGTGGTCGGCGCGGCGCAGGAGCTGGGCAGCGTGCTCGGCACCCTGTACGGCGTGGGCGTGGCGGCGCTGTTCAACGCCTGGTCGGTGTCCGAGTCGCTGGAGCCGCAGAGCTGGCGGTGGGTGTTCTGGATCAACCTGCCGCTGGCGCTGGCGGCGATGGCGCTGGTGCAGTGGACGGTGCCGCGCTCGACGGGACCGGGGTCGACGGGACCGGGGGCCGGGGTGCGCGTCGACTTCGTCGGCGGCGGGCTGCTGGCGCTGGCGCTCGGCCTGGTCGTGGTGGGCCTCTACAACCCCGATCCCGAGCACGCGGTGCTGCCGTCGTGGGGCCTGCCGGCGCTGGGCGCGGCGGTGGTCGTGCTGGCCGCGTTCGTGCTGTGGGAGCGGCGGTCGCCGGTGCGGCTGCTGGACCCGGCCGGGGTGCGGATGGGGCCGTTCCTGGCCTCGCTCGGGGTGTCGCTGGCGGCCGGCGCGGCGCTGATGGTGACGCTGGTGGACGTGGAGCTGTTCGCGCAGACCGTGCTGCGGGTGGACTCGGGCGCGGCGGCGGCGATGCTGGCGCGCTTCCTGGTCGCGCTGCCGGTGGGCGCGCTGGTCGGCGGGTGGCTGGCGGGCCGGGTCGGCGACCGGTGGGTGTCGTTCGGCGGGCTGCTGCTCGCCGGGGTGGCGTACCTGTTCGTCTCGCGGTGGCCGGCGGACGTGTCGTCGTTCGTGATCGGGCGGGACCTGGCGGTGGCCGGGTTCGGGCTGGGGCTGGTGATCGCGCCGGTGTCGGCGGCGGTGCTGCGGGTCGTGCCGCCCGCGCAGCACGGCGTGGCGTCGGCGGCGGTGGTCGTGGCGCGGATGACCGGGATGCTGGTGGGCGTGGCCGGGTTGTCGGCGTGGGGCCTGCACCGGTTCCGGGAGCTGACGGCGGACCTGGACACGCCGCTGCCGTTCGGCATGTCGGAGGAGGAGTTCCGGGCCGCCGCCGCGGTGTACGAGCGGGCGCTGACCGACGCGCTGCTCACCGAGTACCACGAGATCTTCCTGATCACGGCCGTGATCTGCGGTGTCGGCGCGCTGGTGGCGCTGCTGCTGCCCCGCGCGGACCGCGGGTAGCGGCCGGCGGTGGTCGGGGGGAGGCGCGGGCGGCGACGGGAACCCGCCGCCGCCCCGTGCCCGGTCAGCCCTCGCGCCAGCCGCTGGTGATCGGCAGCCGGCGGTCGCGGCCGAACGCCTTGAACGTGATCTTGGTGCCCGGCGGGTACTGGCGGCGCTTGTACTCGGCCTTGTCGACCATCCGCAGCACCTTGTCGACCAGCTCGTGCTCGAACCCCATCGCGATGAGGTCGCGGTAGCCCTTGTCGCCCTCCACGTAGTCGTCCAGCACCGAGTCGAGCAGGTCGTAGTCGGGCAGCGAGTCGGTGTCGACCTGGCCCGGGCGCAACTCCGCCGACGGCGGCTTGCTGATCGAGTTCTCCGGGATGGGCGCCTGCTCGCCCAGCTTCTCGGCCTCGGCGTTGCGCCACCGCGCCAGGTCCCAGACCAGGGTCTTGAGGACGTCCTTGATCGGCGCGAACCCGCCCACCGCGTCGCCGTAGATGGTCGAGTAGCCGACCGCCAGCTCGGTCTTGTTGCCGGTCGTCAGCACCAGGTGCCCGTGCTGGTTGGACAGGCCCATCAGCGTGACGCCGCGGCACCGCGCCTGCACGTTCTCCTCGGCCAGCCCGGTCAGGCCCAGCTGGTCGACGAACACCCGCACCATGTCCGCGATCGGCCGCACCTCGTAGTGGCACCCGGTGCGCCGCGCCAGGTCGTGGGCGTCCGACTTCGAGTGGTCCGAGGAGTACTCCGACGGCATGGACACGCCGTACACGTTGTCCCCGCCGACCGCGTCGACGGCCAGCGCCGCCACCACGGCCGAGTCGATGCCGCCCGACAACCCGAGCACGACCGACCGGAAGCCGTTCTTGTGCACGTAGTCGCGCAGGCCCGTGACGAGGGCGTGCCACACCTCCGCCTCGTCGGAGAGCGGTTCGGCGGGCTGCGGGGCGGGCAGCGGTTCGTAGGCCGGGAGCGGGGCGTCGGAGATCGTGGTCCGGCGGACCGTGAACCCGCCGCAGGTGCCCTCGGTCCGCTCCGTGCCGCCCGGCGCGTCCACGTCGAGCACCACCAGGTGCTCCACGAACTGCGGCGCGCGGGTCACCAGCGCGCCGTCGGCGGTGACCACCATCGTGTCGCCGTCGAACACCAGCTCGTCCTGCCCGCCGATCAGGTTCACGTACGCCAGCGGCGCCTTCGCCTCGACCGCGCGGCGCGTCACCAGCTCCAGCCGGGCGTCGTCCTTCTTGCGCTCGTAGGGCGAGGCGTTCGGCGACACGACCAGGTCCACGCCCGCCTCGCCGAGGGCGGCGACCGGCCCGCCGTCCTGCCACAGGTCCTCGCAGATCACCATGCCGACCTCGACGCCGTGCACCCGCACCACGTCGAGCGAGTCGCCCGGCGTGAAGTAGCGGCGCTCGTCGAACACGCCGTAGTTCGGCAGGTGGTGCTTGTGCTGGCGCGCCACGACCCGACCGCCGTGCAGCACGGCGGCGGCGTTGCGCATGCCGCGCTCGTCGCGGTCCAGGTAGCCGACGAACACCGCCAGCCCTCCGCACCCGGCGTCGTCCAGCGCGCCCGCGAGCCTGGTCAGGGCGTCCTTGCTGGCCTCCGCGAAGGACACGCGCAGCGCCAGGTCCTCCACCGGGTAGCCGGTCAGGACCATCTCGGGGAAGACCGCCAGGTGGGCGCCGGCCTCGACGGCCTTGCGGGACCACTCGACGACGAGTTCGGAGTTGCCCGCCAGGTCGCCGACACAGGCGTTGACCTGGGCGAGTGCGAGTCGGAGCTGTGGCATGGGGGCATTCTCGCTCACCTCGTGCGACCGTGGCGGCCGTTGTGGCCCACGAATCACACATACGATCGATGGTGTGCGCCGATCGTTGCTGCTGGTACTGGCCATCCCGCTGCTCGCCTCCTGCACGTCCGTGGTGACCGGTTCACCCACGGCGGGGACGACGCTGGAGCGGAGAGGCCCCGCCGGGACCGTGCCCGCGGGCCTGGAGCGCTTCTACGGCCAACAGCTCGGCTGGGAGGACTGCGGCCCGTACGCCACGACCGGCACCACGGCCTCGCAGTTCCGCAACCGCGCGGACCTGGAGTGCGCGCGGCTGGAGGTGCCCCTCGACTACGCGCAGCCGACCGGGAGGACGATCCGGCTGGGGCTGCTGCGCCAGCGGGCCGCCGGCGACCGGATCGGCTCGCTGGTCGTCAACCCCGGCGGTCCCGGCGCGTCCGGCATGTCCGCCGCCGCCGGCCTGGCCTCGCAGGTCAAGCGGACCGACCTCGGCGAGCGCTTCGACCTCGTCGGCTTCGACCCGCGCGGGGTCGGCGCGAGCGAGCCGCAGGTGAAGTGCCTGAGCGACGCCGAGCGCGACGTCGAGCGCCTCGACACCGACCTGGACACCTCGCCGTCGGGCATCGCGCAGACGGAGGAGGAGAACAAGCGGTACGCGGAGAAGTGCGCGTCCACCAGCGGCGTCGACCTGCTGGCCAACGTCGGCACCCGCGACGTCGTGCGCGACCTCGACGTGATGCGGTCCGCGCTGGGCGACGAGAAGCTGACCTACCTGGGCTACTCCTACGGCACGCACATCGGCGCGGGCTACGCGCAGGCGTTCCCGGGCAACGTGCGCGCGCTCGTCCTCGACGGCGCGGTCGACCCGACGCAGAACCAGGTCGAGTCGCTGATCGCGCAGGGCGCCGGGTTCCAGAAGGCGTTCGACGCGTTCGCCGCGTGGTGCGCGAAACGGCAGGACTGCGCGCTCGGCGCCGACCCGGCCAAGGCGAACCAGGCGTTCCGCGACCTGACCCTGCCGCTGGCGGAGCGGCCGGTGGCGGTGGAGGACCGCGAGCTGTCCTACAACGACGCGATCACCGGCGCGATCCAGGCCATGTACTCCGAGGAGCTGTGGGAGCCGCTCAACACCGGGCTCACCGAGCTGAAGAACAACCAGGGCAACGTCCTGATGCTGCTGGCCGACAGCTACTTCGACCGCGACCAGCAGGGCCGGTACGGCACGCTGAACGACGCGTTCGTGGCGATCAAGTGCGTCGACGAGCCGCGCGTCACCGACCGGGCCGTGCTCGACGACGTGGCCAGGAGGTACAAGGCGGCGGCCCCGTTCCTGGACGACGGCCGACCGGCGGTGGGTGCGCTGGACGCGTGCGCGTTCTGGCCCGTGCCGCCGACCGTGCAGGAGCCGAAGCCGGTCACCGGCCTGCCGCCCGTGCTGGTGATCTCCACGACCGGCGACCCGGCCACGCCGTACGACGCCGGCGTGAGCCTGGCGGAGGAGCTGGGCGGCGGGCTGCTCACGTTCGAGGGCAACCAGCACACCGTGTACCTCCAGGGCAACGAGTGCGTGGACCCGGTGGGCGACAGGTACCTGATCGACCTGGAGCTGCCGGCCGAGGGCACGCGCTGCTCCTAGACCTCTAGACCCAGACCGGCTCGGCGTCGCGGAACAGGCGGCGGACGCTGTCGAGGCCGTCGAGGTCCATGCGGAGGGAGCCGTCCTCGGAGACCACCTGGGCGCTGTCGTCGAACTCCAGGCACCAGGCGACGACCCGCGCGGCCGGCTCGTCCGCGCCGGGCTCGACCACGGCGCGACAAGCCAGGTTGACCGGCCCCAACCCACCGGACTACGTGCTGGTGATCAGGCAGTCGGTGCTGCGCGCGCCGGTCGGGACGCCGCGAACGCGGTCTGACCAGGTGCGCCATCTGAAAGAGGTGTCCGGGTTGCCGCACGTGACGATCCGGGTGATCCCGGACGCGGTCGGCCTGACCGGGGCGCTGTACTTCCCCTTCTCCCTGTTCACGCCGGCCGGTGACAGGCCGAAGACGGTGTACGTCGAAACCCTGACCGATGGGTTGCTGGTGGACGAGGAGAGCCGGATCTCCCACTACGAGGCGGTTTTCGAAGAACTGCTGGAGGTCTCGGAGGTGATTGATAGCTTCGACGGATGACCTGGCGGAAGAGCAGTCACAGCGGCAACAGCGGTGGGCAGTGCGTCGAGGTCCGGGGCGGGCTCGACGCGGTCCGCGACTCCAAGAACGGCGACGTGCTGGAGTTCCGGGGACCGGCGCTAGTGGCGTTCCTCCGCGCCCTCGAGCGTCGCGCCGGGTGACGCCGCCCAGCTCGCCAGCAGCTTCAGGCGCTCCTCGGTCGGCGAACCGGCCTTCGCCGTGTAGACCGCGAGCGTGAAGTCGGCGTCACCGGCCGGGCGCAGCGACTCGTAGTCCAGGTCCAGGTCGCCCACGACGGGGTGCGCGATCAGCTTGGTGCCGTGGGTCTTCTCCATGACCTTGTGCTGCGCCCACAGCGTCCGGAACGTCTCGTCCTTCACCGACAGCTCGCCGACCAGTGCCGCGAGCCGCGCGTCGTCGGGGTAACGACCGGCGTCCAGGCGCAGGAACGCCACCATGTCGGCGGCCACGGTCGGCCAGTCCCGGTAGAACGTGCGGGCCTCCGGGCGCAGGAACGTGTGCCGGGCCGAGTTGCGGTCCTCCTCGCCCAGTCCGCCGAAGCCGTACAGCGCGTCGGCCAGCGGGTTCCAGGCCAGGATGTCCGCACGCCGACCCATGACGAACGCGGGCACGTCGCCGACCATCTCCAGCAGCCGGCGCAGGCCCGGTCGGACGCGCTGCGGCGCGGGGCGCTTCGCGGGCGCCGGCCGGACGAGGTTGCGCAGGTGGGCGCGCTCCGTCTCGTCCAGGCGCAGCACGCGGGCGACCGCGTCGAGCACGGCGTCCGACACGGCCGGGGTGCGGCCCTGCTCCAGGCGCACGTAGTAGTCCACGCTCACGCCCGCCAGGAGCGCCAGCTCCTCGCGGCGCAGGCCCGGCACCCGCCGCCGCCCGCCACCGGGCAGGCCGACGTCGTCCGGTCGCACGCGTGCCCGGCGGGTGCGGAGGAATTCGCCGAGGTCGTGGTTCACCTTCCCAGTATGGCCGCGCGCGGCGTCCCGAGACTGGGTACTGCCAGACCCAGGACGGCCGGACCGGGGTCACCGCCGACCCGTGGTCGAGCGGGGCCTCGGGTACCGGGGCGCGCGGGCCCCAGTGTTGTGGACATGACCTACGAGCTGAACAACCGCACTGCCGTCGTCACCGGTGCCGCCAGCGGCATCGGCGCCGAGACCGCCCTGGTCCTGGCCCGCTCCGGGGCGCGGGTCGCGCTGCTGGCCCGGCGGGCCGAGCGCGTCGCCGACCTGGCGGAGAAGATCCGGGCCGAGGGCGGGCAAGCGCTTGCGGTCGCGGCGGACGTCACGAAGGACCTGTCCGGCGCGGTCGAGGCCGTCCACGCCGGGTTCGGGCGCGTGGACCTCGTCGTGAACAACGCGGGCGTCATGCTGGGCAACCCGCTGACCGAGGGCCGCGACGACGAGTGGGACCGGATGATCGACACCAACCTCAAGGGCCTGCTGAACGTCACCAGGGTGTTCACGTCCGACCTGGTCGAGGCCGGTCGCGAGGGCGCCGCCGACCTGGTGAACATCTCCTCGGTGGCCGCGCACCAGACGTTCCGGAACTACGCCGTCTACACGGCCACCAAGGCGGCCGTGACGCACCTGTCGGCGAACCTGCGCACCGAACTGGGCGCGCTGGGCGTCCGCGTGACCAACATCGAGCCCGGTCTCGTGCACAGCGAGCTGCCCGACCACATCGACAACCCGGACGTGTCGGCGGACCTGACGACGTGGCGCGACGCGGTGCCGCCGCTGGCCGCGGCCGACATCGCCGACGTCGTCGGCTTCACCACCAGCCGGCCGAAGCACGTCAACCTGCGGCAGCTGGTCGTGCTGCCGACCGTGCAGGTGTAGCGCCGGGCGAGCCGGCCGTCACGGCTCCACGCGGCGGCTGAGCAGGCAGAACTCGTTGCCCTCGGGGTCTTCGAGGACGTACCGGGCGACCTCGCCCTGGCCGATGTCCTTGCGGCGCGCCCCGAGGGCTTCGAGGCGTTCCGGCTCGGCGTCCTGGTCGCGGTCGGTGGCGTTCACGTCGAGGCGCAGGCGCAGCTTCTGCCGCTTCGGCTCCGCCCCCCGGTCCAGGACGATCGTCGGGTGCTCGCCGGGGCGGCCGATCTCCACCGCCCCGCCCTCCCGCCCCAGGACCTCGTGGTCCAGCACGGCGCACCAGAACCGCGCCCCGGCTTCGGGATCGGTGCAGTCGAGGACCGGCTCCGTCATGCGGCACGCCACGGCGTGTGAAGCTACTCGCACTCCGCGCACTTTCCCCCCCGACGGTGCCACGCTGGTCGCGTAAACCGTGCAACGACACCCGGGGACCCGCGACGGCGCGGGCTTCGAGGGAGGACGGTCGACGATGACCTCTGCTGCTGAGGTGGCTGCGCCCTACGGCAACGGCGCTTCCGGCGCTCCGACCGGCAGGAAGGTGCGCGTGCACCACCTGCGGGAGATGAAGGAGCGCGGCGAGCCCTGGCCCATGCTCACCGCGTACGACATGTACACCGCGGAGCTGTTCGACGAGGCCGGCATCCCGGTGCTGCTGGTCGGCGACTCCGCGTCCAACAACGTCTACGGCTACGACACCTCGCTGCCGGTGACGGTGGACGAGCTGATCCCGCTCGTGCGCGGCGTCACGCGCTCGGTCAAGCGGGCGCTGGTCGTGGCCGACCTGCCGTTCGGCTCCTACCAGGTGTCCGTGGAGCAGGCCGTGGCGACGGCGGTCCGGTTCATGAAGGAGGGCCGGGCGCACGCCGTGAAGCTGGAGGGCGGCGAGCACTTCGCCCCGCACGTCAAGGCGATCACGGCGGCCGGCATCCCGGTCATGGCGCACATCGGGTTCACGCCGCAGAGCGAGCACCAGCTGGGCGGGTACCGGGTGCAGGGCCGCAACGACGCGTTCGACCAGGTCGTGGCCGACGCGCACGCCGTCCAGGAGGCCGGCGCGTTCGCCGTGGTGCTGGAGATGGTGACGGCCGAGGTCGCCAAGCAGATCACGCACGACCTGGTGATCCCGACCGTCGGCATCGGCGCGGGCCCGGACACCGACGCCCAGGTGCTGGTGTGGCAGGACATGATGGGCCTGCGGCGCGGCAAGGGACCCCGGTTCGTGAAGCGCTACGCCGACCTGGCGGGCGTGATGACGTCGGCGGCGCAGCAGTTCGCCGCCGAGGTGCGCGGGCACCGGTTCCCCGGCCCGGAGCACACCTTCCACTGATCGCGTGGTCCGGAGGGGTCGTCGCGGGACCGCGGCGGCCCCCTCCGGACCCGGTCGTCCCCCGCCTCCGGCGAGGTGGTCCACTCGTGACCCCGCTCGGGCAGAGTGGGCGGCATGTACCCGGAGATCGAGCCCTACGACCAGGGCGTCCTCGACGTCGGCGACGGCCAGCGCGTGTACTGGGAGGCCTGCGGGAACCCGCACGGCAAGCCCGCGGTGTTCCTGCACGGCGGGCCCGGCGGCGGGTGCGCCCCCGTGCACCGGCGCGTGTTCGACCCGGCGGCCTACCGGATCGTGCTGTTCGACCAGCGGGGCTGCGGGCGCTCCACGCCGCACGCCAGCGGGGCCGGCGACCTGAGCGCCAACACCACGTGGCACCTGGTCTCGGACATGGAGCTGCTGCGGGAGCACCTGGGGATCGACCGGTGGCAGGTGTTCGGCGGGTCGTGGGGCTCCACGCTGGCGCTCGCCTACGCCCAGCGGCACCCGGAGCGGGTCACCGAGATGGTGCTGCGCGGCATCTTCACGCTGCGGCGCAAGGAACTGGACTGGTACTACGGGGGCGGCGCCGGGTTCCTGTTCCCCGAGCTGTGGGAGCGGGTCGCGAGCTTCGCGCCGGACGGCGACGTGATTGGCACCTACGCCCGGCTGCTGGCCGACCCGGACCCGGCCGTGCACGAGCCGGCGGCCGTGGCGTGGAGCGTGTGGGAGGGCTCCACGGTGACGCTGCTCCCCCGGCCCGAACTGGTCGAGGCGTTCGCGGAGCCCCGGTACGCGCTGGCGTTCGCCCGCATCGAGAACCACTACTTCCGGCACGGCGGGTGGCTGGAGGAGGGGCAGCTGATCCGCGACGCGGGACGGCTCGCGGGCATCCCCGGCGTGATCGTGCAGGGCCGCTACGACGTGGCCACGCCCGCCACCTCGGCGTGGGAGCTGCACCGGGCGTGGCCGGGGTCGGAGCTGGTGGTCGTGCCGGACGCGGGGCACGCGTTCGACGAGCCGGGCACCCTGCGCGCCCTGCTGGCCGCCACCGACCGGTTCCGGGCCTGACGTGGAGCTGCCCCACCACCGCGGACCACCCCGCCCTACGACGGGCCGCCGCACCCGCCCTGCGGTCGGGTGGCAGTGCGTGAGCCCGTCGCGGTCGTCCATCAGCGCCACCGCCTCGCGGCAGCGGGCCGGCGCCCCGGGGTGGTCGCCCAGGCAGGCCGTGTACCAGCCCGGCGCGGTCAGGTCGAAGCCCTGCCACATCCGTCGCCGGTGCGGGTGTGGAGCGCCAGCACCCGGCTGGCGTGGGTCCGCGCCGCGGTAGGCGGGAAGTGGACGATCGCCGGGCCGGTCTCGTCGCCCGCCGCACTGGCCCTCGCCGCCGCCGCGCCGCAGGACTACGTCGACCGGTTCCACAACGCCGCCACCGGTCGGGCGCTCGACGACAGCGGGGAGTTCGGGCTGCGCACCTTCGAGCGCGACGACGGGCCCTGGCAGCGCTGGTGGGACCGCCGCCCCGTCGTGCCCGTCGAGGGGTCGGGCACGCCGGGGCGGCCCCTACCGGCCGAGAGCCGTCGCCAGCGAGGCCCGCGCCTCCACCAGGGACGGCCCGTACCAGGTCAGGTGTCGCCCGGAGACGTGCACGGGGCGCAGGCCGGGGAAGAACTGCGGCCCGTCGTCGGGGGTGAAGAGGTAGGGCTCGTCGGGCAGCACGACCAGCTCGGCGTCCTGGAGGTCGGCCAGCGGCGGCCTCGGGTAGCGCTCGGCGTGCCCGGCGAACGCGTTGAGCACGCCCAGGCGCAGCAGCACGTCCCCCGCGAACGTGTCGCGGCCCAGCACGACCCACGGCTTGCGCCACACCGGCACGACGGCGCGCGCCCACGGCGGCGTGACGTCGCGCCACAGCCGCTCGGCCTCCACCAGCCAGCCGGGTTCGACGTCCCACGCCGTGCCGAGCAGCCGGCGCAGCGACCCGAGGGCGGCGGGCACGGTGGCGGGCGCCGCCGTCACCCACACCGGGACGCCGTCGGCGCGCAGCCGCTGGACGTCCTCCGGCCGGTTCTCCTCGCTGTTGGCCACCACCAGGTCCGGGCGCAGCGCCAGCACGCGGTCCACGTCCGGGTACTTCGAGCCGCCGACGCGCGACACGTCCAGGTCGGCCGGGTGCGCGCAGTAGTCGGTGGCGCCGACCAGGGCGGTCGGGTCGACGGCTCCGGACACCAGGGCTTCGGTGAGCGACGGCACGAGGCTGACCACCCGCGCGGGCGGGCCGGGCAGCGGCACCGGTTCGCCGAGGTCGTCGACGGGCAGCATCAGATGTCGGTGATCCTCAGGCCGGCGTGCGCCTTGTACCGGCGGTTGATGGCGATGAGGTTCGCGGTGAACGCCTCCACCTGGTGGGCGTTGCGCAACCGGCCGCCGTAGACGCCGCGGAAGCCCGGCACGGCGTCGGCGAGCGCGCGCACCAGGTCGGTGGCCTCGCGGTCGTCGCCCAGCACCAGCACGTCGCCCTCGACGGTCTCGACCGACAGGTCGGCCAGCGTCACCGCGGACACGTGGTGGAACGCGGCCGTGACGCGGGAGTCGGGCAGCAGCGCGGCGGCCTGCTGGGCGGCGCTGCCCTCGGGCACGGGCAGCGCGAACGGCCCCTGCTTGTCGAAGCCCAGCGGGTTCACGCAGTCGATCACGACCTTGCCGGCGAGCTGCTCGCGCAGCGACGCCACGGTGTCGGCGTGCCCGTCCCACGGCACCGCGACCAGCACCACGTCCGCCTGCGACGCGCAGCCCTCGTTGTCCGCGCCGCTGACGTGCCCGACACCGGTGGCGGTCCGCACCTCCTCGGCGGCGGCCTCGGCGCGCCCGGCGTCCCGCGACCCGATGACGACCGTCAGCCCCGCCTTGGCCCACCGCAGGGCCAGGCCCTTGCCCTGCGCGCCGGTACCGCCCAGCACCCCGACGGTGATCTCGCGAATGTCAGTCACCGGGCCATCACATCACAGCCGGGCGAACGCGACCTTCCGCCGTCCGGGGTCGGCCTCCACCAGCGTCACCCGCACGCGTTCCCCCTCGCGCAGGCCCTCCCCCGCGCAGCGGCCCATCACCGGCGGCTGCGCGACGAACACGTCCGCGCCGTTGTCGTCCGCGCGCAGCACGACCGCCTCGAACACCTGGCCGACCCGGTCGGCCATGACCCACGCCTCGACCTGGTCCAGGCAGGCCCGGTCCACCTTGGACGCCAGCGCGTCCGAGCCGCCCATCAGGCCGGGCAGCAGCGGCAGCGCCGCGCGCAGCCGGTCCGGCACCTCCTGCCCGGCGGTGACCGCCAGGCAGACCTCGGTGGCGAAGCGGTCCACGAGCCGCCGCAGCGGCGCGGTGACGTGCGCGTACGGGGCCGCCAGGCCGGCGTGCGTGCTGACCTGCGGGACCTCCCCGTCGAACGCGGTGTAGCCCGCGCCGCGCAGCAGCCGGGTGGCGTCGACGAACAGGGCGAGCGACTCGGGGCGGGCCGGGTCGAGGTCCGCGAGCAGCTTCGCCGGCGTCACGCCGGCCGGCCACGGCACGCCCAGGGCGTGCGCGGAGCGGCGCAGCGCGTCGACCGCGCCGTCGTCCGCGTCGGGCAGGGTGCGCAGGACGCCGACCCCGGCGTCCAGCATGACCCTGGCGGCGGACATGCCGGTGAGCAGCGAGATCTCCGCGTTCCACGCCTCCACGTCGGAGCGCGGCCGGACCACGAGCTTCCAGTCGCCGTCCCCGTTGGGCGCGATCTCCTGCTCGGGCAGTTGCAGCTCCACGGCGCCGCGGTCGGCGGCGCGCTCCCGGCGCAGCCGGCCGAAGTCCGGCAGGGCCGCCACCGACGGGTGGGGCGTGCCCGCGTCGAACGAAGCCCGCACGCCCTCGTAGTCGAACTGCTCGGTGGACCGCACGAACGCCCGCCGCACGCGCACGTCGGTCGGCTCGCCGTCCGGGCCGCACTCGAAGGTCCACAGCACGGCGGGCCGGGTCCGGCCGGGCAGCAGGCTCGCCGCGCCCTCGGACAGCACCGGCGGGTGCAGCGGCACGTTGCCGTCGGGCAGGTACAGCGTCTGCCCGCGCCGGCGCACCTCGGCGTCCAGCGCGCCGTCGAGCACGACGAACGCGCCGAGGTCGGCGATGGCGTAGTGCACGCGGAAGCCCGCGCCGACGCGTTCCAGCAGCAGCGCCTGGTCCAGGTCCTTCGAGCCGGGTGGGTCGATCGTCACGAGCGGCAGCGCCGTCGCGTCCTCGCGCCCGGCCGGGTCGACGCCCCCGGCCACCGCCCGCTCGGCCTCGGCGAGCGCGGCCGCGGGGAACCCTTCGGGCAGCGCGAACTCGGTCCGGATGCCGCTGAAGTCCAACCCCGGGTCGGACTCGGCCCCCTCCGGGCGGACGCGGTCGGTGCGGATCACCACCATGCCGTGCACCCTAGACCGGGTTCAGCGCTCGTCCCACTCCTCGTCCGCCTCGTCGTGGACCTTCGTCCGCTCGCGCGCCGTCTCCAGCGCGTGCCGCGCCGCGGCCTCGTCCGGGTACGGGCCCATCCGGTCGGCGCCGCGGCAGCCCGCGCCGTGCTCGACCGTGCGGTGGGTCAGGCAGTAGTACCACGCGTTCGGATCAGCAGCCATGATCCCAGGTTTCCATGCGCGGGCACGCATGTCATGTCGGCGGCGGGCCGTCGGATCACGGCCGGCGCGGCGGCGGCGCCTGCCTCCCGGGGGCCTGCTGGACCGGCAGGGGGCCGGACTGCGGGTACGCCGGCTGCGGGTACGCCGGCTGCGGCACCGCGGGCGGCTGGGGGAACCCGCGCGGCGGCGTGTTCTGGTTGGCGTTGGCGTGCTCGCCGGGGATCGGGTCGAGGACCGACACCAGCACCGTCTGGCGCTCGGGGTCGGTGATCAGCTTGCCCGTGCGGTCCCGGTACACCAGTTCGCCGTCGGCGTCGATCTCCACGATCGCGCCCACCTCGGCCAACTGCTCCTCGTCGAGGTCGACCAACCGCTCCCGCCGCGACGGCACCACCCGGTACAGCGGCCAGTTGAGGTGGGCGTAGGTGCGGTGGAAGTCGGCCAGCAGGTGTGCCATCTGCTGCTGCCAGGGCAGCGGCATGGCCTCGACCAGCGAGCGCGGCAGCACCGCGTAGCCCTCGTCCACCCCCGGCGGGCGCGTGTTCAGGTAGTCCCGCGTCGGGGTGCTCGACGCGGGCGGCCCGGCGTGGCGCTGGATGGGGTCGTGGTTGAACACCGTCGTGCCTCCCTACACGCCCGGCCGGACGGCCAGTGGCATCAACTCGTGGTAGTCCCAGTTGAGCTTGCTGATCTTCACCACGTCGCCGGTCTGCGGCGCGTGGATGTACTCGTCGTTGCCCAGGTACATGCCCACGTGGTGCACGGTGACGGGCTGCGCCGGGTTCGTGGCCCAGAAGATCAGGTCACCGGCCTTGGCCTCCCGGACGGGCAGGTGCGCGCCGCCCGACATGTACTGGTCGTTGGCGACGCGCGGGATCTTCACGCCCGCCTCGCCGAACGCCTTGACCAGGATGCCCGAGCAGTCCCACGCGTCGGGCCCGTTGCCGCCCCACAGGTACGGCTCGCCGAGCTGCTGCCGGGTGAACTCGATGGCGGTGGCCGCCGCGTTCGACGCGAGCAGGAAGTCGCCGACGGCCTCGCCGCACCCGGCCGGGTCGACGACGTCGCCCTCCTTGCCGATCAGGAAGGCCGCCATCGCCTCCCAGTTGTGGTAGCGGTCGGGGAACGCGGAGCGCTCCACGTCCTGCGCCGAGTCGCCGGGGCGCTGCTCCTCCCAGTTCGGCAGGGCCAGCAGCACGTCGTAGAACTTGTTGATCGCGTAGACCGGGTCCGTCACCTCGGCCGGCGTGCCCCAGCCCATCGACGGGCGCATCTGGAAGATGCCCAGCGAGTCGCGGTCGCCGTAGTCGAGGCTGCGCAGGCCCGACTCGGTCATGCCCGCCTGGATCGCGATCTGCCAGGCCAGCGGCGGCAGCTTCCGCTCGCGGCCGATCTTGATGATGTTCGCGACCGTGGTCCGCTGCTCCTCGGTGAGCCGGTCCGCCTCCGCCGCGCCCTTCTCCTGGCTGCCGCCCTCCCACGGCCCGAGGGAGGCGTTGCAGCTGGCCATGCGGATCTGCCCGGACTCGTCGGTCGGGGTCTCGTTGATGACGGTGGACACGCCGTTGGTCACCGTGACGGCGACCACGGCGACCACGGCCGCGACGGCCAACGCGATCTTGAGCATGTCAGCCCACCTTCGTGTACTTCTGGACGCGCCAACCCTCGGGGAGCCTCGCCACCGTCACGACGAGCTTGCCGCTCTCCAGCTTCGCCTCGAACTCCGCCGAGTCGGGGAACGACTTCGCCGCCGTGACGGCCTGGTCGATCACCACCGGCACGTTCGCGGGCTCGACCGACTGGAGGCGGGGGAACAGCTCGTCCGCGGTGAACGCCTTGAGCCCGTCGAGCCACTGCTCCTTGGTGGTCTTCCCGGGCTGGTAGTCCGCGTAGGCGTCGATCCACCCGTCGGCGACGAGCCGCGCGTTCGGGTCCACCGGCACCGAGGTGCCCGCCGGCGTGGGACTGGGCGCCTTCGTCGGCAGCGGCGAGGTGGTCACCGTCGGCAGCACGCCGATCTGGTTGCCGCCGGACGTGGCGCCGGTCGCGGGCGTCGTCGTGCCGGCGGGGTTCGCGGTGGAGCGCGGCCCGAGCGCGTTGGGGATGACGAAGCCCACCACGACGACCAGCGCGAAGAACAGGATCAGCGCCGTGGCGAGGTGGCGGGGCGACCGCAGCGGCCACCCCCACAGGCGTCGGTAGACCGCGGTGCGCCCGCGGTTCGTCCTGATCGGCATCAGCTGTCCCTGACCTCAAGCCCGCGTGAGGGCCGGTAGATCACGTGGACCTGCCGTCCCGCCACGACCTCCGTCTCCGCCCGCCGCGGGCCGGGCACCACCGGGGTGTCCGCGACGCGGGAGAACCCGCTCGCGACCCGTGACGGCACCAGCACCGCGTCGTCCACCCGGTCCCACCCGCGGTCCGCCACCGGCGGCGCGTCCACGACCCGCGACCGCCCGGACGGCAGCGCCGCGGAGTTGCCGTACCCGCCGGCCGGCAACGCCGCCACCCCACCGCCACCGCCACCGACCCCGACCTCACCGACGCTGTTGCCGGCCCGGTCGAGCCGCTGCGAGGTGGCGACGACGGGGTTGGCCGCCTCCGGCCGCACCCGCCGCCGGTCGCGCTGCGGCACCTCGGGACCGTCCGGGTCCGTGTCGCGCACGGTGTCCCAGAACTCGTCCTGCGGCGTGGGGCCTTCCTTCTTCTTGCGCAGCCGGGACAGGACGCCGCCGCGCATCGGCAGCGCGTTGCCCGCCGTGCCGACGGACATCTCGACCATCTGCCACATGCGGCGCATCGGCTTGCCCACCATGAAGCAGACGAGCGTGAGCATCAGGCCCAGCAGCGTCCTGGTCAGCAGCGTCAGGCCGGTGGCGTTGAAGATCGCCTGGAGCAGCAGGGCGTGCGTGCCCGCCAGCACCGCCAGCACCAGCACGTTGAACACGGTCACGGCGGCGGCGCGGGCGACCTTGCGCAGCAGGTCGTGGTGGATCAGGGCGACCAGGCCGATGAGCGGCCCGGCGAGCGTCAGCACCCGCAGCAGCAGCTGCGCGAGCAGCACCGCGGCCTTGGCGAACAGCTGGAACAGAGAGAAGGCGACCGCTTGCAGCAGCGACAGGAACCCGGCGCCGGTGCGACCGCCGTCGTCACCGGTGAAGTAGCCCTGGGTGGGGCCGAGCTGGGTGTAGATGTTCTCGAACTCGGCCTTCTTGGCGTCCAGGGCGGTCTGGTCGCCGTCCTTGTGCTCGGCCAGCTCCTGCACCGTCCACGCCTGCGCGGCCAGCAGCTTCGGCCCGAACTCGGCGGCCTGCGGCGCCTCGGGCGCGCCGAACTCGCCGCGCAGCCACGACTGGTAGACCACCGAGTCGTGCAGGCGCGACGGCAGCACGTCGAGCGTGTCGGAACCCTCCTCGACGTCGATGAAGCCCGCCTGGATCTCGGACGTCTTGGTGACGAGGGTGTTGTCGAGCAGGTCGTAGAACTGGGGCAGCGCCAGCGTCGAGGTCGCCAGCCACATCGCGGCCAGCGCCCACATGCCCCGCTTGGAGATCGACGCGAGGTCGCCCTGCCAGATCTGCCGGAACATCAGCACCGCGAGGATCAGCGCGACCAGGCCGAACCATCGCAGGTAGACGTTGTCGTAGACCTTCTGGACGCCGTCCCGCACCGCCTCGTCCAGCGGCTGGAGCAGGCCCTGGCCGACGACCGTGTAGTGCAGGGCGTTCGTGGCGCCGACGATGTTCTTGCCGACGTTGAACAGCTCGTTGCCCATCCAGGTGTCGAGCACCGGGGTGGCGTTCGGGATGGAGCACTTCTCCTGGTACGTGTGCCACACCATGCCCGCGTACCCGTAGGTCAGGTAGGGGGTGTCGGGCAGGCCGTTGCCGATGGGCGGGTCGATCGCGCCGACCATGCCCGAGCCCGGGCGTTCCGGGTTGGGCGCCTCGCCGCAGGGCGCGGCCTGCGCCGGCGTGGCCCCGATGACGACCTGGAGGGCGATGATGCCCACCACCACGCCGAGGGCGCGCCAGCGGTGCGGGCGACCGTGCGTGAGCGTGCCCTCGTCACGGGCACGTCTGAACCGCCGCCGCGCGTAGAGCGCGACGGCGACCAGCGCCGCCAGCAGGAGGGTGCTCATGCCGCGCCCTCCCGCCCGTTGCGGCGGTTTCCTCCCTCACCGTGGGTCGACTCGACCAGTTCGTCGGCCAGGCCGACTTCCAGGTCGGCCGCCAGCTCGTCGTCGTAGTCGTCGGGGTGCTGCTCCGCGTGGGCGAACGGGTCCTGGGGCGGGGACGAGACCTCGACCTCGGTGGACTCCGCGCCCTCGCGCAGGGCGTCCGGGGTGGTGTCGAGCGAGTTGCGCAGGTGCTCCAGGTGCGGTCCGGAGAAGTCGACCCGGATGCGCTCGACGCCGCCCGCGCCGTCGCCGAAGATGAACTGGCGGGGCGCGCGGTCGCGCTCGGTGCTGTTGCGGACACCGCCGGGGCGACGCCCGAGGGACGCCACGACCTGCTCGTAGCCCGCCCCCACCGGGACCTTCAGCAGCCGCAGGGCGTCGGCCTGCGCCTGGTCGTCGTCCAGCCGGCCCACGAACACCGAGTCGAGCAGGGCCACGAAGCCCTGGATGCGCAGGAAGTCCGCCGGGATCTGGGACGACAGCAGCACGCGGACGTTCCACTTGCGGGAGTCGCGGGCGAAGCGGTTCATCAGCACGCGGCCCGTGGGCACCTCGGACAGGAAGAACGCCTCGTCGATCCAGACGCCCTTGCGCAGGTCCTTCGGCCGCTCGTAGATCGAGCGCTGGGTGAGCCACGCGGCGAGGTTGAGCATCTCCACGCCGAGGGACTCCGCGTCCGTCCAGTGCTCGCGGCCCGTGCCGTCCTTCGGCAGGTTCAGGCCCGCCATGGTGAGGACGGTGAGCCGGTCGTCGCGCGCCTCGTCGTACGGGTCGAGGTCCTGCTCGGGGATGAGCAGCGACATGCGCTCCCGCATCTCGTCGAGGAAGTCGGCGACGACGACGGCGTGCTCGTGGTGCTCGGACGAGTCGCGGCGAAGCGCTTCGAACACCTGGCCGGGGTGCGCGTCGGGCCTGCCGCCGACGGTGCGGACCGCGCGCAGCAGCACGATCCGGGTCTGCGGCAGCCGCGCGACCTCGTACGGCAGCAGGCCGGTGAGCACGTCGAGCACGAGGCGGCGGCGGGTGGCCGCGGCCAGCGCGCGCTCGCGCCGCCACGTCCGCTCCGGGTCCTCCTCGTCCATGAAGTGCTCGAGCATGGGCTCGGCCACCACGCGGTACGGGTTGAGGATGCCCGCCTGGGCGTTGAGCAGGTTGATCGGCCGGGCGTACGGGCGCAGCTCGGGCAGCTCGCACAGCGCGGCCAGCGGACCGGACGGGTCGAGCAGCGTCCAGTGGGCCCCGGCGCGCAGCGTCTTGTAGACGATGCCGCCGCCGAGGAACGACTTGCCGGCGCCGAGGCCCGCGACCATCGCGGTCAGGCCGGACGAGTCGCGCAGCTCCTGCGCCATCCACGGGTCCCACGCCACCGGGCGGCGGGTCGCCGTGACCGTCTCGCCCAGCAGGATGCCGCGCCGGTCGCCCACCTCGGCCGTGGCCGTGGGCACCGCGCTGGCCGCCCACAGCACCGAACCGCGGCGCAGGTACGCCGACGACGACAGCGCCTCGCCCGGGATGAACTCGCGGGCGATGGCGTACTGCGCCTCGGGGTGCTCGATGGCGACCTTCGGCTTGTAGAGGTCGAGCAGCGCCTGGGCCAGCCGCAGCGCCTCGCGCTCCGTCGGACCGGACACCGCGAGCCGCCACCAGCTGCGCACCCGGGTGCCCAGGGCGGTGAAGCCCGACGTCATCTCGTCGTCGATCTCCAGCACCCGGGACGCCTGCCGGGCCAGCGACTGCGGCGGCTCCAGCTCGTGCTCGTCGGTGTAGTGCCGGACCTGCGAGCGCACCTTCGACATCTGCCGCTGGAGCTCGCCGGAGACCTCTTCGGGACGCCGCACGTAGATGCGCGCCGACCACTCGACGGCGGCGGGCAGGCGGTCGGACCGCTGCACCCACGGGTCGTCGACCTCGGGGATCTGGAGGCCGTGCATGAGGCCCACGGTGAGCACGGCGACGTGCCGCTTGATGCCCGCGTTCGAGCCGGTGCGCCCGCGGACCGTGACGGTCGGCGCGTACGGCTCCTGGTGGAAGTCGGCGGCGTCGGTGAAGGACGCCAGGTCCTCCGGCTCCCACGGCGCGCCGGGCACGGCGGGCAGGTTGCGCGGCGCGGGCAGGCCCAGCGAGCACGACCGGTGCATCAACCAGGACATCTCCTCGGCCGTCGCCGGGCGGCCCTCCAGGCCCGCGGAGCCGATCACCTGGTCGAGGTGGTCGATCTCCGACTCGATGGCGACCAGCTCGGCGTCCACGGCGTCGGGGAAGACCTTGCGCAGCACGGGGGCGGCGCGTTCGACCGCGCGGTCCATCATGTTGCGGGTCTGCACCTGGACGCCCAGGTACACCTCTTTCTCCGCCATCGAGCGGCCCATCAGCTGCTGCTGCTCGCCGACCATGTAGTCGTCGAAGCTGAGCGTGCCGGGGGTGTCCGGGAGCCGGCGCACGGCGTTGTGCACGTGGGCCTCGGCCCACATCCGGATCGGGTACGGCCGGGTCGTCACCCGCAGGTGCATCCAGCGGCCCTGGAGCTC
The DNA here is from genome assembly GCF_030852425.1 of Saccharothrix longispora. GTDB lineage: Bacteria > Actinomycetota > Actinomycetes > Mycobacteriales > Pseudonocardiaceae > Actinosynnema > Actinosynnema longispora. The sequence goes on from NZ_NSDM01000035.1 coordinate 26,459, forward strand.
GGCGTACTGGCCCGCGATGGCGGCGATCAGGTCCTGGCGCTGCGAGTCCGAGCGGAACGACCACCGCTGCGGCGCGAGCTTGTACCAGGCGTAGACCTCCTGGCCGGTGCGCAGCAGGTGGCCGTCGATGCTGCGCGCGGAGATCGACGGGGTGTAGCTGGGGACGGCCTGCTCGCCGGGCAGGCGACGGCCGCGCTTGCTGTAGACCTTGCGGTCGTCGCGCGCGGCGGCGGCGTGCTGGGCGACGTGCGCAGCGGAGCGTCGGTCACGGTCACGCCGGCGTCCGAACACCGCGCACCTCCTTCTTACGGCGATCTGGCCCGGGCTGCTGGGTTCGTGGCTGCTGCTGGGATCGGGTGGCGTCGCTGGCGCGTTTCGCCCCCTTCTTCGACGTGACACGCCTGCGGGGGCGTTCCCGGTTGACCCGGATGCGGGCGGCGCTGGCGGCGCCGCCCCTGCCCGAGGTCGTCTCGCGCGGCGCGGTCAGCTCACGCACCCACATCGCCGTCACCGACGAGAGCGGGCGTTCGTGGCTGATCCGCGTGCAGATGAACCTGGTCAGGGCGATCGTGATCACGAAGCCCCAGCCGGTGTTGATGAAGTCGAACCCGAAGCCGAGCTGTCGCTGGAGCGCCGTCACCAGGAGGAAGACCACGATCCCGACCCCCCACGCGACGTAGCGCGCCCGCCACGGGAAGGTCGCCTTGGGCGGGCCGAGCCAGACGGCGTCGACCCGGTAGACCTCGTCGTCAGTGCGTACCCGCAAGGGTCACCCGCCGGTGAACAGGCCCGCGATCCACGAGCCGATGTTCGCGCCCGCGTTCGTGGTCACGGCCAGTCCGATGATCGCCAGCGCGATGATCACGCCGCCGAGGCGGCGCATGACACCCGCGTTGTCGCCCTTGCCCCCGCCGAGCCACAGCAGCAGGAGCGCCACCGTCAGCAGGAGCAGGGGGACGAGGTTGTCGAGGATCCACTGGCGAACCCCGCCTGTGCCCAGGGCGGGCGGTTGCTGCTGGGCGAGTGTTACCAGGGTCATGGCGGTCATCTCGTACTCCTGAGTACGCAGGACGTCGCCGGGCGGGCCGAGGGGTGCCCGTCCGGTTCGTGCGCTATCGAGTAGAACACGTCTTCGTCACTAGGTGTATCGGTCGACTGGCGGTGGGTAGATCAATAAGCGTTCCCCTGTGGGTCGATTACGTCTAATCTGACCACAGACATGATGAGTCCGGGGAAGCCGGTGGAGAACCTGGGGCCCTTGATTCTCCCGATTGCTGAGACAGTTCACCCGACTGCGAACTTCCTGGTCACGCACCGTACGCAATATTGCGGGCCCCTCGTTCGCCGACCAACCCAGTGTGGCCCGTCCGGCCCAGTGAAAGGTCCGAACGGCTCGCACCCGACGGAGTGACGACGCCGAGGAGGCTCGCTCATGGCCCAGCCATCGGAAGCCGTGCCCGAACCAGCCGCCGGAGTGAACGAGATCACCGTGGCGGTGGTGGTTCCCGACGGTGATCAGGTTACCGGGGCTGGGCGCCAAACCGGGCGGCGGGTGCAGCGGACGGTCAACTTCGACCGGGACGTGCTGGAGCGCGCCAGGGCCGCCGCGACCTACCTGGCGGCCTACGAGGCCACGGCCGGCGTGCGCAGCCTGGCCGACATCGTGAACCCCGCCGTCGCGGCGTACGTGGCGGAGCTGGAGCGCCGCTACAACGACGGCGAGGCGTTCCGCCCGGTGATCCGCATGCCGCCCGGCCGGCCCGCCCGGCGGGCGCCGGCCGAGCCCCCCGCCGGGGTTCCGCCGCCCGGCGGCGCCGACGCCCCGGTCGACCGGGGCGCGCCGGTGGCCGCACCGCCGGACGACCTGGTCCTCTGACCCGCCGCCCGGGCGTCGCCGCCCGCGGCCCCACCGGCGGACACGGCCGGAAGGGCCCCTTCCGACCCCCAGGTGCGGAAGGGACCCCTCACCGCCGCCCCTCGGACGGGACGCGCGTCGTCCGCGTTCCACAGGGGAGGACCCGCGACCGGCGCCCCTGATACGGCGGACCACCCGAACGGCGTCGACCCGCCACCCGCGCGGCCCCCTCCCGCACCCCGGTGGAGGCGCGGGAGGGTCCTCCGGGCAGCGCGGCCCGGCAGGCGGGGCGATCAGCTGGAGCCGGAGATCTTCCAGAAGCCCACGGTCGGCAGGGTGTCCGGCCCGACCGGCCCCTTGCCCCAGAAGTAGTCGTCGAAGTTCGCGATCCACGAGTTCCCGATCGGCCCCA
>NZ_NSDM01000036.1 GCF_030852425.1 Saccharothrix longispora
ACGCCCGCAGCGATGCCTCGGTCTCGACGACGGCGGCGAACACACCATCGTCGGAGAGCAGCGCGGGCGACACGTCCATGAATCCAGGCTATTCGAACACCAGTTCCCATTTCATCACTTGATCAGGTGAAACAGCACGGCCACCCACCGCTCTCGTCGAGATGGCCGTCCTCCGGGACGACCAGGACGTCCTCGCGGAGGATCACCCAGGTGGGTCTTGCGGAGGACGCGATCGGGTGACGTGACCGCATAGCGTGATCAGCGTGTTGACAGTGACTGCGATCAGCCGGAGCTTCGGGGACCACCGGGTGCTCCACGACGTCTCCTTCGACGTGAAACCGGGCCGGATGACCGGGTTCCTCGGCGCGAACGGGTCCGGCAAGACCACCACCATGCGGATCGTGCTGGGCGTCCTCGGCGCGCACGGCGGCGAGGTGCGCTGGCGCGGTGAGCGGATCACGGCCGCGAACAGGCCCCAGTTCGGGTACATGCCCGAGGAGCGGGGGCTGTACCCGAAGATGGCGATCGGCGAGCAGGTCGGCTGGCTCGGCCGCCTGCACGGCCTGGACCGCGCCACCGCGCGTGCCAACACCGACCGGCTGCTGGACCAGCTCGGCCTGGCCGAGCGGTCCGGCGACCTGCTCGAAGCGCTGTCGCTGGGCAACCAGCAGCGCGTGCAGATCGCCGCCGCCCTGGTGCACGACCCCGAGGTGCTGGTGCTGGACGAGCCGTTCTCCGGCCTGGACCCGCTGGCCGTGGAAGTCGTGCTGGACGTGCTGCGCGCCCGCGCGGCGCGCGGTGCGCCGGTGCTGTTCTCCAGTCACCAGCTCGCGCTCGTCGAGCAGCTCTGCGACGACGTCGTGATCATCTCCAAGGGTCGGGTCACCGCCGCCGGCAGCCGCGACGAGCTGCGCGCCCGCTACGGCGCCCGCCGCTTCGAGGTGGTCGTCGACACCGACGCGGGCTGGCTGCGCGACGTGCCCGGCGTCCGCGTCGTCGACCTCGACGGTCCGCGCGCCGTCTTCGAGCTGGACACCGCGGACGACCAGGACGTGCTGCGCGCCGCCCTGGACCGCGGCGCCGTGCGCAGCTTCACCCCGGTCGTACCCACGCTCGACGAGATCTTCAAGGAGGCGGCGTGAGCATCCCGTTCACCGCGGCGGCCCGGCTGGTCGCCGAACGCGAGGTCAAGGTCCTGGTCCGCACGAAGGGCTTCTGGATCGGGTTCGCCGTCGTCGTGCTCGGCCTGTTCGCCCTCACCGTGCTGCCGAAGCTGTTCGACACCCCCGACTCGGTCGCCGCGGTCGGCGGCGACACCGCGAAGGTGCTGACCGCCGCGGGCTTCGAGGTGCGCGAGGTGGCCGACCGGGCGGAAGCCGAGGAGCTGGTGCGCGCCGACGAGGTCGAGGCGGCCGTCGTGCCCGACGGGTCGTCCGACGGCGTGCGGGTGGTCGCCCTGACCGAACCGCCGACCGACGTGCTCACCGCCCTGGTCACCACACCACCGGTGGACCTGCTCGAACCGGCCGACGTCTCGTCCGGCGAGCGCCAGTTGGTGATCATGGTCTTCGCCCTGGTGTTCCTCATGTTCGGCATGGGCGGCGCGGCCATCGCGCAGAGCACGGTGACCGAGAAGCAGACCCGCATCGTCGAGATCCTGGTGTCCACGATCCCGGTGCGCGCCATGCTGGCGGGCAAGATCGCCGGGCACGCGCTGCTCACCGTGGGGCAGGTGGTGGTGCTCGCGCTGGTCACGCCCATCGCGCTGCGCATCGGGGGTCAGGCCGAGCTGCTCGCCGTCGTGGCGCCCGCCCTGGGGTGGTTCGTCCCGTTCATGGTGTTCGGGTTCGTGCTGCTGGCCTCGGTGTGGGCCGTCGCCGGGTCCCTGGTCAGCCGCCAGGAGGACCTGGGCTCCAGCATGGGCCTGGTCGTGATGCTGGTGATGATGCCGTACTTCGGCGTGATGTTCTTCTCCGACAACCCGACCGTGCTGGGCGTGCTGTCGTACGTGCCGTTCTCGTCGGCGGTCGCCATGCCGGTCCGCGTGTTCACCGGCTCGGCCGCGGTGTGGGAGGGCCTGCTGTCGCTGGGCGTGCTGGCCGCGTCCGTGGTCGGGGTCGTGCTGCTGGCCTCGCGCCTGTACGAGGGGTCCCTCATGCGCACCGGCGGCAAGGTGTCGCTGGCCAAGGCGTGGGCCAAGGCCGACTGACGGGGAGAAGCCGGGGGGAGTGGTCGGGGGAGTGCCCGCGGGGCGGTGTGGTGCCACCGCCCCGCGGGTGTCGGTCGTCAGTACACGAAGCACTCGACGGCCGAGGCCGAGTAGCCCGCGGTCCGGACGTCCGACAGGGCGGCCGACCCGGCGAAGCGGCGGTCGACCTCGGCGCGCTCGGCGGCGTTCGGCAGGTCGTTCTTGCACGCGATGGGCGCGCTCGAACCGGACATCAGGTCGGCGCACAGGCCCGTCCGCCGGTCCGGCAGGCCGAGGATGTGGCCGATCTCGTGGGTGGAGATGCGGGGCCGGTAGTAGCCCTGCTGGACCGCCTGGCGTCCCATGTAGACGGTGCCGTTGCCGAGCGACGTCACGTAGGCGCGGGGCCAGCCGTTGTCCGCCAGGATGCGGATGTTGACCGTCGAACCGGTCGTCCGCTTGACCAGCCGGACGTTGGTGACGGACTTGTTCCAGTTCGCGGCGGCGGTGTCCCAGTCCGCCGCGAACTCCTGGGCCTGGCTGGTGTCGTAGTACAGGGTGCGCGCCAGCACCTGCACGTCGTCGGCCACCGGGGCGGCCGAGGCGGGCCCGGCCACCGCGACCAGCGGTGACAGCAGACCCAGCACGAGCACTGCGACACGCGCGACCTTGCGCACGAGCATGATGTTCTCCTTGGGGGCAGGGAAGTCCGGGGAGCCGATGACAGGGGAGGCTCCCGCGCTACCCAAACAACCAGTCCCCGGTGGTGGCCGGGAAGCCCCCGAAGGTAGGGTCCCTGCCCGCCCGGCGGGTTCGCGGCCGTGTCGCCGCTGCCGTCCGGGGGTGGTCGCCCGTCCACGCCGCGCTCGTGGGGTGGACGGGCGACCGGGGTGGTCGGGTCAGGCGACGGCTCGGACCGCCGCCAGGACCAGGGCCGCCACCTCGTCGGGGCGGGAGACGGCGATGGCGTGCGAGCCCCGCACCTCGACGGTGGTGGCGCCGAGGCGCTTCGCGGCGGCGCGCTGGGAGTCCGGGTGGATCGCGTTGTCCTCGGTGGCGACGGCGAACCAGGACGGGAGGGTCTTCCACGCCGGCTCGACGGCCAGCGGCTCGGCCAGGGCGCGGGCCGCGATCGGGCGCTGGGTCGCGGCGGCCGTCGCGGTGAACTCGGCCGGCAGGTCGGCGGCGAAGACGCTCGGGAAGGCGTCGCGCCGGATGGTGAACTCGGTGTCGGTGCCCTCGCCGTCGGGGAACTGCTGCGGCGCGAGGGACGTGCCCAGTTCGACCGGCGGGAACGACTCGACCGAGCCCAGGGCGCTCTCGCCGGTGTCGATGCCGAACGACGCCACGTAGACCAGGGCCTTCACGTTGGGCGCCTTGGCGCCCGCGTGGGTGATGACCGGGCCGCCGTAGGAGTGGCCGACCAGCACGACCGGCCCGTCGACCTGGCCCACGACGGCCGCCACGTAGTCGCCGTCGTGGGCCAGGCCGCGCAGCGGGTTGCTCACCGCGATCGCGTCCACGCCTTCGGCGCGCAGCCGGTCGATGACGTGGCTCCAGCTGGAGCCGTCCGCGAACGCGCCGTGGACCAGGATCGCGGTGGGGGTGTTGTCGCTCATCGTTCTTCTCCTCCTGTGGTAGGGCTGGTGTCACATAAGCTAGTGCCCAAGTAACTTGTGCACAAGTTACTTGTGTAGTGACCAATGGCACACGTGACATCATGGGTGTCCGGAGAACGACGAGAGGAGTCCGCGATGGACGTGCCACCGCTGGAACGGGGATCGGCCGTGGACGATCTGCTGTGCTTCGCCCTCTACGCCGCGTCCCGCGCGGTCACCGCCGCCTACCGGCCCCTGTTGCAGGACCTGGGCCTGACCTACCCGCAGTACCTGGTCATGCTCGCCCTGTGGGACCGGGAAGAGCCGATGCCGGTCAAGGACCTCGGTGACGCCCTGCAGTTGGACTACGGCACCCTGACGCCGCTGCTCAAGCGCCTGGAGGCGGCGGGCCTGGTCACGCGCCGGCGCCGGGCGGACGACGAGCGGTCGGTCCTGGTGGGGCTGACCGACGAGGGTCGGGCGCTGCGGGGTTCGACCGGGGGCATCACCACGTCCATCGGGGCGGCGATGGGGCTGCCCGAGGTCGAGGTGGACCGGTTGCGCGAGTCGCTGCGCCACCTGGCGGCCAACGTCGCCGCGCACAACGCGCGCTGATCGCCCGCGGCCCGGACGCCCCGCTGCGCGTCCCGGGTCGCGCGTCGTCCGCTGGTGGCGCCGCGCGCGGCCCCGTCGGCCGGCAGGCGCCGCGCCCCGGGCGTCACCGGATTTCCCGCAGCGGATGAATTTTGTTCGGTCCTACCCCTTCGCGCACGTGGCGGCGGTCACGGGTCGAGTCCGCCGCGCACGGCCACCGTGGCGTCGATGCTCGCGGCCAGGAACCGCGCCACGACCTCCTTCTCCCGGTCGTCGAACCCGGCCCACGCGGCGGTGAACGCCTCGTTGAGCGGCTCGAAGAACGCGCGCCCCAGGTCGAGCGCCTTGGGGTGCACGCGCAGTTCGACCTTGCGCCGGTCGTGCGGGCTGCGCGTGCGCTCGACGTGGCCGGACGCCTCCAGCCGGTCCAGGACGGACGTGGTCGCCGACGCACTCAGGTGCATCGCCTCGGCCAGCTTCCCCGGTGACATCGGCTCGCCGCTCCACCGCGCGTCCATGATCACGGCCAGCGCGTTGAGGTCCGTGCGGTGCATGCCCTGCCGGTCGCCGAAGATCTCCGCGAACCGGTCGGTCTCGACCGTGAGTTGCCGGAGCAACCTGACCAGCGCCGAGTTGTCGGCCATCCACCCTCCCATTAGCATTTCGACGATCGAACTATCCGACCGCCGAAGTACGTAGTACCGGAGGACATTCTGCCGTGAGCGCAAGCCCCTCTCGTGCCCGCTGGTTGCTCCCGGCGCTCGTCGCCGTCGCCTGGCTCGCGCTCGGCGGCGTGTCCGGGCCGTTCGCGGGCAAGCTCAGCGAGGTCTCGACCAACGACAGCACGGCGTTCCTGCCCGCGTCCGCCGAGGCCACCGAGGTGTCCGAACGGGTGAAGTCGTTCGGCGACGCCCGCGGCCTGCCCGCCGTCGTGGTGGCCGAGCGCACCTCCGGCCTCACCCAGGCCGACCGCGACTACCTGGGCGGCCTGGACCTCCCCGGCGAGGCGTCCCCGGTCATCCCGTCGCAGCGGGACGACCAGGCCGCGCAGGTCGTGGTCCTGGTGGACCCGGAGGACCCGGCCGGGGCGGTCGACGGGATCCGCGCCCGGCTCACGTCCCCGCCCGACGGGTTGACGGTGCTGGTCGCCGGTCCCGCCGCGCAGGTCGCGGACCTGAAGGAAGCCTTCGGCGGCATCGACGGACTGCTGCTGCTCGTCGCGGGCGCGGTCGTCGCGGTGATCCTGGTCCTCGTCTACCGCAGCCCGCTGCTGCCGTTCGTCGTGCTGCTGTCCGGCGTGTTCGCGCTGGGCCTCGCGAGCCTCGCGGTGTACCTGCTGGCGGACGGCGGCGTGCTCGACCTCAACGGCCAGAGCCAGGGCATCCTGTTCATCCTCGTGTTCGGCGCGGCCACGGACTACGCGCTGCTGCTCGTGTCGAGGTTCCGCGAGGAGCTGCGCGACACCGAGGACAGGTTCACCGCGATGCGGACGGCGTGGCGCGCCACCATCGAGCCCATCGCCGCCTCCGCGGGCACGGTCGTGCTCGGCGTGCTGTGTCTGCTGTTCAGCGACCTGAACTCGAACAAGGGCCTCGGCCCGGTCGCCGCCATCGGCATCGGCGCGGCGTTCCTCGCCTCGGTCACGTTCCTGCCCGCCGCGCTCGTGCTGCTCGGCCGCTCCGCCTTCTGGCCGCTGCGCCCGAAGCTCGGCTCCCCGCACCCCGAGGCGAGCGGCCTGTGGTCGCGGATCGCGAAGGTGATCTCCGCCCGGCCGCGCGCGACGTGGGTGATCACCACCCTGGTGCTGCTGGTCGGCGTCGCGTTCGTGCCGCAGCTCCAGGCGTCCGGCACGGCCCAGTCCGACGTGTTCCTCACCGACGTCGACTCGGTCGCCGGCCAGGAGGTGCTGTCCCGGCACTTCCCGGGCGGCACCGGCGCGCCGACCGTCGTGCTGGCCCGCTCCGCGGCGGCGCAGCGGGTGACGGCGGCGGCGCAGGACGTGGACGGCGTGTCGTCGGTGCGGCCCGCCGGGGAGGCGGACGACCTGGTGCGCCTCGACGTGGTGCTGGACGACCCGGCCGACTCCGAGGCCGCGGTGGCCACCGTGCAGCGGCTGCGCGAGGCCGTGCGTGCGGTGCCCGACGCCGACGCGAAGGTCGGCGGACCCACCGCCACGCAGCTGGACACGCAGAACACCTCCGAGCGCGACCGCCTGGTCATCATCCCGATCGTGCTCGTGGTGATCTTCCTGGTGCTGGCGCTGCTGCTGCGGTCGCTGCTCGCGCCGCTGCTGCTGATCGCCACCGTGGTGCTGTCGTTCGGCGCGACCATGGGCGTCTCCGCACTGGTGTTCAACGGGATCTTCGACTTCCCCGGCGCGGACCCGGTGGTGCCGCTGTTCGGGTTCGTGTTCCTGGTGGCGCTGGGGATCGACTACAACATCTTCCTGATGACGCGGGTGCGCGAGGAGGCGGCCTCGATCGGCACGCGGGAGGGCGTGCTGCGCGGCCTCACCATCACCGGCGGCGTGATCACCTCGGCGGGCGTGGTGCTGGCGGCCACGTTCTCCGCACTGGCCGTGCTGCCCATCCTGTTCCTCGCGCAGATCGCGTTCATCGTGGCGTTCGGCGTGCTGCTGGACACGTTCGTGGTGCGGTCGCTGCTCGTGCCCGCGCTGGGCGTGGACCTCGGCCGGCGCATCTGGTGGCCGTCGAAGCTGGCCCGCGGGAAGGAGTGACGGTCACGTCTGGGGCCACATCGCGTAGATGAGGTCGTCCTCGCCGACGCACACCACCTGCGGCAGCTGCCCCTCGGGGACCTGGTTGCAGGACATGCCGGCGACGACCAGCGGCGGCAGGCCGGTCCTCGGGTCCCGGCGCTCGGCGTAGTAGTCGGCCAGGACCGCGCCGGCCTCGTCGCAGCCCAGTCGGCCGGACGGGGTCTCGACCACGACGGCGAGCATGTCCTTGCCGAGCGCACCGGTGAACGGCTGGTCGCAGTACTGGGCCGGCGCGCCCTCGTCGATCGCCGGGATCGGCAGGGGCGTCGGCCCGGTGGTGTCCTCCGCCGGGGCGGTCGTGGTGGCGGCAGTGGTGGTAGTGGTGGTGGTCACGCTCCCTCCGCCCGTGCCTGTGCCCGTGACGGCGGTGGAACAGCCCGTGGCCAGGGCGAGCAGTGCGACGGCGACCGCGATCCTCATGATCGGGGATTCGCCCTGTCCGGGTGATCCGTTACGCGTCGTGTCACAGCGGGCGGCGCCGGGTCGTCCTGGTTCCGGCGAGGTTCCCATGGACGTGAGGACGCATGATGAGGATCGCGGTTGCGGGCGGCACCGGCGTGGTCGGGCGGAAGGTCGTCGAGGAGGTGGCGCGGGCCGGGCACGAGGCCGTCGTGCTCAGCCGTGCGGGCGGGGTCGACCTGACCACCGGCGCGGGCCTGGACGCGGCGCTGACCGGGTGCGAGGCGGTGATCGACGTGTCCAACACGGCGGTGTGGACGCGGGAGGAGGCCGAGCGGTTCTTCGGCGACGTCACGACGCACCTGCTCGACGCGTCGGCCCGCGCCGGGGTCCGGCACCTGGTGGTGCTGTCGATCGTCGGCGCGGACGAGGTCGACCTGGACTACTACTACGGCAAGCGCCGCCAGGAGGAGCTGGTCACCGCCGGGACGGTGCCGTGGACGGTGCTGCGGGCCACCCAGTTCTTCGAGTTCGCCGCCCAGGTGCTGGCGAACGCCGAGGGGCCGGTGGCGCGGGTGCCCGCGATGTTGTCGCAGCCGGTGTCCACGGTCGAGGTCGCGGCCCGGCTGGTCGGATTGGCCGAGGGCGGGCCGCAGGGGTTCGCCACGCCGATCGCCGGTCCCGAGCGGATCACGCTCGCCGACATGGCCCGCCGCCTGGTCGCGCGGCGCGGTGGCGCGCTGACCGTCGAGGAGGTCGGGGGCGGACCGGACGGGCTCGCCACCGGTGGCCTCGTGCCGCGGGGCGAGTACCTGGAGGGCGAGCGGACGTTCGACGGGTACCTGGACTCGGTGCGGCCGTGACGGGGCCCGTCGCGGACCGGCAGGCCGAGTTGGCCGCCGAGTACACCCGCGTGCGGCAGCGGCTCGTCGGCGTCGCCTACTCGCTCGTCGGCACGGTCGCCGAGGCGCAGGACGTGGTGTCGGACTCCTGGTTGCGACTGGTCGAGGCGGACGCCCGCGAGCCGGTCCGCGACGTGGAGGCGTGGGCGGTGGTGGCGGTGGCGCGGCGCGCGGTGGACGTGCTGCGCTCCGCCCGGGTGCGGCGCGAGGAGTACGTCGGCCCGTGGCTGCCCGAACCCGTCGTGGACGCCGACCCGGCCGACCGGGTCACGCTCGACGAGAGCGTCAGCTTCGCGCTGATGGTGGTGCTGGAGACGCTGACCCCGGCCGAGCGCACGACGTGGGTGCTGCACGAGGTGTTCGGCGTGCCGTTCCCGGAGATCGCCGCGATCGTCGGCCGCACCCCGGCGGCGGTGCGCCAACTCGCCGTCCGGGCCCGCGCCCACGTCTCGGCGGGCGCGCCCCGCGTCGACGTGGCCACCGCCGAGCACCGGCGGGCGACGTCGACGTTCCTGCGCGCCGTGGCCGACGGCGACCTGTCCGCGCTGCTGACCGTCCTGGACCCGGACGTGGTGCTGACCAGCGACGGCGGCGGCATCCCCGGTGTGGCCCGCCGGCCGGTCCGCGGCCCGGACCACGTGGGCCGCTTCCTGCTGGGCGTCCGCCGCAAGATGGCGCCGGGGGAGCGCCTCGTCCCCGTGGTCGTCAACGGCGGCCCCGGGTTCGCGGTGACGACCGGCCCGACGACCCGCTTCGTCGGCGCGGTGACCCTGGCCGGGGGACGCGTGCGGCGCGTGGACATCGTGGTGGCGCCGGCCAAGCTGCCGTCGGCGCTGGAGGTGGGTTAAAGCAGTTGCTTGACTCGGTCCGCCCGTCCGGTTTGACTGGTGCGCCGACGGGGGTGACTCGGAGGTGGCGCACGTGGGGCGGACCGAGGGGCGCCGGTGGTGACGGAGGTCGGCGGCACTCCGCGCGCCGACCGGGTCGGCGCCACCCGGCTCCGGCTCCTGACCGCGGCGGAGCGGCTGTTCGCCGAGCAGGGCCTGTACGCGGTGTCGAACCGGCAGATCAGCGCCGCCGCCGGGCAGGGCAACAACGCCGCCGTCGGCTACCACTTCGGCACCAAGGCCGACCTCGTGCGCGCCGTCGTGCGCCGGCACACCGCGCCGATCGAGGCGCTGCGCCGGGCGATGGTCGAGGAGGTCGCCGACCCGACCGACCTGCGCGCCTGGGTGGACTGCCTGGTCCGACCTGTCGCGGCGCACCTGGCCTCGCTCGGCGGCCCCACGTGGTTCGCCCGGTTCAGCGCGCAGGTGGTGACCGACCCCGCCTTCCGGGGCGTCGTGGCCGAGGAGTCCCTGGCCGAGCCCTCCCTGCTCCACGTCCTCGACGCGCTGCGCGAGTGCCTGCCCGACCTGCCCGCCGACGTGCTGGCCGACCGTGCCCACATGGTCCGCCACCTCGTGGTGCACGTCTTCGCCGAGCGCGAGCGCGCGCTCGCCGAGGGGGGCGACACGCCGCGGTCCACCTGGGACGAGGCCGCGACCGGACTCGTCGACGCCATCACCGGGCTGTGGACCGCCCCGCCGGGCGGGGTCGTGGCTGGCGCGCCTGATTAAATCAATTGCTTGACTTAGATTTCGCGTCCCGATTGACTGCCCACGAGATCACCACTCGACGCCGAGGAGGTCCGCGGTGGGCCACGACACCGACGAACAGGCTCTGCACTACCCCTTCACCGTCCCGGCGGCGCTCGAACCGCCCGCCGAGTGGGCGACGCTGCGCCGGGAGTGCCCGGTCGCGCGGGTGACGCTGCCGAGCGGGGACGCGGCGTCGCTGGTCACCCGCTACGACGACGTGAAGAAGGTGCTGGCCGACCCGCGGTTCAACCGGCCGATGCCCGCGAACGAGGGGGCGCGCGTCTCCGAGGACGAGTCCGGCGGCGTGTTCAACAGCGACATGGCGGCCACCATCCCGCAGAGCGGCGAGGGCCACCTGCTGTGGCGGCGCCTGCTCAACCGGTGGTTCACCGTCAAGCGGATGAACGCCCTGCGGCCGGAGATCGAGGCCATGGCGGACCGGCTGGTCGACGAGATGGTCGGGCACGGGCAGCCCGCCGACCTCAAGGCCGCCTTCGCCTTCCCGCTGCCGGTGTGGGTCATCTGCACGATGCTCGGCGTCCCCGACTCGGACCGGCAGGACTTCGCCCGCTGGTCCGACACCCTGCTCAGCATGACCCGCTACACGCAGGAGGAGATCGGCGCGGCGCAGGCCGAGTTCGTGGCCTACATGGGCGGCCACGTGGCGGCCAAGCGCGCCGAGCCCGGTGACGACATCCTCAGTGAGCTGATCACCAGCACCGACGCCGAGGGCACGGCCATGCCCGACGGCGTGCTGGTGGCCACCGGCATGGCCCTGCTGGTCGCCGGGCACGAGACCACCGCGAACATGATCGCCAAGGTGGTGGCGCTGCTGCTGGCCGACCGGTCCCGCTGGGAGTCGCTGCTGGCGGACCGGGCGCTGGTGCGCCCCGCCGTGGAGGAGGCGCTGCGGACCGACGTCAACGCCGGGTTCGGCATGCTGCGCTACCTCGACGAGGACTTCGAGGTCGGCGGCGCCGTGCTGCCGGCGGGCACGACCGTGGTGTGCAGCATGGCCGCCGCCAACCGCGACGACGCCGCGTTCGAGCGGGCCGCGGAGGTGGACCTGACGCGCAGCCCGAACCCGCACCTGTCCTTCGGCGCGGGCGCGCACTCGTGCCTCGGTCAGGCGCTCGCCCGCACCGAGCTCCAGGTCGCGCTCGACGTGCTGCTGCGCCGGTTGCCCGGCCTGCGGCTTGCCGGCCCGGCGGACGGGCTGCGGCCGGTGGAGGGACTGCTCGTCGGCGGCCTGCGGGAACTCCCGGTCACCTGGTGAACCCCCGCCCGGAACGGGAGCCGGTCCGGTGCGGTGACCGGCGGTTCGACGTGCCGCGGTTCGGGGAGGTCGCCGCGGTCAGGCCCCGAACCAGGTCGGCGCGTCGAGCCGGAAGTGGTCGCCGGGCACCACCGTCCGCAGGCCCTGCTCCAGGTCGCGCAGGCGTTCCTCGCCCAGCACGTCCGCCCACCGCGCCCGCAGCGACTCCATGACCGCTGCCGACCGCGCGAGCACGTCGTGCCCGCGCGCGGTGAGGCGGACGTGCTTGCGCCGGGCGTCGACCGGGTCGTCCACCCGCTCGACGTAGCCCAGGCCCGCCAGCCGGTCCACGGTCTTGCCCGCGGCCTGCTTCGACACGCCCAGGCGCCGGCCCAGCTCGCCCGCGGTCACACCCGCCCCGCCGACGGCCTGGAGCGCGAAGCCGTGGGCCGGGCGCAGGTCGGGGTGGCCCTGCCGCGCCAGCTCGGCGTGCACCTCGTCGATGAACGCCCGGAAGCCCGCGAACAGCAGCAACGGGAGCATGAAGCCCTGCGGGGCCTCGCCCGCCGGCTCAGCGCGCATTGTCAAACTCGACAACCTGGTTTACCTTTTCGTCAACCACGTTGACCAGTTTAGGGCGCGGTCCGCCGCGTCACCCCACGAGGAGCCCCGTGCGCGAGTCCGTGTTCGTCGACCACACCCCCGAGACCGCCCCGCCCGCCTCCCGCCGGGCGATGGCGGGCGTCACCGACAGGATGGGTTACCTGCCCGCCCCGGTGGCCCGCCTCGCCGCGTCACCGCAACTGCTCGACGGGTTCCTCGGGATCAGCGCGCGCTTCGAGGCCACCACCCTCGACCCGCTCGCCCGCGAGGTCGTCGTCCTCACCGTCGCGACCCGCAACGGCTGCGAGGTCTGCGTCGCCCTGCACACCGCCACGCTGACCGCGCTGGGCGCGGAGCCGGACCTGATCGCGGCACTGCGGGAGCGGCGTCCCCTGGTGGACGGGCGGCTGGAGGCCGTCCGGGTGTTCACGCTGGAGGTCCTCGCCACCGCCGGAGCCGTGGCCGACGACGTGCTCGACGACTTCCTCGCGGCGGGCCACACCGCCCGGAACGCCCTGGAGGTCGTCCTCGGCATCGGCGCCTACACCACGTCCACCCTGGCCAACCGGCTCACCGGTGCGCCGCTGGACGAGCGGCTCGCGCCCTTCGCCTGGCACGGGCACGCGGGCTGAAACCGGCTCAGCCCCGGGTGGCCCGCGCGACGTGCCGCGCGATGAGCGCGTAGCTCTCCCGGGCCAGGTCGGCGCGACCCACGTCGTAGCCGTGGTCGGCGTCCGGCACGTCCCGGTGCTCCAGCAGCGCGCCCACCCTCCGCAGGCGTTCCGCGTACCGCGCGCCCTCCGCGTGCAACCGGTCGTGCGCGGGGGTGATGACCAGCGCCGGGGCGATCCCGGTGAGGTCGGCGGTGTCGGCGGCGCCCGCGGGGGAGACCAGGCGGTCGGCACGGGCGGCCCGGTCCGGCAGGTAGGCGCCGTCGAACACCTCGCCCATCCACGGGCGCAGCATCGGCTTGGCGATGGTCGAGGTCTTGTCCCGGCCCGGCGTGGACAGGTCGAGCGCCGGGTAGTGCAGCACCTGCGCGGCGATCGCGGGACCGCCCCGCTCCAGGGCCAGTCGCGCCACCGCCGCGGCGAGCGAACCGCCCGCGCTCTGGCCGCCGACGGTGAGCCGCCCGCCGTCCCAGCCGTGCTCCGCGCCGTGCTCGGCGACCCACCGGACCACCTCGTACGCCTGGTGGGGCGGCGCGGGGAACCGGTGCTGCGGCGCGACGGCGTAGTCGACGTTGACGACCACGACACCGGCCTCGGCGGCCAGGTAGCGGCACAGCGGGTCGTCCAGCCACACGCCCGGCATGACGAAGCCGCCGCCGTGGAAGTTGACGTGCACGGGCGGCGGTCGCTGCGCGTCCGCGGGGCGGTGGACGACGACGGGCGCGGGCGCGACCGAGGTGGGCACGGTGATGGTGGTCGTGCGACCGGGGAACTCCGGGAAGACCGCCGCGGTGCGCTTCGCCACCCGGCCCGCGGTGGCCGTGACCAGGACCTGCATGGCCCGTGCGAGGACGGCCGCCACCCGTGGCCTGCCGAGGATCGACATGTCTTCCTCCATCGCGCCCACCCGCACCGCGGTCGGCACGATTGTGGCGCACGCGCCCGGCCCGGCCCGGCCGGCGTCCGGTCGGGATCGGTCCGAGGGGGTGGGGTGGGGTATCGTCGGTTCGCGGGGAACACCTGATGTCGGCACTCGGCCGACGCGGTCCCCGCCGAGTTCCGGTCCCGGTGCAGCACGGCCGGTCGGAGACGGGAGCACCGGCTTGTCGCCGGATCAAACGCTCGTGGGGCACGACCCCCTGCACTTCACGTCGACCGGTGAGCGACGTCCCCCGGTGAACTTCGCCGAGGTGCGCGCCGCCGCGGACCAGGCGGAAGCGGTCCAGCGCACCCGTGCCGCGCACACCGTGGCGGACAACGCGATCGACGTCGACGACTGCCGCGAACTGCTGTCCATGCTCGGGTTGAACTCCCGCGCCAACGCCCGGGTGGGCCGCTCACGCGTGCTGTGACCGGCTCCCGCCCGTCGGCACGAGCCGGGCGCGGACCAGCCCCGGCCCGGTGTCACGGGTGCGGAGCCGCGCGCCGGTCCGGACAACGGTGTCCTCCCGGCCGCGAACGGCCGGGTGTCCACCGGTGGAGCGGGTGACGCGCGCCGCGGTCAGGCCCCGCCCGAGTCCGCGAGCGGGAACGTCCTGAGAGGACGGTCCGGGGGCGGCCACGCGCCCACGCGCCACTCCATGCGCTCGGCCAGGGCCGCGCGGTCCAGCCGCCGCGGCGCCACCACCGGCGCACCGGCCCGCCGTGCCGCCGAACCGGCCACCAGGCGGGCGACCGCCTCGGGGTGCGGCACCGGGTCGTCGCCGCCGCGGGCCAGCAGGACCGGCGACTCGCCCGGGTCGGTCTCCACCGACACCGACCAGCCGTGCCGCTCGTCCCACACCAGCATCAGGTCCCGGCCGGGGTGCTCGGGCGCCTGCTGGCCCAGTGCCAGGTAGGCGGTGATCGTGTCGGTGACCTCGAACGTCGTGCCGTCCGCCGGGACGCCCACCGCGACCGCCACGGCCCGCACGTACTCGCGCAGGGCACGGGTCAGCGCCTGGGTGTGATCGGGGTTCGGGTCGACCGGCCGCGTTGCCGGTTCCTCGCGCTGTGCGGGCACGACGTACAACCTCCGAGCCGGTTGGGCGGGGAGCGGTCGCGCCCCGCCTGCCGCGTTCCGAGCTGCCGGGGGGCGGGTCACGGGGTGAGGCCGGTCCTCGGGGTGCCCTCCGGGGCGTCGTCCGGCTCGCGGAAGAGGTCCGTGTACGTGCGCTGCGCGTCGTCACGGGGCCCGCTGCGCTGCTGGGTCGTGTGCGCCTCGGGGTGGCTGAACAGGTCGTTCGCCGCTGTTGCGGTCATGGTTGCCGACTTTCTCCGCACCGTGCGCGCGTTCCCGGCCGAGGCTGTGCTCGGGGCGTGGAGCGCGGGGCGCGAGGGATGTTCGGGTGCGCGAAGGCGCGACCTCGATGGCACCACCCTACCCCGGACGGACCCGAAAAGCGCGGCGGACGTGTCGAAGGGGACTTCGGCGCGTCACGCGCGGTCCGCGAGCACGCGCCGCACGACCCGCCGGTGCCCGTCGCCGTCCTCGTCCCGCTCCAGCGCCGCCACCAGTGAGATCAGCGCCTTCCACAGCGCCCAGCCGCGCCCGCGCGCCCACGTGGCGGCGTCCAGGTCGAGCGTGCGGCGGAACGCGTCCCGGGCGTCACCGGACAGCGCCGTCCAGGCGATCACCACGTCGCACGCCGGGTCGCCCACGCCGGACGTTCCGAAGTCGATGACGGCGCTCAGCCGGCCGTCGCTGACCAGCAGGTTGCCGAGGGCGACGTCGCCGTGGAACCAGACGGGGCGGTCCCGCCAGGCCGTCGCGGTGGCCTCGTCCCAGGTCGTGAGCACCTCGTCCCGGGGCACCTCCGCGCCCAGCGCCTCGACGGCGGCGAACAGCTCGTCCCCGTACGCGGTCACCGGCGCGCCGCGGTGGAAGTTGTGCTCGCCCGGTGCGGGGCCGCCGGTCGCGTCGACCCGCCGCAGCGCCACCAGGAACCGCGCGAGGTCGGTGGCGAACGTCGTGGCGTCGCCCATCCCCGCCACCAGCGCCGGTCGCCCGTCGAGCCACCGGTGGACCGACCACGGGTACGGGTAGCCGTGCTCCGGCACGCCGCGCGCCACCGGCGTCGGCACGGGCAGCGGGAGTTCCGGCGCGAGCACCGGAAGCCAGCGCTGCTCCTTGTCCACCTGCAGGGCGTACCAGTCGCCGCTGGGCAGGCGCACGGTCAGCCCGTCGCCGAGCCGGAAGGTCCGGTTGTCCCACCCGTCGAGGTCGACCGGCCGCACCGGCAGTCCGGCCCACCTCGGGAACTGGCTGTCCACCAACCGCCGCGCGAGCCGCGCGTCGATCTCGACCGTGCCCTGGTACCCGGGGTATCGCACCGGCCCAGCATCGACGCGCCGCCGCCGGGCCGCACCCGATTTTCGGGGCGACCCGGCGGCGGCGCGAGGAGTTGTCGTCACTCCCGGCAGGTCTTGCCGCGGTTCACGCACCACACCAGGCGGTTCATGATCCGCTGGTTCATGACGTTGGCGAAGTCGTCGTGGTCGCTGAACGGGTTGTGGCTCTCCTGCGGGAACGAGTCCACCGCGTACTGGCCGTTGACCTGGACGTCGCGGGGGATGTCGTAGGTCAGCGAGATCCGCAGCTGCGGCACGGCCTTGAAGCCCCGCGCGCACTTCCCGGTGGCCGGGTCGGGGTACACGATGTGCGTGCGGTGGTTGGCGCTGTCGGTGTTCCTGCCGTCCCAGCAGCTCGGGAAGTCGTGCAGGCGCTTGACCTTCGAGCCCTCGGGGCAGATCACGTACGTCTGGAGCTGCACCTTGTCCTCGAAGCCGGTGCAGGTCCACGAGGCGCGGGCGTTCGCCGGTCCGTTCGTGGACACCTTGGCGTCGCCGTAGAGGACGCGCAGGAACTTCGGCATCGCGCGGACCTTGCCCACCGGGCTGCCGCGGAAGGTCAGCTCCACCTTCTCCGGGCGCTGGATCTCGCCGAGGTTGCCGGGCAGTTCGTTGGCGTGGTCGGCGTGCGCGCCCGCCTGGGCGTCGGCCGGGTCCTCCTTCTCGCTGTTCTCGGAGCCGTCGCCGATGGGGGAGGGCTGGTCGGGTTGCTTGATGGCGCACGGCGCGAGCGCGCCGAAGTCCACCGGCTGCACGCCGGGCTTGGCGACCGCCTGGGTGAGGCGGTCGAGCGCCTGCTTGCGCTGCTCGGTCAGCGGCCCCAGCACCTCGGCGTCGACCGCGGTCGAGCCGGGCAGCCGCTTCTCGGCGTCCTCGGTGACCTGCTCGACCTGGGCGAGCGCCTCGTCGACCTGCGGCTGCGCCTCCTCGGGCACCTCCTCGTCGATCTTGCTGGCCACGTCGGGGCACTGCACGCGCGGCTCTTCCTTGATCTGCTCGTCGGCCGCCTTCTGCTGCTCCTGCTGCGCCTGGGCCTGCGGGTCGACGGGGTTCGCCACCTCGGCGTCGCCCTTGTCGATGCGCAGCACCGGCCAGAAGTAGGTGGACTTGTCGCCGTTGCGGCACGTGGTGCCCGCCGCGAGCAGGCTCTGGTTGGTCGACTCGGCGTTGGTCGACAGGTTGCCGACGTAGTCGTGCAGGTGCTGCGCGCCGTGCGCGACACCGGGCTGCGCGATGAAGTTGTCGCTGTTGAAGTGGCCGTTCTCGTTGCGGCCGCAGCTCACCGTGAAGGTGCCCCGTGACGCCTGGCGCTGCTTCTTCACCGCCTTCACGTTGGGCTGCACCGTGGTGATGTCGACGAACTGCGACTTGTCCACACCGTCGGCGGACGCCGCGTCGTCACCACCCGAGGCAGTGAGCACGACGACGGAGCCGGCGGTGACCACCAGCGCCGCGCCGAGCGTGGCGATCTTCGTCCTGCGGGAGATGCGGTGTCTCCCACCGGTCATCGTCATTTCGATCTCACCTCAGTCGTCCGGCGGTGGGGACGACATCGGTAGGCCGTCCCACGGTGGCATACGGACGGTGGTGGTACCGCAGCCCAACCGAGTTCGCGGCGTTATCGTTCCGTTATGTTCATGGTGTGCGGGTCGACCCCTGAAACGGGGCCGTGACCAGCACGGCGGAGCGGCTCCTGCCCGGAGGCCGCTCCGCCGCGGTCACCGATCAGGAGTGGGGACAGGTGTCGCGGTACTCCTCGATCAGGGTGCTGCGGCCCGGTGCCGGGCACAGGAACTGGTCGTAGCGGGTGTCGTTGTCGACGAAGCGCTTGAGCCAGGAGATGCTGTACTTCGCCACGGTCGTGTTCGCCGACGTCGGGGCCGAGTGGCTCGCGCTGTTCAACTCCAGGTACGCCTTGTCCGGCGCGGACGTGAGGCTGGTGTAGAACGGCTCCGAGTGGGACGAGACCGGGGCCACGCTGTCGCTCTCCGCGCCGATGATCATGGTGGGCACGCGGACCGTGGACCAGGACTTCGTGCCGTGCCACGGGGTCAGCGGGATCGCGGCCTGCAACGCCGGCCGGGTGCGGCTCGCGGCCAGGGAACCGCCGCCGCCCATCGAGTGCCCCATCACCGACAACCGGGTCGCGTCGACGCGGGTGCGTACCGAGCTGGTCCGGGTCAGGTAGTCCAGCGCCGCCAGCAGCTGCGCGCCGCGGCTGTCGGGCTGGTCCAGCGTCGACAGGGTGTCGATGGTGATCACCACGAAGCCCTGGGACGCCAGGCGCGGGCCGAACCACGACACGCTCGACTGGGACGCGGTGAAACCGGGGGAGATGGCGACCGCGCCGAACGTGCCCTCGGCCGTGCTGGTCGGGTAGTAGATCGTGCCGCCGCCGAACCCGCTCACCGAGGAGCGGGAGACGGTGGTGGTCGCCGTGGCGAACGGGCCGCGGGCGGCCTCGACGCTCGCCGTGGTGGGCGCCGGACCGCGCTCGTAGGGGTTGGCGGCGGCCTGGGCCGGTGCCGAGAGACCGGTCAGGACCAGGGCCATCGCCGGGATCGCGTAGATCACGTTGCGGAGTCGCACTGTGTGGAACACCTCGCTCGTGCAGGGATGCAGGGGATGCAGGGGGTCGTGCGTGCGGCGGTGCGGGGCGACCACGACGTTCCGGCACCCGGCCGGGCACGCGCATCGGCACACCTGCCAGTTCCCGGCCCCGCGGACCGCAACACCCCGGGGCGGGCTATCGGTGCATCCACCGCGCGCACACCGGTCGGTCGGCCCTAGCGCCGCCGCACGGCACCTGGCAGAAAGGAGGCATGCTGCGCGGACGCGACCGGCAGCGCGTCGCCGTGGACGCGGTGCTCGACCGCGCCCGCGCCGGCCGGGGCGGCGTGCTGGTGCTGCACGGCGAGGCCGGGTCCGGCCGGACGTCGCTGCTGCGCGCGGCGCGGCACGCGGCGGCGGACTTCACGCCCGACTCGCGGCGCACCCTGCTGTGCGTGGACGACGCGCACCGACTCGACCTGACCTGGCTGCTCGACGTGCTCCCGGAACTGGAGGACGAGCCGGTCGCGGTGCTCGTCGCCGCCGACCGCCCGCTGCCCGGCCTGCCCGGCGTGGAGGTCGACCCGCTGGACCACGCCACCAGCGTCCGGGTGCTGCGCGACCTGCTCCCCGGCCTGCCCGGTGAGCTGGCGGACGACGTGGCCCGCACGGCGTGCGGCAACCCGCTGGCGCTGGTCGAGCTGGCCAGGTCGCTGACCAGCGCCCAGCTCGGCGGCGCCGAGCCGCCACCGGACGTGCTGCCGCCTGGCAGCACCTCGCGGGCGAGGCTGCGCGCCCGCTTCGACGCCCTCACCCCCGACGCCCGGCGCGCGCTGGGCCTGGTGCTGGTGGACGACGAGCTGGACGTGGACACCCTCGTGCGGCTGCCCGGCCTGTCCGTCGCGGCGGTGCAGGAGGCCGCGGCGCTGATGGACCCGCGCCCGCTCGTGCGGTCCACGCTGGTCGCCGAACTCCCGCTGGCCGAGCGCTACGAGGCGCACGCCGCGCTCGCCGGGTCCCTGCCCGACGGTCCGCGCCGGACGTGGCACCGCGCGGTGCTCGCGGCGGGGCCGCGGGACGGGCAGGCCGACGTGCTGGCCGAGGCCGCCGCGCGGGCCCGCGACCGGGGCGACTTCGCCGCCGCCGCCCGCGACCACCAGCGCGCCGCCACCCTGACCACGGCGCCGGACCTCCGCGCGCGCCGCCTGCTGTCCGCGGCGGCCGACCACTGGCGGCGCGGCCTGCCGCACCGCGCCCGGACGATCCTGCGCGAGGCGGTGCCGCTGTCCGACCACGCCGAGCCGCGCGCGCTGGCCGACCTGGTGCGCGGCGGCATCGAGGTCGGCAACGGCTTGCCCGACGTGGCCGCGCGCCGGTTGCTGCGCGCCGCCGGCGAGCTGGTCGGCGCGAACCGGGGCCTCGCCGTCACCGCCCTGGGATTCGCGGGCGAGGCCGCGGCCGTCGCGGGCGACCACGTGCTGCACGCCGAGATCGCCGACCTGGCCGTCGCCTGGCGCACCGCCGACGAACCCGCGGAGTCCCGGCTCACGCTCGACCACCTGATCGGCACCGCCGCCAGCTACGCCGGGCGGCACGACGAGGCGCTGCCCGCGCTGCGCTCGGTCGTGGAGCTGGCCGAGCGCCTGCCCGACGCGAAGTCCAAGATCTGGGGCGGGCACGCGGCCTACGTGCTCGGCGACGCGGCGAAGGCGCACGCGCTGGCCGACCGGGGCGTCACGGCGGCCCGCGAGAGCGGCCTGACCACCCTCGTGCCGTGGGCGCTGACCTACCGCGCGCTGGCCGCGCTCATGGTGGACCAGCACGAACTCGCGCTGACCGCCGCGTTCGAGGGCGTGCACGCCGCGACCGCCGCCGGGCAGCACAACGCCGTCGCAGACCACCTGATGGTGCTCGCCCTGCTCGCCGCCCTGCGCGGTGACGCCGACACCGCCCTGCACCGCATCGACGCCGCCGCCGACCAGGTCCGCCAACGCGGTCTGGGCCGGTCCGGCACCGTCGGCGCGTGGGCGTCCACGTGCGTCGACCTGACCCGCGACCGCCCGGCCGACGCGCTGCGCCGCATGCGGACGGCGTCCGTGCGGGGCGTGCACGCGGGCATCCGCGCCCTGGCCGCACCGGACATCGTGGAGGCCGCCGTCCGCAGCGGCCACCCGGACACCGCGGACCGCGCCCTGCACCGCTACGAGAAGTGGGCGCACAGCACGGGCACCGCGTCCCGGGTGGCCCTCTCGCACCGCTGCCGCGCGCTGATCTCCGACGGCCCCGGCGCCGACGAGCACTTCACCGAGGCGATCCGGCTGCACCAGGTCGGCGGCACCCCGCTGGAACTGGCCAAGACCGAGCTGTTCTACGCCAACCGCCTGCGCCGCAACCGCAAACCGCGCCAGGCGCGCGAACTCCTGCACGACGCCGTCCACCACTTCGAGCACTACGAGGCCGACCACTGGGCCGACCGCGCGCGAGCCGAACTCCGCGCCACCGGCGAACCGGCCGAGGGCCCCACCGGCTCCCGGGTGGCCGACCTGACCCCGCAGCAGCGCCAGATCGCCCACCTGGTGGCCGAGGGCGCCACGAACCGCGAGGTGGCCGAACGCCTGTTCCTCAGCAGGCGCACCGTCGAGCACCACCTGCGCAACATCTTCACCCGCCTGGACATCCGGTCCCGGGTGGAGCTGGTCAAGTTCCTGGACTGAGCCCCGCGCGCCGGTCGCGCACAGCGACCGCACACCGGTCCGACAGCCCGTTCGCAGGCGCCGACTTACCTCGTGGGCGGGTGCGCCGTGGGTGCGCCGCAGGAGCCGGCCGGGCGCCGGCACGGCCGTCGTGCACGCGGCGGGTGACGAGTCGTCCGACACCGCGCGGAGCGGGACGCGTGGTGGTGGCACGACGGGCGGTGCGCCCGGTGGCGGGACGGGATGGGACGGATGGCCTGATGTCGGCGCTGCACGGCGAGTACGTCGTGTCCGGTGGTGCCGGCGGCTACACCACGCGGGGTGTCGGCGAACCCGTCGACGCCGCACGGGAATCCCGTTCCGCGCGTTCGACGTTCCCGTCACCCCGCGGTGGTGGCCGTCGGTGCCGGGGACGGCGTGGACGGGGGCGCCGTGGACGGGGGCGCCGTGGTCTGCGTCGGCTCGGGCAGTTGCGTCACGGTCGGCGTGGGCACCGGGTTGTGCGACGTGGTGGACAGCGGCTGCGGCTCGTCCTGCGCGGTCACCCCGCACCCCGTCAGCGCACCGACGACCACCACCAGGAACACCGCCACCGCGCGTCTCACCGCTCGGCCTCGGGGATCTCCACCACGAACCGCGCGCCGCCACCGGGCCGCTCGACCACGTGCACGGTGCCGCCGTGCCGCTGCACGTGCTGCGCCACCAGCGCCAGCCCGAGCCCGCTGCCGGTGTCCGCCCCCCGCGACCCCGCCCGCGTGCCGCGGTCGAACCGCTCGAAGATCCGCGTCCGCGCGTCCGGCGCCACGCCCGGTCCCGTGTCGTCGACCTCCAGCACGGCCAGCCCGCCGCGCCGCAGCACGGCCACCCGCACCGCGCCGCCCGCGTGCCGCTCGGCGTTGTCCACCAGGTTGCTCACCACCCGGTCGAGCCGGCGGCGGTCGCCCAGCACGTGCGGCGCGGGCGAGGCCAGCTCCAACGGCACCGGCGGGCCCGGCCGGGCCGCCAGCACGTTCACCACCAGCGACCCCAGGTCGATCGCCTCCAGCGTCGGGCCGTCCTCCTGGTCGGCCCGCGAGATCTCCAGCAGGTCCACCACCATCCGCGCGAACCGATCCACCTCGGACGTCAGCAGGTCCACCGCGCGGCCCGCCGTGCCCGGGATCTCGGCCCGCCTGCGGCGCAGCACCTCGGACGCGTTCACCATCGTCGTCAACGGCGAGCGCAGCTCGTGGCTGACGTCGCCCGCGAACCGCGCGTCCCGCAGCACCCGCTGCTCCAGCGCGTCCGCCGTCGAGTTGAACGTCGCCGCCAACGGCGTCAGGTCCGGGTCCGTCTGCGCCGGCAGCCGTGCCTTGAGGTCACCGCCCGCGATCCGCGACGCGGCGTTCGTCAGCTGCGTCAACGGCCGCAGCGCCCGCCGACCCGCCCACGACCCGAGCGCCACGCCCAGCAGGCCGCTCGCCACGGTCGCCGCGACCAGCACCGCGCTGAGGAAGCGGAACGTCCGGTCGAGCTGCAGCATCGGCGCGACCTCCACGTACACGCCGTCGGCGTTCGTGATCGGCAGCGTCACCGCGTACACCGGCATGTCGCCCACGATCAGCCGCTGCCCGGCGGGCACGCCCGCGCGCCCCAGGTCCAGCAGCTCGCGCGGCAGCACCGCCGGGTCGACCTGCCGGCCCCCGGTGAGCACCTGGCCCGGCCGGAACAGCAGGATCGTCGTGTCCGGACCGGCGGTGAGGCCCTTGAGCAACTCGTCCAGCCCTTCCGACCCGGTCCGCAGCGACTCGTCGACCAGCCGCACGTTCACCTCGGCCTGGCGCACCGCGCTCTGCTCGCGCTGCCGCAGCATGTACCCGGACGCCAGGTTCCACACGACCAGCGCCAGCACGCTCGTCAGCAGCAGCGACCCGACGCCCAGCACCACCGCGACCCGCCACCGCAGCGAGAACCGGTGCGCCCGGATCACCCCTCCACGTCCAACCGGTACCCGGCGCCGCGCACGGTCACGACCAGCGCCGGCTCGTCGGGGTCGTGCTCGACCTTGCGCCGCAGCCGGCGGACGTGCACGTCCAGCAGCCGCGTGTCGCCGAAGTAGTCGTAGCCCCACACGCGCTGGAGCAGCTGCTCGCGGGTCACGATCCGCCCCGCCGCCGTGGCCAGCTCCACCAGCAGCCGGAACTCGGTGCGCGTCAGGTGCACCTCGACGCCCGCCCGGTGCACCGAGCCGACGTCCGGCCGGATCTCCAGGTCGCCCGCGCGCAGCACCTCGTCCTGCCGACCGGGTCCGCGCCGCCGCAGCAGGGCGCGGATGCGCGCGGCCAGCACGCTCGCCACCAGCGGTTTGGTCACGTAGTCGTCGGCGCCCGCCTCCAGGCCCGCGATCACGTCGGCGGCGTCCGCGCGCGCCGTGACCACGATGATCGGCAGGTCGCCGCGCGCCCGCAGCGTGCGGCACACCTCAAGGCCGTCCACGCCGGGCAGCACCAGGTCGAGAAGCACCACATCGGGTTCCCCGTCGGCGAGCAGGACCAGCGCCTCCTCGCCCGACATCGCCTCCCGCACCTCGAAGCCCTCGTCGCCGAGGGCGAGTCCCAACGCCTGCCTGATGTGCTCGTCGTCCTCGACCAGCAGAACCGAGAAGTCCATGACGCCGCCGATCCTCCACCACCGGGACCGCCCGCGCAGCGATCGCAAGGTGATCGCAAGGTTGCCGAACACGGTTTCAGTCACAGTGGGGCTGCCGTGTGCCGACAATCGGGGCACGCGGCCGCGCCGACGCCCGCCGGCTCAGCCCGACCGAGAAAGCCGACCGCCCCGCCGTGACCGCGATCCCCGCCGACCACCACCCCGGTGCGCTGCTCCTGATCTGCGACGACTGCGGCAGGACGCACCCCGGGGGCGAACCGGCCACCGCCTGGCACGTGCTGTGGGCGCAGGCCGTCCGGGAGGGCTGGCGGGGCCGTGACCGGGCCGTCGGACCCCACCACTGCCGTCACTGCACCGGGTGATGTGCGGTCCGGCCCGCTCAGCCTGCGCGGGACCCCGCGAAGATCGCCACCAGCGTCATCCGCGCCCTGTCCCACCCCGAAGCCGTGATCCTCAGTGGTCGCCTGGTCCACCCACCCCGAACGCAGAACTCACAGCTCCTGAACGTACGACTCGCGCGACCTGAACGTACGACTCGCGCGAGAGCCGTACGTCCAAGACCCGCGAGTCGTACGTTCAGGTCGCGCGAGTCGTACGTTCAGGAGCCGTGAGTTCTGCGTTCGGGGGGTGGGTGGCCCAGTCGGGGGCTTCGGCCAGCAGGTCCTCCGGGGCGGACAGGCGCCACGCCTCGAAGACGAGCTCGGACAGCTCGACCAGGTCCACGCCGTCCAGGCGCACCACGACCCAGCCGAACCCGCCCGCCGTGAACTGCTCCTCGAACACGTCCGGCCGCTCGGCGACCAGGGCCCGCTGCTCGGACAGCGTCTGCTTGAGACCCACGGTGTCCGTGCGCGGCCAGTAGTAGCCGAACCGCTTGCCGCGCACGGTGAACGTCGTGTACTGGTCGCCCGTCGACCGTCCCACCTCGACGAGCGCGTCCACGACGCGGAAGAACTCATCAGCACGCACAGCCACCGCAGCCCCCGGTCGGTCCAAGGCCCAGGAGTATAGGTCGACGGCCCCGTGACAGGATTCGGCGGCCGACCGCCCGGAAGTGCCTCCGTTCGGATGTATCCAGGGCACGTTCGGCGCATCCGGATATCCGTGTGAACCGTTCCGGGTCACCGCACGTGTAGGAGGCGTACACCGATGATCGTCGTGAAGGGGCCGGCCCGGGGATGAGCAGCGCAGAGCACAACCGCGCGGAGCGGACGAGGCTGATCCGGATGCCTCAGCGACCCGACCAGCAGCGACCCGACCAGCAGCGCGTCGACACCTCTGTGGCGGCCCCGGCCACCCCGGCGGCCGACTGGGCCACGGGGTTGTTCAAGAAGCTCGACCCGCTGCCCAGCGGGCGCGAGCCGCTGCGCGTGGACGTGGTGGGCGGCGGCCCGGTCGGGTTGTCGTTCGCGTGCACGCTGCGGGCGATGATGGGTGACCAGGTGGTGATCCGCATCCACGACCGGCGGTGGAAGCGGCAGGGCAACAAGGTCGTGTGGTTGGGGCAGGCGGAGGGCAACTTCCGGCGTGAGCAGGTCGTGACGTTGCAGAGCAACGTGTGGTCGACCCTGCCGCACCAGGTGCGGCAGCGCCTGTTCGTCGACGGCCGGTTCGCCGAGATGTGGCCGCTGGGCCCGGACTCCCCGGAGGGGAAGGGCCGGCCGCGCAACATCAAGATCCGGTGGATCGAGGACGCGCTGCTGGAGATGGCGCAGGAGCTCTACGACATCGAGTTGGTCCCGGGCCGCTACGAGGTTCCCAAGGCGTTCGACGAGACGCACATCCTGGTGGTGGCGGATGGGGCGAACTCGCCGACCCGCGCGGCGTTGAAGGAGCACTTCGGCACGCCGGACCGCAACTTCTACTCGGTCGAGGGCGAGCAGTTGGTGGAGACGGTGCTGGGCATCCGGGTGCGGGGGAACTTCCCGGACGAGCACACGGTGCCGTTGACGGTGGGGCAGAACCGGTACCTGTTCAA
>NZ_NSDM01000037.1 GCF_030852425.1 Saccharothrix longispora
CGCGAGACGCTACAAGGCGCCCAGAGTTGGTGCAGTGAAAGGGAGGCACGGCTGGCGGTGTTCGGCTGGGCGCATCGTTACAACACCCGACGCCGCCACTCCCACGTCGGCCAGATGTCTCCGATCGACTACGAGAACAGCCTCACCCCGACACCGGCTACGCTGACCCGCGCCGCATAACCCCGTGTCCAACATCCGGGGTGAAGTCCCGACGCCTTCACGCTGCTGTACTACAGCCTGACCGGAACCCTCCAGAGCGACGTCGAGCAACTTTCGAAGCGGAACGAAGAAATCTGTGCGGGCTTCGACGAGTTGACCGGCAAGATCCATTCGAAGATCGCTTGGACGAAGGCCAGGAGCCAGATCGTCGCGACGCTCGCGGCCGTGAGAGCGAAGAAGACGGCCACGTCGCAGTCGACCCGCTCATCGGGCAGTCCCGCATCACCGGTCCCGACGCGCACATCCACATCCGGAACCTCGTCCACCCCCACGACCTCGCCCAGGAACCTGACGGCGGACATGCCCTCGGCGGGAGCGCAGCGACAGGCCGTCGAGCAGTCGACGCCGACCGGCACGCACATCTCGGCGCTGTCGAACCGCAGGGACGCTCGCGCGCCGGTCCGGCATGGGCAGGAGTTCGAGAACGTGCACGGCGACCGGTACCCGGCGGCCGCGTCCGGTCTGGCCGCCAGCCTCCCACCACGTGTCGTCCCGAACACCCAGAAGCAGACATACGGCGTGCTCGCGTTCAACGGCGAAACGAGGGACTCGTCTCGGGCGGCTCCAACGACCACACCGCAGTGGTGGCGACGAAGAACATGCTGCTGACACAGGGCTACACCACCGCACAAGCCGACTACTTGAAGTTCCACGTCGAAGTCAAAGCCGCCGAATTGCTGTCACACATGCCCGAGGTCGACCATGCGACGATCGCGATCAACTACACCCCGTGCGGTGTCGAAATGAACACCGACTACCGCACCACATGCGACAAAATGCTGACGCCGATCCTCACCCGGCTCGGCAAGTCACTGCGCCTTTTCCAACCTCACCCGGCCGCAAGATGAAGAGCCAGAACGGCTCGGGTCAGGTCGGTGATGCGGGTGGTGGAGCAGCGGAGTCTGCGCAGTAGTCGCCAGGCTTTGAGGATCGACACGGCACGTTCGCCCAGTGCGCGGATGCGGGCGTGGGAGCGGTTGACCGCCTGCTGGCCGGGCGAGAGTTTGTGCCATCTGCCGCGGTAGGGGACACGGATCGCACCGCCGGCGCCTCGGTAGGCCTTGTCCGCCCAGCATGGAATGTCTGCTGTGGCGAGGGCGTCGACGATGCCGTGGGTGCGGGCTGCGGTCAGGTCGTGGGCCGAGCCGGGCAGTGCGGGCGAGGTCCACAGCAGTCTCCCGGCCGGATCGGCGAGGACCTGGACGTTCATGCCGTGTCGCTTGTGTTTTCCGGAGTAGTACGGCCGGTCGGCGGCGACGCGGTCGATGCGTGACAGGGTGCCGTCGAGGATGACGTAGGCCTTGCGTGAGGCGACTTTCGCCGCGTCGGCCAGGTCCGGTGCCAGTGCGGCCAGGAGTTCGACCGCTTCGTGGATGTAGCGGCAGACGGTGGCCAGACCGACGCCGAACCCCGCCGCCAAGCGGGTGTAGGTATCGCCGCAGCGCAGGTGCGCCAGCACCAGCAGGGCTTGGCGTCCGGGATCGAGTTTGTGCCACCTGCTGCCGATCCGGTGCCGGTGCGTGGTCAGTTCCCGCGCCAGGAACCGGAGGTGTGAACTGGACAGGTCGATCGCGGATGGGTGGACAAGCACTCGAAGCTCCTGGCGATGGCCTTGCTCTTGGTCGAGAAGTCATCTACCAGGAGCTTCGCCATGTCTCCACCACGGTCACCACCTATGCCGCCAGGTTGGAAAGGGCTCACTGACCGTCCACGGCACCATGCAAGACAACAAGCCGTTCACGAGGACCTACGGCATCCGGAGAGAGCAGCTATGACCGCCGACGGCACCCCCCATGTCACCCTGGACGAGGCCCGGTCGACCAACTGGACAGGCTTGGACGTCATTCGACGAGTGCCGGACCTCGACGACTTCCTGCGAGTGCGTGACGACGAAGGCCGCCCCCGGCCCGTGGAGTGGGCGATCTTCACCGGCGAGCACGACGACACCTACCCGACGATGGTGTTCGGAGTCGGCCCCGAGCGGGGCTTCCTGCGCTGGTACGGCGATCGTGACGACATGCAGGTGCCGGCCGGGACCGTGTACCGCGACGGCGGCACATCGTACTGGCGAGGATGGCAGGAACAGAGCTGCAACCCGGGCGAGGAAATCCTGGTCGAGGTGGTGCTGCAGGCAGCGGCGCAGTTCGTGACCACCGGCGCCCGGCCGGCATGCGTCGAATGGATACCCGAATCCGAAGTGCCCGACCTGCGCACCCCGGACGGCGCACAGCGGCAGCAGGAACGCGACCCGCAACTGCAGTCGTTCCTGGCCGGCGTCGAGCTACCCGCGGAGTTCGCCGCCATCCGCGCGGCGAGCGCCGTGGACGTCGCCGGGCACGAGGCCCGACAGGTGGTCCGACTGCTGGTCGCGGCAAGTCACGGTGTCGAGGCAGGCCGGGCTTGGCGCCTGCACCACGGCGACGATCCGACCGCGCCTCACCTGATGGTGGGACTGCGAGCCCACCAGGCGGCGGTCGCGTGGATGGAGCCGGGCTCCGGGACCCTCCTCCCGACCGACGGCACCGGGGACGAGCCGAGGCTGTTTGCAACGCACAACGGCTACCGCGTCCTACCCGCCGGGACGGAACTGCCGTGGGACACCGCGCTCGACATCGTCGAGGAGTTCACCGCCACCGGGCAACGACCCACGCGCGTGGCATGGGAGACCACAGATGAACCCGCGCCACCCGTCCCGCAGTCGATCGGCGACACGGTATTCCTCAGCCACGCCGCACATTACGACTTCGCGGACCTGATGAACCGGTTGCTCGACACCGCCGCATCCGAGAAAACCGGTCGGGTCTGGTTCCTGCGCCATGGCCAGGACGACCCGAAGCAGCCCTACCTGGTCTTCGCAGTGGGAGAGGGGATGGGCGCGGTCGAGTGGGTCGAGCAGGATGGGCCTGTGGGGGCGACGCCTCCGCTCTTCGCTGCGACTCGGCCTCGCCGACGGCTTCCGCAGGCCGGCTCTTTCGCGGCCGCCCGAGACCACCTCTGCGTCGCGCCGACTGGCAGTACGCCCTCGCCGACGCTGGGTACGGTGCGGTGATCGCCGGGCGATCGGCGAGGTCGCGGAGACGGTCGAGCGGCGCTCGACCACGTCGGACCCTCACAGGCTTGAGGTTCACTCATGTTCGGGCTCCGGTGGTCCGGTGGGCGCAACACTTCGGCGCGGCTGTGCGATGGTATCGACGTCGGTGATCGGATTCGAGGTGGTCGGTGACACGTCGCGTGTTCATCTCCTACGCGCAGGAGAGCGAGGAGCACCGCGCGGTGGTGCGGCGCCTGTGGGCGTTCCTGCGCCGCAACGGGATCGACGCGGTCCTCGACCAGGTGGCCGCCGGTGAGCGGCAGGACTGGGCCCTGTGGATGTCCCGGCAGATCGAGCAGGCCGACGTGGTGCTGTGCGTGGCCTCCGAGCAGTACCGATTACGGGCACAGGGCCGGACCGGGCCGCACGAGGGCAGGGGCGTGCAGTGGGAGGCCCGCCTGATCCGCGACGCCTTCCACGCCGCCCAAGACGACCTCCAGAAGTTCGTTCCGGTGGTGGTGCCGGGGCAGACCGTCGCCGGGGTCCCGGACTTTCTCGCCCCCTCCACCACGACGGTCTACCTCGTGGAGTCCTTCACCAAGACGGGCGCGGAGAAACTGCTCCGGTTCCTGCTGCGCAAGCCCGAACTGCGCGACATCCCACTGGGCGAGGAGCCCGAGTTCGACACCTGGGAACCCGAGACCGAACCCGAGGAGCCGTCCTCCAACCCGGTGCTCGACGGCGTCGTGTCGCCGCAGGTGACGGGCATGGCCGAGATCATCGGCCGAGAGCAGGACCTGGCCGACCTGCGCACCGCCTTCACCGCCGCCCGCACCAGCCGCGCACCGGTGGTCCAAGTCCTCACCGGCATGGGTGGGATCGGGAAGACCAGCCTCGCGCGGGCCTACGCCCAGCGGCACCTCGACGACTACGCCGTGGTCTGGTGGATCCGCGCCGAGGACCCCACGGCGATCGACGGCGAGTACCGCGGACTGCTGGAACTGGTCCACTCCGCCCAGGAAGCCAAGCTCGTGCGCGACGCCGTGCAGCGCGCCAACGCCTGGCTGGCGGAGCAGAGACAGCCATGGCTGCTGGTACTGGACAACGTTCCGGACGCGGCGGCGCTGCGCGGCCTGTTCCCGGCCCGGGGAGTCGGCCACGTCCTGGTGACCAGCCAGGCCAAATACTGGCCCAACCCGAACATCGTCCATCCCGTCGAACCACTCGACCCCGACGCCGCGATCACGCTGCTCACCGAGATCTCCGAGGACGACGACACCACCGCCGCCGCAGAACTCGCCGCCGAACTCGACGGCCTACCGCTCGCTCTCGCCCAAGCGGCTTCCTTCACTGTCACCAACGGCACCAGCCTCGCCGCATACCTGCGCTTCTATCGCGAGCGCAGCGCCGACCTGCTCTCCGACGGCCAACCCGTCGACTACCCCCACACTGTCGCGACCACGTGGCTCCTGGCCATCGGACAGTTGACCCCACCGGCCCGCCGAATCCTCGACACGATCGCCTACTTCGCCCCCGACTCCATCCCCCTCTCCGTGCTCCGACCCCTGGTGGACGACGAACTCACCTTCATCAGAGCCATCGGCAACCTCCTCTCCCACAGTCTCGTCACCCGAGGTGCCGAAGACACGATCACCGTCCACCGCCTCGTTCAAGCCGTCACCCGCCACCGCCTCGGCGAGACCGTGGACCATGCCGTTCGGGCCCGAGGACTTCTGGCCGCCGCGATGCCGAAACCTCCTCTGAACAAGGAGGCCACGAACGCGTGGAACGCCATCCGCAGCCACATCCTCGCGGTGGCCGATCAAGTGCCCACCGATCCACCGACGTTCGACCTGCGCTACAACCAGGCATTCCTGCATGGGGACGTAGGCGACATCCGCGCCGCCATCGCGCAGCTCGAAGCACTGGTCGACGAGATGACACCGGTTCTGGGCCGCGAGGATGAACGCGTGCTCCGCGCCCGTCACGGCGTGGCGTACTGGACGGACATCTACGACACACCGCGCGCCCAGGCGTTGTTGGGAGAACTGCTCGAAGTGCAGAGCGGCGTTCTGGGCGCTGAGCACCCGGACACCCTGGCCACCCGGCAAGACCTCGCCTCCGCGTACTTGGACTTGGGGGATCACGATCGTGCGCTTCGAATGCTGGAAGACCTGTTGCCTGTGCATCTGCGTGTGCTTGGCCCCGACGACAAGGCCACGCTAGAGACGCGCAGGCTCTTGGCGGACGCCCTGGCGCAGTCCAGCCGGTTCGAGGAGGCGCTCGCCGCGTACGAAGAAGTGATCATCGATGCGGTCGCAGCCTTCGGCGAATCAGATTTGAAAATCGTCCTGCTGCAAGGTTTCTATGCCAACGTCCTGGGTGAATCGGGTGACGCGACGGCGGCTCGTGACCTCTATGCCGAGGTGGTCGACCAGTTAGCGGCCCAACTGGGGCCGTACGACAAGGTCACACTCGCCACCAACCTGACGCTGGCGATGTGGACGGCGAGGGCCGGGAACCCGCAGCGGGCGGCGCACATGCTGCTCCGCGTGCTGATCCGCCTCAGCAACAGCCTCGGCAAGAACAATCCGCTGGTCAAGCAGTTCGAGAGCGGCCTGAACAGCATTCGCGGGGGCGGTCCACCGAACAAGTCCGGCAAACGCATCAAGAAGCGGAAGCGTTGAGGGAGCACGTGCGCGGACTGCGGCAGGGCTTGCGATCGGCGTTGGCGACCAAGCGGGGGCTCACCATCGCGGCCAGGGATTCGTTGGCGACCTTCGGCGTGCTCGGCGGCGGCACGCAAGTCTACGACGTCCTCACCCCACAGGCCGCCTACCACCCCGTCGCCATGATCGTCCTGCTGGGCCTGCTGCCGCTCGCTGTCGGCGTGGCGCGGGCCTGGCCCAAGCGCACGCTGTCACGTCACTTCGGCCACCCCGACACGACGCTCACCATCACCGTCGGCGACCTGTTCGATCAGGACACGCACTTGGTCATCGGCTACACCGACACCTTCGACACGGCGACCAGCGGCACGAGCATCATCCACCCGGGCAGTATCCAGGCCCAGTACCAGCGCCGTCACCACCCCGACACCGCCGCCCTGGACCGGGCTCTCGACACCTCCCTGGCACGCACCACCCCGCGGCACGACCCCGGCAAGTCGGAGGGCAAGTCGGACCGCTACCCGATCGGCACCGTGGCCGTCCTTGACGCCGGAACGCACCGGGCCTTCTGCCTCGCCTACGCCGCCATGGGCAACGACCTCGTCGCCCGCGCCACCGTGGACGACATCTGGCACAGCCTCAGCTCGCTGTGGGAAACCGTCTACGTCCACGCCCGGCTCGAACCCGTGTCCATGGCCATCATCGGCTCCGAACTGGCCAAAGTCGACGCGCTCGACCGCGCGAGCCTCATCCGCCTGATCGCCTTGTCCTTCATCGCCCGCTCCCGAACCGGGGTCGTCACGCGCCAGCTCACGATCGTCATCCACCCCAACGACGCCGACAAGGTCGACATGCTCGACCTGGAATCCTTCCTCGCCAGCATCTAATGCCGCAACAGGCACTGTTCGCCCCTGGGAGGTCCGCAACCATGTCTCCATGGACCAGGAGACCATTCCCGGTCTTCGCGTCGAGGACGGTGCGGCGGCGGTCGTCTGATACGAGCGGCTGGGCTTCGCAAAGCGTCGGGAACACCACTTCGAACCGGAATTTCCACGTTCGTCCAGGTCACCCGGCGCGGCTGTGGTGATGCTTGTCGGAACACAAGGGCGACGCTCGTCCGACATGTTGGTCTACCTTCGCGTTCGTGAGAGCGAAATTGTCGCCTTGAATCCGGTGCGTAGCCAAAGACTGCTCCGTGGGCACGTGAGGTACAGGGCCGGCACATTGGTCGCGCAACAGGACCTCACCAACAGAACGATCTTAACACACCCCTGCTTGCTCGAGGTCCCGTTGCTCCACCACCACGACACGCCTGATTTGCTTCTTGATTTTCCGCCCAACGCCCTAACTGTACGGCCTTGGGGAAGTCTCCTCCGCCATCGCATCCTCCTTCCTGACAGTTGCTCGGCGTCACCACTGCCTATGAGCCAGAGCCTCGTGATCGCTGTCCTACGTTGTTGATCAGTAGGTTTCGGCGTTCGACCAACGGTCACCAAAGGTGATGGCGAAGGCGTTCAGTACGGGCTTCCAGCGCATGGTCCACCTGGTGCGGACCATCCCGGTGGGGTCGAGGCTGCGGGTGGCAAGGTGCAGCACTTCATCGCGGTCAGGGCAAATGGTCGAGGTGTCCGGATTGTGCAGGTCGATACGGCTCCCGCCTGGTGAGGGGGTCGGCGGGCCGTGGAACTGAAGGCCGTGGCCCGCCTCGGGCATCCCTGCCGCGTACGCGGCGAGATCGGTCCGGGCACGCAGTCTGGACGGATCAGCCGACGTCGGCCGCCACACCCTCGTAGACGTAGCCGCTGCTGATCGCCGAATTCACCTCGGCTGGATTGGTCATCAGCACATGGTCGCCATTACCGGGGTGGCGCAACCGATGGAACGGGATTCCCGATCCAGAATTGGGCGGGTAGACGTATGCGCTGACACCCTCATAGATGTAACCCTGGGTTGTGGTCGCGGCTACGACCTCATCCCAGCTCGCGGTGTGGTACCGGTCCTTCCGCTGCGGGCTGTAGATCCGGTAGAAGGGGATCAACCCGGCCTGCGGCGAGGTGGACACGAACGCGTCCAGGCTGCTGTAGGTGTAACCGGCCGGAGGGCTGAGGGCGTCGTTCCGGTTGGTGGTGTTGTAGTTGTCGCCGGTGCTCGGGTTGTAGAGTCGGTAGAACGCCGCATTGAGCGAAGCCTGCGTCGAGACCTCGGCAGTGGCGACCGGCGTAACGGCGACGACCGAGGTAACCGCGACTAGGACGGCCGTCACGGCCCTCGTGACCAGTGAGCGCCTGGCGGTCAGGCGATGCGATGACAAACGTTCCTCCGTGGATTTCGGAAGTGGAAGGAAGAGTGGAATCTCGATTCGGCACGAATTCGACCATGTCAATGGTCGGCCGCCACCGAGGTAACCACCAGCCTCCGTTCGAGTGTGCTCGGAACCTGTGGCGTGATCACGGGGAATAACTGGACTGTCCGGCGTACTGAATTGAGATGGGTGACGTACCCAGGGGCGAACGACACAGGCCGCGCGCAGGGCGGTACTTCGGGCGTCCGTACTTACTCGGCACGGATCGGGTCACCCAGGCGAATGAGGATGCGGTCGGACAGCAGAATCGCGGCAGGTTGATACTCCAGCCCTTCCGCTCGGGCAAACACCGCATGCACGGAGGTGAATTCCCAAGTCGGTCGCCTCGCCGGACGGCACGATCCTGCGGGTGTCCGGCCAACTGCCCGGCAGCACCCACGACACCGCCGCCGCCCCTCGGCCGCCACGACGCATGTGGCACACGGCCTGGGCGGTGAACACCTTCTTCCGGCGGCGCGGGCATCACCACGACGAACTGGCCGTGTGGCAGGCCGCTGTCGACATCGCGGACCACCTGCCCCATCCCGGCGCTGGCATCACCGCCCGCCAGCTGCTCGGCCTCGCCCACGCCAACCTGGGGCGGCACAAACAAAGCCTCGGGCACCTGTGCCGGGCACTCGCCCTGGCCGAGCAGCGTCACGACCTCGTGCAGCAGGCCAACCCCACCACGTCCTGTCCCGGGCGTGACAGTGAGATGCTCACTGTGTCGCCGGTGGGACCACCCCCGCTCGCGCGGGGAGAACCCAGCCGATGATCGACCGGCTGTCTAGCGCGTGTTTCAGATGTGGCGTAGCCAGATGTTGATGGCGGCGACTTCGATGGTGGCCTGATAGCGGACGGCGAGCTTGTCGTAGCGGGTGGCGACAGCCCGGTGCTGTTTGAGCAGGTTGATGCCGCACTCGACGGCGTGGCCCTGTTTGTAGATCTCCCTGTCGATCGTCGGTGGCCGTCCACCCGCGGAGCCTTTGGCCTTGCGGTGGGCGGCCTGGTCGCGGGGTTGGGCGATGGTCGCCTTGATCCCGCGGTGCCGCAGGTAGGCGCGGTTGGCCTTGGAGCTGTAGGCCTTGTCCGCCAGGACCCGGTCCGGTCGGGTCCGTGCCCGGCCGGGGCCGACGCGCGGCACCGAGATCCGCTCGATCACCGGGACGAACTGCGGGCTGTCACCCCGCTGACCGGCGGTGACCAGCAGCGACAACGGCCGCCGGCGTTGTTCGCAGGCCAGGTGCAGCTTGCTGGTCCACCCGCCCCGCGACCGCCCCAACCCGTGGTCGTCCGGTTCCATGCCACCGGCCGGCGTGTCGGGCGGTTCGACCTGCAGATCCCCCTTTTACGCGCACCGGCGGCATGCTGGTGCGCCCGCGTGACCGTGGAATCCACCGACACGTCCCACACGATCGACCCGGCCGCATCGGCGCCGGCCTGCAACGCGGTCAGGACCTGCCGCCAGACCCCGGCCCGCTGCCAACGGCGGAACAACCCGTACACGGTCTGCCAGGGGCCGTAGTCGGGCGGGACGTCACGCCACGGGGCACCGACGCGCACCCGCCACCGGATGCCGTCGATCAACTGCCGCTTGCTCCACTTCGGCGGACGGCCCGGCTTGGCACCGACGGGCAGCAACGGTTGCAGCACCGCCCACTGCGCGTCGGTCAAGTCGGCCCGCCCCGCTGCCGCTACGCTGGCCACGAGGTCTCCGGTACTACGGTTTTGCTTGGTCGCTAAACCACTTACCGGAGACCTCGCCACGTTCCGGCCACCGACACGCCGCCGCTCACCTCACCTTTGAAACACGCGCTAACCCGGGTCTGTCAAACGAGCGGTGTAACTCGGGTTGAAGAGGGCTACTTGCGTCCGACGGCCAGGCGGCCGTCGAAGGCGATCTCGAAGGCGTTCAGCGCCGGCTTCCAGCGCATCATCCAGCGTTTGCGTCCGGTCCCGGTCGGATCCAGGCTCATGATCGCCAGGTAGACACACTTGAGCGCGGCCTGCTCGTTGGGGAAATGACCCCGGGCCTTGACCGCACGGCGGATGCGGGCGTTGACACTCTCGATGGCGTTGGTCGAGCAGATCACCCGCCGGATCTCGACGTCGAAGGCGAGGAACGGCACGAACTCGGCCCAGGCGTTGTCCCAGAGCCGCACGATCGCCGGGTAGCGGGCTCCCCAGGCGTCGGCGAACTCGGCGAACCGTTCCTTCGCGGCGGCCTCGGTCGGGGCGGTGTAGACAGGCTTGAGCGCCTTGGCGATGGCGTCCCAGTGCTGCCTGCCCGCATAGCGGAAGCTGTTGCG
This sequence comes from Saccharothrix longispora, assembly GCF_030852425.1. Lineage (GTDB taxonomy): Bacteria > Actinomycetota > Actinomycetes > Mycobacteriales > Pseudonocardiaceae > Actinosynnema > Actinosynnema longispora. The sequence continues at coordinate 10,570 of NZ_NSDM01000037.1, forward strand.
CAGCAAATGGACGATGCAGGTCTGCACGATCGTGCGCGGCCAGACCGTGGTGACGGCGTCGGGCAACCCGGTCAGCCCGTCGCAGACCACCATCAGCACGTCGGCCACGCCGCGGTTGCGCAGCTCGGTGAGCACGTGCAGCCAGTACTTCGCACCCTCGCCGCCGTCCCCGGCCCAGAGCCCGAGAATGTCGCGCTGCCCCTCACAGGTCACCGCCATCGCCACGTGGATCGGCCGGTTGGCCACCTGGCCATCACGGACCTTGACGTGGATCGCGTCGATGAAGACCACCGGGTAGACGACGTCCAGCGGCCGGTTCTGCCACTCCGTCATGCCCTCCACGACCTTGTCGGTGATCGTGGAGATCGTCTGGCGGGACACCTCGGCGCCGTAGACCTCGGCCAGGTGAGCGGAGATCTCGCCGGTGGTCAATCCCTTGGCCGACAACGAGATGACCATCTCGTCGACACCGGTGAGCCGCTTCTGCCGCTTGGCCACGATCCGTGGCTCGAAGCTCGACTCCCGATCACGGGGCACGTCGATCTCCACCGGACCGACATCGGTGAGCACGGTCTTGGAGCGGGTGCCGTTGCGCGAGTTGCCCGTTCCCCGTCCCGCCGGGTCGTGCTTGTCGTAGCCCAGGTGGTCGGTGATCTCGCCCTCCAGGGCGGACTCCAGCAGCCGCTTGGTCAGCTGTTGGAGCATCCCGCCCTCACCGGTGAGCTTGAGTCCACCGGCGCGGGCCTGCCCCACCAACTGGTCGATCAACCGCTCGTCCAGGCCCTCCAGGGCCGCCGGGCGGATCTCGGGCGTCGTGTCATCGGCGTGCTCCACGCCGGACATCATCTCGGTCATCAGGTGCACTTCCATGATCGGGAGTTACACCGCTCGTTTTACAGTCCCGCTAACCCCCAGGATCCGGTCCCAGTCGTCCTTGACAGCGAGGCCTTCCAGCCTCATTCGGCGGTGAGGCGCAGTGTGAGGACGGGACTTCACCCAAGGCCGCGTAGTTAAGGGATGGTTGGAGCCGTCAAGCCTTCCGTTCGTGGCGTCCAGGAGTCGGCGAGGACGTAGATGCCGCGACGGATTTTGCGAAGGAATCCTTCGGCCAGCCATGTGAGCATCTGGGTGCCGAAGCTTTTGGTGTTGTGGATTCCCAAGGCTTTGGCCAGTTCGCGGGGACGCCAGGCGCGACCGGGATCGGCGGCCATCAACTGCAGCGTGAGGTTGCGGTGTCCGGAGCCTGGGACGCCTGGGCCCAGGCTTACGCGTCGAACGTCGTGCGGTGTGTCGACGACGGGAGGCGGTGGTGTGGCGGTGGCCTGGTGGATGTCGATGTCCAGGTGCGTGATGCGCCGACTGCGTGTGGGGCGGGGATCGGCGGGCCGGGAGTGGTAGCGGGAGATCGGTGCTTTGACCCTGCGGCGGCTGATCCGCGTTCGACGCGAGGGCAGCAGCCCGGCCAGGACCGCCCGGCCGATCGACCCCACCGTGATGCTGGTGGTGTCGTCTCGGCCGGTGGCGAGGATGACCTGGTCGCGGGCGGTTTCCAAGGCGATGGTGAAGCCGGTGCGGTCCGGATCGGTGCCCGGACGCGACTCCGCGGCCTCGACCATGGCCATGCGCAGCAACTGGTAGACGGTCAACTGGGCCCACAGTTCCTGCGCGAGCCCGCTCGGGTCCTGGGAGCGCAGGACCAGTCCGTCGAGCAAAGTGTGGCGCAGGGCGTAGAAGGCGGACTCGACTTCCCATCGTTCGTGGTAGAGACGCACCAGTGCCGAGGCCGGGTCCCGGCGGTGGTCGAGCAGTGGTGTGGCCAGCCGGTAATGCTCGCTCCACCGGTCGCCGCCGCTGGTGGTCACCGTGACCCGGGCATCGACCACTCGGACCCGCAGGTTACCCAGTCGGGTCAGGTAGGAGCCGTCCGGCAGGACGGCGAGCACGCCGGGGCGGCGACGGTGGTTCAGACGGATCAGAAACTGGGCCCGGGTGTCTGCGATCTGTTGGAGGAAGGCGTTGCTGTCGAACCCCCGATCGGCAAGTATCAGCATGCGTGGCGTCAGCAGTGGCAGTAATCGTTGCGCGTAGGTGGTTTCGTACTCGCCGATCGGTCCGAAGACCGCGCCGAGCAGGCCACGGGTGCCGGTCTCGCACAATGTCATCAGCCGTAGCATCGGGTAGCCCGCCCAGCCCACCGCTGTCGCGATCCTGCCCAGCCAGGCACGGTTGCGTTCGTGATCGGGGACCTTGACCGAGCTGCATCCGTCGAAGGCGACGGTCCGCCAGCGCCGGTAACACACACCCGGTGTCCTGGGCTGCGCCAACGGACCCGCCACGACCTCGAACACCGCCTTCAGCGGCGCCGGCCCGAGCCGGCGACGCAGGTCGCGCAACGCCTTCTCGCTGGGACGCGGGTGCGGGCTTGGCCTCAGCCCCGCGGTCAACTTGTCCCAGACCCGCAGATATCCCAGCGACGGGAACAACGTCAGCGCCAGCACGAAGTACACCCCGACCCGGGAGGGCAGGCACCGCACCCGCCGCTGAACGGTCCGGGTCTCCTCCACGACGGCGTCGACGAGATCGACGGGCAGGTGACGGGTCAGCTCACCCAGGTGACCGGGTCCGAACACGCCCTGGGCATCGCCGACCGGTCCGGGCACAGGGACGGCGTACCGATCACGCAACAGGACCTCACCAGTAGGACGATCTTGGAAGATCCCCGCTTCTACCCGAGGTCCGTTGCTCCACCGCTACGACACGCCTGATCTACTCCTTGACAGCCTCACCCACCGACTAACTACGCGGCCTTGGGGCAAGTCCCGACGGCTCAGGTCAGGTCGGTGATGCGGATGGTGGAGCAGCGGGTCGGCACAGTAGTCGCTCGGTCCTGAGGGGGAAACGGTTCATTCGCCCAAGACGCGGATGCGGGCGTGGAGCGGTTGACCGCCTGCTGGTCGGGCGAGAGGGTGTGCCATTTGCCGCGGTGAGGCACGCGGATCGGGTCGCCCGCTCCGCGATAGGCCTTATCCGCCCGGCATGGGATGTCGTGTGAGATAAGGGCTTCGATGATGCCGTGGGTACGGGCCGCGGTGTGGTCGTGGGCCGAGCCGGGCAGCGCGGGCGAGGTCCACGGCAGTCGCCCGGCGGGATCGGTCGGGACTTGGACGTTCATGCCGTGGCGCTTGTGCTTTCCGGAGTAGTACGGGCGGTCTGCGGCGATGCGGTCGATGAGCGGCAGGATGCCGTCGCGGGTGACGTGGTCCTTGCGCGCGGCGATCCGCGTCGTCCCGGTGAAATCTGGTGCGAGGCCGGCAAGGACCCGGACCGCCTTGTGGAGGCAGCGGCAGACGATGGCCGGGCCGATGTCGGATCCGGCTGCGGGACGGGTGCAGGTGTCGCCGCAGCGCAGGTGCGTAAACACGAGCAGGGCTTGACGGCAGGGGTCGAGCCTGCGCCATCTGCTGCCGATCCGCCGTCGGTGCGCGGTCGGCTCCGGGCGAGCGACTGCAGGTGTGAAGCGGACAGGTCGATCGCGGATGGATGGACAAGGACACGAAGCTCCAGGCGATGGCCTTGTTCTTGGTCGGGAAGTCCTCTACAAGGAGTTTCGCCACATCTCCACGACGACCGCAGCCCACCCACCAGGCCGGAAGAGCCCATTACCGATCTTGCCGCATTTTTGCGGAGTGAGCCTTTTTCATCGTGGTCGACGGCGGGTTTCGACATGGTGTAGGACGAGGATGGCCGCGATGATCGCGGTGGCTCGGCGTGGGCAGCAGCGCAGCTTGACCAGGATCTTCCATCCCTTGAGCA
>NZ_NSDM01000038.1 GCF_030852425.1 Saccharothrix longispora
GCAGCGGTTGTTGTTGGAGACGTCGTGGGAGGCGGTGGAGCGGGCGGGTATCGATCCGTTGTCGTTGAAGGGGAGTCGTACCGGTGTGTTCGCCGGGATCATGTACCACGACTACGGCGGCCGGCTGCGCACCCCGCCCGAAGGCCTTGAGGGCTACGTCATCAACGGCAGCGCGGGCAGCGTCGCCTCGGGCCGCGTCGCCTACACCCTCGGCCTGGAGGGGCCGGCGGTGACGGTGGACACGGCGTGTTCGTCGTCGTTGGTGGCGTTGCACTGGGCGGCCCAGTCGCTGCGCAGCGGCGAGTGCTCCCTGGCACTGGTCGGTGGTGCGACGGTCATGGCGAGCCCTTCGGTGTTCGTGGAGTTCAGTCGGCAGCGGGGGTTGTCGGCGGATGGTCGGTGCAAGGCGTTCGGCGCGGGCGCCGACGGCACCGGCTGGGCCGAGGGCGCGGCGATGCTGCTGGTGGAACGGCTGTCGGACGCCCGCCGCAACGGCCACCCCGTCCTCGCCGTCGTACGGGGCACCGCGGTGAACCAGGACGGCGCGTCCAACGGCCTCACCGCCCCGAGCGGCCCGGCGCAGCAGCGCGTCATCCGGCAGGCGCTGGCGAACGCGGGGCTGCGCCTCGACGACGTGGACGCCGTCGAGGCGCACGGCACGGGCACCGTCCTGGGTGATCCGATCGAGGCGCAGGCGTTGTTGGCGACGTACGGGCGTGATCGGGGTCGTCCGTTGTGGTTGGGGTCGTTGAAGTCGAACATCGGTCACACGCAGGCTGCCGCGGGTGTCGGTGGTGTGATCAAGATGGTGATGGCGATGCGGCACGGTGTGCTGCCGCGCACCCTCCACGCCGACGAACCCAGCCCGCACGTGGACTGGGAGAGCGGACCCGTCCGCCTGTTGACCGAACCCGTGCCATGGACCACGTCCGGTGGACCCCGCCGTGCCGCCGTGTCGTCATTCGGCGTGAGCGGCACCAACGCGCACGCCATCATCGAGCAGCCCGCGCGGGCCGAGGTCCGGGAGCGGACGCGCACCGAACAGCCGGTCGTGCCGTGGGTGCTGTCCGGTCGGGGTGAGGCGGCGGTGCGGGACCAGGCGCGCAACCTGCTGGTGGGCGTCACGGGCACGGACTTCGACCCGGTCGACGTCGGTCTGTCCCTGACGGGGCGGACCGGCTTCGAGGACCGCGCGGTCGTGCTCGGCACGGCCCAGGCCGACCTGCTGGACGTCCTCCGTGACCTGGCGGCCGGCAACTCCACGCCCGGCTTGGTCACCGGCCGGCCGCTCGACGGGGCGCTCGCGTTCCTGTTCTCGGGTCAGGGTTCGCAGCGGGCGGGTATGGGGCGTGAGCTGCACGCTGCGTTCCCGGTGTTCGCTGCCGCGTATGACGAGGTGGTCGCGGGGTTGGGTGGGGCGTCGTTCTTCGGCGTTGACGTGGAGGTGTTGAGCGGGACGGGTGTGGCGCAGCGTGCGTTGTTCGCGTTGCAGGTGGCGTTGTTCCGCTTGTTCGAGTCGTGGGGTGTCCGACCGGATGTGCTGGTGGGGCATTCGGTGGGGGAGATCGCGGCGGCCCACGTCGCCGGTGTGCTGTCCCTCGACGATGCCTGCCGGCTGGTGTCCGCCCGCGCCGACCTGATGCAGGCGTTGCCGCCCGGCGGCGGGATGTTCGCGCTGGAGGCGTCGGAGGACGAGGTGCTGCCGCACCTCACCGAGGAGGTGTCCATCGCGGCGGTGAACGGTCCGCGTTCCGTGGTCGTCGCGGGCGACGAGGACGCCGCCGGGGCGGTGGTCGACGCCTTCCCCGGCCGCAAGGCCACCCGCCTGGCGGTGAGCCACGCCTTCCACTCGCCGTTGATGGAGCCGATGCTGGACGACTTCGCGGCGGTGGTGCGGGGATTGGAGTTCCACGAGCCGCGCATCCCGATGCTCTCCCCGGTCGCCGAGCCCGACTACTGGGTCCGGCACGTCCGCGACGCCGTCCGCTTCGCCGACCAGATCGCGGAGCTGGACGAGCGCGGCACGACGAAGTTCCTGGAGATCGGGCCGGGCGGCGTGCTGACGGCGCTGACCCGCAACAGCCTGCCCGACGCCGAAGTCCTCGCCGTCCCCGCCCTGCGCGCTGACCGCGACGAGGTCCTGACCGCCGTCACGGCGCTGGGTGAGCTGCACGTCCACGGCGCGGAGGTCGACTGGACGCGGTTCTACCCCGGCGCGCGGCGCGTCGACCTGCCCACCTATCCGTTCCAGCGGCAGCGCTACTGGCTCGACGCGCCCGAGGGGACGAGCGGCGTCCACGCCGCGGGACTGGACGTGGCCGGCCACCCGCTGCTCGGGGCGGCGGTGCCGGTGGCGGGCGGCGACGAGTGGCTGATGACCGGCCGCGTCTCGCTCCGGACCCACCCGTGGTTGGCGGACCACGCCGTGAGCGGCGCGGTCCTGCTGCCCGGCACGGCGTTCGTGGAACTGGCCGTCCGCGCCGGTGACGAGGTCGGGTGCGACCTGGTCGAGGACCTGGCCATCGAGGTGCCACTGGTCGTGCCGCACGACCTCGCCGTGGTGCTCCAGGTGCACGTCGGCGCACCCGACGAGGGCACGCGCCCGTTCACCGTCCACGCGCGGACCGACGGCGGAGGGGAGTGGGTGCGCCACGCGCGCGGCAGCCTGGGGGTGCGTGCCGCCGCGCCCGCCGCCTTCTCCTCCGCCGAGTGGCCGCCCGCCGGCGCGCGGCGCGTCGACCTCACGGGCTTCTACGACCGCATGGCGGACGCCGGCGCGTCCTACGGGCCGTTGTTCGCCGGCCTCCGTGGCGCGTGGCGCGAACCCGATGCCGTCCACGCCGAGGTCGCGCTGCCTGACGACGCGGCCGCGAACGCCTTCGGCGTGCACCCGGCGCTGCTCGACGCCGCCCTGCACGCCATCGCCGCCGGCGGCCTGGCCGACCTCGACGACGGCCCCCTGCTGCCCTTCGCGTGGACCGGCGTGCACCTCGCCGCCAGTGGCGCGTCGGCGCTCAGGCTGACGGTCGTCCCGACCGGACCGAACGCCGTGTCGCTCACCGCCGCGGACGCGACCGGCGACACCGTGCTGTCGGTGGACTCCCTGGTGCTGCGGCCTGCCCGACGGCACCAGTTCGAGCAGACCCTCTTCGGCGTCGACTGGCTCGACCGCGGCGCGTGCGGCACGGCCGACACCCCGCTCGGACCGGACGTCGAGGTGCTGACCACCCCGACTGTCGAACTGACGGCCCGCGGCGTCCGCTCCGCGGTCGGGCACGTGCTCCGCGGGCTCCAGGAGTGGCTGGCCGCCGAGCACCCGCAACCCGCGCGGCTGGTCGTGGTGACCACCGGCGCGGCGACCGACCCCGCCCAGGCCGCCGTCCAGGGCTTGGTGCGCTCGGCGCAGTCGGAGAACCCCGACCGCGTCGTCCTGGTCGACGTGGACGGCGGGACCGCGGCCTCCGACGCGGTGGCCGCCGCCCTGCGACTGGCCGAGCCGCAGGTGTCGGTGCGCGACGGCAGGGTGCTCGTGCCGCGCCTGGAGGCGCTGCCCACCGCGGCCGGGGAGTTCGACTTCGGATCCGGCGCGGTGCTGCTGACCGGCGCCTCCGGCACCCTCGGCGCCCTGGTCGCCCGACACCTGGCAGAGGTGCACGGCGTCCGCGACCTCGTGCTGATGAGCCGCAGCGGCCGCTTCGACGGCGACCTGTCCGACCTCGACGTCCTGGTCACCCCGGTGGCGTGCGACGTCGCGGACCGGGACGCCCTGGCCGCCGCGCTGGCGGACCTCGACCTGTCGGCCGTCGTGCACGTCGCGGGAGTCCTGGACGACGGGGTGGTGCCGTCGCTGACCGACGAGCGGATCGACGCGGTGTTCCGCCCGAAGGTGGACGCCGCGCTGAACCTCCACGAGCTGACCACCCACCTCGACCTCTCGGCGTTCGTGCTGTTCTCGTCCGTGTCGGGCGTCTTCGGTGCGGCGGGACAAGGCAACTACGCGGCGGCCAACTCCTTCCTCGACGCGCTCGCCGATCACCGCCGGGCGACCGGGCTGCCCGCGACCTCCCTGGCCTGGGGCCTGTGGGCGCAGGCGAGCACGATGACCGACGACCTCGACCCGGCCGACCTCGCCCGCATCCGCCGCACCGGCCTCCTCCCCATCCCGTCGGACGTCGCGCTGCGCATGTTCGACGCGTCCGCGTCCGCCGGTCGGGCCACGGTCGTGCCGATCAAGCTCGACGTGTCCCACCTCGACGCCGCCTCCGCCCCGGCGGTGCTGCGGGGCCGCGTGCGGACGCCCGCACGGCGCTCCACCCGTTCCACCCCGGTCGGCGCGGCCGTCGGATCAGGGCTCGCGGCGCGGTTGGCCCGCGTCCCGGAGGCTGAGCGCGCGGCTCTCGTCCTGGACCTCGTGTGCGAGCAGGTCGCGGCGGTCCTGGGCCACGCGTCGGCGTCGGCGGTCAAGCCGGACCAGGCGTTCCAGGAGGCCGGGTTCGACTCGCTCACCGCGATCGAGCTGCGCAACCGGCTCACCACCGCCACCGGCCTGCGGCTGCCGGCGACCCTGGTGTTCGACTACCCGACGAGCCGGGCGCTCGCCGATCACCTGCTGGTCGAGGTGTCCCCGGCGGACGACGTGCGGCAAACCGCCGCCGTCGCCGATCGGGTGTCGGACGAACCGATCGCCATCGTGGGGATGAGCTGCCGCTACCCCGGTGGGGTGCGGTCACCGGAGGACCTGTGGCGGTTGGTGGCCGCCGGCGGTGAGGGGATCTCGGGGTTCCCGACCGATCGTGGGTGGGATGTGGAGGGGTTGTACGACCCGGACCCGGATCGTGTGGGGACGTCGTATACGCGCAGTGGTGGGTTCTTGCACGATGCGGCGGAGTTCGACGC
>NZ_NSDM01000039.1 GCF_030852425.1 Saccharothrix longispora
CCCCACAACGGGTCCACCACCGCCGCCACCTCGTCCAGGGCCTCCGCGAACACCGGGAAACGGGACGCCAACCCCACACCCATGCCCGGCCGCTGCGCACCCTGCCCCGAGAACAGGAAGGCGACCTTCGCCACCCCGCGCACCGACGTGACCGGCGCGTCGCCGGACACCAGCGCGGCCAGCCCCTCCGGCCCCCACACGGCCGCGCGGTGCTCGAACCGGCTGCGCGTGGTGGCCAGCGACCAGCCCACGTCGACCGGGTCCAGCTCCGGCCGGGCGGCCAGGTGGTCCGCCAGCCTGGCCGCCTGCTCGCGCACCGCCTCCGGCGTCACCGCGGAGATCGTCCAGAGCGCCGCCCGCGCGCCCTCCCGGACGGGGGTCGGGGCGGGCGGTTCCGCCTGCTCCAGCACGACGTGCGCGTTGGTGCCGCTGATGCCGAACGACGACACGCCGGCCCGGCGGGGGCTGCCCGTCTCCGGCCACCCCACGGCGTGGGCGACCGGTTCCACCGCGCCCGCCGACCAGTCCACGTGCGACGACGGTTCGCCCAGGTGGAGGGTGCGGGGCACGACGCCGTGCCGCATCGCCTCGACCACCTTGATGATCCCGGCGACACCGGCGGCGGCCTGCGCGTGCCCGATGTTCGACTTGACCGACCCCAGCAGCAGCGGGCGCTCCCGCTCCTGGCCGTAGGTCGCGATGACGGCCTGCGCCTCGATCGGGTCGCCCAGCGTCGTGCCGGTGCCGTGCGCCTCCACGAAGTCCACATCGGACGGACGCAGCCCCGCACCGGCCAGCGCGGCGCGGATCACCCGCTGCTGCGACGGGCCGTTCGGCGCGGTCAGGCCGTTCGACGCGCCGTCCTGGTTCACGGCGGAACCACGCACCACCGCGAGCACGTCGTGGCCGTTGCGCCGCGCGTCGGACAGCCGTTCCAGCAGCACGACGCCGACGCCCTCGCCCCAGCCCACGCCGTCGGCGCTGTCGGAGAACGACTTGCACCGCCCGTCGGGCGCGAGGCCCTGCTGGCGGGAGAACTCCACGAACGTGCCGGGCGTCGACATCACGGTCACCCCGCCCGCGAGCGCCAGCGAGCACTCGCCCGACCGCAGCGCCTGCGCCGCGAGGTGCAGCGCCACCAGCGACGACGAGCACGCCGTGTCCACCGTGACGGCGGGACCGACCAGGCCCATCGTGTAGGCGACGCGGCCGGTGGCGATGCTGCCGGAGCTGCCGTTGCCGGCCATGCCCCCGAAGTCGCCGTCCGCACCGCTCAGCGCGGCCAGGTAGTCGTTGTACATCACGCCCGCGAACACGCCCGTGCTGCTGCCGCGCAACGAGACCGGGTCGATGCCCGCCCGCTCCACGGCCTCCCACGACACCTCCAGCAGCAACCGCTGCTGGGCGTCGGTGGCCAGCGCCTCGCGCGGGGACATGCCGAAGAACCCCGGGTCGAACTCGGCGGCGTCGTGCAGGAACCCGCCGTGCCGGGTGGTCGAGGCGCCCGCGCCGTCACCGGCCAGGGCGTCGAGGTCCCAGCCGCGGTCGGTGGGGAACCCGCTCACCGCGTCCACGCCGTCGGCCACGAGCCGCCACAGGTCCTCGGGCGACCGCACGCCGCCCGGGTAGCGGCAGGCCATGCCGACGATCACGACCGGGTCGTCGTCCGCCGCCCGCGCGGCCGGGATCAGGTCCGCCGGGGCGTCCGCGCCGAGCAGTTCGTCCAGCAGGTGCCCGGCCAGCGCGCCGGCGGTCGGGTAGTCGAACACGAGCGTGCCCGCCAGGCGCAGGCCGGTGACCGCGCCGAGGCGGTTGCGCAGGTCCAGCGCGGTGAGCGAGTCGAAGCCCAGGTCGCTGAACGCGCGGGTCGGGTCGATCAGCTCCGCGCCCGCGTGGCCGAGGACGAGCGCCGCCTGGGCGCGCACGAGGTCGCTGACGACCTCCACGCGCTCGGCGGGCGCGAGGCCGGCGAGGCGGCGGGTGAGGTCCACCGCGCCGGCGGAGGCCGCGCCGGTCCGGCCGGTGCGCACCAGGCCGCGCAGCAGCGGCGGCACCACGCCCGACGCGCGCACCGCGGCCGGGTCCAGCCGCACGGGGACGACGGCCCCGCGACCGGCCCCGACCGAGGCGTCGAGCAGCGCCAAGCCCTCGTCGGGGGTCAGCGCGGGCAGGCCGGCGCGGGCCATCCTGGTCAGGTCGGCCTCGTCGAGCGCGCCCGCCATGCCGGCCGGCAGCGCCCACGCGCCCCAGGCCAGCGACACCGCGCCCCGGTGGACGGACGGGAGGGCGTCGAGGAACGCGTTGGCCGCCGCGTAGTTGGCCTGGCCGGCCGCGCCGAACACCCCGCCGGCCGAGGAGAACAGCACCAGGGGCGTGTCGGGCAGCAGCTCGTGCAGGTGCCACGCCGCGTCCACCTTCGGCCGCAGCACGGCCGCGAGGTCGTCGGGCGTGAGGGACGCGAGCACACCGTCCGCGAGCACGCCGGCGGCGTGCACGACGACGTCCGGCCGGTGCTCGGCCAGCACGCGGGCCAGGTCGGCGCGGTCGGTGACGTCGCACGCCACCACGGCCGTGTCCGCGTCGCCCAGGTCGGCGACCAGTTCGGCGACGCCGGGCGCGGCCGGTCCACGCCGGCCGACCAGCACGAGGTCCCGCACGCCGTGCGCGGTGACGAGGTGCCGGGCGACGACGCCGCCCAGCCCGCCCGTGCCGCCGGTGATCAGCACGCGCCCGCCCCACCCGGCCGGCTCGGCGGCCGGCACCCGTGCCAGGCGCGGCGCGAGCACGCGGCCGGCGCGCACGGCGACCTGTGGTTCGACGCCGTGCGGCCGGGCGTCGGGGTCGCCGTCGACCAGCAGGAACCGGTCGGGCTGCTCGGACTGGGCGCTGCGCACCAGTCCCCACGCGGCGGCGGCGGCCAGGTCGGTCACCGGGTCGTCCGGGCCGGTGGACACCGCGCCGCGCGTGGCGACCGCGAGCCGCGGTCCGTCGGCGGGCCAGTCGCGCAGGGCGGCCAGCACCTCGGCGGTGAGCCGGTGCGTGGCGGTCACCGGGTCCTCGCCCGGTTCGGACGCCACGCGCAGCACGACCGCGTCGGCGTCGACGTCGGCGTCGACGGGAACCTCGGTCCACTCGACCGCGTACAGCGGGGCCCTGGTCGTGCCGAGGTCGGCCGGGACGGGGCGCAGCACGAGCCGGTCGACGTCCAGCACCGGACCGCCGTCGGCGTCCACGACGGACAGCGCCACCGCCGACGGGCCGGCGGGCGTGATGCGGGCGCGCAGCGCCGTCGCGCCGGTCGCGTGCAGGGTGACGCCGGACCAGGAGAACGGCAGGCCCGCGTCGGTGGAGCCGACCAGGCCGGCGGCGTGCAGGCAGGCGTCGAGCAGAGCGGGGTGCACGCCGAAGCCGGTCGGGTCGCCGGTGAAGCCGACCTCGGCGACCACCTCGTCGCCGTGCCGCCGCACGGCGCGCAGGCCCTGGAACAGCGGACCGTACTCGAAGCCGTCGGTGGCGAACCGCTCGTAGACGCCGTCGACCGGGACGTCCTCGCCACCGGTGGGCCACGCGCCGCCGGGAGCGGCGCGACGGGTGTCGAGCAGGCCGGTCGCGTGCCGCACCCACGGCTGGTCGCCCGACTCGCCGCGCCCGTACACGCCGATCGGTCGGGCCCCGCCCGCACCGGGCGCGCCGACGACGACGTGCACCTGCACGCCGCCCTGCTCGGGCAGCACCAGCGGCGCTTCGAGGGTCAGTTCGGCGACACCGGGGCAGCCGGTGCGCGAGCCGGCGTGCAGGGCGAGGTCGAGCAGCGCGGTGCCGGGGACGGGGACGACTCCGGCCACGACGTGCTCGGCCAGCCACGGGTGGGTCTGCCTGGACAGCCTCGTGGTGAACAGGTGGCCGTCGGTGTCGGGCAGGTCGGTCGCGCCGTCGAGCAGCGGGTGGCCGGCGTCGGCCAGGCCGATCGCGGTGGGCGAGCCGGTGCGCCGAGCGGGGCCGGGCCAGAACCAGGTGTGCTGGAACGGGTAGGTGGGCAGGTCGACCCGCCGACCGGCGGCGTGCGGGGCGGCGCGGTCGACGGGCACGCCGTGGACGTGCAGGCGGGCCAGCGCGGTGATCGCCGCGCGTTCCTCGTCCTGGTCGCGGCGCAGCACCGGCACCACGAGCCCGTCACCCGCGCCGCCCTCGGCGAGGCCGGACAGGGACCCGTCCGGCCCGACCTCCACGAACGCGGTCACGCCCTCGTCGGCGAGCGCCCGTACGGCGTCGGCGAACCGCACCGGCTCGACGACCTGCTCCACCCAGTAGTCGGCGTTGCCCAGGTCCGTCACCGCGCCGGTCACCGTCGAGACGACCGGGATGGTGGGCGCGCCGAACGCGACCCCGTCGAAGGCACGCCGGAACCCGTCCCGCACCGGGGCCATGAGCGGCGAGTGGAAGGCGTGCGACACGGACAACCTGCGCGTCCGGTGCCCGCGTTCGGCCAACTCCGACGCGGCGGCCAGCACCGCCGTCTCCTCGCCGGACAGCACCACCGCGCGCGGGCTGTTCACCGCGGCGAGGGCGACGGCGTCACCCAGGTACGGCGCGACCTCGTCCTCCGACGCCTCGACGGCCACCATCGCCCC
>NZ_NSDM01000004.1 GCF_030852425.1 Saccharothrix longispora
AACCGAACGACGAGCGGCACTGCCGCGATGGCTGCACACCTACAATCACCACCGCGGCCACACCGCGCTCAAGGGCCAACCACCCGCCAGCCGCGTCCCCAACCTCACAGGACAGAACATCTAGCGCCCGCGGGCGTCAGTGCCGGTGACCGTGCCCGTGGTCGTCGTGCCCGTGCCCGTCGTGGTCGTCGTCCTCGTCGTCCGCGAACGGGTCCGGCGAGGTGGCCGGGTCCCAGCTCAGCCCCGGCACGCCCCACCCGTTCGCCTTGAGCATCTTCCTCGCCGCCCGCTTGTGCCGCCCCACGAGCCGGTCGAGGTAGATGAACCCGTCGAGGTGGTCCGTCTCGTGCTGGAGGCAGCGCGCGAAGAACCCCGTGCCCTCCACCTCCACCGGCCGGCCCTCGCCGTCGACCCCGGTCACCTTCGCCCACGACGCCCGCCCCGTCGGGTACGCCTCGCCCGGCGCCGACAGGCAACCCTCGAAGTCGTCGTCCGGGTCCGGCATGCCCAGCGGGACCTCCGAGGTCTCCAGCACCGGGTTCACCACCACACCCCGGTGCCGCACGCCCTCGTCGTCCGGGCAGTCGTAGACGAACAACCGCAGGTCGATCCCGATCTGGTTCGCCGCGAGCCCCACGCCGTGCGCCGCCGCCATCGTCTCGTACATGTCGTCGACGAGCGTGCGCAACGCCTCGTCGAACACCTCGACGGGACGGGTCGGGGTGTGGAGGACGGGATCGCCGGCGATCCGGATGGGGTGAACTGCCATGACGGGCAGCCTAACGGCGCGTTCCGGCGGACGCGCCGGGCGATGAACCGACCCCGGCGAAGATCACGTGATTGAATGGCACCCACGCACGGGACACGGCTGAGGAGCCAGATGGACGCCGCAGAGGCACTGGCGCCGGCGGAGGGGCCGGCCGACGGTTTGAACGACCGGGAACGCGAGATCCTGGCCTTCGAACGCCAGTGGTGGAAGTACGCGGGTGCCAAGGAACAAGCGATCAAAGAGCTGTTCGACATGTCCGCGACGCGGTACTACCAGCTGCTCAACGCGTTGATCGAGAAGGAAGAGGCGTTGGCCGCCGACCCGATGTTGATCAAGAGATTGCGCCGGTCCCGCTCCGGGAGGCAACGCGCCCGCCTGGCGAAGCGGGCGGGTGTCGAGCGCCGATGACGAACCCCGAACAGCCCGCGGGCTCCGCGCAACCCGCCCGCGCCGCGGGTTACGTGCTGCTCGGCGTGTCCGCCATCGCCCTGGTCGTCGGAGTGGTCAGCCTGTTCACCGGCGGCCCCGACGACGAACCCCCCGCCGCCCAGTCCACCCCGCCGTCGGCGTCCTCGTCCGCCTCGCCCGACCCGTCGGACCCGTCCGGCTCGGACACCGGCACGCCCACCTCACCGGACGCGCCCGCCGAGTCCTCCGCCGGCCAGGCCCCGACCACCGAACCGCCCGCCACCACCGGCGGCCCGACGACCACCACCGCCCCCGGCGCGGCCACCCCCGGAACCCCGCCACCCCCGGTGACCCCGAAGCCCCAGGTGCGCGTCTACAACAACAGCACCACCCCCAACCTCGCCTCCCGCGCGTCCGACGACGTGCAGAAAGCGGGCTGGCCGGTCGCCGAGACCGGGAACTACTCCCAGGGCGTCATCCCGACCACCACCGTCTACTACCGGCCCGGCACCGACGAGGAGGAGTCGGCGAAACTGCTGGCCACCACCCTCGGCGCCCGCGTCGAGGCCCGCTTCGACGGCATCCGGGACGCGCACGCCGGGATCATCGTGATCGTCACCAACGACTACCGCGGCCCGTCCGGCAAGGTCTCCTGACCCGCCCCTCGCCACAGGTGCCCCGACCCCTCCGGCCGGGGCACCCGCCGCGAACGGCTACGCCCTCGCGCGGCTCTCCGCGTACGCCGCCAGCGACGCGAGCTGAGCCGGGTCCAACGACGGCCGGACCGCGGCACGCGCCGTGGCCAGGTGAGCCGCAGTCACCTCCGCCGCCTCCAACGACTCGCGCATCGCCGTCAAGGCGGCCTCCCGCACCAGCGCCGCGCAGTCGGCCGCCGAATAGCCCTCCAACTCCTCCGCCAGCGCGGCCAGGTCCACGTCGTCCGCCAACGGCGTGTTCCGCGACGACGCCCGCAGGATCTCCGCCCGCGCCTCGCCGTCCGGCGGCGGCACGTACACCAGCCGCTCCAACCGGCCCGGCCGCAGCAACGCCGGGTCGATCAGCTCCGGCCGGTTCGTCGCACCCAGCACGATCACGTCCCGCAACGGCTCCACCCCGTCCAGCTCGGTCAGCAGCGCCGCGACCACCCGGTCCGCCACACCCGAGTCCGACGACTGCCCCCGCCTCGGGGCCAGCGCGTCCACCTCGTCCAGGAACACCAGCGCCGGCGCCGCCTCCGCCGCCCGCCGGAACAACTCGCGCACCGCCCGCTCGGACTCGCCCACGAACTTGTCCATCAGCTCCGCGCCCTTGACCGACAGCACGTTCAACCGCCCCGTCCCGGCCAGCGCGCGCACCAGGAACGTCTTCCCGCACCCCGGAGGCCCGTACAGCAGCAACCCGCGCGGCGGTGCCACACCCAGCCGCGCGAACGAGTCCGGGTACTGCAACGGCCACAACGCCGCCTCGGTCAGCGCCTGCTTCACCTCGACCATGTCGCCGACGTCCGCCAACGTCAGCCCACCCGTCCGCAACGTGTCCGAAGTGGACATCGAGATCGGGCGCACCGTGTCCAGCGCACCCAGCAGGTCCACCTGCCCGACCCGCGGCTCGGCCGCCTCGCGCTGCCGCAACGCCGCCCGGACGGCCGCCTCGCGCCGCAGCGCCAGCAGGTCCGCGACCACGAACCCGGGCGTCCGGTCCGCCACCGCACCCAGGTCCACATCGGACTCCACCGGCACGTCCCGCAGCAGCACCCGCAGCAGGTCCGTCCGCGCCTCCCCGTCCGGCAGCGGCAGCACCAGCTCCCGGTCCACCAACTCCGGCGCCCGCAACCGCGGGTCGACGGCCTCCGGGTGCGCGGTCGTCACGACCAGCGCCACCCCGTCCGGACGCCCCCGCAACGCGTCCAGCACCACCGTGGCCACCGGCGGCGGGGAGGACGCGGGCAGCAGCACCTCGACGTCCGTCACCAGCAGCACCGCCGGCGCCTGCGCGGCGGCGATCGCGTCGGCCACCCGCTGCGCCGTGGCGTTCGCCTCCAGGACCGCGATGCTGGGCGCGGCGACCTCCACGACAGCGGCCCCGGCCGCGGCCGCGACCGCGCGCACCAACGTCGCCTTGCCGACCCCCTCGGGTCCGCTGACCAGTGCCGCGAGCCGCGAGGTGGTGCCCAGCTTCGCCAACAGCTCGGGGTGGGTGAAGCTCAGGTCGAGCCACTCGGCCAACCGCTTGGCCGCGTCCCGCTGCCCCACCAGGTCCGCGACGGGCACAGCCGGCACCGCCGACGCGACGCCCACCACGACCCCGGAATCCG
The DNA here is from genome assembly GCF_030852425.1 of Saccharothrix longispora. Taxonomy (GTDB): domain Bacteria; phylum Actinomycetota; class Actinomycetes; order Mycobacteriales; family Pseudonocardiaceae; genus Actinosynnema; species Actinosynnema longispora. The sequence continues at coordinate 3,492 of NZ_NSDM01000004.1, forward strand.
CGCCGAGGCCCTCCACCCCGGCCCCACTCCCGGAAGCCGCCGCGCCACCACCCGCCGATGTTCCCGCCGGTTCCGCCCCGGTACCTCCCGGCGCCGCCCCGGCACCCGCACCCCGGCCGGCGGGCCACGAGCCCCCGACCGCGGCGACAACCCCCGCGGGTCCGCTCGTGACCGGCACGACATCGCCCGTCCGAGCCCCGTCCCGCCACCCGACGACGGTCGAAGGCTGAACCGCCACCGGCCCACCGGCCGGCTCGGTGGCGGTGATCGTGAGCAGTTCGTTGGTCCAGGTCATGCCGATCGCGTTGGACAGCTTCCGCCGCGTGGCGCTCACGTCGGCGCCGGGCGGCGGCGCGAGGTCCTGGGGCAGCAGCGACACCGCGTCGCCGACCGTCAGCACCTTCCCGGTCAGCGCCATGCGCAGCGTCTCGGGCGTGAGCGACGTGCTGGCCAGCCGCGACCCGGCCACCGTGACCGCACGGGCGGCGGCGACCTCGACCGGGGCCACGACGACCTCCGAGCCCTCGGCGAGCCCGAGGTTCGACAGGGTCACGTCGTCCACCAGCGCCACGCCGGGCGGACCGTCACCGGCGGCGGCGAGGGCGGCGCTGACCCGGGCGCCGGTGAGGCGCACGGCGTCCCACGCGCGCAGACCCAGCGCGTCGAGCACCTCGGGGTGCAGGCGCACCACGCCGCGGCGGGTGTCCAGGGCCGACGGGGACAGGCGGGCCGTCAGGGTGATCACGCCGTGGAGCGTAGTGCGGGTTCGCGGTCGGCGACGGTTCGTCCCGCCCCGTGCCCGCCCGGGACCCCCACGACCACGGCGTCGAGCGCTCCCCGGGAGTGGTCCGGGTACGGCGTCGGGTGTGGTGTCGACGTCGGACCCGGCGTCAGGTGTCAGGTGTCAGGTGTGGTGGCGGAGAGGAGCGGGAGGGGTGCGGGTGGCGGATCGGCAGGGGTGTGGCTGGTCGGCGGCTCCTTCGTTTCCAACCGAGTCCCGAGACCCCCGATCACGTACATGTTTTCCCGATGATCACCCCATCGTGTCGCCCAAGGTCAGGAAAGCGCAGGTCGTGCTCCGCATTGCCCGACCACAGTGCCCGGCCACCCCGCCACCCGACAACCTGCCGACCCCGACCTGTGGACAACTCCGAACCCGCACGAGGAACACCGGGGAAAGAAACCGGGGCCCGGGGGAATCCCCGAGCCCCGGAACCGGGACCGAAACGCCGATCCGAACGCCGACCCGAACCCGAACCCGAACCCGATCCGAATCCGATCCCGTTCCCGAATCCGAATCCGGTCCGAACCGCGATCACACAGCGCGTTCCCGAACCGCGGACCGTGAAGTCACGGCCGGTCCTGCCGGCGCAATCCCATGTGCCGCCAGCCGCGCCTCTTCCCGGCGCGGCCCGCCCCGTTCGTCTCGGCCGCCACCTGCGTGGGGTCGACCCGACGCGGCCTGCGCACCGCGCGCCGCGCCGCGCCGGCCACCCGGCCGCCGAGCGGTTGCCGCAACCCCAGCCGACGCGCCGCCACGCCGTGCGCGCGCTTGATGGCGCGCCGGTCCGCCGCGGGCACCGACCACGCCTCCGGGTGCTTGGCCAACCACCGGTACCGGCGCACCGAGTACGGCAGGTGCCCCAGGTACACGAGCATCGCCGCGATCAGCGCCACCAGCGGGAACGTGATGACCGCCGCCGCCAGCAGGCCCACCAGCACCAGCAGCGGGGCGACGTAGCGCGGCGGGACCTTGATGGTCTTCACCGACAGCGTCGGGATGCGGCTGACCAGCAGCAGCGCGACGGCGACGGTCCACACCGCGACCACCGGCCCGCTGGACCACCACCCCGGCCGGCCGATCTGCTCGTCCACGATCAGCGGCAGCAGCAGCAGCAGCCCGCCGGCGGGCGCGGGCACGCCGACGAAGAACTCCTTCGCGTACGGCGGCTGCTCGACCTCCAGCAGGGTGTTGAACCGCGCCAGTCGCAGCACCATGCACACCGCGAACACCAGCGCGATGACCCAGCCCTGGCGGCTGCCCTCGAACTGCCACACGTAGATCACCAGGGCGGGCGCGACGCCGAACGAGATGGCGTCGGCCAGCGAGTCCAGTTCGGCGCCCATCTTGCTGGTGGCGTCGAGCAGCCGGGCCAGCCGGCCGTCGAGCCCGTCGAACAGCGCCGCCGCCGCGATGGCGCCGATGGCCGCGCCCCACATGCCGCTCAGGGCGAAGTGCACGGACGACAGGCCGGCGCTCATCGCCAGGACGGTGATGGCGTTCGGCAGCAGCCTGATGCCCGGCCCGCTGGGAGCCATCCGCTCAGCCCTCCGAGGGGAGTTCGGCGAGCACGGTCTCGCCGCCGATGGTGCGCTGACCGGCCTCGACGAGCACGCGGCTGCCGAGCGGCACGTAGAGGTCGACGCGGGAGCCGAACCGGATCAGGCCGTAGGTCTGCCCGGCGGCCACCTTGTCGCCCTCGGCGACCTGGCACACGATGCGACGCGCCACGAGCCCGGCGATCTGCACGACGACCACGTCGTGACCGCCCTCTGAGGTGAGCCACACGGTGTTGCGCTCGTTGTCCTCGCTGGCCTTGTCCAGGTCGGCGGACAGGAACTTGCCGGGCCGGTACGACACCTGCCGCACCAGGCCGGGCACGGGCACGCGCTGCACGTGCACGTCGAACACGGACAGGAACACGCTGATGCGCGTCATCGGCGCGCTGCCCAGGCCCAGCTCGGCGGGCGGCGCGGCCTCGACGACGTGGGACACGGTGCCGTCGGCGGGCGCGACCGCCAGGCCGGGCCGGGTGGGCGTGGTGCGCGCGGGCTCGCGGAAGAACCACGCGACCCACGCCGTCAGCAGCGCGCCGGCCACGCCGAAGCGCTTGGAGAACCGGCGCAGCAGCAGCGTCGCGACGGCGGCACCGGCCACGAAGGGGCGGCCGGCGGGGTGCATCGGGGGGACGATCCCCCTGGCCAGCTGGACGAAGTGGGAGACGGCACCACTGTTCTGGTCGCGATCGGAGGTCATGGCTCTTCCGTAATAGGGCTGTGCTTCCGGCCCGCCACACGCTACGCGGCTTCGCCGGTCCCCGTCGTGCCCGCCCGTGCGTCCCCCGACGAACGCACGCGCGGGCAGGACGGGCGCGACCGGAGTGTAAGCCCGATCACATCACATGATCAACGCTTGGCCGTGACGGCGGGACTACCGACCGTGCAGGAGCCGGACGACGACCTCGTCGTCCTGGGCCAGCGACGTCACGTCCTCGGGCACCTCGATCAGGCAGTTGCTCACCGCCAGCGCCGACAGCAGGTGCGACCCCGGCCCGCCCACCGGCGTCACCACCCGCCCCGACGCCGGGTCGAACAGCCCCCGCCGGAACTGGGTGCGCCCCGCCGGCGACGTCACCGGCGCGCTCAACCGGGCCGTCGCCGACGGCCGCTCCACCTCCGCGAACCCCATCGCCGCCCGCAGCGCCGGCCGCACGAACACCTCGAACGACACCTGCGCGCTCACCGGGTTCCCCGGCAGCGTCGCCACCGCCACGCCCCGGTACCGGCCCGCGCCCTGCGGCCCGCCCGGCTGCATCGCGACCTTCGTGAACTCCACCCCGCGACCGGTGAACGCGTCCTTCACCACCTCGTACGCGCCCGCGCTCACCCCGCCCGAGGTCAGCAGCAGGTCCACCGACCCGAGCCGCGGCTCCAGCGCCGCGCGGAACCGCTCCACGTCGTCCGGCACGAACCGCAGCAGCTCCGCCTCGCCGCCCGCCTCCCGCACCGCCGCCGCGAGCATCACGCCGTTCGACTCGAAGATCTGCCCGCGCTCCAGCGCCCCGCCCGGCCCCACCAGCTCCGACCCGGTCGACAGCACCAGCACCCGGGGCCGCCTGCGCACCGGCAGCGACCCGAACCCCAGCGCCGCCGCCAGCCCCAGCTGCGCCGGGCCCAGCGCGGTGCCCGCCACCAGCACGGTCGCGCCCACCGCCACGTCGTCGGCCGCGCGCCGCACGTTCTGCTCCACCGCCACGGCCCGGTCCACCCGCACCGACGACGTGCCCCCGTCGGTCCACTCCACCTGCACCACGGCGTCCGCGCCCGGCGGCAGCGGCGCGCCCGTCATGATCCGGTGCGCCGTGCCCGGCGCCAGCGGCGCGTCCCCCGCCGCCCCCGCCGGGAGGTCCCGCTCCACCGGCAGCACCACCGGCGGCGACGCCACGTCCGCCGCGCGCACCGCGTACCCGTCCATCGCGGAGTTGTCGAAGGGCGGCAGCGGGATCGGCGCCACCACGTCCCGGGCCAGCACCAGGTCCAGGCAGTCGGACACCGGCAGGTCGACCACCGGCATCACGCCCACGAGGCCGGCGACGCGGGACTTGTGATCAGCGACTCGGGTCAGCGCGTTCGTCACGCCCCCCATCCTGCCCGGCGCGTGGCAGACTGCTCCGACCGGCTGATCACGACAGGGGGAACGTTGCAGGTCCGGACGCGCCACACCCCCACCTTCGGGGTGGCCAGACTCGTGCTCGCGCCGGCGGAACCGGTGCTCGTCGAGCGGTCATCCGTGCTCGCCACCAGCTACGGCATCGGCATCGACACCAAGGTCAAGGCGCCCGGCGTCACCGCCGCCCTGTGCACCGCGGGCCCCGAGGGCGGCTGGGTCGACGTCGCCCCGCCGCTGCCGGGCGACCTGCACGTCCTCGAACTCGACGGCGCCACCGGCTGGTGCGTCGCCCGCGACAGCTGGCTCGCCGCCTCCGCCACCGCCCGCCTCGACCCGGCCGCGCCCCCCGTGCGCGCCCTGCACGGCGGCGACCACGGCTTCCTCGCCTACGCGTTCGGCAGCGGCCCCGTCGTGCTCTCCTGCTACGGCACCCTCGACGTGGTCACCCTCGACGCGGGTGAGCTCGTCACCCTCGCCGCCGGGCACGTCGTCGCCTTCGCGGACACCCTCCAGTGCAGGCTGCGCGCCGTTTCCCCGGACGCGCCGCAATCCGTGCGCAACGGCGGTGGACTCGCCCTGGACTTCGCCGGACCGGGTCTCGTGCTCACCCGGACGCGCAGTCCGCGGTCACTCGTCACTTGGTTGCGCGACAACGGATTCAGCGCGCGCTCATGACTCCATAAGGAGGTATCGGCGAACCCCCTCGTGCCTCTAGCGTGGCGGTTTGCTCAGGTATTTCTCGAAGGAGGACGTCTTGGCTGTCGGCACGGTCAAGTGGTTCAACTCGGAGAAGGGGTACGGCTTCATCGCCGCCGACGGTGGGCCGGACGTGTTCGTCCACTACTCGGCGATCCAGATGGAGGGCTTCCGCACGCTGGCCGAGGGCGACCGCGTGGAGTTCGAGATCCAGGCCGGCCGTGACGGCCGGAGCCAGGCGTCGGACGTCCGGAAGGCATCGTGATCCCCGCCCGGCCCGCCACGCGGCGGGTCGGGCCGCTCACCGGACCACACCGCCGGGCCTTCCCGACCGGCCTCCGGTGCCGGTTTGCCGGGAACCCTTCGCACGTCGCGCCGTCCGGACGTTAGGCTGCCTCGCGTGTCGGAGGACCTGAGCGGGCGGCGGCTGGGGCACTACCGGATCGACGGCGTGCTCGGGCGCGGGGGGATGAGCGTCACCTACCGGGCCACGGACGTCAGGCTCGGCCGCAAGGTCGCGCTGAAGGTCATCGGCGAGCACCTCACCGCCGACGCCGAGTTCCGCGAGCGGTTCGTGGACGAGGCGCGCAACACCTCGGCGATCGACCACGCCAACATCGTGCCGCTGTACGACTTCGACGAGGTCGACGGCCTGCTCTACATCGCGATGCGCCTGGTGGACGGCCAGGACCTCGCCGCGCTCATCAAGGACGGCCCCCTCTCGCCCGCGCGCACGCTCACGCTGCTCGGCCAGGTCGCCGAAGCGCTCGACATGCTGCACGGCAAGGGCCTCGTCCACCTCGACGTGAAACCGGCGAACGTGCTGGTCACGGCCAAGGAAGCGGTGCGCGAGCACGTGTACCTGGCCGACTTCGGCCTCACCCGGCGCGGCGCCACCGGCCACCGCACCCGCACCGGCGACTTCCTCGGCTCGCCCACCTACGCCGCGCCCGAGCACCTGCGCGGCGAACCCCTCGACGGCCGCACCGACCAGTACGCGCTCACGTGCATGCTGTTCGCCTGCCTGTCCGGCCGGCCGCCGTACCAGGGCGGCGTGCAGGAGGTCATCCAAGGCCACCTCGCGTCCGAGACGCCGTCGCTGACCGCGCTCGTGTCGCTGCCGCCCGCCATCGACGACGTGCTGCGCAAGGGCACCTCCAAGGACCCGTCCCAGCGCTACGCCTCGTGCGCGGAGCTGATCAACGCCGCCCGCGTCGCGCTGTCCGCCGCACCCCAGGGCGCCCCGCCGCCCCGCCGCACCGACTCCGGCTCCATGCCCGCGCTCGGGGCCCAGGGGCAGGGCGGTGGTGCCCAGGCCGGTGGTGCGCAGGCCGGTGGCGTGCAGGGTGGTGGCGTGCAGGGTGGTGGCGTGCCCGGCCGGCAGCAGCCGGCCCAGCAGGGCCAGCCCGGCCAGCAGCCCTACCGGCCGCCGTACCAGCAGCAGCCCCCCGGGTTCCTCCAGGAGCCGGTCCGGCTGCGCCCGCCCGCGCAGGTGGGCGCGTCCGCGTTCGCCGGCACCGGCAGGACCCGGCCCGCCTGGTTCGCGCCCGTCGTCGTGGGCGCCGTCGCGATCGCGGCCATCGTCGTCCTCGTGTTCATCCTCACCCCGAAGGATGAACCGCCGCGACCCGTCGACGAGACCGGCACCACCCAGTCCATCGACGTCGGAGGCACTTCCGACACCAAGCCGCTGCCCACCAGCGTGCCCGTGCGCACGTCCCGCTGACCTGCACTTCTTGCACTCTCCTGCGGCGAGTGCTAAACACGGTACTGGCACTCGGAACACCTGAGTGCCAACACGCAGGCTGGGACGGTGAGGCCGGCTCCTCCGGGGGCGGGTCGTCCGTCGCGGGCACCGAGCCTGGCCGAAGCACCGTGTTCCGCTGTGGGCTCGCGCCCCCAGTGGCCCCATTCGTAATCAGGCGGAGGAACACACCGCAATGGCCAAGATGATCGCGTTCGACGAGGATGCCCGCCGCGGCCTTGAGCGTGGCATGAACCAGCTCGCCGACGCCGTCAAGGTGACGCTCGGCCCCAAGGGCCGCAACGTCGTGCTCGAGAAGAAGTGGGGCGCGCCGACCATCACCAACGACGGCGTCTCCATCGCCAAGGAGATCGAGCTCGAGGACCCCTGGGAGAAGATCGGGGCCGAGCTCGTCAAGGAAGTGGCGAAGAAGACGGACGACGTCGCCGGTGACGGCACCACCACCGCCACCGTGCTCGCCCAGGCCCTGGTCCGCGAGGGCCTGCGCAACGTGGCCGCCGGCGCCAACCCGCTCGGCCTCAAGCGCGGCATCGAGCAGGCCGTCGAGGCCGTGATCGAGCAGCTGCACAAGACCGCCAAGGAGGTCGAGACCAAGGAGCAGATCGCCGCCACGGCGTCCATCTCCGCGGGCGACACCACCATCGGCGAGCTCATCGCCGAGGCGATGGACAAGGTCGGCAAGGAAGGCGTCATCACCGTCGAGGAGAGCAACGCCCTCGGGCTCGAGCTCGAGCTCACGGAGGGCATGCGCTTCGACAAGGGCTACATCTCCGGTTACTTCGTGACCGACCCGGAGCGGCAGGAAGCGGTCCTCGAGGACCCGTACATCCTGCTCTACGGCTCCAAGATCTCCACGGTCAAGGACCTGCTCCCGCTGCTGGAGAAGGTCATGCAGGGCGGCAAGCCGCTGCTGATCATCTCCGAGGACGTCGAGGGCGAGGCCCTGGCCACGCTGGTCGTCAACAAGATCCGCGGCACCTTCAAGTCCGTCGCCGTCAAGGCCCCGGGCTTCGGCGACCGCCGCAAGGCGATCCTCCAGGACATCGCCATCCTCACCGGTGGCCAGGTCATCACCGAGGACGTCGGCCTCAAGCTGGAGAACGCCGACCTGTCGCTGCTGGGCAAGGCCCGCAAGGTCGTCGTCACCAAGGACGAGACCACCGTCGTCGAGGGTGCGGGTGACGCCGAGCAGATCCAGGGTCGCGTCAACCAGATCCGCGCCGAGATCGAGAAGTCGGACTCCGACTACGACCGGGAGAAGCTCCAGGAGCGCCTGGCGAAGCTCGCCGGCGGTGTCGCGGTCATCAAGGCCGGCGCCGCCACCGAGGTGGAGCTGAAGGAGCGCAAGCACCGCATCGAGGACGCCGTGCGCAACGCCAAGGCCGCCGTCGAGGAGGGCATCGTCGCCGGTGGTGGCGTGGCCCTGCTCCAGGCCGCCGAGATCGCGTTCGCGGGCCTGAAGCTCGAGGGCGACGAGGCCACCGGTGCCAACATCGTCAAGGTGGCCGTCGAGGCGCCGCTCAAGCAGATCGCCGTCAACGCCGGCCTCGAAGGCGGCGTCGTGGTGGAGAAGGTGAAGGGCCTCCCCGTGGGCCACGGCCTCAACGCCGCCACCGGCGTGTACGAGGACCTGCTCGCGGCCGGTGTCCCGGACCCGACCAAGGTGACCCGCTCGGCGCTGCAGAACGCCGCGTCGATCGCCGCCCTGTTCCTCACCACCGAGGCGGTCGTCGCCGACAAGCCGGAGAAGGCGGGCGCTGCGCCGGCCATGCCCGACGCCGGCGGCATGGACTTCTGATCGGTTCGCCGATCGGTTGAGCTCCGCTCTCGAAGGGCCCGGTTCGCATCACGCGAACCGGGCCCTTCGGCGTTCGGCAGGCGCTGACACGATGGAGTGATCATGGGGCGGAACATGTACGGAAACGTCGTTATCGCCATCGGTTGGACATGTCGACGCCCCGAACCACCCGGCCTGCCACCACAGACCTGCCACCCCCGGCCCTGCTGCCACACCGGCCCCGCCACCGCGACCTGTCACCGGAGCCGTCGCCGGCCTCCTCGACGGGCGCGGGCTCGACGGTCGCGGGCCCACCACCGTGACCCGAGGACAGGAGATCGCCCGTGCTGATCGCCCACCTGAGCGACCCGCACCTGCGCACCGACGCCCTGGCCGCCGAGCCCGCGGCCAACCTGGACCTGGCGCTCGGGCGCGTGCTGGCACTCGATCCGCAGCCGGACTGCGTGGTGATCACCGGCGACCTGTGCCACGTCGGCCACCGCGCGGCGTACGTGCAGCTGCGCGAGGTGATCGGCGCGTTCCCCCTGCCGCTCCACCTGACCACCGGCAACCACGACGACCCCGGTGAGCTGCGCGAGGTGTTCGGGGGGACGCCCTTCCTGGGCGGCGGGTCGAGCACGCACTACGCGGTCGACCACGCGGGGTTCACGGTCGTGGTCCTGGACTCGTGGTCGACCGAGGGGCCCGCGGGGCGCCTGGGGGACGGGCAACTCGCCTGGCTGGACGAGGTGCTCGGCCGGCGGCCCGGGGTGCCCGCCTTCGTCTGCCTCCACCACCCGCCGGTCGCGGTGGGAATCCCGCTGCTCGACGGGATGCGGTTGTCGGACGGGCCGGCGTTGGGCGAGGTGCTGGGGCGGCACCGGAACGTGGCCCGGGTGTTGGCCGGGCACGTGCACCGGGCGATCAGCGTGCCGTTCGCGGGGACCGTCGTGTCGGTGGCGCCCAGCACGTACCGGCAGACGTCGTTGACGTTGCGCGCCGACCGGCGGACCGGGTACCTGACCGAGCCGCCCGCGTTCCTGCTGCACGTCGCGGCGGGGGACGGGTTCGCCACGCACACCGTGCCGGTGGTCGGCGCGGGTGCGGTGGTCGGTGGGGTGTGACGGACCTGCCGAGTCCGGTCGAACTGCCCGATCCGGTGGACGCGCTGAATCCGGCGGTGCACCGGCACCTGGTGGACGTGCACGTGAAGCTCGTGCGCGGTGACGGGCGCGTGCTGCTGATCCGGCGGCGTGATCCGGACCCCCGGTTCGACGGGAAGTGGCACCTGCCGGCGGGGAAGGTCGAGGCCGGCGAGTCGGCGCCGGCCGCCGCGGTGCGGGAGGTCGCCGAGGAGGTCGGGGTCCGGATTCAGGACGTAAAGATATTTCATGTCACGCATGCCGTCGCCCCCGGCGTCGAGGGACGGGTCGGGTTCTTCCTGGAGGCAGGCGGGTGGGAGGGCGAACCGGTCGTCCGGGAGCCCGACAGGTGCTCGGGGATCGGGTGGTTCGCGCTCTCCGACCTGCCCGACGACCTGCTCGGCTGCACCGCGATCGGGTTGTCGGCCGACGAGCCGTTCAGCGTCGTCGGGTGGGAGCGGGACACCTGAGCCGAGCGGGGCACCGGAACCGGACGGGGCACCGGGGTCGGTCAGGCGCCGAAGCACACGAACGGACGGCGCAGCGGGGCTTCCGCGGTCGCTTCGGCCAGGGCGTGCGACATCGGTTCGCCCTCGGCCAGCAGGCGGTGGAACGTCTCCATGGTCAGGGCCGCGGCCTTGTCGCCCACCTTGCTGACCGCCGCGACCACGGTGCGCGAACCGCTCGCCAGGAGCGCCCCGGCGAAGCCCAGGGCCTCGTCACCCGGCCGGATCCGGCTCAGGGCCAGGGAGCAGGCGGCCAGCACGACCTGCTCGGGCGCCTGGCGCAGGCGGGCCGTCTCGTGCGCGAACAGGGGACCGTCGGCCAGCTCCAAGCGGGAGAACAGGGCGTTGTCGGCCACGTGCTCGCCGTGCGCGGCGATGTGCGCCAGGCGCGCCCCGTCCAGGGCCTCCAGCACGCCGGGCACCGACTCCGCCACCACCGCGTCCGGGTAGGCGGCACGCAGGCCGCCGACCTCGCCCACCGCCTCCGGCAGGTCCGGGCCGCCCACCAGGACCACCCGGGTGGCACGCGGCCGGGCGGACCGGGCGTTCAGCCACGCCGTCGCGGACGGGGCGACGACCACCGGCCGGCGGTGCAGGGACGGCAGGGCGTTCCACGGCACCGCGTACAGCTCGCCGGTGGGGACGACCACCAGCTCGCGTGATCCGAGGTGGGCCGCCAGCGGCGCCACGAGCAGGTCGTCCAGGCGTGCGGCGCGGAGCGTCGCGGACTCGGTGATCGCGTCGGCCAGCGCCGGGGCGAGGTGGTCGGGGGCCAGCACGTCCAGGTCGGCGTGCAGCTGCCTGGTCAGCTCGAAGACCTCGCCGGCCCGGCCCAGCCGGACCAGGGTGGCGCCGGCCGTCGACAGGACCACCGCGGACAGCACGTCGCCGCGGGTCACGAAGCTGATCACGGTCCGGTCGCCCAGGTGCGGCAGCACGTCGCCCACCCGGCAGACGGGCCTCGGCCTGCCCCACACGCTGGTGTGCCAGCCCAGGCGCGCGACCTCGTTCTGGAGGGCGTCCAGGCGGGCCTCCAGCTCGTCGACGGGACGACCGTCGAGGCGGGCCTGCTGCACGGCGCGGGACAGCGAGCGCGATTCGGCCACGCGCCGCGCCAGGACCGGGTCGTCGATCGCCGGCAGCGGCTCGTAGCGGTACACCTGGGCACGGGTGCGCTCCAGCCAGTCGAACGCCCGGCCGGCGTCCCCGCCGTGCTCCCCGTCGTGGTCCAGGACGAGGCCGACGGCCAGTTCGCCCAGCTCGCGGCCGTGCACGGCGGTGCCGCACAGCAGGTCGAGACCGCCCATCCGGTCGCGGACGCGGCCCAGCTCGGCCAGGCCCTCCTCGGCTTCGCGCAGGGCGGCGGCGGGCGAACCGGTCGCCACGGCCAGCTCGGCCCGGCACAGGCGGCGCAGCATCCGGTGGTCCACCGGGGTGATCGGGGTCGGCGCGGGGACGCGGTCCAGCAGCGCGCGGGCGCCGGGCAGGTCGCCGCGGCGGATCGCCATGCGGACCGCGAGCAGCGTCGCCACGGCCGCCTCGTCGGTCAGGCCCACGCTCGTCAGGCGTTCGGCCAGCTTCGCGGCCCGGGCCGGGGTCGCCCGGCGGCCGGGTCGGACCGGGGCGCCTCGGGGGACCGTGACGGTGACCGCGACCGGGGCGTGCGCGGCCGCGGTCCGGCCCGGTCGCGACGGGACGGCGGCGGCCGGGCGTCGGGCGGACGTGAGGAAGAAGCCCTCCACCTGCGGGAGCACCACCTCGGACGTGCCGCCGGGGGAGTCGGGGGAGTCGGCGGAGTGCGGGGGCGACGCGGCGGGCGGGTGGGTGGCGGCGAACTCGGCCCTCATCTTCATCAACGCCGCCAGCTCCGCCCACGACGTGCTGCCGCGCCGGCGGAAGCGGCGCTGCGCCTGACCCGCCAGCTCCAGCGCGGTCGACGGGTCGCCCTGGAGCAGGGCCGCCGCCGCACGGGCCAGCTCGGCCTCCGCCAGGTCCTGCCCCACCCGCCGGCGGCGCAGCACGACCAGGGCCTCGTCCAGGTGCTTGGCGGCCTCGTCGGCCAGCCCGGCCGCGAGCATCACGCGCGCCCGGTCGATGCGGGTCCGCGCCACCAGGTCCGGCGCGAGCACGCGGAACGTCCGCTCGGCCTGCTCGTGGTGCCGCAGCGACCGGGGCGCGTCACCGGTCATCTGCGCGAGGTCGCCGAGGTTGCCGTACGCCTTGGCCCGCATCAGCGGCAGGTCCTCGGCCTCGGCCAGCTCGACGGTCCGCCGGATGTCGCGCTCGGCGGCCTCGGGCAGCCCGAACGCGATGTTCGTCAGGCCGCGGTTCATCAGGGCCGTCGACAGCGTCGTCGTGTCGACCGCGCCGGCCGCCAGCCCGTCCTCCAGCAGGCGCACGGACTCGTCGTGCAGCGCGATGGCCTCGGCGGTGCGGCCGGCGCGGTGCAGGATGAGCGCCTGCTGGTCCTTCGCGATGGCGCGCAGGGACACCGCGTCCGGCCCGTCGGGCAGCGCGGTGATCAGGGCGTTGGCCGTGGCGAGGTGCGCGAGGCCGTCCTCGACCGACCCGGTCTCCGCCTCGCCGTAGGACAGGGTGATCAGCACCCGGATGCGGACCGTGGTCACCTCGGTGCCCGCCGGTGTCGCGGGCAGTGCGCCCAGGGCGCGGCGCAGCAGCCTCACCGCGTCCGCGGGACGTCCTCGCGACGCCGCCCGGTAAGCCTGTTTCCGCAGCTCGACGGCAACAGCGAGGCCGTCGGTGGCAGCACTGGAGGCAGGTACGACGGCGCGGGGCAAGGGCACGTCCTAATGCCAACACACGGAACGTGTCCGAGAAGCCGTCCAGTGGAGGGATTGACTGAGCCGAATGGGTCACTCTCCGTGAGAGTGCGACCGGTCGACCCATCGTGACGGAATGGCCCCCCGGCCCCGCCTACAACATGATCGTCGGGGTCACGACCGTGCGCCCGGGTTCGCCCCGGGAGTTCACCAGGTGCACCAGGATCTGCGTGGTGCCCGCCGGCACGTCCGAGAGCACGAACCGCCCGCCGTCGTCGGCCTTGGTCGTGCTGGACTCGTGCTCGGCCACCCGCACCTCGACGGTGTGCTCACCCGCGGGCACGAGCCAGCCGTCGATGCGGTGGCGCGCGCCGGTCGAGGTGAAGTTCACCATCAGGGTGAGGTTGTCGACCGTGAACGTGATCGTGCCGGGGTTGCCGCCCCGCACGCCGGCCAACGAGCCCGCTCGTTCCCAGCGCGCGACCTCGACGTCCAGGTTCTCCAGGGCGACCGCGAACCGGATGCGTTCGACGAGCCCCGGCGGGGGCGCGTCCAACTCGTACACCAGGCGGTTCAGCTCCGTGAGGACAGCGGTGTCCTCTTGGCCTCTGCGGTCATCGCGCGGGTCGATGTCGTTCACCGCGATCCTCCTTCCGCGTCGAGATGTGTGCGCAGCGTCGTCAGGCACCGGCCCCTGGTCGGGCCGATGCTGCCGCGTGGCATGGACAGTGCTTCGGCGACCGCGCGGTACTCCGCCCGCCCGGCCAGCACGGTGAGTCGCAGGAGTTCCTGGCACTTCTGCGGCAGCTTCCCGAACGCCCGCCACAACCGGTGGTCCCGGTCGTCGACCAGGGCGGCGTCCTCGGGAAGGCCGTACTCGCTCTCCAACTGCTCCGCCAGCTCGTCGCTCAGCGCGGCTTCGCGACGGGCGGGCGTCCAGGTCCGTTGCGCCTCGCGGCGCGTCGCGACGACCAGCCAGCCGGCCAGCGCGCGCGGTTCGACCAGCCGGTCGAGGTGGCGCAGCAGCGCGAGCCACACCGTCTGCACCACGTCCTCCGCGGTGCTGCGGTCCAGCCCGTGCCCCCGCGCGACGTGCCACACGAGCGGGGTCAGGTCCGCGATGAGCGCGTCCAGCGCCCGGCGGTCGCCGTCGCGCGCGGCCACGACGCAGGCCGCGTGGCGGTCCGTGCCGTCGAGCCCCTCCCACGGTGGGCGCTCACCGGCCGTGCGCAGTTCCCCCACGTCGTCACCTCCTCGTCGGCTTCCCCAGCCGGAGCTGATCGTCACACACGCGGGCGGTGCGCCCGCCGCGGGCGGTCCGCGATGCCCCCCTCGCACCGCGGACCGCCGTTTCCCTCTTCCACCGCGGGTGGCGTCCGGTCGACACCCCTCGAAGCCGACCGACCGCCGCCCTTCCCCCAGCGTCTTCAGTGGGTCTGGTGGTGGCCGTCGGGTGAGGTCGGCGGCGGCTCCGGCAGTTCGGGGTCCTTGGGCGACCCCGCCCCGTCGGTGGTCGCGGACAGGTCGGGGTCGAGCTCGTCGACGGGGTCGAGCTCGTCGACGCCAGGCGGGTTGGCGTTCACGCGCGGATCTCCTCAGTCGGGGTCGAGGCCGGTCACCAGATAAGGAGTGAGTAGATCCACGGGGGATACGACGGCTGCGATTAACAGTTCACAGACCGACCGATCGGGTGACGGGGCGTCGGCGGGCCGCCGCCGGCGCGGGCGGTGGCTCGCTATGGTCCAGACCATGCTGGAAGTCATCGCACTGCACGCGGCCGACGCCGAGGCCGCGCAGGCCGGCGGCGCGGACCGCCTGGAACTGACCGTCGACATGGCCTCGGACGGCCTCACGCCGCCGGTCCGCGTCTACCGCGAGGTCGCCGCGGCGACCGACCTGCCGGTGCGGGTCATGCTGCGCGACGCCACCGGGTTCGCGCCCGGCGACCCCGACCGGTTGCGGCGGGACGCGGCGGCGCTGCGCGAGGCGGGCGCGTCGGAGTTCGTGCTGGGGTTCCTGGACGGCGACGGGTGGGTCGACGCGGACGCCGTGCGGGCCGTGCTGGCCGAGGTCGAGGGCTGCGCCTGGACGTTCCACCGGGCGCTCGACCACTCCGCCGACCCCGAGGCGGCGTGGGGCGTCGTCACCGGGCTGGGCTGCGACACGGTCCTCGCCGCCGGCAGCCCGCGCGGCGTGGCGGACGGCCTGCCCGTGCTGGAGCGCCTCGCCGCCCGGCAGCGCGACGCCCGGCTGCTCGTCGGCGGCGGGCTGAAGGCCGAGCAGGTCGCCCCGCTCAAGGCCGTCGGCGTCACCGCGTTCCACGTGGGCGGGGCCGTGCGCCCAGGCGGGTGGGACGCCCCGTTGTCCGCCGACGCCGTCCGGACCTGGGCGAATCTGGTCTAGACCGCTTGCCGATCCGGACATTAGCATCCCCGTTGCTTCCCTTGAAATAGGCGTTGCGCATCGCGCAACGAACTCCCAGGAAGAGGTGGCGAGGATGCGGTTCGTGGTGGCGGCAGCCGCGGTGGGCGCCGCCGTGCTGGCCGGGTGCGCCCCGGTCCAGTCCGGCCCGGCGTCCACCGGCGCGGACGAGCAGACCGGGCAACTCCGGGTCTGGCTGTTCGACGAGGTCAACAGGGGACCGAAGGAGGCGGTCGTGCAGGAGGCCGTCACCGAGTTCCAGCAGGCGCACGAGGGCGTCACCGTGGACGTCCAGTACATCCAGGTGCAGACCCGCGCCGAGCGGTTCAAGGCCGCGTTCAGCGACCCGCGGAGCGCGCCCGACGTCGCCGAGTTCGGCAACACCGACCTCGCCGGCTACGTGGCCGGCGGCGGGTTCGCCGAACTCGACCTGTCGACGTGGGACGAGGCGGGCGACCTGCTGCCCGCCGTCCTCGACACCGCGAAGGTCGACGGCAAGGTCCACGGCGTCCCCTGGTACGTCGGCGTGCGCGCGCTCTACTACCGCACCGACGTCTTCCGGGAGCTGGGCCTCCGGCCGCCGACGACGCTCGACGAGATCGCCACGACCGCCCGCGCGATCCGCGCCGCCAAGCCCGACCTGCTCGGCATCTCCGCCGGCGGCAAGTACACCTACGGCGCCATGCCGTTCGTGTGGGCCAACGGCGGCGACATCGCGAGGAAGGACGGCGGGAAGTACGTCTCCGCCATCGACAGCGCCGAGTCCAAGGCCGGCATCGAGCAGTACACCGAGCTGATCGCCGACGACATCTGCCCGCCCGCCCAGTGCGCCGGCAACGGCGGCGACGCCAGCGTCGAGGCGTTCCGCGCCGGCAAGGCCGCCATGGTCATCGGCGGCGACTTCAACCGCAAGTCCGTCGACGCCTCCACCGCCGCCGGCAAGTACGCCGTCGTCCCCGTGCCCGGCAAGGCCGAGGGCACGATCGCGCCGGCGTTCGCGGGCGGGAACCTGCTCGGCGTCCTCAAGGGCTCGCAGCGGCAGACCCTCGCCCGGGAGTTCACGCGGCTCCTCGGCGGCAAGACCTACCAGCGCAAGATGTTCGACGCCATGGGCAACCTGCCCACGTTCGGCGACGTGCAGGCCGAGGTCGCCCGGGCCAACCCCGTGCTGGAGCCGTTCATCGAGACCCTGGAGGCCGGCACGAGGTTCGTGCCCGTCACCGCCGACTGGGCCAAGGTCGACGCGCAGGCCGTGCTGCCGAACCTGCTCCAGAAGATCGCCGCGGGCGGTGAGGACGTCGACACCGCGGCCGAGGCGGCGGCCGACGAGATGAACGCCGCGTTCGGCTCGTGACGGCGGCCGTCGAGAAGGGGGACGGTCGGGCCGCGCTCGCCTACCTCGCCCCCGCCCTGCTGCTGCTCGTCGGCCTCCTGGGCTACCCGATCTACCAGCTCGTCCTGATCTCCCTGTTCGACTACGGCCAGGAGCAGGTCAGCGGTGGCGCGCCGCTGACCTTCCTGGGCCTGGGGAACTACGCCACCCTGCTGCGGGACGCGCGGTTCTGGTCCGTGCTCGGGCAGACCGTCGGCTTCGCGGCGGTGTGCGTGGTCGGGACCCTGCTGGTCGGCGCCTCCCTCGCGGTGCTGGCCACCAGGGTCCGCGCGTGGGCGCGCACCACGCTGTTCCTGGCCGCGCTCGGCGCGTGGGCCACGCCCGCCGTCGCCGGGTCCACGATCTGGCTGTTCCTGTTCGACGCGAACTTCGGCTTCGTCAACGAGGTCCTCGGCACCACCGGGTTCTCCTGGACCTACGACAGGTGGACCGCGTTCGGGCTCGTCGCCGCGCAGGTGGTCTGGTGCTCGTTCCCGTTCGTCATGGTCACGCTGTACGCGGGGATCAAGGCGATCCCGGGCGAGGTGCTGGAGGCCGCGGCGCTGGACGGCGCGTCGACCGCGAGGACCGCGACCAGCGTGATCCTGCCGCTGCTGCGGCCGCTGCTGATCGTCGTCACCATCCAGTCGGTCATCTGGGACTTCAAGGTGTTCACCCAGATCTACATCATGACGAACGGCGGCGGCATCGCCGGGCGCAACCTCGTGCTCAACGTGTACGCCTACCAGCAGGCGTTCGCCGCCTCCGAGTACGGGCTGGGCGCGGCGATCGGCGTGGTGACGACGCTGATCCTGCTGCTCGTCACCGTCGGGTACCTGCGGGCGCTGCGGCGGAGCGGGGAGGTCCTGTGAAG
Source organism: Saccharothrix longispora (assembly GCF_030852425.1). Lineage (GTDB taxonomy): Bacteria > Actinomycetota > Actinomycetes > Mycobacteriales > Pseudonocardiaceae > Actinosynnema > Actinosynnema longispora. Next base: position 21,275 of record NZ_NSDM01000004.1, read on the forward strand.
GGGATCGGCGCGAACCGGAAGGTGTCGCGCGGGATCGCCGAGGTCGTCACCGTGGTCGTCGCGGGCGTCGTCGCGTTCCCGCTGTACTGGATGGTGCTGACCGCCCTCAAGCCCGAGTCCGAGGTCGTCTCGACCGACCCCCGCCCGTGGACGCTCGTGCCGACGCTCGACAGCTTCGTGCGGGCGCTCACCGTGCAGAGCTTCGGCCGCTACCTGGTCAACAGCCTCGTCGTGGCGGGCGCGGTGGTGGTGCTCAGCCTGTTCGTCTCGTTCCTGGCGGCCACCGCGCTGACCCGCTTCCGGTTCCGCAGCCGCACCACGCTGCTGGTGATGCTGCTGGTCGTGCAGATGGTGCCGGTGGAGGCGCTGACCATCCCGCTGTTCTTCGTCATGCGGTCCGTGCGGGACGTCGCGCCCGCGTTCGGGCTCAACCACCTCGGGTCGCTGGTGCTGGTGCACCTGGCGTTCAGCCTGCCGTTCGCGATCTGGATGCTGCGCGGGTTCGTCGCCGCCGTGCCCGTCGAACTGGAGGAGGCCGCCACGCTGGACGGCGCGTCCCGCTTCCGGTTCCTGTGGCAGGTGCTGTTCCCGCTCGTCGCGCCCGGCCTGGTGGCGACCAGCGTGCTGTCGTTCATCCACGCCTGGAACGACTTCCTGTTCGCCAAGACGTTCATCATCTCGGCGGCGGAGAACCAGACGCTGCCGCTCGCCCTGCAGGTGTTCATCAAGCCCGACCAGAACGACTGGGGCGCGATCATGGCCGGGTCGACCCTGATGACGATCCCGGTGCTGGTGTTCTTCGTCCTCGTCCAACGGCGCCTCGTCGCCGGTCTCGCGGGAGCCGTCAAGTGAACCTGCTGCCCAGGCCCGTGTCCTTCACCCCCGGTGACGGCGAGGTCGACTTCGACGGGACGTACGCGGTCGAGCGGGTCGACGGGCCCGCCGAGGGCTACCGGCTGTCCGTGTCGCCCGACGGGGTGCGCGTGCTGGCGTCCGACGACGCGGGCGAGTCCCACGCCCGGCAGACGCTGCGGCAGCTCGGCGGACCCGCCGCGTTCCGGGCCGTGCCGCCCGGGGTGGTGCGGCTGCCGGTGTGCGAGGTGGTCGACCACCCGCGGTTCGCGTGGCGGGGCGTGATGATCGACGTGGCCCGGCACTTCCTGCCCAAGCACGACCTGCTGCGCTACGTGGACCTGCTCGCCGCGCACAAGCTGAACGTGCTGCACCTGCACCTCACCGACGACCAGGGCTGGCGCTTCGAGTCGCGGCGCTTCCCGCGGCTGCACGAGGTCGGCGGGTGGCGGCCCGACTCGCGGTTCGGCGACCGGCGCTCCGGCGGCACGACCGGGCGTCCGCACGGCGGCTACTACACCCAGGACGACCTGCGCGAACTCGTCGCCTACGCGGCGGCGCGGCACGTCACCGTCGTGCCGGAGGTCGACGTGCCCGGCCACAGCCAGGCCGCCATCGCCGCCTACCCGGAGCTGGGGGTCGCCGGCGGCGGTGTGTGGACGGACTGGGGGGTCAACCCCAACGTGCTCCGCGCGGACGAGGCCACCGTCGACTTCTACCGGCACGTGTTCGACGAGCTGCTGGACGTGTTCCCGAGCGAGGTCGTCGGCCTGGGCGGCGACGAGGCCGAGGGCGGTGACGGGCGGTTCGTGCGGCGCATCGCGCAGCACCTCGCGGCGCGCGGGCGGCGGCCGTTCGGCTGGGACGAGGTGCTCGACGTCGGCCCCCTGCCGACGTCCACCGTCGTCGCGTCGTGGCGCGGCGAGGAGCGCGGGCTGCGTGCGCTGGACCGCGGCCACGACGTCGTCATGTGCCCCGAGGAGCACGTCTACCTGGACTACCGGCAGTCCGACCACCCCGACGAGCCCATCCCCGTCGGGACGCGGACGACCCTGGAGGACGTCCACCGGTACGAGCCCGCCGGGGCGGACCGGGTGCTCGGGGCGCAGGCGAACCTGTGGACCGAGCACCTCGACTCACCGCGGCGCCTGGACTACGCCGCCTTCCCCCGCCTCAGCGCGTTCGCCGAGGTCGTGTGGAGCCCCGCGGGTCCCCGCGACTTCGCGGAGTTCCGGACCCGCCTCGCCGCGCACCACCTGCCGAGGCTGGACGCCCTCGGCGTCGAGTACCGCCCCCTCGACGGTCCCCGGCCGTGGCAGACCCTCCCCGGGGTGCCCGGTTTCCCCCGCTAGACCCCGTGCCCGTCAGGCCTCTTCGGGCACCAGGACCCACGCGGCGAGGTAGAGGATCGCGCCGGTGCCGAACCCGAAGAGGGTCCCGGCGACCAGCAGGATGCGCAGCAGCGCCGCGTCGACGCCGAGGAGCTTCGAGAGGCCGCCGCACACGCCCGCGACCATGCGGTCGTCCCGGCTGCGGCGGAGCTTCTTCACCTTGTCGGTGGCCTGGTTCAGGGTGTCGGTCGCCTGGTTCAGCACGGTGTTCGTCGTCATGGCACGAGCCTGCTGGACCGGGCGTCGCGGCACATCGGGGACGCACCCCGGTTCTCCCTCAGGGTCCACCACGACCCCGCCCCCGAGGCCACGACCCCGCCCCCGGGCTTCCCGGCCTCGGCGCCGCGTTCGAGCAGCCGCTCGGCGGAGCGCCGGGCCGTCGTCGCCGCCTACCCTCGGACGTGTGACGCCAGTCGAGCCCGCCGCACCGCCGGAGCCCGCGACGCCGGACGACCTCGCCGCCGCGCTCGACCGCGTCGGCTACCTGCCGGACGACGGCGTGGCCACCGCCGCGTTCCTGGCCCTGCGCATGCGCCGCCCCCTGTTCTGCGAGGGCGAACCGGGCACCGGCAAGACCTCGCTGGCCGCGGCCCTCGCGACCGCCCTCGGCCTGCCGCTCCTCCGGCTCCAGTGCCACGAGGGCATCGACGCCACCCAGGCCCTCTACGACTGGGACTTCCCGCGCCAGCTCCTGCACCTGCGCGCCCTCGAAGCGGCGGGCGCGGTCGACGCCGAGGCCGCCGAGGCGTCCCTCCACACCCGCCGCTTCCTCCTCGCCCGGCCCCTCCTCCAGGCCCTCGAACGGGCGCCGTGCGTGCTGCTGGTCGACGAGGTGGACCGCGCCGACGACGAGTTCGAGGCGTTCCTGCTGGAGGTGCTGAGCGAGAACGCCGTGACCATCCCCGAACTGGGCCGCATCGCCGCCGACACCCCGCCGCTGGTCGTGCTCACCTCCAACCGCACCCGGGACGTGCACGACGCCCTCAAGCGCCGCTGCCTCTACCACTGGCTGGAGCACCCGGACCTGACCCGCGAGGTCGCCATCCTGCGCCGCGCCCTGCCCGAGGTCACCGAGCGCCTCGCCACCCGCGTCGCCACCGCCGTCCGCGCCCTGCGCGCCCTCGACCTGCTCAAACCGCCCGGTGTCGCCGAATCCCTGGACTGGGCCCGCGCCCTGCTCGCCCTCGGCCGCACGGACCTCGACACCGCCACGGCCGCCGCGACCCTCGGCGCCGTCCTCAAGTACCGGGAGGACACCCGGCGCGCCCTGGCGAGCGGTGTCCTCGACCGGGTCGCCGGGAACGCGGTCGCGGGATGAGCGGAGCCGACGCGCCCACCGCGCTCGTGGGGTTCGCCCACGCCCTGCGGCACGCCGGCGTGGCGTGCGGACCGGACCGGGTGCGGGCGTTCACCGCCGCGCTCGACCACCTCGACGTGGCGCGCTCCGCCGACGTGTACTGGGCCGGCCGGGTCGCGCTGTGCGCGGAGCCGGACGACCTGCCCCGCTACGACGCCGCGTTCGCCGCCTGGTTCGGCGGCGACGGGCTGCCGGCGACCCGGCCCCGCGCCCGCACCAGGACGGCCTCGCACCTCGCCGCCCTCGGCGGAGGGGAGGGGCGCGGCGGCCGGGCGCCCGCGCTCAGGGTCGCGGCGAGCGACGTGGAAACCCTGCGCCGCAAGGACATCGCCACCATGAGCCTTGCCGAGCGCGAGCACCTGCGGCGGTTGACGGCCGAGCTGCGCCCCGTGCCGCCCCGGCGGCGGGCGGTGCGGACGCGGCCCGCGCGCCGCGGCGCCGTCGACCCGGACCGGGTGCTGCGCCGGATGGTCGCCACCCGCGAGGCGGTGCCCGCGTACCGGCGCCGGACGACCCGGCCGCGCCGGGTGGTGCTGCTGGTCGACGTGTCCGGCTCCATGAGGCCCTACGCCGACGCCCTGTTGCGGTTCGCGCACGTCGTCGCCCGCGCGATGCCCGTCGAGGTGTGCACCCTCGGCACCCGGCTCACCCGCGTGACCCGGCAGCTGCGGCACCGCGACCCCGAACTCGCGCTCGCCGCCGCGGCCCGCGCCGTGCCCGACGCCGACGGCGGCACGCGGCTCGGCGAGACGCTCAAGGCGTTCCTCGACCGGTGGGGGCAGCGGGGCGCGGCGCGCGGCGCGGTCGTCGTGCTGTGCTCCGACGGCTGGGAGCGCGGCGACACCGCCCTGCTCGCCGAGCAGGCGGCCCGGCTCGCCCGGCTGGCCCACCGGGTGCTGTGGGTCAACCCGCACGCGGGCCACGACGGCTACCGGCCCGTGCAGTCCGGCATCGCCGCCGCCCTGCCGCACCTGGACCGGCTGCTCGCCGGGCACAGCCTCGACACCCTGCACGCCCTGCTGGAGGAGGTCCGACGTGCGTGACGTGCTGGACGAACTGGCCCGCCGGGTCGACGCCGGGGAGACCGTCGGCGTCGGCACGGTCGTCGCGACGTTCAGCTCGGCCCCGCGCCCGCCCGGCGCGGCGATGCTCGTCGGCGCCGACGGCGAGGTCGTCGGCAGCGTGTCCGGCGGCTGCGTCGAGGGCGCGGTGTACGAGCTGGCGCGGGAGGTCGTGGCCGGCGGCACGCCCGTGCTCCAGCGGTACGGCGTCAGCGACGACGACGCGTTGGCCGTGGGCCTGACCTGCGGCGGGATCATCGACGTGTACGTGGAGCCGGTGTCGTCGGCGACGTTCCCGCAGCTGCCCGACGTGCTGGCGAGCGTGCGCGCCGGGGAGCCGGTGGCCGTCGCCACGGTCGTCGAGCACCCGGAGTGGGTGGGCCGCCGGCTCGTGGTGCGGGCGGACCGGGTGGAGGGCGACGTGCCGTCCGACCGGGTCCGCGACGCCGTCGCCGACGACGCCCGCGGCCTGCTCGCCGCCGGCCGCAGCGGCACCCTGCGCTACGGGCCCGACGGCCGGCGGCGCGGCGAGGGCATGGCGGTGTTCGTGAACTCGTTCGAGCCGCCGCCCCGGATGCTGGTGTTCGGCGCGATCGACTTCGCCGCCGCCCTCGCGCGGCTGGGCGCGTTCCTCGGCTACCGCGTCACCGTGTGCGACGCGCGACCGGTGTTCGCGACCGCCGGCCGGTTCCCCGAGGCCGACGAGGTGGTCGTCGACTGGCCGCACCGCTACCTGGCCGCGCAGGCCGCGGCCGGGGAGGTCGACGGGCGCACGGTCGTCGCCGTGCTCACCCACGACCCGAAGTTCGACGTGCCGCTGCTGGAGGTCGCCCTGCGGCTCGACCTCGGCTACGTGGGCGCGATGGGGTCCCGCCGGACCCACGACGACCGGCTGCGGCGGCTGCGCGAGGCGGGCGTCACCGAGGACGAGCTGGCCCGGCTGTCCTCGCCCGTCGGCCTCGACCTCGGCGCCCGCACCCCCGAGGAGACCGCCGTGTCGATCGCCGCCGAGGTCATCGCGCTGCGCTGGGGCGGCGGCGGGGAGCGGCTGACCCGAACCGACGGCGCCATCCACCGCGCACCGGGGGTTGTCTGACCCGACGGCCGGGAGCAGGCTCGAGTGTGACCCCCACCACCACCGGACCTGGAGGGTTCATGCGGATCACCGTCACCGTCGACGGGGTGGCCTACACCGACGAGGTCGAACCCCGGACGCTGCTGGTCCACCACCTGCGCGAGCGGCTCGGCAAGACCGGCACCGTCGTCGGCTGCGACACGAGCAACTGCGGCGCCTGCACCGTCCACCTCGACGGGCGCAGCGTGAAGTCGTGCTCGGTCCTCGCCGTGCAGGCCCACGGCCGCGAGGTGACCACCGTCGAGGGGCTGGCCCCCGACGGGCGGCTGCACCCCGTGCAGCGCGCGTTCCACGAGAACCACGCCCTCCAGTGCGGGTTCTGCACCCCCGGCATGATCATGCAGGCCATCGACCTGCTCGCGGACAACCCCGACCCCGACGAGGACGAGGTGCGGCACGGCCTGGAGGGCAACCTCTGCCGCTGCACCGGCTACCAGAACATCGTCCGCGCGGTCCGCGACGCCGCCGCCCGCACGCGCGCCGGCGGTGCCGGATGACCGCGACCGCCGACCCCGCCGGCGCCGAGCGGGAGATCGGCCGGGCCCGCCGCCGCAAGGAGGACGCCCGGCTGATCACCGGCGCCACCCGGTGGACCGACAACCTCCGGTTACCCGGCATGCTGCACCTGGCCGTGCTGCGCAGCCCCGTGGCGCACGCCCGCGTCACGTCGGTCGACGTCGCCGAGGCCGCCCGCATGCCCGGCGTGATCACCGTCCTCACCGGCCGCGACCTCGCCGACGAGCAGGGCAGCCTGCCGTGCGCGTGGCCCATCACCGAGGACATGAAGGCGCCGCCCGCGCCGTCCCTCGCGGTGGACGAGGTGAACTTCGCGGGCGAGGCCGTCGCCCTGGTCGTGGCCCGCTCCGCGGCCGAGGCGCACGACGCGCTCGCCGCGATCGACGTCGACTACGAGGACCTGCCCGTGGTGCTCGACGTGACCCGCGCCGTCCAGGACGGCGCGGACCTCGTGCACCCCGACCTGGGCACCAACACCAGCGCCACCTGGGTGTTCGACTCCGCCGAGGCGGGCACCGGCGGGGACGTCGACCGGGCGGTCGACGAGGCCGAGGTGGTCGTGCGCCGCACGTTCCGCCAGCAGCGGCTCATCCCCGCGTTCATGGAACCCCGCTCGGTCGTGGTCGACCCGTCGCCCGACGGCGTCACCCTGTGGTCGTCCACGCAGGTCCCGCACATCCTGCGGTGGATGCTGTCGGCCGTGCTCGGCATCCCCGAGCAGAAGATCCGGGTCGTCGCTCCGGACGTCGGCGGCGGGTTCGGCGGCAAGCTCCAGGTCACGCCCGAGGAGGTGCTGACCCTGCTCGTCGCGCGCCGGCTCGGCAAACCCGTGAAGTGGACCGAGACGCGCACCGAGTCCATGCTGTCCGGCCACCACGGCCGCGACCAGGTGCAGCGGCTCACCCTCACCGCCCGCCGCGACGGCACCGTCACCGGCCTCGACGTCGACCTGCTCGCCGACATGGGCGCCTACCTGCGGCTGGTCACACCGGGCGTGCCGATCCTCGGCGCGTTCATGTTCAACGCCATCTACAAGTTCCCCGCCTACCGGTTCACCTGCACGAACGTGTTCACGAACAAGGTGCCCACGGACGCCTACCGCGGCGCGGGGCGGCCCGAGGCCACGTTCGCGATCGAACGGCTCATGGACGAGCTGGCCGCCGAACTGGGCCGCGACCCCCTGGACCTGCGCCGGCAGAACTGGATCAGGCACGAGGAGTTCCCGTTCACCACGGTCGCGGGCCTCACCTACGACACCGGGAACTACGAGGCCGCCACCGACCGGGCCGTCGAGCTGTTCGACTACGACGCGCTGCGCGCCGAGCAGGCCGGGCGCCGCGCCGCCGGCGACACCGTGCAGCTCGGCATCGGCGTGTCCACCTACACCGAGATGTGCGGGCTCGCCCCGTCCCGCGTGCTCGGCGCCCTGCGGTACGCGGCCGGCGGCTGGGAGCACGCGGCGCTCCGCGTGCTGCCCACCGGCAAGGTCGAGCTGATCACCGGCACCTCGCCGCACGGCCAGGGCCACGTCACGGCGTGGAGCCAGATCGTCGCCGACCGGCTCGGCGTCCCGTTCGAGGACGTCGAGGTGCTGCACGGTGACACCCGCGTCGCGCACCGCGGCATGGACAGCTACGGGTCCCGCTCGCTGGCCGTCGGCGGCGCGGCCGTCGCGCTCGCCGCGGACAAGGTGCTGGCCAAGGCCCGCGCGCTGGCCGCGCACCTGCTGGAGGTCGGCGAGGACGACGTCGAGTTCGCCTCCGGCGCGTTCGCCGTGCGCGGCACGTCCACCGCGCTGGCGTTCGGCGACGTGGTGGTCGCCGCGCACGTCGCGCACGACCTGCCCGACGGCATGGAACCCGGTCTCGACGCGGAGGCCGTGTTCGACCCGGAGAACTTCTCCTACCCGCACGGCACCCACCTGTGCGCGGTCGAGGTCGACACGGAGACCGGCGCGGTGCGGATCCGCTCGTACGTGTGCGTGGACGACGTCGGCACGGTGGTGAACCCGCTGATCGTGGAGGGCCAGGTGCACGGCGGCCTGGCGCAGGGCATCGCGCAGGCCCTGTTCGAGGAGGCCGTGCACGACGAGCACGGCACCCTCACCACGGCCACCCTCGCCGACTACCTGCTGCCCTCCGCGGTGGACCTGCCGCACTTCACCACCGACCGCACCGAGACGCCCGCCGACTCCAACCCGCTGGGCGTGAAGGGCGTCGGCGAGGCGGGCACCATCGCGTCCACCCCGGCCGTGGTCAACGCCGTCGTGGACGCCGTGCGGCACCTGGGCGTGACCGACGTGGAGATGCCGTGCACCCCGCTGCGGGTGTGGAAGGCGATCCGGGGCGCGTCCACCGACCTGCCCACCGTGCCCGCCGCCGGCGGCGGCCTCGGTTCCCTCCACCCCGGTTCCACCGGCCCGACTCCCACCCCCTCGACCGGAGGCGACGCATGATCCCGGCCGCGTTCGACTACGTCGCGCCCACCACCGTCGAGGACGCCGTGCGGGCCCTCGCCGAGGGCGGCGAGGACGCCAAGGTGATGGCGGGCGGGCAGAGCCTCATCCCGGTGCTGCGGATGCGCCTGGCCGCGCCGACCCTCGTGGTCGACGTGACAGGGCTGACCGCGCTGGCGGGCGTGCGCGACGAGGGCGACTCGCTGCTCGTCGGCGCCCTCACCACGCACCACGACGTGCGGCGCGACCCGCTGGTGCGCGAGCACGCCGACCTGCTGCGGCTCGCCACCGACACCGTCGCCGACCCGCAGGTGCGCCACCGCGGCACGGTCGGCGGCTCCCTGGCCCACGCAGACCCGGCCGGCGACCTGCCCGCGGTGGCGCTCGCGCTCGACGCGGTGATGGTGTGCGCGGGACCGGGCGGGACCCGCGAGGTGCCCGCGGCGGAGTTCTTCGTCGACTACTTCACCACCGACCTCGCCCCCGACGAGCTGCTCACCCACGTGCGCGTGCCGAAGCTGACCGGCTGGGGCGCGTGCTACGAGAAGTTCGCCCGGGTCGCCCAGGCGTGGTCGATCGTCGCGGTCGCCGCGGCGGTGCGGGTCGTCGACGGCGGGATCGCCGGCGCCCGGGTCGGCCTGACCAACATGGGGCCCACCCCGGTGCGGGCCCGCGGCGTGGAGGAGGCGCTGGTCGGACGGCCCGCGACGGCCGAGGTGATCGCCGGGGCCGCCGCCCGCGCCGCCGAGGGCGCGAACCCGGCGACGGACGCCGACGGCGACGCCGAGTACCGCTCGCACCTGGCCCGGGTGCTCACCCGACGCGCGGTGACCACCGCGGTGGGGGTGCGCCCGTGAAGCTGGAGCACCGGTTCCCCGTGCCCGCGCCCGTGCCCGACGTGTGGGCGGCGCTGCTCGACCCGGAGAAGGTGGCGCCGTGCATGCCGGGCGCCACCCTGACCGGCGTCGACGGCCGGTCGTTCACCGGAACCGTCAAGGTCAGGCTCGGCCCGGTGACCCTGCTCTACAAGGGCGCCGGCGAGTTCACGTCCGTCGACGACCGGGTGCGCGCCGCCGTCCTGAAGGCCACCGGCAAGGACACCAGGGGCAACGGCACGGCGTCCGCGACCGTGTCCGTGGCGCTCACCCCCGCCGACGGCGGCACCGACGTCTCCGTGGTCACCGACCTGAACGTCACCGGGCGTCCCGCGCAGCTCGGGCGCGGCCTCGTGGCCGACGTCGCGGGCAAGGTCGTCGCCGAGTTCGCCGAATGCCTGGCGACGCGGCTCTCGCCGGCGGAAGCTGAGGAGGTGACTCCCCCACCGGGCACCACCGGTCCGAGCGCGGCGGCGCCGCCCCGGCCGGAGCCGCGCGCCGTCCCGGCCGAGCCGCTCGACCTGCTCGACGCGGCGGGCGCGCCCGTGCTCAAGCGGCTGCTGCCGGTGGCCGCCGGACTGGCGGTGCTGGTGCCGCTGGTCCGCGCCCTGCGCCGGCGGCGCAGCTGAACGCGCGCGGCAGGCGGCTGGCCCTCGGGCTGGTCGCCTGCACCGCGGCGGTGGCCTGCACCGGGTCGCCCGTGGTGATCACGCCGTCCCGCGCGCCGACGACGACCGCCGGCACGACCGCCGCACCCGAACCCCCGTCGTTCACGCTCGCCGCGGGCGGTGACATCCTCGTCCACCCCGCGCTGACCGAGCAGGCCGACCAGGACGGCGCCCGCGACTTCACGCCCCTGCTGGAGGGGCTGCGGCAGGCGATCGACGCCGACGTGTCCATCTGCCACCTGGAGACGCCGCTGTCCGCGCCCGGCGCGCCGACGTTCGGCTACCCGGCGTTCAGCGCGCCGCCCGAGGTGGCGACCGCGCTGCGGAACATCGGCTACGACAGCTGCTCGACCGCGTCCAACCACACCCTCGACCGGGGGCCGTCCGCCATCGCCACCACGCTGGACGTGCTGGACGCGGCGGGGCTGGAGCACACCGGCTCGTTCCGCTCGCCCGAGGAGTCCGCCACGCCGCTGCTGCTCGACGTGAAGGGCGTGAAGGTCGGGCACGTGGCGTTCACGTACGGCTTCAACGGCATCCCGCTGGACCAGCCGTGGCGGGCCAACCAGCTCTCCGTCGAGGGCGTCCTCACCGCCGCGCGCGCCGCCCGCGCCGCCGGCGCCGAGGTCGTCGTGGCCTCCCTGCACTGGGGCGACGAGTACCGGCACGAGGCGACGCCGCAGCAGCGCGACATGGCGCGGGCGATCCTCGGCGACCCGGCCGTCGACCTGATCATCGGCACGCACGTGCACGCCGTGCAGCCGATCGAGCGGATCGGCGACAAGTGGGTCGTCTACGGCATGGGCAACGAGGCGGCCCGCCACTCCGAGCCGCGCGGCATCACCGAGGAGGGCATCGTCACCCGCTTCCGCTTCGTCAAGACCGACGCCGGCTGGACCGTCCGGGACGCGTCGTACGTGCCGACCCTGGTGGAGTTCGGCCCCCCGATCCGCGTGGTCGACCTGACCCGCGTCCCCGCCTCCCCGCGCCGCACCGAGGCCCTGACCCGCACCGACGGCGTCGTCCGCAGCCTGGGCGCGGACATCACCCACCCCTGACCCGAGAGTCCGACGCCCAGGACTTCCGAGTTCTGCACCCAGGCGTACCGCGACACCCGTCGGCACGTCCCGAACGTAGGACTCGGAGGACCTGGACGTAGAACTCGGAGGACTTGAGCGTCGGACTCTCGAGACCTGAGGGTTGGACTCCCGGTCAGCCGATCAGGCGGCGGACCCGGCCGATGCGGTCCAGCCAGCGGTCCTCCGCGCCGGGGTCCGCGGCGAACTCGGCCAGGCGGTCGGGGACCGGGGCCTTCGTCGGCACGGGCAGCCGGCCGTCCACCGGGCGCAGCGACCCGCTGGTCACGTCGCCGTCCAGCAGGGACAGCGTGCCCAGTCCGCACGCGAACTCCAGCGACGGCAGCGCGCCCGCCAGCGCCAGGCCCGCCGCCATGCCCACGGAGGTCTCCAGGGCCGACGACACCACGCACGGCAGGCCGCACGCCTCCGCCACCTCCAGCGCCCGCCGCACCCCGCCCAGCGGCGCGACCTTGATCACCGCCACGTCCGCCGCGCCCGCCACCGCGACCTTCATCGGGTCCTCGGCGTGCCGGATCGACTCGTCCGCCGCGATCCGCACGTCCACCCGCCGCCGCACGGCGGCCAGTTCCCCGATCGTCCGGCACGGCTGCTCGACGTACTCCAGGCCGCCGGCGGCGCGGTCCAGGGCCCTGATCGCGGACACCGCCGCGTCCACGTCCCACGCGGTGTTCGCGTCCACCCGCACCGCGCCCGACGGACCGAGCGCGTCGCGCACCGCCGCCACCCGCTCCAGGTCGGCGGACAGCGGCGTGCCCGGGTCGGCGACCTTCACCTTCGCGGTCGAGCAGCCCGACGCCGCCACGAGCTCGAACGCCCGCTCCGGCGACACCACCGGCACCGTGCAGTTCACCGGCACCGACGTGCGCACGGGCGTGGGCCAGCCCTGCTCCACCGCCTCCAGCGCGCACAGCAGCCACGGCACCGACTCGACGTCCGAGTAGTCCTCGAACGGGCAGAACTCGCCCCACCCGGCCGGTCCCTCCCAGATCACGCCGTGGCGGACGGTGATGCCGCGGAACCGGGTGCGCATGGGGATCGAGTAGACCTGCACCGGCGAATCCTAGATCGGGTCCAGCGCGGCCACCCGGCGCAGCGCGCTGTCCAGCGTGCGGTCGTCGCACTCGGGAGCGGTGCTCTCCTCGGCGAGCACCCGCAGCGCCGCGAACCGGTCGACCCGCGCGTCCAGGTCGGCCGGCTCCCGCGTCGTCTCCGCGACGGCCGCCGCCAGACCGGGCCGGTTCTCGGCCACCCGCAACGCCTCCCGCACGACCAGCGACCCGCGCAACGCCACCAGCGCGCCCCGCAGCAGGTGCTCCACGTGCGCGACCCGCCGCGGTTCCAGGTCGCGCACGAGGTCGAAGTCGGCGCACAACCGCCCCGCCCGCCGCCGCCGCGCCACGTCGGTGAACTGCCCCGCGTGCACGACGTCGGCCGCGTCGGCCGCCACCACCGGCACCGGCACGCACGCCAGGCCGACCGACCACCACACCGTCGGCCCCACCGCGGCCGACGCGCACGCCACCAGCGCCGCCGGCGCCGGCAGCGGACGCACCCGCGCCCGCCGCACACACCGCCGCCGCGGCCGGGCCCGGATCGGCACCCGGACGCCACATCCACCACCGCGGTAACGGCACCACTCGCGTCGTGACCCGCCGACCGTGGGCGAAACGCCGATCAACCTGGTGGGCTCTGCCGACCTCGGTGAGCTTCGAGTCCGCACCGCCTCCGCGCGGCTCCGCGCGGAGGCCCCGCTCAGCTGATCTCGGGGAGCTTCGGCCCGAGCAGGTCGTCCGCGTCCACGATCCGGTAGGCGTAGCCCTGCTCGGCGAGGAACCGCTGCCGGTGCGCGGCGTAGTCGGTGTCGAGCGTGTCGCGCGACACCACCGAGTAGAAGTGCGCCTGCCGCCCGTCGCCCTTGGGCCGCAGCAGCCGGCCGAGCCGCTGCGCCTCCTCCTGCCGCGACCCGAACGTGCCCGACACCTGCACCGCCACCGACGCCTCGGGCAGGTCGATCGAGAAGTTCGCCACCTTCGACACCACCAGCGTGCGCAGCTCGCCCCGCCGGAACCGGTCGAACAGCTCCTCGCGCTCCTTGTTCTTCGTCGAACCCTGGATCACGGGCGCGCCCAGCGCCTCGCCCAGCGACTCCAACTGGTCCAGGTAGGCCCCGATCACCAGCGTCGGCTCACCGGCGTGCCGGTCGAGGATCGCCCGCACCACCGGCAGCTTCGTGCGGGCCGTGGAGCACAGCTTGTAGCGCTCCTCCGGTTCGGCCGTCGCGTACTCCAGCCGCTCGTTGTCGGTCAGCGTGACCCGGACCTCGGTGCACTCGGCGGGCGCGATCCAGCCCTGCGCCTCGATGTCCCGCCACGGCACGTCGTACCGCTTCGGCCCGATCAGCGAGAACACGTCGCCCTCCTGGCCGTCCTCGCGCACCAGCGTCGCGGTCAGGCCGAGGCGGCGGCGCGACTGGAGGTCGGCCGTCATCCGGAACACCGGCGCGGGCAGCAGGTGCACCTCGTCGTAGACGATCAGGCCCCAGTCGCGCGAGTCGAACAGCTCCAGGTGCTTGTACTCGCCCTTCGACTTGCGGGTGATCACCTGGTAGGTCGCGATGGTGACCGGGCGGATCTCCTTGCGCTCACCCGAGTACTCGCCGATCTCGTCCTCGGTGAGCGACGTGCGCGCCACCAGTTCCCGCTTCCACTGCCTGCCCGCCACCGTGTTGGTGACGAGGATCAGCGTGGTCGCCTGCGCCTCGGCCATCGCCGCCGCGCCGACCAGCGTCTTGCCCGCGCCGCACGGCAGCACGACGACGCCCGAGCCGCCCGCCCGGAACGCCCGCGCGGCCAGCCGCTGGTAGTCGCGCAGCTGCCAGCCGTCCTCCTCCAGCACGATGGGGTGCGCCTCGCCGTCGACGTAACCGGCGAGGTCCTCGGCGGGCCAGCCGACCTTGAGCAGCAGTTGCTTGAGGCGACCACGCTCGCTGGGGTGCACGACCACCGTGTCGTCGTCGACGCGGTCGCCGAGCATCGGCTTGACCTTCTTGTGCCGCATGACCTCTTCGAGCACGGCGCGGTCGAGCGAGACGAGGGTCAGGCCGTGCACCGGGTGGTTGGCCAGCTGGAGCCGGCCGAAGCGACCCATGGTGTCGACCACGTCCACCAGCAGCGCCTGCGGCACCGGGTAGCGCGAGTAGCGGACCAGGGCGTCCACGACCTGCTCGGCGTCGTGGCCGGCGGCGCGGGCGTTCCACAGCGCCAGCGGCGTCACGCGGTAGGTGTGCACGTGCTCGGGTGCGCGCTCCAGCTCGGCGAACGGCGCGATGGCGGTGCGCGCGTCGTCCGACAGCGGGTGGTCCACCTCCAGCAGCAGGGTCTTGTCCGACTGGACGATCAAGGGGCCGTCGGTCACGGGTGCGCACTCCTGTCGGTTGTGTACCCCCAGTGTGCCCACCGCGGGCAAGTCGGTCGCGCAGCGTCCCCGGCCCACTACCGAACGCTCACGGACTCGGTTCGGTAAAGCGGGTCACGCCGGTGTGGCGCAGCCGTTAGCGTCCTGCCGCCCCCACCGCGCACCCTTCGCGCGGGCGGACGACAGGGGGCTCCCCGACTGACGAACGAAGGCACAGATGAGCACGGACGCGCCCGCGCCCACCCCCCAGTTCCCGCAGGGCCCGCAGCACCCGGCGCCCCACGGCCAGGCCCCCCAGTACCAGGGCGGCCCGGCCCCCGAAGCGCCGAAGAAGAAGAGCGTCCTCACGCGCATCCTCGGCTACGTCGCGGGCCTGGTCGTGGCCGGTCTGGTGCTGTACGGCTTCAACTACTTCACCAGCGACGCCGCCCAGACCAAGGCGGGCGACTGCGCGAGCGTGACCGGCACGGCCACCAAGCCCGAGTACAAGACGGTGGACTGCGGCGCGGCCGAGGCCAACTACACCGTGGGCAAGGTGCTCGACTCCACGTCCGCGTCGTGCGGCGGCGACGGCGTCTACGACGAGTACACCGAGACCGCCCGCCGGGGTCCCGACTCGAAGCTGTGCCTGATGCCGAACTTCGTCGAGGGCAAGTGCTACGAGCTGACCTCCAGCACGACGCAGATGGGCTACCCGCCGGTCGACTGCGGTCAGCCGCAGGTGTTCGAGCTGGTGAAGGCGGTCAAGGGCAGCGCGGACGGCAGCGCGTGCGGCGACGCCACCCCGCTGGTCTACGACGAGCCCAAGACGACGTTCTGCTTCGGTGAGCCCGTGAGCGCCTGATCGGTGCGGAGGGTGCGCGTGCCGCTACCTTTTGGGGCGTCACGCGCACCCGTCCAGCGAGGATGATCATGAGCAACGAGCCGACGAAGCCCGACGACGACGCGCCCGAGCCCGTGGCGGGTGGCGCCTCACCGGCCAAGCCCACCGCCTCGTCCTCGCCGGACACCCCCGCGACCGGTCCCGCGGACCGGACCGACGCCGCCCGGGCCGCGGCCGCCGCCGACGCGGACCGCGTCGCCGCCGCCGAGGCCGCCGCCGCGAACGCGCGGGAGCCGGAACTGGCCCCGCCCGCCTCGTCCTCCGTGGGGCCGGGCTCCGCGGGTTCGGGTTCCGCCGGGTCCACCGGCGCCGCCCCCGAGTCCGGCGCCGGCGCCCGCGACCAACCGGTCGCCGGCAACGAGCCCGTCACCCCCGCCGGTCCGACGCCCGTCCCCGGTGCCCGCCAGGTGCCCTCCGCGGACCCGGTCACCCCCGGTGCCGACGACCCGGCCTCCCCGGCGCCCGCCGTCGACGAGCCGACGGGGGGCGACCGGGTCGCCGCTCCCGGCGCGGCGGCCGGTGGCTCCGCCGCCGGGGTGCCGGCCGGCACCGCCGCCCCCGCCGGCGCGGTGACCCCGTCCCCGCCCGCGCGCCCGGTCGGCGAGGTCCCGCCCGGTCCCGGCGCCGCGATCCCCGGCGCCGCGCCGGCCGACTCGATCTCCGACTCCGTCCCGCCCGCGCGCCCCGCCGACGACGGCGAACCCGCCCGCGGAACCGGCGGCGGCGGGAAGAAGGTCCTCATCGGCGTGCTGATCGTGCTGCTGGTCGGCGTCGTCGTGTACGGCGTGCGCATGCTCACCAACGACGCCTCGAACGCCGAGGCGGGCGACTGCGTCAGCCTCACCTCGCAGAGCGAGGACCGCGCCGACGTGGACACGCTCGACTGCTCCGCCGACAAGGCGTCCTACAAGGTCGGCAAGGTCCTGGAGGCGACCGACGCCACCTGCCCGGAGGACGGCCTCTACACCGAGATCGCCCCGGCCTCCCGCGTCGGCGACGGCTTCAAGCTGTGCCTGCTGCCCAACATGGCGGAGGGCGCCTGCTACAAGCCTGACGAGGGCACCGGGTTCGTGAAGACCGAGTGCACCGGTCCGGAGACCATCAAGGTGACCAAGGTCATCCAGGGTTCGGTCGACCTGGAGGGCTGCCCGGACGCCGCCGGCATGTCGTACCCGGAGCCCGCCGTCACCTACTGCCTGGCACCCGCCGAGGAGTGATCCCCGCTGCGGGGTAACCCGTTCGGGTGAACCGACTCAACCGGTCGGACGGCCGTGCCGATGCCCAAGGCCATGCGGAAGACGATCCGGTGGGGCATCGGCGCGGTCGGTCTGGTCGTGGTGGGCGCGTTCGCCGCCACGGCGCTCGAGGCCGACCCGGAGGGCCCGCCGGTGGGTGCGTGCGCCCGGATCGAGGGCACGGCGAAGGCGCCGAGGTACCTGGCGCTGGACTGCTCCTCCGACCGGGCGACGGTGAAGGTCGCCAAGGTCGTCGAGGAGGGTGGGAAGTGCCCGACGGGCGGTGCGCCCTACTCGGCCTACGTCGGCTCGGCCACGCTGTGCCTGATCCCCAACTTCGTCGTGGGCGGCTGCTACCGGCAGGACCGGAAGACGGGCCTGCACAAGGTCGACTGCACGACCGCCGGCTCGATCCGCGTCGCCAGGGCGTCGAAGGACCCGGTGAACTGCGGTGACGACCGCGCCCTCAGCTACCCGGAGCCCGCCGTCACGTTCTGCCTCAGCCGCCCCGCCTGACGCGGCGCCGTGCGCTGAAACGGCTGCGCCCGCCTGCTGCCCGGAGGTACGTTCCGCTCGCCCGATTCGAGAGGAACGCCAGGTGACCACGCCCCCCGACCAGCCGCCGCCGCCCTACGGCCAGCCCCAGGGCCACCCGCCACCCCAGCAGCCGGGCTGGGGACAGCCGTCGTCACCCCAGGGGTTCCCGGCCCAGCCCCACCCGCAGCAGCAGCCCGGCGGCTACGAGCAGCAGCCCGGCTACCCGCAGCCGGGGTACCCGCAGCCGGGATACCCGCAGTCCGGCTACCCGCAGCCGGGATACCCGCAGCAGGGCCCTCCGCAGCCCGGCGGCTACCAGGCCCCGCAGAACGCGTACCCGCCCCCGCCGCCCGGCTACCCCCAGCAGTTCCAGCCGGGTCGGCAGTTCCCGCCCCCGCCGCCCGCCAAGGGCGTGTCGAGCGGTGCGAAGAAGCTGATCGGCGTGGTCGTGGTCGGCATCGTCGGCATCGTGGTGGCGGGCGTCATCGCGAACCTGACCGGACCGTCCGGCGCGGACCCCGGCGAGTGCATCAAGATCGTCTCGGCCGGCGTGTCGAACGCCAAGGTGGAGAAGGTCGACTGCGGCTCGTCGGAGGCCGCGTTCAAGGTCGCCTCGAACCTCGACAGCAGCGCCGACTCGTGCCCGGACGGCGACTACGCGGAGTACTCGGACCGGGGCGGGCGGCGCAGCAACGGCTTCAAGCTGTGCCTGATGCTCAACGCGGCCGAGGGCGACTGCTTCAAGCAGGAGGGTTCGATCGTCGCGGCCAAGACGACGAAGGTGACCTGCGGGCCGGAAGCCACCTACAGGGTCAGCAGAGTCGTCGCGGGCCGGGCCGACGAGAACGAGTGCAAGGGCGGCGAGACGCCGTCGGTCTACTCGCAGCCGGCGACCACGGTGTGCCTCGTCGAGGCGTGAAAGCGAAATGGACAAGGGGCCTTCCGGAAAAGAAGGCCCCTTGTTTCCTCACTACGTGTCAGTTGGTGGTTCCGGGCGGCAACAACGCGCCGACGTCGAGCCGTTCGTCGAACACCTCTTCGGTGTCCATCATGTCGGCGACCCGCTGGAGCCGGACCGGGTTCAGCGACAGCGGGAACACCCCCACGGACACCAGCGCCGCGGTCTGCTGGTCCACGTCGACGTAGCCGGTCAGCACGTCCTGCACGGACAGCTTGTTGTTCGACGCGGCTTCCTGCGCGTCCCGCAGCACCTGCCGGAACAGGGCGAGCGTGCGCGGGTTGGCTTCGGCGAACTTCTTGCTCGACGCGTACCCCGACATGGGGAAGTCCTTGGTGGGGCCGATCGCGGTGTCGGTGACGACGCGGGCGCCCGCGTCGCGCTGGGCCTTGGTGATGAACGGCTCGGTCATCCACGCCGCGTCGACCTGCTTGGCCTTCATCGCGTCGACCATCTGGTCGAACGGCATCTCGCGCAGCACGATCCGCTGCTTCTCCACGCCGGCGGTCTTGAGCACGGCCTTCGTGGTGAGCGCGCCGACGTCCTCGGTGGAGTTCACCGCGATGCGCGGCGCGGCCAGCGCGCCGGGGGCGTCGTACTCCTTGTCGAGCGTGACCAGCGCCATCGTGCCGGTGCCCGCCTGGTACGCCTCGCCCTGGAGCTGGATCTGGGCGCCGGCGACGTAGCTGCGGAACAGGTTGACGTGGCTCGCCCAGGTCAGGTCGAGGGTCGTGTCGAGCTGCTGGATGCCCTCGTCCTCGGTGCTCAACGTCACCAGCTGGACCTGGAGGCCCGCCTTCTCGAACAGCTTGTCGTTGAGGGCGAGCTTCAGCGGCGCCACGTCGACGACCGGCAGCACGCCGATGCGCAGCGTGTTGCGCTCCACCTCGGGCCGGTCGCCGCTGTCGCCGCCCGGCAGCAGGCCGCACGCCGTCAGGGTCGCGGCGCACGCGAACAACGCTGCCGCACGTCGCAGAACACGCGCTGGGGTAGGCATGGCACCTCTCGCCGGAACGACCTTGGACCGAGGTCTTTTGATCAACGAATTGTCGACGAACGTGTCGATGTGGGGGATGGTAACCACCCAGAGGTATGAAACGACAGTCCTGCTCGGATACGGTGGGTGCTCTCGGACTCTTCCCCGCAGCAGGGATCGAGCACTACGCTCCCCGGCTGGTGGCACCGGTCGTCGCAGACGGTCGTGATCACCGCGCGGGGGTGGGGTGCCTAGCCAACGCCACCGTCCCTGTGCTGCAATTCGCCCGATTTCGTGTCCATGCTTCGGTCCGTGGGGAGAGGCCGGGGAACACTGCTGCAAGAAGAGGAAGCCCAGCGTGGCCCGTCGAGAGAGAGGCCCCAGCCAGTCAGGCGTGGGGAACCCACCACGCTCCGAAAGGCCCGGACCGGGTGAGGAAATGACTGCGCTGCGTGAGGGAAGTGTGACCGAGTCCACGGGCGCCGTTGCGACGTCGGACGTGCGCGCTCCCCGACGGGACACCCGCACCGGGAACTGGCGACTGCGGAACTGGCGACTGCCCACCAAGCTCGCCGCCGTGCTGCTGATCCCCACGGTCGCGGCGCTCGCCCTCGGTGGCCTGAGGGTGAACTCCGACCTGGCCGACGCCACCGAGTTCAACCAGTTGGCGAACCAGATCCAGCTGGAGTCCGCGGTCGCCGACCTGGTGCAGCAGCTCCAGCGCGAACGCGACCTCAGCACCCTGCACGTCGCGTCCGACAAGGCGCTGGACCGCGTCGTCCTCGACCGGCAGCTGCGCCGCGTCAACGACACGATCGACGCCCTGAACAGCAAGATCCTCGAACTCAGCGGCGACCTCGGCGACACCGTGGTGACCCGCTTCCGGCAGGCGTCGAGCCAGCTGAACCGGCTCAACAGCCTCCGCAACGCGGTCCGCGACACCGCCTACCCGTCGGACGCGGTGCTGCGCACCTACTCCGAGTCGATCGAGGGCCTCCTGGACCTCGGCGAGCAGGCCATCGCGGGCATCAACGACCCCGAGCTGGTGCGGCTGCACCTGGCGACCAACGCCATCGCCCGCATCAAGGAGCAGGAGTCGCGCAAGCGCGGCATCATGCTCGACGTCTTCCAGCGCGGGCAGCTCGGCCCGACGCAGGAGCGCCTGATCCTGTCCGCCGAGGCGGAGCTGAACGCGGCCCGCAACGACTTCCGCAAGTCCGCGACCCCCGACCAGGCCAAGATCTACGACGACACCGTCACCGGCCTGATCGTCGACACCGCGAACGACATGGTGGAGACCGCGCTCAACCTCGGCGAGAACGAGCAGAGCCTGGAGTCCCTGCGCCCGGAGAAGTGGGACATCGCCGCGACGCTGACGGTGAACCTCACCCGCGACGTGGAGAACCTGCTGCTGGAGCAGCTCCAGAACCGCACCGACGAGCTGACCGGCCAGGCGCGCGCCGCGGCGTTCCGCGACTCGGGCATCGTGCTCGTGTCGCTGCTGCTGGCGCTGGTCATGGCGCTGTTCGTGGCCCGCTCGATCCTCGTGCCGCTGCGCGTGCTGCGCCGCACCGCCCTCGACGTGGCCGACCACGGCCTGCCCGAGGCGGTCGACCTGATCCTGAAGGACCCGAACCCGCAGGAAGCCGCCAAGTCCGCCATCGCGCCGGTGCCGATCACCACCCGCGAGGAGGTCGGCCAGGTGGCCCGCGCGTTCGACGCGGTGCACGGCGAGGCGGTCCGGCTGGCCGCCGAGCAGGCCCTGCTGCGCGACAACGTCAACTCGATGTTCGTCAACCTGTCCCGCCGCTCGCAGGCCCTCGTCGAGCGCCAGCTGAACCTGATCGACCGGCTGGAGCAGGACGAGCAGGACCCCGACCAGCTGGCCAGCCTCTTCGAGCTGGACCACCTCGCGACCCGCATGCGGCGCAACAGCGAGAACCTGCTGGTCCTGTCCGGCACGGACCTGTCCCGGCGGCTCACCCGCCCGGTCCCGGCGGCCGAGGTGCTCGGCGCCGCGGTGTCCGAGGTCGAGCAGTACGCCCGCGTGCAGGTCGGCCAGACCCCCGAGCTGACGGTCCAGGGCCGCGCGGTCAACGACCTCGTGCACCTGATCGCCGAGCTGCTCGACAACGCCACCGCGTTCTCCGACCCGGTGACCAAGGTCACCGTGCGCACGGCCCGCACCCGCAAGGGCGAGCTGGCCGTCGAGATCCAGGACCGCGGCGTCGGCATGGGCGAGCAGGAGATCAACGACGCCAACGAGCGCCTGGCCGACCCGCCGGACGTCGACGTCGCCGTGTCCCGCCGCATGGGCCTGTACGTGGTCGCGCGATTGGCCAAGCGGCACGACATCAAGGTGCGGCTGCGCGCCAACGAGGACATCGAGGGCGGCACCACCGCGCTCGTGCTGGTGCCCGACACGCTCGTGCAGCAGCCCGGCCAGGCCGCCGCGCCGCTGGAGCCCGCCGCCGCGTTCCCGAGCCAGAACCCCGCGCAGCGCTCCGCCGGCATCGCCGGGGCGTTCGGCGGTGGCGGTCTGGGTGGCGGCGGTCTGGGCGGCGGACCGGTCCGCGGGGACGACGAGCCGAGCTTCCCCAGTTTCCCCGGCCTGCCGCGCGTCGAGGACGAGCAGCCCGCGTTCCCGGTGAGCTTCGTGCGGACCGAGGGCGAGCACGACGCGGCCCGCGTGCCCGCGTTCGGCGACGCGCCGGCCGAGGCGCCCGCCGAGACCTCCGCGGAGATCTCCCAGTCGTGGCTGCCGGTGGGCGACGAGCGCGACGTGGAGCGCGAGCCGTCCGGCTCGTTCGGCGAGCCGACGCTGTTCACCGCCTACGAGGACCGCGACGAGCAGGACAAGGACCAGCACGGCTTCGAGACGACCCAGTTCGCCGTCGCCGTCGACACCGGCTTCGACACCGACACCGACACCGGCTTCGACGGGTTCGACGGCTTCGACACCGGGGCCGGCCTCGGCGCCGGGTTCGAGGCCCGCGAGCCGGAGGCGCCCGCCCACCGCAACGGCACGGCCCCGGCGCCCGCCGCCGGGGAGGTCGAGCGCGACCTGGACGCGCCCACCGAGCGGCTGCCGATCTACGAGGCGGTCCTCTCGCAGTGGTTCCAGGTCGTGGGCAGCGAGACCTCCGCGGCGACCGCGCAGGCCGTGCCGCCCGCGCCGGAGGCCGGGAAGCGGGAGCCGGCCGGGGAGTCGTCCCTGCCGACCCGCCGGCCGCAGCCGGTCCCGCCGGTCGCCCCCACCACGTCCGAGGACGCCCTGCCGCAGCGCGGCACCCTCGACGTGGCCGCCAACGGTCATGCCGCGCGCGAATCCGAGGGTGCGCTTGCCCGACGGGGTGACGCCGCGCCTAGTCTGACCGAGGGCGGGCTGCCCAAGCGGCAGCCCGGCGCAGCACCCAGCACCCTGCCCAAGCGCGCTTCGGAGAACCCTCATGGGGAGGTGTCCCGCGTGACCGAGCCCGAACCGGTCGCCGAGCCCGAGCCGTCCGCGCCGTCCGCCGAGTCGGTGTGGCACTCGCCCGCCGACGAGGGGTGGCAGGCAGCACAGGCCTTGCTCGGCAAGGCCCCCGAAACCACGACACAGGCGGGGTTGCCCAAGCGGGTGCCCAAGGCTCAGCTTGTGCCGGGATCAGCCGCGCCGAAGCCCCAGGCGTCGGAGCGGCAACCGCAGCGGCCCCCGCTGCCACCACGATCGGCTGACGCGATCCGTGGACGCATGTCGAGTCTTCAGCAGGGCGTCCGTCGAGGGCGACACGCTTTGATCGACGCTTACGCTGGTGACATGTCGAGCCGGCAAGACGAGGAGCAGGAGTGACGACCGCAGCTCAGCCAGGCAGCTTTGGTTGGCTTATCACCGACTTCGTGCGCCGGGTTCCCGGTGTAGCGCATTCCGTGGTCGTGTCGGCGGACGGGCTTCTGCTCGCCGGCTCGCAGGGCCTGCCCCGAGACCGCGCCGAACAACTGTCCGCGGTGGCGTCGGGGCTGGTCAGCCTCACCGCCGGCGCCGCACGGTGCTTCGAGGCGGGCACGGTCAACCAGACCGTGGTCGAGATGGAACGGGGTTACCTGTTCCTGATGTCCATCAGCGACGGGTCGTGCCTCGCGGTGCTCGCGGCCCCGAACTGCGACATCGGCCTCGTGGCGTACGAGATGACCTTGCTGGTCGAGCGCGTGGGCCAGCAGCTGACCCCGGAGCTGCGCGCGCAGCTCCAGGGCGTGGTTCGGCGGTAGCTCCTCGTGAGATCGTGGGGGTGAGGGTAGATGGCTGAACGATCTGGCGCCGGCGGCCGCCGCTTCGGTAGGAACTTCAACTACCAGGAGTGGGCGGTCGGCGGCTTCCAATTCGCTGAGCCGGATGCCGACCCCACACAGGACGAGGAAGCCGAGGACGCACCCAACTCGTGGACGGGCCGCCGGGCTGCACGGGCGCAGGCGCCACGGGTCGAAGGCACAGGGCAGGGGCAAGGCGACATGTCACAGCGTGAGGTTGACGACTCGTCGTACGACTACGACGACGTTCCCAACCGGTTCGACATCGACGGGTACGGCAGCGGGTTGTTCGGAGGTCCGGGCGCCGACCTGTTCGGCGCCCACGGCCTGCCCGACAGCGTGCCGGAACAGGTGCCCTACACGACCGGTCCGCAGCCGGTCGTGCGACGGGAGGAGAACCCGGCCGCCGAGTCGGGTTCGCTCGTCCGCCCGTACACCAGGACCGGTGGCCGTACCCGGCCCGACTACGACCTCGCGATCGAGGCGCTCATCTCCACCAGCGAGAAGGGCCTCGACCGGGACGCGGCCGTGCTCCCCGAGCACCGGTCCATCTGCGGGCTCTGCACCGACACGCGATCGGTGGCCGAAGTCGCCGCGCACCTCCGGCTGCCGCTGGGCGTGGCGCGGGTGCTGATCGGTGACATGGCGAGCATGGGTTTGGTTTTGATTCACCAGGGTGGCCTGGTCGTGGGGGACAGGCCGTCCATCGATTTCCTTGAGAGGGTGCTCAGTGGGCTTCGCAGGCTCTAGCCCCAACGCGGCCGAAGGCGCCAAGAAGCCGACGACCTCCGCGAAGATCGTGGTCGCGGGTGGCTTCGGCGTGGGCAAGACGACGTTCGTCGGTTCCGTGTCGGAGATCGTTCCGCTGACCACCGAAGCGGTGATGACCGAGGCCAGCGCCGGGGTCGACGACCTCTCGGCCACGCCGAACAAGGTCACGACGACGGTGGCCATGGACTTCGGCCGCGTGTCGTTGGACCAGGACCTGATCCTGTACCTGTTCGGGACGCCCGGGCAGCACAGGTTCTGGTTCATGTGGGACGACCTGGTACGGGGCGCCATCGGCGCGATCGTGCTGGTGGACACGCGCCGGTTGGCGGACGCGTTCGCGTCGATCGACTTCTTCGACGACCGGCAGCTGCCGTACGTCGTCGGGGTGAACTGCTTCGACGGTTTGCTGCACCACCGGATCGAGGACGTCCGGGACGCGCTGACCATCGACCAGTCCGTGCCGATCGTGACGTGCGACGCGCGCAACCGGCAGTCGACCAAGCAGACGCTGATCACGCTGGTGGAGCACGCCATGCGCCAGTGGATGTCCGTCCGCGCGGGCTGATCCGGACGTTCGTGATCGAGGGCGGCCCCCGGTGGGGGCCGCCCTCGATCACGTCCGGCGAGGGCCGGGATCGCCGTACCCCGCCGGAGGTGCGGAGGGCGGGGACCCCGGGGCCCCTGCCGGGCACCGCGCGCGGAGGCGGGCGCGCCGCGCCCCGGGGCAGGCCGGTCCGCCGGTGCGACCGGGCTCAGTCGTCCCAGCCGCCGTCCCAGCCGCCGTCGCACTCCCACCAGTCGTCCCGGCATCCCCGGGTGGTCGTGGTGCTCGTACCCGGACCGGCGGCGGTCGGGGTGAGGGGGCGGCCAGGGCGCTGCCCGTGGACAGGGCGATCGCGGCGGTGGCGGCGAGCGCGGTCCTGCGGAAGATCCTCATCGGGGTGGCTCCCTTCACGTCGTCGTGCGGGCGTCCGGGGACGCCCCGCCCACGACGCCAGGTCGCCGCGACGACACCGACAGGTGGTCGCGCGCCACGTCCGGTGACTACGCGCCGTCGTCCTCGACCAGCGCGGCCGACGTGATGCGGTGCAGCGGGAACCGGCGCACCTCGCCGTAGCTGACGTCCACGCCCTCCAGCACGCCACCGCCCACGACGTGCGGCGTGATGACGCGCCGCGCCGCCGTGCCGTGCCCGTCGACGAAGTCGACCAGCACGCTGCGGCCCAGCCTGGCCGCGCGTTGGAGCAGGTCGAGGGTCGCGGACGGTCCCGCGCCCAGGTGACCGGGCACCGACACGCGCGCGCCACCCGTCGTGGTCGCCGCCCGGTCGCCCGCCCGCACCAGGCGCACCAGCTCGCCCAGCTGCTCGTCGGACGGCGTGGTCGGCTGCGCCGTCCTGCGGCGCCCCTTGCCGGCGATCCGCCGGCCGCCCTCGCGCAGGTCGAGCACCCGGCCGTCCGGTCCCTCCGCCGAGGGCGCGAACCCCGCCGCGCGCAGCACGTCCAGCACCTCGGCCAGCGGCAGCGGGCCGACCAGCACGGTCGGCGCGATCCGGCGCAGCTCCAGCCGCTCGGCCGCCGGGTGCGCGAGCACCTCGGCGACCAGCACCGGGTCGTCGCAGCGCAGGAACGACCCGGCCGCGCCGCCGCGCAGCCTGCCGTGCTTGCGGGCCGCGTCGTCGATCAGGTAGGTCAGCGACTGCGGCACCGGCGTCCGCGACCGCGCCCGGAACAGCTCGTGCAGGTCGGCGGCGCTGCGGCCCGCGTCGAACGCCCGCCGCACGGACCCCTCGTGCACCCGGTAGACGGTCGCCCCGCCCGCCGACTCGACGTCCGCGACCAGCGCGATCTCGTCGGCCAGCTCCGGGTCCAGCCGGCCGGGCGCGACGACGGTCAGGTCGGCCTGCACCAGCACGTGGTCGACCGGCGCGGGCAGCGCGTCGCCGAGCCGCTTGGCCGCCGCGGCGGGGCCCTCGGCGAGCAGCGTGCGGCCCTGCGCGGTGAGGGCGCCCAGCGCGAGCACGCCCACCGCCGTGCCCTCCTCGACGGTCCAGCGCACCAGCTCGTCGCGCAGCCGACCGCCCCGCCGGGGCGCGCGCCACGCCAGCACGGCCGCCAGCTCGTCCGGGTCGGTGACCGACGTGCCGGGCTCCAGCGCGGCGAGCGCTTCGAGGACGCGTCGCCGGTCGCGCGGCGCGGCGGGGCGGTTCAGCTCCGGCGCCAGGGGGTTGAGCAGGCGGTCGCGGTCGTCGCGCCGCCCGATCAGGCCCGGCAGCCGGGGCAGGTCGACCCACGCCTGGGCGAGCGTCGCCCACCGGTGCTCGGGCGCGGAGACGAGCCACGCGTCGGTCTGCGTCGTCGGCACCCACTCCGGTTCGGCGCCGTCGCTGTCGGCCACCAGGCCCGCGTTGACGACCAGTTCCACCAGCAGCGCGGCCCGGCGCTCGTCGACGTCGAGGTCCCGGGCGAGCTTGCGCAGCTCGCGCACGCCGACGCCGCCCGACCGCAGCACCGGGGGCGGCTCGTCCGACCAGGCGCGCAGCAGCGCCTCGACGTGCCGGGACAGCTCCAGCGCCGCGCCGCCGCCGGTGTGGTCCACCGTCGCCGGGTCGCGCTCCACCGTGCCCAGCGCGGGCTCCTTCGCCTGCACGGGGCCGAGCGGGGACGCGCCGCGCACCTTCAGCCCGACCTCGCGCGGCAGCTCGACGGTCTGCGCGTCGCGCCGGACCAGCAGGCCGCGGGCGAGCAGCTTCTGGATCGGCGTCGTCGCGCCCTCCAGGGGCACGAGCCGCGTGGCGTCCTTCGTCTGCCCGACCGGCGGCCCGGCGGCGAGGGCCCGCAGCACGCGCCGCTCGTCCTCGGGCAGGTCGTCCACGTCGACGTCGGCGAGGCCGGGCACGGAGCGGCCCAGGCCGCACGGGAACGGGTTGACCGCGTCCCGCGACGCCGGCGGGGTGGAGATCGCGTCGTCGGGCCCCCACAGCAGCGCCCGCGCGCGCAGCAGCCGCAGCGCCGGCCGCACGTCGGTCTTCCCGAACAGGGCGCGGACGGCCTTCGCGTCGACCGGCGCGAGGTCCGCGTCCAGCACGAGCAGCGCTTCGAGCACGGTCAGCGTGAGCGTGTCGAGGTCTTCGCAGGCCCGCGCCACGGAGGCGCGCGAGCCGATGCGGGTGGCCAGTACGGCGGTGTCGGCGGGCGGTGGCGTGGCCAGGTCCGGCCGGGCGCGCAGCAGTGCCACGAGCGCGGGGTCCTCCTGCGCCCGCAGCCACTCGGCGAGGGTGGTGCCGGACATCCTCACCACGGTATATGCCCGCCGCGCCGGCCCGTCGTGCGACTCCGGTCCCGAGCGGTCAGTCGAGCACCGCGGTGGCCTCGACCTCGACCATCAGGTCGGGTTCGGCGAGCGCGGCGACGCCCACCAGCGTGGCGGGCGGGACCGGGGTCACGCCGAGCTTCGCGGCGGCCCGCCCGACGCCCTCCAGGAAGGCGGGCATCTTGTCGGGCGTCCAGTCGACGACGTACACGGTCAGCTTCGCCACGTCGTCGAAGGACGCGCCGACCGCGGCCAGGGCGGTGCCGACGTTGAGGTACGCCTGCTCGGCCTGCGCGGCGAGGTCGCCCTCGCCGACCCGGTTGCCGTCGCCGTCCCGGGCGACCTGCCCGGCCACGAAGACCAGCTTCGAGCCGGTGGCGACCGACACCTGCCGGTACACGCCCGCCTTCGGCAGCCCGTCGGGGTTCACCAGGGTGATGGCCATGCCAACTCCTCACGTCGTGGATGCGGACAGACCATAGCATTGCAATGCTATGGTCTGTCCATGGTCAGGACGAGGGACCCGGCGGTGCGCACCCTGCTCGTCGAGCGGGCCGCGCACCTGCTCCGCGCCCGCGAACCCGTCACCCTGCGCTCGCTGGTCGCCGGCACCGGTGTGTCGACGATGGCCGTCTACACCCACTTCGGCGGCATGGACGGCGTGTGGCGCGCCCTGCGCCAGGAGGGCTTCACGCGCCTGGCGGCCAGGTTCGCCGCGGTGACCGCCACCGACGACCCGGTCCGCGACCTGACCGCGCTGTGCGCCGCCTACCTCGGCAACGCCCTGGACCACCCCGACCTGTACCGGGTCATGTTCGACGCGGACTTCGACCTGGAGGACCTCCAGGCCGCCGACGACACCCTGGAACACCTGGTCCAGGCCGTCCGCCGGGGCCGCGCGGCGGGCCGCTTCCGCGCCGGCACCGTCCCGCTGGACCTGGCCACGCAGAGCTGGGTCGTCGGCCACGGGCTGGTCTCGCTGGTCGGCACCGGCCCCCTGCCGCGCGAGGCGCTCGCCCACGGCCCCGTCCTGCTGTCCGCGCTGTTCACCGGCGCGGGTGACGACCCCGACCGGTGCCGCCGGTCGGTCGCGCTGGGGTGGGAGGGCCTCGGCTGAGCGGGACCCGGCCTGAGGGGACCCGGCCTGAGGGGACCCGGCCCGGGCGGACCCCGTCAGGGCTCCAGGTCGGGCGGGGTGGTGGGCTCCTCCGGCCACGCGCCGCGCGCGACCAGGTCGAGCACCAGGGCCCCGATGTTCCACGCGTCGTCCTCGCCCCGGTGGTGCCTGCCCTCCAGCGGCAGGCCGGCGATCTCCAGCGCCTGCGCCATGCCGGGCCGCCTGCGCAGGCCGTGCGCGCGGGTGAAGACCGCCCTGGCGTTCGTGTGGTGCCGCCCGAACGGGTAGCGCACGCCCGTCGCCCGGCACTGCCGGCCGAACTGGTTCCGGTCGTAGTCGCCCCAGCTCACCCACGGCCGCGTGCCCGCCGCGTGCTCCTCGGCCAGCAGTCGGCAGGCCTCCGCGAACGTCACGCCGCCGTCCACCTCGGCCTGCGTCAGGCCGGTCAGCCCGGTGCAGAACGCGCTCACGGTCGACCGCCGCGGCCGCACGAGCACCCCGTGCCGGGACACGCGCGTGCGCGCGGCCAGGTCCACGACGGTCAGCCCGACCTCCACGATCTCGCTCACCTGGCCGGGCGGGGGCTGCCCGTCCCAGCACGTCGCCTCGACGTCCACCACGTTGACCAGCACCCGGGGAGGTTAGCCACCCCACAGGTGACGATGCTCTCCCGTTTCCCGCGCGTCCCGGTCCGGTCACCGCGTCGGCGCGGCGGCGGGGCCGTGAGGCACACTTGTGGCGAAGCAGGCACCACCGAGGAGGAACAGTGGCCAAGCTCCGCCCCGAGCGCATCGACCCGAACTGGCCGGAGGCCCCGGAAGGCGACAAGCACGCGGTCAGCGAGTTGGCCGCCGACGTGCAGGGCGCGCTGTCCCCCTTCGGCAAGGTCACCTTCCCGCTGCCGGTGGAGGAACTCGGATACCACCACCCGGTCACCGAGATCAACCGCTAGTCCCCGAGCGGCGCGCGCGGCGGTCGAGTCGCGCGCGTTCCGCAATCCATCCGGGACTACGCTCGACTCCCGCCGCGCAGTGCTCTATGGGAGGAACGATGCCGGTCCCCGGCCCTGGATACTCGATCACCGTCCGCCTGGAGGCCCCGCCGTCGGCGTCGGCCGCCGGTGACCTCACGTCGGCGGTCGGTCGGGCCGGTGGTGTCATCACCGCCTTCGACGTCGTCGAGTCCCACACCGACCGCGTGATCATCGACCTCACGTGCAACGCCCTGTCGGCCAACCACGCCAAGGACATCACCGACACCCTGGAGCTGCTGCCCGGGATCGTCGTGCGCAAGGTGTCCGACCGGACGTTCCTGGTCCACCTCGGCGGCAAGATCGAGATCTCGTCCAAGGTGCCGCTGCGCAACCGCGACGACCTCTCCCGCGCCTACACCCCCGGCGTCGCCCGGGTCTGCATGGCCATCGCCGAGAACCCGGACGACGCGCGCCGCCTCACCATCAAGCGCAACACGGTCGCCGTGGTCACCGACGGCTCCGCCGTGCTCGGCCTGGGCAACATCGGCCCCGCCGCCGCGCTGCCGGTGATGGAGGGCAAGGCGGCGCTGTTCAAGAAGTTCGCCGGCGTCGACGCGTGGCCGGTGTGCCTGGACACCCAGGACACCGAGGAGATCATCCGCGCGGTGGAGCTGATCGCCCCCGTCTACGGCGGCATCAACCTGGAGGACATCGCCGCGCCCCGCTGCTTCGAGATCGAGGCGCGGCTGCGCGAGAAGCTCGACATCCCCGTCTTCCACGACGACCAGCACGGCACCGCGATCGTCGTGGTCGGCGCCCTGCGCAACGCGCTGCGCGTGGTCGGCAAGAAGATCTCCGACTGCAAGCTCGTGGTGTGCGGCGTGGGCGCGGCGGGGTCGGCGATCATCCGGCTGCTGCTCAAGCAGGAGCCGGGTGACGTGGTCGCGGTCGACGTGGACGGCATCGTGCACCGCGACCGACCCGGCCTGGACGACAACCTGAGGTCCATCGCCGCCGCCACCAACAAGGACAACGTCAGCGGCCGGCTGCACGACGCGCTGGTCGGCGCGGACGTGTTCATCGGCGTGTCGGCCCCGAACCTGTTCGGCGCCGAGCAGGTCGCCACGATGAACTCCGACGCCATCGTGTTCGCGCTGGCCAACCCGGACCCGGAGATCGACCCGATGGAGGCGCAGAAGCACGCCGCCGTCGTGGCCACCGGGCGCAGCGACTTCCCGAACCAGATCAACAACGTGCTCGCGTTCCCCGGCGTGTTCCGGGGCCTGCTGGACGCCCACGCGCGCACCATCACCGACGCCATGCTGCTGGCCGCGGCCAACGCCATCGCCGACGTGGTGGACGGCGAGCGGCTCAACGCGTCGTTCATCGTGCCCAGCGTGTTCGACAGCACCGTGGCGCCCGCCGTGGCGGAAGCGGTGCGCAAGGCGGCTGCCGACCAGGGCGGCGGCTGAGCAAGCGCGACGTCGGGCGGTCGTGCCGCCGGGGCCTAGCATCGGCGGCATGACCCAGCAGTTCACGCACCTGGACCAGGCCGGGGCGGCCCGGATGGTCGACGTGTCCGGCAAGGAGCCGACCACCCGCACCGCCGTCGCCTCCGGCGTGCTGCGCACCACCGCCGAGGTGGTGGCGCTGCTCGCCCGCGACGGCCTGCCCAAGGGCGACGCGCTCGCCACGGCCCGGATCGCCGGGATCATGGCGGCCAAGCGCACGCCGGACCTGGTGCCGCTGTGCCACCCCATCGCGCTCTCGGGCGTGGAGGTCGACCTGGAGCTCGGCGACGCCGAGGTCCGCGTCACGGCGACCGTGCGCACCGCCGACCGCACCGGCGTGGAGATGGAGGCGCTGACCGCGGTCGCCGTGGCCGGGCTGACCCTGCACGACATGGTGAAGGCGGTCGACCCGGCGGCGTCGATGGACGCGGTGCGCGTCGAGCGCAAGGAGGGCGGCAAGACCGGCCTCTGGGAGCGCCCGTGACGCCGCCCGCGAAGCCCGCCCGGACCGCCCGCGTGGTCACCGCGTCCAACCGGGCCTCGGCCGGGGTGTACGAGGACCGCGGCGGGCCGATCATCGTCGGCTGGCTGCGCGAGCGCGGCTACGACGTGCCGGACGCCGCGGTCGTGCCGGACGGCGACCCGGTGGCGGAGGCGCTGCGCGCGGCGGTGGCGGACGGCGTGCACGTGGTCGTCACGACCGGCGGCACGGGTGTCAGCCCCACCGACCGCACGCCGGAGGCGACCCGCTCGGTGCTCGACTTCGAGGTGCCGGGCGTGGCGGACGCGATCCGCTCGTCGGCGTGGCCGGGGGTGCCCGCCTCGGTGCTGTCGCGCGGGGTGGCGGGCGTCGCGGGCCGCACGTTCGTGGTGAACCTGCCCGGTTCGACGGGCGGGGTGCGGGACGGGCTGGAGGTGCTCGGCGCCGTGCTGGAGCACGCCGTCGACCAGGTGGCCGGAGGTGATCACGCGTGACCGGGGTGCTGCGCGCGACCGTCAGCGATCAGCCGCTGTCGGTGGAGGAGCACGCGAAGCTGGTGGAGGACGCCGCCGCGGGGGCGGTCGTCACGTTCGCCGGGGTGGTCCGCGACCACGACGGCGGGCGCTCCGTGCGGGAGTTGGAGTACGTCGGGCACCCGACGGCCGCGGCCGTGGTGGCGGAGGTGGTCGCCGACGTGGTGGCCCGCTTCGACGGGGTGCGGGCGGTCGCCGTGTCGCACCGGGTCGGGCAGCTGGCCATCGGGGACGTGGCGCTGGCCTGCGCGGTGGCCGCCGAGCACCGGC
Organism: Saccharothrix longispora; assembly: GCF_030852425.1. Lineage (GTDB taxonomy): Bacteria > Actinomycetota > Actinomycetes > Mycobacteriales > Pseudonocardiaceae > Actinosynnema > Actinosynnema longispora. Next base: position 53,943 of record NZ_NSDM01000004.1, read on the forward strand.
GCGAGGCGTTCGACGCCTGCTCCGAGCTGGTCGACGAGGTGAAGCGGCGGCTGCCGGTGTGGAAGCGGCAGGTGTTCGCCGACGGCACCGACGAGTGGGTCAACATGCCCTGAGCGCCCGGTGACGGGAAAGGACCCCGGCCGCCGGGTGAAGGCGGTCGGGGTCCCCGTCCGTGGTGCGTCGGCTCGCGCCGACCGGGATCACTTGGTGGCGATCTTCATGCCCGGCATGATCAGGTCGGCGTTCGGGATGAAGTCCTTGTTCAGCTCGTGGAGCTTCGCCCAGCCACCCTCGATCTTCAGCTCGTCCGCGATCTTGGACAGGCTGTCGCCCGCCTTGATCTCGTAGTCGCCGGCGGGGTTGGACGACGGCAGCGCCACCACCACGGGGGCGGGGGCGGCCTGCTGCTGCACCGGGGCCGAACGCTGCTGCTGCTGCTGGACCGGGGCGCTCTGCTGCACCGGGGCCGGCGGGGCCTGACGGGCGGGGGCCGCGGCGCCGCCGAGGCCCTTGGGGCCGCAGACGGGCCAGGCGCCGATGCCCTGGGAGACCAGGACGTTCTCCGCGACGCGGATCTGCTCTTCCCGTGAAGCCTGGTGGGGCATCCCGGAGCCGCCGTTGGCACGCCACGTGGACGGCAGGAACTGCAGCCCGCCGTAGTAGCCGTTGCCGGTGTTGATGCTCCAGTTGCCGCCGCTCTCGCACGCGGCGACCGTGTCCCAGTTGACGCCGGAGCCCTGCGCGGACGCGGTGCCGGCGGCCATCGCCAGCGGCGCGCCGACGATGACGCCGGCGACGGCGACCTTCGCGACACGACGGGCGGCGGGGGAGACGGACGGGCGGTGCTTGCCTCGGTAAGAAGCCATTTCCCTCTCGGTCCACCCGCACCTCCTCGGACGACTCGGGTTCGGGGCCCGGGGTGTCGCCCAGTTCCTGTCCGGCGGTTGTCTCTCGCTCGGGGGTGTTCCCGGAACACCGGTGGACAGGTTCGGTGCGTGGCGTTCCGGGTGGTGCTCTGGTCGGTTCGGGGCCAACCGAGAAGCGACGGTACGTAACCGGGAACGCCGCGCCAAACGGAAGCGTACGTGATGCACGTCACAGTAACACTACGGAGTGATCCTTCGACCCTTGCGTTTAGGCAGGTCAGGGCACCGTTATGGTTCCGTTTCCGTTCCGAGATCGGGCGAAACAAATCACGGAAAGTGAGGTATGGGTCACGCCCTAACCCATCCGGGAATGGCCTCGTCAGCCCCCGGCGAAGGGCGGCAGCACGTCCAGTTGTGATCCGGGCGACACGGGAGTGTCGAGGTTCCTGACCGCCACGCCGTCGAGGAGGTAGCTGCACGCGGGCAGGACGCGCGCCAGCTCGCCCCCGTGCCGGGCCGCCAGGACCGCCACGGCGGCCCGCACGGTCGGCTCGCCGCCGGGCAGCCCCACCTCCTCCCCGTCCACGCCCGCGGCCGCCCGCGCACCCGCGAAGTACCGGACCGCCAGAGCCGCCACGCCGTCCTCCGCCACGCCGTCCTCCGCCACGCCGTCCTCCACCGCGCCGTCCTCCACCGCGCCGTCCTCCACCGCGCCGTCCTCCCGCACGCGCCGTCACCCGCCGATCGCGCTCATGGGCCGGTCGGGCTGGTTGAAACCGGCGTCGTTGATGCCGTGCCCGGCGGCCTTCGCCCACGAGTTGCCCCGCCACGCCGCCGCGACCTCCTCGTCGGACGCGCCGCCGCGCAGCAGCGCCCGCAGGTCCGTCTCGGTCCGGCTGAACAGGCAGTTGCGCACCTGGCCGTCGGCGGTCAGCCGGGTCCGGTCGCAGGCCGCGCAGAACGGCCGCGTCACCGAGGCGATCACGCCCACCACCGCCGGCCCGCCGTCCACCAGCCACTTCTCGGCGGGCGCGCCGCCGCGCCCACCCGGCTCCGGGTCCAGGGTGAACGCCGTGCGCAGCGCCGCCAGGATCTCCTCGGCGGTCACCATGTCGTCCCGGTCCCAGCCGTGCTGCGGGTCCAGCGGCATCTGCTCGATGAACCGCAGCTGGTAGCCGTGCTCCAGGCAGAACCGCAGCAGCGGCACGGCCTCGTCCTCGTTGACGCCGCGCATCAGCACCGTGTTGACCTTCACCGGCGTCAGCCCGGCGGCCCGCGCCGCGGCGAGCCCGGCGAACACGTCGTCGAGCCGGTCGCGCCTGGTCAGCGTGCGGAACCGGGCCGGGTCGAGGGTGTCCAGCGAGACGTTCACCCGGTCCAGGCCGGCCGCCGCGAGCCCTTCGGCGCGCCGCGCCAGGGTCAACCCGTTCGTGGTCATCGAGATCCGCGGCCGGGGCCGCAGCGCGGCGGTCGCCGCCACGACCTCGTCCAGGCCGGGGCGCAGCAGCGGCTCACCGCCGGTGAACCGGACGTCGGTCACCCCCAGCCGGGTCACCGCGACGTCGAGCAGCCTGGTCAGCTCCGCGTCGGTGAGCAGGTCCGGCTTCGGCAGCCAGTCCAGCCCCTCCGCGGGCATGCAGTAGGTGCAGCGCAGGTTGCAGCGGTCGGTGAGCGACACGCGCAGGTCGGTCGCGATCCGGCCGAACCGGTCGACCAGCAGAGGTGTGCCCGGACGTCCCGCGGTGTCCGGGTTGCCGCGCACGGCGGGTAGCCCCAACTCGACAGCTGTCACCTCGTCCAGGGTAATCGGACCACACGCCGGGGTGGGCGGGGAGAAGCCGCACTGCGCACGCGGGGAGAGCGGAGGAGCATGCCCCACCCGGCGCCCCAGCCGCTAAGTTGCTCGGCATGACGAGCGAGCACGACGTTCCCGCCGACGTGGTGGAGCGGTTCGGCTCCTACGCCCGGGAGACGAGTGCGCTCACCGCCCGGGTCCACGGCAGGCTGGCGGAGCGGCTGGGCCTGTCGCAGACCGACGAGAAGTGCCTCGACCTGGCGCTGCGCGCGGAGGGACCGGTCACGGCCGGCCGGATCGCCGAGCTGTCCGGCCTGTCCACGGGCGCGGTGACCGGCGTGATCGACCGGCTGGAGCACGCCGGCTACGTGCGCCGCGTCCGCGACCCGCACGACCGCCGCAAGGTGCTCGTCGAGGTGACGCTCGGCGAGGAGGCCCGGTCCGCGCGCCTGTCGCTCGGCGCGCAGGCGGCCCTGGCGGAGGTGCTGTCGCGCTTCACGCCCGAGGAGCGGGACGTGCTGGAGCGGTACAGCAAGACGGTCATCGAGGCGTTCCGCAAGCGCGTGGTCGACGCCTGAGCCGGCGGCACCCCGAGCCGGCAGCATGTCGCCCATGGGCGACCAGTGGAACTACCTGATGGACATGGACGGCGTGCTCGTGCACGAGGAGCACCCGATCCCGGGTTCGAGCGAGTTCGTCGCCGAGCTGACCGCGAACGCCATCCCGTTCCTCGTGCTCACCAACAACTCCATCTACACCCCGCGCGACCTGCGCGCCCGGCTGTCCCGCACCGGCCTGGAGGTGCCGGAGTCGGCGATCTGGACGTCGGCGCTGGCGACCGCGAAGTTCCTCGACTCGCAGCGGCCCGGCGGGGCGGCGTTCGTCATCGGCGAGGCGGGCCTGACCACGGCGCTGCACGAGATCGGCTACGTGCTCACCGACCGCGACCCGGACTACGTGGTGCTGGGCGAGACGCGCACCTACAGCTTCACCGCGATCACCAAGGCCATCCGGCTGGTCGAGGAGGGCGCGAAGTTCATCGCCACCAACCCCGACGCCACGGGCCCGTCGCGGGAGGGCTCGCTGCCCGCGACCGGCGCGGTGGCCGCGCTCATCGAGCGGGCCACCGGCCGCGCCCCCTACTACGTGGGCAAGCCGAACCCGCTGATGATGAGGTCGGCGCTGCGGGCGCTGGGCGCGCACTCGGCGAACACGCTGATGATCGGCGACCGGATGGACACCGACGTGCGGTCCGGCCTGGAGGCGGGCCTGCGCACCATCCTGGTGCTGACGGGCATCTCCGCGGACTCCACCGCCGAGTTGTACCCGTACCGGCCGACGCGGGTGGTGAAGTCGATCGCCGACCTGGTGGGCCACTCGGCCGACCCGTTCCCCGAGGACGAGCCGAACCCCGTGTGACCCGCCGGGTGCGCGGCGCGGTCGCGCCGTCACGGTCCGCTCGCCGAAGATCACCCCCGCGGGTGAGCGGTCGCGCCGACCGCCGGGCGGAGCGCCGGAGCACTGATCGACTTGCGCGCACGACCTCCGCGCGTCGCCTATCGTCGCGGGTGTGGAACGACCGCTGTTCGTGGTCGGCGACGTGCACGGGCACCTCGCCGAGCTGATTCGCGCCCTGCACGCCTCGGACCTGGTGGACGCCGACGGCGACTGGACCGGCGGCGACGCGGAGCTGTGGTTCCTCGGCGACTTCGTCGACCGCGGCCCCGACGGCATCGGCGTGATCGAGCTGGTCATGCGCCTGCACGAGCAGAGCGGCGGGCAGGTCGACGCCCTCGTGGGCAACCACGAGGTGCTGCTGCTGGGCATGCACCGGTTCGGCGACGAGAACGTGCCGGGCGCCCCCACGCCCCGCAGCTTCGCCCGCAGCTGGCTGCTCAACGGCGGCCTGCGCAGCGACCAGGACCGGCTCACCGCGGCGCACGTCGACTGGCTGACGTCCCGCCGCGTGCTCACCGAGGTCGACGGCCACCTGCTGATGCACTCCGACACCCTCGCCTACCTGGAGTGGGGCGCCACGGTCGACGAGGTCAACGAGGCCGTGCGCCGGGTCCTCGAGGGCGACGACCTGGAGCAGTGGTGGGAGTGCTGGCGCAAGATGACGACCCGCTACGCGTTCCGCGGCCCGGACGGCCCGGCGGTGGCCACCGCGCTGCTCGACGTGCTGGGCGGCCGCGAGGTCGTGCACGGGCACAGCGTCATCGCCGACCAGCTGGGCGTGCCGCCGCAGGAGATCGACGGCCCGCTGCGCTACGCCGACGACCTGGTGCTCGCGGTGGACGCGGGCCTCTACAGCGGCGGCCCGTGCCTGGTCGTCCGCCTCGACGAGCCCGAGGCCGAGCCCGAACCCGAGGCCGGCGACTAGGGGACCGGCACGATCTCCTTGCCCAGCGGCATGAGCGAGACCGGCACCAGCTTGAAGTTCGCGATGCCGAGCGGGATGCCGATGATGGTCACGCACAGCGCCAGGCCGGTCACGATGTGCCCGATCGCCAGCCAGACACCCGCGACCACGATCCAGATCACGTTGCCGAGCAGCGACGGCGCGCCCGCGCCGGGCCGGTCCACGACGGTGCGGCCGAACGGCCACAGCGCGTAGTTCGCGATCCGGAACGAGGCGAGCCCCCACGGGATCGTGATGATCAGAACGCAGCACACGATGCCCGCGAGCACGTACCCCACGGCCAGCCAGAAGCCGCTCAGCACCAGCCAGATCACGTTCAGGATGAGCCTCACCCGACCATCCTGCCCGATTAAGCTGCCCGCTTGTGCAGAACAGACTCCGCTGGGGCGTCGTCGCCACGGGCGGCATCGCCGACGTCGTGACCGGTGACCTCCGCCTCCTGCCCGATGCCGAGGTGCTCGCGGTGTCGTCCCGCGCGCTGCCGAAGGCCGAGGCCTTCGCCGCGAAGCACGGCATCCCGCGCGCCTACGGCGACTACGCCGACCTGCTGGCCGACCCCGACGTGGACGTGGTCTACGTGGCGACGCCGCACGTCCAGCACCACGAGGTGAGCCGGGCCGCCCTGGAGGCGGGCAAGCACGTGCTGTGCGAGAAGCCCGCCGCGCTGACCTCCGCCGACCTGCGGGACGTGGTGGACCTGGCGCGCGAGCGCGGCCTGTTCTTCATGGAGGCGGTCTGGACCCGGTTCAACCCGCTCGTCACGCGCCTGGGCGAACTGGTCGCGGCGGGGGGGATCGGCGAGGTGCGGTCGGTCCGGGCCGACTTCGGCTTCACGCTGCCGCACGACCCGGCGCACCGGCTGTGGAACCGGGACCTCGGCGGCGGCTCGCTGTTCGACCTGGGCATCTACCCGGTGTCGTTCGCGCACCTGCTGCTCGGCGAGCCGGAGGTGGTGCACGCGCACGGGTCGCTGGTCGGCGGCGTGGACGCCGAACTGGGCATGCTGCTCGGCTACCCCGGCGGCGCGCACGCCCTGCTCGGGTCGTCGCTGGTCAGCCCGCTCAAGGACGGCGCGGTCGTGTACGGCACGAAGGGGCTCGTGGAGTTCCCGGAGGCGATGTACAACCCGGCGCGCATGATCGTGAACGGCGTGGAGCACACCCACGCGCAGGAGGGCGCGGGCTACGTGCCGCAGCTGCGCGAGGTCGTGGCGCGGGTCGCGGCGGGCGAGGTGGAGAGCCCGTCGATGACGCACGACGACTCGCTGGCGGTCCTGCGCACGATGGAACGCGCCGCCGCCGCAGTCGGCCTGTCCTACGAGGGCGTCCGGTGATCCCGGTCGGGTAACCCCCGGTCGCCGGGTCACGGCTCGCGCAGCAGGGCCTCCGCCACCGCCACCACGGCCTCGACCCGGCGGCTGCCCGGCGGGAAGTGCCGGCTCGGCGTGAGCAGGTGGCTGAGCGCGAGGCGCACGACCGTCTCCGCGGTCAGGCGCACGCGCGCGGCGGGCAGGGCGGGCCAGTGCGCGCCGATGTGCTGCGCGAACACCGAGGTGGCGAGCGCCAGGACCGGTTGGCCGCGGGTGGTGAGCAGCGGCAGCAGGTCCTCGGCGTTCGCCCCGGTGAACACGGACCGGGCCAGCGGGTCCTCGACGGCCAGCGCGAAGGCGAACCCGAGGCCGAGCCGCAGCCCCTCCACCGGGTCCGGGGCGGCGCGGAACCGCTCGCGCATGCCGTCGAGGAACTCGCCCGCCTTGAACAGGGCCACCGCCTGCACGAGCCGGTCCTTGTTGCCGAACTCGTTGTAGACGCTCTGCCTGCTCACGCCCGCCCGGCTGGCGACGTCGGCCATGCGCAGGCCGCGGGAACCGCGCGCCGCCACCAGGTCCGCGGCCGCCAGCAGCAGGGCGCGGGTGAGTTCCGTCACGCGACAGAGCTTGGCACAGCGGGGGTTACAGTCGGGGGGTGCCGCTGACCGTGGGATTCGACCTGGACATGACGCTGATCGACCCCCGGCCCGGGATGGCCGCCGTGATGGACGCGGTGGCGGCCGAGTCCGGCTACCCGCTCGACGGCGCCCACTTCGCGGCCAACCTCGGCCCGCCGCTCGACATGGTCTACCGCGGCTTCGGCGTGCCGGAGGAGGACGTCCCGGCCCTCGTCGACCGGTTCCGCGCGCTGTACCCGGACGTGGTGATCCCGGCGACGGTGGCGCTGCCCGGCGCCGCGCAAGCGCTTGCGGCCGTGCGCGAGCTGGGCGGGACGACGCTCGTGGTGACCGGCAAGTACCGCAAGAACGCCGCGCTGCACCTGGCCGCGTTCGGCTGGGAGGTGGACCACCTGTTCGGCGAGCTGTGGTCCACCGGCAAGGCCGAGGCGCTCAAGGCGCACGGCGCCGCGGTCTACGTGGGCGACCACGTGGGCGACGTGCGGGGCGCGAAGGCGGCGGGCGCGGTGGCGGTCGGCGTGGCGAGCGGGCCCTGCGCCGCCGACGAGCTGACCGCCGAGGGCGCGGACGTCGTGCTGCCCGACCTGACGGGCTTCCCGGACTGGCTGCGCGCGAACGCCGACCGGCTCAGCGCCGGGGCCGCTTCGAGTCCCGCACCGCGCTGACCACGCCCAGCGCGAGACCGGCGGGGGCGAGCAGCCAGCCCGCCGCGAACACCCACGCGGGCAGCCCGCGTTCGCCCACGACGAACATCGCGACGATCGCCACGACACCGAGCGCGAACAGGACCACCGCCGCCGGCATCAGCTTCGACATGCGGATGAGCCTAGTCGCGCGATCGGAGGTGCCTCCGGCCCGGTGTTCTGGCTACTCTGGTGGGACGCGCCTCGGGCACGCCCGGGGCGCGTTCGTCGTGTGAGTGCAAGAAGGATTGGTGAGCGCGGTGCCGACCGGCAAGGTCAAGTGGTACGACACGGAAAAGGGCTTCGGCTTCGTCACGCAGGACGGTGGCGAGGACGTCTACGTGCGCAAATCCGCGCTGCCCCCCGGCGTCGAGGGCCTGAAAGCCGGTCAGCGCATCGAGTTCGGCATGGCCGAGGGCAGGCGCGGGCCGCAGGCGCTGTCGGTGCGCCTGGTCGACCCCGCCCCGTCGGTGGCCGAGGCGCGCCGCCGCCCCGCGGAGGAGCTGCACGGCCTGGTCGAGGACATGATCAAGCTGCTGGAGACGAAGGTGCAGCCCGAGCTGCGCCGCGGCCGCTACCCGGACCGCAAGAACACCAAGCTGATCGCCGAGGTGGTCCGGGCCGTCGCGCGGGAGCTCGACCCGTAGGTCAGCGCTCCTCGACCCTGAGCACCCAGGTGCCGCGCGCCACGAAGTCGAACGCGCCGGTGGTGCTCGCCTCGATGCGCGCCCCGTACTGCTGCACCTCGACGCTCTCCAACCGGGCCCCGGGGTCCGGCAGCGCGAGCGTGTACGCGTACCGCGGCTCGCGCGAGGTGAACAGCTTGCTGCGCAACGGCTCCTGCGGCACGCCCGCGCCGTCGCGGTAGGTGAACTTCACCGACCACGCCGTCTCGGCCAGCTCGCCGGGCACGGAGATCTGCACCGGCTTCCCCGGCCGCACCCGCAGCACGCCCAGGGCGTTCGGGTCCACGTCGCAGTTCTCCGACTGGAGGTCGCAGTACTGCGACGGGCCGACGTCCACCGCGTGCCCGTCGGCGTAGAAGGTCACCTCGGGGTTCTGCGGGGCCGCGCAGGCGGCGAGGGCCAGCAGCGGGACGACGGCAAGCGGTACTCGGCGCACGGCCGCCGAGCCTACGTGCCGGGACGGGGCGCGACCGGGCCGGGGCGCAGCGGCCGGTCGCCGCCGAGGCCGGGCACCAGCGACGTGCCCCGCCGGGTCTGCACGGTCTGCGCGAGACCCAGCGCGAGCAGCACCGACAGCACGGTGAACCCGATCCAGTACTCGGTCGGCAGCAGCACGCCGAGCGCCCCGCCGAACACCCAGCCGAGCTGGAGGATGGTCTCCGACCGGCCGAACGCCGAGGCCCGCGACTCGTCCGGCACGTCGTCCTGGATCACCGCGTCCAGCGAGACCTTCGCCAGCGAGCTGGCCGTGGCCCCGACCAGGCCGACGGCCGCCGCCGTGGTCAGGCCGGGCAGCACCGCCGCCACCACCGCCGTGGCCAGGGCCGCGGCGAGGCAGCCGATGACGACGCCGTCGGGCGAGCCGAAGTGCAGGCGCGCGCCGACGGCGTTGCCGAGGAAGCTGCCGACACCGGCCGCCGCCGCGATCACGCCCAGCAGCAGGAGCTGCCTGAACGCGTCGCCCTCGGTCTGGGCGCGCACCACGAACGCGGAGAACAGCATCAGGAAACCGGTGAGCATCCGGATCGTGCCGTTGGCCCACAGCGACACCACGACCGTGCGGCCCAGCGGCTGCCGCCGCCGCTTCGGCGGCCGGTCCGGCTTCCCCGGCCCGGCCCGCAGCGTCGCGGGCACCTCGCCCTCGGTGACCTCCACCCACGACGGGATGCGCAGGCAGTAGTAGGCGTTGACGGCGCTCAACGCGGCGGTGAACCACAGCGCGCCGGGTGAGCCGAACAGGTTCGCGAAGCCGGCCGCGAACGCCCCGAACACACCGCCCGCGGCCAGGCCGAACACCGTCATCCGGGCGTTGGTCTTGGACAGCGTGATGTCGCGCGGCAGCACGCGCGGCGTGATCGCGGACTTGAGCACGGTGAACGACTTGGACAGCACCATGCTGCCCAGCGCCGCGGGGTACAGGCCCCAGTTGTCGAAGTTCGTCGCCATCACGATCGACAGCAGCACCCGCAGCGCGCACGACGCCGCGAGCGCGACCCGCCTGCCGTGCTGGACGCGGTCCAGCGCCGGCCCGATGACCGGCGCGACGAGCGCGAACGGCGCGACCGTGATCAGCAGGTAGAGGGCGACCTTGCCGCGGCTCTCGCCGGAGGCGGCGGAGAAGAACAGGGTGTTGGCGAGCGCGACGGCCATGGCGGCGTCGGCGGCGTAGTTCAGCATCACCGCGTAGGTGAGGGAGGACAGGCCGGACTGCTTCGCGCCGTCGGCGTGCGCGGCGCGGCGGAACGTGGCCAGCGCCTTCCCGCTCAGCTCGCGGGCGCGGAACCAGGCGACGCGGGTGACGGTCAGCTTCCTGGGCAGGGTCGGCGCGGTCGGCCGCTCGTCCGGCGGCGGGGCGAAGCGCGCTTCCTCCGGCCGCCCGTCGTCGCCGTACCAGGACTCCGCGACCCGGTCGCGCGGGTCCCGCGGCCCCCGTGCCGGCGCGCCCCGCGCCCCCGGGTCGCGGTCCGGGCGCGGCGCCCGGCGCGAGGGGCCCCGGCCGGGCGGGTCGGGCGGCGGCGGGGTCCCCGGGGTCGGGTACGGCCGGGTGCGCGGCTTGTACTCGTCGTCCTCCCACGGGTACCGCCGCGACTGGTCTTCCGGCCGAGGGGGTGTCACGCCCCAATCCTGCCTCACCGGGGACGCGGTCACCCCCGGGACGGGCGGTCAGCCCCCGGTGAACCTCACCCGGAAGATCGTCGGCCAGTTCTTGCCGGTGAGCAGGAACTCGTCGGTGCCCGGCACGGCCGCGATGCCGTTGAGCACGTCGGTCGCCGGCACGCCGGCCGGCCGCAGCCCCGCCAGGTCGTAGGTGGCGACGACGCGGCCGTCGGCGGGGTCGATCCGGACGACCTCGTCGGTCTGCCACACGTTCGCCCACACCTGCCCGCCGGCGCACTCCAGCTCGTTCAGCCCGGTCACCGGCCGGCCGTCGCGGCTGACCCGCACCGCGCCGGTCTCGGCGAACGTGCCGGGGTCGCGGAACACCAGCTCGTCCGTGCCGTCGCCCATCACCAGCCGGTCGCCGTCGCGGCACAGGCCCCAACCCTCGCCCTCGTAGGTGACGCGCCTCACTTCTTCGAGGGTGTCGCGGTCCCGCTCGATGGCCACGCCGTCCCGCCAGGTGAGCTGCCACAGCCGGTCGTCGACGACCGTGATGCCCTCGCCGAACAGCGGGCCGGGCAGGTCGACACGCCGCACCACCTCGCCCGTGCCGGGGTCGATCCGGCGCACCGACGACCGCCCCTCCAGGCCCGTGCCCTCGTAGAGCACGCCGTCGACCAGCTCCAACCCCTGCGTGAACGCGCCCGTGTCGTGGGGCAGCGTGCCCAGCACCTCGTAGCCACCCGGGGCGGGGCGGGACGCCTCGCCGGGGCCGCCCGGCGGCGCGCCGCACGCCGCCGACAGGACGAGGACCGCCACCACGAGGAACCACCGCACGTCCGAAAGGGTGGCACGTGTGCGCGGGAGCGCGACGACGTGCGGCACAATTCAACCGTGACCTCGACGCCGACCCAGCAGCCCGACCCAGTCCTCGCCGACACCGCCGCCGTGGAGCTCGCCCGAGCCGCGGCGCAGGAGGAGGCGGGCGCGGAACGCATCGGCGACCACGTGGGCGTGATCGCCGAGGACGAGGTGTCGGCCACCCACCTGTTCGAGGCCGAGCACGCGGGCTACCGGGGTTGGAACTGGGCCGTCACGGTCGCGTTCGCCGGCCCCGGCACGCCGCTGTCGGTCAGCGAGGTCGTGCTGCTGCCCGGTGACGAGGCGCTCGTCGCGCCCGACTGGGTCCCGTGGCACGAGCGGGTCCGCGCGGGCGACCTGGGCGTCGGCGACCTGCTGCCCGCGCCCGAGGACGACCCGCGCCTGGCGCCCGGCTACGTCGCCTCCGACGACCCGGCCGTCGAGGAGGTCGCCCTGGAGGTGGGCCTCGGCCGGGTGCGCGTGCTGTCCCGCGAGGGCGTGCTCGACGCCGCCCAGCGGTGGCACTCCGGCGACTTCGGGCCGCGCAGCGAGATGGCCCGCAGCGCGCCCGCGCACTGCGGCACCTGCGGTTTCTACCAGCGCGTCGCCGGATCGCTCGGTGCCGCGTTCGGGATCTGCGCGAACGAGCTGACGCCCGCCGACGGGCACGTGGTGCACGTCGAGTACGGGTGCGGCGCGCACTCCGAGGTCGAGGTGGAGGGCGGTTCGGCGATCCCCGTGGCCGACGTCGTGTACGACGACGCGGTGCTGGACGTGGAGGCCAACGAGGTCTCCGACGCCGGTGCCGGCACGGCTTCCGCCCGGACCCCCGCCGGCGAGAGCGGGCAGTGAGCCCGGAGCCGCGTGACCCGTTCGGGACCGCCGCGCTGCGCGAGTCGGTGCTGGCCGCCTGGCGGGGGTCGCCCACCCGGTTCCGCGAGGACGCCAACGCCGAGGAGGACCTGCGCCTCGGCGGCTACCGCGACCGGCTGCTGGTCGAGCTGGCGCAGAACGCCTCCGACGCGGCCGGGGCCGAACCCGGCGTGCTGCGGCTGACCGTCGTCGACGGCGAGCTGCGCGCGGCCAACACCGGCGCGCCGCTCGACGCGGCCGGGGTGTCGGCGCTCGCGTCGCTGCGGGCGTCGTCGAAGTCGGCGGGCACGGTCGGCCAGTTCGGCGTCGGCTTCGCCGCCGTGCTGGCGGTGACCGACGCGCCGCGGGTGGTGTCCCGCTCCGGCGGCGTCGCGTTCTCGGCGGCCCGCACCCGCGAGGCCGTGCCGGAGCTGGCGTCGGCGCGCGGCGGCGACGTGCCCGTGCTGCGGCTGGTGTGGCCGACCGACGAGGACGACCTGCCCGAGGGCTTCGACACCGAGGTGCGGCTCCCGCTGCGCGCGGACGCCGGCGGCGTGCTGGCGGAGTTCGCGCTCCAGGTGCCCGACCTGCTGCTGGCCCTGCCGGGGCTGCGGCGGGTCGAGGTCGGCGACGAGGCGTGGGAGCGCGCGGAGACCGGCGGCGTCGTGGAGCTGACCGGGCCCGGCGGCGTGCGGCGGTGGCTGGTGCACCGGGACGCCGGCGAGCTGCCCGGGGAACTGGTGGCCGGCGTGGAGGCGCGGCCCCGGTGGTCGGTGTGCTGGGCGTGGCCGGTGGACGAGCCGCTGTCCGGCGACGTGCTGCACGCGCCCACGCCGACCGACGAGAAGCTGTCCCTGCCCGCCCGGCTGATCGCCACGCTGCCGGTGGAGCCGTCCCGGCGGCGGGTGCTGGCCGGCGACGCGGCGTCGTTCGTGCTGGACCGGGCCGCCGCCGCGTACCCGGCGCTGGTGACCGCGCTGCCCGCGGTCGAGCGCACCTCCCTGGTGCCGCTGCCCGGCTTCCCGCTGTCCGAGGTGGACGACCGGCTGCGCACGGCCGTGCTGGCCGAGCTGCGGTCGGCCTCGTGGCTGCCGCTGGCCGACGGCGAGTGGGGTGCCCCGGCGACGTCCAAGGTGCTGGACGCCGCGTCGTTCGACCTGGTCGAACTGCTGGAGGACGTCGTCCCCGGCCTGCTCGACCACGAGCTGACGCTGCCGTCGCACGCCCGCGCGCTGGCGGCGCTGGACGTGCCGCGCATGTCGGTCGCGGAGGTCGTGGCGGCCCTGTCCGGCGTCGGCGGAGACCCGTCGTGGTGGCGGCAGGTCTACGAGGCCCTGTCGCCGATCGCGGACGTCGACTCGACGGCCCGCGAGGAGATGGGCAGCCTGCCCGTGCCGCTGGTCGACGGTCGCCTGGTGAGCAGCCCGCGCGGCGTGCTCGTCGGCACCGACGCCGACCTGTTCTCGGTGCCGGGCCTGCGGATCGCGCACCCGGAGGCCGCGCACCCGCTGCTGCTGCGGCTCGGCGCGACCGAGGCGAGCGCGGCCGAGCTGCTCGACTCCGACGCGGTGCGCGAGGCCGTCCGGCAGAGCCTCGACGACCCCGGCATGGAAGGGCCCGAGCTGGTCTCCACCGTCCTGCGGCTGGTGTCGCGGGCCGGCGGCCGGCCGTGGCTGGGCGCGCTGGCGCTGCCGTCGTCCTCCGGCGAGTGGCGGCGGGCCGACGAGCTGGTGCTGCCCGACTCGGCGCTGCTGGAGGTGCTGGAGGACGACGCGCCGTTCGGCGTGCTCGCCGCTCCGGTGGCGGCGGAGTGGCCGCGCGAGGTGCTGACCGGCGTGGGCGTCATCGACGGGTTCACCGTCGTGGACGACGACTCGCCCACCGAACCGGACCACGACCTGGCCGACGAGGGCTACTGGTGGGACGCGTTCGACGTGCCGCCGACGCGGGTGCTGGGCATCCGCGACCTGGATCTGGTGGCGCACGACAAGTGGCCGCGGGCGCTGGCCATGATGGCCGCCGACCCCGTGACGTGGCGCGCGGTGACCGAGCCCGACGGCTACACCGGCTGGTGGCTGGCCCGCTACGCGACCCTGGGCGGCGCGCCGCTCGGCTCGTGGCGGCTGCCCGACGCCGTGGAGCTGGAGGGCCTGTACGACGTGGTGCCGGACGTCGGCCTGCCCGCGCACGTGCTGGCGGCGGCGGGCGTGCGCACGTCGTTGGGCGTGCTCGACGAGGACGACGTGACCGACCTCCTGGCCCGCCTGGGCGATCCCGCCCGCACCCTCTCCGACGCCCTGGTGCTGCGGGTCCACGCCCTGCTCGCCGCGGTGGCCGACGACGTGGGCGTCGAACCCCCCGACCGGGTCCGGGTGCTGACCGGGGCCGCCGAACCGGCGGACGACGTGCTGGTGCTGGACCTCCCGTGGCTGCTGGGCGTCCTGCCCCCGGAGCAGGTCCTCACCTCGTCGGGCTCCGCCCCCGCCCTGGCCGAGCTGCTGGCCCTGCCCCTGGCCTCGGAAGAGGTGACCGGCGAGGTCGTCGGCGCCGGTGACGAGGTCGTGTGGTCGGACCTGGGCGCGGTGCGCCTGGCGTGCGAGCTCCTCGGCGTGGAGGTGCCCACCGCCACCGTGGTCGTCCACGACACCCTCGTGGTCTCCGCCGAGGGCGCCGAGCACGAGGTCCCCTGGTGGGTCGCCGACGACGTGGTCCACGCCGCCGACACCCCCGAGGGCCTGGCCCGGGCCCTGGCCTGGACCACGTCCCGCTGGGCGGACCGCCACACCTTCACCGCCCTGATCACCACCCCGACCCCCATCACCCTCCTGGCCTGACCCGCGAGAGTCGTACGTTCAGGCTGCGGGAGTCCAACCCCCAGGTCCCGCGAGTCGTACGTCCAAGTCCCGCGAGTCGTACGTTCAGGGCCCCTGAGTTCTACGTTCGGGTACTCGGCGAGTCCTGGACGTAGAACTCAGAGGGCCCGAACGTACGACTCGCCCGGCCTGGACGTACGACTCGCGCGGCTTGGGGGTTGGACTCTCGGGTCAGTCGGTCAGGCCTTGGCCTTGTTGGGCGGTGCGGCGGCCGCGGCGGGCGGCGGAGCGCTGCCACGTGAAGACGCCGTAGCCGATCACGCCCAGCAGGCTGCCGGACAGGCACGTCCACAGCAGCGTCGTCTCCGACCGCCAGAACAGCAGCACGACGAGGAACCCGACGAACCACAACCCCGTCCCGGCCACGATGGCGGGCACCGGGTCGGCCAGCCTCGCGGGCAGCGGCGGCGGGGCGGGGAGCGGTGCTGCGGGGAGGGGCGGTGCGTCCTGTTCGGCCACGTCAGGCAGGCTACCTGTCCGAAACACGGGTGGGGCACGCTCTGCCTCCTCGCCACACCGACGACCAAGGAGAAGAGATGGCCACCGCCGACCCCGCCGACCCCGCCGCCTCTGACGCGGCCCCCGACGACACCGACGCCGACGCCGGTTCACGAGGACCGGGCGCGGGGGCGTCCGAACCCGGCGCGACCGCCGGGAGCGGTGCCGGGCCCAGGGTGTCCGGGCTCGACGCGTTCTTCAAGATCTCCGCGCGCGGCTCCACGGTCGGCCGCGAGGTGCGCGGCGGCCTGGTCACGTTCGTGACCATGGCCTACATCGTCGTGCTGAACCCGCTGATCCTGGGCAGTTTCGCCGCCGACGACCCGTCCGCCAAGGTCGACGTCCTGGGCAACATCCTCACCGTGCCGCAGGTGGCGGCGGTCACGGCGCTCGTCGCGGGCGTCATGACGATCCTGTTCGGACTGGTCGCGAACTACCCGTTCGCGCTCGCCACGGGCCTGGGCATCAACTCGTTCGTCGCGGTGACGATCGTGCCGCAGGTGTCGTGGCCCGAGGCGATGGGCCTGGTCGTCGTCAACGGCCTGGTGGTGCTGCTGCTGGTCGTCACGGGCGTCCGCACGGCCGTGTTCAACGCGGTGCCCGCCGAGCTGAAGGCGGCCATCGCGGTCGGCATCGGCCTGTTCATCTGCTTCATCGGCCTGGTCGACGCGGGTTTCGTGCGCCGCGTCCCGGACGCCGCGGGCACGACCGTCCCGGTCGGACTGGGCATCGGCGGCTCGATCGCGTCGTGGCCCACGTTCGTGTTCGTCGTCGGCCTGGTCCTGACCGGCATCCTGGTGGCGCGCAAGGTCAAGGGCGGCATCCTGATCGGCGTCCTGTCCGCGACCGTCCTGTCCGTCGTGATCGAGGCGATCGTCGAGGCGGGCCCGTCGGCGGGCGTGAACCCGACCGGCTGGAACCTGGGCTACCCGGCGCTGCCGGACGAGGTGTTCGGCCTGCCGGACCTCAGCCTGCTCGGCGACGTGTCGTTCGGCGCGTGGACCCGGGTGCCCGCGCTGACCGCCGCGCTGCTGGTGTTCACGCTGGTCCTGACGGACTTCTTCGACACGGTCGGCACGATGACGGGCCTGGGCAAGGAGGCCGGGCTGATCGGGAGGGACGGCCAGTTGCCGGGCGTGTCCAAGGCGCTGTTCGTGGACGGCCTGGGCGCGGTGGCGGGTGGTGCGGCGTCCTCGTCGTCGAACACCGTGTTCGTCGAGTCGGCGGCCGGCATCGCGGAGGGCGCGCGGACGGGCCTGGCGAACGTCGTGACGGGCCTGCTGTTCCTCGCCGCGATGTTCCTGACCCCGCTGTACTCGATCGTGCCGGTCGAGGCGGCGGCGCCGGCGCTGGTGATCGTCGGCGCGCTGATGATCGCCCAGGTCAGGGAGATCGACTTCGCCGACTTCTCGGTGGGGCTGCCCGCGTTCCTGACCATCGTGGTCATGCCGTTCACCTACTCCATCGCGAACGGCATCGGCGCGGGTTTCGTCAGCTACGTGCTGCTGCGCGCGCTGACCGGTCGGGCGCGCAGCGTGCACCCGTTGATGTGGGTGGTGTCGGCGGCGTTCGTCGTCTACTTCGCGATCGGGCCGATCCAGGCGGTCCTGGGCGGCTGACGATCCCGGGGTGGTGGAACGGGAGGACAAGTTCACACGATGGGTGCACAGATCGTGAGGTATGCTAACTACGTGGCGGAGACCGAGGTGGAAGCGGGACTGGCGAGCCGGTTGCGACTGGCCGTCGTCAGGCTGAACCGCAGGCTCCGCGCGCAGCGGGTGAACTCCGCGATCTCGCTCACCCAGGTGTCCGCGCTGTCCACGCTGCACAAGTGCGGACCGCTGACGCCCGGCGAGCTGGCCGCCAGGGAAGGCGTCCAGCCGCCGTCGATGACCAGGGTCATCGCGGCGCTGGAGGAGTACGGCTTCGCCACGCGCCGCCCCCACCCCACCGACGGCCGGCAGGCCATCGTGGAGCTGAGCGAGGCGGGGCTGAGCTACATCGACGAAGAGGTGTCCGCGCGCGAGGCCTGGTTGGACGTCCGGCTGGCCGAGCTGACACCGGAGGAACGGGACGTGCTGTCGCGCGCGTCCGGGATCATCGACAGGATGGCGGGGCAGTAACGACGTGCCGGCGTACGCGGGTGGTGCAGAGACCGGTCAGCTCGATCGCAACACGGCCGCACCCCCGCCGCGCAGCGGCATGTTCGGCTCCCTCCGCGTCCGCAACTACCGCCTCTACGCGTCCGGCCAGGTCGTCTCGCTGGTCGGCCTGTGGATGCAGCGCGTCGCCCAGGACTGGCTGGTCCTGGAGCTGTCGGACGGCTCACCGGTGGCGCTCGGCATCGCCGCCGCGCTCCAGTTCGCGCCGACGCTGCTGCTGTCGCTGTGGGCCGGTGTGCTCGCCGACCGGCTCGACAAGCGCAAGCTGCTGCTGGTGCTGGAGACCGGGCTCGGGCTGTGCGCGCTGGTGCTGGGGCTGCTCGACGTCACCGGCGTCGCCGAGCTGTGGCACGTCTACCTGCTGTGCCTGCTGCTCGGCGCGGTGTCCGCGGTGGAAACCCCCGTGCGGCAGAGCTTCGTGGTCGAGATGGTCGGCCGCGACCAGCTGACCAACGCCGTCGCGCTCAACTCCATGACGTTCAACCTGGCCCGGATGGTCGGCCCGGCCGTCGCCGGCGGGCTGATCGTCTTCGTCGGGACGGGCTGGGTGTTCCTGATCAACGCGGCCAGCTTCCTCGGGGTGCTGCTCGGGTTGTTCCTGATGAACCCGCGCGAACTGCACCGCGGCGACCCGGTGCCGCGCCGGAAGGGGCAGTTGCGGGAGGGGCTGCGGTACGTCCGCAAGCGCGCCGACCTGGTGATCCTGCTGTTCCTGGTGTTCTTCATCAGCACGTTCGGGTTGAACTTCTACGTGACCCTGGCGGTGTTGGCGCGCAACACCTTCGGCGGCGACGCCAGTGCGTACGGCCTGCTGTCCACGATGCTGGCGGTCGGCACCCTGGCGGGCGCGACCCTGGCCGCGAAGCGCAGCGCCAACGGCAAGCCGAGGCTGCGCCTGCTGATCATCGGCGCCCTCGCGTTCGGCGTGCTGGAGATCGTCGCCGGCGTGCTGCCCACGATGTGGCTGACGGGCGTCGCGCTGATCCCGCTGGGCATCGCCATGATGACGTTCACGACCACCGCGAACGCCACCGTGCAGCTGGCCGTGGAGCCCGCGATGCGGGGCCGGGTCATGGGCCTGTACATGCTGGTGTTCCTGGGCGGCAACCCGGTGGGCGGCCCGGTGATGGGCTGGCTGGCGGAGCACTTCACCCCCCGCGCGCCGCTCGTGGTCGGCGGCGCCGTGTCGATCCTCGCGGCCGTGGTGGGCGGGATCGTGCTGGCCCGCCGGGGCGGCCTTACCCTGCCGATCCCGCGCTTCGGCCTGCGCCGCCGCTCCCGCCCCTGACCCGCGCGCCACCCGTCCGACCACCCCGTTCGCCAGGCCGTCGCACCCCGCCCGGCCGCTCCACCCGCCCCGTCCGCCCGGCCGTCGCACAATCGTCGCGTGGTCATCGCAACGGACTGGGTCCGCCTGCTCGTCGTCTGCCTGGTCCTCACCGCCGCCGCCGCGGCGGTCGTGCGGTGGGGCGGCCTCGCGTCACCCGGACCGGTCGTCCGGGCGGCCCTGCGGGCGACCGCGCAACTCGCCGCCGTGTCCGCCGTCATCACGGCGGTGCTCGCGTCCCTGCCCTTGACGGTCGGCTTCCTCGTCCTGATGGCCGCCGTGGCGACCGGCACGTCCGCCGCCCGCACCGGGACCGGCCGGCGGGGCGCGTGGGTCGGGGTCGCCATCCTCGGCGGCGCGCTCCCCGCCGTCGCGCTGCTGGTGCTCGGCGGCCTGGTGCCGGTGACCGGCATCGCGCTCGTCCCCGTCGGCGGCATCCTCGTCGGCGGCGCGATGACCGCGACCACGCTGTCCGTCCGGCGCGCCCTCGACGCCCTGCGGGACCGGCACGGCGAGTACGAGGCGGCGCTGGCGCTCGGCTTCACCGAACCGGACGCGGTGCGCGAACTCGTGCGCCGGCCCGCCGCCGAGGCCCTCCTGCCCGCGCTCGACCAGACCCGCACGGTGGGGTTGGTGACGCTGCCCGGCGCGTTCGTCGGGATGCTGCTCGGCGGTGCGCCGGTGTGGCAGGCGGGGGCGCTGCAACTCGTCGTGCTGCTCGCCCTGCTGGCGGTGGAGGCGGTGGCGATCGTCGTGGTCGTGGAACTCGTGGCGCGCGGTTTCGTGCGCCGGGCTTCACAAGAAGAGGAGCTTAGGCTAACCTAAGTCACGTCGCTTCGTGGTGGGAGCGGCAGTCAGTTCGGGAACAGACGAGGCCCCGCCTCCCGGTCGTACCGCCGGGCGGCGGGGCCTCGTCGTGCCCGCACCCCGTCCGCTCCGGGGAGCACCGGCGCGGAAAACCAGGTGCCCCCGGACCCGTGTCCCTGCCACCCTCGGAACGTGTCCGCACTGACCGCCCGGGGCGTGTCGCTGTCGTTCGGCCCGCACACCGTGCTCGCCGCCGTCGACCTCGACGTCCCCGCCGGCGAACGCGTGGGCCTGATCGCGCCCAACGGCGTCGGCAAGTCCACCCTCCTGCGCGTCCTCGCCGGCGAACTGCGCCCCGACACCGGCACCGTCACCGCCCGCGGCCACGTCGCCCACCTCACCCAGGAGACCTCACCGCACCCCGGCGAATCCCTGCGCGACCACCTCGCCCGCCGCACCGGCGTCGCCGCCGCCGTCCAGCGCTTCGAACGCGCCACCGCCGCGCTGACCACCGGGACACCCGGCGCCGACGACGCCTACACCCGCGCGTTCGACGAGTGGACCGCCTCCGGCGCACCCGACTTCGCCGAACGCGCCGACGAGGTGTGCGAACGCCTCGGCCTGCCCGCGTCCCTCCTGGACGACCGCGGCCCCGACGAGCTGTCCGGGGGCCAGTCCGCCCGCCTGCGCCTCGCCGCCGTCCTGCTCACCACCGCCGACGTGCTGCTGCTCGACGAACCCACCAACGACCTCGACCTCGCCGGCCTGGAACTGCTGGAGGCGCACGTGCTGCGCAGCCGCGCCGCCATGGTCCTCGTCAGCCACGACCGCGAGTTCCTCGCCCGCACCACCACCGCCATCGCCGAACTCGACGAGTTCACCAGGGGCGTCACCGCGTACGGCGGCGGCTGGGAGGCGTACGCGCACGAACAGGCCGCCGCCCGCCGCCGCGCCCGCGAGGAGTACGAGACCTACGCCGCCAGGCGCGACGCCCTCGTCGCCCGCTCCCGCCGGACCCGGGAGTGGTCCAGGGCGGGCGTGCGGCGCGTCGCCAGGTCCGACGAGAGCGACAAGAACATCAAGCACGCCCGCAAGCAGGGCGCCGAGAACCTCTCCGCCAAGGCGTCCGCCGCCGACCGCGCCCTCGACCGCCTCGACGAGGTCGAGGAACCCCGCGAACCGTGGGAACTGCGCCTCACCCTCCCGTCCGCGGGCCGCGGCAGCCAGGTCGCGTTCACCCTGCGCCGGGCGGTCGTGCGACGCGGCGACGTCGAACTCGGCCCGGTCGACCTCACCGTCGGCGCGGGCGAGCGGTGGCGCGTCGTGGGACCCAACGGCTCCGGGAAGTCCACCCTCCTGGCGGCCCTGCTCGGCCGCCTGCCACTGGTCTCCGGCGACCGGGCGCAGGGGCCGAACGTCGTCGTCGGCGAAGTGGACCAGGTGCGCGCCGACTTCGCCACCACCACGCCCGTGCTCGACGTCGTGGTCGCCTCCACCGGCCTGTCGCCCGAGGAGGCCAGGACCCTGCTGGCGAAGTTCCGGATCGGCGCCGGCGCCGTGCTCCGACCGTCCGCGTCGCTGTCGCCGGGCGAGCGGACCCGGGCCGGCATGGCGGTGCTCCAGGCACGCGGCACGACGTGCCTCGTGCTGGACGAACCCACCAACCACCTGGACCTGGCGGCCATCGAACAACTCGAACGGGCCCTCGCCGACTACGCGGGCACCCTGCTGCTGGTCACCCACGACCGAAGGCTGGCCGACGCGGTGGGGGTGGACCACACCCTGGACGTCCGAACCCTGGCAAGATAGGGCGCATGGGCACCGAGGAGGACTGGCCGGTCGAGCAGACGTGGTCGTTGCGGAACACGCACTGGCACGCGTACGTGGAGCACACGTCCCTCGACCACGCCTCCCCGCGCTCCGAGCGCCTGGAGCGCACGCCGGAGGAGGTGCTGACCACCCCCGCGGAGGTGGCCGCGTGGCTGGAGGTCAACCTCCGCAGCGCCACGAAGCCCGAGGAAGCCGGCAAGAAGCGCACCAAGGACGACCGCGACTTCACCGACTCGAACCGCGTGCACACCTCGCTGGCGTCGGCGGGCGAGAGCATCTACACGGGCGTCAAGGGCATGCTGACCCTGGCGGTCGAGGCGGTGACCCCCGACGAGTGCCGCAACACCCACGACGGCGCGGACGTGGCACCGCTGAAGTCGGGCCGCCGGCGCTGACCGGATCACCCGATCGGGGAACGAAGATCGGGTATGAGTGGTGATGGCGATGTTGTTGCCGGAAAGATGGAGGCGGCGGCGCACCGGACCCCGTGTCCTGTGAACCGCGCCGTGCGTCGCGCCCCGTGCGCCATGACTCGTGCCCGTGGCTCGTGCGCCGTGACCCACGCCCGGGCCTGGGGCCGAGCCCGACTCCGATCCGCTCCCGTCGAACAGGGCCAAGCCCCCGCAGGGCAGGACCGTCGGACAGGACCGGGGCCCGCCGCGCCCCGACAGAGCGGCGGGCCCCGGAGTCGGGGTGGTCACCCGGGTGGCGCGCTGGGGCGGGTCACGGGGTCACCGGCCAGGTGTGGACCGGTTCGCCCCCGTGCATGAGTTCCACGTACCTGGCCAGCATCGCGGACAGCGCGGTGTCCCGGTCGGCGCCCCGTGCCTCCAGCATCGCCACGGTCTCGCGCTGCCACTGCGAACCGGTCCGCCGCGCCAGGCACCGGGCCTCGATGACGCCGAGGTAGCGCTCCCGCGCCTCGTCGGACACGCCGCAGTCGCGCAGGCCCTCGTGGGCGAGGGGGAGCAGCCTGCGCAGCACCAGCTCGTCCGGGGGGACCCAGCCGATGCCCGGCCAGTAGAGCTGCGCGCCCATCCCGTGCCGTGAACCGGCGTACAGGTTCTCCTCCGCCGCGTGGAACGACATCTGACTCCACAGTGGACGTTCCGAGGTCGTCAGCGCCCGCTGCGCGCCGTAGAAGAACGCCGCGTTGGCCATCGTGTCCAGCACCGTCGGCCCCGCCGGCAGGACGCGGTTCTCCACTCGCAGGTGTGGAACCCCGTCCACCACGTCGTACACCGGCCGGTTCCAGCGCCACACCGTCCCGTTGTGCAGCCTCAGCTCCGTCAACGACGGCGTCCCGCCCGACCCCAGCACGTCCAGCGGGTCCTCGTCGCCGGTCTCCGGCAGCAGCGCCGGGAAGTACCGCACGTTCTCCTCGAACAAGTCGAAGATGGACGTGATCCACCGCTCCCCGAACCACACGCGCGGCCGGACACCCTGGTTCTTCAGCTCCTGCGTCCTGGTGTCGGTGGCCTGGAGGAAGAGCGGTATCCGGGTCTCGTGCCACAGCGCCCGGCCCAGCAGGAACGGCGAGTTCGCCGCGATCGCCACCTGCACCCCGGCCAGCGCCTGCGCCGCGTTCCAGTGCGCCGCGAAGTCGTCCGGCGCCACCTGGAGGTGCAGCTGCACGGACGTGCAAGCCGCCTCCGGCATGATCGACTCCGCGTAGCCGGCCAGCTTCTCGCCGGTCCGGCCGGGCAGCGGCGACAGCTCGCCGGAGATGGACAGCGCGACCTCCTCGCCGCGCTCGGCGAGGATGCGGTCGTTGAGCACCGCGTAGCGCGGCTGGTTGGACAGCCACCGCCGTTCGAAGTGCTCCTGTCGCAACGTCGGCAGCACGCCGATCATCACGATGGACGTCCCGGCGTCGTGCGCCTTGTCGTCGGCCGACGACAGCGTGGAGACCAGTTCGCGCTCCAGGTCGAGCGTCTCGTTCCCGGCCAGCTCGCGCGGCGGGACGTTCACCTCCAGGTTGTGCTGCCCCAGTTCGAGCGTGAACGAGGGGTCGTCGATCTTCTCCAGGACCTCGGAGTTGGCCATGGCCGGCCGGCACGCGCCGTCGACCAGGTTCAGTTCGATCTCCAACCCCATCTGCTGACGCGGGAACGAGAAGCTGTCCTCGACCAACATGGTCCCCAGCGCGTCCATGCACCGCTGCATGCGCTCGCGGTAGCGCTGGCGATCTTCCCTGGTGAACGTCCGACTGGACACATCCGTACCCATGCCGCCTCCCAATCGGTCGGGGTGCTCCGGCGGGCTCAGCGGAGGCCAACCGTGACACAGCGACCACATGCCCGCCAGCGTCCAAATCGGTGCTCTCTGTCACATGACGGTAACAATAAGCGACAAATCGCAGGTTGTGAGCCCGGCCACGTTCACGAGGGATGTTCACGCGGTGGGAGGTGGGACACTGCCCCCGTGATCGAGATCGACGACCCGGCGGACCCGAGGCTGGACGACTTCCGGGACCTGTCGACGGCCGACCGCCGCCCGGACCGCCCGGGTGGGCGCGGCCTGGTGATCGCCGAGGGCGTGGTCGTCGTCGAACGGCTCCTCGCCTCGCCCTACCCGGTCCGCGCGCTGCTCGGCGTGCGTCGGCGCGTCGAAGCCCTCGGCGACCTCCCCGCCCCCGCGTACGTCACGTCCGCCGAGGTCATGGCCGAGGTGGTCGGCTTCCACCTCAACCGGGGCGTCCTCGCCGCCGCCGACCGCGCGCCGCGGCCCGCCCTGGCCGACCTGGCCGCCACCGCGACCCGGCTCGCCGTCCTCGAAGGCGTCGGCGACCACGAGAACCTGGGTTCGTTGTTCCGCAACGCCGCCGCGCTCGGCGTCGACGGCGTCGTCCTCGGCCCGGGGTGCAGCGACCCGCTGTACCGGCGCAGCGTCCGCGTTTCTATGGGGCACGTGCTGCGCGTGCCGTTCACGCACGCGCCCGACCTCGCCGACGGGCTGAACACCTTGCGGGACAACGGTTTCACGGTCGCCGCCCTCACTCCGCGCGCCGACGCGGTGAGCCTGGCCGACGCCGGGCTGCGCGGGCGCCGGGTCGCCGTGATGCTCGGTTCCGAGGGGCCGGGGCTCACCGACGAGGCCATCGCCGCGGCCGACGTCGCCGTGCGCATCCCCATGGCCGACGGCGTCGACTCGCTCAACGTCGCGACCGCGGGCGCCATCGCCTTCTACGCCATCGCCTGAAGCGCTACGTTGCTCTCCGAGCAGAGGAGGACGCAGGTGGAACTGCGGGTCCAGGACGGCCGCGCCGTGCTCGCGGGCAGCGACGACGCGGGTGAGCACGAGGTCGACCCCCACACCCTCCCGCTCGGCGCGGGACTGGCCGAGGCGCTGCACGAGTGGGCGAAGGTGGCCGACGCCGTGAGCCGCACCGACTCGCCCTCCGAGGGCGTCGCGGGCGCCCTGGTGACCAGGCGCGGCCACCAGTTGGCCGGTCGCCTGGCCGCCGACATGGGCTCACCGGTCCGCTACACCGACCCGGTGACGGGCGACGTGGTGACGGTCGACGTGCCGGCAGCCGAGGACGAGTCCCGACCCGACGAGCCCCGATCCGGCGAAACCCGGCCCGACGGACCGGACGAGGCCGCCGCCGAGGCCGGGCAGGCGCCGGAACCCACGCCGTGGGGCACCGGTCTCACCGTCAGCCTGATCACGGCGGCGGTCGTGACGTTCACCGTGTTCACGCTGTCGGTGGGGCTCGGCGAGACCAGCCAGTGGCTCGCGCTGCTGGCGAACGTCCTGGTGGTCGGCGGCATCTCCCCCTCGGTGTGGCTGGCGCGCAGGGTGCCCGTGTGGCGCTGGGTGGCCTACGGCGTCGTCGCGGGCGTCCTCGCCGCGTGGCTGTCGCTCCTGCTCAACGGCCTCCTCTGACCACGCCCGGCCACCCGGACGACAACCCGGACACCCGGACGGCGACCCGGACGCCCGGACGGCGGTCAGGCCAGCGACTCCCGCCACGCGGTGTGCAGCGCCGCGAACCGCCCCTGCCCGCCGATCAGGTCCTTCGGCGTCCCGTCCTCCACGACGCGCCCGCCGTCGACCACCAGCACGCGGTCCGCGATGAGCACGGTCGACAGCCGGTGGGCGATGATGAACGCCGTCCGGTCCGCCAGCACGGTCTCCAGCGCGTCCTGCACCAGGCGCTCGGTGGGCACGTCCAGGCTGGACGTCGCCTCGTCGAGCACCAGCACCGCCGGGTCGGCCAGGAACGCCCGCGCGAACGCCACCATCTGCCGCTGCCCCGCGGACAGCCGCCCACCGCGCTTGCGCACGTCCGTGTCGTAGCCCTCGGGCAGGGCCCGGATGAACGCGTCCGCGCCCACCGCCCGCGCCGCCGCCTCCACCTCGGCCCGCGTCGCCGACGGCCGCCCGAGCGCGATGTTGTCCGCGACCGAGCCGTCGAACAGGAAGTTCTCCTGCGTCACCATGACCACGGCGCGCCGCAGTTCGGCGTCCGCCACCGACCGCAGGTCCACCCCGTCCAACCGCACCGCGCCCGAGGTCGGGTCGTAGAACCGGGCCACCAGCTTCGCGATCGTCGACTTGCCCGCCCCGGTCGCGCCGACCAGCGCCACCGTCTGCCCGGCGGGCACGGTCAGGTCGAACGGGGGCAGCACCACCGGCGTGGTCTCCGAGTACCGGAACCCCACCCCGTCGAACCGCACCGCGCCCCGCACGTCACCCAGCGGCGCCGGGTCCTCGGGTTCGCGGACCGTCGGCTCCTCCTCCAGCAACCCGGAGATCTTCTCCAGCGCCGCCGTCGCCGACGCGTACGTGTTCGTGAACATCGCGAGCTGGTCGAACGGGTCGTAGAACCGCCGCACGTACAGCGTGAACGCGGCCAGCACGCCCAGCTCCAGCTGCCCGCCGGCCACCCGGAACGCGCCCCACGCCAGGATGATCGCCAACGACAGGTTGCCGATCACCCGGACGAGCGATGTGAACGCCGCCATCACGCCCATCGCCTCGGTGTTCGCGTCGCGGAACCGGGCGTTCAGCGCGCCCATGATGCCCGCGTTGCGCTTCTCCCGGCGGAACGCCTGCACCGCGCGGATGCCGTTCATGGTCTCCACGAACTGCACGATGATCTGCGCGATGGCGCCCCGCGTGCTGCGGTAGGCGCGCGCCGAGCGGCGGCGGAACCAGCGGGTCAGCAGGTACAGCGGCACGAACCCGGACAGCACGACCAGCGCCAGCGGCAGGTCCAGGTACAACAGCACCACCGAGATGCCGACGACCGACAGCAGCGACGTGAGCAGGCCGTCCAGGCCCTCCTCCAGCAGGTCCTGCAACGAGTCGACGTCGCTGGTCGCGCGGGAGATGACCTTGCCGGACGTGTAGGTCTCGTGGAACGCCACGGACAGCCGCTGCGCCTGCCGGAAGATGCGCTCCCGCAGCACCAGCAGCACGTCCTGGCCGATGCGCCCGGTGAGCCGGACGAACGTGAACCGCAGCAGCGTCGCCACGAGCCCGCACGCCGCGTACCCGCCGACGCACCACGCCAGCACCGCCGGGCGCCCGTCGAGCGCCGCGGGCACACCCCGGTCGATGGCGGCGGCGATCAGCAGCGGCCCGGCCAGCGCGACCAGGTTCTCCACCACCACGATCACCAGCGCGAGCACCGCGGCCCGGCTGTGCGGTCGCAGCAGCTCGCCCAGCAGCCGCCGCGACCGGGCCTGGAGCAGCACGCCCGTGGCGTGGGTGAGCTCCTCGACGTCCTCGGCGGCCACGCCCCGCCAGTCCTGGCCCGACCGGGCGTCCTCGTCCCGCGGGATGCCCTCGACGACCGCGCTCACACCGCCACCCCCTCGTCCTCCATCGCGGACAACAGCTGCCGGTAGGCCTCGTTGTCCGCCAGCAGCTCGGTGTGCGCGCCGACCGCGGCGATCCGTCCGCCGACGATCATCGCGACCCGGTCGGCGAGCTGCACCGTGCTCGGCCGGTGCGCCACGACCAGCGCCGTCACGCCCTTCAGCACGCGCCGCAGCGCGGCCTCCACCTCGGCCTCGGTGTGCACGTCGAGCGCGGACAGCGGGTCGTCCAGCACCAGCACCGCGGGGTGCCCGACGACCGCGCGGGCCAGCGCCAACCGCTGCCGCTGGCCACCGGACAGCGACAGGCCCTGCTCGCCGATGCGGGTGTCCGCGCCCCACGGCAGGGCGTCCACGAACTCCTCGGCCCGCGCCACCCGCAGCGCCTCCCGCACCCGCGCCTCGTCCACGCCCTCCCCGCCGAGCGCCACGTTCTCCGTGACGCTCGCCGAGAACAGGATCGGCTCCTCGAACGCCGTGCCGACCATCCGCCGCAGCTGCGCCAGGTCCAGGTCGCGCACGTCCACGCCGTCCAGCGTGACCCGGCCGCGCGTGACGTCCGCCAGGCGCGGCACGAGCGCGGTGACCGTCGTCTTGCCGGACCCGGTCGCGCCGACCAGCGCCACCGTCTCGCCGGGCCGCACCTCCAGGTCGATCCCGCGCAGCACCTCGTCCTCCGCGCCGGGGTGCGCGAAGTGCACGCCCTCGAACCGCACGTGCCCGCGCACCGGGGTCGCCGGCGGCGTCGGGACGGCGGGGCCGCGCACGGTCACCGGCTCGTCCAGCACCTCGTAGAAGCGCTCCACCGCGGACGCGGTCGAGTTCGTCTCCGCCAGCAACCACCCGATCGAGTCGACCGGCCAGCGCAGGTAGGCGGTGAGCGTGACGGCGGCGACGAGCGTGCCCACGGTGGTCGTGCCGTCCGCGATGCCGACCGCGCCGAACGCGAGCTGCCCCGCGATGCTCAGCTCGGGCAGCACGATCAGCACCGCCCACAGCGCGGCGAACACCCGCACCTTCGCCAGCTCGGTGTCGCGCAGCTCGCGGGCCTGCCGCAGGAACCGCTTCGTCAGGTGCGGGCCGCGGCCGAACGCCTTGAGCACCCGGATGCCCAGCACCGACTCCTCGACCACGGTGGTCAGGTCGCCGGACTGGTCCTGCGCCCGCCGCGCGACCACCTTGAACTTCGTCTCGAACAGGTACGACAGGGCCAGCAGCGGCAACGTGCAGGTCAGCGCGATCACGCCCAGCACCGGCGACAGCACGAACAGCACGCCCAGGCCGACCAGCACCACGAACGTGTTCACCACGAGGAACACCATCGAGAAGCCGACGAACCGCCGGACCTGCGTCAGGTCGGTCGTGCCGCGCGACAGCAGCTGCCCCGACTGCCACCGGTCGTGGAACGACACCTGGAGGTCCTGGAGGTGGTGGTACAGGTCGGCGCGCATCCGCGCCTCGACGTCCGACGCCGGTCCGGCGATGAGCTTGCGGCGGGCGTAGAACAGGCCGGCCTCGGCGCACCCCAGCAGCACCACCACCGCCACGAGCAGCGGCAACGCGCCCAGGTCGCGGTCCGCGACGGGGCCGTCCACGATGCGCTGGGTGATCAGCGGTATGCCGAGGCCGCACAACATCGCGAGCGCGGTCGCCGCCGCGCTCAGCGCGATCGGCGTGCGCACGGGTGTGAGGTACGGCCACAGCCTGCGCAGAGTCGCGGCTGTGGAAGTACGTTCTTCCGACACGAGTCCCCCTCCGGTCCACCCCGACGGTACGAAGGGGACCGACACTCGGCATCCTGTTTTCCGGGGCCGGCACCCCGGTGACGACCCTGCAAGCTCTACCGCGGTGGAGGTCAAGATGGACATCCGGTTCCTGCGCGCCGAGCCGACCATGGCGCACCCGCGCGGCAGGCTGCTCGCCGTGCGCGGCGGCAGGCTGCACGTGTGGGCGCCCGACGGCTGGGACGTCGTCGGCGGCACCCGCCCCGAGGGGGCGCGCCCGATGAGCCGGGCCGAGGCCGAGGAGTGGTGCCGCGCGGAGGGCGTCGACGAGGCCGTGCTCGACACCGTCCCCCGACCGGTGTAGGCCCGGGGTGGGGCACTGCCCGGGTGGGCCCTACTTGCGCCGGCGCAGCGCCGCGGGGGCCGTGAGCAGGCCCGCGAGGCCGTAGCTCGCCGCCGCGAGCAGGACGAGCACGGTCCACCGGTCGCCCAGCCCGGACCACTGCTCGGGCAGCTTGAAGTAGTGCGCGAGACCGAGCAGGACCGGCCCGATCAGCACGACCGGCCACACCGGGCGCACCGTGAGCAGCCACAGCACCGGCCCGGCCAGCAACGCGCTGACCAGCAGCGCGATCGGCAGCCCGACGACGACGAGCAGGATGAACTCGCTCAACGTGGTCTCGTCGACGACCCGGTCGAGCACACCGGCGCGGTACGCCCAGACCCAGGCGATCAGCAGCACCGCGCCCACCACCGCCGACACGACCACGCGCAGCAGCACGGTGAACGCGGCGCGTCCCGCGGTCGAGGTCTCAGCCACGCCGGGCAGTCTCGCGCACGTCGTGCCGCGCTGTCACCGGTGCGGCCAGCGCGAACCCGACCACCCCGGCCAGCAGCGCGCCCGCCGGCACGTTCACCCAGACGGTCATCAGCGTGAGCACGGCGGCGAACGTCACCCCGACGGCCGCGAACCCCAGGGGCCGCGCCTGCCGCGCCACCGCGAGCACCAGCCACGACAGCAGCACCCCGACGAGCAGGCTCACCGGCATCGCCACCAGGCCCAGGCCCAGGCAGTCCCAGTCCTCCGTCGAGCACACCACCCCGGCCGCGATGAACTCGCGCAGCCCCCACCAGGCCGCACCGAGCCCGGCCCCGACCGCGACACCGACGACCACCCGTCCCAGCATGTCCGCCGAGTACCCGCCCGCTCACCCGGGGGAAACCGTCAGCCGCCCAGCATGCCGCCGATCAGGAACGACACCGCGCCGATCAGCGCCAACCAGCCCGGCGTCGGCGAGTGCGACGCGGCGATCCACATCAGCAGCAGGCCCACGCCCCAGCAGCACGTCGCCGTCACGCCGGGCCGCGCGACCCGCAGCAGCCGCAGCACGCCCCACACCGCCGGCAGTGCCAGCAGCACCACCACCGGGATCGACAGCGCGAACAGGACGCCGCACCCGATGTCCTCGTCGCCGCACGAGGCGGCCGCGTCGACGTACGCCCACACCGCCAGGCCGACCAGCAGCCCGACCGCACCCACCACGCCGTACCGTCGCGCCACGTCGCCCATGCGGGAATGGTCCCCTGCCGGTGGCCGCCCGGTCGTGAGTACTACTACGCGAAAAGGCCCCCCACCCGGCGGGTGGAGGGCCCTTCGACGCGATCTCAGCCCCGGTTGGAGCGGACGCCCAGCAGGACGTCCTCCCACGACGGGACGATCGGGTGGTTCTTCTTGCCACCGCGCTTGGGCGGTGGCTCCTTGCGCGGCGGCTGCTTGGAACCGGCCGCGGGGGTCGGCTGCTGCTGCGCGGGGACCGGCGGGACAGGTTCCTCGGCCACGACGGGCTCCTCGACGACCGGCTCGGGCTCCGGCTCCCGCACGGGCGGCGGGGGCGGGGGTGCGACCGGGGTCGGCTCCTCGCGGGCGAGGATCTCCGGCTCCTGGCGGCGCTCCACCTCCAGCGCCTGGCGGGCCAGCGCCGTCACCGGGCGCAGGCTGCGCAGACCCCGGTTCGGGTTCGGGTCCATCAGGTCCACGGCGGCGTCGTCCAGCGCGGTCACCGTGCCGCCCTGCACACCCGGGTGGAACGCCCAGTGCGCACGGTTGTCCGAGCGGCCCGCCGTCCAGTGCAGCTGCACGACCCAGCGGCCGTCCTCGCCGCGCCACGAGTCCCAGCTCACGTCGGCGTAGTCCTGGCCGCGCAGGCCGAACGAGTGGGCGACGACCTCGCCGAGCGTCTGCACGTCCGGCCCGTCCTCGCGGACGGGGTGGGCGCGCTGCGCCAGGTCGGCCGTGCGGGACCGCTCCAGCAGCACAGGGTAGGCGAACCGCTCCACGCGGTGCTTCGGGATGCCGGCCGCCGAGGCGACCTGGTCCACCGACTCGCCGGCGCGGATGCGGGCCTGGATCTCCCGCGGGCGCATCTGCGACTCGACCTCGATCTCGATCTGGCCGAGCCGGGTCAGGTCGCCGCGCGCGGCGGCGCGCAGGCGCTCGTCGGCGGGGAGCACGAAGCGCTCGCCGCGATCCGGGTCCTCCAAGATGACGGACTTGCCGTCGTCTTCGAGCCCGATGACTCGCAACGCTCGCATCATGGCCTCCCGGATGACTCACCTCGCCGACTGCTGACGTTAATCCGGCGTGCCGCCTTGACGCCGGAGGCTCGCCGTGCCCATCGATATCTTCGTGTGATCTTGCCGTATGTCGTCCGTGTCCGCACGTCCGTTACGACACACGTGCCCTGTTCAGGGTGCCCGATCGAACGCCTGATGGACACCCCCGGGCACGAGAAAGCCCGAACGGCCGGCCACCCGCGGGGGTGGCCGGCCGTTCGGGGAACCGTCGTCAGAGCTGCCCCACGACCCAGTCGACCGCCTGGGTCAGGGTGGTCACGTCGGTCGGCTCGACCGCCGGGAACATCGCGACGCGCAGCTGGTTGCGGCCCAGCTTGCGGTACGGCTCGACGTCCACGACGCCGTTCGCGCGCAGCGCCTTGGCCACCGCCGAGGCGTCCACCGAGTCGTCGAAGTCGATCGTGCCGACGACCTGCGAGCGGTGCGCCGGGTCGGCCACGTACGGGGTCGTGTAGGACGTCGACTCGGCCCACGAGTACAGCCGCGACGACGAGTCGGCGGTGCGCTCGACGGCCCACTCGAGCCCGCCGTTGCCGAGGATCCACTCGATCTGGTGGTTCAGCAGGAACAGGGTGGCCAGCGACGGCGTGTTGTACGTCTGGTCCTTGGTGGAGTTGTCCAGCGCCGTGGTCAGCGACAGGAACTCGGGCACCCAGCGGCCCGACGCGCCGATCTCGGCCACCCGCTCCAGCGCGGCCGGGGACATCAGCGCGATCCACAGGCCGCCGTCGGAGGCGAAGTTCTTCTGCGGCGCGAAGTAGTAGACGTCGTAGTCGGTCGCCTCGACGGGCAGGCCGCCGGCGGCCGAGGTGGCGTCGATGGCGACCAGCGCGCCGTCGGACCCGGCGGGCCTGGTCACGGGCACCGCGACACCGGTCGACGTCTCGTTGTGCGCCCAGCCGACGAGGTCGGCGCCCTCGGCGTAGGTGATCCCGGGCGCGGAGCCGGCCTCGGCCTTGACCACGATCGAGTCGCCCAGGAACGGCGCGTCCGAGGTGACCTTGGCGAACTTCGAGGAGAACTCGCCGTAGGTGAAGTGCTGGGCGCGCTCGCGCACCAGGCCGAACGCGGCGGCGTCCCAGAAGGCGGTGGTGCCGCCGTTGCCCAGGACGACCTCGTAGCCCTCGGGCAGGGAGAACAGCTCCCGCAGGCCGGCGCGCACGGAGCCGACCAGGGACTTCACCGGCTTCTGCCGGTGGGAGGTGCCCATCAGCGCGGCGCCCTCGGCCGCGAGGGCCGCGAGGGCCTCGGGACGGACCTTGGAGGGCCCGCAGCCGAACCGGCCGTCGGACGGCCGCAGGTCGGAGGGCAGGACCAACGAGGTGGGGTCGGCGGTCTGGGTCATCGCGAAGCCTCCGGTCACGGGGAGGGGGTCGGCAGGCACGACCGGCGCCGTTGCCGGGGGCCTCAGTGTTGCAGCCGCATGGCCGAGCGGTGACGGCCGGGTGTCCCCGGTCACCCTGCTCCACGCGAACCCGGCCACGGCGAGTCGTAAGTCCAAGCCGGGTGAGTCGTAAGTCCAGGCCGGGTGAGTCGTACGTCCAGGCCGGGCGAGTCGTATGTCCAGGACCACTGGGTTCTACGTTCAGGACTTCACGAAGAGACCTGAACGCAGAACTCGGGGGTCCCGAACGTACGACTCGCCCGGCCTGAACGTAGAACTCAGGACTCCTGGACGTACGACTCGCCCGGCCTGGACGTACGACTCTCGGGGCCTGGGCGTTGGGCTCTCGCGGGTCAGGAGATTTCGGACCAGCCCTCCACCTCGTCGGGGGTGCGGGGGGCGGGGCCGGTGTAGGTGGCCGAGGGGCGGACCAGGCGGCCGGTGCGCTTCTCCTCCAGGATGTGCGCGGACCAGCCGGCGGTGCGGGCGCAGGTGAACATCGCGGGCATCATGTGCGGCGGCACCTGGGCGAAGTCCAGGATCACCGCGGCCCAGAACTCGACGTTGGTCTCGATCGCGCGGTCCGGGCGGCGTTCGCGCAGCTCGGCCAGGGCGGCCTGCTCCAGCGCGTCGGCCGCCTCGTAGCGGGACGCGCCCAGCTCCTTGCACGTCCGCCGCAGCACGCGCGCCCGCGGGTCCTCCGCCCGGTACACCCGGTGCCCGAAGCCCATCAGCCGCTCGCCGCGGTCGAGGACGCCCTTCACGTAGCCGCGCGCGTCACCGGTCCGCTCGACCTCCTCGATCATCGGCAGCACGCGGGCGGGCGCGCCGCCGTGCAGCGGGCCGGACATCGCGCCGATCGCGCCGGACATGGCCGCCGCGACGTCCGCGCCGGTGGAGGCGATGACGCGGGCGGTGAACGTGGAGGCGTTCAGGCCGTGCTCGGCGGCCGACACCCAGTACGCGTCGAGCGCCTTGACGTGCGCCGGGTCGGGCTCGCCGCGCCAGCGGGTGAGGAAGCGCTCGGTGATGGTGCGGCACTCGTCGATGCGGTGCTGCGGCACGGCGGGCCGGCCGATGCCGCGCGCCGACTGCGCCGCGTACGACAGGGCCATGACGGAGGCGCGGGCCAGCTGGTCGCGCGCCTGCTCGTCGGTGATGTCCAGCAGCGGCTGGTAGCCCCAGATGGGGGCGACCATGGCCAGCGCCGCCTGCACGTCGACCCGCACGTCACCGGTGTGCACCGGGATGGGGAACGGTTCGGCGGGCGGCAGGCCGGGGCCGAAGCGGCCGTCGACCAGCAACGCCCACACGTTGCCGAAGGTCACCTTGCCGACGAGGTCCTCGATGTCCACGCCCCGGTAGCGCAGGGCGCCACCGTCGCGGTCCGGTTCGGCGATCTCGGTGCGGAAGGCGACCACGCCTTCGAGACCCGGTGTGAAACCGTCGTCCTCGCTCTGCACCACGCTGTGCGCTCCTTCTCGGCGAAAGTAAAGAGTTGCCAGCACCTTCCTCCTGGTGGGACGCACCCGCAATCAGGCCGGCCCGTGTCGTCGGTCACGATCAAGGAACCGATTCAGAACGGTTCCGCGCGCCGCCCGCGCGCGAGGCGGTCGTCGAGCCCTCGTGCCGGCCCCTCGTTAAGCCCTTGTTTCGGCTCCGCGTTCGCGGCGTCGCGCGTGGTAGACCACCGGGCATGCACCTGACGCCCCACGAGCGGGACAAGCTGCTGGTCCACGTCGCGGCCGACGTCGCGCGCAGGCGGCTGGAGCGCGGTGTGGTCCTGAACTACCCGGAGGCGGTCGCGCTCATCACCGACCACGTGCTGGAGGGCGCGCGGGACGGTCGCTCGGTCAGCGAGCTGATGGACGGCGGCAGGCACGTCCTCACCCGCGCGCAGGTGATGCCGGGTGTGCCGGAGATGATCGAGTCCGTGCAGGTGGAGGCCACCTTCCCGGACGGGACGAAGCTCGTGACCGTGCACGACCCGATCGCGTGAGGAGCGGCCCGTGGTCCCTGGCGAGATCATCCCCGGCGAGGAGCCGGTGGAGCTGAACCCCGGACGGCCGCGGACGACGCTGGTCGTGGTCAACGCGGCGGACCGCCCGGTGCAGGTGGGGTCGCACTACCACTTCGCCGCGGCCAACCCGGGGCTGGAGTTCGACCGCGAGGCCGCGTGGGGCAAGCGCCTGGACGTCCCGGCGGGCACGGCGGTGCGCTTCGAGCCGGGCGTGGAGCGGGAGGTCGTGCTGGTGCCGATCGCCGGGGCGCGCCGCGTGCCCGGCCTGCGGGCCGAGTGGGCCGGCGACCTGGACGAGCGGGGGCCCGCCAGGTGACCGGGATCGACCGCCACCGCTACGCGGAGCTGCTCGGGCCCACGACGGGCGACCGGATCAGGCTCGCCGACACGAACCTCCTCATCGAGGTCACCGAGGACCGCAGCCGGGGCGCGGGCTCCGGTGACGAGGTGGTCTTCGGCGGCGGCAAGGTGGTGCGCGAGTCCATGGGCCAGGGCGTGGCCACGCGCGCCGAGGGCGCGCCCGACCTGGTGATCACCGGCGCGGTGGTCCTCGACCACTGGGGCGTCGTCAAGGCGGACGTGGGCGTGCGCGACGGCCGGGTCGTCGGCATCGGCAAGGCCGGCAACCCGGACACGATGGACGGCGTCGACCCGGCGCTCGTGATCGGCCCCGGCACCGAGGTGCTCTCGGGCAACGGCAAGGTCCTCACCGCCGGCGGCATCGACTGCCACGTGCACTTCGTCTGCCCGCAGATCGTGGACACCGCCATCGCCTCGGGCCTCACCACGCTCGTCGGCGGCGGCACCGGCCCGGCCGAGGGCACGAAGGCCACCACGGTCACGCCCGGCGCGTGGAACCTCGGCCGCATGCTCGCCTCGATGGACCACATGCCGGTCAACGTGCTGCTGCTCGGCAAGGGCAACACCACCCGCGAGGACGCCCTGCGCGAGCAGCTCCTCGGCGGCGCGGGCGGGTTCAAGCTGCACGAGGACTGGGGCACCACGCCCGCCGCGATCGACGCGTGCCTGCGGGTGGCCGACGAGTCGGGCGTGCAGGTCGCCATCCACACCGACACGCTCAACGAGGCAGGGTTCCTCGAATCGACGCTGGAGGCCATCGGCGGCCGGTCGATCAACGCCTACCACTCCGAGGGCGCGGGCGGCGGGCACGCGCCGGACGTCATCCGGGTGGTGTCGCACCCGAACGTGCTGCCGTCGTCGACCAACCCGACCCGCCCGCACACCGTGAACACGCTCGAGGAGCACCTCGACATGCTGATGGTGTGCCACCACCTGAACCGGTCGGTGCCCGAGGACCTGGCGTTCGCCGAGAGCCGCATCCGGCCCACCACGATCGCCGCCGAGGACGTGCTGCACGACCTGGGCGCCATCTCCATGATCAGCTCCGACTCGCAGGCGATGGGCCGCGTCGGCGAGGTCGTCATCCGGACGTGGCAGACCGCGCACGTGATGAAGGCCAAGCGCGGCTCGCTGCCCGGCGACGGCGGCTCGGACAACCTGCGCGCCCGCCGGTACGTCGCGAAGTACACGATCAACCCGGCGATCGCGCACGGCATCGACCACGAGGTCGGCTCGGTCGAGGTCGGCAAGCTCGCGGACCTCGTGCTGTGGGAGCCGAAGTTCTTCGGCGTGCGGCCGTCGGTGGTGCTCAAGGGCGGCTTCATCGCGCACGCGGCGATGGGCGACGCGAACGCGTCCATCCCCACCCCGCAGCCGGTCCTGGCCCGGCCGATGTTCGGGGCCCACTCGGCGGCGCTGGGCAGCGTGCACTTCGTGTCGCGGCAGGCGGTCGACGCGGACCTGGCGGGGCTGCTGCGGCTGGCCCGGCCGCTGGTGCCGGTCCGCGACACGCGGGGCGTCGCCAAGGCCGACATGGTGCTCAACGACGCCCTGCCGGACGTGGAGGTCGACCCGGACAGCTTCGCGGTGCGGGTCGACGGCGACCTGGTCGAGCCGCAGCCGGTGGCGGAGCTGCCCCTGGCCCAGCGCTACTTCCTCTTCTGATGGACCTCGTCGCGCTGATGCTGGCCGACTCCCGGTTCCCCGGCGGCGGCCACGTCCACTCGGGCGGCCTGGAGGAGGCGGCGGCCCGGCGGCTGGTGGTGGACGAGGCGTCGCTGCGGTCCTTCCTGGTGGGCCGGTTGCGCACGGCCGGCGCCCTGGCCGCGGTGTTCGCCGCGGTGGCCGCCGCCCAGGACGGGTACGCGGAGCTGGACGCCGAGCTGGACGCCCGCACCCCGTCCCCGGCGCAGCGCGCGGCCTCGCGCACCCAGGGCCGGGGCGTCGCGCGGGCGGCCACGCGGGCCTGGCCGTCGGCGCGGCTGGAAGGGCTGCTCCGGGCCACACCCCGCCCGCATCACCCGATCGTGGTGGGCGTGCTGGTGGCCGACCCGTTCGAGGCCGCCCAGACCGTCGCCTACCACGCCGTGACCGGCCCGGCGACGGGCGCGATCCGGCTGCTCGGCCTCGACCCGTTCGGCGTGAACGCCGTGCTCGCCGGCCTCGCGCCGGAGATCGACGCGGTCGCCGGGCACGCCCGCGACCACGCCGGCACGCCGCCGGCCGACCTGCCCGCGCCCAGCGCGCCGGGCCTCGACCTGCTCGCCGAGGCCCACGACCGACACCACGCGGAAGAGGTGCGTCTCTTTGCCAGCTGACCACGGCCACGTCCACCCGGTGAACTTCGACCCGACCGACGCCGGTCACGACCCGCACGACCAAGCGCACGGCCACGCGCACGACCACGGCCGCCGCGCCGTGCGGCTGGGCATCGGCGGCCCCGTCGGCAGCGGCAAGACCGCGCTGACCGCGGCGCTGTGCCGCGCCCTGGGCGACGAGCTGGACCTCGCGGTGGTGACCAACGACATCTACACCACCGAGGACGCCGACTTCCTGCGCGCGGCGGGCGTGCTGGACACGGAGCGGATCGAGGCGGTGCAGACCGGCGCGTGCCCGCACACCGCGATCCGCGACGACATCACCGCCAACCTCGACGCGGTGGAGCTGCTGGAGCACCGGTTCCCCGGCCTGGAGCTGGTGATCATCGAGAGCGGCGGCGACAACCTGACCGCCGTGTTCAGCCGGGGCCTGGTCGACCGGCAGGTGTTCGTGGTGGACGTGGCGGGCGGCGACAAGGTGCCGCGCAAGGGCGGCCCCGGTGTGACGACCGCCGACCTGCTCGTCATCAACAAGACCGACCTGGCCCCCCTGGTGGGCGCCGACCTGGGCGTGATGACCTCGGACGCCCACCGGGTGCGCGGCGGGCTGCCGGTGGTCAGCCAGTCCCTCGTGGACACGCCGGACGCCCCCGCCGTGGCCGAGTGGGTGCGCGCCCAGCTCCGCGCCCTCGCCGGGGTCGGGTGAGGGCGCGGGCCCGCCTGGTGGTCGTGCGCGACGAGGCCGGGCGGAGCGTGGTGCGGGAGATGCGGTCGATGGCGCCCCTGCGGCTCGTGCCCGCCAGGGGGAGCGGTGGTGTCGCGCTGGTCCACCTCGTCAGCGCGGTCACGTCCCCGCTCGGCGGCGACGACCTGGAGCTGCACGTGCGGGTCGGCCCCGGCGCGGCCCTGGAGTTGCGGGGAGTAGCGGCCACCCTCGCGCTGCCCGGCCACCGCCCGGGCGGCAGCCGCGCCCTCGTGCGCGTCGAACTGGGGGCCGGCGCGAGCCTGGAAAACCTCCCGGAACCGACCGTCGTCACGGCGCGGGCGAATCACGAGGCGGTGTTCCGCGCGGATCTCGCGGACGACGCCCGTTTGCGCACCCGGGAAATCGTCGCGGCGGGCCGGCTGAACGAAAGAGCGGGTTCGCTCACCACCACTCTCGACGTCCGCCGAAACGGAACCGTGATCAGGCAGACAACCCGGTTGGGCGTGTCCGAGGTGGACGCCTCGGCGGCCGGTCTGGCCGGCCGCCGGGTGCTCGGCACGGAGCTGCTGTGCTGGGGCCGCGACCTGCCGGTCGCCGTCGCGGGGGACTGGTGGTCGCTCGTCCCGCTGGCCCGCGGCGGCAGCCTGGCGACCGTCCTGGCGGACGACGCGGTGACCGCGCTGCGCGCTTTGGACGACGCGCGGCGCAGGCACCCGGGATCGGCGGAAGATCTTCTGACTCGATCTCGAACACGATTCCGAGTCGAATCTCACAGTTAGTCGCCCGGATCGGGTGGTAACCGTCACCACCCAGGCGGTTCCGCGAATAACCTGGAGCCCGTACGGTCGCGGCAGCCCCAGGCACCACGAGTGCTCAGCCCAGCTCCGGGAGGTCGGTATGACGGAGACGACGACCAACATCGCGCTGCCGTCGATGCGCGTGTCCTACGAGCAGGGTTCGCTCACGGAGAGCGACCTGGCCGCCGGCTGGCACGAGCAGCTGCAACTGTGGCTGGACCAGGCGGCCGGCGCCGGCCTGTCCGAGCCGAACGCGATGGTGCTCGCCACCTCCGACCCGCAGGGCCGCCCGTCGTCCCGCACCGTCCTGGCCAAGGGCCTGGACGAGCGGGGCCTGGTGTTCTTCACCAACTACACCTCCGCCAAGAGCCACGACCTGATGGCGACCCGCTACGCGTCGGCGACGTTCCCGTGGTTCGCCATGCAGCGGCAGGCCCACGTGCGCGGCATCGTCGAGAAGGTCGGCCCGGCGGAGACCGCCGCCTACTGGGAGAGCCGCCCGCGCGGTTCGCAGATCGGCGCCTGGGCGTCGCCGCAGTCGCGCGTGGTGCGCGGTCGCACGACGCTGGAGAGCGCGCTGCACAAGGTCGAGCGCCAGTTCGCGGACGCCGACCGGGTACCGGTGCCGCCGCACTGGGGCGGCTGGCGCATCCGGCCCGAGGAGGTCGAGTTCTGGCAGGGGCGGCGCGACCGCATGCACGACCGCCTGCGCTTCCGCCTCGGCCGCGACGGCTGGGAAGTGCAGCGCATCGCCCCGTAGGACCGCTTTGCGGGACAGTCCCGTCGACGAGCCCCGCCGGTGTTCCCGCCGCGGGGCTCGCCGTACGTCCGGGGCCGCGTGCCGGTGCCCCACCGCCGGGAAGTCCACGTCGTCCAGTGTGGCCGTCCGGGCGGTGCGCCACGTCTCCCAAAACGCCTTGTTAGTTGCCGTACGCTAACGACCGTGCGGAAAGTCCTGGGCCGGATCGCCATCGACACGCGGCCGCTGAAAGTCCTCGCCTTCCGGAGGCTGTGGCTCTCCACGGTGGTCACCGCCGTCGGCAGCCAGCTGACCGCGGTGGCCGTGCCGAAGCAGGTGTACGACCTCACCGGGTCCTCGGCCTGGGTGGGCGTGTCGGCCGGCGTGGCGCTGGTGCCGCTGCTCGTCTTCGGGCTCTACGGCGGCGCCATCGCGGACGTCGTCGACCGGCGCAAGCTGCTGGTCGTCACCAACGCCGGCATCGCCGCGACGTCCGTGCTGCTGTGGCTCCAGGCCGCGCTGAAAGCGGACTCGGTGTGGCTCGTGATCGCGCTGCTCGGCCTGCAACAGGTGTTCTTCGCCGTGAACGCGCCCGCCCGGACGGCGTCCGTGGCCCGGCTGGTGCCCGCCGAGCAGATCCCGGCGGCCTCCGCGCTGTCGTCCACGGTGATGATGTTCGGCGGCGTGTTCGGCCCGATGCTCGCGGGCGCGCTCATGCCCGTCGTCGGGCTCTCCACCCTGTACCTGGTGGACGCCGTCGCGCTGACCGCGACCATCTGGGCGGTCTGGAAGCTCCCGCCCCTGCCGCCGCTCGACGGCAGCAGCCGCCGCGCCGGCCTGCGCGACGTCGTGGACGGCTTCCGGTACCTGGCGCTCCAGAAGATCCTGCTCGCGAGCTTCCTGCTCGACATCATCGCGATGGTCTTCGGCATGCCGCGCGCACTGTTCCCCGAGATGGCCGAGAACACGTTCGGCGACCCGCCGGGCGGCGGTCTGGCGCTCGGCTGGCTGTTCGCCGCGATCCCGCTGGGCGCGATGCTGTGCGGCCTGACGTCCGGGTGGACGTCCAGGGTCACCCGGCACGGCGTGGGCGTGGTGGTCTCGATCGTGGCGTGGGGCGTGGCCATGATCGGGTTCGGCCTGGCGGACGCGCTGTGGCTGGCGGTGGTGTTCCTGGCCATCGGCGGCGCGGCGGACATGATCAGCATGGTGTTCCGCAGCGCGATCCTCCAGACGGCCGCGACGGACGAGATGCGCGGCCGGATGCAGGGCGTGTTCATCGTCGTGGTGGCCGGCGGGCCGCGGATCGCCGACCTGCTGCACGGCACCGGCGGCGCGGCCATCGGCCCCGGGTTGGCCACGGCCCTGGGCGGGGTCCTGGTCGTGGTGGGGACGGGCGTGGCGGTGCTGGCGATCCCGGCGATCCGCCGCTACCGGTTCACGCCCTCGCCGAGCGCAGAAAGCGCGCCCACGACGTAGCGGGGACGGAGAGGACGGGCGCGGGGTTCTTCGAGTCCCGCGCCCCGACGCGACCGGCGAACTGGGCCACCTCCACGCAGTTCGCGGTGCTGGCACTGCGGGAACTCTTGCGCCACGAGGTCATGCATCGATGATCCCACGCAGGTAAGCGGCGGTGTCCTGCTCCGAGTAGGCCAATTCCCGCAACTGCGCCCACGTCTTCTCGTAGACCTCGATGTGCTCGTCCTCGTCGAGGAACAGGCTGGAAACCTTGTTCTCCAACAGGACGAGACTCGGCTCCTCGTCGTATTCCAAGATCACGAACGGTCCGCTGAGCCCGCCGTGGAAACCGGCTCCGGTCGGCACCACCTGGACGGTGATGTTGGGGCGCTCGGCGGCGTCGAGCAGGTGGCGGACCTGCCGGGTGTGTGCGCCGGGCTCGCCGAAGGGGCGCTCGACCGCGACCTGCTCGATGATCGCGTGCAGCATGAGCGGGGTCTTGCGGGAGAGGAGCCCCTGGCGGGCCATGCGACTGGCCACCAGGGCGTCGACCCGGTCTTCCGAGAGACCGGGACCGGTGGCTTCGATCACCCATCGCGCGTACTCGGCGGTCTGCGCCAGGCCGGGGATGACCAGGGGTTCGTAGAACAGCAGGCCGTTGGCCTCGTCCTCGAAATCGGCCCAGGTCTGCCAGTCCTCGGGGTAGTTGTCGTTGGTGAGGCGGAGGAGGCCGCGCTGCTCGGCGTTCCGGGCGAGGTCGAGCAGGTGCACCCGCTCCTTCTTCGTGACCCGGTAGAAGTCGAGCAGCTTCTCGACGTCGTCCAGGTAGAGGCCGCTCTCCGCGCTCTCCACCCGGCTGATCTTGCTGGCGGACATCTCCACCGCCTTCGCCACGTCCGCCCCGGTCATGCCGGTGGCGCGGCGCAGCCTGCGCAGGGTGACGGCGAGGCGGCGGGAGCGGACGGTGGCCTGGGCGCGGCGGGGCATGGGGCAAAGCTAGAGCCGTCGGACGAACAGCGGAAGTTTGTTCACTCCATCGAGTAATTGAGCGAGAATGTGCAAGCTTGCACGATAAGCGGCATGGAATTCATCAAGGTGGTCGAGCCACGTCGTGAGTGGCTGCTGCGCTGCTACTCGGACAAGGAGGACGTGCTGTCCCTCGAAGTCCACGACGGCGCGATCTCCGTGCTGCTGCCCTCGGGCGTCGACCAGGTCTCCCTGAGCGCGCCGCAGATCGCCGCGTTCCGGGAAGCGTTCACCGAGGCCGTCTCACGTGCCGAAGCCGACCTTCGCGAGGTGGCCGCGTCCTGACATCAAGACTTGCCCAAGCCGTGGCTCGCCGACTGTGCAGGCCAGGTGTGATCCGGCACACTCATCCGGCATGGCGGAAGCGACGAGCGCACCGGCGCAACCGGAACTGAAGAGGGCC
The DNA here is from genome assembly GCF_030852425.1 of Saccharothrix longispora. Lineage (GTDB taxonomy): Bacteria > Actinomycetota > Actinomycetes > Mycobacteriales > Pseudonocardiaceae > Actinosynnema > Actinosynnema longispora. The sequence goes on from NZ_NSDM01000004.1 coordinate 97,049, forward strand.
ATCGGCCCCAAGCTCCTGCTGTTCTTCGTGGTCGGTGACATCCTCGGCACGGGCATCTACGCCCTGACCGGCAACGTCGCCGGCAAGATCGGCGGCGCGCTGTGGGTGCCGTTCCTGATCGCGTTCGCGGTGGCCTTCCTGACCGCGTTCAGCTACCTCGAACTGGTCGGCAAGTACCCGCGCGCGGCGGGTGCGGCGCTCTACGCCAACCGCGCCTTCAAGATCCAGTTCCTCACGTTCATGGTGGCGTTCGCGGTGATGTCGTCGGGCATCACCTCCGCTTCCTCCGCCGCGCTCGCCTTCGGGCGCACCTACCTCCAGTCCGTCATCAAGGAGTTCTTCTCCGACACGTTCACCGTCTCGGCCACGCTGGTCGCGATCCTGTTCATCATCGGCCTGGGGGTGGTCAACTTCCGGGGCGTCTCGGAGTCGGTCAAGGCGAACGTCGTCCTGACCTGCATCGAGCTGTCCGGCCTGGTGATCATCATCGCGATCGGCGTGTTCGCGGTGGCCTCCGGCGACGGCGAGCCCGCCCGCCTCACGCAGGTCGACCCGGCACCCGGTCAGTCGGCGATGCTCGCGATCACGTCGGCGACGGCGCTGGCGTTCTTCGCGATGGTCGGGTTCGAGGACTCGGTGAACATGGCGGAGGAGTGCAAGGACCCCGTGCGCATCTTCCCGAAGGCGATGCTGTGGGGCATGGTGATCGCGGCGGTCATCTACGTGCTGGTCGCCATCACGTCGTCGCTGCTGATCCCGGCCGACGAGCTGTCCAAGGCGGGCTCCTCGGCGCTGCTGAGGGTCGTCCAGGTGGGCGCGCCGGGCTTCCCGCTGTGGGTGTTCTCGCTGATCGGCCTGTTCGCGGTCATCAACTCGGCGCTGATCAACATGCTGATGGCGAGCCGGCTGATCTACGGCATGTCGAACGAGCGGATCATCCCCAAGGTCTTCGGGGCGGTGCACCCGTTCCGCCGCACGCCGTGGATCTCGATCATCTTCACGTCCGGCGTCGCGATCATCCTGGTCTCGACGGCGGACATCGCGAAGCTCGGCGGCACCACGGCCCTGCTGCTGCTGATCGTGTTCACCATCGTCAACGTCGCCGTGCTGGTGCTGCGCCGGGAGAAGTCGGACCACGCGCACTTCCGCGCGCCGACGTGGGTGCCGGTGCTCGGCGCGCTCACGTGCGCCTACCTGGCCAGCCCGCTGTCCGGCCGGCCGTGGGAGGACTACAAGATCGCCGGCTACCTGCTGGTGGCGGGCGCGGTGCTGTGGGTGGTCAACCGGTTCGTGCACGGCAAGACCGAGTTCGACGCGGAGAAGCCGGCGAAGTGACCACCGTGCCCGGCGCCGCCCGTGTCGGGTGGCGCCGGGCACGGGGCTGCGCGCACCAGGTGTTGCCGGTGTACTGGAGCTTGCCCGCCATGATCCAGCCCCACTTGCCGTTGTTCACGTTCGCGCCGTAGTGGCGAGGGCTGCCGTGGACGCGCACGTTGAACGTGTCGTCGATGAAGGCGTTCCCGATGTACGAGCCCCCGCTCGGCGCGTCGGTCATGTCGCCGTCCGCCGTCACCCGGTACTGCCAGACCTGCGTGCACGCCACGCCGGCTTCGCCGCCCGTCGTGACCGGTGCGGCGTGGGCCGTTCCCGCCGCCGGCACCAGGCCGAGGACGGGCACCGCGGTCGCGAGGCCGCGTAAGAGCGTCTTCGACCGGACTCCTCAGCGGGGAGGTTCACCGACGAACGCGAAGCATGGTGGACCACCGCCCGCCCCGACTGGCAGCGGTCGGGTGGTCCGCCGCCCGGAGAAATCCCCCGAAGTCGTCACGAGGCGTGAGCGGGCGCGAATCGCCGCAGGTGGGCCGCGTCGTGCGCGTTGACGACGGTCACCCGGTCGGCGACCTCGCGCAACCGCGCCAGGTTGGCCAGGCGCAGCTCGGCGATCGTCTGCATCCTCCTCTCGAACCCGGCGAGGCCGACCGGGACGTGCGGCGGGGTCGCCGGCTGGCCGTGGTGGAAGTAGGCGTCGCCCGCGTGCAGCAGCCAGCCGTCGCCGGTGCGCACCGCGACGCCGGTGTGGCCCCGGGTGTGGCCGACGAGCGGGACCAGCAGCACGTCCGGCAGGAGTTCGCGGACCCCCTCGAAGCCCTCCCACGCCTCGCCGGTCGGGTCGTGCGGCACGAGGTCGGCGTCCGCCACTGGGCGGGGGAGTAGCGGGGGTTGGCGCGGTCGTCCAGCTCCTCGCGCGGGACGTGCACCCGCGCGCCCGGGAAGTCGCGCACGCCGCCCGCGTGGTCGACGTCGAGGTGGGGCAGGGCGACGTGCCGCACGTCGGAGGCCGCGAGGCCGAGCGCCGCCAGTTGCCGCGCGGTGGTCTCGCGCTCGTCGAGCACGGGCCTGCTCGCGACCCGGAACAGGAGTGGCAGGGTCGCCTTCGGCGTGCGCACGTCGTCCACGCCGAGGCCGGTGTCGACCAGCACCAGGCCGGCGGAGTCCGTCTCCAGCACGAGGGTGTGGCAGACCAGCTCGCCCCGGTGGGAGAACGAGCCGCGACCGGTCACGAGCCGCCCGCCGAAGGGGCGCATGGTGCCGCTGTTGAGGTGGTGGACCTTCACGGGGCGGGCCTCTCCAGGAGGACGCCCAGGTGGGCGCGGACGGCGTCGAGCGGGGCGAGGGAACGGCGGGTGCGGGCGAGCAGCAGCGCGCCCTCGACCGCGGCGAGCGCGACCGAGGCCAGGTCGTCGTCGCCCAGGTGCTCGGCGAGGGCGGCCTGCCAGGAGGCGTAGACGTCCTCGCAGGCGGTGCGGATGGGCTCGCTGTCGGCGGTGGCGTCCAGCGCCACCGTGGCGATGGGGCAGCCACTGCGGTAGTCCGAAGCGCGCAGCTGCTCGCCCAGCAGTCCCAGCACGCGGGAAAGCGCTTCCGCGGGGGACGGACCGGCGTCCAGCGCGGCGGCGAGGGTATCGCGGAGGTCGGCCCCGGCGAGGGTCACCGCCTCGACCGCCAGCTGCTCCTTGCCGCCCGGGAAGTGGAAGTACATCGAGCCCTTCGGGGCGCCGCCCTCGGCGAGCACCTGGTTCACGCCGGTGGCGTGGTAGCCCTGGGCGCGGAAGAGGTCGGCGGCGGTGCGCACCATCCGCTGTCGCGTGTCGGTCCGTCGTGGCATGCTTTACTATAGAGACCGGTCTAGTTACTTCGTCGAGCGGATACGCTCCTGACCCATGCTGGAGATCGCCCACGGCGCCGCGCGCGCCGTCATCGCACCGAACGGTGCCGGACTCAAGTCCTACGAGGTCAACGGTGTGCCGTACGTGGAGACGTACGACGACCAACCGCCCATGGGCAGCGGCGCGGTGCTCGTGCCGTGGCCCAACCGCACGGCGGGCGGCAAGTGGACGCTCGACGGCGAGGAGCTCCAGCTGGAGATCGGCGAGCCCGCGCGGGGCAACGCCATCCACGGCCTGGTGCGCCACGCCATCTGGGGCGTCGTGGAGCACACCGGGTCCCTGCTGTCGCTGGAGACGCCGGTGGCGGGCCTCGGCTGGCCGGTCGAGCTGCGCACCACCATCAGCTACGCGCTGGACGAGAACGGCCTGACCGTCTCGCACGGCGTCACCAACGTGGGGGACAAGCGCACCCCGTTCGGGGTCGGCACCCACCCGTACCCGCGGGCCGGGGCGTCCGAGACCGACGAGACGTCGCTGTCGCTGGCCGCGACGACCGTGCTGCCGGTGGACCCCGGGACCATGATCCCCAACGGCCCGGCCGTCCCGGTCGAGGAGACCGAGTACGACTTCCGGGTGGCGCGGCTGCTGGAGGGCGTGCGGCTGGACACCGCGTTCGGCGGCTGCGAGCCGGTCGACGGGCTGGTGCGGCACGTGCTGCGCGGGCCGTCCGGCGCGGTCGAGATGTGGGCGGACCCCGACTTCAAGTGGGTGCAGGTCTACACGCCGGACGACTACCCCGGCCGGGGGCGCGCGGTGGCGATCGAGCCCATGACGTGCCCGCCGGACGCGTTGAACTCGGGCGTCGACCTGCTGTGGCTGGAGCCCGGCGAGTCGTGGGCGGGACGTTGGGGTTTGCGCCCGCTGGCCTAGGCCGTTAGCGTCGCTAACTATGAGCGTCGCAATCACGGGTGGGTACGTCGTCCCGGTGGCCGGTGAGCCGATCGACGGCGGCACGGTCCTGATCGGGGACGGCAAGATCGTCGCGGTCGGCGCGGACGTCGAGGTCCCCGACGACGCGCGGGTCGTCGACGCGACCGGTTCGTGGGTGCTGCCCGGCTTCGTGGAGGCGCACGGCCACCTCGGCGTGCACGAGGAGGGCGAGGGCTGGGCCGGGCAGGACACCAACGAGATGACCGACCCCAACGGCGCGCGGCTGCGCGCGCTGGACGCCATCAACGCCGCCGACCAGGGCTTCGCCGACGCCCTGGCCGGCGGCGTGACGACGGCGGTGGTCAAGCCGGGGTCGGGCAACGTCATCGGCGGCCAGACCGTGGCCGTGAAGTGCTGGGGCCGCACGGCCGACGAGATGCTGCTGCGCAACCCGGTGAGCGTCAAGAGCGCGCTGGGCGAGAACCCCAAGCGCGTCTACGGCGACCAGAAGAAGCTGCCGTCCACCCGCCAGGGGGTGGCCGCGGTCATCCGCGACGCGCTCACCAAGGCGCAGGACTACGTGGCCAGGCGGGACGCGGCCGACGGGCCGTTCGACCGGGACACCACGTCCGAGGTGCTGGCGAAGGTCCTCTCGGGTGAACTCCCGTGGTGCCAGCACTGCCACCGCGCCGACGACATCGCCACCGCGCTGCGGCTGGCCGACGAGTTCGGCTACCGGCTGATCGTGAACCACGGCACCGAGGGCCACCTGATCGCCGACCTGCTCGCCGAGAAGGACGTGCCGGTCATCATCGGCCCGCTGTTCACCAGCCGCTCCAAGGTCGAGGTGCGCAACCGCTCGCTGCGCAACCCCGGCATCCTCGCCCGCGCCGGGGTGCGGATCGCGATCACCACGGACCACCCGGTCGTGCCGATCCACTTCCTCGTGCACCAGGTGACGCTGGCGGTGAAGGAGGGCCTGGACCCGAAGGTCGGCCTGGAGTCGATCACGGTCAACCCGGCGGCCATCATGGGCCTGGACGACCGGGTCGGGTCGCTGCGGCCGGGGCTCGACGCCGACGTCGTCATCTGGTCGGGCGACCCGCTGGACGTGATGAGCCGGGCGACGAACGTCTTCGTCGACGGCCGCGAGGTGTACCGCTACGAGAACGGCCGGGAGGTCGTCCAGAGCCCGTTCCACTCGGAGTGAACCGCTCCGGGTGACGGTGGTCCGGCGGGCGTCCTACCGCGATGGGACGCCCGCCGGACCGTTACTTCCGCAGTTCGCGCCCGATCACGAGGCGCTGGATCTGGTTGGTGCCCTCGAAGATCTGCAGCACCTTGGCCTCCCGCATGTACCGCTCCACGGGGAAGTCGCGCGTGTAGCCCGCGCCGCCCAGCACCTGCACGGCGTCCGTCGTCACCTTCATCGCGGCGTCCGTGCAGACCAGCTTGGCGATCGCCGCCTGCCGGCGGAACGGGAGGCCGCGGTCGCGGCGGCGGGCGGCGGACAGGTAGGTGGCCCGCGCCGACTCCACGGCGGCGGCCATGTCGGCGAGCAGGAACTCCAGGCCCTGGAAGTCGATGATCGGGCGGCCGAACTGGGTGCGGGTCTTCGCGTAGGCCACGGCCTCGTCCAGCGCCGCCTGCGCCAGGCCGACCGCGGTGGCGGCGATGCCCAGGCGGCCCGAGTCCAGAGCGGACAGCGCGATCCTCATGCCGTCGCCCTCCGCGCCGATCAGGCGGTCCTCGTCGAGGTGCACGCCGTCGAACACCAGTTGCGCCGTCGGGGAGCCGGTCAGGCCCATCTTGCGCTCGGGCGCGGCGGCGGTGAGGCCGTCCGCCCTGCCGGGGGCGAGGAAGCAGCTGACGCCCCGGCCGCCGTCGTCGGAGGTGCGCGCCATCAGCGTGTAGAAGTCGGCGACGCCGGCGTGCGTGATCCACGCCTTCGTGCCGGTGACGGTGTAGCCCCCGCCCGAGCGCACGGCCCGTGTGGACAGTGCGGCGGCGTCCGACCCGGCGTGCGACTCGGACAGCGCGTAGCCGCCCAGCAGGTCGCCGCCCAGCACGTCGGGCAGCCAGCGCGCCTTCTGCTCGTCCGTGCCGAACGTCGCCAGCGCGTAGGCGGACATCACGTGCACGGACAGGCCGACGCCGACCGACATCCAGGCGGAGCCGACCTCCTCCAGGGCCTGGAGGTACACCTCGTACGGCTGGCCGCCGCCGCCGAACTCCTCCGGGTAGGGCAGGCCCAGCAGCCCGGTCTTGCCGAGCAGGCGGAACTCGTCGCGCGGGAACCGCTCGTGCTCCTCGGCCTCGGCGGCGTGCGGGGCCAGCTCGTCGCGGGCGATCTCGCGCACCAGGGCGAGCAGGTCCTCGGCCTCGGTGGTGGGGAGCAGGCGTTCGGCGGGCATCGTCGACCTCCGGACAGGTGTACTCGGCTCAGTACTCCAGGACGTACTCCAGTACTGTACCGAGGGAGTGTGACAGAGTCGCAACCATGACCTCGATCGCGCGCAGACCCCTGACGCCCCGGCAGGTGGAGCTGTTGGCGCGGCTGGAGGCGCTGGTGCTGGCCGAGGGCTTCGCGCACTTCACCCTCGACGACCTCGCCGCCCGCCTGCACTGCTCCAAGTCCACGCTCTACGCGCTGGCCGCCAGCAAGGAGCAGCTCGCCGTCCGCGTCGTCGGCCGGTACTTCAAGGGCGCCGCCGAGCGCATCGAGGCCCGGATCGAGGGCGTCCGCGACGTGCGCGCCCGCGTCGGCACCTACCTCGCCGGCGCGGCCGAGGAGCTGCGGCGCGCGTCGGCCCAGTTCATCAGCGACGTCGCGGCGTTCGCGCCCACCCGGTCGACCTACGAGCGCAACGCGCGGGCGGCGGCCGAGCGCATCCGGGAGTTCATCCAGGAGGGCGTGCGCGAGGGCGTGTTCCGCGAGGTGCACGCCACGCTCGTCGCCGAGATGGCCGGGCTGCTGATCGAGGGCATCCAGACCGGGGTGCTGACCAGGCGGGCGGGTGTGTCCGACGCCGAGGCGTTCACCGCCCTGGGTGAACTGCTGCTGGACGGTTTGCGGAGAGAACGGAGCCAGTCGTGATCGTGGTTGCCGGTGAGGCGCTGGTCGACCTCGTGCCCACGCCCGAGGGGAACCTCGCGCCGCGGCTCGGGGGCGGGCCCTACAACGTGGCCGTCGCCGCCGGGCGGCTCGACGCGCCCGTGGGCTTCCTGTCGCGGGTGTCGTCCGACCTGTTCGGCGACCGGCTCGTGGAGCGCCTGCACGCCTCGGGCGTGCGCACGGACCTCGTGCAGCGCGGCGACGAGCCGACGACGCTCGCCGTCGTGGGCCTCGCGGACGACGGGTCGGCGCGCTACTCGTTCTACGTGGAGGGCACCGCCGACCGGCAGGTGACCGACCCCGGTCCGCTGCCCGCCGGCACGAGGGCCGTGTCGTTCGGCACGCTGTCGCTCGTGCTGGAGCCCGGCGCGAGCACCTACGAGCGCGTGCTGTGGCGCGAGGCCGAGCGCGGCGCGCTCACCGTGCTGGACCCCAACATCCGGGCCGGCCTCATCCACGACCCGGTGGCCTACCGCGACCGCTACGACTCGTGGCTGCCGCACGTCGGCCTGCTCAAGGTCTCGGTCGAGGACGCCCGCTGGCTGGCGGACCTCCCGGACACCGCCGGCGAGGACGAGGTGCTCGACGTCGTCCGCGTGTGGCAGGGCGCGGGGCCGGCGGCCGTCGTGCTCACCCGCGGCGGTGACGGCCTGGCCGCGCTGATCGCCGGGGGCGACGTGATCCACGTCCCACCCACGCCCGTCGACGTCGTCGACACCATCGGCGCGGGCGACACCGTGCAGGGCGCGCTGCTGGCCTGGCTGCACGAGCACGACGCGCTGTCGGTCGAGGCCGTGCGCGGTCTGGACGCCGACGCGTGGCGCGCCGCGCTGGCCTTCGCGGGCGCCGCGGCGGCCGTCACGTGCTCGCGCGCGGGGGCCGAGCCGCCGTTCCGGCACGAGCTGGGATGACCTAGCTCTCACCCCTCGTGAGGTGGACGAACACGCGCCACGGGTTACGGTGGGTGGGCACGCCAGTCACCCGCGCGACCGCGTGTGATGCCGGTCCCATCTCGCAGAATCGGTTCACACCCGGCTGTGGTGGGGGTCGTCCGCTGACTAGCGTGGGAAAACCGACAGGACCCCAACGGGGTGGTGCTGCGGTGCGGGGCAAGGCCACATCCGCCCCTGCGCGCAGGCGTGCGAGACCCGCACGAGCCGCCCCGCCCTAGCGTGAGAGGGACTCTGCATGCCCGACGCGACGACTGCGCCGAACGACACCCGTACCGTCGCGCTGCGCCATCCGGGCGGAGAGCACGAGATGAAGGTAGTACCGGCCACCGAGGGTGCGCCCGGTATCGACCTCGGGAAGCTCCTGGCCACGACTGGTCTGGTCACCCTGGACAGCGGCTTCGTCAACACCGCGTCCTGCTCCTCCGAGATCACCTACATCGACGGTGACGCGGGCATCCTGCGCTACCGCGGCTACCCGATCGAGCAGCTCGCCCAGAAGTCGAACTTCCTCGAGGTCAGCTACCTCCTCATCTACGGCGAGCTGCCCACCCAGGCCCAGCTGGAGGAGTTCTCCTCCAAGATCAGCCGTCACACCCTGCTGCACGAGGACCTGAAGCGGTTCTTCGACGGCTTCCCGCGCGACGCGCACCCCATGCCCGTGCTGTCCTCGGCGGTGTCCGCGCTGTCGACGTTCTACCAGGACAGCCTCAGCCCGTTCGACGCCAACCAGGTCGAGATCTCCACGATCCGCCTGCTGGCCAAGGTGCCCACCATCGCGGCCTACGCCTACAAGAAGTCGGTGGGCCAGCCGTTCCTGTACCCGGACAACTCCCTGGGGCTGGTGGACAACTTCCTGCGCATGACGTTCGGCTTCCCCGCCGAGCCGTACGACGTGGACCCCGACCTGGTCCGCGCGCTGGACCTGCTGTTCGTGCTGCACGCCGACCACGAGCAGAACTGCTCCACCTCCACCGTGCGCCTGGTGGGCTCGTCCGAGGCCAACCTGTTCGCCTCGATCTCCGCCGGCATCAACGCCCTGTTCGGCCCGCTGCACGGCGGCGCGAACAGCGCGGTGCTCGACATGCTGGAGAAGATCCGCAACGAGGGCGGTGACGTCTCCGCCTTCGTGAAGAAGGTCAAGAACAAGGAGGACGGCGTCCGCCTGATGGGCTTCGGCCACCGGGTCTACAAGAACTACGACCCGCGCGCCGCGATCATCAAGACGACCGCGGACGAGATCCTCGGCAAGCTCGGCGCGTCCGACGAGCTGCTGGACATCGCGAAGGCCCTCGAGGAGACGGCGCTCGCCGACGACTACTTCGTCGAGCGCAAGCTCTACCCGAACGTGGACTTCTACACGGGCCTCATCTACCGCGCGATGGGCTTCCCGACGAAGTTCTTCACCGTGCTGTTCGCCCTGGGCCGCCTCCCCGGCTGGATCGCCCACTGGCGCGAGATGATCAACGACCCGGCCACCAAGATCGGCCGCCCGCGGCAGGTCTACACCGGTGCGGCGGAGCGGAACTTCGTGCCGCTCGACCAGCGCTGACGCACCCCGCTCCACGGAAGAGGCCCGCACCCCGCCGGTGCGGGCCTCTTCCGTCGTGCCCACCGAAACGTCCACTGCGGACTGAATGCGGCCCCGGCCGGGGAAGGCGCCGACAGCGGTGCGCATGCCGCCCCTGCTCCCGGGTGGTCCGACCCGGTCGCGCAGGGCCGCAGGTTCGACCCGGACGGGGCGCACGAGCGCCGGGAGGCGCCCGCCCGGTACCGGGCGATCAGCGGCCGATCACCGCAGGGCGTCCCGCAGCCGGACCCGCGCCCCGGTGCGCAGCACGGCGTTCGAGTAGACCCTGCCGCCCAGCCAGGTGATCGCGGCGACGGCGGCCAGCGCCAGCACGACCGCCAGCAGCACCTGCCACAGCGGCGCCACGCCCATCGCCATCCGGCCCGGCAGCAGGATCGGCGCGAACGGCGGCAGCACCGACAGCACCGCGACCGTCGTGCCGGTCGGGTCGGCGATCATCAGGTTGAAGCCGACCAGGAACACCACGACCACGGTCATGCTGATCGGCGTCAGCACCGACTGCAACTCCTCCTGCCGCGACACCAGCGACGCGGCGGCGGCGAACACCACGGCGTAGAGGAAGAACCCCAGCAGGTACCAGAGCACGCCGGCGGCCAGCGCGCCGCCGGCCACGCCCGCGACGTCGACCACGCCGGAGAACGACGCCAGGCCCAGGCCGATGCCGCCGATCAGCACGAGCTGGAGCAGCCCCACCGCGCCCAGGCCGACGACCTTGCCCAGCAGCAGCTGCCACGGCCGCAGCGCGGCCAGCAGGATCTCCACGACCCGGCTCGACTTCTCCTCCACCACGCCCTGCGCGACCATCGTCCCGTAGACCAGCAGCGAGTAGTACAGCAGCGCGGCGATCACCAGGCCGATCGCGAGCCGCTGCCCGTCCGCCGCGTCGCCGGGCTCCAGCGCCACCACCTCGACGCCCGCCTCGGCCACGTTCTCCGCCACCTCGGCCGGGTCCAGTCCCGCCTCGGCGAGCTGCGCGTCGAGCACCTGCTGCTTCACGATCAGGTCGATCACGGTGCGCAGCTCGTCGCCCAGCGACTCCTCGACCACGACCCGCAGCGCGTCCGGGGCCCCGCTGATGAGCGCGTCCACGTCCCCGGAGCGCACCCGCTCCTCGGCCGCGGCGGGGTCGCCGGCGTCGACGACCTCCACCTCGCGCCCGAACGACGCCGCCGTCTGCCTGAGCGGCTCGGCGAGCACGGTGGCCTGGCCGCTCAGCGCGACCCGGTCGCGGTCCGCGCCGTCGAACAGCACGGCCTGGAGCAGCACGTACCCCGCCATCACGGCGACGATCACCAGCGTGCCCCACAGGAAGGACTTGGTGCGCACCTTGACCAGGAACTCCCGGCGCGCGACCAGGAACACCGCCCGGCCCGGGGTCAGGTCGCTCATGCCGCGCTCTCCTCGGTCACCACGGTGCGGAACAACTCGGTCAGCGACGGCCGCTGCCGGGAGAACTCGTGCACGGGACCGGTGTCCAGGGCCGCGCGCAGCACCACCTGGTCGTCGGCGTCCGGGGCGAGGTCGAGGACCGTGCGACCGCCCGTGACCGACGACGCCCGCACGCCGGGCAGCGCGTCGGCCCAGCCCGGCGGGGCCAGCGGCGCGTCGACCACCAGCTTCGCCGACCCGCCCGCGCGCAGCTCGTCCACCGGGCCGCAGGCGACCATCCGCCCCGCGCGCACGATGCCGACCCGGTCGCACAGCCGCTCCACCAGGTCCAGCTGGTGGCTGGAGAACACCACGGGCACGCCGGTGGCGGCCTTCTCGCGCAGCACCTGGCTCATCACGTCCACCGCCACCGGGTCCAGGCCCGAGAACGGCTCGTCGAGCACCAGCACGTCCGGCTCGTGCACCAGGGCGGCGGCGAGCTGCACGCGCTGCTGGTTGCCCAGGCTGAGCTTCTGCACCTCGTCGTGCCGCCGGTCGCGCAGGCCCAGGCGGCCGATCCAGTCCTCCGCCGAGCGGTGCGCCGCGTTCGTCGACATGCCGTGCAGCTCGGCCAGGTAGACCAGCTGGTCGAGCACCTTCATCCTCGGGTAGAGGCCGCGCTCCTCGGGCATGTAGCCGATGCGCCTGCGCGTCCCGAACGTGACCGGCGCGCCGTTCCAGCGGATCTCGCCGGAGTCGGCGGCGAGCACGCCCAGCGCGATGCGCATGGTGGTGGTCTTGCCGGCGCCGTTGCTGCCGACGAACCCGAACAGCTCGCCCGCCCGCACGTCGAAGGTCATGTCGGCCAGCGCGACGACCTCCCCGTAGCGCTTGGAGACGCGGTCGATCTCCAGCACCCCCTGTGCCACGGTGCCTCTCCTCCTGTTGGGCCGGCTCGGCCCGCTCTAGCGGTAGACCTGGGTCGACAGCGGTTCGAACGGGCTCCGGCTGAACACGGCCTCCACCGGCAGCCCGAAGACCTCGCAGATCCGCAGCGCCAGGTCGAGGCTCGGGTACTGGTCGCCCCGCTCCAGCGCGCCGATCGTCTGCGGGTTGACCTCCACGGCCCGGGCGAGCCCCGCCCTCGTCATACCCCGTTCGACCCGGAGCACCCCTATCCGGTTGTGGATGGGTTGCCCGGGGCCTCGGCGCACCGGACTCATGCTACGAAGTGTTGCGAAAACCCAACAGATCGGCAAGTAAACAGTTCACACACGAGGCCGACCGGACGCACCTCCGCCCGGTCGACCCGCAAATCACGATTCGGTGAAACGATACGGAGCTCGGAACCGAATCGACTCTCGACGACTCGAATGCGCAGTAGGGCCGCAAGCCCCGTTGCCGTGAGGGGTGACCATGGAGCCGGACCAGTGGCTCGCGCAGTACGGACAGAAGATCGAGCAGGCGAAGCAGAGCGCCACCGCGGTGCAGGAGCAGCTCGGCGACGTCGGCGGCAGCGCCACCTCGCCGGACGGCCTGATCACCGTGACCGTCAACGCCTCGGGGGCGTTGACGAACCTGGTCCTGCGGCCGCAGCTGCGGGGCGAGGACCCCGAGCGCGTCTCCGGCGCGATCATGACCGCCGTCGCCCAGGCGCAGCGCGCCGCGGCGGGCCAGGTCGTCCAGATCATGTCGGAGTCGTTCGGTGACGGTCCGGCGCTGGACTTCGTGAAGTCGAAGATGCCGAACGGCTATTCGGGTGACGGCACGGACGCCGTGGAACCGGAGCCGGAGATCCAGCGTCGGGACACCAGGCCCGACGACGACTACTTCACCAACCCACCCGATGTCATGGCCTGAGCAGGGGGTAGACGACCATGTTCGACGCGTTCAACGTGAGCCCGGAGCAGATCCGGGCGCACGCCGGCACGGTCGACCAGTTGACGCAGCGGATGCTCTCGGCGACGAAGACCGCTGACCCGTCGCTGTCGAGCGAGGCGTTCGGCGTGTTCGGGTCGTTCCTGGCGGAGTTCCTGCTGAAGGCGGCGGGCAACTCCCAGGACATCCTCGGCCAGGCCACCGAGACCATCGCCGACATGTGCCAGGGCCTCAAGGAGGTCGCCGACCTCTACGAGAACGTCGACCTGGACAACGCGTTCGGGTTCACCGGAAAGGCGCGCGGATGACCACGCAGGCGAGCACGACGCAGGGCCGTGACCCGTCGTACCTGATCGGCGACGTGCAGGGCACCGTCGCGGCCGTCGAGCGCGGCGACTGGGTGCAGGCCGGGCTGGGCATGGCGAACACCGCCATGGGCATCGTCGGACTGGCGTCCAACCCCCTGTCGGGCTTCCTGTCCGCCGGGTTCAGCTGGGCGATCCAGCACGTGGACTTCCTGCGCGAGCCGTTCGACGCGCTGCTCGGCAGCCCGGAGTCGATCAAGAAGATGTCCGACAGCTGGCTGTCGGCGTCCAAGCAGATCGAGGGCATCGTCGCCGACTACCGGCGCACGTCGGTGCAGGAGACGAAGGGCTGGGCCGGCCGCTCCGCCGACGGCTACCGCGCGGCGAGCAAGAAGCACGCCGCCGGGCTGGAGACCCTGGCCAAGGCCACCAAGGGCATCTCGCAGGCCGCCAAGGGCGCGGGCGAGCTGGTCGCGACCGTCCGCAAGACCATCATGGACCTGATCAGCCAGGCCGTGTCCGACATGGTCATGAAGATCATCCAGTGGCTGGCGGCGTCGTTCCTCACGTTCGGCGCGGCCATCGCGGGCGCCATCGCGGACATCGTGCAGATGGCGTGCAACTACGCCAAGAAGCTCGCCGACTTCCTCCAGAAGCTCGGCAACTCGCTCAAGAAGCTCATCGACCTGATCAAGTCGGTGTCCTCGATCGCGCAGACCGCCAAGCAGATCCTCCAGGCCATCACCGCGATGACGTCGTCGAACAAGGGCGCGTCGGGCGGCGGCGGCTCGGGTCCGCGGCTCAGCCAGGGCGGGCTCGGCCTGACCGACGGGCAGCTGCGGGACATGGACCGCGGCGCGAACGACCGGTACACCAACAACCCGGGCGGGTCGACGAACCCGTCGGGTTCGGGCGGCCACTCGGCCGGTCCGGTGGTGAGCCGCCCGCCGCAGGTCGGCGTGGGCTACGGCCCGGAGGCCCCGGCCGCCGGTGGTGGCGGGTACTACCCCGGCGGGCCGAGCGGTCCCGTGGTCAGCCGCCCGCCGCAGGTGGGCGGTGGCGGTGGCTCGTACCCCGGTGGCCAGTACCCCGGTGGCGGCCAGTACCCCGGCTCCGGCGGCTACCCCGGCTCGGGCGGCTACCCCGGCTCGGGCGGTTCCGGCGGCTCGACCGGCTCGCGTCCCGGTGGCGGCTCCGGCGGTTCCGGTGGTCACTGGGAGCCGGGTCGATGGGTCCCGGACAGCGGTTCCACGGGCCCGAACACGCTCCCGTACCCGAGCGGCACCACGCACGCGACCAACGCGACCTCCGGTCTCGGCGGCGCGTACGTGCCCCCGGTCCGCCCGGCGACGCCCGACCTGCCCCACACCCCGAACGTCGGCGGTGGCGGTGGCGGTGGCGGTGGCGGCGCGGGCGGTGGCTTCGGCGGCGGTGGCGGCGGCGGCTTCGCCGGTGGTGGTGGCGGCGGTTTCGGCGGCGGTGGCGCGGCCGGCGCGGGTGCCGGCGGCCAGACCCTCCAGGCGGGCGGCTCGTCCGGCGTCATGGGCGCGTCCGGCGGTGCCCCGGCGGGTGCCGCGGGCGCGGCGGCGGCGGCCGGCGGCGGTCGTCCCGGCGGCGGCATGGGCATGATGGGCGCGCCGATGATGGGCGGTGCCCCGCCCCAGGGCGGCGACGGCAAGGACCACCAGCGCAAGGTGCGCCTCGAAGGCGAAGCCCTGATCGAGGAGCCCCCGAAGGCGGCGAAGCCGATCATCGGCGAGTAACACCACCTCGAAGGGGGCCTCCACACGGGAGGCCCCCTTTCCCCACCCCGAAAGTCCACCCTCCAGGTCGCGAGAGTCCAACCCCGGGGCACGGTGGGTTCTTCACTCGCGAGTAAAGAACTCAGAGGCCCCGAGCGTCGGACTCTCGCGACTTGAGCGTTGGACCCTCGCGACCTGGAGGGTGGACTCTCGGGTCAGGGGAGGGTGGACAGGGCTTCTGCCACTTGGCGGGTCACGTCCGGTTCGGCTGCCGCGCGGTCGGCGGGGACCAGGCCCGTGCGGGTCCGGCGGTCCAGGACGTCGGCCGCGTCGAGGGCGCCCTCGTGGTGGACCGCCCACGTCACCTCGCCCGTCCTGGCGACCTCGGCGGCTTCGGCGCCGTAGCGGGGGGTCAGGTGGGCGGGGCCCGTCGGAGCGCCGGCGCCCACCAGGGGGAGGGTGGCGGTCCGGCTGCGGGCGGCGGTGAGGGCGGTGGCGTCCACGGCGTCGGCGGCCATGCGGCGGTAGGTGGTGAGCTTGCCGCCCACGACCGTGGTCACGTTGTCCCGCTTGATGATCGCGTGGCGGCGGGAGAGGTCCGCGCTCGCGCCCGCGCCCGCCAGGAGGGGGCGCAGGCCGGCGAACGAGCCCAGGACGTCCGACCGGGTCGGGGGGCGGTCCAGGACCGAGGACGCCACCCCCAGGAGGAAGTCGACGTCGGAGCGCGGGACCTCGGGCACGTCGGGGATCGGGCCGTCCACCGGCTCGTCGGTCAGGCCCACGTAGACACGGCCGTCCTGCTGGGGGAGCAGGAGGGCGAAGCGGTTCCGGGTCCCGGGCACCGGGACGGTCAGGGCCGTGGTGGTCAGGCCGAGGGCGGAGGCGGCCAGGACCAGGTGCGAGCCGCGCGACGGGCGCAGGTCCACGTCCACCAGCCCGCCCGCCCACACGCCCGCCGCGTTGACGACCGCGCGCGCCGTCACGGTGAACGACTCGCCGGTCAGGGTGTCGGTGGCCGAGGCGCCCGAGGGGGTCAGGGCGTCCACGCGGGCGCGGGTGACGATCCGCGCGCCGAAGCCGGCCGCGGTGCGGGCCAGGGCGACGACCAGGCGGGCGTCGTCGACCAGTTGGCCGTCGAACCCGAGCAGGCCGCCGCGCAGGTCGGTGCGGCGCAGGCCGGGCGCGAGGGCCAGGGCCTCGGCGGCGGGCACGCGGCGCGGTGGCGGCAGCACGCGGGACGGGGTGCGGGCCGCGCGGCGCAGCACGTCGCCCGCGCGCAGGCCCGCCATCACCAGCGGGTCGTGCGAGCGGCCGTGCAGCGGCACGAGCTGCGGCAGGGTGCGCACGAGGTGCGGTGCCGTGCGGGTCATCAGGATGCCGCGCTCCACGGCGCTCTCGTGGGCCAGGCCGACCTCGCCCTGCGCCAGGTAGCGCAGACCGCCGTGGACGAGCTTGCTGGACCACCGCGACGTGCCGAACGCCAGGTCGTGCGCCTCCAGCAGGCACACCGACAGGCCGCGCGACGCCGCGTCGAGCGCCACGCCGGCGCCCGTCACCCCGCCGCCCACGACGAGCAGGTCCACGGCGGTCGACGAGACGTGGTCGAGGTCGCGGGTGCGGCGCGACGCGTTCAGCGACGTGGTCGGGGGCGTGGTCACGACAGGGCCGCGTCCAGGTAGGCGGCCAGTTCGGCCAGCAGCTCGGCGAAGTCCAGGTCCGTGGTCGCGGGCCGGATCGACAGCACCAGCGACTGCGTCGTCAGCAGCACGAGCCGCGCCTGCGCGGCGGCCGACCCCGCCCGGATCGACCCGTCGGCGTGCCCCTCGGCGATCCGCGCGGTCAGGAACTGCTCGACCAGCTTCTGCGTGCTGCCGAGCCGCTGCACCAGGTACGGCAGCATCAGCTCGGCGTCCAGGTCGAGCACGCGCCGCATCAGCGGGTCGGCGGCGAGCAGCCGGATGCCCGTGACGGCCTGGTCGACCAACCGTTCCCGCGCGGTCGCCCCGGTCACCTCGATGCGCCCGAGCAGCTGGGTGAACTCCCTGGTCATCAGGGCGCGCACGAGCGTCCCGACGTCGGGGAACCGGCGGTAGAGGGTCATCCGGCTCACGCCGGCGCGCTTCGCGATGTCCGTCAGCGTGGTGCGGCGGACCCCCACCTCGACCACGCAGTCGCGGGCCGCGTCGAGGAGCGCGTCATCACTGTGACGTTGAGACGTCATGTGTCACACTGTAGCGGTGACCGAGCGCATCGACCACACCCTCCGGGGCCGGTGGACCACCGAGCAGGCCCACGTGCCGCCGCACGCCCTGAAGTGGCTCCGCGCACGCATCGGGGCCGGCGCCGGGGCCGTCACGCCGGCGCGCACGCCCGCCGTGCCCGACTCGGCCCTGGGCGACGCCGCGCGCACCGCGCTGGACGCCGTCGTCGGCCCCGGCCACGTGCGGGTGGACCCCGGCTCGCGCCTCGGCCGCGCCGGCGGCCTGTCCTACCTGGACCTGCTGCGGCAGCGCGGTGACGGCGACCTCGCCGTGCCCGACGCCGTCGTGCTGCCCGGCACGCCCGAGCAGGTCACCGAGGTCCTGGAGACCTGCGTCGAGCACGACGTGGCGGTGGTCCCGTTCGGCGGCGGCACGTCCGTCGTCGGCGGCGTCACGGCCCTGCGCGGCGACAAGGCCGCGGTGATCGCCCTGGACCTGTCCAGGCTCGACCGGCTCGTCTCGGTCGACCCGGTGTCGCGCCTGGCCGTGCTCCAGGCCGGCCTGACCGCGCCGGAGGCCGACCGGCTGCTCGCCGCGCACGGCTTCACGCTCGGCCACGTCCCGCAGTCCTACGAGCGGGCGACCGTCGGCGGGTTCGCCGCGACCCGCTCGGCCGGTCAGGCGTCCTCCGGCTACGGCCGGTTCGAGGACCTGGTCGAGGGCGTGCGGCTGAGCACTCCGGTGGGCGAGTGGCGGCTGGGCGCGGCGCCCGCGTCCGCCGCCGGCCCCGACCTCAAGCAGCTCGTCGTCGGCAGCGAGGGCGCGTTCGGCGTGATCACGGAGGTCGGCGTGCGGCTGCGCCCGCGCCCGGCGGTCGAGCGCTACGAGGGGTTCTTCGTGGACGGTTGGGCGCGCGGCGCGGACGTCGTGCGCGACCTCGCCCAGCGGCGCGTGCTCGCCGACGTCACCCGGCTGTCCGATGTGGACGAGAGCGAGGTGTCGCTGGCGCTGGCCGGCGGCTGGAAGACCACGGCGCTCAAGGCCTACCTGGGGGCGCGCGGGATCGGGCAGCCGTGCCTGCTCGTGCTCGGCTGGCACGGTCGGGACCGGCAGGAGGTCCGGCGCCGCAGGCGGGAGACCCTGCGCGGCGTCGAGGCCGTGCGCCTCGGCACCCCGCTCGGCGAGGCGTGGCGGCACGGCCGGTTCAACGGCCCGCGCCAGCGCGACGCGCTGGTGGAGGTCGGCGTGTGCGTCGAGACCCTGGAGACCGCCGCGCACTGGTCGCGCCTCTCCGAGCTGCGCACCGCCGTGCGCGGGGCGCTCGTCGACGCGCTCGGCGACGGCTGCCTGGTCATGTGCCACATCTCGCACGCCTACGAGACCGGCGCGTCCCTCTACTTCACCGTCCTCGCCGCCCGCGACGCCGACGACCCGGTGCGCCAGTGGCAGGTCGCCAAGGCCGCAGCCGGCGAGGCCATCGCCGGGCTCGGCACGATCACCCACCACCACGCGGTGGGCACCGACCACGCCCCGTACCTGGAGGGCGAGGTGGGCGCGCTCGGCGTGGACGTGCTGGCCTCGGTCAAGCGCGCCCTCGACCCGACCGGCGTGCTCAACCCCGGCAAGCTGATCCCCGGCCGGACCCTCGCCGGCGGGTTCCCGCCGGCCGGGCTAGCGTCGCGGGATGACCGGTGACCTGCTGATCCGCTCCGTGCGGCCGTGGCCGAACGTCCCCGGCACGCCCGCCGTCGACGTGCTCTGCCGGGACGGCCGCATCGCCGCGACCGCACCCGACCTGGACGTCCCCGCCGGCGCCGCCGAGGCCGACGGGCGCGGTGGTGTGCTGCTGCCCGCGTTCACCGACGCGCACGCGCACCTCGACTCCACGCGCCTCGGCCTGCCGTTCCGCCCGCACAGCGCCGGCGCCGGCCTCGCCGAGCTGATCGACGACGACCGCCGGAACTGGCGCACCGCCGAGGAGTCCGTCGCCGACCGCGCCACCCGCACGCTGGGCCGCACCATCGCCGCCGGCGCCACGCACGTGCGCAGCCACGCGCAGGTCGACGTCGACTCGGGGCTGGACAAGCTGGACGGCGTGCTGGCCGCCCGCGAGGCGCACGCCGACCGCGCGCACGTCGAGGTGGTGGCGTTCCCGCAGTGCGGCATCCTGCGCGAGAAGGGCACCGCCGACCTGCTCGACGCCGCGCTGCGGTCGGGCGCGGACCTCGTCGGCGGCCTCGACCCGGCCGGGTACGACCGCGACCCGGTGCGGCACCTCGACCTCGTGTTCGGCCTGGCCGAGAAGCACCAGTGCGGGGTGGACGTGCACCTGCACGACGCCGGCTCGCTCGGCGCGTTCGAGGTCGAGCTGATCTGCGAGCGGGTCGCGGCGCTCGGCATGCGCGGGCAGACCACGATCAGCCACGCGTTCGCGCTGTCCACTGTGGACGATGACCGGCGGCGCGAGCTGGTGGACCTGCTGGCCGAGCACGACGTCGCGGTCACCACGGTCGCGCCGGGCGTGCGGGAACCCCTGCCGCTGCTCGACCTGCGCCGCGCCGGCGTGCGCCTGGGCCTCGGCCAGGACGGCATCCGCGACTACTGGTCCCCGTACGGCGACGGCGACATGCTCGACCGGACCTGGCAGCTCGCCTACCGCAACGGCTTCCGCCGGGACGACCAGGTCGAGATGTGCGCGGACATCGCCACCCGGGGCGGCGCCGCCGTGCTGGGGCGCACCCTCGGCCTCACCGAGGGCGCGCCCGCCGACCTGGTCGTGGTGCCCGGCGACACGGTCACCGCCGCCGTGATGGACCGCGCGCCCCGCACCCTGGTCGTGCACGGGGGACGCGTCGTCGCCGCCGACGGCGAACTGGTCTAGCCGCGGCTCCGCGGCACGGCCCGCGCCCACACCGCGTCGGCCGGCCCGTCGAGCTCGTACACCTCGTCGTCGCGGCCCTCGGCGATCAGCGCGGCCACCTCGCCGTCCACGTCGCGCCCGGGCAGTGCCAGGGACTCGAACTCCGCCCGCCGGTCCGGTCGGCAGCCGTCCAGCACCTCGTCGAGGAAGTCGAGCGGGTCACCGCGCACGTCGAGGGCCCGCGGGTCGGACAGGGCGGCCAGGACGGCGGGCAGGGCGTGCGGCGTCACCGACCACACCGTGCTCTGGTGCACCACCGCCGACCGCAGGTGGCGCGCGGCGCGGGCGCGGGCGGCCGGGTCGTCCCCGGTCAGCGCCGCCAGGTGGGCGGGGTGTCGGACGCGACGCCGTGGGCGTGCAGCAGGCGGGGGAAGTCGGCGGCTCCGGGGACCCCGGAGCCGTGCCGCGGCGGACGGGGCGCGGCGACGTCGCCGACCGCGCGATCCGGGCCGGGCAGGGCCGCCACGCTCCGGTAGGCGAACCCCAGCCGGCGGTAGACGGCGATGGCGGCCGGGTTGTCGGCGTTCACCATCAGCGCGCAGCCGCCGTGCTCCGCCAGGAGGTCCCGGGCGACGAACGCGCAGACGGCCGTCGACAACGAGCGCCCCCGGTGGTCGGGGTGCGTGGCCACACCCGCGAGGAACCCCACGCCCGGCGCCGACCACGCGTCCGCCGCCACGGCCGCGAGCACGCCGTCCACCCGGATGCCTGCCCACCGGCGCGGCCCCGGTTCGTGCGGCCACACGTACGAGTGAGGGCTGGCCTTGCGCAGCAACGACTCGACGGCGTCCCACTCGTCCTCGCCCAGCCACTCCGGGGCGCCGTGCGAGGAGGTCGGGTCGTCCGGCAGCCGCCCGCCGCGCTCCATCCAGCCGAACACGACCCGGTCCGGCCGGTCCAGCTCGACCGCCAGCTCCTCGGTGACCAGCGGCGTGACCCCCGGCCGGTCGTGCGCGCGGAGCAGCACGGCCACGTCGTCCACCGGTCCCACCGCCACCAGCCGGTCGCGCCGGTTCAGGCCGGGCGCGAGCACGGCCACCGCGTCGCCGTGCGCCCACGCCGCGCCGCCGCCGCGCCAGTGGCCGGGCAGGAGGACCTGGGCGGCCCAGCGCACCAGGGTGTCGGGGCCGGCCGCGGCCACGTCGGCGGGGGTGGGCAGTTCGCGCATGACCGCATCATCACCCGGGGGACTACCCTCGCGCGCATGGACATCCGCCGCGTCACGTCGTTCGACGCCGTCCTGGCCGCGGGCCACCTGTTCGACGGGCCGCCGCGCGAGGACGCCACCCGCGCGTTCCTCGCCGACGACCGGCACCACCTGCTCGTCGCCTACGTCGACGGCGCGCCCGCCGGGTTCGCCTCCGGCGTGGAGACCATCCACCCCGACAAGGGCGTGGAGATGTTCCTCTACGAGCTGGGCGTGGACGACGCGTTCCAGCGGCGCGGCATCGGCACCGCGCTCGTCGGCGCCCTCGTCGAGCTGGCCCGCGAGCGGGGCTGCACCGGCGCGTGGACCGGCACCGAGAAGGACAACGCCGCCGCGCTGGCCACCTACCGCAAGTCGGACGCCGAGCTCGACTTCGACACCGTCGCCGTCTCCTGGGGCTTCTAGCCCCCGGACGGCCCGCTCAGGCGCTCTTGCGGCGCAGCAGCGTGCGCCGCTGGAGCGACTCCTCCAGCGCCTCGAACGCGCGGTTCATCGCCGCGTCGTACTCCTCCTGCGGGCGTGGCGGCACCGACTCGTCCGGCGCGGGCACCGGGGTCATCGTCATCCACCGCTCCTCCCAGAGCAGCTCGACGACGGCCTCCCAGTGCACCCGCACCACGGCGCGCACCAGCTTCTCCCGCTCGACGACCTCGACCACCTGCTCCTGCGACGCGGCCAGCCGGGCCATCAGCTCGCGGACCCTGTCCCGGTCGCGGGCGCGCATGCGGTCGACGGACTCGGCGGCGAGGCCGACCAGCTCCTTGTACCGCTCGACCGCCGAGACCGCCGGAACCGCCCCGGCGTCACCTCCGGCAGCACCTCCGGCGGGCACCCCGCGGGTGCGCTGCGCCGGCACCGCGGACACGTGGCTGATCATGGTTCCTCCCCGGTGTCGAACGGGATGACGACCTCGGGCCGCGAGTGCTCGAACCGGTCGAAGAACAGGCCGCGCCGCGGTCGGGGCGACCACGACAGCACCGGCTCCGGACCGAGCGACAGCAGCTCCTTGCCCTGGATGTCGAACGCCACCCACGCGCCGATGTCGTCGTAGGCGCCGGGCGACAGGCTGTTCTTCAACCGCTGCACGCCACGCCACCAGCCCAGCACGTGGGTGCGGTGCTCCGGGCCGTGCCGCAGCACGGTGCGCAGCCGGTCCACCCCGGACGTCCTGGACTCGTCCTTCTGCTCCAAGAGGGTGTGCGCCGCGTCCACGCCGTAAACCACCAGGTAGTGGGGAACCGGCGGGGCGGGCGTCTCGTCGGTCGTCCGCACCTGGATGTCCCCGGCGATCTCCTTGAGCAGGGCCTGCACGTCCTTGAGGTCCTTCAGGCCCGTCTCGTGGCCCACGTCGTGCAGCTGCTTGCACAGCCTCTCGGCGAACGGCTTCGCGTCCTCGACCAGCCACACCACGCTGAACCGGGCCTCGCCGGGCTCGTGCTGGCGGGCCAGGGACAGCGCCGCGCCGTTCAGCACGGCCGCCGCCTCCGCGGCGATGGAGCCGAGCACCGCGACGTTGCGCCCCGGCGTGCGGGCCAGCCGCACCTTGGCCGCGCTGCCCGCCACGTCGATGACCTGGCCCAGCAGCACGGTCGGGTTGCCGTCGCTCGGCCGCAGCGCCCGGAAGTCCGGCAGCGTGGCCAGCGCGGGCACCTTGCTGCCGTCGAACAGGATCGGTTCGGCCAGGTCGGGCGGCCGGCGGCGGTGCAGCTCGGCCTGGAGCGCGTCGATCGTGCCCCGGGCGGTGGCGTCCGGGATGCGCGCCACCTCGTTGCCCGGACGCACGCCCGACTCGTGGTTGACCACCGCGTGCCAGCGCGGCAGCTCCGTGGCGGCGTCGTTCATGTCGGCCAGCACCCGCCGCGACTTGGGCAGCGCGATGCGCACGGTGAACTGCTCGAAGATCGCCGACCGACCCCAGAACGCCTGGATGCTCGACACGTCCTGGCTCGACAGCACCAGGTGGATGCCCTGCGACCGGCCGCGCCGGGCCACGTCCTCCAGCAGTTGCGTCGCCTGGGCGGTGACCGGGTCGCGCTCGCCGAACATGTACTGGAACTCGTCGATCACGGCCACGATCCGCGGCCAGTGGCCGGTCGGGTCCTCCTCGCGCAGCTGCTCCAGCTTGGTGACCTCGTGCCGCTTCGCCGCGTCCGCCCGCCTGCGCATCTCGTCGGACAGGAACGCCAGCAGCGCCACGCCGAACTCGCGGTCGGTGTTGACGTTCACGCCGACCAGCCGGGCGTGCGGCAGCCACGTCGGGTCCTTGCGACCCGGCGCGAACTGCGCGAACGACACGCCCTCCTTGAAGTCGAGCAGGTACAGCTCCAGCTCGTCGGGCGAGTACCGGGCGGCGAGGCTGCCCAGCATGGCGTAGAGGAAGTTCGTCTTGCCCGAGCCGCTGGGGCCGCCGATCAGCGCGTGCGGCGAGGTGTCGCCCAGCGCCACCGGCACCGGCTCGCCGTCCTGGTGGCCGACGGGGGCCGCGACGCCGGCGGCGGACGACTCCCGCCACAGGTGCTCGGGCAGCAGGTCGGCGAACGTGCTCTGCCGCGTGCGGCGGGCCTCCCGCTCGTCGGCGATGGCCGCGCAGGCCCGCGGCACGGCGGCGCGCGGGAACGGCGGGTCCAGCGCCACGGTGACGTGCGCGCCGGTCATGGTGCACGTCGCGGTCTGGTCCGGGGCGATCGTCACGGTCTCGATCGGCGAGTTCACCGTGATCGGGATGTCGACGATGACCAGCTCGATGCCCGCCGCGAGGCCGTTGCGGGCGACCCGCTGGAGCTGCTGCTGGTGCTCCTCGCGCAGCGGTCGCCGGTTGCCGAACAGCACGGCCACCCGCCACGGTTCGGTGCGCCGCCCGCCGGCGGCCCGCACCGACTGGTGGCCCTCCACCAGCACGCCGGTGTGCACCCGCCGGATGTGGTCGGACAGCTCGTCGAGCAGCTCGTGCAGCCGGGCCGGGTCGTGCACGGTGAGCAGACCCGCCCTGGTCAGCGGGTACAGGCCGGGCAGCGAGCCGGTGAGCGCGTTGACGTCCCACACGTGGACGTGCACCAGGCCCGGCTGGAAGTGGCTGAGCACCCGCAGCAGGAGGTTCTCCACCAGCCCCTCGGCGGTGTGCCGGCTCTCGTGCGTGGACGCGACGTGCAGGTGCGCGTGGTCGAGCAGCGGGACCGCCACCGGGAACCGCCGCGGCTCCGGCGCGCTGCGCACCACGCCCGTGCCGACGCGCCACAGCTCCGGCACGGGCTCGCTGCCGTCCGCCGTGCCGGGCCGGCCCAGCCACGACTCGTGCGGCTGCGACGCCGGGCCCCTGGCGACCGAGTCGACCAGGGCGGCCAGCTCGTCGGGGCCGTGCTCGGACCACTCGCGGAACGCCTCGACCCGGTCCACGAGCGCCCGCGCGAGCTGCTGGGAGAACAGCGGGTTCGCCAGCGCCCCGGCGAGCAGCGGGTCGTCCAGCGCCCGGTCCACGCCGTCGCCGCGCAGCATCACCTCGAACATGTCGCGGGCGCGCTCGTCGGCGAGGAGCCGGTGCTCCCGCGAGGCGTTGCCCAGCGCGGCGGCGACCGCCGCGCGGAACTCCTCGAAGGCGCCCTCGATCCTCCTGCGGCGTTCGTCGCGCCTGCTCACGTCACAGCTCCCCGGCCACGCGCTGGACCAGCTCGATGCTGCCGACGATCAGCTCCAGCTCGTCGGCGAACAGCTCACCGGCCTTGGTGAACTCCGGCGGCACGAGCGACTCCGGGTGGTTCGCGCTCGCGGCGACCAGCAGCCCGACCGCCTCGTCCAGCGCTTCCCCGGCCTCCCTGACGCAGCGGTAGGCGTCGCGGAGGTACTCGCAGCTCTGGTCGAGCGCGGCCCTGATCTCGCCCACCGTCGCCACGTCAGAGCCCGGAGTTGTAGCTCTCGGCCTGGTTGATCCCGGCCCGGAGTTGGTTCTGCAGGTCGGTGACGCCGTTGGCGACCTCGGCGAAGTGCGCGTTGGCCTGCTCGACCTCGGACTGGCCGCTGCCCTGGGTCGTCTGGCTCAGCAGCGCCTGCGCGTCCGTGGCCAGGTCCGCGGCCTGTTGCAGGGCGTTGATGCTGTCGTTCGCCTTGCTGACGGCCTGGGCGATCGCCGTGCGGACTTCTTCGACGGTGGCCATGTCGGGTACCGACCCCTCCTGCGCTTTCGCTGGTGTTCCTATAGTTGAAAGTAGTACCCAAGGGTTCGCGTTCCACAAGCAAGATCGGCTGACCGGGTGGAATGGGGAATCCACTCGTTCGGTTCAGCGAAGTGGATCTCAGTCGGGCACCGTCCACACGAATGCCGAGGCGGGCGTCGCTGTGAGTCCCAGGGCCGTGATCCCACTGGGTGGGAGGGCTGCTGCTGACCAGCGCGTGGTCGCGGACCCCTCGGACCACTCCACGGACGTCCACCCCGAACGGCCCAGCGACGTGACGGCGTCCTGTAGCGCCACCTCGGCCGAAGTTTCCGCCGAACCGAGGTCGACGTGCACGCTCAGTACGTGCCCAAGGGGAGCCACCCGGGTGATCTTGCCATTCCTCGCGACGCGGCTCGCTACCGCCCGCGCCCGCCACTCGGCCCGTTCCACCCGATCCGTTTCCACGTCGACGCGCAGCAGGAGGCGCGTGGTCGGCCGTTCGGCCCCCACCGGCTCGGCCGGCTCGGCCGCCGCCTCCTCCCGGTGCGCCGGGTCGCCGCCGACCCACGCCTCCACCAGCAGCCGCTCCGCGCCCGGCAGCAGGCCGTCGAGCCGGTCCGGGTCGTCCAGCACCGTCCACGCCGTCGGCGGCTCGCACGACACCCGCGGCACCGGCAGGTCGTCGCCCAGCCGCCGGACGTACGACCGCACCGCGCGCGCCAGCGCGGCGGCCACGTTCCGGGCCACCCGCTCGCCGCTCGGGCTGCTGATCGTCACCGACCAGCAGCCCGGCTCCTCGTCGGAGCAGTCGGAGGCGCGCACCACCCGCCCGCCCAGGCGCAGCAGGCCGGCGCAGGCCGCGCGCGCCTGCCGCTCGTCGTCGGCCGCCACCACCGCGGTGATCAGCAGCTCCAGGTCTTCTCCCACCATGTCGGGACGGAATTGTCCACGACACGGACAGGGGGTGTCAGCGGCCCTTTGCCGTCACCCACAAGCAGGGCTTACCGGACACCCCTCGTGATGAGCCCTGATCAGCGTGTTTTGGCACGTCGAAACAGCACGTCACCCGATGTGGTCGGCGGCGGGCGGCGGCGTGTCGCCGAGGTGACGATGGCTCCCGCATGGTCACAAACACCCAGGAGGTTCCCATGCGCAGTGTCATCCGGTTCATCGCCGCCGGCGCGGTCTCGCTGCCCCTGCTGATCGGAGCCGCGGGCATCGCGTCGGCCGATTCCGGCACCCACGCCGAGCACGAGAACTACACCGTGGCCGCCTCGTCGGAGGGCGCGCTCGTCCACGAGGTCCAGGCCGGTGCGCACGAGTACGGCGTGGCGTACTTCCACGAGAGCTTCGTGGGCGCCGGGTCGGAAGGCGCGGGCTACTACGAGGTGAGCGCGGTGTCCTACCCCGGTGGTGCGCACTACGAGGACGAGTACGCGTTCGCGGGTCCGCACGGCGCGGTCGTGGGCGGTGCGGAGAGCAGCGCCGACAGCGGTGACGGGGACGACGAGGGCTGGGACGACTGACCCGGTCCCGACCCGACCCCCCGGACCCGGGCGCGCGACGCGCGCCCGGGTCCGGGGGTCACCCGCTCGACCCGGAGCGCGTTCCGGTACCACCCGACCGGGTGATCAGTCCAGGTCCAGCACCCGCCGGACGAACGCGACCACGTCCGCCAGCACCTCGGCCGCGTTGGTCTCGTTGAACACCTCGTGCCGGGCGCCGGGGTAGACGCGCTCCTCGAACAGCAGGCCGCGCAGGCGGTCGGTGCCGGTGCGGGTGTCCGCGAGCGGCACCAGCCCGTCGGCCTCGCCGTGCAGCCAGAGGGTCGGCAGGTGCTCCAGGGACGGGCCGTAGTTGACCTCGTCGAGGGCCCGCTCCAGGGACTCCAGCGTGGGGCGCTTGAACGGGCCGTGCCAGACCAGGGGATCGGCGGCGTAGCGCTTGCCGACCTCCGGGTCGCGCGAGAGGGTGTCCGGGTCGATCGGCGTGTCCGGCACCTCCGGCAGCGCGAGCGCGTCCAGGCCCTGCCAGGTGCCCAGCACGGGGGCGGAGAGCACGAGGGCGGCCGGCGGGTGCAGCTGCGCGTACCTCGCCGCGACCAGGCCGCCCATCGAGTGCCCGACGAGCACCAGCGGCAGCTCGGACGCGGCCGAGGCGATCGCGGCGCCGACGTCGGCGACCAGGCCCTCGAAGTCGGTGATCAGCGCGCGCTCGCCCTCCGAGCGGCCATGGCCGACGTGGTCGGCGGCCACCACCAGCGCGCCCGCCTCGACCAGCGCGTCCGCGACGTGCCCGTACCTGCCGCCGTGCTCGCCGTACCCGTGCACGAGCACGGCGAGCCAGGAGGCGTCCAGGTTGGGCCAGGTGCGGACGGCGAGTTCCCCGGCGTGGCCGGGGACGTTGGACTCGATCACCTACGCAGCGTAGAACGCGCTGATGGCGATCCGTCCCCCGGCGCACACCGGGCCGAAGTGCCAGTCCAGCGTCATCGGCTGGGTCTCGTCCGGCGGGATGGCCGCCGCCCGCGCCGCCTCCGGCTCGCACGGCCGCTCGACCGGCTCGTCACCGGTGGCCACGACCGTCCAGTGCAGGTTCGCCGCGGCCTGCGCCTTCGGCGGCAGCACCACCCGCGACGGACCCGGGTCGGCCTCGCGCTCCAGGTCGGTCGGCACCGGCTGCCCGGCGGCGTCGAGCAGTTGGAGGCCGCTGTAGCCGTTGAGCGTGCACGGCGTCGTGCCGTTGTTGGTCACCACCAGCTTGGCGTAGCGGTTGCCGGCGGCCGCGTCGGTCGGCCGGACCTCGCCCGCCAGCACGGCCGCCGTGCAGCGGTTCGACGCCGGGCCGGCCGTGGCCTGGTCCGTGGCCGGGGGCTGGGTCGTCGGCGAGCTCGGCGGCACCGGCGCGACGCCGGTCGTGGCGTCCGAGGACGGCGGCGCGAGCCCGATGCTCGACTCGTTCGCCGCCGGCCGGGCGCCGCCGCCGCACGCGGACAGCACGACCGCGAGGGCGCCGACCGCCGCGGTTGCCGCGAGTGGTCGTCTCATGTCCACCTCCTGGTCCAGTGAGTGGTCCCTGTGAGGAGGACGTACCCAACGGCCGGGAGGTTGGGTCGTTCTGCCAACAATTCACCGTATTGGGCGCGTCAGTGGTTGCTCTCGACCCAACCGTCGGGCAGGACGGGCATGTCGTCCAGTTCGGCGGTCCACAGGTAGGTCCAGCAGACCCGCCCGTCGGGCAGCGTGACGCGCACGCGGGTGTACTCGTCGCCCTCGTACTCGTCGAGCACGGGCAGGGCGTCCTCGGGGTTCTCCAGCCGCAGCACGTGGCCGGGCACGCCGGGGCCGACGCCGCCGTCGGTGGTGGCGAGGGGGCGCAGCGCCGGGTAGCCGCGGCCGGTGTCGTGCAGCGTGCCGGGCAGGCGGGCGGGCTCCGGGTCACCGCTGGTCAGCGGTTCCACGAGGGGCCAGGCGGCCATGCCGGGGCGGAGCGTGCCGTAGGTGAAGAGGCGGTCGGGCCAGTCGTCGGGGGACGGGTCGCCGTGCACCGGCGTCACGTCCAGGCCGTCGTTCGCGGCGGGCCGCCCGGCCAGCCGCGCCGCGCCCCGCTGGTCCACGTCGGCGCAGCGCACCGGCCGCCCGTTGACCAGCAGCGGCATCCGCCTCGACCCGGCGCCGGTGTAGGCGAGCACGGAGTCGACGACGCCGCCGTCGAACAGGGTCACCCGGCCGGTGCGCAGCCGCACGAGCCGGTAGCGCAGCCCCCGCCCCTCGCAGCGGTCGAGCACCCGCAACTGCTCCGCGGTGGCGAACCACACCGCGTGCTCCTCCTCGACGCCCGGCACGGCGGCGAGCGTCGCCGGGCGCTGCCCGTCGACCTTGCGCAGCCCGGCCGCCCAGACGGCGGCCAGCCCCTCGCACCGGGCGCGCAGCACGACCGCCGGGCCGGTCAGGCCGAGTTCCTCCCGCAGCCAGGTCACCTTGGCGGGGTTGGCGTTGGAGCCGTAGGCGAGCACCGGCATCCGGCCCGCGAGGGGCGGTTCGCCGTGCTCGGCCAGCCACTCGTCGAGGTCGCGGCCGTCCGGGGCCACGCGCCACCCCGAGTCGGCGCCCGGGTCGGGGGTGACCGGCCAGCCGGCGCCGTCGAGGTGCACGAAGCAGTGTCCCGGCCGAGCTCCCGGATAGGGCTCGGCCGGGTGACTATCGTCCGTGAAGGGCTGCGTCATGGCGCCCATTCTGGCAAAGCCCACCTGGAATTCACCCGTTGTTGGGTTCGGCCGACCGTCGGAGATCCGATCTCTGGCCGGGATCGCAGGGGCTGCTCCCGGGAATCGGGGGTGCGCGGATCGGTACAGATCGGATGTCCGGGCGTGAGCTGTCACACGTTCCCGTCCCGCCGCGCGTCGTAGGCGCGTTGGGCCGCCACCAGTTCCGGCAGGTTCTCCTGGATCCACCCGAACAACCCCCTGATCCGCTCCGCGACGTGGGTACCCGCCGGGGTGAGCGAGTAGTCCACGTGCGGCGGGATCACCGGGTGCACCTCGCGGTGCACGAGGCCGTCCCGCTCCAGCGCCTGCAACGTCTGGGCCAGCATCTTCTCGCTCACGCCGGTCACCGCGCGGCGCAGTTCGCCGAACCGCAGCGTGCCGTCCAGCAGCTTGCCGAGCACCAGGCTGCCCCACTGGCTCGTGGCGTGGCCGACGATCGCACGGGACGGGCAGTTGCGGTCGTACACATCACCCTCGGGCAGCATGGCACCGACCCTACCTGGAGGCTTTCCTCGACGTAAGTACCCCACCGAAAGGTGGGTACTGTCGAAAAGTTAGCGCTCGACCTAGCGTTGCCGGCATGACGATCCTGATCACCGGCGCGACCGGCCACCTCGGCTCACTGATCATCGAGCACGCCCGGCGGCTCGCCCCGACCGGCGAGGTCCTGGGGTCGGCGCGCGACCCGCGCAAGGCGGAGCACGCCGGGGTGGAGGTGCGGCCGGGCGACTTCGCGGGCGACCTGACCTCGACCTTCGCGGGCGTCGACCGGCTCGTGCTCGTGTCCGCCGACGGCCCGAACCGGCTCGACCTGCACCGGGCGGCGGTGCGGGCGGCCGTGGACGCGGGCGTGCGGCACGTGCTCTACACGTCGGTCACCGACGCCGACACCTCGCCGCTGTCGCTGGCCGCCGACCACGCCGCCACCGAGCGGCTGATCCGCGCGAGCGGCCTCGCCTTCACGTTCCTGCGCAACGGCATGTACCACGAGAACTACCTGAACCCCGGCCCGGTCGTGACGGCCGCGGGCGACGGGCGGATCGCGTCGGCGTCCCGGGACGACCTGGCGCTGGCCGCCGCCGTCGCGGCCACCACCGACGGCCACGAGGGCGTCGCCTACGAGCTGACCGGGCCGCGCGCGTGGAGCTTCGACGAGCTGGCCGCGCTGCGCGGCACCACGCACACCAAGGTCACGGCGGAGGAGCGCGCGGCCGGTCTGAGGGGCTTCGGCCTGCCGGACTTCCTGGTCGAGCTGCTGACCGACATCGAGGTCAACATCGGCCGCGGCGCGCTGTCGGAGGTGCGGCCCGACCTGGAGAAGCTGATCGGCCGCGCGCCCACGACCATCGAGGACGCCGCGCGCGCCGCGGCGTGACGGGTCAGTCGGCGGCGGGGCGCTCCAGGGCCAGGGCGGCGTCGATCTCGCGGTGCGCCCCGGGGTGCTCCTCCCACCACCTCGCGTAACGCGGGTTGCGGGGCAGCAGCGCCCGGTGCGCCCGCGCGGCGGCGGCGAACACGTCGTGCGCCCGCCCGGCGGCCGGTCCCTCCCGCCGCGTCGCGAGCATCAGGTCCACCATCAGCGGGGCACCGCGCAGGGGCCGGACGACGATGCCGTCGCCGCTGCGGGACTGCGGCAGCGCGAACGACACCGCGCCGTTGGCCACCAGGCCGCGCGCGGTGCTCGCCTCGTTCACGTGGTGGGTGAACCGGGGCGTGAACCCGGCCGCCGAGCACGCCGTGAAGATCGCGATGCGGTTGCCGAGCAGCTCGTCCGGCGGGGGACACCCAGTCGCGGTCGACGAGCTGCGCCAGGTCCACCTCGTCCTGCTCGCCGAGCGGGTCCGTCTCCGGCAGCGCCACGAACTGCGGCTCGCTGACCAGCCGCCGGATCTCCAGGCCGCGCGTCTCCCGCCGCTCCAACCCCTCGAACCGGTCGAACACGCCGAGCTGGACCCGGCCGGACACCAGCAGCTCCAGCAGGTCCGAGGGGCCCCGCGTGATCTCGGTGCGGACCTCCGAGCAGGGGATCGCGCGCCGCAGCTCCTCCACGAAGCGGCCGAAGAACAGCGTGGGCACGCCGCCGACGAGCAGCGGTCCGGGCGTGGCGCCGCGGGTGCGCTCGCGCGCCAGGGACACCAGCTGGTCGACCTCGTCCAGCACCAGCCGGGCCGTGCCGACGACCTGCCTGCCCAGGTCCGTGGGCGGCGACCCGGCGGGGGTTCGGTCGAACAACCGGCCGCCGACGATCCGCTCCACGGTCCGCAGCTGGGCGCTCATCGCGGGCTGGGTGAGGCCCAGGCGGGCCGCCGCCTTGGTGAGGCTGCCCTCGTCGGCGATCGCGCAGACCGCCCTGAGGTGGCGCAGTTCGAGCTCGGGCATAACGCTCTTCCATCCCCCTTTCGCATGACCTGCCAGCCCCCGCGCCGGTCATAGTCGGTGGAGTCCCCGCGACGGAGGAGAGCGCATGAGCCAGATCTGCCGAGCCGCGGCCGTCCCGGTCCCGGCCGCGCCGGGGACCGGTGACGAGCCGGGGGTGACGGGCGGACGTCCCACCCCGTGCGGGCCGCCGGCCGCGACTGCGGAGCAGCGACCGGCGGCCCCGATCCGTGATCGGCGCTCCGTGATCGGCGCTCCGTGATCGGCGCTCCGTGATCGGCGCGGTGGACCGGACCTCGGTAGCGTCGAGGCCATGTCAGTAGTGGACAGCCCCGTCGACTGGGTGAAGCAGCACATCCAGCGCTACGTCGAGACGAACGGCGCCGAGGGCCACGAGTGGCGGCCGGGCGTCTTCACCCTCCTGCTCACCACGACCGGCCGGAAGTCCGGCCGGCCGCGCCGCACCGCGCTGATCTACCAGCGGCACGGCGACGCGTACGTGGTGGTCGCCTCCCAGGGCGGCGCGCCCGACCACCCCGCCTGGTTCAAGAACCTCGTCGAGGACGACTCGGTCGAGGTCCAGGTCGCGGAGGACGAGTTCCGGGCGCGGGCGCGGGTGGCGACCCCCGAGGAGCGGCCCGCGCTGTGGGCGCTCATGACCGAGGTGTGGCCGGCCTACGACGAGTACGCCGCCAAGACCGACCGCGAGATCCCGGTCGTCGTGCTGGAACGCGCCTAGACCTCCCGGTCCGCGGTCCCCGCCGCGGGGATCTCCTCCGCGGGGATCGCCACCGCCGCGCCGGTCACCGCGACCCGCGGGTCGTCGGGGGAGACGCGCACGGTCAGCGTGCTCGGCCGGCCCATGTCCACGCCCTGGTGGACGGTCAGCACGCGCGGCGCGGTCACCAGGCCCAGCTCGCGCAGGTAACCGCCGAACGCCGCGGCCGCCGCCCCGGTGGCGGCGTCCTCGACGACCCCGCCCACCGGGAACGGGTCGCGGGCGTCGAAGGTGTCCTCGTCGCGCTGGTGCACCAGGTGCGCGGTGACGGCGCCGCGCGCCCGCAGCAGGTCGCCCAGGGCGTCGAAGTCGTAGTCGAGCGCGGCCAGCCGGGCCCGGTCGCGCACCGCGACCACGAGGTGCCGCGCGCCGCCGAACGCCCAGTGCCCGGGGTAGCGCGGGTCGAGGTCGGCGGCGTCCCAGCGCAGCGCCGCGAGGGCGGCGGCGACGTCCTCGTCGGGGGCGGGTTCGGACGACGTGGGGACGCTGGTCAGCGTCGCCGTGACGCCGTCGGTGTCGATCTCCACCGGGCCGGCCGCGGTGTGGAAGCGCAGCGTGCCGGTGCGGCCGAGGGCGACCGCGGTGGCGACCGTGGCGTGGCCGCAGAACGGGACCTCCACCAGGGGGCTGAAGTAGCGCACGTCGTACTCGCCGCCGGTGTCGCGGGGGACGGCGAAGGCGGTCTCGGAGTAGCCGATCTCGGCGGCGATCCGGAGCATCGCCGCGTCGTCGAGACCGGTAGCGTCCAGCACCACACCGGCGGGGTTGCCGCCCGCCGGGTCGCTGCTGAACGCGCTGTAGCGGAGGATCGCGGGTTCGGCCCGCCGGGTACCGGGTGTCGCGGTGGTCATGGGACCAGGGTCCCCCGGGTGCCGTCATCGAGTCCAACGATTCCCCGTGATGACCTCGATCGCTATCCTCGATCCGGTGGACACCCGCCTCCTGCGCACCCTCCTGGTGCTCGCGCGCACGAGCAGCTTCACCGCCACCGCGGCCGAGCTGCACCTCGTGCAATCCACGGTGACCAGCCAGGTCAAGGCGCTGGAGCGGCACCTCGGCGCGCGGCTGTTCGACCGCCTGCCCACCGGGGCCCGGCTGACCGAGGCCGGTCGGCAGGCCGTCGAGCACGCGCGGGAGGTGCTGACGGCCGAGCAGCGGCTGCGGGACGCGGTGCGCGGCGGCACCGCCGTGGAGGGGGACGTGCGGCTGGCGGCGCCGGAGTCCGTGTGCGCCTACCGGCTGCCCCAGCGGGTGGCCGACGTGGCGATGCGCTACCCCGGCATCCGCGTGCACCTGTCGCCCGCCGGGACCAGGCAGGCGCTCGCCGGCGTCCGCGACGGCACGCTCGACCTCGCCCTGGTGCTGGAGGACACCGTCGTCGCGCCGGGGTTGAAGGTGACGGCGGTCGGCGTCGAGCCGATCGAGCTGGTGTCCGCGCCGGGCGTCGTGCTCGACGACCGGTACTTCCTGCTGGAGGAGGGTTGCTCCTACAGCGACCGGTTCGTGCGCGAGCTGTCTGCGGCGTCGAGCGTCACCCGGTTCGGCAGCATCGAGGCCGTCCGCTCGTGCGTGGTGGCGGGCCTGGGCTGGGCCGTGCTGCCCCGCGTGGCGGTCGCCGATCACCTGGACGCGGGCACCCTGCACCGGGTCCGCGAACTCCCCGACAGCACCCTCTTCCTGGTCACCGACCCCCGCCGCACCCCCTCGGCCGCCGTCCGGGCCGTGATCACCGCGACGACCTGACCCGAACGCACGACTCGCGGGGCGCGAACGCACGACTCGCGCGAGTCGTAAGTTCGCGCCGGGTGAGTCGTAGGTTCGGGAGGGGTGAGTTCTGCGTTCAGGTCTGGGTGGCCAGGCGGGTCAGCATGGCTTCGCAGGTGCGGACCACCACGGCGGCCGCCTGGCGCTGGGCGTGGTCGAGGGTGGGGTCGGCGGTGTGGTCGCGCCAGCGGTTCAGGGTGTCCAGGACCGCGTGCCGGAGTTCGGGGGCGGTGGGCTCGTACTCCATGCCGAGGCGGGTCGGCAGGTCCGTGCCCAGGCCGCCGACCAGGCGGGACGCCTCGGGCTCCAGGTCGTCGGGGAGGCGGGTCCGGCCGCCTTGCAGCGCGGCCAGCAGGCGGAGTTCGCGGAAGTCGTGGGCCGTGGCCAGGACGCGCTCCAGGGCCGCCGCCAGCGGGGCCGAGCCGGGACGGGGTTCGGCGCGCAGCACGACGTCCAGCCCGAGCAGCGCGGACCGCGCCTTGAGCACCTCGCGCCGCTCGGTGAAGTACACGCCGATCGAGTCGCGCAGCTCGCCCAGACCGCTGCGCTGCACGAGCTGACCGGTCAGCTTGACCTGGGTGTCGAAGCCCTGGCGGATCAACGTCGTGGTCAGCCGCACGCCGAACACGCCGAACCGCTCCACCAGCCCGCGCCGCACCGCCGGGTCCAGCCGCACCGGGAAGTCGTCGCCCACGAACCGGTCGGCGGACAGCAGGTGGTCCTCCAGCTCGGTGCGGGCGAGGGAGGCCAGGGCCGACAGCGCGGCGAACTCGTCGGCGCGGATGGTGCGCCCGGCCACCGCGAGCAGCCCGGCCACCGCGACCACGTTCTGGCACAGCGGCTTCACCGCCGCTTCGCGCCGGTAGCGGCGGGCGATCTGCTTGGCCGAGGACAGCGCGTCGATCCGGCCGCCGCCGATCTCGTCGGCGCGCGCCAGCACCAGCACGGTGTTCACCGGCGCGGCCCGCGCCACGGGGTGGTCGTGCGCGGTGCGCAGGAACCGCACGTCGTCGGTGTGCAGGTGCCGGGTCAGGTACAGCACGGCGTCGGCCTCGCCGTACACCTGCTCGACCGGCGTGCCGCCGGGCGTGTCCACCAGGGTGAGGTCGCGCAGCGACCGCGACGGCCACTGGACCACGACCCGCTCCGCGTCCGGCGCGTCGACGAACGCCCTGCCGTCGCGCCGCACCACGGGCACCTCGTAGTGCCCGACCCAGGCGCGGGGCTGCTGCCCGTCGTAGTACCAGGTGGTCGCCCCGGTGGGCGCGAACTCCTCGCCGATCAGCGCGCTGACCACGGTCGACTTGCCGGAACGCGGCCCGCCCGCCACCGCCACCCGCACCGGCTCGGTGAACCGCTGCCGGTGCCCGCGCAGCCACGCCACCGCGCGCGGGCTGTCCCGGTAGACCACCAGCGCCTCCTCCAGCAGCGACCACACCTCGTCACCGAGCGAGTCGGGAGGGGCGGGAGGGGTGGGGGAGTCGGGTGGGGGGAGGGTCATGCGCTGATGCCCAGTTGCGGGGCCTGGCCCCCCGCCAGCGCCTGCACGCGCTGGTAGAGGGCGACGAGGGCGTCCAGCTCGCGCTTGGCCTCGCGGTCGCGGCGCTCCCGCTCGGACGTGTCGTCCTGCACGGCGCGGCGCGCGCTGCGGGCCGATTCGAGCAGCGTCTCCTGCATCTCCTCGGCCAGCGTGGAGAAGTGGTTGCGCAGGTTGCGCTGCACGAGCCGGGCCGCGTCGCGGCAGTCCTTGCTGAACTTGATGAAGAAGTCGTCGACGTGCCGGGCGGCGGCGGCCTTCGCGGCGGCCTGGCGGCGGCGCAGCCGCTGGTCGCCCTCGTCCACGATGGACTTGCCGCCGAACAGCGCGCCCGCGCCCAGCGAGATCGCGTTGATCAGCGGCATCCCGGCGAGGCTGGTGGCCAGGCCGAGCATCAGCACGCCGCCGTACGAGCCCTTCAGGCCGGTGAACGCCTTCTGCGCCAGCGTGAACCTCTCGATCAGCGGCTTGTCCATCGGCGACACGCGGTCGAGCACGTCGTCGGGGAACAGCGACTCGGGCAGCAGGTCGTCGCGCGGCACGGGGAAGCTCCTGGCCACCTTCCCGGCCACCCACTCGGAGCGCTCCAGCAGCCAGGCGAAGTTCGCGGTGGCGGCCTCGGTGAGGTTGTCCTCCAGCCACTCCTCGAACTTCTCCCAGCCCAGCACCGGGTCCGCCGTCTCGAACGTCCGCTCGACCTCGCGCAGGATGCGCCGGGTCCGGTCGCGCAGGTCGTGCTCGATGTCCGACACCAGGTCGGCCATCTCGTCGGCCAGCACCGTCTGCCAGCGCGCGGACCGGCGGCGCAGCTCGTCGATGCGGCGCTGCGCCTCGTTCAGCGCGGCCAGGGTGTCCTCGGCGCGGCGCGATCCCCGCGCGGACAGCTCCTCGCGGACCGGCGCGACGAGCTGCTTGATCGCGGACGCGGCGGTGACCGCGACCGAGCGGCGGGCCAGCACGTCGGCGGCGGCCACGATGTCCTGCTGCACGCACGCCAGCAGCTCGGGGAACCCGGACTCGGCGTTCAGCGCCTTGTCGCCGGTCCTGGCGGCGCGCAGCCGCAGCGCGGCCGACACCGGGACGATCTTCACGGCCACGCCCGCGCGCGTCAGGTGCGCCCGGTTGCGCTCGACGACCCGTCGCCACTGCGGCGAGATGTCGATCTTGGTCAGCACCACGGTGACGTTCGGGCACGACGTCATGACCTGTTTGAGCAGCTCCACCTCGGACGCGGTCAGCTCGGCCGTCGCGTCGGACACCATGAGCACCGCGTCGGCCTGGAGCAGGGCGGCGAACGTGCTGGCGGTGTGCGCGGGCCGCAGGTCGCCGACACCGGGGGTGTCGATCAGCACGAGGCCGGAGCCGAGCAGGGCGCGCGGGATGCCGACCTCGGCGCGCACCACGTCGCCGCCGAGGTGCTGCGCGGCGCTGCCCAGCTCGTCCAGCGGCACGGGGATGCGCTCGGTGGGCGTGTTCGCGATGGTCGCGCCCCGCACGAGCGCCGCCGACGGCGTCTCCGCGTGCTGCACGAACGTGGGCACGGGGGTCGTGACGTCGTCGCCGACCGCGCACACCGGGGCGTTCACCATGGCGTTGACCAGCTGGCTCTTGCCCTGCTTCGGCTCGCCCATGACGAGCACCCGGAGCTTCGGGTCCAGCTGGCGGGTGCGCTTCTCGCGCAACCGCTCCGCCAGGTCGGGCCGGTTGTGCGCGGCGCAGGCCCGGATCGTGTCGTCGAGCACGTCGAGCCAGGGCGCGGACATCACCCGGAAGAGTGTGCCGCTACTCCGCCCCGGAGTGGAAGTGAGGGCCGGCCCCGCCGCGTGGGCGGGGCCGGCCCCCTGGTCCTCGGTCGGCGTCAGAACAGCAGGTCGTCCACGCCGAGGGAGTCCACGACCGGCAGGTCGAGGCCGCCCACCGCGCCGGTGACCGTCCCGGTGACGTTGGTCACCACGCCGTCGACACCGGCGGTGTGCGCGACGGCACCCACCGTGTCGGTGACGGCCGCGAGCGGGGCGTCGTCCTCGACGGTGTGGTGCTGCCCCAGGCCCCGGCCGGAGACGTCCAGGTCGAGGCCCCGGGCGAGGTCGCCCGCGGGCAGGGTGCTGGTGAGGCCACCGGTCACGTCGCCGAGCACGCCGTGCAGCGTGTCGAGCGAGCCGAACGCGGTGCTGGTCAGGCCGTCCGCGCCGGGCAGCGAGCCGGTGACCCCACCCGCGGTGGCGACGGCGCCGTCGAGGCCGCCCGTCGCCGTGGAGGTCAGGTCGGAGACCTGACCGTGGGCGGTGTGCAGCGTGCCGTCCAGGGTGCCGGTCACGTCGTTCACCGCGGAGAAGTCACCCTCCACCGTCAGCTTGGCCGAGCCGGAGGCGTCGAGCAGGTCCCAGCTCGACACGCCGCCGAACACGGTGAGGCCGCCGGCGTCCGCGCTGAGCGTGCCCGCCACGGCGGCCTTCACGTCACCGGCGCCGGTCGCGCCCGACAGCGCGATCTGGTCGGTGACGGCCTTGAGCCGGAAGATGGCGCCCGCGTGCCCGGCGTCGGCCAGGTCCAGCGGCAGGTCCTCCAGCAGCGAGCCGTCGAGAGCGGGCAGGCTCCCGGTCGGCACGTAGTCGAGGACCAGCGGGATGACTTCCTGCACGTCCAGCGCGCTGATGTCGCCCAGGCCCGCCTTCGCCAGGGTGCCCGCCGCGTCGGCCTGGAAGTCGGCGAGGGCGGTCGGGTCGCTCAGCAGGTCGAGGACGAAGTCGTGCAGCGTGGTGGGGCTGGTGCCCATGTCTGTCTCCAGGTCGGGGATGGCGAACGCGAAGAGGCGCGGACCGGCAGGGGGAGCCCGGCGATGGAGATCACGTTACGACCGGGGGAAAGCCGGGCCATCGGGGATTACTCCC
This sequence comes from Saccharothrix longispora, assembly GCF_030852425.1. Lineage (GTDB taxonomy): Bacteria > Actinomycetota > Actinomycetes > Mycobacteriales > Pseudonocardiaceae > Actinosynnema > Actinosynnema longispora. The sequence continues at coordinate 136,184 of NZ_NSDM01000004.1, forward strand.
TGTAGATGCCGCATCCACGATGGGGTGGTACTCGTTCACTCCCTAGGGGATTAGGGGATGCGGTTGTGACCTCCTCGTGATCCATGTAGGTGTTGGTCGTACTTCGAACAGGTGAGCAAGGGAGGCTCCGAGTTGCCGTACGTCCTCGGGGTCGACGTGGGCACGACGCGCACCGCGGCGGCCGTGTGCCGGCTGGGCGGCGTCGGTCGGGCCGAGCCCGAGCCGGTGGGCCTGGGCGGTCCCGGCGGCGGCGTGGCCTCGGTCCTCCAGCTCACCCCGGACGGCGCGTTCGCGGTCGGCGAGCCGGGCGACCCCCGGTGCACGGCCACCGGGTTCGTCCGCCGGGTCGGCGACGCCGTGCCCGTGTTCCTGGACGGCGAGCCGTGCACCCCGGAGGAGCTGACCGCGCTGCTGGTCCGCTGGGTGGTCGACCAGGTGGCCCGCCGCGAGGGCGAACCGCCGGCGCACGTCGCGCTGGCCCACCCCGTCGGGTGGGGCGTCCACGCCAGGGGCCTCGCGCACCAGGCCCTGCGGGCGGCCGGGGTGGACGCCTCCCTGGTCCCCGAACCGGTCGCCGCCGCCCACAACCACGCGTTCGGCGGGCCGCGCCCGGGCGGTCCGGACGCCTTCCCCCCGAACACGTCCCCCTTGGGCGTCTTCGGCCTGGGCAGCCACGGTTCCTGCGCCGCCGTCGTGGGCCGGGACTTCGAGCTGGTGGCCGCGGTCGACGGCGTCGAGCAGGACGCGGGCGCCGCCTTCGACGACGCGGTCGCCGCGCACGTCCGGGCCTCCCTCGGCCGCGAGCTGGACGAGTTGGACGCCGACGACCCGCGCACCCGCGGCCTGTTCGCCCGGCTGCGGCGCGACTGCGAGGCGGCCAAGCGGCTGCTGTCCGGCACGGTGGAGACGTCGATCCCCGTGCACCTGCCGTCCGGGCGCGTCGACGTGCCGCTGACCAGGGCGCGGTTCGAGGAGCTCATCCGGCCCCCGGTCGAGCACGCCGCGGCGGCGTTCGCCCGGCTCGTCGCCAACGCCGGCGGCGTCGGGACCACCGTGCTGGTGGGAGGCAGCGCCCGCATCCCGCTGGTCGCGGCGGCCGTGCCGGGCCGGGTGGTGCTGGAGGCCGCCCCGGAGACCTCCGTCGTCAAGGGCGCGGCGCTGGCCGCCCGGCGGTTCGTCGTCGGCCCCGAGGACGAACCCGAGCCCATCGAGACGTCGGTGATGGTGCGGGACGACGACCCGCTGCTGCGCTTCCCTGTGGGCGGGCTGGACGCGTCGGACGCGGAGATCGCCGCGCCGCCGCCGCCCCGCCCGCCCGTCGACATCACGCCGCTGGACCTGCCGGAACGCCGCACGGTGAAGCGCGTCGTGCGCGCCCTCGCGGCCACCGGGGGCCGGCGTCGTGCCCGTGACCACGAGGACGGTCGTTGAGCCGGATCATGATCGCGCACCCGGTGCTGCCCGAACAGGTCTCGCGGGTGCTGGACGCCGTCGCGGACGGCGCGGCGCCCCGCTTCGGCATCGTCGCGCCCGGCGGGTACGGCAAGACGACCGTGCTGCGCGAGGTGGCGCGGGCCTGCGAGGACGCCGGGACCACCGCGACCACCGTGGACGACGCCCACCTGCTGCCCGACGCCGAGCTGCTCGCCCTGCGCGCCCGGGTGGAGCGCGGCGACGGGGCGGTGGTCGTGGCGTACCGGCCCTGGCCGAGGTCGCGGGCGCTGTCCGCGCTGGCCGAGTCGCTCGGCCGCGCCCGGCCCGCGCTGGCGCTGGAGCCCTTCACCCGCGAGCAGGTGCGGGCCGTGCTGCCCGCCCCGGCGCGCGCGCACGCCGAATTCGTGCACCGGCAGACCGGCGGCGTGCCGCGGTTCGTGCTGCGCTTCGCCGGGATCACCGCGGCCGAGGTGCCGCCGGACGTCGTGGCGTCCTTCCGGGCCGACCTGGACTGGCTGGACGTCGACGTGCAGAAGTTCCTGCTGGCCGCCGAGGCGGGCGCGGCGCTGCGGCTCGACCTGCTCGGCGGGCTGCTCGGCGGCGACGTGGACGCGGTCGGCGACGTGATCGAGGCGGGCCGCGCCACCGGCCTCCTCGCCCCCGACGGCGCGCTGCTGCCCGTCGCCCGGCTGGCGGTGGCCGAGCTGAGCCGCACCGACCGGCGCATCGCCGTGCGGCAGCGGCTCGCCGAACTCCAGCTGCGCTCCGGTGGACCGGTGCTGGAGCTGGTGCGGCCCCTGCTCGGGGCGGCCGGCCCGGAGGCCGCGGGGCCCGGTCCGGAGGCGGCGGGGGCGACGGTGGCGGCCGGTCCGGAGATGGCGGCGGCGTTCCAGGCGGCGGCGGCCGAGGCGCTGCCGGCCGACCCGGCGCTCGCCGCCCGGTTGCTCGCCGCCGTCGGCACGCCGTCCGCGGAGGTGGCCGTGCGCCGCGCGGTGGCCTGCGCGATGGCGGGCGACCTCGACGCCGCGCTGCGGCTGGCCGACGGGGTCATCTCCTCCGACCCGGCGCACCGGGGGCGGGCGGCCGAGGTCGCCGCCATCGCCCTGGCCCACCGGGGCCAGCTGGCCCGCGCCACCGAGCTGCACCGCTGGTCGCCCAGCTCGACGTCCACCGCGTTCGCGGTGATCGGCGAGGTCGGCACGGGCCGGTTGCCCGCCGAGCCGCTGCCGGTCGCCCCGCCGACCATGCTCGACGGCGGCGCGTCGCTGATGGCGCAGGGAGTGCTGGAATCCGTCACGGGGTCCGCCACCACCGCGCTGTCCACGCTGGTGCGCGCGGCCGGGCTGCTGGAACCCGCCGGGAGCGCCGTGCTGCTGCCGGACTCGCCCGCCGCCCTGGCCGCGCTCGTCGCGCTGCACGGCGGCGAGCCGGCGGTCGCGGAGTCCGTGCTGGACCGGGCCGTGGCCACCTCGCTCGGCGGCGCGCTGATGGCGGTGCGGCACCGGCTGCTGCGGGCGTGGGTGGCGATGCTGCGCGGCAACCTGGCCCGCGCCCGGGAGACCCTGGTGGCGCTGCGCAGGACGGGACGCCCGCTGGAGCCGCGCGACTGGGTGTTCGCCATCGCGCTGGAGGTCGGCATCGCCCGGCGCAACAGCGACCTGGCCACGCTCAGGCGTACGTGGGAGCAGGCGTGCGAGGCCGTGCTGCGGCACCCGGTCGACCTGTTCACGTTCCTGCCGCTCGGCGAGTTCGCGGCGGCGGCGGCCCGGATGCGCGACCAGCACCGGCTCGCGCCGCACCTGGCCGAGGCCCGCGAGCTGCTGCACGCGCTGGGCGACCCGCCGCTGTGGGGCGTGCCGCTGCACTGGAGCGCGCTGCACGCCGCCGTCACCGCCGAGGAGACCCGCGCCGCCGAGGAGCACGCCGCGTCGCTCGCCGCGGTCGCGGACCGCGGCCGCTACGCGGGCGTCATGTCGACGGCCGCGGAGAACTGGCTCGACGTCCTCGCGGGCCGGGTCGACCCCGACCGGGTCGAGGAGGCGGCCCGCGGCCTGCACGCGGTCGGCCAGTGGTGGGACGCGGCCCGGCTGGCCGGTCAGGCGGCGATCCGCACGTCCGACCGGCAGGCCATGGTGCGGCTGCTGGACTGCGCCCGCCTGCTCCAGGGCCGACCGGCCGGCGGCGCGGGCCGCGCGAAGGCACCCGAGCCCGTGGTGGAGCACGACGGGGGCAAGCTCAGCGACCGGGAGCGCGAGGTGGCCGAGCTGGTCGTGCGCGGCCTGACCTACAAGCAGGTCGGCGACCGGCTGTTCATCTCGGCCAAGACCGTCGAGCACCACGTGGCCCGCATCCGGCAGCGCCTGGGCTGCGGCAGCCGGGCGGAGCTGCTGGACCAGCTCCGCCAGATCGTCGGCTGACGCGGCGCGGCCCGCCGGACCGCGCGGTCAGCCGCGCCGGGGCGAGGTCGAGTGCAGCAGGACCAGGCCGAGGCCGGCGATCACGAAGTTCTGGAACGCCGCCGCCAGGCCGTTCCAGTCCTTCGACTGCCACATCACGAACCACTCGCCGCCGATGGCGATGAACCCGCCGCCGAACAGCAGCGCCTGCATCACCCAGCCCGTCGACGACAGCTGCCGGGCCGTCTCCTCGCGGCGGCGCAGCCACGTCACCAGCGCGGCCAGCAGCACCAGCGCGGTCACCGCCTCCCAGGCGATGATCATCACGTAGGCCGCGGTGACCAGCGCCGGGCTGGTGATGGCGCGCCACGAGGTGTCGGGCGAGCCGAACGTGGTGTCCATCGCGAGGACGTGCCGCACGAACGCGTGGTTGGTCTCGTAGTCGGTGACGTTCCCGAACACGACGAGGGTCATGTAGAGCGCGCTGACGCCGGTCAGGGCCGCGATCGCCGCCCGGGGGCTCCCCACCCTGGAAAGAAGACGCATGTCCCGCAACCTATCCACAACCCGAAGGAAATCCACGAAAATCGGTGCCCGCCGGCGGGCGGCCGTGCGGTCCGGGTCCCGCGCGGGTTCGGGGTCCCTCACCGGCAGGGCGGCTCGTAGTCCAGTTGCGGCAGGTGCTCCCGCCACTCCTCCTCCGGCAGCACGCCCCGCGTCTTCGCGCAGATCCGCTCCTCGGCGTGCGACTGGTCGAGGTCCCACACCCGGACCGTGCTGTCCGTGCTGGTCGAGCCCAGCCGGGTGCCGTCCGGCGAGAACTCCAGGTCGCGCAGCGCGCCGTCGTGCCCGGTCAGCGACTGCCCCAGCGACGCCGGCCGCAGCGGGGTGCGCACGTTCCACAGCCGGATCGTGCGGTCGCCGCCGCCGGACGCCAGGACCCGCCCGTCCGGGCTGAACTCGACCGCGACCACGCTCTCCACGTGCCCGGTGATCGGCGCCCCGATCTGCCGGACCCGGTCCGGCGACGTCAGGTCCCACAGCCGGATCGAGCTGTCGTCGCCCGCGGTCACCAGGGTCCGCCCGTCGGGGCTGATGTCGCCGGCGCGCACCGCGCCCGAGTGGCCCCGCAACGGCTGCCCCAGCGGTTGCGCGCCGGCCGGGTCGGCGGTGCCCCACAGCCGCACGGTCTGGTCCGCGCCCGCCGTGACCAGGGTGCGGTCGTCGGGGGTGAACCCCGCGTAGTAGACGTACCCCTCGTGCCCGACGAGCGGTTCGCCGAGCCTCCTCGGGTGTTCCCGGTCGCCGATGTCCCACAGCTGCACGGTCTTGTCGTCGTGCCCGGTGAGCAGCACCCGGCCGGAGTGGCTGAACGCCACCGGCGAGCTGTACCGGGTGCCCAGCTCGACCGGCAGGCCCAGCGAGCGGGGTCGCGCCGGGTCGGCGAGGTCCCACAGCCGCACCACCTTGTCGCTGGCGGTGGCGAGCGTGCGGCCGTCGTCGCTGATCGCCGTCGCCCACACCGGCGCGCCGTGGTCCACGACGCCGACAGCGGTCGTGCCCCCCGGCGCGCCGGTGTCCCACACCCGCACCAGCCGGTCCTCGCCCGCCGACACGACGTACCGGCCGTCGGGGGTGAACAGGGGGCCGGTGGTGCGCGCGGCGTGGCCCACGAGCACGTCCCGCGGCAGGGACCACAGCCGCACGACGGCGTCGTTGCTGCCGGTGGCCAGGGTGCGCCCGTCCGGGCTGAACGACACCGCGTACACGGGTCCGCCGCGGCTGCCCAGGGGTTGGCCGAGCTCCAGCGGGTGCGCGGGGTCGGTGACGTTCCACAGCCGGGTCGTGCCGTCCGAGCTGGCCGACGCCAGCACCCGGCCGTCCGGGCTGAACGCCACCGACCACACGCCGTTGGTGTGCTCGGTCATCGGCCTGCCGAGCGCGTGCGGCACGGCCGGGTCGGCCACGTCGTACAGCCGCACGGACCAGTCCTCGCTGCCCGCCGCCAGCACCCGGCCGTCCGGGCTGAACGCGAGCGAGCGGACGATGTTGTCGAACCCGGAGATCGGGTCGCCGAGCTGCTTCGGGTGCGCGGGGTCGCGCACGTCGAACAGCACCGCGGTCCGGTCGTCGCCGCCGGTGGCGAGCAGCGTGCCGTCCGGGCTGAACGCCACCGAGCGCACCTGCCCGGTGTGCCCGCCCAGGGGGGTGCCGAGCCGGGCAGGGTGCGCCGGGTCGCCCACGTCCCACAGCCTGGCCGTGTGGTCGGCGTTCGCCGTGACCAGCGTCTTCGAGTCCGGGGTGAACGCGAGCAGGTAGATGGTGCCGTTCCCGCCGAGCAGCGGCTCGCCCAGGGAACGCGGGTGCGCCGGGTCGCCCACGTCCCACAGCCGCAGGGTCCCGTCGTCGCCCGCGGTCGCCAGCGTCCGCCCGTCGGGGGAGAACACCGCCGAGGTCACCCAGCTCTGGTGGCCGATCAGGGGCGACCCGAGGGCCTTCGGGTCGTCCGGGTCCCGCAGGTCCCACAGCCGCACGGTGTCGTCGTAGCTGGCCGAGGCCAGCGTCTTCCCGTCCGGGGAGAACGACGTCAGGTAGACCGCGCCGGTGTGCCCCGCCAGCGGGGCGGCCAGCGGCGACGACTGCGTGGACAGCAGCCGCGTCCGCACCTCCTGGTCGTCGGGGCGCATCCGGTGCGCCACCAGGTCGAACTGCGCGGACAGCGACGGGTCGCTCTCGCGCAACCGGTCGGCCTCGGCGACGACCTGCCGGAACACCGCGTCGTCGCGCTGCCGCACGGCCAGCACCGCGGCGGTGCCCGCGATGACCGCCAGCACGACGACGCACGCCACCGCCGCGCGCCTGGCCCACGCGGCGCGCCTGCGGTGCTGCGTGGAGACGGCCAGGAAGTCCTGCGCGGTGCCGGTGAGGCCCTCGGGACCGGCCGCGCCCGCCCAGTGCCGCGCCGTCTCCAGCCGCGCGCCCCGGTAGAGCAGCGACGAGTCGCGGTCCTGCGCCGCCCACGTCGCCGCGTCCTCCTCCAGCCGCTGGCGCAGCAGCTGGCCCTCGCGGTCCTGGTCGATCCAGCTGCGCAGCCGGGGCCACGCCTGGAGCAGCGCCTCGTGCGTGATCTCCACCGACCCCGCGTCCAGCGTCACGAGCCGGGCGCGGGCCAGCACCTCCAGCGCCTCCTCGCCCGCAGCCCGGTCCGCGGCCTGCCCGACCAGCTCGTGCCGGGTGGAGCGGCGGCGCGTGTCCTGGGTGTCCTCGCCGATGCGGACCAGCCGCAGCAGCAGCGGGCGCGCCGCGTGCTGGGCGCCCGGCGCGAGGTCGGCCCACGCCCGTTCCGCGGTGGCCGCCACCGCGCCCTGGATGCCGCCCGCCGCCCGGTAGCCCGCGATGGTGAGCTTGCCGGACTGCCGCCGCTGCCACGTCGCCAGCAGCGCGTGCGACAGCAGCGGCAGCGCGCCCGCGTCGTACGCGCCCTGGCCGCCCCGGGGCTGCGCCCGCCCGCTGCGCACGCCCAGGTCGCGCAGCATCAGCTCGACCAGACCGGGCTCCAGCTGGAGCCCGGCGGCCCTCGCCGGGCGGGACACCGCCTCGCGCAGCTCCGCCGACGTCATCGGGCCGAGCACCATCTGCCGGTCCTGGAGCGCGTCGGCCAGCTCCGGGAACGCCAGGCACCGGCCGTAGAAGTCGGCCCGCACGCCCACCAGCACCAGCGCCGGGGCCGTGCCGCCGGGCACCGCGGGCGTGCACGCCACCGTGAGCGCCTGCACGAACACCTGCACCCGGGCCTCGTCCGGGGACAGCGTGAACGCCTCCTCGAACTGGTCGACGACCACCACGACCCGCTCGGCGCCGTGCCGCGCCGCGTGCGCCGCGAACGCGGCCCGGATCTGGGCGGCGAACCGCATCACGCCCACCAGCGCCTGGCCGAGGTAGGTGTCCACCCCGCCCTGGCCGAACGCGGGGAACTCGGTGTCCGCCCCTTCCTGGCCGAATGCCAGGTCGAGGACGTCCGCCAATTCCGGGATCTCGCCCACCAATTCCCCGATGGGGTCCGCGCCGGGCGTGATGACGATCGCCGGCCATTTCTCCGAGCCCTCTATCGCGAGCGCGCCGTTGCGGATGGACGGGATGACGCCCGCGCCCACCAATGACGATTTCCCGGCGCCCGAGGCGCCGACCAGCATCACTATTCCGCCGGTTTCCGCGGCACTGCCCATCCGGGACACGAGCGCGGCGGTGCTGCGTTCCCGGCCGAAGAACCAGTTCGAGTCCTCGCACTGGAAGGCGGCCAGCCCCCGGTACGGGCACACGCCGATCCCGTCGGAGCTGGGCGGCTCCTCGGGCTCGCCCGTCGACACCGGGCTCGCCAGCGCCTCCTCCCACAGCCCGCGCCACGCGTCCAGGTCGTACAACCCGGCCACCGGGGGCTGCGGACGGGCCTTGCGGGCCTCGCCGATGAGGACTTCGAGGACTACCGAGAGTGCCGAGAACCGGGCCGGCACGTTGCGTCCGCGCCGCCAGTCGCTGACCCGCTGGGCGGTCGCCCGGACCGGCCTGCCGCGTTCGTCGGTGCGCCGCGCGCGGGACACGGACTCGGTCACCCGCTTCAGCGGAGGGTCGCCCGCCTCGGCGTAGAGCAGCGCGAACCGCTCGGCGAAGACGGTGCGGGGACCCGACCCCTGACCGGAACCAGCCATCCGCGGCGTGCCTCCTCGGGTCCGGTCTTCCGGACCGGAAAACCGGGTGTGAGCGCGTGAACAGGTCATTCGTGGACCGGTGTTGCTCCAGGAAGTCCACCCTAACGACTCACGCTGACAAGGTGTGGAGGACGTTCCGGTGGCGTCGTCGAGTTGCGCGGAAGGACCGGTCGAAGTGGTTTCGCAGACAGTCGGCGCGAGTGGCGGCACATTCTCCGCTGAGGGGTCCTGGGGGTCCTCTCAGCGGACGGCACGGGACGTCCCCGGTCGGTGGAACGGTTCGGCGACCTGCCATGCCGACCACCACCGGGGGTGATCCGACCGGCGTCACGCCGGTCACGGCCCGTGAGGACCGGGAACCCCCCGGTGAAGCACGGGTCTGCCCGATCCTGAGGACCGTCGCGGACGGCCACCGCCGGGGTCGCGCCGAGGTGGGACTGGCCCTGCTGGCCAGGATCGCCGCCCCGGCGCGCGGCTAGCGCCCTCCCCGGGCGGCGGGACCGGGTCGCCAGGACCGGGTGCGCACAGCGCGGTGCGACCCGCCCGGCCCGCCACTCGATGTCGCATTTCCGCCAGCGGCGACGGCCGCCGGTGCCGGATGCTGGACCGGTGCACGAAGACACGGAACGCTGCGTCCGGGCCGTCCGGTCGAAAGACGCCCGCTTCGACGGGTGGTTCTTCACCGCGGTCCTGACGACCGGGATCTATTGCCGGCCGAGTTGTCCGGTGGCGCCGCCCAAGGCCGAGAACATGAGCTTCCACCCGAGTGCGGCGGCGGCCCAACAAGCGGGATTCCGCGCGTGCAAGAGGTGCCGTCCCGACGCGAGTCCCGGATCACCGCTGTGGAACCACCGCGCGGACGCCGTGGCCAAGGCGATGCGGCTCATCGCGGACGGCGTGGTCGACCGCGAGGGCGTGCCCGGCCTCGCCGCCGGGCTCGGCTACAGCGTGCGCCAGGTCGAGCGGCTGCTGCTCGCCGAACTCGGCGCCGGACCGCTCGCGCTGGCCAGGGCGCAGCGCGCGCAGACCGCCCGGCTGCTCGTCGAGACCACGTCCCTGCCGATGGCGGAGGTGGCCCTGGCCGCCGGGTTCGCCAGCGTGCGGGCGTTCAACGACACGGTGCGCGAGGTGTTCGCCCTCTCGCCCACGGAACTGCGCGCCCGGCACCGGCCCGCGCCGGGAGGACCGGGGAGGGGCACGCCCGGCGTGCTGTCGCTGCGCCTGCCGTTCCGCGCGCCGCTGTGCCCCGACAACCTGTTCGGGCACCTCGCGGCCACCGGCGTGCCGGGGGTGGAGGAGTGGCGCGACGGCGCGTACCGGCGCACGCTCCGGCTCCCGCGCGGGCACGCCGCGGTGTCGCTGAGCCCCGGACCCGACCACGTGGCCTGCCGGCTGGCGCTGACCGACCTGCGCGACCTGTCGATCGCCATCGCCCGCTGCCGCCGCATGCTCGACCTGGACGCCGACCCGGTGGCCGTGGACGAGCAGCTGCGCGAGGACCCGCTGCTGGCGCCGGTGGTGGACCGCGCGCCCGGGCGCCGGGTGCCGGGCACGGTCGACCCCGCCGAGTTCGCCGTCCGCGCCCTGCTCGGCCAGCAGGTGTCCACCGCCGCCGCCCGCACGCACGCCGGCAGGCTGGTCGCGGCGGTCGGCGACCCCGTGGACGTCGACCACGCGGACGGCGGCCCGGTGGACGGCGGCCCGGTGGACGGCGGCGGCCTCACCCACCTGTTCCCGACGCCGGAGGCGCTGGCCGGGATCGACCCGGGGACCCTGGCCGTGCCGCGGTCGCGCCGGGCGGCGTTCCACGCGCTCGTCACGGCGCTCGCGGACGGCTCGCTCGACCTCGGGGTCGGCGCGGACTGGGCGAAGGCCCGCGCCGACCTGCTCGCGCTGCCCGGCATCGGGCCGTGGACGGTCGAGGTGATCGCGATGCGCGCGCTCGGCGACCCGGACGCGTTCATCCCCACCGACCTGGGCATCCGGTACGCCGCCCGCGACCTCGGCCTGCCCGACACGCCCGCCGCGCTGGTGCGGCGGGCGGAGGCGTGGCGCCCGTGGCGCGCCTACGCCGTCCAGTACCTCTGGGCCACCGGTGACCACGCGGTCAACCGGCTGCCCGCCTGAACCCGACCGGAGAACACGACGTGAAGACCCACACGACGATCGACAGCCCCGTGGGCGTCCTGACGCTCGTCGCCACCGGCGGCGTGCTGTGCGGCCTCTACATGACCGACCAGCGCCACCGGCCCGCGCAGGAGTCGTTCGGCGTCGAGGACCCCTCGTGCTTCGACGAGGCCACCGCGCAGCTGGGCGAGTACTTCGCGGGCCGGCGGACCTCGTTCGACCTGCCGCTGGAGCTGATCGGCACGCCGTTCCAGCGCACCGTCTGGCGCGCGCTGCTCGACATCCCCTACGGGGAGACCGTGTCCTACGGCGAGCTGGCCGCCGTGCTGGGCCGGCCGTCCGCGGCGAGGGCGGTCGGCCTGGCCAACGGCAAGAACCCGGTCGGCGTGATCGTGCCGTGCCACCGCGTCGTCGGGTCCACCGGCGACCTCACCGGCTACGGCGGCGGGCTGGCCCGCAAGCGGCAGCTGCTCGACTTCGAGCGCGGCGCGCGCGCCGACCACCTCCTGTTCCGACCCGACGGGGGACCCGCGCACCGACAAGTGCGTTTGTCTTGACAGATTCACTTGTCGGTGAGAGGGTTTCCCCATGCTCGAAGTAGCGGTGATCGAGGACCCGGCCGCGGCCGAGGTCTCACTGGACCCGGTGCGGGTGAGGCTGCTGGCCGAACTGGCCGAGCCGAACTCGGCGACCACGCTGGCGGCCAAGGTGGGGCTGCCCCGGCAGAAGGTCAACTACCACCTGCGGACGCTGGAGCGGCACGGCCTGGTCGAACTCGCGGAGGAGCGCCGCAAGGGCAACATGACCGAGCGGGTCATGCGCGCCACGGCCGCGTCCTACGTGATCTCGCCGACCGCGCTCGCCGCCGTGCAGCCCGACCCGGGGCGCTCGCCCGACCGGCTGTCGGCCCGCTGGCTGCTGGCCGTCGCGGCCCGCCTGGTCCGCGACGTGGGCACCCTGATCACCGGCTCGACCAGGGCCGGCAAGCGGGCCGCGACCTTCGCGCTCGACGGCGAGGTCCGCTTCGCGTCCGCGGTCGACCGCGCGGCGTTCGCCGAGGAGCTCGCGGTCGCGGTCACCGGCCTGGTCGCCAAGTACCACGACGAGCGCGCCGAGGGCGGTCGCGCCCACCGCGTCGTCGTGGCCGTCCACCCCGACATCCCCGAGGAGTGACGATGGGTCACGCGTTCACGTCGGCAGACGAGGAGGAGCTGCCCGGCGTCACGCCCGAGCAGGTGTGGGAGGCCATCGCGACCGGCCCCGGCATCGACTCGTGGTTCATGGGCGTCAACGAGGTCGAGCCGGGGGTGGCGGTGGAGCAGGCCTTCGGCGCGTACCGACCGCGCCACCCGATCACCGCGTGGGAGCCGGGCGAGCGCCTCGCCTACGGCGGCGAGGAGGAACCCGACGGCCGGTTCGTCGCCTACGAGTTCCTGGTCGGGGCCCGCGAGCGGGGCAGCACGGTGCTGCGCGTGGTCACCAGCGGCTTCCTGCCCGGCGACGACTGGGCGGACGAGTTCGAGGCCATGACGGCCGGCGGGCAGATGTTCCGCCGGACCCTCGTCACCTACCTGCGGCACTTCGCCGGGCGCACCGCGCGCCCGCTCACCGCGCCGGGCCCCCGGGTGACCGACTGGCCCGCGCTGTGGGCGGCCCTGGGCCGGCGGCTCGGCCTCGACCGGGCGGCGCGGACCGGCGACGAGGTCGTGCTCGACGGCATGCCCGGCGTCGTGTACTTCGCCAACGGGCAGACGCTCGGCATCCGCACCGACGGCGCGCTCTACCGCTTCTTCCGGGGCGTGCCGGACACCGTGACGGCGATGCACCACGTGTTCACCGACGACCACCGCGACGAGCGGACCTGGTCGACCTGGCTGGGCGACCTCCTGGTCGCGACGACCCGCTCCGAGAACTGAGGGAAGACGATGGGCACGGTCCTCTCGAAGGACGGCACGGAGATCGCGTACAGCCGGACCGGCTCCGGCCCCGCGCTGGTGGTCGTGGACGGCGCGATGTGCCACCGCGGGTTCGGCCCGTCGGCCGGGATCGCGAAAGCGCTTGCCGGGCACTTCACCGTCCACACCTACGACCGGCGCGGTCGGGGCGGGAGCGGCGGTGGCACCGAGCGCGACGTGCGGAAGGAGGTGGAGGACCTCGCGGCCGTGGTCGAGGAGGCCGGCGGGTCGGCGCACCTGTTCGGCATGTCCTCCGGCGGCACGCTGGTCGTCGAGGCCGCGCACCGGGGCGTTGCGGCGCGGCGGATCGCGGTCTACGAGTCGCCGATGACCCTGGACGGCACGCGCGCGCCGATGGACCCCGACCTGCCCGCGCGGGTCGACCGGGCGGTGGCCGAGGGGCGGCCGGGCGACGCGGTCAAGCTGTTCCTGCGCTACGTGGGCATGCCCGGCCCGATGGTCGCGCTGTTCCCGCTGCTGCCGGCGTGGAAGAAGCTCAAGGCCGTCGGGCACACCCTGCCCAACGACTTCGCGATCGTCGGCGAGTTCCAGCACGGCACCCCGCCCGCCGCGGACCGCTGGAAGGGCGCCGACGTGCCCGCCCTGGTGATCGCGGGCGGCAAGAGCCCGGAGCACCTGCGCAACGCGCAGCGCCACCTGGCCGAGGCCCTGCCCCAGGGCGAGCTGACCGTCCTCCCCGGACAGACGCACATGGTGAAGGCGGCCGTCACCGCGCCGGTGCTGCTGGACTTCTTCACCCGCTGACCGTCCACAGGGGACGGGCAGCCCCACGACCGCGCCCGCCGCACCCGCCGCCCGGGGTGCGCGCGGGGCGCGGTCGTCGGCGTCCGCTACGGCTTGTGCCCCACGCCGCCCGCGATGCAGTAGCTCACCGCGTCCAGCTCCTTGAGCCGCGGGCCGTCCGGCCACCAGTCGGCGCAGATGACGACACCGGGCTCGACCATGTCCAGGCCGCGGAACAGCCCGCGCAGCTCGTCCATGGTGGCGAACCGGCCGCTGCCCATCGGCGAGTGCAGGAAGGTGTCCTCCATGCGCCGCGCGATGGCCGAGTGCTCCTCGGTTTCCGGGTCCATGAAGTGCGAGATGCCGACGAAGGAGCCGGACGGCAGCGCGTCGATGTACTCGGCCATGATCTCGGCCGTGGACGGCGACGTGCCGTTGTAGTGGTGCAGCGTCCCCATCTGGAAGAACGCGATCGGCTCGGAGAAGTCGATGTGCTTGCGCACCACCGGGTCGTTCAGGATCTCCCGCGGGTTGAAGATGTCGGCCGCGGAGAAGTGCGTCCGGTCGTTCTCCTCCAGCAGCGCGCGGCCGTGGGCGAGCACCACCGGGTCGTTGTCGACGTAGACGACCCGCGCGTCCGGGTTGATCCGTTGGGCCACCTGGTGGGTGTTCTCCGCCGTGGGCAGCCCCGAGCCGCAGTCGAGGAACTGGGTGATACCCGTCTGGCTCGCGACGAACCGGGTGGCGCGGATGAGGAAACTGCGGTTGTCCACGGCCAACGTGGCCGCTTCCGGCGCGACCTGCTGGACGCGGCGCAGGACTTCCCGGTCGATCTCGTAGTTGTCCTTGCCGTTGAGGAACGCGTCGTAAACCCTGGCGATACTGGCCTTGGAGGTGTCGATGTAGACCGGGGCGGCGGCGTCCGGGGACGTACCCGACATTGTGTTGACCTCGCATTGGGGAAGAAGGGGCCGATGTTTTGTGCACCGCGTCACAGTCCGCTTAGCGTAAGAGTATGGGCTCGACGAGTGGGCGGCCCTCGGGTACGCGAGACGACGGGATCAGGGGTGTACGTTCAGTGACCTTGCGAGTTCACCCACCTCGCGCGCAACCGCTGTTCGGGTGGACGGGGCACGACGGTCGGGAGGAGCGGCGATGGTGACGGTAGAGCCCACACCCGAACGGGAGAGCGGTCCCACCGCGCTGCGCATCGTGCTCGGCGCGCAGCTGCGCAGGCTCCGCGAGGCGGCCGAGATCAGCCGCGCGGACGCGGGGTACGCCATCCGCGGCTCCGAGTCGAAGATCAGCCGCATGGAGCTGGGGCGCGTCGGGCTCAAGGAGCGCGACGTCAAGGACCTGCTGACCATGTACGGCGTCACGGACGAGGACGCGCGCACGAAGTTCCTGGAGATGGTGCGGCGGTCGAACTCGCCGGGCTGGTGGCACCGCTACTCGGACCTGCTGCCGGACTGGTTCCAGGACTACGTCGGACTGGAGGAGGCGGCGGCGCGCATCCTCACCTACGAGACCCAGTTCGTGCCGGGTCTGCTCCAGACCGAGGACTACGCGATGGCGATCGTCAGCAGCGGTCGGCCGGAGCTGGCGGGCCCGGCGGTGAAGCGGCGCGTGTCGCTGCGCATGCAGCGCCAGCGCATCCTGGCCAGGCCGGGCGCGCCGAGGGTGTGGGCGGTGGTCGACGAGTCGGTGCTGCACCGGCCCATCGGCGGCCGGGCGGTCATGCTCCGGCAGATCGACCACTTGCTGTCGGTGACCAAGGACGGTCCCGTCACCCTCCAGATCATCCCGTACCAGCTCAGCGGTTACGCGGCGGAAGGTCCGTTCACCATGCTGCGGTTCGGTGAGCCCGACCTGCCGGACATCGTGTACCTGGAGCACCTGGCGGGTGCGTTGTACCTGGACAAGCTCGAGGAGTTGGAGATCTACAGCCGGGTCTTCGACCGGCTGACGGTCGACGCGGAGACGCCCGACCGCAGCCGGCAGTTCCTGGCGAAGATCCGAGCGGACCTGTAGGGGTCCTCCGTCCGGGGGAGATTTGGGTTCGCATCTGCACGTGCATTTACCCGTGCGGGGCCCACTGCTACGGTCTGTGCACAGTCGGATGCACGTGCAGATGCATCACTGCTACGGGGAGGGTGGCGTCGATGGCCGGCAAGGTCCACAACGGCATGTCCGCGGCTGATCTCATCGGCGTGTCGTGGCGCAAGAGCGCGCGCAGCGGCAAGTTGGGCAACTGCGTGGAACTCGCCAGACTCGGCGGCGGCGACATCGCCATGCGCAACTCCCGCTTCCCCGACGGCCCGGCGCTGGTCTACACCCGCACCGAGATCGCGGCCTTCGTGGCGGGGGCGAGGGACGGGGAGTTCGATGACCTCCTCGACTGAGCACCCCTCGCGGACGACCTTCCAGCTGCGCGAGCTGGTCGCGCGCGGTTTCCAGTTCCTCCACCCGCGGGATGCCAGGGGAGAACTCGCGGCAGTGGTCGGGGTGCGGGCGCACCACGCCGTCATCGACGTCGTCCGCCTGCACGACGAGGACGACGCGGTGGCGATGAGGATGCCCGCCGACGAGGTGAACGTCCTGTCCCCCAGTCGTTTCTCCTGGCGCAGGCGCGGTTCGGCGACGAGCGTGCTGGAAGAGCTGCTCGAACTGCCCGACGACCGGATCGCCTGATGGACCACCCGTCCGCGCCGCGGTGGCGGACGGGCCGAGGGGCGTCCCAGGCCCCTCACCGGCGAACCTGACCTGGAGACGCAGCGGGAGTCGACACCGCGCCGGATGTCGGCACCACGCTCGGAGCGCAACTCCGTGTTCGTCGCGATCGGAGCGGGGGCCGAGGTCGGCTTCGGCCCCCGCACCGCTTTCCGGGAGCACCGTTCAGGGGCGGCGCAGGCCGCCCAGCACGACCATGAGACCGCGCCGGAACTCGTCGGCGGGCGACACCGCCCGCGCCGCCGCCGTCGTCTCGGCGAGCAGCGGGTGGTCCTCCGCCACCCCGGCAGCCATCCCGGCCACCGCCCCGGTCCAGTCCCCGGGCGACGGGCTGTGGTGCTCCAGTCCGATCGCGCCGGTGAGGTAACCGAGCAGGGCGTGCAACGCCACCGCCCGCTCCACCCCGGTGAAACCGGCCGCGGTCAGCACCTCCAGCACGGCCTCGTCCCAGCGCATCGCGCTCGGGCAGCGGTGCCGGTGCGCCGTGGTGAGCGGCACGGCGTTCGGGTGCCTGCCCACGGCCTCGCGCGCCCGTTCGGCGAGCACCAGGACCTGCTTGTCCCACAATGCGTTGCGCGGCGGCACGACGTCCACGGCGGACAGCACCAGTTCGGCGGCCAGGGCCTCCAGTTCCGCGCGGTCGGCGACGTACCGGTACAGCGACATGGTGCCCACGCCCAGTTCGGCGGCGACCGCGCGCATGGACAGCGCGGCCAGGCCGTCGCGGTCGACGACGGCCAGCGCGGTGGTGGCGAGCGCGGTCGGGGTCAGTGACTTGGGGCGGGGCATGCCGTGAGAGCGTACAGCATACGCGCATGACCTCGATCGTGAGCGTACAGCGTACGCTGACGAGGGGCGGTCGTGGTCCACCGGTGGGCCGCCGACGAACCGATCGCCCATGCACAGCCCGTGACCAGCAGGGACCGACTTGTCCACAGGCTTGTCCCCAGCTGTGGACGGATCGAACGCGTGTTCGATGTGACTCGTGGGGCGAACGTGGCGACAGGCCCCGCCCGGCATGGGCGGGGCCTGCCGGGGGTGGTCGTCAGCCCACCGGCGGGGACATCACGAACCAGTTGAAGCCCTCGACCATCGGGCGCGACGAGCCGATGTACTCCGGACCGCTCAGCTCCCAGCGCTCCACCGTGCGGTAGGTGCCCGGCTGCTTGCTCTCGTCGACGGGGGTGGCCTCGTCGTCCTTGACCGGCACGTACTCGAACACCGACCGGCGCACGAGGGTCACGTTCAGCGCCTCGTACTGCGACTGCGTGTCCAGGTAGCCGGGGTCGCCGCTGTCGGCGGCGCGGCCCGGGTCGGCGAGCTTGAGCTGCACGACGTCGCCGCCGAACGAGCCCTTGGCCTGGACGACCGTGACGATGTGCCCGCCGTCGCGCACCATGCTGCTCTGCGGACCGGTGACGTAGCGGCCGTACCACATCTGCACGGGCCCCTGGTTGAGCTTCTTCGCCAGCTCACCGGCGAAGTCCGTCGCGGTCGCGGTGCTCACCGCGCCGGTCGAGGCGGACCACCCGGCGTTCAGCGCCGGCTTCACCGCGACGTTCCACGCGGCGCGCAGACCGCCCGCGCTGGAACCGCTCTTGGCCGACCAGCCCGCGTCCGTCGCGATGCGGCCGATCGAGTTGGTGACGATGCCGTAGTCGGCGGGGTCCTTCGGGTCCAGGTCCTTGACCTTGGTGGTGAGCCAGCCGACGGGCGCCTTCTTCTCGTGCCCCCAGTAGTGCAGCACGTTGTAGAGCGACGCCGGCCCGCAGTGGGTGTTGCCGTTGCCGGCGAACCCGGCGCGGAACTGGTCGACGTCGCTGACGCCGCACTGGCGGACCTCGAAGTCCGGGCCGGTGACGTCGGCGACCCGCACGCACGGCTGGGGCGTGCCGAGCACCGGGTCGGCAGAGGCGGCGCCGGGCAGGGTGAGGGCCGCGGCGGCGGCGGCGGTGACGGCGGCGGCGAGAACGGTCCTGCGTGACATGGTCTACCTCCTGTGGAGCGGGCCACCTCCCTGCGGCCCGTTCGTGGACCAAGACTGACCTGCGACGACGTCGAAGGCATGAGGGGTGCTCCCTCAACCTCGGAGCGCCGGAAGTTGGGTGTATCAGACCCACCCCCAGGCGACTCCTCCTCTGATCAGGCCAGTGCGCGGGACAGGTCGCGACGACCGCTGATGCCCAGCTTCGCGTAGATCCGGCCCAGGTGGTTCTCCACCGTCTTGGGCGTCACGAACAGCTCCTGCGCGATCTCCCGGTTCGCCCGGCCCCGCGCCGCCAGGTCCGCGACCCGCCGCTCGCTCGCGGTCAGCGCCTCCGCGCCCGCGACGGAGAGGCGGCGCGGCCGGTCGCCCAGCGCCTCCAGCGCGTCCGCCGCCCTCGTGCGCAGCGCGGGCGAGCCGCACGCGTCCGCCAGGTCCAGGGCCCGGCGCAGCGGTTCCCGCGCGTCGGCGCGCCGCCGGTCCACCCGCAGCGCCTCGCCGAGGTCCACCAGCGACCGGGCCAGGCACAGCCGCGACGGCGCGCCCTCCAGCACCCGCACCGACTCCACGAGCAGGTCGGTGCGGCCGTCCGCGTCGGCGTGCGCCAGCAGCCGCAGCGCCGCGCCCACCTCCGTGGCGGCGCCCCACCGGCGGGCCAGCGCCACCTGCTCCTCGGCCAGCGCCACGGCCTCGGCGGTGTCGCCGAGCAGCATCGCCGCCCGCACCGCCGGCCCCCGCCACGGGATGGTCGGCGGGTCCACCTGGGCGGCGGCCATCGCGTCGCGCTGCCGGTGCGCCTCGGCGCGGGCCAGTCGCGGGTCGCCCTGGGCCAGGGCGACCCGGGCGCGCGGCTCGTGCAGCCAGATCGTCGGCATGATCTGCGGCGCCCCGGTGTGCTCCGCGTCGAACCGGGCCAGCACCGAGGCCGCGCCCGCCACGTCGCCGCGCTCGAACGCGCCGTAGGCCAGGAAGTGCGCGGCCGTGGCGCGCACGGCGACCACGTGCGGCACCGGGTCCTCGTCCCGCACCGCCGCCAGCGCGCCCTCCGACTCGGCCGTCATCCGGCGGACGTCGCCGGTCCGCCAGTGCAGGAACGAGGCGGCGTTGGCGACCATCGCGAACTCGACGGGCGAGCCGTGCGCCCGCACCCGCAGCCGGGCCCGCTCGACCTCCGGCTCCGCCTCCGCCACGCCGTCCGCGGCCATCAGGGCGAGCAGCGCCACCAGCCACGCCACCATCGCCTCCGTGCTGCCGGTGGCGTCGTCGAAGTACGCGCCGCGCGACAGCGCCCGCAGCGCGGTGGCGGCCACCTGGTCGGCGGGCCACACCTCGTAGCGCCCGGTCTGGGCGAGCAGGCCGAGCAGGGTGCGCTCGTCGGGGGTGCGGCCGGCGAGCCGGGCGTAGCCGCCCAGGTGCTCGGACGCGGTCCGCCGGTGCCGGGGCGAGAAGGACCGCAGCACCGCCAGCCGCGCCTCCAGGTGCAGCCTGCCCGCGTCCGGTCCGCGCGCCGCGACCGCGTCGGCCAGCTCGGCGATCGCCGCCTCCGGTCCGTCCACGGCGGCGGTGGCGGACGCGGCGGCGGCCAGCAGCTCGGCGTCCGGCAGGTCCGCCGCGGCGGTGCGCAGCTCCCGGCGCGCCCGCTCGGCGTCACCGGTGCGCAGCAGCGCCCGGCCCAGCTCCGCGCGCAGGCCCGCGTCGTCCGGGTGCTCCTCCACGGCGCGCCGCAGGTGCGAGGCCGCCGTGCCCGGGTCGCCCGCCGCCAGCAGCGCCGCCGCCGCCGTCCGCAGCACCTCCGCGGCCTCCGGGAGCGCGCCGCGCGGGGCGTGCGCGAGGTGCGCGGCGACCCGGTCCGCGGGGGCCTTCGCCTCCCACAACCGCCGTGCCGCCGCCGCGTGCAGCCCCGCCCGCGCCACCGGGCCGAGGTCCGCCAGCACCGCCTCGCGCACCACCGGGTGCACGAACGCCAGCTGCTCGCCGGTCAGCACGTGCGCCGCGACCAGCGCCTCCACCGCGTCGGGCAGGGCGTCGGCGGGCAGGTCGGCGACCGCGCCCGCGAGCCACGGGTCGCCACCGGTGCCCAGCACCGCCGCCGCGCCGGCCAGCCGCACCGCCTCGGCGGGCAGTCGGCCGAACGCCGCCCGGAACACCGTGCTCGGCCCGAGGCCCGCCACCCGCTGCGCCGTGCCCGGCTCGTCCACCGGCAGCGCCAGCGCGTCCAGCTCGTCCGCCAGCACGCCGACCAGGAACGGGTTGCCCGCCGCGGCCGCGTGCAGCGCCGCCACGACCTCGGGCGCCGGGCACACCCCCCGCGCCGCGACCAGTTCGCCGAGGGCGGCCGGCGTCAGCGGGCGGGGCAGCAGCCGCTCGGCCTGCCGCGCCACGCTCAGCTGCGCCAGCGGGCCCGTGCTGTCGTCGGGCGGGCGGGTGGCCACCACCAGCGCGATCGGCAGGTCCGCGACCCGTCGCGACAGGTAGGCCAGGAACCGCAGCGACGGCGGGTCCGCCCAGTGCGCGTCGTCCACCGTGATCAGCAGCGGCCGGGTCGCGGACAGGTCGATCGCCACCCACCACAGCGCGTGCAGCGTGCGGGCCAGCTCGGCCTCGCCCGGGTCGGCCGCCGCCGCGTCGAGCGCGGCCAGCGCGTCGCCCGACGGTCCCGCCAGGATCTTCTCCAGCACCTCGCCGCGGTACCGGGACACGGACCGCTCCACCATCTGCCGCACCACGCCCCACGGCATGGCGCTCTCCAGCGCGTCGCCGACCGCCTGGAGCCGGCCGAACCCCCGCCGCTTGGCGAGGTCGCGGGTGTCCTGCACGAGCCGGGTCTTGCCGATGCCCGCCCGGCCCTCGATCACCACGACCCGGCCGTCGCCGCGGGCGGCCGAGTCCAGCGCCGCGGTGATCCGGTCCAGCTCCCGGTCCCGCTCCAGGGTGCTCATCCGACCAGGCGCTTGAGCCGGTCGGGGTCGCGCAGCGGGCGGCCGTGCCCGAACAGGACGAGCTTCGGGCGCAGCTCCGCGAGCCGGCGCATCGACTCGCGGTTGCGCTCGGCGTCGTGGGTGAGGAACCTCGGCGGCCCCGACAGCCGCAGCACGTTGAAGAACACGTCGCCGCAGAGGAGCACGCCGTCGTGGTCGCGCCACAGGGCGATGTGGCCGGGGGAGTGGCCGGGGGCGTCCAGCACGGTGAACCCGGCGACCTCGTCGCCCTCCCGCAGGCCCCGGGCGACCGGGTGCGGGTCGGGCATCTTCATCTTCGCCAGCAGCGAGGGCAGCAGGCCGGGCGCGGGCACGGGGCTCGCCGTCTCGATCGCCTCCGCGTCCCGCCGCCCCGTCCACAGCGGCACGTCGTACCGCTCGCACACCGCGTGGCTCGACCCGAAGTGGTCGGGGTGGGCGTGCGTCACGACGTGCGCGGCGAGCGCGCGGCCGTCGAGCTGGCGCGTGATGCGCTTGGCGGCGGCCGGTGTGCCGGCGTCCACCAGCACGTCCTCGACCAGGTAGGCGTTCATCATGTGGGGCGGCCGGCCGAGCAGCTGGTGGACCCCGGGAGCCAGTAAGCGCACCTGCGGGATCGTAGCGTCCCCGCTGCTCAGCGCGCGGTCAGCGCGCGGTCCGCGCGTCGGTCACCGCTCCCCGTCGGTGGTCAGGTGCAGGGACCGGACGCCGACCGTGTTCGGCGACGGCATGAACACGGGCCGCCGGTCCGGGTCCGCGCGCAGGCGCGGGAACCGGTCCAGCAGGACGTCGAGCGCGACCCGGCCCTCCAGGCGGGCCAGCGGCGCGCCGAGGCAGAAGTGCACGCCCCGGCCGAAGGCCAGGTGCGGGTTGGGGTCGCGCCGGACGTCGAAGGCGTGCGGGTCGGCGAACCGGCGCTCGTCCCGGTTGGCGGCGCCCGGCCACAGCACGACCACCTGGTCCGCCGGGATCTCCACGCCGCCGAGCGCGGTGGCCGCCTTCGTGGCCCGCGCCACCGAGGCGAACGGGGTCAGGTAGCGCAGCGACTCCTCGACGGCGCCGGGCAGCAGGGCGCGGTCCTCCCGCACGGCGCGCAGCTGGTCGGGGTGCGCGTCCAGGCACAGCACGGTGTTGCCGAGCAGCATGGTGGTCGTGATGTGGCCCGCGACCAGCAGCACGCTCGCGAAGTTGACCACCTCGGCGTCGGACAGCCGCGCACCGTCCACTTCGGCCCGCACCAGGGCGGTCAGCAGGTCCTCGCGGGGCTTCACCCGCCGTTCGGCGGCGTGCCCGCGCAGGTAGTCCAGCATCGGCGCGAGCTGCTCGACGCTGTCACGCAGCGCCTCGCCCTGCTTCTCGGCGTCGGTGAGGGAGAACTCGTCGTCGTTCTCGAACATCGCGTCGACCCACCCCCGGAACAGGTCGCGGTCGCCGCTCGGCACGCCGAGGAGTTCGGCGATCACGATGACCGGCAGCGGGTAGGCGAGGTCCTCCACCAGGTCGAAGCCGCCGTCCACGCGGTCGAGCAGCTCGTGCGTCAGGCGGGCGATGCGCGGTTCGAGGTCGGCGACGACCTTCGGCGTGAACGCCCCGCTCACCAGCCGCCGCAGCTCGCGGTGCGCGGGCGGGTCCACCTGGAGCAGGTTGCCGTCGGTGAGCGACGGGTCCGGCTGCCCCGGGAACAGCCGCAGCACCTCGGACGAGAACCGCTCGTGGTCGCCCAGGGCCTCGACGACCTCCGGGTGGCCGTGGACGTTCCAGAGACCCAGCCGCTCGTCGAACCCGACGATCCGCTCCGGTCGTTCCCCGCGCAGCCAGAACTGCGCCGGGTGCGTGTCCCACATGTCCTGTCCCCCTTGTGCTTCGTGACTAGGCGCGGCGGACGAGGATGTCGCCGAGCGTGGTGCGGCCGCGGACCTCGACCCGCTCGTCGGTCTCGCCCGGCGCGTCCGAGGTGCTCAGCTCGTTGCGCACGCGGCCGGTCCGGGAGCGCACGTCGAGCCAGGCGGCCGTGCCCTCGCGGACGCCCACCTCCAGCTCGCCGACCGAGGTCTCCAGCGTCACCGAGCCGCGCGCGACGTCGTGGACGCGGATGTGGCCGTGGGCGCTCCTGGCGTGCACGTCGCCCCCGGCGCGGTCGATGACGATCCCGCCGTTGGCCGCGTTGACCCGCACCTCGCCGGTGACCTCGCCCAGGCGGGTCGCGCCGTTGGAGTTCTTGATCTCGCCGGACCCGTCGAGCGTGCCGATGCGCACCTCGCCGGAGCCGGTCCGCACGTCCACCCGCCCCGACGCCCGCGCCACCGCGATGTCGCCGGTGGACGTCTCCAGGCGCGCGGCCCCGGTGTCCTGGAGGCGGATGTGACCGGCGGAGGTCTTGATGCGGCACTCGCCGAGCGCGCCCTCGCCGCGGAAGTCGACGAGCTGCCCGCGCGCCGTGACGGCGGAGCCCGCCGGGAGTTCGACGACCAGGTCGACCGAGCCCGGCTTGGCGAGGAAGTTCGTGGTCCGGCGGCTGCGCACGGTCAGCCGGCCGTCGTGGAACTCGACGGTCGTGGTGCCGGCGGCCTTGACGTCCTTCTCCGAGGCCGGGTCGGTGGGGCGGACCTCGACGGTGGTCCGGTCGCGTTCGCCCGCGGTGAGCAGGGTGCCGCCGTAGACGAGGTCGAGGTCGACCTCGATCGGGTCGGGAGTGTCGAAAATGGGCATGGCTGTCCCCTCGGAATGGGTGGTGGGAGCGTTGTCGCAGGTGGGGCTAGCGGACCCAGCCCGTGTAGCGCTGGCCGACGCCGGTCGAGGTGGCGCCCGGGGCCGTGCCCGCCGCCCGCCCCTGGGTCGTCCGGCCCGGAGTCGCTCGGCCCGGCGCCCTCCCGGCCGGGCCGAGCCCGGCCGCCGCGGCCCGCACGAGCCAGGCGTTGACCGAGATCCCCTCGCGGGCGGCGGCCTCCTCGACCCGGGCCTTGAGGTGCTCGGGCAGGCGGAGGTTGATCCGCGCCACCGGACCCTCGTCCGACACCATCGGTGGCACCTCGGTGGCATCATCCTGGTGCACCGTGGCATCATCGGGCACCGCGACGACGAACTCGGGATCGCGTCCCCGCAACCGCACGTCGACGCTGCCCGGCGCCAGGTCCCGCGTGATCTCGTCGGCGGCGGCGGACAGCGCTTCGAGCAGCGTCAACCGCGCGGCCGACTCCAGCGGGAGGACCAGCCGCTCGGCCAGGGCGCGTGCCTCCGCGCCGCCGGCCTCGGCGGCGACGGCGAGTTCCCGGCGGAGGTTGTCGACGTAGGGCGTCAAGTCCATGGCACCACTATGGCACCACTGTGGTGCCACCGCAACCGCCTCGTGGTGCCACCGCGGTTCAGTCCTCGTGGGTGATCTCGAACAGGTCGTCGAACTGCATCGGTGAGAGCGCCACGAGCGCGCCCGCGATGAACGCCCCGCCGGGGCGGAGCGTCCCGTTGACCACGCGGCTGATCGTGGAGCGGTTCACGTCCATCGCCTGGGCGAGCGCGTAGTCGGACCGGAAGCCCGCCAGCCGCACGGCTTTGCTGAAGGCGGCGGTGCGGAGCTTGATGGTGTGCGGCATGCGGACCTCGGGCGGGTTGTGTGGTGGGCGCACAACGTCCAGTGTGTACTCGGGACCCTAGCTCCACGTTCCGGATGGCAACGGGCTTTCCCTTGCGCCACAACAACTCCGCACTTCATGGGCGTGTTCCGGCGTGGTCGCCGTTGTGCACGCGCCACGTGTCGTCACACGTTGGTGGCCAATGCCCGGTCCCCGTCGTCGGAGAAGGCGAACGCGGCGAAGTCGGCGACGGGGACGTACCCGATCCGCCGGTAGAGGGCGTTGCTGGTGGCGTTGCCGGGGTCCGTGAACAGCACGACGTGCGTGGCGCCCGAGTCCAGCGCCGCCCGGCTCACTGCGGCCGTGACGGCGGCCGCGTAGCCGCGCCCGCGGAGGTGCGCCGGGGTGTAGACGGGGTCCACCCGGGCCATGCCGGCGACCACCGGCGTGGAGCCGGCCATGGACACGGGGGTGCCGTCCGGGGTCTCCCAGAACGTGTAGTGCTTGTCGGCGTACCGGGAGTCCTCCCAGGGGGTGCCGGGGGTCTCGTCGACGGCGGCCATGAACCCGTGGCACCAGCGGACGACCTGCCCGCGGTCGTGCGGGTCCTCGGCGCGGGCCCGGCCGGCCGGCGCGGGCTCCGGCGGGGCGAGCGTGCCGAGCCGGTGGAGGCGCACCCCCTGGCCGGGCGTCGGGGTCGCCCCCGTGCGCCGTCGCCAGGCCTCGGCGAACGCGGCGGCGGTGTCCCGCACGGCGGTGACCCCGGCGAGCGGGCGGTCGGCCAGGCGGGCGGCGAGGGCGTCGGCCTGCTCGGGGGAGAGGGGGCTGGTGTTCAGCCGGCGCGACGACGGGAGCAGGTGGAACAGGGCGCGGACCCCGCCGCCGGACTCCAGCCAGCCGAACGAGGTGGCCGCGCCGCGGGTGCGCGCCTTCTCGGCGACCGTCGCCGTCATGGTGTGCAGGTCGGGGCGGGAGCGCAGGAAGTCCCCCGCCCGGGCGAGGAACTCGTCGACGTCATCGGTGAGGTGCCAGCTGTCCGAGCGCATGGTGCATGATCCCCTCCGCCCGTCCCGGGCCGGGCGGAGGGGAAGCCTGCGGGAGAGCCCGGCGGAGGGGTCAGCAGTAACCGTTGACCGGCACCGAGAGGCCGGTCCACATGTAGGCGTCGCTGACCCAGGTGCCGTCGGTGAGCCGGTTCCACAGGCTGGAGGTCCCCCACCTGCCGGTGTGGCTCGTGCCGTTGGCGGAGCAGGCGACGTTCACGGTCGCGCCGTCGGCCACCGTGCCCGCCGGCGCGTGCCCGGAGCCCGGACCGGTGCGCTTGTTCACCACGCCGCCGCCGTTGGCGTCCACGACGGCCTGGGTGAACCCGAGCGCGCCGTGGTTGTGGAGCGAGCCGCCCGCGTAGGCGCGCGCGCTGCCGTGCAGCGCCGAACCCTGGTAGGCGGCGGCCCCGTTCTGCAGCACCCACTTGCCGACGTCGTGGTTGGCGATGCCGATGTACGCGCTGTTCTGGCGCAGCGCGAAGTGCACGTGCCTGCCGGACGCGGCGCCGCCGCAGGTGACGTCCGTGCCGGTGTTGCCGAGGAACGCGCCCTGGCCGACGGACGCGCCGTTGACGTTGACGCTGTTCCACAGGTGGTAGTAGTCGGTGGAGTAGCCGCGGTCGTGGATGACCCGGATCCAGCCCGTGCACATCGTGTACGCCGCGCCGCCCCGGGCGGCGCGCACCACCTGGTCGCCGCCCGCCAGGTCGAGCGAGCTCCACGGCGCCGCCGCGCCGCTCCAGCCGTGGGGGCCGCCGGGCATCCCCCACGACTGGCCCACCGCGAACGGCAGGGCCATGCCGGTGCGCCAGTCGCCGGGCCCCAGCGCCGCCGGTCGGCCCAGCGCGGTCAGCAGCGGGCGCTCCGCCTCGGACACCACCGGCGCCCCGGCCGCGAGGTCGGCGAAGGCCGGCTCGCCCTCCAGGGCGACCTCCCACCCGGCGCCGTCCCGGTGGGCGACGAACAGCCAGCCCGTCGGGTGGTCGTCCGATCCCGGCGCGGTCGCCAGCACCGCCGTGCCGAACGCCCACTCCCCGTCCCGCTCGGTGACGTTCACCCGGGGCGTCGTCGACGCGGTCGCGGCGACGGGCGCGGCGGCGTGCATCCGCGCCGTCACCACCGAGGCGAGGTCGGTCACCGGTTCTGCGGCCGCCGCGCCGGCCACCGCCTGCGTGGCGACCAGCGCGACCACCACCGAGCCGGTCAGGAGTCGTGATCTCATGTCCTACCTCCGCTGTCGGGCGTGACGGCCGGGAGGGGGTCGGCTCCTCCGGGGCGTCCACCGCTCCGGAGGACAGGGAAGCCGGCCGAGTACGCGAGTCGATTCCACCAGGGAGCCCGGTGGCGGCAGGCGTTGTTGCCGGAGCCGCCGGTGATCGCAATTACTCCTCGGGTGCGACCCCGGGCCGCACCAGCCACCAGCCCGCCGCCGCGCGGACCCCCGCCGGCAGGTCCGGCCTGCTCCGCACGTCCGCCAGGACGGACGTCGCGCCCTGCATCCCGGCCGCGTAGACCACGGCGCGCAGCACCTCCTCCGCGTCGTCGCGCCCGCTCCGCCGCCACGCGCCGCCGTGCCGGCGCACGGCCTGCGCGAACACCTCGGGACCGGTGCGCCCCGGCAGGTTCCCGAGGCCCACGGCCGCCTGCGCCGCCACCGCGGACGGCACCCGGCCGCCGAGCAGCGCCTCCAGCGCGCGCCGGTGCCCCGCGCCGCCGAGCGCGCCGAGCGCGAAGACCCGTTCGCCCAGCAGCGGTGACCGGCCGCCGGTCGCCGCCGCCGCGACCAGGTCGTCCGCCAGCGCGTCCCCCAGCGGACCGCCGAACGGGCTCGCCGCCAGCACGGCCGCCGCGCCCAGCCGCACGTCGACCTTCCCGCTGAAGAGCAGCTCGTCCACCAGCCGCGACAGCATGCGGTTCTCGCTCGCCGAGGTCCCCCTGGCGGTCACGTCGAGCGCCGCCTCCGCCGCGGTGGTGAGCGAGGCGACCACCGCCGCGCGTCCCGCCGCGACGTCCTGGTCGCCACGACCCGCTCCGACGGCCGGCCGCGTCCCGGGTGGCGCCAGCCTGGCCGCCAGGTCCACGGCCGCCGGCCGGACGTGCGCGGGCAGGTCCCGGTCGGCCAGGTGGGCGCGGACGAGCACGTCGAGCGCGGCGGCGTCGTCACCGCCGAACCGCCCCGCCTCGGCGGCCAGCTCGCAGACGGCCAGCGCGGCGTGCAGCGTCCGCTCGCTCGTCGGCGCGGCGACCTCCCCCACCAGCAACCGGGTCGAGTGCCGGTCGTGCACCAGCAGCATGAGCGGGTCGACGACGACCTGGCCGGCCGGGTCCGCGACCATCTCGGCCACCGCCGCGGCGATCGCGCCGCGGGCCACGGGATGGCCCTGCAACCTGCGCAGCGCCTCCCACCGGGGCAGGTAGGCGTACCAGCGCGAGACCGACATCTCGGCGAGCAGGCGGGTCGTGAGCAGGCCCCACATGGCCCTCGGCAGGTAGACGTGGGGCAGCGCGAGCACCCGCGCGCTCATCGCGTCCCAGTCCGCGCCGCGCACCGGTGCGTCCCCGAGGCACCGGTCGAGCAGGTCGTCGAGCTCGGAGGCGAGGCGCGCGTCCGGGACGAACCGGCGGTCCAGGCGCGGTGCGCCGGGCCGGACCGAGCGGACCTGGTGCACGGTGTCGACCGCGGCGCTGAGACGTCCGGCGGGCAGGCCGAGGACTTGCTCGTAGGAGCGGATCACGCGGTAGGGCACGGGCTGCACCCCGTTCTCCCACCGGGAGATCCGACTGGGCGTGACCGGACCCAGGTGGGCGGACAGGGCCGTGACGCAGTGCCGCGCCACGGCCAGGTCGGGGTCGTGCCCGTACAGCCTGCTCGTCCGCAGCAACCAGGCGATCCGGGTGCGGCAGGCGAAGCGGCCCTCGTCGTCGACCATCTTGTTGGGGCGCCCCGTGGTCACCCTGCCGGTCGACGTCAGCACGCTCCGCAGTATCGGCGTCGTTCCGGGACAGGCACAAGACGGCGATCGCCGGGTTGTTGCGCGGGCCGGCGCGGCCGGGCAACAACGCCGTCGTCCGGCCGCACCGGCGTTAGCGTCGGGTGCTCGGAGCCACGGAGGTGTCGACATGGGCAGGACCGTCCGGTGGGTGGCCGCGGTCGCGGTCGTGGTGGTGGGGTCCGCGGTCGCCGTCCCGGTCGCGGGAGCGGTCGTGGTGACCCCGGTGACCCCGGTGGCTTCGGTGGCTTCGGTCGGGGGAGCGCCCTCGGCGGACCTGGTCGAGCAGGTGACGCGGGCGGCGCGCGACCGGGTGGGAGCGGCGGAGGCCGCCCACCTGACCGGTGCCGAGGTGCGCGTGCTGCGGTCGGACCGGCGGCAGGCGTACGGCACGGTCGTGCTCACCACGCCGCCGGGCGCGGACGCGCTGCCGAGGGACTGGCTGTTCGTCGCCGAGCGCGACGGCGCGGGACCGGCCTGGCGGGTGGCCCTCGACGGGCAGCCCGCGTTCGCCGACCTCGCCGCGCGGTCCGGCGTGCTCTCGGAGCGGGAGAGCGGCGTGTTCGCCGCGCACGGCGGTCGGCTGGGCGCGGCGGTGAACGGCGACTACCGGACGGGCATGGGCCTGCCGTGGGCGATCGGCCAGTCGTGGACCGCGCTCGGCGGTCCGCACGCCCACGACGCGGGCAGCGGACCGTGGAGCTCGCTCGACCTGGCGGGCGGCGACCAGCGGGTGCTGGCCGTGCGGGACGGGCTGGCCTACACCCCGTGCGTCGGCATGATCAGGATTCTGCACCCCGACGGTTACGCCAGCCGCTACTACCACCTGTGGAACCACCTCCGGGCCGACGGGACGCCGGTGTCGGTGGGCACCCACCTGGGCGACACCGGGACGGAGATCGGGTGCGGCGGCGCCGCGAACGCGCGGCACGTGCACTTCTCCCTGATGCACAACGGGAACTTCGTCGGCATCGCCAACCACATCATCGGGAAGTGGTTGTTCCGCAACGGCGGCGCCCAGTACGGCGGCTCGGCGCTGCACGGCAGCCGTTCCGTCCCCGTGGGCGGCCAGGTGCACAACTACGGCGCGCTCGGCCGCACCCAGGGCATCGTCGACGCCAACGACCTGGCCACGGTGAACCGCCGCTCCGGCCCGGGAGTCGGCTACCCGGTGTCCGGCACGGTGGCCGACGGGGCGACCGTGAGCATCGCCTGCTCGGCCGACGGCACGAGCCACACCGGCAGGTGGGGGACCTCCAGCCTGTGGAACCGGCTCACCGACGGCACCTGGGTCAGCGACGCGTACGTCTACACGGGGCTGGCCGGTCCCGTGAACGGCCGGTGCGGCCCCTGAGCCACCCGCCGGCGGGCGATTCGTACGGGGTGCCACACGAACTCACGGTCGCCGTGGACCGAGGGTTCCGCGAGAGGGTCGGTCGCCGTCGTCCGGGGCGCCTCCGGACCTCCGGGCCCTGTGACGTCCGAGCGGATCGAGGAACCACGACGGAACCGCCGCCCTCGGTGATGTCCTGTGTCGGGCAGGAGGCACGCGGGCGGTGGATCGACCCGAGCGTCGGGGTTCACGGGGCGGTGAGCGCAAGGACGAGAAGTCGCGGGAAGCTCCCCGGTGCTTCGAGGAGGAGATCAAGTCTCGTCGCGTCGCGGCCGGACGGGGTGTGACGCGCTGGCTCCGGTCCGTCCTCCCGCCCGGTTTCACGATGACGGTCCACGGTCCTGAGGGGGCGGGTTCAGGCGGGGATCGAGGGAGGCGGGACCTCGGAGTGGGTGCCTTGGACGTGTACTACCTGTACGAGCACGGCGACGCTCCCATTGTGCTGTCCACTGCGGATGAAGTGGGTGACTCGGTCGACCGTGTTCGCGCCGAGTCTTCGCCGGCAGCGGCCATCCTGATGGACGTCCACTTGTCCGACGACCGTACGCGCAAGGGGCGGACATCGGTATCGCGGTTGATCACGGCGTGATCCGGTACTCCGGGCGTGGCCGCGCGGTGTCGTCAGCGCGGGCGAGGGGGGCGGTGGACGGCGAACCGCGTCGGTACTTCTACAGGGGGCACGAGCGAGTTCCCTCCGAACTCGGAGGTGTCGATCGACATGGCGGGCGTGGACGAGGGGGCCTGAGGTGGGAGGCTGCGGGGTGCGCTGACGCGGTACCTGCTGCCTCCGTCCACTCGCGAGGGAGATTTGTCGACAAGTAACCAGTGGCGGTGGACGCCGTGGAGCAGGAGTTGATCCGGACAATCCGCCGACCGGGGTGCGGCAGTGGCCGCCGAGCCGTCGCCAGGGGACCACGCGTCGGGCGTCCTCGTGCCGGGCGGGGTGCGACCGGCGGCGGGGGAGCGACCGACTCGGGGCAGGCGCACGACTGGTGGGCCTGAAGCGCCGGGACGCGAAGGAGGTGCGGCCGGTGCCGATCCCGCCGGTCCTGGTCGGCCTCTGCGGGACCGCCTCGACCGGTACGGCACCGGGCCGGACGCCCGTACGACCTGCGCCACGCGGCGGTCCCGCTCCGGCGGAACGGGGGTGTTCCGGCACCCGAGGTGGCGGAGCGTGCCGGCCACCCGGTGGACGTGCCGCCGAAGGTGTGCGCGAAGTGCATCGGAGGCCGGCGCGAGACGGTCGACAAGGAGGTCGGATCACTGCTCACTCGGTGAGTCGGATCACTTCCGGCCCTGTGCGGGAGACGCCCCGGAGGGCCGGCCTGATTCCGCGGACCCCGGCGGACAGAGGCGGATTCCGGCTGACGGCGACTGACGGAAAAGATCAGGCCCCGAGCGCGTTGCCGCTGCTCAGGGCCTGATTCACCCGGCGAAAGGTGAGTGCCCCCGGCAGGATTCGAACCTGCGACACACGGTTTAGGAAACCGATGCTCTATCCCCTGAGCTACGAGGGCGCGAGCGGCAGCCTACCCGGTCGGCCGGCAGCGGGGGACGGGTGGGTTGTCACTCGGCTGGGGGTAGGACGGTGCACCGGGGGTGAGTACCGGGGCCGGGCACTGCGACTGTCCGGGCGAAGTGGGGTACCCCGTCTTCTCCGGATCGGTTCCGTGAGGTACAGAAGGGGTTGTCCTCCCTCAGGGGTCGTCTCCCCCCAGGGGCGTCACCTCCCTCCGACGAAAGCCACCCCATGACCAGTCGACCCTGGCCTGACTTCCGTCCCGGCCCCATGGACTCCGCCCGCTCCTGGTGGAGACGGGTGCGCGCCAAGCCGGACGCCGAGGCTTACACGTTCGTGCCCTCTTCGACGTCGCACCAGCACCCCTTCGAGTCGCCGCTGCCCAGCGCCGTCTACGGGCTGGACTTCCACGCGAAGATGACGATCCACTGGCGGGTCGACCTGACGACCGGCGCGCGGCACAACGCGCCGCGCAGCGCGGCGATCAACGACGTCGTCCAGCGGGCCCGGGCGCTGACCGAGCGGGCGATGCTGGTGCACCACGCCCCGCTCCAGCACCAGCTCGGGGACGAGCTGGCGGCCGAGCGGCAGGTGGAGGGCACGCACGTCTGGGCACGCGCCGAGGGTGTCGTGCTGACCGTCGTGGAGGCCGATCTCCAGATGGCCCGCAAGCACATCGAGCTGCTCCAGACCACCACGATGCGCCAGGCCGAGCGGGACGCCGAGCGCGCCGAGATCAAGTACCTGCGCGACGAGGTGCTGACCGACCTGTCGAGCGCCACGATCTGGTGGCTCGTCCGCAACGGCTACCAGGTGGAGCAGGCCGTGCAGCTGAGCCGCCACCTGGCGGAGCTGGTCGGGATCGCCGCGAACCGCCGCGACCAGCACTGGGCCGACACCCTCGTGACGAGCTTCGAGAGCGCCCTCCCGCGCCTGGACGACGGCCACCGCACCGACGTCCGCCTGCACCTGGCCAAGGCGCTCGGCATCTACGGCGGCACGTCGGTGGCCGCCGAGTTCGCCGACCAGGTGGGCCTGCCGCCGGACACGCCGGCGAGCCTGCCGGCGCACGACGCCCCGGTGCGGCTCCCACCCCAGGGGTCCCCGCCGCACGGCCTGCCGGCCCACAACAACGGTCATCGGCCGCGCTCGTGATTCCCTAACCTGACGAGGTGACCCAGAACTTGACCGAGGTGCGTGGCGCGGCCGTCGCCGGCGCGCTGCGCGTCCTCGCCCGGCTGACGCCGTTCGTCGAACCCGAGCTGATCGGTCTGCGCGACGTGGTGCGCCCCGGCGACGTGTGCCTCGACGTCGGCGCCGCGCTCGGCCTCTACACCGTCACGCTGTCCCGCCTCGTAGGTCCACACGGGACGGTCCACAGCGTCGAGCCGCTGCTGTTCGCGCACCCGGCCCTGTCGTACCTGCTGCGCCCGCGCGAGGCGCGCAACGTGGTCCGGCACTCCGTGGCGCTCGGCGTCAGCGAGGGGCAGCACGTGATGAGCGTGCCGGTCCGCCACGGCACACCGGTCACCGGCCGCTCGTTCCTCACCGCGGGCGCGGACGGGCTCGGCTCCAACGAGGAGTTCACCGAGCACGTCGAGGTCCTCGTCCGCACGGACACGTTGGACCGGTTCTGCCGGGCCAACGCCATCGAGAGGCTGGACTTCGTCAAGGCCGACGTGGAGGGCGCGGAGCTGCGGGTGCTGGAGGGCGGCGCGGAGACCATCGAGCGGTTGCGGCCGACGCTGCTGCTGGAGGTCGAGGAGCGGCACGTGCTGCGCTTCGGCTACCGGGCGCGCGACGTGCAGGACTGGCTTGCCGAGCGCGGTTACTCGATGCACGCGTGGCGGCACAACGCGTGGCGGCGCGTGGACCGGATCGACGGCCGCGTGCGCAACTACCTGTTCAG
The DNA here is from genome assembly GCF_030852425.1 of Saccharothrix longispora. Taxonomy (GTDB): domain Bacteria; phylum Actinomycetota; class Actinomycetes; order Mycobacteriales; family Pseudonocardiaceae; genus Actinosynnema; species Actinosynnema longispora. Next base: position 169,643 of record NZ_NSDM01000004.1, read on the forward strand.
GCCTTGACGGGCGGAGAGGTCCCGAGAAGGCGGAAGACCCCGGTCCCTGGGGGTGGACCGGGGTCTTCCTGTGGACCGGTCTACGAAACGTAGACCTCAAGCTCGTGAACCGAGTATCCGTAACCCGTGGCCCGTTGGATACCCGTCATTCGTACGAATCGTGCCGCAGAAGGTGCGAAGGACACAAGGTCCTGGCCGCCATCACTGGTGGAAGTCGCATACATCGTCCGCCACCGCACGCCATCGGATGACAACTCTATGCGATATCCCTTGGCATACGCGGCTTCCCACGACAGCACCACCCGACCCACCACGCGCACCGAACCCAGGTCCACCTGCAACCACTGGTGGTCCGACCAGTCGCTCGCCCAGCGGGTGTCCACCCTGCCGTCCACGGCGTGCGCGGGCGGCGACTCGTAGAGGCCGCGCTCGTGGCTGCCGGCGGTGGCCACCGCGCCCGCCGCGAGGTTCGCCACGGACGTCCCGCGGCGGGAGGGGAACTGCACGACCTGCTGGTACGTGGGCCGGTTCTGCCAGTTCACCTCGTCCTGCGTGATGCCGCCCATGGCGCGGTGCTGGATGGTGTCCGCGCACCACTGGTCGCCTGCCGCGCACGTGGCGTCACCGGGGTACACGGTGGTCGCGGGCACGGCCGCCGCCGCGCGCAGGCTGTCCAGCAGCACCTGGCGGCACGCGGCCACCGCGCCGCCGCCGCAGTAGCGCTGGTCGAGCGCGCCGTCCACGCGGTCGCCCAGCACGGCCCGCACATCCTTGTCCACGTAGCTCCACCAGCCGGTCTGGAACGAGGAGCCCTTGTGCGGCGCGGTGCCGTGCGTGTCCGACGGCGCCTCGTCGACCTGCGCGGCCCGGGTGAGCTGCCCGTAGAGGGCGTCGCCGAGACCGGGCTTGAACTGGGCCTCCACCAGGCGCGGCCACCACGCGTCGAGCACGCGGATCGCGTCGGCGTGGGCGTAGGCCCTGCTGCCCCGCGCGGTCTCCTTGCGCAGCGACCCCGACTGGAGCCAGGTCCGCAGCGAGGCCACGGTGGACGCGAGGGCCGGGTCGGTGACGGCGGCGGTGTCGATGACCCGCAGCAGGTCCGGCAGCACCTGCTCGGCCCGCAGGTCCGCCACGCCCGCCTCGGCCACGACCTTCGTCAACGACGCCCGGGTGACCGGTCCGCGCGCGATCAGCGCCCGCACGCGGTCGTCGAGCAGGTCGCCGCGGTGCACGGAGCCCATCGCGTAACCGGCCGCCGAGTAGTCCAGGGCCTGCTTGTTGTTCCAGCTGATGTAGTAGTCCTGGTTGACCGAGTTCGGGTGCTGCGCGAACGGCGTGTACGACGCGGTGTTGTCGTCCGGGTTCCAGCCCTCCCACTCGTAGGCGGGTTCGGCGCGCACCGGCAGGTGCGGGTCCACGGTGGCCTTGCGCACCGGGTTCGAGCCGGAGTTGAAGTACGCGGTGTCGCGCGAGTCCACGTAGAACCAGTTGAACGCGTAGCCGACGTGCTCGGCGGCGCGCTGGAAGTCGGCGGCGGACCGGATGGCGTCGGGGTCGTTGAACGCCTGGAACCCGATGATCGAGTCCACCTCGTGCAGGTAGGTCGAGCGCAGCGAGGTGTAGGCGACGAACCTGCCGCCCACCGTGGCGCGGCTCTGCACCAGCCCGTACTTCGTGCGGTACGCCCGCAGCGTGTACGACCCGGCGGGCGTGGGGTCGGCCACGGTGGGCTTCCACGCGTTCTTCCGCTCCAGCCGCTCCATCGGCAGGCACTGGCCGCGGAAGCGGTAGTGGACCGAGGACGCGGTGGGCGCGGCGCCGTTCGGCTCGCACAGCTCCACGGCGTAGGTGTCGGTGATGTCCTGCGAGGCGGACGTGGCGCTCCACGAGTAGTCGACGCCCCGGCCCAGCTGCACGTACATCGACACGCCCGCGAACGACACGCCGCGCGCCCGCAGGCCCGGGCCGTGCAGTTCCTGGAGCATGAGCAGCTGCGGCGCGAAGTACCCGGTCTGCGGGCCCCACACGGCGATCGGGTTGCCGCTGTCGGTGTGCGCGCCGGACACGGCGAGCGCGTTGGACATGCCCTGCTTGCGGGTCAGCAGGTCGCGCGGCAGCACGCCGTCGGCGAACAGCCCCTCCAGCGCCGCCAGGTCGGCCGGGACGTCCGCGGTGGACTGTCCGGACGAGACCTGGTCGTGCACCACGGGTTCCGGCGTGACGACGCCGCCGTCCGGCAGCGCCACGCCCTGCGGGGACGCGGGCGTCGTGCCGTAGGGGAAGCGCTGCCCGTCGTGCAGGGTGAGCACGGCCTCCGGGTCGTTCTGCTCGCGGAACGACCGCCACACCCGGTCGCCGACCTCGGCGCCGTAGCGGTTCTGCGCGGCGAGCTTCACCAGCGCGTTCTGCACCTCGCCGCCGCCGCCCGCGCCGAACAGCCCGCCGACCACGGCGGCGATGGCGACCAGGTCGGTCGGCTGGAACGGCCGGATGTCGTTCCAGTTGGTGATGGCGTCGGCGTGCCCGGTCAGCACGTACTCGCCGGGGAAGGTGCGCGACTTGACCGCCGCCGTGATGTAGGCGTTGATGCCCTCGACGTAGTCCTTCACGTCCTGGAGGGCCTGCGCGCCGCGCGCGCCCTTGGCGGCGACGGAGTCGATCTGGGCCTGGAGGTCGGCCTCGGTGTAGGGGATCTGGGTGTAGAAGCTCTGCTCCAGCGCCCGGTTGCCCTCGGCGCCGCCCGCGAAGCCGGACAGCTGCCCGCGCCCGAGGTGGCGGAACAGGTCCATCAGCCACAGCCGGTCCTGCGCGGCGGCGTAGCCCGCGCCGAACTCCGTCCCCGAGCGGGTGGTCCCGTGGATGTGGGGGACGCCGGTCGCCTTGTCGCGCACGATGGTGACGTCCGCGCGCGGTCGGATGGTGCTCTCGACCTGTCCGGCGGGGACGCCGAACGAGGCGTCGTTGAAGAAGGTGGCCAGCTGCTCGTTGGTCAGCCCGCCGTACCCGGACACCAGGGCGTCGTACTTGCCGATCTGGTCGGCGGAGTGCGCCGGGCGGGTGCCGAGGACCTGGTGGGCGAGGATGTCGGTGAGCGTGGCGTTGCCGTTCTGGCCGGGTGGCAGGACGTCGTGGCACTGGCCGAGGCAGTGGTCGTCCGGTGCGAACGCGCTGCTCCTGGGCTCCGGCGGGGGAGCGGCGGTGGCGGTGGCGGGGACGGTCACGGCGGTCGCGGCCAGCAGGACGACCGCGGCGATCGATCGGGCGGCTCTCCGCATGGCGCGAAGCTCCTTCCAGGCAGGGATCGTGTGACGCACGTTACTGTCCGGTACTCAATCGCGAAAGTGCTTCGCGTTTGATTCGCCCGTCCGGGTGTGACTCATTGACGGTTCACGAATAGGTTGGGAAAACAGTTCACATGACGCGACGCCGAACGTTCCTGACCGGTCTCGCCGGCGCGGGTGCGCTCGCGGGCCTGGGCGCGCTGCCCGCGAGCGCGGCCGCGTCGCCCGTCCTGCCGATCCGCAGCTGTGCCGACTGGGGCGCCCGGCCGCCCTCCGCGCCGACGACCACCGTCCACGTGCGCCCCGTCCGCATCCTGATCCACCACACCGCCTCGGCGAACTCCACCGACTTCTCCCAGGCGCACGCCTACGAGCACGCCCACTGGATCCAGGACCTGCACATGGACACCAACGGCTGGCTCGACTCCGGCCAGCACTTCACCAACAGCCGCGGCGGGTTCCTGATGGAGGGCAGGCACGGCAGCCTGGCGGCGCTGCGCGCGGGCGATCGCGTCGTCGAGGGCGCGCACTGCCCCGGCCAGAACACCGCCGCCATCGGCATCGAGAACGAGGGCACCTACCTCACCGTCGAACCGCCGCGCACCCAGTGGGACTCCCTGGTGTCCTTCTGCGTCTACACGTGCGAGCAGTACGGGATCGCCCCCGATCGGATCGACGGCCACCGCGACTACCGCGACACCCTGTGCCCGGGTGACCGGCTCTACGCGCTCCTGCCCCGACTGCGCTCGGAAGTCGCGGCGGTGCTGGCCTGACCTGGCAACTGTGAACAGGCGGCTACGGACTGCTTCCGTGGTGAGATAACGGTGAATTAACGTCAGCTTGCGTGCTCGTGCGCGATGCTGGACGGGTACGAGCACGAAACGCCAACTCGGGGAGGCGTCGTGATCAAGGTGATGCTGGCCGACGACGAAGACCTCGTCCGGTCCGGCCTCCGCATGATCCTCAGCAGCGCCGGCGACATCGAGGTCGTGGCCGAGTGCGACGACGGGCACCTGGTGGCCGACCTGGCGCGCCGGCACCGCCCGCACGTCGTGCTGCTGGACATCCGGATGCGGTCCTCCGACGGGCTCGTGGCGCTGCGCAGGCTGCGCGACCTGCCCGACCCGCCGAGGATCGCCATGCTCACCACGTTCGACGTGGACGAGTACGTCTCCGAGGCGCTGAGGCTGGGCGCGTCGGGCTTCCTGCTCAAGGACACCGAGCCGGAGCAGCTGGTCAAGGCGGTGCGCGACCTCGCGGTCGGCGGCGCCGTGCTCGACCCGGGTGTGGCGGCCCGCGTGCTGGCCGCCGTCGCCGACGGCGAACGGGCCGCCGAGCCCGCGCGCCGGCTGCTCGCCTCGCTGTCCGAGCGCGAGCGCGAGGTGCTGGTCCTCATCGGACAGGGCATGTCGAACGCCGAGATCGGCGGCACCCTGCACCTGTCCGAGGCGACCGTCAAGGGCTACGTGTCGTCCGTGCTGGGCAAGATCGGCGCGGTCAACCGGGTGCAGGCGGCGCTGGTCGCCTTCCGCGGCGGGCTGATCGCCTAGCCGGCCCCGCCCGGCCGCTAGACCCGCGGCCGGGCGTCCTCCTGGACCCCCACGCGGGGTTCCACCTCGACCCGGTTGCGGCCCTGGCGCTTGGCGCGGTAGAGCGCCATGTCCGCCGCCGCGAACAGCTGGTCCAGCTTGGCCGGCCCGGCCGCCACGCCGATGCTCACGGTGGGGCGCCGGGCCGAGCCGAGCACCACGGTCCAGTCGTGGCCGTCGACCGCGGCGCGGATGCGCTCGGCCACCGCCGGCCCCGCGTCGCGCGCGCCGCCGCCCGCGTCGCCGAGCAGCACCACGAACTCGTCGCCCGCCCACCGGGCCACCAGGTCCGCGGCCCGGCACTCGCGGCGCAGCAGCTGGGCGATCTCGCGCAGCGTCGCGTCGCCCGCCGCGTGGCCCGCGTCGTCGTTCACGCCCTTGAACCGGTCCACGTCGACCAGCACGAGCCACGGCACCCGGCCCTGGCCGGCCGTGCCCTCCAGCAGCCCGGACGCCGCCCGCTCCAGGCCGAGGCGGTTCGCCAGGCCGGTCAGCGGGTCGCGGGCCGCGGCCTCCTGCGCCGCCACCGCCAACCGCTGCGCCTGCACGGCCACCCGGCGCTGCTCCAGCGCCTGGCCCAGGCCCTCCTGCAACGTCTCCGTCGCGGTCTTGCCCGCCGCGACCGAGCAGCGCAGCGCCGCCGCCTCCCCCACGTGGTCGCCCATGCGGGCGCAGATGTCGGCGAGGTCCAGCGAGAAGCGCAGCAGCAGCGACGGGTCGTTGATGGCCTCCGACGCGGCGACGGCCCGGCTGGCCAGCGTGCGGGCCTCCACCAGGTCGTCCTGCTCGCGCCGCACGACGGCCAGCACCCAGTTGGACACCGCCGCCGCCCACTTGTCGTCGGCCTCGCGGGACTGCCGCAGCGTCTCGCGGGCGTGCTCCTCGGCCTCCTCCAGCTCGCCCACCCCGGCCAGCGAGCGGCTGTACGCGCCGAGCAGGGCGCGCTTCGCCTGCACGTCCTCGGCCAGCTCCAGGCCCTCCCGCAGGCACCGGCGGGCCTCCTCGAAGATGGCGGGCGCCAGCTCGGGCGGCGACGAGATCGCGCGGAAGTTCAGCGTGCCGCCGAGCCCCTGGAGGCACTGGGCGAGCACCTCGGGCACACCCGCCCGCCGGGCCACCGCCACCGACATCCGCATCATGTCCACCGCGGCCCGCCGGTTGCCGATGCCCTCCAGCAGGTAGGCCAGCGCGTGCATGGCCTGGGCGGCGGCCGGGTTGTCGCCCTGCTCGCCGTCCAGGTCGGTCCAGCCCTCGGCGGCCAGTTCCAGGGCCAGCGGGATGCGGCCCAGCCGCCACGCCAGCTTGGCCCGGTTCACCAGCACGAACGAGCGGACCCAGCGGTCGGCGCCCGGCGGCGTCCGGCTCACGAGCTGGTCGAACAGGCTGTTGGCCTCCTGGAGGCGGCCAGCGTTCAGCAACGCCTTGACCTCGAGGTCGTGCTGCGGCACCTGCCCCGCTACCAGCGGATCTCGCTGCTCCACTCGCGCTGACACTCCATTCCGACTCGGTGAGGCGGGTACGCGGTCCCCCTCACCGCCGGCACGGCCCCCACAGGCTACCGGCCGGAACGCCGTGTGTACCGCTCCTCGTGCAGGACTTCCTCCACGGGCATCCGGTTGCGCCAGCCGTGCCGCTCCAGGTCGGGGGTGTCGGGCAGCGCCGCGACCGGTCCGACGCACAGCCACGCCACCGGCCGGACCGGCTGCGGCACGTCGAGCAGCCTGCGCAGCTCGTCCTCGCGGTAGAAGCTCACCCAGCCCACGCCCAGCCCCTCGGCGGTCGCCGCGAGCCACAGGTTCTGGATGGCCAGGCACACCGAGTACAGCCCCGCGTCGGCGATGGCGTGCCTGCCGAGGACGGCGGGCGAGCCCCGGTCCGGGTCGTAGGTGACGACCACGCCGAGCGTCGACTCCAGGATGCCCTCCACCTTGATGCGCGAGAACACCTCGGCGCGCTCGGCGTCCAGTTCGGCGGCGAACACGCTGCGCTCGGCCTGCACGTGGTCCCGGAAGGCCCGGCGGGTGTGCTCGTCGCGCACCAGGATGAAGTCCCACGGCTGGGACAGGCCCACGCTGGGCGCGGCGTGCGCGGCGGAGAGCACCCGGCGGAGCACCTCGGGCGGGATGGGGGCGCCGGTGAACTCGCCCCTGGTGTCCCTCCGGCGGTGCACGACGTCGTAGAAGCTCATTCGGAGGATCGTGCCTCACGCGATGAGGTGAACCCGCTGCCGGAGGGGTGGCGTCCGTCTCACCGGGGGCGTTGAGTGCACCGTCATGATGGGTACGGCGCACGGGTCCGCGCTCGGCTTCGCGGGAGGCGTGGCGGTCACCGCGCTGGCCGGCTCCTGGCCCCCGGCCGCCCTGGCCGGGCTCGTCGCCGTGGTGGCGGCGGTGTCGTGGTGGACGACCCCGGCGGGCGCCGCGCTCACCGCCGCGCAGTGCTGGGGGCTGTACGCGAGCTTCGTGGTGGGGCACGGGGGTCACCTCGTGCCGGACTGGCCGGCGCTGGCGGTGCTCACCGCCGCCGGAGCGACCTCGCTGCTGCCCCTCCGTCCACACTGGTCCCGCGAGAGTCCAACGCCCAGGCCCCGGGAGTCCAACGCCCAGGCCCGGTGAGTTCTACGTTCGGGCCGCACACCGTCGGACCCGGGGGTCGGACTCCCGGGGTCAGGTTTGCGTCTCCCCGTCGGGGGAGGTGCGCCACTGCTCGAACGGCCGGTCGAGCCGCCACGCCGCGCCGTCGTGCCACAGGACGCGCTCCTCGCACGTGTTCGGGTTCGACAGCGACTCGAACAGTTCGATGCTCCACCCGAACAGGCGGCGGCACAGCAGCCGGATCGTCAGGCCGTGCGACACGACCAGGGCGGTCTCCGGGTGCTCCGGCGCGCCCATCCGGGTCTCCAGGTCGGTGAGGAACGCGGCCAGCCGGTCGTCCACGTCCGCGCCCGACTCGCCGTTGGGCAGCCGGAAGAAGAAGTGCCCGAACGCGTGCCGCTGGTGCTTGAGCACCTCCTGCTGCACGGGGTCCTGGAGGTTGCCCCAGTCCTGCTCGCGCAGCCGGGGCTCGGCGACCACGCGCTCGGCCTGGTCGCCCAGCGCGAGGTTGCGCAGCGTGGCCCGGGTCCGCACGTACGGGCTCACGTACACCGCGACCGGTGCGCCGGCGAGCAGCCGCTTGACCCTGGGCCCCGCGTCGCGGGCCTCCCGCTCGCCGACCGGGGTCAGCGGCAGGGCGTGGTCGGGGATGCGGCAGTAGGCCGACTCGTCGACGTTGCCCAGGCTCTGGCCGTGCCGCAGCAGGATGATCCGCACACCACCCATGGTGCCGGTGTTACATTGCGACGCGAAACCGGCCGGAAGGTGTCACATGATCAAGTACATCGCGCTGTACCGGAAGCCCGCCGATCCCGACGCCTTCGACGAGGCGTACTTCGCGTCCCACCTGCCGGTCGTGGACCGCACCCCGGGCCTGCTGCGCACCGAGGTCGCCAAGGTCGCCGACGTCTACCACCCGGGCTTCCTCGGCGAGACCGAGCCGCACATCGTCGCCGAGATGTACTTCGAGTCCGCCGAGGCCATGAAGACCGCGTTCCGCTCGCCCGAGTGGCAGAGCGCCGGGGCGAACCTGACGGAGATCGGCGGCGTCGAGCTGGTCGCCATGTTCGCCGCGGAGGTCGTGCAGCGATGATCGCCGTGGTGATCGGCGGCGGCACGATGGGCGCCGGCATCGCACACCTGCTCCTCGCCGGCGGTCACGAGGTCGTCCTCCTCGACGCCGCCGACCGGCTCGACGCCGCCCGCGGGGCCGTGGCGACGTCCCTGACCAAGGCCGCCGAGCGCGGCAAGCTCACCGCCGCGCCGGACGAGCTGCTGGCCCGCCTCGCCGTCGTCGACCGCCTCGACCCGACCCCGGCCGGGCTGGTCGTCGAGGCCGTCCCCGAGGACCTCGACCTCAAGCGCCGGGTCCTGGCCACCGCCGCGGACGCGTGCCCCGACGCCGTGCTGGCCTCCAACACCTCCTCCCTGTCGATCGGCGCGCTCGCCGAGGGCCTGCCCGGCGACCGCGTCCTCGGCATGCACTTCTTCAACCCCGTCCCGGTCCAGCAGCTCGTCGAACTGGTCCGGCACGACGGCGTCGCGCCCGAGGTGGTGGCGAAGGCCCGCCGCTGGGCCGAGGAGCTGGGCAAGACCGTGATCGAGGTGCGCGACGCCCCCGGCTTCGCCACCTCCCGGCTCGGCGTGGCGGTCGGCATGGAGGCCATCCGCATGCTGGAGGAGGGCGTGGCGAGCGCCGAGGACATCGACACCGGCATGCGCCTGGGCTACGGCTGGCCGATGGGACCGCTGCGGCTCACCGACCTCGTCGGCCTGGACGTGCGGCTGGCCATCGCCGAGCACCTGGCCGCCGAGCTGGGCCCGCGCTTCGCGCCGCCGGACCTGCTGCGCGCCAAGGTCGCCGAGGGGCACCTGGGCCGCAAGACCGGCCAGGGCTTCTTCACCTGGTAGACGGGGTTCACCTGGTAGGCAGGACGGCGTGCCGATCCGAGCGCTGACCGAGCGGGACGCCGACGCCGCGACCCGGTTGCGCCGGGCCGCCCTCGGCCGTCCCGGGCGGCCCGTCCCGGGCCCCGGCGCGCGGGGCCTGGTCGCCGAGCTGGACGGCCGCCTCGCGGCCGTGCTCACGATCGGGGACTTCCACCAGTTCTGGGGCGGCCGGACCGTGCCGATGGGCGGCCTCGGCGCGGTGGCCGTCGACCCGCGGGCGCGCGGCCGGGGCGTGGTGGGCGCCCTGCTCGACGCGGCCCTGCGCGACCTGCGCGAGCACGGGCAGCCGCTGGCCGCGCTGTACGCGCCCGCGCCCGCGCAGTACCGGTCGCGCGGCTGGGAGCGGGCCGGCGTCCTGGAGTGGCTCGACCTGTCGCCCGACCAGGTCCCCGCCGGGCCCCGGCTGCCCGCCCGCGCCGTCCGCGAGGACGACCTGGCCGCGCTGCACGCCTGCTACGCCGACCTCGCGTCCACGGTGAACGGCCTCGTCGACCGCGCCCCGCCCGCCGTCGCGGCGCGGGACGTGCTCGACCTCGACATCGCCTCGGTGCTGCCCGGCCACGACGGCGAGGTCCGCGGCTACCTCACCGCCGAGCGCACCCGGCGCGGGCCGCGGGTGCTCGACCTGGTGGCCCGGGACGCCACCGCCCTGGCGGGCCTGCTGGGCGGGCTGCGCGACAGCGCCGGCCCGGCCGACCGGGTGGCGCTGCGGGTGGTCGACCCGGCCGTCACCGGCCTGCTCACCGGGCAGGGCGTGGAGTTCGCCGTCACCGCCTCGCACTGGATGCTGCGCGTGGTGGACCTACCCGCCGCCGTCGCCGCCCGCGGCTGGCCCGCCGCCGAGGGCCTGCGCGACACCGCCGTCGACCTGGACGTCGTCGACGGGCACGCCCCGTGGCACGCCGGCCGGCAGCGGCTCGTGGTCGAGGGCGGCGCGGTGCGCGTGGAGCCCGGCGGCACGGGCGCGGTCACCGTGCACGCCCGCGCGCTCGGCCCGTGGTTCGCCGGCACGCAGGACGGCCACGCCCTGCGCCGCGCCGGCCTGCTCGACGGCGACGCCCGCCTCCTCGATCGGCTGGTCGGCGCACCCGGCGTGCCGCGCCTGGCGGATTTCTTCTAGCCTGACCGGTCGTGCTGCTCGCCGCGCTGGAACTGGTCGGGATCGCCGCGTTCGCCGCCTCCGGGGCGCTCGCCGCGGTGCGCGCCCGGCTGGACGTGTTCGGCGTGACCGTCCTCGCCCTCACCACGGCGCTGGGCGGCGGCATCATCCGCGACGTGCTGCTCGGCGTGCACCCGGTCACGGCCCTGGTGACGTGGCCCTGGCTGGCCGTCGCCGGCGTCACCGGACTGGTGGTCTTCCTGTTTCACCCGACCGTGGCGAGGCTGCGGAGGTCCGTGCTGCTGCTCGACGCGCTCGGCCTCGGCCTGTTCGTCACGGCGGGCACCACGACCGCCCTCGACCTGGGCGCCCCGCCGTACGCGGCGTGCCTGGTCGGCATGACCACCGGCATCGGCGGCGGCGCGCTGCGCGACGTGCTGCTCCGGGAGATCCCGCTGGTCCTGCGGCGCGAGATCTACGCGGTGGCCGCGCTGGCCGGGGCCGTGGTGGTGGCGGCGGGCGACGCGCTGGGCCTGCCGGCGGCGCTCGTGGCGCTGGTCGGCTCGGCGATCGTCGTGGGCGTGCGGCTCGTCGCGCTGTGGCGGCGCTGGGACGCGCCGGTGCCACGGGAGGGTGGTGCCCCGAAACTTGACGGGTAGCTCACACCGGCTTCTCAGGCGGCTCTCAGGACCGCGGGTGAGACTGACCCCATGCGCATCCTCGTTGTCGACGACGACAGGGCCGTGCGTGAGTCGCTACGCCGCTCACTGCAGTTCAACGGCTACCAGGTGGACCTGGCCGGCGACGGCCGGCAAGCCCTCGAATCCGTCGTCTCCCAGCGCCCGGACGCCATGGTGCTGGACGTGATGATGCCCCGGTTGGACGGGCTGGAGGTCTGCCGCAGGCTGCGCAGCACTGGTGACGACCTGCCGATCCTCGTGCTGACCGCGCGCGACGCGGTGTCCGACCGGGTGTCCGGGCTGGACGCGGGCGCGGACGACTACCTGCCCAAGCCCTTCGCGCTGGAGGAGCTGCTGGCCCGGCTGCGGGCGCTGCTGCGGCGGGCCACCACCGACACCACCCGGGAGCCCGCGGGCGCCGTGCTGCGGTTCGCCGACCTGGAGCTCGACCCCGGCACCCGGGACGTGCGGCGCGGCGAGCGGCCCATCAGCCTGACCCGCACCGAGTTCGCCCTGCTGGAGCTGTTCCTGTCGCACCCCAGGCAGGTGCTGACGCGGGGCCGCATCCTGGAGGACGTCTGGGGCTACGACTTCCCGACCTCGGGCAACGCCCTGGAGGTCTACGTCGGCTACCTGCGCCGCAAGACCGAGGCCGAGGGCGAGCCCCGGCTGCTGCACACGGTCCGCGGCGTCGGCTACGTGCTGCGGGAGACCCCTCCGTGAGTCCTGGCGGCACCATGATGGAGGCCGCGAACGGGCGCCTCCAGCGGGTCTCGCTGCACGCCCGCGTCACCCTGCTCGCGGCGTTCTGCGTCGCGGGCGTCGTGGCGGTGGTGTCGCTCGGCGCGTACATGACGGTGAGCAGCAACCTGCACAGCCAGATGGAGGAGAACCTCCGGCAGCGCGCGCAGGCCGCGGTGACCGCGCCCAAGGTCAACAACGACGTCGCCGAGATCCCCGGCGCGTTCCTGGCGGCGGGCGACATCCGGATCGGCGTGCTGGACACGGACACCGGCAAGATCTCGTACCCGAAGGGCGCCGTCGCGCCGCCGATCCAGCCCGCCGACTTCGACGTGGCGCGCGGGCTGAGCACCGAGAACTTCTGGACCGACACGCGGACCGGGTTCCAGGTGCTCACGCTGCCCTACGGCGACGGCCAGGCCATGGTGATCGCCCAGTCCATGAAGGGCCTGAACACCACGCTGGGCAAGCTGTCCGTGGTGCTGTTCGTCATCTCCGGCCTGGGCGTGCTGGTCGCGGCGGCGGCGGGCACCGCGGTCGCGCGCACCGGGCTGCGGCCCGTGCAGCGGCTCACCGAGGCCACCGAGCGGGTCGCGAACACCGGTGACCTGCGGCCGATCCCGGTGTCCGGCGACGACGAGCTGGCGCTGCTGTCCCAGCGGTTCAACTCGATGCTCGGCGCGCTCGCCGAGTCGCAGGAGCGGCAGCGCAGGCTGGTCGCCGACGCGGGCCACGAGCTGCGCACGCCGCTGACGTCCATGCGCACCAACCTGGAACTGCTGCTGGCCTCCGAGCGGCCGGGGGCGCCCACGCTGTCCGACGAGGACAAGGCCGAGATCAACGCCGACGTGCGGGCGCAGCTCGACGAGCTGACCCAGCTGATCGGCGACCTGGTGGAGCTGGCCCGCGAGGACGCGCCGCAGTTCGTGCACGAGCCGGTCGACCTGGTGGAGGTCGTGGAGCGGGCGCTCGACCGGGCCAAGCGGCGGGCCACCGGGGACGTGGACTTCCGCGTGCGGCTCCAGCCGTGGACCCTGCTGGGCGACTCGTCGGCGCTGGAGCGCGCCGTGATGAACCTGCTGGACAACGCGGTGAAGTTCAGCCCGCCCGGCGGCGTCGTGCGGCTGGACCTCGCGCAGCTGGGCGACGGCAGCGCCGTGATCGAGGTGGCGGACTCGGGCACCGGCATCGCCGACGCCGACCTGCCGCACGTCTTCGACCGCTTCTACCGCTCGCAGGAGGCGCGCACGCTGCCCGGCTCCGGGTTGGGCCTGGCGATCGTGAAGCAGGTCGCCGAGCGCCACGGCGGCGCCGCCTACGCGGGCCGCGCGCCGGAGGGCGGAGCGCTGTTCACCCTCCGCCTCCCCGGCCGCCCCGCGCCGCTGCCCGCGCCGAACCCGGTCAGCCCTTCGTCGACCCCAGGGTGAGGCCGCCGACGAACTGCCGCTGGAGCACGAAGAACACGACGAGCGTGGGCAGCGCCACGAGCAGCGAACCCGCCGCGACGAGGTTGTTGTCCACGAAGAACGTGCCCTTCAGGTTCTGCAGCGCCGAGGTGATCGGCATCTTCTCGCCGGTCTGCACCAGCACCAGCGCCCACAGGAAGTCGTTGTAGATCCAGGTGAACTCCAGCGTCGCCAGCGCGGCGAGGGCGGGCCGGCACAGCGGCAGGATCACCTGCCAGTACTGGCGGAACACCCCGGCGCCGTCGACCCGGGCGGCCTCGCCCAGCTCGCGCGGGATGGTCTTCATGTAGTTGCTGAGCACGAAGACGCAGAACCCGGACTGGAACGCCACGTGGATCAGCACCAGGCCGAACTGCGAGTCGAGCAGCAGCCCGCTGTCGCTGAGCCACTCCGGCACCGGCGTGAGCAGGTACAGCCGGTACAGCGGGGTGACGACCACCTGCTGCGGCAGCAGGTTGCCCGCGGTGAACAGCATCAGCAGCGCGATGTTGAACCGGAAGCCGAAGCGCGACACCCCGAAGGCGACCATCGAGCTGAACAGCAGCACGAGCACCAGCGCGGGCAGCGTGACGACCAGCGTGTTCAGGTAGTAGTGGGGCAGGTCGGCCTGCGTCCACGCGTTCCCGAAGTTCTCCAGCGTCAGGCCCTCCGCGACGGAGAAGTAGCCGTTGCGCGCGGTGTCGTCGTAGGTGCGCAGCGAGGCGTAGAGCGCCCACAGCAGCGGGGCGAGCGTCGCCAGGCAGGTGAGGACGAGGAACACGTGCAGCGCGACGCGCGCGGGTTTCACGATCACGCCGGGTCCTCCTCGCGGAACACCTGGAACAGGTAGGTGACGATGAAGCCGAGCGAGATCACCAGCAGCACCACGGCCAGCGCCGAGCCCCACCCGATGCGGCTGGACTCGCCGATGATGTTGTCGGTGACCAGCACGGACAGCAGTTCCAGCCCGTTGCGGCCCTTGTTGATCACGTAGACGATGTCGAACGCCCGCAGGCCCTCGATGACGGTGACCACGAGCACCACCACGTTGACCGGCTTGAGCACGGGGAACGTGACGCGGAAGAACGTCTGCCACGCGTTCGCGCCGTCCAGCGCGGCGGCTTCCTTCAACGCCGGGTCGACGGCCTTCAGCCCGGCCAGGTACAGCAGCATGATGTAACCGGTGTGCCGCCACCCGGCGGCGACGAGCACCGCGTAGAGGTTGATGTCCGGGTCGCCGAGCCAGTTGACCGGGTCGGTGGCCGCGGTGCCCAGGACGTTGTTCAGCAGACCTTGTTCGGGCTGGTAGACGAGCTGCCAGATGAAGCCGACCAGGGCCAGCGACAGCACCATCGGCAGGTACAGCACGCTCTGGTAGACCCGCCCGAACCGCAGTTGCCGGTCCAGCAGCACGGCCAGCAGCAGCCCGGCCACCGTCGGCACGACGAGCAGGAACAGCAGCCACAGCAGGTTGTTGCGCACCGCCGGCCAGAACCGCGGGTAGCTCGTGACGATGTCGACGTAGTTCGACGCCCCGACCCACCGGATGTCCCCGAACCCGCCGATGCCGTCCCACGAGGAGAACGACAGGGCGACGGAGCCGAGCGCCGGCACCCACACCAGGGCGATGTGCAGCAGGGACGGGATGCCGAGCATGAGGCCCAGCACCAGCTTCTCGCGCCCGGCGAGCGCGGTGGCGCGGCGGCGCCGGGACGGCGGGCGGGGGGCGCCCGCCGTCCCGGCGGTCCGCGGCGGGTTCTGCGTCGCGGTCACGCCGTCACCCCGTGAAGATCGTCTTCGCCTGGTCGGCCATGCCCTTGAGGACGGAGTCGACGTCGTCTGGGTCCTGGATGAACGCGTTGAGCCCGTTGGTGGCGGCGTCGGAGGCGAACCGGGGGTCGGTGTCGCGGTCGAGGAACTGGGTGATGTGCGCGGCGTCCTTGATCACCTGCGCGGCCTTGAGCTGGAGCGCGTTGTAGCCCGACGTGTCGGCCTTGCCGGAGGTGGCGATCGCGGTGGGGTCGGCCTTGAGGTAGGCCAGCTGCGCGGCGGGCGTGGCCAGGAACTCCAGCAGCCTGCGCGCGCCCTCGGGGTTGCCGGGCTTGCGGGACATCATGTAGCCGTCGACGGGGGCCTCCACGGTGTCCTGCCCGTGCTCGGGGTTGATCTCCGGGTAGGCGAAGAAGTCGAGGTCGTCGACGTCGGCGCCCTTGAACTGCTGCGCGACGAACGAGCCGAGCAGGAACATGCCCGACTTGCCCTGCTGGAGGCTCTGCGCGGCCTCCTGCCACTCGCGGCCGAGGGCGTTCTCCTGGTGGAACGGCAGCAGCCGCTTCCAGGTGTCGAACACCTCGCGCACCTTCGGGCCCTGCCAGTCCTCCTGGCCCGCCATGAGGTCCACGTGGAACTGGTAGCCGTTGATCCGGAAGTTCAGCTGGTCGAACGTGCCCATGCCGGGCCAGCCCTGCTTCTGCGCGAACGCGATGGGCACGAGGCCGTCCGACTTCATCCTCGTGGCGAGGGCGACGAACTCGTCCAGTGTCTTCGGCACCTCGTAGCCGCGCTGCTGCCACACGCTCCTGCGGTAGAAGACGCCCCACGGGTACTGGGTGAACGGGATCAGGTACTGCTTGCCGTCCGAGGCGGTGGACGCCTCCTTCAGCGCGGGCTCGTACCCGGAGGAGACCTTCGACCACACGTCGGTCAGGTCGCCGGTCAGGCCCTTCTCGGCGAAGAACCGCATCCGGTAGCCCGCGAACCAGGCCAGCACGTCGTCCGGCTTGCCCTGGAGGTAGTTGTTGATCTGCTCCTGGTACTGCTCGTGCTGCTTGGTGTTGACCGCGACCTTCAGGCCGGACTCGCCCTCGAACGACCTCAGCACGGCGGTGATCGCGTCCTTGGGCACCTGGTCGGACTGGTTGTTGCCGAAGGACACGGTGTCCGCCGAGGTCCCGCCGTCGTCGGAGCCGCAGGCGGCCAGCCCGGGCAGGGCCGCGGCGCCCGCTCCGGCGAGGATCAGTCGCAGCAACGCCCGTCGGTTCGGCTGCGGGGCGTAGAACGTCGTCATTGTCGCTCCTACGGGTGACACTCGGCGGGGGGTGAAACGAACAGAGAGTCAACAGAAGTACGCACAATGTGGTGGGACCCACAGGCGCTGTCAAGGCTTGTCGAGTGCTGTTGTTTGACTGTGTTGACGTTCGCGTGCAACGTCGAGCACTCTTGTGGCATGACGACTTGGCCCACCGGTGTGGCAGGCCCGGCCTGGGGCGCGGACTACAACCCCGAGCAGTGGCCCGAGTCCGTGTGGGCCGACGACGTCGAGCTGATGCGGCGGGCCGGGGTCAACCTGGTGAGCGTCGCGATCTTCTCGTGGGCGCGGCTGGAAGTGGAAGAGGGGCGCTACGAGTTCGGCTGGTTGGACCGGGTGCTCGACCGTTTGCACCAGGCCGGTGTGCGGGTGGACCTCGCCACCGCGACCGCCGCGCCACCGCCGTGGCTCACCACCGCGCACGCCGACGAGGTGCTGCCGGTGACCGCCGAGGGCGTGCGCCTCTCGCACGGCTCGCGCCAGGCGTACTGCCCCAGCTCGACCGTGTACCGCGAGAAGGCCGTCGCGCTGGCCCGCGCCCTGGCGGAGCACTACCGCGACCACCCCGCGCTGTCCGCGTGGCACGTCAACAACGAGTACGGCTGCCACGTGGCGCGCTGCTACTGCGACCGGTGCGCGGCGGCGTTCCGGGCGTGGCTCCGCGCCCGCCACGGCACGCTCGACGCGCTCAACGAGGCATGGGGGACCGCGTTCTGGAGCCAGCGCTACACGGCCTGGGAGCAGGTGCTGCCGCCGCGCGCCACGCCGTCGTTCGGCAACCCCGGCCAGCTCCTCGACTTCGACCGGTTCTCCTCCGACGCCCTGCTGGAGCTGTTCAAGGCCGAGCGGGACGTGCTGCGCGAGGTGACCCCCGACGTGCCGGTGACCACGAACTTCATGGTGACGTGGACGTTCGGCGCGCTCGACTACTGGAAGTGGGCCGCCGAGGTCGACTTCGTGTCCAACGACCACTACACGCGCGCCGAGGACGACGAGCGGCACGTGGAACTGGCGTTCTCCGCCGACCTCACGCGCGGGCTCGCGGGCGGCGCGCCGTGGCTGCTCATGGAGCACTCGACGTCCGCGGTGAACTGGCAGGCCCGCAACGTCGCCAAGCTGCCCGGCGAGCTGCGGCGCAACTCGTACCAGCACCTCGCGCGCGGCGCCGACGGCACGCTGTTCTTCCAGTGGCGGCAGTCGAAGGCGGGCGCGGAGCGCTACCACTCGGCGATGGTGCCGCACGCCGGCCCGGACACCCGGGTGTTCCGCGAGGTCGCGCGGGTGGGGGACGAGTACGGCCGCCTCGCCGAGCTGCTCGGCTCCACCGTCGAGGCGCGGGTCGCGATCGTCTACGACTGGGAATCGCGGTGGGCGCTCGGGCAACCCGCCCACCCCACCTCGGACTTCGACTACCAGGCCCACGCGCTCGCCCTGTACCGCTCGCTGTGGCACGCGGGCGTGACCGTCGACTTCGTGCGACCCGGCGCCGACCTGGCGGGGTACCCGTTGGTCGTGCTGCCCGCCCTGCACCTCGTCGACGACGCCTCGCCGTACGAGGAGCACGTCGCCGGCGGCGGTCACCTGCTCGTCACCCACCTGACCGGCACCACCGACACGCGCGGCCACGTGCACCTCGGCGGCTACCCCGGCCCGTTCCGCCGGCTGCTGGGCGTGCGGACCGAGGAGTTCCACCCGCTGCGCGCCGGGCAGGTCGTGACGCTGGACGACGGGTCGACGGCCGCCGTGTGGACCGAGCACCTGCACGTCGAGGGCGCGGAGGTCGTCGCCTCGTACGTCGACGGCCCGCTGCCCGGCGTGCCCGCCGTGACCCGCCACGAGCACGGGTCCGGCGTCGCCCGCTACCTCGCGTGCGGCCTGACCGGCGACGGGCTCGACCGGCTGGTGCGCGCCGCCCTCGCCGACGCGGGCGTGCCGCCCGGCGTGCCCGGCGTCGAGGTCGTGCGCCGGCGCGGTGAACTGTCCGGGACGCCCGTATCGTGGCTGATCGCGGTCAACCACGGAGGCTCCGACGCGGAGCTGCCCGCCACCGGGGTCGAACTGCTCACGGGCGCACGCGCGTCCGGTCGCCAGGTCGTCCCCGCCGGCGGCGTGGTCGTGGTCAGGGAAGAGGTGTGACGGTGCTGGCGCGGCAACGACAAGCGGTGATCCTGGAAGAGGTCCGGCGCACGGGAGCGGTCCGGGTGAGCGACCTGGTCGTGCGGCTGGGCGTCTCGGACATGACCGTGCGCCGCGACCTGGACGTGCTGGCCGCGCGGGGCCTGGTGGAGAAGGTGTACGGCGGCGCCACGTCCGTGGTCGGCCGCAGCACCGACGAACCGGGCTTCGAGGCCAAGTCCGTCCGCCAGTTGCCGGAGAAGGAGGCCATCGCCGCGCACGCCGCCGGCCTGGTGCGCCCCGGCACGGCGATCGGCCTGTCCGCGGGCACGACCACGTGGACGCTCGCGCGGTTCCTCGACGACATCCCGGACCTGACCGTGGTGACCAACTCGATCCGGGTGGCCGACGTGCTCCAGCAGAGCGGGCGCACCGACCGCACGGTCGTGCTCACCGGCGGCGTGCGCACGCCGTCCGACGCGCTGGTCGGACCGGTGGCCGTGCAGGCGCTGAGATCGCTGCACCTGGACGTGGTGTTCCTGGGCGTGCACGGCATGGCCGAGCGCTCCGGCTTCACCACGCCCAACCTGAACGAGAGCGAGACCGACCGCGCGCTGGTCGACGCGGCGGGTCGCGTGGTGGTGGTCGCCGACCACACCAAGTGGGGCACCGTCGGCATCTCCACGATCGCCGGGCTGGACGAGGCGGACGTGCTGGTGACGGACGAGGGGTTGGCCGAGCCCGCGCGCGCGGTGCTCGGGGAGCAGGTCGGGGAACTGGTCCTGGCGCACGTGCCGGGGCGCGGAGAGGAACTGGCGTGAGGCGCACGGCGGGGGAACTTGCCGATGGTCGGGAGATCATCTACTTCGACGACACACCGGACGCGCCGCCGCGGCACGCCGTGGACACGCGTGACCTGCCTCGGACGCAGCCGCTGTCCGAGGTGCGGCGCGACCCGCTGACGGGCGAGTGGGTGGCCATGGCCGCGCACCGGCAGACCCGCACCTACAAGCCGCCGGCCGACCTGTGCCCGCTGTGCCCGTCCACCCCCGGCAAGCCGACCGAGATCCCCGAGTCGAGCTACGACGTGGCGGTGTTCGAGAACCGGTTCCCGTCGTTCGCGCAGGGCGTGCCGGACCTGCCGCCGACCGTGGACGGGATGCCGATGGTGGCCCGCGCGCCGGGGCGTGGCAGGGCCGAGGTCGTGTGCTTCACGTCGGACCACAACACCTCGTTCGGCCAGCTGCCCCCGTCGCGGGTGCGCACGGTCGTGGACGTGTGGGCCGACCGCACCGCCGCGCTGTCCGGGCTGCCGGGCGTCGAGCAGGTCTTCCCGTTCGAGAACCGGGGCGAGGAGATCGGCGTCACCCTGCACCACCCGCACGGCCAGGTCTACGGCTACCCGTTCGTGACGCCGAGGACCGAGCGGATGCTGGCGGTGGCCGCCGACTACCGGCGCACCCACGACCGCCCCGTCATGGGCGACGTCCTCGCGGCCGAGCGCGCCGTCGGCACCCGCGTGGTGGCCGAGGGCGAGCACTGGACCGCGTTCGTCCCCGCCGCCGCCCGCTGGCCCGTCGAGGTCCACCTGGTCCCGCACCGCCAGGTCCCCGACCTGCCGGCCCTGACGGACGCGGAGCGCGACGACTTCGCCGCCCTCTACCTGACGGTGCTGCGCCGCCTGGACGCCCTCTACGACCGGCCGCTGCCGTACATCGCCGCCTGGCACCAGGCCCCGGTCCGCACCGGCCGCGACCTGGCGTGGCTGCACCTGGAGGTCTTCTCCATCCTCCGCACCGCCGACAAGCTCAAGTACCTGGCCGGCTCCGAGTCGGGCATGGGCGTCTGGGTCAACGACGCCACCCCCGAACAGACAGCCGACCGCCTCCGCACCCCCTGACCCGAGAGCCCGCCCCAACCAGGCGACCCGTACATCCAAACCGCGAGTCGTAAGTCCAGACCGCGCGAGTCGTAAGTCCAAGTCGCGCGAGTCGTACGTCCAGGACCCCTGAGTTCTATGTCCGGGCATACCGACCGGACCGCTCGGATGTAGAACTCACCAGGCCTGGGCGTTGGACTCTCGGGGCTCGGGCTTACGACTCGCGGGGCTCGGGCTTACGACTCGCGGGGCTCGGGCTTACGACTCGCGGGGGTCGGGCTTACGACTCGCGGGGTGGGGGAGTGCGGAAGCGGTGGGCCGCGGCGGCGCCGGCTGCCGGGTCCCAGCCCGGGCGGGCGCCGATCACGGCGGTCAGCAGGGGTTCGGTGATGTCGGCGTCGGCGGCGACGAGGGCGTCGACCGCGTCCGCCGGGGCGTGGGACCCGGTGAAGTCGGTGATCAGGTCCCGGCACCGGGCGTCGTCGGCGAACGGCGGGTTCAGCGAGTCGAAGCCGTCGTCCGCCTCGTACTCGGCACGCCGCCACGCGCCGTCCTCGAAGCCGTAGGCGAAGCCGACCCAGTACCCGGCCTCCTGGGCGGCGGCCACGGGCGGCGCCCACCAGTCGGGCGCGCCGGCCAGCAGGTCGGTCTCCTCCTCCTCGAAGTACTCGGCCGCGGGACCGTGGTACGTCTCGGAGTACTCGTGGTCGTGCCCGATCAGCACGGCCCGGCCGCCGTCGAGGTGGTGGAGGTCGGCCCAGTTGCCGCCGCCGTCGTCGTAGTGCCACACCGCGCCGTCCGCGCGGCAGCTGTCGCCCCACCCGCGCGCGGCGCACACCGCGGCGAACGCCGCCCACCTCGCCCGCATCCACGTCGGGTCCGGCAGTTCCACCTCGACCAGTGCCACGTCCGCCTCCTCGGGATCGCGCACATCGTCCCAGTCCCCAGGCGGTGACCGACCGTGACCCCGTCTCGGGTGGTCACCCGATCCGGGCAGCGGTCGGTCGGGCGTCCGGTCCGTGACGTGCGCTTCTCCGCCACGACGCGAAATCCGTCCGCTTTCCCCGATCGGCCGAGGACTCACAACTGATGCCCAGTTTCGTTTAAGGCTCTTCTCAGGCGGGCACCGCAGAGTGGTGGACATGACCGAGAGCGAGCAGCCGCACCAGCCGCAGGAGCCCCAGCACCGCAGCCCCTGGGCCCGTGGCGCCGACCAAGGTCACGAGTACGCCGGTCACCAGCAGCAGGGTGCTGGTCGGCCGGGTCCCGACGGATCGGCGGCAGGGGTCGATCGGTCGGGCACGGGGTCGGCGGGCGCTGTGCAGGGCAGCGCCGGCCGCCCCCACAACGATCCGGGTGCCGTCGGTAACGCGAACCCCGGCGCCGGCGACCCTGCCAACGAAGACGTCGACTCGCAGGCCGCCCCGCAGGGCGCCGCCGGCCAGTCGAGCCCCGGTGGGGCGGGCGCCGCGCAGGGCGGTGCCGGCCAGGCCGGGCAGGGTGTGACCGGTGCCGTGCAGGGCGGCGCCGGTCGGACCGACGACGGTGGGACGGGTGCCGTGCAGGGCGGCGCCCACCCCACCGCCGGCCAGGCCGGGACGGGTGGGTTCGGCGCCGTGCAGGGCGGCGCCGCGCTCCCCGGTCCCGGTCTGCCGGGAACCGGGTCGGGAGCCTGGCAGGGAGGCTTCCAGCGCCCGGAGCAGACCGGCCCGTTCGGCGCCGCGCAGACCGCCGTCCAGGGCCACCCCGGCCCGCCCGCCCCCTCCCCTTCGGGTGGGCGGCCGGACGGGCCCGGCGCACCGGGGATGCCCGGTCAGCCGGGCCCCTACTACGCACCGCCCGGATCGGTCGTCACCGCACCCCCGCGTCGGGGTCGGGGCAAGGTGGTCGCCGGGGTCGCCGCACTCGTGCTCGCCGTCGGAGGCGTCGCGGGCGGGGTCGGCGGCTACGTCGGCTACGAGGCGGCCGACCGGTCCGGGCCGGTGGCGAACGCGCTGAACCAGGCCCCGCCCGCCCAGCAGACGGGCTCGGCGCCCGAGGGCTCGATCGAGCAGGTCGCCCAGAAGGTGCTGCCGACCGTCGTGCAGGTGCAGGTGAGCGGCGGCGCCGGGTCCGGGTTCGTGCTCAGCTCCGACGGCCTCGTGCTGACCAACAACCACGTGGTCGAGTCGGCCGCGGGCGGCGGCCCCATCAAGGTGCAGCTCCAGGACGGCCGCTCGTTCGACGCCAGGATCGTCGGCCGCGACCCGTCGTCCGACCTGGCCGTGGTGAAGGCCGAGGACGTGCGGGACCTGCCGGTGGCCGAACTGGGCAACTCCGGCGACCTGAGGATCGGCCAGCAGGTCGTGGCGGTCGGGTCGCCGTTCGACCTCAACGGCACGGTGACCTCCGGCATCGTCAGCTCGCTGAACCGCCCCGTGCGGGCCGGCGGCGAGCAGGGCACCCAGGCGACCGTCCTGAACGCCATCCAGACCGACGCGGCGATCAACCCCGGCAACTCGGGCGGCCCGCTGGTGAACATGCGGGGCCAGGTCGTCGGCATCAACTCCGCCATCTACAGCCCGAACTCCAGCCAGTCGTCGCAGGGCGGCTCGGTCGGCATCGGCTTCGCCATCCCGATCGACCAGGCCCGGCGGACCGCGAAGGAGCTGTCCGAGACCGGCAAGGCCACGCAGACCGTGCTGGGCGTGTCGGTGGGCGACTCGCAGGACGGCGGCGCGCTGGTCCGCGAGGTCACGCCGGGCAGCGCGGCCGAGGCCGCGGGCGTGAGGACCGGTGACGTGATCACCAGGTTCGGCGACCGCCCGATCGACAGCTCCGACGCCCTGGTGGCGGCCGTCCGGTCCCGCGCGCCGGGCGAGAAGGTGCAGCTCACCATCGGCGACGACCAGACGGTCGAGGTGACGCTGGGCAGCCAGCCCGTCGAGACCCGCTAGCACCCCGGCTCTTCCGGCCGACGTGCCCCGGGCCGGTGACGAGGCCGCGCAGGCGAGTCCCCTCACTCGCCGGCGCGGCCTCTCGCACGGCGTCGCCGACCAGCCCACCAGCCCGCCGCCGCCACGCCCGGCCAGACCGCGGCGACGGCCACCAGCACCCCCGACAGCACCCCGCCGACGACCACCGGCGTGCGCCGCGGCGCCGGCACCCACCGCGCGACGGCCAGGCCCACCCCGCCGAACGGCGGCGCGAGCAGCGCGTCGTGGACGACCGGCCCGGCGAGGAACCACACCGCCAACCCGACGTCGACCAGCGGCAGCAGCAGGACCGCGCCCCACAGCCCCACAGCCCCGCCGCGACGCCGACCGCGCCGAGCACCCACCTGACCGCCGTCACGCCGCCACCCCCGGCTCCACGACCCACTTGGTCTGGAGCACGCCCGGTCGGCCGGGCGCGATGATCCGGCACGGGTAGCCGTGGTCGAGCGGCAGCGGCTCGCCGTCGAGGCAGCGCGAGCAGGGTCAGCGGTCGCGGACGTGGCGGGCCGGGAACGTCGAGGTCCGGTGGAGCCCGTCGCGCTCCAGGGACTCGATCACGACGTCGGCGGGGTCGTGCCCGGCCAGGCTGAAGCGCCGGTCGCCGACGGCGAGCCGCCGGCCGTCACCCGCGGCGGTCACGCCGCCCGCCCGCGCCGTCCGGTTGACCGGCAGCCGGGTGGACCGGGCCCCGAGCACCGACACCCGCCGCAGCCACGGCACCGTGCCGCCCGCCGTGGCCGGCGGGAGCGCCGTCGCCTCGTCCGGACAGGGGAGCACCACGTCCACGTCGTCCACGTATCGAGCATCGGTCCGCTGTGGAGTGTCCGGAAGGCTTGTGGCTCTTACCGAATCCTGACGCGCCGCCACTCCTTACGGACCGCTGACGGATGCCGCCGGACACCTCCCGCGGGGCCGCCGGGGCCCTACGGTGGGGCCGTGCCCCGTGTCCTGGCCGCCGTGGCCCTGGTCGTCCTGGCCGCCGTGGTCGGGGCGGACCTGGACCCCCGCCTGACGTTCGCGGGCGCGCCGCCGCTGTTCGCGACCTGGCTGCCGCACGTCGGCGTCGGCACGCCCCTCGCCGTGCTGGTCGCCGTCGCCGTGGTGGTGTGGGGGCCGGACCTCGCCGCGCGCCTGCCATGGCGGGGCGCCCTCGGCGCGGGCTACGTGGCGGCGGTGGCCGTGCCGGTGACCGTGCGCGCCGTCGCCTCCGAGGCCACGCCCGCGCGGTGCTGCCGTTCGTGGCGCTGTTCCCCGGCGCGGTGTGGTCCGGGGTGTCGGCGGACGACCTGTTCGCGGGCGTCGCGGCGTGCGGGCCGCGCTGCTCGCGGCCGGCCGGCCGCTGCTCGGCGGGGTCGTGCTCGGGTTCGCGGTGTTCCTGTCCTGCGGGCTGGTGCTCATGGGCGTGCTCGCGCTGACCGTGCCGTGGCGGCGGTGGCGCGAGGTCGGCCTGGCCGTGGCGGGCGCTGACCGTGGTGGCGGTGTTCGCGGCCCTCGGGTTCTGGTGGCTCGACGGGTACCACCTGGTCGTCGACCGGTACCACCGGGGCATCGCCTCCTCCCGCCGGTACGGCTACTGGGTGTGGGCGAACCTCGCGGCGGCCGTCCTGGCCCGCGGGCTCGCCCCGTTCGCGGCGCGGCGCGGCGTGCGCCCTGGCGGGCGCGGCGCTCGTGATGGTCCTGCCGGCCGACGCGTCGGGACTGGGCAAGGTCGAGGTCGAGCGCATCTGGCTGCCGTTCACCGTGTGGCTGGTGGTGCTGGTGCCCGATCGGCGACGACCATGGCTCGCGGTGCAAGCGGTGACCGCGCTCGCGGTCAACCACCTCCTGCTGACCGACTGGTGAGGCTGCTGTGGACAGGGTGCTCGTCGTGGACGACGACGTGGTGGTGCGGGACGTGGTCCGCCGCTACCTGGAGCTGGCCGGGCACGAGGTCGAGCTGGTCGGCGACGGCGAGGCCGCGCTGCGCCGGTTCGCCGAGCGGGAACCGGACCTCGTGGTGCTCGACCTGATGCTGCCCGGTGTCGACGGCCTGGAGGTGTGCCGCAGGCTGCGGCAGCGCAGCGCCGTGCCGGTGGTGATGCTGACGGCGCTGGGCGAGGAGGAGGACCGCATCGCCGGGCTCCGGCTCGGCGCGGACGACTACGTGACCAAGCCGTTCAGCCCGCGCGAGCTGGCGCTGCGCGTCACGTCCGTGCTGCGGCGGTCCAAGGCGGCGGCCGTGCGGTCGCCGTCCGTGCTGGCGGACGGCGGGCTGCGGGTCGACGTGGGCGCCCGGTCCGCCTCGCTCGACGGCGTGGAGCTGGCGCTCACCACCCGCGAGTTCGACCTGCTCGCGTTCTTCCTGGCCCACCGGGGCACCGCGTTCTCGCGCACCGACCTGCTGTCGCGGGTGTGGGGCTGGGAGTTCGGCGACCAGTCCACGGTGACCGTCCACGTGCGGCGGTTGCGGGAGAAGGTGGAGGCCGACCCGGCGCGGCCGGTGCGCATCGCGACCGTGTGGGGCGTCGGCTACCGGTACGACGGGGGCGCGTGATGCTGGTCGAGATCGGGCACATCCTCCCGTACGCGGTGCTGTTCTCGCTGCCGCTGGCGCTGCTGGGCGTGCTCCTGCTGCGGCGGTCGTCGGACGGGTCGCTGGCGCGGGCGATGACCGTGCTGGCGATCGTGCCGGTGGTGGCGACCATCGGCGGGGTGCTCGCGGTGAGCGGGTTCATGTTCACCCCGATCCTGATGACGACGCTGCTGGTGTGCGTGCTGGTGGCGCTGGTGACGGTGCCGGCGGCCGTGCTGTCGGGGCGGGCGCTGGCGCGGCGCAGCGTCTGGGAGCGGGAGGCGCGGGAGCGGGAGCGGGCGGCCGAGGCGTCGCGGCGCGAGCTGGTGGCGTGGATCAGCCACGACCTGCGCACGCCGCTGGCCGGCATCCGGGCGATGGCCGAGGCGCTCGCGGACGGGGTCGTCGCGCGGCCGGACGAGGTCACCGATTACGCGGGCCGGATCTCCGCCGAGGCGGAGGCGCTGTCCGGGATGGTGGACGACCTGTTCGAGCTGTCCCGGATCACGGCCGGCGCGCTGCGGCTGACGCTCTCCGACGTGCCGCTGGCGGACGTGGTGAGCGGGGTCGTGGCGGCGGAGGCACCGGTGGCGTCCCGCAAGGGCGTGGTGCTGCGGGCGGATGCGGCGACGTGGCCGGTGGTGCCGGGGTCCGACCCGGAGTTGGCGCGCGTGGTGCGCAACCTGCTGTCCAACGCGATCCGGCACACCCCGCCCGACGGCACGGTGGCCGTGCGGGTCGACGTGGACGGTCCGTCGGCGCTGCTGCGGGTCGACGACGCGTGCGGCGGCATCCCGGACACCGACCTGCCGCGCGTGTTCGACGTGGCGTTCCGGGGGGCGCCGCACCGCCGTCCCGTGGGAGGGGGGCTGGGCCTGGCCATCGCGCGCGGCCTGGTGGAGGCGCACCGGGGCACGATCACCGCCCTCAACCACGGCCCCGGCTGCCGCTTCGAGGTACGCCTCCCCCTGACCACCGCCGACCGTCCCTGACCCACGCCCCTTGGTACCCGACCCCTGCCCCCCGGTCCCTGGTACCCGACGCCTGGCCGCCGTCCCGTCGGGGGTCAGCGCAGGGGGTCAGCGCAGGGGATCAGCACAGGGGGGTCGGTCGCGAACCGCTCCACCCCGTCCGCGAACGACGTGCCGGCCCGGAAGCCGAGCAGCTCCCACGCCCGCGCCGGGTCGGCCACCACGTGCCGGACGTCCGCCGGGCGCGCCCCGCCGAGCACCCTCGGCTCCGGTCCGCCAAACGCTTGCGCCAGGTGTCCGGCCAGCTCGCCGACCGTGCGCGGCTCGCCCGAGCAGACGTTCACCGGCGTCAGCGCACCCGGCTCGCCGGGCCGCTCGACCGCGAGCACGTTGGCCCGGGCCACGTCCGAGACGTGCACGAAGTCCCGCCGCTGCCGCCCGTCCTCCAGCACGGTCGGCGCCTCGCCGCGCTCCAGCGCCGACCGGAACAGGCTCGCCACGCCCGCGTACGGCGTGTCCCGGGGCATCCGCGGGCCGTAGACGTTGTGGTAGCGCAACGCCCACACGTGCCCGCCGGTCTGCCGCGCCCACGCCGCCGCGTAGTGCTCCTGGGCGAGCCGCGCTCGCGGCGTACGCGCTGCGCGGGTCGAGCGGCGCGTCCTCGGGCACCAGGCGCGGCTCCAGCGGCGCGCCGCACCGCGGGCACGGCGGCTCGTACCGGCCCGCGTCCACATCGGCCCGTCGTCGCGGCACCGCCCGCACCACGCCGTGCTCGGCGCACTCGTAGCGGCCCTCGCCGTAGACCACCATGGACGACGCCAGGACCAACCGCCCCACCCCCCGCCCGGTGCATCGCGGCCAGCAGCACGGCCGTGCCGAGATCGTTGTTGCGGGCGTACAGCGGGGCGTCGGACGGGTCGAGCCCGTGCCCGACGACCGCCGCCTGGTGGCACACGACGTCCACACCGGCCAGCGACCGCCCGACCGCGTCCGGGTCGGTCACGTCGCACACCGGCCCGGTCGGAGCCGGGTGCGCCTGGGGCAGGTAGGCGTCGAGGGCGACCACCTCGTGCCCGGCCGGGCGCGCCGAGTCGGCGACGTGTGATCCGATGAACCCGGCTCCGCCGGTGAGGAGAACGCGCACGTCACCGAAGTCGGGGGCGCCCCGGCGGGAACGCGCGCCCCCGCAGCGTCATGTCACGGAACCGTCGGATCCGTCGATTGGCTACGGTTGCCGCATGGAACGCAGCGCGCAGCGCCTGGGACGCGCCCTCGTCGTGATCGTCGACGACAGGGTGGCGCACGGGGAGCACGACGACAGCACGGGCCCGCTGGTCACCGAGCTGCTGGAAGAAGCGGGGTTCATCGTCGACGGCACCGTCGCGGTGGAAGGCGAGATCGTGGACATCCGCGCCGCCCTGAACACGGCCGTGATCGGCGGTGTCGACCTGGTGGTCACCGTGGGCGGCACGGGCGTGTCCCCCCGCGACGTCACACCGGACGCCACGCAGGGCGTCCTCGACCGGCCGATCAGCGGCATCGCGGAGGCCCTCCGCGCCTCCGGCCTGGCGGCGGGCGCCGTGGACGCGGGCATCTCCCGCGGCCTGGTCGGCATCTCCGGCAGCACCCTCGTGGTCAACCTCGCGGGCTCCCGCTCGGCGGTCCGCGACGGCATGGCCACCCTCTCCGCCCTCGTGCCGTACGTGATCGAGCAGATCTCCGGCCTAGACGAATCGTGACCGCACCACGGGACGACACCCCGTCGGACGACGACGTCGAGGCCGCCCGCGCCCGCGAGGCGGCCCGGCGTCGTCGTCTGGCCGAGGTCTTCGGCGACGTCCTCCCCGAGGACACGTCGGACAGCCCGCGCCCCACCCCCCGGGACGAGGACTGGTACCGGGAGAACCGCCCCCCGCACCACGGCGGCTGACGGGGCGCGGGTCCGGCCGACGCGGAGACCGCACCGCCGGCGTGGTCACCGCACCATCAGCCGCCAGGCGGCCGGCTTGCCGTTGACGTGCACGTAGGCGGTGCAGCCCTGCACGATGGTCCACCCGGCGCGGGCGTGGTTGAGCTGCGCGACCCGGCACTTGTCCAGGTCGCTGAACCGCAGCACGCGCGGTGCCGTCGAGGCGGCCGGCGCGGCGACGAGCGTCAACCCGCCGGCGACGACCAGGACCGCCGCGGCGGCCCTGACGCCGGTTGTGACGCGGGCACGGGCATGAGCGGCGTTCGACACGGACGCACCTCCGGGCATTCGGCTCGATGACCGGGCGATGCCAAGCGCGTCCGGTCACGTCCCGCGTCGGTCGGACGACCCCTCCGGCCGCACCACGCCGTTGCGCCTGCCCCGGTCGCGGACCGCAGCGCGACGCGAGCCTCAGGCGTTGTCGTCGTAGCGGCGCTGGAGCGGCGTCTGCGTCTTCCGCTCCGAGGCCAGCAGGTCGCGGATCTCCTTGAGCAGCTCCACGTCGGTCGGCTCGTGCGGGCCGGCCTCCTCACCGCGCTTGCGGCGTTCCTTGATCTTGTTCATCGGCAGCACGAGGATGAAGTAGACGACGGCCGCGACGATCAGGAAGTTGATCACCGACGTGATGATCGCGCCGAAGTCCAGGATGGTCTTCTCGTTGTCGCCGAGCCGCACCGCGAGCCCGTTGACGTTGGCGCCGCCGAACGACGCGATGATCGGGTTGATCAGGTACGACGTGAACGCTTTCACGATGTCGTTGAACGCGGCGCCGATGACCACGGCCACGGCCAGGTCGATGACGTTGCCGCGCATCAGGAAGTCCTTGAAGCCCTTGATCACTGCAGGCTCCTCCGCTCGGGGGGTGTTCGGGCCAGCGGAGGGTAACGGCTCGGGAGGGCCCGGCCGGCACGTGCGTCGTGGGCGGCCGGGCGACCCGGACACCCGCGAACCGGACCTGGTGATCTCCGTGATCTCCACGCCCTCTACCCGCGGGACGCCGAGCTTGAACGCCCGGAACAGCACATCGGCTCCAGCGCCTCCCGCTCCAGCGCCTCCCGCGCCACGGCCATCACGCCCGGCCTGCGCGACCTGGTCGCCGAGCGGCTGTGGTCACCGGGCGGCCGTGGTGGCCGGATCAGCGCAGGGTGAGGGCGACCGGCGCGGCCAGCGACTCGGCGGCTATCCGCCTGGCCGCCGCGCGGTCCGCCGAGACGACCACCACCTCGCCGTCGCGCACCGCCACCACGGACGCGTCCGACGCCAGCACGTGCGCCCCCGCGCCCACCACGTCGACCCGGCTCCCCGGTCTCAGCAGCCCGACCACGCCCGGGTCGGCCAGGCGCACCGCCACCGAGGACGTCTCCGGCGACCCCGGTGCCAGCCGGGCGTCGGTCAGCGGCTCGCCCGACCTCGCCGCGCTGACCAGCGCCCGACCCACCGCCTCCGCCCGCGACACCGCCCCGGACGGCGCCAGCGGCGGTGGCAGGGACGCCACCCGGACGTCGTCACCGGTCAGCGGCACGCCGGGGGGCAGGTCGCGCGCCGCCACGACCACGTCGACCGAAGGGCCCGCCGGCAGCACGGCCAGGACGACCGCCAGCAGCACCAGCACACCCGCCAAGATCCTTCTGATGAGCACCACGGGATCGACGGTAGGGACGGGAAAGGGTCGGGGACAGCACGAACCCCCGAGCTGTGGACAACTCGGGGGCCTGTGGACAACTACCTCAGGACGCGGCGGCGGCCGGCGTCGAGGAGGAGGAGGACGAAGACGAGGACGACGAGCCGGACGAGGTCGACGGCGTCGCGGGGGTGGAGGTCGACTCGCCCTTCGACGAGGACGGGGACTCGGACGACGAGGACGAGGACCGGCTGTCGTTCCGGTAGAAGCCACTGCCCTTGAACACCACGCCGACCGCGCCGTACAGCTTGCGCAGCCTGCCCGAGCACTCGGGGCACTCGGTCAGCGCGTTGTCGGAGAAGGCCTGCACGGCTTCGAACCGGTGGTCGCACTCGGTGCAGGCGTACTGGTAGGTCGGCACGGTCAGCCCCTCCAACGAGTCCTGGTTGGCACTCAGACGTCACGAGTGCCAACCAAGATGATGGGGCATGCATTCCACGTGATGCAAACACCACAGGTCAACGTCACAGCGGACGCCGCGGCGGACCGGACCGCAGCGGCAGCCGGACCAGGCCCGACGGCGTCAGCACCGCGTCCACCCGGACGTCGTGCGGCTCGGCCGGCAGCACCGGCACGAACTCCTCGTCCCGCACCACCGCCACCTTCGGCGCCGCGCACGACGCCAGCGCCCGGTCGTAGTACCCGCCGCCCTTGCCCAGCCGCACCCCGGCGTGGTCCACGGCCAGCGCCGGCACCAGCACCAGCGCGACCCCCGCGGGCAGGGCCGAAGCGGTCCCCACCGGTTCCGGCAGCCCGAACGCCCCCGGCCGCAGCCGGCCGTCGTACGGGGCCCACGCCAACCCGTCCCCCACGACCACCGGCAGCAGCACCCGGTACCCGGCCCCGACCAGCGCGTCCAGCATCGCCACGGACCCCGGCTCGCGCGCCGACGCCGCGTACGCGCACACCAGCCGACCCGGCCCGACGCCGAACGCCGCGACCGCGCGCGGCGCCTCGGACGCCATCGACGGCATCACCGCGCCGCGCCGGAGGGACCGCAGCCGTGCGCGGAGCGTCGCCTTCCCGTCACGTTCACCGGACGTCATCGCGGATCACCCCGAGCACGCCGTTACCCTCGCATTTCATGAGCGCCTTCCAGACAGCAATCGTGCCCGCGGCGGGGTTGGGCACGCGCTTCCTCCCGACCACCAAGGCGGTGCCCAAGGAGTTGCTGCCGGTCGTCGACACCCCCGGTATCGAACTCGTCGCCACCGAGGCCGCCGAGGCCGGCGCGACCAGGCTCGTGATCGTGACCTCGCCGGGCAAGGACGCGGTGGCCGAGTACTTCCGACCGCAGCCCGAACTGGAACAGACGCTCGAGGCCCGCGGCAAGTCGGACCTGCTCGACAAGGTCCGCCGCGCGCAGAACCTGCTCACCGTGGAGACCGCGATCCAGGACAAGGCCCTGGGCCTCGGCCACGCGGTCGGCTGCGCCGAGGGCAACCTGACCGGTGACGACGAGGCCGTGGCCGTCCTCCTCCCGGACGACCTGGTGCTGCCCACCGGCGTGCTGTCGACGATGGCGGCGGTCCGCGAGGAGCACGGCGGCAGCGTGCTGTGCGCGTTCGACATCCCCCGCGAGCAGATCTCCGCCTACGGCGTCTTCGACGTCGAGGAGATCGGCCACGACGACGTGAAGCGGGTCGTCGGCATGGTCGAGAAGCCCAAGGCCGAGGACGCGCCGTCCACGTTCGCCGCGGCCGGCCGCTACCTCCTCGACCGGGCGATCTTCGACGCCCTCAAGCGCATCACGCCGGGCGCGGGCGGCGAGCTCCAGCTCACCGACGCCATCGCGCTGCTGATCAACGAGGGCCACCCGGTGCACGTCGTCGTCCACCGGGGTGGGCGACACGACCTGGGCAATCCCGGGGGATTCCTCAAGGCTGCGGTTGACTTCGCCCTCGAGCACCCGGACTACGGGCCCGAGCTGGGGGAGTGGTTGCGGGAACGCCTCGGCAACTCC
Source organism: Saccharothrix longispora (assembly GCF_030852425.1). GTDB lineage: Bacteria > Actinomycetota > Actinomycetes > Mycobacteriales > Pseudonocardiaceae > Actinosynnema > Actinosynnema longispora. Next base: position 202,214 of record NZ_NSDM01000004.1, read on the forward strand.
TGAACGAGGACACACATGAGGTCAGTGGAAGAGCAGCTCGCCAGGGTCGTGGCCGCCGCCGTGCGCCCCGCCCCGGTGCGGGTGGCGATCTCCGAGTCGCAGGGCCTGCTCTGCGCGGAGGAGGTCGTCGCCGAGCGCGCGTTGCCCGGTTTCGACCAGGCCGCCGTGGACGGCTACGCGGTGCGCAGCGTCGACGTGCAGGCCGCCAACGAGGAGCCGGTGAAGCTCCCCGTGGTCGGCGAGATCCCCGCCGGGTCGCGCCAGCCCAGACGGCTGCAGCCCGGCCAGGCGGTCCGGGTGGCGACCGGCGCGCCCCTCCCCACGCTGGCCGACGCCGTCGTGCCCCTCGGCTACACCGACGGGCACGCGGCGAAGGTGACCGTGCAGCGGTCCGTGCCGTCGGCGGCGTTCGTCCGCCGCACCGGCGAGGACGTGCAGACCGGTGACGTCGCGGTCCGCCGGGGCTCGGTCATCGGTGCGGCCCAGGTCGGCCTGCTGGCCGCCGTCGGCCGCAACAAGGTGCTGGTCCACCCCCGGCCGAGGGTGTCGGTGGTCTCCGTGGGCGAGGAGCTCGTGGACGTCGACCGCACGCCCGGCCAGGGGCAGGTCTACGACGTGAACAGCTACGCGCTCGCCGCGGCGGCCCGGGACGCGGGCGCCGAGGTCAGCCGGGTCGGCATCCAGTCCGCCGACCCGCGCCGGCTGCGCGAGGTCGTCGAGGGCAGGCTGCTGCTGTCCGAGATCGTGGTCGTCGCGGGTGGCGTCGGGGGCGTCATCGGCGACGAGGTCCGCGCGGCCCTGGCCGACCTCGGGGACGTCGACGTGACGCGCGTGGCCATGCACCCCGGTTCGGTGCAGGGCTTCGGCCGGCTCGGGCCGGACGCCGTGCCCACGTTCCTGCTGCCGTCGAACCCGATGAGCGCGCTCGTCGTGTTCGAGGTGCTGGTGCGCCCGCTGATCCGGGCCGCGCTGGGCAAGCGCAACCCGTACCGCCGGGCCGTCACCGCGCGCCTGCTGTCGCCGTTGACCTCCACGAAGGGACGGCGCGGGTTCCTGCGGGGCCAGCTGCTGCGCGACGCGGACAGCGGCGAGTACCTGGTGCAGCCGCTCGGCACGTCCGGCTCGCACCTGCTGGCCTCGCTGGCCGAGGCGAACTGCCTGGTCATGGTGGAGGAGGACGTGACGGACGTGGCGGTCGGCGACGAGGTCACGGTGAGCTTCCTGGCGCAGAGGGGATAGATGAGCCTGGCCTGGGAAGGCGGTCGTCACCCCGGCTGGCCCGCGCGGCTCGGCCCGCTGCGGGTGGACGCGGGGCTCGTGGCGCTGCGCCCGCCGAGGCTGCGCGACGCCTCCGCGTGGTCCGCCACCCGGCTGCGCGACCAGGCCTACCTGGAGGACTGGGAACCGACCGCGTTCGACGGCTGGCACGAGCGCAACGCCGTGCTCGCGTGGCCCGCGCACTGGTCGTCGCTGAAGTCGATGGCCCGCCGCGGCCACGCCCTGCCGTTCGTGATCACGGTGGACGGCGAGCTGGCCGGCCAGATCACCGTCGGCAACATCGTGCGCGGGTCGCTGCGCTCCGCGTGGGTCGGCTACTGGGTCGCCGCGGACCGGGCGCGGGGCGGCGTGGCCACGGCGGCGTTGGCGCTGGTCGTCGACCACTGCTTCGGCGAGGCCGGCCTGCACCGGCTGGAGGCGACCGCGCGGCCGGAGAACGCGGCGTCGCTGCGCGTGCTCGCGAAGGTCGGCTTCCGGCAGGAGGGCCTGTTCCGGCGGTACCTGGACGTGGCCGGCGACTGGCGCGACCACGTCTGCTTCGCGATGACCGCGGAGGAAGCGTCACCCGAAGGGGTTGTCCGCCGAATGGTTGCACAGGGGTACGCCCGAACTGCCTGATCAGGAGGCCGAGCGGCTTATTGGTATCCCCCGAAAGTGGGTGATAGACCACACTTCGGTACCTGTGTCGGTCGGCGAGCCTCCGACACTGGTGTGACTGTTGTGACTAGCGTGGCGTGCGCACCGAGCGCGCCGCGGGGTAGGGGGAGGTGACGGGGATGCCGAGCTCGCTGATCGTCGTGGGACTGGTCGTGGCCTGGTTGGTCGTCCTCGTGCCGATGGTCGCCCGCAAGCGTGCCGACGCTTCGCGCGGGAGCATGGAGGAGGAGTACGACGCCATGCCCGACGCCGAGTTCGACGACGACGAGTACGACGAGTACGACGAGCCGGAGGCGGACTTCGGGCACCGCCCGTACCGCCCGGGCCGGGGCGGCTTCGACCCCGAGACCGCGGCGATCCTGGCGCAGGCCAAGTACGCGTTCCGCCGCCGCGTCGTCGGCACCCTGTTCCTGAGCGCCCTGGTGACCGGCGTGGTCGCCGGCTTCGTCCACCCGCTCGTGTGGTGGGCCCACGCCGCCGTGGACGTGACACTCGTCTCCTACCTCGTGTACCTGCGCATCCAGGTGCGCGTCGAGGAGGACGTCCGCGCCCGCCGCCAGGCCCGCCTCGGCCGCTCCCACCGCCGCCCCGCGCGGCACGTGGGCGAGGGCGCCGAGCGGTCCGCCGCGCACCACCCGCACGACGAGGCGGAGGTCACCGACCAGCACGGACTGGCCCCGCGCCCGCGCTTCCAGCACCAGGTCCGCCCCGGCACGGTCGTGGTGGACGCCGACGACGAGGACCCGGTGTTCGTCGAGCTCGACGGCCCCGAGGCCCTCCCGTACCGGCGGGCGGTGGGCGAGTAGAGGGGGGTGGCGGAACCACCCCCCGGCTACTGATATGCTTCCCCCGCACGACAACGGAACACGGGGCTGTAGCGCAGTTGGTAGCGCGACTCGTTCGCATCGAGTAGGTCAGGGGTTCGATTCCCCTCAGCTCCACCAGAGGTCAAGCTGTACGAACACCGCGGAGGCGGATTCCGGTAACACGGAATCCGCCTCCGTCGCGTTGGGGGCGGCGCGACCGTCACGGCAGTGCGCGCAGGTCGCGCCGGGAAGCCCCGGGTCGACCGGTCCGCCCTCGGCCGATCATTCTCGATGACCACCCCGCGGTCGCGGGCTCCCCGGGTCGTCGTGGCGGCGGCGACTGGACGCGGGATCGACCCCGGCGTCCGGGCGGTTCGCGTGGAACATCCCTCACGCGGGTGACGTCAGGGTCGAATCATTCCACCCATCCACCGCTTCAATTCTTTCATTCCGCACGATTGCGGATCTGCACTCGTGCGTTGACCGTGGGTATTTGCACGAAAGCCGTGCGTGTGATTGTCCGTTCGGCTACTCGGAAGAAGGCGGAGAAGGTAATTTGGAGTTGGCTCGTCCCGCTGATTCGGAGGTGTCCGAGTGATCTCTCGAAGAGGACTGTTGGTGGCTGCCGGGTCGGGTTTGGCGACGACCGTCGTGGGCTGCGGCATCGCCGCCAGGACCGCTGCGACAGAGCCGGTGAGGTCGTGGTTGGTCGAGTTGGGCACGTCGCTGTTAGGCGAGGTCGCGGGAGAGTTGGTGGAGGGTGGGAAGTGGGTCTTCCGGGAAGCGTGGGCGCAGTGGGCGGAGCCCTCGAAGACGGTGGCGGGGCAGCAGGCTGATGAGGGGTACGGATTCGTCGACCCGTCGGTGTACGGGCACATCGTCCCGGAAACGACCCTGATCGCTTTTCCAAGACCGCCAACCGCGACCGTGCCACGGATCGGCTCGGCTGCGTTCGCGCCACGGGCGAGGCGATCGTCCTGGAGAACTGGGCCTGGCGCGGGCTCATGGCGTTCATCAGGGCCGAGGTCGAGGGCAAAGAGGAGAAGGATCGCGTCCATTTGCTGCAGTTGCTGGCGAAGACGGTGATGCCGCACGGTGCGGCGGTGCCCGCCAAGACCCCGATGGAGACGTTCGAGTACGTGAACTACCCCGCCCGGGATGGTGGCGTGGAGATCGTCAAGTTCATCGACGCGGGCAAGGCCAAGGTGACGGTGACCGCGTCCGGGTACCACAGCACCGCCGCCGGATCGCCTACTTCGCTGACCTTCGAACTGGCTTAGCGGTCTTCGGGCGGGACGCCCTCGCTCGTTCGCGGCCGGGACGGGGCGCGCCCTCCCGCACGATCAGGTCGGACACCGGTTCGTCGGGACGGCGGTCACGCGGGCCGGAGGGCGTACCGCCGTGGCGTCGAGGCCGGCGGACGTGTGCGCGAAGCCCTACCCGTTGGTGTGACTAGGATCGCGCGGTGCGCTTTGTGGCCGATCTCCACATCCACTCCAAGTACTCCCGGGCGTGCAGTCGCGACTGCGACCTCGAACACCTGACGTGGTGGGCTCGCCGCAAGGGGATCTCGCTGGTCGGCACGGGCGACTTCACGCACCCGGCGTGGTACGACCACCTCACCGAGAACCTGGTCGAGGCAGGCCCCGGGCTGTTCCGACTGCGCGGGGACCTCGACCGCGACATCGACCGCACGCTGGCGCCGTCGCTGGCCGGCGCGCCCGTCAGGTTCATGCTGTCGGTGGAGATCTCCACGATCTACAAGCGCGACGGCCACACGCGCAAGGTGCACCACCTCGTCTACATGCCCGACCTGGAGTCCGCGGCGCGGTTCAACGCGCGGATGGCGAAGATCGGCAACATCGGGTCGGACGGGCGGCCCATCCTCGGGTTGGACTCGCGCGACCTGCTGGAGATCACGCTGGAGTGCGGCGGCTACCTGGTGCCCGCGCACGTGTGGACGCCGTGGTTCGCCGTGCTCGGCTCGAAGTCGGGGTTCGACGCGGTCGACGACTGCTACGCCGACCTCGCACCGCACGTCTTCGCCGTGGAGACCGGGCTGTCCTCCGACCCGGAGATGAACTGGCGGGTGTCCGGGCTCGACCGGTTCCGCCTGGTCAGCAACTCGGACGCGCACTCGCCGCCCGCCCTCGGGCGCGAGGCCACGCTGTTCGACACCGACCTCGACTACTACGCGGTGCGGCGCGCGCTGGAGACCGGCGAGGGGTTCGACGGGTCGCTGGAGTTCTTCCCCGAGGAGGGCAAGTACCACGTCGACGGCCACCGCAAGTGCGGCGTGCGCCTGGAACCGCGGGAGACGTCGGCGCACAACGGGATCTGCCCCGAGTGCGGCAAGCCGCTGACCGTCGGCGTGCTCAGCCGGGTCGAGGAGCTGGCGGACCGGCCGTCGGGTTCGCGGCCCGCCGGCGCCGCCGGGTTCACCAACCTCGTGCCGTTGCCGGAGATCGTGAGCGAGATCGTCGGCACCGGGCCGAAGAGCAAGAAGGTGCTCGCAGAGGTCGACAGGCTGACCGCCGCACTGGGGCCGGAGCTGGTGATCCTGCGGGACGTGCCGGTGGACGACATCGCCGCGCACTCGCCGCTGCTGGGCGAGGCGGTGACCAGGCTGCGGCGGGGCGAGGTGGTGCGGGACGCCGGGTACGACGGCGAGTACGGCGTGATCCGGCTGTTCGAGCCGGGGGAGCTGGAGCGGCGGAACTCGGCGTTCGCGCTGTTCGACACCGAGCCGGCCGCCGGCGCGGTCGTCGGCACCCGGCCCGCCGAGTCCGCCGTGGACAGTCCGATCGCACCGCGGCCGCCGGCGTCCCCTCCCGCCGCCCCGACCGCTGCCGCCCCGACCGCTGCCGCCCCGACCTCAGCCGCCCCGGGCGGTTCCGCGCTGCTGGACGGCCTGGACCCCGAGCAGCGCGCGGCGGCGTCCGTCGAGTCCGGTCCGCTGCTGATCATCGCCGGTCCGGGCACCGGCAAGACGCGGACGTTGACGCACCGGGTCGCGGACCTCGTGACCAGGCGCGGTGTGCCGGCGTCGGAGTGCCTCGCGATCACGTTCACCCGGCGCGCGGCGGAGGAGATGGCCGAACGGCTGGCCGTGCTCGCGCCCGGACACGCGTCGGCGTTGACGATCGCCACGTTCCACTCGCTCGGCGTGGTCATCCTGCGTGAACACCACTCGTCGGCGGGGTTGTCACCCGCTTTCGGGGTGGCGGACCCGGACCAGCAGCTCGCCGTCGCCCGCACCGTCGTCGACGACGACAAGGAAGCCAGAGCCCTCGTCGCCGCCGGTGACGGCCGGTACAAGAAGGCGCTGCGGGCGCGGGACCTGGTCGACTTCGACGACCTCATCGCCCTGCCGCTCGCGCTGCTGGAGGAGTCGCCGGACCTCGTGGACGCCTACCGCGCCCGCTGGCGGTGGGTGTCGGTGGACGAGTACCAGGACGTGGACGAGCAGCAGTACCGCCTGCTGCGGTTGCTCGCGCCCGCCGACGGCAACCTGACCGCGATCGGCGACCCCGACCAGGCCATCTACCGCTTCCGGGGTGCCGACGTCGGGTTCTTCCTGCGCTTCCGCGAGGACTTCCCGACCGCGCGGACCGTGCACCTGACCCGCAACTACCGCTCGTCCGCCGCCGTGGTGACCGGTGCGCTCGACGTCATCGCGCCGTCGTCGCTGGTGCCGGGCCGCGAGCTGCACCCGATGGTCGACCACGGTGCCGCGCCAGTCGGGGTGCACCACGCGGCGTCCGAGTCGGCGGAGGCGGCGTTCGTGGCGCGGACGGTCGAGCAGGTGCTGGGCGGCGCGTCGTTCCACGCGTTCGACAGCGGCCGGGTGTCGTCGGACGGCACGGCCGACCTGGGGTTCTCCGACTTCGCGGTGCTCTACCGCACCGACCGCCGGTCGCGGGCGCTGGTCGACGCCCTGACCACGGCGGGCCTGCCGTTCCAGAAGCGGTCCCACGACCGGTTGGCCGACCGCCCCGGCGTGGCCCGGATCGCGGCGGAGCTGCGTGCGGCGACCGGTGCCACCGTGCTGGAGCGCGTGCGCGCCGTGGCGGGCGACGACCACACGGCGTACGAGCTGCTCAAGCCGCTGGCGGTCGAGTGCGGGGACGACTTCGAGCGGTTCCACACGTCGCTCGCGCTGGGCGTCGAGGTGGACACGTGGGACCCGCGCGCCGACCGGATCTCGCTGCTCACGCTGCACGCGTCGAAGGGCCTGGAGTTCCCGGTCGTGTTCATCGTCGGCTGCGAGGACGGCCTGCTGCCGATGCGCCGGCCGGGTGACGACGACGCGGCGGCGGTCGACGAGGAGCGGCGGCTGCTGTTCGTCGGGATGACCAGGGCGCAGCGCCACCTGTTCCTCAGCCACACCGCGACGCGCCCCAGGTCGCCCTTCCTGGCGGACCTCAAGGCGTTCGAGCAGATCGGCGCCCCGCAGCCGAAGCGGAGGAAGAAGGGGACCCAGCTCAGCCTGTTGTGAGGTGCCGGGGACGGGCGCTGGGCCTGCACGATCAGGTGATCATGGCCCTGGACATGTACGTGAACGGGTCCCGCCCCTCGGTTGACCATGACGAAACCCCGAGCGACCACCCCCGACCACGGCGAACCCCGGGAGGACGGACCACCGGCACCCGCCGCACCCGCGCGCACGGCCCCCGACGCCGCGACCGGTGGCGACGGTGGTGGGCGGAGCGGGAGCGGGGTGCCGGGGCACCGGCGGGAGCCGCGGGTGGGGCGGCGGGCGCGGTGGTCCTGGTGCCCGGTGGGGTAGCGGGGCGGGTGCGCTGGGCGGGGGTGCACCGGACGGGGAGCGGACGGGCGCGCGGTGCGGCGTCGATCACGGTGTGGCCCCGCGGCGTCGATGGTGGTGCTGAGCGTGGTGCTGACCCTTGATTGGTATGGACCATAACGCGGCGGTATGACCAGGTCGGCATATCCGCTGTCGTCCCGCGCCGGCTAGCGTCGGTGGCACGGCCCCGCACCCCGTGTCACCACCCTGCAAGGAGACAGCGGATGACTCGACGCACCGTCGCCGCCGTCGCCGTGGCTGTCCTGGGCGCTGCTGGAACCGCAGCGGCGCTGGCCACCACGGCGACCGCCGGTCCACCCCCGTCGCCACCGGCCGTGGACGGCGGCCTGGTCGCCGCCATGGCCCGCGATCTGCACATCACGCCCGACCAGGCGATCGTCCGGATCGGCCGGGAGGCTGCCGCGTCCCGGACCGAGAGCGCGCTGAGGGCGCGGCTCGGCCCGGCGTTCGCGGGGGCCTGGTTGAACGCCGACGCCACGCGACTGGTGGTCGGCGCCACCGACCCGTCGCAGGTCCCGGCCATCGAGGCGGCCGGGGCGGAGGCCCGGGTCGTCACCCTTTCGGCGGGCCGGCTCGACGCGCTCAAGGCCGTGCTCGACGACAACGCGCGCAACGCCCCCGACACGGTGCCCGGCTGGTACGTCGACGTGCCCACCAACACCGTGGTGGTGCTGGCTCGGGACGTGGCGCACGGTCGGGCGTTCGCGCGGGCGAGCGGCCTCGCGGAGGGCGACGTGCGGGTCGAGCGGTCCACCGAGGACCCGCGCCCGCTGATCGACGTCATCGGCGGCAACGCCTACTACATCGGCAGCGGCTCGCGGTGCTCGGTCGGGTTCGCGGTGGAAGGCGGGTTCGTCACCGCCGGGCACTGCGGGCGGACCGGCGCCGCCACGACCCAGCCGAGCGGCACGTTCGCCGGCTCCAGCTTCCCCGGCAACGACTACGCCTGGGTGCGCACGGCGGCCGGCAACGCCGGGCGGCCCCTGGTCAACCGCTACCCGGGCACGGTGCCGGTGGCCGGGTCGACCGAGGCCCCCGTCGGCGCCTCGGTGTGCCGGTCCGGCTCCACGACCGGCTGGCGCTGCGGCACCATCCAGCAGAAGAACGCCTCCGTGACCTACCCCGAGGGCACGATCACCGGCCTGACCCGCACGAACGCGTGCGCCGAACCCGGCGACTCCGGTGGGTCGTGGTTGACCGGCGACCAGGCGCAGGGCGTCACCTCCGGCGGCTCCGGGAACTGCACGTCCGGCGGGACGATCTACTTCCAGCCGGTCAACGAGATCCTCCAGGTCTACGGCCTCCGGTTGGTCGTCAGTGGCGGCACACCCCCGACCGGCACCACCTCGCCGACCACCACGACCACGAACCCGGGCCAGACCACCTGGCAGCCGGGCGTCGCGTACTCGGCCGGTGCCCTCGTGGCCCACGACGGCGTCGGGTACAGGTGCTTGCAGGGGCACTCGTCCCAACCGGGCTGGGAGCCGCCGGCGGTGCCGGCCCTGTGGCAGCGCGTGGACTAGCGGCGGCGTCCGCGCGCGTGGGGGGTCCGGCTCCGGCCGGGCCCCCCTTTCCTCGTTCCGGGGAATCGGGCGCGCATGACCAGGGCGTACCCCGCGGGCGACCGTTCGGGGACCTGTCCGCCACACCGCCACTCGGGCAGAACCGGCCGGACAGCGCCGGTGGCGGGGTCCGCACCCGTACCCTGAGGGGCGACGAGAAGGGGCGGTGCGCGTCGTGGAGCTGGCCGGGTCGCTGTTGGCGTGGCTGCACGGCTGGGTGGGCGTGTCCCTCTGCCCGGGTGACTGGGCGTGGACCGTGACGGCGTTCGGCGCGCTGGTCGGCGCGCTGCCCACCCTCGCCGCCCTGCTGTCGATCACCGTGCGCCGGGTCGTCGGCAACTCCTACGGGCCGGTCACCGGCGCGATCTTCGCCGTGGTGGGCGTGACCAGCACGTTGGCGTTGCCGTGGGTGGCGTTCTCGGCGGCGTTCACGTTGCTGCGCACCTCGGCGCTGCCGGGCACGGCCTCGCTGGCCGGCTCGCCGTGTCGGGCGTTCACGCAGTTCGACTACCTGGTCGGCGCGCCGTCGATCATCGAGGCGTTCAGCGGCGGCCGGGTGTTCTTCCTGGTCGCGGCGTGCGTGACGGCGCTGCTGGCGCTGCTGTGCCTGCTGTTCGTGATGCTCCAGGCCGGTTCGGCGTTCCGCCTCGGCCCGAACTGGCCGCGCCGCGTGTTCTGGCCGCCGTTCGTCGTGTTGCTGCTGGCCACGTCGGCGCTGCCGGTCACGCTGGTCGGCCACCTGCTGCTCGGGTTCTTCCCCGTCGCGCTCGTCGGCTCCCTGGTGGTGCGGGTTTTCGGGTTGACTACCGCCATGCTCAACCGCCCCGGTCGCGATCGCGGGAACCCGACCCCGCAGCCCGCGGTGTCCAGAACGCCGCCGCCCCACCAGTCGTCGAACCAGCCGATCGGCCAGCAGCCGTCGGGCCGGCAGTCGGCGAACCACCAGCCGTCGAACCACCACTCGGCGGGCCACCACTCGGCGGGCCGGCTGCCGTCCGGTCACCAGTCGTCCGGTCACCAGCCCCAGAAGCCGCCGCCGTACCAGGTGGAGAAGCCGCCGCCCTACCAGCCGGCGCAGATCCCGCCCTACCAGCCGCACGGCGCGCCGCCGAAGCCGCCGCCGTACCGGCCGACCCCGCCGCAGCGGCAGTACCCGCCCACGCGGATCGCCGAGGTGCCGCCGGAGCCGCCGAAGCCGACCCGCGTGGAACAGCCGGCGCAGCTGGCCGACACGCCGGGCCCGCTGCCGTTCGGCCCCGGCGCGTCGTCCGCGTCCAACCCGGCCCCGGCACAGGACTCGGGCAAGGTGTGGAACCCGGCGGGCGGCCGGTTCCGGCGCATCCGCCAGCTCGGCCGGGGCGGGTTCGGCACGGTGTGGCTGGCCGTGGACGAGCAGCTCGCGCGCACCGTCGCGGTGAAGCTCGCGCACGCGCCCGACAACGACACCGAGCAGCGCATGGTGCGCGAGGCGCGGGCCCTGGCGGCCGTGCGGCACCCGAACTGCGTGCGCGTGTTCGACATCGTCCAGGACCCGGACGGCCTGGCGATCATCATGGAGTACATCGACGGCCGGCCGCTGTCGGACGTGGTGCTCAAGAGCGGCCTCCTCGCCGACACGCTCGCCGCGCGGCTGTGGGTGAACATGGCGGACGCGCTGGTCGCGGCGCACGAGCAGGGCGTGCTGCACCGCGACGTGAAGCCGTCGAACGTCATCGTCGACACCTCCGGCACGGCGCACCTGATCGACTTCGGCATCGCCCGCTCCAAGGGCGACAGCACGCTCACCGCGACCGGGATGATGGTCGGCACGCCCGACTTCCTCGCCCCGGAAACCGCGCGCGGCGAGGCCGCGAGCCCCGCGTCGGACGCCTGGCAGCTGGCCGCGACGGTCAGCTACGCGCTCACCGGCCACCCGCCGCGCGGGTCGCGGGAGAACCCGATCTCGTCGCTGATGGCCGCCGCGCAGGGCGAGCCGTGCGTGAAGCTGCCGCAGCGCAGCGCCCACACCCGCCTGCTCACCAGCGCGCTGGACGCCGACCCGGCCAAGCGCCCGTCGCTGACCGCGATCAGGGCCGAGCTGAGCACGTGGATGTCGCAGGCCGGCCTGAGCAAGGAAGGGCCGGTCACCAGGATGATCGACCGGCCGGAGCCGCCGACCCGACCCGTGCGCTGACCCGGCGGCACGCCGGGAACGCGGGCGCCACCGCCGTGGAGCCCCGGGCGTGCGCGTCGGTCGGATCGCGAGGAGTTCGATGTCGGTTCCCGGACATCGACCACTTCCGAGCTTCCCGCGGCCCTGGCGTGATCGGCGCCGCGCTGCCGGTCGAGCGGCAGCGCGGCGCCGATCACGGCGTCAGTTCCAGGACGGCAGCCACTTCTGGGCTTCCCACATCTCCGGGGTGATCGGTGTGCCGTTGAGGATCGGCCACAGCCACACGAAGTTCGCCACCACGAGGCCCACGTAGAGGGCCACGGCCAGGCGGCCCGTGCCGCGGCGCTCGGGGCCGTCCGTGCGGCGGCCCAGGACCTCGCCGAGGGCCAGCGCGATGCCCAGCACCAGGAACGGGGCCATCGGCATCGCGTAGAAGTAGTACATCTGGCGGTCGACGTTGATGAACCACGGGAGGAAACCCGCGCCGTAGCCGACGAGCACGGCGGCGTAGCGCCAGTCCAGGCGGGCGATCGACTGCCACAGCGCCCAGGCCAGCACCGGGAACGCCAGCCACCACAGGGCGGGCGTGCCGATCAGCATGATCGCGCCCACGCACGTCGCCGCGCCGCAGCCGGTGACCGCGCCCTCGAAGTAGTAGAGCATCGGGCGCAGGCCCATCGGCCACGTCCACGGCTTCGACTCCCACGGGTGGCGGTTCGTCTCGGACGTCACCAGGCCGGTGTGGAAGTCGTACACGTTGGTGGTGTAGTACCAGAGCGCCCGCAGCGGGGCCGGGACGATGCCGTCCTCGGGGATCTTCACGCCCGCCACGTGCCGGTCGATCGCGGTCTCCGAGGCGAACCAGGACCACCACGTCGCCAGGTACGCCAGGACCGGCACGAGCAGCAGGGCGAACAGCGACGGCAGCAGGTCCTTGGCCGCCGCGCCCAGCCACGGCCGCTCCACGCCCGCCGCGCGCCGCGCCGTCGCGCTCCACACCACCGACAGCACGCCGAAGAACGCGATGTACCAGAGGCCCGACCACTTCACGCCGCACGCCAGCCCGAGCGCGATGCCGCCCGCGAACCGCCACCAGCGGAAACCGAGCCACGGGCCGTAGGGGGACGCCGTCGCCCACCCCTCGCGCACCGCCACCGCCAGCCTGGCGCGCACCTGGTCCCGGTCGACGACCAGGCACGCGAACGCCACCACCACGAACAGCGTCAGGAAGGCGTCGAGCATCCCCATCCGGGACTGCACGTGGCTCATGCCGTCCGCGATCAGCAGCACGCCCGCGAGGGCGCCGACCAGGTCGGACCGGGTCAGCCTGCGGGCGATGCGCACCACCAGCAGGATCGTGATCGTGCCCGCGAGCGCCGCCGTGAACCGCCAGCCCACGCCGTCGTAGCCGAACAGCCACTGGCCGACGGCGATCAACTGCTTGCCCAGCGGCGGGTGCACGATCAGCTCGTACCCCGGGTTGTCCTCGTACCCGCCGTTGCGCAGCACCTGCGCCGCCTGCGGCACGTAGTGCTTCTCGTCGAAGATCGGGGTGCCCTTGTCGGTCGGGAACCCGAGGTTCCAGAACCGCACCACCCCGCCGATCAGGGCGACGGTCAGCGTGACGAGCCAGCCGCGCAGGGCCGTGCTCAGCGGGCCGGGTTCGAGCAGGCGCGCCCGCGTCTCGCGGTCGTTGCCCGGTGGCGGGCTCGCCGGCGGTACCTCGCCGGCGGTGACCACGTCGTCTGCGGACTGCGGTGCGATCAGGCTCACGGGGCCGATCGTAGGGTGAGCGGTGTGAGTCCTGTATCTGGATCAGGCCGTTTGGTGCTCGCGGCTACGCCGCTCGGCGACGTCCGAGACGCATCGCCTCGGCTGGTCGACGCCCTGGCCACCGCCGACGTCGTCGCGGCCGAGGACACCCGGCGGCTGCGCTCCCTGGCGGCGGCCCTCGACGTGACCCCGGCGGGACGCGTCGTCAGCTTCTACGACCAGGTGGAGACGGCGCGGCTGCCCGGCCTGCTGGAGGCGCTGCACGCCGGGCAGACCGTGCTGCTGGTGACGGACGCCGGCATGCCCAGCGTGTCCGACCCCGGCTACCGGCTGGTGGCGGCGTGCGTCGAGGAGGACGTGCGGGTCACCTGCCTGCCCGGCCCGTCCGCGGTGACGACGGCGCTGGCGGTGTCGGGGCTGCCGTCGGACCGGTTCGCGTTCGACGGCTTCCCGCCCCGCAAGGGCGGTGAGCGGCAGCGCTGGTTCGCCGGGCTGCGGAACGAGCCGCGCACCGTCGTCTTCTTCGAGTCGCCCCACCGGCTCGCGGCCACCCTGGCGGACGCGGTGACCGTGCTGGGGGCGGAGCGGCGGGCGGCGGTGTGCCGGGAGCTGACCAAGACCTACGAGGAGGTGCGGCGGGGGACGCTGGCCGAGTTGGCCGAGTGGGCGGAGGGCGGTGTGCGCGGCGAGGTCACGGTGGTGCTGGCGCCCGGTGAGCCGAGCGCCGCGCCGTCGGTGGAGTCGCTGGTGGCCGAGGTCAAGCAGCGGGTGGCCGACGGGGAGCGGCTCAAGGCGGTGGCTGCCGAGGTGGCGGAGGCGGCGGGCGTGAGCAAGAAGGCGCTCTACGACGCCGTGGTCAGCGGGGGCTGACCGCCCGCACCGCGACGGCGGGCAGTTCGCCGGTGTTCGGGATCAGCCGCGCCACGGATCCTCGTCCCACGTGCCGCTGACGGCGTCGCGGGCCGCGGCGACGCTCGCCTCGAACTCCGCGTCGAGCCCGGGGCGGCCGTGCCGGCGCCGGAACACGTCGAGCACCGCCCTGCCGCCGGCCCTCGGAGCCGGGCCGATCGTCGACGCTGCGCGGCCGTTGCCGGTGACGAGGACCGTCTCCTCGGCCTCGTCCGGCACGGCCGAGGAGTGCCGCGAGGCTTCGGAGGCCGACACCCCCTCCTCGATGTCAGACCACCTGATCGCGGACGTCGGACACCCCTGGACGGGGCACCGGTCCGGTCGTGGTCGGCGGGGGCTGGTCGAGCCAGACCAGCTCGGTGTCGCCGAACGCCCGGTGCGCCTCGGCGACCTGCTCGGCCGAGTGCGCGATGTGGGTGCCGGTCGAGCCCCACAGGTACGCCTTGTCCGGGCCGGCGAGCTGCACGCCCCAGCCGACGAACGTGATCGCGGGTTCGCGGCGGAACGCGCCGTAGAGGGCGAACATCCTGGGCTCGGCCGCCATGACCTGGTCAAGCAAGTCGTCCTTGGTCATGCCGCGAACGCTAAGGCTAGAAAGCTCGCGCATAAGTACACCTTCGAGTGATCGTCTTCGTGGGTCGGGGCGGCCAGGATCTCCGGCATGACCCGCAACGACCCGTCGGCCCTGCGCTGGCTCGTGGGCGTCGAACTGGCGCACTACCGGAAGCTCAGCGGCGTGACGCTCGCCGGGGCCGCGGCGGCGGCCGGCATCACGCGCGCCAAGGTCGGCCACATGGAGACCGGCCGCCACCAGCAGTTCCCCGACGACGTCGCCGCGCTCATGGAGGTCTACGGCGCGGACCGGAAGGACGTCGACCGGCTCGCCTCGCTCGCGGGCAGCTCGACCGGGCGGAGCTGGTGGGCGCCGTGGTCCCACCTCCTGCCGGACTGGTTCAAGACCTTCGTCGGGTTGGAGGGACTGGCCGAGGCCGAGCTCTGCTTCGAGCCGATGGTGCTGCCGGGGCTGCTCCAGACCGAGGAGTACGCCCAGGCGATCACCGAGGCGACGGGCTTCGTCCGGCGGGACCACAGCGAGCGCTTCGTGTCGTTCCGGGTCGCGAGGGCGAAGCGGCTCACCGACGACCACCCCCTCGAACTGCACGCGGTGATCGGCGAGGCCGCGCTCCGGCTGGAGGTCGGGTCGCCCGAGGTGCGGCGGGAGCAGTACGCACACCTGGTGGACCTGGCCGAGCGGCCCAACATCACCGTCCAGGTGCTGCGTCCCGAGGACGGGCCGCACGCGGCGACGACCGGGCACCTGGTGGTGCTCGACTTCGAGCGGGCGCAGTCGATCGCCTACGCCGAACGCCTCGACGGTGCCGTCTACGTGCAGGACCAGGACGACGTGCGGACCCATAAAATGGGGGTGGACGACCTGCGATCGGTGGCGTTGTCCGCTCAGCAGTCCCTCACGTTGATCCGGTCGTTGATCGACGGCGGATAGCCAGGGAGGCTCCGTGTCCGAGCCGCGGTGGTTCAAGAGCAGTCACAGCGCGAACAACGGTTCGTGCGTCGAGGTGGCGTTCGCCGGGGCCGGGGTCCTCGCGCGCGACTCCAAGAATCCCGCCGCCGGGCACCTGCGCTTCCCGCGCACCGCCTGGGCGAGGCTGCTCCGCACGACCGGATAGGGGTGTCCCCACCCGCGAAAACCCGCCGGCGGGGCCTCCGTAGGCTTAGCACATGAGTGCCTCCGTGTTGACCGCGGTGGCGTGGCCGTACGCCAACGGCCCCCGCCACATCGGTCACGTCTCCGGTTTCGGTGTCCCCTCCGACGTGTTCTCCCGCTTCATGCGCATGTCGGGGAACCGGGTGCTCATGGTCTCCGGCTCCGACGAGCACGGCACCCCGATCTCCGTCCAGGCGGAGAAGGAGGGGCTGACCACGCGCGAGCTCGTCGACAAGTACCACCGCGTCATCGCCGACGACCTGCACGGCCTGGGCCTCTCCTACGACCTCTTCACCCGCACGACCACCGGCAACCACTACAAGGTGGTCCAGGAGCTGTTCCTGGCCCTGTGGCGCAACGGCTACGTCGTCCCCAGGACCGAGATGGGCGCGATCAGCCCCTCCACGGGCCGCACGCTGCCCGACCGCTACATCGAGGGCACCTGCCCGATCTGCGGCTACGACGGCGCGCGCGGCGACCAGTGCGACAACTGCGGCAACCAGCTGGACCCCGTGGACCTGAAGAACCCGCGCTCGCGGATCAACGGGGAGACGCCGAAGTTCGTCGAGACCGAGCACCTGTTCCTCGACCTGCCGCAGTTCATCGACGCGCTGGGCTCCTGGCTCCAGACGCGCACCGAGTGGCGGCCGAACGTGCTCAAGTTCAGCCAGAACCTGATCGGCGACCTGCGCCCGCGCGCCATCACCCGCGACCTGGACTGGGGCATCCCCATCCCGCTCGACGGCTGGCGCGACCAGCCGATGAAGCGCTTCTACGTGTGGTTCGACGCGGTCATCGGCTACCTGAGCGCGAGCGTCGAGTGGGCGCGCCGCAGCGGCGACGACGACGCCTGGAAGGAGTTCTGGACGGGCGACGCCCAGGGCTACTACTTCATGGGCAAGGACAACATCGTCTTCCACTCGCTGATCTGGCCGTCGCTGCTGCTCGGCCAGAACGGCCAGGGCGCGAAGGGCGGCGAGCCGGGCGCGTTCGGCGCGCTCAACCTGCCCACGGAGGTCGTCTCCAGCGAGTTCCTGACGATGAGCGGGTCGAAGTTCTCGACCTCGCGCGGCACCGTCATCTACGTCACGGACTTCCTCAGGCAGTTCGGGCCGGACGCGCTGCGCTACTTCATCTCGGTCGCGGGCCCGGAGAACCAGGACACCGACTTCACCTGGGAGGAGTTCGTCCGCCGGACGAACTTCGAGCTGGCCAACGAGTGGGGCAACCTGGTCAACCGGTCCGTCTCCATGGCCCACAAGAACGTGGGGGCGGTGCCGCGGCCGACGAGCCCCACCGCCGCCGACCACGAGCTGCTGCTGCTGTCGAACAAGGCGTTCGACGTCGTGGGCTCGAACCTGCGCCGCTCCCGGTTCAAGCAGGCGTCCGGCGAGGCGATGAAGGTGGTCGCCGCGGCCAACCGGTACCTGTCGGACCAGGAGCCGTGGAAGCTCAAGGACGACCCCGAGCGCCGCGACACCGTGCTGCACACCGCGCTGCAGGTCGTGCAGGACGCGAACACGCTGCTCACGCCGTTCCTGCCGCACTCCGCGCAGAAGGTGCACGAGCTGCTGGGCGGCACGGGCGTGTGGGCCGCGCAGCCGGAGCTGACCGAGGTGGCCGACCTGGACGTGCCCGACCGCGAGTACCCGGTGCTGACCGGCGACTACGCGGCCGAGCAGGCGGAGTGGCGGTCCACGCCGATCGAGGTCGGCCGCCCGCTGGCCAAGCCGGCGCCGCTGTTCGCCAAGCTCGACCCGGAGCTGGGCGAGACCGGTCCGGAGTGGGCGCCGATCGTCAGGTGAGCAAGCGCAGGGGTGAGCGACCGCCGGTGCCGGAAACCCTCCCGGCGCCGGTGGTCGACGCCCACACCCACCTCGACGCCTGTGGCGCGAAGACGCCGCGGGACGTGCGGGAGGTGCTGGACCGGGCGAACGCGGCCGGGGTCGACCGCGTCGTCACGGTCGCCGACGACCTCGACTCCGCCCGCTGGGCCGCCGAGGCCGCCACGTGGGACGAGCGGGTCTTCGCGGCCGTCGCGCTGCACCCGACCCGCACGTCGGACTTCGGCGACGACGTCAGGGCCGAGCTGACCCGGCTGGCCGGGCTGCCCCGCGTCGTCGCGATCGGCGAGACCGGCCTCGACTACTACTGGGACTACGCGCCCAGGGACGCCCAGCACGAGGCGTTCCGGTGGCACGTCGACCTGGCGAAGCGGGTGCGGAAGCCGCTGATGATCCACGACCGGGACGCGCACGACGACGTCCTCGCCGTGCTGGACTCCGAAGGCGCCCCCGACGAGGTGGTGTTCCACTGCTTCTCCGGCGACCTGGCGTTCGCGAGGGCGTGCGTGGAGCGCGGGTTCGTCCTGTCCTTCGCGGGCACCGCCACGTTCCGCAACGCCCACGCGCTGCGCGAGGCGGCCCGCTGGGTGCCCGGCGACCACCTGCTCGTGGAGACGGACGCGCCGTTCCTGACTCCGCACCCGTTCCGAGGTCGCCCGAACGAGCCATATTGCGCGGCCTACACCCTCCGCGACATCGCGACGCTGCGTGAGGAAGATCCGGCCGACCTGGCCACCATGATCACCCGAACCGCCGAACGGATCTTCGGGCTTCGTGACGTGGCGGAGTCGTAGCAGGCGCTACGACGAATGGACGACACACTTGCTCCGCTGACGGGGTGACTGAACTCACAAGCTCCGCCGGGGTGTTGGCACAACCCCCGTCGACCCGTTACGGTCCCGTGACCGTGCCCCGTGTATCCCCCGTCAGGGGCACACCCGCAGTCGGGGCGGGTTGACACACACCAGAAGCGAGAAGCACCGAACAGCACGGGAGTTGCCGGAGATCACGAGTTGACCACCGACATCGCACGTGCGCGTGGCGGGACTTCGCGCCTTCAGGAGGTATGGAACCCCGTGAACTCGTTCAACGAGGACACCGACTGGTTTACGCCCGTGAAAGCCACCCCGGTGGCGACCACGTCCGTGGACGTCCTGGACAGACCGGGACCGCTCTACGACGTGGACAACTCGGGCTGGGAGACCGCGGTCTTCAGCATCACGCCCGACGACGTGCTCGACGTCCTGGGCCCCGAGGCCGACGAGCTGCTGGCGAACGCCAACGTCGACGTCGACGAGCTGATCCGGCTCATCAACGCCGAGACCACGTTCCTCCCCCCGATCACCATCCCCGACGAGGTCTCCCAGGACCGGGTCGCGGGCGCACTGGCCGCCGAGCGGCCCGACGCCCCGCCGGCCGCCCTGGTCGAAGCCGCGGGGAAGTGGAAGCGGCGCTTCCTGAAGGCCGCGGTCGCCACCGTGCTGGTGACCATCTCCGGTGGCGGCGCGACCGCCATCGCCATGGACAAGTCCGTCACGGTCGACGTGGACGGCGAGGCCAAGACCGTGCGGACCTACGAGTCCACCGTCGGCGAGATCCTCGCGGACGAGGGCATCGTGGTGGGTGAGCACGACGCGCTGAGCCCCAGCCCCCAGGCCAAGGTCGGCGACGGCGGCAAGATCTCGCTGGACCGCGGCCGCCTGGTCAGGATGACCGTGGACGGCGAGCAGCGCGAGGGCTGGGTCCGCTCGGTCACCGTCGACGAGGCGCTCGACCAGATGCAGGTGGCCGACGAGGGCGCGTGGCTCTCCCACGACCGCGGCATGGACGTGCCGCTCCAGGGCCTGTCCCTGGAGGTCAAGAGCCTCAAGACGGTCACGCTCTACGACGGCGGCAACGAGCCCCGGCAGATCCGGACCAACGCCGTCACGGTCGAGGAGCTGCTGAAGGGCGAGAACCTCTCCCTGGGCGCCGAGGACAAGCTCGAAACGGCGCTGGACCTGCGCGTCACCAACGGCGCCGAGGTGCACATCACCCGCACCGGCGTGTCCGTGATCAACGCGACGGAGGCCATCCAGCCCCCCGTCGAGGAGGTCAAGGACGACACGATGATGAGGGGCCAGAAAGAGGTCCTGGAGCCGGGCGTGCCCGGCGAGCAGATCGTCACCTACCGCGTCACGCAGAAGAACGGCCAGGAGATCGCGCGCGAGAAGCTGGGCGCGAAGGTCACCAAGGAGCCGGTCGCCAAGAAGGTCAAGGTCGGCACCAAGCTGCCGCCCGACGGCGCGGTGTGGGACGCCCTCGCCCAGTGCGAGGCCACCGGCAACTGGGCCATCAACACCGGCAACGGCTACTACGGCGGCCTCCAGTTCAACAAGAGCACCTGGGACGCCTACGGCGGCGCCCAGTACGCCGCGTACCCGCACCAGGCGTCCCGCGAGCAGCAGATCGCGGTCGCCACGAAGCTGCGCGACGCGCGCGGCGGCTACTCGGCGTGGCCCCACTGCCGCTCGAAGCTGGGCCTGCCGTAAGAATGCACGCGTGACCAACGCTTCAGCGTCGACCGGCCCGGGGAGCTCGCTCCTCGGGCCGGCTGACGTTCGCCGGCTCGCCGCCGAGCTGGACGTCCGCCCCACCAAGAAGCTGGGGCAGAACTTCGTGCACGACCCGAACACGGTGCGCCGCATCGTGGCCGCGGCCGAGCTGACCGCCGACGACGTCGTGCTGGAGGTCGGGCCGGGCCTGGGGTCGCTGACGCTGGCCCTGCTGCCGTCGTGCCGGGCGCTGGTGGCGGTGGAGATCGACGGGAAGCTCGCCGAGCGGCTGCCGGTCACCGCGGCCGAGCGCGCCCCCGCGCTGGCCGACCGGCTCACCGTCGTGCACGAGGACGCGATGCGGGTCACCGCGGGCTCGCTGCCGCTGGCGCCGACCGCCCTGGTGGCGAACCTGCCGTACAACGTGGCCGTGCCCGTGGTGCTGCACCTGCTGGCCGAGCTGCCGTCGCTGCGCACCGGCCTGGTGATGGTGCAGTCCGAGGTCGCCGACCGGATGGCCGCGGGCCCCGGCAGCAAGGTCTACGGCGTGCCGAGCGTGAAGCTCGCCTGGTACGCCGACGCCCGGCGCGCGGGTCCGGTGTCGCGCGCCGTGTTCTGGCCGGTGCCCAACGTGGACTCCGCGCTGGTCGCGTTCACCCGCCACGAACAACTGTCCACAGTGGACAAGAAGTTGCTGTTCTCGTTGGTGGACGCCGCTTTCGCGCAGCGGCGCAAGATGCTGCGCGGCGCGCTGGCCGGCTGGGCCGGGTCGGCCGCGGCGGCGGAGCGGTTGCTCGTCGAGGCCGGGGTCGACCCCGCCGTCCGGGGCGAACAGCTCGCCGTCTCCGACTTCATCCGGATAGCCGAGGTCGCGTCCACCCGATAGTCGTTGATCTTTCGGCCGAACGTGTGATTTGCCGAACGATCCTGTTTCGGACTTGCGTCAGGCGCGGGTCGTCGGGTGTACTCGGTGCTGCCATCCCGAGCGGCCGAGAGACCTGGCTCTACGACGCCGCAGCAACCACTCCTCCACAGGGGCAGGTGCTTCAGCCAGGACCGATGGAGGATCACATGCCCAGGATGCTGCTCACGCGAAGGCGGGTCGTCGACCACGGCCGCCGCACGGCCTCGGGCTGTCGCAGCCTCTAGGAGAGCCACGCGCCCGGTCACCGGGCCGCTTTTCGATCCTCGCCGTCCCCTCCGGGACGCCTTCCTGAGCTGAGCCCGCCGGTTGCCCGCGCCACGAGCGCGGGCCGCCGCACGCCTTCGTGGAGTGAAACCGTGATCACTGTCGAGAACCTCACCAAGACCTTCCCCGGGAGTACCGGCCAGGTCCGCGCGCTGGACGGCGTGAACCTCGACGTCGCGGCCGGCACCGTCCTGGGCGTCGTCGGCCCGAGCGGCGCCGGCAAGTCCACGCTGGCCCGCTGCGTCGCCCTGCTGGAGCGCCCGGACAGCGGCGCGATCCGCGTGGACGGCACCGACCTCGTCTCCCTCGACGGCACCGCCCTGCGCGCCGCCCGCCGGCGGATCGGCGTGGTCCCCCAGGGCGACTCCCTGCTGCGCCAGCGCACCGCCGCGGGCAACGTCGCGCTGCCGCTGGAAGCCGCGGGCGTCGCCGGGCCGCAGCGCCGCAGCCGCGTCGCCGAGCTGCTCGACCTGGTCGGCCTGACCGACAAGGCCGGCTCGTACCCCGACCAGCTGTCCGGCGGCCAGCGCCAGCGCGTCGCCGTGGCCCGCGCGCTCGCCGCGTCCCCGTCGGTGCTGCTGGCCGACGAGCCGACCTCGGCGCTCGACCCCGACACCACCGGTTCCGTGCTGACCGTGCTGGACCGGGCGCGCGCCGAGCTGGGCGTGACCGTGCTCGTCGTCACGCACGACATGGGCGTGGTCCGCAGGATCTGCGACGACGTCGCGGTGCTGGAGGGCGGCCGGGTCGTGGAGCACGGCAAGGTGCTCGACCTGGTGTCCGACGCGGCCAGCCGCACGGCCGCCTCGCTGCTGCCCGCCGTGGACCAGAACCCGGGCGCGGAGGCCGCGTTCGACCGGGTCGCGGACGTGGTGCTCGTCGGCTTCGCGGCCGTCGGCGCCCTGCTGCCCGAGGCGACCAGCCGGTTCGGCGTCGACCTGAACCTCCTGGGCGGCGGTCTGACCCGCCTGGGCGAGACCCCGGTCGCGCGGTTCCGCGTCGGCCTGAAGGGCGAGCGCGCCGACTCGGCGCTGGAGTGGATCTCCGAGGCCGGGGGCTCCGTGCGCAGGACCCTCGCGGGTCCGCAGGGAGTGGCTGCGTGAGGTCTGCGACACCCTGGTCCACCGTGTTCGACCACCTGCTCGTCGCGACCGGCGAGACGTTGTACATGGTGGCCGTCTCCACCCTGGTCGCCACCCTCCTGGGTGTTCCCGTCGGCGTCTGGTTGCAGCTCACCGCCCCCGGTGGGCTGCGCCCCGGGCCTCTGCCGCACAAACTGCTCGGCTTCGTGGTGGACCTGGGGCGGGCGATGCCGTTCCTGGTCCTGCTCGTGCTGCTGACGTCGTTGACGCGGCTGGTCATCGGCCAGTCGATCGGACCGACGGCGGCCATCGTGCCGCTGTCGGTCGGCGCCATCCCGTTCGTCGCCCGGCTCGTGCAGAACGTCCTGGCCGAGGTGCACGTGGCGGTCGTCGAGGCCGCCGTCACCACCGGCGCCTCGACGTTCCGCGTCGTGCGCAGCGTCCTGCTCCGCGAGTCGCTGCCCGCCCTGGTCAACGCCATCGGCGTCACCGCGATCGCCCTGCTCGGGTACTCGGCCATGGCCGGCGTGCTCGGCGGCGGCGGTCTCGGCGACCTCGCCGTGCGACTCGGCTACCAGCGCTTCGACGACCGCGTCCTGTGGTCGACGGTCGCGGTCCTCGCGGTCGTCGCGACGCTCATCCAGTTCTCGTTCAACCGCGTGGCGCGCGGTGTCGACCGCCGCCGCACGGCCTCCGTCTGAGGCCCCCTCTCCTCCACATCCAAGGAAAGCCATGCGTATTCGTGCTGCCCTGCTCGCCGTGCTGCTGACCGCGGTGGGCTGCGGAAGCGGCGCCCCGACCGGTGCCGCCTCGGACCCGGACGCGGCGCTCAGGGTCGGTGTGAGCCCCGTCCCGCACGCCCAGGTGCTGCGGTACGTGGCGGACAACCTCGCCGCGTCCAAGGGCCTGAAGGTCGAGGTCGTCGAGTTCACCGACTACGTGCAGCCCAACACGGCGCTGGTCGACGGCTCACTGGACGCCAACTACTTCCAGACCGTCCCCTACCTCGACACCTTCACGTCCGAGAGCGGCGCGGCCCTGGAGTGGATCGGCCCGGTGCACGTCGAGCCGCTGGGCGTGTACTCGAACAAGCACGAGTCGCTCGCCGACCTGCCCGAGGGCGGCCGCGTGGCCGTCGCCAACGACGCCACCAACGAGGCCCGCGGCCTCACGCTGCTCCAGGACAACGGCCTGATCAAGCTCAAGGCCGGCACCGAGAAGACCGCGACCGTCCGCGACATCGAGGACAACCCGAAGGACCTGGAGTTCGTCGAGCTGGAGGCCGCGCAGCTGCCCCGGTCCCTGGAGGACACCGACGCGTCCGTGGTGAACGGCAACTACGCCATCGACGCCGGCCTCAAGCCCGCCGAGGACGCCCTGGCGCTGGAGGCGGCGGAGGGCAACCCGAACGCCAACGGCCTGGTCACCCGCGCCGAGCTGAAGGGCGACAAGCGGATCGCCGACCTGCTCGAACTGCTCCAGTCGCAGCAGGTCGAGGACTACATCCGGACCGAGTTCGCCGGTTCGGTCCTGGCGGTCTGACGGTGCGGCGCCCCCGCCCCCCGGTCGGGGGCGCCGCCGTGCCTCACCCGCAGGCGAGCGGCCCGCCGCTGTAGGAGAACCGGTCCACCGAGTACGGCCCCATCTGGAGCGACGCCGACAGGTACACGCAGGTGTTCGCGGTCCCGGTGACGGCCACCCCGCCCGCGTAGGTCGTGTACACGCCGGAGTCGCTGCCCGCGTACGACAGGTTCGCCCGGCGCAGCGTCACGCTCATCTGGTGCGAGCCGGACGCGTTGTCGTACACCACCGCGCAGTTCGTGCCCCCGTTCACGCTGCTGTAGTACAGGTGGACGCTGCCCTGCGTGTCGCCCAGCCGGTTGGTCAGCACCTTCGGGAAGCCGCTGACGGGCGAGCCGGGGCACGAGCTGACGAGCTTGTAGGGCGCGGGCGTGCTGGGCGCCGCCTGCGCCGTCGGCGTCACCAGCGCCACGCCGGCGAACGCCGCCAGGGCCGCGAGGCCAAGGGTCTTCTTCATCGGGTCTCCCCCTCTTCGATCGGACCCGCACAGCCTGGCGAGGCCGTCTAACAACCCCCTAACAACCACGTCGCCGCAGGTGGGGCGTGGGGTGGCGCGGACGACCCGCAAACGCCCGTAGGCTCATGGCGTGCTCGCAGTCGTCCCGCCCCCGGTCACCGTCCGCGTCCCGGCCAAGGTCAACCTGCACCTGGCCGTCGGCGATCCCCGCGCGGACGGCTACCACGACCTGGTGACGATCTTCCAGGCCTTGTCGCTCACCGACGAGGTCACTGTCGCCACCGCCGACGACCCCGGGGTGGAGGTGCACGGCGAGGGCGCCGACTCGGTGCCCACCGGGCCGTCCAACCTCGCGTGGCGGGCCGTGCGGGTGCTCGCCGAGCACGTCGGCCGCGACCCGGACGACCCGAAGGTCCGGATCGTCATCCGCAAGTCCATCCCCGTCGCGGGCGGCATGGCGGGCGGCAGCGCGGACGCGGCGGCCACCCTCGTCGGCCTCGCCTCGCTGTGGCGGCTGGAGGTCACCCGCGACGAGCTGGCCGACCTGGCCGGGAAGATCGGCGCGGACGTCCCGTTCGCCCTCTACGGCGGCACGGCCCTGGGCACCGACCGGGGCGACCGGATCGTGCCCGTGCTGGCCCGGCACACGTACCACTGGGTGCTGGCGTTCGACCGGCGCGGCCTGTCCACGCCCGAGGTGTTCGGCGAGCTGGACCGGCTGCGCGCGGACGGCGACCCGCCCCGGGTGGGCGAGGCCGAGGCCGTCCTGGAGGGGCTGTCGTCCGGCGACCCGAGGCAGCTCGCGCTGCTGCTCGGCAACGACCTCCAGGCTGCGGCCGTGTCGCTGCGGCCCAACCTGCGGCGCACGCTGCGCGCGGGCGTGAACGCGGGCGCGCTGGCCGGCATGGTGTCCGGCTCCGGGCCGACCTGCGCGTTCCTGTGCACGGACGGTGACTCCGCGGTGCGCGTGGCGGCCGAGCTGGCGGGCGCCGGCGTGTGCCGCACGGTCCGCGTCGCGCAGGGACCCGTGCACGGGGCGCGCGTCGTGGGCACCGAGGAGGCGCCCAGGCCGGCGCCGCCCGAGGTGCACGCCTGAGGGCTACTCGTCGGTCTTCCGCGCCGCCAGGGTGATCTCCGTGTCGCACGCCACGACCTGGCCGGCGGCGACGCTCTGCGCCGTCGTGGTCCAGTTCCGGTCGACGATCAGCATGCGGCCCCGACCGGTGGCGTCCTCCTCGCGCAGCTGGAACAGGCCCGCGTCCTGCATGGTGTCCTGGGCCTGCTGGTGCACCATGCCGACGACGTCCGGCACGGTGCACGTCTCCGGCGCCGTGTCCTGCCTGCCCGCGTCCTGCCTGCCCGCGTCCTGGCTGCCCTCGTCGGGCGGCACGGCGGTCGGTTCGCCCACGGCCGCGGTCGCGGTCGTCGTCGTCGCCGGCGGCGCGTCCCCCTGCCCGCTCCCGTCGTCGTTCACGACGCCGATGACGAACAGGACGGCCAGGCCGCCCGCGATCCACACCCACTTCGGTTGCGCCACCACCTGATTACAGCGCGTGAGGTGGCCGCGGGCACACCGCCGTTCCGGGAGCGCCGGCTAGGCTGGAGTGTCGCTGTGTCCTCGCGTTCCCGATGAAGGTGCTGGTAGATGGCCAACTTGGTCAACTTGGAGAACGTCTCCAAGTCGTTCGGCGTTCGCCCGCTGCTCGACGGCGTGTCCCTG
Source organism: Saccharothrix longispora (assembly GCF_030852425.1). Classification (GTDB taxonomy): domain Bacteria; phylum Actinomycetota; class Actinomycetes; order Mycobacteriales; family Pseudonocardiaceae; genus Actinosynnema; species Actinosynnema longispora. The sequence goes on from NZ_NSDM01000004.1 coordinate 228,312, forward strand.
GGTGTCGGTGAGGGTGACCGCATCGGCGTCGTCGGCCTCAACGGCGGCGGCAAGACGACGCTGCTGGAGGTGCTGGCGGGCCTCGCCGAACCGGACGAGGGGCGCGTCAGCCAGAACCGCGGGCTGCGCATGGCCGTGGTCACGCAGCGCACCGAGCTGGGCGAGGGGTCCACGGTGCGCAACGCCGTGCTCGACCCGCTCGGGTACGGCGCCGACGACCACGAGTGGGCCGCCGACGCGCGGGTCCGGTCCATCCTCGACGGCCTCGGCATCACCGGCTTCGGCCTGGACTCGCCGGTCGCCACCATGTCTGGCGGCGAGCGGCGTCGCGTGGCCCTGGCGGCGGCGCTGGTGCAGGACCTCGACCTCGTGGTGCTGGACGAGCCGACCAACCACCTCGACGTGGAGGGCGTGCGCTGGCTGGCCGACCACCTGCTGACCCGGCGCACGGCGCTCGTCGTCGTCACCCACGACCGGTGGTTCCTGGACACCGTGTGCACCCGCACGTGGGAGGTCGTCGGCGGGCGCGTCGAGCAGTACGAGGGCGGGTACGCCGACTGGACGTTCGCCCGCGCCGAGCGCGGTCGGCTCGCCGACACGCTGGAGGAGAAGCGCCGCAACCTGGCCCGCAAGGAGCTGGCGTGGCTGCGCCGCGGCGCGCCGGCCCGCACGTCCAAGCCGCGCTACCGCATCGAGGCCGCCGAGGCGCTGATCTCCGACGTCCCGCCGCCGCGCGACTCGGTCGAGCTGATGGCGTTCGCCAAGCGCCGCCTGGGCCGCACCGTGCTGGAGCTGGAGGACGCGACCCTCACCGTGCCGGACCGGGTGCTGGTGCGCGACCTGACGTGGCGGATCGGCCCCGGCGACCGGGTCGGCATCGTCGGCGTGAACGGGTCGGGCAAGACGACGCTGCTGCGCGCGCTCGCCGGTGAGCGGGAGCTGGAGGCCGGCAGGCGCATCCAGGGCCAGACGGTGAAGCTCGCGCACCTGAGCCAGGAGCTGCACGACCTCGACCCGTCGCTGCGGGTGCTGGAGGCCGTGGAGGAGGTCGCCCGGCGGGTCGTGCTGGGCAAGCAGGAGATCTCGGCGTCGCAGCTCGCCGAGCGGTTCGGGTTCTCGTCGCAGAAGCAGTGGACGCCGGTCGGCGACCTGTCCGGCGGCGAACGGCGGCGGTTGCAGCTGTGCCGGCTGCTGATGGCCGAGCCGAACGTGCTGCTGCTCGACGAGCCGACCAACGACCTGGACATCGACACCCTCCAGCAGCTGGAGGACCTGCTCGACTCGTGGCCGGGGACGCTCGTCGTCATCTCCCACGACCGGTACCTGGTCGAGCGCGTGTGCGACCACGTGGTGGCCCTCTTCGGCGACGGCGGGCTGACCGACCTGCCGGGCGGCATCGACGAGTACCTGCGGCGGCGGGACGCGCAGAAGGAGGCGCAGGCCCCGGCCCCGGCGCAGAAGGCGGCGTCCACGTCGAACGCGGCCGACCAGCGCGCGGCGCGCAAGGAGCTGGCCCGGCTGGAGCGGCGGCTGGAGACGTTGCAGAAGAAGGAGAAGGACCTGCACGCGAAGCTCGCCGAGGCCGCCACCGACCCCGACCGCCTGCTGGCCCTGGACGCCGAGCTGCGCGCCGTGCTGGCCGAGGCGGAGGACGTCGAGGGCCAGTGGCTGGCGGCCGCGGAGACCGCCGAGGGCTGACGCGCGGCCGGTGGCTCGCCCGGGCGGAGGTGCGGGCGAGCCGTTCGGTCGGTTCGGGCCGGTTGGGCCGGGTCGGTCCGGTTCGGTCGGGTCGGTCCGGTCAGACGCCCCGGCGGCGGAGTTCGGCGGCCAGGAGCGGCATCAGCTCGTCGACGAACGCGGTGTCGTAGCCCTGTCCCGCCATGATCGACTGGGTGAACCTGGTCTTCGCCACCTCGGCCGAGGTCGCGCCGACCATGCCGTCCAGGGCGATGCCGACCTCCTCCAGCACCCGGTCCACCTGGGACGTGCGGTAACCGCGCGCCGCGGGGCCCGCCAGGGGGATCTTCAGCCGGCGCAGCTCCTTCCACGACGTGATCGGGGGCAGCGCGTCGGGCGGGAGGGGGCCGTCGCCCAGCTGCTTCTCCACCCGGGCCAGGAAGGCGTCGACCTCGGTCTCGTCGTAGCCGCGCCGGCCGAACATCGGGCGGCTGAAGCGGACCTCGCGGACCTCGCGGGCGGTCAGGTCGTCCTGGCCCAGGAGGGTGTTCTCGATGCGGTCCAGGAACCGGTCGACCTGCGACTCCTGGTAGCCGCGACGACCGCGGGGCGGTTTGCCGAACGCGGCGGTGCGGACGTCGCGCGCGGTCAGCGGGCGGGTTCCCGGACCCTGGCGGGGACGGGCGGGGATCGGCGGTGGCGGGGTGGTCGCCGTGGTCGAACCGGTCGGCGGGACCGACGTGACCGGTGGGACCCGGGCCGGGGTCGGGGCCGCCGTCGGGCCCGTCGTCGGCGGCGAGGCGGGCGGTGGGGTGCGGCCGGAAGGGGGGCGGTCGGAAGGGGTGCCCGCCGGCGGGCGGACCGCGGGGCGGACGGGCGGCGGGGTGCGCTCCAGGGTGACGACGACCAGGTCGAGGAACGTGTCCACGTCGTCCTCGTCGTACCCGATCCGACCGGGCGGGGCGTGCCTGAACTCCTGCTCCTGCACCTCCAGCGCGGTCAGTGTGTCGCGGCCCGCCAGGGTGTTCTCGATCCGGTCGAGGAACGCGTCGATCTCGCCCTCGTGGTAACCGCGGTTGCCCGGTCTGGGCTTGTGGAACCGCACGCCGCGCACGTCCTGCGGGGTCAGCCGCGGCGCGGCGGGGCGCATCCCGGTCGACGTGGCGTGCGCGCCCTGCGCGGGCGCGGTGGCCTGCCTCCGCTGCGGGGTCGAGCCCAGGGTGTCCGCGACGAGGTCCATGAACGCGTCGACCTCGGCCGCGTGGTAGCCGGGCCGCGCGGGTCTGAACCGCGCCCGGCGCACGTCGTCCTCGGTCACGTCGTCCCGGCCCAGCAGCGTGTCCTCGATGCGGTCGAGGAAGGCGTCCACCTGCGCCTCGTCGTAGCCCGGCTGACCCGGGGGCGGGCGGTGGAAGGCGACCTGCCGCAGGTCTTGCGCGCCCACCAGCGGCGCCGGGTGTGCGGGGGTGTGCTGGCGCGCGTCGAACCCGGCCACCCATTACCTCCTTCGTGTGGTGTACCGGGGAGTATCGCCGGATGGTGGTGTCGTTGTTTCGCCCTATCGGCTCAATGCTTCACGGGATCGCTCTACTCTGGCCCCCATGAGCCGGTTCGTGGACACGATGGTGGCAACCGCTGTGGGTGCCGGAGGACGTGAGCGGGGCATGACCACGGGAGAGCCGGGTGAGCCGGTCCGCCGCACGTGGGCCGAGGTGCACGAGCGGGCGACCCGCGTGGCCGGGGCGCTCGTGGCCGGCGGGATGACGCGCGGCGCGTCCGTCGCGGTGCTCGCGGGCGACCCGGCGGCCATCGCGCCCGCCGTGCAGGCGGTGTGGCTGGCGGGTGGCAGCACGACGATGCTGCACCAGCCGACGGCCCGCACCGACCTCGCCGAGTGGGCCGAGGACACGCTGCGCGTGCTGCGCATGATCGACGCGGAGCTGGTGCTGCTCGGCACGCCGTTCGACGCCCTGTCCGCGGTGCTCGACCAGCACGGCGTGGCCTACCGCCGGCTCGACGAGCTGGACGGGGAGCCCCTGGCCGCGCCGGTCGAGGTCGACGAGGACATGCCCGCGCTGCTCCAGCTCACCAGCGGCTCCACCGCCGACCCGAAGGCAGTGCGCATCACCCACGGGAACCTCTGGTCCAACGCCGAGGGCATGCGGGTCGCCGCCGCGCTCGACCCGGGCAGCGACGTGATGGTGTCGTGGCTGCCGCTGTTCCACGACATGGGCATGGTCGGCTTCCTGACCGTCCCCATGCTGCTCGGCATCGAGCTGGTCAAGGTCACCCCGCCCGACTTCCTGGCCCGGCCCACGCTGTGGCCGGACCTGATCTCGCGCTACCGGGGCACCATCACCGCCGCGCCGAACTTCGCCTACGCCATCGTCGCCCGCCGCATGAACGGCGTGGACGACGACGCGTTCGACCTGTCCGCGCTGCGCATCGCGCTCAACGGGGCCGAGCCGATCGACCCGGTCGCGGTGAAGGCGTTCACCGACGCCGGCGCGCGGTTCGGGATGCCCCCCGAGTGCGTGCTGTGCGCGTACGGCATGGCCGAGACGACGCTGGGCGTGGCGTTCGCGCCGCTGTTCTCCGGCCTCGCCGTCGACTGGGTCGACCCGGGCGAGCTGGAGGCCGGCAAGCGGGCCGTGCCGGTCGCCCCGGACACCCCGAACGCGCGGGCGTTCCCGCTCAACGGACCGCCCCTGCCGGGCCTGGAGGTGCAGGTCGTCGACGAGTCGGGCGCGGTGCGCGGCGAGCGCGAGGTCGGGCAGCTGCGGGTGCGCGGCGAGGCGGTGACGCCCGGCTACCTGACCGTGGACGGGCCGCTGGCCACGCAGGACGCCGACGGCTGGCTCGACACCGGCGACGAGGGCTACCTGGTGGACGGCCAGGTCGTCGTGTGCGGGCGGCGCAAGGACGTGATCATCATGGGCGGCCGGAACATCTACCCGACCGACATCGAGCGGGCCGCGCTGTCCGTGCCCGGCGTGCGCGCGGGCAACGCGATCGCCGTGCGGCTGGACGCGGGCACCCGGCGCGAGCGGTTCGCCGTGGTCGTCGAGTCGAAGCTGGCCGGCGAGGACGACGCGGTGAAGGCGCTGTCCAAGGAGATCAGCGCGCGGGTCGTGGACGCGGTCGGGCTGCGGCCGTTCTCCGTGGTCGTGCTGAAGCCCGGCAGCCTGCCCAAGACGCCGTCCGGCAAGCTGCGCCGCTCGTCCGCCGCGTCCCTGGTGCCCGCCGCGGGGTGATGCGGGGTGCTCGGCGCCGCGGCGCGCGCACTCGCCTTCGTGACCGCGCGGTCGACCGGTCCGCCGCTCGACCGCGCGGTGCGCGTCACCCTGAACTTCCACCCCGGACGAGTGGTTCCCGGGTTGGTGGACGGTGGCGCGTACGTGTCGCAGTTCGTGACCGGGACGAGCGGCGGCGGCCTGACCGCGTTCGAGGGCGGTGACCGGTGGCGGTGGGAGAGCCGCATGTTCGGCGGCGCCTACGACTCGGCCGCCGCCCACGAGAGACCGGTGTACGGGGGCCTGAACTTCCGGCTGAGTCAGTACGGCGCGTCACCACGTTTCGGATCGTCACACCTGCGGCTGAAACCTGACGTCCCGAGGCGTACTACGTTCTGCTACCCGGACAGCGTGACCGAGCCCGAGCACTTCGGCGTCGCCGACCGCATGCCGCTCGTCGCCGTCGCCCTGGCCGACCGCCGCGACCTCCTCGACGACTACGTCGAGGCCCACGTGCACGGCGGGGTGTCCGTCGCGATCGACGCGGAGGCCCTCGTGCTCGACCCGAGCTACCGGGGCACGCCCGTCGAGGAGGCCGCGCTGCGCCTGCCCTGCCCGGTCGAGTGGCACCCCGGGTTCCACCTGCACGTGGACGAGCTGCGCCGCCACCCGGACTTTCGCGGTCCGGAGTCCGTGGCGCTGGGGGAGCGCATCGCCGTGGACGGCGTGCTGACGCCGGAGGTCATCGGCGACCACGCGGGCCGCCACCACCCGCAGGACCTCAAGGAGGTCTGGCACCTGCTGGCCCGGTTCGGGCGGCGCGTCCCCTGATCCGGGCACCACGGGTCGCGTGACGTCGATCGAGATCCGCCCCGCCCGCCCCGACGACCTGCCCGCCGTGGCCGAGCTGCGCTGCCGGTGGGAGCACGAGAGCCGGGGCACCCGGGTGACGCCCGTGGAGGAGTTCGCGCCCCGCTTCGCGCAGTGGGCCCGCGAGCACGAGTCGACCCACCGGTGCGCGGTCGCCGCCGTGGACGGGCGCGTCGTCGGCATGGCGTGGCTCGCGGTCCTGCCCAGGGTGCCCCGCGGGGCCGCGTCCGACCGGGCGAGCGGCGACGTGCAGTGCGTGTACGTGACGCCCGACCACCGCGGCGCCGGGCTCGGCGGGCGGCTCGTCGACGCCGTCCTCGACCAGGCCCGCGCACTCGGGCTCGAACGGGTGACCGTGCACTCCGGGGAACGCGCCGTCACGGCGTACGCGCGCAGCGGCTTCGCGGTGTCCCCGCGCCTGCTCCAGGTCGAGTTCGGCCACCGCTGACCACTGGTCAGGGCTCGGCGCGGAATCGTGCCCAGTGGAACTCGTGCCCAGTGGAACTCGTGCCCAGTGGAACTCGTGCCCAGTGGAACTCGTGCCCAGTGGAACTCGTGCCCAGTGGAACTCGTGCTCAGTGGAACTTGTTCTGGGCGGCTTCCAGGCCCAGCTCCAGCAGCGCCTCCACGGCGTCCGCCGCCCGGTCCAGCTCGAACGCCAACTCCTTGCGCTCCACCAGCGAGAAGTCCCGCAGCACGTAGTCGGCCGGGTCCATCCGGCCCGGCGGGCGGTCCACGCCGAAGCGCACCCGGTGGTAGTCCTTGGTGCCCAGCGACTTGGTGATCGAGCGCAGGCCGTTGTGGCCGTTCTCGCCGCCGCCCAGCTTCAGCCGCACGGTGGCGAACGGCAGGTCCAGCTCGTCGTGCACCACGACGATCGACGCGGGCGGCACCTTGTAGAAGTTCGCCGTGCCCGCCACCGGACCGCCCGAGAGGTTCATGTAGCCGCGAGGCTTGGCCAGCACGACCCGACGCCCGGCCAGGCGGCCCTCCAGCACCTCGGCGCCGCCCTTGTGGGCCTTGAACTTCCCACCAACGCGTGAAGCCAGCTCGTCGAGGACCATGAAGCCGACGTTGTGCCGGTTGCCCTCGTACTTGGGGCCGGGGTTGCCCACCCCGACGACCAGGGCCACGTCATCGCCCACGGAACCGCAACTCCTGCTCCAGCTCGTCCAACAGGGTGTCGACCGCCCGCACCTGGTAACCGCGCCGGAGGCCCGACGTGGTGCTGAACCTGGTGTGGCGGACCTCGGCCGCGCTCATCCGCCCCCGGCCGTCCAGCGCCGCGGCGGCCCGGCCCAGGAAGGCGTCGACCTCGCCGCGATCGTAGCCGTTGGACGCCTTCGGCAGCTTCACCGCGAGCAGCGCGTCACCGGTCTGGAGCGTGGTCGGCGGCACGTGGCCGGAGCGCAGTTGGTGCTCCGCGGCGGTCAGGAACTCGTCCACGGCGCGCTGCTCGTAGCCGCCCGCGATCTCGGTGAACGCGACCGACCGCACCTGCTCGGGTCGCAGCACGAGCCGTCCGGCGAGGGCGTCCGCGATCTGCCGGGCGAACGCGTCGACCTGCGCCGGGTCGTACCCCCGGCCGCTCTTGCGGCGCGGGAACCGCAGGGCGCGCACCTGGGCGGGGCTCAGGTACGGGAACGGCACGCCACCCCAGCCGTGAGGCGGGGGAGGCGTGCCGTTCGAGTCGCCCGACGTGATGGGCTCAGCCTTCTTCGGTGGCCTCGGGCTCGGTGCCCTCGCCCGTGTCGCCCTCCATGGCGGCGGCACTCGGGGCCTCGTTCACCGCGAGCACCATGGCCTCGGGGTCGGTGGCGAGGGTCGAGCCCGCGGGGAGCACCAGGTCGGAGGCGTGCACCTGGGTGCCGGCCGCCAGGCCCTCGATCGAGTACTCGATCTGCTCGGGGATGTTCAGCGCGTCGGCCTCGACCTGGACCGTGGTGAGGTCCTGCGTGAGCAGGGTCGCCGAGGCGGGCTCGCCGGTGAGGACGATGGGCACCTCGACGGTGACCTTCTCGCCCCGCTGCACCAGCAGCAGGTCGACGTGCTCGATGTAGTTCTTGATGGGGTGGGTGGTGACGGTCTTGGTCAGCGCAAGCTCGCTGGACGAATCGATGTCCAGGGCGATGACAGCGTTGTGACCGTGCTCGCGGACAACACGGGCGAACTCGAGCGCCGGCAGGGCCAGGTGCTTCGGGTCGGAACCGTGGCCGTAGAGCACCGCGGGGATCTTGCCGGCGCGGCGGGTGCGGCGGGCGGCGCCCTTGCCGAACTCGGTGCGCTGCTCTGCGGCGAGACGGACCTCGGACACGGTGGGGCTCTCCTAACGGTCTGGCCTGGTACGTCGGGCGGGGCGTAAGCGGGGTGGCGAGCCTGCGGCGGCCGGGCGGCGCGGAAGGTGAACACGCGCGGCATCACAACCGCCGCGTCGATCACGCCGAGCGTGATGCTCGCCCTCGCCGAGGCAACCCGACCAGTGTAGGCCGACCGCGGCGGAGCGGCCTAATCGGGGGTTCGTTCCCCGCCCCGAACCCACCGAAACCCGAGAGTTAAACCCCCAGCTCGCGAGGGTCCAACCCCCGTTTCGACGCTCGCGACCTGGGGGGTGGACTCCCGCGACCTGGGCGTGGACTCCCGGGGTCAGGCGTTGCCGTCGAACAGGGAGGTCACCGAGCCGTCCTCGAAGACCTCCTGGATGACGCGGGCCAGCAGCGGGGCGATCGGCAGCACGGTCATCGCCTCGAAGCGCTTGTCGGCCGGGATCGGGAGGGTGTCGGTGAACACGACCTCGCGGGCGCCGCAGTCCTGCAACCGCTCCACGGCCGGGCCGGACAGCACCGGGTGGGTGGCCGCGATGACGACGTCCGACGCGCCCTCGGCGAGGAGCTGCTCCACGGCCTTGGTGATCGTGCCGCCGGTGTCGATCATGTCGTCGATGACCACGCACAGCCGGTCCTGGACCTGGCCGACCACGCGGTTCGCGACGACCTCGTTCGGACGCAGCGGGTCGCGGGTCTTGTGGATGAACGCGATGGGCGTGCCGCCCAGCGTGTCGGCCCACTTCTCGGCGAGCTTGGTGCGGCCCGCGTCCGGCGACACCACGGTGATGTCGTGGCCCGCGTACTTGGCGCGGATGTGCTCCGCGAGCAGCGGCATGGCCCACAGGTGGTCCACCGGGCCGTCGAAGAAGCCCTGGATCTGGGCGGTGTGCAGGTCGACCGCGACGAGGCGGTCGGCCCCGGCGGTCTTGAACAGGTCGGCGACCAGGCGCGCGGAGATCGGCTCGCGGCCCCGGTGCTTCTTGTCCTGCCGCGCGTACGGGTAGAACGGCATGATCACGGTGATGCGCTTGGCCGAGGCGCGCTTCAGCGCGTCCACCATGATCAGCTGCTCCATCAGCCACTGGTTGATGGGCGCGCAGTGCGACTGGATGACGAACGCGTCGCAGCCGCGGACGCTCTCCTCGAACCGCACGAAGATCTCGCCGTTGGCGAAGTCGTACGCCGACTGCGGCGTGACGGAGACGTTCAGGTGCTTGGCGACCTGCTCGGTCAGCTCGGGGTAGGCGCGACCGCCGAAGAGCATCAGGTTCTTCTTGGGTGTCCCGGCCATCGTGGGGTTCACGTCAGCGCCCTTCATCGGTTGTGCCATTCCCATTCTCGGACGCCAGTGCCCGCTCCGCCGCCTCCGCCGATGCGGTGCCGGCCCGACGGGACAGCACCCAGCCCTCCAGGTTGCGCTGGGGACCACCCGACACGGCCAGCGCGCCCGGCGGCACGTCGCGCCGCACGACGGTCCCGGCGCCGGTGTAGGCGCCGTCGCCGACGGTCACCGGCGCCACGAACATGTTGTCCGAGCCGGTGCGGCAGTGGGACCCGATCGTGGTCCGGTGCTTGTTCACGCCGTCGTAGTTCACCGTGACGCTCGCCGCGCCGACGTTCGAGTGCTCGCCGACCGTGGCGTCGCCGAGGTAGCTCAGGTGGGGGACCTTCGAACCGGCGCCGATGTCCGAGTTCTTCACCTCGACGAACGTCCCGATCTTGCCGTTCTCGCCCAGCCGCGTGCCCGGCCGCAGGAAGGCGAACGGGCCGACGGACGCGCCCTCGCCGATCTCCGCGCCGGAGCCGTGCGTGCGCACCACGGACGCGCCCGCGCCGACCGCGCACCCGCTCAGCGTGGTGTCCGGCCCCACGACCGCGCCCTCGCCGACGACCGTCCCGGCGCGCAGCTGCACGCCCGGCTCGATCAGCGCGTCCCGGCCCACCCGCACGTCCGCGTCCAACCACGTGGTGGCCGGGTCGACCACGGTCACGCCGGAGCGCATGGCCCGCTCGACGAGCCGCCGGTTCAGCTCCGCGCCCAGCCTGGCCAGCTGCACGCGGTCGTTCACGCCCTCCACGAGCCAGGCGTCGGGCGTCACGAGCGCGCCCACGCGCCTGCCGTCCGACCGCGCGATGGTCAGCACGTCGGTCAGGTACAGCTCGCCCTGCGCGTTGTCGGTCGACAGCCGCGACAGCCCGTCGCGCAGCACCGCCGCGTCGAAGGCGTACACGCCCGAGTTGACCTCGGTGATCGCGCGCTGCTCCTCGGACGCGTCCTTCTGCTCGACGATCGCCTCGACCTCGCCCGAGGCCGACCGCACGATCCGCCCGTACCCGGTCGGGTCGTCCACCACGGCGGTCAGCACGGTCACCGCGTTGCCCTGCCCGCCGTGCTCGGCCAGCAGCGCGCGCAGGGTGTCGGCGTCCAGCAGCGGCACGTCGCCGTAGGTCACCACGACCGTGCCGCCCGGGTCGTCGGACGTGCCCGTGACCTCGGCCAACGCGTCCAGGCCGCAGCCCACCGCGTGGCCGGTGCCCTTCTGCTCCTCCTGCACCGCGACGGTGACCTTGCGGTCCAGCGCGGTCGAGAGGCCGTCGAGGTGGTCGGCGACCGCGGCGCGGCCGTGGCCGACCACGACGGCCAGGTGGTCCGGATCGGTTCCCGCGGCCGCGCGCACCGCGTGCTCCACGAGGGAGCGACCGGCGATGCGGTGCAGGACCTTGGGGGTGGCGGAGCGCATGCGGGTGCCTTCACCCGCTGCGAGGACGATCGTGCTGACCGGGGTGGGGACACCCTCAAGCATCAGCGCTCTCCCTAGCTCGGTGCGTGCCTTGCAGCGGGAGGGGCCTGGCTTCCCGCCAGGTGCCGATACTAAGCCTCCGGGTCGGGCTCGCCTTCCACAGCCGCAACCCGGCAGCCACCCCCGCGCTTCGCCGCGTACATCGCCGAGTCGGCTCGCGCGAGGGCCGCGTGCGCCGTCTCGCGGGGGCGCGCGGAGATCACGCCGACCGACAGCGTGACCCCGCGCGACAGGTCGGAAGGCAAGGCCGCGACGGCTTCCACGGCGCGTGCCAGCGCCGCCTCGGCCGCGTGCAGCGGCGCACCCGGCAGCAGCACCACGAACTCGTCGCCGCCGTACCTGGCCACCAGGTCGTCACCCCGCAGGGCCTGCCGCAGTGTGCTGGCAATCACGCGCAGGACGTCGTCGCCCTCGGCGTGCGAGTACTTGTCGTTGACCACCTTGAACCCGTCGAGGTCCACCAGCGCGATGGCCATCGGGTGGGTCTGGGCGCTGATCAGCGCGGCCAGCCGGTCGTCGAGCGCGCGGCGGTTCGGCAGGCCCGTCAGCGGGTCCTGCAACGCCTGCTGCGCGATGGCGCCGTGCGCGCGGGTCAGCCGTTCGTGGTCGCGGCGGGTGAGCAGGGTGGCGGTGCGGGCCTCCTGCATCAGCCACAGCTCGGTCTCCAGGGCGGTCGCGTAGGTCTCCAGCGCGCTGATCGTGCGCTCGTTCTTCGGACCGGACATGCGGGCGAACTCGCGGGTCAGGCACAGCATCAGCGTCGGCTCGGACGTGTCGCGCTCCAGCCGCTCGCGGGCGCCGTGCAGCACCTGGAGCGCCTGCTGCGGCAGTTCCTCCATCTCCAGGCAGCGGGCCAGCGCGATCGACACGATGATCAGCTCGCGGGCGTACATGGACATCTCGCGCAGCGACCACAGCCGCGAGATGTGCCCGGCGCCCGGTTTCGCCAGCGCGTGGGCGGCCCCTATCACCGGCACCTGCTCGGCGGCGGTGCGGTCGCGGCGACCGGGGTGCAGGGACTCGCGGAACGCGCCCTCGACGGCGGTGGCGATGGCCGACGCGGTGGCGAACCGCTCGGCGGCCTCCTCGAAGTTGTCCACCCGCTCCAGCCGCAGCCCCCAGCCGATGAGCATGCGGGTCCGGTTGAGCAGGTGCACGTAGATCAGGTGCGGGTTGGCGCTCTCCCGGATGGCGTTGTGCGCGCGGGCCAGCACGTCGTCGGCCATCTCGTAGACGCCCAGCTGGGTGAGCACGAGCCCGGTCGACTGGAGCGCGGACGCCAGCAGGCGGTCCCACGTGCGCTTGTCGAGCATGGGGTCGGGGGCGAGGTCCTCCTCCAGCATCGCCAGGCCGCTCGCGACCTCGGTCAGCGCCTTGTCCTCGAACCCGCCGAGCAGGTAGCGGCGACCGCGCAGCGCGTGCGCCTCGGCCTCCAGCACCAGCAGGCCGTGCCGCCGGCAGTGGGCGAGCATCTCGTCGAGCACGGAGTCGGAGAGGTCGACCAGGCCGGGGGTGACGATCCGGACCACGGCGGCGGCGCGGAGCAGCTGGCCGACGATCCGCGGCTCGCCGCGGCCCTGCGCCTCGGCGAGGATCTCGTCGACCTCGTGCGCCGCGTCGAGCTGCTCGGACAGGTGGCTGCTCTGCGCGACGGCCACGAGTTCACTCGCGCGGCCGACCAGCCACGCGTCGGACATCTCGTGGAGCACCGGCGCCACGTTGCCCTGCTCGTCGACCGCTTCCTCGCGCAGCGACTCACACCCCCATGCAGACGCAGGGCGACCGGGCCCGGGCGGCCCGACCGGCTCGCTCCGCCACCAGGATTCGAACCTGGACCATCGGAACCAAAATCCGAGGTGCTGCCTTTACACCATGGCGGAACGGTCGAGGCGGACCCCGACCGCGCGAACACATGTTGTCACGAGTGCCCCCCGTAGGTCAGCACCACCACTCAAGTGGCGGCAACCCGTGGGTGATTGGATCATGACACACCGTGTTGTGGCTGGTCAGCGCAGGGATGTAGACAGTGCGCGCGGAGCGTCCGGCGTGCCGCGGCGGGCGGAGAACAATCATGTACACAACTACCGTCGGTAGTTAATCGAACACCTGACAGGGTTCAGCGGATGGTCTCGACCGAGTCGAGGAACTCGGTCACCGCCTCCTCGTACGCGTCCGGGTCCACGTTCCACGCCGCGGTGTGCTCGGCGGCGGGCACCTCGACGTAGCGCATCGGCCAGTCCAGCCGCGGCGCGGCCGCGGCCAGCTCGCGCGACGACCCCACGGGCACGGTGCCGTCCGCGCCACCGTGGAACAGCAGCGTCGGCGGCCGGTGCGCGGGCGGGTGGTCGGCCAGGTCGAACCGGTCGAAGTCCAGGTCGGCGCGCCAGTCCGACACCAGCTCCGCGATCGGCACGAGCTGCTCGGGCACGCCCCGGTTGCGCGACTGGAGTTCGAGCGTGTCCGTCCAGCTCACCACCGGCGCGTCCAGCACGACCGCCCGCACCAGCGGCGCGTCGGCGGACCGGGTCAGGAACTGGCCGACGATCGCCCCGCCCATCGACCAGCCGTACAGCACGACGTCGCGCGCGCCCCGGTCGCGGGCGAACCGCACGGCCGCCTCCACGTCACGCCACTCGGTGTCACCCAGGTGGTACAAGCCGTCCGGCGAACGGGGGGCTTCCTCGTCGTTGCGGTAGGTCACGGCGAGAACGGGTAGCCCGAGGTCGTGCAGAGTCGGCGCCACCCGCAGCGCCTCCGCCCGGGTGCCACCCCGGCCGTGCACCGCGACGACCCACGTGGACGACGTCGCGGGCACGAGCCACGCGGGCGCGTCCCCGAGTTCCGTGGGCACGCGCACGTCCTCGTGCTCCAGGCCGAGGGCGGTGCGCGGGTCGGTCGTCCACACGGAGGTCTCCAGCCGCACGCGCGTGCCGTCCGGGGGCGCCTGGCCGACCAGCTCGCGCACCACCGAGCCCTGCGACCGCCGCGTCACCGGGCCCACCTCCGCCCCGCCGCCGGGCCACACGAGACCCCACCTCCCGGGCAGGGCGCTCACCCGCGATTCCGCCAGCGTGACGGTCCCCGCGGCGGACGAGGTGACGGTGTCGCGGTAGCCGGGGCGGGAGTTCTCCGGCTCCAGCAGCTGCCCGCTGTAGTACCAGCCGAAGCCGACGACACCCGCGACGAGCAGCGCGAACACCGTGACGAGCGAGATCAGCGCGATCCGCAGGCGACGCCTGCCGCGAACGTTCGGGGACGACACCCCCGAATGATGCACCGGCGTTGATCGACACGCCCGGCTTCCTGAGAACACGCCGTGATTTTGAGCCGCCACCCTGGCGGCATCCGCAGGACCTAACCTACGGTGTCGTAAGTTACGGTTCCGTAGGTAGTCCCCGAGCGACGAGGTATCACGTATGACCAGCACCCTTGAGAGCAGGTCCACGCCGCAGGGCCCGGACGACAAGGGCCCCAAGCCGATCATCGAGGGGCGGCGCGGCCACGTCGAGCAGTTCAGCGTGTACGTGTTCGTCATCGTGCCGTTCCTGGCTCTGCTCGCGGCCGTTCCGCTCGCCTGGGGCTGGGGGCTGGGCTGGGTCGACGTCGCGCTGTTCGTCGTCTTCTACTACCTGGCCGGCATGGGTGTGACCGTCGGTTACCACCGCTACTTCACGCACGGCTCGTTCAAGGCCAACCGCGGGCTCAAGATCGCCCTCGCCATCGCCGGCGGCATGGCCCTCCAGGGCCCGGTCATCGTGTGGGTGGCCGACCACCGGCGCCACCACGCGTTCTCCGACCGCGAGGGCGACCCGCACTCGCCGTGGCTGTTCGGCTCCGGCCCCGTCGCCCTGGCCAAGGGCTTCTGGCACGCCCACATGGGCTGGCTGTTCGACCGCGACCAGACCAACGCGCGCCGCTTCGCCCCCGACCTGCTCGCGGACAAGGACCTCGTCCGCATCGACAAGCTGTTCCCGCTGTGGACCACGATCAGCCTGCTCGCCCCCGCCCTGCTGGGCGGCCTGATCACGATGTCCTGGTCCGGGGCGCTCAGCGCGTTCTTCTGGGCCGGTCTCGTCCGGGTGGCGTTCCTGCACCACGTGACCTGGTCGGTCAACTCCATCTGCCACATGGTCGGCGACCGCCCGTTCGCCGCCCGCGACCGCTCCGCCAACGTGTGGGCGCTCGCGATCCTCAGCTTCGGCGAGTCGTGGCACAACCTGCACCACGCCGACCCGACGTGCGCCCGGCACGGCGTGAAGCGCGGTCAGATCGACATCTCCGCGCGGGCCATCTGGCTGTTCGAGAAGTTCGGCTGGGCGACCAACGTGCGCTGGCCGAACGAGCAGCGCCTGGCCCGGATCAGCGCCAAGAAGTAGCCGACCACCCGCCCCCCTCGCAGTTCGCGCGGGGGGCGGGTGTTTAGGGTGGCTGGGATGGCGGGGAGACGGCGCGACGACGAGACACCGGTGCCGCGTGTGCGGATGACGGGCAAGGAGCGGCGCGAGCAGCTGCTCGACGTGGCCCGGGCGCTGTTCGCGGAGAAGGGCTTCGAGGTCACCTCGGTCGAGGAGATCGCGCACCGGGCGGGCGTGTCCAAGCCGGTCGTCTACGAGCACTTCGGCGGCAAGGAAGGCATCTACGCCGTCGTGGTGGACCGCGAGATGCAGCACCTGATGGACCACATCGTCAACGCCCTGTCCGGCGGGCACCCGCGTGAGCTGCTCGAACAGGCCGCGACGGCGTTGCTGGACTACATCGAGGGCTCGACCGACGGGTTCCGCATCCTGGTGCGCGACTCACCCGTGGCCTCCTCGACCGGCACGTTCTCGTCCCTGCTGAACGACATCGCGTCCCAGGTGGAGTCGATCCTGGGGCTGCACTTCTCGCGGCAGGGCTACGACCGCAAGCTCGCGGCGCTGTACTCGCAGGCACTCGTGGGGATGGTCGCGCTGACCGGCCAGTGGTGGCTGGAGGTGCGCAAGCCGAAGAAGGACGAGGTGGCCGCGCACCTCGTCAACCTGGCCTGGAAGGGCCTCTCCCACATGGACCACAAACCCCGCCTCCGCATCCGCTGACCCGCGAGTCGTAAGCCCACCCCGCGCGAGTCGTAAGTTCAAGCCCCGCGAGTCGTACGTCCACCCCGCGCGAGTCGTACGCCCAGGTCGCGCGAGTCCAACACTCAGTCACTCTGAGTTCTTCACTCACGAGTAAAGAACTCACGGTGCCTGAACGTACGACTCGCGCGACCTGAACGTACGACTCGCGGGGTGGTCAGGGGGTTCGGGTGATTCTCAGGATCTTGTCGTCCTCGCCGTTCGACGTGGTCACGTAGAGGGCGTTGTCCGGACCCAGCTCGGCGCCGCGCAGGCGGCCGTGGGTGCCGTCCAGTTCGACCGGGATGGACACCGAGTGGACGCCGCCCTCGGGGGTGACGGTGAACAGCAACACCTTCGAGCCCTTCAGGGCGGTGACGGCCAGTACGCCCTCCATGCCGCCCCACTGCTCGCCGGTCAGGAACGCGGCGTCGCAGATCGCCTCGGTCGGGTCGCCGGACGACCACACGGCCTCGACGGCGTCGGGGAACCGCTCCAGGTCCGTCATCGGCACGCTCTCGTCGTAACCGCCGGCCGTGCCGCCCCGCGACGGGTCCCACCCGTAGTTCGCGCCGGGGCGCAGCAGGTTGACCTCGTCGTCCACGCCCGGGCCGTGCTCGGCGGTGAACACCAGGCCGTCCCGCCGCACGGCGACGCCCTGCACGTTGCGGTGCCCGTAGGTGTAGATCCGGTCCCCGAACGGGTTGCCCTCGACGCCCTCGCCGGTCGCCAGGTCGACGCGCAGCACCTTCCCGCCGAGGCTCGACCTGTCCTGGGGCACGGTGCCGACCGCAGTGTCGCCGGTGCCGACGAGCAGTCGCCCGTCGCCGTCCAGCGCCATCCGGCAGCCCGAGTGCCGCCCGCTCGGGTTGTTCGGCAGGCCCGCGAGCAGCGGGTCCTCCACCCGGGTGGCCTTGGCGCCGTCGAGCCGCCACGTCACCAGCCGCACGTCCTCGGCCGTGTTGAAGCAGGTGGTGAACTGCTTCGAGGTCTCGAAGTCGGGGTGCACGACGAGGCTCATCAAGCCGCCCTCGCCGCGGACCGCCACGTCACCGAGGTCGGCCTCCACGTCGGTGGCCTTCCCGTTCTCGACCAGCGCGATCCTCGCCGGGCGCTGCGGCACGAGCATCCGCCCGTCGGGCAGGAACCCCACGTCCCACGGGTGGCTCAACCCGCCGACGACGACCTCGACCCGCAGCCCGTCCGGGTCCGTGGTGGCGGGCGCGTTGCCGCCCGGCGCGGCGGACGAGCACCCGGCCGCCGTGCTCGCGGCCAGCAGGGCAACGGCGGCAAAACCGGTGATCCGACGCATGCCGCCCAGCATCCCAAGCCGGGTGTGTGGTCGTGATCAGGCGCGGGGGTAGGGGCGTTCCTCCGGGAGCAGGGCGCGGGCCGCGTC
Organism: Saccharothrix longispora; assembly: GCF_030852425.1. Lineage (GTDB taxonomy): Bacteria > Actinomycetota > Actinomycetes > Mycobacteriales > Pseudonocardiaceae > Actinosynnema > Actinosynnema longispora. The sequence goes on from NZ_NSDM01000004.1 coordinate 245,709, forward strand.
GAGGTCGCCCGCGCGCACCAGGTCGCGCACCTCGTGCGCGAGCGGCGTGACGTCGGTGATCGACCCGGTCCACTCCTCGACGTAGCGGCGCGACGCCTCGCCCGCCAGCCCCAGCTGGAGCGAGCGGTGGGGGAGGGGGCTCAGGTGGAGGTCGCGCTCCGGGTCCCACTGGACGCGCACGTCCGGCCGCGAGCCGACGCCCGCGTCGCTCGGCACGGCCCGGTCCAGCGCCCAGTCGAACCCCGATCGGGTGATCCTGACGGCCAGCACGCACTCCTGGTCCGGCTTCGCGCCCCACCCGGAGCGGTACATCATCCACAGGAACGAGGGCTTGACCCAGGTCATCCGGCCGGGCTTGAACGGCGGCACGAACCGGCCCGCGGCCAGCGCCGCACGGGCGATCGCGGCCGGGTAGGCCTGGTAGACGGTGACGTGCCGATCGTCGTAGTCGGCCCTGATCCGCCTGTGCTCCACACCTCCAGGGTGATCACCCCGTCAACCGGTAATCCGCGCGCAGCCCGCGTCGGCGGCACGTAGGCTTGGTGGCGAGAACCCCTCCCGAGGCCGTTCCGAGGTCCCGGGCAGGGGTCTGTCCGCGTCTTCCCCGGGAGCCATCGCAATGCCCCAGTCCGGCCCGCTCTCCGGCCTGCTCACCGCAGTCCTGCCCGACAAGGCGCTGCGCGCCCTCGTGGACTCCGTCGGCGTCCCCGACCTGGAGCTGGAGGGACCGCCCGCCGCCCGGCCGCTGGTCGCCGCGGCCCTGGCGGGCAGCGCGCCCGTGCTGGCGGTGACGGCCACCGGGCGCGAGGCCGACGACCTCAAGAACGTCCTGTGCGACCTCATCGGGCACGGTTCCGTGGCGATCTTCCCGTCCTGGGAGACGCTGCCGCACGAGCGCCTGTCGCCGCGCGCGGACACCGTCGGCGCCCGCCTCCAGGTGCTGCGCCGCCTCGCCCACCCCGGCGACGACCCGCTCAAGGTGGTCGTCACCACGGTCCGCAGCCTGATCCAGCCGATGGCCCCCGGCCTCGGCGACCTGAAGCCGGTCGACCTGGCGGTCGGCTCCGAGCACGACTTCGAGCAGCTGCTCACCGACCTCGCCGGCCTGGCGTACACGCGCGTCGACATGGTGGAGAAGCGCGGCGAGTTCGCCGTGCGCGGCGGCATCCTGGACGTCTTCCCGCCGACCGCCGAGCACCCGCTGCGCGTCGAGTTCTGGGGCGACGAGGTCACCGAGATCAGGCCGTTCTCGGTCGCCGACCAGCGGTCGCTGCCCGACCAGGTGACCGGGTTCACGGCGACGCCGTGCCGGGAGCTGCTGCTCACCGACGACGTGCGGCGGCGGGCGGAGGCGCTGGCCGCCGAGCACGAGGCCGACGCCCAGCTGCACGAGATGCTGGAGAAGATCGCCAACGGCATCCCCTCGGAGGGCATGGAGGCGCTGATCCCGGCGCTGTGCGAGGGGCGGCTCCAGCTGCTCACCGACGTCGTCCCGGCGGGCACGCACGTCGTGCTCAACGACCCGGAGAAGATCCGCGCCCGCGCCCACGACCTGGTGCGCACCGGCCAGGAGTTCCTGGAGGCGTCCTGGATGGCCGCCGCCGGCGGCGGGAAGGCCCCGATCGACCTGGGCGCGAGCGCCTACCGGAACCTCGGCGACGTGGCCGGGGCCGCGCGCGCCGCGGGCCGGCCGTGGTGGACGCTCAGCCAGCTGACCACGGAGGGCGCCGACGTCCTGCGCCTGGAGCTCAAGCACGTCGAGGCGTACGGCGGCGACGTCGAGCGCGCGTTCACCGACCTGCGGGCGCACACGGCGTCCGGCGGCACGGCCGTGCTCGTCGTGCCCGGCGCGGGCACGGCGCAGCGCGCCACCGAGCAGCTGCGCGACGCCGGCGTGAGCGCGACCTGCGCGGACGCCCTCACCGACAAGCCTGCGGCGGGCGTCGTCACGGTGGTGCGCGGCGCGCTGGAGGACGGGTTCGCGCTGCCCGGGCTGGCGCTGGTCGTGCTCACCGAGACCGACCTGACCGGCGGCAGGCACGGCACGTCCACCAAGGACATGCGCCGGATGCCGAGCAAGCGCCGCAACGCGGTGGACCCGCTCGCGCTCAGGCCGGGCGACTTCGTCGTGCACGAGCAGCACGGCATCGGCAAGTACGTGGAGATGGTGCAGCGCACGGTGGCGGGCGCGACCCGCGAGTACCTGGTGCTGGAGTACGGCTCGTCCAAGCGCGGCCAGCCCGGCGACCGGCTGTTCGTGCCGACCGACCAGCTCGACGAGGTGTCCCGCTACGTCGGCGGCGAGCTGCCCACGCTCAACAAGCTCGGCGGCAGCGACTGGAAGAACACCAAGGCGAAGGCGAAGAAGGCGGTCAAGCAGATCGCCGCCGAGCTGGTGCAGCTCTACGCCGCCCGCCAGTCCGCGCCCGGCCACGCGTTCGGGCCCGACACCCCGTGGCAGCGGGAGCTGGAGGACGCGTTCCCGTTCACCGAGACCGTCGACCAGATGGCGGCGATCGACGAGGTCAAGTCCGACATGGAGCGGACCGTCCCGATGGACCGCGTGATCTGCGGCGACGTCGGCTACGGCAAGACCGAGATCGCGGTGCGCGCGGCGTTCAAGGCGGTGCAGGACGGCAAGCAGGTCGTGGTGCTGGTGCCGACGACGCTGCTCGCCCAGCAGCACCTGAACACGTTCGTCGGGCGGATGCACGCGTTCCCGGTGAACATCAAGGGCCTGTCGCGGTTCACCGACCCGCAGGAGGCGGAGCAGACGATCGCGGGCCTGGCCGACGGCGAGGTGGACATCGTCATCGGCACGCACCGCCTGCTCCAGAAGGGGCTGCGCTACAAGGACCTCGGCCTGGTCATCGTGGACGAGGAGCAGCGGTTCGGCGTCGAGCACAAGGAGCACATCAAGGCGCTGCGCACGAACGTCGACGTGCTCACGATGTCCGCGACGCCGATCCCGCGCACCCTGGAGATGTCGCTGGCGGGCATCCGCGAGATGTCCACGATCCTCACCCCGCCCGAGGAGCGGCACCCGATCCTCACCTACGTCGGCTCCTACGACGACAAGCAGGTCGCCGCCGCCATCCGCCGCGAGCTGCTGCGCGACGGCCAGGTGTTCTACGTGCACAACCGCGTCTCGACGATCGAGAAGGCGGCGCGGCGCATCCGCGAGCTGGTCCCCGAGGCCCGCGTGGTCACCGCGCACGGCCAGATGAACGAGGACAAGCTGGAGAAGATCATCCAGGGCTTCTGGGAGAACGAGTACGACGTGCTGGTGTGCACGACGATCGTCGAGACCGGCCTGGACATCTCCAACGCCAACACCCTCGTGGTGGAGCGCGGCGACCTGCTCGGGCTGTCGCAGCTGCACCAGCTGCGCGGGCGCGTCGGCCGCGGCCGGGACCGCGGCTACGCCTACTTCCTGTACCCGCCGGAGTCGCCGCTGACCGAGCTGGCGCACGACCGGCTGGCCACGATCGCGCAGAACACCGAGCTGGGCGCGGGCATGGCGGTGGCCATGAAGGACCTGGAGATCCGCGGCGCGGGCAACATCCTCGGCGCCGAGCAGTCCGGGCACATCGCGGGCGTCGGCTTCGACCTGTACCTGCGGCTGGTCGGCGAGGCCGTCGACGCGTTCCGCCGGCACGCGGGCGCGGACGGCGAGCTGGAGGAGGAGCTGGCCGAGGTCCGGGTGGACCTGCCGGTCGACGCGCACATCCCGCACGACTACGTGCCGGGCGAGCGGCTGCGGCTGGAGGCGTACCGCAAGATCGCGGCGGCCGGTGACGAGGAGGCGCTCCAGTCCGTGCGGGACGAGCTGAAGGACCGCTACGGCGCGCCGCCGCTGCCCGTGGACCGGCTGCTGGCGGTGGCGCGGTTCCGCCAGACGTGCCGCGCGCACGGGGTGACCGAGGTCGTCGTGATGGGGCAGACCATCCGGTTCGCGCCCCTGGACCTGCGGGACAGCCAATTGGTGCGGTTGAAGCGGCTGTTCCCCAAGGCGGTCCACAAGCCGGCGGCCAAGACGGTGAGCGTGCCGCGCCCGACCGAGGGCGCGGCCGGCGGCCGGATGGGCGCGCCCCAGCTGCGCGACCAGGAGCTGCTCGACTGGTGCGCCCACTTCCTGGAGACGCTGTCCGTGAGCCCCGTCACCAGGAGCTGACGGGCGTCGTGAGAAGGTACCGGTCGTGAGGACTGCACAGAGGCGCTCCACCCTGATCGCTGCGGCCGTCGCACTGCTGGTCGCGGGCTGCGGAACCGGCCCGGCCAAGGTCGGCTCGGCCGCGATCGTCGGCGACACCGTGCTGCCGCTGCAGACGGTGCAGCAGCGGCTGGAGGTCGTGCTCGACAAGGAGCCCGAGGCCCGGAAGCTGCACGACCAGCGCAAGCTGGACCAGGTCGCCCGCCAGCTGGTCACGCTCGGCGTGCAGCACGAGCTGATCGGCCTGGCCGCCCAGCGCGAGGGCATCACCGTGTCCGAGGAGGACGTGGCCGAGTCCGTCGAGCAGGCGGGCGGCGCCGACCTGGCCTCGCAGAACACCGTCTACGACGCGACGACGTTCCGGGAGCGCGCCAAGGACCAACTGCTGCTGGTCGAGCTGGCGCGCAAGTACGTCGACCGGATGGAAGTCACGTTCGACTACTTCTTCACCAAGGACAACACCGAGGCGGTCGAGAAGGCCAAGCAGGTCGCGGCCGACCCGGCGAAGATGGCCGAGTTCATCGCCGCCGCGCCGCGCAGCGAGCAGGGCCAGTCCCTCGGTCGCGAGAACCAGGTCGTGCGCTCGGCGGAGTCGCCGCAGTCGGCCCAGTCGCCGCTGTTCGGCGTCGAGCCCGGCACGGTCGTGGCGTTCCCGCCGGACCCGGGCAGCGCCCAGTGGATCGTCGCGCACGTCAAGGAGCGGCGCACCGACGTGCGGCCGTCGTCCGAGGAGTCGTCCACCGAGCAGCTCACGCCGCAGCTGCTGGAGCAGATCGGCCTGCGGCTGGTGCAGCAGCTGGCCGGCGACCCGTCGATCCGGGTGAACCCGCGCTACGGCGTGTGGGACACCACCGCGATCTCCCTGGCGCCGAGCGAGGGCGAGCTGTCCGGCTACCAGGCCACCGCCCGCCAGATCGCCCCGTGACGGTCGTCCACCTCGGTCGCGCACCGGTCCTGCCCGCCGCCGCGCTCCCCGCCGTGAGGAGCGCGGCGGTGGTGTACGCGGGGGTCGGCGTGGACGCCTCGCTGTGGGGCGCGGTGCCGGTGCCGGACGTGCTGAAGCCGGGCGCGGTGCTGCTGACGACCGACCCGTCCGAACCGGCCGCGCTGTGGATGGCCACGACGGGGTCGGAGGTGATCGGCCCCCCGTCGCCGCTGCTGGACGCGGTCGCGGTGATGGACCGGCTGCGCTCGCCCGGCGGGTGCCCGTGGGACGCCGAGCAGGACCACGAGTCGCTGCGGCAGTACCTCGTGGAGGAGACCTACGAGCTGCTGGAGGCCATCGAGGACGGTGACCGGGCCGCGTTGCGCGAGGAGCTGGGCGACGTGCTGCTCCAGGTCCTCTTCCACGCCCGGATCGCCGCCGAGGACCCGTCGGAGCCGTTCGGGATCGACGAGGTGGCCGGCGACCTGGTGGCCAAGCTGGTCGGACGTCACCCGCACGTGTTCTCCGGTGGCGACCCGAAGGTGACCGACGCGTCCTCCCAGCAGCACCGGTGGGAGGAGCTGAAGCAGGTCGAGAAGCAGCGGACGTCCAGCCTGGACGGCGTCGCGACCGGTCAGCCCGCGGTGGCGCTGGCGGGGAAGCTCGCGCAGCGGGTGGCGCGGGCCGGGTTCCCGGTGGACCTGCTGCCCGAGGGCGACGACACGGGGACGACGCTGTTCGCGGTGGCGGCCCTGGCCAAGTTGGCCGGCGAGGACCCGGAGACGGAGCTGCGCGCGGTGGCGCGGCGGTTCGCCTCGTCGGTGCGGGCGGCCGAGGCGTCGGCGCGCGCGGCGGGCGTGACGGGTGCCCTGACGGCCGAGGACTGGCGCGCCCACTGGCTCGCGTAAGTTCCTGGGCTTCGGGGCCGGTGACGCTACGACGAGGTCATGAGTTCCCCGGCGGCGCGCACTCCCGAGCCTGCCCGGCGCGGACCCGCCTCGTCGGACTCCGACGAGTTGGAGCCCGCGCCGGAGTGGGTTCGCGACGACGAGGCGGCCACTCGGTCCGGCACACCTGAGGCCATCCGCGCGGGACTGCTGCCCGAACAGGCCGCAGAGTTCGACGCCGCCTTCGACGCCGCGCTCACGGCCGCTCGGCGAACGCTGCGCCCGGACCAACCGCGCGGCACGCTCCAGGCGTGGCGGCGGGTGGCCCTGATGACCCAGGACGACCCCGACTCGGCTCGCGAACCGGCCGCTGCCATCACGGGGGGTCCGACGTACCGGTGCTCCTCGTCCGGGCAGTGTGAGCTGGGCGGACCTTCGATCCGAACTCGGGCTCCGATCGCTTTCGACGGGACTCCTCGACCGGCACGTGGCTCATGAACTCGACATCGGTCCCCGGGCCCGGGATCGGATCAACGCGCTGCCACCTGAAGCCCTCGCCGCTCTGGTCGAGGCGTTCGAGGTCCTTGCGATCGTGCCGGAACGAGGCCGTCCGTTGAACGCCGACAACCCCGGCGGAGGGCTGTTCACCCTGGACTTCGGTGCCGGCAGAGGTTGATCACGCACCTTCTGCTCATTGATCACGATCGGGTCGACGTGCTCGTCGTAACCTGGATTTCGTTCTGCTGACTCACCTGAGGACCAGGCCGAAGCGCTCGTGCAGGGCCCGCGCCTGCTCGGGCGTGGCGAGGGCGATGACGGTTTCGTGGACGTGGCCCGGGTCGCGGTCGAAGCCGACGTCGTGAAACCTGCGCGGGTCGTCGGGGGAGAGGTGGTCCACGGCCTCGGCGGCCGCCAGGTGGTCGAGGTACTCGTCCGAGAAGTGCTCGGCGCGGACGGTCACGACCTCGCCGTTGCGCGTGAACCCCAGCACGTCGTCGCGCGGGCCCTCGGCGACGTCGCCCTCGCCCCGGTGCAGCCGGACGGCGGTGACGGTGACCGCGCCGCCGGTCAGCTCGGCCGCCCGCGCCAGCAGGTGCTCGTAGGACTCCTCCAGGAAGTCGACGTCGTCGGCGTGGACGCTGACCGCCAGGTCGAACGACTCCAGTGCCGACGCGACGCCGTACGGGTCCAGTGGGTCCCGCGCGTACTCGGCGAGGTCGTCCAGGACCGCTCGCGCCTTGTCCGCGGAGATCATGCCGATCTCCAGCAGGACGGCGGCCACGCGCTCGTAGGTCATCGGGGGATCGTTCGACACGGGGCGATCCTGTCAGGCCGGCGGGTCCGGGGCGGTCGCGTTCGGGAAGGTCTCCAGCGCGGCGAGCGCGGCCGAGCCGGTGGCGACCAGGTTGCGGAGGCCGGCGGCGGTGACCAGGAGTTCGAGGCCGTGCCGGCCGCCGATGGTGAACCCGACCTCGTCGGGGCCGGCCTCCCACTCGATCGCCGTGTCGTCGCGGATGCGCGCCCAGGCCCGTACGTCGGTGCCGCCCTTGATCATCGCGTAGCTCATGAGATGAGTGTGGTGCGTCTTGGGAATTCCCGAAACTACACGTTTGGGTGTAGCCCTAGGCTGACCTCATGGAGAGCAACGCGCGGGCGCGGACACTCGGCGCGGAACTGCGGGACCTGCGCAAGGCGCGGGGGATGAGCATCGTCCAGCTCGGCGAGCGGGTCGGGTCGAGCAAGAGCATGCTCAGCCGCATCGAGCGCGGCGAGCGGTTCCTGACGGAGACCGAGCTGGCCTCGGTGCTGGGTGCGATGGGCGTGGTCGGCGCGAAGCGCCGGGAACTGCTCGCCCTCACCCGCGACGCGTCCCGGTCCAACTGGCTCGCCACGGGCGCGGACCTGCCCCGCCAGCTCAAGGCCCTGGTCGAGTACGAGCAGGTCGCCACCGCCATCACCGACGCCACCGCCCTCCTGGTGCCGGGACTGCTCCAGATCCGGGAGTACACCCGCGCGATCATGGTCGAGAGCGGTCTGGCCCGCGCCGACGCCGAGGCCCGGGTGAAGGTCCGCCTCGACCGCCAACGGGTCCTCACGCGCGTGCACTACCTGGCGATCCTCGACGAATCCGTGCTGCGGAGGCCGATCGGAGGGCGGGCGGTCCTGGCGGCCCAGGCGCGGCACCTGCTGGAGGTGGCCGACCTCCCCAACGTCACCCTGCGGGTGGTCCGGGAGGAGAGGGGCTGGTACCCGGGCCTGTTCGGCTCCTTCGCCCTGCTGGAGTTCGACCGGACCGCGCCGGTGGTGCACCTGGAGCACCTGCGGCCCACCGTGTTCCTGGACAAGCCCGAGGACGTTCAGGCATACATGGACATCAAGCCCACCCTGCTGGCCGCCGCCGCCAGTGCCGAGGACTCGGTGGGGGTGATCGCCGGGTACGCGAAGGAGTACGAGCGATGAGCGAGTGGCGCAAGTCCAGCCGGAGCGCGACCGAGACCAACTGCGTGGAGGTCGCGCACGTGGACCGGCGGGTGGCGGTGCGGGATTCGAAGAACCAGGCCGGGCCCGTGCTGACGTTCGGCCCCGGCGCCGCGACGAGCTTCCTGGGGTGGATCAAGAGGGCGTGACCGGCGCGCTAACGTCGGGAGGGTGACCGAACCGGCCTACCTCCGCTTCCCGCACCTGCACGGCGACCTCGTCACGTTCGTGGCCGAGGACGACGTGTGGCTGGCACCCCTCGACGGGGGCCGGGCCTGGCGGGTGACCGCCGACCAGGTCCCGGTGTCCCACCCGCGCTTCGACCCGACCGGCACGCACCTCGCCTGGACCAGCCGCCGGGACGGCGCGCCCGAGGTCCACCTGGCGCCGGTCGACGGCGGCCCGGCGACCCGCCTGACCCACTGGGGCGACTACTCGACCGGTGTGCGCGGCTGGACGCCGGGCGGCGAGGTCGTCGCCGTCACGGCCGCCGGGCAGGCGTCGGGCAACCGCAAGTGGGCGCACGCCGTGCCGACCGACGGCGGCCCCGCCGACCGGCTGCCGTTCGGGTGGGTCGACGACGTGTCGTTCGGCCCCGCCGGCCAGGTGGTCGTGACCTCCGTCTACGGCCGCGACCCCGCGTGGTGGAAGCGGTACCGGGGCGGGGCGGCGGGCAAGCTCTGGGTGGACGTCGAGGGCGCCGGCGAGTTCGACCGCATCCTGCCGGAGCTGACGTCGTCGCTCACCTCGCCGGTGTGGGTGGGCGACCGCATCGCGTTCCTGTCCGACCACGAGGGCGTCGGCAGCCTGTACTCGGTGCTCCCGGACGGCTCCGACCTGCGCCGGCACACCGAGCAGGAGTTCTACGCGCGCGTCGCGTCCACCGACGGCACGCGGGTCGTCTGGCAGCACGCGGGCGAGCTGTGGGTCCTCGACGGGCTGGACGCCGAGCCGCGCCGGGTCGACGTCGCGCTGGGCGGTCCCCGCACGGCGCGCCGGCCGCGACCGGTCGGCTCGCGCCCCGACGACTTCCACCCGGACCGCACCGGCCGCGCGAGCGTCGTGGAGGTGCGCGGCACCGTGCACTGGGTGACGCACAGGGACGGGCCGGTGCGGGCGCTGGCCGAGCAGCCGGGCGTGCGGGCCCGCCTGCCGCGCGTGGTGGGCGACGCCGTGGTGTGGGTGACCGACGCCGACGGCGAGGAGGGCCTGGAGTTCTCGCCGGTCGGCGGGGTCGAGCCGGGCAACGAGCCGCGCCGGGTCGCGGTCGGCAGGCTGGGCCGGGTGCTGGAGCTGGTCCCCTCGCCGGACGGGCGGCGGCTCGCGGTGGCCACCCACGACGGGCGGCTGCTGCTGGTGGAGGTCGAGTCGGGCGAGGTCCGCGAGGTGCTGGCCGGGGCGAACCCGCACGTGGACGACCTGGCGTTCTCCCCGGACTCGAACTGGCTGGCCTGGGCGCACCCGGGTCCGCGCCCGCTCCAGCACATCCGGATGACGAACACGACCGACCTGTCCGTGGTGGACGTGACGCCGCTGCGGTTCTCCGACTTCTCGCCGACGTTCACCGAGGACGGCCGGCACCTGGCGTTCCTGTCGGTGCGCAGCTTCGACCCGGTGTACGACGCGCACGTGTTCGACCTGGCGTTCCCCACCGGCTGCCGCCCGTACCTGGTGCCGCTGGCGGCGACCACGCCGTCGCCGTTCGACCCGATGCGGCTGGGCCGGCCGGTCGGCGACGACCCGTCCGACAAGGACAAGGACAAGGACGACGAGAACCCGATCACCGTGGTCGACCTGGACGGCCTGGCCGACCGGGTGGTCGCGGTGCCGGTCGGCGCGGCCAGCTACGCGGGGCTGACCGCGGTCAAGGGCGGCCTGCTGTGGCTGCGCTCGCCGCTGCGCGGGGTGCTCGGCGACGACCTGCCGAGCGGCGCCCGCCCGCCGCGCGCGGTGCTGGAGCGGTTCGACCTGGCCAAGTCGCGCACCGAGGTGCTGGTGGACGGCCTGGACGCGTTCGACGTGACCGGGGACGGGCAGCGGGTCGTCGTGCGGGACGGCGGCGACCTGCGGGTCGTGCCCGCCGACCGCAAGGTCGACCCGGACGACGGCGACTCCGTCGAGGTGGACCTGTCCCGCGTGCGGGTCGTGGTGGACCGGGCCGCCGAGTGGCGGCAGGCGTACGCCGAGGCGGGCCGGCTGATGCGGGACAACTTCTGGCGCACCGACATGGGCGGCGTGGACTGGGAGGGCGTGCTGGAGCGCTACCGGCCGCTGGTGGACCGGCTGGGCAGTTACAGCGACCTCCTCGACCTGCTGTGGGAGGTGCAGGGCGAGCTGGGCACGTCGCACGCCTACGTGATCCCGGCGCACGGCACGCGCGGTCGCGCGGTGGGGCTGCTCGGCGCGGACCTGGCGCGCGACGAGTCGGGCGCGTGGCGGGTGACCAGGGTGATCCCGGGGGAGACCTCGGACCCGGCGGCCCGCTCGCCGCTGGCCGCGCCGGGTGTCGCGGTGCGCGCCGGCGATTCGATCGTCGCCGTGGACGGGCGGCAGGTGGACCCGCGCACCGGTCCCGCGCCGCTGCTCGTGGGCACGGCGGGCAAGCCGGTGGAGCTGACGGTGCGCCCCGGCGGCGGCGGCGAGCCCCGCCGGGTCGTGGTGGTGCCGCTGGAGGACGAGGAGCCGCTGCGCTACCACGCGTGGGTGGCCGACCGGCGTGCGCGCGTGCGGGAGCTGTCCGACGGGCGGGTGGGCTACCTGCACGTGCCGGACATGATGGGCGCGGGCTGGGCGCAGCTGCACCGCGACCTGCGGGTCGAGCTGGCGCGCGAGGCGGTGGTGCTCGACGTGCGGGAGAACGGCGGCGGGCACACGTCCGAGCTGGTCGTCGAGAAGCTCGGGCGCAGGATCATCGGCTGGTCCGTGGCGCGCGGCTACACCACCGCGGACAGCTACCCGGGCGACGCGCCGCGCGGGCCGGTGGTGGCCATCGCGGACGAGTTCGCCGGGTCCGACGGCGACATCGTCAACGTGGCCATCAAGGAGATGGGCATCGGGCCGGTCGTCGGCACCCGCACGTGGGGCGGGGTGATCGGCATCGACATGCGGTACCACCTGGTCGACGGCACGCTGGTCACGCAGCCCCGCTACGCCACCTGGTTCGCCGGTCCCGGGTGGGGCGTGGAGAACCACGGCGTGGACCCGGACGTGGAGGTCGTGATCACGCCGCAGGACCGGGTGGCCGGTCGTGACCCGCAGCTCGACACGGCCGTGCGGCTGGCGCTGGAGGCGCTGGAGACCCGACCGGCCGCCACTCCGCCGCAGCTCCCGCCGCTCGGTTGATCGAAACCACCCGGGCGCGTGATCCCGTGGTGGTTGCGGCCACCGGTCCCGGACCGACCAATGGACAGCACGTGGGTTCGTCGTCGGGGGGTCGGGTTGAGTCATCGGTCGTTGCCGCGCTCGGGGCGCGGGTGCTTCGCGGCGGTGGTGCTGCTGCCGCTGGCGGCGGCGGGCGGGTTGGCGGCGCTGCTGGCGACCGTCGACCGGCCCGCCCCGCCCGCGGGTGACGTGGTCGGCGCGGTGCCGGCGAGCGGCCGGCACGCGCCGGTGAGCACGCGGCCCGGCGTGCCGCCCGCGCCGTGGGAAGAGGTGACGGGCGCGCCCGCGGACCGGCGGGAGGTCCAGCGGGGCAGGCCCGAGCCGACCGCGTGGCCGCGGCCCGACGAGCCGCGGCGCACGGACGAGCCGCGGCCGGGGCGGCCACCGGACCCGGCGGCGCCGTGGACGGTGGTGCTGCCGACGTTCCCGTCGCCGCCGTCCCCGCCGACGGGGGCCGGACCGACGAGCACGACGTCGGTCCCGCCGAGGCCGTCGTTGCCGGGCCTCTCGCCGGACCACCCGACGAGCGCGCCGGGCACGACCGAGCCGACGCCCCCGGGCACGACCGGGCCGGACCCCGGCGCGCCGACGACGGAACCGGGTACGCCCGAGCCGGGTACGCCCGAGCCGGGTACGCCCGAGCCGGGTACGCCCGAGCCGGGTACGCCCGAGCCGGGTACGCCCGAGCCGGGTACGCCCGAGCCGGGTACGCCCGAATCGGGTACGCCCGAGCCGGGTACGCCCGAATCGGGTACGCCCGAGCCGGGTACGCCCGAATCGGGTACGCCCGAGCCGGGTACGCCCGAATCGGGTACGCCCGAGCCGGGTACGCCCGAATCGGGTACGCCCGAGCCGGGTACGCCCGAATCGGGTACGCCCGAGCCGGGGCCGACCGAGCCGGGGCCGACCGAGCCGGGGCCGACCGAGCCGGTCTCTCCGGGAGCGGGGCGGCGGATCGGGTGACGCGGTGGAGGCGGCCGGTCGGGGCGGGGGCAGGGGGTCGCCCCGCGCACGCCCGGCGCGCCGGTGACGAAGGCCACGGCGAGCGGCGACGTGCCGCCGGCGAACGCCTCCCGCCGCTCGAACGTCCTCGTTGTGGTGGTGGAGCGCACCACCGCGACGACGACCGGGAAGGCCACCAGGATGCCGACGACCAGAGCCGCCTCCGACCACGCGCGCGGTCCGACGAGCCCGTCGGCGGGGTGCACGGCGGTCCCCTCACGGAGCGTTGACGGGGGCTTACCGGGATCGGGCGGGCCCGCGCTGCCCCGTCCAACGGGCGAAGGGGCCTTGACCAGGCATTCCGGTCGTTCGACGCAGACCGCCACGTGATGTCCGCCGAAAAGGGTGAACGAGCACGTAGCCTGGGTGCCGTGGTCGTCCCGCCGCCCTCGAAGCCGAAGCCGGAACCGCGTCCGCGCGGTCACGTCGGCAACCTCGTCGGGCGCCTGTCGCTGGTGCTGCTGCTGATCGCCGTCGTGGCGGGCGGCGCGTGGGCGCTCGGCGCGCTGAACCGCTCCGCCCCGCGCCCCGGCGCCGAACCGCCGTTCCCGGTGCCGTTCCTGGAGGTGGAGCCGGGCGCGTCCGCGCCGGGCACCGGCGGTCAGGTCCCCGTCACCGGCCAGGCGTCACCCGCGGAGACCGGCACCGTCGAGCCGCTGACCGCGTGGGCGTCGTCGCTGTCGGGGAAGATCGACGTCCCGGCCCGCGCCCTGCGCGCCTACGCCATCGCCGACCTGGTGATGCGCGCCCAGAACCCGTCGTGCCGCATCTCGTGGGCGACCCTGGCGGGCATCGGCCGCATCGAGTCGCACCACGGCACCATCGGCGGCCTGAAGCTCGGCGAGGACGGCAGGCCGTCGCAGCCGATCATCGGCATCCCGCTCGACGGCTCGCCGGGCGTCAAGGCCATCGCCGACTCGGACGGCGGCACGCTCGACGGCGACACCACGTGGGACCGCGCGGTCGGCCCGATGCAGTTCATCCCCACGACCTGGGCCCGCTACGCGATCCGCGCCAACGGCGACGGCGCGTCGCCCGACCCGCAGAACATCGACGACGCGGCCCTCGCCGCCGCCCGCTACCTCTGCTCGGGCGGTCGCGACCTCGGCACCGGCTCGGGCTGGTGGGCGGCCGTGCTCGACTACAACAACTCGACCGAGTACGGGCAGAACGTGTTCAGCGGGGCTGAGGCGTACGCCAGGGCCAGCACCGGCACCTGAGACCGCCCGGCCGGCGGTCGCGGGCGGGCTAGCGGTCGCGCTCGACCGCGAGGCGGGCGCTCACCTCGCCCAGCGCCTCCTGGTACTCGGGCGTCGGGTTCATCGCCGCCGCCATCCGCAGCTGCGTCAACGCCTCCGGCAGGCGGCTCTGCCGTTGCAGGGTCCGGCCGAGGGCGAAGCGCGCGTAGTGGTCGCTGGGGTCGATCTCCAGGACCTTGCGGAACGCCTCCTCGGCGCGCGCGAACTGGGCCGACCCGAGGTAGGCCCGACCGGCGAGCAGTTGCACGCCCGCTTGCTCCGGCGCCGCTTCGAGCACGATGCGGAGCTCGCGCAGCGCCTCCAGGGGTCGGCGCTCCGCGAGCAGCGCCTCGGCTCGGCGGAACGCCTCGAAGGTGCTGTCCGTCATGGTCCGATCAACGCTACCCGCGCATCCGGTCGCGGTACGACAGCCGACCGGATGACGGGACGGCGTGTCACGCGAGCCGCGTCACGCGAGCAGGGCGTCGTGCAGCCAGGACAGCACCGGGGTGATCGACGCGGGCCGCTCCACGTGGGCGTTGTGGCCCACCCCCGGCAGCACCAGCCCATCCGGCTGGGCGGCGCGCAGGTGGTCCGGCGGGCACATCGGGTCGTCCTCGCCGGCGGCCAGCAGCACCGGGCAGCGGGCCGCGCCGAGCAGCCCGTCGACGTCCGGCGCGCCGACCCCGAACGCGGCCGGGTCCAGCGCCGCGCGCCACCCGCCGGCCACCTCGACCACGCCGTCGTCCAGCGGCACGCCCGCGAGCCTCGACGCCCAGTCGGCCGCCTCCTCGCGGGTCGGGAGCACGCGGGGCGGCCTCGCGGCCAGCGACGCGGCGCGCGCCAGCTCGTCGTCGGTCCACCGCAGCTTGACCCCGAGCCCGGCGGCGGCCCGCACGTCCACGCCGAACCACCCGCTCGCCAGCGCCAGCGCCACCACGCCGCCCAGCGAGTGCCCCAGCACGGCGACCGGGCCCGGCGGGACCGCGGCCGCCACCGCCGCGGCGAACGACCCGAACGAGCAGCGGGCCGGCGGTGCCGAGCGGCCGTGCCCCGGCAGGTCCACCGCCAGCCACGACCCGGGCCACGTTTCCGCAGCTGAGCGCCATACCGAGCCCGTGGCGCCCAGCCCGTGCAGCAGCACCAGCAGCGGTCCCGAACCGCCCCGTGAGACGTGAACCAAGACGTAACCTCCCGTGAACACGGCCGCCACGGCGGAGCCGGGGTTTTCCCACACCTTGCACCAACTAGGCTCGGCACCGATACAGAGATGGTCTGACGAGGGAGCGCACGTGGCGGTCATCGAGCAGGTCGGCGCCCGCGAGATCCTGGACTCGCGAGGCAACCCGACCGTCGAGGTAGAGGTGGCGCTGGACGACGGCACGCTGGAGCGCGCCGCGGTTCCGTCCGGCGCGTCGACCGGTGAGCACGAGGCGGTCGAGCTGAGGGACGGCGACGCCAAGCGCTACCTGGGCAAGGGCGTCGAGCGCGCGGTCACGGCGGTGCTCGACGAGATCGGCCCCGAGCTGGCCGGCATCGAGGCCGTGGAGCAGCGCGTGGTGGACCAGAAGCTGGTCGACCTGGACGGCACGCCGGACAAGTCCCGCCTCGGCGCGAACGCCATCCTCGGCGTGTCGCTGGCCGTGGCGAAGGCGGCGGCGGCGTCCAGCGGCCTGGAGCTGTTCCGCTACATCGGCGGCCCGAACGCGCACATCCTGCCGGTGCCGATGCTGAACATCCTCAACGGCGGCGCGCACGCGGACACCGACGTGGACATCCAGGAGTTCATGATCGCGCCGATCGGCGCGGAGAGCTTCCGCGAGGCCCTGCGCTGGGGCGCCGAGACGTACCACGCGCTGAAGTCGGTGCTGAAGTCGAAGGGCCTGGGCACGGGCCTGGGCGACGAGGGCGGTTTCGCGCCCTCCCTGTCGAGCAACCGCGACGCGCTGGACCTGATCCTGGTCGCGATCGAGAAGGCCGGCTTCACCCCCGGCCGCGACATCGCGCTGGCCCTGGACGTGGCCGCCACGGAGTTCTACTCCGACGGCGCCTACACGTTCGAGAAGACCAAGCGCAGCGCCGAGCAGATGACCGGCTACTACACCGAGCTGGTCGACGCCTACCCGATGGTGTCGATCGAGGACCCGCTGTCCGAGGACGACTGGGACGGCTGGGTGCGGATGACCGCCGAGCTGGGCGAGCGCGTGCAGATCGTCGGCGACGACCTGTTCGTGACCAACCCGGAGCGGCT
Organism: Saccharothrix longispora; assembly: GCF_030852425.1. GTDB lineage: Bacteria > Actinomycetota > Actinomycetes > Mycobacteriales > Pseudonocardiaceae > Actinosynnema > Actinosynnema longispora. The sequence continues at coordinate 262,084 of NZ_NSDM01000004.1, forward strand.
GGAGGAGGGCATCTCCCGCCGCGCGGCCAACGCGCTGCTGGTGAAGGTCAACCAGATCGGCACGCTGTCCGAGACGCTGGACGCGGTCGCGCTGGCCACGTCGTACGGCTACAAGTCGATGATGTCCCACCGGTCGGGCGAGACCGAGGACACCACGATCGCGGACCTCGCGGTCGCCGTCGGCGCGGGCCAGATCAAGACCGGTGCCCCGGCGCGCGGCGAGCGCACCGCGAAGTACAACCAGCTCCTGCGCATCGAGGAGGCCCTGGGCGACGCGGCTCGCTACGCCGGTGACCTGGCCTTCCCGCGGTACACGCCGGAGGGCTGATGTCGGCACGGGAGCGCGACCCCCGCCGCGGCCCTGACGCCGTGCGGGGGTCGCGCCCTGCCCGCGCGCGCCGCGCCGGGGACGGCACGACCGGCAAGGCGGCGTCCGGCAAGGGCACGGGCGGCGCGTCCGCGGCGTCCGGCAAGGGCGCGGGGCGCTCGGCCACCGGTCGGGGGAAGGCCGGCGCCGCGAAGGCCGGTCCCGCGAAGGCAGGGGGCAGGCCGGCGGCCCGCAGGCCGCAGTCGAGGGCCCGCAGCCGGGCCGGCGCGGGCACGGGCGGCGCGTTCGGCATGACCGGCACCCGCCGGGCCGCCCTGCTGGCCATGGTGGTGTGCGCGCTGGCGCTGAGCATCGCCGTGCCGCTGCGCACCTACCTCGCCCAGCGCGAGGAGCTGCGGGAGGTCACCGCCTCGCAGGAGACCCTGCGCGCCGAGGTCGCCCAGCTGGAGCAGCGCAAGCAGGAACTGGCCGACCCCGCGCACGTCGAGGCCGAGGCGCGGCGCCGGCTGCACTACGTGCGACCGGGGGAGACGCCCTACGTGGTGCAGCTCCCCGGCGACGCGGAGCGCGAACTGGAAGAACGGCGCCCGGCGACCGAGCCGGCCGAGGACAAGGCGTGGTACGAGCAGTTGTGGGATTCGGCGGCGGCACGATGACGGTGGGCGACGAGGACCGGGCGGCGGTCGCGGCCCAGCTGGGGCGCGCGCCGCGCGGCATGCGGGAGATCGCCGCGCGCTGCCCGAGCGGGCACCCGGCGGTCGTGCAGACCAGCCCCAGGCTGGAGGACGGCACCCCGTTCCCCACGCTGTACTACCTGACCTGCTCCCGGTTGAACTCCTACGTCAGCAGGCTCGAAGGGGCCGGCCTGATGAAGGAGATGACGGACCGGCTGGCGACCGACGGGGACCTGGCGCGGCGCTACCGGCGCGCGCACGAGCTGTACCTGGCCGAACGGGACGCGATCGAGCCGCTCGGCACCACCGTCACGGCCGGCGGCATGCCGGACCGGGTCAAGTGCCTGCACGTGCACGTCGCGCACGCCCTGGCCGCCGGGCCGGGGGTCAACCCGTTCGGCGACGAGGCCCTGGAGCGGCTGGCCGAGTGGTGGCCGAGCGGGGATTGCTCGTCAACGGTGAAAAACCGCCCCTAAGGGCAGCTGCCGGGCACAAAGCCGGTGCTCACCCGTGACACCGCCGTTCGGATCAGGCAGGCTGGGTCGTGGCCGGGTGACGAGGCGATGGGGAGTTCGTGGCTGTGCCGAAATCGAGGCGACGCGCGCGCAAGCGGACGGGGGTCCGGCGGGGCACGCTGACACCACGTCAGTGGGGCTTCGCGTCGGCGGCGGTCGGGGCGATGCTCGTGCCCACGCTCCTGCACGGGATGAACCCCGTGGACTGGGTGGCCCTGTCCGGCGGGTCCGACATCGAGGCCATCCCGCCCGGCCCCGGTGACGTCCTGGGCACCCTCGCCCTGGACCGCGGCTCGCTGGGCGCCGGCGGTCGCCTCCCGGAGGCCGACGAGCTGTCCGCGTCGCTGCTCGCGGACGCCGACGACCCGTCCGAGTTCGAGGACGACCTGCCCCCGCTGGAGGGCGGCTTCCTCCGCGAGGGCCAGCACGGCATCCCCGGCGTCATGCTCGACGCGTACATGCGCGCCGCCGACCGCCTCGCCGAGACCACGCCGGGCTGCAACCTCGACTGGTCGCTGCTGGCGGGCATCGGCCGCATCGAGTCGGGCCACGCCCGCGGCGGCCGGGTGAACGAGAACGGCGACACGGTCAACCCGATCCTCGGCCCCGTCCTCGACGGCGGCCCCGGCATCGCGGCGATCCGGGACACCGACGGCGGCCGGTACGACGGCGACCGCACGTGGGACCGGGCCGTCGGCCCGATGCAGTTCATCCCGTCGACGTGGGCGGGGTACGCCGCCGACGGCAACGAGGACGGCAAGAGCGACCCGAACAACATCTACGACGCGACCATCGGCGCCGGCAACTACCTGTGCGCGGACGGCGCGGACGTGGGCGACCCGGAGCAGCGGGCCCGGTCCGTGTTCCGCTACAACCACTCCAACGAGTACGTCGCCACCGTCCTGTACTGGGCGGACCTGTACGCCAACGGCGTCACGCCGCTGCCCGACCTGGTCGGTTCGGACGAGGACTACCTCCCGGACGACGACGAGGGCTCCACCACCAGCCCCGGCGGCGGCTCCACGACCCGGCCGGGCACGTCGAACCCGCCGGGCACGTCGAACCCGCCGGCCACGTCCACCACCACGGCGCCCGGCACGACCACGAACCCGGGCACCACGATCACGATCACGCCGACGGGCACGACGACCACGACGACCACGACGACCTCGCCGACCTGCCCGACCACGCCCACCAGCACGACGACCACCACGAGCACGACGACGACCGCCCCGACGACGACCACCGCGGTCCCGCCGGACTGCCCGACCCCCACGACGACCACCACGACGACCACCGCCGCGAGCACGCCGGGCACCACGACCGGTCCGGCCGGTTCGTCGGACGCGGCGCCGGGTTCCTCGTCGGTCGGCTCCTCCCCGGCGGGGTCGTCCTCGGCCGGTTCCTCGTCGGCGGGGTCGAACTCCGCGCCGTCGGTCACGTCCTCGATGAAGCCCGCCTGACGACCGTCGCCGTGCCCGCGCACTAGGCTTGCCGGTCGAGCACCGAGTGCGTGGAGGTAGCCGGCATGGCGCGTGTGGCCGCGATCGACTGCGGGACGAACTCGATCCGCCTGCTGGTGGCCGATGTGACCACTTCGGACGGTGGCGGGCGGTGGTTGCGGGACGTGCACCGGGAGATGCGCGTCGTGCGGCTGGGCCAGGGCGTCGACGCCACCGGTGAGCTGCACCCGGACGCGATCGCCCGCACCCGGGCCGCGCTGGTCGACTACACGGCCGTGCTGCGGCGCAAGGGGACCGAGCGGGTGCGGATGGTGGCGACCTCCGCGACCCGGGACGCGCGCAACCGCGACGCCTTCTTCGACATGGTGCGCGAGGTGCTGGGCGCCGAGGCCGAGGTGATCACCGGTGACGAGGAGGCGCGGCTCTCGTTCACCGGCGCGGTGTCGGACCTGGACCCCGACGAGGGCCCGTTCCTGGTCTCCGACGTCGGCGGCGGCTCGACGGAACTGGTGCTGGGCACGTGGGACGGGGTGGCGGGGTCGGTCGCCGCGGCGCGGTCGGTGGACATCGGGTGCGTCCGGCTCACCGAGCGGTGCCTGCGCGACGACCCGCCCACCGAGCGGCAGGTCGAGGACGCGGTGCGGGTGGTGCGGGACGTGCTGGGCGAGGCGTTCGACGCCGTGCCGACCGGTGACGCCCGCACGTGGATCGGCGTCGCGGGCACCGTCACCACGCTCGTCGCGCTGGCGAAGGAGCTGCCGGAGTACGACCCGGAGGCGATCCACCTGGCCCGGCTCACCGTCGACCAGATCCGGGAGACGACGGCGCGGCTGCTCGCGATGGACCACGACCGGCGCGCCGCGCTCGGGCCGATGCACCCCGGCCGGGTGGACGTCGTCAACGGCGGCGCGCTGATCGTGCGGGCCCTCGCCGACCACCTCGCCGGGCACGGCGTGACCGAGCTGGTGGCGAGCGAGCACGACATCCTCGACGGGATCGCGTTCTCGGTGTCCTGAGCGACCCCGGCGGGCACCGCCCGCGCACCGGTCGTCCGGGTGCCGGCGGCCGGTGCCGGACGTTGTCCGGTGTCGACGGACCGGCCTGACAGTGGTCACGTCCCCGCTGGTCGAGACCGTGATCATCGATCAAGGCCGACGCCTTCGGGTTGTCCGCTGATCGACTTCGGCGCCCGCCGGGACAACTGTCAACTGGGATCGGCCGTGATCAGGTCGTGACCCGGTCACCCATGTGACCCCGACCACGGCGCGAATACCGTCCCTCCCACGCTGTGGAAGCGGTCGACTCTGCTCGGTCACACCCGAACAGGTGGGAGGACCCATGTCACGTGCACGCTTAGTCCCCGCAGCACTCGCGGTCGCCGTCGTGGCGGCCGGCTGCGGCGCCGCCGAGGAGAGCCCGACGGGCTCGAACACCGAGGCCGGCATCACGATCTTCAACACCGAGCCGGAGAACCCGCTCGTGCCCGGCAACACCACCGAGGTGGGCGGCAGCCGGGCGCTCGACCCGATGTTCACCGGCCTGGTCGAGTACCGGTCCGAGGACGCGCAGCCCGCGAACGCGATGGCCGAGTCCATCGAGACGACGGACTCCAAGGTCTTCACCGTGAAGATCAAGCAGGGCTGGACGTTCCACGACGGCACGCCGGTCACCGCGAAGAGCTTCGTGGACGCCTGGAACTGGACCGCCTACGGCCCCAACGCCACCCAGGGCGCCAGCTTCTTCTCCCAGATCGAGGGCTACGGCGAGGTCCACCCGAAGGACCCGGACGGCGCGGACGGGCCGCAGGAGGCGCCCACGCCGACCGTCAAGGAGATGTCCGGGCTCAAGGTGGACGGCGACCACCAGTTCACCATCACCCTGTCCGAGCCGTTCTCCGTCTTCCCGGTGACCATCGGCTACGAGGTGTTCGCGCCGCTGCCCGAGGCGTTCTTCGAGGACCGGAAGGCGTTCGAGGCCAACCCGATCGGCAACGGCCCGTTCAAGTTCGTCTCCCGCACGGTCGGCACCGACATCAAGCTGACCCGCTACGACGACTACAAGGGCGACGACAAGCCGAAGTTCCGCGACCTGACGCTGAAGGTCTACCAGAGCCGCGAGTCGGCCTACGCGGACCTCGTGTCGAACAACCTGGACTTCATGGAGGAACTGCCGCCGAACGCCCTGGCCGGCAAGAAGTACGAGACGGACCTGGGCGACCGGGTCGTGCAGCGCGAGACGCTGAACATGCAGACCATCGCGTTCCCGTTCTACCAGCCGCCCTACGACAACGTGGAGCTGCGGCGCGCGATCTCCATGGCCATCAACCGGGAGGAGATCACGCAGCGGATCTTCGAGGGCACCCGGAAGCCGGCCGACGGCTGGGTGCACCCGCTGATGAAGGGCTACAAGCCCGGGCAGTGCGGCGACTACTGCGCGTTCGACGAGGCGAAGGCCAAGGAGGCGTTCGCGAAGTCCGGCTACACCGGGGAGATCGTCCTGCTGTCCAACACGGACGGCGGGCACCAGGAGTGGGCCGAGGCGGTGGCGAACAGCATCAAGAACACGCTCGGCGTGGAGGCGCGGTTCGTGCCGTCGACGAGCTTCGGCGAGTTCCGGCAGAAGGTCAACGCGCACGAGATGACCGGCATGTACCGGGCGGGCTGGATCGCCGACTACCCGTCCATCGAGAACTGGCTGACGCCGCTCTACCGCACCGGCTCGTCCTCCAACGACGGGCTCTACAGCAACCCGGCGTTCGACGCGAAGCTCGCCGAGGCCGACAAGGCCCCCAGCGAGGAGGAGGCCATCGACCTCTACCTGGAGGCCGAGCGGATCATGGCGCCGGACATGCCCGTCATCCCGCTGTGGACGCAGTTCACCGTCGGCGGCAAGTCCGACCGGCTGAAGGTCGCGAACCTCGACCCGTTCCGCGCCCTCGACCTCGAATCCGTGGAAGTGGCGTAGCGCTCGGTGTGATCGGGCCGGTCCGCCGCCCCCCGCGGGGTGGCGGCGGACCGGCCCCCGGCGGTGGGAGGCTCCGTTGGGGCGCTACGTGCTGCGCAGGCTGCTCCAGATGGTCCCGGTGTTCCTCGGGACGACGTTCCTGATCTACGTGATGGTGTGGGCGGTCCCCGGCGACCCGTTCGAGGGCAAGTGCGGCGAGCGCGACTGCCCCGAGTCGTACGTGTCGGCGATGCGGGACCGGTTCAACCTCGACGACCCGCTGCTCGTGCAGTACGGCAAGTACCTGCTGAACCTGCTCCAGGGCGACTTCGGGCTCACCTCGTCGGGTCTCCAGGTCGCCGACCGGATCGCGGCCACGTTCCCCGTCACGCTCAAGCTCGCCCTGGTGGCGCTGGTGGTCGAGGCCGTCATCGGCATCACCGCCGGCGTGGTCTCCGGCCTGCGCAACCGCGGCTTCCTGGACAGCCTCGTGCTGGTGTCGACGCTGTTCCTGATCTCCATCCCGGTGTTCGTCACCGGGTACGTGGTGCAGCTCGTGTTCGGCCTCCAGCTCGGCTGGATCTCGCCGACCGTGACGTCGCCGACGGTCGGCAACCTGATCGTGCCCGGCTTCGTGCTGGCGTCGCTGTCCATGGCGTACGTGGCGCGGCTGTCGCGGGCGAGCATCTCGGAGAACCGGCGCGCGGACTACGTGCGCACGGCGCTGGCCAAGGGACTGCCGCCGCGCCGGGTGGTGGGCGTGCACCTGCTGCGCAACTCGCTGATCCCGGTGATCACGTTCCTGGGCACGGACCTGGGCGCGTTCCTCGGCGGCGCGATCGTCACCGAGGGAATCTTCAACGTGCCCGGCGTCGGCGGCCTGGTGTTCCGGTCGATCCTCACCAAGGACGGCGCGATGGTGACCGGCGTGGTGACCGTCCTGGTGCTCGTGTACCTGCTGATGACGCTGCTGGTGGACCTCCTCTACGCCGTCCTGGACCCGAGGATTCGCTATGACTGAGCAGATCGCCTCACTGGTCGAGGAACGCCCGCGCGGGCTGTTCGGCGACGCCTGGCACACCCTGCGCCACCGCGCGCTGTTCTGGGTGGCCGTGTCGATCATCCTGCTGGTCGTGCTGATGGCCGTGTTCCCGGGGCTGTTCGCGTCCGGCGACCCGAACCTGGCGCAGCTGTCCCGCTCGCGCGGCGCGCCGTCGTCGGAGGCGTGGTTCGGCTACGACAACCAGGGCTACGACATCTACACGCGGGTCGTGCACGGCGCGCGGGCGTCCATCGTGGTCGGTCTGCTGTCCACGGTGGGCGTCGTGCTGGTCGGCGCGTCGATCGGCATGCTGGCCGGGTTCTACGGCGGCTGGCTCGACGCGGTGGTGTCGCGGATCGCCGACGTCTTCGTGGGCGTGCCGTTCGTGCTCGGCGCGATCGTCATCCTCACCACCCTCAACGCGGGCGGTGACGCCGGGCCGGTGCGGATCGTCGCGCAGGTCGTGCTGTCGATCTCGGCGCTGTCCTGGCCGGTGGCCATGCGGATCATGCGGTCCACCGCCATCGCCGCCAAGCAGCAGGACTACGTGAAGGCGGCGCGGGCGCTGGGCGCGCCGTCGTCCCGGATCATCGCCAAGCACATGCTGCCCAACTGCGTCGCGCCCGTGCTCGTGTACTCCACGATCGCGCTGGGCGCGTTCATCGGGGCCGAGGCGACCCTGTCCTACCTGGGCATCGGGTTGCGGCAACCCGTCGTGTCGTGGGGTGTGATGATCAACAGCGCCAAGGACTACCTGCGGGTGGCGCCGCACGCCCTGCTGTTCCCGGCCGGGTTCCTGACCGCGACCGTGCTGGCGTTCGTGATGCTGGGCGACGCCGTGCGCGAAGCCCTCGACCCCAAGTTGCGGTGAGGTGGGCTGTGCTGGAAGTCGAAGACCTGCACGTGGAGTTCCGCACCCGCGACGGCGTGGCGCGGGTCCTCAACGGCGTGACCTACCGCGTGCACGCGGGCGAGACGCTGGCCGTGCTCGGCGAGTCCGGGTCCGGCAAGAGCGTCACCGCGCAGGCCGTCATGGGCATCCTGGACACGCCGCCCGCGTTCGTCACCCGCGGTTCCGTGCGGTTCCACGGCGAGGAGCTGCTGACCGCCTCGCCGGAGCGGCGGCGCGCGGTGCGGGCCTCCGGCGTGGCGATGATCTTCCAGGACGCGCTGTCCGCGCTGAACCCGGTGTTCACCGTGGGGTTCCAGATCGAGGAGCAGCTGCGGCTGCGGCGCGGGATGACCCGCAAGGAGGCGCGGGCGCGGGCGGTCGAGCTGCTGGACCTGGTGCGCATCCCGTCGGCGAAGCAGCGGGTGCGCGAGTACCCGCACCAGTTCTCCGGCGGCATGCGGCAGCGGGCGATGATCGCGATGGCGCTCGCCCTCGACCCCGAGGTGCTGATCGCCGACGAGCCGACGACGGCGCTGGACGTGACCGTGCAGGCGCAGATCATGGACCTGCTGCGGGAGATCCAGCGCGAGCGGTCGATGGGGCTGGTGCTGATCACGCACGACCTGGGCGTGGTCGCGGAGGTCGCCGACCGGATCGCGGTGATGTACGCGGGGCGGATCGTGGAGGAGGCCGACGCGGTGTCGCTGTTCCGCTCGCCCGGCCACCCGTACACGGCGGCGCTGATGCGGTCGCTGCCGAGGCTGGACTCGTCGAAGCACTCGGCGCTGGAGACCATCCGAGGGCTGCCGCCGAGCCTGCTGCGCATCCCGCCGGGGTGCCCGTTCCACCCGCGCTGCCCGCGCGCCGAGGCCGTGTGCGCGGTGGACGTGCCCGCGTTCGTGCCGCTGGGGTCGGTGCCCGGCGTCGGGCGGGGCAGTGCGTGCCACTTCGCGGAGGAGGTCGTCCGTGGCTGAGCTGCTGGAGGTCAGGGACCTGGTCAAGCACTTCCCGGTGACGCGCGGGGTGCTGTTCCGGCGGACGGTCGGGCGCGTGCGGGCCGTGGACGGCGTGTCGTTCTCGCTGCGGGCGGGGGAGACCCTGGGCGTGGTGGGCGAGTCGGGGTGCGGCAAGTCGACGCTCGCGCAGGTGCTGATGCGCCTGGAGCCGCCCACGTCCGGGACGGCGCTGTTCGAGGGCGCGCCGGTGTTCCCGCTGCGCGGTCCGGCCCTGAAGGCGTGGCGGCGCGACATGCAGATCGTGCTCCAGGACCCGTACACGTCGCTGAACCCGAGGATGACGGTCGGCGACATCGTCGGCGAGCCGTTCGACATCCACCCCGAGGTGGCGCCGCGCGGGTCGCGGGCCGGGCGGGTGCGCGAGCTGCTCGACGTGGTGGGCCTGAACCCGGAGCACCTCAACCGCTACCCGCACCAGTTCTCCGGCGGCCAGCGGCAGCGCATCGGCATCGCGCGGGCGCTGGCGCTGCGCCCGAAGGTGATCGTGTGCGACGAGCCGGTGTCCGCGCTGGACGTGTCCATCCAGGCGCAGGTGATGAACCTGCTGGCGTCGTTGCAGGCCGAGTTCGGGCTGTCCTACGTGTTCATCGCGCACGACCTGTCCGTGGTGCGGCACCTGTCCGACCGCGTGGCCGTGATGTACCTCGGGAAGATCGTGGAGATCGGCACCGAGCGGGAGATCTACGAGCACCCCACGCACCCGTACACGCAGGCGCTGCTGTCGGCCGTGCCGGTGCCGGACCCGTCGCTGCGCGGGCGGCGGGACGTGATCAGGCTGACCGGCGACGTGCCGTCCCCGATCGACCCGCCGTCGGGCTGCCGGTTCCGCACGCGGTGCTGGAAGGCGCGGGACGTGTGCGCGGCGGAGGAGCCGGCGCTGATCACCCGGGTCGGCGACCACCCGAGCGCGTGCCACTTCGCCGAGGAACGCCACGTGGTGCCGTGACGCGGCGCGGCGCGGGCCGACCCCTCGGGAGGTCGGCCCGCACCCGTCGGCCGGATCAGATGAAGAAGAGCCAGTACTGGTCGGCGAGGTCGGTACAGGTGTACTGGAAGGCGCCTGCCCCGTTGGCGCCGCCCTGCACCACCAGGCACTTCCCGCTGTTGACGTTGCGCAGCTGGACGTAGCCACCGCCCTTGTTGACGGCTGTCCAGTACTGGTCGGCGAGGTTGGCGCAGGTGTACTGGAAGGCGCCTGCCCCGTCGGCGCCGCCCTGCACCACCAGGCACTTGTTGCTGTTCAGGTTGCGCAGCTGGAAGGTGCCGCCGCCCTTGTCGTCGACCGCCCAGTACTGGTCGGCGAGGTAGGTGCAGGTGTACTGGAAGGCGCCTGCCCCGTTGGCGCCGCCCTGCACCACCAGGCACTTCCCGCTGTTGCCGTTGTACATGAACCACGGGCCGTCGGCGGTGGCCTCGGCCGGCGAGGCCACCGCCGACGCCGCGGACGGGGTGGCCGGCGTGCCGTCGGCGGGCGCGGCCGTGGCGGTCGAGGACGTGGCGACGAGCGCCAGGACGCTGAGCAGGGTGAGAACTAAACTGGCGAAGAGCTTGCGCATGACTTCCCCCTCGTATCGGAGTGAGCACACTCAACGTAGCGAAGGTGCAGCTCAAGACGTTGAGTAAAGTTTAATGAACAAGATGTGATCTGTGTCACGTGCTGTTGGGGTACGACGAGGAGGTCCTGTGCCACCTTCGGGAGCGCGGCGCACCCTGGCGCAGGCGCTGAGCAGGTTGATCGACGAGAAGGCGAAGTGCGACGGCGAGGCGTCCGTCGCGGACCAGGTGATCGGCGAGGCCATCGGCAAGTCGCGGACGACGGTGTGGAAGCTGCGGACCGGGCAGGAGGTCAACCCGAAGGTCGAGACGCTGGAGGCCCTGGCCCGTTACTTCGGCGTCCGGGTCGCCTACTTCCTCGACGAGGACGACGTCGCCGACGACCAACTCGCCGCCCTCGCCGCCGCCCGGCGGCTCCGGGAGGCGGGGGAGAAGTACGGCGTGCCGGACGTCAACGCCCGCCTGGCCGGCCTCTCGCCGGTGGCCCTGGCCGCGGTCGCCCGGCTCATCGAGCGACTCGGCGACCCCGAGCGGTCGGGTGACCCCGGGCGGTCCGGCCCCGAGGGGCAGGTTTCGTCCGACGTGGACTGACGCGTCCCGGCGCGGTGGTGACGCGACCACCGCGCCGGGACGGGATCAGCGGTTCGAGGCGGACTGGACGAAGGCGGCCAGGTCCTTCGACTGCTGCACGCGGCTGGGCTCGTGGACGTACATCATGTGCCCGGCGGGGTAGTAGGCGTGCTCGATGTTGGCGTGCAGCGCGGCGGGGACGCGGAGGTGCGCCACCACGTGCTCGGCCGCGTAGTACGGGGTCGCGCCGTCGAGGTGCCCGTAGGCGATGTGGACCTTCAGGTGCGGGTTGGCGCGCATCGCCGCCGCCAGCTTGTCGGCCACCGTGACGTGCTTGCCCTCGAACTCCTTGTACGACCACGGACGCACGTTGCCGGTCAGGATCTCGTACGGCAGGTCGTTCTCGTACCCCAGCTCGGCGCGCACGTAGTGGTTCAGCGCCGCCGTGTACGGCCCGAGGATCGCCGAGTACGACGGGTCCTGGCTGAAGTGCTCGCGGCCGTAGTCGTCCTCCGGGCCGGTGAAGCGCGAGTCCAGCCGGCCGACGACCTGGCGCCGGTCGCGCAGCAGCTCGGTGAAGAACCGGACGTGCTCGATCCGCAGGTCCACGCGGTCCACGTAGTCGACCGACAGGCCGGTGAGGGACGCGAGCCTGGTCACGGTGGCCTCGCGCTCCTCGGCGGTCAGCCGGTTGCCGCGCGCCAGCGCCCACGGGTAGTCGCGGGAGGCGAAGTCCTCGGCGTCGGCCAGCACCTCCTCCAGCGGGCGGTCGCCGTGCAGGCCGTGGTAGTGCGCGATCGCCGCGTACGTGGGCAGGAACAGGGTGTGCGGCAGGTCGTTGCCCTCGCTGAAGTCCAGCGTGGTGAAGTCCAGGACGGACGAGATGAGCATCAGCCCGTTGAGGTACATGCCGTAGCGGGTCTGGAGGTAGTCGGCGAGCCCGGCGGCGCGGGTCGTGCCGTACGACTCGCCCGCGAGGAACTTCGGCGACATCCACCGGCCGTTGCGCGACGTCCACAGGCGGACCACCTCGCCGACGGACTCCAGGTCGCCCTGGAAGCCGTGGTACTGGCCCGGCTTCTCGCCCTTCACGGCCCGCGAGTAGCCGGTGGACACCGGGTCGATGAACACCAGGTCGCTGTGCGCGAGGAGCGTCTCGGCGTTGTCGACCAGGTCGTACGGCGGGGGCGCCAGGTCGCCCACGTCACCGGAGACCACCCGGCGCGGCCCGAGCAGGCCCAGGTGGAGCCACACGCTGGAGGACCCGGGGCCGCCGTTGAACGCGAACGTCACCGGCCGCCGCGCGGGGTCGGCGCCGTCCAGGGTGTACGCGGTGACGAAGACCTCGGCCTTCGGCTGGTGCCCGTCGAACGTGCCCTCGGTCAGCACCTCCTGGCGCAGCACCACCCGACCGGTGGTCGTGGTGTAGTTCAGCTTGCGCCGCTTGACGGTGATGCTGTGCCGGGTGGTGACCAGGTCGTCGGTGGGGAGGTCCTGCGCGGAGTCCTTCCCGGCGTCCTCGGGCTGCTCGTCGGTGGTCTTGTCCGTCATGGTCGAACTCTACGATCGGAGCCGAGGTCCGTGCTCGACCTTTCCGCCCTGGACGAACGCGTTACCAGTTGCCGCGCCTGCCCCCGCCTGGTGGCGTGGCGCGAGGAGGTCGCGCGGGTCAAGCGGGCCGCGTTCCGCGACCAGGTCTACTGGGGGCGGCCGGTGCCCGGGTTCGGCCCGGCGGACGCGCGGTTGGCGATCGTGGGCCTCGCCCCGGCCGCGCACGGCGCCAACCGCACGGGCCGCATGTTCACCGGCGACCGCTCGGGCGACTTCCTGTACGAGGCGATGCACGCCGTGGGCCTGGCCACCCAGCCGACCGCCACGCACCCCGGTGACGGCCTGGAGCTGATCGGCACCCGCATCACGGCCCCGGTCAAGTGCGCCCCGCCGGAGAACAAGCCGACCCCTGAGGAGCGCGACAACTGCCGTCCGTGGCTGGTCAGGGAGCTGGAGCTGCTGCGGCCGACGCTGCGGGCGGTGCTCGTGCTCGGCGGGTTCGGCTGGCAGGCCCTGCTGCCGGTGCTGGCGTCGTGCTGGGCGGTCCCCCGCCCGCGCCCGGTGTTCGGCCACGGCGCGCACGTGGTGCTGGAGGCGCACGACGACGGCGAGCCGCTGCACCTGTTCGGCTGCTTCCACGTCAGCCAGCAGAACACCTTCACGGGTCGCCTGACCCAGTCGATGGCGCGCGACGTCCTGCGCGCCGCGAAAGAGGCGGCCGGAGTAGGTTCTTGACCGAACCGGCGTGCGGTGAGTTGCCCGTTCTCATACTCGGTGATCGTTGACAGAGCGCCGTCCTGTTGGCAGGATTGGGAAATCGTAGAAGCCCCCCACGGGTGTACCCGTGGGGGGCTTTGCTGTTTCAAGGGTTTTCACCATCGGAGGTTCGCTTTGTGGATGGCCGTCGCCACGTTCGCAGCAGCGCTGATGGGGCTGGCGGGGCACGCGCTCAGGCTCCGCTTCTTCCGCCACGTCTACGACAAGGGAGGACGAGAGGACCTGAGGGCCGCCGCCGACGCCGTGTGGAACTCCGGGTCAGCCGACTCCCGGACCGCTCAGGAAGCCGTCACGCCGAACGCCGCTGAAGGGGTGCGGGCCTCTCTCGGCGAGGTGCTCGCCCCGGGGGACAGGGTCACCGAGGCGGCTTGACGGGTGGCGGGTGTGGAGGTGCTCGACTGCTTCGCGGGAGAAGGCGGAACACGTCCACGAACACGCGATCCCGCCGAGAACTCCGCGCCGCCAGGATCGCTGCCGGGATTCACTCGTAGGGGTTCTGCCGAATGCCGGGCGGGTGATGTGGGGCGCACGGCATCCTGGGACCATGAAGCCCCGGCTCGCGATCGTGCTCCTCACCGGGGCGGCCCTCGTCCTGGTGGCGTTGGCCGCGCGCGGCTCGTCGCCGGTCCGGTACGCGGACCTGCCCGGCGGCGCGGTCGACGCCCCGCCGCCGCCCGCGCCCACCACCGACGAGCCGGACACCGGCATGGCCGGCTCGGTGGTCGGCGGGTCGTTCGCCGCGCTGCTGATCGTGCTGGTCGCGGTGACGCTGATCGTCGTGGTGGGGCTGCTGCTCTCGCTCGGCCTGCACCGCCGCCGCCGTCGCGCGGGACGCGGCGGGGTGGTCGACGCGCCGGTGCTCGACCCCGGCCGCGCGGAGGCGTCCGCGATCCTGCTGCGCCGCGCCGCCGAGGCGCTGGCCGACCTGCGGGACAACCGGGGCGGGCCGCCGGGGGACGCGGTGGTCGCCGCCTGGCTCGCGCTGGAACGCGCCGCCGAGGACAGCGGGGTCCCCCGGAAGGGGCACCAGACGCCCACCGAGTTCACCGGGGAGCTGCTCACCCGCCACCGGGTCGACGAGGACGCGGCGGGCACGCTGCGGCGCGTCTACCAGCGCGCCCGGTTCGGCACCGCCGAGGTGACCGAGGAGGACGCCCGCACGGCCGCCTCGGCCCTGGAGCGCGTCGTGCGGGACCTCGGGTGACGCCCCTCGCCGGGCTCGGCCGGGCCTGCGTGCTGGCCGCCGCCGCCGCCGCGGTCACCGCCTTCGCGCTGACCAGGTTCGGGGCGCCGGTGCACTGGGCGGTGCTGTGCGCGCTGCCCGCGGGCGGGGTGGCGCTGCTCGTCGCACGCCTGCCGCGCGCCACCGACGTCGTCTGGTCGCCGCCGCCCGCGCACGTCGCCGGGGCCACCACCACGCAGGCGAGCGCGCTCGCCGGGCGGCTCGCCGAGGCCGCCGTCGACCAGGACCGCTTCGCCACCCGCGTCCAGCCGCGCCTGCGCCGCCTCGCCGAGGCCCGGTTGCGGCAGCGGCACGGCATCCCGGACGTGCACGACCCGAGGGCGGCCGGCGTCCTCGGCCCCGAGCTGCACCGCCTGCTCACCGACCCGACCGCGCCGCTGCCCGAGCCCGCGAGGCTCGTCGACCTCCTGGAGGAGCTGTGAACGCGCCCACGCCCGGTGCCATCGAGCCCGGTGCCATCGCGACCGAGGCGAAGGCCGTGCTGGCCGCCGTCGGCACCGTCGTCGTGGGCCGGGAGCGGTCGCTGCGGCTCGCGCTCGCGGCGATCCTCGCCGGCGGCCACGTGCTGCTGGAGGACGTGCCCGGCCTGGGCAAGACGCTGATGGCGCGCAGCCTCGCGCAGGCGCTGAAGCTGGAGTTCACCCGCCTCCAGTGCACGCCCGACCTGCTGCCCGCGGACGTGACCGGCTCGTTCCTCTACGACCCGGCCGACCGCGGGTTCACCTTCCGCGAGGGCCCGCTGTTCACCGGCCTGCTGCTGGCCGACGAGATCAACCGCACCCCGCCCAAGACGCAGTCCGCGCTGCTGGAGGCCATGCAGGAGCGGCAGGTCACGGTCGAGGGCCGCACGTTCCCGCTGCCTCGCCCCTTCCACGTGCTGGCCACCGCGAACCCGGTCGAGTACGAGGGCACCTACCCGCTGCCGGAGGCCCAGCTCGACCGGTTCCTGCTGCGCCTGGACATCGGCTACCCGCCGCCCGAGGAGGAGGTCGAGGTGCTGCGCCGCAGGCTGGTCCGGCAGCGCGAGGAGACCGAGGTGGAACCGGTGCTCGACACGGAGCGGCTGCGCCTGCTCCAGCAGGGCGTCGAACGGGTCGCCGTGGACGACGACGTGCTGCGCTACTGCGTCGACCTGGCTTCGGCGACCCGGGGGCACGGCGCCGTCGAGGTCGGGGCGTCACCGCGCGGCGCGCAGGCGCTGGTGCTCGTCGCCCGCGCCCTGGCCGTGCTCGACGGCCGCGACTACGTGCTGCCCGAGGACGTGAAGGAGTGCGCGGTGCCCGCGCTGGCGCACCGCCTGACGCTGCGCCCGGAGACGTGGACGTCCGGCACCACGGGCGTGGAGGTGGTCACCGAGCTGCTGGGGCGGGTGCCCGGCCCGGCGAGCAGCAGGTGAACCGGCCCCAGCGGCTCCGGGAGGCGTTCACCGGCGGCCGGGGCGCGCACTGGCACGCCACCGACGCCCTGGTGCGGGGCCTCGCGCTGGGGGTCGGCCTGGTCGTCGTCGGAGGGCTGCTGCACCGGGTCGAGCTGGTGCTGATCGGCGCGCCGCTGCTGGTGTCGACGCTGCTCGCGCTGACCGCGCCGGTCGGCGGCACGCCCGAGGTCGCGGTCCGCGGCCTGCCCCGCACGGGCGAGGTCGGCGCGGCGACGTCCGCCGTCGTGGTCGACCCCGGCCGGGGCGCCGAGCTGCTGGCGATCCGGCTGCCCGCCGCGGGCGAGGGCATCGGCCCGGTGCACCTGCTGGCCGCCGGGCCGCGCGAGATCGAGGTCGTGCTGCGGCGCGGCGCGTGGGGCGAGGGCGTCGACCTGCGGCCCGACCACCTGGTCGCGGGACCGGACGCGCTGCTCGTGCACGGTCCCGTCACGGCGCCCGAGCGTGGCCGGGTGATCCTGCCGCCGGTGGAGGCGCTGCCCGCCGGCCTGCTGCCCGCGCGGGCGGTGGGCCTGGTCGGCGCGCACCGGTCGCGGAGACCGGGCGACTCGGTGGAGCTGCGCGACATCCGGCTGTTCCAGCCGGGTGACCGGCTGCGGCGCGTCGACTGGCGGGTGTCGCTGCGCAGCGGCGCGATGGCCGGGTCGCCCGCGGGGGCGAACCTGCACGTCCGCGAGCACCACGCGGAGGCCGACGCGGACGTCGTGCTCGCCCTGGACACCCGCCTGGACGTGGGCGCGGAGCTGGGCGAGTGGTCGGCGGCGGTGCGCGACGCCACGGTGCGGCGCGGCGGCAGCCTCGACCTCGCGGTGCGCGCGGCGGCGTCGCTGGCCGCCGGCTACCTGCGGCAGGGCGACCGGGTGGGCCTGGCCGACCTGGGCCGGCCGCAGCTCGGCGTGCGGCCCGGCGCGGGGCGGCGGCAGCTGCTGCGCCTGCGCAACCAGCTCGTGGTGTGCGCTCGGTCCGCCGGGTGGG
Source organism: Saccharothrix longispora (assembly GCF_030852425.1). GTDB lineage: Bacteria > Actinomycetota > Actinomycetes > Mycobacteriales > Pseudonocardiaceae > Actinosynnema > Actinosynnema longispora. The sequence continues at coordinate 279,062 of NZ_NSDM01000004.1, forward strand.
CGCAGCGGCTCGTGCTGCGGCCCGAGCAGGTGCCGCACGGCGCGCTGGTGGTGGTGCTGTCGACGTTCCTGGACGCGGACGCGGTGGAGCTGGCCGTGCACGCCGCCCGGCGCGGCAACGTCGTGCTGGCGGTGGACGTGCTGCCCTCGCCGCTGCGCGCCGACCGGGACTCCCCGTGGGGCGAGGCCGCGGCGGCGGTCGTCGGGCTGGAGCACGAGGTGCGGCTGGAGGCGATGCGGCGGCACGGCGTGGCCGTCGTCGCGTGGGGCGCGCCGATCGCGGACGTGCTGCGGCAGGCGCGCGGTGCGCGGAGGGTGGCGCGGAGGGTGGCGCGGTGAGCGCACGGGAGACGGACCCGGGGGAGACGAGCCCGGGGGAGGGCCGCGGGGCCGACCGGGGGCGACCGGTCGCGCGGCTGGGGCGGGGCCTGCCGGGGTGGACCCTGCGGGCGGCCGTCGTCGCGGTCTGCGCCGCCGTGGCCGGGGTGCTCGCCGCGAACGGCGTCGAGGGGCTCGCGCTCGTCCTCTACCTGGTGCTGGCCGCCGCCGCGGCGGCGATCCCGGCGTCCGCGGCGGTCGCGCTGCTGATCGCCTACCCGGCGGCGGCGATCGTGTTCGTGTCCGACGAGCCGCGCTGGCCGGCGGTGTTCGCGCTGGTCGTGCTGCTGCACCTGCTGCACCTGCTGGCGGCCTACGCGGCGCTCGTGCCGGTCCGGTCCCGCGTTCACCCGGAAGCGTTGAGGGCGCCGGCGAGGAGGTTCGCCGGCGTGCAGCTGGGGGTGTTCGCCCTCGGCGGCGTGGTGCTCCTGTCGCCGGGCGGCCGGACGGACGCGCCGGTCGAGGTGATCGGGCTGCTGTGCGCCGTCGGCCTCGCCGTCGGGGTGGTCCTCCTGCTGCGCCGGAGGGGCTGAGGAAAAGGGCTCCCGGGCTCAGCGCGAGCTGGTCGTCTGGATCGTTCCTCTCAGCGGGTTCGCCTCTCCGCCCTGGTCAGCGGCGGGGTGGTCACCGTCACCCGGCGACAGTGGTCACAACGGGCCTCGTCGATGCGCGCCGGTGCCCCTCCCGGTGGGACCATGTGTGTATGGCTGCTGTGAAGTCGCAACCCACACGGATCGTGATCGTCGGCGGTGGGTACGTCGGTATGTACACCGCGCTGGGTCTGCAGAGGAAGCTGCGCTCCGGCGAGGCGTCCGTGACGGTGATCGACCCCCAGCCGCACATGACCTACCAGCCGTTCCTCCCCGAGGCGGCGGCCGGCTCCATCGAGCCGCGCCACGTCGTGGTGCCGCTGCGCAAGGTGCTCAACCGCTGCCACGTCGTCACCGGCCGCGCGACGAAGATCGAGCACTCGCGCAAGACCGTCACGGTCTCGCTCGCCGACGGCCACGTCGAGGAGTTCGAGTACGACGTGCTGGTCTCGGCCCTGGGCGCCATCTCGCGCACCCTGCCGATCCCCGGCCTGCCCGAGGTCGGCATCGGCATGAAGACCATCGGTGAGGCCATCTACCTGCGCAACCACGTGCTGTCGCGGCTGGACCAGGCGGCCAGCACGAACGACCCGGAGCTGCGCAAGCGCCTGCTGAGCTTCGTGGTCATCGGCGGCGGCTTCGCGGGCATCGAGACGCTGGCGGAGCTGGAGGACATGGCCCGCTACGCGCTGCGCTACTACGAGGGCCTCGAGCACTCGGACATGCACTGGGTGCTGGTCGAGGCGACCAACCGGATCATGCCCGAGGTGAGCGCCCGGCTCGGCGTCTACACGGTCGAGCAGCTGGAGAAGCGCGGCATCACGTGCTACCTCGACACCCGGGTGAAGTCGATGGAGGGCGGCCGCGTCGTCCTCGACGACGGCACCGAGTTCGACTCGGACACCATCATCTGGACGGCCGGCATGAAGGCCAACCCGATGCTGCGCGACACCGACCTGCCGCTGGACCCGCGCGGTCGCGTGCAGTGCACCGCCGCCATGCAGGTCGTGGGCCTGCCGGGCGTGTGGGCCGCCGGCGACTGCTCGGCCGTGCCGGACCTGTCGCGCACCGAGGAGGACCCGACGGCGACCTGCGTGCCCAACGCGCAGCACGCCATCCGCCAGTCGAAGCTGCTCGCGAAGAACATCGTGGCGAGCCTGCGCGGCGGCAAGCCGAAGGACTACCACCACAAGTACGTGGGCTCGGTGGCCGGGCTCGGCCTCTACAAGGGCGTCGCGGACGTGTACGGCATCCGCCTCAAGGGCGTCGTCGCGTGGTTCATGCACCGCTCCTACCACGTGATGTTCATGCCCACGGTCAACCGGAAGTTCCGGGTGTTCGTGGACTGGACGCAGGCGCTGTTCTCGGGGCGCGAGGTCGTCGCGCTCGGTCAGATCCACGAGCCGAAGGCCGAGTTCGACCGCGCGACCAAGAGCTGAAATGCGAACGGTCCTCGTGACGCTCCGCCGTTCGGGCGCGGTGATGCGGGAGCCGTCTGGCTCAGCGTCTCAACTTGAGCGCCCGATCGGGCTAATGTCCACGCTGTTGTCTTGACATTGCGTAACGTGAACCCGAGAATACGGCTGGTGTATCGCCTGAATGCGTGATGCACAGTGGGAGAGAGGTGACCGCGATGTCTCTCGAGGAGCTGGCCGCACAGCTTCGCCGCGGTGAGATCGAGGATCGCGCGCTGGCAGAGTACTCCGCGGAGTACGCCACCGCGGAAAAGCGTTTCAACAGCAAGAAAGACGACTGAGCATGACCGCTGCCGGCCGGGGGGACGAACCAGTCCCCCCGGCCGACGCCGTCAGAGCCGTGCCCCCGGTCAGGCCCACCCCGCTGCTGCTGCAAGGCCAGGACTACCTCTTCCGCTCCCAGCCGAAGAACCTGGACTTCCAGGAGCAGGTGCACAAGCTCGGGATGGTCGACGAGGGCGACGGCAGTCCCGTGCCCTGCGTGCTCGTCCTGGCCCGCGCCGCCGACATGGAGATGAACGAGCTCTCCATCGCGCTCGCCGAGCGCGGCATCCGGATGGCCCGCATCGACGCCGACCGCTCGACGGACCTCCCCCTCACCGTCTACACCGACCAGCCGCTGCTGGAGCTGGACCGCTGGCTGCTGCGCCCGCTGCTGGTCTGGCGCAGGCACTTCGAGCTGGCGTCCATCCCGGTCGAACCCGGCACGCTGGCCGGCGCGTACGCCGTGGACCAGTGGGGCGCGGTGGCGAACTGGCTGGCCAGCCGGGGCGACTGGGCGCACGTCAACCCCAGCCGGGCGACCGCCCACCTCGACCGGCTCACCCAGCTGTCGGACGCCGCCGCGTTCGGGCTGCGCGTGCCGCGCACCGCGGTGACCACCAGGCCCGGTCGCACCCGGCCCGGCGGCGCGCGGTGCATCGTCAAGACCTCCGGCCGCCACCTGCTCGAACCGCGCCCCGGCATGCAGCACGGTCTGTTCCCGCGCCCGCTGGAGACCAGCCGCGCCGGTGACGTGCCCGAGTCCGCGCCGGTCATCGTGCAGGAGTACGTGCCGTCCGAGACCGAGCTGCGGGTGTTCGTGGTCGGGGAGGAGTGCCTGGCCTTCCAGGTGGACAAGCTGGACCCGGCGCAGCTGTGGGTGGACCCCGGCGCGGTCCGGGTGAGCCCGGTCGACGTGTCGCGCGGGCTGGCCGACCGGCTGCTGGCGCTGGCGCGGCACTGGCGGCTCCAGGTGGCCGCGTTCGACCTGCTCGTCGCGGGCGGCGACCACGTGTTCCTGGAGGTCAACGTCAACTGCGACTGGCGCTGGTTCGAGCACCGCGCCGGTGACGACCGGGTGTCGCAGGCCGTGCACGGGTGGGTGGCGGCGCGGTTCAAGGAGCTCCTGGGTGCGGGCAAAGGTCGCTGAGCACGCGACGCTGTTCTACCAGGACGGCGCCGTGGTCTGGGACGACTACCTCCACCACCGGCAGTTCGCGATCAGCGAGACCGCGGAGCTGCTGTGCCGCAAGTTCACCGGGTTCACCGACGTCGACGAGCTGCTGGCCCCGCTGGAGGAGGCGGACCGGGTCGCGCTGCGCAAGGTGGTCGACGAGCTGGTCGAGGCGGGCGTGCTGGTCGTGGAGGGCTCGCCGCGCCACGAGGAGGAGCGCCGCCTGATCGCCGGCTGGCGCGGGTGGGGGCCGTCGGCCCGGCACTTCCACTTCGCCAGCCGCACCCTGGCCGACGCCCCGTACCAGGGCTCCGACGAGCACGACGCCGCGCTGGAGGCGAAGCTCGCCGTGGAGCCGCCGCCCCCGCCGTTCCGCAGCACCGGCGGCCCCGCCGTGCCGCTGCCACCGCTGCCGGAGGAGCCCGACTGGGGCGGGCGGGGCCTGCTGGACGTGCTGCTGGCCCGTCGCACGACGCGCGAGTTCGGCGACGCCCCCGTCACCGCGGCGCGGTTGGGCGAGCTGCTGGCCGTGCTCGGCGGCCCGTCCCCCGCCCGGTCGCGCATCGGGCGCACCGGGACGGTGTTCAAGACCAGCCCGTCCGGCGGCGGGCGGCACCCGGTGGAGCTGTACCTGCACGCGCGCGGCGTCGTCGGGCTGGACGACGGGTGGCACCACTACGACGGGCTCGCGCACGCGCTGGAGCCGATCGGGGTGTGCTGGGGGCCGGCGGAGATGGCCGCGGCGGCGGGGGACCAGGACTGGGTCGGGGGCGCGCCGGTGGTGATCGCGTACACCGGACTGCTCGAACGGACTAGATGGCGTTACGACACGTCACGGGCTTACCGTGTTGTCCAAATGGACGTCGGCCATCTGTCGCAAACCGCATATCTGGTTGCTTCTGCTCTGGGTTTTGGTATCGGCTTCACCGCAGCATTGCGGGATGAGCTGCTGGAACAGGCACTCGGCTGTGACGCTTATCACGAAGTCGTACTCGGGATGAGCGCGCTGGGGCCATTACCCGAATGAGCGCAATAGCGGTTGGCATTGAGCCGTGCGGGCGACTTGTTGTGAACCCGCCCCACGAACGCTGGGTAACGGCTTAAGCTCCCGGCTGCCCCCGTAGCCCAATGGGCAGAGGCAGGCTCCTTAAAAGAGTCACAGTACGGGTTCGAATCCCGTCGGGGGCACGTCAAGCGTGCTTCGAGTTCACCCATCCGCCTGGTGGCCGAACACGGCACCCATACGACGTGCCGGTTTCACCCGCACCGGTATCGGCGTGCCGCGTGGGGGACCCCGTTCCGGGGTCCCCCACGTGCCGTCACCCGCGGGCGCGCACCCAGTCGGCGACGACCTCGCCGAGCACGGACAGCGGCAGGGCGCCGCCGCCGATCAGCACGTCGTGGAACGCCCGGATGTCGAACCGGTCGCCCAGCGCCCGCTCGGCCTCCTCGCGGATGCGCAGGATCTCCAGCCTGCCCACCATGTACGCCAGCGCCTGGCCGGGCGCGGCGAGGTAGCGGTCGACCTCGTTCTCGATCTCCACGAGCGCCAGCGGCGTGTTCTCGCGCAGGTAGTCCACGCCCCGCTGCCTGCTCCAGCCGTGCGCGTGCAGGCCGGTGTCCACGACGAGCCGCCCGGCGCGCATCGAGTCCAGCGCCAGCATCCCCAGCCGGGCCACGTCCGAGGAGTACAGGCCCATCTCGTCGGCCAGCCGCTCGGTGTAGAGGCCCCAGCCCTCCGAGTAGGCCGTGAAGCCGGCGACGCGGCGCAGCAGCGGCAGGTCGGTGAGCTGCTGGGCGAGCGTGATCTGGAAGTGGTGCCCCGGCACGGCCTCGTGGAACGCGATGGCCTCGGCCTGGTAGCGGAACCGCTCCTCGACGCGGTGGGTGTTCGCGAAGTAGGTGCCCTGCCGCGTCCCGTCCAGCGACGGCGGCATGTAGTACGCGGTGGGCGCGCCCGGCGCGTCGGCGGCGGGCACCGCCTCGACCTGGCAGCGCTGCTCCGGCAGCCTGCCGAACCAGCGCGGCGCGGCCTCCTCCGCCCTGGTCACGGCCTCGCGGGCGGCGCCGAGCAGCTCCTCCTCGGAGGCCCAGCGCAGCTCCGGGTCGGTGCGCATCCGCTCGAAGACCTCGGCCGGGTCGGACGTGCCGAACACGCGGGCGCCCAGCTCGGCGTACTCGTCGCGGAGCTTCGCCATCACGTCCAGGCCGGTCCGGTGCAGCTCCTCCGGCGTGCGGTCGGTCGTCGTCCGCACGCGGGCCAGCGCCGCGTACGTCGCGTCGCCGCCGGGCAGCCAGCTCAGGCCCGCGCGGTCCTCGGGCCGGGCGTCGAGGCCGGCGACGACGTCGCGGTACTCGGCGAACGCGGGCCGCACGACCTCGGCGAGCAGTCGGTCCCGCTGCGTGGTGAACGCCTCGCCGCCCGCGGGCCGGGCCAGGGGGTCCTCGTCGGCGGCCAGGTAGCGGTCCAGGTGCGCGACGGCCGCGTCCACCAGGTGCCGCACGGGCGTGCGGCCCGCCGTCGCGCCGTCCAGGTGCCGCTCCGCCACCCGGCGCAGGAACTCCGGCACCGCGGCCAGCCGGTCCAGGTAGGCCCGCTCGGACTCCTCGCCGGACAGCGCGGTCATCGGCAGCACGGTCAGCACCTCGCCCGCCGGGGCGAAGAACGAGTCGGTGATGGTGTACTCCACGCCGCGCGCGTCGAGGTGGTCCACCAGCGCCTCGGCCTGCCGCACGACCACGGACGCGGTCACCGGGTCGTCGTCGGCGGGCAGCGCGCGGGCGCGGGCGGCGATGTCCAGGGCCCGCGCCCGGATCGCCTCCTCGGTCCCGGCCCGGTGGTCGGGCAGGAGGTGGTCGTAGCCCGGCACGCCGTTCACCGTCGCGCCCAGCGGCGAGTGGGACAACACCAGGTCGAGCAGTTCGTCGGCCAACTCGGCGGTCGTAGCCATGCGCTCCCCTTGGTCCGTGGTGGGAAACCGAATGGTACTTAGCCTAAGAAACGATTTACACCCCGTCCAAATAGGCGAGGACCGCGAGCACCCGCCGGTTGTCGTCCTCGGACATCGGCAGCCCGAGCTTCCCGAAGATGTTCGCGATGTGTTTGCCGACCGCTTTCTCCGTCACGAACAGGCGCGTCGCGATCGCCCCGTTCGAACGGCCCTCCGCCATCAGCGAGAGGACTTCCCGCTCCCGCGGGGTCAACGTGGTCAGCGGGCGGTCGCGCGCGCCCCGCGCGAGCAGTTGCGTGATGACTTCCGGGTCCATCGCGGTGCCGCCCGCGGCGACCCGGCGGATCGCGCCCACGAACTGCCGCACGTCCGACACCCGGTCCTTGAGCAGGTAGCCGACCGCGCCGCCCCGGTCGGACAGCAGCTCCCGCGCGTACAGCTGCTCGACGTACTGGGAGAGCACCAGCACGGGCAGGCCGGGCACCTGCTTGCGCGCCTCGATCGCCGCGCGCAGGCCCTCGTCGGTGAACGTCGGCGGCAGGCGCACGTCGACCACCGCCACGTCCGGGCGGTGGTCGAGGAGGGCGTCGAGGAGCGCGGGACCGGAGCCGACCGCCTCGACGACGTCGAAGTCGTAGGCCCGCAGCAGCCGGATCAGGCCGTCCCGGAGGAGGACGAGGTCTTCACCGAGGACAACTCGCACGGCAGCTCCATGGTCACGATGGTCGGCCCGCCCACCGGGCTCGCGACCCCGAGTGTGCCGTCGAACGCGGCGAGCCGGCGCTCGATCCCGCGCAGACCGCCGCCCTCGGCCGGTTCCGCCCCACCGCGCCCGTTGTCGCCGATCATCAGGGCCAGCCTGCCGCCCTCGTGCCGGACGCGGACCCACGCGCCGGTCGCGCCGCTGTGCTTGGCCACGTTCGTCAGGCTCTCGGCGACCGCGAAGTAGGCGGCCGACTCGACCGGCGCCTCGGGGCGGCCGTCCAGCTCCAGGTCCACCTCCACCGGCAGCGGGTGCGCCAGGGCCAGGGCGCGCACCGCGCCGTCGAGGCCCCGGTCGGCGAGCACCGGCGGGTGGATGCCGCGCACGAGGTCGCGCAGCTCGGCCAGCGCCAGCGACGACGACTGCCGGGCCTCGACGAGCAGCTCGCGGGCCGCCCGCGGGTCGCGGGCCAGCAGCTCCTCGGCCATGCCCAGGCTCATGCCGAGGGCGACGAGGCGGGCCTGCGCGCCGTCGTGCAGGTCGCGCTCGATGCGGCGCAGCTCGGCGGCCTGGGCGTCGACCGTGTCGGCGCGCGAGTCGGACAGCGCGCGGACCCGGTCGGTGAGCGCGGCGGTCGCGCTCGGCGCGAGCAGCAGCTTCACCACGCGGGCGTGCAGCACGGCGGCGCGCGGCGTGGCCCACCAGGCCGCCGCCAGGTAGGCCGCGCCCAGGAACGGGGCCACCACGAAACCGCCGGGGGTGTCGGCGTCGACGAGGTTGAACTCGACCTCCCGCGCGCCCGCCAGCCACAGCAGCGGCACCAGGAACCCGAAGGCGCCGCCCAGCCACAGGGCCGGGGGCAGCACGCCGAAGAACACGCCCGCGACCGCGTTCGCCGGCAGGAACGCCAGGTCGCGCCACGTCGCCGGGTCGGTGGCGATCGTGCGGACCCGGGTCATCGGGCCCCGGTTGGCGGGCAGCCGGTAGGGCGGCGGGACCTCGGTGTCGAGCACCCTCCCCGCCCAGGCGCGGAAGAACCCGGCGTAGCGCCGGACCAGGGCGGTCACCAGGAGCAGCAGCGGCACCCCCACGGTCACCAGGATCATCGGGTAGGTGACCAGTTGGAGCGGGACGAGCGGCAGCCCCACCAGGCACAGCGGTGTCCGCACGAGCCCCCGTGCGGCCTGGGCGATCCGGGCGCGGGCGTCGCGCACGAGGTCGTGGTCCGTCATGCCCCGGATTCTTCCGGTCCGACCCCGCCGGCGCGGTGGGGCCAACCCCCCGACTCGCGTCCCCGCGGACCCCGGGTCAGTTGATCGCGGCCGGGATGCGGCGCAGGTGGTCGAGCACCACCGGGTCCTGCAACTGCATCCACTGCACGACCTCGGTGTAGGTCGCGCACACCGTCTCGGGCTTCGCGCACACCTCGCCGAGGAACCCCTCCACCGCACCGCTGAACGCCCCGCCGGCCCACTCGTTGAAGTGGTTGCCGATCACGATCGGCGCGCGGTTGCCGTTGAACGCCGCCTGGTGCACCGAGCGGTACGTGTCCAGCACGACCTGCGTGAAGTCCGCGGCCCGGTGCGGCTCCTCCTTCGCGCCGTTGAGCGCGAACCAGAGGTTGTAGTCCATCATCACGACCTGCTTGCCCAGGGCGGGCACGCGGACCTCGGGCATCGGGAACTCCCACACGCCGTCGCGCACGTAGGGCCACACCACGCCCAGGCTCACGTGGCTGGTGTCGTAGACCAGGCCGTGGCCCCGCATCGCCGGGAACGCCTGGTCCCAGTCGCCCTCCAGGCAGGGCGTGCGCCCGCCCCGGACGTTCGCCGGGTCGAGCGCGAAGCCCCGCTGCCGCGCCTGCTCCACGATCGCGAAGAACCGGTCCAGCTCGTCGTTCCACTGCGCGGTGTCCCAGCTGCCGACGTTCGGCTCGTCGCCCGTGCAGTAGTGGCCGTTGTAGTGGGTGCCGATCTCGTGGCCGGCGGCGATCGCGGCGTTGAGGTAGCCGATGCGCAGCTCCACGTCGGCGCGGGACCCGCCGAACCCGATCGACGAGTAGCCCGGCCGGTGACCGGGGCCGGTGTAGGTCGCGGCGTCGTCGTCCGGGATCAGGTAGACGCCCGACAGCAGGCCGGTGACGTGCGCGCCCACGCCGGCGGCGAGCGGCATGATCCGGTCCCAGTGCGGCTTGGACGCCGCGCCGTCGAAGGAGAACAGCACGAACTGGGGCGGCTTCTCGCCGGGCTGCATCCGGCGCATCCAGGACGGCGGGGTGGCGGGCATCGGGACGGTCGGCGCGGCGGCCGCGGACGTGCCGCCGGTGGGGCGCGGCGCCATCGGGAGGGGGGCGGCGAGGTCGCCGGCGTCGGTGGTCGGCCCCGGGTCGCGGGCGCCCAGCACGGCCAGCACCACGAGGGTGAGCGCCAGCGCGACGCCCGTCGACAACCAGCCCCATCGCTTCACAACCACAGGACGACCCGGTGCCGTCGGAGGTTGCCTCGCGTCACGCCGGCGTCGCGATCACCACGCGGTTCTCCTCGTAACCGGTGCCGCCGCCGACCCACCGGCCGCCGCACGTCACCAGCACCAGCCGGTGCGGCCCGCGCGGCCCGAACAGCTCGACGGCCCGGTTCGGCAGGTCGTCCTTGCGGACCGCCTCGACCTGCGTGACGGTGAAGGCGAAGGACTTCCCCGCGGTGTCGACCACGGTGACCCGCTGCCCCGCGGCCGAGCGCCACAGCTCGTCGAACGGGCCGGTCATGCCCTTCCAGTTCACGTGCCCGGCCAGGACCGTGGCGCCCTCGGCCGCGCCCAGGTCCACGCCCCACCACGTCGCCTCGCCCACGCCCTCCGGCACCGGCAGCACGCCGTCGGCGGTGACCTCCTCGCGGACCAGCGTCGCCAGCCCGCCCTGCGGGAGCCGGACCGTGCCGGGCCGCTGCTGCGCCGGCTGCTGTTGCTGCTGTTGTTGCTCCTGCTGGGCGGGCGGCTGCGCGGACGGCGGCGGGGGCGACGCGGGCGCGTTCGCCCCGACCGGCAGCCCGGCCAGGTCCGCGCCCCGGCCCGAGCGGGCGCTGTCGCCCAGCGGGTGCGGCACGACCGCGTCCGCCGGGACGGGTGCCCCGGCGGGCACGACCTCGGCGGAACGGGTGACGACCAGCGCGGCGGAGGCGAGCAGGGCCGCCACCGCCACGCCGGTCACCAGTGCTCTCACGTGCGCGTCATCCGGTCTCAGGCCCGCTCGGCGGCCCGACGCCGGGCCAGCAGGCCCAGCAGCGCGACGCCGACCAGCAGCACGCCGCCGAAGCCGACCAGGCCGCCGGTGCGCACCTCGGACGTGAACGACGCCGTGGCCACGACGCCCGCGCCGTCCGCGCCGGCCGGGATCGTGATGGGCACGATCGGCTTGTCCGGCTTGTTCTTCAGCGCCACGGACAGGGTCTGCCCGGGTTCCACCCGGCCGCACGCCTTCGGCGGGGCGTTCGGGTCGAAGTGCTCCTGGTAGCCCTTGGCCGCGGCGACCTCGATGACGCAGATCTCCTGCGGGGTGCGCAGGTCCGGCACCGTCGCCAGGCCGTCCGCGCCGCTCTGGAGCACGATCGGCTGGCCCTCGGGGCCGGTCAGGTCCGTGTCGTCCTGCCGCTTGGCCGGCGTCGTGCCGTCGGCGGCGGTGACCTTCAGCGCCACGCCCGCGATGGCCTTGCCGGTCTCCTCGTCGGTCTTGGCGACCTGGACGACGCCGGGCGCGGTCTTCGCGGTGGTCGACGCGTTCGCCGCCAGCGGCTTCTCGCCGCCGGTGGTGACGATCCGCTGCATGTCCGCGTTGTTCGCGGGGACCTGCACGCGCGGCCGGTCGGCCGGGCCGTTGAGCGAGACGCTGAACGACGGGTTCGGGCCGGTCGGCACGACCTTCACGGCGAGCGCCTCGCCGTCGGTCGGCGTGGTGAGCTGCCCCGTGGTCGAGCCGTCCTCCAGGGTGGCGTCGGTCAGCTCGACGGTCACCGGCAGGCCGGTGACCTGGCCGCCACCGGTCTTGGTGACGTCCACCACCCACGTGTCGGGGCTGCCGATGACCTGGTCCTCCTCCGGCGCGCTGACCTTGGCCGCCCACGGCCCGCGGTTGGCCTCGGCGTCGGCCCGCAGCCGGTCCACCGCCTTCTGCGCCTGCCCGAACTCGGGCCTGCCCAGCTGGTCGTAGTGGAACTGCTCGTTGTAGGCGATGTGCCGGAAGTCGCTCGCCGGGTCCAGTGAGATGCCCCGCGCGGGGTCCGGGGCCGCCGTCCACGTGTGCAGCAGGTGCGCGAGCGCGGCGGCCTCGTCGGGCGAGGTCGTGTTCGCGTAGCGGAGCAGGAGGTAGGAGATGTTCGCGGCGAGGTCGGCGGGCAGCGGCGCGCCGCCCTTGGTGAGCAGTTCGTCACCGTCCTTGTAGGGGACGTCGCTGTCCGGGGCGAGCAGCGAGTACTGCACGCACCAGACGCGCTGGCCGTTCCACTCGTAGGAGCCGAGCCAGTCCCCCCGGCCCGCGGGCTTGCCCTGGTAGCCCTGGGCGGCCACCTCGTACCCGAGGCCCTCCTTCGGATCGGCGTCCGCCGTGGCGGGCAGGGTGAGCAGGGCCACGCCGGCGGCCAACGCGGCACCGGCGAGTCGTCTCCGCCTCATGATTTTCAGTTACCCCTCGGGCGCGTCCGTAAGAGCTGCCGCTGGCAGCCTTACGGGTGGGTGATCGCCGCGACAAGCCTCCAGGGGGGTGGATCTCCGACTACGCTCCGCCACAGGGGTGTGGATGTGAGATCGACAGCCCGAGTAAAGTCACTTTTACCCGACGGGAACGAATCGACTCGTGTGGTCGTTGGACCCCGTGACGGCGTAAGAACGCCACAGGAGGACGAGGTGCGCACCACCAGCAACCCCGCGTTCCGCAACCTGCCGACAGGCGGCGGACAGCAGGCAGGATTCGGCCAGCCCTACGACCAGCCGTACGGGCAGCAGCAGTACGGGGCCGAGCAGTACGGCGGCTACCAGGGCGCGCCGCCGGTCGCCGGCGAGCGCCCGATCACCATCGACGACGTGGTGACCAAGACCGCGATGACCCTCGCGCTCACCCTGGTCACCGGCTTCATCTCGGCGTGGCTGGTGCTGTCCGGCCAGGTCGCGCCCTTCGCGCTGATGCTGCCGGGCCTCATCATCGGCCTGGTCGTGTCGCTGGTCATCATCTTCAAGCGGAAGCCGAGCGCTCCGCTGGTGCTGACCTACGCGGCGGCCGAGGGCGTGTTCCTCGGTGGCATCACCGGTGTGTTCGAGAGCTTCTTCCCGGGCATCGCCTGGCAGGCCATCCTCGGCACGTTCGGTGTCTTCGGCGCCATGCTCGTGGTCTACAAGACGGGTGCGATCCGCGTCACGCCGCGCCTGACCAAGTGGATCATCGGCGCGACCGTCGGCGCCGCGGTGCTGATGCTCGGCAACCTGGTGATGGGCCTGTTCGGCGTCAACATGGGCCTGCGCGACGGCGGCACGCTCGCCATCGTGTTCTCGCTCATCGTGATCGGCATCGCCGCGTTCAACTTCCTGCTCGACTTCGAGTCGGCGAACGAGATGATCCGCTCGGGCGTCCCGTCGAAGTGGGCCTGGTGGGCGGCGTTCGGCCTGATGACCACCCTGGTGTGGCTCTACCTGGAGATCCTGCGCCTGCTCTCCTACCTCCAGAGCGGCGACTGACCTCCCGCACCGCGCACACGACGAGGGCGCCCCGGCCGATCGGCCGGGGCGCCCTCGTCGTCCACCGAGTGTCGTACGTCCAGGCCCCGCGAGTCGTACGTCCAGGGCCCGTGAGTTCTACGTTCACGACCCCGTGGCACGTCCTAGCTGAGCCGCTCGATCACCATCGCCATGCCCTGGCCGCCGCCCACGCACATGGTCTCCAGGCCGAACTGCTTGTCGTGGAACCGCAGCGAGTTGATCAACGTCGTGGTGATCCGGGCGCCGGTCATGCCGAACGGGTGGCCCACCGCGATCGCGCCGCCGTTGACGTTCAGCCGGTCCAGGTCGATGCCCAGGTCCCGGTAGGACGGGATGACCTGCGCGGCGAACGCCTCGTTGATCTCCACCAGGTCGATGTCGCCGATGGACAGGCCCGCGAGCTTCAGCGCCCGCTTGGACGCCTCCACCGGGCCGAGCCCCATGATCTCCGGCGACAGCCCGGACACGCCGGTCGACACGATCCGCGCCAGCGGCGTGATGCCCAGCTCCTTGGCCTTGGTGTCGCTCATGACCACCAGGGCCGCCGCGCCGTCGTTGAGCGGGCAGCAGTTGCCCGCGGTCACGCGGCCGTCGGGCCGGAACACCGGCTTGAGCCCGGAGACGCCCTCCAGGGTGACGCCGGCGCGCGGGCCGTCGTCGGCGGACACCGTGCTGCCGTCCGGCAGGGTGATCGGGGTGATCTCGCGGGCCCAGAAGCCGTTGGCGATGGCCTGCTCGGCGAGGTTCTGCGAGCGGACGCCGAACTCGTCCATCTCCTGGCGGGAGACGCCCTTGAGGCGGGCGAGGTTCTCGGCGGTCTGGCCCATGGCGATGTAGATGTCGGGCAGCGAGCCGTTCTCGCGCGGGTCCACCCACTCGTCCGCGCCGTCCTGGGCGGTCGTCGCCGTGCGGCCCTCGGCCTCGGCGAACAGCGGGTTGTGCGTGTCGGGCCACGAGTCCGACGAGCCCCGGGCGAAGCTCGACACGGTCTCGACGCCCGCGCTGACGAACACGTCGCCCTCGCCCGCCTTGATGGCGTGCAGGGCCATGCGGGTCGTCTGCACGCTGGACGCGCAGTAGCGGGTGACGGTGGTGCCGGGCAGGTTGTCGTGCCCGGCGAGCACGGCGACGACGCGGGCCATGTTGAAGCCCTGCTCACCGCCGGGCAGCCCGCAGCCGAGCATGAGGTCGTCGATGTCGGCGGGGTCCAGCTCCGGGACCTTCGCCAGCGCGGCCTCGAGGACCTGCACGGTGAGGTCGTCGGCGCGCACGTCCTTGAGCGATCCCTTGCCCGCGCGCCCGATGGGCGACCGGGCGGCGGAGACGATCACGGCTTCCGGCATCACGGAACTCCTTTGTTTCGCCGCGGCGTGTGACGTGCAGCCTAGTTAACGCCTGTTCAGCGCGGCCACCACTCGTGACCAACGACGCCGCGTCCGACCCCCCTCCCACCTCGCCCGTCCATCGTCCACCGGGCCGGCGGCCGCTGCCGCGATATACGCTCAGCGGGTCGTCTCAAGAAGTGGAAGGGCCGTCGTGGAGTACGTCGAGAGCGTCGTCGACCTGGTCGGCAACACCCCGCTGGTGAGGCTGAACGCGGTGGCCGAAGGGCTCCGGCCCCTCGTGCTGGCCAAGATCGAGTACCTCAACCCCGGCGGCAGCGTGAAGGACCGCATCGCGCTGCGCATGGTCGAGGCGGCCGAGCGCAGCGGCGAGCTCAAGCCCGGCGGCACGATCGTCGAGCCCACCTCGGGCAACACCGGCGTCGGCCTGGCGCTCGTGGCCCAGCGGAAGGGCTACCGGTGCGTCTTCGTCTGCCCGGACAAGGTGTCGGTGGACAAGCGCAACGTGCTCAAGGCGTACGGCGCCGAGGTCGTGGTGTGCCCCACCGCCGTCGCGCCCGAGCACCCCGACTCCTACTACAACGTCTCCGACCGGCTCGTCGCCGAGATCCCCGGCGCCTGGAAGCCCAATCAGTACGCCAACCCGGAGAACCCCGCCAGCCACTACCACGGCACCGGCCCCGAGGTGTGGCGGCAGACCGAGGGCCGCATCACCCACTTCGTCGCGGGCGTCGGCACCGGCGGCACCATCTCCGGCACCGGCCGCTACCTCAAGGAGGCCTCCGGCGGCCGGGTCAAGGTCATCGGCGCGGACCCCGAGGGCTCCGTCTACTCCGGCGGCACCGGCCGGCCCTACCTCGTCGAGGGGGTCGGCGAGGACTTCTGGCCCGACGCCTACGACCGCTCGGTGTGCGACGACATCGTCCCGGTGTCCGACGCCGACTCCTTCGAGCTGACCCGCCGGCTCGCCCGGGAAGAAGGGCTCCTCGTCGGCGGCTCGTGCGGCATGGCCGTCGCCGCCGCGCTGCGCGTCGCCCGGACCGCCGGGCCCGACGACGTGATCGTCGTGCTGCTCCCGGACGGCGGGCGCGGCTACCTGTCGAGCGTCTTCAACGACAAGTGGATGGCCCAGTACGGCTTCCTGTCGCCCGACACCTCCGGCGCCACGGTCGGCGACGTGCTGCGCCGCAAGGACGGCACCATGCCCGACCTCGTGCACGGCCACCCCAACGAGACGGTCGCCGAGGCCGTCGCGATCATGCGCGAGTACGGCGTGTCCCAGATGCCCGTCGTCAACGCCGAACCGCCCGTCATGGCCGCCGAGGTCGCGGGCGCCGTCAACGAGCGCGACCTGCTCGACTCGCTGTTCACCGGCAAGGCGCAGCTGACCGACCGGCTCGACCGCCACATGTCGCCGAAGCTGCCCACCATCGGCGCGGGCGAGTCGATCAGCTCCGCGATGACCGCACTGTCCTCAGCGGACGGTGCCCTGGTGCTGGACGACGGCAAGCCCGCCGGCGTGGTCACCCGGCAGGACATCCTGGGTTTCCTCGCTGGTCGTTGAACCGGCGAGGTGTGGACGCGTTGCCCGGTTGCCCGTGGCCCGGGCGGCGCGATCCGCTAGCGTTGGCCA
Source organism: Saccharothrix longispora (assembly GCF_030852425.1). Classification (GTDB taxonomy): domain Bacteria; phylum Actinomycetota; class Actinomycetes; order Mycobacteriales; family Pseudonocardiaceae; genus Actinosynnema; species Actinosynnema longispora. Next base: position 295,308 of record NZ_NSDM01000004.1, read on the forward strand.
CCGACTCACTCGCCTACGGCCCGTGCCAAGGGGGTTGGAAACTCCGATGAACGCTCCGCAGCCGCCAGGGAACCAGCAGTTCGGCGGCAACGACCAGCAGGAGCAGGGGCAGGGCGCCCAGCCCGCGAACGCCGACGCGACCCAGGTCGTGCCGAGCGGCGGGCAGTCCCCTGCGTTCCCGCCCCCGGAAGCCACCCACGTGATGCCCACCGGCCAGCCCACCACCGGCCAGCAGCCCGCGGCCAACCCGGAGGCCACGCAGGTCGTGTCGCCCGGTGCGACGCAGCAGCCCACGCCCGGCTTCGGCCAGCAGCCCGGTTCCGGCAGCTTCCCGGCACAGCCGGCGTCGGCGTCCGGCGGCTTCCCGGCGCAGCAGCCGCCGCAGTACGGGCAGCAGCCGCCGCAGTACGGCCAGCAGCCCTACGGCCAGCCCGGTTACGGTCAGCAGCCCCCGCAGTACGGCCAGCAACCGCCGCAGTACGGGCAGCAGCAGCCCTACGGCCAGCAGCCGTACGGCCAGCCCGGCTACGGACAGCCCCAGCAGTACGGCCAGCAGCCCTACGGCCAGCCCGGCTACGGACAGCCCGCCGGGTACCCGGCGCCCGCCGGCGGCTACGCCGAGTGGGGTTCCCGCGCCATGGGCTTCCTCATCGACGGCCTGGCCCCCGCCGTCGTCGTCGGCCTGGTGGTGCTCCTCACCCTGGCCATCGGCGACCCGACCGTGACGCTGGTCGTCGGCGGCATCGGGTACCTGGCGGTGATCGCCTTCGCGATCTACAACTCGCTGTACCTCCAGGGCACCACCGGCCAGTCGTACGGCAAGAAGCTCGCGAAGATCAAGCTGGTCAGCGAGGAGACCGGCCGGCCCGTCGGCTTCGGCAACGCGTTCGTGCGCCAGTTGTGCCACGTCGTCGACGGCATCCCCTGCTACGCGGGCTACTTCGCGCCGCTGTGGGAGCCGAAGAAGCAGACGTGGGCCGACAAGATCATGAAGACGGTCGTGGTGAACGCCCCGGAGACGGCGTCGCCCGGCGGGTACGGCCAGCCCGGCGGCCAGCCCGGCCAGTACGGCCAACCGGGGCAGCAGGCGTACGGACAGCCGGGCCAGCCGGGGCAGTACGGTCAGCCCGGTCAGCTGCCGGGCCAGCCCGGCCAGTACGGCCAGCAGCCCGGCCAGTACGGCCAGCCCGGCCAGCAGCAGCCGCCCCAGCAGTGGTGAGGTAGTCCGTTTTTCACCCAACCGCCCGTCGGTCGTCAGCCGGCGGGCGGTTGCTTTTTCCGCGGGTCGTACCCTTGAGCGCATGACGGACAGCGGTCACCACGGTTTCGCGACCAGGGCCATCCACGCAGGGCAGGCGCCCGACCCGACCACGGGCTCGGTCATCGTGCCGATCCACGCCACCTCGACCTACGCGCAGGACGGCGTCGGCGGCCTGCGCGGCGGCTTCGAGTACTCCCGCACGGGCAACCCCACCCGTGCCGCGCTGGAGGAGTGCCTGGCGGCGCTGGAGGGCGGGCGGCACGGTCGTGCCTTCGCCTCCGGCATGGGCGCGACCGACACGGCGCTGCGCGCGATGTGCCGGCCCGGTGACCACGTCGTCATCCCGAACGACGCCTACGGCGGCACGTTCCGGCTCATCGACAAGGTGCTGTCGCAGTGGGGCGTCGAGCACACGCCCGTCGCGCTGTCCGACGTCGACGCGGTGCGCGCCGCCGTGCGGCCGAACACCAGGGTGATCTGGGTCGAGACCCCCACCAACCCGCTGCTCAACATCGCCGACATCGCCGTGTTGGCCGAGGTCGCGCACTCCGCCGGCGCGCGGCTGGTGGTCGACAACACGTTCGCCTCGCCGTACCTCCAGAGCCCGCTGGAGCTGGGCGCGGACGTCGTGCTGCACTCGACGACCAAGTACGTGGGCGGCCACTCCGACGTCGTCGGCGGCGCCCTGGTGACCTCGGACGACGACCTGGACGCGGCGTTCGGGTTCCTCCAGAACGGCGCCGGGGCGGTGCCCGGCCCGTTCGACGCGTGGCTGACGCTGCGGGGGATCAAGACCCTCGAGGTGCGCATGGAGAAGCACTCGGACAACGCCGAGAAGGTCACCGAGGCGCTGCTCAGGCACCCCCGGGTCACGCGCGTCCTCTACCCGGGCCTGCCCGACCACCCGGGGCACGACGTGGCGGCGAAGCAGATGCGCCGCTTCGGCGGGATGATCTCGTTCACCGTCGAGGGCGGCGAGGAGGCGGCGCTGCGCGTGTGCTCCCGCACGGAGCTGTTCACGCTGGCCGAGTCGCTGGGCGGCGTCGAGTCCCTGATCGAGCACCCGGGTCGCATGACGCACGCCAGCACCGCGGGCTCCCTGCTCCAGGTGCCCGCCGACCTGGTCCGCCTCTCCGTCGGCATCGAGTCGGCCGACGACCTGGTGGCGGACCTGGTCGCCGCGCTCGACTGACCCGGTCCGGGTTCCCCGCGGCCGACCGGGCGCCCGCCCGGTCGGCCGCGGGCGTTCACCGGGGGCCGTAGCGCACGGCCGCGCGTTCCCTGGCCTTCGCGGCCTCCACCTCGCGGTCGCGCGGCGGGGCCTTCGTCACCAGCGCGTCCAGCAGCACGCGGGTGGCCTCCGCGACGGCCTCGACCGCCGCGTCGAACGCCTCCTGGTTGGCCGAGGAGGGGCGGGTCGCGCCGCTGACCTTGCGCACGTACTGCACGGCCGCGGCCTGGACCTCGTCGTCGGTGGCGGGTGGTTCGAAGTTGTGGAGCACCCTGATGTTGCGACACATGACACCACTATCGCGCACACCGGCGCGCGCCACGACGGATTGCCTGCGCCGACCTCCGCGCGTCAGGGGCGGGAGGGCCGGCTCACGGCTTGGCGTCGCCGAGCCGCGCGTTGTCGACGCGGGGCGGGACGGTCGGCAGGTCCTCGGCGTCCACGCACCCGCCGACGAACTCGACCACGCCCCCGCGCTCCACGAAGCGGCCGGTCTCCGCGCAGCCGGCGTGGGCCACGGAGAAGAAGGCCGCACCGGTCAGCGCCGCGGCCGTGGCCACCACTCCGACGAGCGGGAGCACCGCGGTGACCCGAACCGCGAGCGCCATGCCACCCTCCAGGTGAATGCTGTGCGAGGTACCACCGAGGGTACCGGTCCCGGAGCACCGGGTAGGGCATCGTCAGCCTTCCTACAGGAAAGGCCGGCCCGGGGGTACCCGGACCGGCCCGTCGCCTGCCACAACGCGGGGAGCGCCGGCGGAGTTCCGCCGGGACCCGTCACAGGTTGCCGCGGCGCTCCTGCTCGCGCTCGATCGCCTCGAACAGGGCCTTGAAGTTGCCCTTGCCGAAGCCCAGCGACCCGTGCCGCTCGATCAGCTCGTAGAACACGGTCGGCCGGTCGCCGATCGGCTTGGTGAAGATCTGGAGCAGGTACCCGTCCTCGTCGCGGTCGACCAGGATGCGGTGCTCCTTGAGCACCTCGATCGGCACCCGCACCTCGCCGATGCGGGCCCGCAGCTCCGGGTCGTCGTAGTACGAGTCCGGCGTCTCCAGGAACTCCACGCCCGCCGCGCGCATCGCCTTCAGCGTCGTCACGATGTCGTTCGTGGCGAGCGCGATGTGCTGCACGCCCGCGCCCTCGTAGAACTCAAGGTACTCGTCGATCTGCGACTTCTTCCGCGCGATCGCGGGCTCGTTGAGCGGGAACTTGACCCGGTGGTTGCCGTTCGAGACGACCTTCGACATCAGCGCCGAGTAGTCGGTGGCGATGTCGTCGCCGATGAACTCCGCCATGTTCACGAAGCCCATGACGCGGTTGTACCACTCGACCCAGTAGTCCATCCGGCCCAGCTCGACGTTGCCCACGCAGTGGTCGACCGCCTGGAAGAGGCGCTTCGGGGCGCCTTCGGGGCGCTCGACCGTGCTCTCCTTCGCCACGTACCCCGGCAGGTAGGGGCCGGTGTACTTCGACCGGTCGACCAGGGTGTGGCGGGTCTCGCCGTACGTCGCGATGGACGCCACCCGCACGGTGCCGTGCTCGTCGCCGAGGTCGTGCGGCTCCACGAGCACGGTGGCGCCCTGGCTGCGCGCGTGCTCGACGCACCGGTCGACGTCGGCGACCTCCAGGGCGAGGTCGACGACACCGTCGCCGTGCCGCCGGTGGTGGTCGAGCAGCGGGCTGTCGGGCGAGACGCCGCCGTTGATCACGAAACGCGCGGACCCGGACTTGAGCACGAAGGACTTGTGGTCCCGCTGCCCGGTCTCGGGGCCGGCGTAGGCGACGAGCTGCATCCCGAAGGCCACCTGGTAGAACCACGCGGTCTGGGTCGCGTTGCCGACCACGAAGACCACGGCGTCCATGGAGCGGACGGGGAACGGGTCCCGCGTCCCGTCGTAGTCGACCAGGCCCACGAGTTGGCGGAGCTGGTCGTAGCTCACGTCGTCAAGCTGCTGCGTCATGCTCCCAGGATGTGCACGCTGGTCAGGGTGAGCAACAGTCCGTTGTTTCACTGGTCGTTTTGTATAGTGCGCCATGGTTGAACGCGAGCAGGTTGAACACTCTGACCAGGTCGTGGACGCGCTCGACGCGCGGCTGTTGCTGCTGCTCACCGACGAGCCGCGGCTGGGCGTGCTGGAGTGCTCGCGCCGGCTGGGGGTGGCGCGCGGCACGGTGCAGGCGCGGTTGGACCGGCTGGTGGCACGGGGTGTGCTGACCGGCTTCCCGCCGGCGCTCGACCTGGCCGCGATGGGCTACGGGCTGACCGCGTTCGCCGTGCTGGAGATCGCCCAGGGCAGGCGGCAGGAGGTGTGCGACGGCCTGGCCGCCATCAACGAGGTGTGCGAGGTGCACGCGACCACCGGCCAGGGCGACCTGTTCGCGCGCCTCGTGGCCCGCTCGAACGCCGACCTGCAACGGGTGATCGACTCGATCGTGGACGTGCCGGGCGTGCAGCGGCTCTCGACCTCGATCGCCCTGTCCACGCCCGTCCCGCCCCGCGTGCGCCCCCTGCTGGAGCGCATCCGCTGAACCGGCGCCCGACGAGCAGGAGGGGCGGCCACCTCCGCGTGGTGGCCGCCCCTCCCGGTGTCTGTGGGGCTAGCCCGCGTAGGGCACCGCCTTGATGAGCGTCACCTTCATCGTGCTGCCGTTGGGCAGTTCGTACTCCCGCGTCTCGCCGTCCTTCGCGCCGAGCAACGCCTTGCCCAGCGGGGACGAGGGGGAGTACACCTCCAGCGCGCCGTGCGCGCCCTCCTCGCGGGTGGCGAGCAGGAACTCCTCGGTCTCGTCGTCCCCGGCGTAACGCACCGTGAGCACCATGCCGGGTGCGGCGATGCCCGCGACCGTCGGCGCCTCGCCGACCTTCGCGACGCGCAGCAGCTCCTGCAACTGGCGGATGCGGGCCTCCTGCTTGCCCTGCTCCTCACGGGCGGCGTGGTAACCACCGTTCTCGCGGAGGTCACCCTCTTCCCGACGCGCGTTGATCTCCGCGGCGATGACCGGGCGGTTCTCGATCATCTCGTCCAGCTCTCCCTTGAGCCGGTCGTAGGCCTCCTGGGTCAACCAGGTCACCTCAGTGTCGCTCACGGTCACCAACTCCTTGTCTTGCGCCGGCCCACGGCGTGGGCTGGCTGTTCCCGGGCGCACCAACCCGGAACGGAAAAACACGGCCCGCGTCGGGGCCGTGCTGAAAGGCCAGAGTAACACGCACTGAACGTTCGGCGACGGTGTTTTGTTCCCGGATCGGCCGCCGAAAGCGCAGATCACCCGCTTGGCCGCTACCTCGTGGACAGGTAGGGCGGGACCTGGTACGAGCAGCCGAAGACCTCTCCGGTGACGGGTGGTTTCGACGTCCTGAGCACGGTCTTCTCGCGGACCGTGCGGGCTCCCGGGGGGACGAGGACCTCGTGCCGGCCGGACTCGTCGCCGTCTTCGGAGCGCGCCCGGACGATGCACACGACGGCCTGCTCCGGTGTCTCGCGGACGACCTCGAAGGTGATCTCCACCGCGTTGTCGTCCCGCACCGTGAACGCGGTCTGCTTCGCCTCCACAGGCATGGTGCCGAGGTTGCGGTAGCCCACCCAGGCGATGACGCCGCCGACCAGCACCGCGATCACGGGGAGTGACCAGCGCGCCCACTTCGGGAGAGGGCGCCGCCGGGCGCCGTACCGACCTTCGGGCAGTGCCACGTGCGAACGCCTTCCTGCCCGTGGGGAACAATGACCGCTTGCGACCGGTTGAGTGTCGCAGGGGGCAGATCGGCCCCGTCCGCCAGGTCCCCGGGACCGGGTAGTGGAGGAGGAGCACCACCGTCATGGTTGAGAAGCTGCGCCTGATGGCGGTGCACGCGCACCCCGACGACGAGTCCAGCAAGGGCGCCGCCACGATGGCCCGCTACGTCGCCGAGGGCCACGAGGTCATGGTCGTCACCTGCACGGGCGGTGAGGCGGGCAGCATCCTGAACCCCGCCATGGACCGCCCCGAGGTGCTGGAGAACATGGCGGAGATCCGCCGCGCCGAGATGGCGCGCGCCGCCGAGATCCTCGGCGTGCGGCACCGCTGGCTGGGCTTCGTCGACTCGGGCCTGCCCGAGGGCGACCCGCTGCCGCCGCTGCCCGAGGGCTGCTTCGCGCTCGTGCCGCTGGAGGAGTCGACCCCGCCGCTGGTCCAGGTCATCCGCGAGTTCCGCCCGCACGTGATCGTCACCTACGACGAGAACGGCGGCTACCCGCACCCCGACCACATCCGCTGCCACGAGGTGTCCGTCGCCGCGTTCGACGCGGCGGGCGACCCCGACCGCTACCCCGACCTGGGCGAGCCGTGGCAGCCGCTGAAGCTCTACTACAGCCACGGCTTCTCCCGCGCGAAGCTGATGGCGTTCCACGAGGCCCTGCTCGCGGCCGGCGAGGAGTCGCCGTACGCCGAGTGGCTGGCCGGGTGGGGCGCGGACCGGCCCGACGTCATGGAGCGGGTCACCACGCAGGTCGAGTGCGCGGACTGGTTCCCGGTCCGCGACGAGGCCCTGAAGGCCCACGCCACCCAGATCGACCCGACGAGCCGCTGGTTCGCCGTGCCGCTGGAGACGCAGCGCGAGGTGTGGCCGACGGAGGAGTACGAGCTGGCGAGGTCGCTGGTCGACAGCACCGTGCCGGAGGACGACCTGTTCGCGGGCGTCCGGGAGAAGGTGACCGCGTGACGACCCCGATCCTTCCGGCCCTGCCCGCCCTCGCCCCGGTCCCCGCGGAGGGGACCACGGCGCTGGTGCTCGCGCAGCAGCCGTCGACCGACAAGGACCCGGGTGGCCAGCAGGAGGACTTCGGCAAGTCCTCCCCGCTGGGCCTCCTGGTCCTCGTGCTGTTCTTCATCGCCGTGTTCTTCCTGGTGCGCTCGATGAACAAGCACCTGAAGAAGCTGCCCGCGTCGTTCGACGAGCCGGACGCCGAGGCCGGTACCAGGACCGGCACCGACGCCGGGGCCGGGGTCGCGAAGAAGGACTAGGGCCGCGCCTGCTCGTACCAGGTGCGCCGGGCCGGCACGGAGACCAGCTCGCGCTCCGGGTAGCGCAGCGCGGTCAACCGGCCGCCGAACACGCAGCCGGTGTCCAGGCACAGCGTCCCGTTGACCCACTCGGGCTCCTCGACCGGCGTGTGTCCGTAGAGGACCATCGCCGCGCCGGAGTACTCGCGCGCCCACGGGTGGCGCACGGGGAAGCCGCGTTCGTCGTGCTCGCCGGTCGACTGGCCCCACAGGGCCAGCGCGCGCATCTTCGGCGACCGCACGCCGTGGTAGCGCTCGGGCAGTCCCGCGTGGGCGACGACGAGCCGGCCGCCGTCGAGGACGTGGTGCGGCTCCAGGGAGTCGCAGAACTCCAGCACGCGGGCGCGGAACGCCGGGGTCTCGCGCGCCAGTTGGTCCAGCGACTCGCGCAGGCCGTGCGCGACCTGGACGTTGCGTCCCTGCAATGCGCGCACCAGCTTCTCCTCGTGGTTGCCGCGCACCGACAGCGCGGTGCCCGCCTCCACCATGCCCATGGCCAGCCGCAGCACGCCCGGCGTGTCCGGCCCGCGGTCGACGAGGTCGCCCAGGAACACGACCGTGCGACCCTCCGGGTGCCCGCCGTCGGGCGAGTGGCCCAGCTCGCGCAGCAGGTGGTCGAGTTCGACCCGGCACCCGTGGACGTCGCCGACCACGTCGAACGGGCCGGTCAGGTGGCGCAGGTCGTGCGGCTGCCGCGTCGGTTCGTCGATCACGGGGACAGTCTCGCCGAGCGGTCGGCCCGGCGCGGGGGAATTACCGTGGGTCCATGACGAACCGGCTCGCGTCCTCGACCAGCCCGTACCTGCTCCAGCACGCCGAGAACCCGGTCGACTGGTGGGAGTGGTCGCCCGAGGCGTTCGCCGAGGCGCGCGAGCGGGACGTACCGGTGCTGCTCAGCGTCGGCTACGCGGCCTGCCACTGGTGCCACGTCATGGCGCACGAGTCGTTCGAGGACGCGGAGACCGCCGCGTACATGAACGAGCACTTCGTCAACGTCAAGGTCGACCGTGAGGAGCGGCCGGACGTGGACGCCGTCTACATGGCCGTCACGCAGGCCCTGAGCGGGCACGGCGGGTGGCCCATGACGTGCTTCCTCACCCCCGCCGGCGAGCCGTTCTACGCGGGCACCTACTACCCGCCCGCGCCGCACGCCGGCATGCCGTCGTTCCGGCAGGTGCTGGAGGCCGTCGAGCACGCCTGGCGCGAACAGGGCGACGAGGTGCGCGAGTCGGCCGCCGGGATCGTCTCCCAGCTGGCGGTCCAGCCCCTTCCGCAGTCCACTGTGGACGAGGAGGTGCTGTCGGGCGCGGTGGTGTCGCTGCTCGGTCACTTCGACCGGGCCGACGCCGGGTTCGGCGGCGCGCCCAAGTTCCCGCCGTCGATGGTGCTGGAGTTCCTGCTGCGCCACCACGAGCGCACCGGGTCGGTGCAGGCGCTGTCGATGGCGCGCGCCACGTGCGCCGCGATGGCCTCCGGCGGCCTCTACGACCAGCTCGCCGGCGGGTTCGCGCGGTACTCGGTGGACGCGGCGTGGGTCGTGCCGCACTTCGAGAAGATGCTGTACGACAACGCCCTGCTGCTGCGCGTCTACACCCACCTGGCCCGCCGCGACGACGACCCGGCGCACGCGCGGGTGGCGCGGGAGACCGCCGAGTTCCTGCTCCGCGACCTCGGCACGCCCGAGGGCGGGTTCGCCGCGTCGCTCGACGCCGACACCGACGGGGTCGAGGGCGCCACGTACGTGTGGACGCCCGCGCAGCTGGTCCAGGCGCTCGGCCTGGCCGAGGGCGCCCGCGCCGCCGCGCTGTACGGCGTCACGGACGAGGGCACGTTCGAGCACGGCACGTCCACCCTGCGGCTCCTCGGCGAGGCCGACCCCGAGCTGGCCGCGAGGCTGCTGGCCGTGCGGTCCCGCCGGCCGCAGCCGGGCCGCGACGACAAGGTCGTGACCGCGTGGAACGGCCTGGCGGTCGCGGCCCTGGCCGAGGCGGGCGCGGTGTTCGGCGAGCCCCGCTGGGTCGACGCGGCGGTGCGCGCGGCCGACCTGCTCCTCGGCACGCACGTCGTCGGCGGCCGGCTGCTGCGCACGTCCCGCAACGGTGTCGCGGGCACGGCGGCGGGCGTGCTGGAGGACTACGGCTGCCTCGCCGACGGCCTGCTCGCGCTGCACCAGGCGACCGGCGACGCGCGGTGGTTCACCGAGGCGTGCGGCCTGCTCGACACGGCGCTGGCCCGGTTCGCGGGCGACGGGCCCGGCGTCCACCACGACACCGCCGACGACGCCGAGGCGCTCGTGCAGCGGCCGTCGGACCCGTCGGACAACGCCACGCCGTCGGGCGCGTCGTCGCTGGCGTCCGCGCTGGTCACGGCATCCGTGCTGGGCGGGCCGTCGAGCTACCGGGACGCCGCGGAGGCCGCCCTGTCGCGGGCCGGGCTGCTCGTCGCTCGGGAACCGCGCTTCGCCGGGCACTGGCTGAGCGTCGCCGAGGCCCTCGCGCTGGGACCGGTGCAGGTGGCCGTGGTCGGCCCCGGCGACGACCTGGTCCGGGCGGCGTGGGCCGGGGTGCACGGCGGCGGCGTGGTCGTCTCCGGCGAACCCGGCGGCGCGCCGCTGCTGGAGGACCGGCCGCTGGTCGACGGCCGCGCGGCGGCCTACGTGTGCCGCGGCTACGTGTGCGACCGGCCCGTCACCTCGGTCGACGAGCTGCGCGAGGCCCTGTCCGCGCGCCGGTGAGCCGCCGGCCCGCGGGCGGGCTGTTCGCCGTCGGGGAACCGCCTGGACTTCACGCGGTGCGCGCGTAGCGTCGGTTACGTCGTAATCATGTAATCGAGGTGGTGCCGGATGCGACGTGGATGGGGAAGCAAGGGCGGTTGGCCGCAGGCCGACCAGCCGCCGGCGGACGACGCGGGGGCCTGGTTCGCGGGCCGTCTGCCCGACGGGTGGTTCACCGGGGCGCCCGAGGTGAGCGTCGACCGCGAGGAGATCGTGGTGGTGGGCGTCCTGCCGCCGCTGGAGGACGGGTTCGCCGACGACGCCGAGCGCGCCGCCGCCGAGTCCGGCCGGATCAGCCGGTTCCGCGAGCAGACCCGCGAGGAGCGGATCGGGATCGCGCGCCAGGCCGAGCACCGCTACCGGCGCAAGGTCGCCTGGGGCGCCCGGCTCGGCGACACGGAGGAGCTGTTCACCACGCTGTCCGCGCCCGTGATGACGCGGCTGCGGCAGCCCGAGCGCAAGGTGCTGGACACGCTCGTCGCCGCCGGCGTCGCCCGGTCCCGCTCCGAGGCGCTGGCCTGGGCCGTGCGCCTGGTCGGCGAGCACGCCGACACGTGGCTCACCGAGCTGCGCGACGCCATGACCGCGGTGGACGACCTGCGCCGCCGGGGACCCGACCTCGCGTGACGGGACCCCCGTCCCCCGGCTACTTTGGGGGACGGGGGGATCACCGTGTTCTCAGTAGACTCCTACGCGCTGACCTGGCACCTCGACCCGGCCGGACCCGAGGTGCGCGGGCGCACCACGGTCCGCTTCCGCGGTGGCCGCGACTACGTCGACCTCGCCGCCGCCGAGGTGCTCAGCGCCACGCTGAACGGCCGGCCGGTGCGGTGCGACGCCCCGCTGACCGACCTCGGCCCGGCCAACGTGCTGGAGGTCGACGCGCTGTTCCCGTTCTCCGACCGGGGGTTCCGGCGCGTCACCGACCCCGTCGACGGGTGCGTCTACCTCTACGCCAGCAGCTACCCCAACGCCGCGCCGCGCACCATGTGCTGCTTCGACGACCAGCGGCTGCGCGCCCCCGTGACGCTGACCGTGACCGCGCCGCCGTCCTGGACGTGCCTGGCCAACGCGCCCCTGCGCGACCGCGCCGGCGCCGTGCGGGTGTTCGAGCCGACGCACCCCATCCCGCCGCTCGTGGTCACCGCGGCGGCCGGGCCGTTCGCCGCCGTCACGCCCTCGGTGCACGTCCCGGCGTCCCGCGCGGCGGTGGACGGCGCCGTCGTCACCGAGCTGCTGGCCAGGGCCGTGCAGTTCTTCGAGGACCTGCTCGTGCCGTACCCGTACCCGAAGTGCGAGGCCGTGTTCGTGCACGAGTTCCCGTCGCTGGCGATGTCCTCGCCGGGGCTGGTGCTGTTCGACCAGGTCGTGCTCGACCGGCTCGACGTGCCGCGCTACGCGATGACCGTGGTCAGCCACGAGGTGGCGCACGCCTGGGTCGGCAACCTCGTGAGCACGTCGTCGTGGCTCGTCGAAGGGCTCGCGGTGTACCTGAGCAGGCTGTTCGTCGAGCGGTTCCTGCCCGGCGGCCGGCCGTGGGACGACCTGCCCGGCGAGCCGCTGCCCGACCGCCCCTACGCGCCCCACTTGGACCGCGTGCTGGCCGTCGAGGCGCGCGTCGGCCGACCCGCCCTGCTGAGCGGCCTGAGGTCGCTCCTGGGGGAGTTCGCGCACGGCCACGCCACGCCGGCGGAGTTCGAGGCGCGCTGCGCGGCGTGACCGCCGTCCCTAGCGGGCCTGGTCGAGGTCCCGGACCTGGTCCACGTCCACCAGGAACTCGGTCCGCCCGTCCGCGGCCTCGATGCCGAACGGCAGCCGCGTGGACACCGTCAACACCTCCGTGCCGTCCGCCAGCTGCCCGCGGCCCACCACCTCGCACGCCACGTCGACGTCGACGGGATAGGCAGTGTTCCCCCGCAGCCGCCCCTCGTCGTCGAACGCCGTGGGCTTGTCGAACAGGCTCCACTCCGCCCCGTGCGCGTCGGTCAGCAGCACCTCGACCCACCCGGGGAAGGGCTCGTCGCTCACCCACCGCACCGCACGACCGGTCACGAACGCCACAGCGGTCCCCTGTCAGGAGTAGATCGCGAACCAGATGGCGATGTAGTGGCAGATCGCCGCCACCACCGTGGCCGCGTGGAAGAACTCGTGGTAGCCGAAGACCTGCGGCCAGGGGTTGGGCCAGCGGGTGGCGTAGAAGATCGCGCCCGCCGTGTAGAGGAGGCCGCCCACGACGATGAGCACCAGGGCCGCCACGCCCGCGTGGTGCAGGAGGTCGGGCAGGACGAAGACCGCCACCCAGCCGAGGGCGATGTAGATGGGCACGCCCAGCCAGCGCGGTGCGTGGGGCCAGGCGAGCTTCAGCGTCACGCCGCCCAGGGCGCCGATCCACACCACGGCCAGCACGACGTTGCCCGTGGACGGGGGCATCGCCAGCAGGGCGAACGGGGTGTAGGTGCCCGCGATGAACACGAAGATCATCGAGTGGTCGAGGCGCTTCATCCACGTGCGCGCCCGCACGCTCACCCAGTTGACCCGGTGGTACAGGGCGCTCACGCCGAACAGGCCGAGCACCGTCACCCCGTACACGGACGTGGCGAGGGCGGCCTTGGCGGACACGGTGGAGGCGGCCAGCGCGATCAGCACGGCCCCCGTCGCCACCGAGACGACGAAGGACCAGAGGTGCAGCCAGCCGCGCAGGCGGGGCCGCAGTGAGGGCTCCGGCTGGTTCGAGTGCGTCGACGTGCTCACCTGCCCGAGGTTACGGGACCGTAAGTACGCCGGCAGCACGCGGCGGCGTGACCAGGACCACCCGGCGTACGCTCTGCCAGCGTGGGTCTTCGCGAGCGCATCAAGGACGGGTTCCTCCTCCCGATTTACGAGTACCGGCTCACCCGGTGGCTCGACGGCAGGCAACGACCTCGCCACGTCGGCGTCGTGCTCGACGGCAACCGCCGCTGGGCCAAGGAGGCCGGTTTCACCGATGTCGCCCACGGCCACCGCGCCGGCGCGCGCAAGATCCTGGAACTGCTGACCTGGTGCCGCGAGGCCGAGGTCGAGGTGGTGACGCTGTGGATGCTGTCCACGGACAACCTCGACCGCCCGGCCGAGGAGCTGGTGCCGCTGCTCGACATCATCGCCGACATCGTCGACGAGCTGGCCGAACCCGGCAACCCGTGGCGCGTGCGGCACGTCGGCGCGCTCGACCTGCTGCCCACCGAGACCGCGGCCAGGCTGTCCGCCGCCTCCCTGCGCACGAGGGACCGCACGGGCCTGGAGGTCAACGTCGCGGTCGGCTACGGCGGTCGCCAGGAGATCGCCGACGCGGTGCGCAAGCTGCTCCAGAAGCACGCCGAGAGCGGCGGCACGATCGAGGAGCTGGCCGAGGTCCTCGACGTCGACCACATCGCCGAGCACCTCTACACCTCCGGCCAGCCCGACCCCGACCTGCTGATCCGCACGTCGGGGGAGCAGCGGCTGTCCGGGTTCATGCTGTGGCAGTCGGCGCACTCGGAGTTCTGGTTCTGCGAGGCGTACTGGCCGGAGTTCCGCCGCACCGACTTCCTGCGCGCCCTGCGCGACTACGCCGTCCGCCACCGCCGCTTCGGCTCCTGAGGAGCGCCACTCCTCCTGAGGTCGGCGGCCCCGGTGCCGAACCGGTCGTGCGGGCCTGGCTGGACGAGGAGTACCCGGTGATCGAGGCACGGTCGAACGCCGTGGGCGCCGCGGTCGCGCGGATGGACCAGTGCGGGTCGCGCTCGGACAGCGCACCACCCGGCCGCGTCATGGGTGTCCGAGGTCCGCACGCCGGTCGTCCGGGTGACCGGCAAGCGACTGCGGGTCGACGTCATGTCGGCGGTCGCCTCGCGCGGCGTGTTGCGGTCCGCCGCGTTCCTCGCCGCGTGGACCGGAAAGTGCACGTCGTCGCCGACCGCCCCGGTGCACCGCAGCAAGGTCGTCCGATCCTGCCTGCGGGCCAACGCCGAGCGTGTCGAACTGCACCTGGTGCCTGGCTACAGCCCTGAGCCCGACCCCGACGAGTCGCTCGACGTGGACCTGAAGCGCGACGTCAACGCCTCCTGTGCCCACAACGTCGACCGATTCGCCCGCGGGACCCGACGGTTCCCCGCGCCGCCCAGTCGGCGCCCACCCATCGTTCGCGGCCGGCTACTTCCGGGTTCCACACGTCGCTACGCCGTCGTGCGGGCACCGAACCCCTTCGGTTCGATGAGCCGTATCCAACCTGGTGGTGCAGGCTGCGGCCGTGCTGGAGACGTGACGAAGCTCCTGGTGGGTGACTCCTCGACCAAGAGCAACGCCATGGCCGACAGCTTGGTGTGCTCGTGTGCTCGACATCAGGAGTCCGCTGTTGCGCCGGCTTCGCGGCTGCCCGACACCCGAAGGGCGGCACCCCCGCGGGGGTGCCGCCCTTCGGGCTTCATCAGTGCAAGCCCACGGGCCGTCGACTTACTTGTCGCCGTGGACGACGACGTTCTCTTCGTCGCCGTTGTTGTCGTTGTTGTCGTTGTCCTCGTTGATGCAGTAGGTCTCGTCGTCCGAGAGGATCGGGATCGGGATGATGTCGCAGACGTTGATGTTGCTCAGGATGGTGATCGACTCCGTCTCGCCCTCTTCGAACTCGTCGTGGTCGGAGAAGTTCACCTCGTCGTACTCGGAGTAGTACTCCAGTTCGCCGATGGCGGTGCTGCCGCCCCAGCCCTCGTGGTCGTCACCGGCGGTCGCGAAGGCCGGGGAGCCCAGCAACATGAGGCCGGCAGCGGCCATGGCGACGACGCCTGCCTTCTTGAACATGTGCAAACACACTCCTCTGGTGGGAATTGCGATGTCCCCCGTGATCCCTGTCGAGCATTCGGGGAGTCTGGCGGCTCAGGCGTGATGCCCTCGCATCGGTAATTTACCCGGTACGCGCCCCGGCGCCAGTCCGATAACACCATCGTGTGAACTACTTTTCTGTCGGTCTATTGGCTATGTCCCACAGGGGCGACCTGTGTGCCCGTTCGGGCGCGCACGTATTGGTGAGTGCTTCTTTCTCGACCGTGTTACGCCCTGGTGGGTGATTGGTCGGAAACTTCGACACGCTCGGTGGCGAGCATTCCCTCGGCCGTCCTGAATCGTGGTAACGTGCGCAGACTTGGGCCCCGATGGGTGCGGTGTGTCGCCGCGAATGACCTCGGGTGTCGGAGCGTGCCAAAAGCTCGCCGGTTTTGCGCGGTTCGCGTCGGCATCAGATGTGCTTTCAGCCGTGCGGAACTGCGGGCGTCCGGGTGTGGGAAACGTCTGGTGTCGGCGCGGACACCGACCTGATCGGTGACGAACCGGAACGGTGGCCCGCCGGGCGGGATCGTCGCTCGACGAGGCGGCCGGCACCGCCTCGGCCCAGTCGTTCTCGGTCCCGTTGTCGTGGGCGACGCGGAGAATTCAGTCGTTCCGCAGGCCCAGTGCCTGAATGGTGTGGCGAATACCGGAGCCGTTCGACGGTTCCGGACCGTTGCCGGAATCGACGAGGTCCACCAGGAGGTCACCCCGCTCCTCCGGCACCGGAGTGGTGGCGGTTCGAGTTCAGTTCGCGCGGCGGGTTCGCTGCCCCGACCGGACCCGGAGCCGCGCTCCGGTGGTTCGCCGGCCGAAGCGGGCGGGGGGGCCGACCGCCGTGCCCCCGGTCGGGACCGCGCCGACAGCGCTTGCCTTCCTCGGCACTTCTGCTCTCCTGTTCGCGGGTTCCCGGTCGGTGCGGTGCCGCCCAAGCTGGATCGTCGCGGGCAAACTACCGAACGTCGGTCCACGATCGAATACCTCTAACACCATCGTGTGGTTGGGTGTGGATGAACTCCCACCTGGCGGGTGTTTTCATCGGTGTGGCTCGCGACGGCTTGCGGCTCTGTGGTAGATCACGCGCTCTTCTCGTATCGTCTCCTGCCCGTGGACGGTGACGGGATCGTGCGGGAGTACCTGCTGCTCGGGTTGAGGCTCGGGAAGCTGGCACCCGGCCTGGTGGACTCCTTCACCGGCGACCGGGCGCTGCGGCGCCGGGTCGACGACGAGCCGCGCCCGCACCCGGCGACCCTGGCCGAGCGGGCCGCCCTGCTGCGCCGCGAGCTGCCCGGCACCGACCTCGACCCCGTGCGCAAGCGCTTCCTGGACGCCCAGCTGGTCGCCGCCGCGACCAGCGCCCGCAGGCTGGCGGGCGCGCGCGTGCCGTTCGTGGAGGAGGTGCGGGCGTACTTCCAGGTCGACGTCGCGCCCGGCCACCCGGACACCTACCGGCGGGCGCACGCCGAGCTGGACGAGCTGCTGCCGGGGGCCGGATCGCTGGCCGCGCGGCTGGCCGACCACCGCGTGCTGGACGAGGTGCCGCCGCGCAAGCTCGGACCGACCGTGCGGGCCCTGTCCAACGCCCTGCGCGACCTGGTCCGCCGGGACCACGAGCTGCCGCCGGAAGAGGTGGTCGAGTACGAGGTCGTCACCGACAAGCCGTGGAGCGGGTTCAACTACTACCTGGGCGACTTCCGCTCGCGGGTGGCGATCAACGCCGACCTCGGCCACCGCACGTCCAACCTGCCGCACCTCGTGGCGCACGAGTCCTACCCCGGTCACCACACCGAGCACTGCCGCAAGGAGGTCGGCCTCGTCGGCAAGCGCGGCCACGCCGAGCAGTCGATCTTCCTGATCAACACGCCGCAGTGCCTGATGTCCGAGGGCATGGCCGAGCTGGGCCTGCACGCCGCGGTCGGCGCGGGCTGGGGCCGCTGGACCGAGGCGATCGTCGGCGACCTGGGCCTGCGGATGGACGGCGAGCTGACCGAGCGCGTGGAGAACGCGCTGTCCGGGCTGCTCACCGTGCGCCAGGACGCCGTGCTGATGCTGCACGACCGGCGCGCCCACCCCGACGACGTGGTCGACTTCCTGTGCCGCTGGCTGCTGGTCCCCGAGCGGCGCGCCCGGCACATGCTGCGGTTCCTCGCCGACCCGCTGTGGCGGGCGTACACCACCACGTACGTCGAGGGCGTGCGCCTGATCCGGGCGTGGCTCGACCTGCGGCCCCCGGCGGACACCCTCGGTGACCGGTATTCGAGGCTCCTCGACGAACCGCTCGTGCCGAGCACCCTCCGGGAGGAGATCGACGACGGCGTCCCCTGGCTGCCCCGCGACCCTGCGTGACCGCCTCCCCGGGATGGTCGAAAGGCCCCTGAACTGCGTGGACGAGGGCGTGTTGCGCCGAGGTGACCGTTTCCGTGCGCGCGCAAGCACCCGTTGTGGCCATCTTGCCCCCGCTTTGCGACCAGGTGACGAATCGGCGAATCACCTGTGTGGCTGCCTGCATAAGGGGGACCTGCGGAGGTAACTTCCGGGTTGGCGGGACGCGTCCACTGCGGACCGCGCAGGGAGGCCCTGATCGTGGCGGTGAGCGCGAGGGGGCCGGCACCCGGCCCTCGTGGTCGGTGCGCCAGAGCGTGACGGCGCGCCGGTCGATCGGGGTGGTGCCTGGCCCAGCGAGGAGCGGACGCGGGTGCCGCGTTCGTGAGGGAGTTGCCGTGAACGCACGACGACCCGCGAGCCGTTCCTCAGGCTCATCGCGCAGCACTTCTCGGCGCCGTGGCGCGCCCACGACCAACACGTACGTGGTGGACACGTCCGTGCTGCTCTCCGACCCCCTGGCCACCACGCGGTTCGCGGAGCACGAGGTCGTGCTGCCGCTCGTGGTGATCAGCGAGCTGGAGGGCAAGCGGCACCACCCCGAGCTCGGCTGGTTCGCCCGGGAAGCGCTGCGCCTGCTCGACGACCTGCGGCTCCAGCACGGCCGCCTGGACAACCCGGTGCCGATCGGCGAGCACGGCGGCACCCTGCGCGTCGAGCTCAACCACTCCGACCCGGAGGTGCTGCCCGCGGGCTTCCGCACGGACTCCAACGACGCGCGCATACTGGCCTGCGCCCTCAACCTCGCGGCCGACGGCGACAACGTCACGCTGGTCACCAAGGACATGCCCCTGCGCGTCAAGGCCGGTGCAGTCGGCCTCGCCGCGGAGGAGTACCGGGCGCACGACGTCACGCTGTCGGGCTACTCGGGGATGTCCGACGTGGACGTCGACCAGTCCGTGGTGGACGCCCTCTACCGGGAGGGCGTGATCGACCCGGCGCTGCACGACCTCGCCCGGGTGGCCGAGCTGCCGTGCCACAGCGGCCTGCGGATGCTCGCCGGCACGTCGTCCGCGCTGGGCCGGGTCACGGCGGACAAGCAGGTCAGGCTGGTGCGCGGCGACCGCGAGGCGTTCGGCCTGCACGGCCGGTCCGCGGAGCAGCGCGTGGCGCTGGACCTGCTGCTCGACACCGAGGTCGGCATCGTCTCGCTGGGCGGACGGGCCGGCACCGGCAAGTCGGCGCTCGCGCTGTGCGCGGGCCTGGAGGCGGTCATGGAGCGCCGCCAGCACCGCAAGGTCGTGGTGTTCCGCCCGCTGTACGCGGTGGGCGGCCAGGAGCTGGGCTACCTGCCCGGTTCCGAGAGCGAGAAGATGCAGCCGTGGGCGCAGGCGGTGTTCGACACCCTCGGCGCGCTGGTCAGCCAGGACGTGGTCGAGGAGATCATGGACCGCGGCATGCTGGAGGTGCTGCCGCTGACCCACATCCGGGGCCGGTCGCTGCACGACTCGTTCGTGATCGTCGACGAGGCGCAGTCGCTGGAGCGCAACGTGCTGCTCACCGTGCTGTCGCGGCTGGGCTCCAACTCCCGGGTCGTGCTCACCCACGACGTCGCGCAGCGCGACAACCTGCGCGTCGGGCGGCACGACGGCGTGGCGGCGGTGATCGAGAAGCTGAAGGGGCACCCGCTGTTCGCGCACGTCACGCTGACCCGGTCGGAGCGCTCGCCGATCGCGGCGCTGGTGACCGAGATGCTGGAGGACTACGCCTCCTGACCCGCGGGAGGGGCCTCCCGCCGGGGAGGCCCCTCCCGCTCCGGCACCCCGTCCGCCCGGAGTCGGCGGGCGCGGGCGGGAGCCCCTTCGGGTCCGGGAGGAGTCACCAGCCGGCGGGCAGGGGCCGTCCCTCGGCGAAGCCCGCCGCGCTCTGGACGCCCAGCACGGCCCGCTCGTGGAACTCCTCCACGGTCTGCGCGCCCGCGTACGTGCAGGCCGAGCGGACACCCGCCGTGATCGAGTCCAGCAGGTCCTCCACGCCGGGGCGGACCGGGTCGAGCCGCATCCTCGACGTCGAGATGCCCTCCTCGAACAGGCCCTTCTTGGCCCGGTCGAACGCGCCGTCCGCGCGGGTCCGCGCGCTCACCGCCCGCTTCGACGCCATGCCGAACGACTCCTTGTACAGCCGGCCCTGCTCGTCGCGCTGGAGGTCGCCGGGCGACTCGTAGGTGCCCGCGAACCACGACCCGACCATGACGCTCGCCGCGCCCGCCGCCAGGGCGAGGGCTACGTCCCGGGGGTGCCGCACGCCGCCGTCGGCCCACACGTGCCTGCCGAGCCGCCGCGCCTCGGCCGCGCACTCCGCGACCGCCGAGAACTGCGGCCGGCCCACCCCGGTCATCATCCGCGTCGTGCACATCGCGCCCGGCCCGACACCGACCTTCACGATGTCCGCGCCCGCCTCGACCAGGTCGCGCACGCCCTCGGCGGTCACCACGTTGCCCGCCACCACCGGCACGGCCGGCCGGGCCTCGCGGACCGCCTTCAGCGCGGCGAGCATCTTCTCCTGGTGGCCGTGCGCGGTGTCCACCACCAGCACGTCCACGCCCGCCGCCAGCAGCTGCTCGGCCTTCGCCGTCACGTCGCCGTTGACGCCGATCGCGGCCGCCACCCGCAGCCGGCCGCCCGCGTCCAGCGCCGGCGCGTACACCTCGGCGCGCAGCGCGCCCAGCCCGGTCATGACACCCGCGAGCCGGCCCTCGCCGTCCACGCCCAGGGCGACCCGCTGCGTGCCGCCGCCGAGCCGGTCGAACACCTCGCGCGGCGCGGTGTCCAGCGGCAGGGTGACGAGCGGTTCGTCGGCCACGTCCCGCAGCCGGGTGAACCGGTCGACCCCGGCGCAGCCCGCCTCGTCCACGACGCCCACCGGCCGCCCGTCGCCGTCGACGACCACCACGGCCCCGTGGGCGCGCTTGTGCAGCAGGTTCACCGCGTCGGCGACCGAGTCGTCCGGGCCGAGCGTGAGCGGCGTGTCCCACACCGCGTGCCGCTCCTTGACCCACCCGACGATCTCCCCGACCGCCTGCGGTTCCACGTCCTGGGGCAGCACGACCAGACCGCCGCGCCGGGCGACCGTCTCCGCCATCCGCCGTCCCGCCACCGCGGTCATGTTCGCGACCACGATCGGGATCGTCGCCCCCGTGCCGTCCGGGGTCGACAGGTCGACGCCGAACCGCGAGTCCACGGCCGACCGGCCGGGCACGAGGAAGACGTCGTCGTAGGTCAGGTCGTAGCTGGGCCGATGCCCTTCGATGAATCGCACAAGACTCCGACGATACTTCTCCGGCGGCGGAACCGCCCTGGTGGCGAGCACGAACCCGGACCCCGGTACGGGGTCCCGTCCTGTGCTTTCCGCCAAGTCCGCACTACAGCGGGCCCGGTGCGCCGGGCAGCAGCGCACGCACGGAGTCGATCGTGTCGGCCTCGCCCGCGTCCTTGTCCGGGCGGTAGCGCAGGACGCGGGCGAACCGCAGCGCCACGCCGCCCGGGTAGCGAGGGCTGACCTGGACGCCGTCCAGTTCGATCTCGACGACCAGGTCGGGCCGGACCGCGACGCCCCACCCGCCCCGGTCGGTGGCGCGGTCGAGGAGTTCGCGGGTCTGCCACCTGAGCAGCTCGTCCGTGAGGCCCTTGAACGTCTTGCCGACCATGACCGGCGGGCCGCCGCCGGGGTCGCGCGCGCCCAGGTGCAGGTTCGACAGCAGCCCCTCGCGCCGGCCGCTGCCCCACTCGACGCCGATCACCACCAGGTCGAGCGTGTGCACCGGCTTGACCTTCTGCCACGCCCGGCCGCGCCGGCCCGCCGCGTACACCGAGTCGAGGGACTTGACCACCACGCCCTCGTTCCCGGCGGCCAGGGCCTGTGCCTGCACCCCGGCGGCCGTCGCCTCGTCCGGTCCCACCGCTCCCGGGACGACGTGGTCGCCCGCCACCCGGCGCAGCGCCGCCAGCCGGTCGCGCAGCGGCTCGTCCAGCAGGTCGACGCCGTCGAGGTGCAGGCAGTCGAAGAAGAACGGGCTGAGCAGCAGCTCCCGGGCTTTCGCCGCCGACGTGCCCCTCCCCGCGGAGGCGGCGTCGAGCAGGGCGCCGAAGCGGCTCATCGTCTCCTGGAACGGGCGCGGCTTGCCGTCGTCGGTCAGGGCCAGCGTCTCGCCGTCCAGCACGACCGACGTGCACGGCAGGCCGCGCACCAGCTCGACCAGCTCGGGGACGGTCCTCGTGATCTCGCGCAGGGTGCGGGTGAAGATCCGCACGTCGTCGCCGTCGCGGTGGACCTGGACGCGCGCGCCGTCGAGCTTGTGCTCGACCACGCAGTCGCCCAGCTCGGCCAGCGCGTCGCGCAGCGACTCGGCGGGGGAGGCGAGCATCGGGCGGACCGGGCGGCCCACCTCCAGCCGGAACGCGGCCAGCGCCGCCTCGCCGGTCATCGCGGCCACCGCCGTCTCCGGCAGCCGGCCGGACAGCATGAACGCCCGCCGCACCAGCTCGCCCGGCACGCCGGCGGCCTTGGCGACGGCGTCCAGCATCACGCCCTCCAGAGCGCCCTGCCGCAGCTCGCCGGTGAGCAGGCGCTTGAGGAAGTCCTGCTCGGCGGCCGTGGCGCGGGAGAACAGCGCGCGCAGGGCCTCGACCCGCCGCGCCGCCGCGCCCTTCCCGCCGATGGCCGCGTAGGCCCCGAGAGCGTCGTCCACATCGGACACGCCCAGCCCCGGCCGGGCGGCCGGCGGCACGTCCAGGTCGAGCACCGTGCGCCACCCCGCGCCGATGCGCCCCTGGCTCGGCACCCCGACCAGGAACGACACGACGGCGGGTGTGGTCATCCGGCGCAGCACCCCGGCCAGCGCCTCCACCTTGGCCAACCGCGACCGCGTGGCCCCGACCGAGGCGGACGTCTCGACGACTTCGCTGAACAACACCCCCACATGGTCCCCCGTCCCCCGACCTCCCACCGATCAACCGCGGGAGTCCGACCCGGGGGTCGGACTCTCGGGTCAGTGGGGGGTGGCCATGCGGAGGACGTCCAGGGCCTCGTCCAGTTGGGACTCGGTCAGCTTGGCGGGGACGTGGCCGCGTTCCAGGACCACCTCGCGGATGGTCTTGCGCTCGCGCAGCGACTGCTTCGCGATGGACGCCGCCTCCTCGTACCCGAGGTAGCGGTTGAGCGGGGTGACGATCGACGGCGACGACTCGGCGTACTCGCGCATCCGCTCGACCTGGGGTTCGGCGCCCACCAGGACCTTGTCGGCCAGCAGGCGGGCCACGGCGGCCAGCAGGCGGGCCGACTCCAGGACGTTGCGCGCGATCACCGGCAGCATGACGTTGAGCTGGAAGTTGCCCTGCGACCCGGCGAACGCCACGGTCGCGTCGTTGCCGATGACCTGGGCGACCACCATCATGGTCGCCTCCGGGATCACCGGGTTGACCTTGCCCGGCATGATCGACGACCCCGGCTGGAGGTCGGGAAGCGCCAGCTCGCCGAGGCCGGCGCGCGGACCGGACCCCAGCCAGCGCAGGTCGTTGGCGATCTTGAACAGGCTCACGGCGGTCGCGCGGAGCTGACCGGAGACCTCCACCACGCCGTCCTGCGTGGCCTGCGCCTCGAAGTGGTCGCGCGCCTCGGTCAGCGGCAGGCCGGTCGCCGCCGCCAGCTCCGCCGACACGGCCGCGCCGAACCCCGCGGGCGCGTTCAGGCCGCTGCCCACGGCCGTGCCGCCGATCGGCAGCTCCGCCAGGCGGGGGAGCGACGACGTCAAGCGCTCGACGCCGTTGCGGACCTGCGTCGCCCACGCGCCGACCTCCTGGCCGAGGGTCACGGGCACCGCGTCCATCAGGTGCGTGCGACCGGACTTGACCAGCGACGTCCAGTCCGCCGCCCGCGCCTCCAGCACCGACGCCAGGTGCTCCAGCGCCGGGATCACGTCGGTCGCCACGGCCTCGGTCGCCGCCACCCGCACCGTCGTCGGGAACGTGTCGTTGGACGACTGCGAGGCGTTGACGTGGTCGTTCGGGTGCACGTCGCGGCCGAGCGCCCGGCTGGCGAGGGTGGCGATCACCTCGTTGGCGTTCATGTTCGACGACGTGCCGGACCCGGTCTGGAACACGTCGACCGGGAAGTGGGCGTCGTGCTCGCCGGCGGCCACCTCGTCGGCGGCCGCGGCGACGGCGGCGGCGACTTCGGGTTCCAGTACCCCCAACCGCTCGTTGACCCGGGCCGCGGCGGCCTTCAGCAGGCCCAGCGCGCGGATCTGCGCGCGTTCCAGGCCACGTCCGGAGATCGGGAAGTTCTCCACCGCGCGCTGCGTCTGCGCACGCCACAGCGCGTCGACCGGCACCCGGACCTCGCCCATCGTGTCGTGCTCGACGCGGTACTCCTGTTCACCCATACCACCGAGTCTGGACCGCCGCGCCTCCCTGGGCACGGTGGCGCGGAACACCTATGGTCGTGGTCATGGACCTTGAGGTCGACCTGCTCATCGTCGGTGCGGGCCCCACGGGGTTGTTCGCCGCCTACTACGCGGGGTTCCGGGACCTGTCCGTGGCGCTGGTGGACGCGCTGCCGGAGGCGGGCGGGCAGATCACCGCCATGTACCCGGAAAAGATGATCTTCGACGTGGCGGGCTTCCCGGCGGTGCGCGGGCGCGACCTGGTGGCCGCGCTCGTGCAGCAGGCCGACCAGTGGCGCCCCACCCACCTCATGGGCCGCCAGGCCCGCACCCTGTCCACTGTGGACGACCGCCTGCACGTGGGCCTCGCCGACGGCGCGACGGTCAGCGCGGGCGCGGTGCTCATCACGGCGGGCATGGGCGAGTTCACGCCCCGCCCGCTGCCCGCCGGCGACGGCTGGCTGGGCCGCGGCGTGGTGCACTTCGTGCCCGCCCTCGCCGCGCACGCCGGCCAGGACGTGGTGGTCGTCGGCGGCGGTGACTCGGCGTTCGACTGGGCGCTCGCGCTGGCCCCGATCGCCTCCAGCGTCACGGTCGTGCACCGCCGGGCGACCTTCCGCGCCCACCCGCCGACCGTGCGGCAGGTCCGAGACCTCGGCGTGCCGATCATCACCGACGCCCAGGTGCTGGAACTGCGCGGCGACCCCCACCTGGCGGAGGTCGAGCTGGGCCTCAAGGGCGGCGACCGCAAGACCCTGCCCGCGGACACCGTCGTGGCCGCCCTCGGCTTCACCGCCGACCTCGGGCCGATCGAGTCGTGGGGCCTGGAGCTGGACCACCGGGCGGTGCTGGTGGACACCACCATGCGCACCGCGCGGGACCGCGTCTACGCGGCCGGCGACGTCGCCCAGTACCCCGGCAAGGTGAAGCTGATCGCCACCGGCTTCGGCGAGGCCGCCACCGCGGTCAACAACATCGCCGTGCTGCTGAACCCGGACGCGCACCTGTTCCCCGGCCACTCCAGCAACGCGTGACGACCCGGCGACCCCGGTGGCGACCGCCCCCGTCACGGGGGCGGTCGCCACCGGGGTCGGGCCGCTACGCGACGACCTGGACCTGCTCGCCCGGGAACAGGTTGTCGTAGAACACCAGGGACTCCTGCGGGCCCAGGCGGACGCAGCCGTGCGACCCGGTGTTCGTGTCACCCTGGTGGAACGCGATGCCGCTCGTGGTGAAGTACACCGCGTTCGGCATCGGACCGTCGTAGGGGATGCTCCAGTCGTCCTTCACCTTGCGCAGCACCGGGTAGGTGCCCACCGGTGTCTCGTAGCCCGGCATCCCGTGGGACACCCGGACGGGGCCGTAGCTGGCGCTGCCGTCGTAGACCAGCCAGGCCTGGTTGGTGGAGAGCTGCACGCACGCGCCGTTCCGCACGGAACAGGGTGTGCCGGTCGCCGCGGAAGCGGGACTCGCGAGGCCGAAGGTCAGGGCCGCCGCGGCTAACGCCGTCGTGCCGATCGTCTTCTTCATCTCGAATCACTCCCTCACCCGTTCGTGTACCCGACCCGTGAACGGCTCAACCGCTCAGGCGGTGACCTGGACCCGGTCGCCGACGGAGAGCGCCTCGAAGTACGTCGACGCGGCCTCGCGCGACAGGTGGATGCAGCCGTGCGACTGCTCGGTGAGGCTGCCCTCGTGGAACGCGATGCCGTTGGCCACGAAGTACGTGGAGAACGGCATCGGGCCGTCGTACGGGATGCTCCAGTCGTCGCGGACCTGCCACAGCACCGAGAACGTGCCCACGGGCGTCTCGTAGCCGGGGCGGCCGGACGTCGTCGGCACCGGGCCGTAGCTCACCTCCCCGCCGCTGATCAGCCACGACTCGTTCGTGGACAGCCGCACGCACGCGCCGTCGGTGATGTCGCACGGCGTGCCGGGCACGGTCACCGGCGGGGCCGGGGCGGGCTGCGGCTCCGGCGTCGTGGTGACCGCCGGCACGGCCGGGGTCGACGGCCTCGCACTGTCCGGAGTGGACGGGACCGGGGGAGCGGGTGGAACGGGCGGGGTGGGCGCGGACGAGGCCGTGGACGAGGCCGTGGCCGGGGCGGCCGGCGGTTCGGCCGCCGTCGGTCCGCCGGCGCCGCAGGCCGTCGTCATCGTGGCCAGGACGGCGATCGCCGCCGTCGCCAGTGTCTTCGCGCGCATCGCGCACCCCCGTGTCGCAGCTGTTGGTGCCCTTGATGACGCCCCTTCGCCGTGCTCCGTTGCAGCGCGCTCCATAACGAATCGGCGAGGGCCGCCCCACCCGGAGGTGGGACGGCCCTCGAACTCCGGTGCGAGCGGGTTACACCGCGCCCGCGTACTGGCCGATCCACGAGCGGAACGCCGGCACGTCCATGTAGATCGACGGGCCGGTGGCGCAGGTGGAGCTGTTGTTGCCCGCGCGGCTGGTGGCGCCGACCAGCTGCCACGTGCCGCCGACCGACTTGATCTGCGGACCACCCGAGTCGCCGTAGCAGGCGCCCGAGTTGCCACCGGGGTTGTTCGTGCAGATCTCGTACGAGCCGTAGATCCCCAGGCAGTTGCCGTCCGCCACGATGGACGTGTTCAGCTCCTGGAGCGTCACCGGCGCGCCGCAAGCACCGCGCGGGGCGCAGGTCTGGCCCCAGCCGATGATGCGGGTGGCGGTGCCCGTGGCGCCGGAGGACGACGCCACCGCGATCGGGGTCTGGCTCACCGAAGTGGCCAGGCGCACGAGCGCGATGTCGTAGCTCGGGTGGTTCACGATCTGGGCGCCCGACGCGACCGTGCCGCCGCTGGTGCGGTTGGTCGTGCCGATGCGGGCCCGGATCGAGGACGCCGAACGGCCCTGGACGCAGTGCTTGGCCGTGACGACCCAGTTGGCCTTGATCAGCGAGCCGCCGCAGAAGTGGCTACCCGCGGTGCTCTGCAGGGACACCATGAACGAGTAGGTCTGCGTGGCGTTGCCGCCGCCGACGATGAACGGGGTGACCTCGCCGTCCGCCGCCGGGGCCGCCGCCGCCCCGGCCGCGCTCGCGAGGGCCGCGCCGATCGCCACCGCGAACGCGGTGAACAGGGTACGAACCTTCATCACTTCCTCTCCGTCCCCGGCGCAGGGTGCTCGGGGACGAAAGGGAAAGTAGGGATGAACACCGTGTGATCACCACAGCCGATCGGCCGGTCCCGGTCGGTTGACTGTTGACATCCCGCTCACGAACCGTCACGCACGGCAGTGATCAGGGGAGCGGCGGGAGCGCGTCCTCGCCCGCTCGGGGGACGTCGAAGTCCACCGACGCGTACTCGCGCAGCTTCTCCAACCGGTGGAAGCCGTCGATCATCCGCACCGTGCCCGACTTCGACCGCATCACGATCGACTGGGTGGTGCAGCCGCCCGCCCGGTAGTGCACGCCGCGCACCAGGTCGCCGTCGGTGACGCCGGTCGCGCAGAAGAACACGTTGTCGCCGCGCACCAGGTCGTCCGTGGTCAGCACCTGGTCCAGGTCGTGGCCCGCGTCCAGCGCCCGCTGCCGCTCCGCGTCGTCCTTCGGCCACAGCTTCGCCTGGATCGCGCCGCCCATGCACTTCAGCGCCGCCGCCGCGATGATGCCCTCCGGCGTGCCGCCGATGCCCACCAGCAGGTCGATGCCCGTGTTCGGCCGGGCCGCCGAGATCGCGCCCGCCACGTCGCCGTCGGAGATGAAGTGGATGCGCGCCCCGGCCGCCCGCACGTCCCGCACGACCTGCTCGTGCCGCGGCCGGTCCAGGATGCACACGGTCACGTCGGAGACGTCGATGTGCTTGGCCTTCGCCACCCGCCGGACGTTCTCCGCGATCGGCGCGGTGATGTCGAGGACGTCCGCCGCCTCCGGCCCCGTCGCCAACTTCTCCATGTAGAACACCGCCGACGGGTCGAACATCGCGCCCCGCTCGGCCACCGCCAGCACCGCCAGCGCGTTCGGCATGCCCTTCGCCATCAGCGTCGTGCCGTCGATCGGGTCCACCGCGACGTCGCAGTCGGGGCCGTCGCCGTTGCCGACCTCCTCGCCGTTGAACAGCATGGGCGCCTCGTCCTTCTCGCCCTCGCCGATCACCACGACGCCCCGCATCGACACGGTGCCGATCAGCTTGCGCATGGCGTCCACCGCCGCGCCGTCCCCGGCGTTCTTGTCACCGCGGCCCACCCAGCGCCCGGCGGCCATCGCCGCCGCCTCGGTGACCCGGACGAGTTCCATCGCGAGGTTCCGGTCCGGTGCTTCGCGACGACGCTCGGACGGGCTGCTGCTCATGGGGCGCTCCCTCGTGCGGGTTGATCTTGGTCTACCGGTCGGTAGACCAATCCTCGCACGTCGCGGGGGTCGCGTCAGGGCTGAGCGACGTCCTCCTCGGTCACACTGAGAGCTTGATCGATCCTCTCGCGGGCACCCGCCAACCGCTGCTCGCAGGTCTTCGCCAGGGCCTCGCCGCGTTCCCACAGCGCCAGCGACTCCTCCAGCGACAGGCCACCCGCCTCCAACCGGCGGACCACCTCCACCAGCTCGTCCCTCGCCTGCTCGTAGCCCTGCTCGCTCACGTGACTGACTTCCCCAATCGGTTCTGGACGTGCACCACGACCGTGGCCACGGCCTGGTCGTAGCCGATGAACGCCTCGGCGAACTCCGCGCCGTCGCCCTCGCGCACCGCGTCGTCGATGCGGTGCTCGGCGTCGGACACCCGCCGCCGGTGCAGCGAGCCGTGCCCGAGCCACCAGCGCAGGCCCGCGTAGCCGCACGTCGCCTCGGACAGGTCGTGCAGGCTGGTGATCAACGCCTGGCGGCCCGACGTGCAGCCCGCCACCAGGGACAGCCAGCAGTCGGCCGCGGCCCGGTCGGCCGACTCGGCCCGGTCGCGCACCGCCCGGGCGCCCTCGTCCCCGGCCCCGCCCGCGGCGGCCATCGTCAAGGGCAGGAACGTGGGCTCACGTGCCGGGTTCGGCACCACCGCCTCCTTCCTCCACCCCACCACCGGGGCCGTCCGCCCGGCCACCGTCCGCCCGGCCACCGGGGCCGACGACCGCGTGCACGGCCCCGTCGGCCACGCGCACCCGCAGGTGGGTCCCGGCCGGCGCCTGGGCCGCCGAACGGAGCACGCCGTCCACCCCCTCGGGTGTGACGAGCTGCACCACGGCGTACCCGCGGGCCAGCGTGGCGGCAGGTCCGAGGGTCGTCAAGCGCGCCGTGGTCGCCACCAGCCCGGCGGTTTCCGAGTCGAGGCGGTTGCGGATCGCCCGGCGGACCCGCTCGCGCAGCTGGTCGACCTCCTGGGCGCGCCGGTCCAGCGGCCCGTGCGGGTCCGCGAGCGCGGGTCGGGTGCGCAGCGCGGCCAGCAGCTTCCGCTCCCGGTCCACCCACCCGTGCAAGGCGCGGCGGCTGCGGTCGCGCATCTGCCGGACGCGCTCGGCCTCCTCCGCGACGTCCGGCACGACCCGCTTGCCCGCGTCGGTCGGCGTGGAGCAGCGCACGTCCGCCACGTGGTCCACCAGCGGCGTGTCCGGCTCGTGCCCGATCGCCGACAGCACCGGCGTGCGGCACCGCGACACCGCCCGGCACAGCGCCTCGTCCGAGAACGGCAGCAGGTCCTCGACGCTGCCGCCGCCGCGCGCCAGCACCACCACGTCCACCTCGGGGTCGCGGTCCAGGGTCGCGAGCGCGGTCAGGATCTCCGGCACCGCCGACGCGCCCTGCACGGCCACGTTCACCACCCGGAACCGGGCGCCCGGCCAGCGGGCGTGCGCGTTCGTCAGCACGTCCCGCTCGGCCGCCGACGCCCGCCCGGTGATCAGGCCGATCTTGTTCGGCAGGAACGGCGGCCTCCGCTTGCGCCGCGGGTCGAACAGGCCCTCCGCGTTCAGCAGCTTGCGCAGCCGCTCGATGCGGGCCAGCAGCTCGCCGATGCCGACCTGCCGGATCTCGTCCACGCGCAGGCTCAGCGTCCCCCGGTTGGGGAAGAAGTTGGGCTTGCCGTGCACCACCACCCGGCCGCCCTCGGTCAGCCCCAGTTCGCGCACCAGCCCCACCGGGGCCGTGAGCTGCATGGACATGTCCACCGACGGGTCGCGCAGGGTCAGGAACGCCGTCGACGTGCCCGGTCGCGCGCTCAGCTGCGTGACCTGGCCCTCCACCCACACGTCGCCGAGCCGGTTGATCCAGTCGAAGATCTTGCGCGCGACCGTCCGCACCGGCCACGGGTTCTCGGGACTGGACTTCTCGTCGCTCACCGGTCCTTCAGGTTCGCGAGGCGCCGGGTCAGCATCCCGGTGAACTCCGGCCGCGCGGCGTGCGTGCGCTCGTGCGCCAGCAGCTGCTCCAGCTCCTCGGCGGTCAGCGAGCGCAGCTTCGCCCGCAGCTGCGGCAGCGTCAGCGCGTCGTAGTCCGGCAGCGCGGCGGGCGGTTCGGCGGCCAGCGCCCGCTCCTCCCGCGCCCACGGGTCGCCGTCGTCGTCCGGCCCGTCCAGGTCGTCCGACCCGTGCGGGTAGTCGGCGGGGTCGTCCGGCTCGTCCTCGTCGAACGTCGCCCACTCGGGCTCGTCGTCCACCGGCCGGAGCACGGACAGCGCGTCGTCACCCTTGATTGCGAGTTCCGTCACCGTCTGCTGGACCCGCATGGACAGCTGCAACGCCTCGCTGACCACGGTGACCGGCAGCCCCGCGAGTTGCTGCGGCAGCTTCCTGGCCTGCTCGACGGCGGTGACCGCCAGTCCCGCGGCGAGGCGGACGGGCAACGGCAGTGGCTTCATGCCGTACAGCCTGCCGCAGTCGGGCGGCGGATGCCCACATCCGGCACGCCGTACCCTGGACGCCATGGACAAGCGAGTGCTCCTGGCCAAGCCGCGTGGCTACTGCGCCGGCGTGGACCGCGCCGTCGTGACCGTCGAGAAGGCGCTGGAGCAGTACGGCGCGCCGGTCTACGTGCGCAAGGAGATCGTCCACAACAAGCACGTCGTCGAGACGCTGTCCGCGCGCGGCGCGATCTTCGTCGACGAGACCGACCAGGTGCCCGAGGGCGCCCTGGTGGTGTTCTCCGCGCACGGCGTGTCGCCGGCCGTGCACGAGGAGGCGGCCGAGCGCTCGCTGCGCACCATCGACGCCACGTGCCCGCTGGTCACGAAGGTCCACAACGAGGCCAAGCGGTTCGCGCGCGAGGACTACGACATCCTCCTCATCGGCCACGAGGGCCACGAGGAGGTCGAGGGCACCTACGGCGAGGCGCCGTCCCACATCCAGCTGGTCGACACCGCCGAGGACGTCGACAAGGTCGTGGTGCGCGACCCGTCCAAGGTGGTGTGGCTGTCGCAGACCACGCTGTCGGTCGACGAGACCATGGTGCGCGTGCGGCAGCTCCAGGACCGGTTCCCGGACCTCCAGGAGCCGCCGTCGGACGACATCTGCTACGCCACGTCCAACCGGCAGACCGCGGTGAAGACGATGGCGCCCGAGTGCGACCTGGTGCTGGTCGTGGGGTCGAAGAACTCGTCCAACTCGGTGCGGCTGGTCGAGGTCGCGCTCCAGGCGGGCGCACGGGCGTCGTACCTGGTCGACTACGCCCGCGAGGTCGACGAGGCGTGGCTGGAGGGCGTGACGACGGTCGGCGTGACGTCGGGCGCGTCGGTGCCGGACATCCTCGTGATGGACCTGCTGAAGTGGCTCGCCGAGCGCGGCTACGGGCAGGTCGAGGAGATCACGACGGCGAACGAGAAGATCGCCTTCGCCCTGCCGCGCGAGCTGCGCAAGGACATGGTGCGCTGACGGACCAGCCCCGGGGGGACCGGGGGCCGCCGCGGCGGTCCGCTCCTCCCGGGGCTCGGACCGTCAGGACCACCGCTTGTGCCACAGGTCGTTGTCGGTGCCCTCGACGAAGACGTCGATGCGGTCCGGTCCGCGGGAGACGGCCGCGGGGTTGTGCAGGAACACGCCGCCGAGGTCCTCCCAGCCGGACCACGAGGAGCCGTTCCACCACTTGTGCCACAGGTGGTTGTCGGCGCCCTTGACGAAGACGTCGAGCCGGTTGGCGGCCCAGGACGAGACGGCCGGGCCGGCGGTGATGACGCCGCCGAGGTCCTCCCAGCCGGACCACGAGGAGCCGTTCCACCACTTGTGCCAGAGGTGGTTGTCGGTGCCTTCGCCGAAGACGTCGATGCGGCCGGGGCCCCAGGAGACGGCGGCCGGGTTGTCGATGATGACGCCGCCGAGGTCCTCCCAGCCGGACCACGAGGAGCCGTTCCACCACTTGTGCCACAGGTGGTTGTCGGCGCCCTTGACGAAGACGTCGAGCCGGTTGGCGGCCCAGGACGAGACGGCAGGGCCGGCGGTGATGACGCCGCCGAGGTCCTCCCAGCCGGACCACGAGG
The DNA here is from genome assembly GCF_030852425.1 of Saccharothrix longispora. GTDB lineage: Bacteria > Actinomycetota > Actinomycetes > Mycobacteriales > Pseudonocardiaceae > Actinosynnema > Actinosynnema longispora. Next base: position 327,605 of record NZ_NSDM01000004.1, read on the forward strand.
AGCCGTTCCACCACTTGTGCCACAGGTGGTTGTTCGTCCCTCTGCCGAACAGGTCGATGCGGTCGGGCCCCCAGGAGACGGCGGCCGGGTTGTCGATGATGTTGCCGCCCAGGCTTTCCCAGCCGGACCACGAGACACCGTTCCACCACTTGTGCCACACCGCGGAGTCGGTGCCCCTCACGAAGACGTCCAGGCGGTTGGCCGACCAGGACGAGACCGCCGGGCCCGCCGTGACCGCGCCGCCGAGGTCCTCCCAGCCGGACCAGCGCCTCTCCGCCTGGACCTCCGCCTGCACGTGCCGCCCGGGTTCGGCGGCGGCCGTGGCGACACCGGGTGAGAACGACAGCAGGAGGATGGCTATCACGGATTTTGCGAATGCGGAACGCATTGGTTTCCTTCCGTCGGGCGGTGATTCCTTCCTCAAACAAATGCAACGTAACACCTTTGTATGGTTTCAAAGGCTGAACATTTATTCACCCGCTATGGCCGGAGATCTCCGCAGAAATGCCTTTGTTCGGATGGGTCGACTACCGAGCGCTGTTTCCCGGGATGAATTGGATCGAGCGGGGGAACCCCGAGCGGGGGACCGGTCCCGGCGGGCCGGTCGGCGACCGCGGACCACCGGCCCGCGCGGCCGTCCGGCTGCGCCGACGGCGAAAGCGTTTGGCGGACAACGGGGGTTCGCGTTTCCTGGTGGGATGGGTCCCGCCGGGTCGAACACCACCAGCACCGCCACGTCGAGCAGCGCCACGTCGAGCACCGCGCCGGGCACCACGCTGATCGGCGTCGAGAACGTCGCCACGCCCAAGTGGGCGCGCCGGCGCTCCGGCGAGACGTCGGTGAGCCTCGGCAAGGCGTTGCGCAGCCTGCCGGCGGCGGTGGCGATGGTGTCGCGCGTCGCGTGGCGCACCTCGCCCCGCCTCACCGTCCTCGCGGGCGTCGTGCACGTCCTCTCGGGCTGCGTCACGGCGTTCGGCCTGCTCGCCACGGCCGACGTGTTCTCCGCCCTCCTGCGCGACGAGCCGACCCCCGACCGGCTGGTGCAGGCGCTGCCCGCGCTCGCCGTCGTGATCGGCTCGTTCGTCGTGCGCGCCCTGCTGGACACGGCCGTGTCCGCGGTCGAGAGCAGCCTGCGCCCGCGCGTCACCCGGGCCGCCAACGACGAGGTCACCGCGGTCCTCGTGCGGGCCGAGCTGCTGGCGTTCGAGGACGCCGACTTCCGCGAGCTGGCCCGGCAGGGCGGGCGGCGGGGCGTGCGGTCGCTGGAGACCAGCCTCCGCTACCTGGCCGCGCTGCTGTCCGGCGGCATCTCGCTGGTCGCGGCGGTGGTGACGGTCGCGGTGCTCAACCCGTGGCTGGCCCCGGCGCTGCTGCTGGCGGCCTTCGCGAACGCCTGGGCGGCGGCCCGCGCGTCCAAGATGCGCTACGAGCACTTCCTCGGCTCGGTCACCCGCAACACGCGCAAGGGCGTCGTCGAGGAGGTCGCCACCGAGCGGGACTTCGCGCTCGAACGGCACGCGCTGACCCTCCAGGAGCAGCTGCTCGCGGAGCACCGGCGGATTTCCGACAGCCTCGTCGTGGACGAGATCCGCATGGCGCACCGGACGAACCTGGTCGGCCTCGCCGGGCGGGCGCTGGCGGGCGTCGGCACGGGCGCCGCCTACCTCGTGCTGGGCCTGCTGCTGCACACCGGCGCGATGGAGCTGGCGCTGGCCGGCACGGCGGTGCTCGCGATGCGCACCGGGTTCTCGTCGCTGGCGAGCACGACCCGCGCCGTGAACAGCCTGTACGAGGACTCGTTCTACATCGACTTCTACAAGAAGCTGCTGGTCGAGGGCGCGGAACGGGCCCAGGGGAGGCGCGTGCGGGGCGGTTCGCCGACCACCGCGCCCGCGGACCCGGAGCTGATCACCCTGGACGGGGTCTCGTTCACCTACCCGGGAGCCCCGAAGCCCGCGCTGCGGGACGTGGACCTGACCGTGGCCCGGGGCGAGGTGATCGCGCTGGTCGGCGAGAACGGCTCCGGCAAGACGACCCTGGGCAAGGTGCTGACCGGCCTGTACCCGGCGTCGTCGGGCGCGGTGCGGTGGGACGGCGTGGACCTCGCGGAGGCGGACCCGACGTCGGTGCACTCGTCGATCGCGGTGATCGCGCAGGACCCGGCGCAGTGGCCGATGACCGCGCGGAACAACGTGACGGTCGGCCGGCTGGGGCGCGACGACGAGCGCGCCTACGAGGAGGCGGTCGTGAAGTCCGGGGCCGACGAGGTGCTCGCGACCCTGCCCGCCGGTCCGGACACGGTGCTGTCCCGGCAGTTCAACGACGGCCAGGACCTGTCCGGCGGCCAGTGGCAGCGCATGGGGATCGCGCGCGGCATGTTCCGCGACGCCGCGGTGCTGGTGGCCGACGAGCCGACGGCCGCCCTGGACGCCAAGGCCGAGGCCCGCGTCTTCGAGGGCCTGCGCGAGGCGACGGCGAGCCGCACGACGATCCTCGTCACGCACCGCCTGGCGAACATCCGCAACGCCGACCGCATCGTCGTCCTCGACCAGGGCCGCGTGGTCGAGCAGGGCACGCACGAGGAGCTGATGTCCCTGCGCGGCCACTACCACGAGCTGTTCGAGCTCCAGGCGTCCGCGTACCGGGGTGGCCTGCTCGCCCCCGCCGCCGAATAGACCGCCGAAGAGGCCGTCCGACGGACCGCCGGCGAATCGTCCGCGGAACCCGACCCTGATCGCACCGGGGAGGTGGCACCTCGGATCGCCGCCGTGGTCCGGCGCGGCGAAGCCCGTCCCGCCGAGGACGACGGCCGGCCCGACGCGGGGCTGGTGGACGAGTGGGCCCCGCGCCCCGCGAGCGTGGTCAGGACGCGGCGAAGTCCAGGCCGAACCCGACCACGAAGGCGACGAACGCGAACCACTCCACCGCGTGGCTCGGCCGGGCCTTGACCAGCACGGTCGCCGCCAGTCGCATGAGGGCCGCGACGGGCGCGGTCCGCAGCCGCACCACGACCCGGAACACCGCCACGCCACGCGGTGTGCGGGGCGGGCGGTCCGCGTCGCCCACGACCGCCGCGATCGCCAGGGCGCACAGCAGGACGGCCGCGGCCGGCAGCACCGGGATTTCCGACCCGGGGCTCGCCAGGTGGAGCATCGCCACGAGCAGCAGGACGGACAGGAGGAGCCCCACCATCGTGAAGAAACCCTCCCGGACGTCCAGGGCGTCCTGTCCCGCGCCGCCCAGCTCCTCCCACCGCTCGGGGCCGAGCCGGTCGCGCAGGAACCCGCTTACCGCGGCGCGGGCGGCGTCGACCTGCGCCTCGCACACGTCCGGCGGGTGCGGCGCGCAGGTGTGCGCCGCCGCCACGGCCTCCGCCGCACCCGGGTGCCACGCGTCGACGTCGGCCTGCGCGAGCGGGGCCGTGCCGACCGCCGGCGGCCCGCTCGTGGACACCTCCCAGCGCGCCACGCCCTCACCGCCGGGGCCGGGCTGGAAGTGCAGGTGGACCAGGCTGTCCTCCATCGCCCGCCGCAGCGACGCCAGCGGGTACAGGGCGATGGCCCGCTCCGCGCGGGCCAGCGCGCGGTCCCGGCGCTCGTCCCACCGCGCGCCCCACGCGGAGAACCGCTCGGAACCGACGAGCTTCAGCACCACGGTGGCGCCCGCGACGAACTGGAGCAGCTTCCCGATCCGCGCCCAGTTGCGCAGCGGCAGCCCCCAGACGACGGTGTCGCCGGTCAGCGCGCCGTGCCACCACGCGCCCGAGAACCGCCACAGCGCGGCGGCGTTCGCCACCGGCACCACGAGGACCGCGAGCACCGCCACCCACCGGGCGACGCGCGACAACCGGCGTCTCACGCGGTCAGTTCGAGCGTGGAACCCGCCCGCGCCTTGCGCACCCGCAACCGGGTCGGGATGCGCTGCCGCAGCTCCTCCACGTGCGACACCAGCCCCACCACGCGCCCTCCCGCCCGCAGCTCGTCGAGCGTGGTCATGACCAGCTCCAGGGTCTCCGCGTCGAGCGTGCCGAAGCCCTCGTCGATGAACAGCGTGTCGAGCACCGCGCCCGCGGCCACCACGTCCGACAGGCCCAGCGCCAGCGCCAGCGACGCCAGGAACGACTCGCCGCCGGACAGCGTCTTGGCCGGTCGGCGCTGCCCCGAGTAGTCGTCCAGCACGTCGAGGCCCAGGCCGCCCCGGGTGCCGCGCGGACCGGCCTCGACCGAGTGCACGAACCGGTAGCGACCTTGGCTCATGTGCTCCAGGCGGGTGCTCGCGGCCGCCGCGACCTCCTCCAGCCGCGCCGCCAGCACGTAGGTGCGCAACGTCATGCTGCGCGAGTTCTGGCCCCGCCCGTTGATCACGTCGGTCAGCGCGTCCAGCTCGGCGTACTCGGCCTGCACGGGCTCCAGCCGCGCCCACGCCGCGTGCAGCTGCGCGGCCAGCTCCCCGGCCCGCGCCGCGCGCCGCCGCGCCTCCTCCCACGCCCCGGACTCCCTCGTCGCCACCTCGGTGGCCTCCCGGAACAGCCGTTCGGCGCCCGCCACGTCCACCTCGGCGGAGGCGTCCACGTCGGGCAGCTCGGCCAGCGTGCTCTCGGCCGCCGTCCGCGACTTCTCCGCGTCGCGGACCCTGGCCTCCAGGGCGGCCACCACGTCGTTCGGGCGGGCCGCCGCCAAGGCCTCGGCGACGTCGGCGAACCCGGCGTCCGCCGCCAGCCGCGACACCTCCACCCGCTGCTCGGCCAACCGCTCCTCGTGCTCGGCCACGGCGACGCGCCGCGCGTGCAGGTCGGTCAGCGCGTCGGCCAGGCCGGACAGGTGCGCCCGCCGGGCCACCACGTCCGGGAAGTCGCCGCGCGCCTCCTCCAACCGCGCGCCCCGCTCCTCGACGGCCGCCACCAGCTCGGCGCGCTGCGCGCCCTCCCGCTCCAGCTGCCGCTCCAGGCGACCGCGCCGGTCCTGCGCGGCCTCGACCTCGCGCTCCAGCTCCGCCAGCTCCGCCCGCCGCGCCTCCAGCTGCCCGGCCAGCGCCGCCACGGCCCGGTGCTCGCGCTCCAGCTCGTCGGGGGAGCGGTCGCCCAGCTGCTCGCGCAGGTGGCCCAACCGGACCTCCAGCTTCTGCGCCTCCTGCTCGGCCCGCGCGCGCCGGCCCGCGGCCCGCTGCTCCGCGTCGGCCGCCGCGTCCTCGTCGACCGCCGTCACGGTCGTCGGCACGGGCCGCGCGGGTCCGGGGTGCTCGGCCGACCCGCACACCGGGCACGCCTCGCCCGCGCGCAGCTTGCCCGCCAGCTCGACGGCCATGCCCTCCAGCCGCTCCTGCCGCACCCGCAGCAGCCCGTCCCGGGCCCGCTGGTGCTCGTCCACGGCCGCCCGCCGCGCCTCGTCGGCCGCGCGGAACGACGCCTCGACGCGCGGCAGCTCCACGGCCGCCGCCGCGAGCCCGGCGGCCTGCGTCAGCCGGGCGGCGGCCTCCCGCGCGTCGTCCACCGCCGACCGCTGCGCCGACAGCCGCGCGGGCACCTCGTCGAGCTGCGTCACCAGCGACGCCAGGTCACGCGACGCGGTCGCGATCGACTGGTCCAGGTACGCGACGCGCCGCCGGTCGTCGTCCTGCTTCAACGCCTCGGCGGCCAGGCCGGTCAGCGCGCCGGACTCCTCCCGCAACCGCTCCGCGTCGCCGCGCAGGTCGTCCGGGGTCCCGTCGTCGGCGTACCCGAACGCCGCCACCGCGCCGGCCGCCGCGCGCTCCTGCGCCACGGCGGCGTCCAGCGCGCGCGCCAACCGCTCCGCGGCGGCCTGCGCGGGCACCACGACGGCCGCCTGCCGGGCGGCGTCGCGCTCCGCGACCCACACCCGCAGTTCCGGCTCCACCCGCGCGTACCGGTCGAGGGAGCGCCGCGCCTCGCGCACCCGCCGGACCCGCTCGTCCAGCGCCCGCGCGTCCTGCCACACCCGCTCGGCCGCGGCCCGGTCCGCCAGCGCCGCCGCGGCCCGCTGCTCGGCCTCCCGGCCGTCCTCGTCCAACCGCTTGAGCAGCGAGCTGAGCCACTCGTGGTCGCCCACCGGGGGCGGCTCCTCGGCCGCCGCCTCCGCGACCCGCTGCACGAGGCCCTGGTTCACCCGGCCGAGCCGCTCGACCTCCTGCCCCGCCTCCCGCCGCCGCTCCCGGAACCACCTCTCCACGTCCAGGAACCGCTCGGTGCCGAACAGCCTCTCCAGCAGCTTCTCCCGCTCGGCGGTCTCCGCGCGCAGGAACCGCGCGAACTCGCCCTGCGGCAGCAGCACCACCTGGAAGAACTGCTCGGCGGTCATCCCCACCAGGCCCTCGACCTCGCGGGCCACGTCGTCGATGCGGGTGTGGCCCTCGCCGTCCCACCCGCTGACCCAGGTCAGCGACACCTGCGCCTGCTGGCGCGTCACGCCGCCGCCGCGCTTCTTGGGCCGGTCGTACTCGGGGGCGCGGCGCAGCCGGAACCGCCTGCCGCGCACGGTCAGCTCCAGCTCCACGAACGTCGCGGTCTCGGCGCGCGCGTAGTCGCAGCGCAGCCGCTTCACGTCGCCGCGCGCGCCCGGCACCTTCCCGAACAGCGCGAACGCCACCGCGTCGAGCAGCGTCGTCTTGCCCGCGCCGGTGTCGCCGTGCAGCAGGAACAGGCCGTCACCGCCGAGCCGGTCGAAGTCGACCTCCTCCTGCTCCGCGTACGGCCCGAACCCGCTGACCAGCAGCCGGTGCAGCTTCACCTAGTCCTCCTCACGGGCCGCCGCGGCGAACGCCTCGCGCAGCAGCAGCAGTTCCCGGTCGCCGGGTCGGTCGCCGCGCACGTCCTCCAGGAAGCAGCACGCGACCTCCTCGTCGGTGCGGCCCCGCACGCGCTCGGCGAACCGCAGCTCGCCGGGCCGCCCGCCCTCCGGCCGCCACTCGACGTGCACCGCGTGCGGGAACCGCGACTGGAGGCGGCGCAGCGCGTCCAGCGGGCGCACCCGGTCGGTCAGCGTCACGGACAGGAAGTGGTCGACGACCGCGTCGTGCTCGGGCCGCAGCAGCAGGTCGTCCAGCGCGCCGGTCAGCGCGGACAGCTCCCGGGGCACCGGCAGCGCCCGCCCCTCCACGCCGGCCAGGCCCTCGGGCCCCAGTTCCACCAGCCACACCTGCTTGGTGTGGCGGGCCTCGGAGAACGAGTACGCCACCGGGCTGCCCGAGTAGCGCAGGTGGTCGGCCAGCGTCTGCTGCCCGTGCAGGTGGCCCAGCGCCGCGTAGTCGACCCCGGCGAACACCGAGCCCGACACGTCCTGCACGCCGCCGACCGCGATGGTCCGCTCCGACTCGCACGGCTCGCCACCGGTGACGAACGCGTGCGCCAGCACCACCGAACGCGCGCCGGGTCGGGCCGCCAGGTCCTCCCGGACCCGCCGCATCGCCTCGGTCAGCACGCCGCCGTGGCCCTTCGCGTCCGGCACGCCCAGCGCGTGCCGCGCCGTCTCCGGCTCCAGGAACGGGATGCCGTACACCGCGACCGGGCCGTGGTCGTCGGCGAGCAGCACCGGCTCGGCCAGCTCCGCGATCCGCGTCCGCAGGTGCAGGCCGCCGGCCTCGGCGAACGCGCCGAGGAACCCCAGCCGTGCCGCCGAGTCGTGGTTGCCGGGCGTGACGACGATCTGCGCGCCCGCGTGCCTGATCCGCTTGAGGACCCGCGAGCACACCGCGACGGCCTCGGCGTTCGGCACCGCCCGGTCGAACAGGTCACCGGACACCACGACCACGTCGACCCGCTCGTCCGACACCGCGTCCGCGAGCCCCCCGAGCACCGATTCCTGCTCTTTCAGCAGGTCACGGCCGTGGAAGGTGCGCCCCACGTGCCAGTCGGACGTGTGCAGGATCTTCACGCCGGCCACGGTAGGCGCGTGCGGGCGACACGCCGGTAACCCGGCTCGGCGTGTCGCTCGAACGTGTGATCGGACACGGGTGCGCGATGATCGGGGGGTGACAGCGGTCCTCAGCACGGCGGCGGTGGTCGTGGCGCTCCTGCTCGCCGGTGCCCTCCTGTTCCTCTACCGGCTCTACCAGGACAGCGTGCGGCGCACCGACGCGGCGCTGGCGGCGGTGGCCGCCGAACGCGAGCGCGGTGACGCCCAGTGGGCTGCCCTCCAGCGCTACGAGGTGGCGTTCTCGTCCGTGAGCGGGCGCGGTGAGCTGGGCGAGCAGGTCCTGGTGGAGACCGCGCGGATGCTCGGCCTGCGCGAGGGCATCCACTTCAGCGTGCAGGTCGACGTGGCCGGCGGCGGCTCGGTGCGGCCCGACCTCGTGCTCAACGTCGGCGGCGGCAGGCAGGTGCCGGTGGACGCGAAGATGAGCATGGCCACGTGGGCGGAGGCGGTGGAGACCGACGACCCGGGGGAACGCGTCGACGCGCTGCGCGTGCACGTGCGCAACATCCGGTCGCGGGCCGCCGAGCTGGCCGGCAAGGGCTACCAGCGGTGGGCCGACGCGATCTACGGCACGATCATGTTCGTGCCCAACGACGGCGCGGTCGTCGCCGCCCTGGACACCGACCCGGAGCTGCTGCGCTGGCTGCTGGACCGGCGGGTGTTCCTGTGCGGGCCGACCGGGTTCGCGGTGATCGCGTCGGCGGCGATGTTCGCGGTGACCGACCGGGCGCTGGCCGAGGACGTGGAGCGGGTGCGGGACGCGGCCGGGCGCGCCCACCGGGCGGCCGACGGCGCGATCGACGCGGTCAACCTGTCGAGCACGCACCTCCAGCGGTTCCTGTCGGCGCGGCGGCGCGAGCTGGACGCGCTGGAGGGCTTCCGGGCGGCGGTGGAGCCGCTCAGCAACGCGTCGTCCGACGTCACCCCGCTGCCGCTCGTGCGCAGGAACGACGAGTCCCTCGGTGCACCCTTGGACGCCCGCGAGGCGTAATAGAGTGTGTCGGGGGTTCGTCCGGACGAGGAGTGTTGGTGACCGCTGCAACGCGCGACGACTCGCGCAGCGACCCGGAGGACGACGAGTTCGAGGACGTCGTCCGCTGGAACGACCGCGCCATGTTCGGCAGCTTCCGGGGCCTGCCCTGGTGGGCGGCGGTGGCGATCGCGTTCGTGGTGGCCGTCGTCGGCGCCTGGGTTGACCTCGGCTCGTCGGCGGCGACCGTCGGCTGGGCGTTCGCGGTGGCGTTCTTCGTGGGCTGCGTCGGCGCGGTGGTGTTCGTCGAGCGCCGGTCGATGTTCGGCCCGGTCGTGCAGCCGCCGCTGGTCCTGGCGATCGTGGTGCCCACCCTGGTGGTGTTCACCTCGGGGGTGCCGTCCGGCGGCCTCACCTCGCTGGGCCTCAACCTGGGCAAGCCCCTGATCGACGGGTTCCCGGCGATGGCCCTCACGACGGCGGTCACCGTGCTGCTCGGTGTCGTGCGGGTGTCGACGCAGAAGGACCCGAACCGGCTCACCAAGGACGAGAAGCGCGAGGCCGGGCGCAAGCCGGTCGGCGAGAAGTCGCCCCGGGAGAAGCCGGTCCGCGACAAGCCCGTCCGGGAGAAGGCGGCCCGCGAGAAGCCCGTGCGCGAGCGTCCCGCGCGGGAGAAGGCGACCCGCGAGAAGCCCGCTCCCGAGGACCGCCCGAAGCGGCCCCGTCCCGCCGCCGACGACGCCCCGCCCCGACGCCGCCCGACCGCGCCCGCCGACGACGAGGACCGGCCGAAGCGCCCCCGCCCCCGTGACGGCGCCGCCCCCGCCGACCGGCCGCGTCGCCCGGCGTCCCGCGAGGGCCGTCCCCCGCAGCGCAAGCCCCGCCCGCGCGACGAGGACTGACCGCGCGACGAGGACCGACCGCCGGCCCGCTCGTCAGGCCGCGCGCGCCTCGTGCGCGAGCAGCCACCCCTTGACCTCCGCGCCCCAGCGGAAGCCGCCGGGGCCGTTCGCCGCCACCACCCGGTGGCACGGGACGAACAGGGTCGCCGGGTTCTTCGCGCACGCGCCCGCCGCCGCCCGGACCGCCGACGGGCGTCCGGCGAGCAGCGCGAACCCGGCGTAGCTGATCGGCTCGCCCGCCGGGACGGTGCGCAGCGCCCGCCACGCCCCCGCGGTGAACGCGCCGCCCTCCTGGCGGACCGGGACGTCGTCGATCACCGCCAGGTCGCCGTCGTGGTAGGCGCGCACGGCCCTGGTGACCGCGCCCAGGTCGGGTCGTTCGACCAGGTTCGCCGGGCGCAGGCGCGGGGCGACCTTGGACAGCAGTTCGGCCACGTCCGTCGTCCAGCCGCTCGCCAGGACGGCCCCGTCCGCGGCGACGACGGCGGTGAACGGGCCGATCGGGGTGTCGGTCGCGGACACGTGGGCGGTGGTGCGGGTGGCGCCGGTGCGGGCGGCGGTCGTGCGGGCGGTGGTCACGCGGTCCTCCTCAGGTGCATGGCCGCGTACGAGCGCCACGGGCGCCACGCGGGGTCTTCGCTGGTCAGGGGGATGTCCGGTGCGCCGAGGACGCGCATCACGACGTACGAGGCGACGTCCGGCCCGATGCCGGGGAACGCGGACAGCTCGGCGTGCAGCTCGTCGGCGTCCCGGCCCACGTCGACGCGCAGCGTGCCGTCGGCCAGGGCCCGCGCCACCGGCGAGTCGATCGCCGCCGGCCTCGGGTACAGGTGGGTGACGGGACCGTCGGGGTGCTCCAGCGGTTCGCCCGGCGCGGTGTGGCCGAGTGCCCTGAGCAGGGTTTCCGCCCCGTCGACGCTGCCCGGCACGCGGATGCCCGGCCTCGACAGCACGCGCGGGCGCAGCACCGGGTCGCCCGCCAGGAAGTCGTCCACGGCCACCGGGTCGGCGTCCAGGTCGAGCAGGCGGCGGACCCGGTTGACCGCGCTGCCCAGGTCCCGGGGGTCCGACAGCCGGAGCGTGCACGCGACGTGCCCGTCCACCGGTTCCAGCAGCACGGTCGCGGTGCCGCGGGGAAGCCTCAGCGAACGTGCGTAGGCGTCTTCCGTGACGTGCTCCACGCCCGCTATGGCGGTGCTCCGGAAGTACGCCAGCAGCCCCTCGGCGTCGAACGGCGGCCGGTAGGGCAGGCGCAGCGTGATGCGGCCCGCGTTGCCGGTGGGCACGCGCCTGGCCCGCATCGCCGACGGGGTGGCCGCGAACACCGCGCGGATCGTGTCGTTGAACTGGCGCACGGACGCGAACCCCGCCGCGAACGCGATGTCGGCGAACGACAGGTCAGTCGTCTCGATCAGCAGCCGGGCCGAGTGCGCCCGGTGCGCGCGGGCCAGCGCCAGCGGACCGGCCCCCAGCTCCGCGGTGAGCACGCGGGTCAGGTGCCGCTCCGAGTACCCCAGCCGCGCGGCCAGGCCGGGCACCCCCTCGCGCTCCACCAGGCCGTCCGAGATCAGCCGCACGGCGCGGGCCGCGAGGTCCGCGCGCAGGTTCCACTCCGGCGAACCGGGCACCGCGTCGGGCAGGCACCGGCGGCACGCCCGGTAGCCGGCGGACTGGGCCGCGGCGGCGGTCGGGTAGAACTCGGCGTTGCGGCGCCTGGGCGTCACCGCGGGGCAGGACGGCCGGCAGTAGATGCGGGTCGTGCGCACCGCGAGGATGAAGCAGCCGTCGAAGCGGGCGTCGCGGGCGGCGACCGCCCGGTAGGCGCGTTCGTCGTCGAGGAGCACGCGGCCAACTCTGCCAGGGCTTCCGGGCGTGGTCTCGCGGGAATCGGACACGGCCCTGGTGCGCGTAGACTCACCCCCCGTGAGTTTGACCCTCGGTATCGTCGGCCTGCCCAACGTCGGCAAGTCCACCCTGTTCAACGCCCTCACGCGCAACGACGTGCTGGCGGCGAACTACCCGTTCGCGACCATCGAGCCGAACGTCGGCGTGGTGCCGCTGCCGGACGCCCGCCTCGGCAAGCTCGCCGAGATCTTCGGGTCCGAGCGAGAGGTGCCCGCCGTCGTGTCGTTCGTCGACATCGCGGGCATCGTGAAGGGCGCGTCGGAGGGCGCGGGCCTCGGCAACAAGTTCCTCGCGAACATCCGCGAGGCCAACGCCATCTGCCAGGTCATCCGCGTGTTCGACGACTCGGACGTGATCCACGTCGACGGCCGCGTCGACCCGGGCTCCGACATCGAGACGATCAACACCGAGCTGATCCTCGCCGACCTCCAGACCCTGGAGAAGGCCGTCCCGCGCCTGGAGAAGGAAGCGCGGATGCAGAAGGACCGGCGGCCGGTGCTGGAGGCCGCGGTCAAGGCCCGCGAGATCCTCGACTCGGGCCGGACGCTGTTCTCCGCGCAGTCGGAGGTCGACGGCGCGCTGCTGCGCGAGCTGAGCCTGCTCACCACCAAGCCGTTCCTGTACGTGTTCAACGCCGACGAGTCGGTCCTGACCGACGAGGCGAAGCTCAAGGAGCTGCGCGAACTCGTGGCCCCGGCGGACGCGGTGTTCCTGGACGCCAAGGTCGAGGCGGAGCTGCTGGAGCTGGACGAGGAGTCCACCCGCGAGCTGCTGGAGTCGATCGGCCAGCACGAGCCGGGGCTGCACTCGTTGGCGAGGGCAGGGTTCCACACCCTGGGCCTCCAGACCTACCTGACGGCGGGTCCCAAGGAGTCGCGCGCCTGGACCATCCCGAAGGGCGCGACGGCCCCGCAGGCGGCGGGCGTGATCCACACGGACTTCGAGCGGGGCTTCATCAAGGCCGAGGTGGTCTCCTTCGAGGACCTCGTGGAAGCGGGCTCGATGGCCGCGGCGAAGGCGGCGGGCAAGGTGCGCATGGAGGGCAAGGACTACGTGATGGCGGACGGCGACGTCGTGGAGTTCCGCTTCAACGTCTGACCCGGTCATCGAGGCACGTCCAGTGGCGCGATGTCCAGTACCACTGGATGGGGCGCGGCATGTCCATCACCGCGAGCGAGGCGCGCAGGGAACTGTTCCGGCTGATCAAACAGGTCGACGACGACCACGACGTCGTCGAGGTCGTCTCCGAGCACGGGAACGCCGTCCTGATGTCCGCCGAGGACTGCACGGCTCTCCGGAAGGGCTCCTACCTGCTCAACGCCCGTCGCCTGCTCAAGGCGTATGGCACACCCGGTCGGCCCGGGTGGGGCGGGAACGACCTCGGGCCGGCCCACCCGATGGTGGACCGGCCCGAGGTACTGTCTGGTGTCGTCAGCGCACCTGGTTGCGGCTGTGGCGCGCGAGGGCGAAGACGCCCCCGGCCGTGGCCAGCATGCCCAGGGCCGAGACGGTGAACACGACGATGTCGGCGGTCATGCGAATCCCCTTGCGGTATTGATCTCCCACTCGTCTTGACGTCCGGGTACCCCGGTTCGTGGCCCGGTAGTCGTGCAATTCACACGATCGTGGAGGTAAGGGTGGGACTGCGCGCACTGGAGAGCCGGGTGCTCGTCCTCGCGCCGTGGGTGTTCGGGCTGTCCGTCCTCGGTCACCTGGCGATGGTCGCCTTCCAGACGAAGATGACCATGGTGGACCTGATGGTCTACCGCAACGCCTCGCCCGAGCTGTTCACCGGCGGCCTCTACGAGTGGCGGCTGAAGGAGTTCTCCGACCAGTTCGCCCTGCCGTTCACCTACCCGCCGTTCTCGGCGATCGTGTTCGTGCCGCTGTCCTGGGTGCCGTGGGGGGTGGCGCGCTGGTCCTGGCAGCTGCTGAGCCTCGCCTGCCTCTGGTACCTCACGAAGAAGTCGCTGAGCCTCGCGGGCCGCGACGACCCGCGCCGCGCGCTGCTGTGGACGGGCCTGTTCATCTGGGTCGAACCGGTCCGCACCACGCTCAACTACGGCCAGATCAACCTCGTGCTGGCCGCCCTGCTGGTCGGGACGCTGGTCAGCGCCACCGCCTGGAAGCAGGGCGCGGGCGTCGGGATCGCCGCCGGGCTGAAGCTGACGCCCGCGATCTCCGGCCTCTACTTCCTCGTCACCAGGCAGTACAAGGCCGCGGTGTGGTCGGTCGTCGCGTTCGCGGGCACGGTCGGCCTCGCGTGGGTCGTGTCGCCGCGGCTGTCCGCCGAGTACTGGTTCCACCTGCTCGGCGACGCCACGCGCGTCGGTCCGGTCGGGTCGGCGATCAACCAGTCGCTGCGCGGCGCGCTGAGCCGCACCCTCGGTCACGACATCCAGACCGGGCCGGTCTTCCTCGCGGCGGTCGCGGCGGCGGCGGTGCTCACCGGGTTCGCGCTGCACGCCGCCGTGAAGGCCCGGGACGTGCTGGCGATGATCGTCACCGTGCAGCTCCTCGGCCTGCTGGTGTCGCCGATCTCGTGGAGCCACCACTGGGTGTGGGCGGTGCCCGCCCTGATGTGGTCGACCTACCGCGCGCGGCACGTGCTGGCGACCGTGACGGCGTTCGCGTGGGTCGCGGCGATCGGCAGCTACCTGATCTCGTTCCTGCTCAACGCCCAGCCGTCGATCTGGGTCATCCCGCGACCCTGGTACTACTCGGCGCTGGGCTGGGTGTACCCGGCGGTGGGCGTGCTGACGCTCGTCACGATCGCCGTGGTGCTGCGGCGGAGGTCACCGGAGCCCGTCGTCGAGCACCGAGTCGATCTCCTCGGCCAGTGACGCGTCGAGGGCGGTGATCCCGCCGCGCACGTGCGTCCAGCAGCGGAACGTCAGCGTGCGCCAGTGGATCGCGATGTCCGGGTGGTGGTCCACCCGCTCGGCGATCTCCGCCACCCGGTTCACCACGTCGATCGCCCGCGGGAAGCTCTCCAGCTCCACGACGCGCACCAGGGCGCTCCCCTCGGCCTTCCACGAGGGCAGGGAGGTCAGCGCGGCGGTCACCTGGTCGTCGGTCAGCAGTTCGGCCATGCACCCGATCGTGCCACCGGGCGGGGTAGGCTGCGCGTTCACCACGGGAGTCCGGTGCTGCGCCGGGCTGAGAGGAAGGCGCGCGAGCCTTCGACCGTCCACACCTGATCCGGGTCATGCCGGTGTAGGGAGAGATGATGCTTCGACGCGCATTGACCGCCGCGACCGCGTTCGCGCTGCTCACGGGCTGCTCGGTGACCACCGGCCAGGCGCCCGCGGACCAGGAGCGGGTGGTGACTCTGGTGACGCACGACTCGTTCGCGCTGTCCCAGGAGCTGCTCGACGGGTTCAAGGCCGACACCGGCATCACGGTCAAGCCGCTGGCCAGCGGTGACGCGGGCGAGGTCACCAACAAGCTGGTGCTGACCAAGGACAACCCGATCGGCGACGTCGCGTTCGGCGTCGACTCCACCTTCGCGTCCCGCGCGCTGGAGGAGGGCGTGTTCGCCGAGCACGCGAGCCCGGAGGCCGACAAGGGCGCGCAGCGCTACCGGCTCGACCCGCCGAACCGGCTGCACGCGGTGGACGTCGGCGACGTGTGCCTCAACATCGACGTCGCCGCCCTGGAGGACGTCGGCGAACCCACCCAGCTCGCCCAGCTCGCCGACCCGGAGTACCGGGACATGCTGGTCGTGCAGGACCCGGCCACCTCGTCACCGGGCCTGGCGTTCCTGCTCGCCACGATCGCCACGTTCGGCGAGGCCGACTGGCGGAACTACTGGGGGCAGCTCGCGGCCAACGGCGTGAAGGTCGTCAGCGGCTGGGAGGAGGCGTACACGCAGGACTTCTCCGGTTCCAGCGGCAAGGGGCCGCGCCCGATCGTGGTGTCCTACGCGTCCTCGCCGTCGGCCGAGATCGGCGACGACGGGCAGCCGCGCACCAAGGCGCTGCTGGACACCTGCTACCGGCAGGTGGAGTACGCGGGCGTGCTGAACGGCGCGAAGAACCCCGAGGACGCGAAGAAGGTCGTCGACTTCCTGCTGTCGGAGGCCGTGCAGGCCGACGTGCCGGGGCAGATGTACGTCTACCCGTCGCGGGAGGGCGTGGCGCTGCCCGAGGCGTGGGCGAAGGCGGCCCCGCTGCCGACGTCGTCGCGCTCGCTGCCCGCCGACGAGGTGGACGCCAACCGGGAGCGGTGGGTGCAGGAGTGGCGCACCATCGTGCAGGGCTGATCCGCCCGCGCGTGGTCGCCCGACCCGTCCTCGGCTGGTCCCTGGCCGCGCTGGTGCCGCTGGCGTTCCTGGGCGTGTTCTTCGCCTGGCCGGTGGCGGCGATCGTGGGCCTGGGGTTCGGCGAGGGCGGTGTCCTGCGGGTCCTCGGCGACGGCGCGACGTGGGACCTGGTCGGGTTCACCCTCGGCCAGGCCGCCGCCGCGACGCTGTTCGCGCTGGTCGCGGGCATGCCGGTGGCGTTCCTGCTGGCCCGGTGCCGGGTGCGCGGCGCGGGCGTGGTGCGGGCGGCGGTGATGGTGCCGTTCGTGCTGCCGACCGTGGTGGTGGGGTTGGCGTTCCGGGCGCTGTGGCCGGACGGCGGCGTGCTGCCCATCGTGCTGGCCAACGCGTTCTTCAACGTCGCCGTGGTCGCCCGCACCGTCGGCGGCCTGTGGGCGCGGGTGGACCGACGGGCGGAGGACGCGGCGCGGGCGCTCGGCGCGTCGCGGCCCAGGGCGTTCACCGCCGTGACGCTGCCCGCGCTGGCCCCGGCGATCGGGTCGGCCGCGTCGGTGGTGTTCCTGTTCTGCGCCACCAGCTTCGGCGTCGTGCTGGTGCTGGGCGGAGCGCGGCACCGCACGCTGGAGACCGAGATCTACCTGCGCACGGTGGAGCTGTTCGACCTGTCCGGCGCGGCGGCGCTGTCGCTGCTCCAGTTCGTCGCCGTGGTCGCGGTGCTGCTGGTCGGCGGCGCGGCCCGGCGCAGGCGCGAGCGCGGCATGCCGCTGCGCGTCGAACCGCCGCGCCGGCCGACCGGCGGCGAGTGGGGCGTGGTCGCGGCGGCGTGGCTGGTGGTGGCGCTGCTGCTGACCCCCGTGGTGGGGCTGCTGGTGCGGTCGCTGGCCACCCGGGACGGCTGGAGCCTCGACGGGTACCGGGCGCTGGCGGGCACGGGGGAGCGCGGCACGCTCGCCGTCACCGGGCTCGACGCGGCGCTGAACTCGGTGCGCGTGGCCACCGACGCGACGCTGGTGGCGCTGGCCGTGGGCGTGCTGTCGGCGGTGGTGCTGGTGGGTCTGCGGCGGCACGGGTCGTGGTTCGCGGAAACCCTGGACACGGCGCTGATGCTGCCGCTCGGGGTGTCCGCGGTGACAGTCGGCTTCGGCTACCTGGTCACGATGGACGCCCTGCCCGGCGACTTCCGCACGTCGCCGCTGCTCGTGCCGCTCGCCCAGGCGCTGGTGGTGACGCCGCTGGTGGTGCGGATCGTGCTGCCCGTGCTGCGGGCGGTCGACGAGCGGCTGCGGCAGGCGGCGGCGACGCTGGGCGCGAGCCCGTGGCGGGTGTGGCGCGAGGTGGACCTGCCGCTGGCGTCGCGGTCGCTGGTCGCGGCGGCCGGGTTCGGGTTCGTGGTGGCTCTCGGCGAGTTCGGCGCGACGAGCTTCCTGGCCCGCCCGGACGCGCCGACGCTGCCCGTGGTCATCGCGCGGCTCATGTCGCGGCCCGGGCAGCTCAACAGCCAGATGGCGTACGCGGCGTGCGCGCTGCTGATGGTGGTGACCACGGTGGCCGTGCTCGCGATCGAGCGGCTGCGCGTGCCGAGCGGCGGGGAGTTCTGATGGCGTTGCGGGTGGCCGGCCTGACCGTGCGGTACGGGGACGTGACCGCGGTGTCCGGGGTGGACCTGGACATCGCGGACGGCGAGGTGGTGGCGCTGCTCGGGCCGTCGGGTTGCGGCAAGTCGACGCTGCTGCGGGCGGTGGCCGGGTTGGAGCCGTCGTCGGGCGGCGCGGTGTCGTGGGACGGCGCGGACCTGGCCGGGACGCCCGTGCACCGGCGCGGGTTCGGCCTGGTGTTCCAGGACGGCCAGCTGTTCCCGCACCGGGACGTCGCGGGCAACGTGGCGTTCGGGATGCGCATGGCGGGCGTGGAGCGGGAGGCGCGGGACAAGCGGGTCGACGAGCTGCTGGAGCTGGTCGGCCTGGCCGGCTACCGGCGGCGGCGCGTGACCGAGCTGTCCGGCGGTGAGCAGCAGCGGGTGGCGTTGGCGCGGGCGCTGGCGCCCCGGCCGAAGCTGCTGCTGCTCGACGAACCCCTGTCGGCGCTGGACCGGGCGCTGCGCGAGCAGTTGGCGGTGGACCTGGCGCGGCTGCTGCGGGAGGCCGGGGCGACCGCGCTGGTGGTGACGCACGACCACGACGAGGCGTTCACCCTGGCCGACCGGGTGGCGGTCATGCGGGCGGGTCGGATCACGCAGGTGGGCGCGCCTACCGAGGTGTGGCGGCGGCCCGCGGACGTCGACACGGCCCGGTTCCTCGGCTGCGGCAGGGTGCTGAACCCCGAGGCGGCGCGCGAGCTGGTGGGGGTCGACGCGCGGGTCGGGCTGCGGTCCACCGCGCTGCGCGTCGACCCGGCCGGGCCGCTGACCGCCGACGTGCTGGAGCGCGTGCACCGGCGCGACCACGTGCGGCTGCTGGTCTCCGTGGACGGGGAGGAGTTCGAGGCGGTCGCCCCGGTCGCCGGACCCCCGTCGCCCGGCGACCGGGTGCGCCTCGCCGTGGACCACGACGGGATCGCCCTCATCGGGTGAGCTCGTACTCCACGTCCCCCTGCTCCCAGCCCTCGATCGGGTCGGGCCACTCCTCGTGGAACGTCCGCACGTACCGCAGCCCGGCCTTCTCCAGCACCCGCCGCGACCCGGTGTTGACCGCCATCGCGGTCGCGGTGATCCGGTGCAGCCCAGTCGCGAAGCCGTGCGCCACCAGCGCCCTCGCGCCCTCGGTGGCGTACCCGCGGCCCCAGTGGTCGGGGTGCAGGCGGTAGCCCAGCTCGGCCACGCCGTCACCCGCCGGGCTCAGCTCGAACCAGCCGACGAACCCGCCGGTCGCCCGCGCGTGCGCCGCCCACCAGCCCCCGGCGAGCAGCCTCGGCATGACCTCGGCCTCCACCCGCGGGCGCGGCACCGGCCTGCCGTCCTCGACGTACCGCATGACGCGCGGTTCGCCGAGCAGCCGGGCCACGCCGTCCACATCGGACCCCACGAACGCGCGCAGCGCCAACCGCTCCGTCTCCACGCGCCCCAGTACAGCTCAGTTGTCCTTCGTGGCCAACCGCATTGCCGCCAGCGACAGGCCGATGACGACGTAGCACCCGGCCAGCGCGGTGCTGCGCCACAACTCCCCGGTCGGCAGCGGGTCGCGCATGACGTCGACCAGGCCCTCCCAGGCCGAGGTGATCAGGTACGGGTGCAGCCAGTCCAGCGACTGGAACACGCCCAGCACCGCGAACACGATGACGCCCGCCATGGTCGCGGCCATCACCACCAGCGGGTGCTCGGTGCACGCCGAGATCGCCAGCGCGATCGCCGCCACGCCCCACACCTGCACGGTGACCAGCAGCACGGTCAGCGCGATCCGCCCGAGCGCCGCGCCGAGCGGCAGCGTCGACCCGGACAGCGTGAGCATCCCCCCGCCGCCGAACAGGACCACTCCCACGACCGCGCCGACGACCGCGATCAGGGTGACGGCGGCCAGCGTCATCGTGGCCACGCCGAACGCCTTGATCCCCAGCAGCCGCAACCGGCCCACCGGCGCGATCATCAGGCCGCGCAGCGTGCCGTGCTGGGCCTCGCCGGCCAGGCCGTCGGCCGCCCAGATCGCCCCCACCAGCGGCAGCAGCAGCGGCAGCGCCAGGAACAGCGTGAACACCGGCAGCACCAGGCCGTTGCCGTCGATGATCGCGGCCAGCCCCGGTCCGGCCGGGCCCTCGCCGTCGGCGGCGAACCACAGGCCGACGCCCGCCAGGACCGGCACCAGGCACAGCGACGCCAACCCGATCACGGTGCGGGGCCTGCGGACGATCCACCGCAGCTCCGAGCGCAGCTGCCTGCCCAGCGGCGCCCGCGTGGCGACCGGCGCGCCCGTCACGACACCCGCGCTCATCGCGCACCCTCCTCGATCGTGTCCACCGCGGACAGGTTGTGCTCGGACTCCTCGGCCTCGGTGAGCCGCGCGAACAGGTCCTCCAGGCCCGTCCGGTGCCGCCGCGCCTCGTGCACCGCCACACCCGCCCCGACCAGCGTCGCCAGCACCACGGGCGCGGTCGTGCCGATCAGCTCCACCCGCACCCCGTCGTCCGACGGGCGGGCCGAGATGCGGCCGTTGCGCAGCGCGTTCAGCGCGGTGTCCACGTCCGGCGTGGTGACCAGCAGCGAGCTGCCGTCCGCCCGCAGCAGCTCACCCAGCTCGCCCTGCGCCACCACCGTGCCGCGGTGCAGCACGGCGACGTGCGTGCAGGTCGCCTCGATCTCGGACAGCAGGTGCGACGACACGACCACCGTGCTGCCCGCCTCGTGCAGGTCCGCGACGACCTTGCGCACCTCGCGGGTGCCCGCCGGGTCGAGGCCGTTCGTCGGCTCGTCCAGCACGATCAGCTCCCGCCGCACCAGCAGCGCCCCGGCCAGGCCCAGGCGCTGCTTCATGCCCAGCGAGTAGCCGCGGTAGCGGCGGTGCGCGGCGGCGCCCAGGCCGACCCGCTCCAGCGCGTCCTCCACGGCCCGCCCGATGTCGCCGGTGGCGAGCAGCGGCTCGAAGGCCGCCGCCCGCCGCAGGTTCTCCCGCCCCGACAGGAACGGGTGGAATCCCGGACCCTCGACCAGCGCGCCGACGTGCGGCAACGCCGCCGCCGCCCCGTCGGGCAGCGCCCTGCCCAGCAGCTCGACCTCCCCCTCGGTCGGTCGCACCAGTCCGAGCATCATGCGGATCGTGGTGGTCTTGCCCGACCCGTTGGGGCCGAGCATCCCGAGCACCGCCCCCCGCGGCACGTCGAGGTCCACCCGGTCGACCGCGACAGTCCGCCCGTACACCTTGCGCAGTCCCCGCGTCCGGGCCGCGAGGACCGGGGTGGAGCCGGCGGTCGCCGACTCCACCCGCGCACTGGTCGAGGTGGTCACTTGACCTGGCCGATCGCGTCCACCAGCACCTGCTCGGGAACCGCGCCGACCGCCACCCGGCCGTCGTCCGCGATCAGCACGCCACCCACCCGGGCGGTGATCAGCGTGCCGGACCCCCACGGGCCGCTGACCTGCTTGCCCAGCTGCCGGAGCATGCCCTGCACGTCGGTGTCGCCACCCATCTCGCCGCCCATCCCGGCACCGGGCCGGCGGGGACCGCGGTCGGTGCGCCCACCCTCCTGCTCGGCGAACGCCGCCAGCGCGCCCTCGGGCACCCGCGCGGTCAGCACCACGTCCCAGCCCTCACCCACGACCTGCGGGTTCGCCTCGCCGAACACCTGCTCGGCGGCGGCCTTGTCCCGCTCCGACGGCCCCTCGACCCCGGCCTCGGTCACCGTCGCCCCGGCGGGCGGCGTGAACGAGAACAGCGCCGCGTCCTGCGGGCCGACGTTCAGCTCGGAGAACCCGACCTGCACGGCGGGCGCGTTCGTGCCGTTGGTCAGCACGGCCAGCCGCAGCGGCACCCGCAGCTCCGAGTCGACCGCCACGCGGACCTCGCGCAGCACCGTCTTCTCCGCCGGCTTCGGCGACAGCACCAGCTCGTACGCCGGGCGGTCCGCCACCCGCGCGGTGCCGTCGACGGTGACCTCGCTGAACTCCTTCAGCCGGGACACGAGGTCGCGCGCCAGCGCCACCGGGTCGGCCGCCGCCGTCTCCTGCGGCTTCTGCGCCGCGCCGTGCGGGAACTTGCTCACGGTCCGCTCGGCCGAGTCCCACAGCCACCCGGTCGTGCCGTCGTCGACGAACGTCTTCTCCGCGTTCCCGGCGGGCAGCTGGACGCGCACCCTGCCGGAGCCGTCGCTCCACAGCCGCACCGCGCTGTCCCCGTCCGACAGCTGGGGCAGGCCCGCGATCGCCGGGACGCCCAGGTCGTTGGACACCTCGACGGACCCGCCGAACGCGGCGGGCTTCGCCGTGACCACCGACTCCACCAGGGACTCGGCGCTCACCTCCGGCAGCACCGGTGCCTGGCCGGCACCGGCGGGCATCGCCAGCACCCCCAGCCCGGTGACACCGGCGAGCACGCCGACCGCCGCGGCGACCACCGTCGCCCTCCTGCGGTTCATGACCCCTCCTCCTGCCGGGCAACCCCGTGCGGCCCGACACCCCAGACCCTCCTCCGGCCGTCCTGAGATGGTGCTGAGAGGCTGAGAGGGCACTGAGAGCCGCACGACGATCGTCCCACCGAACGGGCATGCTGTGGGACGTGAGACCACGGGTGCTGGTTGTGGACGACGAGGTCGGCGTGCGGCGCGCGCTGGAGCGCGGGCTGTCCGCGGAGGGCATGGAGGTCGTCACCGCCGCCGACGGCCCCACCGCGCTGCGGGTCGCGCTGACCGGCGCGTTCGACGTGGTGCTGCTCGACATCATGCTGCCCGGCCTGTCCGGCTACCGGGTGCTCCAGCGGATGCGCGTCGAGGGCGTGCGCACGCCCGTGCTGATGGTGTCCGCGAAGGACGGCGAGGTGGACCAGGCCGACGGCCTCGACCTCGGCGCCGACGGCTACCTGGTGAAGCCGTTCTCGTTCGTGGTGCTCGTCGCCCAGGTCCGGGCGTTGCTGCGACGCAACGACGCGGACCTGGCGCGACGCCGGCTCAAGCTCGGCGACCTCGTCGTGGACCGCGCCGTGCGCGAGGTCAGCTGGGCCGGCGAACCCGTCGCCCTCTCACCGCGCGAGTACGCCGTGCTCGACGTGCTCGCCGGCCGCGCCGGGTCCGTCGTCACCAAGGACGAGCTGCTGCGCACCGTGTGGGGCGACGAGCAGGCCGCCACCCGCAACGCCGTCGAGGTCTACGTCGGCTACCTGCGGCGCAAGCTCGACGCCATGGGCGCGGGCGAGGTCGTGCGCACCGTCCGGGGCCACGGCTACCTGGCGTCCACGCCCGACCTGGACGCCGCCCTCGGCTCGGCGGCCAGCAGGCGCAGGTGAGCCCGCGCCGCCGCTGGTGGCCGCGGCGGTGGTGGCTGCGGCGCACGCTGCGGTTCCGGATCACCGTCGTCGCCACCGGCGTCGCCCTGATGTGCCTGCTCGCGTTCACCCTCCTCGCCCCGCGCCTCATCGGGGCGGTGCAGGTCAGCGCCGTCGACGCGGAGCTGGCCAGGGCGGGCGGCACGCGCGTGCTGGACACCGCGGGCAACCCCCTCGACGGCGGGCCGCCCACCGGCCTGACCCCCGCCGACATCCGCCTGCTCAAGTCCGGCGAACCCGTCCTGCGGATCGACGGCGACAGCGCCCACCGCTGGATCGGGCGCGTCGAGTTCACCCCCGACGGCACGCCACGCCTGCACGTCGCGGGCGACACCCTCGTCGGCTACCAGGGCGCCAACCGGCTCGGCACCCGCTGGCTGCTGCTCGCCGCCGTCCTCGTCGCCGGGCTCGTCGGCATCGCCACCTGGTTCGCCGTGCGGACCTCGCTGCGGCCGGTCGAGCGGATGCGCGTCGCCGCCGGCGAGCTGCCGCGCGGCCAACGCCTCCCCGTGCCCGCCGCCCGCGACGAGCTGCAAGCGCTCGCGGTCGCGCTGAACGGCCTCCTCGCCCGCCGCGACGAGGCCACCGAACGGCTGCGGCGCTTCACCGGCGACGCCGCCCACGAGCTGCGCTCACCCGTCACGTCCGTGCGCGCCCAGGCGGAGGTCGCCGTCGCCCACCCCGACCCCGACTTCTCCATCGAGGTCCTCGAATCCGTCGTCGAGGAGTCCATCCGGCTGTCCGAGCTGGTCGACGCCCTGCTCATCCTCGCCCGCGCCGACACCGGCGAACTGCCCCGCGCCGAACCCGTCGACCTCGTGCTCCAGGTGCAGGCCGCCGTGGACCGCCTCGGCGACACCGACCTGCTCGTGCAGGTCGCCGCCCCCATGAGCGCCTGCATGATCTCCGCCGCCCGCACCGAGGTCGAGCTGGTCGTGGACAACCTGCTGCGCAACGCCGCCCGCCACGCCCGCACGTTCATCCGGCTCTCCGTGCTGCCCGCGGCCCGCGAGATCCGGCTCGTCGTGGACGACGACGGCCACGGCATCCCCGAGGAGCACCGGGAGAAGGTGTTCGACCGGTTCTACCGCGTCGAGTCCGACCGGGGCCGCGCCACCGGGGGCTTCGGCCTCGGCCTCGCGCTCGTCGCCCACCTCGTGCGCCGCCGGCGCGGCACCGTGCGCGCCGGCGAATCACCCGAGGGCGGCGCCCGGCTGGAGGTCCGCTGGCCCACCTACCGGTGATGGCAGGATCTCGACCGTGCCCGAGCTCAGGACCACCACGCTGGTCGACGCACCCCCGCGCACGGTGGCCGCCGCCCTGCTGGACGCCCCACTCCTGACCCGTGCCGTCCGCGGGCTGGGCGTGCGGCTGACGTCCGACGGCCCCGTCCTGCACGAGGGCGCCACCCTCACCGCCGCCGCCGGCCCCGTCACCGGGGTCCTGCGCGTCACCCGCGCCGACACGACCGGCCTGTCCGCCGAACTCGTCGCCGGCCCCCTGCCGCGCCTCGCCCTCGCCACCGACCTGCGGCACACCGGCGGCGGCACCGTCGTCGTGGACCGCGTCGAGTGGACCAGCCCCGGCGGGCCGGTCGGCCGCTTCGCCGACGTGGTGGTCGGCCGCGGCCTCGCGCTCAGGGTCCTGGAGGCCCGCGCCACCGCCGTGTCCCGCCGTTCCCGCGAGCTGCTCGACGCCCGCGTGGTCGTGGCCGCCGCCGTCGTCCACGACGGCCGCCTCCTCGTCCAGCAGCGCGCCTACCCGGCCGACGCCGCCGGCCGCTGGGAACTGCCGGGCGGGCGCGTGGAACCGGGCGAGTCCGACCACGACGCCGTGACCCGCGAGTGCGCCGAGGAACTCGCCGTCACCGTCGAGCCCACCACCCAGGTCGGTCCCGACGTCCCCCTGCGCGCCGACCTGGTCCTCCGCGCCTACGCAGCGCGCCTCCTGTCGGGCACGCCCACCCCGACCGACCACCAGGCCACCCGCTGGATCACCGCCGCCGACCTGGCCACCCTCGACTGGCTCCCCGCCGACCGGGCCCTGCTCCCCGCCCTCCACCCCCTCCTCCCGGGAGTCGTACCCCCAGGTCGCGCGAGTCGTACGTCCAGGTCGCGCGAGTCGTACGTCCAGGAGCCCTGAGTTCTACACTCGCGAGTAGAGAACTCAGGGCCCCCGAACGTTGGACTCTCGCGACCTGAACGTCGGACTCTCGCGGTCCGGACGTACGACTCGCGGGGTCAGCCCAGGCCGGAGACGCGGAGGGCGGCGTCCAGGCGGTGGCGGGAACGCTCGCGCGAGCGCTCCGCGCCGTGCCGGCGCACGCGGTCCAGCTCGGCCGGGTCGTCGAGCAGCTCACGCGTCCGCTCCCGCACCGGCCGCAGCTCCTCGACCACCGCCTCGGCGGTGACCTCCTTCAGCTCCGCGTAGCCCTTGACCGACTCGGCCACCTCCTCCGGAGCCTTGCGCGCGCACGCCGCCAGCACCTCCAGCAGGTTCGCCACGCCCGGCTGCTCCTCGGGCGCGTAGCGCACCACGCCCAGGTCGTCCGTCACCGCCCGCCGCACCTTCCGGCGCACCAGGTCCGGCGAGTCCAGCACGAACACCGTGCCCGCCGAGTCCTTCGCCGACTTCGCCATCTTCCGCGTCGGGTCGGCCAGGTCGCGCACCCGCGCCGCCGTCGGCGGCACCACGGCCTTCGGCATCGCGAACACCTCGCCGTACGTCCCGTTGAACCGCCGCGCCAGCGCCCGCGCCAGCTCCACGTGCTGCCGCTGGTCGTCGCCCACCGGCACCTCCCGCGCCCCCTGGAGCAGGATGTCCGCCGCCATCAGCACCGGGTACGTGAGCAGGCTCAACCGCACCGACGACCGGCCCTTCGACTTCTCCTTGAACTGGATCATCCGCGCCGCCTCGCCGTACGTGCAGGTGCACTCCAGCACCCACGTCAGCGCACCCAGCTCGCGCACCAGGTCCGACTGCACCGACACCGACCGCGGGTCCACGCCGGTCGCGACCAGCACCGCCAGCTGCTCCCTGGTCAACGCCCGCAATCGCGACGGGTTGTGCGACGTCGTCATCGCGTGCAGGTCGCTGATGAAGTACACGTCCTCGTCGGTGCCCTCGGCGGCCCACTGCCGGATGGCGCCCAGGTAGTTGCCCAGCTGGACCGAGCCGGACGGGGTGATCGCGGACAGCCTCGTCATCGTTCTTCCCTTCGGTGGGCCCGCCGCGAGAGCCCCCGAAACGCGCGAAGGCCGCCCCAGCGGGCGGCCTGCGTTCGTGTGACGCGCAGTTCTCAGGGCCGCCGGAAGGCGGACCACCAGAACGTGTGAGAAGCGCGCATGCCGCGATCGTAGCGTGTTCCCACCGCGTCTCACCGGCCTACATTTCTCCTATGCCGCTCCCGGCGCGGCGGGGCGTCAGCCGCCCTTGCCCTTCTTCTTCATCGCCAGGACCGGGCACCGCTCGCAGCGGGGCGTGGATCGGCAGCACTTCTTCTTGACCTTCTTGCCCACGTCGGAGCCACCTCCGGTCGATCAGGCTAGGCGACACGACCGGGTGAGGCTCACTTCACCACCGGCCGTGTGTGGTAATGACGCCGCGCCCGGTAGACTGATCGAGGCTGCGCGCGTGCTCGTGCTCTCTGTCCGGCGCCCGGCCCTCCCTCGCTCTACCTCAGCTCTAGGAGTTCCGCGTGCCCACGGCCACCGCGTCGATCAAGGAAACGCTGGTCCGCAACGACCTGCGCAACGTGGCGATCGTCGCGCACGTTGACCACGGCAAGACCACTCTGGTCGACGCCATGCTCCGCCAGTCCGGGGCCTTCTCCGCACGAGCCGAGCTCGTCGACCGGGTCATGGACTCGGGCGAGCTGGAGCGCGAGAAGGGCATCACCATCCTCGCCAAGAACACCGCCGTCCGCCGGCACACGCCCGACGGCGACGTCACCATCAACGTGGTGGACACCCCCGGCCACGCCGACTTCGGCGGTGAGGTCGAGCGCGGCCTGTCCATGGTCGACGGCGTCGTGCTGCTGGTCGACGCCTCCGAGGGGCCGCTGCCGCAGACCCGGTTCGTGCTGCGCAAGACGCTGGCCGCCGGTCTGCCCGTCATCCTCGTGGTGAACAAGGTCGACCGCCCCGACGCCCGGATCTCCGAGGTCGTCGACGAGGCCCACGACCTGCTGCTCGACCTGGCCACCGAGGTCGGCGCCGACGACTCCGTGCTCGACCTGCCGGTCGTCTACGCCTCCGCCCGCGCCGGTCGCGCGTCCCTCAACCAGCCCGAGGACGGCGGCCTGCCGGACGAGGAGAACCTCGACTCGCTGTTCGAGGTCCTGCTCAACCACATCCCGGCCCCGACCGGGGACGCCGACGCCCCGCTGCGCGCGCTCGTGACGAACCTGGACGCGTCCACGTTCCTCGGCCGCATCGCGCTGTGCCGCATCGCCGCCGGCCGCATCCGCAAGGGCGAGACCGTCTCGTGGTGCCGCGAGGACGGCAGCGTGCAGAAGGTCCGCATCACCGAGCTGCTGATCACCGAGGCGCTCGACCGCGTCCCCGCCGAGGAGGCCCACGCCGGCGACCTGGTCGCCATCGCGGGCATCCCGGAGATCACCATCGGCGACACCCTCGCCGACGTCGACAACCCGGAGCCGCTGCCCCGGATCACCGTCGACGAACCCGCCATCTCGATGACCATCGGCGTCAACACCTCGCCGCTGGCCGGCCGCAACGGCGGCACGAAGCTCACCGCCCGGGTGCTCAAGGCCCGGCTGGACTCCGAGCTGGTCGGCAACGTGTCCGTCCGCGTCCTGCCCACCGAGCGCCCCGACACCTGGGAGGTCCAGGGCCGCGGCGAGCTGGCGCTGGCCATCCTGGTCGAGCAGATGAAGCGGGAGGGCTTCGAGCTCACCGTCGGCAAGCCGCAGGTGGTGACCAAGACGGTCGACGGCAAGCTGCACGAGCCGTTCGAGCGCCTCACCATCGACGCGCCGGAGGAGCACCTGGGCGCCATCACCCAGCTGCTCGCCAACCGCAAGGGCCGCATGGAGAACATGTCCGGCCACGGCAGCGGCCGGATCAAGCTCGACTACGTCGTGCCGTCGCGCGGCCTCATCGGCTTCCGCACCGAGTTCCTGACGGAGACCCGCGGCACCGGCATCGCCAACGCGGTGTCCGAGGGCTACGGCCCCTGGGCCGGCGAGATCCGGACCAGGCACAACGGGTCGCTGGTCGCCGACCGGTCCGGTTCGATCACCGCGTACGCGATGATCCAGCTGGCCGATCGCGGCACGTTCTTCGTCGAGCCGGGCGCCGACGCGTACGAGGGCATGGTCGTCGGTGAGAATCCGCGCGCCGAGGACCTGGACGTCAACGTGTGCCGCGAGAAGAAGCTGACGAACATGCGCACGTCGACCGCGGACGTGATGGAGACCCTCGCCCGGCCGCGCAAGCTGTCGCTGGAGGAGGCGCTGGAGTTCTGCGCCGCCGACGAGTGCGTGGAGGTCGCGCCCGAGGTCGTGCGGGTCCGCAAGGTCATCCTCGACGCCAACCAGCGCGGTCGCGAGCGCAACCGCCTCAAGCTGCGCGGCTGAGGACCTTCTCCTTATATATGGGGTGTGCTGACGGCCACTCCCGGGCTTCGGTCCGGGAGTGGCCGTCGGTTTAGTGCCGTGGCCACCTGATCGGGTGGACATGGGGCCGACAATGTACGGAAACGTCGTTACGGATCTCGGTTGAGAACAAGAGGCCCGACCGCAACCCCAGAACCACGCCGACACCGGGCCGTGCCCGCCTGAAGGATCACGGGAACGCCTGCGGAGCGGCCTGCTGAGGGCAGGGAAGGGCCGGGGCGTCGGGGTGTCGGCGCTCGGTGGGACCTGGGCGTCAACTGTCATCGCCGCATCTGGCACGCTCGTACCCATGGGGAAGCGAACGGTTGTTGCGGTGGTGGCCGCGCTGGCTCTGTCGGCTTGCACGGCGACGCCCCCGCCGCCCCTGGTGCCGTCCACGCCCGGGATGACGGTGGTCCCCAAGGAGAAGGTCAACGAGGTCGTCGTCGGCGTCGACGACGTCAAGGGCGGGTACAACCCCCACACCCTGGCGTCGCAGTCCGCCGTCACCACGGCGCTCGCCTCGCTGCTCCTGCCCTCGACCTTCCGGACGGACGGCGACGGCAGCCCCCGGATGGACCTGGACCTGCTGGTCGGCGCCGAGGTGACCAGCGCCGAGCCGTACACGGTGACCTACACGATCCGCCGGGACGCCAGCTGGTCCGACTCCGCCCCCATCGCGGCGGAGGACTTCGTGTACCTGTGGCAGCGGATGCGGACCGAGCCCGGCGTGGTCGACCCGGCCGGGTACCGGCTCATCGACGACATCGCGAGCCGCGAGGGCGGCAAGGTCGTCGAGGTCGTCTTCAGCAAGCCCTACCCCGGGTGGCGGAGCCTCTTCCACGACCTGCTGCCCGCGCACCTGCTCAAGGACGCCCCCGGCGGGTGGGCCGCCGCCCTCGGCGACAGCTTCCCGGCCACGGCCGGGCCGTTCGCGGTCCGCACGCTCGACCAGCCGCGCGGCGAAATCGTCCTGGAGCGCAGCGACCGGTTCTGGGAGCAGCCTCCCGTCCTCGACCGGGTGACGCTCAGACGGGCGAACCAGCACGACACGATCGAAGCGCTCAACGCCGGTGACGCCCAGGTCGCCCTCATCCGCGCCGACGCCATCGCGCTGAAGGACGTCGAGGAGCTGGGCCGGACCACGGCGCTCACCACGAGCGTGGTCCCCAGACCGGAGGTCGTGCAGGTCCTCCTGCGCCCCGCCTCGCCGAAACTGGAGGACGTCCGCGTCCGCACCGCCGTCATGAGATCACTCGACCGTGACGAGCTGATCGCCGTCGGTAGCCGCAGCGGACCCAGTGCGGACCTCCGCGCCGACTCCCAGGTAACACCGCCGACCTCGGCCGGTTACACGCCGACCCTGCCGGCGCCCACCGGCGACCCCGTCCAGTTGCTCACCGAGGCCGGCTTCACCCGGACGGGTTCGCTGTGGGAGCGGGACGGGAAGCCGCTGGAGTTGACCATCGCCGCACCGGCCGGCGTGGAGCCGTACGTGACCGTCGCGAACCAGGTCCAGCGCCAACTGTCATTGTCCGGAATCGCGGCCCGCGTCCTGACAACGCAGCCCAATGCGTTGTTCGGCCAAGATCTGGCGGATACCGGCACATCCGACAACACCGTTGACATTGCCGTCGTGCCGCAGCCGGACACGGGTGATTCGGCGTCGGTTCTGGCTTCCTCATTCGGGTGTCGGACGTCACCGGACGACGGCGGTACACCCATTCCGGCGAATCTGTCCGGTTTCTGCGACCAGGCGGTCCAACCCGTGATCGAACAGGCCCTCTCGGGCGAGGTGCTGCTCGCCGACGCCCTGCGGAGCATCGAGCCGGTGCTCTGGCAGCAGGCCGTCGCGATGCCGTTGTTCCAGGTAGCGGACCTGTTGGTGGCCTTGCCGGAGGTTCAGGGCGTGACCGCGGGAGCCCCGCTCGCGGGTCCCCTGAGCGTGGCCCGCACCTGGCGCCGGGAAGATCGTTGACCGTTGACCGCTGCGAAACACTGGCTTCAAGATGCGTTCGCGGTGCAATATTGACAGTATTCCACGCGTCCGGTTAACGACCGCTCCCACCCGGTAACGACGGAGTCGCGTGCTGCTACCAGCGTGTCACCCTTTGGTCACGATCGGCCGGTGGGCAGTGACCGTGCCGCGTACTGGTTCTTATCGTGCTGCAACGGTGTGTCGGTTCGGGGCGCGTTTGGCACATCACGGTTATGGGTGGAAGTCGGCCCAAACGGTCGCTCCAACCCAGTGCTAGGAGGGCACGTGTCGATGAGGAGATCAAAGGCTGTCTCGGCGCTCGCGCTGATGACCACCGCCGCGCTCGCGCTGAGCGCGTGCAGCGGCGGCGGCTCGGGCAGTGGCGACCAGGGTGGCGTCCAGGACGCCAACCCGGGCGAGATCGGCGGTCAGGACGAGCTGTTCAAGCGTCCGAAGGTGGAGGACATCGGCGAGGTCGCGGTCGCCGTTGAGGAGGCGCTCCACAACTACAACAACAACATCGGCGCGACCAACAACTTCTCCAGCACGATCGCGCTGTCGAACGTCCAGCCGTCGCCGTACATCACCGAGCTGATCGACGGCAAGGTGGTCATCAAGATCGACGGCGACCTGATGGACTCCGTCAAGGTCACGTCGACCGACCCGCAGACGATCGAGTGGAAGGTCGCCAAGGCGGCCGTCTGGTCCGACGGCGAGGCCATCGACTGCGACGACTTCCACCTGAAGTGGCTGGCCGCGACCAGCAAGGCCACGGTCAAGGGTGAGGACGGCACGGAGGCCTCGATCTTCGACTCGTCGCCCACGGGCTACGAGAACATCGAGAAGCTCGAGTGCTCCGACGAAGACAAGACGATCACCACGACGTTCTTCAAGGACCAGCCGTTCGCCGACTACCGGGGCCTGTTCTCGCAGCCCGGCAGCGACAGCCTGCTCCCCGCGCACATCCTGGAGCAGAAGACCGGCGTCGAGGACATCACCAAGGTGCTGCCCTCGCAGAACGACGACACGGTCAAGAAGGTCGCCGAGTTCTACACCAAGGGCTGGCTGGGCTTCGACAAGAGCGTGGCCCTCTCGGGTGGCCCGTTCGCGATCGAGTCCGCCGACCTGACCGACCAGACGGTCCTGGTCCGCAACCCGAAGTACTGGGGCAACCCGGCCGGTCCCGCCAAGGTGATCCTCAAGACGAACACCGACGCGCAGTCCGCCGCGCAGCAGCTCCAGAACAAGGAAGTCCAGGTCATCGCGCCGCAGGCCGACCCGGCCGTGGCGGCCCAGCTCCGCGGCGACTCGGCGTTCAACGTCTTCGCCGCCGGTGGTCAGACCTACGAGCACGTCGACTTCAACATGGCGCGCCCGCTGTTCGCCCAGAACAAGGACCTCCGCCTGGCGATCGCGCAGTGCTTCGACCGCGGCGCGTTGGTCGAGAAGCTGGTCGCGGACGTCGACCCGAACGCCAAGCCCCTGGGCAGCCTCACCATGATGCCCAACGAGGTCGGCTACGAGGACCACTACGGCGACATCGGCAAGGGTGACGTCGCGGCGGCCAAGAAGACCCTCGAGGACGGCGGCTGGGTGCAGGGCGCCGACGGCATCTACACGAAGGGCGAGTTCCGCGCGTCCTTCAAGCTGGGCCACAAGATCGTGACCCGCCGTTCGGACACCGTCCGCATCCTGCAGGACAAGTGCAAGCAGGCCGGCATCGAGATCGTCGCCGACCAGGCCGCCGACTTCAACGACAAGCGCCTCCCGGCGTCCGAGTTCGACGCGGCCCTGTTCGCGTGGGTCGGCCAGCCGCTGAAGGCCGGCGCGTACGGCAACTACGCCCAGAAGGCCAAGGGCGGTTCCGGCAACTACAACAACTACGACTCGGCCGCGCTGACCGAGAAGTGGAAGGCCGCGAACGCCGAGCTGGACTACCAGAAGCGCATCGACATGATGAACGAAGCCGACAAGATCATGCGGGACGACCTGCACAGCATCCCGCTGTTCCAGCTGTCCGACTTCGCCGCGTCGAGCGCGGACATCGGCCCGATCTCCTACATCGGTGTCGGTGGCGGCGTGACCTGGAACCTGTACGCCTGGCAGAAGAAGTAATTCCGCCCGGTGCGCGTTGACCCGAAGGGGTCAGGTTCCGGATAGGTAAAGCACGACCCTCCGCCGGGGGGCCGGTGTCACAAGCACCGGCCCCCCGGACGGTGTCCGCGTCCGGTAGGCTCCCACGCTTGCACGCGGGGGTGCCTAGGGAGACTAGAGACTCGTCATGTTCCGTTACATAATCCGGCGGTTGTTGATCTCGATTCCGCTGTTGATCGTCGCTTCATTCCTCTGCTTCGGGCTGGTCAACGCCATGGGTGATCCCCTCGGCGAGTGGAAGCTCCAGAAGCCGCGGACCCCGGCGGAGATTTCTGCGGCATACGAGCGGACGGGCTACAACAAGCCGTTCATGGAGCGCTACGTCGACTGGGCGGGCGACTTCGTGACCGGGGACTGGGGCGAGTCCGTCGTCCCGGGCAACGCGGGCAAGCCCGTGAAGGACGACCTGCTCAAGGCGTTCGGCGTGACGCTGCGCCTCATCCTGGCGGCCGAGTTGATCGCGTTGATCCTCGGTATCGCCGTCGGCGTCGTCGGCGCGGTGAGACAGTATTCGATATTCGACTACACGGCGACCGGAATATCGTTCGCCATGTTCTCGATGCCGTTGTTCTGCGTGGCGCTGGTGCTCAAGGCCGGTGGTATCGAGTTGAACAACTGGCTGGAGGGCCTCGGCGCGGACCGGTGGATCATCACCGCGGGACCGCCGGGCGACGGCTTCGGCGGCAGCTTCGGCGAGCAGGTGTTCCAGTACAGCGGCGCCTACGTCCTGCCGACCATCTCCCTCGTGGTCATCCAGTTCGCCCTCTACAGCCGGTTCCAGCGCGCGTCGATGCTCGACACGTTGAACGCCGACTACGTGCGCACCGCGCAGGCGAAGGGCGTCTCGGAGGGCCGGGCGATCTTCAAGCACGCGTTCCGCAACGCGCTGATCCCCATCATCACGGTGTCGTCGCTGAACATCGGCGCCGGTTTCGGCGGCGCGGTGATCACCGAGACCGTGTTCGGCTGGTCGGGCATGGGCCGGTTCATCGTCCAGGCCATCGAGAAGATCGAGCCCTACCAGGTGCTCGGCTTCATGATGCTGACCGCCGTCTTCATCATCGTGTTCAACCTGATCGCGGACATCCTGTACGCCTTCCTGGACCCGAGGATTCGCCTTGACTGAGATGGGTTCCCCGCTGGCGCAGGCGCCCGCGCCCGAAAAGGCCGAGGCGAGCCAGTTCGACACGACGACCGCCCGCAAGCAGTGGCAGGTCATCCTCCGCCGGTTCGCCCGGCACCGGGCCGCGCTGTTCGGCCTCATCCTGTTCGTCGTGCTGGTGCTGATGGCCTTCTTCGGCGGGCTGCTGTGGAAGTACCCGTACACCGACCTCGGTTTCTCCCGGTACCTGCCGCCCAGCGCCGACCACCCGTTCGGCACGGACCGGCTGGGCGGCGACATGGTCGCCCAGATCATCCGCGGCACGCAGTTCTCGCTCCAGATCGCGATCGTGGTGGCGTTCCTGTCCACCTTCATCGGCGTCATCCTGGGCGCGCTCGCCGGCTACATGAGGGGCTGGGTCGACACCGTCATCAGCCGCTTCATCGACCTGCTGCTGGTCATCCCCAGCCTGGTCATCGCGGCCGTGCTCGTGCGCAACAGCTTCGTGGTGTCGGTGGCCGGCGGCGGCAACTCCAACTGGCTGATCGTCGCCCTGTACCTGGGCCTCATCGGCTGGCTGTCCATCGCCCGCGTCATCCGCGGCATGGTGCTGTCGCTGCGCGAGAAGGAGTTCGTCGAGGCGGCCCGCGCGCTGGGCGCCGGGACGTTCCGGATCGTGTTCCGGCACATCCTGCCGAACACCATCGACGTGATCATCGTCAACGCCACGCTCGCGATCGCGCAGGCGGTGCTGCTGGAGGCGGCGCTGTCGTTCATCGGTCTCGGCGTGCAGAGCCCCGACACGTCGCTGGGCCTGATGATCAGCCAGAACAAGAACGAGCTGACGCTGCACCCGTGGCTGTTCTTCACGCCGTTCGTGTTCATCGTGCTGATCTCGCTGGCGGTCAACTTCATCGGTGACGGTCTCCGGGACGCCTTCGACCCGAGGCAGAAGAGGGTGAAGGCATGAGCGAGGTGGACGTGATGAGCTCACCGGGGTCCTCGCCCTGGGGCGGCGCGACCGGCGGCGAGAAGCTGCTGCGCGTGAACAACCTGTCGGTGGACTTCCCGACCGACGACGGCACCGTGCACGCCGTGCGGGACGTGTCGTTCACGCTCGGCCCCGGCGAGGTGCTGGGCATCGTGGGCGAGTCCGGCTCCGGCAAGTCCGTGTCGTCGATGGCGATCATGGGCCTGCTGCCCAAGACCGCCCGCATCGGCGGGTCGATCAAGTTCAAGGACGACGAACTGGTCGGCCGCACGTACAAGCAGATGCAGCCGGTCCGCGGCAACGGCATCTCGATGATCTTCCAGGACCCGATGACGTCGCTGAACCCGGTGTACACGGTGGGCTGGCAGCTCGCCGAGGCGCACCAGGCGCACCACGACGTGTCGAAGAAGGCGGCCTGGGCCAAGGCCGTCGAGGTGCTGGAGCTCGTCGGCATCCCGCAGCCCGACCGGCGCGCGTCGCAGTACCCGCACGAGTTCTCCGGCGGCATGCGGCAGCGCGTCATGATCGCCATGGCGATCATCAACGACCCGGACGTGATCATCGCCGACGAGCCGACCACGGCCCTCGACGTGACCGTGCAGGCGCAGATCCTGGACACGCTGCTGCGCATCCGGGACGAGACGAGCGCGGGCATCATGGTCATCACCCACGACCTGGGCGTCGTGGCGGGCATGGTGGACCGGGTCCAGGTCATGTACGGCGGCACGGTCGTCGAGCAGGGCACCGTGGACGAGGTCTTCGAGGCCCAGCGGATGCCGTACACGGTGGGCCTGCTCGGGTCCATCCCGAACCCGCAGATGCTCGGCAAGCGGCTCACGCCCATCAAGGGCGCGCCGCCGTCGCTGATGAACCTGCCGCACGGCTGCTCGTTCTCGCCGCGCTGCCCGCTGGCCGTCGACGAGTGCCGCGAAACCGAACCGGCGCTGCTGGAGACCGACCGGGCCGGCCACTTCGCGCGGTGCCACCGCTCCGCGCACCTGGCAACCCTGGAGAACCCGCAGCGGCTCTTCGCCCACGACGAGATCGGCGTGGTGGAGAACCCCGCGTCGTTGACCACGGCGAACCCGGACATGCCGGTCACCGAGGACGTCGCCGCGGTGGAAGCGCGGCTGCGCGAAGAGGAGAAGCCGACCTCATGACGACCCCGACCGATGTGAACCCCCAGGCCGGGGGCGCCGCTTCGGGCCCGTCCGACCGGGCGCCGCTGCTGGAGGTCAAGGACCTCGTCAAGTCGTTCCCGGTGCGCGGCGGCGGCATCATCCCGCGCACGGTCGGCCAGGTGCAGGCCGTGTCGGGCCTGACCTTCGACCTGTACCCCGGCGAGACGCTGGGCCTGGTCGGCGAGTCCGGCTGCGGCAAGTCCACGACGGGCCGCGCGATCCTCCAGCTGCACAAGCCGACGTCCGGCTCGGTGAAGTTCGAGGGCCGCGAGCTGACCACCCTCCGGGGCAGGGGCCTGCGGTCGGTCCGCAAGGACATGCAGATCGTCTTCCAGGACCCGTACGCCTCGCTCAACCCGCGCTGGCAGATCAACGAGCT
Source organism: Saccharothrix longispora (assembly GCF_030852425.1). Taxonomy (GTDB): domain Bacteria; phylum Actinomycetota; class Actinomycetes; order Mycobacteriales; family Pseudonocardiaceae; genus Actinosynnema; species Actinosynnema longispora. The sequence continues at coordinate 363,935 of NZ_NSDM01000004.1, forward strand.
GATCTCCGAGCCGTTCAAGATCCACGGCGAGGACGGCGGCGACGGCCGGTCGGTGCAGGAGCGGGTCAACGAGCTGATGGAGCTCGTGGGCCTCAACCCGGAGCACCGCAACCGGTACGCGCACGAGTTCTCCGGCGGCCAGCGCCAGCGCATCGGCATCGCCCGCGCGCTCGCGCTCAACCCGAAGCTCGTGGTGCTCGACGAGCCGGTGTCGGCGCTGGACGTGTCGGTGCAGGCGGGCGTGGTGAACCTGCTGGAGGAGCTCCAGGAGCGACTCGGGCTGGCCTACCTGTTCGTGGCGCACGACCTGTCCGTGGTGCGGCACATCTCCGACCGGGTGGCCGTGATGTACCTCGGCAAGATCATCGAGATCGGTGACCGCGAGGACATCTACGCCCGGCCGATGCACCCGTACACGCAGGCCCTGCTGTCCGCGGTGCCGGTGCCGAACCCGAAGCTGGAGCGGCAGCGCCAGCGGATCGTGCTCACCGGTGACGTGCCGTCGCCGGTGAACCCGCCCTCCGGCTGCCGGTTCCGCACCCGCTGCTGGAAGGCGCAGGACATCTGCGCCGTCGAGGAGCCCAAGCTGGAGCACCGCGGTGACGGCGCGGGCACGCTGTCGGCGTGCCACTTCGCCGAGGTCAAGCCGCTGCTCGTCGGCTGACCCGCGTGCCGTCGGGGCCACCGGCCCCCGTTGGTGGCCCTGACGGCACGGGGCGCAGCACCCCACATCTACGCTGATCCGGTGACGCTCACTGCTCCACCACGGCTGATGCTGGTCCACGCGCACCCCGACGACGAGAGCCTGTGGACGGGCGGCACGATCGCCCGCTACGCGGCGATGGGCGTGCACGTCACCGTGGTCACCTGCACCCTCGGCGAGGAGGGCGAGATCATCCCGCCCGCGCTGCGCAACCTCGCCGCGGACGCCGCCGACCAGCTCGGCGGCTACCGCGTCGCCGAGCTGCGCTCCGCCTGCGCCGCCCTCGGCGTGACCGACCACCGGTTCCTCGGCGGCATCGGCCGCTGGCGCGACTCCGGCATGGCGGGCACGCCCGCCAACGCCCACCCGCGGGCGTTCGCGCAGGGCTCGCCCGACGAGCAGGTCGAGGCGCTGCGCGAGATCATCGCCTCCGTGAAGCCCCAGGTCGTCGTCACCTACGACGCGTTCGGCGGGTACGGGCACCCCGACCACATCCGCGCGCACCAGATCACCACGGCCGCCGCCGTCGACGTGGACCGCGTGTTCCACGCCGTCACGTCCCGCGCGGCCACCACCGAGGGCATCGCGAAGCTCGCCGGGTTCGCCGACCTGCCGTGGCGGCTGCCCGAGGAGGGCGAGCTGCCCACCACCGACGACGCCGAGATCACCACCGTCGTGGACGTCTCGGAGCACCTGGTGGCGAAGCTGCGGGCCCTGCGGGCGCACTCCACGCAGGTCGGCGTGTGGCAGGACGGCGCGGGCGGCGCGTCGTACGCCCTGTCCAACGGCATCGCGCAGCCCGTCGTGTCCGACGAGTACTACGTGCTGGCCAAGGGGCCCGCGGCGGGTGCGGAGACGGACCTGTTCGGGGGGTTGGATTGACGGACCGCCTCGCACTGGCCGGCATCGCGGCGGCGTCGTTCGTGCTGGCCGTGCTCCAGCTGTTCTTCCTGCCGCTGCGGTTCGACGGCACGCTCCTGCCGCGGCTCGGCGACTGGCCGTTCCCGCTGACCGCGGCGCTGGCGGCGGTGACCACGCCCGCGCTGGTCGTGCTGGCCTCCTGGCACGCCCGCGGCACCCTGGGCGCCGCCTCGCCGCTGCTGGTGTGGGTGGGGACGCTGCTGCTGTTCGCGGTGCTCGGGCCGGGAGGGGATGTTGTGCTGCTCGGCGACTGGCGCACCCTGTTGCTGTTCGCCGGCGGCGCGCTGCCCGGCGCCATCGCGGTCGGGGGCTACCTGGGGAGACGAGCCGGTGTCCGAGGCGATCACCGATAGGGACGTGGTCCGCGCGCTGCGGCCGTTCGTGCGGGCCACCGGCCCGCTGCTGGACACGCTGCGCGAGGCGAACCTGCTCGGCCTGCGCGACCGCGAGGTCGAGCGCGACGCCGACCGCGGGCTCGTGGACAAGCTGTGGGACCAGCTGTCGAAGGTCAAGGTGCCGGGCACGGCCGCGTGGGCGCGCATGGACGTGCACCAGCGCGACGAGTGGTGGCTCAACCGGCTCGGGCGGTTCGTGTCGCTGCTCGCTGCGCTCCCCGGCGTCGGCGGGGTGCTCGCCGACCGGCTGCCCATCCAGGCGGCGCTCGGCGCGGCCGGTCAGGGCCTGCTGCTGTCGGCCGTCGCCGGTGAGCACGGGTTCACCTCCACCGAGGACCGGGTGCGGCTGCTCGCCCACGTGCTGTTCCAGCGCGAGGTCGACGGGACGGCGGTGGAGCAGGACGCCGCCGACCGGGAGGCCGAGGACCGCGCGACCGAGGAGCTGACCTCCGAACTGGGGGAGCGGTCCACGTTCAAGGCCATCGGCGCCACCGTGTGGAAGCTCGCCAAGGTGCTGTGGCGGCTGGAGGACGAGCTGGACAAGCGCCCGCAGGGCCGGTTCTACCATCAGGCGCTCGGCATGCTGCCGGTCGTCGGCGTCGTCGGGGACTACTTCGGCGAGCGGTCGGCCCTCAAGCGGGTCCGCGCCGCCGCCTACGCGTGGTTCGCCACCCAGTAGCGGTAGCGGTGGTGCTCCGCGCACCCCAGCGATTCGTACAGCGAGATCGCGGCCGCGTTGTGCTCGGCCACCTGGAGCGCGCACCTCGTCGCCCCGCGCCGCCGGCCCCAGTCGGCGAGGGCGCCCATCAGCTCGCGCGCCAGGCCGCCGCGCCGCGCCCCCGGCCGGACGGCCAGCCGCGCCACGTGCAGCAGGTCGCCCACCACGGCGCCGCGCACCGCCGCCAGCACCACGCCGTCGCGGGTGACCGCGCCGAACCCGACCACGTCACCGGTGGTCAGCACGTGCCGCTGCGCCCGCGTCGGGTTCGGCTGGGCGGCCAGTTCCCACCAGCCGGGAGGTGGGACGTCCGTCACGTGCGCGCCGTCGTGGCCGGGGGTGGGCCCGGGGGAGCGCTTCGGGGTCGCGAACCCGCTCAGCGGGCCCGTCATCACGAGCGATTCCGCCCCGCCCGGGTGGTCCTCGTCGACCCGCCACCCGGCGGCCTCCACACCGGCCTCGGAACGCGACCCGACCACCACGTGCGCGGTCGGCGCGATCGAGTTCTCCCTGGCGAAACCGGTCACCCTGGCGAGCGCCTCGTCGACCGGCAGACCCGGATCGCCCGTGGTCAGAGCGCTGTTCGCGCGGCCCGTGAACCCGGCCGCGGCCCGCAGCCGCCACTGCCCGAAGGGCTCGTCCACCAGCGCCGGCCAGGCGTCCGCGCAGCGCTGCTCCAGAGCGGTGACGTCGTCCACCACCGCATGGTGCCCCGCCGCCACCGGCATCGTGCTGTGAGGTGGGCCACTGTGCTGATGTGCGCCGATAAGGCGAGCCTCACCGTTGGACAATCGACTCCGCCGCGTACTCTCCGGCTTGCGCGGTGTGGACCAGGACAAGAGCAGGAGAGCGCAGTGACCTATGTGATCGCCCAGCCGTGCGTGGACGTGCTCGACAAGGCGTGCATCGAAGAGTGCCCCGTCGACTGCATCTACGAAGGCGACCGGATGCTCTACATCCACCCGGATGAGTGCGTCGACTGTGGTGCTTGCGAGCCGGTGTGCCCCGTCGAGGCCATCTACTACGAGGACGACGTGCCGGACGAGTGGAAGGAGTACACGAAGGCCAACGTGGACTTCTTCGACGAACTGGGGTCCCCCGGCGGCGCGTCCAAGGTCGGCAAGGTCAGCGCGGACCCGGCGTTCGTGAAGGCTCTCCCCCCGCAGGCGTCCCACGAGTGACGACCGGCAGGAGGCTCCCGGACTTCCCCTGGGACTCGCTGGCCGACCACGCCGCCAAGGCGCGCACGCACCCCGGCGGCGTGGTCGACCTGTCCATCGGCACCCCGGTCGACCCGGTTCCCGACCTGGTCCGCGAGGCCCTGGCGTCGGTGTCCGACGAGCCCGGCTACCCGACCACCCACGGCACGCCCGCGCTGCGCGAGGCCGTCGTGGGGTCGATGGCCCGCCGGTACGGTGTCGACGGCCTCGACCCGGCCGCCGTGTTGCCGACCATCGGCTCCAAGGAGCTGGTGGCGTGGCTGCCGACGCTGCTCGACCTGGGGCCGGGCGACGTCGTGGCGATTCCGGCGCTGGCCTACCCGACGTACGAGGTGGGCGCCCGGCTGGCCGGCGCGACGCCCGTGCGGCTGGCCGACGGCGAACCCGCGCCCGCCGGCACCCGGCTGGTGTGGCTGAACTCGCCGTCCAACCCGACCGGGCGCGTCCAGTCGGCCGCCGCGCTCGCCCAGGCCGTGGCCGACGCGCGCGCGGTGGGCGCCGTGGTGGCGTCGGACGAGTGCTACCTGGCCCTGTCGTGGACCGCGACGCCGGTGTCCGTGCTGCGGCCCGAGGTGAGCGGCGGTTCCCCGGACGGCGTGCTGGCGGTGCACTCGCTGTCGAAGTCGTCCAGCCTGGCCGGCTACCGCGCGGGGTTCGTCACCGGTGACCCGGCGCTGGTCGCGTCGCTGCTGGAGGTGCGCAAGCACGCGGGCATGATCGTGCCGCGGCCCGTGCAGGCGGCGATGGCGGCGGCGTTGTCCGACGACGCGCACGTGGCGGCGCAGCGGTCGCGGTACGAGGCGCGTCGCGCGGTGCTGCTGCCCGCGCTGGAAGCCGCCGGGTTCACCGTGGACCACTCCGAAGCCGGCCTGTACCTGTGGTCCACGCGCGGTGAGTCGGCGTGGGACACCGTGGCGTGGCTGGCCGACCGCGGCGTGCTGGTCGCGCCGGGCACGTTCTACGGGCCGACCGGTGACCGGCACGTGCGCATCGCCCTGACGGCCTCCGACGAACGCGTGGCGGCCGCGGTCGACCGCCTGACCGCCTGACCCGCGCTCACGACGTGCGGGTCGTGAGCGCGGGACACGCGGGTGGGTCAGTCGTTGGCGTGCAGGGCCGCGTTCAGCTCGACGCCCGTGCCCTTGCGCGGCAGGACCTTGACCACGCCCGTCGTCGAGTCGCGGATCAGCAGCAGACCCGACATGCCGGACAGCTCGGCCGCCTTCACGACCGCGCCGTCGGCGCCGGTGACCTTCGTGCCCGCCGTGACGTACAGGCCCGCCTCGACGACGCAGTCGTCGCCCAGCGAGATGCCGACGCCCGCGTTGGCGCCGATCAGGCACCGCTCGCCCACCGAGATGACCTGCTTGCCGCCGCCGGACAGGGTGCCCATGATCGACGCGCCGCCGCCCACGTCGGAGCCGTCGCCGACCACGACGCCGGCCGAGATGCGGCCCTCGACCATGGACGCGCCGAGCGTGCCCGCGTTGAAGTTCACGAAGCCCTCGTGCATGACGGTCGTTCCGGACGCCAGGTGCGCGCCGAGGCGGACGCGGTCGGCGTCGGCGATCCGCACGCCGCTCGGCAGCACGTAGTCCACCATGCGGGGGAACTTGTCGACGCCGTGCACGGTGACGGGGCCGCGGGCGCGCAGCCGCAGCCGCGTCTCCTCGAAACCCTCCACGGCGCACGGGCCGAAGTTCGTCCACACCACGTTCGCGAGCAGCCCGAAGATGCCGTCGAGGTTCGCGCCGTGCGGCTTGACCAGGCGCGACGACAGCAGGTGCAGGCGCAGCCACACGTCGTACGCCGAGGCGGGGGCGTCGTCGAGGGAGGCGATGCCGACGCGGACGCCGACGACCTCCACGTCCCGCTCGGCGTCGGCGCCCAGCTGCTTGGCGGCGGCCTCGCCGAGCGCCCCGGCGACCTCGGCGGACGACAGCAGCGCCACGCCGGGTTCGCCGTCCGAGCCGAGGGACGGCGACGGGAACCACGTGTCGAGCACGGTGCCGGAAGGGGTGACGGTGGCCAGGCCGACGCCGTACGCGCCGGTGGGGTTCGCGGTGCTCACGGGTGGCAACGGTAACGTGCGGCGGGTGGCCGACACCCTGCACCTCTCCGCCGATCCCGTCGAACTGACCGCCGCCCTCGTCGACGTGCCCAGCGTCTCGGGCGACGAGGCCCGTCTCGCCGACCTGGTGGAGCGCGCGCTGCGGGAGCAGACGCGGCTGGAGGTGGTGCGCTCCGGCAACGCCGTGCTGGCGCGCACGAACCTGGGCCGCCCGTCGCGCGTCGTGTTCGCCGGGCACCTCGACACGGTGCCGGTCAACGACAACCTGCCCTCGCGGCTGGAGGACGGCGTCCTGCACGGCCTCGGCTCGGTCGACATGAAGGGCGGCGACGCGGTGATGCTGCACCTCGCCGCGACCGTGACCGACCCGCGCCACGACCTGACGTTCGTGTTCTACGACTGCGAGGAGGTCGACGCGGTCCGCAACGGCCTGGGCCGCGTCGAGCGCGACCTGCCGGAGTGGCTGGCGGGCGACCTGGCGATCGTGTGCGAGCCGTCGAACGGCGTGGTCGAGGCCGGTTGCCAGGGCACCATGCGGATCGAGGTGCGCACGAAGGGCGCGCGGGCGCACACGGCGCGCGGCTGGATGGGCCGGAACGCGATCCACGCCCTCGGCGAGGCCCTGCGCAGGCTGGAGGCGTACGAGCCGCGGCAGCCGGAGATCGACGGCTGCCGGTACCACGAGGGCCTCCAGGCGGTGAAGGTCGAGGGCGGTGTCGCGGGCAACGTCGTGCCGGACGCGGCGGTGCTGACGGTGAACCACCGGTTCGCCCCCGACCGCAGCCCGGAGCAGGCCGAGCGGCACCTGCGCGAGGTGTTCGACGGCTACGACGTCACGGTCACCGACGTGTCCCCCGGCGCGCTGCCGGGTCTGGGCGCCCCGGTCACCCGGGAGCTGGTCGAGGCGGCCGGCGGGGAGCCGGTGGCGAAGCTCGGCTGGACCGACGTGGCGCGGTTCGCGGCGCTCGGCATGCCCGCGGTGAACTTCGGGCCGGGCGACCCGGTGCTCGCGCACACGCGGCAGGAGAACGTCCAGGTGAACGAGGTGCGGCGGTGCGTGGAAGTGCTGCGCCGCTTCCTGGGCTGACCGCGACCCGCGGCTACACTCCCGGTGATGAGCGAGAACGGCGTTGACGAGCACCCGAAGGAGAAGCAGCGCGGACCCGTGGTCCTGCGTCGTGGGCGCCGGGAGGAGCTGACGACCACCGACCAACGGCTGCTGGACTCGCGCGGCCACACCGACTGGGTGCACACGGACCCGTGGCGGGTGCTGCGCATCCAGGCCGAGTTCGTGGAGGGTTTCGGCGCGCTGGCCGAGGTGCCGAGCGCGGTGACCGTGTTCGGGTCCGCCCGCACGGGCCGCGACCACCCGGAGTACGACACCGGCCGCCGACTGGGCCGGGCGCTGGCCGAGGCCGGGTTCGCCTGCATCACCGGCGGCGGGCCGGGTGCGATGGAGGCGGTGAACCGGGGCTGCTCGGAGGCGGGCGGCTTCTCCGTCGGGTTGGGCATCGAGCTGCCGTTCGAGCAGGGCCTGAACCCGTGGGTCGACCTGGGTGTGAACTTCCGCTACTTCTTCGTCCGCAAGACGATGTTCATCAAGTACTCGCAGGCGTTCATCTGCCTGCCGGGCGGGTTCGGCACGCTGGACGAGCTGTTCGAGGCGCTGACCCTGGTGCAGACGAAGAAGGTCACCAAGTTCCCGGTGGTGCTGTTCGGGACGAAGTACTGGCAGGGCCTGTACGACTGGGTGAAGTCCTCGGTGCTCGACGGCGGCAAGGTCGGTGAGAAGGACCTGGAGCTGCTGTACCTGACGGACGACGTCGACGACGCGGTGCGCGTGGTGAAAGAGGCGCACAAGGCGTGGGCGGACGCGCATTGACCACCGTCACCGTGTACTGCGGGTCGCTGCGGACGGTCCCGGAGAGCTACCTGGAGCTGGCCAGGTGCGTGGGCGAGGAGATCGCGGCGCGCGGCTGGTCGCTGGCGTGGGGCGGTGGCCGCACGTCGATGATGGGCGCGGTGGCGAAGGCGGCCCGCGAGGGCGGCGCGCGCACCACCGGCGTGATCCCGCGCGGGCTGGTGGACCGGGAGGTCGCGGACTCCGAGGCCGACGAGCTGCTCGTGGTCGACACGATGCGCGACCGCAAGGCGCTGATGGAGGCGCACGGCGACGCGTTCCTGGCGCTGCCCGGCGGGATCGGCACGCTGGAGGAGATGTTCGAGGTGTGGACCTCGAAGGTGCTGGCCATGCACGCCAAGCCGGTGGTGGTGCTGGACGTGGACGGCCACTACCGGGGCCTGCTGTCGTGGCTGGGCGAGCTGTGCGAGCGCGGTTTCGTGTCCCGGTTCGCGCTGGACTCGCTCGTCGTGACGGACGACGTGACCGCCGCCCTGGACGCCTGCGCCACCTGACGACCCGACCGCCCGTCCCCCGGCGAGTCGAACCCCCAGCCCGCGCGAGTCGTGCGTTCAGGACCCGCGAGTCGTGCGTTCAGGACCCGCGAGTTCTTTACTCGCGAGTGAAGTGCTCGGTGTGCCTGAGCTTACGACTCGCGGGGGCTGGGTTTACGACTCGCGCGGGCTGGGTTTACGACTCGCCGTGGTCAGGTCAGGTGAGGGGGCAGGTCGAGGGTGCGGGCCAGGTGGGCGGCTTCCTCGGCGAACATGTCCACGTCGAGCGGGACGAACGGCGTGGTCCTGATCTCCAGGCGGCCGTCGGCGGCCCTGGCGGTCCAGGTGCCGAGGACGTCGCCGTCGACCAGCAGCGCCCCCCGGCGGCCCGGGGTGCGCCACACCTCCCTCCGGTGCGCTGCGTCGGGCACGAGCAGGTCGCGGTCGGGGGCGTCGAGGTAGGGGTCCAGCGGCGGCAGGAGGCGGACCAGTTCGGGCTCCGGCGGGTTCTCGAACGCCGCCACGCGGTCGGCCGGCAGCCACGCCTTCCGGGACACCGGCACGAGGTCGTCGGGCCAGGCGGCCTTGACGTCGCGGACGGGCGCGCCGAAGTGCCGGGCGACCTCGGCGTACCCGGCGGGCCCGTGCAGCCGCAGGTAGCGGGTGATCAGCTCGCCGAACCCGGCCGACTCGGCGGGCACGGGCCCCCGGTCCTCCAGCGGCACGAACGTGACTGCGCCCCCCGCCGGGTCGCACCGCAGGCCGGCGGGCAGCACGGCGGCGCGGAACACCGGGTCCGGCACGTGCGTCGCCCCGCACGCCCGGCACCAGGCGGTGACGGAGCCGGGGACGCGCGGCGTCAGCAGGGACGACGCCTCGCCCGCGGTCATGGGCCGGTCGACGACCTCGCGCAGCGCGGTGGCCACCCGGCGCAGCACGGCCAGGCCGTCCTCCCCGGCCCGCCGGTCCGTCCGGGCCAGGGCGTCGGCGTCGGAGAGCGGCCACAGGCGGGCGGCCAGCGCGGGCAGTTCGGACGCGCGGTGCCAGTGCGGCGCGCCCCGGACCGTCCAGGTGAGGGTGAAGTCCCCGGACAGGTCCGGCACGTCCGCCAGCCGCGCGGCCAGGACGGGCACGGCGGACCACTCGGAGTCCTGCACCCCCAGGTCGAACACGCGCAGGTCGGACGCGTGGGCCGCGGACCGGTCGAACTGGTGGGCGGCGACCCGGTAGGCGATGACCCGCTCCCGGTCAGCCAAGGCGGACGTCCGGCGCGATCCGCCCCTGCGCCGGCCGCGCGCCGCCGACGGCGCCCGCCGACCCGCCTGTGCCGGGCGCTTCCCGCCGGGTGGTCGTGAACTGCGATTCCATGCCGGTGATCCTCGCAGGGACCACCGGCCGGCCGCTGTCAGCTGCGCGGGACGGCGAGCCACGAGTCCGCGCCGAACGCCACCGACGACCCGAGCGCGCTGGAACCCTGGTAGCGGGCGTCCACGGTGTCGACGACCAGCACGAGCCGGTTGCCCGCGCCCACGTTCCACACGGTCGGCTCCAGGTCCAGGTCGACCGCGCGGGTGTGCGTGCCGGTGAGCGTGACGGGCTTGTGCGTGATCAGCGCGCCCAGGCCCAGGGCGTTCACCTCGTACAGGTAGGCGAACAGGGTGGTCCTGGCGGCGCTCGGGGTCACGGTGAGGTGTGCGCGGGGCGTGCCGCTGACGGTGGTGGCGCCCCACTGCACGGGTCCGCGCCACACGGCGGCGGCGCCCCGGTCGATCAGGGGCGTGGACACGCCGACGGGCAGCCGCAGGAAGCCCTGGAGGGCACCGGACACGAGCACGGTGCCGCTCTCGGCGATGGTCGGCCACCCGGCGTCGATGCGGTCCGCGGCCAGCGGCACGGTGTCGGTGCGCGCGGTGGCGGCGGCCCACGTCGGGTGGGAGCGCCAACTGCCGCCGTTGTTGGGCTTGACCTGTACGGGGTGCTCGCGGTCGATGCCGTTGGCGACGCCCTTGAGGTGGTGGTCGAACCAGCGGCCGACGGAGTCCCAGATCTCGTTGGGCAGCCCGGCCGCGCCGAACAGCTCGGCGGTGGCGTGGTCGCCGGGGGACAGCATGAGCCGCTTGGGCGTGGTCAGGGCGGTGAAGAAGTCGGTGATCTGGCTCGGCGGGAACAGCCCGTCGTTCCACGCGTTGCCGATCATCACCGCGGCCTGGATCGAGCCGATCCCGGACATGGGCGAGCGGGGCGGCGAGATCGGCAGCACGTCCTCGAACCGCTTCTCCCGGTAGGCGGCCTCGGCGTCGCGCAGCACGGGGCCGGGGCGGCCGGTGAGCTTCCCGGCGGTGAGCAGCAGGTCGACGGCCTGCCCGCTGACCGTTTCGTTCGGGTAGAGCGAGCGGGCCAGGTCGGTCCACGTGGACAGCGCGGCGACGGCCTTCACGCGCGGGTCCGCCGCGGCGGCGAGCAGGGACTGGCCGGCTCCGTAGGAGATGCCGCCGACGCCGACCCGGGACGCGTCGCCGCGGGCCTGGGCGATGCCCCAGTCGATGACGCGGCTGACGTCGGCCACGGTGTCCGGTCCGGCGACGTCGATCTCGCCCGCCGAGTCGTGGAAGCCGCGGCTCGTGTAGCTGATCACCACGTAGCCGGACTCGTAGGCGAGGCGCGCGGCGGCGCCGACGTACTCGATGTTGTTGACGCCCCAGCTGGAGGGCAGCACGAGCAGCGGGAACGGTCCGCTGCCGCGGCCGGTGGGCTCGACGACGAACGCCTTCAGCGGGGTGCCGCCCTGGCCGGGGATGGTCCGGTAGCCCACCGCGAAGCCGGGGGCGGCCTGCGCGGGTGGCGCGAGCACGAGCGCCACGAGGGCGGCGAGCAGCAGGGGGAGTGATCGGCGCACAGGGTCCTCCTTGACCGTGACCGGGATCACGCAGGGTGTTACCGGTGAGTAAGCCATTCGTACTCGCGGGTAGCAATGGCCTGTGACGCGGCTCACGCGCAGCTGTGACGTGGCACGATGCGGTCATGCTGCGGTTCGGTGCACGAGAGGTCGCGGGCGATCGCGCGCTGGTCATGGCGATCGTGAACCGGACCCGCGACTCGTTCTACGACGGGGGCGCGACGTTCGCCGACGGCGCCGCGATGGCCGCCGTGGACCGGGTGGTCGCCGAGGGCGCGGACATCGTCGACATCGGCGGTGTGAAGGCCGGTTCCAAGGGCGAGGTGGTCGACGCGGCGGAGGAGTCGCGGCGCGTCGTGCCGTTCGTCGCCGCCGTCCGCGAACGTCACCCGGACGTGGTGATCAGCGTCGACACGTGGCGGCACGAGGTGGGCCGCGCGGTGTGCGCGGAGGGCGCGGACCTGATCAACGACACGTGGGCGGGCGCGGACCCCCGGCTCGCGGAGGTGGCGGCCGAGTTCGGCGTGGGCATCGTCTGCTCGCACACCGGCGGCCTGCCGCCGCGCACCGACCCGCACCGCGTGCGCTACCCCGACGTGGTGGCCGCCGTGGTGGGCGAGCTGGTGGAGCGGGCCGAGCGGATGGTGGCGCTGGGCGTGCCGCGCGAGGGCGTGCTGATCGACCCGACGCACGACTTCGGCAAGAACACGTGGCACGGCCTGGAGCTGCTGCGGCGGTTGGACGAGCTGGTCGCCACGGGGTGGCCGGTGCTGATGGCGCTGTCCAACAAGGACTTCGTGGGCGAGACGCTGGGCGTGGACGTGGCGGACCGGGTGGACGGCACGCTCGCCGCGACCTCGGTGGCGGCGTGGACGGGCGCGAGGGTGTTCCGGGCGCACCAGGTGCGGCAGACGCGGCGCGTGGTGGAGATGGTGGCGAGCATCGCGGGCACCCGACCCCCGGCGCGGGTGCTCAGGGCGCTGGCCTGACGTCGGCCGGTAGGGGACGGGGACCGGTGCCGACGGGGTTCGCACCGCGGCCACGATCCGTAGACTGACCACCCGTGAAGTCCGACGCGCTGCGGGGCCACCTCGACGCGCTGCTGCTGGCCGTCCTCGACGGCGGCCGACTGCACGGCTACGCCATCATCGAGGCGTTGCAGCAGCGCAGCGGCGGGGTGCTCGACCTGCCCACCGGCACCGTCTACCCGGCGCTGCGCAGGCTGGAGGCGGCCGGTCTGGTCACCAGCGAGTGGAGCACCGTCTCCGGCCGGCAGCGCCGCACCTACCGGCTCACCAGGGCCGGCGAGCGGGCCCTGGCGGCCGAGCGCACCGCGTGGCGCGAGTTCACCACCGCGGTCGACGGCGTCCTCGGAGGTGGACCGTGGCCCGCGCGAGCCTGATCGACGACTACGTCACCGCCCTCGACCGCCGCCTGCGCGGTCCCGCCGCCCTCAAGGACGACCTGCTCGCCGAGGCCCGCGACAGCCTCGACGACGCCGCCGACGCCCACCGCTCCCGCGGCCTGCCCGACACCGACGCCCAGCGCCGCGCCGTCACCGAGTTCGGGCCCGTCACCACCGTCGCCCGCGACTACCAGGGCGTCCTCGGCCTCGCCCACGGCACGCGCACCCTGCGCACCGTCATCCTCGTGCTGCCCCTCGCGCACCTGCTGTGGGAGCTCAACCGCCGGTTCTGGATCGGCGCCTGGGACCCGTTCGCCGTCCCGCCGCCCGACTGGTACCTGCTGGTCGCGCGCGCCAACGACGCCGCCTCCTGGGTCGCCGCGGGCGCCGCCCTCCTGGCCCTGCTCACCTGCCGCGCCCTGGCCCGGCGCGGCGTCGGCGCCACCACCCTGGCCCGGCTCGCCGGCGCGGTCGCCGCCGTCGCCGTCGGCGCGGCCACCACCGGCAACCTCTCGATCATGGCCGCCACCGCGCACCTGGACCCGTCGCGCCTGCTCATGCCGCCGCCCGTGCCGGCCGCGTCGCTGGTCAGCCTGCTGGTCCTGGCCCGACTCGCCGTCCTCGCCCGCGGGTGTGTGGTGTTCTCGTCGGTCTGACCGGCGGTGGTGTGCCACGATCGTGCCGTGACCTCAGCGCTCCTCTACATCGTCGTCATGGCGCTCGTGGCGGCCGTGGTGTTCCTCCTCGCCGCGCTGGTGTTCGGCCGCGGCGAGGAGCTCGCGCCGCTGCCGCCCGGCGCGTCGCCGACCCGGCTGCCCGCCGACGACGTGACGCCCGACGACGTGCGCGACCTCAAGTTCCAGCAGGTCCTGCGCGGCTACAAGATGACCGAGGTGGACTGGGCGCTCGACCGCCTGGCCGGTGAGCTGGAGCAGCTGCGCGCCCGCGTGGCCGAACTGGAGGCCGACCTCGGGAGCGAGCCCGCCCGGCCCGCCGGCGCCGCGGAACCGGAACGGGAGCCCGAACGTGACCCGGCTTGAGCTGCGCGTCGACGTCGACGCCCCCGCCGAGCGCACCTGGGCCGCCCTCACCGACTGGGCGCGGCAGGGCGAGTGGATGCTGTTCACCCGCGTCCGCGTCACCTCCGGCGACGGGGCGAGCGCCGGCAGCGAGCTGTCCGCGTTCACCGGCCTCGGCCCCCTCGGGTTCACCGACACCATGCGCGTCACCGCCTGGGAACCACCCCTGCGCTGCGCCGTCGAGCACACCGGGCGGCTCGTGCGCGGCACCGGCGAGTTCCGCGTCGTCCCGCGCGGCGCGGTCAGCGGGTTCGTGTGGGCCGAGGACGTGAACCCGCTGCTCAACCTGGCCTTCCTGCCCGGCGTGAAGCTGTCCCTGCGCCGGTTCGCCGCCTACGCCCGGGAGTACCCCGCGTGACCCAGCCGCTCGTCCGCTGCCCGTGGGGCGACAGCACGCCCGACTACGCCGACTACCACGACACCGAGTGGGGCGTGGAGCTGCACGGCGACACCGCCCTGTTCGAGCGCATGTGCCTGGAGTCGTTCCAGTCCGGCCTGTCCTGGATCACGATCCTGCGCAAGCGGGACAACTTCCGCGCCGCGTTCGCGGGCTTCGTCCCCGAGGTCGTCGCCGAGTACGGCGACGCCGACGTCGACCGGCTCATGGCCGACGCCGGCATCGTCCGCAACCGCGCCAAGATCACCGCGACCATCGCCAACGCCCGCGCCGTCGCCGACCTCGACGTGCCGCTCGACGACCTGCTGTGGTCGTTCGCCCCCGAGCACCACGCGCGGCCCGCCACCAGCCAGGACGTGCCCGCCGTCACGCCGGAGTCGAAGGCGATGGCCAAGGAGCTCAAGCGCCGCGGCTTCACGTTCCTCGGCCCCACCACCTGCTACGCGCTGATGCAGGCCACCGGCATGGTCGACGACCACATCGCCACCTGCTTCCGGGCGGTCAGCGCCCGGTGAAGACCGGCTTCCGCTTCGCCACGAACGCCGCCACCGCCTCCCGGTGGTCCACCGTCGCCCCCGCCTCGGCCTGCGTGCGCGCCTCCACGTCCAACGCCGCCGCCAGCTCGCCGGAGAACGCCATCGCCTCCTTGATCTTCGCGTAGGCCGTCGTCGGCCCGGCCGCCAGCCGCGCCGCCAGCTCCCGCGCCGCCGACAGCGCCTCGCCGTCCGGCACCACGCGGTTCACCATGCCGATCCGCAGCGCCTCCTCGGCGCCCACCGGCTGCGCCAGCAGCATCATCTCCATCGCCCGGCCGTGCCCGATCAGCCGAGGCAGCGTCCACGACGCGCCCGAGTCCGCCGTCAACCCCACGTTCGCGAACGCCATCAGGAACTTCGCGCCCGCCGCCGCGATCCGCAGGTCGCTCGCGTACGCCAGCGACGCCCCCGCCCCGGCCGCCGTCCCGTTCACCGCCGCGATCACCGGCTTCGGCATCCCCACGATCGCCTTGACCAGCGGGTTGTAGTGCCGCTCCACGGTGTGCAGCGGCGCCGGGTCGCCCGCCTCCAGCAGCGCGACGTGCTCCTTCAGGTCCTGGCCCGCGCAGAACGCCTTCCCCGCGCCGGTCAGCACCACCGCGCGCACCGCGTCGTCCGCCGCGGCCTCCAGCACCGCCTCCAGCAGCCGCTCCTTCAGCGCGACCGTGAACGCGTTGAACGCCTCCGGCCGGTTCAGCGTGAACGTGCGAACGCCCTCGGCGTCGTCGATGAGGAGTTCGGACACAGGTGGACCTCCGAGCTGGTCGTTTGTCTGGCAGGTCGTTCCCCGGGCTCAGTCGTTGCCCAGGCTGTCGTCGACGAACTTGGCCACCGCGGGCGCCAGCCGCGCCGTGTGCCGGTCGAAGAACTCGGCCGCCCCCGTGCCGGGCCAGTCCTCGGGCAGCAGCTCGCGCGGCAGCCCCGGGTCCCGGAACAGGAACTTCCGCCACGCGTGCAGGAACCGCTGCGACGCGGCGAACGCGCCCGCCGGCGACGTGCCGTCCACAGCGGACACCACCGGCTCCCACTCCGCCACGAACCGCGCGTAGTCCTCGCCCAGCGCGCCCAGGTCCCACGCCCGCGCCGCCAGCTCCGCGTCACCGCCCTCGTGCGCCCCGCGGAACGTGCTCGCCCGCACGCCCTCCACCGCCAGCACGTCCCCCAGCTCCGCCGACGGTCGCGGTGCGACCCACGTCACCGGGCCCAGCGCCCCGTAGCCCAGCAGCTGCAACGACGACGCCAACCGCTCCCGCGACTCCCGCACCGGCAGCTCCTCCAGCACCACCACGTGCCACCGACCGTCCCACGTGGACGGCCGGGTGCGGTAGATGCGGGCCGCCGCCTCGTCCAGCCGCCGCTCCGCCCGCGGCGTCATCGCGTACCCCGGGCCGCCCGCCAGGCGCACCGGCGCCAACCAGCCCTGCCGCACCGTCCGCGACACCGCCGTGCGCACCGCGGGCGCGGCGAAGTCCAGCGGCTCCAGCAACCGGACCAGCGCGGCGATGGTCGCCGCGCCGCCCCGCTCGCGGAGGTGGCCGCCGTAGACGTCGAAGAGCGCGGAACGGGCTCGCACGAGAGCCGAGTCTGTCAGGGCCGGCCCGCGACACGCCACAACACCCGGAACGGTCACGACCAGGTGACGACTTCACCCGCTGGGTGGAAGTCCTTGCGGCACGCCGATCCTGGGCCTGATCAGCGCCTCCGGCAAGATCGCCGACCAGCCGCCCCGGAGCCGGAAAGATCGGTTCGGTTTCGCAGGTGAGTCCGCATAGGGGAGAATGGGGGGCGTATCCGGCCCTGGTCGGACGGGGAAGATGTTGACGGAGGGAGCACGCGATGGCGGCCATGAAGCCCCGGACCGGCGACGGTCCCCTCGAGGTGACCAAGGAGGGGCGCGGCATCGTGATGCGCGTTCCGCTCGAGGGTGGTGGCCGCCTAGTCGTCGAGATGTCGGCGGACGAGGCCAACGCCCTGGGCGACGCCCTCAAGGCAGCCGCCGGCTGAGCGGCCGGAGCGAGACAGCGTTCGGCGGGCCCCGGTTTCCACTGTGGAACCGGGGCATCGCTGTCGTGACCGCTCCCCGGTCGGCACCCGTGTCCACGGGCTGTGCGCACAGGCTGTGACCAGCCCCTTTCCCGATCACCAGGAGTATTGACGTGCGTGCGCCGCTGCCCAGCCCGCTGGTCGCCGTCGAGGTGGCCGACACCCCCAGGCGAGGTGTGCCGGCGGTGCTCGTGGCGTTCGCGGGCGACCCCGTGCGCCTGGCTCCCGGCGGGCCCGCCGACGTGGACACCACCGACGTCACCGGCGAGGTGGGCGCCACCGCCAAGAAGGGCGCGACCTGGGTCGTCGGCGTCGGCGACGGGGCGGTCCGCGACTGGCGCCGGGCCGGCGCGTCCCTGGTCCGGGCCCTGCACGGCGACGCGGACAGGACCGGCGTGCTCGGCTACGACGTCCACCTGCCCGCCGACCTGGACCCGGCCGCCGCGACCGCGTTCACCCTGGGCCTGTCGCTGGGCGGGTACCGCTACCGGATCACCGGGACGGAGCAACCCAAGCGGGTGAAATCCGTGCGCCTGGTCCTCCCCGCACCTTCCCCCCCGCTCACCGACGCGGTCCGGCGGGCCGCGGTCCTGGCCGGGGCGACGTCGCTGTCCCGCGACCTGGCCAACGCGCCCTCGAACGTGAAGGACCCGGCCTGGCTGGCCGCCGCCGCCGCGAAGGCCGCCGTCCCGGGCCTGGAGGTCCGGGTGCGCGACGAGAAGTGGCTGGCCGCCGAGGGCTTCGGCGGCGTCCTGGCCGTCGGCCGGGGCTCGGCCCGCCCGCCGCGCCTGGTCGAACTGTCCTGGCAGGGCGCCGGCGGCGGCCCCCACCTGGTGTTCGTCGGCAAGGGCATCACCTTCGACACCGGCGGCATCTCCATCAAGCCGGCGGACGGCATGCACCTGATGCGCACCGACATGTCCGGCGGCGCGGCCGTCATCTCGGCCCTCGTCGCCATCGCCAAGCTCGACCTGCCGGTCCGCGTGACCGGCCTGGTGCCCGCCGCCGAGAACCACGTCTCCGGCAGCGCCTACCGGCCGGGGGACGTGATCAGGCACTACGGCGGCACGACCACCGAGGTGACCAATACCGACGCCGAGGGCAGGCTGGTGCTCGCCGACGCGCTGGCGTACGCGGTGCGGAACCTGGCGCCCGACCACCT
Source organism: Saccharothrix longispora (assembly GCF_030852425.1). Taxonomy (GTDB): domain Bacteria; phylum Actinomycetota; class Actinomycetes; order Mycobacteriales; family Pseudonocardiaceae; genus Actinosynnema; species Actinosynnema longispora. Next base: position 381,875 of record NZ_NSDM01000004.1, read on the forward strand.
GGTGGACGTCGCCACCCTGACCGGCGCGATGAAGGTCACCCTCGGCACCCGCACCGGCGGCCTGTTCGCGACCGACGACACCCTCGCCGCCCGGATCGCGGAGGCCGGCGAGCGCGCCGGTGAGTCCTGGTGGCGCATGCCGCTGCTGGAGGACCTGGCGGAGGACGTGCGGAGCGACATCGCCGACGTGCGCCAGTGCCCGCCGGGACCGGGTGGCATCACGGCGGCGCTGTTCCTGCGCGAGTTCACCGGGGGAGTGCCGTGGGCCCACCTGGACATCGCCGGCCCGGCGCGGGCGGACAAGGCGTACGACGAGGTCGTGCCGGGCGCGAGCGGGTTCGCGGCGAGGACGCTGATCGAGCTGGCGGAGGGCTTCGCCTGAGGGGGAGCCGCACGGCGGGTGACCGCGGGCGGCTCCTCAGAAGTCCAGGCCCACGGTCGCCGGCGCACCGCCCGACACCGCCACCGACCCCAGTCGCGGCAGCACGACCGTGCCCGCCGCCACCGAGAACGTCACCGACCGCACGTCCTCCGGCACCTCCACCACCACCGCCACCGGGAACGCCTCACCGCCGTGGCGCGCGCCCACCAGCGGCGCCCGCGTCCCGTCCGGCAGCGTCACCACCACCAGGTCCACCGTGATCGGCGCGCCGAGCACGGTCGGCAGGTCGCGCCCCTGCAAGCGCAGCTCCAGCAGCGCCTTCCCCGGGGCGGCCGTGGCCAGCTCGTACCGGTCGCCCGACGACACCGGCCGCTGCCGCCCCAGCCGCGCCCGCACCACCTCGACCGACCCGTTCGCCGATCCGAGCGCCACGGGCGTCGAGGCCGACATCGACTCCGGTCCGGCCGACCGCCGCAGCACGCCCGCCACCGCGCCGACGGCCTTCCCCGACGGCACCTCGACGCGCTGCTCCAGGGACTTCGCGCCCACCGTGTTCAGCACCAGCGCCTCCGGCCCGCCGCCGACCGGCACCGTGTAGACGACGAGCACCGTCCCGTCCTCCGGCAACCGGTCCGCGGGCAGCGGGTGCCGCCGCCCCGGTAGGTCCAGCGCCAGTTCCGGGGGCTGCGGCAGCCACCCGCGCCACGGCGTCTGCAGGAACGCGCTGTCGACCTCGTCGTGCTTCACCACCCGCAACCGCAGCACGCGCAGCGCCACGCCGTGCTCGGCCCGCAGCTCGCCCTCGGCCGTCGACCACGACGGCGGCGACGCGTAACCGGTGACCCGCACCTCGAGCTGGTCGTCGCGCACCACGGCCGACGCCTCGTCCACGTCCTGCCCCTCGTCGGGCAGCACGGCGAGGAAGTCCGGCCCGGCCTCGCCGACGTCCTGGTCCGCGGTGGTCTCGCGGCCGTCGGTGCGCACCAGCGTGCCGACCGGCGTGCTGCGCGCGCCCTGGGCGGGCACCTGCGGCGGCCCCACCTCCAGCCGCACGCCGGAGGCGTCGCGCCCGACCTCCTCCAGCGGCACCGGCACCCAGTCGGTCGCCGCGGCCGTGCCGGGCACCTGCACCGGCCCGCACCACAGCCTGCTGTCCACGTCGAACGCCCTGCCGGTGCGGGCGAACCAGCAGCTCACCGCGGCGTCGCTGGTGCGCGCCACGTACCCGAAGGACAGCGTGTAGCTCAGCTCGGCCTCGGCCCGCGCCTGCAACGAGGACCCGTCGACGACCGGCTGACCGCCGATGGTCAACCGGACCTGCTCGGCGCTGAACGCGGGTGCGGCGCACCCGGCGCCCAGCAGCGCGAGCAGGACGACGAACCACCGCATGCGAACCCCCCACCAGTAGCCCCCTGGCCCCTACTGGTTAAAGGCGGTCGCCACCCCGCCCGGTTGCACTCGATGTTCTGTGACGCATGTCACATGCCCTGTCGAACGGTCGTCGAGCGGTCACCCGACGCCGTCCGACGCCGCCCGGTAGACCTCCACCGTCTGCTCCGCCACGGTGGCCCACGAGAACTCCTCCACCGCCCGCGCGCGCCCCGCCCCGCCGAACGCCGCCGCCCGCGCCGGATCGCCCAGCAGCTCGTTCACCGCGTCCGCCAGGCCCTCCCGGAACGCCTCCACGTCGCGCTCGTCGTAGTGCACCAGCAGCCCCGTCCGACCGTGGTCCACCACCTCCGGGATGCCGCCCACGTCCGACGCCACCACCGCCGTCCCGCACGCCATCGCCTCCAGGTTCACGATCCCCAGCGGCTCGTACACCGACGGGCACACGAACACCGTCGACGCCGACAGCACCTGCCGCACCTCCGCCGGCTGGAGCATCCGCTGGATCCACACCACCCCCGGCCGCGCCGCCGCCAGCTCCGCCACCGCGGCCCGCGTCTCCTCCGCGATCTCCGGCGTGTCCGGGGCGCCCGCGCACAGCACGACCTGCGCGTCGTGCGAGATCCGGTGCGCCGCCGCCACCAGGTGGCCCACGCCCTTCTGCCGCGTGATCCGCCCCACGAACGTCACGATCGGCCGCCCCGGGTCGATCCCGTGCCGCGTCAACGCGTCCGTCTCGGGGACCGGGTGGTACGCCGCCGTGTCGATCCCGTTGCGCACCACGTGCACCCGCGCCGGGTCCAGCGCCGGGTAGCAGTCCAGCACGTCGGCCCGCATCCCCTCCGACACCGCGATGACCGCGTCCGCCGCCTCGTACGCCGTCCGCTCGACCCACGACGACACCCGGTACCCGCCGCCCAGCTGCTCCGCCTTCCACGGCCGCCGCGGCTCCAGCGAGTGCGCCGTCACCACGTGCGGGATGCCGTACATCAGCTTCGCCAGGTGACCGGCCATGTTCGCGTACCACGTGTGGGAGTGCGCGACCTGCACGTCACCCAGCGCCGCCGCCATCTCCAGGTCCACCGACAGCGTCGCCAGCGCCGCGTTCGCCCGCTCCAGGCCGTGCGCCGGGTTGTGCGCCCGGGCGTCCGGGCGCGGCCCGCCGAAGGCGTGCACGTCCACGTCCACCAACTCGCGCAACCTCGGCACCAGGAAACCCACGTGCACGCCGGCGCCGCCGTAGACCTCCGGCGGGTACTCCCGTGTCAGCAGTCCAATTCGCACGGGCCCACCGTAACCCCGCTGCCGGGGCAGCCGGGTGAACAAGCGGAGTCCGCGCCGCTTCGCCGTTGGTGGGCCGGTGCCGGCCCGGTTAGGGTCGTTCTCGTGAAAGGGCAACCGCACGTTCTAGGAATTGTCCTCGCCGGTGGCGAAGGCAAACGGTTGTGGCCGTTGACCGCCGACCGGGCAAAGCCGGCGGTGCCCTTCGGCGGTAACTACCGGCTCGTGGACTTCGTCCTGTCCAACCTGGTGAACGCCGGCTTCGTCAAGTTGTGCGTGCTCACCCAGTACAAATCCCATTCCCTGGACCGGCACATCTCGACGACCTGGCGGCTGTCCAATGTGCTCGGCCAGTACGTCACGCCGGTGCCCGCCCAGCAGCGCCTCGGCCCCCGCTGGTACACCGGCAGCGCCGACGCCATCTTCCAGTCGCTCAACCTCGTCAACGACGAGAAACCCGAGCACGTGATCGTCTTCGGCGCCGACCACGTCTACCGGATGGACCCCGGCCAGATGGTCGACCAGCACGTCCGGAGCGGCGCGGGCGTCACCGTCGCCGGCATCCGCGTGCCCCGTGCCGAGGCCAAGGCGTTCGGGTGCATCGACTCCGACGAGACCGGGCTGATCACCCGTTTCCTGGAGAAGCCCTCCGACCCGCCCCACGTGCCCGGCGACCCCGAGGTCACCTTCGCGTCGATGGGCAACTACGTGTTCACCACCGAGGCGCTGATCGAGGCGCTGCGGACCGACGCGGCCGACCCCGACTCCGACCACGACATGGGCGGCGACATCATCCCGATGCTCGTGGACCGGGGGCAGGCGCACGTCTACGACTTCGCCGACAACGCCGTCCCCGGCGAGACCGACCGCGACCGCGGGTACTGGCGGGACGTCGGGACCATCGACGCCTACTACGAGGCGCACATGGACCTGGTCTCCGTGCGGCCCGTGTTCAACCTCTACAACCAGGCGTGGCCGATCCGCACCGCGACCCCGCCGCTGCCACCGGCGAAGTTCATCGCGGGCGGCAGCGCGGAGGACTCGATGGTCGGGCCGGGGTCGATCATCTCCGGGACCGTCCACGGGTCGGTCGTGTCGTCCGACGTGGTGGTCGAGACCGGGTCCGTGGTGCAGGGCAGCGTGCTGCTGCCCGGCGTGCGGATCGGGCGGGGCGCGGTCGTGCGGCGGGCGATCCTCGACAAGAACGTCGTCGTGCCGGACGGGGCGCTGATCGGCGTCGACCCGGCGACGGACCGGCAGCGGTACACCGTGTCGGCGGGCGGCGTGACGGTGCTGGGGAAGGGCGTCACCGCGGGGTGACCGGAGGTGGGACGGCCGTCGTCCCCGGCCGGGCGCGACCGGTGGCGGGCCGGTGCGGTCGAGGTCGGGGACCCCTCGCGGCCGTCCCCGACCGGCCTCAGCCGACCTTCGCCGCCACCAGCAGGCCGTCGCCGAGGGGCAGGATGACCGGCACCAGTCGCTCGTCGTCCCGCACCGCCCGCGCCACCTCGCGCATCGCCACCGTGTCCGGGTCGCGCCGCGACGGGTCGACCACCCGCCCGTGCCACAGCACGTTGTCGAACGCGATCACCCCGCCGGGCCGCAGCAGCCGCACGCCCTCCGCCAGGTACCGGGGGTACTCCACCTTCGCCGCGTCCACGAACACCAGGTCGTAGCCGCCGTCCGTGAGCCTCGGCAGCACGTCCAGCGCCCGACCCATGATCAGCCGCGTCCGGGACACCGCCACGCCGGCCTCGGCGAACGCCGCCCTCGCCGCGCGCTGGTGCTCCGGCTCCACGTCGATCGACGTCAGCACCCCGCCCTCCGGCATGCCGCTGAGCAGGTACAACGCCCCCACTCCGGCCCCGGTGCCGACCTCGACCACGGCCCGCGCCCGCAGCGCGGCGGCGAGGAACCGCAGGGCCGCGCCGCCCCCGGCGCCGATGGGGACGCACCCCAGCCCGACACCCCTGGCGCGGGCGGCCTCCAGCACCGCGTCCTCGGGCAGGTAGCCCTCCACGTACTCGCGCGTCGGCGCATCCACGACGCGAAGGCTAACGCCGTCGGCGTCTGTCCGGGTGGTCCTCCCGACAACCAGGATTCTCAGCCTGCTCTCAGCCGACTCTAACGATGGTTATATGCGGACCGGCGAGGCTGGTCCCACGACAGCAGGACCGCGGGAACACGCCCGGCGCGCCGGGCGTTGGACCGTGCAGCAGGGCAGCCAGCCCACTGGAGGTGCTCGAACCCCCTATGCCAACGCAGCCGACCGCCGCCGCACCGACCGCGCCGATCGACGACGCGGACTGGATCGCGCCCTCGTGGGACCAAGTGGTGCGCGACCACGCCGACCGGGTCTACCGGCTGGCCTACCGCCTGACCGGCAACCAGCACGACGCCGAGGACCTCACCCAGGAGACGTTCATCCGGGTGTTCCGCTCCCTCGCGTCGTACAAGCCGGGCACCTTCGAGGGTTGGCTGCACCGCATCACGACGAACCTGTTCCTCGACATGGCCCGCCGCCGCTCGCGCGTGCGCATGGAGGCCCTGCCCGAGGAGCAGGACCGGATCGCGGGTGACGACCCGAGCCCCGAGGAGGTCTACGACGAGACCCACCTCGACCCGGAGCTGCAGGCCGCGCTCGACGAGCTACCGCCGGAGTTCCGGGCCGCCGTGGTGCTCTGCGACGTGGAGGGCCTCTCCTACGAGGAGATCGGCGCCACCCTGGGGATCAAACTGGGTACCGTGAGGAGCAGGATCCACCGGGGCCGCCAGGCCCTGCGGGTCTCACTCGAACGCCGTCGGGGCCTTGTTCAGGAGGACTCTGCATGACCGAACTGCGAGGATGGCAACTGCCCGAGCAGCACCTGCTGCCCGACGCGGTCGTCGCCTTCGTCGACGGCGAGCTGACCGCCTCCGCGCACAGCCGGGCCTCCGCGCACCTCCAGCGCTGCCCGTTCTGCGCGGCCGAGGCGTACTCGCAGCAGCAGGCGAGGTCGGCGGTGCGCGCCGCCGAGACCCCCTGCGCGCCGGCCGGCCTGCTGGCCAGGCTGGGCGCGATCCCCCAGGAGGTGGAGCTGCCCAGCGCGCCCGACGGCCTCGCGGTCACCGAGGACGGCCAGCTCGTCACCGTGCAGCGCCCCGACCGGGTCGCGTTCGGCAGCGGGCCGGTGCTCGGGCAGTCACGCCCTTTCGGCACCGGTGGCACCGGCGGCGGCAGCCGCCTCGGTAGCGGCTGGTTCGGGGGCCGGCGCGCCCGCCACGGCGCGGGGGTCGTCGTGTCCGGCCTCATGCTCGGCGCCCTGGCGCTGGTCGTGCCCGGCGGCGAGGACCGCGCGCCCACGCCCGCGCAGGGCGGCGGCCCGGAGCCGACGCCCGCCGTCTCGCCGTCCACGGTCGCGGACCACGCCGACCTGATGCGGCCGGTGGCCCGGACCTCGTCGCCCGGCCGCTGACCCCGGCCGCCGATCCTGTCGGCCGGCCCGGTCGAGGGACCCGCTGACGGCGACTTCACCGGTCACCGGGCACGATTGCCCCGCGACAACCTTTGGCGTGACGACGTGCGGGGAGCGATGAGCGAGCCAGAACAGGGCAACGGGACCCCCCGGTCGGGTGTCGACGACGGGGCGCACCGCAGGCTCGCGCCCCGCCCGCTCGCCCGGCCCGCGGTGGACCCCGGTCAGGCGTCCGTGTTCGGCCGGCCGAGGGGCGTGGAGGGCGCGTTCGCCGCGGACCGCCCGTCGCCGAACGGCGCGAACGGGTCCGTCCGGCTGTCGCCGCCCCCGCCGGAGGCGTTGTCGACGGCGTTCGGCAGGCCGAACGGCGACGCGGGCACGCGGCTCCAGCGCCCGCCGCTGGACCTGGCGGGCGAACCCGAGGTCGAGCCGGTGTTCTGGGAGGGCAGGCCCGCGGGTGACGCGTGGCGCGACCCCGGCGCGTCGGCCGTGATCGGCCCGCCCGCGGTCACCGAGGAGCCGAGGGCCGAGGTGGCCGGCGACCCGCGACCGGGCCCGCAGCTGAGCGTGCCGGAGCTGCTGTTCGGGCGGCGCGTGAAGCCCGCGGCGCTGGCGCTGCTGCTGGCGGTGGCGCTGCTGGTGGGCGCGGCCGGCGGCGCGGTGGGCTGGCTGCTGGGACGGGTGGACAACCCGCTGACGGACGGCGGCGTGACGCTGGCCGAGGTGAAGCCGGGCAAGGAGCGGCCGGTCGGCTCGGTGGCGGACATCGCGAAGCGGGTGACGCCCAGCGTGGTGTCGATCGAGTTCAAGGGCGCGAACGTGGCGGGCGTCGGCTCGGGCGTCGTCATCGACGGCGCCGGGTACGTGCTGACCAACGACCACGTGGTCGCCCCGGCGGTGCAGGACACGTCGGCGAAGCTGACCGTGGTGTTCACCGACGGCAAGCGCGCGGTCGCCGCGGTGGTGGGCCGCGACTCGAAGACGGACCTGGCCGTGATCAAGGTCGACGTGGAGAACCCGACGGTGCTCCGGTTCGGCGACTCGGACGCGCTGGCCGTGGGTGACGCGGTGCTGGCGATCGGGTCGCCGCTGTCGCTGTCGAACACGGTGACCGAGGGCATCGTGAGCGCCCTGCACCGGCCGGTGACGGCGGCGGGCGAGAACGGCGGCCCGCAGGTCACCTACGACGCGATCCAGACGGACGCGGCGATCAACCCCGGCAACTCGGGTGGCGCGCTGGTCGACTCGTCGGGCGCGCTGGTCGGCATCAACTCGTCGATCCGCACCGAGACGGGCGGGTCGGTGGGCCTGGGGTTCGCGATCTCCGGCAACTACGCGCGCAAGGTCTCGCAGGCCCTGATCAGGGACGGCGAGGTCAAGCACGCGGACATGAACGTGAACGTGCGGTCGGCGTCGGCGGAGACCGCCGAGGGCGCGCAGGTGCAGAACGTGCCCGAGGGCGGCGCGGCGGACGCGGCCGGCATCGAGGAGGGCGACGTGATCACCCGCGTCGGCGACCGGGTGGTGCGCAACGCCGCCGAGCTGACGGTCGCGGTGCGCGACCGCGAGATCGGGGAGACGGTGCCGGTCGTGCTGGCCCGGCAGGGGCGCGAGCTGACCGTGCAGGTGACGCTGCGCTCCGACTGACGGCTACGCTGGTCGTGGGCTCATCAGGCCGGGTGGCGTGGAAGGCGGGGCACGCGGGTGTTCGAGAACATCGGATGGGTCGAGATCCTCATCATCGTCGTCGCGGGCCTGTTCATCCTGGGCCCGGAGCGGCTGCCGTCGGCGGCCGCGTGGGTGGGCCGCACGATCCGCCAGGTCCGCGACTACGCGACCGGCGCGCGCGACCAGCTGAAGCAGGAGATGGGTCCGGAGTTCGAGCAGCTGCGCAAGCCGCTGGAGGACCTGCGGGAGCTGCGGAACTTCAACCCGAAGCAGGCGATCACCAAGCACCTGTGGGACGACCAGCCGCCCGAGAAGCCCAACGGCTACCCGACGACGGGCGGCGCGCCGTCCCCGGCCATCCCGGACCGAGGCGCGGACCGCCCCCTCCAGCAGGGCGAGCGCCCGCCGTACGACCCGGACGCCACCTGATCCATCCACCGGAGAGGCCCCTGACCGCGCGGTCAGGGGCCTCTCCGGTGCGCGGGGCGGTGGGGCGTGGGTCAGCAGCCGGCGGGGGAGACGTTCAGCAGGCGGCCGGCCAGGCCGCGCGACCTCGTCGACAGCCTGCCCGCCACCCGGTCGAGCACCTGGCCCGCCGCCGACTCCGGGTGCGCCAGCACGATCGGCGTGCCCGCGTCGCCCTGCTCCCGCAGGCGCGGGTCGAGGGGCACCTGGCCGAGCAGCGGCACGTCGGCGCCCACGGCCTGGGTCAGCGAGTCGGCCACCGCCTGGCCGCCGCCCGAGCCGAAGACGTCCATGCGGGTGCCGTCGGGAAGCTCCAGCCACGACATGTTCTCGATGACGCCCGCCACCCGCTGCCGCGTCTGCAACGCGATGGACCCGGCCCGCTCGGCCACCTCGGCCGCGGCCTGCTGCGGCGTCGTCACGACCAGGATCTCGGCGTTCGGCACGAGCTGCGCCACCGAGATCGCCACGTCGCCGGTGCCCGGCGGCAGGTCCAGCAGCAGCACGTCCAGGTCGCCCCAGAACACGTCGGCGAGGAACTGCTGCAACGCGCGGTGCAGCATGGGGCCCCGCCACACGACCGGGGCGTTGCCGGGGGTGAACATGCCGATCGAGATCAGCTTCACGCCGTGCGCCTGCGGCGGCATGATCATCTTCTCGACCTGGGTGGGCTTGCCGTCCGTGCCCAGCATCCGGGGGATCGAGTGGCCGTAGATGTCGGCGTCCACGACGCCCACCGACAGGCCGCGCGCCGCCATCGCCACGGCCAGGTTGACCGTCACCGACGACTTGCCGACGCCGCCCTTGCCCGACGCGACGCAGTACACGCGGGTCAGCGAGCCGGGCTGGGCGAACGGGATGACCGGTTCCTCGACACCGCCGCGCAGCGACTTGCGCAGGTCGGTGCGCTGCTGGTCGCTCATCACGTCCAGCGCGACGCGCACGCCCGCGACACCGGGCAGCGCGGACACCGCGGCCGTCACGTCGGCGGTGATCTTGTCCCGCAGGGGGCAGCCGGCGACGGTCAGGAAGATCGCCACGTCGACCACGCCGTCCCCGCCCACGACGACCTCTTTGACCATGCCGAGTTCGGTGATGGGGCGCCGGATCTCGGGGTCCTGGACACCGGCCAACGCCTTCTGGACGTCGTCAACGGAAGGAAGAGTCACGGGAGCGCCTTAGGGGTTTCAGTGGTGGGAGGGCCATGCTACGACCGGCCCCGCCCCTCCAAGCTACCGGCTGGTCACCTCGTAGCCGGGGGCAGCGCGAAGCCGGTTGCGTGCTTTCCGTAACATCGCCATCCGTGCCGGAAACCGGACCTGCCCGGTTGCCCACCCGAACCGAGCTGGGGGTGTGGCGATCCTTCCTCCGTGCCCACGCGCGGCTCACTCGGGTCCTGGAAGCCGAGCTGATCGCCGAGCAGCGCCTGTCGCTCGCCGCCTACGACGTCCTCGTCCAGCTCGCCGAGGTGCCGCAGCACCGCCTGCGGATGACCGAGCTGGCCGACGCCGTCCTGCTGTCCCGCTCCGGGGTGACGAGGCTGGTGGACCGCCTCGAACGCGCCGGGCTCGTGCTGCGGGAACGCGCCGACGGTGACGGGCGCGGCGTCGTGGCGGTGCTCACCCCCGAGGGCCTGGACCGGCTGCGCGTGGCGTCCGGCACCCACCTGACCGGGGTGGCGCGGCACTTCGCCGAGGGGTTCGGCGACGACGAACTGGAGGCGTTCGGCCGGTCGTGCGACCGGCTCGGCTCCGTCGACCGGGACGGGCACTAGGACGGCACGTCGTCCTTGACCGGCTCGTCCCTGGCGGTCTCCCGGGGGCCGCGCCTGCGCTGCTCGCGGAAGACGCGTTCCAGCTCGCTGCGCAGGTAGTCGCGGGTCGCCACCTCGCCGACCGCCAGGCGCAGCGCCGCCAGCTCCCGCGCCAGGTACTCGGTGTCGGCCTTGGTCTGCGCCGCCCGCGACCGGTCCTCCTCCAACGACACCCGGTCCCGGTCGTCCTGCCGGTTCTGGGCGAGCAGGATCAGCGGCGCGGCGTAGGCGGCCTGCGTGGAGAACGCCAGGTTCAGCAGGATGAACGGGTACGGGTCCCACCGGAACGACACGGCGACCAGGTTCAGCGTGATCCACACCAGCACGAACAGCGTCTGCCAGAACAGGAACTTCCCGGTGCCCATGAACCGGGCCAGCCGCTCGGAGAACCGGCCGAACGTGTCCGGGTCCAGCGACAACCGGAAGCGCCCGGGCGTGCGCGGCTGGTCGAGCCGTCGGCGCGGCAGCAGCTCAGGCATGGGTCAGCCCCGTTTCCCGCCAGTTGTCCGGCAGCAGGTGGTCGAGCACGTCGTCCACGGTGACCGCGCCCAGCAGGTGGTCCGACTCGTCCACCACCGGCCCGCACACCAGGTTGTAGGTGGCGAAGTAGCGGGCCACGTCCGGCAGCGACGCGTTCGGCGACAGCGTCCCCAGGTCGGTGTCCAGCACGCCCGCCACCAGGTCGGACGGCGGTTCGCGCAGCAGCCGCTGGATGTGCACGCACCCCAGGTAGCGGCCGGTCGGCGTGGCCGTCGGCGCGCGGCACACGAACACCATGCTCGCCAGCGCCGGCGTCAGGTCCGGGTTGCGCACGTGCGCCAGCGCCTCGGCGACCGTCGCGTCCGGGGACAGCACCACCGGTTCCGGCGTCATCAGGCCGCCCGCGGTGTCGTAGCTGTACGCGAGCAGCCGCCGCACCGGCGCCGACTCCGCCGGCTCCATCAGCTCCAGCAGCCGCTCCTTCTCCCGCTCCGGCAGCTCGGCCAGCAGGTCGGCGGCGTCGTCGGGGTTCATCGCCTCCAGGATGTCCGCGGCGCGCTCGTCGCCCAGGTGCGCGATCACGTCCTTCTGGTCGTCCTCGGCCATCTCCTCGATGACGTCGGCGAGCCGCTCGTCGTCCAGCGCCTCGGCCACCTCGTAGCGGCGCTTGGCGGGCAGGTCGTGCAGGGCCAGGGCCACGTCGGCGGCGCGCATCCCCTCGAACACGGCGACCAGGTGCTGGGCGCCCTGCGGCTGGTCCGCGAGCTGCGTGGCGGACGGCCCCGCGATCTCCTCCCAGCGCAGCACCACCACCGGTCCGCGCCTGCCCAACCGCCCGGTGCGCTCGCGCACGGCGACCCGCGTCATCCGCCAGTCGCGGGTGCGCGACGGCTCCATCGCGGCGTCCACCAGCACCGCCGCCGCGCCCGAGGCGAGCGTGACGCGGGCGTCGAGCAGCTCGCCCACCACCAGCACCTCGTTGGCGCGCTGGTGGAACTGCCGCAGGTTCACCGAGCCCGTGGCGAGCGTCACCGCGTTCGGGTCGATCGAGGTGACCCGCAGCATCGGCACGAAGATCCGTCGGCGGGTGGCGAGTTCCAGGACGAGCCCCAGCACGCGCGGCGGCTGCCGGTCCGCGCGGAGGCCGACGACCAGGTCCCTGACCTTGCCGATGGACTCGCCGTCGGGACCGAACACGGGCAGGCCGGCGAGCTGGGCGGCGAAGACGCGGTTCACGGAGACCACCCGATCAGGCTAGTTCGTCGGCGCGGGCCGCGCCGCGTTCCACTGTGGACCGGCGGACGGCGGCGGTGATCGCCTCCAGGGCGGGCAGCACGGCGCGGTGGCCGCCGCGCAGCGCCCACAACCGGTTGTCGACCGCCCGGTAGAGCGTCCAGGCCCGTGCCCGCTCCGCGTCCAGCTCGCCGACGTCGCACAGCGCGGCCAGCCGGTCGCGCAGGCCGCGTTCGCCGTCCAGCTCGTCGAACCTGTTCCACAGCAACGGGATCACGCCGAACTCGCGGTCGCCCGACAGGGGTTTCGGGTCGATCAGCAGCCACGGCTCGCGGTCGCCGCGCAGCACGTTCGCGTAGTGCAGGTCCTCGTTGACGAGGGTCGTGCCGGCGGTGCGCGCCAACTCCCGGCCGAGGTCGCGCGCCTCCCGGACCAGGGCGTCCGGCAGCGGTCGGCCCAGTTCGGCGTTCTCCGCCACCAGGTCGCCGACCCGGTGGCGGCGGAACCCCGGGCCCTCCAGCCGCAGCCGGCGCAGCAGGCCGCCCGCGACCGCCACCGCCTCCTCGGCGGGCACGTCGAGCAGCGACCGCGTGTGGTCCAGGCGCTCCAGCAGCAGCGCGCCGTGCTCGTCGTCGTGGTCCAGCAGTCGCACGACGCCGTCGCCGTCCCACGCCCGCAGGGCCTGCGGCTCCTGGCGGGTCTCCTCGTCGAGCCAGGTGAGCTTGAGCACGGCCGGGTGCCCGTCCGCCCGCCGCACCGGCAGCACCACGGCGACGTGGCCGTGCATCAGCGCGCCGTCCGGGGTGAGGTCCCAGCGGGCGCAGAACCGGGTGGCCAGCGCGGGCAGCGTCGTCCGCCACGCCAGGGCCTCCTCGCCCAGGTGCGTGCCGAAGTGCGCGGGAACGGTGATCACGCGGGCTCCAGGCGGAAGACCTCGTCCCAGGCGGGGGTGGTGTTCAGGCGCGCGGCCCGCAGGGCGCCGGCGGTGTCGTCGTCCGGGGCGACGCGACGGGCGGTGACCGGCACGTCGACCAGGTGCGAGCGCGTCGTCGGCGAGCGGACCGTGAGCGTGCAGGCGACGCCGTCGGCCAGGCCCGGCACGACCTGCTCGGACCCGCCGACCGCCACCAGCACCACCCCGTCGCGCCACAGCGCCCACACCAGCCGCGCGTCGTGCCCGTCCGGCCTCACCCACACCGCCGCGGCCTTGCGCAGCGCGGCGTCCAGCACCTGCTCGATCTCCACCGGTCCAGCCTGCCACGGCCCTGTGAGCCGGGACTCACGGAATAGCGGGCACCCGGAGGGCGTGCCAGGCTTCCCGTGCACGTAGTTACCGGCCGGTACGAGGAGGTACCCCAGTGGTCGACCAGCAGCGTCCCCGTCGTTCGTGCCTGGCCGTGCCGGGGTCGAGCCAGAAGATGATCGACAAGGCCCGCACGCTGCCCGCGGACCAGGTCTTCCTCGACCTGGAGGACGCCTGCGCCCCGCTGGCCAAGCCCGGCGCGCGCAAGACCATCGTCGCCTCCCTCAACGAGGGCGACTGGGGGTCGCGCACGCGCGTCGTCCGGGTCAACGACTGGACCACCGAGTGGACCTACCGCGACGTGACCGAGGTCGTCGAGGGCGCGGGGGCCAACCTCGACTGCGTCATGCTGCCCAAGGTGCAGACGGCGGAGCAGGTGCACGCGCTGGACCTGCTGCTGACGCAGATCGAGAAGACCATGGGCTACGAGGTCGGCCGGATCGGCATCGAGGCCCAGATCGAGAACGCCCTGGGCCTGATCAACGTCAACGCGATCGCCACCGCGTCGCCGCGCGTGGAGACGATCATCTTCGGCCCGGCCGACTTCATGGCGTCGATCAACATGAAGTCCCTGGTCGTCGGCGAGCAGCCGCCGGGGTACGACGTGGGCGACGCGTACCACTACATCCTCATGCAGATCCTGATGGCCGCGCGGGCGCACGACAAGCAGGCCATCGACGGCCCGTACCTCCAGATCCGCGACGTCGAGGGCTTCACGCGCGTGGCGGGCCGCTCGGCCGCCCTGGGGTTCGACGGCAAGTGGGTCCTGCACCCCGGCCAGATCGACGCGGCGAACGAGGTGTTCAGCCCCAAGCAGGACGACTACGACCACGCCGAGAACATCCTCGACGCCTACGACTACTTCACGTCCGAGGCGGGCGGCAGGCGCGGGGCCGTGATGCTGGGCGACGAGATGATCGACGAGGCGTCCCGCAAGATGGCGCTGGTGATCTCGTCGAAGGGGCGTGCGGCGGGCATGTCCCGCACGAACGTGTGGTCGCCGCCGGAGGACTGACGCCCTCAGGCGCTCCCGGTCGGTAGGGCGATCGAGTGGCCGACCGGGAGCCGGGGTCGATCGAGGTGGAGGGCTACGCCTCGATCCGTTCCGCACGCGTGGACCTCGGCCGGTTGAACGTGCTGATCGGCGCGAACGGCGCGGGCAAGAGCAACTTCATCCGCGTGTTCGAACTGCTGGGCCGGCTGGTCGAGGAAGACCCGGGTGATTTCGTGGGGCTCAACGGCGGCGCTTCCGCGCTGCTCAACTCCGCCGGGGTGGACGAGATCCGGGTGTTCCTCGAAGGGCGGCCCCACAGCTACGAGGCCGTGCTCGAACCCGGCAGCAACGACGAGCTGATCTTCAAGAACGAGGTGCTCAGCCGCTCCTCCGACGTGGTGGCGGACGACTTCGACCACTGGAACATCTCGGGCGGCAACCGAGGCGAGACCAGCTTGCACGGGCTCGACCGGGAGGACGACGTTCCGATCGCCGCCCACCTCGTCGACCTCCTGCGCGGCTGCCGCGTCTACCACTTCCCTGACCACGCTGTTCGACTACTGCGCGTTCCCCGACGAGTGTCCCGGCATGGCCGATCGGCCATCCGGTGACGTCCACCGGCGGGTGGAGCACGTCGAGCGCTGCCTGGCCGAGGTGGTCGGTGATCGGCGGTTCCGGCCGGACCTCGTGCTGCACGAGTTGGAGGCGTGGGTGTTCGCCGCCGCCGATGAACCGGGTCTGCTCCCCGGGCCGGAGTCGGCCGAGCGGCTCAAGCGGGACGTCGCCGCGGCCGGCGGACCGGAACTCGTCAACGACGGCCCGGCCACCGCGCCGTCCAAGCGACTGCTGGACTACTGCCCGACCTACCTCAAGACCCCTGACGGGCCGATCGCCGTCGAAGAACTCGGCGTGGCCCGGGCGAGGGCCGTGTGCCCGCACCTCGACGCCTGGCTGCGCACCTTCGAAGAGTGACGGGACGCGCACTCACCGCCCGCCCTCGCGGTGAGCATTCCCACAGATCAGGCCGGGGATTGGCGATCATGCCCCACCCCGTGTGCATGGTGGGGGGCGTGTCCAGACATCGAGCCGAGCGGAAGAGGCTGTTCCGGCGCAGGCCCGCCGACGACCTGCTCCAGCGCAGTTTCCGGAACTGCCCCCGCTGCACCCGCGACGTCCACGTGTTCTTCGACGTGTGCCGCCACTGCGGCGGCGCGCTGGAGATCAGCGCGTAGGCACCGGCGGCAGTTCGCGGACCAGCCACACGACCAGCACGACCCACAGGACGATCGCCAGCACGCCCAGCGCGGTCACGATCGCGCCGATGACCATGCCGGCGGTGGCCATGCCCCAGCCCTCCTCGCCCGTCCGGCGGATCTCGTTCCGGGCGAGGACGCCGAGCACGATGCCGGCCGGGGCGAACAGGAACGCGGTGACGAGCGCCGCGATGGCCATGCCGTTGGTGCGCCGGTACGGCGGTGGCGGCGGGTAGTGGCCGGGCTGCTGGTGCATCGATCCCCCTCGCGGTGAAGGGCCACAGGCTAACCCGCTGTTTCGGTTCAGCGGGTGGTGCTCAGCACTCTCGTGGCGCGAACGAGCGTTAACCGGTCCATACTCGCCGGTAACCTCACGCGTCTACGAAGGGAACGTGCGATGGCGCGCCTTGCCCAGACCGCAGGACTCACCGACGTCCAGGAGGAGATCCTGTCGACGGTCCGCACCTTCGTGGACAAGGAGATCATCCCGCACGCCCAGGCGCTGGAGCACGGCGACACCTACCCGGCCGACATCGTCGAGGGCATGAAGGAGATGGGCCTCTTCGGGCTCACCATCCCCGAGGAGCACGGCGGGCTCGGCGAGTCCCTGCTGACCTACGCCCTCGTCGTCGAGCAGATCGCGCGCGGCTGGATGTCGGTGTCCGGCGTGATCAACACCCACTTCATCGTGGCGCACATGCTCAAGCAGCACGGCACGCCCGAGCAGAAGGCGAAGTACCTGCCGCGCATGGCCACCGGCGAGGTGCGCGGCTCGTTCTCCATGTCCGAGCCGGAACTGGGCTCCGACGTCGCCGCCATCCGCACCAAGGCCACCCGCGACGGCGACGACTACGTGGTCAGCGGCCAGAAGATGTGGCTGACCAACGGCGGCACGTCCAACCTCACCGCCGTGCTCGTCAGGACCGACGACGGCCACGACAAGCCGCACCGGAACCTCACCACCTTCCTGGTGGAGAAGCCCGAGGGCTACGGCGAGGTCGCGCCCGGCCTCACCATCCCCGGCAGGATCGACAAGATGGGCTACAAGGGCGTCGACACCACCGAGATGGTGTTCGACGGCTTCCGCGTCGCCGCCGACCAGGTGCTCGGCGGCGAGACCGGCCAGGGCTTCCGCCACATGATGGACGGCGTCGAGGTCGGCCGCGTCAACGTCGCCGCCCGCGCGTGCGGCATCGCCCTGCGCTCCTTCGAGTTGGCCATCGAGTACGCGCAGCAGCGCCGCACCTTCGGCAAGGCCATCGCCGAGCACCAGGCCATCGCGTTCAAGCTCGCCGAGATGGCCACCAAGGTCGAGGCCGCCCACCTGATGATGGTCAACGCCGCCCGCCTCAAGGACTCCGGTGCGCGCAACGACGTCGAGGCGGGCATGGCCAAGCTCATCGCCTCCGAGTACTGCGCCGAGGTCACGCAGGAGGCGTTCCGCATCCACGGCGGCTACGGCTACTCCAAGGAGTACGAGATCGAGCGCCTGATGCGCGAGGCCCCGTTCCTGCTCATCGGCGAGGGCACCAGCGAGATCCAGAAGACCATCATCAGCCGCGGCCTGCTGCGCGACTACCGGTCCAGGGGCTGAGCGGGCCGGGGCCGGACCCGCGCGGGACCGGCCCCCGGGGGACTCGTCCCCCCGGGGCGGCGCAGGTCACGTTCGCGTCAGTTTCGGCTCCACCCGTTTCGCGCCGGTCGCGCGGTGTTGGCAGGATGGGGAGATCAGCACCGCGAAGAGGTGGTCACCGTGACGAGTTCCTTCTCCGGCCAGAACCGACCCGGCATGCCGCCGCGGCTGCCCACGCCCCCCACCGGGTGGCCGATCGGCTCCTACGGCACCTACGAGGAGGCGCAGCGGGCGGTCGACTTCCTCGCCGACGGCGACTTCCCGGTGCAGGAGGTGACGATAGTGGGCGTCGACCTGATGCTCGTCGAACGCGTCACCGGCCGCCTCACCTGGGGTCGCGTGCTCGGCACCGGCGCCGCGTCCGGCGCGTGGTTCGGCCTGTTCGTCGGCGTCCTGCTCAGCCTGTTCAACACCAGCCCCGGCGCGAGCCTCGGGCCGATCGTCGCGGGCCTCGTCGTCGGCATCGCCTTCGGCCTGATCTTCGCCGCCGTCGGCTACAGCTCCACCCGCGGCAAGCGCGACTTCCAGAGCGCCAGCCAGCTCGTGGCCGGCCGCTACGACGTGCTGTGCCAGCCGCGTTCCGCCGAACGGGGCCGCGACCTGCTCGCCAAGCTCGCCCTCCGGCCGTCGGAGGTGAAGAAAGACTGACGTTTGCCGCTCGTGATCATGGGGTAGAGCCGGTCTGGGCTCCTGTGGTTGCGGCACCTGATCACCGGGCCTACGTTCGATCCACCGGTCGGCTCCACGTCGACCGGTGGGCACGACGAGGTGCCGGGCAGAGCGGTCTGGCTCCTCCGCCGTCGGGAAGGAGGCAGGACCGGTGAGGGGCAGAGGTCATCGGTTGGCCGCCGCAGGAGCGGTCGCGCTGGTCGCGACGTCCGTGCTGGCGGGGTGCGGGTCGGGTGACGGCGGCATCGTCGTCAACGTCTACAAGTACCCGCAGGAGAACTTCCAGAAGATCGTCGACAACTGCAACGCGGCTGCCGACGGCTACGAGATCGTCTACCACAAGCTGCCGCGCGAGGCGGACGGCCAGCGCGAGCAGATGGTGCGCCGACTGGCCGCCGAGGACCCGGGCATGGACGTCCTCTCGCTGGACGTCACCTGGACCGCGGAGCTGGCCAAGGCCGGCTGGATCAGGGAGTACACCGGGGAGGCCAAGGCCGAGGTCGAGGACGGCACCCTGGAGACGCCCCTGGAGACCGCGCGTTACGAGGGCAAGCTGTACGGGGCGCCGGACAACACGAACGTGCAACTCCTCTGGTACCGGGGCGACCTGGTGCAGGAACCGCCGGCCACCTGGGCCGAGATGATCCGGCTCGGGTCCGAACTGGAGTCCCGGGGTGAGCCCGGCCTGGTCGAGGCGACCGGCAAGCAGTACGAGGGCCTGGTCGTGCTCTACAACTCGCTGGTCAACTCCGCGGGCGGGCGGATCCTCGACGAGAACGGCACCAAGGCGGTCGTCGACGAGGGCGCGGTCAAGGCGCTGGAGGTGCTCAAGACCTTCGCCACCTCCGACGTGGTGGACCCGTCGTTCTCCAACGCCGCCGAGGACGACGCGCGCCTGGCCATGGAGGCGGGCGACGCCGCCTTCATGATCAACTGGCCGTACGTCTACGCCGCCGCGCAGGAGAAGCCCGAGTTCGCGAAGAACCTCGAGTGGGCGCCCTTCCCGGCGGTCGAGGGCGGCGAGTCCACGGCCACCGTCGGCGGGCTCAACTACGCCGTCAGCACGTTCACCGAGCACCCCGACGAGTCGTTCGACGCGGTGCTGTGCCTGCGCAACGCCGAGAACCAGAAGTTCCAGGCCGTCAACGACGGCGTGCCGCCCACCATCGAAGCGGTGTACGACGAGCCGGAGATGGCGGAGGCGTACCCGATGAAGGACGCGATCCTGGAGACGCTGAAGAACGCGAGCGCCCGCCCGAGCAGCCCGGCGTACCAGAACGTCTCCACGGTCATCTCCACGATCCTGTCGCCGCCCGCGAACATCGACCCGCGGGCGACCGCGGACCGGCTCCGCTCGGAGCTCCAGGACGCGCTCGACTCCAAGGGGGTGCTGCCGTGAGCCAGTCGATCAACGCCGAACCCGTCCGCGACGCCGAGCTCGCAGACCGGGGCGAACCGGCGCTCTCGCCCAAGGCGAAGGCCGCGCTGAGCGAGGGCAAGAAGGCCGAGCGCCGCCTGGGCCTGCTGCTGTGCGCGCCCGCGATCCTCATCATGGCCGCGGTCGCGGGCTGGCCGATCATCTACTCGGTGTGGCTCTCGCTCCAGCGCTACGACCTGAAGTTCCCGGACCGCACCGAGTTCGTCGGCCTGGAGAACTACGTCACGGTCCTGTCCAACTCCTACTGGTGGAACGCCGTGTGGATCACGATCGTGATCACCGTGGTGTCCGTCCTCGTCGAGCTGGTGCTGGGCATGGCGCTCGCCCTGATCATGCACCGCACGCTGGTGGGTCGCGGCATCGTGCGCACCGCCACGCTCATCCCGTACGGCATCGTCACCGTCGTCGCCGCGTTCTCCTGGCGGTACGCGTGGACGCCGGGCACCGGCTACCTCGCCGAGACCATCGCGGGCGGCGACCCGGTGCTCACCCAGAAGATCCCGGCCATCATGGTCGTGATCCTCGCCGAGATCTGGAAGACCACGCCGTTCATGGCGCTGCTGCTCATGGCGGGCCTGGCCCTGGTGCCGGACGACCTGCTCAAGGCCGCCGCGATGGACGGCGCCGGCGGCTGGCAGCGGTTCACCAAGGTCATCGTGCCGGTGATGAAGCCCGCGATCCTGGTGGCGCTGCTGTTCCGCACGCTCGACGCGTTCCGCATCTTCGACAACCTGTTCGTGCTCACCGCCGGGTCGCAGGGCACCGCGTCCGTCTCGATGATCACCTACAACAACCTGATCAAGGGCCTGAACCTGGGCATCGGCTCGACCATGTCGGTGCTGATCTTCCTCGCGGTGGCGATCATCGCGTTCATCTTCGTCAAGCTGTTCGGCACCGCTGCCCCCGGCAGCGACGGCGGGGGGAGGCGCTGATGGCGGGCATCGGCGGAGCCGAGACCACGGCGCGCAAGGCGCGCTGGACGGTCCTCAACGTCCTGGTGGTGGCCTACGCGCTGTTCCCGGTGCTGTGGATCGCGTCGCTGTCGTTCAAGACCAAGGAGACCTTGGGCGACGGCAACTTCATCCCGCGCGCGTGGACGCTCGACAACTACGCGTCGATCTTCTCCACCACCGAGTTCGTGCGGGCGCTGGTCAACTCGATCGGCATCGCGATCATCGCCACCGCGATCGCCGTGGTGTTCGGCACGATGGCCGCCTACGCCATCGCCCGGCTCGACTTCCCCGGCAAGAAGGCGCTGGTGGGCGTCTCGCTGCTGGTGGCGATGTTCCCGCAGATCTCGCTGGTGTCGCCGCTGTTCGAGATCGAGCGCACGCTCGGGCTGTTCGACACCTGGCCCGGTCTGATCCTGCCCTACATCACGTTCGCGCTGCCGCTGGCGATCTACACGCTGTCGGCGTTCTTCCGCGAGATCCCGTGGGAGCTGGAGAAGGCCGCGAAGATGGACGGCGCCACGCCCGGGCAGGCGTTCCGCCGGGTCATCGCGCCGCTGGCCGCGCCCGGTGTGTTCACCACGGCCATCCTGGTGTTCATCTTCTGCTGGAACGACTTCCTGTTCGCGATCTCGCTCACCTCGACCGAGGCGTCGCGGACCGTCCCCGTGGCGCTGTCGTTCTTCACCGGCAGTTCCCAGTTCGAGGACCCGACCGGGTCGATCGCCGCCGCGGCGGTGGTCATCACGATCCCGATCATCCTGTTCGTGTTGTTCTTCCAGCGTCGGATCGTCGCCGGGTTGACCTCCGGCGCCGTCAAGGGGTGAGTCAATGGCCGAGATCGTGCTGGACAAGGTGACCAAGCAGTACCCCGACGGTGCGGTGGCCGTGCGGGACGTGGACATCGAGATCGCCGACGGCGAGTTCGTCATCCTGGTCGGCCCGTCCGGCTGCGGGAAGTCCACGACGCTGAACATGATCGCGGGGTTGGAGGACATCACCTCCGGCGAGCTGCGCATCGGCGGCGAGCGCGTCAACGAGCGCGCGCCCAAGGACCGCGACATCGCCATGGTGTTCCAGTCCTACGCGCTGTACCCGCACATGACGGTGAAGGAGAACATGGCCTTCCCGCTGCGGCTGGCGAAGGTCGACGACACCACCGTGGAGAAGAAGGTCCGCGAGGCGGCCGAGATCCTGGACCTCACCGGGCACCTCGACCGCAAGCCGTCGAACCTGTCCGGAGGCCAGCGGCAGCGCGTGGCCATGGGCCGGGCGATCGTGCGCAGCCCGAAGGCGTTCCTGATGGACGAGCCGCTGTCCAACCTCGACGCCAAGCTGCGGGTGCAGATGCGCACGTCGGTGTCGCGGCTGCAGAAGCAGCTCGGCACCACCATGGTCTACGTGACGCACGACCAGACCGAGGCGATGACGCTGGGCGACCGGGTGGTGGTGATGCGGGGCGGCTCGGTGCAGCAGATCGGCGCGCCGCAGTTCCTCTACGACCACCCGGCGAACCTGTTCGTCGCCGGGTTCATCGGCTCGCCGTCGATGAACTTCGTACCGGCGGCGCTGGAGGACAACGTGCTCCGCTCGCCGCTCGGCGACGTGCCGCTCACCGACCGGGTGCGCGGGCTGCTGGAGGGCGGCGACGCGCCCCGCGAGGTGATCATGGGCCTGCGTCCCGAGCACTTCGAGGACGCCCGGCTGGTGGAGGACCACGTCCGCCCGTCCGGGGCCACCTTCACCAGCCAGGTCGACGTGCTGGAGTCCATGGGCTCCGACAAGTTCGCCTACTTCAGCCTCTCGGGCGAGCAGGCGACGTCGGCCGAACTGGCCGAGTTGGCCGCCGACGCGGGCACCGCGGACGTGCCCGGCGACGGCGTGCCGCTGGTGACCCGGATCTCCGCGTCGTCCCCGGCGGTCGAGGGGGAGCCCGCCGAGATCTGGTTCGACGCGGACAAGGTGCAGCTGTTCGACCCGAAGAACGGCCGCAACCTCACGTACAACGGCTGATCCGCGACGGTCGAACGCACAACCGTCGAAACGCGGCGAAAGGGCCGTCCCCCGATGGGGGACGGCCCTTTGTGATTGCGCGATCAATAACACTACCGGGCGTTACTGACCTGTCGGGACCATCGGTCGGGACGAAGTGCGTGGGCCATTCAGCGCATCAAACGCGCACCTGGGCGCTTTAGTGGCGCTGCACCCGGCGGCGATCCCCACCCTTGGTCGAAGGCGGGGACGACCACGACCGAACGGAGTCGGGGCAGGGGAGTCCGCCGAGCACAGAGAAGAGCGCTGAGATGGGGATTCTTGACGGCAAAGCAGTGGTGATCACCGGAGCGGGCCGGGGGTTGGGCGAGGCGTACGCGATGCACGCGGCGCAGGCGGGCGCGGCCGTCGTCGTGAACGACGTGGACGGCGACCTGGCGGACCAGGTCGCCGAGCACATCCGGGCTTACGGGGGACGGGCGGTGGCCAGCGCGCACACCGTGGCCGACCCCAGCGAGGCGGAGAAGATCGTGGGAATGTGCCTGACCGAGTTCGGCCGGGTCGACGGCCTGGTGAACAACGCCGGCCTGAACTACGAGAGCCGGCCGTGGGAGGACGACCCGGACACGATCCGGCAGACCGTCGAGGTGAACCTCCTGGGGGTCATCTACACCGGCATGGCCGCCATGCGGGCGATGCGCGAGCAGGAGGGCGGCGGTTCCATCGTGAACATTTCCTCCGGTGCCTTCCTCGGGCAGCGGAAACTCGGCACGTACTCGGCGACGAAAGGCGCCGTGGCGTCGTTGAGCGCGTCGTGGGCGCTCGACCTGGAGAGCGAGAACATCAGGGTGAACGCCGTCTGCCCGGTCGCGCACACCCGAATGGTGTGGAAGTCGGAGCGCTCGTTGCGCGCCATCCCCGCCGACCGCACCCCCGGCAAGGTCGCGCCGCTCGTGCTGTTCCTGCTCAGCGACGACGCGGCCGGCATCACCGGGCAGGTGGTGCGGTGCAACGGCCGCCAGCTCCACCTCGTCGGCCACCCGTACTTCAAGCAGCCGATCCTGGAGAGCGACACCTGGGACACCTCGTCGGTCAAGCGCGCCTTCGACGGTGTCCTCCAGGCCCACCTCGAACCGTACGGCCTGGAGAAGCGCATGCCGCCGCGCCTGCGTGAACTCGTGGAGCCCGGCCGCACGGCGTGACCTGGTCGGGGGGAGTGCCGCGGGCGTTCCCCCCGATCACCCGATGAGCGGTCCGCGCAGGTCGGGAGGGGTGTCACCATGGTCGTCATGGCCGCGCGCACGCCCCGCGTCACGGATTGGCGACTGGTGGTCCAGTCGCGGTTGTCCCGCGTGCGCGCCGACCTCGCCGCCCTCGGGCCGCCCGACCCCCTCGACCAGGAGGGGCAGCGGTGGCGCGAGGTCGCCGCGGTGGAGGCCGCCGTGGTCGAGGACATGATCACCCGCGAGGAACCGCGCCGGCGGGCCGTGGCGTCCTGGTGGTCCGGGTGGCACATCGAACGCGCCTGGCGGTCGCTGCACGAGGCCGAGATCGCGACCGTCGCGGCGGGCACCGGGTTCCTCGGGCGGCTGCCCGGCCTCAAGGCGCGGGTCGCGGAGAACCTGGAGGAGGACGACCCGCGGCGCGTCGCCCTGGAGGAGATGCGGCCGGGGGAGTACCCGCTGTCGATCGAGCGGGAGCTGGTGGTCGACGCGCTGCGCGCCTCGTTCGACAAGTCCGACTTCGCGCACGCCGGGTCGCGGGCGCTGCGCAACAAGCTCATCGCCACGTCGGTGGTGCTGTTCCTCGTGAACACGCTGCTCGGCGTGATCGGACTGGTCAAGCCCGGCCTCGTGCCCATGTGCGTCGGCTCGGAGCGGCTGCCCACGGTGTGCCCGGCGGGCAAGGCGGCGGGCGGGGCCGACGTGTGGCTGGTCCAGGTGCTCGGCGCGTTCGGCGCGGTGCTGTCGGCGGTCGTGCTGCTGCTGCGGCGGCGTCCCAGCCTGTCCCCGTACGTGATGGTCGGCTACCAGGCGTTGATCAAGGTGCTGCTCGGCGCGGCGCTCGCCGTGGTCGGCATCCTCGCCCTGGGCGCGGGCGTGACCACGGGCCTGATCGGCGTCGCGTCCCAGGCGGCCCTGCTCCTGTGGGCCGTCATCCTCGGTTACGGCCAGCAGATAGCCACCCGGCTCCTGGACAGCTACACCGACCGCGTGATGGACCAGGCCCGTCCCCTCCCCAAACTCGAACCTCCCCGCTGACCCGCGAGAGTCCAACCCCCAAGTCGCGCGAGTCGTACGTCCAGGCCCCGCGAGTCGTACGTCCAGGAGCCCTGAGTTCCACATTCGGGACTAACGCCGTGAGGCTCGAACGTAGAACTCAAGAGTCCTGAGCGTTGGACTCGCGGGGCCTGGACGTACGACTCGCGGGTGGGTCAGCGGCGGGCCCGGAGGGTGGTCATCACGTCCGGGTCCCAGCGGTGGGTGCGGATCAGGCGGTAGCGCTCGGCCGCCACCCACAGGTAGGCCTCGGTCTCCGTGCGGTCGCCCACCAGGTCCGCCTGGCGCAGCATCTCCACCACCGGCACGTACTCCTCGGCGTACCAGCGGGCCGCGACCGAGGCGCGGTCCAGGAAGCGGCCCTCGTCCTGCATCAGCCGGAACCCCCACGCCTCCACGTGCTCACCCAGTTCCGCGTAGTCCCACGGGTCCGACAGCGCCACGGCCGCCCGCGCCCGACCGCCCAGCGGCACCCGCTCCAGGAACAGCCGCCGGTAGTCCTTCACGATCAGGTCGCCGCGGTGCCGGATGCCGTGCGCCGCCACCCGCGTCAGGACCTCCGTCACGTAGGCGTCGATCACCTCCAGGCCCAGCGCGTGCGCCACCGACACCCGGTGGTGCCCGTCCTGCACGAAGTGCAGGTCGCCCACCCGGTACAGCTCGACCGGCGGCACCGCCTCGCCGCGCCGCTGCGCGACCGCCAGCCGCTCCCAGCGCGCCCGCACGCGCGCCGACGTGGGCCGGAACCGGCGGTCGAAGTCGCGGGTCCGGTCCACGCTGCCCACGATCGAGTCGAGCCGGACGGTGCACAACCCCAACCGCTTCTCGCCGACCATGCCCAGCGCCTCCACGACCTCGTGGAACGGCAGCGTGATGTTCACGTCGTCCGGTTCCCGCCGCAGCCACGCGGCCAGCCGCGACAGCACCTGACGCCGCCGCGCGCGCTGGAAGTCGTTCTCCGCGTCGGCCCGCGGGAACCCGGTGTCACCGCGCACGGCGCACCCCCTCCCCGGGCGCGGCCACGCCCGCCGGGACGTCCAGGACCTTCCACCCCACCACGTTCACCACCCGCGTCGCCCCCAGTTCACGGTCCGGTCGCGGCACGCCGTGCGGGTGCACGTGCCCGTGCAGCATCAGCGGCGGGCGCAACCGCCGCACCGCGTCGTGCAGGCACGCGAACCCCCGGTGCGGCGCGTCCGGCTCGTCGCCGCACCCCAGCGGCGGGGAGTGGGTGAGCAGCACGTCGACGCCGCGCCCGTCGCGCAGCCGCCGCCACCGGGCCAGCCGCAGCACCCGCCGCAGCCGCCGGGCCTGCTGCCGCTCCGTCCACTGGTTCGGCCCCGCGTTGTACCGGATCGACCCGCCGAGGCCCGCGATCCGCAGCCCGGCCACGTCCACCACCCGCTCGTCGGCGTTCACGCCGCCCGCCGGTCCCGGCCACCGCGCGGGCAGGCCCGCCCGCGTCCACAGCCCGCGCACGTTGGCGTACCCGCCCAGGTCGACGTCGTGGTTGCCCGGCACGAACACGCAGGGCCGGTCCAGCACCGACGACAGGTGCTCCAGGTAGTCGAACGGCAGGTCGCCGGCCGCGAGCACCAGGTCCACGTCGAGCGCGCGCACCCGGTCGGTCCACAGCCGCTCGACCACCTCGTCGGACACCGCGAGCACCTTCGGCACACGACGAGCGTAGGCGCTGTCCGCGCAGGTGACACCTCGTCGGTGAAAGGGTGAAATGCGCCGGTGGTCCTTCCGCCGCGCGGGGGGAGTCGGGCTAGCGTGACAGGGGTGCTCGCCGAGCTGTTCCTGGACGCCGCCCGCTCCTGCCGGACACACAGCCCCCTCACCCACGCGCTGCTCGTGGGGGCGGCCGACGACCTGGTCCGCGGCGGGATCACCGCGCGGGTGATGGCCGGCGCCGAGTGCGACCGCCAGGGCAGCGTGCCGGGCCTGCGGTTCGCGAGCGCCCTGCACCGGCTGGTCCTGGAGGGTCGGGCGCCGACGCTGGCCAGGCACTACCCGACCGCGGGCGGCACCCCCGACCTCGGCGCGCTGTGGGACGACGCCCTGCCCGTGCTGCACGAGCACACCGACGAGCTCCAGGCGGCGATCACCAGGACGTTCGTGCAGACCAACGAGCCGGGCCGCAGCGCGCCCCTGTTCGGCGGCCTCCAGACCGCCACCCACCTGGCCGCGGCGCAGGTCGGCAGGCGCACGCCGTTCCCGGTCCGGCTGCTGGAGGTCGGCGCGTCCGGCGGGCTGAACCTGCGCCCGCACCGCATCGCCTACCGCGTCGACGGCGTCCGCCTCGGCGACCCCGGCAGCCCGCTGACGCTCGACCCGGGGTGGACCGGCCGGCCGGCGGTCGCCCTGGACCACAACCTGCGGCTCGTCCGCCGCGCCGGCTGCGACCTGCACCCCGTCGACGTGTCCGCGGAGGACGGCAGGCTGCACCTGTCGTCGTTCGTCTGGGCGGACCAGCCGGCCCGGCTGGAGCGGCTGCGGGCCGCGATCGACCTGGCCCTGCTCGACCCGGTGCCCGTGCGGCGGGCGACCGGCCCCGAGTGGCTGGCCGAGCAGCTCGTGCGGCCCGAGCGGGACGTGCTCACGGTCGTGTGGCACTCGGTGGTCTGGCAGTACGCCTCACCGGCCGACCGGGCCATGGGCCGGGCCGTGCTCGCCGAGGCCGCCGCCCGCGCCACGCCGATGGCGCCGCTCGCCCTGCTCGTGTTCGAACCGCGCCGCACACCCCGGCCGACCGGGTACCGGTTCCAGCTGCTGCTGAAGCTGTGGCCGGCCGGGCTGTCGCTGCGGCTGGGCACCGGCGTGGGCCACGGCATCCCGTTCACCTGGGACACCAGGGCGTGGGACTGACCGCGTCCGGTCCGGTGTGGACGGTCAGGCGCCGTTGGCGATGAGCAGCGTCACCGTGGCGAGCCAGCCCAGCAGGAAGGTGAGGATCCAGAACCGCAGGTTGGTGAGCATCCGGGTCATGTCGACATCCCGTCGGAGGAGAAGGGGCGGAGGTCCTTACAGCCACTCGTTCCGGCGGAATATTCGGTACAGCGTCAGGCAGACCACGATGATCACGGAGATCACCATGGGGTAGCCGTAGCGCCACTGCAGCTCCGGCATGTGGTCGAAGTTCATGCCGTACACGCCGACCACCATGGTCGGCACGGAGATGATCGCCACCCACGAGGCGAGCTTGCGCATGTCCGAGTTCTGCTGGAGCGTGATCTTCGCCAGCACGGCGTTGACCAGCGTCGTCAGCAGCTCGTCGAAGTTCATGACGCGCTCGGACACCTCGGTGAGGTGGTCGTCGACGTCGCGGAAGTACGAGCGCACCTGCTCGGGGATCAGCGGCGTGTAGCCCTCGGCCAACCGGCGCAGCGGCACGGCCAGCGGCATCACCGCGCGGCGCAGCTCCAGCACCTCGCGCTTCATGAGGTAGATCTGGTCGGCGCTCACCCGGCTGCGGGGCTGGAAGACCAGCGCCTCCATCGAGTCGATGTCGTCCTCGATGTGGTCGGTCACGTCGAGGTAGTTGTCGACCACGTGGTCGGCGATCGAGTACAGCACCGCGGCCGGCCCGACCTTGAGCTTGTCGTCGTCGCCCTCCAGCTCGCGGCGCACCGCGGCGAGGCCCGAGTGGTTGCCGTGCCGGACCGTGACCACGAAGTCGCGGCCGAGGAACACCATGATCTCGCCCGACTCCACGATCTCGTTCGCCGCGTCGGGGGAGGCGTTCTGGATGTAGCGGACCGTCTTGAGCACCATGAACAGCGTGTTGTCGTAGCGCTCCAGCTTCGGCCGCTGGTGGGCGTGCACGGCGTCCTCGACGGCCAGCTCGTGCAGGCCGAACGTGTCGGCGACGCCCTGGATCTGCTCCTCGTCCGGCTCGTGCAGGCCGATCCAGACGAAACCGTCACCGCGCCGGCGGACCTCCTCCACCGCGTCGGTGTGCGACCAGCGGCCGGGCAGGCGCGCGCCGTCGACGTACACGCCGCAGTCCACGACGTACGCCGACAGCGGCACGGGGACGGGCAGGGCGGGGCGCTCCGGCAAACGGCCTCTCAGGCCGCCGAGCGAGGGCAGGCTGCGCACGAGGAACCTCCAGTGGGGGAGCGTCGACTCGGAACAACGACGACGGCACGTCCCCGACCGGTGGTGCTGGGCCTGTCCCGGGGAGCTACCCCCGGAGAGCGGGCCCCCCGATGAGGACGCGCGAGGTACTCGCAGGATGGGGGTCGTTACTCATCGGTAGTCCTCACCTCCTCGGGTTGCGGTCGCGGCGGTGGAGTCGCTCACAGACCGGTTGCCGAGGGTACTCCCCCGGTGCTCACACTGTCGTCCCGGTCCAACGAGAGCCGGACCACGACAGCCAACGGAGGCCGCGGTGCAGTTCGGGCGCTACTACGAGGAGTTCGAGGTCGGCGAGGTCTACAAGCACTGGCCGGGGAAGACGGTCACCGAGTACGACGACCACCTGTTCTGCCTGCTGACCATGAACCACCACCCGCTGCACATGGACGCGCACTACGCGGCGGAGACCACCGACTTCGGCAGGAACGTCGTGGTCGGCAACTACGTCTACTCCCTGCTGCTGGGCATGTCCGTGCCCGACGTGTCCGGCAAGGCGATCGCCAACCTGGAGGTCGAGTCGCTCCGGCACGTCAAGCCGACGTTCCACGGCGACACCATCTACGGTGAGACCGAGGTGCTGGACAAGACCCCGTCGAAGTCCAAGGACGACCGGGGCGTGGTCTACGTGGAGACGCGCGGGTACAAGCAGGACGGAACGGTCGTCTGCGTCTTCCGGCGCAAGGTGATGGTCCCCAAGCGCTCGTACGGCGACGCGCGCGGTGGCGAGCAGCCGGGGCGGCCCGAGCCGGTGCTCTGAGCCCGCGGCCCGGGTTCGGCGCCCGAGTTCGACACCCGGGTTCGGCGCCCCGGGCCCGGTGCCCTGAGTCGGAGGAGTGACGTGACCTCGTTGGACCTGGTGCGGCAGCGGCTGTCGGCGTTCGCGGAGGAGGAGGCGCGCGGCGTCTCCCCGCTCTACGAGCACCTGTCCGCCCGCGCCGCGGACGACCCGGAGGTCGCCGGCCTGCTGACCGCAGCCCCGGAGCGGTTCGCCCACCCGACCCTGCTCCTGGCGGCGGCGCACCGGCTGGTGCAGGCCGAGCCGTTCCACCCGCTGTCGCGCTACTACCCGTCGCTGGGCGGCACGCACGGCCCGGACGACGAGACGTGGCCGCTGTTCCGGGAGTTCCTGCTCGACCGGGCCGACGGGGTCCGCCACCTGGTGTCCACGCGCAGCACGCAGACCAACGAGGTGCGCCGCTCCGCGCTGCTCTACCCGGCGCTGGCGCGGGTCGCGGGGCCGGTCGGGCTGCTGGAGGTCGGCTGCTCGGCCGGTCTGCTGCTGGGCCTGGACCAGTACGGCTACCGCTACCAGACCCAGCAGGCCGGCCAGCTCGTCGCGGGGCCCGCCAAGGCGGCGCTCGGCCTGCACTGCGCGCTGGAGCTGGCGCCCGGCGCGGAGCTGCCGAAGATCCCCAAGTCGGTGAAGGTCGCGGCGAAGGTCGGCCTTGACCGGGCGCCCGCCGACCTGGCCGACGAGGAGACCTACGCCTGGCTGGAGGCGTGCGTGTGGGCCGACCAGCCCGAGCGGCTGCGGCTGTTCGGCGTGGCCGCGACCGTGCAGCGCAAGTCGCCGCCGGAGTTCGTCACCGGTGACGCGGTCGCCGACCTGGGCGCGGCGGCCGCGCGGGTTCCCGAAGCGCTGCCGCTGGTGGTGATGACGAGCAACGTGCTGCCGTACCTGCCGGGGGCGGAGTTCGTCGAGGCGCTGCGCGGCCTGGGCAGGCCGCTGTGGTGGCTGAGCCACGAGGGCTACGGCGCGGCCCTGGAGCACGTCCTGCCGGACCGCGCCGACCTGCGGCCCGGCGTCGGGGAAGCGGCGTTCGGCGTGGTAGGGCTGGTCCGGTTCGAGGACGGCGCGGTGCGCTCCGCCCGCGCCCTGGGGCGCACGGCCCCGCACGGCCAACGGCTGACGTGGCTCCCCTGATCGGGCGAACGTGATCAGCCCCGGGGGAGCTGTCCCCACGCCTCGAGCGTCTCCCGGAGCATCTCGGTGAGTGGGAGTGTGGCCAAGATCGCAGCGGTCACCCACCGTGCGTCAACAGCGTCGTCGCCCGGTCGGAGGGTGCCGGATCGCACCTGGCAGGCGTAGTCGTGGATCTCGTAGAGGCCCCGCGGGCCCGGTCGGGTGACAGATCCGATCAACGCCCCCACGGTCACGGAGAGTCCCGTCTCCTCCTCCAGTTCCCGCACAACTGCGGTCTCGTCGGATTCGCCCTGCTCCACTCGTCCGCCGGGGATCGACCACAGTCCCTCGCCTGGGGGATTGCCGCGACGCACGAGCAGCAGTCGCCCTGTCGGGTCATGTGCGATACCGCCGACACAGCGGATGCGGAGGTCCCGTTCAGCCGTCACAGTTACTCAGTGTAGTCACCCCGGGTTGGCGGTGCAGACCACTGCCCCGAGTGCGGTACAAATCTCCCGAGGTGCCGCCGGGTGCGGTACAACGGTTTTCACTGGCGCCAAACGGGTGCGGGTAGCGAACGGGGTTGATCACCGTGAATCTGAAGAAGATTCTCACTTTCGCCGGGGTCGGCTTGGTCCTGTTCTTCCTGATCGCCGAGCCCCAGCAAGCGGCTCAGCTGGTGCAGAACATCCTGGGCACCCTCCGGGAAGCCGCTGAGGCGCTCATCACCTTCGTGAAACAATTGTTCTGAGTCGCCCGGCTCCTCCACCCGGCGAGAGGTCGAAGGCATGTTCGCACCACGGGACCCCGACGAGTACCTGCTCCCCACGGAGCGTCGGGTCATCCGGGTACGCAGGCACTGGAGCTACCTGCTCTGGGATCTCCTGGAGGCGGGGGCGCTGCTCGCGGGCGCCATGATCATCTCCTACCTGCTGCCCGACAACGCGGGCATCATCCAGAACATCCTCTGGTATGCCTCACTGTTCGTGCTGCTCAGGCTGGCCTACTTCGTCATGGAGTGGTGGGTGGAGCGGATCGTCGTGACCGACAAGCGGTTCATGATCTCCTCGGGGGTCTTCGAGACCAAGGTCGCCATGATGCCGATCAGCAAGGTCACCGACCTCACGTACGAGCGGACGGTGCTCGGGCGCATGTTCGGCTTCGGCACCCTGGTGGTGGAGTCGGCGGGTCAGATCCAGGCCCTCAACCGGATCGAGTACCTGCCGAACCCCGAGGAGGTCTACGACGCCATCTCGGAGCTGACCTTCGGCGACAAGAAGGCGCAGGCGGAGCGCTTCTCGATGATCAAGGCGCAACGGGCGGCGCGCGGCAAGAAGATGGTGCCGTAGTAGAGACTGGGCGGGTGCGAATCGACCTGCACACCCACTCGACCGAGTCCGACGGCACGGACACGCCCGCGCAGCTCGTGGCGGCGGCAGCCGCCGCGGGCCTCGACGCGGTCGCGCTGACCGACCACGACACAGCCGCCGGCTGGGCGGAAGCGGCCAACGCGCTGCCACCCGGCCTGCGGCTCGTGCGCGGTGCGGAGCTGTCCTGCGCGTCCGACGACGGCAGTGGGCGTCGCATCACCGTCCACCTGCTCGCCTACCTCTACGACCACACGTCGCCGGCGCTCGTCGAGGAGCAGCTGCGGCTGCGCCTGGAACGGCGGCAGCGGCTGCGCGTGATGGCCGAGCGCATGGTCGAGGACGGCTTCCCCATCGACCCCGACGAGCTGATGGCGGCCATGCCCGCCGACGCGCCCGCCGGACGGCCCCACCTGGCGATGGCGCTGATCCGGGCCGGCGTCGTCACGTCGGTGGACGAGGCGTTCGCCCGCTACCTCACCGGCGGCCGGTACTACGTGCCGCGCACCGACACGCCCGTCGCGCGTGCCATCGAGATGATCTCCGAGGCGGGCGGCGTGACGGTCCTCGCGCACCCCTTCGCCTCCTCTCGCGGCCCCATCGTGTCCGAGCAGGTCGTCGCCGACCTGGCCGCGCTCGGCCTCGGCGGCGTCGAGGTGGACCACCCCGACCACGACCCCGCCACCCGCGCCCGCTTGCGCGGACTGGCCGGCGAGCTGGGGCTGCTCATTACCGGGTCGAGCGACTACCACGGCACCAACAAGACGGTGGAACTCGGCGCGGAGACCACGTCACCCGACGTGCTGGACGCCCTCGCCGACCGCGCGACCGGGTGCAAGGTCATCGTCGGTTGAGGTAGCCGCGCGGATCCCGTCGGTGCCCCTCTGTAGCTTGGGTGCGTGCAGGAGCAGCTCGGGTTCGACTTCGGGGCGATGCCCAAGAAGCTGGTGAAGGTCACACCGGCCAAGCTGGCGACGTGGGCCGACTGCCCGCGTCGCTTCCGCATGGCCTACCTCGACCGGCCGACACCCCCGCGCGGCGGCGCGTGGGCGCACAACACCCTCGGCGCCGTGGTGCACAACGCGCTCAAGGCGCTGTTCGACCTGCCCGCCGACCGCCGCACCCCCGACCAGGCCGTGGCCCTGCTGCACCGGCAGTGGAAGGACGACGGGTTCCGCGACGCCGACCAGGCCGCCACCTACCGCGACCGCGCCGAGGGCTGGCTGCGCGACTACGTCGGCGACCTCGACACCTCGATCGAACCCGTCGGCATCGAGCGCTGGGTGTCCGCGCCCACGTCCAGGATCGTCGCCGAGGGACGGGTCGACCGCATCGACCTGCGCGACGGCGAACTCGTCATCGTCGATTACAAGACCGGCCGCCACGCCCTCACCACCGACGACGCCCGCGGCTCCCTCGCGCTCGCCCTCTACGCCCTCGCCGCCCGCCGCACCCTGCGCAAGCCGTGCCACCGCGTCGAGCTGCACCACCTGCCCACCCGGTCGGTCGCCGTGTGGGAGCACACCGACGAGAGCCTCGCCCGGCACGTGACGCGCGCCGAGGAGTCCGCCGACGACATCGGCCTCGCCACCGACACCCTCAAGGCCGGCGGCGACCCGGAGATCCTGTTCCCGCCCCGCACCGGCAACCAGTGCACCTGGTGCGACTTCCGACGCTCGTGCCCCGAGGGGCAGCAGGCCGCGCCGACGCTCGACCCGTGGGCACTGCTCGCGCCGTAGAGTTGACCGCGTGACGATGGTGGAAAGCAGACCCGAACCGCGCCTCGCCAGGCTGTGGCGCGGAGTCAGCGGCGCGCTCGCCGTCGGCCTCGCGCTGCTGGCCCTGGCCATGATCGGCGTGCAGGTCTACGCGAGCGTCCACGACCTGCCCGGCCCCGGCATCGACGTCGTCCTCGGGCACGTCGCCGCCGCGACCGCCGCGGTGGTCGCCCAGGTCGTCGCCGACCGCAAGCGCGGTGCGGTCGTGGCCGTGTGCGGCCTGGTCGTCGTGCTGCTCGTCGCGGTGACCCTGTGGTTCTTCTGGTGGGCCTGAGCCCCTGCCGGGCCTGAGCGGTCGACCGCGCGGTGCCGGCGGTTCAGGACAGCCAGGACCGCCACGTCGGCAGCAGCGTCGCCAGCAGGGCGTCCGGCGCCTCCGTGTTCGGGCTGTGCATCACGCCCGACAGCACGGCGAAGTCGGCGTCCAACCGCTCGGCCATGTCGCGCTGGCTCGCCGCCGACCACGCGTCGTCCCGGTCGCCGCACACCACCAGGCACGGCACGCCCGACGACCGCAGCGCCCGGGCCAGCTTCGCCACCAGGTCCGGTTCGCTGCGCAACGCCTCGCCCATGCCCAGCAGCGCGGCGGGGGACGAGCGCACGAACCGCTCCCGGTAGAAGTCCTTCAGCTCCCGCGACATCGACCGCCACCGCGGGTTCATCGCCTGTCGCGTCTCGTTGACCTGCTGAGACGCCTCCACGCCCTGCTCGCGCAGCACGACCTCGCCGTAGTCCAGCGCGGTGCGGCGCGCACCCGGCGGCAGCTCCGACGGACCCGACGCGAGCAGCGTCAACCCCGACACCGGCGCGCCCGCGAGCACCGCGCCCCGCGCCACCAACCCGCCGTAGGAGTGGCCCAGCAGCAGCACCCGCCTGCCGTCGGCGGCCAGCTTCGCCACCAGGTCGGCCAGTGCCGCGCCCAACGCCGCCGGCCGGTACTCGGCCTCCGAGACCGGGCCCACCGACTCGTACTGGCCGGGCAGGTCGATCGCGACCACCTCGATCCCCGCGTCGGAGATCGGGTCCACCAGCGGAGCGAAGTCCTCCTTGGACCCCGTGTAACCGGGCAGCAGCAGCGCCGTGGCGCCGAGGTCGCGCCCCGCCGCCGGGGCGCGCAGGGCCGCGACGGGACCGTGCCGGCCGGGCAGGTCCACGCGGTCCGCGCGGTGCGGGCTGAACTGCGAGTGCACGCGGCAAGTCTGCCGCACCCGCGGCCGGCGCGCGTTACCGGAGCGCGACGAGCGTGTCGCCCCGCTGCTCCAGCACCACCGGACCCTCGGTCGCCATCTCCACCGGCCCGCGGTGGTCGCCCCGGTCCACCGGGATCTCCGCGACCTGCCCGCCGCTGACCTGGTCGACCACCTTCAGGCCCGTCGGCGTCGGCAGCAGCAGCTGGCCGGCGAGCGTCGTGCCCGCGCCCAGCGTGCCGTCCACCACCCACAGCGGGGCCAGGTCCGCCGACGACAGGGCGATCGTCTTCGAACCGGTGAACCAGTAGGTGTTCGCGGTGCTGGTGAACGTGGGGACGACCCGGCCGGGCGGGTCGCCCTCCAGTTCGGCGGCGGTCACGTCGACCGCGTGCTCCGACACCAGGCCGCCCGTGTCGGCGTCGAACACGGCGAGCTTGCCCGGCATGGCCACCGCGACCCGGGTCGCCGTCACGGCCACCACGCGGGTGCCCTTCTCGCCGACCACCGTCGTGCTGATGACCTGCGGCTCGTCGGACTTCTCGGGGTTCGGCTTGAGGACCGTGAGGCGGTCCGACGGGTCCTGCGAGTAGCAGCGCTCCAGCACCGCCACCTTGCCGCCGGTGACGGCGAACGAGCCGTAGGTGCAGTCGGGGCGCGGCTGCTTGCCGGCGTTCACGATCGCGCGCAGGCGGCCGTACTCCATCGAGCGGACCAGGTCGTCGCGCCGGTAGACCTCGACGAACGACTCGCCGGTGGTGAGGACGTGCGAGCCCTCGTTCAGCAGGCGGGTGCCCGGCTCGGCGTCGCCGTTGCGCTGCGGGCCGCGCTTGCCGGACGCCGCTTCCAGCGTCGTGACCTCGGAGCAGTTGGTGTCCTTGCGGTGGACGGCGAACACCCGGCCCCAGGCCGTGGAGACCGTGCACAGCGGCCAGTCGCGGGCGTAGCGCCACCGCACCTCACCGGTCCGCGCGTCGCGGCCGACCACCTCGCCGCCGTCGCCGGTGACGACCACCGAGTCCAGGTTCACCGGGACCGGGGTGGCGCTGCTGGGGGCGCGCCAGCTCTCGGCCAGCGACGGGGGCAGCACGGTGACCGGCTGGAGCGGGTTGACCTGCGAGGAGCCGACCTGGCTGACCGTGTTGCGGGCGTCCGAGGTGAACCAGACGACCAGCGAGGCGACGAGGGCGACCACGGCGACCACGGCGACGCCGATGAAGTCCCCGGTCGTCCGCCAGGAGCGCTCGGGCAGCGGCTCGAAGTCGTCGTCGCGGCCCTCCCCGTCCTCCTGGGTGGCGCTCTCGCCGGGCTCCCGCAGGACGTCCTCGTCCAGCGCGACCTGCCCGTTCGACTCCGCCTGCTCCGGCTGGCCCACTGCCCGGCTCCCCGATGGTCGGTGATCACGTGCGACTCGTTCAGGCGACATGCTCCCACCACGGGGAAGAGGTCGGTGTGAGGCCGTGGTCCGGGACCGCGCGGGCGGTCGCGTGGGGCGGGCCGCGTGGGGCGGGCACGGGTGCGGCGCGGGGTGTGGGCGCGGGGTGTGGGCGCGGGGTGCGGGCGCGGGGTGCGCCACCCCGGGCGGCCGTTCACCGGGGAGGGGCGGGGTGGCCCCTCCCTCGATCCTGTCCGCGGCGACTCCCGCACGTGGCCTGGAGTGCGTCGCCAGGGTGGTCTCGGCGGCCCGATTCTCTCAACCGAGAACTGTAACGGCGTTTCCGTACATCGAGCGGGTCATGATCACCCGATCGTGTCTCCACCCCGGTCGGGCAGCGGCTGCGTGGGCCGGCTGCCCTCCTCGGGGGAATCCACTCGGGGAACCTACTCGGAGGCGGGGGCGTCCGCCGCGTCCGCGCTCCCGGTGGTCGGGCGGCGGCGGCGACGCCTGCGGGGGCGAGCCGGGTCCGGCGAATCCTCCGACGCGGACGAGGCCGACGCGGACGATGCCGACGCGGACGACGGGGCGTCGGAAGTGGGCTCGGCCGAGCTCTCCGCGGCGCCGGTCCCCGCGCCCTCGGTCGCGGTCACGCCACCGCGGCTGCGGCGACGGCGACGGCTGCGCGGCGCGGACGACTCGTCGTCGGACGACGGCGAGGACGGGGGCGACGAGGGGCTGGACTTGGGCGAGGTCTCCTCGACCTCACCGTCGCCGCCGCGTCCGGTCCGCCGCCTGCGCCGCGACTTCTTCTCGCCCTTCAGGTTCTCCTCGGGCTCCGCGTCCAGGCCGGCGCGGGTGCGCAGGCCCAGCGGCAGTCGCCCGGTCGAACCGGACGGGATGTCGAGGTCCGTGAACAGGTGGTCGGAGGTCGAGTACGTCTCCGCGGCCTCCGGCTTGCCCAGGCCGAGGGTGTCGCTGATCATCTTCCAGCGCGGCTCCTCGTCCCAGTCCACCAGCGTCACGGCGACGCCCGTGCGCCCCGCGCGACCGGTCCGGCCGATGCGGTGCACGTAGGTCTTCTCGTCCTCCGGGCACTGGTAGTTGATGACGTGCGTGACGCCCTCGACGTCGATGCCGCGCGCGGCCACGTCGGTGGCCACCAGGACGTCGACCTTGCCGGAGCGGAACGCGCGCAGCGCCTGCTCGCGGGCGCCCTGGCCGAGGTCGCCGTGCACGGCCGCCGCGGCGAAACCGCGCTCGACCAGGTCGTCCGCGACCTTCTGCGCGGTGCGCTTGGTGCGGGTGAAGATCATGGACAGGCCGCGTTCGCGGGCCTGGAGCATGCGGGCCAGCAGCTCGGTCTTGTCCAGCGCGTGCGCGCGGTAGACGAACTGCTCGGTGCGCTCGTGGATGGCGCCCGCGTCGTTCTCCTCGGCCCGCACGTGCGTGGGCTGGTTGAGGAACGTCCGGGCGAGCGTGATGATCGGCCCCGGCATGGTCGCCGAGAACAGCATGGTCTGCCGCTCGTCGGGCACCATGCGCAGGATGCGCTCGATGTCGGGCAGGAAGCCCAGGTCGAGCATCTCGTCGGCCTCGTCCAGCACCAGCCCGCGCACCTTGCCGAGCACGAGGTGCCGCTGCTCGGCGAGGTCGAGCAGCCGGCCGGGGGTGCCGACGACGACGTCCACGCCCTTGCGCAGCGCCGCGATCTGCGGCTCGTACGGTCGGCCGCCGTAGATGGCCAGCACGCGCACGCCGAGGTGCTTGGCGGCGTCGGTCAGGTCGTGGGTGACCTGGAGGCACAGCTCGCGCGTCGGCACCACGACCAGCGCCTGCGGCGTGCCGTCACCCGGCACGGTGATGCGCTGGAGCAGCGGGATGCCGAAACCCAGGGTCTTGCCGGTGCCCGTGCGGGCCTGGCCGATGACGTCGTCGCCGGCCAGCGCCAGGGGCAGCGTCAGCTCCTGGATGGCGAACGTGCGGTGGATGCCGGCCTCGGCCAGCGCGCGCACGATCTCGTCGCGGACGCCCAGCTCGGCGAAGGTGGGTGCGTCGGGCTTGACCGGCGCGTCGGCCACCAGCGGGTGCGAGACGTCCTCTTCGGGGACGCCCGCCTCGCTGTGCTCCAGTTCCACCGGGTCGATGTGCGTGTCTTCGTTCGTCGCGGTCAGGGTGATCGCCTCTCTCGTACCAGCGCGCACGGCCTGTACGGGCCGCTCGACCGCGTCACCGCCACTCGGCCTGCGAAAGAGGACCGGGCGGGTCGCGGGAGGGCCAGCGAGGTGTGTGCGCGCACCCTCTCCTGGCGGCACGGTGCCGCCGCAGTTCAGCCTTCGGCACCGCTGCGAGCCCCCACTGGGCCGCGCCGCGCCGGGCGTCGAGTAGCGAGTCTACCCGGCAGCTAGGCCGATCGTGGTGCAACGACCTCGTCGGCTGCGGGTTCGCGTGCGCGGGGTGTGGCGGGGGACACCCGACTAGGCTCGCCGCCATGAGCGACGCGGAGGCTGGTGGGGCTGTGGTGGGGGGTCGGGTGGCCGAGGGGATCGTCGACCTGATGGGTGCGCTGGCCTACGGCGAGCTGTCGGCGTTCGACCGGATGGCCGAGGACGCCCGGACGGCGCCCACGCTGGCCGGCCGCGCCGCGCTCGCGCGGATGGCCGCCGCCGAGATGGGCCACTACGCGCTGCTGGAGACCTACCTGGCCGAGCGCGGCCACTCGCTGGAGGAGGCGATGCGGCCGTTCGCGGCGGGCTTCGACGCCTTCCACGCCTCCACGGCGCCCAAGTCGTGGCCGGAGTCGCTGGTCAAGGCGTACGTCGGGGACGGCTTGGCGGCCGACTTCTACCGCGAGGTCGCCGAGTGGCTCGACGATCCGACCAAGGAGCTGGTGCTGGCCGTGCTGGCCGACACGGGGCACTCGGCGTTCGCCGAACGCGAAGTCCGGGCGGCCTGCGCGAGCGACCCGAAGCTGCGCGACCGGCTCACGCTGTGGGGGCGCCGACTGCTCGGCGAGGCGTTGACGCAGGCCCAGTACGTGGTGGCGGAACGGGACGGGCTGGCCGAGCTGATCGTGCGCGGCTCGGGCGACCTGGCGGGCATCGCGGCGCTGTTCCGGCGGCTCCAGCAGAGCCACACGCGGCGCATGTCGGCGCTCGGGCTCGGCTAGGGTTGGGTTCGAAAGCCGTCAAACGCGTGCACGGAGGTCAGCGTGGAGGTCAGGGTCGGCATCGCGGACAGCCCGCGGGAGCTCGTGGTGTCCAGCGGTCTCACCCCCGAGGAGGTCGAGTCGCAGGTCGCCGACGCCCTCAAGGCGGGCACCGGGCAGCTCGTGCTGGTCGACCAGAAGGGTGCCCGCTACGTGGTGCCCGCGGCGCGCATCGCGTACGTGGAGATCGGTCCGAGCGACGCCCGCAGGGTCGGCTTCGTCTCCGGCGACTGAGGTCGTCGGTCCGGGACACCGGAAGGGGCACCCGATCGGGTGCCCCTTCCGCCGTTTCGGGGGTTCTTGCCGGCGATCGTCGCCGGGAATCGTCGGTGCGGGATCGTCGGCGGGGGCTCAGTCGACGGCGAACGGCGGCGTGGACGTCCCCGACACCCGGTAGCGCGACCACGGGTCCGGGTCCGTCAGCGACCCGGTCGCCGAACCGGTGGGGGTGCGCACCAGCGCGGTCCGCGCCCCGCCCTCGACCAGTGCGGTGACCTCGTCGTTCGCGTCGACCCGGCCGTACCAGTGGTAGCGGCCGTCGATGGGCTGGAAGAAGCCGCGCAGTTCGACGCCGACCGGCACCTCCCGCCGGCCGAACACGAGCACGGCGTCGCCCCGGTACCCGTCCTCGTGGTGCTCCCGCTCCTCCGGCGGCATCACGCCTCCCCGGCGTCGACCAGCCGCAGCCGGGGTTCGTCGGCGGAGAAGTCGGCGACCAGCGGCGCGTCCGGGTCGAGTTCGACGCCCGCGGACCGGAGCAGGCCGTCGAGGGCGTGCCAGATGATCTCGGTCAGGTAGCCGCTGAGGCTCGCGCGGGTCATCGACTGCCGGTCGAGCCACCAGTCGCCCGCGTTCTGCACCATGCCGACCAGGGCGTGCGCCCACGGCTCGGCGCCGCCGGAGTCCATGCCGAACGCCCGCAGGTAGTCGCCGAGCAGCCGGGCCAGGGCGTTGGCGATCATGGTCTTGTCCTCGGTGACCACGTCCTGCTCGACCGGGCGGTCGGTGAACGACTTGCGCACCACGAACCGGTACAGGTTGGGGTGCTCCTCGATCACCGACAGGTAGGCGTCGACGATGCGCTTGATGCGCGTGCGGATGGGGCCGTCGAGGCCGATGGCGGGGCCGAGCCGCTCCATCAGCATCTCGGTGCCGCGCTGGCCGACCGCGAGGTACAGGTCCGACTTGTCGGCGAAGTGCCGGTAGAGCACCGGTTTGCTCACGCCGGCCTCGGCCGCGATCTCGTCCATGCCCACGTCGGGGCCGTGCTGGGCGACCGCGCGGATCGTCGCCTCGACGAACTCGGCGCGACGCGCCTCGCGGTGACCCTTCCACCGCTCGCGGCGCGCGTCCGTCCCGCCCTTGACAGTTCGAGCCATGTGACGCACGCTACCAGAAGTAACTGTTACCTGTAGTAGCAGTAACCGGGAATGACACCACCGGGGAGGGGTTCGATGACGAGGGCCTTGAAGGTCGCGGACCGCGAGAAGACCGCGGAACGGCTGCTCAACTCCTCGGCGGACAGGTCCTACGACCCCGAGGTGGACATCGACTGGTCCGCGCCCCTGGTGGACGGCCTGCGCTACACCCCCGAGCACCGCTGCTCGCTGTACGGCACCGCGCTGTGGGGGCGGATGAGCCCCGAGCAGCGGATCGACCTGTCCCGGCACGAGGTCGCGAGCATCGCGTCCGTCGGCCTGTGGTTCGAGGTCCTGCTGATGCGGATGCTGCTCAAGGAGGTCTACCGGTCCGACCCCACGAGCAGGCACGCGCAGTACGCGCTGACCGAGGTCGCCGACGAGTGCCGGCACTCCACGATGTTCGCGCGCATGGTCGAGCGCATCGGCTGCCCGCCCTACGGGCCGCGCCGGCACGCGTACCAGCTGGGCAAGCTGCTGCCGGTGATCGGCTACGGGCCCGCGCTGTACGGCTCGATCCTGGTGGCCGAGGAGGTCCTCGACCGGCTCCAGCGCGAGACGATGGCCGACGAGGGCGTGCAGCCGCTCGTGCGGATGGTCAACCGCATCCACGTGCTCGAAGAGGCCCGGCACGTGCGGTTCGCGCGCGAGGAGGTCGTGCGCGGCATGGCGGACCTCAGCCGCCGGGAGCTGCCTTACCAGCGGTGGCTGATCGCGAACACGTCCATGTTCGTCACCCGGTCCCTGATTCACCCGGACGTGTACGCGGCGGTGGGGCTGGACCGGGACGAGGCGCACCGGGTCGCCCTGGGCAACCCGCACTGGCAGGGGTCGTTGCGGTGGGCGGGCGAGCGGATCATGGCGTTCCTCGACGAGGTCGGCCTCGTCGGCAAGCCGGGGATGGGCGCGTGGCGCCGGTCGTTCCTGGTCGAGTGAGGGATCGGGTGACGGGGTCGATGAAGGTCCGGACGAGGGGGACGCGGGTGGGAGTGCCCTGGGAGGCGGCTGTGCGGAACCGGTTCGTGACGTCCGACGGCACCGCGCTGCACGTCGTGGACACCGGTCCGCGCGACGCGGGGGTGACGACCGTGCTGCTGCACGGCTGGACGCTCGACCACACGTCGTGGGACGAGGTGGCGGAGGCGCTGCCCGGTCGGGTGCTGCGCTACGACCACCGGGGGCACGGCGGCTCGGCGCCCGCGCCGGTCGGCGGCGCCACGATCGCGCGGCTCGCCGACGACCTCGCCGAGCTGCTGGAGGACCGCGTGCCGACCGGGCGGGTCGTGCTGGCGGGGCACTCCATGGGCGGGATGACCATCATGGCGTTGGCCGAGCAGCGGCCCGACCTGCTGGAACGCGTGGCGGGCGTGGCGCTGGTGGCGACGTCGTGCGGTGAGCTGGCGGGGTCGACGCTGGGGCTGCCGGGCGCCCTCGGGCGGGCGTTCCTGGCCGGCGAGAAGGCGATGAACCGGCGGATCGCGGCGTTCCGGCGACCCGAGCTGCTGCGGCGCACGGAGGTCGTGCGGCCCGGGTTGAGGTGGCTGCTGTTCGGCGAGCGGCCGTCGTGGGCGCACGTCGCGCGCACCGCCGCCATGGTCGGCCGCTGCCACCCCGTGAGCATGGTGGCGTTCCGCGACTCGTTGAACGAGCACGACCGGCGCAAGGCGTTGGCCGAGCTGGCCGGGATTCCGTGCGTGGTGCTGTCGGGCGGCGCGGACCGCCTCACCCCGCCGCGCCACGCCCGCGTGCTGGCCGACGAGCTGCCGCACGCCGAACTGGTCACCTACCCCGGTGCGGGCCACATGCTGACGCTGGAGCGCGCGGCCGGGGTCGCGGCGCACATCACCGCCCTGCACTCGACCTGAACGCAGGACTCACCGCTCCCGGACGTACGACTCACCGCTCCTGGACGTACGACTCGCGGGTCCTGGACGTACGACTCGCGCGAGAGTCCGACGTCCAGGACCCGCGAGTCGTACGTCCAGGAGCCGTGTGTCCTGCGTTCGGGCGCCTTGGGCGGGGCGGGTCAGTGCTGGAGGGGGAAGCCGCCGCCGATGCCGCGCCACGCCAGGTTGGAGATCAGGGAGACCGCGTCCTCCTTCGCGAGCTGGCGGTCGTCGGCCAGCCAGGCGCGGGCGGTCACCTGGGACAGGCCGACGAGGCCCACGGCCAGCAGGCGGGCCCGGTGGGGGTCCAGGCCGGTGTCGGCGGTGATCGTCTCGGTGATCGCGTCGACGCTGTCGGTGGTGGCCCGCTCCACGGCCTGGGCCACGGCCGGTTCGCCGCGCAGGTCCGACTCGAAGACCATGCGGAACGCCTGGCCCTCGCCGTCCACGAAGTCGTAGAACGCGCCGACCGTGGCCTTCACCCGCTGCTTGTTGTCCGTGGTGGACGCGAGCGCGGTGCGCACCCG
Organism: Saccharothrix longispora; assembly: GCF_030852425.1. Classification (GTDB taxonomy): domain Bacteria; phylum Actinomycetota; class Actinomycetes; order Mycobacteriales; family Pseudonocardiaceae; genus Actinosynnema; species Actinosynnema longispora. Next base: position 425,344 of record NZ_NSDM01000004.1, read on the forward strand.
GTCCACCAGCTCGTCCACGTGGGACTCCAGCAGGGCCATGTACAGCTCGAGCTTGCCGGGGAAGTGCTGGTAGAGCACCGGCTTGCTGACGCCCGCGCGCTCGGCGATCTCGTCCATCGCCGCGGCGTGGTAGCCGTTGGTCACGAACACGTCCTGCGCCGCGGCCAGCAATTGGGCACGCCGGGCCGTGCGGGGGAGTCGAACACCCCGTCCCGCAGCGCCGCCGTGGTGCCCGACCGCAGTCTGGGCCGTCTCCGTCATGGTGCCTCCAGCCAACCAATCATCGCGGAACCGAAAGGGGGGTGCCCCGCCGGCTCGTCGGCAACACTACTCGCTGGTAGCAGCCTCACGGGAAAAGCTCCTCGTTTCGCGAGACGCCCCAGCAGGCATCCTGGTGGGGTGACCCAGACGCAGGAGCCGACGAGAACCTCCATCACCCACGTGCCCCTGTCCACCTCGCCGCTGCCTCCCCTGGACACAACGATCGGACCGTGGCCGGGTGACTGCCGGGAGGTCGCGGGCCACCGGGTGCACGTCCGCCACACCCCCGGCGACACCGGCGAGAAGGCCGTCTACGTGCACGGACTCGGCGGTTCGGCGACGAACTGGACCGACCTGGCCGCCCAGCTGTCGGGTCACGCCGAGGGGCACGCGCTGGACCTGCCGGGTTTCGGCCGCTCCGAGCCGATCCACGGCTACGACTTCCGGATGACCACCCACGCCGAGGTCGTCATCGAGTACGTCGAGTCCCTGGGCGGCGGCCCCGTGCACCTGCTCGGCAACTCCATGGGCGGCGCGATCACGCTCATGGCCGCCGCCAAGCGCCCCGATCTGGTGAAAACGCTGACCCTGGTGTCCCCGGCGGTGCCCGACCTGCGGCTGAGCCTGCGCCGGGTGTCCGACCGGCGGCTGCCGCTCGCCTTCCTGCCGGTGGTGGGCGCGAAGGTGCGGGCGCAGCTGGCCACCGTGACGGCCGAGGAGCGCACCCGGCAGATGCTGCGGCTGTGCTTCGCCGACCCGTCGCTGGTGCCGCCGAACCGGATCGCGCAGAGCGAGGAGGAGTACGCCGAGCGCTCGGCCCAGGCGTGGGCGGGCAACGCGCTCAACGCCTCCACGATCGACCTCATCCGCACCTGGCTGGTGCCCCGTTCGAAGTCGATGTGGCTGCTCCCGCCGCGGATCACCGCGCCCACGCTGGTGGTGTGGGGCGCGGAGGACCGGTTGGTCAGCGCGCGCAAGGCGCCCCGGGTGACCCGGCTGCTGCCGCGCGGCAGGCTGCTGGTGCTGCCCCGCACCGGGCACGTCGCGCAGATGGAGCGGCCGGTGTCCGTGGCGCGCGCGGTGCTGGGCATGTGGGAGTCGGTCGAACGCGGGGAGTGGTGAGCGGCGGGACGTGGTGGATCGGTTCAGTGACCTGGTCAACCGGAGTCCGCCACAGGGGTCCGGTTGTGGCACCCTGGTCGCCGTGAACCGGACGACGCAGGACCCGGCGCCCTCCTCCGGCGACCGCCCGTCGCTGTCCGAAGACCGCTACCGCCGGGGCGCGCGCCGCACGGGTGGCGAGCCGCTCGCCGCCTCGTGGACGCCGGCCGGGCGCAGGGCGCGACGTCGCGGGCGCGGACTGAAGGGCCTGATCGCGAACTACGGCTGGCGCATCTACGCCGTTCCCGTGCTCCTGGTGCTGACCGCGCTGGTCGTGCTCGACACGGCCGCGCCGACCACGTTCGGCACCGCGACCGACCAGGCGGCCGAGGGCGCGCCGACCGGCGACGCGGCGGCGGCGTCCACCCCCCGGTCGCCGGTGGCCAGCGAGAAGCCGCCGCCCCCGATCGACCTGAAGAACTTCCCGACCGCCGTGCTGCCGGAGGGGCCCAGGTTCTCGGAGCAGGGCGCCGGCACGTGGCAGCTCGTCCCCGGCTCCATGCCGCAGCAGGTCGGCACCGGCACGCTCTACCGGTACGACATCGCCATCGAGGACGGGGTCGAGGCGGCGGACTACGGCGGCGACCGCGACGCGTTCGCCCGCACGGTCGACGCGTTCCTGGCCGACCCGCGCAGCTGGGTCGGCACCGGCCAGGTGGCGATGCAGCGCGTCGAGGGCGGCGACGTCGACTTCACCATCAGCCTCACCACGACGAGCACCACGCACGCCATGTGCGGCTTCTCCATCCAGTTCGAGGCGTCGTGCTGGCACCCGCCGTCGGGGCGCGTGATCATCAACGCCGCCCGCTGGGTGCGCGGCGGGAAGGCGTTCGGCAATGACATCGGCGCCTACCGCACCTACGCGATCAACCACGAGGTCGGGCACGCGCTGGGCAACCGGCACGAGGGCTGCGCGGTCGACGGCGGACCCGCGCCGGTGATGATGCAGCAGTCGTTCGGCGTGGCCAACGACTACGTCGCGCAGCTCAACTCGGTGGACGGCGGCGACCGCAACGCGGTGGCGGCCGACGGCAAGGTCTGCACGCCCAACCCGTTCCCGGTGGCGCCCCAGTAGGGCGGTTCCCGCGCCTTGGGACGACTTCCCATCGGGGAAGACGGACGGGCAGGCTGGTGTTGTCCCTCGGTAGAGGACATGTGTGGTCGAGGAGGACTGGAGATGGCGCTTCCGCCGCTCGTTGAGCCCGCAGCGGAACTGACGAAGGAAGAGGTCGCGCGGTACAGCCGCCACCTGATCATCCCGGACGTCGGGGTCGACGGTCAGAAGCGGCTGAAGAACGCGAAGGTCCTGGTCGTCGGCGCGGGTGGGCTGGGCAGCCCGGCCCTGCTGTACCTGGCGGCGGCGGGGGTCGGCACGCTCGGCGTCGTCGACTTCGACATCGTCGACGAGTCGAACCTGCAGCGGCAGGTCATCCACGGCCAGTCGGACATCGGCAAGCCCAAGGCGGAGTCGGCGCGCGACTCGGTCGCCGAGATCAACCCGTTCGTCAAGGTGGTGCTGCACCAGACCCACCTGAACTCGGAGAACGCGCTCGACATCTTCCGCGACTACGACCTGATCCTGGACGGCACGGACAACTTCGCCACCAGGTACCTGGTGAACGACGCCGCCGTGCTGCTGGGCAAGCCGTACGTGTGGGGTTCGATCTTCCGGTTCGAGGGCCAGGTCAGCGTCTTCTGGGAGGACGCGCCGAACGGCCAGGGCCTGAACTACCGCGATCTCTACCCGGAGCCGCCGCCGCCAGGCATGGTGCCGTCGTGCGCCGAGGGCGGCGTCCTGGGCGTGCTGTGCGCGTCGATCGGCTCGATCATGGTCACCGAGGCGATCAAGCTGCTGACCGGCATCGGCGACCCGCTGCTCGGCCGGCTCATGGTGTACGACGCCCTGGAGATGTCCTACCGGACCATCCGCATCCGCAAGGACCCGGAGAGCCCCAAGATCACCGAGCTGATCGACTACGACGCGTTCTGCGGCGTGGTGTCCGACGACGCCCAGCAGGCCGCGGCGGGCAACACGATCACGCCGCTGGAGCTGAAGCAGAAGCAGGACGCCGGTGAGGACTTCCTGCTGGTGGACGTCCGCGAGCCGCACGAGTACGAGATCGTGAAGATCCCGGGCTCGGTGCTCATCCCGAAGGACCGCATCCTGTCCGGCGAGGCGTTCGCCGAGCTGCCGCAGGACAAGCAGGTCGTGCTGCACTGCAAGTCGGGCGCCCGCTCGGCCGAGGCGCTGGCCGCCCTGCACCGGGCCGGTTTCTCCGACGCCGTGCACGTCGGCGGCGGTGTGCTGGCCTGGGCCCGCGAGATCGACCCCAGCCTGCCGACCTACTGACCGGACCCGGTCCGATCCGCCCCGACGCGGGGGCGGATCGGACCGGTGACGTCCGTCACGCGGGCCACCGCCGATTGAGACCGCAATAATGCGGCTAGGCTGAATGTGTGGACACCACGGCTCCGGGCTCCGAGGTCCACCAACCGAGCGCCCGGTGCAGGTAGCGTGCCGGCCGTGAACCCGTCGTCGCCACCGGAGCCGCCACCGTCGCACGTGCGCGCCGCGTTCGGCGCGCGCGACGCCGAGCCGGAGCTGATCGACGGCGGACCGGCGTGGCGGTGCGGCGACGCGGCCATCCGCCCCGCGGGCAAGCCCGCCGAGGCCACCTGGGTCGCGAAGACCCTCGACGCGCTCGACGTGGACAACCTCCGCGTGGCCAGACCCCTGCGCTCCACCGACGGCCGCTACGTCGTCGGCGGCTGGGCGGCGACCAAGTACCTGTCCGGCCAGGCCGAGCCGCGCCACGACGAGGTCGTCGAGGTCGCGGTGAAGCTGCACCAGGCCACCGCCGGGCTCACCCGGCCCCGGTTCCTCGACACCCGGACCGACCTGTTCGCCACCGCGGACCGCTGCGCGTGGGACGAGGAGAAGACCGAGCTGGCCCCGGACCTCGGCGGCCGGCTGTTCGAGCTGTACGCGGCCCACCGCAAGCCGGTCACGGCGAAGCCGCAGGTGGTGCACGGCGACCTGTTCGGCAACGTGCTGTTCGCGGGTGACGCCGCCCCCGCGATCATCGACTTCACCGCCTACTGGCGGCCGGGCTCCTACGGGGCCGCCGTCGTCGCGGTCGACGCCCTCGCCTGGGGCGGCGCGGACCACGGCATCCTCGGGCGCTGGGCGCACCTGGAGGAGTGGCCGCAGGTCGTGCTGCGGGCGGTGCTGTTCCGGCTCGCCGTGCACGCGCTGCACCCCCGGTCGAGCGTGCAGTCGCTGACGGGCCTGGAGCGCGCTGCGGCGCGGGTCGTCGAACTGCTCTGAACGCGTGACCTCACCCGCGCGGCAGGTGGGGTGAGCAGTCAAGTTCGCGCGGACGAAACATGCCGCGGTCCGCCGTTAACAGCCCGTTCCTACCGTCGGCCCGTGACCCGAACCGACGCGCCGAAGACGGACACCCACTGCCCGTACTGCGCGCTCCAGTGCGCCATGTCCATCGCGGACGGCGTGGTGTCGCCCCGGGAGTTCCCCACCAACCGCGGCGGGCTGTGCCAGAAGGGCTGGACGTCGGCCGAGCTGCTGACCTCGCCCGCCCGGCTGACCACGCCGCTGGTCCGCCGCGACGGCGACCTGCGCCCCGCCGGCTGGGACGAGGCGCTGGACGTGGTCGCCGCGAAGCTGCGGGCGCTGCGCGCGGAGCACGGACCGGACTCGGTGGGCGTCTTCGGCGGCGGCGGGCTGACCAACGAGAAGTCCTACCTGCTGGGCAAGTTCGCCCGGGTCGCCCTCGGCACCTCGCAGATCGACTACAACGGCCGGTTCTGCATGTCCAGCGCCGCCGCGGCGGGCCTCCGGGCGTTCGGCCTGGACCGGGGCCTGCCGTTCCCGGTCGCCGACCTGGGCCGCGCGGACGCCGCGCTGCTGGTCGGCGGCAACCCGGCGGAGACCATGCCGCCGTTCGTGCAGCACCTCAGGGGCGCGCGGCTGGTCGTGGTCGACCCGCGCCGCACGGCCACCGCCGAGCTGGCCACGCTGCACCTCCAGCCCGCGCCGGGCACCGACCTGGCGCTCGCGCTGGGCCTGCTGCACACCGTCGTCGCAGACGGGCACCTGGACGAGGAGTACCTGGCCGAGCGCACCACCGGCTTCGACGAGGCGTGGCGGATCGCCGCGACCTGGTGGCCGGAGCGGGTGGAGCGGGTCACCGGCGTGCCGGTCGCGGACCAGCGCGCCGCCGTGCGCCTGCTGGCCGAGGCGGAGAACGCCGTCGTGCTCACCGGCCGCGGCACCGAGCAGCACGCCGGCGGCACGGACACCGTGTCGGCGTGGATCAACCTCGCCCTGTCCCTGGGCCTGCCCGGCCGCCGGTACTCCGGCTACGGCTGCCTCACCGGCCAGGGCAACGGCCAAGGCGGCCGGGAGCACGGCCAGAAGGCCGACCAGCTGCCCGGCTACCGGAAGATCGACGACCCGGCGGCCCGCGAGCACGTCAAGGGCGTGTGGGGCGTGGACGACCTGCCCGGCCCCGGCCGGTCGGCCTACGAGCTGCTCGACGCCCTCGGGCAGCCCGGCGGGCCGAGGGCGCTGCTGGTGTTCGGCAGCAACGTGGTCGTCTCCGCGCCCCACTCGCGGCACGTCGCCGACCGGCTGGCGGCCCTGGACCTGCTGGTCGTGGCCGACCTCGTGCTGTCCGAGACGGCCGCGGTCGCCGACGTCGTGCTGCCGGTCACCCAGTGGGCGGAGGAGAGCGGCACCATGACCAACCTCGAGGGCCGCGTGCTGCTGCGGCAGCGGGCCGTGGCCCCGCCCGAGGGGGTGCGCGGCGACCTCGACGTGCTCCAGGGCCTCGCCACCCGCCTCGGCCAGCCCGCCGAGCGGTTCCCCACCGAGCCCGAGGTGGTGTTCGAGGAGCTGCGGCGGGCGTCGGCGGGCGGCCCCGCCGACTACTCCGGCGTCACCTACCGGCGGCTGCGGGACGGCGAGGCGCTGCACTGGCCCGTCGTCGCGGGCGGACCGGCCGGGCGCGGCACGCCCCGCGTGTTCCTCGACCGGTTCGCCCACCCCGACGGCCTGGCCCGGTTCGTCCCGGTCGAGCACCGGGGGCCGGCCGAGCCGCCCGACGCGGAGTACCCGCTCCAGGCCACCACGGGCCGGGTGCTCCAGCACTACCAGTCGGGCGCGCAGACCCGGCTGGTGGCCGAGCTGAACGCGGCCGAGCCCGAGGCGTACGTGGAGGTCCACCCGGACACCGCGACCCGCGCGGGCCTCGCGCACGGCGACCGCGCGGCCGTCGTGTCGCGTCGCGGCCGGACGCTGGCGCGGGTGCGCTGCGTGCCGTCCATGCGCGTCGACGTGGTGTTCCTGCCCTTCCACTACGCGGGCGAGGGGCGCGCGAACCTGCTGACCAACCCGGCGCTGGACCCGACCAGCCGGATGCCCGAGTTCAAGGTGTGCGCGGTCCGATTGGAGACGGTATGAGGAACGTGGTGGTCGTGGGCTACGGCATGGCCGGCGCCCGACTGGCCGACGAGGTCCGCCGTCGCGACCCGGGCGGGGAGCGGGTCGCGCTGACCGTGCTGGGCGACGAGCCGCACCCGGCGTACAACCGGGTGCTGCTCTCCAGCGTCGTGGCGGGCTCCCTCACGCCGGACGCGGTGCGCCTGCACGCCCCCGACTGGGCCGCGAAGCACCACGTGGACCTGCGGCTCGGCGGCGCGGTCACCAAGGTCGACCGCACCCGCCGGGTCGTGCACGTGGACGACACCGAGGTGCCCTACGACGCGCTGGTGCTGGCCACGGGCTCGCGGCCGTGGGTGCCGCCCACGCCGGGCCTGCTCGACGGCAACGGCGCCCTCGCGCCCGGCGTGGTGGCGTTCCGGTCGCTGGACGACTGCGCGCGGATCGTGGCGGAGGCGTCGCCGGGCACGCCGGTCGCGGTCCTCGGCGGCGGCCTGCTCGGCCTGGAGGCGGCCCGCGGCCTGGCCGGTCGCGGCTGCCTGGTCACCGTCGTGCACCCGGTCGGGCACCTGATGGAGCGCCAGCTGGACGCGGGCGCGGGCCGGGTGCTCGCCAGGACCCTCCAGGGCCTCGGCATCGAGTTCCGGCTCGGCACGCCGGCCTCGCGGTACGCGCCGGGCGAGGGGCTGGAGCTGGCCGACGGCACGCACGTCCCCGCGGACCTGGTGGTCGTGTCGGCGGGCGTCCGGGCGGAGACGGCGCTGGCCGAGCAGGCGGGCCTCGACGTCGACCGGGGCGTCCTGGTGGACGACGCGCTGCGCACCAGCGACCCGCGCGTGCACGCCCTCGGCGACTGCGCCCAGCACGTGGGCACGGTGTCCGGGCTGGTCCAGCCCGCGTGGGAGCAGGCGGCCGTGCTCGCCGACCGGCTCACCGGCGTCGCGCCCGCCGCCCGCTACGCCGGCACCACCGTCGTGACCAGGCTCAAGGCCCGGGACGTGGACCTCGCCGCGCTCGGCGACGCGCACGTGGAGGTCGACTCGCCCGACGCCGAGGTGCTGTGCTTCCAGGACCCGGCGCGCGGCCGGTACGCCAAGCTGGTGCTGCGCGACGACCGCGTCACCGGGGCCATCGTGCTCGGCGCCCCGGACGCCGCGGCGGCCATCGTCCAGCTCTACGACCGCGGCCTGCCCGCGCCCACCGACCGGCTGGCGCTGCTGCTCGGCCGCGCCCTGCCCGCCGGGGCCGCCGAGGCGAGCCCGGCCGACCTGCCCGCGTCCGCGGTGGTGTGCCGCTGCAACACGGTCAGCAAGGGGCAGCTGGTCACCGCGTGGCGCGCGGGCGCCACCTCGCTGTCGGCCATCGCGGACGCCACCCGCGCGAGCACCGGCTGCGGCGGCTGCAGGGACGCCGTGTGCGGCATCGTCGACTGGCTCGCGGCCTCACAGCCCCAGTCCGCGTGATGTGCGCCGGAGTTGCCGGCGGCGACACGTGGTCGCACGCCTCGGTAACCGGCCGTTCCTACCGTTGGCACGCAACGAGAACCGCTGTCCTGGAGGTCCGATGAGCACGGTCGTGGAGACGAGGGGCGCCGCGTCGCCGGCGAAGCGCGGCGGGCGGTGGATCGACCACTGGGAGCCGGAGGACCCGGCGTTCTGGGAGACCACCGGCAAGCGGGTCGCCCGCAAGAACCTCGTGTTCTCGATCCTGGCGGAGAACCTGGGCTTCACCGTGTGGAGCCTGATGTCCATCGTGGTGGTGAGCCTCGGCACCGTCGGGTTCTCGTTCGGCGTCGGCCAGGTGTTCTGGCTGCTGATCGTGCCGAACCTGGTGGGCGCGGTGCTGCGCATCCCCTACACGTTCGCGGTGCCGCGCTTCGGCGGGCGGGCGTGGACCGCGATCAGCGCGGGCCTGCTGCTGGTGCCGTGCGCCATGCTGGCGATCGCGGTCTCCGACCCGGGCACGCCGTACTGGTTCTTCCTGCTCACGTCGGCCGCGATGGGCTTCGGCGGCGGCAACTTCTCGTCCTCGATGGCGAACATCTCGTTCTTCTACCCGGAGGGCAGGAAGGGCCTCGCGCTCGGCCTGAACGCGGCGGGCGGCAACCTGGGCGTGGCGATGGTGCAGCTCGTCGTGCCGATCGTCATCTCGATCGGCACCGGCGTGAACCTGGCCTACGCGGCGCTGTTCTGGATGCCGTTCATCGTGGTCGCCACCGCCTGCGCCTGGTTCTTCATGGACAGCCTCACCCAGGCCAAGCCGGACGGCACGTCCTACCGCAGGGCGCTGTCCAACAAGCACACGTGGGTGATGTCGTTCCTCTACATCGGCACGTTCGGGTCGTTCATCGGCTTCTCGTTCGCGTTCCCGTCGCTCATCAGGATCAGCTTCGCCGACTACAAGGGCTTCGTCGCGCTGGCGTTCATCGGCGCGCTGATCGGCTCGGTGAGCAGGCCGCTGGGCGGGTGGCTCGCCGACCGGTTCGGCGGCGCGCGGATCACCCTGGCCACGTTCCTCGGGCTCGCCGCCGGCACGGTCGGCCTGCTGGTGAGCATCGAGGTCGGCAGCTTCGCGCTGTTCTTCGGCTCGTTCGTCGCCCTCTTCGTGCTGGCGGGCGTCGGCAACGGCTCGACCTACCGGATGATCCCGGCGATCTTCGCCACGCAGAGCGACGACGTGCGCTCGGCCAAGCGGCAGGCGGCGGCGGTGGTCGGCATCGCGGGCGCGATCGGCGCGTTCGGCGGCGTGCTCGTCAACCTGGTGTTCAAGTTCTCCCTGGAGGGCAGCAGGACCCTCGCCCCCGCGCTGACCGCGTTCCTCGTGTTCTACGGGTTGTGCGTGGCCACCACGTGGTGGTTCTACCTGCGGCGGCGCGTCCTCGTGCGCGTGCCCAGCCTCGCCTACGCGGGCGTGTGACGCACACCGCTCCGACGTGCGGCGTGAGCGTCCTTTAACGCCCGCGCAACATTCGCGACCTTGGCACGACACGGTGCCCGGTGAGCATGGCCGGGCAGGAGGAAGGGATTGGTCCCATGACGCGAACGCTCGTGGTGGTGGGTCACGGCATGGTCGGCCACCGCCTCGTGGAGGCCCTCCGCGAGAAGGACGCGACCGACCGGTGGCGGGTCGTCGTATTCGCCGAGGAGACCCGCCCCGCCTACGACCGCGTCGCCCTGTCGTCCTACGTGGACGCCTGGGACGCCTCGGCGCTGGCCCTCGCGCCGCACGACGGCGCGGTCGAGCTGGTGCTCGGCGACCGGGTCGTGGAGCTGGACCGGACCGCGAAGGTGGTGCGCACGGCGAGCGGCCGCGCGCAGCCCTACGACGCCCTCGCGCTGGCCACCGGCTCGGTGCCGTTCGTGCCGCCCGTGCCGGGCCGCGACCTGCCCGGCTGCCACGTCTACCGCACCATCGACGACCTGGACGCCATCCGCGCCACCGTGGAGGGCGCCCGGTCCAGCGGCCGGCACGCGGGCATGGTGCTCGGCGGCGGCCTGCTCGGCCTGGAGGCCGCGAACGCGCTGCGCGGCATGGGCGTCTCCCCGCACGTCGTGGAACTCGGTCCGCGCCTGATGCCGCTCCAGGTCGACGAGGGCGGCGCGGGCCTGCTCAAGCGGCTGGTGGAGAAGCTCGACCTCACCGTCCACACCGGCACGTCCGCGTCGTCCATCGAGCGCGACCACCGCGGCCGGCTCGTGGCGGCGCTGTCCAACGGCGTCGAGCTGGACCTCGACGTCGTCGTGTTCTCCGCGGGCATCCGGCCGCGCGACGAGCTGGCCCGCTCCGCCGGCCTGGCCGTCGGCGAACGGGGCGGGATCGTCGTGGACGGGGCGTGCCGCACGTCCGACCCCGACGTGTACGCCGTCGGCGAGTGCGCCAACCTCGACGGGGTGGTCTACGGGCTGGTCGCGCCGGGCTACTCGATGGCGGAGGTCGTCGCGGACCGGCTGCTCGGCGGCTCCTCGGCGTTCCCGGGCGCCGACCTGTCCACCAAGCTCAAGCTCCTCGGCGTCGACGTGGCCTCGTTCGGCGACGCGCACGCGAAGCAGGAGGGCGCGCTGGAGGTCGTGGTGAACGACGCCGTCGCGGGCACCTACGCCAAGGTCGTGGTGTCCGACGACGCCAGGACCCTGCTCGGCGGCATCCTCGTCGGCGACGCCTCCAAGTACCCCCTGCTGCGACCCCTGGTCGGGCGCGCGGTGCCCGGCGACCCGGTGGCGCTGATCGGCCCGTCGGGGGGCGTCGAGCTGTCCCTGCCGCACGACGCGCAGGTGTGCTCGTGCCACGCCGTCACCAAGCAGCGGGTCGTGGACGCGGTGGCCTCCGGTGACGCGGTCGACGTGCCGGGGATCAAGGCGTGCACCAAGGCGGGCACCGGCTGCGGCTCGTGCGTGCCGATGCTGAAGAAGTTGCTGGCCGAGTGCGGCGTGGAGCAGTCCAAGGCGCTGTGCGAGCACTTCGACCAGTCCCGCGCCGAGCTGTTCGAGATCGCCCGGTCCACCGGCGCCACCACGTTCACCGGGCTGGTGTCCCGCTTCGGCCGGGGCCGGGGCTGCGACATCTGCAAGCCCACCGTCGCCTCGATCCTCGCCTCGCTGGACAACGGGCACATCCTCGCCGGCGAGCAGGCCGCGCTCCAGGACACCAACGACCACTTCCTGGCCAACATCCAGCGCAACGGCACCTACTCGGTCGTGCCGCGCATCCCCGGCGGCGAGATCACCGCCGAGAAGCTCATCGTCATCGGCGAGGTCGCCCGCGACTTCGGCCTCTACACCAAGATCACCGGCGGGCAGCGGATCGACCTGTTCGGCGCGACCGTGGACCAGCTGCCGCGGATCTGGAGGCGGCTCGTGGACGCGGGTTTCGAGTCCGGCCACGCCTACGGCAAGTCGCTGCGCACGGTGAAGTCGTGCGTCGGCACCACGTGGTGCCGCTTCGGCGTGCAGGACTCGGTGTCGCTGGCCATCGAGCTGGAGCTGCGCTACCGGGGCCTGCGCTCGCCGCACAAGCTCAAGTCCGCGGTGTCCGGGTGCGCCCGCGAGTGCGCCGAGGCCCGCGGCAAGGACTTCGGCGTCATCGCCACCGAGAACGGCTGGAACCTGTACGTGGGCGGCAACGGCGGCTTCACCCCGCGCCACGCCGACCTCATCGCCTCCGACGTGGACACGGCGACGCTGATCAGGCTCATCGACCGGTTCCTGATGTTCTACATCCGCACGGCGGACCGGTTGCAGCGCACGTCCGCCTGGATCGAGAGCCTCGACGGCGGCCTCGACCACCTGCGCGCGGTGATCGTGGACGACAGCCTCGGCATCTGCGCCGACCTGGAGGCCGCGATGTCCAGGCACGTGGACAACTACGCGGACGAGTGGCGCGGCGTGCTGGACGACCCGGAGAAGCTCGCCCGGTTCACCTCCTTCGTCAACGCGCCGGGCACGCCCGACCCCACGATCTCGTTCCGCGAGGAGCGCGGGCAGAAGGTGCCGGTCCTGCTGGGGGTACCAGCCCTGAGCGGAGCGAACGACCCAGCGGAGGTATCGCGATGACACCCGTGTGCGAGTTGAGCGCCCTGCTGCCCGACCGGGGGGTGGCCGCCCTGCTGCCGGACGGCTCGCAGGTGGCGGTGTTCCTGACCTCGGCGGGCACCGTGCACGCGCTGGGCAACATCGACCCGTTCAGCGGCGCGGCCGTGCTGTCGCGGGGCATCGTCGGCGACCGCGGCGGCGTGCCCGTCGTGGTGTCCCCGGTCTACAAGCAGGCGTTCGAGCTGACCAGCGGCACGTGCCTCGACGACCCGTCGACGGGCGTGCCCGTGCACCCGGTGGTCGTGGCCGACGGCGTCGTCCAGGTCGGGTCCCCGTGACCGCCGCCCCGCTGGCCGGGTACACGGTCGGCGTGACCGCCGCCCGGCGGGCCGACGAGCTGGGCGCCCTGCTGGAGCGCAAGGGCGCGACCGTGCTGCACGGCCCGGCCATCCGGATCGTGCCGCTGCCGGACGACACCGAGCTGCTCGCCGCCACCCGCGCGGTGGTGGAGGAGCCGGTGGACATCGCGGTGGCGACCACCGGCATCGGCTTCCGGGGCTGGTTCGAGGCCGCCGAGGGCTGGGGCCTGGCGGCGCGGCTGCTGGGGAGGCTGTCGGCGGCGCGGGTGCTGCCGCGCGGCCCCAAGGCCAAGGGCGCGGTGCGGGCGGCGGGCCTGGTCGAGGCGTGGTCCCCGGAGGGGGAGAGCAACGCCGAGCTGCTGGACCACCTGCTGCGCGCCGGGGTGGCGGGCAAGCGCGTCGCGGTGCAGCTGCACGGCGAGCCGCTGCCGGACTTCACGTCCACCCTGCGCGAGGCGGGCGCCACCGTCATCGAGGTCCCGGTCTACCGGTGGACCGGCCCGGCCGACCCGGGGCCGCTGGAGCGGCTGCTCGACGCGGTCCTCGCGGGCCAGGTCGACGCCCTGACGTTCACCAGCGCGCCCGCCGCCGCGTCCGTGCTGCGCACCGCCCGCGCCACCGGCAGGTACGACGAGCTGGTCGCGCTGCTGCGCGGCGACGTGCTCGTCGTGGGCGTCGGCGCGATCACCGCGGGGCCGCTGGTGGCCGCCGGCGTCCCCGTCGTCCAGCCGGCCCGCGCCCGCATCGGCGCGCTGGCCCGCGAGCTGACCCTGCAACTCCCCGCCCGCGCGACCCGCCTGAGCATCGCCGCCCGGGAGGTCGAGCTGCGCGGCCAGGCGGTCGTCGTGGACGGCGAGCTGCGGCCCGTGCCGCCCGCCCCGATGGCCGTGCTGCGGGTGCTGGCGGCGGCGCGCGGCCGGGTCGTGTCCCGGCGCGACCTGCTCGCGGCCCTGCCCGGCGGCGGCGAGGAGCACGCCGTGGAGACCGCGATCGGCCGGCTGCGCACCGCCCTCGGCGAACCGCGCATGGTCGCCACCGTCGTGAAGCGCGGCTACCGCCTCGCCACGGACCCCGCCGGGGTGGCCGTATGACCCTCGTCCTCGTCGCCCACGGCACCCGCGACCCGGCGGGCGCCGAGGTGGTCGAGGAGATCGCCTCCCTGGTCCGGGCGCGGCTCGGCGGCGTGCCGGTGCGCGTCGCCTACGCCGACGTGCGGCGGCCCGACGTGACGTCGGTGCTGTCGTCGGTGCGGGGACCGGCCGTGGTGGTGCCCGCGTTCCTCGCGGCCGGCTACCACGTGCGGGTCGACATCCCGACCCAGGTCGAGGCGTCCGGTCACCCGGACGTGGTGGTCGCGGACCCGATCGGGCCCGCCCTGGCACCCGCCGTGCTGGCCCGCCTGCACGAGGCCGGCTACCGGCCGGGCGACTCGGTGGTGCTGGCGGCGGCCGGGTCGTCGGACGCGCGGGCGCTGGCGGACGTGCGGGCCGTGGCCGACGCCCTGGCGCGCCGGGTCGGGCCGGTGGCCGTCGGGTACGCCGCGACCGCGTCGCCGAGCGTCCCCGAGGTCGTGGGGCGCGCCCCGGGACGGGTGGCGGTGGCGTCGTGGCTGCTGGCGCCGGGGCTGTTCCACCGGGCGGTCGCGGCGTCCGGGGCGGACGTGGTGGCCGCGCCGATCGGGGCGCACCCGAGGGTCGTGGAGGCCGTGCTGCTGCGGTACTACGAGGCCCGGTGCTTCCGGGGCGTGGCCTGACCCCTACTCGCGGTCCGCGCGCGAGAAGAAGTACCAGGTGGCGGTCAGCGCGGCGACCTGCGTGGCGGTGAAGGGCAGGACGAGCAGGCCGGAGTACCAGTCGTCCGCCAGGAGGGCGAGCAGCACGTGCAGCGCGGCGGGCACGCCGACGAGCAGCACCCGCACCGGGATCGACCACCGCCGGGACGCGCCGACCAGCACCGCGCCCGCCAGGTGCCCGAAGGGCACCAGCACCGCGCCGACCAGCAGCAGCGCCAGGCCCAGGACGTCGAGGACCCGCAGCGGCTCGCGCGCGGGCTCCCAGTCGTCCGGGTCGGCGGGGCGGGTGTCGGCGGGGGCCTCGGCGTACGCCTCGGCGAGTTCGGTCGACACGACGTCGCCGGGTGTGCCCAGCCGGTCCAGCAGGTCGCGCACGTCGTCCTCGGCGGCGTCCTCCGGCAGGGTGCGCGCGAGGTAGGCGCGGACCTCCTCGTCCAGTTCCGCGCGGCGCGGCTCGGGCAGGGCCACCGACTGCCGCCGCAGGGCGTCCAGGTAGGTGGCGACCAACGGGTGGTCGACGATCGGGCTGTTCATGTGACGCCCCCTCTCCTCGGGGCATCTTCCCCCATCCGCGCGATCTCGTGGTGACGGCGGGTGGCGGAATAGTTGAACTCTCAATCAGGTTGACACGGTCGAGGCCACCGCACCGGGTGGCCGGCCCGAAGGAGGCAGCCATGCCCGCCGTCACCGCCGACACCCTCACCCTGCCCCGCCTCCCCGTCCTGCCCGAGGCCACCACCGCGTGGCGGCCGGTGAAGCGGGTCGTCCGGGCCCGCAGGTCGCTGGAGGGCGAGGGCTTCCAGGTCCGCCGCCCCTTCCCGGGCGTGGACCTCGCGCTCGCCGACCCGTTCCTGCTCCTCGACCACATGGGCGCCGTCGAGTACGGCCCCGGCGAGGCGAAGGGCGCGCCGTGGCACCCGCACCGCGGGTTCGAGACCGTCACCTACATCATCGACGGGGCCTTCGAGCACGAGGACTCGGCGGGCGGCGGCGGCCTGATCACCGACGGCGGCACGCAGTGGATGACGGCCGGCTCCGGCGTCCTGCACTCGGAGCTGCCGCCGCAGGACCTGGTGGCCCGGGGCGGTCTGTTCCACGGCGTGCAGCTGTGGGTCAACCTGCCGAGGGCCGCGAAGTGGACCCCGCCGCGCTACCAGGACATCCGGCCCGCCGACGCGGTGCTGCTGGCCGGCGACGACGGCGGCGCGCTGGTCCGCGTCATCGCCGGTGACGTCGCGGGCTTCCGCGGCCCCGGCGCGACGCACACGCCGATCACCTACCTGCACGCCACGCTCGCCCCCGGCGCGCGCCTCCGGCTCCCGTGGCCGGAGGAGTTCAACGCCATGGTCTACGTGCTGCACGGCCGCGGCACGGTCGGCCACGAGCACCGGCCGCTGGAGGAGGGGCAGCTCGCGGTGCTCGATCGCGGGCGGGCGATCACCCTCCGGGCGGAGACCGACCAGGACGTGCTGGTCCTGGGCGGGCTGCCGCTGAACGAGCCCGTCGCGCGCCACGGCCCGTTCGTCATGAACACGCGCGCCGAGATCATCGAGGCCATCGAGGACTTCCGGGCCGGGCGGCTCGGCGGGACGCACGTCCCGCACGCGGGCCCCGCGGACGAGAAGATCGACCAGTAGGAGGACGACGTGATCAGCGAACTGCTGCGCAAGGGGCGGATGTTCCTCGCCGCCGGCGACCCGAGCGGCGCCGCCCGCTACCTCGCGGAGGCCGCCGAGCAGGCGCCGACCGACCGCACCGTGCTGACCGAGCTGGCGCTGGCGCACTTCCGGTCCGCCTCGCTGGGCAGGGCGGAGGAGGTGCTGACCAGGCTGGTCGAGCTGGACCCGTCCGACGGCTACGCCCGCCTGCTGCTCGGCCGCACGCTGAGCAGGCGGAGCAGGCACGCCGAGGCGCTGCCGCAGCTCAAGCTCGCGGCCGCGCTGACGCGGGACCCCGACGTGCACGCCGAGGTGGCCCGCGTGCAGGCGCGCCTCGACGGGCGCGACCGCGCGGTCACCACAGGCCCGGGGGCTCTTCCTTCTCCCTGACGGCGTCCTCCCACCGGTACGCGCGCAGGTCCACCTTGCCGTCGAGCGACGGCACCCCCTCCTCGCGGAGCAGCCGCAGCTGCTCGTCGGCGAGGTGGGGGGCGCACGTGCCGTTGGCCTTGAGCACCCGGTGCCACGGCAGGTCGTGCCCGTCCTGGTTGAGGACCGCGCCGACCATCCGGGGCGACGGGGCGCGGGCGATGTCGGCGACGTCGCCGTAGGTGGCGACGCGCCCGCTGGGGATGGAGCGCACGACCTCGCGGACCATCTCGTGCAACTGTTCGTCCACGCCGACAGCTTTCCACGAGGTGCCCGTGCCGCCCCTGTCGGTGCGACGTGGTTGCATCTACCGCCGTGGTGGTGAACAGGGCTCCGTTGCTGGTGCGCCCGGAACGGCAGGAGGAGCCCCGGCACGACTGGGAGCCCGCCGCGCGCCGGGTGTTCGAGCACCCCGGCGGTCCGCTGCGCGTGCTCGGCGGACCCGGCACGGGCAAGACGACGCTGATCGCGGAGGTCGTGGCCGACCGCGTGCTGCGCCGGGGCGCGCACCCCGAGCGGGTGCTGGTGCTCACCGCGAACCGCCGCGCCGCCGAGGCCATGCGCGCCCGGATCACCCGCCTGCTGACGGCGCGGGCCGTCGACGACGGCGTGCTGCCCACCACGCAGGAACCCCTGGTCCGCACGGTCCACTCGTACGCGTTCGCCGTGCTGCGCAACCAGGCCGCGCTGCTCGGCGAGGAGCCGCCGCGCCTGCTGGCCGGCCCCGAGCACGACGCCGTGGTGCGCGAGCTGCTGGAGGGCGACGTGGCGATGGGCGCGCCGAAGTGGCCCGAGCGGCTGCGCCCCGCGCTCACCCTGCCCGGCTTCGCCGCCGAGCTGCGCGACCTCATGCAGCGCGCCACCGAGCGCGGCCTCGCCCCCGAGGAGCTGACCGAGCTGGGCCGCAAGCAGTCCCGCGAGGAGTGGGTCGCGGCCGGCCTGTTCGCCACCCAGTACGAGCAGGTCAACCTGCTGACCAGCAGCGGGCAGGGGCACGCGCCGTCGTACGACGCCGCCGAGCTGGTCGACAACGCGCTGCTCGCGTTCGAGACCGAACCGGGCGTGCTCGACGGCGAACGCCGCCGCGTCCGCCACCTCCTGGTCGACGACGCCCAGCACCTCGACCCGCTCCAGCTCGCGTTCCTCGCGAGCCTCGGCTCCACCGCCGACGAGTTCATCCTGGTCGGCGACCCGGACCAGGCGATCTTCTCGTTCCGCGGCGCCGACCCGACCCTGCTGGCCGACGCGGACGCGCCCACCGCCGTGCTGCGCGAGGGCCACCGCATGGCGCCGGAGGTCCGGGCCGCCGTCGGCCGCCTGGCGCTGCGCCTGCCCGGCGCGTCGCCGACCCGCGAGGTGAGCCCCGTCGACGGCGAGGGCCACGTCCGGGTGCGGCTGTTCGCGTCCGGCGCGCAGGAGGCCGCGTGGGTGGCCGACCAGCTGCGCCGCGCCCACCTGATCGACGGGGTGCCGTGGTCGCGGATGGCCGTCGTCGCGCGGTCCGCCACCCGCGTCCTGCCCGTGCTGCAACGGGCGCTGCTCGCGGCGGGCGTGCCGGTCGCCGTCCCGCACGACGAGCTGCCGCTCGCCCAGCAGCCCGCGGTCATCCCGTTCCTGGCGCTGCTGCGCTGCGCCGCCGTCCCCGGCAGCCTCGACGAGGACACCGCCGCGATGCTGCTGTCCTCGCCGCTGGGCGGCGCGGACCCGTTGGCGCTGCGTCGGTTGCGCCGCGGCCTGCGGCGGCTGGAGCTGGCCGCCGGCGGCGACCGGTCCAGCGGCGAGCTGCTCGCCGAGGTGATCGAGACCGCCGACCGGCTCGCCGCGCTGGAGGACGCCGAGGCGCAGCCCGCGCGGCGCGTCGGCGGGTTGCTGCGCACCACGCGCAAGGCCATCGCCGACGGGCTGAGCGTCGAGCAGGTGCTGTGGGAGCTGTGGCGGGCCACCGGCCTGGAGAACCGCTGGGTGGCGCAGTCCGCCCGGCGCGGCACCACCGGCATGCAGGCAGACCGCGACCTGGACGCCGTCGTCGGCCTGTTCGAGGCCGCCGCGAAGTACGTCGACCGGCTGCCCGGCGCCGGTCCCGAGGGCTTCGCCGACTACCTGGCCGCGCAGCGGTTCGCGGGCGACACGATGGCCGCGTCCGCGCCCGTGGGCGAGGCGGTGTCCGTGCTCACCGCGCACGCCGCCGCCGGTCGCGAGTGGACGGTCGTGGCGGTGCCCGGCGTGCAGGAGGGCTCGTGGCCGGACCTGCGGCTGCGGGGTTCGCTGCTCGGCGTGGAGCGGCTGGTCGACCTCGTCGCGGGCGTGCCGTCGGAGACGGTGTCCGCGATCGCGCCGCTGCTGGCCGAGGAACGGCGGCTGCTGCTCGTCGCCGCCAGCCGCGCCGAGCGGACGCTGCTGGTCAGCGCGGTGCGCGGCGAGGACGAGCAGCCGTCGCGGTTCCTCGACGAGATCGAGGAGCTGTCCACCGACGAACCCGAGCGGCGCACCCACACCCCCGAGCGCGGCCTGGTGCTCGCCGAGCTGGTCGGCGAGCTGCGCCGGGTCGTGTGCGACGACGACGAGCCCGCCGGGCGCAGGGAGCGCGCGGCGGCGCAGCTCGCCCGCCTCGCCGCCGAGGGCGTGCCCGGCGCGCACCCCGACTCCTGGTACGGCCTGCACGACGTGACCACCGACGATCCACTGTGGACCGAGGAGCACACGGTCAGCGTGTCGCCGTCCACGGTCGAGACGCTGGCCACGTGCCCGCTGCGGTGGGTCGTCGAGCGGCACGGCGGCCAGGACCCGGCGGAGCTGGCCTCGATCACCGGCACCCTCGTGCACGCGCTCGCCCAGGCCGCCGCCACCGGCGCCGACGAGAAGGAGCTGCGGGTCCGGCTCGACGAGGCGTGGGCCGCGGTGGACGCGGGCGCGCCCTGGTTCTCCCGCCGCGAGCGGCAGCGGGTGGAGCGGATGCTCGACACGTTCCTGGCCTGGCTCGCCTCCAGCCGCGACCAGCTCACCCAGGTCGCGGTCGAGGAGGAGATCTCGGTCGAGGTGCCGAAGCAGGACGGCGGCCCGTGGCTGCGCGTGCGGGGCCGCGTCGACCGGCTGGAGACCGACCGCGAGGGTCGTCCGGTCGTGGTCGACGTCAAGACCGGCCGGAACCCGGTCACGAAGAAGGAGGCGCAGGAGCACCCCCAGCTGGCCGTCTACCAGCTCGCCTCCGCGCTCGGCGGCTTCACCCACCTCGGCCTCGGCACCGACCCGGGCGGCGCGCGGCTGCTGTACGTGGCGAAGGAGAACAAGAAGACCGGCGCCACCGAGCTGGAGCAGTCGCCGCTGGACGAGCAGGGCGTCCGGGTCTGGCTGGAGGCGGTGCAGGTCGCCGCCGGCTCGTCCGTCGGGCCCGGGTACCGGGCCGCCGAGAACGCAGACTGCGACCGCTGCCCGGCGCGCACCACGTGCCCGATCCACGCCTCCGGCCGACAGGTCAGCCAATGACCGGTTGACCTGGGAGTTCGCCCCGGCCCTGCGGGTCGCCGAAGCGTCCGCGGGCCGACAACGGAGAATGCCCGGTGTGGTGATGCCGGACGAGGTCGAGCGGGTGGGCGGGTCGGGAGCCCTCGCCAGTCCGTTCGAGGTCGCCGAGGCGCTCGGCCTGCCCAGGCCCACGCCCGAGCAGGCCGCCGTCATCGCCGCGCCCACCGCGCCCGCCCTCGTCGTGGCCGGCGCGGGCGCGGGCAAGACCGAGACGATGGCCGCCCGCGTCGTCTACCTGGTCGCCAACGGCTTCGTCACGCCCGACCGCGTCCTCGGCCTCACGTTCACCCGCAAGGCCGCCCGCCAGCTCTCCGACCGCGTCCGGGCCCGCCTGCGCCGACTGGGCGGCTCCCCGCTGCTCGACCGGCTCGACCCGGGCGGCGAGCGCCGGGCCGCCGTCCTCACCGGCGAACCGGTGATCCTCACCTACCACGCCTACGCGGGCAGGCTCGTCGGCGAGCACGGGCTGCGGCTGCCCGTGGAACCCGGCGTGCGGCTGCTCACCGAGACCGCGGCGTGGCAGCTCGCGCACCGCGTCGTCTCCACCTGGACGGAGGACATCGACACCGACAAGGTGCCCGCCACCGTCACCGGCTACCTGCTGGCGCTGGCCGGCGAGCTGGGGGAGCACCTGGTGCGCCCGGAGGCCCTGCGCGAGCACGCCGACCGGCTGTGCGCGCTGGTCGAGAACGCGCCGAGGACCAAGCGGCAGGGCGACAACCTGCCGCAGTCGCTCCAGGCCGTCGTCGACGCCCAGCGGCTGCGGGCGAACCTCCTGCCGCTGCTGGAGGCGTACCAGGCGCGCAAGCGGCGCGAGGCGGCCATGGACTTCGCCGACCAGATGTCGCTGGCCGCGCGGCTGGCCGCCGAGTACCCCGAGGTGGCGCGGGGCGAGCGCGAGCGCTACGGCGCCGTGCTGCTCGACGAGTACCAGGACACCGGCCACGCCCAGCGCGTGCTGCTGCGGTCGCTGTTCGGGCGGGGCGAGCCGATGCCCGTGACGTCGGTCGGCGACCCGGCCCAGGCGATCTACGGCTGGCGCGGCGCGTCCGCCGCCAACCTGCCGCGGTTCGTCCACGACTTCCCGCCCGCTCGCAAGTACGGCCTGCTCACCAGCTTCCGCAACCCGCCCGAGGTGCTGGCACTGGCCAACGCCGTGTCCGCGCCCCTGCGCGCCACGGGCCTGGACGTCGACGAGTTGCGCGCCCGTGACGGCGCCGGGCCGGGCGACGTCCGGGTGGCGTTGTTCGACAACGTCCGCGAGGAGCTGGACTGGGTCGCCGACACCGTCGCCGCCCAGTGGGAGCAGCACCTGGACAGCAGCGACGAGCCGCCGACCGCCGCCGTCCTGGTCCGCCGCCGCTCCGACATGGCCGCCATCGCCGCGGTCCTGCGCGACCGCGGCCTGCCCGTCGAGGTCGTCGGCCTGGGCGGGCTGCTCGACGAACCCGAGGTGCGCGACCTCACCAGCGCCCTGCGCGTCCTGGTCGACCCGCTCGCGGGCACGGCCGCCGCCCGCCTGCTCACCGGCTCGCGCTGGCGCCTCGCCGCGTACGACCTGGCCGCCCTGTGGAGCCGGGCGCGCGAACTGGCCGGGTCGCCGACCCGCCAGGCCGTCGTGGACGACCCGCTGTCCGTCCTCGCCGACGCCCTGCCCGGCGAGCACTCCGAGCAGGCCGGCCTCGCCGACGCGCTGGACGACCCGGGCGACCCCACCGCCTACTCGGCGGAGGGCTACCGCCGCATCCGCCGGCTCGGCGCGGAGCTGTCCGCCCTGCGCCGCCGCCTCGACCAGCCGCTGCCCGAGCTGGTCGCCGACGTCGAGCGCACCCTGCTGCTCGACATCGAGGCCATGGCCAGGCCCGGCGGCGTGGGTCGGGCGCACCTGGACGCGTTCGCCGACGTGGTCGACGACTTCGCCGCCGCCAGCCCGTCCGCGACGCTGCCCGCCCTGGTGGACTACCTCTACACCGCCGAGCAGGCCGAGGACGGCCTGGAGCCCGGCGAGGTGGAGGTCGCGCCGAACCGGGTGCAGGTGCTGACCATGCACTCCGCGAAGGGCCTGGAGTGGCACGTCGTCGCCGTGCCGCACGTGGTCAAGGACATCTTCCCCGGTCGCAAGAAGTCGTCGAGCTGGCTGCGGTCGGTCACCGCACTGCCCGCCGACCTGCGCGGTGACGCCGAGGACCTGCCGACGCTGCGCGTGCCGCCCGGGGCCGACCGCAAGGAGGTCGAGGAGGCCCTCGTCCGGCACGAGGAGGACTTCGACGCCCGCCGCCTGGTGGAGGAGCGCCGGCTGCTGTACGTGGCGCTCACCCGGTCCGAGCACAGCCTGCTCGTGTCCGGGCACTGGTGGGCCGAGTCGGGGGAGAAGCCCAAGGGGCCGTCGGCGTTCCTCACCGAACTGCGCGAGGCCGTGCTGGCGGCCGAGCACCCGCCCGCCGACATCGCCCACTGGGCGCCGCGACCGGGCGAGGACGACCCCAACCCGCTCGCCTCGCAGACCAAGACCGCCCAGTGGCCCGCCGACCCCCTGGGCAGGCGGCGCGCGGCCGTGGCGGAGGGGGCGGAGCTGGTGCTGGCGGCGCTGGAGCGCCACCTCGCCGGGCCCGTGCCCGCCGCCGAGCCCGAGCCCGCCGAGCCCGAGCCCGTCCCCGACGAGCCCGGACCCGTCGAACCGGTGGACCTCGAACCGCCCCCGGACTTCGACTACGAACCGCCCGAGGAGCCGGACGACGACGAGCCGCCGCTCCCCGAGCCGGACCACCCCGAGCCGGACCACCCCGAGCCGGACCACCCCGAGCCGGACCACCCCGAGCCGGACCACCCCGAGCCGGAGCCCGCCGAGCCGGAGCCCGCCGAGCCGGAGCCCGCCGAACCTGCCGAACCTGCCGAACAGGACGGACCGGCCGCGCCGGAGGAGGACCCCGACGACCCCGAGGGCTGGGCCCGCGACGTCGACGTCCTCCTCGCCGAGCGCGCCGCCGCGGCCGACCGGCGGGAGCGCGTCGTGCTGCCCGACCACCTCTCGGTCAGCCAACTCGTCGAACTCGCCGCCGACCCGGACCTGCTGGCCCGGCGCCTGCGCCGCCCCCTGCCGTTCCCGCCGAACCCGCTGGCCCGCCGCGGCACGGCGTTCCACACGTGGCTGGAGCAGCGGTTCGGCGTGCGCCGCCTGTTCGACCTGGACGAGCTGCCCGGCGCGGCCGACGAGGACGCCTCGCCCGACGCGGACCTGACCCCGCTCCAGGAGGCCTTCCTGCGCAGCGAGTGGGGCGACCGGGCGCCGCACGACGTCGAGGTGCCGTTCGAGGCGGAGATCGACGGCCTGTCGGTGCGCGGCCGCATGGACGCGGTGTTCGCCGACGAGGACGGCGGCTGGACCGTCGTGGACTGGAAGACGGGGCGGGTGCCGGACGCCGAGCGGCTGCCCGCGCTGTCCGTGCAGCTCGCGGCGTACCGGCTGGCGTGGGCGGCGCTGACGGGCACGCCCGTGGCGAAGGTGCGGGCGGCGTTCCACTACGTGCGGCACGAGCACACGCTGCGCCCCGTGGACCTGCTGGACGCGGACGGCCTGCGCGACCTGGTCCGCTCGGTCCCGACCGGCTGACTAGCCGTGCACCCGTGCCTCGGCGGGCACTTCCTTGAGCACGCGGTCGTAGAGCACTTCCAGCAGCCAGCGCCCGAACAGCGACGGCCCGAACTCGGTCGACCGGTCCTCCGGCGGCACCAGCAGCTCGGCCGTGCCCGCCTCGTCGACCGAGACGACGCCGATGCCGTAGTAGTCCAGCTCCATCAGCGGCCACGCCCGGTCGTCCTGCGGCGGCGGCAGGACCACCGAGCAGGGGGCGAGCGTCATCAGCGTGCCGCAGGACTGGAGCGCGTGGTCCACGGTGGACTCGCCCACCAGGACGCCGACCAGTTCGACGGCGGGCACCGGCAGCCGGTCGTGCGCGGCCGGCTCGAACCAGGACCGGAACCACGAGGGGTCGGGCTGCGGGGGCCAGCCGTTCGCGCTGCGCCACTCGTGCACGTCGGCGCGGACCCGCACGACCGCGGACACCTGGTGACCCAGCACGGCGACGTCGGGAACGACGATGCCGCGCCAACCCAGAGCCGTCGCGGCGTGGTGGAGGAGCGGTTGCACTCGGGCATCCTAGAACTGGTTGCGGTTTCAATGACAGACCCTCGGCCGCGCTGGGTGTCGAACCCCGCACGGAGAGTCGTCAGCGGGTTGAGCGCGCCACGCGCAAGGCCCACAGGATCAGCGGGACCTGCAACGGGAGGCGGCCGTAGGCGATGGCGCGGGCCTTGGGCGACTTCGCCCGGTAGTCGTACGCCATCTTCACGTTCGCCGGGAACACCGCGGCGAAGAACACCGCGGCCAGCTTCGCGGCCGTTCCCCGCGTGCGGGGGGCCGCGACCGCCGCGGCCAACGCGACCTCCGCCACACCGGACGCGTACGTCCAGGTCCGGGGCTTGCCCGGCAGCCGGCGCGGCACGATCGAGTCGTACTGCCGCGGCTTGGCGAAGTGCGTGGCACCGGCCGCGCCCAGCAGCCCGGCCAGCGCCAGCGCCGACCGGGAGCCGGAACGTGAGGTCTCCATGGGACCACCCTGTCATGCCGGCCACCGACCGGCGTCCCCAGGGCTATCCTCCGCCCGTGAGCGGTGATCCAGAAGAACCCGAGCATCCCGAGCGGGCGGCCGTGGCCGCACTCGCCGACGACTTCGTGGCCGGGCTGCGCGAGTGGCTCGCCATCCCCTCGATCGGGGTGGACCCGGCCCACCACGGCGACGTCCACGCCTCCGCGCGGTGGCTGGCGGAGGCCCTGCGCCGGGACGGCTGGCCCGACGTGCGGGTCTGGGACTCCGGTCCCGCCCTGCCCGCCGTCTACGCCTGCCTGCCCGCCGAGGACCCCGCGGCGCCGACCGTGCTGGTCTACGGCCACCACGACGTGCAACCGGTCGACCCGGTCGAGCAGTGGCGACACCCGCCGTTCGACCCCACCCTCGTGGGGGAGGAGCTGTTCGGGCGCGGCGCGAGCGACGACAAGGGGCAGGTCGCCATGCACCTGCTCGGCGTGCGGGCGCACCTGGCCGCGACCGGCGCCGACCGGCCCGCCGTCACGCTCAAGCTGTTCGTCGAGGGCGAGGAGGAGTCCGGCTCGCCGCACCTGACCCGGCTGCTCGACGAGCACCGCGACGACCTCGCGTGCGACCTCGTCGTGTTCACCGACACACCCCTGTACTCCCGCGACGCGCCGACCGTGTGCACCGGCCAGCGCGGCGTGTACGGCGCCGAGGTCGTCCTCACCGGCGGCGCGTCCGACGTCCACTCCGGCCGGGCGGGCGGCAGCGTGCCCAACCCGGCCACCGCCGCGGCCCGGCTCGTCGCCGCCCTGCACGACGACGACGGCCGCGTCCGGCTGCGCGACTTCTACGCCGACGTGGTCGAGCCCACCGACGCCGAGCGCGCCGACTACGCGGAACTGCCGTTCGACGAGGACGTGTGGCTGGCGAACTCCGGCGGCGCGCAGGCCCTGGCCGGCGAACCCGGCTGGTCCACCCTCGAACGCGTCTGGGTGCGCCCGACCGCCGAGGTCAACGGCATCAGCGGCGGGTACACCGGTCCCGGCCTGAAGACGATCGTGCCCGCGTCGGCCTCGGTGAAGCTGTCGTTCCGCCTGGTGCCCGACCAGCGGCCCGAGCGGGTCGCCGACGCCCTGCGCGAGTTCGTCGCCGCGCACACCCCGCCCGGCCTGCGCGCCGAGGTCGTCGCCCGGGGCGACGGCGTCCCGCCCTACGCCGTGGACGTCTCGCACCCCGCCGTGGGCGCGGTCCGCGACGCCGTGGAGATCGCGTTCGACCAGCCCGTCAGGTTCAGCCGGACGGGCGGTTCCGGGCCGGCGGCCCTGCTGCACGGGTGGCTCGGCGTGCCCGTCGTGTACCTGGGGGCGACGTTGCCGGACGACCGCATCCACGCGCCGAACGAGCGCGTCGTCGTGCCGCTGCTGCTGCGCGGCGCCGAGGCCGCCGCGCACCTGTGGCGGCTCCTCCCCGGGAGGCTGTCGTGATCAGCGGGTTCCACCCCGGCGAGTCGCTGGCCAACCTCCCCGGCCACTCGCTCGTCGGCGTCATCCGGATGCCGGACACGGTGCAGAGCCCCGTCCGGGCCATCCTGAAGCGGGTCGTCGGCGCGCTCGCGGCCCTCATGGCCGCCGTCCTCATCGTCTACTTCGACCGCGACGGCTACCGCGACGCCAACGGGGACGGCCTGTCCTTCCTCGACTGCGTCTACTACGCCACCGTCTCCCTCTCCACCACCGGCTACGGCGACATCGCGCCGGCCAGCTCGTCCGCCAGGCTCGTCAACGTCCTGGTGATCACGCCCCTGCGCGTGCTGTTCCTGATCGTCCTGGTCGGTACCACCCTCGAAGTGCTCACCGAGCGCTCCCGCCAGGCCCTGCGCATCCAGAAGTGGAGGACCAAGGTGCGTGACCACGTGGTGGTGATCGGCTACGGCACGAAGGGCCGGTCCGCGGTGAGCGCCCTCATGGGCGACGGCGTGGACCCCGGCCACATCGTCGTCGTCGACACCTCCCAGCAGGCCCTCGACGCGGCGTCCGCCATCGGCCTCGTCACCGTCCACGGCACCGGGACCAGCAACGACGTGCTGCGCGTCGCCGGCGTGCCGCGGGCCAGGGCGGTGGTCGTGGCCGCCAACCGCGACGACACCTCGGTCCTGGTCACCCTCACCGCCCGCGAGCTGGCGCCCAAGGCGCAGGTCGTCGCCTCGGTGCGGGAGCGCGAGAACGAGCACCTGCTGCGCCAGTCCGGCGCCGACTCGGTCGTGGTGTCCAGCGAGACCGCCGGTCGCCTGCTCGGCATGGCCACCGCCACCCCGTCGGTCGTCGACATGGTCGAGGACCTCCTCACCCCCGACTCGGGCCTCGCCATCGCCGAGCGCGACGTCGAGCCCGCCGAGGTGGGCGGCTCGCCCCGCCACCTGCCGGACATCGTGCTCGGCGTGGTCCGCGACGGCACCCTCTACCGGGTCGACGCGCCCGAGGCGGACGCCGTGGAGGCGGGCGACCGGCTGCTCTACGTCAAGAAGGTGACCGCGCCCAGGGAATCGTGAGCACCGGGTGCGCGTGCCGGACCGGCACGCGCACCCGGCCGCGACCCCGCCCGGTGACGCGATCCGCCCCACCGCGCCGTCACGGGGAGGCCGGCAACCGCACCTGGAAGACCGCGCCCACCCCGCCGCCCGCGGGTCCCCCCGCCACGTCCGCCGCGTGCGGGGGCAGGCAGAGCAGGTCGCCGTCGTGCGCGCGCACCAGCGCCCGCGCGATGGCCAGCCCGAGGCCGGAACCGCCGGACCGCCGGTCCCGCGCCTCGTCCAGCCGCACCAGCCGGTCGAAGACGCGTTCCCGGTCGGCGTGCGCCACGCCAGGCCCGTCGTCCACCACGGTCAGCACGACCAGACCGCCCGCCGCGGACACCCGCAGGCGCACCCACCCGTCGAGCCCGGTGGCCTGCCGGGCGTTGTCGGTGAGGTTCGCCAGCACCTGCGCCAACCGCTGCGGGTCGCCGGACACGTGCGCCGACCGGCCCTCCGCCGCGATGTCGAAGTCGGGGGCGAGCAGCCGGGTCCGCCCCACCTCGGCCTCGGCCAGGGCGAGCAGGTCGACCCGTTCCCGGTGCGGCTCCAGGCCCGCGTCGATGCGGGCCAGCGCCAGCAGGTCGTCGACCAGCCGCCCGGCCCGCCGCGACTCCCGCACCAGCAGCAGGTTCAGCCGTTCCCGCTCCTCGGCGCTGCCGGTCTGCATCAACGCCTCGGCCACCGCCTGCACCCCGGCGACGGGCGTCCGCAGCTCGTGCGCCGCGTCCGCCACGAACCGCTTCGTCCGCTCCTCCGACCCCTCCAGCGAGTCGAGCATGTCGTCGAACGCCGCCGCGGTGCGCCCGAGCTCGGTGTCCGCCCGGGTGGGGTTCAACCGGTAGCCCCGGTGGCCGCGCGCGATCGACCTGGCCAACGTCGTCATCGCGTCCAGCGGCGCCAGCGCCCGCCGCACCACGAGCGCCATCGCCACCGCCGTCACCGCCAGGGCGCCGAACCCGACCAGCAGCAGCAACCGCCGCAACCGCGCCTGCGCCGCCGTGATCACCGACGACCCGGCGTACAGGGTGATCCGGGAGCCGTCCGCCAGCTGCCGCTCGACGGAGTTCGCCACCTCCTCGTGGGGCGCCTGCCCGAACACCTCCCCGTCCGGCATCACCAGCCGGACCTCCACGCCCCGGCCCTCCAGCCGGTCCGCCAGGTCGCTCCCGCGCACCCGCTGCTTCACCAGCTGCTGGGCGACCCGCGACTTCTCCAGCAGCGCGGTCTCCACGTCCCGCTGCGACTGGGCCGCGAACAGCGCGTCCACCACCAGCACGACCCCGACCAGGACCACCGCGAGCAGGCCGATCGCGGACAGCGTCACCCGGCGGCGCAGCGAGGCGGTCCGCAGGCTCACGTCCCGTCCACCCGGAGCACGTACCCGAGCCCGCGCACCGTGTGCAGGAGCCGGGGCCCGTGCTCCTCCAGCTTCCGCCGCAGCGCGCTCACGTGCACCTCGACCAGGTTGGGGTCGTAGTCCTCGTACCCCCACACCGCGGTGAGGATCTGCGTCTTGCCCACCACCCGCCCGCGCTGGGCGGCCAGGTAGCGCAGCAGCCGCAGCTCGGTGGCGGTCAGCTCGACCGGCGTGCCCCCGCGCAGCACGACCGCCGAGTCCGCGTCGACCACGAGGTCGCCGACCTGCGCCGTCGACGGCGTCCGCCCCAACCGCCGCAGCACCGCGCTGACCCGCGCCACCAGCTCGGCCAGCACGAACGGCTTCACCACGTAGTCGTCCGCGCCCCGGTCCAGCCCGCGCAGCCGATCACCCACCCCGTCCCGCGCGGTCAGCATCACGACCCCGGCCCCGCTGGTCCGCCGGACGACCTCCAGCAGCGCGAAGCCGTCCCGACCGGGCAGCATCACGTCGAGCACCACCAGGTCGGGCCGGAACCGGGCCAGTTCCGCCTCCAGGTCCCGCCCGTCCGGCCGGACCCGCACCAGGTAGCCCGCGTCCCGCAGGGCGGAGCCCACCGCGGCCCCGATCGCCTCGGCGTCCTCGATCACCAGCACCCTGGCAGCAGTCGACACCGCACCATTCTGCGTCCGGCCGCCCTCGCGGCGGCGCGGTCCCGCGGTCGCCCCGCCCCGGGAGGGGGAAATGGTGTCGAACACCTGTTCGACAGTGGTCGATAAACACGATCGAGTGAAGTGCGGCGGCCCGGCGGACGCGTCGACCCTCACGACGACGCGCCGGCCCGTCTGCGACCATCCACCCGTGGCCGTTCCGCGAAGCCCCGCGAAGTGGGCGCTGGTCCTGCTGGTCGTGGGCCTGGTGGGTGTCGCGGCGGCGGGCGCGCTGTGGTGGCCGGGCACCGCCGTGCGGGCGGAACGCGTCGAGGCGACGGTCACCGCCCCCGCGTCCTGCGGCGGCGCCGACGCCTACGACCGCGTCGAGTTCACGATCGGCGACGAGAAGCGCACGGCCAGGCTCGACGGCTGCGGCCACTCGCCGGACGAGAAGGTGGAGGTGGTCCTCCCGGTGGACCGGGACGGTGGCCGGGCGGGCGACCTCCTGGTCCAGGCCGCCGCCAGCACCCCCGTCGGCCTGCCCTTCGAGGACCGCCTCGCGGCGATGCTGCTGTGCCTGAGCGGCCTCGCGGGCGGGCTGTACGGCTACCTGCTGACCGGGCGTTCCCGGTCCGCGCCGGCTCAGCCGACGGCGGTCGCCGGGGCCGCGTAGGTGTTGCACGACGCCGTCGTGCCCGAGGCGAACCCGTTCGACGCCCACTCGGCCTGGTTGTCGGGGTTGCCGTGGGCGTTCTTCTCCGGCGCCTCCTCGACCGCGTACCCGAAGTCCTCCGCGGCCTCCGCCGCCAACCCCTGCCCGATCGACGCGGACGCCGCGCCCAGGAACAACCCGGCGAAGCAGTTCGCCTGGAGCTCGATCCGCCGCGACATCTCCAGCCCGGCGGGTGTCCCCTCACCCGCGTCGACGATCCTGCCGTCCGCGGCGCGCAGCATCCCGCTCAACGCCTGCACGTGGTGCCCGTACTCGTGCGCCAACGTCGCCAGGTGCGAGCCGGCCCGCTCACCGCCGCCGTTGTCGCGCAACCGCTTCGTCGGCATGTAGATCGTCCTGTTGCGACCGCAGTAGTACGCCACGGCCTCGCTCTGCGCCGGCGCGGCGCCGCACGGCCCCTCCGCCAGGTCGGGCGAGGTGTCCAGGGCGGGCGGGTCGAACGGCAGGTTCGCCTGCTCCAGCACGGGCCGCCACGCCTCGTCGAGGCACGCGGCGCCCGCCTCGTAGTACGCGGACAGCTGGGCGTCCGACAGGCCGAACCCCGGCAGCGGGCAGGTCACGGGGGGCAGCGCCACCGGCGTGACCAGCAGCGGGTGGTCGGCCAACCGGTGGACGGCGCGCGGCCGGGGAGCCTCCGCCGCCGTGCTCGCCGCCGCGGGCCCACCGGGGGCGGCCACCGCGCGGCCGGTCACCCGCCGCGACGACTCCACCTGCGTCACCAGGCCCAGGCCCAGCACGGACAACACGATCACCGAGAACACGCCGATGAGCACGATCGGGTTGTTCCTGGGCTCCTGGGAAGGGTGCACGGTCCTCCAGTCGGGTCAGCTCACCTCGGCTGCGCTGGCGACCCAAGTGTTGCACGCGCTCGTCTCGTTGTTCCTGAAGCCGTGGTTCACCCAGGCCGCGTTCCGCTCGGGCGCGCCGTGGTCCCGGGTGGGGTAGATCGGGTAGTCGCCGCGGTTGCCCGCGTCGGTCAGCGCCACCTGGATGACGTCACCGGGCACCGCGCCGTGCGACAGGGGCGCCAGCGTCATCCCGCCGAAGCAGGTCGCCTGGAGTTCCTTGCGCCGGTTCAGGTCGAGGCCCTCGGGGGTGTCCCAGCCGCCCTTCTCGTACTGGGCCTGGCTGGAGGCGCGCAGGATGCCCGACAGCCACTGGACGTGGTGGCCGTACTCGTGCGCGAGCTGCCCGAGGTACTTGCCGGGGTGGTTGGGGTTCGCCGACCCCTGCTCGTTCGCGTAGTGGGCGGGCGTCCAGTAGATCGTGCCGTCGCAGTAGAGGGCGGTGCGGTCGGGCCCCATGGACCCGCACGTCGTGGTGATCTGCGAGGTCACCATGACCAGCTCGGCCGGCTGGTAGGGCAGGTTGGCCTTGGCGAACGAGGGCTTCCACATCGCCTCGATGCACGGCAGCGCGGCGCGCAGGAACTGGTCCTGCCCCGGCGCCGAGTAGTCCATGCCGGGCAGCGCGCAGCCGTCGATGGCGAACGCGCCGAGGCCCTCGGCGTGGATCGGGTTGTCGCCGAGCGCGATCACGGCCTTCGGGCCGGCCTGGGACGTGCTGGTCGACGTCGTCCGCGGGCTGCCCGCCCTGCTGCTGGTCGCCGTCTCCCCGGCCGTCGTGGTGGTCGCCTCGGGCGAGTAGGTGTAGCTGGAGTACCCCGAGTAGCCGGAGTCGCCGGCCTGGTTCGAGTCGCGCGTCGCGGCGACCACGCCGATCGTGGCGATGGCCAGCACCACGATCCCGATCATCACCAGGGCCACCGCGGGCCCCTTGTCCTTGCGGCGCGGCGCCGGCGGGTAGGGCATCGGGGGCGGGCCCCACCCCGGCGGCCCGGCGGGGGGCGGACCCCAGGGCGCCGGCGGCGGCTGCGGCGCGGAGGCGGGTGGGGGCGGCGGCACGGCGGCCTGACCGGGCCACGGTTGCTGCTGCTGCCAGGGCGGCGGGGAGGGCTGCGGGATTCGAGGGGCTTGAGGGGCCTGCGGCGGCGGCTGCTGGGCCGGCCACTGACGCGTCACCGGGGGCTGTCGGGGGTTCAGCGGCGCGGCTGCCGGAGGCGGCCCGACCGGCCGTGGCGGCGGCCAGCCACCCGGCGGTGGTGGTTGCGTCATCGCTGGTGGTCCCCCATGTCGCGGATGTCCGAACTCGCCATGGAGCTTAGGCGAACTCCGCTATCCTCCGCGGCCGTGTTGAAAAACTGGGGAGCGGCCGCGATCTGCGCGATCGCGCTGTGCACGGGCACCGGTGTCGCGGTCGCGCAGCCGAGCAGCCCGGCCGGTCTGCCCGGGACGGTCAACGCCGACGTGCGCCTCAAGCTGGAGCGCGACGGCCGGCTGACCGTGACCGAGGTGGTCACCGTCCCCGAGGGCCGCACCGCGACCAGGCGGGTGCCCCTCCGCATCGCCGTCGGGGACGACCGCGAACGCGTGTACGAGGTCGTCGGCGCTTCCGTCGAGGGCGAGGGCACGGCCCAAGCATCGGCCGAGGGGCTGACGATCGCACTCCGGGCGGGCACCTCGACCGTCGCGTACGAGGTGGTCGGCGCGGTCGCGAAGATCGGCGACACCCTGGAGCTGCGCTGGCAGCCGGCCGGCGGCTGGGACGTGGCGCTCGACTCGGTGAGGGTTTCCGTGATCACGCCGGACGTGCCGCGCTCGGTGAACTGCCTGGCCGGCGAACCGGGCACGTCGACGCCCTGCACGACCGCCGACCTGGGCGACGGGCGCGGCGCGCGCGCGACCGAGATCGGCCTGGCCGCCGGCGAGCGGGTCGACGTGGCGGTCGGCCTCCAGGACGGCGCGGCGCCGCCCAACGCGCGGGTGGCGGAGACGTCGCGGTGGGCGTCGGCCTTCGCCCTGACCCCGGTGACCGGTGCGGGCCTGGCCGGCCTGGTCCTGCTGCTGCTGGGCGGCGTGGCGCTCCTCTGGCGCCTGCGGGGGCGCGACGCGCGGGCGATGGCGGCCGATGTCGGACCGGTGGACGTGCTGGTCGCGGACGGCGCGGGGCGGGTGGCGTTCGCCTCGCCCGACGGCGTGCTGCCCGGCCAGGTCGGCACGGTGGTCGACGAGCACGTGGACGTGGTCGACGTGACCGCGACGATCGTGGACCTCGCCGTGCGCAACTACCTGTGGATCGAGGAGGTCGGCGGGCTGGACTGGCGGTTCGTCCGGCGCAACCCGGCCGACCCGTCGCTGTCCGGCTACGAGCGGGCGGTGTACGCGGCGCTGCTGCCCGACGGGGTGGACGGCGTGCTGCTGTCGGAGCTGCGCGGCAGGCGGATCGACCTGTCCCGCGTGCGCGACGAGCTGTACGCCGACGTGGTGGCGAGGAACTGGTTCGCGCGACGGCCGGACGCCGAGCGCAGCCTGTGGTGGTGGGCCGGGATCGGCGTGGCCGTGCTCGGCGCGGTGCTGACGGCGGTGCTGGTGCTGGTGGGCGCGGCGGCGCTGTTCGGGCTGGTGGTCGTGGTGGCGGGGGTGGCGCTGGCGCTCGGCGCGCGGTTCATGCCCGCGCGGACCGGGCGGGGCAGCGCCCTGCTGGAGCACGTGCGCGGGCTGCGCGGGTACCTGCGCACCGCGAACCCCGAGGACATCCCGGAGCGCGACCGGGAGATGGTGTTCTCGCGGTCCCTGCCGTACGCGGTGGTGCTGGGCGAGGTGGAGCGGTGGCTGGCGGCGTTCTCCGGGGCGCGGCCGGGGCTGTACTGGTTCGGCGAGGCGGAGCAGGGCCGGTTCGCCGACCGGTTCCCGGCGTTCCTGGGCGCGGTGGACGGGGTCCTGGCGCAGGCGGGGCACCTCCGCTCGCTGAAGGGCTGACCGTCACCCGGACGTGTCCCCACGCCCGTCGGCCGGACCCGCCCGGCCGCCCGCGGCGGGCGTGGCGGAGTCGCGCAGCCGCCGGGTGAGCCTTCGGCCGGGTGGTGGCGCGAACCCGTAGGCTGCCTCCATGGCGCTACCCGAACTGCACAGGTTCACGCTCCCCAACGGCCTGCGGGTGGTGTTCGCACCCGACCCCAGCGCCCCGGTCGTCGGGGTGAGCGTGCACTACGACGTGGGCTTCCGCTCCGAGCCCGAGGGGCGGACGGGGTTCGCCCACCTCTTCGAGCACCTCATGTTCCAGGGCAGCGAGAGCCTGGAGAAGCTCGCGCACTTCCGGCACGTGCAGTCCTCCGGCGGCACGTTCAACGGCTCGACCCACCCCGACTACACCGACTACTACCAGGTGCTGCCGTCGGCCGCCCTGGAGCGGGCGCTCTTCCTCGAGGCGGACCGCATGCGGGCGCCGAAGCTCACCGAGGAGAACCTGCGCAACCAGATCGACGTGGTGAAGGAGGAGATCCGGCTCAACGTCCTCAACCGGCCGTACGGCGGGTTCCCCTGGATCCTGCTGCCGCCGGTCCTGTTCCGGACCTTTCCGAACGCCCACAACGGCTACGGCGACTTCACCGACCTCGAGAACGCCACCGTGGACGACTGCGCCGCGTTCTTCGACACCTACTACGCGCCGGGCAACGCCGTGCTCACGGTGGCGGGCGACTTCGACGTGGAGACGGCGAAGGGGCTCGTCGAGAAGCACTTCGGCGACGTGCCCGCCCGTCCGGTGCCGGTCCGGCCGTCCTTCGCCGAGGCCGCCCCGAAGGGCGAGCTGCGCGCCGAGCACACCGACCAGCACGCGCCGATGCCCGCCATCGCCCTCGGCTACCGCATCCCCGACCCGGTGAACGACGTGACGGGCTACCTCACGTACCTGGTCCTGGCGGGGGTGCTGACCGACGGCGACGGGTCGCGGCTCCAGCAGCGGCTGGTGCACCGCGACGCGAGCGTCGTGGACGTCGGCGCCGGGTGCGGCCTGTTCGGGCCGCTGGAGGCGCGCGACCCCGACACGTTCAGCATCACCGCGATCCACTCGCCCGAGGTCACCTCCGCCCAGGTGATCGCGTCGGTGGACGAGGAGCTCCAGCGGCTGGCCGACGAGGGGCCGACGGCGCAGGAGCTGGCCAAGGTCACCGCGCGCTGGGTGTCGACCATGCACCGCGAGCACGACCGGCTGACCAGCCGGACCCTCGGGCTCGGGTCGGCCGAGCTGCTGTTCGGGCGGGCCGAGCTGCTGTACGAGCTGCCGGACAAGCTCGCGGGCATCACCACCGACGAGGTCGCCGCGGCGGCCAAGGCGCTGCGGCCGGACTCGCGCGCCGTCCTGATCCTCAACCCGGCCAACGGAGGTAACGAGTGAGCGCCCCGACCAAGCACCGCAGCGCCGAGGAGATCGGCCGTACGGAGCTCGGGCCTCGACCGTTCCCGGAGCTGGGCGAGCAGCGGGCGACCGCGGACCTGGACGTGGTCGACACGACGCTGGCCAACGGCCTGCGGGTGATCGCCGTGCGCCGGTCGTCGGTGCCGCTGGTCGAGCTGCGGGTGCGCATCCCGTTCGGCGACCCGGCGACCTCCGGCACCGGCTCCGCGCACGCGGCGCGGGCCGAGGTGCTGGCGAACACGGTGCTCACCGGCACCGCGACGCGCAGCCGGGTCGACGTGGACACCGAGCTGGCGCTCGTCGGCGGCGAGCTGGACGCGGTGGTGGACCCGGAGCGGCTGGCGTTCTCCGGCAACGCGCTGGTGTCCGGCCTCGACACGCTGCTCGACGTGCTGCGCGACGCGCTCACCGGCGCGACCTACCCGGACGAGGAGGTCGAGCGGGAGCGCGCGCGGCTCGTGGAGCGCATCCGGCTGGCCCGGTCGCAGCCGAACGTGATCGCGCGGGAGGCGTTGCAGCGCCACCTGTACGGCGACCACCCGTACGCCAAGGAGATGCCCGAGGCGGAGGAGGTCGCGGCGGTCACCCGCGACGACGTGGGGGCGCTGCACGCGGCGGCCGTGCTGCCGCGCGGCTCGGTGCTGGTCGTCGTGGGCGACCTGGCGCCGGACGCGGCGGTGCGGGCGGTCGAGGGCGCGCTGGGCGGCTGGACCGGCGAGGGCACCGCGGTGTCGCTGTCGCCGCTGCCGGTCGTGCGCGGCGGCGACGTGGTGCTGGTGCACCGGCCGGGCGCCGTGCAGTCGCAGATCCGGCTGGCCGGGCGCGGCCTGGAGCGGACCGACGACCGGTACCCGGCGCTGCAACTGGCGAACCTGGTGTACGGCGGGTTCTTCTCCTCGCGGCTCGTGGAGAACATCCGCGAGGACAAGGGCTACACCTACAGCGCGCGGTCGCACCCGGAGTTCACGCCGGGCGGGGCGACGCTGATGGTGGACGCCGACACGGCGAGCGCGGTGACCGCGGCCGCGCTGCTGGAGACGCGCTACGAGCTGGCCAGGCTGGGGCTCGTGCCCCCGACGGAGTCCGAGGTGGACACCGCGCGCCGGTACGCCGTGGGGTCGCTGCTGACGGCGACGTCGTCGCAGGGCGGGTTGGCGTCCTTCCTGGTGAACCTCGCCGGCCTGGGCCTGGGCGTCGAGTGGTTCACCGGGCACCCGGACCGGTTGGCGACGGTCACCGTGGAGCAGGTCGCCGAGGTGGCCCTGGAGTTCTTCGCGCCGACCGCGTTCACCGGCGTGCTGGTGGGCGACGCGGACCTGCTGGCCCCGCAGCTGCGGGCGCTGGGCGGTGTGACCCTGCCGTGAGCTTCGAGCTGGTGGAGCTGCCGGCCCTGTCGCGGTTCACCGCGGACCGGAGCGAGCCGCTGCGCGGGGACGCGCGGCGCATCGCGCAGCTGTGGCCGAAGGCGCGCGTCATCACCGTGGACGCGCGGGGGCGGACGCAGGTGGCCGACCGGGGGACCCGCCTGGTCGACCACCCCGCCGCGGACTTCGGCGACGGCCCGCCGGACACGGCCGTCCTGCTCGGTGAGCAGGACGGGGTGGCGTACTGGGCCGTTCCGCTGACCGAGGACGAGACGGACGTGGCGGCGCCCGCGTCCGGGCGCGGGCGGGTGTGGTCCGGTCCCGAGCCGACCGACGACCCGCAGTGGCTGGACCTGCGGGCCGTCGGCGCGCTGCTCGACGACACGGGCGCGGGCCTGTTCACGACGGCGGTGGCGTTGTTCCACTGGCACCGGACGTCGCGGTTCTGCACGGTGTGCGGCGGGCCGACGGACTCGGTGAAGTCGGGTTGGGCGCGGGTGTGCGAGCGGTGCGGCCACGAGGAGTACCCGCGCACCGACGCCGCCGTGATCTGCCTGGTGCACGACGGCGCGGACCGGGTGCTGCTCGCGCGCGGCGTGGGCTGGCCGGAGGGCCGGTACTCGGTGCTGGCCGGGTTCGTCGAGGCCGGCGAGTCGCTGGAGGCGTGCGTGGCGCGGGAGGTCGAGGAGGAGGTGGGCGTCGTGGTGGACGGCATCCGCTACCTCGGCAGCCAGCCGTGGCCGTTCCCGAGGTCGTTGATGGTGGGGTTCGAGGCGGTCGCCGACCCGGCCGAGCCGCTGAGGCCGGCGGACGACGAGATCGCCCAGGCGAAGTGGGTGAGCCGGGCGGACGTGCGGCAGGCGCTCGCCGAGCCGGGCAGCGTGCCGGACCTGCTGCTGGCGCCGGGCGCGTCGATCGCGTACCGGATGATCCAGTCGTGGTCGCTCGCGGACGGCCGGTAGCCGGGACACGCGGGGCGGCGCGGCGCGGCACGGGTGGTGTGCCGCGCCCCGCTCCCGTCGCGGGCGGCGGCGGTCCGACGCGCACCGCCAAACGCGCCCCGACGCGCGGCCGAGGGGATAACGTCGGGTGTTCCGCGCGCCGTCGTGGCGCGCCGTGCTCCCACTCGCCCGGACAGGGGTTGCCGTGCACCGCAAGCTGACCGTGCGGGACCTGCGCGCCGGCAACCGGGCGCGGGTGCTGCGGGCGCTGTACTTCGACCGGCCTCGCAGCCGCCAGGAATTGGCGGGCATCACGGGGTTGAGCCAGGCGTCGGTGAGCAACGTCGTCGGCGAGCTGATCTCCGACGGGCTGGTCGTGGAGGCCGGGCAGGTCGAGTCCGACGGTGGCCGGCCGCGGGTGCTGCTGCGGGTGGACCCGGCGTTCGCCGCGGTGGTCGGCGTCGACGTCGGCGAGACGCACGTGCTGGTCGAGGTGTTCGACCTGACGCTGCGGCGGCTCGCCGAGGCCACGCTGCCGATGGAGCCCGACGCCTACTCGGTCGACGAGGTGGCGCTGCGGGTGCTCGACGGGCTCGACCGGTGCCTGCGGGAGAGCGGCGTCGGGGACGTGCTCGGCGTCGGCATCGGCGTGCCCGGCGCGGTCGAGCACGGGCTGGTGCACGCGCAGACCGTCGGGTGGCGCGGGGTGGCGCTGGAGCGGTTGCTGCGCGACGGCACGGACCTGCCGCTGTTCCTGGACAACGGGGCGAACACGCTGGGGCAGGCCGAGGCGTGGTTCGGCGCGGGGCGCGGCACGGCCGACGCGGTGATCGCGCTGATCGGCTCGGGCGTCGGGGCCGGCGTGATCGCGGGCGGCGCGCTGTACCGGGGCTCGTCGGGCGGTGCGGGCGAGTGGGGGCACACGACCGTGGCGCTGGACGGCAGGCCGTGCCGGTGCGGGGCCCGGGGCTGCCTGGAGGCGTACATCGGCGCGTCGGGCGTGGTCGACCGCTACCGCGCGATCCGGTCGGACGTCCCCGCCGAGCAGGAGGCGGCCCTCGCGGCCCTCGTCGCGGACCGCTCGCCGCTCGCGGCGGAGGTGCTCGCCGAGACCGCCCGGTACGCGGGGCTCGGCATCGCGAACCTGATCAACCTGTTCAACCCGTCCCGCGTGATCGTCGGCGGGTGGGCGGGCCTGCTGCTGGGCGCGCGCATCCTCGACGACGTGCGCGCGGAAGCCTCCAGGCACGCCCTGCACCGGCCGTTCGAGCAGGCGTCGATCACCCTGTGCGAGCTGGGGCCGGAGTCCGTCGCGCTCGGTGCGGCGACGCTGCCGGTGGCCGAGTTCCTGGCGGTGGGCGGTGTGCGCCGGAAGACCGCCACCCGCGTGCCCTAGTGGGGGCCGCGCCCCCGGTCAGGGGTCGATGCGGTCCAGGGCGGCGCCGTCCCAGGTGGTCCGGGTGCACGCGACGCCGCGGCCGTTCTTCGGGCGCAGCACGTCGTAGATGTGCATGCGGGGAATCCTGTCGGACACGCCCCAGCCGCTGGGCCAGGTGATGACCCAGTCCATGTCGAGGTCGACGAGGAGCCCGAGCATGCGGGCGATGGTGGGGTCGTCGAGCCGTTCGAACGCCTCGTCCAGCAGCACCAGCCTCAGCGGGGAGAAGTCGCCGCTCACCGCGTCGTAGAACGAGGCCGCCGCGGCGAACAGGGTCACGTAGGAGATCAGGCGGGTCTCGCCGGACGACAGCTGCTTGAGCCTGCGCTCGCGGGGGCCGCCGTCGGGGGCGGTGTCGGCGACGGTCACCGTGAACTGGTGCCACGTCCGGTAGTCGAGGGCGCGGGACAGGACCTCGGCGTAGCCGCCGGTGTGGCTGTCGCGCTCGGCCTCGATGCGCTCGGTGAACACGCGGCGCAGGGTGGCGTCCTGCTCGGGGTCGCGCTCGGAGTAGGGGAGGCGGACCAGGGCGAGGGCGTCGCGGGTCGCCTCGTCGAGCGCCGCCGAGTGCTTCCACGCGAGCTTGACGTGCACGCCCTGGCTGGAGCGGGCGCGGTCGAGGACGGCGTTCATGCGCTTGCACAGGTCCTCGGCGACGGCGATCTGGCCGCGCAGCCACTCGGCGAGGTCGCGGATCAGGTAGTCGGCGAAGATCCGCTGGTACTGGCCGTCGAGGTAGCCGCGCTGCTCGCCGAGCTTGGCGGTGACCCGACGGGCGGCGGTGGCGACCGGGCGTGCGCCGTCCTCGCCGGAGACCATGACGGTGAGCAGGCCCGCGTGCTGGTCGGCGGTGATGTCGTGGCTGCCCGCGAGGGACGTCTGCAACGCCTGGAGCCTGGTGATCACGGTGGTCTCGCTCGCGGCGCGCCGGTCGGTCGTGGCCAGGGCGGCGCGGACGGACGTGACGTCGGCGGGCACGTCGGGCAGCGCGGCGGCCAGCACGCCGGGGGCGTGGACGACCGACGTGAGCCGCTCGGCGGCGTCGACCCGCGCGTCCCGGGCGGCGGCGAGCTGCTCGGCGGCGGTGTCGAGCTGGGCGGTGAGCGTCGCGGCCCGCTCGCGGGCGGACGCGACGTCCTCGCGGACGCGCTTCAGCTCGTCGCGCATGCCGCGCCGCGAGCGCTCCAGCCGCGCCAGCTGCCCGGCGACCTCGTGGGCCTCGCCGCCGATCGCCTCGGTCAGCTCGGCCAGCGCCGCCGCCTGCGTCGCGTAGTCGAGGCACCGGGCCTCGGCGTCGGCCTCGGCGGCGACCCGGTCGTCCACGGCGGCGCGGTAGCGGTGGTTCGCGTCGGTCAGGTCGGCCACCGTGCCCGCGCACTGGCGGCGCAGCACGTCGCCCAGGCGGTCGGCCGTGCGCTGTGCCTCGGCGGCGGCGTGCCGGGCGTCGCGCAGGCCGTCGGTGGTCGCGGGGAGGCCGGCGTCGCCCGCCTGCCGGACGACCGCCGCGTGCGCGGCCTCGGTGCGGGCGCGGGTGGCCGCCAGCTCCTCGCGCAGTTCCCCGGCCCGGCGCGCGGCGCGGTCGGCCGACTCCTGGGCGGCCTGGAGCCTGCCGTGGCGGGCGACGAGCTCGCGGTCGTTCGGGAACGCGCCGAGGTGCTGCTCCCACCGCCCGACCAGGTCGTGCGCGGCGGCCAGTCCGGTCTCGGCGGTCCCGAGGTCGGCGCGCAGGTCGCCCAGCTCGTCCTCCAGCTCGACGATGCGCCTGCGGCGGGCGGCCTCGCGGGCGCCGGCGCCGATGAACTCGGCCGCGTCCTTGCGCCACCCGCCGCGCAGGACGCCCGCCTGCCAGCGGCCGTCGACGCCGACCGCGAACGGCCCGGAGGTCAGCGACACGGACGCCAGCAGGTCCGCGACCACGCCGGCGGGGACGGGCGAGCCGGGTTCGACGGCGGGCGCCAGGACGGTGGCCAGGGTCGGTTCGACGGCCGGGTCGCCCGGCACCGCGTGCGTGTCCGGCAGCGCACGCGTGTCCGGCAGGGCGCGGGACGCCGGGGTGACCCAGGCGTCCAGGAGCCCGGAGTCCTCCAGGGCAGCCTCCAGGCCCGCCCGGTCCGCGGCGTCGAGGGCCTCGGCGAAGTCGACCAGGCGGTAGAACGGCGCGCCCGCGGCCGGGTCGCGGTCGGCGGCGGAGTGGCGGCCGGGGGCGGGCCGGTGGGTGGTGCCCGCGCGCAGCGCCGCCAGCTCGGCGTCCCGCTTGTCGATGGCGGCGGCGATCCGCGCCCTGCGGTCCGCCGCGGCGTGGGCCGCCGTCCTGGCCTCGGTCACCAGGGGGGCCACCCGGGCGCGGACGTCGGTGGCGAGGGTGCGGGCGCCCGCCGGGTCGACCGTCGTCGGCAGGACGAGGGGGCTGTCGGGGGCACGGGTCGCCAGTGGACCGGCGGCGCACCAGGCGCCCACCTCGGCCAGCCAGCTCCGCGCCACCCCGTCCAGCTCGGCGGCCTCCCGGTCGCGCCGGGCGCCGGCGTCGACCGCGTCGCGGTGGGCGTCGCGCTCGGCCTGCGCCAGGGCGTCCAGGTCGCGCCGCGCCGTGTCCAGCTCCGCCGCCCGGGTCGCCAGCGCGAGGGCCAGGGCGCCGTGGCGGCGCGCCTCGGAGGCGATCTCCGCCGTGCTCGCGACCACCGGGTCCAGGGCGAGGTCGGTCGTCGGCGGCGGCACGCGGCGGTCCACGGGGAGCGGGTCGGCCTCGGGGT
The DNA here is from genome assembly GCF_030852425.1 of Saccharothrix longispora. GTDB lineage: Bacteria > Actinomycetota > Actinomycetes > Mycobacteriales > Pseudonocardiaceae > Actinosynnema > Actinosynnema longispora. Next base: position 467,171 of record NZ_NSDM01000004.1, read on the forward strand.
CGGGCTTGGCCCGCACGGACTCCGTCCGCACGGTGGCGTCCACCGAGGGCAGCCGCGGCACGTCGGGCACCGACGTGCCCTCCAGGCCGGCCGCGCGGAGGTGCCGGCGCAGGGGTTCCACCAGGTCCTCCGCCGTGTCGAGGTCCTCGGCGAGGCGGCGCGTCAGGCGCAGCACGCCGTCGACCGCGCCGTCCTCCTGGGCGCGCTGCTTGCCCGCCACGTCCAGCGCGGTCACCGCCGACGAGCGCTTCTCCGCCACGAGCGTCTCGCGCGTCCGGAGGTCCTGGAGGTCGCGGAACGCGGGCAGCTCCTTCAGCGCGCCGATGGTCTCCTCGGCCCGCTGCTCACCGGCCTCCAACGAGGTCAGGGAGTGCTCGGCGGCGGCCCGTTCGGCGAGGGTCGACTCCAGCGCCGCCGACAGCTTCGCCGACGAGCGCTCCAGCTTGCGCACGCCCTCCTCGGCCGCGCCGAGCTTGTCGGCCGCCGCGCGCAGGCCGCCGAGCGCGTAGTCCGAGTACGTCCTGAGGAACGTGCCCAGCGCGTCGTCGGCCGAGGTCAGGCGGGTGATGTTGGACCGGATCGACTCCAGGTCGTCGAACGACGTGGCCAACTGCTCGACCATCGCCTGGTCGAGCGGCGGCAGGGCGTCGGACAGGATCTGCTCCAGCTGCCCCTCCAGGACCTTCAGGCCCACGTCGGGGTTGCGCAGCGTCCGCTGGAGGTGCAGCAGGTCGCCGTAGCGGGGCGCGGGCACGCCGTACACGGTCTCCGCGACCTTCGCCCGGAACGCCGCCTCCTCCAGCACGCAGTCCGCGCCGATCGCGTCACGCAGCTGCGCCGGTCCCAGCGGGACGTCGTCGGGGCCGGCGAGCGCCAGGTCGTGGCCGACGCGGGCGGGCGTGATGAAGCGCCACGAGTCGGTGATGGCCTGCGACGTCCTGGACGCCTTCACGCCGACGCCGCACGTCAGGTACTCGCCGTCGCGCTCCAGCTCGACCCACGCGTAGCCGATGCGGTGCGGCCCGCCGGCGTGGTCGTCGAGCATGAGCCGGCGCAGCGACACGGTGTCGAAGCCCTTGGAGCCGACCTGCCGCAGGTCGCCGTCCAGGCACAGCGGCAGCAGCAGCTCCAGCGTGCGCGACTTGCCGGACCCGTTGGTGCCCTGGAAGATCGCGCGGCCCCCGGAGAAGTCGAACACCTGCCTGGTGTACTGCCAGATGTTGACGATGCCGCCCCTGTGCAGCCGCCACCTAGTCACGCGCTCTCCTCGTCGAACAACGACCAGCTCTCCACGACGGGCGCCGGTCGCCCGGTCCCACGGTCACGTTCCGGGTCGCCGTCGGGCACCGGGACCCACCGGTGCGCGGCGGCGTTGACGAGCCACCCGTCGTCGGACAGCACGGCCAACCCCATGCGGCGCAGCAGTTCCAGCACCTCCTCGACGAGTCGGTCGAGGTCGTCGGTGAACTGCTTGGACCACGCCGCCGGGTAGTCCTCCACGAGCCGCCCGCACACCTCGCGCAGCTCCCGCACGTCCACGGCGTGCCGCCCGTCGGGGCGCGGCTCGGACTCCAGCAGCTCCGGCAGCGCGAGCAGCGCGACGCGCGCCACGGTCGAGGTGCCGGGGAAGTACAGGTCGGTCAGGTAGTCCTCCGGGTCGGCGACCAGCACGCCCTCCGCGCGGCACTCGGTGCGCAGGCCGAACGACGCCTCCAGCAGCGCGCCCTCCTTGCGCTGGTTGCGGCGCAGCCAGTCGGCCTGCTCGGGCGGCAGGTCGGCGTACAGCACGACGGGGTCCTCCACGAGCCTGCGCCGCACGGCGTGCTCGACGCCGCGCGGTCCGGGCCGGGCGGCGAGCGCCACCAGCTGCTCGGGCGACGTCGCCTCGGCCACCGGCCCGGTCAGCAGCCGGCCGAGCAGGTCGGTGTCCACGGTGATCAGCGCCTCGGCCTGCACGTCGACGGTGCCCTCGGTCTCGTGCAGCACGCCGAGGGACACGAGGTGGCGCAGCGCCGCCGTCAGCGCGCGCCGGTCCACGACGTCGTCGACGACCTCCATGCCGGCTTCGACGGCGGCGGCGCGGATGTCGGACACCAGCCGCGACAGCAGCGCCTGCCGCCCGATGCCGGTGAGCACGGCGAGCGTCAGCGCCACGTAGGCGTAGCCGCGCGGGGACATGCCGGGCACGCCGCGCGAGTCGTCGGGGCCCGGACCGGTCTTGTGGAGCCGGGCGAAGCGCCGTTCGACGACGAGCCGGTAGCCCAGGACGCGGGCGAACAGGTCCTGCAAGGGGGCGCGGTGCCGGTAGACGAGGGTCAGCAGCTCGCCGTCGGGCCCGTCGGCGCGCAGCAGCGGCCGGCGCAGCAGGGTGCGGGCGCAGCGCACGACGACGGCCGCGTCGATCTCGGAGAGGTCGTCGAACATCAGTCGAGCACCAGCGTGGAGTCGTGCAGGGTCAGCGTCCCCGCGGTGGACCTGATCCGCGTCGTGCGCCCCTCGGCGGGCGCGACGGTGACCGTCAGCCCGCGCACGGGATCGGTCGCCGACCCGGGGCCGTCGGCGCCGTCGCGCTGCGCCATGGCCAGGGTGAGCAGCTCGCACAGCACGCCCAGCGCCTCGCCGGACAGCGTGGTCGTCGCGAGGCGCGGCGCGGCGGCGGACAGCTCGGCCACGGACGCGGCGCGCCGCTCGTCGGCCTCCCGCGCCTCCGCCAGCAGCGACTGCTCGGTCATCGGGTCGTCCAGGATCCTCGACGCCCGTCCGCGCGCGGCCCGGTCGCCGCGGCTGCGCACGCTCACCGGCACGTCCACCACGGGGCCGTCGCGCCACGGCGTCCGCTCGTCGTCCCGGTCGTGCTCGGGCGCGGGCGACACGTGCCGCGCCGAGTGCAGCCCGAACGCCGCCGCGTACAGCCGATGGCCGCGCGACCGCGAGCCCGTGTCGAACCACAGGGCGAGCTTGAGCAGCTCGGCGCGCCTGCCCGGCAGCAGCCCGCCGCCGGACGTGGCGCGCTTCACGCTCGCCAGCAGCGACCCGATCGCCCGGGCGGTGGCCTCGCGCAGCGCCGTCACCTGGCTCGGCCGGCCGGGCCGGTCGACGAACCAGTCGGTCAGCTCCTGCCAGTCCTCGGCGGACCGGCCGCGCGCCCGTTCGACGCGTTCGCCCAGGTCGGCGCGGCCCAGCAGGCCCAGCAGCCCGTCCCGCGCGGCGCCGAGGCGGTGCAGGGCGTCGGCGATGGCGGGGGTGTGCCGCAGCACGTCCTCCACGACCATCTGGATGTACTCGACGAGCAGGTCGCGGAACCCGGAGATCTCCTCGGGCGCGAGGTGGTGCCGCGTCACGACCTGCCCCAGGTAGGCGTAGAAGTCGCGCACGGTGGCGGCCAGCTCGGCGTGCTGGAGGAACAGCGTGGTCACCTGCTCGGCGAGCACCTCGCGCGGCCGGCGGCCCTCGCTCGCCAGCGCCTCCGCCAGGGTCTGCCCGAGCTGCCGGAGGCCGCGCTCGACGGCGGGCAGCAGCTCCCGCGACACCTCGCGGGCGCCCTCCGGCACGCGCAGCAGCTCGTCGGCGTCGCGCTGCACGCGCACGGCGAGCTTGCCCACCTGGTAGCGGACGCTGCCGTGCTGGAACTCGGCGATGCTGGTGGCCACCACCTCGCGGCGGCCCTGCACCAGGTTGCCCCACTCGACGAGCTGCTTGAGGCGGCTGATGACGTTCTCGATGCGCGACTCGCCCGGCTCGACCCGGCCCTCCCGCTCCGCGCCGGCCAGCGCCCCGGCGACCTCGCCCGCGGACAGGTCGGCGAGCAGCGTGGACGTGAACAGCCGCATGATGGCCAGGTACGTGCGCTGGTGTTCGCGCGCGTCCAGGTACGCGTAGAGCTTCAGGCGGGCTGCTTCCACGGTGCGCAACCCTAATGCGGGGGTCCGACGGCGAGTCGGCACCTGGCGGCTCGGCGCGGACGCGCGCGGGCTACCGTGCCCCCTGTGAGTCTGGGGCGCGCGGTGGGGTTGTTGCTGGGTGTGGCCGCTGACGCGGTCCTCGGCGATCCCGAGGGGTACCACCCGGTGGCGGGGTTCGGGCGGGCGGCGAAGGCGCTGGAGCGGGCGCTGTACCGGGACGCCCGGGCGGCGGGCGCCGCGCACACCGCCGCGCTGGTCGGCGGCACGGTCCTCGCCGGGGTCGCGGTCGAGCGGCTCGCCGGGCGCAACGAGGTCGTGCGGGCGCTGACCACGGCCGTCGCCACGTGGGCGGTGCTGGGCGGGTCGTCGCTGGCCGACGAGGGCACCGCGATGGGCCGCGAGCTGGACGGCGGCGACCTGGAGGCGGCCCGCCGCCGGCTGCCCAACCTGTGCGGGCGCGAACCGCACCGGCTCGACACGTTCGGCCTGGCCAAGGCGACCGTGGAGTCCGTGGCGGAGAACACGTCGGACGCGGTCGTGGCGCCCCTGTTCTGGGGCGCGGTCGCGGGCGTGCCCGGTCTGATCGGCTACCGGGCGGTGAACACCCTCGACGCGATGGTGGGCCACCGCGACGAGCGCTACCGCCGGTTCGGCTGGGCCGCGGCCCGACTGGACGACGTGGCGAACCTGCTGCCGTCGCGGCTGGCGGCGCTGCTCACGGCGGCGGGCGCGCCGGTCGTCGGCGGTTCGGCGGGCGAGGCGTGGCGGACGTGGCGGCGGGACGCCTCGGCGCACCCGAGCCCCAACGCGGGCCAGGTGGAGGCGGCGTTCGCGGGCGCCCTGGAGATCCGGCTCGGCGGTCGCACGGTGTACGCGCACGGCGCGGAGGACCGCCCCGTGCTGGGGCACGGCCGCAGCCCGGACGCGGGTCACGTGACGCGGGCGGTGGAGCTGTCGCGGGTGGTCGGCGCGGCGGCGGCCGGGGTGACCGCGGTCATCGCGCTGGTGCGGCCTCGTCCTCGGCGAGCATCTCGGCGACGGACTTCCGCCTAGCGCGCGGCCGGTCCGCGGAGCCGGCGCCCCCGCCGGCGAGCGCGCCGCCGGGGCGGACCTCGCGGACGGTGAAGTACAGCCAGCCGCCGAGGGCCATCACGCCGAACGCGATCCACTGGAGCGCGTAGGAGAAGTACGGTCCCGCGTCGAGCTTGGGCAGCGGCAGCGCCTCCTCCACGCCCGGCTGGCCCTCGGTGAGCTGGAAGTACCCGGGCCGGATGGTCAGGCCCGCCGCGCGGCCCACCACGTCCGGGTTGATCGCGTACACCTGCCGGTGGCCGTCCTGGTCGAACGCGTCGCGGTCGTCCGACTCGCCCACCCGGGTCCACGCGGTCACCGTCACCACGCCGTCGGGCACGGGCTTCAGGTCGGGCACCCGGACGCCGCTCACCGGCCGCACGTACCCGCGGTCGACCAGCACGACCACGCCGCCGTCCAGCTCGAACGGCGTCAACACCTCGAACGCCGCCTCGCCCTGCACGGTCCGCAGCCGCGCCACCGCCTGCCCCTCGGGCAGGTAGCGGCCGGTGAGCGTGACGCGCCGCCACTCCAGTTCGGCGTTGGACCTGTCGAGCAGGCCCGCGAGCGGCACCGGGTCCGTGCGCACGGAGGACGTGACCGCGTCGTTCTGCGCCCGGCGCTCGTCGTCGCGGCCGAACTGCCAGGGGGCGAGCAGCGTGAAGCACGCGCCCGCGAACACCCAGACGGCCAGCGTCAACGCCAGCCAGCCGGGCCGCAACAAGAAGCTGAACCGCACGTCACCACGGTAATCCCTACGCCGGTGTGACCCGCACCCGGTCGAAGCGGGCGGTGAACCCGGGCCCGTCCGGCGCCGCCGCCATCACGCCCGCCAGGGCTTCCGCCCCGGGTGGGAAGTACGCGAGGCGCAGCAGCGAGGTCGGTTCGTCGTCGCCCACGCCGTAGCGGAGGGTCACCGCGTCGCCCTCGCGGACGGCGGTGATCACGACCCGCTCGACCCGGCCGACGCCGACCACCGACCAGTCGGAGAAGTCCCTGGTCACGACGGTGCTGATCTGGAACTCGCCGTCGACCAGCTCCACGCCCGCCTTGATCCAGTTCCGGTCGTCGGCGTGCAGGGCGATGCCCGCCTGGTCGTACTGGGCGGCGTACTCGCCGGTGAAGGACGCGGTGAGGGTGAGGTCGCCGGTCACCGGCACGCCGAGGACGTGCGCCGAGTCCCGGTCGTACCCGTAGTGGGTGGTGCGCCACAGGTCCGTGCCGGGGTCGGCGGTGATGGTCAGGCCGTCCCGGTCGCTCCACGCGCGGGGCTCGTTCAGCCACCGCCAGTCGTCGCGGTCGAAGAGTGTGATCCCCATCTCGGCATCATGCCGGCGCACGGGCCGCGGCCAAGGCCCGCAAGGCGTAACCGCGGCCGAACAGGACGGCGTGGACGAGCAGCGGGAACAGCTGGTGCAACGGCACGCGCTCGCGCCGACCGGGGGCCAACGGGCTCACCTCGTGGTAGGCGGCGAGCACCCGGTCGAGGTGGGGGCAGCCGAACAGGTCGAGCATCGCGAGGTCGGTCTCCCGGTGGCCGCCGTGCGCGGCCGGGTCGATCAGCCACGCCCGCCCGTCGGCCGCCCAGTGCACGTTGCCGCTCCACAGGTCGCCGTGCAGCCGGGCGGGCGGTTCCCCGGGCGCCTCGACCCGCACCCGGTCGAACACCGCCGCCTCGTCGGCGGTCAGCGCGCCCGCGTCCGCGGCGAGGCGGGCGTAGCGGGTGACGCGGTGCTCGTGGAACCAGTCGGGCCAGGTCGGCGACGGGGTGTTGCGCATCGGGGCGAGGCCGATCGAGGCGTCGGCCGGTCCGCCGGGCGGGGGAGCGCCGAACGCGGGCGCGCCGGTGGCGTGCAGGCGGGCCAGGGCCCGCCCGAACTCCTCGGCCGCCCCCGGTGACGGCCGGCCGGGTTCGACGTGGTCCACGCACAGCCAGTGGCCGTCGTGTCCGCGCACCCGCGGCACGGGCGGCCCGCCGGGTTCGGCGAGCCACTCCAGCGAGGCGACCTCGGCGAGCGCCGCGGCCGGGTCGTCGTGGCGCTTGACGACCACCCGGCCGCCGTCGGCGAGGTCCGCCTCCCACACCGCGCCCGCGAGCCGGCGCACCCCGGAGGCGGGCGTGCCGGTGAGCCGGGCGGCGGCGTCGGCGGGGGTCACAGGTGCTCGCGGGTCCAGGCCAGCAGGCCGGGCACGGCGGCCTCCACCATCCGGATCACCAGGTCGAAGCCCTCCTCGTCCCCGTAGTACGGGTCGGGCACGTCCACGCCGTCGGCGTCCGGGTCGAACGAGCGCAGCAGGCGCACCCGGTCCGGGCCGTCCACCAGGCGGCGCAGCGCGCGGGCGTGCCCGGAGTCCAGGGCGACCAGCAGGTCGGCGCCCAGGTGGTCCTCGTCGACCTGCGCGGCGCTGTGCTCCACGGGGTAGCCGTTGTCGGCCAGCGACCTGGCCGCGCGCGGGTCGGCCGGGTCGCCCACGTGCCAGCCGCCGGTGCCCGCGCTGGTCACCTCCACGAGGTCACCCAGGCCGGCCCGGCGCAGGTGCTCGCGGAATATGATCGCGGCCACGGGGGAGCGGCAGATGTTGCCGGTGCAGATGAAGGCGATCGTCAAGGGCACGGCAGGTCAGTCTGCCAGTTGGGCGCTCCGGGTGAGGGCGCTGGACGCGGTGCCCGGCACGCACGACCATCGAACGTGACCGGCTCTCGTTGGGGGTCCGATGTCAGGGGTCGTGGTCGGTGTCGTCGTGCTGCTCGTCGCCGTGCTGGCGGCAGGGGGTGTCGTCGTGCTCCGGCGGCGGTCGTGGCCCGAGACGCCCGCGTTCGCCCGTCCCCGGCCGGCCCACTGGCCCGGCGGGCTGACCGCCGACCCCAACGCGGGATTCTTCACCGACCGCGGTTCCCTGTTCCGGAAAAGATATTTCTTCGTGGGCACGGGGTGCCCGCCGACCCTGGTGGTCGATTTTCCGTCACTCGACGTGTCGCAGCGGGAACAGCCCGTGCGCATTGCCCGTCAGGGCATTCGGGTGTGGTGGTGGTTCGACGGCGAGTTCTACCGCGAGGCGGCCGGTCTGGGCACGGACGACGTGGTGGCGTGGGTGCGCGAGCGGGACCGGCGGCAGCGGGCGAGGCAGGAGCGGGCCCGGTTGCTGTCCGCCGCCGAGGAGAGCCTGCGAAAGCGCGACAACGGGTAACGAACGGGCGGGGAATTCCGACGCCAATCCCGTGGGGAATCTTCGGGGGAAGGAACGCGAATGACTCGAACATGCGTGGTGCGCCGGGTGCGGCAGACCTATTCCCAGCGGTCGGCGCCGAGGCGCGACGGCGCGTCCGGGCGACCGGGGAAGGCCGGGGACCGGTGAACGAGCCGTCGCTGTGCCGGCTGTCCGCCTGCGAGGCGCCCTCGCTCGGGCACCTGCTGCTCAGCATCGTCGTCGTGTTCGTCGCCGTGGCCGCCTCCTTCGTGTAGGCCGCCTCCCGGTCCCGGTGCCCCGGTCCCGGTGCCCCGGTCTCAGCGGCCTCTCAGCCGCGCCGCGCGACGATCACCCCGTGTCCACCGTGAAACCGCCGTCCACGCCGACCATGCCGGCGCTGGCCGCGGCGCTGCCGAGGGTCGAGGACGAGATCAGGGCGCTGGCGACGTCGTCGTCGCTGCCCGTCGTGAACACCTTCACCGGCCGGATCACCGCCGCGGGCGGCAAGCGGCTGCGCTCCGTGCTGGTGCTGGCCGGGTCGCTGGCCGTGTCGGGCGCCGTCCCGGACAAGGCCGTCACGGCCGCCGCGTGCGTCGAGCTGCTGCACGCCGGGTCCCTGGTGCACGACGACCTGATGGACGGCGCGTCGGAGCGGCGCGGCGTGCGCACGGTCAACGCCGCCTGGGGAACCGGCCCGGCGGTGCTGGTCGGCGACTTCATGCCGGCCCGCGCGAGCCGGGCCGCGCTGGAGCGGATCTCGCCGTTCGCGGCGGGCAGGCTCGCGCGGGCGGTGGCGGACCTGGTGGAGGGCCAGGTCCTGGAGGTCCTGGACCTGCACGACCCCGACCGCGACCCGGACGCCGCGCTGCGCTCGATCGCGCTGAAGACCGGCGCCCTGTTCGAGGTGGCGGGCGTGCTGGCCGCGCACTGCGCCGACGCCGACGAGGCCACCACCGCCGCGCTCGGGCGTTACGGCGCGCTGTTCGGCCTGCTGTTCCAGATCCTCGACGACCTGCTCGACCTGGCGTCGACGTCGCAGCGCCTGGGCAAGCCGGTCGGCAACGACCTGCGCCAGGGCGTCTACACGTTCCCGCTCCTGCGCGCCCTGGACGACGACCGGCGCGACCTGCTGCGCCGCCGCGGGCGCGAGCTGTCCGACGCCGAGATCACCGCCCTGCTGGCCGACCTGCGGCGCACCAGCATGGTCGCGGACACCCTGGAGCACTGCACGTCGCTGGCCGCCCGCGCCGTGCGCGAGCTGCCCGGTTCGCCGGGGTCCGAGGCGCTGGGCATCCTGCGCGAGCTGCCCGGGGCCTACCTCGACTGGGCGGCCTCGCAGATCGCCTAGACTCGCGGCGATGACCAGCCAGGATTCCGGCCGGGCGCTGCTGCGCCACCACGGGGACGTCGACGCCGCGCCCGGGCTCGCGGACTTCGCGGTCAACGTGCGCGTGCCCCGCCCCCCGGAGTGGCTGCGCGACCGGCTGGTCGCCGCCCTCGACGACCTGGGCTCCTACCCGAGCGCCGACGCCGACCGGCGGGCCCGCGAGGCCGTCGCCGCCCGGCACGGCCGCTCGCCGGACGAGGTGCTGGTGCTCAACGGCGCCGCCGAGGGCTTCGCGCTGCTGCCGAACCTGCGCCCCGCCCTGGCGGCGGTGGTGCACCCGTCGTTCACCGAGCCCGAGGTGGTGCTGCGGGACGCGGGCGTGCCCGTGCGGCGGGTCGGGCTGTCGCCCGAGGACGGCTACCGGCTGCGGCCGGAGCTGGTGCCCGCCGAGGCCGACCTGGTGGTGCTGGGCAACCCGACGAACCCGACGTCCGTGCTGCACCCGGCGGAGGTCGTCGCGGCGCTGGCCCGGCCGGGCCGGGTGCTGGTGGTGGACGAGGCGTTCGCCGACGCGATCCCCGGCGAGCCGGAGACGCTGTCCGGTCGCGCCGACCTCGGCGGGCTGCTGGTGCTGCGCAGCCTGACCAAGACGTGGGGCCTCGCGGGACTGCGCGCGGGCTACTTCCTGGGCGCGCCGGAGCTGCTCGGGTGGCTCGCGGCGACGCGCCCGCCGTGGCCGGTGGGCAGCCTGGTGCTGGAGGCCGTCGCGGCGTGCTGCTCGCCCGAGGCGGTGGCCGAGGCCGACGCGCTGGCCTGGGAGGCGCGCGAGCACACGTCGCTGGCCGTGGCGCGGCTGGGCGACCTGGTGGTCGTGCCGCCGTCCGCGCCGTTCGTGCTGCTGCGCGTCCCCGACGGGCCGCGCGTGCGGCAGGCGTTGCGGGACAAGGGGATCGCGGTGCGGCGCGGCGACACGTTCCCGGGCCTGACGCCCGACCACGTGCGGGTCGCGGTGCGCTCGCCCGAGGAGTTCGCGCTGCTGGTGGACGCCCTGCGAGTGGTGCTGGGGGACGTGTGACGACCACGCTGGGGGACGTGCTGGGCGCGCTGGAGGCGGCTTACCCGCCCGCGACCGCCGAGTCGTGGGACGCGGTGGGCCTCGTCTGCGGCGACCGCGCCGAACCCGTGACCAGGGCGCTGTTCTGCGTCGATCCCGTCGAGTCCACTGTGGACGAGGCGTTGGAGGTGGGCGCGCAGCTGCTGGTCGCGCACCACCCGCTGATGCTGCGCGGCGTGACCGGCGTCCCGGCCGACGACCCCAAGGGCGCGCTCGTGCACCGGCTCATCCGCGCCGGCGTCGCCCTCTACACCGCGCACACCAACGCCGACGCGGCCAACCCCGGCGTGTCCGACGCGCTCGCCCACGCCCTGGGCCTCACCGTGACCGGGCCGCTGACCGCCGCGCCCGCGCGGCCCCTCGACGCGCTCACCACCTACGTGCCGGTCGACCGCGCGGAGCAGGTGCTCGACGCCCTGCACGCAGCCGGCGCGGGCGCCGCGGGGAACTACCGCGACGCCGCGTGGACCGTCGAGGGCACCGGCCGGTTCCGGCCCCTGACCGGCGCGGACCCCGCCGTCGGCGCCGTCGGCCGGCTCGAACGGCTGCCCGAGACGCGCCTGGACGTGGTCCTCGACCGCCGCCGCCGGGCCGACGTCGTGCGCGCCCTGCGCGCCGCCCACCCGTACGAGGAAGTCGCCTTCACCCTCACCGAGGTCGCCGAGCTGCCCTCCGACACCGGCATCGGCCGCGTCGGCGAACTGCCCGCCGCCGAACCGCTGGGCGCGTTCGCGCGGCGCGTCGCCGACGCCCTGCCCGCCACCGCCTGGGGCGTCCGCGCCGCGGGCGACCCGGACCGGCCGATCAGGCGCGTCGCGGTGTGCGGCGGCGCGGGCGACAGCTACCTGTCCGCCGCCACCCGCGCGGGCGTCGACGCCTACGTCACGTCCGACCTGCGCCACCACCCCGCCGGCGAGCACCTCGCGGCCGGCGGCCCCGCGCTCGTCGACGTCGCGCACTGGGCCGGCGAGTGGCCGTGGTGCGGGCAGGCGGCCGACGTGGTGCGCACCGCCCTCGGCGGTACGGTCGAAGTCCTCGTCTCCACCCGCCGGACCGATCCGTGGACCGTCGGTGCGACGAGCCGAACAGGAGGATCTCTGTGAAAGCCGATCCCGCCGTGCAGCGCAGGCTGCTCGACCTGGCGCAGGTCGACGCGGAACTGGCGCGCGTCACCCACCGCCGCCGCACGCTGCCCGAGATCGCCGAGATCGCCGAAGCGGAGAAGCAGCTCCGCGCCAAGCAGGACGCAGTGACCACGATCGGGACGAGCCTCGGCGACCTGAACCGCGAGGTCAAGCGCCAGGAGACCGAGATCGACCAGGTCCGCGCCCGCGAGGAGCGCGACCGCAAGCTCCTCGCCGGCGGCTCGGTCGGCGCCAAGCAGCTCACCGACCTGGAGCACGAGCTGGCGACCCTCAACCGCCGCCGCGGCGCGCTGGAGGACGACCTGCTGGAGCTGATGGAGCGCCGCGAGGCCGTCGAGGCGGACAGCCGGCACGCCCAGGTGGAGCTGGACAAGGCGCAGGAGGCGCTGTCCGACGCGGCCCGCCGCCGGGACGGCGCGCTCGCCGACCTGGAGTCCACCGAGGCCAAGCGCACCGCCGAGCGCACCAAGGTCTCCGCCGGGTTCCCGGAACCGCTGCTCGCCCTCTACGACCGCGTGCGCGCCCACAAGGGCATCGGCGCCGCGCTGCTCCAGTCCCGCCGCTGCGGCGCGTGCCGCATCGAGCTGGACCGCAGCGCGATGTCCCGCGTCAAGGAGGCCGCGGCCGACGAGGTCGTGCAGTGCGAGGAGTGCGACGCGATCATGGTCCGCACCGGGGAATCCGGTCTGTGAAGGTCCTCGTCGAGGCCGACGGCGGGTCGCGGGGCAACCCGGGGCCCGCCGGGTACGGGGCCGTCGTGCGCTCCGCGTCCGGCGAGGTCCTGGCGGAGCGGTCCGCCGGGATCGGCGTGGCCACCAACAACGTCGCCGAGTACCGGGGCCTGCTCGCGGGCCTGCGCGCGGCGGCCGAGGTGGGCGCGGCCGAGGTCGACGTGCGGATGGACTCGAAGCTCGTGGTCGAGCAGATGTCCGGCCGCTGGAAGGTCAAGCACCCGTCCATGCAGCCGCTCGTCGCGGAGGCGCGCGAGGTGGTGCGGGCGTTCGACCGGGTGACGTACACGTGGATCCCGCGCGAGCGCAACAAGCACGCCGACCGGCTGGCCAACGAGGCCATGGACGAGCAGGCGGGTGTGCGCCGACCGGACACCGCGCCGGCTCCCGTCGAGGACCCGGTCACCGAGCAGGCCCCGCCGTCGTCGTGGACCGGCGCGGTCGGCGAACCCACCCGCCTGTACCTGCTGCGGCACGGGCAGACCGCGCTGTCGGTGGACCGCCGCTACTCCGGGCGCGGCAACCCGCCGCTGACCGAGGTCGGTCGCGGGCAGGCGGAGGCGGCGGCCCGGCGGTTGGCGAAGGTCGGGGGCGTCGACGTCGTCGTGTCCTCGCCGCTGGGGCGCGCCGCGGAGACCGCGCGCGCCGTGGCGTCCGAGACCGGCGTCGAGCCGACCACCCACGACGGCCTGATCGAGACCGACTTCGGCGCGTGGGAGGGCCTGACGTTCACCGAGGCCGCCGAGCGCGACCCCGGCCTGCACCGGCGGTGGCTGGCCGACCCGTCCGTGCCCGCGCCCGGAGGTGAGAGCTTCGACCAGGTGCACCGGCGGGTGCGGCGCGCGCTGACCGACGTGATCGCCGCGCACGGCGGCGCGAACGTCGTGCTGGTCAGCCACGTCACCCCCATCAAGTCGCTGCTGCGGATGGGGCTCGACGTGGGGCCGTCCCTGCTGTTCCGGCTGCACCTGGACCTCGCGTCGCTGTCGGTCGTCGAGTTCTACCCGGACGGCCACGCCTCCGTGCGGTTGGTCAACGACACCTCGCACCTGGGGTAGCCGCGCGCCGGCCGGCCGCAACCGGGCGCGCCCGCGCCGGTGCCCCCTCGACGGCGCGCGTGAACCGGTCCACCGCGTCGTCGACGGCCGCCTCGTTCCACGGCCCGGGGCCGGTCGGTTATCCTGGGCGCGCGGATGAGTCGGCAGGGCGGTCGCGTCGACAGATGAACGTCTGTCGCCGAGGAAAGTCCGGACTCCACAGGGCAGGGTGGTTGTCAACGGCAACCAGGGGCGACCCTCGGGACAGTGCCACAGAGAACAGACCGCCCCGGCGCGAGCCGGGGTAAGGGTGAAACGGTGGTGTAAGAGACCACCAGCGCCCCCGGTGACGGGGGCGGCTAGGTAAACCCCACCCGGAGCAAGGCCAAGAGGGTGCCCCAGGGCACCTGCGCAGGCGTTCGAGGGCTGCCCGCCCGATGCCTGCGGGTAGGCCGCACGAGCCTGTCGGCGACGGCAGGCCGAGATGGATGGCCGCCGAACGGGACCGCCGCGAGGCGCCCGGGAACAGAATCCGGCTTACATGCCGACTCATCCGCGCCCGACCGGGCAGTGCCCCCGGGGGGCGGTCCGCAGACGTCGCTCCGCCGGCGTCGCGTCGCAGCCGCCCCGCCCGGAGGGTTCCCCGCTGTCGATCCCCTCGGCGGGCGCCGGCGACCCCGACCGCTGCGGACCGCCGAACCGGGCCGGCCGCCGATGTGCGGTCACCGGGCTCGGCACCGGCCGGTCCACTGTGGAGCGACGCAGATCGGCGCGTCCCGCGGGCGCACTCGTCCGCCCACCTGTCACCTGTGCGCCGACGGCGTTACAGGAGTGGCTCCGTTCGAGTGGACCTCCGGGTCGTCCGGTATCAACCCCCGCCCCCGGGAGTCCTCCTCACGCGCCGCGGGCCCTGCCCCGTCGGCGCAGAAGGAGGAAACGCATGTCCACCACCAGACGACGGGGAGCGACGGTGCTCGCCCTGTCCGGGTTGCTGGGTGCGACGGCGCTGACCGGTGCCGCGGCGGGCACCGCGTCCGCCGCCGACGAACTGCCCGTGTACGCGGTCCGCTCCGAAGGGCTGAGCCAGGAGCAGGCGGCGGCGTTGCAGCGGGCGTTCGGCCTCACGACCGTCGAGCGCACGCCCGAGGGCGTCGTCACCTTCACCGACGAGGACCGCCACCTGCGCGTCCCCGGCATCGACCGCGGCGCGGGCCGACCCGACGAGAGCGGCCAGGCGACGAACCAGACCCAGCTCGACCTCACGGGCATCCGGGGGCTCAGGGCCGTTCCCCCCGCCGACGCCGCCAAGCGCGTCGGCGAGACCCTGCGAGGGGTCGGGCTGCTGCCCGCCGAGGCAGTGGCGAGCGCGTCGCACACGACCCTCGACATCACCGACGCCAACGGCAACCCGGTGGTCAGCGCTCCGCTCGACACCACCGTGGCCTACGCCTTCACGCTCGGCGGCGTGCCGCTGGAGGGCCCCGGCTCGAAGGTCCGCGTCTCCCTCGACGGCACGGGCGCCGTCACGCAGCTCACCTACGCCGCCCGCACCGTCACCGCCGACGGAGCCAAGCCCGTGCTGCCCCTCGACGACGGCCGCAAGAAGTGCGCCGACGCCCTGGCCGGCACCCCGCTCGGCTCGGTCGGCTACGCCTACCCGTCCGGCCCGCTCGGCGCGGGCACCACGCGCCTGGAGCCGTTCTTCCGCTGCCAGGGCGCCGACTCCGGCGAGTCCGCGCCGGTGCTCTACCTGCCGGCCGTCGTCGGCAGCACCGACCCGGCCCCGGACCCGACCGTGCCGCCCCGCCAGCGCGCCGCGGGTGACGCGGGCGTCGCGGGCGACGTGGGCGCGCAGTGGACCACCCGGGTCGACGTCGGCAGCTCCGGCACCGGGACCTGCCAGTCCCTGTCCGGCGTCCCGGCGGACGTCACCGGCTTCAACACCCGCTTCACCGGCGCGGGCGTCCC
>NZ_NSDM01000040.1 GCF_030852425.1 Saccharothrix longispora
ACGCACCCGAACAACCCCACCCCACGCCGCCCCGTCCACCACCACCGCGTCCACCGCCACCCGCGCGTCCTCCCGGAACGGCTCCGGCAACGCCCGCACCAACTTCCGCACCGCACCCCGCACCTGCGCCGACATCCCCGCCACCGGCCCCAACAACAAGAACAACGCCCGCGCCTCCGACGAGGTCAACCCACTCAGATCCGTCCGCGCACGCCCCACCAACCGCCAACCCCCACCACGCCCCGGCTGCGGGTACACCGGCACACCCGCCGACGACAACGCCTCCAGATCACGACGCGCCGTCGCCACCGACACCTCCAGCTCCGCCGCCAACTCCGCCGCCGTCACCCGACCCCGCACCTGCATCAACAACAGGGCAGCCACCAACCGGTCCGCACGCATGAACCCGATTCTCGCCCCCAAAGTGCTCACTCGATGAGCACTTCACCGTCCACGCTCACCACCAGGACACCGGACGACAGGGGAGTAGGACATGCTTCGCGGACTCACCACCACCACCTTCTTCGCAGACGACCTCGACGCCGCCTCGGCCTGGTACAGCGAGTTCTTCGGCCTCCAGCCGTACTTCCGCGTCCCCGGCGGCTACATCGAATGGCGACTGGGGGACTACCAGCACGAATTCGGCATCGTCGCCACCGCCCACGCACCCCACGACGTCCACCGCGGACCCGCCGGTGCCGTCACCTACTGGGCCGTGGACGACCTCCAGGCCACCCTCGACCGCCTCATCGCACTCGGCGCCCGCCCGCACGACCCGCCGACCGTCCGGGGCGAGGGCTTCGTGACCGCCGGCGTCGTCGACCCGTTCGGCAACGTCCTGGGCGTGATGGCCAACGCGCACTACTTCGACGTGCTGGGGAAGCGGGCCTGAACGACTTACTTAACATAATGTAGATTATCGGCGTTACGGAACACCTGGTGAGCGGTCCCGGACGAGGACCGTCCACACAGGCCGAACGCACACCCGCCGACACGCGCACCGCACGGCGACACCGGCACCGCCGACGCCGCGCGTCGCGTGCGCGCCCGCAGCACCCGCGACGCGGGCACGGACGGACAGGCACCCGCCGGGCGGCTCCGGGCGAGCCGCCCGGCGGTGGCGTGCCGACCTCGGGAACGCCACCCGCGAAAACGTCACAGTGACGGATCAACACCGGCACGGTGCCGGCCGTCGGGCATCGGCGGACGACGCACCGACGGGCACCGGCCAACCGACGATGATCAGACGCCCGGCCCACCCCGAGCCTCCGACCCTTGTTCCGACCTCGTGCCCGCGCGGCGACGGCCGGAGCGCGACGTCGCGGACACGCGTAGCCGAGGGTTCGGGGCGTCCGGTTGCGGCCGCCGGGAGGGGCATCCCCCGATCGCGGTCCATCCCCTTCCGGACCCATAAATGATGGATAATCGCCATTATCCATGAAAGATGGGAGGTTCCGGGGTGACGATCGCCGGTTTTGTCGGTGCGGTGCGGTAGGAAGATCGACATGCGCGTTATCGCCGCTCAGGAGCAGTTCTTCCTCGCCCGCAGGCCGCGGAAGGACTCGCCGCACACCACGGCCGCCTACCGCCGCGACCTGGCGGGGATCACGGCGTTGTTGGGCGAGGTGTTGTCCACTCCCCCGGCCGAGCTGGTGATCGAGGACCTGTCGGCGGGGAACCTGCGCGAGGCGTTCGGCGTGTTCGCGGATTCGCACGCGAAGTCGTCGGTGTTGCGGGCGTGGTCGACGTGGAACCAGTTCTTGACGTTCTGCGTGGCGGAGGACCTGGTGCCGGGGAATCCGATGGGTGCGGTGGCGCGGCCGAAGACGCCGCCGTTGGTGCCGAAGCCGTTGCGGGGCGAGGACACGCCGGAGCGGTTGTTGGCGGCGGTGGCGGAGGGGGCGCGGCAGGGGCGTGATCCGTGGCCGGAGCGGGATGTGCTGGTGCTGGCGTTGGGGTTGGTGGCGGGGTTGCGGTCGGCGGAGATGCGGACGTTGACGTTGGCGTCGGTGGTGGGTCGGCCGGGTGAGCGGCGGTTGCACGTGGCGGGTAAGGGGAATCGGGATCGGTCGGTGCCGATCGAGCCGGCGATGGATCGGGTGATCGAGGAGTATTTGGCGTCGTGTCGTCGGCGTTTTCCGCAGGGGCGGTTCGATCGGGGGTCGGCGTTGGTGCGGGATCGGCATGGGGAGCCGATCGGGCGGGGTGGGTTGGAGTACTTGGTGCGGTCGTGCTTCCGGTGGGCGGGGTTGCACGACCGGGTGCCGTCGGGGGCGAATCTGCATGCGTTGCGGCATACGTTCGCGACGCGGTTGGCGGAGGATGGTGCGACGGCGTCGGAGATCATGGCGTTGTTGGGGCATGCGTCGTTGGCGACGTCGCAGAACTACATCGAGGCGACGGCGCGGGAGCGGCGTGCGGCGGTGGCGGGTAATCGGACGTATGTGTCGTTGGGGCGGTTGCCTCGGCGGGATTAGGTGTCCTCTCCCCTGTTCTGCTTGCTGGGTGGTGGTGGGTGGTGGAGAGGGCCGTTAGGGCTCTTGTGGGGGCTGCCGAGTGGCGTCTTCGTTGTGGGATCGTTAGTCCGTTCGTGTGGTGTGCTGGTGCGGAATCCGGGTGTAGCGGGAAGTCTCGTGGCATGAGGTCCGTGTGGCGTGGGGCGATCTCCTTCGGGTTGGTGACGATCGGTGTGCGGTTGTACACGGCGACGGAGGAGCATGATTTCCGTTTTCACCAGGTGCATCGGGGGGACGGTGGGCGCATCCGGTACAAGCGGGTGTGTCAGGTGTGCGGTGAGGAGGTCGCGTACGCCGACATAGCGAAGGGTTACGAGTTGGATGACGGTCGTCTGGTGGTGATGGACGACGAGGATTTCGACAAGTTGCCGATCAACACGGATCATGCGATCGACGTGTTGGAGTTCGTGCCGGCGGAGGAGATCGATCCGATCTACTTCCAGAAGGTGTACTACCTGGAGCCGGACAAGGCGGCGACGCGTCCGTACGTGCTTCTGCGGACCGCTTTGGAGCGCAGTGGGCAGCTCGCGGTGGTGAAGATCACGGTTCGTCAGCGGGAGACGTTGGCGATGGTGCGTGCGCGTGGTGACCTGTTGGTGATGCACACGATGTTGTGGCCGGACGAGGTCCGGAAGGTTGATTTCGAGTTCCTGGATTCGGATGTGGAGGTGCGTCCGCAGGAGTTGAAGATGGCGGCGTCGTTGGTGGAGTCGATGGCGGGGTCGTTCGATCCGGGTGATTTCACGGATGACTACACGGATGCGATGCGGAAGTTGATCGAGGCGAAGGCGGAGGGTGCGGAGCTGCCGGAGCGGCCGGAGTCGGGGGATTCCGGTGAGGTGATCGATCTGATGACGGCGTTGGAGCGGAGTGTGGAGGCGGCGCGGTCGTCGCGGGGTGGGCGTTCGGCGGGGAAGAAGCCCGCGGGGGCGAAGAAGTCGGAGTCCGGGTCGTCTTCGGGGTCGGGGTCGGCGGGTGGGCGGAAGGCTCCGGCGAAGAAGAAGGCGAAGCCGGCCTGAGGCCGTGGCGCGCGGGATGGGTGGGGATCTTTCGGAGTACCGGCGGAAGCGGGTTCCGGGGCGGACGCCGGAGCCCGTTCCGGCCGAGGGTGCGGTGTTGCCGCACGGTGGTGATGACACGTTCGTGATCCAGGAGCACCACGCGTCGAGCCTGCACTGGGATGTGCGGTTGGAGCGGGGTGGGGTGTTGGTGTCGTGGGCGGTGCCGAAGGGGTTGCCGTCGGAGCCGGGGACGATCCGGTTGGCGGTGCGCACCGAGGATCACCCGTTGGAGTACGCGTCGTTCTCGGGGGTGATTCCGAAGGGCGAGTACGGGGCGGGGCGGATGGTGATCTGGGATCGCGGTCGCTACGAGGTGGTGAAGTGGTCGGACCGCGAGGTGGACGTGGTGTTGCGCGGGTCGCGGGTGGAGGGCGAGTTCGTGTTCTTCCGCCGGTCGGGTGGGGGGAAGGAGTGGATGGTGCGGCGGCGGCACGGGGCGGTGCGGCCGGATTGGGTGGCGTTGCCGGAGTCGTTGTCGCCGATGTTGGCGACGTCGGCGGCGGGGTTGCCGGAGCCGGGGGCGGGGTGGGCGTTCGAGTTCAAGTGGGACGGGGTGCGGGCGCTGGCGCGGGTGGAGGGCGGCCGGGTGCGGTTGGTGTCGCGGTTGGGCAATGACGTGACGGGGACGTATCCGGAGTTGCAGGGGTTGGGTGCGCAGTTGGGTGCGACCGAGGTGGTGTTGGACGGCGAGGTCGTGGCGTTGGCGGGTGGTCGGCCGAGTTTCGCGGCGTTGCAGCAGCGGTTGCACGCGACTGCGGCGCAGGCGCGGCGGTTGGCGGGTCGGGTGCCGGTGACGTACCTGGTGTTCGACGTGTTGCACCTGGACGGCTCCCCCACGTTGGGCCTGCCGTACGAGCGGCGGCGGGAGTTGTTGGAGGGGTTGGGGTTGGCGGGGGCTCATTGGGTGGTGCCGCGGTCGTTCCCGGGTGAGGGTGCGGCGGTGTTGGCGGCGTCGCGTGAGCAGGGGTTGG
>NZ_NSDM01000041.1 GCF_030852425.1 Saccharothrix longispora
ACAACACCGGATCCGCACCCCACCGCGAGCTCAACCGCTCGACGTCGACACCCCCGACACCGGCGTGCCAGTCCACGAACACATCCACACCGTCGACACGACCACCACCGACCACCGAGGAAACCACGCCCGCACCCTGCAACACCTGCTGAACGACTTGCGCGTGGGCACCCGACACCACCACCACCGGGAACGGCCGACCGGCACCACTCCGCAGACCCAGCGAATCCCGCAGGTCCCCGACCAGCGCCTCCACCTCGGCACCCTGCTCCGGCGTCAACCCCACCGCACCCGGCGCGAAGTCCAACGACACCGGATGACCCGGATGCTCCAGCAACCCCTTCGACCTCGGCGTCGCCCGCCAGAACAACTCCACCGGGAACGCCCCCGGCACCACCACCGACGACGGCACCAACCAATCAACCCGAACCACCACCGGCCCCTCACTCCGGTCGACCCGGACCTGCACGCCCTCGGCCAGCATCACACGACTGGCCGAAACGGCACGTCTACCCGACACGTCCACGGTCGGCGCCGCGAGACCGCGGGCAACACGCGCCCGTTGCTGCTCCGATACCTCCTGGGCGAGGCGACGCAACGCCGCCACGCTCCGATCCGGGAGTGGGCGGGAGCTGCGCTCCGTGTGCAACACGAGTTCGGGACCGGTGTCCCACGCGGTCGAGCGGCGCAGGTTGGCCGTCACCGGAGCTCCGGTCCGAGGAGCCGGGGCAAGGGTGTTCGCGGGAGCCTCGACGGTGGCGTGCAGGTCGGTGTGGCCGGCCCGCCCACCACGCACCACCACGGCCTCGATACCCGCCTCCCCCAGGGCGTCGACGACCTCCTGCGCACGCGCGCCCATCACCTCGAGCTCGGGCCAACCGCTCTCCGTCAACACACGGTGCGCCAGCTCCGCCAGGTGGGAACCGGGCAGCCCCGACGGCGCTGAATCCGACAACGACAACACCGGGACCACACCGCGCCGCGAGCCCAACCGCTCGACATCGACACCCCCGACACCGGCGTGCCAGTCCACGAACACATCCACACCGTCGACACGACCACCACCGACCACCGAGGAAACCACGCCCGCACCCTGCAACACCTGCTGAACGACTTGCGCGTGGGCACCCGACACCACCACCACCGGGAACGGCCGACCCGCCGCACGCCGCTTGTCCGCCGAATCCCGCAGGTCCTCGACCAGGTCCTCGACCTCGGCGCGCTGCTCAGGCGTCAACCCCACCGCACCCGGCGCGAAATCCAACGACACCGGATGACCCGGGTGCTCCAGCAACCCCTTCGACCGCGGCGTCGCCCGCCAGAACAACTCCACCGGGAACGCCTCCGGCACCACCACCGACGACGGCACCAACCAATCAACCCGAACCACCGTGATCCCGGTCCGCTGTCCGGTCCGGACGTTGACGCCGCGACGATCGAACAGCTTCTCGATCGTCGCGGCGAGATAGCCCGACACCTCCACCACAGGGGCCGGGAGACCGTGCTCGGCACGCACCCGACCCTGCTCGGCCACCACGTTGACGAGCCGGAGCAACTCGGCTTCGCGTTCCCGAGCCAGGTACGTGCCGCTGAAGTTCGTGTGCAGCACCAGCTCAGGACCCCTGTCCCACCCACTCGACCGATACTGATCGGTGCTCACCGAACCGTCGGTCACCAGCACCACGTCGACAGGGCCCTCAGAAGCCTCGACCACGGTGTGACCGGCCCGCCCACCACGCACCACCACGGCCTCGACACCCTCCACCCCCAGGGCATCGACGACCTCCTGCGCACGCGGACCCACCACCTCCAGCACAGGCCAGCCACCCGACCGGCCGCCACCCACCGCGGCACGGTGAACCCGCGCCGCCAGCTCCGCCGGATCCACCACACCCGCATCCGGCACCGACAACACCGGGATGAAGCCCTTCCGCGAACCCAACCGCGCGACATCGGCGCCCTCGACACCGGCGTGCCAGTCCACGAACACGTCCGCACCGTCCGCACGACCACCCCCGACCACCGAGACGGCGATGCCCTCGCGTGCCACGACATCGGACACCAACCACGTGTGCGTCCCCGACACCACCACCACGGGGTCCGGCCGACCGGCGACACGCCGCAACCCCACCGAATTCCGCAGGTCCCCGACCAGCGCCTCCACCTCGGCACCCTGCTCCGGCGTCAACTCCACCGCACCCGGCGCGAAGTCCAACGACACCGGATGACCCGGGTGCTCCAGCAACCCCTTCGACCGCGGCGTCGCCTTCCAGAACAACTCCACCGGGAACGCCTCGGGCACCACCACCGACGACGGCACCAACCAATCAACCCGCACCACCACCGGACCCCGACTCCGGTCGACCCGGACCTGCACGCCCTCGGTTTCCAGCAGATCAGCGGCTGTCCTGGCATGGCTGCCCGAAACCTCGACAGCCGGGGGCTGGAACCCGTGCTCGGCGCGCAACCGCCCCTGCTCGGCCACCGCGTGCGCAGCACTCAGCAACAGAGCCCGGTAGGAACCCGGGAAGTGGGCGGACCGCTGGTTCAGCACCAGGTCAGGCCCGATGTCCCACGCGCTCGACCGGTGCCGGTCACCATCCTTCAAATCGGCCGGGTTCTGCGGGTGCACAGCGTGCACGTCGGTGCGACCGGCACGCCCGCCGCGCACCGCCACGGCCTCGACACCCGCGCCCCTCAGGACCTCCACCGCCTCCGCCGCGCGCGCACCCGTCACCTCCAGCGCAGGCCGATCACCGGATCGGGCGCGGACCTCCGCCGACACGTCCCGCGCCAAGGCCGTCAACCTCGACGAGTCCAAGCCCCCCAAGTCCGGCAACGACAACACCGGAACCACGCCCCGCCACGAACCCAGCCACTCGACCTCGGCGGCCTTCGCCCCGGTCCGCCAGTCCACGAACACGTCCACACCACCCGCACGACCCCCCTCGACCATGCGGACGACCGCACCGGTCGTGCGCACGGCATCGAACACGAACTGCACCCGCGCACCCGCCACGACCACCACGGGCAGCGGCCGGCCGGCGGCACGTCGCGCGCGCACCGACGTCCGCAGGTCCTCCACCAGCGCGGCCACCTCGGCGCGCTGCTCCGGCGTCAACCCCACCGCACCCGGCGCGAAATCCAACGACACCGGATGACCCGGATGCTCCAGCAACCCCTTCGACCTCGGCGTCGCCCGCCAGAACAACTCCACCGGGAACGCCCCCGGCACCACCACCGACGACGGCACCAACCAATCAACCCGCACCACCAGCGGCCCGGAGGAGGACATGAGACGGGTCTCCACCCCCTGGCCGTTCAACAGGGTGGCGGCTTGATAGGCACGCCTCCCCCGCAACTTCACGACCGGCGCCTTGACACCGTGCTCGGCGCGCGGCTGCCTCTGCGCGTTCACCGCCTCGGCAAGGGCGAGCAACGCGGTCTTGTGAGCATCCGACAAAGAGGTGTCGGCGTCACTCAGGTCCAGCACCAGATCAGGCGCCGCATCCCACGCACCCGACCTGTCCAGGCCGTCCTGCTCAGGTTCGTCGGCCACCAGTGCCGCATCACCCGGAGCCACCTCGACGGCGGTGTGCACGTCGGTGTGGCCGGCGCGCCCACCACGCACCACCACAGCCCGGACACCCGCATCCTCCAGGACGTCGACGACCGCCTGGGCACGCGGACCCGTCACCTCCAACAAC
>NZ_NSDM01000042.1 GCF_030852425.1 Saccharothrix longispora
CGGACTCCACCGCGACCGCACCCGGCGACCGCGCCGCCCGCCCCGCGAACAAATCCGACAACACGACCACCGGAACATCCCGCGCCGTGTCGTTCCACCCCGAGACGACCAGCTCCCGCTCGGCCGCCGTCAGGAGTTCCGCGTCGCCGACGCGCAGCCCCGGGTCGGCGGTGAACTGGCCCAGCAGCGCCACCAACCGCCCGGCCAGCGCTTCCGCGGTGTCGCGGTCGAACAGGTCCGCCGCGTACTCCAGCGCGACGCTGATCCCGCCCGGGGCGCCGTCCGGCTCGTGCCGCGACCGGAACGTCAGCGACAGGTCGAACTTCGCCGAGTCCCCGGCCAGCGGCAGGTCCTCCGCCCGGAGGCCCGGGACGTCCCACTCCCTGCTGGTGTCCTCGTCGGAGGCCAGCATCACCTGGAACAGCGGGTGGTGGGCCGCCGAGCGCACCGGGTTCAGCACTTCCACCAACCGTTCGAACGGCACGTCCTGGTGCGCGTAGGCCGCCAGGTCCCGGTCGCGGACCCGGGAGAGCAGCTCCGCGAAACTCGGGTCGCCCGACAGGTCCGTCCGCAGCACCAACGTGTTGACGAAGAACCCGATCAGGTGGTGCAGCCCTTCGTCGCCGCCACGGCCGGCCACCGGCACGCCGATCGGGATGTCGGTGCCGGCCCCGGACCGGGACAGCAGGACCGCGAGCCCGGCCTGGAGCACCATGAACAACGTCACCTGGTGCTCGCGCGCCAGCTCCACCAGCCCGCGGTGCAGCTCGGCGTCCACGTCGACGTCGAGGTGCCCGCCGCGGTAGGTGGGGTACGCCGGGCGGGGCCGGTCGAACGGCAGGTCCAGCTGCTCGGGCAGGTCGGCCAGCGCCGACTCCCAGTACGCCACCTGCCGGGCCAGCACGCTGTCGTGGTCCTGGTCGCCGCCCAGCAGCCCGCGCTGCCAGAGCGTGTAGTCCGCGTACTGCACCGGCAGGTCCGCCCACTCGGGGGAGTGCCCGGCCAGCCGCGCCGCGTACGCCTCCCCCAGGTCCCGCAGCAGCACCCCGAGGGACCAGCCGTCACTGGCGATGTGGTGCATGAGCAGCACCAGCACGCACTCGTCGGCCTCCAGCTCGAACAGCCACGCCCGCACCGGCAGCTCGCCGGCCAGGTCGAACACGTACCCCGCCGCCTGCCCGGTCAGCTCGGCCAGGTCGGTTTCGGCGGCCCGCACCACCGTGAACTCCGGCGCCGCCTGCGCGGCCGGCACCACCCGCTGGTACGGCTGCCCGTCCACCACCGGGAACACCGTCCGCAGCGCCTCGTGCCGGCCGACCACGTCACGCAGCGCCGCGCTCAGCGCGACCGCGTCCACCGGCCCGCGCAGCCGCCACGCGAACGGCACGTTGTAGGTGGTGCTCGGCCCCTCCAGCCGGTCCAGGAACCACAACCGCTGCTGGGCGAACGACAACGGCAGGCGGTCGGGCCGGTCGGCCCGCTCCAGGGCCGGCCACGCCTGCCCGGCCGCGTCCAGCGACTTCGCCAGCGACTCGACCGTCGGGTGGTCGAAGACCGTCCGGATCTCCAGCTCCACCCCGAGCACCGACCGCACCCGGCTGATCAGCCGGGCCACCAGCAGCGAGTGGCCGCCCAGGTCGAAGAACCCGTCGTCCACGCCGACCCGGTCCACGCCCAGCACCTCGGCGAACAGCTCGCACAGGATCTCCTCGGCAGGGGTGGACGGCCCCCGCCCGGTCCCGGCGGCGAACGTCGGCGCGGGCAGGGCCTTCCGGTCGAGCTTCCCGTTGACCGACAACGGCAGCGCGTCGAGGACCACCACCGCGGCGGGCACCATGTAGACGGGCAGCACCCGGGCCGCGGCGGCCCGGATCACGGCCGGGTCCACCCGGCTCCCCGGCGCGGGCACGACGTAGCCCGCCAGGCGCTGGTCGCCCGGCCGGTCCTCGCGGGCCACGACGACGGCCTGGGCCACCCCGGGCTGCGCGGCGAGCACGGCCTCGATCTCGCCCGGCTCGATGCGGAAACCGCGGACCTGGACCTGCTGGTCCACCCGGCCCAGGTACTCCAGCTCGCCGTCCTCCCGCCACTGCGCCAGGTCGCCGGTCCGGTACATGCGTTCCCCGGACGAGAAGGGGCAGGCCACGAACCGCTGCGCGGTCAGCCCGGGCTGGTTCAGGTACCCCCGCGCCAGGCCCGGACCGGCCAGGTACAGCTCGCCCGGCACGCCCGGCGGCACCGCTTCCAGGCGCTCGTCCAGCACGTACACCCGGGCGTTCCAGATCGGTTTCCCGATCGGCGGGGCGTCCACCCCGGACAGCGGCCCGCTCATCGTCACGCACACCGTCGCCTCGGTCGGGCCGTAGGCGTTGAACATCCGCCTGCCCCCCGACCACTCGGCCACCACCTCTCCCGGGCAGGCCTCACCGCCGACCATCAGGCACTCCAGCCCGGGCAGCTGTTCGGGGGCCGCACCGGCGAGGGAGGCCGGTCCCACCAGGGCGTGGCTGGCCCGGAGGTCGTGCAGCGCCTCGGCCAGCACCTCCCCGGCGAGCTGCCTCGACTCGGGGAGGACCAGCGTCGCGCCGGCGGGCAACGACATCAGCAGTTCCATGACGGCCGCGTCGAAGCTCAGCGAGGCCACCTGGGCCACCCGCGACTCCGGCCCGATCCCGAAGGTCCGGATCAGGTACGCGGACAGGCTCGCCAGGCCCTCGTGGCCGACCACGACGCCCTTGGGGCGCCCGGTGGAACCGGACGTGTAGATCACGTAGGCGGGGTGCGCGGGCAGCAGCGGCGCGATCCGGTCCCGGTCGGTGACGGGGTCGCCGGGCTGCTCCGCCACCGCGGCGGCCACCGCGTCGTCGTCGAGGTCGAGCACGACGACGCCCGCCGCCTCCGGCAGCCGCGTCGAGGTGGCCCGGTCGGTGATCAGCAGGCTCGGGGCGGCGTCGGTGAGCATGTACCCGATCCGGTCCGCCGGGTACCCCGGGTCGATCGGCAGGTACGCCGCACCCGCCTTCGTCACCGCCAACACCGCCGCCACCATCTCCAACGACC
>NZ_NSDM01000043.1 GCF_030852425.1 Saccharothrix longispora
CCCGCGATCGGCGAGCCGACGGGGATGGTGGCCCGCGCGGTGTCCTCGGGCCGGACGTGGTGGCACAGGGTGAAGATCATGTTCTCGACGGGCGAGTACCCGTTGACCAGCCGCAGGTCGGGGCGTGCGTCGAGCAGTCGGCGGACGTGCGCCACGGACGCGGGTTCGCCGCCGGTCATCAGCTGCCGGACATCGCGCAGGGCGTCGGGGTGCTCGTCGAGCAGGTGGTTGAGCAGGCTCGCGGACAGGTGCGCGGTGGTGACGCGGTGCGCGGTGAGCAGGTCGGCGATGACCGCCGGGTCCGTCACGTGGCCGGGCTGGAGGACGCACGTCGCGCCGTGCAGCAACGGGCCGAACAGTTCGAGGGCGAAGGCGTCCCAGGAGACGGGGGAGCACTGCAACCACACGTCGTCGGCCGCGAAGTCGACGTAGTCCTGCCCGGTCAGCGTGCGCACCAGGGCCTCGTGGGTGGACAGCACGCCCTTCGGCTCGCCCGTGGAACCGGAGGTGAACATCACCAGCGCCACGTCGGCGGGGTCCACGGCGACGTCCGGGGCGCCGCCGGGACGCGCGGCGATCACGTCCGACTCGGCGTCGACCAGGACCGGGGCGACCCCGGCCGGCATCCCGGCGAGGTCGGTGCACGTGACCACCACCGGCGCGGCGGTCCGCGCCACCACGGCGCGCAGCCGGTCGGCGGGGAACCTCGGGTCGAGCACGGTGCAGCCGGCACCGCTGCCCAGCACGGCCAACACGGCGACCACCAGGTCGGGGCCCCGGTCCAGCAGCACCCCGACCACGTCGCCGGGCCGGACACCGGCCGCGACGAGGTGGTGGGCCAGCCGGTTCGACCGGTCGACCAGTTCGGCGTACGTGACGCGCTCCGCGCCGCAGACCAGGGCCGTGGCCCCGGGCGTGCGGCGTGCCTGCTCGGCGACCAGCGCGTGGGCCGTCGCGGCCGGGGCGGCGGGTCCGCCGTCGTTCCACGTCACCAGCACGTCGTGCCGCTCGGCGGAGGTCAGCAGGTCGAGGGAGGTGACGGGGCGGTGGGGGTCGGCCGCGACGGCGGCGAGCAGCCAGGTGAAGCGGTCGAGGAGGCGTTCGGCGGAGTCGCGGTCGAACAGGTCCGCGGCGTACTCCAGGTACCCGCCGATCCCGTCCGCGGTCTCGGTCGCGGCCAGCGTCAGGTCGAACTTGGCGGTCGTGTTCGGCACGGGCTCCGGCACGCACGCCGCGCCCGCCAGGTCCACGGCCGCCGACGCGTTGTTCTGGAGCACCACCATCACCTGGAACAGCGGGTGCCGCGCGGAGTCGCGGACGGGGTTCAGTTCCTCCACGAGCCGTTCGAAGGGCACGTCCTGGTGGTCGTAGGCGGCGAGGTCGGTGTCGCGGACGCGGGCCAGCAGTTCGGTGAAGGTGGGGTCGCCGGAGGTGTCGGTGCGCAGCACGAGGGTGTTGACGAAGAACCCGACGAGGTCGTCGAGGGCTTCGTCGGTGCGTCCGGCGACGGGGGTGCCGATGGGGATGTCGGTGCCCGCGCCCATCCTGGTGAGCAGGGTCGCGAACGCGGCCTGGAGCACCATGAACAGCGTCACGCCCCGCGCGCGGGCCAGGTCGGCCAGCGCCCGGCGCACCCCGTCGGGCACGCGCAGCGGCAGCGACCCGCCCCGGTGGCTCGCCACCGGCGGCCGGGGGTGGTCGGTGCGCAGGTCCAGGCCCTCGGGCAGGCCGGCCAGCGCGGACCGCCAGTGCGCGAGGTCGCGGGCCAGGCGGGACGTCGGGTCGGCGGCGTCGCCGAGCAGGTCCTGCTGCCAGCGCGCGTAGTCCACGTAGGACACCGGCAGCGGCGTCCACCCCGGGGCACGCCCGCCGAGGCGGGCGGTGTAGGCGGCGGCCAGGTCGGCCAGCAGCGGGCGCAGCGACCAGCCGTCGCCCGCGATGTGGTGCAGCGTCACCAGCAGCACGTGGTCCCGTTCGCCGGTGCTGAGCAGGTGCACCCGGATCGGCGGTCGACCGGCGAGGTCGAACACGTGCCCGGACTCGGCGCGGACCACCGCGTCCACCTCGTCGGGCGCGACGTCGTGCACGGTGAGGACGGACCCGACGGCGTCCTCGGGCAGCACGTGCTGGTGCGGCTCGGAGTCGACGGACGGGTAGGTGGTGCGCAGCGGCTCGTGCCGCCGGACCACGTCGGTGACGGCCAGGTCCAGGGCGGCGGCGTCCACCGGCCCGGTGACCCGGGCCGCGAACTGCACGTTGTATGCGGTGCCGCCGTCGACCTGGTCGAGGAACCACAGCCGGGCCTGGGCGGGGGACAGCGCCGGGCGGTCGGGCCGGTCGCCGGCGACCAGCGCGGGCCGTGCGGCGGCGGCACCGTCCAGGCGCAGCGCCAGGTCGGCCACCACGGGAGCGGTGAACACGTCCCGCACGCCGATCTCCACGCCGAACGCGGCGCGCACCCGGCCGGTGAGCTTCGCCGCCAGCAACGAGTGGCCGCCGAGCGCGAAGAAGTCGTCCGCCGGGCCGACCCGGTCCTCGGGCAGGCCCAGCACGTCCGCGAACAGGCCGCGCAGGATCTCCTCGCGGGCGCCGCGCGCGGCCCGCCGGGGCGTGACGACCCGGTCCGGCGCCGGCAGGGCGGCGCGGTCGAGCTTGCCGTTGGGGGTGAGCGGCAGTGCGTCGAGCGGGACGTAGGCGGTGGGGCGGAGGTGGTCGGGGAGGAGGTCGGCGGTGTGGGCGCGCAGGTCCGCGACGGGGGTGCCGGGGGCGACGACGTAGGCGACGAGCCGCTTGTCGCCGGGTCGGTCCTCGCGCACCACCACCGCGCACTCCCGCACGCCGGGGTGCCGCTCGACGACCGCCCGCACCTCGGTGGGCTCGACGCGGAAGCCGCGGATCTTGACCTGGTCGTCGGCGCGGCCGAGGAAGTCGAGGGTGCCGTCGGTTCGCCAGGCGACGAGGTCGCCGGTGCGGTACATGCGTCCGCCGGGTTCGAAGGGGTC
>NZ_NSDM01000045.1 GCF_030852425.1 Saccharothrix longispora
AGGCTGAGACGTGATGCATAGCCGATTGAGGCGAAGTAGAGTGATCCCATGCTGCCGAGAAAAGCCTCTAGTGAGTGTTCATGCGGCCCGTACCCCAAACCGACACAGGTGGTCAGGTAGAGAATACCGAGGCGATCGGGCGAACTGTGGTTAAGGAACTCGGCAAAATGCCCCCGTAACTTCGGGAGAAGGGGGGCCGAGGGATTTGAAGCCCCTTGCGGGCTAGGATTTTTCGGCCGCAGAGACCAGCGAGAAGCGACTGTTTACTAAAAACACAGGTCCGTGCGAAGTCGCAAGACGATGTATACGGACTGACGCCTGCCCGGTGCTGGAACGTTAAGGGGACCGGTTAGCTCTTCGGGGCGAAGCTGAGAACTTAAGCGCCAGTAAACGGCGGTGGTAACTATAACCATCCTAAGGTAGCGAAATTCCTTGTCGGGTAAGTTCCGACCTGCACGAATGGCGTAACGACTTCTCGACTGTCTCAACCACAGGCCCGGCGAAATTGCACTACGAGTAAAGATGCTCGTTACGCGCGGCAGGACGGAAAGACCCCGGGACCTTTACTATAGCTTGGTATTGGTGTTCGGTTCGGCTTGTGTAGGATAGGTGGGAGACTGTGAAGCGGCCACGCCAGTGGTTGTGGAGTCGTCGTTGAAATACCACTCTGGTCGTACTGGATGTCTAACCTCGGTCCGTGATCCGGATCAGGGACAGTGCCTGGTGGGTAGTTTAACTGGGGCGGTTGCCTCCCAAAGAGTAACGGAGGCGCTCAAAGGTTCCCTCAGCCTGGTTGGCAATCAGGTGTCGAGTGCAAGTGCACAAGGGGGCTTGACTGTGAGACCGACAGGTCGAGCAGGGACGAAAGTCGGAACTAGTGATCCGGCCATGGCTTGTGGAAGCGTGGTCGCTCAACGGATAAAAGGTACCCCGGGGATAACAGGCTGATCTTGCCCAAGAGTCCATATCGACGGCATGGTTTGGCACCTCGATGTCGGCTCGTCGCATCCTGGGGCTGGAGTAGGTCCCAAGGGTTGGGCTGTTCGCCCATTAAAGCGGTACGCGAGCTGGGTTTAGAACGTCGTGAGACAGTTCGGTCCCTATCCGCCGCGCGCGTAGGATACTTGCGGAAGGCTGTCCCTAGTACGAGAGGACCGGGACGGACGGACCTCTGGTGTGCCAGTTGTCCTGCCAAGGGCATTGCTGGTTGGCTACGTTCGGAAGGGATAACCGCTGAAAGCATCTAAGCGGGAAGCTCGTTCCTAGATGAGGTATCCCACCCTTCGTGGGTTAAGGCCCCCAAGAGACCATTGGGTTGATAGGCCGGAGATGGAAGGTCGGTAACGGCTGGAGTTGACCGGTACTAATAGGCCGAGGACTTGCTCACAAACATGCTACGCATCCACTGTGCGGTTCTGAAAGAACCGAACCGGACCATCG
>NZ_NSDM01000046.1 GCF_030852425.1 Saccharothrix longispora
CTCGGTGGTCGGTGGTGGTCGTGTCGACGGTGTGGATGTGTTCGTGGACTGGCACGCCGGTGTCGGGGGTGTCGACGTCGAGCGGTTGAGCTCGCGGTGGGGTGCGGATCCGGTGTTGTCCTTGCCGGACGCGGTGGAGGTCTCCGCCGAGGGGTTGGACGTCTTGGCGGGGAATCTGGCGGCGGAGGGCATCCAGGCCGACGGCTGGCCTGTGCTGGAGGTGGTGGGCGCGCGTGCCCAGGCGGTGGTCGACGCCCTGGGGGAGGTGGGTTTCGAGGCTGTGGTGGCGCGTGGTGGGCGTGCCGGCCACACCGACGTGCACACCTTTGCCGATGCCCCGGTGGCTCCGGTCGACGCGGTCCTGGTGAGCGATGTGAACGGACCGGTCTATCGGCGGAGGTCGAACGCCTGGGTCGACGAGGCCGATCTGGTGCTGTTCAAGGCCGCGGGCACCGGGAGCTTGAAAGTCGCGCAGGAAAAGGCTTTGCACGCTTTTGTCGAGGTGCTGGCGGAGCAGGAGCGGGTGCGTGTCGAGCGCGGCCTCCTGGGCCCCGAGGTGCGGGTGACGGGTACCTATGCCCTCAATGTTGGCCGGATGATCGAAGGTCGGCTGGTGCAGGAGGGGGTGAACCTGCCGGTCGAGGTCGTGACCGGTACGGAGTCGACCACGCCCTCGGGGGTGACGGAGGTGTGGGTCGAGTGGTCCGCGCCTCCGTCGTCGACGGGTTCCGGGGCGTTCCCGGTGGAGTTGTTCTGGCGGGCGACGCCGAGGTCGCGGGGGGTCGCGGAGCACCCGGGTCATCCGGTGTCGTTGGACTTCGCGCCGAATGCGTGGGAGTTGACGACCACGCAGCGTGACGAGATCGACGCGCTGGTGGAGGACCTGCGGACGTCGGTGCGCGCTCGGCGTGAGGTCGGCCGCCCGTTTCCGGTGGTGGTGGTGTCGGGCACCCGTGCCCAGGCTGTCCAGCCGGCGTTGCGGCGAGGTGGTGTCCCGTCCTCGGTGGTCGAGGGCGGGCGTGCGGGTGGTGCGGACGTGTTCGTGGACTGGCGGATCGAGGCGGAGGGTGCCGATGGCGCACGGTGGGGTGTGGCGCCGCGGTTGTCGGTGCCGGACGCGGGTGTGGTGGATCCGGCGGAGTTGACCGCGCTGGCACGGGAAGTGTCGGCGGACGGCGGTGCGCGACCGGCCGGCTGGCCGTTGTTGGAGGTGACGGGTCCGCGTGCCCAGGCGGTCGTCGACGTCCTGGAGGATGCGGGTGTCCGGGCTGTGGTGGTGCGTGGTGGGCGCGCCGGCCACACCGACGTGCACACCGCCG
>NZ_NSDM01000047.1 GCF_030852425.1 Saccharothrix longispora
CGACGGTGAGTCGGTTTTCGGGGTCGGCTGGGACGGCGAGGTGCTCGCCGATGTCGAGCTGTTGTGCCGGCTCGCGGGCGCCCGCCCGGCGCTCGTCGACGTCACCGGGACCGCGCGGGTCGCGATCCCGCCGGGATGAGCGGTCGACCGCCGCTCCGGCGGTCGACCGGAGGTGTCCGGCGCGGCGCTCCCGCCGTGACCGGGTAAGCACGAAGATGTGGAGGAGCAATGCGCAAGTCGAAGTCGCGTCGCGTCGCGCTGGCGGGGCTGACCGCCGCCACGGGGTTGGCGCTCTCGGTGCTCGGCGCCGGGCAGGCCCAGGCGGCGACGCCCGGCACGATCAAGGTCTGCACGGGCAAGGACTTCTTCATCACCGTCAAGTTCCCCGGTCGCGGCGGTGTGTCCATCACCCCGGCCAAGACGCCGAACAACGTCGCGTGCCTCACGTCCTGGTTCGGTGGCAACGGGACCAACGAGCGCTTCGACGTTTACAGCGGGAGCCGCTACCTGGGTTCGTCCATCTACAACAGCTCGCGCGGCGCCGAAATCCACGGCGTCCCCGGGCCGAGCTTCTACGTCATCTGACGCCCGGCTCGACGAGCGGTGTCCGGGGCCCTGCCGCCCCGGACACCGCTCGTCGGCGTTTCCGGGGCCCACTCCGCGCTGCCCGGTCTGACGGAGTTCCCTGCCCGAACGGCTCCGCGGAGGTCCGAACGGGTCTGCGGCCGTGCCGTGTCCGGTGTGCGGGACCGCGACGGCGAAGGCGCACGGCTATCACCATCGGACGTGGAAGGACGTGCCGGTCGACGACCGTCAGGTGGTCGTGCATCTGCGCGTGCGGCGGCTGGTCTGCTCGGCCCTGGGCTGTCGACGGCAGACTTCCGGGAACAGGGTCCGGGACTGCTGGAGCGCCACCAGCGCCGCACGATGCGGCTCGGCCGGCGGATGTCCCAGGTGGCGCGGGAGTTGTGCGGCCGGACGGCCGCGCGCCAGGCCGGTCTGTCGGCCCTGCCGGTGTCCCGCAGCACCGCGTTGCGCCGTCTACGGCGCCTGCCGCTGCCCGAGTTGACGGTTCCGCGGGTGATCGGCGTGGACGACTTCGCCCTGCGCCGCCACCGCTACGCCACGACCGTCATCGACGCCGGGACAGGCCGACGTGCCGCGGTCCTGCCCGGCCGCGACGCCGCCACCCAGGAACCCTGGTCGCGCGGACATCCCGGTGTCGA
>NZ_NSDM01000048.1 GCF_030852425.1 Saccharothrix longispora
CGGCCTACACGCTTACACCAGTACTACCACTCACTGGCGGAGCTACCCTCCTGCGTCACCCCATCGCTTGACTACTACAAGTTCAGGTCCCGCGCTCCACGTCGGGTCCTCATCCGAAGAATCAGACCCGGGCTTCGGGCGGTTAGTATCACAAGCCTCGCCATGGGCGCGTTCACACGGGTACGGGAATATCAACCCGTTGTCCATCGACTACGCCTGTCGGCCTCGCCTTAGGTCCCGACTTACCCTGGGCGGATTAGCCTGGCCCAGGAACCCTTGGTCATCCGGCGGCAGAGTTTCTCACTCTGCTTTCGCTACTCATGCCTGCATTCTCACTCGTCCAGCCTCCACACCTGGATCACTCCGGCGCTTCAACGGCTGAACGACGCTCCCCTACCCATCCCGGCATAACCGGAATGACACGGCTTCGGCGGTGTGCTTGAGCCCCGCTACATTGTCGGCGCAGGACCACTTGACCAGTGAGCTATTACGCACTCTTTAAAGGGTGGCTGCTTCTAAGCCAACCTCCTGGTTGTCTGGGCGACCCCACATCCTTTCCCACTTAGCACACACTTAGGGGCCTTAGCCGGCGTTCTGGGCTGTTTCCCTCTCGACTACGAAGCTTATCCCCCGCAGTCTCACTGCCGCGCTCTCACGTACCGGCATTCGGAGTTTGGTTGATTTCGGTAAGCTTGTGGGCCCCCTAGACCATCCAGTGCTCTACCTCCGGCACGAAACACACGACGCTGCACCTAAATGCATTTCGGGGAGAACCAGCTATCACGGAGTTTGATTGGCCTTTCACCCCTAACCACAGCTCATCCCCCAGGTTTTCAACCCTGGTGGGTTCGGGCCTCCACGCGGTCTTACCCACGCTTCACCCTGGCCATGGCTAGATCACTCCGCTTCGGGTCTAGACCACGCGACTACAGACGCCCTATTCGGACTCGCTTTCGCTACGGCTACCCCACACGGGTTAACCTCGCCACGCAGCACTAACTCGCAGGCTCATTCTTCAAAAGGCACGCCGTCACCCCTAAAGGCTCCGACGGATTGTAGGCACACGGTTTCAGGTACTATTTCACTCCCCTCCCGGGGTACTTTTCACCTTTCCCTCACGGTACTAGTCCGCTATCGGTCACCAGGTAGTATTCAGGCTTAGCGGGTGGTCCCGCCAGATTCACAGCGAATTTCACGAGTACGCTGCTACTTGGGAACAC
>NZ_NSDM01000049.1 GCF_030852425.1 Saccharothrix longispora
TGTACTGCCCTGGGAGGTTGTGGGCGGTCCGACACGTAGTCGGATGATGTTGGAATGAGGGAGGGCCTCCGGGTTCGGTGTGGATTGCGACGTCTACACCAAACCGACGGAGGCCCTCGTGACCCACGCTAACGCACCGCTGACCCCGGCGGGCCGGCTGCGCCTGGCCCGGTGTGTCGTGCAGGACGGGTGGCCGTTGCGACGCGCGGCCGAGCGGTTCCAGGTCTCGCCGACCACCGCCGCCCGCTGGGCCCGGCGTTACCGCGAGCACGGGGAGGCGGGTCTGGTCGACCGCTCCAGCCGCCCGCACCACAGCCCGCGCCGGCTACCGACCCGGCGTGAGCGGCGGATCGTGAAGGTCCGCCTGGCGCGTCGGTGGGGACCGGCCCGCATCGCCCACCTGCTCGGGCTCAACCCCTCCACGGTGCACCGGGTGCTGCGCCGCTTCGGCCTGGCCCGGCTTGCGCACCTGGACCGCGCCACCGCCGCGCCGGTGCGCCGCTACGAACACGCCGCGCCCGGCGACCTGGTCCACGTCGACATCAAGAAGCTCGGCAACATCCCCGACGGCGGCGGCCACAAGGTCCACGGCCGGCAGACCGGCGGGCGCAACAGCTCCGCCCACCGCGACCCGGGCAGGCCGCGCAAAGTCCACGGCCGCCCCAACCTGGGCTACTCCTACCTGCACAACGCCGTGGACGACCACTCCCGGCTGGCCTACACCGAGATCCTGCCCGACGAGACCCGACAGACCGCCGCCGCGTTCTGGACCCGGGCACAGGCGTTCTTCCAGGCCGCCGGCATCACGGTCAAGCGGGTCCTGACCGACAACGGCTCCTGCTACCGCTCACACCTGTGGCGCGACACCCTCACCCAGGCGGGCATCACCCACAAACGCACCCGCGCCTACCGCCCCCAGACCAACGGCAAGGTCGAACGCTACAACCGAACCCTGCTCGACGAATGGGCCTACGCCCAGGCATACCGCAGCGAAACCGAACGACGAGCGGCACTGCCGCGATGGCTGCACACCTACAATCACCACCGCGGCCACACCGCGCTCAAGGGCCAACCACCCGCCAGCCGCGTCCCCAACCTCACAGGACAGAACA
>NZ_NSDM01000005.1:0-124327 GCF_030852425.1 Saccharothrix longispora
CGCCGAACAGGACCGCGTGGACGAGGTGGACGAACCCGCCGCCAAGACCGGCGACGTGCTGCACCTGCGCGACCTGCCCGGCGGACGACTCGAATTCTTCGGCGAACTGTCCGCCGAGACCGGCGCGCGGTTCACCGCGATGCTCGAACCACTCCCCACACCCCACCCGGACGGCCCCCGCGACGCGGCACGACGGCGCGGTGAGGCGTTCGCCGACCTGGTCGCACTGGCTTCGCGGTCGGGCGACCTGCCCACCGAAGCCGGAGAACGGCCGCACATCAGCGTCACCATCGACCACGACACCCTGCGCCGGGGCGTCGGGCACGCGGTGCTCGACGGCGACCACCACCTCAGCGCCGCCCAAGCCCGCCGCACCGCCTGCGACGCCACAGTCCTCCCCGTCGTCCTCGGCGGGGCGTCCGAAGTGCTCGACCCCGGCCGCGCCAAGCGGACCGTGAGCACCGCCCAACGCCGCGCGCTGCACGCCCGCGACCGGGCCTGCGCCTTCCCCGACTGCCACCGACCACCCCAGTGGCGCGACGCCCACCACATCCAACACCACCCCGACACATCGACCCCGCCCAGAGGCCACGCCAGAACCTGCTCCACCGACCACCCACCCCCCACCCCGGCGCTGGCCGCCTGCCCCTGTTCGTCCTCGTCCAGCAGGACCTCATCGTCCCTGGTCGATGCCGGCATCCCGAGGCAGCCGGAAAACCGATTTCCCGAGCATGGGCAGGACGCTGGCCAGCATCCCGACGACGCACACCCAGAGGGCGTTGCGGTCTCCGACGGCCTGGACCAGAAAGCCCCCGAGCAACCCGCCGACCGGCATCATGCCCCACATCAGGAACCGCATGGTGGAGTTCATCCGGCCGTGCAATTCGGGCGGGCAGATGGCCTGGCGGTAGGTGAGCTGTGCGACGTTCTGGACGGCGCTGCCACCGATGTAGGCGGCGTAGCCGAGGGGGTAGAGCGCCACCAGCCAGCCACCACCCACCAGCGGCATGACCAGGAGCAGCGGGAACGTCACGACGAACGGCAGCCACAGCGTGCGGGCTATCCCGAGTTTCGAGATCACGCGGTTGGCGAGCACGCTCCCGACGACCCCGCCGACCGCGACGGCCGCGGTCACCAGGCCGTAGACCGCGGGTTGCAGGCCGAGCGTGCCCACCAGCAGCAGCGGCTGGACGGTGAGCAGCGCGTACTCGAACAACAAGGCGATCATGCCGTGGACCACGACGCGCCGGAGAATCGGCTGGCCCATGACGTAACGCATCCCGGTGGTGATCTCCCGGCGCAGTCGGGGCCGCTCACCGAGCCGCAGGACCTCCGGTTCCCGTGGCCGGATCCTGCCGAGCAGCCCGGCGGAAACCAGGTGGCAGGCCGCGTTGAACGCCACCGCGCCCGAGGAGGTGATCAGTTGGACCAGCACCCCTCCCGCGGACGACCCGACGAGCAGGCTCCCGTTCCCCGTCACCTCCAGCTTGCTGAAGGCGGCCTGCAAGCGGTCCTTCCCCAACAGGCGCGAGACGTAGCTCTGCTGGGCCACGTCGAAGAAGACGTTGCCGAAACCGATCACCAGGGCGACCACGTACAGCTGCACGAGGCTGAGCACCCCGAACAGCGCTGTCACCGGCACCGACACGAGCGCCAGCGCGCGGATCAGCTCGGCGGCCACCATCACCGGCCGCTGCGGTAACCGGTCCACCCAGACCCCGGCGGGCAGCGCGACGACGAGGAAGGCGATCGTGCTCGACGCCACCAGGAGTCCCACCTGCTGGGGGGAGGCGTGCAGCACGAGCACCGCGACCAGCGGCAGCGCGACGAGCGTGACCTGGCTGCCGGTGCGGCTGATCGCATCGGCGGCGAACAGCAGGCGGAAACCCCGGTGGGAGCGGAGCAAGTCGTCGGTTCGTCGTTCGCGCCCCGGCACGTCCACGGTCATGACGCGTCCACCACCCGCGCCGGCTCGGGCACTACGGCGCTCATCACGACTCCGCCTCCAGGGGTGACCGGTCGACCACGCGACCGGGATCGACTGGTCCTCAGTGGACTGGGTTACCGCGTGCCGGCGACCGGACCGGGTCCGCCGCCCCGGCCGCGTGAGCCAGCCGTTGCACGATCTCGGCGAGGATAGCGGGGGTCGTGGCGAAGTTGAGCCTGAGGAAACCCACGCCGGGCGGGCCGAACTCGGCGCCGTCCAGCACGGTTACCCGCGCGCGTTCGACGATGTCCGCGGACCGCGGGTGGTCGCGGAGGTCGAGCCAGCCCAGGTAGGTGCCTTCGGGCGGGGTGTAGCGGGCCTTCGGCAGGTGCGAGTCGAGCAACTCGGCCAGCAGGTGGCGGTTCCGGTCCAGTCGAGCGAGCACCGCGTCGAGCCACGGCCCACCGCTCAGGTACGCGGTCGTGGCGGCCAGGACGCCCAGTGTGGCGGTGCCGTCGGTGTGCAGCCGACCGAGTTCGCCCCACCGCTTCCGGTCGGCTTCGTTGCCGGTCAGCAGTTGGGCGCACTTCAGGCCGGCCACGTTCCACGCCTTCGACGTGGACGTGGCCGTGATCGCGTGCCCCGCCGCGGCGTCGCAGGTGGTCGCGTACGGGACGTGGTGGTGCCCGCGGTAGACGAGGGGCGCGTGGACCTCGTCGGAGAACACCCGGCCGCGATGGCGTTCGACGACCTCGGCGATGGCCAGCAGTTCGCCGCGCTCCGCGACCGTGCCGAGGGGGTTGTGGGGGTTGCAGAGGACGAGCAGGTTCCCGCCCGCCGCGAAGGCGCGGTCGAGCGCGTCCAGGTCGTAGCCGTAGCGCCCCCCGGACTCGACCATCCCGACCTGGATGACGCGCCGACCGAGCAGGCGGGGCACGACCAGGAAGGGCGTGTACGCGGGCACCGGCACGATGACGGCGGAGCCGGGGCGGGAGAAGCACTCGACGGCGATGTGCAGGGCTCGGATGACGTCCGGCAACGGCCGCACGTCCGCGGGCGACAGGTCCCACCCGTACCTGTCGTGCTGCCAGGCGGCGCACGCCTCGGCCAGCCGCGCCGTCAGCCGGGGCGTCAGGTAACCGACCTGGTTCCGGTTCACCGCGTCGTGCAACGCCTCCGCGACCTCGGGCGCGGTCCCGAAGTCCATTTCGGCGACGCACGCCGCCAGCCTGTCCGGACCGGCCGTGTCCCACTTGAGCGCACCGCGCTCGCGCAGCGAATCGACCGTGATGCCGTCGGAACCTCTCCACACCCGGGATGTCACCTACTCCGTCAGCACGTGTTTCCCGGCGGCGATGCTCGCCTCCCAGTTCTGACCGTCGAATTCCACGAACTCGATGTGCTCCGCGGGGCCGAGGTCGAGGCAGCGCGCGTTGACGCTGAAGTAACCGGTCGGGTGCGACCGGGGGCGGTAGAACGGCAGGACACCGCAGACCGCGCAGAAGGTGTGGTCCGCGACGCGGTCGCCGAACCGGTAGGGCTTGAGGAACTGCTGTCCCTCGTGCAGCGTGAACCGCTCCTCCGGGACCATCAGTTCCTGGTGGCCGTGCCGGTAGCAGATCCCGCAATTGCACAGCGTGATGGTCAGGTTCCGGCTGGCCGCCGCGGAGAACTTCACCCCGCCGCAGTGGCAGCTGCCGTCGTACCACACGCGCTCGACGGTCTCGGCCGGTGAAGGCGCGTCGTCTGTCACGGTGTCACTCCGATCAGTCCGTCGGCGTCGATCCGGGGAGGGGTCGCGGGAATGTCGAACGACATGGGCAGGGTCCGGTGCGGGGTGGTGGAGTCGTACCGGAAGGAGACGTGCCCCTCCACGGCGGGCTTCCTGGTGAAGAAGATGAGCATGTCCCGGACGGCCGGCTCCGCGTCGTCGATCGGGTAGACCGGCGAGACGCTGTGCTTGTACTCGTGGTCGACGACCATCAAGGTGTCCAGGAAGTCGCGGTGCCGCGCCCTCCCCTTGACCAATTCGGGATTCGTCTCGTGCCACCGACGACCGTTGACCTCGCTCATGTCGTGGAGGATGGTCTCCGCGCTGTCGGCGGTCATGTTCCGCGAGGAGAGGAACGTGGTCATCGTGTGGTCCACCCCGTCGGAGTGCACGCCCTCCAGCGCCGGTTCGCCCAGCAGGTCCGGGGTCGTGAGGGTCCTGAGGTTGAACAGGGTGCAGATCCACTCGGCGCGCCCGTAGTCCAGGTGGGGCCGCCGCGCTATGTCCACACCGTGGACGACCAGGAACTTGAAGATGAGCATCGCCTGCAGCGCGGTGTTCGACTGCAGGTCGTCCTGCACCTCGGCGAACCTGCGCAGCGTCTCCGAGTCGTGCCGGACGAAGTCCTCCTTGCGGGAGAGGATGAAGGGCTGTGATTCCAGCCGGTATCCGCGCCGCGCCTGCGCGTCCAGGCAGACCCGCCCGTTCCTGCTCCTGCGGAAAGGCAGCGTGGGGTCCGTTTCCAACCGGTCGCTCACCAGCTTCAGCCGCTCGAAGTCCTCGTCCGTCGCGCCGAGGGAGCTCAGCAGCGAAACCATTCTCGCCCCGTCGACGAACGTCCATCGGGCATGGATGTACTCGGCTCTGACATCCATGACGTCGGACATGACGGAATCGTATTTCACGACCTTCACCACTCCCTGCGAACGGCCCCGACAGCAAGCGCTCTGCGACGTAACCAACTTGACAGGGGCAACCGGCCGGCGCTTCTTCCAAGCTGCCCTCACGGAGTTCCACGAGAGCACCCTGGAAGAAGACAGCCTCTCGGAGGTCCCGGAAACATGGCGTGCGGGTCGGGCCTCGTCGAGGATCGGACGGACACGCGCACCGTCGAATTCAACGCCGAGGCCCGGAACTTCATCCGGAATGCCGATCGCCACTCCGAACAGGGAGAACGACCGTTGCCAAAGTTGATGTTCGCCAATTCGACCAGCCGCGCGATGGCGGCACGGTGGGATGACGTCCCGGATGACGCGAAGGACTCCTACCGCTTCCTCGCCAACCGGATGCTGTGGTCGATGGACGAGGGCGACATAGCGATCATCCCGGGCAGGGTCGGTGAGGCGTGGCTGTCGTACGTCGCCGAGCTGCTCGGCCTCGCGTCGCCCCCCACGGTGCTCTCCCTGCGCGACTACCCCGGCGACGGGTGGTACTCCGGCGGGCGCCCCCGGCTGGTCGAGGACCTGCGCCGCCTCATGGCCGGGAGCGGCGCCGCGGAACCGTGGCGCCTGGAGTGCTACATCCACGACCGGGACATCGCCGGTTGGGAGCGCCTGCTCGGCATCGGCGCGGAGGAGTCCGTGCGCTTCGCGCAGGGGACCGCGGAACTCGTCAACTCGAAGTCGGTCTTCCGGTCGATGGCGACGGCCTTCGGCATCCCGGTCGCGGAGGGGCGCGTGGTGGATCGCGGCCCCGAGCTGGTCGACTGCGTGTCGGAACTGCTCGGCCGCACCGGGGCCGTCATCGTCAAGCAGGACGTGAACGCCGGCGGGGACGGCAACATCCTGCTGACCACGGTCCAGGGGGGCAAGGAGGCCGGCGCCCACTACGTGGTCCACCTGGCCGCGACGGACCGCGGGACGGTCGCGGCGGCGCTCGGGCCGTTCGGCCTCACGGACGTGCCCGACCTGCCGGCCGGCGCCGGTCCCGCCCACAACGTCGTCGAGGTCTACCACGAGTCGGTCCGCGAGCTGTCCGCCGACGTGTTCGTGCCGAAGACCGGCGCCCCGACGCTGATGAGCTACAGCGACCTGCGCATGGCGGAGACGTGGAAGGGCAGCACCTACCCGCCGCAGGACCTCACGCCCAGGCTGCACGCGCACCTGGGCGCGTACATGCAGCAGGTCGCGATCGTGGCGCAGCAACTCGGCTACCACGGGCCGATGAACATCGACGCGATCGTCACCACGTCGGGCGAACTGCTGTTCAACGAGTTCAACGGGCGGGTCGGCGGCACGACCGGCATCGACACCATCGGACGACGGCTGCTGGGTGAGGACTACCTCGACCACCACGTCCTCACCTCGCAGATCGACGTGCCCGCGCCCGCGTGCGACGTCCTCACGA
Source organism: Saccharothrix longispora (assembly GCF_030852425.1). Taxonomy (GTDB): domain Bacteria; phylum Actinomycetota; class Actinomycetes; order Mycobacteriales; family Pseudonocardiaceae; genus Actinosynnema; species Actinosynnema longispora. Next base: position 6,045 of record NZ_NSDM01000005.1, read on the forward strand.
AGGTCCTGGACGACCACGGGCTGCTGTTCACGCGGGGATCGGACCGCGGCGTGATCATCTACAACGACACCACCGAGGACACGGGCACGGTCGAGTACGTGGTGGTCGGCCGCGGGTGGGACGAGACGTCCCGCAGCGAGGAGCAGCTCAGGAGGGTCCTGGACGAGCTCTGAGCGACCGCTGGGACTTCGTCGGGTCGAGCGGTGCCGCGTGGGCCGACGCCCGGCCGCGCCGCACGCCTGAAGCCCTGCGGCGTGAGCGCCCGACGAAGTCCTACCGGCCGTTCGGCGACTGGCTCGGCCGGCGGTGCAGGAGGCCGAACTTCGCCCACATCGCCTCGGCCGCCTCGATGGACGCGGCGGTGCGGGCGGGGTCCACGGCGGCCAACTGGGCGACCACGGCCTGCGCGACGGCCATGCCCGCGGTCAGCGACGGGAAGAACGCGACGCCTTCGGCGGGCACCATCAGCATCGCCTCGGCCGCCGCGGCGAGGGCGGGACTGGCCGCGTCGGTCACCGCGAACACCCGCGCGCCGCGCGAGCGGGCCTCGTTGGCCGCGAGGACCGTGCTCTCGTACAGCCGCCAGAAGCTGATCGCGATCAGCACGTCGTCGGGGCCGGTGAACGCGACCGCGTTGGCCAGGTCGGCGTCGTTCGCGGACACCGCCACCACGTCGTACCCGGCCAGCCGCGCGTTGTGCGCGAACGCGATGCCCACCGCCGCGTAGCTCCCCGAGGCGATCACCACGGTGCGCCGGGCTTTCGCCACGGCGTGCGCGATGGTGACGACCACGCCCTCGTCGAGCCGCCGGTGCAGCAGGGCGAGCCCGTCGAGGTCGCGGCGCACCGACGCCGACCCGGGCGAGCCGACGCCGTGGTGCTCGGCTGCCACCTGGGGCGCGCTCAGGGAGGACAGGTACCGGGCGCGCAGCTCCTGCTGGAGCGCGGGCCAGCCGGCGAAGCCGAGGGCCTGCGCGGTGCGCGTCACCGTCGCCACGTTCACCCCGGCCAGCTGCGCCAGTTCGGCGGTCGAGCCGAACGACGCCCGCCTGGGCTGCGACAGCAGCACCTCCAGCAGCGCGGCGGCCTTGGGTCGCAGGCCGCGTTCGGGCACGCGCCCGCGCAGCCACTCCTCGAAGCCGTCGGCGGCAGCACGGTCCGTCATCTCGCCCCTCCCAGCACGGCGGACACGGTACGCGGTCGCGAGACGTCAAAGATGCAACATCTATTGCGCTTTTCAGAATCTGAACTATACGTTGCATGCCATCCACTCGCTGGTCACGACCCCGAAGGGCGCTCCATGACCCTGTTGGCTCGCTTGGACAGGCTCCCGCTGAGCCGTCCGCACTACGGCCTCCTGCTGATCGGCGGGCTCGGCTACACCTTCGACGGCATGGACTCGGCCGTCGTCGCCTTCCTCCTGCCCAGCGCCCAGCAGGTCTGGGGCCTGGACAACGGCCAGCTCGGCCTCATCGGGTCCGCCACCCCGTTCGGCTTCCTGTTCGGCGCGGCCATCGCGGGCCTGCTCGGCGACCGCATCGGCCGCAAGAAGGTCATGATGTACGCGCTGGCCTTCTACGCGGTCTTCTCGGTCGTGGCGGCCTTCTCCCCCAACTACGAGACGTTCCTCGTGGCCCGCGTGCTGGCCGGCGCCGGCGCGGGCGCGGAGAGCGCCATCATCGCGCCGTTCCTGTCCGAGTTCGTCCCCGCCAAGCGGCGCGGCTGGTTCGTCGGCGCGCTGGCCGGGTTCTTCTCGTTCGGCTTCGTGATGGCGGCCCTGATCGGCCGGTTCGTCGTGCCGGTCTCCGAGGACGGCTGGCGCATCGCGCAGCTGATCACCGCGTTGCCGATCGTGATGCTGCTGTGGTGGCGGCGCTCCCTGCCCGAGTCGCCGAGGTTCCTGCTCCAGCAGGGCCGCCACGCCGAGGCGGAGCGGGTCGTCGTCGACCTGGAGCGCCGGGTCGAGAAGGCCACCGGCGAGGCGCTGCCGCCCGTCCCCGAGACGACGGCGCGGCCGGTCACCGAGACGCCGAAGGTCACGTTCGGCCGCGCGCTGAAGTTCATGTGGAGCCCCGCGATGGCCAAGCGCACCGCCGTGATCTGGCTGGTGTGGTTCGTCATCACGTTCTCGTACTACGGCTTCTTCTCCTGGATCCCCACGCTGCTGATCCAGCAGGGCATCACGGTGACCAAGAGCTTCGAGTTCTCGATCATCATCTACCTGGCGCAGATCCCCGGCTACTTCTCCGCCGCGTGGCTGTCGGAGAAGCTGGACCGCAAGAACACCATCGCGATCTACCTGACGGGCTCGGCGATCAGCGCGTTCTGGCTGTCCCAGATGGAGACCCCGCTGACCATCACGGTCGCGGGCGCGGTGCTCTCGTTCTTCCTCAACGGCACCTACGCGGGCGTCTACTCCTACACGCCCGAGGTGTTCCCGACCTGGATCAGGGCCACCGGCACCGGTCTGTCCAGCGCGTTCGGCCGGGTGGGCAGCATCCTCGCGCCCACCATCATCGGGCTGACCGCGGCGAGCCTCGGGTTCGCGGGCGTGTTCGGCATGACCACGGCGGTGCTCGTGGTCGGCGTGGTGTGCGTGCTGGTGTTCGGCCTGTCCACGGCCGGGCGCTCCCTGGAGGACCTGACCGAGCGGGGCGGACCCGCCGAGACCGCGAAGGAGATGGCGACGTGACCGACCTGGCCGTGCTGGAGGAGAAGGTGCGGGACAGCGTGGGCGTGCGGCTGTTCACCGTGCTGGCCTGGGTGCCGGAGCGTCGGGCGCTGCGCCGCGTGCACAGCAGCCACCCCGACCGCTACCCCGTCGGCGGGGAGAAGACCGTGGAGGTCGCCGCGGTGTGGCTGGAGCGCTGCATCGAGGGCGCGGAGCCGTTCTTCGGCCGCGACGCCGCCGCGGTGCGCGAGATCTTCGCCGACCACGAGCTGATCGAGAGCCTGGGCTGCGGCTCGATCGTCAACGTGCCGGTGGTCGACGAGCGGGACGGGCGGGTGCTCGGCGTGCTGAACATCCTCGACGCCGAGGGCGCCTACGACGACGGGTCGGTCGCCGCCGCGCAGGCCCTGGCGCCGCTCGCCGTGCCGGCGCTGCGCGAGGCCGTCGGGGGTGCCCGGTGAGCCTGCTCGTGCGCGACGCGCTGGTCCTCGACCCGGCCACCGGCGAGTACGCCGAGGGCGACCTGCGCTGCGAGGACGGCCGGGTCGTGGAGGCGGGGCCGAACCTGACCGCGCCCGGCGCCCGGGTGCTCGACGCGGCCGGCGCGGTGGTCGTGCCCGGCCTCGTCGACGCGCACGTCCACGTCACCGCGTCCACCGCCGACCTCGGCGCGCTCACGTCGCTGTCGCCGTCCTACGTGGCGGCGCACAGCGCCCGCACCATGTCGCAGATGCTGGACCGCGGGTTCACCACCGTGCGCGACGCCTCCGGGGCCGACTGGGGCCTGTCGCTCGCGCAGGCCGAGGGCGTCCTGCGCGGCCCGCGCCTGCTGTTCTGCGGCAAGGCGCTGAGCCAGACCGGCGGCCACGGCGACGTGCGCGGCCCCGGAACGACCGTGCACGACTCGAACCAGTGCTGCGCCGGGCTCGGCCGCATCGCCGACGGCGTGGACGCGGTGCGCACCGCCGCCCGCGACGAGTTGCGCAAGGGGGCGCACCACATCAAGGTGATGGCCGGCGGCGGCGTCAGCTCGCCGACCGACCGGATCGACTCGACCCAGTACTCGGTGGAGGAGCTGCGCGCGGTCGTGCAGGAGGCGGAGGCGGCCAACCGCTACGTCGCCGCGCACGCCTACACCGCCCGCGCGATCAACCGGGCGCTGGAGGTCGGCGTGCGGTCGATCGAGCACGGCAACCTGCTCGACGACGCCAGCGTGGAGCTGTTCCTCGCGCACGACGCGTTCCTCGTGCCGACGCTCGTCACCTACTGGTCGCTCAAGGAGGAGGGCCGCGGGTTCGGCCTGTCCGAGGCGAGCTGGCGCAAGGTCGACGAGGTGCTCACGGCGGGCCTGGAGGGGCTGGAGCGGGCCGCGCGCGGCGGGGTGAAGCTCGTCTACGGCAGCGACCTGCTCGGCGGGATGCAGCGGCACCAGGCCCACGAGTTCCGCCTGCGCCGCGAGGTCCAGGACGCGGTCGACGTGCTCCGGGCGGCGACCGTCAACGCGGCGGAGCTGCTGGGTCTGACCGGCGAGGTCGGCACCCTGGCGGTCGGCGCGCACGCCGACCTCCTCGTCCTCGACGGCGACCCGCTGGAGGACGTCGGCGTGCTCGCCCGACCGGACGGCATCCGCCACCTCGTGCAGGCCGGGGTCGTGCTCGACCGGTGAGCCCCGGGGCGGCCCGGTCAGCCGATCGGGCCGCCCGCCGGGGTCACCGGGCCAGGAGTTCGCGGGCGAGCGCCCCGCCCCACCACCGCTCGACCCGGTCGGGCCGCCAGCCGCGCTCGGCGGTGAGCACGGTGTAGACGTCGATGTTGCACACGGCCGCGTAGACGTCGACGGCGGTGGCCACGTCCAGGCCGTCGCGAAGGGTGCCCGCGGGCCAGGACGAGAACACCCGGACGCGGGTCCCGTCACCCCGCCGCCGCCCCCGGTCGTAGGCGGCGGCCAGCTCGGGCTCGGCGCGCCCCGCCTCGCGCACCAGCGCGATGACGTCGCCGGAGCGCTCGAACAGCCGCCGGTCGTAGGCCGCCATCGCGGCCAACTGCCCCTCCGGGGAGGCCGACGCCTCCAGGGCGTCCACCATCCCCGCCGCGTCGGCGGACAGGTCGGCCGCGTCGGCGACGGCCCGCACCAGACCCGCCTTGTCGCCGTAGGCGGCGTAGACCGTGGGCACGGAGACCCCGGCCCCCTCCGCCACGGCGCGCACGGTCGTGCCCGCCCACCCCCGTGACACGAAGACGTCGCGAGCCGCGCGGGCGATCTCGGCCCGCGTCCGCCGGGCCTGCTCCTCCCGCCGCAGCGAGTCGTACCGACGCTTGCCCGCACCCTCCGCGCCCACTCGTCCACTTTACCGCTGCTATATTCATTTTATGCCGCGTAAACCCAATGCTGGCGGGCCTCCCACCGGTGTGTTCACCCGGATCGCGGGGGCCGCCTGCCTCGGGTTCACCGCCACGATCGTGCTCGCCAACGTCGTCGACCTCGTCGTCGGCGCCGACGGCCTCGCCGCCGCGCTCACCCCGACGGCCTGGGTGCTGTCCACCCTGTTCGGCGCGGGCGCCGTCTCGGCGCTGTGGCGGTCCGAGCGCGAACGGGGCGAAGCCTGGTCCCTGGTCGGGTTCGCCGGGCTGCTCCTCCAGAACGGCGCGTTCGCGGCGGTGACCGCCCTGCGCCTCGCACTCCCGTCCGCGGACCGGTCGGCGGGTCTGCCGGCGCTGCACGACGCGCTGTTCACCCTCAACGGCGTCTTCCTGGCCCTCGCCCTCACCGGGCTGTCCGTCGGCGGCGTGCGCTCCGCCCTGATCCCCTGGTGGCACGCCGCGCTCGGGCTGCTGTCCGCCGCCCTGCTGTTCGCCTCGGCCACCCTCGCACCGCTGGTCGTGGCCCGCCCCGGTCCGCCGGGCCTGCTCGGCCTCGGCGGCTGGCTGCTGTGGGTCGGCTGGCTCGTCGCGTACGGCGTCGCCCTGCTCCGCGCGGGCGCCCCGGTCGGTCAGGCGGTGTCGGCCCGGCCCGGCGAGACGATGCCCTGCTCGTAGGCGTACACGACGGCGTGGGTGCGGTCGCGCAGGCCGAGCTTGTTGAGCACCCGGGAGACGTGCGTCTTCACCGTGGTCTCCCCCAGGTACAGCGAGCGGGCGATCTCGGCGTTGCTCGCCCCGCGCGCCAGTTCCACCAGCACCTCGTACTCGCGGTCGGTCAGCTCGGCCGGACGGTGCCCCGGCGCGGGGGCGGCGGGGGTGTTGAAGCGGGCGATGACCCGGCGGGTGACCTCGGGCGAGAGCAGGGCGTCGCCGCGCGCCACGATGCGCACCGACTCGACCAGGTCCTCCGGTGAGGCGTTCTTCAGCAGGAACCCGCTCGCGCCGGCGCGCAGCGCCTCGAACAGGTAGTCCTCGCGGTCGAACGTGGTCAGGATGACGACCTTGGCCGTGCTGTCGGAGGCGAGGATGCGCCGGGTCGCCTCCAGGCCGTCCACGCGCGGCATCTGCACGTCCATCAGCACCACGTCCGGCCGCAGCCGCTCGACCAGCTCGACGGCCTCGCCGCCGTCACCGGCCTCGCCGACGACCTCGATGCCGTCCTCCGTGCCGAGGATGACACGGAAGCCCGCGCGGACGAGGGCCTGGTCGTCGGCGAGGACGACGCGCAGCGGTTCGGCGGTCACGCGTGCTCCTCGACGGGGTCTGCGGTCCGCTCCTCGGCTGCCCGCTCCTCGGCAGCAGGTTCCGCGGCAGCAGGTTCCGCGGCAGCAGGTTCCGCGGAGGCGGTCGGGTCGGTCGTGGGCAGGGTGGCGCGGACGAGGTACCCGGCGTCGCGCCGCGGTCCGGCTTCGAGCTGACCGCCGTGCACGGCGACGCGCTCGCGCATGCCGAGCAGGCCGAACCCGCCGGTCGGGCGGCCGGCGCCGCCCCGGCCGTCGTCGGTGACCTCCACCTCGACCGCGCGGTCGAGGTACCGGACGCGGACGTCGACCCGGCGCGCGTGGGCGTGCTTGACCACGTTGGTCAGCGCCTCCTGCACCACCCGGTACGCGGAGAGCGCGACGGCGTCGGGCACCGGCCGCACCGCGCCGAACGTGCGGTGCTCGACCTCCAGCCCGGCGGCGCGCGCGGTGGCGACCAGCTCGGGCAGCCGGTCGAGGTCGGGTGCGGCGCGCTCCTCCGCGGAGCCGTCCTCCGGGTCGGCCCGCAGCACGCCCAGCAGGCCGCGCAGCTCGCCGATGGACACCCGCGCCGTCTCCTCGACCTGCTTGAGGGCGTCACGCGCCAGGTCGTGGTCCTTGTCCAGCACGCGCCGCGCCGCGGCGGCCTGGATGCCCATCACGGACACGTGGTGCGCCACCACGTCGTGCAGGTCGCGGGCGATGCGCATGCGCTCGGCGACCAGCGCGCCGCGCGTGTTCTGCTCCTGCGACCGCCGCAACTGCTCGGCGCGGTGCTCCAGCTCGGCCTGCCGGCGCGCGGACACCCACGCCACCTCGCCTGCCGCGTAGGCGCCCACGAAGTACACCAGGTTGAACGCGAGGCTGTGCAGCACGGACGCCAGCACCGGGTCCAGCGGGCCGGCCGCGGAGGAGAACGGGTGGGGCGGTCCGATGAGGAACTTCACCAGCGCGAACCCGAGCCAGGCGAACATCACCACGACGACGCCCACGCGCGACCAGCGCGCCACGACCCGGTTGGGCTCCCACGCGCCGGCGGTGTAGATCGCGAGGAACAGCGCGGCGGACGGGACGAAGCTGTCCCCGGTCTGCCTGGTCTGCGCGCCGATGAACACCGCGCCCACCACCAGCAGCACCAGCAGCGGGTAGCGGCGGCGGACGACCAGCGGAGCGGTGACCGCGAGGCTCCACAACAGCTGCTCGGTCAGCGACGGCGGCGACTCGAAGGCGAACGCGCCCATGCTGCTGACCAGGACCGTCATGCCCAGCCCGCCGAGCGCGACGCCCAACGCGAGCCAGACGTCGCGGCGCTGCTGGGCGGGGGTGGGGCGCGGGCGGCGCCACTCGGACCACCGGGGCTCCCCGCTGGTCGCGGTTGCCATGGGCACAACCTAACAACCCGGTCGGGTGACTCCGCGATGATGGTCGGGTGCACGGACGGGTGTTGCCCTGGTCGGTCGCGGTCGTCACCATCGTGGCCGTGGTGCTCGGAGGCGCGTTCGCGTTCCAGCGCAAGCTGGTGTTCCTGCCGTCCGGCGCGGCGGGCGGGCCGCCGGCCGGCGCGCACGAGGTGGTGCTGACCACCGGTGACGGGCTGCGCCTGACGGCCTGGCACTTCCCGGTCGCCGACGCGCGGGCCGCCGTGCTGGTCGCGCCCGGCAACGCGGGCAACCGGTCGCTGCGGGCGCCGCTGGCCCGGGCGCTGTCCGCCCGCGGGCTGTCCGTGCTGCTGCTGGAGTACCGGGGGTTCGGCGGCAACCCGGGATCACCGAGCGAGGAGGGCCTGGCGCTCGACGTGCGCGCGGCGCGGGACTTCCTGGTGCGCTCCACCGACGCGCCGCTGGTGTACTTCGGGGAGAGCCTGGGGTCGGCGGTGGTGGCGGAGCTGGCCGTCGAGCACCCGCCCGCCGGGGTGGTGCTGCGGTCGCCGTTCACGGACCTGGCCGCGGTGGGGCGGCGGCACTACCCGTTCCTGCCGGTGCGGTGGCTGCTGCTGGACGAGTTCCGCACGGTCGACCACGTGGCGCGCACCGCGGCCCCCGTCACCGTCGTCCTCGGCGACGCGGACTCGGTCGTGCCACCGGAGCAGAGCCGGGCCGTGGCCGACGCGGCGGGCGGTCGGGCGGTGGTCGTGCCCGGCGCGGACCACAACGACCGGGTGCTGCTGGACGGTCCCGAGGTCGTCGGGGCGGTGCTCCGCTTCACCTCCTGAGCGCGCCGCGCCGCCACACCGCGGCCCCCGCGAGCGCGGGCAGCGCCACGGCCGCCGCGGCCAGCGCCCACTGGCCGACCGTCAGGTCCCCGAGCGACGCGCCCGCGGTCGTGTAGACGAGCGTGGCCGGCACGACGCCGGCGGCCGTGCCCGCCACGAACGACACCACCCGCACACCGGTCACCCCGGCCGTGTAGTTGACCAGGCCGAACGGCACGACCGGCAGGAACCTCAGGCCGACGACGGCGAGGAACCCGTGCCGCCGCAGCACGTCGTCCACCCGGCCGCGGGTGGGGTGGACGACGTCCCCGCCGAGCCTGCGGGCGAGGGCGAAGCTCGCCCACGCGCCCGCCGTGACGCCCAGCACCACCACGAGGGCCCCGACGACCGGTCCGAACAGGACGCCGCCGAGCACGCTCAGCACGGGCTTGGGCACCAGCACCACCGACCCGACCGCGCACACCGCGACGAACGCGAACGGCGCGGCGGGTCCGGCGCCCTCGACCCACGCCCGGATCTCGTCCACGCCGGGCGTGACGCCGGTGAGCACGCCGACCGCGAACAGCGCGAGCAGCGCGCCCAGGAGCGCCAGGCGGAGGGCGGCCGCCCCGCGGGGCGGCCCGGCCGACGCGGCGGGTCCCGGGGTCACCGGACGGGCGCCCAGGTCGTCGTGAACGCGCCCCACAGCAGGGGCGAGCAGGTCGGGTCGCCCGTCTCCTCCCAGCGGGTCGCGAGGCCGCGCTGCCACTCGTTGAGCGCGGCGGCCGGAACGGGGGCCCGGTGGGCCTCGTCGACCGCTCGGACGATCGACGGCAGCACCGGTGTCGCGGGGAACGCGGGCACCAGGCGGCGCAGCCCCTCGTCGGTCGGCAGGGTCCAGCGGGTGGCCGTGACGTGCTCGGCCCCGCCGTTGACCATCGCGGTGACCAGGCCGGACGGTTCGGCGAACCGGAGGTCGCCGCCGCTCTCGCAGGCGATCAGGGCGACCCGGTTCGGGATGCGCCACGGTCGGGGGGCGCCGGGCCGGTGGCCGAGGACGACATCGGCCGCGGTCAGCGGGCGGTGGTCGCCCAGGAGCGCCGCGCGGCCCGTGGTGGCGGCGGTGCACGACAGGTGCAGGCGCGCGTCGAGGCCGTGCCCGCCGGTGGTGACGTGCCCGACGTAGACGAACCGGGAGGCACGGGCGAGCGCGCCCTCCAGGGCGTCGCGGGCGACCTCGGTCCGGCGCGGCGCGCCGAGCACCGCGCCGAGCGCCGAGTCGTCCGGGAAGCCGGGCACCCGGGGGTCGAGCACCTCGACCACCGGTCCGCGCGGGTCGAACGGGGACACCGCGCGGTCGGGGTCGTTGGCCACGGTCGCCGGCGGCAGCACGGAGATGTCCAGGTCGTGCACGGCCCTGGTGCCGTCGTCCACGCGCAGCGCCTCCCACGGCACCAGGGCGGTCGACGGCGACGGCAGCACGCGCAGGTGCGGCCGCACCCCCCGGGCGAGCGCGGAGTTCAGCTCGCCGGCCAGCTGCGCGGGGATCAGCGCGGCGGCGAGGCGGGTCGACAGGTCGGCTTCCCGCGCGCGGTCCACCAGGGGCCCCTCGGCGAGTGAGCGGCGCAGCGCGGCGAGCGCGCCCTCGCCGGGAAGCGGCGACGGCACGGCCGCGGCCCACTCGGCCAGCACCCCCGCCACCCGTTCGCGCGGCAGGACCAGCACCCTGGGCTCGGCGGGCAGGTGCTCCCAGCGCCACGACACGTACAGGTCGTCCGCGTCGACCAGTTTGAGCTGCACGGTCACCACGACGGCACCGCCCGGTCCGCGCGCACCGGGAACCCGTACCGCCGGGCGGCCACGTCGATCCAGTGGTCGAGCGCGGACGGCACGGCCGGGTCCACCCGCACCCTGGGCGGCAGCGCGAAACCGACCGAGGCGAACGCGGGGTCGTCCCCGCCGGAGAACCCGGACGCCGCGTACGGCAGGGCGTCCCCGACCGGCGGCGGCACGGGCAGCGACACCAGCGCGCCGCGTTCCGCCACCGCCCCGGAGGCGTCCGGCGACACCGCGTCGGAGGCGTCCAGCGACACCGCGCCCGCCACGTGGTCGAGGTACTCGGCGGCCAGCGCCACGTCCTCCACCGCCCGGATCGCCAGGAACGCCGACCGCGTCGCGGGCGCGGACGCCAGCGCCGCCCACCGCTCGCGCAGCGGCCCGTGCGGGAACCTCTGCCGCACCGCCTCCGCCGCGAGCGCGGCGGGCAGCGCCAGGTCCAGGGCCCGCGCGCCCAGCGCCCGCCGCTCCTCCCCCGTCGCCGCCGCCGCGCGGCGCACCAGCGCGTCCGCGCGCCACCACGCCATGCCGAGCGCCACGTGCCACAGCCCGGCCGCCTCGCACACCTCGGCGGCCTCGGCGTAGCAGGACTCGGCGGCGGCGAACTCCCCGACGGCCTCCAGCGCCGCGCCGCGCACCTGCCGGACGGCCACGACCTCCAGCGGTGAGGCGTCGTCGCCGAACAGGTCGAGCACGCGGTCCAGCAGCGCCACCGCGTCACCCGGCCGACCGCGCGACACGGCCACCGCCGCGCGGCCGTGCAGGCACACCGCCTGCCGGCGGGGGTCGTCGGCCAGCAGAGCGGCCTCTTCGTACAGCGCGTCGGCCCGGTCGGGGTCGGCGGCCAGGTACGCCACCCGCCCCGCGCCCACCAGCGCGACGAACTCGCCCTCGACGTCCCCGGTGGCCGCGCACAGCTCGCGCGCCAGGTCCAGGTGCCCGGCCGCCGAGGCCAGGTCGCCGGTGCCGCTCGCGACCTCGGCGAGGGTCTTGTGCACGAAGGCGGCGAGCTGCGGCAGGTCCGCGTACGCGAGGTCCAGGGCGTGCCGCGCCTCCGCGTCGGCCTCGGCGTACCAGCCGCCGGCGGCCAGCACGAGCGCCCGCACGGCCCGGACGACCGCCTCGGCCGCTCCCTGCCCGACCCGTGCCGACGCCTCGTCCAGGTCGGCCAGCGCCTCCGGCAGCCGGACCTGCCCGAGCAGCCACAGCGCCCGCGCCACGAGCACCCCGACCAGCGGGTCGCCCCGGTCCTCGGCGAGCCGCCGGTGGGTCCCGGCGCGCGCGGTGTCGCCCGCCTCCTCGGCGAGCGCGGCCAGGTTGGCGTGCAGGTTCGCCAGCAGGTGCGGCGCGTGGTGGGCGGCGAGCGCCGCGGTCTCCACGGCGTCCCGCTCCGCCTCGGCCGACCGCCCGACCATCACCAGCAGCGCCACGCGGGTGGTGCGCAGCACGGCCTCGTCGGCGGGGTCGGCGCCCATCAGGGCCTGCTCGACGTCCCACCACGCCTCGTCCCAGCGGCCCAGCCACGGCAGGACGTCCGCGCGGGCGGCGACCAGGGAGGCCCGCATCGCCCCGTCGTCCAGGGCGAGGGCCTCGGTCAGCAGCTCCACGGCCCGTTCCCGCTCGCCGAGCAGGTCCACGACCTGCGCGAGGTTCAACAGCGCCTGCGGGCGCTCGGCGGGGGCCACCACGTCGAGGGCCGCTTCGAGCACGGTGCGCGCGGCCGGCAGGTCGCCGTCCGCGGCCAGCAGCACGCCCCGGTCGTTCAGGTCCTTCCAGGGGGTCACCGGGCCGCCCGCTCGGTGAGCGTCGCGGTCGGCGAACCGGCGCGGGAGCGCGCGTAGGCGAGGATCGCGGCCCGGCGCTCCTCGGCGTCGGGCGCGGGCGGGACGGGTTCGGCGAAGCCCGGCGCGTACACGACCGGCACCCGGCGGTCCGGCGGGAGCAGCAGCAGCGAGGCCGGCACGGGCGCCGAACCGGTGACGCGGCCCAGGTCGTCGGTCGAGTCCAGCGGCACGTCGACGCCGGCGAAGCGGGCCGCCAGCCGCGTCCTCCCCGGGCCGCCGACGACGGTGACGTCGAGGAACGTGCCGCCCTGCCGCCGCACGACGGCCCACTCGGCGGGCGCGGCGGCGTCCACCGCGCCCTGCGGCACCAGCGCCCAGTCCACGGGGGACTGTCCGGACAGGACGGTCACACCCGCGCGCGGACCGGTCCCGCCCGCCGCCAGGGCGTAGGAGGACCGGGTGGGCGCGGGGTCGCGCACGACACCGGAGTCCTCGGCCAGCTCGGCCACCCGGAGTGCCAGGCCCGGGTCCGGCACGTCGCCCACGACCTCCGCGACCGCCCGCGCGGTCGCGTCCGGGTCGTCGAGCAGGTGCTCCGCGGCGGAGGTCGCGACGGCCCGTTCCGCGGCCAGCAGCACCGGGTCCAGCGCCGGCACCCCGGCCGTGGCCGACGCGGGCCACCACGCCCGCGCCCACGTCAGCTGGGCCAGCACCCGGCACGCGTCGCGCACCGGCAGGTCACCGCCCACCGGCACGTCCACCTCGTCCGCTCCGCCGAGGACGTCCGCCGCCGCGTCCCCGTAGACCTCCCACAGCCAGTCGGCCGCCCGCTCCGGGTCGTCCACCCGCGCGGCGGGCGGCCCGTCCACCAGCACGTCCCACGCCAGCACCGCCCCGGCCGCCTCGACCAGCGCCGTGCGCTCGGGCAGCTCCGGCCAGTCGCCGACCACCAGGGTCCGACCCCGCGTCACCCTCACGCCCCGGCCTCCCGCTCCAGGACCGACCGCAGCCGGTCGCGCTGGTCCAGGATCACCGACCGCAGCACGCCGTCGAGCACGTCCCACACCTCGTCGGCGGTCACCGGGTCGTGCCGCAGCTCACGGCCGTGCACCCGCACCCACAGCCGCCGCAGGTACGCCTCGCGCACCGCGCGCACGTCGGCACGCACCCCCGGCGGCACGGCGGCCGGCCCCCGCAGCGCCCGGTGCACGTACGCCTCGCGCTCCCAGCGCAGCCGCAGCCGGGCCGCCGCGCCGCCCGGCGCACCCGTCGGCGCGCCCACCAGGTCGGCCGACGCCTCGCGGCCCAGCACCAGCACCACCCGGCTCTCCTCGACCGCGAGCTGCCAGGGACCCGCCGACCGCCCGATCTCCCGCCGCACGAGCGAGGGCACGTCGTCCAGCCCGGCCCGCGCCGCGGCGTTGGTCAGCGGCAGGAACAGGCGTTCCACGATCGACCGGTCGAACGGCTTGGGCAGGGTCCGGGTGGACGCGCCCGCGCCCAGCTCGGGGCGGCACGGCCGGTCGCGGTCGGTCAGGCCGTGCGCGAGGGCGACGCCCGGCGCCCCCAGGTCGGCCGCGCCGGCGGTGCCCGTGGCGTGCTCGACCAGCGCCCCGAACAGCGCCCGGTCCGGCGCCGAGGCGCAGGTGGCGAGGAAGTCGGCGGTCGCCGGCGGCAACCGGGTGGGTCGGGGCGCGGCCATCGCCGCCCACGTGGCGTGCAGCAGCCGGGTCAGCTCGCCCGCGTTGGCGGCGTCGGTGACGAAGTCGCGCAGGCCCGCGACCGTGGGTCCCTGCCGGTCGTGCACGTCGGCGAGCACGGCCCGGGCTCGTGCCGCCGCGTCCGGGCCCGGTTCGCCGTGCCCGGTGGCCAGCTCGAAGCAGCGCTGGAAGTACAGGTCCTGCGGGTTGCCCTCGGTGATCCGCAGCCGGCGGCGCTCCTTCTTCAGCACCAGGAACCAGCTCGCGGTGGCCGCCAGCACGGGCCCGGCCCCCGCGACGCGGGCGCGCAGCGCGTCGACGTGCTCCACGGCCACCGCGCCCGCCGCGAACTCGGGGTGCCGCACGGGCCGCAGCACGAGCGGGTCGAGCAGCAGCTTCACCGTGCGGGCCAGCGGACGCCCCGCGGCCCCGCTCAACGGCGCGACCGCGTCGCCCAGCTCCGCCCACGCCTGCGCGATCAGCAGACCGCGCGGCAACGTCGCCGTCCCGGTCTTCGCGGTGGTCACGGGTTCGAGCCTAGCCGTTCCTGTGATCGGTAGGAGCGGGTCGCGCCCGACGCTGGCACCACCACGGACCAGGGAGACCCGATGTACGAGATGCCGGAGCAGTACACGCCGGTGGCGCCCTACGAGACGCCGCCACGACCCCGTCGCCGGGTGGCGCCGCTCGCGCTGCTGCCGCTGGTGCTGTTCGCGGCCGCGTTCTTCGGCGGGTCCTACCTGCTGTCGCCGGAGCCGGACGTGGAGGTGGGCCCTGGGTTCGGGTTCGCCCGGGTCGACGGCCGCCAGGCGGTGCTGGTGCCCTACGGGCGGCACGGGCCGCGCGGGATGTTCCAGCTGATGGCGCAGGACGTGTTCCAGGTGCGGCTCGCGGCCGTCGACACCGCGTCCGGCGAGCTGCTGTGGGACGCGCAGCTGTCCGACCGGCTGATCTGGGAGGCGACCGTGCTGGCCGCCGGTGAGCGGTACGCCTACCTGGCCACGGACTCCGGGCTGGTCGTCGTCTCCCTGGCCGACGGGTCGGTGGTGGCCGGCGGCGCGGACGTCGTGGGCGAGGCGTACGTGGCGTCGCCGACCGCCTACGCCCACGACCCGGACGGGCGGCGGGTGGTGGCGCTGGACGCGAACGGCGTCGTGCTCGCCGTGCCGCTCGACGGTGTCGAGGCCGTGCCCGTCGAGCCCGGGCCGTGGGCGCAGCGCCTGTCCGGGAACAACGTCCCGCCGCCACCGCCCACCGCCCGCGAGGTGCGCCTCGGCGCGGAGGTGCTGGCGCTGCGCGACCTGCCGGTGGGCGGCGTGCTGGTCCGCACCCCGGGTGACGTGCCGGTCTGCGACACCGTGTTCCACGGCGCGGCGCTGCTGGCCGGGGCCGCCCCGGCCGGTCACGTGCTCGTGCAGCACCAGCCGTCGGTCAACGACCGGGGCACCGCGCTCAGCGCCGTGTCCCTGGCCACCGGCCGGGTCACCGCCACCGTCGGCACCGGCGCGGCGGCGACCCGCGCGGTCACCGGTCCGGACGGCACGACCGCCGTGGCCGCCGGTGACGGCCTGGTCATCGCCCGGGCCGACGGCTCGCTCGCCGACCTGGCCGTCGGCGGGACCGACTTCTTCGGCAACCCCACCTGAGAGAGGACGTCCCGATGAGGATCTTCGCGTGGACCACCCTGTTCGTCTGCCTGGCGCTGACCGGTGTCTGGCTGCACGGCGGCCTGACCGGTGAGGACGGGTTCGCCTGGTTGAACGGCTGGCTGACCGGCCCGGCGCTGCTCGTGTCCGCCGTGCCGACCGTGTTCGCGGTCTCCCGGGCCGTCGACGGCAGCTTCGCGGCGCTGCGCGGCGGCGTGCCCCACGAGTTCCGCGGGGCGCCCGTCGGCATCGGCACCGTGGTCGCCGTCTCCCGCACCGGCGTGAGCGTCGACGACCAGCCGCAACTGGCCATCCGGCTCCAGGTGGACACCCCGGACGGCCGGTCGTTCCCGGCCACCGCGAAGCAGGTCGTGGACCTGACCGAGCTGGGCGCGGTGCAGCCCGGGGCGATCCTGCCGGTCCGCTACCTGCCCGACGGCCGCGCGGCGCTGGCCACCGACGCGCCGCAGCACGAGCTCCAGCGCGCCCTGGACCTGGTGCAGGTGGCGAAGGGCCACGTCACGCCCCGGCAGCTGCACATCTCCGAGCACGGCGTGGACGCGCAGGCGGTGGTGCTGGCGATGGCCCCGACCGGCGAGGTCCGCAACGGCCGGGTCGTCCTCCGGCTCGCGCTGCGCGTGACCCGCCCGGACGGCTCGGTGTTCGACCTGACCCAGGAGAAGAACGCCCCGCCGAGCGCGGTTCCGGCGCTCCAGGTGGGCAGCCCCGTGCGGGTGAAGTACCTGCCGCACGACGAGTCGGAGGTGGCGCTGCTGATGTCCCTCGCCCCGTGAGGGGCGGCAGCACCGTGAGGGGCGGGCGGGGCCAGGGGGCCCGCCCGCTCCTCACGCTGCGGTGGGCGGGTATCACTGGCGCGCGATCACGGAGAACTCCCGGTCGAGCACGGCGCCGCAGGACGCCCGCGCCCGCCGGGTCCGTGACCGATCAAGGTCGGGTACCGCCCTCGTCCGGCGGCGGGACCGGTCAGGCCCCGGTGAACGGCGCGGTGAGGCAGGCGACCCGACCGCCGGCGCTGCCCGCCTGGCCGGGCTCGGTGGCGGTGGCCTCCTTCTCGTGCACCACGATCGACGCGGGCGCGCGGTCCCCGAAGCCGAACGGCACGGTGGTCTCCGTGCTGCCCGCGCCCTGCGCGTCGGTGGTCAGGTCCAGCCAGATCTCGTTCTGCGGGTTGGCGTACGTCGGGTCCGTGGACGGCTTGTCCGGGCCCGCGGCCGGGTCCTGGTCGTGCTGGTAGTGCGGACCGGCGTCCGCCCCGGTCTCCCCGCACGGCTCGGTGTGCGCGTGCACGGCGTAGCCGCGGTCGGGCTGGAGGCCGTCGACCAGCAGCCGCACGGTCGTCGAGCCCTCGCCCTCGGCGACCTGGAGTTCCAGCTCCGCGCCGGGCGGGGCGGCCACCGGGTCGTAGGTGAACGCGACGTCCGCCGACGAGACCTCCGCCAGCACGCCCACGTGCCGGTTGGTCACCTCGGACGGCGGCGCGGACTGCGGCGTCGACCCCGACCCGGACGCGGTCGTGCCCGGCGCGGCCCCGTCGTTCCCCCCGCCGCACCCCACTGCGGTGCACAGCGCCGCGACCAGCACGATGCCGACGCGCATGGTGACTTCCCCCTTCGGCTGCCCGATGTCGTCACCGATCCGGCTACCCTCGTCACTGGGCGTGAAACGTCGGCCGGACGACCCGGCCGCACGCCGGTTCGGCGCACCGAACCGGCGGTCCGCACCGCGACCCGCCGGTCGGGAAGCCCGGTGACCGGATTGCCCCGCCGCGCAGCGCGGGCACCGCTCCGGCACCAGCGGTTGCCGCTCCGCCCCGGTTCAAACCCGCCACGCTGCGACGACTTCGGGGTGCGAGCCGTTCGGCGGAAGCCGGTGGAGGAGCCGCGAGAGCTGTTCTAGCGTCTGCCGGCGTGACCGCCGAACAACGATTAGCCCTGGTCGCCCCCAGTGGCGACCAGGTCACCGTGACGCTGCCGGACACCGCGCCGGTGTCGAGCGTGGCCGCCGCCGTGCGGTTCGCCGGAGGCTCCTACGGCACCGGTTTCCAGATCGGCCCGCGTGGCTACCACGACTTCGCCTGCACGCACGTCGCACCAGCGACCACCACCGACCGCTTCCTCGTGCACGGTCGTGAGGTCGTGGTCGCCGAGGCCCGCGACGGCGAGTCGTCGGTGGCCACGCTGATGGGCTCCTACCACGAGCTGATGACCGTGTACGCGGGTCCGGCGCCGCGCCGCGAACGGGTGTTCGCCCTGTTCGGCTCACTGCGCGTGGACGACCGGGTGCCGGGCATGGTCGTCGCGCCCCGTGCCGAGACGCTGCTCGGCACGATGAGCGAGCACGTCGTGGTCGTGGTGCGCGACTTCGGGACGGTGTCGATCCCCGGCCCCCGCCAAGCGCGCGACCACGTCCCGGCGCACGCCGGCGCGCCCACCCGGCACGGCGAGGTGTGGAAGGTCGCGCTGCCCGGCGCGGAGGGCTCGACCAGGCCGGCGGACCACGCGTTCGTGCTGGGCTGCGCCCGGGGCGTGGCCGAGGTGCGGCTCGCCGACTCGCCGCACCGGACCGACCGGGAGCGCCTGGACTGGCTGGACGGCATCGCCGTCGCGTGGAGCGCGCCGTGAACCCCGGCACGGCGTTCGCCGTCTTGACGTGGGTCGCGATCCTCGTGCTGTTCCTGGGTCTCGCCGCCGTGCTGCGGGAGGTGCGGCTGCTGCGCGCGACCGTGGCGCGCGACCCCGGCGGGTTCTCCTCGGCCCAGCCGGACCTGGTGCTGGGTCCGCGGTTCGCCGGGCG
Source organism: Saccharothrix longispora (assembly GCF_030852425.1). Taxonomy (GTDB): domain Bacteria; phylum Actinomycetota; class Actinomycetes; order Mycobacteriales; family Pseudonocardiaceae; genus Actinosynnema; species Actinosynnema longispora. The sequence continues at coordinate 24,348 of NZ_NSDM01000005.1, forward strand.
CGTGGTGCTGGCCGCGGACTCCGGCTGCCCGCTGTGCGTGGCGGTGGCGCGGCGGCTCGCCGACGCGGTGCTGCTCACCCACGAGTCACCGGACGTGTGGGACACGCGGCTGGACGTGGTGCGCGACCGCGAGGCGTGGCGGGTCGTGTCGCACCTCGCGCCGCCCGTGCTGATGCTCGTCGACGCCGCCGGGCGGGTGGCGCGGGTGGTGCTGCCGGTGCGAGAGGAGCAGGTGGACGACGTGCTCGACGAGTGGGGGGTGCGCGGTGATCGCGTTCGACTCGATCCCTGACCTGACCGGTCCCGCGCCGGGCCCCGGGCGCAGCACCGCGCTGAGCGGCCTGAGGCCGTCACGGCGGCGGACCGTGCTCAAGGCCGTGGCGCTGGGCGCGCTGACCATCGGGTCGGCCGCGCTCACCCTGCCCGGCCGCGCCCGCGCGGAGACCGGCCCGAACGCGCTGACCGGCTGGGACCGCACGGACTGCCGCGACGCCTACCCCACCGGTTACCCGGAGGACGGCGACACCGGCGGCGAGTTCGTCGGCACGTACGCCGCCTGCTACGCCGGGGCGTGGCGCAGCAGCGAGTTCTGCGAGGGCGGCTGGCACAAGTACGGCACGGTGACCGCCGGCGACGTGCAGGTCGACCACATGCCGGTCGCCACCACGTGCGGCACCGTGACCGCCAAGAACGCCTGGCGCTGGACCACGCCGGACGGCCGGGTGTACCGCTGCTCCGACGGGTTCAGCACCTACTGGGGCGGTGGGCACACCGGGCAGACCTACCTGACGATCTGCCGGGCCAGGGTCTGATGCCGTGGCACCCGCTCGTCCTCGCCGCCGCGCTCACCGCCGCGTCGGCGGGCGGCGCGGCGCTCGCGCCGTGGCTGTTCGTCGGCGTCACCGCCGGGTTCGCCACGTCCGGCTCCACTTGAAGCCGGAACTCGGCCGACGTGCTGAGCTCGCCGGTCTGGCGAGGCACACCCGCGCTGGCGTTCCGCGCCGGCCTGCTCCTCGGTGGCGCGATCACCGCTGCCGCGCTCCTGGTCGTCGGCTCGCTGCTGCGCGTGCCGCTGCCCGGGTGGCTGCGGTGGGCGCTGGTGGCGCTCGCGCTGGCCGCCCTGCTGCTGCGGGAGGCCGGCGTGCTGCGGTTCACCCTGCCGGAGAACCGGCGGCTGGTGCCGGAGGGCGTGTTCCGGCTGGGCCGCCTGCTCGGCCCGCTCCAGTTCGGCCTGGAGATGGGCACGGGCGTGCGGACCTACCTGCCCAGCGGCCTGCCGTACGCGGCGGCGCTGGCGGTGCTGCTCACCGCGCCGCCGTCGGGCGCGCTGTGGACGGGTGTCGGGTTCGGCCTGGGCCGCGCCCTCATGACGACGGCCGCGCTGCGCCACCCCGGCGACTGGCACGCCCTGTGGGGCCGCTACTCCGCCCGGCTGGCGGCGCTGCTCGGCTGCGCGTTCCTGGTGTCGCTGGCGGGCGCGGCCCTGACCGGCTGATCGTGTCGACTGGAGGAAGACCGTGCGTGCCCCCACCCTCGCCCTGGTCCCGCTGCTGGTGGCGGGCGCCCTCACCGCGCCCGTGCCGGCGCACGCCGTCCCGGGTGCCCGCGGCGAACCGGACGGGCCCACCGTCACGCTGGTGACCGGCGACCGGCTCACCCTCCTGCCGGGACCGCGCGGTCTCGCGGTGCGGGTGAGACCGGCGCCCGGCCGCGAGCACGTCGGGTTCCTGCGCGACGGCGACCGGGTCGTGCCCGCCGACGCCCTGCCGCTGCTGGACGCCGGCCGGCTGGACCCCCGCCTGTTCGAGGTGGCGGGGCTGCCGCGCGACCGGCCCACGCCGCTGATCGTGACCGACGCGGGCGGCGACGTGCCCGCGACCCGGGCGCGTGCCCTGCCGAGCGTGCGCGGCGCGGCGGTGGAGCCCGCCGACGGGTTCTGGGCCTGGTTCACCCGCTCGAACGCCTCGGTGTGGCTCGACGGGGTGTCGAAGCCGACGCTGGCCGCGAGCGTGCCGCGGATCGGCGCGCCCACCGCGTGGGACAGCGGTCTCACCGGGGCGGGCGTGACCGTCGGCGTCCTGGACACCGGGGTCGACGCGAGCCACCCGGACCTGGCGGGCCGGGTGGTCGAGCAGGCCGACTTCACCGGCACCGGCACCGCCGACGAGGTCGGCCACGGCACGCACGTCGCCGGGATCGTCGCGGGCAGCGGCGCGGCGTCCGGCGGCCTGCACCGGGGCGTGGCACCGGACGCGCACCTGGTCAGCGGCAAGGTGTGCACCGCGTTCGGCTGCCCGGACTCGGCGGTCATCGCGGGCATGGAGTGGATCGCGCCCCGCGCGCCGGTGGTGAACATGAGCCTCGGCGGCGCGTACAGCGACGGCACGGACCCGGTGTCCCGCGCGCTGGACGACCTCACCGCCCGGCACGGCACCCTGTTCGTGGTCGCCGCGGGCAACGACCGCGCGCTCGACCAGCCCGACCCGCTCGCCTCGGTCACCTCCCCCGCCGCGGCCGACGCCGCGCTCGCCGTGGGCAGCGTGGCGAAGGACGACACCACCAGCCCGTTCTCACCGCGCCTGCCCCGCCTGCGCGACCACGCCGTGAAACCGGACATCGCCGCGCCCGGCGGCGACGTGGTGTCCGCGCGCGTCCCCGGCACGCCCGCCGGCGACACCGCGCCCGTGGACGGGCACTACGCGGCGCTGTCCGGCACGTCGATGGCCGCGCCGCACGTCGCCGGGGCCGCCGCGCTGCTGCGCCAGCGGCACGGCGGCTGGGCGGCGGACCGGCTCAAGCCGCACCTGGTCAGCACGGCGCACCCGACGGCCGACGTGTTCGAGCAGGGCGCGGGCCGGGTGGACGTCGCCCGCGCGGTCAGCCAGGACGTGAGCGCCTCGGGCGGTGTCGGCTTCGGGTTCCTGCCCTGGCCGCACGCCGACCGCCCGGACCGGACGGTGACCTACCGCAACGACGGCCCGGCGCCCGTGACGCTCTCGCTCAGCACCGACTCGCCGCTGTTCACGCCATCCGCGCCGCACGTGGTCGTGCCCGCGCGCGGCACCGCCTCGGTGGTCGTGCACGCGGACCCGGCGGGCGCGTCGGGGCGGCAGGGCGCGCGGTTGACCGGCACCGCGGCCGGCGTGGTGGTGCGCACGGCGCTCACGGCGGTGCTGGAGCCGGAGAGCCACGACGTGCGCGTGACGTTGCGCGGGCGCACGGGCACGACGGCGTCGTCCGTGGTGAAGGCGGTGGACACGGCGACCGGCGCGGCGTTCGGCGTGCGGCTGGTGGGCGGCACGGGCGTCGTCCGGCTGCCCAGGGGGCGCTACGACGTCAACGCCGTCGAGCTGTCCGACCGCGACGACGTGACCGTGCTGTCGTCGCCCGGCGTGACCGTGGACCGGGCGACGTCGGTGGTGCTCGACGCGACCGGCGGCACCCCGCTCACCACGACCGTGGACCGGGCCGGGGTCGAGTTCCGGACGGGCGAGCTGCTGCTGGTCTCCGGGACGGCCGAGCGCACCTCCGCGCTCGGCTGGTTCGCGCGGCCGGGCCAGCGCGTGCACCTGGTCGCCACCCCCGGCACGGTCACCGACCACGTGTTCTCGTTCTCCTACCGGGTGCTGCTGACCACCCCGGACACCGCCTACCACCTGGCGTTCCTGTCGCGCGGGGCCATCCCGGCGGGCCGGTTCACCGCGCGCGACCGCGACCTGGCCCGGGTGGACGCCCGCTACTACGCGCAGGGCGCGCCCACCGGGGGACAGCGGTCGGACTACGCGATGATCGACGCCCCCGGCGCGAACAGCGGCATCTTCGAGGCGTCGCCGCACGCGATCCCGAGCCGCCGCACGGAGTTCTACACCGCGTCGGACGAGGTGACGTGGCAGCACCTGACCGCGGTGTACCCGCCGGGCGCGGAGGACGTGGAGAACACCGTCTCCTACCGGTCCTACCGGCCCGGCCGGTACACCGCGCACTGGAACCGCGCCCCGCTCGGGCCGGCGTTCGGCGACGCGCGGCTCGGGTTCGGCGTGCAGCGGGTCGACGGGCGGCTGTCGGTCGCCGTCACCCTGCTGTCCGGCGGCGACCCCGACCAGTTCACGCTGATCTCCTACAACGCGACGGGCACCACCGAGCTGTTCCGCGACGGGGTGTCCCTGGGCGTGAGCGACCTGCCGGGCACCGGCGTGTTCGACGTCCCGGAGGGGCCGGGCGCGTACACGCTGCGGTCCACCGCCGAGCGGGCCGTGCCCTGGTCGGTGATCGGCACCCGGGCGGACGTCACCTGGACGTTCCGCGAGTCGGGCGGGCCGGTGCCGATGATGGTGGTGCGCGCGGCGGGCGACGTGGACGGGCAGGGTCGCGCGCCCGCCGGGCGGGTGTTCCCGCTGCGGTTGGTCACCCAGTACCAACCGGGTGCGCCGGCCGGCCGGGTGGTGTCGCTGACGGTCGAGTCGTCGTCCGACGACGGGGTCACCTGGCGGACCGCGCCGACCGCGTTCGACGCGAGGGGCACGGGCCTGGCGCTGGTGTCCCACCCGGCCGCGCCGGGCTTCACGTCCCTGCGGATCACCGCCCGTGACGCCGCCGGCAACTCGGTGACGCAGACGGTGGTGCGGGCCTACCGGACGGGGTAGGCGCGGGACGGGACGTTGACGCAACCGGATGGTTGCCATATGGTGGCAACCATCCGGTTGCACCCTGTTGGAGGTCGTCATGGCGTTCCCCGATCGCATCGAGCGGTCCATCGAAGTCGCCCACCCACCCGCGAAGGTCTGGGACGCGCTCACCACTGCCGAGGGCCTGGGCAGCTGGTTCGGCGACGACGCGGCGGTCGACCTGCGCCCCGGCGGCGCGGTCCGGTTGGGCTGGACGAACGGGGACAGCGTCGAGCTGCGCGTGGAGCACGTGGAGGAGCCGTCGGTGTTCGCGTTCACCTGGCGCGTCCACGGGCTCCCCGAGGACGACCCGCGCCGCACCTACGTCGAGTTCACGCTCGAACCGGTCGACGACGGCACGCGGGTGACCGTCGTCGAAACCGGTTTCGGCCAACTGCCGGAAGATGCCCATCGCACGGCGCACGACGGCAACACGCAGGGGTGGGAGGAGAAGCTCGGCGAACTGGTCGACCACCTCGATGCCGCCTGACAGCCCCGGCCGCGCCCCCGCCGACCGCGCCCTGGCCGACCGCGAGGCCGTCGCCGAGCAGGTGTTCGTCGCGCTCGCCGACCCCACCCGGCGCGCCCTGCTCGCACGGCTGGCCTCGACCGGCCCCGCGACGGCCACCGAACTGGCCGACCGGCTGCCGATCACCCGGCAGGCGATCGCCAAGCACCTCGCCCTGCTCGCCGAGGCCGGTCTGGTGACGGCCGAACCCGGCGAACGACGGCGGGTGCGCTACCGGCTCCGCTCCGCCCCGATGCGGGTGGCGCAGCAGTTCCTGGCCGCGCTGGCCCGCGACTGGGACGGTCCGCTCGGCGCGTTGAAGGACCACCTCGACCGGTGAGCCCGCCCGGGCCCGCCTCGTTCCGCGCACTCGAAGGGAAGACACCGTGAAGACACCTCCGGTCGTGTCACCGCAGGAGTGGGAGGCCGCCCGCCTCGACCTGCTCGTGCGGGAGAAGGAGCTGACCCGCGCCCGCGACGCGCTCGCCGCGCGGAGGCGGCGGATGCCGTGGCTGGCCGTGCGCGACGACTACCGGTTCGAGGGTCCGCGGGGCGCGGTGAGCCTGCTCGACCTGTTCGAGGGACGCCGTCAGCTCATCGTCTACCGGGCGTTCTTCGAACCCGGCGTGTCCGGCTGGCCCGACCACGCCTGCAAGGGGTGCTCCCTGGTCGCGGACCAGGTCGCCCACCCCGCCCACCTGCACGCCCGCGACACCAGCCTCGCCTTCGCCTCGCGCGCGCCGCAGGCGGACATAGGCCGGCTCAAGGCGCGGATGGGCTGGCGGATGCCCTGGTACACCATCACCGACGGGTTCGACGCCGACTTCGGCGTGGACGAGTGGCACGGCACGAACGCGTTCATCCGCGACGGCGACCGGGTGTTCCGCACCTACTTCGTCGACAACCGCGGCGACGAGGCGATGGGCGGCACCTGGAGCTACCTCGACATCACCGCGCTCGGGCGGCAGGAGGAGTGGGAGGACTCCCCCGAGGGCTACCCGCAGACCCCGCCGTACGCCTGGTGGAACTGGCACGACGAGTACGACGGGACCGCGTCCGAGGGGTGCCGCTGTTCCGGGTGAGCCCCGTTCAGTCGGTCGCCGGGGCCAGCAGCTGGGCCAGCACGCGCTTGACCGCGACCGTGAACCGGCCCATCACGGTGCCCGGCGCGCCGAGCAGTACCAGCAGCAGCGTGCCGCTCAACGGCTGCACGCCCACGCACCCCCGGTCGCCTTCGAGCACGACGCCCTGGAGCCGCCCGAGGTTGGACGCCTGGACGAACCGGTAGCCGATGCCCGCGGACGCGGCGGCCATCGCGGCGGCCTGGGCGGCGGTGTCGTCGGGGTGGGACGTGCCGGGGCCCAGGTCGGCGGCGAGGACGATGCCGTCGCGGCTGGTGACCACCAGGCCGTCCACGCCGTCGACGTCCGCGCGCACCTTGCCGAGCAGCTCCCCCAGGGCCGCGGGGTCCTGGAGCCGGATCTGCACCCGGTCCGCGGTCATACGATCAGCGCCTGCTCGACGCGCCGCAGGTGCAGCCTGGCCAGTGCCAGGTTCGCGCGCGACCGGTCGAGGACCAGGTAGAGGAACATCCGCGCGCCCTTGTCCTCCGCCAGCGGCCGGATGATGTGGTACTGCTTCGACAGGGTGATCAGGATGTCCTCGATCGCGTCGTCGAGCTGGAGCGCCGCGATGGTGCGCAGCTTGGCCCGCACGACCTCGGTGTTGCCCGCGCCCGCCGTTTCGAGGTCCAGCAGCGCGTTGCCGCCCTGCGCGCCCAGCGTCATGCCGCTGTCGTAGTCGACCAGTGACACGCCGACCGCGCCTTCCACGGCCATCGCCTCGCGCAACATCTCGTCGATGTTCACCCGCAGGACCTCCACCTCGAACGATCGATCGACACGCACCGTACCCAGAGATCCCCCACTCGGTCGGACGGGCTGTCGCCCATCCGGCCAAATAGGACGAGAATGTTACGTAGCGAATTGACAGGTTAGGCCATTCGAGTCAGTGACCGTTAGTCCACCTCACCTTCCCGGGGGAGCGATTCCCCACCCAGCCGCGCCTTGCGTTCGAGCAGCGCGGCGCGGGCCCGCCGCGCCGCCACCAGGTTCACCGCGGCCACCGCGCCGAGCACCAGCACCAGCACGACCGGAACGGGGCGCACCTCGTGCCGTGCGAGGGCGATGGCGGACGCGCCGAGCGTGAACACCGCCCACGCGACCACCCCCGCCCAGGCCGTCACCACGCGGTCGCGGGCGAACAGCGGCGTCCGCCGCGTCAGCACCCAGGCCGCGACCCCGGCCCAGCCCGCCCCGATCGCCGCCAGCACCGCGAACGCCGCCGCCGTGCGCGGCGGCAGCCCGGGCTCGGTCGCCCACAGGAGCACCACCAGGCCGGCGCCCACGAGCCCGGCGAGTCCCACCGCCGCGTACCCCAGCCGCCTGCGCAGCGACAGCGGCGCGTCCAGCCGGCGCAGCACCTCCTCCGGCGTCATGCCCCGTACCCCTTCCGCGCCAGTTCCGCCCGCATCAGCCCGCGCGCCCGGCCGAGCCTCGACTTGACCGTGCCGACGGGGACGCCGCACACCTGCGCGCACGCCTCCACCGACAGGTCCTCCAGGTAGAACAGCATCAGCACCTCCCGTTCCCGCACCGGCAGCGCGCCCAGCGCCTCCGCCACCACCTCCCGGTCGAGCACGTCGTCCGCCTCGTCGCGCCCCTCCGGTCCGCGCCCCTCCGGTCCGGGCACCCGCTCGGGCCGCGCGTACTCGTCCCGCAGCCGGTTCACGATCGCGCGGCGCGCGATCGTGAACAGCCACGGCGCGAACCGCTCGGGCCGCCGCAGCCGGGGCAGCCCCCGGAACACCGCGAGCCAGACCTCCTGCACCACGTCGTCGTCCGGTCCGTCGAGCATCCGCCCGACGTACCGCTCCACCACGCCGTGCCAGGTCCGCACCAGCTCGGCGAACGCGCCGCGCTCACCCAGTTGGCACCGGACGACCAGCAACTCGTCGCTCATCCGCACCTCCCTTCGCCCCTTCAGTCGAGGACGGCGCGGTTCCGGTTCACGGCCCCGGACGACGGTCGCGCTGTGACCACGACCACCCGGTTCGCGGTAAGCGTGTTCACCTGTCCTGGTGTAGAGGGGCCGTACGAGGGGAAACCGGGCTGTGCCACGACGTACTCCCCCGAGGCGTTCGACCACCACCACGAGGATGCGGAATGCCGGATCACAGCTCACTCCGGGCGCCTGTCGCCACTCCGACCGCGGGCGGCGACGACGTGGTGGCGCTGGACGCCGCCCCCACGTCCGACAACCTGGCCGCGATGCGCGGCGAGATCGCCCGCGTCCTCGCGGGCTCGGACGAGGAGTTCGTGCAGGACGTGCAACTCGTCGCCACCGAACTGGCCGCCAACGCGTGCGACCACGCCGCCGCGCCGCGCCACCTCCTGCTGCGCCGCGAGCGGGCGGGCGACGGGTCGCTCCTGGTGGTGGAGGTGCGCGACGGCACACCGGACCGGTTGCCGCTGGTCGGCCGGTCCACGCTGGGCGAGCACCGCGGCAACGGGATGCGCATGGTGCTGACGCTCTGCCAGGACTGGGGCGTGCGCCGGATGGCGGAGGCGAAGGTGGTGTGGGCGCGACTGCCCTTTCCCGGCCTGACCCCCGCACTGGTGGGCTGATCCGGGTTTACCGTCACTCGATCGTGGGCATGGATTCCCTGTGACTTCCTCGCAGCTGCCCTCGACGGCGACCACCAGCACGACCCCCGGTGACGCGGCGGTGGTCCGCGTCACCGGTGAGATCGACATGTTCACCAGTGACGACCTCTTCCACCGCTGCGCGACCGCCCTCGACGGCGGCGCGGCGTGCCTCGTCGTGGACTTGGCGGAGGTGACGTTCTTCGCCTCCTCCGGCATCGCCGCGCTCGGCCGGCTCCGCGAGCACAACGCGACACCGCGCAGGCCCGTCCACGTGGTGGCCTCCAGAGCCGTGCGGCGCTCCCTGGAGTTGACCGCGATGGACCGCCTCCTGCCGCTGCACGACACCGTCGACGAGGCCCTCGCCGCGGCCCGCTTCGAAGCCCACCTGGACGGCGCGACCGGCTGACCCCGGTCCGCCGCGGACGTGGCCCGGGCGTCACGAGGCCGGATCACGTCCGCGGTTCGCCCAGCCGCACCACCACGACCCCGAGCAGGGTGAGCGCGCCGCCGACCAGTTGGCCCGGTCGCACCGCCTCCCCCAGCAGCACCCACGCGAAGACCAGCGACATCAGCACCTCGGTGAGCGCCACGAACGACGCCAGGCGCGAGCCGAGTCGGCGGGTCGCCGCGATGCCGGTGACGTAGCCGAGGGCCGCGGTCACCACGCCGAGCCCGAGCACCGGCAGCCACCAGGCCACGGTGACGCCGTCACCGGCGACTCCGGCGAACCGCACCGGTGCGGTCGTCGCCTCGAACGGGACGAGCCCGACCAGGCCGGCCACGACCAGCACCAGGCCGCCGAGCAGCAGTCCGCCGGCCGCCAGGGCGCTGCCGGGCAGCGCGTCGTCCTCCCGCCCCGAGAGCACGAAGTAGACCGCCGCGCCGACCATGGCGCCCAGCGCCCACAGGACGCCGATCACGTCCACCTCCGCGCCGGACAGCAGGTCCAGGACCAGCAACAGGCCGACGACGCCGAGCGCCGCCCCGAGGACGGTGAGGCGGCCGGGCCGCCGGCCGTGCCGCAACCACAGCCAGCCGACCACGGCTATCGGCGCGGTGTACTCCACGAGCAGCGCGACGCCCACCTCCATCCGCGCCACCGCGTTGAAGAAGGACAGCTGGCAGGCCGCCACGGCGACGAGCCCGTAGCCGGCGACCAGCGGTGCGTTGCGGCGCAGCAGGTGCGTTCGCCCGCGCAACCGGACCACGGCCACCGGCAGCAGCACGAGCGCGGCGAGCAGCACCCGCACCGCCACCGCCGCGGCGGACGTCCAGCCGGCGTCCATCAGCCCGCGGCCCAGTGGCCCGGACAGCCCGAAGGACGACGCCGACACCAGGGCGAGCCCCAGTCCGGAAGCGGCCCGACCGGTCTCCTTGTCATGCGTCACCAGGCTCATGACCCATGACGCTATGGACGCCGACGGTAATATGTCAATGTGGTTTTCACCCATGACACGACCGCTGCCCTGCTGGCGGCGGTCGAACTCGTGAACTCGGTCGCCGAGCCGGACTCGATGACCGGGCAGGCGCAGGTGGACGCGTTCTTCGCGAAGCACGGCTACACCGGCGCCCCGGCGCGCGACGACCGCGACCTGGCGGCGGTCCGCGCGCTGCGCGCCCCGCTGCGCCGCATGCTGACCAGCGATCGGGACACCGCGGCGCGACTGGTCAACGACGTGCTCGCGACCCACCGCGCGGTGCCCAGGCTGGTGCGCCACGACGGGTTCGACTACCACCTGCACGTCGTGCACCCGGACACGCCGCTGGCCGACCGGATCGCCGCGGAGACGGCCATGGCGATGGTCGACGTGATCCGGGCGGACGAGATGAGCAGGCTGTCCGTGTGCGCCGACGAGGCGTGCGAGGGCGTCGTGCTCGACCTGTCCCGCAACCGGTCGCGCCGCTACTGCTCCACCGCGTGCGGCAACCGGCTCGCCGTGGCCGCCTACCGGGCGCGGAGGAAGTGACCCCGACCGGTCAGAGCAGGTCGCGCAGCGACTCGCCGAGGACGGCCACGCCCTCGGCGATGTCGCCGGCGGTCGCGGCGGCGTAGCCGAGGACCAGGCCCGGGTCGCCCGGCCGGTGGCGGTGCCAGGACAGCGGGTGCGCCTTCACGCCCCGCGCCAGCGCGGCGGTGACCAGGTCCACGTCGGAGAACGGCGTGCCGAAGGTGACCATCAGGTGCAGGCCGGCCGCGGCGCCGTGCACGCGGGCGCCCGGCAGGTGCCGGCGGACCGCCCCGATCGTCGCGTCGCGGCGCTCGCGGTGGCGGCGGCGGACGAGCCGCAGGTGCCGCTCCAGGTCGCCGTTGCCCATCAGGTCCGCCAGGACCAGCTGCGGCAGCACCGCGTTGCCGAGGTCCGCGTCCCGCTTGGCGGCCACCACCGCGTCCCGGTACCGGGCGGGCGGGAGCAACCAGCCGGTGCGCAGCGCCGGTGCGAGGAGCTTCGACACGCTGCCCGCGTAGGCGACCCCGTCGGCGCGCAGGGAGCGCAGCGCGGGCACCGGCGGCCGGTCGTAGCGGTGCTCGGCGTCGTAGTCGTCCTCGATCACCAGGCCGCCGCCGTCCACCCACCGCATCAGCTCGCGCCGCCGACGCCCGTCGAGGACCACGCCGGTCGGGAACTGGTGCGCGGGTGTGAGGAGCACGGCGGGCGCGCCGGTGGCCACGAGGTCGTCGACGCGGACGCCGTGCGCGTCGACCGGGACCGGTGGGGTGGCCAGGCCCCAGTTGGCCAGCTGCTGCCGCGCGCCGAGCGACCCCGGGTCCTCGACGGCGACGTCGGCGACGCCCTCGTCCCGCAGGACGCGGGCCAGCAGGGCGAACGCCTGCGCGACCCCGGCGACCACGACCACCTCGTCGGGATCGGCGCGGATGCCGCGGTTGCGGGCGAGCCAGGCGGCCACGGCGGCGCGGAACACCGGGGCGCCGCGCGGGTCGCCGTAGCCGAAGTCGGCCGGTGACAGGCCGTCCAGCACGGACCGCTCGGCGCGCAACCACGCGGTGCGCGGGAACGCGGCCAGGTCCGGCACGCCCGGCGACAGGTCGATCCGCGCGGGCAGCGCGCGCAGCGCCTCGAAGTCCACCGCGCCCGCCGGAGGTCCCGGTGGCGGCGCGGATCGTCCCGGCGGCACGGCCGGTCCGGGCGGTGGGACGGCGGGAATCGGCGCGGCGACCACGACCGTCCCGGCGCGACCGCGCCCCACGACCTGCCCGTCCTCGGTCAGCCGCTGGTACGCCTCGGTGACCACGCCGCGCGACACCCGCAGCTCGGCGGCCAGCGCCCTGGTCGGCGGCAGCCTGCCGCCGACCGGCAGCCGACCGTCCAGGACTGCCTGCCGCAGCTGTCGGGTGAGCCAGTCCGCGAGTCCGCCGACCGGCGCGTCGGTGAGGTCCAACTGGAGGAAGTCCGCTCCCGGCGTGGACCGGTCGGCACCGGTTGTGGACCTGTCGGTCGAGCCCTCTTTGGACCTGCTCATCGGACCATTGTGGCGGCAGGGTGACGGCATGCAGGAAGTCACCCCGGTCACCGCACCCGTCCGACCTCCGGTGCGCGGCATCGCCACGGGCATCACCGCGATGGCCCTGGTCGGCGGCAGCGTCGGCGTGTCCGGCGCGCTGGTCGACGCACCGCTGTTCACCGCGCAAGCCGTCCGCTACGCCGCCGCGATCGTCGTCCTCGCGCTCGTGGCCAGGTTGTTGCGCGTGCCGATCGTCCGACCGCGCGGGCGGGAGTGGGGGTGGTTGGCGGGCATCGCGGCCACCGGCCTGGTGTTGTTCAACGTGGCCGTGGTGCGCGGGGTCGCGCACGCCGAGCCGGCGGTCGTCGCGGTCGCGATCGCGTGCGTGCCGGTGGTGATCGGCGTCGTGGGGCCGCTGCTGGAGCGGCGGACGCCGCAGGGGCCGGTGCTGGTCGCGGCGGTCGTGGTCACGGCGGGCGCGGCGCTGGTCGAGGGCGCCGGGCGGGCGGACGCGCAGGGCGTGGCGTGGGCCGCGGTCGCGATGGTGTGCGAGGCGGCGTTCACGCTGCTGGCGATCCCGGTGCTGGCCCGGCACGGCGCGTGGGGCGTGTCGCTGCACTCGGTGTGGCTGGGCGCGGTGATGTTCGGCGTGCTGGGCCTGGTCGCGGAGGGCGCGGGCGCGGTGGCGGAGGTGACGGCGACCCAGTGGGCGGCCGTCGCGTACCTGGCGGTGATGGTGACCGCCGTGGCGTTCGTGCTCTGGTACTCCACGGTCGCCGCCCTCGGCTCGGGCCGGGTCGGCCTGCTCACGGGTGTCGCCCCGGTGGCCGCCGCGCTGGCCGGGATCGCGGTGGGCAGCCGCGCGCCGGGACCGCTGGTGTGGGCGGGGATGGCGGTGGTCGTGCTCGGCCTCGCCCTGGGCCTGCGCCACCGGTCGGGCGACGCGAAGGCGTGACGCGGAGGCCTGTCCGGGGGTGCGACGCGGTCGATCCGGTGGTCGCCCTCGGGCCGGTGTTCGAATCCGGGCTGCGGAAATTCGCCCCATCGTGGTGTTTAAAGCGTTCTCACCCGGATGTGGACGCATGTCCCGCCGCCGGCGCGCGTCGGTCTTCGGACCATGTGCGCATGACCACTCCGATCTTCGACGCGCTGTTCGAGACCCACTTCGGACCGGTGAACCGGCACACCACCGCACGGCGCGGGCGTCCCGACGTCGCCGAGCAGCGCATCCCCGAGCAGCAGCCCACCGCCGGCCTCCTCCAGCAGTGGTGGGACACCGCGGCGCGGCACGGGCTCCACGGGCGCTGAGCGGCGGGTGACGCGGGTCACCCGCGTGGACGATACGGTCCCGTCCGACGTGAGTCGGACGGGACGATGCCGTTCCGTCCGATCGAGGAGACCCGGGTCCCCATCCCGCACCGAGCGGGGTAGGCGTGGGCAAGAGCGCGCTGCACCGCCGCCGGTCGGTCGAGCGTGGCGAGCCGCCCGCCGGCCTCGGCCTGGAGCCGGATCACCTCGACCGCCTGGCCGAGCACCCGCTGGGCGCGCTGGGCGCCCGTCAGCCCGGGGACGGCACGGCGAAGTAGCCGCCGCCGACCGCGAGGAGGTAGGGGGCGAGCGCGTCCGCCGGCATCCGCGACTGGGCGAGGGCGAAGCCGGTGGCGTAGTCGTCCTGGAAGGCCATGAACAGCACGCCCTCGTCGGGGGTGCCCTGCGGGGTCGGCGGCGCCTGGTAGGACCACGACCTGCGGAGCATGCGCGGCGACGGCGCGCCGGGCGTGCGGGGGTTCATCGCCCGGACGTGCGAGTCCAGCGGGATCACCGCGCCGGTCGGGTCGGCGGCGAGGTCCGGGACCTCGTGCGGCGGGGTGCCGTCCAGCCACGTGCCGTCCGGCCGGCGGCCGACGATCCGGCTCTGCCGCTCCCCGGTGTCGTGGTCCCACAGCCGGTGCGCCAGGCGGATCACCCGGACCGCCAGCAGGGCCTCGCCGGTGGGCAGCAGGATCGACCGGTCGTTGGTCTGGCCCTCGACGAAGCCGAACGGGTTGCGCTGGAGCGCGTCGTCCACGGTGTCCCGCCGGACCGGGGTCCGCCAGGTGACCTCCACGTCCGGCAGGGCGTCGCACAGCTCGGTCAGCCGGTCCGCGCACGCCGCCTCGTCGTCGCCCTCCACCTGGAGGAACGCGTCGGTGTTCGCGCGCTCGGGCAGCAGCACCTCGCCCGGGAACGGGGGCATCGCGGTCAGACCCGGCGTGGTGGGCGACAGGCGCGCGCCGAGGCCGACCAGGACGTCCGGCTCGCCGCGCAGCTCCCGCAGCGGACCGGCCGCGCCCGTGCGCAGGAACGCCACCGCGCCCGCCCGGCCCGGTCGCCGCAGCGCCGGGTGCGCGGTCCGGTCCACGCCGGTCCGGTCCACCTCGGTCCGGTCCGGTCCGGGGGCGGGCGATCCGCACCCGGTCAGGGCGGTGAGCACGGCCCCCGCCAGGAAGGTGCGCCGGGTCGGGCTCATCAGGTGTAGCCCACGACGGGCAGGCCCAGCGCCCGCCCCACCTGGCGGTCCACCGCCACGTACCCCGCCAGGCCCCACGTGCCGCACGGCTCGGTGCGGCGCGCGACGGGCGCGCCGCGCTCGTCGAGGTGCTGCCCGTCCGCGGTGCGGAAGCAGTGGTGCGCCAGCACGTCGCCCTCGGCGAGGTCGTGGTGCGCGACCGGGCGGAAGTAGCCCTTCGACCACGGCAGCCGGTTGATGAACAGCGGCGGGATCAGCAGGGCGTCCGGGCGCAGCCGCGCGAGGTCGGGCACGGGCTCGTCCGACGGCGGGCCGTAGACGTAGACCAGGTTCGCGCCGGGCATCGGCGCGCGCTCGCGCGGCAGGTCGGCGGCCACCACCCGGCCGAACAGGAACCTCCCGTCGGCCAGGTGGAGCGCGAACACGTCGCCCGCGCGCACCGCCTTGCGCGAACCCGGTCCCGCGACCAGGTTCACCTCGGGTACCCGTTGCGGTTCAACCACGCCTCACCCCAGTTCACGGCCTGATCGTAGTAGGGGTGCTTGGGGCTGATGCTGTTGATCTTGTTCTCCCCCTTGTGGCGGCTGATCAGCGCCTGCTCGATGGCACGCGCCTCGCCGCGGGTCACCGAACCGTTGCGGGTCACCGTCTCCAGGTGGTCGAACGCCTTGCCGGCGTGCTCGCCGGCGCGTCGGGAGACGTTGTTGGTGATGCCGGAGTACACCGAGTCGCCGTTGCGGATGCCCCGGTAGACGTCCACGCCCGCCTCGGCGTTGCGGCCCTGCGTCAGCGCGTTCGGGAACGGCGGCATCGCCTTGGACGCCTTGCCCAGCCCGGACAGCGCTCCGCCGAGGGCGCCCATCGCGCACCCGCCCGCCGCCGCGCCGCCCACGCCGCCCCAGCCCCAGTCGACCTTGCGACCGGACAGGCGCTGGCCCGCGTAGTTCATGCCGCCTTCGAGCAGCCCGCCGACCAGGCAGCCCACCAGCAGCGGGTTGTGGCCGGACGGGTCGGTGAGGTTGGTGGGCGAGTTCGCGGCGTAGGCGTAGAGGTTCGTGCCGCCCGCGATGCCGATCGGGTCCTCGGAGATGAACCGCTGCAACGCCGGGCTGTAGTACCGCGCCCGGTGGTGGCTCAGCCCGGTGCCGTCGTCCTGCCGCCCGGTGAACGCCAGGTCCGAGCCCCGCCGGTCGCCGGTGGTGGTCGGCACGCCGAACGGGTCGTAGGCCGTGGTGGCGGCCGTGGTCCCGTCCGCGCGGCCCAGCGCGACCGGCGAGCCGAGCGCGTCGGTCAACGTCGTGTCGGTGACGCCCGCCGCGGTGCGCGCGAACCACTGGTCCGTGCCGGCGGACAGCAGCGACCCGGTCACCGCGCCCGCCGCGTCCAGCTCCGCGACGGCGTTCGCGCCGTCGGTGACGAACCTCGTCGTGACGCCGCCGACCGCGCGGGTGGTGCGGGTGCCCGCCGCGTCGTAGGCGAACGCGGCGGTGAGGCCGACCCGGCTGGTGCCGGTGAGCCGGCCGCGCGCGTTCCACGTGTAGGTGGTGGTGCCGTCGCCGGTCAGGTTGCCGTCGGCGTCGTAGGTCAGCGCCGTGCCGCCCGCCGAGGTGAGGCGGTTGGCGTCGTCGTAGGTCAGGTCGGCCCGCGCCGCCGGGAGGGCGACGCCGGCGAGGCTGCCGGTGACGGACGTGCGGCGGCCACTGGCGTCGTAGGTGTAGCCGATCCCGCCCTTCGGCGTGCCCTGGTGGGCGTAGGCGATGCCGGTGACCTGGCCCGCGGCGTCGTGGGTGTAGGTCTGCGTCCACCCGCCCGGCAGGGTCAGCACGGCCACCCGGCCCGCCGCGTCCCTGGTGGCGGTGGTGGTGTCGCCGCCCCGGCTGACGCCGGTGAACGCGCCGGACGCGTCGTAGGAGTAGGTGGTGTCGGGCAGCCCGGCGACGCTGGTGGACGTCTGCCTGCCCGCCGCGTCGTACCCGCGGCCGACCGTGCCGTTCGGGCCGGTCACGGCGACGAGGCGGTCACGGGCGTCGTAGGCGTGGGTGAGCGTGCCGCCCGCGCTGTCCTCCAGCACGGCCAGGCGGTCGAGCGCGTCGTAGGTGTAGGTGAGCTGCGACTCCTGCGCGGACGCGCCCGTGACGCCGAACCTGGTCCCGGTCGGCCGGTCGAGCGCGTCGTAGGCGGTCTCGGTGCGCTTGCCGGAGCGAGTGACCGAGGCCGTGGGCCGGCCCGCCGCGTCGTAGGTGGTGGTGGCGGTGCGGCCGAGCGGGTCGGTCGTGGACACCGGCCGGTCCTGGCCGTCGTAGGACCACCGGGTGACCTTGCCCCGCTGGTCGGTGTACGACGTCAGGTTGCCGCCGTCGTCGTAGCCGAAGCGGCTCACGCCGCCCAGCGCGTCGGTGACGGCGACCGGCTGGTCGAGGGCGTCGTAGGCGGTCAGCGTGGCCGCGCCGGACGGGTCGGTCTCCTGCGCGAGGCGGCCCGCCGCGTCCACGAAGTGCTTCGCGGTGCGGCCCAGCGGGTCGGTGGCCGTCACCGCGCCACCCGCCTCGTAGGTGAACCTGGTGACCGCGCCGCCGGGGTCGGTCACCGTCGCGACCTGGCCGGACGAGGTCCACGTGGTGGTGGTGACGCGGCCCGCCGGGTCGGTGGCGGTGAGCGGGTTGCCCTTCGCGTCGTAGGTGTAGGTGGTGGTCGCGCCGTCGGCGTCGGTGGTGGACGTCGGCCGGTCGAACGTCCCGTACGCGGCCGTGCCGCTGGTGAACGCGTCACCGGTGCCCGCGAGCCCGGTGATCGCGGTGATCCGCCCGCCGGCGTCGTAGGTGTACTCGGTGCGCCTGCCGTACGGGTCGACCACCGCGTCGACCCGGTTGTCCGGGCCTCGCACGTAGGTGGTGGTGCGGGCCAGCGGCGTGCCGTGGGCCGCGGTGTCGGACGCCACCATGTGGTTGGCGTCGAAGACGACCCGGCGCACGGACCCGTTGGGCTGGGTCACCCGCGTCTCGGTGATCGCGCCCGCCGCGTCGAGGGTGTAGGCGAAGTGGAACGTGCCGCCGTCGGCGAGGTCCTGCCGCCGCACGCGGCCGTTCGCGTCGTAGGCGACGTCGAGGTAGGCCACTCCCCTGGCGTCGGTGATCCGGGTGATCCGGTTCGCACCGTCGTAGGCGTAGGTGGTGACCTTGCCCGCCACGTCGGTGACGGTGGCGAGCCTGCCCGCCGCGTCGTAGGTGTAGGCGGTGGTGCGGCCGATGTTGTCGCGCGCCCGGCTGACCCGGTTGGTCGCGTCGTACTCCAGCGCGATCCAGCGCCCGTTGGGCGAGGTGATCCGGGTGACCTCGCCGTTCGCGCCGCCGGTCCGGGTGAACGTGACCTGGTTGCCGTTGCGGTCCTGCATCGCGCGCGGCCTGGCGTACCAGGGGAAGAAGTACTTCGTGCCGTCGCGCAGGGTCAGCACCCAGTCGCCGTCGGCCTGGGCGATGGTGGAGCCGGTGAACCGGCCGGGTGAGCCGACCGCGCCGAACACGGCGTCGCCGTAGCCGGTGCCGGGCGAGGTCCGCACGTAGTGCGCCCGTCCGCCGCCGGGCGTGTAGAGGTCCACCTCCTGGTACTGCTGCTCGGAGGCCAGGAACATGTTGAAGTCGGCGCCGGAGTTCAGGCCGAACTCGCGGACCTTGCCGTCGCCCTGCCAGTACTGGCGGGTCAGCGCGATGGGCAGGGTGTCGTTCAGGCCGAGGTCGGTGTGCGCGTCGGTGAGCAGGCCCGTGGACAGGTCGACCGGGTCGCCGGACAGCTTGTCGATCAGGTCCTGCCACCACGGCTTGTCCGGCTTCGGGTTGCCGGGCGTGTTGAACATCGCGCCGTCGAGCGTCCACAGGCGCGTCTTCTCGTCCGGCACCACGCGGGTGCCGTCGTCGTTGACGCGGCCCTTGCCGTAGACGTACCAGCCCTTGTCGGTGGGGTCGTAGTTCCAGAAGTCGACCTCGGTGCCGGGCGGCAGGTCGGTGTAGTTCGGGTACACCACCGACGCGCCGTCGGGGAAGATCGACGTTCCGCCGGGCTGCACGGTGAAGTACGTCGGCACGATCCCGTTGCGCGGCAGCGGGTACGGCGGCCGGTCGACCGGGATGGCGGTGATGCCCAGCTCGCGCACCACGTTGCCGTCCTGGTCGCGCACCACGGACCCCGCCGGGACGCGCACCTCCAGGCCCGGCACGTCGGGCGTGGTCAGCACGGTCTCCTCGGTGGTCGGCGCGCCGATCTCCACCGTGTTGCGCATGTCCAGGCGCGGCAACCACACCGTCGCGTCGAGCGGCGTGGTGGTACCGGCCGTGATCCGGGCGCGGATGCGGAACGTGCCGAACTTGACCTTCCCGGCCGCGTACCCGTCCACGACGACCGTGGTGGCGTTCTCGCGGACGTCCGCGAGCAGGAAGCGGCCCTGCGCGTCGGTGGTGGTGCGCACCGAGTCGACGCGCACCGGGATGCCGGCGAGCGGCGCGCCGTCGAGGTCCCTGACGTGGCCGCTGACGGCCGTCGTGCCGGGCGGCGCCACGAGGTCCTGCACGGGTGCGGGGGCGGCGCGGCGGGTCGACCAGTCGACGCCGTCGAGGTTGCCCTGGTCCGGGGACCAGGCCGGGTCGAGGTCGGGTTCGGGCGCGGCGTCGGGGGTGGCGGCGTTCGGCGAGCGCAGGTCGGCGGGCACGCGCCCCGGCTCGGTCTTCGCGGGCCTCGGGTCGTCGACGTGCGGCGCGTCGTCCGGTTTGCGGGGTCGGGGGAATCGGACCTGGGCCTGGGCCTGGGCCTGGGCCTGGGCCTGGGGTTCGGTCACCTCGGTGGTGGCGGTGGCCGCGCCGGCGGGCAGGGAGGCGGTGAACGTGACGGAGCCGAGCAGCGCCCCCGTCGGCATCACGACGAGCCGGTAGGCGCCGGCCGAGGGCAGCGTGACGTCGAGCGTGGAGTTGCCGTACTTGGCCGCGCCGATCCGGGCGCCGCTGGGGCCGTTGAGCTGCCAGTCCAGGTCGCAGCAACCGAACGACGACGACGTGCCGGAGGACTGGATCACCACGCGCTGGTTCGCCGCGCCGGTGAAGATCGCGTAGGCGTCCTGGCCGGGGTTGGTGAAGGTGACCGGTGTGGCGGTGCCGTTCAGCGGGAGCGTGCCGAGGTCGAGGTCGTTCGGCACGGTCCAGGTCTTGACGGTGGTGCCGCCGGTGAGGGCCGCGGCCGGGTTGAGGTCGATCCGGTACGTGCCGTCCTGCGGCAGGGCGATGGTGTCCAGGGTGTTGTTGTTGTACTTCGCACTGCCCACGCGCGCGCCGTTGGGGGCGGTCAACTGCCAGTCCAGGTCGCAGCAGCCGAACGACGACGACGTGCCGCTCGTCTGGATCAGAACGCGCTGCCCCGTGGTGCCGGAGAACGTCGTGTAGGCGTTCTGACCCGGGTTCGCGAACGTGACGGTCTTCCCCGTGCCGTCGGTCGGCTGCGCGCCCGCGTCCAGGTCTGCGGGGACGGTCCACGCCTTGATCGTCGTGCTGCCGGTCAGGGCGGCGGCCGGGTTGAGGTCGATCCGGTACGTGCCGTCCTGCGGCAGGGCGATGGTGTCCAGGGTGTTGTTGTTGTACTTCGCACTGCCCACGCGCGCGCCGTTGGGGGCGGTCAACTGCCAGTCCAGGTCGCAGCAACCGAACGACGACGACGTGCCGCTCGTCTGGATCAGAACGCGCTGCCCCGTGGTGCCGGAGAACGTCGTGTAGGCGTTCTGACCCGGGTTCGCGAACGTGACGGTCTTCCCCGTGCCGTCGGTCGGCTGCGCACCCGCGTCCAGGTCTGCGGGGACGGTCCACGCCTTGATCGTCGTGCTGCCGGTCAGGGCCGCGGCCGGGTTGAGGTCGATCCGGTACGTGCCGTCCTGCGGCAGGGCGATGGTGTCCAGGGTGTTGTTGTTGTACTTCGCGCCGCCCACCCGCGCGCCGTCCGGGGCGGCCAGCCACCAGTCGAGGTCGCAACACCCGAACGACGACGACGTGCCGCTCGTCTGGATCAGAACGCGCTGACCCGTGGTGCCGGAGAACGTCGTGTAGGCGTTCTGACCCGGGTTCGCGAACGTGACGGTCTTCCCCGTGCCGTCGGTCGGCTGCGCGCCCGCGTCGGCGTCGGCGGGCACCGTCCAGACCTTGGCCGTCGTGCTGCCGACGAGCGTGCTCGCCGGGTTGAAGTGGACGCGGTAGGTGCCGTCCTGCGGCAGGGCGATGGTGTCGAGGGTGTTGTTGTTGTACTTCGCACTGCCCACCCGCGTGCCGTCCGGGGCGGCCAGCCACCAGTCGAGGTCGCAGCAGCCGAACGACGACGACGTGCCGCTCGTCTGGATCAGAACGCGCTGCCCCGTGGTGCCGGAGAACGTCGTGTAGGCGTTCTGACCCGGGTTCGCGAACGTGACGGTCTTCCCCGTGCCGTCGGTCGGCTGCGCACCCGCGTCCAGGTCTGCGGGGACGGTCCACGCCTTCACCGTCGTGCCGCCGACCAGGGCGGCGGCCGGGTTGAAGACGAGGCGGTAGGTGCCGTCCTGCGGCAGGGCGATCGTGTCGAGGGTGTTGTTGTTGTACTTGGCGTTGCCCACCCGCGTGCCGTCCGGGGCGGCCAGCCACCAGTCGAGGTCGCAGCAGCCGAACGACGACGACGTGCCGGTGGTCTGCACGATCACGCGCTGCCCGGTGGTGCCGGTGAACGTCGTGTAGGCGTTCTGGCCCGGGTTCGCGGTCGTGACCGTCCGCGCCGTGCCGTCGAGGGCCTGGGCGCCCGCGTCGAGGTCGTCCGGGACGTTCCACGCGCTGACCGTGGTGCCGCCGGTGAGGCCGCGGGCGGGGTCGACCCGAATCCGGTAGGTGCCGGTCTGCGGCAGGGTCGTGGTGTCGAGGGTGTTGTTGTTGTACTTGGCGTTGCCCACCCGCGTGCCGTCCGGGGCGGCCAGCCACCAGTCGAGGTCGCAGCAGCCGAACGACGACGACGTGCCGGTGGTCTGGATCAGGACGCGCTGCCCGGCGGTGCCGGCGAAGGTGGTGAAGGCGTTGCGGCCGGGGTGGGTCGTGGTCACCGGCTTCGGCGTGCCGTCCAGCGGTTGGAGGCCCGCGTCGAGGTCGGCGGGCACCTTGTGCACGGTCACCGAGATGGTGCCCGCGTTGGCCGAGGTGTTGCGCAGCACGATGGTCCGCAGGCCGGGTCCGGTGGCGGGGCCGGTCTCGATCCAGCCGCTGGTGCCGGGGCACGACGCCGAGCCGGTCTGCCGGTTGCGCTCGTCGTAGGCGCGGGCTTCGAGGTTGCACGAGCCGAACGTGCCGCCGGTCAGCGTCACGGCGAAGCGCTCGCCGTCGGCGGCCGGGAAGTGCCGCAGGGCGTACTTGCCCGCGGGGACGGCGACCTGCGTGGCGGTGTCGACCGGGATGCCGGCGGTCGAGTCGATGTTCTCCGGGGCGACGCCCGCGGGCGGCACGACGAGGACGCCGGCGCTGGTCGCGGTGCCGGCGGGGGTGCTGAACGTGACGGGGCCGGACGCCGCGCCGGGTGGGACGGTGACCGTCAGGCTCGTGTCGGTGCGGGCGGTGACCGGGGCGAGCAGCCCGTTGACCCGCACCAGGTTGTTGGCGAACCCGGGGTCGGTGTTGGCGACGGTGAGCGTGACCGCGGCGCCGCTGAGGGCGGTCCTGGGCGTGAAGTCTGCGAGGGCGGGGCGGTCGTCGCCGATCACCACGACGCCGTCCAGCGCGGCCGTGCCGTTCGGCGAGGTGACCGACAGCGGGCCGCTGCCGGCGCCCTCGGGGACGGTCACGACGAGCCGGTCGGGTGTCGCGGAGGTGACCGTGCCGGGCGTGCCGTTGAACCGGGCGCTGGTGCCGGTGGCGGTGAAGCCCTTGCCGGTGACCGTGACGGAGTCGCCGGGGCGCACCCTGCCGGGCACGGCCGACAGGACCGCGACGGCGGGCGTGCCGAGCCGTTCGACGCCGGTGGTGTTGCCCGCCGCGTCGTAGCGGTAGCGGACGACCGAGCCGTCCGCCGCGACGACGCCGGTGAGCCGGCCGAGGGCGTCGTAGGCGTAGGACGCCGCGCCGGGCGGTGGTTCGACCTGTGGTTGGGCGGCCTGCGACCGGGCGGCCTGCTGCGGCAGCGGCGACCGCTGTGGCCCGGGTTGGGCGGTGGAGTACCCCGCGGCGGAGCCCGCGACGGTGAGGAGTGCCAGGAGCAGGGTGGCGAGGCGTCTGGTCGAGCGCGGCACGTCGTCTCCTCGGACCGGGGGGAGGGTCGCGGGCAGGGGCACAACCCGGCCGCGGGGAGGCTCGGCCGGTCGGGCGGCACAGCGCGCAGCGGGGAGCAGGGATCGCTGCGATCGACGTTTCGCGGCGCGAACCGGGTTCATTACAGGGGTCACCCGAATGCCGGGCCCGGTTGATCGTTCCCGGTCGCGTGGACTACCCGTCCGCGCACGTCGGGCTCGGTCCGGTGCCCGAAATGACCGGCTTCGGGGTGCCGCAAGGACGGCCTGCGGCCTCCTGGCCCAACGGTGGGGCGCCGGCACGCCCGAGGTCGCCGGCACGGCCCGCGCACGTCGGCGGGTTCCCATACCCCACACCGGGGGACGGTGGATCACGACCACCTTGCGACACGCCGACGAGCAGGTGAATAACCTTGGCGTCGTGATCACCGCAGTGTTCGAGACCAGCGCCGACCTCTACCGCGCGATCACCGAGTTCGCCGCCGGGACACCGCTGTGGTTCCAGGGCTTCGCCGAGTGGGGCACCGACGGCGGGCTGGTCGTGTTCGCCCTGCTGTTCCTGCTGGCCGCCTGGCGGCTCCGGCGGGCGCCGTCCCGTTCGCTGGCCCCGGCCCTGCTGGCGCCGTTCGCGACCGTGGGCGCGTACGCGATCAGCGAGACGGCCAAGTCGTTCATCGAGGAGGAACGCCCCTGCCGGGCGGTGGCGGGCGCGCTGGCGCTGGCCGAGTGCCCGCCCGCGGGCGACTGGTCGTTCCCCAGCAACCACGCCACGATCGCCGCCGCGAGCGCGGGCGCGCTGGTGCTCGCGTGGCGCGGCCTGGCGCCCGTGGTGCTGCCGCTGGCCGCGATCATGGCGCTGTCACGGGTGTTCGTGGGCGTGCACTACCCGCACGACGTGGCCGTCGGCTACCTGCTGGGCGTCACCGCCGCGCCCCTGCTGGCCCTCGCCTTCCGCCCGGTCGCCGTGGCGCTCGTCGACCGCTTCCGCCCGCTCCTGCCCGGGTCGACGTCCCCGACGCCGGACGCGGACACGGTCGTCGTGGGCGCGGTGGACGTCACGGAGCGCATTCCCCGTCCCACCCCGGCCGGCGACGACACGACCCGGCGTCTGCCGCGCGTGCGCTGATGTCCCGCCGGACGAACGGGAAGTCGCCGGAGAACCGACGATCGGCGGTTCACCCACCGTAGCCACTCCCCTACCGTGGGACTCGATCGGGAACCCTGCTCCCGGACGGCCCCAGCGGTCCGGGCATTTCCGGCGAGGAGCGCTGCCCATGAGGATCCTGCGAACAGCCGGGCTGGCCGTGCTCACGGCCTCCTTGGTCGCGCTGTCGATGACGGCCGCGTCCGCGCACGACCCCGACACCCCCGAGGGCCAGGCCGCGGCCCGCACGTTCATGGCGGACCACGTCCCCGCCGAGCGGCACGCCGTGGTCGGCACCGCCGCCGGCGTGCCCTGCGTCGACGGCAAGGCCGACATCTACCCCTGCGAGAACGTGGACCTGCTCAGCGTCCTGCCGCTGTCGCGCATGGGTGGCGGCAACGGCAACGACGTCTGGGGCTGGACCGACCCGTCCTCCGGCAAGGAGTACGCGATCGTCGGCCGCACCAACGGCACCGCGTTCGTCGACGTGAGCACGCCGACATCGCCCAGGTACCTGGGCAACCTGCCGTCCAACGGCGGCAGCAGCAGCTGGCGCGACATGAAGGTGTACCAGGACCACGCGTTCATCGTGGCCGACTTCATCACCGGCCACGGCATGCAGGTGTTCGACCTGACCCGCCTGCGGTCGATCACGACGCCGCAGACGTTCACCGCGGACGCCCTGTACAAGGGTTTCGGCCCGGCGCACAACATCGCGATCAACGAGGAGACCGGCTTCGCCTACGCGGTCGGCTCCAACACGTGCGGCGGCGGACCGCACATCGTCGACATCCGCACCCCCAAGTCCCCCGTCAAGGCGGGCTGCGTGTCCCAGGACGGCTACACGCACGACACCCAGTGCGTGGTCTACCGCGGCCCGGACACCACCTACCGGGGGCGGGAGATCTGCTTCAACGCCAACGAGGACACGCTCACCATCGTCGACGTGACCACGAAGTCCGCCCCGGTGCAGATCTCGCGCAAGGGCTACTCCGGCGCGCAGTACTCGCACCAGGGCTGGCTGACGGAGGACCAGCGGTACTTCCTGCTGGACGACGAGCTGGACGAGTCGAGGGGCACCGACAAGCGCACCAAGACCTACATCTGGGACCTGGCGCGGCTGTCGTCCCCGGTGCACACCGGCACCTACAGCTCTCCGGCCACCGCGATCGACCACAACCAGTACGTCAAGGGCGGGTACACCTACCAGGCCAACTACCAGGCGGGCCTGCGCATCCTGGACGTCACGCAGGTCGCGTCGGGGCGGTTGACCGAGGTCGGCTACTTCGACATCCACCCGGCGTCCGACAGCGCGAAGTTCAACGGGGCGTGGAGCGACTACCCGTACTTCGCCAGCGGCATCGTGCTGGTGAACGGCATCGAGCAGGGCCTGGTCGTGGTCAGGCCCAACCTCCCCTCCCGGTAACCCGCGAGGGGGGGGACGTGCGCGACCTGCGGTTCACGGACTGGGTGTTCGTCGTGGCCGCCGCGGCGGTGGTGGTGGCGGGCGGGCTGGCGCTGTCCACCCCGTCCCCACCCGGCTCGGCGACGCACTCCACGCACCAGCGCGCGGCGGACCTCGTGCCCGCCGCGCACGGCGACGGCCTGTCCGACAACGAGAGCGGCTACCGCCTGGAACAGGTGACGACACCGGGCACGCGCGGGGACGCCGTGCCCGTCGCGTTCCGCGTCATCGGCCCGGACGGACTGCCGCGCACGGGCTTCCGCGAGAACCAGACCAAGCAGCTGCACCTCTTCGCCGTCCGCGACGACATGCACGTCTTCCGGCACGTGCACCCGACGCTCGTGGGCGACGAGTGGCACACCGCCCTGGACCTGCCCGACGGGGGCGCGTACCGGATGTTCGTCGAGTTCGTGCCGCACGACACCGCCGACCCCCGCCACCCGGTCGTGCTCGGCGTGCCGTTCAGCGTGCCCGGCGACACGACCCTGGTCCCCGTCCCGGCCCCGGACGTCGAGGCGGTCACCTCCGACGGGTACACGGTGACCCGCGTCGACGAGCCGGTGACGCCCACCGCCCTGCGACCGCAACGGCTCCGGTTCGCCGTCCGCGCCCCGGACGGCGAACCGGTGCGCGCGCTCGACCCGCACCTGGGCGCCTACGGGCACGTGACCGGTTTTCACACCGTGCTGCTGTCGGCCACCCACCTGCACCCGCTGGAACCGCTGGGCGTGCCGCTGACCGGCGGCGGGCTGTCGTTCCAGGCCGTCTTCGCCGAGCGCGGCGAGCACCGGCTGTTCCTGGAGTTCTCGCACGGCGGCTCCACCCACACCGCGGCCGTCACCGTCGAGGTCGTCTGAACTACCGGGTGGCCGGCCCCGGCGCGCTCGCGCGCTTCCCGGTGGACCGGCGCTCGATCGCCTCGGCGACCTCGTCGACCGCCCGCCGGATCATCGTGCCGTAGCCGTCGTCCCCGAGGGTGTGCTCGTGGCGCCGGGCGGCGGAGACGTGCTCGGCCGCGGCGGTGAACGAGCCCAGCCTGCGGAAGCCGTCGGCGAGGTTGAGGTGCAGCGACGGGAGGAAGGCGGCGATGCGCAGGCCGTCGTGGTGGCGTTGGACCCGGTCGTCGGTGAGGACCTGCGCGGCGTCGAGCGCGCGGACGTCCCAGACGAGGGCCTCCGCCGGGTCGTCGTGGAGGTCGGCCGCGTAGTGCGCGAGGACGCACCGGTGGAAGGGGTCGCCCACCGGGCCGATCCGGCGCCAGAGCTCCAGCAGCCGCGTGCGCGCGGCGGCGGTGTCGCCGGTGTGGCCGAGGCTCACGGCCGCCGTGATCTCGGCCATGGTGGGGTCTTCGGTGGGTGCGGTGGTCATCGGGCACGTCCTTCGGGTTCCGCGCGGAGGGGCATGACGAGGGTGGTGAGGTCGCCGTCGTCGGCCGAGCGGACGACGACGGGGTCGTGGGGGCCGGCGAAGTCGAGCATCACGTCCGGGCCGACCGCCGTGCCGATCGCCGGGTGCAGGGTGGTGGTGGCGAACCCGATCGTGAGCGCCGGGCCGGTGACGACGGCGGCGACCGGTGGTGCGGGCGGGGTCCCCGCGGACGAGACGACGACCCGGGACCCGCGCACGTCGAGCCGGACTCGGTGGTCGTGCTGCGCCTCCACCTCCCGCAGCAGGGCGTTGCGGGCCACGAGGACGCGGGTGCGCACCTCCGGCAGGGACGCCAGCAGCAGCCGGTGGTCGGGGAACGGTTCGGGCAGGGTGCGGCACTCGCGGGCATCGCCGTCGTCGTCGCCCCGGAGGTGGACGCGGCCGGCGCGGGTGCTCACCCGCAGGTCGTGCCGGCGGCGCGTCCACGGCAGCGCCAACCGCAGGTCGTCGGCGTCGACGGTGACCGCCCAGTCGGCCTCGCTGGGCGCGGTGGGGACCAGGGTGCGGGTCGACAGGCGGTACCGGTCGGTGGCGGTGAGCACGACGCCGTCGGCGGACACCTCGACGCGCACCCCGTTGAGCACGGGCAGTTCCGGCTCCTGCGCGGTGGCGGTGAGGACCTGCTCGACGGCGGCGGTGAACACCGGGCCGTTGAGGCACACGCGGGGGGCCGACGGCACGAGGCCCAGCGCGGCCTTGACCGCCGCGGCGGTCTCCCACGCCCGGCGGGTGCGGTGCGCGAGGTGCGCCACGTGGTCGTCGATGATCCGGGCGGCATCGCGGGAGCCGGGCGCGAGGACCTCGGCGATCAGCTCCAGTGGCATGTCGACCTCGCGCAGGCGGCGGATCGTCACGGCGCGTTCGGCCTGGTCACGGGTGTAGTAGCGGTACCCGGACGAATCGTCCACGCTGGCCGGTGGCAACAGGCCCGAGTCGGCGTAGAAGCGCAGCGCGCCGGCCGTCAACCCGCTGGAGCGGGCGAAGGCACCGATGGTGAGGAGTTCGGGGTCGGGCACCCGGCCATCATCGGGCTTCGGGTAACCCGAAGGTCAACCCCGCGGTCAGTGGGTGAGCTTGAGCCCGATCACGCAGCCCACGATCCCGGCCAGCAGCAGCGCCCTGACCAGGGACACCGGCTCCGTCCCTGACCACATGGCGTAGCCGGCGGTCAGGGCCGCGCCGATCCCGACCCACACCGCGTACGCCGTGCCCACGGGCAGGCCGCGCATGGCGTACGCGAGACCGCCCATGCTGCCGGCGGCGGCGATGGCGAACACGACCGTGGGCCAGAGCCTGGAGAACCCCTCCGACCTGCTCAGGGCGGTGGCCCACACGGCTTCCAGCACGGCGGAGAGGAGGAGGACGATCC
This sequence comes from Saccharothrix longispora, assembly GCF_030852425.1. Lineage (GTDB taxonomy): Bacteria > Actinomycetota > Actinomycetes > Mycobacteriales > Pseudonocardiaceae > Actinosynnema > Actinosynnema longispora. Next base: position 52,864 of record NZ_NSDM01000005.1, read on the forward strand.
AGTGCACGACGACTCCCGGAACGCCGTCTTGTCGCTGACCGGGTACGGCGCCGCTCGTCCGGGAACCCGCTCCGGGTTCGCCTCCACCTTCCCACACGCCGGTGCGCCGGACGCGGCGCAGTCGGTCACCAGCCCCGCCGCCAGGGCCACCACGATGACGACCACGGCCGCCGCCAGTCTCATAACCGCTCCCCGATCGGTCCCGGACGCCGTTGTACTGCGGATCGGTTGTCCGGTGTCGGTGCGGCCCGGCCGGACGACAAACACCGGACAGCGCACACCGGACAGCGGGCAGCGGGCAGCGGGGACAGCGCGCCGGTCCCACCGGTTCGCGGCACAGGGGTGCGCCGGTCCGACCGGCAGCCGGTTTCCGCGTTCACCCCTCCTGGAACAGGTCGGCGAGGCGCACCGCCCGGCCGGTGTCCAGGGAGCGGTTCGCCGCGATGCCCACGCCGGCGGCGAGCAGGCCGTCGCGGAGCCCGGCCCGGCGGCCCAGCGGGTCTTCGACGCCGGACGGGCGGAACACGTCGGCCAGCAGGCGGGCGTCTCCCCCGCCGTGGGCGCCTTCGCCCCGCGGGACGTCGACCAGCCGGGCCGGGGACCAGTGGGGTTGCAGCAGGAGCCGTTCGCCGGGCGGACGGGGGTCGGCGGTGATCGGGCGGTCGGCGGTGGCCGCGCGCTCCGGGGTGGCGCTCGGGTCCACCACCGGGCGGCCCACCAGGCCCGCCGCGCCGACCGGGGGCACGTGGCCGCGTTCCACCACGTCCAGCTCCAGCCTGCCCGCCGTGCCGTTGACCGCCACCCGGTAGCCCTCCCACGGCGAGTGGGCGTTGAGCGAGTAGCTCATCGACGCGCCCGAGCGGTAGCCGACGACCACCGAGAGGTTGTCCTCCGTGGTGATGCCCCCGCTGAACACGTCGCGGTCGCGCAGGTAGCCGTCGTCCGGCTCGGCCTCCAGGTAGAGCCTGCGCAGCACGTCGTCGGCGCGCAGGTCCAGGGCGAACGGGTCCGTCCCCGCCCCCGCCGCGCCCGTCGAGCGCTCCGGACGCGGGCCGAGGCCGCGCGCGGCGGCGTTCTCGGCTCCGTAGAACCGCAGGCCGCCCAGCGCGAACACCGTCCGCGGCACGTCGCCCAACCACCAGTGGACCAAGTCGAAGTGGTGGCTCGCCTTGTGCACCAGCAGGCCGCCGGAGTCGGCCTTGTCCCGGTGCCAGCGCCGGAAGTAGTCGGCCCCGTGCACGGTGTCCAGCACCCACTCGAAGTGCACGGAGGTCACGTCGCCGATCGCGCCCCCCGCGATCAGCCGGCGCACCTCGCCGTTGCGCGGCGAGTACCGGTAGTTGAACGTCACCACCACCCTTCCCGCCGAGTCGCGGGCCGCCTCGGCGATGGCCCGCGCGCCCTCGGCCGTGGTGGTCAGCGGCTTCTCCACCACGACGTCGCACCCCGCCCGCAGCGCGGCCACGGCGTAGCGGTGGTGGGTGGCGTCCGGCGAGGTGACGACCACCGCGTCCGGTCGCCGCTCGCGCAGCAGGTCGTCGAACCGCTCGGGCGCGTAGCGCGCCGGCGCGCGTCCCAGGACGGCGTCGTAGTAGGACATCCGGGTCGGGCTCGGGTCGCACCACGCCACCACCTCGCCGTCGTCGGCGTACTCGGACGCGAGCGCCTCCACGTACATCGCGGCGCGGTGGCCCACGCCGACCACGGCGTAGCGGCGGCGGGAACCCGCGGTGTCGGACAAACCGGTGCTCCTCACGGTGCGGGCAGCCGGCCGTCGTGCCGGACCGCCCAGGGGTCGACCGGCACGACGGAGGTGCTGCGGCCGTCGGGGGCGAGCAGGCAGCCCATCCGCTTGACCGCGCGCAGCTCGATCGTGCGGTCGTTCACGGCCAGGCTCGGGAAGTGGGTGGACAACCGCTCCTCGAAGCGCCGGCTGTCCGGCAGCGACCGCAGCCACAGGCTGATCACCAGGTTGTCCGCGCCGGTCACCGCCGCGCACATGCGGACCTCCGGCAGCGCGGCGAGCCCGTCCACCACGGCGCGCAGCCCGTGCGGCGGCACCCTGGCCCAGAAGCTCGCCGACACCGGCCACCCGGTGACGGGCTGCGCGGTCTCGCACCGGAACGTCAGCGTGCCGTCGCGCACGGCACGGGCCAGCCGCCTGCGCGCGGTGGACGCGCTGGTACCGGTGCGATCGGCGAGGTCCGCGACGCTGCACCGCGCGTCGGGGGCCAGCGCCACCAGCAGGTCCCGGTCCGCGTCGGCGAGGACGCCGGCGACCGGCGGCGGTGCGCGCAGGACCGCGCGCTGCCCGCCGGTCAACGAGTCGAACCGCCACGCGCCGCCCTCGGCGAACATCCGCGTGACCAGGTGCGTCCGGGTGGCCCGAACCCCGGTCAGGCCCAGCACCAGGGTGGACAGCGACGCGAGGTCCGGCGTGAGAACGGTCAGGCACAGGTCGCGCCCGCTGCTGGCGATCGTCACGGAGGCGATCTGCGGCACCCCGACCAGCTCGGCGATCACCCGCTCACGGGTCGCCGGCTCGCAGTCGACCTCGACGAACGCCAGGCAGCGGTGCCGGGCCCAGCCCACCAGGCGCGGGTACGCGGTCACCCGGACCACCCCGGCCCCGGTCAGGCGATTCCAGCGGCGGGCGGCCGTGGCCGGGTCCACGCCGAGCGCCGCCCCCACCTCGGCCCACGAGGCCCGCGGAGCGACCTGGACTACGTTGACCAGCGCCCGGTCGGTCTCGTCGAGGTCGTACACGGCGGAATCCTGCACCGAACCCCCCGGTCGTGGTGCTTACCAGGCATCTCCACCCCAGGTTAGACCCGGATGGCGACCGTGGGGCCATGGACGCGAAGCGGAAGAACCCGCACACCACCCGCACCGCCGGCTGGACCGGCCTGGTCGTCGCCGGTCTCGGCGCACCCGCCTACGCCCTGTGCACCGCGTTGATCGACGACGGCACCGGCCCGCTCGGCTTCGTCGGCGACGTCGCCACGCTCTGGGGCCGGGGGACGCAGGCCGCCCTGGTCCTGCTGGGACTCGCCGTGCTGCTCGCCTTGGAAGCGGCGCTGACGAGGGGCTTCACCTCGGCGAGGACGAAAACCTGGGCGGTGGTGCCACCGGGCGCGGCGGCCGGCCTGGTCGCGGCGCCGCTGCTCGTGCTGGTCGCCGTCCCCTGCCTGCTCCTGCTCACCGCGCTCGCGGCGATCAGCGACAACGACAGCCCCCGCGACGACTGGATCGGCGGGCTCTGACCCGGCGCGGGGTGCTGAAGCGGCGGTGGGGTCCACTCGGGGTTGGACCCCACCGCTGGTGGGCGGCTCAGCCGACCGCAGGACCGGAGTCGCCGCTGGCCGCCATGTCCTTGAGGAACTCGTGGCACTGCTTGGCCCGCGCCGAGTCCTCCTCCATCACCCGGCGGAAGAAGTCGGCGATGTCCTGCCGACCCGCGTTCTCCGCGTCACGGACGTACTGGCCGTAGTCGTGCCCCGCCTTGAGCGAGTGGTACTGCACGGAGATGAGGTCGTAGCTGACGTCGTCGAACCCGGTCTCGCCGGTGGCCATCGTTCCTCCTCGGTGTCTCACCCGGACTGCGGTGTCCCTTGGCCTGGTCCGCTTACCCCGCACGACGCCGATCAACCCCCTGCGCGCCGATTGCGTCCGGACGGGTGTCGACCGCACCACCCGGGGGTCCCTCTACTGTGGACGCGGTGACCAGCATCCAGGAACGCCTCTACCCCGACCTGCCCTGCTTCGGCTGCGGCCACGGCAACCCGAAAGGACTGCGCCTGCGCAGCCACCCCGGCGACGACGGCGTGGTGACCGCCGCGTTCACCCCGTGGCCCGAGCACGACAACGGGCTGGGCTTCCTCAACGGCGGCATCATCTGCACCGTCCTGGACTGCCACAGCGCGGCGGCCGTCGTCCTGGAGGCGGAGCGACGCGGCTGGCCGGCCCTGCCCGGCGCCGCACTGCCCTACGTGACGGCCGGGCTGGACGTCCGCTACCTGCGCCCCTCGCCCCTGGAGCAGCCGGTGGAACTGCGGGCGGTGGTCCGGGAGGCCGCCGAGGCGCAGATGCTGGTGGACGTCTCGCTCGTGTGGGACGGCAAGCCGCGCGCCGAGGCGACGGCCCTGTGGAAGCGGTGGCGTCCCCGACCCGCGAACTGATCCCCGGACAGACCCGCGCGGACCCCGTCAGGCGCGCGGGCGCACCGCCCTGATCCACAGGTGCCACGGGACGTCGTCGTCGCCGACCCGCGGCTCCCGCAGGGCCTCGATCAGCAGACCGGCGTCCTCCAAGGCCTCCGCGTAGGCGCTCAACGGGTGGTTCCAACCGCTGAACCTCATCCGCATCCCGTCCCGCTCGACCTCCTCCTCGAAGCGGTGGCGCCCGAAGTACGGGCGGTCGAGGACGAACAGACCGCCGCGGCGGCTGCCGGTGTTGGTGATCGGGTGGGTGATCGACAGGCACAGCCTGCCGCCCGGCTCGAGCACCCGGCCGATCTCCGCGACGGTGCCCGGCAGGTCGTCCACGTCCATGAGCACGTTGTAAGCGACCACCAGGTCGAACCCACCGTCCGGCAAGGGCAGGCCGGCCGCGTCCGCGAGCAGGTACCGCCCCCCGGGGTCCGCCTGCCGCGCCGCCTCCAGCAGGGTGGGCGAGGCGTCGACACCGGTCACCCGGTGACCCCGTCCACCGAGGTCGCGGGACACCCGACCCTCGCCGCACCCCAGGTCGAGGGTCGCCCGGCCGGCGGCCGGCACCAGCGCGAAGAACGCGTCGCGGTAGCGCCAGTACGAGTCGAAACCGGGCTTGCGCACCCAGGCGATCCAGTTCCGCGCCTGCTCTTCCCAGCCCTGCGCGGCCGTCGTCAGCGCCTTCTCGGTCACCGACCGGACTCTAGTGCCCGCCGCACGTCGACCCGGGCGCACGCGCGGACCGCCGAGGACGGGTGTGGCCGTCGACCGGGGCAGCCGTGTAGAACAGCCGTGCAGACCAGGCCGACGCCGAACGACCACACCCGAGGACGACCATGCGACCGGACCCCGCCGCGCCGCCCCACCTCGACGACACCGTGCCCCACACCACCGGGAGCTGAGGCGTGGACGACCACACCCTCGCCCGCCGGCTCGCCGACGCCGCCCGCGACCTGCTGCTGCGCCTGCGCACCGACCGCACTGACCTGCACGGCGCCGACCTCGGCCGCGAAGGCGACCGGCTCGCGCACGGACAGCTCGCCGCAGCCCTCGCCCACCACCGCCCCGACGACACCGTCCTCTCCGAAGAGGGCGGCCCCGTCCCGACCGACCGGCGCACCGGCCGCCTGTGGATCGTCGACCCCCTCGACGGCACCCGCGAGTACTGCGACCGGAGCCGCGGCGACTGGGCCGTCCACGTCGCCCTCGCCGACGGCGGCACCCTCGTCGCCGGCGCCGTCGCCCTCTCCTCCGGCCACACCCACGCCACCGACGCGCCCACCCCGCTGCCCCCGCCCGCCCACCGCGCCCGACCACGCGTCGTCGTCAGCCGCAGCCACCGCCCCGCCCTCGTCGACGCGCTGGCCGACGTCCTCGACGTGGACCTCGTCCCCCTGGGCTCTGCCGGCGTCAAGACCGCCGCCGTGTGCACCGGCGACGCCGACGCCTACGTCCACGCCGGCGGCCAGTACGAGTGGGACAGCGCCGCACCCGTCGCCGTCGCCGCCGCGGCCGGGGCGCACACCTCCCGCATCGACGGCAGCCCGCTCGTCTACGCCACCCCCGACTCCGGCATCCCCGACCTGCTGGTCTGCCGCCCCGAACTGGCGTCCACGCTGCTCACCGCCCTCGCCACCGCCCGCACCCGACCCTGAATCAGCCCAGGCAGCTGCCGCACCGGCGCACGAGCGAGTAACGGGCCTCCAGCTCACGGCGCGTGCCGCAGATCCGGATGTGCCCGCCCAGCCCCGGCACCGCGCCGATGCCGCGGCAGCTCACCCGGTGCAGGACCATCGACGCGGGCGCCAACGTCGGCTCGGCGTTGATCACGAACTGCCCCGGGTTGGCCGCCACCCACCACTCGTAGGCGCCGTTGTCCTCGTTGAACTCCAGCATGCCCCCATGATCCCCCGCGCCCGCACGCCCCGGCTTGGGCCGATCGACCGAACCCGCCACCGGCCGGCCGACCCGAAAGCGCTGGTAGAACACCACCGCCGCTGGTACGTCGACCACGGGACGACGGTGGAGATCGCGTGCGACGAATCCGGCTCCGAGGGCGAGAAGCCCGTCGGCGGGGTCACCGCCGTGTTCGCCCACGCCGCCGTCCGCCTCGACCTCGCCACCGCCGAGGAGTACAAGGCCGACCACGTCCGGCGCACCCGCAACCGCGCCGCCCTCATGTGGCTCCTCGGTACCAGCGGTCCCATCCACGGGCGCGGCCACGTGCAACTGGTCGACAAGCGACTCCTCCTCACCGCACGCGTCGCCGCCGTCTACGGCCACCCGCCCACCGGTGAACCGGGGCCCTACAACGACGCCCTGCGCGCCCGCGGCCCCCGCGGCGCACTCGACCCGCTGTTCCCCGCCGTCGTGCGCGCCGTCCTGCACGACCACCACCCCTCCCTCATCGGGAAGCTCCAGCAGGTCGCGCCCGGTCTGCGCAACCTGACCCCCGTCGCCTCCCCCACCGACGCCCGCGTCCGGGTCGCCGACTTCCTCGCCGGCATCGCCCGCCGCACCGCCGAGGAGGAGCTGCACGGCAGGCGTGACGACGAGGTCGTCGCACTCCTGTGCCCGTACGTCTTCGGCGACCTGGGCCGCCCTCGTCCCCCGTCGAATGGTTCGTTTCGGATGACACTGAAATAATCGCGAAAATCGGGACCACTGGTCCGTCCTTTCAGGACGGACCATGCTTGACCCGGAGCGCGCTCCAGGCACTAGCGTCGCGACCGTCGGTGACGAGCGGTGGAGAACGGAGCGCGACGTGCGACTCGGGGTGCACATCAACCGGTTCAACCAGGACCCGCCCCTGCTCGGCCCCGGGTTGGCGGCCGCCTGCGCGGCGGCCGAGGAAGCCGGGGTCGGCTGGTTGTCGGTCATGGACCACTACTTCCAGATGGAGCAGAACGGCGGTGCCGAGGACGCGATGCTCGAGTGCTACACGACCCTCGGTTTCCTCGCCGCGCACACCTCGACGATCCGCCTCGGCGCGCTCGTCACGGGCGTCACCTACCGCCACCCCGGCCTGCTCGCCAAGATCGTCGCGACCCTGGACGTGCTGTCGGGCGGCCGGGCGACGCTCGGCATCGGCGCCGCCTGGTACGAGCGCGAGCACGTGGGCCTGGGTGTGCCGTTCCCGCCGCTCGCCGAGCGCTTCGAGCGCCTGGAGGAGGCGATCCGGATCTGCCTCCGGATGTGGGACCCGGCGGAGAACGGCCCGTTCGAGGGCAGGTACCACCGACTGGCCGAGACCCTGTGCGTGCCGGCGCCGGTGAGCGCGCCGCACCCGGAGATCATGATCGGCGGCAACGGCGAGCGGAAGACGCTGCGCCTGGTCGCCCGGTACGCCGACGCGTGCAACCTCCTCGTGGCGGAGCCCGCGGAGGTGGCGCACAAGCTCGACGTGCTGCGCCGCCACTGCGACGACCTGGGCCGCGACCACGGCGACATCCGCAAGACGGCGGTGCTCGTCGGCCCCGTCCCGCAGGAGGCCGACGCCCTGGCCGCGGACCTGGCGGGGTACGCGGACCTCGGCCTCGACACCGTCGTGCTCAGGTCGCCGGACGGCGACCCGGCCTCGTGGATCGAGCGGGTGGTCGCCCCGAACACCGGGCGGTTCACCGGGGCAGGCTGACCGCCGGTCCGGCCCGACGACACCGCCGTGACGCACGCCACGCCTCTAGTTGTTGAAGTTTCAAATTAAAGCGCGCAGGCTCGTACTTGAAACTTCAACATCCGGAGGTCGGGATGACGAGCACCGCGGTGGCCCCCGCGACACCGCCGAGCAGGCCGACCCCACCACCCGCTTCGGTGCGCACACGGGTCGTCGCGCCCCTGGCGTTCGCGGACGGGTACGGCACCGAGGCCGAGGTGTTCACCTTCACCGGCCTCGTCGACGGCCTGGAGCACCTCGCCCTGGGCCTCGGCGACTGGCGTGCCGCGGTCGACCGCCCCTCCGGCGCACCCCTGGTCCGCCCGCACAGCGAGTGCCTGACCGGTGACGTGTTCGGCAGCCTGCGCTGCGACTGCGGCCCCCAGCTGCGCGAGGCGGTCGAGCGGATCGCCGACGCCGGCGGTCTCCTGCTGTACCTGCGGCAGGAGGGCCGGGGCATCGGTCTGTACGCCAAGCTCGACGCGTACGCGCTCCAGGACACCGGCCTGGACACCTACCAGGCGAACACCGCCCTCGGCCGCGGCGAGGACGAGCGCGACTACACGCCGGCCGCCCAGATGCTGCACGCGCTCGGCGCCGACCGGATCGCGCTGCTGAGCAACAACCCCGACAAGGCGGCCCAGCTCGACGCCCTCGGCGTGCGCGTCACCGAACGGGTCCACACCGGCGTGCACCTCTCCCCGGCGAACGCCCGCTACCTGGCCGCCAAGGTCGCGCACACCCACCACACCCTCGACCTGCCCGTCACCGGCTGACCGCCCAGGAGCGCTCCCCCATGACCACGACCACGGCCCGCGCCGACGCGCTCATCCCCGCGACGCACCCGTTCCGGCAGCACCTCGACCGCGTGGCCGCCCAGGACGCGACCGCGGCGCACCGACCGTGGACGCCGGCCGACGGACCGCTGCCCGCCCTCTACCTCAGCCACGGCGCGCCGCCGCTGTTCGAGGACGCGCCGTGGATGACCCGGCTGCACGCCTGGGCGCGCGACCTGCCCCGGCCGCGCGCCATCCTCATCGTCAGCGCGCACTGGGAGTCCGCCCCCCTGGCGATCAGCAGCAGCGCGGCGGGCACCGGGCTCGTCTACGACTTCGGCGGCTTCGACCCGCTGTACCACCGGATGCGCTACGACACCCCCGACGCCGGCGACCTCGCCCACCAGGTGGCCTCCCTCCTGCCGCGAGCGGTGCACGAGCACCGCGGCCGCGGCCTGGACCACGGCGCCTGGGTGCCGCTGAAGGTCATGTACCCGGAGGCCGACGTCCCGGTGGTCCAGCTCAGCATCCCGACCCACGACGCCACCGCGCTGCTGGCCCTGGGCGAACGCCTGCGCCCCCTGCGCGACCACGGCGTGCTGGTCATCGGCTCGGGCTTCATGACCCACGGCCTGCCGTTCCTCACCCGCGACATGGTCGTCGACGGCGCCGTCCCCGGCTGGTCCGCGGACTTCGACGCCTGGGCCGCCGACGCCCTGGCCCGCGGCGACGTCGACGAACTGGCGGCCTTCCGCGACCGCGCACCGGGCATGCCCTACGCCCACCCCACCGTCGAGCACTTCACGCCGCTGTTCATCACCCTCGGTGCCGCCACCGACCCGACCGCGCCCGTCGACACCACGATCGAGGGATACATGATGGGGCTGGCCAAGCGATCCTTCCAGACCACATGACCAGGTGGCTGTCCGAACCCGAACTCGACACCTGGATGAGCCTGACCAGGGTCCTGCTCCTGCTGCCCGCCGCGCTGGACCGCCAACTGCGCGAGGACACCGGCGTCCCGCACGCGTACTACCAGGTCCTGGCCATCCTGAGCGACCAGCCGGACCGGTCCATGCGCATGACCGACCTGGCCAGGGTCACCGGAACGACCCCCAGCAGGCTCTCCCACGCCGTCGCCAGCCTCGAGCAGCGCGGCTGGGTCGAGCGCCGGGCGTGCCCGACCGATCGCCGCGGTCAGGTCGCCCGGCTCACCGACACCGGCCTGGCGGTCCTCGGAACCGCCGCGCCCGGCCACGTCGCCGAGGTCCGCCGGCTCGTCTTCGACCACCTCACCGACGACGACGTCGCCCGGCTGAAGACCATCACGGACAAGATCGCCGACGCCCTGCCGCCGGGCGCCTGACCCCTCGGCCGGGTCCGCTCAGTCGCCCTTGACGTTGACGACCTGGCGCAGGGTGTGGCGCACCTCCACGAGGTCCCGCGCGTCCTCCATCACGACGTCGATGTCCTTGTAGGCAGCGGGGATCTCGTCGATGAACGCGTCGGTGTCGCGGTACTCGATGCCGACCATCGCCCGGCGCAGGTCCTCGCGGCTGAACGCCCGGCGCGCGGCCGAACGCGAGTACTCGCGCCCCGCGCCGTGCGGCGACGAGTTCAGCGCCTGGCGGTTCCCCTTCCCCACCACCACGTACGACGCCGTGCCCATCGAACCGGGGACCAGGCCGGGCCGGCCCTCCTCCGCGTTGATGGCGCCCTTGCGGGACAACCACACCTGCGTGCCGAAGTGGGTCTCCTGCTCGGTGTAGTTGTGGTGGCAGTTGATCGTTTCGAGCCGCTCGACGTCACGGCCGGTCCACTCGGCCACGCACCGGACGACGCGGTCCATCATCTCCTCGCGGTTGAGCCACGCGAACTCCTGCGCCCAGCGCATCTCCTCGACGTAGCGCCAGAACTGGTCCTCGTCCTCGACCAGGTACGCCAGGTCGCGGTCGGGCAGGTCGATCCCCCGGCGCTCGCACTGCTGCCGGGCGATCCGGATGTGCTTCTGCGCGATCTTGTTGCCGACGCCGCGGCTGCCGCTGTGCAGGAACAGCCACACCCGGTCGGTCTCGTCGAGCGTGATCTCGATGAAGTGGTTGCCGCTACCCAGGGTGCCGAGCTGGAGCCGCCAGTTCCCGGCGTGGGAGGCGGGGTCGAACCCGGCGGCCTCCGCGTGGCGGTCGAGCACCTCGACGCGCTCGCGCGCCGTGTCGGTGAGGGTCTTGTTGTACTTGCCCGCCGACAGCGGGACGGCTCTCTCGATGGCCTGGCGCAGCGGGGCGAGGCGGCGCGAGCGGAAGTCGTCACCGGTGAACGGGGTGCGGACCGCGATCATGCCGCAGCCGATGTCGACGCCGACCGCCGCCGGGATGATCGCGCCCAGGGTCGGGATGACGCTGCCGACCGTGGCGCCCTTGCCGAGGTGGGCGTCGGGCATGAGGGCGAGGTGCGGGAAGATGAACGGCATCCGCGCCGTCTTCTCGGCCTGCGCGCGCGTGGCGGGGTCCAGGATGGACGCCCAGTTCATCAGCCGCTCGGTGATCTGCTGCACGGTTCTCCTCTGCTCGACGTGGAAGTCAGGCGTCGGCGGGCGGAACGCGACCGGAATACGCCTACCTCCGGGGAAGCACGGTCTCGTCGAGGACGGCCGTGAACTCGGTCATGCCGGCCCCACCGTGATCTCCTCCGACGCCGCGCGCGACACGCACGCCATCATCGACGTGGCCCGCTCGGACTCCTCCAGCACGACATCGCGGTGGTCCACCTCGCCCGCCAGCACCGACACCCTGCACGTGCCGCACGTGCCGGCCTCGCAGGACGAGTCCACCCCGACCCCCGCGCGGCGCAGGGCGGCCAGCAGGGAGCGGTGCGCGGGCACCTCCACGCGCAGGCCCGTCGGCGCCCACACCGCCTCGAACGGGCCCGCGTACCCGTCGTCCGGTGCGGTGAACTCCTCGACGTGCACGCGGCTCGGCCGCCAGTGCGCCGTGCGCTCCTGCACCGCGCGGATCAACGGCAGTGGACCGCAGCAGTACACGCGGGTGTCGTCGTCCGGCACGGCGAGGTGGGGCCACAGGTCGAGCCGGCCCCGCTCGTCGCTGTGGTGCACGGTGTCCGCCGCGAACTCCTCCAGGAAGGGGGTGTCCGACGCCGACCGGGACAGGTACAGCACGCGGACGGCCGGGTGCCCGTCGGCGCGCAGCCGCCCCACCATCGACCGGATCGGCGTGATGCCGATGCCGCCCGCGATGAACAGGTAGCGGCGCGCCGGGAGCAGCGGGAACCGGTTGCGGGGCGGGGTGGCGGCCAGGACGGTGCCCTCGGCGGCGGTGTGCATGCTCGCCGAACCGCCGCGCCCGTCGGGCTCCCGGCGCACGCACACCACGTACTCGCGCGGCGCGACGCCACCCGGTTCGACGAGGCTGTAGCTGCGCCGGTGCCCGCCCGGTGTGCTCAGGGTGAGGTGCGCGCCCGGTTCGTACCCCGGCAGCACGCCGCCCTGCGGGTCGCGCAGCACCACGCGGACCACCGACGGCGTCAGCGCGGTCCGCGACGCCACCACCAGCTTCAGGTCAGACAACCAACCCACCCCCCACGCGCAGCACGCCGTCGGACAGCACCTCGGCGTAGATGCCCACGTCCTGGTGGCCGTAGGTCCGGTCGAGCAGCCGCAGCACCGGCAGGTCGCGCCGGCCGGACGCCGGGTCGACCTCGGTGGCCGCGCACCGGCCCGTCCGGTACCTGCCGACCATCCGCACGCCGCCCAGCGTGAACTCCCGGTCGAGCAGGTCGACCTCGGCGAACGGCGGCAGCCCGTCGAGCAGGACGTTGGCGCGGAACCGGCGCGGGTCGACCTCCGCCCCGGTGCGCGCGGCGAAGTCGCGCACCGACGCCAGGTTCACCAGCGAGACCCAGTGCATCGGCCCGTCGCCCGCGAACGCGACGTCGGTGTACCGCCGGCCTTCCTCGGCGGCGAGCACCGGCAGCACGCCCTCGGGCAGGTCGAGGACCCGCGCGAAGAACGCCAGCAGTTCCTCTCGGTCCTCCTCCACGTGCGCCGTCAGCACCTCGTGGCCGGCCACGCGCACGGTGAGCTCGCCGGTGTCCACGTCGAGGTGCGTGTCCAGACCGGCCAGGCGGTGGTCGCTCACCAGCGCGTAGAACTCCGCCTTGCGCAGCCCTTCGCGCAGCCCCGGTCTGTACCTGCCCTCGGGGCGCGCGAACGCGAACCGGCGGTCGTGCGGCACGCCCTCGCCGCGGCGCAGCGGGACGTGCGTGAGCGGTTGCGGGCTCAGCCCCTTGATCGGGTAGACGTACAGCGCCGCCACCCGGGCGGTGTCTTCGGCTTCCATGCGCACAACGGTAGATCGTGGTGGGAGGCCCTACGCCTGTACGTCCATTCGTGTGAATCCCGGACCGGCTGGGCGAGGTGGCCCCGCACGTCGGCGGACGGCCGGCGGACCGGCTCGCGGAGCGGGTCCGGGGCGGGGATGCCGTGGACGACGGGACCGTGCCGCTGCGGGGTGGGCGGGTGCGGGGCCGCCCGCTGTGGGGGGGTGGGGCGGCCCCGCACCCGACCGTCACCGGAACAGGCGCAGCGGCACGGCGTTCGCCATCGCGGCCATGCCGGCGTCGTTCGGGTGCAGGTGGTCGCCGCTGTCGTAGGCCGCCAGCAGGCGCTCCGGGTCGCGCGGGTCGCGGACGGCGCGGTCGAAGTCGATCACGCCGTCGTGCTCGCCGCTCGTCCTGATCCACCGGTTCACGGTCTGCCGCGCCGCCTCGTTCTCCGGGCTGAAGAACCCGAACGAGTCGCCCTTGAACGGGGTGATCGTGCCGCCGTGGACGCGCAGCCCTCGAGCGTGCGCGCGGGCGATGAGCTGTCGGTGGGCGTCGATGACGTCCTGCGCGGACACCTTCTCCGACAGCGGGGCGCTGGTGCCGGGGTGGCCGAGGTCGTTCACGCCGAGCAGCACCACGACGTGGTCGGCGCCGGGCTGGGCGAGCACGTCCCGGTCGAAGCGGCGCAGGGCGGCCTGGCCGAAGTAGTTCGCGTACCCCTCGGCCGGGTGGCCGGCGGGCGGGTTCGGGTCGTGCAGCAGGCGGTTGCCGCTGATGCCCGCGTTGACCACGCCGAGGTGCCGCAGGCCCCGGTCGGCCTGGAACCGGCGGGCCAGCACGTCGGGCCAGCGCCGGTTGGCGTTGCGCGTGGTCTCCGCGCCGTCGGTGATCGAGTCGCCGAACGCCACCACGGTCGCCGCGCGCCTGCCGGTGACGGCGACCCCGGTCAGGAAGTGCCACTTGCCCAGCACGGCGGTCGGCGCGGGGTCGGCGTGGCCGGTGACGTTGCCCGCCGCCACGTACCCGTCCTGGTACGGGAACGCGTGCACGGTGTCCGCCCGCGTGCGCCGCGGCAGGTGGATGCTGACCACCAGGTCGGAGTCCGCGGCCACGGGCAGCGCGACCGGGTCGCTGAGCAGCGGCGCGCCGGGCGGCACGGTGACCGAGGCGCGACCGCCGAAGGTGAGCCGCCGGTCGCTGCGCGGGTCGATCGCGGCGGCGGCACCCGCGCGGCGGGCCACGTGCGCCTCGCCGATCACCAGCGGTCGCGTGCCGAACTCGTTGGACAACCGCACGCGCAGGGTGTCGCCGCCGACGCTCAGGTGCACGACCTGCCGCAGGGTCTGGTCCTCGAACGACGTGGTGTCCGAGGCGGGCACGGTCGTCGGCGAGGTGGCCCACGCCCCCGCCCACGACGTGCGCGGCGCGGCCGACGCCTGGGGCGTGGACAGCAGGAGCAGCGCGGCGGCGACCACCGCGAGGGAGCGCTTGAGCACGGGGACCTCCGGGTCAGCCGCGGGCGGGGCGGTCGAAGCGCCAGCCGTCGGCGCGCAGCAGCGGGATGACCCGGTCGACGGCCTCGACCGTCTGGGCGCGGTCGTTCGGGCCGTCGTGCATGAGCACCACGGCGCCCTCGGTGATCCCGTCGAGCAGGCGCTGGACCAGCACGTCGGCGCCCGGCGGCTCCCAGTCGGAGATGGCCAGCCGCCAGCCGAGCGGCGTCATGCCGAGCTTCGCGGCGACCGCCGGGGTCTGCCCCCAGCTGCCGTAGGGGGCGCGGAAGTAGCGGATGGGGGCGCCGGGCGCGGCGCGGCGGATGGCGGCGCTCGTCCGCTCCAGGTCGGCGGCGATCCGCTCGGGCGTCCACGTGCCCATGTCGTCGTGGTGCATGCCGTGGTTGCACAGGGCGTGCCCGCCCGCGACGATCGCGCGGACCAGCCGCGGGTTCGCCTCGACCTGGTCGCCCCACAGGCAGAACACGGCCTTCACGCGGTGCTCGCGCAGCACCCGCAGCAGGCGCGGCGTGTCGACCGGGTTGGGCCCGTCGTCGAACGTGAAGGACACCGCCTTCCCGCCGTGCCGGGTCGAGTCGACGATGGTCGGCGTGGCACCGGTCGGGCCTGCGCCGGTCGGGCCAGGGGCGGCCAGGGCCGGTGCGGCCAGGCCCAGCACCAGTCCGGTGGTCAGGAGCACCGTTCTCCACCTCATCGCGCGGTCCCTTCGTCGACGGCGGGCGCGGCGACCACTATCCGACCGGGTCCCCGTGCCGGCCATGGGTTTCGCGGAAGTTTCGGGTCTCGACTGGCGGGGTGCGGACGTCCGGGCGCGACGGCGCGGGGGCCGGTCCCCGACCGACCCCCGCGACCCTCCACACGGGACGCCGGCTCAGCGGCGGCCCGCCTTGGCGAGCGTGTCGCGCAGGACGTGGTAGGCGGGTTTGCGGGAGAAGTCCTCCCACATCACCGTCGCCGCGCCCTGGCCCTCGAAGAACACCGGGACCCAGGAGTACTTGTCGGTGAAGCCCCAGATCGTGAACGAGTCGCAGCCGTCGACGTTCAGGCACGCGACGAGCGTGCGGTTGTAGTAGTCGGCCTGCTGCGCGAGCTGCGCCTCGGTCGGCACGCCGCCCTCCGGCAGGTCCATCCGCACGTCCAGCTCGGTGATCGCGGTCTCCAGGCCCAGCGCGGAGAACCGCTCCAGGTTGGCCTCCAGGTCGCCGGGGAAGCCGTAGCGGGTGCTCAGGTGCGCCTGCGCGGAGAAGCCGTCCACCGGCACGCGCTGTGCCTTGAACTGCTTGATCAGCGCGAGGTAGGCGTCGCTCTTGGCGTTGACGCCCTCCACGCCGTAGTCGTTGAAGAACAGCTTGGCCTTGGGGTCGGCCTGGCGCGCCCAGCGGAACGCGTCCGCGATGATGCCGGGGCCCAGCTCCCTGATCCAGATGTTGTCGGTGGTGCGCAGCTCGCCGGTTTCGGTGAAGATCTCGTTGGCCACGTCCCACTGCTGGATGTCGCCCCGGTAGCGACCCACGACGGTCTTGATGTGATCGCGCAGGATGGAGCGCAACTCCTCCTTGGAGAAGTCGCCCTGCTCCAGCCACTCCGGGTTCTGGCTGTGCCACAGCAGGGTGTGCCCGCGCACGACCTGGCCGTTGCGCTTGGCGAACTTGACGATCGCGTCCGCCGTGCCGAAGTCGTAGCGGTCGCGCTCCGGGTGGATGTACTCCCACTTCATCTGGTTCTCGGCCGACACGGAGTTGAACTCGGCGGCGAGCACCGTGCGGTAGGGCTGGTCCGAGGTGAAGGGATCGGGGTAGGGCTGGTCCTCGTGGTGACCGCCACCGGCGACGGCGGTGCCGATGTGGAACCCCTTGGGGGCGGCCTTGCGCAGGGTGTCCTTCTTGGCGTGGCCGGGCGGTCGGTGGTCGACGCTCGGCGCGGCCGAGGCCACCAGCGTCAACGGGACCGACAGGGCCACGGCGGCGAGCGCCGCGGTGGCCAGGCGGGTCGGCTTCATCAAAGAGGTCTCGCTTCCTCACGACGGCGTGGGGTTTCGAAACTTTCGTAAGCACAAATGAAAGTTTTCGAGATGCCGGACCTTAAAATGGCGGTCACGTCACCGTCAAGGGCCGGTCGCGGTCAGGCCGCGGCGGCCGTCGGGTCGAGCCGGCGCGCACTGGTCTCCCGCAACGCCGGCACGCACACCGCGGTCAGCGCGCAGAAGGCGGCGATGACGGTGGAGACGACCACCAGCCCGCGCCCGCCGGTGGCGCGCCGCACCTCGGCGAACAGCAGGGGCGCGAAGCCGCCCCCGGACCGGCCAGCCGGTAGCCCAGCGAGGCGCGGGTGTAGCGGTCGCCCGTGCTGGACAGCTCGCCGCAGAGGGCGGCGGGCGGTCCGTGGACCATCGGGTGCGGCACGCCCTGGCCCAGCACGAGCGCGACGACGAGCAACGCCGTGTCGCGGGTGCGCCGGGTGTTCGACACCGAGGCCATCGCGGACCGCTACCGCGCCTTCATCGCCCGCCGGGACCGGCTCGGGCTCGTGCGCCAGGACCCGCACCTGCCGGCCGAGCACCTGGACGAGGACTGACCCGCCATCCGCGCCGAGGAACTGTTCCACGACCTCGACCTCCGCTACCGCGCCCCGGCGTCCGCGATCGCCACCGACCTGGTGGACGACATCGCGCTTTCCCGCCGCACCTTGCTGTTATCGCTAACACCTGCCGACCGTCAAGAGGCAAATCGTCTGCCAAACAGTGGTTGAGCGCAGGAAACCTCGCTGTTAGCGTTAACAGCCCTGATGTGCTCAGAGGAGGCAACGATGCCCACTCGCCCGCAGCTCCCCCGCGCCCTGCTCACCACCCTGGTCCTGCTGGCCGCGCTGCTCGCGGCCGGCACGCCCGCCGCGTCGGCGACGCCGGCGACGCAGTTCACCAACCCGGTGGCGAACAACCGGGCCGACCCGCACGTCTTCAAGCACACCGACGGCTACTACTACTTCACCGCCACCGCGCCCGAGTACGACCGGATCGTGCTGCGCCGCGCCACCACGATCCAGGGCCTGGCCTCCGCGCCGGAGTCGGTGATCTGGCGCAAGCACCCCAGCGGTGAGATGGGCGCCCACATCTGGGCGCCGGAGATCCACTTCGTCAACGGCAAGTGGTACGTGTACTTCGCCGCCGGCCGCACCGACGACGTGTGGCGGATCCGGCCCTACGTGCTGGAGAACTCCAGCGCCAACCCCCTGACCGGCACGTGGACCGAGCGCGGCAGGGTCAACGTCCCGTGGGACACCTTCTCCCTGGACATGTCCACCTTCGTGGTCGGCGGCACGCGCTACCTGACCTGGGCGCAGCAGGAGCCTGGGATCTCCACCAACTCCAACGTCTACCTGGCCCGCATGGGCTCGAACCCGTGGAGCATCACCGGGAGCACGGCACGGCTCGTCGTGCCGACGCTGGCCTGGGAGACGCGCGGTCACAAGGTCGCGGAAGGACCGTCGGTGGTGCAGCGCGGCGGGCGGGTGTTCCTCACCTACTCGGCGAGCGCGACGGACGCCAACTACTGCCTGGGGATGCTCAGCGCGTCGGCGTCGGCGAACCTGCTCGACCCGGCGTCGTGGACCAAGAGCGCCAACCCGGTGTTCCAGAGCAACGCGGCGACGAGCCAGTACGGCCCCGGGCACAACTCGTTCACGGTGTCCGAGGACGGCCGGAGCGACATCCTGGTCTACCACGACCGGGGCTACCGGGACATCTCCGGCGACCCGCTGAACGACCCCAACCGACGCACCCGCGTGCAGAAGGTCTACTGGAAGGCCGACGGCACCCCGGACTTCGGCATCCCGGTCGCGGACGGCCCGACCCCGGTGCGGCTCAAGGCGTCCAACGTCGCCGACGCGTTCGTGCGGCACTACGACTACGCGGCCCGGTTGGACGCGAACGTGTCGCCGCTGGCCGACTCGCAGTTCCGGATCGTGACCGGCCTGGCGGGATCGGGCACGGTGTCGCTGGAGTCCGCGAACTTCCCGGGGTACTACCTGCGGCACCGCGACTTCCAGGTCTACGTGGAGCGCAACGACGGCTCGGCGCTGTTCCGGGGCGACGCGAGCTTCACCCGCCGGGCGGGTCTCGCGGACGGCGCCGCGGTGTCGTTCGAGTCGCAGAACCACCCCGGCCACTACCTGCGGCACGCGAACTCGCGCGTCGTGGTCAACCAGGTGTCCGACGCGCTCGGTCGCGCCGACGCCACGTTCGTCCTGGAGTGAGGTCCCACAGATGCTGCGCTACCCCCTGCTGCACCCGCCCCTGCTGAACGCCCTGGCCACCGCCGGCCACGGGAGCAGGGTGCTGCTCGCGGACGCGAACTACGCGCACCGCACCAACACCCACCACCGGGCCGAACTGGTGCACCTGAACCTGCGGCCCGGTCTGGTGACGGTGGACGAGGTGCTGGCGCCGGTGCTGTCCGCGATCCCCGTGGAGGCCGTGCACACCATGCGGCCGGACGAGGGCGGCACTCCCCCGGTGTGGGCCGAGTACGAACGCCTGCTCGGCCCGGACCTGCCGCTGCGGCCGCTGGCCCGCCAGGAGTTCTACGACGCGTGCCGCTCGCCCGAGCTGGCGGTCTGCGTGGCCACCGGTGACGGCAGGCTGTACGCCAACGTGCTGCTGACGATCGGTTTCGTGCCCGCGCCCGTCGAGGGGTAGCGGGCGTGCGGGCGGCCCGGTCGGGGTCCCCGACCGGGCCGCCCGCGTCACGCCTTCGGGTGACGTCCGGACCGCTTTCGCCCAACCGGGGTAAGCCTCCTGTGAAGGCGCACCAGGGAGGACGGCCATGCGACGTCGCGTTCGGACCGCTCGGACGGCTCGGCACGCCGTGCCGCCCAACCTCACCGCGTTCCCGTTCGGCCTGCTGACCACGGCCGTCGGGTTCGACGTGCTGCACCTGCTCACCGGGCGGGCCGACTTCGCCGTGACCGCGGCCCACCTCATCGCGGCGGGCGTCCTGCTCGGCTCGGTCACCGCCGCGGGCCGGTGGCTGGCGTGGCTGCTCGCCCCGGACGCGCTGGGCGACCGCGTTCGCCGGATCAGCCTGCTGTACCGCACGACCAACACGGTGGTGCTGCTGCTGTTCGGGACGAGCTGGCTGCTGCGCCAGGGCTACCAGGACTGGCTGCCGACGTGGTCGGCGCTGGGCGCGGCGTGGGCGGGCCTGCTCACCGCGGGGTTCGGCGGCTGGCTCGCGGGTGAACTGGCCGAACGGCTCTCCCCCGGGGGCGAGCACCGGGCGGTGGTGGGCACCGGCGGGACCGCGGGACCGGCGACCGCACCGTGACGCTCGGCGACGTGGTCGAGCACCTCTCGCCCGGCGACGGGGCCACCACTGTCCTGCACGGTGGCCCGGGTCGTCCCGCGGCGTTCCCGGTCGGCACGTGGGAGCGAGGGTGAGCACTCGTGTCGATCACCGCCGAACCGGGCCGGACCCGGTTCGCGTTCGACCGCGGTGACGGCCGCCCGTCCCTGACCGACCTGCGCGCGTCGGCCCGCACGTCGCTGTCCGACCTGACCGCTGCCGGGTGTCGTCCGGATCGAGGCGGACGAGGCGTGGTCCGGTGTCCGACGTCACCACGGCCGAGGTTTCGGCGGAACCGTCCGGGGTACCTCCGAGCGCGTGCCTTGAAACCACAGGGCCGTGGGGGTGTACCGATGAACTCGCTCGACCTGCCCGACGACGGCGTGGACCGCCACGTCGACGCCCCCTCGTCCGCGACCGCCGTCGGCGAGTGGCTGCGGCAGGTCGCCTACGGCGTCGATCCCCGGCACGTCGCGGACCTCGCGCTGATCACGACCGAACTGCTGGCGAACGCCCACCGGCACGCGGAGGGCCCGTGGCGGGTCCGGGTGTTCCGGGTGGAGGGCGCGGTCCGGGTGGAGGTGCAGGACCGCAGCCCGAGCCTGCTGCCGGTGCTGGGCAGGGCGGACCGGCCGGATTCGGGGAGCGGGTTGCTGCTGGTCAACCGGCTGTCCGCGCACTGGGGCGTGAGCCTGGCCGCGCGGCACAAGGTCGTGTGGGCCGAAGTGCCCGCGTGACGGCCGGTCGGGTCGGAGGGCGGCGCGAGCCCCCATTCCCCTAGGTGCTCGCCCAAGCGTCCCCCTATCGAGGGACACCTGTTCGAACTAGGCCCGTTACCCGATGTGGGGGACTTGGTCGCGGACCTAGCCTTGCCCCGGCAAGCAGATCCCAACCTCTCGGGAGCACAGCGATGGACCCCGTCCAGACCCTCCACGACTTCACGCTCGGCCTGCTCCGGGACCCGCAGGCCCGCTCGGCGTTCCAGCTCGACCCCCGGGGGTCGCTCGACGCCGCCGGGCTGGGTGACCTGACCGCGCTGGACGTGCGCGAGGTGCTGCCGCTGGTGCTCGACTACGCGCCCACCTCCGGCCTCGACCACGCCCTGACCGGGGTGGACGCCGACGACCTGCTCGCCCTGCTCGGCGACAGCCCGATCGCCCCGGGTGAGGACCTGCTGGGCCACGGCCTCGACGACAACACCGCCACGGCGGCGGTGACCGGTGCCGCGGCCGCCGCGCAGCACCTGGCCGGCGACCTCGCGGGTTCCCTCGACGCCGACGTGCTGAACGAGGTCGGCGACGTCGCGGCCAAGGGCGGCGTGACCGACGTCGTCGGTCACGTCACCTCCGGTGTGGCGGGCGGCGACGTGCTCGACACGACGGACCTGACCGGTTCGGTCGAGGACGTCACCGGCGCGCTGCACGTCGGCGACACCCTCTCCGGCGACATCACCCGCAACGCCCTGGACCTGCACGACATCGCGCAGGTGGGCGACGTCGCGAACGTGGGCGAGGTGGTCGGCGACGTGGCGAACATCGGCGAGGTGGTCGGCGACGTGGCGAACGTCGGCGACGTGACCACCAAGGTCGGCGACCTGACCGGCATCGGCCGGATCACCGACGTGGCGGACCTCGACCACGTGGGCGTCGGCGACGTGCTGAGCGGCAACGAACTCCACTTCTGACGACCACCCGGACGCGGGTCCACCGGGGGGCCGTGGACCACGCCCGCCCGCCCGCGTCGCACCGGTGCCACGGTGCGACGCGGGCGCTTCGTCAGCCCGCCCGCGCCCGCGCGACGCTGCTGCGCCGCGGCGACAGGTGCGGCGCGACCAGGACCGGTCCCGGCGCGGGCTGCCCGGCCAGGGCGGCGACCAGCACGCGCACGGCCCGGTCCCCCGCCTCGGCGACCGGCAGGTGCACCGAGGTCACCGGTGGGCTCAACCGCTCGGCCACCTCGTCCGCGCACACCGCCACCACGGCCACGTCGTGCGGGACGTGCCGTCCCAGGGCGCGCAGGGCGGCGGGCACGTCGCCGAGCACCGACTCGTTGTGCACCACCAGCGCGGTCGCGCCGGGCAGTTCGCCGAGCAGACCGGCCAGCGCGCGGGGCAACGGCCCGTCGACCGGCCGGGCGCTGTGCTCGACGTCCCGGCGCAGCGCCGCGGCGGCGAACGCCGTCATCGTGCGGCCCGCGAAGCCGGTCTCGCGGCGGTAGGCGGAGCTGGGCGCGCCGAGGAACCCGACGCTGCGGTGACCGAGGCCGACGAGGTGGTCCAGGCAGTGGGCCATGGCGGCGGCGAGGTCGAAGTCCACCCGGAGCACGCCGTCGGTGCTGGCCGGCGCGCCGATCGCGACCACGGGCAGCCGGGAGGCGCGCAGCAGCGGCAGGCGCGGATCGTGCGCCTGCACGTCCACCGCGACCAGCCCGTCGACCTGTCCCTTGCGGGCCGCCCGCCGCAACCCCGCCTCGCCCCGGTCGGCGGTGACCAGCAGGACGTCCAGCCCGTGCCGGTCCGCCGCGTCGACCACCGCGTCCACCAACCGGGTCGAGGAACGCGGCGCGAGGCTTTCGGACAGCACCAGCGCCATCCGGTCCACCCGTTCGGCGGGCGCCGCGGCCGACCGCGCGTAGTCGAGCGCCCGGATGCTGCGCTCGACCCGCGACCGCGTCTGCGGGGAGACCGACCGGTTGCCGGTGAGCACGTAGGACACGGTGCTCCGGGCCACGCCGGCGTGGCGCGCGACATCGCCGAGCGTGACCACTGCGAACTCCCTCGTCCACCGGTCCGAAACTCTTTCGCGGGGCCAGTATGTGGCACCGCGCGGACCAGCGACAAGATCGGTTCCCGAGGTCGCCCGGCCGCCCGCCTCCCCCTCCTGCGGGTCGAGCAGGTCCTCCGGCGCCCGTTCCACGACGGCGGACATGGTGCCCTGGTAGGTGGCGGTGACGTGGTTGTCGTCGAGGTAGACGAAGACGTTGCCGATGACCGGCGGGCAGAAGTCCGCGGTGCAGTAGCAGTCGCCGAAGTCCAGGAAGGTCACCGTGCCCGGCACGTCGTCGAGCAGCGCGTAGGGCGGGTCCGCGGCGTACAGCTCGGCCTTCGGGGCGCCGCACCGGGGCGCCTCGGGACCGTGCTCGGCCGCGCAGAGCGACGGGGAGAACGGGAACCGGGGGTTGTCGCGCACGGCGGCGACCCGGATGCCCGCCTCCGCCAGGGTGCGCCAGTGCGCGACGAACCCGGGCGGCGTCACCTCGGTGAGCCCGACGCGGACGTCGCGGGTGCCGTTGGCCAGCACCAGGTCGGGTCGCAGCACCAGGAGCTCGGCCAGCACGTCGGCGTTCCACCGCAGGCAGCCCGGGTCGCCGGGCATGAACTCGGAGTCCGAGGAGAACGGGCACCCGCCCTTGAGCACCGACGTCACCTCCCAGTTGCGCTGCCGCGCGATCGGGCCGAGGGGCGCCAGGAACTGCTGCATGTGCGAGTCGCCGACGACGACGATCCGCTTCTCCGGCACGCCGTCCACGGGACTGCGGCACGACTGCACCTCGTCGTTGTGCTCGCTCGGCGTGCACGTGCTGCCCCCGATCCGCGCGAATTCGAGGGGCGGCGAGACCAGCGGCGGCACGATGGACGCGTCCTCCGCGCCCCAGTACTCGAAGCCGGGTTCCCGCGCCATCGCGCCGGGGTGGTCGAGGTCGTCCACGAACCGCGCCTGGTGGGCGGCCTTGCGCTCGCTCGCCACCTGCCAGCCCCAGGCGCCCAGCAGCACCGGGACCATCAGGACCGCGGCGAGCCGGTAGGCGCCCCACGGGGAGGCGACGCCGATCGAGGACCGCCGCAGGGGCTCCTCCACGAAGCGTCGCGTCGCCGCGGCCAGCACTCCGCGTACAGCGCGGAGGCGACGACCTCGCGGATCGTCTGGAACCAGGTGTACTGGGCAGCAGGACGACGCTCGCCGCCGTGACGACGGCCAGCACGGTCAGCGCCGCCGGGAAGAGCCTCTTCACCGTCCGCGCCCAGTGCGCGGCGTAGGCGATGCCGTCGCCGGACGCCGCGCGCAGCAGCTGCGCCGTCACCAGGAAGCCGGAGATCAGGAAGAACACGTCCACGCCGCCCGACACCCGGCCGAGCCACACGTGGTAGACCACCACGAGGACGGCCGCGACGCCGCGCAGGCCCTGGAGTTCCGGGCGGAACCGAAGGGCCTTCCCCTCGGCTGGTTCGGTGGTCGTGGTCCTGTACGCGCCCGGAACGCCGGGCACGTTACCCGGCGGCACCGGGTGGCGGACGTGCGCGTTCGGCTGCGATCAGGTCGTGACGGCGGTGGTGTCGTCGAGCGCCAGGACGCGGTCGGCGACGGCGTCGAGCAGCGGGCGGTCGTGGGAGACGGCGAGCACGCCGATGCCGTCGGCCCGGGCGGTGGCGAGGAGCAGGTGCCACACCTCGGCCTGGCTGATGGGGTCCAGGCTCGCGCTGATCTCGTCGGCGACCAGGTAGCGGGGCCTGGTGAGCAGCGCGCGGGCGAGGGCGACCCGCTGCGCCTCGCCGCCGCTGATCTCGTGCGGGAAGCGGTCGAGCAGGGACGGCGGCACCAGGTCGGCGGTGTCGGCCGCGCCGGCCTCGGCCAGCGCCGCGCGGATCTTCCACCGGGGGTCCAGGGCGAGGTGGGCGTGCTGGAGCACCAACTGCACCGGGTTCGGCACGCCGCGCCGCCGGTCCGGGGCCGGTGGCCGCCCGTCGGCGGACACCGTGCCGCGGCCCGGCGCGACGTGGCCGGCCAGGAGGCGGCCGAGGGTGCTCTTGCCCGCGCCGCTGGGTCCGTGCAGGCCGACCACCTCGCCCGGTCCGACGGTCAGCGACGCGCCGCGCACGACCCAGGGCGTCGTGCGGGAGTAGCGGAACCACACGTCCCGCGCTTCGAGCGTCACACGTCCTCCGGGAGGTGGAAGCCGTTCGCGGGCAGGGCCCGCCACAGGGCTCGGGTGTAGGGGTGGGTCAGGTGGTCGTCCCCCGGACCGGCGCCGCGGAAGTCGGCGGGGCGCGCCTCGTCGACGGTGCGGCCGTGGCGGCAGATGACGACGCGGTCGGCGACCTCCAGGGCGGCGGCGAGGTCGTGGGTGATGAGCACGACGGCGCGGTCCTGGTCGGCGATGCGGCGCAGTTCGGCGAGGACGGCGCGCACGGACTCCGGCGGCAGGCCGGGGGTCGGCTCGTCGGCGAGCACGAGGGCGGGGTCGGCCATCATCGCCATGGCGGTGAGCACCCGCCGGACCATGCCGCCGGAGAGCTGGTGCGGGTGCCGCCGGGCGACCTCGGGCCCCAGGCCGCGGTGGGCGAGCGCCGCGCCGGCCGCGGTCGCGGGGCGCCCGGCCAGCGTCGCGGAACGGCGGACCTGGCGACCCACCGGCGTGACGGGGTCGAGGAAGGTCACCGACTGGGGCAGCAGCGCGATGTCGCGGCCCGCGCGGTCGCGGCGTGCCGGGGGGGCGAGGACGGCGCCGTCGAAGCGGATCGTGCCGCTCTCGACGGCGTTGGGCGGCAGCATGCCCAGCACGGCGTGGGCGAGCAGGCTCTTGCCCGCGCCGCTGGCGCCGACCAGGGCGACGAGTTCACCCCGGTCGGCGGTGAGGTCCATGCCGGACAGCGCGGTGACGGTGCGGCGGCGCAGGCCCCGGTCGTACTGGGTGAACGAGACGGCGAGGGAGTCGATGTCCAGCAGGGGGCTCACAGGTGGTGGCTCCTCGGGTCGATCAGCGAGCGCAGGTTCTCGCCGATGCCGTCCACCGCCTTGACCACGAGCAGCAGGCACAGGCCGGGCAGCACGGCGAGCCACCACGCGCCCGCCGACAGGAAGCGCATGGACTCGGCCAGCAGGATGCCGGTGGACGGCTCGGCCGGGTCCACGCCCAGGCCCAGGAAGGACAGCGCCGCCTCGTGCAGGATCGCGTGCGGGAACAGCAGGACCGTCCCGACCAGGAAGTGCCCGGCCAGGTGCCCGGCGACGTGCCGGCGGGCGACCCACCAGCGGCCCCGGCCCAGGTTCGCGGCGACGGCGACGTAGTCGGAGGTGACGACCTGGCGGGCCTGGCCCCGCAGCACGCGGGTCAGGTGCGGCCAGTGGGTCACGGCGACCGCGATCACCACGGCGTCCGTGCCGCCGCCCAGGGCGAAGGCCAGCAGGAGCAGCAGCACGAGGTGCGGCAGCGCCAGGAACAGGTCGACCAGCCAGCCCACGACGGCGTCGACCTTCGGCCCGCCGACCGTGGCGGCGCACGCCATGAGCAGGGCGATCACGGCGGAGATCGCGGCGGCGGTCGTGCCGACGACCAGGCTCAGCCGCAGTCCCGACAGCACGCGGGCCAGCACGTCGCGGCCCAGCCAGTCGGTGCCGAACCAGTGCCCGGCCGACGGCGCCAGGTTGCGCTCGCCCAGCGACGTGGTCTGCGCCGCGTCCCGGACCAGGGTGCCCGCCACCAGGATCGCGACCACGACGAACGTGGACAGCCCGAGCAGCACGAGCGTGCGGGTGCGCCGGTCGAACCGCCGCGCGGTCGTGGTCACCGGGCCACCGCCCTCGGGTCGAGCACGGCGTGCACGCGGTCGCCGACGAGGTTGCCGGTGAACACCAGCACCGTGGTGAACAGCGCGATGCCCAGCAGCAGCGGCACGTCCTGCCCCAGCGCCGCCGTCGTGGTCGCCGCGCCCAGACCGGGGTAGGAGAACACCTGCTCGGCCAGCACCGACCCGCCGAACAGCTCCCCGATGGAGCCGAACTGGAGCAGCAGCGCGGGCGCGGCGGCGTTGCGCACCACCCGGTGCAGCACCAGCCCCAGGCCGCGCTCGCCCTGCGCCCGCGCGAAGGCCACGTGGTCCGACGCCAGCGCCTCCACCACGGCCTGCCGCGTGTGCAGCACCACCGGCGCGATCCCCACCACGCTCAACGTGATCGCGGGCAGCGCCAGGTGCGCGAGCCGGTCGCCGAGCCCCACCTCGTCGGAGGGCACGCCGATCGGCACCGCGCAGCACACCGGCGCCCAGTTCAACGACACCGCGAACACGTACAGCAGCAGCAGGCCGACCCAGAACGTCGGCGCGGACGCCAGCGCGTACGAGAACCAGGTGATCGCCCGGTCCGCGGGCCTCCCCCGCCGCATCCCGGCGACGAGCCCCAGCACGAAGCCGAGCAGGCCGGACAGCAGCCACGCGAGCGCCATCAGCGCCAGGCTGGTGAGGAACTTGTCGCCGATCACCTCCAGCACCGGCCGGTTGAACGTCAGCGAGAACCCGAAGTCCCCGCCCAGCAGGTTGCCGGACCAGCTGAGGAACCGCTCGTGCGCCGGGTCGTCCAACCCCCATCGCTCGGCGATCAGCGCGCGCTGCTCGGGTCCCAGGGACGCGACGTCCGCGCCCACGTAGGCCGCGACCGGGTCCACCGGCGAGTTCACCATGAGCGCGAACGCGGCGACGGCCACGGCGACCAGCAGCAGCGCGAGCCCGCCGAGCCGCCCCGCGACGGCGGTCAGCACGTCCAGCGCCAACCGGCGATGCCCTGCGTGATCGGCCAGCCGTGCCCGTGCGGCTCGACCTGGAGCTTCCCCAGGTCCAGGCACGCGTCGGCGTAGTAGGTGTGGTCGAGGTTGACCAGCCACGCCCACGCCGCGTCGGCCCCCGGCCCGAACTCGCGCTGCGCCGCCTTCCAGTGGGCGGTGGCCTGCTCGGGGTCGGTGGCGGCCAGGCCGGCGGTCAGCTCCGCGTCGACGGTGTCGTCGCGGTACAGGCCGGGGTTCCACAGCTCCACGCCGGCCTGCGCCGACGAGTACAGGTTGACCATCTCGGTCGGGTCGTGGCTGCCCCAGCCGAACAGCACGGGGTCGGCGTGCATGCGGGTGCGGATGACGTCCCAGCTCTCGCCCTTGGCGGTCACCGCGACGCCGACGGGCTCCAGCATGTCCGCCACGGCCAGCGCCAGGCCCTGCCGCAGCGAGTCCCCCGCCGGGTAGAGCAGGGGGAACCCGGCCTTGACCCCGGCTTTCTCGCGGACGCCGTCACCGTCGGTGTCGACCCACCCGGCGGCCTCCAGCGTCCGCTTCGCCCCCTCGGGGTCCTTGTCCGGGACCGCTGCGGACGGCTCGTACCAGGGCAGCCCGTCGACCGGGCCGGTGGCCGGGCGGCCGAAGCCGTCGAGGACGCCGTCCACCAGCGCCTGCCGGTCCAGCGCCGCGTTGACCGCCCGCCGCACGGCCTGGTCCGAGGTCACGTCGTTGCCGATGGGCCGCCCCTCGGCGGTCGTGCGCCCCTCGTCGGGCAGGAACGGGAACATGATGCCCCGGTTGTCCACCGACTCGACCCGGGTCAGCCTCATGCCGGGCATCTCGCCGACGGCCAGCGACGACGGCAGCGCCGCCACGTCGACCTGCCCCGACCGCGCCGCCGCCAGGCTCGCGTCCTCACCCGTGAAGACGAACACCACCCGCTCGAACGCGGGCTTCGCGCCGTAGTAGGCGTCGTTGCGCCGCACGATCAGCTGCTGGCCCTCGTCCCACTGCTCGAGGACGAACGGCCCCGACCCGACCGGCTCGCGCGCGTAGTCCGGCCCGTGCGCGTGCTCCGGCACGATGCCGAGCGACACCAGCCGGTTCACGAACGTGCTCTGCGGCTTCGTCAGGCGCAGCTCCACGGTGTCCTCGTCCACCGCGACCGCCTCGCGCAGCACGGTCACGTCGGTCACGCCGCCGCTCTTGGCGGCCGTGGTGAACGTGTACGCGACGTCCCGCGCGGTGACCGGCTCGCCGTCGCTGAACTTCGCGTCGGCGCGCACGTCGACGGTCCACACCAGGCCGTCCGGGCTGACCTCGTGCCGCGTCGCCAGGTCGTTGACCACGTTCAGGTCCGCGTCGCGCGCCAGCAGCGTCGACTGGAACAGCGGCGAGCCGTACCGGCCCCAGCCCAGCGTCGGGTCGTAGCCCTCCTCGGACTCGCCGCCGATCGCCAACCGCAGCTCGGTGGGCGTGCCGCCGTCGCTCCGGTCACCGCCGGAGCACGCCGACGCGGCCAGCGCGGCCGCGAGCACGACCGCACCCCCCTGCCAGGTGGACTCGCGCACGCCGCTTCCCCTCTCCCCGCCTGTTATCGCCGGTAATTCGTAACAAGCAAGCTATGGCGGAAGGGGCGGATGTGCCTGACCTCACAAGATCCGCCGACGAGCGCGTGACCAGGGGCGGGTGGGACACCGCGCAGTGGCCGAGGTGGTGTTCGCCGTGGCGGCGGTCGTCACGACGGTGCTGAGCCTGGACGCGACGATCGTGCTGCCCACCCCCGGTCGCGCCGGCGCGACCGGGCGTCCCGTCCGCACGTGTACGCGTGCGCGCACCTGTCGAACCCGGCGTCGCCGCTGGCGCCGGTGTCGAACCCGACCAACCCGGCTTCGTGCCGCAAGGCCGACCTCGTCGATCAGCGGAAGCGCACCACGTCAGCCGTTGCGTTCGGCACTGGGGCACAGAGGCCGAAAGGCTTTCCGGCCGGCGCCCGCCACGTCGACGGGCGCGGTGCCGCTCTCGCACCCGCCCCGCGGAACTGCCGGGAGCAGGCGCGGGTGGACCGTCGAGGGGCAGGGGTCAGGGCTTGTCCTTCTTGCCGTGCTTCGGTCCCTTGCCCGGGCTCTGGCCGTCCGCGTGGGGCGCGGCCGGGGCCCGCACGACGGCCGGGGCCTGCTCCTGGACGGGTGCCTGCGCTTCGACAGGGGCGGGGGCCTGGGCCTGGGCTTCGCCAGGGGCCCGCACCTCGACCGGCACCGGCACGGTCACGGTCACGGTGTCCACGACCGGCTCGACCGGCTCGACCGGCCGCTGTGTGCTCGTGCGGGGCGGCTCCGCTCCGGGGCCGGCGCTGCCGGTGGACGACCAGGCGAACCCGACCGTGCCCACCACGGCCAGCAGGCCGGCCGCCACGAGGAGCGCGCCGTGGGCACGCGACGACGACGGGACGGGCTCGCCGTCCTCCACCGACGCGCCGTCCTCCAGCACCCGTGCGCACCACGCCGCCGCCGGCCGCGCGGCGGGGTCCGTCGCCGTCATCCGGCGCAGCAGCCCGGCCAGGTCGTCCGGCAGGTGGTCGGGGACGCGCGGCGGGCGGTGCAGCCGCGCCACGGCGGCCTCCACGTCGCCGCCCTCGTACTCGCGGCGCCCGGTCAGGCACTCCAGCAGCACCAGGCCCAGCGCGTAGACGTCCGCCGCCGGACCGACCGGCTCACCCCGCACCTGCTCCGGCGCGAGGTAGGCGGCGGTGCCGACGACCTGGTCGGCGCGGGTCAGGCGGGTCGAGTCGACCAGCCGCGCCAGTCCGAAGTCGGCGAGGAACGCGGTGCCGTCGCGGTCGACCAGCACGTTCGACGGTTTCACGTCGCGGTGCACGACGCCGTGCGCGTGCACGTGGTCCAGCGCGTCGGCCAGCCGCGCGCCGAGCACCCGGACCTCCTCGGTCCCGAGCGGCCCGTCCCCGAGGTGGTCGCGCAGCGTACCGCCCTCGACCAGGCCCAGCACCACGAACGCCTGCCCGGCGTCGTGCCCGGCGTCGTGGACCGCGACCAGGGCGGGGTGCGACAGGCCGGCCAGCGTGGTCACCTCGACGTCGAACCGGCGACCGGCGGCGAGGTCCTCCCCCGGCCGGAACACCTTGACCGCGACGTGGCGCGCCAGCCGCACGTCCCAGGCCCGGTGCACGTCGGCGACGCCCCCGGTGCCGAGCAGCCCGTCGAGGCGGTAGCGGCCGGCCAGCAGGTCCACCACGGGCACCTCTCTCCTGTGATTCCGTGCGGAACCACCGGATGCCCCCCGATCGGGTGACACAAACTGCACCGGGTCGCGTTTCACGGGCGAAACCGCGGTACCGGGGGGCCTGTGGCCGGCGTGGCGGGCCCGCCTGACCGATGGCGGCGGGACAGCCGGACAAGTCGGTGGCTCGTCCGGAGATGCGTCGTTAGCCTCCGGCGGGTGAGCTGTGAAGACCCGCGGGCGTACCTGCTCGGGATCGAGGGCATGGCGTTGTTGCGCGCGTTCACCGGAGAGTTCGACCGCGACTTCGTGGAGGCGCGGATCGCGGAGATCCGCAGGGTGCTCGCCGACGAGGAGTTGGCCGATGCCGCCGTGGAGGTCGACCGACTGGACGCGGTGGCGGGCTATCGACTGTGGTCGAAGACCTACGACCGGCCGAACTCGGCCTTCGACCTCGACGAGCCCCTGGTGAGGGGGATCATCGACTCCCTGCCGGTGGGCGTCGCCCTGGATGCCGCGTGCGGGACCGGTCGTCACGCCCGGTTCCTGGCCGAGCGCGGCCACCGGGTCCTCGGTGTGGACGGCTCGCCCGACATGCTCGCGCGGGCGCGTGCGAGCGTGCCGCGGGGTGAGTTCCTGCTCGGTGACCTGCACCGACTCCCGGTGGCCGACGCCGAGGTCGACCTGGTCGTGTGCGCCTTGGCGCTGACCCACGTCCCCGCGCTCGCGCCGGTCATCGCGGAGTTCGCCAGGGTCCTGCGCCCCGGCGGGCACCTGGTGATCTCCGACGTCCACCCGGAACGGGTGGCGCGGGGTTCGATCCCCTCCGTCCGCGATGCCGAAGGCCGCCCCGCGCGGGTGAGCACCCACCACCACTTGATCGGGGACTACCTGCGCGCCGCACTGCCGGTGGGGCTCCGCGTGCTCCGTTGCGAGGAGCCTTCCGCGCCGACCGGCGAACCGTCGGAGCCGACGCCCCCGACCAGCGCGTTCGGGGAGGTGGGGCCGTGGGACCTGTGGCCGTGGTGTCTGGCCGACATGGTGCCGGAGGCGGCACGGGCCGCCGTCGCGGGCGTACCCGCCCTGGTCGTCTGGCACTTCCGGCTGGCCGAGTCGTGACACCACCACCGGCGCGGGCCGCCGCAGCGCACGTCGGCGGTCGGGCGCGGTGTGGCGGTTCCGGCACAGGGGGCTGCGACGCCGGTCAGGCCCGCCTCGCGCGGGTCCGCGACGAGCACGGGGGCGTCGTGCCGCCGACCGCCGGTCAGGGACGTCCGCCGGGGGTGTCCCGGGTCAGGTGGGCGCGCAGGGTGGCGGCGAAGTCCTCGGCCCGGGCCAGTTGGACGCGCAGCTTGTCGATCTGCTCGACGGCGGCCTGCTCGTAACGGCGCACGCGTTCCAGCAGGGCTTCGCGTTCCCCGGTGTCGAGGGTGCCGTCGGCGTCGAGGCGGTTGGTGGCGTCGAGCAGGTCGTGCATCTGCTCCAGGGTGAAGCCCAGGGGTTTCATCCGGCGGATCACCATCAGCCGGGCGACGTCCGCCTCGGTGTAGAGGCGGAAACCGCCCTGGGAGCGGGCGGAGGGCACGACCAGGCCGGCCTCCTCGTAGTGGCGGATCGTGCGCAGTGACAACCCGGTGCGCGCGGCGACCTCGCCGATCTGCATGTGCCCGTCGTCCACCACCGGTGTCCCCGCCCTGGTTTCCCGCGAGATGTCCGACACACCCCCGTGCAACTCTACTCTAACGTCAGGGTAGGGTTGTCGGCGGCGAGGGCGGCCGTCCGCCGCGCCGTCGTGTCGGGGTCGGCGCCGCCTCCGGTGACGAGTCGAACCCCGCGGGAGACGAGCGTGCCCGAGTCCACGACACCTGGTGCCGCGGCCTGTCCGCCGTAGCACCCGGCCCTCGGAAGCACGGCCGGGCACCACCGGCGCACGCCTGCCTCCCACTCCGCGAGTCCGCTCCCCCTCCTCGGTCCGCCCTCCGCGGGCCGCCCCGCGCGGGGTGTCGATCCCGGCACCGCCGTCTTCCACCGCACGCCCCGACCTGCCGCGGGTGTGCCCGAGCACGACAGGTACCCGCTTCCTTGTCCTCTTCTCCCGCCCTGTCCGCGTCCCGACGACTGCGAGCCCTGACCCCCGACTGGTTGCGCGATCCCAAGGTCTGGCGCACCGAGGTGCTGGCCGGCCTCGTCGTCGCGCTGGCGTTGATCCCCGAGGCGATCTCGTTCTCGATCATCGCCGGGGTCGACCCCGCCGTGGGCCTGTTCGCCTCGTTCACCATGGCCGTGGTGATCTCCGTGGTCGGCGGGCGCCGGGCCATGATCTCCGCCGCCACCGGCGCCGTCGCCCTGGTCATCGCCCCGCTCAACCACGAACACGGACTGGCCTACCTCATCGCCGCGGTCATCCTCGCGGGCGTGTTCCAGATCGTGCTCGGCGCGCTCGGGGTGGCCAGGCTGATGCGCTTCATCCCCCGATCGGTGATGGTCGGCTTCGTCAACGCACTCGCGATCCTGATCTTCATGGCCCAGGTGCCGGAGATCCGCGACGTCCCCTGGGCCGTCTACCCGCTGGTCCTCGGCGGCCTGGCGCTGATGGTGCTCTTCCCGAGGATCACCACCGTGGTGCCCGCCCCGCTGGTCTCCATCGTGGTGCTCACCCTCATCACGCTCGGTGCGGGCATCGCCGTGCCGACCGTCGGCGACAAGGGCGCGCTGCCCTCCTCCCTGCCGGTGCCGGGCCTGCCGGACGTGCCGTTCACCCTGGACACCCTCGCCATCATCGCCCCCTACGCCTTCGCCATGGCGCTGGTCGGGCTGATGGAGTCGCTGATGACCGCCAAACTGGTCGACGACATCACCGACACCCACTCCGACAAGACCCGCGAGTCCGTCGGCCAGGGCGTCGCCAACATCGTCACCGGCTTCTTCGGCGGCATGGGCGGCTGCGCGATGATCGGCCAGACCATGATCAACGTGAAGGTCTCCGGAGCCCGCACCCGCCTGTCGACCTTCCTCGCCGGCGCGTTCCTCATGGTGCTGTGCATCGCCTTCGGGCCGCTCGTCTCCGACATCCCGATGGCCGCGCTGGTCGCCGTCATGGTCATGGTGTCGTTCGCGACCTTCGACTGGCACTCCGTCGCCCCCAGGACCTTGCGCCGCATGCCGCTCGGCGAGATCACCGTCATGGTCACCACGGTCGTGTGCGTGGTGGCCACCGACAACCTGGCGATCGGCGTCGTGGTCGGCTCGGTCACCGCCATGGTCATCTTCGCCAAGCGCGTCGCCCACGTCGCCGAGGTCACCGCCGTCACCGACCCCGACGGCACCACCGTGGTCTACCAGGTCACCGGCGAACTGTTCTTCGCCTCCTCCAACGACCTCGTCGGCCGGTTCGACTACGCCGGCGACCCGCCCCACGTCGTCATCGACCTCAGCGCCGCGCACGTCTGGGACGCCTCTTCGGTCGCCGCGCTCGACGCGATCGGGACCAAGTACGCCCAGCGCGGCAAGACCGTCGAGATCACCGGGCTCAACACGCACAGCGCCCACCTGCACGGCAGGCTCACCGGCGAACTGAGCGCAAGCCACTGACGCTCCGGGCGTGTCCCGCCGTGCGACGTCGGGCACGCCCTGGCCGAGGCGGCTGTCGAGTTGCCCCGGCCGGCGCGCGGGGGTGGGACCGACCGTCCCGGCGCGGCGCCGTCCACACCGCTGCGCCAGGTCATCGAGCCGATCACCGGCCGCCTACGCCCACCAGCCGCCCGACCACCGACCCCCCGGGCTCAACTCGTCCGGTCGGTCGCCTGGCAGACGATCTCCGCCCACACGGTCTTGCCCGCGCCCTGTTGTCGCACGCCCCACTCGGCGGCGATCTGCGACACGATCACCATCCCGCGGCCGCGGTGGCCGCCCAGCCTGGACCGACCCACCCGCACCCGGCCCCGGCTGCCGTCGTGGACCTCGACCCGGATGCGGCACGGGTCCTGGTCGCGGTGCAGCGCCACCCGGCGCGGCGCGGCGCCGTGGTCGTACGCGTTGGTGACCAGCTCGGTCACGACGAGGACGCAGTCCGTCACGTCGTCGTCCCCCAGGTCCGAGAGCGCCTCGCCCGCCCACCGGCGCACCGCCACCAGTGGTGGCACCTCGTCGGCGAGGTCGAACGCCACGGTTCTGGCCTCGACCTCGCCCTCTTCTGCGACTGTCACGCCGATCACGCCCTCCCAGCTGAAGACGTGTAGTCCGTACCCCGTCGGCGAACGGCCGAATCCCCCCGACGCGGTGGCCTCAGCCGTCGGCCTGGCTGACGTCGTCGACGAACCGCTCCGCCAGGTCCCGCAGCTTGGGGTTCTCCCGCTGGGACCGGTCCACCGGCAGGTTGAACGCCTCCTCGGCGTCGACCTGGTGCACGGCCATCACGATGCCCTTGGCCTGGTCGATCACGGCGCGCGAGGTGAGGGCGCTCCGGAGCTGGTCGGCCTGCCGCCTGGCCCGCACGTAGCGGCGGGCGTTGCGCAGCCCGGCCTCGGCCGCCGTCGTGCAGAGCTCCAGCAGGGCGGCGTCGAGTTCGCGGAAGCCGTGGGTCCGCTCGCTGTAGAGGTTCAGCGAGCCGTGGTACTCGTCCTCCAGGACCAGCGGCGCGGACAGGTAGCTGGCCACGCCCAGGCCGTCGGCCGCCACGGCGAACGCCGGCCACCGCTCGTGCACCTCCGCCACCGCCACACGCTGCACCACGCGCGTCCGCGCCGCCTCCAGGCACGGCCCCTCCCCGACCCCGTACTGCGCCCGGTCCACCTCGGCGGCCCGCTCGCCGGTCAGCGCGACCGTCCGGGGCTCGCCGGCGTGCAGCACCGTCACGCTGGCCATGTCCGCGCCGGGGATCGCGGAGACGACCTGCCGGCACACCCGGTCCATGATCGTCGCGAGGTCCTCCTCCTCGTCGAGGACCCTCGACAGCTCGTCCAGCGCGCTCGTGACGTCGTCGAGCCGGCTCACCAGCCCCGCGATCATCGGGTCCACCGGTACCTCACCCACCCGACCGCCCCCTCGTGCCGGGCCCGGGCCGCGTCCCGGCCGACCGGGGTCGTGACGCACGTCTCCCACGCCAGCGGTCACGTCCGCGTCAGCCGTTCCGTCACACCGGTGAACCTACCCGCCGGACGGCGGCGGGCCGTGCGGACGACGAGCCCCCGGCCGGGCGCCGGGCGGTTCACGCCGTGGGCAGCGGCGGCACGTCCACGCGGCCCAGGCCGTCCAGGCAGATGCGCAACTGCCGCCGCCACGCGCCGGGGAAGCGCTCCGCCGTCATCTGCACGACCAGGGTCAACGAGGACAGCAGGAGGGTGAGGTCGCCCGTCGTCACGTCGGGCCTCAGCACGCCGGCCTCCTGGGCCCGGGCGCGCAGGTCGTCGACGACCGGGTTGAGCAGGCGGGTGCAGTCCGGGGCGGGGCCGCGCCACGTGCCGCTGTAGGACTCGACGACGGCGCGGTGGCGGCCCTGGTTGGCCAGGGCCTGCTCGAAGAAGCCCTCCAGCGCGGCCCTCGGGTCGTCGGTGTCGGAGGCGGCCTGCCGGGCGGCGCACGCCCACGCGGTGAACTCGCGGTCGAGGATCGTGCCCAGCAGGTCGTCCTTGGTCGGGAAGTGGCGGTACAGCGTGCCCATGCCGACGCCGCTGCGCTGGGCGATCTCCCGCACGTCGACCGCGCTGCCCTGCTCGGCGAGCACCTCGGTGGCCGCCTCGATGATCGCCAGGCGGTTGCGCTCGGCGTCCGCGCGGCGACCGCGCCTGGCGGGGGCGTCGTGCTCGTCGGCGGCGGTCACGGTCTCAGCATACTGCGCCGCGACGACTACCGGAGCAAGTGCTCCGCTTGTGCTAGCGTCGTTCAGGAGCACGTGCTCCGCTTATTGTCCACGCCTCCCGGAGGACCCAGCACATGACCGCGCCCGAGTTCGTCGCGCCACTGTTCCGCCCGTTCGACCTGGGTGGCCTGACGCTGCCCAACCGCATCGTCATGGCGCCCATGACCCGCCAGTTCTCCCCCGGCGGCGTCCCCGGCGAGGACGTGGCCGCCTACTACGCGCGGCGCGCGGCCGGCGGGGTGGGCCTGATCGTCACCGAGGGCACCTACGTGGACCACCCCAGCGCCGGCGAGAGCGCCGACGTGCCGCGCTTCCACGGCGAGGAGGCCCTGGCCGGGTGGGCGCGCGTCGTGGAGGCGGTGCACGCCGAGGGCGGTCGGATCGTGCCGCAGCTGTGGCACGTCGGCCCCGCGCGCAAGCCCGGCGCGCCGCCGGTCCCGGACGCCCCCGTCCTGACGCCCTCCGGCCTGGCCCTCGACGGCACGCCGCTCGGCGAGGCCGGCCCGGTCCCGTCCCCGGCCGACCTGGACGCGGTCGTCGAGGCGTTCGCCGACGCCGCCGCCTCCGCGCAGCGCCTCGGGTTCGACGGCGTGGAACTGCACGGCGCGCACGGCTACCTGATCGACAGCTTCCTGTGGGCGGGCACGAACCGGCGCACCGACGCCTACGGCGGCGACCCCGTGGCGCGCACCCGGTTCGCGGCCGACGTGGTCACCGCCGTGCGCAAGGCCACCGGCGCCGACTTCCCCGTCGTCCTGCGCCTGTCGCAGTGGAAGCCCAACGCCTACGACGCGCGCCTGGCCGGGACCCCGCAGGAGTTGGAGGCGGTCCTGGCGCCACTGGTCGACGCGGGCGTCGACGTCTTCCACGCCTCCACCCGCCGCTACTGGGTGCCCGAGTTCGACGGCTCGACCCTGAACCTGGCGGGGTGGGTCAAGAAGATCACCGGGCGCCCCACCATCTCGGTGGGCTCGGTGGGGCTGGACAACGAGTTCGTGGAGAGCTTCGCCGGCAGGACCTCGTCGACCACCGGCATCGACCGGCTGCTGGAGCGGCTCGGCGCGGACGAGTTCGACCTGATCGCCATCGGCCGCGCCCTGCTCGGCGACCCGGCGTGGGCCGAGAAGGTCCGCACGGGCCGCGTCGACGAGGTGACCGCGTTCACCCCGGCGGACCTCACCCGGCTCACCTGATATCCCGTTGCGCGGCCCGGGCCGTTCCCCGACGATGTGGCGGCCCCACCCCACCCACCGGGAGATCGCAGATGGCGGAGCACACGTACCGGGTCACGGTGCGCGGCCGGTTCACCGACCTGGACGAGGCCGGCCGCGCCAGGCTCCTGGCGGCGGCCGATCGGCACGACGTGCTGACCAACGGGTTCTCCGACGAGGGCGCGCTGTCCTACGACCGGGCGCTGGACTTCTTCAGCTTCCGCGTCCAGCTGCGCGCCGAGGTGGAGGCCACCGATCGCAGGGTGCGCGACCGGGGCCTCGTCCTCGCCGCACGGGCCGTCGAGGCGTACGGCGTGGACTTCCGCGACCTGCGCGCCACGGCCACCGACGTCGACCTGATCAAGGTCCGCCGCCGCTGAGGGCGGCTACCCGCGGGTTCACCGGTGCGGGTCCGGCAGGTCCGCGGTCCGCACCGGGTCCGCCGGCGCAGGGCGGGCCGCCGCGTCGGCCTCCGCGACGTCGGAGGCGGGACGCCGATCGACGTGCCGTCCGCGGCCGATCGCGCACGCGGCACCTCCTTCCACGTGGTCACCACCACGGCGTCCGGTGCCGCACCGTCGCCCGCGACGGCGCGTGATCGCCGTCATGCCCTCATAGCCCGAACGAGTGAGAGCGAGGACACCCGCACGCCGGAACACGGAGACGGGGCGTGACGTTGTACGAGATGGTCGGTGCGGTCAGTGTCCCCCGGGCCTCACCCACAAAGCCTTCGCGGAAGACCGTTCGGCTGGAGCCGCGTCGAGCCCCTCGCCGAGAGGCGACCGCCGCACCGACCACCAGAACCCGCCTCCGGTCGCCGTCTCCCCCCTCGGGCGACCGGGGGCTTCCTCATGTCCACAGTGGACTCGCCAGCCCACGCCCGGACCGCGCCGCGCGACCCTCGTGACAGATTTTTCGAGCGGACGGCATGGGATCGCGACCGACCGGGTACCTGAGTGGTGCGGAGCAGGGCCCGCGAGGGATGGGTTGGCCGGCACCCTGCCGGTGGTGCGGATCGTGGTCGGGGCCACGCTCGGGGGCACCACCGGCAGGGTGCCGACGTCTTTCCCGGGAATCCGGCCCCTCCGGGAACGTCCCCCGCGCTCACCCCCACCGCGCCACACCCGAAGTCCCGTACCCCGGCACCGCCGATCGGTCCTGGTGCTCCCTCACCACCAACGGGTAGACCTGGTGCGTCGATCACCGTTGATCGGGACGAGGAGGCACGTGGTGGAAGGCGGAATCGGTCGTCGGACCCTGCTGCGCGGCGCGGGGGCGGCCGCGGCACTGCCCGCGGTGCTCGGCTCGCCGCACGTGGCGGCGGCCGCCGAACCGGGTGCGACACCGTTCGACCTGCACTTCGGGGTCACCCACAAGTACCGGCCGTTCGACCTGGTGGCGCCGCGGTTCGTGCAGTACGACAGCGCGCTGACACCCGCCCCGCGGGCCGCCGCGAACACGCTCGTCACGACCGGGGCGCGCCCCCGGGCGCCGTTCGGCTCCGTGCTGGTGGAGGTGCTCGGCACCGATCCCGGCGGCACGGTGGTCGCCGGGCTGGCGGGCGGTGGCACGTCGGTGCTGGGCACGGTCGACCCGTCCGCCGGGCGCGCGACGATCGAGGTCACCACCAACGGCGCCACCACCGTGGTCAAGACCGCC
The DNA here is from genome assembly GCF_030852425.1 of Saccharothrix longispora. Taxonomy (GTDB): domain Bacteria; phylum Actinomycetota; class Actinomycetes; order Mycobacteriales; family Pseudonocardiaceae; genus Actinosynnema; species Actinosynnema longispora. The sequence goes on from NZ_NSDM01000005.1 coordinate 92,194, forward strand.
GACGTGCGCGTGGCCGGCGCGTTCCGACTCGCCGTGGTGGTCAACGAGAACGCGGTCACCGTGCTGGTGGACCCGACCGGCACCGGCACGGGGTGGCAGCCGGTGCTGACCGAGCGGGACCGCGTGCGCGCCCTGGTGGACCTGCGCGTGCCGGACGTCCTCGGACGGCTCGACTACGCCTACGGCGGTCGCGGCGCGGTGCGCCTGGGTCGGGTGCGGGCGGGCTACTTCGGGCAGGCCGGCGTGCGCGACCCGCACCTGGTGCAGCACGCCGACGGCAGGCCGTTCATCCGCGACGGCAAGCTGTACCTGACCATGACCAACGCCGGGCTGGGGTTCTTCCAGCAGGCGCACTGGGCGGTGTGGACGCTCGACCTGGCCGACCCGACCCGCCTGGACCAGGTGGCGGTGCTGTTCTTCGCCCGCGACGGCGTCGTGCTGGGCGACCACGCCGGGCAGATCGTGTACGACGACCGGACCGGCCGGTTCATCCTGCTCATGAGTTCCTGGGGCGACTTCGACTTCAAGGGCGTGCACATCCGGCACGCCACGACGCGGGCCGACGTGCTGTCCGGCGTGCACGTGATCCCCACCGAACGCCTGCCGCTGCCGACGGCCGTCAGCTCGTGGGACCCTGCCCTGACCAGGGTCGACGGCCGCTGGCGGCTGGCGTTCGTGGAGAGCGAGGCGCAGCAGTCGGCGTTCGTCTTCCACCCCGCCCTGGCGGTGGGCCCGCGCGGAGCGGACTACGCCGAGTCGCTGACCCTGGTCGGCGCGGACCGCACCGTGGACCAGACCGAGGGCACGATCATCCAGCGCGTCGGCGGCGAGTGGTACCTGTTCGCCAGCGACGGCGACGCGCGGAACTACCCGGTGTACGACCTGGCGATGCGGAAGCTGGGCACGCTGGACGCCCCGTACGGCACGAACATCCCGCACCCGATGCTGGTCCAGGTCGGCCGCGAGTGGTGGATGATCACGTTCGACGGCACGCAGTACGCCGAACCCGTGCTCGGCTACGGCGGGCACGGCGACCTGGTGCTGATGCGCGCACGCTGACCCCGCTACCGCCCGACGCCGTCGGCCGACTCCACCGCCCGCAGCACTTCGGCGAGGTCCGCGTAGTCCCGGTCCGGGATCGCGCGCAGCGCCTGCACGGCGGTGGGGTCGCCCCGGTCGACAGCCGCGTCGATCAGGTCGTTCCTGGTCGAGGGGGAGTCCGCCTCCCCGAGGGGTTCCTCCAGGTGGTCCCGGATCGTCGCCGCCATCGTTCCTCCCGGTGCCCGCCGTGCCGTCCCGCAGCCCGTACCCCCGGTGGCCGGGCGAAACGGCGACCACCGGGTCGGGGCCCTTCCGGCACACCCTGAGCAGCACACCGCAATTCTCGGATGCACGTGCATCTGCACGGTAGAATCCGGGTGCATATCGCACTATCGTGCTCGTCATGTCGCTGCCACCGCCGTTATCGCACGCTTCCGTCGCCGTGTTGCGCACCGCCGTCGACCAGGCCATCTCCGCCTTGGGCGCCGCGCCCGCCGACGACCTCCGGCTCGACGCGGTCCTCGCCGACGTCGCCGACGCCGCACCCGACCTGTCCGAACCGGCCGATCCCGCCGACCTCGGCCCGGACGGCCCGGACAGGGCGCTGGCGGAGGCCCAGCGCATGCTCGTCATCGGGTTCCGGCGCGCCGCCGACGGTGACGTCGACGCCACCCGAACGTCGTTCCTCGCCGCGTCCACCGTGCTCAGCCGGATCGGCGGCGCGACCGCGGCCTGACCCCCCGCCCCGAGGACGGCCCCCGACAGGCGAGGCCGCGCAGGAGGGGCAGGTAGATGTCGTCCACCAGTTCGGCGATCGTGTCGTCGGCGACGGGGACGCCGCACATCGTGGACTCGTTGCGGACCAGGTCGAGCGGGACGCGGGCCACCCGGTGGGGGATCTCGACCTCGGGCAGCTCACCCCGCGCCACGGCCCTCGCGACGATCTGCTCCACGGCCCCCGACAGCGGCGACTTCGAGGTCAGCCGATCACGGAGGACCTCCGCCACCTCCGGGTGGCGGAACGCCTCCCCCATCACGCCCGCGATCATCTCGTTCATCATCGAGTCCGCCCGGCGGGCCACCAGCGTGAACAGCGCCACCAGGTCTTCCCGCAGGTCGCCCGTGTCGACGGGGGTCGACGACACCGGCACGCGGTGACCCCACGCGGCCAGCACCAAGGCGGCCCGGCTCGGCCAGCGCCGGTAGACGACCGGCTTGCTCGTGCCCGCCCGCGCCGCCACCGCCTCCATCGTCAGGCGCGCGTAGCCGACCTCGGTCAACTCCGCCCACGCCGCGTCCAGGATGGCGGCCTCCAGCTCGGCGCCGCGGCGGCGCGACCTCGGTTCGGGCACCCTACTCCTTAGATACGTTGCGTATCTTATACGACGGGTCTACCGTGCAAGCCTAAGACACGATCCGTTTCCTATGGGGGAAGTCCTTGCTCAGCCGCCTGCTCCGCACGCACCTGCGGCCGTACCGGCGAGAACTCTCGATCGTGCTGGCGCTCCAACTCGTCGGCACCGTCGCCTCGCTGTACCTGCCCAGCCTCAACGCCGACGTCATCGACTTCGGCATCGCCACCGGCGACACCGACTACATCGTGTCCACCGGCGGGTGGATGCTGCTGGTCAGCGCCATCCAGATCGCCTGCTCCATCGGCGCCGTCCTCTACAGCGCCCGGGTCGCCATGAACTTCGGCCGCGACGTGCGCTCGGCCGTGTTCCACCGCGTCGGCCGGTTCTCCGCCCGCGAGGTCGCCGCGTTCGGGCCGTCCTCCCTGATCACCCGCACCACCAACGACGTGCAGCAGGTGCAGCTGCTGGTGGTGATGGTGTGCACCGTGCTGGTCACCGCGCCGATCATGTGCGTGGCGGGCATCGTGATGGCGCTGCGCGAGGACGTCGGCCTGTCCTGGCTGCTGCTCGTGTGCGTGCCCGCCCTGGCGGTGTCGATCGGGCTCATCGTGGTGCGGATGGTGCCCCAGTTCCGCCTGATGCAGGAGCGCATCGACGCCGTCAACCGGGTGCTGCGCGAGCAGCTGGCCGGCATCCGCGTGGTGCGCGCGTTCGTCCGCGAGCCGCACGAGAGCGAGCGGTTCGCCGGCGTCAACCGGGCGCTCACCGACACCGCGCTGCGGGTCGGCCGGTTGCAGGCGCTGGTCTTCCCGGTCGTGATGCTGATCCTGAACGGGTCGAGCGTGGCCGTGCTGTGGTTCGGCGCGCACCGGGTCGACACCGGGCAGATGCAGGTCGGCGCGCTGACCGCGTTCATCAGCTACCTGGTGCAGATCCTCATGTCGGTCATGATGGCCACGTTCATCTCGATGATGATCCCGCGCGCCGCGGTGAGCGCCGAGCGGATCAACGAGGTGCTCGACACCGACTCGTCCGTGACGCCTCCCGCGAACCCCGTCGTGGAGCTGCCCCGGCAGGCCCGGGTGGAATTCGTCGACGCGGAGTTCCGCTACCCCGGCGCGGCGGAGGCGGTGCTGCGCGACATCACGTTCACGGCCGAGGCCGGCCGGACGACCGCGATCATCGGCAGCACCGGCGCGGGCAAGACCACGCTGGTCAACCTGATCCCCCGGCTCATCGACGTCACGTCCGGCGCGGTGCTGGTGGACGGCGCGGACGTGCGGGAGGTCGACGCCGACGTGCTGTGCTCGCGCATCGGCCTGGTGCCGCAGCGGCCGTACCTGTTCACCGGCACGATCGCGAGCAACCTGCGCTACGGCAACCCCGACGCGACCGACGAGGAGCTGTGGGCGGCGCTGGAGGTGGCGCAGGCGCGCGACTTCGTGGAGGCCATGCCCGAGGGGCTGGACGCGCCGATCGCGCAGGGCGGCACGAACGTGTCCGGCGGCCAGCGGCAGCGGTTGTCGATCGCGCGGGCACTGGTCCGCGCCCCCGGCGTGTACCTGTTCGACGACGCGTTCTCCGCGCTGGACCTGGCCACCGACGCCCGGCTGCGCGCGGCGCTGCGCCCGCGCACGGCGCACGCGGTGGTGATCGTCGTGGCCCAGCGCGTGTCGACGATCATCGACGCGGACCTGATCGTGGTGCTGGACAACGGTTCCGTGGTCGGCACCGGCACGCACCACGAGCTGTTGGCGACGTGCCCCACGTACGTCGAGATCGTCGAGTCCCAGCTGACCCCGGAGCAGGCCGCATGAGCACCACCACGACGAACCGGGCACCCGCGCGGATGGGCGCGGGCTTCGGCGGCATGGGCATGCCGATGGGCAAGGCCGAGAACTTCACGCCGTCGGCCAAGCGGCTCGTGCGGCGGCTGCGCCCCGAGCGGAACGCGGTCGCGGCCGTCGTCGCGCTGGGCGTGACCAGCGTGGCGTTCGCGGTGGCCGGGCCGAAGATCCTGGGCCACGCCACGGACATCATCTTCGACGGCGTCCTCGGGCGGCTGCGCGGCGACCCGGGCGCCGGCGTCGACTTCGGTGCGCTCGGTCGGGTGCTGACCTGGGTGCTGGCGCTGTACCTGGCGTCGTCGCTGTTCGCCTGGGCGCAGGGCCGCATCCTCAACAACGTCGTGCAGCGCGTGGTCCTCACGCTGCGCGCCGACGTGGAGGCGAAGCTGCACCGGCTGCCGCTGCGCTACTTCGACGGCCAACCGCGCGGCGAGACGCTGTCGCGGGTCACCAACGACATCGACAACGTCTCCACCACGTTGCAGCAGACCCTGAGCCAGCTGCTGACGTCGCTGCTCACCGTGGTGGGCGTGCTGATCATGATGATCACCATCTCGCCGCTGCTGGCGCTGATCGCGCTGCTGCTGATCCCGGTGTCGGTGGTCGTGACCGGCCGCATCCGCAAGGTCTCGCAGGCGCAGTTCGTGGCGCAGTGGAAGCACACCGGTGCGTTGAACGCGCACATCGAGGAGGCGTTCACCGGCCACCAGCTGGTGAAGGTGTTCGGCAGGCAGCGGGAGTCCGAGGAGGAGTTCCGGCGGCGCAACGACGCGCTGGTGGGTTCGGCGACGAAGGCGCAGTTCGTGTCCGGCCTGATCATGCCGATCATGATGTTCCTGTCGAACCTCAGCTACGTCGCGGTGGCGGTGGTCGGCGGCCTGCGCATCACGTCGGGCGCGATGACCCTCGGCGAGGTGCAGGCGTTCATCCAGTACTCGCGCCAGTTCACCCAGCCGCTGACCCAGGTGGCGTCGATGGCGAACCTGATGCAGTCGGGCGTGGCGTCGGCGGAGCGGGTGTTCGAGGTCCTCGACGCCGAGGAGCAGACCCCGGACCCGGCCGACGCCCCGGTCCCCGAGGCGAGCCGCGGCAAGGTGGTGTTCGAGCACGTCGGGTTCTCCTACCGGGAGGACCAGCCGCTGATCGAGGACCTGTCGCTGGTCGCCGAACCCGGGCAGACGGTGGCGATCGTGGGACCGACCGGCGCGGGCAAGACCACGCTGGTCAACCTGGTGCTGCGCTTCTACGAACTCGACTCCGGCCGGATCACCCTGGACGGCACGGACATCACCGCGCTGCGCCGCTCCGACCTCCGGTCGAGGATCGGCATGGTCCTCCAGGACACCTGGCTGTTCGGCGGCACGATCCGCGACAACATCGCCTACGGCCGCCCGAACGCGACGGAGGAGGAGATCGTCGCCGCCGCGCGCGCCACCTACGTGGACCGGTTCGTGCGGACCCTGCCCGACGGGTACGACACGGTGATCGACGAGGAGGGCACGAACGTCAGCGCGGGCGAGAAGCAGCTGCTGACGATCGCGCGCGCGTTCCTGGCCGACCCGTCGCTGCTCATCCTGGACGAGGCGACGTCGTCGGTGGACACGCGGACCGAGTCGCTGGTGCAGCACGCGATGGCGGCGCTGCGGTCGTCGCGCACGAGCTTCGTCATCGCCCACCGCCTGTCCACGATCCGGGACGCGGACCTGATCCTGGTGATGGAGGCGGGCCGCATCGTGGAGCAGGGCACGCACGACGAGTTGCTCGCGGCGGGCGGCGCGTACCACCGGCTGTACTCGGCCCAGTTCGCCGCGGCGGGTTGAGCCGACCGGGCGCGGGGACCGGGCGGGGTGCGGGGGCCGACCGGCTCCCGCACCCCGCGTGCCACCCGGGCCGGAATCCCCGGCGCGCCGGTGGCGACGCGCGAACGCGGACCGGCGTCGACCCGCGCACCACCGCTACGGCATGTGCAGCAACACCACGGTTGCCGGTATTGCCCGTCGGCGCGCGTCGGTAACGTCGAGCCCGTCTGGGGGGCATCGTCACTTCCGGTTCACCGCCACCGCGGGTCTGCGACGCCTCCCGACCGCGCGATCCACAGCGCGCCACCGATCCGGGAGGGACTGTGTTCAGACCACGAAAGCGCGGTAGGGCCTCGACGGCCGTCGTACTGGCGGTCGGGCTCGTCGTCGCGGTGCCCGCGGGGGCAGGCGCGGAGCCGCCCGCACCCGCGGAACGCCCGGCGGCCCAGCCGCGGACCGTCACGTTGATCACCGGCGACCGGGTCGTGGTGACCGGCGAGGCGGTCGGCGCGTTCCGGCCGGGACCTGGTCGCGAGGCGATGACGTTCCACTCCGCCCACCGGGACGGGCGGTTGCACGTCGTCCCCGAGGACGCGGCGAAGGGCATCGCCGCGGGCCGGCTCGACCCGCGGTTGTTCGACGTCACCGGGCTGATCGAGGCCGGGTACGACGACGCGCGCAGCGACCACGTGCCGATCATCGTCACCGGCGCGCCCACCGGCCTGCGCGCCACCCGGGCGTTACCCGGCGCGGTGGCCGCGCAGGCGCCCAAGGCCGACGCCGGCGCCGCGTTCCGCGACCTGCTCGCCGACCCCGGCGTGACCAAGGTGTGGCTCGACGGCATGCTCCGCCCCTCCCTCGACCGCTCCACCGCGCAGATCGGCGCGCCCACCGCGTGGCGGGCGGGCCTGACCGGCCGGGGCGTGAAGGTCGCCGTGCTCGACGGCGGCGTGGACGGCCGGCACCCCGACCTGGCCGGCCGGGAGGTCGCCGAGCGCAACTTCACCGACGACCCCGACGCCACCGACCGCGACGGCCACGGCACGCACGTCGCCGCCACCATCGCGAGCGGCGACCGGGAGTACCGGGGCGTCGCGCCCGGCGCCCGCATCCTCGACGGCAAGGTGTGCTCGAACGGCGGGTGCCCCGAGTCCTGGGTCATGGCGGGGATGCGGTGGGCCGTCGACGAGGGCGCGGACATCGTCAACCTCAGCCTCGGCGGCTACGACTCCCCCGGCGTCGACCCGCTGGAGGAGGCGGTCAACCGGCTGTCCGAGGAGACCGGCGCCCTGTTCGTCGTCGCGGCCGGCAACGGCGGGCGGTCCAGGTCGATCGACTCGCCGGGCAGTGCCGACGCCGCGCTCACCGTCGGCGCGGTCCGGCACGACGACGACCTGGCGCACTTCTCCAGCCGCGGTCCCCGCAACGGCGACGGCGCGGTGAAGCCCGACATCACCGCGCCCGGCCTCAACATCGTCGCCGCCAGGGCCGCCGACGCCGTCATCGGCACCCCGGTCGGCAGGCGACACCTGGCCCTGTCCGGCACGTCGATGGCCACCCCGCACGTCGCGGGCGCGGCGGCCCTGCTCGCCCAGCAGCACCCCGACTGGACCGGCGCGCGGATCAAGGCCGCCCTCATGGCGTCCGCCGAGCCGAACCCGGACCTGGGCGTGTTCGACCAGGGCACCGGCCGGGTGGACCTGACCAGGGCGATCACCGCGACCGTCGGCGCCGATCCGGTGAGCCTCGCGTTCGCGGAGCAGCAGTGGCCGCACCACGACGACACCCCGGTGACCAGGACCGTCACCTACCGCAACAGCGGCCGGCAGCCGGTCACGTTCGACCTCACCGCCGAACTCCGCGGCCCGGACGGCCGGCCCGCGCCGGCGGGTCTGCTCACCGCGTCCCCCGCGCGGGTCACCGTGCCCGCCGGCGGCACGGCCGCCGTGGCGGTCACCGCGGACACCAGGGTCGGTTCCCTCGACGGCGTCTTCTCGGGCGTCCTCGTCGGCGGGCCGACGCGCACCCCGGTCAGCCTCGCCCGCGAGGTCGAGAGCCACGAGATCGCGGTCGCTCACCTCGACGCCGGGGGCAACCCCGCCCACGACCACACCACCGTGCTCGTGGGCATGGACAACGACGTCTTCACGTCCCTGTACGGCGTGGACGGCACCGCCACCGCGCGCGTGCCGAAGGGCGAGTACCTGGCGCGCTCGTTCGTCCGCACCGGCGACCGGGCGGCGGTGATCGCCCGGCCGAGCCTGACCGTCGACGCCGACCACACCCGGTTCACCGTCGACGCCCGGGTGGCCGCGCCGATCGAGGTCACGCCGCCCGAACCCGGCACGACCGCGGTGATCGGGGACATCAACCTCTCCCGGGTGCTCAACGGCCGGCGCGTCGTGCTCAACACGGCGTTCCTGACCGGTTTCGCGAACCTGTCGCTCGGCCACGACGGCCCGGCGCTGCCCGAGCAGGAGCTGAACACCTCGATCGGCGCCCAGTTCCAGGGCGCCCCGGTCGACGGGACGCCGGTGCACTACCGGTTCCGCTGGTTCGAGCAGGGCTCGGTGCCCACCGGGTTCACCCGCGCGCCGAGCGCGGACGACCTGGTCGAGGTGCGGACGGACTTCGCCCCCGGCCCGGCCGACCGCCTGCACCTGCACAGCGGCAGCGCCGACCCGCCGGACCGCTCGGGCGGCTGGTCGGTGCTGCTGCCCGTGCCCGCGGGCGGCGCGGTGGTGGACCGCATCACGCCGGAGCGGATGACCTGGGACTGGTCCTACCTGCGGCAGTCGCCCGACTACCGCACCGAGGCCGACTACTCCGCGTTCGACCGCACGTACGAACCCGGCCGCGACCACGAGGAGCGGTTCCTGTTCCCCGTGCTGGGACCGGGTCTGTCCGGGTACGCGGCGAACTACCTGAGCGTGCACGAGGACCGCATCACGTCCCAGGTGCCGCTGTTCAACGACCGCGACGGCAACCTGGGCCGTTCGTCCGCCCGGTCGGCACGCACCTCCCTGTACCGCGACGGCCGGCTGGTCGGCCTGATCCGGGACCAGTGGGGCGAGTTCAGCGTGGAGGCGGGCGAGGCCCGCTACCGGGTGGAGCACGACGTGGTCCGCGACCCGGCGGCGTACGAGCTGAGCACGCACGTCACCGGTGCGTGGACGTTCCGCGCGGACGTCCTGCCCGACGGCCACGGCCGCCGGTTGCCGATGTCGGTGGTCCGCTTCACCCCCGCCCTCGACGACGGGGGCGGCACCCCGGCCGGCGGCCTGCTGCGCGTGCCGCTGACCGTGGAGCAGCAGGAGGGGGCGGACAACGGCGAGGTGGGCCGGGTGCGGGTCGACGTGTCGTTCGACGACGGCAGGACCTGGCGGACGGTGCCCGTCGCCGGTGGCGCGGCCCTGGTGCGGCACCCGGACGCGGCCGGGTACGCCTCGCTGCGCGCCTCCGGTTCGGACGACGACGGCAACACGTTCGAGCACACCGTGATCCGCGCTTACCGGATCACCGGGTAGGACCCGCGCGACCGGGCGGGAGGGAGTGGCGTGCCACCGGCGACGATCACCGGACCGGCCTGCCACTCCCCTCCGCCCCGCCGCGGGCGGACGCGGGATCAGCTCTGGCCGACCGGTTCCTCCGCCTTCTCCGCGACGCGGGGCTCCTGCCGGGTGGCGAAGTACCCGATCACCGCGCCGACCAGCGACACCGCGCCGAGCACGGGCCAGACGGCGTGCCCCAGCTGGACGAACAGGAACCCGCCCACGATCGGCCCGGCGGCCGAGCCGAGCCCGAAGACGAACTGGAAGCTGCCGATGTACCGGCCCTTGAGGTGCGGGGGCGCGACCACGCCGGGGTAGGAGAACACGACCGGTCCGCCGATGATCTCGGCCAGCGTCCACAGCAGCGTGCCGATGATGATCACGGCCGGCCCCAGGGGCAGGCCGTAGGTGGCCACGCCGAGGCCGAGCAGCACGAACGTGACGGCCACGACGATCTTGGCCGGCATGTTCTGCGTCGTCTTGGTCACCAGCAGCTCGAACATGATCACCACCGCGCCGTTGAGCGCGACCGCGAACGTGTACCAGAAGATCGGCACCCCGGACTTCTGCACGTCCAGCGGCAGCGTGGACAGGTACTGCATGTAGACCACGCCGTTGATGAACACGACCAGCAGGAACGCCAGGTACCGGCGGTCGCGGAACACCTCGGCGTAGCTGCCGGTCGCGGACGCCGAGTCGGCCTCGCCGAAGCGGATGCGCTTCTCCTCCGCCTTGGACGGCAGGACCAGGTGCGCCACCACCGCGTAGGCCAGGGCGATCAGCGCCTCGCCCCAGAACAGCAGCTGGTAGCTGTCACCGCCCCAGTGGTACAGGGCCAGCCCGATCAGCGGCGCGGCGGTCGTGCCGAGGTTCATGCCGAACCGGTACATCGCGAAGATCATGACCTGGCGGTCGTCGTCGGTCAGCTCCGACAGCAGCGTCGCCGACGCCGGCCGGTAGACCTGGGAGACCGCGCCCACCGCCGCGATCGCGACGATCAGCAGCGGGTAGCTGGGCAGGTAGAGCAGTGCCGCGATGAGCGCGGCGGACCCCGCCATGCTGAGCACCGTGGAGTTGCGCGCGCCGAGCCGGTCGGCGAGCGCGCCGCCGATGAGCACGCCGATCACGCTGCCGACGCCGTACACGCCCAGCGCGGTGGCCGCTTGGCCGTCGGAGTAGCCCTTCGCGGTCAGGAACAGCACCAGGAAGATGTTGAGGAAGCCGCCGACCTTGTTGATGAAGACGCCGCCCAGCACCGCCTTCACCGCCACCGGCGACTCGACGAACGTGCTCCAGATGCCTGCTGACTTCTTTTCTGTCGCCATCACTTCACATTTCTCGGGATGCGGGGATCTCAGGCGGGCTTGACGTCGAAGGCGGTCTCGGCGGCGGCCAGCCGCTCGGCGACCTGGGCGCGGGAGTCGCCGGTGGCGACGGCGAAGGCGATGCGGCCCCACACCGTGCCCTTGGGCGGCGGCGAGACGACGGCGCCGGGCCGGGCCACCACGACGACGCGGTCCATGCCCTCGGGCAGCGCCTCCTCGGCGAACCCGAGGGAACCGATCGTGGTGTCCTCCTCGGCCACGTAGAAGAAGCGGATGCCGGCCACCCGGGCGCGCGTGGGCGTCAGGTCGACGGGCCTGCCGGTCGCCGCCGCCGCCGCGACCAGACCGGGGTCGATGCCGGTGGCGAGCAGGCCCAGGTACGGGATCAGGTCGCCGCCGAGGCGGCCGTTGACCTCGATGACCCGGGGGCCGGATTCGGTGAGCATGAACTCCGAGTGCGTGACGCCGTCGGTGAAGCCCAGCGCCTCGTGGGTCCGCTGGAGCGCCTTGAGCAGCGCGGGGTCGGCGAGCAGCGGGTCGTGGGCGTCGACGAAGTGGCCGACCTCCTCGGCGTAGGGCGGGTAGCCGACCACCTTGCGGCCGACGAACAGCGGGGTCACCTCGCCGTCGCGCACCACCGAGTCGACGCTGATCTCCTCGCCGGAGACGAACTCCTCGACCAGGACCGGCTGGTCGGTGTCGAACACGACCGGCTCGGGCCCTTCCGCGGCCAGGGTGAAGGCGAAGTTCGCCCGCAGCCCCTCCTCGTCGGTCACCTTGACCACGCCGAGGCTGGCGCCCAGGCCGCGCGGCTTGAGGATCACGGGGTAGCCGACCACGCCCGCCGCGGCCACCGCGTCGTCCACGGTCTTGACCGGGATGGACCGGGGCTGGGCCACGCCGGCGAGGTCCAGCGCCGCGCGGGTCCGGCCCTTGTCGCGCAGTCGCCACACCACGTCGGGGTCGCCGTTGCGGGCGCCGACGGCCTGCGCGACGAACGCGGCGGCGTGGATGCGCGCCTCGTCCCAGCACAGCACGCCCGCGATCGCCTCGCGTCCGGCCAGCGCGGTCGCCGCGGCGGCCATGGCCGGGCCGTCCATGGTGTTGGGCAGCACGGTCCAGCCCGCGACGTACTCCTTCTCCCACTCCGGCTCGGTGCTCAGGAACAGGTGGACGCGGTACTCGGCGGCGATCGAGCGCAGCAGGTACTCGCGGTAGGTCCGCATGCCGGTGGCGACCACCAGCAGCAACGGGCGGGTGTCCTCGGGGGTGGTCATCGTGCCGTGCCTCGTTTCCGTGTGCTCAGGGGTGTGGTTGTGGTGCGGGGGTCAGCCGCTGAACGCCCGTTCGCGCTCGCGTTCCTCGTCCGTGACCGCGATGCGCCTGACCGCGTACCGCAGGGTCGGCGGCGCCATCAGCGACGTCACCACCGCGACCAGCACGACGATCGTGTAGGTCTCGGTCGTCAGGACCCCCAGGCGCAGGCCGACCATCGCGACGATGACGCCGATGACGCCGCGCGCGTTGAGCCCGGCGCCCAGGGCCAGCCCCTCCCAGTGGCCCAGGCCGCCGACGCGGGCCCCCAGGTAGGCGCCCGCGAACTTGCCGATCACGGCGAGCAGCAGGACCAGTGCCGCCGCGCCGAGCACCGCCGGGTGCCGCAGGGCGGTGAGGTCCATGCGCAGACCGGCGGTGGCGAAGAACAGCGGCGCGAGCACGGACATCACGATCGTCCGCAGCGGTGCCAGCTTCGCCCGGTCCAGCACGCCCGACCAGCTCATCAGCAGACCGCAGGCGAACGCGCCCAGGATCGGCTCCAGGTGCAGGGCGTGGGTCCCGGCCGACGACGCGACGACCAGCACCACGACCGCGGTCACCGTCACGCCGGGCTCGACCGACCGGGAGGCGAGCCTCAGCACGAGCGTGACCACCGGCCTGCCCACCACCACCGCGACCAGGACGACCGCGACGAGGGAGCCGACCGCGAGCGCCACGCTCCCCGCGCTCAACCCGCCGGCCGCCATGCCGGCGACCACCGCCAGCAGCGACCACCCGGCGATGTCGTCCAACCCGGCCGCGGTCATGGTCAGCTGGCCGATGTCGCGGTGCATCAGGTTCATCTCCAGCAGCACCTTGGCGATCACCGGGATGGCGCTGACGCAGATCGCGACCCCGATGAACAGCGCGAACACCGGGCGGGCGGCGCCCTCACCGATCATCACGCCGGGGAGCACCATCCCCGCCCCGACCCCGAGGCCGAGTGGGAGCAGCAGGCCGCCCGCGCTCACCCCCGCCACCAGGCCGAGCCGCCGGCGGGCGAACCGGAGGTCGATGTGCGTGCCGGAGAGCCCGACGAGCAGCAGCACGCCGAGCTGCCCGACCGCGTCGAGCAGGTGCAGCTGCCCCTCGCCCACCGGGAACAGCCAGGCCGAGAAGCCCGGTGCCACGACGGCGAGCAGCGACGGGCCGAGCAGGATGCCCGCGGTGAGCTCACCCACCACCGCGGGCATCCCGAACCGCGTCGCGAGCCGGCCCAGCGCGAAGGCGACACCGAGCAGCACGGCGACCTGGAGCAGGAACACCAGCATCGGGTGTGCGCCGATGGGGCTCGGCGGCGCGGCGGCGAGGAGCATCAGCCCCGCTCCTCCACGTAGTACCAGTTCTCCGGGTTGATCATCCCGTACGGGTTGACCGGTCCGAACCCGCGCAGGGAGTCCGCGACCTCGAACAGCCGGATCGGGAAGTTCGGCGTGAAGATCACCGGGACCTGCTCGGCGATGTAGTCCTGGTACTCGTACAGCACGTCGAGGTCGTCGCTGGTGACCGTGCGGTCGATCAGCTCGTCGGCCTTCGGGTCGGTGTAGAAGCCGAAGTTGCCGCCGGCGCCGGTGGAGAACAGGATCTCGCCGGTCGGGTGGTGGTAGGCCCACCCGCCGTTCCAGCAGCACATCTCCCACAGGCACGGGGTCCGGTCCGAGGGCGTGCACGGCGCGTCCTCGGCGACCAGGACCGAGCCGTAGACCTCCTGGAGCCGCAGTTCGATGCCCGCCTCGGCGGCGGCGTCGCGGAAGCCCTCCATCACGCGGGTCAGGGCGGGGCGGCCCTCGACGTAGCGCATCAGGATGGACAGCTCCGTGCCCGCCGGGATGCCCGCCCCCGCCTCGCCGGGGCCGATGCCCGGTCGCACGCACACGGCGGGCGTCCGGCTGGTGTCCCAGCCGTTGGCCTCCAGCAGCTCCTTGGCGTGCCGCGGGTCGAACGGCAGCGGCCACGCCCCCTCGCGCTGGCGGGGCGAGACGTACTCCGTCCGCGGGTACATCGGCACCGGGCCGTTCTGCCGGTAGGCGTAGCCCTGGTAGATGTCCCGCACCGCGGTGTCCTGGTCCAGCACGCTCTGCAACGCCTGCCGGATGTAGGTCTGCGCGAACATCTTCCCGACCACGGTCGGGTTGTTGTAGTTGAGCGAGATGTACCGGATGCAGAACGCCGTCTGCGGGTACATGGTGTACTTGCCCGCCAGCGGGTTCGGTCCGCCGACGACCGGGTCGACCGCGGGTTCGGTGGCGAAGCTCAGCGGCAGGTAGCCGACCTGGATGCCGTTGTCGGCGTCGGGTCCGGCCTGGAGCATCCGGTACTGCTCCTCGTCGGAGAACGTCGGCACCTGGCGGAACTCGTCCAGGTACGGCTTGTTCGGACCGGAGTAGTGCTCGTTGGGCACGAACGTGACGACGCCTTCGAGGGTGTAGCTCTTGAGCCGCCAGGGTCCGCTGACGATGCTCCAGACCGGGCTGTCGGCCCACCTGGTGCGGTGCTCGTTGCCCTCGTCCACGATGTCGCCCTGCTGCGCCATCAGGTACTCGTAGACGGCTTCCACGTCGGCGAGGCCACCGGAGGCGTCGGCCGGTCCGGCCTCCGTGCGGTCCCACGCCCTCGGCAGGGGCGTGATGGTGCTGAGCTGGTTGTGGAGCACCCAGTGCCGGGAGTACACCCGGTCGAAGGTGAAGTACACCTCGTCCTCGGCGCGCTTGCCGTACGACGTCAGGTTGTCGGGGAAGTAGCCCGGCACGTACTCGCCGTACCGCGCGCCCTTGACCTTCATCAGGTTGACCCAGAACAGGACGTTGTCGGCGCAGATCGTCTCGCCGTTGGACCACTTCCACGGCTTGATCCTGATGGTGACGGTGAGCCCGTCCTCGCTCCACTCCGGCGGCTCGCCGATGCTCTGCGCGTAGTCGACGTCCGGGGTGCCGTCGCTGCCGAAGTAGTACAGCGTCCGGTACATCAGCGCCTGGAACTCCAGGATGTTGCGGGTGCCCATGCGCTCGGCCGGGGTGAACGGGAAGATCACCGCGGGCGGGAAGCCGGGCGCGCACGCCCAGGTGACCACGCCGCCCTTGCGCGGTTCGCCCTCGGTGGGGGCGGTGATGGTGCTGGCGGATGTCATCTCAGTGGTGTCCTCGGGTCAGCCGGTTTGCGCAACGGGGATTTCCTCGATCACGGACACGCCGCTGGACGCGTGCGCGCCGAAGCGCTGCCACACCTCGTCCAGCCGGATGCGGCCGTCGTCGAGCACGTTCGGGGTGCTGCGGCAGTGCCCGGAGATCACCTCTCCGTCGTCGAGCACCATGCAGTAGGCGAAGTCCAGCGAGCCGTCGGGCCCGGCGGTCCCGGTGAGCGCGCCGCGGCGGGCACGGCCGCCCAGGAACTCGCCCCACAGCAGGTCGCCGTCCTGGTGGTAGACCGCGACCCGGCTCTCCTCGGGCGCGCCGTCGGCGACCGGCCGGAACCTCTTGCCGTCGTAGTTGATCACTTTCGTGGCTCCCCACGGAGTTCGAGCGTGCAGCACTTGGCGCTGCCGCCGGATTTGAGCAGTTCGGAGAGGTCGACACCGATGGGGGTGAACCCCCGGTGGACCAGCTCCCGGATCAGGTGGTCGGCCTCCTGGGCGAGCAGCACGTGCTTGCCGTCGGAGACCGCGTTCAGGCCGAAGACCTCGGCGTCGTGGTCGGTGGCCAGCAGGGCGTCCGGGTACAGCTCGCCCAGCACCGCCCGGCTGCGCGCCGAGAACGCCTCGGGGTAGTACATGACCTCGTCGTCGTCGAGCACCGCGAGGGCGGTGTCGAGGTGGTAGTAGCGCGGGTCCACCAGCTCCAGCGGCACGACCTCGCGGCCGAGGTGGTCGGCCGCCTCCGCGTGCGACCGCCGGTCGGTGCGGAAACCCGTGCCCGCCAGCAGCCTGCGGCCGACCACGAGGTAGTCGCCCTCGCCCTCGTTGACGAACTCCGCCTCGCGGGTCGCATAGCCCCTGGCGCGGAACCACTCCAGGTACGCCGGGCCCTCCGGTCCGCGCTCCGGGTGGCGGAACCGCGCGGAGAGCACCCGGCCGTCCACGACCGT
This sequence comes from Saccharothrix longispora, assembly GCF_030852425.1. Taxonomy (GTDB): domain Bacteria; phylum Actinomycetota; class Actinomycetes; order Mycobacteriales; family Pseudonocardiaceae; genus Actinosynnema; species Actinosynnema longispora. Next base: position 108,509 of record NZ_NSDM01000005.1, read on the forward strand.
CGCGCCGTTGGCGGCGAACACCATGTCCGGCAGGCCGGGCAGCGGGTCGATCAGCTCCACCTGGTGCCCCAGGCCGAGGTAGAGGTTGCGCAGGCGCTCCCACTGGAGCACCGCGATCCCGTTGTCGGTCGGCTTGTCCGGCCGCATCCAGGGGTTGATGGAGTAGGTGACGTCGAAGTGGCTGGGCCGGCACATGAGAAACCGCCGGGGGCGCGCCACTCGGGCGTCGGTCTGCTGCGGCACGGGTGTCCTCTCGTGGTGGACGGTCGTCGGGCCCGGCGCCGCATGTGGCGCGACGCCGGGTGCCGGGGGGAGCGGGCCTAGCGGAAGGAGACCTGGATCTTCGAGGCGTACTCCTCCATCAGCGCGAGCGCGTCCTGTTCGGACGATCCCGTGGTGCCGAGGAAACCGACGATGGTGTTGCCGTCCGGTGGGCGCTTGACCACGTCGCCGGGTCGGGCGGTGATCTTGAGCAGGAACACCCGCTCCGACCCGCTCACCTCCGCCGGCACGTCCACCCGGTCGACCACCCCCGCCGCGGAGATCAGGCACATGGACGCGGTGTGCGTGCCGGTCGGCTGGAAGTGCCGCACGTCCGGCCGCTTCCCGGCCGCGATGTCGACGACGGCCGCGATGGGGTCGTGGTCGGCGGTGATCCTGGCGATCATGTCCAGGCCACCGCCGCCCACCCGGGCCGCGATCTCCAGCAGGTACGGCTCGCCCTCGTGGAAGCGGACCTCGGCGTGCATGGCGCTGCGCCGCAGCCCCTGCGCCAGCGCGCCCGCCTTGACCACCTCGTGCACGGTGGCCAGGTCCTCCGGGCTCATCGACGTCGGCGCGTGGTGCACGTCGTCGTCGAAGGTGCCGCCCTCGGCGGTGATCCGGTCGACCACCGAGCCGAGGTAGAGCTCGCCGTCCCACGAGACGGCCTCCATCAGGTACTCCTTGCCGTCCAGGAACGACTCGACGAGCAGCCCGTTGGGTCCGAGGTCGATGCCGTCGGCCTCGGAGTTCGCCCAGAACAGCTCCCGGATGCCCGCGGCGGCCTGCTCGTGGTGCTCGACGAGTTCGGCCTCGTCGTCGCACTTGAACACGAAGTGGCTGCCCGCGCCGAGGGTCGGCTTGATGATCACCGGGTAGCCGAACTCCCGTGCCGCCTCCTGCGCCTGCTCCAGCCCGGTGACGTAGCGGAAGCGCGGGATCGGCGCGCCCGCCGCCTCGTGCGCCTCGCGCATCAGCAGCTTGTTGCGGCTGTTGAGCGCCGCCTCGACGCCGATGCCGGGCAGGCCGAGCGCCTCGGCGATCGTCGCGACCGCCACCACCGCCGCCTCGGAGAAGGTGATGACACCGGCGAAGTCCTCGACCGCGTGCCACTCCTTGGCGGTGGCGATCATGTCGCCGATGTCCTTGGTGCCGACCAGCCGGTAGCGGTCGGCGGGCCAGAAGTCCTCGGTGCCCTCGCCGTTGAGCACGTACAGCTCGACGCCGAGCGCCTCCACCTGCTGGTAGCGCGAGTGGTAGTACTGGAGGTACTGGCGGGTTTCCACGGTCAGCAGTTTCACGGCGGTTGCCTCCTATCGGGCGCCGTCGAGCGCGGGCGAGAGCCCGGTCGGCGTGGTGGTGGAGGGCAGCGGCGGGAAGCGGAACGCGGGCACCGACTCGGCCCGTGCCGACACCAGGGCCAGGTCCACGCCCTCGGCGAGCAGCGCGTCCGCGACGTCGACCAGGATCGGCGCGGCGCACGCGAGCAGGGTGCGGGTCTCCAGCAGCAGGTCGCCGGGTGGCACCGGCGAGTGCCCGTTGCGCCTGCCGTCCACCGACCGGGCCAGCACGCGCAGCCGGCCGAGCTGGGTGATGACGGTCTCCGCCGCCCGGCCCAGGCTGAAGTTGGGCAGTTCGTAGCAGAGCCGGAAGCGTTCCACCATGGCCGCCGCGCGGTGCCTGCCGTCCTCGGTGGTGCGCAGCGGCGCCGAGGCGTCCACGCCGACCAGGGCCAGCGACACGGCTTCGGCGAGTTCGTTCCACGGCTCCACCAGCCGCCGCGTGGTGACGGCGTGCAGGGCGTCGCGGCTGAAGTTGGTGCGCTGGTACTCCGGCGCGGTCAGCGCGAGGAAGAAGCGCACCAGGTCCCGCGGCACCTCGGCGAGCAGGTCCGCGCTCCAGATCAGGTGGTTGCGGCTGGTGGAGAACTTCTCGCCGTCCAGGTCGTAGAACTCGTTGCAGACGTTGCTCTCCGGGGTGACGTACCGGTCGCCGTGGGCGAGCAGCATCACCAGGTCGACCAGGCCCCAGTGGTAGACGTTGTCGAAGCCGTGGAAGTAGACCAGCTCCGCGTCGCGCTCGGCACGCCAGTGGTGGTCGGTGTCGCCGCCGGCCTCGCCGAGCTGGTTGGCGCTCCACCACGTGCTGTACATGGCCGCGGGCATCCCCTCGATCCACGGGTAGAGGATCTGGCCGGGCGTCTCGGGGAACGGCGCCGCGATGCCCCACGTGCCGGGGAAGGTGACCGGGACGTCCGGCAGCGGCCGGGCGAGCAGTTCGCCGATCAGCTGCTTGGCGTGCGGGCGCCAGCGCGGCGTGCGGGAGGCGTAGTAGCTGGTGAGCCGGTCGCGGTACTCCTCCATCGGCAGCACGAGGATCGTCTGCTCCCGGTAGACCACGGGGTCGGTCGGGTCGATCGTGTACTTCGGGTCGACCAGCTCGTCGAAGTTGTTGGGGTGCCCGCAGTTCTCGCACGCGCCGCCGCAGCTGCCCGCCATGCACACCGGGCAGGTGCCGGAGACCAGGCCGTCGTAGAGGAACCGGCCCGCGTTCTTGGCGTAGGGCAGGCGCACGGTCCGCAGCCGGAACCGGTCCGCAGCGTGCAGGTCGGTCACGTAGTCGAGCACCGTGCGGCGGTAGCGGTCGTCGATCGGCGGCAGGCCGACCATGAGCGTGCCCATCGCCTCCAGCGACCGCTCGATCCTCGCCGTGGACGTCTCCACCAGCTCCTCGGGCGTGGTGCCCAGGCGGTGCGCGGTGGACACGACGTAGCTCTGGCTGTCGTCGGTGCAGGTCGTGTAGATCACCGGGCGGCCGTCCGCCCGCAGGTAGCGGGCGTAGACGTCGCCGGACAGGTACGGGCCGGCCATGTGGCCGACGTGCAGGTCCCCGTTCGACGTCGGCGTCGCCGCGATGACTATCGCCGGCCGGGTCCGGCCGGTCACGCGGATTCCCGGTGGCGGGCGGCGAACTTCTCGGTCATGTCGGCGTCCCACCAGATCGCGTAGAACTCGAAGTCCCCGTCGCCCCGGTTGACCACCTGGTGCCGCTCGTTCGGGGTGAAGTGGACGACGTCACCCGCCACGAACGGCGTCTCGCCGTCGTCGGTGACGATGTGGGACTCGCCGGACATGGCGACCCAGATCTCGTACTCGTGGTGGCCGTGCGCGCCGGACTCGGCTCCCGGGCGCACCACGCACCACGACCCCTCGAACGGCGCGTTCACCAGCGACCAGGGCATCAACCTCTGGGCGACCAGGCCGTTGTCCGGCTTGAGGTGCTCGCGGTCGAGCTTGCGGATCTCCATCATGGCTGTCGTTCCTCCGTGCGGAAGTGGTTCAGGCGAGGTGGGGGACGCTGGCGATCAGGTCGGCGTCCGAACGCGGACGGCTGTCCGGCTCGGACCCCGCCCGACCGGCCAGCAGGTCTTCGACGATCTCGGCCGCGCGGATGGCGAGCACGCTGATCAGCGAGTCGGCGATGCCGTGCGTGGCCTCGTTGACGCCCTGGAGGTAGACCCGGGCGGACACCGTGCCGGGCAGGGCCATCCGGTAGTTGCGCGTGACGGTGAACTCCTCGACGCCGATGGTGGCGGCCAGCGACCGGGTCAGCGCGGGCTGCTGCTTGGCGAAGCCGGTGCCGAGCATCACGACGTCGCACCGCAGCTGCTCGGGCTCCCCCGACTTGCGGTCGACCAGGGTCAGCACGACCTCGTCGCCGTCCAGCCGGGCGCCGGCCACCTCGGCCATGGGGATCATGTGCATGCGCTGGGTGCCGGTCAGCTTCTCCAGGTACATCGTCCGGTAGAGGTTCTCCAACATGGACGGTGCGAGCCCGGAGTAGTTGGTCCGGTGCATCTCCGCGAGCAGCTGCTCGCGGGCCGCCGGCTGCGCGGCGTGGAAGGTGTCCACGAACGACGGGTAGAACAGCTCGTTGGTGAACTTGCTGCTCTCGTAGCCGTTGAGCCCGATGGACCGCATCACCATGGTCACCCGGGCGTTGGGCAGGGCCTGGTGGGAGGTCCACAGCATCTCCGCCGCGCTCTGCGCGCCGCCCACGACCACGATCCGGTGCTCGGCCTCGGGGTCCAGCTCGGCGAAGCGCCCGAGGAACTCGGTGCTGTGGATGACCCGTTCCCGGGGCAGCCCGGCGAACGCCACCGGCACGTGGGGGTCGCGGCCCGCGCCGACGACGAGGTCGCGGCACCGCACGGTGCCGCCGTCGGCGAACCGCACCAGCCAGCCGACGACCTCGCCCGCCACCACGTCACCCGGCTCGACCGCGACGACCCGGCGGCCGTGCTGGACCCGCACCGCGGTCAGCGACCGGGCGACCCAGCTCAGGTAGTCGGAGATCTCCAGCCGGTAGGGGGTGAAGGTGCCGAGGTTGATGAACTCGTCCAGCCTGCCGATCGAGTGCAGGTAGTTGACGAAGGAGAACTCGCTGCGCGGGTTGCGCAGGGTCACGAGGTCCTTGAGGAAGGACACCTGGCTCTGCGACCAGGGCAGCAGCATCCCCCGCTGCCAGGCGACGTCCTCGTGCTGCTCGACGATCAGCGAGCGGGCGGCGAGGTCGGGGGCCAGTTCCTCCAGCGCCACGGCCAGCGCGAGGTTGGCGGGCCCCGCACCGATCGCCAGCAGTTCTACATCCTGGTGGTCCAACACGTTTCTCCCAGACTTGAAGGGGGTGGCGGCGCGATGGCGACACCACCGCAGGGCAGACCGGCAGAAAATCTCGACAGGAAGGGATTCGTCCGGTCCGCCGGCGGCGGGAAAATGTTCCCGCGCCAGGAAGTCGGTGACAGCCGTTTCGGCTTGCCGATGGAACGTAAATGCTCCGGCAGCCCGGCACAAGGATTTTGCGACGACCCGGGATCGGGTCGATAGGGAAAGCTTATCCGCCCGGTCACCGGTTTTTCGGGCAGCCCGAATCAGCCCGCGAGCCGGGATGACTTTCCCACGGGTAGGACGAAAAAATCCTTCAGTAAATTCAGAGGGTGTTCAGGAGGTCACTCGCCGCACTCCGACTGGCCGCGACGACGGTTTTCACCGCGCCACCGCTGCCCCCGGTGAAGGTGAACACACCGGGCCGCCCTCCCACCGGGCGGAGCCGCAGACCCCCGGGCGAGCCGTAGCAGTCGAACGAGGCCACCACGCGTTCCGGCACCGGGTCGCGGGCGGTGACGCCCAACCTGTCCCGGGCGACGTCGAGCACCCGGCCGGCCAGCGCCGGATCGGGCCGCACCGCCTCCGGCGCGACGTCCCACCGGTCACAGCCCAGGCCGAGCAGGGACGTGCCCGCGCCCCACGGCCTGCCGTACAGGCCGGTGTCGTCGTCCACGAACGAACCCAGCCCCGGCAGCGGGATGCGGTAGACGCCGTACTGGATCTGCTTGGTGCGCAACGTCCCACCGTGCTCGACGAGCCGGGGCGTCCACGCGCCGGCCGCCACGACCAGCACGTCGTAGCGCCGGTCGGCGCCGTCCGACGTCCGCACCGCCGGCCCGTCCCGCACCGAGGCGACGCCGGTCCGCACCACCTCGACGCCGTGGTCGGCGGACCAGTCCAGGGCCCTGCCCCGCAGCCGGTCCGGCGACAGGTAGCCCGCGTGGCGCTCGACCACGCCGACCGCGTCCTCCCGCACGCCCCGCAGGCCGTAGTCGCGCCGCAGGCGGGCCGCGTCGACGAGTTCCGCGGAGCCCGGCAGCCGTTCCGCCAGGGCGTGCACGGACCGCGCCGGGTCGGCGTCGTCCGACAGCACGTACAGCGAGCCGATCTCCCGGTAACCGCTCCACTCCCGCAACCGGGCGTCGGCGCGCAGCTCGGCGAGGCTCTCCGCCGCCACCGCCCCCGCGTCCGGGTCGGGCTCGAAGCCGCGCACCAGGCCACCCGACACCGCGGAGGCGTCCGCGGTCCCCTGCCCACCGGTCAGGACCTCCACCCGCAGCCGGTCGGAGGCCTCCCGCAACCGCCAGGCCAGCAGCGCCCCCGCCAGCCCCCCGCCGACCACCCCGACCCTCACCTCGGGCCACCGGTCCCGCGGGGCACCGCCGCCGAAACCCGGAGGCACATTTTCCAACCGCTCTTGAAACTCTGGGTGATCGTCCGGTCACGGTAGCCGGATAATGATCCCCAAAACACCGTTTCAAGATCAGACAAACTGCACATGCACCGCTCCCCCTCCTCGAGTAAGCAGATCGTAGGCACACCCCGAACAAAGTCAACGATCTTCCCGAACAGTCGACGACAAGCCCATCAGCAACTCTTATGGGATCCCATCGGCCGACGTGCGCACACCGGAGAAGAGGCGCGCGCGGGAAGTGGGATACACCCGGAACGAAGACGGCCCGGACGACCCGAATATCGGCCGGGCCATTCGAAGACCCGACCGGGGCACCGCGCCGACAGCCGTCCCGGTGGCGCAAACCCGGAGGAGGCTAACCTCGCGCCGGCGCGCCGAACAACGGCCAACCGGGGGGTTGGCCGACAGTGAGCGACCAATTACGGGCGCACCGGGTTTCGCGGCACGGCACACCACCCGGCCGTCCGGCCCTACGATCCCGTGTCGTGACGATGAACCTGACCCACCTGGCCGAGCTGTCCAGCGTCGACGACGACTACCGCCACTACCCCAAGGAAGTCGTCGCCCTTCCCGAGCACGACGTGGTCCTGCCCGACGCCCACCTCAAGTGGTACGAGGTGCGCAAGCCCGACGCCGTCGTCGACCCGGCCGTGCGCGCGCAGGGCGAGGAGTTCCTGCGCGCCGAGGTGGCGGCCGGCAACCTGCGGATCTCCGGCGAGCTGGGGTTCGCGATCCACCACCTCTGCGGCGAGTCGTTCCACTTCCTCATCGCCTGCACGTGGCGCTACAACAACGAGATGTGGCAGACGGTCTACTACCGGGAGACCACCGAGCACGAGCAGTTCCGCCGTCTGGAGCAGGGCACCCACATGGAGGTCATCTGCGTGTGGGAGATGGGGGCGGTCCTGCACGAACGCCAGGCGTGGACGCGCTTCCTCTACTCGGCGCGGGACGACGAGGCCAAGGCGGCGTACCTGGCCGACCGGTTCAACGGAACCGTGTAGCGGTGCCCGCCACCCGACCGGGACGCGGTTGCCCGATCGGGTGGCGGCGGTCGATCGCGCGGCGGGCCACCCCGCGCGGGCCGCGGCCGGCTCGTCGTCGAGGGGCCGCGGTCGCGCGTCACAGGGGTTTCGCGGCGCGTGCTTCCCGCCGGGCGTCGGCGAGCCGGGCGCACCGCCGGCTCAGCCGCTCCACCTGTGGCAGCAGGGTGGCCGGGTCCTGTTCCGCGGACGCCATCAGGCGGGCGTAGTCGGCGACCAGGTGCCGGTGTTCGTCGGGCGCGCGGCCGGGGTGGTCGCGGTCCAGGGCGACGATCTGCTGCGCCAGCACGGCGGACGCCGCGTTCAGGGTGGCGCGGGTGTCGGTGTCGGTGGCACGGCGCGCGCCGAGGTCCGCGACCGCCGTGCCCGCCCGGCGTGCTCCGAAGTACAGGCCCGCCGCGCCGACGACCACGCCGGCGAGCGCGGCGCCCGCGATCAGGTAGCGGGGCAGGGACGGGCTGACGACCCGCGCACCGTCGGGCACGGTGCCCGCCCGCACCAGCAGGTCGTAGTTGACGGCGACGACCTTCAGCGCCTCCAGCGGCCGGTCGGGGAACTGGTCGACGCCGCGGGCGATGGTCATCTCGGCCACGACGGCCTTGCCGAAGTTCTCGTCGTCGCGCCCCGGCAGCAGGGCGCAGCCGTAGCGGTCGTAGTCGTCGCCGTCGACGCCCTCGCGGCTGAGCACGAGCACCACGGTGCCCTCGGCGGCGCCGTCCACGGCGCGGCACGCCGAACGCAGGTCCTCCGCGCCCGGTTCCAGGAACACCACGACGAGCCTGCGGTTGCCGAGGACGCGTTCGGCGGCGGCCTCGTCGAGGTCGACGCCCGGCGCGGCGTACACCGACGAGCCCCGCACGTCGCGGGCGATGGGACCGTCGAACGCACCGCCGGTCCACGTCGCCCAGCCCGCGAGCAGCAGGCAGCCGAGGACGGCCAGGCCGAACGGGGTGGTCAGCCGCTTCACCACGCGCCTCCTCCGGTGTAGGCGCGCGGGCGGTAGTCGGGGCGGCCCAGGTGGCGGGCCACCTCGTCGAACTCGGCCTCGGCGGTGTCCAGCAGCGACCGGACGTGCGCGTCGGGCAGGTGCTCGGCGAGCGCGTCCCCCGCCGCGCGCAGGGCGCCGATGCCGCGGGTCAGGGCGGGGTCGCTCCTCCCGTCGGTCAGGCCCGACACCTCGATCGCCAGGGCGGTCAGGCGGGCGAGGCGACCCGGCGCGGCCGGCCCCGGCCGGTCGGCGCGACCGCGCGCGGACCGCGCGGACAGCACCAGGAACACCGCGACGCACGCCCCGAACAGCCACGGCAGCGCGGGCAGCGCCACCCGCAGCGGGTCGAACGGCACGTACGGCAGGGGTCGGTCGAACAGCCCCGCGTAGCGGATGTCGGTCACCCGGTCCAGCCACGCGCCGAGCACGGCGCGCTGCGGGTACGAGTACTTGCCGAGGCGTTCACCGAGCTGGCCGTAGAGGCTCGCCGCCGCCACGTCGGCGAACTGCGCCGCGTGCGGGCCGTCGTACTCGACCCAGTCGCCGTAGAGGACGACGACGGGCCGGTCCGGGAACCGGGCGGTCAGCGCCGGTCCGTAGCGCGGCACGGGGGCGCCGGCCTCCTGCCGGGGCAGCGCCGCGTACAGGGCGTCGCCGTCGGGGAACGCCGGCGACTCGGGCGCCCGCTCCAGCGTCGCGCCGGTGGCGACGTGCAGCCCGTCGGCCGCCAGGTCGGCCGCCACCGCGTCGACCTCGGCCGCCGTCGGTTCGCGCCACGTGACGGTGTCCGGGGCGTCGGGCGTCGGCTGGTCGCGGATCGCGGCGACGAGGCTGAGCAGCAGGTGGGTCACGTCGCCGGTGGCGAACTGGGCGCGCCACTCGGAGGTGCGGTCGGCGGCGGCGGCGTACCCGTCGCCGGTCACGTGGGTGCCGACGATCGTGACGGTGGCGTTCCCGACGTCGTTCACCCGGTCGCGCTCGGCTTCGTCCAGGCCGGGCGGGGCGACGAGCACGCGCACGTCGGCGTCGCCGATGGCGTCCCGCACCGCGCGCTCGTCCCAGGTGGCGATCGAGCCCGGCAGCCGCACGACCTCGTCGTCCGCCACCATGGCCGTCATCTCCTCGACCGACGGGACGGTCGCGGTGCTCAACTCCCCCGCCGAGCCCTCCTCGATGCCGGGGCGGGACGGTGACTGCCCGTAGCTGACATCGACGCTCTGCCGCTGGGCCACCAGGAACACCACCAGCAGGACGGCCGCCGCGGCCAGGAACGCCCAGCGCAGCAGGTCGCGCGTGCGCTCAGCCACCGGCGGCCTCCCGCCACAGCAGGTCGGCGCGGCGGGCGTCGGCCTCGGCGGAGGAGGCGGCGTCCGCCCCGCCGCGCTCGGCGGCGACGGTCTCGGCGCGGCTCAGCAGCCGTTCGGCCTCCTCGACCCGGACCGGCGAGGCGTCGCGGCTCACCGAGGCGGCGTCGATCGCAGCCCGCGCGGACGACCACGCCCGCCGCCGCTCCACGTCGCGGGCGCGCAGGCGGGGCACCAGCGCCGAGGCGGCCCCGGCGGCGGCGAGGACGACACCACCGAGCACCCATACCGCCCACATGCGCCGCACCACTCCAACCGATCGTCACGCCCTCGCGCGCAAGCCTGCGGGTCGGCGCGGCCCGGCGGAAGGGGTCGTTCGACCGACAAGCGGCTCACCCGGGCGGCGGCGCGGTGCTGGCGCGCACGACCAGGCGCGTGGGCACCAGGCTCGTCCCCGGCTCCACGTGCTGCTCGCGCACCTGCCGCAGCACCTGCTCCACGCACCGCCGCCCCACCTCGGTGAAGTCCTGGTGCACCGTGGTCAGGGGCGGGATGAAGGACGTCGCGTCCGGGATGTCGTCGAACCCGACCACGCTCACGTCGCCCGGGACGGTCCGGCCCCGCTCGTGGAACGCGCGCAGCAGCCCCAGCGCCATCTGGTCGTTCGCCGCGAACACCGCCGTGCACGCCGGGTCGTCGGCCAGCGCCAACCCGGTCCGGTAGCCGGACTCGGCCGACCAGTCGCCCCGGGACAGCGGGGGCACCGGACGTCCGGCCTCCGCCAGCACCCCGCGCCACGCCTCGGCCCGCCGTTCGGCGGCGAAGGACCCCTCCGGCCCCGCGACGTGCCGCACCGTGCGGTGCCCGAGGTCGAGCAGGTGCCGCACGGCCTGCCGCGCGCCGTCGCCCTGGTCGGTGTCCACGACGCTGTACCGGTCGCCGCCGTTGGAGTCCACGACCACCACCTGCACGCCGGGCGGCAGGGTGACCGTGGCCGCGTCGAGCAGGTGCACCTCCATGATGACGATCACCGCGTCGACCGCCAGCTCGCCGAGCCGGGTGAACGCGCCGAGCACGCCGTCCTGGGTGGGCACCGCGACCGGGATCAGCGTGATCGCGTAGCCCTCCTCGGCGGCGTGCTCGACGATGGCCTCCAGCGTCCGGCTGTTGCCGACCGTGGACAGCGTGAACAGGATGACGCCGATGGTGCGGAACTCGCCGTACTTCAGCGCGCGGGCCGCGCTGTTGGGCCGGTAGCCCAGCTGTCGCATGGCGTCCAGGACGTGCTGCCGGGTGGTGCCGACGACGCTCGGGTGGCCGTTGGACACGCGGGAGACCGTCTGCGCCGACACCCCGGCGAGGCGGGCGACGTCGGCCATGGACACGCCGCGCCGGCGACGGGGCGCGGCGGGGTCCTGCGGCGGGGTCCGCGTCACGCCCGCCTCCCTCCTGCCCCCGTGCGGGCGTCCACCATAGCCGTCACGACTCGGTGTGCCCCAACGACAGGCCCGCCGCGAAGCGCGCCATCGCGCGGGTCGGGGTGGCGGTTTCGAGCACGGCCAGCTCGTTGTGCCCGGCGCGGACCACGGGCGCGGGCACGTAGAGGGTCCGCTGCGGGCCGCGCGACCAGTACCGGCCGAGGGCGAAGCCGTTGAACCAGGCCATCCCCTTGCCCCAGCCGGTGGTGTCGAGGAACAGGTCGGCGGGCTCGTCGACGGCGAGGTCCGCGTGCAGCAGCACGGGTCCGGCGACCGGTCCGGGCAGCGGGGCGCCGTCGCCGACGCGGATCGCGGGCGGCGCGGCCACGTCCAGCGGCAGCACGTCCCAGCCGGTGAGCGGGCGTCCGTCGAGGGTCGCGCCGCCGACGAGCCCCTTGGCCTCGCCGAGGCGCGGGCCGTAGTTGACCCGCCCGTCGTCCTCCACCAGGACCAGCAGCTCGCCGCCGGCGGGCAGGCCGAGGGCGCGCTCGTGGTTGCCCCGCAGCAGGACGCCGACCGGCCGCCCGTCGAGGAACACCGACGCCCGGTCGCGCACCTCGCCGAAGCACAGCAGGCCGGGGCGGTCGACCGCGGTGCGCAGCAGCACCACCCGCGGCACGGGGGTCAGCTCGTCGAACACCGGCAGGTCGTCGTGCCGCTCCCACGCGCCGAACAGCGCGGGCGCGTCGAGCAGCCGCACGGGGTCGCGCAGCGCCGCGTCGAGCACCGGCGCGGGCGGCGCGGGGGGCGGCGGTTCGCCGGGTACGTCGTGGTAGCGCGCGATCACCTCGCGGAACGCGTGGTACTTGGCCGTGGGGTGCCCGGCCTCGTCGAGCGGCGCGTCGTAGTCGTAGGAGGTGACGGTGGGCTGGTAGACGCCCTTGTCGTTGGCGCCGCTGGTGGTCCCGAAGTTGGTGCCGCCGTGGAACACGTAGAGGTTGACCGACGCGCCGGCGGCGAGCAGGGCGTCCAGCTCGGCCGAGCTCTCCTCCGCCGACGTGGTGTGGTGGTGCGCGCCCCAGTGGTCGAACCAGCCGTTCCAGAACTCCGAGCACATCAGCGGGCCGGTCGGCTGGTGGCGGCGCAGGGTGGCGAGCCGTTCGGTGCTGCGCGAGCCGAACGACGCGGTCCGGTGCAGGCCGGGCAGGCCGCCGGCGGCGAGCATCTCGTCGGTGGGCTGGTCCACGGTGGTCAGCGGCACGGTGATGCCGGCCGCGCGGGTGTGCTCGACGAGCGCTTTCAGGTAGACCTCGTCGTCGCCGAACGCGCCGTACTCGTTCTCGACCTGGACGAGCAGGACGGGACCGTCGCGGTGCACCTGGTGCGGTGCGACGACGGCGTAGACGTGGTCGAGGTAGCCGCGCACGGCGTCCAGGTAGCGCGGTTCGGCGCGGCGCACGCCCACGGTCGGGTCGCGGAACAGCCACGCGGGCAGGCCGCCGCCGTCCCACTCGGCGCAGATGTACGGGCCGGGCCGCACGATCGCGTGCATGCCGGCCTCGGCGACCAGGCGGAGGAACCGGTCGAGGTCCAGGCCGCCGGACAGGTCGAACACGCCCGGTTCGGGGGCGTGCGCGTTCCACGGCACGTAGGTCTCGACGGTGTTGAGCCCCATGCGCCGGGCCTTGTCGATGCGGTCGGCCCACTGGTGGGGGTGCACGCGGAAGTAGTGCAGCGCGCCGGACAGGACGCGGAACGGCTCGCCGTCCAGCAGGAAGTCGTGCTCGCCGATGGTGAACTCAGCCACGGCCGGTCCTCGCGAGGTCGAGCGCGCTCCCCGACGGGGGCGGCAGGGTGGCGGTGATGGTCGTCCCTCGGGGTCGTGGTCGTGCGCGGTGGGCACGCGGCGATGTTTGCGCAAACATCAGAAGCAGACGCTAGCCCGCGCCCGTTCGGGTGTCCAGGGTCGGATCGTCGTCACCCCACCTGTCGACGATCACGTCGTGTGGCGGAGGCACGTCCGGCTCCTACGCGGCGCGGGGTCCGGTGAAGCGGCTGCGGTCGGACGAGGCGGAGCCCACCGTCGACCCGCGCCCGTACCGACCTGCCGGCCGTTCCCGCCCGAGGTCGCCGCCGGGTCGGCGGGGACCGGCACGCGGTGGTGTCGCTGCGCCGGCACCTGCCGTCCACCGCCGGGGCAGGCTGCCGGTCCGCGACATCACGGCCGCGCTGCGCGGTGAACCGACCAGGCCCTACTCGCACCGCGGCCTGGGCGCGGCCGCCCCGATCGGGCACCCGCGCGAGGCGTTCACCTCCGCGGGCCGCGACCGGTGACCGGCCGGCGGGACGCCGGCCTCCGGTGGACGCCGGAGAAGAGCGCGCCGCCCGTGCCGATCACCCGGCACGGGCGGCGCGGCGCGTCCGGGAGGCGGTCAGTCGTCGCGGTTCTCGTCCAGCGCGGCGGAATCGACCACCTCGTCGAAGGACCCGTACGTGCCGTCGGGCAGGGAGCGCACCGCGTGGAGGGTGTCCTCGTCGGCGTTGTTGCGCGACGCGTGGTCGGCCAACTGGTCCCTCGCCGCCGGGTAGGCGACGTCGCCGAGTGCCGTGCGCAGCCTGTCCACGGTGGTGGTCTCGCTCATCTCTCCTCTTTCCGCTGGTGACGTCGTCTGCGGTTACCCGAACAGCGGTCCCGGAAACCTACGGTAACCAGTAATGATTATCATGTGCTGCAATGCTCGCCCCCGAGCGAGGGGACGTGCGGGCCACCCGCTGATGATCGGGAGCCGGGTCGGCGCGATGGGTTCCCCGCTGCCCGGGGCGATCAACGAGACCGGGCACCGCTTCACGTTCCCCGACCCGCGACCTCCAGCACTACCTGCGCTCCGCACGCACGCCGGCCGGGACCGGTCCTACTGCAACACGGTGATCCGCCCGCGCGTCGAGGACGCGGTCGGCTCCTGCGCGGTCGAGGAGGTGTCCGACGACGTGGTGCACGACCGCGTCGGCACGCCGGTCGCTCGTGCTGATCAGCCACGACCTCGACGTCGTGGCCCGGCTCGCCGACGGGGTGGTCGTGCTCCACGAGGGACGTGTCGTCGCGCACGGTCCGGCGGCCAGGGTGCCGGGCGCGGAACCGTTCTGGCGGTCGGTGGCGGTCGAGGTGCACGACGCCCGCGACGGCGACGGGCGCACCCACGAGACCGTGCACTTCGAGTTCCCGCTGCCGGTGCCGGCCGACACGGGTGGGTGCGGGTGCGCGCGGCACGGCGTGAGCCGGGCGGGTTACCCGGACCGGGGCCGGCGGGACGCGTCACGACGCCCGGGCGAGCACCCACGCGACGCCGAGCAGCGCCACCACCGCCACCAGCGCGGCCGTCGCGAGCAGCAGCGCGGCGCCGGGATGTGCCGCGCGGTCGCACAGCACGCGCCCGCGCCGTTCCCCGGCGATCCACAGCGCGCCGGTCACCGCCAGCCCGACGCCGCCCAGCCACGGCCCGACGGGGGCGTCGACCAGGCGCACCACCACGAGCGAGCCGACCACCAGCGAGAGCCCGGTGCGCCGCCACGCCAGCGCCGTCCGCTCCGGTTGCAGGCCGGGGTCCCGGGGCGCCACCGCGTCACGCGACCAGCACGGCGACCGCGACGAGCACCGCGACGACGGCGACGCCGATCGCCAGGGGCACGGCCGGGCCGGGTGACGGGAGCGGCTCGTCGCGGCGCATCGCGCGCTCCGTGCGCGCCCACCCGAGCCAGGCGTGCAGGGCCGCGCCGAAGCCCAGCACGAGCAGCAGCAGCGAGGCCGCCAGCCGCAGGCCGGGGTGCAGCGGCAGGGCCAGGGCGTCGAGCGCGACACCGCCCGCGATCAGGGCGAGCGCGGTGCGCACCCAGGCCAGGAAGGTGCGCTCGTTGGCGAGGCTGAACCGGGGGTCGGGTTCGGCGCCGTCGCGGTAGACCCACGCGGGGAAGCGCCGGCTCGCCGGCTGGTCGTTCGGGACACGTCGTCGCACCGGTGCGCAGGTTACCCAGTGGTCGCGCCGACCGCCCGGCGCCCCGGTGGTCACCGCCTCGGTCCGGTCCAGCGGGCCAGCAGGAGGGTGGCGTCGCGCCCCGGTGCCGCCTCGGCCCGCAGCGCGTCGAGCAGCCGTCGGGTCGTCTCCGGCGGCGTGGTCGCCGCGGCGGCCTCCGCCCGGAGCAGGTCCGCGAGCCCGCGCGCGTCGTCCCCGCCGGTGAGGCCCTCGGTGCGCAGCAGGAGCCAGTCGCGCCTGGCCAGCAGCGACTCGCCGGCGACGGGGCGCCCGCCCGGCTTCCCCAGGGGGGGTCGGGCGCCGCCGGTCAGCGGGAGCGCGGCGCGGCCCGCGCGCAGCACGAGCGGCTCCGGGTGGCCCGCGTTGACGAAGCACAGCCTTCCCGTGCGCAGGTCGAGGTCCGCCAGCACGCCGGTGACGGAGGTGTCCGGCCCGAAGTGGGCGCCCAGCGCCTCGTCGACCGCCCCGGCCTGCCCCACCGGGTCGTGCCCGGCGCGGCGGGCGCGGCGGTGGGCGGCCAGCGCCGTGGCGACGGCCAGGCCCGGCTGCGGGCCGTCCGCGGTGAGGACCGCCAGGCAGGCGGAGGTCTCGGACAGGGCGTAGTCGAACGCGTCGCCGCCGTGCCCGGACGGTTCGTGCAGCGCGCTGACCCGGAACCCCCCCCCCCCCCCCCCCCCCCCCCCCCCCCCCCCCCCC
>NZ_NSDM01000005.1:124337-467828 GCF_030852425.1 Saccharothrix longispora
CGCCGTGCCACCGCTCCGGTCCAGCGCGACGACGATGCGGCCGAGCAGCCGCGACACCCACCCGCACTGGGTGCGCAGGCCCGGGTCGTCCAGGTCCTCCTCGCCGCACGCGACCTCCAGCACCCCCAGCCGCGCCACGCCGTCCAGCAGCGGCACCCACAGCCGCGGCCCCGCCTCGCCGCGCGAGGGCACCGGCCGGCCGGTGCGGTAGGCCCGACCGGCGGGCGTCGTGCGCACGTCCAGCGCCGGACCGCCGTCCGCCGGCCCGCGCAGGCGGCGCTGCCCGCGGTCGACCAGGTGCACGGTGATCCCCACGCCGAGGACCCGGCCCGCCACGTCGGCGAGGGCGTCGACCCGGTCGGGGGACGCGGTCTCGGCGGCGTGGAGGAGGGAGACCAGGGCGGCCAGGGGCCTGCTGCGCGGCTCGGGGTCGCGCACCTCGCGGCTGTAGGGCACCTGGTTGACCCGGGCGAGTTCGTCGAGCCGCTCGTTGACGACGTGCGCCAGGACGTCCCGCTCGACGGCGGGCAGGTTCATCAGGCCGCTGAGGTACGCCTCGACCTCGGTGATCCCGATGTCGCCGCCCAGCGAGAAGTACCGCATCCACAGGTCTTCCAGCGGCATCTCGGCACGCCGCACCGCACGGGCGAGCGCCTGGCGCTGGTGGTCGTGCCGGTCGGAGAGCACGCGGCGCTCAGCCCCCCGCCCACGGCAGGGCTGCCCGCGCGGGAACATCCCGCGCGGGGGCCGCGGTCTCGCGGGGAGGGCCGGTCACCGCAGCGGGCACCGCGCCCGGCCTTCCCCGCTGGAACAGGTCGTGCGGCACTGCATCACCTCGCGCTCACCGGTTCGGTGGTTCCCGATGCGCGTCGATCCCAAACCTCCCAGCGTGGTGGGGTTCCGGTGGCGCTGGTGGAGTGGTGTGACTACGGTGAGAGACGTGGGTTGAGAGCACAGCCTGCTCCGAGAGGGCCTTCGGGCCTCGCAGGAGAGGTTGTGTCGACACGTGAGTCGTCCTTGTCCCCAGGAACCAGTGCAGCGCGCCCGGTCATCGCGAGGGGTGCGGACGCCGTGAGGATCGCGATGGTGTCGATCGACGCCAACCCGCTCTCCACCGCCGCAGCCGGCCCCGTCGAGGATTCGGCCGTGCGCGTCGCCGACCTGTCGGCCGCGCTGACCGCACTCGGCCACGACGTCGTGGTGCACGCGCGGCGGGACTCCGCCGACGCGCCCGAGCTGGTGCCGACCCGGTACGGCTACACGGTGTTCCAGGTGCACGCCGGGCCACCGGACGCCGCCGCCGACCTCGACGCGTTCACCCGTGCCCTGCACGCCCGCTGGTCGGTCGACCGGCCGGACGTCGTGCACGCCCACGGGTGGACCGCGGGCCTGGCCTCAGTACTGGCCGCCAGGCGCCTCGACGTGCCCGTGGTGCAGAGCTTCCACGGCCTGGGCGTCCTCCGGCAACGCCTGGGCGCGCCGGTCGAGAGCCGTCGCGTCAGCACCGAGCGCCTGGTCGCCCGCGAGGTCGCGGGGGTGCTGGCCGCGCACACCGACGAGCTGGAGGACCTGGTGCACGCGGGCGTGCCCAGGCCCCGGGTGACCGTCGTGCCCCACGGCGTGGACGTCGAGAGGTTCGCCCCGGAGGGACCGGCCGCGGGCAGGCGGCTGCCCCGGCGCGTGCTGTCGGTGGCCGACCTGCGCCCCGGCGACGGGGTCGACGACGTGATCACCGCGCTGCGCGGGATGCCGGACACCGAACTCGTCGTCGTGGGCCGCTCCATCGGCAGCCGCGCGGACCTGGCGGCACGGGTCGAGCAGGTGCGGGCGCACGCGGCCCGGTGCGGCGCGGCCGACCGCGTGCGCCTGGTCGGCCCGGTGCCCCGCGCCGCGTTCCCGGCGCTGCTGCGCTCGGCGGACGTGCTGGCCACCGTGCCGGACGAGGCGACCGGCACCGGCGTCGCGCTGGAGGCGATGACGTGCGGTGTGCCGGTCGTCGCCACCCCCGGCGGTGGCCTGGCCGACGTGGTCGTGGACGGCGTCACGGGTCTGCTCGTCCCGCACGCCGACACCAGGGCGCTCGCCCACGCCCTGCGCCCGCTGCTGGCCGACCACGCCCGCCGGGACGCCTACGGGACGGCGGGCGCGGACCGCGTCGCGTCCCGCTACGCCATGGCCCGCGTCGCGCAGGACACCGAGCGCGCCTACCTGCGGGTCACCGGCGGGGACGAGGTCGTGCCGCACCCGGAGGAGGGCGTGGACGCGCCCGCGTCCCAGCAGCTCCAGGCCTAGGACGGTCCCGCTCACCCGTCGCGCCCGCGGTCGGCGCGACGGGTGACGTGCAGGCAGGCGCCGACCATGAGCAGCAGCAGGCCCGCGAACACCAGCGGCAGCGCCAGCAGCAGCCCCAGGACCACGAACTCCACGCCCAGGCACACCAGGCCCGCGAGGAAGCACCGTCGGTGCGTCAGCGGCACCCGGACCGGGCGGCCCGCCAGCAGCGCGGCCAACCGCGGGTCGCTCCTCTCCAGGCGTCGCTCGATCCCGCGGAGCTGCCCCTGCACGTAGCGCGCGTCCACACCGACCTCCCGATGGCCTCCGGTCTCGCCTACCCGTTCCGGCGACTCCGATGCCGGGCCTCACCCGTCGGTGTCCGCCCGGAGCGGCGCCGGGGACTGGCTTGGGCGACGTGGCGAGCGGGTAGTCCCTGATTCACCCGAGTGCGGAGGCGACGACATGACCGGAGCCGAGTCGCAGGGCGACCGGCCTGCGGACCTGGTGGGAACGCGGCACGACCTGGCGGTGCGCCTGAGCGAGGTGGCCCAGGTGCTCCAGACGCAGCGCGGCTCGCAGGAGACGCTGGACGAGATCGTGCGCGCCGCGATCGACACCATCCCGGGCGCGTGGCACGCCGGGGTGATGACCGTCGTCGGCAAGCGGGAGATCAGGACGGTGTCGGGCACCGGCGACGTCGTGTTCGACGTGGACCGCATCCAGTACGAGACCGGCGAGGGACCGTGCCTGACCGCCTTGTTCCAGGAGAAGGTGGTCAGCGTGCCGGACCTCGGCGACGAGTCGCGCTGGCCGGTCTTCGGGTCCCGCGCCGAGGCGCTCGGCGTGTCCAGCATGCTGTCGTTCCAGCTGTACGTGCACGACGACGACCTGGGTGCCCTCAACCTCTACTCCCCCGACGTGCGGGGTTTCGACGAGGAGTCGTGGCACGTCGGCGTGCTGTTCGCCAGCCACGCCGCCGTGGCGCTGGCCGATGCGCGCCGGGAGGACCACCTGACCGAGGCCGTCCACACCCGCGACCTGATCGGGCAGGCCAAGGGAATCCTGATGGAGCGCCACAAGCTGAGCGCCGACCAGGCGTTCTCCGTGCTCGTGCGGGTCAGCCAGCAGGGCAACACCAAGCTGCGCGACCTGGCTCAGCACCTGGTGGAGACCGGCCGGCTGACGCCCACGCCCTCGTAGGCCGGGCCCCGCGGGGTCAGCCGCCCACTCGGGACAGGTGCGCGAGGAGGCCGCGGCGCGCGGAGTCGACGTGCTCCTCCGCGACGCGGGCGAGCGTCTCCGCGTCGCCGGCGCGCAGCAGGGCCACCAGCTCGCGGTGCTCGGCGACGACCCGTGCGCGGTAGTGCGCGTGACCGAGGGCGATCCGGCGGAGCTGGAACAGGCGCACCTGGGAGCGGACGGCGTGCCACGCCCGGGTGAGCCTGCGGTTGCCCGCGGCGGCGTAGACCGCGTCGTGGAACGCGATGTCCAGGGCGAGCAGGCGCGGGCCGTCACCGCCGTCGGCGAGTTCGTCCGCCATGGCGTCGACCAGCCGGTCGAGCGCCGCCAGTTCGTCCGCGGTCGCCCGGCGCAGCGCGGTCGTCGCGGCGAGCCGGTCGAGCGCGGCGCGCACCGTGTAGACCTCCTCGACGTCCTCGGCGGTCACCTCGACCACCGTGGTGCCGCGGTGCCACGCGCTGCGCACCAGTCCCTCGCGCTCCAGCAGGGCCAGCCCTTCCCGCACCGAACCGCGGCTGACCTCCAGCGACGCGGCCAGCTCGACCTCGCGCAGCGGCGCGCCCGGCGGGAAGTGGCCGGCGAAGATGGCGTCCCGGATGCGGTCGGCGGACTCCTCCGCGAGGCCGCGCCGGGCCGCCCTGGGCAACGGGTTGCTCATGGTGCAATGTTGACATTCGGACATCGTTCGGTCCACCGTGGGGTGCACACCCGCCTCCCAAGGAGTTGTCGATGACCACCCGTCCCGCCTTCCACCTGGCCATCCCCGTCGACGACCTCGACCGGGCACGCGCGTTCTACGGCGGCGTGCTCGGCCTCGCCGAGGGGCGCTCGGCCGACGCCTGGGTCGACTGGGACTTCCACGGGCACCAGGTCGTGACCCACGTCGTGCCCGGTGGGCGCGCGCCTCGGGCCCACAACCCGGTCGACGGCCACGACGTGCCGGTGCCGCACTTCGGCCTGCTGCTCACCGTCGACGGCTTCCACGAACTCGCCGACCGGTTGCGCGCGGCGCGCACGGAGTTCGTGATCGAGCCCTACCTGCGGTTCGCGGGCGAGCCGGGCGAGCAGTGGACGATGTTCCTGCTCGACCCGGCGGGCAACGCGCTGGAGTTCAAGGCGTTCCGGGACGAGTCGCAGGTGTTCGCCCAGTGAGGGGCGTGCTGGTCACCGGGGCGTCACGGGGCATCGGCCGGGCGACGGCCGCCGCGTTCGCCCGGCGGGGCGACCGCGTGGCCGTGCACTTCGCCCACGACCGCGCCGCCGCCGAGGAGACCCTGGCCTCGCTGCCCGGGGAGGGGCACGTGCTGGTCCCCGGCGACCTCGCCGACCCCGCCGAGGCCCAGCGGGTCGCCGAGGTCGCCGGGCGTGCGTTGGGCGGCGTCGACGTGCTGGTGAACAACGCCGGGGTGGCCCCGTCCGCGGAGACCGCGCACCCCGTCACGTCGGTGTCCTACGAGCACTGGCAGCGGGTGTGGCGGCGGACGCTGGACGTGAACCTGCTGGGTGCGGCCAACCTGACCTACTGGGTGGCCAACCACCTCGTCGGCCGCGGCGTGCCGGGCCGCATCGTCAACGTGGGCTCGCGCGGTGCGTTCCGCGGTGAACCGGACGACCCGGCGTACGGGGCGAGCAAGGCGGCGCTGCACTCGTTCGGCCAGTCCCTCGCGCTCGCCCTGGCGCCGCACGGCATCTCGGTCGCCTCGGTCGCGCCGGGCTTCATCGCCACCGACCGCCAGGCGCACAAGCTCAGCGGTGCGACGGGAGACCTGACCCGCGCGCAGAGCCCGTTCAACCGGGTGGGCACCCCCGACGAGGTGGCCGCCGCCATCCTCTACCTGGCGTCCCCCGAGGCGACCTGGGCCTCGGGCACCATCCTCGACCTGAACGGCGCCTCCCACCTCCGCACCTGACCGCGAGAGTCCACCCCCCAGGTCGCGCGAGTCGTACGTCCAGGTCGCGCGAGTCGTACGTCCAGGCCCTCTGAGTTCTACGTTCAGGACCTGTGTTCTTTACTCGCGAGTGAAGAACACACAGGTCCTGAACGTTGGACTCTCGCGACCTGGACGTACGACTCGCGCGACCTCAACGTACGACTCGCGGGTGGGTCAGGTCAGTTGGATGCCCACCACGCAGGTGTCGTCGTCGGTGTCGGCGCGGCTGTGGGCCAGCAGGTGGTCCAGGCGGTCGTCCAGGGAGGCGACCTCGGCGGCGCAGTCGGTCAGCAGGTGGTCCAGGCACTCGTCGAGGTCGGTGTCGCGCCGCTCGATCAGGCCGTCGGTGTAGAGCAGCAGGGTGTCCTCGGACCGCAGCACCAGCTCGCCCTCCTCGTACTCGGCCTCCGAGATGGCACCGAGCATGATCCCCCGCAACGTCGACAGCGCGAACGGCTGCCCGTCGCGGATCAGCACGGGTGGCGGGTGGCCGGCACGGGCCCAGCGCAGCACGCGGGTGTCCGGTTCGTACAGCGCGCACACCGCCGTCGCGAAGATGTGGTCGGTGAGGTGGTGGGCCACCAGGTTCAGCCAGCCCAGCAGCTGCGCCGGGCCCGCGCCGGTGGCCGCGAGACCGCGCAACGCGTTGCGCAGCACCACCATGCCGGTCGCGCCCTTGATGCCGTGCCCCGTGATGTCCCCCACCGACACCAGCACCTGCTTGGACGGCAGCACGACCGCGTCGTACCAGTCGCCGCCGACGAGGTGCTCCTGCTCGGCCGGGCGGTAGCGCACGGCGACGCGCAGGTCGAACGCGTCGAACGACGGCGCGGTCAGCGGCATGATCGCCCGCTGGAGCTGGAGCGCCAACCTGCTCTGCTCGGCCGCGTGCTGCTCGGTGTGCGCCAACCGGTCGCGGGTGGCCGACAGCGCCACCTCGGTCCAGTGCTGCGCCGACACGTCCTGGTACGCGCCGCGCACCGCGAGCAGCCGGTCCCCGAGGTCGTCGACCACCGGTTCGGCGATGACCCTGATGTGGCGCACGATCCCGTCGTGCCGCTGGAACCGGAACGCCGCCGAGCCGGGCCGCCGGTAGTGCAGCACGGTGCGCAGGAACCGCGTGATGGTCGCGGTGTCGTCGGGGTGGCAGTGGTCGGGCAGCGCGGACAGCGGCACCGGGTCGTCGGCCGGTTCCAGGCCGTAGAGGGCGAACAGCTGGCTGTTCCACGTGATCCGCCCGCCGACCTCCTCCTCGAACCCGCCGATCCGGCCGAGGCGCTGGGCGTGGTGCAGCAGGTCGGCCAGCCGGGTGGTCTCGTCCTCGACCCGCCACACGACGAGCACCCGGTCGCCGTGCCGCGTGATGCCGATCTCGGCGACCGCGGTGAGCGGCACCTGGTCGACGAGGGCGGTGAGCGCCATGCGCTCGGCGCGGAACGGCTCGCCGGTGGCGTGCACCCGCTCGACCTTGTCGAACAGCGCGCCCTCCCCGGCGGCCAGCGGGTACGCCTCCAGCAGCAGCATCCCGGTCACCGCGCCGCGCGGCCGGCCGGCGAGGTCCACGAACCGGGTGTTGGCGTGGTGGATGCGGAAGTCGGCCAGTTCGCCGGTCGGCGACAGGTGCGGTCGCAGCACGAACGCCGCGTCGAGCAGGGTGTCGGCGAGGTCGACCAGCTCGTCCGCGACCGGCTCGCCGTACTCGGCGGGCGGTGTGGTGTCCAGGGTGTGCGCGCACAGCTCGGCCAGCGCCTCCACCTGCCGCCGGATCTGCGGCGGCTGCGGCGGCAGGGGGCGCGGCCAGCAGATCTCCAGCACGCCGACGACCCGGCCGCCGGACTCGGCGGGGGCGGTGACCCGCGCGCCGGTCAGGTCGCGGCCGCCGATCGACGGCAGGCCGGACTCGCCCAGGTCCGCCAGCCACACCGCCGACCGCTCGTTCAGCGCGCGGCGCGCGGGCGTGGCGACGCCGGGCGGCACGTGGTGCCAGCGCCTGGCCTCGTCGGGCGCGAACCCGGCCGAGCCCCTCAGGGTCAGCGACGCGTCCATCGCGACCGACCAGACCGCGATGGCCGTCGCCCCCAGCGGCGCCAGGGCGTGCTCGAACAGCGATTCCGCCACGGCCTGCGTGTCGCCCGCCGCCAGCGCGCCGCTCTCCGCCGTGCGCAGGCGGACGGCGGCCGACCGCGCCGGTTCCCGCGCCCCGCCCACGTCCACCCGGTCGCCGAGCAGGTCGTCGGCGGCCTCGGTGAGCCGGTCGCGCGCCGCCTGGTTGACCACTTCGGCGGCGAACTCCAGCAGCTCGGTGCCGGACTGCTCCGCCAGCAGCGACAGCTGTCGCGACGCCTCGGCGGGGCCGCACCCCAGCCGCTCCAGCAGGACGCCCTTGGCCATCTCCATGAGCGCGCGCCCGTCGGCCACGGCGTGCGCCTCCCGCACCTCGCGGGACAGGCGCTCGACGGTGGCCGCCAACCTGGTCAGGCCGGCGCCGTGACCGGTGGGCGGCGTGATGACCGGTGGTCCGCCGTCGGGCAGTCGGGGTGTGTGCACGCATGGTCTCCTGTGGGCGTGGGCGGTGGTGGGCCGGAGCGCTGCTCGGGCGGCTAGCGGTCCAGCCAGCGCCGCACGCACGTGACGAGGTCGTCGGAGTCGACCGGCTTGGTGACGTAGTCGTTGGCCCCCGAGTCGAGGCTCTTCTCCCGATCGCCGGGCATCGCCTTCGCGGTGACCGCGATGATCGGCAGGTCGGTGTGCCGGGGCATGGCGCGGATGGCGGCGGTGGCGGCGTAGCCGTCCATCTCCGGCATCATCACGTCCATCAGGATGAGGTCGATCTCGGGGTGCGAGGTCAGCACCTCGATGGCCTCGCGCCCGTTCTCCGCGTGCAGCACGCCGATGCCGTGCAGTTCGAGGATGCTGCTCAGCGCGAACAGGTTGCGCGCGTCGTCGTCGGCGATGAGCACCGTGCGGCCGGTCAGCCCGCTGTCGAACGCCCGCGGTTCCGGCGCCCGCGCGTCCTCGTGGCGGACCAGCGGCAGGACGTCGCCGGGCACCTCGGCGGTCAGGTGCAGCGCGATCCGCTCCCGCAGCTCGTCCAGGCTCGACAGCAGTTCCAGCGGCCGGTCCCCCGCGCCCGACTGGAGCCTCCTCTCCTGGTCCGAGGTCAGCCGCCGGGTGTTGTGCGCGAGGACCGGCACGGTGCGCGCCCCGGCGTCGCCGTCCCGGGCCTCCAGGAACACCAGCGCCTCGTCACCGGGCATGTCCAGCTCCAGCACCACGCAGTGGCACGGTTCGGCGGCCAGCACCGCGGCGGCCTCGCGGGCGTCCACGGCGGTGATCACCTCGACCGGTCCGCGCGGGTCGTTGCGGTCGGCGAGGTCGGTGACCGCGCTCTGCGCGACCAGCGACAGCAGCCCCTGGGGCCGTTCCTCGATGACCAGCAGCCGGCGCTTGTGCGCCTGTGCGCCGCTGCCGGGCTCCACCGGGGCCGGGTCCGGCGCGGCGGGCAGCACGGCCGCTTGCCCGGTGCGCTCCAGGGCTGGCAGCTCCTGGAACTCCGGTCGGGCGACCGGCAGGTACAGGGTGAACGTGCTGCCCTTGCCCAGCTCGCTCTGCGCGGTGACCACGCCGCCCAGCAGGTAGGCGATCTCGCGGCTGATGGACAGGCCCAGGCCCGTGCCGCCGTACTTGCGCGACGTCGTGCCGTCGGCCTGCTGGAACGCGCCGAAGATCGACTCCAGCTGCTGCTCGGCGATGCCGATGCCGGTGTCGACGACGCGGAACGCCACGGCCTGGCCGTGCCGCCGCACCGACGACGGCAGTTCGGCGGCGTCGGCCGGCTGGATGTGCAGCTCGACGCCGCCCGCCTCGGTGAACTTCACCGCGTTGGACAGCAGGTTGCGCAGCACCTGCCGCAGCCGCGAGTCGTCCGTGAGCAGCTCGGCGGGCACGCCGCTCGCGGTGGTGATGCGGAACCCGAGGCTCTTCTGCGTGGTCATCGGCCGGAACGTGGCCTCGACGTAGTCCAGCAGCTGGCGCAGCGCGACCCGCTCGGGCGTGATGTCCATCTTGCCCGCCTCGACCTTGGACAGGTCGAGGATGTCGTTGATCAGCTGGAGCAGGTCCGAGCCCGCCGAGTGGATGATGCCCGCGTACTCCACCTGCTTCGGGGTGAGGTTGCGGGTGGGGTTCTGGGCGAGCAGCTGGGCCAGGATCAGCAGGCTGTTCAGCGGGGTGCGCAGCTCGTGGCTCATGTTGGCCAGGAACTCCGACTTGTACTTCGACGCCAGCGCCAGCTGCTTCGCGCGGGCCTCCAACTCGGAGCTGGCCTGTTCGATCTCCAGGTTCTTCCGCTCGATGTCGCGGTTCTGCGACACCAGCAGCGCGGCCTTCTCCTCCAGCTCCGCGTTGGACTCCTGGAGCTGCTCCTGGCGCTTCTGGAGTTCGCTCGACCGCGTCTGGAGCTCGGCGGCCAGGCGCTGGGACTCCTCCAGCAGCTCGTCCGTGCGGGCGTTGGCCACGATCGTGTTGACGTTGACGCCGATGGTCTCCATCAGCTGTTCGAGGAAGTCCCGGTGGATCGGCGTGAACCGGTGCACGGACGCCAGCTCGATCACGCCCAGCACCTGCCCCTCGACCACGATGGGCAGCACGACGAGGTCGCTCGGCTCGGTCTGCCCGAGCCCGGAGGACACCGAGACGTAGCCGGGCGGCACCCCGTCGACCGCGATGGTGCGGCGGCTGCGCGCGGCCTGGCCCACCAGCGACTGGCCGAAGCGGAACCGGGTGGGTCGGGCGTCCGGGTCGTCGTCGCCGTACGGCCTGCCGTAGGAGGCGATCAGGCGCAGCTCGGGCTGCTCCGGCGCGTCGTCGGACAGGTAGAACGCGCCGTACTGGGCGGAGACCAGCGGCGCCAGCTCGTCCATGATCAGCTCGGCGACGACCTCCAGGTCGCGGCGGCCCTGCATGAGCCCGGAGATCCCGGCCAGGTTGGTCTTGAGCCAGTCCTGGTCGCGGTTGGCCTTGGTGGACACGCGCAGCGATTCCACCATCGAGTTGATGTTGTCCTTGAGGTCGGCGACCTCCCCGGACGCGTCCACCGTGATGGAACGGGTCAGGTCGCCCGCCGCGACCGCGCTGGTGACCTCGGCGATGGCGCGCACCTGCCGGGTCAGGTTGCCGGCCAGTTCGTTGACGTTCTCCGTCAACCGCTTCCAGGTGCCGGAGACGCCCTCGACCTCGGCCTGGCCGCCGAGCTTGCCCTCGCTGCCGACCTCGCGGGCCACGCGGGTGACCTCGTCCGCGAACGACGACAGCTGCGCCACCATCGTGTTGATGGTGGTCTTGAGCTCCAGGATCTCGCCGCGGGCGTCGACGTCGATCTTCTTGGACAGGTCGCCGAGCGCGACGGCGGTGGTGACCTGGGCGATGTTGCGCACCTGGTTGGTCAGGTTGTTCGCCATCGAGTTGACGTTGTCGGTCAGGTCCTTCCACGTGCCGGCCACGTTCGGCACGCGCGCCTGGCCGCCGAGGATGCCCTCGGTGCCGACCTCGCGGGCCACGCGGGTGACCTCGTCCGCGAACGCGGAGAGCGTGTCCACCATCGTGTTGATCACGCCCGCGAGCGCGGCGACCTCGCCCTTGGCCTCGACGGTGATCTTCTGCGACAGGTCGCCGCGCGCCACCGCCGTCGCGACCTGCGCGATCGACCGCACCTGACCAGTCAGGTTCGACGCCATGACGTTGACGTTGTCGGTCAGGTCCTTCCAGGTGCCGGACACGCCGCGCACGGTGGCCTGGCCGCCGAGGTTGCCCTCCGTGCCGACCTCGCGCGACACGCGCGTCACCTCGTCGGCGAACGCCGAGAGCTGGTCGACCATCGTGTTGATGGTCTCCTTCAGCTCCAGGATCTCCCCGCGCGCGTCGACCCGGATCTTCTGCGACAGGTCGCCGCGGGCAACGGCGGTGGTGACCTGGGCGATGGAGCGCACCTGGGCGGTGAGGTTGTCGCCCATGACGTTCACCGACTCGGTGAGGTCCTTCCAGGTGCCCGAGATGCCCTTCACGTCGGCCTGACCGCCCAGCCGGCCCTCGGTGCCGACCTCGCGGGCGACGCGGGTGACCTCGTCGGCGAACGACGACAACTGGTCCACCATCGTGTTGATGGTCGACTTCAGCTCCAGGATCTCCCCGCGCGCGGCCACCGTGATCTTCTGCGACAGGTCGCCCCGCGCCACGGCGGTCGCCACCTGGGCGATCGACCGCACCTGGTCGGTGAGGTTGCCCGCCATGAAGTTCACCGAGTCGGTGAGGTCGCGCCACGTGCCGGAGACGCCCTTCACGTCCGCCTGGCCGCCGAGGATGCCCTCGGTGCCCACCTCGCGGGCCATGCGGGTGACCTCGTCCGCGAACGACGACAACTGGTCCACCATCGTGTTGATGGTGTTCTTCAGCTCCAGGATCTCCCCGCGCGCGTTGACCGTGATCTTCTGCGACAGGTCGCCCTTGGCCACGGCGGTGGTCACCTGGGCGATGTTGCGGACCTGGTCGGTGAGGTTGCCCGCCATGAAGTTCACCGAGTCGGTGAGGTCGCGCCACGTGCCGGAGACGCCCTTCACGTCCGCCTGGCCGCCCAGCCGGCCCTCGCTGCCCACCTCGCGCGCCACGCGCGTCACCTCGGCCGCGAACGACGACAGCTGGTCGACCATCGTGTTGACGGTCTCCTTCAGCTCCAGGATCTCGCCGCGCGCGTCCACGTCGATCTTCTGCGACAGGTCGCCCCGCGCCACCGCGGTCGCCACCTGCGCGATGTCGCGCACCTGGGAGGTGAGGTTGCCCGCCATGGCGTTCACCGAGTCGGTGAGGTCGGCCCACGTCCCGGACACGCCGGGCACCTCGGCCTGGCCGCCCAGCCGGCCGTCCGTGCCGACCTCGCGCGCCACGCGCGTCACCTCGGACGTGAACAGCGACAGCTGGTCGACCATGCCGTTGAAGACGGTCGCGATCTCGCCCAGCAGCCCACCGGAGTCGTCCGGCAGCCGGGTGCCGAAGTCGCCGTCGCGGACCGCGGTCAGCCCGGCCAGCAACTGGCGCAACTCGGGCTGGTCCACGGGGTTCGCGCCCTGTCTCGTCGTGCGCCGCGGAGCGGACGAGCCGCCTCCGACCGTCGTGCCGGCCATGCCACCCTCGTTCCTCGCCCAACCGGTGCAGAGATGCGACAAGCGCCCGCTCTTGGTTGAACGGGCGCTTGAATCCCGGACACCGTACACGCGACGGGCCGGGGCCGTCGCGCCGCCACGGCGATCCCGGCGAGGTCGGTGACCCGGAGGTCAGGGGCGGTGCGCGTGCCGGGCGGCCTCCTCGATGCGGGCGGCGGTCCCCGCGCCCTGCCGGTACGGGAACGTGTGCGCGCCCGGCAGGGTGGCCACCCTGCCGTCGGGCGCGGCGGACGCCGGCCGGTCCACCCACTCCGGCGGCGCGAACGCGTCGTGCTCGCCGCGCAGCAGCACGGGGCAGCGCACCCCGGTGATGGCGTCCTCCGGGCGGTCCCGCTGCCCCGAGCGCACGAACCGCGCCGGCTCGCGCGGTCCGCCGCGCAGGTAGTACGGCCACGTGACGGGGATCAGACCGGGCGGTTCGCGGCGGGAGTTGCGGACGTACGCGCGGGCCAACCCGGCGAAGCGCCGCTGCTCCGGCGGGAACGTCGGCCCCATCAGGACCAGCGAGCGCACCCGTTCGGGCCGGCGCAGCGCCACGTGGACCGCCGCCTGCGCGCCGGTCGAGTGCCCGACCAGCACGACGGCGCGTCACCGGTCGCCGCGTCGAGCCGGCGCTCCACCGCGTCGGCGACCCCGGTGACGTCGGCGCGGCACGGCCGGGGTGGTCGGTGGCCGAAGCCCGGCACGTCCAGCAGCGCGGCCCGGGTCCACTCCCCGCAGCGGGCCACGGTGTCCACCAGGTACCCAGCGCGCCCAGGCAGGGGACGACGGCCACCACCGGCCCGTCCCCGTCCCCCTTCTCCAGGCTGCGCACGCCGGCGTTCCACCGGACCCGCAACGGCTGTTCACGTCGTGGCGGCACTTCGTCGGTTCCTCCGGTCACCCGCGAGGCGTACCGCACCGGGCCGCACCTGAACCGATTCACCTCACCGGTGCCGGTGCGTGCCGCGGCACGCAGGCGGCGCTCGCCGCGGCCACCCCGGCGAGCACCAGCCAGGGCAACGGGCCGCCGGCGTCGAACACCGCGCCCAGCGGGGCCCCGGCCACCAGGACCAGCAACCCCGCGCCCGAGGACAGCGCACCCGTGAAGAGGCCGAGCCTGCCGTCGTCGACCAGGTCGGGCACCCAGGCCCGCACGGCGGGCACGATCAGCACCTGTCCCGCCGTGAGCAGCACGACGAACACCACCGACGGCAGCAGCCCGCCCAGCGCCCGCACCGGCAGCAGCACGGCCGTCGCCGCGCAGCCCGCCGCGAGCAGCGCCGAGCCGGTCAGCACCGCGCCGCGCGGCGACAGCGCGCGGGACGCCCACCGCGAGACCGGCACCTGGCCGACGACCACCAGCGCGGAGGACAGGGCGAACAACCAGCCGAGGGCGGCCTGGTCGCCGGTCGCGCGCCGCACCTCGCCGGGCAGCGCCAGGTACATCTGGTTGTAGAGCAGCAGGTACCCACCGTAGGCCGCGCACAGCGCGAGGAAGCGCCGGTGCCGCAGCACGTCCGCGAGACCGCCGGCGAACGACACCGGCGCGCCGGCGCCACCGGGTCCGGCTCCCCGGGGTGCGGGTCCCCCGGCCGGCATGAGCAGCAGGTGCCCGAGCAGGATCACCGCGAACACGGCCGCGCCGGCCAGGCAGGCCGCCCGGAACCCGGTGCCGACGAGGACCGCGCCCAGCACGGGACCGATGAGCGCCCCGGCCTGGCCCGCTGCGTGGAACACGCCCAGCAGCCGGGTGCGCGGCACGCCGGTGAGGCGTTCCCGGGCCACGGCCAGGCGGGCGACCCCGGTCTCCACGGCGGGCGAGAACAGCGCGGCGGCGAACCCGATCAGCAGCACCGAGCCGACGACCGACCACGTGCCGCCCGCGAACCCCAGCCAGGCGAACCCCGCGATCCGCAGCGCGCAGCCCGCCAGCACGACCGGTCGCGGGCCGAACCGGTCGGTCAGCGCCCCGCCGACCACGAACAGGCCCTGCTGGCTGAACGTGCGCAGGCCCAGCACCAGCCCGACCAGCCACCCGGACAGCGCCAGCTCACCGGTGAGGTGGGTCGCCAGGTACGGCAGCACCGCGTAGAAGCCGAGGTTGAAGGCGAACTGGGTGCCGACCAGCAGGGCGACCGGGCCGCGCCGCCCGGTCACGCCTTCGCCGCCGGTGCCGGTGCCGAGGTCGCCGACGCCGAGGTGGTCCGGAACGGGGTGACCCGCGACGGGGTGGTCGAGGACGCGACCGCCGGCAACGAGACGGCGAGGACGGCCAGCGACAGCAGCACCACCGCCGGTGACAGGGCCGCCCACGGCGCGCGTTCCAGGTAGGGCAGGGACTCGGCGAGCAGCAGGCCCCACTCGGGGGCGGGCGGTTGGGCACCGAGGCCGAGGAACCCCAGCGAGGCCGTCGCCAGGGCGATGCCGGGCAGGCGCAGCACGGCGTGGCGGGCCACCGGTCCGGCCACGGCGGGCAGCACGTGCCGTGTCAGCGTCCACAGCGGTGACGCGCCGAGCGCGCGCCGGGCCTCGGCGTGGGTGGCCGCGCGCGCCTCCTGGACGAGCGCCGCGGCGTGCGCGGCGAGCGGCGGCCACGACACCAGGCCGACCGCCACGGCCGCGCCCGTCGCACCGGGTCCGGCGGCGGCCGCGACGAGCAGGCCGGCGATCACCGGCGGCACCGCGTTGGCGGTCTCGGCCAGCCCCTGCGCGACACCGGGCAGGAAGCCCAGCAGGACGGCGACCGCGTACGAGCACGCGCACACCACCAGCGCGACGCCGAGCGTGGCCGGCGCGCCGTGCCCGACGCGGGCGAGCACGTCGCGGCCGAGCGCGTCCGTGCCCAGCGGGTGCGCCCAGGACGGCGGGAGGAGCCGCGCGGCGGTGTCCAGGCGCAGCGGTTCGCGGGTGAGCCCCCAGCCGACGACGACGGCGGGCAGCACCGCGCCGGCCGCCACCACGCCGGGGCGCGCCCGGGAGGCCACCGGCGGCGGGGCGGTGAGCGCCGCGTCGCGCAGCGCCGGCCCGAGCACCCGGTGACGCGCGACCGCGACCGCGAGCCCGGCCGCGAAGCCCAGCAGGACCAGGGCCAGCACGGAGCCCTGGAGCAGCGGCAGGTCCTGCGACTCGGCCGCCCCCAGCGCGGTGCGCCCCAGGCCGGGTACCGCGAACACCACCTCGACGGCCACCGCGCCGCCGGTCAGCCCGACGGCCACCAGCCCGAGCTGCGGCAGCACGGGCGGCAGCGCGCGGCGCAGCGCGGCCCGCGCGAGGACGCCCGGTGCGCACCCCCACGACCGCCACAGCACCACCCAGCGCTCCTGGAACACGGCGGGCAGCGCGTCGTCGACCAGCCGCCCCAGCACCGCGCCGGCCGGGACGCCCAGGGCCAGCGCGGGCAGCACGACGTGCCCGACCCCCTGCCACCCGTAGGGCGGCAGCCAGCCCCACCACACCGACACGACCACCAGCAGCACGGTGGCCAGCAGGAACTCGGGCACCGCGGTGAGCAGCGCCCCGACACCGCCGCCGGAGCGGACCGGGTCGCCCCGCGCGCCCCGCACCAGCGCGGGCGCGCACAGCGCGGCGGCCAGCGGCACGGCCACGAGCAGGGCCGCCGCCATGAGGGTGACCGACGCGCCCAGCCCGGACAGCACCGAGGGCAGCACGTCGCGGCCGGTCACCCACGAGCGGCCCAGGTCGCCGCGCACCGCGTCGAGCAGCCAGTCGCCGAACAGCGCCACCGGTCCCGCGTCCAGCCCCAGCTCGCGCCGCACCGCGTCCAGCGCCTCGCGCGTCGGCTCCTGCTCGGCGGACCGCGCCCGCAGCACGGACAGCGCGGGGTCGCGGCCGGCGAGCCACGGCAGCAGGCCGACGGCCGCGACGACGGTGGCGAGCCCGCCGGCGCGGGCCAGGGCGGGCGCGATCACCGCAGGTGGGTGTCGACCGTGACGAGCACGCGCTCACGCGGGTCCTTGGCCGAGCCCACGACCGACGTGGCGTCGCCCTGCACGACCCGCTCGTGCAGCATCGGGATCGCCGCGTCGGTCCGCAGCACGGCGGCCTCGGCGGCCAGGATCGCGGCGCGGCGGCCGTCGCCCGCCTCGGCCAGGGACGCGGTCCGCACCGCCTCGTCCACGGCCGGGTCGCACAGCCGCGCGATGTTGAACGACCCGTCGCAGGTGAAGTCGGACCGCAGGTAGGCGACGGGGTCGCCGGAGTCGAGGACGGTGGCGCGGGACAGCACGAACGCGTCGAACTCCCCCGCCAGGGCGTCCTCCTCGATGTGCGCGTACTCCCGCACGACCTGCTCCACGGCGAACCCGGCGTCCTCCAGCCGCTGCTGGAGGACCGAGGCGACCTCGGGCAGCTCGGCGCGGTCGGAGAACGTGGCCAGGGTGATGGTCGCGCCCCGCGGCGGGGTGGCGGCGGCGCGGCCGGTCGGCGCGGTGCGCCCCTCGGCGGCCCAGGGCAGGGCGGGTCCGAGGAGGCCGGCCGCCACGTCGGCGCGGCCCTCGTAGACGCCGCGCACCAGTTCGCCGGCGTCGATCGCCTCCCGCGCGGCGGCGCGCAGACCGGGGTCGCGGAAGGGACCGGTCCGGGTGTTCAGGTACAGGGTGTTGGTGCGCGGCATCGGCACCTCGGTGATGGTCGCCGGGTCGAGCAGGGCGGCCTGCGAGACGGGCACGGCCTCGGCGATGTGCGCCTCACCGCTGCGGATGGCGGCGGCGCGGGCGGTGCCGTCGGGGACGAACGACACGTCGATCCCGGCGGCGCGGGCCCTGCCGCCCCAGTAACCGTCGTGCCGGTCGAGGGTGGCGGTGGTCGTGCCGTTCACCGCGACCAGCCGGAACGGTCCGGTGCCCGTGCCCACCGGGTCCACCGAGCCGTCCGGCCGGTAGGCGCTCGCGGCGAGGATCGCGAGCTGCGGTGACGACAACCGCTGCGGCACCAGCGGATCGGGCTCGCCGGTCGTGACGAGGAGCCGGTCCCCCTCGGCCCGCGCGGCGAGCGCGACGCCGTCGAGGATGCGCGGCTTGGGCGAGGCGGCGACGGCCCGCGTCAGGGTGTTCACCGCGGAGTCGGCGGTCAGCGGCGTGCCGTCGTGGAAGGTCACGCCGGACCTGATGGTGAACTCCCAGGCGAGGTCGGAGGTGCGCCGCCACCCGGTGGCCAGCCCGGGACCGGCGTTGCCGTCGGCGTCGAGGGTGACCAGCGTTTCGGCGGTGGACCAGCGGGAGAGCTTGAACGCGTCGTCGCTGAACGGCGAGAGGCCCGAGCGCGGCGGTTGCAGCATCGCGAGCTTGATGCGCCCGTCGGCGTCGTCCGCGGTCGCGTTCGGGTCTTGGGCGAAGCACCCGCCGAGGACGAGCGACGACGCCACGACGAGGGCGAGGGCGGGCAGGGGCGAGCGCAGGTGCATGGCGTTCCCGGGGGTTCGGCGGTGGTGTCGAACCTAAGACAGACGATTATCATTTTCAAAGCCACTGTGGGACACCCCACGACCACCCGTCCGAGTGGTCCCACGGTCACGAAAGTGATCGGCATCACACCCTATGTGGCCTAACGTCCGTGTACGGCGGGTAATGGAGGCGCTATGACGAAAGCTCAGAAGACGGCCTCGGCGTGGGCGGCCTCCTCCCCCGGACAATTGCTCGACCACGTGCGCGGCGCGGTGGAGGCCGACGACGCGGCGGTGCGCGCCGTCTGGGCCGCGGTGGCCGCCGACCAGGTGCTGGCGGCCCGTGTGCGCGGCGCGTTCGCCCGCCTCAAGGCCGAGCACCGCGGGGACCGGGACGAGGCGGTGTGGCTGCTGCGGATCACCCGCGCCGGCCGGCAGCTCGCCGCCGCGCCGGCGGCCACGGCACCCGGGCCCCGCCGCGAGCGGCCCGCGACGCCCGTCGAGCCCGAGGTGGTCCTGTCGGTCGCGCCCGCGACCACCCGGCCGCACCGCCCGGTCGTGCCCGCGCTGCTGTTCCGCGAGCCGGAACCGCTCGTCGCCTCCTGACGCCCGCCGGCTCCCGCGCCCCGACTCCCGGGCCTCGACCGGAGGCGGCCCTCAGCCCGACAGGCCGACGACCGGCGCCGGGGTGCCACCGGACGTGCCGCGCGCCACGACGATCGCGCCCGGCGCGGGCACGAGGTGCAGGTCCTGCCGCGACCCCGAGCCGTCGAGCCGGACCGGGACCGAGGTGGGCGGGCTGCCGTCCCACGCCTGCACGACCAGCGTCACGTCCCGCCCGGTGTCGCCGCACAGCCTGAGGTAGGTGCTCGCGGTCGTCGCGTCGGCGGAGCGCAGCGGGCAGAGCGCGAGGTCCAGCGGGTGGGAGGCGCCGGCGAGGTCGAGCGCGGCGAGCGCCTCGACCTCCGCGCCCTCCTGCTGTTCGAGCAGCGGCGTGACGCCGACGTCCGCGCGCGGCCACCACGGCGCGGGCGGCCCGGCCAGCAGCGCGCCGGTCCCGGTGTCGAACAGGCCGCCGGTGACCGAACCCGGCGCGGCCGGTCCGCCGACGATCCGCAACCACACCGCCGCCCCGTCCGACGTGCTCGTGGGCAGGACGTCGATGCGCTCGCCGGCGGAGTCGTCGACGCCCACCTCGTGCCGCCACCGCTCGCCCCCGGTGACCTCGTCGAGCGCGAGGAGCCCCACCTCCCCGGGGCACTGCACGGGCGCCAGGACCGCGGTCCGACCGCGGGCGAGGAGGCTGAACGGGCTCGTGCAGCCGTCCGGCGGCGACCACCGCCACCGCTCCTCTCCGGTGCCGAGGTCGTACGCGGTGTAGGCGTCGTCGCGGATCGCCAGGGTCCGGGCGGTCACCACGACCTGCCTGGTCTGCACCAGGACCGCGGGCACCACCCGCCGGAACCGCTCCGCACCGGTGTCGGCGTCCAGCACCACCAGCAGGTTCGACCGGGTGTCCCCGGCGGGGGCGAAGGCCACCGCGACCGCCCCGCCGTCGGTCGAGGCCAGCACGTCGCGGACGTGCGCGCCGGGCCGGGCGTACACCCACTGCCGACGCCCGTCCGGGCCGTCGAGGGCGGTGACCGCGCCGTCCGCGGTGGCGACGACCACCCCGTGCCCGGCGGCGGCGACGTCGGTGACGTCCGCGGGCGGCTGCCACGACCACTGGCGGCCACCGGGCCGGGCGGGCACGGGCTCGGGCGCGAAGTCCCGTGCGTCACGGGTCTCGGCGCGCGTCGCGACCCGGTCCACGACGACGGGTGCCGCGACCGCCACCGCGAGCACCGCGACCGCCGCGAGCACGCCCACCGGGCGCGGGCGCCACGACGTGCTCCCGACCAGGCCGACCGCGACCCCCAGCGCACCGACCGCCAGCACGGCGGTGTCCGCCCCCGGCACGCCACCGGTCACGTCGAGCACCAGCCGCACCACCGCCGCGCCGGCGGCGAGCACCCCGACCACTCCCCCGGCGACCCGCACCCGGCGCGACCGGGCCAGGCCCAGCAGCACGGCGAGCACCACCCCGCCCGCGTACCCGGCGAGCGCCACGCCGTCGGCCCGCGTCGCACCGCCGGGCAGGAACGGGGCGACCACCGCGCACAGCCCGCCCACCACTGTCATCCACCGCAGCACACGACTGCGACGGCACGGCACGGCCGCGCGTTCCCCGCCGGAGGTGAACGTCAGGTGCGGGAGCCACCGCCGGCCTTCGCGCGCACCCGGCGGTAGCTCCAGACCAGCAGGCCGAGCAGCACCAGGCCGGACAGGACCAGGCTCGACCCCGTGCTCCAGCCGCTGAACGGCAGCGATTCCACCAGGCCCCACACGACGCCCGCCGCGATCAGCAGCAGGCCCGCCAGCACCGAGCCGGCGAGGCGCAGCGGTGAGGCCACGCTGTCCTCCGCGGCCTTCATCGCCCGGTCGCGCACCGGGTCCACGTAGCGCTCCAGGGCCGGGAACTCCGACGCCAGCACCACGAGGCCGGCGAGCACCAGCAGCAGACCGGGTCCGGGCAGCACCAGCAGCAGCACCCCGACGACGAGCAGCGCCCCGCCCGCCGCGACGACGCCCACCTTCTTCACCGACCGGCCTCCGCGCATCCGCCCAGTCTGCCCACCCCCGCACCGGAGCGCCCACCGACGACCGCCACACTGGTGATCGACAGCGGCAGTGACGCAGCCCACCTACCGATTCGGTCGGTAAACCGACCGAATCGGTAGGTCACTGGGTATCGTGGTTCCCATGGCACGACCGACCCGGCACCGCGCGGAGATGGAGATCCTCGACCTCGCGGCCGGCCTGTTCGCGCGGCACGGGTTCGCGCACACCTCGCTGAAGGACCTCGCCGACGCCGTCGGCCTGTCCAAGGCGGGTCTGCTGCACCACTACCCGAGCAAGGAAGCCCTCTTCGAGGCCGCGCAGGAGGCGTGCCAGGCGCAGGGCCGCCGCGTGCTCGACCAGGTGGCGGAGCTGCCGCCCGGTCCGGCGCGCGACCGGCGGGCGCTGGAGCTGCTGACCGACGTCGCCCTGGACCTGCCCGGGCTGGTGTCGCTGGCCTTCGGCGCGGTGACCTCGCCCGAGGAGCCCGTCATCGCCATCGAGGACGTCATGGTCTTCGAGGTGTTCGCCGTCGCCCCGGACGGGTCCGACGTCGAACGGGCCATCCGCGTCGTCGGAGCCCTGGCCGCCCTGGCGGTGCTCAGCGTGACCGCCAACCGCGCGGGCGAGAAGACCGCCTGGCGCCCCCACATCATCACCACCTGCCTCGACGCGCTCGGCCACCGACGCCCGGGCACCCCCTCACCCGACCCCGATCCCGCCTTGGCGAAGGACTGAATCCGCATGGCTCGTCTGTTGTACCGACTCGGCTTCGGCGCCCACCGGCGCCGACTGGCCGTCGTCCTGCTGTGGCTGCTCGTCCTGGCCGGCACGGGCGTCGGCGCCCTCACGCTGGCCGGGCCGACCTCGAACAGCTTCTCGATCCCGGGGCAGGAGTCGACCACCGCCCTGGACAAGATCAAGGAGCAGTTCGGCTCCGGCGGCGGCGCGACCGCCCGCGTGGTGCTCAAGGCGCCGGACGGGCAGCAGCTGACCACGCCGGAGAACGCGCAGCGGATCGGCGAGCTGGTGGCCGAGCTGGGAACCCTGCCGGGCGTGTCCTCGGCGAGCAACCCGCTCGACCCGCAGGCACCGTCCGTCAACCCCGCGCAGGACACCGCGTACAGCACGGTGACCTTCGACGCCAAGGCCGGCGACGTGACCGGGGAGCAGCGGACCGCGCTGCTCGACGCCGTGGCCGACGCGCGGGACGCCGGGATGACCGCCGAGGTCACCGGTGAGGCCGTGCAGGCCCCGCCGCACATCGGCGGCATCGTCGAGGTCATCGGCGTCGCGCTGGCCCTGCTGGTCCTGGCGCTGACCTACGGCTCGCTCGTCCTGGCCGGCATGAACCTGCTGACCGCCGCGGTCGGCGTGGGCATCGGCGCGCTGGGCGTCACCATCGCCACCGGCTTCATGGAGCTGTCGTCCACGACGCCCATCCTGGCCACGATGCTGGGCCTGGCGGTCGGCATCGACTACGCCCTGTTCATCATCAACCGCTACCGTCAGGAGCTGCGGCGCGGCCGGGACGTCGGCGACGCCATCGGCATCGCCGTGGGCACCGCCGGGTCGGCCGTGGTCACCGCGGGCATCACCGTGGTCATCGCCCTGGTGGGCCTGGCCGTCGCGGGCATCCCGTTCCTGACCCAGATGGGCATCGCGGCCGCCGCGACCATCGTCGTCGCCGTCCTGATCGCCGTCACCCTCGTGCCGGCCGTGCTGAGCTACCTCGGCCGCCGCGCGCTGCCCCGCAAGCAGCGCACCGCGCCCGCCACCACCGACGAGCACGAGGGCAGGGGCTTCTACCGCGGCTGGGCGGGCGGTGTGACCCACCGCCGGGTCACCGCGCTGCTGCTGTCCGTGCTCGCCCTGGGCGCGGTCGCCGTCCCGGCCGCCTCGATGCAGACGACCCTGGTGCAGACGCCGCCCGCGACGAGCACCCAGGCCCGCGCGGAGCAACTGCTGTCCGACGGGTTCGGCGAGGGCTTCAACGGCCC
The DNA here is from genome assembly GCF_030852425.1 of Saccharothrix longispora. Lineage (GTDB taxonomy): Bacteria > Actinomycetota > Actinomycetes > Mycobacteriales > Pseudonocardiaceae > Actinosynnema > Actinosynnema longispora. Next base: position 147,037 of record NZ_NSDM01000005.1, read on the forward strand.
GCTCATCGTCCTGTTCGAGGGCGACGGCGCGGTCCAGGCCGCCACCGAGGCCGGTCAGGAGATCACCGGGGTCGACGACGTCGCCCTCGTGACGCCGCCGGCGCCGAACGCCGACGGCACCGCCGCGATGCTGACCGTCATCCCCGAGTCCGGCCCCACCAGCGAGGCCACCCTGCGGCTCGTCGACGACCTGCGCGACCGGCTCGCCGGCACCGAGGGCGTCACCACCTACGTCACCGGCGCCACCGCGGTGAGCGTCGACGTGGCCGCCACGCTCGACAGCGCGCTGCCGCTGTACCTGGCCGTGGTCGTGGGCCTGGCGCTGATCCTGCTGATCCTGGTGTTCCGCTCGCTGCTGGTGCCGCTGGTCGGCGTGCTGGGCTTCCTGCTCACCATCGGCGCGTCGCTCGGCGCGACGGTGGCGGTGTTCCAGTGGGGCTGGCTGGCCGACGCGGTCAACCTCGACACCACCGGGCCGCTGATCAGCCTCACCCCGATCATCGTGATCGGCATCCTGTTCGGACTCGCGATGGACTACCAGGTGTTCCTGGTGTCCCGGATGCACGAGGCGCACCACCGCGGCAGCGCTCCCCTGACGTCCATCACCACCGGCTTCCGCCAGGCCGCGCCCGTGGTCGTCGCCGCCGCGCTGATCATGTTCTCGGTGTTCGCGGGCTTCGTCCCGTCCGGTGAGCCGACGATCAAGTCGATCGCGTTCGCCCTGGCGATCGGCATCCTCGTGGACGCCTTCGTGGTCCGCATGGTGATCGTCCCGGCGGCGCTGGCACTGCTCGGCGGGAAGGCGTGGTGGCTGCCGAAGTGGCTGCACTGGCTGCCCGAGCTGGACGTCGAGGGCACGCAGCTCGACGACCACCCCGCGCGGGCCGACGAGCGGCCCAGGGCCGAGGTCGCCGGCTGATCCGAGCGGTCACGTCCACGCGAGGAGCCCCCACGACGGGTCGTGGGGGCTCCTCGCGTCCCGGCCCCGTGCCGCACGGCTCAACGGCCCGACCGTTCGGCCGACGCCGGCTGCGCAGCGTTCGCGGACGCACCGTCCGGTGTGGTCCGAACGAGGTAGCGGCACTGCGCTTTTAGGTGCACGGGCCCAGCGGCCGGACGCGCGCGACCGTACGGTCCGGGCATGTCGAAGCTGCTCAGCGTCATCGGCGTGGCCGCCGCCGCGGCACTGCTCGCCACCGGGTGCAGCGGAACCGGCGCCACCGCGTCGGACGACCGGCCGGTGGTGCTGACCACGTTCACGGTGCTGGCCGACATCGCCGCCAACGTCGCGGACGGGCACCTGCGGGTGGAGTCGATCACCAAGCCCGGTGCGGAGGTCCACGGCTACGAGCCGACACCGGACGACGTCAGGAAGGCCGCGCGAGCCGACCTGGTCATCGACAACGGACTGAACCTGGAGGCGTGGTTCGCGCGGTTCGTCGCCGAGGTCGACGCCCCGCACGTCGTGGTCAGCGACGGGGTCGAGCCGGTGCCGATCGCCGAGGACGCCTACGCGGGCAAGCCGAACCCGCACGCGTGGATGTCGCCGCTGAACGTCCGGACCTACGTGGACAACCTCGTCCGCGCCTTCGCCGACCTGGCCCCGGCGCACGCCGGCGACTTCCGGGCCGCGGGCGACCGCTACGGGGACGAGCTCCAGCGGGTGCACGACGACCTGGTGGCGGCGCTCGCGGTGCTGCCGGCAGGCAAGCGCGCGCTGGTGACCTGCGAGGGCGCGTTCTCCTACCTGGCGCGCGACGCCGGGCTGACCGAGCGCTACCTCTGGGCGGTCAACGCCGAGCAGCAGGCGACCCCGCAGCAGGTCGCGGGCGTCGTCGACTTCGTGCGCGCCAACGCGGTGCCCGCCGTGTTCTGCGAGTCCACCGTGTCCGACGCGGCGATGCGGCAGGTCGTCGCCGCCACCGGGGCCGCGTTCGGCGGCGTGCTCCACGTCGACTCGCTGTCCACACCGGACGGTCCGGTGCCGACCTACCTGGACCTGGTCCGCCACGACGCGCGGACCATCACCGCCGCGCTGACCGGGAGGGCCGGGTGAGCGCGGCCGAGGTCGGGGTCGCCGTCGTCGGGGTCGCCGCCGTCGAACTGGCGGACGTGACGGTCCACTACGGCGACGTGCTCGCGCTCGACGGCGTCACGCTGTCCCTCCGGCCCGGTCTGGTGTGCGGGCTGGTGGGCGTGAACGGCTCGGGCAAGTCCACGCTGTTCAAGGCGATCACCGGCCTGGTGCGGCCGGACCGCGGCGCGGTGCGCGTCCGGGGTGGTCCGCCCGGCGCGGCGCGGCGCGCGGGCGAGCTGGCCTACGTGCCGCAGAGCGAGGCGGTCGACTGGTCGTTCCCGGTGTCGGTGCGGGACGTGGTGATGACGGGGCGGCACGGTGGGCTGGGGTTCACCCGCCGCCCGCGCCGGGCCGACCACGACGCCGTGGACCGGGCGCTGGAGCGGGTCGGCCTCACCGACCTCGCCGACCGGCAGGTCGGCCGGCTGTCGGGCGGGCAGCGCAAGCGCGCGTTCGTCGCCCGCGGCATCGCGCAGCAGGCCCGCGTGCTGCTGCTGGACGAGCCGTTCTCGGGCGTGGACAAGCGGTCGGAGGCGACGATCACGCGGCTGCTGCGGGAACTGGCCGCCGACGGCGCCGCGGTGCTGGTGTCGACGCACGACCTGCGCGCGCTGCCCGACCTCGCCGACGAGGCGGTGCTGCTGATGCGCCGGGTCCTGGTGCACGGCCCGCCGCACGAGGTGCTGCGGCCGGACAACCTCGTCCGCGCGTTCGGCCTCGACGTGACCGCGCGCGACGGGGAGGCCGGGTGACCGCCTACGAACTCCTGGTGGAACCCCTCGGCTACGGGTTCATGGTGCGGGCGCTCGCGGCCATGGTGATCGCCGCCGCCGTGTGCGCGGTGCTCTCGTGCTGGCTGGTGCTCATCGGCTGGTCGCTGATGGGGGACGCGGTGTCGCACGCCGTGCTGCCCGGCGTGGTGCTGGCCTACGTGCTGGGCGCGCCGTTCGCGCTGGGCGCGGTGGTGTTCGGCTTCCTCGCCGTCGCGCTCATCGGCGTCATCCGCGACACCAGCCGGATCAAGGAGGACGCGGCGATCGGCACCGTGTTCACCACGCTGTTCGCCCTGGGGCTGGTGCTGATCTCGGTGACGCCGAGCCAGACCGACCTCAACCACATCGTGTTCGGCAACCTGCTCGGCGTGGGCCGCGCCGACCTGGGCCAGATCGCCGTGCTCGGCGCGGTCGCGCTCACCGCGCTGCTGCTCAAGCGCCGCGACTTCACCCTCTACGCCTTCGACCCGGTGCACGCCCACGCCATCGGCCTCGACCCGAGGTTGCTGGGCGCGGCCCTGCTCGGCCTGCTGGCGCTGACCTGCGTGGTGGCGCTCCAGGTCGTCGGCGTGGTGCTGGTGGTGGCGATGCTCATCATCCCCGGCGCGACCGCACACCTGCTCACCGACCGGTTCGGGTGGATGCTGGTGATCGCGCCGGCGGTGTCGGTCGGCGCGGCGGCGGTCGGGCTGTACCTGAGCTACCACCTCGACACCGCGTCCGGGGCCATGGTGGTGCTGGTGCAGGGGGCGGTGTTCCTGCCGGCGTACCTGTTCGGGCCGCACGGCGCCCTCGCGGGGCGGATCGCGGCGGGCCGGCGCCGGGCCCGGACGTGCGGCTGACCCCCGTCACCCGCGTGGCACGCCGAGCGCGGCGGCGAGCCAGTCGTCCGCGCGGGCGTGGAACCGCCGCGTCACCCCCGTGCGGCGGGCCCAGCTGTCGAACCCGTGCGGCGCGCCCGGCACCACGTCCGCGGTGACCTCGACGCCCGCGGCGCGCAGGCGCTCGGCGTAGGCCAGGTCCTCGTCGTGGAACAGGTCGACGGAGCCGACCCCGATCCACGTGGGCGGCAGGCCGGCCAGGTCCGCGGCGCGGGCGGCGACGGAGAACGCCGGGGCGGTGGGCGCGCCGGGTTCACCGCCGAGGTAGGCGCGCCAGCCGGTGGCGTTGCGGCGGTTGTCCCACACGCGGTGCTTCACCGCGTCGAGGTCGCGGCGCGCGGCGGTGCGGTCGTCGAGCATGGGCGAGTCGAGCCACTGCGCGGCCGGTGCCGGACCGCCCTCGGCGTGCAGCCGCTGGACGAGGCACGCGGCCAGGCCACCGCCCGCGCTGGCGCCGCCCAGGGCGACCCGCGCGGGGTCGACTCCCAGCTCCGCCGCGTTGCGGTGCAACCACGTCCAGCCCGCGAGGCAGTCGTCGAGGGGCGTCGGGAACGGGTGCTCGGGCGCGAGGCGGTAGTCGACGGAGACCACGGTGATGCCGAGCGTGCGCGCGAGGGCGACGCAGCGGGCGTCGTCCATCCTCGGGTTGCCCAGCACGTACCCGCCGCCGTGGACCCAGTAGAGCGCGGCGGGCACGGCGTCGGCGACCGGCCGGTAGAGCCGCAGCGGCACGGGCGCGTCGGCGACGTCGCGGACCCGCACGCCGTCGGCGCGCGCGGCGGGGATGCGCGCGCTCGCGGCGCGGACCAGGCGCAGCACCAGCCGGTTGCCGATGGGCAGCGGCGGCAGGCGGCGGACGGGGCCGCGCAACTCGGGGTCGATCAGCTCGATGTCCACGGGTTCGGTTCCTCCACGGGCTCGGGTGGGTGGTGGGCACAGGATCACAGCCGGTGGGCGTCGCGCCCGTCACGCCGCACCTCGGTCGCGGACGTCGCGGCCCCCCGGCCCCTCGGGCGTGCCGGTGACGACGGCGGTGCCGCGCGTGAACGGGTTCACGCGACACTCCTGTAGTTCGAGTCTCGAAGTTCTCAGCGGGACGGTAACAGCTTCGAGCATCGAAGCAAATCCGTTCGAGGTTCGAAGCTGTTACCGTGGCCGCATGGACGAGCTGGAGGCCGTCGTGCGGGCCAACCACGAGGTCTTCATGCTCACCGGCGACCGGATCGCCGCCGCCCTCGCCGACCACGGCCTCACCCACGCCACCGCGCAGGCGCTGTGCGCGATCGACCCGGACGAGGAGCCGCCGTCGATGAAGGCGATGGCCGGGCGGCTGCACTGCAACGCGCCGAACCTGTCGTTCGTCACCAACCAGCTCGTCGGCCGGGGCCTCGTCACACGCGTCGCCGACCCGCGGGACCGGCGCTCGCGGGTGCTGGTCCTGACCGACGAGGGGCGACGCGTGCGCGCCGACGTCATGCGCGCGACCCTGCGGCAGACCCCGCTGGCCGGCCTGGACGAGGCGGACCTGAGGACCCTGGCGGCGATCCTGGACCGGGCGCTGCGCGGCTGAACCGCCGGTCACCGGCCCGCGCGCCGGGCGCGGGCGGCACGGGCCGCATCGGCGAGCGACCTCGACGTCACGGGCAGGAGCCGGCGACCCACCGGTCGATGGCGCTGCGCGAGCTGCCGGTGCCGTTCCTCGGGCTCAGCGACCCGCACGCCGAGGCGCCGACCAGGACGCCGGCCGTCGAGCCGACGGCGAGGGCAGCCGACCGGCGGGCATCCGGGCCCCGGACCCGGCTGCCGCGACTGGGCGCGGACCCGCTGACCACGACCACCGCCGACGGCCGCGAACCCGTGTTCTCGCTGGTGCTCGGCAACTCCGCGTCCGTCCGTGCCGCGCGACACCGAGGACGCGGTCGCGGACCGGTCGGTCGCAGCCGGGCGCCGAGGCCCAGCGGCGGGGTGTCGTCACCGAGGCGGACCCGGAACTCGACCCGGAGTGCCCGTGGACGGAGTCCTGCCGACCTGAGCCCGTTCCGCGGACGGCCGCGAACCCCTCGGGCGAATCGGTCTCGTCGGACGCGAGCAGCCGAAGCCGTCCTCGTGGAGGCCCGGTCCCCACTCGTCGCGCGCCTCCAGCCAGGCCGCGTGCAGGCCCGCGGTGGGCTTGATCAACTCGTGCACACGGTGACGGTACCGGTCGGGAATGACACAGGCTTGTCCGGTGACTCCCCCGTTCGGCCCTTCACTTTCGTAAGGACCGTTCATAAGTTGAATGAGTCTGATGCAAAAGTCCGGGGACGATGACCGAAAGTCCGTCCGTCGACTCGGGTCACCGACGATCTTTCGACTCTTCCGACTGCCAGCGGCCCGAGGGGCCGGTTCTCGTCGCGCGCCGAACGGAGCAGGATGGACAACGACGCCCAGACCGGCTGGCCGACCAGGTCGCTCTCCCGCCGCACCGTGCTGACGACGAGCGCGGTGGGCCTGGCCGTCCCCGCCGTCGTGGCCCCCGGCGCGGCGCCCCGTCGAGAGGCCGCGGCGCAGGACGGGACCGTCAAGCGGGTCACCGTCTACGCCGAGGCGCTGCCCGGCAACCTCTACGGCTACGGCCTGGCTCCGGGCGAGGCCACCGTCCCGGGCCCCACCTTCGAGGTCTACGAGGGCGACACCTTGGAGATCACGCTGGTCAACAACACCGACCGGCGGATGTCGATCCACCCGCACGGCGTGGACTACAGCACCGACTCCGACGGCGCGCCGCTGAACAACTCGTTCAACAACCCGGGCGAGACGCGCGTCTACACGTGGCGCACGCGCGGGATGACCGGCGCCGGCGGCGGCAGCAGGCGGTTCATGCCGGGCAGCGCGGGCTACTGGCACTACCACGACCACGCCATGGGCACCGACCACGGTTCGCTGGGCGTCGCGCGCGGCCTGTACGGGGCGCTGGTCGTGCGCCGGCGCGGCGACCTGCTGCCCGACAGGCAGTTCGTCGCCGTGTTCAACGAGATGTCGATCAACAACCAGGTCGCGCCGCACACGCCGATCTTCGAGGCGCGCCTCGGCCAGCGCGTCGAGTGGATCGCCATCGGCCACGGCAACCAGTTCCACACCTTCCACCTGCACGCGCACCGCTGGGCCGACAACCGCACGGGCATGCTCGAAGGCCCGGCGGACCCCAGCCAGGTCGTCGACAACAAGGACCTCAACCCCGGCAGCTCGTTCGGGTTCCAGGTCATCGCCGGGGACGGGGTCGGTCCGGGCGCGTGGATGTACCACTGCCACGTGCAGTCCCACTCCGAGACGGGGATGTCGGGCATCTTCCTCGTGCGCAACGCCGACGGCTCCATGCCGCCCGGCGCGCAGGACGCCGTCGACCGCTTCCGGGGCCACGCCCACGGCACGGCGGGCGCGGCCGGACGGGCGCCGGACCGGGCACAGCCGCACGAACACCACTGACCGCACGGCCTGCCAACGGTGAAGGAGTCGGCAATGGGCAGAGGGTTTTCTCCGGGCAGGCGGCGCGGGGGCGCGGGGGCGCTGGCGGCGGCGACCGCCGCGGCGGCGCTGGTGGGCGGGCTGCTCGCCCCGGTCCCCGCGACCGCGCAGGCGCCGCGGCCGTCGCGGGCGCCGGTCGTCACCGCCACGGGCGCGTCGGTGCTGGTCTTCCACGGACCGGCCGACGGGCAGGAGGACCCGGTCGCGCGCGCCGCGGCGGTGTTCCGGGAGATCGGCGAGGCCAACGGGATCACCGTGGAGACGTCGTCCGACCCGGCGGTGTTCACCGCGGACGAACTGGCCGGGCACCGGGGCGTGGTGTTCCTGTCCGCCGCGGGCGTCGCCCTCGACCGTGAGCAGGAGTCCGCGCTCCAGGCGTACGTGAAGAACGGCGGCGGGTTCCTCGGCGTCGGCGACGCCGCCAAGGCGCAGGCCGACTCGACCTGGTTCACCGGGCTCATCGGCACCCGCCCGGCGGGCGGGGACAACACGCCGGAGACCGTGGCCGCGGTGACGGCCAGCGGCGAGAACCCGCCCAACGAGACCAAGGAGAAGCTGACCGACGGGGACGACCGCACCAAGTGGTTGACCCGCGCCACGACGGGCTGGGTCGCCTACCGCCTCAACGCCGCGGCGGCCGTGAACCGGTACTCGCTCACCTCCGCCAACGACTCCGCCGGGCGCGACCCGCGCGACTGGACCCTCCAGGGCTCGGCCGACGGAACGACGTGGACCGACCTCGACCGGCGGACCGGCCAGTCGTTCGACGACCGCCTGCTCACCCGGACGTTCACCGTCGCCGAGCCCCGGTCGTTCCCGCACTACCGGCTCTCCATCACGGCGAACGGCGGCGAGCCGCTGATCCAGCTCGCCGACCTGGAACTGCTGTCCGGCGACCCCACTCCCCCGCCCACGCCGGCGGTGCAGGAGGCCCGGGTCAACGTCCTGGACCGGCTGCACCCGGCGACGGAGGACCTGCCGCTCAACGTCACCCTGTCCGACCGCTGGTACAACTGGGCCCCCAACCCGGTCGGCCTGGTGCACACCGTCGCCCAGGTCGAGGAGTGGGGCTACCGGGTCGGTCCGGGCGCCAACGGCGCGTTCCACCCGGTGTCCTGGTGCCGCGACTACGACGGCGGCCGGTCCTTCTACACCGGCATGGGTCACACCGCGGGCAGCTACGACGCGCAGGCGTTCCGCACGCACCTCACCGGCGCCCTGAAATGGACCACCGGGGTGGTGCGCGGCGACTGCCAGGCCACGATCGCCGCCAACTACGAGGTCGAACGGCTGACCTCCGCCAACCAGCAGGGGCGGCTCGACCAGATCGGCGAGCCGCACGGCCTGACCATCGCACCGGACGGCACGGTCTTCTACGTCGGCAAGGCGGCCTGCCCCACCGGGCCGGTCGCCGACTGGGCCAAGCCGGAGGTCGGCCTGGGCTGCGGCACGATCCACCGGTTCACGCCCGGCGACGAGAAGGTCGAGCTGCTGGCCACGCTGCCCGTGATGGGCAACCGGGGCAGCGGGTCCGAGCTGGTCAAGAACGAGGAGGGCCTGCTCGGCATCGTGCCCGACCCCGCGTTCACGCGGAACGGGTGGCTCTACGTCTACTGGATGCCGCACGACACGGTGGACCGGGAGAAGCGCACCGGCAAGCGCACCATCTCGCGGCTGACCTACGACGAGGCCGCGGGGAGCATCGACCTGGCCTCCCGCAAGGACCTGCTCCAGTGGACCGTCCAGCAGCACAGCTGCTGCCACGCGGGCGGCGGCATGGCGTTCGACGCGGCGGGCAACCTCTACGTCGGCTCCGGTGACAGCAACTCCTCCGAGGGCTCGCAGGGCTACTCGGGCAACAACTGGACGGCGGAGTACCGGGGACTGTCCTTCCAGGACGCCCGCCGCACGGCCGGCAACACCGACGACCTCAACGGCAAGATCATCCGCATCCACCCCGAGCCCGACGGCACCTACACGATCCCCGAGGGCAACCTGTTCCCGCCGGGCACCGACAGGACCCGCCCCGAGATCTACGTGATGGGCGTGCGCAACATCTCGCGGCTCCAGGTCGACCCCGTCACGCAGTGGCTGACCGCCGCGTGGGTCGGTCCGGACGCCACGAACCCGAGCCCCGACCTGGGACCGGCCAAGTACGAGACCGCGACCATCATCACCGAGGCGGGCAACCACGGCTGGCCGTACTGCATGGGCGACAAGCAGCCCTACCGCGACCGCAGCGACACCGACGCCAAGGTGCTGACCGGCTGGTACGACTGCGACGCCCCGAAGAACACCTCGCCGCGCAACACCGGCCTGGTCGACCTGCCGCCGGTGAAGGCCAACATGCTCTGGTACTCGCCGGGCGGGGGCGGACCGGTGTTCCCGCTGCGCCCGGACGGCGTGCCGACGTACAAGCCGTCCGACGCCACGTACACACAGCCGTACCTGCGCGGCGGCGGCCAGGCCGTGATGACCGGTCCGATCTACCGCCGCGAGTTGGTCGACACCGACAGCGGCGCCGCGTGGCCGGAGCACTGGGACGGCAAGTGGTTCATCGGCGACCAGAGCAACTCGGCCAACCGGGTCGCGGTGACCGTGGACCCGGACGGGGTGCCGACCGCCGCGCCGCCCGTGTTCGTCGAGACGCTTCGGGCGATCATCCCCGGCGGCAACGGCGACCACCGGCTCCAGAGCTGGATGGACGCGAAGTTCGGCCCGGACGGCGCGCTGTACCTGCTCGACTACGGCGGCGGGTTCTTCACCCTGCACGCCAACCAGAAGCTCATCAGGATCTCCTACCGGGGCGGGGCGCCGACCCCCGCGCCGTCCGCGACCTCGGTGGCGGTGCAGGGCAAGCCGCTCACCGTCGCGTTCACCGGCTCGAAGTCCGGCGGCGTCTCGCACCGCTGGGACTTCGGCGACGGGACGTCCTCCACCGAGGCCGACCCGCGGCACACCTACGCCAGGCCCGGCTCGTACGACGCGGAGCTGACCGTGTCCTACGCCGACGGCGAGCGGCACGTGCTGCCGCTGAAGGTGGACGTCGGGTGCGCCGCGGCCGACGAGCGGGACGCGGTGTGGCTCGGCGGCGTCGACTCGGGCGTGCCCAACGAGCAGGTCGGCGGCGGCTGCACGATCAACGACCTGATCGACGACGAGAGCCCGTGGGCCGACCACGGCGCGTTCGTCCGGCACGTCACGGCGGTGGCCGACCGGTTGCAGCGCGACGGCGTGCTCAGCGGGCGCGAGAACAGCGCCCTGGTGCGCGCGGCGGCGGCGTCCGACGTCGGCACGCCCGCCAACACCGGGTACGAGCCGATCTTCGACGGCACCGCGCGGTCGCTGCGCGGGTGGACGCAGGCCCCGTCCGGGTCGTTCTCCGTCCAGCCGGACGGCGTGCTGCGGTCCTCCGGCGGGCTGGGCATGCTGTGGTACCACGCGAAGCAGTTCGGGGACTTCTCGCTGAAGCTCCAGTTCCGCGACTCGTCACCGGGGGGCACGCGGGGCAACGGCGGCGTGTTCACCAGGTTCCCGGATCCGCGCACGCCGCTGGAGCAGCGCCCGCCGGGCAGCTGCGGCACCACGGGCAGCGCCCGCACGTCCCCGGCGTGGGTGGCGATCTTCTGCGGTCACGAGATCCAGATCTACGACGGCGAGACCGGTGAGCCGCAGAAGACGGGATCGGTCTACAACTTCGACCCGGTCGGGCTGCCGGGCGCGGGCGCGACCCCGAAGGGCGTGTGGAGCGACTACGAGATCACGGTGGTCGGGCAGCACTACACGATCACCCGCGACGGCGTGGTGGTCAACGAGTTCGACAACGCGCCGGGCAGGCAGTCCTCCCGGGCCGGCGACCCGCCGACCGACCTGCGGCAGTTCGCCGCCGGGTTCCTCGGCCTCCAGAACCACGGCGCGAACGACGTGATCGACATCCGCCACGTCCGGGTGCGGTCGCTGTGACCGGCCGGAAGGGGTTCCCCGTGCTCCGACGCTCGATCGCCGCGCTGGTGGGCGGGTTGCTGGTGGCGTCCGCGCCGCCGGCGTCCGCCGCCCCGCCGCCGACCGCCCCGAGAGCGGTCGCCCCGACGTCGGTGGCCGCGACGTCGGTGGCCGCGGCCCAGGTGCTGACCTGGACGGCGGACAACGACATCACCCGCTACCGGACCGCACCCGCCGCGGCGGTGGCGGGCGCGGCGACCCTCGTGTTCGAGAACAGCGAGGCGACCGGCAACACGACCGGCATGCCGCACACGCTGACGTTCGACACGGAGACGCCCGGCTACAACCACGACGTCGCGGTGGACGTCCTGGCCAACCCGTTCGACAGCGCCAACGGCCGCCACCAGGTCGACGTCGTGCTCACGCCGGGCAAGTACCGCTACCACTGCACCATCCCGGGGCACAGCACGATGGTCGGCGAGCTGGTGGTGACCGCGGGCGGCGGTGGCGAGGACACCACGCCACCGGCGGTGTCGGCGGAGGTCGCCGGTGACCGGAACGCCGACGGCGACTACCTGGGCGAGGCGACCGTCACCGTGTCGGCCTCGGACGCGCAGTCGGGCGTCGCCTCGATCGAGTACCAGGTCGACGACACGGGGTTCGAGACCTACACCGGGCCGGTGCGGGTCACGGCGGTGGGCGACCACTCGGTGCAGTACCGGGCGACGGACGGGGCGGGCAACGCGTCCGCCGTCGGGTCGACGGCGTTCCGCGTGGTCGAACGCCCGGCGGAGGACAGGACACCGCCGACGGTGGCGGCCGAGGTGACGGGCGAGCGGAACACGAGCGGCCAGTACCTCGGCGAGGCCACCGTCACCATCACCGCCACCGACGCGGGGTCCGGCGTCCGGACGACGGAGTACACCCTCGACGGCGGCCCCTGGACTTCCTACACCGCACCCGTCGAGGTCACCGCGCCCGGCGCGCACATGATCCACCACCGCGCCACCGACAACGCCGGCAACACCTCACCGGAGGGCATGAGCGGCTTCACCGTCGTGGCGGCCCCGGTCGAGGACACCACACCGCCGACGACCACGGGAACGGTGACCGGTGAGCGGGACGCGGACGGGAACTACCTGGGCGCCGCGACCGTCACCATCACCGCCTCCGACGACGGCTCCGGCGTGGCGGTCGTCGAGCACGCGGTGGACGGCGGCGCGTGGACCCGCCACACCGCTCCGGTGGCCGTGCGGGCGCGGGGCGCGCACACCGTCCGGTACCGGGCCACCGACGGGGCGGGCAACACCGCACCGGAGAAGTCGCTGTCGTTCACCGTCGTGGCACCGGGCCAGGACGCGTGCCCCGACTCCGACACGCGGGCGACGGTGGTCATCGGCGACGACGACACCGGGGTCGCGAACACCGACACCGGGAACGGCTGCACCGTCAGCGACCTGGTCGACCAGCACGGCGACCACGCCGACCGCGGCGCGTTCGTCCGGCACGTGGAGCGCGTCACCGGAGACCTGGTGGCCCGCGGCCTGCTGACCCGGCGGGAGCAGGGCGTCCTCGTGCGCGCGGCCTCGCGATCCGACATCGGCACCCAGACCCCCGTCCGCACCCAGCAGGGAGAACGACCATGGCCAGACGGACCGCACCCGTCCTCGCGACCCTGAGCATCGTCGCCGCCTCCGCGGTGTTCCCCCCGACCGCCCACGCCGGGCTGGTCACGCACTGCGTCGGCAGCGGCGGGGCCGTCACGGTGCCCAACGACCTGTTCGTGCCCGCCGGCGAGTCGTGCTCGCTGACCGGCACCACGGTCACCGGCGACGTGCAGGTGGCGGCGGGCGCCAACCTGGTGGTGGAGGGCGGCACCGTCAACGGCGCGGTCCGGGTCGCCGCCGACGGCTACCTCGACCTCACCGACACCCGCGTCGACGGGCAGGTCGTGCTCGCGCCCGGCGGCTTCGGCGTGTTCCTGGAGAACAGCGACACCGGCCGGGTCCTCGTGGAGCCGAAGGGCCCGGCGGCGGCCGAGGGGTTCCTGTACGTGGAGGGCGGTTCGGCGATCGACGGCGACGTGACGGTCGGCGCGGGCGAGGTCAGCCTGGTGGACAGCGAGGTCACCGGCGACGTCGGCACCAACGGCGCGTACTTCACCGACCTGCACGGCACGTTCGTGGACGGCACGCTGTCCGTGCTGAACAACGCCACCGGCAGCGTCGTCTGCGGCGGCGCCGTGCAGGGCAAGGCGACGTTCGCGGGCAGCCTCGGCGGCATCCAGCTCGGCCCGAACGGCGCGCTGGACACCTGCGCCTCGGGCGGCTACTTCGCGCGGGACGTCGTCATCTCCACCACCACCGGCCGCACCACGCTGGACGACAACGTGGTCAACGGGAAGCTCCAGCTGTCGGCCAACGCCCCGGTGGCCGAGGTGGCGGCGAACAACCGGGTGCGCGGCGGCATCACCGGGGACCACACCGCGCCGACGGCGGCGGCCCACGCTTCCGCCGTCGCGGCCGACGGCACCCGGGGCACGGCCGGGCGGCGTGCCGGCGACCGCGCGGCCTCGGCCCGGGCCGAGGCCGCGGCGCACGGTCCCGCCCGCCTGTGAGCACCGCCCCGGACCCGTGCCCGCCACGGGTCCGGGGTTCAGGCGGACAGCCCGCCCAGCACCGGGAGGACGACCGCGAACGCCGTGAGGGCGAGCGCGCAGGCCGCCGCGAGCGCCCACGCCCGCTCGCGGTGCGTGCGGCCCAGCAGCGGCACGAGGACGGCCACCGCCCCGAACGCCCAGGCGTTCGCCGCGTACCCCAGGTTCCACGCGTAGTGGGCGGCCTCCATGCCGAACACGCCCGCCAGGGCCGCCAACCCGACCACGCGGGCGCGCACCCGCCCGCCCCGCCGCCACGACGCGCCGGCCCACCCGAACAGCGGCCCGGCCACGAACGCCATCACCAGCCACACCAGCGGCCAGAACGGGTCGCCCATGCCGTCGCGGCCGACCTCGGCGAACCCGTAGTAGCCGATCACCAGCCCGCACTCCACGGCGAGGCCGCCGACCACCGCCGCGGTGACCGACCAGCGCGCGACCAGCAGCGCGCCGACGACGAAGGCCGCGAGGCTCCACACCGCGCCCGAGTTGGCGACCTGGTTCCAGCTGCCGGGCAGCCACCCCTGCGCCAGGTTGGTGAGCACCCCGATCCCCAGTCCGGCGGCCAGCGGCGCCACCGTCATCCCCGGCCACGACACCGCGCCCGCCGCACCGCTCCGCACACGTGTGGTCACACGCCCACCTCCCGACTATGAACCGAGTGTATACATGCGGTTCATAGTCGGGTGGGGCGCCTCAGGCCAGGCGGCGGTCCAGCACCTCGGCCGACAGCACGTGCTCGACGACCATCACCGCCGCGCCCAGGACGCCCGCCTCGGTGCCCGCCTTGGACGTGACGATGCGCAGGTCCTGGGTGGCCAGCGGCAGGGAGCGGCGGTAGACCGACTCGCGCACGCCCGCGAGCAGCATCTCCCCCGACTGGGCGACCAGCCCGCCCACCACGATCAGCGACGGGTTGAACATGCTGACGCACGCGGCCAGCACCTCGCCCACCTCGCGGCCCGCCTGGCGCACCACGCGCCCCGCCTCGGCGTTGCCCTCCCGGACCAGCCGCGCCACGTCCGCCGCGGTCCGCGCCTCCACACCGCGCGAGCGCAGGGTCGAGGCCAGCGCCGGACCTCCCGCCACGGCCTCCAGGCAGCCCGTGTTGCCGCACCGGCACAGCACGTCGTCCGCGCCGGGCGCGTGCACGTGCCCGAGGTCGCCCGCCGCGCCGGCCGCGCCGCGGTGCAGCACGCCGTTGCTGATGAAACCCGCGCCGATGCCGGTCGCCATCTTGACCACGATCACGTGCCGGGCGTCCGGGAAGCACCGCGTGTGCTCACCCAGCGCCATCAGGTTGACCTCGTTGTCGACCAGGACCGGCACGCCGAGTTCCGCGCCGACGGCCGCCGGGACGTCGAACCCGTCCCAGCCGGGCATGATCGGCGGGTTGTTCGGCTTGCCGGTGGAGTGCTCCACCGGGCCGGGCAGTCCGATGCCGACGCCGGCCAGCGTCGCCGGGTCGAGGTCCGGGAGCATCCCGCGCCACGTCTTGACCAGCAGCGGCAGCACGGCGGTCGGACCGTCCGCGATGTCCAGCGGCACCTCCTCGACGGCGGACAGGCGGCCGTCGAGGTCCGTCACCGCCACCCTCGCGCGGGTCGCGCCGACGTCGGCGGCCAGCACCGACCGGGCGCCGGCGTTGAACGCGAACAGGTCGGCCGGCCGGCCGCCGGTGGACTGCCCGTTGGCGCCCTCGGTGACCAGCCCCGCTCCCAGGAGGGCGTCGAGGCGGGTGCGGACGGCGGACCTCGCCAGCCCGGTCTCGGCGGCGATGTCCGCCCGGGTGCGCGGCCGGCCGTCCCTGAGCAGCCGCAGGATCGCGGCGGGGGAAGCGGTGGCGGAACCCGGTGCCCTGTCCATCGCCCCAGTGTCGCAGAGCGGAAAAGCTCCTGGTCAGGTTCGTGCCGTGGCGCACCGGGGATCATCCGAACGGACCGCCGGCGGCCCGTTCGCACGACGGCGCGGGCCGTGGTGGACTACCGGTCGTGGACGCACCGGACGACCCCGCCGCCGTGCTCGCCGACATCGGTGAGCGTATCGCGGCGTGCGCCCGCTGCCCCCGGTTGGTCTCCTGGCGGCGGGAGGTGGCCGGGCACCCGCCGCCCCGGTTCGCGGGCGGGCGGTACCGGGCGCGCCCGGTACCGGGGTTCGGCGACCCGGCCGCGCGGGTCTGCGTGCTGGGCCTGGCGACCGCCGCGCACGGCGGCAACCGCACCGGGCGGGCGTTCACCGGGAACCCACCGGGGACTCGGTGGTCCGCGCCCTGCACCGGGCCGGGTTGGCCGACCGGCCCACGTCCGAGCACGCCGCCGACGGGCTGCGGCTGGACGGCGCGTGGACGGGGTCGGCGGTGCGGTGCGCGCCGCCGGGCAACCGGCCGACGCCGCTCGAACTCGACACGGGCCTGGGCTTCCTGTCCGAGGAGGTACGGGCGCCGACCCGGTTGCGGGTGCTGCTGTGCTGGGCGGCTTCGCCTGGGACGCGGCCACGCGGTGGGCCGGCGTGCGGCCGCGCCCCCGCTTCGACCACGGCGTCGAGCACCGCCTCGACGCCGGTCCCACCCTGCTCGGCTGCTACCACCCGAGCAGGCAGAACACCAACACCGGCGTGCTCACCGAGGCGATGCCCGACGCGGTGGTGGCCCGCGCGGTGGAGCCGGCGCGCCCGTAGCGGGCAGCGGGCGCGCCGCGGCTCACGACTCGACCCGCGCGACCAGCTCCGCGACCACCCCGGCGTCGAACGGGCTGCCCGGGAACGCGCCGAGCCTGCTCAGCGGCAGGCTGCCGAGGAACGCGGAGACCTGCGGGTCGGCGAGCACCCCCAGCCCGCCACCGCTCTCGGCGAACGCCTGCTCCAGCACCTCGGCGCCCCTCGGGTCGGCCCGCCACTCGCCGAGCGTCGAGTCGGCGGTGAGCGGCACCCTGGTGTCGTCGCCCCCGACCACGACCGCCACGGCCGTGCGCAGGTCGCGCGACGACGCGCCGACCTCGAACACGTGCTCGCCGCCCTCGACGACCCACCGCCCCAGGCGCGGGTCCCAGTGCTCCAGGTCGGCGCGCGGCACGCGCACCACGACCTCCGCGGTCCGCCCGGCCGGGATCTCGACGCAGGCGAAGCCCTTCAGCTCGCGCGGCACGCGGCGCACCGCCGACCCCAGGACGCTCCCGTACACCTGGACGACCTCGCGACCGTCCCGGTCGCCGTCGTTCGTGACCGGCACCCGCACCTCCACGCCGCCGTCGACCTCGGACGCCGTCGCCGCGCCGTAGGAGAAGGTGGTGTAGGACAGGCCGAACCCGAACGGGTAGGCGACCTCCTGGCCGCGCGCGTCGAACCCCCGGTGGCCGACGTGCAGGCCCTCGCCGTAGCGGACGTGCCCGGCCTCGCCCGGGAAGTCCAGGTGGGAGGGGTGGTCGGCGAGCGCGAGCGGGATGGTCTCGGCGAGCCGCCCCGACGGGTTGACCACGCCGAACAGCACGTCGGCGACCGCGCCGCCGCCTGCCTGGCCGAGCAGCCAGGCCTCCACCAGGGCGGGCACGGCGCGGTCCCAGGGAGCGGTGCGCACGACGGCGCCGTTGGACAGCACGACCACGGTCCTCGGGTTGGCGGCGACGACCCGTTCGACGAGGGCCACCCGGGCGGGCGGCAGGTCGAGCGAGTCGCGGTCGCGCCCCTCGGTCTCCTCCGCGGTGCCGATGAACACCACGGCCACGTCGGCGGCCCGCGCGGTCTCGACCGCCTCGGCGGCGAGCGACCCGTCGTCGTCACCGTCGAGCGCGTAGCCGGCGGCGAAGACGACCGGCGCGGTGGTCAGCGCGGTGATCTCCGCCAGCGCGTCGTCCAACCGGGTGGGGGTGACCCGGGAGCTGCCACCGCCCTGGTAGCGCGGGGTCCGGGCGTGCTCGCCGATGACCGCGACCGACGCGCCCTCGCGGGGCAGCGGCAGCAGGCCGCCCTCGTTCCTGAGCAGCACGACGGCGCGGCTCGCCGCCTCCCGGGCCAGGGCGTGGTGCGCGTCGACGTCGTAGGTCGCGCCCGGGTCGGCCCCGGCGACCGCCCGGTCGACGAGGGCGAGCACGCGGGCGGCGGCGGTGTCGAGCGCGGCGGTGTCGAGCGCGGCGGGGTCGAGCGCGCCGTCCTCCACGGCTCGCACGAGGGCTTCGTCGCCCGCGGTGTCGGGGCCGGGCATGGTCAGGTCGAGCCCGGCCCGCACGGCGGCGACGCGGTCGACCACCGCGCCCCAGTCGGACACGACCAGGCCGTCGAAGCCCCACTCGTCGCGCAGCACCTCGGTGAGCAGCCACCGGTGCTCGGACGCGTGGACGCCGTTGACCTTGTTGTACGCGCACATCACGGTCCACGGCCGCGCCTCGCGCACGACCCGCCGGAACGCCCGCAGGTACACCTCGCGCAGCGTCCGCTCGTCGACGTCGGCGCTCACCCGCATGCGGTCGGTCTCCTGGCTGTTGACCGCGAAGTGCTTGAGCGACGCGCCGACGCCCCGGCCCTGGAGGCCGCGCACCCACTCCACCGCGAGGACGCCGGTGAGCAGCGGGTCCTCGGCGTAGTACTCGAAGTTGCGCCCGCCGAGCGGCGTGCGCTTGAGGTTGACGCCGGGACCGAGCAGGACCGACACGCCCATCGCGCGCGCCTCCTCGCCGAGCGCCGCGCCGACCCGGTGGACCAGCTCGGGGTCCCAGGTCGAGCCGAGCGCGACGGCCGGCGGGAAACAGGTGGCCGGCTCGCTGTCGAGCAGGCCGGCGTCGTCGCCCGCGCGCTGCAGGCGGACGCCGTGCGGCCCGTCGGTGAGGGTGATCGCGGGGACGCCCGCGACGGCGGCGGTGTGCCAGAAGTCGCCGCCGCCGGTCAGCGCGGCCTTCTCCGCCGCGGACAGGTGGGACAGCCGGTCGTCGGTGCTCACGGTGCTCCCTCCACGTTACCTAGCACCTACTAGGTACCAGGTCCGACGCTACCCTGGCCCCGACCGGACGGCCCGGCGGGACGAGGAGGCGCACGTGGCGGGTGGTGAGCCGCCCCGGCGCGACAGGTCGCGCCTGCCCGCGGCCCGGCGGCGGCGGCAGATCGTCGAGGTGACCACCCGGCTGATCGCCGAGCGCGGCTTCCGGGGCCTGTCGATGCAGGACGTCGCCGACGGCTGCGGGCTCACCGTCCCCGGCCTGCTGCACCACGTCGGGTCGAAGAACGGGCTGCTGGTCGCGGTCCTGGAGCACCGCGACGCCGAGGACGCCCGCACGCTCGCCGCCGAACTCGGCCACCCCGACGACCTCACCGGGGTGGACCTGCGGCGGATGTGCTCGGCGCTGGTGCGGCGCAACGCGTCGCAACCGGAGATCGTGCGGCTGTTCGCCGTGCTCGAGGCGGAGTCGCTGGCGCCGAGCCACCCCGCGCACGACTACTTCGCGGCCCGGCAGGACCGGATCGTGGCCGTCTTCACCGACCTGGCCAAGGACGTCACCGACACCCCGGGGTCCCTGGCCAGGCAGATCACCGCGATGATGGACGGCCTCCAGATCCAGTGGCTGCGCTCCCCCGGGACGACCGACCTGGTCCGGGAGTGGGAGGCCGCGGCCCGGGCGCTGTTCGCGGGACCGCCCGCCTAGCGCGGGTGGCGAGGCGCGAGCAGGAGGCCGGTGACGGCGTCGGTGAGCGCACCGCCCACGAGCGCCCAGTCGGCGGGCGTACCGGAGTCGGCGGCGGCGCGCTCCTGCTCCGCGCAGGTGTGGATGACCGCGAGGCGCATCGTCCGGCCGCGCAGCGCCGCCTCGCGCGGCGGCAGGTCGGGGGCGTGCTCCCACACGGCGGCCAGGCCCTCCTGGTAGCGCGGTCCCAGCACCAGCTCCGAGCGCGGACCGGCCGAGTACGCCGGGTCGGTCGAGGTCTGGGCGGTGAACCGGGCGAACCAGCTGGGGTTGCCCAGCGCGGCCAGGTGCTCGGTGTAGGGCAGCACGAGGCTGGCCACGTGGTCGCGCGGACGGGTGGAGCCGCGCGCGGCCTCGACCATCTCGCGCGTGCGCCGGGCGATCGGCTCGGCGTGCGCGCGGGCGATGGCGTCCAGCAGGTCGGCGCGGGTGCCGATGTGGTAGGTCAGCGCCGAGTTGTTGGCCTGCCCGGCGGCCTCGACGATCTGGCGGTTGGAGACCTGCGCGAGCCCGAACTCGGCGAAGAGGCGCTCGGCGGTGCGCAGGAGCAGCGCGCGGGTGGCCTCCGCCTGCTCCCGCCGGGAGGTCGGCCGCAGGCGGTCGCCCGGCACCCGGGACGGTGTGTCGGTGTCCATCGGCCCATCATCGCGCGGCACCCGCCCGGCAGCGCGTCGTGACCGGACATCCACCCCAAGTGACGAAAATCGGCAGCGGACCGGTGAGCGCGGACGAGGGCCGACCGGGCGACCGGGAGGTGGGCGGTCGCCGACGACCGGCCCTACGATGCGGCCGGGCGCTCGGCACACGGGCCCCTCGGCGCACGGGGAGGTCGTCATCGCGGCACCCGCCGAAGCGCCGCACGCGCCGCGTCCGCACCCGGTCCGCCGTGCGCTCGTCCACTACCGCCGCACGTTCGGCAGCGTCGGCCTGGTGTTCGCGCTGGTGTTCTTCGCCTGGTCGATGACGCCCTCGCTGCTGCCCCGCCCGCGGTACCTCCAGGGCGTGGCCACCGGCCTCTGCACGGCGACGGGCTACCTGCTCGGCTCGGCCGCGGCGCGGCTGACCCGCCGGCTCGGGTTCCGCCCCGGGTGGTCGGTCGCGGCGCGGCGGCGCGGGGACGCCGCGCTCACCGCCACCGCCGCGGTCCGGGTGCCGGCGGCACTGGTCCTGGGCGCGCACTGGCAGGACCAGGTGCGCGAACTGGTCGGCGTGCGGCCCGACCAGCGGTCCTACTACGGCCTGGTGCCGGTGGTCGCGCTGGTGGTCGCGCTGGGCCTGCGGGAGACCGGCCGGGCGCTGCGGGCCGCGTCACGGCGGGTGGCCGCCTTCGCCGCCCGGTTCGTGCCGGGCCGGGTCGCCCGCCTGGCCTCCGCCGCGGTGGTGGCGGTGGCCGCCGTCCTGTTCGTCGACGGTGCCCTGGTCAACGGTTTCCTGATGGTGGTCGACCGGATCGCCGCCACCGCCGACCGGGGTGACGCACCCGGCGTCGTGCGCCCGACCGCGCCGGAGCGCTCGGGGTCGCCGCACTCGCCGGTGGGCTGGGAGACGCTGGGCCGGGAGGGTCGCGCCTTCGTGGCGGGCGGACCCACCGCCGCCGAGCTGAGCGCGTTCACCGGGCGCCCGGCCCCGACGCCCATCCGCGTCTACGGCGGCCTGTCCTCGGCCGGCTCCCTCGGCGGGGTCGCCGCGCTCGTCGTCGCCGAACTGGAGCGCACCGGGGCGTTCGACCGGGCCGTCCTCGCCGTCGCCACCACCACCGGCACCGGCTGGGTCGACCCGTCGGCCGCCGAGTCGCTGGAGCACGTCGCCGGCGGCGACACCGCGATCGCCGCCCTCCAGTACTCCTAGCTGCCCAGTTGGGCGGCGTTCGTCGCGGACCGGGACAGCCCGCGGGCGGCGGGCGCGGCGCTGTTCGAACGGGTGTACGCCGCGTGGGAGCGCCGACCGGCCGACCGGAGGCCCGCGCTCGTCGTGTTCGGCGAGAGCCTGGGCGCGTTCGGCGGGCAGGCGGCGTTCAGCGGCGTGCAGGACATGACCGCGCGCACGTCCGGTTCGCCGACTCCCCCGACGACCTGGACGGGCCCGGCGACGGTCGCGTGGTCTACCTCCAGCACGCCACCGACCCCGTCGTCTGGCGGTCGCCGCAACTGCTCACGCGCCGACCGGACTGGTTGGCCGAACCGCGCGCGCCCGACGTGAGCCCGCAGATGACCTGGTTGCCCGCCATCACCTTCTGGCAGCTCACGACGGACCTGGTGTTCGCCACCGACCTGCCGCCGGGGCGGGGGCACCACTACGGGCCGGCGGAGTCGGCCGAGGCGTGGGCCCACATCCTCGCGCCGCCCGACTGGACCGACGACGACGCGACGCGGTACCGGGACGCGGTCCAGGGCGTTATCGCTAACACCGGTCCCCGTTGACAAGGCCGACCGTGACGCGTTACCAATGTGAGCCACCCCACTCGCCGCCGACGGGTGCTCGACGAGTCTGGTTGTTAACGCTAACAATACGTGCCCCGCCGCCCCGACCACCGCAGATCGGAGCAGACCATGGCCCGACGAGCACGTGCCTGCGCGGTGTCGCTCCTCGTCCTCGCCGCCTCGCTCACCCTGCCGGGGACCGCCCACGCCGTCACCCTGCCCACCGGCGCGCGGTCGCTGGAGTCGGTCAACCTGCCCGGGCGGTACGTCCGGCACGCCGACTACCTGGGCCGGCTCGACGCCGTGACGGCCGCCGCTTCCGCGCAGGTCAAGCTGGACGCGACGGTCACCGTCACGTCCGGGCTCGCCTCGCCGTCGTGCCACTCCTTCCAGGCCGCCAACGGGATGTTCCTGCGCCACCGGGACTGGCGCCTGCGCCTGGAGGCGAACACGGGCACCGCGCGGTTCCGCGAGGACGCGACGTTCTGCGCCGTCGCCGGGTCGGCGACCGGTTCGGTGTCGCTGACCCCGCTCGGCCACCCGACCCGGCGGCTGCGGCACCGCGACCACGAGCTGTGGGTGGACCCGGTCCAGGACACCGCGCAGTTCCGCGCCGACAGCTCGTTCCGGCTCACCGCGCCGTGGACGCCGAAGTCCACCAGGGGGCCGGTGATCCCGGGCCTGTACGCCGACCCGCACATCGCGCACTTCGGCGGCCGCTACTACCTCTACCCGACGACGGACGGCTACGCGGGCTGGGCCGCGCCGTACTACAAGGCGTTCTCCTCCGCCGACCTGGTGGACTGGACCGACCACGGCGTCGTGCTCGACCTCCGCCCGGACGTGTCGTGGGCGGACGACTCCGCGTGGGCACCGGCCGTGGTGGCGAAGAACGGCCGGTACTACCTGTACTTCAGCGGCGGCGCGGCGTCCGGCGACACCGGGAAGCACCTGGGCGTGGCGGTGTCCGACTCCCCCACCGGCCCGTTCCGCGACGCCCTGGGCAGGCCGCTGGTCCGCGCCGGGGCGTACGCCGGGCAGGCCATCGACCCGATGGTGTTCACCGACGACGACGGGCGGTCCTACCTGTACTGGGGCAACGGGGCCGCGCACGTCGTGCCGCTGAACGCGGACATGGTGTCGTTCGACCCGGCGGCGGTGCGCACGATCACCCCGAGCGGCTACCGCGAGGCGACGTTCGTGCTCGAGCGCGCCGGCACCTACTACTTCATGTGGTCGGAGAACGACACCCGCGACGAGGACTACCGCGTCGCCTACGCGACCGGCCCGTCGCCGCTCGGGCCGTGGACCAAGCGCGGCGTCGTGCTCGGCAAGCGCCTGGAGGTCGGCGTCAAGGGTCCCGGCCACCACTCGGTGGTGCGCGCACCGGGCACCGACACCTGGTACGCGGCCTACCACCGGTTCGCCGTGCCCGCCGGCGACGGCACCAACCGCGAGGTGGCGATCGACCGCGTGGCGTTCAACGCCGACGGCACCATCGCCCCGATCGTGCCCACCCCGTGATCAAGGGAGATCACCCGTGTCACGAGCACTGACGAGGTTCGGCGCGCTGGTCGCCGCCGTGGCCCTGCTGTTCACGTCCTGGTCGGTGACGACCGCCGAACGCGCGTCGGCGGCGGAGCCGTTCACCGGCTACCTGATGGCCCACTTCACCGGCGAGCACGCGAACGGCGAGCAGCTGTACCTGGCGCACAGCCGTGACGGGCTGCGCTGGACCGACCTGAACAACGGCGCGCCCGTGCTGCTGTCCACCGTGGGCACGCGCGGTGTGCGGGACCCCGCCCTGGTCCGCTCCCCCGCGGGCGACCGGTACTGGATCATCGCGACGGACCTGCGCATCGCGAGCGGCACGTCGTGGTCGGACGCGGCGAACAACGGCAGCAAATCGTTGGTGGTCTGGGAGTCCACCGACCTGGTGAACTGGTCCGCGCCGCGCCTGCTGAACGTCGCGGGCGGCATCCCCGGCGCGGGCAACGCGTGGGCCCCGGAGGCGATCCACGACCCGACGTCCGGCGACTACGTCGTCT
Source organism: Saccharothrix longispora (assembly GCF_030852425.1). Classification (GTDB taxonomy): domain Bacteria; phylum Actinomycetota; class Actinomycetes; order Mycobacteriales; family Pseudonocardiaceae; genus Actinosynnema; species Actinosynnema longispora. The sequence continues at coordinate 171,004 of NZ_NSDM01000005.1, forward strand.
ACTGGGCGACCAACGCGACGGTCGACGGCGTGAAGAAGCACCGGATCTACTACGCGCGCACGCGGGACTTCCGCACGGTCGGCCCACCGGTGCTCTACATCGACCGGGGCGCGGGCCAGGGCATCATCGACACCCAGATCGTCGAGTCCCCCGGCGGCGTGGGCGGGTACCGCTACTTCCGCGCCTCCGCCGACGGCCACATCACCGTGGAGGGCAGCAACTCGGTCCTGGGCTCGTGGACCACCATCGGCAACCTGTCGCACATGGGCATCTCCAACGGGGCCACCGGGGGCAACGTGGTGGAGGGTCCGATGTGGATGAAGTTCAACGGCCGGTCCGAGTGGGCGCTGTGGCTGGACCAGTACGCGACCGGCCGCGGGTACATGCCGATCACGTCGGCGAACCTGGGCAGCACGCGGAACTTCGCCACCCGCACCGACTACTCGCTGGGCGGCACGCGCAAGCGCCACGGGTCGATCCTCAACCTGACCGCCGCCGAGGAGGGCCGCGTCCTGGCCAGGTGGGGCGCCACCACGCCCGTCAACCGCATCCAGTCCTACACCCACCAGGACCGGTACGTGCGCCACTCGAACTTCGACGTGCGCATCGACCCGAACGTGAGCCCGGTGCAGGACTCGCAGTTCCGCGTGGTGCCGGGCCTCGCCGGGTCGGGGACCGTGTCGTTCCAGTCGGTCAACCACCCGGGCCACTACCTGCGGCACTACGGGTTCGACTTCGTGCTGGCCGCCGACGACGGCACGGCGACGTTCCGCGGTGACGCGACGTTCCGGCAGGTGGCCGGGCTGGCTTCGGCGTCGTGGGCGTCGTTCCAGTCCTACAACCACCCGGACCGGTACATCAGGCACTACTCGTACCAGCTGCGGCTCGACCCGATCACGGACGCGGTGGGGCGGGCGGACGCGACGTTCCGGGTGACGAGCTGATCCCCGGGCGGAAGTCGACCCGTTCGTGCCGTGGTGCTCCGGGTAGCCGCCCGGCACGGACGACGAGCGCGGGAACGCACCGGGACAGGACTACGACGACGTGAGCCGCGCCCCGCTGGACGAGCAGGCCTCGGGCCCGCTGGACGACGAGGGCGACGGCATCCCGGGGCGCAGCGACAGCGGGTCGGCGCACCCCGAGGCGAACCCGACCGGCAGCGTCGGTCTCGCCGACTACTCGAACGTCGACCCCGACAACGGCTGACGACGGCGGAAACCGGGCGTGACCCCTGCCCCGGGGTCGCGCCCGGCTCGCCGGCTGCGCATGTGGCGCGTGACCCGATCGTCGGGTGCTCCCGTTTGGCCGGCCGCCGATCGGGCACCCGGCAGTCCATGTCACGGCGAACCGCACCACTGCTGGACGAGACGGCGATCGTGGCGGCGCAGGGCTACACCTGGCTGCCCGGGCTGCGCAGGGCCGCGCCGAACGGCGTGGCCCGCACGCGGGTGCTCGGGCAGCGGGCGGTGGGCCTGTGCGGCGAGGACGCGACGCGGTTCTTCTACGACGAGGACCACGTCCGGCGGCAGACCGCGATCCCCGGCCCGGTGCAGAGCACGCTGTTCGGCCACGACGCCGTGCACACCCTCGACGGCGACGCCCACCGCCGGCGCAAGTCGTTGTTCCTGTCGGTGCTCACCCCCCACGCCGTCGCCGACCTCACGCGGTCGGTGGCGGACGCGTGGGACGCGGAGGTCGCGGCCTGGGGTTCCGGGCGGCACGAGGTGCTGTTCGACGCGGCGAGCCGGGTGCTCACCAGGGGCGTGTGCCGGTGGGCGGGTGTGCCGCTGGAGGACCGGGAGGTGGCCCCGCTCGCCCGCGACCTCACCTCGATGGTCGACGGGTTCGCCACGCTCGGCCCCCGCCACTGGCGGGCGCGGCGGGCGCGCGGCAGGCGGGAGGCGTGGCTGGCCGGGGTGGTCGAGGAGGCGCGGGCCGGCTCCGTGCCGGTTCCGCCGGGGTCGGCCCTGGAGCAGGTGGCGCGGCACCGCGACGAGCACGGCGAACCGCTCGAACCGCGCCTGGCCGCCGTGGAGCTGCTCAACGTGGTGCGCCCGACCGTCGCCGTGTGCTGGTTCGTCTCCTTCGCCGCGCACGCCCTGCACCGGTGGCCCGCGCACCGGCAGCCCCTGGCCTCCGGCGACACCGGGGCCGCCCGCGCCTCCACGCACGAGATCCGCCGCTTCTACCCCTTCGCGCCCTTCCTGGGCGGCCGGGCGGTGCGGGACCTGATGTGGCGCGGCGAGCCCATCCCGAAGGGCGCGCTGGTGCTGCTGGACGTCTACGGCCGGAACCACGACCCCGCCACGTGGGACGACCCGTACGCGTTCCGCCCGGAGCGGTTCGCGGACCGGCCGATCGGGGCGTTCGACCTGATCCCGCAGGGCGGGGGCGACCCGGCCACCGGTCACCGCTGCCCCGGCGAGGGCGCCACCGTCGGCCTGCTCGAAACCCTCGTGATGCGCCTGGCCGCGACCGACTACCGGGTGCCCGACCAGGACCTCGCCATCTCGCTGCGGCGGGTGCCCGCCAAGGTGCGCAGCGGGTTCGTCGTCGATCCTGTTTGATCCGTCGTCACTCCCGTTCGATTCGTCGCCGGTCCCGTTCGAGTGGTCCGATCACGGTTGTCCACGGCCCACGGAGCTGATCGACGATCGGGGAGGTACGTCCGATGAGCCGTGAACTGCCGTTCGACCCACCGGGACGGTTCCCCCGACGAGCCGGCCCGGATCGCCGAGGCCGTCGCCAAGTGCCCCGAGCTGTGGGAGGACGACCTGGAGCGCACCACCGAGCAGCGCACCTGCACCGACGTGTTCGCCGACGAGCACCTGGGCTTCTGGGCGAGGACCCCACCGGCGCCGGGCACGCGTACTCGCCGCTGTCGCACACCGGCCAGTACGCCGAGCACGAGGACGGCCTGCTGCACCGCACCCCCACGTCCTCCGAGGAGGAGCCCGTCCCGCACGGCGGACAGGGCGTGGCCGGCGACGCGTGAGCGCGGGCCCGATCAGGCGGCCGGCGGTGTGCCGCCGGGTCCGTCTTCGTGGGGTCCGTCCACGTGGGACCGCGCCCACAGCAGGTGGCGCACCCTCGGCGGCCCGGCGGCCAGCTCCCGGGCCGCCGCCTCCACGGCGACGTCGACGGCGGTGCCGCGTTCGAGGTGCTGGCGCAGGTGCTCGTGCCACGTGTCGACGGTGAACGCCTCCAGGTGCAGCCCGGGGTCCTCCGAGTCGCGGAACAGGCCCCACAGGGTCGCCCCGGTCCTCCGGCGGGACCGGCCGACCTTGCGCATCGCCTCGGTGAACGCCGCGACCCGATCCGCCGGGACCCGCCACTCCACGGTCACCAGCACGGGTCCGGCGGCGGTGTCGGCGATCTCCGGTGGCGCGTCCCACAGGCTCGCGGGCGAGGTGTCCACCTCCCGGTCGGTCAGCGGCAGCAGGCGGGCCGCGACGAGCACCACCAGCACCATCGCCGCGGCCGGGACGACCATCGCGGCGCCCACGCCCAGCACGCCGCCGAGCGCGCCCCACACCACCGCGCCGAACGCCTGCCCGCCCATCAGCACGAGCTGGTAGTAGGCCAGCGCGCGTGCCCTCGTCCAGGCCGGGAGCAACACCTGCGCGGTCGCGTTGAGCGTGGACAGCACGGCGATCCACGCCGCTCCCGCCACCAGCATCGCCGGGATGGCCACCGCGACCGCGGTGGTGAGCCCGGCGACCGCCGTCGACACCCCGTACGCGCAGGTCGCCACGGTGATCAGCGTGTTCTTCCCGATCCGGCGCAGCAGCCGGGGCACCACGAACGCGCCGCCGATCGCCCCGGCCCCGACACCGCCGAGCAGCACGCCGTACCCACCCGCGCCGAGGCCCAGCGGGCCGCGCGCGACGGCGGGCAGCAGTGCCCACAGCCCGCTGCCGAACACGACGAACAGCACGCACCGCACCAGGACGCGGGAGAACAGCGGCGAGCTGCGGACGTACCGCGCGCCGGTGCGCACGGCGGTGACGACGTGCTCGGCGCCCAGCGGGCGGTGGTCGGACGGCCGCCGCCACCGCCACAGCACCACCAGCACGCCGAGGAAGGACGCGGTGTTGAACGCGAACGCCGCCGCCGGTCCGGCCGCCGCGATCAGGAAGCCGCCCAGCGCCGGTCCGATCGCGCGGCCCACGTTCATGTTCACGCCGTTGAGGAGCGCCGCCTGCGGGATCTCGGCGCGCGGCACCAGCTCCGGCTGGATCGCCTGGAACGACGGCATGGACAGGGCCTGACCGGTGCCCATCAGCGCGATGAGCGCCAGCAGCGTCACCGGCGTGGCCGCACCGCTCGCGGCCAGCGCCGCCAGCGCCGCAGCGCCGGCCAGCATCATCGCCTGGCCGGACATCAGCACGCGGCGCCGGTCGAGGATGTCGCCGATCGCGCCCGACGGCACGACGAGCAGGAACACCGGCAGCGTGGTGGCCGCCTGGACCAGCGCGACCTGGAAGGTGCTGCCGCCGAGGTCGCCCATCAGCCACTGCGCGCCCACGGTCTGCGCCCACGTGCCGGTGTTGGAGGCGAACTGGGCCAGCCACAGCGCGCGGTACGCGGTGCGGCGCAGCGGTGCCCACGCGGACGGAGCGGTCATGCGGTGGCTCCGGTCACCACCGGCAGGTACCTCCCGGTCGCGCCGTCAAACCCCCCTCACCGCTTCGGGCCGGAGCGCCAGCAGCGCCCGCTTGTCCGGTTTGCCGCTGGGCGCGATCGGCACCTCCGCGACGGTCGTCACGGTCGCGGGCACGGCGTCGGGGCCCAGTTCGACGGCGACCAGGGCGCGCAGCGCGGCGCCGTCGGGCGAGGCGCCCGCGCGGGGGACGACGAACGCGTGCGCCGCTTCACCGGTGCGCTCGTCGGGCGCGCCGACGACGTACGCCTGGTCGACGTCCGGGTGCGACACGAGGACCTTCTCGATCGGGCCCACGTAGTGCAGGACCGCGTTGACGATCACCACGTCGCGGGCCCGCCCGGTCAGGTGCAGGAAGCCGTCCCCGTCGAGCCGGCCGAGGTCGCGGGTGCGGACCCAGCCGTCGCGCACGACCTCGGCGGTGCGGTCCGGGTCGCGCCAGTACCCGAGGAAGGCGTTGGCGGTGCGCACCACGACCTCCCCGGTGGCGCCCGGCGGCACGTCGGCGCCGTCCTCGTCGACGACCCGCACCTCCACCCCGGCCCACGGCCGGCCCACGGACGCGAGGGCGCCGGGGTGCCGCCGCACGTCCTCGGCGGTCAGCAGCGACACCATGCCCAGCTCGGTCTGGCCGTAGCCGTGGTGCACCACGTCGCCCAGCAGCTCGACCGCCTGGGCGAACCGGTGCGGCGCCAGCGGCGACCCGGCCACCAGCAGCACGCGCAGGGTGGTCAGGTCGTCGGGGCTCGCGGTGTCGAGGAGGCGGTGCAGCCTCGGGACGGTGAGCAGGCACGCGGTGGCGCGCAGCCGCCCGAAGTCGCGCGGCAGGTCGGGCGGCCCCTCGGGGACCACCGCCGTGCCGCCGGTGAGCAGGCACAGCGCCAGGTGCTCGAACACGACGGCGCTGGCGAGGGTGCCGAACAGCAGGAACCGGCCGTAGCCCGCGGCCAGCGCCCGCGTGCGGTCGGTCCACCGCGCCGGTTGCCACGACCAGTGCCCGGTCAGCGCGGCGTAGGTGAAGGCGGCGCCCTTGGGCACGCCGGTGCTGCCGCTGGTGGAGACCACCAGGGCCACGTCGTCCGGCCGGCCCGCGGGCACGGGGTCGTCGCCGTCGGCGGGCAGGTCGTGCTCCAGCACCACGACGCGCGCCGCCCCGGCCGCGCCGCGCAGGGCCGGGTCGTCGGTCCCGGCGTCGACCACCAGCACGTCCACGTCGCCCAGCACGTGCGGCAGGTGCGCGGGGGGCACGGCGGGCCGCACCCCGACGACGCGGCAGCCCAGCACGTGCGCGGCGACCTGGGCGGCGAGCCCTTCCGCGGTCACGCCGGTGGCGAGGGCCACGCCCCGGCCGGGTCCGGCGCCGGCGTCGCGCAGGGCGGCGGCGGTCCGCCGGACGAGGTCGAGCAGTTCGCCGCGGGTGGTGGTGCGCGGGCCGCGCTCGACCGCGGGGGCGGCCGGGTCGCGGGCCAGTTCGTCGAGCAGCGCCTGGGGGAAAACGGACTCTTCCGACATGGGGCCTCCGAATCTCCGGACGACTCACTACCACCCGGCCGGGCGATTCGGCGGAATCGACAGCGTCTCGACATCCAGTGCGACCGTTCGGAGCACGATTACTGTTCCTCCATGAGAATTCGGACTACCCCAAAAGTAGGTGACCCAGATCACATTGAGCATTTCCCAAGACGTTGTTTAAGTCTCAACCAGCCGCCGAAAATGCCCGTCGGACGAGAGGAGCATTCCGGTGCCCAGCACGGAGGAGTTCGAGTACCTGGTGATCGGCGCGGGTCCGGCGGGGTTGCAGGCCGGGTATTTCCTCGCCCGCGCCGGGCGCAGCTACCTGGTGGTGGAATCGGGTGCGGCGCCCGGGACGTTCTTCACCCGCTTCCCCCGGCACCGCACGCTGATCTCCAGCAACAAGGTGCACACCGGGTGGGACGACCCGGAACTGCGGCTGCGCATGGACTGGAACTCCCTGCTGTCCGAGGAGCGGGCGCCGCTGTTCACCGCGCGCACCCCGCGCTACTTCCCGCCCGCCGACGAGATGGTGGGCTACCTGGCCGACTTCGCGGCCGCCCACGACATCGCCGCCCGGTACGACACCCGGCTCGTCGAAATCACCCGACCCGACCTCTTCGAGGCCCGTGACCAGCACGGGAACACCTTCCGGGCGAAGCGGCTCATCGTCGCCACCGGCGTCTCGCTGCCCAACGTGCCCGACTTCGAGGGCGCGGAGCTGGCCGAGCGCTACGACACGGTCACCACCGACCCCGCCGACTTCACCGACCAGCGGGTGCTCATCGTCGGCCGGGGCAACTCCGCGTTCGAGACCGCCGACAACCTGATCGAGACCGCCGCGGTCATCCACGTGGCCGGCGCGGGCTCGCTGCGCCTGGCGTGGCGCACCCACTTCGTCGGCCACCTGCGCGCGGTGAACAACAACTTCCTCGACACGTATCAGCTCAAAACGCAGAACGCGGTCCTCGACGGTCGGGTGAAGCGGATTCGACGGGATGTCGACGGCTACCACGTGCAGGTCGTGTTCGAACGCGTGGACGAGGTCGTCAAGGAAATCCGCTACGACCGGGTCATCCTGGCCACCGGATTCCGGTTCGACGCGTCGATCTTCGCCCCCGAGTGCCGTCCGCGACTCACCATCGACGATCGTTTCCCGGCCCAGACCGAGACCTGGGAGTCGGTGGACGTGCCCGATCTGCACTTCGCCGGGACGATCACCCAGGTCCGCGACTTCAAGAAGTCGACCAGCGGTTTCATCCACGGTTTCCGCTACGGCGTGCGCGCCCTGCACCGCATCCTGGAGCAGCGCCACCACGGCGTCGACTGGCCCACCACCGACCTCGGCGACCAGGTCGGCGCGGCCGTGGACGAGGTGGTCCGCCGGGTCAACACCAGCTCGGCGCTGTGGCAGCAGTTCGCCTTCCTCGGCGACGTGCTGCTGGCCGGGCCGGACGGGCGGCTGCGCTACGCGGAGGAACTGCCCGTGGACCACGCGCGGGTCGCCGTGCCGCGCGGGGACTTCGGCGAGGTCGCCGCGCACGCCGTGATCACCCTGGAGTACGGCGAGGACCACGACGCGGTCGATCCGTTCGACGTCACCGCCGGCCGCAAGTCCCAGGACGACGTGCAAGGGCTCGACGGCCGCTACCTGCACCCGGTGGTGCGGGTCCACCGGGGCGGCGAGATCGTCGGCGAGCACCACATGACCGAGAACCTGGAGAACGAGTGGGACGGCGAGGCCGTGCACCGCGCCCCGCTGCGCGCCTTCCTGGAGTCCCACTTCGGCTCGCCCGTCGCGGACCCGCCCGTCGCGGACTCCCCCGGCGCGGACTCCCCCGGCGTGGACTCCCCCGGCGTGGTCCGGGCGTGACCGGGGTGCTCGCCGCCGCGCGCGACCGGGCGCGCGACGTGCTCGACCCGGCGTTCCACGACTACGTCGCGGGCGGCGCCGGGCGGGAGCGGGTGGTGGCAGACAACGAGCGCGCCTTCGACCGGCTCGCGCTGCTGCCGAGGGTGCTGCGCGGCAGCGCCGTCCGCGACACCGCCGTCGACCTGCCCGGCGCGCCCGGCGCGGCGCCGGTGCTGGTCGCGCCGACCGCGTTCCACCGCCTCGCCCACCCGGACGGCGAGCTGGCCACCGCGCGGGCCGCCGCACGCACGGGCGTCGTGCTGGTCACCGGGATGGCGGCCACCACGGCGGTCGCCGAGGTGGCCGCCGCCGCCCGCGCCGCGGACCCCGGCGCCGCCGTGTGGTTCCAGCTCTACCTCCAGCCCGAGCCCGAGGTCACCGAGTGCCTGGTGCGCCGCGCCGAGCGCGCCGGGTGCACCGCCCTGGTGGTCACCGTCGACTCGCCGGTGTTCGGGCGGCGCGAACGGGACCTGCGCAACGGCTTCACGGACCTGCCGCCCGGCTACGCCGCGGAGAACATGCGCGACCTGCCCGGCGGACCGCCGGGCCGCACCCGGGACATCGCCATGTCGCCCGCGCTGTCCTGGGACGACCTGGCCCGGCTGCGGGAGGCGACGGCGCTGCCGGTCCTGCTCAAGGGCGTGCTGCACCCCGCCGACGCGCGCCTGGCCGTGGAGCGCGGCGCGGACGGGGTCGTGGTGTCCAACCACGGCGGGCGGCAGTGCGACGCCGTGCCCGCCGCCGTGGACGCCCTGCCCGCCGTGGTGGCGGCGGTCGACGGGCGGGTGCCCGTGCTGCTCGACGGCGGGGTGCGGCGCGGCACCGACGTGGCCGTGTCGCTGGCGCTGGGCGCGACCGCGGTGGGCGTCGGCCGGCCCGTGGTGTGGGGCCTCGCGGCCGGTGGCGAGGCGGGCGTGCGGCAGGTGCTGGAGGAACTGCTGGACGAGTACGACCACGCGCTCGCGCTGTGCGGGGCGCGCGGCAACGCCGACCTGGCCCCGGACCTGGTGGTGCGCCGCGGCGGTGCGCGGTGAGGGCGCTCCCCCTGCTGGCCGCCGCGGCCGCGGTGCTCAGCGCGCCCCGGTGGCTGCCTCGGCGCGTCGTGGCGCTGCGCGTCAAGGTCTTCGAGCTGGTCAACGGCGACCACGTGGTGGTGCTGCCGAACGACCGGCACGGGCCCGAGGTGTTCGAGCGCGTCTACGCCGACCCGGCCGCCAACGGCCGCAGCCGCGGCGCGGGCCTGTCCGACCTGTTCTGGTACTGGCTCTCCCCCGGCCCCGAGGTGCACCAGGAGCACCTGGAGGACGGCCCGCGCTACGACGACGTCGCGCGCACCACCCGCCGGATCGTCGCGGGCGCGTCCGGGCCGCTGGCCGAGGCCGCCGCGCGCGCCACGTCCGCCGCGCTGGACGCCCTGCCCGACGACCGGGTGAGCCTGGTGCGGCTGCGCGACCTGGTGATGCCGGTGTGGGCGACGTACTTCCACGAGCTGGTGTTCCGCGAACCGTGCCCGCCGCACGCCCGCGACCTGATCGTGGGCCACGCCCACGACGTCGTCACCTCGCTCAAGTGCACCGGCCTGCGCCACCCGCGCCGCCGGGCCCGCCTCACCCGCTACCTGGCGGCCCGGGTCGAGGCGGGCGACGTGCCGCACGACCTGCCCGCGTCGCTGGGCACGGCCGAGCGGGTCCACTACCTCCAGGGCACGTTCTTCAACACCGCCGTGGTGCAGATGTCCGAGGCGACGGCCCACCTGCTGCTCGCGATCGCCCGGCACCCCGACGTGCAGCGGCGACTGGTGGACGACCCCGACGACGACCGCTACCTCGACCACGTGCTGGACGAGGTGCTGCGGATGTACCCGCTGTTCGGCATCGCCCACCGCGTCACCACCGGCGAGGTGCGGCTGGACGAGGAGACGTCCCTGCCCGCCGGGGCGGTGGTGTGCTTCAGCTACCCGGACTACCACGCCACCGGCTACGACCGGCCCGACGAGTTCGACCCCGACCGCTGGGAGGCGCTGTCCGCCCGGGACGCCCACCACATCCCGTTCGGGGTGGCGGCCAACCGCCCGTGCCCGGCGTGGCGGTTGGCGCCGCTGGCGCTGCGCGCCTGCGCCCGCGAGGTGCTGCGCCGCTTCCACCTGGAGACCACCGCCTCGCACACCAGGTCCATCCCGCACCGGGCGCCGTGCCTGCTCGTGCCGCGGGGGGCCGCGCCGGGGCCGGGCGTGCTGCCGGCGCTGCGGCTGTTCGTGCGGCTGCGCGACGCGTGGGAGGACGTGGCGCGAAGCCTGGCGCAGCTCGTGCTGGGCACCGCGATGGTGCTCGACGCCCGCCGCCTGCGCCTGGCGGGCCGCTACTTCGACCGCGCCGACGCCCCCGCCGCTGCCCCCGCCACCGACGCCCCCGCCGCTCCCGACACCGACCACGTCGGGCGCTGCCCGCTGGTCCCCTGATCCTGGAGGCGCGTTGACCCCCACCGAACTTGCCCCCGCGTTCTTCCTCGCGGTCGTGGTCGTCCTGTTCACCTGCCGCCTCGTCGGCCGGCTGCTGCGCGCCGCGGGCCAACCGCCCGTGGTCGGCGAGATGGTCGCCGGCGTCGTGCTCGGCCCCTCGGTCCTGGGCGCGCTGCTGCCAGACGTCGAGGCCGGGCTGTTCCCCACCGAGCTGCGCCCGGTCCTCTACGTCGTGGGGCAGATCGGCCTCGTGGCGTTCATGTTCCGCGCGGGCTGGGAGTTCCGCCTCGACCGGGTGCGCGGCGTGGCCCGGCCCGCCGGGCTGATCTCGCTGGCGGGCATCGTGGTGCCGCTGCTGCTGGGCGGCGCGCTGACGTGGTTCGCCGACGGCCGCGCCGACGTGTTCCCCGACGACGTGCCGCTGGCGGTGTCCGCGCTGTTCGTCGGGGTGGCCCTGGCCATCACCGCGTTCCCGATGCTGGCGCGCATCATCACCGAGCGCGGCCTCCAGGAGACCCGCTTCGGCGCCCTCTCGCTGGGCGCGGGCGCGGTGGACGACGCGGTCGCCTGGGTGCTGCTGGCCGGGGTGCTCGGCATGGCCACCGGCGACGCCGGTCCGGTGGCCATCGCGTTGGGCGGTTCGGTGCTGCTGCTCGGCGCGCTGGTGCTGGTGCTGCGGTCGCGGGGGCACGCCGTGCGGCTGGCCGAGCGGCTCACCCCGGAGAACCTGCTGCTGGTCGTGGTGGCGGTGCTGTTCGTCGCCGCCTGGTACACCGACACGATCGGCCTGTACGCCGTGTTCGGCGCGTTCAGCCTCGGCGTCGTGTTCCCGCGCTCGGAGCGGCTGGACCGCGCGGTGGGCGCGCTGACGCCGGTCGGCGCGCTGTTCCTGCCCCTGTTCTTCACCTACTCGGGGCTGAACACCGACTTCGCGCTGCTGGGCAGCGGGTCGCTGCTGCTGTTCACCGCGGCGTGCGTCGCCGTGGCGATCCTGGGGAAGTTCGGCGCCTGCTGGCTGGCCGCGCGGGCGGCGGGCGAACCGCGGTCGGTGGCGCTGCGGGTGGGGGCGCTGATGAACGCCCGCGGCCTCATGCAGCTCATCGCGCTCAACGTGGGGCTCGCGGCGGGCATCGTCACCCCGGCGCTGTTCAGCGCCCTGGTCGTGGTGGCCCTGGTGACGACCACCATGGCGACACCGGTGCTCTCGCTGTTCGACCGCCTGGACCGGCGGCGCGACCGCGGGGACCTGACCGAACGGGCGACCGCCACACCCGAGTCGGTCTGACCGGGGTCGGCGTGCGGGCGGCGGTTCAGGCGACCGGGCGGTGCTCGGCGTCCTGCCAGTCCGACCGCGCGTCGACCGGCGGCAGGAACCCGACGAACCGGGACCTGCGGGCCAACCGCCCGTAGGCGTCGCCGATCGCCTGCCGCACCACGTCGTGGTCGACGCGTTCGCCGAAGCGCCGGGCCACCTCCTCGGCCGCCTTGTCCAACTGGGCCTCGACGCCGGTGTTCACCTCTCGGGGGGCGCTCGCACCGTGCCCCGGCAGCTCGCTCGTCACGGGTTCCTCCATCGCGAAGACGGCTCGGTTCCTGCCCCACGGGTACCCGTGGGGCAGGACGTCGCAACCCCCGTGGCCGGTCAGCCCTTCCGGCGGAGCCGGGAGGCGAGCACGGTGAGCAGCGGCGGGCGCCTGGTCCGCACCGGCAGCCGGCCGGCGGCGACGTCGGCCAGCAGCGTGCCCACCGTCTCGGCGGCGTCGGCCCGGTTCGCGCCGATGCCGCCGGACGGGCCGCGCTTGGCCCACCCCACGACGTAGGCCCCGGTCCGCCCCGCGACGCGCCCACCGGTGTGCGGGACCGTGCCGGTGACCTCGTCGAACGGCAGGCCCGGCAGCGGGGTGCCGCGGTAGCCGACCGCCCGCACCACCCGGCCGGCGGCGATCTCCACGTCGCCGTCGGGACCGGTGACGCGCAGCCCCCGCACCTCCGCGTCGCCGACGACCTCCAGCGGCGCGGAGTGGAAGCGGAGCACGATGCGCCGCGTGCCCCGAGGGGGCGGTGCGGACCAGTCGACTGCCTCCCGCGCGACGCCCCGGAGCAGCCCGGCCTTCCCGGTTGGCGCGGCGGCGTCGATCGCGGCGGCCGTGCGCGGGTCGTGCGCGTCGACCACCACGTCCAGGTCGTCGCGCCCGAGCAGCGCCAGCAGCTCCGGCCTGGTGTACGCGGCGACGTCCGGGCCGCGCCGGGCGAGCAGCACGACCTCGCGCACCTTCCCCGACCTCAGCCGGGCCAGCGCCCCCGGCGCGATGGCCGTGCCCTCCAGGGTGGCGGGGTCGGCGGTGAGGATGCGCGCCACGTCGAGCGCGACGTTGCCGGTGCCCACCAGGACCACCCGCTCGGCCGACGGGTCCACCGCGTCCGCCGGCACGTCGGGGTGCCCGTTGTACCAGGCCACCACGGTCGTCGCGGCGAGGCTGCCGGGCAGCTCCTCGCCGGGGATGCCGAGCGGGCGGGCCGCGGCGGCGCCCACGGCGTAGACCACGGCGTCGTGCCGCGCCGCCAGCTCGTCGGCGGTGACGTCCCGCCCCACCTCGACGCCCAGCCGCAGCCGGAGCCGGGGGTGGGTGTGGAAACGCGCGAACACGTCGCCGATCTTCTTCGTCGACGGGTGGTCGGGCGCGACGCCGTACCGCACGAGGCCGCCCGCGACGGGCAGCCGGTCGATCAGGGTGACCCGGGCGTTGGTGTGCAGCAACAGGTCCTCGACGGCGTACATGCCGGCGGGGCCGGTGCCGACCACCGCCACGTCCAGCGGCTCCAGGTCGCCGGGAATGGTGCGGTCGAACACCGGCGGCGCCCACCGGTGGAAGTTCGGCGAGGGGTCCGCCGCCTCCGCGATCACGTCCCGGTCGGCGTAGTGCTCGGCGTTGATCCGGGCGTAGGGCTCCATCGCCGCGCTCAGCGCGTCCACCGGGAAGATCGCGTCGACCGGGCACGCGTCCGCGCACGCGCCGCAGTCGATGCACGCGCGCGGGTCGACGTAGAGCATCTCGGTGGTGCCGAAGTCCGGCTCGTCCGGTGTGGGGTGGATGCAGTTGACCGGGCAGACGGCGACGCAGGACGCGTCGTTGCAGCAGGTCTGGGTGATCGCGTAGGCCATGGGGCGTCAGATGAGGTTCGCGCGCTTGTAGAACACCAGGGACGCCTTGGTGAGCAGCCCGCACGAGTCGAGGAACTCCATCAACCCGGCGCAGCTGGACCGCAGCATCGACTTGTGGTGCTCGTTGGCCCTGGCCTCGCGGATCGCGCGGGCGGGGTCGAGCCCGGCGTTGGCGTAGACCGCGTCGTTGACCATGCTGGTGACGATGGCGTACGACGCGCCGGCCACGACGACGGCGTTGACCTGCTTGCGCAGCCACCCGGCGCCCTTGAGCCGCTCGCGGGTCTCGTCGCGGGCGAACTTCATGTGCCGCGACTCCTCGACCACGTGGATGTTGTTGATGGTGCGCACGAAGGGCGCCACCCGCTCGTCGCGCATCCAGTCGCGCTGCATGACGTCCAGCACCTCTTCCGCCACCAGGATGGCGGCGTAGGCGGCCTCGCCGAAGGCGACGGTCTTGAAGGCCCGCCCCAGTTCGACCACCAACCGGCGCGGCCGGTACGCGGGCGCCCGCAGCTTCGCCGCGCCGCGCGCGAACATGATCGAGTGCCGGCACTCGTCGGCGATCTCCGTCAGCGCCCACTGGAACGCGGGGTCCGTCGGGTCCTTGGCGTAGAAGTCCCGCAGCACCATCTGCTGGAGGATCATCTCGAACCAGATCCCGGTGCTCGCCACGGACGCCGCCTCCTGGCGGGTCAGCTCGCGCTGCTGCCCGGGGGTCATCTCGTCCCAGTAGGACGTGCCGTACAGGGTGCTCCACTCCGGGCTCGTGCCGTGGTGGTCGGTGTCGAGCGGCGTCTCCCAGTCGACCTCCTGGACGGGGTCGTAGGACAGCTGCTCCGACGAGTCCAACAACCTGCGCGCGACGGCCTGGCGGTCGGACCGGTCCGCGCTCGCGCGGTCGTGGGTGTCGACGCTGGTCATGTGGGGCTCCCTGAGGACGATGGCCTGCGGTCCGTTCCTGTTACCCAAGATTACTGTTACTTATGGTTACACACAAGTGCGCCCGGTCGGAAATGCGGGCGCACCGGACGCCCACCTGCTCGACCTGGGCCGCGGGGAGGGACGCGTGGCTGCCGCGCGCCCTCCAGGCGCACGACGCCGCGACCGCCGTGGACGTCGGCATCTCCGACGCCGGGTTCGACCGCACGCACGCCGAGGCGCTCCGCTGCGGCGTCGCCGACCGGCTGGAACCCGTGCGCCACGACGTGACGACCTACCGCCCGACCCGCCGCGCCGACGTGGTGCTCGGCGTCGGCGCGGCCTACGCGTTCGGTGCCCTGCTCCCCGCCCTCGCCGCCGCCCGGGAGCACCTCGCGGCCGACGGCGTCCTCGTGCTCGGCGACTGCTTCCGGGAGCGCGAACCGTCACCGTAGGTGCGCGCGGAGGTCGAGGCCGGGCCGCAGGGGTCCACCGACCTGGCCTCGACCGTCGCGTCCGTCGTGGCCGACGGCTGGACGCCGGTGCACGGGCACGTGGGCACGCTCGCCGAGTGGGACGAGTACGAGTGGAGTTGGACCGGCTCGCTCGCGCGGTGGGCGCTCGACCACCCCGACCACCCGGACCACCGGCAGGCGCTGGAGGCGTCGGCCGCGCACCGGACGGCCCGGCTCGGCGGCTACCGGGGCGTGCTCGGCTTCGTCGTGCTGGTGCTGCGGCCGACACCCCGGGGTGTCGGGGGTTGACGGACGGCACCGGCCGGCGGCCCGCCCCGGGACCGGGTCGGACCCGTGCGCCCGGGGTTACCCGCCGGGGCGTTCGAGCACCGAGTACACCAGGGCGCCGACCGCGTGGTGCGGCACGAACCCGAGCTTCCCCAGCAGCCGCCCCGACGCCGTGTTGGCCCGGTCGTGACGGGCGACGAGGCGGTCGGCGAGCCCGCGGGCGAACAGCGCGTCGACGACCGCTCCGGCGGCCTCGGTCCCGTACCCGCGCCCCCAGGCGGCCGGGGCGACCCAGTACCCGATCTCCACCGCGGGCACGCCGATGCCCGACTCCCCGACCGACCGCTCGTTCACCGAGACCAGCCCGACGGACGCGCCCGGCGCGTCGAGCACCGCCAGCCAGCCGAACCCCGATCGCCGCCAGTGCTCCAGCGCGGCCTCGTGCTTGGCCGCCACGGTCGCGTCGTCCCACGGCGTGCCGTCGCCGACGTACCGCACGACCTCGGGCAGCGCGGCGAGCGCGCGCAGCCCCTCCAGGTGCTCCGGCGCCCACCGGCGCAGTTCGAGCCGCTCGGTGCGCGCCCACGGGCTGTTCGCGATCACGGGACCATTGACGCACGTCCGGCGTGCCGCGTCAGCCCCTGCCGGCGATCACCATCACCGACGCCCCGGGTCCGGCGGGCTCGTGGAAGGTGATCCGGTTGCCGAAGGGGTCGGGCACGGTCATGTCCCGGCCCCACGGCTGCGGTTCGACGCCGGGGCGCAGCGGGTAGCGGGTGGCGTGCAGCTCGGCGTGCAGGCGGGTCAGGTCGGAGACCGCGACGCGCACCGCCGAGCCGGGGGTGGCGTCGCCGTGGTGCTCGCTCAGGTGCAGCACGCAACCGCCGCGCGAGACCTGCCGGTACAGCGGCAGGCCGCCCTCGAAGCGGTGCTCCCAGTCGACCCGGAAACCGAGGTAGTCGCAGTAGAACGCGTGCGCCTGGTCACCGGGGAAGGTGCGCAGGACGGGTACCAGCAGCGGACCGGCGGGTGCGGACAGTGCCGCGTGGCGGGTGTTCCAGTCGCGGTGGCCGAGCTGGTGCGCGACCAGTTCCAGCGCCCGGGAGTGGGTGATGGCGGTGCCCGAGGCCGCGAGCCCGGCTCGCAACCGGCGCGCCATCGCCTTGGCGTCGTCGACGGTGGTCATGGTCCGGCTTCCTCCAGCGGCGGTCGCCGGCGGGTCCCCGCGTTGCCGCGGCCTGCCACTGGTCACTGGACCGGGGTCGGCTGCCTGTCCCACCGGGCGTTCACCAGTGCGCGGAGGGCGGGCCGCCCGGAGCCCACCCCCACGATACCCGCGTGTCGTACGTCCAGGCCGCGCGAGTCGTACGTCCAGGCCGCGCGAGTCGTGCGTTCGCGCCGCGCGAGTCGTGCGTTCGCACCAGGCGGGTCCACGAGCGGCATCCCGGAGCGGCTTTCAGCCAGGGGTCAAGCCGTCCAGGAACTCCACCCAGCTCTCCCCGACCGGCGTCACGTTGTCCTCGGCGGGCGGCAGGCCGTCATCCGCTTGCCCCTCGTGGTCCCAGAACCACACCGAGCCGCGATCGCCCGGTCGCAGCGAGATGCCGAAGAGGTTGCCCGCACCGTCGTCGGCAACCGGCAACAACCACGGCGGCACCCGATCCCGGTAGGTGTCCAGGCTCTCCCACGTGCCCACGCAGCGGGACGTCCCGCCCAAGCTGAAGATCGAGTCGACTCCGCGGTCGTTCTCGTCGAGTTGACCACCGTCCTGCTCCAACAGGTAGTCGCGGTACCGGTCGGGCAGGGCGTGACCGATCCGCTCCTCCAGCCGTGCGATCAGTTCGGGGTCGACCGGCGGTTCGCGGTGGAGGTACCCGACCGGCACGCTCATCCTCTTCCTCCCAGGGGCCGCACTCCGGAACGCCACCCGCACCACGTCATCCTGCACCAGTCGACCGGGTGGGTCGGGGCTTCAGCGGTCGGGGGGCCGGTGCCGGCGCTTGTCGACCGCGCGCATGACGACTCCCCCGAGGAGCAGGACCACTCCTCCTGCCAGGACCGCCGGGAGCGCACCGGGGG
Source organism: Saccharothrix longispora (assembly GCF_030852425.1). GTDB lineage: Bacteria > Actinomycetota > Actinomycetes > Mycobacteriales > Pseudonocardiaceae > Actinosynnema > Actinosynnema longispora. Next base: position 188,455 of record NZ_NSDM01000005.1, read on the forward strand.
CCTCGTCCCGGAAGGCGACCGAGAGGACCAGCGTGGTCAGCCAGAACGCTCCCGACAGCAGACGCGTAACGGCCATCGGCCATCCTTCCCGGGTTCGCATCGTCCACGTCCCGCCGGTGCCGGGCGGGAGGAGGACACTCGTTCGTCCCGGTGACCACGTGCACCTGGTCGTCGATCCGGGCCGGCTCCACGGCAGCGCCCCTCGTCCACCTGCCGGTGTGCGGCGAGCCGGTCGGCGCGGCCCGCCGCACACCGGCTCAGGCCGGGGTGCTCCACCTCTGCCAGGCGTTGGCGTTGCAGTCCCAGACGTGCAGGCGGGTGCCGGCGGCGGTGTTCCCGCCGGGCACGTCGAGGCACCGGCCGGACTGCTGGTTGCGCAGCTGTCCACTCTGGACCTGCCACCGCTGCGCGCCCGAACCGTTGCAGTCCCACAGCTGCACGGGCGTGCCGTTGGCCGTGCCCTGCCCCGTCACGTCCAGGCACTTGCCCAGCGCGCGGAACGTGCCGTCGCCGCCCGCCGTCCACGTCTGCGCCGCCGTGCCGTTGCAGTCCCACAGCTGCACGGGTGTGCCGTTGGCCGTGCCGGCGCCGGCGACGTCCACGCACTTGCCGCCCGAGCCGGTGATCGGGCCGCCGCGCGCCGTGCCGCCGGGAATGGTGAACTCGCCCTGGTTGAGCACGCGGGGGTGGAAGTAGCCGGCCTGGATCTCGGCGTTGGAGTTGTTGCCGCGCAACTGCTCGGACCAGACCATGAAGTAGGACCAGCGGGTCTGGCCGTCCAGCAGGGACGCGTTCGGCACCTTGCCCATCTCGGCGATCGCGATGGGCTTGCCGCCCGCGATGGCCTGCACCTGCTGGTAGTCGGCCTGGCTGGGGTACGGCTTGTACCAGACGTCGAGCGACACCACGTCCACGTACTGCGCGCCCGGGTAGTAGGCCGCCCAGTCGCCGGCGGGGTTGTCCTGGACGTTCCACACCCAGATCAGGTTGTCCAGGCCCTTGCCGGCCAGGTGGTCCCGCGTGATCCGGAACAGCTTCGCGCCGCCGTCCGGGCCGGGCCGGTTGCCCCACCAGTTCCACGACTCGTTCATCTCGTGCAGCGGGCGGAACAGCACCGGGACGCCCGCGGCCTTGAGCTGCTGGAGGTAGGGCACGACCTCGTCCAGGCGGCGCTTCCACGCGGCGTTGAGCGCGGTGCCGTCGGTGACGACCTCGGCGAACTGCCGGTCGCTGATCCGCGTCTTCACGCCGCCGTCGAACTGGCAGCCGCTGCCACCGGTGGGCGTGCACACGTGCCAGGTCAGGGCGACCAGGGAGCCGTTGGCCCACTCGGTCTTGGCCTGGTCCACGACGCGCTGCCGGTTGGCGACGTCCTCGGGGCGGAACATCAGGTCGCCGCCCCACAGGCCGGGGTACTGACCGGTGATGTCCTTGACCTGCTGCGTGTACTGGCCCGGCAGGTTCGCGGGTTCCTTGTTGTGCTGCCCGGAGATGGTGTTGCGGCCGGTGATGGACGCCAGGTGGTCGATCACGGCCTGCCTGGTCGAGGCGGGGAACGCGGAACCCTGCGGCGTGATCGCCACCGCGAGGCCGAACGCGGTCAGCAGGGCGAGCAGCGCGGCCGGGACGCGCCGGGGGACGGGGTGCACGGTGTTCTCCTCTTGTCGGACGTGCCGGGGCATGACCGGACGATCCGGAGCAGGGTTGAGGTTGAACGCTCCACCTGGCCCGCGCGCACCGTTCGACAGGGATTTCCCCTGTGCACACCGGACAAGACAGGTCTGGACAAGACAAAAGTAGGTGTCTCGCATCACACTGTCAAGACCATCTACTAAAACGCACTAGTGCCGGTCACAGCCGAAACCCCGCTCATCGGCGGGGCGGCGCCGTGGAACCGCGGGGGACGAGGCTCGGCACGTGCGCGCGGTGTGCCGGGGGCGTCACCCCTGCCATCACGTCGAACAGCGTCCCGGCCGCCTGCGCGCCGAACGAGAACACGTCGTGCCGCATCGCCGACAGCGTCGGGCGCGTGAGCTGGCACAGCTGGGAGTCGTCCCACGCCAGCAGGGACAGGTCACCGGGCACGGACAGGCCGAACTCCGCCGCCACTCCCAGCGCCGCGACGGCCATCACGTCGTTGTCGAACACGATCGCCGTGGGCCGTTCGCTCTCCAGCAGCAGGTTCCGACACGCCCGGCTGCCCTGGTCGGCGGAGAAGTCGGCCACGACGGTGCGCGCCTCCAGGCCCAGCCGGCGGGAGACCTCGGTGAACGCGTCCGTGCGGATGGCGCTGTGCCCCAGCTCGACCGGCCCGCTGACCCGCGCGACGCGCCGGTGCCCCAGCGCGGCCAGGTAGCGCACGGCCTCCTCGACGGCGGCGGCGTCGTCCGTCCACACCGAGGTGAACGGCCCGGCCAGGCTCGGGTGCCCCACCACCACCGCGGGCAGCCCGATCGAGGCCAGCGCGTCGATGCGCGGGTCGTCCACGCGCAGGTCGACCAGGACGCAGCCGTTGACCCGCCCGCCCTGCCACCACTCGCGGTGGACCTCGACCTCGCCGTCGCCCTCCACCAGCCGCAGCAGCAGCGAGCACGACCGGCGGACGAGCACGCTCTCGATGCCGGAGATGAACTCCATGTAGAACGGCTCCAGCCCGAGCATCCGCGCCGGGCGCGCGATGACCAGCCCCACCGTGTGCACGGCGCGACCGGCCAGGGACGACGCGGCAAGGTTGGGCCGCCACCCCAGCTCCCGCGCGGCCTCCAGGATGCGCTCGCGCGTGGACGCCGACACGCCGGGCTTGTCGTGCAGCGCGATCGTCACCGCCGAGGGCGACACACCGGCCCGCGCGGCGACGTCCTTGATGGTCGCCCTGCGCGCCCCGCCCACCGCGTCGACCCGTTCCACGTGCGGCAACCTACCAGCGCGCACCTGCCGACTGTACCGTTCCAGCACGGGTGGTTCCGCCGACGCGGGTGGCGAGCGCGGAGTGCCGTCATGCGCATCCGATCAGAACGGGCGCGGATTGATACCTTCCGGGCATGGCGTTCACGCTGGAGCAGCTGCGCGGGTTCGTCGCGGTGGCCGATGAGCTGCACTTCGGTCGGGCCGCCGCGCGCCTGAAGATGACCCAGCCGCCGTTGAGCAGGCAGATCCAGAAACTGGAACGCGCGGTCGGCGCGCAGCTGCTGGTCCGGGACAACCGCAGGGTGACCCTCACCGCCGCCGGCCGGGTCTTCCTGGCGCAGGCGCGGCGGCTGCTGGTGCTGGCCGACGCCGCCCCCGAGCAGGCGCGCCGGGTGTCGTCGGGCTCCAGCGGCCTGATCCGCGTCGGGTTCACCGCCGCCTCGGCCTACGGCGTGCTGGGCACCCTGCTCAACCGGCTGTCCGCCGAGCTGCCGGACCTCGACGTCGACCTCGTCGAGATGGTGACCCGCGAGCAGGTCGCCGGCCTGCTCGACGAGGAGGTCGACCTGGGACTGGCGCGCCCGCCGTTCGACCACGCCACGTTCGGCTCGCGCCTGCTGCACCGGGAGGCGCTGCTCATCGCCGCGCCCACCGGACACCGGCTGCTCGGTGCGGGGCCGTTGGTCACGGCCGCCGACGTGGCGTCCGAGCCGGTGGTCATGCACTCGCCCACGAAGGCGCGCTACTTCCACGACCTCGTGGTGGGGGCGGTGCCGATCGCGCGCGGGAACACCGTGCACGCGGTGAGCCAGGTGCTCACGATGCTGTGGCTGGTGGCGGCGGGCCGGGGTGTCGCGTTCGTGCCGGAGTCCGCGGCGCGGCTGTCCATCGAGGGCGTGGGGTTCGTGCGTCTGGCCACCGCCGTGCCCGAGCCGGTGGAGTTGCACCTGCTGTGGCTGCGCGCGTCGGCCAACCCGGCGCTGTGGCGGGTGCTGGGAGCGCTGGAGGACCACGCGCCGCTGCCGTGACGTCCGGTCGGCTGATACCGTCAAGGTATTGAGCAATGCGGAACAACACTTGGACAGGCATCGTGGCGCGTTCGTACGGTGACGACGACCCCACCGCCCGCGGCACCGCGCGGCGGCCCGCCGGACCGAGGACCGACACCGTGACGCTGATGCCCCCCGACGTTCTCGCCGACCGGCTCGAGTCCGGTCTGCTGTCCTTCCCGGTCACCCACTTCGACGACGCGCTGGAGTTCGACGAGGCCCGGTACCGCGAGCACCTGGCCTGGCAGGCCGGGTTCGACGTGGCCGGCCTGTTCGCCGCGGGCGGCACCGGCGAGGTCTTCTCGCTCACCCCGGCCGAAGTCGACCGCGTGGTCCGGGTCGCCGTGGACGAGGTGGCCGGCGCGGTGCCGGTCGTCGCACCCGCCACCGGCGGGACCGCGTCGTCCGCGGCCCAGGCCAGGGCCGCCCAGGAGGCGGGCGCCTCCGGCGTGCTGCTGTTCCCGCCGTACCTCACCGAGGCCGGCCCGCGCGGCCTGGTCGAGCACATCACCGCCGTGTGCCGGGCCACCGACCTGGGCGTGGTCGTCTACAGCCGGGCCAACGCCGTGCTGTCGGACGCCGTCGTGGCCGAGGCGGCCGACCGCAACCCCAACCTGATCGGCCTCAAGGACGGCGTCGGCGACATCGAGCGGTTGACCCGCACGTACGCCCGGGTCGGCGACCGGTTGATCTACATCGGCGGGCTGCCCACCGCCGAGACCTTCGCGCTGCCGCTGCTCCAGCTCGGCATGAGCACGTACTCGTCGGCGCTGTTCAACTTCCTGCCCGAGTTCGCCCTGGAGTTCTACGCCGCGGTCCGCGCCCAGGACCGCGCCGCCGTCTACCGGATGCTCGACGACTTCGTCATCCCCTACCTCGACATCCGCGACCGCGACCGCGGCTACGCGGTGTCCATCGTCAAGGCCGGGCTGACCGCAGCGGGCCGCGACGGCGGTCGGGTGCGCCCGCCGCTGAGCGACCTCACGGCGGACGAGCTGGCCGAGCTGACCGCGCTCGTCGGCGAGGTCTCCTGACGTGGCAGGCCGCTCCCCCGCCGTGCTCGACCGGATCGCCTCGGTGACCCTGTCCTCGGTGACCCTCCCGCTGCCCACCGGCATCAGCGACGCCAAGGTCCTCACCGGGCGGCAGCGACCGATGACCGAGGTGGCCTTCCTGTTCGCCGAGATCCGCACCGAGGCGGGGCTGGAGGGCGTCGGGTTCGGCTACGCCAAGCGCGCCGGCGGCCCGGCCCAGTTCGCGCACGCCCGCGAGGTCGCCCCCGACCTGATCGGCGAGGACCCCAGCGACATCGGGCGGTTGTGGACCAAGCTGGTGTGGGCGGGCGCGTCGGTGGGCCGCAGCGGCGCGGCCACCCAGGCGCTGGCCGCGATCGACGTGGCGCTGTGGGACCTCAAGGCCAAGCGCGCGGGCCTGCCGCTGGCCAAGCTGCTCGGCGCGCACCGCGACTCGGTGCGCTGCTACGACACCTCCGGCGGGTTCCTGCACGAGTCGGTGGAGCGGCTCAAGGACAACGCCACCCGCGCGCTGGAGTCCGGCGTCGGGGGCATCAAGGTGAAGGTGGGCCTGCCGGACCGGGCCGAGGACCTGCGCCGGGTGGCCGCCGTGCGCGAGCACGTCGGCGACGCCGTGCCGCTCATGGTCGACGCCAACCAGCAGTGGGACCGGCCCACCGCCATGCGCGTGGGCCGTGCGCTGGAGGAGTTCGACCTGGTCTGGATCGAGGAGCCGCTCGACGCCTACGACGCCGAGGGCCACGCCCGGCTGGCCGGGGCGCTGGACACCGCCATCGCCGGCGGCGAGATGCTGACCAGCGTCGCCGAGCACCACGAGCTGATCAGGCAGGGCGCGGTGGACGTCCTCCAGCCCGACGCGCCGAGGATCGGCGGCATCACCCAGTTCCTCAAGCTCGCCGCGCTCGCCGAGCACCGCAACCTCCCGATCGCGCCGCACTTCGCGATGGAGATCCACGTGCACCTGGCCGCCGCCTACCCCCTGGAGCCGTGGGTGGAGCACTTCGACTGGCTGCACCCGCTGTTCGACGAGCGCCTGGCGATCGGCGGCGGGCGGATGCACCTGTCGGACCGCCCCGGTCTGGGCATCACGATGAGCGACCAGGCCCGCGCCTGGACCGTCGACCGCGTCGTCGTCGACGAGTCCCGCTGACCGTCCCCGGTGGAGGAGACCCGATGACGGCGCGGGCGGTGGCGTGAACGCCGTGCTGGGCGGTTTCAGCGCGTTGATCGCGGTCATCGCGGTCGGGTGGGTGACCGCCCGCACGGGCGTCCTGGGCGACGGTGCGGCCGTGGTGCTGTCCCGGCTGTCGTTCTACGTCGCGACGCCCGCGCTGCTGCTGCTCACCCTCGCCGACGCCGACCCGTCGGCGCTGTTCTCGCCCACGCTGGTGGCGACGGCGGGCAGCGCGGTGCTGTGCGCGCTGCTCTTCGTGGCCGTCGGCCGGTGGCGGTGGCGGATGCCGGCGGCGGAGCTGGCGATCGGCGCGCTGGCCACGTCCTACGTCAACGCGGGCAACCTGGGCGTGGCCATCGCGGTGTACGTGCTCGGCGACGCGTCGATCGTGGCCCCGGTGCTGCTGTTCCAGGTGCTGGTGCTGGCGCCGGTCGGGTTGGCGGTGCTCGCCTCGTCGCACGGCCGGGTGTCGCCGCTGCGGCTGCTCGGCCAACCGCTGCGCACGCCGGTCGTCATCGGTTGCGCCCTCGGGCTCGTGCTCGCCGAGACCGGGTGGCAGCCGCCCGCCCTCGTGCTGCGGCCGGTGGAGCTGCTGGCCGGCCTCGCGGTCCCGGCGGCCCTGCTGGCGTACGGCACGAGCCTGCACGGCGCGCCCCGGCCGGCCGCGGGCGAGGCGGCCGGGCAGGTGTGGCTGGCCGTCGCGCTCAAGGCGGTGGTGCAGCCCGCGGCGGCGTACGCGCTGGGGCGCTGGGTGCTCCGGCTGGACGACGCGGCGCTGCTGGCGGTCACCGTGACGTCCGCCCTGCCCACGGCGCAGAACGTGTTCGTCTACGCCACGACCTACGACCGCGGCGTCGTGCCGGCCCGGGACGCCGTCCTGGTCAGCACCGTGCTGTCGGTCCCCGTCCTCGCCGGGGTCGCGCTCGTGCTGGGCTCCTGAGGGGCGCCCGCGCCCGAGGCGCGCCCACGGGGTGCGGCACGTCACCAAATCAGTATGGAGCTGTACCTATGACTTCATAGGTACATTCGTCGGGTGACCGAGCGACCCACCCCCGACACCTCGTCGACCACGCGGTTCGCCGTGCTCCTCAGCGACCTGCACCGCGTGGTCGACCGGCGCATGGCGCGGGACTTCCCGCACCCCAAGCCACCGGAGAACCAGCTGGCGCTGCTGCGGCTCGTCGGCGGGCGGGAGGGGATCACGGTCCGCGAGGCGGCCGACGTCCTGCTGATGCAGCCCACCAACGTGAGCACGCTGGTCTCCCAGCTCGTGGAGGCCGGGCTGCTGACACGGGCGCAGGACGACCAGGACCGCCGGGTCGCGCACCTGCACGTCACCGACGAGGCGCGCGCCCGGATCGAGGGGGCCGACGCCGCCATGGGCGACGTCCTCGCCGAGGGGCTGCGGCGCGTGGACCCCGCGCAGGCCGACGCCGTCCTGCGCGCCCTGCCCGCACTGGCCGCGCTGCTGGACGCCCTCGGCTGACCCGCCCCGACCGGTCGTCCCGGCCCGTCGCCGGTCACCTCCACCGTGGACACCTCCACGCGAACACACCTCGAAGGGGAACACCCGTGCACGACACACCCGTCCTGGCCGGCGCTCGACCGGAGGCGGCACGAGAACGGCGCAGCCCGCGCACCAACCCCTGGTGGACGCTGGTCGCCGTCGCGTTCGGCCTGTTCATGGTCGGCCTCGACGGCAGCGTGGTGGCGATCGCCAACCCCTACATCGGCCAGGACCTGAACGCGTCGCTGTCCGAGCTCCAGTGGGTGACGAACTCCTACCTGCTCGCGCTGGCCGCCGCGCTGATCCTGGGCGGCAAGCTCGGCGACCGGTTCGGCCGCCGCACGTTCTTCCTGGCCGGCCTGGTCCTGTTCACCCTCGCCTCGGTGGCCATCGCGGTGGTCGGCTCCACCGCGGGCGTCATCGCCTTCCGGGCGCTCCAGGGGCTCGGCGGCGCGCTGATGATGCCGAACACGCTGGGCCTGCTGCGGGCGGTCTTCCCGCCCCGCCGGTTCGGTGCGGCGGTCGGCATCTGGGCCGCCGTCTCGTCGGTGTCCACCGCGGCCGGCCCGATCGTCGGCGGCCTGCTGGTGGAGCACGTGAGCTGGGAGTCGGTCTTCCTGGTCAACGCCCCGATCGGCCTGCTCGGCCTCGTCGTGGGCCTGCTCGTGCTGCCGGAGAGCAAGGACGGCACGGGGCACCACCGGTTCGACCTCCCCGGCGTGGCGCTGCTCGCGCTCGGCATGATCGCGATCGTCTACCCCGTCGTGCAGAGCGAGTCCTGGGGCTGGGGTTCACCCAGGACCCTCGGCCTGCTGGCGCTCGGCGTGGCGCTGCTGGCCGTGTTCGTCGTGGTCGAGAACCGGACCGCGCACCCGCTGCTGCCGATGCGCCTGTTCCGCAACCCGTCGTTGAGCGTGGCCGCGGCGGTCACCGCGGTGAACTTCTTCGTGCTGCTGGGCTCGATCTTCTTCCTCATGCTGTACCTCCAGAACGTGCGGGGGTACGGCGCCGTCGAGGCCGGCGTGCTCACCCTGCCGCTGAGCCTGGCGTCGATGGTCGCCAGCCCGCTCGGCGCGGCGCTGACCGACCGGTACGGCCCCCGCCTGACGCTCACCCTGGGCATGGTGCTCCAGGCCGGCGCGTCGTTCGGCCTGCTCGGCCTCGGCGTGGACTCCGGTTACGCGACGATGTGGCCGTGCTTCCTCGCCCTCGGCCTCGGCGTGGGCATGGTGATGGCCGCGTCCTCGGAGGCGATCGTGGGCAACGCCCCGGTGCGCGACGGCGGCGTCGCCGGCGGCCTCCAGGCGACCGCGCTCCAGGTCGGCGGCGCGCTGGGAACGGCGGTGCTGGTGTCGGTGCTGGGCAGCCGGGTCGGATCGGTCCTGCGCGACTCCTTCCTGTCCGCCGGGGTGCCCGCCCCGCTGGCCGACGGCCTGACCGGCGCGCACGACGCGGTCGCGATGGGCGTGACCCCCGTGCTGCCGGGCGTGGGCGCCGACGTGCAGGCCGCCGTCCACCAGGGCGCGGCGCAGGCGTTCGTCTCCGGCATGCACACCGCCGTTCTGGTCACCGGCGGCCTGTGCCTGGTCGGCGCGGTGCTCTCCGCGACGATCGTGCGACGCGGGCGGAACAGCGGCGGCGTGCCCGCGGTGCACTGAACCACCGGCGGCGGTGTCCACAGTGGCCGCGTAGTCCTACTCATGCGCCGCCCGCCGCCGGTTCGCGAGACTGGGCCACGTGGACGGCGCGGGTGACGTGGACGGCGTGGCGGAGCGGTATCGGCGGTCACGGCGCAGACCGGGCGCGGCCTTCGCGGGGTTCCTGGTCTCCGCCGCGTTGCTGACCTGCGTGGTCGTCGCCTTCGGCACGTCGCGCGTCCACGGCTGGCGCGGCGGCGAGTACGCCTGCGCGTTCCTCGGCGTCACGCTCGGCTCGCTGGTGCTGGGCGCCGGGCTCGCGTTCGCGCGACCGCCGTGGCGGTCGGTCGGCACCGGCCTGCTGCTCGGCGGGCTGCTGGGCGTCCTGGCCGCCGTCGCGGGCGTCGTGCTGGTGCTGGTCGCGCTGAGCCGGTGGGCGTAGCCGTCCTGACGTGGGACGACCGGGCGTGCGCCCGTGGTCGTGCGGGCTTCCCCGCGGCCGACGGGACCGCCGGCGCACCGTGCGATGGGCCCGCGACCACGCTGTCTGGTGCGCGGCGGGGCGGCCCTGCATGATGTGCGGTGTGAGCGAGGCGAACACCCGGTTCTCGGCGGGCGACGGTGGTACCGACGGTGGCGTGGTCGTGCTGCGCCTGACCGGCGAGATCGACATGTCCAACAGCGACGAGCTGCGCGACCGCGCGGTCGAGGCGCTCGACACGGCGTCCGGGGCGCTCGTCCTCGACCTGTCCGGGGTGACGTTCTTCGCCTCGTCGGGGCTGGCGGCGCTCGCCCAGCTGCGCCGGCACGGCGCGGAGTCGGGCCGGCGGGTGCACGTGGTCGCGAGCCGCAACGTGCGCCGCACGCTGGAGCTGACCTCGATGTCGACGCTGCTCCCCCTGCACGACGGGGTCGAGGACGCGGTCCGGGCGGCATCGCGCGACGAGGAGTCGGCGTGACCGGCGCGGCGGGTGCGCGGTGCGTCGGGCGGCCCGCAGGTGGGTGAGCCGCACGGCCTGCCGTTGTCGGACTCGCTGGTGATCGGCCTGGACGGGGTCGCGCCGGCCCTGTCGGACGTCCGGCGGAAGACCGCCGCCTTCGTCGACGGGCTGGACGAGGACAAGGTGGGCGACCTGCTGCTCATCGTCACCGAGCTGGTGAGCAACGCCTACGACCACGGCCTCCGCGCGCTGGAGGTGCGGTTGACCGGCGACGCGGACACGGTCCGGATCGAGGTCGACGACGAGTCGCCGGACCGGCCCGTGCTCGGGCAGTCGCGGCTGGGCGCGACCCGGGGCAACGGCCTGCGCATGGTCCAGACGCTGTGCGTGGACTGGGGCGTGACGTGGCGGGACAAGGGCAAGACGGTGTGGGCCGTGATGGCCCGCCAGGACGGCTGACCGCGTCCGGGGCGCGGGTACGGGGAGCCTCGGTGGTCGGCACCCTCGCGGGGCCCGCGAGGGTGCCGACCACCGAGGCGGTCCGTCAGGCGCTTCCGGCTCCGGTCAGCCGTAAGCGCGCAGTTCGTAGATGCGGGCGGCCTGCTCCGCGGTCTGCGTGGGCACCGCGACGTCGAGCCGGACGTGGCGGCCGGACACCCCGGTGACGGGGTGCACCGTGGTGGCGGCGGTGTTGTCGACGACGTCGACCACCGGGGTCCACCGGACGCCGTCGTCGGACACGGAGATCCCGAACGCCCTGGTGTTGTAGGCGGCCTGCTCGCCGCCCGCCTGGGCGTGGTCCACCTCGAACCGGCCGATGGTCCGCACCGCGCCGAGGTCGACCTGGAGCCGCGCCCCGGCCACCGAGGAGCAGAACTTGTCCGCGTTGCCGCCGCCGACGCTGCCGTTGACCGCCTTCTCCGGTCCCTCCGACGGGCCGCACGACGGCGTGCCCGTGGCGGGCCTGCCGAGCGCGAGGCCGGTCGTGAGGTGGTCGACTGCGACGTTGTCGAAGGTGGCGGCGGCGTTGAACACCCGCACGCCGTTCGCGCCGCCGCGGTGGGTGGCGTCGGTGACGCTGATCCGAGGGGTGGCCAGGTCGTCCACGTACACCCGGATCGACGCGCCGGCCGCCGTCACGCGCAGGCGGTGGGTCTTGCCGAGCGCCACGGGGACTGCGGCGGAGCCCAGCTGGGTCCACGTGCCGTCGGCCCTGCCGAGGACGACCCGGCCCGCCGCGCTGATCCCCGCGTAGTAGCCGCGGTAGGCGTCGGCACCCTCGGTCGCGCCGGTCACCCGGAACGCGAGGCCCGCGTCGCCGCCACCCGAGGTGATCGTGACGTCGGTGTCCTGGGTGAAGTCGGCGAAGTTCGTGTCCAGCAACGCCTTGCCACCCGGCGAGCTGCCCGCCCGGTACCGCCCGCCGGTCGCCGACCACGTCCCGCCGCGGGTCTTCCAGCCGAGCGCGTTGCCGTCGGCGAAGTCGTCGCGCACCTTCATCGCGATCCGGCGGATGGTGCCGTCGGCGTTGAAGTGCATGCGGTCGTAGGCGAGCTGGCGGTGGTTCCCGTCGGTCTCGCTCAGCGGCCTGCGGTGGTAGACGACGTACCAGGTCTCCGTGCCGGGGATGTTGAGCACCGAGTTGTGCCCCGAACCGCGGGCGACCGCCGGGTCCTGCGCGAGGACCTTGTCGAGCTTGGCGAACGGCCCGGTCGGCGAGTCGGCGATGGCGTAGGACACCGAGTAGTCCGGGCCGGTCCAGCCGCCCTCGGACCACATCAGGTAGTACCGGCCGCCGCGCTTGAACATCTGCGCGCCCTCGACGTAGCCGGAGGGGGTGATCTCCTTGAACGTGCTGCCGTCGGCGAACGTGCCGAGGCTCGTCATGTCGCGGTTGAGCTTCACCACGTTCGCGTGGCCCCAGCCGCCGTAGTACATGTACGCCTGACCGTCGTCGTCGATGAAGACGTCCTGGTCGATGGGTTGGGCGCCGTTGTGGAACGCGGCGACCAGCGGTTCGCCGATGGCGTCCCGGTAGGGGCCCTCGGGGCGGTCGGCGACGGCCACGCCGATGCCGCCGACCTCCGAGTCGTCCTGGATGTCGTTGGCGGCGAAGTACAGGAAGTACTTCCCGTCGCGCTCGATCGGCGCGGGGGCCCACACCGCGAACTCCGCCCACGGGACGTCCGCCGTGGTCAGCACGTTCGGGTGCTTGGTCCAGCGGACGAGGTCGGTCGAGGAGAAGGCGTCGAGGTGGGTCTGCTCGGCGTAGCGCGCGGAGGTGGTGGGGAAGACCCAGTACCGGCCGCCGTAGATCGCGACGTCCGGGTCGGCGTACCACCCGTCGACGAACGGGTTGCCGGATTCGGCGGTGCTCTGGTCGGGGACGGCTCCCGCGAAGGGCGCCCCGGCTGAGGAGGCGAGGGCGGCAGAGGGTGGTGTGGAGGCGGAAGCGGTGGGTGGCAGGACCGCCGGGGCCGCGCACACGAGCAGGGCGATGAGGGCCGTGGCGGCGAGTCCGGCGGGCGGCGTCAGGGAAGCGGTCATCGTTGGCAGCTCCAGCAGGGCGAACAGGCTCCAACAGAAACGAACATCTCCACCTTGAGAGTGCACGTCATGGCACAGTCCCGCAAGAGCCGATCATCGCCGGTCGCGAGGTCGGGGCGATACCGGGATTCCCGGTACCGCAAGGGTTTCGGCGACGGTGGACCGACCCGGCCGCTACGGTGATCACCGTGTCCCGGTTCACCCTGCCGCCCGTCCTCGCGGTCCAGCACACCGCGGTCCGCGACGGGGCCGCCCCCGCGTGCTGCGCCTGGACGACGGCGAACTGCTGGTGCCCGAGCGCCCGCGGGCTCGGCCAGGCCGAACTCCCGGACCACCACCCAGACCGCGGCTGGTGGCTCCGGCTCGACGACGACGTGACCGCCGTGCCGGACCTGGTCCGACCCGGTCACCCTCGGTGACAGCCGGGCCGGACCACGCCTATGATCACGCGGGTGACCGCCTACGGCTTCGACGAGTTCGACCACCTGGACACCTCGGCCCTGCCCGAGCGCCAGCAGCGCATCCTGGCCGTGATCCGGGACTGGGCGGTCAGGCACGGCCACTCGCCGAGCACGCGCGAGATCGGTGACGCGGTCGGCCTGCGCTCGTCGTCGTCGGTGTCGAAGCACCTGGCCGCGTTGGAGGACAAGGGTTTCCTGCGCCGGGGCGCGAGCATGTCCCGGCCGATCGACGTGCGCGCGTTCCTGCGCGAACCGGCCGGCCGGGAGCCCGCCGGCGACTCGGTGCCGGTGCCCGTGGTCGGCGACATCGCCGCCGGCGCGCCCATCATGGCCGAGGAGCACGTGGACGACGTCCTGAACCTGCCCCGTGAGCTGACCGGGCGCGGCACCGTGTTCGGCCTGCGCGTGCGCGGCGACTCGATGGTCGACGCGGCCATCTGCGACGGCGACATCGTCGTGGTGCGCCGCCAGCAGGAGGCCCACTCGGGCCAGATCGTGGCCGCGATGATCGACGGCGAGGCCACCGTGAAGGTCTACCGCCGCCGCAACGGCCACGTGCTGCTGGAGCCCCGCAACCCGGCCTACGACGTCATCGACGGCGACGAGGCCGTGGTGCTGGGCACCGTGGTGTCGGTGCTCCGCAGCGTCTGACCCGCCACGGCCGGCGCGGTCACAGGCCGTGGCGGCGGTTGCCGGCGACCAGTTCGGCCACCCGCGACTCGGCCGCGGCGGAGAACGGGGCGCGGTACGCGTCGACCGCCAGCCGGGTGTCCTCGAGCACCAGGTCCGCGTTGATGTGGGCGCCCGCCGCCGCGCCCGCCGCCGCCGACGCGCCGACCTGTGCCGACAGGTCCGCCACGTTGCCCGCCGCCCACACGCCGGGCACCTCGGTGCGACCGGTCGCGTCCACCGCGACGTGCTCGCCCATCCCGGACGGGTGCGGCACCGGCCGCAGGCCGAGCGCGTCCAGGAAACCGGTGCGGGCGACCATCCTGGTGGCCACGGCGACGGTGTCGCGGGCGACGACCGAGCCGTCCGCGAGCCGCATGCCGGCGATCCGGTCGTCGACGACCTCCAGGGCCGCCACCTCGCCGCCCACCACGCGGATGCCGCGCGCCGCCAGCTGTTCCGCCTGCTCGTCGGTGGGTGCGGGCGCGGTGTGCGCGAAGAGGACGACGTCGTCGCTCCACTGGCGGAACAGCAGCGCCTGGTGCACCGACATCGGCCCGGTTGCCAGCACCCCGATGGCCCGGTCCCGGACCTCCCACCCGTGGCAGTACGGGCAGTGCACGACGTCGCGCCCCCACCGCTCGCGCAGGCCGGCCACGTCCGGCAGCTCGTCGACCAGTCCCGAGGCCACCAGCACCCGGCGGGCGCGGACCGCGCGGCCGGCCACCTCCACCGCGAACCCGGCGCCCTCCCGGACCACCGCGCCCACCTCGCCCGCCACGACGTGCCCGCCGTAGGAGCGCACCTCCGCCCGGCCGCGCTCCAGCAGCTCGACCGGCGACACGCCCTCGCGGGCGAACAACCCGTGCACCCCGTCGGCGGGGGCGTTGCGCGGCGCTCCCGAGTCGACCACCAGCACCGACCTCCGGGCACGGGCGAGCATCAACGCCCCGTTCAGCCCCGCGGCGCCGCCGCCGACCACCACCACGTCGTACCTGTCGCGCACCTGCTCGGTCATCAGGACCACCTCCTGGGACCACCATGCGCGCCGTGCGACCGGATCGGCAAACCTTGTTGCCGATCCGGCAACAAGGTCGGTTCCGGCCGGGTCGGCACGCCGACCACCGGAGGGGTGGCTCAGGCGAACTCCGGCAACCGGCGGGCGACCTCGGCCGGCGACGGCATGCGGGCGATCTCCTCGGTGAGGCCGCGCGCCGCGTCGCGGTGGGCGCGGTGTGCCAACAATGTGAGGACGAGGTCGGCGACGGCCTCCGCGTCCTGCTCCCCCGGCAGCAGCCGCAGACCGGCGCCGGAGGCGGAGGCGGCGAGCGCGTCGGCGTTGACGAACTGGTCGGCCCCCTGCGGCAGGAGCAGCTGCGGAACGCCGACGGCGAGCGCGCCCAGGGTCGCGAGGCCCGCGACGGCGGCGGTGAGCAGCTCCGGAGTGCCGAACGCGGTGCCGAGCGTCAGGTGGACCAGCGCGCGGGAGCCGCGGCGGGCGGGCAGCGCGCCCGGTTCTGCGTGCGCGACGGGCCGCAGCGCGACGGGCCGCAGCGCGACGCGCCGGGCGGTCGCGAGGAAGTCCTCGTCCTGCAACGACGGCGGGCAGATGTCGAGGTGCGGCAGACCCGGGACGGCCTCGGCGGGCGGGGCGAGGCCGATGCCCTCGGGGAACATGCGGCCGAACCCGTGCCACAGGCCCGGCACCCCGACGCGGCGCGCGGCGACGGCCGCACCCGGCACGCCCCATCCGTGCACGACGAGGTCGGGCCGCAACCGGGCCAGTTCCGGCTCCAGGTCCTCGGCGTAGACCTCGTGGAACGAGTCCGCCGGGCGGAAGGGCCGCAGCCCGTCGGCGGCCAGCGCCTCGTGCACCGCGTCGCCCGCGGTCCAGTGCACCTCGTGCCCGGCGTCGCGGGCGGCGACGGCGAGCGGGATCATCGGGTAGGTGTGGCCGACGGAGGACAGGCCGGCGAACAGCACGCGCATGGCCCCGGAACCCAGTCGTCGGGTCCGACGCGCCCGGCACCTGCCGCACGGGGCGGACCAGCCGCCGCGCACCGGATGGCCACCCCGCCGACCCACGATCGGGCGGTCGCGGGTGATCTCCGGCCCTCAGCGGGTATGCCCCGGTGGAGTCACGTCGACCGGACACCTGGAGAGCCCATGTCAGACCTGAGGACCGCCGTCGTCTACTACTCCGCCACCGGCAGCGTCCACGCGATGGCCCAGGCCGCGGCGCGCGCCGCCGAGGAGGCGGGGTCCGAGGTGCGGTTGCGGAAGGTGCGGGAGCTCGCGCCGGAGGAGGCCATCGCGAGCAACGAGGGCTGGGCCACGCACGCGCGGCAGACCCAGGACCTGCCGGAGGCGTCGCTGGACGACCTGGAGTGGGCCGACCTGCTGATCTTCGGCGCGCCGACCCGGTTCGGCATGCCGGCGGCGCAGCTCAAGCAGTTCATCGACACCACGGGGCCGCTGTGGGGCGCGGGCAAGCTGGTGGACAAGGTGGCGACGTCGTTCACCTCGGCGGCCACCGCGCACGGCGGCCAGGAGACCACGATCACCGCGCTCAACAACACCTTCTACCACTGGGGTTGCGTCATCGTGCCGCCCGGCTACGCCGACCCGATCCAGTTCCAGGCCGGCAACCCCTACGGCTCCAGCCACGTCTCGGACAACGGCCAGACGCCGCCCGGGCAGGTCGAGCTGGACGCGGTGTCCTTCCAGGCACGTCGCGCGGTGCGCCTCGCCCGCGCCCTCAAGGCGGGTCTCGCCTCGGCGTGACGGGTCGGGAGCCGTGGCCGACCGAAGGTGGTGATTGACAGACCCGACGGCGCGCGGTCAGCCTGGGAGCGCTCCCGGACACCGTCGTCGCAGAGGACACCGCCATGAGACCGCGCGCCACCCTGCTCGTGCTCACCCTGGTCGCCTCCGCCGTCGTCATGCCCGCCCTCGCCGCACCGGCCGTGCTGGCGCAGGACGAACCCGGCGTCCGCGTGGCGGTGAACGCGCGCGCCGGGCTGGAGGCAGTGGACGACGCCGCGATCGGGGTGAACCACGCGATCTGGGACGCCCAGCTCGGCACGCCCGAGGTGTCCGACCTGCTCAAGGGGGCCGGGGTGGGCGCGATGCGCTACCCCGGCGGTTCGTACTCGGACATCTACCACTGGCGCGACCACACCGCGCCCGGCGGGTACGTCGCGCCGAACACCGACTTCGACACGTTCATGGCGGGTGTGCGGCGGGCCGGGGCGCAGGCCGTGGTGACGGCCAACTACGGCACCGGCACGCCGCAGGAGGCGGCCGAGTGGGTGCGCTACGCCAACGTCACCAAGGGCTACGGCGTGAAGTACTGGGAGATCGGCAACGAGCTGTACGGCAACGGGCACTACGGCTCGCAGTGGGAGGCCGACGACCACCCGGACAAGAGCCCGGCCCAGTACGCGGCGCTGGTCGTGGAGTACGCGCGGGCGATGAAGGCGGTCGACCCGACGATCCGGGTGGGCGCGGTCCTCACCACGCCGGGCGACTGGCCGGACGGCATCGTGGCGGCCGGCGACGCGGGCACGTGGAACCAGGTCGTGCTGTCGACCGCCGGGCCGGAGGTCGACTTCGCCGTGCTGCACTGGTACCCCGTCGGCGCGACCGGGGCCGAGGTGCTGGCCAAGACGGACCGCGTGCCGGAGATGCTGCGCATGGCCCGGGAGCAGATCGCCCGCCACGCGGGCAAGGAGCTGGGCATCGCGCTGACCGAGGTGAACACCTCCTACGGGCGCAACACCCAACCCGGCGCGCTGTTCGCCGCGGACGCCTACGCGACCCTGCTGGCCAACGGCGTGTTCACGGTGGACTGGTGGAACGTCCACAACGGCATCGGGACGGTGTCCACCATCGGCGGGCAGACCGACTTCGACGACTTCGGCCTGCTCTCCAGCGGCACCTGCACCGCCGACGGCTCGGTGTGCCAACCGGCGCTGAACACGCCGTTCGCGCCGTACCACGGCCTGGCGATGGCGTCCCGGTTCGCCCGCCCCGGCGACCGGTTCGTCGCGGCCGGCGCCTCCGACCCGCTGGTGCGGGCGCACGCCGCCCGCCGCCCCGACGGCGGCCTGGCCGTGCTGCTGGTCAACCAGGACCCCGCGCGGTCCAAGCCGGTCACCCTGGACTACGCCGGGTACGCGCCCGCCGAGCAGGCGCAGGTGCTGTCCTTCGCCACCGGTGACACCGGCATCACCACGTCGACCGGCGCGGCGCGGTCGGTGGTGCTCCCGCCGTACTCGCTCACCACGATCGTGCTGCGGCCGGCCACGCCGGTCACCGGTCCGGCGGCCCCGGAACGCCCCGCGGTCGACGCCGTCACCGACCGCACGGCCACCCTGACGTGGGCCCGTCCCGCGCCGGGCGTCAAGTACGAGGTGCACCGGCGGCTGGGCACCACGACCGAGCAGTGGGGGGAGACGACCGGCACCTCGTTCACCGCGCGCAACCTCACCCCCGGCACCCGGTACGCGGTCAACCTGATCGCCCGCGACGGCGCCGGCCGGGTGTCCTGGGCCTCGCCGCCGCTGACCTTCACCACCGCCGCGCCCGCCGCCGGGCCGTGCTCGGTCAGGCTGACGAACACGACCGACTGGGGCAACGGCTTCGTCGGCAGCGTCGACGTCACCAACACCGGCGAGGACCCGCTGGACGGGTGGACGCTCGCGTTCGACTGGCCGACGCCGTGGCAGCAGGTGGCCAACGGGTGGAACGCGACGTGGACGCAGACCGGCGCCGCCGTGCGCGTCGGCTCGGACCAGGTGCTCGCCCCCGGGGCCACGGTGAACACCGGGTTCGTGGGCGCGTACCAGGGCCCGAACCCGCTGCCCCTGGTGTTCACGCTCAACGGCAACCCCTGCACGACCGGCTGACGCGCCCGCGCCGCGCGCGGCGCGGGCGGACCGTCACCAGGTCACGGGCAGCTCGTGGACGCCGTAGACGAAGCCGTCGTGCTTGAACGGGACGTCCTCGAAGTCGACGGCCAACCGCAGCCCCGGCACGCGCCGGTACAGCGTGCGGTAGACGACCTCCAGCTCCAGGCGGGCGAGCGGCTGCCCGAGGCACTGGTGCACGCCGAACCCGAACGCCAGGTGGTGGCGGGCCTGCCGGGTGAGGTCGAGCCGGTCGGGGTCCGGGAACGCCTCGGGATCGCGGTTGGCGATCTCGTTGGGCAGCACGAAGCCCTCGCCCGCCGTGACCGGGCAGCCCGCGACCTCCATGTCCTCCGTCGCGACCCGGCGGCGCCCGCCGTGCGTGATGGTGAGGTAGCGCAGCAGCTCCTCGACCGCGCGGGTGGCGACGGCGGGGTCGTCGGAGTCGCGCAGCAGCGCCAGCTGGTCGGGGTGGCGCAGCAGCAGCAACGTGCTCAGCGCGATCATGTTCGCGGTGGTCTCGTGGCCCGCGATGAGCAGCAGCACGGCCATCTGCGTGGCCTCGGGCACGGTCAGGTCACCTGACCTGATCTTCCCGCCGAGGCGGGACAGCAGGTCGTCGCCCGGGCTCTCCAGCTTGGCGACGACGAGCGCGCCGAGGTACCGGCCCAGCTCGCCCATGGCGGTGGCCCGCTGCTCCGGGGCGGAGTCGCGGTTGATGATCGTCCGGCTGTTGCGCTGGAAGAAGTCGTGGTCGTCGTAGGGCACGTCGAGCAGCTCGCAGATCACCAGCGACGGCACCGGCAGCGCGAACGCCTCCACCAGGTCGGCCGGCTTCGGCCCGGCGAGCAGCGCGTCGACCGCGCGGTCGACGATCCCCTGCACCATCGGCCGCATGGCCTCGACCTTCTTCACCGCGAACGCCGCGCCGACCATGCGCCGCAACCGGGCGTGCTCGGGGTCGTCCATGCCGATGAAGCTCAGCGTCCCGCCGGGACCCGGCGCCTGGCGCGGGTAGTCGGGGTGGGTCATGTCCGCGCTCACGCGCGGGTCGCCGAGCACCGCGCGCTGGTCGGCGAAGCGGGTGACCAACCACGGCGTGCTGCCGTCCCACAGCCGCACGCGGGTCATCGGCGCCCGCTCCCGCATCGCCCGCAGCTCGGGCGGCGGGTCGAAGGGGCGGCCCTCGGCCCGGGGCATGGGGTAGTCCGCAACCTCGGCCGGGCTGCCGCCCGCGGGGTCGGTGGTGCTCGTCATCGCTGTCCCTCCGAGAGGTCTGTCCGGGAACGGGGCGCGCGCCGGAAGCCGGCCTCCTCGACCTCGCCGGGCTCCACGTGCGAACCGGCGAGGTCGAGCAGCTGCCCCAGCAGCCGCTGCCGCAGTGCGCGGGCCTGCTTGGGCATGTTCCAGCCGAGGACGCCGACGGCCTCGCCGTCGCGCTCGTAGAGCGCGACGAACCGGCGGACGGCCACGTCGCCGTCCACGACGGACACCGACGCGCCGGGGGCGAGCACGCCGTGGACCTGCACCCTGGCGTCGAACTGGTCGGTCCAGAAGTAGGGCACGGGCGCGTAGGGCCGCCCCGCGCCCAGGATGTCGTCGGCCACCGCCACGGCCTGCTCGGTGGCGTTCGTGCGGTTCTCCAGCCGGAGCAGGCCGCCCAGCCCCTCGTGGTGCCAACGGGCCACGTCGCCCACGGCGTAGACCCCGTCGGCGGCACGGCACCGCGCGTCGCACACCACGCCGTCGTCCAGCCTCAGGCCGCTGCCGGTCAGCCACCCGGTGTTCGGGATCGCGCCCAGCGCGACCACGACCACGTCGGCGGGCAGCACCTCGCCGGTGTCCAGGCGCACGCCGGTGACCCGCCCGTCCCGGCCCGCCAGGCCGGCCACCGCCGCGCCGAGCCGCAGGCGCACGCCGCGCTCGCGGTGCACGTCGGCGAGGACACCCGACACCAGCGGGCCGAGCTGGGCCGCCAGCGGGGCCCGCTGCGGGCCGGCCAGGGTGACGTCCAGGCCCAGGCCGCACGCGGTGGCCGCGACCTCCGCGCCGAGCACGCCGTCACCGACGACCACCAGCCGCCCGCCGCCCAGCAGCGCGGCCCGCAGCGCCACGGCGTCGTCCAGGGTGCGCAGCACGTGCACCCCGGCCAGTCCCGCCTGGTCCGGCAGCACGCGCGGTCGCACGCCGGTGGCCAGGACCACGACGTCGGCCCGCAGCACGGTCCCGGACGCCGTCCGGACGGTGCGCGCCACCGGGTCCAGCGACACGGCCGGGTCGCCGAGGACGAACGTCGCGCCCAGCCCGTCGAGCAGTTCGGGGGTCCGCAGCCGCGCCCGCTCGGGCTGCCACGTGCCGGCCAGCACCTGCTTGGACAGCGGCGGCCGGTCGTAGGGCGGGTGCGGTTCGTCGCCCAGCAGGGTCAGCCCACCGGTGTGCCCCTTGCGCCGCAACGCCTCCGCCGTCGCGAGACCGGCGGCGGAGGCCCCGACGACCAGGACGTCGGGTGCTGCGGTCACGCGCCCTCACCCAGCGCGATGGCCGCCGCCGGGCACACGCCCGCGGCCTCGCGCACCGCCGCGTGCAGGTGCTCGGCGGGCTCGGCGTCGAGCAGCACCACGACGCCGTCCTCGTCGCGCTGGTCGAACACGTCCGGCGCGGCCAGGACGCACGAGCCCGCGCCGCAGCACCTGTCCTCGTCCACGGTGACCTTCATGTGCTGTGCTCCTTCGTTGTTCTCGTGCACGCGGTTCTCACGCGCCGGTCGGGGTGACGGGCGCGAGCAGGAGGCCGACGATCGCGTCGATCAGGCTGGTGGCCGCGGCGTCCCAGCTGGGTTTCGACGTGGGCGCGCCCGCGGCCAGCGCCGCCTCCCGCTCGGCCAGGGTGTGCGAGATGAGGTTGCGGGCCATCGCGCCGCGCTCCAGGTGCACGGGCAGCGGCACGGCGGGCAGGCAGCGGTTGAGCCCGTCGACGATGCGCCGCATCGGCTCGGTGGCCAGCGCCTCGTCGACGGTGGTCCGCCGCAGGCCGGGGTCGGTCATGACCTGCGCGCTGAACCGGGCGAACCAGGTGGGGTTGCCCAGCTCGGCCAGGTGCGCGGTGTACGGGCGCACCAGGCAGGCCACCCAGTCGCGCGGCTCGCGGCTGTGCTCCACCTCGGCCAGCATCCGCGCGCGCGTGCGCTCCATCGGCTCGGTGTGCCGGCGGACGATGGCGCGCACGAGGTCGGCCTTGGTGCCGAAGTGGTAGCCGACGGCGAAGTTGTTGCCCTGCCCCGCCTCTTCGCCGACCTGCCGGTTGGACACCGCGAAGACGCCGCGCTCGGCGAACAGCCGCTCGGCGGTCGCCAGGATCAGCTCCCGGGTCTCGACCGCCCGGTTGCCCGTGGTCACCACCGCACCCCATCACCGCAGCCATTGAGTCAATCAGCTGACTTAACCACGGCGGTCCGGTCCGGCGCAACGCGCTGTGACGGATCGACTGCGGACAGGCGGACAGGCCGAAGTCGTCAGCCCGTCGCCGACGGCGTCGCGGAGGACGCCGTCGAGGGCGCCGTCCACAGCCCGGTGATCGCGTCGACCAGCCCGGTCGCGGCCTCGTCCCAGGTGCGCCTCGGCGTGTCGGAGCCCTCGGCGAGGGCGCGTTCCCGCTCGGCGCAGACTTGCACGACCAGGTGGCGGACCATGTGGGCGCGATCGGCCCGCACCGCGTCGGGCACGTCGGGCAGGCACGCGTGCAACCGGTCCAGCACCTGCCGCAGCGACGGGTCCGCGAGCGACTCCTCGGCCATGATCCCCCGGAACGCGGGGTCGGCCGTCACCTGCGCGCCGAACCGGGCGAACCACGTCGGGTCGCCCAGCGAGGCGAGGTGCGCGGTCACCGGCCGCACCAGGCAGTCCACCCAGGCGCGCAGGTCGGTCGGGTCGGCGACCTCCTCGACCATCGCCCGGCGCAGCGCCTCGATCGGCGCGGTGTGCCGGCGCACGACGGCGCGCACGAGGTCGGCCTTGGTGCCGAAGTGGTAGCCGACGGCGGCGTTGTTGCCCTGCCCGGCGGCGGCGCTGATCTGCCGGTTCGACACCGCGTACAGGCCCTGCTCGGCGAACAGCCGCTCCGCCGCGGTCAGGATCTGCTGCCGCGTCGCCCCGACCTGCTCGGCGCGCGGCCTCCTGCCCGCCTCCGTCACCACGCGCACCACCGTACAGGCCGGGAGGGCGCCCCGACGGGCGTCAGCGGGCCGGGAGCGCAGCAGGCCCCGGTCGAACGCGTCCGGCTGCTCGACGTCCGTCGCGTGACCGGCCCGGTCGACGACGGCCTCCGATCCGCACCGGGGCGAGGGAGGCCGCCGCGGCGGCGCGGGAGGCACTCGTGGTGGCCGTGCCGGCCCGCGCGGCGCAGGCCCGGATCGTGTTGCCGCTCATCGAACCGCCGACGAACGCGGCCCGCTCAGGTCCGGTCCTTCGAGGACGGTGCGCACGTCGCGGGCGCGTCCCCGCGACCCGGGGACGCGCCCGCGCGGGGCTCAGGCCGCGACGCCGACGCGGCCGGACAGACCGGCCAGGACCTCGACCAGGCGGGCGGTCACCTCGGCGTCGTCCACCGGGTGGGTTTCGGCGAAGCGGGTCACCGAGGCGGGGATGGACAGCGTCAGGTCGTCGGCCACGGCGGCGCCGGCGATGCGGACCGCCTTGCGCGCCTCGTCCTGCGCCCACACGCCGCCGTACTGGCCGAACGCGGTGCCGACGACGGCCACCGGCTTGCCGGACAGGGCACCCGCGCCGAAGGGCCGGGACAGCCAGTCGATGGCGTTCTTCAGCACGGCCGGGATCGTGCCGTTGTACTCCGGGGAGAACAGCAGCAGCGCGTCGGCGTCGCCCACGGCGCGGCGCAGCTCCGCCGCCGCCTGCGGCACGTCGCCCTCGACGTCGATGTCCTCGTTGTAGAAGGGCACGGAGGCCAGTCCCTCGTGCAGCGCCACCTCGACGCCCTCGGGGGCGAGCCGGACGGCGGCCTCGGCGAGCTGGCGGTTGTGCGACGCGGCGCGGAGGCTGCCGACGAGAGCGAGGATGCGAACGGTCATCGGGGTGCTCCCCAGGTGAGTGCGGGTGGTGCGCGGTCCGGTACCCCACGATAAACGGACCACGGTCCGTTTCTCTTCCGGCTAGGCTTCGACCGTGAGCGAGCCCACAGCACCGCGCGGGCGGGTGCTCCCGCTGACCCCCGTGCACGCGGCACCGAGGCTGCGCGCCGACGCCGTGCGCAACCGGGCCCGCCTGCTGGAGGCCGCGACCCGCCTGGCCGCCGAGCACGGCGCGGCCAACCTGACCATGGAGGCCGTGGCCGCCGCGGCGTCGGTCGGCAAGGGCACCGTGTCCCGCCGCTTCGGCGACCGCAACGGCCTCCTGCTGGCCCTGCTGGACCACCAGGAACAACGCCTCCAGGAGGCGTTCATCACCGGACCCCCGCCGCTCGGCCCGGGCGCGGACCCGGTGCGGCGCCTGCTCGCCTTCGGGCCCGCCGTGATGCGTCACGAGCACGCCCACCGCGACCTCTACCTGGCCGCCGACCCGGGTCCGGACCGCCGCTTCACCGCCCCGGCCCGGCGCGTCCGCATCGCCCACCTGACCACGCTGCTCCGCCAGGCCACCGGCGACGCCGACGTGGACGTGCTCGCCCACACCCTGCTGGCGTCCCTCGACACCGCCCTGGTCCACCACCTGACGACCCGGCTGGGCATGCCACTGGCCCGGGTCGGGGCGGGCTGGGCCGACCTGGTGACCCGGCTCACCGCCCGCTGACGGAAGGCGACGGAAGTGCGCCGGCACGTCGGGTCTGCCAGGGTTGGACGATGCCCACCGTGAACGCCACCGGCCACTGCCGGACGCCGGACGCGCTCCCCTCCCGCGCCGGCGCGCCGAGGTGATGACGGGGATCGGGCGCCGGGCCGAGGCCGGGGCGGACCACGACCGCGCCGGGTCCGCGGCGCTGTCCCCGGACCTGGCCGAGGACCTGTACGAGAACGCGCCGTGCGGGAACCTGGTGACCCTGCCGGACGGGCGGATCGCCAAGGTCAACGCGACGCTGCTGCGCTGGCTGGGCCGCACCCGCGAGGAGCTGGTCGGGCTGCGGTTCGCCGACCTGCTGTCGGTCGGCGGCCGGATCTACCACGAGACGCACCTCGCGCCGCTGCTGAGCATGCACGGTGAGGTCAACGGAGTCGCGCTGGAACTGCTGACCGCCGACGGCGACCGGTTGCCGGTGCTGCTCACCGCGACGGTCCGGGAGGGCGGCGACGGGCAGGAGCCGCTGACCCGGATGACCGTGTTCGACGCCCGCGAGCGCCGCGCCTACGAACGGGAGCTGCTGCGCGCGGGCAAGGCGGCCGACGAGGCCCGCGACCGGGCGCAGCGCCTGGCCACCACCCTCCAGCGCACGCTGCTGCCGCCGGTGCTCACCGCGCCGCGCGGCGCGGAGGTCGCCGCGCACTACCACCACGCGAGCCCGGACGAGGTCGGCGGCGACTTCTACGACCTGTTCCCGCTGTCCGACGACCGGTGGGGGCTGTTCCTGGGCGACGTGTGCGGCAAGGGCGCCGAGGCGGCGGCGGTCACCTCGCTGACCCGGTACACGCTGCGCGCGGCGGCGGTGTACGACCCCGACCCGGCCGCCGTGCTCGACAACCTCAACACCGTGCTCAACCAGGAGTTCCAAGGCGGCCAGCCGCGCTTCTGCACGGTGGTCTTCGGCGTGCTCACGCCCGAGGCCGACGGGTACGCCGCGACGCTCGCCAGCGGCGGCCACCCGCCCGCGCTGCTGCTGCGCGCCGACGGGGCCGCCGACTACCTGCGCACCCCGGAAGGTCAGCTGATCGGCATCCTGCCGCACGCCAACATCGTCACCACGACCGCGCACCTCGGTCCCGGCGACACCCTGCTGCTCTACACCGACGGCCTCACCGAGGCGCGCACCGGCACGGCCCACGACCGGTACGAGGAGACGGCGCTGCTGGAGTTCGCCACGGCCCTGGCCCCCGCCTCGGCGCCCGACGTGATCGCGGCGGTGACCCGGCTGCTGGACGACTTCGGCGAGGGCCTGGATGACGACGCGGCCGTGCTGGCCGTCGGCGTGCCCCGTCCGGCGGGAGCCCGGTGAGCGGCCTGCGCGTCACCACCCGGCAGCTGGAGGACTTCCACGTGGTCGCCCTCGACGGCGAACTGGACCTCGGCACCACCGCCCGCCTGCGCGACGCCGTCGGCGGCCTGGTCCTGCGCGCAGGCGACCACGTCGTGGTCGACCTGACCGCCGTGACCTTCTGCGACTCCACCGGGGTGTCCGCCCTGATCGCCGCCCGCAGGCACGCCGACGCCGCGGGCTGCCCGCTGGTCCTGGCCGGCACGCCCCCGCACATCACCAGGTTGCTGCGCGTCGTCGGCCTGCTGCCCGTGTTCCCCGCGCACTCCACCGTCGAGGAGGCCACCCGGGCACCGATCCCGCCGGTCCCGTGACGGCTCGCCCGGTCCGGGCGAGCACGACGGCCGCTCCCCTACGGGCGGTGGCGGGTGGCGATCCTGACCACCTCGCCGCGCGCGTTGAAGAACAGCTTGGGCGCGAAGGCGTCCCGGGTGGTCTCGAACTCGCCGCGGCTCACGGGCTCGGCGCCCAGGCCGTCCGCGGTGACCTCGGGCGCGCCGGGGCCGGGGGTGAAGAAGGTGGCGTCCTCGGCGAGCCGGGCGGTCTCCGGTTTCGCGCCCGCCACCGGGACCACCCTCGGGCCCGTCCGCGACGAGGTGTCCAGGGTCGCCTCGACCCAGGTGACGGTCGTGCCGTCGACGACCAGGTCGGCGGCCACCTCCACCGGGATCTGCCGGATGAGGGAAGCGGGTCCCGCGGACGTGGTCGTCCCCCGCGCGCCCACGTCGGCGCCGTCCGCCGCGCAGGAGGCCGACAGCAGCGGTGCGGTCGACACGAGGGCGACGAGGGTCATGCGCGCGGTGTTCCGCACGACGACGACTCCTTCCGGGGCGGTGGGGTGATCACAGCTGTGGACGCGCGGACCCCGCCGCCGGTTCCCCGGACCGATTCCCCCGGACCGGTCGCGCCACCGCTACAGGACGGCCGCCAGGCGCTCCAGGCCGTCGGCCGGGTCGGCGTCCGCCAGGATGAGCACGACGCTGTCCACCCCCGCGTCGAACAGCTCGGCCAGCCGCGCCCGCGCGTCGTCGGCGGTGCCGACCACCGACAGCTGCCGCACCCACTCCTCCGGCAGGCGGCGCGCGAACTCGTCCCGGTCGCCGCACTCCCGGCGCAGCGCCGCGAACTCCTCCGCGAACGGCAGCGGCGCGAGGTGCGGCGCCCAGTCGGGTTCGCCGATCCAGGCCAGGCCGGGGCGGACGGCCTCGACGGCGGTGGCGCGGTCCGGGTGGACGGAGGTGGCGTTGTAGGCCACGAGGCGGTGCGGCCGCCGCGCGTCGACCTGGGCCAGCGCGGCGCGCGCGTACTCCGGCGTCACCGGTTCCGCCAGCACCGTGCCGTCGGCCACGCGACCGGACACGGCCAGCGACCGCGGCCCGCGCACCCCGGCGAGGACGAGTGGCGGCACGTCCGGCACGCACGCCGGCTCCAGCCGGACCGACGGGTCGAGCGAGACGTACCGGCCGCGTTCGGCGGCCTCGCCGCGCACCAGCGCGGTCACCGCGCGGACGTGCTCCTCCAGCAGGGTCAGCGGACTGGCCGGCCACTGCCCCACCGACCGCATCCACGCGGGCATCCCGTGCCCGACGCCGATGTCGACCCGCCCGGGGAACAGCTGCGCGAGCGTCGCGGCCTCCATGGCGGCGAACGCCGCGTTGCGGGCGCCGGCGGGCAGCAGCCCGATGCCCACCCGGATGCGGGGCGTCACGGCCAGCACGGCCGCGGCCTGGGCGACCCCGCCGCGGAACCCCAGGTCCTCCACCACCCACAGCTCGTCGAACCCGAGTTCGTCGGCGCGGCGCGCGAACGGCAGCACCGCGGCGGGCGCGAGGTCGCGCGGCAGCATCACCCCGACCGATCCGGAACGACCCACGACAGCCCCTCTCGGTGGTCCTGCCTTGATCGTATCCGAGCGCCGGGGCGGGTCAGGCGGCCCGCTGGTCGGCCGCCGCCAGGACGAACGGGGCGAGGGCGTCCGCGATCAGCGCGTACCCGGCGGGCGAGGGGTGGAAGCGGTCCGCCGAGAACAGGCGGGGATCGGCGGCGAAGCGGCCGTGCAGGTGGGACCCGATGTCGGCCACCACCCCGCCGGCGCGCACCACCGCGTCGGCCTGGGCCCGGGCGTAGAGCCCGCTGGCCTGGGACACGAACGACCGGTAGACGGGCGGCACGTGCGAGACGACGCCGAGGTCGGGCGCGGTGGTCACCACGACCCGCCCGCCCGCGCGGCGCAGGTCGGCGACGGCGTCGTGCAGCAGCGCGGCGCCCTGCGCGGGCGGGGTGAACGAGGTCAGGTCGTTCGCGCCGATCACGATCAGCGCCAGGTCGACGCCGGTCGGCGCGGTGGCGCGGACCTGGGCGGCCAGGCCGGTCGACCGCGCGCCGGACACCGCGTGCACGCCGAGGTCCACCCGGTGCCCGGCCTCGCGCAGCACCTCGGCCAGCAGGTGCCCGGGGGTCTGCTCGACCCGCGCGCACCCGACACCGGCGGCGAGCGAGTCGCCGAGGACGCGGAAGCGGAGTTGTTCGCTCATCACCCCCTACAACGCGCGGGCGTGCCCGCGTGCTCCCGCGTGAGGCCGATCTCATACCTCCGCGGTGGGCGCGGTGACCAGGGCGTCGAGCAGGAGTTCGCCGGCCTCCTCCCAGTCGTGGCCGGGCGCGCCGGCGGCGTCCAGCAGCGTGGCGCGCAGGCGGTCCATCGGCTCGTCCCCTCGCCACCGGCCGGGGACCTGCTCGACCCGTCGACGACACCGCCACCGCGCGAACGGTTCGTGACACGCGGTGACGGCGGTCATGCCGACTTCCCCCGGCGGTGGTGGGATAATGCCACGATGGACGTGCGGAGCAGGAACAACGTGACCGTCTCCGGTCGTGCGGACGGCCGACCGCTGGTGTTCTCGCACGGTTTCGGCTGCGACCAGAACATGTGGCGACTGGTGGCGCCCGCGTTCGAGGCGGAGCACCGGGTGGTGCTGTTCGACCACGTCGGCGCCGGGAACTCCGACCTGTCGGCGTGGCGGCCGGAGCGCTACTCGTCGTTGCGCGGCTACGCCTCCGACGTCCTGGAACTGCTGGACGAACTGGACCTGCGCGACGCGGTGTTCGTCGGGCACTCGGTGAGCGCGATGATCGGCGTCCTGGCCGCGAACGAGGACCCGTCGCGCTTCGGCGCCCTGGTCCTGGTGGGGCCGTCGCCGCGCTACGTGGACGACGGCGACTACGTCGGCGGGTTCACCGCCGAGGACATCGAGGAGCTGCTGGACTCCCTGGACAGCAACTACCTGGGCTGGTCGGCCGCGATGGCGCCGGCCATCATGGGCAACCCGGAGCGCCCGGAGCTGGGCCGGGAGCTGACCGAGAGCTTCTGCCGCACCGACCCGGAGATCGCCCGGCACTTCGCGCGCGTGACGTTCCTGTCGGACAACCGCGACGACCTGGCCGGGGTGAGCGTGCCGACCCTGGTCCTCCAGTGCCGCGAGGACGTCATCGCCCACCGGCGCGTCGGCGAGTTCGTGCACCGCGCCGTGCCCGGCAGCGAGTTCGTCGTGCTCGACGCGACCGGGCACTGCCCGAACCTGAGCGCGCCGGGGGAGACCACCGCCGCCATCCGGGACTTCCTGGACCGTTCCGGGAGCGCGCGACCGTGATGTGCGCGGCCGGGGCACGGGTGGGCGAGCCCGAGGAGCCCGGGGACGACGGCGACCGGTGGTCCGACGAGCGGGTGGTGTTCTCCTCGCTGCTGGAGGACAGCGCCGAGGACCTGTACGACAACGCGCCGTGCGGCTACCTGTCCACGCTGCTGGACGGCGAGATCGCCAAGGTCAACGACACGCTGCTGGGGTGGCTCGGCTACCGCCGGGAGGACCTGGTCGGCGTGCGGCGCTTCACCGACCTGCTGACCGCGGGCGGCAAGCTGTACCACGAGACGCACTACGCGCCGATGCTGCGCATGCACGGTGAGGCCCGCGAGCTGGCACTGGACCTGGTGGCGGCGGACGGCCGCCGGCTGCCCGTGCTGGTCACCGCCACCGTGAAGACCACCGAGGACGGCCAGCCGCAACTGGTGCGCCTCACCGTGTTCGACGCCCGCGAGCGCCGCGCGTACGAGCGGGAGCTGCTGGAGGCCAAGCGGAAGGCCGAGCGGGAGCGCGAACGCCTGGAGCGCCTCACCGGCACCCTCCAGCGGACCCTGCTGCCCGACGCGCTGCCCGGGATCGACGGCCTCGACGTCGCGGCGCACTACCAGGCCGCGTCCGTCGACCAGGTGGGCGGCGACTTCTACGACCTGTTCCCGCTGGGCGGGGACCGGTGGGGGTTCTTCCTCGGCGACGTGTGCGGCAAGGGGCCCGAGGCGGCCGTGCTGACCTCGCTCACCCGCTACGCCCTGCGGGCCGCCGCCACCGTGCACGACACCGACCCGGTCGCGGTGCTGACCACGCTCAACGCGGTCCTGCTCCAGCACCGCCGACCCGGCGCGCCGCGGTTCTGCACCGTCCTGTTCGGACTGCTGGAACCGGACGGCGACGGTTTCGCCGTCACCCTCGCGGGCGGCGGGCACCCGCCGGCACTGCTGCTGCGCGCCACCGGCGGGGTGGAGGCGCTGCACACCACCGGCGGGCAGCTCGTCGGCGCGCTGGCCAACGCCCGGTTCGCCACCACCTCGGCGCGGTTGGAGCCCGGTGACGTGTTCGTCCTCTACTCCGACGGACTCACCGAGGCCCGCCGCGCCGACGGCACGATGTTGGAGGAGGAGGGCCTGGCCGAGGCGGCCGCCGGGTTCACCGGCCTGCGCGCGCCCGCCGTGGTCGAGTCCCTGGTGGACCTGCTGGAGAAGTGGTCCGAGATGCCGTCGGACGACACCGCCGTCCTCGCGATCGGGGTGGTCCCCGCGGAGGCGCCGTGTTCGACGTGATCCTGAGCAGCGACGGCGGCACCCACACGCTCGCCCTCGTCGGCGAGCTCGACCACCAGACCGCCCCGCGGGTGCACGAGGCGCTGGACCGGCTGCACCCGGCGCCGGGCGACCGGGTCGTGCTCTCCCTGGACCGACTGGCGTTCTGCGACTCCAGCGGTCTGAGCGCCTTCATCGCCGCCTACGAGCGGGTCACCGCCGCGGGCGCCGCGCTCGCCCTCACCGCCCCGTCCGCGATCCTGACCAGGATGCTGCGCACCACGGGCCTGGACGGCGTGTTGTCCTGGCGGGACGACGACCGGGACCGGCGGGCCAGGTAGCGCCGAGGCCCGACCGGGTCGCCCGACCCGGTGGACGACGACGGCGCGTGCGCCGCCACGGGGGCCGCGCACGCGCCGGGGACGCCGGTCGGTCAGTCGGTGCCGGACTCCATGGCCGCGTGGTCGAGCAGCTCGTCGTCGGCCACCGTGCCGCGGGAGGCGATGACCTCGGCCCCGCCCTCGGGCATCGCGCCGATGAGCTTGGTCGGGGTGACCCGCGCGGTGTCGATCAGCGTCGACTGCCTGCTGCCCACCAGGCCGAGCCCGGCGTACTGCTCCAGCTTGGCGCGCGAGTCGGCGATGTCGAGGTTGCGCATCGTCAGCTGGCCGATGCGGTCGACCGGGCCGAACGCGGAGTCCTCGGTGCGCTCCATGGACAGCTTGTCCGGGTGGTAGCTGAACGCCGGCCCGGTGGTGTCCATGATGGAGTAGTCGTCACCGCGCCGCAGGCGCAGGGTCACCTCGCCGGTGACCGCCATGCCGACCCAGCGCTGGAGCGACTCGCGCACCATCAGGGCCTGCGGGTCCAGCCAGCGGCCCTCGTACATCAGGCGACCGAGCCTGCGGCCCTCGGTGTGGTACGCGGCCAGCGTGTCCTCGTTGTGGATCGCGTTGACCAGCCGCTCGTAGGCCGCGTGGAGCAGCGCCATGCCCGGCGCCTCGTAGATGCCCCGGCTCTTGGCCTCGATGACGCGGTTCTCGATCTGGTCGGACATGCCCATGCCGTGCCGGCCGCCGATCGCGTTGGCCTCCAGCACCAGGTCGACGGCGGAGCCGAACTCCTTGCCGTTGATCGTCACCGGCCGGCCCTGCTCGAAGCCGATCGACACGTCCTCGGGCGCGATCCCGACGGCCGGGTCCCAGTGCCGCACGCCCATGATCGGCTCGACCAGCTCGATGCCCGCGTCGAGGTGCTCCAGCGCCTTGGCCTCGTGCGTCGCGCCCCAGATGTTGGCGTCGGTGGAGTACGCCTTCTCCGTGCTGGCCCGGTACGGCAGGTCGCGCGCCAGCAGCCACTCCGACATCTCCGTGCGACCGCCCAGCTCGCGCACGAAGTCGGCGTCCAGCCACGGCTTGTAGATCCGCAGCGACGGGTTGGCCAGCAGGCCGTAGCGGTAGAACCGCTCGATGTCGTTGCCCTTGTAGGTGGAGCCGTCGCCCCAGATCTGCACGTCGTCGTCGAGCATGGCGCGCACCAGCATGGTGCCCGTCACGGCCCGGCCGAGCGGGGTGGTGTTGAAGTAGGTGCGACCGCCCGAGCGGATGTGGAAGGCACCGCAGGCGAGTGCCGCCAGCCCTTCCTCCACCAGCGCCGCGCGGCAGTCGACCAGGCGGGCCAGCTCCGCGCCGTACGCCTCGGCGCGCCCCGGCACCGAGTCGATGTCCGGCTCGTCGTACTGGCCGATGTCGGCGGTGTACGTGCACGGCACCGCCCCCTTCTCACGCATCCACGCGACCGCCACCGAAGTGTCGAGACCACCGGAGAAGGCGATGCCGACGCGTTCGCCGGCGGGGAGGGAAGTGAGCACCTTGGACACGCTGGATAGTATGCACCACGCTGCATGGTCATTCATAACCGGGGTCCCGCAAGCCCTCGCGCATGGCTCGCCCCCCGGCTGCGCGGTGACCGCCCCGGCGACTCGACGAACGCGGGACGGCGGATCGGCCGACCGATCGCAGACCGCACCGATGCGGTCTCGCACACCCGCGACCGCCACCCGGTTCCCCGAATGCGAAATCCTCCCATCAGCGAAAACGTCACACCTCTTACCACGAACAGAGCAATGGCGATACGGAGAGCAAGAACAGTATGTTCCTCACATTCGCTCCCGACGCCTTCACATACCCTCGGACATGCGCTTTTCCCTGCCCGCTACGCTGATCGGCGTACGCACGGGTGAACGTTCCCGCCCAGTCTTGACAGTGCGGACGGCGGTCGGCAGGCTGACCCCGCCGCGCCGCCCGGGGAGTCGACGATCGGCCGATCGGCCGCCGGCCGGGTCGGCGGCGACCGAAAGCCGGAGCGCTTTTTTCCCCTCACCGGGAATGGTGTAGAACACGGTCGCGAAAGCGCGCACGCATGTCCCCCGATCGCCCGCGAGGACCTGATTGATGTCAGCACACACCCCGTCCAGCGGTCCCCCGGCGAACCCCCCGGCGCGACCGGCCGTCCTCGCCGCGGTGACCGCCCTGGTCGTCGCAGGCGGCCTGGTCGCGTGGGCGGTGCTCGTCGCGCCGGAGCAGTCGCGGCTCCTCATCGGCGGGTGCGCCGGCGCCGCCGCGCTCGCGCTGGTCGTCGCGGTGACCGCGGCGGTGCACCAGCGGACCGCCGCGCGCCACTTCCGCGACCGCGCCGCCCTGGTGGCCGCCGAGGCCGCGGACCTGGCCGACCGGCTCGCGCCCGCGCTCGTCGAGCGGCTGCGCGCCGGGTCCGCCCCGGCGACCGCGCTCACCGAGGTCGAGAAGCCCGTCAACCCCCACCACGAGCGCGTGCTGCGCACCCTCGCCGAGGAGGTCGGCCGGGGAGAGCGCGCCCGGTCCGCCGCGATGGCCGCCTGCGGCAACGCAGCGGGCCGGATGCAGGCCCTGGCCACCAGCATGCTCGCGGACCTGCGCGAGATGGAGGAGCGGCACGGCGAGGAGGTGCTCGGCGACCTGCTCAGGCTCGACCACAGCACCGCCCAGGCCGGTCGCCTCGCGGACAGCATCGCCGTGCTCACCGGGGCGCGCTCCGGCCGCCGCTGGACCAAGCCGATCGTCATGGAGTCGATCCTGCGCGGCGCCGTCGGCCGGGTCAGCGCCTACCAGCGCGTGCGCACCCACTCGGCCAGCTCGTCGGCCGTCGTCGGCTACGCCGCGGAGGGCGTGATGCACGCCCTCGCCGAACTGGTCGACAACGCGTGCAACTTCTCCCCGCCCTCCGAGCAGGTCCACGTCTACGTGGAGGAGGCGCAGGCGGGCGTCGTCGTCACCATCGAGGACGGCGGCCTGGTCATGGGCGACCTGGCGCTGCGCCGCGCCGAGCGGCTGGTGTCCGGCGACTCGCTCGACCTCACCGGTCTGTCCGGCACCCGCCTCGGCCTCGCCGTCGTGGGCAGGCTCGCGCGCAAGCACGGCCTGGTCGTGTCGTTCCGCCCGTCGTCGCGCGGCGGCACCGGCGTCGTCGTGATGATCCCGCGCACGCTCATCACCGAGCCCCGCCAGAGCGGCGGCGGCAGGCGGCGCTCCACCGACTCGCGGGGGTACGGCGGGAACGGCCTGCCGGCCTTCGAGCCCGCGCTGTCGACGATCGAGACGCTGGACCTGCCCATCCAGCACGTGCCCGCCCAGAACCCGCCGGCACAGCGCCCGGCCCCGATCCAGCCCGCCCCGATCCAGCCCGCCCCGATCCAGCCCGCCGCGGTCGAGCCCGTCCCGGCGCAGCCCACCCACGCACCGCAGGAGCACACCGCGCAGCCCGCCGACACCTCCGACGACGTGCCCGAGCAGGACTCCCCCGCCGAGGACGTCGTGCTGCCCCGCCGCCACCGCGGCAGCACGCTCGGCGCCACGTTCCCCGGCCCGCCCCGCCGTCCGGTCGACCCCGCGCCGCCGCGCGCGGACGCGGGCAGCAGGTTCAGCGCGTTCCGCAGCGCGACCCGCCCCGAGAGCCGCCCGACGCACACCGGCCCGCAGAACAGCGCACCGCAGAACAACGCCCCCGGCCCGGACGAGCGCGAGCCGGACGCCCACGTCGAGCCCGGCCACGACCCGGCCGTCGAGGGCTTCGGCGAGCCGGGCGCACGCCCCCGCCCCGAGGTCGAACCGCTGCGCGGCGAGGCGCCCCACTGGCCGTCCTGAGTCGACCACCGGCACCCCCGCACCACCAGGCACCCCGAACCACCCCGACAGGATTGGAGGCAGGGGCCACGCACCCTGGCAGCGCAGGCCCAGGACCGCGGCCCCGACAGCCCGGATGAACACCACCGACCGCGACCTCGACTGGTTGCTGGAGAACCTCCTCGACAGGACCCCCGGCTCCCGGCACGCCCTGGTGCTGTCCAAGGACGGCCTCAAGCTGTGCCGCACCCGCGGCCTCTCGGTGGACCAGGCCGACCAGCTCGCCGCCATCGCCTCGGGCATGCAGAGCCTCGCCTACGGCGCGTCCGTCGAGTTCGGCGACGGCACGGGCGGTGTGCGCCAATCGATGACCGAGTTCCACGGTGGCCTGCTCTTCATCGTCGAGGCCGGGCAGGGCGCGCACCTGGCCGTCGTCGCCGTCGACGACGCCGACGCGGGAGTCATCGGCCACAACATGAACGAACTGGTCGAGCAGATCGGCGACTACCTCTCGACACCGCCGCGCCAGTCCCCGTACAGCTCACGACCGGCATGAGCCCGCGCCTCGACGACGAGGACCCGGACCGCCTCTACACCATCACCGGCGGCCGCAGCCGGGTCGACGCCGGGTCGGTCGACCTGGTGACCCTGATCGTCAGCGAGAGCGAGCCGTCGCCGGGCATGCAGTCGGAGCACGTCCGCATCCTGCGGATCTGCCGCCGTCCCACCGCCGTCGTGGAGCTGTCGTCGGACCTGAAGCTGCCGGTCAGCGTCGTGAAGATCCTGCTGTGCGACCTGCTGGACGCCGGCGTGGTGACCGCCCGCCACCCGATGACCCGCCGCACGCCGGACGAACTCCCCTCCCCGGAATTGCTGAAGCAGGTGCTCATTGGACTCCAGAACCTCTGACACCGCGGCGCGCGAACCGCTGCGGGCCACCGCCCACCACGGCCTCAAGATCGTCGTGGTCGGCGGTTTCGGCGTGGGCAAGACCACCATGGTGCGCTCGGTCAGCGAGATCAGGCCGCTGTCCACCGAGGAGACCATGACCAGCGCCGGGATCGGCGTGGACGACAACGACGCCGTGCGGTCCAAGAGCACCACCACGGTCGCGTTCGACTTCGGCCGCATCACGCTGAACGACGAACTGGTGCTCTACCTGTTCGGCGCGCCCGGCCAGGAGCGGTTCTGGTTCGTGTGGGACCAGCTGTTCGCCGGGACGCTCGGGGCGGTCGTCCTGGTGGACACGCGGCGCGTGGCGGACTCCTGGTACGCCATCGACCGCCTGGAGCACCACGGCACACCGTTCATCGTGGCGCGCAACGACTTCGGCGGTCCCCACCACTCGCTCGACCAGCTCCGCGACGCCCTCGACCTGCCGTCCCACGTTCCCCTGGTCGACTGCGACGCACGCCGGCGCGACTCCAGCAAGGCCGTGCTGGTCGCGCTGGTCAACCACCTCTTCGCCTTGTCCTCCGCCAGGGAGACCACGCCGTGACCCACCCGACCGACCTCACCGCGCCGACGCCGCCGCACGGCAGCGCCCCGCCGCCGGGGTGCCCCGCGCACGCCAAGCCCGTCGTGGCGCTGGAGGGGCCGCTGTTCCGGCAGCGGCCCGCCGAGCTGTACCGGCAGCTCCGGCGCGAGCACGGCCCCGTCGCGCCGGTGGTGCTGGAGGGCGGCATCCCCGCCTGGTACGTCATCGGCTACCGCGAGCTGCACCACGTGCTGACCAACGACCACCTGTTCGCGCGCGACTCGCGCCGCTGGAACCAGTGGGACCGCATCCCGCCGGACTGGTCGCTCATGCCCTACGTGGGCTACCAGCCGTCGGTGATGTTCGCCGAGGGCGCCGAGCACCGCCGCCGGTCCGGGGCGATCAGCGACGCGCTCGGCGAGATCGACCAGTTCGAGCTGCGGCAGCGCTGCGAGGAGGTGGCCGACGGGCTCATCGACCAGTTCGTGGTGTCCGGGCAGGCCGACCTGATGGCGCAGTTCGCGCACCCGATGCCAGGGCTGGTGGTGGCGAAGCTGTTCGGGCTGCCCGACAGCGACATCCCGAGGCTGGTGCGCGACCTCCAGACCTCCCTGGACGGCGGTGACGACGCGATCCCCGCCTACGTGCGGTTGGCGGGCGCGATGCAGGAGTTGGTGCGGCGCAAGGCGATCGTGCCCGGCCCGGACGTGCCGTCGCGGATGCTGGCCCACCCGGCGGGGCTCAACGAGGACGAGCTGACCAAGGACCTGCTGGTCATCATGGCCGCCGCGCAGCAGCCGACGTCCAACTGGATCGGCAACACGCTGCGGTTGATGCTGACCGACGACCGGTTCGCCGTGACGCTGTCCGGTGGTCGGCGCAGCGCCGGGCAGGCGCTCAACGAGGTGCTGTGGGAGGACACGCCCACGCAGAACTTCGTGGGCCGCTGGGCCACCCAGGCGACCCAGCTGGGCGGGCAGCGCATCCGGCCGGGCGACCTGGTGATCATGGGCCTGGCGGCGGCCAACACGGACCCGCAGGTGCGGCCGGACCAGCACTCGGGGTCGTCGGGCAACCACGCGCAGATGTCGTTCAGCCACGGTGAGCACCGCTGCCCGTTCCCCGCGCCCGAGATCGCCGAGGTGATCGCGAAGGCGGCGGTGGAGGTGCTGCTGGACCGCCTGCCGGACGTGGTGCTGTCCGTGGGCGTCGACGAGCTGGTGTGGCGGCAGTCGGTGTGGATGCGCGGCCTGGAATCGCTGCCGGTGGAGTTCACCCCGGCCTACCTGTCCCGCTGAACCGCCCGGTGGTCGGGCGCCGTCCTGGTCGACGGCGCCCGACCACCGGGGTTCCAGGCCGGCGGGGGTTCCAGGCCGGCGGGTTCAGGCCACCGGCGTGAAGACGACCGGCAGCTCGGCCGGGCCGCGGGTGAACACGCCGTGCTCGGCGGCCCGGTAGCCGTCCGCGAGCCGCACGTCGGGCATGGCGTCGAGCAGCATGTCCACCCCGACCTCGACCTCGGTCTTCGCCAGCAACGCGCCGACGCAGAAGTGCCGGCCCAGCGCGAACGCGAGGTGGTTCGCCGCCGCGGAGAACGCGTTCGACGTGTTCAGGTCGTCGCGGAAGATGTCGAACTCGTCCGGGTGCGAGTACCGGGCGGGGTCGCGGTTGGCCGCGCCGATCAGGCACGTCACCGTGGCGCCCGCGGGCACCACGCCGCCGCCCAGCTCCACGTCCTCCGCGGGTTGGCGCATGATCATGTGCACCGGCGGGGTGTAGCGCAGCGTCTCGGCGAACGCCCTCGGGATCAACGACCGGTCCGCGCGCACGGCGGCGAGCTGGTCGGGGTGCTCCAGCAGGTTGCGGAAGATCGCCGCGATGGCCTTGTCCGTGGTCTCCCCGCCCGCCGCGAGCAGCAGCGAGCAGAAGGCCTTGACGTCCTCGTCCGACATGCGGGTGCCGTCGATCTCGGCCTCGCACAGCGAGGACAGCAGGTCGTCGCCGGGGTCCTCCCTGCGCCGCTGGATGATCGGGATCATGTGGGCGGCGAACTCCTCGCGGGTGCGCCGGCCGGCCTCGGCCACCTGCTCGTCGCCGCCGAGGTTGCCGAGGAACGCGATGGTGGCGGTGTACCAGCGGTGGAACTTCGCGTGGTCCGCCTTGTCCAGGCCCAGCATGTCCACGATGACGTTGATCGGGAAGTGCGTGGCGAACTGCCCCACCAGGTCGGCGTGGCCGTCGTGGCGGAACCCGTCGATCAGCTCGCGCGCGTTGTGCTCGATGACCGGCCGGAACTTCTCCTCCAGCACGCTGCCCCGGAACGCGGGGGCGACCAGCGCGCGGCGCACGGCGTGCTCCCGACCGCTCATCTGGAGGATCGTCCGCCCGTGCACGGGCGCGATCTGCCAGTCGTAGTTGTCGGTGGTGAACACCGGGTTGCGGAAGGCCCGCTCGACGTCCTCGTAGCGCGACACGATCCAGCTCCGCGTGGCCTCGTGGTGCAGGAGCGGC
Organism: Saccharothrix longispora; assembly: GCF_030852425.1. Taxonomy (GTDB): domain Bacteria; phylum Actinomycetota; class Actinomycetes; order Mycobacteriales; family Pseudonocardiaceae; genus Actinosynnema; species Actinosynnema longispora. Next base: position 227,527 of record NZ_NSDM01000005.1, read on the forward strand.
GCCCGCTCGCGCAGCACGCGGTAGGCGGCGTAGGGATCGGCGGCGAACTCCGCGGACAGGATGTCGGGTAATTCCCGTGCCGTGGTCATGACTCTCTCCGGGGGCAGGGTGCGGTGTCCGACCGAGGCTAATGATCATCTTGTGGCTGGTCCAGCCGCCACCCGTGGGACGCCAGACGAGTCCATAATGGACCGAAGAGCACCCGGAAAGCGGTTGCTTTACCACGAGGACGCGACTAAGGGCGGCCGGCGGAGAGGTTCAGGCGGGCAGGTGGTCCGCGACGAGGTCCAGGACGGCGGCGCCCTTGCGCTCGTCGAGGAAGCGCAGCCCCATGAAGTTGTCGCCGGTGGTGAACCCGGGCAGCGCCCAGACCGCCTCGTAGGGGATTCCCGCGGGCCGGAAGGAGCGCAGGCTGTAGACGTTGACCCACAGGCACCTGCCGGGGGCCGGGTTCCACAGGCTCCGGGCGAACACCGGGTTGCGGAACGCGTGCCCCACCTCGCCCACCGCGAGCACGAGCTTGCGGCCGGTCAGCAGGACCACGTCACCGGCCTCGACCGTGCGCATCCGCCGGTCGTGCCGGTCGGTGGCGCCCCAGAACCGCGCGGCGCCGCCCGGGTGGACGCGGCCCAACCGGGTCAGGTCGTCCGGGTCGAGCAGCGCTCCCCGCCCGGCGTCGTCGAACGGCACCGGCCGGTCCAGGGTGAGCGACCAGCACCGCCGGGCCTCGGGCGTGCCGTACGACGGCTGGACGAAGACCTGCGTCACGACCTGGTCCCCACCCTGCGCCCGACCCGGTCCGCGGTGACGAGCAGCAGCGGTCCGCGCAGGTGGTGGACCCGGGCGTTGGGCGAGTCGGGCCCGTGCCGCTCCAGCATGTCGGCCAGCCGCCGGGGGACGGTGACGCGGCGCCCCCGGCTGTCCGTGGTCTGGTCGGCGTGGGTCAGGGCGTCGGAGACCGCGCTGCCCTCCCTCGGGTAGCGGTCGAGCCGGTCGCCGAGGCCGAGGTGGGCGGCCACCAGCCGCGCGCCGGAGTGGCGGGCGACCAGGGCGCACACCCGCGGTGGCCACCCCAGCCGCTCCAGGTGGCGGGCGCCGTCGAGCGGGTGGAAGCCGGTGTCCGCGACCTCCGGGGTGTACCCGATGTCGTGCAGCCACGCCGCCGCCACCAGCACCTCCCGGTCGTCCGCCGGCACGGTGACGGCCAGCTCGTCGGCCCTCGCCGCGACCGCGGCGGTGTGCCGCCACCGGTCCGCCATCCCGCCGACCAGGCTCCGCGCCAGGTCCCGGGCGAGGTACCGCGCCGGGGTCACCGGCGGGCGAGGAGGCGTTCGCCCGCGCTGTCGTAGGGCAGCTGGTAGTGCGCGAACACCTTCGGTTCGTCCTGGGCGAGCAGCTCGCCGTCCGTGTCGATCGACGGCGCGTCCTTGACCAGGTCCTTCGGGTAGCGGACGCGCAGCTCCTTCGGCCGCACGGTGACCCCGACCGCCGGGACGAAGACCAGGCGGTGACGCCCGATGAAACCCACCGAGACGGTCAGGAAGCTGGGCTGGTCGGTCCTGGTGTCGACGTACACGGCCTCCAGGTCGCCGATGGTCCTGCCATCGGGGTCGATGACGTCCATGCCGACCCAGTCACGGAGGTTCTCAGCGGGGAACATGCCGTCGGGGTACCCCGTCCCGGCCGGTCCAAGCAGGACCGGCCGGGACGACCCCGATCGTGGCTCACGAACCGCGCTGGTACGCCTTGACCTCGGTCAACGCCGTCTTGAACCCGGGCGCGTGGGTGAGCTGCACGCGCCACCGCTGGGCGGTGACCGGGGTGAACCGGACGTTGTTGTAGTTGGCCCTCGGCGTGCTCGGCGTCCTGCTCCCGACCGCCGCGGTCGCCCACCCGCCGCCCGTCCAGTACTGGACGGCGTACGAGGCGGGCGCCCGGTAGCGGTTGCCCGCGCGGTCGTCGCGGAAGTGCAGCCGCAGTTCGTCGACGGCACGTGGTCGGCCCAGGTCCAGCTCGTACCAGTCGGTCGCGTTCGGCGAACCCGACGTGCCCCACAGCGGCTCGTTGGTGGGCAGCCCGTCGACGGCCGCGCCGGTGGAGGTGCCGGGCGCGGTGTGGGACGCGGTGACGGCCGCGCCCTGCGCCAGGTTCGGCGTGGTCGAGGTCAGGTCCACCCCCGCCTTGGCGAACACGTCGACCATCCGGGCGCTGCCCTGCACGACGTCCTGCGGCGCGCGCAGGCCCGCGAACGGCGTGCTGAACAGCACCGATCCCGAACCGGACGGGAACGTGACCGCGCCGGACGCCGGGTCGTACAGCACGCGGGTGAGGCGGTCGACGGTGAACGCGCGCGTGCCGTTCAGGTAGACCGAGTAGCCCTGGGGCACGCCCGGGTAGCGGGTGACGCCGTCGGCGGGGTCGTCCCACACGACGGCGAGGTCGAGCCCCCGGTAGCGCAGGTTCTCCACCGCGAAGTGCGACCAGCCGATGTCGATGGGCGACAGCTCGACGCGGGTGTCGGTGCGCGGGCGCAGGCCGGCCACGTCCTCGACCACGGTCCAGTTGCTGCTGCCGAGGATGTTGTGGTGGATCCACGAGCGGTAGTCGATGGTGCGGTTGGAGCCGTTCCAGTTGGCCCAGAACTCGTTCGCGTCGGGCCACTGGGTGTTGCCACCGATGTACTGCGCCCAGGTGTTCCAGTAGAGCAGCTTCTTGTAGTCCTCGGCGGTCATCCACTGGTTCGGGTAGTTGCGCAGCACCGAGGAGTACAGCCGGAACTGCACGGTGGAGTTGATGGTGGAGAAGTTGTTGGAGCCGGGGTGCCCGGCCGCCGCCGCGGCGGCCTTGTCCCGCTGGTTGGCGGTGTAGAACGGGAACACCGGGTACTCGGCGGGGTCGGCGAACAACCGCAGCGCCTGCTTGTACTGGTCGGTGGAGGGCATCATGCCCACCGAGTACGGGTAGTAGTTGTTGATCTCCTTCCAGGGCACGTGGGTGTCGGTGGCCACGTGCTTGTGCTCCAGCAGCTGCCGCGACGGGTTCCACAGGGTGTCGACCACGCCGTTGCGGACGCGGTCGGCCAGCGCCTGCATCTCGGCCGCCTTCGCGGTGTCGCCGACCAGCGCGTACGCCTGCTGGGCGGCCATCGCGCCGCTCCACACGTACGCGGTCTCGGCCCGGTCGAGGTTGCCGGCCCGCCAGTCGAACGACACCGCGTCGGCGTCGTTGCCGGTCATCGCGCCCCAGTCGTACTCGATGACGCCGTTGCCGTTGGTGTCGTAGGTGGCGAGCTGGCCCTTGGCGTCGCCCTCGGCGTAGCGGGCCAGGTTGCCGGCGATGGCGCGCTGCCCACCGTGCACCTGGTAGCTGCGCCAGGCGGCCTCGGAGATGTACTGGGTGTAGGAGTTCGACCAGTTCTCCGGGTCGCCGGGGTTGTCCATGAACCGGCCGCCCCGGGAGGACTGCCCGGCCGACAGCCACGGCCCGTAGGAGTACACGGGGTCGCGCAGGTACTTCAGGTCGTCGATGTGCATGGGCTGGGTGAGCGCGATGGCGTTGTTGTAGCCCGTGACGCCCTCGATGGACACCGGGAACTGGAAGTCCTGGCCGGGGATGTCCACGTCGAGGTGGTTGAAGCGCATCAGCCACCAGCGGTAGTAGACGTTCTTCTTGATCGCCGGGTCGGGCACGTCGACGTACGGGATGTTGTCCGCCCACCAGCGGTTGTAGTCGCGCACGTGGGTCGCGAACGCGACGGCGGGCGTGCGGGTGCGGTAGCTGTCGTACTCGGTGCGCGACTGCGGGATCTCGTCGGTGACGAAGCCCATCACGACCTTGGTGGTGGTCGACTGGCCCGCGCCGAGCGTGACCGACCGGTCGAGGCCGCCGTTGGCGGGGGTGAACCCGTCACCGGCCAGCCGGGGCCGGATCGTGGTGAGGTTGTTCTTCACCTGCCGCCGGCCGGTCAGCTCCGAGCCGGTGGCGGTCGTGGCGTACGGCGAGGTGACGCGCAGCGCCAGCGTGGTCGATGCCGAGCCGGTGTTGGTGACGGTCAGGTTGGTGACGGCGACGTTGTTGTGCGTGATGAACTTCGCGACGTCCACGCGCACCCCGGCGCGGGTGTAGACGCCCTTCCAGTGGCTCGGGGCCTGCCACCGGCTCGACACCTGCTCGGTGAGCGAGCCGGAGCCGACCGTGATGGCGTAGGCGTTCTGGCTGCTGATGTCGTCCCAGTACGCGGCGTTGCCGCCGAACCCGACCACGCCGGGGTTGTGGGTGTACATGAACAGGCCCCGGCCCCGGGTCATCAACCACGGGCCGGCCGGGTCGTTGCCGGGGCGGGCGAGCAGGCGGTCCACCCAGAAGTCGGTGCCGCCGCTCTCCGCGTCGTGGATGGCGCGCATGGTGCCGTTGGTGCTGAACCCGACCGGCGGCGCGGGGATCGCGGGGCCGGAGAACGCCGGGTAGCCGATGGTCTGCGCGGCGGAGGCGTGCTGCGCCGGCACGAGGAGGGCGCCGAGCACCACGACGGCCGCCAACCGCCTGGTCACGCCTGGAAGGCTTGCCATTCCAACACTCCCGTCGAGAAGTCGGGCTTCGAGGTGATCGACAACCGCAGCCGGGTGGTGCTCACGGCGGTGAACGTGGTGCTGTTGGAGGTGTTCCCCGCGACGCCGCAGGCCGACTGGCCGGGCACGGGCGCGTAGGCGCTGCCGGTCCAGTACTGCACCTGGCACGAGGCGGGCAGGTCGATGCCCTGGTCGTCGTCGAACCAGTAGGTGGACACGCGGTTCACCGACTTCGCGGTGGGCCAGGTGTACTCGACCCACTGCGTGCCGCGCTCGGGCCAGTTGCCGTAGGCGAGGTTCGAGCGGTCCGCCGAGTTCGCGGGCGTGCCGCCGTTGTTGAGCGCGGCCGGTGACTCCCACGGCGAGACGTACGAGGTGGACGCGGTCGCCGACGGGGCGAGGTTCGTGCCGGGGCCGGGCGGTGCGCCGGGGTTGGGCGGTGGCCCGGTGGTGGTCTGGGTGACGCGTCGGATCGTGCCGTCGGCGTTGAAGTCCAACAGGTCCACGGCCGCGGAACGGCGGAAGTTGCCGCCGCCGGGCGCGTTGGCGTTGTGGTAGACGATGTACCACTGGCCGTTGAACTGCACGACGCCCGCGTGGTTCGTGGTGGACGACACCCGGCCGAGCACGACCCCGCGGTGCGTCCACGGGCCGAGCGGGCTGGTGGCGGTGGCGTAGCGCTGGCAGGCGTAGGCGGAGTCGGTCACGCAGCCGTTGGTGTCGTTCGCGGCGTACAGCATGTAGTAGAGGCCGTTGCGCTTGAACATCCAGGGCGCTTCCCAGAAGTCGGTCAGCCCGCTGGGCGTGACCACGGCCCCGTCCAGCTCGATCATGTCGGGCTTGAGCTTCGCGGCGCGGGCGCCCCAGTAGCCGCCCCAGTAGAGGTACGCCTGGCCGTCGTCGTCGGTGAACACGGTCGGGTCGATGTTGAGCCCGGACGAGTTGGGCGTGCTGTCGCTGATCAGCGGCCCGCCCTTGGCGTCGCGGAACGGGCCGAGCGGGCTGTCGCCGACCGCGACGCCGATGTCCATCCAGCCCGCGCCGTTGCCGTTGACCGAGGTGTACCAGTAGTACTTGCCGCCGCGCGGCTCGACCTCGCTCGCCCACGCGTCCGCGCCGGCCCACGGGAAGGTGGCGATGTTCGCGCGCGCCCCGTGGTCGGTCCAGGTGGCGGCGTCGGTGCTGGACAGCACGCGCCACTCGCGCATCCGGAAGTTGGTGTCGCCGGGCGGCGCCTCGTCGCGCCCGGCGTAGACGTACAGGGTGTTCCCGACGACCAGCGGGGCAGGGTCGGCGGTGTAGTAGGAGGTGACGATGGGGTTCGCGGCGAGCGCGGGCGGGGCCAGGGCGGTGACGAGCGCCAGGGCGGCGCCCAGCCCGAACACCCGGTTGCGGGTACGCATGTGCGTGCTCCTCGGAGGAGGCAGGTGGTGTGGTCAGCGGCCGGTCGCGTGCAGGTCCGCGACCTCGGCGGCGCCCAGGGCCCGCCCGTGGAGGCGGAACCCGTCGACCGCGCCGTCCAGGTACGGGTCGTTCGCGTACTGGGAGCGGCCGATCCGGTTCTGCGCGGTGCTGCCCAGCGACGCGGGCAGCAGGGTCAGCGCGGTGTTGCGGGCGACCTCGGAGCCGTCGACGTAGAGCACGCCGAGGTCGCCGGCCTGGGTGACGGCGACGTGCGTCCACGCGCCGGTGGGCAGCGGGTTCGCCGCGTCGATGCGCGGGATCGCGCCGGAGCCGCCGGTGGTGACGGCGTACCGGACGCCGCCGGCGGAGCTGCGCGCGGGGTGAGGAACAGGTAGCCGCCGGTGCCGTTGCCGAGGTCGAACACCCGCGCCCACGTGGTGAGCGCGTCCAGCCGCACCCAGGTGGCGACGCTGAACGCCGTAGCGCCGGCGAGCAGCCCCGCCGGGAGGACGACGTGCCCGCTCGTGCCGTTCAGCTCGACCGCCGAGCCGGTGCGGCCGGTGGTCCAGGTCGCGCCCACGAGCGCGGCGGTGCGCCCTCCCCCGGTGGCGTCGGCGGCCGTCGTGCCGCTGCCCTCGTCGAACGGGTAGTGCGCGATGAACGCGGGCGCGGGCGTGCCGGCGACGTCCCAGTACACGGTGTACCGCTGACGGTGCGTCTGGTGGAACGGGCCAGCGTGACCTGCCCCGTGCTCGCGGTCGCCGTGTAGCGCATCGGCGTGGTGGTGGCGCGGATCGTGTCGGGCCGCAGCGTCGGCAGGGTGCCGGGATCGGTGGTGCCGTACCAGCCGGCGAGCACGATCGGCCCGTGCTTGACCGCCTGCACCGCCGGGTCGTCCGGGGCGCTCTCGCGGGTCAGGGCCATGGGCAGGCTCAGCTCGACCACGTCCCCGGACGCCCAGGTGCGGTCGAGGCGGGCGTAGCCGCCCGGTGTCGCGGCGACGGGCGTGCCGTTGAGCCGCAGTCGCGCCCCCGTCGCCCAGGACGGCACGCGCAGGCGCAGGTCGATCGGGCCCGCCCCGGTGACGGTCGGCTTCGTGGAGGGCGTCTCGGGCCACCCGGTGTCCTGCCGCACGGTGAGGCCGCGCCCCCGGCCAGGTCAGCGTGGACGGGATGAACAGGTTCACCCACGGGGTGTTGCCGCCGTGGAAGTAGGTGCTGTCGCCGTGCTTGGTGTTGGTCTCCATCCCGGTGCCGTGGCAGCAGGTGAAGTTCTGGTAGTCGTTGCTGTAGGTGCGCTGCCCGCCGGCGCGCAGCGGCACGTAGTAGCTGTGGTGGCCGTGCGCCGAGTCGGGGTCCTGCGCGCCGAGCAGGTGGTTGTGGAGCGCCTTCTCGTGGCAGTCGAACAGCTCCGGCCGGCCGGGGTCCGTGCGGAACAGCTGCCGGGTCAGCTTGAGCATGTTGTAGGTGTTGCAGCACTCGCACGTGTGGTCCGACAGCTCCGAGGCGATCCGGTTCGGGGCCTTGAAGTACTCGCCGTTGGAGTTGCCGCCGATCGCGTAGGTGTGCGCGCCGACGACGGTGTCCCAGAAGAACGTGGCGATGTCGCGGTACCGGGTCTCGCCGGTGGCGTGGTACTCGCGGATCGCGCCGAGCGCCTTGGGGATCTGCGTGTTCGCGTGGTGGCCGTCCAGCGCGTCGCGGCCCCGGGCGAGCGGGTCGAACACCTCGGCGTGGTCGAAGTGGCGGGCGGCCGCGAGGTGCGCGGGGTCGCCGGTGAGCTGGTACAGGTTGGCCGGCACCTCGTTCATGCCGCCGAACTCGGTGTCGAGCATGTCCTGCCGCTGGGCCTGGGTCAGCCGGCCGTTGCGCCACGCCACCCAGCCCGCCATGCGGGTGAGCACGGTGAGCGCCTGCACGTTGCCGGTGAGCAGGTGCGCGTCCAGCAGCCCGGCCAGGATCTTGTGCAGCGTGCAGTAGGGGGCCCAGACCTGTTGGCGGGCCTCGACGCGGTCGATGAAGCTCTCCGGGGACGCCGAGAGGTAGCCGGTGTCGTACCCGGCGGCGGTGGCGCGGTCCTGGCAGGTGGCCAGCTGCGCGACCAGGTGGTCGGACTTCGCCTTGAACGCGGTGTCGCCGGTGCTCGCGTACGCCTGGGCCAGCGCGGTGAGCACGTGCCCGGTGGTGTGGCCGCGCAGCTCGGTCGTCGGCGACTCCCAGCCGCCGCACGGGGTGGCGCCCGACGGCAGGCCGACGTTGAGGCGGAAGGTGTGCAGCAGCCGGTCGGCGTCGAGGAACCTGAGGTAGGCGTGGGTGCGGTTGGTGTTGGCCTGGAACGGTCCGGCGTGCAGGGCGACCGCGCCGAGCGGGAACGGGTCGGCGGACGTGCCGACGTCGGGACGCGCGGCGGCGGCCGGTCCGGTGGGACCCGGGGCGGCGAGACCCGGGACGGCGCCGGTCGCGGTGGCGCCGGCCGTCGCGGCGAGCACGGCGCCGGCGCGCAGGACGGCACGCCGGGAGGGGGTCGGCGGGGACATGGGCGTCACCTCTCGTGACGGGTGGGGCGGGGTGGGACCGGCGCCCCCGCCGGAGGCAGGGGAGCGGGGGCGCCGGCTCGGGATCAGTAGCCGTAGCGGTTCTTCAGGTGCCGCCACCAGTCGCGGAACATCCAGGCGTCGAAATCGGTGATCCGCGGGGAGCTGCCGGCCTTCATGATGAAGCCGCCGACACCACTGGGGGTCCAGTCGTAGAAGTCGTCCAGGCCGAACGTGTGGCCGATCTCGTGCAGCAGGATCGTCATGTCACCCGTGTTCAGGTTGTTGACGAAGTACTCGCTGCCCATGCGCTGGCCCCAGTCGCCACCCGCGCCGCCGCCCATGCCGGCGGTCAGCCACAGCGACTGGTCGTAGTGCCGCGGCACGCCGCCCGGGCAGTTGCGGTACTGCCCGTCGCGGACGAAGAACCGGCCGCACGGCTCGGCGCACTGCGGCGCGTTCTCCCGGATGTCGTTGACGTAGACGTCCACGGAGTTGTCGGACCACTGGAGCGTGGCGCGGTCGCGCACCGCCCAGCCGACCACCTTGATCGGCACGGTGGCGTACGGCCAGTTGTTGTGGCCGACCACGAGGTCGACCCACTTCCTGTACTGCTCGGCCAGCTTGGCGTGGATGCGGTCGCGCAGGGACGCGGACACGGGGGCCGAGGAGTCCCAGCGGACGCAGAAGTTCAGGTAGCCGCCGTTGGCGAACACCTGGTCCCAGCCGTAGTTGCGGAACCCGTACAGGTTGCCGTAGGTGCTCTCCTGGTGGCTCCACACCTGGTTGAGGGGGGTGACCAGGGTGGACGGCGGGCTCCACGTGGCGGGGTTCGCGGCGGTGGCGACCCCCGCCGAGGCCGGTTGCACGACCCCGCCGACGGCCACCACGCCGAGCAGGACGGCCAGGACGGTTCTCTTCCAGGATCGCGGCACTGCGATCCTCCTTCCGGGTTGTCGGTGGCGGCGGATCAGCCTTTGAGCGCTCCCGAGGTGAAGCCGCGCACGTAGCTGCGCTGGAGGAACGCGAACAGCACCAGGCAGGGCACGGCCATGAACACCACGCCCGCCTCCAGCGCCGCGTAGTCGATCGACCCGTGGCTCGCGGTGCGCATGTTCACCACGGCGAGGGTGGTGGTGAACTTGTCGGTGGAGTTGAGCAGGATCAGCGGCGCGAAGAACTCGCTCCACGAGGTCAGGAACGCGAACAGCGCCACGGTGACCAGCCCCGGCCTCACGGCGGGCAGCATGATCCGCACCAGCGTCCCGAACGACGTGCAGCCGTCCACCCGGGCCGACTCCTCCAGCTCCACCGGGACGGCGGCGAACGAGTTGCGCATCATGAACACCGAGAACGGCAGCTGGAACGTGACGAGCACGAGGCTGAGCCCGACCAGCGAGTCCTCCAGGCCCAGCCACCCCAGCAGCACGTACAGCGCGATCAGGATGGTCGCGTACGGCACCATCAGGATGGCCAGGGTGAGCAGGAACAGCACGTCCCGGCCGGGGAAGCGGAACCGGCCGAACGCGTAGCCGCCGAAGGTGGCCACGAGCAGCGTGCCGCCGACGGTCAGCGCGCTGACCACGACGCTGTTGAGCACGTGCCGGAGCGACACGCCGTCGGTCGGGGAGAACAGCCGGTCGTAGTTCTCCAGGCCGAACCCGGTGTCCGTGCGCACCGACGCGAACGCGGCCCACACCAGCGGGAACAGGAACAGGATCGCCAGCGCCGAGCCGGTCAGCCAGAAGGGGACGCGGTTCTCCTTCACGATTCCCCCTTCACGAGGATCGGCGGCGCAGGACGCCGAGCTGGACGGCGTTGAACAGGACGAGCACCACGAGCAGCACCACCGAGATCCCCGCGGCGGACCCGAGGTCCAGGCGCACGAACGCCTCCCGGTAGACCACCATGACCACGGACGTCGTGCTGTTGTCCGGGCCGCCCCGCGTCAGGATCCAGAACTGGTCGAACGCGAGCAGCGACCCGGTCGTGATCATGGTCAGCACCAGGGCGATCGTCGGGCGCATCAGCGGCAGCGTGATCCGGCGGAACGCCTGCCAGCGGGTCGCGCCGTCCACCTTGGCCGCCTCGTGGACGTCCGTCGGGATCGCCTGGAGGCCGGTCAGCAGGATCAGCATGGCGAACCCGGCGAACCGCCACAGCACCAGCAGCACCGCCGAGGCCAGTGCCGAGTCGGGGCTGCCGCCGGTCCACGACACGTACCCGTCGACCAGGCCGAGCCACGCCAGCAGGTCGGTCACCGGCCCGATCTCGTCGCTGAGCAGCCCCAGGAACAGCAGTGACGCGCTGGCGAAGCCGACCGCCATGGGCAGGTAGAACGCGGTGCGGAAGAACCCCACGCCGGGCCTGCGGTGCTGCACCAGCAGCGCCAGGCCCAGCGCCACCGCGAACAGCAGCACGGTCGTGATCACCGTGTACTTCGCGGTGAACCAGGCCGCGGTGCGCAGCAGCTCGTCGTCGGCGATGCCGGTGTAGTTGTCCGGCGCGTTGAGCCGGGGCTTGCCGAGCAGCGGCCAGCGGTGCAGCGACATCCACGCGACCAGGCCGAGCGGCACCAGGAAGAACAGGCCGACCACCAGCGCCGTCGGTGCGGCGTAGGCGGCGCCGACGAGGGCGCGCGCGCGGTCGGCGCGGCGGCGCGGCGCGGCCGGGGCGGGGGGTGGTCGCCGGGTCTCCTCGCGGCGCGGCAGGGTCGCGGTCATCGTCCTCAGCCCTGCCGGAGGGACCTGGTGATGGCCTCGTCGCCGTCGGCGAGCGCCGAGGCCGCGTCGCCGAACAACGCGCCGCGCACGGTCCGCAGCCACGGGCTCTGCGGGTCGTTGAACGAGGCGTTGAAGTTGCGGGCGTAGGGCGTCCGGCCCTTGGCGACCAGGCTGTTCGCGGTGACCAGGCGCGGGTCGGCCTTCGCGTGCTCGTTCTCGGCGAGGTCCGTGCGGGTCGGCACGCCCTTGCCCCTGGCGACCACGCCGACCTGGGCCTCGTCGGAGGTCGTCCAGGCCAGGAACTCCCAGGCCGCGTCCTCGTGCCCGGTGGTCGCGCCGATGCCCATCGCGTCGCCGCCGACGAACGTGGACTCGCCGCCGTCGAGGCCGCTGATCGGCGCGACCCCGACGTCGACCCCCTTCGCCGCGATGGCGTCGAGCCACACGGACGGGCCCGGCGCGATGCCGACGTTGCCGCTCTGCAACGCGCCGAGCCAGGTGGGGCCGGCTTCGTCCTTGGACGCGGGCGCGGCCACCCCCTCCTCGTACAGGGAGCGGTACAGGGCGAACACGTCGGCCATCTCCGGCGAGTCGACGGTGGCCTCCTGCCCGTCCGCGTCCAGGACGTCGCCACCGCCCGCCCACACCGAGGGCCACATCGTGAACTCGACGCAGCCGCCGCAGTTGCCGCCGAAGTACGTGCCGTGCACGTCACCGCCGAGCGCGTCGACCTTCCGCGCGTGCTCGGCGTACTCGCGCAGCGTGCGCGGCGGCCGCTCCGGGTCGAGGCCCGCCTTCCGGTACAGGTCCTTGTCGTAGAGCAGCACGGACAGGTCGATCGTGTGCGGCAGCGCGAAGTTGCGCCCCTCCCACGTGCCTGCCCGCACGTGGGAGGGCGCCACCCGGTCCTTCACGTCGAGCGCGGCGAACCGGTCGGTCACGTCCGCCCAGAGGCCCTGGGAGGCGTACTGCGGCGCGAACACCACGTCCGCGGCGAACAGGTCTGGCAGGGCCTTCGCCCCGGCCGCGGACGCGAGCTTCGCCGGGTACTCCTCGTTGGGGTACGCGGTCACCTCGACGCGGTCGCGGTGGGTGGCGTTGTAGGCGTCCGCGTACGCCTTGGACACGGCCTCGGTCGCGGCGCGGGTCCACAGGGTCAGCACCACGCCCTCGTCCCCGCCGCCCTCGTCCCCGCCGCCCGCGTCGGGCGCGGCGCAGGCGGCGGCGGTCAGCGCCAGCACGGCCACGGTGGTGCGAAGCCCTCTTGTGGTCACCGGTCTCTCCTTCGAGCGCGGTCCGGGGGTCGGGATCAGTCGGCGGGGAGCCAGACCCGCATGGTGGACGGGCCCCGGCGGGCCCAGCGGTGGTACGGCACGAGCGCGAACGGGGCGTGCGCTCCGGCGGTCGGCGTCGCCGGAGCGCCGTAGGGCCAGCGGGCGTCGGCCGGGTGGTCGACGCGCGCCCGCACCTCGACGCCGTGCGGCGTGTCGACCGGCGGGGTGGACGGGTCGACGCGCAGCACGTCCAGGTCCACGTCCCCGAGCGACTCGGCGCAGTACACGACCGGACCGCGTTCCACGGCCACGCAGCCGCGCACGGCGTCCACCCGGGGGTCGGGCGCGGTGAACCGGGGCAGCACCGGCAGCTCCAGCCGGATCTCCTCCCCCACCGCGAAGTTCCGGTGCACCACGACGTCGCCGACCGGCGCGGGGTGGCGGCCGTAGGTGGTGGCCAGCACCGCGCCGTCGGCCCAGCCGGGCACGCGCAGGGTGATCGACCACGGCCGGTCGTCGGTCTTCACCACCCGCACGGTCACCACGCCGTCGTCCGGGTAGTCGGTGCGCACCCGCAGTCCCACCTCGCGGCCGTCGGCGAGGCGGGTGTCGATCTCGGCGTCCAGGTACTGGTGCAGCCGCACGCCGGTGTCGTCGGCGGTCGCGGTGTAGCAGGCCAGCGAGGCCAGCAGCCTGGCCGCGTTGCCCAGGCAGCACGACACCTCGAACCACGGGGCCCGCGGCCCGCCGCCGAAGCCCAGCTGCTCCTCGTCGTCGGAGACCTCGGCGGTGGGCGTGCGCTGGTGCAGGGTGTGGGCGTAGAAGAACGAGCGGCCGTCGTCGGCGACGGCGGTGGCCACCACGTTGTGCAGGATGCGCTCGACGACGTCGTCGTAGCGGCCGTCCCCGGTCGCCAGCAGCAGGCGCCAGGCCAGCATGATCGCCGCGACGCCCGCGCACGTCTCGGAGTAGGCGCGGTCCGCCGGCAGCTGGAAGTCCGGGCCGAACGCCTCGTCGGTGTGCCGCGAGCCCATACCGCCGGTCAGGTAGGTGCGCCGGGCCAGGGCGTGGTCGAACTGGGCGGCGACGGACCGCAGCAGCTCGTCGTCCCCGGTGTCCACGGCCACGTCGACCGCGCCGCACGCCAGGTACAGCGCGCGCACGGCGTGCCCGTGCAGGGAGGTCGACTCGCGCACCGGCACGTCGTCGCTGAAGTAGGACCAGCCGAACTCGTGGCGCGGCAGCGTCCGCCTGCCCCGGCGCTCGACGAACAGGGCGGCCTGGTCCAGGTAGCGGCGCTCCCCCGTGACGCGGGCCAGCTCGACCAGCGCCACCTCGATCTCGGGGTGGCCGCACACGCCCTGCCGCCCGTCGGGGCCGAACTCGGCGCACACGTGGTCGGCGACGCCGCGGGCGACGCCCAGCAGCCGGTCGGGCCCGGCGGTGCGGGCGCGGGCCACGGCGGCCTGGATCAGGTGCCCCGCGCAGTACAGCTCGTGCCCCCAGGCCAGGTCGCCGTAGCGGGGCGGGCGGCCGGGACCGCCGAACGCGGTGCCGAGGTAGCCGTCGGGGGCCTGCGCGGCGGCGACCAGTTCGGTCAGCTCGACGACGGCCGCGTCCACGGCGGGGTCGCCGCCGCGACCCGCCTCCCAGGACAGGGCCTCCAGCAGCTTGTAGACCTCCGAGTCGGAGAACTCGCGGCCCCGCCGGTCGGGCGAGCTGTGGCCGGCGGCGAAGTTGGCGGTCCAGCCGAGCCGGTCGAGCCAGGACCGGATGTGCGGCAGGGTCGCGGCGGCGTTGACCTCCTGCCTCCGGGCCCAGGGCCCGCCGGTGACGCGCACTTCGCCGAGCCCCAGCGGTCGGAGCGCACCGCGCCGCGGCACGACGGGTCGGCCACCCACCGCGGTGGTGTCCGGCGACGTCAGCGTCATCCAACCCTCCCGGGTCACCGCCGGACGGGCCGTCCCGTGCCGGTTCGCCTTCGACCATGACAGTCGAAAAGGTTTTCGGCAATTGCCAATCTCATGTTGGCCCGAATCCGGGTTAGATGCGGTGACGTGCGAATACAATCGAATCGGCGTTCGACGAAACAGTTCGAAAGGCTTTCGATGGCCAAGCGGCAGTCATCCTCGACCACCCTCAGCGACGTCGCCGCGCGCGCCGGGGTGTCGATCTCCACCGCGTCGAAGGCCCTCAACGGCCGCGACGACGTGGCCGCCGCGACGCGGGACCGCGTGCTGCGCGCCGCCGCCGAACTGGCGTTCCAGCCGAACGCCCTGGCGCGCGGCCTGATCTCGGGGCGCACCCGCACCATCGGGCTGCTCACCGACGAACTGGGCGGCCGCTTCGCCATGCCGATCCTGCTGGGGGTGGAGAACGCGCTGGCCAACGAGCAGATGTCGGTGCTGCTGTGCGACGCGCGCGGCGACGCGATCCGCCGCCACCACTACATCAGCACTCTGCTGGCCAGGCAGGTCGACGGGTTCATCATCCTCGGCGACGACAACGACGTGCGCCCCTCGCTGACCCGGGGCATCCCGGTGCCGGTGGTGTACGTCTACGGCGAGTCGGCGGACCCCGCCGACCTGTCCGTGCTGGCCGACGACGAAGGCGGCGCGAGGCTCGCCGTCGAGCACCTGGTCTCGCTGCGGCGCGAGCACATCGGCCACATCACCGGTCCGCAGGCCTACCGGGCGGCGCGCGACCGGGTGACCGGGCTGCGCACCGTGCTGGCCGAGCACGGTCTCCACCTCGCCGGCGGTGCGCCCCTGCACGGGGAGTGGTCGCAGCGCTGGGGCCGGCACGCCGCCCGCACCCTGCTGGCCACCGCTCCGGAACTGGACGCGGTGTTCTGCGGCAACGACCAGATCGCCACCGGCGTCGCCGACGTCCTGCGCGACCTGGGCAGGCGGGTGCCGGAGGACGTGGCGATCGTCGGCTACGACAACTGGGAGGAGTTCGCCGTCGACTGCCGTCCCCCGCTCACCACGGTGGACCTGGACCTGGAGCACCTGGGCACGGCCGCCGCCCGCCTCCTGCTGGACCGGCTGGGCGGCGACCACGCGGGTGGCGTCGTGCGCCACCCGTGCAGGCTCGTGGTCCGCGAGTCCACCGCGGTGCCGTGACGGTCAGGTGTTGCTGCGGGCGGCGCTGATGTCGGCGAGCCCGGAGAGCGAGTCCTGCTCGATCGCGGCGTCGCCGAGGGAGAACACGCCCACGGCCCGACCGCCCTCGACCACCGGGATGCGGCGGACCGCCTTCTCCCGCATGCGGGTCACGGCGGTGTCGACGTCCTCGTCGGGGGTGGCGGTGATCAGCTCGTCGCTGCACACGTCGGCCAGCGAGCAGCCGGACAGGTCCTCGCGGTCGGCGAGGCCGCGGACGACGATGTCGCGGTCGGTGACGATGCCGCGCACCTGGTCGCCGTCGACCACGAGCACGTCGCCGATCCCCTGGTCGCGCATCGCCTGCGCCGCCTGTCGCACCGGGGTGTCCGGCGCCAGGGTCACCGGGTTCGCGGTCATGAGGTCACGCACGTACTGGGCCATCGGCACTTCCTCCTCGTGTGTGGAGCGCGTTGCGCGGTCGGACCCCGGTTACCCACGAGGACGCGGCGCACTCCCCCCGGGAGGCGACGAACCCGCGTCAGCCGGCGAGCACGGCCCAGCCGTGGGGCGGGAGGCCGACGACGTCCCGGCCCGCGTCGGCCGCCCCGGCGAGCACGCCGCGCACCCCCGGCGCGGGCAGGCGGCACGGCGCGTCGGCCAGGTTCAGCGCGACGAGCAGCCGCTCCCCCCGCCCGGCCACGGCGTAGACCAGCTGCTCGTTGGCGACGTGCACCTGCTCCGGGGCCGCGGTGTGCAGCCACGGGTGCCTGCGGCGCAGGCCGATCAGCTCCTGGTGCAGGTGGAAGGTCGGCAGGCCCAGCGGGGACAGGCCCGACGGGTCGGGCGGGAACGGCGGTCGCACGGCGTCGTCGCCGCCCGCGCGGTCCACCTTCACCCCGCGGAACGCGTGCTCGTCGCCGGACCACACCGCCGGGGTCCCGCCCAGGGTGAACAGCACGACGTGCGCGTGCGGGAGGTGGCGCTCGTCGGAGAGCCCGCTGGCGATCCGGGTCACGTCGTGGTTCCCGACGAACGTCCAGGGCACGAACGACTCCAGGAACACCGCGTGCCGCTTCAGCGACCAGGCCAGCTCGAACAGGTTGCGCTCCTCGATGCCGTGCCAGACCGCCTGCCACAGCTCGTACTGGGTGACCGCGTCCAGCCCGCCGACGGCCACGGCGCGCGCGTAGTCGCCGTGGATGACCTCGCCGACGACGTACGCGTCGGGGTGGGCGGCGCGCACGGCGGGCAGCACGCGGGCCCAGAACTCCGGCGGGACGGCGTAGGCGGCGTCCAGCCGCCACCCGTCCGCGCCGCGGTCGAGCCAGTGGACCATCACCCGGGTCACCAGGTCGACGACGGCTTCGCTGGAGTGGTCCAGCTCGACGAGGATGTCGTGGCCCTCGAAGACGTCGACCTCCGGTTCGACGCCGGGTTCCCACCGCTCGGGCCGGCGCGGCCGGAACCAGTCCGCCGTCGGCGCCGACGGCCCCTGCTCGGCGAGCGCCCGGAACGCGGGGTGCCGCCGGCCCACGTGGTTGAACACGCCGTCGAGCAGCACCCGGACGCCGCGGGCGTGCGCGGCGGCGACCAGGGCGTCGAAATCGGCCTCGTCGCCGAGGCGCGGGTCGATCCGGAAGTGGTCGACGGTGTCGTAGCCGTGCGTGCTCGACGCGAAGACCGGGCCGAGCGCCAGGCCGTTGCAGCCCAGCTCCAGCAGGTGGTCGAGCCAGCGCTCCAGGTGCGGCAGCCGGTGGTGCACCTCGTCCACCGCGGACCGCTCGGCGCCCGTGAACCCCAAGGGGTACACCTGCCACCAGATCGCGTCGGCCACCCACCCGGGCATGCTGCTCCTCCACTCGGTCCGCGGTCGCCGCGTCGGCGCGGCACCCGGCCATCCTCCGACCTCCAGCCCGTCACCGCCTCCCGACGGCGCTCCGCCCCGGCGTCCCGGGGAGCGCGGTCCGCGGTACCGCCTTGTTCCCCGGCAACCGGCCGGCGCGTGATCCGGGACGACCTCGGCGGCGAGGACGCGGTCGTGGTCTTCAGCGGCTCGGGGCCACCACGCGATCGACGAGCCGGTCACCGTCCTCGGCTTGCGCGTGCCCTCCGCGCTCGACGAGCGCCGCCGGCCGACCGACGCGGCCCGCATCGTCGCCGGGGCGGCCGGTCCCGCGCCGCCGCGCCGGGGCGGGTGCCCGACGCGGCGGCGCGGGACCGGCCGCCCACCGCCTGCCCGGCCGGCCCCGGTGCGGGGCGCGGGGTCGTGCCCGGCTAACCGCGGGCGGGCGGTGTGGTGAAGACCAGGCCCTGGCTCTTGGCCGAGCGGAACCCCCGGACGTCCCGGGTCACGACCTTGACCCGGTGCAGGCTGTCGGGCGCGAGACCGGTGAGCGTGGCCTGCCGCCCGGTCACGAAGGCGACCGGGGCGTCGTCCAGGAACACGTCGTAGCCCCAGGTCTGGAACCACCAGGGGGTCGCGTACCAGGTCAGGGTCGCGCTGGTCGGCGTCGTGGCCGTCACGGCCAACCGGGACGGGCGCACCGGCCGCTCGATGATGACGCTCTCCGAGCGCAGCACCCCCACCACGTCGTCCTGCCCCGGGTCGTGGGCGCAGGTGGCGGTGATCGCGCCCAGGGCGGTGCCGTCCGCCCGCTCGACGCGCAGGGACAGCGCGAGGTCGTCCAGGTGGACGACGTGGTCGCCGGATCGGTGGAAGGACATCGCCGGGAAGCCGCCCGCGGCGCGCAGCACGTCACGGGGCCCGCCGACCGGGGCAGGCGCGAACGTCAGGGCCGCGCTGGAGGTCCACGTCCCGGACGGACCCGTCAGGGTCGCACCGAGGGTCGCGGTGCTGTCGCCGTCGATGCGCACGACCGCACCGGCCGGCCGGCCCGGCACGACCGCGCCGAGGGACAGCTCGACGTCCGCGTCGAGGAACGCGGGGTCCGCGTACCCGACGGTGCCGGGCCGGTCGAACACCTCGTCGGGCAAGCCGATCGTGACGCGGGCGTCGACGGGCACCTCGGGTCCGAGCGACGTGGCGCACGTGTAGCCGAGGGTGCGTTCGACGGGCGTGGCGGTCGCCGTGCCCGCCGCCCCGGCCAGGGCCGCGGAGCAGAACAGCGCCAGGGCGAGCGGGCGGACGAGGCCGCGCGTGGTGTTCCGGTTCTCCGGCAAGGGGTTCTCCCTCTTCGTCGGGTCGAAGCGGCCCCACCGCCGCCGGGGCCGGCAGCGGTGGCGAGGGAGCGGGTGGTGCGGTGCGCGGGCACGACAGCGGGAAGGCGTGCGGACTGCGGGCCCGTGCCCGACGCCTGCCGCGACCGGCCCGCCTCCCCTCCCCCACCGCAGGCTACTGCCGCCGGGGACGCCCCTGAAGACCACCGGCGGAGCAGCCACCGCCGCCGGTCGGGTGCCCGTGCGTGCCCCGTGCGCGCAGCACGACCCCGGCCGGCTCGGCGGGCGTCCCGGCGCGGTGTCGACCTCCAGGTCGTACGGGATGCCCTCGTGGACGGTCGGCAGGTGGTCCCGGACCAGGCCCACGACGGCGTGGTCACCTGCCCGTTCGCGCTGCTCCGCCACCGCCAACGGGCAGGTGACGCGCACGAAGAGGACGTCGGACCCGCCGACGCGGTCGTCCGGTCCCGGATCAGGTCCGGCGGCATCCCGTCCACCACGAGGTCGTCACCGCCCCGGGCGGCCCTCGGCGTCACGGACGGCGCGGTCGTACCGGAAGCCGTCACGGCTCAGCGGGCCGTCGCGCACGGCACCAGGTCGGTCAGCCGGACGACCCCACCCGGTCGATCTCCTCGTCGATGCGCCGGGCCATCTCCACGTCGTCCGCGGTGACCGCGCCGACCGCGTTGGTGAACAGGGTGAACGTCACGGTGTCGCCCTGCCGGCCGGTGCCGACGTGCCTGCCCTGGTCGGTCGCGATGGTCTTGATCCGCTTGCACAGCGCGGGGATGCGGTCGGCGGGCAGCTCGACGGCGCGCCGCAGGCACCGGCGGTTGCCGTTCCAGCCGGGCAGGTCGCGCAGCGCGGTGGCCACCTGCTCGTCGGTGAGCACCGCCGGCCGACCCGCCCCGGCCGCACCGGGCAGGTCCGGCGCGCCGGCCGGCGGCGTGAACAACTCCACGAACTCCTCCGGCAGGCGCTCCCGCAGCAGGGCCGCGGCGTCCGGCACGGACGCGGACAGCGCCGACAGCACCGCCTGGGTCAGGTACCGGCCGCGCTCGGGCGTCGCCCCGACGCGGCGGCCGACCTCGGCGGCGGCGGCGGCCGGGTCCGGCACGACGGTCGGGGCGGGCTCCGCGGCGGCGCCCGCGACGATGGCCGGCAGCGACTCGGCCAACCGCACGCGCTCGTCGTCGGACAGGCAGTGCGACAGCGTGCCGATGGTGGCGGTGATCGCGGCTCGGGCCTCCTCCGTGCCGGGCAGCGCGGCCCTGGCGCGCACGCCGGCCACGAGCTCCTCGTAGCCGCTCATGACCGGCCCCTCCCCGGAACGGGTCGGACCGCCGCGTCGTCCGCCCGTGGCGGTCCGGTGTGGAAGTGGGCGGTGGTCGTCACGTTCATGGGTGCTCCTGGGGGGCCGAGGCGGTCTGCCGGCGTGGTCCGCCCCGCAGCCGGGATCGTCGTCGTCTCGTTCGACGTCGCGTTCGTCGTCCTGGTCCCCGGCTACCCGGCGGGGTACCGGGAAAACGGTCCGCTCCCCCTTCGGGTGACCACGGGCGGACGCGTGCGGGACGCGACCGTGGCGTGGGAAGCCTTCCGCCGGGCGTGACGCGGCGGGACGCGGCGGGACGCGTCCACCGACCCCGACCGCTCAGCGCTCCCCCGGCGGGCTCACCGTCCTCTCCTCCCGCGCCGACTCGCCCGGCAGGCCCTCGTCCCCGTCGACGCGGTGGCGGCGCCCCGAGTGGGGGTGGCCGCTGCTGGTCGCCGGGTCGTCGGCGTCCGCGCCGGGGTCCGGGTCGCCCAGGTCCGGCTGCCGGGGTGGCGGTCGGCGTCGCCGCCCGGCGGCACCGGCATGCGGACGTGGCGGGTGCCGTCGCGCCCGTCGGTCGTCATGGGGTTCTCCTCATCGGTCATGCGGTCCTCCTGCCGGTCGGGTCGGGCTCTCAGCGGGACGGCGTCGGCGGCCCGACGTGGGACCGGCGACCGGGGCGCAGGCCGGCGTGCCGCTGCCCCGGACCCGGCCCGCCGCGTGCCGCCAGGGCGTCGGCCACCAGTCCGGTGGCGAACGCGTAGACGGACTTGTGCAGCAGGTCCACCACCAGTTCGCGACGCGGCCAGGTCTGCGGCGGCGCGCCCACGCCGGTGGCGTTCTCCAGGATCTGGTCGTTGCTCAACCGCACCGCGGCGAACAGGGTCGAGGCCACCGGCCCGCGCATCCCCGCGTTCGCCATCAGCGACCGCACGACGCCGGCCAGCGCGCCCTGCCCGTAGTGCATGGCCAGGTTCACCGCCCGCGGCTGCGGGCCCGGCCTCTCCCGGATGCCCAGCAGCCGCTCCAGGACCCGGGCGGGCACGTACGAGTCGGGCCGCCCGGTGACCCGCTGCTCCAGCTTCTCCCCCACCGTCATCACGGCCGCGCCGACCGCTCCCGACACCAGCCCCTGCCACACCGCGCGCTTGACCATGGTCCCTGGCTACCCCAGCGGCGGCGACCTACCCGGATTCCCTCCCGCACCAAGGCTTGTCCACACGGGACGGTGTTTGGCCTGCGGCGTGGCGGGCATTTCGACTGTCAACCCCGTCGGAGCGCAGGAGGTCGCCGTGGACGTCCCGCAGTCGACCCCGAGCATGGGGGTCGAGGAGGAGTTCCTGCTGGTGGACCCCCGGACCGGGCAGCCGGCGCCGCTCGGGGCGGAGGTCGTGGCGGCGGCCGGGCGGCGGTTCGGGGTGGAGCTGGACGTGGAGCTGGCCCGCGCGCAGGTGGAGACCAAGACGTCGGTGTGCCACACCCTGGCCGACGTGGGCAGGCAGCTGCGCGGGATGCGCCTGGTGGCCGCCGACGCCGCCCGCGGGCTGGGCTGCACGCTGCTCGCCACCGGTGTGCCGCCGGTGGGCGGCCCGGAGGTGGCGACCGCCGGCGGCGACCGGTACCGCCACCTCGCCGAGGACTACCGGTTGCTGGCGCGCGAGCAGTCCATCTGCGGCTGTCACGTGCACGTCGCCGTCCCCGACCCGGAGACCGCCGTGCAGGTGTGCAACCACCTGCGGCCGTGGCTGCCCGTGCTGGGCGCGGTGACCGCGAACTCGCCGCTGGCGTGCGGGCGGGACACCGGGTACGCGAGCTGGCGCACGGTCGTCTGGTCGCGGTGGCCCGCCGCCGGCCCGCCGCCCTACTTCGAGTCGGCGGAGCACTACGACTCCGTGTGCGACCTGCTGGTGGACTCGGGGGCCGCGCACGACCGGCGGATGGTCTACTGGGACGTCCGCCCCTCCTCGCACCTGCCGACGGTGGAGGTCCGGGTCGCCGACGTCGCCGCCACCGCCGACGAGGCGGTGCTGCTGGCGGGCCTGGTGCGGGCCCTCGTCACCGCCGCGCTGGCCGACGTCCACCGGGGACTCCCCGCGCCGCGCGTGCCGACCGAGCTGCTGCGCGTCGCCTCCTGGCGCGCCGCCCGGGACGGGCTCACCGGGCTGTGCCTGGACGTGCCGTCCGAACGCCTGGTCCCGGCGCGCCTCGTGCTGGACCGCCTCCTGCACCGCGTGCGCGACCACCTCGACGGCGACGACCTCGCCCTGGTCCGCGACCTGCTCGCCCGGGTCGACCAGCACGGCACCGGTGCGGCCAGGCAGCGCCGCGCCCACGCCCGCGCGGGCCGGTTGTCCGACGTGCTGGACCAGGTGGCGGCCGACACCGTGGCGGGCACCGAGACGTGGACCGGTCAGGCGGGCTTGTCCAGGACCAGGGCCGAGTAGCGGCACGCGGCGGCGAACGGCACGTGCGCGCGGACGTTGTCGGAGACCCGCCGCCAGTCGTCCTCGGTCAGCTCGCGCAGCCCCGGCCAGCGCAGGCACACCGCGCGCCGCCCGACGGAGGTGGCGGCCAGCCTCAGCGCGGGACCGGCCAGGCGCAGCGGCAGTCCCAGGACGTGGCGGGTCCAGTCGTGCGCCGCGCGGACGGCGAACCCGGCCTCGCGCGCGCGGACCGGGTAGCGCCCCACGGGCTCGACCTCGGTGAACGACCAGGTGGTGCGGACCACGCGGTGCGGGTCCACCAGGTCGATGGTGCCCGGGTCCGGGTCGCGCCAGGTGAGGTCGACGAGCACCAGCCGCCCGCCCGGTCGCAGCACCCGGGAGCACTCCGCCAGGAAGGCACGCCGGCCCTCGGGGCCGAGGTGGAAGGCGGCCTCCAGGCAGTGGACGCGGTCGACGGAGGCGTCGGCCACCGGCAGGGCGGCCACGTCGGCCACCTCGAAGCGGGTGTTCGGCGCGTCGCCGAACCGCCGCCGCGCCTGCGCGACCTGCTCCGGCTGGACGTCCACGCCCAGGGCGTCGCAGCCCGCGCGCCCGAGCACCGCGGTCGACAGCCCGCGCCCGCAGCACGCGTCGAGCACGCGGTGGCCGGGTCGGGCGTCCAGCAGGGACAGCGAGCGGCGCAGCAGCCTGCGCTGGAACGGTCCCAGCCCGCCGAGCAGCAGCGGCAGGGTCGGCGCGGTGAACCAGCCGATGTTCACCAGGTCGCCCCAGCCCACGTGCCGCAGCGCGTGGAAGAGGGGGTTGTGGTCGTTGTAGGAGTCCGCGATGGGTCGGTCCTCGGACACGGGCGCGCTCCCTCCTGATCGCGACACCTTAACGGCACCATCGGGTTTCAGCAGGTCGTCGGCGGGCAATCCGGTGCCGGTCACCGCCAGGAAGGGGCCGTTTCGTGGAACCAGGACCGGTCCTCTACGCGGGAGCCGGCGCGGCCACGCTGGCGGCGGCGCTGCTGCCGAGGCTGCTGGCCCGCGCACCGGTGTCGATGCCGATGGTGTTCCTGGCCGCGGGCGCGCTGGCGTTCGGCGTGATCGGGCCGCTGCCCGACCCCGACCCGGTGGAGCACGGCGGGATCGCGACGCACCTGACCGAACTGTGCGTGATCGTGTCGTTGATGGGTGCGGGCCTGGCGCTCAACCGGCCGGTCGGTCGACGGCGGTGGGGCACGACGTGGCGGCTGCTGGGCATCACGATGCCGCTGTCGATGCTCGCGGTGGGCACGCTCGGCTGGGCCGTGCTCGGGTTGGGCGCGGCGGCGTCGGTGCTGCTCGGCGCCGCGCTCGCGCCGACCGACCCGGTGCTGGCGAACGAGGTGCAGGTCGCCGAGCCCGCGGAGCACCCAGGGGCCGACGAGGACGAGGCGCGGTTCGCCCTGACCTCGGAGGCCGGGTTGAACGACGGCCTGGCGTTCCCGTTCACCTACGCTGCGGTGGCGATCAGCCTGGTCGGTGTCGCGCCCGGCGAGTGGTTGCCGCACTGGCTGGCGGTGGACGTGCTGTGGCGGTTGGCGGCGGGCGTGGGCATCGGCGCGCTGGTCGGGTGGCTGTTGGGCAAGCTGTTCTTCGCCGCGCCGAGGCAGGACTTCCGGCTGGCCGAGCACGCCGAGGGGTTCGTGGCGCTGGCGGCGACGTTCCTGGCGTACGGGGTGACGGAGCTGGCCGAGGGCTACGGCTTCATCGCGGTGTTCGTCTGCGCGTGCGTGATCCGCTCCGCCGAGCGCCGGTCGGACTACCACCACGTGCTGCACGAGTACGTCGAGCAGGTCGAGCGGATGCTGACCGTGGTGGTGGTGTTCCTGCTGGGCGGCGCGGTGGCGACCGGCCTGCTGGCGGGCATCACCTGGGGCGAGGTGCTGGTGGCGGCGGTCACGCTGTTCGTGGTGCGCCCGGTGGCCGGGTTGCTGGGCCTGCTGGGCGGCGGCACCGGGCCGCGCGAGCGGACGGTCATCGCGGTGTTCGGCGTGCGCGGGGTCGGTTCCCTCTTCTACGTCGCCTACGCCGTGCAGGAGGGCGGGTTCGCCGAGGTGGACGCCCTGTGGCGGGTGGCGGCCCTGGTCGTGGTGGGCTCGATCGTCGTGCACGGCATGTCCGCGACCCCGGTGATGGCGATGCTCGACCGGGTCCGGGAACGCGCCGCGCGGAAGCGCCACGGCGATCCCGACCAGACGTCCCGCACGCACGTGTGACGCACGTACGTGTGATGGGGCGGGTCAGCGGCCGGTGGCCTCCAGCACGACCCGGACGGCGTCCTCGACCGACGTGGGCCGGACGACGCCGGGCGGCGTGGTCACCGCGCCCCACCCCGCTCCCCCGACGGTGACGACCGCGTCGAACCGGTCCACCAGCTCGTCCAGCGGCACCTGCCGGGCGATGTCCTCGCGGTGCGCCCAGACCACGACCGAGGCGGGCCGCAGCTTGTCCACCGCGTCCAGCAGGGCCAGGGCGGGCAGGCGGGCGCCGAGGTTGCGCCACGTGGCACCGCGCTCGGACAGCGCCGCGCCCAGCGCCTCCAGGGGCAGCACGTGCTGCTCGTCGGGCGCGCAGGAGAGCAGCGCGGCCAACCTGCCCCGCTCGTCCGGCAAGGGCACGCCGCGCAGGGCGTGCAGGATCGCGGCGCTGGCCAGGTGCTCGGCCTCGACGCCTCGACCCCGGGCGGCGGCGCGGCGGCCCAGTTCGACCAGGACGGGGGTGAAGACGTGCTGCCACGCCTCGACGACGCCGTGGCGGGTGATCAGGTCGATCGCCGCGGCGCGCATCAGCGGCTCGTCGAGGCGGTGGGCGGCGCGCAGGAAACCGCGCCGCGCCGGCTTGGCGTCCGCCGGGCCGATCCCGGGTCCGCCGTCACCGGGTTCCGCGGCCCCGGGTGGGGGTCCGGGTGGTGGGGGGTCGCCCAGCGCGGTCGCCGCGGCGACGGCGGGCGCCAGCCCCTTCGCGATCCCGGCCACCACGCGGCGCAGCCGCTCGACGTCCTCGGTCGTGTAGCGGCGGTGGTTGCCGCTGGTGCGCGAGGAGGGCCCGAGGCCGTAGCGGCGGTCCCAGGTGCGCAGGGTCGTCGGTGAGACGCCCAGCATCCGGGCCACCGCGCCCGGCGTCCACGCGGTGCCCGGCACCGCACCGCCCTGCCCGTCCATCACCCTCCGACCGCGACACCAGCACGACGACCGGTCGGCGTCCCCGGTGGACGGGCCGGTGTTCCGGTGGGCCTGTCAGGCCCGCCGGTGCCTGCGGGCGATGATCGTGCGCAGCTCGCTCTCGCCGAGCCCGCCCCAGATGCCGTAGGTCTCCTCGACGGCCAGGGCGTGCTCGCGGCACTGCCGCATCACCGGGCACCGGTTGCACACCTCCTTGGCACGCGCCTCGCGGGTCTCCCGCGCCTGTCCGCGCTCGTTGGGGGTGTGGAAGAACAGGGCGCTGTCCATGCCTCGGCACAGGCCCTTCAGCTGCCAGTCCCAGGAATCCGCGACGGGTCGGGGGAGGCGCGACAACTCGGGCATGCGACCACGTCCTTCGGGGGTCCGGCGTGATGGTCCAGCGTGATGTGTCCCAGACTAGATTCGATTCAAAATCGTTGCAACATGGCACGCAGGAGACGTCCTTCACCCCGTGGAGCGGTTTAGGGCGCGTCGGGCGCTAGCGGGGCACCGGTCGCAGGCGGTCTGCCAGCGCGGCGATGTCGGCCGGGCCGGTGCGGCAGCACCCGCCGACCAGGCGCGCACCGGCCTCGACCCAGCGCCGCGCCGACGCCGCCCCGTCGGTCGGACCGCCGGACCACGAACGGGCCCGCGCGTCCCAGCGCTCACCGCTGTTCGGGTAGACCACGGCGGGCTTGCCGGCGGCGCGCGCGGCGACCACCGCGGCCTCCACATCACCGGGGTCGCAGCAGTTCACGCCCACCGCGATCACCTCGGGCACGGACGCGGCGTCGGCGAACACCGCCTCCAGCGGCTGGCCCGCGCAGGTGGACGTGCCGCGCGCGCTGCACGACAGCCACACGGGCACCCCCGAGCCCGCGACGACCTCCAGCACCGCCTCGACCTCCTGCCGGTCCGGGATGGTCTCCACCGCCAGCACGTCGACCCCGGCTTCGGCCAGCACCTCGATCCGCGGCCGGTGGAACTCGACCAGCCGGCGCGTGCTCAGCCCGTAGCGGCCCCGGTACTCCGAGCCGTCGGCGAGCACCGCGCCGTACGGGCCGACCGAGGCCGCGACCCACCGGGGTCCGTCGACCCCGGCCACCGCCTCGCGCGCCAGCCGCACGCTGCGCCGCAGCAGCCCCGCGGTCTCGACGTGCGTCAGGCCGCGCCGGGCGAACCCCTCGAACGACACCTGGTAGCCGGCCGTGATCACGACCTGCGCGCCCGCGTCGAGGAACGCGGTGTGCGCGGCGCGGACGGCGTCCGGGTCCTCCAGCAGCAGCCGGGCGGTCCACAGCTCGTCCGACAGGTCGTGCCCGGCCGCCTCCAGCGCGGTGGACAGCCCTCCGTCGAGCACCACGACGCCGTCCGCCATCGCCCTGCCCAGCCCCACGGGCGCCCCCTCCACCGGTGCGCCGCCGCGCCGCGCGGTCATCCCGGCACTCAGAACTCGTCGTCCTCGGTCAGGGGCACCACCCGGTGCTGGTCGGCCACGTCGGCCGGGTCGGCGTCGACGTCGGTCGCGGTGGCCGGCTCGGGTCGCTCCGGCCTGCCCACGGACGCCTCCTCGTCGTCGGCGACCTCGATCTCGGCGTACGGGTCGACCGGGCGCTCCTGGTCGGCCACGTCGTTCCAGGCCTTCTCCTCGCTCATGGTGACGCTCCTCCGCGTTCTGGTCGGACGTGCACTCGTACCCGCAAGGGGGTGCGATGGGACGGCCCCGTTCAAACCCGCCCGGACCGGTCGCCCACCGGGTGTGCGGCACCGCACGGTCGCGGCGCCCGGTCGGGGAGACCGCCGCCGGGGTCGTTTGCCCGGCGATCGGCCGGGTAGCCGCCGGGCATGAGCCACGAACTCCCCATCCCGGACTACGACCGGTTGTCCCTGGGCGACCTGCGGCACCGCGTGCGCTCCCTGCGCGCGACGAGCCGGCCGCCGTGCTGGAGCACGAGAGCGCGCACGGGAACCGGACACCGGTGACCGAGGTGCTCACCGCGAGGCCGGCCCAGCCGGACGAGGGCGCCGAGCCGTCCGGCGGCGACCCGGCCAGCACGCCGGGCGCCGCGTCCACCCCGCGCACACCGCCGGTGTCCCCGGCGCACTCGCCCGACGACAACACGCCGCTGCGCCACGGGGTCGAGGGTCGGACCCCGGCGCGAGGCCGTCCCTGAACACGTTTCACCTACCCGATCGGGGCAACTCCAGCGCCATGTCGATCTCAGCCACCCTGCGTCGCGTGCAGACCGAGTACGCGGCGGGCCAGGACCGCCCCCTCAAGGGCTACCTGGCCGCGATGAGCACCTTCGCCGGCGCCGTCGGGCTCGCCACCGCCGTGGGCCGCCACCTCGGTGTGCGCCTGCCCGAGCGGTTCGCGCTCGGTGACGTCGCACTCGTCTCCGTGGCCACCTACAAGGCGAGCCGCCTGGTCACCAAGGGCTCCGTGACCAGTGCGCTGCGCGCCCCGTTCACCCGCTACGAGGAACCGGCGGGCAACGCCGAGGTCAACGAGTCCGTGCGCGGCGACGGCGTGCGCCACGCCGTGGGCGAACTGGTGACGTGCCCGTTCTGCTCGGGCGTCTGGATCGCCGGCGCCCTGGTGGGCGGGCTGGTGTTCGCGCCCCGGGCGACCCGCCTGGTGGCCACCGCGCTGACCGCGATCGCGGCGTCGGACGTGCTGCACATCGCCGTGCACCGGCTGGACAGCACGTCCGACTGACCGCATCCGGACCGGCAGCACCGAACCGGACACCCCGGTGACGCGCCGCGGGCCGCGGGTGACGGGTCTCCCCGTCCTCCGCGGCCCGCCGGGCGCCTGCCGTCCGTGGTGGACCTAGAAGAGCACGATGAGCAGCAGCAGGATCACGACCGCCGCGACGGCGATCGCCACGACGGGCAGCCCGGCGGGCTTGCGGTAGTGCCGGCGGACGGTGGTCGTGCGGAACCAGCTGTTCGGGGCACGTCGACGGTGTCGTTCCACCCAGGGCATGTCGGCTCCCGTTCTCTGCGTCCGTGCGCGCGGTGTGCGCTGTTGACCTGGACATACCCAATCGGGGCGAGAAAGACACCTTCGGGTGAAACCGTGCTATACGCGGGCAGAGTCCTCTGAGGACCGTGCCGATCATCCCGGGCACCGGTCCTCCCGGCACCGCTACTCGACGCCGAGCACCACGGCCGCCAGCCAGGTCAGCAGGAACAGCATCACCCAGAACGTCGGGCGCGCGAGCGGCGCGGGGCGGCTCGGGGCGTCGTAGAGCCAGTGGTAGCGCTTGAACAGGCGGTAGAGCACCGCGCAGGCGCCGAGGACGGCGGCCAGCACCAGCGGGTAGCCGTAGGTCCAGCGCAGTTCCGGCATGTGGTCGAAGTTCATGCCGTACGCGCCGAACACCATCGTCGGCACGGCGATGATCGCGGCCCACGCGGAGATCTTGCGCATGTCGTTGTTCTGCCGCAGCGACACCTTCGCCAGGGTCGCGTCGACCAGCGTGGTCAGCAGGTCCTCGAACCCGGTGACGCGCTCGGCGACCCGCGTGTGGTGGTCCTCCACGTCGCGGAAGTAGGTGCGGTCCGCCTCGGGCACGAACGGCGCGCACGTCCCGTCACTGAGCGACCGCAGCGGTCCGACCAGCGGCATGATCGCGCGCCGCAGCTCCAGCAGCTCCCGCTTGACCAGGTACACCTGCTCGACGCCGAGGGAGTCGCGGGGCGCGAACACCGCGGTCTCGAGGAAGTCCAGGTCGCCCTGGAACGCCTCGACGACGTCCAGGTAGCCGTCCACGACCCGGTCCGCGACGGCGTGCAGGACGGTGGCCGGGCCGCGGAGGCGCTCCGGTTCCCGCTCCAGCTGCTCGCGGACGTCGTGCAGGCCGGAGTGGCGGCCGTGGCGGACGGTGACGACGTAGTCCCGGCCGAGGAACACCATGATCTCGCCGGACTCGACGATCTCGTTGGCCGTGGTCGGCGACTCGTGCTCGACGTACCGGACGGTCTTGAGGACCACGAACAGGTGCTCGGGGTAGCGCTCCAGCTTGGGCCGCTGGTGGGCGTGCACGGCGTCCTCGACGGCCAGCTCGTGCAGGCCGAGCGCGTCGGCGACGTCGCGGATGTCGTCGTCGCCGGGTTCGAACAGGCCGATCCAGGCGAACCCGCCGCGGGTGCGGACCTCGGCGATGGCGGCGGCCGGGGTGCGGTCGCCGGGCTGCCGGACGCCGTCGACGTAGACCCCGCAGGCCACCACGGGGTTGCGCGGCGGTGCGGTCATGCCCCCGGATCTTGCCGCACGGGCTCCCCGGGGGAGGTCGGGGGCCGGGTCAGAGCGCCCGCAGGCCGCGGTCGAGCCCGGCGAGCACCGCGGTCGGCGTGGTCAGGTCCAGGGCCAGGCCCGCGACCCAGGTCCGGGTCTCGTCGGCGTGGTCGGGGTCCACGGCCACGACAGCCCGGTAGAAGCCGGTGAGGTCCGGGGTCGGGTTGGTGGGACCGGCGACGAACGCGTGCAGCTCCGCGCCGGGCGGGGGCGGCGGCAGGACGACGCCGTTGGGGACCGGCAGCTCGACCGCCGCGCGGTGCGCCCCCGGGGTGGGCAGCGGGCGGCCCAGGACCGCGTCCACGTGCACGGCGTGCGGGTCCGCGCCGGTGGCCAGCCAGCTCATGTTCGACACGCCGCCGAAGCGGGCGTTCAGCTCGAACACGACCAGCGCGCCGTCCCCGGTCACCGCGAGGTCCAGCTGCCACGGTCCGTGCGGGCGGCCGAACGCGACGACGTCGGCGACGAGGGCGGCCAGGGCGTCCTCCGCCGGGAAGTCGACGGGTGACGCGCGGACGCGGCCACCGGGGGCGCAGTCCGGGTCCAGGGCACCCAGGGACGCGACCGGCCACGTCGTGGTGCCGTCAGGGGTGGTGAGCAGCTCGACCGCGTACTCCTCGCCCGTCACGGCCTCCTGCGCGAGCAGCGGGTAGCGCAGGTCGGCGGACAGCACCGCCAGGTCGTCACGATCCGTCACGAAGTGCCTGCCCGCGTACGACTCGCTGCGCGCCTCCTTCACCACTGTCGGCAACCGGAGCGGCGTCGCGAGCAGGTCCGCCGGGGTCTCGCACACCACGCCGCGCGGGACGGGCCAACCGCGTTCGACGGCGGTGCGGTGGAAGGCGACCTTGTCCGTGGCCAGGTCGGCGAACACCGGCGGGTGGACCGGCAGGCCGGGGCCGCGCAACCGCGAGTAGACGGGGAGGTGCTGCTCCTGGCCCGGCGACCGGACGTTCGGCACCGCGAGGTCGGGCGACCAGTGGCGCAGCAGGGCGGCCACGGCGTCGTCGGTGGGCTCGGCCGGCAGCCGGCCGACGCGCACGTCGTCGCCGAACCACGGGCCGAGGTCGGGTCCGCCGAGCACCACCACCTCGGCGCCGGCGGCGCGCAGCGGCGCGATCAGCCTCTCCGCGCGGTACTCACCCAGCAGCACGACCCTCATGGCGCCACCGTAGCCGCGAGGTGCGCGCACGACGGTGCGGCGCCCCGTAGCGGGGCGCCGCACCGTCAGGTCCGGTTAGGACGGTCAGTGGTGAGCGCGGCGACCGCGGCTCGTCACGACGTGGTAGATGCCGAGGACGATCAGCGCACCGAGGATCGCCAGCAGCCACGTGCTCAGGTCGAAGAAGCTGCCGAGCCCGGTACCGAAGATCGCCTGACCGACGAAACCGCCGATGATGGCCCCCACGACGCCGATGACCATGGTGATGACGATGCCGCCCGGGTCGCGACCCGGCATGACCGCCTTGGCGATGGCGCCCGCGATGAGACCCAGCACGATCCAGCCCAGAATGCCCATGAACCTCTTCCTTCCCTTCCGCCGGCCGGCTGGCGGATGCCGCCGGCTCATGTCGAGGGGTGGATGCCCGATCCCGTTCCCGGCCACACCCGTTACGCGCTGTGAACGTTCCGGGCTCACGATTCAGACACGGAGCGTTTGCGGACCGGGGGTGGGCGATTCGCCCGGTCCGCTGCCGATCGCCCGTCCGGTCCTCAGTGGAGGTCCGTTCGGCGGGCCTCCCCCGGACCTCCACCGGGTATTCGACGAGTTCGACGAGTTCGACGAGGGAGGGGTTGCCGTGGCGGAGCGGAACAAACTGCCGTTCGCGCTGGTGGTGGGGATCGGACTGGGCGCGGGGGTGCTCTTCGGCGTCGCCCAGGCGTGGGCGCGCGGGAACTGGTGGTTCGGCCTCGCGACGGGTGTCCCGTTCGGCGTCGCCGCGGTCTTCCTCGCCCGGCGCGCGCGGGCCACGCCGGCGTTCTCCGCGTTGGCGGGGCCGGACCGGCGCGAGGTGCGCCGTGCCGCGGCCCGCGGTGAGGCGGTCGAACCGCGGCTGGCGGCGGCCTTGGCGGAGCACGCGGCGGCGGTGGCGGACATCCCGTTCCCGAAGACCGCGATGCGGGTCGCGTTCGGGGTGATGGCGGCGTTCGGGCTGTTCGTCTCGGTCCTCGGCTGGGGGCAGGAGGGCCTGCCCGGCCTCGCGGGCGGCGCACCGCTGCTGGTCCTGGGCCTGGTGTGCCTCTTCCTCGCGGTGCCGCTCATGGAGCGGCAGCGCGAGCGCGCCGCCCGCTCCCTCGACGCCACCCGTACGGCGGTTCGGGACCACCGCGGCGGAACGCCCGGGCGGTGACCTGCGGCGATACCGGCCGCCCCCGGCTTGTAGGGTTGCGGTTCCCGGTCGAGAAGAGGAACCCGCATGGCCATCGAGGTGCACGACGTGCCCGACGAGAAGCACTTCGCCGCCGTGGTGGACGGGGAGGTCGCCGGGAAGGCGGTCTACATCCGCACGCCCGAGCTGATCGTGTTCACGCACACCGAGGTCTTCCCCGCGTTCGAGGGCCGCGGCGTGGGCAGCGCCCTGGCGCGAGCCGGGCTGGACCAGGCCCGCGAGTGGGGTCTGCCGGTGCTGCCGCTGTGCCCGTTCATCTCGGGGTGGATCGGACGGCACCGCGAGTACGTGGACGTCGTCTACAGCGCGCCCAGGACCACCGCCGTCGACTGAGACCCCCGCACCCCGCACGCGGCGCCGCGTGCGGGGTTCCGCCGCGCGGAATTGGGTGTCGCCACCGATGGTGGCCGCCGGGACGCACCGGGAAGACTGGTGTCGTCCGACAACCCCAGGGCGCAGCGGGGAGGGGAACCTGGTGGACGTCCTCGGTACCTCCGCGCTCCGACCGGTCCACCACGCAGCACGACGGGCCGGTGCCGTGCAAGCCTCGGACGTCGCCGCGCACGTCCCGACGGTGACGGTCCACGACCCGGTGTCGTGGGCGTTGCGCGTGATGGCGTGAGCAGGCCCCGGCCCGGTCGTGGTGGACGAGCGGAGCAGGACCTCGACCATGACGAGGCCCACGCGGACCTGTTCCGGGAGGAGATCGGCGACCTCGCGGTCGGCGACCGCCTGCCCGCCAGGTGTGCCAAGCCGGTGACCGTCGCGGCCGACGCGACGCTGCTCGAAGTGGCCGCCCTCATGTGCCGGCCGCACAGCCCCTGGTCGCTGTCGCCGCCGACGACGGCACGCTCGCCGGGGTCGTCACGCTGGAGCGCCTGCCGACCAGCCTCGCGGTGGCGCGCCCCGACGCCTGACCCGCGCCGCTCCCCCACCTCGCGACGGCGCTCGCCGGGTGATCCCCGCGCCCGGTGCCCGCCGGGTGGCTCCCCCGCGCTCGGCGGCCGTCGAGCGCTGCCCGCGTTCGGAGATCACCTCCCTTGTCGTGCTCGCGTTCCCGCACCAGGTCGTCCGGATGAGCCCCTTCCTCGCCTCGGCACCTTCGCCGTCGCGTTCTTCTCCATTGCGACCGAGAAGGCCGACAAGGCCACGGTCGTGCTCATCGCGTCCGGCGCCACGGCGCTGGTCGGGATCGTCCCCGGCGGCGAGGTGTTCCACTCCGAGCACGAGGGCACCGACTGGAACGCCGTCTTCCTGCTGCCCGGCATGACGGTGATCGTCGGCGTCATCAAGCGGACCGGCCTGTTCGACTACGCGGCGATCCGGTCGGCGAAGCGGGCGCGGGGCAAGCCGTACCGGTTGATGGTGCCACTGATGGGCATCACGGCGGTGGCGTCGCCGTTCCTGGACAACGTCACCACGGTCATGCCGGTCGCGCCGGTGACGAACGTGGTGCGCAACCGCCTGCGCACCGCGCCGCAGCCCTCCCTCCGTGCTGCACGTGGAACCCCCGGTCGTCGCGCTGCTCGGCGCCGGGCTCGTGCTGCTGGTGTCCCGCGTGGACACCGAGGACGTGCGTGCCGCGCGAGGTCGAGTGGCCGACACTGGTGTTCTTCATGGCCCTGTTCGTGATGGTGTCCGACCTGCTGCGCACCGGGCTCGTCGGCGACTGGTCGATCTCGGTGGTGGGCGTTCGCGCTGGGCGCGGACTTCGACGGCAACGGCACGGCGGTGGCGGCGAGCGCGGACGTCGTGCTGCCGTGAGCGGGAAGAGCCGCCGGAACAGGAGCACGCACCGCCTCCCATCCGCCCGGGCCGGGTCGGGCGGGTCAGGCGGGTCGGCAGACCACGCCGTTCAGGCTGAACGTCGCGGGCTTGGTGTTGCGGCCGGTCCACGAACCGAGGAAGCCGAGCGTCGTCGAGCCGCCCGCGGGGATCGCGCCGTTCCACGACTCGTTGCGCACGCTGACGTTCGCGCCGTCCTGGGTGTGCCTGCCGCCCCACAGCTGGGTGATGCGCTGCCCGTCGGGGAACGACCAGGTCAGCGTCCACGACGTGGTGGCCGCGCCCCGGTTGACGACGCGCACCGAGCCCTGGAAGCCGCCCTGCCACTGGCCCGCCAGGTCGTAGTTGATCACGCACACGGGCGGGGGCGGCGCGTCGGTCGTGGTGGTGGTGGTCGTGGTGGTGGTGGTGGTCGTGGTGGTGGGACCGCCGCCGATCCGGTCGGGGTCCACCACGCCCCAGTAGGCGTCCTTGGCCTGCAACCGGGTGTCGAACAGCAGCGGGTGGTCCTTGCGGGTCACCGGGAACGCGTCCAGCCACGTGTTGTCGTCGGCCAGGCCCCACAGGGTGACCGAGCTGATCGACGCCGAGTGCCGCTTGTAGACCTCGAACAGGTCCCGGTAGCGGTACGCCTGGGTGCGCAGGACGTCGGCCGGCGGCGTCGGGTAGGACTGGCTGCTGTCCGTGTAGATCGAGACGTCCATCTCGGTGATCTGCTGGTCCACGCCGAGCGGGGTGAACTTCGCGATCATCGCCTCGGTCTCGGCGACCGAGGGCCACTGCACGTTGACGTGCATCTGGTGGCCGACCGCGTCGACCGGCACGCCCTCCGCGCGCAGCTGCGCGACCAGGTCGTGCAGCTTGTCCCGCTTCGCCGGCACGTTGGTGTTGTAGTCGTTGATCACGAGCTTGGCGGTGGGCGCGACCTCGCGCGCCACCCGGAACGCGGTGCGGACGTAGTCCAGGCCGGTGATCTCGAACCACCGGCTGCGGCGCAGGCCGTCGGCCTGGTTCTCGTCGACGACCTCGTTCACCACGTCCCAGACGGGGATGTCGTCGCCGTAGTGGCCCACCACGCCCCGGATGTGCGCCTCCAGCCGGGCCAGCAGCAGTGCCTTGTTCTCCGGGGTGGCGGTCATCTCCGCGCCGGAGGCGTCCCTGAACACCCACGCCGGGGTCTGCTGGTGCCACACGAGCGTGTGCCCGCGCACGGCCGCGCCGTTGGCCTTCGCCCAGGCCACGAGGCCGTCGGCGTCGCCGAAGCGGAAGGCGCCCTCGGTGGGCTCGGTGGCGTCCCACTTGAGCTGGTTGCCCGGGGTGATCGAGTTGAAGTGCCTGGCCAGCAGCTGCCCGTGGTTGCCCAGCACCTGCGCGGGCTCGACGGCCGCGCCCACGGTGAAGTGGTCGGCCAGCACGTCCTTGACCGCCGGGATGTCGGTCTGGACCGGCGGCAGCGGGGTGTGGGACAGCGTGAAGTCGTCGACGTGGAACGCGGCCGTGGCGCTGGTCGTCTCCACGTACGCGGTCAGGAACTCGACGTCGGCGGCGAGGGCGTAGGAGCCGGTGAGGTTGACCCAGCCGTCGGCGGTGACGTCCGTGGCTCCCACGACCTGGTCGTACGACGGCGTGCCGCCGGTCCTGCGCTCGACGGACAGCCTCGCCTGGGTGGCCGCCTCGCCCGCCGCGAGCCGCACCCACACCGACAGCTCGTAGCGGGTGCCCTTGTCCACGACGTCGAGCAGGTCGAGCAGGGACCCCTCCCAGTTGGCGGTCCGACCGGTGACGGCGAGGCCGTGCGCGCCGCCGTGCGCGACGGCCGTGCTCACGGCCACCGCCGCTCCCCCGCGCGGCGCCCAGCCCTGGGTCGTGCCGTCCTCGAAGGTGCTCGACACCACGACCACCGGGTCGTCGGCCGGCGAGATCACGGGTCGGGGCGCCGTCGAGGCACCCGCGTGCGCCACCGCCACGAGCCCGCCCGCCAAGGAGGCGGTCGCGAGCAGTCCGGCGAGAACTCTCCTCATCGAGGGTCCCTCATTCCGCTACACGCCTGGGAGCGCTCCCAGACCGGTCTGACCGGACTATAGGGACCGTGCGTCCACGCCGCCCAGCCGCCGTTCAGCGCAACCCGGCGCCGCGTCGTGCCGGCGGGCCGAAGTCGTGGCACGGCGCGGCACCACGACGGCGCGCTGCCGCGGCGGCAGGCGCGGGGGCTGCGCGGACGTCCAGGACCGCGCCGGTGTCCGGGACGCGGTCGGCCACCGCCGCTGCGGGGGCGGCCGTTCGGGTGTCGTCGCCCATCCCCGCCGACCGCCCCGAACGGCGTACGGTGGGTGGTCGGGGCGACGCACACGTCCCGCGTCGACCGCGGACACCGATCACCACACACCTCCCCGTGCCGGCCAGGCGGGCCGATCCGAGGAGAAGGTCATGTCGACCACCGGAGCACCACGCCGCACGGCGTCACCGCGCGAGTGGGACCAGGACGCCGACTTGGTGGGCCACTACCTGCGCGAGGTCAGCGCCACGCCGCTGCTCACCGCCGAGGAGGAGGTCCGGCTCTCGCGCCGGATCGAGGCGGGCGTGTACGCCGCCGAGCTGCTGCGCGCCGCGCGGGAGGGCGAGCTCCCGCCGCCGAGCCCCGGGCGCCGCCGCGGGCTGGACGCCGTCGAGCGGGACGGCCGCCTGGCCGAGGACCACATGATCCGCGCCAACCTGCGCCTGGTCGTCTCGGTGGCCAAGAAGCACGCGCACCGCGGCCTGCCGTTCCTCGACGTGGTCCAGGAGGGCAACCTCGGCCTGATGCGAGCCGTGCACAAGTTCGACCACACCAAGGGGTTCAAGTTCTCCACGTACGCGATCTGGTGGATCAGGCAGGGCATCGAGCGCGGGGTGGCGGAGCAGACCCGGACCGTGCGGCTGCCCGTGCACGTGTTCGAGGAGATGGCGAAGCTGCGCAAGGTCGAGCGCGCGCTGGAGCGGCAACTGGACCGCGACCCCACCCCCGAGGAGGTGGCCCGCGCGTCGGGCACGTCGTTGGCCCGGGTGCTCGAACTGCGCGCGGCGGCACGCGCCGCGATCAGCCTGGAGGCGCCGATCGGCGACGACGGCGGCGGCTCGGTGGCCGACCTGATCGAGGACACCGCGGCCGTGCGCGCCCAGGACGTGCTGGAGCAGCAGGGCGTGGTCGCCGAGCTCGGCGCCCTGGTGCGGACCCTGCCGGCCCGACAGGCGTTGATCATCTCGTTGCGCTACGGCCTGGTCGACGGCCGGGCGCGCACGCTGCGCGAGGTCGCCGACCGGATCGGCCTGACCCGCGAGCGCATCCGCCAGCTGGAGAAGCAGTCCCTCGCCCTGCTGCGCTCCCCGGAGCGCAGCGGCGCCCTGCTGGCCTGGACGGCGTGACGGCCGCTCGTGCCCGACCCGCCGCGCGGTCACCGCGTAGGCTGGCGGCACCGGGAGCACCTCGTGCGCGGGCGGTCCGGGCCGGCGCCGTCCCCGGTGCACGACTCGCCCGGTCGTCCGGACCGGAGACGGGAGCACCGGCATGACGTCGGACCCGCCCCGCACCAGCACCCCCCACTCCCCGCCGCGCCTGCGCCTCAAGCCGCTGGCGCCGACGACCGGTCACGTCGACGGCGGCTGGTGGCCCAGGACGCGCGACCTGGCCGCCGAACTGCCCGGGCTCGTCGACGCGATCGGCGACCGGCTCGGCCCGGTGAGCACCGTGGTGTACGCCGTCGCCTTCTGGGGCTCGGTGCCGCACGAGGTGGACCTGGGCGGGCGCACCGCGTCGCTCAAGGGGTTCGCCGCGCTGGACACCGACGTCGTCCAGGTCTCCGGGGTCGACGGGCGGCGGATCGACCTGCTGGTGATCTCCCCCGACACCCTGGACGAGGCCGCCGAGCGCGCGATGTCCCTGGCCGCCCTGCCGAACGACACCCACCTGCCGGCGGGCATCCTGGCCGCCGCCGGCGTCGCGACCACCCCCGCGCCGGCGACGGCGACCGGGCCCCGGTCGACCCGCGGGACGCACCTGGGCGGTCACCGCTCCCAGTAGCCCGCTCCCGGCGACCACGCCCCCGGGAGCCCCGGGGCGGCGCGAGGCGGCCGGGGTCACCCCGTGCCGAGCACCGCACGCCGACGGGCCGCGCCGCCTTCCGCGTCCCACCGCTCGTCCGGTCCGGCGTCGAACTTCGGGGCGCGCGGCACCTCGGTGGGGTACACCGGGTTCCGGCCCGCCACCAACCCGTTGTCCGCCATGATCTCCTCGACGGTGGCCGTCGGTCCCGACTCCGCGGTCGCCCGCAGCACGGCGTGCGCCACGTCGCCGGTCGTGCCGGGCGGGACCACGAGCAGGCGCACGCGCGTGTAGTCGGACCTGATGAGCGTCACGGTGTCGGGCTGGGTGGCGTGGAAGCCCTCCGTCCGCACCACCGCGCCGCCGACGTCCAGCCCGCGCTCCGCGCGCCCCCAGGTGCCGAGGTGGTAGGAGACGCGGCGGATCGGACCTCCGCCGCCCAGCGCCGCCACCAGCGCGGGGAACTCGGCGGCCGGGTCGGTCGACCGGGGCCACCAGGCGCCGTCGAGGAGGCCGCCGCGCGCGGTGTCGGGTTTCATCGCCAGTCGCGGTCGGTGCTCCGCGCGGCCACCCGGTGTCGTGCCGGACCGGTTCGGGATCATCCCGGCGCTCCCGCCTCCGCCCGGGCCTGCCGGACGGGCTTCCTGGTGCGCCCGAGGCGGCTCCGACTCGACCGTCGACGCTCGACAAACCCTCGGTGACCCGCGCGTACGCCCACCGACCGGCGCGGAGGACCTCTCGGGGTACTCTCAGTGGTACCGGGAGTTCCTCGCGCGTCCGTCGCTACGGACGCCGCTCTTGGCGCACTCCCACATCGGTCGCCCGGCGACCGGGGACGGAGCCGACATGGCACCGGACACCATCCAGCAGCGGGCCGCGGAACCGAACGCGGCTCGGCACACGGCACGGGGCGCGGTGGTCGCGTCCGAGGACCGCTGCGACGCCTGCACCCACCCGCTCAGCGCCCACGACGCGCTCGGCAACCGCTTCTGCGCCGCCACGACGGCCACGGCGCTGACCAGGGGTTGCATCTGCGGCTGACCCGCGGACGCCGGGCGCCTCAGCGTCCGGCGAACAGCCCACCGGCGGAGGCGCCCGGCAGCGGGAGGCGCGCCCACCTGCGCACCCGCTCCCGGTAGAGCCTGCGGGTCAGCGGCCCGGTGAGCGCGGCCAGGACGTCGGCCGCCGTGACGCGCGCGCCGAGGCGGAGCACCGACCGCAGGTGCGCGAGCGTCGTGCGCTCCGCGTCGCTGCCCAGCTCGAACCACCACCACCCGCGCGCCCCCGCGCCCCGCAGGGCGAACGCCAGGCGGGCGCGGCGCACGACGACGGGGTCGACGGGCGCGTCGACGTCGAACTTGCGGTTGGCCGGGTCGGCGCAGAAGCGGTGCGCGAGCCGCTCCGCCCCGACCCGGGGACCCGCGTCGGCCACCACGAGCGCGGCCGGGTGCCCGGCCGGCCACCGCGGGTCGGTTGCCAGCCCGCACCAGCGGCACGACGGGCCTTCCCCGGGGGACAGCACGCGTTCCGACGCGGCCGACAGGCGCAGGGGGACGGACGGGGCGGTCATCAGCCGGGCGGCGAGCTCCATGGCCGAACGCTACCGCCGCCACACGGCCGACAGGCCCCGGCGGTTCAGGATTCGCCGGAGGTTCGGCAGAGGTGTTCGGCGCGGGTGATCAGCGCGCGGCCCCGGCCGACCGCTGATCGTGATCAACTGGCCGTCCACCGCGCCGCGCACCGCCCCGCGGCGCGGCAGCCGCCTTTCATCCACAGTGGACAATTCGACGGATCGCCTTCCCGGCCAGCGGGATTGCCGACGTTCGGCGGGCTGACACCGCCACCGGGGACCGCCATCATCACCTGTGGTAACCGTCCCTGCTCGGATTGTGAGGTGAGCCCGTGCGGAGAACCCTGCAACTCCTCGCGGCAACCCTGCTCGCGGCGCCCTTGGTCGTCGCACCCCAACTCATGACCACCCAGCTCGGCGCGCCGGTGCTCGCACCCCCTGCGAACGCGGCACCGCGGCACGTCGAGCAGACCCAGGAGGTCGGCGAGGACGAGGCCGTGTCGGTCGTCCTCGACGGCACGACCCCGTCCACCACCCTGCACCGACCCGGCTCGTGGTACCTCAAGGCGCACTTCACCGGCCTGCGGCTGGTCGGCGGCGACGTCCTGGCGGTGTCCGACCCGACCGGCGCGGAGTCGTACCGCTACACCGCCGACGTGGCCGCGTCGGGCACCGCGACCACCGACGCCACCGGCTTCTGGGCCATGTCGGTCACCGGCGACACCGCCGTGCTCGCCCTGCGCGGCAAGGACGGCGGACCGGCGCACCCCGACAGCCGCGTGGCGCTCGACAAGGTCACCCGCGGGTACACCGACGCCGAACTGTCCGCGGCGGCGGAGATGGCGCCCAGGAGCATCTGCGGCGGCAACGACTACCGCGACGCCGTGTGCTACCAGTCGAGCAACCCCGCCGAGTTCGGCAGGACCCCGGCGGTGGCCAAGCTGCTGCGCAACGGCGGCTCGCTGTGCACGGCGTGGCGGGTCGGGCCGACCAACCGGATGCTGACCAACAACCACTGCTTCACCAGCGGCACCGGCATCGAGGTGTGGTTCAACTACCAGTGCCCGACCTGCGGCGGCACCGCCACCGCGGCGGTGACGAAGGTCCTCGTGTCGTCCGTGCTCCGGACGAACGCCGCGTTGGACTACACGCTGTTCAGCGTCACCAACTTCGCCTCGCTGGCGTCGTTCGGCTACCTGGAGCTGGACGCCCGCGTGCCCGCGGTCGGCGAGGAGATGTACGTCATCGGCCACCCGGCCGGGAAGCTCAAGAAGGTGTCGCTGCGCGACGACCAGAACGGCGGCGGCTACTGCGTCGTGTCCGCCGTGCGGGTCAACGGCAG
The DNA here is from genome assembly GCF_030852425.1 of Saccharothrix longispora. GTDB lineage: Bacteria > Actinomycetota > Actinomycetes > Mycobacteriales > Pseudonocardiaceae > Actinosynnema > Actinosynnema longispora. The sequence goes on from NZ_NSDM01000005.1 coordinate 268,724, forward strand.
CTCGTCCCAGTCCGACATCGCCTACCGATGCGACACCGAGGGCGGCTCGTCCGGCTCGCCGGTGCTGTCCCGGCGGACGAACAAGGTCATCGGCCTGCACCACTACGGCGGCTGCCCGAACCAGGGCGTCCGGATCGACCTGGTGGCCGCGCAGATCAGCGGCCTGATGTAGTCCGCGCGGCGCGCGGGGCGGTGACCGACCGGCCGCCCCGCGCGTTCAGGCGCTGTCCCGGAGCACCAGCTCCGACGGGTGGAGCGTGAGCGGTTCCGCCGCGCACCGGTCCAGGACGGCGGTCGCCGCACCCGCCGCGATGGCCTCGACCGGGTTGGTGGTCGTGGTGAGGGTGGGCCGGCTCAACGCCGCGAACGCGATGTCGTCGAACCCCGCGACCGCCACGTCGCCGGGCACGTCCACCCCCGCCCGGCCCAGCGCGGCCAACGCGCCCAGCGCGGTCAGGTCGCCGAGCGCGAAGACCGCGTCGGTGTCCGGCCAGCGCGCCAGGACCTCCGCCGCCGCCTCCTCGCCGCGGGCGGCCGTGAAGTCGCCCGGCACCGCGCGGACCGGGAGCCCCGCCTCCCCGACCACGCGGCGGTAGGCGTCGACGGCGCGGTCCGTGCAGGGCAGCCACGCCGGGCCGGTCACCATCGCGACCCGCCGCCGCCCTCCGGCCACCAGGTGCCCGACCACGCGGGCGGCTCCCGTGCCGTTGTCGACGTCGAAGGCCGGGACGCCCCGCGCGCCGACGCCGATGGCCGCGACGCGCCCGCGCGCCGACCTCGGCAGCACCGCCAGCGCGGCCCGCGTCGGGTTGACCAGGACGATCCCGTCGACGCCGCGCTGCCCGGCCAGCCGCGCCAGCGCCGCCGGGTCGTGCAGGGGCACCCAGTGCAGCGACACGCCGACCTCGCGGGCGGCGGCGACCCCGGCCGCCGCGGTGAGCACGCGGGCCGCGTACGGGTCGTCGAGCACGTCGGCGGTCCGCCCGCCCACCGCGACCGCGACCCGCGTGCCGCCGCTGCCGGCCAGGGTGCGGGCGGCGGCGTCGGGCACGTAGCCGAGTTCCCGCGCGGCGCGCGCGACACGGCTCCGGGACGCGGGCGACGCCGGTCCCCGTCCGCTGAGCACGCGCGACGCCGTGGCCGTCGACACGCCGGCGAGCCGTGCCACGTCCTCCAGCCGAGCCCTCACGACCACGCCGCCAGTCTGCCGGCCCTTGCGCTGGAAGCGCTTGCGGGCGTGGGGTTGTCCCGTGATCACCCCGCTGACCGACGTGCGGCAGGTCCGCGCCGCCTCCACCGCCGTCGCCGTCGTCTTCGGCCTCAACGGCTTCGCCCTCGCCTCGTGGTTCGCCCGCGTCCCCGCCGCGCGCGACGCGCTGGGCCTGGACGCGGGCGGTCTGGGGCTCCTGCTGCTGGCGCTGTCCGCCGGGTCGGTGTCGGCGATGCTCACCGCGGGCGTGGTCGCCCACCGCCTCGGGGTGCGCCGCGCGGTGGTCCGGTCGACCGCGGCGCTCGCGGCGGCCCTGGTGGTGATCGGGTGCGCGGTGGGCGCGTGGCCGTCGGTGCCCGGGACGGCCGCGGGCCTGTTCGCCCTGGGCTACGGCTCGGGCGTGTGCAACGTGGCGATGAACGTGGAGGCCGCGGCCGTGGAACGGGCGCTCGGGCGCACCGTGATGCCCCGCTTCCACGGCGTGTGGAGCCTCGGCACGATCGCCGCCGCGGGCACGGCCGCGCTGGCCGCCACGGCGGCGCTGCCGGTGACCGCGCACCTGGCTGCGGTGGCGGCCACGACCCTGACCGGCACGGTCGTCGCCGCGCGCTCGTTCCGCTACGGCGGCGGCGGCGCGCGGCGCGGCACCGGCGGTGTCCTGGCCGCCTGGCGGGAGCCGCGCACGCTGCTGATCGGCCTGCTGGTGCTGGTGCTCGCGTTCGCCGAGGGCACCGCGAACGACTGGCTGGCGGTGGCGTTCGTCGACGGCCACGCGTTCAGCCCGGCGGCCGGCGCGGTGGTGTTCGGCGTGTTCGTGACGACGATGACGCTGGGCCGCGTCGTCGGTCCCGCGGCCCTGGACCGCTGGGGCCGCGTGCCGGTGCTGCTGTGCACGATGTCGTTCGCCGCCGCGGGCGTCGCCGTCGCGGTGCTGAGCGGCTCGCCCGCCCCGGCCGTGCTCGGCGTGGCTCTGTGGGGCCTGGGCACGTCCCTGGGCTTCCCGGTCGGCATGAGCGCCGCCGCCGACGACGACCCGGAGCGGGCCGCGGCCAGGGTGGGCGTGGTGGCGCTCATCGGCTACACGGCGTTCCTCGCCGGCCCGCCGGTGGTCGGCCTGCTCGGCCGGCACGTCGGCGTGCTGCACGCGCTGCTGGTGGTGCCCGTCCTGCTCGTCCCGGCGCTGGCGCTGGTCCCGGTGCTGCGCCGGCGGTGACCGCCCCGGCGGATCCTCAACCGCGGTCGAGGCCGGTGAGCCGGGTCAGGGCGGCGAAGCCGTCGTCGGTGCCGGGCCAGTGCCCGCGCACGGCGTCCAGGCCCGCCCGGCGCACGACGCCGCGCAGCACCGCGGCGACCACGATCGCGTCGTCGGCGTACCCGAGGACCGGGATGAAGTCCGGCACCAGGTCGATCGGCGAGGCCAGGTAGACCAGCAGCAGCGCCACCCGGACCCGCGCCCCGCGCGGCAGGTCGCGGTCGGCGGCGAGCCGCCGCACCAACCGCAGCAGGTCGGGCAGCAGCCGCAGCGCCTCCCGCAGCAGCGCGCCCCGGGGGCGCACCAGCAGCAGCACCGCGACCAGGGCCAGCCACGCCAGGAGCAGCCCCGCCGCGACGCCGACCACGACGTCCCACCACACCGAACCGGTCACCGACCCCTCCCTCACCCGACCGGCACGCAGTGTGCCGGCACCCGTCACCGCGGCCGGGTGGTGGTGCGCCGGGGGTCGTCCGGGCGCCGGGAGGCCCGGACGACCCCACCGCGCACTGACCGGAGGGGCACGTCCCGGAGGTCGCGGGGGTGAGCGCTGGTGCGGGTGGACCCGGTGCGGAACCGGGCGCGGGCGCAGGCGCGGAGGTGCGGGCGGGTCCGGGGCTCCGGGGTTCCCGGACGGGCCTCGTCGGGTGAACGGCGGCTCGGGGGTGGCGCCGAAGTTGGCGTCCACGATCGCGGCGAACTCGGCGTCGAGCCAGGCCGGGTCGGCGAGGACCAGGTCGGCGAAAGCCGTTGCGCGCGTTGCGGTTCCGTTCACGTCGATCACTCCGGGCAGGTCCACCAGGGTCGTTGACCGATGTATATTTCTTATAGGCACGGACGGGGGGTCCTGTCAAGACCGTCGCGGCTTCGTCCGAACGGGACGTCCGGCGGCAGTTCCCGCGCACCCCGACCCGCCGCCGTGCCGCGAGATCGCCGACCCGCGCGGCCGTCCGCGGACCGCGCCCGAGCTTGGAGGGATGTTGTCGTGACGGCGGTGGACGCCCGCCCGGACCTGGTCCCGCTGCGGACCGACTTCGACGTGGTGTGGCGGGGCTACGACCCCGGGCAGGTGCGGCACTACGTGGAGAACGTGGAGGCCGACCTGCGGCTGCTGGCGGTGGACCGCGACGCGGCGGCGGCCCGCGCCGACGACGTGGCCCGCGAGCTGGAGCGGGCCCGCGCGGAGGTGCGCGCGCTGCGCGACCGGTTGGACCGCCTGTGCCGCACGCCGATCGACCCGGCCGCCCTCACCGAGCGCCTGCGGCGCCTGGTCGACCTGGCGCACGAGGAGGCGGCCGAGATCACCGGCCGCGCGAGGGCCGCGGCCGAGCAGCACTGGGCCACCGCGGAACGGGCCGCCACCCGGCTGCGCGAGCGCTCGGAGCGCCTGGTGGCCGACCTCGACACCCGCCGCCGCGAGCTGGAGGCCGAGCACGAGGCCGTGATGCGGCAGGCGCACGAGCGGATCGCCGAGACGACGCGGGAGGCCGAGCGGCGCCGTCGTGCGCTGGACGAACGCGCGGAAGCCCTGCGCGCCCAGGTCCAGGAGGACTTCGAGACCGCCATGCGCGCCCGGCGTGCGGAGGCCGCGGCCGAGCTGGCGGACCGCGAGGCCGCCGCCCGCGCGGAGGCCGAGCGCATCGTCCGCGAGGCGACCGAGCACGCCGACCGCGTCGTGACCGAGGCCCGACGCCGGGTGGACGAGCTGCGCGCCCGGCGGGCCCGCATCGCCGACGGCCTGCGCGAGGCGCAGCGCCTGCTGGCCGACGCCGACACCCTCCTGCGCCCGAACGCCCGACCCGCTCCGGTGAGCGGGGTCCCCGAACCCGCGGCACCCCCGGCGCCCGCGCTGGTCGCGGTCTGACGCCTCTCCCGCTCCGGGCCCGCCCCGCGACCGGACGCGCGGGGCGGCGCGCGTTCAGCCGCGCGCCGGGCCGAGCCGCAGCAGGTCCGAGACAGCGGCGAACCGGTAGCCGCGGGCGTGGACGCGGTCGATGAGGGACCCGAGGGCCTCGCGGGTCGCGGCGCGGCTCTCGTACATGCCGTGCAGCAGGACGATCGACCCCGGTGCGACGTGCTCCGCGGCGTGGCGGGCGAGCGCCTCGGCGTCGTCCGCCTCGGCCTCGGGCTCCACGTCCCACATGACCGTCGTGCGGCCGTGCTCGGACAGGTAGTGCGGGAGCGCGAGCAGCTTCTTGCCGTTCGGCGGCCGGAACGTGATCGCGCCCGCGTAGCCGGTGTCGCGGATCAGGCGGTCGGTGCGCTCGACCTCGTCGGCGACGAAGCCGGGCGTCACGAACACCATCCGCTGGTGCGAGTACGAGTGGTTGCCGATCTCGTGCCCGGCCGACGCGATGGCGCGCCCCAGCTCCGGGTGCGCCTCCAGGTCGCGGCCGACCAGGTAGAAGGTGGCCTTCACGTCCTTCTCCGCCAGCACGGCGAGCAGCTCCTCCGTGCCGCCGGGCACCGGTCCGTCGTCGAACGTCAGCGCCACCACCCGCTCGTCGGTGGCCACGGCCCGGGTCAGCCCGCCGAAGAACTGGAACCCCCGGGCGTTCACGACCTCCAGCACGCCGAGGCCCGCCAACGGCAACGCCACCACGACGGCGGCCACGACCACGACCCACCGGCGCACCCGCACACGTCGCATGGACGTGGATCTTCACCCATCGGGTGACCGGACGGGTGCCCGGTCCCGGTCGACCCGCCCGCGCGAGGGGCGGCGCCGGTCGGGCGCCGCCCCTCCCGGACTACGGCAGCGGGTACTCCGCGACGTAGACCGGGACGCCGATCCTCGTCGTGTCGGCCGCCTCGCCCACGCCGTTGACGACGTGGTCGATCGTGCCCGCGGCGAGGTTGACGGTCATGATGTGGCGCAGCTTCACACCGGGCCGCTCCGGCACCTCGAACCCGTTCTCGGTGTGGATGGACGGGTTGTTCTGGTTGAACACGTACACGCCCGCGCCGTGCAGGGTGTGCGTGCGCACGTGGTCGCCGACCTTGTAGCCCGCCCAGCCCTCGACGTCGCCCTTCATCCAGTCCGCCTGCGTCGGCGGGTCGTAGGGCAGTTCGTTCTGGTAGAGCACCACGGTGCCGCGCTCGCCGTTCCAGACCGTGTTGTGGCGCTGGAAGTGCTCGACGAACAGGCCGGTCGCGGTCACGCCGTCGCCGTTGACGACGACGCCCGTGCGGCCGGTGTTGGTGTTCCAGCGCTGCGTGTCGGTGAAGCCCTCCACGCCGTGGTCGGCGCGCCACACCCAGGTGTGGTCGATGAGCACGTGGTCGCTGTTGACCTCCAGCGCGGTGTCGGTCTTGCCGACGTGCGGCCCGCCGACCCGGAAGTAGACGTCGGACAGCGTGGTCGGGTTGTTCGGCGAGCTCCAGTTCAGGCCGTGCCGCTTGCCGACCCGCACCAGGACCGGGGACAGCTTCGTCCCGGCATCGACCGTGACGCCGGCGATGACGACGCCCGGCACGCCCGCGACGTCCAGCGGGATCGCGCCGTTCACGGCGGTGAGCGTGGCGTGGCCGATGCCGAGCACGACCGTGTCGGGGCGGCGGACCTCGATGCTGCGCGCGATGTCGTACACGCCGGGGGTGAGCAGCAGGTGCTTGCCGAGCAGCAGCGCGGCGTTGATCCGGGCCACCGAGTCGCCCGGCTTGGCGACGTGGAAGTCGCTCAGCGGGATCGTGCGGCCGGGCGTGGGGCCGTCGGCCCACGAGGTGCCGCTGGTGTTCTTGCGCGCCGCCGGGACGCGGACGTTGTACTTGCCCTTGGCGTCCACGAACAGGTAGGGCTTCTCGCGGCTCACCGGGGTGGTGTCGAGCGTGGTGTACGGCGGGTTCGGGAACGCGGAGTCGTCCGGGGCGCCCTCGACGCCGGAGAACACCTGGTTCCACACGCCGTTGGACCAGCCGGCCACCTCGCTGTCGCGGGTGAGCCACTGCTGCTGCGAGCCGTTGGTGACGACGGGCAGCCGCGAGTCGGCGATGAACCCGCCGCTGGCGTACTGCGGACCCGCGGTGCAGTAGTCCATCAGCGACAGCGAGCCGTTGGTGATGTTGAGCCGGCGCACCGACACGGCCTGCGACACGGCCCAGAAGTTGGTCGTGGAGCGGCAGCCGTCCTGGCCGGCGGCGTTGACGTTGACCGTCAGGTTGGACAGGGTGCGCCAGAAGTTGACCAGGGCGATGCAGTTGCCCGTGCCGTTGTCGGCGAGGCAGCGGTTGTAGACCTCGACCTTGCCGTTGATGACGACGTCGGTGGGCGAGGCGCCGAGGCCCGTGATCTCGGTGTAGTAGCCCACCTTGATCTGGAGCGGCTGCTCGGCGGTGCCGTACTGGCCGGGCTTGAACAGGTAGGCGTACCGCTCGGTGCCCATCTCGTTGTCGACCTGGGCGGCGTGCGTGGCGTCGAGGGTCGCCTGGATCTCGGCCACCGGCATGCTCGGGTCGAACACCGTGACGTTGACGCCGAGGTCCGGCGTGCCGCGGCGGGGTTGGTCGGCGGACACGGCGGGCGCGACCGCCACGGCGGCCGTGGCGAGGGCGAGACCGAGCGCGAGAGCCCGGCCGGCGCCTCGTCCGGAGTGGCGCATGATCGTCATTGACATGCCTCTGCTGAGGGTTGGACCGCCCGACCGCCGAGTGGTGAGAGCGCTCTCACCGACCCGGTGGCGATCAAGCGGCGACGGAGGGGTTGGCTATTTCTACTCCGCGCCCCGCCCGAAATCCATGCCCGACCGGTGCGAATTCCGACGAGTGGGACCGGGTCGTCGACGCACCGGGTCCCGCGTGCCCGACGCGGACCGCGTCGACGCGGTCGGGGCGGCCGCCACCGGCCGACCCGCTCCCACCACCCGACCGGGTCACCACGTGGCCGGCCGGCACCCGGCGTGCGGGGTCAGCCCCGCGCGCCGGCGCGGGCGCGGCGCGCGGCGCGGCGCAGCAGGGCGGAGCGGCCCCGGTTCGGCACCGCCCACAGGTCGTGGCCTCGCAGGCCCCAGCGGCCGAGAAGGGCGTTGGCGGCCTGGAAGCCGGTGGTGGCGGCGCGTTCCATCAGGGCGACCGGGAGGTCCACGCGCGCCAGGTCGCCCGCCACGACGAGCGTCGGGTCGGGCGTGGCCACGGTGGGGCGCGCGGTGAACGAGCCGGGCGCGAACAACGGGCAGTCGGCGCTCAGGACGTGCTCCTCCTGCCGGGCCCCCGCGCCGGCCAGCTCCGGGTAGACCACGCCCATCTCGTGCAGCAGGGTGGCCACGACCTCGTCCTGGTCGCAGCCCTCGTCGAGGGCGTAGGCGTGCAGCTCCACCACGGAACCGCCGGTGCGGTCGCGGTAGCGGCGGGCCTCGGCCTCGAAGTGGTCCAGCACGCTGATGTTGTCCAGGCGGCCGAAGCCGCTGGTGCCGAGGAACGGCGCGCGGTCGGGCCGGGCGGGCCGGTCCAGCCACAGCCTGCTCACGAGGAACGGGGGCGTGGTGCGCAGGTCGGCCACGCGCGCCCGCCACGCCGGGGTGCCCAGGTCCGGTGAGGCGGCCACGAGCGCGCGCAGGCCGTTGACGTCCGCGGCGAGGACGAGGGCGTCCACGTCCTCGTCCCGGCCGTCCGCCGACACGCGGTACCCGTCGGCGCGGCGGGCCACCCGGTCCACCGCGCTGCCGGTGCGCACCTCCACGCCGAGGGAGACCAGGTGCTCGCGCAGGGGGTTCCAGATCGCCGCCGGGTAGGCGTCGCGCGGCACGTCGAACAGCAGGCCCTCGCTGGAGCCGAGGAAGTAGATGTGGAACATGGCCACGAGTTCGGCCGCCGACAGCTCGGACGGGTGGGCGAAGAAGCTGCGGGAGAACACCTCGAACGCCAGGTGCCGGGCCGCGTCGGGGAACCGGATGCCGCGCAGGAACCCGTCGGCGTCCACGTGGTCCAGCTCGGCGTAGGTGCGCGGCAGCGACACGTCGAACAGCGCCGTGGCGGCCCTGGTGTCCATCCGCGCCACGTCCCGCAGGGTGAACGTCTCGCTGCGCAGCACGAACCCGGCCACGTTCCACGGCGGGGTCAGCGGCAGCCGCGCGAAGCTCTCGCGCGTGCCGTCGGCGTGCAGCAGCGGGTAGTCGGCCACCGGCCGGAACCCGGCCAGGCCGGGGTCCGCTCGACGCAGCAGCGCGCGCAGGTTGTAGTACTGCCGGAAGAACGCGTGGAACCCGCGGGTCATCGTCTCCCCGGTGGACGTCGTCCACCCGCGCACCCGGCCGCCCAGCTCGCCGTGCCGCTCGTGCAGCACCACCCGCACGCCCCGCTCGGCCAGCGCCACCGCGGCCGCCACCCCGGCGATGCCGCCGCCGACGACCGCGGCCCGGGGCGCCTCGCCGGCCGGCCGGGCCCGTCCCGGCCGGCCGGGCAGCAGGTGCGCGCGGCGGTCGCGGCCCGACGGCGGCGCCTCCCGGCCGGTGAGCAGGAACGGGGGCAGGCCGGGGAACGCGCTCATGTCGGCGATCCTGGCACCGCGGGCGTCACCCCGCCCGATGAGCGGCGACCGCGCTCGTCAAGCCCGATCGGGTGAGCGCGATTAGGGTTTTCCGCATGACGACGCGTGCGGCCCCCCGCGTACCCGTCCGCGTGCTCCCGGTCACCGCGTGGCTCCTCGGCGGCGGTGTCGTGCTCACCCAGATCGTGTACTCGATGACGGACCCCGCCGACCGCCTGCCCACCACGGTGCTCTCGGTCGTGCTGTTCTGCCTGGCCTCGGTGCTGGACGCGGCGTCGCGGCTGGGCGCCCGCGCCGCCGGGGTGCTGGTGGCGGTCGCCGGGGGCGGCGGTCTGCTGGCCGAGGCGGTGGGCGTGCACACCGGGTTCCCGTTCGGCGAGTACGCCTACACCGGTTCGCTGGGCGTCCAGGTGCTCGGCGTGCCGCTGGTCGTGCCGATGGCGTGGATCATGATGGCCTGGCCGTCGGTGCTGGTCGGGCGCGCCCTGGTGGGACGCGGACGCGCGCGGGGCCCGGCCTGGGCGGTGGTGGCGGTCGCGGCGTGGGCGTTGGCGTCGTGGGACGTGTTCCTGGACCCGCAGATGGTCGACGCGGGCCATTGGACGTGGGCGCACCCGACGCCCGCGCTGCCCGGCGTGGAGGGCATCCCGCTGACGAACTTCGCGGGCTGGCTGCTGGTCGCCGTGCTGATCACCGGCGCGCTGCACGCCCTGCTGGACGACCCGGGACCGGACCTGCGGCGGGGGCCCGCGCCCGCGCTGTACCTGTGGACCTACGGCTCGTCGGTGTGGGCGCACGCCGCGTTCTTCGACCGGCCCGGCTCGTCGCTGGTCGGCGGTCTGCTCATGGGCGCGGTCGCGGTGCCGTTCGCCGTCGCGCTGTGGCGGGCGCACCGGTGAGGCGCGTGCTCGGGGCGCTGGTCGCGGGCGGTTCGGCGGTGGCCGCGCTCGGGACGGCGCACGCCCTGGTCAACTCCCGCCTCGTGCGCACGCCCCCGGCGGACCCGCCGCCGTGCCGGGAACCGGTGTCACTGCTGGTCCCCGCCCGCGACGAGGCGCACCGGATCGCGCCGACGCTGCGGTCGCTGCTGGCCCAGCGCGGTGTGCCCGACCTGGAGGTGCTGGTCTGCGACGACGGTTCCACCGACGGCACCGCCGACGTGGTCCGCGCCGTCGCCGCGGGCGACCCGAGGGTGCGGCTGCTCACCGGCTCCCCTCCCCCGACCGGGCTGCCCGGCAAACCCGCCGCCTGCGCGCGGCTCGCCGCCGAGGCGCGCGGCCGGGTGCTGGTGTTCGTGGACGCCGACGTGGTGCTCGCCCCGCACGCCGCGGCGGCCGCCGCGGACCTGCTGCGGTCGGCGGGGCTGGACGCGGTGTCGCCGTTCCCGCGCCAGCTGGCCGACGACCCGGCGACGCGCCTGGTGCAGCCGCTGCTCCAGTGGTCGTGGCTGGTGTTCCTGCCGCTGCGGCTGGCCGAGCGGTCGCCGCGCGAGTCGCTGTCGGCGGCCAACGGCCAGTTCTTCGTGGTCGACGCCGAGGCGCTGCGGCGCTGCGGCGGGTTCGAGGCGGTCGCCGACGCCGTGCTGGACGACATCGCGCTCATGCGGGCGGTGAAGCGGTCCGGCGGTCGCGGCGCGGTGGCGGACGGCAGCGGGGTCGCGGAGTGCCGCATGTACCGGGGCTGGTCGGAGGTGGCCGCCGGGTACGAGAAGTCGCTGTGGGCGGCCACCGGCGGCCCGGTGGGCGCGGTGCTGCTCGCCGCCGCGCTGGCCTGGGTGTTCGTGCTGCCGCCGGTGGCCGCGCTGACGGGCTCGCGGGCGGGCCTGCTCGGCTACGCCGCCGCCGTGGCGGGCCGCGTCGTGACGGCGCGGCGCACCGGCGGCCGGGCGTGGCCGGACGCGCTGGCCCACCCGGTGTCGGTCGCCGCCCTGCTGCGGCTGCTGGCGCGGTCCTGGCGGGCGCGGCGCGCGGGCACGTTGACCTGGAAGAACCGGCCGCTGCACGGGAGCCGCTGATGGCCCGGGTCGTCGTGGTCGGCGCGGGCATGGGCGGGTTGGCCGTCTCCGCGCGGCTGGCCGCCACCGGGCACGACGTGACCGTGCTGGAGCAGTCCGGCACGCACGGCGGCAAGCTGGGCGAGTTGCGCCGCGACGGGTTCACCTTCGACACCGGCCCGTCGCTGCTCACGCTGCCGCACGTCTACCGCGACCTGTTCGCCGAGACGGGGGGCGACCTCGACGCCGCGGTGGACCTCGTGCCGGTCGAGCCCACGTGCCACTACCGGTTCGCCGACGGGTCCGAAGTGGACGTCCCGCACGACGCGGCGGCCGTGCCCGCCGCGCTGGAGGCCGCGCTGGGCGGCGGCACAGGGCGGCAGTGGGCGGAGTTGATGGCCGACGCCGCCCGGCTGTGGGACCTGGTGGGCGAGTCGGTGCTGCAACGCCCGTTGAACGGCGTGGGCGACCTGCTGCGGCGTTCGGCGAGCGTGCGCGACCTGTGGGCGCTGGCCCCGTGGCGGACGCTGCGCACCGTCGGCCGGCGGCTGTCCGACCCGCGCGCGCGGGTGCTGCTCGACCGCTACGCCACCTACAGCGGCTCGGACCCGCGTCGCCTGCCCGGCCTGATGACCGTGGTGCCGTACGTCGAGCAGCACTTCGGCGGCTGGTACGTGCGCGGCGGTCTGCGCAGGCTCGGCGACGCGCTGGCCGCGCACTGCGCCGGGCTGGGCGTGCGCTTCGAGTTCGGGGCCCGCGTCACGCGGGTCCACGCCGCGGGCGGCGGGGTGACCCTGGAGGACGGCACGACCGTGCCCGCCGACGTCGTGGTGTCCGACGCCGACGCCCGGCACCTCTACGACCACCTGGTCACCGACCGCCGCGCCCGCGCGCCGCGCCGCGCCCTGGCCCGCGCGGTGCCGTCCCTGTCGGGGTTCGTCCTGCTGCTGGCCCTGCGCGGCCGTTCGCCGCGCCCGTACCACCACCGCGTCCTGTTCCCGGCCGACTACGACGCCGAGTTCGACGCCCTGTTCGGCCGCGACCCGCGCCCGGTGCCCGACCCGACGGTCTACGTGTGCTCCCCGGACGACCCCGCCGTCGCGCCCGAGGGCCACGAGGCGTGGTTCGTGCTGGTCAACGCGCCGCGCCAGGGCCAGGTGGACTGGACCGACCCCGGTCTGGCCGACCGCTACGCCGACCGCGTGCTGGCCGTGCTGGCCGAACGCGGCCACGACGTGCGCGACCGGGTGCTGTGGCGCGAGGTGCGCACCCCGGCCGACTGGGAGCGCGACACCGGCTCGGTCGGCGGCGCGCTGTACGGCTCGTCCTCCAACGGGGCCCGCGCCGCGCTGCTGCGCCCGGCCAACCGCAGTCCCGTCCCCGGTCTCCACCTGGTCGGCGGGTCCGCGCACCCCGGCGGCGGGCTGCCGCTGGTGGCGATGTCCGCCAGGATCACCGCGGAGGCGATCGGTCCGGCGTGACGTCCCACGTCCGCCCGCGCAGCTCCCGGCGCAGCGCGACCGCCAGGTGCGCCCCGCCGACCGCGGCCGTCGCGGCCCACAGCGCCAGGCACACCGCGCCCCACGACCAGCCCGTCCACGGCGTGCCGCCGGGCCACACCCCGGCGCCGAGGCACGCCACCGCCACGACGACCACCCGCGTCGGCCGCTCGGCCGCCGTGATCGCACCTGCGCCGACCAGGCCGACGCCCTGGGCGCGGGCGCGGGCGTACTCGTGCAGGAACACCGACGCCCCCACGGCCGCCGCGAGCCAGCCCGGACCGCCCAGCACGACCAGCAGCACCACCAGGCACGTGTCGGCCACCCGGTCCCCCACCGCGTCCACCACCGCGCCGAGGGGACGCGCCCGCCCGGTGCGCAGGGCGACCGCGCCGTCGACCCCGTCGAGCAGGCCGGACAGCACCACCAGCGCGCACGCGAGCAACGCCCACCGGCCACCGGCCAGCGCCACGCCCACCGCGCCCGCCGCCGTCACCACGCCCGCCGCCGACAGCACGTCGGGCGGCACCCGGTGCACGCGCCCGGCGAGCACGTGGACCAGTCCGATCCAGGCCACGGCGAGCCGGTTGCCGGACACGTCGTGCCCGTGCAGCCGGGACCAGCCCTCCACCTCCGACGAACGCGTTCCGTCCACCACGTCACCGTATGGCGGACCGTGTGCCGTCGCCCGTTGTGGGGTACACCGCGATCATGCGAACAGCCCGTGCGGTGCTGCGCCACGCGCTGACCGCGCTGCGTGGGCGCGACCTTGCCCTGTGGGCGGCCGGGATCACCTTCTTCGCCGCGCTGGCCGTGGTGCCGGTGCTGCTGCTGGCGTTGCGCGGCGCGGCCGTCCTGTTCGGACCGGAGCTGGTCGACGACGGCGCGCGCCTGCTGGGCGAGGCCCTGCCGGACGCGCAGCGGCCCGCGTCGGCGGTGCGGGCGCTGGCCGACGCGGCGCTGGGCGCGTCCTGGCCCGTGCTGCTGTCGACGCTGCTGCCCGCCAGCCTCTACGGCGAGGGGCTGCGCCGGGGCCTGCTCCAGATCGCGGGCCGGCCGTCCGGCGCGAAGACCGGGTGGCTGGGCCGGATCGGGTTCCTGCCGGTGCTCCTCGCCGCACCGCTGCTGATGGCCGCCCCGCTGGCGGTGGCCCCCTCGGTCGCCCCCGGCTACCGGGCGGGCGGCTGGTCGGCGGTGTGGGGCGTCGTGGTGTCGTTCCACGTGGACTGGGTGGTGCTGTCGGTGGCGCTGTGCCTGGTGTTCCTGGCCACCGGGCCGAACCTGCTGCCGCGCGCGGTCGCCGTCCTGGGCGGGTTCTGCGCGGGCGCGGTGCTGACCGGTTTCCTGCACGGCTTCCTGCTGTTCCTGGCCATCCCGGTCGACTGGGCGTTCCCGTTCGCGGGGTTGCGCGCGGTCGGCGCGGTCGCCGCGCTGGGCTTGTGGCTGTACCTGCTGCACATCATCCTGCTCCTGGCCTACCGGTTGCTGCTGAGCACGCACGCCGTCCTGCGCGACCGGTGACGGCGCCGGCGGTCGGCGCGCGCCCGGGCGCGGCGGGCGTCGTCGGTCCGGTGGTGGAGCCGCACCGCTGACCTGCCCCGACGCCGGTGGGCGGGGGCGTCGGACGGTTCGGGGTCGACGACGTCGGAACCGGCCCGGGAACGCCGCGGGCGTCGAGCGGCAATCAACTGCGTGCGAACCGAGAGCGCCCCGGCGGCGCAAAGAGGGAGTCCCCCGGTGGACGGACCCGGGACGGGCGGTCTGGACGGCCCCGAGGCGTTGGCCTCCTGGTACGACGCCCACGCCCGACCGCTGCACCACTACCTGGCGCGGCGCGCGGGGACGCAGGTGGCCGACGACCTGGTGGCGGACGTGTTCCTGGTCGCCTGGGAGCGGCGGGCGAGCTTCGACCCCGGCCGGGCCGGGCCGCGGGCGTGGCTGTACGGCATCGCGACCAACCTCCTGCTGCGCCACCGGCGCACCGAGGAGACCCGGTTGCGGGCGTGGGCGCGTGACGGCGCCCGGCGGTCCACCCAGGACGAGGTGGCCCACCGGGCGACCGAGAGCGTCGACGCGGACGTGCGCGTGCGGCGGATGGCCGAGGCGATCTCCGGGCTGCGGGCGGAGGAGCGCGACGTGCTGCTGCTCGTGGCGTGGGCCGGGCTGACCACGGCGGAGATCTCGGAGGCCCTCGGGGTGCGGGAGCAGACGGTGCGGACGCGCCTGCACCGGGCCAGGACGAAGCTGCGGACGAAGGAGGCGCTCGATGGGTGACGACGAGTTGGACCCGGTGGTGCGGGCCGTGCGCGCGGACGTCGCGCCCATGACCGAGGAGGACTTCGCCGCCACCCGGGCGAAGGTGCTGGCCCTGGCCACGAGGCCGCGGACGGCGGACCAGTCGGCCGGGCAGGCGGCGGTCGGACAGGCGGCGGGGCGGTCCCCGCGGCGCTGGTGGGGCGTCGCGGCGGGGTTCGGCGTGCTGGCCGCCGCCGGGGTGTTGGCCCAAGCGGTGCTGGGCGGGCCGGCTCCCGCGACCGCCGAGGCCGCGCGGGCCATGACCGGGGCCGCCGACGCCATCACCACCAGTGATCCGGTGCTCGGTCCGGGCCAGTACCGCTACACGGTCACGCGCGGGCGCTCGGCCGTGCTCCGGGACGCCGGCGGCACCCGGTTCCGGTGGCTCGACGAGGAGGTGCTGGAGAGCTGGGTGCCCGCCGTCGAGGGCGAGGAGTACCTGGTCAGGCCGCAGGAGACCGATCGGCGGGACTGGCTGGTCGGCACGGAGGAACAGGCCCGCGCCGCCGGGGTGCGGTTGGAGCCGACGCCCCAGGCGGAGGTCCGCGGGCGGTGCGACCGGACGTGCCGGGAGGAACCGGGCACGTGGCAGGCGCCCAACGAGAAGTTCCTGACCGGACTTCCCCGTGAGCCGGAACAACTCCTGCGGCGCCTGCTCGACGACAGCCGGGGACGCGGGTCGAGCGAGAGCCAGGAGGTCCTGGTGTACGCCGCCGACCTGCTGCGCAGTGGACGGGTGCCGGCGGACCTGCGGGCCGCGCTGTTCCGGGCGCTGGCGCTGTTGCCGGGCTTGGAGGTCGCCGACCGCTCGGCCAACCTCGACGGCCGGAAGGGCGTCGCCCTGGCGGTCACCGACGGCGAGGCGCGGCAGGAGGTGCTCGTCGACCCCGCCACCGGCGAGTTCATCGGCGAGCGCCGGGTGCTGACCGAGCCGGACGACTCGCTGCCGGCGGGCACGGTCGTGTGGTCCAGCTCGGTGGAGACGGCGGTCGTGGACGGGCTCGGCGCACGCCCCTGACCCCCGGACGGCCGTGCTTCCGGACGGCCGTGGTCACCGGACCGGTGACCACGGCCGTCGGAGCGTTCCGGCGCTGTTCCTCCGCGAGGCCGAGGACAGCGCGTTCCCGCTCCGCGGCCCGGCGCGGAGGAACCTCGACGCCGGCCAGGTCGAGCCGGTCGTCCTCGCGGGCGTGCGCGCTGGTGGACCGGAACGGGCCGGGGTCGCGGTGGTCGACGTCGTGGACCCGCACGGGCGACGACCCCGCTGCCCCGTGACGGGGTCAGGGCAGGGTGTCGACGGGGGAGCCGGGCGTGCCCACCCCGGACTCCCCGGTGCCGGACTCCTCGGTGGCCGTGGTGCTCGGCTCCGGCGCGTCGGTGGTGGGCTCGGTCACGTCCGACGACGTCGGGGGTTCGCTGCTCCCCGGCTGGTCCGGCGTCGAGGACGGCTCCCCGGACGGCTCCCCGGACGGCTCGCCGGAGGGCTGCGGGGCGGTGGTGGTGGTCGGCTGCGGCTGCGCCTGGGTCGTGTCCACCGGCGCGGTCGGCTCCTCCGTCGCGACGGTGGTGGGGGCCACCACGGCGTCGGGACCGGCGTCGTCCTGCCCGCCGACGAGGGAGTGCACGGCGGGTTCCGGCGCGGGCGTGCCGGGCTGGGTGGTGCCGGTGCCCCGGTCGGTGGCGTCGGTCGGCGTCGAGGTCGCGGGGTCGGCACCCGGCAGCACGGCCAGCGTGATGGCGAAGGCGCCCACCAGCGACGCCGCCGCGGCGAGGAACTTGGTCTTCGGCAGGTGCCACGAGGTGACCGACCGCGCGGGCATCGTCCGCTCGGCCGCGCGCGACGCCCGCTCGACGGACGGCGTGGTCCGCCCGGCGGGACGGGCGGGGAGCACGGCCAGCCCGGCGTGGAGTTCGGCGACGTGCACCGGCAGGTCTTCTCCCCCGTGCAGTTCCCGCGCGCACTCCTCGGCGGTGGGGCGCCGGTCCGGGGTCAGGTCGGTCATCGAGGTCAGCAGGGCGGCCAGGTCGGCGGGCACCTCCGGCGGCACCGCGGGCGACCGGTGCAGGCGGGCGACGGCGGTCTCGACCTCGCTGCCCTCGTACTCGCGCCTGCCGGTGAGGCATTCGAGCAGTACCAGGCCGAGGGCGTAGACGTCGGCGGCGTGGCCGACGTCGGTGCCGAGCACCTGCTCGGGGGCCAGGTAGGCGGCGGTTCCGATCATCTGGTCGTCGCGGGTGAACCGGGTCGTGCCGGCCAGGTGCGCCAGGCCGAAGTCCGCGAGGTACGGCTGGCCGGCCTCGTCGAGCAGGATGTTCGACGGCTTGACGTCGCGGTGCACCACCCCGTGGGCGTGCACGTAGGCCAGCGCGGCGGCCAGGGTCGCGCCGAGCCGCCGCACGTCGTCGGCGGGGAGGGGCCCGTTCGCGACGAGGTCGCGCAGCGTCTGCCCCTCGACCAGGTGCAGCACGACGAACGGCGTGCGCCCGCTCGTGCCGGCGTCGTAGACGCGGACCAGGCCGGGGTGGGAGAGCCCCGCCAGCGTCCGCACCTCGTTGTCGAACCGCCGCGCGGCGTCGAGGTCGTCGTGGGGGCGGAACACCTTGATCGCGACGTGGCGCCGCAGCAGCACGTCCCACCCGCGGTGGACGTCGGCCATGCCGCCCGCGCCCACCGCCTCGTCCAACCGGTACCGACCCGCCAGCAGTTCGGCGGCGGCGAGCGGGTTCGCCGTCGCATCCTCCGGACCTGGGATGTGCACACCACCGTGTGCCCAGGTCGTCGCCGGCGCAAACCAGCCCGGCCGTCCCGGCAGGGCGTCGGGGATCACTCCCGGCGGGTCGTCGGCCGTCGGGAGCGGGGTGCGATGACGCGCCGGCGGGCCGGCAGGGGCGGTGTGGCGATGCCCTCCGCGCCCAGGAAGTCCCGCTGCCACCGCGCCGAGCGGCGGGCGTGGCGCCGCACCAGCACGGCGGCGGCGAGGCGGCACGCCAGGGCGGCCACCATGACGACCCGCGCGAGGGTCCCCTCGGGCCAGACCCGGACCAGGACCGCCACGACCAGGGTGGTCAGGAGCAGGTCGCGCAGCGCGGCCACCACCGCGATCCAGTGGGGCGCCGCGGCGTCGACGCGCAGGACGGCCAGGGTGTCGGCCTCGTCGGGGCCGTGCTCGCGGAACCGCGCGGCCTCCCGCGCGCGTCGGCGGGCCTCGCGGACACCGTCGACGACCGTGTTGAAGCCGGTGATGCCGACCACGACACCGGCGGCGCTGGTGATCCACCGGTCCGGGCCCAGGAGCGTCGCCGCGACCGCGGCGAGGAGGTCCAGCACGCCCGCCGCCACCGCGAGTCGCAGGTCGTGCCGGCCGGGCAGGGTCCGGGGGTCCGCCGGGGCCGGCGACGGGCGCAGCGCCACCATGTTGACCACCTCGTCACGCGCCCGCCGGACGTCGTCGTCCACCGCCACCCCCGTGTGCTCGTCCCCGGCAGGCGGTTCCCCGCCCCGGTGCCGGGGCGGGGAACCGGCGCGTCAGGCGTGCGCGACCACCGGCAGGTGCCGGACCGGGAAGGCGACCGAGTTCGCGATGAAGCACGCCCGGTGCGCCTGCTCGTGCAGCGACCGCGCCCGCTCGACCATGCCCGGTTCCGCGACGACCACCTCGGGCCGCAGCACGACCTCGGTGAACCGGCCGCTGCCCCCCGGTTCCTCGCGCATCACCCCGCTCGCGGAGTCCGCGTACCCGGTGACGACCACGCCGTCGCGGGCGCACAGGGCCAGGTAGGTGAGCATGTGGCACTGGGACAGCGAGGCGACCAGCAACTCCTCCGGGTTCCAGCGGTCGGGTGTGCCCCGGAACGCCGGGTCGGCGCTGCCGCGCAGCGGTTCCCTCCCGTCGACCAGCACGTCGTGGTCGCGGCCGTAGTCGCGGTAGCGGCTGGTGCCGGAGCCGGTGTCGCCGGTCCAGCGCACGGTGACCTCGTAGTGGTGTTCGCCGTTCACTCCGGTGCTCCTCCGGGCTGGTCCGACAGGGTGGCCGCGGTGGCCAGGACGTGGTCGCGGGCGTGCGCGGAGGCCGCGTCGGGGTCGCCCGCGGTGATGGCCGCGATGAGGCGGCGGTGCTCGTCGTCCACGCGCACCGGCCTGGCGGGGGTGCCCGGCGCGGTCAGCGAGGCCCGGGTGGACACGACGATCTGGTCCCAGATCCGCTCCAGGACGCCGGAGGCCACCGGGTTGTCGGCGAGCGCGGCGACGCACCGGTGGAACGCCCGGTTGTGCCGGGCGCCGGCGAGCAGGTCGCCCTGCCGGGTCGCCCGGTCGGCCAGGTCCGCGTGCTCGGTGAGCCGGGCGAGCGAGGCCGGGGACAGCTCGCCCGCCCGTTGGCGGCGCGCGGCGAGGTCGGCGGTCAACGCCTCCAGCGAGGCGCGCACGAGGTAGGCGTCGCGCAGCGCCTTGCCACCCAGCTCCACCACGGTGACCCCGCGTCGTGCGGCGCGGACCAGGCCGTCGCTCTCCAGGCGGCGCAACGCCTCGCGCACGGGGGTGCGGCTGACCCCGAGCCGGTCGCACAGCTCCTGCTCGGCGACCGGTCGCCCGGCCGGGTACGCGCCGAGGACGATCAGGTCCCGGAGTTCGTCATAGATCGACTTCACCACGCCTCCTCGTATGCAATGTATACGAAGAGGGGGGACCGTGTCGACGGCCGACGAGGCCGGCCGCCGCCGGCGGCAGCGCGGCCAGGAACCCGCGCATGGTCGCGGACCGCTTGGTCGCGGTGCGCCCCCCTCGCCCCTCGCCCCCCGGACCTCGCCCGTCCACGTCGACGCGGCCGAGTCGGTCGGGGAGGTCGGTGCTCAGGACAGGCGGGCCCAGAAGTCGAGGCGGTGGTCGGCCGCGTAGTCCGCGCCGCCGATCCGGTCGGGGGCCAGGGACTGGACGTGGCCGGTGCGCAGGCCGGGCCAGTCCGGCAGGTCCGGGTGGGCCGGGTCACCGTGCGCGGCGAACGCGGTCCAGTACCGGTTCACCCGCTCGGCGAACCCGCGTTGCGCCGCCGACAGCGGCGGGCCGCCGGGGACGTCGAACTGGTAGGCCAGTTCGGCGGCGTGCTGGGCGCCGGTCGGCAGACCGGGCAGCGGCACGGGTGGCGGGGCGTCCGGGTCGGCGAACTCGTAGCACCAGGTGTCGGTGTGCTCGGCGAGCGCCCGGCCCAGTTGCCAGGTCGGCCATGCCCAGGCCCGGTCCGTGCAGACCCGCGCCCAGGCGAGGCCGGGTGTGGCGAAGCGGGCGGGCGGGTAGCGGGCGGCGACCTCGTCGGCCGCGTCGCCGAACGCCTCGGCCAGCAGTCGGGGGTAGTCCCGCGCGGTGACCGGGTTGCCGACCAGGTCGGCGAACACCGCGACGAAGAACCTGGCCTCGTCGCGCGTGGCGCCCAGCAGGACCGGCACCCGGTGGAAGCGCCCGGCGGGCAGCGCGGACGCGGGCGACTCGGGCAGGACGTGGCCGCCGAAGGCCGGGCGGATGAAGGCGTCCGACGCCTGGAGCAGGTCGGCCACCGGGACGCGGCGGAGTCGGGCGAGTGCGGCGTGCGGGTCACCACCCGGCGCCGTCCAGCCGTGCTCGGCGGCGGTGGCCGCGCCGAGCCGGTCCAACTCGTCCGCCGGGGTCCACCTGGGCGGGAGCGCCGGGACACCGGGGATGAGGGTGTGCGCGGGCGTGGGGGCGAGCACGGCGAACGCGCTCTGCAGGATCGCGCGGTGGAACAGGCCGGCCGACGCGGGCGCCACCAGGTGCGCCGCGACCATGAGCGCGCCGTAGGACTCCCCGGCCAGGGTCACGTTCGCCGGGTCGCCGCCGAACCGCGTGATCTCCCGGCGCACCCAGCGCAGCGCGGCCTGCTGGTCCTGGAGGCCGAAGGTGCCGCCGTCGGCGAGTCCGGGGTGGCCGAAGCAGGCGAGCACGCCGAGCCGGAAGCGGGGCGTCACGACGACGACGTCGCCGGTGGTCGCGAGCCGCCCGGCGTCCCGGGTCGCGGTGCCGTTGGTCCCGCCACCACCGTGCAGCCACACCAGCACGGGACGGCCGGTGGTCGGGGTGTCGGGCACGGTGACGTCCAGCGTCAGGCAGTCCTCGTCGGTCGAGGTGACGTGGGCGAACGATCGGGTGGGCTGCGGCGCGTCCGGGCCGGGCGTGGTCGCGTCCCGGACGCCGGACCACGGCACGACCGGCGCGGGGGCGCGCCACCGCCGTTCCCCGACCGGGGGCGCGGCGTAGGGGATGCCCCGGAACGAGAGGTGCCCGTCGAGCCGGAGGCCGCGGACCTCTCCGCCGCCCAGCCGCACGGTGTCGGGCGGGCTCATCGGACGTGCCGCCCGGCGTGGCGTTGTTCCAATACAATCATATTGCCAACCTAGCAGCACGGTGCCGCTGCGGGAGAACGGATTCCCGAGGGCGAGGTCAGTCGCGCGCGCCGGGCCGCCCGGTGAACACCGAGTCGACGACCCGGCGCAGCACGTCGCGCGCCGGGAACGCGTCCGCGCCGGAGAGCACGAGCTGGTCGGCCAGGCCCTGCACGGCGGCGAGCACGGCGCGGGCCGCGAGCGCGGCGTCCGCGCCGGGGTCGACCTCGCCGCGCGCCACACCGCCGCGGATCACCGCCGTGACGTACCCGAGGAGGTCGCCGCCGGCCCGCCGGGCCACCTCGGCGAGACCCGGGTCGTGCAACGCCTGCGCCTGGAGACCCTGCCGGACGCGGTACTCGACGTCCCGCTCCGCGTCGAGCGGCAGCAGCTCCACCAGGCTGTCGAGCAGCACCTCGGCGGCCGGGAGGCCGGCGGCCTCGCCGTTGCGCACGCGGACCCGAACCCGCTCGCCCAGGCGGCCGGTGGCGTCGTCGTAGGCGAAGCGCAGCAGCACGTCCTTGCCGGCGAAGTAGTGCTGGATGAGCCCCACCGAGACACCCGCCTCGGCGGCCACCCGCGCGAAGGACGCGGCGGCGAACCCCTCCGCGGCGAGCAGGCGCTGGAACGCCCGCGCGATCTGGGCGCGACGCTGGTCGTGATCGGCGAGTCGCGGCACTCCGCTACCATACAGCCGTACTGGCACCGTCGTCCGACCGGCGCCACCCGCACCAGGAGACCGAGCCATGCGCGCCAGCCTGCGTGACAGCCTCACCGCGGCCCTCAGGTCCCGTGACCGCGTCGCCGTCGCGGCGCTCCGCTCGGCCCTGGCGGCGATCGGGAACGCCGAGGCGGTCCCGCTCGACCGGCCGGCGGACGGCGTGCCCGCCGGCGTCACGGGCAGCGAGCACGTCGCCGGGGCCGCGGCCGGCCTCGGGGCGGCGGAGGCGGAACGCCGGCACCTCACCGAGGCCGACCTGCGGTCGATCGTGGAGGACGAGGTGCGCGAGCGCTCGGTCGCCGCGCTGGAGTACGAGCGGCTGGGGCGCGACGACCTCGCCGAACGCCTCCGCGCGGAGGCCGAGGTGCTCGACAGGCACCTGCGCCCGGCGCCCTGAGGTCAGGGCGCCGGGGGCAGGTCCTCGAACTCGACGACCTGGCGCACCTCGATCTCGACCTGCCCGAACAGCTCCGCGTACCGCCGGGCGCACTCGACGGCCGCCGCCCGGTCCTCCGCGTTGATCAGCAGGAAGCCGCCGACGACCTCCTTGGCCTCGGCGAACGGCCCGTCGGTCGCGGTGATCGCCCCGTCGGGTGCCTTGCGGACCCGTGCGCCGCGCTCGGACGGGTGGACGCCCTCGGCGCTGATCAGGACGCCCCGGTCGGTCCAGTCCCGGATGAACGCGCCCACCCGCTCGACGAACTCCGGGCTGGGGTCCCACACCTCCGGGGCGCTCTCGGCCAACCGGTGCATCATCAGAAACCGCATCGCCGCTCCTCGTGATCGGGGTCGGGCCGCCCCGGGACGTTCCCCGGGCACGACGGCCGGACCCACCCGTGCGACGAACGACGACACCCCGGATCGACACGCGGCACGGGAAGTCCCGGCGGGGTCGGGCGTCCTGCGACGTTCGTCCACCCGGGACCGGCGTCCACCCGGGACCGGCCGCGGGGTCGGGCGTGGACGGAACGTGTCGCGCACGGCGTTGTCATCCGGCACGTCGTGCCATATCGTCGTCGACAACCACTGCGTCCCGCCACGCGGGGCAGGGGTCCGGGTTGAGCAGAAGCTCGGTTGCCGATTCTCGTGCCAATCGAGGAGCTCCATTGGGCAACACCTGTTCCCACATCGCGCCCGTGACCGTCACCACCCGCGTCGAGCCCGGCGACGTCGCCGTCGTCTCGGTGACCGGCGAGGTCGACCTCGCCTGCGAGGACGTCGTCGACGCGGCCTTCCGGGACCAGTTCGACCGCCGCCGCGCCGGGCTGGTCGTCGACCTCACCGGGGTCGACTTCTTCGGCTCCGCCGGCATCCGGCTCCTGGTCGACGCCGCCCAGCGCGCACGACACCTGGGGGTGGCGCTGGCCGTGGCCACCGACCGGCGGGTCGTCCTGCGCCCCCTGGCGATCACGCTCGTCGACCAGGCCGTGGAGATCCACCCGACCGTGCCGGCCGCCGTGGCGGCGCTGCGCGGAACCGGCGTGCCGCAGCGGAGGCTGCGCGCCTGACGTCCGCCGCCCCGGCGGTCCGGGGTCACAGCGCCCGGCGGTCCGGGGTCACAGCGCGCCGGGCGGATCGACCGGGCCGACCCTCACGAAGCCCGGAGGAGCGCGGCGTCCGCGTCCGGGGTGTCCGTCGGCCGCTCGAAGAGCCCGACGACCCACTCGGCCACCGCACCGGGCCACGGCACCGCCAGGCCGTCGAGGCGGCCCACCACCACGTCCCGGCCGCCGTCTGCCTCCACGACGGCCGACCAGCCGTGCCGCTCGTCCCACAGCAGCGCCACGTCGTGGTCCGGGTACGCGTCCAACCGGCCGTCCAGCGCCAGGTAGATGCCCACGTGGTGGTCGCCCTGCACGCACCAGCAGTCGCCGCCGAGCCCCAACGCGGAGGTGACCGACCTCGCGTATCGCCGAAGGGCGCGGGTCGTGCTGTCGTCGAAGTCCAGGTCCATCACGCCTCGCCACCCCTGCCCGCCGGTGAACGCCGCGCCGCCTGCTTGACGCCCGCCGGGAGTACCCGCCTGGAACCGGTCAAACCTCCCAGGACGACCCGGTTCGCGGGACCGAGCGGCGGGTAGCACAGGTCCTATGGGCGACAGGCGGGCACCGGCGACCGCGACCGAGGGCTGGGACGTGGCCGAGTTCACCGGCGCGGTGCACGCCGCCGTGCTCGGGCCGGCGGGAGCGCCGGACGTGGTGCTCGTGCACGGTCTGGGCTGCTCGCACCGCTACTTCCTGCCGCTGGCCCGGCGCCTGGCCCCCGACGCGCGGGTGGCCGCCGTCGACCTGCCGGGCTTCGGCCGCACCCCCGGCCCGCCCAGCGCGGCGGACGTCCGGGGGCTCTCCCTGGCGCTGGCCGACTGGCTGCGGGCGACCGGGCGCGGCGGCGCGCCGCTGGTGGCCCACTCCGCGGGCTGCCAGGTCGTCGTGGACCTGGCGACGCACTCCCCCGACCTGGCCGCTCCGGCCGTCCTGCTCAGCCCGACGGTGGACCGGCACGCCCGGTCGACGTCCCGGCAGCTGGCCCGGCTGGCGGCGGACGCGCCGCGGGAACGCCCGGCGCTGGTCCCGCTGCTGACCCGCGACTACCTCACGGCCGGCGTGCGCCGGATCGCCGCGACCCTCGACCACCTCCTCGACGACCCCGTCGAGGACAAGCTCGGCCACCTGCGCGCCCCGACCGCCGTCGTGCGCGGCCGGCACGACCCCGTCGTGTCGCGGCGGTGGGCCCGCGAGGTCGCGGCGCTGCTCCCGGACGGCCGCCTCGTCCAGGTGCCCGGCGTCGCGCACGCCGTGCACCACTCCGCGCCCGACGCGGTCGCCGCCATCACCCGCTCGGCGCTCCGGGCGGCGCAGCCCCGGTCACGTCGAGCGCCAGGACGAACTCGACCCGCCGGGTCGTGAAGCCGAACCCGTCGTCGGCGCGCGGCACGTGCGGCGACACCGTGCGCCCCGGAATGGCCGACCGTGACCGACGACGCACGTGAGCACTGGGACCGGCAGGCGGACGCGTTCGACGACGAACCCGACCACGGGCTGCGCGACGAGCACGTGCGACGGGCGTGGGCGGACCTGCTGCTGCCGCGGGCGGCCGACGTGGTCGACCTCGGGTGCGGCACGGGCAGCCTCTCGGTGCTCCTGGCGCAGGCGGGCCACCGGGTGCGCGGGCTGGACCTGTCGGACCGGGTGGCGGCGGCCAGGGCCAAGGCCGCGGCGGCCGGTGTCGACGTCGGGTTCACGCGAGGCGACGCCGCGTCCCCCCGGCTCGGGGCCGGGTCGTGCGACGTCGTCCTCGCCCGCCACGTGCTGTGGGCCCTGCCCGACCCCGCCCTGTGGGGACGGCCGATCGACGACGAGCGCCACCTCGTGGTCAGTCGTGGTCGGGACGACCGGTGAGGTGGTGGTCGGCGGCCTCGACCGCCTCGGCCAGCAACCGCCGCACGTGCCCGCCGCGTACCCGGTAGAGCGCCCGTCGCCCGTCCCGGCGCACCGTCACCAGGCCGGCCAGCTTCAGCTTCGCCAGGTGCTGGGACACCGCGGGCCTGGCCGCGCCGACCGCGGCGGCCAGCGCCGTCACGTCGTGCTCCGCACCGCAGAGCAGCCACACCACCCGCAACCGGGTCGGGTCGGACAGCATGCGGAACGCGTCGACGGCCGCCTCCACGTGCCTCCCGGGAGGAAGTTGTCGCCAGTCCTGCGTTGTTGCAACGTCGTCGCGTGCGCACATGAGCACCTATGGTGGCACCGCCCCAGGAGGAGCACCAGCCGTCCGGAGGTGTGCGCACCATGCCCGCCGTGCCGTCCGACCGCACGTACCGACGCCTGTTCGCCGCCCAGGTCGTCGCCCTCACCGGCACCGGCCTGGCCACCGTCGCCCTCGGCCTGCTCGCCCACGACCTCGCCGGGCCGGACGCCGGAGCGGTGCTCGGCACGGCGTTCGCGCTCAAGATGGTCGCCTACGTCGGCATCGGCCCACTGGCGGGCGCACTGGCCGCGCGGTTCCCCCGCACGCGACTCCTCGTCACCCTGGACCTGGTCCGCGCCGGCGTGGCCCTCACCCTGCCGTGGGTCGACCAGGTCTGGCAGGTCCACCTGCTGATCCTCCTGCTCCAATCGGCCTCGGCGGCGTTCACGCCGACGTTCCAGGCCACCATCCCCGACATCCTCACCGACGAACGCGACTACACCCGCGCCCTGAGCCTGTCCCGACTCGCCTACGACCTGGAAACCCTGCTCAGCCCCCTGCTCGCCGCCGCGCTCCTGCTCCTCGTCGGCCACGACCTGCTGTTCGTCGGCACCTCCGCCGGGTTCGCCGGCTCGGCCCTGCTGGTGCTCGCCGCCGCGCTCCCGACCACCCGCACCACGCCAGCCGACCGCACCACGCCCGCCACCCTCCGCACCCCGACCACCCGCGGCATCCGCGCCTACCTCGGCACCCCCCGGCTGCGCGGCCTGCTCGCCGCGCACCTCGCCGTCGCCGCCGCCGGGTCCGCGGTGCTCGTGGACACCGTCGTCTACGTCCGCGTCCTGCTCGGCCGCGACGAGACCGCCGTCGCCGTCGCCCTGGCCGCCCACGGCCTCGGCTCGCTCGTCGCCGCCCTCGCCCTCCCCCGACTCCTCGACCACGTCACCGAACGCCCCGTGATGGTGCGCGCCTCCGCCGCACTCGCCGCCGCACTCGCCACCACCGCCGCCACCACGGCGTTCCTCGACGACCTGCGCTGGCCCGCCCTGCTCGTGCTGTGGGCGGCGGTCGGCGCGGCCGGGTCCCTCGTGCTCACCCCCGCCGGGCGACTCCTGCGCCGATCGGCGCGCACGACCGACCTGCCGCACCTGTTCGCCGCCGACTTCTCCCTCTCCCACGCCTGCTGGCTGCTCTGCTACCCGCTGGCCGGGTGGCTCGCGACCACCACGTCCATGACCACCACACTGCTCGTCCTGGCCGCGATCACCGCCGCCGCAACCGCCGTCGCCACCCGCCTGTGGCCCGCCGGCGACCCCGAGGTGCTCGAACACGACCACCACGACCTGACCCGGGACCACGACCACCTCCGCGACGCCGTCCTCGTCGACGGGCGGCACCGGCACGCGCACACCTACCGCATCGACGACCTGCACACCCGCTGGCCGACGTGACCAACAGCCTTTTGCGCCGGTCGGCACCACTGATTAGGGTTGGCCCGGTTGCTCCGTCATGGAGCATGGTGTGCCGGGAAGCCTGGTCGGCGTCGTGTCCGACCGACCCCGGAGCCGCCCGTGAACCGCCCGACCACCACCAGGATCTTCACCAGGGGCTCGTGGCCCGAGGCCAAGCGCATCGCCGACGTCCTCCGCCTGGAGACCGTCGGCGGTGTGATCATGCTGGTCGCCGCGCTCCTCGGACTGGTGTGGGCGAACTCCCCCTGGGCCCCGGCGTACGAGGCGCTGCGCGACTTCGAGTTCGGCCCCGAGTCGCTGCACCTGCGCCTCTCCGTGGGCCAGTGGGCCTCCGACGGCCTGCTGGCGATCTTCTTCTTCATCGCCGGCCTGGAGCTCAAGCGCGAGTTCGTGGCCGGCGACCTGCGCGACCCCCGGCGGGCGGCGGTGCCGGTCGCGGCGGCGATCGGCGGCGTGGTCGTGCCCGCCCTCGTCTACGCCCTGATCAACCTCGGCTCGCCGGAGGCCGCGGCGGGCTGGGCCATCCCGACCGCCACCGACATCGCGTTCGCGCTGGCCGTGCTCGCCGTGATCGGCCGGAACCTGCCCGCGGCGCTGCGGACCTTCCTGCTGACGCTGGCCGTGGTGGACGACCTGATCGCCATCGTGATCATCGCCCTGTTCTACACCGAGCAGCTGTCGGTGGTGCCGCTGCTGCTCATGCTGGTGCCACTCGCGCTGTTCACCGTGCTGGTGCAGCGGCGGGTCCGGTCGTGGTGGCTGCTGCTCCCCCTCGCCGCGGCGGCGTGGGCCCTGATGCACGCCTCGGGCGTCCACGCGACGGTCGCCGGTGTGCTGCTCGGTTTCGCGGTCCCGGTCATCCGCCGCAGCGCCGGCGAGGGCCCCGGCCTGGCCGAGCACTTCGAGCACCGCTGGCGCCCCCTGTCGACGGGGGTCGCGGTGCCGGTGTTCGCGTTCTTCGCGGCCGGCGTGGCGATCGGCGGCTTCGACGGGTTCGTCGCCTCGCTGGGCGACAGCGTGACCACCGGCATCGTGGCCGGGCTGGTGGTCGGCAAGGTGGTCGGCATCACGGCGAGCACGTGGCTGATGGCGCGGTTCACCAAGGCGACGCTGGACAGCGACCTCGCGTGGGTCGACGTGGTGGGCCTGGCGGTGCTGGGCGGCATCGGGTTCACGGTGTCGCTGCTGGTCGGCGAGCTGGCGTTCGGCGAGGGCAGCACCCAGTACGACGACGCCAAGGTCGCGGTGCTGGTCGGGTCGCTGCTGGCGGCGGTCATCGCGACGGTGATCCTGCGCGCCCGCAACCGCGTGTACCGGCGCATCCACGAGGAGGAGACGCGGGACGTCGACCAGGACGGCATCCCGGACGTCCACCAGCGCCCCGACGCCCACTGACGACAAGCGCTCACCCCGCCGGACATGAAGAATTTTCGCCGTCACTGAAGCCACGAAGACCACCGCACGATTGCCCGCCCCGAACGGTGGAACCCCCGGGCGGACGACGCGACGAGGAGAGTGCGGCACATGGTGATCTTCGGCTTGCGGACCAAGGTCTTCGTCCTGGCGATGCTGACGCTGCTGTGCCCCCGGTGCGGCAACCCGGCGGCGCACGCCCTGCGCAAGTCGGTCACGAAGTTCTCGCTGTTCTTCGTCCCGCTGTTCCCGGTCAGCACCAAGCACACCACCCAGTGCACGTTCTGCGGCACGACCAACCGCATCTCCAAGGAGCAGGCGGGGCGACTGGCGCGGCAGGCCGACGGTCCCGCGCCGCAGTCGTGGGGGCAGCCGCAGTCGTGGGGGCAAGGGCAGTCGTAGGGCAGGGGCAGTCGTAGGACAGGGGCGATCGCGGGGCAGGAGGCGGACCCGCCCGGACCGTGAGGTCCGTTTCCCGCCGGACCCGCGACGCCGCGCCGGACATGATCACCGGCATGGACAACGTCGTGGACAACAGGATCGCGCTGGTCACCGGTGGCAGCCGGGGCATCGGCGCGGCGGTGGCGCTGCGGTTGGCGCGGGACGGCGCCGACGTGGTGCTGACCTACCAACGCGCGGCCGAGGCCGCGTCGGCGGTGGTGGCGGAGATCGAGGCGGGCGGGCGTCGCGCGCTGGCCGTCCGGGCGGACAGCGGGGACCGGGACGCCGTGACCGCCGCGGTGGAGCGGGTGGTCGACCGGTTCGGGCGGATCGACGTGCTGGTCAACAACGCCGGGGCCCTCCGGGTCGGCCCGATCGGGGAACTCGGGCCGGCGGAGTTCGAGGAGGTCGTGGCGGTCAACGTCCGCGCGCCGTTCTTCGCGTCGAGGGCGGCGGCCGCGCACATGACCGCGGGCGGTCGCATCGTCAACATCGGCAGCAACGTGGCCGAGCGCGTGACGTTCCCCGGTTTCTCCCTGTACGCCCTGAGCAAGTCCGCGCTGGTCGGGCTGACCAAGGGGCTGGCCCGGGAGCTGGGGCCGCGCGGGATCACCGTCAACCAGGTCAACCCCGGACCGGTCGCGACCGGCATGAACCCGGCGGACGGACCGCTCGCCGACGCGATCAACGGGTTCACCGCCCTGGGCCGGTTCGGCACCCCGGACGAAGTCGCGGCGACCGTGTCGCACCTGGCCGGCGACGGCGGCGCGTACGTGACCGGCGCCGTGATCGCGGTGGACGGCGGGTTCAACGGCTGAGGGGTCGGGTGGCGCCGTGCGGTTCGGGCCCCGCGGCGCCACCCGTTCAGGAGTGGCCCTCCTGGGCGCGTTGCCGGCGCAGGTTCTCGCGCTCGGCGACGGCGTCCGGTTCCTGGTCCAGCGCGCGGTGCACCTGGTCGAGGGTGGACTCGGGCAGGTGCGGCGCGAGCAGCGGCACGGCCGGGTCGACGATCGCCTCCACGACGACGGGCCGGTCCGCGTCGAACGCCTCGTGCCACGCACCGGCCAGGTCGTCGGGCGAGTCGACGCGGATGCCGCGCAGGCCGAGCAGCTCCGCGTAGGCCGCGTAGGGGAACTCCGGCACGCGCTGCGAGACCGGGAACCGCGGGTCGCCCTCCATCTCGCGCTGCTCCCAGGTGACCTCGTTGAGGTCGCGGTTGTGCAGCACCAGCACCACGAACCGGGGGTCGGCCCACCCGCGCCAGCGGTCGGCCACGGTGATCAGCTCCGGCAGGCCGCTCATCTGCATCGCGCCGTCGCCGACCATCGCCAGCACGGGCCGGTCGGGCGCGTGCAGCTTGGCGGCCAGGCCGTAGGGCATGGCGCAGCCCATCGACGCCAGGTAGCCGGACGTGTGCGCGGGCGCGCCCACCGGGAGCGCGAGGTGGCGGGCGAACCAGTAGGTGGACGAGCCGACGTCCACGGCGACCTGCACGTCGGCGGGCAGGTGCCCGGACAGCTCGTGCACCACCAGTTCCGGGTTGAGCGGGTCGGCGGGGGTGCGGGCGCGTTCACCGGCCACCCGCCGCCACCGGGCGACCGCCGCGAACACCTGCTCCTCCCAGCTCCGGTCGGGGTTGCGGCGCAGCAGCGGCAGCAGCGCCGACAGCGTCTCGCGCGCGTCGCCGACCAGCGCGGCCTCGACCGGGTACTTGCTGCCCACCACGCGCGCCTGGATGTCGACCTGCACGGCGCGGGCCCGGCCGGGTTCCGGGTAGAACTCGGTCCACGGGTCGTTGCTGCCGACGATGAGCAGGGTGTCGCAACCGGACATCAGCTCGGCCGACGCGGTGGTGCCCAGGTGGCCCATGACACCGGTGTGCCAGGGCGCGTCCTCGGGGATCACCGGCTTGCCCACCAGCGACGCGGTCGCGCCCGCGCCCAGCGCCTCCACCACCCGCGCCACCTCGCGGCCGGCGCCGGCCGCGCCGCGGCCGATCAGCAGCGCCGGCCTCTTCCCGGCGTTGAGCACGTCGGCGGCGCGGCGCAGGTCGTCCTCGCGCGGCAGCACCCTGGGGCGGGCGGTGACCGCCGAGGACGGCACGACGCCGTGGGTGTGCGGCAGGTCGTCGGCGGCGTCCGCGCGCTGCACGTCGTGCGGGATGATCAGGCACGTCGGGACGCCCTCGGAGATCGAGGTGCGCATGGCGTTGTCCAGCAGCACCGGCAGCTGCTCGGGCGCGGACACGGTCTGGAGGTACTGGCCGCAGACGTCCTTGAACAGCGTGTGCAGGTCCACCTCCTGGAGGTAGCCGGTGCCCAGCGCGCTGGTCACGACCTGCCCGACGATCGCCACGACCGGGCGGCGGTCGAGCTTGGCGTCGTAGAGGCCCGCCAGCAGGTGGATAGCGCCGGGTCCCTGGGTCGCCAGGCACACGCCGACCTCGCCGGTGTACTTGGCGTGGCCGCAGGCGGCGAACGCGGCCATCTCCTCGTGCCGCGTGGGCACGAACTCCGGGTCGCCGGCGCGGTGCAGGGCCGCCAGGAGGGGGTCGATGCCGTCACCGGCGTACCCGAAGACCCTGGGCACACCCCACGTGCGCAACCGCTCGACCAGGGCGTCCGCGACGGTCCGGCCGCTCACGCGACGCCCCGGGCGTTCGGACCCTCTTCCCGGCGTCCACCGGTCGCGTGCCGCACCACTGCCTCCATGCCGTCTCCCTCGCCCGTCTGGCCGAACGGCTTCCCCGGGGGGCGGCGCCGAAACGCCGGCGCCACCGGTCGGCGCGCACCGGCGCCCACGCCGGTGGGGTGACGGCCCGCGGGCCGGGCGCGTGGCGGTGTGCCCGGCCCGCGGTCCGGGTCAGGCGGCCTGCGCCTGGTTGTAGAGGTTCTGGGCGTCCGCGCCGAAGAACGGGCCGAACATCCAGTTCGGAAAAAAGTTGATCTTGTAGCTGTTCACCGAGTTGAGCGTGCCGGTGCCGGTGGCCTCGGAGAAGGAGCGGAACCAGGGACCGCCGCTCGCGCCGCCGGTCATGTCGCACGTCATGCCGATGCCGCTGCTGAGGAACGCGTTGAACGTCCGCCCGCTGCAGTAGATCAGCCTGGTGCCGTCGTACGGCGTGGCGGCGGGGTAGCCGAAGGCGTAGGTGTCGGCGGCCTTCGGCTGGTTGAAGGCGATGCCCTGGGCCCCGACGACGTCGGTGAGGGACTGGCCGTTCAACTGGCCGACGACGATGGCGCCGATGTCGTAGTTGATGTCCTCGCTCGCGTGCCACTGCGGGGTGGCGAAGGTGGCGCGCGCGTTCCACGTGCCGTACGGGGCGTTGCCGTTGTCGTAGGCCGGCACGAAGGCGACGTTGGTGTGGTACGCGCCGTCGAGCTTCACGCAGTGCCCGGCCGTGATGACCGTGCTCTTGTTGCCGCTGGTGACGGCGTTGCCGCTGCACGAGGCGTTGCGGCCCTGGTAGGTGAAGAACACGCGCCCGGCGGTGGCCACGACGGCGCCGCCACCGGTCCACGGGCTGCCCCCGTTCGGGATGGCCAGGGGGGCGACGGAGGTCGGTTCACCGGTCGGGACGGACGCGCGCAGCGCGGAGGCCGGCGCGGTGCGGATGTCGAGCGGCGCGGCGGCGCGCATCCGCTCCGGCGTCCAGTAGGCGCCGGGCTCGGCCGCCTGGACGGCGGGGACGATGACGAGCGATAACGCCAGGGCACTCGTCAGAGTGAGCAGTCTTTTCACACCACGGTGCAAGATCTCCACCTTTCGTGGGTCGATCACGGGCAGGGGACCGTGGTGAGGAAGTTACTCAGTGCAACGCTTCACCGTTTCCGGCGAACGGGTGGACTCCGTGCGTATTCGGACGCGCATCCACAACCGGAACACGACGTCGTCCCGGTGGGCCGCGGGGGCTGGACCAGGCGGGACCGGGCGGGCGTGGTGCGCGTCGACCACGCCCGCCCGGCGTGCCTCACCCGCCGACGGAGGCCGAGAAGTTGTCGACGCCGAGGCCGACGCCGCCGTTCCACGGTTCGAACCCGGCCTGGATGCTGGTCAGGTACCAGGACGTGGTGATCATCCCGCGGTTGCGGACGTCGTTCACGAAGTCGAGCACGCTGAACGACCACGAGTTGATCGGCGACGGCGCGACGTAGGAGATCACGTTGTTGGCGCCGTTGCTGCCGCGCCAGACCTGCCAGGTGCGACCGCCGACGGTGCCGGTGCCGACCTGGCTGCCGATGGGCTGGATGGAGCCCTGGCGGTTGAACCAGATCATGATCTCCACCTGGTTGACCCCGTTGGTCTTCGGGGTGGGGTCGAGCCAGATGTCGTACGAGGCGTTGTAGGTGCCGCCGGTGTACCGGTAGGTGATCGACGACGACGCGCTGCGGATGCGGCTGACCTGCATCGGCAGGTTGGAGCCGGGCGAGCAGTTGCCGTAGTGGCAGCCCAGGTAGACCGACGGGTAGGACAGGGGTGCGCCGTTGGTGGGCGCCGAGCCCGCCTGCTGGGTGATCCGGAACCCGGTCGAGGTGACGTTGATGCACTGGGTCGCCGACGAACCCCACCTGTTGTTCTGGACCACGTAGCGGCCCTGGACGGTGGTCGTGCCGTACTGGTCGCAGATCGACACGTCGGCCTGGGCCGGTCCGGTCACGGTGATCGCGCTCGCGACCAGCAGGCCGGCCAGTGCGACGGCGCGGGTGGTGCTTCGCATGGAACTCCTCTCGAAGTGTCCACGGCGGCGGGGGCACAGCTCTGGGAGCGCTCCCAGCATAGGGCCTGACGGGCGTTCGCCGCAGCACGGCGTGCCGCCGGCCCCGATCGGGCCGTTGCCGCAGCCCCTCCTGCCGCCGGTTCGTCCCCGGTGAAGCCCCCGGTCCGGCGCGGGACACCCCGTCGCGGGTCCGTGGCGCCGGCCCCGCCGGACGCGGTCCCGCGGCGGCCCCGGCGGGGCCTATACCCGAGCCATATCGGCCCGCCGACGACCGCGTATAGCGCCCGCATAGCCCGCGCGAAGATCCTGGCCCAGCCCGCCGGCCGCGCAGCGCCAACCCGACCACAGTGGACGGTGCCGACCGGACGTCCGGGAGGGCGTCACGACCACCGCCCGCCCACGTCTGCCGTGCGCGACCCGTGTCCTCACCGGCAGTGCTGCGAAGGGGAAGTGATGGACGAGAACGCCGTGTTCACGTTGACCGCCGAGGAACGCGCCCAGGCCAGGACCAGCGCGGACCGGCTCACCGGCACACCGCCCCGCAAGGTCGACGAACCCGCCTGGGTCGACGAGTGCCGGACCGCGTCGACGACGCTGCCGCAGCGGCTGCGCGCCCGCCTGGCCGAGTTCCGCCGCGACCCCGGGCCGAACGGCGCGCTGCTGGTGCGCAACCTGCCGGGCGCGGCCGAACGGCCCACCCCCAACGAGGCCGGCTCGGTCGAGCGCGACGCCACGCCCGGCGCCGCCGTGATCGGCATGGTGTCCATGCAGCTCGGCGAGGTCATCGCCTACCGCAACGAGAAGTCCGGTGCGCTCGTGCAGAACGTGGTGCCGGTGCCCGGCCGGGAGACCCAGCAGAGCAACGCGGGCTCCACGCGGCTGGAGATGCACGTGGAGAACGCGTTCCACCCCCGCCGGCCGGACTACGTGGGCCTGCTGTGCGTGCGCGCCGACCACGAGCGCGTCGCCGGCCTCCAGGTCGGCTGCATCCGCCGGGCCGTGCACGAGCTGCCCGAGGACGTCCGGGCCGTGCTCGCCGAACCCCGGTTCACCACGCAGGCCCCGCCGTCGTTCGGCCGCCCGGACGACGCCGCCCCGGCGCACGCCGTGCTCACCGGCGAGCCGACCGACCCGGACGTCCAGGTCGACTTCCACGCCACCCACGGCCACGACGCCGACGCCAAGAACGCGCTGGAGGTCCTCCGGGACGCGGTGGAGACCGTCGTCGAGACGCTGGTGCTGCTGCCCGGCGACCTCGCCATCGTCGACAACCGGGTCACCCTGCACGGCCGGACGCTGTTCACGCCGCGCTACGACGGCAACGACCGCTGGCTCTACCGGACCTTCGTCCACCTGGACCACCGCCGCTCGCGCCCGCTGCGCGACCTGCACGGGCACGTCCTGGCGTGAAGCGCCGACCCGCGCACCGGTGTGAGGAGGACCCGCGATGACCCCGACGCCCGGAGGGCTGATCCCCGCACTGGTCGCCCGGCAGGCCGCCGCCACCCCGGCCGCGGTCGCCGTGCTCGACGAGGCCGGCCCGCTGACCTACGCCGAGCTGGACCTGCGCGCGAACCGGCTGGCGCACCTGCTGCGCGCCCACGGCGTGCGCGCCGAGAGCACGGTCGGCGTGTGCCTGCACCGCGGGGTGAACCTCGTGGTGGCGCTGCTCGCCGTGTGGCGGGCCGGCGGCGCCTACCTGCCGCTGGACCCCACCCACCCCGGCCGCCGGACCGCCTCGGTGCTCCGGTCCGCCGGCGCGGACCTCGTGCTCACCCAGACCATCACCGACTCGCCGATGGCCGCCGCCGGCGTGCGCACGGTGGTGCTGGACCGCGACCTGACCGCCGCCGACGGGTTCCCGGGCGGCGCACCCCCGGCGGTGACCGGCGACCAGGCCGCGTACGTGCTGTTCACGTCCGGTTCGACCGGGACGCCCAAGGGCGTCGTGGTGCACCACGCGGGCATCGCCAACCGGGTCGGCTGGACGGTGCGCGCCCACGGCCTCGGCCCCGGTGACCGGGTGCTCCAGAAGACCGAGCTGACGTTCGACGCGGCGTGCTGGGAGATCTTCGCCCCGCTGGTGTCCGGCGGGACGGCCGTGCTCGCCCCGACCGGCGCCGAGCGCGACCCGGCGCTGATCACGCGGTTGCTGGCCGAACAGGGCATCACCGTCCTCCAGGTCCTCCCCTCGCTGCTGCGGACGCTGGTCGACGAGCCGGGCTGGGCGCACTGCGGCTCGCTGCGGCTGCTGTTCTCCGCGGGCGAGCAGCTGCACGCCGAGCTGGTGCACCGGTTCCTCGCCCAGCTGCCGGACCCCGGCGCGGTGCAGGTGTGGAACACCTACGGCCCCACCGAGTGCGCCATCGACGTCACCGCGCACCGCTTCGACCCCGCCCAGCCGTCGGGCC
Source organism: Saccharothrix longispora (assembly GCF_030852425.1). Taxonomy (GTDB): domain Bacteria; phylum Actinomycetota; class Actinomycetes; order Mycobacteriales; family Pseudonocardiaceae; genus Actinosynnema; species Actinosynnema longispora. The sequence continues at coordinate 304,706 of NZ_NSDM01000005.1, forward strand.
CGGTGCCGATCGGCCGGCCCATCGACGGGCTGCGCGTGCTCGTGCTCGACGAACGCGGGGAACCCGTGCCGCCCGGCGGGCGGGGCGAGCTGTTCGCGGGCGGCGTCGGCGTCGGCCGCGGCTACCTCGGCCGCCCGGAGCTGACCGCCGAGTGGTTCGCGCCCGACCCGGGCGGCCCGCCCGGCGCCCGGCTCTACCGCACCGGCGACCTCGTGCGCCGGCGCGACGACGGGGCCCTGGAGTACCTGGGCCGGCGCGACGACCAGGTCAAGGTGGACGGCGTGCGGATCGAGCCCGGCGAGGTGGAGGCCGCGCTGGCCGCCCACCCCGCGCTGCGCGGCGCCGTGGTGGTCGGTTTCCCGACCGCGAGCGGCACCGGGCTGGCCGCCTACGTGCGCACCGCGGACGGCTCGGTGCCGCCCGGCCTGCGCGAGTTCCTGGCCCTGCGGCTGCCCGCGACGCACCTGCCGGTCGCCTACCTCGGCGTGACGTCGTTCCCCACGACCGCGAGCGGCAAGGTCGACCGGGCGGCGCTGCCCGCGCCGGACCAGGCCCTGCTGCCGCCCCGGGAACCCGTGCGCGCCGGCTGATCCGGCGAGGACAGTCCGGGTAGTGCCCGAATATAGGTCGACCCGCGAGCGTGGGCGGAGCCGAGCCGTCGAACCGGAGAAGGACATGGACTTCGATCTCACGCGCGAACAGCGCCGCCGCGGCGAGGACCTGGACGCCGCGGTGCGCGAGCGGTTGGGCGACGACCGTCCGTCCACACCGGAGGGTCACTTCACCCGGGACCGCTGGCTGGTGGCCGCCGGGCTCGGGCTGACCGGCCTGTGCCTGCCCGTCGAGCACGGCGGCGGCGGCCTGGGCGCCCTGGACACGGCACTGAGCCTGGAGGTGTTCGGCCGGGCCTGCCCCGACACGGGCCTGGTGTTCGGCGTCGCCGCGCACCTGCTGGCCTGCGCCGTGGCGGTCCGCGACTTCGCCACCCCGGGGACCGCCGCGGAGCTGCTGCCGGGGCTGGCCGACGGGAGCGTGATCGCGGCCAACGCGATCACCGAGGACGAGGCCGGCTCGGACGTCGCCCGGCTGGGGACGAAGGCGGTCGCCGACGGCGACGGCTACCGGCTCACCGGCGTCAAGTCGTTCTCCAGCAACGCGCCCCTGGCCGACGTGTTCGTCACCTACGCGACCACGGACCCGGGTGCCGGGTTCCTCGGCAACACCGGCTTCGTGGTCCGCCGCGACTCCCCCGGCGTCGAGGTCGGCCCGCCGATGGTCAAGATGGGCCTGCACGGTTGCCCGGCGGGCCGGCTCACCCTCGCCGACACCCCCGTGCCGGCGCGCGACGTGCTCGGCGAGCCCGGCCAGGGCGGGGCGATCTTCCAGCACTCCATGGGCTGGGAGCGCGCCTGCCTGTTCGCGATCTACCTCGGGCTGATGGACGACCAGCTGCGCCGCTGCGTCCGGCACGCCCGTCGCCGCCGCCAGTTCGGCAAGCGCATCGGCGAGTTCCAGGCCGTCGCGCACCCGATCGCGGAGATGCGCCACCGCCTCGACAGCGCCCGCCTGCTGCTCTACCGCGCGTGCTGGCGGATGGACCGGGGTCGCGCGGACGCCACCGAGGTCTCGCTGGCCAAGATCGCCGTGTCCGAGGCCGCGGTCGCCAACGGGATCACCGCGATGCAGGTGTTCGGCGGCAGCGGCTACCTCGCCGAGACCGGGGTCGAGGCGCAGCTGCGCGACTCGCTGCCCGCCAGGGTCTTCTCCGGCACCAACGAGGTGCACCGCGCCATCGTCGCGAGGGGGATGGGCCTGTGAGCCTCCACCAGCTCGTCATCGACACCGCCGCCCGCCACCCCGACCGGCTCGCCGCGTCCTGCGCCGGGGCCGCGCTCACCTACCGCGAGCTGGACGAGGCCGCCGACCGGTTCGCGCACCGGCTGCGCGCCCTGGGCGTGGGCCGGGGCGACCGCGTGGTCCTGTGGTCGGACAAGTCCACCGACGTGGTCGCCGCCATGCAGGGCGTGCTCCGGCTCGGCGCGGCCTACGTGCCCATGGACCGGACCGCCCCGCTCGCCCGGGTCGTCATGCTCGCCGCGGACTGCGGCGCGGCGGCCGTCTGCGCCGACGCGGGCCGCCTCCCGGACCTGCGCGAGGCGATCGCGGGCACGGCGCCGTGCCTGGACCTGCACGACGACGAGGCCCGCGAGGTCGAACCGGTGCACGAGCGGGTGACCGACGACGACCTGGCCTACGTCCTCTACACCTCCGGTTCGACCGGTACGCCGAAGGGCGTGTGCGTCAGCCACCGCAACGCGCGGGCCTTCGTGGACTGGGCGGTCGCCGAGCTGGACGTCCGCCCCGGGGACCGGCTGGCCAACCACGCGCCGCTGGTGTTCGACCTGTCGGTGCTCGACCTGTACGCGGCGTTCGCCACGGGCGCGTCCGTGCACCTGCTGCCCGCCGAGCTGGCCTACGCCCCCGCGCAGCTCGTGCGGTTCCTGCACGACGAGCGGATCAGCGTCTGGTACTCGGTGCCGTCCGCGCTGGTGCTGATGATCCGCGACGGCGGCCTGCTCGACGGCCCCGCGCCCGCCGCGCTGCGGGTGCTCTGCTTCGCGGGCGAGCCGTTCCCGATCGGCGGCGTGCGCGCCCTGGCCGGCTGGACCGACGCCCGCCTGCTCAACCTCTACGGCCCCACCGAGACCAACGTGTGCACCTTCCACGAGGTCACCCCGGCGGACCTGGAGCGGGACCGGCCGGTGCCCATCGGCCTGGCCTGCTCCGGCGACACCGCGTGGGCCGAGCGCCCCGACGGCGCGGTCGCCGGTCCCGGCGAGGAGGGCGAGCTGCTGGTCGAGGGCCCGACCGTGCTGCTGGGCTACTGGGGCGCCCCGCCCCAGCGCGGCCCGTACCGCACCGGCGACGTGGTGCGCGTGCTCGACGACGGCTCGTTCGACTACGTCGGCAGGCGCGACCACACGGTCAAGGTGCGCGGCCACCGGGTCGGGCTGGGCGAGGTGGAGCTGGCCGTCGAGAGCCACCCGGACGTCGACGACGCCGCGGTGGTCGTGGCGGGCAGCGGCATCGACGCCCGCCTGGTCGCCTTCGTGGTGCCGGTGAGGGGCCGCACCCCCGGGCCGCTGGGCGTCAAGGCGCACTGCGCCCGCCTCCTGCCGTCCTACGCCGTGGTCGACCGGGTCCACGTCACGGCGGACCTGCCGCGCACGTCCAACGGCAAGGTCGACCGGCCCGCCCTGGTCCGCAGGCACGAGGACCTGGTCGCGAGGCGGACCGAACGCAAGGAGCAGCCGGTGGTCGCCGACGCGTCGGCCGGCCCGGAGAGGAGTACGCCGTGAAGCAAGGCGAAGTGGAACTCGCGCTGCTGGAGTTCATCCGGGAGGAGTTCCTGTGGGGTGACGAGGACCGGGAGCTGACCCTGTCCACGCCGCTGCTGGAGTGGGGCATCATCGACTCGCTGCGCACCGCGGTCCTGCTCACCCACGTCCGCGAGCGGTTCGGCGTGTACGTCTCGCACGCCAAGGTCAACTCGCGCAACTTCCGCGACATCACCAGCATCGCCGGCCTCGTGCTGGCCGAATCCCCCGAACACGACCCGCAGGCCGAACCGGTCGCGGCGAGCACCGCGGACAGGGAGAACTCATGACCACCGACTACGACGTCGCGATCATCGGCGGCGGACCGGCCGGGTCCACCATGGCCTCCTACCTGGCGAGGGCCGGCCTGTCCGTGGTGGTGTTCGAGAGCGAGACGTTCCCGCGGCCGCACGTCGGCGAGTCGCTGGTGCCCGCGACCACGCCGGTGCTGAACGAGATCGGCGTGCTGGAGAAGGTCGACGAGGCGAAGTTCCCGAAGAAGTTCGGCGCGTCCTGGACGTCGGCGGAGTCCCGCGACATCCCGTTCATGGGCTACCAGGGGCTGTCGCACGACTGGTCGGCGGAGATCCAGTTCGTCGAGCGCAACCAGCCGGGCGTGGACCGCGACTACACCTTCCACGTCGACCGCGCCCGGTTCGACTCGATCCTGCTGCGCCACGCCCAGGAGCAGGGCGCGACCGTGTTCAACGGCGCGCGGGTGCGCGACGTCGACTTCGACGACCCGGAGGCGGTCAAGGTGACCGTCCGCTTCGGGCCGCGCGACGCCGTATACACCGCGGGCATGGTGGTCGACGCGTCGGGCCGGCAGACGATGGTGGGCCGCAAGCTCAAGCTCAAGGTGTCGGACCCGGTGTTCGACCAGTACGCGCTGCACACCTGGTTCGAGGACCTGGACCGGGACGCCATCGCGCCCAACGCGTCCGTGGTCGACCACATCTTCGTGCACTTCCTGCCGATCAAGGACACCTGGGTCTGGCAGATCCCGATCACCGACACGATCACCAGCATCGGCGTGGTGACGCAGAAGAAGCGGTTCACCGAGGCCGGCACCGAACGCGAGCAGTTCTTCTGGGACTTCGTCGGCAGCCGCCCCGAGCTGGCCGAGGCGCTGAAGAAGGCGAAGCAGGTCCGGCCGTTCAAGGTCGAGGGCGACTACAGCTACGCGATGACGCAGATCTGCGGCGACCGGTTCGTGCTGATCGGCGACGCCGCCCGGTTCGTCGACCCGATCTTCTCCAGCGGGGTGAGCGTCGCGCTCAACAGCGCCCGCATCGCCGCGCAGGACATCATCGCCGCGCACGCCGAGGGCGACTACGCCAAGAAGCGGTTCGACACCTACGAGACCAAGCTGCGCCGCGCGGTGAAGTACTGGTACGAGTTCATCTCGATCTACTACCGCCTCAACGTGCTGTTCACCGCGTTCGTGCAGGACCCGCGCTACCGCACCGACGTGCTCAAGATGCTCCAGGGCGACGTGTACGACGGCGAGGAGCCGAAGGCGCTGGCCGCGATGCGCGAGGTGGTGGCGGCCGTGGAGGCCGACCCGGACCACCTGTGGCACCCGTACCTCGGCTCGCTCCGGGCTCCGGCCGCCGCGCCGGGCTTCTGAGTCGATGGTCAACCCCGCGCTGCGCGGCATCCTCTCCACGGTCGGCAGCACGCCGCTGGTCGAGCTCGAGCGCTTCTCCGTCGAGCTCGACCTCCAGGTGCACGCCAAGGTGGAGAAGTTCAACCCGGGCGGCAGCATCAAGGACCGCACCGCGGTCGCCATGCTGCTGGACAAGCTCCACACCGGGGAGCTGGACCCGGCGCGGTCGGTCGTCGTCGAGTCCAGCTCGGGCAACCTGGCGATCGGGTTGGCGCAGCTGTGCCGGTACTTCGGGTTGCGGTTCATCTGCGTGGTGGACGCCAAGACGACCGGGCACAACGTCAAGATCCTCCGGGCGTACGGCGCGGAGGTGGAGGTGGTCACCACCCCGGACCCGGAGACCGGCGAGCTGCTGCCCGCGCGGTTGGCCCGGGTCCGGGAGCTGGTGGCGACCCTGCCGCACGCGTTCTGGCCCAACCAGTACGCGAACCCGCGCAACCCGCAGGCGCACGAGCGCACCATGCGGGAGATCGTGACGGCGCTGGACGACCCGGTCGACTACCTGTTCGTCCCGGCGGGCACGACCGGCACGCTCCAGGGCTGCGGGCGCTACGTGCGGCGGCACGGGCTGCGCACGGAGATCATCGCCGTGGACGCGGTGGGCAGCGCGCTGTTCGACCCGGCTCCCCCGCCGGTGTCCCGGCTGATCCCCGGGCACGGCGCGTCGGTGCGGCCGCGGATCCACGACGCCTCGGCGCCGCACCGCGTGGTGCACGTGACCGACCTGGACTGCGTGGCGGGCTGCCGCGCGCTGGTCGAGCGGGAGGCGGTGCTGGCGGGCGGCTCGTCCGGCGCGGCGGTCACCGCGCTGCACCGCCTCGCGCCGTCCCTGCCCCGCGGCTCGACGTGCGTGCTGGTGCTGCCCGACGGCGGCGACCGCTACCTGGACACGATCTACTCCGACGAGTGGGTGGTCGAGCACCTGGGGCGCGTGCCGGACCTGTGGGCGGACGTCGCGCCCGTCCTGTCGGGCGCCAATTGATATTCCGGAAGCATACCCGCAATATAGCGCCGGTATGGCGCGGAACAGCAGAGTCGAGGACGATTCCGAACCGCCCCGAGCAATCCCGCCGGGAGTTCCCGGGGACGCGTTCCGGCAAGAGGAAAGCTTACCTGACAGGGAGTGGCACATGATCCGATCCGTGGTGATCGTGGGTGGCGGCACAGCGGGGTGGATGACCGCGACCTACCTGAAGACCGCCTTCGGCGACCGCGTCGACGTGACCCTCGTGGAGTCCGCGCAGGTCTCCCGGATCGGTGTCGGAGAGGCGACGTTCAGCACCGTCCGCCATTTCTTCGACTACCTCGGCCTGGACGAGCGGGAATGGCTGCCGAAATGCGCGGGCAGCTACAAGCTCGGTATCCGGTTCGAGAACTGGCGCAAGCCGGGCGAGCATTTCTACCACCCGTTCGAGCGGCTGCGCGGCGCCGACGGGTTCAGCCTCGCGGAGTGGTGGCTCGAACTGGGCGACCGCAGCGAGCCGTTCGACCGGTCGTGCTTCATCACCACGGCGCTGTGCGACGCCGAGCGCTCGCCGCGGATGCTGGACGGCTCGCTGTTCGTGTCCAACCTCGACGGGCCGCTGGGCAAGTCGACGCTGGACGACCAGCGCGCGCAGTTCCCCTACGCCTACCACTTCGACGCCGACGCGGTGGCGCGGTTCCTCGGCGAGTTCGGCCGGGCGCGCGGCGTCAAGCACGTGGTGGACGAGGTGGTCGACGTCGGCCTGGACAGCCGCGGCTGGATCTCCGAGATCCGCACCAAGGAGCACGGCGCCATCACCGGCGGCCTCTACGTCGACTGCACCGGCTTCCGCGGCCTGCTGATCAACAAGGCGATGGGCGAGAAGTTCCAGTCCTTCGAGGACCTGCTGCCCAACAACCGGGCGGTCGCGCTGCGCGTGCCGCGCGAGGACGCCACCGACATGCAGCCGTACACCACGGCGACCGCGATGACGGCGGGCTGGTCGTGGACGATCCCGCTGTTCCGCCGCAACGGCAACGGCTACGTCTACTCCGACCAGTTCATCACGCCGGAGGAGGCGGAGCGCGAGCTGCGCGAGAAGGTGGCGCCGGGCCGGGACGACCTGGAGGCCAACCACATCCGGATGCGGATCGGCCGCAACGACAACTCCTGGGTCAACAACTGCGTGGCGATCGGCCTGTCCAGCGCGTTCGTCGAGCCGCTGGAGTCCACCGGCATCTTCTTCATCCAGCACGCCATCGAGCAGCTGGTCAAGCACTTCCCCGACGGCGGCTTCGACCAGCGGATGATCTCGGCCTACAACAACCGGATCAACAAGGCCGTCGACGGCGTCAAGGAGTTCCTCGTCCTGCACTACCGGTCGGCGGACCGCGAGGACACGCCGTACTGGAAGGAGACCAAGACCCGGCCCATCCCGGAGGCCCTCCAGGAGAAGCTGGCGCTGGCCGAGTCGCACCTGCTCGACGAGGAGACGATCTACCCGCACTACCACGGGTTCGAGAGCTACTCGTGGAACACCATGAACCTGGGCCTGGGGCGCATCCCGCTCACCGCGCGCCCCGCGCTGCGCCACCTCGACCCGACCAACGCGCTGGCGGAGTTCGCCAAGCTCAAGGCCGAGGCCGACGAGATGGTCGCGACCCTGCCCAGCTGCTACGAGTACCTCGCCAGCATCAACGACTGACCGGCGGAGGGACGTCCGGCCGACCCGCGGAGCACATCACCGACGATCACCCGATGGGGGCAACACATGCAGACGATCCGGACCCACACCCACGCCGGGCAGGTAGCCCCCAGAGCCGTCAAGGACTTCATGACCGGCTACTTCACCGGCGTCACCGTCGTCACCGCGTTCTCCGGTTCCGGCCGGCCGCACGGGCTCACCTGCAACTCGCTGGTCAGCGTCACCCTCGACCCGCCCACGCTGCTGGTCTGCCTCGACCAGGGCGCCGGCACCCTGGCCGCCGTGCGCGAGACCGGCGCCTTCGCGGTGAACCTGATGTCGGAGCGGGGTCGGGCCACCGCCGAGCGGTTCGCCTCGGCCGCGCCGGACCGGTTCGACTCGGTGGCGTGGGAGCGCTCGGCGCACGGGGTGCCGGTGCTGGTCGACGACGCCCTCTCGGTGGCCCAGTGCGCGGTGGCCGACCTGCACCGGGTCGGCGACCACACCGTGGTGTTCGGCCGCATCCTCGACATCGAGAACCGTCCGGGGAACCCCCTGCTGTACGGGATGCGGACGTTCTCCGGCGCCCCGGAGGGGGTCCTGGAGGCGTCCGTCCCCGGGACCCTGCCCGCCGGTCGCTGACCCCGGTGCCACCACCGCCCGGCACCGGGGCGGACCACCCACCACCACAGCGGCACCACCGTGGCTCGCCCACCGGTGGTGCCGCTGTGGTGGTCCCGCTGCCCGATCCCACCGACCGCCCGGGAGGAACCATGTCCAGCTCCACTCCGCTGTTGCCGCCGATGACCGCCGGGCTGGAGGTGCTCAAGGCGACGTCCGACCGCTCCGACCCGCTCGACGAGGCGGTGCTGAGCGTGGTCGAGGCCGCCGCGCTGGCCGTGGACGCCGCGCAGCGCGCCCGCGCCGGGGGCGACCTGGCCGAGGTGCACTCCTGCCTGGGCGAGGTCCTGGGCGCGGCCCGCGCCGCCGTCACCGCGGCCACGTTCGCCGTGGTGCGGGTGCGGGACGAGATGGCGCTGGCCCGCGTCGCACCGCCCGAAGGCCGGTTGTGACGGACCGGGGCACGACGGGTCCGACGCCCGCCGCTGGGCGGGCGTCGGACCCGCGGGCGTCGGATCAGCGGGCGTCGGACCTGCGGATGGTGGGGCTGAGCACCGCCCCGACGAGGAGTACGACCAGCCCGGCCGTGACGCACAGCAGCGTCGAGGTGGTGGTGAGGGTGCTCAGCAGCACGCCCGCCACGAGCGCGCCCGCGGAGTTCGCGCCCCAGGAGGTCAGCATGACGGCGCTCATGGCGCGGCCCTGCATCTCGTCGGGCACGACCCGGGCCATGTAGGCGCCCGCGCCGACGTTGAGCACCGCGCCGGTGAACGACATCAGCGCGAACGGCGCGAACAGCAGCGGCAGGGCGGTGGCGAACGCCATCACCGGGACCAGCGCGGCGCGCGTGGCCAGGTCGAGCAGCAGGACGCCGCCCAGCGACAGCTTGCGCAGCAGCACCCCGCCGAACAGGGCCCCGCACACGCCGCCGACGCCGCCCACCAGGCCCACCAGGCCGGCCAGCGCGGCCGAGCCACCGGTCTGCTTGATCACCACGAGCGGGACCAGGTTGACCACCTGCGCGAAGAAGTTCGTCGCCGCGACCATGACCGTGGCGGCGCGCAGGAACTTCTGCTCCCACAGCCAGCGCAGGCCCTCGCCGATGTCCCGGCGCAGCGCCAGTGGCCGGTCGACCCGCTCGGTCTGCAACGGCCGGCGCACGAACAGCAGGCTGACCAGCGCCACCAGGTGGCCGAGCGCGACGGCCGCGAACGGCAGCCAGGACAGCAGGGCGAACAGCGAGCTGCCCGCGGGCTGGCCGAGCAGGGAGGCCACCCGGCCGCGCGCCTCGTTGCGGGCGACCGCCGAGGGCAGGTGCTCGGGCTCGACCACGTTGCGCACCGCGGCCCGCTGGGCGAGCAGGTAGAAGATCAGGCAGGCGCCCTCGACGAAGTTGACCACCAGCAGGTGCGGCAGCCACACCACGCCGAACAGCACGGCGACGGCCACGCTGAGCATGGCGATCGACGCCAGCGCGTCGCAGCCGACCATCAGCCGGCGGCGGTCCCAGCGGTCGACCAGGACGCCGGCGGGCAGCTGGAGCAGCAGGGCGGGCAGCAGGCCCGCGAACGCCACCAGGCCCGCGCCCAGCGCCGAGTCGCCGTGCCAGACGAGCAGCAGCGGGAACGCGATCACGCTGATCTTCGCGCCCAGCTGGGAGAACCCGGCGCCGGTCCACAGCAGCAGGAAGTCGCGGTTGCGCCGCAGGGGCGGGACTCCCCCGGTGGAGGGCGGTCCCCCGGCGATCGGCTCGGCGGTCACGCCCTGCACCACTCGACGACGGCCATCGCGGTCCACATCTTGTTGGCGGCCTGCCGGAAGGCGATGCTCGCGGGTCCGTCGAGCACCTCGGCGGTGACCTCCTCGCCGCGGTGCGCGGGCAGGTCGTGCATGAACACCGCGTCCGGGTTGGTGTCCCACAACGCCGCGCCGACCTGGAACGGCGCGAAGACGTCGCGCCAGCGCGGGTCCGGCTTCGCGGTGCCGGTGGTCTGCCAGCGGGTGGTGTAGAGGACGTCCACCCCGGACGGCGGCGTGGACATGTCGTGCGACTCGGAGAGCGTCGCCCCGGTGCGCCGGGCCACCGCGTGCGCCCGCGCCATCACGCCCGGGTCGACCGCGTAGCCCGGCGGCGTCCGGAAGTCGACCTCCATGCCGGGGACGCGGGCCGCCGCCAGGGCGAGCGCGGTCGCGCTGTTGTTGCCCTCGCCGAGGTAGGCCACCCTGATGCCGGACAGGGTGCCGAAGTGGGCCTTGATCGTGGCGAGGTCGGTGAGCGCCTGGGTCGGGTGCTCCAGCTCGCTCATCGCGTTGACCACGGACATGCCGCCCCACGACGCCCAGCCGCGCAGCTCCTCGGTGGTGCCGCAGGTGCGGGCGACCAGGACGTCGAGCATGGAGGAGAGCACCCGGCCGGTGTCCTCGGTGGTCTCCCCCGTGTTGGTCTGGAGGTCGTTCGGGCCGAAGTTCACCACGCCCGCGCCCAGCCGCAGCGAGCCCGACCAGAACGACGTGCGGGTGCGCGTCGACGTCCGCCGGAAGTACAGGCCGACGACCTGGTCGGCCAGCGGCCGGCCGTGCTCGACGGGCCCGGCCGCGAACCGCGCGGCGCGGTCCACGACGTGGTGCAGGTCGTCGTCGTCGAGGTCGTCGATCGAGATGAGGTGCTTCGTCCGGGCCATCGGTTCCCAACCCTTCGGGCGGACCGCCCGGCCTCAGCCGAGCCGGTCGGCGGCACCGGCCAGGACGTCGAACAGCTCGCGGGGCGGCGCGTCCACGTAGTAGTGGTCACCGGGCACCACGTGCTCGTCGGCGGGGCCGATGGTGTGCTTGGTCCAGGGGCGCATGTCGTCGATCGTGCAGCTGTGGTCCGCCGCGGCGGCGACCAGCGTCAGCGGGCACGTCAGCGGCGGACCGGGGGTGTAGCGGTAGCGCTGCGACATCAGCAGGTCACCGCGCAGCGGCGGGACCAGCAGGTCCCACAGGTCGGGGTCGCTCAGCGCCGGGCCGGCCCGGTTGCCCAGCCGGGTCAGGTAGCGGCGCAGGTCGTCGTCGCGGGTGAAGTCGTAGCCGGTGGTCGCGCAGTCGGTGGGAGGTCGGCGGGCCGACACGACCAGCCCGGCGAGCGGCGTCGGGAACCTCGGCGACAGCCGCCGCGCCACCTCGAACGCGACGGTGGCGCCGAGGCTGTGCCCGAAGAACGCGACCGGCCGGTCGAACAGGCGCGGCACGACCGCGGCCACCTCGTCCGCCAGCACCTCCAGCCGCGAGACGGGCTCCTCCCGGCTGCGGTCCTGGCGGCCGGGGTACTGCACGCCCACCAGCTCGACCGACTCGGGCAGGCGCTCGGCCCAGCCGTGGAAGACGCTGGCGCCGCTGCCCGCGTGCGGGAAGCACACCACGCGCAGCGCAGCGCGGGGGCGGGACCGGTAGACCCTCAGCCAGCCGGTCGACCCGGCGGTCGGCAGTCGGCCCACGGCTCACCCCCCGTTGGCCAGGTAGTCGGACACGTGCGCCTCGCCCATCGCCACGGCGATCTTGCGCGGGCCGGTGAACGGCTCGCGGCCGTGCGCGGCCAGCATGTTGTCCACCAGCAGGACGTCCTTGTGCCGCCAGTCGAACCGGCGCGACTCGGCCCGGTAGCAGGCCCGCAGGTGGGCCACCACGTCGGACGGGATCGGGGCGCCGTCGCCGTAGTAGGTGTTGGTCGGCAGGCCCTCCTCGCCGAACATGCCGAGCAGGCCCTCCTGGAGGTCCTCGTCCAGCGACGAGTGGTGGAAGAACGTGATGTGGTTGAACCACACGTCCTCACCGGTGTCCGGGTGGGTGTAGGTGGCCTTGCGCAGCGCCCTGGTGCGCAGGTGGTCGTCGCCGAGCCACTCGGCGGCCATGCCGCGATCGGCGCAGTAGCGCTCCACCTCGGCGCGGTCGGAGGTGCCGAACACCTCCGGCCAGGACACGCCGAAGTGGGGCCGGTAGTTGCGCACGACCATCCAGCCGCGGCGCTCGAACTCCTCGCGCACGGCGGGGTCGATCGCCCGGTGGACGCGGCGCACGTCGGCCAGCGGCGTCGCGCCCCGCGTCTCCGGTTCGCGGTCGCAGTAGAAGTAGACGACCCGCGGCCACACCGCCTGGTAGGAGTTCTCGTTGTGCAGGAAGATCTCCTCGTCCTGCGGGTAGTCGGTCGAGGTGTAGACGTTGCCCTTGATGGAGTGCCGGGGCGAGGAGCGCTCGCTGTAGGTCAGCGGTTCGCCGGAGAACGCCCGCACGACCGCCTCGAACGCGGTCACGTCGTCCACCGGGTAGCCGCGGAACAGCAGGGCGCCGTGCGTGGTGAGCAGTTCGCGCCAGCGCGCCCGGTCGGCCGCGACCACCTCGTGCAGCGGTCGGTCGTCGTCCGCCTGCCGCACGTGCGGCAGCGTCTGCTCCTGGGACAGGGTGTCGGTCATCCGTTGGTACCTCCGCTCATCCGGACATGGCCACGAGCACCCGGCGGGGGCCGGTGAACGGTCGCCTGCCGTGCCCGACGAGCACGTTGTCGATCAGCATCAGGTCGCCCTCGGACCAGTCGTTGTCGACCGCCTCCGCCAGGCCCCGGTCGCGCACCTGCACGACGTACTCGGCGGGGATCGGCGTGCCGTCGGCGAAGGCGACCGACTGCGGCATGTCCTCCTCGGCCATGATCTCGGCCAGCGCCCGGGCGGTCTCGTCGCCGAGCCCGGCGGCGTGCCACTGGTCGGACTGGTTGAACCAGACCTCGGCGCCGGTCCGCGGGTCCACGACCGTGGACGGCCCGCTCTGCTCGACGCGCAGCGAACCGTCGGCCCGCCACTCGAACTCGGCCGAGGTCTCCTTCAGGAACACCTCGACGTCGGCCTTGTTCGCGGTCTCGAACGTCTCCTGCCAGCTCTTGCCGAAGCCGTGGCCGTCGTGCAGGTTCTGCCGGTAGCGCACGCCCCCGCGGTAGGCCGCGCGGACCTCCTCGTCGAGGGCGGCGAGCCACCGGGCGCCGTCGACCACGGGGGTCGCACCGCCGCCGGCGGGCGCCTGCTGGCAGTAGAACAGCAGGCGGCTCGGGTAGCGCGCGGCGTAGGACAGCTCGTTGTGCATGGAGATCGTGTACTCGGGCGGGTACTCGGTGGACGTGTAGACGTTCGCGCCGATGTCGCCCACCTTGGTGCGCGGCGAGTTGCCGTGCCGGTACGCCCAGCGCTCCGGCAGCAGGTGGTCGATGACGGCGTCGAACTCGTCCGGCCGAACCGAGAAACCCCGCCACACCAACGCCTTCGCCCGGGTCAGCTCCACGCCCAGGTCGCCGACCGACGCCAGGTGCTCCACCAGCCCGGCCGCGGTGGGCGCGACCCCCGCGTCCTCCGGCCGGATCACCGTCGGCGACCAGCGCTGGTCGGTTGGCTCCGCCACGAGGACCACCCCTCTTCCCGTCTCGTCGCGCCGCACCCGGCGCGCTTGCGGCTCTGGAACTCTCGACCGCCGGGCAATACGGCGGCTATATCGGCTCAGACCTCCGGCGAGGTCCGGGCGATCAGCTCCTCCTCGGACATCTGCTCGACCTCGGCGAGGATCGCGGCCTCGACGACGGCGGCCAGCTCGGCGACCGTCGGCCCCTCGAACACCGACCGGATCGGCAGGTCCACTTCGAACACCGACCGCAGGGCGGCGACCAGCCGGATGGCCAGGATCGAGTTGCCGCCCGAGCGGAAGAAGTGCGAGTCGCCGCCGACCCCGACACCCAGCAGGTCGGTGAAGATCTCCGCGACCCGCTCCTCGACCGGGCCGCGCGGCGGCACGAACCCGGTGGTGCGCGCCTCCTCGAACGGCGGCAGCGCCGCCTTGTCGACCTTGCCGTTGGCGTTGAGCGGCATCCGCTCCAGCACCACGACCCCGTCCGGGACCATGTAGTCCGGCAGCCGGGCGGCGCAGTGGGCGGTCAGCGCCTCCGCGAGGTCCGCCACGTCCGGCGCGGCCACGCAGTACGCGAGCAGCCGCACGGACTCCGCCGGGCCCTTTGCGGTGACCACGACCGCGTCCTTGACGTCCGGGTGGTCGGCCAGCACGGCGGTGATCTCGCCCAGCTCCACCCGGTAGCCCCGGACCTTGACCTGGTCGTCCGCGCGGCCGACGAAGTCCACGTCGCCCTCGGGCAGCAGGCGGACCAGGTCGCCGGTGCGGTACAGGCGGGCCCCCGCCGGGCCGAACGGCGACGGGACGAACCGGTCGGCGGTCAGCGCCGGGCGGTCGAGGTAGCCCCGCGCCAGGCCCGCTCCCCCGACGTACAGCTCGCCCACCACACCGGGCGGCAGGGGCTTCAGCGCCTCGTCGAGGACGTGCACCTCGATGCCGGGCAACGCCTGGCCGATCGGCACGGTGTCGCCCGCCACGGGCTCGTCCACGGGGAAGACGCAGGTGCCCACGGACGACTCGGTCGGGCCGTACTCGTTGATCAGGTGCCCCGGGCCGAGCGCCCGGCGCCACCGCTCCGCCAGCGCGGGCGGCAGCGGCTCGCCGGCCACCACGACGACCTCGGCCAGGTCGGCCAGCCACTGCTCGGAGAGCTGGTCGGTCAGGATCTGGAGGTGGCCGGGGGTGAGCTTGAGGAAGCTCAGCGGCGCCGCGTCGGTCAGCAGCCTGCCCAGGTCGGCCAGGTCCAGGTCGGACGGCAGCAGGTGCACCGGCTGACCGGCCATCAGCGGCGCCCACAGGTTGGGCACCACCAGGTCGAACGCCACGGAGGAGAACACCGCGCCGCCGCGCCGGCCGCGCATGGCCAGCTCGTTGGTGGCCCACCGCAGGTGGTTGGCCAGGCCGCCGTGGGTGATCTGCACGCCCTTCGGCCGCCCGGTCGAGCCGGAGGTGTAGATGACGTAGGCCAGCAGGTCCGGGTCGTCGACCCGGTCGGGGGCGTCGGCCGGTTCCGCGTCGATCAGCGGCGCGTCGGTGTCCAGGTGGACGACGTGGCCGGAGGCGTGGCAGCCGATCCGGTCCGCGTACGAGGAGGAGGTCAGCACGACCGGCACGTCGGCGTCGGTCAGCATGAACCCGATCCGCTCCTGCGGCAGGTTCGGGTCGACCGGCAGGTAGGCGGCGCCGGCCTTCCACACGCCCAGCAGGCTCGCCATCAGGTCGATCCCGCGGTCCAGGGCCACCGCGACCACCGCGTCCGGTCCCGCGCCGCGCCGCCGGAGGTGGTGGGCGATCCGGTTGGCCCGCGCGTCCAGCTCGGCGAACGTCGCCGTGTCCGCGCCGGCCACCAGCGCCACCGCGTCGGGAGCCGCCCGGACCTGCCGCTCCACCAGGCGCGGCACCGAGCCGAACGAGGCCGCGACCCGGTTCGCCGGGCGCCGCGCCGGGCGCCGCACCCCGTCGAAGTCCATCTCGGCCAGGCGGGCGCCCGGGTCGGCGGCGGCGGCGGTGAGCAGGCGGACGAAGTGCTCGGCCATCCGCTCGACCGTGGCGCGCTCGAACAGCGCGGTGGCGTACTCGAAGCCGCCGACGTACCGGCCGTCCGGTTCGCGGCGCAGGTAGAGCGTCAGGTCGGTCCGGGCGGTGCGCGACAGGTCGAGCAGGGTGCCCAGGTCGTCGGGGTCGGCCGCGGAACCGGTCAGCCGCTCGTCGTGCAGGTCGAAGGCGACCTGGTACAGCGGGGTGCGCGACAGGTCCCGCTCCGGGGCCAGGTCGGCGACCAGCAGCTCGAACGGCAGGCCCTGGTGCGCAAGGGCGTCGCGGCACGTGTCGCGCACGCCGGCGAGGGCGTCGCGGAAGGACGACCTGCCGTCGAGGCGGCAGCGCAGGACGACGCTGTTGAGGAAGAAGCCCACCACGTCCTCGACCTCGGCGCGGTCGCGCCCGGACACCGGCGTGCCGATCACCACGTCCCACTGGCCGGTGTGGCGGGCCAGCAGGGTGGTGAAGCCGGACAGCAGCGTCATGAACGACGTGGCGCCGACCTCGCGGCCGAGTTCGTCGAGCGCCTCGGCGACCAGGGCGGAGACGGTGAAGGGCACCATCGAGCCGCGGCCGTCGCGGACCTCCGGGCGGGCCTTGTCGGTGTGCAGCACCAGGGGCGACGCGCCGTCGAGCACGGTCCGCCAGTGCCGCAGCTCCTCCTCGACCGCCGGGCCCTCGGCCCGCTCCCGCTGCCACACCGCGTAGTCGGCGTACTGCACGGGCAGGTCGGGCAGGTCCGGCGCGCGGCCGGCGCGCGCCGCGGCGAGCAGCTCGGCGAAGTCGCGTTCCAGGACCGCCGAGGACCAGCCGTCGCAGACGATGTGGTGCATCAGCACGACCAGCACCCGGTCGCCCGCGGCGTCGTTCGCGGTGAGCACCGAGCGGACCAGCGGCCCGCGCTCGATGTCGATGCCCCGGTCGAGTTCCCCGTCCAGCACGGCGGCCAGCCCGTCGGCGGTCGTGTCCAGGACGCGCAGGTCCGCGCTCGTGGGCGGGTCGACCACCTGGACGGGTTCGCCGCGGTCGGTGGCGAACCGGGTGCGCAGCGACTCGTGCCGGGCGATCAGGCCGTCCAGCGCGGCCCGGACCAGCTCGTCCGGGGTGTCGCCGGGCACCCGCAGGAACAGCGGCGAGACCCACTCGCGGGCGCGGGGCTGCATCCGGTCGAGCAGCCACAGCCGGCGCTGCCCCGTGGAGACCGGCAGCGGCCCGGTGCGCGGGATGCGGCGCAGCGCGTCCTCGTCGACCTCCTCGACCGGGACGACCAGCGCGGCCTGCTCGGCGAGGGTGGTGGCGGAGAGCAGCTTCGGCAGGTCGATCGCCGTGCCGGTGGCCTTGCGCAGCCGGTTGGCGAGCCGGGTGAACTGGAGCGACGAGCCGCCGAGGCGGAAGAAGTCGTCGTGCACGCCGACCTCGTCCACGCCCAGCAGGTCGCACCACACCCGCTCGACCAGCCGTTCGGCGGCGGTGCGCGGCGCGACCTTCTCCTCGGTGGCCGCCGGCTCGGGCAGCGCCGACCGGTCCACCTTGCCGCTGGCCAGCAGCGGGAGCCGGTCGAGTCCGACGAACGCCGACGGCACGTGCGTGGCGGGCAGGCGCTCGGCCAGGTAGGCGCGCAGGTCGCCGACCTCGGCCTGGCCGGTCGCCTCGTGGTAGGCGACGAGGCGGGTGCCGCCGTCCGGCGTGGCGAACGGCACGACGGCCACCGCGCGCACGCCGGGGTGCGCGGCCAGCGCGGCCTCGACCTCGCCCGGCTCGATGCGCACGCCGTTGACCTTGACCTGCTGGTCGACGCGCCCGCGGTACTCCAGGTAGCCGTCCTCGCGCCACCGCGCCAGGTCGCCGGTGCGGTACAGCCGCGCACCGGCGGGGCCGTGCGGGTCGGGCACGAACGCCTCGGCCGTGCGGCCAGGCAGGTTCAGGTAGCCGCGGGCGACGCCGACGCCGCCCGCGTACAGCTCGCCGGTCACGCCGATGTCGACCGGGTCGCACCGGTCGTCGGCGATCAGCACGCGCATGCCGGGGATCGGCCGCCCGATCGGCACCGGCCCGGAGCGCTGCGCGGGGTCGAAGCGGAACGCGGTGACGTCGATGGAGCACTCGGTCGGCCCGTAGGTGTTCCACACCTCGACCCGCTCCGGCGCGGGGAGCAGCCCGAGGAAGCGCTGCACCAGCTCGGCGTGCAGCGGTTCGCCCGCGCAGGTGAGCAGTCGCAGCGCGCCGGCGCCGTCCCAGCCGTCCTCGGCCACCAGGGCGCGCAGCACCGACGGCACGACCTGGAGCACCGTGACGTCGTGGCGGACCACGGCGGCGACCATCGCGGCCGGGTCGCGCTCGGCGCCGTGCGGGGCGAGCACCACGGTGCCGCCGCAGGTCAGCGGGGCGAAGATCTCCCAGCCGGCGGCGTCGAAGGTCATCGCGGTCTTCTGGAGCACCCGGTCCGCCGCGGTCAGCCGCTGGCCGCGCACGGCCCAGTCGACCCGGTTGGCGATGCCCGCGTGCGTGACGACGACGCCCTTCGGCGTACCGGTGGAGCCCGAGGTGTGCACGACGTAGGCCGCGCCGTCGCCGTTCGAGTCGACGGCGGGGGCGCCGGCGGCCTCCGGCAGGTCGTGCGGCGAGAGCACCACCAGGTCCGGCACGTCGGGCGCGGTGGCGCCGGGCGCGGCCAGCAGTTGCCGGACGCCTGCGTTGCGCAGCACGAGGGCGTTGCGCTGCCCGGGGTGGTCGGGGTCGAGCGGCAGGTACGCGCCGCCGGCCTTCCACACCGCGAGCAGCCCGGCCACGAGGTCGACGCCGCGCGGCAGGCACACGCCGACCACCGACCCGGGCCCGACGCCGGCCGCGCGCAGTGCGGCGGCCTGGCGCTCGGCGCGGGACTCCAGGTCCGCGTAGCTGTGCGAACGGGGACCGTCGACGACGGCGATCGCCTCGGGCGTGGCAGCGGCCTGTCGTGCGACGAGCAGGTGGATGTCGAGGGACATCGGTGATCCTCCATGCGGACTCGGCTCGGCACGTGCGCGTCGGACGTGCGCGGCACCCGGCGTACCGGTGGTTCGGGTGTTCACGGGCGGCTCAGGCGTAGCCGCCCCATTCGGCCAGCAGCCGTCGCCGGTCGCCGGCCTCGGCCGCGTACAGCTCGCGGACCGGCCGCTCGGGGTCCGCCGCGAAGCGGTCGAGCACGGTGGTGAAGCGGTCGAACAGCGCACCCGCCGCGGCGTCGTCGAACGCGTCCGGGCGGTGCCCCAGCCACAGCTCCAGCCGGTCACCGGGGATGGCAACCATGCGCAGCGGGTAGTGCGTCTCGTCCTCCAACCCGTAGGGACCGGCCCGGAGGTCGCCGAGGGAGTCCGGCCACACCGAGGGGTCGAGCGGGTAGTTGACGACCATCGTCGTGGTGTCGAACAGGCTCTTGCCGCCGCCGAAACCGGCCTGGCGCTGGATCTCGGCGAGGGACAGGTGGTGGTGCGGCAGCAGCGCGGCCTGTTCGTCCTGGGTGCGCCGGGCCAGGGCGGCCAGGGACTCGTCGCGGTCGACCCGCACCCGCACCGGCACCGTGTTGGTCAGCAGCCCGACCATGTCCCGGACGCCGGGCAGCTCCGGCGGCCGGCCGGAGACCGACGTGCCGAACAGGACGTCGTCGGAGTTCGTCAGCCGCGACAGCACGTAGCCCCACGCGCACTGCACGACCGTGTTGAGCGTGACGCCGAGCGCGCGGCACCGGTTGGTCAGCGCGTCGGACTCCGGCGCCCCGAGGGCGCGCCGGATCTGCCGGTGCGGTTCGGGCGTGCCCGCCCGCTCGGCCGGGTGCACGTGGCACGGGCCGGTCACGCCGGCCAGCGCCTCCGCCCACGCCGCCCGCGCGCCGGGGACGTCCTGCCGGGCCAGCCACTCCAGGTAGGTGCGGTAGGGCGCGACGGGCGGCAGGTCGGCGTCGAGGTCGCCGTAGAGCGCGAACAGCTCCTTGAGCACGATGCCGGTGGACCAGCCGTCCCACAGGATGTGGTGCGTGGTCAGCGCCAGCCGGTGCCGGCGCGGGCCGAGGCGGAGCACCAGCAGGCGCAGCGCGGGCGGCGCGGCCAGGTCGAACCGGCCGACCCGCTCGCGGGCCGCCAGCTCGGCCGCGCGGGCCTCCTGGTCGGGCACGCCGGTCAGGTCGTGCCCGGTCCACGGGACCTCGACCCGCGCGGGCACCACCTGCACGGCCGTGCCGTCCTCGTCGTCGTGCACGAACGCGGCGCGGATGTTGTCGTGCCGGGCCAGGGTGGCCTCCGCCGCCCGGCGCAGCCGCTCCGGGTCCAGGTCGCCCTCCACGTCGACGCGCACCTGGGAGGCGTAGACGTCCAGGCCGCCCTCGGTGAGCAGGTTGTGGAACAGGAACGCCTCCTGCATCGGCGCGAGCGGCAGGACGTCCACCGCGCCGGGGTAGGCGGCGCAGATCCGGTCGACCCGCTCCTGGGTCAGGTTCGCCAGCGGCACGTCGGAGGCCAGCAGCGCGCCCGCGCCCGGCGTGGCGGCGTGCGCGACCAGGCCGGCCGTCGCCGCCTCCCACAGGTCGAGCAGCCCGGTCACGTCGGCCTCGTCGAGCAGGCGCCCGGGCCAGGTCAGCATGAGCGTGGTGCGCGGGCCCGCCGCGGTGTCGTGGGTGATCGCGTCGGCACCGAGCACGTTCGGCACCGGCATCCGGGGGTCCGCGCCGCCGGCGAAGCTGTCCTCCGCGCCCGTGATGCCCCAGTCGTCCGCGCCGGCCGACCGGAACCGGCCGAGGTAGTTGAAGCACAGGCGCGGGGTGGGCAGCGCGGCGAGCGCGTCGCGGGACGCCGGGTCGAGGTGGCGCAGCACGCCGAAGCCGATGCCGTTGTCGCGCGGCGCCCGCAGCTGCTCGCGGACCCGCTTGAGCGCGGCGCCCAGCGCCGGGCCGCCCGCGACCGCCTCCGCCCACGGCACCTCGCCGGGGTCGACGCGGGCGGGGTGGATGGTGGTGAACCAGCCGACCGTGCGGTCCAGGACGACGCCCGGCGCGATCTCCTCGCGCCCGTGGCCCTCCAGCTCGACCAGCACGGCGTCCGCGCGGGGCGCGCCGCGCTGCTCGCGCCACCGGGCGTAGGCCAGCGACAGCGAGGTCAGCAGGGCGTCGCCGGCGGTCGCCCGGAAGCGGGCGGGCACGGTGTCCAGCAGCGCGTCGCCGACGTCCGCCGGCAGGGTGAGCCGGACGGTCCGCGCGGTGGCGAAGGTGTCGACGGCGGGGTCGGGTTCCGCGGTGTAGGCCGGGTCCGGCGTGGACAGCACGTCCGTCCAGTGCGGCAGCTCGTCGCGGTAGGTCCCCGCCGCCGCGGTGGCGGCCAGCCGCCGCGCCCACGCGGCCATCGGCGTCGTCACGGCGGGCAGCCCGCCCGGCCGGCCGGCCGCCGCCGTGCCCAGGT
Source organism: Saccharothrix longispora (assembly GCF_030852425.1). Taxonomy (GTDB): domain Bacteria; phylum Actinomycetota; class Actinomycetes; order Mycobacteriales; family Pseudonocardiaceae; genus Actinosynnema; species Actinosynnema longispora. Next base: position 325,908 of record NZ_NSDM01000005.1, read on the forward strand.
CCTGGAGCAGGACCCGCCACGAGACGCCGTCGACCACGAGGTGGTGCACCACCAGCAGCAGGGTGCCGCGCTCGGCGGGGCCCGCGTCGAACCACACCGCGCGCAGCACCGCGCCCGCCTCGGGCGACAGGCCGCGCCGCGCTTCGGCGCGCTCCTCCGCGAGGGCCGCGCGCAACCGGTCCGCGTCGAACCCGGCGGCGTCGACCCGGCGCAGCCAGCCGTCCGGCATCGGCGTGCCGGTCGGGCGCACGTCCAGCACCGGTTCGCCGTCGTCGTCCCGCGCCAGCGCGGTCCGCAGCGCGTCGTGGTGGTCGACCAGCGCCCGCAGCGCCCGGTCGAGCGCGTCGAGCCGCAGGTCGGCCGGGGTGTGGACGGTGACCGCCTGGTGGAAGCCGTCGATCGGGGCGTGCCCGGCGCGGGCCCAGCGCATGATCGGGGTCAGCGGCACCGGTCCGGTCGGCCCGACCTCGGGCGCCGCCTCGGTGTCGAGCACGCGGGCGACCTCGGCGAGACCGGCCGCCGTCGGGTGGGCGAACACCTCGCGGGCGGTCAGCTCCAGCCCGTGCTGCCGGGCCAGGGACACCAGCTGCAACGCGATGATGCTGTCGCCGCCGCGGTCGAAGAACGACTCGTCCGGGCCGATCTCGGCCACGCCGAGCACCTCGCGCAGCAGGTCCCGCACGACCTTCACCGGGCCCGCCGCGTCCGGGGTGGCGGGTGCCGTGACGACGTCCTCCGGGCTGGGCAGGCCGCGCCGGTCGAGCTTGCCCGCCGCCGTCAGCGGCAGCGCGTCCAGCAGGACCACGGAGTCCGGCACCATCTGGTTGGGCAGGAACCGCCGGGCGGCCCGGCGCACCTCGTCGGGCTCCACCGCCGCGCCCTCGGCCGGCACGACGTAGGCCAGCAGCCTCATCCGGCCGTGCGGTCCCTCGTCCGCGACGACGGCGACGGCGCCGACCCCGTCCAGGCCGGCCAGCACGGTCTCGACCTCGCCGGGCTCGATGCGGGCGCCGCGGATCTTGATCTGGTCGTCGGCGCGGCCGACGTACTCCAGGTTGCCGTCCTCGCGCCAGCGCACCAGGTCGCCGGTGCGGTACATGCGCTCGCCGGGCAGGCCGTGCGGGCAGGGCAGGAACCGGTCCGCGGTCAGGCCGGGGCGGCCCAGGTAGCCGCGCGCCAGGCCGGCGCCGGCCACGTACAGCTCCCCCGCCGCGCCGGGCACGGTCGGCCGCAGCTCGCCGTCCAGCACGTAGACCCGCATGTTGCGCAGCGGGGTGCCGATGTCGGGGCGGCTCGCGCCGGTGAGCGGGGCGCTGCCGGTCGAGCCCACGCCCGCCTCGGTCGGGCCGTACATGTTGAGCATCCGGCGGCCTGGTCCCCAGCGCCGGCACAGCCGCTGGTCCACGTCCTCGCCGCCGGTGAGCAGCGTCTCCAGGTCGGGCAGGTCGGTGTCGGGCACGTTGGCCAGCACGGCGGGCGGCAGCGCCAGGTGAGTGATCCGGTTGTCCCGCAACATCTCCACGAGCCGGTCGAACGGCAGTTCGGCGGCGGGTGGCGCGAGCACGAGCCGCCCGCCCGCGACGAGCGCGGGCCAGATGTCGGCCACCGAGGCGTCCACGCCCGGCGAGACGAGCTGGAGCACGCGCGTGTTCTCGTGCATCCCGTACCGGGGGATGTTGTCGAACACCATGTTGCACAGCGCCGACCGGGGTTCGACGACGCCCTTCGGGGCGCCGGTCGAGCCGGAGGTGTAGATGACGTAGGCCGGGTTGGCCGGGTGGACCGGTCGGCGGGGCGCGGCGCGGCCGACGGTGGGCCGGGTGTCCTCCACGACCAGCACCTCCACCGCGGTGGGCGGCAGCGCGGGCTCGGTCGCGGCGTCGCTGACCACGCAGCGCGCGCCGGCGTCGGCGACCAGGTGGGCGATCCGCTCGGGCGGGTTCGCGAGGTCGATCGGCAGGAACGCGGCGCCGGCCTTGAGCACGGCCAGCATGGCGACGACCAGGTCAGGCGTGCGTGGCAGCACGAGGGCGACCACGTCCTCCGGCCCGACCTCGCGCGCGGCCAGCCGGTCGGCCAGCCACTCGGCCCGCTCGTCCAGCTCGCGGTAGGTCAGCTCGGTGGTCCCGTGGACCACGGCCACCGCGTCGGGGGCGCGTCGCGCGCGCCGCTCCACCAGTTCCGCGATGTCGCCGTCCGGCACGGGGGCGGCGGTGTCGTTGCGGCGCACCAGCAGCTCGTGGCGCTCGGCGCGCGACAGCAGGTCGAACGAGTCCACCGGCCGGTCCGGGGCCGCGGTGACGTCCCGTGCGAAGGCGGTGAACCGGTCGGCGTGCTCCTCGACGCCGCGCCGGCCGTGCAGCCTGGGTTCGGCCTCGAACACCAGCGTGACCGGGCCGTCGTCCTGCCCGTGCACGTTGACGGACAGGTCGATGGGCGGGCCGGAGGCGAGGTTGCGGGCCCGCGCGGTGGTGCCGGCGAAGGAGAACTCGTCGTCGAACGGCGTGAAGTTGACCAGCGGGCCGAGGAAGCCGCCCTCGGTGACGTTCACGCCGAGCGCGCGGACCACCTCGTCGTGCCGGAGGCGCTCGTGCGGCAGGCCCTCCGCCAGCGCGGCGGACAGGAGCCCGACCACGTCGGTCAGGGTGGCCGTCGGCGCCACGTCGACGCGCAGCGGGACCACCGCCGCCGCCATGCCGACCACCTGCCGCGTCGCGATGCCGCGCCGGCCGCTGGTGGGCAGGCCGAGCACGACGTCCCGCCGCCCGGTGAGCCGCCCCAGGTAGGAGGCGACGGTGGCGAGCAGCACGACCTGCCAGGTGGCGCCGGTCAGCTCGGCGACCTCGCGCAGCCGGTCGAGGGCCGCGTCGTCGAGCTCGCGCGCCACGCGCCAGGCGACGAGGTCGGTGTCCGGCCCGGGGCCGCCGATCGGGGACACCCGCATGGACTCCGGCGCGTCGGCGAACGTGCCGGTCCAGAACTCCAGGTCGGCCGCGTGCGCGGGCGACTCGCGGTAGCGGCGGTCGGCGTCGACCAGCGCGGTCAGCGACCGCAGCGGGGGCTGTGCCGGGGCCGAGCCGGTCACCAGGGCGGTGTAGCGGTCGGCCAGCGTGCGGTGCAGCAGCCGCATCGAGTACGCGTCGGTGACGATGTGGTGCATGCGGCAGTAGAACCGGAACCGCCGCTCGCCCAGGCGGATCAGCGCCGCCGCCGAGACGGGGCCCACGCCGAGGTCGACCGGCGTGGCGCGCTCGGCCGCCGTCCACTCGTCGGCCCGCCGCTCCGGGTCCGGCTCGTCGGAGAAGTCGAGCACCGGCAGCCCGGGCAGCCCGTCCTCGGGGACGACGACCTGCACCAGGCCGTCCTCGTCGGCGAACCGCTCGACCCGCAGCGCGTCGGCCTCCGCGCGCACCCGCCGCCACGCGGCCGCGAACGCGCCGACGTCGAGCGGCCCGGCGAATTCGAGCACCTCGGCGCAATTGAAGACCTGGCCGGTGCCGTCCAATTGGTGCGCGAACCAGACGCCTTTCTGCGCCGCGGACAGCGGCAGGCGCTGCGCACCGCCCTGCCCGCCCGAGTCACCCACGGCACGCCGCCCAGGTCAGGGGCACCGTCGAACTCGCAGCACTCGGACGTCCGCATGGGCTCGTGAACATGCGGACCACGGTGCCGAGCCCGACTACAACTCCCCTATACCCCGGGGATATTGGGCCGCTGTAGACCGGCGGCGACAATCGGGTACCTGTGAATGAAAAAACGAATCGGACGTCGGTCGCCGTCATCGGCTCGGGCGGCACAATCGCGGGCCTCGCGGCGAGCCGGTCGGACTTCCAGAGCTACCGCGGCGGAGCGCTCACGACGGCCGAGCTGCTCGACTCCCTGGCCGACGAACTGGACGGGGTCGCGCGCACCGAACCGATCGACTTCCGGGGCGAGGGCGGCGGGTGCCGCACCCTGCGCGACTTCCACGCGCTGTCCACCCTGGTCGACACCCACCTCGCCGCCGACGCCGACGCCGCCGTGGTGCTGTGCGGCACCCGGCAGCTCGAAGAGGTCGCCTACTGGCTCGACCTCACCGTCCGCAGCCCCAAGCCGGTGGTCGTCACCGGGTCGTTCCGGCCGTGGAACGCGCTGGGCAGCGACGGGCAGGCCAACCTGCACAACGCCGTCGCGCTGGCCGCGTCCGGCCGCACGACCGGCTTCGGCACGGTGGTGGCGCTCAACGACCGCGTCCTGTCCGCCCGCGACGCGGCCAAGTCGGACACCCTGCGCCTGGACGCCTTCCGGGGCCGCGAGTGGGGTGCGCTCGGGGTGGTGGACGAGCGGAACATCCGCCTGCTCCGCGCCCCGGCCCGCGTGCTGCTGCACGGCCGCCCGGAGTGGGGCACGCCGTTCGACCTGACCCGGATCGACCCGGACCGGCTGCCGCGCACCGAGATCGCCTACTCCTACACCGACGCGGGCGGCGAGGCCGTGGCCGCGTTCGCCCGCTCCGGGGTCGCCGGCGTGGTGATGGCGGGCGACCCGTCCGACCGGCAGGCCGGTGCGCTGCGGGAGGCGGTCGGCGCGGGCCTCGTGGTCGTCGCGGCGGGCCGCAACACCACCGGCGCCGTGTACGACCCGGGCGTGCCCGGGATCATCGCCGCCGAGGACCTCACGCCGCAGAAGGCGCGGCTGCTGCTGACGCTCGGCCTGGCGGTGACCGACGACGTGGACCGGCTGCGGTCGCTGTTCCGCGAGCACGGCGTGCCCGAGTTCGGCTGACCCGACTCCGAGGGGGCGGCGACCACGCGGTCGCCGCCCCCTCCCGTCACGGGGCTTCGACCTCGTCGTCCTCCTCGGGCAGCAGCCGCGCGATGGTCGGCGCGAGGAAGATCTCCCTCGCCGTCACCTCGAAGCCCTCCCGCGCCAGCGCGGCGACGAGCACCACGGCCAGGATCGAGTCTCCTCCGAGGTCGAAGAAGCCGTCCTCCAGCCCCACCCGCTCGACGCCGAGCACGTCGGCCCACACGGCGGCCATCCGGTGCTGCCGCGGCGTGCGCGGTTCGACGTGGCGGGAGGCGGTGGACGCCGTGCCGTCCCACTCGGGCAGCGCCGCGACGTCGAGCTTGCCGTTCGGGGTCAGCGGCAGGGCCTGCACCGGCACGAACGCCGACGGCACCATGTAGGCGGGCAGGGTCGCCGCCAGCCAGCGCGACAGCGACTCCGGCTCGGGGGCCGCGGTCTCGTCGAGCGGGACCAGGTAGGCCACCAGGCGCGGTTCGCCGGTGCGGGTGTGCCGTTGGACGACCCTCGCCTCCGCCACCCTCGGGTGCCCGCCCAGGACGCCCTCGACCTCGCCCAGCTCGACCCGGTAGCCGCGGATCTTCACCTGGCCGTCCAGCCGGCCCAGCACGTCCACCGCGCCGTCCGGCAGCACCCGCGCGATGTCGCCGGTCCGGTACAGGCGCGACCCGGGCGGGCCGTACGGGTCGGGCACGAACCGCTCCGCGGTCAGGCCCGGTCGGCCGAGGTACCCGCGCGCCACGCCGAGGCCGCCGACGCACAGCTCGCCGGGCACGCCGATGGGCACCGGCTGCAACGCCTCGTCCAGCACGTGCATGCCGGTGCCGTCGATGGGCACGCCGATCGGCACGACCTCGCGCTCCTCGGAGTCCGCCACCTGCGTGGAGTTGGCCACCGTGATCTCGGTGGGGCCGTACTCGTTGATCACCCGCGCGCCGTCGCCCAGCCAGTCTGCCCAGCGGGCGGCGGTGCGGGCGGGCAGCGACTCGCCGCCGACCACCAGGGTCGTGGTCAGGCCGCGCGCGGTGGTCGCGTCGAGCTGGTGCGCGAGCATCTCCAGGTGACCGGGGGTGAGCTTGACGAACCCGAACGGCGCCGCCGCCCGCAGCCGCGCGCCGAGCCGGGACAGGTCGGTGTCCTCGGGCACGACGTGCACCGACCGCCCGGTCACCAGCGGCGTGAACAGCGTCGTCACGACCAGGTCCGAGGCGGGCGTGGAGAACAGCGGCGCGCCGCCGGGGCCGGCGGGGTACTCGCGGGCCGCCCAGGTCAGGTAGTTGGCGAGGTTGGCGTGCGTGACGCACACGCCCTTGGGGCGCCCGGTCGACCCCGACGTGTAGACCAGGTAGGCGGGTTCGGCGGGGTCGGGTCGCGTCCCGTCGTGCGCGGCGGTCCGCTGGTCGGCCGGGTCGACCGCCGCGTCCACCACGATCGCCTCGCCCGCGAAGAACGACTCGGCGACCTTGTCCACGTCGGCCTGCCCGGTGAGCACGCAGCCCGCGCCGCTGTCGTCGAGCATGAGCGCCCACCGCCGGGCGGGCTGCTCGGTGCCCAGCGGCACGTAGGCGCCGCCGGCCTTCCAGGTGGCCAGCAACGACACCAGCAGGTGCTCGTCCCGCCGCGCCACGACGCCGACCACGCGCCCCGGGCCGACGCCCGCCGACCGCAGCCGCTCGGCGAGCCGGTCGGCGCGGGCGTCCAGCTCGGCGTAGTCCAGCCGGACGTCGCCGCACTCGACGGCCGTCGCGCCCGGGGTGAGCCGCGCCTGCCGCTCGAACGCCTCGATCGCGCTGGTCACCCGACCGTGCGCGGCCGGCGCCGGCGTGCGGCCCCGGGCCAGCAGCAGCTCGCGCTCGCCCGGCGGCAGGTAGGTGGCGGACGCGTCGCCGTCCAGGCCGGCGGCGATCGACTCCAGCACCGCGCGGAACATCCGCGCGACGGCCGTCGCCCGCTCCTCGGTGACCACCCGCGGGTCGACCGTGACGAACACGTGCCCGGCGCGCGAGGAGATGCTGAGCGGGAACTCGGTCGGGCTGTCGTCCTCGCCCGCCAGGTCGCCGACCAGCCGGCTCTCGACCTGGTTGAAGTCCTGGTAGTTGAACAGCACGGTGACCAGCCGCCCGTGGCCCCGGGTGAGCCGGTTGATCTCGGGCAGCGGGAAGCCCCGGTAGGGCCAGAACGCCACCTCGCGCTCGAAGACCTGGATCAGCAGGTCGCGCCACGTCCGCGCGCCGCGGTCGACGGCGAACGGCACCGTGTTGAGGTACATGCCGTACACGCGGTCGGCGCCGGTGCGCTCGGGGCGCGCGTCGCACACGAGCCCGGCGTGGAACGCGGGTTCGTCGGTCAGCTGGGAGAGCACCTTCGCGTACGCGGCCAGCATGACGCTCTTCATCGACACCCCGGCCTCGCTGGCACGCGCCCGCAGCGCCGCTTCGAGGTCGCGCCAGGAGATGTGGGCCTGCCGGGTCTGCCCCGCCGGGGCGTCCGGGTCGCCCCACTCCTGCGGCGGGGTCACCGGCGCGTAGTCCGCCACGACGCCGCGCCAGTAGTCGGCGTGCTCGCGCGAGGCGATGGCGGCCATCTCCTCGGCGACGAAGTCGGCGAACCGGACGGCAGGCGGGTCGTACGGCGGCGGCTGCTCACCGTCGCGCAGCGCCTCGTAGCACTTGAGCAGCTCCATGATGAGCGTGTGGTGCCCCCAGCCCTCCAGGATGGGGTGGCACTCGGTGCACGACAGCCAGTAGACGCCGTCGTCGGTCAGGTGGATGAAGAACCGCAGCAGGCCGGGCGTCTCCAGGTCGAACAGCTCGCGGCGCTCCCGGTCGGAGTGCTCGCGCAGCAGCACCTGCACCTCCTCCGGGGACGAGCCGGAGGCGTCGCTGACGGCCAGCGGGATCTTGGCGGTGGCGTGCACGAGCTGCATCGGCGTCGAGTAGCCGGTCAGGTGCAGCGAGGTGCGCAGCGCCTCGTGCCGCTCGGTGACCAGCGCGGTGGCCCGGGTCATCGCGGTGAGCGAGAACGGCTTGTCGTCGAACACGCGGAACGAGGTGACGTTGTGGTAGCGGTTCTGGTCGTCCGCCATCATCTCGAACAGCATGCCGATCTGGTTGCGCGACAACGGGTACGCGTCGACCACGCCCTCCGGCAGCCGGTTGCGGTCCTCCAGCCCGATCAGGGCGAACGGCTGCACGACGCCGCCGACGTCGGCCAGCTCCGGCTTCCCGGCGACCAGGGCGCACAGCGCGGCCACCGTGCGCTCGGCGAAGATGTCGCGCACCGAGACGTCGAACCCGGCCTCGCGCAGCGCGCCGACGAGCGCGACGGCCCGGATCGAGTCGCCGCCGAGGTCGAAGAAGCCGTCCCGCACACCGACCCGCCCGACGCCCAGGACGTCGGCCCACACCGCGGCCATCCGCTCCTCCTCGGGCGTCCTCGGCTGCTCGTAGCCGACCTCCGCCCCGGCGTCCGGCACGGGCAGCGCGGCCACGTCGAGCTTGCCGTTGGAGGTCAGCGGCATCCGGTCCAGGTAGACCAGGTCGGGCGGGACCATGTACTCGGGCAGGGTCCGCCCCAGCCAGTCCCGCAGCTCCTCCGCGTCCACCTCCGGCGCGCCGTCCGCGGCGACCAGGTAGGCGGCCAACCTCGGGTCCCGGTCGCCGTCCCGGCGCAGCAGCACGCGCGCCTGCGCGATGTGCTCGTGGGTGCCCAGAACGCCCTCGACCTCGCCCAGCTCGACCCGGTAGCCGCGGATCTTCACCTGGTCGTCGCGGCGCCCGACGAAGTCCACCGACCCGTCGGGCAGCACCTTGCCCAGGTCGCCGGTCCGGTACAGGCGCGCCCCGGGCGGGCCGTACGGGTCGGGCACGAACCGCTCCGCGGTCGTCGCGGGCATGCCGACGTAGCCGCGGGCCACCCCGTCGCCGCCGACGCACACCTCGCCCACGACGCCGACCGGCACCGGCTCCAGCCGCTCGTCCAGGACGTACATGCTGGTGCCGGGCATGGGCCTGCCGAGGGGGATGACCTCGCGGTCGAGCGCCTCCGCGACCGGGCACGTCGAGTTGCCGACGGTGATCTCGGTGGGGCCGTACTCGTTGACCACGCGGCCGTCGCCGAGCATCTCCTCCCACCGGCGCGCCACGTGGCCGGTGAGCACGTCGCCGCCGGGCACGACGGTCGCCGCGAGCCCGTCGATCTCGGCGTCGGACAGCTGGTGCGCCAGCACGTCGAGGTGGCCCGGGGTGAGCTTGACGAAGCTGAACGGCGCGGCGTCGCGCAGCGTCCGCCCCAGCTCGGACAGGTCGAGGTCCTGCGGGAGGACGTGGACGGGCAGGCCGGCGAGCAGCGGCCCGTAGAGCACCGGGACCACCACGTCGGAGGCGACCGTGGAGAACAGCGGCGCGCCGCCGGTGGACTGCCCGACGTACTCGGCGAGCACCTGGTCGAGGTGGTTGGCCAGGCCCCGGTGGGTGACCTGGACGCCCTTGGGGCGCCCGGTCGAGCCGGAGGTGTAGATGACGTAGGCCAGCGCGTCGCCGCCGAGGTCGACGGGCGGGTCGAGCGGCGGGAGGTCCGCCGGCGCCGGCTCGTCGACGACGAGCACCTCGCCGTGGAACAGGGCGCGCACGTCGTCCGCGTACTTGCGCTCGGTGAGCACCCAGTCCGCGCCGGCGTCGCCGAGCAGGTGCGCCCACCGCTCGGGCGGCAGCTCGGGGCCGATCGGCAGGTAGGCGCCGCCGGTCTTCCAGGTGGCCAGGAAGGAGGCGATGAGGTCGACGCCGCGGTCCAGCAGCACGCCCGCGACGCGCTCCGGGCCGTGCCCGCGCGCCCGCAGCAGGCGGGCGAGGAGGTCGGCCCGCGCGTCCAGCTCGGCGAACGTGGTGGCGCCGTCGGCGGTGCGGACCGCCTCGGCCCCGGGGGACACGGCGACCCGGGCGTGGAAGCGGTCCAGCGTGTGGGCGCCGCCCAGGCCGGGGCGCGGCGGGAGCGTCAGCACGGCCCGCTCGACGCCGTCCAGCACGTCCACGTCCGACAGCGGCGCGTCGGGCGCGGCGACGGCCCGTTCGAGCAGGGTGGTGAAGTGGCGGGCCATGCGCTCGACGGTGGCGTGGTCGAACAGCTCGGTGGCGTAGAGCAGCCGGGCGGTGATCGAGCCGTCGGGCAGCAGCGCGGCCTGGAGTTCGAGGTCGCACCGGGCGACCTGGTTGTCACCGGCGTAGGGCTCGGCGGTCACGCCGGGCAGCGCGATGCCCGCGCCGTCGGACTCGTGCATGGTGAGCACGACCTGGAACAGCGGCGTCCGCGACAGGTCGCGTTGCGGTTCCACCGCGTCCACCACCTGCGCGAACGGCACGGCGTCGTGGTCGAAGGCGTCCAGCACGATCTCCCGGACGTGGTTGAGCAGCGCCCGGAACGACACGTCGCCGGACCAGCGGGTGCGGATCACCAGGGTGTTGACCGCGTAGCCGACGAGGTGCTGGAGCTCGGGCTGCGTGCGGGAGGAGGCGATGGTGCCCACCGGCACGTCCGCCCGGCCGGTGTAGCGGGCCAGCACCGCCTGGAACGCGGTGAGCAGCGCGACGAACGGGGTCGCGCCCTCGCCCCGGGCCAGCTTCACGACCCGGTCGGCCAGCTCCGCTTCGACGCGCAGGTCGTACTGGGCGCCCGCGTAGCCGCGCACGGCCGGCCGGGGCCGGTCGGTGGGCAGTTCGACGGGTGCGATGCCGGACAGCACGTCCGTCCAGTAGCCCAGTTGCCGCCCCCGGTCCTCGTCGGACATGCGGGCGCGCTGCCAGGCCGCGAAGTCGGCGTACTGCACCGGCAGCGCGGGGAGCGCGGCGGGCTCGCCCCGCACGATGGCGCGGTACCCCTCGGCGAGTTCGGCGAGCAGCGCCTGCGTGGACCACGCGTCGCACGCGATGTGGTGCAGCGTGAGCAGCAGCAGGTGGTCGTCGGCCGCCCGCGCGACCAGCACGGCGCGGCAGGGCCACTCCAGCGCCAGGTCGAACGGCGTGCGCGCCTCGCGCCCGACGATGTCCTCGGTGCGCGCGTCCAGCTCCGCGACCGACCGACCGGACGGCCGCTCCACGCGCAGCAGGCCGGTCACCGCGGCGTCCACGACCTGGACCGGCGCGCCCGCGTGCATCTCGTAGCGGGTGCGCAGGATCTCGTGCCGCGCCACCACCTGGTCCCAGGCCCGGCCGAGGGCGTCGGCGTCGAGGTCGCCGGTCAGCCGCAGCGCCACCGGCACCAGGTACTCCGAACTGCCCGGCCTGAGCTGCTGGAGGAACCACATCTGCTCCTGCCCGTGGGACAGCGGCAGCGGTCGGGAGCGGTCCGCTCGTCCGATGCGCGCGGACGCGCCGTCGCTGCCGTGCAGGCGCCGCCACAGCAGCTGCGCGCGGCGGGCATCCACGGACATGTCCGGCTTGCTGGCCATCGAGGCTCCTGTCTGCGACATGGTCCGGTGGCGTGCGCCCTCCGGCGGGTGCTCGGTGCACGCCTGACCGGGAACCCTCGCGGGCGTGGCAATACGGCCGCTATATGGCCAGTCCGCGCCGGCCCCGCGCACGGCGCGAGGACCGGAGCGCGACGACTCCGCACCACCGGGCGGCCCGGTGGCGGTCCGGTCCCGTATAGCCGGGATATGGCCGGGGCGAGCACTCTTCGTCCCGCCCCACGAAGAGGACCAGCAGGAGGATTCGGTGACGGAGAACCTCGCCGACGACCGCCGGTGGCGGGTCGTGCTCAACGATGAGGAGCAGTACTCGGTGTGGTGGGCCGACCGCGAGCCGCCTGCGGGGTGGCACGCGGAAGGCACCGAGGGCACGAAGGACGAGTGCCTGGCGCGGATCGAGGACGTGTGGACCGACATGCGCCCGCTGAGCCTGCGGCGGCGGATGCAGGCCCAGGCCAGCTGAACCCGAGCGCGTTCACCGGTCGGGCCGCGCCCGTCGTCCACACACCGCACGACCGGAGTCCGGTAACCACGTGTCAGGCAGACGCCTGCCTACTGTCGGAAGAAGTCAGATATGCGGATCGTAGGTGTCAATCTCAGCCACGACAGCAGCATGAGCCTGGTCGAGGACGGGCGCATCGTGGCGGCTCTCGCGCTGGAGCGCATCACGCAGCAGAAGCGGGGCACCGTGCCGTGGCACGAGTACACGCTCGCCATGACGAGGTTGGCGGTCGAGGTGCTGGGCGGCCAGGGCCTCACGATCGACGACGTCGACTACTGGATCGGGACGTCGACCGAGTCGGGCGACCAGAACGAGGAGGAGCGGCTGCTCGACATCCTCGGTGTGCTCGCCCCCGCGGGCAAGCGGCTCGCCCTCCCCCACCCGGCGCACCACCTGGCGCACGCCGGCGCGGCGTTCTACACGTCCGGCCTGCCGGACGCCGCGGCGGTCGTGGTCGACACCTACGGGTCGATCTTCCGGGGCCACCGCGAGCGGGAGACCGCGTTCGAGTTCTCGTTCGGCAGCCGTCCCAAGGAGCTGTTCCGCATGACGCGGGCCAGCACGCGGATCGCCGGCACCGTCCACGACGGCGCCGTGCACCTGCCGGAGAACATCGGCGGCCTGGGCGAGCTGTACCGGGTCGTCACGCTGGCCCTCGGCTTCCGCGAGTCGGGCACCGCGTACGACGACGCGGGCAAGACCATGGGCCTCGCGCCCTACGGCAAGCGCCTGTCGGCCGAGCCGCTGTTCATCGACGTGAGCGGCGACGAGATGCGGTTCGACAACGCGACGCAGTCCCTCGTGGACCTGGGCTTCGCGAAGTACGCGCAGACGGGCGCGCAGCTGCTGCCGCGCAAGCGCGGCGAGGCCATGACCCAGCTCCACAAGGACCTGGCCTACCAGATCCAGTCCGAGTTCGAGGACGCCATGCTCTTCCTCACCAACAAGAGCCTGGCGATGTCCGGCAGCCGCAACCTCGTGCTGTCCGGCGGTTGCTTCCTCAACTCCACCACCAACGCCCGCCTGGCGCGCGAGCTGGACATCGACGGCATCTCCGTGTTCCCGGCGGCGACCGACGACGGCAACGCCGCGGGCGCCGCGCTCTACGCCTACTACAACATCGTCAACGAGCCCGGAACGGTCGCTCCGGCGGACCCCCGGTCGTTGCGGATGACGGACGTGTACCTGGGCCCGCCCCGGGTCGCGAAGGAGCAGATCGAGCAGGCGAGCAAGACCTGGTCGTGCGACCCCGTGTACCACGCCGACGAGGCCGACATGGTGCAGGCGGCGGCCGAGGCCATCGAGCGCGGCGAGATCATCGGCTGGTTCCAGGACCGCGCCGAGTACGGGCCCCGGGCGCTCGGGTCGCGGTCGATCCTGTGCCACCCGGGTCTGCCCGGCATGAAGGACCGGCTCAACGCGCGGGTGAAGTTCCGCGAGGCGTTCCGGCCGTTCGCCGCCTCGGTGCTGGCCGAGCGGGCCGTGGACTACTTCGAGATCCCGGTCGAGGACAGCCCGTTCATGCTGTTCGTGTGCCCGGTGCTCCCGGAGAAGCGGGAGTCGATCGAGGAGATCACCCACGTCGACGGGACGTGCCGCATCCAGACCGTGGCGGCCGAGCAGGACGGCAAGTTCCGCCGGCTCATCGAGCGCTTCGACGAGCTGACCGGGGTGCCGATGATCCTCAACACCTCGTTCAACCTGCGCACGAGGCCGATCGTGGAGACCCCGGGCGACGCGCTCAACTGCCTGTTCGGCTCCCGGCTCGACCGGTTGTTCATCGGCCAGTACGAGTTCACCGCGCCGAACTTCGCGGACATGGTGCCGACCAGCCTCACGGCCGACGGCGACAAGGGGCCGGCCGACCCGCGCGAGGCGGCGATCCTGGGCCTCGTCGACGGCTCCCGGTCGGTGCGCCGCATCGCCGAGGAGGCCGGGCTGGACGTCGAGGTGACGATCAACCTGGTGCTCGACATGCGGCGCCGGGAGTTCCTCGACTGGGCCAACCTGCCCAACCGGTACCGGGAGCTGACGATCCCGACGCCGCAGTACCAGCAGAACTTCAGCGAGAGCCGCTGAACGTCCGGCACCGGGTCCCCCGGTGCCGCCCGGACGTGCCTCCTCCCCCTGGTCACGTGCGGAAACACCGCCGCCCGGCACCCCCACAGGTGCCGGGCGGCGGTGTGCCCGCACGCCCTCGACGGTGACCGCGGGTGATCGGCAGGCCACATCCTGACAAGGCATGTTCCTGCCAAACGTGACGGCTGACATGTTTGAAAACCTTGAACAGACTTCCTGGAGGCGACAGCACGCGGGCAACGCCGCCGCGCGAGCGTGTGAGGGGTGGTCGATGAGGTTCCAGGTACTTGGTCTGGTGGGGGCGTGGGTCGGGGACACGCAGATCGAAGTGCGCGGTTCGAAGATGCGCACCTTCCTGGCGTCGCTGCTGCTGGCCCGCGGTCGGGTCGTGTCGGACGCCAGGTTGATGCAGATGTTGTGGGACGAGGACCTGCCGTCGACGACGCAGGCGCAGATCCAGACCTACGCCTCGCGGCTGCGCAGCCTGCTCGGCGCGGAGGCCAGGATCACCCGCCAGCCGCCCGGGTACCGCTTCGAGTTCCTCGCGCGGGACCGGGTCCAGCTCGACCTGGTCGAGTTCGAGACGCTGGCGGCGCAGGGCAGCACGGCCCTCGCCGAGGGCAGGCACGCCGAGGCCAGCAGGCTGCTGCGCGACGCGCTGTCGCGGTGGAACGGCCCGGCGCTGGGCGGCGTCACCGACCACCTCGCCACGGTGGAGCAGCCCAGCCTGGAGGAGGCCAGGCTCACCGCGCTGGAGAGCTGCATCGACGCCGAGCTGGCCCTGGGCGAGCACCAGCGGCTGATCACCGACCTGACCGCGCTGATCGCCGCGGAGCCGCTGCGGGAACGGCCGCGCATGCAGCTGATGAGCGCGCTGCACGGCAGCGGTCGCACCGCCGACGCGCTGGCCGTGTACCAGGACTTCCGCACCGCGCTCGCCGAGCTGGTGGGCCTGGACCCGTCCAGCGAGCTGCGCGAGCTGCACCAGTCGATCCTCACCTCCGTGCCGCGCACGCCGCGCGCGACGATCACGCTGTGGACCCGGCGGCAGGAGGGCGACCCGGCGCTGCCGCCGGAGCCCAGCGACTTCACCGGCCGGGCCGCCGAGACCGAGCGGGCGTGCGCGGTGCTCAGCGGTTCACCCGGGCAGGCCGAGCTGCCCACCGCGTGCGTCGTCAGCGGCATGAACGGCGTCGGCAAGACCACCCTCGCCCAGCGCGTGACCAGGTTGCTGACCAAGCGGTTCCCGGACCGGCAGCTGCTGGTGGACCTCGGCGGCAGGCACGCGTCGCCACCGGGCGCCGGCACCGTGCTGGACGGCCTGCTCGCGCGGCTCGGCGTGCCGGCCGACCGGGTGCCCGAGTCGACCGCGGCGAAGGTGGAGCTGTACCGCCGGACGTTGGCGGGCACCAAGACCCTGCTGATCCTCGACGACGCGCACGACGAGCGCCAGGTCCGGCCGCTGCTGCCGTCCGTGCCGGGCTGCGGGGTGCTGATCACCAGCCGCTCGCTGCTCGCCACCCTGGAGGGCACCGCGCGGATCACGCTCGGCCCGTTCTCCCCCGCCGAGTCGATGCAGCTGCTGGGCCGCATCATCGGGGTCGACCGGACCACCGCCGAGCACCGGACCGCGCTGGACATCGCGGAGGTGTGCGGCCACCTGCCGATCGCGATCCGCGTGTGCGGCTCCCGGCTGGCCTCCCGGCCGCACTGGTCGCTCCGGCGGCTGGCCGACCGGCTGCGCGACCCGGCGCGCGTGCTGGACGAGTTGCGGGTGGGCGACCTTGACGTGCGGGAGCGGCTGCTGCCGTCGTTCGCCGCGCTGTCGGACGACCTGCGCGGCGCCGTGCTGCGGCTGTCGGCGCTCGGCCCCGGTACGTTCCACGTCCGCACCGCCGCCGAGTTGCTCCGGCTGTCCACTGTGGATGCGTTCGACGTGCTCGACGAACTGGTGGCCGCGCACCTGCTGCGCCCCGACCCCCGCGCGGTGGACCACTACCGGCTGCCCGAACTCGTCCACGCCCTGGCGCTGGACCAGGAGCAGCTCTGCAAGGTCGGCTGATGACCCGGTCGACGACCGCCACTTCCCTGGAGAACCCGTCGTGACGACAACGATGAACGAGTTCCGCTACCTCACCCGCGACGACGTCGTGCGCGCGCTGTCCGAGGTCGACGCCGTCGCGGTGGTGGCCGAGGCGCTGCGCCTGCACACCGAGCGCCGGGTGATGCTGCCGGAGGAGGCGTACCTGCCGTGGCGCTCGCCCGGCGGCGCGGCCAACCGGTGCCTGGCGATGCCGGGGGCGGTCGAGTTCGACGACGGTTTCGCGGTGGGCCTGAAGACCATCAACGCCAGCCTCGGCAACGTCGACCGGGGCCTGCCCCGCTCGCAGGGCTTCACGCTGCTGCTGGACCCGGAGACCGCGCGGCCCCGGGCGTTGATGGAGGCGGCGCACATCAGCGCGCTGCGCACCGCCGCGGTGACCGCCGTGGCCGCCCGGGCGCTGGGCAGGCCGGGGGCCTCGACGATGGGCCTGATCGGTTGCGGCACGCTGGCGATGACGCACCTGGAGCTGTTGGCGGACACCATGCCCGCGTTGGCCGAGGTGAGGGTGTTCGACATCGACCCGGCGCGGGCGGAGCGGTTCCGCGAGGAGGCGTCGGCGCGCCGGCCGCGCCTTGCCGTGTCGGTGGCGGCGTCCGCGCGGGACTGCGTCGTCGGCTCGGACCTGGTGGTGCCGGTGACGACGGTGACCGAGGGGTACATCCCCCGCGAGTGGCTGTCGCCGGGCGCGCTGGTGTCCAACGTGTCGCTGGACGACCTGCTGCCCGACGCCGTGCGCCACTGCGACCTGCTGGTGATCGACGACTGGGACCTGGTCAGCGGGGACAACCGCCGGCTGCTGGGCCGGATGTACCGGGCGGGTGAGCTGCTGCCGCCGTCCGGCATCGTGGAGGCCGACGGCGGCGGCCTGCCGAGCGCCTCGGTCCGCAAGGTGGACGCGACGCTCGGCGAGGTGGTGTCCGGCGACCACCCCGGGCGCGGCGCGGACACCGACGTCGTGGTGTGCAACGCGTTCGGGATGGCCATCCTGGACGTCGCCGTGGCGCACCGGGTGGCCGAGGTCGCCGAACGGGCCGACCTCGGCCAGGTCCTGTCGTTGTGAGCGGCGCCGTGCCCCTCCGCTCAGCCGCGCCCGCCGGACAGCCAGCCGACCTCGACCGCGCGGACGCCGACCTGGAACCGGCTGCGCGCCCCCAGGCGCTCGGCCAGGTCCGCGATCACCCGTCGCGTCGTGCGCACCGACACCCCCAGCTTGCGGGCGACCACGGCGTCGGTGTGGCCGTCTGCCAGCAGGCGCAGGACCTCGTGGTCCTGCGCCGTCAGGCCGTCGACGTCCCGGTTGACCGGCACGCCGAGGTCGGTGGCCGGTTCCCAGGCGTGGTCGAAGAACGCGCACAGCGCCGTGAGCACACCGGCGCCGCGCAGCACCACGATGCCCTCGTCCGAGTTGTGCGGGTCGATGGCGACGATCGCCACCTTGCGGTCGTAGAGCGACATCCTGACCGGCAGGCTCGGTACGGTGCGCACCTCGCCGCCCTGCTCGACCAGCCAGCGCGCGTAGCCGAACGCGGCGGTGTCGTTGGCGATGCTCTCCAGGTAGAGCCGCCGGATGCGCACGCCGCGCCCCAGCAGCCGGAGGTCCTCGGCCCGGTCCGCCTCCTCCTGCGGTTGCGGCGCCGGGCCACCCGGCGAGAACGACATCATCTCGGACGTGCAGTTGTCCGCCAGGCTGTCGGCGAAGCTCTGCACCGCTTCCGAGCCCAGCACGCGCTGGTCCGGGAACTCGCCCTGGTCCACCTGCGCCTGCTCGTATTCGGCGAGCATGCTCGACACCAGCGACCGACTGCGGGCGACGTCCTGCTGGTGGTAGGCCAGCACGGCCTCCTGCGCTTCCAGCAGCCCGTGCAGCGCCACGCCCGGGTCGATCAGCACGGCCTCGTCCCGGTCCTGGTTCTGCCAATCGGCCTTGATCAGGTTGAGCTGCACCAACTCGTCGAGCGAGCGGGTCAACCTGCCTTCCGACCACGTCAGCCAGAGCCCCAGCTCCGCGATGCCGACGTGCGGGTACTTGATCATGGTTTGGTACACGATTCCGGCATCGGTGCCGAGACCGAGGAACTGCATGTTCAACCTCCCCAGAGTGGCTGAACCAGCCACCGGTCGAACGTGAGATCTGTTCACCACCGTGTGCTTATTCCTGACAAAACCTCCGACTCCCAGGCAAAAATTCTTTTGCAATGCCAACCGAGGAAAGAAAAGCACATGTCAAATACCGGAACGATAGGTCAGACGGGTGCATTGCCCGGCCGCCGGATTGGGCCGTTCGGAGTCTTACGGATTCCCGAATCGTCGTCCGGGCGACTGGCACGGCGGTGTTGACGTGGCCGTGGATCGCCTTCGGGCTGGCGTTCGCCACGGCGGTCGTGCCGTTCGGCAGCATCGAGCTGTTCGTCATCGGCCTGGTCGCGCAGCGGCCGGACATCCCGTTCGCGGCCGTGGGCGCGGTGATCGCGGTCGGCCAGGTGCTGGGCAAGCTGGTGCACTACTACGCCGCCCTCGGCGTGCTGCGGTTGCCGCCGCTGTTGCGCCGGGCGCCGCGGCCCGGGCGCGCACCCGGCCGGGTCGCGACCTGGCTGAAAGCGGCCACCGAGCGCGCCCGGGAGAGCCCGCGGTGGATGGCGGGGATCTTCTGCGTCAGCTCGGTCGTCGGGTTGCCCCCGTTCGGGGCGACCGTGCTGCTGGCGGGCGTCACCCGGATGCGGGTCGAGCTGTTCCTGGCGGTCGGCCTGGCCGGCCGGTTCACCAGGTACTGCTGCCTGGCCGCGGCCCCCGGCGTGTTCGGCGACGTGTTCTTCTGACCGGGAGCGGCCCGGGGCCGGCTCCCCGCGCAGTCCACAGAGGATTGATCTGACGGAGGGGACCGGTCGTGACGGACCACGTGGCAGTGCTGCTCCTCGACCTGGCGCTGATCCTGTTGATCGCCCACGCGTTCGGCGCGCTCGCGCGCAGGTTCGGGCAGCCGCCGGTGATCGGCGAGATCCTCGCCGGCATCCTGCTCGGACCGACGCTGTTCGCCGGCGGGCTGTCCGCGGTGGTGATCCCCGCCGACGTGCGGCCGCTGCTGTCACCGCTGGCGAACGTCGGCGTCGCGCTGTTCATGTTCCTGGTGGGGCTCGAACTGGACCGGTCGCTCCTGGCCACCGGGCGCCGCGTCATGACCGGTGTCGCGCTGAGCGCCACGCTGGTGCCCTTCGCGCTGGGCGCGCTGCTGGCGTGGCACCTGCTGAACCGGCACGAGACCACCCACCCGCTGGGCTTCGTGCTCTTCCTCGGCGTGGCCATGGGCGCGACCGCGTTCCCCGTGCTGGCGCGCATCCTGACCGACCGCGGGCTCCAGAAGACCCCGCTGGGCGTGCTCTCGCTGGGCATCGCGGCGATCGGCGACGTGGTGGTGTGGTCGGTCCTGACGGGCGTGGTCGTGCTCGTCGGCGGCACCGGCTCGGAGTGGCGGCTGCTCCTCGCCGTCCCCTACGCGGCCGTCCTGCTGTTCGTGGTGCGACCGCTGCTGCGCAGGCTCGGCACCCGGCAGGCGACGTCGGGCACGGACACGCGGCGGCTCGTGGTGATCACCATCGGCGTGCTCGCCAGCGGCGGCGCGACGGAGTGGCTCGGGCTGCACTTCGCGTTCGGCGCGTTCCTGTTCGGCTTCGTCTTCCCCAAGGACACCGACAGCCGGCTGCGCGCCGACGTGGCACGCCGGGTCGGTTCGATCACCTCGGTGCTGCTGCCGGTCTACTTCGTGACGGCCGGGCTCAAGGTCGACCTGTCGACGATCGACGTGTCGGGCTTCCTCGACCTGGCCCTGGTGCTGCTGGTCGCGGTGGGCGGAAAGGGGGGCGGCGCCTACGTCGCGGCGCGGTTGCAGCGGGTGCCCCCGCGCGACGCCGCGTCCCTCGCCGTGCTGCTGAACACGCGCGGCCTGACGGAACTCGTCATCCTCACCATCGGGTTGCAGCTGGGCCTGCTCCAGGAGGACCTGTACTCCCTGATGGTCGTCATGGCACTGGTGACCACCGCGATGACCGCGCCGCTGCTGACGCTGGTCGACCGGGTCGGCGGGCGCCGCTCGCGCCTCGGACCGGACGCCGACGTGGCGCACCCCGGCTCGGTGCCCCGCACCCGACCCGGTGGCCGGTGACCGGAACGCCGGTCGCCCCCGACGCGTCCGACCACCGAGGACGTCGGTCGTCGGGAGGTCGGGGTGGAACGTCGGGCGTTGCTCGGCCTGGCGTGGGCGTGCGTGCCCGTCCAGGTCGTCGGGGGGTTCCTCGTCGGGAGCGACGAGTGGTGGTGGGTCGGCGCCGCCGGGTTCGTCCTGGGGGCCGTCGGCTTCGCCCTCGTCTTCCACGCGCTCGGGCTGGGCCCCGGCGCCGTGGGCGCGGCCTGCTTCCTCGGGTTCGGGCTGCTGGCGGTGTCCGCGCTGACCGGGCCGCCGCTCTGGGCGGCGTGGTTCGGGGAGCGGGCGGAGTGCGCGATCGTCGACCGGCGCGCGGAGCGGGGTTCGTGGGACGACGACGAGGCGTGGTACGTGGTCGAGTGCGACGGGGGGCGCGGCGCGGCGGAGGTGTCCGCGCGCGGCAGGCACCTCGGCGTGGTCGGCGACCGGGTGCCACTGGTCTTCGACCGGCTCGGGGTGGTGGCGCCCCTGCGGCCGGACGACGTGACGACGGCCGGCGCGTGGCTCGTCCCACCCTCCACCGCGGTGGTGGTCTGGTTCGTCGCGGTCGCCGACCGGCGGCCGGGGTGGCGGCGCCGGGCCGCGCGCCGGCGGTGACGCGGCCCGGCCCGTCCGGCCCGGCGGGACGCCGGCGCGCCGGACGGCCTCACGTGGTCCAGGCGTGCAGGGACCGGTTGCGCTCCGGGTCGCGCAGCAGCTTCAGCGACTCCTTCTCCAACTGGCGGATGCGCTCCTTGGTCAGGCCGAGTTCCCCCGCCACCTCCTGCAACGTGCACGGGCGGCCGGCGGCCGGGCCGTAGCGGCGGGTCACGATCCGCGCCTGCCGCTCGGGCAGCGTGCCCACCAGGGCCCGCAGCTCCGCGACGAGGCCCTGCCGCTCGACCACCTCGTGGGCCTGCACGGCGCCGGTGTCCTCGATCAGGTCGGCCACCGAGGCGCCGCCGTCGTCGCCGACCGGGCTCTCCAGGCTGATCGTGGCCCGGGCCGCCCCGAGCAGCTCGGTCACCCTGTCCACCGACTCGCCCGCCGCCCGCGACCTCCTCGTGGGTCGGCTCGCGGTCGGAGTCCGCGCGCAGGCGCCGCTCGACCTTCTGCAACCCGGACAGCTCCTCGCTCACGTGGACCGGGATGCGGATGGTGCGGGTCTGGTCCGCCAGGTCGCGCAGGTGGAGAACTTGAACCCCTTGGTGTGGTCGAACTTCTCCACCGCGCGGATCAGCCCGAGGTCGCCCTCCTGCACCACGTCCAGGAACGGCAGGCCGCGGAAGGCGTGCTTCCTGGCCACCGACACCACCAGGCGCAGGTTCGCCCGGATCACGTGGTCCTTGGCGCGGCGGCCGTCCTCGGCCACCGCGGTCAGGTCCCGGCGGCGTTCCGCAGCGGTGTCCCGTTGATCTCGCGCAGGTACTGCCCCACCAGGCCGGCGTCACCCGACCACTCCCGCCCGGCGGCGGCCGGGCGGGTCCTGTCCATCGTCGACGGCATGGTCATCTCCTCGCCGGCTCGCCCGCGGCGGCGGCACGCGGGTCCGGGAACGTGGAAGGAGGGCGGTCCGGGGGACCTCGCCCGCGCCCGAAAGGGCCGGCGCGCCGTCGTCCGGCCACTGGTCCCCCGGGGTGCCCGGGGCCGCTGCCCCGGGCACCCGCCTCGGCGGACGCGGCGCGCGGGCGATTTAAGCTGACCGCATGATTCACTACACGGACGCCGAGAGCCGGACCCTGCGCACGGCCGTGTTCGGCGTGATGGTGCTGGTGTCGCACGCCGATCCCGGCCCCGTGATCCAGGAGCGGCACGCCGGGCTCCGCGCCCTGACCACGCTCTCCCCCGACCTGCGCGTCGTCCTGCACGCGGCCCGCGTCGACCTCTCGGGGATCCCCGAGGAGCAGTTGGAGGAGCGGGTCCTGGAGGCCCTCCGGACGTCCGCGGAGGTCCTCGCCGCGAAGTCGCCCGCCGACGCCGCCGGCTTCCCCGACGCCGTGGAGGCGATCTGCCACGAGGTCGCCGCGGCCGACGGCCAGGTGGCCGAGGTGGAGACGGCGGTCATCGAGAAGGTGCGGGCCGCGCTGAAGGGCTGACGCCCGTCCACCCCACTCATGTGTACGAACGTACACAAGAGTGGTACGGTCGTACACGTGACGAGCGACCGCCCGGTGACCGAGAAGCGCGCCCGGCCCCGGCGGCCGGACCCGGGGCGCCGGGACCGGATCATCGACGCCTGCCTCGACGTGATCGCCGAGGTCGGGGTGGCCGGCGCGTCCCACCGGACGATCGCCGCGGCGGCCGGCGTGCCGCTGGGGTCGATGACCTACCACTTCGACGGGATGCAGGAACTGCTGCGCGAGGCGTTCGGGCGGTTCGCGGCGGGGGTGGCCGAGCGGTTCGAGCAGCGGATGGCGGCGGCCTCGGACTTCGCGGCCGCCGAGCGCGCCGTGGTGGAGATCATCACCCTCGACACCCTCAACGACCACCGCGACCTGGTCCTCACGCACGAGCTGTACACGCTGGCCGCGCGCGACCCGGCGTGCCGCGACATCACCAACGCCTGGATGGCGGCCAGCCGCCGGGCGCTGGAGCGGCACTTCGACCCGCTGACCGCGCGCCTGCTCGACGCCCTGATCGAGGGCCTGACGCTCCACCGCGCCCTGGACACCGAGCCGCACGACGCCGCCACCGCGGCCGCGGCCGTCGAACGCGTCACCGCCCCCGTCCGCCCGGGGTGACGCCGCCGGGTCGCGCCCCGCCGCCGTCCCGGTTTTTGCGGCCGGTACCGGATTTCGCGATCACCCCCTCGATCGCGTGTACGAACGTACATCCGCGGATACGGTCGTACCCACGCGGGCGCGACGAGCCGCCCACGAGCCGCGGCGACGCTCCGCCGTGACCTGGACACTGGAGAACGCATGGACCACGACCTGCCCTTCCGCGATCCCGCCCGGCCGATCCCGGAGAGGGTGGCGGACCTGCTGGGGCGCATGACCCTGCCGGAGAAGGTCGGGCAGATGATGCAGCTGGACTCCCGGGAGGACCTCGACGACCACGTGCTGCGCAAGCACGTCGGTTCGGTCCTGCACACCTCGCCCGAGCGGGTGCTGCGCGCGCACGACCTGACCGCGCGCACGCGGCTGCGCGTCCCGCTGCTGGTCGCCGAGGACTGCATCCACGGCCACTCGTTCCACGAGGGCGCGACGATCTTCCCGACCCAGCTGGGCATGGCCGCCTCCTGGGACGCCGAACTGGTCGAGCGGGTCGCGCGCGCCACGGCCGTCGAGGTCGCCGCCACCGGCGTGCACTGGACCTTCTCCCCCGTGCTGTGCATCGCGCGCGACCTGCGGTGGGGCCGGATCGACGAGACGTTCGGCGAGGACCCGGTGCTGATCGGCGAACTCGCCTCGGCGATGGTGCGCGGCTACCAGGGCGACGGGTTGGGCGACCCGACCGCGATCCTGGCCACCGCCAAGCACTTCGCCGGGTACTCCGAGACCCAGGGCGGTCGGGACGCCAGCGAGGCGGACCTGTCGCGCCGCAAGCTGCGCTCGTGGTTCCTGCCGCCGTTCGAGCGCGTCGCGCGCGAGGGCTGCCGCACGTTCATGCTGGGCTACCAGACCACGGACGGCGTGCCGATCACGGTCAACGACTGGCTGCTCGACGAGGTGCTGCGCGGCGAGTGGGGCTACACCGGCACCCTGATCACCGACTGGGACAACGTCGGCCGCATGGTCTGGGAGCAGCGCGTGCAGCCCGACTACGCCCACGCCGCCGCGGCCGCCGTCCTCGCGGGCAACGACATGATCATGACCACGCCGGGGTTCTTCGAGGGCGCGCTGGAGGCCGTCGAGTCGGGCCTGCTCGCCGAGTCCGACCTGGACCGCGCCGTGGCCCGCGTCCTCGCGCTGAAGTTCGAGCTGGGCCTGTTCGAGGACCCCCGACGCCCCGACGCGGAGCGGCAGCGCGCCGTGGTGAACCACCCCGACCACGCCGCGCTCAACCTGGAGGTGGCCCGGCGCTCGCTGGTGCTGCTGCGCAACGACGGCGTCCTGCCGCTGGACGGCGGCCTCACCGCCGACGCCACCGGGCGCGCGGTCGGCACGCCGGGGCGCACCCGCCGGATCGCCGTCGTCGGGCCGCTCGCCGACGACGCGCAGACCCAGCTCGGCGACTGGGCCGGCTCGTCGGGGCAGGCGGACTGGCTGCCCGACGGCCAGCCCCGAGAGATGATCACCACGGTGCTGGACGGCCTGCGCGAGCACGTGCCCGACGACTGGGAGGTCGTGCACGCCCGGGGCGCCGACATCCTCGTCCTCGCCCCGGACCCCGAGGGCGACACGTTCCCGGACGGCCAGCCACGCCCGCAGGTGGTCCTGCCGAGCGCGCCGGACGAGGCCCTGATCGCCGAGGCCGCCGCCGCCGCGCGCGACGCGGACTACGTGGTGGCCGTGGTGGGCGACCGCGTCGAACTGGTCGGCGAGGGCCGTTCCACCGCCACGCTCGACCTGGTCGGCGGCCAGATCGCGCTGCTGGACGCCCTCGCCGCGACCGGCACCCCGCTGGTCGTCGTGCTGCTCGCCTCCAAGCCGCTGGTGCTGCCCCCGTCGACCCGGGACGCCGCGCTGCTGTGGGCGGCCAACCCCGGCATGCGGGGCGGGCGGGCCGTGGCCGAGGTGCTGCTCGGCCTGGTCGAGCCCTGCGGTCGCCTGCCGATCTCCTTCGCCCGCCACGTCGGCCAGCAGCCCACCTACTACAACCAGGTGCGCGGCCAGCACGGCAGCCGGTACGCGGACCTCACGCAGGACCCGGCGTTCGCCTTCGGCGAGGGCCTGTCCTACACCCGGGTCGAGTACGACGACCTGCGCGTGGAGACCGACGTCCTCGGCCCCGAGGACCACGTCCGGGCCGCCGTGACCCTGCGCAACACCGGCGCGCGGCCGGCGCGCGAGACGGTGCAGGTCTACGTCAGCGACACCGTCACGTCCGCCAGCTGGGCCGACAAGGAGCTCAAGGCGTTCCGGCAGGTGGAGCTGGCGCCGGGCGCGACCGCGACCGTGCACCTGGACGTGCCGGTGGCCGACTGCACCATCGTGGACGCGCGGGGCCGCCGGGTCGTCGAGCCGGGCGAGTTCACGCTGCTCGTCGGCCCCTCGTCCCGGGACTCGGCGTTGCTGCGGGCCGGTTTCACCGTGAAGTGCCCGACCTGACACCTCCCACCGGCAGGTCCACGTCCGCCGGCATGGCCGGGTGAGAGCGCTCTCGCAACGGGGAGGGCCCTCACCCGGCCGGCGGTCGGCCCGGCGGGCGCAGGCCCGCGACGAGGAACCCGACCAGCCGGCGCGCGTCGTAGCGCGGGTCGTCCGCGCCGATGCACAGGTTCCCGACCCCGCGCATCAGCTCGAACGCCCGCACGCCCGGCCTGATCTCGCCGGCGTCCGCCGCGGCGTCGAGGAGCCGGGTGCACACGGGCACGAGGCGGTCCAGGAAGTAGGTGTGCAGGGCGTCGAAGCCCGCGTTGTCCGACTGGAGCACGTTGGCCAGCCCGTGCTTGGTCACCAGGAAGTCCACGAACAGGTTGATCCACCGCTCCAGTGCCGCGTACGGACCGGGGCCGGCCTCCAGCAGCGCCGGCCCCGCCTCGGCGCACGCCTCGACCTGGTGCCGGTACACCGCGATGATGAGGTCCGCCCTGGTCGGGAAGTGGCGGTAGATCGTGCCCATCCCGACACCCGCCCGGGCCGCGATGTCACGCACCGGCGCCTCCACGCCCGACGCGACGAAGACCGCGGCGGCGGCGTCGAGCAGGGTCTTCTCGTTGCGCCGGGCGTCCGCCCGCTTGGACCGGGTCGCGCGCACCGCACCCTCGTCGCCGTCGCTCACCGCAGCACTCCTCCCGCCACCGCACCCACCGGGCTTGTAAAACGGAGCAGCGCTCCGTATGGTTACCGGAGCGACGTTCCGCTTGCATGATAGCCGCAGCGGCCCGCCGGCGACCCCACCACTCCCGACGGAGGAACCCACCCATGCAGTACCGCACCCTGGGCCGCACCGGTGTGCAGGTCGGCACCCTCTCGCTGGGCGCGATGAACTTCGGCGCGCTCGGGCGCACCGCACCGGACGAGGCCACCGCCATCGTCCACGCCGCCCTCGACGCCGGGATCAACCTCGTCGACACCGCCGACGCGTACGGCCGGGGCGAGTCGGAGGAGATCGTCGGCCGGGCCATCGCCGGCCGCCGCGACGACGTCGTGCTGGCCACGAAGGCCTTCCTGCCCATGAGCGACGACCCCAACCACCGGGGCAGCTCGCGCCGGTGGCTGGTCACCGCGCTGGACGACAGCCTGCGCCGCCTCGGCGTGGACCACGTCGACCTCTACCAGGTCCACCGCTGGGACCCCGCCACCAGCGACGAGGAGACGCTGTCGGCGCTGACCGACCTCCGGCGCGCGGGCAAGATCCGCTACTTCGGTTCCTCCACCTTCCCCGCGCACCGCATCGTGCAGGCGCAGTGGGCCGCCCGCGAGCACCACCTCGGCCGCTACGCCACCGAGCAGCCCAGCTACTCCGCCCTCCAGCGCGGTGTCGAGGCCCACGTGCTGCCGGTGACCGAGGAGTACGGCATGGGCGTGCTGGTGTGGAGCCCGCTGGCCTCGGGCTGGCTGTCGGGCGCGGTGCGCGCGGGCCGGGAGATCACCACCCACCGCTCGACGGTCATGCCGCGGCGCTTCGACACCTCCACCCCCGCCAACCGGGCCAGGCTGGACGCCGTGGAGCGGCTGGCCGCGGTCGCCGACGCGGCGGGCCTGACCATGATCCAGCTCGCGCTCGGGTTCGTGACCGCCCACCCCGGCGTGACCAGCGCGATCGTCGGCCCGCGCACGCCGGCGCACCTGCACGCGCAGCTCGCCGCCGCGGACACCGCGCTCACCGCCGACGTCCTCGACGCGATCGACGCGATCGTCGCCCCCGGCACCGACCTGGCCCCGGACGAGAAGCACGACACCCCGCCGTCGCTGCTCGACCCCGCACTCCGCCGCCGCTGACCGCCGGGCGCGGCACCCCGACCCGGCGGCGCCGCCGGGCTCGCCCGCGCGCCGCCACGGCGTGGCGCACTCCTCGCGGTACTCGGGTCCGTCTCGCCCTCGATCGGTTCCGCCGCCGCCCGCCGGGCCTCCGCTGCCGCTCGCCGGTGACCCCCACCTCCCACAGCACCCGGGGGCAGTGCCCGGGCCGGTCGCGAACCGCCACCTCGTCCCGGACGTCGTACGCCCGGTCGACCTGGTCGTCCGCGGCCTCGACGACGGGCGTGGAACGCGCCGTTGCGGAGCGCGGGGTCCCCCGAGCGGATGTCGTCCGTAACCCGGCGGGCGGGGTGGTCCACGGGGCATTGCGGCACGCCCGCGCTCACCCGAGCACCAGCCGGGGCCAGTGCGCGAATTCCGCCAGCAGCCCCCGGTCGTGGGTGGCCACGACCACGGCCGCCCCGGTGGTCACCATCGCCTCGGCGAGCTCGTCGACGAGCGACGGCGAGAGGTGGTTGGTCGGCTCGTCGAAGATCACCAGGTCCGGCCGGGCGGCCAGGCGCAGCGCCAGGTCCAGTCGCCGCTGCTGCCCGGACGAGAGCCGGGACACCGGGGTGCGCGCGGCCTCCCGGTCCAGCAACCCGGAGTCCGTCGGGGAACCGGGCACGCCCTGCCGCTCGAACAGCTCCCGCGCGGTCAGCCCACCCGGCCAGTCCGGCACCTCCTGCGCGACCAGCTCGACCCGCGCGCCCGGCAGGCGCCGCACCTCGCCGCCGCTCGGGGCCAGCACCCCGGCGAGCACGCCCAGCAGCGTGGACTTGCCCGTGCCGTTCCCGCCGGTGACCAGCAACCGGTCGCCGCCGTCCAGGGTCAGGTCGACCGGCCGGTCGAGCCGACCGGCCACCGTCACCGCACGCGCCCGCACCAACCCGGCGCCGGCATGGGTGCCCGACTCCGGCCAGCGCAGTGCCGACGGCGGCTCGGGGACGGTGACGCGGTGCGCGACCAGCGCCTCCCGCGCCCGGTTGAGCGCCTGCACGACACCCGGCGCGCGGGACTGCCGCTGGTGCCTGCCGGTGCCCTTGTCCGGCCGCCACCCCGTGCTGAGGCGCGACCTGGCCTGGTCCAGCGCGACCGCCAGCCCGCGCTGCTCGGCCTGCTGCTCCTCGTGCTCCTGCACCCACCGCGCCCGCTCGCGGCGGCGGCCCTCCCGCCAGGCGGGGTAGCCCCCGGCGTACAGGCGCGGCCGGCCGTCCCGGGTGGGGTCCAGGTCGAGGAACTCGCGTGCCACCTCGCGCAGCAGCGTGCGGTCGTGGCTGACCAGGGCCAGCCCGCCCCGGTGGGCGCGCAGCCGGTCGGTGAGGAAGGCCAGGCCGTCGGCGTCGAGGTGGTTGCCGGGCTCGTCCAGCAGCAGCAGGTCGTGCCCGGCCCCGAGGAGGCAGGCCAGCCGCACCCGGTAGCGCTGCCCGACGGAGAGGGTGCGCAGTTCGCGCTCCCGGTCCGCGCAGGCGTTCAACCCCGCCAGGGCCACGTCGAGGCGGCGCTCGGCGTCCCAGGCGTCCAGGCGGGTGGCCGCGTCCAGCGCGCGGGTGTACCGCTCGTCGGCGTCGGGGACGCCCCGGGTCAGGTCGTCGGCGGCCTCGTCGAGGGCGCGCAGGGCGGCGCGGGCGGCGTGCAGGGACTCGTCGGTCAGCGAGCCGACCGTCTCGCCGGGACCGGCGGGCAGGGCCTGCCGGGACAGCCCGACCGTGCCCGCGCGGTGCACCGAGCCCCGGTCGGGGACGTGCAGCCCGGCGAGCACGTGCAGCAGGGTGGTCTTGCCCCGGCCGTTCTCGCCGACGATCGCCAGGCGGGAACGGGAGGAGACGGTGACGGAGACGTCGGTGAGCAGCGCGCGACCGCCCAGCGTGACGGAGACGCCTTCGGCGCGCAGGTGGGGTGAAGTGGACAAGGGGATGCTCCGCAGCTCTCGGTGGAGCCGGGCAGCACGAAGCGGCGCCGCCCGGTGGATGACCGGGACGGCGGGCAGGGAGGGTTCCTCGGTGCGCCGCCGTCAGGCGGCGGAGCGGGGCCGCATCGCCGAGCGGGCGGCGGCGTAACCGGTGCACATGGCGACCAGGTTAGCCCGCGCGGTGGGCGGCGCCAACGGGATTACCGGCTCTTCGGACGGCCGGTGGTCGCCCGCGGGAGGGATGCGCATCGGGGCCGTCCGTTGACGGCGGGGAGTCGCACGCGATCCGGCAGCCGGACGTCCGCGCTCCGGTCATCAGCACCGGTCGGTCCACCGAGGGGCGTCGGGGTCCTTGCCGGAGACGGTGGGGAGTCGTCCCCGGCAAGGCGACGATCGGACCTGCGTGACGGCGGCCGGGGGTTACCGCTGGTTTCCCGCGCGCAGCCAGGCGATGTAGTCGGCGGCAGCCGCGGCGGTGTCGTACCGGGGCTCGAACCCGGTGTCCTCGCGCAGGCGTGCGATGTCGAGCCAGCTCACCGGGCGGTCCCCGGCCGGTGGGAGTTCGCACCGGAAGCCGGGCTCGGCGGAGTTGATCGCGGCGACGACGTCGGCGTTGCTCGTGGCGCGGCCGGAGGCGACGTTGTACGTGGAGTGGTTCAGCTTCCCGGCGAGCTGCAGCAGCGCGAGCGCGCGACCGGTGTCCTTGACGTAGAGCAGGTCGAGGGCGTCCTCGGCGTGCGGCGGTGCGATGAGTCCGGACAGGTCGGGTTCGCCGCGCCGGGCCGCGGCATGGGCCAGGGAGGGGGCGGCGAAGAACGGGTCGGGCAGGTGGCCGCCGGGACCCCAGGTGCCGGAGACGCGTGCGTTGACGATGTCCACGTCGGTCACGTCCGAGAGGTGGCCGGCAAGGAGTTCGGTGACCTTCTTGAACGTCGGGATGGCGTGGGAGTGCCCCAGGGGGATCGGCGCGTCCTCGGTCAGCGCGCCTCCGGTGGCGAAGCCGTAGACGCCGATGGTGCTCGCGGTCACGACACGGCGCACGCCCCAGGTCCGCGCGGCGCGGACGATGTTGAGGAACGCGTCCAGCGCTCCCCCCGTGGCCTCGATCGGGTCGAGGTCGGTCACCGGCCACGGCAGGGCGACGGCGAGGTGCACGATCCCGGTGATCGGGTACTGCCGGCCCGCGGCGAGCAGGGCGTCGAGGTCGGCGACGTCGGCCCGGACGACGTGGACGGGCAGGTCGGCCATGTGCGGGGGGACCCGCGGGGTGCGGCGCTGGAGCAGGACGCACTCCTCGCCCGCGTCGGTGAGGGCGCGGACGGTGTGGGAGCCGATGAAGCCGAGCCCTCCGGTGACGAGGATCATGGTCGCGCCTTCCGCAGTAGGTCTGATCGTCAGTATTACTGACGATCAGACTAAGCCTAAGATGGGGGCCGTGTCCACCGAGCCGAGCACCACCGCCGACCCGCACGAGGTCCTGGGGTACCTCCTCAAGCACGCGACCCTGAAGCTCACGGCGTTGACGGACGCGGCGCTCGGGCCGTTGGGGATCGACAGCAAGGACTTCGGGGCGCTCCGGGTCCTGGCCCACCGGGAACCGGCGTCGCAGCTGCAGGTGGCGCAGACGCTCGGCATCGACCGCACCACGATGGTGGCGTTGCTGGACGTGCTCGAGCGCAAGGGCATCATCACGCGGCGACCGGACCCCGCGGACCGGCGCAGGAACGTCGTCGAGCTCACCGACCAGGGGACGCGGACCTACGACGCGGCGCGGGTGGCGTACGGGGAGGCCGAGAGCGCGTTCCTGGCCGCGGTCGGTCCGGATGCGGCGGATCGGCTCCGCCGGACGCTGCGCACCCTCGTGGAGGACTGACCGGGCCCGGGTCACCGGCGACCCCGCCCCATCGACGTGCGTGGATCAGCCCGGCAGGGCCACCGGTGCGGGACGTTGTCGCGAGCCCGATCCGCCGACAGGAGTCAGGTCGTCCTTCCCACCCTCGAATCCGAAGGGCCGGATCGCCGGGGCGGCCAGGGCGCGCCGCCGCCGGCCATGCCGGCGTGGAACGGGTGCCCCTCGGTGATCTCGCCGCGCACGACCACGCGGCCGGTGAACGCGGAGGCGTAGACGGCGGCGACGAACTCCAGCGTCATCCGCGTGTCGGCGGTGGAGACCGGCGGGGTGCGGCCCTCGTCCAGGGCGTCGAGCACGGCGGCGAGCTGCGCGGTGTGACCGCTGGGCACGCCGACCGGGTCGCTCCCCCACGCCGGGGTGGGGTCGGGTGCCCCGGGGGCCGGGGTCAGCCGCCAGTCCGCGTCGGAGTAGCCGTAGAGGTGCTCCAGCTCCACGGTGGCGTGCTCGAAGTCGAAGCGCAGCCGGCTGGTCTGGCGGGGCGAGACCAGCGAGTTGACCACGGTCGCCACCGCCCCGGAGTCGAACCGCACGAGCGCGGCGGACACGTCCTCGGTGTCGGTGGGCCGGGCCTGGCGGGCGGCGACCGCGCTGACCTCGCTCCACGGCCCCAGGACGGACAGCAGCAGGTCGAACTGGTGGATGCCGTGCCCCATGGTCGGCCCGCCGCCCTCCAGCTCCCACTTCCCCCGCCAGGGGACCGCGAAGTAGTCGTCGTCGCGGAACCACAGGGTGTCCGCCGACGCCAGCAGCGGCCTGCCCAGCGCGCCCTCGGCCAGCAGGCGGCGCAACCGCACCGCGCCGGAGCCGAAGCGGTGCTGGAAGATCGTGGCCACCGGCACCCCGGCCTCGGCCTCGGCGGCGCGCAGCCGGTCGAGGTCGGCCAACGACAGCACCGGCGGCTTCTCGACGACCGGCGACACCCCCGCGGCCAGGCACTCCAGCGCCAGGGACAGGTGGGTGCCCGGCGGCGTGCACAGGTGGACCAGGTCGGGCCGCCGGTCGGCGAGCAGGTCGGCGAGGGTCGGGTGCGCGGACACGCCCCACTCCGCCCCGAAGGCGGCCACCCGGTCGGGCTCGACGTCGACGGCGCCGACGAGGCGGGCGCGGGCGGGCAGCGCCGCGATCGCCCGGGCGTGGGCGCCGGCGATCGCGCCCGTGCCGACGATCGCGCAGGTGTAGGTGCGGCTGGTCACGAAAGGCGCTCCTCGTCCGGTGGTCCGGGTCGGGCCGCGGGTGCGGCGGGTGGCGCGGCGGGGGCGGCGGACACGTCGACGGGGCTCAGGCGTCCGCACATGCCGAACACCCGCTCCGGCCTCCGCGCCTCGTGCACGACCGCCCGCCGCAGGTGCGGGGCCACGCCCCGGGCCACGTCCCCGACCAGTGCGAGGGTGGTCCCGGCCTGGTCGAGCGGACCGCCGCGCACGATCGCCCCCCAGCCCCCGGCGCGCTCCCGGACCAGGGCCGCGGCGGCGGCGTGGAAGGTCAGCAGCGGCTCCGGGTCCCCGGCGCGGACCGCGTCCCGGAGGGGGAGGAAGCCCTCGACCGCCAGGTCGCGGCGGGCGCGGGCGTCGGCTGCGCGTTCCGCCTCCGTCGCCCGGGGCGGCAGGGTGGCCGCCGCGCGGTAGCGGTCCGGGTCGGCGACCACGTCGGCCGGGAAGGTCATCACCGCGTCCCCGGCCTCCGGCAGCCCGGCGTTGCCCATCAGCACGACCACCCGCAGGCCGCCGTGGTTGACCGCCCGGTGGACGGTGCCGGGCGTGAACCAGACGACCGCGCCGGGGTGCAGCGGGATCTCGCGGCAGCCGGCGGGGGTGACGGTGTGCAGCTCCCCCTCCCCGCCCACGACCGCGTAGCACTCGGTCGAGGCCAGGTGCAGGTGCGGGCTGCCGCCGACCACGCCGTCCGGGGCCGCGTCGTCGTAGACGTCGAGGAACGACAGCGAGGTCCCGCCGGGGAAGGTGCTCATCCCCGCCCCTGTGCGTCCCCGGTCCGGTGGAGCACGTCGCGGACCGCGTCGGCCAGGGCTGCGACGTCGGCCACGCCGCCGTCGGCGATCCCGGCGCCGCAGCGGAACCGCACCGCGTCGCCGTCGGCGAGCACGAGTTCCTCGCTGAAGAACGGCGCCGGGTTCAGGCAGGCGAACCCCTCGGAGCGGACGAACCAGCGCGGCGGGTGGTGCGGGTTGTCGGCGTGGTCCACCACGACCACCGCGGACTCCGCGCCCTCGCCGGTCTCGTCGTCGTGGCGCCCCACGAAGGCCATCCACTCGCCCCGGCGACCGCGCAGCTCGTCACCGCCCACGCCGTCCGGTGCGACGACGGTCCCGCCCGTGAACGAACGCGGGCCGCGCCAGAAGAACCCGCCGTACCCCGCGTTCTCCCGGCCCTTGGTCGTCGGCGAGCCGAAGGCGATCCCCGCGCCGGAGGTGTTGGTCATCGTCGTGTCGAGGGTCAGCGCCCACGCCGCGCCGGGCAGCAGGGTCGCGGTGAGGGTCCGGCGCTCGGTGAGCACGGTGCGCCCGGCCTGCGCGACCCAGTCCAGCTCGTGGGCGAACCACGCGGTCCCCCCCTCGACGCCGACGTCGGCCACCCGGCGGTGCCGCTGCGCGCCGTTGTTGTCCAGCTGCACGTAGGACCGCCCGCGGACGTAGGTGGGGCCGCCCCAGAAGTTCTCGTCGCCGACGTTCGGCAACGACCACGCGATGCCCTTGTGCCACACGTGGTCGTGCGGCCGGAACAGGCTCACCAGCCGCCCCGCACGCGTGCGGACCGGGTGCAGGAACGGCTTCGGCGATTCCCGCCGCGGCGTGTCGGGCACGTAGGTGTAGCGCACCAGGTCCACGTCCCCGGCCGAGACCGTCACCGCGGACCCGAGGTCGTGCCGCACGGCCACCGCGCTCACCGCGACGTCCCCGGGCCGGACCGGACCAGGTGCCGGCGGTGGCCCGTCGTGCGGGCCGGCCGGTCGGGTGCGATGACGACCCCGTCCACGCGGACTCCTTTCGGAAAGCGCTTTCCGGTCAGTATCCGGCCCGCGTCGCGTGCCGGTCAAGGTCCTCCTCGGCGACGCCGCCCTCGACGTGCCGCACTCGCCTCGTCCGACCGGGCGGCCCGGTCGGCGGGTTCGACAGGCGGGTGGCCCGCGTCCGGCGCCCACGCGCACGTGTGAGGGAAAGTCGTCGAGAGGCGGTCCAGCACCGACTCGCCCCACCGACCACCCCAGTGCTCCGGCTACGCGTGGAAGCAGGTCGGCGACGGGGCCGGGGTGCTCGCACACCGGGTTCTCCCGCAACCCGATGACGGCCAGGTCGCCCCCGGCTCCGGAACGCGAGCAGCCGCTCCCCCGGCACGGCCTCCTGCACGCCCCGACCGGACCCGGCCGGGCATGGACCCGGAGCCGGGCCGCGCCGAGTCCGGCACCCTCGTGTGCCGGCCCTGCCCCGTCACCGTGCCCGCCCGGGGCGGTCCACCGGGCACGCCCCGGTTCAGCCGGACGTCCGCCGCGCCGCCGTGGTGATCGCGTCGGCCACGAGGGCGAGGGTCCTGGTGATGCTGTAGGGGTCGCGGTCGAGGTCGTCCAGCACCCTGCGCACCGGGGTGACCGACCAGGCGTTCGGGGACGCCGCGGCGGCGTCCAGGGCGGCCTGCACCACCGGGCACACCCGTTCGGCGGCGGCGGCCATGCGGTCGGCCAGGGTGATGTGGCCGACGTCGGGCACGGCCTCGCCGTCGGCGCGCGCCCACTCCGACGCGTCCAGCAGCACGGAGACCGCGTCCTCCTTGGTGACCACCAGCGCGTCCAGGTCCACGCCACCGCCGGGGGTGCGCGCCAGGCCCGGGTAGGACAGGTGCAGGTGCCGGAGCAGCAGCGCCACCAGGTCGACCAGGCCGTCGGGTCCGTGCGCGTCGCCCACGACGCGCACCCACTCCTCGTCGTCCCGGCCACCTTCGCGGAGCGCCAGCACGAAGTCGGCCGCGACCTTGTCCATCGACGCCCAATACCGGTCGGTGCCGCGCACCGGTGCCGTCATGATCGCTCCTGCTCTCCGGGGGACCTTCGGGAACGATCGAATGCCCCGGAAAGCGGGAGGGTCAAACCACCCGATCGGGGTCTGGACGCCGACCGGAACACGGGACCGCGGTGCGCGGTCCGGGTCCGGCGGCTCCGGGGTGCGGGAGCCGCCGGACCCGGCGGTCAGCGCCGCCTCTGCTTGGTGGCGCGGGCGGAGTCGGTGCAGACGTCACCCACGTCCACGGTCTCGCCGCGGTCGACGAAGACGTCGGTCAGGCCGACCAGCCGGCCGTCGCGGTCCGCGCAGGTCAGGGTGTACGCCTCCGCCACGCCGTAGGTGGGCGGCACCGGCGAGGCGAACTCGACCACGCCGCCGGTCCAGTCGTCCGGGTCGGCCGGGTCGACCTGGTCGTAGTTCACCAGGACCGCGGTGTACTCGCCGACCGGCGGGTCGAGCAAGGTGGCCCGCTCGGAGTTCGTGCCGCCGCTCGCCGACTGCGCGACCACCTGCCCCGCGGCGTCGAGGACGAACAGGTCCCAGTCGGTGCGGGTGGACGTCCAGGAGACCGACACGTCGAACCGGCCGTTGTCCGCCGCGGGCGGGCCCTGCACGGTGAACGGGATGCGCTCGGCCACCTGGTTGCCGGGGAACGAGGTGTTCTCCGCGGGCACGCCGGGCGGGTTCGCCAGGGTGATCGCGGCCTGCGGCGGGCCCTGCGGGTCGCGGCCGTGGCGACCGGCCACGTACGGGCGCGTCGAGGGGTTGACCGCCCACGTGAACCGGCCCCCGGTGGACGAGTACCTCGACTCGACCGTGTCGGTGACCTGGATCGGCGGCAGGGTCGAGCCGTCCGCCTGGCGCACGGGCGAGGTCGGCGTCCGGAACGTCTTGTGCACCTTGAGCCGGTACCCGTGCGGCGCGGTGCCGACCAGGGTGGAGTGCGCGGCCGGGTCGGCGGCGTTGGCGAGCATGTCCAGGAACGCGGCCCGGTTGCCGCCCTTGCCCGCGCCCGCCGCCGGCGCCGCGCCGACGTACTCGGCGACGACGGCGTCCTCGTACGGCGGGTGGAAGCCCCCGGGGTTGATCTCGAAGGTGAACCCGAACCCGCCGGTGGCCCAGTACGACCAGTCCTCGGTGCTGCCGGTCGTGTCGTACAGGCCCCACGACGGGATGCTGTCGTAGCCGTTGCGCGAGGCCATCCGGTCGCCCAGCGCCTTGACGACCGGTTCCTCCAGCGGCGCGCGCACCGCGGCCACGCCCGGCGGGCGCAGCACCAGGTTGCCGTAGGTGTGCAGCGTGATCAGGTTGGTGACCGCCCGCGAGGAGACCAGCGAGCGGATGTTGCGGGTCTCCGGCTCGGAGAACGGCTCCGGGCCGCGGAACGTCTCGCTGCTCCACGTCAGGCCCGCGCCCGCGCCACCCCAGAAACCGGCGTAGTTGCGGTTCGGGTCGGTGCCCCGGTCGCGACCGCCGGGGTTGGCCTTGCAGACCCCGGTGCGCAGCTGCGGCGGCGAGTCGTCCGCGCGGCAGTTCTTGCGCTTCATCTCGTAGTCGAACCGGGCGAAGTCGCCGTTCGGCTCGGCCTCGCGGGAGACGGAGAAGCCGTCCGCGTTCACGATCGGCACGACGATGTTGCGCGTCTTCACGACCTGCGACCGGATCGACCGGTCCCGGTGGTAGCCGTTGACCAGCTCGTGGGCCCACTCGATCGCGTGCTCGCCGGCCGGCCACTCGCGGGCGTGGTGCACGCCCATGAGCAGGTTGACGGGCTTGCCGTCGGCGGCGTTGTCGACGTCCTTCGCGATCTCGACCGCCACCACGTCGCGGCCCTCGACGGTCGGCTCGGGCAGCGTGAACGCCCGGACCAGCCGGGGGTTGCCGCGCGCCAGCTCCTTCAGCTCGTACTCGTACT
This sequence comes from Saccharothrix longispora, assembly GCF_030852425.1. Taxonomy (GTDB): domain Bacteria; phylum Actinomycetota; class Actinomycetes; order Mycobacteriales; family Pseudonocardiaceae; genus Actinosynnema; species Actinosynnema longispora. Next base: position 362,827 of record NZ_NSDM01000005.1, read on the forward strand.
CGTAGAGGTGCCGGTAGGAGGTCCGGCCGGAGGGCAGCCCCGACGCACGTCCCCTGGCGGCGTACGCGCGGTCCCGCGCGGCGGCGTCGCGGGCGGTCCGGGACAGGTCGGGGTCCACCGTGGTGTGCTTCAAGCCGCTGTCGCGCAGGGTCGCGCGGTCCGCGTCGCCGGCGAGCACGACCTCGACGCCGGTGGCGTCGCCCTTCTCGGTGAGGTCCAGGTCGAGGCCGAGCAGGGCGTCCTTGTCCTCCTGCCGCGGCGTCTCGACGCGCACGACCTCGGCGCGTTCGACGGTGGTCGGCGTGCCCCGCGGCGTCAGGGCGAGGAAGTCCACGCCCAGCGTCGCCGTGCGGGCGGGGCCCGCGTAGCGGCACGCCTGGACGACGAGCCGCTGCCCCTTGGTCACGAAGCTCTCGGCCAGCTCGCGGCTGCGCAGCGCGGCGGACGCGGCGACGACCGCGCCGTCCGCCTCGTCGAACACGGCGACGTCCCAGTCGCCCTCGCGGCCGTCGCCCGGCGCCAGGCGGGCCTGCACCAGGCCGTCGACGTTCGAGGTGACCTCGCGCCGGTCCACCCCGGCCGTGCCGGGTGGCAGCAGGGAGGCGTGGCACGCCCTGGTCACGGCCTGGTCGGCCCGCACCACCCGGTCCTCCGCCGTGGCCGCGGGCACCGTGACGCCGACGAGCGCGAGCCCCACCACGCCTGTCGCGACACCCGCTCGTAGCGCCACCGAGGTGGCTCTGTGCCTGGTTCCCATCGCGCACTCCGTTCGATCGTCCCACCAGGCGATCGACGCTATGGCACGACACGTGCGCCGACCACGGCCGGAAGTAGGCGCTGCCCGCGCGTCCCGGCGACGGCCGGGTGCGCCGGGGGCGGACTGCTACGGTCACGCCCCTCGAAGGCCCAGGGGGAGCTCCGCCGGGACGCGCCGGGTCCCCCACCCGACCCAGGAGGCGACCACGATGCTCGACCCCGACGTGCGCCGCGTGCTCGACGGCACCTCGATCGCCCACCTCGCCACCGTCCTCCCCGACGGCGCGCCGCACTCCGTCCCCGTCTGGGTCGGCACGCACGGCGAGCACGTCGTGGTCTTCACCGGCCCGGGCTCCCGCAAGGCGCGCAACCTGCGCCGCGACCCGCGGGTCGCGCTCTCCCTGACCCCGGTCGACAACCCGTTCCAGCCGGTCGTCGTCCGCGGTCGGGTCGTCCGGTGGGTCAAGGGCGACGCCGCCTGGGAGATCGTCGACCGGATCTCCACCAAGTACACCGGCGGCCCCTACCCGCGCGGCGACGACCGCGTCGTGGCGCTCATCGAACCGGAGCGGCAGATCATGGGCTGACGCCCCCCTCCGCACCGCGCCCGGCCGCCGGTCCACCCCCGTCGCCCTCCCGGCGGCGGTCGGGATCGCACGGCCGGGAACGGCGTCACCGGCCGACCCGGTCGACGCGCCTGCCGGCGTCGGTGGCAGCGGTCCGGGACGCGGCGGTTCCGGCCCCGACCGGCGGTGTGCCCCGGAAACCGCGCAGCCGCAGGCTGTTGCCGACCACGAACGCGCTGGAGAACGCCATGGCGGCCCCGGCGATCATCGGGTTGAGCAGGCCGGCGGCGGCCAGCGGCAGGGCGGCCACGTTGTAGGCGAACGCCCAGAACAGGTTGCCCCTGATGGTCGCCAGGGTGCGGCGGGCGAGCCGGATGGCGTCCACGGCGGCGAGCAGGTCGCCGCGCACCAGGGTCAGGTCGCTCGCCTCGATCGCGGCGTCCGCGCCGGTGCCCATCGCGAGGCCCAGGTCGGCCTTGGCCAGCGCGGCGGCGTCGTTGACGCCGTCACCGACCATCGCCACGACCCTGCCCTCGGCCTGGAGCCGCGCCACCACGTCGACCTTGTCCTTCGGCAGGACCTCGGCGACGACCTCGTCGATGCCGACCTCGGCGGCCACGGCGCGGGCCGCGGCCTCGTTGTCGCCGGTCAGCAGCAACGGGGTCAGCCCCAGGTCGCGCAGGCGTCGAACGGCTTCGGCCGAGGTCGGCTTGACCGTGTCGGCGACCGCCAGGACCGCCTTGGCCCGCCCGTCCCAGGCGACCAGGACGGCGGTGTGCCCCCGCCGCTCGGCCGCCCGCTTCGCCTCGGCCAGTTCCTCGTCGGGGTGGACGGCCCACTCGGCCAGCAGCCGTTCGCGGCCGACGACGACCGCGTGCCCCTCGACCACGCCCTGCACGCCCACGCCCTCGTGGTTCCGGAACCCGTCGACCTCGGGCAGGTCACCGACGCGTTCGGCGGCGCCGGCGGCGATGGCCCTGGCGACGGGGTGCTCGGAGGCGTGCTCCAGCGCGCCCGCCAGGCGCAGCACCTCGTCCTCGTCCACGCCGGGCGCGGTGCGCACGGCGACCAGGCTCATCCGGCCGGTGGTCACGGTGCCGGTCTTGTCCAGCACGACGGTGTCCACGCGTCGGGTGGACTCCAGCACCTCGGGCCCCTTGATCAGGACACCGAGCTGCGCGCCCCGACCGGTGCCCACCAGCAGCGCGGTCGGCGTGGCGAGGCCCAGGGCGCACGGGCAGGCGATGATCAGCACCGCCACCGCCGCGGTGAACGCGGCCGACGCTCCCCCGCCCGCGCCGAGCCAGAACGCCAGCGTGCCGACGGCCAGGGCGATGACGACCGGGACGAACACGCCGGAGACGCGGTCGGCCAGCCGTTGCGCCTCGGCCTTGCCGCTCTGGGCGTCCTCGACCAGCCGGGCCATCTGCGCCAGCTGCGTGTCCGAGCCGACCCGGGTGGCCCTGACGACCAGCCGACCGCCGGCGTTGACGGTCGCGCCGACCACGGCGTCACCGGGACCGACCTCGACCGGCACGGATTCGCCGGTGAGCATGCTCGCGTCGATCGCGGAGCTGCCCTCGTCCACGACACCGTCGGTGGCGACCTTCTCGCCCGGCCGGACGACGAACCGGTCGCCGGTGACGAGTTCCGCGACCGGGACACGGGTCTCGCGACCGCCGCGCAGCACGGCCACGTCCTTGGCCCCCAGTTCGAGCAGCGCCCGCAGCGCGGCTCCGGCCCGGCGCTTGGAGCGCGCCTCGAAGTACCGGCCGGCCAGGATGAACGTGGTCACGCCGGCGGCGACTTCGAGGTAGATCGAGCCGGCGCCGTCGGTGCGCTGGACGGTGAGCTCGAACGGGTGGGTCATGCCGGGCGTGCCCGCGGTGCCGAACAGCAGCGCGTACAGCGACCAGCCGAACGCCGCGATCGTGCCCATCGAGATCAGCGTGTCCATGGTGGCGGCGCCGTGCCGCAGGTTGGTCCAGGCGGCCCGGTGGAACGGCCACGCACCCCACACCAGCACCGGCGCGGCCAGCGTGAGCGAGATCCACTGCCAGTGGGTGAACTGGAGGGCCGGCGCCATGGCCATCGCGATCACCGGCACCGCGAGCGCGGCCGAGACGACCAGCCGCTGCCGCAGGGACCTGGTCGGGTCCTCCTCGACCGCCTCGGGCTGCTCCGGTCCGGCGGGCAGGACGGCCCCGTACCCGGCGGCCTCGACCTGCTCGACCAGCACCTGCGGGTCGACGTCGTCGGGGAAGGTGACGTGGGCCTTCTCGGTGGCGTAGTTGACCGTCGCGGTCACGCCGTCGAGCTTGTTCAGCTTCCGCTCGACCCGGTTCGCGCAGGACGCGCAGGTCATGCCCGTGATCGACAGTTCGAGCCGCGTGTCAGCCATGCCCGTGCCCCTCCTCGGTGGTCACCGTGAACTCGGCGGTGCGCACGACGCCGTCGTGCCGGAAGTCCAGGAACAGGCGGTAGCCGCCCGCCGACGGCACCTCGGCCACGAACGCGATCTCCGGTCCGGCGGCCGTCGCCCCGTCACCGGGGGCGCCTTCCGGGTGGACGTGCAGGTAGGCGAGGTCGCCCTGCCGCAGCGCCACCAGGTGGCCGTAGGCCCCCAGGTAGGGCTGGAGGTCGGTGACCGGGGCGCCGCCCCTGGTCACGGTGAGCCGCACGGGGGACGCCTCGCCCGGCGTGAGCTCGCCGTCCAGGCGCACCTCGTAGCCGTCGACGCGGGCCACCCGGGACGGTTCGTGCCGCTGCGGCTCGAACTGCCCGGCCGCGGTGACGTCGGTCCCCAGGGTGGTTGCCTCGCCGCCGGTGGGCGTGAAGTCGGCGAACACCCGGTAGGAACCCGCGCCCGCGACCGGCAGGGACGTCGTCCAGGTGCCGTCCGCGGCCATCTCCGGGTGGACGTGCCGGAACCCGGAGGTGTCACGGCGCACCACGATCAGGTGCATCCGCTTGTCGTGCTCGACGTCGAAGGCGGTCACGGCGTGGCCGTCCGGCCCGGTGATCCGGAAGGAGAAGGTGTCGGTGACCCCGGCGGTCAACGTCGTGCCGACGGGCGCGAGGGTGTACCCGCCCCGGGACGACGCCAGCCCGGCCGGCTGGTCCTGCGCCGCTCCCGCGACGGCGGCGCCGTGGTCGTCCCCGTGGTCGGCGCCCTCCGGGCCGACCTCGCCGTGGCCGGCGGCCTCGACGGACAGGGGACCGACAGCGCTCCCGACCGCCCAGGCGCCCGCGGCGACCAGGGCGAGCGCCACGCCGTAGGCGGAGAGCTTCGCTGTTGCGTTCATGGTGAACCCTTCACGTGTGATGACCAGTCACACCATACCCCTCAGGGGTATCCGGTTCGCACGCGCCCCCGGTCGCTCCCGGCGCGGCACCGGTCGTTGGACCGGCGTTGGTGCGGCGTTGGCGGCGATCACTTGACTCCGCGGGTCAGGCGTCCACGGGACCGCCCCGCTCGAACCCAGCGCTCTGAGGAAGGTCCGGCTCATGGCAACAGGCACCGCCACGGCGGCTCCCGTGCACACCGCGCTCCGGAGGAGCGTGGCCGGCGGGGACGTCGACCAGCGGATCGAGGCGATCGGCAGGGAGGCGGAGGCCGAGCCGCAGTCCGTGGTGGGCATGCCCACCGGCGGCCAGATCCCCGCCGACCCGTTCGCGACCCTCCAGGGCGTCGCGGGCTGGGCGGTCGACTACGTGGCCTTCCTGCGGGAGCCGATCGACCAGTTGCAGGGCGACCCGCAGAGCGTGCGGGCGACCGTGGAGATGATCCGCTCCAGCGCCGAGCGGATGCGCGAACTGGCCGAGCGGCAGCACGAGACGCTCGCCAAGCCCCAGGGCTGGACCGGCAAGGCCCAGGAGGCCTACCAGGGCAGCATGGAGGCGCTCGGCGAGGAGCTGGGATCGCTGGCCGGCGCCGTGGCCAGGAAGGGCGTGGTCGTCGAGCACACCGGCGGGATGGTGCAGGCGCTGCGCGAGGCACTGCTCTACACGGTCGGCCAGTACTCCGACTCGCTGGTGCCGGGCGCGATCAGCGCCCACGTCCTCGCCCCGGCGACCTTCGGCGCGTCCATCGCGGTGTTCCTGGGCGGGGTGGTGAGCAGCGCGACCCAGCTCGGCACGAGCATCGCGGCCAAGATGGACGACCTGAACGCGGCGTTGACCCGCCAGGTCGACCGGGTGAAGCAGCTCGACGCCATCTCCGACGAGATCGGGCAGCGCTGGGAGCGTTTCGAGGCCGCGGCGGGTGGCGGGGCGACCACGGCGACGGCCCGCACCGCCCCCAGTCGGATGCTGCGACAGGGCGAGACCGTCCAGGGTGAGCCGGCCCTGCAAGCGCTCCGACCCATGGAATCGCTGCGCCACGCGGAAGCGATGCGCCCCATGGAGGCGCTGCGGCCCATGGAATCGCTCCACCCCATGGAGAGCGGGCGCCTGGTGGCGGCAGAGCGGTCGGAAGCGCTCCAGCCCATGCAGAGCGCGCGGTTGCTCCCGGCCGAGGAGTCGGTGGCGCTGCGCCCCATGGAAAGCGCACGCCTGCTCCCGGCGGAGGAGTCGATGCAGGTACGTCACGCCGTGCGCCAGGCCGACGCCGAGCCGATGCAGGCACAGGCACGCTACGCGGTCCAAGCCGAACCGATGCAGGCACAGGCACGCTACGCGGTCCAAGCCGAACCGATGCAGGCCGTCCGCATGGAGGCCCCCGTCCAGCACGAGCAGCTCCAGCCGATGGCGCGTGCCGCAGAGCCCGTCACCCACTACCGCACCACCGAGCCGACGGAGGCGCGCGGGGTGACGGCCACCCACCAGTCGGCGGTCCGCAGGGTCGAGGAGACCGAGTAGGCGCGGCGGCTCACGGCCGCTCGCGCCCTGCACCTCCCCGCCCGTCCACTCCCTGCGTTCCGCGGAGGCAACGCCATGGTCACCAACCTGACCCCCACCACGATCAGCACGCCCCCTCCCGGCGGCGGGTCCGGCTTCACGATGGAGCAGTCCGCCATGGACGCGCTCCAGCAGCAGGCCGACGAACTGAGCGCCGGTTACCAGGAGGTCTCGTCGAAGCTGTCCGGCCAGATGCTGGCGGGCAACGCGTTCGGCACCGTCGGGACGTTCGCCGCCGAGGCGTTCAACGCCTCCAACGGCAGGTCGGTCGAACTGGCGGGCAAGGCCGCCTCCACGCTCGGCCTGGTCGGCGAGGGCTTGAAGGCCACCGCGCAGACCCACCTGGAGGCCGACCGCGCCGGCGGCGAGCAGTTCGCCAGGATCGAACCCGCCGAGATCGCCGAGAGGCCCCAGGGCGCACCCGCGGGCGGCGCCGGCGGTCCCGGTGCGCCCCAGGGGCCGCCGGTCACCCCGACCGAGCAGGTTCCCGGCGCTCCGGATGGTGGCGACGGCGCCCCGTCCCGGACCGACGGTCCGCCGGTCACGCCGACGGCGGACGTCCCCGGCGCGGACGGCACCACGCACGCCTCGAAGTCCACCGGCCCCGAGACCCCCACCGCCCAGGCCGTGCCCACGGGCCAGGGCGGCGGTGCGCCGACCGCCCAGGCGGGCGGAGTCCCCACCGGTCAGATGCCCCCGACGCCGACGGTCCCGGCGGGCACGTCCTCCACCCCGGGTGGCGGCGGTTCGGCGGAGGGCACCAGGGCCGCAGCCGCCCGGATGCCCGCCGCACCGGCCCAGTCCGCACCGGCCCAGTCCGCACCGGCCCAGTCCGCACCGGCCCAGTCCGCACCGGCCCAGTCCGCACCGGCCCAGTCCGCACCGGCCCAGTCCGCACCGGCCCAGTCCGCACCGGCCCAGTCCGCACCCACCCGGTCCGCGACGCCCCAGACCCCGGCACCCGTGCCCGCCTTCCCCGAGATCCCCGATCCGCCTGCCGTCCCCAGCGGCACCGGGACCGGTGGCGGTGGCGGCCTCGCGGACGCCCTCAGGAACAGTCCCGCGACCGACCGCACCGGTGCCGAGTCGACGGCAGGCGCGAAGACCCCGACCGGCGGCACCACCCCGGCAGCAGGCACCACGCCCTCAGCGGGCACCACGCCGCCGCCCATGCCTCCGATCCCGGAGGTGCCGAAGGACCTGTTCGAGCAGCCCGGCATCCCCGACCTCGGCACGGGCAGCACCTCGACCGGCGGCTCCGGCAGCCTGCCCGGCAGCGGCTCGGGGACTTCGGGCGGCTCGGGGACTTCGGGCGGCTCCAGCACACCCTCGGGATCGAACGCGGCAACGCCGACCCCACCACCGATGCCACCCATTCCCGAGGTCCCGAAGGACCTGTTCAAGCAGCCCGGCATCCCCGACCTGGGTACGGGTGGCAGCGCTGGCGCGCCTTCGGGCTCCAGTGGGACGACGCCGTCCGGAGGCATGACCCCACCGGCGACGCCCCCGATCCCCGAGGTGCCGAAAGACCTGTTCAAGCAGCCCGGCATCCCCGACCTCGGGACGGGCAGCGGTTCGGGCGCTCCAGGCGGCACGCTTCCCGACACCCCTGATCGCGGCGAACAGCCGCCAGGGGGACAGGGCGGTCGCGGCGACCGTGACGCCTCGGGTGAGGAACGTCCCGGCCGACACGGCGACGGTCGTGACCAGCAGAGCGGCGATCACAAGGACCACGATCGTCACGGCCGTGACGGCGAAGTCCGCGACCACCAGGGCCGGGAGCACCCGGGCCGGGACCACGAAGGCCGCGACCGGGACCGCGAGGAGCGCGATCACGAGGGTCGTGGCGGCGAAGGCGGCGGTGCGGGCGGCGGCGGTGAGCAGGGTGAGCGGTCGGAGCGCGACCAGCACGGCTTCCCCGTCACCACGGTGGACGGCAAGCCGTGCCTCGACCTGCGCGACCTCCCCGTCGAGGAGGGCGAGCGCTGGCAGGAGAACATCCGCGACATCCTCGCCACCAAGGGCGAAGGCTCCTTCTTCTGGGCCGGCGACACCATCGACGCCCGGGGGCAGCGGCACTCCCTCATGGACCTGGTCGAGTTCATGACCAACCTGGACGGTCGCGACCAGTCAGGTTCCGAAGCGGCCGGGCAGTCGGGCCGCGAGGTGTCGGACACCGTCTCCGCCAGCCCCGCCCGCAGCGCCAACGGCGACGTCTACGTCCTGGTCGGCCCCAACCGCGCCGAGGACGACCCGGTCGCGCTGGCGGACTTCCCGGCGCTCCAGGCCAACCCCAGGGTCGAGCGGGTGTTCGCGATCGACGTCGTCACCGGTCGGGAGACGCAGATCCACCCCGAGGTCTCCTGATCGCCCGGCCGGCGGGGAGGTCCACTGGACGGGACCTCCCCGCCGGCCGGTGACAGAAGCGAACGGCGGTGTGCCCCGCCGCCACGAGACACACCGCCCAGGTCCGCCAGGAGGCCGGACCTACTGGTAACGCTCCCAGATGAATTCGGTATTGGCACTGCACCATTCGGGCGATGAAGCGCCCACCTGATCCACCACCAAGCGAGACGCGACACCGAGGCAGCGGGCGCGGGGCGAAACTTTTCGGCAGAGCTGTTGACACCAGGACGGCGACGTTCGTACGGTCTAGCTCACCCGCCGTCGGCGATCGAACAGCCTGAGCAGCAACGTGATCGGGAGTTCTCCACACCTCACCAGGCAAACGGAGCAACTACGCCACACCAGCCGGATAGCGCTTTCCATAATTCCACACAGGTCTTATTGAATCGTTTCACCACAGAAGGAAACCCCTCCTGCGACCGCCACGAACGCAGGGACACACCAGACCATTCCTGGGAGCGCTCCCGGGATTGGACGAGCGAATGGAGCAACGGTGCTCACAACCTCGCGGGTGCGAGTGGTCGCTGCCGCCGCGGCGATCAGCGCATTGACCGGCGGCCTCCTGATAGCGGGAGTGGCCTCGGCCGCGCCCGGCTGCAAGGTCGACTACACGGTGCAGAACAAGTGGCCGGGCGGGTTCACCGCCGCCGTGACCGTCACGAACCTGGGCGATCCGGTGGACGGGTGGCGGCTGACCTGGGCGTTCCCCGGCACCGAGCGGTACGGCCAGGGCTGGAACGCCGAGTTCGCCGCCTCGGGCGCGAGCGTGACGGCGTCCAACGTGGACTTCAACCGACAGGTCCCGACCGGCGGCACGGTGACGTTCGGGTTCAACGGGACCACGAGCGGCAGTGACGTCGGCACGCCCTCCTCGTTCGCGCTCAACGGCACGACGTGCACGGGCGGCGTCAACCCGACCACCACCACGAGCACTACGACCACCACGACCGGCGTGACCACCACGACCACGACCTCCAACCCCGCGCCCGGCGACCCGACCGGCCGCAAGCAGGTGGAGCGGTTGGACCGGGGTGTGGTCAGCGTGCGGTCGGGCAGCGGGAACCTGGTGAGTTGGCGGTTGTCGGGAGGTGATCCGCAGGACGTCGGGTTCAACGTCTACCGGGGCGGCACGAAGCTGAACTCCTCGCCGATCACCACCTCGACGAACTACCTCGACGGTGGTGCGGCGGCGGACGCGTCCTACACCGTGCGCGCCGTGGTCAACGGCACCGAGCAGGCCGCCTCCCCCGCGTCGCTGGCGTTCGCTTCCGGTTACCGCGACGTGCCGATCCAGTCGCCGGGCAGCGGCTACGTCGCCAACGACGCGAGCGTCGGCGACCTGGACGGCGACGGGGACTACGAGTTCGTGCTCAAGTGGGACCCGGACAACGCCAAGGACAACTCCCAGTCCGGCGTGACCGGCAACGTCTTCGTCGACGCCTACAGCCTCCAGGGCACCCGGTTGTGGCGCATCGACCTGGGGCGCAACATCCGGGCGGGGGCGCACTACACGCAGTTCCAGGTCTACGACTACGACGGCGACGGTCGGGCCGAGGTGGCGATGAAGACCGCCGACGGCACCCGGGACGGCCGGGGCGCGGTGATCGGCAACGCCTCCGCCGACCACCGCAACTCCTCCGGCTACGTCCTCGCCGGCCCGGAGTTCCTGACCATGTTCGACGGCCGGACCGGCGCGGCGGTGTCCACGGTCAACTACGACCCGCCGCGTGGCACCGTCTCCTCCTGGGGCGACAGCTACGGCAACCGGGTGGACCGCTTCCTGGCGGGCACCGCCTACCTCGACGGCGCCCGACCCAGCCTGGTCATGGCGCGCGGCTACTACACCCGCGCGGTGGTCGCCGCCTGGGACTTCCGCAACGGCACGCTGACCAAGCGCTGGACGTTCGACTCCAACGCGTCGGGCAACTCCGGCTACGCCGGGCAGGGCAACCACTCGCTGAGCATCGCCGACGTCGACCAGGACGGCCGCGACGAGATCGTCTACGGCGCGGCCACGATCGACGACAACGGCCGCGGCCTGTGGACCACGGGCCTCGGGCACGGCGATGCCGGCCACGTCGGCGACCTCGACCCCGCCCGCCCGGGCCTCGAGTACTTCAAGGTCTCCGAGGACACCTCCAAGCCCGGCTCCTGGTTCGCCGACGCCCGCACCGGTCAGCGCCTGTGGACCACCGCCTCGGGCAGCGACAACGGCCGCGGCGTCTCCGGGGACATCCACCCCGGCAGCCCCGGCGCCGAGTCCTGGTCGTCGGCGGACGGCAGCCTGCGCAGCCCGAGCGGCGCGAACGTCGGCCGCAAGCCGTCCTCGGCGAACTTCCTCATCTGGTGGGACGGCGACCCCAGCCGTGAACTGCTCGACCAGACCCGCATCGACAAGTACGGCACCGGCGGCGACACCCGCCTGCTCACCGGCGCCGGCGTGACCTCCAACAACGGCACCAAGGCCACCCCCGCCCTCTCCGGCGACATCCTCGGCGACTGGCGCGAGGAAGTCGTCTGGCGCACCGGCGACAACACCGCCCTGCGCGTCTACTCGACGCCCACCCGGACCGACCGGCGCATTCCCACCCTCATGCACGACACCCAGTACCGCGTCGCCATCGCCTGGCAGAACACCGCCTACAACCAACCCCCGCACCCCAGCTTCCACATCGGCAACGGCATGACCACCCCGCCCCGACCCGACATCCACTACGCGGGCTGACCCGCCCCGCGGACCACGCGCGTGTGCCCGAGCCGACGAGCCGGGCACACGCGCGTACCCATGTTCGACTGTTAGCGGTCACAAAATTTTGCGGCAGCACGACTGGGACAGCAAGAATCGTCCGCCGAAACAAGCTGGTAAGGGCAATGTGAACGATACAGATTCGAACGGATTCGACCACAACAAGCTTTGTTAGCGATAACAGGTGGTCTTGCCCGCTCGCCACTCACCTCCTATGGTCGAGGAGCGCTCCCCGGAAGCGCGCGCACCGCTGCGACCCGCGCAGCACAGCCGCCGCCACCCGATCCGACGCATTAGGGGACAACGTGGTCTCATTGAGGAAACTGGCGTTGACGCTGTTGAGCACGCTCGCCGTGACGGTCGCGGTGGCACCGCACGCGTCGGCCTACCCCGCACCCGGCCGGGTGACCGGTGACATCGGCGTGCACGACCCGAGCGCCGTCAAGCGCTCGGACGGCAGCTACCTGATCGCGCACACCGGCAACGGAATCGCGCTCAAGACCTCCAGCGACCGCACCGCGTTCCGCAACGCCGGCGCGGCCTTCCCCGGCGGCACGCCGTGGGCGAACACCTACACCAACAACTCGCGCAACCTGTGGGCGCCGGACCTGTCCTACAGCAACGGCCAGTACTACCTGTACTACTCGGCCTCCACGTTCGGCTCGAACCGGTCGGCGATCTTCCTGGCCACCAGCCCCAGCGGCAATTCGGGCACGTGGACCAACCGCGGCCTGGTGGTCGAGTCGCGCACCAGCGACAACTTCAACGCCATCGACCCCGACCTGGTCGTCGACGACTCGGGCCGCTGGTGGTTGAGCTTCGGCTCGTTCTGGTCGGGCATCAAGATGATCGCGCTCAACCCGTCCACCGGGCTGCGCTCGGACAGCACGGTGCGCTCCATCGCCGGGCGCAACGGCGGGGCGATCGAGGCTCCGAACATCGTCAAGCGCGGCAGCTACTACTACCTGTTCGTGTCGTTCGACCGGTGCTGCCAGGGCGCGGCGAGCACCTACCGGGTGATGGTCGGCCGCTCGACCAGCGTCACCGGCCCCTACGTCGACCGCAACGGCACCGCGCTCACCTCCGGCGGTGGCACCGAGATCCTGGCCGGTCAGGGCAGCGTCCACGGACCCGGCCACCAGGACGTGCTGGCGGACGGCGACGGCGACGTCCTCTTCTACCACTACTACGCCGACAACGGCGCGTCGCTGCTCGGCATCAACCTGCTCAGGCTCGACTCGGCCGGCTGGCCCTACGTCTACTGACCGCACGCGAATCCCGTGCAGCGTCGCAGGGAGAAGATCTTGACAACGATCACCACCGGTTCGCTCCGACGACGGCGGACCACTCTCGTCCTGGCCACCACCACCGCCTTGTTCGGCGGCCTCACCTCCGCGCTGCCACCGGCGGCGTCGGCGGCCACCGTGGACACCAGCGCCTCCTACGTGCTGGTCAACCGCAACAGCGGCAAAGCGCTCGACGTGTACGACCTCGCCACGAACGACGGCGCGCGGATCTCGCAGTACACCCGCAACGACGGGGCGTGGCAGCAGTGGCAGTTCGTCGACTCGGGCGGCGGCTACTACCGGCTGAGGTCGCGCCACAGCGGCAAGGTGCTGGACTTCCCCTCCACCGCCGACCGCACCGGCCTGGTGCAGAACACCGACGCCAACCGCACGAGCCAGCAGTTCCGCCTCGCCGACTCCGACGGCGGCCACGTGCGCCTGCTCAACCGCGCCGGCGGCAAGGCGGTCGACGTGCTCGACTTCTCCACCGCCGACGGCGCCCAGGTCGTCCAGTGGCCCGACACCGGCGGCGCCAACCAGCAGTGGCAGCTGGTCAAGCTGGGGTCGAGCACGCCGGGCACGTTCGCGAACCCGATCAAGCGCAACGGCCCGGACCCGTGGCTCCAGTACCACAACGGCTACTACCACCTGGCCACCACGACGTGGAACTCCACGATCACCATGCGCCGCTCCCGCACCCTCGCGGGCCTGGCCACGGCGGCCGACCAGGTGGTGTTCAACCTCGCGGGTCGCCCGAACGGCTGCTGCAACATGTGGGCCCCGGAGTTCCACCTGCTCAACGGGCGCTGGTACCTCTACTACGTCGCCGGGCAGAACGTGCCCGACTTCAACCCCACCCAACGCCTGCACGTCCTCGAAAGCGCGGGCTCCGACCCGATGGGCCCGTACAGCTTCAAGGCCGACCTGGGCAACACCTGGGAGCTGGACCCCAGCATCCTGCAACACGGCGGCAGGCTGTACCTGCTGGGCAGCGCGACCGACGGCACCCAGTCGCTCACCATCACCCCGCTGTCCAACCCCTACACCACCAGCGGGCCGCGACGCACCATCTCCCAACCCACCCTGTCCTGGGAACGGCAGACGCACCCGGTCAACGAAGGCGCGGAACCGCTGTACCACAACGGCCGCACCATGGTCGTCTACTCGGCCAGCGCGTGCTGGGGCCCGGACTACAAGCTGGGCCTGCTGACGTTGACCGGCAGCGACCCGCTCAACCGCGCCCACTGGACGAAGTCGCCCAACCCCGTCTTCCAGCGCAACGACGGCAACGGCGTCTTCGCCCCCGGCCACAACGGGTTCTTCAAGTCCCCCGACGGCACCGAGGACTGGATCGTCTACCACGCCAACGACTCCGCCGGCGGCGGCTGCGACATGAACCGCTCCACCCGCGCCCAGAAGTTCACCTGGAACGCCGACGGCACGCCCAACTTCGGCACGCCCGTCCGCCTCGGCACGCAACTGCGCGCACCCTCCGGCGAACCCGCCAACTGACACACCGACCGGGAACAACGCCGTTCCCACCGCGGGTGCCGATGGCCTCTCCCCCATCGGCACCCGCGGCCCGGTCACCACGGCCCGGTCACCGTGTCGCGGTCCCCTCCGGTCGCCACCGGGCGTACCAGTCGGCAACGGCGCGCAGCGGGACCGGCAGCGGGGCGAGGTCGGGTTACCAGGCTCGTTCCCACTCCAGCGACACCCAGCCCGACCCATGGGCCGGCAGGCGTCCGCGCTCCGTCCTCGGCTGCGTGCTGTTCTCCCGCAGCACCCGCGAGCACTTCCTGCTCACCGGGCGCCTGCTCGCCGCCTGCCGGGGCGTGTCCCTGCTGCACGCGCTGTGGGACTCCGTGAACAGCATCGCCGTGCTGATCACGCTGGTGCTCACCGAGCAGCCGGGGCAGCGGCGGGCGTTGGAGTCGGGCTACCTGCCCGAGCCCGCGGCGACCCGGGTGCAGCTGTTCACCGCGTTCACCTGGATCGGGCTCGCGGTGATCTCGGCGATCGGCCTGGTCTGGCCGGCCGTCCTGGTGCGGGCCTCGCGCAGGCAGGCCGTGCCGGTGACCGTGCGGGGCCACCCGCCGGCCACGGACGCGCGGTGGTGGCCGACGGGCGGGTACCACCGGTGACCGGGCGCCCGGTTCCGGCTTGACCTTCCAGTCGACTCGAAGGCCTACCGTCGCCGGGTGACCACGTACCGCATCTCGCAACTGGCCGAGCGGGTCGGGTTGCGCCCCACCACCCTGCGCTTCTACGAGCAGGCAGGCCTGCTGCCGGCGCAGCGGTCGGGGTCCGGCTACCGGCTCTACGGCGACGACGCGGTCGAGCGCCTGGGCTTCATCACCGCGGGCAAGCGCCCCGGCCTGCCGTTGGAGGAGATCAGGGGCCTGCTCGCCGTCGGGGAGGACGGGGTGTGCACCGACGTGCGCCGCCGGCTCCGGCCGATGCTCCGGGAGCGCATCGCCCGGACCGAGCGGACCGCCGCCGAGCTGAACTCCTTCACCGACCGGCTGCGCGGCGCACTGGACGAGATGGACGGCCCGCCACCGCCCGGCCGCTGCGCACCCGGCTGCGGCCTCCCGCACGGCGGGCCGGTGCCCGTGCCGGTGACCGTCGAGCCGCGCGGCCCCCGCCCCGGCGAACGGGACGCGTCGCCGATCGCGTGCGCCCTCGGCGACGACGACCGGGCGGAACGCGTCCGCGCGTGGCGGCGCCTGCTGGAGCGGGCCACCGGCAGGTGGGCGATCGACCGGGGGCTGCGGATCACCCTGCCCGCGAACCTGGCCGGGCGGGTCGCCGGACTGGCCGCCGCCGAGCAGCGGTGCTGCGCGTTCTTCGAGTTCAGCCTGCACCTGTCGGCCGGCGACCTCCAGTTCGACGTCCGCGCCCCGGAGGACGCGGCCGCGCTGCTGACCGAGGTGTTCGGCGCGGCCGGCTGAACCCCGGCCCGGTTGCGGCCGGCGACGGTGGGCGTGGCACCGACGAGGTGACCGCGCACCGCGGAGCGTCGGGTCCGCGGTGGAGCTGTTCCCGACGCCCCGGTCGCCCGACCCGCCCGTTGCCGGCGGGACGGGCCCGTTCGCACGTCACCGCGGGTGGTCGGCGGCCGGCGGAGGACCGGCCGCCGACCGCGCGGTCAGTTGCCCAGGAGCTTGCGCACCCGGTCCGGTCCGGTCGCCAGCAGCAGCGTGGGCAGGCGGGGCCCGGTGTCCCGGCCGATCAGCGCCCGGTACAGCAGCACGAAGAACGACCGCTGGAGCACCTTCAGCTCCGGTGTCGGGGCCGCGTCCATGTCCAGACCGGCCTGGAGCTTGGGCACGCCGTACACCAGCCGGGTGAGGCCGTCGAGCGTCCAGTGCTCGTCCAGGCGTTCGAGCAGCTTGCCGACCATCTGCCGCTGCTCGTCGTCCAGCGAGGCCGCCAGCTCGGCGTCCGGCTCGTCCAGGACCCGCGTGTGCTGGTCGGCGGGCAGGTAGCGCTCCACCCACCGCCGCGCGCAGTCGAGCCGAGGCCGGACCTCGTCCAGGCCGGTGATCGGGTCCTCGCCGTCCACGCCGCCGAGGATGCGCAGCATCTGCTCCTCGTCGCCGGTGGTGATGTCGGCCATCGAGGCCAGCATCCGGTAGGAGACCGGGCGCGGCGTGGCGGGCAGGCGCACCTCGGCGGTGCTGACCGCGCGCTCGTGGGCGGTGGCGTCGGCATGGTTCGCGGCGCCCTGGCGCACCCGCTGCTCCAGGGCGTCCCACTCGTCGTACAGGCGGTAGATCTCCTGGTCGAAGGCGATCTTGAACGACTGGTTGGGCTTGCGGCGGCTGTAGAGCCAGCGCAGCACGGCCGGCTCCATGATGCGCAGCGCGTCGCCCGGCGTCGGGACCGCGCCCGCGGAGCTGCTCATCTTGGCCATGCCGGTGATCCCGACGAACGCGTACATCGGGCCGATCGGCTGCCGACCGCCGAAGACCTCGCGCACGATGTGCCCGCCGACCTCGAACGAGGAGCCCGGGGACGAGTGGTCGACGCCCGACGGCTCGAACGCCACGCCCTCGTAGGCCCAGCGCATCGGCCAGTCGACCTTCCACACGAGCTTGCCCCCGGTGAACTCGGAGAGCAGGACCGCCTCACCGTGGCCGCAGGCGCACGTGTAGGTCATCTCGGTGGTGTCGTCGTCGTAGGCCGTGATCGTGGTGAGGTCCTTGCCGCACGCCGAGCAGTACGGCTTGAAGGGGTAGTACCGCCCCCGGGGCGCCGCGTCGCCCGAGCCGTCCGGGTCGTCGGCCGGCTCGGTCTTCTTCCTGGTGCGGAAGCGGCCCAGGATCGCGTCGATGCGGTCGCGCTCCCGCATGGCGAGCAGGACCTGGTCGCGGTAGCGGCCCGACGTGTACTGCTCGGTCTGGCTGATGCCGCGGTAGGTGACGCCCAACTCGGCGAGCGACTCGATCATCGCCGCCTTGAAGTGCTCCGCCCAGTTCGGGTGCGGGCTGCCGGGCGGGGCGGGCACCGCGGTGAGCGGCTTGCCGATGTGCTCCTCCCACGACGGGTCGATGCCGGCCGGGACCCGGCGGAACCGGTCGTAGTCGTCCCACGAGATCAGGTGCTCGCACTCCCGCCCGCGCCGCCGGATCTCGTCGGCGACGAAGTGGGGCGTCATCACCTCGCGCAGGTTGCCCAGGTGGATCGGCCCGGACGGGCTCAGCCCCGAGGCGCACACGACGGGTTTGCCCGGAGCGAGGCGATCGGCTTCGGCCAGCACCTCGTCCGCAAGCCTCGAAATCCAATCCGCTTCGGTCGAGCGATCCACGGCGAGCACATCCTTTCAGGCATTTCAACGGCCTGATTGTCCCAGGACGCCCCGGCGCGCCGCGTGCCGGGGGACGCCGGACGGGTGACGCCCCGCCACGGGCGCGTCGGTCACCGGCGCGGCGGGGACGACGGCGCCCGGCTGCTCGGTGGGCGACTCCTCGCCGTCGGGCCCGGAGAGGCTGTCGCGGGACAGGTGGGCGATCGCCGGGTGGTCGGGAACCGACACTGGCGATCACCATGTGTAGTCAATACAGTACATGTGGTGACATCTGCCGCGGACTCCCCCGACCCGATCGCACGGCCGGCGGAGGACGACCTCCGCTTCGCCCTCATGGACCTCGCGCTGAGCTACCTGTTCCCGGCCGCGCTGCGCGCCGCCGCGGCGCTGGGCGTGGCCGACCACCTGGTCGACGGGCCGCGCCCGGTCGCCGAACTGGCCGGGGCGGTCGGCGCCGACCCGCTCAACCTGCACCGGGTGCTGCGCCTGCTCGCCACCCGGGGCATCTTCACCGAGGACGACGCCGGCCGGTTCGCCCTGACCCCCTCGGCGGAGCTGCTGCGCACCGACGTGGCGTCGTCGTTCACCCCGGCGGTCCTCATGATCACCGACACGACGTTCTGGCGGCCCGCCGGCGAGCTGGAGGAGACCGTGCGGACCGGGAGGACGCCGTTCGACCGGCTGTTCGGGATGCCGTTCTTCGAGCACTTCGCCCGCGACCCCGAGACGGCGGCGGTCTTCCACGTCGGCATGGCGTCGATGTCCGACCCGGAGAACCCCGTCGTCGCGCGGGCTTTCGACCTGCCGCCCGACGCCACGGTCGTCGACGTCGGCGGCGGCCACGGCGGCCTGCTGCTGTCCGTGCTGCGGGAGCACCCGGACGCGCGTGGGGTCCTCTTCGACCAGCCGCACGTGCTCGCGGGCCACCGGCTCGGCGAACTCGGCGCCCACGACCGCTGGGACCTCGCCGCGGGCGACTTCTTCACCGAGGCCCCACCCGGCGACGCCTACCTGCTCAAGCGCATCCTGCACGACTGGGACGACGAGCACGCGCTGCGCATCCTGCGCCAGTGCCGCCGGGCCGTCTCCGACCGCGGCCGCGTCCTGGTCGTCGACGCCGTCGTGCCGCCCGGGAACGACCCCGATCCCGGCAAGGTCATCGACCTGCTCATGATGAGCTCGTTCACCGGCCGGGAACGCACCCGCGCCGACTTCGACGCCCTGTTCGCCCGGGCCGGCTTCCGCCTGACCAGGGTGCTCCCGACCGACACCCGCCTGTCGATCGTGGAGGGCGTGCCCGCCACCTGACCGGGCAAAGTAGTTGAGGAATCAACCAGCGCGGCGGGGCGTTGCCCCGGACGTGAAGAAAATCGGTTTCCTGTCCTTCGGGCACTGGTCCGACAGCCCGCACTCGCAGACCAGGACGGCGGCGGACGCCCTGGTGCAGGCCGTCGACCTGGCCGTGGCCGCCGAGGAGCTGGGTGCGGACGGCGCCTACTTCCGGGTGCACCACTTCGCCAGGCAGCTGGCGTCGCCGTTCCCGCTGCTGGCCGCGATCGGAGCCCGGACCGAGCGCATCGAGATCGGCACCGGCGTGATCGACATGCGCTACGAGAACCCGATGTACACGGCCGAGGACGCCGGGGCCGCCGACCTGATCTCCGGCGGCAGGCTCCAGCTCGGCCTCTCCCGGGGATCGCCGGAGCAGGTGGTCGACGGCTGGCGCTACTTCGGCTACCAGCCGAGCGAGGGCGAGACCGACGCCGACATGGCCCGCAAGCACACCGAGGTGCTGCTGGAGGTGCTGCACGGCAAGGGGTTCGCCCGGCCCAACCCGCGCCCGATGTTCCCCAACCCGCCGGGGCTGCTGCGCGTCGAGCCGCACTCGCCGGGCCTGCGCGACCGGATCTGGTGGGGCGCCGGTTCCAACGCCACCGCCGTCTGGGCGGCGCGGCAGGGCATGCACCTGATGAGCTCGACGCTGAAGAACGACGAGGGCGGGGCGCCGTTCCACGTCCAGCAGGCCGAGCAGATCCGGGCGTTCCGCAAGGCGTGGGCGGAAGCCGGGTGGGAGCGCGAGCCCCGCGTCTCGGTCTCGCGCAGCATCTTCGCCCTCACCTCCGACCTCGACCACGCCTACTTCGGCGACGACGGCGACAGCACCGACAAGGTCGGCTACATCGACGCCGACACCAGGGCCGTCTTCGGCCGCACCTACGCCGCCGAACCCGACGTCCTGATCGGACAGCTGGCCGCCGACGAGGCGATCGCCGAGGCCGACACGCTGCTGCTGACCGTGCCCAACCAGCTCGGCGTCGACTACAACACCCACGTCCTCGACAGCATCCTCACCCACGTCGCCCCGGCCCTCGGCTGGCGCTGACCCCGCCGGCGCACCACCCGGTCGGAGCGGCGCCGCGACGGGGTTCGGCCGTGCTCGGAGGACCGGGCACGAGCCGGCCGGGCCGCCGCGATCACCTCGTCGCGGCCCGAGGGGACGAGTGGGCGCGTGCGACGAGGACCACTGCGGGGACGGCGGCACCGGCGGCGTGGCGGGCCGCTTGTCCCCCGCGCGAGCTACCCGCGGGTGTCCACCTCGCGGTGATGATCCGGAGGTCGTGCGCTCACTAGCGTTCCCCTGGCCGCGGCACCCCGTCGCGGCCAGGGGAAGGAGCAGTCGTGCGATTCGCGGAACAGCTCGTGACCGTCCTCGCGGTCGCGCTCGTCGGCAACCAGGGGGTCGCCGCCGCGCGGGGGAACCCCTGGCTCGCGCTCGCGCTCGGGACCGCGACGGCGGTGCTCGCGGTGCTCGCCTACGCGTGGGTGGTGCGGCGGACCGAACGCCGGGCGCCCGTCGAGGTGGGGCGGGACGGGGCCGCCGCCGCGATCGGCCGCGGGCTGCTGATCGGCGTCGCGATGTGCGGGGCCGTCATCCTCGGCATCGCCCTGCTCGGCCACTACGAGGTCGACGGCTGGGGTTCCCCCACGGGTGCGGTGGGGCTGCTCGGCTTCATGGCCGCCGCCGCCGTGACGGAGGAACTGCTCTACCGCGGCGTCCTGTTCCGCATCGTCGAGGAGCGCACCGGCACGTGGGTCGCGCTGCTGTTCACCGGCGTGGTGTTCGGCGCGTCGCACCTGTTCAACCCGGACGCGAGCCCGTGGGGCGCGGTCGCCATCTCGATCGAGGCGGGCTTCATGCTCGCCGCCGCCTACGCCGCCACCCGCACCCTGTGGGTGCCGATCGGGCTGCACTTCGGCTGGAACTTCGCCCTGGGCGGTGTCTTCGGTGCCGAGGTCTCGGGCGGCGACACGGCGAAGGGCCTGCTGGACGCGACCCTCTCCGGTCCCACCCCGATCACCGGCGGCGCGTTCGGCCCCGAGGGGAGCCTCTACGCGGTGGCGGCCGGTGTGGTGCTGACGGCCGTGTTCCTGCTGCTGGCGCACCGCCGGGGCCACGTCGTCCCGCGCCGTCGCGCGGACCGCGTCGCCGCTACGCTCGCCCCGTGATCGACGTCCGGCGGCTCCAGGACCTGTGGCGTCGGTGCGACGTCGCGGTCCGCGACCTCCCGCCCGCCCTGCTGCTCGCCGCCGTGTCGCTGCTGCCGGGCACGGGCGACTACGGGACGCAGCTCGGCGCCCTGCCGCACCGCCCGTTCGACGCGCTGACCGTCGCGGTGGTCGCGCTCGAGTGCCTCCCGCTGGTCGTGCGCAGGCGGTGGCCCGCCGCCTGCCTGGCCCTGGTGGCGCTGGGCTTCGCCGTCGACCAGCTCCACGGGTTCCACACCTTCGCCACCATCGCGCTGCCCGTGGCGCTGCTGAGCGCGGGCGCCCACCTGGAGCGGCACCGCCGGACCGCCGCCGCCCTGGTGTCCGCCGCGTACGTGCCGCTGGCGGTCGCGCTCGAACGGCGCGGGGTGGACGAGGGCGTGGCCGGGTACGTGACGTTCTACCTGGCACTGGCCGTCGCGTGGGGCGCCGGGGCGTGGCTGCGGTTGTCGCGGGAGGCCGAGGCGGAGCGCCGGCGGCACGTCGCCGAGACCACCCGGGCCGCCGAGCGCACGCGGATCGCGCGCGAGCTGCACGACGTGGTGACGCACCACGTGACGGCCATGGTCGTCCAGGCCGAGGCGGCGCGCTGCCTGACCGCCGCCCCGGAACGCCTCGACCGGACCCTCACCGCCGTCACCGACACCGGCCGCCGGGCCATCTCCGACCTGCGGCACCTGCTCGACCTGCTCGACCCGGACCACGGCGCCCCGCCGGGGGCGCGCTCCCCCGGTGGGCTGACCGCCCTGGTCGAGCAGACGCGGCAGGCGGGCCAGCCGGTCGAGTTCCACGAGGAGGGCCGGCCGCGGGAGACGGCGGGCAGCGCCGAGGGCGCGGCCTACCGGGTCGTGCAGGAGGCGCTGACGAACGCGCTCAAGCACGCCCGCGGCAGCCGTACGGCGGTCCGCGTCCACCACACCACCGGGGGGATCGCCGTGGAGGTGACCACGGAGGGCGCGGGGGCGGGTCCCGCCCCGCCCGGCGGCAACGGGCGCGGCCTCACCGGGCTCCGCGAACGGGTCGACGTGCTGGGCGGCGAGTTCGACGCGGGTGGGCGACCGGGCGGCGGTTTCGTCGTCCGGGCCCGCATCCCCGCCGGGGGGACGTCGTGACCGCGCCGATCCGGGTCCTGGTCTGCGACGACCAGGCGCTCATCCGCACCGGGTTCGCGACGATCATCGGCGCCCAGCCGGACCTGGAGGTGGTGGGCGAGTGCGGTGACGGGCGGACCGCGGTCGAACTGGCCGGCCGGTTGCGCCCGGACGTGGTGGTGATGGACGTGCGGATGCCGGTCCTCGACGGCATCGAGGCCACCCGGCTGCTGGCGGGCACCGGCGTGCCGGACCCGGTCAAGGTGCTCGTGGTGACGACGTTCAACCTGGACGAGTACGTGTACGAGGCGCTGCGCGCGGGGGCGGGGGGTTTCCTGCTGAAGGACGCCCCGGCCGACCGGCTGCTGCACGGCATCCGCACCGTCGCCGCCGGCGCGGCGCTGCTGGACCCCGAGGTGACGCGCCAGTTGGTGGGCAGGTACGCCACCCGCATCCGGCCGCCGGCGGGAGCCCCGACCGACGTGCCGCTGGCGCCGCGCGAGCTGGAGGTGCTGCGCCTGATCGCCAACGGCCTGTCGAACGGCGAGATCGCCGCGGCCCTGGTGATCAGCCAGGAGACCGTGAAGACGTACGTGTCGCGCATCCTCACCAAGCTCGACCTGCGCGACCGCGTGCAGGCGGTGGTCTACGCCTACCGCCGGGGCCTGGTGACCTGAGCCGGCGGGGCACGGGGATCACCGCTCCTCGGGGCGCACCTCGATCCGGACCCCACCCGCCAATCCCTCCAGCAGGTCGTCGACCTCGGCCGCGCCGGGAGCGCCGACCACGAGCACGGCGGGCCGGTCGGCCGAGTGGGCGACCGGTCGGACGGTGGCGCCGGGCGCGGCCGACAGGTGGGCGGCGAGGAGGCCGGGCGTGGTCGGGCCCGGCCAGCCCTCCACCGCGGTCACGGTGCCCGGAGGAACCGGCGGGAAGTGCACGGCGGCCGCCCCGGCGGCGGGTGGCACGGGAGCCGGGGGCACGCCCAGCAGGTCGTCCACCAGGGTCCCGTACAGCTCCAGCCCCGGGTGGACGTGCTCCAGCATGGCGTGGATGAAGTCCCCGCCCGGACGGGCGTGCAGCTCACCGAGCACCGGCGCGGGGGTGAGCCAGAACTCGACGTGGAAGATCCCGTGGGTCAAGCCGGCCGCGCGCAGGGCGCGCGCGACCTCCGCGCGGGCGGCGGCCTCGGTGGCCGGGTCCAGGACCGCCGGCATCCGGTGCCCGGTCTCCACGAAACCGGGCCCGGTGGACTTGGCGGTCAGGCCGACCACCACCGGCTCGCCGCCGACGAAGACGCCCTCGGCGGAGTACTCGGGGCCGGTGACGAACTCCTCGACCAGGAACGGCCCGCTCGCGTCGGGCAGCGCGGCCACCGCGGCCGGCAGGTCGTCCACACCGGACACCAGCGACACGCCGACGCTGCCCATGGCGTCACGCGGCTTGACGATCCACGGCCCCGGACCGGTCAACGCGGCCCGCGCACCGTCCACATCGGACACCACCGCGCACGCCGGCTGGGGCAGTCCCGCCTCGCGGAGCACCTCGCGGCACAGGTCCTTGGTGCGGACGGTGCGCACCGCCCGCGGCGGGTTGCCGGGCAGGCCCAGCTCGTCGGCGATCGCGGCGACGGACTCCACGCACATCTCGCGGAACGTCATCACCGCGTCGACGCGCACGGACCCCGCCGCCGCCCAGGCCCGGGCGGCGGCGGGGTCGTGCACGTCGAACACGGCGGTCTCGTCCACCAGGTCGGACGTCGCCGCCACCGCGTCGGCGCCCACCAGCCGCAGGCCGCGGCGGCGCACCTGGGCGCTGACGCGGCGCAACTGGTCGCGACCGTGCGGCGTGCCGGACGCGTGGCCCAGCAGCAGGACCGCGCGCACTACGAGATCCGCGGGGTGACGGCCTCGACGGCGCGGGCCAGGGTCGCGCGCACGGCGTCGGCCGAGTCGCCCACGGCGATGACCGCGCCCAGCGTGCCGGACATGTAGTCCTGCGGCGGCAGGGCGACGGACGCGCCGGCCGAGCGCTCGACGGCGACGTGCCGCACCCCCGGCACCGCGAGCGCGTCGACCACGCCGTCCACGGAGAGCACCACGCCCGCCTTGTCCGCCATGATCTTGCGCACCCCGGAGAACAGGGGGCCCGCGGTCCCGGGCACGGGCGCGGAGCCGGTCGCGACGCGGATGACGTTCTCCGCGAACGGCACGCCCGTGGCCAGGCCGACCAGGTGCGAGGTGATGAAGTCCCCGCCCACCCGGGCCGCGACCTCCACCAGCTTCACCGTGCCGTCGGGCGCGGCCATGCACTCCAGGTGGAAGGTGCAGTCGTCCAGCCCGATCGCCGACACCACGGTCGCCGCCAGCCCGCGGGCCGCGTCCTGGACCGCGGGCGGCAGGCTGCTCGGGAACGTGTGCGCCAGCTCCAGCCGGAACGGCTCGGTCGTCTCCTTGTCGGTGATGCCGGCGACCACGACCTCGCCGCCGACCACGAAGCCCTCGACGCTGTGCTCGGTGCCGACCAGGAACTC
The DNA here is from genome assembly GCF_030852425.1 of Saccharothrix longispora. Classification (GTDB taxonomy): domain Bacteria; phylum Actinomycetota; class Actinomycetes; order Mycobacteriales; family Pseudonocardiaceae; genus Actinosynnema; species Actinosynnema longispora. The sequence continues at coordinate 387,469 of NZ_NSDM01000005.1, forward strand.
CTCGAAGATCAGCTCGTTCGGGTTGTCCCCGAACACCTTGTCGACCTCGGGGCGGGTGTAGCGCATCAGCTCGTCGAACGCCGGGCGCAGCTCGTCCTCCGAGCGCACCACGAAGATCCCCTTGCTGCCCGACGCCGACGTGGGCTTGAGCACGGACGGGTAGCCGATGTCCGAGGCGGCCTTGGCCAGCTCGTCCCAGGTGGTGACCCGGGCGTACCGGGGGATGGTGTGCGGGTGCTCGGCCAGCGCCTCCCGCATCAGGTACTTGTTGCGCGCGATCCGGGCGGCGCCGACCGACGGGGCGGGCAGGCCGAGCCGCTCGGCGATCCGGCTCACCGTCTCCACGTCCCGGTCCGACCAGGTGACGACACCGCGGATGTCGTGCTCGGCGGCCACCGCGTCCACGGCGCGGTCGACGGCGGCGAGGTCGTAGGTGTCCACCTTGTGCACGACCCGCACGATCCGCTCCGGCAGCCCGGCGGGCACGGTGTCGGCGATCAGCGCGACGCCGAAGCCGAGCCGGTGGGCCGCCTCCACCGCGGCGCCGTGCTCCAGGTGGGTGCGGCGCAGGTTGAGGAACAGCACGACGGGGTCAGACATGGACATCTTCCTTAGTGTCGATCAGCGCGGCGGAATCATATCGGGCCTGGTACCACGGGTTGTCGAAGTCGGTGACGGCCAACTCGACCGGGTGCGCGGCACTGGCCTGGTAGAGCGCGCGCAGCAGTTCGCCGACCGCGACGGACGCGCGCAGGTCCGCCTCGGTGTACGGCACGCCGTCGGTGCGCATGAGCCGGAAGTCGTGCAGGCCGGGCCGGTGCGCGCCGGCGAGGTCGATGCCGAAGGGCACCCGGATCGCGTACCGGACGCCGTTGGCGACGTGCCCGGTGTGGTGCTGGTCGGACCAGTCGGTGACGTCGGACATGGTGGGTGCGTAGAACCAGTCGCGGTCACCGGACCCGGCGTGCACGCCGATCGTGTGCGGCAGGTAGTGCCAGCCGTTGTAGCGCATCCGGGCGCTGATGGCCCGCAAGACCTGCGGCAGCTGCTCGGGCGCCCGCGCGAACCGGTCCACGAAGCCGGTCGACGGGGTCACGCAGCAGTAGAACGCGTTGGTGGTCCACCCGACGGCCGTGGCCGCCTCCCCCGCCGCGACGAGCCGGGCGAGTTCGTGCGGCCTGCGCGGGCCGCGCGACATGCCCACGTCCGAGCCGGTCGCCCCGGTGGCCGCCTGCACCAGTTCGTGCAGCACCTGCTCGAACCGGCTGGTGAACCCGTCCCCACCGGCCTCGCGCAGACCGGGCGCGGCGGTCGCGCACGCGCGGGCGACGTCCTCGAAGTCGCCGGGGACCGGGGACTCGACGAGCAGCGCGAACGTCTCCAGCACCTGCGCGGGCACGTCGGCGACGGTCACCGGGGTGCTGGTGAGGTGCTCCTGCTTGTTCAGGTTCAGGCCCTGGATGAGCCGGTAGGGCCGCACCCCGGCCGCGACCGCCGCCGCCCGGCCCGCCGCGCACGCCTCCGCGAGCACGTGCAGCCGCTCCCCCGCGGGCAGGCCGGCGGTGTCCGGCCCGGCGACCCGGTAGGACGCGATCCGCTGCCGCAGGAACGCCTCCAGCCGGTCCGGCCGCAGCTGGGTGCCGCTGAACTCCTCGGCGCGCACCGGCGGCCCGGACACCAGCAGGGCGTGCAGGCAGGCCACGAAGGTCGCGTCCCGGTGGTCCCACTCGGCGACCGGCACGCCGAGCAGCCGCCCGAGCACGCAGTCGGGCGAGTCGATCCGGGTGGACTTGCCGACCAGGTTCCCCCTGCCGAGGTTGGTGTAGCAGCGGTCGCCGGTGTAGAGCAGCACGGGCGCCATGTGCAGCAGCGACTGCCGGATGCGCTCGACCATCGCGACGACCCGCTCGCGCGGCAGGCCCGCCAGCCAACCCGCCACGTCGGCGAACTCGGCGTCCTCGACGTCCTGGAGCGCCCGGAGCTCCGCCGGGTCCACGGCGATGTCCGCGACGCCGACCGGCAGCGCGTCGTCCGGCACGCCGGCGCCGATGACGAGCCGCCCCGTCCTCGTCAGCGCCAGCCGGTAGCCGGGCCCCTCGGCGGCCAGGGGCGCGTCCCGGCCCGCCGCGAGCAGTCGTTCCTCCGGTCTGGTCAGCGCGGCCAGGCCGATCCCGGCAGGCAGCCTGCCGTCGAGCGTGGCCGCGGTGAGCGCCGCGTCACCGGTGTTCCCCTTGGTCGCCGCCACCTTCGCGACGGCGGTCGCTAACTCGATGAAGCCCTCTGCCCGCAGGATGCCCACGTGATTCCCCTGTCACCATGAGATCGGTTGTTCCAGCCGAGATCACCCGGTGCGCGGCGGTGGGCACCGGGGTGGTTCCGCGCCCGGTCGCCCGGGTCGGTGGTCGGTCAGCGCTCGGTGGTCAGCGCTCGCTCTTCACGTCCACCCGCACGGCGGCGACGGCCGCACGGGCCCTGGCGTCCGCCTCGGCCGGGGTGTCGCCGACGGCGATCGCCGAGCCCACCCGGTCCCAGGACGAGCGCAGGTCGGCCAGGGTGTCCCCGGCCTTGCGCAGGACGTCCACCCGCTCCACGCCCGGCAGTGCGGAGGCGTCCTCCACCCCGTCGACGGCGAGGACCGTGCCCGGGTCGGCGGTGACGAACGCGATGGCGGCGGCGCGCGAGGCCGTCGCGGGCGGGTCGACGGGCCGGCCGGCCAGGGCGTCCACCCAGTGCCGGGTCAGGTTCGTCCGGTAGGCCAGGTCGATCAGGTCCACGATCTTGTCGCCGGGCGGCCTGCCCGCGCACTCGACCAGGCGCGGCCCGTCGGCGGTGCGCACCCACTCGGCGTGCAGGATGCCGGTGTCGAACCCGACCGCGCGCACCAGGTCGTCCACCGGTCCGCGCCACTCGGCGGGGGGCTCGGCGGGCACCACGTGGCCCAGCTCGACGGGGGCCGGGCCGGCGGAGGTGCGCTTGGCCGTGACGTTGAGGAACACCACCTGCCCGCCCGCCACCAGGCACTCGGTGCTGAACTCCGGGCCACGCAGGCGCTCCTCCACCAGGTACCGCCAGGACATCGGGCGGTCGGCGATCTGGTTGCCCTCGTCGGCGGTCGTCGTGGCCGCCCACGCCGCCCCGACGTCCGCGCCCGCGTCGAGCAGCAGCACGCCCAGGCTGGCCTGCCGGCCCGACGGCTTGACCACGCACGGACCGCCCCCGGCGAACGCGGCGATGTCGTCGGCCGAGCGGACCTCGGCGAACCGCGGTCCCGGCATGCCCGCCGCGGTGGTCACCTCGCGCAGGGTCAGCTTGTCGCGCAGCACGGACGCCGCCCGCACGCCCGCGCCGGGCAGCCCCAGCGACCCGGCCGCGCGGGCTGCGGCGACGACGGCGTACTCCAGTCCCGGCGCCACCGCGTCGACGCCGGTGAGGCCCGCGACGACCTCCAGGAACTGGTCGTCCTGCTGGTAGCGGCCGAACACGACCTCGGCGAGGCAGGGGTGGCGCCCGGCCTTCGCGGCGAGCCCCTTGGCCTCCCACAGGTCGCGCTCCTCCAGGACGACCACCTCGGTGTCGCCACCGTCGAGCGCGGTGAGGACACCGTCGTTGTATCCGAGGAGCAGCAGTCGCACGGGTCAACCCTCCTGGGCCGGGGTGAAGAGGTGGAACAGGACCGCGAGCACGCCGAACACGGCCAGCGCGCCCCAGTACAGGGGCCGTGCGCCGTGCGCGGCGGCGGTCAGGAACAGGGCGCCGCCGGTGAACGCGCCCACCGACTCGCCGGCGGTGGCCGCGACCTGGCGCAGGTTGAACAGCTCGACCACCGGCCGGTCGCCGGGGATCACGCTGAACGCGGTGTTGACCATGGGCGTGAAGAACGTCTCGGCGAGGGAGAACACCGCCACCGCGCCGAGCACCCCGGCGACGACCGCGCCGGTGATGCCCATCAGCGCGAACGCGGCGGCGAAGATCCCCACGCCGACCAGCAGGAACACCGTCGGCGGGGTGCCCGCGCCCAACCTGCGCGCGCAGTAGGCGGTGACCGGGACCTGGAGCGCCACCACCAGCACGGCGTTGGCGGTGAAGATCCCCGCCCGCCAGGCCGGGTCGTCGGTGACCTGGGCGACCTGGAGCGCCACGGCGGAGAAGAACTGGGCGTACAGGAACCCGCCGGCCGCGGTGATCAGGGAGACCCGTCGCACGTGCGGGTCCGCCACCACGGCCCGCAGCAACCCCCACCGCAGCGGGGGCCGCACGTCGCCGTCGTCGGGCCGCACGCCCCCCGGCACCAGGACGAGCACGGCCGCGGCGGCCAGCACGTACATCCCGGCGACCGCGAGGAGCAGGAGGGTGTCGAGCGCGTTGTCCAGCATGAGGTTCGCGACGACGGGCCCCAGCGCGGCGGACACGTTGACCGCGATCTGCACGGTGGAGAAGACGGTGTTGCGGGCGACGGTCTCCAACGACAGGGCGACGTAGACGCGCGCCATCAGCCCGTTGGTGCTGATCCCCGTGCCCGCCAGCAGCAGCGCGGCGACGATCCCCGCCGCACCGGGTGCCACCGGCAGCACGGCGAACCCGGCGGCGGCCATCAGCAGCCCGAACGCCATCGCCACCCGCACGTCCGCCCGGTGCAGCAGCGAGCTGACGAACAGCGAGGCGCCCCGGACGGCGAAGTTGAACGCGAACAGCGCGACCCCGACGAAGACCGCCCCGCCGGCCGGCTCGAACCGCTCCAGCAGGACGGGCAGCACCGGCAGGACGGCGAAGAAGCCCAGGTGCGACAGCAGGTAGTCCAGGACCACCGGCACCGTCACCCGCGCACGCCGCGCAACCACCCCAGTCACCACCGGCCCCCAGCCGCTCCGAGCACCCGACGCCGCGCGGACGAACCGCGCGGCATCCCCGTGGGTTCGTATCTACCACCGATGGGAGGGTGTTACGAACGGGTTGCGGCGGACTTCGGGGAGTCCACCGCGTGGGACCCACCGGTCGACGGGATCAGCCCGCCCAGCACCGAGAGGCCCGCGGCGATGAGCCCCAGGGTCACGAAGTCCAGGGACTCCCCGAGCACCCCGAAGCCGGCGGAGCCCGCCGCCTGCCCGACGGCCAGGGCGATGAACAGCACCGAGGTGCCCGCTCCGGCGGCGTCCGGCCAGACCTGCCGGCTCCAGAGGACCAGCACACCGGACAGCCCCAGGTAGCCCGCGCCGAAGACCGCCATGCAGGCGTACGCCACCCAGGCCGCGCCCGTGCCCACCGACAGCGCCAGTCCCCCGCCGGCCAGCGCCGACGCACCCGCGCAGAGGCACCACGCCCGCCGCCTCCCCCACCGCTCGACCACCACCCCGGTCAGCGTGCCGAGCACGCCTCCCAGGCCCAGGGCGATCCACAGCCCGCCCACCCCGCCGGCGTCCACGACGCCGGCTCCGGTGACCGCCAGCGGTCCGAACGTCCAGATCAGCGCCGACCCCGCGCCGGCGACCACCGCCGCCGCGCCCGGCACGACCAGGGACCGCCACGACCTCGGCGCCCGGGACGCCCGCGGCGCCCGCCGGGGAGCGGCCAGGTCCGCGCGTGCCCGCACCGGGTACCAGGTCGCCAGCGCGGCCACCGCGCACACCAGCGCCATCACCACCCAGGCAGGGCCGACCGAGGGGACGAGCGGGGCCAGCACGCCGGCGCCGATGACGCCCACGGCCGTTCCCGAGTTCACCAGGGACTGCCCCGTGGCGGCGGCGCGGCGGGAGACGACCGCGTCGACAACCGGGACCAGCGCGGGCGACGCGAACCCGCCCCCCATCCCGCCGACGAAGACCGCGATCACGAACACCACCGGGTCCGCGGCCACCGCCACGCCCAGGCAGCCCGCCGTCGCCGTGACGCCGGCGAGGAGCACCCCGGCGCGGGGGTGGCGGTCGGCCGACCGCGCGGCCACCGCGGCGGCCAGGGCGTACGAGGTGAACTGCGCCGCCGCGGCCCAGCCGAGGACGCCGGCCAGCTCCGGGCGCCGCACGCCCAGCTCCGGGGCGAACAGGCCGACCCCGAACCTGGCCATCCCGTAGGTGGCGGCGATCAGGGCCATCCCCGCCACCGCCGTGCCCAGGCCGGACCCGGCACGGCGGTCCGCGGTGGTCGTCGACATCCCGGCTCCCCATTCGGTATAACGCTCGTTATAGCGCAACGGTCGTTATGCTAGGGGCATGTCCGGTCGCCCGCACACCAGGGAGCGCATCCTCGACGCCGCCGAGGCGCTCTTCTTCCGCAACGGCATCGCGGTCACCGGCGTAGACCAGGTGGCGGCCTCCGCGGGCGTCGCGATCGTCACGCTCTACAAGCACTTCGGCGGCAAGGACAACCTCCTGCGCGAAGTGCTGGCACGGCGGCTGGAGGCGTGGACCCGGCACTGGGACGCGGCCGTCGACCGGGCCGGCTCACCCCGTGAGCGCCTGCTGACGGTCTTCGAGGCGATCGAGACCTTCCGCGCCGCCACCGGCCCGACGCAGTGGTGCTGCTTCCTCGCCACCGCCTCCGAACGCCCCGCGCCGTCGGACGGGCGGGCGGACCCCGTGTTCGACCTGGTCGAACAGGACACGCGACTGGTCGCCGAACGCTTCGCCCGCCTGGCCGAGGACGCCGGGTGCGTCGACCCGGGCACCGTGGCGTCGAGGCTGCTCCTGCTCTACAACGGGGTCCTCGGCAGCCTCCTGCGCGGAGTCCCGGCGGACCCCGTGGCGCACGCCCGCGACACCGCGCGCCTGGTCGTCGACTCCCACTCGCCCGTCGCGTGACCCGCCGTCGACGGGAAGCGCCTTCCCCGCCCCGGACCCCGCGGTCGGGCGATCGCCTGCGCGGACCGGCGGCGCGAGAGGAAGGCGGCGGACGAGGAACTTCAGCACGCGTCTCAGGCGCTGCTCGTCCTGGCCCACCCCGTCCGCCCCCGGTGCACGCCCGGTGGGCGCGGGGCGGGGGGACGTCCTCCGGACGTGTCCCGATCCCCTCGGCACGGGGCACAGCAGCGGTTCACGCGGTCGGGTGGTCCGCCGTGCCGCCGGACCCGGTGAGGCGTCGGGCACCCGCTGCGGGGTACCCGGCGGAGCCGGGGCAGGTGCCCGACCACCGCACGGGGAGCCACCGTGGACGAAGAAGAACTCGAACGACTGCACCGACGAGCCGACCTCCTCGCCATCGTCCACCACGACCGGATGACACCGGACCAGTTGCGCACCGCCATCGCGGAACGCGAACGGGGGGCGGACCCGCACCAGGCCGAGGCGAAGACCGGGAGGTTCGGCCAGGCGGACGAGACGTGAACCGCGTCGACGTCGGAGGACCGCGCCCCACGCCCGCGCTCCGTCAGCGGCTGCGGTCCACCACCCGGAAGCTCTTCAGCTCCGGGTCGGCCGGGTCGGGGAGTTCCATGCCGGCGCCGAGACCGCCGCGCACGGAGTCCACGACCGCCTCGGTGATCACCTCGCCGGGGAGCACGGCGGGCGCGCCGGGCGGGTACGGCGTGACCATCCCGGCGCAGATCCGGCCGACGGCCTGGTCCGCGGGCACCTGCTCGACCTCGGCGAAGAACGCGTCGCGGGGCGGTATCGCCGTCTCCGGCTGGAGTTCGTCCGGCGTGGGCAGGTCGACCGGCGGGGGCGCGGACATGTCCTGGGCGGCCTTGGTCAGGGCGCCCGGGGCGTCGGGCAGCACGCCGGCGGTGCGGTGGTCGTCGGCGTGGGTGAACTGGGCGACGACGCGCCGGTGGTCGGACAGCCCGACGGTGACGCGCTGGTGCTCGCGCAGCCAGTCGGCGGCCTGGTAGCCGCTGATGCCCAGCTCGGCCACGTCGACGACCATCTTGAGGGGGTCGAGGGTGTGCGTGCGGCCGGGTCCGGTGAACTCGGCCTCGCCCACGACGCGCAGGCCGGGCGGGTCGTCGATCGCCGCGCGGGTGGAGTGCGCCGGCGCGAGGGTCGCGGTGAGCAGCTCCTCGCCGTGCTGGACCATCTGCCGCCGCCACCCGTCGAGGGTGGCGCAGACGAGGGAGGTGGGCTGGTGGTGGCCGGCAGGCCTGTCGAGGCGGTCGTCCAGGCCGCTGACCGGGATGACGTACCGCCTCGCCCACGGCGTCCAGCACGCGGGGTCCACCCCGCGCCCCTGGCGGTGGCCGGGCGGGGTGAACGGGGTGAACCCCTGCTCGCGGAACGCATGCGACGCTTCCGGCACCGGTGCTCTGCTGTGATCCATGCGGGTGGAGCAACCAGGACGGCGTGGCTCGACCACGACCGTCACCGGCCGCGGGGGTGCCGGTGGCCCGCCGGTGGCCCGATTCAAGTCGCGGAACCGGTCCCCGGGCCGGTGCGCCGGAACGACCACGTGCGGATGATCTTGGCGGTGTCCAGCACCGACACGGTGCGGTCGGGCAGCATCACGGGCACCCAGGAGCGGGAGGTCTGCGGGTCGACCACGTGCGCACCGATCACCACGCCGCGCACGTAGACGGTCGGGTGCAGCACGTCCGGGTTGAGGTAGGTGACGATCGAACCGCGGTCGGGGCAGGGGATGACGGCCATGGCGGAGTCCAGTGGGGTCGGGTGCGCCCGGGCGAGTGCGTCGTCACCGGGGCGGGGTGGTGTCGCCGGCTGTTCGACGTCCCGGTCGAGTACCCCCACCCCGCCGTCGAAACCACCGATCCACGACCGGATCGACGCGCCGGCGTTCCGCGACCCCGTGGTGGTCGCGGGTGCTCCGGGGCCGGCGGTCGTGGGTGTGGACGGGTTCGACGATCGACACCGCACCCGTCCCGACCGGCCGGTCCCACCGACGCGGTCGGCCGTCGTCGGCCGGTGGTGAACAGGTGCGTCGGCACGGCGTCCACCGGCGCGCGGTAGCCGGCCGGGTTGAGGTGCAGGTGGTCCCGGCGTCGTAGGCGGTGCCGAGCGCGCGGCCGGACCGGTCGGGCCGGCGGTCGTTGCCGTTCACCGGGTCGAGGTGCTTCCCGGGGCTGTGGAAACGGCTTCCGCGCCCACCCGATCAGCGCAGCGCCGACCGCGACACCCGTCTCAGCACGGCGGGGCGGTGCTGTCGCGGACGACGAGCGTGGTCGCCAGTTCGACGCGCTCCCGGGAGGTCGGCCGCCCGGCGACGAGCGACAGGAGCAGTTCGGCGGCGGTGGCCCCCATCTCGGCCGCGGGCTGCCGCACGGTGGTCAGCGGCGGCCCGCACCAGCGGCCGGCGGGGATGTCGTCGAAGCCGACCACGCTGAGGTCCTGCGGGACGCGCAGGCCCGCCTGCCGGGCCGCCTCGTAGACGCCCAGCGCCTGGAGGTCGTTGCCGCACACCACGGCGGTGGGCCGGTCGGGGAGCCGCAGCAGCTCCCGGGCGTGGTCGAGGCCGTCCTCGAAGGCGAACCGCCCGACGCGCACCAGCCGCTCGTCCACCCCGGCCCCGTGCGCGTCCATCGCCGCCCGGGCGCCCTCCAACCGGGCCCGCGCGCAGAGCCGTTCGACCGGGCCGGTGATGACGGCGATGCGCCGGTGCCCGAGGTCGAGCAGGTGCCGGGTGGCGGCGATCCCGCCGCTCCAGTTGGTCGCCCCGACCGAGGGCACCGGGTGCTCGGGCTCGCCCGTGGGGTCCAGGACGACCATCGGGATGCCGCTGGCCGTGAGCAGGGCGTGCTGCTCGGAGGTGAAGCCCAGGTGCACGGCGATGACGCCGAACGGCCGTCGCGCCAGCAGGTCGTGCGCCCAGGACCGGCCGCTCGACGTCTGCTGCACCGCGTCGGTGAACCCGACCGCCAGCTCGTGCCCGCCGATCACCCGCCCGACCCCGCGCATGATCTCGACCGCGAGGAAGCTCTGCATCCCGTAGAAGACGACCTCCACGTTCGGCGCCCGCACCGCCGCCTCCGGTCGGCGGTAACCGTGCTCGCGCAACGCGTCCTCCACCCGGCGCCGGGTCTCCGACGCCACACCCGCACGCCCGTTGAGCACCTTCGACACGGTGGGCGCCGACACCCCGGCCAGCCGCGCGACCGCCGCGACCGTCGGCTCGCCCCGCCGGGGACCCCGCCGGCGCAGGCCCGCGAGGCCGGTGGCGGGCGCCGGGCGCGCGTCACCGGCGACCGGCCGCTGCTCCGGGGCGTCCGCCGGGCGGGCCCGCGCCTCGCGCAACCCGCGGGCCTCGTCGAGCAGCCGGGCACGGACCGCCTCCGCCCGGCGGTCGGCCTCCGGACCGGCCGGGACCGTCTCCGTGAGGTAGCGCCGCTTCCGGGAGTCGGGCTCGACACCGGCGTACACCCGCACCCGCAACGACCCGCTCGGCAGCCTCTCGACCTCGCCGCGCGCCCGCCGTCCCGTCCCGGAGTTCCCCATGGAGCCACAGTAATGAGACAGTCGCTCCACGCCAGTCGTCCGGCCGCTCCGCACACCTCCCGACCGGAGGTCGTCCCCACCGGTGCCCGGTCCCCCGGTGGTCGGTTGCTAGCGTGACGCGGTGTCTGAGCGAGAGCACACCGGGCGGATCATCGACGGCCGCTTCGAACTGCTGGCCAGGTTGGGCAGCGGCGGGATGGGCACGGTCTGGCGCGCCCTCGACCTGGGGCTGCACCGCGAGGTCGCCATCAAGGAGGTCCGCCCGGCCGACACCGACCAGGTCGAGAGCAACCCCGCGATGGCCGCTCAGCTGCGGGAGCGCGTGCTGCGCGAGTCCCGCGCCCTGGCCCGGTTGCAGCACCCGAACGTCGTGTCGATCTACCAGATCGTCGAGTCGCCCGACTCGCCGTACCCGTGGATCGTCATGGAGCTGGTCCGCGGCACGTCGCTGGACGCGCGGCTGGACGGCGGCGTGCTCACCCCGGCCGAGGCGGCGCGGGTCGGGCGGGACGTGCTCGCGGCGCTGCGCTCGGCCCACTCCGCGGGCGTGCTGCACCGCGACGTCAAGCCCGGCAACGTGTTGCTGCGGACGGACGGCAGCGCCGTGCTCACCGACTTCGGCATCGCCGCCCTGCAGGGCTCGACCCAGCTCACCGCGACCGGCGACGTCATCGGTTCCCCGGAGTACATCGCCCCGGAGCGGCTGCGCGGCGACGAGACGCACGCCGCGTCGGACTTCTGGTCGCTCGCCATGCTGCTGTACGTGGCCGTCGAGGGTCACCACCCGATGCGCCGCGCGTCCACGATGGCGACCCTCGCCGCGGTCATGACCGAGCCGGTGCCGCCGCCGAGACGCGCGGGCGCCCTGGCGCCCGCCCTCGACGCGGCCCTGCGCAACGACCCCGCCGACCGGCCGACCGGCGAGGTGCTGGACCGGATGTTCGCCGCCGCCGAGCGCGACCCGGCCCCGTTCCCGGGACCTCCCACCCCGGGCGGGTTCGCCGTCCCGGGGCCGCCGGGCGGTCCTCGGCCGCAGTACCCCCACCGGCCGTCCGGACCGACGCCGATCCCGGTCGGCGGGCCGCACCCCCACGGCTACCCGCAGCCCCACCCGACGCCGATCCCGCTCCCGGTCACGGGGGCGCGCAAGCGGACGGTCGCCGTGGTCCTCTCGCTGGTCGGGGTGGCGCTGATCGTCGCGACCACGCTCGTCGTCCGCACGTGGGTCTCGGACGGCTCGGCGAACGCCGGCGGGAGCACGTCGACCACGCCGACGGCCACCGGGCCGGGCACCGGCCCGCCCGCCGTCCCGACCACCGCGCCGGCCGACGTGGTGGAGGACGACCTGCTCACGCCCGCCGGCGCGCGCAAAGCGGTCGGTGCGCTCGGCGAGGCGATGGGCGGCACCGCGGTGTCCGAGCTGACGCTGTGGCCGGACCGCGCCACGGCCGTCGCCCCGACCGCGGCTGTCGCGCACGGCTTCGACAACTTCGAGTACAGGGGCGGCAAGGCCACCAGGAAGGGCCCGGACGGGGTGGACGCCGACGAGGCGGTGCTCGACCTGAACGAGGTGGACTGGGACGCCCTGCCCGCCCTGTTCGAGCGGGCGGACCTGGAGCTGGGCGTCCCGGCGCCGACCATGCGCTACGTGATCGTGGACACCGGCCTCATCGACAAGATCGCGTCGGTGAAGGTGTACCTGATCGACGACTACGGCGCCGCGTACCTCCAGGCGGACCTGAAGGGCGAGGTGCAGAAGACCTACCCGCGCGACAAGTGAGCGGCCGGCGGCTCGGTGGGCCGCCGCCCGCCCGCGTCAGCCGACGGGCTGCCGGTCCCGCTTGGCGTAGCTGAACTTCCGCATGATCGGCCGCTCCACGAGGTGGAACAGCAGCGCGCCCGCGGCCAGCGTCGCGACGAACAGCACGAGCGCGACCAGGATGGCGGTGGGGGTGTCGTGCGTGCCGCGCAGCAGCCAGCCGCCGTAGATGACCACGACGCCCTGGCACAGGTAGAAGCCGAAGGAGACGTCGCCGAGCCACCGCATCGTGCGGCCGCGCAGGGCACTGCGGCGACCGTCGACGTCCGCCGCCGCGGCGGCGCAGATGAGCACGCCCAACGGGACGGCGGTCGCCACGGTGAAGCCCCACACCATCGGCGCGTACAGCGCGGCGGCGTACCCGACGGCGGTCAGCAGCGCGGCGGGCAGGATGCCGATCGAGGGCCACCGGCCGGCCATCACGACGCGGGCCAGGACCATGCCCAGCACGAACTCGAACAGCCGCATCGGCGGGAAGACGTAGCCGAACCAGAACTGCAGGTCCGACAGCGGCGCGTCGGCGGTCCGGCCACCCGGGACGAGGTACTGGGTCACGAGCTGGTGGACGACCATCCCGGCGACCATCAGGCCGGCCCAGGTCCACAGGCGACTGTCCGCGATGCGCTTGACGCCGCGCAGCAGCACCGGGAACAGCAGGTAGAACAGCAGTTCGCAGCACAGCGTCCAGGCCGGCACGTTGATGCTGCGGTGGATCTCGGTCTGCGGGAAGAACGCGTGCACCAGCAGCAGGTTGGGCAGGTAGGCGACCCACGGCGTGATCGCCGAGGCGAACACCAGCAGCGTGACGGCCCACGTGACCACGTGGTTGGGGAAGATCTTGAGCACCCGGCGGCGCCAGAACGGCCGGGCCGCCTCGCCGTCGCGGGCCGACCAGGTCAGCACGAACCCGCTGAGGATGAAGAAGAACGAGACGCCGACGTACCCGGCTTTGCCGAACAACCAGAAGAGGTCCTGCGCGGTGCCGGGATCGCCGAACGGGGACATCATCGCGTGCGGCGGGATCGGCGAGGGCATCATCACCGTGATGTGGAAGAGGAACACCAGCATCGCCGCGATGAACCGCAAACCGGTCAACGAGGGCAGTTCCACGGCTCTCGCCGCAAGGCGGGCGCGCAATCCGGACGCCATCGACCCGGTGGGGACCATGTGCTTTTCCTTCCACGAGGGAGTCACGAACCAGTCGTGCCCTTCCGGCGATTACGACCGGGTCGTGCGCTTTCCGAGAGCCCCCTTGCTCCAAGATCGATCGGTCGGAAATGTACGTCCGACCCCGTGGGCACGCAAGGGTCCGGGACCGGAACACCGGGCGACCGGTCCGTGAAGCCGAGGTGCCGCGGCGCGACGCCCCGGAGAGGCCGCGGCCCGCGCGGCCTTCGACGCGACCACCCCGACACACCGTCCCGGCGATGGGTCGACATCGGATGCCGATGCTAAAATGTTTGCGCTAACTTTAGCGCGACCAATCGAATCCACTGTCGAATGACATTCGACGAGACAGCGCCACTTGCCTGTGCGAAACAGTTTCGTAACATCTTGACCGGCTGTCTCTCGTCGTCCACAGTCGGAGAGGCACGACGCCCGCCGGTAGCGACAACCGCGTCAACTCGACAACACCCCCATTTCCACCGAGGAGACCAACGGCGAAATTGTTAACGCTAACAAGTCTGTTGGACCTCCTGTCGCGACCAGCCGAGCGGGTGCCGGCCAGTGCCCCTGTCACCGCGGCACCACGACACGCGGTGTTCTGATCCGTGAGGACACGTGATGAACCATTCGACACGAGCGGTCATTCGGCCGACGCCCCCGCGTCGGCCGAGAACAACGGCGTTGCTGCTCGTCGCAGGACTCGTCGCCACCACGATGACGGTGGCGTTCGGCGGAGTCGCCCACGCGGGCACGACGCTGGGCGCGGCGGCGGCGGAGAAAGGCCGGTACTTCGGCGCCGCCGTCGCGGCGGGGAGGCTCGGCGACGGCACGTACACGACCATCCTGAACCGCGAGTTCAACAGCGTCACCGCCGAGAACGAGATGAAGATGGACGCGACGGAGCCGAACCAGGGCCAGTTCACGTTCACCAACGGCGACCGGATCGTCAACCACGCCATCAGCCGCGGCATGAAGGTGCGCGGCCACACCCTGGCCTGGCACGCGCAGCAGCCCGGCTGGATGCAGCGCATGGAGGGCTCGGCCCTGCGCTCCGCGCTGGTCAACCACATCACCCGGGTCGCGTCGTACTACCGCGGGAAGATCCACTCCTGGGACGTGGTGAACGAGGCGTTCGCCGACGGCGGTTCCGGCGGGCGGCGCGACTCCAACCTCCAGCGCACCGGCAACGACTGGATCGAGGTCGCGTTCCGCACCGCGCGGGCGGCCGATCCCGGCGCCAAGCTCTGCTACAACGACTACAACACCGACGGCGTCAACGCGAAGTCCACCGGCATCTACAACATGGTGCGCGACTTCAAGGCCCGGGGCGTGCCGATCGACTGCGTGGGCTTCCAGTCGCACCTGACCAACTCGGCGCCGTCCGACTACCAGGCCAACCTGCAACGCTTCGCCGACCTCGGCGTGGACGTGCAGATCACGGAGCTGGACATCTCCGGCGCCAACCAGGCCAACGCGTTCGGCACCGTCACCCGCGCCTGCCTCGCCGTCGCCCGCTGCACCGGCATCACCGTCTGGGGCATCCGCGACAGCGACTCCTGGCGCACCGGCCAGAACCCCCTGCTGTTCGACAACTCCGGCAACAAGAAGGCCGCCTACACCGCAGTCCTCGACGCCCTCAACGGGGGTTCGCCCCAGCCGGGGGTCATCGACACGACCGCCTGGTACGTGCTGGTGAACCGGAACAGCGGCAAGGCGCTCGACGTCTACAACCTCGCCACGAACGACGGCGCGCGCATCACCCAGTGGACCCGCAACAACGGGAACCAGCAGCAGTGGCAGTTCGTCGACTCCGGCGGCGGCTACTACCGGCTCAAGTCGCGCCACTCCGGCAAGGTGCTCGACGTCTACAACTTCTCCACCGCCGACGGCGCGTCGATCGTCCAGTGGGCCGACGGCAACGGCACCAACCAGCAGTTCCGCGCGATCGACGCCGGCGGCTACCTCCGCCTGGTCAACCGCAACAGCGGCAAGGTGCTCGAAGTCCAGGGCGCGGCCACCGCCGACGGCGCGAACGTCGTGCAGTACAGCGACTGGGGCGGCGCCAACCAGCAGTGGCAGCTCCTCCGCGTCGGCTGACGCACGTCCACCCTTCTCCCCGCGGCACCCCGTTCCCCTGACAGAGCGGGGTGCCGCCCTCCCCATCACCGACGAAAGGGTGCGAACCATGTACGGGACAAACCAACCCCCGTCACCGACGCGCCGGTCAGCCGTGCCCGGTTCCCCGTCGGGACGCCGCCGCCGGTGGGGCGGAGCAGCCGTCGCGCTCGTGGCCGTCCTGCTGGGCGGCATCACGGTGGTGCTCGGCTCCACGACGGCATCGGCCGCCACCGTGGACACGACGGCCTGGTACGTGCTGGTGAACCGGAACAGCGGCAAGGCGCTCGACGTCTACAACCTCGCCACGAGCGACGGCGCGCGCATCACCCAGTGGGCCCGCAACGACGGCAACCAGCAGCAGTGGCAGTTCGTCGACTCCGGCGGCGGCTACTACCGGCTCAAGTCGCGCCACTCCGGCAAGGTGCTCGACGTCTACAACTTCTCCACCGCGGACGGTGGCGGCATCGTGCAGTGGGCCGACGGCAACGGCACCAACCAGCAGTTCCGCCTCGCCGACTCCGACGGCGGCCACGTGCGGCTGATCAACCGCAACAGCAACAAGGCCGTCGAGGTGCAGGGCGCCTCCACGGCCGACGGCGCGAACGTCGTGCAGTACAGCGACTGGGGCGGCGCCAACCAGCAGTGGCAGCTCGTCCGGGTCGGCGGCGGCGGTCCGACGACCACCACGACCACCCAGCCGGGCGGCCAGTACACCAACCCGGTCGTGTGGCAGGACTTCGCCGACGTCGAGGTCATCCGGGTCGGTGACGCGTACTACATGACCGCGTCGACCATGCACTACTCCCCCGGCGCGCCGATCCTGCGCTCCTACGACCTCGTCAACTGGGAGTTCGCCGGCCATTCGGTGCCCTCCCTGGACTTCGGCGCCAAGTACGACCTGACCAACGGGCAGCGGGCCTACGTCAACGGCATCTGGGCCTCGACGCTCCAGTACCGGCAGAGCAACCGGACCTACTACTGGGCCGGCTGCATCGACTTCAACGACACCTACATCTACACCGCGAGCAGCGTCGAGGGTCCGTGGAACCGGCACGCCCAGATCGACAACTGCTACTACGACGCGGGCATGCTCATCGACGACAACGACACGATGTACGTCGCGTACGGCAACGGCGCCATCAGCGTCGCCCAGCTGTCCGCCGACGGGCGCAGCCAGGTCCGCGCGCAGCAGGTCTTCCAGACCCCCTCGAACATCGGGACGCTGGAGGGCGCGCGGTTCTACAAGCGCAACGGCAGCTACTACATCTGGCTGACCCGACCCGCCAACGGCCAGTACGTGCTCAAGTCGGACAACGGCCCCTTCGGCCCGTACACCGTGCGGCAGGTGCTGCTCGACCTGCCGGGCCCGATCCCCGGTGGCGGCGTGCCCCACCAGGGCGGCCTGGTCCAGACCCAGAACGGCTCCTGGTACTACATGTCGTTCGTGGACGCCTACCCCGGCGGCCGCGTCCCGGCGCTCGCCCCGATCACCTGGACGGCGGACGGGTGGCCGACCCTCCAGACGGTCAACGGCAGGTGGGGCGTGAACTACCCGTCGCCGCTGCCGCCCCGGCCGGTCAAACCCCTCACCGGGTCGGACACCTTCGCGGGCACGGCGCTCGGTCCGCAGTGGGAGTGGAACCACGACCCGGACACGTCCCGCTACTCGGTGGCCAACGGGCTGAGGCTCCAGACGGCCACGGTCACCAACGACCTGTACGCCGCACGCAACACCCTGACCCACCGCATCCAGGGACCGACCTCCACCGCCACGATCGAACTCGACCACAGCGCGATGCGCGACGGCGACCGCTCCGGCCTGGCGATGCTGCGCCAGTCCTCGGCGTGGATCGGCGTCAAGCGCGACGACGGCCAGACCCGCGTCGTGATGACCAACGGCCTGACCATGGACAGCAGTTGGCGCACCACCGGCACCGGCACCGAGGCCGCGAGCGCCGCGGTCGGCGGCAGCCGGACCTGGCTGCGGGTCAACGCCGACATCCAACCCGGGTCCAACCGGGTCGCCCGGTTCTCCTACAGCACCGACGGCGTGAACTTCACCCCGCTCGGGCCCGCGTTCACGCTGAACAACGCCTGGCAGTTCTTCATGGGCTACCGCTTCGGGATCTTCAACTTCGCCACGCAGTCCCTGGGCGGCGCGGTGACGGTGCGCAAGTTCGACCTGACCACGCCCTGACCGCTCGTGGTCGGCGGTGCCCGGTGTGGTCCAGGAGGCCACACCGGGCACCGGTCGGACTACTCCTCGTCGCCGCCGAAGGCCTCGCCGCCGTCGTCCTCGAACGCGTCGTCGAGGGCCTCGCCGATGATCATGCCGCCGACCACGCCCGCCGCCGCGCCCGCGACCACGCCGCCCATGCCCGGCCCCCGGCGGTGGCCGTGGTGCCCGTGCTGGTCGTAGCCGTGGCCGTAGCCCGGCTGGCCGTACCCGGGCTGGCCGTACGCCTGGTGACCGCCGCCGAAGGCCGCGTGGCCGCCGCGCTGGGAGACCTGGGCCAGCCACTGGTCGATCGCGCCCGCCCAGTCGGTCTGCATCGCGTCCTGGTGGGACACGTGGAACCGCCCGAACGAGTCGCCGCCGGACGAGAACATCCCGCCGCGCTTGTCGGCCTCCAGCACCACGACCAGCTCGTGCGGGTTCGTCACGAAGGTCAGCTCGACCTGGCTGAGCGCACCCGCGTACCGGGCGGGCGGGAAGAACTCGATCTCCTGGTAGAACCCGAGCTCCTGCTGCACGCCGTGGATGCGCCCGGCCTCCACGTCGGCCGACCGGAACTGGAAGCCCAGCTGCCCGAACGCCTCCAGCACGCGGTCCTGCGACGGCAGCGGGCCGATGAACAGCGGGTCGAGGTCGCCCTTGTCGGGCGCGCCGGAGATCACCAGCTCGGTGCGCACGCCGACGGTCATGCCGGGCAGCGGCTGACCGCCCACGGCGGTGATCGGGGCCTCCCACGGCACCGGCACCTGGAACGGCACCGACACCGGTTGGTTCGCCGCCACGTGCACGCCCTGGGCGACCTGCACGCGCAGGAACTCGGCCGTGCCGCCGAACTCCTGGTCGCCGTGCTCGACCTCGACGCGCGTGACCAGCGACAGCACGACCTGGTCGATGCGGGCCTCGTTGCTGCCGCCCTGGATGCGCACCTGACCGGTGACGACCTGGCCGGGCACGACGTGCGGGGTGTCCAGGACGGTGTCGACGGACGGGGCGCCGACGCCGAAGGCGCTGAGCATCCGCTTGAACATGCGGTTCCTCTTTCAGGAGTGGGACGGGTGGGGTTCAGTTCGCGTCGAGCAGGGTGTCGGTCTCGTCCTCGAAGTCGCCGATCAGCTCTTCGAGGAGGTCTTCCAGGGCGGCGATGCCGACCACGCGGTCGTCCGCGCCGGCCACCAGCGCCAGTTGCGCGCGCCGGGCGCGCATCTCGGTCACCGCAGCGGCCACCGGCAGGCTCGACGCCAGCACCAGCGGCGCGGTCATCAGTTCGCGCGCGCTCTTCTCCTCGCCCACCGCGGTGGCCCGGACGGCCTCGCGGATGTGCACCAGGCCGACGTACTCGCCGTGCATGTCCATGACGGGGAAGCGGGACCGGCCCGACTCCCTGCTGCGGCGCTCGACGGCGGAGGCTCGGGTGTGCTCGGTGACGCTGACCGCGTCGTCGATCGGGATCATGATCTGCGCGACGGTCGTCTTCTGGAGCTGGAGCATCCGGGTCAGCAGGCGCTGCTGCCCCTCGGGGATCAGCCCGTGCTCACCGGACTGGCGCACCAGCAGGCGCAGGTCGTCGGGCCGGTGCGCCTGCGCCAGCTCGTCCTGCGGTTCCACCTTCAACGCCCGCAGCAGGGCGTTGGTGAGGTTGTTCAGCCCGGTCAGCAGCCACCGGACGCTGCGCGCGAACGCGCGGAACGGGATGGCCAGCAGCAGCGCCGAGCGCTCGGGGTGCGAGATCGCCCACGACTTCGGCGCCATCTCGCCGACCACCATGTGCAGGAACACCACGACGACCAGCGAGATCGTGAACGCGATGGCGTAGGCGGCGGCGTCCGGCAGGCCGACGGCGCCGAACAGCGGCTCCAGCAGGTCCGCCACGGCGGGCTTGGCGAGCGCGCCGAGCCCCAGCGTGCACAGCGTGATGCCCAGCTGCGCGCCGGCCAGCATCACCGACAGCTCGCGCACCCCGGCCACGGCGGCCCGGGCCGCGCGGCTGGTCTCCGCGTCCTGCTCCAACCGGTGCCGCTTGGCCGCGATCAGGGCGAACTCGGCCGCCACGAAGAACGCGTTGGCCACCAGCAGCAGCAGCGAGACGATCAACGCCCAGGTGATGCTCATCGGGCCTCCTCCCGCGCCTTGCTGGTGGTGCTGAGCACGACCGTGCCGGGCACGTTGCGGACGACCTCGACGACGCGCAGCGACACGCCGTCGAACTCGATCCGGTCGTCCACCTGCGCGGTGCGCCCCAGCCGGTGCAGCAGCAGGCCGGAGATCGTGTCGTAGGTCTCGTGCTCGGGCAGCTCGACGCCGGTGGAGTCGGCGATCTCGTCGAGGCGCATCCGACCGGGCACCCGCCAGACCCCGTCGCCGAGCGGTTCGATGGCGAGGCGGACCACGTCGTCCTCGTCGTGGATCTCGCCGACCAGTTCCTCGGCCAGGTCCTCCAGCGAGACGACGCCCGCGAAGCCGCCGAACTCGTCCACCACGCACGCCAGCTGCCGGTGCTCGGCGCGCAGCCGCTCCAGCACGGCGGGCAGCGGAAGCGTGGCGGGCACGACCAGGGCGGGCGAGGCGATCTTCCCGACCGGTGTGGTCGTCCGCTCCCCCGGTTCCACGGTCAGCACCTCGGCCAGCCCCACGACGCCCCGCACGTCGTCCAGGCCGTCGCCGGTGACCGGGAACCGCGAGTGCCCGGTGTCGAGCAGCTCGACCACGCGCGAGACGGGTTCGTCGGCGCCGATGGTCCTGACCAGCACCCGCGGGGTCATCGCCT
The DNA here is from genome assembly GCF_030852425.1 of Saccharothrix longispora. Taxonomy (GTDB): domain Bacteria; phylum Actinomycetota; class Actinomycetes; order Mycobacteriales; family Pseudonocardiaceae; genus Actinosynnema; species Actinosynnema longispora. Next base: position 407,940 of record NZ_NSDM01000005.1, read on the forward strand.
GCTCGGCCACCAGCTCCCGGAACCCGAGGCCGCGGTCGAGCAGCCGGGACAGCTCGGGGTCGAGGTGCCCCTCGGCTCCGGCGTCGTCGATGATCTGCTTGAGGTCCTCGGGCGTGGCGCCCTGCGGCAGTTCCTCCACCGGCTCGATCCCGACCGCGCGCAGCAGCCGGTTCGCCGTCGCGTCGAACAGCCGGATCATGGGGCCGGCGATCTTCAGGTACACCAGGGTGGAGGGCGCGAGCGCCTTGGCCAGCACCTCGGGCTTGGCGATGGCGAGGTTCTTGGGGAACAGCTCCCCCAGCACCATCTGCACGACCGTCGCGAACACGAGCGCGATCGCCATGGAGATCGACACCGAGGCCGCCTCGGGCAGACCGGTGAGGCCGACCACCCCGGTCAGCCCCTCGCCGAGCAGCGGTTCGGCCACGTAGCCGACGAGCAGGGCCGTCACCGTGATGCCGAACTGGGCGCCGGAGAGCATGAACGACAGCTTCCGGGTGACCCGGTAGGCGCGCTCGGCGTTCTTGTCGCCGCCTTCGGCCATCTGCTGGAGCCTGCCCCGGTCGACCGCCATGTAGGCGAACTCCTGGGCCACGAAGTACCCGGTGGCCGCGGTGAGGGCCACGATGACCAGCAGTCCGAGGGATATCAACACGGCGCACCCGCGCCGCGGAGGAGATCAGGCCGGGGAAGTCCCGGCCTCCTACTGCATGTGTCGTCGTCTGAAGCGCTTGGCATACACCTCACAGTAGCACGCGGCACTGTAGGGTTGGGATCAGGACGTCAGAGGGGAGTCGACGTGACCGAGGCGCTGCTCAGGATCGGCGAGCTGGCCGCCCGCGCGGGCGTCAGCATCCGCACGGTCGACTACTACACCACCCTCGGCCTCATCGACCCCGCCCAGCGCACGGCGGGCGGCTACCGCCTCTACCAACCCTCCGACGTGGACCGCATCCACCTCGTACAACGCCTGGAGGTCCAGGGAGTTCCCCTGGAGGAGATAGCCACCGCGCTCGCCACGAGACAGGTCGACGTGAGCGTCATCCTCGACCGCATCAACGAAGACCTCCGGACCCTCCAGGCCGCCGTGGACAGCGCCTCCCCCGAAGCGCACGGCCTGCTGGCCGCCATCGCCACCCGCGTGCACTCGCTGATCACCGTGGCGCTCCAGATCCCGCCGGACATGCTCCTGCCCTGACCGCGTCAGGGGCCGTGTCAGCACGGTGGCGGCCCGGTGTCAGGACGGCCGGCGATGGTGGTCCCCGTGATCAGGTCACCGATCACGGCCACCGCCATCACGGACGCCCCCACCGACGGGGACGCCCGGACGCACCGTCAGGAGAGCACCATGCGGTTCGACACCCCCGCCCCCGTCTCCGCCGTCCTCGACATCCCCGCCGGGCACGTCCGGTTCGTCGCCGCCGACCGGACCGACACCGCGGTCGAGGTCCGGCCCGCGAACGCCTCGAAGGGCCGCGACGTGAGGGCCGCGGCGCGGACCGCGGTCGAGTACCGCGACGGCGTCCTGCGGATCTCGGCCCCGTCCTCGCCGAAGGACCAGTTCCTCGGCCCTTCCGGCCGCGTCGACGTCACGGTCCACCTGCCCGCCGGTTCCCGCGTCGAGGCCAAGGCCGCCGACCTCGGGTTCCGGGGCGTCGGACGGCTCGGCGAGGTCGCCTTCGCGGGCTCGCACGGCGCGGTCGAGCTCGACGAGGCCGCGGGCGTCCGCCTCACCACGCACGCCGGTGACGTCTCGGTCGGCCGCCTCACCGGCCCGGCGGAGATCAGCACCGGCAAGGGCGACATCCGGATCGCCGAGGCCGTGCGCGGCGCGGTCGTGCTGCGCACGCAGGCCGGCGACGTGTCGGTCGGCGCGGCGGCCGGCGCCTCCGCCTCGTTGGACGCGGGCACCTCCCGCGGTCGCATCGACAACGCGCTCCGGAACACCGGCCGCGGCGCCCCCGACCTGGAGTTCCACGCGACCACCGCCCACGGCGACATCACCGCCCGCAGCCTCTGAACGGCCGCGGCCCCACCAGGCGGCGGACGGCGGGTACCGCGGGCCGGGCGCTCCGGGTCAACCGGTGGCGTCGACCCGCGGGGCCGGGCACTCGCCGCCCGGCGCGGTCAGCAGCTCGAAGTGCCACATCTCGTTGGCGTACGCCTGGCACAGGCCGTAGTCCGCCCCGTTGCGGACGAGCCAGTCGGCGGCGTCGGTCGGCCCGATGTCGATGGCCTCACCCCGCACGTGCGCCGACTTCTCCGGCGTGGTGACCCACCGGCGCGCCTCCTCGACGCTCCCGTGCACGGCCACGGCCTCGTCGAACAGGCGCCGCTGGTAGCCCTCGCCGCGCCAGCCCGAGGTCACCCTCAGCTCGATGCCGGCCGCGCGGGCGTCCACCGCCGCCGCGCGCACGGCCGCCACCAGGGCGGCGTCCAGCCGGGAGAGCGCGGGGTGGTCGGAGTCGTCGAGCGCGATGCTGGTGTTCGCCGGGATGCTGCCGTCCACCTCCGGGCCGGCGCCACCGCCGTTCCCGGGCGCGGCCGGGGAGGCGCACGCGGACAACGCCACCACACCCGCCGCCGCCGTCAGCAAACCCGCCGCGCGCACGTGCGCCGATCGCCGGAACATGTTTCCTCGCAGGTGGTCTCGGAGTCCGAACGCCTCCGACACTGCCCGCGGGATGTCTTCGCCCCGTGCGCGTCGTGTCCCCGTCGTGCGACAGTCTCAGCCGTCGCGGGCGGGCTCGCCCCTCGGCACGGTGAGGGTGAACACCGCGCCCCCGTCGTGGTCGACGTCCAGCCGGCCGCCGTGCAGCCGGGCGTTCTCCAGCGCGATGGCCAGCCCGAGGCCGCTGCCCGGGGTGCGGGTGCGGGCCCGGTCGCCGCGCACGAAGCGGTCGAAGACGACCGGCGCCAGCCCGGCGGGCAGGCCGGGACCCGAGTCGGCGACGGCGACGCGCACCCGGTCGGGCTCGGTGCCGTCCACGGTCACCACGACCGGCGGCTCGCCGTGCCGGACCGCGTTGGCGACGAGGTTGCGCACGATCGTGTGCAGGCGTCGGGGATCGCCGAACGCGGTGGCGTCCCCGGTCCGGCGCACGGTGACGTCCGCGCCCGGCGCGCTCCACTCGACGGCGTCCGCGGCCAGCGCTTCGAGGTCGACCGGCTCGGGCCGGAGTTCCGCGACCCCCGCGTCGAACCGGGACATCTCCAGCAGGTCCTCGACCAGCGCGCTCAGCCGCCGCACCTGGGTGCCGACCAGTTCCGCCGACCTCGCGCGGTCCTCGGCGTCCGGGCTGTGCAGGCCGTCGGCGGCGGCGACCGCCGACGCCAGCGGGGTGCGCAGGTCGTGCGCCACGTCGGCGACGAACCGCCGCTGCTGCCGGTCCTGGCGGCGCAACCGCTCGATGGACTCCCCCAGCCGCTGCGCCATCGCGTTGAACGACCCGGCGAGGTCGGCCAGCTCGTCCCGCCCCCGCACCGGAAGCCTGGTGTCCAGCGCCCCGTCGCCGAACCGGCGGGCGGCGTCGGCGGCGGTCCGCACCCGGCGCTGGACGCCCCGCGCGGCCAGCACGCCCAGCGCACCGCCGACCAGGACCACCACCACCGCCACCGCGGCGAGCCGGTCGCGCAGCACCGCCAGCTCGTCGTCGATGCCGCGCGTGCCGTAGAACTCGGCGAGCAGCACGCCGGGCTCGACCTGGCCGACGATGACCAGCTGCGGACCCTCCGGGGTGTCGGCGGTGTAGCGCACCGACGACAGCCGCTCCCTCGCCCGGTCCACCTCCCGCACGGGCAGCTGTCCGGGGAACTCGCCGGCCGTGCCGGCGACCGGCAGGTACGCCCCGTCCCGCGCGGTGGAGAGCGCACCGGACGACGGCGTGAAGTTGACCACCGCCCAGGTGAGGCCGAGGCGGGCCCGCATGTACTCGGCGACACCGTCCACGACGGACGTGAAGCCGGCGCCGCGGACGAGGAACTGGTGGGCCTGCTGGGCGTCGGAGTCGAACGCGGCCTGCGCGGAGGCGGTGAAGCGCTCCCGGGTCGCACCGGCCTGGAGGTGGTAGGCCGTCAGCGCCACGGCCGCGGTGGTGAGGAGGGTGATGACCGCGACGGTCAGCACGATCGCCGCCCGCAGGCCGATCGTCGGACCGGGCCGCCACCTCACGGCTCGACCAGGCGGTACCCGAACCCCCGCACGGTGCGCAGCAGCACCGGGTTGGCCGGTTCGGGCTCGATCTTCGCCCGCAGGCGGGCCACGGCGGCGTCGACCAGGCGCGAGTCGCCGGCGAACCCGTAGTCCCACACCCGCTTGAGCAGGGTCTGCCTGCTCAGCACCTGGCCCGCGTGCTCGACGAACTCGATCAGCAGGCGGATCTCCGTGGACGTCAGGCCCAGCTCGACCCCGCCCCTGGTCACCACCATGGCGGCGGTGTCGACCTCCAGGTCGCCGACGGCGCGCACGTGCCGCCTCGGCGGCCGCGCGGGCGCGGCCCGGCGCAGGATCGCCTTCACCCGTGCGTCGAGCACCCTGGGTTCGACCGGTTTCACCACGTAGTCGTCGGCGCCGCACTCCAGGCCGACCACGACGTCCACCGCGTCGCCGCGGGCGGTCAGCAGGATCACCGGGACCGCGTCGTGCGCGCGGATGCGGCGGCACACCTCGAAGCCGTCCACGTCGGGCAGCATCACGTCGAGCAGCACCACGTCCGCCGACGTCGGCCGGTCGGCCAGCGCCTCCAGCGCCCGCTCCCCGGTGGCCGCGACGGCGACCTCGTGGCCGAGCGCGCGCAGGGCGCGGGACAACGCCTCCGCCAGGACCGCGTCGTCCTCGACGAGCAGCAACCGTGACACTGGTGGAACTCCTCGTCCTCGGCCGGTCGGCGGCAACGGTATACCAGCGGTTACGCCGAACGGCCGACAGCCGCGTGACGAAGTGTGACGAACGCGCACGGCCGGGTCACGGCGTCGTCGCGGCGACGGCACCGGACCGGTCGGGGGCGGCCGGAGGACGGGTCACGCGGGCCGGGCCAGCGCCAGCGTGAGCTCGAGCACCCGCTCCGGCGAGGTGATGTCGCCGAACAGGTCCCGCACCTGCCCCATCCGGTACCGCACGGTCTGCGGGTGCACGAACAGCGACGCCGCCACCTCGTCCCGCCGGCCATGGTGCAGCAGCCACGCCCGCAGCGTCTCCTCCAACCGCCGCGCGGTCGCCGGCCGCTGGTCGCGCAGCGGCGCCAGCACCCGTGCGCGGAGGTCGGCGTACGCCTCCGCGTCGGCGTCGAGCACCAGGTCGACCAGGCACTGCTCGGTGTCGACGGTGCCCTCGGACAACACACGGGTACGCGTGGCCCGGGTGAACGACGACGCCACCCGCGTCCACGGCCGGGTCGGGCCGACCACGGCGGAGCGGTCCGCCAGCAGGCGCAGCACGTGCCCGCGGTCCGCGTCCGGCACCAGGAGCACGGCCGTCGAGTCCTGCAAGTCCTCCAGCAGCAGCGTGCGGGGGTCGAGCACCCGGTGCGCCGCGTGGGCCTGCGCGGACGGCAGCACCACGGCCGTGAGCGAACCGGGAGGCGTCCAGCCCGCTCGTTCCGCGCCCGTGAGCAGCACGTCCTCGTTCGCGCCCGCGATCAGGTCACGGCAGAGCCGCTCCAGGTAGCGCTCCCGCGCCCGACCCCGGACGGCCAGTTCGTCGGCGTGCCCCGCGGCGCTCGCCGCGGACAGCTCGTCGATGTAGGCGAAGAGCAGCTCGGCGAACGTGGCGAGCCCCTCGGCGGGCAGACCGGACGACACGGCCCCGGCGGCGAGGCCCCGCCACGCCACCCGCGCACCGACCCGGTAGGCGCTGAGCAGGGCGTCCATCGAGCGTCCGTCGCGCACTTCGCCGCGGCCCAGCTCGTAGGCGGCCTCGGTGGCGACCTCCTGGGTGTCCGCGCCGTCCGCCACGTCCAGGAAGTGGCCCAGCGCGGTGCGCACGGCGCGGCGGATCGTGCCGCCCATCCGGCCCGACAGCGCGCCCTCGTAACTGGGCACCTCGTCGATCACCGCCTGGACCACCTCGTTGGCCGTGACCGGCAGCAACGCCCGCAGCGCCGTGATCGTGGCGTGGTCGAGACCGGGTTCGGCGACACCTCCGACAGCGCGGCTCACTTGTTCTCCCGGTACAAATTCCAGAGTGGAGTTCACGTCGTGCGGTCAGGACTTTACGCCCCGGGACACATCATGCTGGACACATGACAAGCGTCGCCCTCCGCACCAGGGCGTTGAGGCTGCTGGAGATGGTCACGACGCCGCTGCTGCCGTCGGACTACCTGGACCTGGTCGACCCGCTGCGCGCGGGCGCCGACCTGCGTGGACGCATCGAGGCGATCCACCCCGAGACCCGCGACGCGGCCACCATCGTGATCAAGCCCGGCCGCGGCTGGAAGGGCCACGTCGCCGGGCAGTACGTCCGGGTCGGCGTGGACGTCGACGGCGTGCGGCTGTGGCGAGCCTACTCCGTCACCTCGCCCGCGAACCGGGCCGACGGCCGCATCACGATCACCGTGAAGGCCATGCCGGACGGCAAGGTCAGCAACCACCTGGTCCGCAGGGCCGAACCGGGCGCGGTCATCCACCTCGACCAGGCCGCCGGCGACTTCGTGCTGCCCGGGACCAGGCCCGCGAAGGTGCTCTACCTGACGGCCGGCAGCGGCATCACGCCCGCGATGGGCATGTTGCGCGACGCCGACCTCGCCGACGTGGTCGTGCTGCACTCCGCGCCGACCGAGGCGGACGTCATCTTCCGCGACGACCTGCGCGACCTGGCCGCCGACACGACCATCCGGTTGATCGAGCGGCACACCGACACCGAGGGCGTGCTCGACGTCACCCGCCTCGACGAGCACGTGCCCGACTGGGCCGAGCGCGAGACCTGGGCGTGCGGTCCGACGGGCCTGCTCGACGCCGCCGAGGAGCACTGGGCGCGGCACGGCGTGGCCGACCGCCTGCACACCGAGCGGTTCCGCCCCACCGTGCTGGCGACGGGCGAGGGCGGCGCGGTCACGTTCACCACCACCGACCGGACCGTCGAGGCCGACGGGGCCACGCCGCTGCTCGACGTCGGCGAACAGGCGGGCGTGCTGATGCCGTCCGGCTGCCGCATGGGCATCTGCTTCGGCTGCGTCACACCACTGCGCGCGGGAGCCGTCCGCGACCTGCGCACGGGCGAGGTCACCACGGCCGAGCCCGGAGTCCTCATCCAGACCTGCGTGTCCGCCGCCGCGGGCGCCTGCGAGATCGAGCGCTAGGAAGCGAGCAGCATGACCGCGATCGACCCCACCGCCCACCTGTCCGACGAGCAGATCGAGCAGCTCGGCCGCGAGCTGGACGCGCTGCGCGACGAGGTGGTGTCCAGCCGCGGCGAACGCGACGCGGCCTACATCCGCAAGGTCATCTCGGTGCAGCGCAAGCTGGAGATGGGCAGCCGGGGGGTGCTGCTGTTCTCCCTCTTCCCGCCCGCCTGGCTGATCGGCACCGCGGGCCTGTCCGTGGCCAAGATCCTGGAGAACATGGAGATCGGCCACAACATCCTGCACGGGCAGTGGGACTGGATGCGCGACCCGAAGATCCACTCCACGACCTGGGAGTGGGACCACGTCTCGCCCGCCGCGCAGTGGAAGCACTCGCACAACGAGCTGCACCACACCTACACCAACGTGATCGGCAAGGACAACGACCTCGGCTACGGCATCATGCGCGTCGACGAGGACCAGAAGTGGCACCCGTTCCACCTGGGCCAGCCGCTGTGGAACTTCATCAACGCCTGCTTCTTCGAGTACGGCATCGCCGCGTACGACCTGGAACTCGGCAAGAACCTGCACAAGCGCCGCCGCAACAACCCCGAGTTCCGGGCGCGGGCCCGCGAGGTCGGCAAGAAGATCCGCAAGCAGGTCCTGAAGGACTACGTCATCCACCCGCTGCTGTCCGGCCCGTCGTTCCTCACGACGCTCGCCGCGACGTTCACCGCGAACCTGGTCCGCAACCTGTGGAGCCACTCGGTGATCATGTGCGGTCACTTCCCCGAGGGCGTCCAGACCTTCGAACGCCGCTCGATCGTCGGCGAGACGCGTGGTCAGTGGTACCTGCGGCAGATGCTCGGCTCGGCCAACATCAGCGGCAGCAAGGCGCTGCACATCATGACCGGCAACCTGTCGCACCAGATCGAGCACCACCTGTTCCCGGACCTGCCGAGCAACCGCTACGGCGAGATCGCGCCGAAGGTGCGGGAGCTGTTCGACCGCTACGGCCTGGAGTACGTCACGGGTTCGATGCCGAAGCAGGTCTTCTCGGCGTGGCGCAAGGTCTTCCGGTTGTCGCTGCCGAACAAGGCGGACCGGGCCAGGACCAGGACGCCCCGCCGCGTGGAGGAGCGCGTCGCGGCGTGAGCCCCGGCGGGCGTCCCGCTTCCCGGTGTGACGGCTTCCCGGAGCAGCTCGTCCCAGGGCGGTGCCGGCGGGGGCCGGGCGGTCGATGGAGTGGGCCTCCACCGCCGGGGCGTCCGTACGCACCGGCACGAGGTAGCCGGACAGGTCCGGGCCGACCACCCGGGCGGCGCGCCGCCCGTCGCCTCCACCGGTGCGCCGTGCCTGCCGACGACGGCGCGGTGGCTGTCGCGCGGCGCGGTCGCGCACGTGGAACAGGTGGCCGTGCGCGGTCACCACCTCGTCCACCGGCCGGCTACCTGCTCGAAGGCCGATCCCCGCCGCGCTGCGACGCCTGGACGTCTTCGCCCGGAGGGTCGACGTCCGTCACCCCGGGCAGCACCCGCGCGTGCCCGGTCCTCGACCCCGGCACCGGGGCGCTGCGGTGGGCGACTGCCGGGCACCGCCGCCACCACCGGGCACCCGCACCACCGGGGACGCGGGACCGGGATCACCCACACGCCGGCCGAACGGGTCACCCCCCACCGCGGCGAGGGCGGCACCACCACCGACTTCCCCCTCGCCTCGCGACCCCGTGTCCCCGCGCCACCCGCGGAAGACCGCGGGTTCCTGGTCGTCCGCACCGTTCGACCGGGCTCGTGACAGGTGTCCGGGACCGCCGACCCTGTGCGGCGACGGCACGTCGGTCGACGCTGGAGGGGGCGCCGGATGGTCGCCGGAAGTGCCTCCTTCCCCTCCCAGCCCACCGAGGTCCCCCACTGCGCCACCGACTCCGCCGCGCACTCGGCGGACACCTCACTCCCCAGACGATCCTCCGCATCGGCTACGGCACGCACGTCCCGCCCACCCCACGCCGCGACGTCACCGACCTGCTCCTCGAACCCTGCGCGTCCCGGCCCTGAGCGTTCCCGCCGCCGTGGCGCGAATCCGTCGCCATGTGGCGGTCCAGCCGCTCCCCCAGCCGCTGCCACCGTCCATAGCATCGGGGCATGGACGACACTTCCGCCGAGGACGGCGTGGAAATCCGATCGGACACCGGCGGGCACATCGGGCGGCGGGCGCTGCTGGAGTCGGGCGCACGCCTCGCGGTCGGGGCGGGCGTGCTCGGCACGGCCGCGGCGACGCAGGGCGGTACCGCCGCGGCCGCCGCCCCCTCGGCCCGCCGCCCCGCCACCGGGCTCCGGCTCCCGGACACGGCCCTGGCCCGCCAGGCGATGCGGTTCGCCCGGGACGAATCCTCGGAGGTCCTGTTCAACCACGTCATGCGGTCCTACCACTTCGGCGTCCTGCTGCTGGAACGCGCCGGCGCCCGCTACGACCGCGAACTGCTGTTCATCGGCAGCGTGCTGCACGACCTCGGCCTCGTCGAGCGCTTCACCACCCCGACGGAGCGCTTCGAACTGGACGGCGCCGACGCCGCCCGCCGCTTCCTGCGGGAGCGCGGCATGGCGGCCGATCGCGTCGACGTGGTCTGGGACGCGATCGCGCTGCACACCAACGCCACCATCGCGGCCCGCAAGCGCCCGGAGATCGCCGCGGTGGCCGCCGGCGCCGGAGTCGACGTCGGTGGGCGCGGACTGGAGGCGCTGGACCCCGACGACGTGGCCGCGGTGGTCGCCGCCCACCCGCGAACGGGGTTCAAGCGCGACACCGTCGACACGATGGTCGACCAGTGCCGCCGCAAGCCCATGGCGTACTTCACGCACCCGTTCGCGGAGGTGGGTCGACGCCACATCCCGGGCTTCGCGGTGCCGACCGTCGAGGACGTGGTGCTCGCGGCGCCGTTCCCCGACTGATCACCGTCGCGCAGTCGCGGAAGCCCCCATCCGGCGCTCCCCCGGACCACCTGGCCGGGTACAGCGTGTCGGAACAGCCCGGTCGGTCGGTGCCGACATCCCCGATCGGCGAGGGCGCGCAGGCGGGCGGGACTCCGCGACCGGTGACGCGCTCGGTGTTCGCGACCGCGCTTCCGAACCGGCGAGGAGGCTCCCACCCCTGATCAGGAGAACGCGCGACAGAACCCTGGTGACCACGGGTGGTCCTGGTCGGCCTCCTCGTGTCCACCCCGACGCCGGCGCGAGCGGGAACTGCCGCGACTGCGGGCCCCCCCGACTACGGGCAGGTGTTCACCGACACCTCCTACCAGGGCGGCTGCTTCGAGTGGCCACTGCACCGGGGAACCGTGCACTTCCCCGACTGCGTGAAGAACAAGGCTTCCTCGTTCAGGAGGAGTCGGGCGCGGTCGTCGAGCGGGCCGGCGGGTACGTCGTCGCGCTCGTGCAGGAGGACACCGAGGGCACGTACGCCCGGCAGGACGGCCGGCCGGTGCGGCACGAGGACCCGGAGGACGCCGACGGCCACCTGGAGATCGCCGACGATGCCGACGGCCGGGTCGTGCCCGGCCTCGACGTCACCGTCACCCACGACGGCCGGAACGTGCCCGACACCCGCCTGCCGCTCCTCTGGCACCCGTTCCTCCCCCACCACGGCACCAACTCCACCGTGCCCGGCAAGGGCGATCACGACGTCCAGGTCCGCATCGCCCCGTCGGGGTTCATGCGCCACGCCCCCGTCAACGGCAAGCGCTGCGAACGCCCCGTCGAGGTCGCCTCCCTGACCGTGCCGTTCACGCCCAGCCCCGACGCGCGCCGAGGCGACCGGCCGCGCCCGGGGAGGCCGGTGTTCGGCTGGAGCGCGTCTCCCCGCTGCGGTCGTGGTGGGCGGCCCGGACGTCGACGGCGGCGCGCTGCTCGTCGTCGCGGGTGGCGGTGGTGACGTCGCGCAACATCCGGAGCAGGGCGTTCAGCACGGTGGGCTCGTGCCGGCCGCACCGGCGGACCTGACCGCACACGAGGTCCAGGTAGTAGGTGATGTCCCGGTCCGGGGCCACGAGCCGCCCGACGCCCCGGTGGTCGTCGTGGAGGGTGCCGCCGAGCCGCCTGCCGCCGACCTCCACCGCCACCTCGGAGAGGTGCCCGACGGCGTGGACGGCGGTCACCGGGTCGTTGATGCCCGGCGACAGCGCCTTGACGGCGATGTCGACGAGCTGCCGGAACCCGAACGCCGCGTCCTGCTCCATCGTGCGCTCGTAGTCGAGCACGACGCCCTCCCGCACGCCGGCCTCCACGTCCGCGAGCTCGACGGGACCTCCCCCGCGGCTCCAGGCGGACGCGAGCGGTGTGCCGCGCACGACGTGGTCGCCGGGACGCACGTCGAGTCGGATCAGGACGTCCGACGCCGCGGCGGTGCGGAGCAGGCGGTCCACGTCCTACGCCACCGGACCGCCCGCGGCACGGCCGGGCATCGCCGCGGAGGTGTCACCCGGTGGACGACGATGGCGGCGTGTGCCACTGTGGAGGGCGCGCAGCGAGCCGAAAGCAGTCCCCTCGCTCCTGGTCGTGACCAGTGGCATCGCGGCTGGGCGTCGTCATCCGCCGAGGTCCCCCACCGCACGTCCAGGTTCGGCGCGGTCGGGAGGAGACGGCATGACCGCTGGTCACACGCTCGACGACATCGGCGCCGATCCCGTCTTCCGCGCCACGGCGGCGCCGTACCTGATCCTCGACCCCGACCTGCGCATCCGCGCCGCCAACCCCGCCTACCAGAAGGCCACCCTCACCACCGAGGTCGACCTGCGGGGCGTCCACCTCTTCGACGCCTTCCCCGACGACCCTGGCAACCCGCACGCCGACGGCCAGGTCAACCTGGGCGCGTCCCTCCAGCGGGTCCTCAGCCGCGCGCAACCGCACCACATGGGCATCCAGCGCTACGACGTGCCCCACCCCGAGGACCGCACCCGCTTCGTCAAGAGGGCGTGGAGCCCGCTGAACACGCCGATCCTCGACGACCGCCGCGTGGTCGGCATCATCCACCACGTCGAGGACATCACCGACCTCTGCACGGCCCTGGAGCCCGACACCCCCGACCTCCGGCGGTGGCAGGACCCGCGGCGGCTGGGCGAGCTGACCGCGGTCCTGTCCCGGCTGCGACGGGACCACCACGCAGTGGTCACCGAGAACCGCCAGCTCCACCAGGCCCTCCACCGCCGCGGCGTCATCGAACAGGCCAAGGGCATCCTCGTGGGCACCCGCCTCTGCACCCCCGACCAGGCGTTCACCATCCTGGTCCGGCTGTCCCAGGACACCAACACCAAGCTCTACGACGTCGCCCAAGCCCTGATCGACGACACCCTCGGCCGAAGGCGCCCGCCGACCCCCGGCCCGCGAAGGCGGGACGAGCACGTGCCGGCACGCCCGCCCGACGATCCGGCGGCCGACGACTGAGAGCCGTGCCCCCGCGCCGCGGGACCGGCTCAGGGGGTGTGGCGCTCGGGTCGGGGCGGGACGCGCAGGGCGAGCAGGGCGGTGTCGTCGTCGGGGCGGTCGTGGTTGTGCTCGGCGATGACGCGGCCGATGTGGGTGACGACCTGCCGGGCGGTCATGTCGTGGCAGTCGGCCAGGACCAGGGCCAGGCCCTCCTCGGTCAGCTGGGGGCGTTCGGCGCCGGGGGCGCTCGCGGGTGGGCGGGCTTCGGTGGCGCCGTCGGTGTAGAGCAGCAGGGCGTCGCCGGGGGCGAGGCGGAAGCGGACGTCGGTGAGGGTGACGTCGCGGACGATGCCCAGCAGGGTGCCGGTGCGGCCGACGGGGATGACGCGGCCGTCGGCGCGGCGGATCAGCGCGGGCGGGTGCCCGGCCAGGCAGAGGCGACCGGCGACGCCGCCGCGGGTGGTGCGGAAGGTCGCGTGGACGGCGGTGAGGAACCGGGGGCTGTGCTGGTCGAGCATGGCGGTGTTCAGGCGGGCGAGGATGGTCGCCGGCGACAGGGTGCGGGTGGCCTCGGCGCGCAGGGTGTAGCGGGCCAGGGCGGTGACCTTGGCGGCCTCGGTGCCGTGCCCGCACACGTCGCCCAGCACCGTGCACCACCACTGCGCGGTGGCCTGGAACAGGTCGTAGAAGTCCCCGACGACCCGGTCGCCTTCCGCGGGGAGGTAGGAGGCCGCCGTCTCCAGCCCGGGCACCGGGGTCAGGGTCGGGGGCAGCAGGCTGTCCTGGAGGCTGCGGGCCAGCTCGGTGGAGGTGCTCAGGGCGGTGCGGGCGGTGGCCAGCGCCGCGCGCGAGGTGGTCAGCGAGTGGCGCAGGTTCAGCTCGTTGGACACCGCGCGGGCGAGGGTGGCGAGGGCCTTGAGCTCCTCGGGCCGCCACCGGCGCGGGGCGTCGTCGACCACGCACATGCTGCCCAGGACCTCGCCGCCCGGACCGAGGACGGGGTAGCCGGCCCACGCGCCGACGTCCACCGGCGCCACGGAGGGGTGGTCGCGGGTGCGGGGGTCGGTGGCGGCGTCGTCGACCACGAACGGCTCGCCCTCCAGGCCGACCAGGAAGTAGCAGAAGCTCCGGCGCACCGGGGCCTGCCTCGCGGCCGGGGCGTCGGGACCGACGCGGGACTTCCAGAACGAGCGCTGGTCGTCGACCAGCGTGATGAACGCCCGGGTGCACCCGGTGGCCGCCGCCGCGAGCCGGGCCAGGTCGTCGAACGCCTCCTCCGGCCCGGTGTCGAGCAGTCCCGTGGCCCGCACCGCCGCCAGCCGCGCCGGGTCCGACAGCCCGGCGGGCAACCCGTCCTCCCGCAGACCGCCGGGAAAGACCACACCGTTCACCGACGTCACGACGGACCCCTTTGCGACAACTCCCCGGTCACCCGACCGAGGGTGCCGTCGTCGATCCGTGGACCGCCCGACGTGTACACAGCGTAGTCCGCCGTGGCGATACCGCCGTCCGTCGCCCGATCGGCCGCGGTGCTCGTGCGGCGACCGCGTCGGGCCGTGGCCGTGTGGTGGCGAGGTCGCGCCGGCGGTGGACCGACGCCGGCGGGACGGCGCCCCGCGTCGCCGTCAGCGGTGGGCGTGGAGCGCGGCGGCGATGTCGGGCAGGGCCAGCACGTCGTGCACCAGGCCGGTGTCGATCGCGGAGCCGGGCATCCCGAAGTAGGCGGAGGTGCCCTCGTCCTGGGCGAAGCCGGTGCCGCCGCAGTGGACGACGGCGCGGACGCCCGCCTGGGCGTCCGCGCCCTTGCCGGTGAGCACGACCGCGAGGACACGGGGACCCCACATGACGGCGAGGGTGGCCGGCAGCAGGTCGGCCGAAGGGCGGGACGGGGGCGGCGCCCCGGTGTCGAGCAGCCCGATGCGGGCCTGGGAGGTGACGGTCAGGTGCCGGGCCGCGGGCACGACCAGCACCGTGCCCACCACGAGTTCGTCGCCGTCGACGGCCGCGCGCACGCGCAACGCGGTGCGCCGCACCAGGATCTCCGCCAGGAGGCTGACGCGATCGGGACTCACGTGCCGGGCGACGATCACCGCCGCGGGCAGGTCCGCGGGCAGCGGGTCCAGGACCCGGGTCAGGGCGTCCAGGCCCCCGGCCGAGGCCACCAGCGCCACGACCGGGAACCGCAGCAGCCCGGATCGGACGCGGCGAGGTCGCCGCCGACCGGCTCGTCCACGATGCCGCTCCTCCCGCGCCCGGGCGGCGACCGCGGATCGGCCGACGCGGGACCGGCGCGTCCCGGCACAGGGTAGAGAACGTCCCAGGGGTGTCCGACCGCCTGGTCGACCAGGCGCAGGTCGCGTTCGGGCAGGGGCCGTGCGTGGACGTGCTGTACGAGAAGCACACCGTGTGGCTGCGCGACACGAGCCGGGAGCGCCGGTGGCCGCTTCACCGCCCGTGCCGCCGAACTCGGCGTGCGCAGCACGCTGTCGTTCCAGCTCCACGTCATCGACGACGACCTGGGCGCCCTCAACCTGTGCTCGCGCCACGTCGACGCCTTCACCGAGCAGCCCGAGCCGGGTGGGGCCGAGCGCTGCCGTGCCGATCCGGAGCTGCTTCGACCAACACCGTGGACCACGACCTGACCGCCCCCGCAGCCCGGCCGCCGATCCCACCGCCCGGCCTGGTCACCTTCGGTCACAGCACCGCGGACCGGGGCGCGCTGGCGGAACTCCTCCGGGGGGCCGGCGTCACCGCCGTCGTGGACGTCAGGACGGCTCCGGGCAGCCGTCGCGACCCGGACCTGGCACGACAGCGGTTGGCCGGGTGGCTGCCCGACGAGGGCGTCGCCTACCGCTGGGAGCAGCGCCTGGGCGGCTTCCGCAAGGCGCCGCCGGACTCGCCCGACACGGTCTGGCGCAACGCGTCGTTCCGCGGCTACGCCGCACACACCCGCGCCCCGGGGTTCATCACCGCGATGGACGTCCTCCTGGACCAGGTGGGCGAGGAGCGCACCGCGGTGATGTGCAGCGAAGCGGTGTGGTGGCGGTGCCACCGACGCCTGATCGCCGACTTCGCCGTCCTGGCGCGCGGCGTGCCCGTCCTCCACCTGATGCACGACGGACGCCTCACGGCGCACACCCCGACGCCGGGCGTGCGCCTGCGCGACGACGGCCTGCTCGTGTACGACGCGTGAGGCCGCACCGCGCTCCCACCCGGTCGGGTGCGCAGGGGTACGGGCGCGCCGCTCCAGGTGCTCCCCAGCCACCTTCGGTGGTGCTGCCCCGATGGCCGCCACCAGGGCCCGGTGACACCATCCCCGGGGGGCGGTCGGGCGGGCTGGTGATCCCGGGCGGACGCGCCCGCCGCCGAAGGTGGGCGCGGAGCGGACCGGCCCCGCGTTCGTGGACGAACCCCGCGCGTGCCCGCGGGTCCGCCACGTCCTGCCGACCGCGACCGCCCTCGCGGCGAGCCTCCGCGAAACCCGTTGGCGGCCCGCGGCGACCACTGCTACCTTTCCGGCGGCCGTGCCGGAGAACGAGGAGGTGGTACCCGTGAACGTATCGACATGGGTGCTCTCCTCCGGGATCACGGTCGGGCGATAGGTCGTCCGGGAGCGCCGTTCACGAGCACTCCCGAAAGGCACGACCATGCGATTCACCTCCGAACACCGCCTCGACGACGACGTCCTCGAACGCGGGTTCACGCTCGGTGACATCCCCGGCATCCTGTGGACGCCCGCGGCCGCGGCCGCACCGGCCCCGCTGATCCTGCTCGGTCACCCCGGCGGGCTGCACAGGATGCACCCCCGCTTGGCGGCCCGTGCCCGGCACGCCGCGGCGGAGGGCTTCGCCGCCGCCGCCATCGAGCTCCCCGGGGGTGGTGACCGGCCGCGTTTCGCCGCTGTCGAGGAGGCCCGCGCCGACCTGCTCCGGGTGCTGGAGGCCGGTGAGCCGGTCGACGACGGGATCGTCGACCGGCTCGTCCTCCCGCTGGTCGACGAGGCGGTCCCGGAATTGCGGGACACCCTGCACGCCCTCCTCCCGCTGCCCGGGCTCGGTGGCCCGGTCGGCTACTCGGGAGGGGTGATCGCCATCGGCGTCCGGCTGGCGCTGGTCGAGCCGCGCATCTCGGCCGCCCTCCTGTTCGCCGGGAGCTTCGTGCCCCGCGTCACGTTCGAGGAGGCCCGGCGGGTCACCATCCCGCTCCAGGTCCTGTTGCAGTGGGACGACGAGGGAAACGACCGGCAGATGGCCCTGGACCTGTTCGACGCCTTCGGTTCCGAGGAGAAGACGCTGCACGCCAACACGGGCGGGCACACCGGCGTCCCGCGGTTCGAGGGGGACGACGGGAACCGGTTCTTCGCCCGGCACCTGAGGTGATGGCGGGCCATCACCTCACGCACGACGAAGCCCTTCCGCGCGGCGGAAGGGCTTCGTCCCGTTCGATGCGCGGGCGCGCTAGCCCCCGACCCGGGAGGTCGCGCCGGCCCGTCCGACCTCCGCCGCCGACGGTGCCACGCCGCAGCTGGGGCGATACACCATCCGGTTGGAGCAGCTCGCGAGGTTCCAGTTCATCGCGAGGAACGACCCGGCCGGCGGGTTCGGGTGGAAGTAGTCGTTGACGTTGCAGTCCCAGTAGTAGTCCAGGTTCCCGTGGCTGGCCGCCGCGAGCGACGACTCCGGGCTCTGGCCCATCGGAGCGACGCTCGCGTTGGCCGGGTCGGCCCTCGCGGCGAGCGCCGTCACGGCACTCACCCACACCGTTCTCGGGCGGTTGCGCCGCGGATGGGCAGCAGCGGCGTCGAACCCGCAGCGGTGAGCACATCCGCCGGTGAGGCGACTCCAGCGCTCGACGCGTGGTCGAGCACGGTCGAACGTCTGCGGACACCACCCGCACCCCGACGCGCCACCGACACCGCGTCCTGACCGGCTTCGGCGCGGGTCGGACGCCGCGGCCGTCGAGCCGCGGCGTCCGGTCGTTCCCGAGCGCGTCAGTTGGGGCAGTGGTAGCTGCTGCCGTAGTTCGGCAGCAGGTCGTCACGGACCCAGCCCCGCTTGCCGGTGGTGACGTTCCGCAGGTAGGTCCACGTGTAGCCGTCGTTCGCGCTCGTGTAGCAGTAGTAGTCCAGCCGGTGCGAGGGCTCGATCGTGCCGACCGACGTGCAGGACGTGGACGAGCCGGTGCGGATGCGCGCACCGGAGGTGCCACCCGTGATCCCCGAGATCGGGTCGGAGTTCGGCGGCACCACCGAGCTGTTGCAGGCGTAGTGCTGCACCGTCACACCGTCCCCCTTGGGCGTCTCCGCGTGGGCCGGAGCCGCGATCAGCACCGCCGGCAGCGCCACCCCCGCGACGGCCGCTGCCAGCTTCGACATTCCTCTCATGTCCTCCCCCTTCATCGAAGTTCCCCCAGGCAGGAGCGACTTTCCTCCCGACCGGTGAACTCCACAAGAGTGTTGCGCCAGGGTGAAAACGTCCGGCCCCCACGGCGCCCAGAAGACTCCGATCAGGGAGGACACCTTGCCGCACAGCCATTCCGCGACCGCCGACCTCGTACGCACGACCGTCACGTCGATCGCCGTCCCGCGGTGCGAGGCGGTGCTCGTCGGCCACCGGTTGCGCGACCCCGTTCACCCGCAGGTGTTCCACGACCGGGTCGACGCCGTACGGAACCGGCCGACGGGGCGGCGTCAGGCCACACGGTGGTGCGCCGACGTTCCAGGCCGTGGATGTCGTCACGGTGGTCGTGGTGGCGAGCGGCGGAGGTCTCGTCCCGGCCCCGGCACTCGACGGCGCAGGCGATCCGGCCCGAGGCCGGTGCGGGCACGACCAGGGCCGTGCTCCCTTCGGCATCGGTCAGGGCGATCTGCCGGGTCGTGCTGGTGAACCAGTACCGGGGTTCCCCGGAACGCACGTCGGCCGGCACGTCGGTGGCGGAGCCGAAGACGACCAGCGTCACGTGCGCGGTGTGCTCGCTGGTGACGCTGTTGAGACCGATGCCATCGCCGGCCGACACCGCCGACCCCTCCTCGGGACCCCACTTCGGCCGCGGGTCGTCTTCGAGGCCCTGCGGGTGGCTGACCAGGTAGAAGCGCGAGAACAGCACCCGGACGGAGGTCTCGTGCAATGCCCGGGATTCACCCACGGTGGGTCCCGGGCACACTGTGCCCGTCAACCAGCTCATGGTGCCAGTACCGCCACCAGCCGCCGCCCGCGGATCTCACGGCCCTCGTCGCACAACCGCCCGTCGACCAACTGGCCCCGTCCTCGACCGGTTCGAACTCCGGGAACGCCGCCGGCGCTCCAGCACGACATCCGAACTCCGCGCCAGGCCGCTCAGGGTTGCGCAGATCGTCCAGCAGCCGGAAGGCGGGCCGACATCGCCTCCCCCTTTCCGACAACTCCCCCGCACCGCAACGGACATCCACATCACCCGTTCGGCGCACCCCGCGGTGAACAGCCGGGTGCGCTTGCCCATCGCCCTACCGCCGGTTTCCCGGATCAGCCGAGCGCAGACCCGCGAGAAGATGTTCCGGGAGGCACCTCCGGCCACGGGCGTCCACCCCGTTCGCCGGTGTCGCCGCCGGCGCCGTGCGCACAGGCCCGATCGGCACCACCCGGACGGGGGTGGCCGCGGTGATGCGTCGTGCGCAGCCGGACATGGCACGCCATGAGACGGTGACCGCCGCCGTGGGGTGGGAGCATCGTTGCGAGGGGGAACCGCCGGGATGGAGACGTGATGGCGAACGGCGTGACTCCGGCGGCGGCCGTCATCGCCGGTACCCCCGCGGTTCCGAACTCGGCGCGCCGCGCACCTCGTCGGTGGTCGCCGGGAACGCGCACGCCGTCGTCGGTGTCGGGCGCGCCGCCCGGTCGGCGAGCCCGGACCACCGGTTGCCGGGTGTCGGCCCCGGCGCTGATCTCGCGGATGCTCGACGTCGACCACGGCATCGCGGTGCCCGCCGGGACGGTGGTGGTCACCGCGGGGGTGCCGGGAAGCCGTGGTCATCGTGGCGCGCGCTGTGCGGTGCCCCCGAAGACCGTCTTCAGAGTGGCCCGACGGGTACGCGCCCCCGTGCCCTCCACGTCGTGCCGGACTTCGCCGAGCCGCCTGGTACCCGGATGCCGGCGGCGGGCCGATCGAGGCGGCCGAGAGGCTGTTGGAGCGCTGCGGCATGCTGTGGACCCCGATGAGCTCCTACCGGGACGACGGTCACCGCGCCGCCGTCGTCGTGCGGTCACCTGGAACCGCAGCCGGTCCGCGAGGGCGTGCGCCGGCTGTCCCCCGATCGCCGGAGCGGTGTGATCGAGTCGCCAGAGAAGGGAAACCCATGAGTCATCCGAACTGGACGCCGGACGACGTCGGCGAGTACTACAACGCCCTGACCCCCGCGTCCGACGTGTTCCTCGCCGGCAACGAACACCACGGCTACTGGTACGACGACGAGGACGAGGCGCCCATCGAGGAGGGCTCCGCGCGCCTCACCCGCAAGATCGTCGACACACTCGGTCTGCGCCCCGGCGAGCACCTGCTGGACGCCGGGTGCGGCGCGGGCGCGCCCGCGGTGCTGATCGCCGACGAGTACGGGGTCCGGGTCACCGGCGTCACGATCAGCTCCGTCGGGGCACAGCTGGCCCAGGCACGGGCGGACGCGAGCGGCCTGTCCGACCGGGTGCGGATCGAGGTCGGCGACTACCACGCGCTGACCCACCCCGAGAACCACTTCGACGCCGTGGTCGCGATCGAGTCGCTCATACACGCCGTGGACCTGGACAGGGCGTTGCGGGAGTTCTACCGCGTGCTCCGGCCCGGCGGTCGGATCGCCATCTCCGAGCCGACGAGGTTGTCACCGGAGGTGACGATGCCGTCGATGTACATCCGCGAGCCCGCCAAGGCGGAGGACTTGCTCGAGGCGTTCGTGGCAGCGGGTTTCGTGCTGGAGGAGTGGGTCCACTGCGGCCGCCGCGTGTTCGGTCAGAGCGGCAGGCGTTTTCCGAAGCACGCCGAGTCCCTGCGTGAGGAGTTCGTCGCGCGGTTCGGCGAGGAGGCCTTCCTGGGTCTTCGGGAAGCGATGAAGGGATTGGACCCGGGACCGGAGAACATGAGCTACCTGATCCTCTGCGCCAGGAAGCCCGCCGGGTGAAACACGCCTGGGCACGACTGGGCGAGGACGGGAGCTTCCCGTCCTCGCCCAGTGCTTCCCGGAGGCTGTGCGCGTCGCGTCATGCGGCGGCGTCGGTGGTAGCAAGGCCAGGTGGGCACACCCGGCCGTCGAGGCCGCACTCGGCGAGGCGCCGGTCGACCGTCACTCGCCCACCACCCTGACCACGGCGGCGGCGTGGAATGCCCACCGTCGCCGGACCAGCAGCTCACGATGGGTACGGGTTCGTGTGGACGCAGTCCGGATCGCGCCGGGGACTCGACCCCGCGCGGCAGCTGCCGGTCCTCCGCGTCCGCAGACCGACACGACGACCTCGGAGCGCTACGGCCCCTCCGGTTCTCCGACTCGCCGGCGGAGGCCGCCCACCCGACACGGACAACCTGGTCCCGCGACCGGACGTGCCCCTCCCCTGGAACAGCACCCCGGACGACCGCCGCGCGACGATCACCCGCGTTGGCGACCCCGGCCCGGCCCGGCGCACCGGGTGCGGGGAGACCGGCCCGGCCTGAAGCCGGATGAAGCCTCTGCCGTCGCCACCGTCGGGCAGGCGTCGATCGGCGGCACCGGGAGGACACCCGGCGATCGCTGCGAACGGGACTGGCCCGCCGCCCCCCACCGGTCGAACCCGGCACAGGTACGGACCTCGTCCGGCCGAGTTCCGGTACGGGTCATCCGCGGACCCAACGCTCGTGGGCGTGCGGGTCGACGTTGCCGCCGCAGACGACGGTGACGACGTGGCGGCCGCGGAAGCGGTCGCGGTCCTCCAGCACGGCGGCGACGCCGAGCGCGGCCGAGGGCTCGACGACCAGGTCGGCGTGCTCCAGGAGCAACCGGATGCCCGTGATGATCGACGACTCCCGGACGAGGACCGCGTCGTCGGCCACGGCCAGGAGGTCGTCCAGGACCTCGGGGATGGGGTGGCGCCCGGCGACACCGTCGGCGATGGTGTCGGTCGACTCGGTGGTCACGACGCGGCGCTCGTGCCAGGAGCGGGTCATCGCCGGCGCGCCCGCGGGCTGCACGCAGATCACCTCGACCCCGGGGGCCAGGCTCTTGAGCGCGTAGCCGATCCCGGTGGCCATCGCACCGCCGCCCAAGGCGATCAGGACGGTGTCGAACCCGCGCCGTGCGCGCGCCAGCTCCAGTCCGATCGTCGCGGCGCCCTCGCAGGTCTCCACGTCCAGGCTGTCCTCCAGCAGCCGGACGCCGCGCTCCCGCGCGATGTCCGCCGCCCGCTCGCGGGCCGTTTCGATGTCGCCGTCCACCAGTTCCAGCTCCGCCCCCAGCGCCCGGACCCGGTCCAGCTTGGCGACGGACGCCCGCCGCGATGCCACGACCGTCACGTCGAGACCACGCCGTCGCCCCGACCAGGCGAGCGCCTGACCGAGGTTCCCGGCGCTGGCACACACCACGGCGGCCCGCCCCTGCTCGCCCAGCAGGCTCGTCACCAACTCGGTCGCCCGCCCCTTGAAGCTGCGGACGGGGTTCACCGTCTCCACCTTGACGCTCACCGCGCAGCCGAGGCGGCGTCCCAGTGCCTCGCACGGGTACAGGGGGGTGTCCAGGAAGACGGGGTCGATCACCCGGCGGGCCGCGTGGATCCGGTCGAGGTCGAGTCGCGTCCTGAGCACGCCGGGACGATACACACCGACGACGTCGGTCGAGCGGGCCGCGGGACGGGAACCGCGACATGGGCTGCCCGGAAGCGGTCGGCGCCGGCTCGGCACGACGGAGGCGCATGCCGCCTCTTGACCGGGACTCGTCGTTGTCGCCGACGACCGGGGCGCCGTCCCGCACTCGTCGGCCTGGTCATCCCACGACGTGGTCGCGCCTTCACGAAGGGCTGACCCGGCCGGTCATCACGCGGGCGGAAGCGCGCCTCGACGTCGCGCCACCCGACGGCGGTGAGGCCGTCGGCCACGGTCCGGTTGCTCAGCACCCCGGTCGAAGTAGTCGGCATGTGGTGAAGTGGCGGCGGAACCTGTCGTGGTCGAAGCCGTGGACGACGAGGTCCACGTCCCGGCCGCTCCCGGCGCGCGATCACTGACCCCCTTGCCGTGCGACGTTCTCCGGTGGTCCGGTACCACCACGGCTCCGTTGTGGCGGCGAGCGTCCCGCCGGGGGCGGTGCCGATCCACACGCGACAGCATTACGGTGGCCCGATGCCGGACAACCACGCGTCCGCGGACCGGGTGGCCGAGGGCTGGGCCCCTCCCGCACCCCGCGACACGAGCAGTCCCCTCCGCTTCCTCGTCTGGCTCGCCCGCTCGCAGGCGCGGCGCGTCGCGGCGGGCGCGGCACTGGGCAGCTCCTGGATGGTCGGCCTGGCCGTGCCGCCGTGGGTGCTGTCCCGCGCGGTGGACGACGGCCTCGTCGCGGGCGACACCGCGGCCCTCGTGACGTGGTCGGTGGTGCTGTTCCCGGTGGGGGTGCTCAACGCCGTGCTGGCGATCTCCCGGCACCGCACCATGACGAAGATCCGCATGGACGCGTCGTTCCGCACGGTGCGCACGGTCGTGCGGCACACGGCCCGGTTGGGCTCCTCGCTGTCCCGCCGGGTCGGCACGGGCGAGGTGGTCACCATCGGCATCGCCGACGTGCAGACCGTCGCGCAGTCGATGACGGTGACGGGTCCTGGCTTCGGCGCGGTCGTGGCCTACGCGGCGGTCGCCGTGGTGCTGTTCACCATCTCGCCGCCGCTGGCCCTGGTGGTGCTCGCCGGCGTGCCGCTGCTGGCCGCCGGCGTCGGGCCGCTGCTGCGGCG
Source organism: Saccharothrix longispora (assembly GCF_030852425.1). Classification (GTDB taxonomy): domain Bacteria; phylum Actinomycetota; class Actinomycetes; order Mycobacteriales; family Pseudonocardiaceae; genus Actinosynnema; species Actinosynnema longispora. The sequence goes on from NZ_NSDM01000005.1 coordinate 431,559, forward strand.
CGTCGAGCGCACCGGCGGCGACTACCGCGTGCACCAGGGCCGGCTGACGACGCGGCTGGTGGACGTCCTGGGCGGGCTGCGCGTGCTCAACGGCCTGGGCGGCAAGGAGTTCGCGGCCGAGCGCTACGGGCGGCAGTCGCGGGAGCTGGTGGAGCGCGGCTACCGCGTCGGCGGCCCGGCGAGCTGGGTGACCGCGTTGGCGAGCGGGCTGCCCGCGCTGTTCCTGGCCGTGGTGGTGTGGTTGGCGGCGCGGATGACCGCGCGCGGCGAGATCACCATCGGCGACCTCGTGGCGGTGTACGGCTACGTCGCCGTGCTCGTCGTGCCGGTGTCGTTCTTCATCGAGGGCGGCGGCGACATCGCCCGCGCCCTGGTGGCCGCCCGCCGCATCACCGACCTGCTCAACCTGCGGCCCGAGCACGAGGGCGGCGACCGGGCCGCGGTGGACCTCCCTGCCGGCGGCGGACCGCTGACCGACCCCGCGTCCGGCGTCCTGGTGCGCCCCGGCCTGTTCACCGCGCTGGTGAGCGCGCGCCCCGAGGAGGCGATCGCGGTGGTGGAGAGGTTGGGCCGGCTCACCGGCACCGACGCGACGTGGTCCGACGTGCGGGTCGACGCGGTGTCGGTCGACCGGTTGCGGGAACGGTTGGTCGTCGCCGACAACGACGCCGAGCTGTTCGCGGGCACGGTGCGCGACACCGTCGCCGGTCGGCACGAGCCCGACGACGAGCGGGTGCGCGCGGCCGTGCGCACCGCCGTGGCGGAGGACGTCGTGGAAGCGCTGCCCGGCGACCTGGACGCGCCCGTCGCGTCCGGCGGCAGCACCCTCTCGGGCGGGCAGCGGCAGCGGCTGCGCCTGGCGCGCGCCGTCTACGCCGCGCCGGACGTGCTGCTGGCCGTGGAGCCGACCTCGGCGGTCGACGCGCACACCGAGGCCACCGTGGTCGACCGGCTGCGCGAGGCCAGGCGCGGGCTCACCACCGTGGTCACCACGACCTCGCCGCTGGTGCTCGACCGGGCCGACGAGGTGGTCTTCCTGGCCGACGGCCGCGCCGCCGCGTCCGGCGCGCACCGGGAGCTGCTGCGCGACAACGCCGCCTACCGGGACCTGGTGTCCCGCGTGCAGGACGGGGAGGTGGGCAGGTGAGCGCGACGCTGCCCGTGGCGGGCCCGGCCCGGGTCCGGGCCGCGGCGTGGGGCGACCTGCGCGCGGACCGGGCGGCCGTGGCCGGCCTGCTGCTGCTCAACGGCCTGGCCTCCGCGGCGGGCCTGGTCGGGCCGTGGCTGCTCGGCCGGATCGTCGACGCGGTCCGGGCGGGCTCCGGCGACGTGCTGGGCACCGTGGACCGCCTGGCGCTCGGCGTGCTGGTGTTCACCGTCGTGCAGACGTTGCTGGCGCGGTGGGCGCTCGCGGTGGGCTACCGGTTCGGCGAGCGCACGGCGGGCCGGGTCCGCGAGCGGTTCCTGGCGCGCACGCTCGCGTTGCCGCCGTCCGTCGCGGAGCACGTGCCGGCCGGCGAGCTGATCGCCCGCGGCAGCACGGACGCCTCGGTGGTGGCGACGACGCTGCGGCGGGCCGTGCCCGAGGTCCTGGTGGCCCTCGTCCAGGCGTTGTTCCTCATCGTCGCGGTGCTCGTGCTGGACCCGCTGCTCGGCCTGTGCGGACTGGTGTGCCTGCTCGGCGTGGGCGCGGCGCTGCGCTGGTACCTGCGCCGCGCCCGACCGGCCTACCTGACCGAGGCGGCGACCGGGGCGCGGCTGGCCGACGTCGTCACCAGCACCGCGAAGGGCGCCCGCACGATCGAGGCGCTCGCGCTGGAGGGCCGCCGCGCGGAGGCCGCGGACACCGCCGTCGCCGGCGCGCGGGCCGCCCGCCTGCGGACGCTGTGGCTGCGCACGGTGCTGTTCCCGTCGTTCGACGTCTCGTGCGCGCTGCCGGTCGTCGGAGTGCTGCTGGCGGGCGGGGCGCTGCACGCGAACGGCCTGGTCAGCGTCGGCGTGGTGGTCGCGGCCACGGTCTACCTCCGGCAGTTGGTGGGTCCGCTGGACACGCTGGTGGTGTGGGTGGAGCAGTTGCAGGGCGCGACGGCGTCCTACGCGCGGGTCGAAGGGCTGGCGGAAGTGCCGCGCGACGAGCCCGGCCCGGTGGCGGCTCCCGGGAACGACCGGATCGAGGTGAGCGGCGTCCGCTACGCCTACGCGGGCGGCCGGGACGTGCTGCGCGGGGTGGACCTGGTGGTGCGGCCCGGCGAGCGGCTGGCCGTCGTCGGCACGTCCGGCGCCGGGAAGTCCACGCTGGCCCGCCTGCTGGCGGGCCTCGACCGGCCGCGCGCGGGGTCGGTGACCGTGGGCGGGACGCCGGTGGCGGACCTGCCGCCGGACCGGCTGCGGGAGCAGGTGGTGCTGGTGACCCAGGACCACCACGTCTTCCACGACACGGTGCGCGACAACCTGCGAGTGGTGAAGCCGGGCGCCACCGACGAGGAGCTGCGCGCCGTGCTGGCGGCGGTGGGCGCGCGCTGGGTCGGGGACCTGCCGCAGGGCCTGGACACCGAGGTCGGCGCGGACATCAGCCTCGACGGCGCGCGCGCCCAGCAGCTGTCGCTGGCGCGGGTCGTGCTGGCGGACCCGCACACGCTGATCCTGGACGAGGCCACGGCGCTGCTCGACCCGACGACGGCGCGGGAGACGGAGCGGTCCTTGGGGGCGGTCCTGCGCGGGCGCACGGTCATCGCGATCGCACACCGGTTGCAGACCGCGCACGACGCCGACCGCGTCGCGGTGCTGGAGGCGGGCGAGCTGGTCGAGCTGGGCACGCACGACGAGCTCGTCAGCGCGGGCGGTCCCTACGGACGGCTGTGGCGCTCGTGGCACGGCGGGCACGGGGAACCGGGCGGGCGGGACCCGGGAGGACGACCGGGCTCGCCCCGGCAGGGAGGTCGGTGACGGGACGGAACGGGACGCGCCGAGGCCGCCGGAGCCCGAGCCGGTGCCGGGCGCGCACCTGGTGGAGACGCCCGCGCCGGACGAGCCGGCCCAGGGCCCGGGCCTCGAGTCCGCGGGCATCGACCCGGTCACCACGATCGCTTGGTGGTCGACCTGGAGGCCCTGGAAGAACCGCGGCCGTTCCGGGCCGGCAAGTCGCTTCCCGAGCGGCCTCCGTCTCTTCCACCCGTTCGGGCAAGAGGCGGCCCCTTCGCCCGCGACTACGGTTTCGCGCGTCGACGCCGCGTGTCGGCGAGTCCACGAGCACCGGATCGAGGTGGCGACCTCACCCCTGCCGGCGATGAAGATGTGCCGACGGCTCCACGAGGGCTTCATGGGGCGACCGCTCGCCCCCGCCCAGGCCCAGGCCGTCGGACCGGCCGGTAAACCGCCGGCGACCGCGGTCCGCGAACGACTGGACTGGCTGCCGATCAGGCTGCCGGAACCGGCGAACCGGGAGTTCACCGCGTTCTCCACCGACCCCACCGCCATGGCCCGCTCCTTCACGCGCGAGGTGGCCGAGTGGCTGGTCGACGAGGCCGGCCCGAACCCGTTCCAGAGCCCGGTGCCCATCCTGCTGACCACCCGAAGCACCTCCTGGCCGTGGTCGACGTCATCCCGGGCCTGCTCGACCGGATGGGTGCGGCACCGGCGCAACCACCCACCTCGGCCTGACGCCAAGCGCTCGAGCCACTCCACCCGAGGCTCAGGAGCACCCCGCCGCACTACGACCTCCCGTCACGCAAGCCGCCTCCCGCCCGGAGATGACCGCACTCGCCGATCCGGTGCACGACCTCCCCCCTGCTGACACCGGCCGCGAGACCCGCCCGTTCGACCCGGAGCGCGAACGCGGTGGTACTGCCCGGGCAGGTGACGCGTCCGGCAGGCAGTACCGCTCGCAGGGGGCGCTCCAGGCTTTCGCCGTCGCGGACGCGGCCCCCACCGACCGGGCGCGGCGGGTCAGGAGCGGTCGGCGAGCGGCCGCACGAGGTGCCGCAGGTGGGTCTCCAGGTCCTCGGGCCGGTAGAGGTCGGGGTTGGCGTCCAGGTGGACGCGCAGGCCGTGCTGGTCCGGCTCGGGGTAGATGATCACGGACAGGTCGGTGACCGGGCCGTTGTTCAGGTTCCGCTCCAGGACAGGGCTTCCCGCCAGGGCCATGTCGTACCCCCTGGCCCACACGTTGACCTTCGGCCCCAGGAACGGCACGGCTCCCGAGGCGTCGCGCAGCAGGTCTTCCACCCGGCACCGCTGGTGCCGCAGGCAGGCGCGGAGTTCCCGGACGACCTGCGGGACCAGGTCGAGGGGTTCGGCGGTGGGCGGCACGGACAGGCGCACCGGTACCCGGTTGGCGAGCACGGCGGTGGCGCGCCGGGCGAGCGGGCCGAGCCGTCCGGTGACGGGGAGCTGGATGATCACCTCGGGAACTCCTGACCGCCGGGCCAGGTGGTGCGCGAGCAGGGCCGTCATGATCGCGGGCAGGCTCGCGCCGAGGGTCTTGGTCAGCGTCCGCACGTGGGGTGGCAGGTAGCAGCTGCGGCGCAGCGCTCTGCGGTAAGGCGGTGTCGGGACACGACCGGCGGCGTTCACCGCCCGGTAGGGCTCGTCGAACCGCCTCAGCCAGTACTCCCGGTCGACGGCCGCCCGGGTGGATGCCTCGTAGCCGCTCTCGTCGGCCAGCACCTCGACCAGGGAGGGGAAGCCCGGTGGCGGTGCGGGGTCCGGCGCGGCGTACAGCTCGGCGATCCGCCGTCCGATGAGGACGGACCCGTAGGCGTCCAGCACGAGGTGGTGCACCTTGCGGAACCAGAGGTGCCGGTCCGGCGCTACCCGGAACAGGGTCTCCTGGCACAGCGGGCCGTCGAACAGCGGCATCGGCCGAGCCAGCTCGGTCAGCATCGTGGTCTCGGCCGCCGCGTGCGGATCGGGTTCGGCGGTGACGTCGACGAGCGGCATCGGCCAGGTTCGCGGACGGGTCACGACCTGGCGCGGGCCGTCGTCGCCCGCCTCGAACCGCACCGCCAGCGTCTCGGCTTCGATCGCGGCGCGGTGGACCGCGTGGGCGAACCGGTCGTGGTCCAGCGGGCCCGCGATCTCCAGGTAGCCGCCCAGGTTCCACAGTGGAGAGGTGGGGTCGTCCTCCTGCATGGACCAGATCGCCCGCTGGGCCGCGGTGAGCCGGTGGGTCACGACACCCTGACGGGAAGGGTTTCGAAGGCCCGGATGGTGAAGCCCGGACTGCGCCGCTGCGGCTCCCCGGCGAGCCGCAGCGCGGGAAAGCGGGCCAGGCGGGCGAAGGCCACCGCGGCCTCCATCCGCGCCAGCCGCGAGCCCAGGCAGTGGTGGATGCCCGTGCCGAAGCTCAACGACCGCACCCCCGGCCGGGTGATGTCGAAGCGGTCGGGATCGGGGTAGCGGTCGGGGTCGCGGTGCGCCGAGCCGTAGACCAGGGCGACCACCGCTCCGATCGGAATCGGCACGCCCGCGACGTCCAGCCGCTGACCGGCCACGCGGGAGTTCACCTGCACCGGGCTGTCCCAGCGCAGCACCTCCTCGACGGCCGCGTCGGCGCGTCCCGGCTCGGCGGCCAGCAGCCGGGTCTGCTCGGGATGGGTCGCGAGCGCGTGCGCTCCGTTGCCGAGCAGACCGACCGTCGTTTCGAACCCGGCGAGCAGCAGCCCGGCCAGCATGCCGGCCAACCGGCGGTCCGGCAGCGTCCCGCCCGGACCGGTCAGCTCCGCGACGAGGTTGGACACCACGGCGCCGTCGGGCCGGCGCCTGCGCTCGGCGATCACGGCCAGGAAGTAGGTGATGAGCCGGTCGTGGCTGTCGACCATGCGCCGCTTCTGCCCACCGGTGAGCACGACCTCGAAGAAGAGGGAGAACTCCGCCACCATCTCGACCAGGTGCGGCAGGTCGGCCGACGGCAGGCCGAGGATCGCCGACATCACCATCATGGGCAGTCGTTCCAGGTGCGGCTGCAGATCCACGACCGCGCCGTTCGCGCCCCGGCGGACCACCTCGGCCAGTTCCCGTTCGTACTGCCGCTCGACCACGGGACGGAGGCCGTCGACCACCGCGGGTGTGAAGTGCTGCTTCAGCACCTGGCGCGAGGCCGCGTGCGCGGGCGGGTTCCGGTACACCGGCCACTGGTCGATCGAGCGCAGGACCTGGTCCGGCCACCGCCCCAGGCGGCGCTCCTCGTGCAGGGCGCTGTCGATGACCAGCAGCCCTTGGTCGCGGTGCAGTGCCGCGCAGTCGGCGTAGCCGTTGACCAGGAACATGTTCAACGGCGTGAAGTGGTGCACCCGAGCGTCGCGGCGGAGCGCGCGGTAGACGGCGTAGGGGTCGGGACAGGAGCGCGGGGACAGCAACGAGCGGATGAGCCCCGCCGGTTCCGGCACGGCGCCTACTGGATGACGACCGCGGAGCCGGAGCCGACAGCGTTCGGCACCCCGGGTTCGACCAGGCACGCCCCCGGGAGCGGGGGGACGATGACCGACTCGCCCGTGAAGGCGGCGCCCGCGTATCGGCCCTGCGAGATCGTCCCCTTGGTGATCGAGACCATCTGGTCGTCCGGGCGCACCGAGCGGTTGACGACGTAGTCGACGGTGCTCGTCTCCCCGACGGGCGCCCAGGTGATCTCGATGGTGCCCTCGGCATCGCCCGCGGTGCAGCTGAACGCGGGACTGGTCGCGTGGAAGGTGAACGTGGCGCCGGTGATCCGGTCGTCGCCGACGCAGGGGCCCAGGTCGCCGCTGCCGGTGATCTCGGTCGGCCTGGGGGTCGTGGTCAACCCGGGGGTGAATTCGGATGAACCGCTGCCGGGCCCGCAGAACACGAGGGTGGGCAGAGCGGCCTGGGCCACCGGCGCGTGCGGCGAGAACGAGACGATGATGGCGGACAGTGACGACAGAACGGCGAATCGATGCATGCCTTCTCCCCTGCGCTGCCAACCAGGTCGTCGGTCCGTTCGCCAGCGTAGGGCTGGGTTCACCCGGCTGCACCGTCTGGATCGGATGACACGGACGCACGAACAGGCGACAATTCAGGTCACTGTCGGTGACCAGTCGGTAGCGGTCCTGCCGGGTGACACGCACACCTCGTCGCCCTCGGCGTCGGCCGGCACCCGGAAGACGCGCCACCGCACCGCGGCGATGAACCGGTTGTTCCCGCACCCGCTGTCCGACCGGTCCGACAACACCTCCGGCGACGACAGCGGTCGGGCGGCATCCCCGACGAGTGGCACCACACTGCCCGACCTGGCTGGATGGACATTCCGGCGGGCACGGGGTTCGAGGCGGACGGTGTTGCCACCGGCGTACGGGTAGGCGGTGAGGTTCCTGCTGCTGTGGCCGTTGGCGAACCGCACGCCCAAGCTCGCCGTACCGGACTGCGCCGCCTCGACGGTGAACCGGGGCGTACGCGCCCGCGGCGGCATCGCCGTCGCAGAACCCGGTGGCGTGCAGCCGGACTGCCCCGACGCCCCCGGGTCCGGAGCCGACCCCGATAGGCAGGCCGGCGTTCACACCCCCGTCGACCAGGGTGCCGGCCGCGGCGAGGCGCAGGTGGGCGGCGCCGGCAGGCCGCCGTCGGTCCGGCGCGGGGCGTCCCAGCCGGACGTCGACGCGCTCCGGGACTGCGCGTCCGACAGGGGCAGACCCGGGTTCCAGGCGTTGTGCGACGCTGGTGCCGGTCGTGTCCGCCGTGGCGGTGCCGTTGCAGGCGGTGTCGTTGCGCGGGTTCCGCTCCTACCGCGAGCTCGTGGTGCCGATGACCACCGTGCAGCAGCAGTCCTCCGACACCTCCACCCGCGTCACCAGACCGTGGGTCGTCATCGCGGCGGCGGTGAGGGGCGCCTGGTGCTCGCTCGTCTCGACCAGCAGATGACCACCGGGCGCGAGCCACTCCCCCGCACCGGCCGCGACGCGCCGATGCACGTCCACCCCGTCGGCACCTCCGTCGAGCGCCACCAGCGGCTCGTGGTCGCGTGCCTCGGGCGGCATCATCGCGATCTCGTCCGTGGGCACGTAAGGCGCGTTGACGACGAGGACGTCCACCTTGCCGCGCAACGTGTCCGGCAACGGCTCGTACAGGTCGCCCTCGTAGACCCGACCCCGCTCCGCGAGATTGCGGCGAGCGCAGGCGACCGCCGCGGGGTCGATGTCCGCCGCGTGCAGCTCCACCCCGCCGACGGCGGCCGCGACCGCGATACCCAGCGCACCGGCGCCACAGCAGAGGTCGACCACCACGGCACCGGGACGCGTCCGCTCGACCGCCTGCTCGACCACGAACCGCGACCGCTGTCGCGGCACGAACACCCCGGCGTCGACGGAGATCCGGTGGCCGAGGAACTCGGCGTACCCCACGACGACCTCGAGCGGCTCGCCCTCGACCCGGCGCCGCACCAACTCGGCCAGCTCGCCGGGCGAGGTCGCGGCGTCGAGCAGCAACCGGGCCTCGTCCTCGGCGAAGACACAGCCCGCCGCGCGGAGTGCGGCCACGACGTCGGACTCGACCGGTGATGCGGGGAAGGCCGACATGGCGCCTTTCACGATGGGCTGACCCGAGCAACCGTACCAACCCAGCCCGCGCGACCTTCCTCTGCTTCCAGGCTGGGGGATGCGGTGCCGGTGCGCCGCGCACCAGCCTGCCGGAAGGCGTTCACCGGAGTCCAGCGGGCACCACCTCGCCCGACATCCGGCGCACCCGCGTTTCGCCACGAGGCGGTAATCACCGCGCGCGACGAACAACGACGAAAAGGAGACCCACTGGGCGCGACGAAGTCGCACGGCGCACCGGTGCGGGCTCCTGAGGGCCGTTCACGCGCGGGGCCCGGCTCCCCCTGTCCGCGATCACCGTCGGTGACCTGCCGGAGCCCGAGGTGCCGGGCGGCTGGGTGCGGGTGCGTGCCGTGTCGCTCAACCGGTGTGGCCGCAGGCCCGCAGCGACGTCACGTGGCGACGACCCGGGTCACACCGCGCCGACGACACCGGGGGCTCGGCCGGGTGGGACGTCGAGTCGTCCCACCCGGCCGGTCGGCTCAGCCCAGCAGGCAGAGCAGGGAGCAGGCGGTCGCCGAGGACCACGCCGAGTAGGACGGCGGGGTGCCGGCGGGCGAGTTGCGCGGCGTGTAGCTCGCCTTCGCCTCGTTGGTCAGCGGGAACAGGGTCAGCAGGGCGTAGGTGGAGCAGTGGAAGCGCTTCGTCTCGCCCGGCTGCAGGGTGAAGGTCCCGGCGGCCGTTTCGCACGAGGGCTCGACGTAGTCCACGACGCGCGCGTCGGTGATGGCCACCGGCCCCTGGTTGGTCACCGTGATGCGCCAGTACGCGGTCGCGTTGAGCAGGCCCAGCGTGCCCACGGCGGCCTTCTCGGCCCACGGTCCCGAGCCGTTGGGACCGCAGTGGGACGCGGTCTTCGAGGCGCAGATCTCCTTGTCCGCTGTGACCACCGGCCGGCAGGCCGGTCCCGGCGCGACAGGGACGGTGACGGTGTTGGAGGTGAACGCGCCGGTGGTGTCGGTGCCGGTGGCGGTGTTCGACACGTCGGCCACGGCGCAGTCGGTGGCGATCGTGGTGCGGAAGCACACCTGCGGCGGGTCGCCGGTGAAGTCCACGGCCAGCCGCGGCCGGCTGCCGCCGCCGAAGTCGGCGCCGCTGTTCAGCACCAATGTGGTGGTGACGGAGATCGTCGGGTGCGCGATGGGGGACACACCGCTCAGGTCGACCGTGCCGTCGGGCGCGAAACCCGGGGTGGCCACGGTGGCGCCGTCCTGGTCGACCACGGTCACCCGGGACGCGCCGAAGTCGACGTTGCCGGGTGTGACGCCGACGAGCCGCGCGGAACCGTAGCCCTGCACGTGACCGGACGCGCCGTCGCAGTAGAAGTCACCGGGGGTGAGCGAGACCCGACCGCCGGAGCGCACGCACGGCGACGCACCTGTGAGCGGGTCCATCGAGAACAGCACGCCCGCGTCGCCTAGCCCGATCATGCAGCCCGTCGGCACGTCGTAGGTGTAGCCGTAGTCGCGGGTGACACCGCCGTTCACCGTCGGGTGGGTGATCGGGTCGGGCAGGCCCGCGCACGCCGACGCGGTGGTCCAGTCGTGGCAGATCGCCGCGCCCGCGTACGGGCCGCCCCAGATCGCCAGGTAGCTGCGGACGTGGCCGTCGGGGTCGGTGATCACCTCGGGGTTGAACGCGATCACGCCCCCGGGCAGCCCGACGGCCGAAGACGGCGCGGGCAGCGCCGAGCCGTCCAGCGCGTAGCAGGTGGTCACGCCCGGTGAGGAGCCGGTGGTGGTGGAGCAGGCGCCGACCTGCGCGCCCGTGGTGCTGTAGGCGGTGTAGGCGTTGTAGGTGTAGTTGCCCGGTGCGCCGACGGGTCGTGGCGAGGCCCACCCGGCGCAGGCGGATTCGGTGGCCGGGTCGAAGCAGCCCATGGCCGCCTGGCTGCCGGTGTTGGGCCGTGATGAGGAGGCGAACACCTTGCCGGCCACGACGGTCATCGCGCCGTAGAACCACGGGTTGCCGGGCTGGTCGCCGCTGGGCGGGACGATCGGCGCGTACGGCTGGCCGGGGCAGGCGGCACGGGTGGCGACGGTCCAGCACAGGACCGCGCCCGAGCCGGCCAGGCCGTAGAGGTTGCCGCCGACCTCGACGAAGCCGGCCGTGTTGTTCGCGCCCGATATGCCACCGGGGGTGGACAGGGGCCAGTAGCCGCAGTTCGCCGCAGTGGCCAGGTCGAGGCAGCCGACACCGACCGACGAGGTGGTCGCGGCGGTGTAGAGGACCTGGGAGGGTGCGGCGGGGTCGCGGAAGTACTGGTGCGCCATCGGACTGCTGATGTCACCGGTCGCGCCGCTGCCCAGCGGGCCGGAGGTGGTGTTGAGCGGTTGGGGCCACGGCCCGCCCGCGCATGGCTGCCCGGAGGCCAGGTCGACGCACACCACCTTCGGCACCGTCGGGGCCGCGTGGTGGTAGATGTTCCAGGACTGGAGGGCGCCGGTGGGGGTGCGGTGCAGCAGCGGGGTGAACCCGTCGCCGCCGGTCGCCGTCGTGCTCGCCTGCACGGGCGGGGTCAGCAACCCGGACAGCGACGTCTCGTCCGGTGCGGTGACGGGGTTCTCGGCGCGCACCGCGACCACGCCCGACGGGGGTTCGGCGCCCTGGAAGGTGCTGCCGTCCGCGGACCACGACGGCGTCCACCCGGGCGGCACGTCCAGCGAGCCGGTCACGTAGGACTGACCGGCACCCACGGCGTCGGTGATGGTGGCCGACCCGACACCCGTGCCGTTGTTGTCGTAACCGACGACCCAGGTCGCGGTGGCGCCGTGATCGGCCGGGGCGGACACCCCGACGACGGACTTCGCCAACGTCGACGTCACGGCGGGCACGGGATCGGCCGCCGCCCCGGGAACCACCAGGACGGCCGCGACGAGCGCGCCCGTCGCCGAGCAGATGACCACACGTCTTCGCATGACGATCCTCATTTCGCTCTGCCGGAACACCGGTCATCGTTGTCCGGACTCAGGCACGCTAGGGATCTGTGTCGATGGAGAAACGCGGGGTCACCCGCCTGCGGCGCACGAGCATCCCAACAGCGCAGCACCCGACGGCCTCCTCCTACCGGCACTGGGTATTCCACGTGAAGGCCGCACGCGGTTTCACCCGGACGTCCCCGAGTTCGGCGTACCGCGGTCCACCGGGACGCGATGGCGCGGGCCGCTCCCCGCCGCGTCGGACGGCGATGGGGAGGCCGACGGGTGGCAGTGGCGACCACGTGTCACCGATCCGGATGGCAAGTGGACAGCCGGCCCCCAGGGGATCGTTCCGGCGGTCCGCAGAGCACCACACGGGCAACGGACGGCCTGCCGCAGGACCGGATGCGCCCACCGCAGCGGCCCGGGCGGGTTCGCAGCGCTTTGCGTGTCGCGTCCACGTGTACGTTCGCCCGTCGACGGGCATCCGGTCCGGTGTCGACCTCGTGAAGGCGGTTCGGGTGGATTCGTGGCGTGACGGGCTTGGTGTGGCGGTGGTCGTTCATCCGGGCGCCGTGGTGGATCACTCCGGATTGCGGGACCTGGTGTCGCGTGGCGCCCGGGACCGCGGTTGGTGCGAGCCGCGGTGGTTCGAGACCACCCGTGACGACGCCGGGACGGGGGTGACGGCACTCGCCCTGCGGGACCACCCGCGGCTGGTCCTGGCGTGTGGTGGGGACGGCACGGTGAACGCGGTGGCCGCCGGGGTGGCGCACACCGGGGTGGCGATGGGCGTGGTGCCGATCGGCACGGGCAACCTCGTGGCCAGGAACCTGGGGATCGGCAGCGGGGTGGAGGACGCCGTGACGTCCGCGTTCGACGGGGCGGACCGCCGCGTCGACATGGGCCTGCTGGACGGACGCCCTTTCGTCGGCATGGGCGGGATCGGTCTGGACGCGGAGATGGTCCGCGACACCTCGCCCAGGATGAAGCGCCTCCTGGGGTGGCCCGCGTACGTACCGGCGGTCCTCAAGGGTCTCAGGTCGGGCGCCAGTCGGGTGGCTGTCCGGTTGGACGACGGCCCCTGGCTGACCCGACGCGTCCTGGGGGCGGTCGTCGGCAACATAGGCGCGTTGCAGGGCGGCGTTTCCCTCCTGCCGGAGGCGGACCCCGCCGACGGGCTCCTGGACCTGGCGTTGCTGCGGGACGTGCGCACCAGGGGGTGGCTCGTCACGGCGGGGCGCCTGATCGGTTCCCGTCGGGTGGACGGGCCGGCGGTGGAGCGGTTCCGGTTCCGACGCCTGGAGTTGCGCAGCAGTCGCACCAAACCGTTCGAGGTGGACGGGGAGGTCTGCGGGACGACCAGGTCGCTGAAGGTCGAGGTGGACCCCGGAGCGCTCGTCGTCAAGGTGCCGGAACGCGCTCGGTGACCACGTGCCGCAGCCGCAGGCGGGGAGTCGCCGGTGCCGCGGCGCGGAGTCGCCGTGCTGCGCCGGACCGGACCACCCGAGTCCTCGGCGGTGCTCCACGTCGGCGCGCCGTCGACCAGTCCTGCGGCGACCTGATCAACGAGCAGGAACCGCGGCAGCCCGACCGCAGGTCGGAGCACGTGGCCGACGTCGGCACCCCCACAGGCACGCGGGCGTAGGCCCTCGGGGGTGCGGATCGGCGAGCTGCCCGAGCGCACGGGCGCGAGCCCGCGCTCACTGCGGTACTACGAAGAGCAGGGCATGCTGAGCAGCTCGACCGGCAACGACGACTTCCCGAACGGCTCGACGCCGGCGGACAGGACAACGCGGCTCCCCTCCCGCGGACCACCGGGCCGGGAGCGGGTCGTGCGGGGTGCGGGAGCCCTGCTCGGCCGGTCGTCGGGGGCAGAGGACGTGTCGGCAGGTACGGGGATCAAGCTGCGAGGACGAAGGAGAGGAAGAATCCCCCGGCCGTGGCGAAGGCGTTGACCGGGCGGCCGTGCTCGAACGCCTCCGGCATCAGGGTGTCGGCCAGTGAGGCGATCACCGCCCCGCCGGCGAACGACAGCGCCACGGCCAGCACGGCATCGCTCAACCCGCCCGCGACCAGCCTGCCGAGCACCACCGCGGCGGCCAGCAGCAGCGCGCACACCGCCCACGTCGCGATCACGGCTCCCCTGCCCCGTCCCGCCTCGCGCATGGCGACGGCACCGACCAGCGACTCCGGGAGGTTGGAGAAGAAGATCGCCACGAGCAGCGTCAACGACACCCCGCTCGCCAGCGACACCCCGAGCGCGAGGTTCTCCGGCACCCCGTCCAGCGTCACTGCGGCCAGCAACGCGAACCCGACGCCACCGCGGGCACCGGCCTTGGTGACCTCCCGCTGCCCGGGCCCGGAGCGGCCGGTGACGTAGCGGTCCAGGGCGGTGTCCGCGAGCACGAACGCCGCTGCCCCTGCCAGCAGGCCCAGCCCGGACCGCACCGCGCCGCCGAGGTGGAACGCCTCCTCGAACAGTTCGAAGGCCAAGGCGGAAATCAACGCCCCGCTGGCGAACGCGAGCAGGATTCCGGTGATCCAACGCGGCGGGTGCCACAGCGAGCCGGCGACAGAGCCGATCACCAACGCGCTCGACGCGGCCAGGCCGTACAGCACTGCGGTGAGCATGACGATGATTCTGAGGGCAGACGGCCACCCGCACCACCCCGGACCGCCGAAGGCGTCACCGCTGTCGACGGCGCCCCCGTCCACGACGACTGCGTGGTGGCCGAGCCCGACGGCAGCCGGCACGTGCACCGCGGGCGCCGGTCACGACCGACGCCCCGCCGCGGTGCACGACCCGGCTACCCGCGGCCCGCTCGCACCAGCAGCCGCTGTACCGGCCCCCTGATCGACCGGGTCCGCCGGGTCCTCCGCTCGGTGGTGCGGATCGTCCAACGCCCACGACCGCCGTGCTTCACCGTGCCGCCCGGGAGGTGGTGGTCGGACGAAGTCCTGCCCGGATCACCCGACACCGCCACCGCGTCCGCACGGACCTGATCGGACCGGCGGCCGATCGGTGCTCGCGGTCGGGCGCGCTCGCCGGTCAGGTGGTCGTCAGCCGACGATCCACTGCTGGTTGGCCGCGCCGGTGCAGGTCCACTGGCGCACTTCCGAACCGGGGGCGGTGCCGAAGTCGTAGTCGTCCAGGCAGAGGCCGCTGTGCCGGTTGACCAGCGTGGTGGTGCCGTTGGTGGTGGTCATCCGCCACTGCTGGACCGGCAGGCCGTTGCAGGTCCACTGCTGCACGACCGAACCGGGCGCGGTGGCGAAGTCCTTGTTGTCCAGGCACAGACCGCTGTGGCCGTTGGCGACGGCGTAGTAGCCGTCACCGACCGGTGTCAGGTACCAGTCCTGCACCGGCAGGTCCGCGCAGGTCCACTGCCGCACCTCCGCGCCCGGCGTGGTGACCCAGTCGTAGTCGTCCAGGCACAGGTTGCTGTGCCGGTTGCGGATGTGCGCCCGCGTGGTGGTGTCCACCTCGCCGGAGGGACCGGCCAGGACGGTGGAGGTGGAGACGGGCACGCCGAGGTCGGGGGTGCCGTCGGCGTTCCAGGAGATCTTCTGCACCCGGGTGGTGCGGGTGGTGCCGCACCCCTGGGAGGCCGAGGAGTTGGCGTGGTAGGCGATCCAGGTCTCCGTGCCGTCGGGCGAGGTGAAGAACGAGTGGTGGCCGGGGCCGAACACGCCGTTGGCGTCGTTGCGCTGGAAGATCGGGTTCGGGAACTTGTACCAGGACGCCGCCGACAGCGGGTTGCCGCCGCGGTACTCCAGCATGCCCAGCTTGTAGTTGGGTCCGTTGCAGTGGCTGCCCGAGTACGTCAGGAACGTCCGGCCACCCCGCTGCAACGCGAACGACCCCTCGTTGACCGCGCCGTCCTGCCGCTCCCACGCCAGGGTCGGCGCGGAGATCCGGGTCCCGAACGCGGAGGCGGTGTAGGGGTTGGACATCGGCGCGATGTAGAGCGACTGCAGCCCGTCGGCGTGGAAGGCCGAGAAGTGGAAGTACAGCGCGCCGTTGAGCTTGAGCAGCGCGCCGTCGATCGCCCACCCGTTGTCCGGCATCAGGTTCAGGATGCCCCGGTAGGTGTAAGGGCCGGCCGGGTCGTTGCCCGCGCTCTCCAGCACGTGGGTGCGGCGCGGAGCACCGGCCAGCTCCACCGAGTAGTACAGGTACCAGCGGTTGCCGACCTGCTCCAGGTGCGGCGCCCACATCACCGTCCCGCCGGAGCGGAACACCAGCTGCTCCGGCGCGCTGCGCAACCCGGCGATCGTCGACGACCGGCGCATCACGATGTCGGAGGTCCAGGTGGTGGCGACGTGGTAGTAGTTGCCGTTGAACTGCACCAATGTCGGGTCCGCGCTGTTGGGTGCGGGCACGGCCGGGTTGGTGAACGACGGACCGGGCGCGGCTACGGCCTGCGGCTGGCCGATCGGGCCCAGGGTCAGCCCGGCGACGACGGCGGCGACGAACGACATCGCCCACCGGGCCGTTCCTCGACGTTGAGCGAACAGCACGATCACTCCTCACGGTGTACGTGGAACAGGGTTCGGTGGTGGCCGCGGTGCGGCTCCGGGTGGCGCCCCGGTCATGCACGAAGAGGCCGACCTGACGCCGCACGGCGGTCGACGTGGTTGTTGTCCCTCTGCGTGCCGAGGCGGCCTCGGGTGGTCCGCGGTGCGGCGCGATCGGCGGATTCGCGGAGGACGACCGTCAGCTGTCCAGCGGCCGATCACCCGGAGGACGCGACGTCCGCGATCCGGCGGGGCGGGTGGTGGTGAACGACCGCCCTGCGCGGTGGTACGACGTTCCACTGATCGACCTCACGGCTTCCTCCTTGAAGCGGTGACAAGACGCGGCCTCCGAGCCGGAACGGAACGCCATCGTGGTCCGCGTCGACGAGCAGCACACCGGTGATGTGCATCACGTCATTGTGTTAACGCTAACAGGTCGAATCGAGCAACTCAATAGGCAGCTATGACCTTCCTCTGAAGCCTTATGGCGGTTGCGGTGCGAACACGACTCCTCGAAAAGTTAGCGCTAACATTTCGTAACACCGTTCGGGACCAGGACAGATGCGCACTTCGTCCGACTTCGCCGGCACAGCGCTCAGGCGGCTCGCCTGCTGTACCGGCCCCTTCACCGCACCGCCGGTGATGTCCGCGTGGTCTCGCGACGGGCGGGCACGCACGCGGCGCGGTCAGCGGTGCTCGCCGCGTTGACGCGTCGGCTCCCGCGTCGAGCCGGCCCGTTCGTCGGACCGGCCGTCGCGGCAGGTGGCCGCGAGCCGGGGGTCGACCTGAACGTCGGTCGGGCGGCGGCCCGGCTGCATGTCCCAGCCGCCTCTGAGCAGGCGATCCAGCAGCTCGGACGTGAACTCGGCGCGGAGCCGTTCACGCGTTCCGCGCGGGACGACCTCGACCGGGGCGGGGCACGCGCTGCTGCCGGAGGCACGGGAGGTGCCCGCCCGGGTGGGGGCGCTGCCGTCCCTGGTGTCACAGGCGGCCGATGCGCGCACCATCACCATCGGAACGCCGGCCGACAGCGTGGACCGCGTGGGCCCCGACCTGATCGACCTGTTCCGCGCCCGTCATCCGGGGGTGGCGATCCGCGTCGTCGAGGGCGACCTCACCGATCCCACCGCGGGGGTCGTCCTCGGCAGGGTCGACGTGGCGCTCACCCGCGGCCCGTTCCAGGCCTCCGGTGTCGCGATCGCCGAGATCCGCCGTGATCCGGTCGGGGTCGTCGTCCGCACGACCGGCCCGCCGGCGTCCCTCGACCGGGTCCACGTGGACGACGTGCGGGACCGGCGCTGGTTCCGCCTCCCCGGCACCGCCGATCCGCTCCGGCGGGACTACTGTCCGGCGGCCGGAGCCCGGTGAACGACGCCGACACCACCGTGCGGACCGTCCGTGAGCGCATCCCGGCCGTTCTCCGGTCGAACGCGATCGGTCCCGCCCCCTCACGATCAGCGAGTCCCCCGGCATCACCGTCGTCCCGGTGGACGGCATCGCTCCCAGCCCACTCGTCATCGCTTGGCGCCGCCGCGATCGGAGCGCACTGGTCCACGGTTTCGTGGACATCACCGGAACCGTCGCGGCGCACGCGGGGGGATCGCGGTTGATCCCCGGTCCGGGCGCACCCGGGAGTCCGCCGTCATCGCCTCGTCCTCGTGTTCGAGGTTCCCACCCGACTCGATGTCGACCTCGAACGCAACGCCTCCCGCGCCCCGCACCGACGGAGCAGTCGGAGAACACCTGCGCGATGGGCCGGCGAGCGGGAGCCCGGTCGCCGTCCCACCGCTGGTCAAGCAGCGGGGTGGGTCAGCGCGAGGACGGCGCAGGACGCGGCCAGGCCCAGGCACAGCGGCGAGTAGTAGCGCCGGTCGAGCCGGGCGAACTCGGTCGTGCGGCGGGACGACACCAGCAGCCCGGCCGTGCCGCGCAGCAGGAACACGACCGCGACGCCCGCCGCGCCCGCGGCGGGAAGCCAGCGGGGCCCCGGCACGGCGACCAGTTCGGCGCGGGCGGCGACCAGGTAACCGGCCACGACGAGCAGCACGGCCACGACGAGCGTCACGCCCGGCGTCGGCAGCTTGTCCACCGGGACGTCCACCACCCGGCGGGCGAACTCCTCGCGCGTGCGCAGCGGCCACGGCGAGAACATCCACAGCACGTGCAGCGCGCCGATCAGCACCAGCACGGCGGCGGTGAGCACGGCCAACACGATCATCACGCCCCCCTTTCCGTACACCCCTGTACGGTCTTCCGTACAGTACCGTACGGAGGTGGCGAAGCAGCGGCTCTCGAAACAGGACTGGCTCACCGCGGCGCTCACGGCCCTGGCCGAAGGCGGGGTGGCGGCCGTGGCCGTCGAGCCACTCGCCCAACGGCTCGGCGTGACACGCGGCAGCTTCTACTGGCACTTCGCCGACCGGAACTCCCTGCTGCACGAGGCGCTGGAGTGGTGGGAGCAGGAGGGCACCGAGGCCGTCATCGAGCGGGTCGACGGCATCGCCGAACCCCGGCAGCGGCTGCGGGCGCTGTTCCGCATCGCGATCACCGAGGACCCGACGAACGGCCTGGAGCCCGCGCTCGTGGCACACGCCGACGACGCGGCGGTGGCACCCGTGCTGAACCGCGTCACCCGACGCCGCGTCGCCTTCCTCGCCGACGTGTACGTCGAACTCGGCCTTCCCGCCGGGGAGGCCAGGTACCGAGCCCTGTCCGCGTACGCGGCGTACGTCGGCTGGATGCAACTCCGGCGGGCCACGCCCACGGCAGTGCCGGAAATCGCCGGCGACCCCGACGCGCTCACCCACCTCGTGGAACACCACGTGTTGCCGTCCCCGGCCACCACAACGCCCTGATCGCGTGCGCCGCTCGAAAGTCATCGCCGTCCGTGCCGTCAGCACCGCTGCGCAGCGACACGGCGGAAGACGCCGAACCGCTCGTGCCGCGCCCACGGCCGGTTCGGCTCCCTCGCCGACGCCCCCTTGCTGCGACGGGTTCTTCCGTCCTACGACCACGAGCACCGTCGTTCCGGGATCGGACGCGCACCCCCGGGTCGACGCACCTCGGCACCGCCGGACAGATCCGCGATCAACGCCAGACCGTCCTCGACCGCACCCACGCCCCACACCCCGAGCGCTTCGCCCCGCGGGCACAACGTGCCCCACGTGACGTGACGACTACCGGGCGGAGTCCCCGAAGTGCCTCCCGGCACGAGAGTGGAACCACGCCGGTACCACACCAGGCGTTCTCGACTGCCTGACCGACGGGCACGGGCCCTGCGACGTCGGCCCAGGCCACAGTCCTGCTCCTCCGACTTCGACACCCCACGGGGCGAGCGGTTCGTGGCTGCCCGTGGACTCCACGATGCCGCGGGGAATCCGGGAGGCAGGCGCTGGACCGCACCGCGCCCACGCCGCCGAATACCCCCACCCGTCGCGGTGCCACCGGCCGCACACGCGAGCGTTCGTCTTGTTCCGCATGGAAAATCCGGGGCCCCGACAACGACGCGCCGGCACTCGGTAGGTTCCCGCCGGAAGTGGTGGCGAACGGGAGGTCCGGTGCGGGAACAGCTGGTCGAGTCGATCCTCGCGCGGTTCGAGGAGGTCCGCCGCACGGGTGACTACGCCCCGGTTCTGGCGGAGGACGCACTGGACGAGGCGGACTCGCTCCTGCTGCGGGTCTCCGGACCGGCGTCGACGCCCGACTTGCCCGTCGACGTGGTCGCGCTGACGGTGATCGGACAGCTCCACCTGTTCCGGCACCACGCGCGGCAGAAGATGGAGGACCTGCAGGACGCTCTGCTGTTCCTGGGCGAGGTGCACCGGGTCGCACCCGACGCGTTGTCGGAGCAGATACGCGAGATCTTCGACGACATGCCGGAGATCGCCGAGCCGGAAGACCACGTGTTCGGGTACAGCGGCGACGCGGACGCCTACACCGAGCAGGGCGACGCGCTGCTCGGCTGGTACGAGGAGCACGGCGACGTGGAAGCGCTGGAGGCGGCCGTCCGGGTCTACCGCGCCGCCGTCGAGGCCACCGACCCGCCGGGGAACGCCCGCTGCCTGCGTGACCTGCACGCGGCCCTCGTCGAGCTGTCCCAGGTGACCGGGGGTCCCGAGGCGGCTCGGGAGGCCACTGTCGTGGCGCGTGCCCTCACCGCGGCGGGTGCGGACGAGGCGTCTTCCGCCGAGGGTGGGGCCACCGACCTCGCGAACCTCAGCGGCACGCTCCGGGTCGAGTTCACCAGGACCGGGGACGAGGCGGTGATCGACGAATCGATCAGCGTCGCGCGTGCCGCCGTCGAGGCCGCCCGGGACGACGAGGAGCGCGGGCTCGCCCTGACCAACCTGTCCGCGTCCCTGGAGGCCCGGTACGAACAGCTCAACGACCTGGAGGCACTGCGCGAGTCGGTCGACGTCGGTCGGACCGCCATCGCGGCAGACCCGAGCGTGATCCCCGCCATCGCCAACCAGGCCGTCTTCCTGAGGGAGTTGTTCATACGCACCAAGGACGCCGCCCTGCTCGACGAGTCGCTGGCCGCGCACGCGCGGGTCCTGCGCGCGACGCCGGACACCCACCCCTCCTTGAACTCCCGGCTCGTGAACGCCGCGAACACCCTGCGCGTGGTGCACCGGTGGACCGAAGACCCCTCCCCCGTCCTGGCCGCCGTCGAAGTGCTGGAGGACGGCGGCCGGGAGGAGATCGGGCCGGGTGAGGTCGCCACGCTCGCCGAGGCGCTGGTGGACCTGGCCGAGCGGACCGGTGACGAGGACATCCTCCACGAGGGGATCGCGACCTGCCGGGCCGTCCTCGCCGAGCTGGCCGACGACGATCCGTCGCGTGCCGGCCTCCTGTACTCGCTCTCCGTCGCGCTCCACCACCTGACGGGGCACAACGACGATCCGCACGTCCTGCGCGAAGCGGCCGACACCGCACGGGAAGCGGCCGCCGCCGCCGGGGATGACGTCGAGCTCGCCCGACGGGTGACCCACCTCGGGTTCGTGTTGCGCCACGCGTTCGACGCGACCGGTGAAGACGCCCTGCTCGCCGAGGCGCTGGTCGCCTTGACCCGTGCCTTGGCGCTGACCACGCCGGACGTCGTCGAGCGGGTCCTCGGCGACCGCGAGGCGGCCGTCGAGGCGGTGGTCGAGGACGACCGCGTGATGCAGCTGTGGATGCTGGAGCGGGCCGCGATCTGGGCCGTGCCGACCGTGCGCGGCATGCCCCGCGCCGAGCTCCTGCGCCACGCGGGCGACATGGGCGGGAACGCGCGCGCGGTGGCGCTCGAACTCGCGCGGGAGTTCGTGGCGGCACTCGACGAGGTGCTGGGATCGGGGTTCTCCGCGACCGAGCGGTCGGACCTGATCACCGCCCTGCGGGAGCGCGTGACCGCGTTCCACGACACCCGCGACGCCGACGAGGTGCTCGTCGGCGAAGCGCTCGACGAGGTGGTCGACCTGCTGTGCGCGGTTCCGGACCCGCTCGACGACGAGGCGGTCACGCAGGCGGCCGGATTGCTGCTGTGGTCGAGGTTCGCCGCGCGCGGCACGCCCGAGGGCGGCTCTGAGCTGATGGTCGCCCTCGACCTGCTCGCGCCCCTGTACCTGATGGGCGGTCGGGCGCACGTGCCGGAGCTGATCGCCGAGCGGTTCGACGAAGCCCCGCCCGCGGCACCGGACAGCGCCGCGACCCTCGGGAAGCTCGGACGCGCCCAGTACCGCGACGCCGACACCGATCCGGACGCCCTGGACCGGGCCGTCCGGTTGTTGCGGCGGGCGGTCGACCTCACGGGGCACGGGCACGCCGAGCTCCCGCTCCTGCGCACGAACCTCGGCACGGCGCTGACGGCGAGGTTCGACCGCGACGGCGACCAGGACGACCTCGACGAGGCCGTCGAGGAGTGCGAGGCCGCGGTCCGGGACGCCCCGCCCGACGCCCCGGTCCGGGCGGTGTGCCTGTCCAACCTGGGCATCGCCCTGTTGACCCGGGCCCGGCGACTGGGCAGTCGGCGGGACCTGGACGACGCCATCGCGGCCTGCCAGGCCGCGGTCGACGGGTGGCCGGACCACCCCGACGTCGAGGCGATGAGGACCAACCTCGACACGACGCGGAGCGCCCTGGCGGACCTCCTCGCCCACGAGGCCGGGTTGAGCGACCGGATCGACACGACGTCCGACGCGGCGGAACTGGCCGACCTGCTGTGGAACCGGTTCCTGCGCACCGGTGACCCGGCGGACCTGGACCGGGCCGTGCGCGTGCGGCAGGACGCCCTCCACGCGGGCGAGTCGCCGACCGAGCACCTGACGGGCCTGTGCGACCTGCTCCGGGTCCGGTTCATCCACTTCGGACGGTCCGAGGACCTGACCGCGTCCATCGCGGCGGGACGGGCCGCGATCGAGGCGACGCCCCACGGGGATGCGGACCTCGCCTGGTGCAGGTCCGCACTGGCCAACGCCCTGTCCCAGCGGTACCAGACCGGTGGCGCGCCCGAAGACCTGGACGAGGCCGTCCGGTACAACCGCGAAGCGGTGGCGTCGGACACCGAGTCCTCGCCCACCTACCTGTCGAACCTCTGCACCTCCCTCCGCCTGCTGTTCGAGCACACCGACCGGGTCGAGCACGTCGACGAGGCGGTCGAAGTCGGGCGGGCCGCCGTCGAGGCCGCGCCGAAGGGCACCCCGCTCCTCGGCATCTACCTGGGCAACCTCGGCGGGGCGCTGGTGGCCCGGTTCCGCCGCACGAGCGGCCAGGCCGACCTGGACGAGGCGATCGACGCGCTGCGCCGAGCCGTGTCGGCCATGCCGGCGGCGAGCCCCGAGCGCGGCATGGCGCTGGCCAACCTCGCCGCCGCGCTGCACACCCGCTTCGAGTCCCGGCGGGACAGCGCCGACCTGGACGAGGCGGTCGACACCGGCCGACGGGCCGTCGAGGCGACCCCGCCCGACCACACCAGCCGCGCGCTGCGCCTGTCGAACCTCGCGGCCGCCCTGGAAACCCGGTCCGGCCTCGGCGACGCCCCCGCGGACCTCGACGAGGCGCTCGAGGCGTGCCGGGAGGCCGTGCGGGCCCTGGCTCCCGGCGATCCGCGACGCGCGTCGGCGTTGCTGAACCTCACCACGGGGTTGCTGCACCTGCACGACCGGACCGGACGACAGGACGCCCTCGACACCGCGGTCGACGTCGCCCGCGACGCCCTGGGGGCACTCCCGGTCGACCACCCGGACCGGCCACGCCACCTGCTGTCCCTGGGCCTGGTGCTCCACCGGCGCGACACCCTGACGGGCACGGACCCACGAGCCGCGCTCGCAGCGTTCCGGGAGGCGGTCTCGATCGAGCTGGGCGCACCGCGCGTCCGCGCCTCGGCCGCCGCGCACTGGGCGCGGCTGGCGGCGTCCGACGGGCGGTGGACGGAGGCCGCCGAGGCGTACGGGACGGCGATCGACCTGATGGGGCGGACCGTGTCGCGCGCCCTGACCCGACGCGACCGCGAGGCGTTGATCGACGGCATGGCGAGGCTCGGCGCGGACGCCGCCGCGTGCTGCGTGCGCGCCGGGTCGCCGACGCGGGCGGTCGAGCTGTTCGAGCAGGGGCGCGGCCTGCTGCTCGGGCACGCGCTGGACAGCCGCACCGACCTCACCGCGCTCGCCGAGCGCCACCCGCCGTTCGCGGCGACGTTCACCGAGCTGTGCGCGGCGTTCGAGGACCCCGACGCGGACGTCGCGGCGCGTCGCGGGCTGGCCGCGCGGTACGACCGGTTGCTCGCCGACATCCGGGCGCTGCCCGGTTTCGACGCGTTCCTGCGCCCGCCGACCGCGCGCGACCTCGCCCCCGCCGAGGGGCACGCCGTGGCGATCGCGGTGTCCGACTTCGGGTCGTGCGCGCTGATCCTGTCCGCCGCGGGCGAGGTGACGCCCGTGCCGCTGCCCGCGCTCACCCCCCGGGCCGTCGCGCAGGAGGTGCTGGACTTCCTCGACGCGGTCGAGGACACCCGGTCCGAGCGGGCCCGGACCAGGGCCGCCGCGCTCGACCGGGTGATGCGCACGTTGGAGTGGACCTGGGACGTGCTGGCCGAGCCGGTGCTCGACCACCTGGGCACCCCCGGGCGGGTGTGGTGGTGCCCGTCCGGCCTGCTGTCGCTGCTGCCGCTGCACGCGGCGGGCCACCACGGCACGGGGTCGCTCAGCGTCGTGGACCGGGTCGTGTGCTCGACGACGCCGACCCTCCGGGCGTTGGCCCACTCACGGCGCGGCACCGACCCTGCCCGACCGCGCGCCGACCGCGCCCTGGTCGTGGCGATGCCGCGCACGCCGGGCCACGACGTGCCGCTGCCCGGCGCCGAGAGGGAGGCGGTGGTGGTGCGCACCCACCTGCCCGGCCCGGTCGACGTGGTCAGCGGTACCGCGGCGACCCGCGACGCCGTCCTGGCCGCCCTGCCGAAGGCCCGGGTCGCGCACTTCGCATGCCACGGCGACAGCGACCTGACCGACCCCTCGCGGAGCCTGCTGCTGCTGGCCGACCACCACAGCCGCCCCCTCACCGTGCTCGACCTCGCGCACCTGCGCCTGGACGCCGACCTGGCGTTCCTGTCCGCGTGCTCCACGGCCCGCCCCGGCGGGCGGCTGGCGGACGAGGTGCTCCACCTGGCGTCGGCGTTCCAGTTGGCGGGGTACCGGCACGTGATCGGCACCCTGTGGCCGATCGGCGACCAACCCGCCGTGGACTTCGCGGAACTGGTCTACCCGGCGATCGCGACGGGCGGCGACATCGCGACCGCCGTGCACACCGCGACCCGCACCCTGCGCGACCGCCACCCCGACAACCCGCTGGTGTGGGCGTCCCACGTCCACGTCGGCGCGTGAGTCAGACCCGCGGCCGGCCCAGCAGGAACTCCGCGACGCACTCCGGGTAGTCCTCGTCGTCGGCCGCCAGCACCATCCCCCGCACGCCCGCCCCACCGTGGTAGCAGGCCACGAGGGCGGGCCGTGCGGCGCCGGCCGTGTCCCGGGTGGTGAAGACGAACCGCCCTTCGGCGGCGGTGACGAGCGCGATCCCGTGGGTCCTGGCGAACTCGACGGCTCCTGCCTGGAACGCCGAGGTCGCCACCAGCACCCCCTTGTGCGCGCCCACGCTCTGCACCTTCTGCCGCAGCACCTGCACCAACTCCCGCTTGATCGGGTTCCGGTGCGCCTTCGCCTCGACCACCACCAGGAAGTCCATCCCGGCGAACCGGTACCGCACGGTCGCGTCGAAGTCGTAGGTCCCGTCCACCCCGGCGATCTTCTCGTGCAGGCTCACCACCAGCCCTTCGACCTGGGACTCCGCAGCGCCCAACAACTGCCCCGCGACGAACTGCTCGAACTCCCCGGGAGTGATCCCCGGGTTCGGGTACCGCCCCACCACCTGCTCGTCCTGCACCACCACGCCACGTTACCGCGCGAGGTGACGGTGTTGATCACTCCTGGGACTGCGAACGGGTCCGTCAAGGGAGAGCAGAACGAGCGTCCTCGAGCAGGAACCCACAGGCCCGACCCCGGGTGCGGGATCGCGGTTGTCGAGCAACCGCGACTCCTCCCGGACGAACGACCACCGGGGACAGCGCAACCGGTCGTCGGCGTTGTCCGAGCGCGTACCCATCGCGACATCCTCTCAAGCCGAGGCACACGAGCAGGTGAAACGTGTTGTCGTTGTGCTGTTCTTCCAACCGAGCGCCCATGCGGAGCGAATCCCGGAGACCGGCCGTCTGTTTGTCCGCACTGAAGTTATTGATCCAGGAGAGCGATTACGGCATGTCCCCGCGATGCCAGGCGACCTCGACCCCCTGCTCAACGACCCGAGGCCCCCGACGTCGGCGCGGGCGGAGTCCCTGCTCCGACTTCCGACACCCACGGATGCCGCGCACTCGGCTCCCTGTTCGCCGACTACCGCCCGGTGTCCAGCGCCGCAGCCCCGGTCACGATCCTGGACGCCGCGCGCGCAACGGCGACTGGCGGGTCGCGCCATCGGTCAGGACGCCGCGGCCTCGGACGGGGACTTCGGCGATCGCGGGTTCCTGCGATGACCCACCGCATCAACCCCGAGGAGATGGACGCCCACGCCAAGAAGTCGGAGGACGTGGGACAGCGGGTGAACACGGCGCTGGGCGCGGCCACCAGTACGCGGTGGCGTGGTTCGACGCGGCATGACGACCGACTGCGCCGCTCCGACCGGCCCACCCGGGCGCGGCCTGTGCCGCTCGAAAGTCATCGTCGCCGGTAGAGCGACTACTGGCGGTGTGGGGAGCCGCGCCCGGACGAGCACGTCCCTGCTGTACAAGGTGCACCGGGAGCTCGGCGTCCCTCGCCGACGACTCGCGGGCCCGGTCCGCTCCGAGCCCGCGGACCGGGCCTGGTCCACCGCACTGTCCGGGCCGGCGGACCGTCACCGATGGCGGGAAGCCTTCCCCGTCGCACCGGGCACCCTGCTCACCTGGCACCGCACACTCGTGGCCCGCACTACTCGCCCGGGAGAACCCGCGATGGCACCACCGACGAACCAGGGCGAGATGGCCAGGCTCGACCACCGCGTCACCCACTCGACGAGCCGGCGGACCCTGCACGGCGCGTCGTCGACCCGGCACCACGCCGGCATGGCCCGACTTGGCGGCAGTCCCCACCACCCAACCCGCTTGGTGGTCGAAGCGCTGCGGACCCGCGAGAACCGCGAGGTCGTCAACGAGCGACGGACCGGTACCGCCCCCCGCACGGGAACCGCATCGATCGCCCCACCGTCACCGCGTCACGAGGCGGCCTGCGCCATCGGGGACGTCGACGGCGGCAGGTGGCGCCGGGGCCCGGTTCCACCGCATGCGCGACCACGGCAGGGACATGTCGTCGGTTCCATCGATCTGGTGCGGTCGCAGTTCGTCCACGGGCGTGGCCTGCCGGTGCCGGGAGTAGGCGGCCTCGACGTAGCGGTGCCCGGTGTCGGGGGCGAGGAACAGCACGTGCCGGTCGGGCTGCACGCGCTG
Organism: Saccharothrix longispora; assembly: GCF_030852425.1. Taxonomy (GTDB): domain Bacteria; phylum Actinomycetota; class Actinomycetes; order Mycobacteriales; family Pseudonocardiaceae; genus Actinosynnema; species Actinosynnema longispora. The sequence continues at coordinate 458,546 of NZ_NSDM01000005.1, forward strand.
CTCCCACCGTGCCGTGAGGTAGGCCGCGCCGGCCGAGAGCCCGGCGAAGACGGCGTGGTCGCGCAGCAGCGCGACGCTGCCGGCGAGCGCGGCGTCGAAGCCGACCCAGTGCAGGGTGTCGTAGAGGGTGTGGTCGACGTTGGCGAACGGGATCGAGCTGCCGATGCCGGCGATGATGATGTCGGGGTCGCGCACGTGCTCGCTGCCGAAGGTGATGCTGTCGAAGGGCTGGACACCGATCAGCTCGGTGTCGGGATCGGTTTCGCGCAGGTAGCGGGCGAGGGCGCCGGTCGAGGCTCCGGTGCCCACACCGCCGACCAGGGCGAGCGGTGACGCGCCCAGCTCGCGGCGGACGAGGTCGGCGATCGGCCGGTAGCCGAGGTAGTGGACCTCGTCGTGGTACTGCCGCATCCAGTGGTGGCGCGGGTTGTCGCGCAGGATCTCCCGCACGCGGGCGACCCGTCGGTTCTGGTCGAGCTTGAGGCTCGGGGTGGCCGGCATCGGCTCCACGGTGGCGCCCAACACCTCCAGTTGGACGCGCAGGGTGGCGTCGACGGTGGTGGAGGCGACGATGTGGCACTTGAGGCCGTAGCGGTGACAGGCCAGGGCGAGGGCGTGCGCGTAGATGCCGCTGGAGCTGTCGACGAGGGTGTCGCCCCTCGCGATGGCGCCCCGGTCGAGCAGGTGGCGCACCGCGGTGAGCGCCGAGGCGACTTTCATGGTCTCGAAGCGCAGGCAGGTGGTGCGTTCGTCCAGGCGCAGCACCGCGGGACGGCTGAGCGCGTCGGTGATGTGGTCGTCCACGTCGTACCTCGGTCCGTCAGGAGTGGGCGCGGTAGCGGTACAGGACTGTTTCCTCGGCGCTGAACTGGGAGAACGGGAACGGCTCGGCGGACAGCGCGGTCACGCCGGCACCGAGGAAGTGGCGGGCGACGGCGCTGCCGGTCTGCGCGTAGACGACCAGGGGGACGTCACGGGAGCGGCAGGTGGTCAGGATCTCGTCGAAGGTGCCGTTGCCGATGGTCATGCCGGTCGCGACGACGGCGTCCGCGACGTCGAGGACCTCGCGCATGTCGGGGGTCACCGGGTCGCCCCACTGGGTGGTGCGCAGCACGAGGTCGCACGGCAGGCATTCGGCGCCGCGCTCGCGGATGGCCGCGACCAGCGGGTTGACCACGCCGATGAGGGCGACCTTCGCACCGGCGGGCACGTCGAGCAGGCCGGCCACCGCGGCGTCCCTGGCCTTGGCCCTGACCTCGGGTGTGCCGACGGGCAGGCGCACCTGCTCGGCTCCGCTCGTGCGGTGCGGGCGCGCGTTGGCGAGGTAGGCGTCGAGGACGGCGACGCGCACGGGGGCGGGCGCGGCGGCCAGCAGGTCCGCCACGGGTGCTCCGGACGCCTCGGCGCAGACGGCGGGATCGACCTCGCCGTCCGCGAAGGCGCAGCCGCCGATCGCGGTACCGACGCGGGCGAGCACGTACTGGTTGCGGTAGGTGGTGTTCCCGCCGGCCAGCCGGGTGCCGTGGTGCACCCAGAACACGCTGGTGGCCGCGGTCGAGCCCGGATCGGGTCCGTACCCGCCGGCGCGCACGGCCTCGGCGAGTTCGTCCACTGTGGTCGTGACGGTCACGTTCTCCCCCTGGTGAGTCCGAACAGGAATGTGACGACGCCGTCGTGCCAGTCGTGGCGGTGGCGCACCGCGGTGGTGAAACCGCGGAGCTCGGCGTGGCCGATGATGGTGCGCAGGTCGGCGGTGTTGGACACGATGAGCAGCACCTCGCCGTCGGGGGCGAGCAGGTCGCGATCGACCAGTTCGTCGAAGAAGCGGGTGACCAGCGGGGCGCCCACGCAGACGTTGCGCACGACGTCCGGGTCGTCGCTGACGGTCTGGCTGACGGCGGGCGGGTTGAACGTCACCACGTCGAGCCGCGCCCCGTCCGGCGCCGCGGAGAACAGGTCGGAGACCAGGGGGCGGAACCGCGTGCCGGAGCGATCGCCGACGTGGGTGGCATAGTGGCGGTCCGTCGCTTCGACGCTGGCGGGGTGGACGTCGAGGGCGTAGACGGTGCCCGCTCCGCGCAGTCCGGCGGCGACGGCTTCCACCCCGGCGCCCACGCCCATCGCGGCGTAGACCTTGCCCCTGGTCTCGATGTCGCCGTCGAGCAGCCACCGGTGCAGCATGCGGCTGGTCTCGCCGGGGTGGAACACGCCGGGCGGGAGCCGGAACCCCATGCCGTTCCACGTGTAGTCGCGTTCGGTGTGCAGGTCCCGCTTGGGCTGGTTGATGGCGATGATGTGCTCGGCGGGCAGGACGGGTGGTAATTCCTCGGCTGACACGTGCACGTTCGCTCCTCGTGGTGGGTTCAGCGAGCGGGACCCCGGTAGGCGACGGCGAGGCGGCCCGCGTCGTCGCGCCCGACGTCGGCGTCCACTTCGAAGACCTCGCGCAGCCGCGCGGGGGTCAGGACCCGCTCGGCGGGGCCGTCCGCGACGACGGCGCCGTGCTGGAGCAGCACCAGGCGGTCGCAGTAGCGTGCGGCCAGGGCGAGGTCGTGCAGGGCCACGACGACGGTCTGCCGCGTCGCCGCGACCAGTTCGAGCAGTTCGAGCTGGTGGCGCACGTCGAGGTGGTTGGTGGGCTCGTCGAGCAGCAGTCCCCACGTGCGCTGGGCCAGCGCGCGGGCGAGGTGGGTGCGCTGGCGTTCGCCGCCGGAGAGCTGCTTCCACGGACGGTCGGCCAGGGTGGTCAGGTCGAGCCGGTCGAGCGCGGCGGCGGCGATGGCGCGGTCGGTGGCGTTCGGTCCGCGCCACGGCGACCCGTGGGCGGTGCGGCCGAGCATGACCACTTCGCCGACGGTCAGGTCGCTCTCGGTGTCGGCGGTCTGCTCGACGAATGCCACGTGCCGCGCCCTGGTGCGTGCCGGCCACCCGGCGATGTCGGTGCCGTCGTAGCGGACCTCTCCCCCGGTCGGGGGTCGCAGACCGGCCAGGCACCGCAGCAGCGAGGACTTGCCCGACCCGTTGGGGCCGATCAGGCCCACCGTCTCGCCGGGGTGTACCACGAGGTCGACCTCGCGCACGATGGTGCGGCCGGGCACGCCCCAGGACATGTGTCGCGCTTCGATCTTCACAGCTCACCCCGCTTGCGCAGGATCAGCAGGAACAGCGGGACGCCGAGCAGCGCGGTGAACACGCCGACCGGCACCTCCAGCGGCGAGAACGCCATGCGGGCCAGCGCGTCGGTCCACACCAGGAACGTCGCGCCCACCACCGCGGACAGCGGCAGCAGGAACCGGTGCAGCGGGCCGACCAGGAACCGCACGCCGTGCGGCACGATGAGCCCCACGAAACCGATGGCGCCCACCGCCGCGACGGCGACGGCCGTGAGCAGGGAGGTGGTCACCAGCAGGACCATCCGCACGGTGCGCACGTCGATGCCGAGCGAGGTGGCGGTGTCGGTGCCGAACGCGAAGCCGTCCAGCGCCGACGAGTGCAGCCAGACGACCAGCAACCCGACGGCGCAGGTGATCCCGCACAGCACGACCGACTGCCAGCGGGCCGGTGCCATCGAGCCGAGCAGCCAGTGGGTCAGCGCACGGGTGCTGTCGGCGTCGCCGGAGGACATCAGGACCAGCGAGGTGACGGCGGTGAACAACTGGCCCACGACGACACCGGTCAGCACGATGCGCACCGAGTCCAGCCCGCGGCGGCGAAGCAGGAGCACCAGCAGCGCGAAGGACAGCAGCGCACCGACGAAGGCCCCGCCGGTCATGCCCAGCTGCGAGCCGGCGAAACCGAGGATCACCACGACCACCGCCCCGGTGGACGCACCGGAGGACACGCCCAGCAGGTAGGGGTCGGCCAGCGCGTTGCGCGTGACGCTCTGCAGCGCCGCGCCGCACACCGCCAGCGCCGCGCCGACCAGGGCGGCCAGCAGCACCCGGGGCACGCGCAGGTCCCAGATCAGCGAGTCGGCGAGCCTGGGCAGCGGCTGCACGGGCAGGCCGAACCGAGCGCCGACCGAGCGCCCGATCTCGGACCACCCCATGCCGCCGCCGAGGCCGACGCGCACGGCCGCGACGAGCGACACCGCGAGGACGAGCAGGCAGAGCAGCAGCACGAGCACGCGGCGGCCGGCGGGGCGCGGTGCGGTGGCGGTCGGAGGCGGTGCGACGACGGGGTCGACCGCCGGGTCGAGGAGCGCGGCCGGATCAGCCACGGGCGGTGATCTCGTCGAGCTTGCCCCCGAAGGTGCGCAGCGCGTTCACCGTGCGCACGGAGGGGTCCATCTCGATGCCGGCCAGCTCGATGACCTTCCCGTCGCGCAGGGCCGCCAGCTGGGACACCGCCGGGTGCTCGCGCATCATCGCCAGCTTCTCCGCCGCGCTGTCGCCGGGGTTGCCGCGCTCGGAGAGGTCGCCGACCACGATGACGTCGGGCTCTCGCTTGGCGACCTCGTCCCACGACACCTCGGGCCACTCCTGGTCCACGTCGTCGAAGACGTTGACCACGCCGGCCAGCTCGCTCATGTGGCTGGCCATGCCGCTCTTGCCGGCCACGTACGGGATGCCGTTGAACACCGAGTACACCCAGACGACCTTCAGCCCGTCCGGGCGCTTCTCACCCGCGGCGCGGACCTCGTCCAGGATCGCGCGCTGCTCGGAGACCATCTGCCCGGCCCGGTCGGCGACGCCCAGCACCTCGCCCAGGTCCTCGAAGTCGCGGAACATCCGCTCGAAGGGCTCGGTCCTGCCGTCGGGGCAGTTGACCGCGCTGACGAAGGTGGGCACGCCGAGCTGCTCCAACTCGTCGCGGGTGCCGGCGCGGTCGGCGGTGAACAGTTCCTTGAACGAGGCCACCACCAGGTCGGGGTTGGCCGCGCGCAGCGGCTCGGCGGTGAGGACCTTCGGCGAGAGCACCGGGATCTTCGCGTACGCCTCGGCGTACTGCGGCGACACCTTCGTCTTGAGGTTGGCCGTGCCGACGACCCGGTCACCCACGCCCAGTGCCAGCAGTGTCTCGGTGGACGACTGGTCCAGGGCCACCACCCGCTGCGGCGCGCCGTCGAAGGTGAGCCGCTTGCCGCAGCTCTCGATGGCGACCGAGCCGGACGGGGCGACCGCGTTCGGGGCGTTCTCCGGTGTGGCGCAGGCGGCGGCCAACACCACCGCGGCGAACACGGGCACCAACCGGGCGGAACGCGACATGGACCCCTCCACTGCTCGACAACGGCACCGCTACCCTGAACGATAATCATTACCAAAGCAAGCCCCCCTGCGAAGAGGAGTCCGCGTGGTGCACGACGTCGCCCCCGCCGAGGAGAAATCGGCATCGGTGCTCCGAAGCCCGTCCTTCATCCGGCTCTGGACAGGCACCACCGCGTCCGGTATCGCGACCTGGGCGCTGCCGTTCATCCTCGGCCTGGCCGTGCTCGAGAGGTCCATCACCGCGGTGGAACTGGGTGTCGTGCTGGCCGCCCGGACGCTCGGGTTCCTCGCCGCCGTGCCCGTGGCCGGGGTGCTGGCCGATCGGCACGACCGACGACGGGTCGTGCTGTGGGCGGGCCTGGTCGCCGGGTTCGCGGCACCGGTGATCGCCTTCGGCATGGGGCGGTCGGTCGTGCTGATGGCCGCCGCCGCCGCGGTGGTCGGCGCCGGGCAGGGCGCGTGCCGACCGGCGTTCCAGGCCCTGACCGCCGAGGTCGTCGCCGAGGAGCAGCGGCAGCAGGCCAACGCGGCGCTGACGCTCTCGGTGCGGGTCACCACCCTGGTGGCCCCGGGGCTCACCGCGCTGCTCGCCGTCGTCGTCGACACCCCGGTGCTCCTGATCGCCACCGGCGTCCTGTGGTTCGGCGCCGCCCTCATCCCGCCGACCGGCACCGGTCGGCCACCGGTGGCGGACGGCGCCGGGGCGCGCTTCACCGCGGACTTCCTCGACGGCGTCCGCGAGGCCCGCAGGCACCCCTGGTTCCTCGCCGGCCTCGGTGCGCTCACCGCCGTGATCGCCACCGGCTACTCCGCCACCGGCGTGGTGCTGCCCCTGGTCAGCCGGGACCGCTACGGCACCGAGGCCGTGCTCGCCGCCGCCCTCACCGCCTACACCGTCGGCGCGCTCGTCGGCGCGGTGCTCGTCGCCCGGTGGAGGCCCCGCGCCCAGGGGTGGACCGCGCTCGCGGGCCTGGCCTGCTACGGGTTCGCGCCGCTGAGCCTGCTGCTCCCCGTCCCGGCCCCGGTGGTCGTCGCCGCGTACGTCCTGGCGGGCCTGGGCATCGAACTGTTCAACGTGCCGTGGTTCACGGCCACCCAGCGGGAGGTCGACCCCCGCATGCTGGCCAGGGTGTCCTCGCTCGACTTCCTGCTCTCCTACGGCCTCGCCCCGGTCGGCCTGGCCCTCATCGCGCCGGCGATCACCCACTTCGGCCCGCAACCGGTGCTGGCCGCCTGCGCCGTCGTCTGCTTCGCCGCACCCGCCGCGGCGGCGCTCGTGCCGTCCTCGCGCGGGTTCCGGACCGCCCGGTGACCGGCCTCGTCCCCGAGCAGGTCGACGCGACCGACCCCGCCGCCCGGCGGGTGCTGACCGAGACCGGAGCGGTGGTGCTGACCGGCTTGCCCGCCGTGCCCGACTCGCTCGCGGTGGCCGCCGCCCTGCTGTTCGGCACCGGCCTGCGGGAGCTGTACCCCCATCGCACCAGGCGCTCGGTGGACGGCGCCGTGGTCCCGCTGCACGCCGACAGCTTCGACCTCGTCGTCGACCTCGCCGGCACCCCCACCCGACGCCGCCACCCCGACGAGGACCACGTCCTGGTCATGCTCGCCCGGCAGGCACCCACCGGGGGTGGGTCGTTCGCACTCGACGCCCACGCCTTCACCGACTCCCTGCCGCAGGACCTGAGGACCTTCCTCGCCGCCACCGACGTCGACCTCTACGGCCGTTGGGCGGGAACCCGCGGCCTGCCCGCCACCCCCAGGGTCGGCAGGCACATCGAGTACACCCGCGGCGGCAGGCGCATCACCCGCCGCACCGACGGCGCCGTGCCGCTGCACCGCGACCCCGACACCGAGTACACCACCGCCATGCTGTCCCGCTTCACCGCCGAGGTCGACCGCGTGCAACCCACCCTGCCCCGGTTCACCCTCGCCGAGGGCGACGTCCTGGCACTGGACAACTACCGCTGCTGGCACGGCCGCGACCCCCACACCGGCGAACGCGCGACGCACATCCAAACCCTGCGCACAGCCGACGCGGGCTGACCTCCGTCCACAGCGCCGCGAAGCCGTAGCTGCACGCGAGGACCAGGGCACCGGCCATGAGCGTCACCTTCGGTCCGAGACGGGTGGTCATCCTGGCCGACACCGGCGACACGGCGATCATGCACACCCCGCCCGGCGCCTGCAGGAGGCCGGTCACGAGCATGGACTCGCCGAACCCGTACCCCGCCGTCGCGGGCATCCGCAGGAGCTGGGTGAACACCAGCGAGTTGGTCAGCACGGCGGAGCCGGAGACCAGCGAAGCGGTGTTGGTGAGCAGGACCTGCGGCCGGCGGCTCACCCGCAGGTCGATCAACGGTTGCGGGATGCGCAGTCCACGTCCCTCAACGCGGTGAAGGCGAAGTCGCCCAGGTCCACCCGGCCCGGGTGCCCGCACTCGCCGTCCCTGCCCGCGGCCGGGCACACCACCCGCGCAGGCAGGAGCACCGCGCCGTCCACTCGCGCCTTCCCCAAGTCCAGCAGCAGCCCGGACGGTCGCTCACCCGCATGTCCGCACAGTTGAACTGGCCGCTGATGCGGGCACCGGGCAGGCGCAAGGCCCCGCCCTCACCGCTGCCGCGCACCGTGGCGCCACGCAGGACAAGACCGGCAGGTCGCACCTGCTCGTCGGCCTGGGCACCGCCGCCGCCCAGCAAGGGTTCCGCGTCCGCTGCGCGCCGGCCACGAAGCTGGTCAACGAACTCGTCGAGGCCGCCGGCGAACGCCGACTCGCCAAGACCACCGCCCGCTACGGCCGGGGTGACCTGGTCTGCGTCGACGAGTTCGGCCACAGGGAACCCGACCGGCGCGTCGAACTCCTCTTCCAGGTGCTGACCGAGCGCGAGAAGACCGACTCGCCCACGCCCGGTCGGCGACCGCGCACCGAGCCGACACCGTCGGTGGGAGCTGATTCACTGGCCGAATGTTCGAAACTCCCGACGAGCTCCACAGCCTCCAAGTCCTGCTCGACACGTCTTTGGCCGGCGCCGGCAGCCACCTCAAATCGATCATCCGGCCAGGTGAAAGCACCTTGGATGCCGAGCAGGTCGTCCGAGTCTGCCAAGGCATGTGCACCCTGGCCATCGCCACGGTCACCCGGCGCGGGGAGCCACGCATCAGCGGCGCCGACGGGCACCTCCTGCACGGTCGCTGGATCGTCGGCACCCACCGCCAGGCCGCCAAGGCCCGTCATCTCGCGGCGCGGCCCGGCATCAGCGCGACCTTCATGCGCGGCGAGCAGCTCGGCATCTTCACGCACGGACACGCCGTTCCGCTGAACCCCGAGGGGACGAGCAGCGACCCGACGTGGCCGGCGATCCGCGACTACCTCGTCAACCACTACGACGGCGACGGCGACGACCCGTTCTGGGACGAGAACGTCTGGTATCGCATCGACCCCAGCTGGATGGTCGCCTACAGCACCGACCCCGGCGGGCTCCTCGACCAACAACCGCCAGTCTGAGGAGAGCTCGCGCGGGTCCACCTCAGGCCGCCACTCCGGGGCCAGTCGCGGTTGACATCGTCAATCGTCGCAACACCTCGACGTCGGAGGTGTTCGGGATGGGTGTTGGACGGCGGCAGCGGGTGGTTCGTCTGTACCGGGGGTGGACAGTCGACTCGACCGTACGGCGCGTGCTCAAGCGCCTGCGGACACCGCCCGCTCCCCGGCGCGACACCGACACCTCGGCCGCGCAGCTCGCGGACCTTGTTCCAGCGTTCGCGGATGGTCTGCTCGTGAACCCGCCGGGACGGGGCGGGGTGACGGTGGCCCACCATCCGGCGTGCGCGCGGACCTCGGGCAGGACCTTGTCGCAGAGGTTCCGCCACAGGTGCCATCGGTCGCTGACCTGCACCGCGTCGGGCAGGGCGCGGTGGACGGCCTCGGCGTAGGTGGCCGAGGCGTCCCGGCACACGACCTCGACACCGGGATGTCCGCGCGACCAGGGTTCCTGGGTGGCGGCGTCGCGGCCGGGCAGGACCGCGGCACGTCGGCCTGTCCCGGCGTCGATGACGGTCGTGGCGTAGCGGTGGCGGCG
>NZ_NSDM01000050.1 GCF_030852425.1 Saccharothrix longispora
GATCCAGTTCATCCCGCTGCCGGACCTGCCGCAGCCGGGCCCGCCGCCCACCACCGCGACGCCGACGGCCGGCCCGGTCCCGTAGCGTCCTGCACCACCCCGACCAGAGCAGCAGACATCCGGAACCGATGAGGTGCGCGTGACGCAAGCACGGGACGCTGCCGACCAGTGGCTCGACCGGGCCTACGGCGGCACGGTGAAGTCCAGCAGGCACCCCCTGCTGGAGACGTCACGGGTCGCGGTGTTCGGCTGCCGGTTCCGCGAGAGCCGGGACCCGCTGCTGGCCGCCACGATCGCCGTGCCGAAGACCGGCGAGGCCCCGTACCCGCTGCCCAACGACCGCCCGTTCGACGACCTCGGCCTGGACGCGGACGCGGCGGACCGGCACGCGCCCGCCGAAGCCGACTGGACCAGGCGCGTCAACGCGCGCAACTGCGTCATCGCCCTGGACGCCGCCGTCGACCGCGCCCCCGCCTCCGCGCTGCCCTGGCGCCCCACCGACGAACGACCCGGCTGGTGGGAGCGGCTGCACACCGCCCACTTCCCGCAGGCGCAGGTCGCGACCTGCACGACCTGGCCCGAGGTGATCGAAGCGGTGCGCACCGGCGGACCCGACACCAGGGGCGTCATCTGGGTGCGACGGGAACTGGCCGGCGTGGAGGCCACCGGCCACCTGCTCTACGCCCACAACGACAACGGCGAGGTCGCCGTGCTGGACCCCCTGCGCGGCACCCTCGCCCACCTGGAGACCGCCACCGTCTCAGGCCTCGTCCTGGCCCGCTTCCACCGACCCCGACCGACCCTGCCCGAACGCGACCTCGCCGCCGCCGTCCACGCCGCCCAGCGGCACCTGGCGGACGCCTACGGCGACGAGGTGGTCCTGGTCGACCCCTCCCCGCAGGACGAACTGTCCACGGGGTGGCTCTTCGCCTGCACCACCCGCGCCTTCCTGGCCTCGCGGGACCCCCGGGACCAGATGCTCGACGC
>NZ_NSDM01000051.1 GCF_030852425.1 Saccharothrix longispora
CGTCGGGTTCACCGGAGGACGAGAACGCCGCGCCGCGCAAGCGGATTCGCGAGCTCGAGGAGGAGCGCGACATCCTGCGCAAGGCGGCCCGGTATTTCGCGGGCGAGACGCGCTGGTGAACCGCTTCCAGTTCGTCGACGATCATCAGCGCCACCACGGCGTGAAGCGGTTGTGCCAGGTCATCGGGATCGCCCGGTCCGGCTACTACCACTGGAAGACCACCGCGCCCGACCGGGCCGCCCGCGTCGCCGACGACGCCCGCCTGGCCGCCCGCATACGCGTCATCCACCGCGAGTCGGCCGGCACCTACGGCGGCCCGCGCATCACCGCCGAACTGCACGACACCGGAGACCGCGTCAACCACAAACGCGTCGCCCGGGTCATGCGCGAGGTCGGCCTGGAAGGGCTGCGGCTGCGCCGCCGGCACCGCACCACCCTCGCCGACCCGACGGCGGTCAAGGCTCCCGACCTGCTCGAACGCGACTTCACCGCCCAGGCACCGAACACGCGCTACGTCGGCGACATCACATACCTGCCGATCGCCGACGGCACGTTCCTCTACCTGGCCACGGTGATGGACCTGTGCTCGCGCCGCCTGGTCGGCTGGGCCGTCGCCGACCGCATGCGCGTCGACCTCGTCCTCGACGCCCTGCACGCGGCCGAACGGACACGAGGCAGCCTGGCCGGGACGATCTTCCACAGCGACCACGGGGCGCAATACGGCGCCAAAGCATTCGCCGACGCCTGCCGCACCGCCGGAGTGACCAGATCCATGGGCGCGGTCGGCAGCTCCGCGGACAACGCCGCCGCCGAAAGCCTCAACGCCTCCTTCAAACGCGAGACGCTACAAGGCGCCCAGAGTTGGTGCAGTGAAAGGGAGGCACGGCTGGCGGTGTTCGGCTGGGCGCATCGTTACAACACCCGACGCCGCCACTCCCACGTCGGCCAGATGTC
>NZ_NSDM01000052.1 GCF_030852425.1 Saccharothrix longispora
CCGCGTTGAGGGCGTTGAGGACCGAGGTGTAGGCGGCCTTCTTGTTGCCGCTGCCGTCGAAGAGCAGCGGGGTGCCGCTCGCGCGCCAGGAGTCGGTGTCGCGGATGCCCCACACCGTGATGCCCGTGCAGCGGGCCACGGCCAGGCACGCCTGCACGACGCCCTGGTACTGCTGGGCCTGGGTCGAGCCGGAACCCTCGATGTCCAACTCGGTGATCTGCACGTCCACGCCCAGCGCGGCGAAGTTCTGCAGGGTGGTGTGGTAGTTCGACGGCACCGGGTTGCCGCTGTTGAAGTGCGCCTGGAACCCCACGCAGTCGATGGGCACCCCGCGCGACTTGAAGTCCTGCACCATCCGGTACACGCCCTGGGTCTTGGCGTGCGACCAGTTGTCGGTGTTGTAGTCGTTGTAGCAGAGCTTCGCGCCCGGGTCCGCCGCCCGCGCCGCCCGGAACGCCGCCTCGATCCAGTCGTTGCCCGTGCGCTGCAGGTTCGAGTCACGACGCCCACCGGAACTACCGTCGGCGAACGCCTCGTTGACCACGTCCCAGGCGTAGATCTTGCCCCGGTAGTACGTCGCGACCTGCGTGACGTGGTTGAGCATCGCCTGCCGCAACGCCGAACCCGACATGTTCTGCATCCAGCCGGGCTGCTGCGAGTGCCACGCCAACGCGTGACCCCGCACCCGCTTGCCCTGGTTGCGCGCCTGGTTCACGATCCGGTCCGCGTTGCCGTAGCTGAACTGCCCCTGGCTCGGCTCGGTCGCGTCCATCTTCATCTCGTTCTCGGCCGTGACCATGTCGAACTCCCGGTTCAGGATGTTCACGTAGGTCGAGTCCGAGAGCTTGTTCGCCGCCACGGCCGTGCCGAAGTACCGGCC
>NZ_NSDM01000053.1 GCF_030852425.1 Saccharothrix longispora
TCAGCTGGAGCCGGAGATCTTCCAGAAGCCCACGGTCGGCAGGGTGTCCGGCCCGACCGGCCCCTTGCCCCAGAAGTAGTCGTCGAAGTTCGCGATCCACGAGTTCCCGATCGGCCCCATGGTCGCCCAGCGCACCCACGACGGCTGGGTGTCGATCGACGCCTGCGCCCACGCCACGCGCACCTTCATCGGCCGCAGGAAGTTCAGGAACGGCCTGCGCAGCAGGTGGTTGCCGTACCGCGAGCCGAACGAGCTGTTCTGCACCACGCCCGTCTCGAAGCTGTTGATCTGGTGCAGCCCGCGGAACGACGGACCCCACCGCTGCCACCACGCCTGGCCGCTCGCCGTGCCCTGGAGCAGGCTCGGGGTGTACAGGCTCATCCACTCGGCGTCCCGGTTGCCCCAGCGCGCCTCGGTGTTGCGCAGCGCGCTGTCGGTGACGGCGCTGCACCCGGCGAACGACAGGCCGAACGCGCCGCCCCGCCCGTGGTAGTAGGTCATGTCGACGTCGTCGGCGTACACGTGGTCCTGGCCGCCCGCGAACGCCGGGTCCTTGAAGTCCTGCTCCCACGCGTTCGCCCCGGTCCAGCTGAACTGCACCGGGACGCCCGCGCCGGTGAAGCGGGTGTTGAAGCCGGTGACGTCCGCCGGGACGCCGGACAGGGACTGGCAGGTCCCGGTGCCGGAGCTGCCGACGTCGACCCGGGTGGTCCACTGCGC
>NZ_NSDM01000054.1 GCF_030852425.1 Saccharothrix longispora
CCCTCGTGCGCGGAGAAGTCCGAGGAGCGGAACCGCCTGCCCTGCCACTTCGAGCGCAGCGTGCCCGCCAGCGACAACGCGCTCTTCACCCCCGTGTTCAGCCCCCGCCCGGGCCAGAAGTGCAGCGAGTTCGCCGCGTCGCCGATCAGGAACCCGAACGTCGACGGACCCAACTGCGCGGTGAACCGCGCGTTCTGCGTCATCGACAGGTTGAACATCGTGATCCCCAGGATGTCCCGCGGACCCGCCCCGAACAGCTTCGCCCCGTCCAGGACACGCGGCCACAAAAACGACAACCGGTCCACCGACGGCTTGAAGATCGCCCGGTGCCGGTCGCACACGAACCGGTCACCACGCGGCAGCATCATGCACCGGTACGTGCGGATGCAGTCCACCGGCGCGTTCTCCCCGATCGCGACGATCTCCGACGCCTCCTCGGCGGTCAACCGCATGTTGATGAACCCGCCGCCCAACGAGTTGAACAGGTACCGGTTCTGCCCCACCGTCAACGGCACCGTGTGCTCGTCCGGGAAGTTCCCCCGCACCCGGATGCCCAGCACCGTCTCCACCAACTGCTCGCCCTCGACCGAGTAGAA
>NZ_NSDM01000055.1 GCF_030852425.1 Saccharothrix longispora
CACCGCACCACGCGGGCACCGCGAACCCGCCGCGCGACAGCCAAGAGCGGTCCACGCCCCCGCGGTCGCGGTCCTCGACCACCGGCACGTGCGGACCGAGCGCGAACCCGGCCACCAGGGCATCGTCCGCACCGGACTGATCACAGGCCGCCCACCGCACCGGCTCCGCCCAGGTCGTCGCGCCACCGGCGTCGGCGATCACCACCCGGCCGTCGTCGTAGCGCAGGGCCCGGGTGCCCGAGGGCGAGGTCACCGGCAGGACCGGCGTGTCGAACTGGCGCGACGATTGCGGCATTCTGCGCGCTCCGGGATCGGCGGTCGGGTCCACCGACACGTTATGCGCACGCAGGGGACGCCAGCAGTCGCCGCGAAGGCGGTGTACCCGTTGGGGCACCAGGTGTTGCCCGTCCACCGGTGTCCGACCAGCCCGCCGGGGGCACCGGCTCACCACTTGACCGCCAGCCCGGCCAGCGCCGTGACGGGTTCCGCCACCGGCGACGCCTG
>NZ_NSDM01000006.1 GCF_030852425.1 Saccharothrix longispora
GCCGACGACCACCACCACGACCACCACGACGTCGGGCGTCACCACGACGACCACCGGTGGGGCGACGACCACCACGTCGCCGACCACCACCACCGACCCGACGACCACCACCACGTCGCCGACCAGCAGCACCACGACCACGACGACCGAGCCGGTCGCACCCCCGCCCGCGCCGGGCGGCGGCGGCAAGCTCGCCTACACCGGCACGTCGGTCCGCGGACCCCTGGTCCTCGGCGGCGGCCTGCTCGCCCTGGGCGCGGGCGCCCTGCTCCACCTGCGCCACACGCGCCGCCGCACCTGATCCGGACGCGCGGAGGGGCCGGTCCGCGGACCGGCCCCTCCGCGCGGGTCCGCTAACCGGACAGGGACGGCAACTCGCCGATCTGCTCCGGCGTGGGCGGCGTGATGTCGACCGGCGCGCCCCAGTCGCGGTAGTCCGCCACGACGTTCACCGCGTTCCCACCCTCGACCGGCGTGCTCACCTCGGTCCTCACCGGCAGGTCGTGGTCGTCCACCCACAGCGTGAGCACCGAGGCGCGGCCGTCGACGGTCACGTGGGCGGTGTACCGGACGGTCTTCCTGCCGGACACCTCCTCCTCCGCCTTCGCCACGATCTCCGCGCCCTCCGGCAGCGCCTTGCGGATGTCGGCGGTGTCGCGGATGTGCACGGCCACGCCCGCCATCGCCTGCCCCAGCGCGTTGTCCGGGTCGTCCGGGTCGAGCTTGAGCCACGGCTTGTCCGGCTGCGGCGCCCGGCCCTCCGGGATGCGCACGAAGATGCCCTCCGGCACCATCACGTACGCGACCTCCTCGGCGTCCGCGATGGAGATCCGGCAGGAGGCCGCGAAGTCGTCGGTGCGCAGCCCGCAACTGCCCCTGCCGTTGGTGGCGAGGTCCAGGTCGACGGTGACCCAGCCCTTGGCCTCGGCGGCGACCTTGCTGGCCTCGCCCAGCGCCTGCGGCGTGTCGAACGTCCTCATCGTGGGCGTCGGCTCACCGGTGCACGCGGAAAGCGCGGCGGTGGCCACGGCGGCGCAACCCACCAGGGCGACACGGTTCTTGCGCATGCTCCTCCTCGGGCCGGCAATGGGCGAAAACGCCTTTCCGCAGACACTGTAACCAGCACGAGAAGATCATGAAACGCCCGATTCACGGCTGTTGTCGAAAACCGAAAAGCGCATTGTCCTTTTGTCAGCCGCGTGACAAATCAGGGGCGGCGCACGGACGCCAGCAGGTTGCGGGCGACGTCGCGCAGCTTGGTGTTGTGCCGCTGCGACTCGGCGACGAGCCGGGCGAACGCCTCGCTGTCGCCGATGCCGTGCGCGGCCATGAGCACGCCCTTGGCCTGGTCGATCTCGGCGCGCGACCCCAGCGCCGTCTGGAGGTGCCGGATGAGCGCGCGCGACCGGTCGTAGCGGCGGAAGCCGGTGATGGTGGTGGACGCGGCGGTGGTGAACAACCGGAGCAGGGCCTCGTCGAACGGGTCGAAGGCGCTCTCCCTCGAACTGTAGAGGTTGAGCGAGCCGATCACGTCGTCGTCGATGACGAGCGGTGCGGACAGGTAGGCGCACACGTCGGCACGCTCCGCGGCTCGGGCGAACTCCGGCCACCTCCGCCGACCGTCCTCGCGGGTGGCCCGCACGGGTCTGCGGGTGCGCGCGGCCTCCAGGCACGGCCCGTTGCCCGCCGCGTACTGGTCGGTGTCGATCGCGACGACCCTCTCGTCGGTCGCCGCGGCCGTGGACGCGCCCTCGGGGGTCACCACGGTCACCGAGACGTCCTCCGCGTCCGGGATGACGCGGGACACCGACTCGGCCAACTGCCGGAGCGCGTCCTCCATCGACTGGTCGTCGGCCAGCACACCGGCCAACTCCTCCAGCGCCTCGGTCGCCTCGTCCAGTTGGCCGGCCGGGACGTGCTCCTGCATGCTCACGTCCCATTTTTTACACCCGGCGGACCATAATCGCCGCAACCGAAGGAGGTGACGCGGTGCGCGTGCTGCTCGTCGAGGACGACGACGGGGTCGCCGGGGCGCTCGTGGCGGCCTTGGTGGACAACGGGCACCGCCCCAGCCGGGTGGCGCGGGGCGCGGACGCCCTGCTCGCCCACCGGGGTTTCGACCTGCTGCTGCTCGACCTCGGCCTGCCCGACGTGGACGGCCTGGAGGTGCTGCGCAAGGTGCGCCGGATCTCACCGGTGCCCGTGCTGGTGCTCACCGCGCGCGGCGACGAGCGGTCGATCGTGCGCGGCCTGCGCCTGGGCGCGGACGACTACCTGGTCAAGCCGGTGCGCCTGGGCGAGCTGCTGGCCCGGATGGACGCGGTGGCGCGGCGCAGCGCGGCGCGCACCGGTCCCGGGGACCGCGCGGTGCGGGTGGGCGACGTGGAGGTGGACCTGGAGGCCAGGCGGGTGGTGGTCGGCGGCGTCGAGGTCGCGCTGACCACGAAGGAGTTCGACGTGCTGGCCGCACTGGCCGGGCGGGCGGGCACGGCGGTGAGCCGCCAGCAGGTCATGGACGAGGTGTGGGGTGACGCGTACCTGGCCGTGTCGCGGTCGCTGGACGTGCACGTGGCGGGCTTGCGGGCGAAGCTGGCCCGCCCCGGCCTGCTGACCACGATCCGCGGCTTCGGCTACCGGTTGGGCGAGTAGGTGCGCCGCCGCCTGCTGCTGGTGCTGCTGCTGTTCTCGGCCGCCGCCGTAGCCGGGTTCGCGGTGCCCCTGCTGACCACCACGTCCGCCGAGCGCACGCAGCGGTTCGTGCTCAGCCGCACCGCCGACCTGGACCGGTTCGCCGTGCTCGCCCAGCACGCGGCGACGACCGGCGACGACGCGGCGCTGGAGGACGAGGTGCGGGCGTACGTCGCGCTGTACGGCGAGCCCGTGGTGGTGGTCGACGCGGGGCGCCGACCGGTCGCGCAAGCCGGGACGTCGGCCGGGGACCCGCTGTTCGCGCAGGCCCTGGACGCGGCGCTGCGCAACCAGCCCGCGCCGTCCGTGCCGACGCTGACGCCCTGGTCGTCCGGGCACGTGGTGTTCGCGCGCCCCGTCGGCACCGGCACGAGGGTGGCGGGCGCGGTCGTGCTGCGGGCGTCCGTGGACCGCGCGGCGGCGGACGTGACGACGCGGTGGCTGTGGGTGCTCGGCGGCGCGCTGGCCGCGGCGGTCGTGTCGGTCCTGCTGGTGCAGGTGGTGGCGCGGTGGCTGCTCAAGCCGATGGCGGAGTTGGCGGTCGGGGTGCGCGCGGTGGCCGCGGGCGAGCGGCGGGCGCACGTGCCGGGCAGCAGCGGGCCGCCGGAGGTGCGGGAGCTGTCGGAGTCGTTCAACCGGATGTCCGACGCGGTCACCGAGGCCGCCGACCAGCAGCGCAGGCTCGTCGCGGACGCCTCGCACCAACTGCGCAACCCGATGGCGGCGCTGCGGCTGCGGATGGACGCGCTGGGCGGCCAGGTGCGGCCGGGCGGCGTGGACGCCTACACCGCGAGCGTCACCGAGATCGAGCGGCTGGAGTCGCTGCTGGGCGGCCTGCTCGCGCTGGCCGCGGCGGAGAGCACGGCGACGGAGGTGGCGGCGGGCGGGCGCGAGCCGGAACTGGCCGACGTGGGCGCGGTGGCGGTGGACCGGGCCGGGTTCTGGCAGGTGCCGGTGCCCTCGACACCCGCGCTGCCGGTGCTGGTGCGCTGCCCGGAGTCCGACCTGGCGCAGGTGCTGGACGTGCTGCTGGACAACGCGGTGAAGTACGGGGGCGGGGTACGGGTGTCGCTGGGCGCGGACCGCGCCGCCGGGACGGGGTGGGTCGAGGTGCGCGACGACGGGCCGGGGATGACGCCGGAGGAGCTGGTGCTGGCCACCGGGCGGTTCTGGCGCGGCCCGTCCGACCAGCCCGGCACGGGGTTGGGCCTGGCGATCGCCGACCAGCTGGTGCGGGCCCGGGGCGGTGTGCTGGCGCTGTCGTCGGGCGACGGCGGCGCGACCGGCCTCACCGCCCGGGTGACCCTGCCGCTGGAGCCGGCGCTGTGACGGCCGGGGTGGGCCGGCGGGCGTTCCTGCTGGGTCTGCTCGCGGCCGGCGGCGCGGCCGGGTGCACGGGGGGCGCGCCGTCCCCGGAGGTGGTGATCGCCGGCGGCGAGCGCGGCGGCATGTACTTCGACTTCGCCACGCTGCTCGTCGCCCAGCTGACCGGGGTGCGCGGCCGGGTGCTGGAGACCGAGGGCAGCCTGGCGAACCTGGACCTGCTCGCGGACGGCCGGGCGCGGGTGGCGCTGACCCTGGCCGACGCCGCCCACGTCGCCGACCCGGCCCTGGAGCTGCGCGCGCTCGGCCGCGTCTACGAGAACTACCTCCAGCTGGTGGTGCGGGAGGACGACCCGGCGCGGGTCGCCGCGGACCTCGCCGGGCGGACCGTGTCACTGGGCGCGGCGGGCTCCGGCGCGTCGCTGACGGGCTGGCGGATGCTCGACGCCCTGGGCCTGCGCGGGTCGGTGCGGGTGGTGCACCACAGGTTGGGCGACGCGGCGGAGGCGCTGGCCGACGGGCGGATCGACGCGGTGCTGTGGTCGGGCGGCGTGCCCACGCCCCGGCTCCGGGACCTGTCCCGCATCCGGCTGCTGCCGCTGGCCGAACTGGTGCCGGGCCTGCGGGAGGCGCACGGCTCGGTGTACGACCAGGTGCCGGTCCCGGTGGGCGTGTACGGCGCGGCGCGCGAGGTGCCCACGATCGGGGTGGCGAACCTGTTGGTGTGCCGGGCGCCGCTGGACGACGTGGTGGCCGCCGCGATCACCCGCACCCTCGTCTCGCGCGCCGCCGCCCTGGTGCCGGAGCAGACGCTGGGCACCCAGTTCCTCGACGCGCGCAGCCTCATCGGCACGGTCGGCGTGCCCCTGCACCCCGGCGCGGCGGCCGTCTACCGGGACCTGCACGGCTGACGCGGCGCGGGGGCGTGCCGGGCGGCACGCCCCCGCGCGGTCAGGGCAGCCGCTGACCGAAGACCAGGGCGCCCGCCACGGCCAGCAGGCCCAGCACGGTGCCCAGCGCGACCCACGGCCGGGACGCGTCGGTCTGCTTCTTCTCGTAGCCGATCTGCTCGCCGAGCGTCTCGTAGACGCGCCGCAGCTCCTCGGCGCTGGCCGCCTTGAAGAACTCGCCGCCGGAGAGCTTCGCGATCTCCTTCATGGAGTCGTCGTCCACCGGCACGTCCTGGCGCCGCCCCTCGATCTCGACGACGCCCTCCTCGGTGCCGAACGAGATGGTGGAGATGGGGATGCCCACCTTCTTGGCGTCCTCGGCCGCGTCGAACGCCTTGCGCGTGCCGACGGTCTCCTTGCCGTCGGTCATCAGCACGACGCGCGCCGGCGGTGGGCCGTCCGCGCCGCCGACGACCTTGCCGAACGAGTCGATCGCCGCGAGGGCCGCCACGATGGCGTCACCGGTGGCGGTCGACTGGGCGAGCTTGAGCCCGTCGATGCTGGACGTGACCGCGCTCCGGTCGGTGGTCGGCGCGACCAGCACGGTGGCCGACCCGGCGAACGAGATCAGGCCCAGGTTGATGCCGGGGGTGAGGCCGTCGGCGAACGACTTGGCCGCCACCTGCGCGGCCTCCAGGCGGGACGGCTTGACGTCGGTGGCCTTCATCGACAGCGAGGTGTCGATGACCAGCATCACGGTGGCGCGGTTGCGCGGCACCTTCTGCTCGGCGGTCGGCCCGGCCAGCGCCACGGTCAGCAGGATGAACGCGACCAGCAGCAGCGCGGGCGGTACGTGCTTGTACCAGCCCTGCCGCTTCGGGGCGACCTTCTCCAGCATCGGCAGGTTGGCGAAGCGCAGCGTCCGCTTGCGCAGCACGCGCTGGAGCACGACGTACAGCGCGGCGACCGCGGCGACCGCGATCAGCAGCAGGAACCACCACGGCGCGGCGAACCCGGTCAGGCTCATCAGGCCACCCCTCCCGACCAGCGCCGCTTGCGGGCGACCACGAAGCGCACGGTGTCGGCGATCCAGTCGGAGTCGGTGCGCAGCACGAGGTGGCCCGCGCCCGCCTGGCGCAGGGCGGCGGCGACCCCGGCGCGGTGCTCGGCCGCCGCGGCGGCGAACTCGCGGCGCAGCAGCGGCGAGGCGACGACCTCGCGCTGGCGGCCCGACTCGGGGTCGGCCAGCACGACCGTGCCCACCTCGGGCAGGTCGACGTCGCGGGGGTCGACGACCTCGATGGCGACCAGGTCGTGCCGGGCGGACAGCGCCTTGAGGGGACGCTGCCACTCGTGGCCGCCGAGGAAGTCGGAGATCACCACGACCAGGCCGCGGCGGCGGGGCGGGCGGCGCAGCTGCTCGACCACCTCGGCCAGCGAGCCGCGGGTGCCCTCGGGGGCGCGCGGGGTCTCGGCGACCTTGCGGATGAGGCCGCGCGAGTGCGCGAGGCCGCCGCGGGCGGGCACCCGGACCAGCTGTTCGCCGGTGGACACCAGCGCGCCGATCCGGTTGCCGCCGCCGCGCGTGAGGTGCGCCACGGCGGCGGTGGCGGCGACCACCAGGTCGCGCTTCTCGCACACCGCCGTGCCGAAGTCGAGGCTGGGCGAGAGGTCGATCGCGAGCCACGTCTCCAGCTCGCGGTCGGCCACGGTCTCCCGGATGTGCGGCACGGTGGTGCGGGCGGTGACCGCCCAGTCCATCCGCCGCACGTCGTCTCCGGGCTGGTAGGGCCGCGCCTCGCCGGGCTCGGAGCCCGGTCCGGGGACCAGGCCCAGGTGGTTGCCCTGGAGCAGGCCGTCGAGCCTGCGGCGGACCTCCAGTTCGAGCGTGCGCAGCGCCGCCTCCATGCGGCCGCCGTGCAGGACCGGCGGCGCCCAGCTCGGGCGGTCGCCGGCGGTGTCGTCGCCGGTGGTCTCGGTCACGGCCTGCCCGCGGGCTGCGGCGCCGACGGGCGGGCGGAGACCTGCGGCAGCGGCACGGTCTGGAGCACGCGCGTGATGATGTGGTCCAGCGGCACGCCGTCGGCCAGCGCGTCGTAGGACAGCACGAGGCGGTGGCGCAGCACGTCGGGCACGACGTCCACGACGTCCTGCGGCAGCACGTAGTCGCGGCCGCGCACCAGCGCGAGGGCGCGGGCGGCGGCGATGATGCCGAGGCTGGCGCGCGGCGAGGCGCCGTAGGCGACCCACCCGGCCACGTCGGTGAGCTGGTGCTCCTTGGGCGCGCGGGTGGCGATGACGAGCCGCACGACGTAGTCGACCAGCGCGTGGTGCACGAACACGCGGGAGGCCACGCCCTGGAGTCGGACCAGCTCGTCCGGGCCGAGGACCTGGGCGGGCACCGGCGGCTCGACGCCCATCCGGTAGACGATCTCCCGCTCCTCCTCGGCCGTCGGGTACTCGACCTGGATCTTGAAAAGGAACCGGTCGCGCTGGGCCTCGGGCAGCGGGTAGACGCCCTCGTTCTCGATCGGGTTCTGGGTGGCCAGCACGAGGAACGGGGTGGGCATCGGGAACGTCTTGCCGCCGATGGACACGTGCCGCTCGGCCATGACCTCCAGCATCGCGGACTGCACCTTGGCCGGCGCGCGGTTGATCTCGTCGGCGAGCACGAAGTTCGCCACGACCGGACCCAGTTCGACGTCGAAGGTCTCGCTGCCCTGGCGGTAGATGCGGGTGCCGAGGATGTCGGCGGGCACCAGGTCGGGGGTGAACTGGACGCGCGAGAACGAGCCGCCGACGACGTTGGCGAAGGTCTCCACGGCCAGCGTCTTGGCCACGCCGGGCACGCCCTCCAGCAGCAGGTGGCCCTTGGCGAGCAGGCCGACGAGCATCCGCTCGACCAGCCGGTCCTGACCGACGATCACCCTCTTGACCTCGAACACGGTGCGTTCGAGCAACTGGGCGTCACGAGCCGGCGTGTGGGGCGCCTCGGCGGCGGGCTCGGACAAAGGTCCTCCTCGAACAGGGTTGTGCGACTGTTCCCAGTCTCCCCTGCCGGCGGTATGGACCTTGTAAAGGGTCTACAGGTCGGCGGGCGTGTCCACGTCGCGCGCCTCGCCGGGCAGCGCGGGGACGCGGACGGGGTCCAGCCGGTCGAGCGCGGAGCGCATCGAGGCGCCGTGCGGGTCGGTGGGCAGGGCCGCGCGCAGCAGGTCCGCGCGCCACGCGCCGGTGAGCCACTGCGCCCGACCGGCGCCGTCGACGAGGACCGCGCCGGCGCCGGCGTCCACGGCGGACCTGAGCCGGTCCACTGTGGAGCGGGTGAGGCCGGGCTGGTCGACCGCGAGCACGACCACGACGTCCGAGGTGACGCGCGCCAGGCCCGCGGCGAGGCCGGCCAGCGGTCCGCCGCCGGGTGGTTCCTCGCGCGCCCACCGCACGCCCGAGAGGTCCAGGCCGGGGACGTCCCGGGGCGGTCCGACGACCACGGTCTCCGCGGCGCCCGCCACGGCGTCGAGCACGTGGCCGAGCAGCGGGCGGCCGTCGACCACGACCGACGCCTTGTCGACGCCGCCGAGCCTGCTGCCCCGCCCACCCGCGAGCACCACCGCCGACCACACGGGCCCCACGGTACCGGTCAGGCGGGCTCGCCCACGGCCTCCTCGGAGGAGGTGAACAGCATCCACAGCAGCGCGGCCACGATCAGGCCGCTGATCACGAACACCGGGAACACCAGGTCGAACACGGTGGTGCCCTGCGGCGCGGGCAGGGCCGGGTCGCTGGTGACGCTCACCGCGGCCATGCCGGTGTAGTGCATGCCGGTGACCGCGACGCCCATGATCAGGCCGGCCGCGGCGGTGGCCTGCGTGGTCTTGACGACGAGGGTGAACCAGAACGCGGCGGTCGCCGCGACGACGGCGATCGCGCAGGAGGCGGCGACCAGCGCCGGGTCGTAGCCGATCTCGCCCTTGAAGCGGATGGCCGACATGCCGAGGTAGTGCATGCCCGCCACGCCGAGGCCGGCCAGGGCACCCGCGAGGAGCAGCCGCATCCGGGTGAAGCGGACCAGCGTGACCAGTGACAGCCCGAGGCCGACCACGGCGACGGCCACGACGGCGGACAGCGCGGTCAGCGGTGCGGAGTACTTGACGGTGGCGCCGGGCACGTCGAAGCCGAGCATCGCGATGAAGTGCATGAGCCAGATGCCGATGCCGCCGATGGCGAGGGCGCCGAACACCGTCCAGCGGACCTTGGCCGACCGCTGGGTCTCGGCGCGGGCGCGGGCCATGCAGGCCAGGCCGATCAGGGAGCCGATGACGGCGACGACGTAGGCGATGACGAGCGTGGAGACGTCACCGGAGGAGTGCATGAGTTCGTGGTTCACGGGAGCGGCACCGATCCAAGGTCGAGGTACCCCTTACTAACCCGCTGTCACCGCATTCTCCATAGCCTGCCGATCGAGTTCACCGATTCGACACTATTTCACCTCTGTTTTCTACTGTGAGTAGTATTTTCTGTGACATTTGGCCTAACGAGACCTCATGCAGGTGACCCACTTACTCCGTTACGACGCGTGGTCGACCGGGCGCGCCCCGGCGTGGTGCGGGACGGGTGACGCCCACCGGCCCACGACCCGGTTGCACGCGTGCGGCCTCGCCAGGCCGGTCAGCACATCGGCGTCGGGCCTGCCCAGCCCGGTGGCCGTCTCCGCCCAGCCGGTGACGTCGAGCGCGGCCACCACCAGCCCGCCGACGTCCGGGTCGTCGCCGAGGTCGCGGACGACCGGGTCGCCCCGCCGGTGCGCCGAACCCTCCACGGGTACCGCGCAGGCGCGCCGGGACGCCCACCGCGGAGGCTCGTGGACGCCCGGGCCACGCAGTGTCCCGACAGGACTGTCCTCGGTGGACGAATTCAGACCCGACCGGGTGAGCCGACTCAAGCGGGACCACCGGTACGCCGATGTGGCCGACATCCCCTGGTGCGCGAAGGGGTCCGGCATGGTGCTGCGCGACCGCGTCCGCGACGTCGTGGAGGGCAAGCGCTTCCAGCGCTTCGTCATCGGCGTCATCGTGGTGAACGCGATCACCCTCGGCTGCGAGACGTCGTCCGCCGCGGTCGCGGCGTTCGGCGGGTTGCTGTCCGCTGTGGACAACGTCGCGCCGGCGATCTTCGTCGTCGAACTGGCCGCCCGGCTCTACGCGCACCGCCTGGCGTTCTTCCGCGACCCGTGGAACTGCTTCGACCTGGTCGTCGTCGGCGTCTCGCCGCTACCCGCCGCGGGTCCGCTGTCCGTGGTGCGGTCGCTGCGCATCCTGCGCGCCCTGCGGCTGGTCTCGATGGTTCCCAGCATGCGGCGCGTGGTGAGCGCGCTGGTGAGGTCGATCCCGGGCCTGCTGTCGCTGACGGGCCTGCTGCTGCTCGTGCTGTACGCGGGCAGCGTGGTCGCCATCAACCTGTTCCGCTCCAGCGGTGACGCGCGCTTCGCGGACCTGGGCTCGACCGTGCTCACCCTGTTCCAGATCACCACGGGCGACGGCTGGTCGGACATGATGCGCGACCTGATGGTCACCCAACCGCTGGCGTGGTTGTTCTTCGTGGTCTACCTGCTGGTCGGCACGTTCACCATGCTGAACCTGTTCATCGCCGTGGTGTGCAGCGCGATGGAGCCCGAACCCTCCGCACCCGCCCCCCTCCGCACCCGATCCCTCCGCACCCGCCCCCCTCCGTGCCGGACCGCGACGCGGCGCCGGCCGACGAGATCAGGGCGCTGCGCGAGGAGGTCCGCGCCCTGCGCCTGGAGCCCGCCGACCGCTGATCCCCACCCCCGTCCCACCGCGAGCCGGTTTGACACAGTCGGCTAATGCCATTAGCTTTCAGGCTATCAACATTAGCTGACCGAAGGGGTCGACATGACCGAGTTCCTGGAGCTCGACGGAGGACGGCTCGCCTACGACGTGGTCGGCGAGGGGCCGCTGGTCGTGCTGGCCCACGGCATGGGCGACAACCGCGCCGCCTACCGCGAGGTCGCCGCCCGACTGGCCGACAACGGGTACCGCGCGGCCTCGGTGGACCAGCGGGGCCACGGCGAGTCCAGCACCGGCTGGGCCTCCTACACCCGCACCGACTC
This sequence comes from Saccharothrix longispora, assembly GCF_030852425.1. Classification (GTDB taxonomy): domain Bacteria; phylum Actinomycetota; class Actinomycetes; order Mycobacteriales; family Pseudonocardiaceae; genus Actinosynnema; species Actinosynnema longispora. The sequence continues at coordinate 11,032 of NZ_NSDM01000006.1, forward strand.
GGCGACCGACCTGCTCGCCGTCGTCCGGCACCTGGGCGGCCCGGCGGTCCTCGTCGGCCACTCGTTCACCGGCGGCTCGGTCGCCATCGCGGCGGCGGTGGACCCCGGGGCGGTCAGCGCCGTCGTCCAGATCAGCCCGTTCACCCGCGCGCAGGAGGTGGACTTCCGCGGCCTGCTGACCGACGCCCGCTACCGCAAGGGCATGGCGCTGCTCATGGGCGCCGGGGTGTTCCGCAGCGCGGGGCTGTGGAAGCGCTACCTCGACCACGCCTACCCCGGCGCCCGGCCCGCCGGCTTCGCCGAGCACGTCGCCGCGCTGGACGCCGACCTGCGCAGGCCCGGCCGGATGGCGGTGCTCGGCCGCATGGGCATGTCCCCGCCCACCGACGCGGGCGCCCGGCTGGGCGACATCCGCTGCCCCGCGCTGGTCGTCGAGGGCTCGCTCGACCCCGACTGGACCGACCCCCGGGCCGAGGGCGAGGGCGTCGTGGCGGCCATGCCACCGGGGCTGGGCCGGGTCGAGGTGGTCGAGGGGGCGGGGCACTACCCGCACGTGCAGTTCCCGACCGAGGTGACCTCGTTGGTCCTGGCCTTCCTCAAGGCGGGTGCCCGTGGCTAGGGCGGCGCTGTCCGCGGACGCCCTGGTCGACGTCGCGCTGCGCCTGGTCGACGAGGAGGGGCCCGCCGCGGCGACCCTGGCGGCGGTGGCGTCCCGCGCGGGCGTGGCCACGCCGTCGCTCTACAAGCACGTCCGCAACCTGGCCGAGCTGCGCGCGCTCATGTCGGTGCGGATCATGGACGAACTGGCCGAGCGGATCGGCGCGGCGGTGCTCGGCCGGTCCGCCGACGAGGCGGTCCGCGCGCTCATGCTGGCCTGGCGCGAGTACGCCGTGGCGCACCCGCACCGCTACTCGGCGCTCGTCCAGGCCCCCGAACCGGTCGTGGCGCGGGCCGGCGAGCGACTGGTCGCCGTCATGCTGGCCGCCCTGCGCGCGTACGGCATGGAGGATTCCGCGACCGTCCACGCGGTCCGCTGCCTGCGGGCGGCGGTGCACGGTTTCGCCCTGTTGGAGGCGGCGAACGCGTTCCAGCTGCCCGAGGACCTGGACGAGACCTACGAACTGCTGGTGCACATGGTGGTCAGCGGGCTGCGGACGCCCCTCCCCCGCACCTGATCCCGCCGGGCGCGGCGCCGGGTCAGAGCAGGCGCGTGGCGAACGGCATGATGCCGCCGTAGCGGACCGGGGCGACGCGGACGACCGACCCGGAGTACGGGGCCTCGACCATCATGCCGCCGCCGAGGTAGAGCGCCACGTGCGTACCGCCGCCCGGTCCCCAGAACAGCATGTCACCGCGCCGCGCCTGGGACAGCGGCACCTTGCGGCCCGCGTTGTACTGGTATCCGCTGTAGTGCGGCAGGTAGACGCCGACGCCCGCGAACGCGTACATCATCAGGCCGGAGCAGTCGAAGCCGACGCTGTAGTAGTCGCCGTGCGAGTCGCCGACACCCCAGTCCCGGATGCCGACCGTGGGGCCGTCGTAGTTTCCGCCGCCCCACGAGTAGCGCACGCCCAGGTGCCGCATCGCCCGCGCCACGACGGTTTCCACGCCGCCGCCGACGGGCGCGGTCACGACGGGTTGCGGCCGGACCGCCGGGGCCTGCGGCGGCGGCGCGGCGGCCAGCGCCGCCCGGCGGGCGGCCTCCTCGTCCTCGCGGCGCTTGTCGTCGAGCCACCGGTCGTACCGTTCGCGCTGCCCCTCCAGGCCCTCCACGGCGCCGAGCGCCTGGTCCAGCTCGCCCTGGACGCGCGTGCGGTCGTCCTGGATGGCCTGCGCGGCGGCGGCCTGGCCCTGCTGCGCCCGCACGGCGGTGGCGCGGGCGTCGTCGGCGTCGCGCTCGGCCCGGGCGGCGTCGGCCTGCTTCCGGTCGGCCAGGTCGAGCGCGGCGCGGGCGGCGGAGTCCTTGTTGCCCTTCTCGGCGCGGGCGCGCTCGACGTCGTCCAGCGCGTCGAGGCCCGACGCGCCGACGGCCTCCAGCAACTGGGCGCGGGCGAGCAGGTCCTCGGGGCTCGTCGCGCCGAAGTACGCCGAGACGGAGCCGACGGTGCTGCCCTGGAAGTAGCTGGCGGCGGCGAACTCGTCGAGCGCGGCGCGGGCGTCCTCGACCGCCCGGGCGGCGGCGTCGGCCTCGACGCGCGCCGCGTCCGCCTCCCGCCGGGCCTCGTCCGCCTCGGTGCGCGCGGCCTCCAGGTCGACGCGCGCCTTGTTCGCCAGCTCCATGGCGTGCGCGACGTCGTCGTCCAGCTGCCGGAGCCTGGCCTCCGCGTGGGCGAGCCGACCCGTCAGCTCGCCCACGCGGGCCGCTTTGGCGTCGGCGTCGCGGCGGCTCGCGCTGATCTCGGCGTCACTGGGGTTGGGTGGGGGCGGCGGCACGGCCACCGCCGCCCCGGCCAGGCCGACGACGGAGGCCAGCGCGAGCACAACAGGGACCAGCCACCGAGTCACGACACCCGCCTTCCGCCGTCCGACCCATCGCGTTGCGCCGTTCGGCGGTGCGCGATCACGTGACGGAACGATGCCACCACCCGGGCGGTGTCACCACTCGGCCCGGGCGCACCATCAGCCACACGGGTCACACGGGGTTTGACCGGCCGGGGCCCAGTCGACCCCGCGGCTCCGGTCCGCCCGCCAGGGCGCGCGCAGCGCGAACTCCCGCACCTCGCCGGTCGCGGTGCGCGGGACGGCCTCGGTGACCTCCGGTTGCCCTCGACAGCGTGCGGGCGCGCTCCTCCGGGTCGAGGTCGTCATCACCCGGTCGGGTGCGGTTGAACGTGGGCAGGGGCGGCTCCTCGCCGTCCCGGTCCCGGACGGCGTCGAGGACCGCGTTCCACACCGCCGGCGGCACCTCACCAGGTGCTCGGGTCGCCCCACGTGCGCACCGGCCCGCTCGCGGTGACCGGCACGGCCACCAGTTCCGGCAGCGCCTCCTCCGCCGGGGCGCGCACCACGGCCGCCGCCACCCCGTCGTACGGCGTGGGGCCGGGGTTCACCACCACCACGGCCGCACCCGCCCGCACCGCCAGCCCGACGAGGTCCGAGGCGGGCGACACGGTCAGCGACGTCCCGACCGCGAGCAGCGCGTCGCAGTCCAGCACGGCGGTCCGGGCCTCGCGCAGCACCGGCTCGGGCACGGGTTCGCCGAACGCCACCACCGCGGGCCGCCGCACGCCGCCGCAGCCCGCGCACACCGGGTACGGGGCTCCGGCGCGCACCTGCGCCAGGGCGTCGGCCACCGGCGCGGCGGCGCCGCACGACGCGCAGACCACGCGCGCCATCGACCCGTGCAGTTCCACGACCGCGGTCGAGCCGGCCCGCTGGTGCAGCCCGTCGACGTTCTGCGTCAGCAGCGACCGCACCCGCCCGGTGCGCTCCAACTCCGCCAGGGCGGTGTGCGCGGCGTTGGGTTCCGCGCTCCACATCGGATCGTCCAGCCAGGACCGCCACGCCGAGCGCCGCGCCGCCGCGGAGGCGAGGTACGGCGAGGCGGCGAACGCGAACCGCGCCACGCCCGACGGGAACGACACCCCCGCGCCGGTGAGCACGGTGATCCGCCGTGCGACGGCCATCACGTCCCGTGCGCCCATGCCACCACGGTGCCACACGCCTGCGAGCATGTCGCGGTGCGCAGGACGTGGACGGGTGTCGGGCTCGGATCTGTCGGTTTGGTCACAGCCGTGGTGGGGACTTTCCTGCCCTGGCTGCGCTCCGGGACGGTCCGCAGGACCAGTTACGAGGTGCTCGCGCTCCGTGGTTTCGCGGGGTTGGACGGCGTGCCGGGTGAGCTCGTGCGGGGTCTGTGGGTGGGGCTGATCCCCTTGGCGGTGTGCGCGATGGCCCTCTGGGTGATGCGCTTTCCCCGAATCGGTGCCTGCCTCGCGCTGATTTTTGGCACGATCACGGGAACGGTGGCGGCTCTTGCCGCCGTCCAAGGGGGCGACGGGGCGGCACTGATCGGCATCAGCACGACCGGACCGGTGGTGACCCTCGGTGGTGCCGTGCTGGGGGTCGCAGGGGCGATCACCGTGCTCACCGCGAAAACCCGCACAGCGAACAGCAGTCCAGGAGGATCTCCGTGACCCACCCAGGTGGCGGCGGCGAGTGGCCGCCGCAGAACAACCCCTACGGCCAGCCCCAGCAGCCCGGGTACCAGCAGGGCGGCTACCCGCAGCAGCAGCCCGGCTACCAGCAGGCGGGTCCCCAGTTCCAGCAGGGCGGCTACCCGCAGACCGGCCCGCAGGGCTTCCCGCAGCAGGGTTTCCCCCAGCAGGGCTTCCCGCAGCAGGGCTACGGCCAGCCGCCGGTCGGCTACGGCGGCGAGCCGCCGAAGAAGAAGCGCACCGGCCTGGTCGTGACCGCGGTCGTCGCCGTCCTCGTGCTCGCCGCGGGCACGGTCGGCACGGTGTGGGCGCTGCGCAGCTCCGACGACGTCGCGGCGGGCTCGGAGAACCCCTCCACCGCGGCGAACAACCTGCTCAGCGCACTGGGCAGCGGTGACGTGCTGGGCATCATGAACGGCCTGGCGCCCGCCGAGGCGGCGTTGAGCAAGGACTACACCGAGGCCACCGTCAGCGAGGCCAAGCGGCTGGAGATCCTGAAGAAGGACGCCGACCCGAACAAGCTCACCGGCGTCGAGATCAAGAGCGAGGGCATCAAGTTCGACGAGGCCGCCGCGGAGAAGGTCAACGACCACCTGACGATCAACAAGGTGGTCGAGGGCAAGATCACGATCACCTCGGACGTCAAGCAGATCCCGTTGACGGACAAGCTGGTCGACGCGCTGGGCGCGGAGCTGGACCGGGCCGCGCCGCAGACCGAGACGCTGGACTTCGCCAAGGTGAAGGACGAGCGCAAGGGCAAGCCGATCGGCATCGCGACCATCAAGGTCGGCGACGAGTGGTACCCGAGCCTCTTCTACACGATCGCGCACGCCGCGCTGGAGGAAGAGGGCCTGAAGTGGCCCGCCCAGGGCATCGCGCCCGCCGGCGCGGGTTCGGCGGGCGACGCCGCGAAGCAGTTCGTGGAGAAGGCGCTCGACGCCGACGTCGAGGGTGTCATCGCGCTGCTGCCGCCGGACGAGATGGGCGTGCTCCAGGACCTCGGCCCGGTCATCCTCGACCAGGTCGGCAAGACGGCCGCGAGCGGCGCGAAGCTCGTCGAGCTGGAGACGGACACCAGGGACGTCACCGGCGGCGTGCAGGTGACCGTCCGCAGGCTCGTGCTGGAGGTCAAGGGCGAGCGTGGCGAGATCACCCGTGACGGCGACTGCTACACGGCCAAGGCCGAGGGCCAGACGCAGCGGCTGTGCGCGGACGAGATCACGCAGCTGGTGGAGCAGCAGGCCGGGCGCAACGTCCCGGCGGCGGCGATCGACGTCATCGGGCGGGTGGGCGCGCAGGTGCTCAAGGACGGCGTCGGCGTGGTCGCCACCGAGGTGGACGGCAAGTGGTACGTCAGCCCGTTCCGCACCTACAGCGAGATCTTCCTGACGCTGATGCGCGGTCTGGAGCCCAAGGACCTGGACGAGCTGCTGAAGGCGGTCAAGTAGCACCGCACCGCCTCCCGGCCCCCGTCGCGGATCACCCGCGGCGGGGGCCGAGTGCCGTCCCGAGCCGGGTGGCGGCCACCACGAACAGCACGGCGAGCGCGCCGGAGAGCGCGAGCGCGCCGGTGACGCCGTCCTGGTGGGACAGCGACCACAGCACGTTGCCCACGGGCGGGGTGCGCCCGACGAGGAGCACGAGCACGAGGAGGGCGGCGGACGCGAGCACCGACCAGCCGGCCCGGGTGATCACCGGCCGCCCGCACAGCACGCCCACGCCGACCCCGACCAGCGCGCACACCGCGAGCGCGGCGAAGCCCTCCAGGACGGTCGCCGGCGGGTAGGGGCGCGGCTGCGTCAGCACGGGCACCAGCGCGGCCACCGCGGCGAGCGCCACGGCGGCGAGGGACGCCAGCACCGCCACGGCGGCCTGCACGCGACCCCAGCCGCCGGCCGCGACGACGGTGACCGAGCGCCGCACCGGGTCCTCGGCGGTCGCGATGACAGCGGTGAGCCACGCCGACACCGGGTAGACCAGCACGCACGTCCCGGCGTACGCGGGCAGCGGCGGGCCGGCGTCGGAGGCGTAGAGCATCCCGAGCACGGCCGCGAACAGCAGCAGCGGGGGCAGCCAGCGCTGGGTCCGCAGCACGTCGGCGAGCAGGTACCGCACCAGCGCGGTCACGACCGCACGCTCCGCACCGAGCAGCCCAGTCGCAGCGCCTCGGCGAGCACGCCGTCGCTGTAGCCGGACCGCACCTCGACGCGCGCGCCGCCACCGACCGCCCGCGCCTCCGACACCCCCTCCAGGCCGCTGATCAGCGGGAACGATTCGCCGACCCGGTCGAGTTCGATCACCACGCCGCCCGCGCGCACCGAGCCGAGCACCACCTCGCGCATGCCGGGCACGTCGTGCCCGTGGTGGTCGGTGAGCACGACGGCCGCCCCGGAGGCCGCCACCAGCTCCACCAGCACCGCGCCGGCCGCCGCGTCGAGGCCGGACCACGGCTCGTCGAGGACCAGCAGGTCGGTGGCGTGCAGGGCCTGGACCAGCGCGACCTTCTGCGCGTTGCCCTTGGACAGGGTGGCCAGCGGCGCGTCCGGGTCGCCGACGAAACCGAGGTCGTCGAGCAGCTCCCGGCGCACGGGCACGCCGCGCACGGCGGCCAGGTGGCGCAGGTAGTCGTGCGCGGACAGCCCCACCCCGGTCGGGAAGCGCTCGGGCACGTACCCGACCGACGGGCCGCGCTCGACGCGCCCGGACGACGGGGCGGTGACCCCGGCCGCGACGCGCAGCGCGGTGGACTTGCCCGACCCGTTGCCGCCGCGCAGCGCCACCACCTCGCCGGGGCCGACGTCGAGCGTGAAGTCGCGCAGCACCCACGGCCCGCGGCCGTAGCGCTTGCCGATTCGATCAAGGCGCACCACGGGTGTGATGATGCCCGGACGGGGGTGGGGCCGGGTTGAAGCCGCATACAGGACAAGCGTACTGTTTGGGGTAGGAGGGCACCGTGCCGACAGGTGCGGAAGACTCGGCAGCAGATCCGACCAAGAGTTCCCAACCGACTTTGCGCGTCACCAGATGTCACCAGATGGAGTTCCCGTGACTGCACCAGCGAGCAAGGACAGCTTCGGCGCCCGCGGCACGCTCACCGTCGGCGACGCCTCGTACGAGGTGTTCCGGCTGAGCGCGGTCGACGGCGCGGAGCGCCTGCCGTACAGCTTGAAGATCCTGCTGGAGAACCTGCTCCGCACCGAGGACGGCGCGAACATCACCGCCGACCACGTGCGGGCCCTCGCCGGCTGGGACCCGTCGGCCGAGCCGGACACGGAGATCCAGTTCACCCCGGGCCGCGTGGTGATGCAGGACTTCACCGGCGTGCCCTGCGTGGTCGACCTGGCCACCATGCGCGAGGCCGTCACCCAGCTGGGCGGCGACCCGACGAAGGTCAACCCGCTGGCCCCGGCCGAGCTGGTCATCGACCACTCGGTGATCGCCGACATCTTCGGCCGCCCGGACGCGTTCGAGCTGAACGTGGACCTGGAGTACGAGCGCAACAGGGAGCGCTACCAGTTCCTGCGCTGGGGGCAGACCGCGTTCGACGAGTTCAAGGTCGTCCCGCCGGGCACCGGCATCGTGCACCAGGTGAACATCGAGCACCTGGCCCGCGTCGTCATGGTCCGCAACGGCCAGGCGTACCCGGACACCCTGGTGGGCACCGACAGCCACACCACCATGGTCAACGGCATCGGCGTGCTCGGCTGGGGCGTCGGCGGCATCGAGGCCGAGGCCGCGATGCTCGGCCAGCCCGTGTCGATGCTGATCCCGCGCGTCGTCGGCTTCAAGCTGCACGGCGAGCTGCCCGCGGGCGCCACCGCCACCGACCTGGTGCTGACGATCACCGAGATGCTGCGCCGGCACGGCGTCGTCGGCAAGTTCGTCGAGTTCTACGGCTCGGGCGTCGGCGCGGTGCCGCTGGCCAACCGCGCCACCATCGGCAACATGAGCCCCGAGTTCGGCTCGACCTGCGCGATCTTCCCGATCGACGGCGAGACCATCGACTACCTCAAGCTGACCGGCCGCTCGGCCGAGCAGCTGGCGCTGGTCGAGGCGTACGCCAAGGAGCAGGGCCTGTGGCACGACCCGTCGGTCGAGCCGGTGTACTCCGAGTCGCTGGAGCTGGACCTGTCGACGGTCGTCCCGTCGATCGCCGGCCCGAAGCGCCCCCAGGACCGCATCGAGCTGACCGCCGCCAAGTCGGCGTTCCGGCAGGCGCTCGGCGCGTACGTGTCGGACACCGAGGAGACCTCCGAGTCCAGCGTGGACGAGGCCGTCGAGGAGACGTTCCCGGCCAGCGACCCGATCGCGCCCGCCGACGGCGACGCCGGCGGCGCGCCGCGCATCGTCCACACCGCCGCCGAGGGCGCCCAGGGCCGCCCGTCCAACCCGGTGAGGGTGAGCCTGGACGGCGCCGAGTTCGAGCTGGACCACGGCGCGGTCGCGATCGCCGCGATCACCTCGTGCACCAACACCTCGAACCCGTCGGTGATGATCGGCGCGGCGCTGCTCGCGAAGAAGGCCGTGGAGAAGGGCCTGGAGCGCAAGCCGTGGGTGAAGACCACCCTGGCGCCGGGCTCCAAGGTCGTCATGGACTACTACGAGCGCGCCGGCCTCATGCCCTACCTGGAGAAGCTGGGCTTCCACCTGGTCGGCTACGGCTGCACCACGTGCATCGGCAACTCCGGCCCGCTCCAGGACGAGATCTCGGCGGGCATCGCCCACGGCGACCTCGCCGCGGTGTCGGTGCTGTCGGGCAACCGGAACTTCGAGGGCCGGATCAACCCGGACATCAAGATGAACTACCTGGCGTCCCCGCCGCTCGTGGTGGCGTACGCGCTGGCCGGTTCGATGGACAAGGACATCACCACCGAGCCGCTGGGCACCGACCAGAACGGCGAGCCGGTGTACCTGGCCGACATCTGGCCGTCGCCGCAGGAGATCTCCGAGGTCGTCGCCGCGTCGATCTCGCCGGAGGGCTTCACCAAGGGCTACGCCGACGTGTTCGCCGGCGACCAGCGCTGGCAGTCGCTGCCCACGCCGACCGGCAAGACGTTCGAGTGGGCGGAGGACTCCACCTACGTGCGGAAGCCCCCGTACTTCGAGGGCATGGAGATGGAGCCGGCCCCGGTGACCGAGATCGGCGGCGCGCGCGTGCTGGCGCTGCTGGGCGACTCGGTGACCACCGACCACATCTCCCCGGCCGGCGCGATCAAGGTCGACTCGCCCGCGGGCGAGTACCTCACCGAGCACGGCGTCGAGCGCAAGGACTTCAACTCCTACGGCTCGCGACGCGGCAACCACGAGGTCATGATCCGCGGCACGTTCGCCAACATCCGGCTGCGCAACCTGCTGCTCGCCGACGAGAACAACGGGCAGGGCGTGCAGGGCGGCTTCACCCGCAACTTCCTGGAGGAGGGCGCGCCGCAGACCACGATCTACGACGCGTCGGTGGCCTACGCCGAGGCCGGCGTGCCGCTGGTGGTGCTGGCGGGCAAGGAGTACGGCTCCGGCTCGTCGCGCGACTGGGCCGCGAAGGGCACCTCGCTGCTGGGCGTGCGCGCCGTCATCGCCGAGTCGTTCGAGCGCATCCACCGCTCCAACCTGATCGGCATGGGCGTCCTCCCGCTCCAGTTCCCGAACGGCGAGACCGCGTCGTCGCTCGGCCTGGACGGCACCGAGACGTTCGACTTCACCGGCGTCACCGCGCTGAACGACGGCGACACGCCGCGCACGGTGCACGTGACCGCCGCGAAGGGCGACGGCTCGAAGGTGGAGTTCGACGCGGTGGTCCGCATCGACACCCCCGGTGAGGCCGACTACTACCGCAACGGCGGCATCATGCAGTACGTGCTCCGCAAGATGGTCCGCAGCTAGTCGACCGACCGGTCAGGGGCCGTCCACCTCCGGGTGGGCGGCCCCTGCCGCGTGTCAGCGGTCCGGCGGCACGGGCCCATCGGCCCCGCGCCGTGCGCACAAGACGCCGGGTGAATGCCCGTGACCATTCCGCGGTTATTTTCCAGACGACCTGGAATCAATTCCTCACACATACGTGAAACGGTGTCGAATAAACCGTCGAAATCTGTCGAATCTGTCGAACAGGTGCACGGTTGTGAAATTCGTTGACATTCGCGAACCGACCCCTTGAAAGTGGCGACATCGCCGCCAGGTGCTCAATCCGCGTACTGCCGACGACGAGGTCGGCACCGGTCCAATGGAGGACTCTCGTGAGGAGAACAACCGCGTTGGCGATCGCCGCGACGCTCATCGGCGGGGTCACCACGGCCATCACCGCGACCACACCCGCCGCCGCCGCGGAGGCGTCCCCGATCGGCTTCGCGTCGGTGAACGCGCTCGGGCAGAACGGGACCACCGGCGGCGCGGGCGGCGCGACCGTGACGGTCTCCACCGCGTCGGCGTTCATCACCGCCGTGAAGAGCAGCGCGCCGATGACCATCCGCGTCAACGGCACGATCCCGTTGAGCGGCATGCAGGACGTCGCCTCGAACAAGACGATCACCGGGGTCGGCACCGCCGGCCGGATCACCGGTGGCGGACTGGACGTCGACGGCACCAGCAACGTGATCATCCGCAACCTGACCTTCACCGGCGCGGGCGACGACGCCATCAACATCACCGACGGCGCGCACCACGTGTGGGTCGACCACAACGACATCTCGGGCGCCTCGGACGGCGCGCTCGACGTGAAGCGCGGCTCGGACTACGTCACCGTGTCCTGGAACAGGTTCCACGACCAGACGAAGAACTCGCTCGTCGGCCACTCCGACGGCAACGGCGGCCAGGACCGCGGCAAGCTGCGCATCACCTACCACCACAACCTCTTCGACGGCACGGCCGAGCGCAACCCGCGCGTGCGGTTCGCCGACCCGGTGCACGTGTTCAACAACTACTACCGGAACATCCGGGGCACCGACTCCTACGGCGCGGCGACCGCCATGGACGCGGGCGTGCTCGTCGAGGGCAACTACTTCGACAACGTCGCCGCGCCGACGAAGATCCAGATCTTCGAGTCGGACCCCGGCCGCCTGGTGCAGCGCAACAACGTGTTCGTGAACTCCGGCGCACCCGAGTCGGACGGCACGGTCGTCGAGCCGCGCACCTACTACCAGTACTCGGTGGACGACCCGAACACCGTGCCCGCCTCCGTCAGCGCCGGCGCGGGCGTCGGCAAGCTCGGCAACCCGACCCCCGACACCACCGCGCCCAGCGCCCCGAGCGGCCTGCGCGCCACGGCGTCCACGTCGTCCAGCATCACCCTCGGCTGGACCGCCTCCACGGACGACGTCGGCGTCACCGGCTACACGGTGCACCGGCAGGGCGGCGCGCAGGTCGGCACGTCGAGCACGCCGGGCTTCACCGCCACCGGCCTGGCCGCGAACACCGACCACACGTTCTACGTCGTGGCCCGCGACGCGGCCGGCAACACCTCACCCGCGTCCGGCACGGTCACCGCGCGCACGACCGACGGCCCCGTCCCGCCGACCGGCGGACCGGTGGGCTTCGCGTCGGTGGACGCGCTCGGCCAGAACGGCACCACCGGCGGCGCGGGCGGTCCCGAGGTCACCGTCACCAACGCCACCGACTTCATCGCCAACATCAAGGCCGACGGGCCGCGCGTGGTCCGCGTGCAGGGCCTCATCACCCTGCCGGCCGGCATGTACGACGTGTCGTCCGACAAGACGATCATCGGCGTGGGCTCCGCGTCGGGCATCACCGGCGGCGGGCTGAACGTCGGCCTGCCGGTGTCGAACGCGACCTCTCCCCCGGCGGACGCCGTGCACAACGTGATCATCCGCAACATGGTGTTCCGGGGCGCGAACGACGACTCGATCAACGTCCAGATGTTCAGCCACCACATCTGGATCGACCACAACGACCTGTCGGCGGGCAAGGACGGCCTGATCGACATCAAGCGCGGGTCGAGCTACGTGACCGTGTCGTGGAACCACACGCACAACCACACCAAGAACATGCTGCTGGGCCACGACGACGGCAACGGCGCCCAGGACATCGGCTACCTGAAGGTCACCTACCACCACAACTGGTTCGACAAGACCCCGCAGCGCAACCCGCGCGTGCGGTTCGGCAACCCGGTCCACGTGTTCAACAACTACTTCTTCGACAACAGCGACGTCGGCGTGGCGTGCCAGGCGCAGGCGGGCTGCTGGGTGGAGGGCAACCACTTCGACGACGTCGAGGAGCCCATGACCACCAGCTACGCGGGCCCCAAGGGCAACATCGTGCAGAAGGACAACCTGTTCACCGGTGAGTCCGGGAACCCGGTGGTGGGCGGTTCCGTCCAGGACCCGCGCACCTACTACCAGTACACGACCGACCCGGCGGCGAACGTGAAGGCGCTCGTCACCGCGGGCGCGGGCACCGGCAGGATCTGACCGCCGCGCACGACCCGGGGGCCGTCCACGACGAGGTGGGCGGCCCCCGACCCGTTCACAGGTCGTGGTCGCCGTCGTTGACGCCGGCCACCGCCGCCCCCGCGTCCGGCCGCAGGTCACCGGTCTCCAGAGGAGTGCACGGAGTATTCCGGTGCTCGCCTCCCGCCCAACGCCGTGCCCTCCATCGGGTGCGGCCGTCGCGTTCACGACGACCGCACCCGACCGGTTCAGAACGGTTGGGCGTTGGGCTGGAAGACCTGGCCGTCGGCCGGGGCCTTGAGGTTGACCAGGTAGTCGGTCACCAGGGTGTCGACGCCCGCGCTGTCGCCGAGGATGCAGTGCCCGAACGCGTCCACGCTGACGAGCCGCGCGTTGCCGAGCTGCGCGGTCATCCGCTTGGAGAACTCGTACTGCGTGGCCGGGTCGTAGTAGTTGCCCACCACGACGACCGGGTTCGGCGTGCGCTTGTTCCACGGGCCCGCCCAGCGGTCCGGGCGCGGCACCGGCCAGGTCGGGCAGGTCAGCAGGTCCGACGCGGCCTGGTAGCGGCCGAACGTGGGCGACTCGCGCTCCCACTTCGCGGCCAGCACCGGGAACAGCTGCGGCACGCGCAGGAACGGCTTGTCGGTGCAGTTCACGCCGTAGTACGAGTCGTCGTACTCGTACGGGGTGTCGGCGGTGATCCCGGCGCGGATGTCGGCCAGGCCGCGCCTGTTGTTCAGCGGCGGCAGCAGGGCTGCCTGCTCCTGCGCGGAGAACGTCGCCGCACCGGGGTGCAGCACCGCGTAGACGCTCTGGAGCCACGCGGCGAGCGCCTTGAAGCGGGTCGGCGCGTACAGGTCGCTCGCGACGCGGCCGACGTAGCCGGACAGCGTCACGACCTCACCCGAGGGCAGCGCGACCGGTTCGGTGCGCAGGTGGTCGCGGACCTCGTCGAACTTGGCGCGCGGGTCGCCCTCGCTGTAGGCGCACTTGTCGCCCTCGGCGTCGCAGCGGTCGAGGAACGCGTCGAGCGCCAGCTCGAAGCCGCCCTTGGCTCGCTGCCGGTCGTACTCCGGGCCGTTGGTGGTGCGCAGCTTCGGGTCGACGTTGCCGTCCAGCACCAGGGCGCGGGACTTCGACGGGAAGATGTTGGCGTAGGTCGCGCCGAGCAGCGTGCCGTAGGAGAAGCCGACGAAGGTCAGCTGCCGGTCGCCCACGCCCTGCCGGAACAGGTCGAGGTCGCGCGCGACGGCCTCGGTGGACATGTGCTGGAGCAGCGGACCGGCGTTGCGGGCGCACGCGTCGGTGTAGTCGACGGTGGCGGCCATCGTGTCGCGGATCTCGGTGCGGGTGATCGGGATGGCCGACATGCGGCCGAACACCTCGTCGGCCTCTTCCAGGGTCTGGAAGCAGCGCAGCGGCGTGCTGCGGCCGACACCGCGCGGGTCGAAGCCGATGAGGTCGAACCGCTTCATGACCTCGGGCTGGAAGAACGAGCCGCCGTAGGCGGAGTAGATCAGGCCCGCGCCACCCGGACCGCCCGGGTTGATGAACAGCGAGCCGATCCGGTTGGCCTGGTCCTCGGCCGGGCGCTTCATCAGCGCGACCGTGATCTTGGGCCCGCGCGGCCTGGCGTGGTCGAGCGGCACGGGGTGGTTGGCGCAGCTGACCTTGGCGCGCTCGGCCGCGGGGATCTCGGCGAGCACGTCGTCGGCGCAGGTCGACCACTGGATGGGGGTCGCGCCCTGGGCGTGCTGGGCGTCTTGCGCGGTGGCGGAACCGGTTGCGACCAGGCCGGAGAGGGCGGTGCCCGCGGCCACGGTCAGAGCCAGTGCTCTGAATCTGAGTTGCATGGGGTGGTGCTCCCTCGCTTCACTCGGCGTCGCCCCTCAGTGACTCCGCGACGCCACCGCGCGAGGCTTTCACTGGTTCGTGGTGAGCAACACCCGCAGAACGGAGGATTCGTGTCCGGCAAACGGTTCCTCCCCGGCCTCGAACTGTCCCGGCGCTTCTACCGCGAGGCGGTCGAACCGCTGGTCAGGGCGCACTTCGGGGAGGTTCCGCACAGCGCGGCGCTGATCGGTCCCGGGTCGGAGGTGCTGGGCTTCGACACCGAGCGCTCCGCCGACCACGAGTGGGGTCCGCGCCTCCGGCTGTTCCTCGACCCGGACGACCCGCGCGCCGGGGACGTCCGGGCGGCGTTGTCGGAGCACCTGCCGACGGTGTTCCTGGGCTACCCGACGCACTTCGCCGGCGGTGACGGCGAGGGCGCGAGCGCGGTGCCGGCGCACACCGACGGCCCGGTGGCGCACCGCGTGGAGGTGACGGACCTGGGCACCTGGTTCGACCGGCGGCTCGGGTTCGACCCGCGCGCGGGCGTCACCACGGCGGACTGCTGGCCGCGCCGACGCAGCGGCTGGCGGAGACCACCGGGGGCGGGGTGTTCCACGACGGGCTGGGCAGCCGGCGGCGGCGCGCGACGCACTGGCCTGGTACCCGGACGACGTGGGGCGGCACGTGCTGGCCTGCCAGTGGCTGCGCGTGTCGCAGGAGGAGGGCGTTCGTGGGCCGCTGCGCGAGGTGGGCGACGAGTTGGGCTCGGCCGTGGTCGCCGCCCGGCTGGTGCGGGACCTGATGCGGCCGCGGTTGCTGCTGGACCGCCGCTACCCGCCGCACTCGAAGTGGCCGGGCATCGCGTTCGCCCGGTACGCCGACCCCGAGGTGGCGGCGCTGCCGCTCGTCGGTGCCGTCGACCAGCACGTCGACAGCACCGACGTGCTCTCCCACCCGACCCGCCCGGCCGCCCTCCGCCTCCCCCGACCCGCGCGAGTCGTACCCCCAGCCCCCGGGAGTCGTACGTCCAAGCCCCCTGAGTTCTACACTCGCGAGTAAAGAACTCAGAGGTCCGGGCGTACGACTCCCGGGGCGCGAACGTACGACTCGCGCGGGTCGGGGGTACGACTCGCGGGTGGGTCAGGCGGCGGCGCGGGCCAGGGAGAGCGCGAACCGGCCCTCGGCGTCGGTCCACCAGCGGTGGAGCTCGAACCCGGCGGCGCCCAGCTCGCGCTCCACGCCCTCGCGCCGGAACTTCGCCGACACCTCGGTGCGCAGCTCCTCGCCCTCGGCGAACGTCACGTCGAGGTCGAGCGCGGCCACGTGCGCCTCGACGGGCCGCACGGCCCGGAGCCGCATCTCGATCCACTCCTCCTCGGCGTTCCACAGCGCGACGTGCGCGAAGTCGTCCGGGTCGAAGTCGGCGTCCAGCTCGCGGTCGAGGACGCGCAGCACGTTCCGGTTGAACTCCGCCGTCACGCCCCGGGCGTCGTCGTAGGCGCGGACCAGCACGTCCGGGTCCTTGACGAGGTCGGTGCCCAGCAGCAGCCACTCCCCTTCGTCGAGGACGTCGCGCACCGAGGAGAGGAACTTGGCGCGCTCCTCGGGGATCAGGTTGCCGATGGTGCCGCCGAGGAACGCCACCAGGCGCGGCGACGTGCCGGGCAGCAGGTCGAGGTGCTCGGTGAAGTCACCGACCACGCCGTGCACGTGCAGGCCCGGGTAGTCGGCGAGGATCGCCCGCGCCGCCTCGACCAGCGCCGACGACGACACGTCCAGGGGCACGAACTCGCGCAGCGAGCCCTGGTCGCGCAGCGCGCTGAGCAGCAGCCGCGTCTTCTCCGACGAACCGGACCCCAGCTCGACGAGGGCGTGCGCGCCGGTCGTCGCCGCGACCTCCGCCGCCCGCTCCAGCAGGATCTCCCGCTCCGCGCGGGTCGGGTAGTACTCGGGCAGTCGGGTGATCTCCTCGAACAGCCGGCTGCCGACCGCGTCGTAGAACCACTTGGGTGACACCCACTTGGGGTACGCGGTCAGCCCGGCCCTCGCCTCGGCGCGCAGCGCGACCGCGGCGTCCTCGGGCGTCAGGTGCACGTCCAGCACAGGCTCGGTCATCCTCGTCCAATCGGTTGAACGTCCACTGTAGACACATCAGCCGCGACGACGCACCCGTCGGGGACCTCGCGCCAGCGCGGGTCGTCGTCGAGCGGCTCGGAGGCGAGCGTCACCGCGCCGCCACCCGCGCGCACCCACAGGGAGTGGGTCCACGTGGTGCCGACGAGCGCGGTCCCGTCGGTGAGCAGCAGGTTGAGCCGGGAGTCGGGTGCGGCGGCGGCCACGTCGGACACCACGCCGGCCAGCGCGGCGGCGGGGCCCTCGCCCGCCGCCAGCCGGGACCGCACCAGCGCCCACAGCAGCGCCGAGTCGGTCGGCGCGTCCAGCGTCAGCAGCGCGGCCGTGGGCAGCGCCCGCGCGAGGTCCACGACGGACTCCGGCCAGTCGGCGACGCGGCCGTTGTGGCTGAACAGCCACCGGCCGTCGGTGAACGGCGCGCACGCGGTGTCGGCCACCGGCATGCCCACCGTCGCCGACCGCACGGCGGCCAGCACCGCGCCCGACACCGTCACCCGGCACAGCTGCGCCAGGTTCTCGTCCGACCAGATCGTGCCCGCCCGGCGGTAGCGCACCGCCGGACCGCCCGGCGCGGGGTACCAGCCCACGCCGTAGCCGTCCACGTTGACCGTGCCGCCGCCGCGCATGTCCCCCGGCGCGTACGACTGCCGCACCAGCGAGTGCGGCGGGTCGTGCACCAGGGCGGACACGGGCACGGCGGGACCCAGGTAACCCAGGTGGCGGCACACCGTCAGGTCAGCTCGTCCCGCTCCGCGTCCCGCGCGCAGCGGAACCCGGCGAAGATCTGCCGCCGGATCGGGTAGTCCCAGTTGCGGAACGTCGAGCGCACCGCCGACGCGTCGCTCCCGAACGACCCGCCGCGCAGCACCTTGTGATCCGGTCCGAAGAACACCTGCGAGTACTCGGCGTACGGGAACACCTCGAAGCCGGCGTAGCCGCGGAAGTCCGAGCTGGTCCACTCCCACACGTCGCCGATGAGCTGGTGCACGCCCAGCGCCGACGCGCCCGCCGGGTACGCGCCGACCGGCGCCGGCGACAGGTGCCGCTGACCGAGGTTGGCGTGCGCCTCCGTCGGCTCCCCGTCACCCCACGGGTAGCGGCGCGACCGGCCGGTGGCGGGGTCGAAGCGGGCCGCCTTCTCCCACTCGATCTCGGTGGGCAGCCGCTTGCCCGCCCACCTCGCGTACGCCTCGGCCTCGTGGAAGCAGACGTGCACCACCGGCTGGTCGGGGTCGACCGGCGCGGTGACCCCGAACGCCGTGCGGAGCCACCGGTCGCCCTGGCGCTCCCAGAAGCGGGGCGCGTGCAGGGACGCCTGCCGGGCGTGCGCCCAGCCCGCCTCGCTCCACCAGCGCGGGTCCCGGTAGCCGCCGTCGGCGATGAAGTCGGCGTACGCGCCGTTCGTGACGGGCGCGGTGTCGATGAAGAACGGGTCCGTGACGACCCGGTGCGCGGGCCGTTCGTTGTCCAGCGCCCACGCCTCGGTCGAGGTGCCCATCGTGAACGGGCCGCCGGGCACCAGCACCTCGGCCGGTCCGACGGGGCCGCCGCGCGGCGGTGGCGGGGCGTCCAGCACCGGGTCGCCGACGCGCAACTGGTGCGTGGCCAGCATCGTCTCGGCGTGCTGCTGCTCGTGCTGCACGATCATGCCGAACGCGAACCCGCCGTCGAGCAGCCTGCGCCCCTCCAGCGGGCTGCTCTCCAGCACGTCGAACACCTTGTCGCGGACCTCGCCGACGTACCGGCGCGCCTCGGCGGGGCCGAGCAGCGGCAGCTCCGGGCGGGCCGAGCGGGCGTGCTTGAACGCGTCGTACAGCTCGTCGATGTCCTGGCGGACCGGTTCGCGCCCTCCCACGTCGCGCACCAGCCAGAGCTCCTCCTGGTTGCCGATGTGCGCGAGGTCCCACACCAGCGGCGACATCAGCTTCGAGTGCTGGCGCACGAGGTCGTGGTCGTCGACGGCGTCGGTGAGGAGCCTGCTGCGGTCGCGCGCCCTGGTGAGCTGGGCCGCGACGTGGTCGCGCAGGGCCCCGGTGGTCGTGGTGCCCGGTCCGGTCGTCTCCCGTGCGGTCATGAACGGCCCCCTCCGGTCTCGTCCTCGCCGGTCTTGTCGTCGATCGTGCGGTGCAGTTCGGCGGCGATGGCCGCCGTCTGCTCGTCGGTCAGGTCGGTGTGGCACAGCGCGGCGCAGCCCAGGTCGACGACATCGCGCGCGGCACGGGCCAGCACCGGGTCCCGCAGGCCGTAGCGCGCGGCGGCGAGCCAGCGGCCCGCGGCGGTCTCGGTGGCCGCGAGCACGCCGTCCACCGTGTCGGGCGTGCTGAACAGCGCGGCCATCAGCACCACCGGCGGCAACCACCCGCCGTCCGGCGGGGTGTCGAGGTAGCGGACCTCCAGGTAACCGCGCGGCCGGACCGGCGGGAACTGGAGCGTCAGGTGGTAGTCGAGGTCGTCGCGGGTGGCCGGCCGGTCCAGTGCGCCGGCGACCCAGTCGGCGAAGGTCAGCGGGTGCGGCGGTGCCCAGTCCGGCCCGGGTCTGCGGATGGCGATGACGGGCGTGTCGAGGACGCGCCTCGCCCAGGCACGCGCCGGGTCCGCGCACACCGCGGCGGGGCGGGTGCGCACGGGATCCGTGGCGTAGAGCGTGCGCATCCGTGCGCTGGCCCAGTCCGTGCGGCGGCCGTTGACGCCCGGCGAGTTGGCGAACAGGGCGTTGAGGACGGGACCCAGCGCGTGGACGGCGGCCCAGCGCTTGGGGAGGTCCTCGGCGTGGCCGAAGTCCAGGCACACCTGGAGGCCGGCCGTGCTGCACATCATCGTGATGCCCTCGGGCCCGAGGGGGGCGAAGGCGCGTTCCATCGCGGCGTAGCGGGGTACCCGGAGCATGCGACGGGGTGGGCGGAACGGGTCGGCGCCCCGTTGCCCGAGGCGCAGTCCGGCGGGTTCCAGCAGCTCCCGGAGGTGGGTGACGTCCTCGGCGACGACGGTGAGGAGGTCGGTCAACGACTCGCGGGGCGGGGTGGAGATCTCGACCTGTCCGCCGGGCTCCACGGTCAGCGGGGTGCCGGACGGCAACGGTCGCTGGGGGCTGTCGGGGACCAGGGTCGGCGGGGCGTGCTTGCCGAGTGCCGACGCGAGGGTCCTGGCGTCGAGCGGTCGGGCCGGGTCGTCGGCGTGGTGGACGGTGAACTCCAGTTCCACTCCGAGCAGTCTCGGAGGCCCGTGCTTGAAGCAGACCGAGGCGACGTAGGCCTCGGCCTCGGCGCGGTCCCGGAACACCGCGGGCGCGGGACCGGGGGCCGGTGTGTTTCGGACAGCAGTCAACGGCGTCACTCCCCGTGATCTTCGTCGTCCGTTCGACGCTACACGGGGGGACTGACACACGCAGGAGGCCGAAACCCTTGCGGATCAATGACATGTCGGTGCGCGAGGCGCACCCGGTCGGGCGAAACGGAATTGTCGGACTCGGGCGGGAGGACGGACACCGGGGGTTCCCCGGCGCGTCACCCGCCGTCGAGGCCGCAGCCCGCCACCGGCAACCTCGCCGGGCCGGCCGCCGGTGGCCGGCCTGCCGGGCGCACTTCGGCTTCCGCGCGGGCGCGTGCGCTCACGTGCGCCCACGGGCGGCGGTGTCCGCAGGACCTCCCCGTGCCCGGTAGGACCCGGCTCGGACGCGGAAGGCGTCGATCGACGCCGGCACGTCCAGCGCTATCCGCTCCAGCAGCCCACCCCTCGGCCCGCCCCACGGCTCGGTGAACGAGGAGCGCAGCCTCCCCCCGTGCCCCGCCCGGAACGGCACGAGGCGCACCGCCGCCTCCCGCGCCGCCTCGGCCAGGGCCTCGCACTGCCCGGCCATCACGTCCGCGTCGCCGACCTCGGCGTGCAGCGCCGCCTCGTGCACGAAGTACCGGACCGCCGTCCGCTGCCCGTCGCCGGCGTCGCCGTCACCCAGCGCCAGCGCGTACGCGGCCGTGCGCAGTGGTCCCGGCACGCACAGGGTCTCGAACACGACCACCCCGGCACCGGCTTCCCGCACGCCTTCGGCGGTCGGCGCCGGCCCGGCGCCGACCAGCCGGATCAGGTCGATCAGGTCGGGCCCGCGGCGGAAGCGGTCCGCGGTGGACGGTCCGCCCCCCGCCCGGCCGAGGCCCGCCACCAGGCGCAACGACGGTCGGACTTCCTCACCAGCGGTCACGGTGGGTCACCGTAGCGAGGACGACTCCGGTGGTCCGAGCCCGACGCGGCAAATGCACACCAAAGGGGACATGCCCAAGCCGTACGTACTGATTGGATTTCACAGTGCGGTACTGGCAACATCGACCGGTGCCCAGGGTGAGCCAGGACCACCTCGATGCCCGTCGCCGCCAGATCCTCGACGGCGCGCGTGCGTGTTTCGCGCGCTTCGGCTACGAAGGCGCGACCGTCCGCCGCCTGGAGGAGGCTACCGGCCTGTCCAGGGGTGCCATCTTCCACCACTTCCGGGACAAGGAGTCGCTGTTCCTCGCGCTCGCCGAGGACGACGCCCTGCGGATGGCGGAGGTGGTGGCCGAGCAGGGGTTGGTGCAGGTGATGCGCGACCTGCTGTCGGCGCCCGGCCCCAGCGACGCCGAGCACCCGGCCGACTGGTTGGGCACCCGCCTGGAGGTGTCGCGCCGGCTGCGCACGGACCCGGAGTTCCGGGCCCGGTGGGCGGAGCGGTCGCGGCAGTTGACCGACGCGACGCGGCAGCGGCTGGCCCGCCAGCGCGAGGCGGGCAACCTGCGCGACGACGTGGACGTCGACGTGCTGACCTCGTTCCTGGAGCTGGTGCTGGAGGGCCTGGTGTCGCACCTGGCCATGGGCCTGCCGGCGGACGACCTGGAGCCGGTGCTGGACCTGGTCGAGGAGAGCGTCCGCAGGCACCGCCGGACCGGCTGACGGGCGGCGTCACTCGGAGCAGTCACCGTTGGGCCGGGGTCGCACGGGCGCGCGACGCCCTAGTATCGCGCGCATGGCTGACCCGCGTCCTGCCCACGTGCACCGGGTGCGGGTGCGCCCGGTCGACTGCGACCGCCAGGGGATCGTCCACGCCTCCCGCTACGCCGTGTTCTTCGAGGCGGCGATGGTGGAGACGCTGCGGTCGCTGCTCGGCTCCTACCGGGAGCTGGAGCGGCACGGCGTGGACTTCGTGGTGGCCGAGACGTCGATCCGCTACCTGAACCCGGCGCGGTTCGACGACCTGCTGCGGATCGGGGTGCGCGTCCGCACGCTGGGCACGACGACGCTGACCATGGGGTTCGACGCGGACGTGGACGGCACGCCGGTGGCGACGGGCTGGAACCGGTACGTCTCGTTCGGCACGCCGGAGCTGCGCAGCACGCCGATCCCGGAGGACTTCCGCAAGGTCCTGGAACGCCGCCCGGCGGCCGGCCGCACGGCGCGCGCCACCAGGTCCGTGCCCACGCCCCGGGGCTAGGTCCGTGCCCGCACCCCGGGGGTGAGCGCGGCGCGGACCGCGTGTCCCGCGCCCGCGCCCTCGGCACGCGCGACCACCCGCCCCGCCTCGACGCGCACGGCGACCTCGGTCTCGTCGCTCACCGCGGGCACGCCGGCCGCGCGGGCGAGGGCCGAGGTCTCGTCGCAGACCACCGCGACGCGGGGCCAGGCGGCGGCGGGGAACGCCTGCCGCAGGCACGAGGTGAGCTGCGTGACGGTGAAGCGGGCCAACGGCGCCAGCTCCCCCGGCTCGCCGGTCACCACCGCCACGGTGACCGGTCCGCCGCCCCGCGCCGCGTCCTCGGCCGCGGCGAGGCGGTTGAGCCCCAGCACGACGACCACGCCGTCGGGTCCGGGCGTCACGGGCGCGTCGCGCACGAGGTCGACGCCGACCGGCGGGTCCCACGGCGCGTCGAACGTGGTCACCGGCGGTCCGGCGGGGGGCACCCACCAGTCGGTGAGGTCCAGCCCGGCGAGCTGCTCGCACGCGCTGACCACGTCGAACGGTTCGCCGAAGCCGGGGGCGGCGCCGGCGAGCTGGGACGCGCCGTGCAGGGTCGTCAGCACCGCCTGGGCGTCGCGGGACAGGCGGTGGTGCGGCGCGCCCGGCGTGCGGGTGACGGGGTCGAGGGCCTCCATGGCGAGGGCGAGCAGCAGGGCGTCGAGCGCGAGCAGCTGGGCGAACGGTCGTCGCGTGACCTCGTCGGCGGTCACCTCGGGCAGGAAGTCGCGGTGCAGCGGGTCGTGGGCGAGGGAGGTGACCCAGGCCCGGGCCAGCGAGCCGAGTGAGCCGCGCAGGTCCTCGCCCGCGCGGGCGGACGGCGGGGCGGCGGCCCGTGCGGCGAGGTCGGCGAGCACCGCGAAGTAGAGGGCGCGCTTGCCGGGGAAGTTCGAGTACACCGCGCCCCTGGTGAGGTCGGCGCGCTGGGCGATGGTGTCGATCTTGGCGTCGCGGAACCCGCGCTCGGCGAACTCCTCCCGTGCCGCCGCGAGCACCCGTGCCCGGTTGCGCTCCTGCGTCTCGGCCCTGCTCAGCCGCACCGCCGCACCCCCTCGTTGCCCCGCGTCGTCGGCTCACGATACCGTCGACATCCAGATGACAAGAACATCTGATTTGAACATCCGGAGGATGCGTTGACCGTTCCCGAGATCGACCCCGCCGACCCCGGCGTGCTGCTCGACCCGTTCACCGCCTACGGCGCGGCGCGCGAGGACTCCCCCGTGGCGCGGATGCCCGTGCCCGGCCTGGGTTCGCTGTGGATCGTCACCCGGCACGGCGACGCCCGCGCGATGCTCACCGACCCGCGCTTCGCGATGGACGCCAAGAGCTACCTGCGCCCGCCCGGCATCCCCGAGCACTGCCTCCGGTACATGCGCACGATGTCCGAGCTGGACGGCCCCGAGCACACGCGGCTGCGCAGGCTCGCCTCCCCCGCGTTCACCGCCCGGCGCGCCGACGCCTTCCGGCCCCGCTTCGAGCGGATCGTGGACGGGCTGCTCGACGCGCTGCCCGGGGGAGAGGTGGACCTGCACGCCCACCTCTCCCGCCCGCTGCCGATGGAGGCGATCTGCGAGCTCGTCGGCATCCCCGACGCCGACCGCACCCGGTGGCGGGAACTGGGCGCCGCGGTCGCCGCGGGCTACGGCGACGGCACGGCGTTCACGAAGGCCGTCCCGGAGATCGTGGAAGGCGCGCGGGCCGCCGTGGCGCGGTGCCGGGCCGAACCGGGCGACGACCTCCTCTCCGAGCTGCTGCGCACCCGGGCCGAGGACGGTGACCGGTTCACCGACACCGAACTGGTCGCCCTCGTGTGGCACCTGGTGCTGGCCGGGCAGACGCCGACGAACCTCGTCACCAACGCCCTGCACGCGCTGCTCGCGCACCCCGACCAGCTCGCCGCGCTGCGCGCCGACCCCGACCTGCTGCCCGGCGCCGTGGAGGAGCTGACCCGGTGGGTGGGGCCGCAGCTGCTCACCACGCCCCGGTACACGACGGAGGAGGTGGTGATCGGGGACGTCGTGATCGGCGCGGGCGAGGCGGTGACGGCGTCGATCGTGTCGGCCAACCGCGACCCCCGCGTGTTCGACTCGCCCGACGAGCTGGACGTCACGCGCGCGCCGGGCGCCGGTCACCTCGCCTACTCCCACGGCCCGCACTTCTGCCTGGGCGCGGCGTTCGCGCGGGTCCAGACCGAGGTGGCGCTGGGCGCGGTGCTGCGGCGGTTCCCGGACCTGGTCCTGGCCGAGGAGCCCCGACCGATCCCGGACGGCGGCACGTGGCGGCTCGCGTCGCTGGTGGTCACCCGCTGACGGGAACCCGGGCACCCGTTCCCGTCCCGCGTCCTTGATCCTTCGCGGCCTCTGCGACACCGTGGGCGCATGCCGTCCACCGTGAAGAACGCAACGCTGCTGTTACTGGGGCGCGCCGCCGTCCGCGCCCACGCCCTGCTCGGCGACCCGGCCGCCCGGGTCGTCGGGATGGGTTCGGCCCACGACCCGTACGCCGAGTACGAACGGGTGCGCCGCGCCGGCGTGCTGGTCCGGAGCCGGCTGGGCCTCTACCTCACCGCGTCGCACGAGGTGTGCTCGTCGCTGCTGCGCGACCCGGGCTTCGGCGTGCTGCCGCCGAACGCGCTGGCGCCCGTGGACTCCACGGCCCACGCGGGCGGGCGACGGCTGGTGAACCCGGTCGAGGAGTCGTTCCTGGCGCGCAACCCGCCCGACCACACGCGGCTGCGGCGGCTGGTGACGCCGTGGTTCACGCCGCGCGGGCTGCGGGCGCAGGCCGCGACCGTCGAGCGCGTCGTCCACGCCCACCTCGACGAGGTCGCCGCGCGCGGGACCTTCGACCTGGTCGGCGACTTCGCGGCGCGCGTGCCGATCCAGGTGATCACGGAACTGCTCGGCGTGCCGAACGCGGACCACGCGTCGTTCGCCCGGTGGGGCAGCGCGCTGGTCAACGCGATCGACGGCGTGCGGGACATGGGCGAGATGCGCGCCCTGCACACCGCGCTGCGCGAGTTCGACGCGTTCCTGGACGACCTGATCGCCTTCCGCAGGCGCGAACCCGGCGACGACGCCGTCTCGGCGCTGGTGTCCCGCGAGGACCTGAGCCGCGAGGACCTGGTCGCCACCACCGGGCTGCTGCTGGTCGCGGGGTTCGAGACGACGGTCAACCTCATCGGCAACGCGGTGCTGGCCGTGCTCGGCGACCCCGCCGTCCGCGAACGCCTCGTCGCCGACCCGTCGCACGCGGACGCCGTGGTCGAGGAGACCCTGCGCACGGACCCGCCGGTGCAGTACACGGTGCGCGTGCCGGCCGAGTCCACCGTGATCGCCGGGACGAGGGTGCCCTCGGGCACGCCGGTGATGCTGCTGCTCGCGGGGGCCAACCGCGACCCGGCCGTCTTCGCCGACCCGCACCGCTTCGACCCCGACCGCGCGGACGTGCGCGAGCACCTCGCGTTCTCCTCGGGCATCCACTACTGCCTGGGCGCGGGCCTGGCGCGGATGGAGGCCGCCGCGGCGCTGCGCGGGCTGTTCACCCGCTTCCCGGACCTGCGACCCGCGGGCCGCGTGCGCCGCCGTCCGTCCCGCGTCATCCGCGGCGCCGCCCACTTCCCCGTCACGACGGGCACCGTTCCGGCGCACGCGACACATCGCCACCCGATGGTGGAAATCACCGGCTGAACCACGGGTCGTGGTGCAGACTGGGACCGGCGAGCAGACCCGCCGCACCGCCGCCGCGGCGGGTCCTCGCCTCTCCGCTCCGGCGCGGGACCTCAGTCCACGCCCCGCATCAGGCGGTGGATGGACTTGGTCGACGCGACCAGCGCCACGCCCAGCAGGATCGCCACGCCGCCGAGCACGCCGAAGTAGGTCACGGCCGTCTCGTCGCTGTAGAACCGCACCACGATCGCGCCCACGCCCTGGCCGGCCGCCGCCGCGAGGAACCACAGGCCCATGGTCTGCGAGGCGAACGCGCGCGGCGCCAGCTTGGTGGTCACCGAGAGGCCCACCGGGGACAGCAGCAGCTCGCCGCAGGTCATCACCAGGTACATGAGCACCAGCCACAGGAAGCTCACGCGGACCGACGGGTCGCCCTGGCTGACGATCATCATCAGCAGGAACGACAGGCCGACCAGCAGCAGCGCGTAGCCGAACTTGCGCGGCGTCACCGGCTGGCGCTTGCCCAGCTTCACCCACAGCAGCGCGAACAGCGGCGCGATCGCGATGATCATCACCGGGTTGATCGACTGGATGAACGACGGCGGGAACGTCAGGCCCAGGAAGGAGTTGTCCACGCGGGTGTCGGCGAACGCGGCGATCACCGTGGCGCTCTGCTCGAACAGCAGCCAGAACATGGCCGCCGCGATGAACAGCGGGATGTAGGCGATGACGCGCGAGCGCTCGTCCGACGTGGTGCGCGGGCTGCGGATCATCACCACGAAGTAGCCGATCGGCAGCAGCACGGAGAACAGGCTGATCAGGTTGATCACGCCCTCCGCGCCCAGCACGCCGAGCACCACGAGCAGCGCCACCACGGCCACCGCGCCGAGGGTGACGGCGGCGATGCGGCCGATCACGCGGACGCGGTCGCCCTCGGGCAGCGGGTTCGTCGGCGCGGCGGCGGAGTCGCCCAGGCCGCGCCTCCCCAGCCGGTAGACGACCAGGCCGAGCGCCATGCCGACGGCGGCGGCGCCGAAGCCGAGGTGCCAGTCGTAGTTCTCGCCCAGGAAACCGCACACCAGCGGCGCGAGGAAGCCGCCGAGGTTGATGCCCATGTAGAAGATCGTGAAGCCGGCGTCGCGGCGCGGGTCGTCCTTGGCGTACAGGCCGCCGACGACCGTGGAGATGTTCGGCTTGAGCAGGCCGGTGCCCAGCACGATCAGGATCAGGCCGGTGTAGACGCCCGCCAGACCGATCGGCAGCGCCAGCGCGACGTGCCCGAGCATGATCAGCACGCCGCCGTAGAAGACGGCCCGCTGGCCGCCCAGCACGCGGTCGGCGAGCCAGCCGCCCGCGACGCCGGACATGTAGACGGCGGCGCCGTAGATGGCGACGAGCGAGAGCGCGAAGCTCTTGTCGAGCCCGAGAGCGCCTTCGGCCGTGGAGCGGTACAGGTAGTAGGCGAGGATCGCCTTCATCCCGTAGTAGGAGAAGCGCTCCCACAGCTCCGTGAAGAACAGCGTGGACAATCCTCGTGGGTGGCCGAAGAAGCCCCGCTGCGGGGTGGAGACGGCGCTCGTGGCGCTCACTGGGTCCTCCTGATGTCAACGATGTCACCCGCGGCGTTCGGCTCACGTTACGCCGGATGGGCGTACGGTGGAAAACCGACGACCCGCCGAGTGGTCCAGTGCACACGTCCGACGCGCACACCGGACGCACGCGCCGGGGTCACGGGCCGTTGACGCCCGGCTCCCAGCTCTCCGGCCGGCCCGACTCGGTCAGCAGCAGCTGCCAGTCGCCGAACCCCACGGGCGCGTCGTGGTGCCACGGGAACCTGCCCTCCGCGGTGGGCAGGACGATCTGGAGCGCCGCGAAGTCGCCCTTGCCGTAGAGCAGGAACGCGCTGCCGAAGAACTCCGGGTAGAAGCCCTTGAAGACGCGTTCGAACGTGATGGGCACGCCGTCGAAGAAGTCCCGGTACAGCTTGCCGGGCACGAACCGCTCACCCTGCCGGGCGCGGTCGACGTAGGCGCGGATGAGCACCTGCGCGTGCTCCGGCGGCAGGCCCAGGACGACGGCCTCGGCGATGCCGAACCGGCGCCACGCGCCGACGGAGAACGAGTAGCCCGCGCCCTCGGCGTCCTCGGGCACGGTGACGACGGCGTGGCCGTGCAGCTCGGCCTGCTCCAGCAGCCAGTCGCGGAGGTCCAGTTCCTGGGGGGTGGGGGCGGTCACCACCCCATTGTGCCCGGTGTCGCGCGGGCGCGGGACGTGCCGCGACCCCCGAGCCGGTCCGGCACGGGGGTCGCGCGGACGGGGAGCGGTCAGCCGACCTCGGCCATGACCTCGTCCGACACGTCGAAGTTGGCGTAGACGTTCTGCACGTCGTCGCAGTCCTCCAGCGCGTCGATCAGCTTGAAGATCTTCCGCGCGCCCTCGGCCTCCAGCTGCACCGTCACCGACGGCAGGAAGTTGGCCTCGGCCGACTCGTAGTCGTAGCCCGCGTCCTGGAGCGCCTTGCGCACCGCCACCAGGTCACCGGCCTCGGACACGACCTCGTAGCTCTCGCCCAGGTCGTTGACCTCCTCGGCGCCCGCGTCGAGGACCGCCATGAGGACGTCGTCCTCGGCCAGCTCGCCCTTCGGCACGATCACGACGCCCTTGCGGCTGAACATGTACGACACCGAGCCCGGGTCGGCCATCGAGCCGCCGTTGCGGGTCATCGCGACGCGCACCTCGGTGGCCGCCCGGTTGCGGTTGTCGGTGAGGCACTCGACCAGGACCGCCACGCCGTTGGGGCCGTAGCCCTCGTACATGATGGTCTGCCAGTCGGCGCCGCCGGCCTCCTCGCCGCCGCCGCGCTTGCGGGCGCGCTCGATGTTGTCCAGCGGCACGGAGTTCTTCCGCGCCTTCTGGATGGCGTCGTACAGCGTCGGGTTGCCGTCCGGGTCACCGCCGCCGGTGCGGGCCGCCACCTCGATGTTCTTGATCAGCCGCGCGAAGAGCTTGCCGCGCTTGGCATCGATTGCGGCCTTCTTGTGCTTGGTGGTCGCCCACTTTGAGTGGCCGCTCATTTCTCCTCCGTCGAATCACTCAGCCCGCGGCACGGACCATGTCCACGAAAAGGCGGTGCACGCGCCCGTCACCGGTCAGCTCCGGGTGGAACGAGGTGGCGAGCACGTGCCCCTGCCGAACCGCGACGATCCTACCGGCGGCCTCGCCCGCGTCCTCGGATTCGGGCACCCGGGCGAGTACCTCCACGTCGTCGCCCGCGGACTCGACCCACGGCGCGCGGATGAACACGGCGTGCACACCGCCCACGCCGGTGAAGTCGAGGTCGGCCTCGAAGGAGTCCACCTGGCGGCCGAAGGCGTTGCGCCGCACCACGATGTCGAGGCCGCCGAGCTGGTGCTGGTCGGGCCGCCCGTCGAGCACGGTGTCGGCGAGCAGGATCATCCCGGCGCACGAGCCGTAGGCGGGCATGCCCTCCTTGATGCGCGCGCGCAGGGGTTCGAGCAGGTCGAACGTCGCGAGCAGCCGGCTGATGGCGGTCGACTCGCCGCCGGGCAGGACCACGCCGTCGACCTCGGCCAGTTCCTCCGGCCGGCGGATCGGGCGGGCGAGCGCGTCGGCCTCGGCCAGCGCGACCAGGTGCTCACGGACGTCGCCCTGGAGGGCGAGGACACCGACGACGGACACCGGACTTCCTCCTCGTGCAGATCCCCACCAGCCTAGGCGACCCGGTCGACCGCTCGCGCCCGTCCGTGGTGGCCGGACGCTAGTGGATCTCCGCCAACTCCCGGGCACCGCGGGGGGACGGGGTGCGGCGCTTCGCGCGAGGACCGGAAAGGGCCTGGTCGAGGTCGTCCCACAGGTCCTCGACGTCCTCCAGGCCCACGCTGAGGCGCAGCAGGTTCGCCGGGACGCCGGACGCCTCGCGCGCCTCGCCGGGCACGAGCCGGTGGGTGAGCGCGGCGGGGTGCTCGATGAGCGTGTCGACCGATCCGAGGCTCACCGCGGGGGTGACCAGGGCGAGTCGGCGGACGACGGCGACGGGGTCCTCGCGGGTGGCGAGGGCGAGCACCGCGCCGGGGCCGCGCATCTGCGTGCCGACGAGGCCGGCGGGGTCGGCGCCGGGCAGGCTGGGGTGCCGGACGAACTCGACGCCGGGGTGGCCGGCGAGCCTGCGGGCGAGTTCCACGGCGCCGCGCTGGGCTGCCTCGACGCGCAGCGGCAGGGTGGCCAGGCCGCGGTGCATGAGGTAGCCGCCCAGGGGGTGCAGGACGGCGCCGGTGACGATGCGGACCTGGCGCAGCGGTCCGGCGTGCTCCTCGGCGCACGCCACGACGCCGCCGAGCACGTCGCCGTGCCCGCCCAGGTACTTGGTGCCGGAGTGCAGCACGTAGGCGGCGCCGAGCGCGGCCGGGTTCTGGAGCACGGGGGTGGCGAAGGTGTTGTCCACGACGACCGGCACGTCGCCGGCCCGCGCCACGACGGCGGCGACGTCGAGCAGGTCGAGGTTGGGGTTGGCGGGCGTCTCGACGACCACGAGCCCCGTGTCGGGGGTGACGGCGTCGGCGACCCGGTCGGCGGTGGTGTACGTGGTGCGCACGCCGAGCAGGCCGGAG
This sequence comes from Saccharothrix longispora, assembly GCF_030852425.1. Lineage (GTDB taxonomy): Bacteria > Actinomycetota > Actinomycetes > Mycobacteriales > Pseudonocardiaceae > Actinosynnema > Actinosynnema longispora. Next base: position 41,323 of record NZ_NSDM01000006.1, read on the forward strand.
GACAGCAGGTGGTCGGTGCCGCCGTAGAGCGGGCGCACGGCCACCACGTGCGGTTTGCCGGTGAGCACGCAGGCGGCCTGCACGACGGCCGTGACGGCGGCCATGCCGCTGCCGAACGCGACCGCGGCGGAGGTGCCCTCCAGCGCGGCCAGCGCGCGTTCGAACCGGGCGACGGTGGGGTTGTGCAGCCGCGCGTAGACCGGTGAGCCGGCGTGGGCGGCGCCGTCCGCGAAGGCTTGCAGCGCGTGGCCGCCCTCGGCCTGGTCCGGTACCGGGTAGGTGGTGGACAGGTCGATCGGGAGGGCGTGCACGCCGAGGTCGGCGAGGTCGTCGCGCCCGCCGTGCACCGCCGTCGTTCGCAAGCGTGTCATGGCCCGATCGTGGACTTCTCGTCACCGTTCGGGGGAAACTTCCGCAGGCTGTTCGGCGGACAAGGGAGTTCGGCGTGCTGGATTCGGTGGACGTGGCGATCGTCCAGGAGCTCCAGAAGGACGCTCGGTTGCCCAACAAGGACCTGGCGGACCGGGTGAACGTGGCGGCGTCCACCTGCGTGGTGCGGCACCGGGCGCTGCGCGACCGCGGGGTGATCACCGGCTACCACGCGGAGGTGGACCTGACGGCCGTCGGGCGGCCGGTGCAGGCGATGATCGCCGTCCGTGTGCGGCCGCACACGCGGGCGATCGTGGAGCCGTTCATGGAGTACGTGCTGTCCCTGCCCGAGGTGCTGGCGATGTCGCACGTGGCGGGCCCGGAGGACTTCCTGGTGCACGTCGCCGTGGCGGACACCGCGCACCTCCAGCGGCTCGTGCTGGACCGCTTCACGACCCGGCGCGAGGTCAGCGAGGTGCAGACGAACCTGCTGTTCGAGCACGTCCGCAAGCACACCGTTCCGCCGATCGGGTGATGGAGACCACTCGTCAACGAGGTTACCGGCGGGTATACCAGGTGTCCTGAGGCAGAACGGGGGTCACGTCGTGGTGAACCGGACGGAAGCGCTGCGGGAGCTGCTCGACGGCCACTGGGCCGAGCTGCGCCGCGGCTCGCTGGACCTGCTCGGCAAGCTGGAGCCGGTGCACGACCTGCCGCGCGAGGAGCACCGGGCGTGGGTGCTGGAGCAGATGGGCGTGCTGGCGGAGGGCGGGCACCCGCTGACCGGCTTCCCGGTCGCGCAGGGCGGGCACGGCGACGTGGGCGGCTCGGTGGTGTCGTTCGAGGTCCTGGGCTTCGGCGACCTGTCGCTCATGGTCAAGGCGGGCGTGCAGTGGGGCCTGTTCGGCGGGGCCGTGCAGGCGCTGGGCACCGGGGAGCACCACGCCCGCTACCTGCCGGGGATCATGTCGATGGAGCTGCCCGGCTGCTTCGCGATGACCGAGACCGGACACGGGTCGGACGTGCAGCACCTGCGCACCACCGCCACCTACGACCCGGCGTCCGGCGAGTTCGTGGTGCACACACCGGACCGGGACGCGCGCAAGGACTACATCGGCAACGCGGCCCGCGACGGCCGGTTGGCCGTGGTGTTCGCGCAGCTGGTGACCGGCGGCGAGCAGCACGGCGTGCACGCGGTCCTCGTGCCGATCCGGGACGAGGGCGGCAACCCGCTGCCCGGCGTGACCATCGAGGACTGCGGGCCCAAGGCGGGGCTCAACGGCGTGGACAACGGCAGGCTGTCGTTCGACCACGTGCGCGTGCCGCGCGCGAACCTGCTCGACCGGTACGGCGCAGTCGCGCCGGACGGCACGTACTCCAGCCCGGTCGAGGGCGCGAACCGCCGGTTCTTCACCATGCTCGGCACGCTGGTGCGCGGGCGGATCAGCGTCGCGGGCGCGGCGGGCAGCGCCACCAAGAAGGCGCTCGCCCTGGCGATCCGGTACGCGGAGAAGCGGCGGCAGTTCACCCGGCCCGGCACCGGTGACGAGGTCGTGGTGCTGGACTACCTGACGCACCAGCGGCGCCTGCTGCCCGCGCTGGCCCACTCGTACGCCCTGCACTTCGCGCAGGAGGAGCTGGTGCACGCCCTGCACGAGGCGCACGGCGGGGAGCAGGACGACCGGCGGCAGCGGGAGCTGGAGTCGCGGGCGGCGGGCCTGAAGGCGGTGTCCACGTGGCACGCCACGCACACCATCCAGACGTGTCGCGAGGCGTGCGGCGGCGCCGGTTACCTGGGTGAGAACCTGATCGCCGGGCTCAAGGCCGACACCGACGTGTTCACCACGTTCGAGGGCGACAACACCGTCCTGCTGCAACTGGTCGCGAAAGGACTGCTGACGAGCTACCGGGACCACGTGGGCGACCTGGACCCGTGGGGCATGGCGCGGTTCGTGGCCGACCAGGCGGTGGGCGTGGTGATCGAGCGGACGGCGGCGCGGGCGATCATCGACCGGCTCGTGTCGGGCAGCTCCGACGCGCTGCTGGACCGGGGCTGGCAGCTGCGGCAGTTCGAGGACCGCGAGCGGCACGTGCTGGAGGGGCTGGCGCGGCGGTTGCGGCGGGCGTCGGAGGACGACGCGTTCGACGTGTTCAACGCCGCGCAGGACCACGTGCTGCACGCGGCCCGCGCGCACGTGGACAGGGTGGTGCTGGAGGCGTTCGTGGCGGCCGTCGACCGGTGCGCCGACGCGTCGGCGCGCGAGCTGCTGGACCGCGTGTGCGACCTGTACGCGCTGAGCACGATCGAGGCGGACCGGGCGTGGTTCCTGGAGCACGGGCGGCTCACCCCGCAGCGCTCCAAGGCGGTGTCGCAGGCGGTGAACGAGCTGTGCGGCGCCCTGCGGCCCGACGCGCGGGAGCTGGTGGACGCGTTCGGCATCCCGGAGGGCTGGCTCGCCGCGCCGATCACGGCCTAGGCGGGCAGGATGTGGGGCGTGGACGATGCCGAGCTGTTGGCGCTCGGGCTCGCCGGCTACGTGCGGGCGGTCGCCGAGGAGGTGGGCGTGCCGCCGGAGGGCACCGAGTTCGAGGTGGCCGACACCACCACGGCCTACCTGGCGCTCCCCGAGCGGCCGGGACCGGACCTGATGCTGCTGTGGAGCGGTGGGCACGGCTGGTCGGTGGCGGTCGAGACGCGCCCCTCGGAGCCGCCGGTGACGGTGGCGCACCTGGGCACGCCGCTCGTGCCGCCGCCGGAGGTCGTGGCGCGGTTCGTGGCCGACGTGCTGGCGGGCGGGCCGGGGCTGCCCGAGCCGTCCGTGCCCGAGCCGTCCGTGCCCGAAGACCGGCGGGCGCTGGCCCGTGAGCTGGGCGGCTACGCGCCCTAGCCGACCCCGGCCAGCCGCAGCACCGCGGTGGTGGCGGCGGCCAGCACGACGACGACCACGAACGGGGCCCCGCGCCACGCGGCGACACCGCCGACGAGCACGCCGACCGGCAGGGCGAGGCCGGCGAAGTCCTGGCCCTTGGTCAGCGTCGACGTGGCGACCAGGGCGAACAGCAGGACCGTGGCCGAGGTGGACATGAGCGCCTTGACGCGGTCGGACAGCGTGAGCCGGTCGCGCAGCAGCGGTCCCGCGAGGCGGAACGCGTAGGTCCCGGCGGCGAGGACGAGGACGGCGGTCAGCGTCACGGCGCGGGCTCCCGGCGTGCGGTGGCGAGCAGTCCGCCGAGCGCGAGCAGCACCGGCACGCCCGCGGGCAGGAACGGCGTGGTGGCGAGCGCGACGGCCGCGCCGAGCAGGGCGGCGTTCAGCGTGACCCGGTCCTTGAGGGCGGGCAGCAGCAGTGCGACGAGCGCGGCGGGGAAGGCGGCGTCCAGGCCGAACGCGCCGGGGTCGCCGATGTTCCGGCCGACGAGCGCGCCCGCGACCACGGCGACGTTCCACGCGCCGAACAGCGCGACGCCGCACGCCCAGTAAGCGGCCCTGGCCCGTTCCGGGTCGCGCTGGGCGAGGGCGAACGCGGTGCTCTCGTCGATCAGCAGGTGGGCGCCGACGAGCCGCCGGCCCCAGCCCTTGCCGAACACGTCGCCGACCGCCAGCCCGAACGGCAGGTGGCGGGCGTTGAGCACGAGCCCGGCCAGCACGGCCGCCGCCGGGCTGCCGCCCGCCGCCACCACACCCACGGCCATGAACTGCGAGCCGCCGGCGAAGACGAGGACGGACATCGCCACCGGCAGCCACCACGGCAGGCCGGTGGCCGTCGAGATCGCGCCGAAGCTCGCGCCGCTGACCGCGGCGCCGGCCGCCACCGCGGAGACGTCGCGCAGCAGCTTCGGGTCAAGGGTTCGCCATGTCGAACGCATCGTCTTCTACGATGAACAGCGATGGAGGCGTTCGTCAAGCCGAACGATGGGACTGTCATGTCGAACACAGCTGCGCCGTTGGAGGTCATCGCCGCCTCGCTGCGCCGCGAGCGCGAGCGCGTCGGCCTGTCGTTGAGCGAACTGGCCAAGCGGGCGGGCATCGCCAAGTCGACCTTGTCCCAGCTCGAATCGGCCAGTGGGAACCCCAGCGTGGAGACCCTGTGGGCGCTCGGCGTGGCGCTGGACGTCCCGTTCTCGCGGCTCGTGGACCCGCCCGCGCCGAGGGTCAGGGTGATCCGGGCGGGCGAGGGGCCGGCGATCTACTCGGAGAAGGCCCGCTACACGGCGACCCTGCTGGCCTCGTGCCCGCCGGGCGCGCGTCGCGACATCTACACCCTGGGCCTCGAACCGGGCGCGGCACGCGAGTCGGAGCCCCACATGCCGGGCACGGTCGAGCACATGGTCGTCTCCACCGGCCGGGTCCTGGCGGGCCCGCGGTCCGCCCCGGTCGAGCTGGGCCCCGGCGACTACCTGCTCTACCCGGGCGACGTGCCGCACACGGCGCAGGCCCTCGAAGCGGGCTCGGTGGTGGTGCTGGTGATGGAGCACATCTGAGCCGGTCCACCCGGCCGTGAGGGCAGGTACCACTGGTCCGGAGTGGCGGGTAGCACACGCGTTCGAGCGATCGAGCTCGCTGCCGACATCGCCGGTGACCGCACCATGTCCACACCCGACGAACACCTGCCCGGCACTGGCCTGGGCCCCATGGCGAACGGGGTGAACCGGCAGCTCGGGGGTTTCGACCTGCGGGCCGACCTCCACCGCCGGCCGGCCGACCTCACCGCGCGGCACACCATGTCCGAGGTCCTCGGGGATCTGGACGGGTTCCGCGACGAATCCACCCCGAGCACCCTCGCGGCGCTCCACGCGGCCCGCGCCGAAGAGGAAGCGGAGACGGACGCGCGATGGCCACGGTGGTGATCGACGCTTCCGCGCTGCTGGAGGTGCTGATCGGCGCGGAGCCGGACACGCGGTTGCGGCACCGGGTGGGGACCAGCGGACTGGTCGCACCGGAGGTGATCACGACGGAGGTGCTCGGCGTGCTCAGGCGCCGGCTCCGTTCAGGGCACCTGCGTCCCGAGCGGGCCGCGTGGTGGATGTCCTGCGCACCCATCGCGACCGTCGGGCACCGTCTCTGGCGAACCGGGTCCGGGACATGAGGCACAGCGTGACCGTGCCCGACGCTTCCCACCCGCCCCTGGCCGAGCAGCCCGGCGTCCCGGTGATCACCTGCGACGGCAAGCTCGCCGGGTCGAACGGGCACGACGTCGACATCGAGGTCCACCCGGTCTCCTGACGCGCGGAGGGCGACCCGCCGGGGTGCGCACCGGCGAGCCGCTCCACGACGCGGAACCCCTACCAGCCGCGCTCGGCCAGGCGGTGCGGCTGCGGGATCTCGTCGACGTTGATGCCGACCATGGCCTCGCCCAGGCCGCGCGACACCTTGGCCAGCACGTCCGGGTCGTCGTGGAACGTGGTGGCCTTGACGATGGCCTCGGCCCGCTGCGCCGGGTTGCCCGACTTGAAGATGCCGGAACCCACGAAGACGCCCTCGGCGCCGAGCTGCATCATCATCGCCGCGTCCGCCGGGGTGGCGATGCCGCCCGCGGTGAACAGCACGACGGGGAGCTTGCCGGCCTCGGCGACCTCGCGGACCAGCTCGTAGGGGGCCTGGAGCTCCTTGGCCGCGACGTACAGCTCGTCGGCGGGCAGGTTCTGCAACCGCAGGATCTCCGCGCGGATCCTGCGCATGTGGGTGGTGGCGTTGGAGACGTCACCCGTGCCCGCCTCGCCCTTGGAGCGGATCATCGCCGCGCCCTCGGTGATGCGGCGCAGCGCCTCGCCCAGGTTGGTCGCGCCGCACACGAACGGCACGGTGAACTGCCACTTGTCGATGTGGTTGGCGTAGTCGGCGGGGGTCAGCACCTCGGACTCGTCGACGTAGTCCACGCCGAGGGCCTGGAGGACCTGGGCCTCGACGAAGTGGCCGATGCGGGCCTTGGCCATCACCGGGATGGACACCGCCTCGATGATGCCGTCGATCATGTCCGGGTCGCTCATCCGGGACACGCCGCCCTGCGCGCGGATGTCGGCGGGCACGCGCTCCAGCGCCATGACGGCCACGGCGCCCGCGTCCTCGGCGATCTTGGCCTGCTCCGGGGTGACCACGTCCATGATCACGCCGCCCTTGAGCATCTCCGCCATGCCCCGCTTGACGCGGGAAGTACCGGTGACCTGGGTGCCGGCGTCGGGTGAAGTGGTCACGGCCAACCTTTCGGAGTAGTGGGGAGGACGCCACCGATGGTAAGGGCCACGTGGACCGCCGAAACAGGCCAATCCAGCCCTTTCTCGGCAGGCCACTCCACCTTCCCCCGCAGGTAGTGGCGTTCGCCACCTCCGACGACCGCGGAAGGCCTGGGACCGTGCCCGATCACGCCGCGCGACGACCCCCGGATTCCTCCTGCCGGGTCGAACCGGTCCGCTTGGGTTGTCCCCGGCGGCACACGGGTGTGAGATCGGACACCAAAGACTTGTGGAGGGCGGTCCCATGGGCAACAAGAACCCCGACAACGGCCCCTCGGCAGGCGCGGTCGCTGTGGACGACCCGGCCAAGGTCCGCAACGTCGTGCTGGTCGGCCCCTCCGGCTCCGGCAAGACGACGCTCACCGAGGCCCTGCTCGCCGGCACCGGCGTCCTGCCCCGCGCGGGATCGGTCACCGAGGGCAACACCGTGTGCGACCACGACCCGGCCGCGGTGCGCCAGCAGCGGTCGGTCGGCCTCTCCGTCGCCCCCGTCCGGCACGGCGACGTCAAGATCAACCTGATCGACACCCCCGGTTACGCCGACTTCGTGGGCGAGCTGCGCGCCGGGCTGCGCGCCGCCGACGCGGCGCTGTTCGTGGTGAGCGCGGCGGAGGGCGTGGACGCCTCCACCACGGCCCTGTGGGAGGAGTGCGCGGCCGTCGGGATGCCGCGTGCCGTGGTCGTCGCGCGGTGCGACCACCAGCGGGCCGACGTGGTCGACGAGATCGCCTCCTGCCAGGCCGCGTTCGGCGCGGGCGTGGTGCCGCTGTACCTGCCCGGAGCGGACGGGGACGGAGCGGACGGGGACGGAGCGGGTGGGGGCGGTCTGGTCAACCTGCTCACCACCGACGACCCCGCCTACGAGGAGCAGCGCAACGCGCTCATCGAGGGGATCATCGCGGAGAGCGAGGACGAGACCCTGATGGACCGCTACCTCGCCGGCGAGGAGGTCGACCAGGCGACGCTGATCTCCGACCTGGAGACCGCGGTGGCGCGCGGCTCGTTCCACCCGGTGGTGCCGGTGTGCTCGCTGTCGGGCCTGGGGCTGCCCGAGCTGCTCGACGGCATCACCCGTGCCTTCCCCTCGCCGCTGGAGCGCCCGCTGCCCGCCGTGACCGGCGTGGACGGCGTCCCCCACCCCCGCGTCGAGGCCGACCCGGACGGGCCGCTGGTCGCGGAGGTCGTGCGCACCGCCGTCGACCCCTACGTGGGCCGGGTGTCGCTGGTGCGCGTGTTCTCCGGGACGCTGCGCCCCGAACGCCCGGTGCACGTGTCCGGGCACGGCATGGCCGACCGCGGGCACGAGGACCACGACGCGGACGAGCGCGTGGCGCACGTGTACTCGCCGCTGGGGGCGACCCTGCGCGAGGTGCCGTACTGCGTGGCGGGCGACCTGTGCGCGCTGACCAAGATCGGCTCGGCCGAGACCGGGGACACGGTGTCCTCACCGGAGCGGCCGCTGCTGGTGGCGCCGTGGGAGGTGCCGGAACCGCTGCTGCCCGTGGCGATCGTGCCTCGCAGCCGCAGCGACGAGGACAACCTGGCCCGCAACCTGGGCAAGCTGGTGGCGGGCGACCCGACGCTGCGGCTGGAGCGCAACGCGGAGACCCACCAGCTGGTGCTGTGGTGCATGGGCGAGGCGCACGCGGACGTCGTGCTCGCGCGGCTGCGCGCCGGTGGCGCGGAGGTCGACACCGAGCCGGTGCGGGTGGCGCTGCGCGAGACGTTCGCCGCGCGGGCCGAGGGGCACGGGCGGCACGTGAAGCAGTCCGGCGGGCACGGCCAGTACGCGGTGTGCGACATCGTCGTGGAACCGCTGCCGCGCGGGGCGGGCTTCGAGTTCGCGGACCGGACCGTCGGCGGCGCGGTGCCCCACCAGTTCGTCCCGAGCGTGGAGAAGGGCGTGCGGGCGCAGCTGGCGCGCGGGTTGCAGGGCGGGCACCCGGTGGTCGACGTCCGCGTCACGCTGGTGGACGGCAAGGCGCACTCGGTGGACTCCTCCGACGCCGCGTTCCAGACGGCGGGGTCGCTGGCGCTCAAGGACGCCGCCGCGAACGGCGGCACGTGCCTGCTGGAACCGCTGGACGAGGTGGTCGTGCGGCTGCCCGACGAGCACCTGGGCACCGTGCTGGGCGACCTGTCCGGCCGGCGCGGCCGGGTGCTGGGCACCGAGGCGGACAGCGCCGGGTACAGCGTGATCAGGGCGGAGGTGCCGGCGACCGGGCTGCTGCGCTACGCCGTGGAGCTGCGCTCGCTGACCTCCGGCACCGGCACGTACACCCGTCGGTTCAGCCGCTACGACCCGCTGCCGCAGGCGTTGGCGGCCCAGGTGAGGTGACCGGCCCGGTCGGGGTCACGTGTTCTGCGGGAACCCGAGGTTCACCCCACCGTGCGCCGGGTCGGGCCACCGGCCGGTCACGACCTTCGTCCGGGTGAAGAAGTGCACGCCCTCCGGGCCGTAGGCGTGCGAGTCGCCGAACAGCGAGTCCTTCCACCCGCCGAACGAGTAGTACGCCACCGGCACCGGGATCGGCACGTTGACGCCGACCATGCCGACCTCGACCTCGTGCTGGAACCGCCGCGCCGCGCCGCCGTCGTGGGTGAAGATCGCCGTGCCGTTGCCGTAGGGGTTGGCGTTGACCACCTCCAGCGCGTCGTCGTAGGTCGCCACCCGCACCACCGACAGCACCGGCCCGAAGATCTCGTCCCGGTACAGCGCCGTGTCCACGCCCACGTGGTCGAACAGCGTCGGCCCGAGCCAGAACCCGTCCGCCTCGCCGTCGATCGCGTGCGACCGGCCGTCCACGACCAGGGACGCACCCTCCGCCCGCCCGTTGTCCACGTAGGACAGCACGCGGTCGCGGTGCGCGCCGGTGACGAGCGGCCCCATCTCGCAGCCCGGCCGGCGGCCGTCGCCGACGTGGAGGTCCCGCACGCGGTCCACGATCTTCGCGACCAGTTCGTCGCCCACCGGCTCGACGGCGACGACGACCGAGATCGCCATGCACCGCTCCCCCGCCGAGCCGAACCCGGCGGACACCGCCGCGTCCGCCGCCAGGTCGAGGTCGGCGTCGGGCAGCACGACCATGTGGTTCTTGGCCCCGCCCAGCGCCTGCACCCGCTTGCCGTGCCGCGTGCCGGTCTCGTAGACGTACTTCGCGATCGGCGTGGACCCGACGAACGAGATCGCCTTCACGTCGGGGTGCTCCAGCAACCGGTCCACGGCGGGCTTGTCGCCGTGCACCACGTTCAGCACGCCGTCGGGCAGGCCGGCCTCGGCGAACAGCCCCGCGATGAAGTTCGCCGCCGACGGGTCCTTCTCCGACGGCTTGAGCACCACGGTGTTGCCGCACGCGATGGCGTTGGGCACGAACCACAGCGGCACCATGGCCGGGAAGTTGAACGGGGAGACGACGCCCACCACGCCCAGCGGCTGCTGGATCGACCACACGTCCACCTTGGTGGAGGCGTTCTCGCTGAACCCGCCCTTGAGCAGGTGCGGGATGCCGCAGGCGAACTCCACCGCCTCCAGCGCGCGCTGCACCTCGCCCGCCGCGTCGGACAGCACCTTGCCGTGCTCGGCGGTGACGATCGCGGTCAACTCGCCCTTGCGGGCGTTGAGCAGCTCGCGGAACGCGAACATGACGTTCGCCCGCTGCGCCAGCGACGCGCCGCGCCACCGCGTGAACGCCTCACCGGCGCTCGCCACCGCCTCGTCCACGACGGCCGCGTCGGCGAGGTCGACGCGGCCGGCCACCCGCCCGGTCGCCGGGTCGAACACGTCGCCCGACCGCGCGCCCTCGCCCTGCCACGGCTTGCCGCCGATCCAGTGCCCGATCCTCTTGGGCTCGATCCTCTCGGGCTCGATCCGCACGGTGCTCACAGCACGTCCTCCAGGATGCCCAGCGCTTCTTCGACCTCGTCCTCGGTCACCGTCATCGGCGGCGCGAGGCGGATCACGTTGCCGTACAGGCCGCCCTTGCCGACCAGCAGACCGCCCTCCCGCGCGCCCTCCAGCACGGCCGCGGCCTTCGCGGGGTCCGGCTCGCCCGCCGGGCCCACCAGTTCGACGCCCACCATGAGCCCCTTGCCGCGCACGTCGCCGACGGCGGGGCGGTCCTCCGCGATGCGACGCAGCCCGTCGACCAGCCGCTCCCCCAACTTGGCGGCGTTGGCCTGGAGGTCGTGGTCGAGCAGGTAGTCGAGCGTGGCCAGCGCGCCCGCCGTGGAGATCGGGTTGCCGCCGAACGTGGAGATCGAGTTGGCCGTGAAGGAGTCCATCAGGTCGCCGCGCGCGACCACGCCGCCGATCGCCAGACCGTTGCCCAGGCCCTTGGCGAACGTCATCGCGTCCGGCACCACGCCGTGCGCCTGGATGCCCCAGAAGTGCTCGCCGGTGCGGCCCCAACCGGTCTGCACCTCGTCCGAGACCAGCAGGATGCCGTACTCGTCGAGCACCTCCTTGAACGCGGCGAACAACCCGTCCGGGGGCAGCGAGAACCCGCCGACGCCCTGGATCGGCTCGACGACCATGCACGCCACGTCGCCGGCGGTGGACGTCTCCAGCACCTCGCGCAGGTCCGCCACGCACGCCGCGACGTAGTCCGCGTCCGACAGGTCCTTGAAGGGGCTGCGGAACCGGTAGCCGCCGTGCACCCAGCTCACCTTGACGGGGCTGAGCGAGGACGTCGACCAGCCGCGGTTGCCGGTGATCGCGACGGTGCCGAACGCCCGGCCGTGGTAGGAGTTGCGCAGGGCGAGGACCTGGTCGCTGCGCCGGTACCCGGTGGCCAGCATGAGCGCCGTCTCGTTGGCCTCGGTGCCGGAGTTGGTGAAGAAGACCTTGGCGTCCGGGATGCCGGACAGCTCCGCGATCCGCTCGGCCAGCTCCACCTGCGACCGGATCAGGTAGAGCGTGGAGCTGTGCAGCACGCCGGTGTCGAGCTGGGACCGGATGGCGTCGGAGATCTCGGGGACGTCGTAGCCGATCGCGTTGGTCAGGATGCCCGCGAAGAAGTCCAGGTAGGTGCGGCCCTCGCGGTCGGTGACGCGCCGACCGGACGCGCTCGCCAGCTCGATCGGCCGCTCGTAGTAGAGGGCCATCCAGGCGGGCATCACGGCGCGGTGCCGGGCCAGCAGCTCCTCGTGGGCCATCGCGTCCTCCGGTCGTCGGTCACAGCAGTCCCTGCCCGCGAGTCTGCTGGGCGCGTGCGGGGGCCGCCATGCACAACCTGTACCGCTTTGCCGGTGCTGCCATTACGTTGTGTCCATGTACCCCACGGTCGCCGAGGCGCTCGCCCTGCGGGTGGTCCGCCGAGGCCGCCCGGTGGTGGTCGCGGGCGCCGCCGGGGTGGGCCGGCGGGTGCGCTGGGTGCACGCGGCGGAGATCGCCGACATCGCGCACCTGCTGCGCGGCGGCGAGCTGGTGCTGACCACCGGCATCGCGCTGCCCGAGGACGCGGCGGGGCTCACCCGGTACGTGGACGACCTGGCGGCGGTGGGCGTGTCGGGGCTGGTCGTGGAGCTGGTGCGGCGGTGGAGCGACGAGGTGCCGGGCGCGCTGGTCGCCGCTGCCGAGCGGCACGGGCTGCCGCTGGTCACGTTGGCGCGCGAGACGCGGTTCGTGTCCGTGACCGAGGCCGTGGTGTCGCTGATCGTGGACGCCCAGCTCGCGGAGCTCCGGGCCTCCGAGCAGGTGCACGAGACGTTCACCGCGCTCACCGTGGCGGGCGCGGAGCCGGCCGAGGTGCTGCGGGAGGTGGCGCGCACGTCCGGGCTGCCCGTGGTGCTGGAGACCCTGGGGCACGAGGTGCTGGCCTACGACGCGGCCGGGCAGGACCCCGCGGCGCTGCTCGCCGACTGGGGCGACCGGTCGCGGGCGGTCAGCGTGCCCGAGCGGACCGCGTACCACGAGCGGGCGGGGTGGTTGGTGACCGTGGTCGGCGCGCGGGGCGCCGACTGGGGGCGGCTGGTGCTGGTCACGCCCGAACCGCCGCCGCACCGGCAGGTCGTGGTCGCCGAACGGGCCGCGTCGGCGCTGGCCGTGCACCGGCTCGTGGCGCGGGACCGGGAGTCCCTGGAGCGGCAGACGCACCGGACGCTGCTCACCCAGCTGCTCGGGCAGCCGCCGCACGACCTGCCGGCGCGGGCGGCGGCGCTGGGCGTGCCGCTGGACCGGCGGCAGCTCGTGGGGGTGGCGATCAGGCCGGGCGCGGCGCCCGCGCCCGCGCAGGCGCTGGCGACGCAGGAGGTGCTGAGGGACCTCGCCGAGGCGACGGCGTTGGCGGCTCGGCGAGTGACGGTGCCCGCGCTGGTCGGGGTGGTGGACGACACGAGCGTGCGGGCGTTGCTCTCGGTGCCGCCGCAGACGGCGCTGGACGGCGTGCTGCGGCGGCTGGCGTGCGAGGTGCACCGGACGGCGGCGGCGACGCAGCACGCGCTGCCCGTCGTGGTCGCCGTGGGGACGACCGTGACCGGGGCGGCGGACGTGCGGCGTTCGTTGGGCGAGGCCGCGCACGTGGCCGGCGCGGCGCTGCGCTCACCGGGGTCGAAGCTGTACCACCGGCTCGACGACGTGCGGTTGCGCGGGCTGCTGCACCTGCTGCGCGAGGACGAGCGGGTGCGGGCGTTCGCGGACCGCGAGCTGGGGCCGCTGCTGTCGCGCGACGGCAACCAGGGCAGCCGCCTGGTGGAGCTGCTGCGGCGCTTCTGCGAGAACGGCGGCAACAAGTCCGCCGCCGCGGCCGCCGCGCACCTCTCGCGCACCGCGTACTACCAGCAGTTGGCGCGCATCGAGCAGGTGCTGGGCGTGTCGCTGGAGGACCCGGAGTCGGTGCTCTCGCTGTACGTCGCCCTGCTCGTCCACGAGTCGGGCGACGTGCCGGGAGCGGGCGGGCGCGACCCTCAGCCGCCGCACCCGCCCGGGGCGTCCCGCTAGTCCGCTAGGGCAGTCCGGGCGCCTGGACCGGCAGCGCGCCGAGGTCCGGGATGTGCTGCGCGGTGCCGGACTGCACCAGCCGCAGCTCCGGCGCGAGCGGCGCGGCGGGGGCGGGCATGGTGCGGGCGTGCGGCGCGAGGGCGTCGGCGGCGAGCGCCTCCGCGTTGGCCGGGACGTTCGGCGCGGACGGCACCTGGAGGCCGGCGGGCGCGGCGATGTGCGGCGCCTTCACCTCGGGCAGCGCGGCGGGCGCCGAGGCGGGCAGCATCACGGCCCGACCGCTGAGCAGGTCGGTGGCCGGCTTCGCGACGTCGAGGCCGACGGAGGGCGCGTGGCCCGCGGTGTCGTCGACGACGTCGAGGGGGGCTTCGGCGGCGTTCGCGGCGGAGGCGAGCAGCGGCGAGGCGCCGGCGGCGAGCAGGGCTGCGGCACGCAGGAGTCCGCGCGTGCGGTTTCCGGACACGGTGTTCCTAACCTGGTTGGGGACCTGCAACGATGACCTCACCACCATCGGCTGCCGGCAAACCCGCACTGAACCGCTCGATCAGGTGACTGACCCTCCGTACTCGCACTTATCTCGATCGGGTGATCCACTAGTAGCCCGTAGGGGTTGTCGCGCAACCGGCCGCGCCGGCAGCGTCGGGCGGTGGACGCCCGGGGCAACCCGCCCGCCGTCGAAGGGAATGCCGTGAGCAGTACCGCCGCCGACCGGTGGACGCGCCGCTTCCACCCCGTGCCCGACGCACCGCACCGGGTGGTGTGCCTGCCGCACGCGGGTGGTTCCGCCAGCTCCTTCTTCGCCGTCTCCCGGGCGTTGTCCCAGCGCTCGGTGGACGTGGTGGCCGTGCAGTACCCGGGCAGGCAGGACCGCAGGCACGAGCCGTGCGTGGAGTCCCTGGTCGAGCTGGCCGACCTGCTGGTGGACGTGGTGCTGCCGCTGGCGGACCGCCCGCTGGCGCTGTTCGGGCACAGCTACGGCGCGAGCGTGGCGTTCGAGCTGGCGGTCCGCCTGGAGGCGCGCGGCGTGGCCGTGCACGGGCTGTTCGCCTCGGGTCGCCGCGCGCCCGGCGTCCACCGCGACGAGCAGGCTCACCAGCTGCCCGACGACGAGCTGCTGGCCGAGATCCGGAAGCTGAACGGCACCGACAGCGGCGTGCTCCAGGACGACGAGATCCTGCGCATGGTGCTGCCCGCCATCCGCGCCGACTACAAGGCCGCGGAGACCTACCGGTGGGAGTCGGGGCCGAAGGTGCGCGCGCCGCTGCGGGCGTTCATCGGGGACAGCGACCCGAAGGTCACCGAGGCCGAGGCGCGTCGGTGGGCCGAGCACACCGAGGGGGACTTCGACCTGGAGGTCTTCCCCGGCGGGCACTTCTACCTCACCGCGCACGCCGACGCCGTCGTCGAGCGCATCGCGCGCCACTGCGGTCGATGACGGCGCCGGCGTGCGCGGCTACTTCTGCCCGGCCACGAGCCGGCGCGGCAGGCGCACGGGCAGCTCGGTCCGCCTGGTGACGTTGAGCTTGCGGTAGACCTTGGTCAGGTGCTGCTCCACGGTGCTCACCGAGATGTAGAGCTTGACCCCGATCTCCCGGTTGGTGTGGCCGAGCGCGGCGAGCACGGCGACCCGCCGCTCCGCCTCGCTGAGCGACGCCATGCCCGCGTGCTCGACCCGTTCGTCCCACTGCTCGGCCGGGTCGAGGTCGCGGACCGGCCGGAGGCGCAGGGTCAGCGGCTCGGCCTGGCAGCCCTTGGCCATCTGCGCGGCGCGGCGGGCGACCGTGCGGGCGGTCTCGCACTCGCCGACGGCGTTGTGCGCGTTGCTCAGCTCCAGCAGGGCGCGGGCCAGCTCGAACTTGTCGCCGCCCGCCTGGAGCAGCTCCACCGACTCGCGCAGGATCGGCACCTGCCGCTGGGCCGGGACGGTGGCGGCGAGCACCCGCAGCGCGACGCCCCGGCCGCGGTCGCCGCCGAGCGCCGGGTGCTCCAGCTGCTGGCGGGCCAGGGCGTGCGCGGCCTCCCGGTCGTCCAGCGCCAGGTGCGCCTGCGCCGCGCCCACCCGCCACGGCACGGGGGCGGGCAGGTCGACGTGCCACACCTCGGCCAGCTCGCGGCAGCGGTCGAAGTCGGCGAGCGCGGCCAGCGCCCGGTCGGTGGCCAGCAGGTGCTGGCCCCGCGCGTACAGGTAGAGCAGGCCGAGCTGGGTGCGGAACACCGCTTCCGGCACGGGGGTGCGCAGCAGCGCGGCGGCCTCGTCGTGCCGGCCCATGGCGGTGTGCGCGGCGATGCCGACCGCCAGCGGGATGACGATGGCGATGCCCCAGCTCTGCGGCGCGAGCGCCTCGTAGGCGGCGCGGGCCTGGCGGGTGGCCTCGGCCAGGTCGCCCTGCCGGAACAGCGCTTCCGCGCGCAGCGCGCCGACGACCGCGGCCCGGGTGTCGGCCAGGTCGGAGTCGGCCAGCAGCGTCTCGAACCACTGGCCGGCCCGGTCGACGTGGTCGAAGTAGACCAGGGCGGCCAGCGCGGCGGCCTGCGTGCCGAACGTGTAGCCGCCGACCCGTCCGCTCTGCAGGACGCGTTCGGCGGTGGCCGCCAGGTCGGCGGGCCGCAGGCCGACCGTCGTGGGCAGGTCGCGGCCCGCGCCGCCGGGTCCCGCCTGGGCGGGGAGCGCCGTCGGGTGCAGGAACGACAGCGAGCCGACCCGCGCGCCGGCGTGGTCGGCCTCCGCCGCGCCGGTCCCGGCGGGGGCGGGCGCCACGTCGGCGAGCGTCGCGGTCAGCTGGTCGATGTGGCCGTACCAGAAGAGGAACTCCGACAGGTGCAGGAGGTTGCGCCGGGACAGGGCGCCGCGGTCGCGGGCGGCGAGCAGCGGCGCGAGGTGCGCCGCGGCGGCCGACGGGTTGCGGACCCACTCGACGCGCAGCAGCAGCGTGGTGATGTCCGCGCGCTCGGCGTCGTCGGTGGTGCAGCGCAGCGCCAGCTCCAGCCTCCGCACGGCCTGGTCGAGCCGGCCGGTGGCCAGGTCGTCCTGCGCGGCCCTGCGCAGCACGTCGGCGCCCCACCGGTCCACCGTGCCGCCGCCCAGCGCGTCGGCTTCGGTCAGGTGGCCGGCCAGCTCGGCGGGCCCGGCGCCGTCGAGGTGCAGCAGCCCGGCGGCCTTGAGGTGCAGCCCGGCCCGCTCGGCCGGGGCGAGGCTCGCCAGCACGGCGCCGCGCGCCACGGGGTGGCGGAACCGGCCGCCGTCGAGCAGGCCGGCCTGCTCCAGCACCTCGACCACCTGGGCGGCCGCGTCGGCGGTGGTGTCCAGCAGCTTGCCGAGCAGGGCCGGGCTCCGGCCCTCGCCCAGCACGGCCAGGGCGCGCGCCACCTGGAGCACGGGCGGTCCCCAGCGGTGCAGGCAGGCCAGCACGCCCTGGCCGAACTCGCGGCCCGCGGTGACCCCGTCGAGCGGGCGTCCCGCCCGGACGGCCGCGCGGTGGTCCTCGACGAGCGCGGTGACCAGCAGCGGGTTGCCGCCGCTGATGGCGTGGTGGACCGGCGCGAGCGCGGCGGCCGTGCGCGGGTCGAGGTGGGTGGCGAGGAGTTCGGCGACCCCCTCGCGGGACAGCGGGTCGAGCACGAGCCTGGTGGTGTTGGGCTGGCGGGTCAGCTCCGCGTGGAAGGCGGCCCGGCTCGGCCGGGGCACGGCACACTCGGTGAGGACGACCAGGGTCCGGGTGAAGCGCATCCGGCGCTGGAGGTAGAGCAGCGCCTGGAGCGAGGCGTCGTCGACGAACTGGACGTCGTCGACGAGGAGCACCACGGTCCGCTCGGCGGCCGGCGCCAGCAGGACGGTGCACACCTCGTCGAGCAGCCGGGCGTTCGCGGCGCCGATGGTGGACGCGCCGCCGGTGGACGGGTCCGCCGCGGTGTCGTCCTCGCCGGCCGCGCGCAGCAGGTCGAGCAGCCGTCGCGCCGCCGGTCCGGGCAGCGCGGTGCCGTGGGCGAGCTGGCCCAGGACGCCGAACGCCACGTCCCGCTCCGCGCGCGACCCGGTGGCGGACAGCAGCACCGCGCCCCGCTGCACCACCTGTTCGGCGAAGGCGTGCAGCAGTTCGGTCTTCCCGCTCGCCACCCCGCCGCTGATCACGACGGCCTGTGCGCGTCCCCTGGCGCACTCCTCGTGGAGCCGGCCGAGTGCGGCCAGCTCCACCTCCCGCTCGACAAGTGTCATTCGCATCCTCACCCCAGTGACGCGGGACGCACCTGTTGTGTGCGCCCGCAGAACGCACGCTCCGCAACCACGTCGTCGGCTTGCTCGGCGGGCCGAATGTATCCGCGAACCCAGTCGAGTGGAAGCTGTCCGAAGTGCGCCGCGACCGGACCTCACGAGCCTTTCGGGGGCACGCGAGTGGGCCGTTCGCACCACAGGGGGCGTCGTGGTGCCGGTCCGTCACGGGGCGGTCGGGACCGCGGCGCGGTGCGGCACGGCGCCGTACTCGGGGTGGTCGGGCAGCCAGGCGGTGTAGCGCGGGTTGCGCTCGGCGACCTCCCGGTACGCCTCGGCCGCGTGCCGCAGCACGTCGGGCCCGAAGCCGGCGGCCGGGCCCTCCGGGTCCCAGCCGACGAGGTGCCGCCAGCGCAGCGGCACGCCGGCGATCGGCATCGCGGCCAGGCCGGGAGTGCGGCGGAACGTCGGCTGGCACAGCGCCACCGCGTCACCGGCGGAGGCCAGGTCGATGCAGCTGCCGATGTCCACCTCGTACATGGTGCGCGGGGTGAACCCGGCCCGGCTGCACGCCGCCACGAAGCAGTCGCCGAAGCACCCGTCCCCCGGCGTGACGGCCCACTGCACGTCCTTGAGCGCACCCAGCTCGACCTCGTCGCGCGACGTGAGCGGGTGGTCCTCGGGCAGCAGCACGAACACCGGGTCGACCGCGACCACGTTCCAGGTCAGGCCGTGCTCCGACGGGGGCGGCGCGTCGCCGCACACGCCGACCAGCACGTAGTCCAGCCGTCCGGCGGCCACCATCGCGGCCAGCTCGTCACCGGACCACGACACCTGGGTGGACACGTGCGCGCCGGGGCGGGCCTCGGTGAGCCGGTGCACGAGCCCGCCGAGCATCGGCCCGTTGACCGCGCCCACGCGGTACCGCTCGGCGGGCGCGTCGTCGTCGACCAGGCGCAGCGCGTCCTCCTGGAGCCGGGAGAACGCGGGCAGCAGCACGCGGGCCCGTTCGAGCACCAGCTCGCCCAGCGGGGTGGGGCGGGCGCCCCGGTGGTCGCGGTCGAACAGCCTGCCGCCCAGCAGCGCCTCGATCCGGTGCAGCTGCGCGGTCAGGGCGGGTTGGGCGAGGCCCAGCAGCGAGGACGCCTTCGACAGGCTGCCCGCCTCGGCGATGGCGCAGACGACCCTCAGGTGCCGCAGTTCGAGCTTCACCCGATCGACGGTAGGTGACCGCTCGCGGCCCGTCGAGGGTCGGAGTCCTGACCGGAGGTCGCGGTGGCAATGGGCAGAGTGTGCCCTGATCATGGCAAGCGTGGACACTATGACACTGCCGGGGCGCGGGGGCCGACCGGAGGATTCCGGGATGGAAATCGCGCCGAACCGCCCGCGTGGAGGGTGTTCCACGAGCGTAACAGGGGTGTGACGGATGGCCCTCGACCCCGCGACCCAGGTCACGACGGACGCCGACGGCCGGGTCGGGCTGAGCGACCACCGGGCCATCGCGGACAGCCCCCACTACAACCCGGAACTGGCCCCGGTGCCGCTGGAGCGGCGCACCTGGACCACCTACAACTTCTTCGCGCTGTGGATGGGCATGGCGCACAACATCCCC
Source organism: Saccharothrix longispora (assembly GCF_030852425.1). GTDB lineage: Bacteria > Actinomycetota > Actinomycetes > Mycobacteriales > Pseudonocardiaceae > Actinosynnema > Actinosynnema longispora. The sequence goes on from NZ_NSDM01000006.1 coordinate 60,679, forward strand.
AGCTACACGCTCGCCGCGTCCCTGGTGGCGCTCGGGATGGACTGGGTGCAGGCGTTCCTGACGATCACCCTGGGCAACCTGATCGTGCTGGTCCCGATGCTGCTCAACAGCCACGCGGGCACCAAGTACGGCATCCCGTTCCCGGTGTTCGCCCGCGCGTTCTACGGGGTGCGCGGCGCGAACCTGGTGGCGCTGCTGCGGGCGTTCATCGCGTGCGCGTGGTTCGGCATCCAGACCTGGGTCGGCGGCAAGGCGCTGCACGTCATCGTCGGGCGGCTCGCGGGCGACGGGTGGGTGGACGCCCCCGTCGTGCTCGGCCAGGTGTGGACGCTGTGGCTGTGCTTCCTGGGTTTCTGGGTGGTGCAGATGCTGATCATCTGGCGCGGCATGGAGGCGATCCGCAAGTTCGAGAACTGGACCGCGCCGCTGGTCAGCGTCGGTTTCCTGGTGCTGCTCGGGTACGTGGCGGTCAAGGCGGGCGGGTTCGGCCCGATCCTGTCGGAGCCGTCGAAGCTCGGCTGGGGCGCGGACTTCTGGAAGGTGTTCTTCCCGGCGCTGATGGGCATGATCGCGTTCTGGTCGACGCTGTCGCTGAACATGCCGGACTTCACCCGGTTCGGCGGCAGCCAGCGCAAGCAGGCGGTCGGCCAGGTGCTCGGCCTGCCGACGACGATGTCGTTCATCGCGATCGTGGCCATCCTGACCACGTCCGGCGCGATGGCGCTGTACGGCGAGGCGATCTGGGACCCGGCGGAGCTGGCGAGCCGGTTCGACTCGACGGCCGTGGTGCTGGTCGCCCTGGTGGCGCTCGTGCTCGCGACGATCTCGGCGAACCTCGCGGCGAACGTGGTGAGCCCGTCCTACGACTTCTCCAACGCGTTCCCGAAGAAGATCAGCTTCGCGGTCGGCGGCCTGATCACCGGCGTGATCGGCATCGTGATCCAGCCGTGGCGGCTGATCTCGGACCCGTCCATCTACATCTTCGCCTGGCTCGGGTTCTACGGCGGCCTGCTGGCGTCGGTGGCGGGCGTGTTCGTCGCCGGGTACTGGGTCCTGGCGAAGACCCGGCTGGAGCTGGCCGACCTGTACCTGTCGGGGCGCGGGACGTACTGGTTCACGGCCGGCTGGAACTGGCGAGCCGTCGCGGCGACCCTGGTGGGCTCGGTGCTGGCGGTGGGCGGCGCGTACGGCGGCCCGTTCCCGGCCGACGGCCTGATCCCGTTCCTGAAACCGCTCTACGACTACAACTGGGTCGTCGGCCTGGCCGGCGGTCTGCTCGTCTACCTGGCGCTGGCGCCACGGAGGGAGAACGCGTGAGCACCGTCCGAGCGGGTCTGGTCCAGCAGAGGTGGACCGGCGACAAGGATTCGATGATCGCGAACGCGGTCGAGGCGGTCCGGTCGGCGGCGTCGCGGGGGGCGCAGGTCGTGTGCCTCCAGGAGCTGTTCTACGGGCCGTACTTCTGCCAGGTGCAGGACGCGGACTACTACTCCTACACCGAGGGCATCCCCGACGGGCCGACCACCGAGCTGATGTGCCAGGTGGCCGAGCAGAACGGCGTGGTGCTCGTCGTGCCGATGTACGAGGAGGAGCAGCCGGGCGTCTACTACAACACCGCCGCGGTGATCGACGCCGACGGCACGTACCTGGGCAAGCACCGCAAGAACCACATCCCGCAGGTCAAGGGGTTCTGGGAGAAGTTCTACTTCAAGCCCGGCAACCTCGGCTACCCGGTGTTCGACACGGCCGTGGGCAAGGTGGGCGTCTACATCTGCTACGAGCGGCACTTCCCCGAGGGCTGGCGGATGCTCGGCCTGAACGGCGCGCAGATCGTGTTCAACCCGTCGGCGACGAGCCGGGGCCTGTCCGAGTACCTGTGGCGGCTGGAGCAGACGTCGGCGGCCGTGGCCAACGAGTACTTCGTCGGCACCATCAACCGGGTGGGCGTCGAGCCGTTGGGGGACAACGACTTCTACGGCCAGTCGTACTTCGCCGACCCGCGCGGCCAACTGGTGGGCGACGCGGCGTCCGACACGGAGGAGGAGGTCGTCGTCCGCGACCTGGACATGGACCTGCTGGCCGAGGTGCGCGACCTGTGGGCGTTCTACCGGGACCGGCGCCCCGACACGTACGGGGGGCTGGTGCAGCCGTGAGACTGTTGATCAAGGGCGGGACGGTCGTCAACGCGACCGGCGCCGTGCGCGCCGACGTGCTGGTGGAGGGCGAGACGATCGCGGCGCTGCTCTCCCCCACGTTCACCGTGCACGCGGACGAGGTGGTCGACGCGACCGGCCGGTACGTCATCCCCGGCGGCATCGACGCGCACACGCACATGGAGATGCCGTTCGGCGGCACGTCCTCCGCGGACACCTTCGAGACCGGCACGATCGCGGCGGCGTGGGGCGGCACCACCACGATCATCGACTTCGCCGTGCAGGCCAAGGGCACCTCGCTGCTGTCCACACTGGACAAGTGGCACCGCAGGGCGGACGGGAACTGCGCCGTCGACTACGGGTTCCACATGATCGTCTCCGACGTGGACGACACGTCGTTGAAGGAGATGGAGTCCTGCGTCGACGCGGGCGTGAACACGTTCAAGATGTTCATGGCCTACCCCGGTGTCTTCTACGCCACCGACGGCGAGATCCTGCGCGCCATGCAGAAGGCCCGCGAGACCGGGTCCACGATCATGATGCACGCCGAGAACGGCATCGCGATCGACCAGCTCGTCGCGCAGGCGCTCGCGCAGGGCCGCACGGACCCCGTGGAGCACGGCCTGACCCGGCCGCCCGAGCTGGAGGGCGAGGCCACGTCGCGCGCCATCACGCTGGCCAAGGTCACCGGCGCGCCGCTCTACATCGTGCACCTGTCCGCCGCGCAGGCGCTGGACGCGGTGACGAAGGCGCGCGACACCGGGCAGAACGTGTTCGCCGAGACGTGCCCGCAGTACCTGTACCTGTCGCTGGAGGACCTGGCCAAGCCGGGCTTCGAGGGGTCCAAGTACGTCGCCTCCCCGCCGCTGCGGCCCAAGGAGCACCAGTCGGAGCTGTGGCGCGGGCTGCGCACCAACGACCTGTCGGTGGTGTCGACCGACCACTGCCCGTTCTGCTTCAAGGACCAGAAGGAGCTGGGGCGCGGCGACTTCTCCAAGATCCCCAACGGGATGCCGGGCGTGGAGCACCGGATCGACCTGCTGCACCAGGGCGTGGTGGCCGGCGAGATCAGCCTGGAGCGGTGGGTGGAGATCTGCTCCACCACGCCCGCCAGGATGTTCGGCCTGCACCCGCGCAAGGGTGTCGTGGCGCCCGGCGCGGACGCCGACCTCGTGGTGTACGACCCGGCCGCGCGGCAGGTCATCTCGGCGGAGACGCACCACATGAACGTCGACTACTCGGCGTACGAGGGCATGGAGATCACCGGGAAGGTGGAGACCGTGCTGTCGCGCGGCCGGGTCGTCGTCGACGGCTCCGGGTTCCGCGGCTCCACCGGGCACGGCCGGTTCCTGTCCCGCGAGCTGAACCAGTACCTGGTCTAGGAGGCGCTGTGGACTTCGGTGTGGTGCTCCAGACCGACCCGCCCGCGCGGGACGTCGTGGCCGGCCTGCGGGCGGCGGAGGACAACGGGTTCCGGTACGGCTGGACGTTCGATTCATGCGTGCTGTGGCAGGAGCCGTTCGTCATCTACTCGCAGGTGCTGGCGGCGACGAAGTCGCTGGTGGTCGGCCCGATGGTGACGAACCCGAGCACGCGGGACTGGTCGGTGACCGCGTCGCTGTTCGCCACGCTGAACGACATGTTCGGCAACCGCACGGTGTGCGGCATCGGGCGCGGCGACTCGGCGCGGCGGGTGATCGGGCAGGAGCCGGCGTCGCTGGCCACCCTCGGGCGGGCCATGACGGTGATCAAGGAGCTGGCCGAGGGGCGCGAGGTCGAGCACCACGGCACGCCGGTGCGCATCCCGTGGGTGCGCGACGGCAGGCTGGAGGTGTGGATGGCCGCGTACGGACCGAAGGCGCTCAGGATGGTCGGCGAGCAGGCCGACGGGTTCATCCTCCAGACGGCGGACCCGGACATCGCCCGCTGGACCATCGGGTCGGTGCGCGAGGCGGCGGTGGCGGCGGGGCGCGACCCGTCGGCGATCACGATGTGCGTGGCCGCGCCCGCGTACGTCGGCGACGACCTGCCGCACCAGCGCGAGCAGCTGCGCTGGTTCGGCGGCATGGTCGGCAACCACGTGGCCGACCTGGTCGCCCGCTACGGCGACTCGGGCGCGGTGCCGGCGGCGTTGACCGACTACATCAAGGACCGCGAGGGCTACGACTACGCCCACCACGGCCGCGCGGGCAACCGGTCGACCGACTTCGTGCCGGACCCGATCGTGGACCGGTTCTGCCTCCTCGGGCCGGCGTCGGCGCACGTGGAGCGGTTGCGGGAGCTCAAGGAGATCGGCGTGGACAACTTCGCGCTGTACCTGATGCACGACGAGAAGGACAAGACCCTGGCCGCGTACGGGGAGCAGGTGATCGGCGCGGTGTGAGCCGCGGTGCCGGTCCCCGGGCCACGTCCGGGGACCGGCACGCTTGCTCGGCGCGGCGGGTCAGCGCTCCTTCACCCCTCCGAGGAAGGCGTGCCACGCGGTGGGGCTGAAGGCCAGGCGCGGAGCGGCGTCCTTGGAGTCCCGCACGCCGACGGCCCCCGGTGCGAACGCCACTTCCACGCACTCCGTATTCCCGCCACCGCTGTAACTGCTCCTACGCCACTGCCCCTCCTCCAGCCCCACGCCGTTCCTCCCGCAGTCGGTCGTAGCGGTCCGCCCACGCGGCGAACACCGACCACGATTGTTCCTCACCCAGCGCCACCCGGTCGAGGTCGTCGCACGCCTGCCGGAACCGCTCGGTGGTCTCGGCCTCGTCCGAGAGCAGCGACACCGGACCGGCCTCGACGTACGAGACGGGCGGGTGCTCGGCGAAGGTCATGAAGGTGAAGGCGGAGGTCAGCGACGCGGGCAGTTGATCCGCGAAGGGCACCACCCGCACCCCGCCGCGGAACAGCAGTCGCAGCACCTGCTCGTACATCACCTGCGGACCGCCCACCACGTGGTGCAGCGCCGGTTCGAGGATGAAGAAACGCCCCTCGGGCGGCCGGAGCCGCTCGAAGATCCCCTGCCGGGCCATGCGCTCGGCCACGCCGTGCTCGAAGTTCTCCGGACCTATCATCGCGCGGGCGTAGTCCGCGGTCTGGAGCAGTCCGGGGATGTCGATGACCCGGTACGACCAGATGACCTCGGCGGTCTGCTCGTGCAGGAGGAGCGCGCGCAGGTTGTCGGGCATCGCGATCTCGTGCGACCGGACGACGTGGCCGGTGTTCTGCGCCTGGGCCAGGGACATGATGTGGTCGTAGGTGGGTTGGTCGGCGTGGAGCCGGCCGACGTAGCGGGCGATGTCCGGCAGGCTCGTGCCACGCGTCCCGTGTTCCAGTTTCGATATCTTCGCGACCGACCAGCCCAACTCCTCGACGAGGACCCCGACCTTGACGGCGGACCGGCGGCGGGCTCGGCGAAGGGCGTCACCCAGTTCACGGCTGAGCGCGCTGGACACGCGTGGCTCCATACCGCCACGCTAGGGCCGCCCGGTCGGGCGCTCCAAGCCGAAGCCCGTCCTGTCAGCCCAGGGGGTCACCGGTGTACCGCGGGCAACCGCCGACCCGATCGGGTGCCCGACGGAGGTCGTGACGGGTGGCGGCTCGCGGGCCGTCACCCGTCCCGGAGGCGGATGTCCAGGCGCACCCGCCACTTCGTCTTCATCCGCTCGGTGCGCGGATCGGTCAGGTACATCTCGTACCGGCAGCCGAACGCGTCCCCCTCCGGCGTGTCCGCCCGGTCCGGGACGAGGCCGGTCCCCGCGATCCACTCGACGAGCGCCCGGTTGGCCCGGCGGGCGTGGTCGACATGGGTGAGGCTCGCGTAGCGCCCGGCGGGCAGCGTGCCGGGCCCGACCCGGTCGTCGCCCCCGTGGGCGGTGGGCGTGGTGACGCCGACCTCCACGTCCATCACGCCCGCCATGTCCACGACGTGGAGGCGGAAGAACGCGGCGCCGTGCTCGACACCGCGCCCGGTCAGCCACTCGTGCAGCTCCGCCAGGAGCGCGTCGCGCACGGCCAGCATGCCGCGGAACGGCGTCCTGACGCGGATGCCGAGCGTGTGCCGGGCGTCCCTCTCCACGATCGCGGGTCCTTCGACGACAGCCACGACCCCCCTTCCCCGACCTCCGGGCACCGGGATTGTCGGACCCCGACGCTACCTTTCGCCCCATGATCCTCCCCACCGCCGCCGACGAGGCCCGTTTCTGGACGATGCTGGAGAACGCCTGGGTCGGGCTCGGTCCCGAGGCGAACGACCTGCGTCGTGCCCTGGCGAAGCGCGACACGTCCACCGAGGCGTTCGACGAGGCCGCCCAGCTCGAAGAGCACCTCGACCGGGTGCTGGTCGCCCTGCGCGAGGCCGCCGCCGACCTGTCCTCCGCCGAGCTGACCGCCCTGGACCGCGTGGTCGAGCGCAAGCTGCACGACATCGACCGGCGGGACGTGCACGAGGTCACCGACGGCTCCGACGACGGCTTCCTCTACGCCCGCGGCTTCGTCGTCGCCCTCGGGCAGGAGTTCTACGAGGCCGTGGCGCGCGACCCCCGGATCGCCGTGGAGGACGCGTCGGCCGAGTCGTTCTGCTACCTGTTCGCCCACCTGCACTCGGAGAAGTTCGGGGTCTTCCCGGAGACGGGATCGGGGATCACCCGGGAATCGTTCGCCAACCCGGCGGGGTGGCGCGACTAGCGGGTACCGTCGAACGCGTGATCGACTTCGAGAAGCAGTCCGTCTTCAAGCTCGCGCCGTGCCGGCCGGAGGACATCGCGTCGCAGGTCTCGCCCATCCTGATCCAGGGCGAGCAGATCGTGTCGTGCTTCAAGACCGTCCGCGACTTCGTGGTGTTCACGAACAAGCGGATCGTCGCGGTCAACGTCCAGGGCATGACCGGCCGCAAGAAGGACTTCACGACCCTGCCCTACAGCCGCGTCCAGGTGTTCTCCATCGAGACCGCCGGGACGTTCGACATGGACTCGGAACTGGACCTGTGGTTCTCCGGCCTGGGCAAGGTGCGGCTGGAGTTCAAGGGCCACGCCGACGTGAAGCTGCTGGGGCAGATCATCGCCACGTACGTGCTCTGACACCGGGTCACCGCACCGACCGGGTCGTGCCGTCCCAGCCACCCAGCACGTCGGGCAGCACCTCGGGGAGCTGCACCGGGTACACGGTGGCGTCGACCGAGGCCAGGTCGTCGGCCGACCACCAGCGGTGGCGGCGGATGGTGCGCTGCTCGACGTCGTCGAAGCGGGACGTGTCGACCTCGACGCCGGTGGGCACGCGGGCCACGAAGAACCACTCCACGGCCGCGTACCCCAGGCCGTCGAACGAGAACACGGCGTGCCGCTTCCACACCGGGCCGACCAGGTCGGCCGCGGCCAGCCGCAGGCCGGTCTCCTCGAACAGCTCGCGCACGGCCGCGTCCCGCAGCTCCTCGCCGGGCTCGACGCCGCCGCCGACGGTGAACCAGAACAGCTCGTCCGGCCGCACGGGGTCGAAGCCCTCGAACATCAGCACCCGGTCGGCCGGGTCGAGCAGCACGACGCGCGCCGACACCCGCTGGGTCAGCGTGGACGGCTCGTCGTCGACGCCGGGTTCGGCGATCTCGAAGTACGACGGCGTGGGCGCGGTGCCCGCGAGCCGCAGCCAGCGCACCGACCGGCGCCGGCGCAGCGCGAGGGTGTCGCGCACGGCGTCGTTGTGCACCCGCCGCGCCAGCACGACGCGCTGCTCGGCGTCGGACAGCTCGGCGGCCAGCGCGGGCTCCAACCGGCTCCGGTCCAGGTCCTCCAGCAGCGCGGACAGCCGGTTCTCGGCCGCTTCGCGCTCCGGGCGCGGCGCCCGTTCGGCCTCGTCCGCGGCGGCCCGCACCTCCGGCTGCCCGCACACCACCGCCACCGCCCTGGTCACCACGGCGCGGCGCGCGAGGGCCGCGTCGAGGGCCAGCCACGCCGAGTCGGTGCGCACGTGCAACCGGTCGAGCCGGTTGGCCGTGCCGAGGGTCCACGGCCCGACGAGCACCGCCAGCGCCAACAGGACCAGGAACGCCGTCGCGACACCCGAGCTGGTCACGCCTCCCCCACCCGCCGCGGGTCGGCCGCCGTCGCGCTCTCGTAGACGCGCAGCACCTGGTTGGCCACCACGGACCAGTCGAACGCCATCACCCGCTGCCGCGCCGCGTCCGCGTAGCGGGCACGCCGGTCGGGGTCGGTCAGCAGGTCGCGCAGCGCCGAGGCCAGCGCGGCCGGGTCGCCGACCGGGGTCAGCACCCCCGCCTTGCCGTCGTCGAGCACGCGCCGGAACGCGTCGAGGTCGCTCGCCGCGACCACCGCGCCCGCCGACATCGCCTCGGTGAGGATGATCCCGAAGCTCTCGCCGCCGGTGTTGGGCGCGCAGTAGACGTCGACGCTGCGCAGCGCGCGCGCCTTCGTCTCGTCGTCGACCATGCCGAGGAACACCATCCGCGAGGCCAGCTCCGGGCCGGCCTGCTTGCGCAGCTCGTCCTCCTCGCCGCGCCCCACCACGAGCAGCCGCACGTCCGGCAGGTCGAGCGCGCGGAACGCCTCCAGGAGCACCGGCATGCCCTTGCGCGGCTCGGTGAACCGGCCGACGAACCCGATCGTGCCGCCGGGGCGCGGGTAGCCGTCCAGCGGGGGCGCGTCGGCGAAGAACCCGACGTCCACGCCGTTGGGGATCTCCACCGCGTCACCGCCCAGGTGCTCCACCTGCACGCGCCTGGCCAGCGCGGACACCGCGATCCGGGCGGTGATCTTCTCCAGGAACGGCTGGAGCACCGCCTGGAACGCGGACAGCATCTTCGACCGGGGCGTGGAGGTGTGGAAGGTGGCCACGATCGGCCCCTCGGCGACCATCAGCGCGAGCATCGACAGCGACGGCGCGGTGGGTTCGTGCAGGTGCAGGACGTCGAACTCGTGCTCGGCGATCCACCGCCGGACCCGGCTGAACGACACGGGGCCGAACGACAGCCGCGCCACCGACCCGTTGTAGGGGATGCCGACGGAGCGCCCGGCGGGTGTCACGAACTCCGGCACGGGCGTGTCGTCGTCGGCCGGGGCCAGCACCTCGACCTCGTGGCCGAGGCCGCGCAGGGCACGTGCCAGGTCCACCACGTGCGCCTGCACCCCGCCGGGGACCTCGAACGAGTACGGGCAGACGATGCCGACCCTCACTCCGGGGCCTCCCTGCGCGCGAGCGCCCTGGCCAGCGCCCGCTGCCTGCTCTCGGGCAGGTCGGCGAGCCACAGCGGCTGCATCATGTGCCAGTCCGCGGGGTGCGCGGCGATGTCGGCGGCGAACACGTCCGCCAGCGACTGGGTCGCCGACGCCACGTCGGCGACGCCCTGGACCCGGACGGGCGGGTGGATGCGGAACGTCCAGCCGCTGCCGGTGAACCAGACGCCCACCGGCAGCAGCGCGGCGCCCGTCGTGGCGGCGAGGTGCGCGGGGCCGGCGGGCATCATCGTGCGCTCGCCGAAGAACGTCACCGGCACGCCGCCCGCGGTCAGGTCGCGGTCGGCGAGCAGGCACACCACCCGGTTGGCGCGCAGCCGCTCGGCCAGCACGACCGCCGGGTTGTGCTCGCCGCCGGTCAGCGGTACCACCTCGAAGCCCAGCGTCTCGCGGAAGGCGATGAACCGCCGGTACAGCGACTCGGGCTTGAGCCGCTCGGCGACCGTGGTGAACGTGCCGGAGTGCCCGACGAGCCACACCCCCGCCATGTCCCAGTTGCCGCTGTGCGGGAGCGCGGCCACCGCGCCCCGCCCCTCGGCGAGCGCCGCGTCCAGGTTCTCCACGCCGGTGATCGACCGGTCCAGCTCGGCGAAGACGGCCTCCAGGTCCATCGACGGCAGCCGGAACGCCTCGCGCCAGTACCGCAGGTAGGAGCGCATGGAGGAGCGCACCAGCTCGTCCATCTCGGCTTCGCCGGCCTGCGGCACGACGCGCTTCAGGTTGGCCCGCAACTGCGCCGGGCCCCCCTTGCGGGCGGTCCAGTCGGCGATGCGGTCGAACAGCGCGACCGCCGGTCTCTCCGGCAGCAGCCGCACCAGCCGCCACCCGGCCGCGTAGCCGAGGTCGGCCAGCCGTTCCTTCACGTTGGGATGTCCTCCTCGTCCCGGTCGTCCCTCGCGGCGCGGCTCACGGCCAGCACCCGCTGCACGACGGTGATGGTGACCAGCGCGGCCAGCAGGTACAGCGCGATCGGCAGGACGTGGGGCACCCCGAGGCCGTGCAGGCCGACGCCGAGCAGGGAGATGATGAACCGCTCGGCGCGTTCCGCGAGGCCGCCGTCCGCGGACAGCCCGGACGCCTCGGCGCGCGCCTTCACGTAGGACGTGACCTGCGCGCCGACCAGCGACACCAGGGTCGCCGCGGCGAGGCCCCGCTCCCCCGCGTCGAATGCCCACCACGCGACGGCCGCGAACAGCGCGCCGTCGGCGATGCGGTCGCAGCTCGCGTCGAGCACGGCCCCGAACCTCGTGCCGCCTCCCCGGGCGCGCGCCATCGCCCCGTCGAGGAGGTCGAACAGCACGAACGCGGCGACGACCGCCGCGCCCGCGAACAGCTCCCCGCGCGGGATGAACCACAGGGACGCGGCGACGGAGCCGACGGTGCCCAGCACGGTGACGGCGTTCGGGGTGAGGCCGCGGCGCAGCAGCCACGCCCCGATCGGATCGGTGACGCGCGAGACCGACGCGCGGGCGAAGATGTTCAGCATGGGGTGGTGCGGCACCTACCGACGGGGACGACGTGGTCCCCGGCAGCGTAACGACCCAGCTCAGCCGAGCTTGCGGTGGTCCCTGGAGATGTTCTCCAGCAGGTCCTCCAGCGCCTCCCCGCGCACCGCGAGCCGCTCCAGCCGGCCGAACAGGGCCAGGTACTCGCGCACGTCGTGCGGGTCGGTGATGGTGGCGTTGCCGGTCAGCACGCTCAGCGTCACCACGCGCTCGTCGTAGACCTGGAAGCCGTGCAGCGCGACCATGTTCGCGTCCACGGTCCACGGCACCACGCCGAGCTGCACGTTGGACCTGCGCATGGTCTGCACCAGGTGGTCGATCTGCTCGCACATCAGGTCCGCCGAGCCCATCCGCCAGCGCAGCGCGCTCTCCGCGAGGAGGAACACGAACCGCTTGCCCAGGTCGTCCATGCGCGCCCGGCGGTTGCGCAGGGTGGCGATGGCGGTGTCCTGCTCGTGCGACGGCGTGGTGTTCAGCACCACCCGCAGGTAGTTCTCGCTCTGCAGCAGCGCGGGCACACCCGCGTTCTGGAAGAAGCGGCTGGTGGTGGCCCTGGCCTCGATGCGGGCGACGGTCTGCTGGTGGCGGTGCGCGCCCCGGTGCAGCACCACGCGGCGGGTCTCGGCCTCGGCGTGCAGCTGCCGGGCCAGCTCCACCAGCTCCAGCCTGGTCTCCCTGGTCGCCGACAACTCGGCCACCAGTCTCTCCACGTCGGTCACGGACGGGAGGAGCATGCCGTTCTCGATCTTCGACAGCTTCGACTGGCTCATCCCGGTTGCGCGCGCCGTGGCCGTGCCGGTCATCTTGGCCTCGGTGCGCAGCCGCCGTAACTCGCGCGAGAGCCGTTCTCGGGCCAGCCGCGAACGCTCTGGTGCGGTCATGGAACGCACCGTATCGATGCGCACCCCTCTTGACGATCGGCCAGCAAGGTGTCCGGGGCCCCTTCACACGTCACGCAGCAGTGATCTGCGGCACGCAGTCGGCGTGCAGGGGCCGATGCACGTGCAGCGGGCCGTGCACCTGCGTTTGCACAGGTCGCGGGGTGCGGATCGATGCAGTGGGGCGCTCGGCGCGACACTGCGGCACCCCGGAGCGCGTTCACCCTGTCAGGTCGGGTCCCCCCACGCGTCGGACAGCAACCGGCGGGTCTCCCCCAGCAGCTGCGGCAGCACCTTCGTCTGGCCGATCACGGGCATGAAGTTCGCGTCGCCGCCCCACCGGGGCACGACGTGCTGGTGCAGGTGGGCCGCGATGCCCGCGCCCGCCACCACACCCTGGTTCATCCCGATGTTGAAGCCGTGCGGGCTCGCCACCCGCCGCATCACGCGCATGGCGCGCTGCGTGAACGCGGCGAACTCGGCCGTCTCCGCGACCGTCAGGTCGGTGTAGTCGGGCACGTGCCGGTAGGGCAGCACCATCAGGTGACCCGGGTTGTACGGGTAGAGGTTGAGCACCGCGAAGACCAGTTCGCCGCGGGCCAGGATCAGGCCGTCGGCGTCGTCGAGGTCGGTGACCCGGCAGAACGGGCACCCCTCGGGTTCGTCGCCGACGGCCTTGCCCTCGCCGCGCACGTACGACAGGCGGTGCGGGGTCCACAGGCGCTGCAGCGCGTCGTGGACCCCGACCCCGTCCTGCTCCTCGAAGTCCGTCGTCACTGGACGAGGTCCGCCGTGGGCGAGGCGTTCTCGCGGCGGGCGACCCAGTCGACGACCTTCTCGACCGCCTGGTCGACCGGCACGCCGTTGACCTGCGTCCCGTCGCGGAACCGGAACGACACCGCGCCCTGCTCCACGTCCTTGCCACCCGCGAGCAGCATGAACGGCACCTTCTGCGTGGTGTGGGTGCGGATCTTCTTCTGCATGCGGTCGTCCGAGGTGTCCACCTCGACGCGGACGCCCTTCGCCTTGAGCCGCTTCGCCACCTCGAACAGGTGGTCGGCGTGCTCGTCGGCGATCGGGATGCCCACGACCTGCACCGGCGCCAGCCACGCCGGGAACGCGCCCGCGTAGTGCTCGGTCAGCACGCCGAAGAACCGCTCGATCGAGCCGAACAGGGCGCGGTGGATCATGATCGGCCGCTGCCGCGAGCCGTCCGCCGCGGTGTACTCCAGCTCGAACCGCTTGGGCTGGTTGAAGTCCAGCTGGATGGTGGACATCTGCCACGACCGGCCGATGGCGTCCTTGGCCTGCACCGAGATCTTCGGCCCGTAGTACGCGGCGCCGCCCGGGTCGGGCACCAGTTCCAGGCCGGAGTCGAGCGCCGCCCGGCGCAGCGTCTCGGTCGCCTCTTCCCACTCCTCCGGGTCGCCGATGAACTTGGGCGAGTCGTCCCGGGTGGACAGCTCCAGGTAGAAGTCGCTCAGGCCGTAGTCGGCGAGCAGGTCGAGCACGAACTTGAGCAGCGACCGGAGCTCGCCCGGCATCTGCTCCTTGGTGCAGTAGATGTGGGAGTCGTCCATGGTCAGGCCGCGGACCCGGGTGAGGCCGTGCACGACGCCGGACTTCTCGTACCGGTAGACCGTGCCGAACTCGAACAGCCGCAGCGGCAGCTCCCGGTAGGACCGCCCGCGCGACCTGAAGACCAGGTTGTGCATCGGGCAGTTCATGGCCTTGAGGTAGTAGTCCTCGCCCTCGAACTCGATGGGCGGGAACATCGTGTCCGCGTAGTACGGCAGGTGGCCGGAGGTGTGGAACAGCCCGCTCTTGCTGATGTGCGGGGTGTTGACGAACTCGTACTCCGCCTCCTCGTGCCGGCGGCGCGCGTAGTCCTCCAGCTCGCGGCGGATGATGCCGCCCCTGGGGTGGAACACCGGCAGGCCGGAGCCCAGCTCGTCCGGGAAGCTGAACAGGTCCAGCTCCGCGCCCAGCTTGCGGTGGTCGCGCCGCTCGGCCTCGGCGATGCGCTCCAGGTGGGCGTCGAGGGCCTCCTGCGACTCCCACGCCGTGCCGTAGATGCGCTGGAGCTGCGGGTTCTTCTCGTTGCCGCGCCAGTAGGCGGCGGCGACCCTGGTCAGCTTGAACGCCGGGATGTGCTTGGTCGTCGGCACGTGCGGGCCGCGGCACAGGTCGCCCCAGACGCGGTCGCCGGAGCGCGGGTCGAGGTTGTCGTAGACGGTCAGCTCGCCGCCGCCCACCTCCATGACCTCGGCGGTGTCCACGTCGCTCTTGAGGTCGACCAGTTCGAGCTTGAACGGCTCGTCGGCCAGTTCGGCCTTGGCGGCGTCGACCGACTCGACGACGCGGCGGTCGAACCGCTGCGCGCCCTTGACGATCGCCTTCATGCGCTTCTCCAGCGCCTGGAGGTCCTCGGGGGTGAACGGCTTGTCCACCTGGAAGTCGTAGTAGAAGCCGTCCCGGATCGGCGGGCCGATGCCGAGCTTGGCCTCCGGGAACTGCTGCTGCACGGCCTGCGCCAGCACGTGGGCGGCGGAGTGCCGGATCACGCCGCGGCCGTCCTCGGTGTCGGCGGCGACCGCCTCCACCTCGACCTCCACCCGAGGCGCCCACGACAGGTCGCGCAGGTTGCCCTCGGGGTCGCGGACGACCACGACGGCGTCGGGGCCCTTGCCCGGCAGACCGGCCTCGCGGACCGCGGTGCCCGCCGTGGTCCCCGCCGGCACCACCACGCGAGGTGGGTCGAAAGCGGCCGCGGGACGTGGCTCGGACACGGTGACTCCTAGGGGTGGCACGACGATGCTGACCCACCGATGTTATCGGTGCTCACCTAACGGGTTGCGCGCGGCGGTGGGCGTCAGCAGGTGGTGGCGAGGTAGTCGACCAGGGCCCAGCCGGTGCGACCGCCCGGCAGCGCCACCCGCACCCACGGCCCGTCCCGCTCGCCGTCGAGGTGGACCGGCTCGCCGCGTCGCAGGGTGACCACCACGTCGCGGCTGCGGGGCGCGTCCCGCACCATGACGGTTTCCGCGCAGACGACGCGGTCCTCGGCCCCGCCGTCCCGGTGGGCGAGCGTCCACAGCACCGCCGCGACCGCCGCGACGACCACCGCCACCACCAGCGCGGCGACCCGGGTGGCGCGGCGGGAGGGCCGCCGCGGTGGCCGCCCGGACGCCGCGGCGCGCACCGCCGCGGCGAACGCGCCCGCGTCCGCGTACCGGCGGTCGGGGTCCTTGTCCATCGCGGTCGCGACGACGTGGTCCAGGCCGGGGTGCGCGCCGGTCCGCGGGGGCGGGGCCATCGCGACGGCGAAGGCCAGCTCGGGCAGCGACCGGTGCTCGAAGGGGCGCCTGCCGGTGAGCGCGGCGTGCAGGACGCACCCCAGCGCGTACACGTCGCACCGCCGGTCGCCGGGCTCACCGCGCCACTGCTCGGGCGCCATGTAGGCGTAGGTGCCGGGAGCGGCCTCGGCGCCGGCGCCGGTGGCCGTGCCCGCCCACTCCGACCCCCCGGTGAGGTCCGCGGCCCCGGCGGTCGCGGTGCGGGCGACGCCGAAGTCGGTGACCACAGGCCGGTCGCCGCGCAGCAGGATGTTCGAGGGCTTGAGGTCGCGGTGCACCACGCCCGCCGCGTGCACGGCGGCCACCGCGTCGGCGATGTCGGCGACGAGCCCGGCGGCGCGTGCCGGGGGCAGCGGACCGTCCTCGTCCAGCAGCCGCTGGAGGTCGGGTCCCGGCACCAGGTCCATGACGAGCCACGCGGCCGTGCCGCCGCCGACCTCGTGCACCCGCACCACGCCGGGGTGGTCCACGTCCGCGGCGCGGCGCGCTTCGCGGTGCACCCGGCGCAGGTCGTCGCCGTCCCGGCCGCGCAGCACCTTCACCGCGACCTCGACGCCGTCGGCGATCCGGGTCGCGCGGAAGACCTCGCCGGTCGCCCCCGCGCCGATCCGCTCCGCGAGCCGGTAGCCGGGCACGTCCACGATCCGCACACTAACCGGCACCCGAGGCCACCTCCACGTTCTCGTCGGAAAGCCGAACCACGTCCCGAACCCCGTCCAGCGCGCGCAGGACGCCCTCGCGGAGGTCGTCCACGTCACCGCCCAGCGGGGCCAGCAGCTCCCGCACGGCCCGGCCCAGCGCGTCCTCCTCGGCCGCGGCGACGAGCGGCAGCAGCTCGCGCACCTCGGCGGCCGCCTTGGACAACAACTGCGGCCGGGCCGGCTCCTCCAGCACGAGAGCGGCGAGCCGCAGCACCCGGCGGCACGCCCGCAGCGCGGTGGCCGGCTCCAGCGGGCGGGTCCCGCCGTCCGCGGACCGGCGGCCCACGCGGTCGATCCACGGCTCGACGGTCTCCCCGCGCCAGATGGGCCCCGAGGACAGCTCGGCGTCCGGCTCGGGCATCGCGTGACTGCGCCGGCGACGCCAGACCGTCACCAGCTGCCTGCTCAGGCCGAGCGCGTCGGCGATCTCCGCGATGCCGTAGAAAGCGCGCCTGACCTGCACGGGATGTCGCTGTTCCACCACCGCACCAGTGTAGCCGCAGAGGACACGGCTTGCTATCTGCGATAACGGCATCTACCGTCTGACATGTCATCCAAGATGACAACACAGGAGGTTTGAGATGACACGGCGACAGAGGTTGGTCCTGAGCACGGCGGTGGTGGGAGCCGCGCTGGCGATGACCGCGCCGGCGGCGAGCGCGGACCCGGTGACCCCGGACCACGCGATCATCGTGTGCCAGGACGCCACCTTCTACGACAACGTGCCGTCCTCGGGCGGTCAGCCGGTGCGGGTGCTCGGCTACGGCGACAAGGTCGGCCACACCCGCGGCGCGCACCCCGTCTACAGCGGCTGGGCCGCCACCTTCGACTTCGGCCCCAACGACTGGGGTTACGTCCGCTACGAGTGCCTGGGCGGCTGGGGCTCGTGGTGACCGGGCACGCTCACCGACCGAAGGAGAACGCCATGTCCCCGTTCCGCTCCGCCCGCGCCGCGATCGGCGTCGGCGCGCTCGCCGCGGCGCTGTTCACCGGCGTCGCCGCGCCCGCCCAGGCCGACGACGTGGCGGCACAGGCCCGCGAGACCGTGTGCGCGGCCGACCTGTACGTGCGCACCGACCCGAACGGCGCGTTCCTCGGCACGCTGTACCGCGGGGAGAGCTTCGACGTCCAGCGCACCTCCGGCAACTGGGCGTACGGCTTCGCCTACGGCGCGGTCAACCGGCACGGCTGGGTCCAGCTCGGCTGGTTCTGCTGACGCACCCGCCCTTCGGGGCACCCCGGCGCGCGGGATCGGTCCGGCCGACCCGCGCGCCGGCGCGGCGGGGTTCGGCGGATGGACGGCGGCGGAGCAGTCCGCCGTCACGCGGCAGCCGGCCCTGCCGCTACGCCAGGAACCCGCGCAGCAGCAGGGCCGTCCCGTCCAGGTGCTCGGCCATCGCCCGGCGGGCCGCCTCGGCGTCACCGGCCAGGATCCGGGTCACGATCACCTCGTGCTGCTCGTTGGAGTGCGCGAGGTTGGGCGGCAGCAGCGGGATGCGGTCCAGCAGCTCGTTGACGCGCATCCGGACGTCCGCGACCGCCGCCGTGAGCGACGCCGACCCGGTCGCCTCCGCGATGGCCAGGTGCAGCCGCGAGTCCTTGCGCCGGTACTCGTCCACCTCGGCGTCCCCGCACTCGGCCAGCCGCGCCAGCAGGTCGCGCCGGTCCACGGCGCCCAGCGCGCGCCCCGCCGCGCACTCCGCCGCACCGGTCTCCAGCACCGACCGCAGCGTCACGACGTCCAGCAGCTCACCCGCGGGCACGTGCCCCCCGGCCGGCGAGACCGGCACGGACGCGGTGACGAACGTGCCGCCGTACCGCCCGCGCCGCGACTCGACGAACCCCTCGTCCTGCAACGACCGGATCGCCTCGCGCAACGTCACCCGGCTCACGCCGAGCCGCCGCGCCAACTCCCGCTCGGCGGGCAGGCGCTCCCCCGGCCCCACCGCGCCGAGCCGGATCGCCCGCATGAGCCGTTCCACGGTCTCCTCGAACGCGTTGCCCACCCGCACGGGGCGGAACAACGCGTCCGCCAGCGGGGTCACAGCGGGGTCACGTAGGCACCGGCGATACCGCCGTCCACGAGGAAGTTCGACGCGGTGATGAACGACGAGTCGTCACTGGCCAGGAACGCCACCGCGGCGGCGATCTCCTCGGGTTCGGCGAACCGCCCGAGCGGCACGTGCACCAGCCGCCGCGCGGCCCGCTCCGGGTCCTTGGCGAACAGCTCGCGCAGCAGCGGGGTGTTCACCGGTCCCGGCGAGAGGGCGTTGACGCGCACCCCCTGCCGGGCGAACTGCACGCCCAGCTCCCGGCTCATCGCGAGCACGCCGCCCTTGGAGGCGGTGTAGGAGATCTGCGACGTCGCCGCGCCCATCGTGGCCACGAACGACGCGGTGTTGATCACCGACCCCCGGCCCCGCTCGAGCATGTGCGGGATGGCGTGCTTGCAGCACAGGTACACCGAGGTCAGGTTGACCTTCTGCACCCGGTCCCACGCCTCGATGCCGGTGGTGAGGATGGAGTCGTCGTCGGGCGGCGAGATGCCCGCGTTGTTGAACGCGATGTCGAGCGACCCGTAGGTGTCCACGGCGGTCCGGAACAGACCGCGCACCTGCTCCTCATCGGTCACGTCGACCTGCGCGAACAAGCCGGACACCTCGTCCGCGGCGGCCTTGCCCGCGTCGCCGTCGACGTCGGCGACGACCACCCGCGCGCCCTCCGACGCGAGCCGCCGGACCGAGGCCAGCCCGATCCCGCTGCCGCCGCCGGTGACGACCGCGACCCGGCCCTCAAGTCGCTGAACCATGTGCTCTCCAGGGTTTCCGAAGCTCAGTGCGCGATGAAGACGTTCTTGGTCTCGGTGAACGAGTCGAGGGCGTCCGGCCCCAGCTCACGGCCCAGCCCGGACTGCTTGAACCCGCCGAACGGGGTCCAGTACCGCACGGACGAGTGGGAGTTCACCGAGAGGTTGCCGGCCTCGACGGCGCGCGAGACGCGCAGCGCGCGGCCCACGTCGCGGGTCCAGATCGAGCCGGACAGGCCGAAGTCGCTGTCGTTGGCCAGCCGCACGGCGTCCTCCTCGTCGGTGAACGGCAGCACGGCCACCACGGGGCCGAACACCTCCTCGCGGGCCACCGGGTCGGTGGGCGCGACCGGCGCGAGGACGGTGGGGGGGAACCAGAAGCCCGGTCCGGACGGCGCCGTGCCCCGGAACGCCACGGGCGCGTCGGACGGCACGTAGGAGGCGACCTTGTCGCGGTGCGCGGCGGAGATCAGGGGCCCCATCTCGGTGGCCTCGTCACGGGGGTCGCCGACCACGACGCCCTTGACGGCGGGTTCGAGCAGCTCCATGAACCGGTCGTGGACCGACGCCTGCACGAGGATGCGGGACCGGGCGCAGCAGTCCTGGCCCGCGTTGTCGAACACCCCGTGCGGCGCGGTCGCGGCGGCCCGTTCCAGGTCGGCGTCGTCGAACACGATGTTCGCGGACTTGCCGCCCAGCTCCAGCGTCACCCGCTTGACCTGCGCGGCGCACCCGGCCATGACCTGCTTGCCGACCCGGGTGGAGCCGGTGAACACGACCTTGCGCACGGCCGGGTGCGTGACGAACCGCTGCCCCACCACCGCTCCCGAGCCCGGCAGCACCTGGAACACGTCCTCGGGGATGCCCGCGTCGCGGGCCAGCTCGGCCAGCCGCAGCGCGGTGAGCGGGGTCAGCTCGGCCGGCTTGAGCACGACGGTGTTGCCGGCGGCGAGGGCGGGCGCGAAGCCCCACCCGGCGATGGGCATGGGGAAGTTCCACGGCACGATCACGCCGACGACGCCCAGCGGCTCGTGGAAGGTCACGTCCAGGCCGCCGGGCACCGGGATCTGCTTGCCGAACAGGCGTTCCGGCGCGGCCGAGTAGTAGTGCAGGACGTCGCGGACGTTGCCCGCCTCCCACCGCGCGTTGCCGATGGTGTGCCCGGAGTTGAGCACCTCCAGCGCGGCCAGCTCCTCGACCGCGCCGTCGACCGCCTCGGCGAAGCGGCGCAGCAGCCGGGCCCGGTCGCCCGGCGCGACGGCGCGCCACGCGGGCAGCGCCCTCGCCGCCCGGTCGATCGCCGCGTCGGTCTCCTCCGGTGACGTCGGCGGCACCTGGCGGACCAGTTCCCCGGTGGCCGGGTTGATCACGTCGAACGCGGTCATCTCACTCCTCCGTCACGGGCGTGCGCGGGCCGGCGGGCCGCCACCAGGGCGGCGAACAGCCGGTCGTCCTCGCGGTCGGCCTCCGGGTGCGACTGCACGCCGAGCGCGAACCGGGCGCCGGGCAGCTCGACGGCCTCCGGGGTGCCGTCGGGCGCGGTCGCGGTGACGAGCAGCCCGTCGCCGAGGACGTCCAGCGCCTGGTGGTGGTGGCAGTGCACGGTCGTGGCCCGGCCGACGACGGAGGAGAGCACCGAGCCGGCCGCGACGGTGATGCCGGTGTGCTCGAACACGCCGGGCGCGGCGCAGTGGCCGTCGACGTGCTGCACCAGCGTGCCGCCGAGCGCGACGTTGAGCACCTGCATGCCCCGGCACACGGCCAGCAGCGGCAGGTCCAGCTCGAGCGCGGCACGGGCCAGGTCCAGTTCGGCGGCGTCGCGCTCGGGGCGCGGCGGTCCGGTGCGCGGGTCGCGCGGTCGGCCGTACCGCGCCGGGTCGACGTCCGCGCCGCCGGCGAGCACCAGGCCGTCGAGGAAGCCGATGGAGTCGGCGTCCCAGTGCCCGACGGGCGGCAGCAGCACGGGGTTGCCGCCCGCGCGCACCACCGAGTCGAGGTAGTCGCGGTGCAGGACGGCCGCCTCCGCGTCCCAGATGCCGAACGCCGCGCGTTCGAGGTACGTGCTGACGCCGATCAGCGGCCTAGAGCCGTTCGAAGCCACGGATGCGCTCCCAGTCGGTCACGGCGGAGTCGAACGCGGCCAGCTCCACCCTGGCCGCGTTGAGGTAGTGGTCCACCACGTCCTGCCCGAACGCCTCGCGCGCGATCTCGCTGCGGCGCAGCAGGGACGCGGCGTCGCGCAGCGTGGACGGCACCGTGGGGCGGTCGGAGGCGTAGGCGTTGCCGGTGAACTCCGCCTCCAGCGGCAGTTCGTTGTCCACGCCGTGCAGGCCGGCCGCGATCAGCGCGGCCACCGCGAGGTACGGGTTGACGTCGGCGCCCGGCACCCGGTTCTCGAACCGCAGCCCGTGGCCGTGCCCGACCACGCGCAGCGAGCACGTCCGGTTGTCCCTGCCCCACGCCACGGCGGTCGGCGCGAAGCTGCCGCGCGCGAACCGCTTGTAGGAGTTGATGTTCGGGGCCAGGAAGCAGGTCAGCTCGCGCAGGCCGGCGAGCTGGCCCGCCATGAAGTGCTCCATGAGCCGCGACATGCCGCGCCCCTCGGCGAACACCGGCCGGCCGTCGGCGTCGCGCAGGCTGAGGTGGATGTGGCACGAGCTGCCCTCGCGCTCGTTGTACTTGGCCATGAACGTGAGCGACTTGCCGTGCTGCGCCGCGATCTCCTTGGCGCCGGTCTTGTAGATGCCGTGGTTGTCACAGGTCGCCAGGGCCTCGGCGTAGCGGAACGCGATCTCGTGCTGGCCGGGGTTGCACTCGCCCTTGGCGGACTCCACGACCATGCCCGCGCCCGCCATGTGGTTGCGGATGGCGCGCAGCAGCGGCTCGATGCGCCCGGTGCCCAGCAGCGAGTAGTCCACGTTGTACTGGTTGGCCGGGACCAGGTCGCGGTAGCCGCTGTTCCAGGCGTCCTCGTAGGTGGTGTCGAAGACGATGAACTCCAGCTCGGTGCCCACGAACGCGGTCCAGCCGCGCTCGGCGAGCCGGTCGAGCTGCTTCCGGAGGATCTGCCGGGGCGAGACCGCGACGGGGTCGCCGTCCTCCGTCACGATGTCGCACATGACCAGGGCGGTGCCCTCGTGCCACGGCACGCGGCGCAGCGTGGACAGGTCGGGGCGCATGACGAGGTCGCCGTAGCCGCTGTCCCAGGAGGACGAGGCGTAGCCCTCGACGGTGTTCATCTCGACGTCCACGGCGAGCAGGTAGTCGCAGCCCTCGGCGGTGCGCTCCATCACCTCGTCGACGAAGTAGCGCGCCGCGCAGCGCTTGCCCTGGAGGCGGCCCTGCATGTCGACGACGGCGACCAGCACCGTGTCGACCTCTCCGCTGTCCACGAGCACGCGCAACTCCTCGACGGAGAGCATCGGCAGTACCTCCAAAGGTATGGCAGCGAACCATTGGACGCGCCAATCTTGACACCATCGAGTGGCCCACGCCACCCTCGATTCCCCTTCAAAGGAACGCGACTGACCCATTAGGGAGCGTCGATGGCCAAGCACGTCGAATACGAGAAGGTGGGCAGCGACTACCTGGAGCAACGCCAGTTGAAGCGGGGCGCGGCGGGCTGGGTGCTGCTCGCGGGCCTGGGTGTCTCCTACGTCATCTCCGGCGACTTCGCCGGCTGGAACTTCGGTCTCGCCCAGGGCGGTTGGGGCGGGCTGCTCATCGCGACGGCCCTGATGGGCCTCATGTACACGTGCATGGTGTTCGGCCTGGCGGAGATGGCGTCGGCGCTGCCCGTGGCGGGCGGCGGGTACGGCTTCGCGCGCCGCGCCCTCGGACCGCTCGGCGGGTTCGCCACCGGCGTCGCCATCCTCATCGAGTACGCCATGGCGCCGGCGGCCATCGCGGTGTTCATCGGCGGGTACGTGGAGACGCTCGGGCTGTTCGGGCTCACCAACTCGTGGCCGGTGTACCTGGTGTGCTTCCTGGTGTTCATCGGCGTGCACCTGTACGGCGTGGGCGAGGCGCTGCGGCTGATGTTCGCGATCACCGCCGTCGCGGTGGTGGCGCTCGTGGTGTTCGTGGTCGGCATGGTGCCGAAGTTCGACCCGGCGAAGCTGTTCGACCTGGCCGAGGGCGACTCGTTCCTGCCGTTCGGCGTCACCGGCGTGCTGGCCGCGCTGGTGTTCGGCATCTGGTTCTTCCTCGGCGTGGAGGGCGTGCCGGTGGCCGCGGAGGAGGCGCGCGACCCGCGGCGGGACATGCCGCGCGGCATCATCGCGGCGATGGTCGTGCTGCTGGTGTTCGCCGCGGCCATCCTGGTGTTCGCGGCGGGCGGGGCCGGGTCGGAGGCGCTGAAGGCGTCGGACAACCCGCTGCCGGCGGCGGTGCGCGCGGCCTACGGCGGGGACAACGCGCTCGCCCAGGTCGTGAACTACGTGGGCCTGGCCGGCCTGGTGGCGAGCTTCTTCTCGCTGATCTTCGCCTACTCGCGGCAGCTGTTCGCGCTGTCGCGGGCCGGGTACCTGCCGCGCTGGCTGTCGCGCACCGGCCGGCGCAAGACGCCGTACCTGGCGCTGGTCGTGCCGGGTGCGATCGGGTTCGCGCTGGCGGCGATCACGCGGAACGGCGCGGTGCTCATCAACATCGCGGTGTTCGGCGCGGCGCTGTCCTACGTGCTGATGACGTTGTCGCACATCGTGCTGCGGGTGCGCGAGCCGGACCTGGAGCGGCCCTACCGGACGCCGGGCGGCGCGGTCACCACCGGCGTGGCGCTGGTGCTGGCGGTGGCGGCGGTCGTGGCCACGTTCTTCGTCGACGAGGTGGCCGCCGGGATCACCGCGGGCATCGTCGTGGTGGCGCTGGCCTACTTCTGGTTCTACAGCCGCCACCACCTGGTCGCGTCCGCGCCGGAGGAGGAGTTCGCGGCCATCGCGCAGGCCGAGGGGGAGTTGAAGGACTGACCGGGCCGTCGGGTGGCGGTTCCCCTCGTACCGCCACCCGACTCCACTCGAAGGTGGACTTTCGCTCACCCACCGCGATGGGAACCCCGTGTCCAACGGGTGCCACCGGGTGAGGAGGTAGGGCCATGACCGCCAGGACGTTCGCCACCGGGATCGCCGTCGCGGCACTGCTCGTGACCACGGGCACGGCGACCGCGGCGCCGAGTTCCGAGGAGCGGGTGCTGTCGCTGACCAACGGGGAGCGGGCCGCGGCCGGCTGTCCGGCGCTGACCGCCGACGCGCGGCTCGACTCGGCCGCCAAGCGGCACAACGACGAGATGGCGCGCACCGGGAACTTCAGCCACACGGGTGTCGACGGCAGCACGCCGGCGCAGCGCGTGGCCGAGGCAGGCTACACCTACCGCGTCACGGCGGAGAACATCGCGATGGGCCAGGGCACGGCCGAGGAGGTCGTGAGCTCGTGGATGGCCAGCGAGGGCCACCGCGCCAACATCCTGAACTGCGACCTGCGCGACCTGGGCGTCGCGTTCGCCACCGACGCCGGCGGGCGCACGTACTGGACGCAGGAGTTCGGCCTGCACCAGTGACCCGGTGCGCGGTCACCGAGGTCAGCAGTAGACCTCCGCGAACAGCCCGATGACGGCTTCGGCGGGCACCCCGGCGGGCAGCGGGTTGTAGGACAGGGTCGCCCGCCTGCCGTCGTCCGAGCGGACGGCGTAGGTGAGGTAGCCGACCAGCTCGCCGCCGTGCCCCCAGACGGAGCGGCCGCACGGCAGGTCGTACCGCTGCAAGCCCAGGCCGTAGGCGAAGATCGTGCCGGTGGCCGTGGTCTCCCGCATGGCCGCGAGGGAGGCCGCGCTGGTGAGCCGGCCGCCGAGCAGGGCGTCGAGGAACCGGTTGGGGTCGTCGGCGGTGGAGATCATCTCCCCGGCCGCCCAGTCCAGCGACGGGTTCATCAGGGTCGCGTCGACCGGCCGCCCGTCGACCTCGGTCCAGCCGCGGGCGTGCGGGTGCGGCAGTCCGGGCCGGTGGCCGGGCACGCTCGTGCGCGTGAGGCCGAGCGGCCGGAGGACGCGGCCGCGGACCTCCGCGCCGTAGGGCCGACCGGTCACCCGCTCGACGAGCACCCCGGCGACGACGTAGTTGGTGTTCGAGTAGCGCCAGCCCGTGCCGGGCTCGAAGTTCGACGGGTGGCGGAACGCCTCGTCCAGCAGCTCCTGCGGCCGGTAGCCCCGGAACCGGTCGGCACCGCGCCACCGGTTGGTCGACCAGCCCTCGCCGTGCGCGTAGTCGTAGAGCCCGCTGGTGTGGTTGAGCACCTGGCGCACGGTGATCAGGTCGCCCTTCGGCACGCCGGCGACGTACCGGCCCACGGGGTCGTCCAGCCGCACCCTGCCCTCGTCCACGAGCTGCAGGACGACCGTGGCGGCGAAGGTCTCGGTGACGCTGCCGATGCGGAGGTACCCGTCGGTCCGCGCCTCGCCGGCGGCGTCCGCGCGCGGGCCGGCGGTGTCCTCGACGGCGAGCAGGGCACTCGCCGCCCACCCCTGCTCGACCCACTCGTCCAGAGCGGGGAAGGTGCTGGTCAGCGCCGGCACGGCACCGACGGCCGCGGTTCTGATCATCATGTCGGCGACGCCGGGGAAGGCCGCGACGGCCGACCATGGTGAGCGCCGCATGATCGGCTGCGGAAAACCCCGCCCCCGCGTCCCGGCATCGCGCCCATGCCCCTCCGCGGACGCCCTGGCAGGATCGGGGCGTGAGTGACATTCAACGTGTTGGAGTGGTGGGCTCGGGCCTGATGGGTTCCGGCATCGCCGAGGTCTGCGCCCGCGCCGGCCTCGACGTGCTGGTGGCCGAGGTCAGCCCGGACGCCACGGAGGCCGCGCGCGGGCGGATCGCCTCGTCGCTGGGCCGAGGGGTGCGCAGCGGGAAGCTGTCCACCGAGGACCGGGACGCCGCACTGGAGCGCCTGCGGTTCACCACCGACCTCGCCGACTTCGCCGACCGGAACCTGGTCGTGGAGGCCGTCGCGGAGAACGAGCAGGTCAAGACCGAGGTCTTCGCGGCGGTGGACGAGGTCGTCACCGACCGGGACGCGATCTTCGCGTCGAACACCTCGTCGATCCCGATCATGAAGCTGGGCATGGCCACCAGCCGGCCCGAGCAGGTCATCGGCGTGCACTTCTTCAACCCGGTGCCGGTGCTGAAGCTGGTGGAACTGGTGCCGTCGCTGCTGACGGGCGAGCAGACCAAGGCCCGCGCGGAGGCGTTCGTCACCGACGTCCTGCACAAGGAGGTCATCCGCTCGCAGGACCGGGCCGGGTTCGTGGTGAACGCGCTGCTCATCCCGTACCTGTTGTCGTCGATCCGGATGCTGGAGTCCGGGTTCGCCAGCGCGGAGGACATCGACAACGGCATGGTGCTGGGCTGCGCGCACCCGATGGGCCCGCTGCGCCTGACCGACCTGATCGGCCTGGACACGACCAAGGCCATCGCCGAGTCGATGTACGAGGAGTTCAAGGAGCCGCTCTACTCGCCGCCGCCGCTGCTGCTGCGCATGGTGGACGCGGGCCTGCTGGGCAAGAAGAGCGGGCGCGGGTTCCACAACTACGCGTCCTGACCCGCCCGACCCCGACGGGGCCGTCGATCCACGCGGATCGGCGGCCCCGTTCGCGCGCCGGGGTCGCGGCGCGGCGGGCGGGCGCCGCCGGAACAATTAACAGAAGTGTCTCGAATGGGTCGGACAATCCGGCCGGACGCTCGACCGTACCCCACGCCGAAGTGGGCACAAAATACCACGATGCGTCATCGGCGATCGTCCGCACATTGGTGCGAAAGTATGACAGTGGTCTAGTCAATAGGCCGTTCGGAGCAGTCTTGATTACCGTTCCCTGCGGACGGCACCCTGATCGACAGCGGCCCTGACGTGCCTTTAGAGTGCCCTACGTCACGCTAGGGCCGACCGGTGGACAAGATTGGTTCGCCTAGCGTAACTTTCGGTTCGCACCCCACGAGGAGAACCCCGCCTTGGACCCTCACAACGTTTCCGTACGCGATTTCACAGGCCGCCAGCTGAGCGCGATCCTGCATTCTGTGGGCATTACCGGAAACACCGTCAAGTCCGTCGGCCTGCTCGCGGAGACCCTGGGTCCCGGGGGTCTGCACCCGATTTCCGAGAACCCCGCCTGGCCCTCCGGCGTGGCCGACGACCACTCCCCCGTCGAGTTCTCCGCGGCCTTCGAGGCGGACCGGCCGCCGACCGTCCGCGCGATCGTGGAGACCAGCGCCACCAGGCCGTCCAGGTCGGCCAACGTCTCGGCCGCGCTCGCCGCGCTCGACCGGCTCCGACGCCGGGAGTCCCTCGACACGACGCGCTTCGACGCCGTCCGCGACCTGTTCCTCCCGGCACGCCTGGAACACGATTTCGCGTTCTGGTACTCGCTGGTCTTCCGGGCCGGCGCGGCACCCGCCGTGAAGGTGTACTTCAACCCCGAAGTGCGCGGTCCGGAAGCGGCCGGCGGATTGGTCCGGGAAGCGCTCGGCCGAACCGGTTTCGCCGCCGGTTTCCCGGTCCTGCGCGACCACGCGGTGACCCGTCCCGGGCTCGACACGTATTCCTTCTTCGCGCTCGACCTGCTCGACCCGCGGCAGGCCCGGGTCAAGGTGTACGTCTCGCACCAGAGCGCCGGGGTAACCGAAGTCACGCGCGCGGCCAAAGCCGCCCACGGCGTCGACGTGGACAGGGTGCCCGACTTCTGCCTGCTCACCGGCGGCCGCACGGAGGCGTTCGACGGGCGCCCGCTGATTTCCAGCTACACGTTCCTGGACGGCGACGTCGCCGCCCCCAGCGGGTATTCCCTGTACGTGCCCATCAGGGACTACGTCGCGGACGACGAGGAAGCCCGCAGGCGCGTGCTCCAGGTCATGGCGAAGTACGGCCTCGACCCCGCCCAGTTCGACAACGCCCTGCGCGCCGTCGCCAGGCGCCCGCTCGACGAGGGCGTCGGCCTGATCGCGCACGTGTCGCTGCGCATGGGCAGGCCGCGCCCCGGCATCACCGTGTACCTGTCGTCCGAGGCGTACGACGTGGCGTCCCCGCGCCCGGTCAGCCTGGTTGTCTAGGAGTTCGCAGTGCCCATCATGGAGCCGTACCGCATCAAGGTCGTGGAGCCGATCCCGATCACCACGCGAGAGCACCGCGAACGGGCGCTCGCCGCCGCCGGGTACAACCCGTTCAACCTCGCCGCCGCCGACGTGACGATCGACCTGCTCAGCGACTCGGGCACCGGCGCCCTGTCGGCGGAGCAGCAGTCCGCCGGGCTGCGCGGTGACGAGACCTACGCGGGCGCGCGCTCCTACTACCGGTTCCGCGACGTGGTGGAGGACCTGACCGGCTACCCGCACCTGTGGCCCGTGCACCAGGGTCGCGCGGCCGAGCGCATCCTGTTCACCGCGTTGCTCGAGCCCGGCCAGGTCTGCGTCAGCAACACCCACTTCGACACCACGCGCGCGAACGTCGAGATCCTCGGCGGCCAGGCCGTCGACCTGCCGTGCCAGGCCGCCAAGGACCTCGACAGCGACGCGCCGTTCAAGGGCGACATCGACCTGGACGCGCTGGAGGCCGTGCTCTCCGGTCCCCAGGACGTCGCCCTGGTGCTCATGACCATCACCAACAACGGCGGCGGCGGCCAGCCGGTGTCGATGGGGAACCTCAAGGCCGCGGCGGCCATCGCCCGGCGGCACGGCGTGCCGTTCTTCCTCGACGCCGCGCGCTTCGCCGAGAACGCCTGGCTCGTCACCCAGCGGGAGCCCGGCTACACCGACCGCACGCCGCGCGAGGTGGCCGAGGAGGCGTTCCGGATCTCCGACGGCTGCGTGGCGAGCCTGAAGAAGGACGCGATCGTCCACATCGGAGGGTTGCTGGCGGTCAAGGACCCCGAGCTGGCGCAGAAGTGCGAGCTGCTGCTCATCGCCACCGAGGGGTTCCGCACCTACGGCGGGCTCGCCGGGCGCGACCTGGAGATGCTGGCCCAGGGCCTGCTGGAGGTCACCGAGCCGTCGTACCTGCGGGCCCGCGCGGAAGCGACGGCGTACGTGGCGGACCTCGCCGCCGCCGCCGGCGTGGACAGCGTCCGGCCGACCGGCGTGCACGCCGTGTACCTCAACGCCGGCCGGCTGCTGCCGCACCTCCCGCCGGCGCGGTTCCCGGGGTTCGCCCTGGCGACCGAGCTGTACCTGGCGGGCGGCATCCGGTGCGCCGAACTGGGCTCGCTCTACCTGGGCGAGCTGGACGACGGGGGGAACCTGCTCAAGGCCGCGCCGTACGAGCTGGTCCGCCTGGCCATCCCGCGCCGCGTCTACACCCAGAGCCACCTGGAGTACGTCGGCGAGGTCCTGGCCGGGATCGCGCAGGACCCGGAGCGGGTCCCCGGCTACCGGCTGACCCACGCCCCGCCCCTGCTGCGCCACTTCAACTGCCGCCTGGAACCCGTGTCCTGAGCGGACGGGGCCTCCGCGCCCCCGCCACGCGGGAACGTCAGGCGGGCCGGTCGCCGATCGTGCCGCGGTCCGGTCGGACGCCGCCGTCCGACCGGACCAGCACGGCGGCGTCGGGCACGGCCGACCGGGTCCCGACGAGCGGCGCGAGGGTGGACGAGGTCGGCCTGGGGACCGCGGGCGACCGCGCTTCCCAGGAGTCGGCCTGCTCCAGGACCGGCAGCGCCGGCGCGCCACCGCGTGTCGGGGCGAGGTCGTCGAGCCGCGCCGGCAGGGCGTCCCGGACGTACCGCTCGGCGCATTCCGGGGCCGGGAATCGTCGGACCCCGTCGGTAGGATCGAGAACAGGGGTCCCCTGGGCGGGGACCCCTGCGGAGCGTTCACCCGACCGGCGCGTTCCTGGGCGGTAGTGTCCCGGGTCGGCGTCCCGTCAGGCCGGCACGGCTCAGGCCATCGCGTCGAGCCGGTCCATCGTGTGCTGGATCAGGCTGATCAGCACCGACTTCGCCGACTCGCGATCCCGCGCGTCGCACAGCACGAGCGGGATCGCGGCGTCCACGTCGAGGGCCCGGCGGACCTCCTCGACCTCGTAGTTGTGGGCTCCCTCGAAGCAGTTCACGGCGATGATGAACGGGATGCCGCGACGCTCGAAGAAGTCGATCGACGGGAAGCTGCTGTCCAGCCGCCGGGTGTCGACGAGGATGACCGCGCCGATCGCCCCGAAGGCGAGCTCGTCCCACATGAACCAGAAGCGGTTCTGGCCGGGGGTGCCGAACAGGTACAGCACCACCTCCGGGTTGATGGTGATGCGACCGAAGTCCAGGGCGACCGTGGTGGTCTCCTTGTTCTCCAGCCCGACCACGTCATCGACGCCGACACCGGCCTCGGTGAGCAGCTCCTCGGTGTGCAGCGGGGGGATCTCGCTGACCGAGTTGACCATCGTCGTCTTGCCGGTGCCGAACCCCCCGGCGATGACGATCTTGACTGGGGTGGGGACCAGCAGTTCCCCACCCGGCCGCTCAGATTCC
The DNA here is from genome assembly GCF_030852425.1 of Saccharothrix longispora. Classification (GTDB taxonomy): domain Bacteria; phylum Actinomycetota; class Actinomycetes; order Mycobacteriales; family Pseudonocardiaceae; genus Actinosynnema; species Actinosynnema longispora. The sequence goes on from NZ_NSDM01000006.1 coordinate 90,801, forward strand.
ACGGACACCATCCAGCACAGCCTGCAGCAGGTTCCGGTCCGGCACTTGCGGGACTCGGGCGGGATCTCGGATCACGACGTCACCTCGCTGGATGAGGTCGCTCAACAGGACCTTGACGACCACCAGGGGGACGTCGAGGTAGGCGGCGACCTCGGCCACGGACAACGGGCGCCGGCAGAGCTCCATGATCTCCAGGTGCTCGACCGACAGCGCGTCGGGGTCCGACGGCGAGGGCATCGCGCGCACCTGGGTGACCAGGTGCAGTTCGGGGCGCAGCGGACGGGTCCGGCCGCGCACCATGGCGTAGGGCCGGACGAGGGGGCCCGCCGCCTCGTCGTACCACCAGTCCTCGCGGGGCGGCATCAGGAAGACCTTCGGGCGGTCGGCAGGCTCGCGGCGGCTGTCCCGCGCGGCGCCGACGACAGGTAGGTCCCGACCCGCTTGACCAGCATGTTCATCTCGTAGGCGATCATGCCCATGTCCGAGTCCTCTTCGCCCAGCACGGCCAGGCACGCGCCGTGGCCTGCCGCGGTGACGAAGAGGTAGGCGTGCTCCATCTCCACGATGGTCTGCCGCACGGCGCCACCGCCGAAGTGCCGGCCGGTGCCGCGGGCCAGGCTCTGGAACGCGGAGGCCATCGCCGACAGGTGGTCCGAGTCGTCCTTCGACAGTCCTGGTGAACGGCCCAGCAGCAGACCGTCCGCGGAGAGGACCACGGCGTGGCGCGCTCCGACCACCCGGCCGACCAGGTCCTCCAACAACCAGTTCAGCTCGTTGTGCTGGCTGCTCATGTCGTTCATCGGGTTGCCTTTCCGGTTTCCAGTCGTCCGGCCACTGCTGCTGGTCAGGGTTCGAGGTCGTCGCCGGAGGTCCGGCGGGCGTCGCGGGTGCCCCGTTGGAACGCCGACAGCCCCTTGCGGACCTTCTCGGCGGACTGCTCGGGATCGACCTCGGTGAGCGGTTCGGGCGAAGGGTGGAAATCGTTGCGCACCAGTTGGGGCGCCAGGTTCTGCTGGCGGCGCCTGCGTGGCAGTTCGGGTCGACCGCCGGGGCCGGTGCCACCGGCGGCCGGTTCGCCGTTGTTCGCGGGCCGCTCCTCGGGGGCCCGCTTGCGCTGCGGCAGTTCCAGCTCGCCGCTGCGCTGCGACAGGTCCAGGGTGCCGCTGCGCTTCGGCAGGTCGAGCCCGCCGCTCAGTCGCTCGACCTCTGGAAGGGGATTCGGGTCGGCTTCGGCGTTGGCTGCCGCCTCGGCCTGGGCCCAGAAGCCCTCCAGGTCGCGGGAGTTGTCGGGAAACCTGGCGTCTCGCACTGAGTCGTCGCCCTGCTCCGGGATCTCGTGGTAGGTGCGGCGCGGCAGCTGCCGCGTCTCGGCGGGTTCCGTCGCCGTGGTGGGGCCCGCGACGATCGAGGACGGGATCAGCACGAGGGCCAGCGTGCCGCCGTAGGGCGACTCGCGCAGCTCGACGTGGATGCCCCGGCGGGCGGCCAGACGTGCGACGACGAACAGGCCGAGGCGTGATTCGCCGCGCAGGCGCATCGCGTCGAACTCCGGCGGGTCGGCGAGCATGGCGTTGTGCTGCTCGCGGTCCTCCGGGTTGATGCCGAGGCCGTGGTCCTCGATCTCCACCACGATGCCCTGGGGGACCTCGCTCGCGTGGACCTGCACCTGGGAGCGCGGCGAGGAGAACGCGGTGGCGTTGTCGACCAGTTCGGCGACGAGGTGGATGGTGTCGGCGACGGCCGCGCCGACCAGCGCGGTGTCGGGGATCGGGTTGACCTTCACCCGCACGTACTGCTCGGTCTCGGCGACGGCGGCGCGCAGCACGTCCTGGAGCCGGACGGGCTTGCGCCACTGCCGCCCGGGCTGCTCGCCGGCCAGGATGATCAGGTTCTCGGCGTTGCGGCGGGCGCGGGTGGCGAGGTGGTCGAGCTGGAACAGCGCGTCGAGCTGCTCGGGGTTCTCCTCCTCGCGCTCCAGCTTGTCGAGGATCTTGAGCTGGCGGTGCACGAGCCCCTGGTTGCGGTGGGCGATGTCGAGGAAGACCCGGTTGACGCCTTCGCGGGCCTGGCTCTCCTTCACGGCCGCGGCGACGGCGGTGTACTGGGCGGCGTTGAACGCGTCGGCCACCTGGCCGATCTCGTCGCTGCCGTAGTCCAGCGGCGGGACCTCGACCTCGACGTCGACGTGCTTGCCCTCGCGCAGCCGGTCGACGATGTCGGGCAGGCGCTCGTGGGCCAGGGCGAGCGAGTCCTTCTTCAGCGCCGCGAGGCGGGTGATCAGGGCGCGGTTGACCAGGCGGTTCGACGTGCGCACCGCGATCAGGATGCCGATGATCACGGCGAGCAGGGCGATGAGGGAGCCGATGAGCACGGTGCGGAACTTGCTCTCGCCGCGGGCCATGGTGACCTCGACGGCGTCGGACGCCTGCTCGTCCACCAGGGCGGTCAGCTCGGCCGAGATGGGTCCGCTGAGGTTCTGCCAGTCCTGGAGCGTGCCGGCCCGGGCCGGGTCGTCGCCGTTCTGGACCAGCCTGTTCTCGAACTCGATCAGCCGCTTCCACGGGTCGCCGTCGACCATGAACTGGTAGTGCTCGCGCGTCCGCTGGAGGGCGTAGGGGGCGATCGAGTCGTAGGACGAGTGGTAGGCGCCGACCAGGCTCGCGAACTCGACGTGCTCCTCGGGGGTGAACTCGCCCGCGGCCAGCGCGCCCGAGGCCAGCGAGGTGGCGCGGGACATCCAGTCGGAGGCCTTGAAGTAGTCGGCCGCGGTGATGGCGTTCTGCACCGACTGGTGGTCGGGCACGATGCGGGCCTGCACGTTGAACAGCGCGTTGCCCGCGTCGAGGACGCTGTTGTAGTACGTGTAGATCTCGGTCTTGGAGGCGCGGCCGGACTCCAGCGCGGACCGGCGCTGCGGCAGTTGGTCGAGCAGCGCGTTCAGCGCGTTGATCCGGTCGACGATCTCCTGCGGCGCGGAGGACGCCAGTTCCTCGAACGCGGCGCGCATCTCGGTGACCGAGCGGTCGGTGGCCTGCTGCTGGGCCTCCAGGTCGCTGGTGCCGCGGTCCGGCTGGCTCAGCGCCGTCATGCTCAGCTCGCGCTCCTTCTGGATCGCGGCGAAGGACTGGACGGCCGGGATGGAGGCGTCCTTGACGCCGGAGGCGACGGCGCGCAGGTAGAAGCCGTCGAAGACGGTGTAGGAGGAGAACAGGGCCCACATGATGAGCAGGACGATGCTGGGGACGACGACGACGACACCCGTGAGCCGTGAACGGATGGTCTTGTAGTTCGTCTCCGTGGTGCTCTTCTGCTTCACAGCGCTCCGCAGCCTCGTCCTCGTTGGCAGGTCAGACGCAGCGCTAGGACCACTGCCTCTTCTTCACCCGATCGGCCACGGAACGGTAACACCAGAAGATCATTATTACGAAGAGACAGCGATCACTTGCGCGACGCGACGATGAGGTTACCCAGTCGAGTGATGCCACGAACAGGGGGCCGATGTGAACTTCTGAACACCGACCCCCCGACTTTCCCGTTCGGTTCACGCCCGGGGAACGGAAACCGCGTCGTACGTCGTCGTGGGCGTGGGCGGGGTGGTGAAGCGCGCGTTCGGCAGGTACAGCCGGTGACCGAACGAGGCGACCGTCGTGGGCACGTCGAACCGCGGGTCGGTGATCCTGGTCACCGACCTCCCGCCGCTCCCGTCCCTGGTGAGGCCGAACACCGCCACGGTGTTCAGCCTGTTCTGCACCACGTGGAGGGTCCGCCCCTCGACGAGGAGGCCGTCACCGTTCGTCAGCACCTCGCCGCCCAGGTCGACGAGATCGGTCACGCCGGTCCTCTTGTCCACCCGGTGCAGTTGGCCGGTGTTGCTCTGGACGATCAGCAGCGCTTTGCCGTCCGGGGTCTCCGCGATCCCGTTCGCGTTGTTCACGCCGGGGGTGAGCACGAAGTCGCCGGTGAGCGGAATCGGGGTGTGCGACTCGGGCAGGGCGCCGAACCGGCCGAAAGGGATCTTGTACAGCACGGACTTGCGCGAGTCGGTGAAGTAGGCGGCCTCGTCGGTGATCACCACGTCGTTGACGAACGTGTCGCTCCCGGCGAAGTGGTAACTCCTGAGGATCTCTCCTGTTCTCGCGTCGACCACCCGGCCGTCGCCCCCGGCGCCACCCGCCACGAACAGCCGCTCGCGCCGATCGACCTTCAAACCGACCGACGCCGTGCCGGGCCCCTGGCTGAACACCTCGCCCCGCCCGGTGCGGAGGTCGACCCGGAACAGGTCGCCGTCGGCCCGCGACCCGAAGTACGCGGTGGGCGCGTCCCCGATCGCGATGCCCTCCGGCAGGAACCCGTCGGGGAGGGGGAACCCGGAGGGGAACGCGTGCGCTGCGGTGGCGGGCGCGGCGGTGACGAGGGAGACCCCCAGCACCACGGCGGCCAGCGCACCGAGTGTGCGAGACATGACCACTCCTTCACGGTTGAGTCCGCCGCGAGTCTTCCGCGACGGGCGGCGCGGGGAGAAGGCCCTACAGGAAAGCGACAGGAAGGACGGCCGCCGCGACCGCCTTCGTCCAGGGTCGACGCACCACGTGCGCGTACCCGCGCCGCGCGGGGCGACGTGCGGGTGGCCGGCCGGCGATGTCCGAGGAGGCCGCGGACCGCCTGGTGGGGTGCGTGGGCACCGGCCGCCGGTGCGGGGAGTGGGCGCCGTGCTCCCACGAGCGGCCAGGGCTGGTCGCGGAACACCTGGTCGCGGTAGGGCTGGAACCCGTGCCAGGCGGCGGGTCCCCTCCCGAGGCCGAGGATCGCGGCGAGCGCGCCGTCACCGCCGCCGCGCACGTGCGGCGCGATCGCCTCGACCGGGTCGTGGTGGCCGATGTCCACCTCGATGCCCCGGCCCTCGCCGGTCGGCACGCCCCGGACGGGATCGTTCAGGTCGATGCCCCGCTCGGCCGCGCGCAGGCCGTCGTGCACGGTGGTGAGCGGTCCGATCGGGGGGCAGGTCGTCGACGGGCAGGTCGTCGACGGACCGCAGGTCCTCGGACAACGGGTACGGCATGACGTCCCGGCTCGGCCGCGCGGTGTGCCGGCCTGCGTCAGCCCGCCTGGAGTGCCAGGTAGAGGTCGACGCGTTCGGCGAAGTTCGACAGGTCCGCGCCGAGCAGGTCCTCCACCCGGCCGATGCGGTAGCGCAGGGTGTTCACGTGGACGTGCAGGCGACCGGCGGCGGTGGTCCACGAGCCCGAGCAGTCGAGGAAGACACGCAGGCTGCCCAGCAGGTCCGAGCCGTGCTCGGCGTCGTAGTCGATGACCGGACCCAGCAGGCGGCGGCGCAGGGAGCCCCTCAGCTCCTCCGGGACGCCGGCCAGCAGCAGCTGGTGGAACGCGATCTCCTCGCCCGCCACGACCTGGGTCCGGCCGGCTCGCCGCTCCCCCAGCCTGCGCGCGTGCGACGCCTCCTCCGCCGCGCCGCGCAGACCGGTGTGGCCCACCGGGGACGAGATGCCGACCAGGAAGCGGGTGGCGCCCAGGCCCGGTTCCAGGACGCGCAGCGCCGACCGCACGTCGTCCACCCACGGGCCGGCGGGGGCCAGCGCGTAGACCTCGTCGCCGATCCCGGCCACCAGGGACCGGGGCGCGACCGCCGCCAGCACCTCTTCGAGCAGGGCGGCGGCGCCGGCGGTGGTCGCGGCCCTGCCGCCGGACAACGAGGCCGCCACGACGCGCAGCGGGGCGTCGGGGTCCCAGCCGACGGCGGCCACGCGGGCGGACAGGTCACCGCCCGCCAGCACCTGGCGCAGCAGGGGGCCCGCAGCGCGGTTCTCGATCTCCCGCCCCTGCACGACGCGCGCCCGTTCGACCCCCACCAGGCTGGCCAGTTCGGCGGCGACCTCGTCGCGGGTGCGGTCGCCGGAGACGACGAGGACCCACGACGTCAGCCTCGGCCCGCCGCGCGCGGCCACCGGCAGCAGCGTCACCCCGCGCACCACTCGCGGGAGCCGGTCGGCCAGCAGGAACTCGCGGACCAGGAAGGCCGGGTCGTCCGGCTCCGGTCCCGCCACGACGTGACCGGTGCACGCGAGCACCAGGCAGGGCGCGCCCAGCTCGGCCGCGCCCGCGGCGATCAGCTCCGCCAGGTCGCCGCCGTCGGCGACCACGGTCAGCAACCGCCGGTGCCGGTCCAGCTGGGCGCCCGCCGCGCCGACCCGTTCGGCGGCCAGCTCCAGCACGACGTGCTCGGTGATCGTCGCGAACGACAGGTCCACCGGCACCTCCAGCAGCGGCACGCCGTGTCGTTCGCACGCCTCCACCAGGGCCGGGGGCAACGCGCCCGCCTCGGGTGGGCCGGCCGCCAGCGCCGCCACGCCGGAGGCGGCCAGCGACGCCACGAACGTGTCGCAGTCGGCGTCCGTGCGGTGCCACAGCAGGCCGGACAGCACCAGCTCGCCGCCCGACAGGTAGCGCGCGGGGTCGGGCAGCTCGGTGCCGTAGAGCCCGGTCACCGGGCGGTCGAGCAGGTCCGCGCCGACGACCGGTCGGAGTCGGAGCTCGGGCATCCCCACCAGGCTGCGAACCAGCAACACGCACGTCCCCTCCGCGTCACCCGGCGCGTCTAGCCTCGTCCGATCGTGTTCGTAGGAAAGCACGAATCCACTCCCGGTAGCAGGCTGGGATTCATGCGCCACCGCCGTAGCCGACCACCCCCGCCACTCTGTGTACTGGCCCACACACCGCAGCACCCACCCTCCGAGGTAGCCGATGGACTTCCTTCGCCCCGACAGCCTCGCCGAAGCACTGGCCCTGAAGGCGCAGCGGCCGGACGCCGTGCCGATCGCGGGCGGCACGGACGTGATGGTCGAGCTGAACTTCGACCACCGCAGGCCGGCCGCGCTGCTCGACCTGACCCGCGTCGAGGACCTGCGCACCTGGGACGTCGACGGCGGCTCGGTGCGCGTCGGGGCGGGCGTGACGTACACCCGGATCATCGAGGAGCTGGGCGACCGCCTGCCGGGGCTGGCGATGGCGTCGCGCACCGTCGGCTCGCCGCAGATCCGCAACCGGGGCACGGTCGGCGGCAACCTCGGCGCGGCCTCCCCCGCGGGCGACGCGCACCCGGTGCTGCTGGTCGCGGACGCCGTCGTCGAGGTCGCGTCGACCCGCGGCACGCGCCGCATCGCCGCCGCCGACTTCTACCTGGGCGTGAAGCGCAACGCGCTGGAGCCCGACGAGCTGATCACCTCCGTGCGCCTGCCCGCCGCCCGGGCGCCCCAGCAGTTCGCCAAGGTCGGCACCCGCAACGCCATGGTCATCGCGGTGTGCTCGTTCGCCGTGGCCCTGCACCCCGAGCAGCGGCGGGTCGGCGCGGCCGTCGGGTCGGCCGCGCCCACGCCCCGGCGCGCGTCGGCGGCCGAGGAGTTCCTGTCCGCCGAACTGACCGCCACCGGGCAGTGGGAGTCGCCGAGACCCCTGCCCGACTCGGTGAAGCGCCGGTTCGGCGAGCTGGTCGCCGAGGCCGCGAGCCCCATCGACGACGTGCGCGGCAGCGCCGCGTACCGCAAGCACGCCCTCTCCGTGCTCGCCCGCCGCACGCTCGGCTGGGCGTGGCAGGACTACCCCGGGAAGGTCGCCTGACATGCGCGTGGACGTGACGGTGAACGGCGAGCGGCGGGTCGCCGACGACGTGTGGGAGGGCGAGAGCCTGCTGTTCCTGCTGCGCGAGCGGCTGGGCCTGCCCGGCTCCAAGAACGCCTGCGAGCAGGGCGAGTGCGGCTCCTGCACGGTGTACCTGGACGGGGTGCCGGTCTGCTCGTGCCTCGTCGCCGCGGGCCAGGCCCACGACCGCGAGGTGCGCACGGTGGAGGGGCTCGCCGACGGGGAGCGGCTCGACCCGGTGCAGGAGGCGTTCATCGAGGCGGGCGCCGTGCAGTGCGGGTTCTGCACCCCCGGCCTCGTGGTCGCCGCGCACGACCTGCTCGCCCGCGTGCCGCACCCCGGTGACCCGGAGATCCGCGAGGCGCTGGCGGGCAACCTGTGCCGCTGCACCGGGTACGAGAAGATCCTCGACGCGGTGCGGCTGGCGGCGTCGAAGCGATGACGTCCACCATCGTCGACGGCGCGTCCATCGCGACGGTGGACGCCGCCGGCACCGAGATCGCCTCCGGCCACGTCGTGGTCGAGGACGGCCGCGTCACCGCGGTCGGCCCCGGACAGGCCCCGAGGCCCGCGGGCCCGCACACCTGGGTCGACGGCACCGGCTGCCTCGTCACGCCCGGTCTGGTCAACACGCACCACCACCTCTACCAGTGGGCCACGCGCGGCATCGCCCAGGACGCCACCCTGTTCGAGTGGCTGACCACGCTCTACCCGGTGTGGGGCGGCCTCGACGCGGGGATCACCCACGCCGCCGCCTCGGCGGGCCTCGCCCGGCTCGCCACCACCGGCTGCACCACGGCCGCCGACCACCACTACGTCTTCCCGCGCGAGGGCGGCGACCAGTTCGAGGCCCTGGTGGGTGCGGGCAGGCGCGTCGGCATCCGCCTGCACGCCGTGCGCGGCTCGATGGACCGGGGCCGGTCCCGGGGCGGGCTGCCGCCGGACAACCTCGTCGAGGAGACCGAGGCCGCGCTCATCGCCACCGAGCAGGCCGTCAACGACCACCACGACCCGGCCGCGGACGCCCTCGTGCGCGTCGCCGTCGGCCCGTGCTCGCCCTTCTCGGTGAGCCGGGAGCTGATGACCGGCGCCGCCGAACTGGCCCGCGCCAAGGGCGTGCGGCTGCACACCCACCTCGCCGAGACCGTCGACGAGGAGGAGCAGTGCCGGGCCGAGTACGGCTGCACGCCCACCGAGTACGCCGAGCGGGTCGGCTGGCTCGGCGAGGACGTGTGGCTCGCCCACACCGTGCACCTCGCCCCGGACGCGGTGACGCGGCTCGGCGCCACCGGCACCGGCTCGGCGCACTGCCCCACGTCCAACGGCCGGCTCGGCACGGGCATCGCCCCGGTCCGCGACCTGCTCGACGCGGGCGCGCCGGTCGGCCTCGGCGTGGACGGCGCGGCGTCCAACGAGTCGTGCGGCATGGTCGAGGAACTGCACCAGGCCGTGCTCCAGGCCCGCCAGCGCGGCGGCCCCAAGGCGCTCGACGTGCGCCAGGCGCTGTGGCTGGGCACCATGGGCGGCGCGCGCTGCCTCGGCCGGGACGCCGAACTCGGCTCGATCGAGCCCGGCAAGCTGGCCGACCTCGCCGTGTGGCGGCTCGACGGCCTCGACCACGCGGGCATCGACGACCCGGTCGCCGCGCTCGTCCTCGGTCCGCTGCCGACGTTGAAGCTGCTGCTGGTCGGCGGCCGGACCGTCGTGGTCGACGGGGAGCTGCGCACCGCCTCGGAGACCGATCTCGCGCGCGAGCTGCGCGCCGCCGCCACCCGGCTGAAGGGGTCCGCATGACCACGCCACGCCGCGACGCCGGCGGGGCGGTGAGCAGGGCGGGGTCGGCGGGCAGGGCCACGACCAGCCACCTCCCGCCGTCCCGCGCGTCCGGGGCGCCACCGCGGACGACACCGACCTCGACGACACCCGCCTCGACGACACCGACCTTGGGGACGCGATGAGCCTGACCCCCGCTGGACTGACCTCTTCGGTGTCGGGCGGGATCGGCTCCAGCCCGCAGCGACCCGACGGCAACCTCAAGGTGCGCGGCGAGTTCGCCTACGCCTCGGACCTGTGGCACGAGGACATGATCTGGGGCGCGACCCTGCGCAGCCCGCACCCGTACGCGCGGATCGTGTCGGTGGACCTCACCGAGGCGCTGAAGGTGCCCGGTGTGCACGCCGTGCTCACGCACCGGGACGTCACCGGGCTCAACCGCTACGGCCTGGAGCACAAGGACCAGCCGGTGCTCGCCGAGGACGTCGTGCGCTACCAGGGCGAGCCCGTCGCCCTCGTCGGCGCCGACCACCCCGAGACGGCCACGCGCGCCATGAAGCGCGTCAGGGTCGAGTACGAGGTGCTCACCCCGGTCGTGGACATGGAGACCGCGGCCGACGACACGCCGCTGCACCCCGGTGGCAACCTCGTGCGGCACGTGCCGATCCGGCGCGGCGACCAGGACGCCACCGCCGAGGTGGTCGTCACCGGCCGGTACGAGGTCGGCATGCAGGACCAGGCGTTCCTCGGACCCGAGTCGGGGCTCGCGGTGCCCGCCGAGGACGGTGGCGTCGACCTCTACGTCGCCACGCAGTGGCTGCACGTCGACCAGGCGCAGGTGGCGGCGGCGCTCGGACTGCCGCTGGAGAAGGTGCGGCTGACGCTCTCCGGGGTCGGCGGCGCGTTCGGCGGGCGCGAGGACCTGTCGATGCAGGTGCACGCCTGCCTGCTCGCGCTGCACACCGGCAAGCCCACGAAGATGGTCTACAACCGCGAGGAGTCGTTCTACGGGCACGTGCACCGCCACCCCGCGGTGCTGCACTACGAGCACGGCGCGGACCGCACGGGCAGGCTCGTCTACGTCAGGGCGCGGATCTTCCTCGACGGCGGCGCGTACGCCTCCAGCACGGGCGCCGTGGTGGCGAACGCGGCCACGCTCGGCATCGGCCCCTACGACGTGCCCAACGCGACCGTCGACTGCTGGGGCGTCTACACCAACAACCCGCCGTGCGGCGCGATGCGCGGGTTCGGCGCCGTGCAGGCCGGTTTCGCCTACGAGTCCCAGATGGACAAGCTGGCGCACGCGCTGGGCATGGACCCGGTGGACGTGCGGATCGCCAACGCCATGGCGGAGGGCTCGGTCATGCCGACCGGCCAGGTCGTCGACTCCGCCGCGCCCGTCGCGCGGTTGCTGGAACTGGTCCGCGACAAGCCCATGCCGCCGGTCCCGGCCGAGGTGGACCTGAGGGACATGCCCGGTGGCGTCTCCAACACCACCCACGGCGAGGGGGTCGTGCGCGGGGTCGGCTACGCGGTCGGCATCAAGAACATCTGCTTCTCCGAGGGCTACGACGACTACTCCACCGCCCGCGTGCGGGTGCAGGTCATCAACGGCGAGGCGGTCGCGCTGGCGCACACCGCCGCGGCGGAGGTCGGGCAGGGCCTGGTGACGATCGTGCAGCAGATCGTGCGCACCGAGCTGGGCGTGCAACGGGTGACCATCCTGCCGATGGACACCACCATCGGCAACGGCGGCTCCACCTCGGCCTCCCGGCAGACCTACGTCACCGGCGGGGCGGTCAAGGCGGCGTGCGCGGCGGTGCGGGCGGAGCTGGCGAAGCTCGCGGGTGGCCGGGACCCCGCCGACCTCGACCCCGCCGACCTCGCCGACCTGCTCGGTGACGGGGTCGTCGACGAGACCGTCGAGTGGCGACACCGGGCCACCGAGCCGCTCGACCCGGTGACCGGGCAGGGCAACGCCCACGTGCAGTACGGTTTCGCCGCGCACCGCGCCGTGGTCGACGTGGACACCGAGCTGGGCCTGGTGAAGGTCGTGGAGCTGGGCTGCGCGCAGGACGTCGGCAAGGCGCTCAACCCCCAGGCGGTGATCGGCCAGATCCAGGGCGGCTCGGCGCAGGGCCTGGGCCTCGCGGTGATGGAGGAGATCCAGACCGCGGGCGGGGTCGTGCGCAACCCGTCCTTCACCGACTACCTGATCCCGACCGTGCTGGACATGCCGCCGATGAGCATCGACGTGCTGGAGCTGGCCGATCCGAACGCGCCCTACGGCGTGCGGGGCGTGGGCGAGCCACCTACGATTTCCGCCACCCCGGCCATCGTCGCGGCCATCCGCGACGCCACCGGCCGCGCGCTGACCCGCGTGCCGGTGCGGCCGGAGCACATCACCGGCACCTGACCAGGACCACCGCGCCGCACACCGGAGCCGGGCGAACAGCCGCGGCACGGACCGGCACGCCCCGAGGAGCACCCCATGACCACCTCCCTCTCCCCCGACCACGCCTGGCTGCGCGAGTCGGTCGACCTGGCGACGCGCAACGTCGCCGAGGGCGGCGGCCCGTTCGGCGCGGTGGTCGTGCGCGACGGGGTCGTCGTCGCCACCGGCACCAACCAGGTCACCTCGGCGCTCGACCCGACGGCGCACGCCGAGGTGGTGGCGATCCGCGCGGCCTGCCGGGCGCTGGGGGACTTCCGGCTCACCGGTTGCGCGCTGGTCTCCTCCTGCGAGCCGTGCCCGCTGTGCCTCTCGGCGGCGCTGTGGGCGCGGGTGGACCGGGTCCTCTACGCCGCCGACCGGGACGACGCCGCCGCGGCCGGGTTCGACGACCGCGAGTTCCACGAGCTGTTCGGGAGGCCGCGCGAGACGTGGAGCATGCCGGTCGAGCGGATCTCGACCGGTCGGGACGCCGCGCCGTTCACGGCGTGGCTCGCCCGGGAGGACCGGGTCGACTACTGAGGCGGCGGGACGCGGGCGGGCCGCCGCGGCGCGGGAGGGGGAGTCGCTGCTCATGGGACCAGGCTGCGCCGGTCCGCCGAGGACGGCGACACATTACCCGTCGGTTGTGGACAACTCCCGAACGGGTGACCTCAGGTCCCCAGGAGTCCCCGGTCGTAGGCGACGGCGACCGCGGCGGCGCGGTCCTTCACACCCAGCTTGGCGTAGACGTGCACCAGGTGCGTCTTCACGGTCGCCTCGCTGATGAACAGCCTCGCCGCAGCCTCGCGGTTCGTGCAGCCGCGGGCGATGAGGCCCAGCACCTCCACCTCGCGGTCGCTCAACGGCTCGGCCGCGGGCCGGCGGACCTGGCCCACCAGGCGCGTGGCCACCGAGGGCGACAGCACCGCCTCCCCCCGGGCCGCCGAGCGCACCGCGCGGAACAGCTCGTCGCGCGGCGTGTCCTTGAGCAGGTAGCCGGTGGCGCCCGCCTTGATCGCGGGCAGGACGTCGCTGTCGGTGTCGTAGGTGGTCAGCACCAGAACGCGGGTCGGGAAGCCGCGCAGCCGCCCGATGGCGGTGACGCCGTCGACGCCGGGCATCCGCAGGTCCATGAGCACCACGTCCGGGGACACCGCGCGCACCACGGCCACCGCCTCGGCGCCGTCGGCCGCCTCGCCCACGACCTCCACGTCCCCGGCGGAGGCGAGCATGCCGCGCAGGCCGTCGCGCACCACCGGGTGGTCGTCCACGATCACCACGCGGATCACCGCGCCACCTCCGCCGGGATGGCGGGCACCGACGCGGACACGGCCGTGCCGCCGCCCGGCTCGGACTCCACCACCAGGGCGCCCGCCAGGCGCGACACCCGCTGGCGCATCCCGACCAGGCCGAACCCGTCGGTCGCCGTGCCCGGGTCGAACCCCGCGCCGTCGTCGCGCACGTCCAGCGTCACCACGTCCTCCATGTACGACAGGGTCAGGCCGACGCGGGACGCCGCCGCGTGCTTGGCCACGTTGGACAGCGCCTCCTGCGCGGCCCGCAGCAGCGCCACCTCCACCTCGGGGTGCAGGGGCCGCGCCGCGCCGGTGGTGGCGACCGACGCGGGCACGCCCGTCTGGTCGGTCCACCCGGCGGCGACCTCGGACAGCGCGTCCGGCAGGTTCGAGTCCTCCAGCGCCGGCGGCCGCAGGGCGTGCACCGAACGGCGTGCCTCGGCCAGGTTCTCCCGGGCCAGCCGCAGGGCCGTCTCGACGTGGCGCGGCGGGTGGTCGTCGACCTGGAGCTGGGTGATGATGCCGGTGAACCCCTGGGCGAGGGTGTCGTGGATCTCCCGCGCCAGCCGCTGGCGCTCGTCCAGCACGCCCGCCTCGCGGGCCTGGATGAGCAGCTGGGCGTGCAGGCCCGCGTTCTCCTCGATCATCGCGGCCATGTCCGCCACCATCTCCTTGCGGCGCAACGACTGCTCGTGGGTGTAGTGGCCGAACAGGGTGAACGTGCACGCCACCGCCACGACGATGAGCACCATGACCGCGTACAGGCCGATCGCCGCCGGTTCGGGCACGGGCAGGCCCCCGTGCATCGAGGTGGCGGCGAGGACCGCGGTGGCCGTCACCCCGGCGAGCTTCCAGCGCCCCGGCAGGAACTCGGTCGCGTAGATGTACCCGGCGAACGAGTAGAACCCGAACATGGGGTGCCGCAGCCCGAGCACGCCGTAGAACACCAGGACACCGAGGAAGAACACGACCATCGGTCCGGTCCGGTCGTGCCACCGCGGGTGCAGCTCCACCCACCAGAGCATCCACAGCACCGCGGCGACCGCGATGCCGAGGTTGGTCCACCGGACCGGCCACGGCTCCGCGGAGACCATCAGGTACGAGGCGGTGGACAGGACCAGCACGAAGTACGGGATCGCCTGTCCCGCCACGTGCAACCGGCGCTCCCAGACGTCGAGCCTGTCCGTCATGCCTACTCCCAGCGGAAGGATTTCGCCGCGACGGTACCCGCCACCAGCGTGACCAGGGCGAGGACGCCCAGGTGGACCGGGTCGGGCGCGGCGCCGAGCCACGACGCCTGGAGGGCGCCGACGCCGGGCGGCAGGTGGTCGCCGATGGTGTTGAGGAGATCCGGCAGCAGCATCCTCGGCAGGTAGGCCCCGCCGAAGAACATGATCAGCATGAACACCACGGTCGCCCAGCCGCCGGCGGCGCGCGCGTTCGGCGCCCACGCCGCCACCAGCAGCCCCAGCGCGGACAGCGACAGCATGCCGAGCAGGCAGGTCACCAGGAACCCGAGGGGGTGGTGGGGCAGGTCGATGCCGAACACGAGCTTGCACACGGCCATGAGCAGCACGACGGAGACCGCGCCCGCGGCCACGTTGACCACGACCTGGGCGACGAGCAGCTTCGCCGGGTGCACCGGGGTGGTGGAGAACCGGCGCAGCACGCCCTTCTCCCGGTAGGTGGCGACGGTCTGGGGCAGCTTGTTCAGCCCCAGGAACGCGAACGAGATGACGACCAGCGTGCCCACGTAGTGGTCGATGAACCGCAGGTCGCCGAACTCGGGGTCGGGGGTGCGCAGGGCGGGGATCGCGCCGAGCACCAGCAGCAGGACGGTCGGGAACGCGATGGCGAACGCCACCATGACCGGCTCCCGCAGGAACAGCTTCCACTCGATCCCGACGATCTTCAGCATGATCGGGTCACTCCGTGAGCGCGCGGCCGGTGAGGTGGATGAAGGCGTCGTCCAGGCCGGCCCGCTCGATGCGCAGGTCGGCGGCGACCACGTGGTTGCGGGCGAGGCAGGACGTGACGGCGTGCAGCAGGTTGCCCTTGCCGGTCACGACGACCTGCGGCCCGTGCCGCTCGACGGATCCGACCTCCGGGAGGTCCGCCAGCAGGGCGAGGTCGAGCGGCGCGGTCGGCCGGAACCGGACGCGCTGCTCGCCGTCCAGCCGGGAGACCAGGCCCGCCGGGCTGTCGACGGCGACCAGCTTGCCGGCGTCGATCAGGGCGAGCCGGTCGCACAGCCGCTCGGCCTCCTCCATGAAGTGGGTGACCAGCACGACCGTGACGCCGGAGTCGCGGACCTGCTCGACCAGCGCCCACGTGTCGCGGCGCGCCTGCGGGTCCAGGCCGGTGGTCAGCTCGTCGAGCACGGCGATCCGGGGCTTGCCGATCAGGGCGAGCGCGATGGACACGCGCTGCTTCTGGCCGCCGGACAGCTTGCGGTACGGGGTCTTCGCGCGGTCGCCGAGGCCGAGCCGGTCGAGCAGCTCGCGCCAGTCGGCCGGGTCCCGGTGGAACGACGCGTACAGGTCGAGCGCCTCGCCGACCCGGATGTGGTCGGGCAGTTCGCTCTGCTGGAGCTGCACGCCCAGCCGGGAGCGCAGTCCGGCTCGGTCGCGGCGCGGGTCGAGCCCGTCCACCCGGATGGTGCCGCCGTCCGGCGAGCGCAACCCCTCGACGCACTCGACGGTCGTGGTCTTCCCGGCCCCGTTGGGACCGAGGATGCCGAAGATCTCCCCCTCGTCGACGGTGAACGAGACCCCGTCCACCGCGACCTTCCGGTCGTACCTCTTCACGAGGTCGACCACTTCGATGATCGCCATGCCCCCAGACTCGTCGGCGGGGCGGTGGAAGTGATCACCTGCGCGGTCGTACCCGAGGTCAACCGATCGGTTGACCTCCCCTGGACCGCCTCCGGGTGATCCCCGAGCGCGGTCGGGGATCACCCGGAGGCGGGGTCAGGGCTGCCCGGTGCGGAACCTGTCGAGCACGCGGCGCTCGCGCTTGGTGGGACGGCCCGCGCCGCGTTCGCGCCGCGCCACGGGCACCGCCTCCAGCGGGGGCGGCGGCGGGGTGCGGTCGATGAAGCAGGTGGCGGCGTCGGCCGCGCCCACCCTCTTCCGGATCACGCGGACCACCTCGACGACCTTGACCACGTCGCCCACGCGGGCGCGCACCTCGTCGCCGGGGACGACGACGGACGAGGGCTTGGCCGGTTGGTCGTTGATGCGCACGTGGCCCCCGCGGCACGCCGCCGCGGCGTCGGGCCTGGTCCTGGTCAGCCGCACGGCCCACAGCCAGCTGTCGATCCGGTCGGCCATCAGCGGACCACCCCGTGCAGGACCTGGGCGACCAGGGCCGCGACCACGGTCTCGTTGTGCCCGGCGTCGCCGGGGCGCAGGGTGCGCGCGGCGGCCTCGACGGCGCCGTGGACGAGCAGCGCGCGCAGTCCGGGATCGGGCACGCGGGCCTCGGCCAGCACGTCCACCAGCGGGGCGAGCAGCTTCTCGTGCTCGGCGCGGATCCGGGTGCGGGCGGCCTCGGGCAGGGCGTGGGCGGACAGCGCGACGACGGCGCCGTGGCTGCCGTCGGCGATGATCTCCAGCTCGGTGCGCAGGTACGCCTCGACCTTCGCGGGCACGCCCTCCACCGCCCGGACCGCGTCGGCGAGCCTGCGCGCCCGGTCCGGCAGCTCGTCGGACACGATCGCGGCGACCAGCTCCTCGCGCGACCGGAAGTACTCGTACAGGCTCGGGCGCGACAGCCCGACGCGCCGGGCCAGGGACGCGAGGGTCAGCGCGTCGGCGCCCTCCTCGGCGACGATGTCGCGGCCCGCGTCGAGCAGGGCGCGCAGCCGGTTCGCACGGTGCTGCGCGAGGGTGTCGGCGCTGATCCGGGGCACCCGCCAGATCCTAGCCCTTGCTTTCCCGACGCGCCGTTGGAACAGTTCCCCACACCCCGTCGGGAACCCCGGAGGTGCACGTGTTCGTCGCGACCAACCGCCTGCTCGTGCCCGCGGACCGCGCCGAGGAGTTCGAGCCCGCTTCCGGGACGGCATGCGCACCCACCTGCCCGGCGTCCGGGGCCTGCGCCGGAGCACGCTGCTGCGCCCCACGCGCCCGGATCAGCCGTACGTGTCGGTGAACGAGTTCGACACCGAGGACGACTTCCGCGCGTGGGTCGCCTCCGACTCGTTCAAGGAGGCGCACCGGCGCGACCCCGGCATCGCCCGCCACGTGACGGGCAACGCGGTGGAGACCTTCCACTCCTCGGAGGACCTGCTGCTCACGGGATCGTGATCGCCCTCATCCGGGCGATCTCGTCGCTCTGCGAGGCGACCACGTCGTTGGCCATCTCCTCGACCCGCACGTCGGACCCGTTCGACAGCAGGTCGACGGCCATCCGCAGGGCGCCCTCGTGGTGGGCGATCATCAACTGGAGGAAGAGGCGGTCGAACTCGGCGCCGGTGGCGGCCTCCAACGCCGCCATCTGCGCGTCGGTGGCCATGCCGGGCATCGAGGCGTGGTCCACCTCGGGCAACGAGCCGCTGTGGCCGTGCGCGGGCGCGTTCTCGGCGTACTGGCGCCGCCACTGCTCCATCGCGCCGATCTCGGGGCCCTGGGTGTCGTGGATGCGCGAGGCCAGGCCCTTGACGGTCTCGTGCTGCGCGCGCTCCGGCGCGAGCGCCGCCATGTCCAGCGCCTGCCGGTGGTGCAGGATCATCTTCGCCACGTAGGTCACGTCCGCCTCGCTGGGCGCGACCCAGCGGTCGGTGCCCACCTCATCGGGCGACACGGTCTCGGCCTGCTCGCCGGGGCCCTTCGGCGCGAGGATCGGCGCCTCGTCCACCGGCTGCGACGTGCAGCCCGCCAGCACGGCCAGCAGCACCGCGACGAACACGACTCGCATCCCGAACCCCCTCCTGCACCCGGACGGCGTCAACGTACCCGCCGTTCCGGTAACCGGAAAGTCATCGGCAACCGACGATCGGGTCTGGTACTTAGCCTTGCGAACGGGCGATACTGCGGTTCCTGCACTGTAGGGTTGGAAGGGGAACCTGAAGTGGAAGCACGCGTTTCTACCCGAGGTCGGCGCAGAGCGCCGATCGCGGTCCTGGGGGCGTTCGCGCTCGTCCTGTCGGCGGTCGCCATGGCCCCGCAGGCGATCGCGGCTCCGGACGACGCCGACCTGGCCGGCCTGTCCGAGACCCAGCTGTCCAGCCAGGAGCAGCCGGCCACCGGCATCCCGGGCGTGGACGAGATCCGCAACTCGCGCAACGTCAAGCACCTGGCGAACCTGCCCAAGCCGGCCCCGTTCACCTCGTCGTCGACCTGGTCCGACCTGGCCTTCCAGGGCAACTACGCGTTCAACGGCAACTACGACGGCTTCGTGATCTACGACGTGCGCAACCCGCGCGCCCCGAAGGTCGTGAGCTCCGTGCTGTGCCCGGGCTCGCAGAACGACATCTCGGTCAAGGACAACCTGCTGTTCCTGTCGACCGACTCGTCGCGCAGCGACGACTCGTGCGCCAGCACCCCGCTCCCCGCGACCAACAAGGACGCGTGGGAGGGCATCAAGATCTTCGACATCAGCGACAAGAAGAACCCGAAGTACATCAAGTCGGTCGAGACCAAGTGCGGCTCGCACACGCACACCCTCGTCCCGGACAAGCGCGGCAAGGACGTCTACGTCTACGTCTCGTCGTACAGCCCGAACGCGGCGTTCCCGGACTGCCAGCCCCCGCACGACCTGATCTCCATCGTCAAGGTCCCGCTGAAGGACCCGACCTCGGCGTCGCTGCTGTCCGAGACCGTCCTGTTCCCGGACGGCGGCAACACCGGCCGACCGGGCACCGTCCCGACCGGTTACGTGACGGCCACCTCCGGCTGCCACGACATCACCGTGTACCCGTCGAAGGACCTCGCGGCCGGCGCCTGCATGGGTGACGGCGTGCTGTGGGACATCTCCGACCGGACGAAGCCCCGCGAGATCAGCCGCGTGCAGGACGACGTGAACTTCGCGTTCTGGCACTCGGCCACCTTCAACAACGCCGGCACCAAGGTGGTCTTCACCGACGAGCTCGGCGGCGGCGGCGCGGCGACGTGCAACGAGACCATCGGCAAGACCCGCGGCGCGGACGGCATCTACGACATCACCGGGCGCGGCGACGCCCGCAAGCTGGAGTTCCGCTCGTACTACAAGATCTCCCGCACCCAGGCCGACACCGAGAACTGCGTGGCCCACAACGGCTCGCTGATCCCGGTGCAGGGTCGGGACATCATGGTGCAGTCCTGGTACCAGGGCGGCATCTCGATCTGGGACTTCACCGACTCCCGCAACCCCAAGGAGATCGGCTGGTTCGAGCGCGGCCCGCTGCCCAACGGCTCCGGCGGCGGCACGTGGTCGGCGTACTACTACAACGGCTACATCTACTCGTCCGACATGGCCAAGGGCTTGGACGTGCTGGACATCCGCGACCCGCGGACCGTCACCGGCAAGCTCGTGCGCGTGGACGAGCTGAACGTGCAGTCGCAGGGCTCCTACCGGGACCTGTTCCCGCGTCGGTGACCTCGTGAGGACCTAGCACGGCACAGCGCACCGGAGGGGCCCGCCGCACCGGCGGCGGGCCCCTCCGCCGTGCCGGCCCGCGGACCGGCGGGGCGTCACGCCTCGACCACCATCAGCCTCCCGGCGTCGAGGGCGAGCGCGACGGTCGTGCCGGGCGGGAAGTCGGTCGCGCGGCCGGAGGGCTGGTCGACGCGCACCACCTGGCCACCGCCGCCGAGCCGCACCGACAGCCTGGTCACGGGGCCCAGGAAGCTCTGCGCCAGCACGTCGCCCACCAGCACGTCCCCCGTCGGGGCGTCGTCGTCCCCGCCGCCGTGCCGGGTGATCGCGATGTCCTCCGGCCGGACGATCACCTTCACGTCGCCGTGCAGCCCGTCGGCCGCGTCGGTGGCCAACCGGAACGCGCCCAGCCGCACCCCGCCCGGCTCGGCGGTGCCGAACACCGCGTTCGTGACGCCGACGAACTCCGCCACGAACGCCGACGCGGGCTCCCGGTACACGCGGGCCGGGGTGTCCAGCTGCTCCAGCCGACCGTGCGACATCACGCCCACCCGGTCGGAGACGGCCAGCGCCTCCTCCTGGTCGTGCGTGACGAACAGCGTCGTCGTGCCCGACTCGGTCTGGATGCGCCGGACCTCGTCGCGCAGTCCCACCCGCACCTTGGCGTCCAGGGCGGACAGCGGTTCGTCGAGCAGCAGCACGCGCGGCCGGATCGCCAGCGCCCGCGCCAGGGCCACCCGCTGCTGCTGGCCGCCGGACATCTGGTGCGGGTAGCGCTTGCCCAGGTGCGCCAGGCCGACCAGCTCCAGCAGCTCGCCGACCCGGGCGCCGCGGTCGGGCGCCCGGCGCAGCCGCAGGCCGAACGCGATGTTCTCCGCCGCGGTCATGTTCGGGAACAGGCTGTAGGCCTGGAACACCATGCCCATGTCCCGCTTGTTGGCGGGCACCCCGGTGACGTCCTCGCCGGCCACGGTGACGCGACCCGCGTCGGCGGTCTCGAACCCGGCCACGATCCGCAGCGCGGTGGTCTTGCCGCAACCGCTGGGCCCGAGCAGGCTGACCAGCTCGCCCTCGGCCAGCTCCAGGTCGAGCCCGGCGAGTGCCGTCTGGCCGCCGAACGACTTGCGCAGCCCGTCGAGTCGCAGGTAACCCATCTCAGCCTTCCTCCGGAGAACCGTTCGCGGGGGAGGCGTCCCGCCGCCTGCCGACGAACGAGAGCAGGAACAGCAGCGCGAACGCGAACAGCAGGCTCAGCAGCGACACCGCGATGGACACGCCCGCGGCGCGCTTGCCGAGCAGGTTGACCCGCACCTGCACCGTGTCGAAGTTCAGCAGCGAGGCGATGGTGAACTCGCCGAGCACCAGCGCCACCGACAGCAGGGACGCGCCGATCAGGGCGCTGCGGATGTTCGGCACCACGACCCGCAGCAGCACCGTCCCCCAGGACGCGCCGAGACCGCGCGCCGCCTCCGCGAGCGTCCTCAGGTCGATCGCGGACAGGCCGGCGTCGATCGCCCGGTAGGCGAACGGCAGCACCAGCACCGCGTAGGCGAAGGTCAGCGTCAGCGGCGAGTCGCCGAGGAAGTGGTCGACCCACGCGTACAGCGGGGCCAGGCCGACGACGAGCACGATCGCCGGGATCGCCACCGGCAGCAGGCACAGGAACTCCACGAGCCGGCGCAGCCCCGGCAGCCGGAGCCTGATCCACGCCATGGTCGGCACGAGCAGCACCAGCACCAGCACCGAGCTGGTCACGGCCAGCTGCACCGACACCAGGATCGCGTCGACCAGGTCGGGGTCGTCGACGATGCCCGACCACGACTCCAGGCTGCGCGTGCCGTTCGCACCCCGGGTGGAGAACTCGGCCATGGCGACCAGCGGCAGCAGGAAGTACGCGCCGAGCACCAGCAGGACCGCGGACCGCGTGATCCCCCTCTTGGTCACTGCCACCGGGTGAACCTCCGCTGGAGCAGGGCGTACAGGCCCATCGCGACGGCGACGACCACGATCATGCCGAAGCCGAGCGCCTTGCCCAGGTTCTCCTGCCCGAGCAGCACCTCACCGGTCAGCGCGCCCCGGATCCGGAGCGGCACGATCGGGCTGCCCTGGGACACCAGCGCGGCGGCCGTGGCGTAGGCGGAGAACGCGTTGGCGAACAGCAGCAGCAGCGAGCCGAGGAACGCGGGCAGCAGGATCGGGCCGCCGACGTGCCGCCAGTAGGTCCACGACGAGCCGCCGAGGCTGTCCACCGCCTCCCGCCACTGGGGGCGCAGGCCGTCCAGGGCGGGCAGGAACACGATGACCATCAGCGGGATCTGGAAGAACGTGTAGACCAGGGTCAGGCCGGGCAGCTCGAACAGCCAGGCGCCCGTGGCGAACAGGTCCACGCCGAACGCGTCGCGCAGGAACGTCGTGACGAAGCCCTGGAAGCCGACGGTGGCGAGGAACGCGAACGCCAGCGGCACGCCGCCGAACTGGGCCAGCACCCCCGCCCCGGCGATCACGACGCGGCGCAGCGCCCCCTCGCGGCGGCCGGTGGCGACGGCCCAGGACAGCAGCGCGCCGAACACCGCGCCGAGCAGCGCGGTGAGCGCGGACAGCTCGATGCTGCGCAGGAACGCCTGGAGGTGGACGCCCCGGGTCAGCTCGGCGAGGTTGGCCAGGGTGAACGCACCGTCCCCGTCCTGGAACGCCCCGGCCAGCACGAGTGCCGTCGGGTAGAGCAGGAACGTGCCCGCGTAGGCCAGGAACGGCACGACGACCAGCCACGCCGCCCAGGGCGCGCGGGACGGACCGCTGTCGGTCCTCCTCCGGCGGGGCCCGGGCGAAGGGCCCTTCCCGGCCGCCGTCGTGACGGGTGCGACCACCGGTCAGCCCACCGCCCGCGCCCACGACGCGGACAGCACCTGCTTGGCCTTGTCCGACTGCTCCTGGGTCAGGAACACCTGTTCGCCGCCGGTGTCGGGCAGCTTGGCCGCGGCGGCGGCGTCGAGCGTGCCCGCCTTCGCCATCGCGTCCATGCGCACCGGCCGCGAGAGCCCTCCGAGGTACAGGTTCTGCCCCTCGTCGGAGTACAGGAACTCCTGCCACAGGCGGGCGGCGGCCGGGTGCGGAGCGTCCTTGTTGACCGCCTGGTTGTAGTACGCGCCGACCTGGGCGTCCCGCGGGACGACGACCTTCCAGTCGACCTTGCCCGCGAGCTTCGCGGTCTGCGCGGCGTTGGTGTAGTCCCAGTCGATCACGACCGGCGTCTGGCCTGACTCGATGGTCGCGGGCGACGGGTCGACCGGCAGGAAGTTGCCCGCGGCCTTGAGCCGGGCGAAGAACTCGACGCCGGGCGCGATGTCGTCGGCCGAACCGCCGTTGCCGAGCGAGGCCATCACGACGCCGGAGAACGCGGCGCCGGCCTGCGTCGGGTCGCCGTTGAGCGCGACCTTGCCCTGGTACTCGGGCTTGAGCAGGTCCTTCACCGAGGTCGGCGCGGGCACCTTCGAGGCGTCGTAGCCGATCGACATGAAGCCGCCGTAGTCGCCGTAGTGGAGGCCCGAGGGCTCCTTCAGCTCGTCGGGGATGTCCGCCCAGGTCTCCACCTGGTAGGGCGCGAACACGTCGGTGTTGGCGAGGGCGACGTTGAGGCCCAGGTCGAACACGTCGGGGGCGCGGTCGCCGCCCTTGAGCTGCTTGGCCGCGTTGATCTCGTCCTGGCTGGAGGCGTCGGGCTGCGCGGAGTCGACCTCGATGCCGTACTTCGCCTCGAACGCGGAGATGATCGCGCCGTAGTTGGCCCAGTCCGGGGGCAGCGCGATGACGTTGAGCCTGCCCTCCGCCTTCGCGGCCTCGACGAGCTCCTCCAGGCCGCCGAACTCGGCGGCGGACTTCGCGGTGGCCGCGGGCGTGCCGCTCGCGGCGCCCTCCTTGGGCGGAGGCGTGCCGCAGGCCGCGACGAGCGCCAGCGCCGCGGCGCCGGCGCCGACCAACCGCAGGACTCGGGTGTGGGTCACGGGTCGAACCTTCCTGGAGGTGGCACAGGGCTTGGCAGCGTGATCGCGTCCGGGACGTGCGGAGGATTCGCGAATTGCGCTCGCCTTGTCAAGCGGCGCGTTGTGCCAAGTCTCGATTCAGCGCACCGGACGAATTCCCCGGGCTGTTCCGGTGGACGGCGGGTTAACCGAGCGTCGTCCGGTCACACAGCCGTGACCAGCGCGAAATCCCCGGATCGGCCCAGTGCGCTGGGCCGGTCGTCGGCCGCGAAAGGCCTCCGCCGTCACCCGCCGGAATGCGCGTTGGGCCACCTGAACGGTCCACCGCCGGCAAAGGGGTGACCGGTGCACCCCATTTCTGCCGAAAGCCCACCGGTGTTTCCCGACCGCGGTAACGCGCCTCGCGGGGAGCCCGACTCCGTGGTGTCACGTGACGGGAATGCCCAGTTCTCCCCACCCCCAGAAGGGCAGATCCATGCGTCATCCACGAAGATCAGTCGCCGTGGCGGCCGTCGGGGCGCTGCTGCTCCCGGTCGGCCTCCCCGCGACGGCGTCGGCGGCCCCGGTCGCCGGCGAGGACGTGCTCTACACGCTCGACGCCGACTTCGACCAGGGCGTGCTCCAGGACGTGAACCACGACGCGCCGAACGGCGACCAGCTCCAGCTCGACCGGCGCACCACCTTCTTCCCCTACGTCAACGTCGCCGCCTCCGCGCGCGGCACGATGGTGCGCATCGACGTGGACACCGGCGAGATCCTCGGTGAATGGCTGTCCGCGCCGGACGGCCAGGGCCGCAACCCCTCCCGCACCACCGTCGACAAGCTCGGCAACACCTGGCTGTCCAACCGGAACGAGGCGGGCGGCGGGCAGGGTTCGGTGACCCGCGTCGGCGTCATCCGGGGCGGCACGCGCGTGAACGGCGACGGCACGCCGAACCCGACCGGCGACCACCTGGTCGGCCCGTTCTCGTACAACACCTGCGAGGACCGCGACCAGGACGGCCTGTTCGCCACCTCGCGGGGACTGGGCGACATCCGGCCGTGGACCAACGCGGGCGGGGTCGACACCGACGGCGGGGTCGAGACCGCCGCCGACGAGTGCCTGATCACCTACAGCAGGGTCGCGGGCACGAACACCCGCACGGTCGCCGTGGACGCCGACAACAACCTGTGGACCGGCGGGTCCAACACGCGGCACCAGCTGATCTCCGGGGCGGACGGCAGCCCGCTGACGGCGCCGGTCGACCTCGGCTGCGGCGGGTACGGCGGCCTGGTGGACCAGGCGGGCACGCTCTGGTCGGCCCGGTACGGGGCCAACCTGCTGCGCTACGAGCCGGGCACCGGCACGGGCGCGTGCCTCGACACCTCCCACGGCGACTACGGCCTGGGCATGGACCCGAACACCGGCGAGATCTGGCACACCGGTGTCGCCACCGGCCGCACGGTGAAGATGGACGCGGCGGGCAACGTGCTCGGCTCGTTCCCGCACGGCCACCCGCGCGCCCAGGGCGTGGCGGTCGACGTGGACGGCAACGTGTGGGTCGCCCACGCGCTGGACAACGGCACGAACACGGTCGGGCACCTGCGCACCGACGGCACGTTCGTCGGCAACGTGGTGCTGCCCGGCGGCAACGGGCCCACCGGTGTCGCGGTGGACAGCAACGGCAAGGTGTGGGTCACCAACATCAACTCGAACAACGCGCAGCGCATCGACCCGGACGCCGGCCCGGTGGGCGGCGGCGGGTTCCCGGTGGGCGCGGTCGACCTGACCGTGGACCTCGGCGCGGGCGCCGGGCCGTACAACTACAGCGACATGACCGGTTCGGTGCTGGGCGAGATCACCGCGCCGATCGGCACGTGGTCGGTGGTGCAGGACGGCGGTGTCGCGGGCCAGACGTGGGGCACGGTCACCTGGAACACCGAGGCGCAGGGCAGCGTGCCGCCGGGCACCTCGATCACGGTGGAGGCGCGCGCGTCCGACACCGAGGCCGGGTTGGCGGGCGAGGCGTTCGCGCCGGTGTCCAACGGGGTGGAGTTCGCCCTGGTCGGGCGGTACGTCGAGGTGCGCGCGACGTTGACCGCGTCGCCGTCGGGCGTGAGCCCGGTGCTGTCGGACCTGCGGATCACCACATCCGAGCGGACCGGCGTGTTCTCCTGCCAGGCCACCGCGCTGAACCTCGCCGGGGTGGTCGTGGCGCGGGCGAACCCGCCGGACGTGCCGTGCGTGGACGACGCCGTGACCGTGGCGGACGTGAACCTGCCCGCGGGCATCCTGAACGTCAGGGCGACCGCGTTGACCGCGCGCACCGACCAGACGCCGGACGACCTGCTCGCGCTGCCGCCGGCACCCGGCGACGGCGCGGTGTCCACGGCGCGCGTGGAGACCACCCGGATCACGACCCTGCTGGTGACGATCGAGGTGGGCGTGATCCGGGCGACCGCCTCGGTGACGTGCGACGCGGGGCTGAACCCGGTGTTCGCCGGCTCCTCGCAGATTGCGAGCCTGCGGATCAACGGGGTGGACATCGCGGTGGGCAGCGCGCCCCTGACGATCCCCCTGGTCATCGGCTCGCTGCGGCTCAACGGCACGACGACGACCTCGTCCAGCCTGGTGCAGCAGGCGTTCGCGCTCGACACCGCGCTGACCGACGTGGTGCTCGGCGAGGCGCGGGTGAACCTGGAGGCGTTGCCGGGTGAGCCCGGCGGCAGCCCCTGCCGGGTCTGAGCCACCCACCCCACCAGTAGCCGTACTATATGTAGTACGGCTACTAGTGGGGGTTCGCCGATGAGTCGGAAACTGCTGGTCTGGGCGCACGTCGTGTCGTCCACCGGGTGGATGTTCATGGCGCTGGCGTTGTTCGTGGTGGTCGACTACGCGCTGTCCGCGCCCGGTCGGCTCGCCGCGTTCGACGCGGCGCTGCTGCTCGACGTCGAGGTGCTCCAGTTCATGGCCACCACGTCGGCGTTCAGCGGGCTGATGCTGTCCGGCCTCACGCCGTGGGGCTACTTCCGGCACTGGTGGGTACTGCTGAAGACGGTCGTCACGTTCACCCAGCTCTACGTCGGGATCTTCGTGCTCAGCCCCAACCTGCACCCCGGCGGGTCGCCGCTGATGATGCGGGTCGGGTCGCTGCTGATGGCCTCGGCGCTGGCGTGCCAGGTGTGGCTGTCGGTGGCGAAGCCGCTCCGGCGCACGCCGTGGGCCGGGGCGGCCAAGCCGAGGACGGCGCCCGGCTGGGCGTTCGCGCTGTGCCTGGCCGTGCCGGCGGCGGACTACGCGCTGGGCGAGCTCGTGCTGGGGCGGTCGACGCCGGTGCTCGCCCTGGCGATCGTGGTGATCTTCCCGGTCGTGCGCGCCGTTCGACGACCGGCGCGTAGTCGGGTGGTAACTTCCGGTGACCGATGACGGCCGCCGAGACCCGGAAGGCACGAGACGTGAAACGCCCTGTCGCCCTGTTCGCCGGTGCCCTGCTGGCATCCCTGGTGACCGCTCCGCCGGCCGAGGCCGCACCCGTCACCGGCGGTGTGGCCGTGACCGTGGCCCGCTTCGCCGCACCGGGTGCCGCGACCCGCGCCTACACCTACGACACCGCCCTGATCGCGCCCGGCGCGGTCGTCGTGGTCGTCGCCACGCCGACGCGCGGCGGCACCAGGGCGCTGCTGAGCGTCCGCGGCCTGCTGCCGGACCGCACGTACGGCGCGCACGCCCACCAGCACCCGTGCGGGGCGCTGCCCACCGACGCCGGGGCCCACCACCAGCACGAGGTGGACCCGGCCCAGCCGTCGGTCGACCCGGCGTACGCCAACCCCGCCAACGAGATCTGGCTGGACTTCACCACCGACCACCGGGGCCGCGCCACCGTCGCCACGACCGTCGGCTGGCGCTTCGCCGACCGCCGCGCGGGCTCGGTCGTGGTGCACGCCCAGCGCACCGCCACGGAACCGGGCAAGGCGGGCACCGCGGGTCCGCGCCTGGGGTGCGCGACGGTGGACTTCTAGCCCCGGCGGACTTCCGGACGCGGGCCCGGCTCCCTACCGCCGTGCCCGCGTCCGCGCGGCGGCGGCCAGGGTGCGGAGCAGGGGCAGGGTGTTGTCCCAGCCCAGGCAGGCGTCCGTCACGCTCAGGTCCGGGCGCAGCCGGCCCGCCGCCAGGTCCTGCCTGCCGTCCGCCAGGTAGGACTCGACCATGACGCCGACCAGGGCGCGGTTGCCGTCCTCGACCTGCGCCGCCAGGTCGGCGACCACGCCCGGTTGCCTGCGGTGGTCCTTGCCGCTGTTGCCGTGCGAGGCGTCGACCACCACGCGGGGCGGGAGGCCGGCCCCGGCCAGGGTGGCGAGGGCGTCCGCCACGTGCGCGGCGCCGTAGTTGGGGGTCGGGCCGCCCCGCAGGACCAGGTGGGCGTCCGCGTTGCCGGTGCTGCGCAGGGTGGTGAGCCTCCCGTCGGCGGCCACCCCCGGGAAGGCGTGGGGCAGGCCGGCGGCGCGGATGGCGTCCACCGCCGTGTCCAGACGGCCGGAGACGCAGTTCTTCATGCCGATCGGCATGGGCAGCCACGACGCCAGGTGCCGGTGCGGTTGGCTGGCCACGGTGCGCGCGCCCACCGCGCCCCACGTCACGACGTCGGCCACGTAGTGCGCCAGCATCGGGTCGACGAACTCGTAGGCCAGGGGCAGGCCGGTCGCCGCGGCCTCGGCCAGGAACGACCGGCCCTGCCGGACGCCGGTCGCGATGTCGCCCTTGCCGTCGAGCGTCGGGTCGGGGAGCAGGCCGGTCCACCCCGCGACGGTGCGCGGCTTCTCCAGGTAGGCGCGCATGACCACGACCAGGTCGTCGGCGAACCGGTCGGCGGCGTCCTTGAGCAGGCCCGCGTAGTCCAGCGTCGCCGCCGGGTCGTGCACGGAGCAGGGGCCGACCACGACGAGCAGCCTCGGGTCGCGCCCGCCGAGGACGTCGGCGACGGTCCCCCGGTGCCGGGCCACCGCCTCCGCCACCGAGCGGTCCGCGCCCACCTCGGCCGGTGTGGGGAGGGTGTCCTGGTCAGGCATCTGCGTGGCCCTTCTCGTGAACGGGACGGGGCAACCTGGTCGCACCCAGCGCGGCCACCAGCGCGAAGCCGAGCACCCACCAGAAGGTGTCGGCGAACGCGGCGGGCGTGTCGGGTCCGCGAGCCGTCAACCTGGTGCTCAGCACGACCGCGAGGACGGCGGTGCCGACGGAGCCGCCGACCGTGTTGAGCAGGTTGAGCGCGCCGGCGGCCCCGGGCAGCCGCGCGGGTTCGATCCGGCTGTAGACGATGTTCATCACCGGTGCGCCGATCATGGCCGCGCCCGCGCCGCGCACGAGCAGCGACAGCGCGATGACGACGTCCGGCAGGTCGTGGTGGAGCTGCGTGAACGGGGCCGTGCCGACGGCCACCAGCGCGATGCCGGTCAGCACCAGCGTGCGCGGCGCGACGGTGTCCACCGCGCGGGTGACCAGGACGGACCCGATCGCCGCGCCCACCCCCTGCGGCGCGAGCAGCAGGCCGGTCTCCCAGGCCGAGAGCCCGCCGCCGGTCTGGAGGAACAGCGGCAGCAGGAACATCGTGCCGAACACGGAGGCGCCGAGGACGACCAGCGCCAGCGCGGCCACGCCGAACGGGGGCCGGGCGAACAGGCGCGGGTCGATCAGCGGGGTGCCGCGGGTGCGCAGGCCGTGCACGACGAACCCGGCCAGCATCGCCAGGCCCGCGGCGATCGACGCGGCGACCACCGCCGGCGGGACGGCCTGGTCCACGGCGGTGAGGCCGAAGACGAGCACGGCGAGACCCGGCGACAGCAGCAGCGCGCCGCGCACGTCGAACGGCGTGCGCCCACCGGCGGCCGGCACGGCGGGCACGGTGCGGCGGGCGAGCAGGATGGCCACCGCGCCGACCGGCAGGTTGACGTAGAACAGCCACGGCCAGTCCGCCACGGCCAGGATCGACCCGCCGGCCAGCGGGCCGAGCACCGGCGACAGCAGGGGCACCACCGAGACGACGCCCAGCACGCGGCCGATCCGCTCCCGCCCGGCGGCCCGCGCGAGCAGGGCCTGGCCGGTCGCCGGCAGCAGCCCGCCGGCCAGGCCCTGGAGCACCCGGAACGCCACCAGGGCCGGCAGCGACCAGGCCAGCGCGCACAGCACCGAGGCCAGCAGGAACACCGCCACGGCGGTGATCCACACGCGCCGGCCGCCGAAGCGGTCCGCGAGCCAGCCCGACGCGGGCACGGCGGTGACCACCGCGAGCAGGTAGGCCGTGGTGACCCACTGGATGTCGGTGACCCGCGCGTCGAACCGGTCGGCCAGGGCGTCGATGCCGACGAGGACGATCGTGCTGTCCAACGTCGCCAT
Source organism: Saccharothrix longispora (assembly GCF_030852425.1). GTDB lineage: Bacteria > Actinomycetota > Actinomycetes > Mycobacteriales > Pseudonocardiaceae > Actinosynnema > Actinosynnema longispora. The sequence continues at coordinate 120,885 of NZ_NSDM01000006.1, forward strand.
GAACGTGCCGAGCACCAGCGTGAACGCCGTGCGCCACAGCGCCGCGTCCACCTTCACCCCCGTCGCCCCGCTCACGGCCGCGCCCCGATCAGGGCGGTGACGTCGCCGTCCAGGTGCGCGGGCAGGTCCCGCAGCACGCGCAGCAGGTCGGCGGCCAGCGCCTCGACCTCGTCCCGCTCGAACACCCCGGCCTGGTGGCCGAGGACGCCCGTCCAGCCGTCGTCCCCCGGCACGACGGTCAGCGTCACCGGGTGGTGCGTCCGCTCGCGGAACCGGGTGCCGGTGACGGTGAGGCCGGGGGCCGGTTCGCGCAGCCGCGCCGGGTCCACCGGGTAGTTCTCGAACACCACGAGGCTGTCGAACAGCCGGTCGCGGCCGGTCAGCCGCTCCAGCTCGGGCAGGCCGACGTGGTCGTGCTCCGCCATCGCCTGCCGGCGGGCCTGCGCGTCGACCAGCGACGCCGCCACCGTCCCGGTGAACCGGACGCGCACCGGCACCGTGCCGGCCAGCAGCCCGATGATCTCCTCGACGCCGTCCACGTCGGCGGCCCGGTTGGCGACCATCGCGCCGAAGCACACGTCCCGCCGTCCCGAGCGGGCCGCGAGCACCACCGCCCACGCGCCCTGGAGGACCGCGTTCGGCGTCAGGCCGCGCCGCGCCGCCTCCCGCGTCAGCGCCGCCACCAGCGGGGCGTCCACCCGGAACAGCACCGGCTCCGCCGCGCCGACGACGAGGTCCCGGCCCCGGGTCAGGTAGTCGCCCTCGGGCAGGTCCGCCAGTTCCGCGCCCCACGCCCGCAGGTGCCCCTCGCGGTCCGCGGTGGACAGGTGGCGCAGGTAGCGGCTGAACGGGACGGGTTCGGGCAGCGCGCGGCCGGCGTAGAGCGCGAACAGCTCGGTGAGGATGCGCGGGGCGGACCACCCGTCCGACAGCACGTGGTGGCTGGTCAGGACGAGCACGTGCCGCCCGGGCGCGGACCGCAGCACGGTCAACCGCAGCGGCGGCCCGACGGCCAGGTCGAACGGCTCCGCCAGGTCCTCGTCGAGCGCGCGTTCCGCGTCGTCCACGTCGCGGAGCCGGAACCCGGGGCGCGGGTCGCGCGGGATCACCTGCACGGCGGGCGACTCCGGGAACAGCGCGCCGAGGTTGGGGTGCCGCCGCAGCAGGGCCTCGCCCGCCGCGCGCAGGGCCCCGACGTCGAGCGGGCCGGACAGCGAGAACGCCGCCTGCACGGTGTACGGGTCGGTCGCGTGCGCCCGCGCGTGCCGCAGCATCACCTGCTGCAACGGGGTCGGCGGCAGCACGTCGGCCACCGGCCCCCTCGCCTCCAGGGCGTCGATCTGCCGCTGGTCGAGCCGGACCAGCGGCAGGTCGGAGGGGGTGAGCCCGGCCCCCGCCGACACGTCGGGGTCGCCCGCGAGGCGGGTCAGGGCGTCCACCAGGCGCCGCGCGAGGTCACCGATCTCCACGTCGTCGAACAGGGCGGCGGGCCAGGTGAACCGGATGCCGAGCGCCTCGCCGTCACCGTCGTCGCGCGCCAGGGCGTTGATCATCAGCGCGTGCGGCAGCGGCAGGTCGTCACCGCCGCCCGAACCGAGCGGGTCGGCGTCCGCCGGGGCCTGCCACGGGGTGTCCGCGCCGGTCCGGGCGGGGAAGCGGCCGAGGTAGTTCCAGCTGATCTCCGGCGCGCACGGCGGCGCCTCGTCGCCGAGGATGCCGTAGCCGAGGCCGTCACCCGCGGCGTTCAACTGCTCCTTGACCGCCTTCAGCGCCCCGGCCGCTCCGGTGTCCGGCACCCGCACGCGCGCCGGGTGCACGGCGGTGAGCCAGCCGACGGTCTGGGACAGCTCGACCGGCCCCGAGTGGTCGGGGGCGTGCGGCGGGCGGCCGTGGCCCTCCAGGGCCACCAGCAGGTCCGGCTCGGTGCCGCGCCACTCCCCCACGGCTCGGGCGAGGGCGGTGAGCAGGACGGTGTCCGGGGTGGTGCGGTACGCGGCGGGCAGGGTGGTGAGGACGGTCCGCGTCGTGGCGGGGTCGAGGTGGACGACGTGGTGGACGGCGGTGGCCGCGGTGTCCCGGACGGGGTCCGGCGTGACGCGGGCCGGTGGCGCGGCGGCCACGTGCCGCCAGTGCGGGAGTTCCGCGCGGCGGTGCGGCACGGCGTCGCGCAGCGCCTTCGCCCAGCCGAGGAACGACTGGCCGTGCCGGGCCGGCGGGCGGCCGGTGTCGTGGACGTGGGCGATGTCGTCGAGCAGCACGCGCCAGGACACGGCGTCCACGACGGCGTGGTGCGCGACCAGGGCGAGCCGGCCGGGACGCGTCGGCCCGGCGTCGACCCACACGGCGCGCAGCAGCGGTCCCGCGCGCAGGTCCATGCGGTCGCGGGCGTCGGCGACGTGCCGGTCGACGAGCGCGCGCGGGTCGTCGGTCCGGGGAACGCGGGTCAGCACGTCCGCACCGGTCACCGCGCCGACGGCGGGGATGCGCAGGACGTCGCCGGCCAGGTGGGCGCGCAGCACGTCGTGCCTGGCCAGCACGGCGTCGAACACGGCGTGCCAGGTCGCGAGGTCGCCGCCCGCGGGGACGACCACCTCGACCCACTGGCAGAACCCGTCGGCCGCCGGGCCGGAGCGCCGCACCAGGTCCCGCATGACCGGGAGCAGCGGGGCGTCACCGGTCGCGGGGGCCTCCTCGGAACGCCCGACGGCACCGCAGCGCGCGGCGATCCCGGCCACGGTGCGCCCCTCGAAGACGTCCCGCGCGGTCAGGGACAGTCCCTCGCGGCGCGCCCGGGAGACGACCCGCAGCGACACGATGCTGTCGCCGCCGACGTCGAGGAACGCGTCGTCCGGGCCGACCTCGTCGGTGCCCAGCACCTCGCGGAACACGGCCAGCAGCACGGCTTCCGCGTGCGTGGCCGGTTCCCGGGCCGGCGCGGTGGCGCCCGAGCCCGGCGCGGGCAGCGCGGCCCGGTCGAGCTTGCCGCTGGGGCCGAGCGGCAGCCGGTCGAGCAGCACGAACGCGCCCGGCACCATGTGGTCGGGCAGCTCCGCGGACAGGTGCCCGCGCAGCGCCTCGACGTCGGGGGCGGCGTCGTCGGCGGGGATCACGTAGCCGACGAGCCTGCGGTCGCCGGGCCGGTCCTCGCGGACGACCACGGCGCACGCCCGCACGTCGGGGTGCCGGGTCAGCACGGTCTCGATCTCGGACAGCTCGATGCGGAAGCCGCGCACCTTGACCTGGTGGTCGGCGCGGCCCAGGAACACCAGCTGCCCGTCCGGTCGCCACCGCACCAGGTCGCCGGTGCGGTACATGCGCTCACCCGGCCGGGCGCCGAGGGAACCGGCGAACGGGTCCGCCACGAACCGCTCGGCGGTCAGGGCGGGTCGGTTGAGGTAGCCGCGGGCCAGCTTCGGCCCGGCCAGGTACAGCTCGCCGGTCACGCCGACGCCGACCGGCTGGAGGCCGCCGTCGAGCACGTAGGCGCGCACCTCGGGGTCCGGGCGGCCGATCGGCAGCGGTCCGTCGTCGTCGGGCTCGTACTTCCAGGTCACCGAGTTGATCGTGACCTCGGTGGGGCCGTAGGCGTTGAACAGCGCGCGCCGCCCGGTGCCCCAGCGGCGGGCCAGTTCGGGGTCGAGGCGCTCCGCGCCGACGACGAAGAACACGTCCGGGTCGACCTCGCGGTCGTCGGGCACGGCGGCCAGGAACGACGGCAGCAGGTTCACGCCGGTGCACCGGTGCTCGGCGATGTAGTCCAGGAGCTCGTCACCGGGCACCCGCACCTCCTCCGGCGCGATGACCGACGTGCCGCCGGACAGCAGCGGCAGCATGAACTGCCAGAACGCCACGTCGAAGCTGGTCGAGGCGAAGTGCAGGTACCGCTCGCCGCGCCCGATGCCGACGACGTCCTCCTGGAGCGCGACCAGGCTGGGCACGCCGCGGTGCGGCACGGCGACGCCCTTGGGCCTGCCGGTCGTGCCGGAGGTGTAGATGACGTAGGCCAGCGAGTCCTCGGTGAGGTCGCGGCGCGCGTCGACGGGATCGGCGTCCCAGCCGTCCGGGCCGTCCGAAGTGGATGGGTCGGCGAGGTCCAGCACGGGCAGGCCGGACAGCACGACCGGCGTGCCGCCGGACGTCACGGCGGCGGCGGGCGCGGCGTCGCGGAGCATGTGCGCCAGCCGCTCCGCCGGGTAGTCCGGGTCCATGGGCACGTACACCGCGCCCGCCTTGAGCACGCCGAACAGCGCCACGACCATCTCCACGTCGCGGCCGAGCAGCACGGCGACGGTGTCCTGCGGGCGCACGCCGCGGGCCAGCAGGGCGTGCGCGAGCCGGTTGGCCCGCCGGTCCAGCTCCGCGTAGCCCAGCGACCGGTCGCGGCACACCACGGCCTCCGCGTCCGGCGTGCGGTCGACCCACGCGCCGAACTCCGCCAGGCAGCCGCCGCGCTCGCGGACGGGTTCCGCGCCGAGGCCCAGGCGCAGCAGGCGGTCGCGCTCCCCGTCGTCCACGGCGCGCAGCCGCTCCACCGGCCGGTCCGGGTCGTCGACGATCTCGTGCAGCAGGGTGCGCAGCCGCCGGCCGCAGTCGCGGACGGTCTCCTCGTCGAAGGCGTGCGGCTGGTAGCCGAGGCCGACGACGATCTCGTCCTCCGGGATGACGATCACGGTCAGCGGGTAGTGCGTGGCGTCGGTGATGTCCACGCCCACCAGCTCCAGGCCGGGTGCGAGCGGGGCGCGACGCCGGCTGGAGAGCGGGAAGTTCTCCATCACCAGCATCGTGTCGAACAGCTCGCCGACGCCGACGGCCCGCTGCACGTCCGACAGCCCGACGTGGTGGTGCTCGGCGAGCGCGACGCTCTCCTCGTGCACGCGGTCCAGCAGCGCCGCGGCGGTCTCGCCGGACGCGTGCCGCACCCGCACCGGGACGGTGCCGCCGAGCTGGCCGATCATGGCCTCGACACCGTCGACCTCGGCGGGCCGGCCGGACACGGGGCAGCCGAAGACGACGTCGCGACGCCCGGTGAGCCTGCCCAGCAGCACGCCCCACGCGGTCTGGAACACGGTGGTCGGCGTGACGCCGCGATCGCGGGCGAACGCGCGCAGCCGGTCGCTGAACTCCACGCCCAGGCCGATCGCCACCCGCTCCGGGCGGTCCACGGTGGACGCCGCGCCGGCGGGGGCGAGGCGTGTGCCCCCGTCGACGCCGGCCAGCGCCTCGCGCCACGCGTCCAGCGCGGCGTCGTGGTCGCGCCCGGCCAGCCAGCGGTGGTACTCGGCGAGCGACGGCGCGACGGGCGCGGCCGGGCCGCCGCCGAGCTCGGCGTAGATCGCCGGCAGCGTGCGGCCGACCAGCGGCATGGACCAGCCGTCGAGCAGGGCGTGGTGGTTGGTGATGACCAGCCGGTGCTCGGCCGGGCCCAGCGTGCACAGCAGGAAGCGGATCAGCGGCGGCGCGGTCGGGGTGAAGGGGCGCTCCAGCTCGGCGCGGCAGTGCTCGGCGAGCAGGGCGTCGCGCCCGGCGTGGTCCGACGGGTCCGCGTGGTCCGACAGGTCCACGTGCCGCCAGTCCAGGGTGACGTCGGCGGGCACGACCTGGACGACGTCGCCGGCGGCCGTGGTGTGCAGGTGCACGCGCAGCGCGGGGTGGCGGCGCAGCAGCTCCGCGGCCGCCGCCCGCATCCGGTCCGCGTCCAGTTCGCCGCGCAGCAGCGTCATCGCCTGCACGACGTACACGTCGGCGTCGCCGTCGCCGCGCACCAGGCTGTGGAAGGACAGCCCGACCTGCAACGGGGTGGCGGGCAGCACGTCGGCGACCCGGCCGCCGGCCTCGATGGCGTCGACGGCGGCCTGGTCGAGGACAACCAGCGGCAGGTCGGACGGGGTGAGGCCGCCGCCGTCGGGTCCGATGCGGTCGGCGTGCGCGGCCAGCGCGCCCAGCGCGGTCGCCCACGCCTCCTGGAGGCCGGCGACGGCGGCGGGCGGCAGCACCAGCCCGGCCGCGGTCCACTCGACCGCGATGCGCGGCCCCCCGTCCCCGTCCTCGTGCACGAAGCAGTTGAGCGCCAGCACCTGTTCGAGGGCCTTGCCCGCGGGCTCGACCACGGCGAACGGGTCGTGCTCGGGCAGCCGCCACCCGGTGCCGGGCAGCGGGGCGAACCGCCCCAGGTAGTTCAGCAGCAGGTCGGGTGGCCCGGCGGCGGCGAACTCGTCGCGCGTCACCGGGTCCAGGTGCCGCAGCACGCCGTGGCCGATGCCGCCGTCGGGCGCGGCGCGCCGGGCCTCCTTGGCCGCCTTCAGCAGCCGCCCGGCCGCGTCGCCGCCCGCCAGCGCGTCGGCCAGGTCCGCCTCGGCGCGCACGGCGTCGGCCGGCACCCGCACCGGGTGCTCGGAGGTGAACCAGCCGACCGTGCGGGACAGGTCCGTGCCGGGCGCCAGTTCCTCCCGGCCGTGCCCCTCCACGGTCACCGCCACCGCGTCGCGGGCCTCGCGCCGCCACACCCGCACGGCCAGCACCAGCGCGGCCAGCAGCACCTCGTCCACGCCGGCGCGGTAGGCCGCGGGCAGGGCGTCCAGCAGCGCGGCGGTCACCCCCGGGGACGCGGTCGTGGTGGTCCGGTCCGCGGTGGCCACCACGTCCACGGCCTGGTCCAGCGCGCGGGAGCCCAGGCGCGCGTGGTCGACCGCGCCGCGCCAGTGCGCCAGCTCGCCGCGCCGCGCGCCGGTCTCCCCCTGCTCCGCGAGCAGTGCCGCGTGCCTGCGCCACGACGTGCCGACGGGCTGGAGCGCGCCGCCGGTGGACGCGGTGCGCAGGTCGGGCAGCAGCACGCGCCAGGACACGCCGTCCACGACGAGGTGGTGCACCACCACGACGACCCGGTCCGGCACGTCCGACGGGGTGCGCACCAGGGCCACCTTCACCAGGTCGCCCGTCCTCGGGTCCAGGGACGCGGCCAGCCTCCCGGCCAGCCGGACGACCTCGTCCTCCCCCGCGAGGACCTCCTCCGCGGACGCGGGCACGGCGCCGCGCGGGCGCACGACCAGGCCGTCGTCGGTCACCAGCAGGCGCAGGGCGTCGTGCGCGTCCAGCACCGCGGCCAGGCCCGCCGCCAGGTCGTCCAGGGCGAGGGGTTCGTCGACCCGCACCGCGGTCCACTGCGCGTACCCGGCCACGGCGGCCGGGTCGGGGTTCGCGTCGAGCAGGGCGCGCACGATCGGCGGCGCGGGCACGGGACCCGTCGGGTCGTCGGTCACCGGGGCGGGTCCGCCGCCGACCTCGCGGCCCGCCGCGGCGAGCGACGCGAGGGAGCGGCGGGCCAGCAGGTCCCGCGGCCGCAGTTCCAGGCCGTGCGCGCGCAGCCGGCTGCTGACGCCGATCGCGGTGATGCTGTCGCCGCCCAGGGCGAAGAAGTCGTCGTCCACGCCGACGTGCTCGGCGCCCATCACCTCGGCGACGGTCGCGCACAGCAGCCGTTCGCGCTCGGTGGTGGGCGCGCGGCCGCCGCCGGTGGCGCGGGGCGCGGGCAGCGCGGCGCGGTCCAGCTTGCCGTTGACCGTGACCGGCAGCTCGTCCAGCACCACGACCGCGGCGGGCACGAGGTGGTCGGGCACCCGGTCGGCGAGGTGGTGCCGCACGGACTCGGGCGTGACGGCCGCGCCGGCCTCGGGCACGACGTAGCCGACCAGCCGGGCCGGCCCGGAGTCGGTGCGGACCGCGGCGGCCGCCGCGCTCACACCGGGCACCGCGCCCAACGCGGCCTCGACCTCGCCGACCTCCACCCGGTGACCGCGGATCTTGACCTGGCCGTCGTGCCTGCCCACGTACTCCAGCCCCCGGCCCGGCACCCAGCGGGCCTGGTCGCCGGTGCGGTACATCCGGTCGCCCGGCCCGCCGAACGGGTCGGCGACGAACCGCTCGGCGGTGAGCCCGGGCCGCCCCAGGTAGCCGCGGGCCAGGTGCGGCCCGGCCAGGTACAGCTCGCCGCGCTCGCCGTGCGGCACGGGGTGCAGGGCGTTGTCCAGCAGGTAGGCGCGGGTGCCGGGGAGCGGCACGCCGATGGTGGGCACGTCGCCGTCGAGGCGGGCGCTGGTGCTGTCCACCGCGGCCTCGGTGGGGCCGTACATGTTGCGCGCGGGGACGCCGGACGCGACGACGCGCTTCCACAGCCCCGGCGGAGTGGCCTCGCCGCCCAGCACGAGCAGCGCGGGCCGGTGGTCGCCGTGCAGCAGGCCTCCGTCGACCAGTGGCGCGGCCATCGACGGGGTGGTGTCCACGACGTCGATCCGGTCGCGTCGGTAGGCGGCCAGCAGCGCGTCCGCGTCCCGGGTCAGGTCGGCGTCGTAGAGGTGCAGCTCGTGCCCGCACAGCAGCCACGACAGCTGGTCCAGCGCCGAGTCGAAGGCGAACGAGTAGGTGTGCGCGACGCGCAGCCGCCTGCCCGCGGCGCGCTCCGCCTCGGCGACGGTGGTGGACCGGTGGTGGTGCAGCAGCCCCAGCAGCCCGCCGAGCCGGCCGAGCACGCCCTTGGGGCGGCCCGTCGACCCGGAGGTGTGGATGACGTACGCCAGGCGCTCCGGGTCGCGGTCCGCGGTGGACGCTTCGTCGACGGTCGGTCCGGCGGTGTCCGGGGAGAGCCGCGCGACGCCGTCCGGGACGACGTCGGCCGTCCCGGGGGCGCACAGCACGAGCACCGCGCCGGTGTCGGTGATCAGCTCGCGGAGCCGCTCGGCCGGGTGCTCGACGTCGAGCGGCTGGAAGGCCGCGCCGGCGTCCAGCACCGCGAGCAGGGACACCACGAGGTCCACCGAACGCGGCAGGGCGAGGGCCACCACGTCGTCCGGCCCGACCCCCGCGGCGCGCAACGCGCCCGACAGGCGGCGCACCCGTGCCACGAGTTCGTCCCCGGTGAGCCGTTCGTCGCCGTGGACCAGCGCGGTCGTCCCCGAGGCGAGGTCGTCCAGCAGGGCAGGCACGTCGCGCGGGACGCCCGGCAGCGCGGGCGTCGCCCACTCCGCCAGCAGCGCGGCCCGCTCCTCCGCGCCCACCAGCGCGACCGCGCCGATCGAGGGCGCGTCGGCACGGGCGAGCAGGGTGCGGAAGGCGGTGAGCTTGCGCTCCACGGCCGCCTGGTCGTGCGTGCGGGCGTCGACCTCGAAGCCCAGCAGCAGGCCGCCGTCACGGGTGGGCAGCACGCTGAGCCCCATGTCCTCCGGCGGGCCGCCCGCGACGTTGCGCATGACGCCGGTGGCGCCCGCGAAGTCCAGCGCCAGGTCGAACGCCTTGAGGTTGACGCCCCGGCCGTGCAGCAGCGCGCCCGCGCCGGGCGCCGCCAGGTCGCGCGGCAGGTCCTCGCCCCGGTAGCGCTGGTGGGCGCGCATCTCGCGCATCACGCCCGCGACCCGCCGGCCCAGCACGCCCAGGTCGTCGTCGCCGCGCACCTCGACCCGCAGCGGCAGCACGTTGACCGCCATCGCGGGGGTGCGCAGCCCGACGCCGGAGCGGCACATCAGCGGCAGGGCGAACACGACGTCCGTGCGGCCCAGCACCCGGTGCAGGAACGCGGCGTAGCAGGCGATCAGCGCCTCGCCCCAGGTGATGCCCGCACCGTCGGCGAACTCCCGCAGCCGGGTCACCTCGTCGGCGGGCACCACCGCGCGGGCGGTGACCGTGCGGTCGGGCGGACCGGACGCCGCGGCGTCGTCCTGGTCGAACTCGGGCAGCGGCGTGAGCCGGTCGAGCCAGTAGGCCCGGTCGCGCTCGAACTGCTCGCCCTCCCGGTAGGCGCGGTCGGCGGCGACGAGGTCGGCGAACCGGCCGAACGTCGACTTCGGCGCGGGCGCCCCGGCGACCAGCGCCGTGTGGTGCGCGGCGGTGCGGCGGGCGAGCATGGCCGCGGTGTAGCCGTCGAACACGAGGTGGTGGCCCAGCTGGGTGTACCAGACCTCGTGGTCGGACAACCGGATCACGGTGCAGGAGAACAGCTCCCGGTCCACCATGCCCCGGCACGCCTCGGCGACGCGGGCCCGTTCGGCCTCGACGAACGCCTGGGCCGCGGCCCTCGGGTCGGCCTCACCGCCCAGGTCGACGACCTCCGGGAGCGCGACGGGCTCGTCGGACACGACCTGGCGCGGCCCCGACGGCGTGTCGAACACGCGCAGCCGCAGGCTCTCCGCCTCCTCGAACGCGGCCCGCACGGCGCGCGCGACCAGTCCCGCGTCGACCGGGTGCTCCCCCGAGACCTCGACGACGTCGCCGACGACGTAGTAGGGCGAGTCCGGTTCCAGCCGCTGCGCGTGCCAGATGCCCAGTTGGGCGCCGGTCAGGTCGAGGACCCCGTCGGCCGGTGTCACGTCCGCGGTCGTCGGGCGCTGGGCGTGGGCAGTGCTCAACTCGTGCTCCTGGGATCGTGGGTGTGCCGCGCTCAGAGCGACGGCACGACCATGGGCGTGCCGGTCACCGGGTCGGGCACGACGATGCTGGGCAGGTCGAAGACCTCCTTGACCAGCGCGGCGTCGACGATGTCGGCGGCGGCGCCCTGGGCGACGACGCGGCCTTCCTTCATGGCGACCAGGTGGTCGGCGTACCGGCACGCCTGGTTGATGTCGTGCAGCACCGCGATGACGGTGCGGCCCTCGTCGCGCAGTCGGGCCAGCAGGGCCAGCAGCTGGTACTGGTGGGCGATGTCGAGGAACGACGTGGGCTCGTCGAGCAGCAGGTACGGCGTCCGCTGGGCCAGCACGACGGCCACCCACACGCGTTGCCGCTGCCCGCCGGACAGCTCCTGCACGGGCCGGTCGGCGAGCCCCGTGACGCCCGCGGCGTCCATCGCCCCGGCGACGGCGGCCTCGTCCTGCTCCGACCACGTGGACAGCAGCGACTGGTGCGGGAAGCGGCCCCGCGCGACCAGCTGCCGCACCCGGATGTCGTCGGGCGCGACCGGGTCCTGCGGCAGGAAGCCGAGTTCCCGGGCCAGCGCCTTGCCCGGGTACGAGCCGACCTCGCGCCCGTCGAACAGCACGTGCCCGTCGGACGGGCGCAGCAGCCGCACGAAGGCGCGCAGCAGGGTGGACTTGCCGCAGGCGTTGGGGCCGACGATGGCGGTGAAGGCGCCGTCGGGGACGTCCAGCTCCAGTCGCGTGGACACCACCCGATCGCCGTAGCGCAGCGTCAGGTCCCTGGCGGTCAGGCGCGTGGTCACGCTCGCCGCACCTCCTTGGTGAGCAGCCAGATCAGGTAGCAGCCGCCGATGGCCGTGCTGACCACGCCGACGGGCAGGGCGACGGGCGCCAACAGCATCTGCGCGACCAGGTCGGCGCCCTGGAGCAGCACCGCGCCGGTCAGGGCGGCGGGCAGCAGCGGCACGCCGGGGGCGCGGGCCAGCCGCCTGCCGATCTGCGGCGCGGCCAGCGCGATGAACGCGATGGGGCCGGCGACGGCGGTGACGGTGGCCGTGCAGCCGACGCCGATGAGCACGAGGTGCAGGCGCAGCCGGTCCACGCGGACGCCGGTGGTGACGGCGAGGGCCGTGCCCAGCGCGTCCTGGTGCAGCGCCGGGGACCGGAGGACCAGCAGGACCAGCAGCACGCCGATGACGGCGAACGGGATGCGCACGTCCTCCCAGTCGACGCCGTTGAGGGAGCCCGCGCTCCACCCCACGGCAGCGATGGCGACCTCCAGCTCCGCCCGCAGCACGATCCACGAGTTCACCGCGGTCAGCACCGCGTTGACCGCGATGCCGATGACGACCAGCCGCAGCCCGGACAGCCCGCCGCCGGACGAGAGCAGGTAGACGGCCGCGGCGGCGAGCACGCCGCCCACCAGCGAGCCGGCGGTCAGCTGCGCGGGCGTGCCGGACAGCACGGTGATCGCGACCAGCGCGCCGGTGTAGGCGCCCGCGTCGAGGCCGATGACGTCGGGGCTGCCCATGGGGTTGCGGGTGACGTTCTGGAAGACCGCCCCGGCCACGCCGAGCGCCGCGCCGAACACCAGGCAGGAGAGCACGCGCGGCAGCCGCCACTCGCGGATCACCACGCCCGACCCGCCGCCCGACCCGGTGAGCGCGGCGAACACCTTCGCCGGGTCCGCCCACGTCGCGCCGTAGGACAGGCCGAGGAAGCCGAGGCCGAGGACGACCAGGGTCATCGCCGCGACCAGGACCAGCGTCCGCCGCTCGACCCGGAGCGAGACCGGGCCGCGGCGCAGCACGACCGCGCTCACAGCGCCCCCGCCCCGTACCGCCGGACCGCCCAGATCAGCACCGGGCCGCCGAGGAACGCGGTCACGATCGCGACCGGCACCTCGCCGGTCGGCAGCAGGACGCGCGAGCCGATGTCGGACAGCAGCAGCAGGACCGGGCCGAGCACGGCGGCGTAGCCCACGAGCCAGGGCACCGAGCTGCCCGCCATCCGCCGCGCCAGGTGCGGCACGATCAGGCCGACGAACAGGACGGGCCCGGCCACCGCGGTCGCCGCGCCGGCCAGCACGGTGGTCAGCACCAGCGTGGCGACCCGGACGCGGGCGACGTCGGCGCCCAGCACGTGCGCGACGGTGTCGCCGAGCGCGACCGCGTTGAGCTGCCTGCTCAGCAGCAGCGCCCCGACCACCGCGGCGGCGATCACCAGCAGCGGCAGCGTCGTCGGGGACTGCTCGCGACCGGCCAGCGACCCGACGGACCAGAAGCGGTAGCGGTCGAACACGTCCGGCAGCACCAGCCTCAACCCCAGGGACACGCCCGCCAGCACGGAGCTGAGGGCGACGCCGGTGAGCACGAGCCGCAGCGGCGACCGGCGGCCCACCGAGTACACGAGCACGGCGGCGACCACCGCGCCGACGACGGCGAGGGCCAGTTCCCCCGCCGCCGAGACGGCGACGCCCAGCGCCGAGCCGACGGTGATCGCGAACCCGGCGCCCGCGGTGACGCCGAGGACGCCGGGCTCCGCCAGCGGGTTCCTCGACAGCACCTGGATCAGCACGCCCGCCACGGCGAGCGCGGCGCCCGCGCCGACGGCCAGGACGGCGCGGGGCACCCGGATCTCCCGGACCACGATGTGGTCGCTCGACCCGTCGTAGTCCACCAGTGCCCGCACGACCTCGGCCGGGGCGACGGCGTGGGCGCCGATCCCGACGCTGATCACCGCCATCCCGACCAGCAGGGCCAGTGCGGCCAGCAGCAGCACGACCCGCGCACCCGGCAGCCGGCGCGTGGCGGTCACTTGGTCAGCAGCGGCGCGAACGCCTCGTCGACCGCGTCCAGCGTCTTCATCGCGGAGCGGTAGGTGGCCGCCTCGGTGTAGCGGAGCGGGAAGGTCCTGCCGGCCTTGACGGCGGGCAGCTCCTTCCACAGCGGCGAGTCCATGACGTACTGGACGGCGGCCGGGACCTTGCCGTCCGCGGCGACCGAGTAGGTGATGGCGTCGGCGTCGGCGAACGCCGCGGTCAGCTCCTCGATGGACGGGTACTCGCTGACGTCCTTGGAGCCGCCGCCCTTCACCTTGACCTGGCCGTAGTAGGTCGCGCCCACGTCCTGGGCGACGTTGGTGCCCCAGGAGCCGTTGAACTCGCGCTGGAAGTTGCCCTTGGCGACCTCGCCGTACGCGCCCACGTGGCCGAGCTCGAGCGTCGGCAGCACGGAGGCGTACTTGTCCTTGAGCCCCTTGGCCTTCTGGTCGTACTCGGACTTCACGGCGTCGAACGCGGACAGCGCGCCCGCCGCGTCGGCCTGCTTGCGGGACAGGTCGCGCCACGCCGAGGGCAGCGACGGGCCGATGGCCACGACCGGCGCGATGGCCTCCAGGCGCTTGAGGTCGATGTCGGCCAGCACCGGCTTGGGCACGCCGATGACGATCAGGTCCGGCTCGGCCTGCGCGATGGCCTCGTAGTTGGTCTCGGCGGCCGACTCGCCCGCGACCTTGGTCAGCTCCCGGTACTTCTTCAGGTCCTCCTCGGTCATCAGCGGCTCGCCCCGCTTCCACGAGGAGATCCCGACGAGGGGCGCGTCCGCCTCCAGCAGGGCGGGCACGGCGTACCCGGTGGCCACCACCCGCTTGGGCGAGACAGGGATCGTGATGTCGCCGTTGTCGGCGGTGAAGACCCTGGTCGTGGGTTCGGCGGCGCCCGTCTCGCCGGTGGCGGTGTTCTCGGCCGAGCCGCAGCCCGCGGCGGCGACGAGGGTGAGCGCCAGCGCGGCGGCGAGGCGGGGGGTTCTGGCGATGGACATCGGGTTTTCCTCGGGGGATTCGGTATTGCGGGGGTCAGTGGTCGTGGTCGTCGTCGAAGTCGGCGACGCCGCGCTTCCAGTAGCCGGTGATGTCGTGGTCGGCCTTGGCCAGGCCGAGCTCGTCGCGGACCCAGCGGCGCAGCGGTTTGATCGAGCCCGCCTCGCCCGCGACCCAGGCGTAGAGGCGTTCGCCCTCGGGCACCCGGATCGCGCGCACGGCGTCCGCCAGCAGCGTGCCGGTGCCCGCCGGGGCGTCGCCGCGGTGCAGCCAGCGCACCTCGACGTCCTCGGGCGCGGACAGCGCGATCTCCTCGTCGGCGTTCGCGACCTCGATGAACGCCCAGCCCGCGGCGGTGCGGGGCAGCTCCTCCAGCCACCGGGCGATGGCGGGCAGGGCGGTGAGGTCGCCGGCGAGCAGGTAGCGGTCGTAGTCGTGCGGCACGATCAGGCCGCCGGGCGGGCCGGCGACGTGCACGACCGCGCCGGGTTCGACCGAGCGCGCCCAGTCCGAGCCGAGGCCGCCGCCGTGCAGCGCCACGTCGAGGTCCAGCTCGCCGGTCACCGGGTCGTAGCGGCGCACGGTGTACTCGCGCGACGTCGGCGAGGGACGGGGCCAGCGCAGCATGTTCCCGTTCGGCTCGGGCAGCCGCAGCGTGCCGTCCTCCTCGGGGAAGAGCAGCTTCACGTGCTCGTCCGGCGAGTGCGCCTCGAAGCCCTCGGTGCCCGGCCCGCCCAGCGTCACGCGCAGCAGGCCGGCGCCGACCATCGTGGTCCGCACGACCTCGGCCGCGCGGACGCGGATGGGGTAGCCGACCTTCTCCGCGCCGCGTCCCTCGCCACCGCCGGCGCGCACCTCGGCGATGCGCTCCAGGTGCCGGTCGCGGTGGTCGACGCGGCTCACGCGGACGCCCCGGCGACCAGCTCGGTCCAGCGCGCCAGCCGGGGGTCCTCGGCGAGGTCGGCGAACTCCAGGCCGGTGGCGCCGGCGGCGCGCCAGCGCTCGACGAGGCTCATGATCCGCATCGAGTCCAGTCCGAGGTCGAGCAGGTCGGCGTCCGCGCCCACCTCGGCGGGCTCGACGCCGAGCAGGTCGGCGACGTCGGCGCGGACGCGGTCGGCGGTCGGGGTTTCGGTGGTCATCGCGGTGCTCCAGCGGGGATCTGTTCCGTGGTGGTGGTCAGCGCGGCCAGCGCGTCGGCGGTGGTGGTGACGACCCCGCAGCGCTGGGCGACGTACTCGCACGCCTGGTCGTGCCGCTCCCGGGAGAAGTCGGCGACGGCGTCGTTGACGAGGAACGGCCGGACGTCGCGCATGAACGCCTCCACGGCCGTGGCCTGGCAGCCGATGTGCGCGTACACGCCGGTGATCAGCAGCTGGTCGCGGCCGGCCTCGGCGAGCCGGTCGGCGAACGCGCTGCGCTGGAACGCGCTGTAGCGCCACTTGGTCAGCACGGTGTCGCCCGGCTCGGGCGCCAGCTCGGGGATGATGTCGGCGGCGCGCGGGTCGTCGTCGATGACCCCGCCGATGCCCGCTCCCCAGAACTCGGTGAGCAGGCCGCGGTCTGCGGCGTCCTGTCGGCCGGGCTGCGCGGTGTAGAACACCGGCACGCCCCGCTCGCGCGCCACCGCGACCAGCGCGGCGATGTTCGCCGTCATCTCCGGGACCGGCGCCCCCGCGTACGGCGCCAGGAAGTAGCGCTGCACGTCGTGCACCAGCAGCGCCGCGCGGAACGCGTCGGGCCGCCAGGACACCCGGCCGATCGGTACCTCGTCCGCCGTGGGCAGCGGGTAGGGCTGGATCTTCGGCAGGGACACGGGGGTCACCCCTTCTTCTCGGCCAGGGCGGCCAGTGCCGCCCGCAGCTCGCGCTTGCTGGTCTTGCCGACCCCGGTCACCGGGAACTCCCCGACGACCTGGACCAGGTCGGGCACCTTGAACGCCGCGACGCCGCGTTCGCGCACGAACCGGCGCAGCTCGGCCCCGGTCGGGGCGGCGCCGGCGGCGGGCACGACGTAGGCGCACGTCCGCTCGCCCAGGTAGGCGTCGGGCACCGCGACCACCGCGGCGTCGAGCACGTCGGGGTGGGCCATCAGGTGGTTCTCCACCTCTTCGGCGGCCACCTTCTCCCCGCCCCGGTTGATCTGCTCCTTGGCCCGGCCGACGACCTCCAGGTGCCCGGTCGGGGTGCGCCGCACGAGGTCCCCGGTCCGGTAGAAGCCGTCCGGGGTGAACGCGGTCGCGTTGTGCGCCGCGGCCCGGAAGTAGCCGCGGATCGTGTACGGGCCGCGGGTGAGCAGCGCACCGGTCGCGCCGTCGGGCACGACGGCGTCCGAGGGCGCGGCGGGGTCGTCCGGGTCGACGACGCGGATCTCGTCGTCGAGCGAGATCGGGCGGCCCTGCGTGCCCAGCACGACCTCGTCCGGGTCGTCGAGCCGGGTGTAGCAGACCAGGCCCTCGGCCATGCCGAACACCTGCTGCAACCGGCAGCCCAGGGCGGGGCCGATCCGCTCGGCGAGTTCGCGCCCGCACTTGGCGCCGCCGACCAGCAGGACCTCCAGCGAGGACAGGTCGTGCCCGGTGCGCGCGGCGGCCTGCACCCAGGCGGCGGCGAGCGGCGGCACCACCCCGCTGATGGTCACGCGCTCGGCCTCGATCAGCCGGAACGCGGTGTCCGCGTCGGGGCGCGGCGCCAGCACGGTCGCCGCGCCCGCGTGCAGCGCGCCGAGGACGCCCGGCGAGCTGAGCGGGTAGTTGTGCGCGACCGGCAGCGCGGCCAGGTAGACGCTGTCCGGGCGCAGCGCGCAGATGCGGGCGCTCTCCCGGACGCTGTAGAGGTAGTCGTCGTGGGTCCGCGGGATCAGCTTCGGCAACCCGGTGCTGCCGCCGGAGAGCTGGAGGAACGCCACGCCGGACGGGTCGGGGTCCGGGAGGTCGCGCGGCGCGGTGGCGGCGAGGTCGGCGAACTCCGCCGAGCCGACCACGAGCACGTCGCGCACCGACGGCACGTCGGCCGCCACCTGCCGCGCGGTGCCCGCGTGGTCGTGCCGCTCGTGCCGGTCCACGGTGATGACCGCGACGGCCTCGGCCTGCTCGGCGAAGTGCCGCAGCTCGCTGTGCCGGTGGGCGGGCAGCGCGAACACCGGCCACGCGCCGGCGCGCCACAGCCCGAAGACGACCGGCAGGAACTCGGGCACGTTCGGCAGTTGCACCACGACCCGGTCGCCGGGCCGGACGCCGGAGTCGACCAGCCCGGCGGCGATCCGGTGCGCCCGCTCGTCGAGTCCGGCGAACGTCCAGCGCGACGTCACGCCGTCCCGCTCCCCCACCACGGCGGTCCGCCCGGAGTGGGCGGCGGCCAGCGCGGTGAGCCACGCGCCGAACGTCTGCCCGCGCCAGTGCCCGGACGCCCGGTAGCGGGCCGCGACGTCGGCGGGCCAGGCGACGTGGTCCACGCCCGCGCTCACGCCGCGCCCTCCAGGCCCAGCGCGCGCAGCAGCGTGCGGAACTTGGCGCTGGTCTCGGCCAGCTCGGCGGCCGGGTCGGAGCCCGCGACGACGCCGGCGCCGGCGAACAGCCGCACCGTCCGGTCGCACACCTCCGCGCTGCGGATGGTGACGACCCACTCGCCGTCGCCCTCCAGGCCGGTCCAGCCGACCAGGCCCGAGTAGTAGCCGCGGTCCTCCGGCTCCAGCCCGGCGATCGCGTCGCGGGCGCGCCCGACCGGCACGCCGCACACGGCGGGGGTCGGGTGCAGCGCCTCGGCCAGCGCGAGGGACGAGGAGCCGGGGTCGGTCGGGTCGGCGAGCCGCCCGGTGATCCGGGTGGACAGGTGCCACATCGTGGGCGTGCCGATCACCACCGGTTCGGCGGGCACGTCGAGGTCGGCGCAGAACCCGCCCAGCACCTCGGCGACCTGCGCGGCGACGTGCGCGTGCTCGTGCCGGTCCTTCTCGGAGGCCAGCAGCTCGGCGACGCGCCTGCGGTTCTCCGCCTCGTCGGCGACGCGCGGGCGCGACCCGGCCAGCGGGTTGGACGTGACCACCGCACCGCGGCGCGACAGCAGCAGCTCCGGGCTCGCGCCGACCAGGGTGCGCGGCGCGGGGTCGCCCGGCGCGCTGACGTCGACGGCGAAGGCGTGCGCGGCCGGGTCGGCGCGCACCAGCCGGGCCAGCAGCGACGGCACGGACACCGGGTCGCCGGCGACGAGTTCGAGGCAGCGGGCCAGCACGACCTTGGCCAGCCGGCCGCCGCCGATCAGCTCCAGCGCCTCGCGCACGCCGTCGGCGTAGACCTCCGGCTCGGGCCGGGGCGTGATGGACCACCTGGTGGAGCCGAACGGCGTGGCCGGCACGTCGACGGCCGTGTTGGCGCCCGCCCGGCGCACCAGGGCGGGCACGACCAGGCTCGCCTCGGCGTCGGGCCGGAACCCGATCGCGCCGACCACCAGCGGTTCGTCGACCCCGCCCACCGCCGCCGCGTCGAGCACCTCGGCCGCCGCGCGCGCCCGCGCGCCGTGCCCGGCCCGGACGGTCGTGTGCACGCCGTCGGCGAGCAGCGACCCGCGTGCCGAGGCGAAGTAGAACGACCCCGGCAGGTAGGCGGCCAGCAGGTCGGCTGCCCGGTGCACGGGCCGGGGGCGGACCAGAGCGGGTGGGGGCACGTCGTGTTTCCCTTTCGGTGACAGCGCGACAGCGCTGACCGGTCAGTGTCGGCCGAGCACGCGGAAGGTCGCGGTCCCGGCGACACCGGGAGCGCAACTTTGGTTAGCCTAACCTAAGTTTTGTTGTGACGAAAGGCCCTCGTCACGCGCGCAGCGTCGCCCCGCCGTCCACGAACAGGTTCTGCATCGTGATGTGACGGGCCCGGTCGGAGGCCAGGAAGAGGACCGCGTCGGCGATGTCCGCCGGGTCCGCGATGCGCCCCAGCGGGATGCCCACCCGGAACTGGTCCGGAGCCCCCGAGATCACCGCCTCCGCGCCGTTCCCGTCCGTCCACAGCAGACGTTGCATGTCGGTGTCCGTCGAGCCGGGCGACACCACGTTGCACCGGATGCCCGACCCGGCCAGCTCCAGGCCGAGGCAGCGGGTCAGCATCGTGGCCGCCGCCTTGGACGCGGCGTAGGCGCCCATGCCGGTGCGGGGCACGCCGGAGGCGTTCGACCCGACGGTCACCAGCACCCCGGCGCCGCGCGGCACCATCCTGCGCGCCACCGCCCGCAGCACGTGGAACACGCCGGTCGCGTTGACGGTGAACGTGGCCGACCAGTCCTCGTCGGTGGTGTCGCACACCGCGGCGGGCCGCAGCACGCCCGCCACGGACACCCCGATGCCGATCGGGCCGAGGGTCCGCTCCACGTCGTCCACGACGCGCGCGACCGCCGCGGGGTCGCCGACGTCGGCGGTGAAGGGCGTGACCCGCTCGACCGAGCGGAGGTGGACGTCGGGGTCGACGTCGACCGCGGCGACCGTCGCGCCGGCGCGGACCAGACCGTCCACCACCGCCGCCCCGATGCCGCGGGCCGCGCCGGTCACCAGCGCGACCCTGCCCTCGATGCCCGCACCCCAGCGCTCAGACACAACACCCTCCACGACGAGAACTTCGCTTAGGCTTGCCTAAGCTCGTCGCCGTGTCCAGCCCCCCGAACGGCCCATCGGCGTGATCTGGATCTCCAGCCGCCCTTCCAGTCCACTGTGGACAACCGTGGCCGCGCTCCGTCCGCCGCCCGTCGCCACTCCACCACCTCCTGGACTATCCATCCAGACACTGGACGTATAGTCTCGAGTCAACCGCCGGAAGGAGGAGGTGTCCGTGCCGAACGGATCAGGGGACGCGCTGCTGGCCGCGCTGCGGCCGGTCGTCGAGGGGTTGGCCGCGACGTTCGGCCCGGCGTGCGAGGTCGTCCTGCACGACTACCGCCGGGGCGAGAACTCCGTGGTCGCGGTCGCCGGGAACGTGACCGGCCGGCGGGTCGGCGGCGCGCTCAGCGAGATCGGCCTGTCCGTGCTGGCCCGGGGCGACGACGCGGCCAACGACCTGAACTACGTCACGCACGCGCCGAACGGGCGGGTCGTCAAGTCCTCGACCATGCCGCTGCGGGATGCCGACGGCGCGCTGATCGGCGCGCTGTGCGTGAACCTGGACGTGACCGCGCTGCGCCAAGCGGGCGACCTCCTCGCCGCGATGACCGGCGCAGCGCCCCCGGCGCTGCCGACCACCACCTTCACCAACGACTTCGACGAGGTCGTCGACGCCGTGGTGCGCGCCGGGGAACTGGCGTGCGGCAAGCCGGTCGACGGCCTGAACCGCGCCGAGCGGCTCGTCCTGCTGCGCGCACTCGACGACCGGGGCGTCTTCGCCGTGCGCAACGCGGTCACCCGCGTCGCGGCGCGGCTGGGCGTGTCCCGCTCCGGCCTGTACGCCGACCTCGCCGACAGCCGCAGGACCGACAGCCGCAGGACCGACAGCCGCGAGTCCGACAGCCGCGAGGACACGCGCCGATGAGAGGGGCGAGCATGGGGCACGAGGCCCTGGACCGGGTGGCGACACCGTTCCTGGCACTGGACCGGCCGGTGGTGGAGGCCAACGCAGCCCGCCTCCGCGCACACCTGGACGGCCTGGGCGCGGTGCTGCGCCCGCACGTCAAGACGGCGAAGTCCGTCGAGGTCGCGCGACTGCTGTTCGACGGCGGGGTCGGCCCGATCACCGTCTCCACGCTCGCCGAGGCCGAGGCGTTCGCCGACGCCGGGTTCACCGACGTCGTCTACGCGGTCGGCATCGCGCCGGACAAGCTCGACCGGGTGATCGCCCTGCGCCGGCGCGGCGTGGACCTCGTCGTGCTGCTGGACAGCACGGCCCAGGCCGTCGAGGTGGCCCGTGCGGCGCGGGAGCACGGCGTGCCGGTCCCGGCGCTGGTCGAGGTGGACTGCGACGGCCACCGCGGCGGCGTGCTCCCCGGCGACCCGGCCGTGCTCGCCATCGCCGAGGCCCTCGTGTCGGGCGGCGCGGAACTGCGCGGCGTGCTGACCCACGCGGGCGAGTCGTACTTCGCGTACACGCCGGAGGCGCTGGCCGCCGCCGCGGAGGCCGAGCGCCTCGCCGCGGTGCGCGTCGCGGAGGACCTGCGCGCGGCGGGCCACGAGGTGCCCGTGGTGAGCGTCGGGTCCACGCCGACCGCCCACGCCGTCACCGACCTGACCGGCGTCACCGAGGTCCGGGCGGGCAACTACGTGTTCTTCGACCTGGTGATGGCCGGCATCGGCGTGTGCCGGGTGGACGACCTGGCCCTGTCGGTGGTGACCACCGTCATCGGGCACCGCCCGGACAAGGGCTGGATCATGACCGACGGCGGGTGGATGGCGACCTCGCGCGACCGGGGCACCGCCCGCCAGCCGGTGGACCAGGGCTACGGCCTCGTCGCCGACCTGGACGGCACGCCGTACCCGGACCTGCTGATGACCGACGCCAGCCAGGAGCACGGCACGCTGTCCGTGCGGCCGGGCAGCGCCGCCGCGCTGCCGGACCTGCCCGTGGGGACACGGGTGCGCGTCCTGCCGAACCACGCGTGCGCGACCGCCGCGCAGCACGACCGGTACCACGTGACCTCCCCCGGTTCCCGGGCCGTCGAGGCCGTGTGGCCGCGCGTGCGGGGCTGGTGAGCCGTGCGCTTCCTCTCCGAGGCCGAGTCCGCGGCCCTGATCGACGAACAGCTCGCCTACGACGCCGTCCGCGCCGCGTTCCTCGCCGCCGCCGGCTCCGCGTCCTTCCCCACCGTGCACGGGCACGGGTCCGACCCGGCCAACCGCTTCACGGTCAAGTCCGCCTCGTCCGCCGACCTGGCGGGCGTCAAGGTCGGCAGCTACTGGCCCGGCAACGACGCCGCGGGCCTGCCGCGCCACAACTCGACCGTGCTGCTGGTCGACCAGGGGACGGGCCGGATCGGTGCGGTGGTCGAGGCCGGGAAGGTCAACGCCTACCGCACCGCCGCGGCGGACGCGGTGGCGGCCGACGCCCTGGCCCGGCCCGACGCGACCACGCTGGCGGTCTTCGGCACCGGGCACCAGGCGCTGTACGAGTGCGCCGCGCTGGCCCGCGTCCGTCCACTGGAGACGGTCCACGTGGTCGCCCGGTCGGTGGAGCGCGGCGAGCGCTTCACCGCCGCGCTGGCCGCCCGCGGCCTGCCCGCCCGGCTCACGCCCGCCCGCGAGGCGTGCCGCGCCGACCTCGTCGTCACCGCGACCACGGCCACCGCCCCGCTGTTCGACGCGGACTGGATCGCACCCGGCACCCACGTGGCGAGCATGGGTTCCGACGCGCGGGGCAAGCAGGAGCTGCCGCCGGACCTCCTCGCGCGGGCGCGGCTGTTCTGCGACCTGCCGGCGCAGGCGGTCGCCATCGGCGAGTTCCAGCACGTGGCCGACCGGGTCGCGGACGGCTCGCTGCGCGTGACCGCCGTGGGCGACGTGCTGGCCGGGCGCGCCGAGGGGCGGCTCTCCCCCGACGACATCACGGTCTTCGACAGCTCCGGCCTGGCGCTCCAGGACCTGCACGTGGCCGCGGCGCTGCTGGCGGTGGCGCCGTGAAGCGGACCGCCGGCGCCGTCCTCGCGCTCGCCGTGCTCACCGGGTGCGCGAGCGGGCCGGCCCAGGTCCCGCCGCCGCCCGCGGCGACCACCACGGCAGCGACCGCGAGCACCGCCACCGCGGTCCCGGACGGCGCGTTCGCCCGGCTGGAGGAGGAGTTCGGCGCCACGCTCGGCGTGTACGCCCTGGACACCGGCACGGGCCACGAGATCGCCTACCGCGCCGACCACCGGTTCGCCCACGCCTCGACGATCAAGGCCCTCGCCGTGGGGGCCCTGCTGCGGCGCGAGCCGGTCGAGGCGCTCGACGAGGTGGTCACCTACTCGCGGGCCGACGTGGTCCCCCACTCACCGGTCACCGGGGAGCGGGTGGACACCGGCGTCACGCTGCGCGAGGCGGCCGACGCGGCCGTCCGCCTGAGCGACAACACGGCGGCGAACCTCCTGTTCCGCGCGCTGGGCGGCCCGGAGGGCCTGGGTGCGGTGCTGCGCGGGATCGGCGACACCACCACGCACGTGGACCGCGTGGAGACCGGGCTGAACGAGGCGACGCCGGGCGACGTCCGCGACACCAGCACGCCCCGCGCACTGGCGACCGGCCTGCGCGCCTTCGCGCTCGACGACGCCCTGCCGCCGGACCGGCGGGAGTTGCTCGTGGACCTGCTGCGCCGCAACACCACCGGTGACGACCTGATCCGCGCCGGCCTGCCCGCCGACTGGGTCGTCGGGGACAAGACGGGGGCAGGCGGCTACGGGACGCGCAACGACATCGCCGTCGCCTGGCCGCCCGGTGGCGCGGCCCCCGTCGTGCTCGCGGTCATGTCGACCCGCGGCACGCCGGACGCCGAGCACGACGACGCGCTGATCGCCCGCGCGGCCGGGGTGGTGGCCGACCACCTCCGGTGAGCGCGGTCAGTGGCAGCGGTCGTCGCGGACCAGCGTCTCCACGGGGGTCGCGCCGGGGCGGGTCCACTGCGGCACGGGGCGGCTGGTCGGACCCCAGGTGGCGTTCCCGTCGGCGTCGGTGCGCCAGTACCAGCACGAGCGCTGTCCCTCGGGCCACCCCTCCGGCTTGTCCTCCCACGCCTCACCGCGGCCGTACGGCGTCATGTCGAGCAGGGCGAAGGAGCCGCTGAACGCCTCGTTGCCGCGCGACGTCGTGGAGTAGGTGAGGAACGTGCGGTCGCCGTCGCGCAGGAAGCAGGTGAGGTACCCCATCTCACCGCCGACCGGCTCCGGCACGTCGCGCACCGAGTACCAGGGCGTGGTGTAGCCCATGAACTCGACGTAGGGGGCCACCTCGTCCCACCGGCCCGTGGTCAGGACGGCCGACGCGATGCCCCGGGCGTCGAGGTAGACGGCGTCCTTCAGGTGCCAGGCGGCGTTGGTGCAGCCCTCGCACTGCCCCTGGTGCGGCGCGCCGTCGTGCCACATGTGCTTGTACACCACGAGTTCCTCCCGGCCGCGGAACAGGTCCAGGAACGGGACCGGGCCGTCGGCCCCGACGACCTCGACCGTCCCGTCGAACTCCACCATCGGCAGCCGGCGGCGGGCCGCGGCGATGGCGTCGCCCTCGCGGGTGTGGGCCTTCTCGCGCACCAGCAGCTCGTCGCGGGCGGCCTGCCAGGTGGCGAGGTCCGCGACGGGCGGTCGGCCGGGCAGCGCGGTGGTCGGTTCGCCGGGCGTGGTCGTCATGGTGTCTCCGGTGTCTCGTGCCGGGCAGTGTCGCACGAGGTCCTACCAGAGGGGTCCGACACGAACCGGCCGGCGCGGGGCCGCCGTCGTCACGAGCGCAGGTACGCGAGCACCGCCAGCACGCGCCGGTGGCCGACGTCGTCCGGCGGCAGGTCGAGCTTGGCGAAGATGTTGCGGATGTGCTTGCTCACCGCCGTCTCGGTGACCACGAGCAGCTCGGCGATGGTCTGGTTGGCGCGGCCCTCGGCCATCAGCCCCAGCACCTCGCGCTCGCGCGGGGTCAGCGAGCCGATCGGGTCGCCGGTGCGGCGGCGCACCATCAGCTGCGACACCACCTCCGGGTCCAGCACGGTGCCGCCCGCGACCACCCGGTCCAGCGCGTCCAGGAACGCCGACACCTTGCCCACCCGTTCCTTGAGCAGGTACCCGACGCCCTCGGCGCCGCGGGCCAGCAGGTCGCCCGCGTAGCTGTCCTCCACGTACGCCGACAGCACCAGGATCGGCAGGCCCGGCACGCGGCGACGTGCCTCCACGGCGGCGCGCAACCCCTCGTCGGTGAACGTCGGCGGCAGCCGCACGTCGAGCACGGCGACGTCCGGCCGGTGCTCGTCGACCGCCGCGAGCAGGTCGTCCGGGTTGTCCACGGCGGCCACCACGTCGATGCCCTCGCTGCCCAGCAGCAGGACCAGGCCCTCGCGCAGCAGCGCGTCGTCCTCGGCGATCACGACCCGCACGGCAGCTCCACGCGCAGCAGCGTAGGGCCACCGGGTGGGCTGGTGAGCAGCGCGGTCCCGTCGAACGCCTCGACGCGGCGGCGGATGCCCGCGAGCCCGCTGCCCGCGCCCTCGTCGGCGCCGCCCCTGCCGTCGTCGCGGACCTCGACCACGAGCGTCGAGTCGCATGCCAGGTGCACCGAGGCGTGCGACGCGCCGCTGTGCTTGGCCACGTTGGTCAGCGCCTCGGCGATCACGAAGTAGGCCGCCGACTCGACGGCGGTGGGCGCGCGCCGCAGGGCGCTCGCGGTCAGCGTGCACGGCACCGGGCAGGCGGCGACGAGGCCGGCCACCGCGCCGTCGAGACCGCGTTCGGCGAGCACCGGCGGGTAGATGGCGCGCACCACCTCGCGCAGGCCGGCGAGCGCGTCGGTGGCGGCGTCCTGGGCGCGCAGCACGAGCGGCAGGGCGGACGCGGGGTCGCGGCGCAGCGCGCGTTCCACGATGCCCAGGTGCATCGCCACCGCGACGAGCCGGTTCTGCGTGCCGTCGTGCAGGTCGCGTTCGATGCGGCGCAGTTCCGCGCCGTGCGCCTCCAGCGCGGCGGCCCGGCTGGCGGTCAGCTCGGCGACCCGCTGCTCCAGGCCGGTGGCGCCCGGCGGGGTCAGCAGGCGGCGGCCGGTCGCGGCCTGCCACCGCGCCGCCGGCGGCACGAGCAGCAGCGCGAGCAGCAGGTAGCCGACGGCCAGCAGCGGCGACGTCAGCGCGAGGGCCCACGACGTGATCGGGTACAGCGTCACCACCGGCTCGTCGCCGGGCACCGCCCACCAGTAGAGCGGCACGACGGCCGCGCTGAGCGCGGCGAGCGGCAGCAGGACCGCGACGACGCCGAGCACGAACCCGGTGCCCGCGTGCCGCGCCAGCCAGCGCCACTCGCCGGGGGTCGTGTCGTCCTTCGGCTCCGTCACCGGGTGGAGGACCTCCTCCCCGGTGAACCGGGTGATCCGCCGCCGCTCCCGGTCGGCCCAGCGGCGCAGCACCCGCGCGGCCCGGTCGGGGCCGGCGACCGAGGCGACGACCGGGCCCAGGGCCGCCACGGCGCCCACCGCGCCCGCCCCGGTGAACGCGGCGTCCCGCAGGAGCCGCCGGAGCGCCGCCGCGGCCGCGGGGAAGGGGTCCATCACGGTGGGCAGGGTATAGCGGGCTCCACCACGAACCGTGGTCCCCGGGGGATCGTGCGCGGACGTGGCCGGACCTAGCGTCGGTGCCGTGATCGAAACGACAACAGCGCCGGCCATCAGGCTGTCCTCGGTGTCCAAGGTGCACGGGACGGGCGACGGGGCGGTGACCGCGCTGGACCGGGTCACCGTCGACCTGCCGCGCGGCACGTTCACCGCCGTGATGGGGCCCTCCGGGTCGGGCAAGAGCACGTTCCTGCACTGCGCGGCGGGGCTGGAGAAGCCGACGTCCGGCTCCGTGCTGCTGGGCGGCACGGAATTGTCCACCATGGACGAGAACGCGCTGACGGCCGTGCGGCGCGAGCGCATCGGCTTCGTCTTCCAGTCCTACAACCTGGTGCCCGCGCTGACCGTGGAGCAGAACATCGCCCTGCCGCTGCTGCTCGGCGCGGCGGAGGCCGACCCGGAGTGGCTGCGGCACGTCGTGGAGCGCGTCGGCCTCGCCGACCGGCTGCACCACCGCCCGCACCAGCTCTCCGGCGGCCAGCAGCAGCGGGTGGCCATCGCCCGCGCGCTGGTCACCCGGCCGGACGCGGTGCTCGCCGACGAGCCGACCGGCGCGCTGGACAGCCGGACCGGCCGGCAGGTGCTCGACCTGCTGCGCGGCGTCGTCGACGGCTTCGGGCAGACCGTGCTGATGGTGACGCACGACCCGGTGGCCGCGTCCTGCGCCGACCAGGTCCTGTTCCTCACCGACGGCAGGCTCGCCGGTTCGCTGCACCGCCCCTCCCCCGAGGCCATCGCGGAGCGCATGACGCAGTTGGGCGAGTGGTGACGGTGCGGCTGTTGGCGATGGCGTCGATCCGGTACCGGCGGGGCGGGTTCGCCGGGGTGTTCGTCGCGGTGCTGTGCGCCTCGGCGCTGCTCACCGCGCTCGGCGTGCTGTTCGAGTCCGGCCTGCGCGCGGGCGTGGAGCCGCAGCGGTACGCGGGCGCGACGGTGGTGGTGGCGGCGCGGCAGGCGCTGCCGGTGGCGGGCGACCTGGACGTGCCGCTGGCCGAGCGGGTGCCGCTGCCCGCCGACGCGGTGGCGCGCGTGGCGGCCGTGCCCGGCGTGGACCGGGCCGTGGGCGAGGTGTCCGCGCCGGTCGTGCTGCCGGGTGAGCCGGCCGCGCGGGCGTACGGCTGGGGCTCGGCCGCGCTGGCGCCGCTGGAGGTCCGCGAGGGCGTCGCACCGGCCCGCCCGCGTGACGCCGTGCTCGACGCCGCCCTGGCCGACCGGCTCGGCGTGCGCGTCGGCGACCGGCTCCCGGTGGCCCTGGGCGGCGAGCCGCGCGAGTACACGGTGACGGGCGTCGCGGCGGGCCCGGGCGACACCGGTCGGCAGGCCGCGCTGTACGTCACCGACGAGGAGGCGCGGGCGCTGTCCGGTCGCCCGGACCAGGTGGACGTGATCGGCGTGCTCGCCGGCGGCGGCGTCGACGGGCTGGCCGCGCGGATCGGGGCGGCGCTGCCCGACCTCGACGTGGAGGTCCACACCGGGGACCGGCGCGCCGACGCGGAGTTCCTGGACGTGGGCCGGGTCCGCGCGGAGCTGGTGGTGCTGTCGCTGTCGTTCGCGGGCACCACGTTGATGATCTCGGTGCTGGTGGTGGCGGGCACGCTGGGCCTGTCGGTCCAGCAGCGCCGCCGGGAGCTGGCGCTGCTGCGCGCGATCGTCGCGACGCCGAGGCAGGTGCACCGCCTGGTCGGGGCGGAGGTCCTGCTGGTGGCCGGCACGGCGGCGGTCCTGGGCGCGCTGCCGGGCATCGGCGTGGCGCACCTGATGCGCGACGCGTTCGCGTCGGCGGGCATGCTGCCGCCGGACTTCGGGCTCGTGACCGGCCCGGTGCCGCCGGTCGCCGCGGTGCTGCTGGTGCTGGTCACGGCACGGGTCGCCGCGTGGGTCGCGGTCCGCCGGGCCGCCTCGGCTCCCCCGGTCGAGGCGTTGCGCGACGCGGCCGTCGAACCGCCCCGGCTGGGTGCGGTCCGCGCGGTGTCCGGGTGGGTGTTCGCCGCGCTGGGCGCGGGCGCGGCCCTGGTGCCGCTGTTCCTGCCCGGCGAGCAGGCGCTGGCGGGCGCGGGCGCGTCGGTGATCTGCCTGGTGGTGGCCGCCGGGCTGCTCGGGCCGCGCCTGGTGACCGGGGCGACCCGGCTGGTGGCCGGTCCGCTGCGGCGGCTGTCCCCGGTCGGCGGCCACCTCGCGGTGGAGGGCGTGCTGTCGAACGCCCGCCGGCTGGCGGCGGTCGTGACGCCGATGGTGCTGGCCGTGGCGATGGCGTCGGTGCAGCTGTTCACGCAGACCACGGTGCGCGCGGCGGCGGAGGAGCAGGCGTCGGGCGGTGTGGTCGCTGACGTGGTGGTGACCGGCCCGGCCGGGTTGGCCCCGGGCGTCACCGAGGCGATCCGGCGGGTGCCCGGCGTCGAGGCGGTGACGCCGGTCGTGCGCGGGCAGGCGTTCGTGCGGCACCTGGCGCTGGGCGAGGAGCAGGTGTCCGCGTACGCCGTGCAGGGCCTGGTCGCCGACGGCCTGGACCGCACGCTGGACCTGCGCACGACGGCGGGTGATCTCGCGCGGTTGACCGGGGACGCGGTGGCCCTGAGCGAGCAGGCGGCCGGGGCGCTCGGGCTGGGTGTCGGCGACCGGGTGGACCTGGTGCTCGGCGACGGCGCGGCCGCGCGGCCGGAGGTCGTCGCGATCTACGGCCGCGGCCTGGGCTTCGGCGACGTGGCGCTGCCGCGCGACGTGCTGGCCGCGCACACCCCGACCGGTTTCGACCACTCGGTGCTCGTGCGCACGGACGGCTCGGGCGCACTGGCCGCCGCGGTGGCCGAGCGCTTCCCCGGCGTCGTCGTGCAGGACCGCGCGGCCCTCGACGCCGCCGGGCAGGAGCAGCGCGACACCCAGTCGTGGATCAGCCTGATCGCCCTGCTGGTGGTGCTCGGCTACCTGGCCATCTCGGTGGTCAACACGCTGGTCATGGCCACCGCCGAGCGGTCGCGCGAGTTCGCGCTGCTGCGCCTGGTCGGCACGAGGCGCCGCCAGGTGGTCCGGATGACCCGCGTGGAGGCCCTGCTGGTGGTCGGCATCGCGATCGTCGTGGGCACCGCCGCGGCCCTGCCGGCGCTGGTCGGGGTGAGCATCGGCCTGACCGGTTCCCCGGTGCCCTCCGCCCCGCCGCTGCTGTACCTGGCGATCACCGGCACCGTGGCGGTCCTGGGCCTGGCGGCGATCGGCGTGCCGACCCGGGTGGCCCTGCGCGCCCGCCCGGTGGACGCGATCGGCGCGCGGGACTGAGCCGCGCGGCGGGTGGCGGCGCGCACGGGCCCAGGACGGTCGCGGGGCGAAGTCGTGCCGGACCTCCGGCCGCGGCGGGCCGCCCCGGCTCGCCGTCCGGCCCGTCCACGCGGTCAGGTGCGTCCAGTGTGAACGCGCCGAGCCCGGCCACGGCCTCCACCACGTACTGGTCGCCGGTCGCGGTCAGCCCGTCGGTCACCGGCTCCGTGCCGCCCGCGACGCCGACCACCGCCGGTTCGGCCCGCTCCCGCAGGACCGGGTCGATGGCGACCACCGGACCCGTCCGACGAGGAGCACCCGGTCGCCACCACCAGGGCCACCAGGACCGGTGCGGAACCGCGCTCGAACGTCACGCGGCCGCGGTTTCCGCTCGTGCGGACCGGCGAACCAGCCCGAGGTCAGGGGGTGCAGGCGGTCGTCAGCGCGGCGACCTGCTGGGCCTTGGTCTCCAGCCACACGGCGGGCCGCACGACCAGGTCGTCCAACGTCACGCCGCTCAACGTGCCGGCGAGCGCGGTGATGGCCTGGTTGACCGTGGTGTCTGCGGCCCGCGACGCCAGGTCGCCGAGCGACGCGGCGGTCTCGTGCGCCTGGTCCACGGCCCGCTCGGGCGACGAGGTGTCGAACGAGGTCGTGGCCCGGGACAGCGCGTCGGCGCAGACCTGGACGGTGTTCGCGGTGTTCGCGACGGCGTTGGCGGTGTCGGCGGCCTCCTGCACCGCGCCGCAGGCGGTGAGCGCGGCGACGGCGACGAGACCGGTGACGGCGGTGACGAGGCGGGTGGAGGTGCGCATGATCCGTCCTTCCAGGACGTGAGGAGGGGGTTGTCGCTGCGGTGACACCGGCGAACAGGCGGGTCTGGCCGAGAACGACCATGCGCGCACCTCCGGTTCTCGAACGAACCAGAGGTCTCCCCGACCACCGCGGGCGGTGGCGCCGTGACCGAACCGCCATCGGGCGGTCGTAATGACGATCACGGGCTGGGCGGGTACTCCCCTCCGCACCTCCAGGATGGCGAAACCCCACCCCCGCTGTCAAAGAGCGCCCCGTCACACGACGGGGCGCTCCTGACAGCGGGGGTGGGGTCCGGCGACCGGCGCGACGTCAGACGTGCGTCTCGGGCTTGCCGCCCTTGATCACCAGGGAACCGGCCACCGCCACCAGCGACAGGACCGCCGCGAGCAGGAACGCGCTGTGCATGCCGCCCATCTGGGCGGCGACCTCCCCCTCGCCGGACGCGGCCAGCTCGGCGGCGCCCGCGCTCATCACGCTCACCAGCAGCGCCACGCCGGCCGCGGCGGCCAACTGCTGGGTGGTGCTGAAGACGGCGCTGCCGTGCGAGTAGAGCCGGGACGGCAGCGCGCCCAGGCCCGCGGAGAACAGCGGCGTGAAGGAGAACGCCAGGCCGAAGCTCAGCGCGAGGTGGAACACCAGGACCATGGCGGGGGCCGTGGCGGCGTCGAACCCGGTCGCGAACCACAGGGACCCGCTGGTCGCGATCGTGCCGACGACGAGCAGGACGCGCGCCCCCACCCGGTCGTAGAGCCGGCCGACGAACGGCGACAGCAGGCCCATCAGCAGACCGCCGGGCAGCAGCAGGAGGCCCGTGGTCAGCGGGCTCAGCAGCAGCACGTTCTGCATGTAGATCGGCAGCACCGTGACGACGCCCAGCAGCAGGCCCATCATCACCATCATCAGGGCGCTGCTCACGGTGAACGTGCGGAACGTGAACGTCCGCAGGTCCAGCAGGGCGCGTTCGCGGCGCTGGAGCGAGACCTGGCGCAGCACGAACGCCGTGACGCCGAGCACGCCCACCGCGAGCGAACCCCACAGCACGGTGGAGGAGCCCTCGCCGGAGTGGCCGATGCTGGACAGGCCGTAGACCAGGCCGCCGAACCCGAACACGGACAGCACGACCGACAGCACGTCCATCGGCGCGTCGCTCGACTCGCCGATCGGCGTCACCCGGCGCAGGCCCAGGACCAGCGTCGCCACCGCGATCGGCAGCACCACCCAGAACATCGCGCGCCAGCCGGAGAGGTTCAGCACCACGCCGCCCACGGTGGGGCCGATCGCGGGCGCCACGGAGATGACGATCGAGATGTTGCCCATCACGGCGCCGCGGCGGGCCGGCGGCACGAGCGTCATGACGGTCGTCATCAGCAGCGGCAGCATGATCGCGGTGCCGAACGCCTGCACGACGCGCGCCGCCATCAGCACCTCGAAGCCGGGGGCGAGGGCGGCGATCAGCGTGCCCGCGCTGAACAGGCTCATCGCCACGCCGAACAGCACGCGCGTGGGCACCCGCTGGATCAGGTAGCCCGTGATCGGGATGACCACGGCCATGGTGAGCAGGAACCCCGCGGTGAGCCACTGGCCCACCGCGGCGGTCACGTCCAGCTCGACCAGCAGCACGGGCAGCGCCACGCCCATGATCGTCTCGTTGAGGATGACGACGAACGTGGCGACGAGCAGCACGGCGATCACGACGCGGTCGCCGCGGCTGAGCGCGGGCGGTGACGCCACGACGTCGGACACACCTGCTGAAGTCATGCGAGATCCCCCAGAACGGATTGCGGGCGCGGAGAAGGGCTGCGGCGCCCCGAACATGGGCAACCCTACCGCCGCGCGTCCTATTCCAGGCCGCCATTTCCGGCACCGGCCGAACGACCCCGGCACGGGCGACCCCGGCACGGGCGACCCCGGCACGGGCGACCGGGGTGATCCCGCTGCCGGGCGCGGGAAATCCGGGTGACCGCCCGCGTCGATCGCGGCATCATCGCCGCGTGCCCGCCTCGATCCTCGTGAACTTCGTCTACTGCCACCCCGTGGGGCACGCCGTGGAGGCGCTGCACCGCGTCCACGGGTACCGCGCGGCCAACCCCGACGCCCGCCTCGGCGTGGTGCTCAACGCGCACACGCCGGTGGAGCTGACCCGGCTCGCCCCGTTCGTGGACGAGGTGCACTCCGTCCCGGTCGACGTGTTCGACGCCACCGCCGACCACTCGGCCGCGCTGGCCGCCATCCCCGCGGACTGGGACCACGTGCAGGACGACCTGCGGTCGAAGCTGCCCGACCAGATGGCCCTCTTCCCCGGCCTGAACGCCTACTACGAGGCGTCGCGGGCGCACTTCGCAAGCAGCGCGCCCGGCGTGGCCGGGTACGGGCCGGTGCCCTACGCGCGCGGCACGCACTGGACGTTCACCGTGCCCGACGTGCCGCGCCCGGCCGTCCCCCGCATCGCGCTGCTGCCCGGCGGGAGCGCGCCGCGCGCCCTGTACCCGTCGGTGCGGTCGTGGCGCCTGGTCGTGGCGGCGCTGCTGGAACGACATCCCGACGCCGAGTTCGTGCTGTTCGGGAAGGTGCGGGCGGACGACCGCACGGCGACCACGTTCACCCGCGCCGAGCTGGACGCGATCGCCTCCGCCGCGCCGCGCGTCGTCGACGCGGTGGACCTGCCGCTGCTGGAGCAGCTCGCCGCGATCCGGGCCTGCGACGTGCTGGTGTCGCCGCACTCCGGGTTCGGCATGGCGGCGCTGGCGGCCGGCACGCCGTGGCTGGTGATCGGCGGCAACCGGTGGCCGGAGTACTTCTTCAACGGGGTGCCGTTCCACAGCGTGCTGCCCGACGTGGCCCGCTTCCCGGCGTACGCGCTGTCGGGGCCGGACCCCGACCCGGTGGAGGACGAGGGGCCGCGGTCGCCGAGCATGTCGTACGAGCGGCTCACCGCGGACCTCGACGAGATCGTGGAGTTCACCTCGAAGCTGATCGCGGGCGAGGTGGCGTTCGAGGACGCGCTGCGCCGCCAGGTGCGGGGGATGCTGCGGCTGCGCGGCGGCGACCCGACGTCGCTGTGGTCGCTGGACGACGTGCACCTGGACGTCCTGGCGGCGCCGTGACCCCGACCGAGCGGACGACGTCCCGGCTGCGCCTGCGGCGCGTGGTGGCGGACGACCTGGCGGCGTTCGTCGCGCTGGAAACGGCCCTGCGCGCCCGGGAGACCCCGCCGCGCGACCCGCCGGACCCGGCGGAGTCCGCCCGCTACCTCACCGCGTTCACGTCGGTGTGGGACCGCGGGGAGCTGGGCTACTGGGCGATCGGGTTCCGGGACGCCCGGTCCGGGGACGGCGTCGTCGGGTTCGGCGGCGTGCAGCCGAAGTCCTGGCGGGGCCTGCGCTGCTGGAACCTGTACTACCGCGTCCACCCCGACCTGTGGGGCCTGGGCGTGGCGACCGAGACCGCGCGCGAGGCCGTCGCCGCCGCGCGGGAGGCGCACCCGTCGTGGCCGGTCGTGGTGGAGACCCGCCCGGGCAACGCCGCCGCCGTCGCGGTGGCCGAACGGGTCGGGCTCACCCCGCGCGAACCCGACGGCGGCTGGGCCGTGCTCGTCCTCGACCCGGCCTGACGGTCAGGCGGTCCGCGTCGCCGTGACCACGACGGCGGCGTAGCCCATCGTGAAGGTGCCGCCCAGCGCGTCGAGTGCCTCACCGGTCCCCGCCACCAGTGCGGCGAACGCGTCCGGCGGGACCAGGCCGGCGACGCCCGCGGTGGGCATCTGGTCGAGCCACTCGTCGCGCCGGTAGTGCCTCTCCCAGTCGAACCGCCACCGCTCCGGCTCGTCGAACGCGCCCGTGCCCCGCACCCCGTCCGCCGCCTTGTCGAACAGCAGCGAGTAGCCGGGCAGGGCGGGCGCGGCCCACGGGTTGTGCGGCGAGTCGGGCAGGACCCGGCGGTGCACCTCGTCGAAGGCCGCCGCGACCTCGGGCGGCGGCTGGAAGACGTTCCAGAACAGGGCCAGCCGGCCGCCGGGGCGCAGCACCGCCGCCGCCTTGGCCGCGCCGGCGGCCGGGTCCACCCAGTGCCAGGTCTGACCGGCGACGACGGCGTCGAACGAGCGCCCGGCGGGGTCCCAGTCCTCGAAGGCCGCCACCTCGACGGCCGATCCGTCCCGGCGGGCGAACGCGGCCATCCGCGGGTCGACGTCGACCCCGAGCACCCGGCAGCCGGCCGCCCGGAACTGCCGCGACGCGATGCCGGTGCCGCAGCCGACGTCGAGCACGTCGGGACCGGGGCTCGCGGCGACGACGGCCTCCACCAGCGCGTCGGGGTACCCGGGCCGGGTCCGGTCGTAGCGCTCGGCGTCCGCGCCGAAGGACTCGGCGGCCTCCCGGGCCCGGTGCGGTTCGAGGGCGGGCGACTGCACGAACGGCGAAGTGGGCATGTGCCCACCAATAGTGGGCACATGCCCATTCGTCAACCTGTGAGGATGGTGGGGTGCCTACCGGAGTGGCCCTGCGCGACGTGCGGGAGCAACTGTTCGACGCGGCCGAGCGCATCCTGCTCGACGGCGGCCCCAGCGCGCTGACCAGCCGCGCGGTCACCGCCGAGGCGGGGGTCGCGAAGGGCGTGCTGCACCGGCACTTCGCCGACTTCGACGACTTCCTCGCGGACTTCGTGCTCGACCGCGTCGACCGGTTCGCGCCCCGGGCCGCCGCCCTGCGCGACTCCGCCGGGACCGGTGACGTCGCCGACAACGTCACCGCCGCCCTGACCGACCTGTTCGGGTCGGTCGCGGTCGCCGTGGTCGCGCTCGTGACCTTCCGCGACGGCCTGCGCGAGCGGTTGCGGCGGGCCTGGCCGGCCGGCGTCCCGGTGCTGACCGAGGCGGCGACGACGATCGGCGCCTACCTCGCCGCCGAACGGGATCTGGGGCGCCTCGCACCCGAGTCCGATGTGGACGTGCTCGCGGCCGTGCTCATCGGCACCGCGCACCTGCTGCACGCCGACCGGGGCAGCGCCCCGCCGACCACCGAGGCCGTGCACCGGGTCGTGGCGACCGTGCTGGCGGGCCGCACCCGCCGCCCGGGGTGACCTCCGCCGTGCACTGTGGACGGTCACGCGGTCGCGGTCGCGACGCGGTCCCGGCGCGGGACTTGCCGACCCCCGCACCGGGACCGCGCGCCGGTCACCTCGCGGTGCAGGTGGGCGACATGCCCGCGCCGGAACCGGTGGCCTGGTAGCCGAACTCGGTCGACTGCCCCGCGGCGATGGAGCCGTTGAAGCTCACGTTGGTGAAGTCGACCGCACCGCTGTTGCCGCTGCGGTTGGCGTTCCACGCGTTGGTGATGGTGGCGCCCGAGGGCAGCGTCATCGCGACCGTCCACCCGTTGACCGGCGAAGCGCCGGCCGTGACCCGCACCGTGGCGACGAAACCGCCCGTCCACTGGTTGAGCGACACCGACGCCGTGCACCCGGCGCCACCCGGCGGCGTGGTCGTGGTCGTCGTGGTCGTCGTGGTCGTGGTGGTCGTGGTGGTGGTGTCGGTGGTGGTGGTTGTGGGGTTGTCGGTGAGGGTGGGGGTGGTCCAGTCACGCCATTGGGTGAGGTTGGCGGTGGCTTTGGGGTGCATGGTGATGCCGCCGGTGAAGGTGCCGGTGTTGTGGAGGAATGTGGCGATGGCGTGTTGGAGGGGGGTGCGCCATTCGGTGCGGTTGGCGCAGTGGGTGCCGTCGGTGATGTTGGAGTGGTAGAGGAGGTTGTCGGGGGCGCCGAGGGCTTTGTAGACCTCGGCGCCGGCGAGGGCGGCGACGGCGGCGGAGCGGGGGCCGAGGTTGGTGATGTGGGGGTTGTCCATGACGAGCAGGCCGCGGGGGGCGATCATGGCGACGAGGGAGTGGGTGTCGATGGGCAGTGTGTCGGG
The DNA here is from genome assembly GCF_030852425.1 of Saccharothrix longispora. Classification (GTDB taxonomy): domain Bacteria; phylum Actinomycetota; class Actinomycetes; order Mycobacteriales; family Pseudonocardiaceae; genus Actinosynnema; species Actinosynnema longispora. The sequence continues at coordinate 157,302 of NZ_NSDM01000006.1, forward strand.
TTTGGTGGTGTAGGGGGCGAAGGCGTCGCCGAACCAGGGTTGTTCGCCGTAGGCGCTGGAGAGGGTCTGGCCGCCTTCGGCGTTGACGCCGCGGTAGACGGGCAGGCCGGCGGTGCCGGATTCGATGGGCATGGTGAGGTCGACGCGTTGGTCGAGGACGCCGATGGAGAAGGCGGCTTTGCCGTAGCGGGAGCAGCCGGTGACGCCGAAGGCGTCGCGGCGCAGGACGGTGCCGGTGGATTGTTCGACGACGTCGATGATGCGGCTGGCGCCCCAGGCCCAGGCGGCGAGCAGGCCGGTGGTGCTGGTGTTGCCGTGCAGGGTGTAGAAGGCGCCTTGTTTGTTGGCGCGTCCGGTGCCTTCGCGGCCCACGGTGGTGGGGTCGTAGGTGATGACGGCGGCGCCGGCGGCGCGGATGGTGGCGGTGTCGGCGCCGAAGCCGCCCACGACGAGCACGGCGGGGAAGGGGCCGGTGCCGGTGGGGAGTTGGACGCCGGCGGTGAAGCTCGCGGTGCGGCCGTTGTGGGTGGCGTTGACGGTGACGGCGGTGGTGGTGACGGTGCCGGTGACGGTGGCGGGTCTGGCGGGTTTGTCGCCGTGGACGTGGCGTTCGGTGGCTTCGCGGATCTCGGCGCGGCGGCAGCGCCAGTCGGCCTTGGTGGTGATGCGTTGGCCGTTGAAGCGGGTGAAGGGGTCGGGCAGGCGTGGGGTGGGGGGGAAGGTGGCGGGGAGGGTGACGGGGCAGTCGGCGCCGTCGTCCTCCACCGCGGTGGTGCCGATGTCGTGGGCGGCGCGGGCGGTGGTGGTGGCGGTGGTGAGGGTGGCCGTGCCGAGGACGGTGAGGGCGGCTATCGCGAGCATGGCGATCGCCGGGCGTGTCTTCGCGCGGCCGGTATCGATGATCACCGGTGATCTCCTCCGGGGCGTGGGTGGGGAAGGGGGTCGGCGGTCGGCGGCCCGCGCATCGACGGCCTAAAGTTTCGTGGAGCGTTCCGAAACATGTCAATGCCGCCATTCCCTGCCCGATCTCACATGGCCCTCACCCCAGGTGGGCAGGTGTGGGCCACCCGTCTCAGGTGGCCGGGAACGATCTTCGACAGGCGAGTCCTACGGGCGCGGACGCACGCGCGTCCACCGGCGCCCGCCCCGCTCGGCCCTCGGCGTGGTGGCGGCGACGCAGCGCGGGCACAGCGCCACGACCTGCTCGGCGGTCTGCGACAACCACACGGCGTCCGCCCACGGGACGTGCCGGAAGCGGCCGAGCCGGCTGCGGCTGAGCGCCAGCCCGCACAGGGTCTGGTTGGTGCCCGGCGTCCAGGCGTGCACGTCGCCCGACGGCTGCCGGACACCGTCCTCGTCCACCCACTGGCTGGACGCGGCGACACACGGCTGGGAACTCACCCCGGCGGTGTACCCGCCAGGACGCGGACGACACCGCGTGGAGCCTGGTCCCGGCCCCCGTCCCGTCGCGGAACGGCCGCGCGGCACACTACCGGGGTGACGAAGCCCGCGGTCGACGTCGCCGACACCCGGTCGACCGTCCTGCGCCGCTACTGGCAGCACGTCGTCGAGTTCGCCCTGCTGACGCTCGCCGTGCTGCTGGCGGTGGTGCTGGGCGCGCTCGCGGCGGTCCCGCTGATCAAGCTCGGCGTGCCGCCGGAGGCGTTCACCGTGCTGCCCATGTCGGCGGCGGTGGCGGTGGCGTTCCTGGGGACGCTGTGGGTCGAGATCTGGTACCCGCACCGGCACGGCGGCTCGACGCCGGCGATGCGGTGGCTGGGCCTGCGGATCGTCACCCTGCGCGGCGGCACGCCGTCAGTCCGGGACTACTTCGTGCGCTGGCTGCTGATGGCGGTGGACGGGATGCTGCTGGGGCTGGTCGGCGCGGTGCTGATCGCGGTGACGCCCCGGCACCAGCGGCTCGGGGACGTGGTGGCGCGCACCGTCGTGGTGCGGCGCGCGGTCACCTGACGAGCTGGTTGCGCCAGGCCCAGACGGCGATCTCGGTGCGGTTGCGGGCGTCGATCTTGCCCTGCACGTTGGCCAGGTGCGACTTCACCGTGGACAGCGAGATCCGCAGCCCGCGCGCGATCTCCGCGTTCGTCCTGCCGCGCGCCACCGCGAGCACCACGTCCAGCTCCCGCGCGGTCAGCGGCACGTCCGGCGCGGCGCGGGACGTGCCGGCGGTGAAGTGCTCCAGCAGCCGCACCGTCACCGAGGGCGAGACCATCGCCTCGCCCTTGGCGGCGGCGTGCACCGCCTCCACCAGCAGCCTCGGCCGCACGTCCTTGAGCAGGAACCCGCAGGCGCCGGCCAGCAGTGCGGCGTAGACGTTCTCGTCCACGTCGTAGGTCGTCACCACGACCACGCGCAGCGGGTCCTCGACCCCCGGCCCGGCCAGCAGCCCGGTGGCGCGCAACCCGTCGAGCTTGGGCATGCGGATGTCCATCAGCGTGACGTCGGGGCGCAGCCGCCGCGCCAGCCGCACGGCCGCCTCGCCGTCGGCGGCCTCGCTGATCACCTCGATGCCCGGGTCCGCGTCGAGGATCAACCGGAAGCCGGTGCGGACGAGCGCCTGGTCGTCGGCGACGAGCACGCGGATCGCCATCAGATCCCCCTCGGCAGGCGGTCGAACGGGTCGTCGGCCGGCCCCAGCGGCACCCTGGCGGTGACCAGCCACCGGCCCCCGGGTCGGGGACCGGCCTCCAGCGCGCCGCCCAACGCCGCCACGCGCTCCGCCATCCCGGTGAGGCCGTAGCCGCCGCCGCGCGGACCGGCGGGCACACCGTCGTTGGCCACCTCCACGACCAGGTCGCCGTCCTCGGCGCGGGCGGCGACCCGCACGTCGGCGGCGCGCGGCGCGTGCCGCCGCACGTTGGTCAACGCCTCCAGCACCACGCGGTGCAGGGCGCCGGCCACCGACGGTGGCAGCGGCAGGCCCTCCACGTCGTCCGCGACGTGCGCGGACGCCCGGTCGCCCGCCGCCGTGCGCAGCACGTCCCCCAGCGCGCCGCCGGGCGCGGGCGACGGGTCGTCGCTGCGCAGCACGCCGACGAGTCGGCGCGTCGCGGTCAACGCCTCCGCCGCCGCCTCCTCGATCTCGCCGTAGACCTCCAGCGGGTCCTGCGCGGGCGCGGGCGGGTCGCCGGCCAACGCCCGCGCCGCCCGGGTCCGCACCACGATGCCGGTCACGTGGTGCGCCACCAGGTCGTGCAGCTCGCGGGCCAGCCGCAGCCGGTCGTCCGCGCGGGTCCGCTCCAGCTCGCGGCGGTGGCGGGCGTCGGCGTCGCGCAGGATCAGGCCGAGCGCCAGGGCCGCGCCCCACGTCAACGCGGCGGCCACGGCGAACAGCGCCGCCGGGCCGTCCGGGCCGTGGCGCACGACCGGCGCGAGCACCACGGCCGCGCCGGCGGCGACCGCGAGCACCGCCGCCCGCACCGGGGGCAGCCGGCGGCACCCGGCGGCGACCAGCAGCACGGCGGCCACGACCTCGGTCACCACCGGGTGCGCCGACGCCCGCTCGGTGACCGCGCTGCCCGCCGTGCTGAGCAGGGAGAACCCGACGACCGCGCCGGCCAGCGACTCGATCCGGCGCGGGAACCTGCGGCGCAGCACCGCCAGGACGGCCACCGCACCGCCCACGGACGGCAGGACCGTCTCCAGCACGGGGGTGAGCGGCCCGCGCGGAGCGTCGCCGCGGAGCGCCTGCACCGCGTCCGCGGCCATCGCCACGAGCAGCACGACGACCTCGGCCACGAACACACCGCGCCGCGCCGGCGGTCCGACCGGGGTCATGCGGCCATTCTCCGGGTCGCCGACCGCGCCGCTCAGCCGGCCCGCTCGACCGAGGCCACGTAGGCGTTGGAGGCGGGCAGGTAGGCCAGCACCACGGCCACCGCGGCGGCGGCGACGCTGACGTAGCCGACGACGTTGCCCTGACCGGTGATCAGGGAGGCCGCCTGGACGAGGGTGAACAGGGTCAGCACGACGCGCGCCCGGTTGCGGCCCGCCTTGAGCTTGAACGACAGCCACAGGTGGACGAGGGCGACGAGCAGCGCGATGCCCACCGCCACGCCCAGCGTGACCGTGGTGGCGAACTCGGCTTCCTCCCGGCTCATCGACGGCGACCCGGACCGCACGGCGTCGAGCGCCTCCTGGCGCGCGCCGAGCAGGAGCAGGCCGGTGGCCAACGCGGTGGCGCCGGAGACGAGGAAGCCGAAGAACGCGGCGACGATGGTGGGCGGCGGGGTGCTCTTGCCCGTTGCGGTGGTCATGATCCGCAGCGTAGGGCGGCCCGGAAACGCTTGCAGCGCAACGGGAAGCGGTCTAGTACTTTCGGCCGGGGCGGGCGCGGCGGGCGGGGCGGCGCCTCGGCCGGAAGTACCAGGCGCGGGTGTCGACTCCCGTCGTGCGGCGGTGGTGGCGGTCGGCGCGGCGGCGCGAGCATGGCCCCGTCCCCCACCACTCCCGGAAGGAGCGCCGTGCGCCGTTCCACCGCAAGCGCCGTCCCCGCCCTGGTCGTCGCCCTCGTGCTCGGCGGCGTGCCCGCGGTCGCCGGGGCGGACGACCCGTTCACCGACCACGAGCGGCAGCAGGTGGCCTGGGGCCCGTGCCCGTTCCCGCTCGCGGAGGGCGCGCGGCCTGCCGAGTGCGCGCTCGTCACCGTCCCCCGGGACTGGGCCGCGCCACGAGAGGGGGTGGACCTGCGCGTCTCCGTCAGCCGGGTCGCGGCCACCGGCGCGCGGACCGGCGCGATCCTGGTCAACCCCGGCGGTCCCGGCGGGCAGGGGACGTCGCTGGCCGGCGTGCTCGCCGGGCTGCACCCCGCCCTCGGCGAGCGCTACGACGTGATCGGCATGGACCCGCGCGGCACAGGTCGGGAGGGTGGCGTCGAACCCGCGCTGGTGTGCGAGGTCCCGACCGGGCGGCTGTCGGCGCGGACCGACCTGGACGCCCGGGACCGCTCGGCGGACAGCGTCGCCGAGCACCTGAAGGCGCCCCGCGCGATCGCCGAGGCGTGCCAGGGCGACGCGCTCACCCCGTACACCACCACGTGGCAGACCGCGCACGACATGGAACTGGTGCGGCGGTTGCTCGGCGAGCCCAGGCTGAACTACCTCGGCTACTCCTACGGCACGTGGCTCGGCGCGAAGTACGCCTCGCTGTTCCCGGACGGCGCGGGCAAGCTGGTGCTGGACTCCAGCGTCGACTGGCAGGGCAGGTTGCAGGCCGCGTTCGAGGCGTTCCCGCCGATCAACCAGCGCCACTTCGACCGGGTGTTCCTGCCGTGGGTGAGCCGGCAGTTCCCCGAACTGGGCGCCTCCGCCGCCGAGGTGCGGGCGACCTGGGAACGGGTCCGCGACTTCTACGCCGCCGAGGGGCTGCTCGCGCCGGACGCCTACGACGGGGTGTTCGTCGGCATGGGCAGCGAGATCCGGTGGGTGTTCGCCGTGCTGCTCCTCTCGCTCGGGGCCGCCGAGCTGGACGGCGCGGAACCGGCGGGACGGCCGTGGCTGGACGACGCGGCCCGCGCCCGGTTCGGCGTGCCGGTGGCCGGGCTGACCCCGGCCGCGGTCCTCTCGGCCCTGCGCGCCGACGACTACACCCGCGTGGCGGGCACGAGGTACGCCGTGGCGTGCGGCGACCAGCCGACGAGGTCGGCGGCGTGGTACCGGCGGCTGAGCGACCGGCAGGGGCCGCAGAACCCGCTGTTCGGCTGGGCGTACGGGCTGTCCGAGCCGTGCGGCCACTGGTCCGACGCCCCGCGCCAGGTGCTGCCGGCGCTGCCCGCCGGGGTCGCCGGGCGGGTCCTGGTCGTGCAGGCCGAGTTCGACCCGCAGACCGGCCACGAGCAGGCGCGGGCGGCCGTGCGCGGAGCGCCGGGCGTCTCGCTGGTCGAGGTCGACGACTCGCCGTTCCACGGGCAGTACGCGGTGGGCGGCAACCCGTGCGTGGACGGCCTGGTCGACGTGTTCCTGCTGGCGAACTCCCGGCCGGGACACGTGGTGTGCCCCGGCGTGCCGCTGCCCGGCGAGGACGAGGTGCACCCGGTCGCCGGTCCGGTGGACCGCGCGCCGACCGCGGTGGCGGCGCAGTCCGCCCCGGCCCCGTCGGCGGCGCGTGACGGGGCACGGGACCGGATCGCGACGCTGAACGCGCCGTAGGTCCTCGGTGGACGGTGGTGCCGCTGTGGACGGTGGTGCCGCTGTCCTCCGGCGAGGTGGCCGGCGCCCCGGGGCGTCCACGACGAGGTCGTCCGGGGCTACCCGGTGGCGGCCGGCGCGCTCCCGCGCCGGCCGTCCCGGACGCGGTGGTCCGCACCGCCGCCCCTTCCCCCGGTCTGCGCCGCGACGAGCGCGGCGAGCACGACCGCGGCGCCGACGAGCTGGGCCGCCGTCAGCTCCTGGTCCAGCGCGAGCCACCCCACCGCCGCGGCCACCACGGGGCTGAGCAGCGTCAGGAACGTGACCTCGGTGGCGGGCAGCAGGCGGATGCCGCGGAACCACAGGGCGTAGGCCAGTACCGCGCCGACGAGGGCGAGGTAGGCGTAGCCCGCGACGTTCTCCCCCGTCACGCGCGGGGGCACCCCCTCGACGGCGAGCGTCACCGGCAGCAGCAGCACGCCACCCGCCGCCAGCTGCCACCCGGTGGTCGCGAGCACCGGCGCGGGCGGGGTCCAGCGCTTGCCCAGGACGGTGCCGAGCGCCATCACCACCGCGCCGCCCAGCGCCGCCGCGACGCCGAGCCAGTCGAGCGCGGCGTTCGCCCGCAGCACGAGCAGGCTCACCCCCGCCACGCCCGCGACCCCGGCCAGGGCGACGCGCGCGGTCGAGCGCTGCCCGAGGAACAGCGCCGCGAACCCGGCCACCACCAGCGGTTGGACCGCGCCCACGGTGGCCGCCACGCCGCCCGGCAGCCGGTAGGCGGCCACGTACAGCAGCGGCAGGAACGCGGCCATGTTCAACGCGCCGAGCAGCAGCGACCGCCACCACCAGATGCCGACCGGCAGCCGCCGCGTGACGGCGAGCAGCAGCAGGCCGGCGGGCAGCGACCGCAGCAGGGCGGCCAGCAGCGGCCGGTCCGGGGGCAGGTGCTCGGTGGTGACGAAGTAGGTCGTGCCCCAGATCGCCGGCCCCAGCGCCGTCACCACTCGGTTGCTTAGCACTAAGACAAAGTAACTCACCGCTAAGGTATCGACTCGGTGATCTACCTCACCGCTAAGGTAAGCAGGCGTGGCGGATCACGTGGACCTCGTGCTGGACCAGTGGCGCGCGCAGCGCCCCGACCTCGACGTGTCCCCGATGGCGGTGATCGGGCGGTTGTCGCGGCTGGCCCGACTGGTCGACGGCCGACTGGGCGCCACGTTCGCCGCGCACGGCCTGGACCGCGCGTCGTTCGACGTGCTGGCCACCCTGCGGCGCAGCGGACCGCCGCACCGCCTCACCCCCACCGGGTTGATGCGCGCGTCCATGGTCACCTCGGGGGCGATCACCCAGCGCCTGGACCGCCTGGAGGCGCGCGGCCTGGTCGCCCGGGGGCCCAGCGAGGTCGACGGCCGGGGCGTCGTCGTGGAACTGACCCCGGAGGGGCTGCGCCTGGTGGACGACACCCTGCCCGACCACCTCGCGACGGAGCACGACCTGCTCGGCGCCCTGTCCGCGCGGGAGCGGGAGGAGTTGGCGGCGGCGCTGCGGACGGTCCTGGAGTCGCTGGGCGACCTGCGGCCGTGAGCCGCTTGTCGGAAATGCCGTTCCACTCCTCAATACAGCACGATAGAGCGCAATAAACCACTCGTTCGTGTCTATTTTTCACCCTTTCAATACACTCCATCACGATCAATGACCTCGGTGGTACCGTTCCGCGCTCGAACAGCGTCCCCTCCCCGAGGAGAATCCCTTGCTCGACGAATTGATCGTCATCCTCACCGACACCGTCGGCGTTCCCGCCGAGGACATCGGTCCCGACACGACACCGGAACAGGTCGAACTGGACTCGCTGGCGCTGGTGGAGCTGTCCGTGGCGCTGGAGGAAAAACTGGGCGTCGCCATCACGGAGCGGGAATTGAAGGACCTGCCGACCGTGGGGGCCATCGCCGAACTCGTCGCGGACCGGACCGGTCGGGCCTGACCTCCTCCCCGACCCCCTCCGACCCCACCCCGGTGAACCCACGTGAAAACGACGGAACTGTCCGATTACCCCATTCCCGCCGGCCGACTGCGGGAATGGCGGCCACACGTGCCCGACCTGCCGACCGCGTCGGCACTGGCCCACGACCCGACTCCGCCGTCCTACAACCAGGAGCGGCACCTCCGGGTCGTCACCGCGCTGCGGCGCGGGGACACCGGTTTCCCGACCTGGATAGGCATCGCCTTCGACGTGGCGGGCGCGCTGGACGTCGAGGCGTTCCGCAGCGCCCTCCGGACGTGGATAGGGCGGCACGAGACGCTCCGGAGCGGCTTCCACGCGTGGGGCGGCGATTTCCGCCGGTTCACGCTCGACCGCGACACCGTGTCCGTCGTCGACACCGTGCTGGGCGACTTCGCCCCGACCGACGACGTGGCGGCGTACCTCGTGGACCGGCTCACGCCCGCCACCGACGCCACCCGCTGGCCCAGCTACGTCGTGGAGACCGTCGAGCGGGCGGCCTCGACCACGGTCATCGCCGCGTTCGACCACTCCAACGTGGACGGCTACTCGATCTTCGCGGTCATCCGGGAGCTGCACGACCTCTACGACGCGGCCGTGCACGGGCGGGCGGACGTCCCGGCCGACACCGGCAGCTACGTGGACTTCAGCCGCGTGGAGCGGATCGCCGCGCACCGGGTCGACCGGCACCACCCGGCCGCGGTGCGGTGGGCGGCGTTCCTCGACGCCTGCGGCGGCGGGCTGCCGACGTTCCCCCTCGACCTGGGGGTCGAGGACGGGGTGTGCGTGCCGCAGGGGCTGACGACCGAGCACCTCCTGGACGCGTCGGAGTCCGCCGCGTTCGAGGCGGCGTGCCGGGCCGGGCGCAGCAGCGTCCTCGCGGGCGTGCTCGCCGCGACCGCCATCTCGTGCCACGCGCTCCGGCGGCAGCCGGTCCACCGGTTCATCACCCCGCTGCACACGCGGGTCGCGCCGGAGTGGTCGAGGTCCATGGGTTGGTACGTCGGCGCCGGGCCGGTGGAGATCGCGCTGGACGGGGCGGCGGACTTCCGCGACCTCCTGCCCCGCGCGCAGAAGGCCGCCAGGACCGCCAACCGGGTGGCCCAGACGCCGCTGGTGAAGGTGCTCGAAGTCCTCGACGTGCGGCTGCGCCACTCCCACGACATGTTCTCGTTCGTCTCGTTCCTCGACCTGCGCGACGTCCCCGGCGCCGAGCGGTGGGTCGAGTGGAACGCCCGGTCCCTGGTCGGGAAGTCCCACAACGGCAAGGCGAGCTTCTGGGTGAACCGCACCCGCGAGGACCTGCACGTCACCGCCCGCTACCCCGACACGGCGACCGCCCGCGAGAGCGTCGGCCACTTCCTCTGCCGGCTCAAGGCCGTCGTGCGCTCGGTGGCCGAGACCGGCAACCACTCCCTGCCCTGAGGGCGCCGGCGCCCCGTCCCGAGTGGACGGTTCGTGGAACGGCCCGGTCCGACCCCGGCCCGAGCGGACCGGCGACCCCGGCCCACCCGCGGGGGCCTCGGACCGCGGACGCGGCGCGCGGCCCGTTCCACCGTCGACCGCGCGCCGCGTCCGTCCCCCACCGGCCCCCCGGAGGACATCCTGGCCACGATCCGAGCCCGGCGGACCGCGCGCGGCGCACCCCGTCCGGTTTCCGGGGATTCCTGTCCGTCCCGGCGGTGTCGGCCGGTCGTACAGTGGCGGGGTGGACGATCGCCTCGTCATCGTGGTCGGGTACGACGGGATCGAGCTGATCGACCTCGCGTGCGTGACGAGCGGGTTCGAGCACGCGAACCGGCAGGGCGCCCGACCCCCGTACCGCGTGGTGTTCACGACGCCGGCGGGCAGGCCGGTGCGCAGCGACACCGGGTTGGAGGTGCGCGGCCAGGCCGGGCTCGACCGGGTGGACGGCCGCGTCGACACGCTCGTCGTCTCCGGCGGGCTGGGCCACGAGGCCGCCTCCCGCGACCCGCGCCTGGTCGGCCAGGTCCGGCGCGTCGCCGCCGTGTCGCGGCGCGTCGCCTCGGTGTGCACGGGCGCGACGGTCCTCGCCGCCGCGGGCCTGCTCGACGGTCGCCGCGCCACCACGCACTGGCACTACGCCGACGCCCTCGCCGACCGCTTCCCCCGGGTCCACGTCGACCCCGCGCCGGTCTACGTGCGCGACGGCGTCGTGTCGACCTCCGGCGGCGTCACCGCGGCGCTCGACCTCACCCTGGCGTTCGTGGAGGAGGACCACGGCGCCGAGACCGCGCGCCGCGTGGCGATGGGCATGGTGACCTACCTGCAGCGCCCCGGCGACCAGGCGCAGGTGAGCCAGTTCACCGGTGTCCCGCGGCCGGAGCAGCTGCTGCTCCGGCGGGTGGTGGACCACGTGGTCGGTCACCTCGACGACGACCTGGGCGCCGCCCGGCTGGCCGCGCTGGTCGACGTGAGCGAACGGCACCTGAGCCGGCTGTTCGCGCGGCACGTGGGCCGATCGCCCGCGCGGTACGTGCGCGACGCGCGCCTGGAGGCGGCCTCGCGGATGCTGGTCGCGACGTCCGAGCCGCTGACCGCCGTCGCCCGCCGGTGCGGGTTCGCCTCGGCCGAGTCGCTGCGCCAGGCGTTCGTGGCGCGGTTCGGCCTCACCCCGTCCCGGTTCCGCGCCGAGCACACGCCCGGCCGCGCGGCCGGGCGGTGAACGAGGCGGTGCGCGGCGGGACCGCTGCTCCCGGTGCGGCGGCTCCCGGTGCGGCGGGCGGTCAGGCCGGGTGTCGGCCCGCCCACCAGTTGCCGGGCGCGTCCGGGTCGTTGCTCGACCAGAAGGCGACGCTCGCGCCGACGAACTCCTCGGTCGTGAGGTACCCGTCGCCGTCCGCGTCGAGGTGCCGGAAGGCCTCCGCCGCCTCGTCCTCGGACAGGCCGGGGAAGTGCCCGCGCTGGAACACGAGGAATTCGGCGGGGCTCACCCGGCCGTCCTCGTCGGTGTCGGCGACGGTCAGGAACGCCTCGGCCACCGCGCCCACGGTGGCCCGCGCGGCGTCCGGGTCGTCGGCGAGCGAGCCGGTGGAGGCGAGGAACTGCTCGCGCGAGATGGTCGTGCCCCCGCCGGGGACGTGCGGCAGGTGCAGGTCGTGCCAGATCCGCAGGTAGGCGTCGACGACGCGCTGCTCCTGGGACGAGCCGGACGCGTGCCCGAGGGACTCGGCGACCCTCCGGCCCATGAGGACGTGGTCGTGCTCGGTGAGCAACCCGTCCCCGTCGACGTCGAGGTGGTCGAAACCGTGGTTGATCTTGGCCTTGAGCAGGTCGCTGACGGGCACGGTGCTCCTCCGGACGCGGGCGGTCGACGCGGGCGGCACCCAGCATCGAGCCGTTCGCAGCAACCGGGCAAGGCCCGAACGGGGGTGGGTGATCACCCGGTCGGCTGATGTCGGACCGGACGTGCCCCGCACGCCGGCCGGGGCACGCGGTGCACGGCGCGGGCGGCGGCGGCGAGCCTCGCCGAGACCTCCTGCTCCTGCCACACCACCACGTCGAACGTGCCCAGGTCGCGCAGCGCGGTGAACCCGTGGTCGGCCGAGGCCACCACGAACGAGCGGCAGCCTCGGTCGTGGGCGTAGCGGGCGTGGGCTAACAGCACCTTCTCGGCCGCGTCGGTGCCGGGCGGCACGACCCACGTGCACACGCCCATCTCGGCGAGCACGCTCACCACGCGGTCCCCTGCGGGGTCCTGGCGGCTGTAGCCCGCCATGGCGTGGTGCACCGGCCCCGCGGCGGCCAGGAGGGCGCCGATGCGCGAGCGCACCAGGCCGGGGCTCGGGTTCACCGGCCCGACCACGTTCTCCACGTCGATCAGCAGCACCTTCGTCTCGCTCACCTCCCGATCTTCGACCTGGGACGGCGTGCGCGGTGGGACCACAACCCCATCAGGTGACCGGATGCGCGCCGCACCCACGCGGTCGGGGAACCGGGCGCGCGGCCCGGCCGGCGTCGGGGCCGACGACGGGGTCCGGGGACTCACCGCACGGCGGCCCGGAGGAGGCGCAGCTGGCCGATCTCGGTCACGTTCTTCATCAGCTCGGCGTTCACCCACGCCACCACGTGCCCGACCGTCCGGTCCGGCCACGGGAACGTGGACGGCGCGGTCAGGTCGAGCGTCGGCAGCAGCGTCGACCACTCGTCGCGCATGGCGCGCAACCAGTCCACCACCCGCTCGGGACCGGGCCACACCACCTCCGCGCGGTCGCGGGGTCGACGACCCGCCGCGTGGTCGATCGCGACGGACCACCACCACCCGATGTGCCAGGACACCCACGCGATGGTGGGCACCGGCACGGGGTCGGGTTCCGACTCCGCCCAGTCCGGCACGCCGTCCCGGATCGTCCACACCAGGTCCGCCGGCTCCCACAGGTGGTCCCCGGGCACCAGCCGTTCCAGGTGGTACTCGAACAACCCCCAGGTGAGGTCGAACTGCCAGTGCAGGAGCTCGCGATCGGCCACCCCCCAATCCTGCCGGCGGCCGGCGGTCGCCGGCTCGACGACCGCCGTGAACCACACCGCACCGACAGGAGCCCGGCGACCGGACGGCCCGGGGCGGCACGACGCCGGCCGCCGCTTCACGGGACCGGACCACCCGCCTGTGGTACACCGACCACGACGAGGTGATCAGCTCGTCCGCGCCGCGTCGACGCGAGGACGTCCGGACGGGGCCGGGAGCGGTCCCTGCCGGACCTGCCGCGCGGGGAGGCGTGCCGGGGGTGGAGGGGGAGCACGTGGACGTGGACCGGTGGACGTCGACGGCAGCCGACAGGGCGGCGCTGAGGGCCCGCGCGGACCGGCTCCGCGCACTGCACCGCGGTGAGGTGCTGGTGCTGCCCAACGTCTGGGACGCGGCCAGTGCGGCGATCGTGGCCGGCGCGGGTTTCCCCGCCGTGGCCACCGCCGGCGCCGCGGTCTCGGCGGCGCTCGGCCACCCCGACGGCGAGGGCGCGTCGTGGCAGGAGATGTTCGCCGCCGCCGGACGGGTCGTCCGGGCGGTGCGGGTCCCGGTCACGGTGGACGCCGAGGCGGGGTACGGCCTGTCGCCGCGCGAGCTGGTGCACCGGCTGCTGGAGATCGGCGCGGTCGGCTGCAACCTGGAGGACACCGACCACCGGCGGGCGGTCTGGCGGACGCCGGCGCGCACGCCCGGTGGCTGGCGGAGGTGCGCGAGGCGGCGGACGACGCCGGGGTCCCGATCGTGGTCAACGCCCGCGTGGACGTGTTCCTGCCCGACGCGGGGGTGCCCGGACCGGACCGGCTCGCGGAGGCCGTGCGGCGGGGGCGGCTGTACCTGGAGGCCGGCGCCGACTGCGTCTACCCGATCGGCGTGCGGCGCGAGGCCGACATCGCCGCGCTGGTCGCCGAGCTGCCCGGCCCGGTCAACGGCAACACCGGCGACGAGCTGGACCTGGGGACGCTGCGGGCGGTGGGTGTGGCGCGGGTGTCGTACGGCCCGCGCTTCCACCGCGCCGCCATGGCCGGTCTGAAGGCCGCGGTGGAGGAGCTGCGCCAGGTCGGCCCCGTGGTCGCCCCGCCGGACGGCGACGGCGGCCGGGGTGTCAGGCCGGACCGGTGAGCCGCAGGCGGAACCGGGTGCGGGTCTCCTCGACCCGGTGCCCCTCGCCGCACGTCAGGGGCGCGTCCTCGGCGGCGTCGGCGAAGCGGTAGACGGACGCCGGGCACGGGGGTTCCGGGCAGCGCCCGAGGTAGGTGCTGTGGCCCGCGGTGGCCCGCGAGTTGCCGGGCGCCCCCACGCCCCAGTCCGCCACGCCGGCCGCCGTGCCCAGCGGCACCGGACTGATCACCGGCGTGGTCGCCGTCGTCGTGCCGGACCCGGTCGTCGGTTCAGCGCCCATGCACTCCCCCTAAACGATCCAACTGAGTTCGAACACCCTAAGGCAAGCGACGTCACAACGGTAACCGAAAGCGATCAGTGCAGGTGGAAACGTCGCACCCCTTGACTCAAGGTAATCAGAGGATGCCTCACTCCCGCTTCCGGTCGTGAAAGAACCGATCCAAGTCCTGTCGACAGACATCCTGATCCGATCACCCCGGATCGAGCCCCACCTCGTTGGTGCCGGTACCGGGATGACCGGAACAACATTTTTCTTGTTCGAACGCACATCTTTTGCGACGATCGCTCACGTGAAGCTCCCGGACCGGCACCGCGTGATCGTCGGCCGGCTCCGCTCCGACACCCGGGTGTCGGTCGCGGAGCTGGCGGCGGCCACCGGGGCCTCGGAGATGACGATCCGCCGCGACCTCGACCTGCTCGCGGCGGCCGGCGTGCTGCGGCGCGTGCACGGCGGGGCGGTCCTGACCAGCCCGGCGGGCGTCGAGCCGCCGTTCACCGCGCGCACGGCGACCGCCGCCGACGCCAAGCGCGCCATCGCGGCCGCCGCCGTCGACCTCGTCCGCGACGGCGAGACGATCGTGCTGGACAGCGGCACGACCGCGCTGGAGGTCGCGAAGCTGCTGCGGGACCGGAAGGTCACCGTGATGCCGCTGTCCCTGCACGCGGTGCGCGAACTGCTCGACGCGCCCGACGTGCGGCTGCTGCTGCCCGGCGGCGAACCCCGACCGGGCGAGCTGGCGCTGGTCGGCCCGCTGGCGCTGGCGTCGCTGCGGGCGCTGCGCTTCGACGTGGCCGTGCTGTCGCCGTGCGCGCTCGGCCTGGACAGCGGCCTGACCGCGCACACCCTGGCCGACGCGGAGGTCAAGCAGCAGGCCATGGCGGTGTCCTCGCGCACCGTCGTGCTGGCCGACGGCTCGAAGTTCGACCGCACCGCGCTCGCCCACGTCTGCACCGTCGACCGCCCCGACGTGCTGGTCACCGATTCCGGAGCCCCCGAGGAGGTGCGGCGCGAACTGGCCGCGCGCGGGGTGCTCGTGCACGTAGCCGAACCACTGGAGACCCCGTGACGACCCCCCTGCCGCGCGCCGCCCGCGTCGCGACCTGGATCTACTTCACCCTCAACGGGTTCGCCATGGGCCTGTGGGTGGTGCACATCCCCGTCGTGGAGGACGCCGCCGACATCTCGCACAGCACCCTGGGCGGGCTGCTGCTCGTGCTCGGCGCGGCGGCGTTCGCCGGCATGCAGGTCGCCGGTCCGCTGGCCGACCGGGTCGGGCAGCGGAAGCTCCTGCCCGCGGCGGGCGTGCTGCTCGGCGTCGCGCTGTTCTTCCCGGGCCTGGCGGACTCGTGGTGGACGTTGGGGTTGGCGCTGGTGTGCTTCGGCTTCGGCAACGGCACCATCGACGTGGCGATGAACTCGCACGCCGTGGTCGTCGAACGCGCCTACCCTCGGCCGATCATGGCCTCGTTCCACGCGATGTGGTCGATCGGCGGCGCGTTCGCGGCGCTGGTCGGCGCGGTCACCCTCGGCGCGGACGTGCCCACCGCGGTGACGCTGAGCGCGTGCGGCGCGTTCACGATCGTGGTGTCGCTGCTGACCGGCCGGTTCCTGGTGGACGGGCGCCCCGAGCCCGGGGAGGCCGCGTCGGCGGCGACCCCGACGGCCAAGCCGACGACGAAGCTGGTCTGGCTGCTGGGCGCGATCGCGTTCGCGATGATGCTCGCCGAGGGCGTGGCCAACGACTGGGCCGCCCTGCACGCCGAGGACGTCCTGGGCACGTCGACCAGCACGGCGGCGTTCGCGTACGGCTCGTTCGCGGTGGCCATGACCGTGGGCCGCTTCGCCACCGACCGGGTGTCCGCGCTGGTCGGGCCGGTCGCGATCGTGCGCCACGGCGCGGCGCTGGCGACATTCGGCCTGGCGCTGGTGGTGGTCGTCCCGTGGTTGCCGGTGGCGCTGCTGGGCTGGGCCCTGTTCGGCCTGGGCCTGTCCGGCAGCGTGCCGCAGCTCTTCAGCGCCGCGGGCAACCTGGACCAGCGCTCGTCCGGCGCGCTGATGGCCCGCGTGGTGGGCCTCGGCTACGTGGGCCTGCTGGCCGGTCCGGCGCTGATCGGCGGCCTGGCGCACTGGATTCCGCTGAACGTGGCGTTCATCGTGCCGGTGGCGCTGTGCCTGGTGGCGGTGGTGTTCGCGGGTGTCCTCGCGCCGCGGGCGGTCGAGGCGGAGGTGCCCGTCGGCCGGTAGCCGCGGCCGCTTCCGCTTCTCGCGGCCGACCTACTTCTCGCAGCCGACGCCGTCCCCGTCCGAGTCCAGGCCGTACACGTCGGGGCCGATGACGGTGATCGGGCCGGTCACGTACGCCGGGCCGTTGCCGCTGCCGGGCTTGCAGTCGACGTCGCTCGCGATGGGCACGCACGGCGTGTAGCCGGCGTGGCAGCCCTGGACGGGCGCCGGAGCGGGGGCGGGCGGCGCCGGCTGCGGGTTCGGCCGCGGCTGGGGCTGCGGGTTCGGCTGGGGTTCGGGCTGGGCGGGCGGCGGCGGGGCGGTCGTCGTGGTCGTCGTGCTGGTGGTGGTCGTGGGCGTGCTGGTGGTGGTCGTGGGCGTGGTGGTCGTCGTGCGGGCGGCGGTGGTGATGTCGGCGGCGGTGTTGGCGGTGGACGGCGACTCCTTGTCCGCCAGCGCCCCGATGAGGACGAACACGAACACCACGGCCGCCGCCGCGATCCACACGGGCCGGCGCGACGGCCGTGCCGCCGGGGCGGGTGCCGGCAGGGGCGGCGGCGCGAACACGGCGGTCGGCTCCTGCCGCAACGGCACGACGCCGCTCGTGTCGCGCGGCAGGCGGAGCACGACCTCCAGCCCACGCACACCGGCCCGCACCGCGGCCTCGCACCCCGGCCGCGCGCCCCGCCCGGTCACCTGCGCGACCAGTCCCGCGTAGCGCTGCGACATCAGGTGCGTCAGCTCGCCGACCCGCCGGCCGTCCAGCCGCACCTCGACGGCCCGCTCCCCCTGGTGCCTGCCGGACGCGATGGTGCACCAGGCCAGTTCGACGGCCACCCGCCGCTCCCGCCCCGGCGCGACGGCGTAGGGGGCCAACGCGTCCTGGTGGTGCTCCTCGCGGGTCACCGTCACGGTCACCTCGGCCTGGAGCACGACCAGGCCGGCCGACGAGTTCTCGATCACTGTGCGCTCCAGGGTGGACTGAACGGGTGTTAGGCCGTTCATCGCAATGCGCGACACCGCGTTACGGTCGGACACACAGCGCAGTGGATCACTCACCTAAGGGCGATCTGCATCACTCACCTATAGGTGACCGGTCCGGCGAGGGAGGTCAACGCACCCGGAGCACGTGCTTGCCGCGCCCGCCGCCGGTCTCCAGCGCCCGGTGCGCGGTCGCGGCGCCGGAGAGCGGGTGGACGGTGTCCACGAGCGGCTCGACCGAGCCGTCCTCCACCAGCGCGGTCAGGTCGGCGAACAGGTCGGTCCTCGGGTTGCCGCTGAAGAACCGCGCGCGGCGGGGGCCGAGGGCGGTCGAGGCGAGCAGGTAGCCGACGTCGGCCGCCGAGCGGAACGCGATGGCGACCATGCGGCCTCCCGGCCGGAGCAGGCGGCGGTAGGCGCGGAGGTCGCTGCCGTGCGTGTCCAGGACCACGTCGAACGTGCCCAGGTCCGCCGGGTCGGTGCGGTAGTCGACGGCCTCGTCGGCGCCCAGCGAGCGGGCGAGGTCCAGGTTGGCCGCGGACGCCAGGGCGGTGACGTGCGCGCCGTACGCGCGCCCCAACTGGACGGCGACGTGGCCCACGCCGCCGGTGGCGCCGCGCACGAGGAGGCGTTCCCCGGGGCGCAGTCGGGCCTTGTCGCGCAACGCCGTGACGGCCGTGGTGCCGACGCCGGGCAGGGCGGCGGCCCGCACGAGGTCCAGGCCGGCGGGGGCGGTCGCCACCTGGCGGGGGTGGACGGCGACGTACTCGGCCGCGCTGCCGAACGTGCCCCTGGGCAGCGCTCCCCAGACGGGCGTGCCGGGCGCGAAGCCCGGACCGGACACGACCTCGCCGGCGAAGTCCACGCCCGTGCGCTTGGGGAAGCGCGGCCCCAGCACGAGCTTCAACCCGCCGGCGCGGGCGGTCGGCTCGCCGCCGTTGACGCTGGCCGCGTGCACCCGCACCAGCAGGTGACCGGGTTTCACCACCGGGTCGGGCACGGTGCCCTCGTACAGGACCTCCGGCGGTCCGTACCGGTCGAACAGCACTGCCCTCATCACGGCCCTCCGGGCGAAGTGGAACGCACCTTCCACTTCGACGCTAACACGGTAACCGGAGAGCCCACTCCACTTGCCGTAAAGTGAGGGACATGGCTGGTGGGACCACCCGGTTGCGCGCGGACGCGCAGCACAACCGCGACCGCGTCGTGGCCGCCGCGCGGGAGGCGTTCGCGGAGCACGGCCTGACCGCGTCCATGTCCGGCATCGCCCGCCGCGCCGGCGTGGGCGTGGCGACGCTCTACCGGCGCTTCCCCACCAGGCAGGCCCTGGTCACGGAGGTGTTCACCGACCAGCTGCACCACTGCACGTCCGTGGTGCACGAGGCGCTGGACGACCCCGACCCGTGGCACGGGTTCTGCCGGGTGGTCACCGTGCTGTGCGAGATGCAGGCGCGGGACCGGGGGTTCAGCGCGGCGTTCCTCAGCGCGTTCCCCGACGCCGTGCCGGTGGACGAGCGGCGCGCGCGTGCCGTGGAGGCGTTCACCGCGCTGGCGGCCAGGGCCAAGGAGGCGGGCAGGTTGCGCCCCGACTTCGCGCTCGACGACCTCACCCTCGTGCTGATGGCCAACAACGGCCTGGTCACCGACTCGGTGGAGGCGGCGGTGGCGGCGTCGCGCCGCCTGGTCGCCTTCTTCCTCCAGGCGTTCCAGGCGAACGACCCGCTCCCGCCGCCGACCCCGCTGGGCCTGCTCGACGTGCTGGGCTGACCCGCCCCCCCGATCAGCCCTGCTCCTGCTCGACCTGCCGGTTCCACTCGCCCTTGGACGACTGCCAGCCGTCCTCGTCCGCGCCGAGCCGCCAGTACCCGGAGATCGACATCCGCTCCCGGGCCACGCCGCGCTCCAGCTTCAGGTGCCCGCGCAGCTCCTTGACCATGGTCGCCTCGCCGTGCACGAAGACCTGCACCCCGTCGGCCGGGAAATCCAGCCCGCGCACCGCGTCCACGACCAGCCGCCCGCGCGTCCCGCCGGCGCGGTGCAGCCACCGCAGGTCCACCTCGCCCGCGCTGCGCACGACCTGCTCGTCGGCCGGCCCCTCGACCTCGACGAGCACCGTCGCGCGCGCACCCGCCGGCAACGCCTCCACGGCCGCCGCGATGGCCGGCCACGCGCTCTCGTCCCCCGCGAGCAGGTGCCAGGACGCCTCGGCGGACGGCGCGTACCCGCCGCCCGGACCGGCGAAGTGCAGCACGTCCCCGGGCTGCGCCTTGGCGGCCCACGGACCGGCGATCCCGTCGTCGCCGTGCACGACGAAGTCGATGGTCAGCTCCCGGGCCGCCGGGTCCCACGACCGCACGGTGTACGTGCGGGTCCTCGGCCACCGCTCGCGCGGGAACGACGCGCGCACCTCGCGCAGGTCGAACGGCTCGGGGTAGACCACGTCGGGCAGCGGGAAGACGAGCTTCACGTAGCTGTCGGTGAACGGACCGGTCTCGAACCCGGCCAACCCCTCGCCGCCGAGGACCACGCGGACCATCTCCCGCGTGAGCCGTTCGGTCCGCGCGACCCGTCCGTACAACGCCATGACCCGTGCTCCGCTCGTCCATTCGGTCGGTCGTCCCCCACCGTACGCGTGACTAGGATCAATTCGATGGCTACGGAATTCCGCGTGCTCGGCCCGCTGGAGGTGCGGCGCGGCGGCGAGCCGGTCGTGGTGCCCGCCGGGAAGGCCCGGGTGCTGCTGGCGACGCTGCTGCTGCGCGCCGGCCGGGTGGTCGCGGTCGACGAGCTGGTGGACCGGCTGTGGGACGACGCGCCGGCCAACCCGCGCGCGGCGCTGCACATGGTGGTCACCAGGCTGCGGCAGTCGCTCGGACCGGTGGACGCGGTGCGCACCGCTCCCGGCGGGTACGTCGCCGAGGTCGACGAACTGGACCTGCACCGCTTCCGCTCCCTGGTCGGGGAGGGCCACCACGCCGCGGCGCTGGAGCTGTGGCGCGGCGAGCCGCTGTCGGACGTGCGCTCGGACGTGCTGCACCGCGAGGACGTCGCGCCGCTGGTGGAGGAGCGGCTGACCGCGGTCGAACGGCGCGTCGAGGCCGACCTGGCGGCCGGGCGCGCGGACTCGGTCGTCGCCGAACTGCGGGCGCTGACCCGCGAGCACCCGTTCGACGAGCGGTTCTGGGGCCTGCTGGTGCGGGCGCTGCACGCCTCCGGGCGGCAGGCGGAGGCGTTGGCGGCCTACCGGTCGGTGCGCGCGCTGCTGGCCGACGAACTGGGCGTCGACCCCGGGCCGCGACTCCAGGAGCTGCACCGGGGAATCCTGGCCGATACCGGCGACGCCTCGCCCCCGCCGCGCCAGGTGCCGGTGCACGCGCCGCTGTTCGTGGGGCGCGACGAGGAGCTGCACGGGCTCGCGAAGGGGCTGGACGACGGGGAGTTCACCACCGCCGCGATCACCGGTCCGGCAGGCGTCGGCAAGACGGCGCTGGCCGTCAGGTGGGCGCAGCAGGTGGCCGAGCGGTTCCCGGACGGGCAGCTGTACGTCAACCTGCGCGGGTTCGACCCGACCGGGGTGCCGCTGGAGCCGGACGAGGCGGTGCTGGGGTTCCTGCACGCGCTGGGCGTGCCGCCGGAACGGGTGCCGGCCACGCCCGCCGCGCGCGTCGCCCTGTACCGGGGCGTGCTGGCGGGGCGGAAGGTGCTGGTGCTGCTGGACAACGCGCGCGACAGCGAGCAGGTCCGCCCGCTGCTGCCGGGCGTGCCGGGGTGCCTGGCGGTGGTGACCAGCCGGGACGCGCTGACCGGCCTGGTGGCCCGCGAGGGCGCGGTGCCGCTGGTGCTGGGCGTGCTGGAGGAGGACGCCGCCGGGGAGCTGCTGCGCCGTCGGATCGGCGCGGACCGGGTGGCCGCCGAACCGGGGGCGGTGCGGGACCTGGTCGCGCACTGCGCCGGGCTGCCGCTGGCGCTGGCCGTGGTCGCCGCGCGGGCCGCCGTGCAGCCGTCGTTCCCGCTGCGAGCGCTGGCCGGCGAGCTCGCCGAGGCCCGCCTGGAGGCCCTGGACAGCGGCGACGCGTCGACCAGCGTGCGGACCGTGTTCTCCTGGTCGCACGAGCGGCTGGGCGCGGAGGCCGCCCGCATGTTCGACCTGCTGGGCGCGCACCCCGGTCCGGAGGTGTCGGTGCGGGCGGCGGCGAGCCTGGCGGCCGTGCCACCGCGCGCCGCGCGCGCCGCCCTGGCCGAGCTGGGCCGGGTGAACCTGCTCGTGGAGCACGCCCCGAGCCGGTACTCGTTCCACGACCTGGTGCACGAGTACGCGGGCGACCGGGCCGGGCTGCTGGACGCGGCCGAGGCGCAGGCCGCCGTGCACCGCCTGCTGGACCACTACCTGCACGGCGCGCTGGCGGGCAACCGGGCCGTCTTCCCGCACCGCCCCACCGACACCACCGCTCCCCTGCCCGGCGTCGTCACACCCCCGATCGCCACCCGCGAGGACGCCCTGGCGTGGTTCGACGCCGAACGCGCGACGCTGTTCGCGACGATCCCCCGGGCGGCGCTCCACGGCTTCGACCACGCGTGGCGGATACCGCAGGCGATCATGGTGTTCTGCCGCTCCGCCGGGTACTGGGAGGAGGTGCGCGGAGCGCCGGCCGTGGCGGGCGACCTCGCGCGCGTCGAGTCCTACCTGCACCGCGCCCTGGACCTGGTGGACGACCCGCGCGGCCGGGCCGCGGTGCACCGCAACCTGGCCGCGGTCGCCGAAGCGGCGTCCCGCTACCCGGAAGCGTTGGCGCGCATGCGTTCCGCGCTGTCCGAACTGGACCAACTCGGGCCTTCCACGGACCTGGCGTCGGCCCTGAACGCGGTCGGCTGGTTCCACCTGGCGCTCGGCGAGGCCGGTCCGGCGCTGGAGCCGTGCGGGCGCGCGCTGGCGATGTTCACCGACCTGGGCGACGTCCTGGGCCGGGCGGTCACCTCGGACAGCCTCGGCCTGGCCCATCACCGCCTCGGCGACCACGACCGCGCGGTGCGGCACTTCCGCGAGGCGCTGCCGCTGTACCGGTCGCTCGGCGAGCGCTACGAGGAGGCCGCCACCCTGGACCGCCTGGGCGACGCGCACCGCGCGGCGGGCGACCCGGACGCGGCGCGCGCGGCGTGGCACGAGTCCCTGGCCGTCCTCGGCGACCTCGGGCACCCCGAGGCGGCGCGGGTGCGGGCCAAGCTCTGACCGGTCGGGCGCCGACGGGTCACCGGAGCCACCCGGCGATGGCGTCGAGGACCGCGTCGAGCCCGAACCCGAACTCGTCGCCGAAGTCGTAGCCCGGCAGCAGCACGTGCCCGGTCGCCATCTCCACGAGGTGCGGGTAGTCGCCGGGCGAGAACCCCTCCATGATCCGCCCGGTCACGTCGGCCGCGCCGTCGTCGCCCCGGAAGGGCAGCGCGGCCTCCTGGACGACGAACCCGTACACGTAGCTGTCGAGCAGCGCGAACGCGTGGGCGGTCAGGTCCACCGGGAAACCGGCCCGGCGCAGGGTGCCGACGACCGCGTCGTGGTGCCGCAGCGTGGCGGGGCCGGGGGCGGTGCGCGACACCAGCAGCCCCACCGCCCACGGGTGGCGCCCGAGGACCCGACGGGCGGAGGTGGACCGGCGGTGCAGCTCGTGCCGCCAGTCGCCGTCGGGTGAGGGCAGGTCGATCAGGCCGAAGACGAGGTCGACGATCCCGTCCAGGATCTCGTCCTTGTTCGCGACGTGGTGGTAGAGCGACATGGGCTTGACGTCGAGCTCCCGGGCGAGGGAGCGCATCGTCAACGTCCCGAGGCCGCCCGCGTCGGCGATGGCGACGGCGGCGCGCAGCACCCGTTCCCGGCTGAGCGGGGCGCGGTTCCCCGGCATGTGACCTCCCCGACTGCGCGGTGACAACGACTTACTTAGTACGTTACCGTCCACCTTACTAAGTAAGGTCAGTGACCTGCTGGAAGGCGGGAGCCATGTCACCGAGAACCACCGGACGGGCCGTCGGGGCCCTGTTCCTGCTGGCGTTCTTCGCGTACGGCGGGGGCACCGCCCTGGTCGGGGCCGGATCGGTCCCGGCGGGCGCGCTGCTGATGCTCGTCAACTCCGCCGTGGTCGTCGGCATCGGCGTGCTGGCGCTGCCCGTGCTCAGGCCGCACGACGAACTCACCGCGCACGCCTACCTGACCGGCCGCGCGGTCGAGGCGGTGCTGCTGGCCGTCGGGATCGTCTTCCTGCTCGGGACGTCCGCGAACGAGGGCGACCACTACGCGTACCAACTCGCGATGATCTTCGCGGGCGCCGTCGGCGTGCTGTTCTGCCGCACCCTGCTCCGCGCCCGGCTCGTGCCGCGCGCCCTGGCGGTGTGGGGCGCGGTCGGCTACGCGGTGTTCCTGCTCGGGGCCGTGCTGGAGGTGCTCGGGCACCGGGTCGGCGTGGCGCTGTCCGTGCCGGGCGGCCTGTTCGAGGTGGCGCTGGGCGTGCTGCTGCTCGTGAAGGGCTTCCCCGCGGTCCCGGTCCACGACCCCGTCGTGCGGCGGACCGTTCAGGCGTGACCGGTGATCCAGTCGACCAGCGCCTCCCGGTAGCCGGGGCCGGACCGCCGTCGACCCGCACGCGGTGGTCGGCGCCCGGGAAGACGCGCACGGTCAGGGTCGCGCCGGGCAACCGGTCGGGGTGGGTCGCGGCGGCGGCGAGGAGGTGCGCGCTGCCGGCGACCGGCACCACCGCGTCCGCGCCGCCGAACACCGCCAGGAGCGGGCAGCGCAGGGCCACCACGTCGGGCGCGGGGTCGTGGTCCTGCTTGCGGCACAGGAAGCCCCAGAGGCGTTCGTCCACGCCCTCCGTGTAGGCGGTGACGGCCGGCGGCAGCCGCGAGGAGCGGACCAGGCGGTCGCCTCGGCGAAGTCCGCGCCGTGCCTGCCCGCCTCGACGAGGCGGTCGTGGAGGTCCAGCGCGGCCGTCACGTCGTCCGGGGACAGGTCGCGGCGCAGCTCGTTCTCCAGGCCGTAGCGGTCCTGGAGGGCGGGCGTCATGGGGGCACCCGTTCACCACGACCCACGGCACGTCGTCCCGCGCGGTCGCGGCGCGCAGCACGACCCAGCCACCCTCGCTGTGGCCGAACAGCCCGGCGCTCGCGACACCGGGCCGCGCGCGCAGGAAGTCCAGCGCGGCGGCGGCGTCGGCCGCCAGGTCGTCCAGCGTCCCGTCCAGCCAGTTCCCCGAAGACCCGCCCACGCCGCGCTTGTCGTAGGACAGCACCGCGATCCCGGCGTCCACCAGGTGCCGGCGGATCGGCGGGAAGTGGACGTCGTTGTGGCGGTCGGACGGCCCGGAGCCTCCGACCAGGACCACGCCGGGCACCGGCCCGCCACGTTCCGGCACGTCCAGCGCACCGGCCAGCTCGACGCCCGGACCGGCGAACACCACGTCACCCACGCGCACCACCTCCACGAACAGTGAACCGGTCGGCGCGGGCGGGCGTGGCGCTTCCGCGACATCGCCGCCGCGCCCGTCGGGGATCACGACGTGACGGCGAGGCCCTCCGGCTGCTCGCCCACGGGCACGGTGGCCACGACGCTCCCCGACACGGGGTCCAGCAGGGACATCAGGCCCGCCCCGGTGTTGGTCAGGTACACGCGGCTGCCGTCGGGGTCGGCCGACGCGCCCTCGGGCAGGTGGGCCACGGGGACCGCCGGGCCGACCGGGTCGCCTGCCGGGGTCAGGACGGACACGGTGTCGGCGCCCGTGTTGGCCACGTGCACCTGGCCGCGCGGGGTGACCGCGACGCCCAGCGGGGCCTTCCCGACCGGGGTGGTCCTGGCCGGGCGGTCGTCGTCGGCGTCGATGACGGTCACCGAGTTCGACCCGGTGTTGGCCACGTGCACCCGTGCGCCGTCCGGGCTGACGGCGACGCCCGCCGGGTACAGGCCGACGGGGATCGTGGCCACCGGCTTGTGGCTGCCGGCGTCCAGGACGGTGACGGTGCGGTCGCCGTTGTTGGTCACGTAGACGCGCCTGCCGTCCGGGCTCACGGCGGCGGAGTGGGGGAAGCGACCCACCGGGACGTCGAGGACCGGCTTGTCGGTGGCCACGTCCACGACGGTGACCGTGTCCGAGCCGAAGTTGGCCACGTAGGCGTGGGTCGGGGTGACGGCCACGCCGTACGGGTTGCGGCCGACCGGCACCGTGGCCACCACCTCGGCCAGGCGCGTGTCGTAGACCGTCACCGAGTCGGAGCCGCTGTTGGCGACGAAGACCTTCACCCGGGAGGGGTAGAAGTCGGCCGACGCCGGCGAGAGTGTCAACAGCGCGGCGACGACGACGAGCACTACCCCCGATCGGGCGGACAGGAATGGACGAACGACCAACCGCGAATAGGAATCGATCTCGGACGACACCCTGGTCATGACTTTCCTCATCCTGGGGACGTGTGGCGATCAGCGCCGCGACGTAGCGCGAAGAACCTCCGCGAGCCGGGCTTGCGGCCCTCGCTCGCGAACGTCGGCGTCCGCGCCCTTCCAGGGGCCGCACCACTGCCGACCGGACACCTGACATCAATGGCCCGGTGGTCGGTTCCGCAGGGTGAGGACCACCTGATTCGCCTCGTCGGGTGGCAAACCCCGCTAACAGGTCGAGCGGAGGGAATCGCCGATCACAGGTGTGGACCGGCCCGCGGCGGGGGTGTCCGCGCGCGCCGCGGGGCGACGCGCATAGGCTCCCCGCATGGCGAGGTACTTCGACGTGCACCCGGTGAACCCTCAGCGCAGGGCCATCGACCAGGCGGTCGCGCTGATCAAGGCGGACGGGCTGATCGCCTACCCGACGGACTCCTGCTACGCGCTGGGGTGCCGCCTGGGCAACAAGGACGCCCTGGACCGCATCCGCCGGATCCGCCACCTCGACGACCGCCACCACTTCACGCTGATGTGCCGCGACTTCGCCCAGCTGGGCCAGTTCGTGCACGTGGACAACTCGGTGTTCCGGGCGATCAAGGCGGCCACGCCGGGCAGCTACACGTTCATCCTCCCGGCCACCACCGAGGTGCCGCGCCGGCTGATGCACCCGAAGAAGAAGACCGTGGGCGCCCGCATCCCCGACCACCCCGTGGCGCAGGCCCTGCTGGCCGAACTGGGCGAGCCGCTGCTGTCGAGCACGCTGCTGCTGCCCGACCAGGAGGAGCCGCTGGTGCAGGGCTGGGAGATCAAGGAGCGCCTGGACCACCTCGTGGACGCGGTGCTGGACTCCGGCGACTGCGGCACCGAACCCACCACGGTGGTCGACTTCTCGCAGGGCGAGCCCGAGGTGGTCCGCGTGGGCGCGGGCGACCCGTCGCGCTTCGACGCC
The DNA here is from genome assembly GCF_030852425.1 of Saccharothrix longispora. Lineage (GTDB taxonomy): Bacteria > Actinomycetota > Actinomycetes > Mycobacteriales > Pseudonocardiaceae > Actinosynnema > Actinosynnema longispora. The sequence continues at coordinate 183,895 of NZ_NSDM01000006.1, forward strand.
TGACCCCGGCGACCCGGTGGCATAGGATCGTCCGATGCAGTCGCCCGCGCCGCCGGACCCGCTCCACCGGTGCCACCGCTTCGAGGACCGGGCCCAGTTCGAGGTCCACGCCGCGGAGTTCCTGGCCGAGGGCCTCGCCAAGGGGGAACGCGTCCAGTACGTGGCCCCCGGCGACCCGGGCGGCGTCACCCGGCGGCTGCGCGCCACCGGCGTCCTCGACGAGGACCTGCGGCGCGGCGCCGTGCGGGTCGCCCCGCCCGAGGCCGCCTACCCCTCCGGCGCGGTGATCGACCCGCGGGAGCAGGTGCGCGCCTACGCGGCGGCCACCGAGGAGGCGCTGGGGGACGGGTTCACCGGCCTCCGCGTCGCCGCCGACGCCACGTCGCTGGTGCGCACCCCCGACCGACTCGACGCGTTCGCGCGCTACGAACACCTGGCGGACCGCTACATGGCCACCCACCCGATGTCCGCGATGTGCGCCTACGACCGGACCGAACTGGGGGACGACGCCATCGCGCAGCTCGCCTGCCTGCACCCGCCGGCCGACGACGCCACCGCGCCGTTCCACCTGCACGCGCGCGACGGCGCGTCCGCCGCGCTGGCCGGGCGGCTGGACGCGGAGGCGCGCGAGCTGTGGCCACTCGCGCTGGAACGCGCGGAACTGCCGGCCACCGACGGCGAGGTGGTCGTCGACGCGGCCGGGCTGGAGTTCGTCGACCACCGCAACCTGCTCGCCCTGGCCGGGCACGCCGAGCGGCGCGGGACGACGGTGGTGCTGCGGACGCCGCTGTCGCACCCCGGGCACCTCCTCCGCCTGCTGGGCGTGGCCCGGGTCCGCGTGGAGCAGGTGCGATGAGGACCGACGCCCACGGCCGGGGTTACGACCACTCCGCCGCCTACTACGCCTCCGACGAGGACCTGCTGTCCGTCGTGGTGCCGTTCCTGCTCGACGGGCTGGAGGCGGGCGAGCCGACGGTGGTGTCGCTGACGCCGGAGCGGTCGGAACTGGTGCGCTCGGCGCTCCCCCGGTCGGCCGGGGTGGTGTTCACCGCCAACGACGACGTCTACGCACGCCCCGCCTCCGCGATCCGGTCCTACCGGGAGATGATGGCCGGGTTCGTGGCCGACGGCGCGCGCGGCATCCGCATCGCCGGCGAGGTCCCGAAGGCGGCGCTGACCACCTCGTGGGACTGGTGGGCCCGCTACGAGTCCGCGGTCAACCACGCCTACGACGACTTCCCGCTGCGGAGCATGTGCCTCTACGACACCCGCGACACCCCGCGGCACGTGCTCGACGACGTGGCCCGCACGCACCCGTTCGCCCTCACCGCCGGCGGCGGGCGCCGGACCGTCGGCGACTACGTGCCGCCGCCCGCGTTCCTCGCCGAACCGCGACCGGCGGCGCCCCTCCCCATCGAGTCCACGCCACCGCTGGCCGACGTGGTCGTCCGCACGTCCGCCGAGGCCCGCCGGGCGGTCGCGGACGCGAACCGGGCCCGGTTGCCCGCGGCGGAGTTCGAGGACCTGCTGCTGTCGGTCAGCGAGGTGGCGACCAACGCGGTGCGGCACGGTTCGCCGCCGGTCCGGCTCAGGGTGTGGGCCGACCGCGACCGGGTGGTCGTCGAGGTCCACGACACCGGCGCCGGGCCCACCGACCCGTTCGCCGGCCTGCTGCCCGCCCCGGACCGCGACCTCGGCGGCCTGGGCCTGTGGCTGGTGCACCAGCTGTGCGCGCACGTCGCGCTGCGCCGCGACGAGAGCGGCTTCGCCGTCCGCCTGGTCGCGGGCGACCTCCCCCGGGCCTGATCCCCGGGCCTGATCCCCCAGGCCTGATCCCCCGGGCCCGACCCCACCGGGCCCGACCCCACCGGACCCGACCCGACGCGTCGGAGATCAACCCCGATGCCGCCGGTCAGGGGTATGGGAGCGTTCCCAGAGCGGCTAGCTTGCCTTCTGCCCCCTCAGCGCAGAAGGAGCCCCCCGTGCGGAAGCGGTTGTCGTCGGCGGTTCTCGCCGCCCTGTTCTCGGTCGTCGCCCTCCCGGTCGCCGCGGCCGGCCCCGCCGACCACCGGCCCGGCACGTGCGACCGGCCCGGCCTGCTGTTCTGCGAGGACTTCCAGCGCGTCCCCACCGGCGCGGGCACCAGCCTGCGGTGGGGCGTGGACACGAAGAACGGCTCGCTGGAGGTCGAGCGCGACCGGCGCGGGCAGAAGGTGCTGCACGTGCGGGCCGAGGGCAACGGCCGCGCGTTCCTCAAGGTCGACGACTTCAGCGCGCCCGGCAACAGCTTCTGGGGCCGGGTGCGGGTCAAGGTCGCCGGGTTCCCGGCGCAGCCCGACTGGGCGCACTACACGCTGGTCGAGGCCACCGGCGACGGGCCGGAGGTCGTGCGCCCGCTCGGCGGCCAGTACGTGCCCACGCTCGACCGGGCGCTGTGGGGCGTGGGCGCGGACGGCGGCCCGACCGGCGACTGGACGAACTGGCGCGAGTCGGCGCCCTCCGAGGCCGGTCGCTGGCAGTGCGTCGAGTGGCGCATGGACGCGACCGACAACCGGATCGAGCTGTGGTTCGACGGCGAGCCGCGCCCCGACCTCACCGTCTCCACCCGCGAGCACGGCGGCAACCAGGTCGACTTCCTGTTCCCGCGCTTCGACACGGTGAAGATCGGCTGGCAGCTGTACCAGCCGAACGAGGGCGCCTACGACCTCTGGTACGACGACATCGCGCTGGGTTCCCGCCGGATCGGCTGCTAGCCGGGCCTGCGCCAGGTCATGACCTCGGTGGGCGGCACGTGCTCGGCGAAGCCGTCCGCCGAGGTCCGGCGCAGCAGCGCGCGCAGGTCGCGCTCGAAGTCGCCCAGCCGGTCGCCGAACAGGTGCGGGGCGGAGGAGGAGCGGGAGAACACCCACGACACGACGTCGTCCTCGGTCCGCTCGACCACCTGCCCGGCCGGCACGACGAGCCGCCCGAAGCCCTCGAACCCCGCGCGGGCCAGGACGAGGTCCTCACGGCCCGGAGTGCCGTGCGGGAGCGTGCCCTGCCCGGCGCGGCGCACCGGGCCGAGGTGACGGCGCACCAGCTCGCCGATCGCCTCGTACGGCGGGACGGGCAGCGGCAGCGGGTTCGCTCCTGCGAGCGGCTCCTCGAGGTCGCCGACGTGGACGAACGCGCCTCCCGGCGCGAGCATCCCGAACACGGCGGCGGCGACGCGGTCGCGGTCCGTCCAGTGGAAGGACTGGGCGAACACCACCGCCCGGAACTCCCCCAGACCGGCCGGCAGGTCCTCGGCGCGGCCGGTCACCCAGCGCACGCCGGAGACCCCGAGGCGGTCGGCCCGCCGCCCGGCCTCGGCCAGCATGTCCTCGTCCGGGTCGAGGCCGATCGCCTCGGTGAAGAACGGGGTCAGGTCGAGCGTCACCGTGCCCGGCCCGCAGCCGACGTCGAGGACCCGGCCCCGGCCGTCCCACCCGAGCGCCCGGGCCACCGCGCCGGCGAAGCCCGGCGCGTAGGGCAGCCGGCCGCGCTCGTAGTGCGCCGCGCTCCCCCGGAACAGCGTGCCGTCCCACTGCCACCCCTCGGGCACGTTCCACCACCCCCGGCGGTCATCCTGCCGCAGTGGCGTCCTCCACGGGCGCGTCGGTCCGGTCGGCGACCTCGTCGAGGGTCACGCCGGGCGCCAGCGCCACCACCCGGAAGGCGCCGCCGGCGACGTCCAGCACGGCCAGGTCGGTGATCACCCGCGAGACCACGCCGCGGCCGGTCAGGGGCAGCGTGCACGAGCCCAGCAGCCTCGGTTCGCCGCGCCGCGTGGTGTGCTCCATCAGCACGATCACCCGGCCGGCGCCGGAGACGAGGTCCATGGCGCCGCCCATGCCCTTGACCATCGAGCCGGGCACCACCCAGTTGGCCAGGTCGCCGGCGGCGGAGACCTGCATGCCGCCCAGGACGGCGGTGTCGACGTGCCCGCCGCGGATCATCGCGAAGCTGGTGGAGGAGTCGAAGTAGGACGCGCCGGGCAGCACGGTGACGGTCTGCTTGCCCGCGTTGACCAGGTCGGGGTCGACCTCGTCCTCGTAGGGGAAGGGGCCGACGCCGAGGATGCCGTTCTCCGCGTGCAGGGTGACCGCCGACCCGGCGGGCAGGTGGTCGGGGATCAGCGTGGGCAGGCCGATGCCGAGGTTGACGTACTCGGCGTCGGCCAGCTCGCCGGCGGCGCGGGCCGCCATCTCGTCACGCGTCCAGGGCACGTCGGACCTCCTCGCCCGCGTCGGGGCGCTCGCCCCGCGTGGTCCGCTGCTCGATGCCCTTGCGCGCCGCCTGCTCCGGGGTGAGCGGCACGACGCGCTGGACGAACACGCCGGGCAGGTGCACCTCGTCCGGGCCGATCCCCCCGACCTCCACGACGCGCTCGGCCTCCACGACGGTGAGCCGGCCGGCCATCGCCGCCGCCGGGTTGAAGTTGCGGGCCGCCGCGTGGAACACGCAGTTGCCCGCCCGGTCGGCGACCGCGGCGCGCACCAGCGCGACGTCGGTGACGATCGACTCCTCCAGCACCATCTCCCGGCCGTGGAAGGAGCGCACCTCCTTCGGCGGCGAGGCGACGGCGACCGTGCCGTCCGGGTGGTGGCGCCACGGCAGGCCGCCCTCCGCGACGAGCGTGCCGACCCCGGTGGGGGTGTAGAACGCGCCGATGCCCGCGCCGCCCGCCCGCAGCCGCTCGGCGAGCGTGCCCTGCGGGGTCAGCTCCACGGTCAGCTCGCCGGAGAGGTACTGCCGGGCGAACTCCTTGTTCTCCCCCACGTAGGAGGCGACGACCCGGCTGATCCGCCGCCGCTCCAGCAGCAGGCCGAGCCCGGCGCCGTCCACGCCGCAGTTGTTCGACACGACGGTGAGGTCGCCCGCGCCCTGCTCCAGCAGCGCCTCGATGAGGAACCACGGGATGCCCGCGAGGCCGAAGCCGCCGACCGCCACGCTCGACCCGGCGGCGACGTCGGCGACCGCCTCGGCCGCGGTGGCGACCACCTTGTCGCGGCTCACGGGGCGACCCGCTCGAAGACCGCGGCGAGCCCCTGGCCGCCACCGATGCACATCGTCTCCAGGGCGTAGCGGGCCTCGCGCCGCCGCACCTCGTGCGCCATCGTGGCCAGGACGCGCGCGCCGGTCGCGCCCAGCGGGTGCCCGAGCGAGATGCCGGACCCGTTGGGGTTGAGCCGGTCGTCCTCCGGGTCGAGCCCCCACTCGCGCAGGCAGGCCAGCACCTGCGCGGCGAACGCCTCGTTCAGCTCGATCACGTCGACGTCGGCGAGGGTGATCCCGGCGCGGGCGAGCGCGGCCTCCGTCGCGGGCACCGGGCCGAGGCCCATCACCTCCGGTCCGACGCCCGCCACCGCCCACGACCGCAGCGCGAGCAGCGGGCGCAGCCCTCGCCGCCCGGCCTCGTCCCGGGTGGTGACGACGCACGCGGCGGCGCCGTCGTTCTGCCCGCTCGCGTTGCCCGCGGTGACGGTGGCTTCCGGGTCGAGCGCGAGCCGCACCGGCGTGAGCGCGGCCAGCCCTTCCGCCGTGGTCCCGGGGCGCGGGTGCTCGTCGCGGTCCACCACCGCGCCGGGCGCGCCGCGCCGGCCGGGGACGGTGACCGGCACCAGCTCGTCGGCGAACCGGCCGGCCTCGTGGGCGGCGACGGCCCGCCGGTGGGAGCGGGCGGCCAGCTCGTCCTGCTCCTCGCGCGCGATGCCGTACTCGCGCCGCAGGTTCTCGGCGGTCTCCACCATCCCGCCGGGCACCGGGTGGCTCCGACCGCCGGCCGTCACCCGTGCGCGGTCGAGGCGGTCCACGAGCTGCACGCCGCCCTGCTTCACGCCGGTGCGCAGGTCCAGCGCGTAGTGCTCCACCCGGGACATCGACTCCACTCCCCCGGCGACGACCAGCCGGGCCGCGCCGGTCGCGACCTGCCCCGCGGCGTACAGGACGGCCTGGAGGCCGGAGCCGCAGCGACGGTCGACCTGGAGGCCGGGCACCGCCGTGCCGAGGCCCGCGTCGAGCGCGGCGACCCGGCCGACGGCGGGCGACTCGCCGTTCGGGTGGCACTGGCCGAGCACGACGTCGTCCACGTCGCCCTCGCCGAGCCCCGTGCGGCGCACCAGTTCCGCCAGCACGGTCGTGGCCAGGTCGGTGGCGTCGAGCGCGGCGAGCGCCCCGCCGAACCGGCCGACCGGGGTGCGGATCGGCTCGCAGATCACGACATCGCTCATGCCACCGACCGTAGGCGACGAGCACTGATACGCGGAAATACTCGTCTCGTCGCTTCTGAGACGCTGTGGGTATGACCGAGCTGCGCCACCTGCGCTACTTCCTCGCCGTCGCCGAGGAGCGCCACTTCACCCGCGCCGCCGCCCGGCTGCACATGGCCCAACCGCCGCTGTCCCAGCAGATCCGGCGGCTGGAGGAGGAGCTGGGCGTGCGGCTGTTCGACCGGAGCAGGCGGCGGGTCGAGCTGACCGACGCCGGCGCCGCCTACCTGCGGCGGGTGCGGGCGATCCTGGCGGAGGTGGACGACGCGGCGGACGAGGCGCGCCGCGTGGCGTCCGGCGTGCAGGGGCGGCTCGTGGTCGGCTGCGTCGGGTCGGCGACCTACAGCCTGCTGCCCGCCTTCGCCCGCGCGCTGCGCGAGGACTTCCCCGGCATCGACGTCGCGTTCCGCGGCGAGATGCTCGTGCCCGCCCAGGTGGCGGCGCTGCTCGGGCACGAGATCGACCTGGCGCTGCTGCGCCCGCCGGTGGACGAGCCGGCCCTGCGGCTGGAGACCCTGCGCACCGACCGGTTGATCGTGGTGCTGCCCGATCGGCACCCCCTGGCCGCGCGCAAGCGGTTGCGGGTGGCGGACCTGCGCGGCGAGGACCTGGTCGTGCACGCGTCCGGCGGGTCGGTGATGCACGGGACCGTGCTCGCGCTGTGCCGGGACGAGGGCTTCGCGCCGCGCGTGCGCCACGAGGTCGCCGAGACCTCCACCCTGGTCACGTTCGTCGCCGCCGGCCTGGGGATCGCCGTGGTGCCCGAACCGGTGGCCCGGCTGGGGGTGCCGGGCGTCGCCCACCGGCCCTTGTCCGGCGGCGCGGCGCGCATCGACCTCGTGGCCGCCGTCCGGGCCGACGACCAGGCCCCCGCGCCGGCCCACGCCGTCGCGGTGCTCCGGGGCCTGGTCCGCTGACGGCTGCCGCTGTGCGGCAGGTCTGCCACGACGTCCCCGGCGGCGTCGAACGCCACCACTCGCTCGGTGACCGGTCCCGCTCGCGCAGGTCCGGCGACGCGATCACCAGGGTGCCGCCGGCGAGCACGGCCGGCAGGTCGGGCGCGTCCCGCCGACGCAGCACGACCGAGGCGACCGCGTCCCGGTCCACCAGGCCGACCAGGGCCACCCGGTCGCCGCGGTCGTCGACGAAGTCGCGCACCGGGCCGTGCCGCGGCCCGAAGTCGTGCACGTACGGCTCACCGCCGGTCAGGTGGCAGAGCAGCAGGTCCCCGTAGCGGCCCGGTTGGACGGACTCGCCGCCGGTCGGCGCGGCGTGCGCGCCGGGTTCCCGGCAGGACGGGTCCACGGCCGGCCGCACGTCGACCCGCGCCAGGGCGAGCGCCAGGCGGCGGCCGGCCTCGGACTCGCGGTCGCCCGCCGGGAGGGGCCGGTCGACCACGCCCTCGGCGCGCGGCGGCCGGCGTGACGCCGTCGGCGGGGAGGTCCGGGGCGTGCTCGGCGACGAGCGCCGGCGCACGCGGTTCGGCGGCGCGGACGCGGCGCAGCAGGTCCTCGGCGAGCGTGCGGAGCTGCTCGGCGTCGGGGCGCTCGGGCAGGGGGACGACGGGCATTCCGACCCCCTGGGCACCTGCGGTCCGCTGCTCAGGGCACCGGGAGGCGGCTTCGTGGTGGTGCGCGTGCGGAAGCCGGGGGTGGACTCCGCCCTTCCCGCGGGCCCGGAGGCGCTCCCCGCGCCGGTCCCCACCGCACACGAGCGCGGGCGGCCCGGGGTCGTCCTGCGGTCGTAGGCGGTGTGCGACCGCAGTGCGATCCGTGATGATCCACCCACCCAGCACGATCGTCCGCGATGGACCCGCACACACCTCTCGTGCCACCGGACCGGCTGCGCTGGACCGGGTTCGGCGGCGTCGCGCTGCTGACCGCGGCCGCCTGGGTCGGCGTGGTCGCCTCGTCGTCCGGCGTGGTCGCGTCGGCGTTGGCGGCCGGCGCCGCCGGGATCGGCCTGCTGGTGCTGTCGTGGGCGTTGCTCGGCCGCGCCCCCCTGCCGTCCCCGTCGTGGCTGCTGCGGACGCTCGCCCTGTGGTGCGGGCCGCTGCTGGTCGCGCCACCCCTGTTCAGCGGGGACGTGTTCAGCTACCTGGCGCAGGGCGAGATCGCCGCGCGCGGCCTGGACCCGAACGCCGTCGGCCCCGCGACGGGGCTGGGCGCGGCGTCGGAGGTCGTCGGGCGGGTGGGGTCGTACTGGCGCGACACGCCGTCGCCCTACGGCCCGCTGTTCGGCGCGGTCGAACGGGTGGTCGCCGAGGTCTCGGCCGGCGACCCGGTGGCGGGCGTGCTGCTGCACCGCCTGGTCTGCCTGCTGGGGCTGGTGCTGATCGGGTGGGCGGTCCCCCGGCTCGCCGCGGTCGCCGGCGCGTCGCGGCGCACCGCCCTGTGGCTGGGCGTGCTGAACCCGCTGGTGCTCTGGCACCTCGTGGGCGGCGCGCACAACGACTCGGTGATGCTGGGCCTGATGCTCGCCGGCACGGCGGTGGCGCTGGAGGGGCTGCGGGAGCGCGTCGAGTGGTGGCCGGTGGGCGCCGGTGTCGTGCTCATCTGCTCGGCCGCGCTGGTGAAGCTGCCCGCGCTGGCCGCGCTGGCGGTGGTCGGGACGGCGCTCGCCCGCCGCCGCGGCGGCTCCCTCTGCGACTTCCTGCTCGCCGGGCTGGGCATGGTGCTGGCGTTCGCGGTGGTGTCCGCCTCGGTCTCAATGTCGACCGGGCTCGGGTTCGGCTGGGTGCGTGCGCTGGGCACGCCCGGCCGGGTGAACAGCTGGCTGGCGCCGACGAACTGGTTCGGCTTCCTGACCGGCGGGCTGTTCGGGGCGCGGGCCACGCAGGCGATGATCGGCGTCGGCAAGGCGATCGGGTTCGCGATGACGCTGTGCGGGGTGGGGGCCGTGCTGGTCGGGCAGTTGCGCGGGCGGGTCGGCGCGGTGGCGTCCACGGGGGCGGTGCTGGGCCTCGTCGTGGTCCTCGGGCCGGTGGTGCAGCCCTGGTACGCGCTGTGGGCGGTGGTCCCCCTGGCCGCGAGCCGGTTGCCGGGGCGCGCGGTGCCGTGGTCGGTGGCGTCGGTCGCCGTCTTCGCCGTGGTCGTGCCCCCCTCGGCGGGGGACTTCACCGGACGGGTCGGGTCGCTCGTCGCGGGCTACGCGATCGGGGCGGTCGTGGTCTGGGCGGCGTTCCTGCTGCTGACGAGGCCGGCGGCGGTCCGCGTGGCGGTGCCGGCGCGTGCCTGACCTGCTGTGGCGCGGTGCCGCGGCCGCGGCGGCCGGGGTGCTGCTGCACGTCGCGTTCCCGCCCCGCGTGCTGTGGTGGGCGGCGGTGGTCGCGTTCGCCGTGCTGTGGTCCGCGCTGCGCGCGGCGGGCGCCCGCCGGTCGGCGGCACCGGGCTTCGTGTTCGGCCTGGCGTTCTTCCTGTGCCACCTGAGGTGGATCGACGACTTCCTGGGGCGCGACTTCGGTCCCGCGCCGTGGCTCGGCCTGTCGGCGCTGATGGCCCTGTTCACCGCCGGGGCGTGCGCGCTGGTGCCGCTCGTGGCGCGGTTGCCCGGCGCGCCGGTGTGGGCGGCGCTGCTGTTCGTGCTCCAGGAGGCGGTGCGCGGCCGGGTGCCGTTCGGTGGTTTCCCGTGGGGGCGCGTGGCGTTCGGCCAGGTCGAGGGCCCGTACCTGCCGCTGGCGGCGGTCGGTGGCGCGCCGCTGGTGTCGTTCGCGGTGGTGGCGACGGGGTTCGGCGCGGCGGCCTGGCTCGTCCGGCCGCGCGACCCCCGTCGGGCGTGGCCGGTGCTGCCGCTGGTCGCGACACTGGCCGTGACGCCGCTGGTCGGCGTGGACGCGCAGGACGGCGAGCGCGTGGTGGCCCTCGTGCAGGGCAACGCGCCGGACGTCGGCCTGGGGCTGCTCGACGAGCGCAGGACGCTGCGCCGCAACCACCTGGACGCCACGGCGGACCTCGCGGAGGCGGTCCGCGCGGGCGAGGTGCCCGCGCCCGACCTCGTGGTGTGGCCGGAGAGCGCGACCGCCACCGGGGACCGCGACCCGGTGCTGGACCGGGCCGTGGCGGACCTCGGCGTGCCCGCCCTGATCGGCGTGCTGCGGCGCGTCGACGGGGTGGAGGAGAACGCGGTCGTCGCGTGGGACCCGCGGACCGGCGCGGGCGCGTCGTACGCGAAGCGGGAGCTGGTGCCGTTCGCCGAACGCGTCCCGCTGCGCCCCCTGGCGAGCCTGGTCACCCCGTTCGCCGACGCGCCCGACCTGCGCGCGGGGACCGCGCCGGGCGTCCTGGACGTCGCGGGGACCAGGGTGGGCGTGGGGATCTGCTACGAGGTGGCCCACGACGCGGTGCTGCGCGACGGCGCCGCCCGGGGGGCGCGGCTGTTCGTGGTGCCGACGAACAACGCCTGGTACGGGCGCGGCGAGATGAGCCACCAGCAGTTGGCCATGGCCAGGCTGCGCGCGGTGGAGCACGGCCGCGCCGTGGTCGTGGCGGCGGTCAGCGGGGTGAGCGCGGTCGTGCGGCCGGACGGGGGTGTGGCGCGGTCCACCGGCCTGTTCGCCGCCGGGACGCTGGTCGACGCGGTGCCGCTGCGGTCGGGCACCACTCCCGCGACCCGGTGGGGCGGTCTCCTGGAACTCCTGTTCGTGCTCGGCGCGCTCGCCGCGTGCGCGGGCGGGAGGTGCGCGGGCGGTCCCGGTGGACGGCCCCACCGCGCGGGGGCCGTCCACCGGGCCGTCCGCCCTAGCGGGGCAGGTACGCCCGGTGCGAGCGCGAGAACTCGAAACCGTTGTGCCGGTCCCAGTTGATCGACCACGTCATCAGGCCGCGCAGGCCCGGGTAGACCGCCTTCGGCTTGTACGTGCCGCAGTCCGTCCCCTTCGTCAGGCAGTCGAACGACTTCCGCACCTCGGCGACGGAGGTGAACCCGTTGCCCGCGTTGATGCTCGCGGGCAGCCCGATCGCCACCTGGTCCTGCCGCAGGCCGGGGAACACCTTCGTCGCGTCACCGCGCACGGGGAACCCCGCCAGGACCATGTCGGCCATGCTGACGTGGAAGTCGTGGCCGCCCATGAAGTGGTACTGGTTGTCCAGGCCCATGATCGGGCCGGAGTTGTAGTGCTGGACGTGCAGCAGCGTCAGGTCGTCGCGCAGGGCGTGGATGACGGGCAGGTACGCCCCGGCCCGCGGGTCCGCGCCGCCCGCGCCGCCGTAGAACTGGTAGCCGACCTGCACGAAGAACGTCTCCGGCGCCATCGTGAGCACGAACCGGGCCCCGTAGCGGGCTTTCAGCGCCTTGAGCGCGGAGATCAGGTTGACGACGACCGGCGTGGTCGGCGACCGGAAGTCGGTGTCGTTCGCGGCGAGCGACAGCGAGTGCCCCTCGAAGTCGACGTCGAGCCCGTCCAGGCCGTACCGGTCGATGATGGCGGAGGCGCTGCGGACGAACGCGTCCCGCGCCGCCGTCGTGGACAGCTGCACCTGGCCGTTCGCGCCGCCGATGGAGATCAGCACCTTCTTGCCCTTGGCCTGCTTCTCGCGGATGCCCGCGATGAACTCGGCCTCGGACTCGACGTTCGGGCACTCGGCCACGGGGCACTGCGCGAACCGCAGGTCGCCGGACGTGGCGGAGGTGGGTTCGGCGAAGGAGAGGTTGATGACGTCCCACTCGTCGGGGACGTCCTTCATCCGGATGTAGCCGGAGCCGTTGGCGAAGCCGGCGTGCAGGTAGCCGACCAGCACCTTCTTCGGCAACCCGGTGACCGGCGGCGGCGGCGTCGTTGTGGTGGTGGTCGTCGTGGTGGTGGTGGTGGTGGTCGTCGTCGTGGTGGTCGTGGTGGTGGTGGTCGTGGGCGCCCCGGCGCACGGCGCGCCGTTGATCCGGCAGGCGGCCGGGCTCGCGGTCCCGGAGGCGTTGAACCCGAACGTCACCGTGGCGCCGGGCGCGACGGTCCCGTTGTACTCGCGGTGGGTGAACGAGTAGCGCCCGCCCGAGTTGGTCTGGAGGGCGTCCCAGTAGGCGCCGACCGACGTCCCGGCGGGCAGGTCGAACTCGACCTTCCACCCGGAGATCGCCGCGCTGGTGTCGTTGCGGATGGAGAACTGGGCCGTGTACCCGCTCTCCCAGCTCGACGTCTTGGCGAACGTGGCCGTCACCGACGCGGCGTAGGCGGGGGTCAACCCGACCGCCGCGGCGCCGGCCACGAGGGCCACCACCGCCGCCACCCGGGCGAACAGGACTCTGCGCGACATCGGACCTCCCAGTGGTGGCGGCCTCCAGGTGGAAAGAATTGGACTAGACCACAGCGTCACTGTCAAGACCACCCGGCGGGGTGGTTGACCCGCCGCCCCGGCGGGTACCTCGCACGCGCGTTCGAGGAAGAGGAGAAGCACGTGGACCGCAACCCCGAGAAGGACCCCGCCGACTGGACCACCGGTGACGAGCCGATGACCGGACCGCAGGAGTCCTACCTGAACACGCTGGCCCAGGAGGCCGGCGAAGAGGTGCCGGACGGGCTGACCAAGGTCGAGGCGTCGCAGCTGATCGACCGACTCCAGGAGGAGACCGGACGCGGCAAGTAGCCGGACGAGGCGCGCGGGCGGGGCCGACCGGCCCCGCCCGTCACTCAGCCGGCCTTCGTCGCCAGGTAGACGGTGCTGGTCGCGTCCCGCTGCTGGAGGGGGTTGTGGAAGCGGACCACCTCGGGCCTGACCTCGACGAAGACGTCCGCCAGCGCCGCCGCGTAGTCGTCGTCCGGCGGCTCGTTCGACCACAGCGCGAACACCCCGCCGGGGTGCAGCCGCCCGGCCACGCGCGCGATGCCGGCGGGCTCGTAGAAGTCGGCGTTGCCGGGGTGCAGCAGGTGGCGCGGCGAGTGGTCGATGTCGACCACGATCGCGTGGAACAGCCGGTCGGGCGCCGCCGGGTCGAACCCGCCGCCGGCGCGCGACATCGCGAAGAAGTCGCCGTGGAGCAGGGTGCAGCGGGGGTCGGCGGCCAGTTCCCGACCTCCCGGCAGGAGCCCCTGGCGGTGCCAGTCGATGACCTCGCCCAGGGCGTCGACGACCAGCAGCGAGCGGACGGCCCGGTTCTCCAGCACGGTGCGCGCGGTGTAGCCGAGGCCGAGGCCGCCGACCACCACGTCCAGGGGCGCGGACCCGCCCTCCAGCGCCAGGCGCGCCAACTCGACCTCGGACACGGTGAACAGGCTCGACATCAGGAACTCGTCGTTGAGCTTGATCTCGTGGACCTCGCGGTCGAACACCGGGTCCCAGCGGCGGCGCAGGACCAGTTCGCCGAGGGGCGTCCGCCGCCAGTCGAGTTCTCGGAAACGCGCGCTCATGGGGATTGCCTCCGGATCGGTTCACGCCCCGGCCGCGGTCGGCTGCCACAGCGGCATCGGCGCACGTCGGACGATCCCCGATGATCGCAGCAGGCTTGAGCACCGGCCGAAGAGGCACCACCGGATGCTTTTACAACGTTGAAATAGCGGCCGGCCGCGATTACGTTCGGGCTGAGGCCGACCGTCACCGGAAGGGGTCGTCATGACCGGCACCGACGTGGACACCGCCGTCCGCGGACTGCACACCGACGGGATCGCCGCATTGCGCGGCGCCTTCGAGCCCGAGTGGGCCGACCGCCTGCGCGAGGACGTCGAGGCGCTGTTCCGGGAGGCGATGGCCCGCCCCGACGGCGCGATCGGCCGCGGGCCGAACCGGTACTACGTCGAGGTCCACCCCGAGCGGATCGGCGGGTTCCTCGACCTGGTGACCCACCCGTGGGTGGACGCCGTCGCCCGGGCGGTGCTGGGACCGGACTACCGGGTCGTCGAGATCGGCTTCGACGTGCCGCTGCCGGGGGCGGTCGCGCAGCCGTGGCACCGCGACTTCCCGGCGCCGCGCGAGACCGTCGAGGAGCGCCGCCTCACCTCGCTGGCGTTCAACGTGACGACGGTGGACACGGTCCCCGAGATGGGCCCGTTCGAGATCGCCCACGGCACCCAGTGGGACGACGGGGCGGACTTCGACCACGGGATGTTCCCGCCGAAGTCCGCCTACCCGCGCTACGAGGGCCTCGCCCGGCGCAAGTTGCCCCGGCGCGGCGACGTCTCCGTGCGCTCGGCGCTGACGATCCACCGCGGCACGGCCAACCGGTCCGACTCCTCGCGCCCCGTGCTGGTGCTCGGCCTGGTCGCCGCGGGCGTGGAGAACGACCGCAACGACCTGGTGGTCAGCCGCGCCTACCACGAGCGGCTGCCCGCCGAGGTCCGCGCGCACCTCGGGTGCCGGGTCGTCGACGAGCTGGAACCGCTGGTGCAGAAGCACACCATCGAGGGCCTGGTGATGGGCGCGACCGACTAGCGCCCCGCCGGGGGCCGACCCCGGCGGGGCGTGCGGGGGTCAGCCGAGGAAGTAGCCGAGGCCGCCCTCGGTGATCTGGCCCTCGCAGTTCGGGTCGGGGGACTCCATGTGGTCGCCGGTGCCGCGCACGAGGCAGCGGTAGATCGCGTGCGCGCCCGCGGTCGGGGCGTCGTGGGCGTAGCCGAGCAGGCCGACGCGGGCCTGGCCCTCGCAGTTCGGGTCGTACGAGGTGAAGTTGTCCCAGCCGCCCACCAGGCAGCGGTACAGCGGGTGGGTGCCGGGGGCCTGGGCGGTGAGCAGCCTGCCCAGCGCGCCCTCCGTCGCGTACCCGGGCGCGCCCGTGGTCGAGGTCAGGTGGTCGGCCCCGCGCAGGTAGCGCACCGCGACCACGGTGGACGGGCCGCCGGTGGTCGTGCCGGTGTGGAGCAGGCGGTTCGGCGAACCCGCGCCCGGGTCGGTGACCTTGCCCGGCGTGGCGGCGTCCACCAGCGCCGCCTGGACGGCCGCGGGCGCGTCGCCGGGGCGTGCCGCCAGGTGCAGGGCGGCGGCACCGGCCACGTGCGGAGTGGCCATCGACGTGCCGCTGATGGTGTTCGCGGCCGCGTCGCCGGTGTGCCAGGAGGAGGTGATGCTCTGGCCGGGGGCGTACAGGTCGGTGCACCTGCCGTGGTTGGAGAACGAGGCGCGCGCGTCGCCGCTGGTGGAGGCGTTGACCGTGATCGCCTCGCCGACCAGCGCGGGGCTGTAGCCGCAGGCGTCGGCGTTGGAGTTGCCCGACGCCACGGCGTAGGTGACGCCCGAGGCGATGGAGTTGCGGATGGCGGCTTCCAGCGGTGCGGTGGCGGCGGACGCCGCCGCACCGAGGCTCATGTTGGCCACGGCCGGCTTGACGGCGTTCGCCGTCACCCAGTCGACGCCGCTGATGACCTGGGCGAACGTGCCGGAACCGGCGCAGTTGAGCACGCGCACGGCGACCAGCCGCACGCCCTTGGCGACGCCGTACTGGCTGCCGCCGATCGTGCCCGCGACGTGCGTGCCGTGGCCGTTGCAGTCGGTGTTGGTGCCGTCGACGGCGTCGTGGCCCCACGTCGCGCGACCGCCGAACGTGGTGTGCGTGGTGCGGATGCCCGTGTCGAGGACGTACGCGCGCACGTTCTCGGCGGTCGTGCCGTAGGTGTACGAGGAGTCCAGCGGCAGGTCGCGCTGGTCGATCCGGTCGAGCCCCCACGACGGCGGGTTGGGCTGCACGTCGACGGCGCGCACCAGGCCGTCCTCGCTCACCGACGCCACGGCGGGGTCGGCGGCGAGGCGCCTGGCCTCGGACGCGCTCGCGTCGACCGCGAACCCGCGCAGCGCGTGCCGCCACGTGGCGGTGACCGTGCCGCCGTGCTTCGAGGTCAGGTCGGACGCCCGCACGACCACGTCGTCCTTGAGCACCACCACGTACCGACCGGGCACGGCGGTGCCGGCGGCGGCGACGGCGATGTCCGCCTCGGCCGCGCCCGCCTGCGGCGCGGTCACCACCAGGCCGACCGCGAGCACGGCGGCACCCGTTAAGCCCTTCGCACCAACGACTCTGCGCTTCACCAAACCTCCAGCGTCGGGTTCCGGCCACCGAGCGTGGCAGTGCCCGGCACGGGGTGTGCTGCGGCAGCCCGAACCCGGTCGACCGGGTTCGTCAAATCTTCACAGGCCCTCCGGATGCGTGGAGAATCCCTGCCGTCCGCTCCCCGCGCCCGTCAGGAGTCCCGATGCGCAGACCACGGTCGTTCGCCCTCGCGCTGACCGCCGCGCTGCTGGCCGCGGTCCCGGCCGCCGACCTCGCCACGACCGCCGCCGCGCGGGAGGACCCGCTGGCCCGGGACCTCGGCGCGATCCTCGCCGACCCGGGGTTCAGGGGCGCGGACGTGGGGTTGGTCGTCCGCCGGGCCGACACCGGCGAGCCGGTGTTCGGCAGCGGCGGCGCGCGGCGCGGGCAGCCCGCGTCCAACGGGAAGCTGCTCAGCTCCGCCGCGGTGCTCGACGTGCTCGGCCCGGACCACCGATTCAGCACGACCGTGTCGGCGAGCGGCGCCCTGCGCGGCGGGGTGCTGGCGGGCGACCTGCACCTGCGCGGCACCGGCGACCCGACCGTGCTCGCCGCCGACTACGACGCGCTGGCCGCGAAGGTGGCGGGCAGCGGGGTCAGGCTGGTGCTCGGCCGGCTCGTGGGCGACGACACCTGGTTCGACTCCGTGCGCCTGGGCACGGGGTGGGCCTGGGACGACGAGCCGTACTACTACAACGCCCAGATCTCGGCGCTGACCGTCTCCCCCGACACGGACTACGACGCCGGGACGGTCGTCGTGCGGGTCGCGCCCGGCGCGGCCGGCGCGCCGGCGACCGTGACCACCGAACCCCCGACGGACCACGTCACGATCGACAGCACCGCCGTGACCGGTCCGGCCGGGTCGGCGTCGAACGTGTCCGTCGAGCGGCGGCGCGGCACCAACGTGATCAGCGTGCGCGGCAGCGTGCCGGCGGGCGGCGGCGCCGAGAGCGAGTGGAGCACCGTCGAGGACCCCGCGGGCCTGGTCACGTCCCTGTTCCGCGACGCGCTGTCCCGGCACGGGGTGCGGGTCCTCGGCGGCACGTCGACCGGCGCGACCCCGGCGGGCGCCCGGCCGCTCGGCGAGCACCTGTCGATGCCGCTGTCGCGGCTGCTGGTGCCGTTCATGAAGCTGAGCAACAACATGCACGCCGAGATCCTGGTGAAGTCCGCCGGGCGGGCCGCGTTCGGCGAGGGCAGCTGGGACGCGGGGCTGCGCGCGGTCTCGGCGAAGCTGGGCGGGCTCGGGGTCGACGCGGCGGCGCTGTCGCTGTGGGACGGCTCGGGGTTGTCGCGGATGAACCAGGTATCACCCGACCAGGTGGCCTCGCTGCTGCTCGCGGCGCGGGGCAGGCCGTGGTTCCCGGTCTGGTACGACTCGCTGCCGGTGGCCGGGGCGAGCGACCGGATGGTCGGCGGCACGCTGCGCAACCGGATGCGCGGCACGCCGGCCGAGGGCAACGCGCACGCCAAGACGGGCAGCCTGACCGGGGTCAGCGCGCTGTCCGGCTACGTGACCACGGCGGCGGGCACCCCGCTGGTGTTCTCGATGATCAGCAACAACACCCTCACGTCGGCGAGGCCGCTGGAGGACGCCGTCGTGGTGCGGCTGGCGGGCGACCGCGACGGCCAGGCCCCGCCGCCCACCACCGCGACCGCGCGGACCGAGGAACCGGTCGACGTGGAGTGCAGCTGGGTCAAGGCCTGCTGAACCCCGCGGGGGTCCCCCGACCGCCGTCGGGCCTCAGTTGTCGCCCTCCTGGTCGTCGCCGTCCTGCTCGTCACCCTGGTCGCCGTCGTTCTGCTCGACGCCCGGGTTGCCGTCGTCGCCGCCACCGCCCCCGTTCTCGCACCCGGCCCCGAGGGACAGGAACAGGGCGGCGGCGGCGATCAGCGCGGCGAAGGGCTTCTTCACGGTCATGCCCGTCCGGTACCCGCCCGACCACCGGACAAAACGGACCGCCCGTTGTCCGGATCACCGCGGGTGCCCCGGACAACACGACGCGTTGTCAGGTTGTTGTCCGGAACTGCGAAGGGGGTGGACCGAAGTCCTCCGCCGGGGCCGGTCACCGGGTTACCGTCCGCTGGTGCAGATCCCGTGGAGAGCCGCCCCCCGCGCTGCGCTGTCGAGCCCGCTGACCCTGCTGGTCAGCGTGGTCACGGCGCTGCTGCTCGGTTTCGTCGTCGCCGCCGCCGTCCTGCACTCGGCCGCGTCCGGCAGCGCCGCGATCGCCCACCAGGAGGAGCACCTGTGCCGGGACGCGCTGCACCCGTCACTGGAGACGAAGCTCCCGCACGAGCTGGTCGCGCCGTTCGCCGAGCACGTCGGCACGACCGTCCAGGGGCAGCCGCAGCTGCTCGCCGCCTACACCACGGAGAAGCGCGCGGACTTCGGCGGACCGCAGACCTACGCGAAGTTCGGCTACCGGCCGGGCGCGACCGAGCACCTCACGGTGCTGGAGGGCGGCGCGAAGGACGGGCTGTGGGTGCCCAGGAGCGTCGCCGACACCACCGGCGTCCGGGTCGGCGGGCGCGGCATGGGCGGTCGGCTGCCCCCGGTGACCGCGATCTACGAGGACCTCCGCGACCCGCTGCCGGACTGGTGGTGCTCGGAGCGGCACCACGTCGTGCCCAACGCGCTCGACCGCGACGAACTGGCCTCGGCCGTGGTGTGGATGCCCACGTTCGAGTCGTTCACCGCGCTCCCCCGGGAGCTGGCCACGGCGACCGACGTGACGGTGCGCTTCCCCGCCGACGTGCCGGCGACGGTGGCCGAGGCCGAGGCCCTGCTGACCGCCGGCGCGGAACGCCTGCGGCCGTTCGCCGACGTGGAGCAGGTGCGGACCGAGTCGCCGCTCGTGCTGCCGGTGGAGAACGCCCGGCAGACCGCGGTGAACGTGCGCTCGGCGATCCTCCCGCTCACCCTGATCAGCCTGCTCATCGGACTGGCGGGCGTCGCCACGGTGACCGCGCAGTGGGCGCAGCGCCGGCACGGCGAGCTGCGGCTGCTGTGGGTGCGCGGCGCCGGGCCGTTCGCGCTCGGCGGGCGCGCCGCGCTGGAACTGGGGCTGCCGCTGGTGGTCGGCGGCGCGGCCGGGCTGGGCGTGGCGCACCTGCTGCTGCCCCTCTACTCCCCCTCGGACGCGCTGCCGCCGGGTACCGGCACGACGGCGGCGTGGGCCGTGCTCGTCGCGGTGGCGCTGAGCCTGGTGGTCGCGTTCGCCACGGCGGCGCTGCGGGCGCACCGGGCGTTCCAGGTGGCCCTGCGCGGCAACCGGCTGCGCCGGGTGCTGACCGCGCTGCCCTGGGAGCTGGCCACCGCGGGCCTCGCGGTGTTCGCCTGGACCCGGGTCAGCGACAGCGGCCTGGCGACCACGGAGAAGATCGGCGGGCTGCCCCGCATCGACGCGACCGCGCTGGCGTTCCCGCTGCTCGTCGTGCTGACCGCGGCGCTGCTCGCGGCGCGGGTCGCACGCTGGGGGCTGGCCGCCTCGCACCGGGCCCGGTTCTGGTCGCGGCCCGCCGCGCAGCTGGCCGTGCGCAGGCTGGCCGCCGCGGCCGGCCCGGTCACCGGGGTGCTGCTGGTCGGCGTGCTGGCCATCGGCACCATCGCGGTGGGCACCGCCATCTCCGGCTCGCAGCGGACCGCCCTGGACACCAAGTCCGGCATGTACGCGGGCGCGAACAGCACCGCGCAGGTCAAGTCGGACCTGACCGAGCTGCCGGCGGCGCTGCGCGGCAACTCCACCATCGTCGGGTTCGTCAAGCTGAACGACCGCAGCGCGCTGGTGGTGGACCCCGCGACGTTCCGCGACGGCGCGCACCCGGTGGACGTCGACCCGGCGCTGCTGTCCGCGCCGCTGCGGGTGGGCGACGCGCCGCGCCGCGAGGTGGCGCTGCCGGGGCTGCCGCCGCTCAACCCGTCGGCGTGGGTGCCGTCGTTCCCCAAGCTGGGCACGTCGGGCTGGGTCGTGCCGGTGGACGCCGTCGCCGACCGCGGCGACGTCGGCTCCTGGTACGTGTGGTCGTCCAAGCCGCTGGGCGAGCTGACGGCGGCGCTGGCCGAGGCGGGCGTGAAGCCCCGCAACCTCGGCGAGAAGGCCAAGGCTGTGCAGGGCCTGCCGTTCCTGACGATCCAGTGGACGTTCGGGTTCGTCACGGCGCTCGGCGCGGTGCTCGCCGTGGTCGCCGCCATCGCGCTGCTGCTGGCGGTCGAGGTCCGGCGGCGGCAGAACGCGCTGTCCGGCGCGTTCAGCACCCGGATGGGACTGCGGCCCGCCGAGCTGCTGGGCAGCCACCTGCTCGAACTGGGCGCGGTGGCCGCGGCGGCGCTGGCGGCCGGGTTGACGGCGAGCGCGGTGAGCAGCGGGTTCACCGTGCCGAGGCTGGACCCCGCGCCCCGGCTCACGCCGGTGCCGGAGGTCCCGGACGTGCTGCCGGTGCTCGTGACGACCGTCGCGGGCAGCGTGCTGGTGGTGGCGGTGGCGGCGTGGGTCGCGGTGCGCTCGGTGCGCTCGGCGAAGGTGGGGGAGCTGATCCGTGGCTGAACGCGATGGGGTTGGACGCGATGGGACCGGGAGTGGCGGGACCGGGCAGGTCGTGCTCCGGTTGACCGGGGTGGGCGTGGAGTACCGCACGCCCGGCGGCTCGGTGACGGCGGTGTCGGACGTGTCGCTGGAGGTGCCCGCGACGGGCATCACGGTGCTGGCCGGGCCGTCCGGATCGGGCAAGTCGACGCTGCTGCGGGTGCTGAGCCTGGTGGAGCGGCCCACGTCCGGCGGCGTGGAGCTGCGCGGCCGGGGCACCGCCCGGCTGTCGAACCGGGCGCGGCGGGCGTTGCGGCGGCGCGAGGTGGCGCTGGTGTTCCAGCACCCGGGCGACAACCTGGTCGGCCACCTCGACGTGGGCGACAACCTGCGCGCGGCGGCCCAGGCGTCCGGGCACGACGTGGACGTCGACGGGCTGCTGGAGCAGCTGGGCCTGCCCGGCACCGCGCGCTGGAAGGTGCCCGCGCTGTCCGGCGGGCAGCAGCAGCGGCTGGCGTTCGGGTGCGCGCTGGCGCGGCGGGCGGGCGTGGTGCTGGCCGACGAGCCGACCTCGCAGCTGGACGCCGCGTCCGCGGACCTGGTGCTGGAGACGCTGGCCGACCTGGCGCGGCGCGGGGTGCCGGTCGTGGTGGCCTCGCACGACCCGCGGCTGATCGCGCTCGCCGACGTGCGCTACGAGCTGCGGAACGGGGTGCTGGCGGCATGACGGCGTTGCGCGCGACGGGGGTGGAGCGGACGTTCCCGCACCAGGGCGGAGCGGTGCACGTGCTGCGCGGCGTGGACCTGGAAGTGGCGGCCGGTGAGCTGGTGACGCTGTCCGGGCCGTCCGGGTCGGGCAAGAGCGCGCTGCTGGCCGTGCTCGGCGGGTTCGACCGGGCCGACGCGGGAACCGTGGAGCTGGCGGGCGAGGTGCTGACGGGGACGCCGCCGTGGGAGGTGTGCGCGGTGCTGCCGCAGGCGCTGGGCCTGGCGACCGAGCTGACGCTGGCCGAGAACGTCGCCCTGCCGATCAGGCTGGGGCGCACCGGCCGGTCGCTCGACCGGGTGACCGAGCTGCTGGAGGAACTGGGCGTCGGGGCGCTGGCCGACCGCTACCCCGACGAGGTGTCGTTCGGGCAGCAGCAGCGGGCCGCGCTGGCCCGCGCGGTGATCGGCTCGCCCGCGGTGCTGCTGGCCGACGAGCCCACCGCGCACCTGGACAAGGTCAGCGCGCCGGTCGCGGTGGGCGTGCTGCGCCGGGCCGCCGACGCGGGCGCCGCCGTGCTCGTCGCCACGCACCACGACGAGGTGCACCGGGCCGCGGACCGCACGATCGTCCTCGCCGGTGGCCGCGTGTCCGGTTGACCGTAGGATGGGTGCCGATGTCGCGCCGAGCCGTTGCCGTTGTCCTGGTGTTCCCGCTGCTCGCCCTGCTGCTGGTGGTCAGCGACTCCCCGTACCCGTCGCGGCCCGGGCCGCCGCGCGACGCCCCGCGCGCGCTCGTGGCGATGGGCGACAGCACCATGTCCGGCGAGGGCGCGGGCAACTACGAGCCGGGCACGAACGGCGAGAACGACAACTGGTGCCACCGCTCGCGGGACGCGTCGGTGTGGAAGACGCGCGTCGCGGGCGTCGGCATGGCGTTCAACCTGGCGTGCTCGGGCGCGAACTCGGAACAGGTCGGCATCACCGACCAGGTCCGCAACACCGAGGGCTCGCAGGCCCGGCAGCTGGCCGAGATCGCCCGGCGGTACCGCGTGTCGGTGGTCGTGGTGGCGGTCGGCGCGAACGACGACCCGCGGTTCGCCGACGTGCTGGGCACGTGCCTGCGGGCGTGGATCGAGCGCCGCGCCGACTGCTCGAAGAGCATGGCCGACGAGTGGCGGGCCCGCGTCGACCGCATGGTGCCCAAGGTGGAGCGGGCGCTGCGCGACGTCCGCCGGGTCCTGCAGGACGTGGGCTACACGCCCCGCTCCTACACGCTGGTGCTCCAGTCCTACGCCGCCCCGGTCAGCCCGGACCTGCCGCTCGACCTCCAGAACCTTGCCGGCTGCCCGTTGCGCACCGGCGACCTGAGCTGGGTGGGCGAGCGGGCGGTGCCCGAGCTGTCGGCGGGCCTGCGCGAGGCTGCCTCGGCCGCGGGCGCGCGCTTCCTGGACCTGGCGGACGCGGGTCGCGGGCGTGAGGCGTGCGCGGGCGGGAAGAAGCCCGAGGAGGAGTGGTTCACCCGCCTGACGGTGGACTTCGACGGCCTGCGCGACGAGGCCCGGGCCCGCCACGCGCTCCAGGAGTCGTTCCACCCGAACGCCCGGGGCCACGAGCAGTTCGCCCGCTGCATGACGGACTTCCTCGCCACGACCGCCCGTTCGGCGGCCTGCCGGGCCGACGGCGAGGGCAACCTGCGCGCCGTCACCGACCGCGACTAGGGACGAGCCGCCGGCCGGGCCGGGCCGGATGGGTGGTCGCGGGTAAAGGGGAGGACGCCGGGACCGCGCCACCACCAGGATCGTGCGCATGGGGAGAGCACCGCTGGCGCCGCTGCGCGAGAAACCGTTCAGGATCTACTTCGCCGGTCGGCTGGTCTCGACGCTGGGCGGCACGGTCGCGCCGATCGCACTGGCGTTCGCGGTGCTGGACCTGTCCGGCTCGGCCACCGACCTCGGGCTCGTGCTGGCCGCCGGCGTCGTGCCGCAACTGCTGTTCCTGCTGGTCGGCGGGGTGGTGGCGGACCGCCTGCCGCGCGGCCGGGTGCTGGTGCTCGGCAACGCGGTGTCCGGGCTCGTCCAGGCCGGGACGGCGGCGGCCCTGCTGACCGGGCACGCGCCGCTGTGGCTGCTGATCGCGCTGCACGCGGTGCTCGGCACGGCGGGCGCGTTCCTGCACCCGGCCGCGCAGGGCATCGTGCCGCAGCTGGTGGGCGTGGCGCAGCTGCACCAGGCGAACGCGCTGCTGCGCGTCTCGTCGAACGCCCTGCGCGTGCTCGGCCCGGCGGTCGGCGGCGTCGCGGTCGCCCTGGTCGGCCCGGCGTGGGCCATCGCGTGGGACGCCGCCACCTACCTCGCCGCCGCGGTCGTGCTCGGCCGGCTGCGCGTGCCGCTGCCGCCGAAGCGGTCGGCGGACTTCCTCGCCGACCTGCGCGAGGGGTGGTCGGAGTTCTGGTCGCGCACCTGGCTGTGGGCGATCGTGCTCCAGTTCTCGGTCGTCAACGCCGTGTGGGTGGGCGGGTTCAGCCTGCTCGGGCCGGTCGTCGCCGACCGGGAGCTGGGCGGCGCGGCGAGCTGGGGCGTGATCGGCGCGGGGCTCGCGGTGGGGCTGGTGGCGGGCGGTGTGCTCGTGGTGTGGTGGCGGCCCCGCCGTCCGCTGCTGGTCGGGACGCTGGGCGTGCTGCTCGACGTCGTGCCGCTGCTGGCGCTGGCGTGGTCGGACTCGGTCGTGCTGCTCACCGCGGCGGCGGCGGTCGCGGGGGTGGGGGTCGAGGTGTTCTCGGTCTGCTGGAGCACCGCGTTGCAGGAGCGGGTGCCGGGTGACCGGCTCAGCCGCGTGTCGTCCTACGACATGCTGTTCAGCTTCATGTTCATGCCGCTCGGCTACCTGCTGGCGGGCCCGGTCGCCGAACGGGTGGGCACCGCGCCGACGCTGGTGGCGTGCTCGGCGGTGGTGGTGGTCGCCACGCTCGCGGTGCTGCTGTCGCGGGACGTGCGCACGATGCGGGGCGCCACCGACGTGGCACCGGAGACCGCCGTCACCTGAGGGCTACCCGTCGCACAGCCGCGCGATCTCGCGGGCGTCCCAGAAGGGCGTGGCGGCGGCCAGGTAGGCCACGACCCGGTCGGCCGACCAGCCGTGGGTCTCGCGCAGGCCGTCGGCCAGCACGGCCAGGTAGGCCGCCGACGGCGCGGTGTGCGCCACCTCGTGCGCGCCCCACGGCGCGGTGAACGTGAGCGCCGGGTGGCCGTCGTGCTCGCCGAGGTGCACGAGCGTCTCGTAGCGCCCCTCCCCCAGCACGTGCCGCCGCGCGGACAGCACCCCGCCCAGGTCGAGGTCGACGCCCGGGTCGCGGTACATCTCCTGCGCCGCGACGTCCGAGAACTGGCCGGTGGTGATCAGGTGCGCGCGCACCGCGGCCGTGCCGGGCAGGTCGGGGTCGTAGAACGCCCGGCCGCCCAGCCACACCGGGGACCACGTGGCGAAGTAGATCCCGCCCGGCACCTCCAGTCCGCGCGACCGCGCGGCCGGGCTCGCGTCGCGGCACCCCGGGTGGTCGCGCGCGGCCCCGGCCGGTCTCCCGCCGCGCAGGTAGCAGGCGAACCGGTCGGCGTGCATGTTCGAGCCGTAGCTGACGTACCAGACCAGGCGCGGCGACATCCGCCGATCATGCCCGGCCGGGGGCGGCGGTGTCGGCCTACGAGCCGTCCCCGCCGTCGGGGTGGAGGCAGAGCCGGCAGGGGCGGGCCGTCGCGTGCTCGGCTTCCAGCTCGGCGCGGGTGCCGACGACCTTGACGTAGCTGCCCACCCAGGTGGCGCCGCGCGCGGGCGTGCCGTTGATGGTGCGGCAGCCGGCCCGGTGCAGCACAAGGTTTGCCGGGTTCAGGCTCCGCTCCGCGTTGATGACGTACTGGTCCTGGTTGTCCGCCAACCAGTGCTCGTAGGCGCCGCTGTCCACCACGTACGTGTGCATCGCGCCATCATCCGCCGGTCGGGCCCGGGTGGTGTTCCACCATCCGGTGCCACTCCTCCGGCACGGGCGGGCGGCGCGCGGGGCGACCCGCGAGCCGTGACGGGGTGTGCGGGGTGTGCGAGGTGCGACGCCGGGTACACGACACCCGTCCCCTCGTCGTCCCCCCGGAGGAACCATGACGGAGCAGCCGAGCCACGCCGACCAGGTCCGCAGGGTCGCCGACCTGGCCAAGGACGTCCGGGTGGGCATGTTGACCACCCGTGACGCGGACGGTCGCCTGGTGGCGAGGCCGATGGCGCAGCAGGAGGTCGGGTTCGACGGCGACCTGTGGTTCTTCGCCGAGCGCGACTCGCGCAAGGTCGCCCACCTGCGGGCCGACCCGGCGGTGGGCGTCACGCTGACCTCGTCCGACAGCTGGGTGTCGATCCACGGCACGGCCGAGGTGGTGGAGGACCGGGCGAAGGCGCGCGAGCTGTGGAACCCGTGGGTCGAGGCGTGGCTGCCGCAGGGGCCCGAGGACCCGTCGGTGGTGCTGGTCAAGGTCACCGCGCGCGGCGCCGAGTACTGGGACACGCCGGGCGGTCGGATCGCGTCGGTGGTCAGCTTCGTGAAGGCCAAGGTGACCGGTGAGCGCTACGACGGCGGCGAGCACGGCACCACCGACATGTGAGGCCCGGGTGGCCCGGGCGCGGTGGTCCGGCGTACCGCGGGGTCACGCGGGAGTCCTCCGAGGAGCGCGGTCAGGCGGGCGGCGTGCCGTTCTCGTGGACGCGCAGCCAGACGATGCGGTCGTCGTCGTCCAGGCGGCGGTAGTCGGCGTGGTGGGGCACGTAGCCGTGCCGGATCACATCGCGGTAGACGACATCGGACACGACCACCACGGCGTGCGCGTGCTCGGCTTCCCTGAGGGCGATCTTGACGCGACCGCTGTTGACGATGCGGAACGCGGTCGTCAGGGCGTCACCGACCCAACCGTGCTCGTCGACGTGCACGAAGCCGTGGTGGACTCCGATGCGCAATCGCACCCGGTGCTCCGGCGCGGCCTGCGCGTTGTGGCGGAGCAGCTCCAGCAGCAGGTCGTCGGTGAACGGGTCGAACAGGTCGAACACCTGGGCGTCCACGACGAGCATCGCCCCGTCACCCCGGTCCTCGACGACGCACTGCTCGTCGGACCAGCCGGAGGCGGCTATCGCCGTGTAGAGCATGCGGTAGAACTCCTGGCGGAGCTCCAACTGCTCGAGGTTCGTGCGCCTGCTGGAATCCTCGACGTCCACGACGAGGAACGACCGGCTCACCGGTCGGCGTGCCCGGCTCGCGGTCCGCCGCAACCGCACGGCTTCCGCGTGCAGCGTGACGCGGAGGGCGGAGAGCTCTTCCGAGAAGCCCATCTCGGCTGCCTGCGCGTCGTTCCACTCGCGCAGGCCGCTCGCCACCTCGGTACCCACGCGCATCGCGATGTGCTCGACGAAGACCAGTGGCCGCGGTACACCGTCCGGGCCGGCGTTCAGCGTTTCCAGAACCCGGAAGACCTCGTAATAGGTCGCCGGTCCGAACAGGCCGGGCGCGGTGGGGCCGGCGACGGCGCGGTAGATGTCCGCCATGTCGGGCACCACGACACCGGCCAGCAGTGTGAACAGTCGTGCCCGCTCGGTCGTCGGGAACAAGTCCAAGGGGGTGAGCTCGGCGACCAGGTGGCGCAATTCCACCAACGCACGTGAGTCGGACTCGAACTTGGCCACGACCCGCACGAGCGCGGCCAGCCGTTCGGGGGTCCGATGGCACACCTCGGCCAGGCTGAACAGGCGCCCGATCGCCGTCGGGTGGTCCTCCACCGACAGCGCTTCCCGCAACTCCGCGGACATCATGCGGACGACCAGGTCGAGCCCGGCGCGGTCGGCCAGCACGGGCACGCGGCTCAACGCGTCGACCAGGGAAATGAGCAGGCCCCGGCCGGATTCGTCATCGCTCATCGGTCTCCCGCCACCACGTCGCGCCCGTGTGGGGGCCCACTCTATTGCCGGCGCGACGTGGTGCCGCGACCACCTCCTACAGGTCTGCCAACGCGGTGATCGGGGACTCCACGCAGTCGGCCACGAACCTCAGGAAACCGCCCGCCGTGCCGCCGTCGCACACCCGGTGGTCGAAGGCGAGGGTCAACTGGGTCACCTTGCGCACCGCCAGTTCCCCGTTCACCGCCCACGGCCGGTCGATGATGCGGCCGATGCCGAGGATCGCCGCCTCCGGGTGGTTGATGATGGCGGCCGAGCCGTCCACGCCGAACACGCCGTAGTTGTTGACCGTGAAGGTGCCGCCGGTCATCGCCGCCGGGCCCAGCCTGCCCTCGCGGGCCGCCGTGGCGTGCCCGGTGATCGCGGTGGCCAGTTCCGCCGTGGTGAGGGTGTGGGCGCCGTGCACGACCGGCACGACGAGGCCCCGGTCGGTCTGGGCGGCGAAGCCCAGGTTGACCTCGTCCAGCACGACGACCTCGTCGCCCTCCACGCGTGAGTTCAGCTCGGGGAACTTCTTCAGGCCCAGTACCGCGAAGCGGGACAGCAGCGCGAGCAGCGAGACGGACGGCAGCGCGGCGCGGGCGGCCAGGAAGTCGGTCGCGTCCACGTCCACCCACACGGTGGCCTCGGGGATCTCCCGCCGCGAGGTGGCCAGCTTCCGCGCCACGGCCCCGCGCAGGCCCTTGAGCGGAATCCGACGGCCGGTGGAACCGGTGGAGCCGGACGGGCCGGAGGACGAGGCGCGGGCGGCCAGGGCCCGTTCCACGTCGGCCCGCCGGATGACGCCGTTCGGGCCGGTGGCCTCGACCCGGTGCAGCGGCAGGCCGTTCTCGCGCGCCAACTGCCGCACGATCGGCGAGATCACCGCGGGAGCGGTCGGGGTGGCCGGGGCGGCCACCGCCGGCCCGGGAGCGGTGCGCGCCGCCGGGATGCTCGCCGTGCGGGGCGTGCGACGGCGTCGGCGCGGCGAGTCGGACGTGCCGTAGCCGATCAGCACGTTGCCCGAGTACTCGGACGACCCGGGCTCCTCCGACGGGGTGGGCGGGGACGCCGACGGCGTGCCCACGGACAGCAGCACGGAGCCGACGGCCAGCTTCTCCCCCGGCTCGCCGAACCGGGCGCTGACCACGCCCTCGAACGGGCACGGCACCTCGACGACGGCTTTCGCGGTCTCGACCTCCACCACGGGCTGGTCCACCGCCACGTGGTCGCCCACGGACACCAGCCAGGTGACGATCTCGCCCTCGGTCAGCCCCTCGCCGAGGTCGGGCAGGCGGAAGTCAGGCACGGGCGCTCCCCACGACCTCGTCGTCCCACTGCAACCGGGCGATCGCGTCCAGGACGCGGTCGACCGACGGCAGGTGGTGCTCCTCCAGCTTCGGCGGCGGGTAGGGGGTGTCGAACCCGGTCACCCGCAGCACGGGCGCGTGCAGGTGGTGGAAGCAGCGCTCGGTGACCCGCGCGACGACCTCCGCGCCGTACCCGCCGAACCCGGACGCCTCGTGCACCACCACGGCCCGGCCGGTCCGCCGCACCGACGCGCACACCGTCTCGTCGTCGAACGGCGCCAGCGACCTCAGGTCGACGACCTCGACGTCCCAGCCCTCCTCCGCGGCGGCCTCGGCGGTCTCCAGCGCGGTGGCGACCATCGGCCCGTAGGCGATCAGCGTGACGTCGCGGCCCGCCCGCCGCACGAGCGCCCGGTCGAACCCCGGTCCGGGGGAAGCGGAACCGGACGACGTCACCTCGCCCTTGGCCCAGTAGCGCCGCTTGGGCTCCAGGAAGATCACCGGGTCGGGGCAGTCGATCGCGTCGCGCAGCAGCCGGTAGGCGTCGTCGGGCGTGCCGGGCGTGACGACCCGCAGGCCGGGCGTGTGCGTGTAGTACGCCTCGGACGAGTCGCAGTGGTGCTCGACCCCGCCGATGCCGCCGCCGTAGGGCACGCGGATCACGACGGGCAGCCCCACCCGGCCCCGGGTGCGGTTGCGCATCTTCGCCAGGTGGCTGGTGATCTGCTCGAACGCCGGGTAGGCGAACGCGTCGAACTGCATCTCCACCACGGGCCGCAGCCCGTTCATGGCCATGCCGATGGCGGTGCCGACGATGCCGGACTCGGCCAGCGGGGTGTCGAACACGCGCGCGTCGCCGAACCGCGCGGCCAGCCCGTCGGTCACCCGGAACACGCCGCCGAGCGCGCCGACGTCCTCGCCGAACACCAGCACACCGGGGTCGGCCTCCAGGGCGTCGGCGAGCGCCTTGTTCAACGCGCCGGCCATCGAGAGCGTGCTCACGCCAGTTCCTCCCGCAGCGCGGCGGCCTGCTCGCGCAGGTGCGCGGGCGTGGTCGCGTAGACGTGCTCGAACAGCTCCGCCGGGTCGGGTTCGACGTCGGCGTTCATCACCGCGCGGGTGTGCGCGGCGAACTCCTCGGCCTCGGCGGCGACGGCCTCGCGGCGCGCGGCGTCGAGCAGGCCCCGCGAGGTCAGGTACGCCTCGATCCGGTCGACCGGGTCGCGGGCGAGCCATGCGGCGACCTCGGCGGAGTCGCGGTAGCGGGACGCGTCGTCGGCGTTGGTGTGCGCCTCGATCCGGTAGGTCAGGGCCTCGATCAGCACGGGCCCGCCGGACGCGACGGCGTCGCGCACCACGGCGTGCACGGCGGCCACGTCGTTGCCGTCGACCAGCACGGACGGCACGCCGTACCCGATGCCCTTGTGCGCCAGCGACGGGGCCGCGTTCTGCTTGGACATCGGCACGCTGATCGCGTAGCCGTTGTTCTGCACCAGGAAGACCACGGGCGCGCGCCACACGCCGGCGAAGTTCAGCGCCTCGTGCGTGTCGCCCTCGCTGGTGGCGCCGTCGCCGAGCAGCACCAGCGCGGCGGTGTCCTCGCCCTTCACCCGGGCGGCGTGCGCGAAGCCCACGGCGTGCAGCGTGTTGGTGGCCAGCGGCGTGCACTGGGGACCCACGCGGTGCTCGTACGGGTCGTAGCCGAGGTGCCAGCCGCCCTGGAGCAGGGTGAGCGTGCCCAGCGGGCTGACACCCCGGGTGACCAGCGCGACCGAGTCGCGGTAGGTGGGGAACAGCCAGTCCTGCTCGCGCAGGGCCAGCACGGCGCCGACCTCGCACGCCTCCTGCCCGCGCGACGACGGGTACACGGCCAACCGGCCCTGCCTGGTCAGCGCGGTGGCCTGGGTGTCGAAGCGGCGGCCGATCACCATCCGCCGGTGCAGTTCCACGAGCACGTCGTCGTCGGGCATCGCCAGCGGCGAGTCCTCGACCGGCGAGCCGTCCTCGCGCAGCAGCGACAGCGGTTCCTCGCTGGGCAGCAACGTCAGCTCGGGCGCGCGGGTGCGGGCCATGGGCTCCTCCGGTGTCTCGTGTGGCGAGATGGAGGGCATGGTCCGCGTCACAGCGGCCAATGATCCAGGTCCGGTCGGTTTTCCTGGACGAACGGCCGCGCGGCCGGGTTATCGTCGACCGCATGACGGCCAGGGCTGGACATTCGGCACCGCTCGACGCGCTCGACCGGCGCATCGTGGAGGTGCTGCGCGCGGACGGGCGGATCTCGATGCGGGCGCTGGCCGAGAAGCTGCACATCTCGCGGGCCAGCGCGTACTCGCGGGTGGAGCGGCTGCACCGCGACGGCGTCGTGACCGGGTACGCGGCGGTGGTCGACCCGGAGCGCTACGGCTTCGGCATCTCGGCCTACGTCTACCTCAAGATCAGCCAGCACTCGTGGAAGGCCGTGCGGCAGCGGGTGATGGAGATCCCCGAGGTGTGGCACGGCGCGCTGGTGTCGGGCGACTACGACCTGGTGCTGCTGGTGCGCGCCCCGGACGCGCACAGCCTGCGCGACCTGGTGCTGTCACGCCTCCAGACGATGCCGGACGTGACGTCGAGCCACACCGTGCTGGTGCTGGACGAGCTGCCCGCCGGGGGAGACGGTCACCAGCCGAAGTTCTGGGTCCAGTAGATGCCGTAGGAGCCGCCGCGCGCCATGCCCGCGCCGAGGGTCTTGAGCTTGCAGTTGAGGATGTTCGCGCGGTGGCCCGGCGACTCCATCCAGCCCTTGACGACGGCCTCGGCGGTGCGCTGGCCGGCGGCGATGTTCTCCGCGCCGGGGCTCGGGTGGCCGGCGGCCTTGACCCGGTCGACGAACGAGCGGCCGTCGAGCGAGGTGTGCGAGAAGTAGTTCCGGGCGGCCATGTCGGCGCTGTGCGCGCGGGCGGCCCTGCCCAGCCGTTCGTCGGCGGCCAGGGCGGGGCAGCCGTTGGCGGCGCGCTCGGCGTTGGTCAACTCGACGACCTTCGCCTCGGCCGCGTCGACCTCGCTCGCGGCGGGCGCGGGCACGGGGGCCTGCGGCTGCTGGGGC
Source organism: Saccharothrix longispora (assembly GCF_030852425.1). Lineage (GTDB taxonomy): Bacteria > Actinomycetota > Actinomycetes > Mycobacteriales > Pseudonocardiaceae > Actinosynnema > Actinosynnema longispora. The sequence continues at coordinate 215,714 of NZ_NSDM01000006.1, forward strand.
TGCGGCTCGGGCTTGGGGGCCTGCGGCTCGGGCTGCGGCTCGGGCTGCGGGGACCGCTCGGGTGCCGACTGCCCGGCCGTGGTGGTGCTGGTGGTCTCGGCGGTGGTGCCGGTGGTCGTCGTCGCGGGTGCCTCCGACGACGCGGAGGACGTCGGCGCGGAGGGCGGGGCGAAGCCGTCGGTCGGCGTGGCGGTGGTGCGCACGCCGGTGGTGGCGCTCGCCGCGACCAATGCCAGCCCGTCCGGGTGCTCGCACCCGGTCAGGCTCAACCCGACGACGACGGCGAGCAGGGGCAGCACACGGCTCTTGTGCGACACGAGAGACCTCGATCTGCATTCGACGGCATTTCGGGCGCGACGACCGCATGAACGCTTTTCGCAGGGTAGCGCCCTGCGGTCGTCGCACCGAACGGGGAATCGAGTGGAACCAGGCAGGTTGGGAGCGCTGCGGTCGACCTCAATTCCAAAATAACCCTATCGAGTTCTCAGGAATTGTCAACGAATGATTTTTTAAGGAACATTTAAACCTCGCACAAGGTGCGCACAAGCCGGGGTGGCGCACACTGCGGTGTCCGGCGCACCGGTCGGGGCGTCGCGGACCGGTCCCGGGCGGGGGCGGTGCGGGGATCGCACCCTCCGGACCCGGTCAGCCCTCGTCGACCCGCCCCAGGCGCAGTTGGACGCGGGTGCCGCCGAGCGGACCCCGGTCCACGACCAAGGAGCCCCCGGTGGACTCGGCGGCCCGGCGGGCGATGTCCAGGCCCAGGCCGGTGGAGCCCGCGCCGCTGCTGCCGCGCCGCAGGGCCGACTCCAGGTCCTCGATGCCGGGTCCGGCGTCCTCGATGACGATCACCACGCGGTCGGTCCGGTGGAACAGGGCGACGACGAACCCGGCGCCCTCGGGGGTGTGCCGGAAGACGTTGCCCAGCACGGCGTCCATGGCCGCGGCGAGGTCGCTGCGGGTGAGCGGGACCAGGGCGCTGCGCTCGGTGCCGCGCAGGTTCCACAGCCGCTGCTGGTCGTCGGCCAGCGCCGACCAGAACACCAGGCGGTCGTGCACGACCTGCGCGGCGTCGCAGTGGCTCCCGCCGGGGTCGTCCAGTTCCCGCCGGGCGGCCCGGATGAGTTCGTTGACCTCGCGTTCGAGGGCGTGCACGGCCTGGCGCACGCGGTTGGCGTTGCTGTCCGCGCCGAGGGTCTCGGAGTCCAGCCGCAGCGCGGTGAGGGGAGTGCGCAGCCGGTGCGACAGGTCGGCGAGGACCTCGCGCTCCCCCGCGACGAGCTGGCCGATGCGGTCGGCCATGCGGTTGAACGCGGCGCCCGCGTCGTGCAGCTCGGGCGGCCCGCTGGGCGTGACGCGGGTGGCGAGGTCGCCCTGCCCCATGGAGCGGGCGCCCTCGGCGAGCGCCGTGGCCGCCTTGACGACCCGCGCGCCCAGGCGGTCGGCCACCAGCACGGACGCCAGCACGAGGCACACGGCCACGCCGCTGAGCGCGAGCAGCGCCTGGTCGACGCCGCGGGACAGCTCGGCCCGGGGCACGAACGCCTCGACGACGGCGACGCGGTCGTCGTCCAGCAGCACCGGTTGCAGGTGCACGAGCCCCGACGGGATGGCCTCCGTGGACGCCCGGCCCTGCCCCCGCGCGGAGGTGAGCTGCTCGTCGCCGGCCACCGGCACGCCGACCACCTCGCCGGACGGCAGGTGCACCGCGACCCGGCCGCCGGTGCCGGTGCTGGCCAGCGCCTGCCCCACCGCCACCGGGTCGACCGTGATCACCAGCACGGGGGTCAGCGCGCCGGCCTGCCGCTCGGCCTCGGCCATCGCCCGGTCCTCGGCCAGCTGCCGCACGACCAGGGCCAGCGGGATGAGGAAGGCCAGCGCCACCATCGACGTGACCGCCAACGAGACCAGCGCGAGGGACTTCCTCATCCGGCCGCCGCCGTGAGCTTGAACCCGACGCCGCGCACCGTGTGCAGGTAGCGCGGCTGCGCGGCGCGCTCCCCGAGCTTGCGGCGCAACCACGACAGGTGCACGTCGAGCGTCTGGTCGTCGTGCCGGCCGGGGAGGTTCCACAGGTTCGCGAGCAGCTCGGCGCGCGGCACCACCTTGCCCTCGCGGGCGGCGAGGTAGGCGAGCAGGTCGAACTCCTTGCGGGTCAGGTTCAACTCCCGCCCGCCCAGCCGCGCCTCGCGCCGGTCGAGGTCGACGCTGAGGTCGCCGATGCGCAGCGGTTCGGGCGCGACGTCCTTGCGGGTGCGGCGCAGCACGGCGGCCAGCCGCGCGGCGAGGTGCTCGCTGGAGAACGGCTTGACGAGGTAGTCGTCCGCGCCCGCGTTGAGCAGCCGCACGATCTCGCCCTCGTCGTCGCGCGCGGTGGCCACGATGACCGGCACGTCGCACACGCCGCGCATCATCCTCAGCACGTCCGCGCCGTCCATGTCGGGCAGGCCGAGGTCGAGCACGACGAGGTCGAACGACGAGCCGGTGATCTCGCGCAACGCCCCCAGGGCCGTGCCCACCGGGAGCACCGCGTGCCCGAGCCCGGTCAGGGCACGGCTCACCGCCGACCGCACGACCGGGTCGTCCTCGACGAGCAGCACCGAGACCATGGCGCGCACGGTATAACGCGCCGGGTTCAGCCGACCGACCGCAGCCAGGCGCCCGGGACGGCGAAGTCGGCGTCGGCCAGGCCCCGGCGCGGGTCGACGCGGTGCGGCAGCGCGGGTCCGGTGTGGTGGGTGGCCGCCCACGCCCGGTCGGCGTCGGTGATCCCGTCGTCGATCCAGGCGAACGCCCGCCCTGCCGCGCGGGCGACGAGGGCGCGGGTCTTCCGGTGCGTGCCCGGCGGATCGTCGGTGTCGGTGTCGGTGTCGGTGTCGGTGTCGGTGTCGGTGTCGGTGTCGGTGTCGGTGTCGGTGTCGGTGTCGGTGTCGGGGAAGTCGACCACCGGCAGCGGGTGGGCGTGGTCGTCGGGCGGGAAGGTCGGGTGGTCGGTCCCGCCGAACGGGACGAGCGGTCCGTCGACGTCGGGGAAGAGCGGTGGCGCCACCCGCCCGGTGTCGCCGAGCCGGTGGCACGCGCTCGGTCCCGGCGCGGGCCGCCGCGCCGGGAACCCTCGGCGACGGCCGGGGTCGAGCGCTGTCGTCCGGTTCCACGACCGCGGACAACCCATCCGCGCAGAAACGACGTTCGCAAACGATCGAACAACTAGACTGCGGTGGTGCGCCACACCGACTTCAACCCCGACGTCGACCGGTTGTGCCTGACCGACGTCCTCGCGGCGCTCAGCGATCCCCTCCGAGTGGGCCTCGTGCGCCTGCTGGCCGACGGCGAGGAGCGCAACTTCGGCGAGTTCGCCGTCCCCGTCGCCAAGTCCACGCTCAGCCACCACCTCAAGGTGCTCAACACCGCCGGCCTCACCTGGCGTCGGGAGGAGGGCACCCGCTGCTACGTGCGGCTGCGCCGCGACGACGTCGACGCCCGCTTCCCGCACCTGCTCGACACGGTCCTCGCCGCCGCCGACCGGGACGACGTCGGCCACCACGTCACCGGTGGCGCGCGGTCGATCGCAGGCGGGGGCTGATCGTGCGCCGGGGCCTCCAGTACCTCGCCGCGTGGTCGGCCTCGACCGCCGTCGCGGTGGCGCTGTCCTGGCTCGGCATCCGCTTCGTGCTCGACGCCGGCGTGCCCGAGCGGCCGCGCGTCGTCGCGGGCCCCGTCCAGCAGTCGACGCAGCTCACCACCACGACGACGACCGCGGTCGCCGCCACCACCACGACCGCGACGACCACCGAGGCCGCGCCCGTCGTCACCGCGCGGCCCACCACCACGACCACCGCGCAGACGACCACCACCACGGCGCAGCAACCACAACTGCCCTCCGAGGAGGGCACGTGGACCGAGCAGGACGGCCACCCCGTGTACCTGCGCAGCTTCCCGCTCCAGGGCGGTGTCGCGGCCGTCCGCTTCTCCGCGCGCGACATCGACCCACTCTCCGCCACCCCGCGCCAGGGCTTCTCCGCCACCGTCGAGCAGCCCGCCGACGCCGTGGTCGTCGAGTTCGCCGGCAACGGCCACCGCTCCCGCCTGGAGGCCACCTGGGTCGGCGGACCCCAGTGGCGCATCATCGAATCCGGCTGACCGCCCCGACCGCGCGACACCCACATTCGTCAGGGCGGAACGGCCCGCGCCGCCGCGCCGCCGCCGCGGTCCACCCCTTCACCCGTTCGCGGACCGCACACCACCCGGTGGTTCGATGGCAGCCATGACGCACGCGGACGAACCGCACCACGACTCGCTCGCCGGCCGCCTCAACTGGCTGCGCGCCGGCGTGCTCGGCGCCAACGACGGGATCGTGTCCACCGCGGGCCTGGTGGTCGGCGTCGCCGGCGCCGGCGCCGGCCGCACCGCACTCCTCGCCGCGGGCGTCGCGGGCCTGGTCGCCGGTTCGCTGTCGATGGCGGGCGGCGAGTACGTGTCCGTCAGCACCCAGCGCGACACCGAGCGCGCCGCGCTGCGCCTGGAGGCCCGCGAGCTGCGCGAGATGCCCGAGGAGGAGGAGCGCGAGCTCGCCGACATCTACCGGGACAAGGGGCTGTCCGAGGAGCTGGCCGCGAAGGTCGCCCACGAGCTGACCGAGCGGGACGCCCTGCGCGCGCACGCCGAGGCCGAACTCCGGATCGACCCGGACGAGCTGACCAACCCGTGGCACGCGGCGTGGGCCTCGTTCGCGGCGTTCGCGGTGGGCGCCCTGCTCCCGCTGGTGGCGGTCGTGCTGCCGCCCACGGCGTGGCGCGTGTGGACGTGCGCCGCCGCCGTGCTGGTCGGCCTGGCGCTGACGGGTGTCCTCAGCGCCCGGCTGGGCGCGAGCCGAGTGGGTCCGGCGGTGCGCCGCAACGTCATCGTGGGGTCACTGACGATGATCGTCACCTACTACGTGGGTGTCCTGTTCGGAGTAACCGTCGGCTGACGCCGTCACGCTGCGCAACCACGCCGCCGAGTCGTCCACAAAGTCTCCACACCATGGTGTGAAGTACGCAAAGTGCGGGTACACGACCGCGACTTGCCGCGACCCGGTGCGGCAGGACCCGACTGGAGGTGCTCGCCGTGACCCACCCGCCCACTCCCCTCCTGGTGCCGCGCGGCGAGAGGTCCGAGCGCAGGCTGTGGACCCTGCTGGCCGCCCTGTTCACACTGGTCGCCGGGGTGAACGTGCTCCTCGCCGTCGACGAGGCCGCCTGGTGGCAGGCCGGCGTCGGGGGCCTGCTCCTGCTCGGCGCCGGCGCGTGCCTGAGGGCCGCCCGCCGCACCCGGGTGTGATCTCGCACCGCACTGAAGCGACGAACACGAAGGATTTCCTGGTCCGACCGGGTGTACCCCGCTGGTAGGAATGGCGTCAAGTGGGGGTGGGATTCACCACGACGCCCTGTCGGACTAGCGCCATAACCGCGAATTCACACTATCGTCACAAGACCCCGGCAACCCCGGTGCACCGCCCAGCGCGACCCCAGCGGCCACATCCGGCCACTGGACGCGCGCACAAGGAAGTGCAGTCTTCCGCACAACGGAGTGCGGTCCCACGCCGACGATCTCCCGGTGTGGTCCCCCAGCCAGTACATGCAGGCCGAACTGTCCGCGTAAAGCCGCGCGCGGGTGATCGGCCGTCTCCGTCTGCCCGAAATCAGGGCCGACTGACGCCACGGGAGGGCCCGTTGTGACCCACCACCACCAGCAGCCGCGAAGCGGCCTCTACGACCCGCAGCACGAGCACGACGCCTGTGGCGTCGCCTTCGTCGCAGACCTGGCCGGGCGCAGGAACCACGCCATCGTGCGCCAGGCCCTCGTGGCGCTGCGCAACCTCGAACACCGGGGTGCCCGCGGCGCCGAGCCCGAAACCGGTGACGGCGCGGGAATCCTGATCCAGGTGCCCGACGCCTTCTACCGCGAGGTCGTCGGCTTCGCGCTGCCCGAGCCGGGGACCTACGCCGTCGGCACCGCGTTCCTCCCGCACGAGGGCCGGGACGACGTCCGCGCCGAGGTCGAGCGCATCGCCGCCGAGGAGGGCGCCACCGTCCTCGGCTGGCGCGACCTGCCGGTGGACACCGACCACGTCGGGCCGACCGCCAGGACCACCATGCCCGCGTTCAGCCAACTCTTCCTCGCCGGTCCGGGCGGGGTCGGCGGGCTGGAGCTGGAGCGGCTGGCCTTCGTGGTGCGCAAGCGCGCGGAGCACGCCACCGACGTGTACTTCCCCAGCCTGTCGGGCCGCACCGTCGTGTACAAGGGCATGCTCACCGAGCCCCAGGTCGAGCGGTTCTTCCCCGACCTGACCGACGAGCGGGTCACCAGCTCCATCGGCCTGGTGCACTCCCGGTTCTCCACCAACACGTTCCCGTCGTGGCCGCTGGCCCACCCGTACCGGTACGTGGCGCACAACGGCGAGATCAACACCCTGCGCGGCAACCGCAACTGGATGGACGCCCGCGAGTCCGTCCTCGCCACCGACCTGATCCCCGGCGACCTGTCCCGGGTCTTCCCGGTGATCACCCGCGGCGCGAGCGACTCGGCGACCTTCGACGAGGTGCTGGAGCTGCTGCACCTGGGCGGGCGCAGCCTGCCGCACGCGGTGCTCATGATGATCCCCGAGGCGTGGGAGAACCACACCGAGATGGACGCCGCGCGGCGCGCGTTCTACGAGTTCCACTCCACGCTCATGGAGCCGTGGGACGGCCCGGCGCTCGTGTCGTTCACCGACGGCACCCTCATCGGCGTCGTGCTCGACCGCAACGGCCTGCGCCCCGCCCGGTACTGGGTCACCGAGGACGGCCTGGTCGTGCTCGGCAGCGAGGCGGGCGTGCTGGAGTTCGACCCCGCCACCATCGTGCGCAAGGGCCGGCTGGAGCCCGGGCGCATGTTCCTCGTCGACACCGCCCAGGGACGGATCATCGACGACGAGGAGATCAAGGGGCAGCTCGCCGCCGAGCACCCGTACGAGCAGTGGGTCGCCGACGGCGTCCTGCACCTGTCGGACCTGCCCGCCCGGGAGCGCGAGGTGCCCACGCACTCCTCGCTCGTGCGGCGGCAGCAGGCGTTCGGCTACACCGAGGAAGAGCTGGCGCTCCTGCTGGAGCCCATGGCCCGCTCCGGCGCCGAACCGATCGGCTCGATGGGCAACGACGCCCCGTTCGCGCCGCTGTCGGACAGGCCGCGCCTGCTGTTCGACTACTTCACGCAGCTGTTCGCGCAGGTCACCAACCCGCCGCTGGACGCGATCCGCGAGGAGCTGGTGACCTCGCTGCACGCCACCCTCGGCGCGGAGCCGAACCTGCTGGCCGCCGACGCCGCGTCGTGCCGCCGCATCTCGCTGCCGTTCCCGGTGCTGGACGACGACGAGCTGGCCAAGCTCGTGCACGTCGACGACGACGGCACCCTGCCCGAGTTCCGCACGGTCACCGTGCGCGGCCTCTTCGAGGTCGCGGGCGGCGGCGCGGCGCTCGTGCGGCGGCTCGACGAGATCAAGGACGAGGTGTCCCGGGCCATCGAGGACGGCGCGCGGCTCGTCGTGCTGTCCGACCGGGGTGTCGACGCCGACCACGCGCCCATCCCGTCGCTGCTGCTCACCGGCGCGGTGCACCACCACCTGGTGCGCGGGAAGACCCGCACCCAGGTGGACCTGATCGTGGAGGCGGGCGACGCCCGCGAGGTGCACCACATCGCGCTGCTCATCGGTTACGGCGCCAAGGCCGTCAACCCGTACCTGGCGATGGCGTCGGTCGAGGAGCTGCCCGCCCTCGACCCGAGGGTCGCCACCCGCAACCTGATCAAGGCGCTGGGCAAGGGCGTGCGCAAGACGATGTCCAAGATGGGCGTCTCCACCGTCGCCTCCTACACCGGCGCGCAGATCTTCGAGGCCATCGGCCTCGGCCCCGAGGTGGTCGACTCGTGCTTCACCGGCACCACCTCGCGGCTGGGCGGCGTCGGCTTCGACGTGCTCGCCGAGGAGGCGGCCCGGCGGCACCGCACCGCGTTCCCCGCCGACGGCGTCCGGGCGCACCACCGCGAGCTGCCCACCGGCGGCGACTACCAGTGGCGCCGCGAGGGCGAGGCGCACCTGTTCAACCCCACCACGGTGTTCAAGCTCCAGCACTCCACACGTTCCGGCCGTTACGACATCTTCAAGGAGTACACGCGGGCGGTCGACGAGCAGGCCAAGCGGCTGATGACGCTGCGCGGGCTCTTCGCGTTCAAGGAGGGCGTGCGCGAACCCGTGCCGCTCGACGAGGTCGAGCCGGTCTCGTCCATCGTGAAGCGGTTCGCCACCGGCGCCATCTCCTACGGGTCGATCTCGCAGGAGATGCACGAGGTGCTCGCCGTCGCCATGAACCGGCTGGGCGCCAAGTCCAACACCGGCGAGGGCGGCGAGGACCCGGAGCGGTTCGTGGCGGACCCGAACGGCGACTCGCGGCGCTCGGCGATCAAGCAGGTCGCGTCCGGCCGGTTCGGCGTCACCTCCGAGTACCTGGTCAACGCCGACGACATCCAGATCAAGATGGCGCAGGGCGCGAAGCCCGGCGAGGGCGGCCAGCTGCCCGGCGCCAAGGTGTACCCGTGGATCGCCAAGACCCGGCACTCCACGCCCGGCGTGGGCCTCATCTCGCCGCCGCCGCACCACGACATCTACTCGATCGAGGACCTCGCCCAGCTCATCCACGACCTGAAGAACGCCAACCCGGCGGCGCGCATCCACGTGAAGCTCGTCTCCGAGGTCGGCGTCGGCACGGTCGCGGCGGGCGTGTCCAAGGCGCACGCCGACGTCGTGCTCATCTCCGGCCACGACGGCGGCACCGGCGCGTCGCCCCTGTCGTCCATCAAGCACGCGGGCGGCCCGTGGGAGCTGGGGCTCGCCGAGACGCAGCAGACGCTGCTGCTCAACCGGTTGCGCGACCGGATCGTCGTGCAGACCGACGGCCAGCTCAAGACCGGCCGGGACGTGGTGATCGCCGCACTGCTCGGCGCCGAGGAGTTCGGCTTCGCCACCGCGCCCCTCGTCGTGTCCGGCTGCGTCATGATGCGCGTCTGCCACCTCGACACCTGCCCGGTGGGCGTCGCGACGCAGAACCCCGTGCTGCGGGCCAAGTTCGCGGGCAAGGCCGAGCACGTGGTGAACTTCTTCGAGTTCGTCGCGCAGGAGGTGCGCGAACTGCTGGCGTCACTGGGTTTCCGGACCCTGGCCGAGGCCGTCGGCCACGCCGACCTGCTCGACACGCGCGCCGCCGTGGACCACTGGAAGGCGGCCGGGCTCGACCTGTCTCCGATCTTCCACGTGCCGACGCTGGCGGAGGGCGCGGCGCGGCACCGGGTCGTGGCCCAGGACCACGGGCTGGAGAAGGCGCTGGACAACACGCTCATCCAGCTCGCCGAGGGCGCCATCGCCTCCGGTGACCGGGTGCGGCTGGAACTGCCGGTGCGCAACGTCAACCGCACCGTCGGCACCATGCTCGGCTCCGAGGTGACGCGGAAGTGGGGCGGGGCCGGTCTGCCCGACGACACGATCGACGTCACGTTCACCGGCACCGCCGGGCAGTCGTTCGGCGCGTTCCTGCCACGCGGCATCACCCTGCGGCTCGTCGGCGACGGCAACGACTACGTCGCCAAGGGCCTGTCCGGCGGGCGCATCACCATCCGACCGGTGCCCGACGCGCAGTTCGCCGCCGAGCAGCAGGTGATCGCGGGCAACGTCATCGCCTACGGCGCGACCGGCGGCGAGGTGTTCATCCGCGGCCGGGTCGGCGAGCGGTTCTGCGTGCGCAACTCCGGCGCGCTGGCCGTCGTCGAGGGCGTCGGCGACCACGGGTGCGAGTACATGACCGGCGGCCGGGTGGTGGTCCTCGGGCCCACCGGGCGCAACTTCGCGGCCGGCATGTCCGGCGGCATCGCCTACGTGCTCGACGCCGCCCTCGGGCGGGTCAACGGGGAGATGGTCGACCTCGACCCGCTGGACGACGCCGACCGGGCGTTCCTGCGGACCGCCGTGGAGAAGCACTACGCGGAGACCGAGTCGGCGGTGGCGCACGCGCTGCTCGCCGACTGGGACCTCGCCGTCGAGCGGTTCACCAAGGTCATGCCCAAGGACTACAAGCGGGTGCTGGCGGCACAGGCCCGCGCCGAGCTGGAGGGCCGCGACGTCGACGCGGCGATCATGGAGGCGTCTCATGGCTGACCCACGCGGGTTCCTCACCACGGAGCGCGAGACGCCGCGCAGCCGTCCGGTGTTCCTGCGCCTGCGCGACTGGCGCGAGGTGTACGAGGAGTTCGAGCGGCCCAGGCTGGAGAAGCAGGCCGGGCGCTGCATGGACTGCGGCATCCCGTTCTGCCACCAGGGTTGTCCCCTGGGGAACCTGATCCCCGAGTGGAACAACCTGGTGTGGAAGGAGGACTGGCGCGCGGCGGCCGAGCGGCTGCACGCCACGAACAACTTCCCCGAGTTCACCGGGACGCTGTGCCCGGCGCCGTGCGAGGCGGCGTGCGTGGTCGGGATCAACGGCGATCCCGTCACCATCAAGCGCGTGGAGATCTCCATCGTCGACCGGGCGTGGGACGAGGGCTGGGTGACGCCCCGGCCGCCGGCCACGCGGACCGGTCGCACGGTGGCGGTGGTCGGTTCGGGCCCGGCGGGCCTGGCCGCGGCGCAGCAGCTGACCCGGGCCGGGCACTCGGTGACCGTGCTGGAGCGGGCCGACGCCATCGGCGGGCTGCTGCGGTACGGCATCCCCGAGTTCAAGATGGAGAAGTGGCGGCTGGACCGGCGGCTGGAGCAGATGCGGGCCGAGGGCACCGAGTTCCGGACGAACGTGGACGTGGGCGTCGACGTCACCGTTTCCGAGCTCCGCTCGTCCTACGACGCGGTGGTGCTGGCGGGCGGCGCGACGGCGTGGCGCGACCTGCCGGTGCCGGGGCGCTCGCTGGCGGGCGTGCACCAGGCGATGGAGTACCTGCCGGGCGCGAACCGCGTGGCGGCGGGTGCCCGGGCCGAGCCGCCCATCACGGCCGAGGGCAAGCACGTCGTCGTGATCGGCGGCGGTGACACGGGCGCGGACTGCGTGGGCACCGCCCACCGCCAGGGCGCGCTGTCGGTCACCCAGCTGGAGATCATGCCGAGGCCGCCGGAGCAGCGGGCCGAGGCCCACCCGTGGCCGACCTACCCGATGCTGTACCGGGTGACGTCGGCCCACGAGGAGGGCGGCGAGCGCCTGTACTCGGTGTCCACCGTGGAGTTCACGGGCGACGCCGACGGCGCGGTGCGGTCGCTGCGCCTGGTGGAGGTCGAGGCGTCGGGCGGCAGGTTCGAGCCGGTGCCGGGCACGGAGCGCGAGATCCCGGCCCAGCTGGTGACCCTGGCCATGGGTTTCGTGGGCCCGGAGAAGGACGGCCTGCTGACCGACCTGGGCGTGGCCCTCGACCCGCGCGGCAACGTGGCGCGCGACGACTCGTACGCCACCTCGGTGGACGGCGTGTTCGTGGCGGGCGACATGGGCCGGGGCCAGTCGCTCATCGTATGGGCCATCGCCGAAGGCCGCTCCGCCGCGGCGGGCGTGGACGCCTACCTGACCGGCCGCGCCGTCCTGCCGCGCCCGATCGACCCGACGGACCGCCCGCTCACCTGAGCCCCGCCGGACCCGTCCCCGGCGCCGGACAACGCGGTCCGGCACCGGGGACCCCCGTTCAGCGCACCGGACGGCGTGGTCCGGTGCGCCCCCTTCCCGCGTGCCCGGACAGCGTGGTCCGGGCACGCGGGTTCCACCGGCCCGCTGTCCACCGCACGGGTGGTGGACGACGGCGGCGATCTCGGTGGCGTCCGTCGCCTGCCAGTCGTCGCTGATCGACCCGGTGCTCCGGGCCGGTGGCCCCGCGCTCCGGGTGGGCGAACCCGCGGTCGGCGCGGGTGGACGCGCGGGGGCGCCGCGCGAGCGGGTGCGCGGGCGCGGGAGGACGCGGGACGAGGGGCGGCCGGGTGGTCAGTCCGGGCGGGCGGCCACCACCCTGCGGATCAGCTCGACCATCTGCGCGCGCTCCGCCGGGGTCAGCGCCTCGAACCAGCGGGCCTCGCGGGCGTTCTGCACCGGGAACGTGGACGACACCGCGTCGCGCCCCTCGTCGGTGAGCGCGACGAACACCACCCGGCGGTCCTGCCCGTCCCTGGTCCGCTCGACCAGCCCGGCCCGCTCCAGCGTGTTGATGAGGTTCGACATCGCCGACCGGGTCGTGCCGGACAGCTCGGCCAGCCGCGCGGGCTGGGTGGGGCCGAGTATCCAGAGCTTGAACATCAGCCGGAAGCCCGGCATGGTCCAGCCCTGCTCGCGGTGCACGAGGGCCTCGTAGTCGGTGATCATCACGTACGCCAGGTGGAGCACGTTGTAGGAGAGGCCGAACGCGTCGGCGTCGCCGCCCGACTCGGCGATCCGGTGCCGTGCGAAGCGCTCGTAGTCCTGCTCCGTCACCACGTCTTCGGCGACGGGAACCTGCTGCTCTGCCACACGCCGATCCTTCCAGGGCCACCCGGTCGGTGGAACGGGAATGCGGCACACTGGGTCGCGTGCTCGGGACGAGGCGGTTCGGCGCCACCGCGGCCGTGGTGCTGGCGCTGGCCGCCGCCGCGTCCGCGGCCGCGAGCGTGGGACTGGTGCACGGTGACGCGGCGGTGGCCGTGGACGACCTCGCCCAGCTCGCCGCGGGTCTGTTCGCGACGGGCTGCTGCTGGTGGACGGCGCGGCGCACGAGCGGGCCGGACCGGAGCTGGCGGGTGGCCGCGGGGCTCGGCGCGTTGTCGTGGTCGGTGGGCATGGCGCTGTGGACGTGGTTCCAGCTCGTGGAGCGGCGGGCCGTGCCGTCGCCGTCCGCGGCGGACGCCGGGTACCTGGGGATCGTGCCGTTCGCGTTCGTCGCGCTGCTGGTGATCGGGAACTTCCGCCGCTCGGGGACGCCCGACGCGCTGCTGGACCGGCGCACGGCGTCGGCGCGGCTGGTGCTGCTGCTCGACGGGGTGATCGTGGTGGGTTCGCTGTTCGTGCTCACGTGGGCGATCGCGCTGGGCAGGCTGGTGGAGGCGGGCAACCCGGGCGCGCCCGCGTTCCTGGTGGCCGTGGCCTACCCGATCACGGACCTGGTGCTGCTGGTGATCGTGGTGGTGCTGAGCGCGGACCGGACGGTGGTGCTGCGGCCGCAGTTGCGGTTGCTCGGGCTCGGGTTGACCGGCCTGGCGGTGTCGGACCTCGCGTTCGCCTACCTGGTGAGCGTGCGGGCGCCGGAGGTGCCGCCGCTGGCGAACGCCGGGTTCGTGGTGGGGCCGGCGCTGATCGGCCTCGCCGCGCTGGCGCCGGTGCCGCCGGCGACCGCGGGGCGCGGTCGCGCCCGGCGGTCGTGGCAGTGGGGTTACCTGCTGATGCCGTACCTGCCGCTGCTGATCACCTCGGCGCTGGTGCTGTGCGGCACGATGGCGGGCGGACTGGGCACGGTGGACGCGGTGGAGGTCGCGTGCGCGTTCACGGTGTTCGTGGCGGTGATCCTGCGGCAGCTGGTGACCTTGGTGGACAACACGGAACTGGTGCTGCTGCTGCGGGAGTCCGAGCGCACGCTGTCGCACCAGGCGCACCACGACCCGTTGACGGGGCTGGCGAACCGGGCGCTGTTCGAGCGCAGGCTGGACGAGGCGATGGCCGCGCACCAGCGGGACGGCTCGCCGTTCGGGCTGCTGTTCGTGGACCTGGACGACTTCAAAGCGGTCAACGACGTGTCGGGGCACGCGCACGGGGACGCGTTGCTGGAGCGGGTGGCCCAGCGGTTGCTGCGGTGCGTGCGGGACACGGACGTGGTCGCCCGGTTGGGTGGTGACGAGTTCGGCGTGCTGGTGGAGGGCGTGGAGGAGCCGGAGAAGGTGGCGTTCCGGGTCCTCGACTCGCTGGGCGGGGAGATCAGCGCCTCGGTGGGCGTGGTGATCTGCGCGGATCAGGACCCCGAGGCGACGGCGCAGTCGGTGCTGCGGCGCGCGGACAAGGCGATGTACGAGGCGAAGCGCGAGGGCGGCCACGGGCTGGTCATCCACCCGTGAGGTCGCGCCCGACCCCCACCGGGGTCGGGCGCGGCAGGGGTCGGGCGCGGCGAGCGGTGTCGGAGGGCGTCAGCCGACCGCGGAGTCGAGCAGCGGCAGGTAGCCCTGGGCGTAGCCGGCGGCGTTGGGGTGGAAGGACTCCACGAGCCGCAGCAGGGAGAAGGAGTTGATCCACGGCGATCGGCCGCAGGCGCCGTGGCCCGCGAAGTGCGCCCGGGCGTCGACGTAGCGGACGCCGGCCGCGGCGGCGCGGGCGGCGATGACCTCGTGCAGGACGTCGGCGCCGTTGTTGAGGGCGGTGCGCTTGGTGGCGTTCAGGCAGGTGCCGGCGGGTTCGACGAGGCGCGGGTAGCCGAGGACGACGACGGTGGCGCCGGGGGCGCGGGAGCGGATGGTGGCGTAGGTGCGGTCGAGCTTGGCGGGCAGCGCGGTCCGGGCCTGCTGGACGCCCTTGTCCACCGCGTTGAGGCAGGAGCTGTCGCTGCCGGTGACGCAGGTGATCATGGTGGAGGCGAACCCGATGTCGTTGCCGCCGATGGTGATGGACACCAGGTCGGTGCCCGCGTCGAGGGAGTCGAACTGGCCGGTCATGCTGTCGGTGGTGGCGCCACCGCAGGCGGCGTACTTGAACGACGACACCTCGTGGGTGTCCGCCCACAGCTGGGCGTAGCCGCGCGGGCTGCGGAAGCACGTGCCGCCGGTGTAGGGCGGCGCGCCGGTGCCGGAGGAGTACGAGTCGCCGAGGGCGACGTAGTCGACGGGGGCCGCGGCGTGGGCCGCGGGGGTGGTGAGCACGACCGCCAGGGCGGCGGGCAGCACCGCACACACGACCCTGAGAAGACGTTTGCGCACGTCCAGTCCTTCCTCGAAGACGCCAGCCGTGAAGGCGCGTGATCACCGACGTTACGAAGGCGTTCCGAGGCATCACAGACGGTGCTATTCTCATTACTTCCGGGTAACATCTCCTGCTCGCCCGCCGGGATGCCGACGTGCCCCTGCCCCGCTCACCGCTCCGCGCGCCGCACCGCAGCGACGCCCGCCGCAACCGGGCGGCGATCATGCGCGCGGCCGGGGAGCAGGTGGCGCTGGGCAGGCCGATGCCGTCGCTGCGGCAGCTGGCGGACGCGACCGGGTTGGGCCAGGCCACGGTGTACCGGCACTTCTCGGACCGCCGGGCGCTGCTGCTGGCGGTGACGCGGGAGCAGGTGGCGGTGCTGCGCCGGGTGGCGGAGCGGGACGCGGACGACCCGGCGGCGTTCCGGGCGCTGCTGCGCGGGGTGCTCGTCCACCAGGTGTCGATGCGGCCGCTGGTCGACGAGCTGCGCAGGCTGCCGCGCCCCGACCAGCTCGGCCAGGTCCGGGGCCTGCTGGACGCGCTGCGGGCCCCGTTCGCCCGGTCGCAGGCGGCGGGCCACCTCAAGGGCGACGTCGTGCTGGACGACCTGCCGATCGTGTTCACGATGCTCCAGGCGGCGGTCGACTCGGCGCCGGACCCGGGCACGGCCCGGCGCGCGATCCCCGTGCTGCTCGACGGCCTGTTCCACGCCCGCCCCTGAACCGGCCCCCTGGGCCGGCGGCTACAGCATCCCGGCCGCCCGGAACAGCCGGTCGTAGATCTCGCGGATCACGTCCTGCTTGCGCGCGTTGTAGTCCATGACGTGACCGCCGCCGGGCACCGCCGCCCGCTTGGCCGCCTCGTAGCGCTCGCGGTCCTCGGGGTGTCCGCGCAGCCAGTCGCGGAACATGCGCAGCCGGATCGGCTCCGGGCAGTCCGGGCCGTACACGTGCAGGTTGACCCGGGGGTCGGCCAGCCGCAGCATGCGGTGCTCGTGGAACGACGGCTCGCGGATGGTGAGGACGTAGCCGATGCCCTCCAGGGCGGGCACGTAGGCGTCCTCGTCGCGCGGGTCGGCGACGGTGAGGGAGATGTCGACGACGTCCTTGGCGGCCAGGCCGGGCACGGACGTGGAGCCGACGTGCTCGACGTCGAGCACCGCGTCGCCGAGGGCGGCGCGGATGGCGGCGGCGAGGCGTTCGTAGCGCGCGGGCCAGCCCGGGTCGTACGGGGCGATGCGGATCGCCTCGGGCACGGGGGGCCCCAGCACCCAGGGGTCCTCGTCGGGGTCGGGGTCGTGGTGGCGGGTGATCTCCTCGGTAGTGGGCACCCACCGGAAGCTAACAGCCCCGGCTCACCTCTTCGGCACGAACGCGTAGACGCTCGCCGGCGAACCGGAGCCGCGCCGGTTGACCACGCCGCCGACCAGGACGTGCCCGCCCTGCTCGGGCAGCTCGGCCAGGTTCGCCAGGACCTCCAGGCTGATCCGGTGCTCCCGGTAGAGCAGCTTGGAGACCGCGTACTCGACGTCCACGGCCGGTTCCGGGCTGAACGTGTCGGTGCCCAGGGCGCCCCGGCGGCCGAGCCGGCCGGTCTTCACCAGCCACTGCACGGCGGCCAGCGAGAAGCCGGGCTGGTGCATCTGCCCGGCGTCGTCGAAGTTGTAGAACGCGTCGGTGCCCCAGCGGTCCTCCCAGCCGGTCCACAGCACCACGGCCGCCTCCCGCGGGATGCGGCCGTGGCGCTTCTCCCAGCGCTGGAGGTCGGCGACGGTCACCTCGTAGTCGGCGTCGCGCCGCGCCTGCTCCCGCACGTCGACCTTCACGGCGGGCAGGAACAGGTCCTCGGCGTCGAGCTCGTCGGCGTGCGGCTGGTCGGCGTTGAAGTGCGCGGGCGCGCCCCAGTGCGTGCCGGTGTGCTCGCCCTGCTGCACGTACTGGAGGTAGAAGCCGTGCTCCGGCACCGTGGCGACGGTGGAGAGGGTGAACGCCGGGTCGCCCGGGTAGACCTTCGTCCGGTCCGGGTCGTTGACGTGCGCGAGGTTCACCAGCCGGTAGTCCCGCAACCCGAGGGGGCCGGCCGCGTTCGCCGACCCGCCGCCGGCGATCACGCCGCCCACCGCCGAAGCCACACCCGCGAGCATCGACCGTCTGCGCACCGCGGACCACTCCCCTGCCTAGCCGTCACCCGATCCGGGCAACCGTACAGGTCCGCGGATCACGGTACGACGACCTGCCGGACGGCTTCCCCTGACGCCAAACGGGCGAACCCGGCGTTCACGTCGTCGAGCGCGAGGGTCCCCGACAGCAGTTCGTGCACGGGGAGTCGGCCGGCGCGGTACAGGTCGACGAACCGGGGCACGTCGCGGCGGGGCACGCAGGAGCCGAGGTAGCTGCCCTTGAGGGTGCGCTCCTCGGCGACCAGGCTCAGCGCGGGCAGCGTCACCGTCCGCTCGGGGTGCGGCAGGCCGACCGTGACGGTGGTGCCGCCCGCGGAGGTGGCCAGGTAGGCCTGCTCCAGGACGGCCGCGACGCCGGTGGTGTCGATGACCTTGTCCGCGCCGCCGCCGGTCAGGTCGCGCACGGCGGCCACCGCGTCCGCGCCGCCCGCCACGTCGTGGGTGGCGCCGAGCCTGCGGGCCAGGGCGCGCTTGTGCGCGACGACGTCCACGGCGACGATCTGCGACGCGCCGGCCGCGCGGGCGGCGAGCAGGGCGGCCAGGCCGACGCCCCCGAGCCCGAACACCGCGACCCGGTCGCCGGGCCGCACGGCGGCGCTGTGGAACGCGGCGCCCGCGCCGGTGAGCACGGCGCACCCGAACAGGGCGGCCACCTCGGGCGCGAGGTCGTCGGGCACGCGGGTCGCGGACTTCTCGGAGACCACGGCGTACTCGGCGAACCCGGACACGCCCAGGTGGTGGTGCGGGCGGGTGCCGTCGGGCAGCCGCAGCCGCCTGCCGCCGCCGAGCAGGCTGCCCTCGCGGTTGGCGGCCGCACCCGGTTCGCACAGCGCCTGCCGCCCGGACGCGCACCGCCGGCACGAGCCGCAGGCGGGCACGAACGACAGCACGACCCGGTCGCCGACGGCGAAGTCGGACGCGCCGGGCCCGGTCTCCACGACCTCGCCCGCGGCCTCGTGGCCGAGCACCATCGGCAGCGGCCTGACGCGGGAGCCGTCGATGACGGACAGGTCGGAGTGGCACAGCCCGGTGGCGCCCACCTTCACCAGCACCTCGCCGGGACCGGGCGGGTCCAGTTCCAGGTCGAGCACCTCCAGCGGTCCGCCCACGGCGGTCAGCACCGCGCCCCGGGTCCTCACGCGACCACCAGCCCCTCCATCGCGGCGCGCAGCCCGGCGGGGACCTCCACCGGCTTGCGCGTGTCCCGGTCGGTGAACACGTGCACGAAGTGCCCCTCGGCGACGACGTCGTCACGACCCTCCGGGTAGAAGCCGACCTCCCAGCGCACGCTGGAGCGGCCGAGGTGGCCGACGCGCAGGCCCGCGTCGACCGCCTCGGGGAAGGCGACGGAGGCCCGGTAGTTGCAGTGGGACTCCACGCACAGCCCGATCGCCGGGCCGCGGTGGATGTCCAGCCCGCCCTCGGTGATCAGCCACGTGTTGATGAGCGTGTCCATCCACGCGTAGTGCACGACGTTGTTGACGTGGCCGTACACGTCGTTGTCGTGCCACCGGGTCGGTATCCGCTGCCAGTGCCGGTAGTCCTGTCGCAAGCGACCCTCCTCGTCAGTCGAGCACCCTGGTCAGCTCGACCCTGGACCGCACCTCGAGCCTGGCGAAGATGTTGCGCAGGTGGTGCTCGACGGTGCGGTGGCTCAGGAACAGCCGGGCGGCGACCTCCCGGTTGGTCGCGCCCTCGGCGACCAGGCGGGCGATCTGCGCCTGCTGCGGGGTGAGCGAGGCGACCCGGTCGCCGGTGGGCGGCGCGTCGGCGGGCCCGGTGACGGTCTCGCCGGCGGCGCGCAGCTCGGCCCGGGCGCGGGCGACCCAGCGGTCGGCCTCGTAGCGCTGGAAGATCTTGACGGCGTCGCGCAGCACGTCGCGCGCCGCCCGGGGTTTGCGGCCGCGGCGCAGCCGGTGCCCGTAGAACAGCTCGGTCTTGGCCAGCTCCATGGCGGTGCCGCTGGCCCGGTGCAGCCGGATGGCCTCGCGGAAGTGCTCGTCGCCGGCCGCGCCGTCGTCCAGCATGGCCCGGCAGCGGTGGGACAGGGCCAGCCGGGCGGGGCTGTTGGTGGCGCCCACCCACTTCTCGTAGCGGCCCAGCGCGCGGTCGGCGGTGGAGCGGCGGCCGCAGCCGACGGCGGCCTCCACGACGTGCGGGGCGGCCATGACCTTGATGCCGGCGTGCACGCCGCCGGCACCGGCGGTCATCAGGCGCAGCCGGTCGAGGGCGTCGGCCGGGCGGTCGAGGGCGAGGTCGACGCACGCCGACGCCCACGCGCCGAACGTGCCCGAGCGGCCGAGGCCGCGCTGGGCGATCTGCTCGGCGGCGGTCTCGACGCGGTGCACGGCGGTGTCGGTGTCCCCGCGCAGCGCGGCGAGCAGGGCGAGGATCGTGAGGTGGTCGACGACGGCGTTGTGCTGGCTGATCGCGGTGGCCGCGTGCACGCCCTCGAACGCCGCCGACAGCGCCACCGAGTGCTGGTCGAGCAGCAGCGCGGACAGCGCCCGGTACACCAGGGCCCACGGCACGAGGGAGGTCAGGCCCTGCTCGTGGGCGGCGGTGACCGCGCTGGTGGCCAGCTCGTGCGCCCTGGTCGCGTCGCCCAGGGTGTAGGCGGCCTGGCCGCCCCAGATCTTGGCCTGCGGGTGCGGGACGCGTTCGGCCAGCTCCACGACGGAGCGCAGCGCGGGCAGCGCCTCGGTGTGCCGCCCGGCGAACGTGGCGGCCATGCCGGCGAGGTGGTCGAGGGTGATGCGGGTGCGGTCGGGTTCGTCGGGGCGGCGCAGCCGGGCGGCGAACGCGGCGGTCTCGGCGTACCGGGCGTGGTCGCCCGCGATGCTGGCCGCCTCGCCCGCGAAGCCGAGGGCGGTGATGGCGAGCGCGCGGTGGGTGTGGACGAGTTCGCCGGCGGCGTGCAGGAGGCGGCGCACGGCGACGTCGGGCATGCCGTGGCCCAGGTCGATGCCGCCCTTGACCAGTTCGGCGCGGGCGCGCAGCTCGTCGCTGTCGGTGAGCCGGGCGGCGGTGCGCAGGGCGACGCGGGCGCGGCGGGGCGCGCCGTGGGCCCAGTGGTCGGTGGCGGCGGCGATGAGGTGGCGGGCGCGGGCGTCCGGTCCGGACGCCAGGGTGGCGGCGCGGTCGTGGTCGCGGGCGGCGGCCGGGTAGTCGCCGCAGCGGCGGGCGCGGCCGGCGGAGTCCGCGAGCCGGTCGGCGAACGCGTCGCGGTTGCCGGGCGCGCGGGCGGCCTCGTGCCAGGTGCGGCGGGGTCCCGGGGGCAGCGCCCCGGCCAGCGCGGCGTGCGCGGCGAAGCGCAGCGGGAGCGGCAGGGCGTCGCGGAGCGCGGAGCGCACCAGGGGACCGCCGTCGAGCAGGGCGCGGGCGTCCTCGACGGCGTCCAGGTCCAGGTCGGGCATGCGGGCGAGGGTGTCGTCGTCGACCTCGTCGTCCACGACGCGCAGCGCGGCGGCGAACCGGGCCTGCGCGGGCAGGGCGTGGAAGCGGGCGGTGAAGCGGGCGCGCAGCGAGCTGTCGGCGGGCAGGCCGTCCGGCGGGGGCGCGGTGCCGCCGATCTGCTCGGAGGTGAGCGCGCGGGTCAGTTCGACCAGGGCGAGCGGGTTGCCGCGGGCGAGGTCGGCGACCTCGTCGGCGAGGCCGGGTGGCAGGCCGGGGCGCAGGTCGCGCAGCACGCGCAGGCTGTCGGCGTGGTCGAGCGGGTCGAGTCGCACCCACGGCAGGCCGCGCGCGTCTCCCTCGGTGGCGATGAGCAGGGCGACCGGTTCGTCGGCGAGGTCGGCGACCAGGTCGTCGAGCCAGGCGGTGTCGTCGAGCAGGTGGGCGTCGTCCACGCACAGCAGGACCTCGCGCCCCCCGGTCGCGCGCTCGGCGGCGGCGCGGCGGGCGGCGTCGAGCAGTGCCGACTTGCCCGACCCGGGTCCGCCGCGCAGGACCAGGACCCCGCCCCGCCCGGCTCGGGCACGGTCGAGCAACGCGTCGACGGCGACGCGCTGCCGGTGGCGTCCGCGCAGCATGGGGCCAGTCTCGCGGTCACCCGACCGCCGGCGGAAGGGGTCGCGGAGAAATTTTCTACCAGTGTTAGTTTTCGGGTGGGACCGGTGGTTGCACCGATGCGGGACGGTTACCGAGTGGCGCAGGGTCATCGCTGTCCGCAGTTTCCCTGCCAAGCGAGGTGTACACCGACGTGCAACTCCGCAAACTGATCCCCGCGCTCGTCCCGGCGCTGGCCCTGGCGCTGGTCGCCCCCTCGGCCGAGGCGGCCGAGACCGAGTACCGCCGCGGTCCCGCGCCCAGCAACTCCAGCATCGAGGCCGTGCGCGGCCCGTTCGCAACCTCCCAGACCACGGTCTCCTCCCTGTCGGTGAGCGGCTTCGGCGGCGGCACCATCTACTACCCCACCAGCACGGCCGAGGGCACGTTCGGCGCCATCGCCATCTCCCCGGGCTTCACCGGCACGCAGTCGACCATCTCCTGGCTCGGCCCGCGCATCGCCTCCCAGGGCTTCGTGGTGTTCACCATCGACACCAACACCACGCTCGACCAGCCCGACAGCCGGGCGTCGCAGCTGCTGTCGGCGCTGGACTACCTGACCCAGCGCAGCTCGGTGCGCACGCGCATCGACGCCTCCCGGCTGGGGCTGATGGGCCACTCGATGGGCGGCGGCGGCACCCTGCGCGCCGCCGAGCAGCGGCCGGCCCTCCAGGCCGCGATCCCGCTGACCGGCTGGCACACCGACAAGTCCTGGGGCGGCGTCCGGGTGCCGACCCTGGTCGTCGGCGCCGAGAACGACTCGGTGGCGGCGGTGTCGTCGCACTCCATCCCGTTCTACAACTCGCTGCCGTCCACCCTGGACAAGGCGTACCTGGAGCTGAACGGCGCGAGCCACTTCGCGCCCAACACCTCCAACACGACGATCGCGAAGTACAGCATCGCGTGGCTCAAGCGGTTCATCGACAACGACACCCGCTACGAGCAGTTCCTGTGCCCGGCCCCCGGCCGCAGCACGCAGATCTCCGACTACCGCGACACCTGCCCGCACAGCACCTGATCGACGTGCGGGGCCGGGCGCGCTCCGCCGGCCCCGCACCCGTTTCACCCATTCGGACACCGCGATCCCGGACCACCGGGGTCGCGGTGTCCGTCGTATGAGGACTTCTCGTCTTCGATCGGGCGAACACTGAGACGATCTTCCTGCCGAAATACGGACTCCACCGCCCGAACGAGCTACCCACGCAAGACTGAACTTTCGGGCGCACTCGTGCAAAATGACCTCACAGCCGACCATCCCTGCCCAGGTCAACACCACGTTCGAAGGAAGAATGCTACGACGATCGAGTTAAACATTCCCCGCCAGGGCGAATAGAGTCCTACATGCCGGACAAATTCACTCGTTATTACCCGTCGCGGGAAAAACGCGCACTGACCGTGCGCGGACACCGCCGAACGACCCCGCAGGGGGTCCCCACATCAGCCGCTTCCCGTACTGCATTCGTGCTCACTACCGTCGGTCCGGCCCAATGAAGGAATTCCGATTGGCGGTGTACGTGGTGACTGTGACCGATTCGGACTCGGACGTCGAGCGCCCCAGGTCGAGCCTCGGCACGGCGGCGGCGCGCAACCTCGCGACGACGACCAAGTCCGTGCCCCAGATGCAGGGCATCACCTCGCGGTGGCTGCTGAAGATCCTGCCCTGGGTGGAGGCGAAGGGTGGCGCCTTCCGGGTCAACCGCAGGCTCAGCTACGCCGTCGGGGACGGCAGGCTGACCTTCACCAACGCCGGCGCCGACGTCCGGGTCGTCCCGCAGGAGCTGACCGAGCTGCCGCTGCTGCGCGACTTCGACGACGTCGCCGCGCTCACCGCCCTCGCCGACCGGTTCGAGCAGCACGAGTACCAGCCCGGCGACGTCATCGTCGAGGAGGGTCGCCCGCAGGACGCGGTGATCCTCATCGCGCACGGCAAGGTCAACAAGATCGGCCGCGGCGAGTACGGCGACCAGACCGTGCTCGGCGTGCACGCCGGCGGCGAGCACTTCGGCGACCAGGTCCTCGCCGGTCCGCAGGGCGAGTGGGGCTTCACCGTCAAGGCCGTCACGCCGGTCATCGCGCTCGCGCTGCCGTGGGACGTCTTCGAGCGTCTCAACGGCGAGGCGGGCGGGCTGCGCGCGCACATCCAGCGCGCCTTCGCCGCCGGCAGCGGCCGGCAGAACGCGCACGGCGAGGCCGAGATCGACATCGCCTCGGGCCACGAGGGCGAGCCCGACCTGCCCGGCACGTACGTCGACTACGAGCTGGCGCCGCGCGAGCTGGAGCTGAGCGTCGCGCAGACCGTGCTGCGGGTGCACAGCCGCGTCGCCGACCTCTACAACCACCCGATGGACCAGGTCGAGCAGCAGCTGCGGCTGACCATCGAGGCGCTGCGCGAGCGCCAGGAGCACGAGATGGTCAACAACCGCGACTTCGGCCTGCTGCACAGCGCCGACCTCAAGCAGCGCATCCACACCCGCACCGGCCCGCCCACCCCCGACGACATGGACGAGCTGCTGGGCACGGTGTGGAAGGAGCCCACGGCGTTCCTGGCCCACCCCCGGGTCATCGCCGCGTTCGGCCGCGAGTGCAGCAAGCGCGGCATCTACCCGGCCACCGCCGACCTCAACGGCCACCACGTGCCCGCCTGGCGCGGCGTGCCGGTCCTGCCGTGCAGCAAGATCGCGGTCTCCAAGACCCGCACCAGCTCGATCGTGCTGCTGCGCGCCGGCGAGGAGAACCAGGGCGTCATCGGCCTGCACCAGACGGGCCTGCCCGACGAGTACCAGCCGGGCCTCAACGTGCGGTTCATGGGCATCGACGAGAAGGCGATCATCTCCTACCTCGTCAGCGCCTACTACTCCACCGCGATCCTCGTGCCGGACGCCGTCGGCGTGCTGGAGCACGTCGAGATCGGCCGCGAGGACTAGTCCTCCCCTGCCAGCCCCCGACGAGATCGGACTTCCCACGTGACCGCGACCGACCCCGGCCTCGCCCCCGAGGAGGCCGAGCACCGGCGGCAGAGCCTGGGCACCGCCGCCGCCCGGAACCTCGCCAGCACCACCAAGTCCACCCCGCAGATGCAGGGCATCTCGCCCCGCTGGCTGCTGCGGAAGCTGCCCTGGGTGAGCACCCAGGCCGGTACCTACCGGGTCAACCGCCGCCTCAGCTACGCCCTCGGCGACGGGCGGGTGACGTTCACCAGCACCGGCGCCGACGTCCGCGTCATCCCGCAGGAGCTGCGCGAGCTGCCGCTGCTGCGCGACTTCGACGACGAGTCGGTGCTGGCCGCGCTGGCCGACCGGTTCGAGCAGCGCGAGTACCGGCCCGGCGACGTCGTCGTCGAGTCCGGCGGCCGGGCCGACGAGGTGTTCCTCATCGCGCACGGCAAGGTCAACCGGATCGGCCGGGGCGAGTACGGCGACCAGACCGTGCTCGACACGATGGCCGACGGCGACCACTTCGGCGACGAGGCGCTCACCGGCGCCGAGGCCCGGTGGGAGTTCACCGTCAAGGCCGTCACGCCGGTGATCGCCCTGGTGCTGACGCAGAGCCGGTTGCGGCAGCTCGACGGGCGTGCCGACGCGCTGCGCGAGCACGTCGAGCAGGTCGCGCGGCGGGGCGGCAGGCCGCAGAACAAGCACGGCGAGGCGGAGATCGACATCGCCTCGGGCCACGAGGGCGAACCGGAACTGCCGGCGACGTTCGTGGACTACGAGCCGGCGCCCCGGGAGTACGAGCTGGAGGTGGCCCAGACCGTGCTGCGCGTGCACAGCCGCGTCGCCGACCTCTACAACCACCCGATGAACCAGACCGAGCAGCAGCTGCGGCTCACCATCGAGGCCCTGCGCGAGCGCCAGGAGCACGAGATGGTCAACAACCGGCGCATCGGGCTGCTGCACAACGTGGACCTCGGGCAGCGCATCCACACCCGCACCGGCCCGCCCACCCCGGACGACCTGGACGAGCTGCTGTCGCGGCGGCGCAAGACCGCGTTCATGCTGGCCCACCCGCGCACCATCGCGGCGTTCGGCCGGGAGCTGAACAAGCGCGGCCTCTACCCCGGCTCGGCCGACGTGGACGGCACGCGGGTCACGACGTGGCGCGGCGTCCCCATCCTGCCGTCGGACAAGATCCCGATCTCCGAGCGCCAGACCAGCTCGATCATCGCGATGCGGGTGGGCGAGCAGGACAACGGCGTGATCGGCCTGCACCAGCCCGGCATCCCGGACGAGGTGCAGCCGAGCCTCAACGCCCGGTTCATGGGCGTCAACGAGAAGGCGATCGTGTCGTACCTGGTCAGCGCCTACTTCTCGGTGGCGGTGCTGGTGCCGGACGCGCTGGGCGTGCTGGAGCACGTGGAACTCGGCCGCTCGTAGCACGCGGGGGTGCCGCCGGCCGGGACCGCCCGGCGGCGCCCGACCTCCCCCGCCCGCGCCGCGGGCGTTCCCCCGAACAGGAGTTGTGCCCATGACCGACCTGGACGTGAGCCCCGCGCGGACCGCGCGCGAGGTGTTGAGCTGGAGCCGCGGCGAGGTGGACCCGGCGCTGCGGGCCGCGGTGGACCGGTTGCCCGAGTCGATGCGGGTGATCGCGGGCTACCACTTCGGCTGGCGGGACGAGCACGGCGGACCCGCCTCGGCGGACCCCGGCAAGGCGATCCGGCCCGCGTTGGCGCTGCTGGCCGCGCAGGCCGTGGGCGGTTCGGCGGAGGGCGCGGTGCCCGCCGCGGTGGCCGCGGAGCTGGTGCACAACTTCTCGCTGCTGCACGACGACGTGATGGACGGCGACGTGACCCGGCGGCACCGGCCCACCGCGTGGAGCGTGTTCGGGATCAACGCGGCGATCCTCGCGGGCGACTCGCTGCTGACGCTGGCGCTCGACGTGCTGGCGGCCGGCGGGCACCCGGCGGCTACGCGGGCGATCCGGGAGCTGTCGGTCGCCGTGCAGGAGCTGCTGGCGGGGCAGAGCGCCGACCTGGCGTTCGAGGAGCGCGCGGACGTGGGGCTCGCCGAGTGCGTGCGGATGGCCGAGGGCAAGACCGGCGCGCTGCTGGGCGCGTCGTGCGCGGTGGGCGCCATGTTCGGCGGCGGCACGGCCGAGCAGGTCGAGCACCTGCGGGCGTTCGGCGCGAAGCTGGGGCTGGCGTTCCAGTTCGTCGACGACCTGCTCGGCATCTGGGGCGACCCGGCGGTGACCGGTAAACCGGTGTACTCCGACCTCCAGAACCGCAAGAAGTCGCTGCCCGTGGTGGCCGCCCTGACCTCCGACACCCCCGCCGCCCGCGAGCTGGACGCGCTGTACCGCGCGGACCGGCAGCTGACCGGAGTCGACCTGGCCCGGGCCGCCCACCTGGTGGAGGTGTGCGGCGCGCGGGCGTGGAGCCAGGGGCGTGCCGACGACCTGCTGGCCCGTGCCCGCGTGCACCTGCGCGCGGCGCGGCCCGCCGACCGGGCGTCGCGCGAACTGGACGCCGTGGCCCGCCTGGCCACCCACCGAACCCACTAGCCCGACCCGAACGCAGAACTCACCCGACCCGAACGCACGACTCGCCGGTGTGCCGACCGTTCACCCGCGAGTCGTACGTCCGGGCCGCGCGAGTCGTACGTCCGGGACCGGCGAGTTCTCCGTTCGGGACCTGGTGGTCCGCCGGTAGTCGCCCTACACGAGGAGTCGTGCGCATGGCCGTTCCCGTTGTGCTGCTCGCGTCGCCGCGGTCGTTCTGCGCCGGGGTCGAGCGGGCCATCGACATCGTCGACCGCCTCCTCGACCTGCACCGCGGTCCGGTCCACGTGCGCAAGCAGATCGTGCACAACACGCACGTGGTGGCCGAGTTGGAGGCGCGCGGCGCGGTGTTCGTCGACGAGCTCGACGCCGTGCCGGACGGCGCCACGGTGGTGTTCTCCGCGCACGGGGTGTCGCCCGCGGTGCGGGAGGAGGCCGAGCGCCGCGGCCTCGACGTGGTGGACGCGACGTGCCCCCTGGTGACGAAGGTGCACGCCGAGGCCAGGCGGTACGCCGCGCGCGGTGACACGGTGGTGCTCGTCGGGCACGCCGGGCACGAGGAGGTCGAGGGCACGCTCGGCGAGGCACCGGACCGGATGGTGCTGGTGGGGACCGTCGCCGACGTGGCGGCGCTGGAAGTGCCCGACCCGGCCCGGGTGTCGTACCTGACGCAGACCACGCTCGCCGCGGACGAGACGGCCGAGGTGCTCGACGCGCTGCGGGCCAGGTTCCCGGCGCTGAGGGGACCGTCGTCGGCCGACATCTGCTACGCCACGACGAACCGGCAGGACGCGGTGCGCGAGGTGGCGCGGGACGCGGACCTGGTGCTGGTGGTCGGGTCGGCGAACTCGTCCAACTCGGTGCGGCTGGTCGAGCTGGCCCGTCGCGGCGGCGTCCCCGCGCACCTGGTCGACGACGTGTCCGACATCGACCCGGCGTGGCTGGAGGGCGTGCGGGTGGTGGGCCTGAGCGCGGGCGCCTCGGCACCGCCCCGCCTGGTGGACGAGGTGGTCGAGGCGCTGGGCGCGCGGGACGTCGAGGTGCGCGAGACCACGGCCGAGACGATCCGGTTCACGCTGCCGGCGGCGGTGCGGCGGTGACGGCGCTGCTGGAGGGCATCACCGGCCCGGCGGACGTCCGGGCGCTGCCCGCCGACGCCCTGCCCGACCTGGCGGAGGAGATCCGCGTCCACCTCGTCCGGCACGTGACGCGCGCGGGCGGCCACCTGGGACCGAACCTGGGCGCGGTGGAGCTGACCATCGCCCTGCACCGCGTGTTCGACTCGCCGCACGACGTGCTGCTGTTCGACACCGGCCACCAGGCGTACGTGCACAAGGTGCTGACCGGGCGGGCGGGCGACTTCGGGACGCTGCGCCGCGCGGGCGGTCTGTCCGGCTACCCGTCGGCGGCCGAGTCGCCGCACGACGTCATCGAGAACTCGCACGCCTCCACCGCGCTGTCCTACGCGGACGGCGTGGCGAAGGCGATGCGGCTCAAGGGCTCCGCGCGCCGGGTGGTGGCGGTCGTCGGCGACGGCGCGCTGACCGGCGGCATGGCGTGGGAGGCGCTGAACAACCTCGCGGGCACGCGGCACCCGGTCGTGGTGCTGCTCAACGACAACGGCCGCTCCTACGCGCCGACGACCGGCGGCCTGGCCGCGCACCTCGCGGAGCTGCGCCGGGGACGGCGGCCGACGCTGTTCGAGGACCTGGGCCTGGCCTACGTCGGGCCGGTCGACGGGCACGACGTGCTCGCCGTGGAACGCGCGCTGCGCCAGGGCGCGCGGCTGGGCCGCCCGGTCGTGGTGCACTGCCTGACCCGCAAGGGCGAGGGCCACCGGCCCGCCGAGCAGGACCTGGCCGACCACCTCCACACCGTGTCGCCCGGCGGGTCGGGGACGGTCCCGACGTGGACGGACGTGTTCGGCGCGGAGATCACCCGCATCGGCGAGGACCGCGCGGACGTGGTGTGCCTGACCGCCGCGATGCGCGGCCCGACGGGGCTGGACGGGTTCGCCCACCGGTTCCCGGAGCGGACCTTCGACGTGGGCATCGCCGAGCAGCACGCGGTGACCTCGGCGGCCGGGCTGGCGCTGGGCGGGATGCACCCGGTGGTCGCGGTGTACGCGACGTTCCTGTCCCGCGCGTTCGACCAGGTGCTGCTGGACGTGGCGCTGCACCGGCTGCCGGTGACGTTCGTGCTCGACCGGGCGGGGGTGACCGGGCCGGACGGGCCGAGCCACCACGGCATGTGGGACGCGTCCGTGCTGCCGGTCGTGCCGGGCCTGCGGCTGGCGGCTCCCCGGGACCCGGCGCGGCTGCGCGAGGCGCTGCGGGAGGCGGTGGACGTCCACGACGGCCCGACCGCGGTCCGCTACCCGAAGGCGAAGGTGGCGGGCGACATCCCGGCGGTGCGCCGCACGGGCCGCTACGACGTGCTGCGCGAGGAGCCCGGCGCGGCCGGGCTGCTGGTCGCGGTCGGCCCCATGGCGGGCCCGTGCCTGGAGGCGGCCGAGGAGCTGGCCGCGCACGGCGTGCGGGTCGCCGTGGTCGACCCGCGCTGGATCGCGCCGCTGGACCCGGAGCTGGTCAAGCTCGTCGCCGCGCACCGGCTGGTGATGGCCGTGGAGGACACCACGACCACCGGCGCGCTGGGTGGTCGGCTGGCGCAGGCGATGGCCGTGCTCGGCGCGCCCACCCGCGTCGGCACGTTCGCGCTGCCCGCGAACTTCCTCCCGCACGGCTCGCGCGAGGAGGTCCTGCGGGCGCACGGCCTGGACGCGGCGGGCATCGCCACGACCGTCCTGAAACGCCTGGAGGAGTGCGGTTGACCGCTGATCCCGTCGCCGACACCCACTGCCGGCCGGGGTGCGCGCCCGCCGCCGTCGACGCCCGGTGCGCGGCGCGGTGGTCCGGGCGGTGCCCGGGTCCGGGATCGTGGAGGCCCTGCCGGAGGAGGCGCTGGAGCCGGGGACGAGCGGGTCGGGCAGCGGGCCGCCGAACCTCAAACCTTGGTCAACAACCGTTGTGAGAGCGCTCCACCCGTCACTAGCGTCGATTCCGGCCACAAGCCGCTCGGTGGTGGGCTCATCACCAGGACACATCCCCCACGTGTTCTGCGAGGTCAAGTGTGATCGCGAATCCGACACCAATCGGGTAACCCCCGACGGACGCCTGGGGCGCACCCCGTCCCAGGCGGGCCGCGGGTGGCCGCCGGGCGGTCGAGCCGGGGCGACCGGGCCGATCATCCGATGCGTGCGGATGGGTTCAGAAACGGCCGGCGCACAGCCCGGCACGCACCGTCGCAGCGGTCCGCGATTCCTCCCACATGCCGGGAAAACCGAGACAGGAGGCGTGACGCGCCCTAGGGTCTAGCGTCGTCAGCGACCCTGACCGCGCGCGACCGTGATCAACGAACGACCGTCGAGGAGCTGGTGTGTCGACCCTCCGGGTGCGCCCCTACACCAGGACCGGCGGCCGTACGCGGTCCGCGACGACGCTGGCCATCGAGACCATCGTGACGACGAACGAGCGGGCCGGCCGGGACGCCCTGACGTCGACCGCGGAGCACCGGATCATCAGCGACCTGTGCCGCCTGCCGCACTCCGTGGCGGAGGTGGCGGCGACGCTGCGGTTGCCGCTCGGCGTGGTGCGCGTGCTGCTGGCGGACATGTCCGACATGAGCCTGATCAACGTGCACGCCGAGGAGGCGGTCGACGACAAGGGCCGGCCGTCACTCGACCTGATGGAGCGCGTCCTCGCGGGCCTGCGCCAGATGTGAGCGCCCCGGGCGCGGCGGCGCCTGGTCGGGGGCTCCCGAGCGCTCGCCGATCGCGTGCACGACCGCGGCCATGTCGTCGGCGCCGTGCCCCAGCTCGACGGTCCGGGTGAACAGCGCCAGGCACACGTCCAGCAGCGGCGAGGCGATCCCGGCGGACCGGGCGGCGGCGGCGATCAGCTCGTTGTTCATCAGCACGTCCCGCGCGGCGGCCTGGGCGGTGAAGTCGGCGGTGAGGAGCTTCGCCGTCTTGGCGCGCGACACCGTGCTCGCCATCGGCCCGGAGTCCAGCACCGAGGTGAACACGTCGAGGTCCAGGCCGCGGCGCTCGGCGAAGTGGAAGGCCTCGGCCAGCCCGGTGGTCATGGTGATCAGGAACAGGTTGACGGCCAGCTTCATCACCAGCGCCCGCGGCGCCGCGCCGCACTCGACGACCTGCGCGCACATCGGCGCGACGACCTCCCGCACCCGCGCGACCGCGTCGGGCTCCCCCGCGAGCATGGCGATCAGCTCGCCGGCCTCCGCGGGTCCGCGCGACCCGGACACCGGGGCCTCGACGTACCGCCCGCCCGCGGCCCGGACGTCCCGCTCCAGGGCGTGCGAGTACTCGGGCGAGGTGGTGCCCATGTGCACGACGGTGCGCCCCGCGACGAGCCCGGCCCACCCGGCGCCGTCCCGCCCGAGCGCGGCGTCGATCGCGGCCTCGCCGGCGAGCATGAGGACGACCACCTCGGACCGCTCGAACACCTCCGCCACCGAGCCCGCGACCTCCGCCCCGGCCTCGCGCAGCGGCTCGCAGCGGTGCGGCGAGCGGTTCCACACCACGAGCGGCGTCCCGGCGCGGGCCAGGTTGAGGGCCATCGGCTGCCCCATGATCCCGAGCCCGACGAATCCGACCTGCACCACGACCTCCTCGCACGCGCGGCGGCACGGCGCCGCCTCCCGCTCGGGAGTCAACGCCGCGACGGTGCGCCGGGTCTAGAACGGTGGTGCGGCCACCGCTTCGCGGACGGGTCAGGAGGTCGGGAGGCGGACCAGGGTCGCACCCTCCCGGGTGTCGCGCACCGAGAACTCGGTGATCTCGTGCCACCGCAGGCCGACGGCGGCCTGGAGCCGCACGGGCTGGGTCTCCGGGCTCGTCGCGCCGACCGCCCAGGAGCCGAGGACCAGGGTCTCGCCGGTCCGGGACTTGGCGACCAGTTCGCACCGGGTCGGGCCCTTCGCGCCCTTCACCTCCAGTTCGAGGGAGGTGCCCCACTGCTCGGGGACCGCGGTGATCTTCGCGGCGACGCCGGTGGCCGCGTCGGTGCGGGCGAGGGTGCCGGCGGGGTCCGGGGCGGGGACGTCCTTCGCCGCGTTGGACGGCGCAGGCGCCCGGGAGGACGTGGAGGAGCCGGCCACCGAGTCGGACGGCGAGGCGACGTTCACCGACACGACGGCGGTCAGCACCACGAGCAACACGGCAGCGGCGGCGGCCATCAGTGCCACGTTGCGGCGCTTGCGCGCCCGTTGTTCCGAGACCTCGTCGATCATCGCGCGCACCGAGCGGCCGTCGGGCCGCTCCCCCGTGTTGGAGCGCAGCATGCCGTTGGCGTCGGCCTCGTCGATCAGGTCGGGCAGCTCGGCGAAATCGCGCAGGTCGAGCGCACATCGACGGCACTGGGCGAGGTGGTTCTCGAAGGCGTCGACCTCGTCCTCGTCGAGGATGCCGAGGACGTACGCCGCCACGTCGATGTGGTCCGTAGGCGAGTTCACCCGCGTCAGCCCCGATCCTGCAACGCACGCCGCAGGGCGCGGAGCGCGTAGTACACCCTGGACTTCACCGTGCCGGGCGGTACCCCGAGCACCGCTGCGGCTTCCCCGACAGTGCGATCCCTCAAGTACGTTTCGAGAATAGCCTCCCGGTGCTCCTCCGTCAGTCCGTTCATCGCTTCGGCTACGACTATCGCCGCCAGGGTGCGGTCCGCCTCGTCCCGCACCGGGGCCTCATCGGACGGCGTCAACTCGGACTCCTGCGGTCGGACGCTCCGCTTTCGACGGTCGTCGATGACCAGTCGCCGGGCGACGGTGAACAGCCAGGAGCGGAGCAGGACGGGGTCCCGCTCCAGCTTCTCGGCGTTGCGCCACGCCCGCACGAGCGTCTCCTGGACGATGTCCTCTGCCCACTGCCGGTCGCTGCCGGTCAGCCTCATGGCGTGTCCGAGCAGCGCACTGCCGAACTCCTGGTAGAGCCTGCGGATCAACTCGTCTTCCAGGCTCAGTTCGGCCCAGGGCTGATCTCTTTGGGGGGAAGTGCTGCGTCTGTGCCGCGCCACGCCGTGCATCCAAGCGCGCCGGGTGGCGCCGCGTCGAGGGTTTGACGGCAAAAAAAGTGGTCGATCTGTTCGTGAACCGTGTCCGCATCGTGTCCGTACTTCTCGGTATCCGCTCCGACGGCCAGGACCCGCACACCCGGTCCCTAGTCCTTCCGGCGGACCCGCCAGCAGGAGAAAGGACCAACGATGCGCAGTCGACGTACCCGAAAGGCGTTGCTGCCGATCCCGGCCGCGGCGGCGTTGCTGCTGGTCAGCGCTTGTGGCGCGACCGGTTTCGGCGCTTCCGGCGGCCAGGGCGGCGCGACTGGCGCCAACTCCGGCACGACGACTCTCCAGCAGACGCCGGACTTCGGCAAGGAGCCGCACCAGATGCTGTCGGCCACCGAGTCGCGGCAGGTCGGCTGGTTCGTCGCGGACGCGGCGGGTTTCGCGCTGTACCGCTTCGACAAGGACACCGCGAAGCCGTCGAAGTCCAATTGCGACGCGGCGTGCCTGGAGATGTGGCCCCCCGTGCTGGTCGGCGAGCACACCATGACCTCCGGTGTGGACCCGACGCTGGTGGGTTCCGTGGAGCGCGCCAACGGCAGGAAGCAGGTGACCCTCGCGGGCTGGCCCCTCTACCGGTACGCGGGTGACAAGAAGGCGGGCGACCTGACCGGTCAGGGCAAGGGCGGCACGTGGTTCGCGGTGACCCCCGAGGGCAGGAAGGCGCAGGCCGACGACGGCGCCGCCCCCGCGCAGCCGGGCACCGGCGACGGCTACTGAGTCCACTCCACAGCGACCACTCCACAGCGACCACTCCACAGCGACCACCCGACGGCGACCACCCACCCCAGGACGAGAAACCCATGTCAGCCAAGCGAATCGCGGCGGTCGTGCTGGCCCTGCACCTGCTGTTCCTCCCGGCGTTCACCGGGGTGTCGCTCGCCGACGACCCGGCGGACCCCGGCCCTGTGGAGCAGACCCCGCTCGGCCCGATCACCGCGCTGGACAAGGACCTGCTGGTCAAGGTGCGGCTCGCCGGCCTGTGGGAGATGCCCATGGGCGAGGAGGCGCAGGAGCGCGCCGGCAGCACCCGGGTCAAGGAGGTGGGCGCCCAGTTGATGAGCGACCACGAGTTCCTCGACGAGCGCGTGGTGCGCCTGGCGTCCCAGATGGGCGTCGAACTGCCGGACGAGGCCAACGCCGACCAGCAGTCGTGGATGGCGGAGATGCGCTCGCGCACCGGCCCGGCGTTCGACGACTCGTTCGCCAACCGGTTGCGGGCCGCGCACGGTTCGATCTTCCCGGTGATCGGCACGGTGCGCGCGAACACCCGCAACGAGGCGATCCGGCAGTTCGCCCAGGTGTGCAACCAGATCGTGCTCAAGCACATGACCCTGTTGGAGAGCACCAACATGGTCACCGACGCGGGTCTGTCCAAACCGGTCGCCGCCGGCGCGCGCAACGCCCAGAACCCGAACGGGGCGGCCGTGGACGCCGACCCGGTGCGCGCCGCGCAGGTGACCGCCCGGACCGGGCCGGACGCGCTGACCGTGCTCCTCATCTGCCTGGTGGGCGTGGCGGTGACCATCGCGATCCTGCGCCTGCTGCGGCCCCGCGGCAACGTCACGTGAGAGGAGGTGGTGGCCCGACCCCGGACACCGCTGACGCGAACCACCCGCGGAGCACTTCCACGACCTCGCCCCCGCCCGGCGGACGCGACCGCTCCCGCACGGCCGCCCGGCGGGGCCGACCCCACCACCTGCGAGTTCTTTCCCGCCATCTCGGAGGTAACGTCCCGTGTTCTCCCAGGTTCCGCTGCTGATCGCCCAGGCGACCGGCGGCGACCACGACGCCGGGGTGCGCCACGTCGCGCAGATCTCGGCGCGCCTGGCCTACGCGTTCATGTGCGCCACCCTGTGCTGGGGCGTGCTGATCGCGACGGGCTGGGCCAACAAGATCACCGGCAGACAGGGGCTGCGCAACAGCCACATGGTGCTGGCGACGCTGGCCCTGGCGTTCGGCTCCCTGCACGCCTTCGCGTTCACGCTGCTCCAGCTGGGTGCGTTCTCCTTCGTCACGATCGCGCTGCCGTTCGTCGACGGCGGCCTGCTCCGGCACGCCCTGGGCATCGTCGGCCTGGAGCTGATGCTGGCCATCGCGTTCACCGCGGGCCTGCGCAAGAAGGTCTACTACCGCAAGTGGTTGCGGCTGCACCAGGTCGCCTACGCCGCGGTCACGATCACCGTGGTCCACTCCTGGTTCGGCGCCATCGCGAACGGCAACCTCGCCGTGCTGTGGCTGGCCGGCCTCACGATCCTCATCCCCACGGCGACCATCGCCACCGCCCGCTTCCTCCCGCCGGACCTGCTGGTGAAGCTGGGCATGCTGGAACCCGAGCCGGGCTTCGAACCCGAACCCGACGGCGCGGGCGGCAGCGCGCTCGACATCAGCGTCGACAACGAGCGCTGCCACCGCTACGGCATCTGCCAGGCCGAGGCGCCCGGCCTGTTCCAACTCCTCGACGACGAGCGCCTGCGCTACGAGCGCAGGCCCCCGCCCGAGCTGTTCGCCAAGGCGCGGGCCGCCGCGCGGGCCTGCCCCATGCGCGCGATCGAGCTGCGGGAGCGTGTCCGGTGAAGAACGAGGAACGCGTGGTCGTCGCGGGCGGCGGCCTGGCCGGCCTGCGGGCGGGCGAGCGGCTGCGGGAGCTGGGCTTCCGCGGCGAGATCGTCATCGTGAGCGCCGAGCGGCACCTCCCCTACCACCGGCCGGCGCTGTCCAAGGAGGCCGTCAACGGCGAGCTGAACGCCACCGACCTGCGGTTGACGATCAGCCGCGAGCTGAACGCCGTGTGGCGGCTGAACACGGCGGCGACCCACCTGGAGCCGGACCGGCACGTGGTGGGCCTGCCCGGCGGCGAGGAGTTGAAGTACGACGGGCTGGTCATCGCGACCGGCGTCGAGCCGCGCCACCTCGCGGGCGCGCCGCGCCAGGACGCGCGCATCCACGTGCTGCGCACGGTGGACGACGCGATCGCGATCAAGCAGGCGATCAACTCCACGCAGGGGCTGGTCGTGGTCGTCGGCGGCGGCCTCATCGGCTGCGAGATGGCCGCCTCGGTGAAGACGATGGGCCGTGACGTGGCCATCGTCAGCAGGTCGTCCACGCTGCTGGGCAGCGCGGTCGGGAAGAACATCGCCGACACCGTCACCGAGGCGCACCGCGTCCGGGGCGTGCGGATGGCGATGGGCGTGAAGATCCGGCACTGGGTGCGCCAGGCGGGCGGGGTGGCGATCCACCTCTCCGACGGGCAGGTGTTCTTCGCCGCGGTCGTGGTGATCGCGGTGGGGGCGTCCCCGTCGATCCACTGGCTGCGCGGGTCGGGTCTGGTGCTGGAGGACGGGGTGCTGTGCGACCCCACGTGCCACGTGGTCGGCGCGGCCGACATCGTGGCCGCGGGTGACGTCGCGCGGTGGCCCAACCTCCGGTTCGGAGGCCAACCGCGTCGGGTCGAGCACTGGCTCAACGCGGTGGAGATGGGGCGGGCGGCCGCGGAGAACCTGTTGGCGGGCAGGCAGAACTCGCGGCCGTTCACCCCCGTCCCCCGTTTCTGGACCGAGCAGTACGGCATGCGCATCCAGGGGTCCGGGCTGCCCTCGATGGGCAAGGACACCACGACGCTGGCCGGGTCCCAGAAGGACCACCGGACGATCACCGGGTTCGTCGACGACGGGCGCCTGGTCGGCATGGTCGGGTTGGACGCGCCCACGGCGATGATCAAGCTGTCGACCGAGCTGTGGCGGCAGAACCGGGTCGCGGCGCCGGGTCCGCAGCGCCGGTCGCCGCAGCACCTCGTGCCGCCGGGGCAGCTGACCGAGCCCGGCCGGGAGCCGCCGCCGGGCCGGTACGAGGAGCGGCCGACGCGGTTCGAGGAACCCGCGCGGGCCGCGGTGCCCGCCCCTCCCCCGCCACCCGGTCCCCCACAGGCCGGTCCGGCTCCCGCGCACCCGGCTCCGGCGCAGGTGGAGTGGCTGCGGTACGAGTCGGACCGGGTCGGCGCGGGGCCGGCGGGCACCGCGCCCCCGCCACCGTCCTACGAGGACGTGGCGACGGCCTACGAGACGGCCCGGTGGGAGGCCGCCCGGATGGAGGGCGCGCTGCTGGAGGTGGCCCGGCGGGAAGGCGCCCGGGTGGACGGGACGCGGTTCGCCGGGGCCGCCGGGTACGACACCCGCGCGCACGAGGAGGCCGGGTACGAGCGCGGCTCCTACGAGCGGTCGCGGCACGAGGCCGAGCCCACCCGGTTCGAGCGGCCGGCGGGGCTGCTGGAGCCCGACCCGAGGTTCGGCCGGGACCCGCGCTCCGAACCGGACCCCCGGCCGGAGCCGCCGGAGCACGGGGCGGGCGTGCCCCGCCGGCAGCAGGAGTCCCAGCCGCTCCCGGTGCCCCCGCACGCGCCGGTCGTGCGCACCAGGTCGAACGTGCGCCCGCTGGTCCGCACCGGACGGCGGGCCAGACCGCGTTGACCCCAGCACCGGGTGTCACCCGTCCCGGTGGACCCGCTGGTGGCACCCGGCCGGGGCACGCGCCTTGTCCACGCGTGTCCCGGCCCCGTCGTGCCCGCCGACGCCGTTTCCACGGCAAACCCCGGGTGATCTGTTACGCCGTCGCCGTGTTCCCGTAACCCTGGCCGCCAAGCATTCGGTCCCATGGCGAACCGGAGTCAAGTCACCGTCGTCGGGCTCCCCGCCCGCGACGAGGCGCGCACCGTCGGCGCGGTGGCGCAGGCCGCCGACGCGGGTCTGCACGCGGCGTTCCCGGAGGGGACCAACGTCGTGGTGCTCGCCGAGAACGGCAGCACCGACGGCACCGTGCAGCGCTTCGCGGAGACGCCCCTCAGAGCGCGCAAGGTCGTCGCCAGCTCCGGCGGCGAGGGCACGGGCAAGGGCACCAACGTGTTCGCGATCGTGGACCGGGCGCTGGAGCTGGACGCCGACCGGTTGCTGCTGCTCGACACCGACGTGCGGTCCACGGAGCCCCGGTGGATCGCCGCGCTGGCCGACGCGGTCGAGGGCGACGAACCGGTGCTGGCCGTGCCCGCGTACCGGCGCAACCGGTTCGAGGCGAACACCACCAACCACCTGGCCAGCCCGCTGCTGGCCGCCGTGTTCGGCGTGCACGTGCAGCAGCCCATCGGCGGCGAGTTCGCGTTCAACCGGGCGTTCCTGGAGCGGACCGGGGCGTGGCCGCGCCCGGACAGCGCCTACCTGTACGGCATCGACGTGTGGCTGACCGCGAACGCGCTGCGCGAGCGCGTTCGGGTGGTGGAGGTGCCGCTGGGGCGCAAGCTGCACAACTCGCCGTTCCCGAAGATCCTGCGGCTGCCGCAGCAGGTGCTGGACTCGCTGTTCCACGTCGTGCTGCGCACCGACGGCGTGCGGGAGCCCGCGCCCGCGCCGGCCTCGGCGCGGGCCGCGGTGGACGGCGCGGCGGTGCCCCAGGACCCGGCCGTGGTGTCGCGGGTGTCCGAGTCGGTCGCCCGCTACCTGGACGCGCACCGGGGCGACGTGCGGTCGCTGTTCCCGTCGGCGGGGTCGGCGCCGGCCGCGCCGTGGGGGCTGCGGGTCACCACGGAGGACTGGCCGCACGTGCTGGCCGACGCCCTGGCCGCGGTGGCGGGCGGGCGGTTCGAGGCGGCGCGCGACCACCTGGTCGCGCTCTACGTCAACCGGGTGATGACGTTCTGGGACGAGATCGAGGGTCTGGGCGACGACGAGGTCGACGACCTGCTCGACCGGCAGGCGGCGTGGACCGTCGAGGCGGTGCGGGACAGGCGCATCGCGCTGGGCGGGCGCACCGGGCCGGCCGGGTTCGACGTGCGGCACTGGGCCGGGTTCAACGAGGTGTCGCCCGCCTGGAGCGTGCCCGCCTGACCGTCGTCGCGGGGTAACGCCTGGCCGGGTGGGGTGTGCGCGCGGATACCCGCACGTAACATCCGGTCGGGCGTGGACGCTGTTGGGGTCATGAGGACGCGGGGCGCACGGGCGCTGGTGGTGTTGGCGACCGTCTTCCTGGCCGTGGCGCTGTGGAACGGCGTGCTGGCCCTGGAGGACCAGGTGGCCTGGCGGAGCGCCGCGGCCGGGGTGTGCGCCGCGGCGTCCGCCGGGCTGCTGCGGGCGGCGGTCTGCGGACCGCGGCGGTGACCCGCCGTTCACAAACTATTCGTCTTGTGTGAAATATTCAGACATCGGAGACAGATTGACGTAAGTTTTCCACTACCGGCAGGCTTCCGGACCTCCGCTCGATTTGTCGATCCTGCCTGGAGGTCCCTGTGCTCCGACGTGTCCTGTCCTGCCTGGCGGCGCTGTCACTGGTCGCCGTCGTACTCGTGGTCGGCGGTGGTGGCTCGGCGCAGGCCGACGGCTGCTACACCTGGAACCGGACCCTGTCCCAGGGCGCGTCCGGCGAGGACGTGCGGCAGTTGCAGATCCGCCTGTCGGGCTACCCCGGCAGCGGCGCCGTCCTCGGGTTGGACGGCCAGTTCGGCCCCGCCACCAGGTCCGCCCTGATCCGCTTCCAGCAGGCGTACGGGCTGGGCGCGGACGGCGTGGCCGGCAACGCCACGTACTCGAAGATCTACGCGTTGCAGGACGACGACTGCACGCCGGTGAACTTCACGTACGCCGAGCTCAACAACTGCAACTCCACCTGGGCCGGGGGCAACGTCTCGGCCGCGCAGGCGAAGGCCAACGCCCTCGTGTCGATGTGGAAGCTCCAGGCCCTGCGGCACGCGCTGGGCGACCAGCCGATCCGCGTGACCAGCGGCTTCCGCAGCGTGGCGTGCAACAACGCCGTGGGCGGGGCGTCGAACTCGCGCCACCTCTACGGTGACGCCGTCGACCTGGGCGCCGGCCCG
Organism: Saccharothrix longispora; assembly: GCF_030852425.1. Lineage (GTDB taxonomy): Bacteria > Actinomycetota > Actinomycetes > Mycobacteriales > Pseudonocardiaceae > Actinosynnema > Actinosynnema longispora. The sequence goes on from NZ_NSDM01000006.1 coordinate 255,371, forward strand.
CACAGCCTGTGCCGCCTGGCGCAGCAGGCCCGCAACCACGGCTTCAACGGCATCCTCGGCCCGGGCTACGCGGGCCACAACGACCACACCCACGTGGACCACCGGCCCAGCCGCTTCTGGTCCGCGCCGTCCTGCGGCATCTGACCCACCCGCTCCACCCCGGGACCCCGCGACCGCCCCGCGCGTCGCGGGGTCCCGTCGCTTCGCCAACCCGAACCCGCGGACCGGGCCGTCCACATCGGACGCTGCCCTGCCGGGGGCGCGTTCGGCCGAACGGCCCCGGGGTGTTCTCCGGGCATTCGCCGGACCACGCGCGAGGCGTGCCGCCACTAGCATGGGGACCGTGATCGCCCTCGCCGTGGTGCTGACCCTGATCGGCCTCGGGACGCTGTTCTGGCGCGACGCCGACGTCCTCGGCCTGCCGCCGGTGGCGGCCGGGGTCGGGGCGCTGGTGCTCGGCGTCGCCGCCGGTGCCGCCTGGGTGCTGCGCAGGCGACGCCGGTGGGAGCGCGACGGCGAGCGGCGGCCGGTCGGGAACGTCGTGCAGCGCGCCAAGGCGCTGCCGAGGCTGCTGCGGGAGCGCAAGGCGTACGGGCTGCCGACCACCACCCTGGCCACGTGGGCGTTCGGCGTGCTCTACCTGGTGTCGCCGGTCGACCTGCTGCCGGAGCTGCTGCCGCTGATCGGTGTGACCGACGACGCGGGCGTGGCGGTGTGGCTGCTCACCAGCGTGTCGACCGTGGCCGGGCAGTTCATCAACTGGGAGCGCTCGGGACGGCGTCCCCTGCCGTCGGACGAGGGGCGCCGCGAGCCCTAGCGCGACGCCGGCGCGTCACGCCCTCCCGGGGGGCGGGAGTTCCCGGATGCCGACGAGCAGGGTCGTGATCGCGCCCATGATCCGCGCCGTGGCCTCGTCCAGCACCGCCTTGGTCGGCTCCAGCCCGTACAGGTCGGACAGGTCCACCTCGGCGCCCGCCGCCACCGTCACCCTCCGCCACGGCCTGGGCACGAACGCTCCGGGCGGCAGCAGCTCGCGGACGCCCCACTGCGCCACCGGCAGCACGGGCGTGCGGGTGGCCAGCGCGAGCCGCGCCACGCCGTTCTTGCCGCGCATCGGCCAGCCGTCGGGGTCGTCGGTGAACCCGCCCTCCGGGTAGACGATGACGCACTCCCCCGCCTCCAGGGCCACCCTGGCACCGTCGAGGGCCAGTCCCGCGCGCGCCGTGCCGCGGTCCACCGGGATGTGCCGCCCGGACGACATCACCCACCCGATGACGGGCGCCTTCCACAGGCTCGCCTTCGCCAGGTAGCGGGGCACCCGGCCGGCGGCGAGCGCGAACGCCGTCAGCGTCACCGGGTCCGCGTTGGACAGGTGGTTCGAGGCGAGCAACACGCCACCCCGTCGGGGGACGTTCGACCGGCCCGCCATGCTCATCCGGACGAACAGGACGACCAGCGGCCACAGCAGGTCGATGGCCACGGAGTACCAGAAACCCCTGCCGCGGCGGGGCAGGCGGGCGGTCAGCGCCACCATCCGGGAGAACGTCACACCGGGATCTTCGGTCATGAGCCGCGCACCGCTCACCGCGCCCCACCGCACCGCCGTCGCCCGGTGCTGATCGCGTTCGACTAATCTCCTCCCCCGTGGCAGGGCTATCCACACCGCGGACCGCGGTGGACCGCATCAGCGTGCTGCTCGTCGAGGACGACGAGGGCGACGCCGTGCTGGTCGAAGCACTGCTGGACGAGGTCGAGGCGGACGTCTCGCTGCACCGGGCGCGCACCCTGCGCGAGGCCGAGCGGCTGCTGCCCAACGCCGACTGCGTGCTGCTGGACCTGGGCCTGCCCGACACCACGGGCCTGGACGGCCTGACCCGCCTGCTCGGCCACCCGGCACCGGTGGCCATCATCGTGCTGACCGGTCTGAACGACGAGCACCAGGGCACCAGGGCGGTCGCCGCGGGCGCGGAGGACTACCTGGTCAAGGGCCAGGTGGACGGCGTGGGCCTGGCGCGCAGCATCCGCTACGCCGTCGGCCGCAAGCGGGCCGAGGAGACGCACCGGCAACTGCGCGAGGAGCAGTTGCTGGCGGCCGAGAAGACCCGCCTGGAACGCGGCCTGCTGCCGTCCCCGATCCTGCACGGCGAGGACCTGGAGGTGAAGTTCCGCTACCGGCCCGGCGGCAGCCGGATGCTCCTCGGCGGTGACTTCTTCGACGCGGTGCGCGCCTCCGACGGCACGCTCCAGGTGATCATCGGCGACGTGTGCGGGCACGGCCCGGACGAGGCGGCGCTGGGCGTGTTCCTGCGCATCGCGTGGCGGGCGCTGGTGCTGGCCGGTCAGGAGCCGTCGCGGGTGCTGCGCACGCTGCACGAGATCCTGGAGCACGAGCGGCACCAGCCGGGCCTGTTCACCACGGCGTGCATGGTGACGATCTCCCCCGACCGCCGCTGGGCGCGGGTGTACCTGGCCGGGCACCCCGAGCCGATGCTGCTCGTCGGCGACCGCGTGGTGGAACTGCCGCGCGACCGCGCGGGCCTGCCCCTGGGTGTGCTGCCGGACAGCACGTGGAGCGGCCTGGACGTGCCGCTGCCGCCCGGCTGGTCGATGCTGCTCTACACCGACGGCCTGGTCGAGGGCAGGGTGCTGGGCGACGTGGAGCGGTTGGGCTCCGAGCGCCTCATCGAGCTGATCGGCGACATCACCGGGGAGCGACCCGACTGGGCGCGGGAGCCGTCTGCGCTGCTGGACGACCTCATCTCCAGGGTTAAGGAGCTCAACGGCGGGGAACTGGACGACGACATGGCCGTACTGCTCATCACGGACCGGGACTGAATGGACTACCGCACCCGCTGGCCCGCCGCCCGGCTCCTCGTGGCGTCCGTCACGATCCTCGTCATCGTGTGCGCCGGCGCGATCGGCGGCCTGGCCATCGGCCTGCTCAAGCTGACCGAGGCGCGCGCCCAGCTGATCGACCGCATCCAACCCGCCCGCTCCCTGGTCCAGCAGGCCGACACGGCGGTGATCAACCAGGAGACCGGCGTGCGCGGGTACGTGCTCACCGCGAACCTGGACTTCCTGGCCCCCTACAACGACGGGCAGGACCACGAGGCCGAGTCCCTGGACGAGGCGAGGCGGCTGCTGGAGCCCTTGCGCCCCGACCTGGCGGCCCGGATCGACGAGGTCCGCGTGCTGTCGGCCGACTGGAGGCAGAGCTACGCCGAACCGCTGATCATCAGCGTGGGCTCGGCCAACCGGCCGCCGTCGGAGCTGGCCGACGCCGAGCGCGGCAAGGGACTGTTCGACCGGCTGCGCGGCGCGATCGACTCGCTCGGCGACGAGCTGACCCGCGAGTCCGACGTCGCCCGCCGGAACCTCGACGAGGCCGCCCAGGAGGTGCTGTACCTGCTCATCGGCCTGGGTGTGCTGCTGGTGCTGGTCATCGCCGGGATCGCGGTGGTGCTGTACCGCATCCTGATCGCGCCGCTGCGGGACCTGGCCGACGACGTGCGGCACGTGTCGTCGGGAGACTTCACGCACAAGGTCGAGGTGGGCGGCCCGCGCGAGACGGTGATGCTCGGCGAGGACGTCGAGGCGATGCGGTCGCGCATCCTGGCCGACCTGGCGGAGCTGAAGCGGTCGAACGCCGAGCTGGAGCAGTTCGCCTACGTCGCCTCGCACGACCTCCAGGAGCCGCTGCGCAAGGTCGCCTCGTTCTGCCAGCTGCTGGAGCGCCGCTACTCCGGGGAGCTGGACGAGCGCGGTGAGCAGTACCTGCGGTTCGCGGTGGACGGCGCCAAGCGGATGCAGGTGCTGATCAACGACCTGCTGGCGTTCTCCCGGGTCGGGCGCATCAGCCGCGAGCAGGTGCTGGTGGACTGCGACGAGCTGGTCGTGCAGGTGCTGGACAACTACTCCGAGGTCATCGAGCGCACCGGCGCCACGATCGAGGTGGCCGAGCTGCCGACGGTGCGCGGCGAGGCGTCGCTGCTCGGCGGCGTGTTCGGCAACCTGGTCAGCAACGCCCTGAAGTTCCACGGCGAGGACCCACCTCACGTGAGGGTCGACGTGGAGCGGACGGGCGAGTTCTGGGAGTTCACCATCAGCGACAACGGCATCGGCATCGACACCGAGTACGCTGAGCGCATCTTCGTCATCTTCCAACGTCTGCACCACAAGGACGACTACCCGGGGACGGGGATCGGCTTGGCGATGTGCCGGAAGATCATCGAGTACCACGGTGGCACCATTTGGTTGGACACCACCCGCGAGACCGGCACGGCCTTCAGGTTCACCATCCCGGCAGTAGAGGACGACGAGCAATGAGCAGCCCGCTGAACGTGATCGACGTCCTGTTGGTCGAGGACGACCCGGGCGACGCGCTGATGACGCAGGAGGCGTTCGAGCACCACAAGATCCGCAACCAGCTGCACGTGGTGCGCGACGGCGTGGAGGCACTGGAGTTCCTGCGCCGCGAGGGCCAGTACGAGGACGCGCCCCGGCCGGGCCTGATCCTGCTGGACCTGAACCTGCCGAAGATGGACGGCCGCGAGGTGCTCGGCGAGATCAAGGCCGACGCGTCGCTGCGGACGATCCCGGTGGTCGTGCTGACCACGTCGGAGGCGGAGGAGGACATCCTGCGCAGCTACAACCTGCACGCCAACGCCTACGTGACGAAGCCGGTGGACTTCGACCGCTTCATCGAGGTCGTCCGCCAGATCGACGACTTCTTCGTCACCGTGGTCAAGCTCCCCCGCTGACCGCGAGTCGTAACCCCAGCCCGCGCGAGTCGTAACCCCAGCCCGCGCGAGTCGTAGGTTCGGGCTGGGGTTACGACTCGCGCGGGCTGGGGTTACGACTCGCGGGGGCTGGGGTTACGACTCGCGGTCAGGCGGGGGTGTAGAGGCGGGGGTGGGGCGCGGGGGCGGTGGCCGTCAGCAGGCCCCGGTGGACCAGGACGTCCAGGTGGGCGGCGGTCTCGCCGATGGCCAGGACCTGGTTGAAGAGGTCCAGGTCGGCGAAGCGGCGGGCACGCCGGGTCCAGCCGAGCTTCGCGGCCGTCTCGAACGCGGTGCCCGTGCCGGTGCCCACGGCGGCCAGGGTGGCCTCCAGCCGATCCTCGTGGTGGGCGATCAACTCGTCCACGCGGGCGTGGGCGGAGTCGGTCACCGGGCCGTGCGCCGGGAGCAGGCGCAGGTCGGGGTAAGTGCGGACCAGGCGGAGCGAGTCGAGGTAGTCACCCAGCGGCAGGGCGGGCCTGGCCGGTTCGAACCCGATCGACGGCGTGATGTGCGGCAGCACGTGGTCGCCCGCGAACAGCAGTGACGACTCGACGTCCACGAACACCACGTGCCCCCGCGTGTGACCGGGCGTCGGCACGACCCGCAGCACGCGCTTGGCCAGGCCCACCTCCACCTCGCCGAGCCACTCGTCGGGTTCCTCGTAGTCGCGCAGCGCGCCCTCGCCGGTGGCCTCCATGACGGCGCGCCACTTCTCGGCCAGGTGCGGCGCGCCCCACTCGCGCAGGCTCGTCGCCTGCCCGTCGCGCGCACGGGCGAGGATGCGCGCCATCGACGGCTGCTCCCCCGCGCCGAGCGCGACGCGCGTGCCGAACCGGCGGCGCAGGTTCACCGCCATCGTGTAGTGGTCGCGGTGCAGGTGGGTGACGAGGAACCGGTGGACGTCCTCGACGCCGTACCCGAGCGTCCCCAGGGCCTCGACGAGGGCGCGTTCCCCCTCGTCGAGCGACCAGCCGGAATCGATCAGCACCAGGCCGTCGCCGTCCTCGACCGCGTACACGTTGACCGTGTGCAGCCCGTCGTTCGGCAGGGGCAGGGGGATGCGGTGCACGCCTGGCGCGACCTCGAAGACCCCGGGTTCGGTCCACTCCATCCCCGGATACTACTCGCCGGTAACCTCGGCCAGTTCGGGGTGCTTCTCCAGGTACCCGCGCACGAACGAGCACTGCGGCACCACGCGGAGCCCGCGCTCCCGGACGTCGAGCAGCGCGTGCTTCACCAGCGCGCCGCCCAGGCCCTTGCCCTCGACGGCGACCTCGGTGTGGGTGAACGTGACGACGTCGCCGTCCAGCACGTACTCGGCGAACCCGCCCAGCTCGCCGTCCAGGCGCACCTCGAAGCGGGACTGCTCGGCGTTGTCGGACACGGACACTGCGGTCACGGTCGCTCCCTGCGGTCGGTCACGGGCGTTCGGTCGTCTGCCACGGTAGTGCCGCGCGGACGACGGCGGACGACGGCACGCGCGCGTCCGAACGGCGGTGCCGGGTTTGAGTTCCGCGCCGATCGGCTAAGGAGTGGTCACCACGTCGCGGACCCCCTGCGCTGACCCTGCCCGGAGCGGTGGACATGTTGAGTTCGTACCTGGAGCCCGCGCGCGCGGGGTTCCTGACCTTCATCGGCGTCGGCGCGCTGATCCTGGTGCCGCTCGTGGCGCTGCACTACTGGCGGTTCGGGCGGGTCGAGCCGCGACGCGCGTTCGTCCTGTACGGCCTGCTGGCCTACGGGCTGGTGGCGCTGGCGCTGATCTTCCTGCCGTTCCCGGACCCGGGGGCGGTGTGCCGGGGCGAGACGATGCTGTCGACGAGGCCGTTCCAGTGGGTCACGGACATGCGCAACAACATGGCCGCCAACGGCCGTTCGGGCCTCCAGGCGATGGCGACGTCGCAGGCGTTCGTCCAGCAGGCGTTCAACGTCGCCCTGTTCGTGCCGCTGGGCATCGTACTGCGCCGCGCCTACCGCCGCGGGCCGCTCGCGGCGGTCGCCATCGGGCTCGGCGTGTCCCTGGCCGTGGAGGTCGTGCAGTACACCGGGAACCTGGGCATCTTCCCGTGCCCGTACCGGATCGCGGACGTCGACGACCTCATCTCCAACACCGCCGGATCGCTGGTCGGTTGGATGGTCGCGCCGGTCGCGCTCGTCGTGCCGGCCGTGCCCGCCGCGGAGGACTCGGCGGCGCTGCCCGGCGCGGTGGGCGTGCCGCGCCGGGTCGCCGGGCTGGCGGTGGACCTGCTCGCGGTGGTGCTGGTGGCGAAGTTCCTGCTGCCGCCGGACCTGGTGTGGTCCCTGGCGTTCACCGCGGTGCTGCGGGTGGTGCTGCCGGCGGTGACCGGCGGCTGGACGCCCGGCGGGTGGCTGATGCGCTACCGGTTGCGCCGCGCCGACGGCTCGTGGGGCAACCCGCTGCGCCTGGCGGGGCGCGAACTGCTCGGCGTGACGGGCCTGTTCGCCTACGCGGTGTTCCTCTCGCCGCGCTGGGACACGTGGTGGCAGTTCGGCCTGGACGTTCTCGTGATCGCGGTGGTGCTCGTCGGCACGTTCGTGGTGCCGGTGTTCCGCCGCGACCAGCTGGGTTGGCACGACTGGATCGCGGGCACCCGCCCGGTGGCCGTCCTGCGCTCCCCCGCGCGCGGTCCCGAGGACCGCGCGTCGGTGGGCGTCTGAGGGCCACCCGGCGCTCTGGGGGCTACCGGCACCCCGAGTGCTCACCCGGCGCGGCGGGCGTTCCGCACGCTCCTCACCGCGAGCACGACCGCGCCGACGACCAGCAGGACGCCGATGAGCTGGAGGCCGGGCGAGTCGTCGGCCCCGCCGAGGACGACGGTGGTGACGCCGAGCGCCGCCAGGAGGACCGTGCCCGCGATGGCGGGCATGAGCTGCTTCATGCGATCGAGTATCGCTTATATCCTATCGATATTCAATAGGGTCGAAGGTCAGAGCCGGCCGAACAGCCAGTGGCCGGGTTTGCCGGGCGCGGGATCGAGGCAGAAGTCCCGGACCACGGCGACCACCTCGGCGGTCGAGACGGTGCCGCCACCGTCGTGGTCGAACACCGCCGGCACGTCGGCCGCACGGTCCGGGGGCAGTCCGCACGCGGTGAGCAGGCGGGTGAACTCGGCGGTCGTGGTGGTGCCGTCGCCGTCGTCCGCCAGGGCGAGCACGGCCTCGGCGAGCGGGCGCACGGCGTGCTCGAAACCGCTGCGGCTCCCCTCGTCGAGCCAGCGCAGGAACTCCTCCCGGCCGACCTGCCCGTCGAGGTCGGTGTCGGAGCGCTCGGCGACGCCGCGCCACAGCGCCCGGTAGCCGCGCCGGACGGCCAGCGCCCTCGGCGAGCCCGGCGGTTCGCCGAACGCCTGCACCAGGCGCAGCGCGAACACCTCGTAGTCGTCCGCGGTGAGCCGGCCGTCCCCGTCCGCGTCGAACAGGGTGAAGCGGGGCGGCACGGGATCGGGCACGCGGGTCGGCAGGGCGTCGGCCCACGCCACGAGGTCGGCGTGACCGGCCGCCAGCACGTCGGCGTGCGTCGCGCCCTCGTGGCGGTCGAAGCGCAGGTCGGTGCCCGCGCGGGCGAGGTCGGCGGCGAACCGCTCGACCACCGCCGGCGGCACGACCTCGTCGGCCGTGCCCGCGGTGAGGTAGACGGGCCGGTCCATCCGCGACACGGGCACGCGGCACGCGCGCAGCACCGGGGCCACGCCGGACCGGGCGGGCAGGCCGGTGGTGCCGCCGTCGTCGTTGGTCAGCCGGGCGACCGCGCGGAACATGTCGACGAGCGTGGCCGACGTGGCCACGTCCAGCAGCCGGGCGCCGGCGGCGGTGAGCAGCGGGCGGGCGTCGAAGTCGGGGTGCGAGGCACGCACGCCCGCCAGCAGGAACGGCAGCAGCACCGGCAGCGGGCGCGCGCCGTCGGCGGTGACCAGGTCGACCAGCATCGGCAGGTGCACCGGCGGGGCGAGGGCGATCGTGCCGCGGAAGTCCAGCTCCGGGGCGTACCCGGTGGCCACGAGACCCGTGAACAGGGCCGCGTGCCCGCCCTGCGAGAAGCCCACGACGACCCACGTCCGGCCGACCCGGGGGTCGACGCGACGGGCGGCGCGCACGGCGTCCACCACGTCGTCGGCGACCGCCTCGCCGTTGAAGTACGGGTGCGGGCCGGGCGTGGCCAGGCCCTCGTAGTCGGTGGCGGTCACCGCGTACCCGGCGGCCAGCCAGCGGCCGACGTGCTCGCGCTCCAGCCTGCTCAGGCCCACCAGGGACGGCGCGCAGTGGTCGGACAGGCCGGTGGTGCCGTGGGCGTAGGCGACGACCGGCCAGCCGCCGGGCGGCGCGTCGACCGACGGCAGGAACACCGTGCCGCTGACCTCGCGCCCCGACCCGTCGTAGCCCAGCCCCTGGTAGACGATCCGCAGGGCGGCCGACGCGGCGTCGGGCCACAGGTGCGCGGGCAGCGGACTGCGGTCGAGCACGGCACCCGGCACGCGCATGTGCCCCTCCCCCCGGTCGCGGCGGGTGCGACGGTATCCGCCACCGGGCCGACCGCGGTCCCCCGTTCACCCGGTGGTGACGCCGTGATCACCCGCCTGCCGCAGTGCCGGCGCGGCGCCGTCACCCGGGTGTCTGAACGCCGCGGTGATCGGGTAGCCCACCACCCAGGAGGTAGACATGGTGCAGCCAGAACCCCCGGACCGCCCGTTGCCGCCGACCCCGGGCCCGGTCCCCCTGCCACCGAAACCGCCCCACCGGCACCCGGACCCCGACCCCGCGCCCGGCACCGAGCCGCCGATCCCCCCGACGCCGGAGCCCCCCACGCCCAGTTGACGCGGTCGGGCCGACCCGACCCGGTCGGGTCGGCCCGCTCGCTCACGCGCGGAGGCGTTCGGCGGCCAACCGGCCCGAGATGAGCACCGGCGGGATGCCCACACCCGGCGTGGTGCCACTGCCCGCCAACACCACGTTGCCGCGCCGCGAGGGCAGGTTCCCCGCCCTGAACGGGCCGGTCTGGGCGAACGTGTGCGCCGCCGAGAACGGCGTCCCCGCCGCCTGCCCGGACCGCGCCCAGTCGTCCGGCGTGGTCAGCGACAACCTGGTGACGTCGTCGGCGAGGAGCTTCCGGTCGACCAGCTCCGCCACGACCCGGTCGGCGTACTCGTCCCCGAACCGGTCCCAGTCGAACGGCCCGGCGTCGAGGTTCGGGCACGGCGCCAGCACGTAGTGCAGGTGCCGGTCGGCGGGCGCCAGCGCCGCATCGGTCGCCGACGGCGTGGTGAGCAGCAGCGACGGGTCGCTCATCAGCTCGCCGCGGTCCACGATCTCGTCGAACGTCCCCTCCCACGCGTCCCCGAACGAGATGGTGTGGTGCGCGACGTCCCGCTCGCGCGGCCCGCTCAGGTGCACCACCACCGCCGACGGGGACCACCGGGTCGGCACCGGGCGGCGGCGGGCCCGCGCGCCCAGCAGCCGGGCCGTCTGCGCGGGGCCGGCCGCCAGCACGACCGCGTCGCACGGCAACCGCTCGTCCGGCGTGACCACCGCCCGCGCCCGGTCCCCGGCGAACTCCAGCCGCGTGACCTCGGTCCCGTAGCGGAACCGCACGCCCGCGTCGGCCGCCGCGTCCGCCAGGGCCCGCGGCACGGCGCGCATGCCCCCTCGCGGGAACCACACGCCCGCCACGGTGTCCATGTAGGCGATCACCGCGTACGCCGCGAGCGCGCTCCCCGGCGCGACCCCCGCGTACAGCGCCTGGAACGTGAACACCCGGCGCAGCCTCGGGTCGCGCAGGAACCGACCCACCGCCCGGTCCAGGGTGCCGAACCCGCCCAGCGCCGCCAACGACGCCAGGTCGCGGCCCAGCAGGTCCAGCGGGCTGTCGAAGTTCGCCCCGATGAACCGGTCGCGCTGCACCTCGTGCAGCCTCGTCAGCCACGCCCGCAGGTCGCGGTACCCGGCGGCCTCGCGGTCGCCGGCGAACTCGCGCACGGCGGCCTCCATCGCCTCGGCGCCGGTGTGCACGTCGAGCGCGCTCCCGTCGGCGAAGCACGCCCGGTAGGCCGGGTGCAGCGGCAGCAGCTCGACCCGGTCTGCCAGCCGTTGGCCGACCGCGCCCAGCGCCTCGTCCAGCAGCTCCGGCATGGTGAGGACGGTCGGCCCGGTGTCGATCGAGTGCCCGGCGACGTCCAGCCGCCCGGCCAGCCCGCCGGGGTGGGCGAGCCGTTCCACGACGGTCACCTCGTGCCCCGCCCCGCGCAGGTGCAGGGCCGCCGACAGCCCGGCCAGCCCCGCGCCCACCACGACCACCGAATCGGTGCGACCACGCACGACGCGCACCACGTCACCTCCTCCGATCGGTCGCGGTGGCGGCCAGGGCGCCCAGCGCGGCGCTCACCGGCTCGTCCAGCTCGACCTGGTCGAGGGCCTGGAGCGCGAGGCCGGTGAGCGAGCCGATCCGCTCCTCCACCGCGTCGACCGCGCCCAGCTCCCACAGCAGCGCGCGCACCTCCAGCACGGTCCCGTCGGTCACCTCGTGCCCCTCCAGGCAGTCCCGCAGCACGCGGGCCGCGTCCGGGCGGCCGGCGCTGCGGGCCAGGCCCAGCGCGAGCGCCATCAACGCGGTCCGCTTGCCGTCGCGCAGGTCGTCGCCGGCGGGCTTGCCGGTGACGGCCGGGTCGCCGAACACGCCGAGCAGGTCGTCGCGCAGCTGGAACGCCACGCCGACGTCCCGGCCGTACGAGCGCAGCGCGTCCACCAGGTGCGCGGGCGCGCCGGCCATCGCCGCGCCCAGGTGCAGCGGCCGTTCGACGGTGTAGGCGGCGGTCTTGAGCCTGGCCACGGTGAGCGCCTTCTCCAGCGACTCCTCGCGCCGCGCGCCCGCGAGCAGGTCGAGGTGCTGACCGGCGATCATCTCGGTGCGCATCGCCTGCCACGGCACCCACGCCCGCGCCAGCGCCGCGCCGTCCAGCCCGGCGGTGACGAGCGCGTCGTCGGCCCACGCCAGCGCCAGGTCGCCGACCAGGACTGCGGCGCTGTCGCCGTAGTGCCGGGAGTCGCCCGCCCACCGGCCCCGGTGGTGGCGCGCGGCGAACGCGACGTGCGCGGTCGGCCGGCCGCGCCGGGTCGCCGACCGGTCCATCACGTCGTCGTGCACCAGCGCGCAGCCCTGGAGCAGCTCCAGCGCGATCAGCGCGCGCACCGCCACGTCGGCCCGCGATCCGTCGACCGGGCCGCCCGCGGCGCGCCACCCCCACCACGCGAACGTCGGGCGCACCCGCTTGCCGCCGGAGAGCAGCAGCCGGGCGAGCGCGTCGGTCAGGTCGGGCGCCAGGTCGGGCGCGCGCGCGAGAAAAGCTTCCAGCTCCCCGTGCAGCCGGGGCAGGAGACCGTCGTCGAACGCCGGCCTCGTGCCGGGACGTGCCCTGGAAACCAACGTCATCGTGCCCCTCCCGACGCCTGCGATCACCGATCGAGCTAATCAGCACGCTGAACGTTCTGCACGATGGAACGGCGGCCGGTGATCGACCCGGCCCGGCGCCACCCGTTGTGCGGAGCGCGCCGGGTGGTCCTAGCGTGGTCGCGAACCCTGCGGAAGGACGCCATGTCGGTCGATCGGGAACTCGACGCCGCCGCCATAACGGACCCCGGGCTGCGGCTGGCCTACCAGCGCTGCCGCGCGCTCAACGCCGAGCACGGCCGCACCTACTACCTGGCCACCCGGCTGCTGCCCCGCGAGCGCCGGCCGGCGATCCACGCGCTGTACGGCTTCGCCCGGTGGGCGGACGACGTCGTGGACGAGGTGCACGACGGCCGCACGCCCGCCGAGCGCGCCGCCCAACTGTCCACTGTGGAGGAGAAGCTGGCGGTCGGCCTGGCCGAGGGCCGCAGCGACGACCCGGTGGTCGCCGCCGTGGTGGACACCGCCCGCCGCTACGACATCGACCCCTCCCTGTTCGAGGACTTCATGACCTCGATGCGGATGGACCTCACGGTCACCTCCTACGGGACGTACGCCGACCTGGCGCGGTACGTGCACGGGTCGGCGGCGGTGATCGGGTTGCAGGTGCTGCCGGTGCTGGGCACGTCCGTGCCGCGCGCGGAGGCCGAGCCGGCGGCGGCGGCGCTGGGCGTGGCGTTCCAGCTGACGAACTTCCTGCGCGACGTGGGCGAGGACCTCGACCGGGGCCGGGTGTACCTGCCGACCGAGGAGCTGGCGTCGTTCGACGTGGACCGGGAGCTGCTGCTGTGGGCGCGCCGCACCGGGCGCACCGACCCGAGGATCAAGCGGGCACTGGCGTTCCAGGTCGAGCGGACGCGGTCGATCTACCGCGACGCCGCACCGGGCATCCCGATGCTCTCCCCCGCGTCCCGGCCGTGCGTGGCCACCGCGTACCGGCTGTACGGGCGCATCCTGGACCTCGTCGAGCGCGCCGACTACGACGTGCTGTCCCGCCGGGTCACCGTGTCCAACGGCAGGCGGCTGGCGATCGCCCTGCCCGCCCTGGCCCGCGCCGTCCTCGCCTGATCTGGAGAACCGCATGTCCATGCCGCTGCGCCGCTTCGCCGCCAAGCCGTGGCCGGAGCAGGAACCCACCTGGCGGGACGCGAAGCCCGCGCTGATCGAGGCCGCGCTGAAGCGCGCCACGGCCAGGCCGTCGGGCAACTGGTTCGTGCTGGCGGCCAGCCGCGAGGTCACCGCGGACGAGCCGTTCGGCCGCACGATCGCCGGCGTCGAGGTGGTGGCGTGGCGGTCGGGCCCGTCGGTGCTGGCCGGACCGGGCTCGTGCCCGCACCTGGGCGCGCCGCTGTGCGACGGGGCCGTGCACCGGGGCGAGCTGGTGTGCCGGTGGCACGGGTTGGCGCTGGGGTCGCGCAAGTTCGGCGCGTGGAGCCCGTACCCGGCGCACGACGACGGCGTGCTGGTGTGGGTGCGGCTGGACGACGTGGGCGGCGAGGAGCCGTTGCCGCTGCCCGTGCTGCCGGAGCGCCCGCCCGCCGGGTCGCTGGACGCGGTGGCCACCGTGATCGGCCGGTGCGAGCCGGAGGACGTCGTGGCCAACCGGCTCGACCCGTGGCACGGCGCCTGGTTCCACCCCTACTCGTTCGCCGACCTCACCGTGCTGGAGACGCCGACCGAGGAGGACGACCGCTTCCTCGTCGAGGTGACGTTCAAGCTCGTCGGGAAGATCGGCGTACCCGTGGTGGCCGCCTTCACCTGCCCCGAGCCGCGCACGATCGTCATGCACATCGTGCAGGGCGAGGGCGCGGGCAGCGTCGTGGAGACGCACGCGACGCCACTGGCCCCGGCCGCGGACGGTTCCGCGCGGACGGCGGTCGTCGAGGCCACCATCGCCTACTCGGACCGGCCCGGCTTCACCAAGGCCCTCCCGGTCGCCCCGGCCATCCGCCCGTTGATGAAGTGGGCGGCGGCGCGCCTGTGGAAGGACGACCTGGCCTACGCCGAACGCCGGTACCGGTTGCGCACGACGGGCCGCTTCCCCGGCTGACGCGTTCCGGCGCCCCATTCCCCGCGCCCATTCCCCGCGACGTGGACCGCACTGTTCCGAACGGGTTGCGGGTCGCGGTCGGGGATTCTGCCCGGCCGGTCCATCTGGCACGGTCGTTCGTCATGGCACAGCAGACCGTCTCGGCCGAGCTCGCGGCGGACCACGCGCTGCCCGGCCTCCTGGGCATCACCAAGGACCGCGGGCGCGTCGTGGTCCGGCTGGACCTGCCGCGGAGCATCGACCACCTGCCCAAGAGCCTGCTGCCGGGCGTGGAGGCGCTCGTCGTGGGCTACCTGGTGCGGCTGCACCGGAGGTCGCGGCCGAAGGAGCGCGAGCAGGTCACCGTCACCGCCGACCACCTGACCGCCCGGCTGCACAAGGACGACCTGCCCCACTTCCTGGTCGGGCTGTCGGCGCTGCTGGAGGGGGCGGTGTACTGGTCGCGGGTGCGCTGAGGACGAGGCGCTGAGGACGAGGCGCCGAGGGTCAGGACCCGGGGGCCACGGCGGCGCGGAACGCGGCCCAGGACCGGTCCGGGACGGTGACGACGCCGACGGCCGGCTGCTTGCTGTCCCGCAGGAGCACGCCGCCGGTCGTGCGGGCGACCTCCACGCAGTTGCCGGTGGCCGTGCTGTGGCTGCTCCTGCGCCAGGACCCGGTGTTCATCGCAGCTCCTCGATCAGGTCGTCGATGAGGTCCAGTGACGCGCGCGGCGGCAGGGCGCGGCTCTGCACCGAGGCGATCGCGTGCAGGTAGCTGCGAATGACACCGCTGCGCTCGTGCACCGTCCAGGATGTCACGCCGTCGACGTACACGGCTTGCGGATCGGCCTCGTCGGGCCACTGGATGATCACGAACGACTCGCCGAGCGCGGCGTGGGCACCGGCGCTGAACGGCACGACCTGCACCGTCACATCCCGCCCGCGGATCACCTCGACGATGTGGCGCAGTTGGTCGCGCAGCACGTCAGGACCGCCGACCTGCTGCCGGATGGCGGCCTCGCCGATGATGGCGGTCAGCCTCGGCCCCTGGCCGAGCCGCTCCCGCCGCCGCATGCGCAGTTCCAGGTAGCGGTCGATGTCGGCGGCCCTCATGTGCGGCGCACCGGCCGCGATGACCTGCTCGGCGTAGTCGCGGGTCTGCAACAGGCCGGGGATGACCTCTCCCTCGTACGTGCGAATCCAGGAGGCGTCGGCCTCCAGCTCGATGAGCATCTGCACGGCCTCGGAGAGGATGTCGCCGTAGTCCTGCCACCAGCCCGCCTCGTCGGCCTTGCGGCGCAGTTCGGTCAGCTGGGCGGCGACGTCGCCGGGGATGCCCAGTTCCTCCACCGCCCTGGCGAGGACGGCCGGCGACGCCTTGGCCTTGCCCGACTCCACCTTCGACCAGGTGGCCTGGTGGATGCCGAGCCGCGCGGCCAGCTCGGTGCCCGACAGGCCGCTGCCCCTCCGGTAGGTCCCCAGCTTGCCGCCCAGCCTCCGGCTGCGCACGGTCGGTCGCACCGACGGTCCTCCGCTCCTCGCCCTGCCTTCGACATCGTCCCGGCGGGCGAACTTCACGATCACCCGATCGTGCAGCGTCCGGCTACGCGGAAATGCGCGGCATTATGCCTAGCATCCGGCGGCATGGATTCTTACGACGAGTTCGTGGCGGAGCCGGTCTCCGACGACGTGCCCCGGCTGTTCGCCGTGGTGCGCTAGTACGGCGACCGCGAGGACGCCGACGTCGCCGCGTGGGGCATGGCGTTCCCCGACCGGGCCGAGGTCGTCGGCGTGGAGCGGCGGGTGCGGATGAGCCTGCGCGACCCGGAGCGCGCCGCGAGGTTGTTCGCGCGCGGTGACGGGGCACGGGCCCGGCTGGTGTGGTGCTGAGCCGGCAGTGGTGCCGAGCCGGCGGGGCACCCCTCGTGACCGGTCCGAGGGGCGCCCCGCCGACGTGGTGGGTCAGAAGCCGCAGTGCACGGTGCTGCCGCCGTCCGACAGCAGGTCGTCCCGCGTCCAGCCGACCACGCCGGTCCTGGTGTTGCGCAGGAACGTCCAGGTCATGCCGTCGTTGCCCACGGTGTAGCAGTAGTAGTCGAGGCCGTCCGACGGCTGGCTCGACCCCCGGCTCGTACAGCCCGTGTCCGAGCCGGTGCGGAGGCGCGCGCCCGACGTGGCTCCCGAGCTGTTCCTGGAGTCCAGGTTCGGGCCGTTGGTGCCGCAGGACGCGTGCCGCTCGGTCGACGCGCCGTCGACGGGCGCGGCCTGCGCCGGCGCCGCCAGGAGTGCGACGGGCATCGCCGCCGCGGCCGCGGTCAGCGCCAGTGTCGTGATCGCCTTCATGTCTCCCCCTCTGTGGTGCGGTGTTCGAACGGGACAGAGCATGCCTCGAACGGCCCAACCTCGGCACCCTTTTGCGGTACAGCGGAAACGTGCGTTCGGCCCCTGCCGATAACAAGGTGGAGACCGAGGTTCGGGGGGACGTCGTGCTGCGGATCTTCTTCGACAAGGACGACCTCGCGCGCGTGTCGGTGGCATCGGCCGCCGACCCGCTGTGGGAGGTGGCGCTGGCCGGTCGGCGGCTGCGGGACCGACCGCCGCCGTTCCGGCGGTGGGAGCGGGTGGTGCGCGGCGACCTGGCCCGCCTCGGCGGGCCCGCCGCCGCCCTGGTGCGCCTGCTGGCGGACGGCCCGTGCCCGGTGGCCCCGTCCGTGCCAGCCGAGGTGGTGACCACCCTGCACGGCGTGCTCGTCGCGCCGTGGGCGGCGGCGGTGCGGGAGAGCGTGGACGCCGACCGGGCGCGCCGCGCCCACGACCTGCTCGACGGCGGCGTGCACGGCCTGCTGTCCGGGTTCCTCCCGCACGCCCGCTGGGAGCCGCCGGTGCTGGTGGTGGACTGCGCGCCGGGCGGCGAGCTGCACCTGCGCGGGCGCGGGCTGCGGCTGCTGCCGTCCTACTTCTGCCACGGCCGGGCCGTGGTGCGGGACGACCCGGCGCCGGTGCTGGTGTACCCGGTCGAGCGGCTGAACGCCGTGACCGCGGTCCGCGGCGACTGCCTGGACGCGCTGCTGGGGCCGACGCGCGGGGCCGTGCTGCGCGGCGTGCGCAGCGGCGCGGGCACCACCGAGCTGGCCCGCCGGCTCGGCACGTCGGCCGCGTCGGTCAGCAGGCACACCGGGGTGCTGCGCGCGGCGGGGCTGGTGCGCACGGCCCGCCTCGGCCGCAAGACCGTGCACTCGCTGACGGCGCTGGGCGAGTCGCTGGTGGGCCGGCGGGCGTGACGGCCCCGCCTCAGGCGACCGGGGCCCGGCCGAACCGGCGGGCGAGGGTGCGCAGGACCGGGCCCCGCCCCGCGGTCGGCACGGTCCGCAGGTCGGTGCCCGCCACGCCCCAGTCCGACAGCAGGTGGTTGGCGGCGGCGAACCCGGTGGTCGCCGCGCGTTCCATCAGGGCGACCGGGAGGTCCACGCGGACCAGGTCGCCCGCCGGCACCAGGCCCGGTTCCGGGGTGCGCACGGCCGGCCGGGTCGGCCGGCCGCCCGGCGGGAACAGGGGGCAGTCGGCGCGCAGCTCGTGGCGCTCGTCGACGACGCGCGCCGCCCGGGTCTCCGGGTAGACCTCGTGCAGCTGGGCCAGGAGGCGGGCGCGGGCCTCCTGCCCGGTGACGCCGTCGGGCAGCGAGTAGCCGTGCAGCTCGACCACGGCGCCGCCGGTGCGGGCCGCCCAGGCGCGGGCCTCGTGCTCGTAGGCGTCCAGCACGGTGAGGTTGTCCAGCAGGTCGTAGCCGCTGGTGCCGAGGAACCCCGGCCGGTCGCGCCGCACCGGGCGGTCGAGCCAGTAGCGGGAGACCAGGAACGGCGGGGCGGTGTCCAGGGCCTTGACGTCCGCCCGCCACTCCGGCGTGGCCAGGTCCGAGTCCTCCACGAGGTCGCGCAGGCCGTTCACGTCGGCGGCCAGCACCACGGCGTCGGCGGTCAGCGCGTCGTCGTCCAGCTCGACGGTGAAGCCGCGGGAGACGCGCCGCACGGGCGTGCCGGTGCGCACGGTGACGCCGCGCCCGGTCAGGTAGCGGGCCAGCGGGTCCCACAGGGAGTGCGGGAACGGGTCGGCCGCCGCGTCGAACAGCAGGCCCTCGTTGGAGCCCAGGAAGTAGATGTGGAACATGGTCGCCAGCTCGGCGGCCGACATGCGGCTCGGGTGGGCGAAGAAGCTGCGCGAGAAGACCTCGAAGGCCAGCGCGTGGGCGGCCTCGGGGAAGCGGATGCGGCGCAGGTCGCCGGCGGCGTCGAGGGCGTCCAGCTCGTCGTAGGCGCGGGGCACGGAGACGTCGAGCAGCGGCAGGGCGGCGCGGGCGTCCACCGAGGCCAGGTCGCGCGGCCGGAACGTCGGGCTGCGCAGCAGGAAGCCCAGGACGTTCCAGGGCGCGGTGCGCGGCAGGCCGGCGAAGCCCTCGCGGTGCCCCCCCGGCGTGCCACAGCGGGTAGTCGGGCATGGCCGTCAGGGCGTCACCCGTCGGGTCGACGCGGCGCAGCAGTGACCGCAGGTTGTAGTACTGCCGGAAGAACGCGTGGAACCCCCGCGTCATCGTGACGCGACTGCCGTCGGCCAGGACCGTCTCCCAGCCGCCCACCCGCCCGCCCGGGTGGTCCTCCCGTTCGCACAGCACCACGTGCGCGCCGCGCTCGGCCAGGACCGTCGCCGCGGCCAGCCCCGCGATGCCGCCGCCGACGACCACGGCCCGCTTCCCGTCGCACGACGCCCGCCCGGTCGGCCCCGGAACGCGGACGGCCTTCCGGTCGCGTATCAAGCCTTGCCCACGAACGTGTGAACGATGCCGCGCTGCCACCCGGCCGCGGGCAGCGCGCGGACGCCGGTGAACCCGACGCACCGCAGGCGGTCGCGCAGGGCGGACGCGCCGTCGAAGTCCACCACGCTGCGCCACAGGTACGTGTAGAGCTTCGGCGACCGGGTGACCAGCGCCCCGCTCGGGATGATCACCGCCCAGCAGACGAACGTCCACAGCGCCGTCGCCGCCCACGAGTCGCGCACCGAGTACTCGTGCGCCACGAACCGGCCGCCGGGCTTGAGCAGGCCGCGCACCGCGTCGAGCACCGGGTCCGGCTGCTCCAGGTTGCGCACCAGGTAGGCGGCGAACACCCCGTCGAACGGCCCGCGCACGGCCAGGTCCTCGGCGCGGGCGTGCACGAACGTCACCGTGTCCGGCCACGGCTTGCGCCGCGCCCGGTCGAGCATCCCGGCGGACGCGTCGACCGCGACCACCTCCGCGTGCGGGGCCGCCGCCAGCAGGGCCGCCGTGGACGCGCCCGTGCCGCAGCCCAGGTCCAGGAACCGCTGCCCGCGCCCGCCGTCGCGCACGCCCAGCGCGGTCGCGGAGCGCCGCAGCTCCCGGTGGTAGTCCGGGTTCGCGCCGACCAGCAGGTCGTAGCCCGACGCCGCCTCGTCGAACGCCCCGGGCACCGCGCCGACCGCCAACCTCGCCATCCCGCCACCTTCCGCTCGTCCCGCCGGCCCCCAGGTCCGTGATCACGGTAGGACCGGCGTCATCCGTTCGCATGACGGCGGTCCGGGTGCAATCCCCGTGGAGCGGGGTACTCACCCGCCCGTGACGACTGCGACGAACCTGTACTCCACCACCGCCGTGTCCGGACCGGGCGCGGTGCGGGTCGACGACTCCGAACTGCCCGTGGCCGCCCCGCCGGAGCTGGGCGGCCCGGGCGGCGGCTGGAACTCCGAACAGCTCTACGCCGCCGCGCTGGCCACGTGCCTGCACCAGAGCATCGTGCTGATCGCGTCCTCCGGCGGCGACGACACCTCCGGCTGCACCGTGTCGGCCGGCGTGACCCTGCGCCACGAGGGCGCGGAGAAGTACGACGTGGAGGCGCGGCTGAAGGTGGAGCTGCCCAACGTGCCGGAGGCGAGGCGCCAGGACCTGGTGGACCTGGCCGTCTCGCACGCGCCCCTGATCGGCGGCTGGCCGGTGGGCGTGGCATGAGCGGCTCGGTGCGCATCACCGCCTGACGACGGGGTCGCGGACCACCACCAGGCGTCGGGTCGCCCTGGTCAGGGCGACGTAGCGCTCCGCCGGCGCCATGCGCTCCGGGTCGAGCACGACGACCACGTCGAACTCCAGGCCCTTGGCCGCGCGCGGGGTCAGGGGACCGTCCACGCCGATCACCGCGAACGTGCCCGTCGACGGCCGGAACGTCCCCGGGTCCGCGCCGGCGACCTCCAGCGGCGGTTCGCCGGAGCGGATGGAGGTCGGGGCGGTCGCCGCGGGGTCGGCCTCGGCCAGGGCCCGCGCGGCGAAGTCCATGATCTCCGCCGGGGTGCGGTAGTTGACCGTGAGGCGGCGGTAGCGCCAGCGGTTCGGCACGTAGCGGTCCAGGACCCGGCCCCACGCCCGGACGCCCGCCTCGGCCTGGCGCTGCGCCAGGTCGCCGACGATCGTCATGGAGCGGTTCGGGCTGCGGCGGGCCAGCACGCGCCAGTCCATCTCGGACAGCTCCTGCGCCTCGTCGACCACCACGTGGCCGTAGGTCCACTCCCGGTCGGCGGCGGCGCGGTCGGCGAGCACGCGGTGGTCCACCTCGGTGTGCCGGTCGGCCAGCCACTCGGCGTCGACCAGGTCCACGGCGCGCAGCTCGTCCTCGTGCATCGCCGCGTCGGTGTCCACGACCTCCAGCACGCCCCGCGCGTACTCCACCTCGGCGCGGCGGGCGCGTTCGGCGGCCCGCTCGGCGCGGCCGTCGTCGCCCAGCTGCTCGGCCGCCTCGTCCAGCAGCGGCACGTCCGACACCGTCCACGCCGCCGGGTCGGCGCGCAGCAGTCCCGGGTGGCCCAGCGCGGCGCACCGGCCCGCGTACAGGTCGGCCAGCAGCTCCTGCGGCGTGAGCACCGGCCACAGGGCCGAAGCCGCGCGGCGCAGGTCGGGATGCCGTGCCAGCTCGCGCCGCACGTCGTCCGCCAGTTCCGGCCAGTCCTCGCCGATCAGCGAGAGCGCGGGCGCGACCAGGCCGTCCACCAGGGCGCGGTGGAACACCGGCCCCGCCTCGTTGTGCTTGAGCCCGGACGCGCGGGCGACGTCGCGGGCTGCGGCGGCGATCGGCGCGGTCAGCTCCACCACCACGTCCTCGAGTTCCACCGGCACCGGTTCGGCGGGCAGCTCCTCGCGGTCGGCGATGGCCTCCCGCACCAGGTCGACGGCCCCGAGACCGCCCTTGAGCGCCTGGAGGGCCGGGGTGTCCTCGCGGTCGGTCCGCACGCCGGGGAACAGCTCGCCGGGCGTCGCGAACACCACGTCCGTCTCGCCCAGCGACGGCAGCACCCGCGAGATGTGGCGCAGGAAGCCCGCGTTCGGGCCGACCACCAGCACGCCCTGCCGGGACAGCCGCTCGCGCCGGGTGTAGAGCAGGTAGGCGACGCGGTGCAGGGCCACGGCCGTCTTGCCGGTGCCCGGCCCGCCCTCGATGACCAGCACGCCCTCGTGCGGCAGGCGGATCACCTCGTCCTGCTCGGCCTGGATGGTGGCCGCGATGTCGCGCATCACCTCCGCGCGGGGTGCGTTCACGGCGGCCAGCAGCGCCGCCGACGTCATGTCCAGCTCGTCGTCGTGGAAACTCTCCAGGAATCGCCCCTTCGTGTGGAAGTGGCGGCGCAGGACCACGCCTTCGGGGCGGGCGGCGGTCGCCGTGTAGAACGGCCGGGCGGCGGGTGCGCGCCAATCCGTGAGCAGCGGCGCCCAGTCCTCCTCCTCGTCGAACAAACCGACCCGGCCGACGTAGGTGCGCTCGCCGTCCGCGGTGTCGATGCGGCCGAAGCACAGCCCCTCGTCCGCCACCTTCAACCGGCTGACCTGCTCGGACAGCGTCCGCACGGTCACCTCGCGGTGCCAGCGCTGCTCGTGCGGGTCGCGCAGCGCCGCGTCCAGCCCGGCCTGTGCGGCGGCGCGCTCCCGGTCGAGCCGGTCGTGCAGGAAAGCGATGCGGCGTCGTTCCGCGGACAATTCCCCTGTTGTCACGCTTGCTCCCCGTGTTATACTGAGGTGTCTGCATTCCGCTCTTTCGAGCGAATACAACCTTTATTCCTACCACGCCTCACCCCTGTGCGCGCGAGAATCACCTCATGGGGATTCTCGACGGCAAGGCCGTGGTGGTGACCGGCGCGGGCCGGGGTCTGGGCGAGGCGTACGCGCGGCACGCGGCGGCCGAGGGCGCGCGGGTCGTGGTCAACGACGTTGCGGGCGCCGAGGAGGTCGCGGGGGCGATCCGGGCGGCGGGCGGCGAGGCCGTCGCCCACGAGGGGTCGGTGGCCGACCCGGAGCGGGCCGCCTCGCTCGTGCGGCTCTGCGCGGACACCTACGGCGGGCTCGACGGCCTGGTGAACAACGCGGGCGTCACGCACTTCGCGCACCCCTGGGACGACGACCCCGCGGTGCTGCGGCGGGTCGTCGAGGTCAACGTGCTGGGCACGCTGTACTGCGGCACCGAGGCCGCGCGGGTCATGCGCGGCGGGTCGATCGTGAACGTGGTGTCCGGCGCGATGCTGGGCCGGGCGGACGCGGCGGCCTACTCGGCGTCCAAGGGCGCGGTGGCGTCGCTGACGCTGTCCTGGGCGGGCGCGCTCGCCGAGCGGGAGGTCCGGGTGAACGGCGTCGCGCCGCTGGCGTGGACGCCGATGATGGAGCTCGACCCGCGCCGCGACGGCATCAGCTCGCCCGGGCAGACGCCGGACCTGATGGCACCGCTCGTCACCTACCTGCTCAGCGACCTCTCCCGGGCCGTCACCGGCCACCTCGTGCGGTTCCTGCCGGACAAGCTGCACCTCATCGCCCAGTACGCGGTCAAGCAGCCCGTGCTGGAGCGGGGGGTGTGGGACGTGCCGGCGATCGCGGAGGCGTTCGCGGGCGCGCTGGAGGCCGAGCCGCCCGGCGCGACCAGGTGGCGGGTGTGATCACGCGTCGGCATCCTGTTCCGCGGGTCCGAGCGGGTGACGCCGCCACCATGTGGCCGGCCACATTTCGGCGTACGGTGGGTTCCGGGACCACCGAGGGGGCCGGATGACCGAGCAACCGGGCGACGCGCGGCCAAGCGGCGCACAGCCAGGCGACCCGCAGTCGGGCGATGCGCAGCCGGGCGACGCGTGCCCTGGTGCCGCCGCGAACGGCAGGTTGAGCTACGCGATCGTCACCCTCGCCAGGGCGCACCGCGGCTTCGCCGCCGCGCTGCTGCGCGACCTGGGCCTGCACCCCGGTCAGGAACTGCTGCTCATGCGGCTGTTCGACCGGGACGGCCAGACCCAGTCGGAACTGCTGGACGCCGTCGGCCTGGACCACTCGACGGTGTCGAAGTCGTTGCGGCGCATGCAGGACGCCGGGTTGCTGACCCGGACGCCCGACGAGCGCGACCGGCGCGTGCAGCACGTGCACCTGACCGACGCGGGGCAGGCGCTGCGCACCCCCCTGGCGGCCCTGTGGTCCGAACTCGACCGCGTCACCGCCCACACCCTGGGCGCGGACCAGGTCGAGTCGTTCATCACCACCGCGTCGGCCATCGAACGGGCCGTCGCGCACCACCGCACCACGCAGGAGGAACCACGATGAAAGCCGTTGTGCTGGAGGAGTTCGGCGGGCCCGAGGTGCTGCGGGTGGCCGAGGTCGACGCCCCCGAGCCCGGTCCCGGTCAGGTCCGGGTGCGGGCGCGCGCGATCGGCGTGAACCCGCTCGACGGCAAGATCCGGTCCGGTGCGATGCGGGACGTGTTCCCGGTGTCGCTGCCCGCCGTGCTGGGCGCGGAGGTGGCGGGCGAGGTCGACGCGGTCGGCCCGGACGTGACCGGGGTGTCGGTGGGCGACGCCGTGTTCGGGTTCAGCGACGGCGGCGCGTACGCCGAGCAGGCGCTCACCTCGTCGTTCGCGCACAAGCCCGCGGAGCTGTCGTGGGAGCGGGCGGTGGCGCTGCCGGTGGCCGTGGAGACCAGCGACCGGGTGCTGCGGCTGCTCGGCGTGAAGTCGGGCGAGACGTTGCTGGTGCACGGCGCGGCGGGTGCGGTCGGCGCCCTGGCCGTGCAGATCGCGCTGGCGTCGGGCATCCGCGTGATCGGCACGGCGGGTGCCGGCAACCAGGAGCGCCTGGCCGCGTTGGGCGCGGTGCCGACGACCTACGGCGACGGGCTCGTGGACCGGGTGCGGGCGCTGGCGCCGGACGGCGTGGACGCGGTGTTCGACGTGGCGGGCCGGGGCGCGCTGGCCGATTCGGTCGAGCTGCGGGGTGGCGCCACCGACCGGATCGTGACGATCGCCGACCCCGGTGCGGCCGAGCACGGCGTGGTGTTCAGCGGCGCGTCCGAACGCGACCCGGCCCGACTGGCCGAGGTGGCCGAACTGGTGGCGCGCGACTCGTTCACCGTGGACATCGGCGCGACCTTCCCCCTGGCCGACGCCCCCGAGGCGCATCGCACGACCGAGTCCGGCCACAGCCAGGGCAAGATCGTCCTCCTCCCCTGACCCCACCCGGGAGTCCAACCCCCAAGCGCGGTGAGTTCTACGTCCAGGTCGCGCGACCTGGGGGTTGGACTCCCGGGGTCAGGAGAGCAGGAGGAGTGCGCCGACGGCCAGCATCACGGCGGCGGTGGCGCCGTGGATGCCGTAGGCGGCCGCCTTGGGACCGTTGCCGCGCAGCACGATCAGCGCGTCGCCGACGGGGATGCCGGCGGCGGCCAGCATGAACCAGCCCAGCACCCGGGGCGTCGCCGCGACCACCAGGACGAAGACGAAAACCCCGGACGCGATGTCCCGCACGCCCTTGACGGACAGCCAGGCCTGGAAGACGCGGTCCTCGGTCGGCGTGTCGGGGATGCCGAAACCGACCGCGGCGCGCGGTGCCCAGAAGACGCGCGCGCCGATGACGATGATGCCCGCGCCGATCAGCCCGGCGAGCACGGTGGCGATGGTGGTGAGCACGGATTCCCCCTTGGCGGAGCGCTGACGAGCTAGCGCCGCTAGCAGTTATAGTGACGCTAGCTTGTCGACGACAGGATGTCTAGCGTTGCTAACATGACGCCATGTCCGCCACCAGCGAGCGCCGCGAGCGCGAACGCGCCCACCGCCACCAGCTGATCGTCGCGGCCGCGCGCGAACTCGCGGAGACCGAGGGCTGGGAGGCGGTGACGACCCGGCGGCTGGCCGAACGCGTCGAGTACAGCCAGCCGGTGCTCTACAGCCACTTCGAGGGCAAGGACGCCATCGTGACCGCCGTCGCCCTGGACGGGTTCGGCGAGCTCGCCGCCCACCTGCGCCGCGCGCGCCCGGCCGCGCCCGGACCCGACCGGGCCCTGCACGCCGTCGGCCGCGCCTACCTGGGGTTCGCGGCCGAACGCCCCGCCCTGTACCAGGCGATGTTCACCCTGCCCACCGGCCTGAGGTTCGCGAGCGCCGGGACACCACCGCCGCTGCGGGCCTGCTTCGACGAGTTCGTCGGCTGCTTCCCCCCGTCCGACGAGCGGCGCGAGCTGTTCGCCGAGGTCACCTGGAGCGCGTTGCACGGCATGGCCGTCCTGTCCGACAGCGGCCGCATCCCCCCGGAGGGCCAGGAGGAACGGCTCGACTTCCTCGTCACCCGGATGACCCGGTGACGGGACGGGACCACGCCACACCGAGCGGGCGACGGGGCTCCGACGTGCGGCCGACCACCGGCGCCAGGACGATGACCGCAGGCGCCGGCACGGACGGGTGGGCTCGCGGGGCCGGCGGACGACGTGGAGGCGGAACGTGACCCGGATCGACGGCGACGTGGTGCTGCTGGAGGGCGCGGCGCTGGCCGACGGACGCTCGGACTCGCTGCGGCGCGGGGTGTCGCTGCTGGTGGAGCACGGCGTGGTCACCGGACTGTGGGAGGGCGACCGGCCGGCGGCACCGGCGGGCGCGCGGGTGGTCGACGCGTCCGGGGCGACGCTCGTGCCCGGCATGGTCGACTCCCACGCCCACCTCAGCATGCCCGGCGGCGCGCAGTGGGTGCAGCGCGGTTTCGACCCGAGCGAGGAGCTGCTCGCCGTCGCCGAGGAGAACGGCGAGCTGATGGTGCGCGCGGGCATCCGGTGGGCGCGCGACGTCGGCGCGCCCCGCAGGCCGGACCCCGCCACGGGCGGTGAGCGGGCGCTGAGCCTGCGGCTGCGCGACGCGTGGGCGGGCCGCGCGGACCGGCCGTACCTGCGGGCCGCCGGCACGTGGATCGCGCGCACCGGGGCGCTGCCGCACGGCCTGGCGGTCGAGGTGGCGCACGGCGCGGACCTGCTCGACGCGGCGCGGGTGCAGCTCGACGACGGCGCGGACCTGGTCAAGCTCTACCTCGACGGCCCGGACCGCGACACGCCGCCGTTCAGCGCGGACGAGGTGTCGGCGCTGGTGCGCGAGGCGCACGCGCGCGGTGCGAAGGTGGCGGCGCACGCGGGCGCGCTGCACGGTGCGCGGGTGGGGGCGGCGGCGGGGGTGGACAGCATCGAGCACGGGTTCGAGCTGGACCGCGACGCGGCCGGGGCGATGGCCGCCGCCGGCACGACCCTGGTGTCCACGCTGGGGGTGCTGCACTCGTGGTTGACGTTCACCTCGACGTCCGCGGTGGACCGGTTCACCGCACCGGACTCGCGGGCAGGCATCGGCGCGCGGCTGGAGGCCGCCGAAGAGGGCGTGCGGCTGGCGCACGCCGCCGGGGTCGCCGTCGCGGGCGGCTCGGACTTCGGCGGCGGGTCGCTGCGCGCGAACCAGCTGGCGTGGGAGGCGGAGTCGCTCGTCCGGGCCGGCCTGCCGCCGCACGAGGCGCTGGCGGCGCTCACCTGGCGCGGCGGCGACCTGCTCGGCGACCCGGCGGCGGGCCGGCTGGTCGTCGGCGGACCCGCGCACTTCAGCCTGGTGCACGGCGACCCGCTGTCCGACCCGGCGTGCCTGTGGCGGGTCTGGTTGACGCGCTAGGCCGGCGTGGGGTCGCCGCACAGGAACGCGTAGAGGGCGTCCCCGGCGGGCACGGGCGCGTCCTGCGGGTGCCGGACCAGCCACAGCTTCAGGTCGTCGGCCACGCCGTAGGAGTCGAAGTCCTCGCCCTGCGCGACGACCAGCAGGCAGTCCCCCGCGCGCCACACCGCGTGGTGCCACGCCTCGTCGTGCGTGCCGGTGGCGACCGGTTCGCCCAGCCGCGCGGCCACCCGCTCGACCCCGGCGCGGAACAGCGCGTCGAACGCGTCGCGCCCGGCGTCCGCGTCGATGGCCCACTGCGGGCCGAAGTGGTCGAAGAAGTCCTCCTCGCCCACGACGTCCTCCAGGAACACCGCGAACGCGACGGCGAAGGCGGTCACCCGGTCGGGGTCGAACCCCATGCCGACGACGAACGCCCGGTCGCCCGCGTCGAGCCGGTAGTCCATCTCCTCGTGGACCTGCCACGCCACGGGCGTCGCCGGCAGTCCGGCCGCCACCCAGGAGGCGTCCAGGTCGTCGCGCTCCCACGACGCGCCGGCCAGGGAGAGCAGCGCGTCCGCGGTGGCGTCGTCGAGCGGGTGCGAGGCAAGGGGCATCAGGACCAGGGCTCCTCGGTGACGGTGGTGGTGCGGTCGTGGTCGGCGGCTTCCTCGACGGCCAGCGCGACGCGGTGGTCGTGGACGCCGTCGGCCAGCGGGTACGGGGGCTCGCCGGCGTCCTCGACCCAGCGCGCGGTGTCCCGCAGCAGGGTGGCGATGGCGATCTCCTCGTCGTTCCACCGCTGTCCCTGGAAGGGGTTGCGGTACAGGACGGTCGGGCCGTGGCTGATGTGGTCGGTGTCGTAGCCGTCCAGGTCGAGGTCGTAGCCGGTCTGGCGGCGCACGAGCGGGGTGCGCGTGATGGTGCGGTCGCCGGCGAGGTGCACGACCTCCTGGTCGCGGACCTCGCCGAGCGTGCCCCGCACCAGCAGGCGGCGCGTCAGCAGCTGGTTGTGCCACTGGTTGTCGGTGAAGTCGTAGACGCCGAGGCCACCGCCCTCGAAGGAGAGCGTCGCGATGGTCGTGGTGGCGGGTGCGACGCGTGGCTCGGCGATCCAGCCGGACCGGTCGATCGGGTCGAGCAGGGGCGCGGTGGACCGGGTGGCGCGCACGGTGACGGGTCCGCGCCCGACGCCGAGGTAGGCCCGGATCAGCGACACGGCGTGGTACTGGTGCGTGGAGGACACGTCCGCCCGCGTGGGGTCGCCGATCGTGCCGGACCGCACCAGGGCGAGCCGGGCGGCGTGCGCGGGCATGCGGGTGTACTGCTCGGCGACCTGCACCAGCCCGCTCGCCCCGACCGCCGCCCACAGCCGCCGCAGCCCGTCGAGGTCGGGCGCGGGCGGCGTCTCGGCCAGCACCGGCACGCCGCGCTCCGCGAGTTCGACGACGAGGCCCGGTGTGACCCGCCACGGCGTGGCGGTGACGACGAAGTCGGGCTTCGCGCGGGCCAGGCACTCGTCCAGCGAGGTGAACACGGGCACCGGCAGGTCCTTGGGGCCGCGGGACACGACCCCGGCGCAGACCGGGTCCCCGAGGGCGGTGGCGAGGCGCCAGAAGTACTCGGCCCGCCAGCCGGAGCCGACGATCGCGAAGCTCGTCACCTCCCCATCCAACAACAGCGCGCCCGGGGGACTCCCACAACCCCGGCAGCGCGACCCCGGCAGCGCGACCCCGGCGGCGCGAGCACCGCGCCGGGCACGGCGCCGGCCGGTCCGCGGACCCGTTCCCGCCCGGACCGGGCAGCCACCGCCGCCGAACTGACCCATACTCGGTGGTAGTCACTCGTTCGTGAACTACCGGAGGTCGCCGTGGACACCACCGTGGACACCGCCGTCGACGCCTTGCGCGCACGCCTGGGCGCCGCCGTGTTCAGCCGCGTGGCGGGCCCGGACGGCCCGGCGACGCGCGACCGCATCCACCTCGGCCCGGGACCGCGCTGGTTCGCCCCCGACCGCCCGATCCGGCGGGTGCACGGTGACGCGGCCATGTTCATCGGCGGCCTGCGCGCCCTGCTGCTCCAGTCGCTGCACCCGGTCGCGATGGCGGCGGTGGCGGGCCACTCCGACTACCGCGAGGACCCGTGGGGCCGCCTCCAGCGCACCAGCCGGTTCCTCGCGGTGACCACGTTCGGCACCGAGGCGGACGCCGAGGCGGCCGTGGCCAGGGTGCGCGGCATCCACCGCCGCGTGCGCGGCACCGCGCCCGACGGCACGCCGTACCGGGCGGACGACCCGCACCTGCTCGACTGGGTGCACGTCGCCGAGGTCGACAGCTTCCTGCGCTGCCACCAGCGCTACGGCTCGGACCGCCTGACGCCCGCCGAGCAGGACGGCTACGTGGCCGACACGGCGCGCGTGGCCCGTGCGCTGGGCGTCCTCGACCCGCCGACCACGGTGGCCGCGCTGGACGCCCGCCTGGCCTCGTTCCGGCCGGAGCTGCGCGGCACGCCGCAGGCCCGCGAGGCAGCCCGATTCCTGCTGCTCACGCCGCCGCTGCCGGTCCCGGCGCGGGTCCCGTACGCGGCCATCGCCGCCGCCGCGGCGGCCTCCCTGCCGCTGTGGACGCGCCTGCCCCTGCGCCTGCCGTTCCTGCCGCTGACCGAGGCCACCGCGGTCCGCCTGGCGGGCCACGGCATCACCGGGGCGATCCGCTGGCTCCTCCCCCCGCCGGCCTCTGCCTGATCCGGCGGGTCACCCCCGCGGACTGACCTCCGGCGCGGCGGCGACCGCGCCTCACCGCTCGACGACGCAGCAGATCCAGTACCGACCGCCCTCGTGGCGCACCCCGTGCGTCTCGCTCGCGAAACCCGGGAACCGGCGGTCGAAGTCCTCCAGCACGCGCAGGTAGCGGACCAGCGCGCTGTCCGACGCCCCGACCCGCTCCCCCGGCACCAGCACCGGGATGCCCGGCGGTGTGGTGGTGACCTGCGTGGCCACCACCCGACCGGCGAGGGCGTCCAGCGGCACCAGTTCGGTCTCGCCGCGCACGAACCGCTGGTACGCCTCCGCCGGCGTCATCGCGGCGGTCGGCGGCTCGGCGCCGGTGAACGCCTCGTTGAGCAGCGCGACGACCTCGCCGTCCACGAGCCGCTCGTGCACCTCGCGGCACAGCTGCGGCAGCGTCGTGCCCGCGTACCGGGCGGGGTGGGCGCGCACCAGGTCCGGCAGCACCTCGGTGAGCGGCGCGTCGTGGTCGTGCAGGTGCTTGAAGTCGGTGAGGGCGTCGAGCAGCGTGCCCCACTTGCCCTTGGTGATGCCCATGGAGAACAGCACGAGGAACGTGTAGACGTCGGTCTTCTCCACGACGATGCGCCGCGTCTCCAGGTAGGCGGTGACCACGCGGGCGGGCACGCCGGACGCGGCCACGTTCCCGCGCGCGTCCACACCGGGGCAGGTGACGGTGACCTTCACCGGGTCCAGCAGGCAGAACCCCCCGTCGAGGTCGGGGAAGCCGTGCCAGTCGGCGCCGGGGTCGAGGGTCCAGCACGCGGGGTCGGACAGCAGCAGGTCGAGCGGCGCGTCGGCGACCTCCGGCGGCTGCCAGACGCCGAAGAACCACGGCGGCCGGTCGCCCGCGTCGGCCAGCCGCCGCCCCAGCCGGACGACCGCCTGCCGGAACCGCACCGCCTCGGTGATCGCCTCGGTGTTGAGCCACCGCCCGGCGGGGCCGTCCATCATGCCCGCCGCCACGTCGCAGCTCGCGATCATCGGGTACAGCGGCGAGGTGGTGCCGTGCATCATGTACGTCTCGTCGAACCGGGACCGGTCGAACGGCGCCCTGCCGCCGGACTTCACGTGGATCATCGCCGCCTGGGACAGCGCCGCCAGCAGCTTGTGCGAGGAGTGGGTGGCGAACACGGTCGGCAGCCGGGACTCCGGGTCCTCCACCGCCATGCCGTAGCGCCGGGCGTAGAGCGGGTGGAACCGGGCGTGGGCGAACCACGCCTCGTCGAAGTGCAGCACGCGGGTGGACTCGCCGAGCAGGTCCGCGACGCGGACCGCGTCGTAGCACAGGCCGTCGTAGGTGGAGTTCGTGATCACCGCGTACACCGGTTCCCCGCCGGCCGCGATCGGGGTCCGGTCGACCCGGGCGCGCACCGCGTCGGCGGTGAGCCTGCCCGGCGGGACCGGCCCGGTGATGCCGTAGCCGTTGCGGGTGGGCACGAGGTAGACCGGTCGCGCGCCGGCCAGCACCACGCCGTGGTTGATCGCCTTGTGGCAGTTGCGGTCCAGCAGCACGACCTCGTCGCGGGCGACGGTGCCGTGGACGATCATGCGGTTGGACGTCGACGTGCCGTGCAGCACGAAGTACGTCACGTCGGCGCCGAACACGCGGGCGGCGTTGCGCTCCGCGTCGCCGACCGGCCCGGTGTGCTCGAACAGCGAGCCCAGCTCGCCGACGGACACCGACACGTCCGTGCGGAACAGGCGCTCGCCGTAGTACTCGTAGAACGCCCGCCCCACCGGCGACTTGAGGAACGCGATGCCGCCCGCGTGCGCGGGGGTGTGCCACGAGTAAGGGTGGGTGTCGTCGAACCGGCGCAGTTCCCGGAAGAACGGCGGCAGCACGTGGTCGAGGTACTGGCGGGCGGCGAAGTCGATGCGGCCCGCGATGAAGTCGGGGGTGTCCTCCAGCAGCCAGATCCACCCGTTGACGACCTCGGAGATCCACAGCGGCGCGTCGGCGTCGTAGTCGCCGGAGGTCAGCAGGAACACCGGCAGGCGCGTGGAGAACCGGTCGAGCAGCACCCGCAGCACGCCGCCGGTGGACCGGCACTCGTCGCCGACCAGTTCCCAGCTGATGACGGCGGCGGCGATGTCGGCCTCGGCGGTGACCACCGACACCGCGTCGGACGCCGAGTGGACGAGCACCACCTCGTGCCCGGCCTCGTGCAGCCAGGCGCGGACCTGCTCGACCTTCGCCGCCGGGACGGCGCTGTCGCCACCCGGCCGCTCGGTGGCGATGAGGACCGTGGACCTTGCCATGGGGGCTCCTTCCCGCGGCGGCGAGCGTGGCACGCCGGCACGGGAACGACCGCGAGAAACGCCTGACCGAGGACCGTCTTCACCCGGTCGTGGCGGGTCGGTCAGCCGCGCGGGGGCAGCCAGGCGCGGGTGGCGGCGGTGAGGGCGGCGACGCCCAGGTCGAGGGTGGGATCGACCACGGGCGCGAACAGGGGCGAGTGGTTGGCGGGCTGGGCGGCCACCCTGGCGCGGATGTCGTCGAGCGACGTGGCGCCCTCGAACGCCGCCGGGTCGGCGCCGCCGAGCAGCCAGTAGACCAGGGGCGCGCCGGCGGCGGTGGCGAGGACGCCGACGTCCTCGCTGCCGGTGACCGGTCCCGGGTCCACCACGACCGGCACGGCCGAGGCGAGGGCGGCGCGGGTCCGCTCGACCGCGTCCGGGTCGTTGACCACGGCCGGGAAGCCCGTCTCGACCACCACCCCGGGCGGTGTCGGGGCGCCCGAGGCGGCGGCCTCCGCCCGCACGATGCGCTCCACGGCGGCGAGCGCGCGGGCCCGGACGTCCGGGTCGTAGGTGCGGATGCTCAGCAGCAGCTCGGCGTCGTCGGGGATGATGTTGGCGACCGTGCCCGCGTGGATCGCGCCGACGGTGACCACGACCGTGTCGGTGGCGGCGGTCTCGCGGGACGCGATGGTCTGCAACCGCAGGACGACCGAGGCGGCCATCACGACCGGGTCCACGGCGGCCTCCGGGCGCGAGCCGTGCCCGCCCCGGCCGTGCAGGGTCACCCGGACGCTGTCGGCGGCGGCGAACGCCGGGCCCGGCCGCACGCCCAGCACGCCCGCCGGGATGGGCGCCACGTGCTGCCCCAGCACCACGTCCGGCGTGCCGAAGCGCTCGAACAGGCCGTCGGCGACCATCGCCTCGGCCCCGCCGCCGACCTCCTCGGCGGGCTGGAACACCGCCAGCACCGTGCCCGACCAGGAGGCGCGGTCGGCCGACAGCTCCCGCGCCGCCCCGACCAGGCACGTCACGTGCACGTCGTGCCCGCACGCGTGGGCCACCGGCGTCCCGTCGACCACGACCCCGCTGGCGTAGGGCAGGCCGGTCTTCTCCTCGACCGGCAGCGCGTCCATGTCGGCCCGCAGCAGCGCGGTGGGCCCGTCGCCGTTGCGCAGCACGCCGACCACGCCGGTGCCGCCGACGCCCTCGGTCACCTCGAACCCGGCGGCCCGCAGCTCCCGGGCCGCGACGCCGGCGGTGCGCGTCTCGGCGAACCCCAGCTCGGGGTTCCGGTGCAGGTCGCGGTACAGGTCGGCGAGGTCCATGGTGATCACTATCGCACCGGCGCGGCCCGGAGCAACCCGACCTCGGCGCGGCGGCCGGACCCGCCCTCGCGGCGGACCGCGCGTCGAATGGTGTCGAACAATTGTCGAACGGGCCGTTCATATCTTCGAACGACACTTTCACCCAAGGCCGTGAGCTGCTGTTTTCATTTCCCGCTGTCGAAACTGTTGCGCCGCCGACGGGTCACCGGGAAGCATCGTGCCGGGCGATTTGTGCAAAGGAGCGAAATGGCCGGTCCGCGAGGCAACTCAAGAATGGCTCGGTGGTGGGTCGGACTGCTGGCGAGCGCCGTCGCCACCGTCCTGGCCGGTTTCGGCGTCGTCGCCGCGACCAACGCCCAGGCGGCGTCCGGCTGCCGCGTGGCGTACGCGGTGCCGAGCCAGTGGCAGGGCGGTTTCTCCGCCAACGTCGAGATCACCAACCTCGGCGACCCGATCTCCGGGTGGCGGCTGACGTGGGCGTTCCCGTCGGGGCAGGCGGTCACGCAGGCGTGGGGCGCCTCGGTCACCGCGTCGGGCGGGCAGGTCACGGCGGCGAACGCGGGCTGGAACGGCTCGATCCCCACCAACGGCAAGGTGTCGTTCGGCTTCAACGGCACGTGGACGGGCAGCAACACCGCGCCGACGTCGTTCGCGCTCAACGGCGTCGCGTGCACCGGGAGCACCGACCCGACGACCACGACCACCACCACGACGACGACCACGACGAACCCGCCCGCGGGTGACGCGATGGCGGCCGTCGCGGCGATGCAGCCCGGCTGGAACCTCGGCAACTCGCTCGACGCCACCGGCGCGGACGAGACCTCGTGGGGCAACCCGCGGATCACCGAGGCGCTGCTGGACAACGTGCGCGCGCAGGGCTTCAAGAGCATCCGCATCCCGGTCACGTGGGGTCAGCACCAGGGCGCCGCGCCGTCCTACACGATCGAGCCGGCCTACCTGGCGCGGGTGAAGGAGGTCGTCGGCTGGGCGCTGGCGGACGGCTTCTACGTGATGGTGAACATCCACCACGACTCGTGGCAGTGGATCTCGAACATGCCCGGCGACCGCGCGAACGTGCTGGCCCGCTACAACGCGACGTGGACGCAGCTGGCGAGCGCGTTCCGCGACTCGTCGAACAAGCTCGTCCTGGAGAGCGTGAACGAGCCGCAGTTCACCGGCAGCTCCGGTGACGCGCAGAACGCGCAGCTGCTCAACGAGCTGAACACCTCGTTCCACCGGATCGTGCGCGCCTCGGGCGGCGGCAACGCCACCCGCCTGCTGGTCCTGCCGTCCCTGCACACCTCGGCCGACCAGGCGCACCTGGACAACCTGAACGCCACGTTCACCGCGTTGGACGACCGCAACCTGATCGCGACGATCCACTACTACGGCTACTGGCCGTTCAGCGTGAACATCGCGGGCGGGTACCGGTTCGACGCGACCGCGCAGAAGGACCTGACGGACGCGTTCGACCGCGTCCACAACACGTTCATCGCGCGCGGCATCCCGGTGATCCTCGGCGAGTACGGCCTGCTGGGCTTCGACCGCCACACCGGCACCATCCAGCAGGGCGAGAAGCTGAAGTTCTTCGAGTTCTTCGGCCACCACGCGAAGACCCGCAAGATCACCACGATGCTGTGGGACAACGGCCAGCACTTCGGCCGCACCTCGTTCCAGTGGAGCGACCCTGAGCTGATCGCGCAGATCAAGTCGAGCTGGACGACCCGGTCCGGCACGGCGTCCACCGACCAGGTGTTCAACCCGAAGTCGACGGCGGTGAGCGCGAAGACGATCACGCTGAACCTCAACGGGACGACGTTCTCGGGCCTGCGGCACGGCGGCACCGACCTGGTGCGCGGCACGGACTACACCGTGTCGGGCGACCAGCTCACGCTGTCCGCGCCGCTGCTGACCCGGTTGCTCGGGTCGCGGGCGTACGGCGTGAACGCGACGCTGTCGGCGCGCTTCTCGGCCGGCGTGCCGTGGCGGATCGACCTGGTCACCTACGACCCGCCGGTGCTCCAGGCGGCGGCCGGCACGACCGCGTCGTTCGCGATCCCGACCGCGTTCCGCGGCGACAAGCTGGCCACCATGGAGGCGAAGTACGCCGACGGCTCCAACGCCGGGCCGCAGAACTGGACGTCGTTCAAGGAGTACGACTACACCTTCGCGCCGGACTACGCGGCGGGCACGACGCTGCTCAAGCCGGAGTTCTTCGCGGAGGTGAACGACGGGGCCAGGGTCACGCTGACGTTCCACTACTGGAGCGGCACGACGGTCACCTACCACGTCACGAGGTCCGGCTCGTCCGTGACGGGCGCGGTGGCGTGATACTGGTCGGGTGACGATCAGGGAGGCGCTGGACGCGCTGGCCGCGGGTGACCTGGCACGGGCGCGGGAGGCGGTGCGCGAGCCCGCTTCCCCGCTCGCCGCGGCGCTGGCGACGCACCTCGACGGCGCGGCGGGCGGGTCGGTGTACGACCGGCCCGCCGCGTTCGAGGCGTTCGTCCGCGGCGGCGGCAACGTGGCGTTGTACGAGGCGGTCGTGGACGCGCTGGGGGCGCTGTACGAGCGCGTGCGGCCGGTGACGCTGCTCGACGTCGGCTGCGGTGACGGTCGGGCGCTGCGGCCCGCGCTCGACCGTCCGCACGCGCCGACCGGGGTGACGGTGGTGGAACCGTCGCGGGCGCTGCTCGACGCGCTGCGGCTGCCCGGCGCGACCGCGTTCCCGGGGCGGGTGCAGGACTTCCTGGCCACCACGGCCACGGCGTACGACGTGGTGCAGTCGACGTTCGCCCTGCACACCGTCCCGCACGGCGAGCGGGACGGCGTGCTGGCCGACCTGGTGGCGCGCGCCGGGGTGCTGGCGCTCGTCGAGTTCGACGTGCCGGACGTGCCGCACGCGGGTCCCGGGCACCGCGCGTTCCTGGCCGAGACCTACGAGCGCGGTCTGGCCGAGTACGGCGAGGACCGCGACCTCGTCGCGCAGGGCTTCCTGATGCCGGTGCTGACCGGGCAGCTGGTGCCGGGCGCGGTGCGGTCGACGTGGGAGCAGCCGGCGGCGCGGTGGGCGGAGCAGGTGGCGCGGGCCGGCTTCGACGACGTCGTCGTCACGCCGCTGCACGACTACTGGTCGTCCCCCGCGTTCCTGCTGACCGCCACCGGGTCGACGGGCGCGTGACCGGGGCGGACGGCTGGGTGCGCGACCCGGTCCACCCGGACGACGGCGTGCGGTGGGCGGCCCTCGACCGGCACCGGACCGCGGTCCGGCGAGCGCGGCGGGCGTTGGTGCGGGCGCACACCAGGATCGACCCGGCCGTCACGAGGAGCTTCGACCCGGCCCTGTGGGCTGCCTACGAGGTCGAGCCGGCCGGCAGCGCGTTCGGCGCGTCGACCTGGACGACCCGGGGCTGGACACCCTGTTCCTGGAGTGGGAGAGCGCGTACCAGGAGGAGTGGCGCTCCCCCGACTCGTACATCACCTCCCAGTACACCCGCAAGTGCGGCATCCTCCACCGGTTCACCCGGCGGGGCTTCCCGGCCGGGCTGCGGCACCGCGTGCTGGAGCTGCTGCTGACCGCCGTCCAGCGCCCCTACCGCTGCCACGACTGGTACTACCCGGGCCTCGTGCGCCACCTGGGCGACACCCCGCTGCGCGCGCGGGCCGCCGACCTGCTCGACGCCGACGACCCGCTGACCCGCCTGCGCGCCGCCTTCCTGCTGCACCTCGCCGACCACCCGCCACGGCGGATCACCCGGCGGACGTGGCGGCAGTGGCTGACCGACCCGGACCTCGCGCCGCTGCCGGTGCGGTGACCGGTCAGGGGGCCTCGCGCACCTCCTCCCCGGCGGTGACGGCGAGGGCGACGACCGCCGCGGCGGCCAGGGCGGCGCTGGTCCACGCGGCGTCGCGGTAGTCGTGCGTGGCACCGGTCACGGCGGCGGCCAGGAGGGGACCGGCGAACGCGCCGACGTTCAGGGCGGCGGTGGCGAACGCGCCGCCCAGGGTGGGCGCCCGGTCGGCGACGTGCAGGACGCGGGCCACGAGGGTCGACCCGACGCCGAACGACAGGCCGCCCTGCACGACCGACAGGACGATCAGCGGGACGGGGGCGGCGGCGGTCAGGGCCAGTGCCGCCCATCCCGCCGGGAGGGCGCACAGCACCGGCACCAGGCCCGGTCGGAGTCGTCCGTCGGCCAGGCGGCCGGCGGCGGTCACGCCGGCGAAGGCTCCCGCGCCGAACCCGGCGAGCAGGGCGGGGACCGCGGTGGTGGGCAGGTGCGCCACCTCGGTGGCGAGGACGGCGAGGTAGGCGAAGGTCGCGAAGGTCGCGCCGTTGACGAGGGAGGCGAGGAGCAGCGCCGAGCGCACGCGGCGGCCGCGCAGCACGCGTGCCTCCCGCCCGACCGAGACCGCGGGGGCGTCGGCGGGCGTGGTGGGCGCGTCGCGGAACACCAGGGTCAGGGCGGGCAGGCACAGCGCCGCGACCGCCCAGAACGCCGACCGCCACCCGGCCCACTCGCCCAGCAGCGCGCCCGCCGGCACGCCGACGACGCAGGACAGCGTCACCCCCGACACCAGGGTGGCGGCGGCCCGCGCCGGGGGAGCCAGGCTCGTCGCGACGGACATCGCCACCGCGAGGAACCCCGCGTTGACGACCGCGGCGACGACGCGGGTCGTGAACAGCACGGCGAAGTCCGCCGTGAGCGCGCCCACGACGTGCACCGCGACGAACGCGGCGAGGAAGCCGGCCAGCGCCACGCGGCGGGGCCGGTGGGCGGCCGCCACAGCCATGAGCGGTGCGCCCAGCACCATGCCCGCGGCGTAGGCGGACGTCAGGCTCGCGGCGGCGCCCACCGACACGGACAGGTCGCCGGCGATGCCCGGCACCAGGCCGGACAGCATGAACTCGGACGTGCCCTGCGCGAACACGGCAAGGCCGAGGACGTAGACGAAGAAGGGCAACGGATCACTCCGGATCGACGTGCGGACGGGGGAATCCGCGCGTCGGTCGTCGGGGTCACCACCTCGGGGAGGTGCGAGCCGACACGCGGAACGTCGTCCGGTCGCCGGGAACGGGGTCGGGAAGCCGGCCGGTGGCCGTCAGCCGATGCGCCGCCGGGCGACCGGCGGCTCCGCTCTGTCCGATTCGGGGCTCGTCACACCCGACACCCTACCCACGCCCGCGGTGGGCCAGGACGAGGAACTCGCCGTCCGGCGCGCCGATCGGCTCACGACCCCAGCCGCCGTGGATGGCGTCCACGGTGAACCCCGCGTCGGCGAGGGTCGTGCGGAGTTCGCCCTCCTCGCGGAAGCGCATGGTGGCGGAGCCGAGCAGGTGGTCGCCGTCGGGGAACTCGTAGTGGTGCGTGAAGGAGACCAGGCCGCCCACGACCGCGGTGACCTCGGTCCACTCCACCACCTCGACCTCGCCCAGCCGCACGGTGCGGCGCGTGTCGGCCGGGTTCCACGCCTCCCACGCCCGGGCGGCCGGGTCACGGGTGTCGAACACGAGCCTCCCACCGGGCACCAGGGCGCGGTGGAGGTCGGCGAGGAGGCGGGCCCAGGCGTCGTCCCCGACGACGAACTGCGCGACGTGCGCGGTCATCAGGGCCGCGTCGAACGCCCCCGACGGCGCCACCTCCGCGCCGCCCTCCAGCCACGTCACGCGGTCCGCGCCCGGCTTGGCGCGGGCCACGTCCAGCGACGCGCGGGCCGGGTCGACGCCGGTGACGCGGTGGCCCGCGGCGGCCAGGCCGAGGGTCACGCGGCCGGTGCCGCAGCCCACGTCCAGGACCCGGGCCGCGGGCGTCCCGCCGATCACCGACACGAAGAAGTCGTCGTCGCGGCCCCACCCGTACTTGGCGTCGTAGAGCGGCACGAGGCGGGGGTCGCGGAACTCGCCGTGGTCCATGCCCCGGCACGCAACCACGGCGCGCCGGGGCCGTCCACCGGTTTACGCGGCGTCGAGGGGGATCGCGTTCTCGGCCTCCTCCACCGGCTCCTCCGACGCCGGACCGCCCGGGTTCTCCGCGCGGTGGCCCGCGTCGGCGACATCAGCGCCTTCCGCGCGCCGACGTCCCGGTGGTCGACGAGCTGTTCGAGCCGGGCAGGGCGTCCCCGCTCGACGACCTCGCGCTCAGGTCCGGTCGCGCAGGCTGAGCGGGC
This sequence comes from Saccharothrix longispora, assembly GCF_030852425.1. Taxonomy (GTDB): domain Bacteria; phylum Actinomycetota; class Actinomycetes; order Mycobacteriales; family Pseudonocardiaceae; genus Actinosynnema; species Actinosynnema longispora. Next base: position 295,124 of record NZ_NSDM01000006.1, read on the forward strand.
GCAGGTCGGTCCAGTTGTCCTCCACGTACGCGCCGCACGCCTCGCGGGTGTCCGGGCCGAACACCGCGTCCCAGCCCGCCGGGACGTCGGCGAACGACGGCCACAGCGAGTGCTGGCCCTCGTCGTTCACCAGCACGCGGAAGCGGCCTTCGGGGTCGTCGAACGGGTTGGTCACGGGAAGGTCCTCCGGTCGGGTCGGTGGTGGCGCGTCGGGGGAGGTCAGCTGACGGGTGAGGCGGTCACGGCGTACCGGGGCTGCGCGGGAACGGCGGCCGTGCCGCCGACGAGCCCCTTGCGGTCGAGCACGGACCGGAGGATCTCGCCCACCCGCACGGAGGTGTTGGACAGCAGCGAGGACGAGATGCCGTGCGTGTGCTCGGTCCCGCCCTGGAGGTACAGGCCCGCGAGCACGTCGTCGTCGGTGTCCAGCCGGTAGTCGCGGCCGACGACGAGCCGGCCGCGCGCGTCCCGGGCGCAGCGGGCGGCGAGGTCGCCGAGCAGCGCGGTCGGGTCGGCCTCGAGGTAGCCGGTGGCGTAGACGACCGCGTCCGCGTCGAGCACCTCGCGCTCGCCGGTGGCCAGCGACTCGACGGTGACGCGCAGCCCGTCCACGCCGTCGTCCAGCCCGGCGACGCGGGACAGGTTGAGCAGGCGCAGGCGTCGCGCGCCCAGCACCTTCTCCCGGTAGACGCGGCGGTACAGCTCGGCGATCAGGTCGTTGTCGACCACCGCGTAGTTGGTGTTGGCGTGGTAGTCCATGAGCTGCCGCTTGACCTGCTCGGGCGCGCCGAAGTAGTCGTCGACCGCGTCGGGGTCGAAGATCCGGTTGGCGAACGGGCTGTCGTCGGCGGGGCTGTAGCCGTAGCGCGCGAACACCGCGCACACCTCGGCGGCCGGGAAGTGCTCGTGCAGGAACGCGGTGACCTCGGCGCCGCTCTGCCCGGCGCCGACCACGACCAGCCGCTTCGGGTCGTGCAGCGAGCGCACGCGGTGCAGGAAGTCGCGGTTGTGCCAGACCCGCTCGGACTGCGGCACGCCGTCGGGCAGGCTCGCCCGGAGACCGGTGGCCAGCACCAGGTTGCGGGCGCGCAGCACCTCGACGCCGCCCGCCGCGGTGCGGGAGGTGACGTCGAAGTGCGTGGTCACGCCGTCCTCGACGACGGGTCGCACGTCCACCACGTCGTGGCCGTAGGACACCAGGTCGTCGACGCGGCCGGCGGCCCACTCGAAGTAGTCGTGGAACTCGACCCGCAGCGGGAACAGGCTCTTGTGGTTGATGAAGTCGACCAGCCTGCCCTGGGCGTGCAGGTAGCTGAGGAAGGTGAAGGTGCTGTTGGGGTTGCGCAGCGTCACCAGGTCCTTGAGGAACGACACCTGCATGGTGGCGTCGTCGATCAGCATGCCCCGGTGCCACCCGAACGTCGCCTGGCGCTCCACGAAGTGGGCGGTCACCACGTCTTCGGCCGCCGCGGCGGCGTTGTGCTCCGTGACGGCGATGGCGAGGGCCAGGTTCGAGGGCCCGAAGCCGACGCCGAGGACGTCGAAGACCGGTGGCTGTGGCATGGGTGTCCCATCGGTGCGACAACAGGGAAGATCGAACTTTGGTTACCCTAACCTAAGTTGGCACGCAACGGGAGTGATCCAGCCCTCCTCATATCCTTAGGGTAGCCTCACCTGACAGCTCGTGGAAGGCGGACATCGGGGTGAAAGCGGTTCTCCGGGAAGCCGTGACCGGGCAGTGGAAACCCGTCACCCTGGCATCACTGCTCGGTGCGGCCCACCAGGCGGGCGAAGCCGCCGTGCCGCTGCTGATCGGCGTGGTCGTCGACGAGGCCGTGCGCACCGGCGCGGGCGGGCGGCTGGCGTTCTGGATCGGCGTGCTCGCGGTCGTGTTCCTCGTGCTGTCGGTGAGCTTCCGGTTCTCCCTGCGGTGCGCCGAACGCGCCGCCAACCTCGCCGCGCACGAGGTGCGCACCCGCCTGGCGGCCCGCGTGCTGTCGCCCGACGGCGGGGGCGGGCACGGCCGGCTGTCCGGCGAACTGGCCGACATCGCCACCAGCGACGCCCAGCGCGTGGGCCAGGTCAACCTGGCGCTGCCCACCGCGTTCGCCGCCGTCGCGGGCCTGCTGGTGGGCGCCGTGGCGCTGCTGCGGGTCTCCGTCGCGCTCGGCCTGCTGGTCCTGGTGGCCGCGCCCGTGCTGCTGCTGGCCGCGCACCTGCTGGGCAAACCGCTCGAACGGCGCAGCGACGCCGAGCAGGACCGGGCCGCGCTGGCCTCCGGCGTCGCCGCCGACCTGGTCGCCGGGCTGCGGGCGCTCAAGGGCATCGGCGCGGAGGCGACGGCGGCGCGGCGGTACCGGGCGACCAGCAGGTCGTCCATGGAGGCGGCGGTCCGGGCCGCCCGGTCCCGCGCCTGGCTCGACGGCTGGATGATCGCCCTGACCGGGGTGTTCCTGGCGGTCGTGGCCCTGGTCGGCGGACGCCTGGCGTCGTCCGGCGCGATCACGGTCGGCGAACTCGTCGCCGCGGTCGGCCTGGCGCAGTTCCTGCTGTGGCCGCTGTCCGTCTTCTCCTGGGTGAACGGCCTGCTCGCGCAGGGCCGCGCGTCGGCCGCGCGGGTGGCCGAGGTGCTCGCCGCGCCCCCGGCCGTGCCGCCGGGGTCCGCTCCCCTGCCGTCCGTCGCGGGCCGGGTCGAGCTGACCGACGTGGTGTCGGGGACGCTGCGCGGCGTCACGCTGTCCGCCGCGCCGGGCGAACTGCTCGGCGTGGTGGCGCGGGACGCCGCGGATGCGGTGTCGCTGCTGGCCGTGCTGGCGCGGGACGTGGACCCGGTGTCGGGCTCGGTGGCGCTCGACGGCGTCGCGCTGTCCTCCGTGGAGGGTTCGGCGCTGCGGTCGGCGCTGCTGGTGGCCGCCCACGACGCGGAGCTGTTCGAGGGGACGGTGCGGGAGAACGTCACCGCCGCGTCCGGCGGGCGTGCCGACGAGGCGATGGCGGCGGCGGGCGTGGACGACGTCGCCCGCGCCCTGCCCGACGGGCTGGACACTCCGGTGTCCGCGCGCGGCCGGTCGTTGTCCGGCGGGCAGCGGCAGCGGGTCGCGCTGGCCCGGGCGCTGGCCGCCGACCCGCCCGTGCTGGTGGTGCACGACCCGACGACCGCCGTGGACGCGGTGACCGAGGTGGCGCTGGCGGACGGGATCAGGCGGGTCCGGGCGGGCCGCACGACGATCGTGGTGGCCACCAGCCCCGCCCTGCTGGCCGCGGCCGACCGGGTGGTGTTCCTGGCCGGCGGCGAGGTCGCCGCCTCCGGCGCGCACGCCGACCTGGTCGCCGCCGAGGACTACCGACTGGTGGTGCTGAGCTGATGCGGGAACTGCTGGCGACGGCGTCCGCCGCCCGCACGTGGGCCGCCGTCGGCGAACTCGTCCGGCCCCGGCGCGGGCTCGCGTGGGCCGCGTTCCTGGTGCTGTTCGCGGGCACCGCGGTCGGCCTGCTCACCGCGCCCGTGCTCGGCCGGGTCGTGGACGTCGTGGCCACCGGGTCCGCCGACATCACCTGGCTCGTCGTCGTGCTCGCGCTGGTGGCCGCGGCGCAGGGCACGTCCACCGCGTTCGGCACGTCGCTCGTCGCGCGTCTGGGCGAGGGCGCGCTGGCCGACCTGCGGGAGAGGTTCGTCGAACGCGCCCTGCACCTGCCGCTGGAGCGGGTCGAGGAGGCGGGCGCGGGCGACCTGACCTCGCGGGTCACCCGGGACGTGCAGGTGATCGCCGACGCCGTGCGCACCGCGCTGCCGGTGATGGCGCGCTCGGCGCTGACCATCGGGCTGACCGTCGTCGGCATCGCCGTCCTCGACTGGCGGTTCCTGGTCCCCGTGCTGCTCGCGCTGCCGGTCCACGTGCACACCGTGCGCTGGTACGGCGGGCGGGCCGTGCGGCTGTACGCGGCGCAGCGGGTCGCGGTGGGCGTGCAGCAGCAGCAACTGCTGGACTCGATCGGCGGCGCGACGACCGTGCGGGCGTTCGGGCTGGCCGACGAGCACGTGGCCCGCGTCGGGGCCCGGTCGCGCGCGGCGGTGGACCTGGCGCTGCGCGGCATCCGGCTGCTGACCTCGTTCTACGGGCGGCTCAACCTGGCCGAGTTCATCGGCCTCGCCGGCGTGCTGGTGACCGGTTTCCTGCTGGTGGGCGACGGTTCCGCGTCGATCGGCACGGCCACCGCCGCCGCCCTGTACTTCCACGGCCTGTTCAACCCGGTCAACGCTGCGCTGGCGCTGGCCGACGACGCTCAGGCCGCCACCGCGTCGCTGTCCCGCCTGGTGGGCGTGGCGGACGAGCCCCTGCCGCCGACCGGGGACCGGGTGCGGCCGGCGGACAGCGCGGTGAAGCTGGCGGGCGTCGGCCACGCCTACGCGCCCGGGCACCCGGTGCTGCGGGACGTGGACCTGGAGCTGTCCGCCGGGGAGCGGGTGGCGCTGGTCGGCGCGTCCGGTGCGGGCAAGACGACGCTGGCGAAGCTCGTCGCGGGCGTGCACGAACCCACCTCCGGCGGCATCAGCGTGGGCGGCGTCGACCTGGGCTCGGTGGTCCGCTCGGTCGCGCTGATCACCCAGGAGGTGCACGTGTTCGCCGGTCCGCTGGCCGACGACCTGCGCCTGGCCCGGCCGTCTGCCACCGACGAGCAGCTGGCCGACGCCCTCGACCGGGTGGGCGCGCTGGGCTGGGCCACCGCGCTGCCCCGCGGCCTGGGCACCGTCGTCGGCGAGGGCGGGCACCGGCTCACCGTGGCGCAGGCGCAGCAGCTCGCGCTGGCCAGGCTCGTCCTGGCCGACCCGCCGGTGGCGATCCTCGACGAGGCCACCGCGGACGCGGGCAGCGCGGGCGCGCGCGAACTGGAGGCCGCCGCGGCACGTGCCCTGGACGGCCGCACGGGCCTGCTCGTCGCCCACCGGCTCACGCAGGCGGCGACGGCGGACCGGGTGGTCGTGCTGGAGGCGGGGCGGGTCGTGGAGACCGGCACGCACGACGAGCTGCTCGCGGCGGGCGGGCGCTACGCCGAGCTGTGGGCGGCGTGGTCGGGCATGAGGTCCTAGCCGGCCGCCGGGCGGAGGTCGGCCCCGTCAGGGGGGCGGCGGCGGGGCGTCCCGTGCCACGGGCTCGTCGTCACGGGTCCGGCGGCCCCGACCCGGGCCTGCTCCTCGGCGATCTCCTTGTCGAGGAAGTAGTTCAGCGCGGTGCGGGCGGCGGCGATCGCGGCGAGCCGGCCGATGTCCTCGAAGCTGGGCGACACCGCCGTGCGCAGGACGTCACCCGCAGGACGTCACCCGCCGACTGGAACTCCGACCCCCGGCACGAGGAACCTGCCCGGGGACAACCCGATCGGCGTGGACACCGACGTGTTCCGGTGCCGCGCGCCCTCCACCACCATCCGGACCAGCGCCCGCAGGGCGTCCGCGACGACGATCCCCGCGCCCGCCGCCTCGACCACGCGGACCAGCACGCCGATGACCTCGCGGAGCGTTCCCTCGTCCACGGCCGCACCTCCTCGGGGTCTCCCACCCGGCGTCAGCCCACGGCGAAACCACCCCGGCGGACCGCCCGGGGTGCCTAGCGTGGCGCCGTGGAGATCACCGAGGTGGTGCCGGGCCTGCGGATGCTCACGTTCCCGGTCGGTCAGGCGTACGCGTGGCAGGACGGCGACGGGCTGACCGTCGTCGACACCGGCACGGCGGGGCACGCCGAGCGGATCGCCGCGCTGGGGCGGGTGGACCGGATCGTCCTCACCCACTTCCACGCCGACCACACCGGCTCGGCCGCCGCGCTGCGCGGGCTCACCGGCGCGCCCGTGGTCGCGCACCGCGCGGAGGCGCCCGTGGTCCGGGGCGACGTGCCCGGCCCGCCGCCCGTGGTCCCGCCGGAGGAGCGCGAGCTGTTCGACCGCGTCACGCCCGGTGTCCCGCCCGCGCCGCCCTGCCCGGTCGACGTCGAGGTGGACGAGGGCGACGTGCTGGACTTCGGCGGCGGGGCGCGCGTGCTGTCCGTCCCCGGCCACACGGACGGCAGCATCGCCATCCACCTGCCCGCGCACGGCGTGCTGTTCACCGGGGACACCGTCGCCACCCTGGAGGGTCGGGCCATCCCGGGCGTGTTCAACCTCGACCGGCCTCGGCTGCTGCGCTCGGTGGACCGGTTGCTGGGCCTGGCACCGCGCGTGCTGTGCGTCGGCCACGGCTCCCCGCTGGTGTCGCGGCGCTGACGCACGCCGCCGCCCGGGCGAGACCGGCGCGCGCGGCGCGCTGCTCCTGCTGTTCGCGCTGATGCCCCTGTGCGCCCGCCTGCCGCTCAGCCGGAACGGCGGACGACCAGCTCCGTGGGCAGCACCACGGGCTCCACGGCCGGCGCGGCGCCCTCCAGGCGGGCCAGCAGCAGGCGCGCGGCGGCCTCGCCCATCGCCCGCATCGGCTGGCGCACGGTGGTCAGCTCGGCGTGGCCCGCGATGGGTATGTCGTCGAAGCCCACGACGGCCACGTCGCCCGGCGCGGTGCGGCCCGCGGCGCCCAGGGCGCGGATCACGCCGAGGGCCGACAGGTCGTTGTGCGCGAACACGGCGTCGAACGGCAGGCCCGTGGCCATCAGCTTCTCCGCCGCCCCGGCGCCCCGGTCGGTGGAGAAGTCGCCCTCCACCACCAACCTGGGGTCCACGTGGTGGCCCGCCTCGCCCAGGGCGTCGAGGAAGCCGTCGAGGCGTTCCCGCACGCAGCCGAAGTTCGCGGGACCGGTCACGACGGCGCAGTGCCGCCGCCCGGCCGCCACCAGGTGCTGCGCCGCCGCACGCGCGCCCTCGCGGTTGGTGGTGGTCACCGACGGGAACCCGGGGCGGCTGCCGCGGTCGTCGATCATCACCACGGGGAGGCCCTGGTCGTGCAGGGTCTCGATGTAGCTCAGCGTGTCCGGCGGCTCGATCACCAGCAGCCCGTCGAACGCCTTGGCCGATACGTGGCTCGCGAACTGCGCCAGCGACTCCGCGCCCCGGTTGACGGTGTAGAGCAGCAGGCCGTAGCCCTCCGCCTCCAGCTCGTCCACCGCGCCCTGAACGACCTCACCGGTCCACGGCCAGGTCAACGACGGCACGAGCATGCCGACGGTGCGGGCCCGGCCGCGCGCCAGCCCGACCGCCCGCGCGCTGGGCACGTACCCGACGTCGGCGATCACCTGCCGGACGCGGGCCGCCGTGGCCGCGTCCACGTCCGGTTTGCCGTTGAGCACCCGGGACACCGTCGCCTTGCTCACCTGGGCGCGCTGCGCGACTTCGGCGATCGTGACCCGCACGGTGCCCCTCCTCGTCGAGGTGATCGGAACCGGTACCGAAACCGGTTACGGTCACGCAGTCAACCGCTGTGCGCACGCAGCGTCAAGGGTGGGTTCGTGGGCTAGGGTCGGGCGCATGGGGATCGTCACCGCCGTGAGCCGCAGCGTGGAGTACACCTTCACCAAGCCCGTCCGCGACGCCGTGACGCTGGTCGCCGGGCTCGGCGTGGAGGGGGACGTGCACAGCGGCGTGACGGTCAAGCACCGCTCGCGCGTGCGGCGCGACCCGACGCGGCCGAACCTGCGCCAGGTGCACCTGATGCACGCCGAGCTGCACGACGAGCTGGCCGGGCTGGGCTTCGAGGTCGCCGCCGGGCAGCTCGGCGAGAACGTGACCACGCGCGGCGTCGACCTGCTCGGCCTGCCGACCGGCACGCGCCTGCGCCTCGGGCCTGACGCGGTGGTCGAGGTGACCGGGCTGCGCAACCCGTGCCCGCAGATCGAGGCGTTCCGGACCGGGCTGCTCAAGCGGGTCGTGGGACGCGACGAGAACGGCGACGTGGTGCGCCGGGCGGGCGTGATGTCGATCGTGCTGGTCGGCGGCGTCGTCCGCCCCGGTGACGCGATCCTGGTCGAGCTGCCCGCGGAGCCGCACACCGCGCTCCAGCCCGTCTGACGCGGTTCAGCCGCCGTTCGCCCGCGGTTCGGCCCCCCGGAAGGCCCGGCCAGCAGGCTGCTCGCCATGACCCGAGTCGGACGCCGCGCCCTCCTGCACGCCGCCGTGGCCGTACCCGCCGCCGCCGCGCTCACGCCCGCGCTCGCCCCGGCGGTCGCGGGCGCGACCCCCGCGGTGGACCACGACGCCGACCGCTTCACGATCGCGGTGCTGCCCGACACCCAGTACCTGCTCGACGAGGGCGGTTCGGACCCGGAGCCGGTGCGCGCGGCCCTGCGCGCGGTCGCCCGCGACCGCGACGCGAACGTGGTGTTCCTGGCGCACCTGGGCGACGTCACCGAGCACGGCACCGAGGCGGAGATGCGGCTGGCCGACTCGGTGTTCACCGGCGGCGTGCCCTACAGCGTCCTGGCCGGCAACCACGACGTGCCCTCGGGCACCGACGACCGGCGCGGCCCCACCCCGCACTCGCGCACGTTCGGCCCGGAGCGCTTCCGGCGCATGCCGACCTTCGGCGGTTTCGCGCCCGACGGCTACAACAGCTACCACGTGCTGCGCGCCGGCGGTCGCGAGTGGCTGGTGCTGGCCCTGGACTGGCGGGTGTCCGAGCAGGGCGCGCGCTGGGCGCAGGGCGTGCTGGACGAGCACCGGTCGCTGCCCGCGATCCTCACCACGCACGACCTGGTGGCGGGCAGCCCGCGCGCCGAGCTGTCCGCGCACGGCAGGTTCCTGTGGGACACCCTGATCCGCCGCAACGACCAGGTCTTCCTGACCCTCAACGGCCACTACTGGCCGTCCGGCCGCACGACGCTGGTCAACGACCACGGCCACGACGTGCACCTGCACCTGACCAACTACCAGGACCGCTACTACGGCGGCGCGGGCATGGTCCGCTTCTACACCTTCGACCTGGCGCGCGGCGTGATCGACGTGGAGACGTTCTCGCCGTGGCTGCTGTCGCGCGACCCGGACACCCCGCCGGAGGCGGAGACCGCGCGGCTGAGCGGTGACGCGGACCGGTTCACCGTGGAGATCGACTTCCGGGAGCGGTTCGCCGGGTTCGCGCCGCCCGCGGTGCCGCCGTCGCGCCCGGCCGGCGCGGTGGTCACCCGGGACACGGTGGCGTACTGGCGCTTCGACGCCGCCGGCTTCCCCGCGGCGGCGGGCCCGGTGGCCGCGGGCGCGGTGGCCCGCGACCTGACCGGGCGCGGCAACGACCTGACCGCGCAGCGCCTGCACGCGAGCGGCCCGGACGTGCTGACGTGGTCCGACGAGCACCACGACGGCCAGCCGGGCCACGCGAGCCTGCGGTTCGACGGGGGCAGGAACCCGGACCGGGGCGCGGTGCTGCGCACCTCCGACACCGCGCCGCTCAACGGGATGCGCTTCGAGTCCGGCTACACCATCGAGACGTTCTTCAAGCTGCCCGACCCGTTCGTCGGCGACCACGCGTGGATGGGCCTGCTCAGCTGGGAGGGCCGCGCGGGCGACGCCGGCAAGTCCGCGGGCTGGTCGGACGACGAGCCGACGTGCAGCCTGAACCTGTCCGGCGAGCGGTTCCTCCAGTTCGTGGTCTACCCGGTGCCGGGGGACGCCGACCCCACGTCGTGGAGCCACGCCGTCCCGGTCGGGCGGTGGACGCACGTCGCCGTGGTCAACGACGGCCGTCGCACCACGATGTACGTGGACGGCGCGAGGATCGCCCGCAACGCCGCCGAGGAGTCGCGCGGCATCTCCACGCTGGGGAGGCCGTTCGCGCTGGGCGGCACCCAGTTCGCGCTGCGCTACGGCCAGGGCTTCCACGGCTGGATCGGCGACACCCGGATCACCGCCCGCGCCCTGCGGCCCGCGCAGTTCCTCACCGGCACGAGGTAGGGCGGGCCACGCTACCGTCCGTCCCCACGGGACTCCTGGACGGGACGGTCGCCCTGGTCACCGGCGGCAGCGGGCACATCGGGCGCGGCGTGGTGCGGCGGTTCGCGGCGGCCGGGGCGTCGGTGGTGGTGCACGGGTTCACCGGAGACGTGGCCGGCGGGGTGCTCGGGGTCCGGGGCGACCTGCGGGACGAGGAGGCGTGCCGGCGGGTGGTGCGCGCGGCGTCCGGGTGGGGCGGGCGGTTGGACGCCGTGGTCGACTGCGCGGGGACGCAACCGGTCCGCGAGCCGGCCGGGATGTCCGCCGACGAGTGGCGCTCCGTCGTGGACGCGAACCTCACCGTCGCGTTCTCCTGCACCCAGGCGGCGGTGGAGGTGCTGGGGCGCGGCGGGTCGATCACGCACATCGCCTCCGTCGAGGGAACGCGCCCTGCCCGCGGTCACGCCCACTACAGCGCGGCCAAGGCGGCGCTGATCATGCACGCCCGGTCGGCCGCACTGGAGTACGGGGAGCGCGGGATCAGGGTCAACACGGTCTCGCCCGGCCTGGTCGGCCGGCCGGGGATCGGGGACGAGTGGCCGGAGGGCGTCGCGCGGTGGACGGCGGCGGCGCCGCTGACCCGCCTGGGCACGCCCGAGGACGTCGGTGACGCGTGCGTGTTCCCGGCCTCGTCGATGGCCTCGTGGGTCACCGGGCACGACCTCGTGGTGGACGGCGGGGTCGGCGCGCGGCCCACCTGGTGACCACGGATTGTGACATAAATTCGGTTTGAGGGACAAAACACGACAGCAGGACACCCGAACGGCGGTGTCGGTCACGAAGAAGGTGATTGGGCTCGGCTCAGGCGGGTAGCTCCCATGTCGAGAGAGCACGCCGACCGTGAGGAGTCAGTCGTGGCCGAGAACCAGGCGGGTGCGGTCCGCGAGACCGCCCGCGAGGAAGGCACCGCCGTGGCGCAGCACGCCGGGCAGGCCGCCGGCGAGGTGGCCTCCACCGCGCGTGAGCAGGCGGGTCACGTCGTCGGAGAGGCCAAGACCCAGGCCAAGCACGTGGTGACCGACGTGCGCCAGCGCATCGCCGGAGAGGCCGAGCAGCAGGCGCAGCGGGTGTCCCAGCAGATCAACCGCATCGCCGACGAGCTGACCTCGATGGCCGACGGCTCGGGCCCGGACACCATGTCCGCCGGCGCGCTGCGCCAGGTCGCGGACACCGGCCGCCAAGCGGCCAGGTTCCTCGACGAGCGGGGCGCGCGCGGGCTGCTCGACGGCGCCCAGGACTTCGCCCGGCGCAAGCCGGGGACGTTCCTCATCGGCGCCGCCGTGGCCGGTTTCCTGGTCGCGCGGGTCGCCAAGAGCGCGAGCGCAGCGTCGAGCCAGCCGCAGGGCGGCCTGGGTCAGGGCGGCCAGGGTCAGGTCGGTCAGTACCCCGGTGGCCGGCACGTGAGCGGCGAGCTGCCGCGCGACGTCCCGGCCCACCAGTACCCGCAGCAGCGGCAGCAGTCGCCCCAGTGGACCGCCCAGCAGCCGCCCGCGGTGCCCGGCACGTCCACGCCGCCCACCACCCCGCTGGCGCCGACGACGCCGGAGTTCGGCGCGCCCGAGCCGGAGCACGGCTCGCTGGCCCCGCAGATCCCGGGCGGCTACCAGCCGCAGCCCGGTCAGCCGGGGGGTGCGCCGTATGTCCAGCGCTGAGACCGGCCTCCCCTACCCCCGGGTGGACGTCACGCCGGAGCCCCACGCCCAGGCGCAGGCGCAGGGCCAGGAGGAGGCGTCCCTCGGGCAGCTGGTGGGTGAGCTGACCGAGGACCTGTCGCGCCTGATGCGCCAGGAGCTGGAGCTGGCCAAGGCCGAGATCCGGCAGGAGGCGTCCAAGGCGGGCAAGGCCGCCGGGATGCTGGGCGCCGCCGGGTTCGCCGGCTACATGGCCGTGATCCTGCTGAGCTTCGCCCTCGTCTTCGCCCTGGGCGCCGTCATGCCCCTGGGCTGGGCCGCGCTGATCGTCGGCGCGCTGTGGGGCATCGGCGGGTTCGCCCTGTACTCGACCGGCCGCAAGCAGCTCAAGACCGTGTCGCCCAAGCCGGAGCGCACCATCGAAACCCTCAAGGAGGACGCGGAATGGGCCCGTCACCCGACCAAATAAGGCAGGACATCGACCGGACGCGCGCCGAGCTCGTCGCGGACGCCAACCGGATCGTCGACCACACGAGGCCCGCCAACATCGCGCAGCGCCGGGTGACCAAGGTCCGGCGCGGCATCACCACCTTGAGGGAGAGGGTCATGGGCACCATGCCGGACACCACGACGGTGCAGCAGCACGCCTCGCACGTGGGCGACCGGGCCTCCGAGACCGCCTCGACCGTCGCCTCGACGGTGGGCGACAAGGCGCAGCAGGTCGCGCACGGCGTGGCCGACACGGCGCAGCACGCCGCCCAGGCGGTGCAGAACGCGCCGCAGCAGGCGCGTCAACAGGCGCGCGGCAACCCGCTGGCGGCGGGCCTGATCGCGTTCGGCGCGGGTGCCCTGGTGGCCGCGCTGATCCCGGCGACCCGGGCCGAGCAGGACGCCGTGCGGCAGCTCGGCGACCGCGCCGGTGACGTCATGGAGCCGGTGAAGGAAGCGCTCGCCGAGTCCGCGCAGACCCTCAAGGAGGGCGCCACCTCCGCCGTGAGCGACGCCGCGGCCGAGGTGAAGCAGACGGCCCAGGAGGCCGCGCAGACCACCGCGGAACAGGCCAAGGGCTCGGCCCAGGACGTCGGGCAGCACGCCCGCGAGTCGGGGCAGCAGGTCAAGCACGAGGCACGCGGCTAGCACGAGGACCGGGTCGGGGCGGCGCCGAGCGCCGCCCCGCCGGTCAGCCCGCGGTTCCCGCGCCGTCGTCCCCGATCTCCGCGATGATCGGCTGGGCGACGGCGAACGCCCGGTTGGCGGCGGGCACGCCCGCGTACACGCCGACCTGCAACAGCACTTCCTTGATCTCGTCCGGCGCCAGCCCGTTGCGCAGCGCCGCCCGCACGTGCATCGCCAGCTCCCGCTCGTGCCCGAGCGCGGCGAGCACCGCCAGCGTGACGCACGACCTCGCCCGCCGCTCCAGGCCCGGCCTGGTCCACACCTCGCCCCACGCGTACCGCGTGATGAAGTCCTGGAAGTCGGCGGTGAACGCGTCGGCACCGGCCGCGGCGCGGTCCACGTGGTCGTCGCCCAGCACCTCCCGCCGCACCCGCGCCCCCGCTTCGCGACGCGACTCGCGCTCCGCCGGACCGCCGCTCACAGGTGCTCCCCCAGGATCGCCGACACCGCGTCCGCCGCCTCCACGTTCGCCAGGTGCGCGCCCTCCACGAGGTGGAAGGAGGCACCGGGGACCGCGTCGGCGATCGCCCGTCCCCACGACGGCGGCGTGGCCTCGTCGTGGACGCCCGCGACGACCGCGGTGGGCGCCTCGATCGCGGGCAGCACGGACCGCAGGTCCAGTGACGCCAGGGCCTCGCAGCAGGCCGCGTAGCCCTCGTCGTCCACGGCGGCCAGGCCTGCCTCGAACGCGGGTGCCACGTCCGGGTGCGCCTCGCGGAACGCGGGGGTGAACCAGCGGCCCACCACGGAGGGCGCGATGGAGCCGGTGCCGGCGGCCCGCACGGCCGCCGCCCGGTCCAGCCACGACCCCGGGGCGGTGAACGACGCCGTCGTGCAGCACAGCACCAGCCGCTCGACCCGCTCGGGCGCGTGCCCGGCCAGCCACATGCCGACCATGCCGCCGAGCGACACGCCGCAGTAGGACACGCGGGGCAGGTCGAGCACGTCGAGCAGGTCGAGCACGTCGCCGGCGAGGTCGTCGATCCGGCGCGGTCCCGGCGCGGAGGGGCTTCCGCCGTGGCCGCGGTGGTCGTAGCGCAGCACCCGGAACCGGGACTCCAGCGCGGCCAGCTGCGGCTCCCACAGCGCGGTGGTGGTGCCCAGCGACGGGCCGAGCACGACCACCGGCGCGTCCGGCGGTCCGCTCAGCACGTGGTGGAGCGTCACGGCCTCCCCCTCTCCCGGTGCGCCGCGAGGGCGCGGTCGACGAACTCGCCCGCGCAGCCCAGGTACCCGGCGGGGTCGAGCGCGTCGTCGACCTCCTTCTCCGACAGGCCGATCCGCAGGTCGGCCAGCAGCGCCTCGCGCAGCGGCAGGCCGGCCGCGGCGGCGGTGCGGCACACCTCGGCCACCAGGTCCTGCGCCTCGGACCGGCCGACCCGGGCGGCCAGCCGCACGGCCACGTTCTCCGCCATCAGCAGGCCGCCGGTCAGCTCCAGGTTGCGGCGCATCCGCTCCGGGTCGACGCGCAGCCCGGACAGCAGCTCGCGGGTGCCGCGCACCGCGCCGCCGACGAGGCTCAGCAGCTCGGAGACGGTGTGCCACTCGCTGTGCCACGCGCCCGCGGCCCGCTCGTGCTCCTGCGGCATCGCGGACAGCGCGGAGGCCACCAGGCCGGGCACCCGCCGCGCGCACGCGGTCACCAGCACCGAGCGCACGGGGTTGTGCTTGTGCGGCATGGCGGACGACGTGCCGCCGGCGCCCTCGGTCACCTCGCCGACCTCGGTCTGCGCCAGCAGCACGACGTCCTGCGCGATCTTGCCCAGCACGCCGGACACCTCCCCCAGCGCGCACGCCAACTCGGCCACCCGCGTCCGGTCCGTGTGCCAGGGGACGATCGGCGCGACCAGGCCCAGCTCGGCGGCCAGCTGGTCGACGAGGGCGCCGCGCGGGTCCGCCACGGCGGCCAGGGTGCCCGCCGCGCCGCCGAACTGCACGGCCAGCCTCGTGCCGCGCACCCGGTCCAGCGCGTCACCCGCCTCGTCGACCGCGACGAGCCACCCGGCGCACTTGAGCCCGAACGTGGTCGGGAGGGCGTGCTGGGCGAGGGTGCGGCCGGCGATCAGGGTGTCCCGGTGCCGGGCCGCGAGCCGCGCGCACTCGTCGGCGACGCCCCGCAGCCCGGACAGCAGCGGCCCGAGGGCGCGGTGCGCCACCAGCGACATCGCGGTGTCCAGCACGTCCTGGCTGGTCGCGCCGTTGTGCACGGCGGCCCGCCCCTCGGCGGTGACGTGCGCGCCGATCGCGCGGACGAGCGGCACCACGGGCGTGCCGGAGGTCAGGGCGCCTTCGCCGATGGCGACCGGGTCGTAGCGGCCGACGTCGATGGCGGTCACCACCATCCGGGCCGCCTCCTCGGACACCAGGCCGGCCCTGGCCTGCACGATGGCCAGGGCGCGCTCGAAGTCCAGCATGGCGCGCAGCCACGCCCGGTCGCAGACCTCCGCCTCGACGTCGGGGTCGGTGAACAGGTTCCCCCACAGCGAGCGGGTGGCGTGGTCAGAGGTCGAAGAAGACGGTTTCATGCTCCCCTTGCAGGTGGATGTCGAAGCGGTAGCCGCCGGGGACGCCCGCGGCGACGAGCGTGGCCCGCGCGGCGGGGTCGTCGATCGAGGTGAGCACCGGGTCGGCGGCGTTGGCCTCCTCGTCGGGGAAGTAGGCGCGGGTGACCAGCCGCACCAGCATGCCCCGGCAGAACACCGACACGTCGAGGTGGGGTGCCTCCGTCGCGCCGTCGCCGGTCGGGAGCGGCCCCGGCTTCACGGTGAAGACCCGGAAGCGGCCCTCGGGGTCGGTGGCGCTGCGGGCGAAGCCGCGGAAGCCCGGCCGGGCCACCGCGCCGCGCGGGTCGTCGGGGTGGTCGAACCGGCCGTCCGGGTCGGCCTGCCAGGTCTCCACGACCGCGTCCGGCACCGGGGCTCCCGCGCCGTCGAACACCGCGCCGGTCACCCAGAACCCGCCGGGCGTGCCCTCCGGCACCGCGTACGGGCCGTCCTCCCACAGCAGGCCGTGGCGGAAGAACGGGCCGACGGTCTGCGACGGCGTCGTCCACGACTCACTCATCGTCGTCCTCATCCTCCAGCGGAGTGGGGTTCTTGCCGCGCAGCACGATGTCCCACCGGTAGCCCAGCGCCCACTCGGGCACGGTCGTGCCGAGGTCGAAGCGGGCCACCATGGCCTCGCGGGCCCTCGGGTCGCGCACCGAGTTGTAGATGGGGTCCTGCGCGAACAGCGGGTCGCCCGGGAAGTACATCTGGGTGATCAGCCGCTGCGTGAACGCGGTGCCGAACAGCGAGAAGTGGATGTGCGCGGGCCGCCAGGCGTTGTCGTGGTTGCGCCACGGGTAGGCGCCGGGCTGGATCGTGGTGAACGAGTAGCGGCCCCCGGCGTCGGTGACCGTGCGGCCGACGCCGGTGAAGTTCGGGTCCAGCGGCGCGGGGTGGCGGTCGCCGTCGTGCCGGTACCGGCCGCCCGCGTTGGCCTGCCACACCTCCAGCAGGGTGCCCGCGACGGGTCGGCCGTCGCCGTCGAGGACGCGCCCGGACACGATGATCCGCTGGCCCTGCGGCTCGTCGGCGTGCCCGGCGGTGAGGTCGTCGTCGTGCGCGCCGACCCGCTCCTCGCCGAGCAGCGGGCCGGTGATCTCGGTCAGCCGCTGCGGCAGCAGCACGAGCGGCCGGTGCGGGACGCGCAGCACGTTCGACCGGTACCCGGGGAAGTCCAGCGGCGGGTGGGACGGCGCGTCCCGGCGGTAGGTGTGCGGCAGGCGGGTGGGGTTCGGCACCGCGCTCTCCTTCGTCGTCGCGCCGGGGGTGTCCGACCGCGGGTCGGCTCGCGGCGGAACGCTATTCAGCGGGTTCGACGGGGGTCAACGGGACCTTCCACTGACCGGAAGCCCGGGCCCCGTGCCCGGGACCGCCCGCGCGGAAGTCCGGAGTGGACCGGGCGCGGCGCGGGCGATCGGGTCCCTAGTCCTCGGCCTGGAGCACCAGCAGGGTCAGGTCGTCGTGCTCCGCCTCGCCCAGCCACCCGAACACCACGCGGCGCAGGCGCTCGGCCACCGCCTCGGCCGGCAGGCCCGCGCAGTCGGCCAGCGCGTCCTTCAACCGGGCGTCGCCGAACAGCTCCTGCCGGTCCCCGGCCTTGCGCGCCTCGGTCACGCCGTCGCTGAACAGCAGCAGCGTCTCCCCCGGCGCGAGCAGCACGGTCGTCTGCTGGAACCGCACCTCGGGCAGCACGCCGACGATCCCGCCGTGCACGGCGATCTCCTCGACCCGCCCGTTCCCGCGCAGCACGAGGGGCGCCGGGTGGCCGCCCGCCGCGAGGTTCAACCGCAGCCCGCCCGCCTGCACGGGCAGCATGGTGCCGACCACGACGGTCGTGAACAGCCGGCTGCCGGCCGCGCGCAGGGCGGCGTTGAGCAGGTGCAGCAGCCGCGCGGGCCGCTGCTCGACGAGCAGCAGCGTGTGCAGGCTCTGCCGCACCCGGCCGCTGTGCACGGCGGCCTCCAGGCCGTTGCCCGCCACGTCGCCGAGCGCGAACGCCGCGCTGCCGTCCTCGCGCGGGTGCACGTCGTAGAAGTCGCCGCCGATCATCGCGGTCCGGTGGGCGGGCTCGAACACCCGCGCCAGCCGCACGCCCGGCACGTCCGGCAGCGGCGCGGGCAGCAGGTTCGCCCGCAGCACCTCCACGGTCCGCTCCCGGTCGGCGAACCGCGTGCTCACCTCCACGGCCGACGACGCGCGGTCGGCGAACCGCCGGAGCAGCTCCAGGTCCCGCCCGCCGAAGCACACGAGCGCGCCGCCGTCGGTCAGCCGCACGGCCACGCCCTCACCCGACCCGCCCCACGGGCCGTCATCCGAACAGGTGATGTCGGCGTGCTCGACCAGTCCGTCCAGGACCGCGTCCAGCCCCGCCGCGCCGGCGACGACCTGCCGCGTGGTGCGGACCACGACGACGTCGCCGGCGGGAGTCCGCCGCCACCACTCCAGCCTGCCCCGCCGGCCCGGCAGCACGACCGCGGTGTGCTCGGCGGGCGCCATCTCGACGACGGCGCGCAGCGCGTCGGCCCGGTCGGTGAGCACGGAGAACCGGCGCACGGCCCGTTCCAGGTAGTCCTCGGACCTCTCGTACCAGGCGGTCCAGCCCCCGCCGAGGTCCTGGCCGCGGCCGCGGGGCGCGGGCAGCACCGACCCCGGCCGCGCCTCGGGGAAGAGCACGGCCGCGAGGGGGTTGACCAGCCGGACGACGCCGTCGGGGTCGAGCACGACCACGGCTTCGCGGAAGCCGTCGACGAGACGGCGCCACGCGTCGAGGTCGAGGCCCGTGTCGGCGCCTTGCCGGTAGCCCTGGGCCATCACGGCTCCTGTGTGTCGGGTCGACCCAACCTATCGGACAAGCCGCCACCAACAGTGGCAGGCTTGGCGCAGTTCCGCTGACATCGGAGGCACGAGTGACGACCGCCCAGGACGACACCGACGTGACCCTGGCCCGCCTGCTCACCGCGATGCGGGAGATGAGGGACGGCAACTTCCGCCGTCGCCTCGTCGTGCCCGCGGCGGACGGGCACCGCAACGGCGTGGGAGCCGAGCTGGCCGAGGTCTTCAACGAGATCGCGGAGCGCAACCAGTGGCTGGTCGGCGAGCTGGTGCGGGTGCGCCAGTCCGTCGGCCAGGAGGGCAGGCTGAGCGAGCGGCTCGCGCCGAGCACCGGCACGGTCGGCTGGGAGATGGCCGCCGACGCGGTGAACGGCCTGATCGACGACCTGACCCGGCCGACCGCCGAGCTGAGCCGCGTGCTCGCCGCGGTCGCCGAGGGCGACCTGTCGCAGGAGATCGTGGTCGACGCGCGCGGCGACGTGGCCACGCTGGTGGAGAGCTTCAACTCGATGACCGACACGCTGCGCACGTTCGCGGGCGAGGTGACGCGCGTGGCGCGCGAGGTCGGCACCGACGGCCGGCTCGGCGGCCAGGCCCAGGTGCCGGGCGTGGGCGGCACCTGGCGCGACCTCACCGACTCGGTCAACTTCATGGCCGACAACCTGACCAAGCAGGTGCGGTCGATCGCACAGGTCACCACGGCCGTCGCCCAGGGCGACCTGACCCAGAAGATCACCGTGACGGCCGCGGGCGAGATGCTGGAGCTGAAGGAGACCGTCAACACGATGGTCGACCAGCTGTCGTCGTTCGCCGACGAGGTCACCCGCGTCGCCCGCGAGGTCGGCACCGACGGCCGGCTCGGCGGCCAGGCCCAGGTCACCGGCGTCGCCGGCACCTGGCGCGACCTCACCGACAACGTGAACTCGATGGCGAACAACCTGACCAACCAGGTCCGCAACATCGCCCAGGTGGCGACCGCCGTGGCGCAGGGCGACCTGACCCAGAAGATCACCGTGGACGCGCGCGGCGAGATCCTCCAGCTGAAGTCGACCATCAACACCATGGTCGACCAGCTCTCCTCGTTCGCCGACGAGGTCACCCGCGTCGCCCGCGAGGTCGGCACCGACGGCCGGCTCGGCGGCCAGGCCCAGGTGCCGGGCGTGGGCGGCACCTGGCGCGACCTCACCGACTCCGTCAACTTCATGGCGGGCAACCTCACCGACCAGGTCCGCAACATCGCCCAGGTCACCACCGCCGTGGCGCAGGGCGACCTGTCGCAGAAGATCGACGTGGACGCGCGCGGCGAGATCCTCCAGCTCAAGACGACGATCAACACCATGGTCGACCAGCTGTCGTCGTTCGCGGCCGAGGTGACGCGCGTGGCGCGCGAGGTGGGCAGCGACGGGCGGCTGGGCGGTCAGGCGCAGGTGCCGGGCGTGGCGGGCACGTGGCGCGACCTCACCGACTCGGTCAACTTCATGGCGGGCAACCTCACCGACCAGGTCCGCAACATCGCCCAGGTGGCCACGGCGGTGGCGCGGGGCGACCTGACCCAGAAGATCACGGTCAACGCGCGGGGCGAGATCCTGGAGCTGAAGTCGACCATCAACACGATGGTCGACCAGCTCTCCTCGTTCGCCGACGAGGTCACCCGCGTCGCCCGCGAGGTCGGCACCGACGGGCGGCTCGGCGGCCAGGCCCAGGTCACCGGCGTCGCCGGCACCTGGCGCGACCTCACCGACTCCGTCAACTTCATGGCGAACAACCTGACCGCGCAGGTCCGGTCGATCGCCCAGGTCACCACCGCCGTGGCCCGCGGCGACCTGTCGCAGAAGATCACCGTGGACGCGCGGGGCGAGATCCTCGAGCTGAAGTCGACCATCAACACGATGGTCGACCAGCTCTCCTCGTTCGCCGACGAGGTCACCCGCGTCGCCCGCGAGGTCGGCACCGACGGCCGGCTCGGCGGCCAGGCGCGGGTGCCGGGCGTGGCGGGCACCTGGAAGGGCCTGACCGACAACGTCAACGTCATGGCGGACAACCTGTCCACGCAGGTGCGGTCGATCGCCGACGTGGCCACGGCGGTGGCGCGCGGCGACCTGTCGCAGAAGATCACCGTCGAGGCCAAGGGCGAGGTCGCCGCGCTCGCGGACACCCTCAACGGCATGGTCGACACGCTGCGCGCGTTCGCCGACGAGGTCACCCGCGTGGCCCGCGAGGTCGGCACCGAGGGCATCCTCGGCGGCCAGGCGCGCGTGCCGAACGTGGCCGGCACGTGGAAGGACCTGACCGACAACGTCAACTCGATGGCGAACAACCTGACCAACCAGGTGCGCAACATCGC
The DNA here is from genome assembly GCF_030852425.1 of Saccharothrix longispora. GTDB lineage: Bacteria > Actinomycetota > Actinomycetes > Mycobacteriales > Pseudonocardiaceae > Actinosynnema > Actinosynnema longispora. Next base: position 315,547 of record NZ_NSDM01000006.1, read on the forward strand.
CCAGGTCACCACCGCCGTCGCGCTCGGCGACCTGTCCAAGAAGATCGACGTCGACGCCCGCGGCGAGATCCTGGAGCTCAAGACCACCATCAACACCATGGTCAACCAGCTGTCGTCGTTCGCCGACGAGGTCACCCGCGTCGCCCGCGAGGTCGGCACCGAGGGCAAGCTCGGCGGCCAGGCCGAGGTCGAGGGCGTCTCCGGCACCTGGAAGCGGTTGACGGAGAACGTCAACGAACTGGCCGGCAACCTGACCCGGCAGGTGCGCGCCATCGCCGTCGTCGCCACCGCGGTCACGGCGGGCGACCTGACCCGCCAGATCACCGTGGACGCGTCCGGCGAGGTCGCCGACCTCAAGGACAACATCAACCGGATGATCGGCAACCTGAAGGCGTCCACCCGCGCCAACCAGGAGCAGGATTGGCTCAAGACCAACCTGGCCCGGCTGTCCGGCCAGATGCAGGGCCACCGCGACCTCAAGGCGATGGCGTCGCTGGTGATGAGCGAGCTGACGCCGCTGGTGTCCGCGCAGCACGGCGCGTTCTTCCTGGTGGACGGCGAGTCCGAGGTGCTGGAGCTGACCGCCGCCTACGGCTGGTCACCGCGGGGAGGGCGGCCCGCGCGGTTCGCCCGCGGCGAGTCGCTGGTCGGCCAGGTCGCCGTGGAGAAGAAGACGGTGCTGGTCACCGACGTGCCACCGGGGTACCTGGAGGTGAGGTCGGGCCTGGGGTCCGCGCCGCCGTCGAACCTGGTGATCCTGCCGATCGTGTTCCAGGGCGAGACGCTGGGCGTGATCGAACTGGGGTCGTTCGGCGAGTTCACCGAGGTCCACCTGGACCTGCTGGACCAGCTGAAGGAGAGCATCGGCGTCAACCTCAACACGATGCTCGCCAACGCCCGCACCGACAGCCTGCTGGCCGAGTCGCAGCGCCTGACCGAGGAGCTGCGGGCGGGCTCGGTGGAGTTGGAGGCGCGGGCGCGGCAGCTGTCGTCGGCGTCGAAGTACAAGTCGGAGTTCATGGCGAACATGTCGCACGAGCTGCGCACGCCGTTGAACAGCCTGCTGATCCTGGCCAAGCTGCTCGCCGACAACCTCGACGGCAACCTCAACCCCAAGCAGGTCGAGTTCGCCCGCACCATCCACTCCTCCGGCACGGACCTGCTCCAGCTGATCGACGACATCCTGGACCTGACCAAGGTCGAGGCCGGGCACATGCAGGTGCAGACCGACCCGATGCGGGTGTCCGACATCGTGTCCTACGTGGAGGCGCTGACCTCACCGCTGGCGGTGGAGAAGGGCCTGGACTTCGAGATCGTGGTCGACCCCGACGTGCCGACCACGCTCCACACCGACGAGCACCGGCTCCAGCAGATCCTGCGCAACCTGCTGTCCAACGCGGTGAAGTTCACCCACACCGGCGAGATCAAGCTGCGCATCCGCCTGTTCGAGGGCTCGGTGGCGTTCGACGTGCAGGACACCGGCATCGGCATCCCGGCGGAGAAGCTGTCGGTGATCTTCGAGGCGTTCCAGCAGGCCGACGGCACGACGTCGCGCAAGTACGGCGGCACGGGCCTGGGCCTGTCGATCAGCCGCGAACTGGCGACCCTGCTGGACGGTCGGCTGGACGTCCGCTCCGAACCCGGCGTGGGCTCGACGTTCACCCTCTACCTGCCGCTGGGCGAGCAGGGCTCGGTGCCGCCGGTGGTCGTCGAGCCGGAGTCCCTGCCCGAGCTGCTGAGCCCGGTCGAGCCGACGCCGGAGTCGCTGGTCGCCCCGACCGAGCTGCCCCCGCCGCCGATGCGCTTCCACGGCGAGAAGGTGCTGATCGTCGACGACGACCTGCGCAACGTCTTCGCCCTCACCAGCGTGCTGGAGCTGCACGGGCTCCAGGTCATCTACGCCGACAACGGCATCACCGGCGTGCGCGCCCTGGAGCAGTACGACGACGTCACGTTGGTGCTGATGGACATCATGATGCCGGAGCTGGACGGCAACGCGACGATGGCCGCGATCCGCGCCATGTCCCGCTACGCCGACCTGCCGGTCATCGCGGTGACCGCGAAGGCCATGAAGGGCGACCGCGAGAAGTCGTTGGCCTCGGGCGCGACGGACTACGTGACCAAGCCCGTGGACACCGAGCACCTGCTGCGGCTGATCGCGTTCTACCTCGGCGTCGAGCAGGACTGACGCCGCTCCGGGCGGGCGCGGGCGGGAACACCCCGGGGTCAGGCGGTCGCGGACTCCACGGTGTCGTGGATGTGCATGACCTCGGTCAGCTCGGTGAGGCGGAACAGCTTGTGCACCGCCGGCTGCAACGCCGCCATCCGGAACTCCCCGCCCGTGCCGTCCAGGCGCCGGTGCCAGTCGAGCATCAGCGACAGGCCGGTGGTGTCCATGAACGGCACGCCGCTCAGGTCGACCACCACCTGGTCGGCCGTGCTCTCCTCCAGGAGGTCGGACAGGGTCGGGACGCTGTCCGCGTCGAGCTCGCCCGACACCGCGACGACCGTCCAGCCATCGCGTACCTCACTGCGCACCTGCAACTCCATGGGGCCCGAGCCTAGGCCACCCGACCGCGCCGGCGGTGCGGCCGATGGTGCGGCGCGTCGTCACTCCTCCCGACCAGTGGGTGATCCGGGCGGTAGGTGTGCGACGATGCGGTGACGGCCGATCAACGGGAGCGGATGTGCGCAACGAGCCAACGGCGCCGGTGGCCGTGACGCTGCCCGCCTCCGCGGCGTCGTCGGCGCACGCCCGGCAGGTGGTGGCCGACGCCGCGAAGGCGTGGGAGCTGTCCGAGGACGTGGCGGAGGACGCCGCGCTGGTGGTGACCGAGCTGGTCTCGAACTCGGTGGACCACGCGATCGGTCCGGTGGACCTGACCGTCTCGCGCACGGCGACCGGCCTGCGCGTCGAGGTGGGCGACCGGTCCCCGGCTCAGCCCCGACCGCAGCCGGTCCGGGTCGACTCCTCCCGGGGACGGGGCCTGATCATCGTGGCCGCCCTGAGCACGGCGTGGGGCACCGAGCCGACGCCGACCGGCAAGGTCGTCTGGGCCGAGCTGTCCGACTGACCCACCGCGCCGCTTCGGGCCGAAGGCGTTCCGCGTCCGGTCGGCGGGTTACCCGACAAGGTGACACCGAGCGAGGAGGTCACGTGTCCACCAGCGAAGCCGGTCAAGTGACCGGCACCCAGGACAAGGACTACAACATCATCTGGTTCGTCGAGGCGTGCCTGAGCGACGCGCTGCGCCTGGAGGGCTGCATCGCCGACGCCGAGCGCACGGGCGACAGCGAGTTGGCCGACTTCTTCCGCCGCGCGCAGACCGAGAGCCGCAAGGACGCCGAGCAGGGCAAGCAGCTGCTGGCCTCGCGCCTGTCGTAGGGACGCGCGGGGATCACGTGGAGGAGGGCCGTCCCGTGCGGGGCGGCCCTCCTCCACGTCACCCGGACCTCGTGGGTCACCGGACCTCGTGGCTCACCGGGCGGCGCGGCTCACCGGTCCTCGGCGAAGCGGTCGAGGCCCTCCTTGGCCTTGTCCGTGCCCTGCTGGACGTGCTCCGAGTGCCGGCCACCGGTCTTCTCGTCGATGAACTGCCCGGCCTTGTCGACGCCCTGGTCCGCCTTGTCGCCGTGCTGGCCCAGCGCGTCCTTGGCCTTGTCCTTCAGCTCGTCGAACCTGTCCCCGATACCCATGTCCGCTCGAACCTCCTCGCCGGCGCGTCCCGGGTGGACACCCCGCACCGGGGTACCCGCGTCGACGCCGCGGACCTCCGACTCACCCGAACGAGTGAGGCCGGAGGTCGGGCGTTCCCCGGTCGGCGGCCCGTCGGCCGCGAGCGCGTCTGTGGAAGGCTGGGGTGAGGCGACCCGCTCCCCCACGCTGACGGGTCGCCTCGACGTGAACTGTGCACGAGCGATCGTGTGAACCGCTTGCACCTTCCTGCAACGCGCAGATGGGGGGCGGGCGCAGGTGGGCTGGGGTCCGGAGCGCAGGGGGTGTTGTGGCGGTCGAGATCGGCCTGCTCGGCGAGGTGGCGGCACGCGTGGACGGCCGTGCGGTGGACCTCGGACCGGCGCGGCAGCGGTGCGTGCTGGCCGCGCTGGCCGTCGACGTCGACCAGGTGGTGTCCGCGGACCGCCTGGTGGAGCGGGTGTGGGGCGCCGACCCGCCGAGGCGGGCGCAGGCGACGCTGTCGAGCTACGTGTCGCGGCTGCGGCAGGTGCTGGGCGGGACCGTGAGCCTGGTGCGCCGGTCCGGCGGCTACGCGCTGGTCGCCGAGCGGACCGCCGTGGACCTGCACCGGTTCCGGGACCTGAGGTCCCGGGCGATGACCGCCGCCGGTGACGACGCGCGGGCGCACGAGCTGCTGGCCGCCGCCGCGGGCGTGTGGCGGGGCGAGGCGCTGACCGGGCTGGGCAGCGCGTGGGCCGCCGCCGAGCGCGACCGGCTGCACCAGGAGCGGTTCGTCGTGGAGTGCGACCTGACCGACGTGCGGCTGCGGCTGGGGCAGGGCGAGCAGCTGGTGGCGGAGCTGTCGCTGCGGGCCGCCGAGCACCCCCTGGACGAGCGGGTCGCCGGGCAGTACCTGCTCGCCCTGTACCGGGGGCGTCGCGCGGCCGACGCGCTGGAGCACTACCAGCGGTTCCGCGTGCGCCTGGTCTCCGAGCTGGGCGCGGACCCCGGCCCGGCGCTGCGGGAGCTGCACCGGCGCATCCTCAACGCCGACCCCGCGCTGCTGCCCGCCCCGCCCCGCCCCGCGCCGACCGCCGCGCCCCCCGCGCCCGTCCTGCCCGTCGTGACGCCGCGCCAGCTGCCGGCCGCGCCGACGTCGTTCGTGGGCAGGCACGACGAGCTGGCCGCGCTGGACGAGAACCTGGACCGGTCGTCGCGGACGGTGGTCATCTCGGCCATCGCCGGGTCGGGCGGCATCGGCAAGACGTGGCTCGCGCTGCACTGGGCCCACCGCTACGCCTCACGCTTCCCGGACGGCCAGCTGTTCGTGGACCTGCGCGGGTTCGGCCCGGACCGGCAGCCGATGGACCCGTCCGTCGCGATCAGGGGCTTCCTGGACGCGCTGGGCGTGGAACCCGGCCGCGTCCCGGTGGCTCCGCACGCGCAGGGCGCGCTGTTCCGGTCGCTGGTGGCGGACCGGCGGCTGCTGATCGTGCTGGACAACGCCGTGGACACCGCGCAGGTCGCCCCCCTGCTGCCGGGCACCGACTCGTGCCTGGTGCTGGTGACGAGCCGCAACCAGCTCAGCGGCCTGATCTCCGGGCACGGCGCGGAGCACGTGGCGCTCGACGTGCTCGGCGACGACGAGGCGCGGCGGCTGCTGGCCACCCGGCTGGGCCCGGCCCGGACGGCGGCCGAGGCGAGCGCGGTGGACGAGCTGGTCCGGCTGTGCGGCGGCCTGCCGCTGGCGCTGAGCGTCATCGCGGCGCGGGCGCGGATGAAGCCGGACGTCCCGCTGGGCGCGCTCGCCGCCGAACTGCGCGACCTGGGCCTCCGGGCGCTGGACGACGACCCGGCGGCCGGCATCACCACCGTGCTGTCCTGGTCGCACCGCGCGCTGACCGCCGAGCAGGCGACCGCGTTCGGGCTGCTGGGCCTCGCCCCCGGGCCGGACATCGACCAGCACGCCGCGGCGAACCTCACCGGCCTGGAGCCGTGCCGCGCGCTGGCCGTGCTTCGCGACCTGGAGCAGGCGTCGCTGGTGGCCCGTGACGCGCGCGGCCGGTACCGGATGCACGACCTGGTGCGCCGCTACGCCGCCGAAACGGCGCGGCGCGACCTCGACCCGGCCGACCTCGACGCCGCGCTGCACCGGGTCGTGGACTTCTACCTGCACACCGCGCACACCGGGCACCGGGCGCTCGACCCCGCCGCGACACCGGTGGACGTGGCACCGCCCGCGCCGGGCTGCCACCCGCTGCCGCTGGCGGACGACCTGGCCGCGGTGGCCTGGTTCGACGCCGAGCACGGCTGCCTGCTGGCCGTGCAGGACACGGCCGCCGCGCTCGGCCGGTGGACGGTGGTGTGGCAGCTGGCGATGGTGATGACGTCGTTCCACGTGCGCCGCGGCCACCTGCACGACAACCTGCGGCTGTGGCGGGGCGCGCTGGCCGCGGCCGACCGGGACCCCGACCCGGCGACCCGCGTCCTGGTGCACCGCAACGTCGGCTTCGCCCACGCCAAGGTGCACCGGCACGAGGAGGCGATGCGCCACCTGGACCGGGCCGTCGCGCTGGCCGGGGCCACCGGTGACGGGTTCCTGCTGGCGCACACGCACATCGCGCTGGCGTGGGCGTGGGAGCTGCACGACGACGTGCCGCGGGCACTGGAGCACAGCCTCAAGGCGCTCGACGTGCTGCGGGCAGGCGACAACCGGGCGCGGGAGGCGGTCGCGCTGAACATGGTGGGCTGGTACTACGCGCTGCTCGACGTGCCGGACCGGGCGTCCGAGCACTGCCGGGCGGCGCTGGCCCTGCACCGGGCGCACGGCGACCGCAACGGCGTCGCGGCCACGCTGGACAGCCTCGGCTACATCGCCCGGAGCGCCGGTCGGCACGAGCAGGCCCTGGAGTGCTACCAGGAGGCGCTCGGCCTGTTCCGCGAACTGGACCACACCTACGGCGCGGCCGAGGCCCTGGAGGGCATCGGCCACCCGCTGGCCGCCCTGGGCAGGCCCGACGAGGCGCGCGCTGCCTGGGTGGAGGCGGCGGGGCTGTTCCGCTCCCAGCGGCGCGACGTCCTGGCGGCCCGGGTGGAAAGCCGACTCGCCCGACTCGACCACCTGCCCCAGCAGGTCTGACCCCCCTCCCGCGAGTCGTACGTCCAGACCGCGCGAGTCGTACGTTCAGGTCGCGCGAGTCGTACGTTCAGGACTGCCGAGTCGTACGTTCAGGACTGCCGAGTTCTACGTTCAGGCTCGTTGCCTACTCGCGGGTGAAGAACTCAGGCGTCCTGAGCGTAGGACTCATCGGACCTGGACGTACGACTCGCGCGACCTGGACGTACGACTCGCGCGGTCCGGACGTACGACTCGCGGCGGGTGTTGAGCAGTTGCTCGGTGAGCCCGGGCCCGGGTCCCGCACGACGTCGGTGGTGGACAGGTGGAGGACCACCGGTCGGCGCGACATCGGTTCCTCCGCGGGGGCGGGCACTCAGAAGCTGATCGACCAGCCCTCGATGACGCCGGTGTCGTAGGTGTGGACGTCCTTCACCCGCAGCTTCCACGTGCCATTGCGCTCCTCCGCCGAGGTGTCCGCGGTGAACGTCTCGTGGATGCCGTCGGACGAGTTGGGCCCGCCCGCCCCCCGCAGGGGGAACACCGCGCCGCTCGGCCCCACCAGGTCGACGGCCAGGTCCGCCGTGTACGGGTGCGCGATGTCGACCTCGACCGGCGTCGACGCCGTGCCGCGCCCGGCGCAGGCCGAGATCGTGATCGACGACGTCACCGCCTCGCCCGCGTCCGGGATCGCCACGTCCTCGGTGTTGGCACCGCCCTCGCACGCGGGGTCGTCGCCACCGCCGATGAACGCGGTGTTGAGCAGCTTGTTCGGCGACCCCGAGCCGGGGCCCCGCACGACACCGGCGCTGGCGTTGTCGGTCAGCGCCTTGACGACCGCGGCGGGCGTCGCCGAGGCGGCCGAGGGGTTGGCCGACAGGTACAGCGCCGCCGCGCCCGCCACGTGCGGCGTGGCCATCGAGGTGCCGCTGATCGCCCGGGTGCCGCCGTTGTTCCACGTCGAGGTGACGCCCGTGCCCGGCGCGAAGATGTCCGTGCACGAGCCGTAGTTGGAGAACTCGGAGCGGTCGTCCGAGCTGTCCGTCGCGTTGACGGTGATCGCCTCGGGCGTGCGCGCCGGGGACGAGGAGCAGGCGTCGCGGTTGTCGTTGCCCGACGCCACGACGGTGGTCACGCCCGCGGCGACGAGGCGCTTGACCGCGCTGTCCACAGTGGAGTCGGCGGCGCCGCCGAGGCTCAGGTTGGCCACCACGGGCCCGGACGCGTCGCGCGCCACCCAGTCCACGCCGGCGATGATCTGCGACCACTGCCCGGAACCCTGGCAGTCGAGCACCCGCACACCGACCAGCTTCACGCCCTTGGCCACGCCGTAGGTGGCCGATCCGATGGTGCCCGCGACGTGCGTGCCGTGGCCGTTGCAGTCCTGGGCGGTGGAGTCGTCGTCGATGAAGTCGTAGCCGTCGACGGCCCGGCCGCCGAAGTCGGCGTGCGCCTTGTGGACGCCGGTGTCGATGACGTACGCGGTCACGTCCGGCGCGGTGTTCGGGTAGGTGTACTTCGAGTCCAGCGGCAGCTTCTCCTGGTCGACGCGGTCGAGGCCCCACGTCGGGTCGTCCTGCGTGCCGGTGGCGCGCGCGACGGCGTCCTGCTCGACGTACTCGACCGCCGGGTCGGCGGCCAGGAGGCGGGCCCGCTCCTCGGGCATGGTGACGGAGAAGCCGCGGACGGTCGCGGTGTACGTGTACCGGACCTCGCCGTCGTAGCGGACGCCGAGCTGCCCGGACAGGAACTGGGTCTGCTGCGCGGTGGCCGCGTCGTCGCGCAGCACGACGATGTAGCTGTCCTTCACCGCGCCGGGCTTGCCGATGCCCAGCACGGTGCCCTCGGGTTGCCCGGTGCCCTCGGACTGCCCGGTGCCGCGGCCCGCGCCCGCGAGGAGCAGGGCTCCCGCCGCGAGGCAGGCGGTGAGGACCCGGGTCGAGCGGGCCCGTGCCCGGCGGGGTCCGGGGCGTGGTTCGCGACGGGTCCTCGTCATGCACCACGTCTACCCGGGCATGGGGCCCGCCACGCTCCTGGAAGGGTCGCCTGATCAGGGTAAACAGCTCACTCGATCAGGGCACCGCGCCCGCTCCTGCTCCCCCGGTACGCCCAGTCGCGCAGACGCGCGAGCGCGGCCGGCGCGAGCTCGACGCCCGCGGGCAGGTTGTGCACCGGGTCGAACGCCGGGGGGCCGACGGCCTCGGTGCAGGGGCGCACGACCAGCGTGCCGACCGGCCGCCACGGGCCGCTCACCTCCAGCCCGAACCGCAGCGCGTCGGGCATCGCGTCGAGGTCGGCCGCCCCGGTCTGCCCCGGCTCGGGAACGGCCGCGAGCCACACGACCCGGCCGTTCGAGCGGAACGGCGTGACGCTGCCGTAGCGGGCACTCGACCAGGTGCGGGCGGGCCTGGGCACGACGCGGGCGGACGACGTGGACAGCAGCACGTCCCACGGGCCGGGCAGCTGGAACGCCATCCCGAGCACGTCGGGCAGCCCACCGGGGGTGCCCGCGCCCTTGGAGAGTCGCACGGCCACCTCGGTGGCCCCCTCGGGCAGTGGCAGGGCCGGGTCGAACGTGGCGGTCAGGGTGCCCGCGCACCACCGCCCACGCGGGTGGAAGGCGCGTGCGCCGCCGCGGGCCCGGGCCACCGCGCGGAACGCCGACGCGAACCGCTCACGCACTGCGGGCCACCGGACTGCTCTTGAGGCCGAGGCCGAGCGCGACCATGCCCACGCCGAGCCCGAGGTGCAACCAGTCGTCGGCGGCGTTGAGCGGGACGAAGTCGGCGGCGCTGCCCTTGTCCACGACCAGCCCGTAGAACCACAGCACCAGGTACACCGCGCCGCCGCCGATCAGGAAGCCGCGCGCGCCGGGCACGGTGCGCGCCGCCAGCAGGCCGACCGCGCCGAACAGCAGGTGCACCAGGTTGTGCAGCACGGACACGTGGAACACGCCCAGCAGGTGCGCCCCCGAGTCCGGTCCGGCGAACGCGATCCGGTCCAGGTGGGCGGTGATCCCCGGGACGAACCCGAGCACCCCCACGAGCAGGAACACGACCGACACCGCGATCGCCGCCGCGCGCACCGGGTGCGGCACGTGCGTGGTGGTGCTCATGCGCAAGCCTCCTGGGTCACCTCGCCTGGGACGGTGGTCCCGGCTCGGCTACCCGCGCCGGCGGCGGCGAAACGGCACGACCGGTGGCCGCCGACCCCACGTCCGGGTAGCGCGGGAACAGCCGGTCGAGGTCGGTGCGCTCGAACACGCGCCGCACGTGCGGCGGCACGGCGGCCAGCCGCAGCCAGCCGCCGGCGCGCTGCGCCCTGGCCCGCGTGCGCACCAGCGCGCTCATCGCCTGGGCGCCGCAGAACGCGACACCGGACATGTCGAGCACGATCCGGTCCCGCCCCTCGGTGACCAGGCGGTCCAGCTTGTCGAGCACCCGGCGCGCTCCGGCCAGGTCCAGCTCCCCGGTCGCCACCACCACCGCGCACCCCGTCCGATGGGCCTCGACCGACAGCGCCAGCATCGCCGTTCCCCTCATGCCACCCGGCTGTACTCGTCATCGGCCTGCGCGCCCAGTTCGAGCAGCAGCCCCTCCCTGGTGGACCAGGGGCAGATCTCCACCACGTCGTGGTCGGTGGCCACCATCAGCGCCTCGGCCACCAGCGCCCCGGCCAGCGACTGCTCGGCGCGGTGCCGCGAGATGCCCGGCAGCCGGGCGCGCTTCGGCGCGGGCACCCGGGCCAGCCTCGGCACCCAGTGGCGCAGGTCGTCCAGGCGCAGCGAGCGCGGCACGTACGGCCCCTCGTGCTGGGGGCGCGCGCCGGTGAGGCGGGCCAACTGCTGGAACACCTTCGAGCAGGCCACCGCCCGGTGGTCCGCCGGGGACACGTCGACGACCACGTCGTCCAGGGCGGCGCGAACCCGCTCCAGGACCTCGTCGCGGTCGACGACGAGCCGGCGGGTCAGCGTGCGGGCGCCCAGCGGCAGCGACCGGGTCAACGTCGGCGTGCCGCCATCGCCCGCGGCGACCTCGACCGTGCCGCCGCCGACGTCGAGCACCAGCAGCGGGCCGGCGCCCCAGCCGAACCAGTGGCGCGCGGCCACGTACGCCAGGCGGGCCTCCTCGTGGCCGGGCAGCACGCGCAGCACCGTGCCGGTGCGGCGGGCGACCTCGGCGATCACCTCGTCGGCGTTGGGGGCGTCGCGGATCACGGAGGTCGCGAACGGCACCACGTCGGTGACGCCCTCGCGCTCGGCGATGACGCGGACCGCGCGCACGGCGGCCACCACCTTGTCCACGCCTTCGGGGACCACCCGGTTGTGCCGGTCGAGGAGCCGGTCGAGCCTGAGTCGGGTCTTGTGCGAGAGGACCGGCCGCGAGGGCGAACCGTCCACCACCACGAGATGAGCGCTGAAACACCCGACGTCGAGCACACCCACCTGGGCTCGTCTTCCGGGCATCCGTCACCGCCTATCGCTTCTGAGTGGCAGTGGGGGGTGCCCACTGTGAGTACGAGTGAAACCGGATTGGGTGACTTGACTCAGGGTAATCGTGCTTCATGGGTACCACGGAGAACCGACCGCTGGCAGTGGTGACGGGCGCGTCGAGCGGCATCGGGCTGGAGTTGGCGAGGGTGTTCGCGGCCGAGGGCTTCGACCTCGTCGTGGCGGCGGAGAACCCGGCCGTCGAAGAGGTGGCGCGGAAGCTGTCGACCGACGGGGCGCGGGTGGAGGCGGTGCGCGCCGACCTGGCCTCGTACGACGGCAACGAGGACCTGGTGGCGGTGGTCGAGCACCTCGGGCGGCCGGTGGACGCGCTCGCCGTGAACGCGGGTGTCGGCGTCGGGGGCGACTTCGTCGACGACAGCGACCTGCGCGCGCACCTGCGGGTGGTGGACCTGAACATCGCCTCGGCCGTGCACCTGGCCAAGCGGCTCGTGCCGCCGATGGTGGAGCGCGGTACCGGACGGGTGCTGTTCACCTCATCGGTGGCGGCGACCGGGCCCGGTCCGTTCCACTCCGTGTACGCGGCGTCGAAGGCGTTCGTGGCGTCGTTCGCGCAGTCGCTGCGCGAGGAGCTGCGCGACAGCGGCGTCACGGTGACCGCGCTGATGCCGGGTCCGACGGACACGGACTTCTTCCGCCGCGCGGGGATGGAGGACACCAAGATCGCGACCGGTCCGAAGGACGACCCGGCGGACGTGGCGCGCGAGGGCTTCGACGCGCTGATGGCGGGCAAGGACCACGTGGTGGCCGGCTCCCTGCGCAACAAGGTCCAGGCCGCGACGAGCCGCGCCCTCCCCGACCCGCTCAAGGCCCGCGCGATGCGCACCCTGACCGAACCGGGCAGCGCCACTCCCTGACCCGAGTGTCCGACGTCCGGTCCCGAGAGTCCAACGTCCAGGACATCCGGGTTCTACGTCCAGGAACATCGCGTCACCGCCGATCCGACCTGGGTGTGGAACTCCCTGAGCCCGGACGTCGGACTCTCGGGGCCCGGGGGGTTTGGACTCTCGGGTCAGGAGGGGGCCGGGTCGTCGCCGATCGCCTCCCGGTACTCGTCCACCTCCTGGGGCGTGGGGTCGATGGGCGCCTCTTCGGCCAGTTCGTCCGGGTCCACCGGCTCCTCGGCTGTCGTCATGGCGCCCGGTTACCCGGTGTGCGGCGCGCCGAACGGGGTAACCGACAGGTCGTGACCATCCACGCCCGACGAGACGTCCCCGCCCTGCCCGACCTGGTCTTCAACGCCGCCGCCGACCCCTCGCGGCTGGCGTCGTGGCTGCCCGGCCCCCACGAGGTGGTCGGGCGCTCCGACGACGTGCTGATCCTGCGCGGGGGCGGGAGCGTGGACGAGGGGCAGCGCCAGGTGCAGTTGGCCGCCGACTACGACCGGCTGCTGCTGACCTGGGAACCGCTGGCCGACGAGGGCTGCCGGGGCGAGCTGCGGGTGTCGCTGGCGGGTGCGGCGGGCAGCGTGGCCGAGCTGACCGTGGACGGCTGCCCCGACGAGCAGTTCGCCGCCCGCTTCCTGGAAGCCCTCGCGAACGAGGTTGAGCAGAACCTGACCGCCGGCTGATCATCCCGGGGTGGACATCCGCCCCGCCCGCCCGGACGAACTGCCGCTGCTGCCCGAGGTCGAACGCGCCTCCGGCGAACCCTTCCGCGACCACGGCATGCCGGAGGTCGCCGACGACGACCCGATGCCGCTGAGCACCCTGGAGCACCTGCGCGTGTGGGTCGCGGTCGACCCGCACCCGGTCGCCTGGGTCGCCGTGGCGGAAGTCGAGGGCGCCGCGCACGTGGAGCAGGTCAGCGTCTACCCGGGCCACGCCCGGCGCGGCATCGGCGCGGCCCTGCTCGACGAGGTCGGGCGGTGGGCCGCCGAACGAGGCCTCACCGCGCTCACCCTCACCACCTTCCGGGACATCCCGTGGAACGCGCCCTACTACCGGCGGCTCGGGTTCCGCGAGGTCACCGACCCGTCTCCCGGTCTGCGCGCGGTCGTGGCGGCGGAAGCGGCACGCGGGCTCGACCCGGACACGCGGGTCTGCCTGCACCGTCCGCTCGGCCGGGATCACCGGGGGTGATACTGGACGGGTTGACCCACACCGTCCGGAGGTTGCCCGGTGGTCGATTTCGCGCACGAGGCGCTGCTGTACCGCGACGACGAGCAGTACCTCGCGGGAGCGGTGCCGTTCGTGCGCGACGGCCTGAACGCGGGCGAGCCCGTGCTGGTCGCCGTGCCGAAGCGGGGCATCGCGCTGCTGCGGGGCGCGCTGGGCGCGGAGGCCGACCGCGTCGAGTTCCTCGACATGAAGCAGGCGGGGCGCAACCCCGGCCGCATCCTGCCCGGCGTGCTGGCGGCGTTCGCCGACAACTCGTCGGCCGCGCGGGTGCGGATCGTCGGCGAGGCGGTCTGGCCGGAGCGCACGGAGCTGGAGTACCCGGCGTGCGTGCAGCACGAGGCCATGGTCAACACGGCGTTCGAGGACCGCCCGGCCTGGATGCTGTGCCCCTACGACGCGACCGCCCTGGCCCCGCACGTCGTGCGCGAGGTCGAGACCACCCACCTGACGGTGGTGGAGGACGGGCGGCGCAGGTCGAGCACCGGGTACCGGGAGCCGTTCCTCACCGCCGAGGAGTTCAACCGGCCGCTGCCCGAGCCGCCCGCGGACGCCACCGCGCGCCGGTTCGACCTGGACTCGCTGGCCGACGCGCGGCGGCTGGTCGCCGGGTTCGCCAACGCGACCGGGCTGTCCGCCGACCAGGTCGAGGACCTGGTGCTCGCGGTGAACGAGCTGACCACGAACAGCGTGGTCCACGCGGGCGGCTCGGGCACGTTGCTGGTGTGGCGGGAGGGCGGCGTGGTGGTGTGCGAGGTCCGCGACGCGGGCAGGTTGACCGACCCGATGGTCGGCCGGAACAACCCGGGCGCCCACACGCCCGGCGGTTACGGCGTGATGCTGGTCAACCTGCTGTGCGACCTCGTCCGGGTGCACACGGGCGGCAGCGGCACGGCCATCCGCGTGTACGTCGGCCCACCGGCCTGAGGCCGCGGCCGGACCGGCCGCGGAGCGCGCTCCGCGCGCGGGTGTGGGCGCTACGTCATCGGCGCCCGGCACAATCGACCGGGTGACTCCCGCACTCCTCCTCGCCCACGGTGCCGGCGGTACCGTCCGGGCCAACTTCAGCCCGCTCATCCCGATGCTGTCCCGCAAGCGCAAGGTCCACGCGGTGGACTTCCCCGGTTCCGGGACGACCCCGCGCGCGACCGGCCCGCTGCGGCTCGACGACCTGGCCGACCGGCTCGTCGTCGCGGCCGACGGCGAGGAGCGGTTCGCGGTGGTCGGGTTCTCGATGGGCTGCGCGGTGGCGGTGAACCTCGCCCTGCGGTACCCCGAACGGGTGAGCGCCCTGGTGCTCACAGCGGGGTTCGCGCGCATCGACGACGAGACCCGGGTCCGGATGCGGGAGTGGCGGCGCCTGCTGGCCGGCGACCGGGCCGACCTCGCCCGCTTCCTCGTGCCGGCCGCCGTGGGCGAGCCCACGCGGCGGCGGATGACCGCCGAGCAGCTCGACGGGTTCCTGGAGCTGGTCGCGCTGACCGTCCCGCCCGGTTCGGCCGAGCAGGTGGACCTGGTGGAGCGGATCGACCTGACCGGCGAGCTGCCGGCGCTGGACGTGCCGACGCTGGTCATCGGCACCAAGCACGACCGGATGATCACGCCCGCCACCACGCGCCGGCTGGCCGACCTCGTCCCGGGCGCCCGGTGGGCCGAGCTGGACAGCGGCCACGCCCCGGCCGTGGAGGCGCCCGCCGCCTGGGCCCGGTTGATCGAGGACTTCCTGGACGACGTCGGCTGACCCGGGGAGACCGACCCGAGGCCGATCCGGGGAGGCCGACCGGGGCGGTTTGCCCGTGCTCCGGTCGGGTTAACCCGGGTCAATGACCAACACGCTGGTCCTCGACGTCGACGGGACGTTGGTGGACACCAACTTCCACCACGCGGTCGCCTGGTTCCGCGCCTTCCGCCGCTTCGACATCACGATCCCCACGTGGCGGCTGCACCGCGCCATCGGGATGGGCGGGGACAAGCTGGTCGCCGCCGTCGCCGGCGAGCACGTGGAGCGCGAGCGCGGCGACGACCTGCGGGCGGCGTGGGAGGCCGAGTTCGAGCCGATGCTGGACGAGGTCCGCCCGCTGGAGGGCGCGCACCGCCTGGTCTCCGCCGCCCTGGAGCAGGACTTCGCCGTGGTGCTGGCCAGCTCGGGCAAGCGCGGGCACGTCGACCGCTACGTGAAGCTGATCGACGCGCCCGACGTGGTGTCCACGTCCTCCGACGACGTCGAGGCGAGCAAGCCCGCGCCCGACCTGATCGAGGTGGCCCTCGGCCGGGTCGGTGGCGACGGGCGGGCCGTGGTGATCGGCGACTCGGTGTGGGACTGCGAGGCCGCCCGGCGGGCCGGGTTGCCCGTGGTGTGCGTGCGCACGGGTGGTTTCGGCGAGGCCGAGTTGCGGGAGGCCGGCGCGTCGGCAGTCTACGAGGAACTCGACCGGTTGCGGGCGGACCTCACCGACCTGCCCATGGCGTAGGAGGAACCGTGCGGATCGGCTACACCCTCATGACCGAGCAGGCCGGGCCCCGTGACCTGGTCCGGCACGCCGCGCTGGCCGAGCAGGCCGGCTTCGACTTCGAGGTGATGAGCGACCACTACTCGCCCTGGCTGGACGAGCAGGGGCACGCGCCGTACGCGTGGAGCGTGCTGGGCGCGGTCACCCAGGCCACCCGGCGGGTCGAGCTGATGACGTACGTGACGTGCCCGACGATGCGCTACCACCCGGCCGTGGTGGCGCAGAAGGCCGCGACCGTGCAACTGCTGTCGGACAACCGGTTCACCCTCGGCCTGGGCGCGGGCGAGAACCTCAACGAGCACGTCGTGAGCCGCGGCTGGCCTCCGGTGAACGTGCGGCACGAGCTGCTGCGCGAGGCCGTGGAGATCATCTCGATGCTGTTCGACGGCGGGTACGTCAACTACTCGGGTGACCACTTCCGGGTGGACTCGGCGAAGCTGTGGGACCTGCCCGACCAGCGCGTGCCCATCGCGGTGGCGGTGTCGGGCTCGCAGTCGGTGCGCACGTTCGCACCGATTGCGGACGCGATGGTGTCCACCGAGCCGAACCCCGAGCTGGGCAAGGAGTGGGACGTCTTCCAGAGCAGGGGGTCGCGCAAGATCGGGCAGCTGCCGATCTGCTGGGACCCCGACCGGGACCGGGCGGTGGCGCGGGCGCACGACCAGTTCCGCTGGTTCGCGGGCGGCTGGAAGGTCAACGCCGAGCTGCCGGGCCCGGCCGGGTTCGCGGGCGCGACGCAGTTCGTGCGACCGGAGGACGTGGCGGGGCAGATCCCGTGCGGGCCGGACGTCGAGCCGATCGTCGAGGCGGTGGCGGAGTTCCGCGAGGCCGGGTTCACCGACCTGGCGCTGGTGCAGATCGGCGGCGACCACCAGCAGGAGTTCCTGGACTTCGCCAAGGGCGAACTGCTGCCCGCCCTGCGCTGATCCGGCCGGCGCCGGTTCACCCCTGGCTGTTCTCGTTGCCCCTGCTCCTGCCCGGCGGGACCACCGGGGAGCTCGGGTTGGCCGTCCGCTCCGCCCTGCCCGTGGGCGGCGCCCCGGTCTGCGGGGCCCCCTGCGCGGCCGGCGTGGTGGGCACCGCTCCCACGACCGTCGTGGGAGGCGACCCGGGCGCGGGCGCCGACGGGGTGGCGCCGGTACCGGCCGGGTCGTCGGCGCCCGCGGGGTCGTCGGCGCCCGCGGGGTCGTCGGCACCGGTCGGGTCCTGGGCGCGGGCCGGGTCCTGGGCGCGGGCCGGGTCGCCGTCGTCGGGCGTGGTGCCGTCGGTGGCGGGCGGGACCACGGCGACCTCGCGCACGCTCGTGGGGGCCACTCCCCCGCCGGGGTGGCCGACCTCCCCCTCGGGTCCGGTCGTGCCCAGCAGGTTCACCGCGGTCAGCGCCACCAGGGCCGCCGCGGCCGCCGCCGCACCGCCCAGCAGCACCCGGTTGGCCGGTCGGCGCAGGCGGTGCGCGGCGGGGCCGGACTTGGGCCGCGCGCCCCCGGCGCCGGGGGCGGTCAGCGGCGGGACGCCGTCGCTGCCGCGCTCGGCCAGGGTGAGCAGGCGTTCGCACTCGGCGGCGGTGGGCCGGTCGGCCGGTTCGGGCGCGGTCATGGCGGTGAGCACCGCCGGCCACGGGTCGGGCAGGTCCGCCGGGACGCGCGGCGAGCGGTGCAGCCGGGCCAACGCGGCCTCGGTGTCGCCGCCGGGGTACTCGGGGCGGCCGGTCAGGCACTCCAGCAGCACGAGGCCGAGCGCGTAGACGTCGGAGGCGGGCGACACGTCGGCACCGCGCACCTGCTCGGGCGCGAGGTAGCCGGCGGTGCCGACCAGGACCCCGGAGCGGGTCACCCGGGTCACCTGCGCCTGGAGCGCGAGGCCGAAGTCCGCGAGGTACGCGCGCCGCCCGGTCGGGTCGAGCAGGATGTTCGACGGCTTCACGTCGCGGTGCACGACACCGTGGTCGTGCACGTGGGCCAGCACTCCCGCGACCTGCGCGCCGACGTGGGCCACGACCGCGGGCGCGAGGGGTTCGCGCATCCGGCGGCGCAGCGTGCCGCCCTCGACCGGCTGCATGACGAAGTACGGCCGGTCGCGGTGCACGCCCGTGTCGTAGACCTCGACCAGGCCGGGGCAGCTCAGCTCGCCCAGCACCCGCGCCTCGCGGTCGAGGCGGATGCGGTCCTCGTCGGCCGCCTGGCCCAGGAAGAACTTGACCGCGACCTTGCGGTCGAGTTCCACGTCCCTCGCCCGGTACACCTCGGCCATGCCGCCGGAGCCGTACAGGGTGCCCAGGGCGTACCTGCCGCCGATCACCTCGCCGGTCAGGTCACCGTCCCACATCCGGTCGATCCTCCACCGCGTCGACGCCGACCCTCGGAACGGCGGAAGTTACCGCGCCCCGCCCGGACCGGCCACCACATTCACCGCTTCGAGACCGCGTACCCGTCTCGAAGCGCTTCCAAATCACCCGTTGGTTCGGCAAACCGATCGGGAAGAACCTTACGTAAACACCCGTCCGGGTGACATCGAGTCGGTCGGACCCATACCGGAAACCACACGTTCGAGTGGTTCGGCACAGATCGTCCTTCAGGGTGCCGGGGGCGAGCGGGGACTGGTCGGCGGTGTGGTGGTGCCGGTCGGCGGCAGGGTGGCGGTGGGCACGTCCACGCGGCGGCGAACAGGGCGGCGGAGGCGGTCAGGACGGCGGCGACGAAGGTCGCGGGACGCGGGCGCGCCGAGGTGATCCCCCGGGTAGGACGGTCGCGGGGCCGGGGCCTACTGCGCGGCGTGCAGTGCCAGCCAGAGCTCGGCCCGGGTACCGGCCGCGTCCAGCGGGCGCCCGAGCAGCCGCTCGGCGCGGCGCACGCGGTTGCGCACGGTGTGCCGGTGCACGCCCAGCCGGGCGGCGGCGGGATCGGCCTGGCCGTGGCAGGACAGCCACACCCGCAGCGTCTCGCGCAGCACGTCGTCCAGCGGCGCGAGCAGCGCCTCCGCGTGGGCCGCCGCGCCGGGCGCCAGCAGCCCGGCCGCGGCCACGTCCTCGAACCGGTCCACGCCCTCCTCCAGCGCGCGCAGCGCCTCCCGGTAGCCGCGGGCCACCTCGGTGGGCCCGACCGGGCGCGACGCGGCGGCCGGCACGTCCACCTCGTGCGCCAGCACGACCGTGCGCCCGTCCACCTCGGCCCGGAACCCCGGGGGCTCGGCGGGCGCGCCGCGCAGCACGAACACGCGGAACGGCGGCTCGGGCAGCCCGTCCACCACGACACCGGCCAGCAGCAGCCGGAACCCCAACTCCCGGCGCACCGCCTCGACCTCGGCCGCCCGCGCGAGCACCGGCGCGAGCAACGACGCGGCGACGTTGACCACGCCCGCGTCCAGGACCGGGGCCGCCACCGCCAGGTGCCCGCGCCCGGCCAGCGCCTGCACGCCGACCTGCCGCTCCCCCTCCCACCAGGTCGCGCTCGCCGGACCGCCCGCCCCGCGCACCACCCCGCCCAGGTCCGGCGGGTCGCCCACCACGTGCACGCGCTCGCCGACCGCGTCGAGCAGCACGACCGCGCCGCCGACGAGCCGGGCCAGCGCCTCGACCACCCCGGCGGCCCCCGTCTCGACGGCAGCCCTGGTCAGCACCCGCTGCGCCCGGTCGACCCGGGCGACCGCCGCGTACGCCGACCTCGCCACGGCCTTGCCGATCGCGATGAACGGCGTGGCGCGCGGCACCTCCAGCAGCGCCAGCCCGGCCCCGGCAGCGGCGCGCACCAGGCCGGCGGGCACCTCCTCGTGGCTCAGCCCGGTGCCGAAGCCCAGGCCCGACACCCCCGCCGCGACGAGCCGGCGCACGTACTCGTCGTGCGGTCCCGGCGCGAGCCCCGTGGTGAGCAGCAGCTCGCCGCCCTCCAGGAACGGCGCCGGGTCGGCCAGTTCTGTGCTGTGCACCCAGGTGACCTCGCGGTCCAGCCCCGCGTCCACCAGCACGGTCAACCCGACCTCGCGGGCCAGCGCGCCCACCGTCAACGACATCGACACTGTGTACACCCCACTGTCCCGGGTGGCCAGTGGCCAGGGAGTCCCGGCGGGGCGATGCTGGTGGCGTGGCACGACTGCGCACCGAGATCCCCGGCCCCCGCTCCCGCGAGCTGGGCGAGCGCCGCAAGGGCGCCGTGGCGGCGGGCGTGGGCTCGACGCTGCCGGTGTTCGTGGACCACGCCGAGCCGGGGCTGCTGGTCGACGTGGACGGCAACCGGCTGATCGACCTGGCGTCCGGCATCGCGGTGACCGGGGTCGGCAACCCCGCCCCGCGCGTCGCGGCGGCCGTGCACGAGCAGGTGGACCGGTTCACCCACACCTGCTTCACGGTCACGCCCTACGAGGGCTACGTGGAGGTGTGCGAGCGGCTGGCGGAGCTGACGCCGGGCGCGCACGAGAAGCGGTCCGTGCTGCTCAACTCGGGCGCGGAGGCCGTGGAGAACGCGGTGAAGATCGCCCGGCACGCGACCGGGCGGCCGGGTGTGGTGGTGTTCGACCACGCCTACCACGGCCGCACGAACCTCGCGATGGCGCTGACCGCCAAGGAGGTGCCCTACAAGCAGGGGTTCGGGCCGTTCGCGCCGGGCGTGCGGCGGGTGCCCGGCTCCTACCCGCTGCACGACGGCCTGCCGGGTCCGGGGGCGGCGCGCCGGGCGGTGGCGGCGGTGGAGCGTCCCGACGAGGTGGCGTGCGTGGTGGTCGAGCCGATCCAGGGCGAGGGCGGGTTCGTGGTGCCCGCGCCGGGGTTCCTGGGCGAGCTGGCCGCGTGGTGCCGCGAGCACGGCGCGCTGCTGGTCGCCGACGAGGTCCAGACGGGGTTCTGCCGCACCGGGTCGTGGTTCGCGTGCGACCACGAGGACGTGGTGCCGGACCTGGTGGCCACGGCGAAGGGCATCGCGGGCGGCCTGCCGCTGGCCGCCGTGACCGGCCGCGCCGAGGTGCTGGACGCGGTGCACGCCGGCGGGCTCGGCGGCACCTACGGCGGCAACCCGATCGCGTGCGCCGCCGCCCTGGGCGCGATCGACACCATGCGCGAACTGGACCTGAACGCCGCCGCCCGGCGGATCGAGGCGACCGTCCTGCCCCGCCTGCGCACCCTGCCGGGCGTCGTCGAGGCGCGCGGCCGGGGCGCGATGCTGGCGGTGGAGCTGGTCTCCGCCGAGGCCGCCGCCCGGGTCGCGGCGCGCTGCCACGCGGCGGGCGTCGTCGTGCTGACCTGCGGCACGCGCGGCGACGTGGTGCGCCTGCTGCCCCCGTTGACCATCCCGGACGAGGTGCTGGCCGAGGGCCTCGACGTGCTCGAAGGAGCGATGCAGCCGTGACGACGCCGTACTGGGTGGCCGGTTCCCCCTCGACGGGCGAGGACCGGGTCGAGGTCCGCACGCCGCACGACGGCGCCCTCGCGGGCGTCACGTCGAACGCGACGGCGGCGGACGTGGAGCGGGCGGTCGCCGCCGCGCACGCCGCGGCGGCCGGGTTCGCCGCGCTGCCCGCGCACGCGCGCGCCGCCGCGCTGGACCACGTGTCCCGGCGGTTGGCGGAGCGGGCGGACGAGGTGGCGTCGCTGATCACCGCCGAGTCCGGCAAGCCGGTGAAGTGGTCGCGCGTCGAGGTGACGCGGGCGGTGTCCACGTTCCGGTGGGCGGCGGAGGAGGCGCGGCGGTTCTCCGGCGAGCTCCAGCGCCTCGACACCGATCCGGCGGCGAACGGCAGGCTGGCGCTGGTCCGGCGGGTGCCGCGCGGCCCCGTCCTGGGCATCGCGCCGTTCAACTTCCCGCTGAACCTGGTGGCCCACAAGGTCGCCCCGGCGCTCGCGGTCGGCGCGCCGATCGTCGTCAAGCCCGCCCCGACCACTCCGCTGGTGGCCCTGCTGCTGGGCTCGCTGCTGGCGGAGACCGACCTGCCCGCCGGGTCGTGGTCGGTGCTGCCGCTGCCGAACGAGGCCGCCGGCCGGCTGACCGAGGACCCGCGCCTGCCGGTGGTGTCGTTCACCGGATCGGGCCCGGTCGGCTACTCGATCCTGGACCGCGTGCCGCGCAAGCACGTCGTGCTGGAGCTGGGCGGCAACGCGGCGGCCGTGGTGTGCCCGGACTGGGCGGACGCCGCGGACCTCGACTTCGCCGCGTCGCGGATCGCCACGTTCGCCATGTACCAGGGCGGGCAGTCGTGCATCTCCGTGCAGCGGGTGTACGCCCACGCCGACGTGTACGAGGCGCTGGAGGGTGCCGTGGTGGCGCGCGTGCGGGGACTGGGCACGGGCGTGCCCACCGACCCGGCCACCGACGTCGGTCCGCTGATCGACGAGGCCGCCGCCGCGCGGGTCGGGTCCTGGGTGGCCGAGGCGGTGGCGGCGGGCGCGCGCGTCCTCACCGGCGGCACCCGCGCCGGGGCCCACCACGCGCCCACCGTGCTGGCGGACGTCCCCCGGGGCTGCCGGGTGGTGGACGAGGAGGTCTTCGGCCCGGTGGTCGTGCTGGAGCGGGTGCGCGACGTCGACGAGGCGTTCGACCGGGTGAACGACTCCCGCTTCGGCCTCCAGGCGGGCGTGTTCACCCACGACGTCCGCCTGGCGTTCCGCGCCTCGGCCCGCCTGGCGGTCGGCGGGGTGGTCGTGGGCGACGTCCCGTCGTTCCGGGCGGACCAGATGCCCTACGGCGGCGTGAAGGAGTCGGGCACCGGGCGCGAGGGCGTGCGGGCGGCGATGGACGACCTGACCGAGCAGCGGGTCCTGGTGCTCACCGGGCTGGAGCTGTAGGCACTCACCCGACCGGTGGAGCGCGGTCACCACCCCACAACACAGGACTGTGATTTAGATCACTGCAATTATCGCGTCAACCCACGCAATCCCGTAACGGAACGTCGCGCGGTCGAGGCCGTCGCCGACGCCGTCTGACCCATCCGTGTCGAATAGCCGTCTCATCGGGGCGACACTGAGACACCATCACCCGGTTGATGCGACACGAACGGGAATCCGTAGTGCCGGCGCCCGACGGTTCCCGCCCTCCACTACGTTATTCCCCGTCCACGGGACACGGGATCGCATGTCGAAGTCGCACTCGACCACTCCTACGCTAGAAGCACGACAACATGGAGCGAACCGCGAACCGCGAACCGCAACGAGAAGAGCGCGAGCACCGACCACCCGGACAGGAGGCCGACCTGCGCACGGAACGCTCGACCGGGGGACCTTCCATGGTCCACGCTGACGACAACGGCGGCCGGGGCCTGCTCATCCCCCTGGTCGACGCGTTGAGCCGCGTGCCCACCCTGGCCGACCGCGCCGGTCGCAACCTGGTCGTCCGCATGATGTCCGCAGAATTGCGGGAAACATTGTCGGTGGAGGAGCACCCGACGGCCACAGGGCACCTGTTCAGCCTGGCCGAGGTGTGCCAGCAGAGCCCCGAGCGGCTCGCCGCGCTCGTGCGGGTCGTGGCCAAGTTCGAGTCCGACTCGCACGCGATGGTGGAATTGCGCCACCTGGTCGCCGAACTCACCCCCTTGGACTTGTTCCCGACCACCGAGCGGGCACGACTGTTCACACTGCTGGCCGGTGTCGTGGTGCCCGACATAGCGGACATCTACCGCGCCGTCGCCGGCCCCACCGCGCCCGGCCTGTTCGGACCGACGACCTATTACGAGGTCTTCCGAGTTCTGGAAACATTGAATGCCAGGCCGGATGGAATACCGCGGCCGTTGGTATTCGTGGAGCACATCGCGGCGAAGGTCCGGACCGAACTCGCGATCGAACTGCACCGCTGGAACGAGGCGCGGGCACGCGCCATGGACCTGCTCGACGAGCTGCTGCTGATCCGCGAAGGGCTGCGCCCGGACACCGCCGAACCGCTCACCCCGCCCGTCGGCGCACCCGCGTACCTGGTGGTGCGGATCAGCCGCGAGGGCCCGACCGGCGACCACTACCGGGTGTCCCACTGGCGGCAGCTCGACGGCGACCAGCGCACGTGGTCCCCGCTGCACGGCGAGGACGTCGTCGGGCCGCTGGAGGCGGTCAAGCGCGCGGTGGCGGCGCTGGTCGAGAAGGTCGAGGACGACTGGGCGCAGTACAGCCCGGACATCCGGATCGAGTTCGTGCTGGACTACGAGAACCTCAACCTCGACGTGGACCAGTGGCCGTGGGAGAACGACCCGTTCCTGGCCCAGCCGATGGGGTGCCGCTACCCGGTGGTGGTGCGGAGCCTGGAGCGGATGACGACGAGGCGGTACCACCGTGAGTGGCGGCAGCGGTGGGACGAGCTGGTCCACCGGCTGACCCGGTCCGGGAGCCTGCCGCCCGGCGCGACGTGCCGCGGGCTGTCGTGCACCCCGGACGGCCTGCGCGAGTTGCAGTCGAGGTTCAACCGGGAGCGCGGTCTGGTGTCGCTGGTGCTGTCGGAACCACCGCGGCGGGGGGCGATCGGGCGGGACGAGGTCGCCGTCGGGGTGAAGGCGGGGGTGCCGCTGATCCTGTGGCACCGCGACGACTGCGGCTCGACCGACTTCACCGGGTTGGTCGAGTCGCTGCTCCACGACCAGGACGAGCACCACCTGCTCGAACGGGTCCGGTTGGCCCGGACCACGGCGTTCGCGGAAGGCCCCGCGCGGCGCCACGTCGGCCAGGCGCTGACGGTCCTCTACGACGACCCCACCCGGCTCGTCGTGCCCAGTCAACCGGGGCCCCCGGAGGGGGTTGCGGGATGAACGACGGACTCGTCTACCAGGGCACGGGCGGGGTCGCGCGGACCTCGATCACCGACCTGCCCCCGCCCCCGCCGTGGCGCGCGTTCACGGGCACCGGCACCACCTCGCGGCCCACCGACGACGGCGGCGAGGGCGACCGCCGCGTCGGCGCCGTGCGCAGCGTCCCCCGCACCCCGCAGCCCGACGAGGTCGCGATGGTCAACGCCGCCATCCGCCTGCGCAGGCCCCTGCTCGTGACCGGCGCGCCGGGCACCGGCAAGTCGTCCCTGGCCTACCTGGTCGCCCGGGAGCTGGGCCTGGGCCCGGTGCTGCGCTGGCCGGTGACCAGCAAGACCACCCTCAAGGAGGGGCTGTACCTCTACGACGCGATCGGGCGCGTGCAGGCCGTCGGCGCGGGGGACCCCGACTCGGGCATCGGCGACTACATCCACCTCGGGCCGCTGGGCACCGCCCTGCTCCCCCACGACCTGCCGCGCGTGCTGCTGATCGACGAACTCGACAAGGGCGACATCGACCTGCCCAACGACCTCCTCAACGTCTTCGAGGAGGGCGAGTACGAGATCCCGGAGCTCGTCCGCCACGCCAAGCACCGCGCCGAGGTCGACGTGCTCACCGCCGACCGGGGCCACGCCGCGACGGTGCGGCACGGCCTGGTGCGCTGCCGCGAGTTCCCGATCGTGATCATCACCAGCAACGGCGAGCGCGAGTTCCCGCCCGCCTTCCTCCGCCGCTGCCTCAGGTTGCACGTCGCGCAGCCCGGCCGCGAGCAACTCGGCCAGATGGTCGCCGTGCACTTCGGCGACGCCCACGGCGTGGACCTCGGCCGCCTGATCGGCGACTTCCTGCACCACCGCGAGGACGTCGGCACCGTCTCCGCCGACCAGTTGCTCAACGCCGTGCACCTCGCGACCTCGGGCGCCTACCAGCAGGACGAGGACTGGACCGACCTGCTCAAGGCGATCTGGCACCCGCTGTCCGCGGAGGCCGGATGAGCGAACCGCACGGCGAGCCACCGGTCCGCGAGGTGCTGCTCCAGCACCTCGACGCCACCGACAGCCGCGTCGAGAAGCTGCGCACCGCCGACCTCACCCTGCGCGAGGTCCGCGACTCGTTGTGGCTCGTCCGCACCACCCCGACCCTGCCGCGGCTGCCGGCTGCGGGCGCACGACCGACCGCGCCGCCCCGCGGGCGACCCGCCGAGGACCCGGCACCGCCCGAGCCCCCCGCACCGGCCGACGGACCGCCGGACGAGCCGCTCACCAGCGAACCGACCGGTGCCGAGCCCGGGCCGGACCCCGACCGCACCGGTCTGCAGCGCTGGACGCCCACGCCCACCACGATGGCCCGTGCCGACCCGGTGATCACCCTCAACGGCGCGGTCAGCGCCGTCTCGGCGTGGCCGACCGTGCCCGCGCTGCCCGAGCGCCGCCAGATCAGCCGCGCCCTGCGCCCGCTGGGGCGCCGCCACCTCTCGTCCCGCGTGCAGGTGCTCGACGAGGAGGCCACCGCCGTACGCGCCGCCCGGGACCGCCTCTGGCTGCCCGAGTGGCGCGACGCGCCGTGGCGGCGCTTCGAGGTCGCCCTGGTCGTGGACACCACGGTGGCCGCCGAGATCTGGCGGCAGACCGTGCGCGAGTTCCGCGTCCTGCTCGAACGCCAGGGCGCGTTCCGCGACGTCCGCACCTACGAACTCGACTCCACCGGCTCCGACCCCGAGCAGGTCGCCCTGCGCTCCGAGGGCGGCGCCACGCACGACTGGCAGTACCTCGCCGACCCGGCGGGGAACCGCATCGTGCTCGTGCTGACCGACACCATCGGCCGCGCCTGGCACAGCGGCGCGGTCGGCCACGTCCTGCACCACTGGGGTCGCCACGTCCCGGTGGCCGTGGTGCAGACCCTCGCGCAACGGCTGTGGTCCTGGGGCGGCCTGCCGACCCGGCGCATGAAGCTCTCCGCGCCCGCCCCCGGCGTGCCCAACCACCGGCTGCGCGTCGCGGGCGCGGACACCCCCGCCACCGCCGTGCCGGTCCTGGGCCTGTCCGCCGAGTGGATGACCCAGTGGGCCAGGCTCCTCACCTCCGGCACGGAGTGGGTCGAGACCACCGCGGCCCTCGTCGTCCCCCGGACCGAACCCGCGCCCGTGCCCCTGGCCGAGGAGCAGCTGTCCGCCGCCGAGAGCGTGCTGCGCTTCCGCACCTACGCCTCCGTGGACGGCTTCCACCTGGCCGGTCTGCTCGCCGCCACCCCGCTCAGCCCGCAGCTCATGGGCCTGGTCCAGCGGGTCCTGCTGCCCGGCTCCGACCTGTCCGCGTTGGCCGAGGTGATGCTCGGCGGCCTCATGACGCGGCTGCCCGGCACCGACGGCGACACCGACGCCGTCGCCTACGACTTCAACACCGGGGTGCGCGAGGAACTCCTCGCCACCTCGCGCCGATCCGACACCGCCCGCGTCGCCCGCGTGCTCGACCAGTACGCCGGCGACGGCAACGAGGCGCTGCGCAACTACCGCCTGGCGCTCGACGAACCCGACCAGACCGAGGCCCTCGCACCCTCGGCGGAGAACCTCCCCTACCTGAAGGTCCAGGAAGCGGTCTTCAGGGCGCTGTCCGGACCGTACGCGCGGAGATCCCAGCGCATCGGTGCCTCGATCCGCCCTCCGCGCCACCGGCCGGAGGCCGGTGGCGCGGACGGGGAGAACAGTTCAACCAGTGCGGAGCACCACTTGACGAGTACGGATGTCCAGCCGATCGCGCGCACGGCCGGCCCCCAGCCGTCCGAAGGAGAAGACATGACCTCTCCCGGAACGCCACTGTTCACCGGCGAACGGCTGCCCGGCGCCACACAGCCGCAGGTGTGGGGTCACGTCCCGCTGCGCAACCCCGACTTCGTCGGGCGCGGCGAACTGCTCGAACAACTGCGGCTGCGACTGAGCGAGGCGGGCCCCACCGCGGTGCTGCCGGAGGCGCTGCACGGCATGGGCGGCGTCGGCAAGTCCCAGACCGTGGTGGAGTACATCCACCGGCACGCGAGCGAGTACGAGGTCGTGTGGTGGATCTCCGCGGAGCGGGACGCGCAGATCAAGGCCAGCTTCGTGGAACTGGCCAACAAACTGGGCGTGGCGGCCGCGAGCGCCGCCGACACGGCGGTCCCGGCAGTGCTGGAGGCGCTGCGCCTCGGCACGCCGTTCGGCAAGTGGATGCTCGTCTTCGACAACGCCGACCGCCCGCAGGACGTCCGGCGCTACTTCCCCGCCGGCACCGGACACATCGTCGTCACCTCCCGCAACAGCGAGTGGGGCGGTTTCGCGCGCGCGGTCGAGGTCGACCTGTTCACCCGCGAGGAGAGCGTCGAACTCCTGCACCGCCGCGGCGGCGACCTGGACGACGCCGAGGCCGACGCCCTGGCCGACGCCCTGGGCGACCTCCCGCTGGCCGTGGAGCAGGCCGCCGCGTGGCGCGCCCAAACCGGCATGCAGGTGTCCGAATACCTGGAGCTGCTGGCCCAGAACCGCACGGAACTCCTGGAGTCGGGCACCTCCAGCGAGGACCAGCTCCCGGTCGCGGCGGCGTGGAACGTCCCGCTCAACCGCCTCAAGCACGACCACCGCGCCGCCCTGGAACTGCTCCAGGTGTGCGCCTTCTTCGGCCCGGAACCCATCTCCCAACAGCTGTTCCGCGGCGTGCGCGACGCACCCGTGCCCGACTCGCTGGGCGACGCGCTGCGCGACCCCATCAAGCTCAGCCGCGCCGTGCGCGAGATCAGCCGCTACAGCCTCGCCAAGATCGACCACCGCGCCAACGCCCTGCAACTGCACCGCTTGGTGCAGACGGTCCTCAAGAACCAGCTCGACGAGAGCGAGCAGAACGCGATGCGGCACGCCGTGCACGTGCTGCTGGTCAACGGCGACCCGCTGGACCCGGAGTCGGCCGACAACTGGCCCCGCTACGCCGAACTCCTGCCGCACGCGCTGGTGTCGCGCGCGGTCGACTGCCCGGACCGCTGGGTGCGCGGACTCGTCATCAACCTCGTGCGCTACCTGCTCAGCGCGGGCGACTTCGACGGGGCCCGGGAGCTGGCCGCCCAGGCCATGGAGTCCTGGCGCACCTCGTTGGGGGAGCGCGAGTTCGACACGCTGGAGATCACCCGCCGCTACGGCATCTCGCTGCGCCGGCTGGGTCGCCTCGCGGAGGCCCAGCAGCTCAACGAGCGCACGCACCAACTGTTCCGCGAGGTCGTCGGCGACAACCACGAGAGCATGCTGCTCATGCTCGACACCATCGCCCTCGACCGGCGGGCGCAGGGCCAGTTCGCCGAGGAGCTGGACATGCGCCAACAGGTCTACGACCGCGCCGTGCAGATCCTCGGCGTCGACGACCCCATGACGTTGACCTACGCCAACAACCTGGCCAGCTCGTTCCGCCTCATGGGCGACTACCGGCAGGCGTTGACGATCGACGAGCTGAACCTGCTCCGCCGGACCGCCGCCCTGGGGCCGACCCACCACTCCACCCTGGCCAGCGGCAACAGCATCTACATGGACATGCGCGAGCTGGGCGAGTACGTCGAGGCGGCGAGGCTCCAGGACGAGGCGCTGGTGGTTCAGCGCGAGCTGTTCGGGGACGACCACCCGCGGGTCATCGGCGCGACCCGCAGCCTGTCTGTCGCCCTGCGGAAGGCCGGTGAGCACGAGCGGGCGAAGGGGCTGTCCGAGGACTGCCTGATCCGGTACCGGCGCCGGCACGGCGAGCAGCACACCGACACGATCACGGCGCGGATGAACCTGGCCACGGACCTGCGGCACCTGGGCGACCTCGACGGCTCGCTCCTCGAGGCACGGCGCAGCTACGAGGCGTTCCAGCGCTTCCAGGGCGGCTCCCACCCCTACACGCTGATCGCGGGGTTGAACCTGGCGGTGACGCTGCGCCTGCGCGGCGAGGTCGCCGAGGCGCTGGCGGTCGACCGGGAGATGCACACCAAGCTGATCGGGGTGTTCGACGCCGATCACCCGTTCGCCCTCGTGGCCGCCACCAACCTGGCGAGCGACCTGGCCGCGACCGGTGACCACACCGCCGCCAGGGAGATGGACGAGGACACGCTGGAGCGGTCGACCCGCGTGCTGGGCGCCGAGCACCCGTCGACCCTCGCGGTGGCGCTGAACCTCGCGATCGACCTCGACGCGCTCGGCGAGGAGAACGAGTCGGCGGTGCTGCACGCCCGCACGGTCGCGTCGTTCCGCAAGGTGCTCGGCGACGAGCACCCGGCGACGGTCGCGGCGACCCAGTACGTGCGGGCGAACTGCGACACGGACACGATGCAGTTCTGATCACCGGTCACCTGGTGGCCCGGTCGAACCAGGCCACCAGGGCCACCGGGTCGGGTGCGGCCGCGGCGCGCGCGGCGACGCCGCGATGGACGGCGCACACGACCTCGGGCATCACGCGCACGGTCGGCGAACGGAGCGCCAAGCCCAGCCCGGCCCAGGAGGCGCTGTCGTGCGGCGCGCCGAGCAGCCGCGCGGCGAAGCCCCGCACGGCCCCGACCCGGTCGTCCCGGAGGTAGTCGTGCTCGGGGGTGCGGCGGTACGACAGCCGGGCGAACTCGTCGGGGTCGAGGGCGCGCAGCCTGAGCAGCGCGGTGAGCGCGGAGTCCCCTGCCGCGGCGGACGGGACGACACGACCACCGCGCGGGTCGACGACCGGGGCGGGGCGCCGGTCGAGCCACGCGGTGACCGCCGCGTCGACCGCACCGGGGTCCGGGCGGACGTGCCGCAGTCGCCAGGTCGTCGCGTGCAGCGCCGTGATCTCGTCCACGGCGGTCGCGACGTCCGGCCACAGGTCGTCGGGCGCGCACGCGGCGAGGCGCACCGCCACCCCCGCCACGAACCGGCGGCCGAGGTCGGTGAGCTCCACCAGGCCGCGCATGCCGTCGACCGCCGCCCCCACCTGGCGGGCGCGGTGCCCCAGGTTGAACTGCGCGCGGCGGGCCAGGGACGCGGGCACGTGCCCGCGCTGCGCGTGCCAGTACTCCGCCACGCTGACGAAGGCGTAGACGCCGTGCAGCAGCCCTTCGAGCGACCGGGGGTCGTCGCGCCACGGTGCGTAGTGCACGGGCTCGTCGTCGCCGGTGTGCAGGTCGACCAGGTCGAGCAGTGCGTTGACCTTGGAGTGCTGGATCTCGTGCACGAGCGCTTCGCCGAACTCGACCGCGGAGCGCTTGGGCGACAGGGCGATGGCCCCGAACGCGGCCGACGAGGACGCGGCGAACACGTCGCGCCGGGTGTCGAGCGGGACGACCGCCGCCAGTCCCGCCGCGAGCTCCTCGGCCTGCGGCCGGTGGTGCTCGGCGAGCAGTTCCCAGGTCTCGCCCAGCAGCTTGCGCCACTCGTCCCACGTCGCGTCGTCGAGAGGGCCGGGCGGCACCGGTCCGGTGAACTCGCGGTAGGGCTCCAGGTCGTCGACCAGCACGTCGAAGCCGTACCCGCGAGCGGAGCCGCGCAGCCTCTTGGCCTTCGCCCAGCCGACGGACGTGTCGACGCCCGGCACCTCGACCGACAGGCCGGCGGCGGAGTTGACCACCCTGGCCTGTCCCACCGGGAAGCGCCGTGAGAGCCGGAAGGCGCCCACCGAGGGGATCGTCACGGTGCCGTGCACCACGGGCACGGTCACGTCGCACGGCAGGTCGGCCCGCACCGCCGCGGCGGCGGCGACGGCGTGGAACCAACCGACCTCCGACCACAGCGGCGTCGCGTCCGCCGCCGTGCCGAGCACCTGCCGCAGCGCGCGGCCGAGCCACACGCCGACGGAGTGGTGCATCAGCACGCTCTCCACGACTTCCGGCGCGGTCCGCTCGGCGGACGCCAACAATGCCCAGGCTCCGTCCAGGTCGGCGAACGGCCCCAACCTCTCACCGATCGGGCGCGCTGCTTCCAGGAATGCGCGCAAGCGGAGCCTGCGAACGCTGTGCTGCGTTCTCCGCAAAATTGCCATTCCATCGACCGACACGGCTCCCGAGCAGATCTCGTCGAACACGAACCGCGGTAAGCGGTGGGTGTCGAGCTCCCGGAAGTCCACGCCCTACCCGTTGATCTGGGCCTGCTCCTGGACCGAATCGCCGAAGTCACCGGACCGGAACCGGTCCAGCGTGCGGCGAACGGCCCGGTCCAGCGCGGGGTCGCGCAGGGATCTCATCTCGGACAACGACGTCGAAGTCAGGTCCAACAACTCCGAGGACAGTTCCGGTGTTTCCACCGTCACGTCGACCACCTCCCCGATGCCCGCCCGATTCCATCATGCACGACCACGCACGCGCGCGGCAGCGTCCAGCCGGATATTCCACCGAGGCCGACAGGCGCATTCCACGCGCGAGACCACCGCCCACCTGGCGAACTCGGCAATCCGGTGCCGGTCCACGTGGACGGCGGCGAACCCGCCCCGAAGCCGTTCGCGACCGCCGCGCGGGTACGGTCGCCGATCATGGAGGCGGTGCGGGTCGTGTCGGGGGCGGAACTGGGCGGTGCGGGGCTGCCGTCCGGGCGGCCGGTTCTGGTGCTGGTCGGTGGCGCCGACGGCGTGCCGGCCGACGACGTGGACCGGCTGGAGCGGGTGCTGCGCGACCTGGTCCCGCTGCTGGAGCGGCACCGCGCGGTGGTGGTCGACGGTGGCACGGACGTGGGCGTGATGCGGGCCGTCGGTCGGGCTCGGGCGGCGGCCGGGGGCCGGTTCCCGCTGGTCGGGGTGATCGTGGAGGCGCTCGCCGGGCAGGCCGGGACCGAGCCGAACCACACGCACCTGGTGCTCGTGCCCGGTTCCGCCTGGGGGGACGAGGTGGCGTGGCTGGCGGAGGTGGCCGCGGTGGTGGCGGGGCCGCGGCCGTCGTTGACGGTGCTCGCCAACGGCGGGCCCGTCGCGTTCGACGACGCCGAGCAGAGCCTGCGGCTGGACCGGCCGCTGGTGGTGCTGCGCGGCACCGGGCGCACGGCGGACGCCATCGCGGGCGGCGCGGACGAGCGCTCGGCCACCCTCGCCGGGTCGCCGCTGACCGCGGTGCTGGACGCGGAGGAGTTGCGCGCGCACGTCGAAGGGGTGTTCTCGGCTCGACCGGGAAGGTCGGGGTGACCTGCTCGCGGGGTCAGCGGCACACGGACGCGAGCAGACCGACCGCGGGGAGCGTGCCGGCGGCGGTGCGGCGTTCCTCGGCCCGGCGGACGGCGTCGAGGGCGTCGGGAACGCGGGTGGCCGGTTCGGCCCAGGCACCGCCCCGGCCGTCGAGCAGGCGCCACAGCACGGCCGTGGGCACCGCGACCGGGTCGGAACCGACGCGGCCCAGCGCGTCGAGCATGGCGGAGCCCCGGTGGAGGGACTCGTGGCCGGTGACCCAGGCGTCGAGCAGGTCGTCGGACGGGGTCTCACCGGTGAGCAGCCCGGCGGCGGTCGGCAGCGCGCGGTTGTCGTAGGGGAAGTCGGCGGCCGCGTGGTCCACCCGCTCCCAGGCGAACTCCTCGACGACGACCCGCCCACCTGGGGCGAGCAGCGCGGCGGCGTGGGCGAGGACGCCGTCCAGGTCCTCGGCGTGGTGCAGGGAACGGGTGAACAGCACGACGTCGTACTCACCGGAGACGGTGAGGACGTCGGCGTGGACGACGCGCACGCCGCGTTCGCGGGCCGCGGCGGCCATCCCGGCATCGCGGTCCACCCCGGTGACCTCGTAGCCCAGGCGGGCGAGGGCGGCGGCCAGGGCGCCACGGCCGCAGCCGACCTCCAGGACGCGAGCCGGGGGTGCCGGCAGCAGCGGCTTCAGGTGGGTGAGGGTGTGGGGCACGGCGACGGTGCTCAGGTCCATCCGGGCAACCCTAGGACCGGGGTCGCGGAGCGGGCGACGGGTTTCCGGTGGTTTCCCGACCGCCGGCGGTCGGTCGTGGTCCCGTCCGCTCCGGTCCGGCGGATGGGCGAGCGGTGCGCCTGCGGTCCGCTACTCGGCTCCGAACAGCGGGCGGATCGAGTTGGTCGGCCCCTGGTGGCGGATCTCGGGTCCTCCGTGCGGCACGGGTGGCCCCGGCTGTCGACTGGAGCGGCCCAGTCGGCTCGCAGTGCTCGGACGAAGAGGAAGACCGGTCTGGTGTTGAGCACGTCGGACGACCCTGGCGTGACGTCCGGGGCCGCTTCTGGTCGCGGCTCGTCGACGACGTCGACCACGAACCCCGCCCGCCGCAGTTCCCCGAAGATCGCAGACAGTGGTCGACGGAACAGCTCGGCGGTCACCACCCGTCCGCCCAGGGCCCAGGTCCCGCTGACCTGGACAGCACGGCGGGCGCACCGTCGAGGGCGTCGGAGTCCGCATCGCACGACGACTCCTGGCCCTGACCGCCGCCACCCGGCACAACCGCGCCGCCGGTCAACCCGTCACCCGGTCCCCTGACCGCCTACGACCACCGACCGACTTGCGCGTTACCCGTCCGGGTCCGGACACCGACGACCCCAGCGGGACACGGCAGTCGTGACTGGTCTGGACCCTTCAGCTGTTGTCACGACTCAATCACACAGAGTATGGTCTAGACCTGCCGCCGCGTTTGGGTGAACGTCGTCTCCAGCCACCCAGCGCACCTCGGGTCGGCGTTCGCCCAAGCGTCTTCGCCCATCCGACAAGAGGAGTTCCACACATGTCACTCCGTCGAAGGATCGCCGCCGTGGCGGCGGGCGTGCTGGCCGCACCGCTCGTGACCGTCGTGCTGCCGAGCGCGCCCGCGTTCGCGCACGGCTACATCTCGTCCCCCGCCAGCCGCCAGGCCCAGTGCGCCCGCAACCTCGTCCCGTGCGGCGACATCAAGTGGGAGCCGCAGAGCGTGGAGGGCCCCAAGGGCCTGCGCAGCTGCAACGGCGGCGTCGCCCGGTTCGCCGAGCTGAACGACAACAACAAGGGCTGGCGGGTCGCCTCGACCGGCCGGACGGTCACGTTCAACTGGACCTTCACCGCCCGGCACGCCACGGCCAACTACGAGTACTACGTGAACGGCCAGCGGGTGGGCAACTTCAGCGGCAACAACCAGCAGCCGCCGGCCACCGTGTCGCACACGGTGACCCTGCCCTCCTCCGGTCGCCAGACGGTGCTCGCCATCTGGAACATCAGCGACACCGCGAACGCGTTCTACTCCTGCGTCGACGTGAACGCGGGCTGATCCCGGGTCGGGGCGTGCCGTTTCGGCGGCACGCCCCGACTCCCGCGCACAATGGAATTCCGGCCCAACCGGAATCGCACTCCCGTATCCCACCAACGAATTCCCTCACGACGAACGACCGGAACCGGTCTTCGACCACGGAGGGGCACAGGTGGTATGGGCACCACGTGGCGCGGAATCGGTCCCGGCGGACCGCGATGAGGAACACGTCCCGTTGATGCCGCTGGTCGAGGCCTTGCGGCGGATACCGGCGGTGGCCGACCACAGCGGTCGCGCACTGGTCGTGCGGATGCCGGCCGAGGAACTGCGCGGACACCTGCCGGTCGAGGACCACGAGTACCCGGTGGGCCACCTGTTCAGCATCGCCGGGGTGTGCAGCAGAAGACCGGAAAGGCTGACCGCACTGTTACGGGTCGTCGAATCCGTGGAACGGGGTTCGCGCCCCACGGCCGCCCGGCGCGACCTCGTGCGCGGCATGACGACGCTGGAGCTGTGGTCCCCGGAAACGCGCGCCGAGCTGTTCGCGCTCCTGTCGGGCGTCGTGGTCCCCGACATCGAGCACGTCCACCTCGTGGTGGGCGGCTCCCCCGCGGCGCGCGTGCGTACCGAACTGGCCGTGCGGCTGCACCGGCGGGCGGACCGGCAGGCGGCGGCGCCGGGCTGTCGGCCGAGCTGCACGAGGCGCACCGGGAGATCCGGTCGGGCGCCGCGCCCACCGCGCACCGGTCGATCGCCTGCGCGGTGTTCCAGCTCAGGCGCGAGGGGTTGGCGGGTGACGCGTACCGGTTGTGGCACTGGCGCCGGCTCGACCAGTCGAGCGGTTGGCACCCGGTGCGCGGCGCGGACGTCGTCGGCGACCTGGACGCGGTGAAGCGGCACGTGGCCGAACGGGTCGAGGACTTCGGGGTCGACCGGGGCAGCTCCACACCCGACGTGCACGTCCGGTCGTGCTGCCCGCCGAGATCCTCGACGTCGCCCCAGTGGCCCTGGGAGACCGACGCGGCGCCCCGCGCCACACCGGCGATGGTCCGCCCGATCGCCTCGACCAGCGCGGGTGTTCGCGACACGCCGAGTTCGGCGAGGGGGACACCGGTCAAGTCGAGCAGCGCCGACGTGGGACCGGGGACTCGCCGTCGACTTCGCCTGCCTCCCGCGCTCACGACGCCCGTCCGCGATCACCCCGGCAGCGCCTCCGTGAGGGCGACCGGTCGACTTCAACAGGAACCACGCGGGCGACCGCTCAGTGAACACAGGTGCGGTGTGACGCGGCTCCGGTCGGAGCGCAAATCACGTTGCACGGTCCCGCGGACCTCGCATAGGTTCGTGGTACACGAGGAAGGAGGTGGTCCGAAGTTGTATAGCTGCAGGACTCGACGTGAGGTGGCTGTCCGCTAGGACCGGCCTTTCCCAAGGTGGTCTGGGCGAATCCCAGGCAGCCACCCGGCCCCCGTGACCCCGAGCCCAGTCCAGCTCGGCCCGCACCCCGGTGCGGGAAGCGGTCAGGGGGCCGTTTCACGTTCCGCGGTCGTCACGGAACGCGGAACGCACGAGCGAACACACGAACGAGTGTCACGTAGACGCGTACAGGTGGTCGTGCACGACGCGGAGGTCGGCCACGAAACCCCGGTACGCCTCGTCGCGGTCGGGTGCCCGCAGGATCGCGGACGGGTGGACGGTCGCGATGACCGCCTGCTCGCCGACGTGCTGGAGCCGCCCGCGCTGCTCGGTGACCTTGGACGACGTCCCCAGGACCGCCTTCGCGGCCGTCGCGCCCAGGCAGACGACCAGGTCCGGCTCCACCTGCGCCAGTTCGGCCTCCAGCCACGGCAGGCAGGCGACGACCTCGCCCCTCGCGGGTGACTTGTGGATGCGGCGCTTGCCGCGCTCCTCGAACTTGAAGTGCTTGACCGCGTTGGTCAGGTACACGCCCGCGCGGTCCAGGCCGGTCTCGGCCAGCGCCTTGTCGAGCAGGCGGCCCGCCGGGCCCACGAACGGCTCGCCCTCGCGGTCCTCGACGTCGCCGGGCTGCTCGCCCACCAGCACCAGCCGCGCGTCGGGCGGTCCGGCGCCGAACACCGTCTGCGTCGCGGGGGCGTGGAGGTGGCAGCCCTCGCAGGAGGCGGCCGCGCGGCGCAGCGCCGCCAGGTCCGCGCCCTCCGGCACGAACGAGGCGGCGCTGCCGGCCTTCTTGCCCGTCATGGCCTACTTGTCACCGGCGCGGAAGGCGTCCTTGACCTTCTCGGCCGCCTGCTTGAGGGAGCCCTTGGCCTGCTCGGCGCGGCCCTCGGCCTGCCACTGCTCGTTGTCGGTGGCGTCACCGACCGCCGCCTTGGCCTTGCCCTTGAGCTCCTCGGCCTTGTTGTCGAACTTCTCGCCGGCGCCCATGCCGCATCCCTTCGCTCGACTCCCCTGCTGCGCCGGGGATACCCGCCACCCCGGCGGGGAAACCCCGGGCGCGCTGGCCACACCACCGGGGGCCGGGACGTAACCACAGGTCAGGGCCTTGCCGTACGGCGCACGCGGGGGCTCGACCGCGACGGAGAGGGCAGTCCAGTTGCACCCGGCCGGCCCCCCTCTACTACGGTGATCGTCTACGCGGTTGAAAAGCCAGCCGCAAGCCACCCCCGGGGGCCCGCGAGGGCACGAGGGTCAGCGAGAGCTGTGGGCTTGCCGGTGCTGGCACCCGCGTGTCCGCAGTTCTCGCACCGCTGGCCTGGCTACCGGTTTGCCGACGTGCGAGAGAGGAGCCCGACCGTGGTCGGGGACAACGGCCGAGACGATTCGCTGACCGCGCGGATCGCCAGCCTCGAGGCCGAGGTGGTGGGGCTGCGCAAGGCCGTGCAGACGCGCACGGTCATCGGTCAGGCCACCGGCCTGATCTCCGCCGTCCAGGGGTGCACGCCCCAGGAGGGCTTCCAGCTGCTCGTGCGCATGTCGCAGCACCACAACGTGAAACTGCACACGATCGCCCTGAAGCTGCTCGACCTGTCCGTCGAGCTCGGGCCGCGCCAGGCCGTGCGCGCGGTGCACCACTCGGGCGAGCCCAACGGCCGGGTCGCCGCGTCCGAGTGGCCGGGCGTGGACGTGGTGCACGCGGCGCGGCAGCTCGTCGCCGCGTACGACGCCGCGCGACAGTCCGGCGACGAACGGCCCGAGGTGCGAAGACAGCTGGCCGACCAGGTCACGCTGGCCGGCCAGCTGCTCGCGGAGAAGCTCACCGAGGTCGGCTGGCTGCCCGAGGCGTGACGACGGCGAAGGAGTCGGCGGGCAGGCGCACGGCCCGCCCGACCAGCTCCACCCCGTCGGAGGCCAGCAGCAGCTCCCCCGGTTCGACGTCGAGGTCGACCACGGCCTCCTGCCCCGGGTTGGCCACGACCCGCAGGTCGCCCCGGTGCAGGACCAGCGCCGAGCCCTCCTCGCGCACCTCGAACCGGTCGAGCCCCGGGTCGGCCAGCTCGGGCCGCGACCGCCGCAGGCGGATCAGCTCCCGGTACACGCGGTGCAGCTCCCGGTGGCCGGCCTCGGCCAGCTCGTCCCACTCCAGGGTGGACCGGCGCACGGTCTCCGGGTCCATCGGGTCGGGCACCTCGGACTCGCCCCACCCGTGCCGGCCGAACTCGCGCCGCCGCCCGGTGCGCACCGCCTCGGCCAGCTCCGGGTCGGGGAACGAGGCGAAGAACTGCCACGGCGTGCTCGCCGCCCACTCCTCGCCCATGAAGATCATCGGCGTGTACGGCGAGCACAGCACGATCGCCGCGCCCACCGCGAGCCGCTGCCACGGCACGGTCGCCGACAGCCGGTCGCCGGTGGCCCGGTTGCCGACCTGGTCGTGGTTCTGGAGGTAGGCCAGGAACCGGTAGCCGGGCAGCCGGGGGTCGACCGGGCGGCCGTGCCGGCGGCCCCGGAACGAGGACCACGTTCCCGCGTGCAGGAACGTCCCGCGCAGCGTCCGGCCCAGCTGCCCCTCGAAGTCGGGGTAGTAGCCGGCGGTCTCGCCGCTCAGCGCCACGTGCAGCGCGTGGTGCAGGTCGTCGGCCCACTGGGCGTGCAGCCCGTACCCGCCGGCCTCGCGCGCGGTGACCAGGCGGGGGTCGTTGAGGTCGGACTCGGCGATCAGGGTCAGCGGCCTGGCCAGGCCCGCCGACAGCGCGTCCACCTCGACGGCCAGCTGTTCGAGCAGGTGCACCGCGCTGCGGTCCACGAGCGCGTGCACGGCGTCCAGCCGCAGCCCGTCGACGTGGAAGTCGCGCAGCCAGCCCAGCGCGTTGTCGACCACGTACCGGCGCACCTCGTCGGCGCCCTCGCCGTCGAGGTTGAGGCCGGGCCCCCAGTCGTTGCTGCCCGCGAAGTACGGCCCGAACCGGTCCAGGTAGGCACCGGACGGCCCGAGGTGGTTGTAGACCACGTCGAGCAGCACGGCGAGACCGCGCGCGTGGCAGGCGTCGACGAACCGCTTGAACCCGTCGGGCCCGCCGTAGGGTTCGTGCACCGCGCCCCACAGCACGCCGTCGTAGCCCCAGCCGGCGGTGCCGTCGAACGAGTTCACCGGCATGACCTCGACGTGGGTGACGCCGAGGTCCACGAGGTGGTCGAGCCGCTCGACGGCCGCGTCGAACGTGCCGCCGGGCGTGAACGTGCCGATGTGCAGCTCGTAGACGATTGCGCCGGGCAGGGCGCGCCCGGTCCACGCCGCGTCGGTCCACGCGAACGCCGAGTGGTCGTAGACGCGGGACGGGCCGTGGACGCCGTCGGGCTGCCACGCCGAGCGCGGGTCGGGCAGGGCCTCGTCGGAGCCGTCCAGCACGAACGCGTAGTCCGTGCCGCGCGCCTCCCCGCCGGGGACGTCGGCGTGCCACCACCCTCCCGCGCCGGCGGTCATCTCGTGGTCACGGCCGTCGACGCGGACCTGGACGCGGTCGCGCGACGGCGCCCACACCGAGAAAGTCACTGGTCTCCTCGCACGAGCAGGGCCACCGGGTAGCGGTCCAGCAGGTCGGCCAGCGGGGGCGCGCCCGCGAGCCCGGAGCGGGAGGTGAGCACGTCGGTCCACTCCCCCGGCGGCAGCGGCAGCACGGTCCCGCCCCAGCCGCCCGCCGCGGCCAGGCCCACGGGCAGCCGGGTGGCGACGGCGACCAGGCCCGTCCTCTCGAACGCGACCGCGTGCGGCGCGGCCGGTCCGGCGGCGGGCAGCGGCCGGTAGCCGCGGAACAGCTCCGGCCGTTCGCGCCGCAGCCGCAGCGCGTGGCGCACGACGTGCAGCTTGGCCGCGCCGGAGTCGTCCACGTCGGGCAGCCAGCCCTCGTCGAGCCGGGCCAGCAACCGCCGCCGCACCTCGTAGTCGACCGGCCGCCGGTTGTCCGGGTCGACCAGCGACAGGTCCCACAGCTCGGTGCCCTGGTAGACGTCGGGCACGCCCGGTGCGGTGAGCTGCACGAGCTTCTGCCCGAGCGCGTTGGACCAGCCCGCCTCCACGACGCGGTCGACGAACGAGGCGACCTCGGCGGCCACCGGCCCGTCCAGCACCTCGTCGGGCCACGCCGCGACGGCCGCCTCGAACTCCTCGTCGTGGTCGGTCCAGGTGGTGCGGACCTTGGCCTCCTTGGCGGCCTTGTCCAGGTAGGCGCGCATCCGGTCGGCGGTGATGGGCCACGCGCCGACCAGGGACTGCCAGGCCAGCGCGTTCAGCGACGGCTCGTCGATCGGGTGCGCGGCGGTCCACCGGCGCACGTGCTCGGCGAACTCGTCGGGGATCTCGGAGAGCACCGCGAGCCGGGCCCGCACATCCTCGGACCGCTTGGTGTCGTGCGTCGACAGCGCGGTCATGGCGTGCGGGTGGGCGGCCTCGCGGGCCGCGGCCCGCCGGTGGAACTCCTCGACGGGCACGCCGAACCGGTCGGGGGCGCCGCCGACCTCGTTGAGCGCCACGAACCGGGTGAACCGGTAGAACGCGGTGTCCTCGGTGCCCTTGGCGACGACCATGCCGGACGTCTGCTGGATGCGGGTGGACAGCTCGCCGCCCGGGTCGGCGCGGACCTGCTCGTCCAGCGCGCGGGCCGCGGGCGACGTGGCCGAGGCGACCGCCGCCTGCCACGCGTCGAGCCCTTCGGGCAGGTAGGAGCGGTAGACGGGGAAGCCGGCCATGACCTCGGCGACGGCGCGCTCGGCGGCGTCGCGGTCGGGGTGGTCGACCAGCGCCGCGATGCGCCGCACCTCGGCGCGCAGGATCGTGCGGGTCACCAGGTCCCGGCACTCCCGCTCGACGGCGTGGAAGTCCGTCGGCACGCCCAGCTCCTCGGCCAGGGCGGTGAACCCGGCCTCGCCGGCCGGGTCGACGAACAGCCCGCACACCTCGCGCAGCGCGTCGTAGCCCGTCGTGCCCTCCGCGGGCCAGCCGACGGGCAGCGGCTCGTCGGCGCCGAGGATCTTCTCCACGACCACCCACGCGCCGGAGCGCTCCTTGAGCCGCCGCACGTACCCGCCGGGGTCGGCCAGGCCGTCGGGGTGGTCGACGCGCAGGCCGGTGACCTCGCCCGCCGCCACCCAGCGCAGCACCTCGTCGTGGGTGGCGTCGAACACCTCGGGGTCCTCGACGCGGACCGCGGCGAGCGTGGTGATGTCGAAGAACCTGCGGTAGTTCAGCTCGGTGTTGCCGCGCCGCCAGAACACCAGGTCGTAGTGCTCGTGGTGCTCCTCGGAGGCCTCGTCGCCGGCGAACGGCAGCTTCAGCGGCCCGGAGTCCCAGTCGACGTCGAAGTACTTCGCGTACCG
The DNA here is from genome assembly GCF_030852425.1 of Saccharothrix longispora. Lineage (GTDB taxonomy): Bacteria > Actinomycetota > Actinomycetes > Mycobacteriales > Pseudonocardiaceae > Actinosynnema > Actinosynnema longispora. The sequence continues at coordinate 357,120 of NZ_NSDM01000006.1, forward strand.
CGACGACCGCCCGTGCTGGAGGACGTCCCACCACCACGGGTTGACCTGCCCGTTCTCCACGGCCATGTGGTTGGGCACGACGTCCACCACGAACCCGAGGCCGGCCCGCTTGACGGCCTTGCTCAGCGCGACCCGCCCGGCCTCGCCGCCGAAGTCCTCGCGGGCCTTCGTCGGGTCGGTCACGTCGTAGCCGTGCGTGGAGCCGGGCACGGCCTCCAGCAGCGGTGACGCGTACAGCGCGCCCGCGCCCAGCGCGTCGAGGTAGTCGACGACCGCCTCCGCGTCGGCGAAGGTGAAGTCGGGCGTGAACTGGAGGCGGTACGTGGAGGCCGGTGCCCCGGGACCGGGCGGCGTCATCCCCTGCCCGCTCATTCCTGCCCCGTCCGCTGGAGCACGACCAGGGACCGCGCGGTGAGCGTGACCGTGCCGCCGGCGGGCACCGGTTCGCCCAGCTCGGGGCTGGTCACGGTGCCGGTGGCGGTGTCCACCACGGGCGTCCACTGCGCGCCGTAGCCCTCCTCGGGCAGCGTCACCTCGATGTCCTCGTGGTGGGCGTTGAACGCGAGCAGGAACGAGTCGTCGAGCACCCGCATGCCGCGCTGGTCGAGGTCCGGGATGCCCTCGCCGTTGAGGAACACGACGATGCACTTGCCGAAGCCGTCGTCCCAGTTCTGCTCCTGCATTTCTTCACCCGATGGTGTGAACCAGGCGATGTCGCGCAGTTCGTCGCCCTTGCGGATGGGCTTGCCGGCGAAGAACCGGCGGCGCCGCAGCACGGGGTGCTGCTTGCGGAATTCGGTGAGCGCCGCGGTGAAGTCGACCAGCTCGCGGTTCTTCTCGACCAGCGTCCAGTCCACCCACGACAGTTCCGTGTCCTGGCAGTAGGCGTTGTTGTTGCCCTGCTGGGTGCGGCCCAGCTCGTCGCCGTGCAGCAGCATGGGCACGCCCTGCGACAGCAGCAGCGTGGCCAGCATGTTCCGCTGCTGGCGGACCCGCAGCCCGTTGACCTCGGGGTCGTCGGTGGGGCCCTCGACGCCGCAGTTCCACGACCGGTTGTCGTCGGCGCCGTCGCGGCCGTCCTCGCCGTTGGCCTCGTTGTGCTTGTCGTTGTAGGACACGAGGTCGTTGAGGGTGAAGCCGTCGTGCGCGGTGACGAAGTTGACCGACGCGTACGGTCGCCGGCCGTCGTCCTTGTAGAGGTCCGACGAACCGGTGATGCGGGAGGCGAACTCACCGAGCGTGGCCGGCTCGCCGCGCCAGAAGTCGCGCACCGTGTCGCGGTACTTGCCGTTCCACTCGGTCCACAGCGGCGGGAAGTTGCCGACCTGGTAGCCGCCGGGGCCGACGTCCCACGGCTCCGCGATGAGCTTGACCTGGCTGACCACCGGGTCCTGCTGCACGAGGTCGAAGAACGTGGACAGCCGGTCCACGTCGTAGAACTCGCGGGCCAGGGTGGCGGCGAGGTCGAAGCGGAACCCGTCGACCCGCATCTCCGTCACCCAGTAGCGCAGCGAGTCCATGATCAGCTGGAGCGTGTGCGGGCTGCGCACGTTCAGCGAGTTCCCGGTGCCGGTGTAGTCCATGTAGAACTTCTGGTCGTCCTCGACCAGCCGGTAGTACGCCTGGTTGTCGATGCCGCGCATGGACAGCGTCGGCCCCAGGTGGTTGCCCTCGGCGGTGTGGTTGTAGACCACGTCGAGGATGACCTCGATGCCCGCCTCGTGCAGGGCGCGGACCATGCCCTTGAACTCCTGCACCTGGCCCGCGTTGTCCCTCAGCGCCGAGTAGTCCTCGTGCGGCGCGAAGAAGCCGATGGTGTTGTAGCCCCAGTAGTTGCGCAGCCCCTTCTCCTGGAGGCCGTGGTCGGTGACGAACTGGTGCACGGGCATCAGCTCGATCGCCGTCACGCCGAGGCTCTTGAGGTGGTCGACGATGACCGGGTGCGCCAGTCCCGCGTAGGTGCCGCGCAGGCTCTGCGGGATCTCCGGGTGCTGCATGGTCAGGCCCTTGACGTGGGCCTCGTAGATCACCGTCTCGTTGTACGGGGTGTTCGGCGGGCGGTCGTTCGCCCAGTCGAAGAACGGGTTGACCACGACCGACAGGGGCACGTGGCCCGCCGAGTCCTGGTCGTTGCGCTCGTCCGGCGACCCGAACGGGTAGCCGAACAGCGACTCGTGCCACTCCAGCTCGCCCGTGATCGCCTTGGCGTACGGGTCGATGAGCAGCTTGTTCGGGTTGCACCGCAGACCCCGTTCCGGGGCGTACGGGCCGTGCACCCGGTAGCCGTAGCGCTGACCGGGGGCGACGCCGAGCAGGTAGCCGTGGTGGACGAAGCCGTCCACCTCGGGCAGCCGCACGCGCGTCTCGGTCCCGTCGTCGTCGAACAGGCACAGTTCGACGTAGTCCGCGACCTCCGAGAAGAGGGTGAAGTTCGTGCCGACGCCGTCGTAGGTCGCGCCGAGCGGGTAGGGAGTACCGGGCCAGGGCCGCACAGGGTTTTTCCTCCGGACGAGCTGAGACTTACCGACCCCTACCGTTTTCGGTCACGGTCGGGCGGCGTGGGACCTGGTGAGCTGCCCGCGTGCCGCGACCAGCAGCAGGCGGGCTTCCTGGAGCTCCAGGTAGCGCAGGTGCTCGGCGGCCGCCTCGGCGCAGGCCACCGCCTGGCGGAGGGCCGCGTCGGCGCCGGCGTCGGTGCGGCGCAGGGCGTCCCGCAGGGACTCCTCCGCGTGGTGGGCGCCCGACCGGGCATCCGCGGGGTCGGACGGCCGCACCGCCGCGAGGACCCTCTCGACGGCGACTTCGAGCGCGTCGCCGGGGGCCGACGGGATCATCTGCTCGGGCAACTCGGGCAACAGCCCGGTGCGGGACACCAGCTCGGTGTTCACGGGTGAACGCCACCTCCAACCATGACGGGTGACTGCCAGACCATACTCCGCAGGTGGGCGACCCGCGGTGACGCGCTCGTCGCGGATCACCGGCCACGCCCCGCCGCGAGCGCCGCCGCTACCCGACGCACACCAGGGTCCTCGAACAACCCGTCGAGCGCGACCGGGAGCGGGATGCGCCAGTTGGGGTACTGGTCCGTGGTCCCCGGCAGGTTCGGCTGCCGGGTCTCCCCCAGCGCATCCTGGGGTGACGTCAGCACCAGCACCGAACGGGCCTTCGCGAGGAGGGCGTGGAAAGCGGCAACCAGGTCATCGGCGGGCACACCCTCTTGTCCGAGCAGTTCGACCAACTCCGCGCGCTCGCGCGCGGCTGCCTCGTATTCCCCGTCCACGGACCCTTCAAACTGCCCCAGTTCGGCCCGCACCCGAACGTGTTCCGCGGTCAGGAAACCGGCGGCCGTGGGCAGGTCGTGCGTGGAGATGCTCGCCATGGTCGAGGCGGTCCACTTCCCCGGCGGGATGAGCGGGTGGCCGGGCAGCTCCCACTCGCGCTGGAACCACAGCACCGCGGAGCTGAGCATGCCGTTGCGGTGCAGCGCCTCGGTGACCTTCGGCTCGACCGTGCCCAGGTCCTCCCCCACCACGACCGCGTTCGCCCGGCTCGCCTCGACCTTGAGCACGGCGAGCATCGCGTCCGCGTCGTAGTGCACGTACGTTCCGCGCGTGGGCGGCTCGCCCGGCGGGATCCACCACAGGCGCCACAGGCCGGCCACGTGGTCGATGCGGATGCCGTCGGCGTGCCGCAGCACGCTGCGCACCACCTGGCGGAACGGCTCGTAGCCCTGCTCGGCGAGCCGGTCGGGCCGCCACGGCGGCAGGTTCCAGTCCTGGCCGAGCTGGCTGAACGCGTCGGGCGGCGCGCCCACCGTGACGTCGGCGGCGAACGCGTCGCGCACCGCCCACGTGTCCGCGCCGCCGGGGTGCACGCCCACCGGCAGGTCGTGCACGACGCCGACCGCCATGCCCGCGTCGCGGGCGGCCCGGCGCGCGTCGTCGAGCTGCCGCTCGCACAGCTCCTGGAGCCACGCGTGGAACGCCACCCGCTCCGGGTCGGGGGTCGCGGTGGCGGGGTCGCGCTGCTCCTCGGGCCACTCGCGCCAGTCCGGGCCGTGCACCTCGGCCAGCGCGCAGAACCGGGCGAAACCCTCCAGCTCGCCCTCGGGCGCCCGGTGCTCGACCCGCTGCCAGAGCAGCTCCAGCGCGCGGGCCTTGGCGGTCCACACGGCGTCGTAGTCGATCAGCTCGGTGTCGTTGCCGGGGTTGAGGGCGTCGATCTCGGCGCGCAGCTCCGGCGGGGCGTCGCGGTAGGCCGGGACGTCCGCCACCCGCAGGTAGAGGGGGTTGGCGTAGCGGCGGCTGGCCGGTGAGTACGGCGAGCGCTCGACCGGCGTGGTCGGGCTGACCGCCTGCACCGGGTTGACCAGCAGCACGCCCGCGCCCAACTCCTCGGCGCTGCGCCGGGCCAGGGTGGCGAGGTCGGCGAAGTCGCCCATGCCCCACGACCCGGTCGAGCGGGCCGCGTACAGCTGGAGCATCCAGCCCCACGCGCGCGGCACCGGGTCGAGGCGTGCGGGGGCGACGATGACGGTGCGGTCGCCCGCCCGGTGGTAGCCCACGGGCAGCGCGGCGGGCAGCTCGCGCGTGCCGCCGTCCTCCAACCGGACCGTCCCGGGCCCGTCCAGGACCTCGCCCTCGGTGAGCACCACGGTGCGCGGCGGCCGCTTCGGCGCGTCGAGGGCGCGCCGGACCGCCTCGGGTGTGGAGGCGTCCACGTCGAGTTGGGCGAGGACGGCCACCACGACGTCGGCGTCGACGTCCGCGCGGCGCTGCCCGGCGTCCTCGTAGTGGGTGGCCACGCCGTGGGCCTCGGCCAGTGCCGCGAGCTCGTCGTCCACGCTGGACAGCTTCGTCTCCTCTGCCGGTGCGCGGCCAGGCCGGTAGGGCCTGGTCACCCGATGGTTGCAGGAAGTTCCCCGTGGTTAATGGCCCGGTTGCGCCACCGTCAAACCAGCTCCGCCGAACCAGCCCTGTCGGACCGGCCCTGTCGGACCGGATCGGCGCCCCGGCGGCTTCACCCGGCGGGGTCGTGGGACAGGGGGCCGGTGGAGTCCCGCTCGACCAGCCGCGGCCCCGGTCCGCGCTGCTCCGCGTCCTCCTCGCCGCGCAGGGCGGCGAGGAGGACGCGGACGGCGTGCTCACCGCGCTCCCGCCAGGCGCCCTCGACGGCGGTGATGCCCATCGCCCGGGTCAGGTCGGCGCCCTCCAGGCTGAGGACCGACACGTCGCCCGGCACGGCCCGGCCGTCGCGGCGCAACCGCAGCAGGGCACCCAGCGCCACCTCGCCGCTGGCGCTGATCACCGCTGTCGGCAGGCGTTCACCGTCCAGCAGCACCTCGGCCACCTGCTCGCCGCCGGGGACCGTCGGCGACGACCACAGCGTCCACTCGGGACGCACCCGCAGCCCCTCGGCGACCAGGGCGGCCTCGTGCGCCTCGTCGACGTCCTCGCCGAGCACCAGGGCCACGTCGTGGTGCCCGAGGCCGGCCAGGTGGCGGGCGGCCAGGCCCAGCGCCTCGCGCAGGTCGTCGGGGCCGACCGCGACCACCGGCACGGCGAGCGCGGCGAGCGCGGCGTCCTCGGTGGCGGTGAGGCCCACGCTCAGGGCGAGCACGCCGTCCACGCGCCTGCCGAGCGGGAGCAGCTCGTCCTCGAAGAACCTGGTCCGCGCCGCGTCGTCGCGCAGCCCGTAGAGCAGCACGTCGTAGCCGGCCTGCCGCAGCGCGCCCTCCGCGCCGGCGAGCAGGTCGCCGCGCGCCACGTCGGCGGTCAGCACGGCCACCGCGTACCGCCTGCCGCCCGCGAGGCTCGACGCGTCCCGGGCGATCGCGTACCGCATGCGCTTGGCGACCTCGGTCACGTACCGGCGGGTGGCCTCGGACACCCCGGGCTCGCCGCGCAGCGCCCGCGACACCGTGGCGGCGGACACCCCCGCGGCGCGCGCGACGTCGGACATGCTCGTCAATTCGACACCTCCCGACCTGGTACGAGCCTAGCGAGAACCGTACGGTTGACCCCGCGCGACGTGATCGACACCCGTTCGACCCCTCCCGACCGACCTGTGGAAGGACGCCGCGATGAAGCCCGGCGACGTGGTCCCCGATTTCACCCTCCCCGACCAGGACGGCACGCCGCGTTCCCTGTCGTCGCTGCTGGCGGACGGCCCGGTGGTGCTGTTCTTCTACCCGGCTGCGATGACGGCCGGCTGCACGGCGGAGAGCTGCCACTTCCGCGACCTGGCGGCCGAGTTCGCCGAGGTCGGCGCGCAGCGGGTGGGGATCAGCACGGACGCGGTGGAGCGGCAGAAGGAGTTCGCCACCCGGCACGCCTTCGACTACCCGCTGCTGTCCGACGCGGACGGCGGCGTCGCGGCGGGGTTCGGCGTCAAGCGCCGCTTCGGCCCGCTGCCGGTGAAGCGGCACACGTTCGTGATCGACACCGACCGGACCCTGGTCGAGGTGATCAGGTCGGAGTTCGCCATGAACGCCCACGCGGACAAGGCCTTGGCCGTCCTGCGCGACCGCGACCGGCGCTGACCGCCCGCCCCCGGGCGGCCGGGGGCCGGGTGGTCGAGGGCCCGGCCGGTCAGGGGCGCAGGCCGGCCAGGACGAAGTCCGCGATCTCGGTCCCCAGCCCGGCGGGCGACTTGGGGCCGTCCGGCCGGTACCAGGTCGGCAGCTGGTTGACCACGCCCAGCGCGATGAGCACGACGGTGTCGGCGGGGACGCGGTCGCCGAACACGCCGCCGCGCTGCCCGCGCTCCACCACCTCGCGGAACGTCTCGTGGTAGCGCCGCCGCTCCGCCCGGAACTCGGCCATCCGCTCCGCGTCGAGGCGGTGCATCTCGCGCACGAACACGGCGGTCTCGTCGACGCTCTCCGCGGTGGTCTCCACCAGGCTGACCAGGATGCGCCGGACCGCCGCCCCCGCGTCCAGCCCCTGGGCGACGATCGCGTCCAGCTCCGCCATCTGGCGGCCGATCAGGGACCGGTAGATCTCCAGGAGCAGGTCGTCCTTCGACCCGAAGTAGTGGTAGAGCGCGCCCTTGGTGACCGACGCCGCCTCCACCACCTCCTGCACGGTCGTCGCGTCGAACCCCTTCGCCGCGAACAGCCGCACGGCCGCGCCGACGATGCGCTCCGGCGTGGCCCTGGTCCCGCGTGCCACCGCGTCAGACCCCCGGTGCCAGGGCACGCACCAGGTCGCGCTGGTCGGCGCCCGTGGGCAGCAGGGCGATGACCGGCGTGTCGACCCCGTTGGCGGCGTACCGCGCGACGTGCGCGCGGCACTCGTCGACGCTGCCGTGCACGACCAGCTGGTCGACCACCTCGTCGGGCACGAGCGCGCCGGCGCCGCGCCGGTCGCCCGACGCCCACGCCTCGTTCATGGGGCGCAGCGCCTCGCCCCGGCCCAGCCACTCGTGGAAGGCCGCGTAGGCGGGCACGGTGAGGTACGTGCTGATCAGCATGCGCCCCAGCGCGCGCGCCGCGTCCGCGTCCTCGGTCGGGCAGACGAAGATCCGCGCGGCCAGCTCGCCCCGGCCCAGCTCCTCGCGGACCCTGGGCACGTCGTCCGCGCCGAGCCAGTTGGTGATGGCGCCGTCGGCCTCGCGCCCGGCCAGCCGCAGCATGCCCGGCCGCAGCGCCGCCAGCATGATCGGCACGGGTCGCTCGGGCGCGCGCTCCAGCTTGAAGCCGCGCACGGCGAACGTGTCGTACTCCCGCGTCACCTTCTCACCGGCCAGCGCGGCCTTGAGGAAGCGCAGCGTGTCCCGGGTCCGCTTGAACGGCTCGGCGAACTCCACGCCGTTCCACCGCTGCACGATGGCGGGCGACGACGACCCGATGCCCAGCACGAACCGCCCGCCGGACACCTCGGCGAGGGTGGCGGCCGTCATGGCGAGCGTCGCGGGCCCGCGCGTGTAGACGGGGGCGATCGCGGTGCCGAGCCGGAGCGTCGGCGCCCACTGCGCGGCCAGGGCCAGCGGTGTGAACGCGTCCGTGCCGGCGGTCTCGGCCGACCACACGTCGGTGTAGCCCAGGTCGGCCAGTTCGGCGACCGACTCCCGGTGGTCGAGCACGGGCACCCCGGTCAACGGCAGCGTGATTCCCCAACGGCCCACTGTTCGCCTCCTCAGCTCCCGGCCACCGTACCGCAGGTACCGACCAGTCGGTATGCCGGAGCGGACTCGACGGGGGTCGCCGAGCCCGCTCCGGTGCGGAGGTGTCAGAGGGCGATGCCGCGCTCGCCGAGCCACCCGATCGGGTCGATCTTCTGCGAGCCGCCGATCCACACCTCGAAGTGCAGGTGGGGGCCGGTGGACTGGCCGCGGTTGCCCATGGTGGCGATCTGGTCGCCGGCGGCGACCCGCCGGCCCTGCGGCACGAGGATCTCGTTCACGTGGCCGTAGATCGTGATGGTGCCGTCGTCGTGCTGGACGCGCACCCACAGGCCGAAGCCGGAGGCGGCTCCCGCCTCGACCACCACGCCGTCCTGGACGGAGAGGATCGGGGTGCCGATGGCGTTGGCGATGTCCACCCCGTAGTGGGTGGTGCCCCACCGCGCGCCGAAGCCGGACGTGAACGCGCCCTGGGCCGGCTTGACGGCCTTCGGGCGCGCCGCGACGGCGGCAGCGGCCTGCTCGGTGGCGATCCGCGCGTTCTCGGCGTCCTGCGCGTCCTTCACGGCCTGCGCGTCCGCCGCCGCCTGGGCGTCCTTCGCGGCCTGCTCGTCCTGCTGCCGCTTCAGCTCGGCCTGGCGGGCGGTGTAGCCGTCGGACGCCTGCTTGATCGCCCGGTCCACGTGCTGCCGCGCGTAGAGCGCCTCGGACCGCATGAGCTTCGCGGCCTCCAGTCCGGGCTCGATGGTGTGAACCGTCGCGACCGGGGTAGCCCGGGGTGCGGAGCCGTGGACGAGGGCGGCGGCCAGTTCGGGGCCGGCGCCGAGGGGGATGAACCGGGTGTCGCCGGAGTCGGAGCCGAAACCGCCGGCCGCGCCGACACCGGTGGTCAACGTGCCCACCGCGACGACCGCGGCCGCGACGCGACCGGTGACGGGGAGCCTGTCGCAATCCGCGCGGTGAGCGCCGGATCGGCCGGTGGTCCTCGGGGGAGCCGCGAACGCGCGGCGACCACTGGCCTTCGAATGCCGAGCCAAGGTTGTGCCTTCCTGCATCGGGGAGCCCGGTCCGGGGACGCCTGGCGGGGGAACCAGGGGGAGCCGCTTTCGGGGAGCGGCTCCGTGTCCCTTTGGTGACCGAACCGTGACATGCGGCAGGGAACGTAACCGGAGGTAACCGGGAGAGGCAAGCTTCGGCGCAACTCCTGGGCATTGTTCGTGAGATACCCCACTTATGACTACTCTTCGTGTTCAGATACGCGCAGGTTCCGCAACGTGCCGTTATGGAACGCGGTGATCGGGTCGGGAGAAGTGCAGGTCGGGGGCCGCGTAGCACGGGTTCCTGTGAGACGGCGGGCGCGAACGCGACAGGACCCGCGCCACGAGCGGCGCGGGTCCTGTCGACGATCTCGGTCCCGGCGTGGTGGACAGCCGGTGACCAGCGGTTCTAGCGGTAGCGGGGGTCCACCGGCGGGAGCTGCTCGACGGGCTTGCCGTCGTGGATCACCCGCATCGCGTTGAACCAGGTCGGCGCCGCCACCTGGCCGCCGAAGACGCCGCCCGCGTCGTTGGTGCCGCACAGGCGGGGCGGACTGCCGCTGCAGATGACCTGCGGCGCGACGCCGTCGGTGAAGGTCATGACCGCGCCGGCGTACTGCGGGGTCGCGCCCATGAACGCCACCGACCAGTGGTTCTCGGTCGTGCCGGTCTTGCCGATCATCGGGCGGTCCCAGCCGGCCGCTGCGGCGGCGGCCGTGCCACCGGGCTTCGTGTCCGCGCTCATGCCGTTGGCCAGGGCATTCGCCACCTCGGGCGCCACGGCCTGGTCGCACGCGGCTTCCTTGAGCTGCACGGGCTTGCCGTTGCGGTCCGTGACCTGCTCGACCGGCGTCGGCGGGCACCACTTGCCGCCGCTCATGATCGTCGCGGCCACGTTCGACAGCTCCAGGATGCTGGTCGGACCGGCGCCCAGGGTGAACGAGCCGCTGTTGTCGCGCTTGTAGACGTCGCCCTGCGACGGGCCGTTGGAGCCGTCCGCCTTGAGCGGGTCGCCGGCGTTGTTCACGCCCTGCATCGACTCGCGCAGGCCGAGCCGGTGGGCCATGTCCACGACGTTGTTCAGGCCGGCCTTCTCCTCCAGGATGATGAACCCGGTGTTCGGCGACTGCGCGAGCGCCTGGGTCAGGCTCATCTTCTCCGGGTACTTGCCGGAGTTCTTGACCGTGTAACCCTTGTTGCCGTCCTTGTAGACCCGGGACGTGTAGGTCTCCGGCACGTCGATCTGCCGGTCGATGCCGGTCACGCCCCGCTCCAGCGCGGCGGCCGCGGTGAACACCTTGTAGATCGAGCCCGCGCCGAACTTCGTCACCTCGGCGGGGATGGAGTAGGCGCTCTGCCCGGCCTCGGCGTTGTTGCCGAAGTCGCGGTTGGCCGCCAGCGCCCGCACCCGGTGCTTGTCCGCGCCCGGCTGCACGACGGCCATCGCGTTGGCCACGCCCGGCTGGGTCTTGGGCACCTGGGACTCGGCGGCTTCCTTCGCGGCGCGCGTCGCGATCGGGTCCATGGTGCTGTGGATGGTGTAGCCGCCGCGCAGGATCTCGTCCACGGGCAGGCCCGACCGGTCGAGGTAGTCCACCAGGTAGCGGCAGAAGAAGCCGTAGACCGGGCCGTCGCCCGCGCCGACGCAGCCGTTGGGCAGCAGCCTCAGGTTGGGCACGACGCCGATGTCGGCGGCCTTGGCCTCGTCGGCCTTCTCCTTGGCGGCCTTCTCGTCCGAGCCGAACGCGCCGTTCTCCAGCATCTTGTCGATCACGGTGTTGCGCCGCTTGATCGCCGGGTCGGGGTCGGCGCCCGGGTTGAGCCGGCTCGGCTCGTTGACCAGTCCGGCCAGCATCGCGGCCTGCGGCACGGTCAGCTTGTCGGGCGTGGTGTCGAAGTACGTGCGGGCCGCCGCGCCGACGCCGTAGGTGCCGTTGCCGAACGGGACGACGTTGAGGTACGCGGTGAGGATCTCGTCCTTCGTCATCTTCTGCTCGAGCTGCGTGGCGATGCGCGCCTCGCTGATCTTGCGGCCGATCGTCGCCTCGGTGGCCTTCTCGTAGGCCTCCTCGGAGCCCTTGCCGACGACGAACGCCAGGTAGTTCTTCACGTACTGCTGGGTCAGCGTCGAGGCGCCCTGGGACGTCTCGCCGTCCACGCCCGCCTTGGCGGCGGCGCGGGCGATGCCCTGCCAGTCGACGCCCGCGTGGTCGAAGAACCGCTTGTCCTCGATCGCGATGATCGCGGCCTTCATCGTGTCGGCGATGCCCTCGGACGGCACGGGGATGCGGTACTGGTCGTACAGGTACGCGATGGGCTGGCCGTTCATGTCCAGCACGGTGGACACGAGCGGCAGCTCCGCCTCGGTCAGCTCGGCAGAGGTCTGGTCGACGGTGTCGGCCGCCCGGTTGGAGGCCAGCCCGAGGCCGCCCACCACGGGGAAGAGCAGCGCCGCGAGGAGCACCCCCGCCATGAGGCACAACCCCGCCAACTTGACCAGACCTGTCGCGCGCGCGGCGAACACTGAACCAGCAACCCCTTCCACAACCCCGCGGGATACCCCCGTTGACTAAGTCGCACGACGACCACCGCAGGTTGCTCGCGGGCGAGGAGGAAAATCACGGGGTCGATCTTCGACGACAGTCGTCGAAGTTACTCCTGCCCGATCCGGGCCGGTCCGAAACCCCGCCGTGCCCGGACGGACGAGCCGCCCGGGCACGGCGGGTGACCGACCTCACCTCGCGCGGCGGCACCGGACACCGCCCCCGGTGTCGAACACGCGTTCGAGGGACGCGGGGTGGCGATCAGGTGGAGCGGAGCCGTATCGTCGCGCTCGCCCGCCGCACCTCGGCGCCCGCGCCGTGCGGCAGCACGTCCTCCAGGAACCCGTACGGGCGCAGCTCCGGCTCGCCGCGCCGCGACACGGTCCGCCACCAGGCGGCGATGTCGCCCCACCCCGGCGCCGACAGCGAGCCGCCGAAGTGCTGGACCGACAGCGCGGCGCACAGGTTCGCGAACCGCACCCGGTGCTCCAGCGGCCACCCGGCGAGCGTGCCGAGCACGAACCCGGCGCCGAACACGTCGCCGGCACCGGTGGAGTCCAGCGCGGCCACGTTGAGCCCCGGCACGTCCACCTGCTCGCCGGTGGACGAGTCGACCGCGACGGCTCCCCCGCCGCCGCGCGTCACCACCACGACGGGCACCTGCTCGGCCAGCGCGGCGGCGGCCCGCTCCGGCGTGTCGCTCCTGGTGTAGTGCTGCGCCTCCACGTCGTTGGGCAGGAACACGTCGTAGCCGTCGAGCCGCCGCAGCAGTTCGGGCGCCCACACCCCGGTGCGGTCCCAGCCGATGTCGGCGAACAGCAGCGCCCCCCGCTCCTTGGCCGCCCACACCCACCGCTCGTCGTCCGCGCCGACGTGCACGAACGCGGCGCGGGTGCACGGCGGCGGGTCGAGCATCTCGTCGGCGGACACGGGCGGCCGGTGGCCGTGGGTGACCATGGACCGGTCGCGGTCCATCGCCATGGACACGGTGACCGGCGAGTGCCAGCCGTAGAACCGGCGGCAGTGGCCCAGGTCGACACCCTCCTGATCGGCGAGGACCTCCCAGCAGAAGTCGCCGTAGGCGTCCTCGCCGAACGCGGCGGACAGCGCGGTGCGCAGCTGGAGCCGGCTCAGCGCAACGGCGAGGTTGGCGATGCCCCCGGGGCACGAGCCCAACCCTTCGGCCCACACCTCCGTGCCCGGTGCGGGCGGCCGGGGCAGGCCGGTGAAGATGATGTCCAGGAACACCGTCCCGGACAGCAGCACGTCGAACTCGGGCTCGGGCAGGGGCGGGTGCGGTGGCGACGGCGGTGCCATGCCCACACGATGCCAGGCGCGTTCAGCCGTCGACAGCCGCGAACATCTCGCGCATTCGGGCCAGGGCCCGGTGCTGGGCGACCCGCACGGCGCCGGGCGTGGAGCCGACGGCGGCGGCGGTCTCCTCGGCGGACAGGCCCACGGCGACCCGCAGCACGAGGATCTCCCGCTGTCTATCGGGCAGCTTCCGCAGCAGCTGCGTGATGTGGCCGATCATCTCGCCGTTCACGGCCCGCTGCTCGGGGCCGTCCTCCGGCGCGGGGGTGTCGGGCAGTTCGGGCACGACCTCGGAGCGGCTGCGCACCGCACGTCTTCGGGCGTCGGCGACCTTGTGCGCGGCGATGCCGTAGACGAACGCCAGGAACGAGCCGGGCTCGTACTTGTACTTGCCCAGCGCCGACACCACGGCCAGGCACACCTCCTGGGCGATGTCCTCGGCGGACACGAGCGTGCGCTCGCGGGAGCCCACGCGGGCGCGGCAGTAGCGCAGCACGAGCGGCTGGATGCGCGCCAGCAGCTGCCCCGTGGCGCGCGGGTCGCCCGAGAGGGCCTCGTCCACCAGTTCGGCCAGCTCGGCCTCGGCCAACCACTGGGCCGTCACCCGGTCGGTCCCCCCTCCGGCCACCAACCTCACCCCGGGACGGCCGGGGGCCCCGACACCGACCTCGACGTCAGCTCGCACGGATGCGTGTTGCACCATCCGGCGACCTCCTCCACGTTCGCATGCCTTCCGGCCCACCCCGGCTCACTGATGAGGAGCACGAACGGGCACTCCTGATACGAAATCCGCCAAAGCTGACCACGATCGTGGTCCGCATGGTGGGAACAGCACCCGACCGAGGGAGGATATGAGCCGTTCGGCTCAATGCCGAGGACCGTTGCCTCACCCTGCCGAACCGCGTGCCGCCCGGGTGGCCCAGGCGTGACCCCGCTGCGGAGCACGGGAGGATGTCCGGACGAGCGACCGGCCGACGGAGGGGACTGGACCACGGTGATCGAGCAGCTGGGTGTGGAGACCGACGAGGGCGTGTTCGACGCGATCGCCGCGGGCCCGGAGGACGGCCGCCCGGTGCTGTTCCTGCACGGCTTCCCGGAGGCGGCGGTCGAGTGGGAGCACCAGGTGGCGGCGCTGGGCCGCGAGGGGTTCCGGGCGGTGGCGTTCGACCAGCGCGGCTACTCGCCGGGCGTGCGGCCGGAGCGGCCCGCCGACTACGGGATCGAGGCGCTGGTCGGGGACGTGCTCGCGGTGGCCGACTCGCTCGGCTGGTCGACCTTCGACCTGGTGGGGCACGACTGGGGCGGCGCGGTGGCGTGGTGGGTCGCGGAGGGGCACCCGGAGCGGCTGCGCACGCTGGCCGTGGTGTCGACGCCGCACCCCGGCGCGCTGGCCGAGGCGCTGCGCACCGACGAGGACCAGCACCTGCGGTCCGGCTACATGACCGAGTGGCGCAACTCGAACACCGAGCGGCGGATGCTCGCCGACGACGCCGCCGCGCTGCGGCAGATGTTCGAGTGGCGGGTGCCACCGAGCCGCGTCGACGAGTACGTGCGGCGGCTGTCCGAGCCGGGCGCGCTGACCGCGGCCCTCAACTGGTACCGGGCCGGGCGGCCCGGCGGGAGGGCCGGGAAGGTCCCGGTGCCGACGCTGTACGCGTGGAGCACGGAGGACGTGGCGTTCGGCTCGACGGCGGCGCTGGCGACCGGCGACTGGGTGACCGGGCCGTACCGGTTCGAGATGCTGGAGGACGTGTCGCACTGGGTGCCGGAGCAGGTCCCGGAGCTGCTCGCGTCACTCCTCCGGGAGCATCTCTCCTCGTGGATTTGAACCGCTGACGGTGCGCTGCCCGTGTTCCCGGGTATGACGGAGTTGACCTACTCGGAGCGCAGGGTCGCGACCCTCGCCGCGTGTGGCCACAGCAACCGGGCGATCGCCATGCGGTTGCACATCACCGTGAGCACGGTGGAGCAGCACCTCACCAGGGTCTACCGGAAGCTGGCCGTGGCCAGCCGCAACGAGCTGAAGGGGCACCAGGCCCTAGTGTGACCCCGTGCGGGTCGTGGGGTTGCTGCTCGCCGCGGGCGCCGGGCGGCGCTTCGGCGCGCCCAAGGCGCTGGTGTCGTCGGACGGCGTGCCGTGGGTCGACCGGACCTGCGCCGTGCTCGACGCCGCGGGCTGCGCCCCCGTCGTCGTGGTGCTCGGCGCGTCCGCGCCCGAGGTGCGGGAACGGGCGTCGCTGGCGCGCCGCGTCGTCGTGGACAACCCCGACTGGGCCACCGGCATGGGCTCGTCGCTGCGGGCGGGCCTGGCCGTGCTGCCCGGGCTGGGCGCGGACGCCGTCGTCGTGCTGCCGGTGGACACGCCCGGGGTCACCGCGGCGGCCGTCGCGCGGCTCGTGGCCCTCGCGTCACGGACCGCGCTGGCGCGCGCCTCCTACGGCGGCGCGCCGGGCCACCCCGTGCTGATCGGCGCCGACCACTGGGCGGGTGCGGCGGCGTCGGCGACCGGCGACGCGGGCGCGCGCGACTACCTGCGCGCGCACCGCGCCCTCGACGTGCCGTGCGGTGACGTGGCGGACGGCGCGGACGTGGACCGGCCCGAGGACCTGCCCACCGCTCCCGACCTCCCGCAATCCGACCTCCTGCGGCCAGGTCCCCGCGGCCCGGGGTTCAGTCCTCGGGCCGCACCACCGGCAGCGGACCCGAGGTGACGCGGGGTCCCGGCAGGTCGAGCGGCCGGTCGATGGCGGTGGGCGCGGTGTCGGCGGTCCACCGGTCGGGCACGTCGGGGCGCCCGGCGCCGGCCAGCAGGGCCTGCGCCTCGGCCGTGGCGGCCCGCACGATCTCCCGCGCCCGCTCCTCGGCCTCGGCGAGGCGGCGCTGCGTTTCCTGCTCGGTCTGGTCGAGCAGCACCACCTGCCGCCGGGCGACCTCCTCGGCGCGCTTGAGCATCTGCTCGCTGCGCTCGCGGGCGTCGGTCTCGAACGCGTCGGCCTTCTGCCGTGCCACGTGCATCAGGTAGCGGATGCACCCGGACACCGCGTTGTCCTTGGCGTAGCCGGCGTGCAGCACGCGGTACTCGCCCAGCTCGCTGCGGGCCTCCTCCAGCTCGCGGGTCAGGTCGTCGACGGTGGCGCAGGCCGCGTCCCGGTCGATCCGCAGCACCTCCAGCTCCTGGCGCAACCGCTCCAGCTCGGCGTTCACCTCGCCCCGGTCGTAGCCGCGCCACCGGGTGGGGAAGGACGTGCTCACGGGGAACTCGTCGATGTGCATGGCGTGCCGCCGTTCCGGCCGAGGCCGCGGGTCAACCCCTGGCCAGTGCCAGGAGGTCGTCCGGCGTGCCGTTGAACAGGTTCTGGTCGATCGGGGTGGACGAGTGCTGCCAGATGGCGTGCGCCGCCCACGGGTGCGGCAGCGGGCCGACGCTGTCCGCGTACCGCGCCACCCACACCGGGCTGGCGCTGAAGTCGCCGGCCCGACCGGTGCACCGGTCCCACCACAGCGTGGACGTGTAGATCATCGGGGCGCGGCCGGTCCGCGCCCGGTAGGTGTCGGTGAACTGCCTGATCCAGGTCACCATGGCATCCGGCGCGAGGCCGTAGCAGGTGTCGTCGCCGTAGGGGTCGTACTCGATGTCCAGCGCGCCGGGCAGCGTCGCCCCGTCGGCGGTCCAGCCGCCGCCGTGGTCGACGAAGTAGTTCGCCTGGGTGACGCCGTCGGACCGGTCGGGCAGCGCGAAGTGGTAGGCGCCGCGGCGCATGCCGACCCGGTGGGAACCGTGGAACTGCTGGTCGTAGTACGGGTTGCGGTACCCGGTGCCCTCGGTGGCCTTGACGTAGGCGAACCGCTTGCCCTGGGCCCACCAGTGGTCCCAGTCCACGTCGCCCTGGTGGCTGCTGACGTCCATGCCGGCGACGGTCGGGCCGGTGGTCGTCAACGCCGTCACGCCGGCCATGACGCCCTCGTGCAGGGCGATCTGCGAGCCGGCCGCGTGGTCCTCGCCCTCCTCGGCCTGCCGTGCGGCAGGCCGGGGGACCTGCTGCCGGTCCACCACCCCGGCGCGGTCGGCCCCCGCGTGGCCGGCCCCGGCGGGCTGTCCAGTGAGACCGACCGCCGTGAGGCAGAGCAGGACGAGCGCGGTCACCCATCTGTGCCTTTGCATCGGACGTTCCTCCCTGGGACGCGGACTTCTCCCCCGCGGCACGCCTGCTCGCCGTGCCGTGGTGCTCGGTCCCGGCTACCACCGGCCGACTCGGCTGCAACGCGAAAACAGTTTTGCCACCCGTCCGAATGACACCTTCAGCATTTCCGGCGCACCGGTGGTCACCACTCGCGTCGGTCAATTCCACGTGGCGGTGAACATCGGTGTGCGGAACTCTGTTTGTGGGCACTCACCGGATGCGCAACGCACGAGAGGTGAGTGCCATGAGCCGAGTCGACTGGGAGCCGTTCATCGAGTCGCTGCACGAGGCCGCCGGGGTGTGGGACCGGACGCTGGCGTGCCGGGCCGACTTCGGCGTCGCGCTGGGCGACGAGGACCCGCCGCGCGTCGTGCCGATCACCGAGGAGCAGGCGGAACGCCTGATGAGGGCGGTGGCGTTCCTGGCGCGGCGGCTCGGCGCGGCCGCCGAGAGCGTGGTCTACGCGACGGCCGAGCGCCGGTTGGCGGGCGACGACCGCGACCCCGGTGTCGAGGCGGACGCGCTGTCGCTGACCGCCCTGCACGCCGCCGCGATGCGCCACGCGGCCGACCTGGCGAGCGCCGCGTCCACCCGCGCGGAACCGCGCCGCGACGCGCCGGAGGTCATTCCGGACGCGCCCGCGAGCGTTTCCGGGATCGTGCCGGAGATCATTCCGGAGATCGTTCCCGAGGTCGTTCCGGCGGACGCTCCCGCCGGCACCCGGTCCGACGCAGCGTGACGTTCCGCGCCCGCGCTGACGATTTCCACCCGGGGGTGTCGCTGATTGCGGTGAACCCGTTCCGACCGGGGTTTTCCCTCCCGGGACGCGGCCGACCCCCGGGCCATGCGCACCGCGGACAGCATCGCCAAGCTCGCCGGTCTCTGCCTCGTGGCGGGCCTGTTGGTCGCCGGGATGGCGCTGCCGGTCGTGGGCGGCGCGGGCCTCGCGTCCAACCGCGTCAGCGACCAGGTCGCCGCCACCTCGGTCCGGCTGCTCGACCAGCCGCCGCCGCTGATGACGACGGTGACCGACGAGGACGGCGTGCCGTTCGCCTACCTCTACGACCAGTACCGGGTGCTCACCCCGTCCGACCGGGTGGCGCAGGTGATGAAGGACGCGCTGATCTCGGCCGAGGACCGCCGGTTCTACGAGCACGCCGGGGTCGACTGGCTGGCCACGGTCCGGGCGGCGATGCGCAACCAGTCGGAGGGCCAGGTCACCCAGGGCGCGTCCTCGATCACCCAGCAGTACGTGAAGAACTACCTGGTGCACGTGCTGGAGCGGGAGGACAAGGGCGGGCAGGCCGAGGCGCAGGAGCAGACGATCACGCGCAAGCTGCGCGAGGCGCGGATCGCGATGCACGTGGAAGCGGAGCTGACCAAGGACGAGATCCTCACCCGCTACCTGGACGTGGTGCCGTTCGGCGGCACGATCTACGGCATCGCGGCGGCGTCGCAGGCGTACTTCGAGACGACGCCCGACAGGCTGACCGTGCCGCAGGCGGCGCTGCTCGCGGGCCTGGTCAACAGCCCGACGTTCCTCGACCCGGAGGCCCGCCCGGACAAGGCGGTCGAGCGGCGCAACACGATCATCGACCTGATGGCGGACAACGCGAAGCTGTCGCGCGAGCAGGCCGAGGTCGCCAAGCGCGCGCCGCTGGGCCTGGCCGACCCGGTGCGCCCGCTGCCCACCGGCTGCGTCGGCTCGGGGCCCGAGGTCGGGTTCTTCTGCTCGTACGTGGTGAACTACCTGACCACCAACGGGTTCGACCTGGAGCAGCTGAAGGTCGGCGGCTACACGGTGCGCACGACGCTGGACCGGTCGTTGACGCAGCAGGCGAAGCAGGCCGCCGAGGCGCAGGTGCCGAAGACGACGCCGGGCATCGCGAACACCGCGGCGATCGTGCGCCCCGGGCGCGACCGGCACGAGGTCGTGGCGCTGGTCGCGAACCGCGACTACGGGCTGAAGAAGGAGGAGTTCCAGACCCAGTTCGACCTGCCGAGCGCGGTGGAGAACAAGTTCGGGGCCGGGTCGGTCTACAAGGTGTTCACCGCGGCGGCGGCGCTCGACAAGGGCATGGGCATCGAGACCGTGATCGAGACGCCCAACAGCCACGTGTCGCGGGTGTTCCGGGGCGGCGCGCCGTCCTGCCCGTCGACCGGCGAGCAGGCCACCTACTGGTACTGCCTGTCCAACCACGACAGCTCCTACCCGCCGCGGATGACGCTGAAGCAGGCGCTCGCGACCTCGCCCAACACGGGGTTCGTGATCCTGGAGGAGAAGGTCGGCCTGGCCGCGGTGATCGACATGGCGCGGCGGCTGGGGATGCGCGAGACGCTGTCGACGAACATCGCGGGCGTGCCGCCGAACCCGGAGGCGGAGCGGCAGGACCTGCGCGTCTCGCAGGCGGAGTTCTACGAGTCGGCGGGCAACGCCTCGTTCACGCTGGGCCCCGCGCCGACGAACACCCTGGAGCTGGCGAACGTCGCCGCCACCATCGCCTCCGGCGGCCGGTGGTGCCGGCCGACGCCGATCCTGCGGGTGACCGACCGGTACGGCCGGGAGGTGCCGGTGACCGAGCCGCCGTGCGAGCAGGCCGTCCCGGAGGCGCTGGCGAACGCCCTGGCCGTGGGCCTGTCGGAGGACGACCAGGAGCGCGGCACGGCCGCCGCGGCGGCGAAGCAGTACAACTGGACCAGGCCGGCGCTGGGCAAGACCGGCACGACCGAGGAGTACAAGTCGGCGGCGTTCATCGGGGCGACCCCGGACTTCGCGGGCGCCGTGCAGGTCTTCAACGACGGCGTCACGCCGCGCGGCATCTGCGTCGAGGGCGGCCCGCCCCGGCTGTGCGCGGAGGGCGACATCTACGGCGGCACGCTGCCCGCGCGGACCTGGTTCGACTTCATGACCAAGGCGCACGAGGGCCTGCCGGAGAAGCCCCTGCCGCAGGTGGAGCCCCGTTACCTGCGGCCCTGAGCCGCCGCGTCGGCCGCACCCCCTGGCGGGGGCGTGGGACGATCCGGTAGGACTGCGACCGACACAGTTGGTACAGACCACCGGAGGCGACCGCATGACGACCGAGACGGTGACCGGGTCGGACTACGGGGACGTCGTGCGCACCCACCTGACCAGGGTGGAGCAGCAGAACGCGGCGGCCCTGGACGACGTGGCCGAGCTGGTGCTGGCCAGCGTGCGGGCGGACGGCATGGTGCTGGCGGCGGGCGCGGGCCACTCGCTGGCCGCGGTGGCCGAGACGTTCTACCGGGCGGGCGGGCTGGCGTGCGTGCGCCCCGTCTACCACCCGGAGCTGCTGCCGATGCACGGCGCGGTGAGCAGCACGTCCGCCGAGCGCCGCTCGGGCCTGGCCGCCGAGGTGCTGCGCGAGACGCGGCCGGCCGCGCACGACGTGCTGTTCGTGTTCTCCACCTCCGGCGTGAACCCCTACCCGGTGGAGCTGGCCGGGCTGGCCGCGGACGCCGGGTGCCCGGTGGTGGCGGTGACGTCGGTCGCGGCGAGCGCGCTGGCGCCCCGCCGGGCGGGCACGACGCTGGCCGAGAACGCGACCGTCGTGCTGGACAACATGGTGCCGCCCGGCGACGCGACCTACCCGCCCGCGAACCCGGTGACGGCGGCGGTGTCGACGCTGGCCACCACGTTCCTGTGGAACCTGGTCATGGTGCGGCTGTTCGACAAGGCCGGCGAGGCCGGCGTGAGCCTGCCGCTGTGGCGCAGCGCCAACGTCGAGGGCGGCGACCAGGCCAACGCCGACCTGCTGCGCAAGTACCAGACCAGGGTGCCGCAGCTGGGGTGAACGTCCGCCGGATCTTCGCGAATTCCCCACACGAACCGGTTAATCTCCGGCGGGACAGGGGGGTTCGACATGAAGACGGGGACGAAGCGCTGGGTGCTGGCAGGCGGGGGCACGGCCGCGGTCGCGGCGGTCGTGGTGGGCGCGCTGCTGGTGTGGTCGGGCGGCGAACCCGCGGCCGGACCCGCGCGGGGGACGGCGGAACGACCGGAACGGGTGAGCCCGGCAGAGGTCGCGCGGCAGTTCATGACCGCCGTGGCCACCGGCCAGGCGGCACAGGCGGCGGCGCTCACCGACGCGGCCGACGCGGCGGGCGCGGCCATCACGAGGACGACGCAGGGCATGCCGGGCATCGGGTTCCACGCCCGCCTCGCCCCGGGGCCCGCCGTGCCCGCCGGCGGGACCGGCACCTCGATCGACGCCGACGTGACGTGGACGCTGCCCGGCGGCGCCCCGCTCGCCTACCGCACGACGGTGGACCTGCGGCTGGTCGACGACACGTGGCGCGTCGCGTGGTCGCCGACCCTGCTGCACCCGCGGCTGACCGAGGGGCAGAGCCTCGCCTACGGCGCGCTCCCCGGTGACGGGGCGCTGCTCGACCGCACCGGCGCACCGGTCGCCGAGGGCTTCGCGCCGGTCGTCATGGGGTCGGTGCGCCGGGCCGTCGGCCCGCTGACCGGCACACCCGGCTGGCGGGTCACCGCCGTCGACGCCGCGGGCGCCCCCGCCGCCGTGCTGCACGAGCAGCAACCGCAGGTCGCCCCGTCGGTGACGGTGACGCTCGACCCGGCCACGCAGGCCGCCGCGCAGGCCGCCGTCGACGGCGTCGGGCAGGCGGCCGTGCTGGTCGCGGTCCAGCCGTCGACCGGCGAACTGCTGGCCGTGGCGCAGAACGCGGTCGCCGACGGTCAGGGGCCCATCGCGCTGCAGAACTTCTTCGAGCCGGGGTCGACGTTCAAGGTGGTCACCGCGACCGCCGCGCTGACCGCCGGCACCGCGAACGCCGACACGCCGCTGGACTGCCCCGGCGCGGCGACCATCGGCACCCGGCGCATCACCAACGAGGACTCGTTCGAGCTGGGCACCGTGCCGATGCGCCGGGCGTTCGCCGCGTCGTGCAACACCAGCTTCGGCAAGCTCGCCGCCGACCTGCCCGCCGACGCGCTGCCCACCGCCGCCGCCTACTTCGGGCTGATGTCGGACTTCACCGTCGCGGGCATCACCACGAACACCGGCAAGGTCCCCGCCGCCGGGTCGACGGCCGCGCGGGTCGAGGCGGGCATCGGCCAGGGCGAGGTGCTCACCACGCCGTTCGGCATGGCGCTGGCCGCGGCGACCGTCGCGCAGGGCCGCACGCCGGTGCCGCTGCTGCTGCGCGGCACCCCCACCGAGGGGCGGCAGCCGCCCGCCCTGCCCGGCGGGGTGGTCACCGCGCTGCGGTCGATGATGGCCGAGGTCGTCACCGGCGGCACCGCGCGGGAGCTGGCCGGGTTCGCCGGGGTGCGCGGCAAGACCGGCACCGCCCAGTTCGGCGACGGCACGAGGTCGCACGGCTGGTTCATGGGCTACCGCGGCGACCTGGCGTTCTCCGTGCTGGTGGTGGACGGCGGGTCGTCGAAGGTGGCGGTCGGCGCGACGGCGGCCTTCCTGGGCGGGCTCTGAGCCGGCCCGGGAACCGGCTCCGGAACCGGTTCCCGGGCATCGGGGTCGTCGAACTGGGTGCGGTACAGCTCGGCGTAGCGGCCGTCGGCGGCGAGCAGCCCGGCGTGCGTGCCGCGTTCGACGACCCGGCCGGCTTCGACGACGAGGATCTGGTCGGCGGCGCGGACCGTGGACAGGCGGTGCGCGATCACCAGGGCGGTCCGGCCGCGCAGCGCCTCGGTGAGCGCGGCCTGGACGGCGGCCTCGGACTCCGAGTCGAGGTGCGCGGTCGCCTCGTCCAGGATCACCACGCGGGGGCGGGCCAGCAGGAGGCGGGCGATCGTGAGGCGCTGGCGCTCGCCACCGGACAGGCGGTAGCCGCGTTCGCCGACGACCGTGTCGAGGCCGTCGGGCAGCGAGTCGACGAGGGTGTCGAGGCGGGCCCGGCGCAGCGCGTCGCGCAGCTCGTCGTCGGTGGCGTCGGGGCGCGGGTAGCGGAGGTTGGCGCGGATCGTGTCGTGGAAGAGGTGCCCGTCCTGGGTGACGACGCCGACCGCGCCCCGGACGCTGTCCGACGCGAGTTCCCGCACGTCGACACCGGACAGCCGGATCGCGCCGGAGTCGACGTCGTAGAGGCGCGGGACGAGGGAGGCGATCGTGGACTTGCCCGCGCCCGACGAGCCGACGAGCGCGACGAGCTGCCCGGGTTCGACGGTGAAGCTGATGCCGTGCAGCACCTCCTCGCCACCACGCGCGTCCAATGTGGACACGTCTTCGAGGGAGGCGAGGGACACCTTGTCGGCCGACGGGTAGGCGAAGCGCACGTCGTCGAACTCCACCCGCACCGGCCCGTCCGGCAGGTCCGCCGCACCCGGCCGGTCCTTGATCATCGGGTCGAGGTCGAGGACCTCGAAGACGCGCTCGAACGACACCAGCGCGGTCATGACGTCCACGCGCGCGTTGGCGAGGGCGGTGAGCGGCGTGTAGAGGCGGGTCAGCAGCAGCGCGAGCGACACGACCGTGCCCGCCGCCAGGTGGCCGGTGAGGGCGAGGTAGCCGCCGAGGCCGTAGACCAGGGCCTGGGCGAGGGCCGAGACGAGGGTCAGTCCGGTGAGGAACCAGCGGGTGGCCATCGCGGTGCGCACGCCGATGTCCCGGACGCGCTCCGCGCGGTCGGCGAACTCGCGCAGCTCGGCGCCCGGTCGGCCGAACAGCTTGACCAGCGTCGCGCCCGGCGCGGAGAAGCGCTCCGTCATCTGCGTGGTCATGCCCGCGTTCAGGGTCGCCGCCTCCCGCTGGAGGTCGGCCATCCGCGCACCCATCCGCCGGGCCGGGAGGACGAAGACCGGCAGGAGGAGCAGCGCCAGCGCCGTGACTTGCCACGAAAGGGTGAACATCACGCCCAGTGACAGCCCCAGTTGGATGACGTTGGTGACGACACCCGACAGCGTCGACGTGAACGCCCGCTGAGCGCCGATCACGTCGTTGTTCAACCGGCTGACCAGCGCCCCGGTGCGCGTGCGGGTGAAGAAGGCGACCGGCATCCGCTGCACGTGCTCGAACACGGCCCGCCGCAGGTCGAAGATCAGCCCCTCCCCGATGCGCGCCGACTGCCACCGCTCGACCAGCCCGAGCCCCGCGTCGACCACCGCGATGAGCGCGATCGCCACCGCCAGCCACACGACCACGGACACGTCACGGCCACCGACGACGGCGTCCACCACCCGCCCCGCCAGGACCGGGGTGCTCACCGCCAGCACCGCGGACACGACCGTGAGCAGCAGGAACAGCGTCAACCGCCGCCGGTGGGGCCGGGCGAACCCCCACACCCGCCACACCGTGGCCCGCCGCACGCCGCGAGGTGCTTCCGACGCCCGCATGGCGCTGCGCATCAATCCCCAGGAACCGTCCACGTCAGACAGGAACGCCCGCAGACCCCCACCGCTTCCCGCCGGCCCACTTCCCGGCCGCGTCCCGGCACCCGCGTTCCGGCACCCGCGCCCGGGCCACCTCACCCCGGCGTCCTCCCCCGGGCACCGGGGGGTGTCGCGCACCGACCGGCACCCGGCGCCGCCCGGACAGTGCCGGGCACCCGGGCACTGCCGGGCACCCGGACGGCGCCGGCGGACGCGCCCGGTCGGCGGTGCCGCCGGCCAGGGCGGTGGTCAGGCTCCCGGGACGGCGGTGGGCCCGGCGGCAGGCGGGCGGCGTGGCGGGCGGCGTAGGTGGTGATGGGGCCGTGGTCGTTTCGGCGTCGATTCTCTCAACCGATGATCGGGACCCCTGTTACGTACATGTCCGGGCCGATGATCACCCGATCGTGCCGAGCGGTCGGCCGTGACCTGCCGTTATCGGCGGCCGGTCAGGGCGGCCAGTTCGGCCAGGCGGCGGAGTTGGGCCGTGCGCTCGGCGGCCAGCTGCTCCTCGTCCGTGGCGCCGTCGGCGGCCGACGCCAGGAGGGCCAGGGTTTCGGTGACGGCTCCCGGCAGGGGGCGGAGGACGGCGGCGGCCAGGGTGTTCACCGCTTCGTCCAGGTCCTCGCGCGGGACCACGGTGTTCGCCAGGCCGATGCGGTGGGCTTCCTCGGCGCCGACCCGGCGTCCGGTCAGGCAGATGTCCGCCGCGCGAGAGTAGCCGACCAGGCGGACCAGGGGCTGGGTGCCGCCGAGGTCCGGGACCAGGCCCAGGCCGGTTTCGGCCATGCAGAACTGAACGTCGTCCGCGGCCACGCGGAAGTCGCACGCCAGGGCGAGCTGGAAGCCCGCGCCGATGGCGTGCCCGTGCACCGCGGCGATCGTCACCCTCGACGGGTCGCGCAGCCAGGAGAAGCCGCGCTGGAACTCGGCGATCAGGGCAGCGCCTTCTTCCGGACCCCTGCGGGTGATCTCCGCGAGGCCCGGTTCGTCGTCGACCGGCTCACCGGTGAACATGCGCCGGTCCAGACCCGCGGAGAAGGCGCGACCGGAACCCCGGACGACCACGAGGCGGACGTCCGGGCCCAGCTGCTCCCCGATCGTCCGCAACGCCACCCACGTGGACGGCGTCTGTGCGTTGAGCACGTCGGGACGGTCGAGCGTGATCGTCGCGCGCGCCCCGTCCACGACGAGCCGCACGCCTCCGCGTTCCAGCAGGCCGGCGTCGATGGCGGTCGGTGCCGACATGGGTGGACCTCCGGGTTTCGTCAGGCGCCGTCTCTCCTCGACGCCGTGGGGTTACCGGAGGGTAGCTTACTTCTTCTTCGTGCGGGTGGCGCCACCGCGACCGCGCAGCTGCACACCGGATTCGCTGAGCACCCGGTGCACGAAGCCGTAGGAGCGCCCGGTGGACTCGGCCAACGCCCGGATGCTCGCGCCCTTTTCGTACTTCTTCTTCAGGTCAGCGGCCAGCTTGTCCCGCGTGGCGCCGGTGATCCGGGCGCCCTTCTTCAGGTCAGCCACCTTGTCCCGCCTTCCGTAGACAGCAGGTCGGGCCTTCGTAAGCCCCTGTCGTCGCAATGATCGAACACGACGAGCAAGAACGCCAGGTGATCAAGCGAAATGATCGGCGAGCGGTCGTGGGGTGACACACAGCCGATCAATGCTCACTTCGAGGTGTAAAACGCGAAAACCCTTGGCTCAAGCCAATTGCACGAGCTCCAGGTACTCCGCGGACCAGTGATCCTCCGTGCCGTCGGGGAGAAGGATCACCCGCTCGGGCTCAAGCGCTTCGACGGCCCCCGGGTCGTGGGTGACGAGCACGACGGCGCCCTCGTAGCGGCGCAGCGCGTCGAGCACCTGCTCGCGGCTGGCCGGGTCGAGGTTGTTCGTCGGCTCGTCGAGCAGCAGCACGTTCGCCGCGCCGGAGACCAGGCCGGCGAGCGCCAACCGGGTCTTCTCACCGCCGGACAGGGTGCCCGCGGGCTGGTCCAGCTGCTCGCCGCTGAACAGGAACGTGCCCAGCAGCGACCGCAGCTGCTGCTCCTGCACGTCGGGCGCGGCGTGCCGGATGTTCTCCCACACCGACGCCTCGTGGTCGAGCGTCTCGTGCTCCTGGGCGAAGTAGCCGAGCTTGAGGCCGTGACCGGCCACGACCTCGCCCGCGTCGGGCGTCTCCATGGACCCGATCAGCCGCAGCAGGGTCGTCTTGCCCGCGCCGTTGAGGCCGAGGATCACCACGCGCGACCCCCGGTCGATGGCCAGGTCGACGCCGGTGAACACCTCCAGCGAGCCGTAGGACTTGCTCAGCCCCTCGGCGGTCAGCGGGGTGCGGCCGCACGGGGCGGGCTGCGGGAAGCGGATCTTGGCGACCTTGTCGGCCTGGCGGGTCTCCTCCAGGCCGGAGAGCAGCTTCTCGGCGCGGCGGGCCATGTTCTGCGCGGCGACGGCCTTGGTGGCCTTCGCGCGCATCTTGTCGGCCTGCGCCATCAGGGCGCCGGCCTTCTTCTCGGCGTTGGCGCGCTCGCGGCGGCGGCGCTTCTCGTCGGCGGCGCGGGCTTCGAGGTACTTCTTCCAGCCCATGTTGTAGATGTCGACCTCGCCGCGCGTGGCGTCGAGGAACCACACCTTGTTGACCACGTCGTCGAGCAGTTCGACGTCGTGGCTGATCACGACCAGGCCGCCGTCGTGGCTCTTGAGGAACCCGCGCAGCCACGCGATCGAGTCGGCGTCGAGGTGGTTGGTGGGCTCGTCGATCAGCAGGATCGTGCTGGACTTCGCACCGACGCCCGCCTCGGAGGCGGCGAACAGGATGCGCGCCAGCTCGACGCGGCGGCGCTGACCACCGGACAGGGTGCGCAGCGGCTGGGCGAGGACCCGGTCGGCGAGGCCGAGGTTGGAGCAGATGCGGGCGGCTTCGCTCTCGGCCGCGTACCCGCCGAGGGCGGCGAACCGCTCCTCCAGCCGCCCGTACTTGCGGACCGCGGCCTGGAGCTCGCCGTCGTCCACCAGCTCCGCCATGGCGGACTGCATCTTCTCCATGTCGCGGAGCAGCTGGTCCAGGCCGCGGGCGGAGAGGACGCGGTCCTTGGCGATGACGGACAGGTCGCCCTCGCGCGGGTCCTGCGGCAGGTAGCCCAGCTCACCGGTGCGGCGCACCTCACCCGCGTAGGGCTGGCCCTCGCCGGCCAGGACGCGCAACGACGTGGTCTTGCCCGCGCCGTTGCGGCCGACGAGGCCGATGCGGTCGCCGGGCTGCACGCGCAGCGTGGCGTCGGACAGCAGGATGCGCGAACCCGCGCGCAACTCGAGATCGGTCGCGGTGATCAAGGTCATACTCCGGGGTGTGGTGGTCAGGCGGGGTCGACGGCGCAGCTCGCGCGGGACCTACTCGATCAAGACGACCACATGACCAGTCTACGGGGTGACCGCCACCTCGTTAACGACGTGTGGCCATCGGCATAGATTGCGCCCATGACTACGGACTTCACGGGCAGGGCGGCCCTGGTCACGGGCGCCAGCCGGGGCATCGGGCACGGGATCGCGGCGGAGCTGCTGGCGGGCGGCGCGTCGGTCGCGATCACCGGGCGCAAGGCGGAGGCGCTGGCCGCGGCGGCCGAGGCGCTGGTGACCACGACGGGGGTGTCGCCGGACCGGGTGCTGGCGGTGCCGGGCAACGCGGGCAGCGCCGAGGACCGGGCGCGGGCCGTGGACGCGGTCATGACGCGCTTCGGCCGGCTGGACGTGCTCGTCAACAACACCGGCATCAACCCCGTGTTCGGGGCGTTGGTGGATGCCGACCTGGACGCGGTGCGCAAGATCTTCGACGTCAACGTGATCGCGGCGCTCGGGTTCGTGCAGCTCGCGTGGAAGGCGTGGATGCAGGAGCACGGCGGGGCGGTCGTGAACATCGCGTCGGTGGGCGGGCTGCGGTCGACGGGCGTGATCGCGGCGTACGGGGCGAGCAAGGCCGCGCTGATCCGGCTGACCGAGGAACTGGCGTGGCAGCTGGGCCCGAAGGTGCGGGTGAACGCGGTGGCGCCGGCGGTGGTCAAGACGCGGTTCGCCGAGGCGCTCTACACCGGGCGCGAGGAGGAGGCGGCGGCCGGTTACCCGATGAAGCGGCTCGGGACGCCGGAGGACGTGGCGCGGCTGGTCGCGTTCCTGGCCTCGGACGCGGCGGAGTGGATCACCGGCGAAACGGTTCGGGTCGACGGCGGGCTGCTCGCCACCGGCACCCTCGGCTGACACCGCGGCACCCTCGGCCGACACCGCGGCACCGGTTGGTGGCCGAGGCCGGCGGCGGGCTTGCGACTTCGGTCGCGGGCTCCGCCGTTCGCTTGCGGAGGTGCCGGCGGTCAGCCGCCGTTCACGGTGGTCAGGGGCGGATTGGCGGTGGTCGTCGGCCCCGCGGCGTGGGGACCTGTGGCGTGGGTGGTCGTGGTGGCGCCGGAGGCGGGTCGGGCGGGGGTGGTGGCGTTCGGGTTCGGCGTCTCGGGGATGTTGCCGGAGGTGTCGGTGGTCTCGGGCGGGACGGTCGTCCACGGCGTCGATGGCGGGGTGCCGCCGGGGGTGGGGACGATGCTCGTGGGGTCGGGCCGGGTGGTACTCGTGGTCGAGAGGGTGGGGTGGGGTGGGTTGGCCGGGGTGTTCTCGGGTGGCCCTGGGGTCTGGTTGAGCGCGAACGTGACCGCCACCACCACGAGTGCGGCGGTGCCGGCGCCGGCCGCGGCCACGGCGTAGCCGCGGCGGCGGCGCTTCACCCGTTGCCCGTGGAACACGATGTCCACGGCTCCGAACGTGCGCGGCCTGGGTTGGACGTTCAGCTCCTCGAACGTCTTCCTCAGTTCGTCCTCAAGCATTGCGCGACACCTCCTCCCACAACCCGCCGAACTCCCGCCCCAGCCTCTGCCGCAGCGCCTTCAGGCCGCGGTTGGTGTTGCTCTTGACCGTGCCGACCGTGCACCCGAGGGCGGCGGCCGTCTCCTCGACGCCCAGGTCGTGCCAGTAGCGCAGCACGAGCGTGGCGCGCTGCTTGGCGGGCACGGCGGCGAGCGCCTGCCACACCACGAGCTTGTCCTCGCTCAACGACCCCGCCGCCGGCACCTCCGGCAGCTCACCGGTGAGCTTCTCCCGTTTCCACCGCACGCGTCGACGTTCGGCGAGGAAGGTGCGCACCACGATCTGCCGGAGGTAGGCGTCGAGCCCTTCCCGGTGCGCCATCCCGGGCCCCGCCAGGT
This sequence comes from Saccharothrix longispora, assembly GCF_030852425.1. Lineage (GTDB taxonomy): Bacteria > Actinomycetota > Actinomycetes > Mycobacteriales > Pseudonocardiaceae > Actinosynnema > Actinosynnema longispora. The sequence continues at coordinate 386,922 of NZ_NSDM01000006.1, forward strand.
AGAGCTTGAGGAACGCGGACTGCACCAGGTCTTCGGCCTCGTGGTGGTTGCCGCACAACAAGAACGCGGTGAAGCGCATCGAGTCGGCGCACCGGTCGAAGTGGTGGGTGAACTCCGCGTCCCAGCTCACGCGATCAGCGCCCCGCGGACGCCGCGGGGGTGGGTTGGACGGCTGTCGTGGTCCACGCGGGCGCGGGCTGCGCGGTGGTCGGCGGCAGGTGCCCGGGGGTGGTCCACGTCGGCGCCGGGGTCACCTCGATCGACGTCGGCCCGGGGGTCACCTCGACGGACGTGGGCCTCGGCGTCACCTCGGGCGTCGGCAGCGGCGACGTGGCCGTCGGCGTGGTGGAGGGAGGGGTCGTGGCGGGCGGCGTCGTGGCGGGAGGGGACGTGGCAGGAGGCGTGGTGGCGGGCGGGGTGGCGGGCGTCGAGACGGCGGGCGCCTCGTCACCACCTCCGGAGGCCAGCGCGGGCACCGCGACGGCCAGGCCGCCCAGCACGACGGCCCCGGCCGCCAGCACGAGTCGTTTGCGCAGCACAACTGCTCCTCGAGATGTGCGGGGCACCGCTGGTCGGCACCCCCTCACCCTTATGAATGCGGTCGGGTGGGGCGGGGGTTGTCACGAGTCCCGAGGAGTTTCGCGGACCACGACCTCGACCGCGCGGGCGCGCGCCGCCGCCTCCTCCAGCACGGCCCGCCGGGGCTCGGGCACGTCCAGCACCCGCGGCGACGCCTTCGCGAACACCGGGGCCAGCCGCCGGTCGGCCCGCAGCACGTCCAGCGCCTGCCGGTCGCCGCCGAGCACGACGGCGTCCACCTCGTCCACGCGCGGCAGCAGCACGCGCGCGACGTCGGCCGCGGCGGCCTGCAACGCCACCCGCGCCTGCCCCTCGCGCCGGCGCGCGAACCGCTGCTGCGACCACCCGCCCGCCTTGTTGCGGCCGTGCACCTGGCGGCTGTCCGTGGCCGACACCAGCACCACGCCGTCCCGGGCGACGCCGACGCTGTGCCCGCCGAGCCGCACCAGCAGCAGGCCGACCAGCCGGGACGCGAGGGCCGACGCGAGCAGGGCGTCCGGCGCCAACCCCTCGAACTCACCTGTCGGGGCGAAGTCGCCGAACGCGGCGACGACCGCGGCACTGGTGCCGTCCACCGCGGTCACGACGACCTCCGACGGGGTCACCGAGGTCGTGGAGACACCGCCGTGACGTGCGGCGAAGCGCGCGAACCAGCCGTCGAGCCGCTCGGGTTCGACCTCGACCGCACGCCCACCGCCCGCGACCGGGCGGACCCTGCTCACCCCGGTGCGACCGCCACCCAGACGGGTAGCGGGTGCCCGCACTCGGCGGGCGAGAGCCGCTGCACGGCCCCGAAGCCCGCCTCCACGAGCGAGGCGGAGATCTGCTCGGGCGAGAGCACGCGGTGCCGGGTCGCGACGCTGCTCGCCACCTCCCACTCCCCCTCGCCGCGCACGAGCCGCACGACCTCCAGGGAGTAGGACTCGCCGTCGGGCGACCAGTCCCACAGCTGCACGGTGACCTGCCGGTCCGCGCCCCGCCCGCTCACCCTGGGCGGCGGCGCGGTGGGCCGCATCCGGCTGAGCCGGTCCAGCTCGGGGACGGCGGCGACGAACAGCCCGCCCGGCCGCAGCGCCTGCCGGGCCAGCAGCAGCGCCTGGTCCAGGGCGTTCTCGTGGGCCAGGCGGGGCAGCAGGTCGTCACCGGCGCGCACGACGTCCACCGGGTCGCCGCCGAGGTGCCGGACCACGTCGAGCAGGTCGAGCACCGAGTGCCGACCGGCCCCGAGCACCGCGGCGGCCACCTCTGCCAGAGGGTCCTCCGGCAGCGGCACGAGGTCCTGGGCGGCGGTCACCGGGCACACAGTAGGCCCACCGGATCACCCGCCGCCAACGACCCGCGACCGCGCCGCGACCCGCCCGTGATCAACCGCCCGTACCAGGTCCGCAGCGATGTCCGCCACACCCCGCAGCAGGCGTTGCACAAAGTTACCGACGGGTTTACAAAGGATGGAGCACAAGGGTTCACCACTTGACAGAACGATGTCCACCCCAGTGAACTCGTAACCCGTACGGCCCAATCAATGACTCCACCTGGAAGGCACCAGCGCCCTGCGTTGGCGGGTAGGGTCACTGGGGCGTGATCTCATGACAGCGGGGAGTCACAATGACCAACGCTGCCGGTCGACCGAACCTGTCCGTCGACGAACTGGACTCGACGGGCCACGGCAGTCTTGCGCAGCTTCTCACCACGGGGCCTTTCCCCGAGGCGTTGAGGGCCGCCATCAAGGCGAGCAGGTTGAGCCTCGACCGCATCCAGCACCGGCTCGCCCTGCGAGGGGTCACCATCAGCGTCGCGACGCTGAGCTACTGGCAGTCCGGCCGCCGCCGACCAGAGCGACCGGAATCCCTGGAGGCGCTCCGGCACCTGGAAACGGTCCTGGGCGTGCCCCAGGCGGGCCTGTCCGCGCTGCTGGGGCCACCGCGTCCGCGTGGCCGCCGGTCCCGGCCCACGACGATGATGCCGATCGACGCCCTGTGGGCGCGACGCGAGCGGGTGGCCAACCTGCTCGCCCAGGTCGACACCACGTCCGACGTCAAGCTGGGCCGGATCAGCCAGCACGACCGCATCGAGATCGCCGCCGACGGCGGCCAGCGGTCGGTGTGGGTGCGCCAGATCCTGCGCGCCGAGCAGGACGGCCCGGACCGCTGGGCGCTGGTGTTCGAAACCGAGCAGGCCAACGTGCTGCCGGAGGTCGTGAACCTCCGCAACTGCCACCTGGGCCGGGTCGCCGAGGACGCCGACGCCAACATCATGGTCGCCGAGATGATGTTCGACCGACCCCTGACCAGGGGCGAGACCATCATCATGGAGTACGAACTGCTGTTCGCCGAGGGCCACTACCCGGCGGGCAACAACACGTTCGCGCGCAAGTTCCGGCTGCCGGTGCGCGAGTACGTCATCGAGGTCCGGTTCGACCCGTCGAACCTGCCCGCCCGCTGCCAGCAGTTCAGCGTGCCGGCCGGTGACGACACCCCGTCGCGGCGCCGCAACCTCGCCCTCGACAACGCGGGCGGCGTGCACGCCGTGGCGCTCGGCTTCGGGCCCGGCGTGTTCGGCATCCGCTGGGAGTGGCCCAAGTAACAGAAGTAACAGCACGTGCGACGAGGCCCCCGGGAACGCGTTCCCGGGGGCCTCGTCGTTCACCTCGTCATCACACGTAGCCGTTGAGCTTCAACGAGACCGCGCGGATCGAGCCGCGGTCGGCACCCGCCGTGTCCACCGCCTTGAACACCCACGTGCCGTCGACCGGGTCGGCGAGCAGGGAGTTCAACGGGGTGGTGGGCCGCCACGTCCCGGTGAACGGCGCGTTCGCGCTGGTCACCGACGAGAAGGCCCGCTCGGCGGAGTCGTCGAACACCACCTGGCACAGGTTCGACCCCGTGCCGCCGTTGCGCTGGAACAGCGTCGCGGTCTTGCCGGACGGCGAGGTCAGCGTGCCGACCAGGTCACCCGTGAACGTGTGGTCGATGCCCACGGTCGTGGAGCCGTCGGTGTTCGGCGTGCACGTCGCGCCGTCGACCGAGAACGCGATCTTCGCGCCACGCCCGACACCGCTGACCGGGATCTCCACCGACGCGCCGAGGGCGTCGTTGTCCGGGATGGCCACCACCGGGCCGCCGTAGGCGAACGTCTTCGTCTCGCGCGACGGCTCGCCCACGTTGAGCGTGAAGCTCGCCGAGGTCGGCGAGGTCGAACCCGCGTACGTCACCCTGGCGTCCAGCTTGATCGCCGTGCCCACCGCCTGCGAGGCCGGGACGGTCACCTTGAACGTGTTCGTCACGGTCTGGCCGACCTCGACGTTGCCGTAGTGCTTCGACCGCGGCGCGATCGTCACGCCCGCCGTGGGCGTGGTCAGCACGAGGCTGGTCGACGCGGCCGTGCCGTCACCGACGTTGGTCACCGGCACGGTCACCGTGGAGGTGGTGCCCGGCTTCAGGTACTGGCTCCCGTCGGCGTCGTTCACCACGGACGGCTTCTGGGCCCTCGCCAGCGGCTGCGGCGAGGCGCCCGTGTAGGCCAGCGCCAGGTCGGCGCGGACGACACCGGCACCCGTGCGGTTGTCCACACCGGCTTCCACCAGGTCGATCGCGGTCGCGGTGAGCGCCTGGCGCACCTCGGCCGCCGCCAGCCCGGGGTTGCCGGACAGGATCAGGCCCGCGATGCCCGCGGCGTTCGGCGCCGCCGCCGACGTGCCGAAGAACGGGTCGAAGCCCGGCGCGGTGGTCGAGACGCCGTCCGCCGCGGTCAGGTCGGGCTTCTGCCGGACCTCCTCGGCCGGGCTGCCGTCGGGCGCGAAGAACACGCGACGGGGACCGTCCGAGGTGAACCGCTCCGGCTTCTGCGTGCCGTCGAACGCGCCCGGGTACGGGCCGCGCGGGTTGGCCGGGTCGCCCGGCTCCAGGTCGAACGGCAGCGGGTCGGCCGCCGGGGCCGCCGCCACGCTGATCGCGCCCTTGGCCGCCGAGTGGCCGCGGGTCACACCGGGCGTCGCGAACTTCTTCAGCCCGTCCGACGAGTCCTTGAAGCGACCGCCGAGCGCGGACAGCGACAGGTACTTGTCCTCACCGCGGAACTTCACCACGGCCAGCCGCAGACCGGCCGCCGACGCGGGCGTGTTCAGCCGCTCGTACGGGTCCTGCGTGCCGTCCTGCACGCCCTGGCTGAACGCCACCACGTTGCCCTGCGAGTTCGCCAGGTACAGGTCGTAGTCGTTGAACGACGACGCCAGCGGGTCCGACCAGAACAGCGTCACCGGCACGTTGCCGGAGCTCTCCGACAGCGGGTTGAACACCTGCTTGGCGGACGGGGCCGGGTTGAAGTCGTGCGCGGTGCCGGCGAACTTGCCCACGCCCACGCCCGAGTCGGTGAACTGGCCCTCCCAGTGGCCCGAGGTGCCGTCCGCGACGTTGCCCTCGTTGCCGGCGGAGGAGAAGAACAGCGCGCCGTCCGCGGCGACCGCGTCCACCGCGCGCGCGATGACGCCGTCCTGGAACGGGGACTCGTTGAAGTACAGCACGTCGTCGACGATCACGTCGCAGCCCAGCGTGAAGCGCAGGGCGCGGATGTTGTCGGCGAAGCTCGCGTCACCGTTGAACGCGGTGGCGAAGCCGAGGCTGGCGTTCGGCGCGATGTCGTGCAGGATCTCCAGCATCGCGGTGCCCTCGTCGCCGGAGCCCTCCTGGCCCGGCAGCACCTCGACGTTCGCCGGCAGCTCGCCCGCGGCCTGCGACAGGGCCAGCGTGTCGATGCCGTCGGACAAGGCGCACAGCTTCACACCCGTGCCGGTGACGCGGAACTCGTCACGCGCCGTGTCCGCCGCGTGCGCCCGGTCACCCTCGCTGATGGTGGCGGCGATCCGCGGCGACGCCAGCGCCTCCCGGGTCTTGGTCTCGATGTCCTTGGCCTTGTCCTCCTTCGAGGGGGCCTTCGCGACCGACTTCGGGTCCTTCACGTGGAACGTCTTGGCCTCGACCGCGGCCTCGACCCGGCGGACGTCGCCGCGGGCGGAGATCCTGGTGAGGGAGTTGAGGGGCAACTGGGCCCGGACCGTCCTGCCCTCGGTCGACACCGACCGGATGCCGCCACCCGCGGAGCGGACGGCGGTGACGAGGTCATCGGTGACCTTCTCGGCCCTGATGTCCACCAGGACCTGGTTGCCGCTCTGGACCTTCACCCCAGTTTGAAGGGCCGGGAGCTTGGCGAGCGCGCCTGCACCGGCACGGCGGCGCTGCTCGACGACGAGCGCGCTGTCCACCTTGGACTCCGAGGCGGACAGGGACTTCTTGATGTCCTGCAGCGCGGCGATCTGCGCGGCCGTCCTGTCCTCGACACCCTTGGACGCCTTCGGCGGGTCGGCCGAGGCGGGCGACACGACGCCCAAGGTCAACAGGACGGCGGCGCCTGCCGCGATCAGGGCGTTTCTTCGAGACCGGCGTATTGGTGAGCGCACAGGCGTCTCCCCCACTTGAGCGTGCCCCCGACGCACGCGGCCACCGATCGGATGACTCCGATCGAGGGGTCAACGTATTGCGCACGGCCAAGTACCGTCTGCCACCGTTCGGCCTACTTCTCAGGTGGTAGGACCCATCACATTTCACAGTACAAAAGCATCTGTCCACAGCTGACCGGTTCGTCCGGACAGTGCGTCGAGCAGCGCCGCCGCCTGGTTGTCGGTCAAGGAGGCGATGAAGTCGACCACCGCGCGCCCCCGGGCGAGTGCGCGCACCGCGTCCGGACCGGACGGAGCGTCACCGGTCGCGCCGACCAACGCCGACGGGTCCGTCCGGGCCAGGGCGGCGTACTCGTCACCCGCCAGCTCCACCAGGTCGTGCAACCGGCGCGGCAGACGGTTCGCCTCGTACCGGTCGGTCACCCACTGCTCCAGGGCCTCGACCAGCGCCGTGAGCAGCCGCGCCTGACCGCGCTGGTGCAGCGCCAGGTCGGGGCGGAGCAGCACGAACCGGCGGTGCACGAACTTCAGGACCTGCACCTCGTGCCACTGCGGCACCGCCAGGACCACGTGCCCGGACCGCGTCGTCGGCTCCTCCACCACTCCGACCGAGTCCACCAGCCGCCGCGTCCACCGCGCGGAGAACCCGGCCACCGCCTGCTCGGCCTCCACGGACCCGTCGAACGGCACCGCGAGCAAACCGTCCACCAGCTCCGCCCGGACCTTCGACACCGCCCGCGCGAACACGCCGTCGTCCACCGCCCACGAGTCCTTCGCGTGCAGGCGGCGGCGCAACGCCTCCAGCGACCGGCCGGGACGGCGCTCCTGCACGGCCAGCTCCGCCGCACTCAGACCGGCCAGCTCCACCGCCTGGTCGAGCCACGTGCCCAGCTCGGCCGCCACCGTCGCGTGCTGGAGCACGCCGACGCGGTAGAAGTCCTCCAGGTCGTGGATCGCGTAGGCGATGTCGTCGGCGGTGTCCATCACCGACGCCTCGACCGTCTGCTGCCACGACTCCAACCGGCCCGAGTAGAACGCGCGCGACTGCCGCACGTCCTCCAGTTCGGTCACGTACGCGGAGAACTTGGCCGAGCCCGTGCCCGGCGCGTCGGTCGGCACTGCGGCGCCCCGCGGCGGCTCGGGCAGGTCCTTCGGGTGCGGGCGCGGGTGCGAGAGGCGGGTCCACGGATACTTGAGCATCGCCGCGCGCACCGCCACCGTGAGGTCGAGCCCCACCGCGGCCGGGCCGCGCACGTCCGTCGTCGTGACGATGCGGAACGACTGGGCGTTGCCCTCGAACCCGTCGGACAGCCCGAACCGGTGCCGGGCGAGGCGGTCCAGCACCTGCTCACCGAGGTGCCCGAACGGCGGGTGCCCCAGGTCGTGCGCCAACGACGCCGCCTCCACCACGTCCGGGTCGCACCCGCCGAGCTTGTCGAGGAGGTTCGTCACATCCGGGCGCGCGTTCAGGCGTTCGGCGATGGCCCGTGCCGCCTGGGCCACCTTGAGGCTGTGCGTGAGCCGGTTGTGCACCAGCAGGCCCGAGCCGGTCGAGCTGACGACCTGCGTCACACCGCCCAGGCGCGCGAAGAACGGGGAACTCGCCACCCGGTCCCGGTCCACGCGGAACGGACTCGTCGCCAGATCGGCCTGGACGGCGGTGTCCCCACCGGAACGGCGTTGGGCACGGGGGTCGACGTGGTCGTGGTCGCGCATGGGAGAAAAATAACGCACAAAGCCCCGAGGGGCGCTTCGACTGAAGCGCCCCTCGGGGAAAGAATGTTCGGCGGCGTCCTACTCTCCCACACCCTCACGAGTGCAGTACCATCGGCGCTGGAAGGCTTAACTACCGG
>NZ_NSDM01000007.1 GCF_030852425.1 Saccharothrix longispora
CGAACAACACTGACAAATAATGTCAGTTGTCCAGTAACAATCTCAAAGGAATCCTCTTGACGAGGATCATAAATTTACTGGCTATTCGGCACGCTGTTGAGTTCTCAAAGAACACGCGCACACCGTCACTCGGTACCGTTTCCGGTCACTTCGTTCTGGGGCTTGTGTCCGGCGCTCCGTTCCGGTCTGTCCCGGCCCGTTCCGCGCTGGCAGAGAGAAAGTTACACCCCGGCCAACGAGGAGACAAATCGGGGGTCCTGAGCACTGTCTTCGCAGGTAGTACCACCTACGGACGGCCTCAAACCCGATCACGTGTGACCGGGGCCACTCAAACTAGTTTTCCGTGCGGCGTGGAAGGCAGCTGGACGACCACCGACAGCCCTCCTCCGGGCACGGCCGACGCGTGCACGACCCCCTCGTGAGCTGCGACGGCTGCGCGCACGATGGACAGCCCCAACCCGGTGCCGGTGCGCGCGGTGCGGTCGGTGCCGCCCCGGCGGAACGGCTCGAACAGCTCCTCCACCCGATCCGGGGCGATGGGCTGGCCCGAGGACGACACGCCCAGCAGGGTCCGGTCGGGTCCGCCTTCGGTGCGCACCTCGATCCACCCGCCCGGCACGTTGTGGCGGACGGCGTTCTCCAGGAGGTTCCCGGCGATCCGCTCCAGCAGCGCCGGGTCGCCGACGGCCGGCGCGGGGGCGGACAGGAAGGAGGCGCGCACCTGGCGCTCCTCCGCTTCGGCCCGCACCGCCCTCCACGCGGATTCGACGACGGCGTTCAGGTCGACGGGTTCGCGCACCGCGAGCCCGAGGCCGTCGGTGCGGGCGAGCAGGAGGAGCGCGCTGACCAACTGCTCGGCCCGTTCGGTGGCGGCGCGCACGACTCCCGCCATGCGGCGCAGCTCGTCGACGTCGGCGTCCGGGTCGGCGAGCGTCACGTCCAGCTCGGTGCGGATGACGGACAGGGGGGTGCGCAGTTCGTGGGAGGCGTTGGCGACGAACCGGCGCTGCGACTCGAACGCGGCCTGGAGGCGGTCGAGCATCTCGTCGAACGTGTCGGCCAGTTCGGCGACCTCGTCGCGCGGCCCGGTGAGCCGCAGCCTCTCCCCCAGGGACTCGGCGGAGAGCCGTCGGGCGGCGTCGGTGACGTCGTGCACGGGTTGCAGGACGCGGCCGGTGATCGTCCAGGCGAGCAGCGCCGCGGCGGCCACGACGCAGAGGAACGCGACGGACCCGGACCGCAGGACGTCGTCGCGGGCCTGCTGGCCGAGGACGTCCATGAGCACGCCGGCGTCGATCTCGCGGCCGTCGACGAAGACGGTGCTGCCCTCGGCGAAGCGCGGCGAGGAGGCGATGACGCGGCCGACGAGCAGCCAGCCGAGCAGCAGGAGGAGGCCGCTGACGAACGCGACCAGGCCGGTCGCGAGCAGCGTGATCCGCGTCCGCAGTCCTGGTCCGCGCCTGCGGGCCAGTTCGGAGTTCAGCGTGGGCCTTCCTCGGGGGCGCTCGCCGTGGGCACGCGGTACCCGGAGCCGACCACGGTGTCGATGATGCCGGGTTCGCCGAGCTTCTTGCGCAGCGTCATGACGGTGACCCGGACGGTGGTGGTGAACGGGTCGGCGTTCTCGTCCCACACGCGTTCGAGCAGTTCCTCGCTGGAGACGACGGAGCCCTTGGCGGCGAGCAGCACCTCCAGGACGCCGAACTCCTTGCGGGTCAGCTCGACGGGCTGGCCGGCGCGGCGCACGGTGCGGCGGGCGGGGTCGAGTTCGACGTCCTGCGCGGTGAGCAACGGCGGCGTGGCCGGGGTGGCGCGGCGGGCCAGGGCGCGGACGCGCGCGACGAGCTCGGGGAACGCGAAGGGCTTGGCGAGGTAGTCGTCCGCGCCGAGGGAGAGACCGGCGACGCGGTCGTCCAGGCCGGCGCTGGCGGTGAGCATCATGACCCTGGTCAGGGCGCCGGAGCTGAGGATCTCCTTGCACAGGTCGTCGCCGGACATGCCGGGCAGGTCGCGGTCGAGCACGACGACGTCGTACCGGGTGATGGTCGACTTCTCGTGGCCCGTCTCGCCGTCGTAGGCGACGTCGACCGCCATGCCCTCGCGACGCAGGCCGCGGGCGATCGCGTCGGCCAGCGGCACCTCGTCCTCGACAACCAGGATTCGCACCCCTCAACGGTGCCACAACTGCCTGAGAGGCTGCTTAGCGCGCGGTCGGCGGCGCACGGCCGCGGGTGCCCCCGGGCCGGGCCCCCGCGCACAGCCGGCCACGGGGTCGACAATTCCCGGAAGTGCGGAACGGGGGTGTGGACGGTGGGGTGGGATCCGGTGTTCAGGAATTCGTTCGTGGGTCCCGGTGCGATTCCTCGCGAGCGGAATCCGCGATTGCCTCGCCGACCCGGAGGAGGAGCGCACCCACGAATGGCGCGCACCGGTGGGCGACCGGGTCACCGCACGCCCGCACGTACGCCGTGGTCACGGCCGGGTTGGGCAGCGTGCGGCCCGCCGCGTCACGCAGGTGCCCGAGGTCGGCGGCGAACTCCGGCACTTCGGCTCCGCCGGGCCGGGCGGGCGTTGTTCCCGTGGCACGTCCCGTCCCCTTGGCGTCCGGTGTTCAGGCGTTGTCGTCCATTCGCCACGGGATTCCCGTGGACGACTCCGTCGGGTGCACAGGTCGATGCCGCGGCGGCCACCTGCGCCCGTACAGCGGAATCGGCCACACCGGTGACGTGTGGGAGGGGGCGCGGTGCGGCTCCTGCGACATCGGTCCGGAGTGAGTGGGGCGACCGCGTGCGGTCGTACCGCGACCACCCGGGCGCCGGGACCGGGTCGATCTTCGTGCAGTGGGAGGGCAGCACCCCGGTCGCGCCCGGCGCCGCCGCGAAGGCGGCGCCGGGCGGGGCGGCACCGGGCCTACTTCTCGGCGGTCGCGCTCATCTCGACGGGTTCGGCGGCGACGACCCACTCGGTGATGCGGCGGGCGACGTCCTGCGCGGTGAGGCCGAGGTCTGCCAGCACCTCGCCGCGCTCGCCGTGCTCCTGGAACTCCTGCGGGATGCCCAGGTCGCGCAGCGGCACCTCCACGCCGGCGTCGCGCAGCGCGGCGGCCAGCGCCCAGCCGAAGCCGCCGTGCCTGCCGCCGTCCTCGACGGTCACCACGAGGCGGTGCCGCGAGGCCAGGTCGAGCAGGTCGGCCGGCACGGGGAACACCCAGCGCGGGTCGACGACGGTGACGCCGATGCCCTGGTCGGCGAGCCGCTGGGCGGCTGCCAGGCCGAGTTCGCCGAACGCGCCGACGGTGACCAGCAGGACGTCGGAACCGGAGCGGTGCAGCACGTCGACCGTGCCGACGCGCTCCAGCGCGGGCAGGTCGGGGCCGACCGACGCCTTCGGGTAGCGCACGACGGACGGGGCGTCGGCGATCCGCACGGCCTCGCGCAGCTCCTCGCGCAGCGACGCGGCGTCGCGGGGCGCGGCGACGTGGATGCCGGGGACGAGGCCGCAGATCGACAGGTCCCACATGCCGTGGTGGGAGGCGCCGTCCGGGCCGGTGACGCCCGCGCGGTCGAGCACGACGGTGACGCCCTGCTTGTGCATGGCGACGTCCATCAGCAGCTGGTCGAACGCCCGGTTGAGGAACGTCGCGTAGATCGCGACGACCGGGTGCAGGCCGCCCATGGCGAGGCCGGCTGCGGAGGTCATGGCGTGCTGCTCGGCGATGCCGACGTCGAAGCACCGGTCGGGGTACAGGCCCGCGAACTTGTCGAGGCCCGTCGGGCCGCGCATGGCGGCGGTGATGGCGACCAGGTCGGGCCGCTCCCCGCCGAGGGCGGCCAGCTCGTCGGCGAACACGTGGGTCCACGTGCGCTTGGACGGGCCGACGTTCTCGCCGGTGATGGGGTCGATGACGCCGGTGGCGTGCATCTGGTCGGCCTCGTGGTTCTCGGCGGGCGCGAAGCCGTTGCCCTTGCGGGTGACGGTGTGCACGATGACCGGTCCGCCGAAGGACTTGGCGCGGCGCAGCGCGGACTCCAGCACGGCGTGGTCGTGCCCGTCGACGGGGCCGATGTACTTGAGGCCGAGGTCCTCGAACATGGCCTGCGGGCTGATCGCGTCCTTGATGCCGCGCTTGGCGGCGTGCAGGGCCGCGTAGAGGGCCTGCCCGAAGATGGGGGCGGACTGGATGGCGGTCTTGCCGCGTTCCAGGGCGCGCTCGTAGCCGGGCTGGAGGCGCAGCGACGACAGGTGGTCGGCCAGGCCGCCGATGGTGGGCGAGTAGGAGCGGCCGTTGTCGTTGACGACGATCACCACGGGCCGGTCCACGCCGGCGGCGATGTTGTTCAGCGCCTCCCAGCACATGCCGCCGGTCAGCGCGCCGTCGCCGACGACCGCGACGACGTGCCGCCGCTGGCCGGTGAGCTGGTACGCCTTGGCGAGGCCGTCGGCGTAGGACAGGGCGGTCGAGGCGTGGCTGTTCTCCTCGACGTCGTGCTCGCTCTCCGCCCGCGACGGGTAGCCGGACAGGCCGCCCTTCTGGCGCAGGGTGTCGAACCCGTCCGCGCGGCCGGTGAGGATCTTGTGCACGTAGCTCTGGTGCCCGGTGTCGAACACGACCGAGTCGTGCGGCGAGTCGAAGACCCGGTGCACGGCCATGGTCAGCTCGACGACCCCCAGGTTGGGTCCGAGGTGCCCGCCGGTCCGGGAGACCTTCTCGACCAGGAAACCCCGGATCTCCTCGGCGAGCCGCACCAGCTCGTCGTGCTCCAAGCGCTTCAGGTCCGCCGGTCCGTGCACGGATTCCAGCAGCGTCACTCGTGCCACCTCGCCCTAGTGGTTCGACCCTTTTCGTCCGGTCAGTCTACGGACCAGTGGCTGAGACGCCTGTCAGCGAGCGGGCCGCAGCAGGGCGACGCATTCCACGTGGTGCGTCATCGGAAACGCGTCGAACGCCCTGAGCTGGGCCAACTCGTAGCCGTGCTGGGCGAAGGCGGCGATGTCGCGGGCCAGGGCGGCCGGGTCGCACGCGACGTACACCACACGGGCGGGCCGGCTGCGGGCGATGGCGGTGACGACGACCTTGCCCGCGCCCTTGCGGGGCGGGTCGAGGACGACGACGTCCGGGGGCCGGTCGGTGAAGTCGGGCGACTCCAGGACGGCCTCGGTGCGGCCCGCGTACCAGCTGACCTGGGGCTTGTCGGACAGGTTGAGCCTGCCGTCCTCGACCGCGCGGGCGGAGGACTCCACGACGCGCACCGAGCCGGTCTCGCCGACCTGCTCGGCGAGGACGGCGGCGAACAGGCCGACGCCGCCGTAGAGGTCCCAGGCGCTCTCGCCGGGCTGGCAGTCCGCCCAGTCGCGCACGACCTGCGCGAACGTGTCGGCGGCGGCCGGGTGGACCTGCCAGAAGCCGTCGGCGCGCAGGTTCCAGGCGCGTCCCGCGGCGAGTTCGGTGGCGGTGCCGCTGCCCTCGCGGAGCCGGGACGGGCCGGGCACGGGGCGGCCGCGGCGCACGACCGGCGGGCCGATCTCGGTCAGGTGCACCTGGCCACCCGCGTCGCGGGTGACGACCAGTTCCGACTTGGGCGGCCACGTGCGGTCCACGACGCCGTCGAGTGCCCCCGGTGCGGCGATGACGCACCGGTCGACGGGCACGACGTCGTGGCTGCGGTGGGCGCGGAACCCGGCGCGGCCGCCGGGGCCCACGGCCATCCGCATCCGGGTGCGCCAGTCCTCGGGGCCGCCGGGCAGGTCCTCGACGATGACCTCCCAGTCGAGCCGGGCCAGCCGGTGCAGCTGCTCGCTGACCACGGCGGCCTTCAGCTCGCGCTGGTACTGCCACGACGCGTGCTGCCAGTCGCACCCGCCGCACAGGCCGGGGCCGGCGAAGGGGCACGGCGGCTCGACGCGGTCGGGCGAGGGCTCCAGCACCTCGACGGCGTCGCCGCGGCAGAACGAGCCGCCGGTGTCCTCGGTGATCCGCACGACCACCCGTTCGCCGGGCAGGGCGTGCCGGACGAACACGACGCGGCCCTCGTGCCGGGCGACGCAGTGGCCGCCGTGGGCCACCGCTCCGACCTCGACCTCGATGAGCCGCTGCTTCCAGGTCGCCGTCACTTGCTCTTACGCTCCTCTTGGCCGCGCTCGTCCGAGCCGCGCTTGTCCAGACCGCGTCGGATGGCTCCGGGCGCGACCACGTCGTCCTTGTCGGTCACCTTCGAGGATGAGGCCAGCTGCCACGGCACGCTCGTCACCATCACCCCCGGCTGGAACAGCAGCCTGCTCTTGAGCCGCAGGGCGCTCTGGTTGTGCAGGAACTGCTCCCACCAGTGGCCCACCACGTACTCGGGGATGAACACGGTGACCACGTCGCGCGGGTTCGTGGTGCGCACGCGCCGGACGTAGTCGAGGACGGGTTTGGTGATCTCCCGGTAGGGCGATTCGATCACCTTCAGCGGCACCTTGAAGTTCTCCTTCTCCCACTCCCGCACGAGGCGGCGGGTGTCCGTGTCGTCCACGTTCACCGTCACGGCCTCGAGGATGTCCGGCCGGGTCGCCTTGGCGTACGCCAGGGCCCGCAGGGTGGGCATGTGCAGCTTGGAGACCAGCACCATGGCGTGGTTGCGGGCGGGCAGCAGCTTCTGCCGCTCCTGCTGGCGCAGCTCCTCGGCGACCCGGTCGTAGTGCCGCCGGATCGCGGTCATCAGGGCGTAGATGGCGCCCATGGCGGCGATGGCGATCCACGCGCCCTTGGTGAACTTCGTGATGAGCACGACGACCAGGACGGAGGCGGTCATCGCCAGGCCGAAGGTGTTGATCAGCTGGGAGCGGCGCATGCGCCGGCGCGCGTCGGCGTCGGTCTCGGAGGCGAGCAGCCGGTTCCAGTGCCGGATCATGCCCGCCTGGCTGAGCGTGAACGACACGAACACGCCCACGATGTAGAGCTGGATGAGCTTGGTGACCTCGGCGTCGAACGCGATGACCAGGATGACCGCCGCGCCGGCGAGGAAGACGATGCCGTTGCTGAACGCGAGCCGGTCGCCGCGGGTGTGCAGCTGGCGGGGCAGGTAGCGGTCCTGGGCGAGGATCGAGCCGAGGACGGGGAAGCCGTTGAACGCGGTGTTCGCGGCGAGCACGAGGATCAGGGCGGTGACGGTGGTGATGAAGTAGAACCCGACCGGGAAGCCGTCGAACACGGCGCCCGCGACCTGGGCGACCATGGTCTTCTGCTCGTAGCCCTCGGGGGCGTTGACCAGCTGGTGCGCCGGGTCCTCGGCCATCCTCACGCCGGTGAGCTGGGCCAGCACGATCAGGCCCATCAGCATCACGACCGCGATGAGGCCCATCATCAGCAGGGTGGTGGCCGCGTTGCGCGACTTGGGCTTGCGGAACGCGGGCACGCCGTTGCTGATGGCCTCGACGCCGGTCAGGGCGGCGCAGCCGGAGGAGAACGCCCGGAGCACGAGGAACATGAACGCGAGGCCGACGAGGTGGTCGTCCTCGGCGCGGACCTCCAGGCCGGCGCTCTCGGCGCGCATCTCGTCGCCGAGGACCAGGCCGCGGAACAGGCCGTAGCCGATCATGAAGACGATGCCGGCCATGAACGCGTAGGTCGGGATGGCGAAGGTGCTGCCCGACTCGCGGATGCCGCGCAGGTTGACCGCGGTGAGCAGGACGATCGCGACGACCGCGAACTCGACCTTGTGGGTGGCGACGAACGGGATGGCCGAACCGATGTTCGCGGCGGCCGACGAGATCGACACCGCGACCGTGAGGATGTAGTCGACCAGGAGGGCGCTGGCCACGGTCAGGCCCGCCCTGCGGCCCAGGTTGACCGTGGCGACCTCGTAGTCGCCGCCGCCCGAGGGGTAGGCGTGCACGTTCTGCCGGTAGCTCGCGACGACGGTGAGCATCACCACGACGACGACCACACCGACCCACGGCGCCAGGGCGTAGGCCGACAGGCCCGCCACGGACAGCACCAGGAAGATCTCCTCGGGCGCGTACGCGACACTGGACATCGCGTCCGAGGCGAAGACCGGCAGGGCGATGCGCTTGGGCAGCAGGGTGTGGGCGAGCCGATCGCTGCGGAACGGCCTGCCGACCACGAGGCGCTTGGCCGCGGTTGCGAGCTTGGACACGGATCGAGAGCGTAAGGGGTCAGGTCCCCTGGTCGGAGTAATCGTGGGTAGGTTCTCCGTAAGCGTCGTTCGGGAGGCATTCGTGCACGTGGTCATCATGGGGTGCGGCCGGGTGGGTTCATCCCTGGCCAAGGCCCTGGAGCGCCTGGACCACCAGGTCGCGGTGATCGACAAGGACGCCCAGTCCTTCCGCAGGCTCGGGTCCGACTTCCACGGGCAGCAGGTCGTCGGCAACGGCTTCGACCAGCGCGTCCTCATCGAGGCGGGCATCGAGCGGGCGGGGGCGTTCGCGGCGGTGTCCAGCGGCGACAACTCGAACATCATCTCGGCGCGGGTGGCGCGCGAGACGTTCGGCGTGGAGGCGGTGGTCGCCCGCATCTACGACGAGAAGCGGGCCGCCGTGTACGAGCGGCTGGGCATCCCGACCGTGGCGACCGTGCCGTGGTCGACCGACCGGTTCCTGCGGATGCTGCTGCCCGAGGGCAGCGCGACCGCGTGGCGCGACCCGTCCGGCTCCGTGGCGGTGCTGCCGCTGGAGCTGCACGAGGACTGGGTGGGCCGCTCCGTGCGCGACCTCGAGGAGGCCACCGGCTGCCGGGTCGCGTTCGTCATGCGGTTCGGGACGGGCGTGCTGCCCGACTCGAAGAGCGTGCTCCAGGCCGACGACCAGGTGTACGTGGCCGCCCTGTCCGGCACCGTGACCGATGTGGCCGCCGCGGCGGCTCACGCACCCGAGGAGAGCTGAGTGCGCATCGCTATCGCCGGGGCGGGCGCGGTGGGCCGCTCCATCGCGGCCGAGCTGGTGGCCGACGGGCACCAGGTCATGCTGATCGAGCGGGACCGCACCCACTTCGAGCCGCACACCGTGGAGCAGGCCGAGTGGGTGCAGGCGGACGCGTGCGAGCTGTCCTCGCTGGAGGACGCGGGCATGCAGCTGTGCGACGTGGTGATCGCCGCCACCGGTGACGACAAGGTCAACCTCGTGGTGTCGCTGCTCGCCAAGACCGAGTTCGCGGTGCGGCGCGTCGTGGCCCGGGTGAACGACCCGGCCAACGAGTGGCTGTTCACCGAGTCGTGGGGCGTGGACGTGGCCGTGTCGACGCCGCGCATCCTGTCCGCGCTGGTCGAGGAGGCCGTGACGGTCGGCGACGTGGTGCGGCTGATGACGCTGCGCCAGGGGCAGGCGAACCTGGTGGAGATCACCCTGCCCGGGGACACGCCGCTGGCGGGTTCGCCGGTGGGTTCCCTGGCCCTGCCGCGCGATGCCGCCCTGGTCACGATCCTGCGCGGCGGGAGGGTGATCGTGCCGACGCCGGACGACACCCTGGAGGGCGGCGACGAACTGCTGTTCGTGGCGGCGGCGGACGTGGAGCGCGAGATCCGGTCGTCGTTGGGCTACTGATCCCCGGCCGGGCGGTTCCGGCCGGGACGCGCGGCGGAGCCGCCGGCGCGGCTGGGGTCACCGGCACAGCTGGGGTCACCGGCACAGCGGGGGCCGCGGTCACGGTGACGGGTTGTCCACAGGGCCGGTCCGACGACGCAGTCGTTGTCGGTGCCGGCTGGAAAGATGAAAGCAGGGGTCCCCTGGCGGGGACCCCTGCGAAGCGTTCCGGGTAGTGCGGTCCGGGAAGTGCGGCCTGGCTACCGCTCGTCGGCCCGTGCGGGCTGGGGGCGCTGCTCGCCGGTCGGGCGCTGGTCGGCGGGGGCGTCGAGCATCCGGTCGTAGATGTTCGGCTCGGCCCGGTCACCGGCGTCCGCGTCACCGGCGACCTGGTGGTCCGTGACCTGGTTGCCGGCGGCTTGGGCGCGCAGGCGTTCCTCCGCCTCCCGGTTCTCCTCCTCCTCGGCGGCCAGGGCCGCCTTGAGGCGCTTGTCCGAGCGGCGCACCGCCCAGACGGTCGCGAACAGGGCCACGGCCATCAGCGGGTAGCCCATGGCCAGCCTCGCGGCGGCCAGCCAGCCGACCGACGCCTCGTCGTACAGCCACCGCTGCACCACGAACCGGGAGCAGAACACCAGGGCCCACACGAGCGTGGCGATGTCGTAGTCGCGCACGCTGGCCTTGTCCTGGCGCCACGCGGTGCCCTGGCCGTTGAGGAACGACCACACCACGCCCGCGAGCGGCCAGCGGACCAGGATCGACAGGATGAACGCGCCGCCGTAGACGAGGCTCTGCCAGATGCCGAACAGGAAGAAGCCCTTGGCGTCGCCCGTGCGGTAGGCGATGAACGCGGCGATGCCGACGCCGAAGACCGCCGACACGGCCGGCTGCACGGAGCCCTTGCGCAGGGCGAGCGCGATGCCGATCAGCACGGCCGCGCCCAGCGCGGACCAGATCGCCGGCATGAGCCCGGCGAAGGCGTTGACCAGCACGAACACGACCACGGGCAGGGAGGAGAGGGCGAGGCCGGTGACGCCGCCCATCTGCTCCAGCATCGTGGGCTGCTTCTCGGTCTCGTTCGCTTGTGTCATGAAGCGTTCTGCAACTCGTAGTAGGGGTTGTAGAGCACCTTGCGTCCGTCCCGGACCGCGATGCGGCCCCTGGCCTTGATGGTGCGGCCCGGCTCGATGCCGGCGATGCGGCGACGGCCCAACCACACGAGCGTCACGCCTTCGGTGCCGTCGTACAGCTCGGCCTCCAGCGTGGCGGCGGCGTCGCGGGGGCACAACTCGACGCTGCGCAGCCGCCCGAGCACCGTCACCTCTTGACCCGACGTGCAGTCGCACGCCCGGACGGCTCCGACGGCCTCGGCTTTCCGCGACAGGTCGTCGGCGTCCAACTCGCTGACGTCGGTGGTCAGCCGACGCACGAGGCGGCGCCAGTAGCCGCCCCCAGTACCAGTCATCCCCGACTCCTGGGAGTGCGTGGGGCCTCGACTCCGAAGCCCGTCCGACAGCCAGCGTAACCGGGTGCACCCGACCGGGTATCCGACTGGGGGAGGATCTGACGCCATGGGTTCGTCACGCGCCGTTCTCCTGCCCGGCACCGCCTCCGACGAGGTGTTCGTCGCCTCGGTGTTCGCCCGTCCCCTGGCCGAGGCCGGGTACTCGCTGGTCGCGCCCCCGTCGAGGGGCGTCGCGGAGCACGTGGACGCGCTCGACGCGGCGTGGGCGGGTAGGCCGTTGGTGGTCGGCGGGGTGTCGCTGGGCGCGCACGTGGCGGCGTCGTGGGCGGTGCGGCACCCGGAGCGGTGCGCGGGGGTGCTGGTGGCGCTGCCCGCGTGGAACGGCCCGGCCGGGGGCGCGCCGGCGGCGCTCGCGGCGGCGGCGAGCGCGGCCGCGGTGGAGGCGGTGGGCGTGGACGGGGCGCTGACCGGCGTGGACGGGTGGTTGGGCGACGAGCTGCGGCGGGCGTGGCCGCGGTACGGGCGGCGGCTCGCGGACGTGCTGCGGGAGGCCGCGGGGTCGGTCGCGCCGACGGTGGCCGAGCTGGGGCGGTTGGGCGTGCCGGTGGGGGTCGCCGCGTGCACCGACGACCCGGTCCACCCGATCGAGACCGCCCGGACGTGGGTGGACGCGCTGCCGCGCGGCGTCCTGCGCACGACGACGTTGGCCGAGCTCGGCGCGGACCGCGAGGTGCTGGGCCGCGCCGCGCTCGACGCGCTCCGCGAGGCCGGCGCCGGGCCCACCGGGCCCTGACCCGCCTCGCGGGGCGCGGCGGCCTCGTCAGCCGGGCTGCTGCTGTTGCTGGATGTGGCGGGCGATGGCCTCGGGCAGCTCGATGGGCAGCGGCGTGCGCACCGGCATCGGCTGCGGCCCCCGCACCACGACGGTGTCGCGGACCAGTTCGTAGAGGGCTTCGGCAGCCCGCACCGCCTGCTCCTCGGTCGGCGCGGCGGCGATGCCCCGCAGCATCCAGCGCGGCCCGTCCACGCCCACGACGCGCAGGTGCACCTCGTTGTTGCGGGCGGCGATCTCCTCGCCCCACTCGCCGTTCTCGCGCAGGATGCGGAAGCCGTCGGACTTGAACTGGGCGATCATCTCGCCGCTGACCTCCGGCCACAGCCGGTCGGTCTTCGGCGCGGCGAACGCGCTGACGGTGAGCTGGCCGACGGTGGTCAGCAGGTGCACGGCCCGCACCTGGCCCGCCGGGTCCATCTCCACCTGGAGCTGGGCGCCCTCGGGCACCGGCAGCCGGATCGAGCCGAGGTCGAGGCGGTTGAGCCCGTCGTTGGGGGCCTGCGGCTCGTCGAACGGGCCGTCGCCACCCTCCTCCAGGCCCTCGAACTCGGCCTCGGTGTGCGCCGTCCCCCGGTTCGCGGAGTGCCTACCGCGCTTGCGGCGCCGTCCGAACATCGCCTTCACCCCTCCGTCCGGGCGAGCACGTCGTGCCCGCCTGTAGAGCCGTAGCCGCCCGCACCGCGCTCGGACCCGGGCAGCTCGTCGACCTCGCGGAACACGGCGTGCTCCACCTTCTGCACCACCAGCTGGGCGATCCGGTCACCGCGCGCGAGCCTCACCGGCTCCCGCAGGTCGTGGTTGACCAGGCACACCTTGATCTCCCCCCGGTAGCCCGCGTCGATCGTGCCCGGTGTGTTGACCACGCTCAGGCCGACCCTGGCCGCGAGGCCGCTGCGCGGGTGCACGAACCCCGCGTAGCCCTCGGGCAGCGCGATCGCCACGCCGGTGCCGACCACCGCGCGCTCCCCCGGTTCGATCACCACGTCGGTGGTCGTCACCAGGTCGGCGCCGGCATCACCCGGTCGGGCGTAGGCCGGCGGGGGCACGGCAGGATCGAGCCGGGACAGCAGGACCTCGACGCTGGGCACGGCGCGCGAGACTACCCTGGTGGCGTGAGCGAGAGTGCTGTGACCGCCCCGACCGCGTTCCGCGAGCGGTTGTTCGTGCCCTGGTGGGGTTGGCCGCTGCCGCTGGGCGCGGCCGTGCTGCTGGCCGCCGAGATCCACATGGGCTTCCCCGGTGTGCGGTCGTGGCTGCCGTACGCGCTCCTCGTTCCGCTGGCGGTGCTGCTGCTGGTCCGGATGGGGTCGACGAAGGTCGAGGTGTCCGGCGGCGAGCTGCGCGTCGGCGAGGCGCACGTGCCGGTGGAGCTGCTGGGCGAGGTCGAGGTGTTCGACTCGAAGTCCAAGCGCAAGGCGATGGGCCCCGACCTCGACCCGATGGCGTACGTCGTGCACCGCGGGTGGGTGGGTCCGGTGGTGAAGGTGGAGCTGCGCGACCCGCAGGACCCGACGCCGTACTGGCTGTTCAGCGCGCGGTCGGCGGAGCGGTTGGCGGCGGTGCTGCGCGAGCGGTGAGGACGTCCCGGGACGTCCTGCCGGCGGGCGTCCCGCGGTGGACCGCGATCGGCCCAACAGCGACTGGGCGCCACCCCGGCGGAGGGGTGAGCGCCCAGAACTGTTCGTCGGGCACCTGTGGGTCGGGTGGTTCGTCGGGTGCCTGTGGGTCCGGTGGTCGTGCCCCGGCCGGTGCGGCCGGCGCGGCTGCTCAGGCGCAGTCGCGGCAGATGTACTGGCCGTTCACCTCTTCGGCCAGCCTGCTGCGGTGGTGCACCAGGAAGCACTTCGAGCACGTGAACTCGTCCGCCTGCTTGGGCAGGACCTTGAACGTGAGCTCCTCGCCGGACAGGTCGGCACCCGGCAGCTCGAAGTTCTCGGCGGTCGCGTCCTCGTCGATGTCGACGACCCCGGACTGCGTTTCGTTGCGCCGCGCCTTCAGCTCCTCGAGTGAGTCCTCAGCGAGTTCGTCCGCCTCGCTGCGACGCGGCGCGTCGTAGTCGGTCGCCATCTTCTTTCACACCCCTGCGGTCAACGGAGACTGTTCGTGTTCGCTGGTTAACGCACCAGCGCCCCTTTTTGTGCCCCCATCGCCAGTGACGGAGGTCTCGCTCGCGCTGCCGGGCGCCAACCCCCTGTAAGTCGACGCTTCCCGGTGTCCGGCGGTGCGCGGAGCGCCGAGAGGGTAGCTCATGGGTCAGGGGCCTGTGCAGCGGGTTCCCCCTAATTGAGCAGACGGGTGACACGACCTTCACACGCTGGCCCGATAGGCTCTGGGTGGGCGTTGCCCATCCGTCGAGCCCGGCTCGGGACACCCTTCCGGGGTGTTGACCGTCCGCGACCGGGTGATAACGGCCCGCGACAACCCCGCCCGGAACGCGGGAGCGCGGGGCGCGGCATAGCCTGATCACCATCAACACTGCGCCATGGGGAGGTCGGCGGACGTGGGACCCGGTACGGGAGGAAACGGGTCGTCGCGGTACCGGAAGAGGCGGCCGTGGCCGGCGCTCATCCTTTTCACGGTGCTCGCCGTGACGGCGGTCGTCGTCTGGAACCGCGTGCTGACCGACGCGGGCGACGTCGACGCGGCCATCCAGTGCAACCCCCCGGGCGCCGCGCCGTCGAGCGTCGCGGCGGACCCGGGCGCGGCGCCCGTCGCGCCGCCCGCCCTGGGCACCGTGCTGGGCCACGACGCCCTGGACCGCACGGACCCGGTGCCGGTCGCCGAGGTGCGGTTCCGCGTGTTCAACGCGAGCACCCAGCGCAACCAGGCGCGGTTCGTGGCGACGACGCTGACCGAGCTGGGCATGCAGCAGGCGGCCGAGCCCGGCAACGACCCCGTGTACCCGGCGCAGGACATGACGTGCCGCGGTCAGATCCGGTTCGGCGCTCCGGGCGCGGGGGCGGCGCGGACGCTGAGCCTGATCGAGCCGTGCCTGGAGCTGGTGCGCGACGAGCGCCAGGACGCGACGGTCGACGTGGCGGTCGGGAAGAAGTTCAGCGAGGTGAAGCCGAACAGCGACGCCCGCAAGGTCCTCGACCAGCTGGCCGAGTGGGCCGAGCAGCAGCCTCGGCAGCAGGGCGGTCAGGCCGCCCAGGACTCGCCCGCGCCGACGCTGAACGCCGACCACCTCCGGGGCGCGCGCGACGTGCACTGCTGACGTCCACCGCGGACGTGCGCCGCCGGAGCGCGCAGCCGCCCCTTGGGTACGAGTTGTCCACAGCCCGGCCGTCGACGCGGCCGGGCTGTGGCGTTTCCCGGTTGACCGGACATCAGGGG
The DNA here is from genome assembly GCF_030852425.1 of Saccharothrix longispora. GTDB lineage: Bacteria > Actinomycetota > Actinomycetes > Mycobacteriales > Pseudonocardiaceae > Actinosynnema > Actinosynnema longispora. The sequence goes on from NZ_NSDM01000007.1 coordinate 15,153, forward strand.
ACCCCCTGGCCGGGGACGCTTGCGCGAGCACGCCGGGCGGCCCGCCGGTGGCGGACGCGGCGGCCCGCCGGGCCGCGGGGCCACAGGCGGTTGTGCGGGGGTTCGGCGGCAGGCGGGTCGCCGCAGGTGGGCGCGGCGGGCCGGATCAGACCTTGGCGAAGCCGGCGTCCACGAGGGCCGCGTACAGCGCGTCGGCGATCCCCGGCGCGGCCGCGAACGTGGCGTCCGCCCCCAGCTCCGGCGCCTCGCCCGGCACCTTCACGACCGCCCCCGCCTCACGGGCCAGCAACGCCCCCGCCGCCCAGTCCCACCGGCCCAGCGCGTGCTCGGCGTAGGCGTCCAACCGCCCGGCGGCCACGGCGCACAGGTCCAGCGACGCGGCGCCCGCCCGGCGGATGTCGCGGACCTTCGTGGCCAGCTCCGCCCACGTCTCGGCCTGCCGCTGCCGCCGGTCCGCCCGGTAGGCGAAGCCGTAACCCAGGAGGGAGACGTCCAACCGGGTGACGTCGTTGACCTGGAGCCTCCGACCGTCGAGCCAGGCCCCGCCGCCCCGCGCGGCGGTCCAGGTGCGGCCGCTCGCGGGTTCGTGCACCGCCCCCGCGATCGACTCGCCGTCCACCTGGGCGGCGATCGAGACGGCGTAGTGGGGGATGCCGTACAGGTAGTTGACCGTGCCGTCGATGGGGTCCACGACCCACGTCAGGCCCTCGGCGGCGGCCTGACCACCTTCTTCCTCGCCGATCACCGGCTCGCCGGGGCGCAGTGACGCGAGCCGTTCGCGCACGAGCCGCTCGGCGGCCCGGTCGGCGGCCGTCACCACGTCGGTGATGGTGGACTTGGTGTCGACGTCGGCGACGGCGGCCTCGCGCGTCGTCAGGGCGAGCGACCCCGCCTCACGTGCCACGAGCACGGCGACGTCGACCAGCGAGCGCGGATCGAAACGCAACTGTTCCTCCTGCGTCACTCTCACGGGACTATCGGAGAAGTGCAGGCTAGTGTCTGCGGCCACGGTTACTGAATCGAGTAGGAAGGGACCACGGGGATGGGCATGACCCGCGGGTTCGGCGTGGACATCGGCGGTTCCGGCATCAAGGGCGGGCTCGTGGACCTGGAGGCGGGTGCGCTGGACGGGGAACGCCTGCGCATCAACACGCCGCAGCCGTCGACGCCGGACGCGGTCGCCGACGTGGTCGCCGAGATCGTCGACAAGTTCGGCTGGGACGGGCCGGTGGGCGTCACCCTGCCCTGCGTGGTCAAGCACGGCGTCGCGCACAGCGCCGCGAACGTCGACAAGAAGTGGATCGGCACGGACGCGGCGCAACTGTTCGCCGAGCGGCTCGGCCGGTCCAAGGAGCAGGTCGTCGTCATGAACGACGCCGACGCCGCGGGCATCGCGGAGATGCGCTTCGGTTCCGGCCGGGACCGGGACGGCCTGGTGGTCCTGCTGACCTTCGGCACCGGCATCGGCAGCGCCCTCTTCTTGGACGGCAAGCTCGTCCCGAACACCGAGTTCGGCCACCTGGAGGTCGACGGCCACGACGCGGAGAAGCGCGCGGCGGCGTCGGTCAAGGAGGACAAGGACCTGAGCTGGGCCGAGTGGGCGCCGCGGGTGTCGCGCTACATGAACGTCCTGGAGAACCTGATCTGGCCGGACCTGGTCATCGCGGGCGGCGGGGTCAGCAAGAAGGCGGAGAAGTGGCTGCCGCTGCTGGAGGTCCGCACCGAGGTGGTCGCCGCGGCGCTGAAGAACGACGCGGGCATCGTCGGGGCGGCCTTCGCCGCCGCACACGGCCTGGTCCACTGATTTCGCGGCCCTTCTAGCTGCGAGAACGCGTGCCGGACCACTCCGGGGGACGCCGGGGCGCAACGGCACGCGATTCTCGTCGTTACAATGGAACGGTGCCCCGCTGACGAACGATCCGGCGGGGGTCCCCCGTACTCCGGCGACCGAGGTTCGCGCCCTTCGGTTTGCCTTGATCGACAGTCGCGAAAGGGCGTACGTGGCAGCCGCGAAGACGACCCAGGCAGCTAAGGCTGACGCCGAGGACACGCCCAAGGCCACCTCGGCGAGGAAGGCCCCGGCCAAGAAGCCGGTGGCGAAGACCGCCGCGGCGGCCAAGACGGCCACGCGGGCACCGCGCAAGACGGCCGCCAAGGCCGCCGCCCCGGGCAAGGTGAAGAAGGGGGCCGAGGGCGACGAGCCCGAGGACCTCGAAGGCGGTCCCGACGGCGAAGACCTGGTCGACGACGTCGAACTGATCGACGAGCCGGTCGAGGAGGAGCCCGCCGAGGAGGAGACCGCCAAGCCCGGCGAAGGCGACTTCGTCTGGGACGAGGAGGAGTCGGAAGCCCTGCGGCAGGCCCGCAAGGACGCCGAGCTCACCGCGTCGGCCGACTCCGTCCGCGCCTACCTGAAGCAGATCGGCAAGGTCGCCCTGCTCAACGCGGAGGAGGAGGTCGAGCTCGCCAAGCGCATCGAGGCCGGCCTCTACGCCGCGGAGCGGGTCCGCCGCGCCGAGGACGAGCAGGAGAAGCTGACCCCGCAGCTGCGCCGCGACCTGCGGTGGATCGTGCGGGACGGTGAGCGCGCCAAGAACCACCTGTTGGAGGCCAACCTCCGCCTGGTGGTGTCGCTGGCCAAGCGCTACACGGGTCGCGGCATGGCGTTCCTGGACCTGATCCAGGAGGGCAACCTCGGCCTGATCCGCGCAGTGGAGAAGTTCGACTACACCAAGGGCTACAAGTTCTCCACGTACGCCACCTGGTGGATCCGCCAGGCGATCACCCGCGCCATGGCCGACCAGGCCCGCACCATCCGCATCCCGGTGCACATGGTCGAGGTCATCAACAAGCTCGGTCGCATCCAGCGCGAGCTGCTCCAGGACCTGGGTCGCGAGCCCACTCCGGAGGAGCTGGCCAAGGAGATGGACATCACCCCGGAGAAGGTGCTGGAGATCCAGCAGTACGCCCGGGAGCCCATCTCGCTGGACCAGACCATCGGTGACGAGGGCGACAGCCAGCTCGGTGACTTCATCGAGGACTCCGAGGCCGTCGTGGCGGTGGACGCGGTGTCGTTCACGCTGCTCCAGGACCAGCTCCAGTCGGTGCTGGCGACGCTGTCCGAGCGCGAGGCGGGTGTCGTGCGGCTGCGGTTCGGCCTCACCGACGGCCAGCCGCGCACGCTGGACGAGATCGGTCAGGTCTACGGGGTGACGCGCGAGCGCATCCGGCAGATCGAGTCGAAGACGATGTCGAAGCTGCGCCACCCGTCGCGGTCGCAGGTCCTGCGGGACTACCTCGACTAGTCCGACCAGGTTCCACCGGTGGTGCCCCGGCCTGCTTCCAGGCCGGGGCACCGTCGCGTTCGGACCCGGTTGCCGGGCCGTGAACCGGACGTGGACCGTCCGGATCGTGGAACTCGGAGGCGTGTTCGCTCTGGGCTGACCAAAGTGTTACCGATCACAGCGACGGTCGGCGACCACCCACCGTTCGGAGCAGCGGACGTGCGTCCAACGACGTATCCGCAGGTCATGAAACCGTTGCCGGCACAACGGAACGTGAGCGAAAACCGATCGAACCGGTGGTCCTGCGAGGTTCGAACTACCTGTGTGACGGGTAAATCGGGAGTGACGCGGGTCGCCACGGCCCAGGGAACACTGACTTACGCCCGTGCGTCTGCAAGAGTGGAAGCAGCGAACACGGCACATCAGCCAGATGCGAAGTGGTCGCAGCTAGGTGTGAGGGCACCGATCCCCGGTGCCGGGACGGAGGGAGATTTCCATGACTACCACGCTCACCCGCCCCGCTTTGACCGCTGCCGACCGCTGCGACCGCTGCGGGGCTGCCGCCCAGGTTCGCGCCGTGCTCCCCTCCGGGGGCGAGCTGCTGTTCTGCGGGCACCACGCCCGCGAGCACAGCACGAAGCTGCGTGAGCTCGCTGCCGAGTTGCAGCAGGGCTGAACAGCACGGGCCCTGACGGGGCCCGTAGCACCCTGGCCGTCCGGGGCGGGGACCCTCAGCGGGTCCCCGCCCCCCTGCACTTCCAGGGGTTCCCGAGGCTCCTGGAGCCGCTCAGACCTCGCCCAGCACGGGTTCGAAGGCCAGTTCGGCGGCGCCGACGAGCTTGGCGTCGCGACCGAGCGGCGAGGACACGATGCGGGTGCCGCCGACGGCGCGGGACACCAGGGACCGCTTCTGCACGGTGCGGCGCAGCTGGTCGACGAGCGACTCGGGCAGCGCGGTGAACAGGTCGCCCAGCACCACCAGTTCGGGGCCCAGCATGTTGACCACGGTCACCAGGCCCATGGCGAGCCACTCGGTGAACTCGCCCAGGCGGTGGGCGACGGTGTCCGGCGAGCCCGCGAGGGCCCGCAGCTCGGCCACCACGGCGCCGCGCGGGGCGTTCTCGGGCAGGGCCAGCGCCCGGCACAGGGCGGGCTCCCCCACCTCGGTCTCCCAGCAGCCCTGGCAGCCGCAGTAGCAGCGCCGGCCGCCGGGGCGCACGACCATGTGGCCGAGTTCGCCGACGTAGCCGCCGGTTCCGCGCAGCGGTTGGCCGCTGGAGATGACGCCGCCGCCGATGCCGACGTCGGCGGAGATGTAGACCATGTCGGAGGAGCCGCGGGCGGCGCCGCGCACGTGCTCGGCGAGGGCCCCCAGCTCGGCGTCGTTGCCGACCTGCACGGGCACCTTGAGGACCGCGGAGAGGCGCTGCCCGAGAGCCACGTCGGTCCAGTGCAGGTTGGGCGCCTCGTGGACGAGGCCGTCGTGGCGGCGGACGACGCCGGGCACGGACACGCCGACGCCGACCGCCTGGAGGTCCAGCTCGTCGGCCAGCAGCTTCGCCGAGTCGGCGATGTGCGTGATGACCTCGCCGGGGTCGCGGGACCGCTGGTGCAGGTTCCACGAGTCGCGGCCGAGGATGTCGCCGCCGAGGCCCACCATGGCCATCGCCACCTGCTCGACGCGGATGTCGATGGCCATCACGACGGCGGCCTGCGGCTGCGGCAGGACCAGCAGGGACGGGCGGCCCGCGCCGGAGCGCTGCGCGGGCACCCGCTCGGCGACGACGCCCGACTCGGCCAGGCCGTCCACCAGGGCCTTGATGGTGCTGCGGTTGAGCCCGAGCTCAGCCGCGAGCGACGCCCTGGTGGACGGTCCGTCCACGTGCAGCCGGCGCAGCAGCGCCGTGCGGTTGTGCCTGCGGACCTCGTCCGGGCGTGCTCCCGCGGTCGGTGTGCTCACGTCAGCGGGCGGCGGTGGCCGCCCGGCGACGGGACAGCGCGTCGACGCTCGCCGCGAGCAGCAGCACGAGGCCCGTCACGATGAACACGACCGCGGCGGGCTGCCGGAGCAGGCCCATGCCGTTCTGGATGATCGCCAGCACCGCGCCGCCGATGACGGCGTCGCGCAGCCGGCCCTTGCCGCCGAACAGGGACGTGCCGCCGATGACGGCCGCGCCGACCGCGAGGAGCAGCGTGTTGCCGCCACCGGCGTTCGGGTCGACCGAGCCGACCTTGGAGGAGTAGACGATCGCGCCGATCGCGGCCAGGGAGGAGGCGATGACGAACACGCTCATCCGGATCTGGGCGACGTTGATGCCCGCGCGGCGGGCGGCTTCCTTGTTGCCGCCGACGGCGTAGACGTGGCGGCCGTAGCGGGTGCGCTCCAGCACGAAGGTGCCGATGACCAGCAGCAGCAGCACGATCGGCACCACGTACGGCACGCCGGCGATGACGACGCGGGGGCTGACGGACCGGTTGAGGGTGAGCGCGTAGGTGGCGGCCGCGGCCAGCACGACCACGATGCCGACCTTGATCAGGATCATCGGGGTGGGCTGGGCGACCAGGCCCTTGCGCAGCCTGCTGAAGTGGCGGCCGAGCACGACGGCGGCGTAGCCGCCCGCGGCGATGGCGAACAGGGCCCACGAGCCCGCGGTGTCGAGGTTTCCGTTGGCGACGTTGAAGAGCACGTCGTTGCGCAGGCCGAGCGTGCCGCCCTCGCCGATGAACTGGAGGACCACGCCGCCCCAGGCCAGGAACAGCGCCAGGGTCACCACGAACGAGGGGATGCCGACCTTCGCGACGAGGAAGCCGGTGATGGAGCCGATGGCGGTGCCGACGCAGATGGCGAGCAGGATCTCGACCCACGGGTTGGCGGGGACGCCGACGAGCGCGATGACGAGCGCGATGGCGGCCAGCGCGGCGCCGGGCCAGATGCGCATGATCCCGGCCAGCACGACGGCCAGCGCGAGGAAGGCGCAGAACGCGTAGAAGACCGTGTCGCCCATGCCGCCGAGCAGGTTGCCGTTGTTGACCAGGTGCAGCGCCATGACGGAGGCGGTCACGCCGGAGGCGGTGCCCGCGGACAGGTCGATCTCGCCCAGGAGCAGCACGAAGACCAGGCCCATGGCGATGATGACGATGCTCGCGCCCTGGGCGAGGAGGTTCGCGATGTTGCCCAGGGTCAGGAAGGTGTCGGCCATGGAGCTGAAGGCGATCAGCAGGACGACCAGGCCCAGCAGCGCGGGCAGGGAGCCCAGCTCACCGCCCCTGACGCGGGCGAAGTAGTCGCGGACGGCCTCGCCGGTCGACTGGGAGGTGGTGTCGATGCCGAAGTCGGAGATCGCGCCCGGGGCGTCCTTGGGCGACGTCTCGCTCGTGGTGTTGGTCATGCTCGTTCCTCGTTCTGCGGCTGGTGAGCCTGGTGCGCCGGCATCAGATGGTGGCGGATTCGGGTCGGGCGATGCCCAGGTCCCCGGAGCGGCCGGCGGTGATCAGCTCGACCACCTGGCCGTGCGTGACGTCCTTGGTGTTGACCTCGGCGGCCATGCGGCCCAGGTAGAGGCAGGCGATGCGGTCGGCGACCTCGAAGACGTCGTTCATGTTGTGGCTGATCAGCACGACGCCGAGGCCCTGTTCGGCGAGGCGGCGCACCAGGTCGAGGACCTGGCGGGTCTGCGCGACGCCGAGGGCGGCGGTGGGCTCGTCGAGCAGCACGACCTTGCTGTTCCACAGCACGGCCTTGGCGATGGCGACGGTCTGCCGCTGACCGCCGGACAGCGACGACACCTGGGTGCGGACCGACTTGACGGTGCGCACCGACAGCGACGTCAGCGTCTTGCGGGCGGCCTGCTCCATGTCGGCCTCGTCGAGCATCCCCAGCTTGCCGCGCTCCCGGCCGAGGAACATGTTCTGCACGATGTCGAGGTTGTCGCACAGCGCGAGGTCCTGGTAGACGACCTCGATGCCCAGGTCCGCGGCCTCGCGCGGGCCGTGGATGGTGACCTCGCGGCCGTTGAACAGCACCTGGCCCGAGTCCATCGGGTGGATGCCCGCGATGCTCTTGACCAACGTCGACTTGCCGGCGCCGTTGTCGCCGACGAGCGCGGTGACCTGTCCCGGGTGCACGGCGAAGTCGATGTCGTGCAGGACGTGCACGGGTCCGAAGCTCTTGTTGACGCCGCGCAGCTCGAGGATCGGCTCGCTCACTGGTTTCCTCCGTTTGTGCCCACACGCGTGGGTGCGCCGGAACGGGGTGCGCTTGCGCTGGCACCCCGCCCCGGCGCGAGCCTTGACTACTTGATGCCGAGCTCGGTGCAGACGGCGGCGAGGTCGCCGCCACAGATCTCGCCGGCCTTGACGAAGCCCGCGTCGACCACGGTCTTCACCTTGTCCTTGGTGATCATCTGCGCCTCGAGCAGGACCGACTTGACGGTGCGGCCGGCCTTGCTGTCCTCGACCGAACCGGTGGCCAGCGCGTCGGCGGCGGCGGTGTCGCCCTTGGCGAGGGCGCCGGCGAGCTTGGCGGCGGCCTGCGCCTCCTCGGCGATCGGCTTGAAGACGGTCATGAACTGGTCGCCGCGCATGACGGCCTGCAGGCCCTCGGGGGTGGCGTCCTGGCCGGTGACCGGCACCTTGCCGTTCAGGCCGTACTTCTTGAGCACGGTGATGATCGCGCCGGCGAGGCCGTCGTTGGCGGCCACGACGCCGTCGACCTTCTGGCCGTTGCCGGTGAGGATCTGCTCGAAGGTCACGCCGCCCTGCTGGTTGTCCCAGTCCGGGATCGGCTGCGACTGGACCAGCTTGAGGTCGCCCGAGTCGTACTTGGGCTTCAGCACCTTCTGCTGGCCGTTGTAGAACAGGGTGGCGTTGTTGTCGGTCGGGGCGCCCTCGATCTCGATGACCTCGGCGGGCTTCTTGCCCGGCGCGAGCGCCGCGAGGCCGTCCACGAGGCCCTGGCCCTGGAGCTCGCCGACCTTCTCGTTGTCGAACGAGACGTAGTAGTCGGAGGTGCCGCCCAGGTTGAGGCGGTCGTAGTCGATGACCGCGATGCCCTGCGACTGCGCCTTCTGCGCGACCGAGGCGCCGACCTCGCTGTTGGGCGTGGCGATGATCAGGACCTTGACGCCGGCGTTGATCATGCCGTCGGCGAGGGTCGAGAACTTCTGCACGTCGCCCTGGGCGTTCTGGATGTCGGCGTCCAGGCCCTCGGCCTTCAGCGCGGCCTCCAGGAGGGGCTTGTCGAAGCCCTCCCAGCGCGCGGAGGACTTCGTCTCCGGGAGGATCACGCCGACCTTCTCGCCGCCGCCGGAGGCGCTGGAGGTGTTGGTGCCCGAGGTGTCGGTGCCACCGGTGGACGTGTTGGCGCCACATGCCGTCATGGCCAAGGCAAGGCCCGTGCTTGCGGCGATGAGAGCGAGGCTCTTGCTGCGCATCCGCCATCCTTTCACGCAGGTGCGTAAATGTTGTGGCGCACAACGTATGCCCCCGAGTGCGGTGACCGGAAGCACACTTGACCGATAAAGAGGGCACGATGCGCTAACGGGCAGGTAACCGAACGGACATCTGACTACATCGAATGCCGTAGTCCGTTACCCGGGGTCACCTTCGGCGTAACAGGGGTTTGTTGCGGGCGACAACCGGGTGACCGCCCGGCGATCTTGACGCCGCACAGCGAGGTGACCGGGGTCACTGTAGCCGAGCGTGAAGTGGTGGTGAAGCGGACGCGATCCCCGCCGTGCGGCGGGCGCTGCCCCTACCAGGAGCGCAGGGTGGCGATGCGCTCTTCGAGCTGCTCGATGCTGGCCATCGCCGTGGGCGGGCCGCCGCAGTACTCGCGCAGCTGGTTGTGGATCTTGCCGTGCGGCTTGCGGGTGCGGTGGTGGTGCATCGCGACCAGGGTGTTCAGCTCCTTGCGGAGCTGCGCCAACCGCTCCTGCACGCCCGCCGGGCGCGGCGCGGGCGCGGGGGCCGCCGGGGCCGCCGTCGCGTTCCGCCTGGTGGCCTCGACGAGCTGCTTCTCCTGGCGCTGGCGCAGCAGGGCACGCACCTGGTCCGGCTCCAGCAGGCCCGGGAGCCCCAGGTACTCCTGCTCCTCGTCGCTGCCCGCGAACGCCGCCGTGCCGAACGACGAGCCGTCGTAGATCACCTGGTCGAGCTCCGCGGAGGCGCCCAGCGACGTGAACGCCCGCTCCTCCTCACCCGGCTCGTCCTGCACCCGGTTGGCGGCCGACATCAGCTCGTCGTCCCAGCCGTCCTTCTCCCGGTGCGGCTTGCCCAGGACGTGGTCGCGCTGCGCCTCCAGCTCGCTGGCCAGGCCCAGCAGCACCGGCACGCTCGGCAGGAACACGCTCGCCGTCTCGCCCTTGGCCCGCGCCCGCACGAACCGGCCGACGGCCTGCGCGAAGAACAGCGGCGTCGAGGCGCTGGTGGCGTAGACGCCCACCGCCAGGCGCGGCACGTCGACGCCCTCCGACACCATGCGCACCGCGATCAGCCAGCGCTCCTGCGAGGCGGCGAACTCGGCGATGCGGCCCGACGCCTTCGGGTCGTCGGAGAGCACGAGCGTCGCGTCGTGGCCGGTGGTGCGCTTGAGCACCTCGGCGTACGCCTTGGCGACGGTCTGGTCGGTGGCGATCACCAGGCCGCCCGCGTCGGGCATGCCGCCGTTGCGCAGCTGGCTGAGGCGCACGTCGGCGGCCTTGAGCACCGACGGCATCCACTCGCCGCTGGGGTCCAGGGCGACCCGCCACGCCCGCGCGGTCTGCTCCTGGGTCAGCGGCTCGCCCAGGCGCGCGGAGAACTCCTCGCCCGCGCTGGTGCGCCACGCCGCCTCGCCCGAGTAGGCCAGGAAGATCACCGGCCGGACCACGCCGTCGCGCAGGGCGTCGGAGTAGCCGTAGGAGTGGTCGGCCCGGCTGCGCATCGCGCCGTCCGGGCCGGGCTCGTAGTTGACGAACGGGATCGGCGAGTCGTCCGACCGGAACGGGGTCCCGGTCAGGCACAGCCGCCGCACGGCCGGCGTGAACGCCTCGCGGATCGCGTCGCCCCACGACTTGGCGTCGCCGCCGTGGTGGATCTCGTCGAGCAGCACGAGGGTCTTGCGGTTCTCGGTGCGCACCCGGTGCAGCATCGGGTGGGCCGCGACCTGCGCGTAGGTGAGCGCCACGCCGTGGTAGTCGCGGGAGGTGACGGCCATCGTGTTGCGGAAGTTCGAATCGATCGCGATGCCCGCCTCGGCCGCGGCCTTGGCCCACTGGTGCTTGAGGTGCTCGGTGGGCGTGACGATCGTGACCGACTCGACCGTGCGGTCGGCGAGCAGTTCGGCCGCGACGCGCAGGCCGAACGTCGTCTTGCCCGCGCCGGGGGTCGCGACGGCCAGGAAGTCCTTGGGCTTCGCGGCCAGGTACTTCGTGAGCGCGCGGCGCTGCCAGGCGCGGAGGGGACGGGTCGCGACGACCTGCGGTTGCGACAACCTCGAACCCCTCCTGCGCTGATCAGCGACGGCAAGCATGCGAATGCCCTCGGTGCGGGTGACCGTCGAGGGCATCGACAGCCTACCCGCTGCCCGGACGACGCACCGTCGCCGATGGCGCGAAAACGCTCCGGATGCACCATGCTTGACCACGCGATGGGTTCGCCTAGGGACGACGAGGCACGCAGGACCGGCCGCAGGGGCCCCCTGCGGCTGTTGGCGCGCACGTGGGCCAAGGCGTGGGAGAAGTCGATCTTCTCCGAGTCGGCGGAGGCCGCCTTCTGGCAGACCCTGTCCTTCCCGCCGCTGCTGCTGGGCCTGCTCGGCAGCCTGGGCTGGATCGGCGTCTGGCTGGGACCGGAGGTCGTCAACGCGGCGAAGGACCGCATCCTCTCGTTCTGCCGGACGATCTTCAGCCCGGACGTCGTCAACGACGTGATCGCGCCCACCGTCGACCAGATCCTCACCACCGCCAAGGGCGAGATCGTCTCGATCGGCTTCCTGATCTCGCTGTGGGCGGGCTCGTCGGCGATGTCGTCGTTCGTCGACGCGATCACCGCCGCGCACGACCAGTACGGCGTGCGCAACGAGGTGTGGCAGCGGATCTTCGCGCTGCTGCTCTACATGGCCAGCCTGGTGCTGCTGATCATCGGCCTGCCGGTGCTGGCGCTGGGCCCGGACATCCTGATCCAGCTCTTCCCGGACTCGTGGGAACCGACGCTCGGCGGGTGGCTGGGCGCGACCTACTACCCGGGCATCGGCGTGCTGCTCGTGCTGGCGCTGGCCACGCTCTACAAGCTGGCGCTGCCGAACAAGCTGCCGTGGCACCGCCTGCTGCCGGGCGCGGTGCTGGCGATGGCGGTGTTCCTGCTGTCGTCGGTCGGGCTGCGGCTCTACATCACGTGGATCACCACGACGGGCTACACCTACGGCGCGCTGGCCACGCCCATCGCGTTCCTGCTGTTCGCGTACTTCATCGGGCTGGCGATCAACCTGGGCGCGTACTTCAACAGCGCGTTGCAGGAGCTGTGGCCCGCGCGCATGACGCGGCGGCAGCGGCGGCGCTGGCAGCGCCTGGAGATCGAGCGGGCCGCCGAGCGCATCCGCAACGACGAGGGCAAGCGGGCCTGGCAGGGCGGGCCGGTGCCGCCCGAGCACGCGGCCGTGCCCGAACGGCGGCCCGCCGAACCCCCGCCCACGACGGCGCCGTCGCCGATGGACACCAACCACACCGAGCGGCTGCCGGTGGAGCCGAAGCGGGAGCCCCCGCCCGCGCGGCGCGGACAGGGCCTCCCGGACTGACCGGCCCGGGTCCGGCGCGCGCCGCGGGGCCCGGCCCCTCGCCGGTGCGAGGGGCCGGGCCCCGCGTGGTCGGTCGCTACTCGCCGCCGCCCTTGGGCAGACCGTCGTAGATCTTCTTGCACTCCGGGCAGACGGGGGAGCCGGGCTTCGGCGACTTGGTCACCGGGAAGACCTCGCCGCACAGCGCCACCACGTGCGTGCCCATGACCGCGCTCTCCGCGATCTTGGCCTTGCGCACGTAGTGGAACATCTTCGGGGTGTCGTCCCCGGTGTGGTCCGTGCCTTCCGGCCGGGTCTCCACCTCGGGAAGAGTCTGCGTGCTCACGTCCCCAGCTTACCTGGGATGATGGCCCCTCGTGAGTACGCCGAGCATCACCGAAGAGGTCCGCACCGCCCTGGCCGAGAACCGGCCGGTGGTCGCGCTGGAGAGCACGATCCTGTCCCACGGGCTGCCGCCCGGCCGCAACCGCGAGGTCGCCGAGCGCCTCGAACGCGTCGTCCGCGACGCGGGCGCCGTGCCCGCGACGATCGCCGTGCTGGGCGGTGTGCCGAAGGTCGGGTTGACCGCCGACGAGCTGGACGTCGTCTGCGACCCCGCCCGCGACCTGGTGAAGCTGTCGCGGCGGGACCTGGGCGCGGCCATCGCGCTGGGCCGCGACGGCGCGACGACGGTGGCGAGCACGGCCGCGCTGGCGCACGCCGCCGGGGTCGGGGTGTTCGCGACCGGCGGCCTGGGCGGGGTGCACCGCGGCGCGCGGGACACCTGGGACGTGTCCGCCGACCTGGACGTGCTCGCCACGACACCGATCCTGGTGGTGTGCTCCGGCGTGAAGTCGATCCTGGACATGGGCGCGACGCTGGAGCTGCTGGAGACCCGCTCGGTGCCGGTGCTGGGCTACCGCACGGACCGCTTCCCCGCGTTCTACCGGCGCGAGTCGGCGTTCGGCGTGCCGTGGCGGGTGGACACCCCGGCGGAGGCGGCGGCCGTGGTCGCGGCGCACCGGACCGTGCCCGGTGACGCGGGCGTGCTGCTGGCCAACCCGATCCCGGAGGACTTCGAGATGCCCTCCGACCTGCACGAGCGGCTGCTGGAGGAAGGGCTGCGGCTGCTCGTGGAGCGGGGCGTGACGGGCAAGGAGGTCACGCCGGTGCTGCTGGAGCACTTCCACACGGCCAGCGGCGGGGTGAGCCTCGACGCCAACGAGGAGCTGGTGGTGAGCAACGCGGGCCTGGCCGCCCGGGTCGCGGTGGAGCTGTCGGCGTGACGCGGGTCGTGGTGGTCGGGGACGCCGGGCTGGACGTGGTCGCCCGGCACTCCGGCCCCATCGTGCACGGCGGCGACAGCCGGGCGAAGGTGACCATCGAACCCGGCGGCGCGGGCGCCAACACGGCGGTGTGGCTGGCCGCGTGCGGCGCGTCGCCGGTGCTGGTCACCCGGGTCGGCGCGGACTCGGCGGGCCGCCAGGTGCACGCCGAGCTGACCGGGGTGGGCGTGCGGTGCGCGTTCGCCGTGGACCCGGAAGCGGCGACGTGCTGCGTGGTGGTGCTGGTCGACGACGCGGGCCAGCGCACGATGCTGCCCGACCGGGGCGCCAACGCCCGGTTCGCGCCGGGCGACGTGGACCCCGGTCTGCTGGCGGGCGCGGCGCACCTGCACCTGTCCGGCTACGTGCTGCTGGACGCGTCGTCGCGGGCCGCCGGGGTGGCGGCGCTGGAGGCGGCGCGGGAGGCGGGGTTGACCACGTCGGTCGACCCGCAGTCGGCCGCCCTGGTCTACGACGGGTTCCTGGACGACCTGCGTGGCGTGGACCTGCTGCTGCCCAACAGCGAGGAACTGGCGGCGCTGACCGGCTCGGCCGACCCGGCGTCGGCGGCGGACCTGCTGGACGTGGTGGGCGCGGTGGCGCTGACGGCCGGCGCGGGCGGCGCGAGCTGGGTGGACGCCGACGGGGTGCGGTCGGTGCCCGCGCTGGACGTGGAGTGCGTGGACTCGACGGGTGCGGGCGACGCGTTCGACGCGGGCCTGCTGGCGGCGTGGCTCGGCGGCGCGTCGCGGCACGACGCCCTGGTGGGCGGCGTGACCGCGGCGGCGCGCGCCGTGTCCTCGGTGGGCGCCCAGCCTCGGCGCCCCCCGGGGGTCAGCCCTCGATGACCTGGTGCGGTCGTGCCTCGACGGCGCGGTGCTCCTTGACGAACTTGTTGGCCTTCTCCGCCTTGCGCGGAGGTCGGTCGTTCGCGATGAGCACGGCCATCCAGGGCAGCGGGACGGAGAGCACGATCAGCGCCAGCGCCAGCCACCAGGTCTGGTAGAAGACCATGGCCAGCAGCAGGCAGGGGATTCGGGCACCCATCATGATCGCGTACTTGCGCTTGCGCGCGGCGACCTGCTCCTCGTAGGAGGGAGCGGCCTCGGTGATGAGCACCGGTGTGCTGTCGCGCTCGGGGTTGGTCACGACATCACCTCCAATGCACCCATGGTCCCACCGCGCGCCCGCTCCGACACAACGGCCGGGGGGTGATTCGCGACGCGGTTGCGGCCGTTCGGCCCCGTGCCGGACGATCCGCACGTGGTGGCGCTGGATCGGCTGGTGGACGTGCTCGGGAGCCTGGGCACGCACCTGTGCTGCGCGCCGCGCGGCCGGGGCGTTGACCTGCGCGGCGTGGCGCTGCACGACCCGGCGGAGCAGACTCCCGCCGCGCCGGACGACGTGCTTCTCGGGCTGGGCGTGCCGTCGCCGTCGGCCGCGGCCCGGCTGGTGGCGGGCACGTCCGCGGCGGCCGTCGTGCTGCACGGGTCGCCGCCCCTGGACGACCGGGTCCTCGCCGCCGCGCGCCGGTCGGGGGCGGCGGTGCTGCTGGTGGACCCGTCGGTGCCGTGGGGGCAGCTGGCGAACGTCGCGCAGACGCTCGTGCTGGGCGGGCAGGGCGCGGGCGACCTGTTCGCGGTGGCCGACGCCATCGCGGCGGTCGTCGGCGGGCCGGTGACGATCGAGGACCAGCAGTCCCGGGTGCTGGCCTACTCGTACCGGCAGCAGGACGTGGACCCGGTGCGGGTGCAGACCATCCTGGGGCGGCGGGTGCCGGAGGAGGCGTGGCGGGCGCTGGACTCCTACGGCGTGTTCGCGCACCTGGCGCGGTCGGACGAGCCGCTGTTCGTGCCGAAGTTGACCGAGCAGCTGGGCGGGCGGCTGGTGGCGGCCGTGCGGGCGGGGCCCGAGCTGCTGGGGTCGGTGTGGGTCGAGGTGGACGTGGAGGCGGACCCCGCGCGCCGGGCGGCGCTGGTGGACGGGGCGCGCACGGCGGCGCTGCACCTGCTGCGGGCGCGGGCGTCGGCCGACCTGGAGCGGCAGGCCGAGGCCGACCTGGTGATCGAGGCGCTGGACGCGGGCCTGCCCGGTTCGCTGGCGCGGTTGGGGCTGCCCTCGACGGACCTGCGGGTGATCGCCGTGCTGGCGCGCGCGGACGACGGTGAGCACGGGGCGGCGCTGCTCGCGTTCTCCCGGGCCACGGCCGGGTTCGGCTGGTCGCGGCCGGGGCGGTCGGCGCTGTTCGGCAACGTGCTCTACACCGTGCTGCCGTGCGGGGACGACCCGTCGGCGGCGCTGGAGTGGGTGCGGGCGCTGGGGCGGGAGCTGCCCGACGGGGTGACCGCGCGGGCCGGGATCGGGGGGCGGGCGGACGCCGGGTCGCTCGACGCGTCCAGGTCGGAGGCCGACGAGTGCCTGGCCCTGTCGACCGGGGAGCCGGTGGCCTACGACGAGGCGTGGTCGCGGGTGCTGCTGCGCAGGTTGGCGGGGGTCGCCGAGGCGGGGCGGGTGCCGACGCGGGGGCCGGTGGCCGACCTGGTCCGGCACGACGTCGCGCACGGCACGCGGTACGCGGCGACGTTGCGGGCGTGGTTGGCGGCGCAGGGCGACGCGCGGGAGGCGGCGCGGGCGCTGTCCGTGCACCCGAACACCCTGCGGTACCGGATGCAGCGGATGTGCGAGGTGACGACCGTGCCGCTGGACGACCCGGACCAGCGCCTGGCGATGGCCGTCGCCCTGGCCGTCCTCCCCCACCCCTGACCCGCGAGTCGTAAGCCCGCGCCCCGCGAGTCGTGCGTTCACGGCCCGCGAGTTCTACGTTCACGACCCGCGTGCCATGCGCCCACGACCCCTTACCTACTCGCCAGTGAAGAACACGGGGATCGTGAACGTACGACTCGCGAGGCGCGAACGCTGGACTCGCGCGGTGTGGACTTACGACTCGCGGGAGGATTGGGGGGTGCTTCCCGATCTCTCCACCGAACTGACCACCAGGCTGCGCGAGGCGTTCCGGGCCGCCGACTACGACGCGGACGGGGTGGTCGACGCCCTCGGACCGCAGGCGCACGCCGCGCTCGGCCGGGGTGAGCCCGAGGCCGCGCGGCGGATGACCGAGGACTCCGGGGCGCTCGGCACGCTGATCCGCCTGTTCCTGCTCGGCGACGCCGAGGACGAGCGGGCCGTCCGGGCCGCGTTGCCGGGGGTGGACCTCGACGACGCGATCAAGGCCGAGGTGCTGCGCGGGGACGGCGACCGGCTGCGCGCCGGGCTCGACATCCGGCCCTACGGCGACGACGAGGGCTCCTGGTGGGTGATCGCAGACCTGGACTCCGACCAGCGGGGTGGACCGGTGCCCGCCGACCACGTGCTGGGCGTCGGCCACGCCTCGATCAGCCTGGCCCGCGCCACGTCGCGGCGGCCCGTCGACACCCTCCTCGACCTCGGCACCGGGTGCGGGGTGCAGGCGCTGCACGCGAGCCGGCACGCCCGGCGGATCACCGCCACGGACCTGTCGGAACGGGCGCTGGCGCTGGCCAGGGGCACGTTCCGCATCAACGAGCTGGACGTGGAGCTGCGGCAGGGAGAGTGGTTCGGCCCGCTGCGGGGCCGCCGGTTCGACCAGGTCGTGTGCAACCCGCCGTTCGTGGTGGGGCCGCCGCGCGTCGACTACGTCTACCGCGACTCCGGCCTGGCCGGTGACGACGCGAGCGCGCTGGTCGTGCGCCAGCTGCCCGCGTTCCTGAACGAGGGCGGCGTGGGGCAGTTGCTGGCGTCCTGGGTGCACAGGCGGGGCGAGGACTGGGCGGACCGGGTGAGCGGCTGGCTGCCGCGCGGCGGGGTGGACGCGTGGTTCGTGCAGCGCGACGTGGCCGACCCGACCCTGTACGTGGGCACGTGGCTGCGCGACGCGGGCGTCGACCCGCGCAGCGCCGAGGGCCGGGCGAAGGCGTCGCGGTGGCTCGACTGGTTCGCCGAGAACGACGTGGAGGGCATCGGCTTCGGCTTCGTCACGTTGCGCCGCACCGAGGAGGCGCACGCCGAGGTGGTGTGCGAAGACCTGCGCCACGCCTACGACGACCCGCTGGGCCCCGAGTCGGCCGCCTGGCTGGACCGGGTCGCGTGGTTGCGGGCGCGGTCGAACGCCGACCTGCTGGCCACCCGGTTCACCGTGCCGGGGACGGTGCTGCTGGAGGAGGTGTCCGCGCCGGTGGAGGACGGCTGGTCGTCCGTGGTGCGCCGCCTGCACCGCACCGACGGGCCGGGGTGGCAGCACGAGCTGGACGAGACCGCGGCGCGGCTGCTCGCGGGTTTCCGCGGCGCCCTGCCGCTGGAGGACCTGGTCACGCTGCTCGCCTACGCCCACGACCTGGACGAGGAGGCGTTGACCGAGGCCGTGGTGCCGGTGGTGCGGGAGCTGGTGCGGCACGGGATGGTCGTGCCCGCGTGAGGGCCGTTGTGGCACGCGTCACAGAAGCGTCCGTCGTGGTGGAGGGCGAGGTCGTCGGGGCGGTCGACGAGCCGGGCCTGCTGGTGCTGCTGGGCATCCACGCCGACGACACCGCCGACAAGGCGTCGGTGATGGCCCGCAAGCTGCACGAGCTGCGGGTGCTGCGGGACGAGGAGTCGTGCGCCACCACCGGCGCACCGCTCCTCGTCGTCAGCCAGTTCACCCTCTACGGCGACACGCGCAAGGGCAGGCGGCCGTCCTGGACGGCCGCCGCCCGGCCGGAGCACGCCGCGCCGTTGGTCGAAGCGGTGGTGTCGGAACTGCGCCGCAAGGGCGCCCGCGTACAAACAGGACGGTTCGGGGCGGCGATGTCCGTACGGAGTGTGAACGACGGTCCGTTCACCGTGTTGGTCGAACTCTAGACCCTCTCTCAGGCAATCCTCAGGATTCGCGGCGCAACCGCTGTGACGGCAGTGACGTCTTGAAGGGCGTGGGGAGCGGGAACCATTTCGGGCCGGTTTGCGTTCTCCTCAGTGTCAGGCACCGAAAGGTGAGCCGCGCAGCGCAGCGCGGAGTGCGCGACACGACCGCACTGCCAGCCCGCGACAAGGGGGAGGGAGCTCCATGACCGTCCCGAAGGTCCTCGACCGCCAGGTCGGGAACGACACGACCACCACGAGCGCCGAGTTGGACCTCGACGCCCAGGGACCGGCCGCCGACCTGGTTCGGGTCTACCTGAACGGCATCGGCAAGACAGCGCTGCTGACCGCGGCCGACGAAGTGGAACTCGCGAAGCGGATCGAGGCGGGTGTCTTCGCGCAGCACAAGCTGGAGACGAGGTCCGGTCTGTCCGATCTGCGTCAACGGGAACTGCGCGCGTTGATCCGCGACGGCCACGTGGCGAAGAACCACCTCCTCGAAGCGAATCTGCGTCTCGTCGTATCGCTGGCCAAGCGATACACCGGTCGGGGAATGCCGCTGCTCGATCTCATCCAGGAAGGCAACCTGGGTTTGATCCGCGCCGTGGAGAAGTTCGACTACACCAAGGGATTCAAGTTCTCGACCTACGCCACCTGGTGGATCAGGCAGGCGATCACGCGGGGAATGGCGGACCAGGGTCGCACGATCCGGCTGCCCGTCCACCTCGTGGAGCAGGTCAACAAGCTCGCCCGGATCAAGCGCGACCTGCACCAGCAGCTGGGCCGCGAGGCCACGCGCGAGGAGCTGGCCAAGGAGTCGGGCCTGACGCCGGAGAAGGTCTCGGACCTGCTCGACCACGCGCGCGACCCGGTCAGCCTGGACATGCCCGTCGGAGCCGAGGAGGACGCCCCGCTGGGCGACTTCATCGAGGACTCCGACGCCACCGACGCGGAGAGCGCGGTCATCTCCGGCCTGTTGCAGGACGACCTGCGCCGGGTCCTGGCGACGCTGGAGCCGCGCGAGCAGGCCGTGATCCGGCTGCGCTACGGCCTGGAGGACGGCCAGCCGCGCACGCTGGACCAGATCGGCAAGCAGTTCGGCCTGTCCCGCGAGCGGGTGCGGCAGATCGAGCGCGAGGTCATGTCGAAGCTGCGGCAGGGCGATCGGGCCGCCAAGCTGCGCGCCTACGCCAGCTGACCCAGTCGGGTCGCGGCAGGCGGACGGGGTCGTCACCCGTTCGGCAGCATTGACTTGTGACTGCGGTCACGGCACGGTCGTGCGGTACACGAGCCATGCGACTCCCCGCGCCATTTCGCGGGGGGTCGCACGCTGAGGAAGGTCGGGGCGGTCGGGGGCCGGCCCGGCCTTCCGCGTCCCGCCCCTACAGCGCCAGGTACTCGGCGAGCTTGGCGCGGAAGAACGCCACGTGCGCGTCGCGCTCCTCGCCGGCGTAGCCGCGCGGCACGCCCTCCACGATCATCACCAGGCACAGGTGCGCCCGGTACAGCGCGAGGCGCGCCGCCTCGGCCCCGGTGAAGCCCTCCTTGCCGTACCCGGCGAGGTAGTCGGCGTCCGGCTCGGTGAACAGCGCCACCGACACGAGCTCGGCCAGCGGGTCGCCGAAGAACGCCCGCTCGGGGTCGATCAGCCCTTCCACGCGCCCGTCGGCGACGAAGACGTTGCCCTCCCACAGGTCGCCGTGCACCAGCACCGGCGTGGTCACCTCGTCCAGCAGGTCCGCCCCCGCCGCGAACACCGGCCGCACGTCGGGCAGCTCCACGCCGAACCGGTCGGCGTCGGCGAGCACCGCGTCCACCATGCGCCCGAACGCCTCGCGCCACGTCGTCCCGCCCGGTCCGTGGGGGTAGCCGAACCGCTCCCCCGTCACGCCGTGCAGCCGCCGGACGATCGTGCCCAGCTCGTGGCGCAGCGCGGCCCGCTCGGTGTCGGACAGGTCCGCCCCGTGCCACGGCACGCCGTCCAGGGCGGTCATCAGCAGCACGTCGTCCTCGTGCAGCAGCACCTCCGGCACCGGCACGCCCCGCTCGGCCATCAGCCGGAACGCCAGCCCCTCGGTGCGCATCAGGTCGTGCTCGTGGGTGAGCAGCGGCACGCCCGGCGGCGGCGCGACCTTCAGCACGTACTCGCGCCCGTCGTCGGCGGTGAGCCGGTAGGCGGTGTTGAACATGCCCCCGGTCAGCTCGACGTGCGAGGACAGGCGCCGCCCCACCGCGCGGTGGAGCAGGGTGTCGAGTTCGCCGGCGGGCAGCTGCCGCTTGGTGAGGCTGTGGACCACGACGCGAATCACACCACGGGGACGCGGACGCGGCGGCGTGATCGGTATAGGTTCGGCGGAACCCGAAGCGCGCAAGGGAGCCCGCGACGTGCCCGCTGTGCCCACCACCACGTTCCAGTACACCGACGTCCTGCCGCTGGCCAAGGACAACCACACCGACTACCGGCTGGTGACACCGGACGGCGTGTCGGTCGTCGAGGCGGCCGGCCGCACGTTCCTCCAGGTCGAGCCGGCGGCGCTGACGCTGCTCGCCAAGGAGGCGATCCGGGACATCCAGCACCTGCTGCGCCCGTCGCACCTGGCGCAGCTGCGCGCGATCGTGGACGACCCGGAGGCCAGCGGCAACGACCGGTTCGTCGCCATGGACCTGCTGCGCAACGCGTGCATCTCCGCGGGCGGCGTGCTCCCCATGTGCCAGGACACCGGCACCGCGATCGTGATGGGCAAGCGCACCGAGTCCGTGCTGACCGGAGGCACCGACGAGGAAGCCCTGTCCCGGGGCATCTTCGAGGCGTACCAGGAGTTGAACCTGCGCTACTCCCAGATGGCGCCGACGACGTTCTGGGACGAGCGGAACACCGGCACCAACCTGCCCGCGCAGATCGACCTGTTCACCGCGCCGGGCGTGGAGCCGAAGTACGAGTTCCTGTTCATGGCCAAGGGCGGCGGCTCGGCGAACAAGACGTTCCTGTACCAGGAGACCAAGGCGCTGCTGAACCCGACGCGGCTGGCGAGGTTCCTGGACGAGAAGCTGCGCTCGCTGGGCACGGCCGCGTGCCCGCCGTACCACCTCGCGGTGGTCGTGGGCGGCCTCTCGGCGGAGCAGAACCTGAAGGTCGCCAAGCTCGCGTCCGCCCGCTACCTCGACGGCCTGCCCACGGAGGGCTCGCCGCTCGGGCACGCGTTCCGGGACGTCGACCTGGAGCAGCAGGTGCTGGAGCTGACCCGCGACTTCGGCATCGGCGCCCAGTTCGGCGGCAAGTACTTCTGCCACGACGTGCGCGTCATCCGGCTGCCGCGGCACGGCGCGTCCTGCCCGGTCGGCATCGCCGTGTCGTGCTCGGCGGACCGGCAGGCCAAGGCGAAGATCACGCCCGAGGGCATCTTCCTGGAGCAGTTGGAGCGCGACCCGGCGCACTTCCTGCCGGACGTGCAGGGGGAGGACCTGTCGGACGAGGTCGTGAAGATCGACCTGACCCGCCCGATGGCCGAGATCCGGGAGACCCTGTCGAAGCTGCCCGTGAAGACCCGGGTGTCGCTGACCGGTCCGCTGGTCGTGGCGCGCGACATCGCGCACGCCAAGATCAAGGAGCGCCTGGACGCGGGCGAGCCGATGCCGCAGTACCTCAAGGACCACCCGGTGTACTACGCCGGTCCGGCCAAGACGCCCGAGGGTTACGCGTCCGGGTCGTTCGGGCCGACGACGGCCGGCCGCATGGACTCCTACGTCGAGCAGTTCCAGGCGGCGGGCGGGTCGATGGTCATGCTGGCCAAGGGCAACCGGTCCAAGCAGGTCACCGACGCTTGCCGGACGCACGGCGGCTTCTACCTGGGGTCGATCGGCGGCCCGGCGGCGCGGCTCGCGCAGGACTGCATCCGCAAGGTCGAGGTGCTGGAGTACCCCGAGCTGGGCATGGAGGCGGTCTGGAAGATCGAGGTGGAGGACTTCCCCGCGTTCGTCGTGGTCGACGACAAGGGCAACGACTTCTTCGCCGAGACCTCCGCCCCGACCCTCCAGATCAGCTTCCGGCGGTAACCGGCCTACAGGTCGAACACACCCAGCTTCGCGCCGCGCGTGAAGAAGTCCCACTCGGTGAAGGTGAACCGCTGTGGGGCTTCTTCCGGGCGGTTCGAGTTGCGCACCAGCACCTCGTCGTCCGTCCGCAGGACTTCCACGCAGTTGGAACCACCGCCGCTGAACCTGGTCCACACACCGGGCTGCAAGCTCATCTGGTCTCCTCCGTGATCCGGATCAGGAGTTCGCGGCTCTCCTCGACCCCCAGCGCCTTGGTCCTGGTGAAGTCGAACCAGCGGATGGTCTTCTCCACCTGGGCCGGGTTGTCGACGAAGTTGTCCCCGTACGGCATGTCGACGCCGATCAGGGACGGGAGTCCTTCGGGCAGCCGGAACAGGGTCAGCGTAGTGCCGGTGAGCGCGTGCGCCCCGGCTCCCCGCGGCATCACCTGCACGACGACGTTCTCCCGCTCGGTCATGGCCAGCAGGTGTCCGAGCTGCTCGCGCATGACCTCCGGGCCGCCGATGCCGGCCCGGAGCGCGGGTTCGGCGATCACCGCCCACAGCTTCAGCGGCGGCTGCCGGTCGGTCAGCAGGGCGCGGCGGCCGAGGCGCAGTTCGAGGTTCTTCTCCAGCGCTTCCTCGGTCAGGCCGACGGCGGTCATCAGCGCGCGGGCGTACGACTCGGTCTGGAGGACGGCCGGGACCAGCTCGAACGACGAGTACAGGACCTCGGTCGCGCTCGCCTCGACGTCGAGGATGCGGCGCAGCCACGGCACGATGACCCCGCCGCGCTTGCTGCGGCGACGGCGGCGGTTGGCGTCGGTGTTGAGGCCGAGCAGGTCGTCGCGGGTCGCCTCGTCGGCGCGGTAGAGGTCGAGCAGCTTCTCCAGTTCGGCGTACTTGACGCCGCTGACGGCGGTCTCGATGTTGCCGATCTTGGTGACGGTGCAGTCCAGCACCTCGGCGGCGTGCTCGCGGGGCAGGTCCAGCTCCTCGCGCATGCGGCGCAGCGAGGTGCCGATCTGGATGCGCGCGGCACTGCGGTGCGGACTGCTCATGAGGCTTCTCTGATCACCCTATCGAGCTGTTTACACAACTTGTGAAAACAGCATAGCTTCCGCGTATTCACAGAGTACTGGAAAGTGACGGGGAATGATCACAGTGGGCTCGCGGTTCCGGCAGTTGAGCGTGATCGAGTCGGACGGCACGACGGCGCGCTTCAAGCGCGTCGACCGGCACGCGGGCCGGCTCGTCGAGGGCGGTGGGGGCGACCTGAAGTCGTGGACGCTGCGCCGGCTCTCCGCGCACCGGTGCCCGCTCGGCCTCTACGTCGGCGAGGCCGGCACGGGCGTCGAGGACGTGGAGACCAACGTGTGGGTGGCGTGGGACGGCGCGTGCCCGTTCCCCGTGGAGGAGTGAGGAGGGGAAGGGCGGGAGCGCCCCGGCGGCACGTGGGCGACGAGCCGTTCCCGCGCGTCGTCCACAGCCTTGCCGGTGGAGGTCAGGAGCGGTTCAGCCGGTCTGCTCGCGGGACTCCAGCACGATCCGCCGGTCGCCCAGGGGCGCGTCGAGCACGACGTTCAGCGGCACGTCGCGCAACTCCTCCGTGCACACCCCCCCTCCGGCCGGCGGGTGGTACGTGGTCACCAGCGTGATCTGCACCTGGTCGGCGGACTGGGCGGTGACCTCCGCCGACGCGGTCTTGCAGCCGCCCGCGAGGCCGACCACCTGCACGGTCCGGCCGTCGGCGGACGCCCACGCCTCGCGCTTGTAGGTGTCGGGCAGCGTCGCGCCGTCCACCCGCCCGTCCGGGACCTCGGTCGAACCGCCGGGCAGCGGCGCGGCGCTGGTCTGCGGCGGCGGTGGGACTTCGGTGGGGCGCGACTGGGCCGGTCCGGTCGGCGAACCGGGGGATGACAACGTTGTCGAGGGCTGTGACGACGTTGCGGACGTGCCCGTGGAGGACGTGTCCGACGGACCGGAGGACCCCGTGCTGGTGCAGGCCGCGAGGGCGAGCAGGACGAGTGCGGGGACGGCGACCTTGGCGTTCCTCATGGTCAGAAGACGGTAGTCGCGCCCCCGGTGGTTGCACAGGGCGGTGCCCGGCCGACCGGGGCGGGTCGACCGGGCACCGGGGCGGGGACCTACTCGGTGTCCTGGCGGGTGGTCAGCTCCACCCGGCGGTCGCCGAGCGGCGCGTCCAGCTTCGCCGTCAGCGGCGGGTACCGGATGTCCATGGTGCAGACCTCCTGGTCGGCGGGGGTGGTCTCGACGAGCACGACCTTGACCGCCTGGGCGGTCTGCTCGGTGATCTCCAGGCTGGCCCTGGTGCACCCGCCCTCCTGGCCGATGGCGCCGAGGACGGTGCCGTCCTCCTCGGTCCAGACCGTCGTGGGGGTGCCCTCGGGCACGGAGGCGGTGATCTTCTCCGCGGGCACCTCCTGCCCCTCCGGCGGCACGGGGCTGTCGAACTCCGGTTCCTCGGAGGCGGGTGCGCTCGACGACGGCACCGTGGTCAGCGTCGGACCGCTCTGCGCGCCCACGGGCGTGGACGACGAGCAGCCGACTAGTGCGATCAGCAGCGCGCCCGCACCGAGCGCGGTTCCCAGCGTTCCTGTGCTCCTCATGTGGAAAGGACGGAGCCCCCGGCGTCCGGGGTTGCCCCGCCCTTTTCACAATTGCCCGTTACCACCCGTTCAGGTGATCCCCGATCCCCGCCACGGCGTGTCGCAGCGCGTCCAGGCGCTGCTCGGAGGCGAGCCCCGCGTGGTAGAGGTGGAACTCCTCCACGCCCGCCTCGGCATAGGCGACCCACTCCCGGAGCAGGGCGTCCCCGTCGACCGGCTTGGGCGGCAGGGCCAGCACGTACGCGGCGGTGCGCACGCCCGGCGCCTCCGCGCGCAGGGCGCGGATCGCGGGCAGCGACGCGTCGACGCCCGGCCAGCAGGTCAGCGTGAGCACGTCGACGTCGGCGTCGACGCCACCGGCGACCGTGGCGAACGGCCCGGTGCCCCACGGGTCGGCGGTGGCGTGCGCGCCGATGCGCACGTCCGGCGCGGCGGCGCGGATCTCGCCGACCAGGCGGCGGCGCAGGGCGCGGGAGACGTCCGCGCGCACCTCGCGCACGTGCGCCGCCCGCTCGCCCAGCGCCTCCTCCACGACCCGCGCCCCGCTGTCGATCCCCGTGCGGACCGCCTCGCGCAGGCCCTCCGGGTCGGTGTAGCGGGTGGCGCAGGCCGCGCAGAAGCACAGGGACAGCAACTTCTGCTGCACCGGCGACCAGTCGGCGCCGTCGGTCTTCTCGTGGTGGCCGCCGTGGAAGAACCCGAGCGGGCCGCACGCCTCCAGCACGACGCCGTCCGGCCGGCCGAGTTCGAGCACCTCGGACACCAGTGTCGAGGCGTACTCGGCGACGTCGTCGTTCGACGGGCACAGCGCGTAGGGGTAGGCGTCCCCGAACGCGTTGCGCACCACCAGGTCGGGGTTGGCCTCGCCCAGCCGGCTGCTGTGGGTCAGCACCGTCCAGGCGTACACGGGGAGGCCGGCCCCGCGCAGCAGCGCGGAGGCCTCACCGTAGGGGTCGGGACCGTCCACCCAGGACGGCTCGGCGGGGCGCAAGCGCTTGCCCCGCCACGCCTCGTCCCGCACCGGCAGGTAGAACGCGGCGTGCCGCGCGTCCACCAGCCGGTGCCGCGGGTGGAACGGGGTCGCGGCGCGCACGGTGTGGTACGACGCGGCCAGGGCCACGGCGTCCACGCCGAGCGACGCCACGCGGGACACCGCGTCGGGGTCGCCGACGACGTCCCACGGGTACACGTGGGCGACGGTCCTCACCACCGGGGGCGCTTCCTCTCGTAGGACGGGTCGTGCTGCTGCATGTACCCCGTGTCGTCGCGCTGGACGAGGCCGCAGGCGCGGTACGCCTCGGCGGCACGGGCGAGGGCGTCGCGGTCCAGCTCGACGCCCAGGCCGGGCGCGGTGGGCACCCGGACCGCGCCGTCCACGAAGGTGAACGGCGTCGTGATCACGTCGTCCGCGGCGTTCCACGGGTAGTGGGTGTCGCAGGCGTAGTTCAGGTTCGGCGTGGCCGCGGCCAGGTGCGTCATGGCCGCGAGGCTGATCCCGAGGTGGGAGTTGGAGTGCATGGACAGGCCTATGCCGAAGGTCCGGCAGATCGCGGCCAGCTCCTTGGAGCGCGACAGGCCGCCCCAGTAGTGGTGGTCGGACAGGACCACCTGCACCGCTCCCCGCGCCACCGCGGGGGCGAGGTGCTCGAAGGCGATGACGCACATGTTCGTCGCCAGCGGCATGGGTGCCCCGGCGGCGACCTCCGCCATGCCGTCGATGCCGGGCGCGGGGTCCTCCAGGTACTCGAGGACGCCGTCGAGGGCGGCGGCGACCTCCAGCGACGTGGCGGGCGTCCACGCCGCGTTCGGGTCGAGCCGCAGCGGGTGGTCGGGGAACGCCTCGCGCAGCGCGAGGACCGCCTCGACCTCCTGGCGCGGGTCGAGCACGCCGCCCTTGAGCTTGATCGAGCCGAAGCCGTGCGCGTCGATCAGCGCCTCGGCCTGGGCGACGATCCCGGCCGGGTCCAGGGCCTCGCCGAACGCGTCGGGCTCGTCGCCGGGGTGCCCGGCCCACTTGTAGAACAGGTAGGCGCTGTAGGGCACGGTGTCGCGCACGGCCCCGCCGAGCAGGTCGCTGACCGGGCGGCCCAGCGCCTTGCCCCGGATGTCCCAGGTGGCGACCTCGAAGGAGGCGAACACGCGGTCGACGGTCGACTCGGCGGTGAGCGGCCCGGTCAGGCCGTGCCGGTCCGAGCCCGCCGCGCCGCCCAGGGCGTCGGCGACCCGGGCCCGCAGGCCGTTGAGGTCGTGCACGTCGAGGCCCACCAGGCCGGGCGCGGCGCCGCGCACGCGGTCGAGGTGGCCGATGTCGCCGTAGGTCTCGCCGAGGCCGGAGATCCCCTCGTCGGTGTGCACCTCGACGATCGTGCGCAGCGCCCACGGCTCGTGCACGCCCACCGAGTTCAGCAGCGGCGGGTCCCGGAAGGCGACCGGGGTGACCGCGATGTCGGTGATCCTCATGCGGCCAGGCTCCGCCCCGCGGCGACGACCTTCTCCAGCTCGGCCAGGTGCTCCGGCGACGGGTCGACCAGCGGGGGCCGCACGCCGCCGACGTCCAGTCCGGTGGCCCGCACGGCGGCCTTGACCAGCGCCACCGCGTAGCCGGGGACCTTGTCGCGCAGCTCGACCAGGGGCTTGTAGAACTCGGCGAGGTAGCGGTTCACCAGCGCCTGGTCGCCCGCCTGCACGGCCTTGTAGAAGCCCAGCGAGATCTCCGGCGCGAAGGCGAACACCGCCGACGAGTACAGGTCGACGCCGATGCCCCGGTACGCGGGCACGGTCATCTCGGCGGTGGGCAGGCCGTTGAAGAACTGGAAGGGCTTGCCCACCTCGGCCTTCACCGCCAGCACGATCCGCTGGAGCAGGTCGATGTCGCCCAGCCCGTCCTTGAGGCCCACCACGGTCGGCAGGCACGCGACCTCGACCGCCGTCTCCGGCGTGAACACCGCGTTGTTGCGCTGGTAGACGATCAGCGACAGGTCCGTCGCCTCCGCCACGCCGGTGACGTACCGGACCAGCCCTTGGGGCGGACCGGTCACCAGGTACGGCGGCAGCAGCAGCAGGCCGTCCGCGCCCGCCCGCCCGGCCCCGCGCGCGAGCTCGCGCGCGACCGGCAGCGGGCCGCCCGTGCCCGCGAACACCGGCACGCGCCCCGCCGCGGCCTCCACCGCGACGGTGACCGCCCGTTCGACCTCCGACGGCTCCAACGCGTGGAACTCGCCGGTGCCGCACGCGACGAACACGCCGCCGGCGCCCGCCGCGACCCCGCGCCTGACGTGCTCCGCCAGCACGTCCTCGGCGAGCGCGCCGTCCGCGTCGAACGGCGTCACCGGGAAGAACAGCACCCCATCCAGTTGCATACCCAGACCTTCATCCTTGATCGCTCCGGTGGTGATCCCACGCAGGAAGGACTTTGCGGCGGCGGGTGCGCGGACCGGCCGCGCGCGGAGGGGTTCCGCGCGAGCAGGTCGGGCACCGGCCCCGGCAGTGCTGCGGTCGGCGGCGGCGACCGGCGGCGGCGGGTGCCGCTCCCCGGTCCCGGTGGAGACGAGCACCGCGATCGCGGAACTCCTCGCGAGCCAGCGCACAGGCGGCGAACGCGCTGACGGACCTCCCCGCGACGCCCGCGCCGTCTCCCCCGCCCGACCGTACCGCCGGTGGGCGGTCGTGGGGGCGGTGGTGAGCGGGGCGCGGGCGTGCGGGCCCGAGGTGGTGGGTTCGGAGGTGGTCGGGTCGGCCGGAGCGGGGCCGGACCCGTTGTGCCGGAAGGTGAGCGGGGCGGCGGCGGTGTCCGGTGGTCCCCCGCCGGGTGGTTCCCGTGAGGCGGCCCCGGCGGGGTCGCCTCACGGGGTGGGGAGCGGTGGCACCGCCGCCGCCGGCCACCGCCCCCACGTCTCGGGCGGCCTCGACCGCCGTCACCGGACCGCCCTCCGGGAGGCCGGGTCGTGCGCGTCCGGTGTGAGCGCACCGGGCACGGCGAACCCCGACGCGGTCGGCGCAGCGGCAGCCTCGACGCACCGGTCGGAAGTTCTCATTGACCCTGACTCCTGATTCACGGCCATACTTTTCATATATGTGAAGCGGGGTCGTACTTGTGAACGTGTTGGCCGGACTGTAAGAATCGGCGCTGCGACGTGTCAAGAGCGTGTTGCCGGAACGTTTCCCGTGGAGGACTTCGTGACTGGACCCGCGTCACCCGCTCGGCCGAACGCGGTCAAGTCCGCCGACCGGACTGTGGAACTGCTCGAAGTCCTGTCGTCGTCGGACCGGCCCCTGACGTTGACCGAACTGCACCGCGAGCTGAGCTACCCGAAGTCGAGCCTCTACATGCTCCTGCAGACGCTCGTCGCCCGCGGCTGGGTCGAACTCGACCAGACCCGCGGCACCTACGGCATCGGCGTGCGCGCGCTGCTCGTCGGCACCTCCTACCTCGACCACGACCCCGTGGTGCAGGTGGCCATCCGGGTCATGGAGCAGGTCCGGCGCGAGATCAACGAGACCGTGCACCTCGCCCGGCTCGACGGCGCCGACGTGGTCTACCTCGCCAGCCGCGAGTCCGAGCACCACCTGCGCGTCGTGTCCCGCGTCGGCCGCCGCCTGCCCGCGCACTCGACGTCGCTGGGCAAGGCGCTGCTGGCCGCCCGCGCCCCCGCCGAGGTCGACTCCATCCTGCCCGCGCGCCTGGCGCCGCTGACCCAGAACACGATCGTCGAACGGCCCGCGCTGCACGCGCAGCTGGCCGGGTTCCGCGCCCTCGGCTACGCCCACGAGCGCGAGGAGAACACGCCCGGCCTGGGCTGCTTCGCCGTCGCGCTGCCCTACCGCAACCCCGTGCTGGACGCGATGAGCTGCTCCGTACCGCTGGGGCGGTTGGACCAGGACCACGAGCGCCAGGTCATCGAGGCGCTCCTCCACGGCGCCCGCACGATCACCGAACTGCTCCGCCAGTTCGGCCGCTGACGCGGTTCCCGGCCCGCTCCCCGCTCCTCCCCCCGTTCTCCCGCTTGTCCCCTCTCGTTCCCCCGAAAGGTCGAATGGTGACCGAACGAATCCTGATCACCGGGGCGGCCGGCATCGTCGGCACGCTGATGCGCAGCCGGCTGGCCGCCCCGGACCGGACCCTGCGCCTGCTCGACATCGCCCCGATCCCCCCGTCGGACTCCGACGAACGGGTGGAACTGGTGACGGCGTCCGTGACCGACGCGGCCGCGATGGAGGCCGCCTGCGCGGACGTCGACGCCGTGATCCACCTCGGCGGCCACAGCCTGGAACGGCCGTGGGCGGAGATCCTCGACGTGAACATCAACGGCACGCACGTGGTGCTGGAGGCTGCGCGCCGGGCCGGGGTGCGGCGGGTCGTGCTGGCCAGCTCGAACCACGCGGTCGGGTACTACCAGCGGTCCTCCGGTGAGGCGGGCGACTACCTGTTCCCGCAGCCGGACACGTACTACGGCGTGAGCAAGGTGGCGTTGGAGGCGTTGGGCAGCCTGTACGCGTCGCGGTACGGGATGGACGTGATCGCGGTGCGCATCGGGTCGTGCTTCGAGAAGCCGCGCGACGCCCGGATGCTGTCGACGTGGCTGTCGCCGGACGACGGCGCGCGGCTGTTCGAGGCGTGCCTGTCGGCGCCGTCACCGGGGTTCCGGGTCGTGTGGGGCGTCTCGGACAACACCCGCAGGTGGTTCTCGCTGACCGAGGCCGGAGCGCTGGGTTACAAGTCGCAGGACGACTCCGAGGTGTTCGCCGAGGAGGTCCTGGCGGAGAAGGGCGAACTCGACCCCGCCTCGCCCGCGTACACCCACCTGGGTGGCGCGTGGTGCGGTCCGGACTTCGACACGGCCGTCAAGGAGGCCGGTCGATGACGGAGGCGCGGACCACTCAGGACGTCCAGGACACGCAGGACGTCCCGGAAACGCGGCGTGCGCGGGGCGTGCAGGGCTACAACCCCCGTACCGGCGAACCTTCCGGCCCACCGATCCCCGAGTCGGGCGACACCGACGTGGACCGGGTCGTCACCGCCGCGGCGGCGGCCTTCCCGACCTGGTCGGCGCTGCCCGCCCGCGACCGGGCCGACGCCCTGGAGTCGGTGGCCGACGCGCTGGACGCCGGGTCCGAGGCGCTCGTCACCCTGGCCGACACCGAAACCGCCCTGGGCCGACCCAGGTTGACCACCGAGCTGAAGCGCACGACGAACCAGCTCCGCCTGTTCGCCGAGGTGCTGCGCGAGGGCAGCTGGGTGGAGGCAACCCTCGACACCGCGAACCCCGACATCATCCCGCCACGTCCCGTGCTCCGGCGCATGCTCCGCCCGCTGGGGCCGGTCGGCGTGTTCGCGGCCTCGAACTTCCCGTTCGCGTTCTCGATCGCCGGCGGCGACACCGCCTCCGCCCTGGCCGCCGGTTGCCCGGTGGTCGTCAAGGCGCACCCGTCGCACCCCGGCACGTCCGAGGCGACCGCGCGGATCGTCGAATCCGCCCTGCCACCGGGCGTCTTCGGCGTGGTCCACGGCCAGCAGGCCGGCGTGGCGCTGGTCAACCACCCCGCGGTCAAGGCCGTCGGCTTCACCGGCTCCACCGCCGGCGGCCGGGCGCTGTTCGACCTCGCGTCGTCCCGCCCCGAGCCGATCCCGTTCTACGGCGAGCTGGGCAGCATCAACCCGGCCGTCGTCCTCCCCCGCGCCGCCGCCGCGCGTCCCGAGGGGTTCGCGGCCGAGTTCGCCGGCTCGCTCACGCTCGGCGTCGGCCAGTTCTGCACCAACCCGGGCCTGCTGTTCGCGCCCGAGTCGCTGGTCCCCGCGCTCGCCGCGGCGGTGTCCGGCGCGGTCGGCGGGCCGATGCTCAACGAGCGCATGTGCGACGCCTACCGCTCGGGCACCGAGGACCTGGCCGCGTCGGGCCTGGCCGAACTGGTCGCCCACGGCACGGCGCCCGCCGAGGGGTGGAGCGTCGAGCCGAAGCTGTACGAGGTGCCGCTGGCCGGGTTCGCGGAGAACCTGGCGACGCTGACCGAGGAGCACTTCGGGCCGGCGGCGGTGGTGGTGACCTACTCGTCGGTCGACGAGCTGCTCGACGTGCTGCCGAAGCTGCCGGGCACGCTCACGGGCGCGGTGCACGCGGCCGAGGCCGAACTCGACGACGCCGGGCGGGTCGCCGAGGCGCTCCGGCCGGTCGTGGGACGGCTGATCTTCAACGGCTGGCCGACCGGGGTGGCCGTGGCGTGGGGGATGCACCACGGCGGACCTTGGCCGTCGACCACGAACGCGCTGCACACGTCGGTCGGTGCTACCTCCATCCGGCGGTGGGTCGGGCCGGTCACGTACCAGTCCTGGCCGGACGAGCTGCTGCCCGCCGAGCTGCGGGACGGCAACCCGCTGGGGATCCCGCGCCGGGTCGACGGGGTGCTCGCGGTCCATTGAGGACTGGGCGGGTGACGCGGGGGGACGGCCGTGGTCGCTCGGGGTTTCCTCGTGTTCCCACCGAGTCGCGAGATCGCGTTTACGTACATCTCCTCCTCGATGATCACCTGATCGAGTCAGTCACGATCGCCTCGGGATGGGACGGGACTTCGGGCTCGGTCCTGGTTCGGGCGCACTGCCGGCAGCGTGCCGGCGGTGCGCCCGAACCAGGACCGAGCCCGGTCGGCGCCTCGTCGAGGCCGACCCGGCGGCGGCGACCGGTTCCGCCCGATCCGCCGGAGCCGCCGCCCGGGCTCGCCCAGCGGGCAACCGCACCGCGTCGACACGTCCATTGTGGACGTCGTGGTGCCGACCCGCGTGCGGCACGTCGACTCGGGGGCGTCCTCGGAGATCCGGCCGTGTGGTCGGCGCTCGTGAACCGACGGGGAGGTGGGCCCCGACGGGTACGCGCCACCGGCGTTCGGAGGAGCGGCGAGGCGGTGGAGGCACCCACGTCGCGGGGGTCGCGAGCACCCCGGAGGGGTCGAACGCCTTCCGCGTCCGGCCTGGACGTAGAACTCACGGCTCCCGAACGCTGGACTCGCCGCTCCCGGGGGTTGGACTCTCGCGAGGGCCCGGCACTCGGGACCGATGAGTCGCGCATTCGGGTCCGGTGCGACGAGGTCGGGTGGGGGACACTGTGCTCGCGCCGTCGCCGTCGCACCGCCTCGTCGGGTCCGTCAGCACCCGACGAGGCGGTGCCGGCCCGCGGGGCGTTCGCCGACGTGTCGCGGGAGCCGCCGGGTGCCGGGACCGCGCCCGACCTCCGGTGCCGAATCCCATGAGGACCGGACGGGCACCGGCACGCGACGGAGCCGCCACCCACTCACAGTGGCGTCGCGCCGCCCTCGACGGGGCGGTCGTGGTGACATCCGGGTGGATCTCGGCGCGCAGCGGGGGGCCGCGGTTCGCACGAGTGCGCCCGACTCACCGGACCGGACGACGAAGTCGCCGAACCGGGCGAGACTTTCAATGCGACGCCCGACCTGCGTGACGCGCTTTCGACGGGTGACGAGCATTCATTGTCGATGCATCACGCCGAATATGAGCACCCTTAGCAGTTAAACGAGCACTCAACGACGTTGCGGTCACCCGACCGGGGGCATCAAGGGGAAGAAAAACAACTACGTGTGGACCTTGCAGGGGTGAACAAACAACACGAACGGCTTATGGACAACCCTGCCACCACGGACGGCGAGAACCGGTTGACCGGACGGGGCCGCCGCCCACGGCGCCGCGGTGACCGCGACACCGGAGCGGACGGTGGTCTGGCGGTGACGGTCAGGTTTGTCGGAGGAGTGCGAGGAACGCCCGGAAAGGGCGCTCCCCGAAGGCCAACTGCGGTTCGGGCCGCTTGCTGTCCCGGACCCGCGTGGACGTCCGGCCCACGGCCAGTTCCACGCAGTTGTTGCCGGCACCCGAGTGGGTGCTCTTGCGCCACGTCTTGTCGTTGATCATGTGTCCTTCAGTGCCGTTGCCGTTTTCCTGATCAACGAGGCCGAGTCCTTGGGCGACAGGGCGACCTCGTTCACCATTTCCTCGAAGTGCAGCAGGTACTTTTGCACATCGGCGGGATTGTCCACCCACTTACCGCCGCCGGCGTACTCGAGGTAGACGGCTGAAGGATCGCTGTCGTCGAAGCGGAGGGCGGTCGCGCCGCCCCCGGACATGGTCCCGTGGGCGCCCGCTTCGAACGGGATCACCTGGATGACGACGTTGTCCCGCTTCCCCGTGTCGAGCAAATGCGACAACTGCTCGCGCATGACCTGCCGGCCGCCGACGACGCGGTGCAGCGCGGCCTCGTCGATCACGGCGTGCAGTCGCAGCCCCGGCAGTCGGCGCTGCCGGTTCGCGAGTGCGGCGGCGACCTGTTCGACGGACACCGAGGAGTCCATGAAGCGCTGACCGGCGAGCCGGATGGCCGCGGCGTACGCGGGGGTCTGGAGCAGGCCGGGGATGACGATCATCTCGATCGTCCGCACCTCGGTGGCGTCGGCCTCCTGCCGCGCGTAGGTGCGCGCCTCCGGCGTGTACGCCGCCGCGTAGACCAGTCGCGTGCCGTCCTGCTTGGCGTCCTCCCACAGCGCTTCCGCTTCGCGCCGTTCGGCGTCCGTGGCGCCGTAGAGCCCGAGGAGTGCTCCCAGTTCGGTCCAACTCGGACTGATGTAGCCGTTCTCCATGCGCGACAGCGTGGACTGCGTCTTGCGCGTGAGCGCGTGGTAGTCGACCTCGGTCTTGCCCGCCCGTTTGCGCAGGGCGTTGAGGAACTGACCGAGCTTGCGCTTGCGTCGGGTTTGGACGGCTGCCATGCGGGACACACTCCTCGCTGAAAGAACTGCGGACACCTTAGTGCGCGGACACCGCGTGGCCGGTTCCCTTGATCCAGCGACGTACAGCGCATATGCGCCTCTACGGCATGCTTCGCCGGAGGGGGTCTCACGGCCGCGGGTCGGGTGCCCCGCGACGTGGTGCGCGCCGCGCGACCCGCCGGTCCGCACCGGCGGTCCGGTCCGCGGTGGACAGCCGCGACGAGCGGTTATGGCATCCGGGCCACGACGACGGACGGCCGGGACCGCGCGCTCCGGACGGGCGGGGCGGACGGGACCGCCCACGACGGCGCGACCGGCGGGACGAGCGCCCCCGACCGCGCGCTCCGGTGGTCGCGGGCCGCGATCGGAGCGGGCAACAGTTCGGCCACATATAGGTTTCGCGAGTCTGAACTCCGGGCGTCACCCCCGCCGGCCACCTGTCGGACGGCCGGCTACTAGTCGGCCCGCAGCTCGCGGCTGAGCCAGGTCGACGCCTCGTCCGCGAACCCGTGCCGACGGTAGAACCGGCGCGCGGCCTCGTTGCGGTCCTCGGTCTCCAGGAACACCTTCCGCGCGCCGGCCGCGCGGGCCCGCTCCACCAGCGCGGCGACGACCGCGCCGCCCACGCCGCCGCCCCGGTTGCGCACGTAGAACTCGTCGAGCAGCGCGTCACGCCCGCCGGACTCCAGCGAGTAGCCCCAGGTGAGCACCGCGTAGCCGGTGTCGAACAGCCACACCTGGCCGAACCGGTCGTCGCGCAGCAGCGGCTCCAGCGCGGACGTGACCACGTCCTCGTCGTACGCGTGCTCGTCCACCTCGTAGAACTCCCGCACCAGGGGCAGCAGCACGGGCAGGTCGGTCGGGACGGCACGCCTGATCACATCGGACACCCGATGAGGTTAGCCCCGCACGCGGAACCCGCGATCCGCCTGAAATTGTCGGAGCGGGGGTCCATCATGGCCCGATGGCAGACGCGATCGTGGCCGAGGGACTGGTCAAGCGCTACGGATCGGTGGTGGCCCTGGACGGCCTCGACCTCGTGGTGCCGGAGGGGACCGTCATGGGGCTGCTCGGGCCGAACGGCGCGGGCAAGACCACGACGGTGCGGGTGTTGACGACGCTGCTGGAGCAGGACGAGGGCCGGGCGACGGTGACGGGGCTGGACGTCGTCGCGGACGCGAAGGAGCTGCGCCGCCGGATCGGGCTGTCCGGTCAGTACGCGGCGGTCGACGAGAACCTGACGGGGTTCGAGAACCTCGACATGGTGGGCAGGCTGTACCACCTGGGGAAGCGGCGCAGCCGGGAGCGGGCGCGCGAGCTGCTGACCGTGTTCGACCTCGTGGAGGCGGCCGACCGGCCGGTGAAGGGCTACTCGGGCGGCATGCGCCGCAGGCTCGACCTCGCGGGCGCGCTGGTGGCGAAGCCGTCGGTGCTGTTCCTCGACGAGCCGACCACTGGTCTGGACCCGCGCAGCCGGCTCGGCATGTGGGACGTGATCTCCGAACTGGTGGCCGGCGGCACCACGCTGCTGCTCACCACGCAGTACCTGGAGGAGGCCGACCGGCTGGCGGACCGGATCGCGGTCATCGACCACGGGCGGGTCATCGCGCTCGGCACGGCGGACGAGCTGAAGGCCCAGGTGGGCGGTGAACGGCTGGAGCTGACGGTGGGCACCGCGCAGGACGCGCGGACGGCGAGGTCCGCGCTGGCGCCGCTGGCGGTCGGCGAGATCGTGCTGGACGACCGGGGGCACCGGCTGACCGTGCCGGTGTCGGGCGGGGCGGACGTGCTGGTGGACGGCATCCGGCGGCTGGACGCCGAATCGGTGAAGGTGCTCGACGTGGGCCTGCGCAGGCCCACGCTGGACGACGTGTTCCTGTCGCTGACCGGGCACGCCACGGCCGTCGGCGCCGCGGGCGCCGACGGGGAGAAGCAGGAGGAGTCGGGGGCATGAACGCGTTCACGGAAGCCCTTGCCGACGGCGCGGTCGTCGCCAAGCGGAACCTCATCAAGATCAAGCGGGTCCCGGACCTGCTCGTGTTCTCGACGTTGCAGCCGATCATGTTCGTGCTGCTGTTCGCCTACGTGTTCGGCGGTTCGATCGCCGTGCCGGGCATGGACTACCGCGAGTTCCTGATGGCGGGGATCTTCGCGCAGACCGTGGTGTTCGGCGCGACGATCACCGGCTCGGGCCTGGCCGAGGACATCCAGAAGGGCGTGATCGACCGGTTCCGGTCGCTGCCCATGGCGCGCTCGGCGGTCCTGATCGGGCGGACCACGTCGGACCTGCTGAACAACGTCCTCGTCATCGTGGTGATGTCGTTGACCGGCTTGGCCGTCGGGTGGCGCATCCACTCGTCGCCGCTGGAGGCGCTGGCCGGCTTCGCGCTGCTGCTGCTGTTCGCCTACGCGCTGTCCTGGGGCATGGCGATCGTCGGGTTGATGGTGCGCAGCCCCGAGGTGTTCAACAACGCCTCGTTCATCGTGATCTTCCCGTTGACGTTCATCGCGAACACCTTCGTGCAGGAGAGCAACCTGCCCGGGGCGTTGCGGGTGTTCGCCGAGTGGAACCCGGTGTCGGCGGTGACCGCCGCGGCGCGCGAACTGTTCGGCAACACCAACGCGATGATGCCCGTGGCGGACTCGTGGCCGTTGCGGCACCCGGTGTCGGCGACGTTGGTCTGGGTGGCGGTGTTCCTGGCGGTCTTCGTCCCGTTGGCGACCCGCCAGTACCGCAAGGCGGTTTCCCGGTAGCGATGAAGGTTTCGGGCGCGACTCGCGATGGGTAGTCCGGTGGCATCCAAGCCCTGAGGAGGCAAGAGATGTCCACCGGCGTCGTCATCGGCTTGATAGTCGTCGCCCTGATCGTGGTGGCCGGGGTCGCCTTCATGGCCCGTTCTTCCATGCAGCGCAAGAGGTTGCGCTCGAAGTTCGGTCCCGAGTACGACCGGGCGCTGGAGGGCAAGGGCGACCGGACCGCCGCGGAGCGCGAACTGGCCGAGCGGGAGCGGGAGCACGCGAAGCTCGACCTGCGCCCCCTCGACCCCGGGGCTCGCGACACCTACGCGCGCAACTGGACCGCCATCCAGGAGCAGTTCGTGGACGAGCCGTCGGCGGCGGTGGGCCAGGCGGACCGCCTGGTCACCGACCTGATGGCCGAGCGCGGTTACCCCACCGAGGGGTACGAGAAGCGGGTGTCGCTGCTGTCCGTGGAGCACGCGAACACGCTCGGGCACTACCGGGACGCGCACGAGATCCGCCAGCGGCAGGACCGCGGCGAGGCGTCCACCGAGGACCTCCGCAACGCGATGGTCCACTACCGAACCCTGTTCGAGGATCTGCTGGGCAGCCGCCAGGACGGCGAGCGCCGGGAAGGAGCGCGGTAATGGCCGAGCAGCGCCTCACCACCGAGGACTTCGCGTCCCCGCACAAGCACGACGACGGCCTCTCGGGGCCCGACACCCACGACGGCACGGGGCACCACGCGGACACGAGCCGCGAGTGGCGCGAGCAGGACGCCACGGGCGCCTACGACACCGGTGTCGGCGCGCGTGACGAGCAGCGGTACGACGGGCGCGAGCCGGTCGAGCAGACGCCGGCCGACCGCGACGTGGCCGAGCCGGACCTGACCGACCGGGAGCGGCTCGACGCCGAGCCGGTCGCCGACGACGAGTTCGTCGACGAGACCGCGGCCGGTGCCGCCGGGGCGCCCGTGGAGCACTCCGCGGACTCCACCGACTCCCCGCTGTTCACCACCGACGACGCCACCAGCTACCGCGACGAGTGGCGCACGTTGCAGGCGGACTTCGTCGACGACCCGCGCGAGGCCGTGCAGCGGGCCGACGAGCTGGTCGCCCAGGTGATCCAGTCGCTGGCCACCACGTTCGCCGAGCACAAGCGGTCCCTGGAGGGCCAGTGGCAGGAGGGCGAGCAGGTCGAGACCGAGGAGCTGCGCCAGGCCCTCAAGCGCTACCGCTCGTTCTTCGACCGGCTGCTGTCGGTCTAGCGGCGGAGCGGCGACACGCGGCAGTACCGGCGGGGTGACCCCGCCGCAGCCTGAAACGATCTCCCCGTTGTGCGTCTGGCGACCCAGGTGCACAACGGGTGTTTCAGTTTCCGGCCCCCGGCAGTTCCCGCCCCCAGCCGGGCAGCTCCCGGATCTCCACCTCCAGGACGTCGACCTCGTCGTCGATCGCCTCGTCGAGCATCCGGTCGAGCAGTTCCCGGCAGTCGACCGACGCCACCCCGAACCGGGGCACCAGCTCCCACCACACGGCGGGGTTGCCCCAGAACGAGCCGGAGCCCTGGTCGACGCCCTCCAGGCACCGCAGCGCCGGGTCGTCGTCGGCCATCCTCCGCACGTGGTCGATGAACCGGGCGAGCGCGTTGGGGTTCAGCACCGGCACGGCGCCGTAGCCGCGCAGGCAGTCCTCCAGCTCGGCCAGGAACTCTTCCTTGAACGTCACGGCGCCACCCCCGGTCCGTCCCGCGCCGTCGCGGGTGAGGGGCACTCGCGTCCCCGTGGCCGTTCACGGTACCTCCGCGGGGCTCTCGGAAGTTCCTGCCGACGGGCGGTTCGCGAGCGGTGCGGCCGACGCGCCCCGGGAGGAATATTCGCGCCCGGGCGGCCATCGGCAGTCCACAGTGGACCAAAGGACCGTCATTCCGAGCGCAGTCGGGCCATGAAGCTGAAGCGGTCGCCCCGGTAGAGCGAGCGGACCCGCTCGATCGGGTTGCCGTCGTCGTCGTGGGACACGCGGTGCAGCAGCAGCATCGGCAGCGCCGGGTTCGTGCCGATCAGCAGCGCCTCGCGCGGCGTGGCCAGCACGGTCTCCACCCGCTCCTCGGCCTCGGCGAACACCACGCCGAGCCGCTCCCGCAGGCACGCGTACAGCGACGTGGTCGGGTCGAACACGTCGAGCAGCGTCGGGAACCGCGCCGCCGACAGGTAGGTCGACTCCAGGCCGACCCGCTCGTCGTCGGCCAGCAGCACCCGCTCCAGGTGGACCACCACGTCACCGCGCTCCACCCGCAGGTCGCGCGCCAGCACCTCGTCCGCGGGCAGGTGCTCGACGGTGATCACGCTGCGCGCCGGGGCGACGCCCTGCCGCCGCATGCCGTCGGTGTAGCTGACCAGCGACAGCGGCTGCACCAGCTTGGGCGGCGCGACGAACGTGCCGCTGCCCTGGCGGCGCAGCAGCTTGCCCTCCAGCACCAGCTCGCCGATCGCCTGGCGCAGGGTCACCCGCGACACGGAGAAGCGCTCGGCGAGGTCCCGCTCCGACGGCAGCGCGGAGCCCTCCCCCAGCGCGTCCACCAACCAGAGCAGCTCGGTCTTGACCGCGTAGTAGCGCGGTATCCGACCGTGCTCGGGGATGCCCGCGCGAACGGGGCCGTCCGCGCGGTACTGGGGCACGAAATGCGATGCGGGCACACCTCGAGCCTACGCAGGTGCGCGCGCCGGTCGGACCGCTGACGGAGTGGGTCGCAGATCACCCACCGAGCTTCGGCGGCTCCGGGATGGCGTAACCCGAGTCGCCCACGTTGGCCTCCAGCGACCTGCGCCACTCGCCGGAGTCCATCATCTTCCGGACGGCCTCCGTCACCTTCGCCTTGCTGGTGGGATCGCCCTTCCGCATGCCGATGCCGTAGCGCTCCTCGCTGAACGGCTTGCCCACGACCCGCAGCAGCTCGGGGTTCTGCGCGGCGTACCCGGCGAGGATCACGTCGTCGGTCGTCATGGTGTCGACCTGCTCGGCCAGCAGGGCGGTGACGCAATCGCTGAAGTTGGGGTACTCGACCAGTTCGACGGACTGGGCGAACCGGTCGCGCACGAACTGGGCCGACGTGGTGTTGGCGACCGAGCACAGCCGCAGCCCGTCGAGCGATTCCGGCCCGGTGATCCGGACGTCGGTCATCCGCACCAGCAGGTCCTGCCCCGCCCGGAAGTACGGACCCACGAAGTCGATGACCTCCTCGCGCTTCTCGGTGATGGAGTAACTGGAGACCACCAGGTCGACCTTGCCCTCCGTGAGCAACTTCTCGCGCTCCGAAGGCAATGCCTCGGTGAACGTTATCCCGGATTCCTCCACACCGAGTTCCTTCGCCACGTAGCGGGCGACGTCGACGTCGAAGCCGCGGAACGTGCCGTCGAGCCGGCGGAGGCCGAGTCCGGGCTGGTCGTAGGCGACGGCGATGGTCAACCTGCCGGAACCGCTCGCCTTGCCGGCGACGGTCGTGTCGTCACCGGTGGAGCACGAAATGAGGACAAGCGCGGCGGAACACGTCGCCACGAGGGCGCGCAACGGTGCCAGAGCCATTCTTCCCCTTGTCAGGAGCTTCCTCGGGATGGACGGAACCTAGGCGCGGAAAAGGATTCCGTCCATAGGCCGAAGAAGACAAGCCGCACCGGATCGGTCAAGCGTGACGTTCGTGCAACGACGTCGTGTCGCGGGCGACGGCGTCAGCGCACCCCGCCGGGCGAGCGCAACCGGCGCGGACCGGTGTCGTGCCGGGACGGCGGCGGACCGAGCGTGACGCGCGCGCTGCTGACG
This sequence comes from Saccharothrix longispora, assembly GCF_030852425.1. GTDB lineage: Bacteria > Actinomycetota > Actinomycetes > Mycobacteriales > Pseudonocardiaceae > Actinosynnema > Actinosynnema longispora. The sequence goes on from NZ_NSDM01000007.1 coordinate 56,360, forward strand.
TAGGCGCCCGCCGCGCTGGCCAGGACCGGCTCCAGGGCCAGCTCCCGCACCTCGGGCAGGTCCTCGGCGAGCGCGGCGAGCCGGAGCACGAGGTCCTGCAGCGCGGGCAGGTCCGCGGGCTCGTCACCGCGGTAGCCCGCCAGCAGCGGCGCGGCCTTGGGCGCACGCACCAGCGCCGCCGCGTCCGCGTCGGTCAGCGGCACGGCCCGGTACGCGCGATCCCCCAGGAGGTCGCTGACCAGACCCGACAGCCCGAACGAGACCAGCGTGCCGAACGACGGGTCGTCCTGGAGGCCCAGCACGCAGGAGATCCCCTTGGGCGCCATCCGCTGCACGTAGACGTCCCGCTGGTCGGAGACCTCGGCGAGCATCGCGTACGCGCTGCGCACGGCCTCCTCGGCGGACAGGTCCAGCCGCACGCCGAGCAGGTCGGTGCGGTGCCGCAGCCGGTCGTCGGTCGACTTGAGCGCCACCGGGTAGCCCAGCTCCTCCGCCGCGCGCACCGCGTCGTCGGCCGAGCCGACCACGCGGAACGGCACGACCTCCACGCCGTAGCAGGCCAGCAGGCGAACGGCGGTGTCGTCGTCCACCCGGACCTCCCCGACCTCGTCCAGGCGCAGCGATCCGACCAGCGCCTGCGCCGCCTCGCGGTCGGTGCCCCCGGGGCGGGTGAAGCGGCCCTGCGGCGCGGACCGCCACCGCGCGTACCGGGTGACCCGGGCCAGGGCGAGCACGGCGCGCTCCGGGCTCGGGTAGGACGGCACGGAGCCGCGGCCGGGCGCGCCGTCGGGACCGGGCACGGCCAACTCGTCCGGCACGCCCTCCACGGCGAGGAACGTGGAGGCGATGGGCTTGGTGGCGTTGTCCCGGACGACGTCGCGCAGCGCGCGGGCGAACGCGGCGCCGGGCACCGCCAGCGGCGGCACGAACACCACGACCAGGGCGTCCGCGTCGGGGTTGTCCAGGGCGTCCCGCACCGCCGCGGCGAACGCCTCCGGTCCCGCCTGCGAGCCCACGTCCACCGGGTCGCAGGCCAGCTCCAGCCCCTGCGCCAGGGCGGTGTCTGCGGCGAGCAGCCCGATGGCGGTGGAGTTGCCGACCACGGCCACCCGGGGCCCGGCGGGCAGCGGCTGGTGCGCGAGCAGCAGGGCGGTGTCGAACAGTTGGGCCAGCGACTCCACCCGGATCACGCCCGCCTGCTCGAACAGCGCCTGCACGCTCGCCTCGTCCACCGGCACGGAGGTCGCGGCGAGCGCCGGCGTGACGGCGTGCCGGCCGGACTTCACGGCCACGATCGGCTTGGTGCGGCCGAGCCGGCGGGCCAGCCGGGCGAACTTGCGCGGGTTGCCGAACGACTCCAGGTACAGCAGCACCACGTCCGTCGCCGGGTCGGTCTCCCAGTACTGGAGCAGGTCGTTGCCGGACACGTCGGCGCGGTTGCCCGCCGAGACGAACGTGGACAGGCCGAGGCCGCGCTCGGCGGCGGTCGCCAGGATCGCGGTGCCCAGGGCGCCCGACTGGCAGAAGAACCCGGTGCGGCCGGCGACCGGCAGCGTGGGGGCGAGCGTGGCGTTCAGCCGCACGGCCGCGTCGGTGTTGAGCACGCCCAGGGCGTTCGGGCCGACGACGCGCATGCCGTGGGCGCGGGCCTCGACGGTGAGCCTGCGCTCGGCGCTCAGCCCGGACTCCCCCGTCTCGCCGAACCCCGACGTGACCACGACCAGCGCCTTGACCCCCTTCGCGAGGCAGGCGTCCATGACGTCGTCGACCCGCGCGGCGGGCACGGCGACCACGGCCAGGTCCACGTCGTCGGGGATGTCCAGCACCGACGGGTAGGCGCGCACGCCCCGCACGGACCGGTGCTCGGCGTTGACCGGGTACACCGGGCCGCTGAAGTCGCCGGTCAGCAGGTTCGCCAGCACCGCGTGGCCGATCTTGGTCCGGTCCGTGGACGCGCCGATCACCGCGACCGACCGGGGGTGCAGCAGGTTGTGCACGCTGCGCGCCTCGGCGGCCTGCTCGCGGGCGCGGGCCACCTCCAGCGACTCCTCGGTGGGGTCGATGTCGAACTCCAGGTGCAGCACGCCCTCCTCGAAGGCGCGGCTGACCTTGTAGCCCGCGTCCCGGAAGACCCGCACCATCTTGCCGTTCTCGGCCAGCACCTCGGCGGTGAACCGGCTCAGCCCGCGTTCGCGCGCGGCGGCGGCCAGGTGCTCCAGCAGGATCGAGCCGAGCCCGCGGCCCTGGTGCGCGTCCTCGACGACGAACGCCACCTCGGCCGAACCCCCGCCGCCGAGCCGGTCGTAGCGGCCCACGGCGACGATGTCGTCGCCGAGCAGCGCGGTGAACGCGACGCGGTCCACGTGGTCCACGGTGCTGAAGCGGACGAGGTCCCGCCTGGGCATGCGCGGGTAGGGACCGAAGTAGCGGAAGTAGCGGGTCCGCTCGGACAGCCTGCCGTGGAAGGCGAGCAACTTCTCGGCGTCGTCCGGCGTGATCGGGCGCAGGTGGACCGTGCCGCCGTCGCTGAGCACGACGTCGGCCTCCCAGTGCCGCGGGTAGTCGTACGGGTCCGGAGCGGTCGCGGTCTCGTCCACGGTCAGTCCCTGGGGTCGTCGGGGTCCAGGCCGTGCAGCGGGAACAGCGCCCGCCGCGTGTCGCGGACCGCGACGTCCACGGGGGTGTCGACCTCACCGCCCCACGGGGTGAAGCCGGTCTCGGAGCCGTCGGACATCGACGACGGCAGCGGCCGGTTCGGGTCGAGCCGCGAGGCGTGCGCGACCCAGTCCGCGGGCAGTGGCGCGTTCGGCTCGACGTCCCGGTCCAGCACGGTGGCCAGCAGGTGCGTCCAGCTGCGGGGCACCACGCGCAGCAGCTCGTACCCGCCGCCGCCCAGCGCGAGCCACTTGCCGCCCGCCACCTCCACGGCCAGGTCCCGCAGCCGCCGGTACACGGCGCGGTGGCCGTCGACGGTGAGCGCCAGGTCTGCCAGCGGGTCCTCGCGGTGCGTGTCCACACCGCACTGGGTGACCAGCAGCTGCGGCCGGAACGCCCGCAGCAGGGCGGGCACGGTCGCCTCGAACGCCCGCAGCCACGCCGCGTCGCCGGTGCCCGGCGGCAGGGCCAGGTTGACGCTCGTGCCCTCGGCCCCGGGACCGCCCAGCTCGGCGGGGCGACCGGTGCCGGGCCACAGGCTCAGCGGGTTCTGGTGCAGCGAGACGGTGAGCACGCGCGGGTCGTCGTAGAACGCGGCCTGCACGCCGTCGCCGTGGTGCACGTCGGTGTCGACGTAGGCGATCCGCTCGAAGCCCTGGTCGAGCAGCCACGAGATGGCCACCGCGCAGTCGTTGTAGACGCAGAACCCGGCCGCGTGGTCGCGCATGGCGTGGTGCAGGCCGCCCGCGATGCTCACGGCCCGGTCCGCCTCGCCCGAGGCGATCTTCCGCGCGGCGGTCAGCGAACCACCCACGACCAGCGCGGACGCCTCGTGCATGCGGTCGAACACGGGGTTGTCGGCGGTGCCCAGGCCGTGCCCCACGTCCCAGCCCGCCAGGGGCGCGGCGCGCACGGCGTTGAGGTAGGACGGCTCGTGGACGCGTTCGATCTCGGCCTCGGCGGCGGCCTCGGCCGGGATCAGGTCCACGCCGTCCAGCACGCCGAGCGAGGTGGCCAGCCGGACGGTGAGGTCCAGCCGCACGGGGTTGAGCGGGTGGTCGCCGCCCAGGTCGTAGCCCAGGAAGGACTCGTCCCAGACGACTGCGGCTTTCCTGCCCCTGTCCGCGTCCATGCCCGAAACCTAACCCAGGGCGCCTGCCGGCGTGTGATCACAGGTTGGTCGCCCTGCACGTGGGGCCGCACCGGGTGCACTTAGAGTCTCGCGTGACGAGGCGGGCAGGATTGCGGCCATCGAGGATGGAACCCCGCACGTCGGAACGAGGTCATAGACGACATGCACCTGCGACGAGTCCCCGCCCTGACGGCCGCGTTGGCCCTGGCGCTCACGCTCGGCCTCTCCGCGTGCGCCACCACGGTCACGGGCAAGCCGGTGGCCGCCGCCGGTGGTGGTTCGGCCGCGGAGAAGACCACCTCCGGCAAGCCCTCCTCGACCAGGACGAGCGCCGCCCAGCCGACCGCGTCGCGCGCGCCGGAGACGTCGGGCAAGAAGCCGAGCGGTGACGTGAAGATCGCCACCAGGAAGAAGACCGAGGGCTACGAGGACTGCGACATCCTCGCGCCCGAGGACGTCGCCGCGGCCGTCGGCGCCGCGAAGGGCGGCGAGAAGGGCTGCGTGCAGAGCACCGAGGACCCGTTCGCGGTGGTGCTGTTCATGGTGACGTTCGCCGAGTACGAGGGCCAGGCGCGGACCATCGAGGTCGGCGGCAACACCGCGTACGAGGTGAAGGAGAGCGGCGGCGACTGCTCCGTGATCGTGATGCTGACCGACGACCCGGACGAGATCACCCCGGCGTTCCTGGCCAGCGTGACCCCGATCGACGAGATCGACCCGTGCGCCATCGCCCTCAAGCTGGCCACGAAGGGGTTCGAGAAGATCCCCAACGCCTGACCGCAGGTCCGACGCCCGGGTCCCGGGCGTCGGACTCCAGGGTCAGGGGGTGTCGCCCGTCGCGGCGGGGCGGGGCGGGTCGTTCGACCACTCCGACCACGAGCCGGGGTACAGCGGCGCCGGGGCGTCCGCCGCGGTGACCCCCGCCACCTCCAGCGCCAGCACGACCGAACTGGCCGTCACGCCCGAGCCGCAGTAGGCCGCCACCGGTGTGCCGCCGGTCACGCCGAGGCCCGCGAACCGCTCGGCCAGCGCGTCCGCGCCGAGCCAGCGTCCCCCGGACGTGTGGCCCGAGGTGGGCGCGTTCAACGCGCCGGGGATGTGCCCGGCCCGCGGGTCCACCGGCTCGACCTCGCCGCGGTACCGCTCGGGCGCGCGGGCGTCGAGCAGCGCGCCGCTCCGCGCGAACCCGGCGGCCTCGTCTGCGGTCAGCGTCGGCATCGCGCCGGGGCGCACGGTGATGTCGCCCGGCTCCGGCGAGGGGGTGTCGGCGGTCACCGGGCGGCCCTCCGCGGTCCACGCCGCGAACCCGCCGTCCAGGACCGCCACTTCCGGGTGGTCCGACCAGCGCAGCAACCACCAGGCGCGCGCGGCGACCGACCCGTCGGCGTCGTCGTACACCACGACCGGGTGACCTTCGCGGACGCCGGCCGACCGCAGCACGGCCTGGAGCGCGGCCGGTCCCGGCAGCGGGTGCCGCCCGCCGGCGCCGGGCGGCGCGGCCAGCTCGGCGTCCAGGTCGAGGTGGACCGCGCCGGGAACGTGCCCGACCTCGTAGTCTTGACGTCCCGGAGGTCCGCCCAACCGCCAGCGGACGTCGAGCACGACCGGGGGGTGCGCGCTGTCCAGCGCGGACGCCAGGTCTTCGGTGCTGATCAGTGGATGCACGGCACCATCCTGCACCCGTGACCGGCCGACTAGCATTGACGCCATACGAAGGGGAGCGGGTGTGAACGACCTCATCGACACCACGGAGATGTACCTCCGCACGATCTACGAGCTCGAAGAGGAGGGCGTGGTCCCTCTGCGCGCCCGCATCGCCGAGCGGCTGGGCCAGAGCGGTCCGACGGTGAGCCAGACCGTCGGGCGGATGGAGCGCGACGGCCTCGTGGTCGTCGCCGACGACCGCCACCTCGAACTCACCGAGCAGGGGCGCAACCTGGCCGTCGCGGTCATGCGCAAGCACCGGCTCGCCGAACGCCTCCTCGTCGACGTCATCGGCCTGGAGTGGGAGCACGTGCACAGCGAGGCGTGCCGCTGGGAGCACGTCATGAGCGAGGCGGTCGAGCGCAAGCTGGTCAAGCTGCTCGGCAACCCCACCACCTCGCCGTACGGCAACCCGATCCCCGGTCTGGACAAGTTGGGCGACGGCGAGCCCGCGCCGCCCGCCGAGGCGGACCTGGTGCGCATCGACGAGGTGGCCCGCCGCGGTGGCGGTCACGTCGAGGTGCGCCGCATCGCCGAGCACGTGCAGCTCGACCCGGACCTGATGGCCGAGCTGAAGGCGGCCGGCGTGGTGCCGGGCGGCACGGTCGAGGTCGACTCGATGGGCGGCGCCCGGCTCGTGCAGGTGCGCGGCAACGGCACGACCGCCGAACTGGACCCCGCCGTGGCGCACGCCGTGCTGGTGCAGGCCCGGTGACGCCCGGTCCCACCTCCGGTCCGCGGGCATCGGGTCGCCCGGCGCCCGCGGAGCGCGCGTCCGCGGCGTTCGAGCGGCTGCACGGGACCGCCCCGGCGGGCGTGTGGTCCGCGCCCGGCCGGGTGAACCTGATCGGGGAGCACACGGACTACAACGACGGCTTCGTGCTGCCGTTCGCGCTGCCGCACCGGACGGCGGTGGCCGCGGCGGCGCGCGACGACGGCGTGCTGCGGGTGGCGACGCTCGGTGACGACGGCGGCGCGCAGCGGGCGGAGCCCATCGCGGTCGCCGACCTGGCGCCCGGCCTGGTCGACGGCTGGGCGGCGTACCCGGCCGGGGTGGCGTGGGTGCTGCGCGAGCAGGGCCTGACGGGCGGGGCGGACCTGGTGATCGCGGGCGACGTGCCGGCGGGCGCGGGCCTGTCCTCCTCGCACGCGCTGGAGTGCGCGGTCGCGCTCGCGCTGCTGGGCCTGGCCGACCACCCGGCCGACGACCTCCAGCAGGTGGCGCGCTGGGTGCAGCGCGCCGAGAACGACTTCGCGGGCGCCCCCACGGGCCTGCTGGACCAGACCGCGTCGCTGTGCTGCACCGAGGCGCACGTGCTGTTCCTGGACGTGCGCTCGTTCGCGGCCGAGCAGGTGCCGTTCGACGCCTCCGCGCACGGCCTGGAGGTGCTGGTGGTGGACACGCGGTCGAGCCACTCGCACACCGACGGTGGCTACGGCGCGCGCCGGTCCGGCTGCGAGGAGGCGGCCGGGCTGCTGGGCCTGCCCGCGCTGCGCGACCTGCCCGTCGCCGAGCTGGACGGCGCGCTGGAGCGGCTGCCCGGACACCTGCGGCCGCTCGTGCGGCACGTGGTCACCGAGAACGAGCGGGTGCTGGCGGCGGTGGAGCTGCTGCGCGCCGACCGGCTCGCCGAGCTGGGTCCGCTGCTGGACGCGTCGCACGCGTCGCTGCGCGACGACTACCGGGTGTCGGCGCCGGAGCTGGACGCGGCCGTGGACGCCGCCGTGGACGCCGGCGCGCTGGGCGCCCGCATGGTCGGCGGCGGGTTCGGCGGCTCGGCCATCGCGCTGGTGCCCGTCGAGCGGCACGACGGGGTCGTGGCCGCGGTGCTCGACGCGTTCGCCCGCAAGGGCTGGACCACCCCCAGGACGTTCACCGCCGTGCCCTCCGCGGGCGCGGGCCGCGACGCCTGAGGCGGCGCGGGTTTGCGGGTCATCATCGAGGAGAAGGCGGGGTCGGCAGGGTGAGGTTGCTCGTCACGGGCGGTGCCGGGTACGTGGGCAGCGTGTGCGCGGCCAGGTTGGCGGAATCCGGTCACGAGGTGGTGGTGCTCGACGACCTGTCCGCCGGGCACGCGGACGCGGTGCCCGACGGCGTCCGGCTGGTCGAGGCGGGCATCGACGAGGCGATCGGCGACGTGCTCGCCGGCGGCGTCGACGGGGCCCCCTTCGACGGCGTGCTGCACTTCGCGGCCAAGTCGCTCGTCGGGGAGTCCATGCAGGACCCCGCCAAGTACTGGCACGGCAACGTGGTCAGCTCGGTGCGGCTGCTGGACGCGATGCGCGAGCACGGCACGCCCCGGCTCGTGTTCTCCTCCACCGCCGCGACCTACGGCGAGCCGGAGCAGGTGCCGGTCTCGGAGAGCGCGCCGACCCGGCCCACGAACACCTACGGCGCGACGAAGCTCGCCGTCGACCACGCCATCACCTCCTACGCCGCCGCGCACGGCCTGGCCGCCGTGTCGCTGCGCTACTTCAACGTGGCGGGCGCGTACGGGCGGTTCGGGGAGCGGCACGGCACCGAGACCCACCTGATCCCCCTGGTGCTCCAGGTGGCGCTCGGGCAGCGCGAGCGCATCCAGGTGTACGGCGAGGACTGGCCCACCGAGGACGGCACGTGCGTGCGCGACTACATCCACGTGGTGGACCTCGCCGACGCGCACCAACTGGCCCTGGAGCACGCGGTGGCGGGCGAGCACCGGATCTACAACCTCGGCAACGGCCTGGGTTTCTCGGTCAGGCAGGTCGTCGAGGCGTGCCGTGAGGTGACCGGCCACCCGATCCCGACCGCCTTGGCGCCCCGGCGCGCGGGCGACCCGGCGGTGCTCGTGGCCTCCAGCGAGAAGGCCCGCACCGAGCTGGGCTGGAAGCCGGAGCGCGTTGACCTGACCGGCATCGTGAGCGACGCGTGGGAGTTCACCCGGTCACTACGGGGGGTGTGATGACGGGCACGATCACCGAGGCCGGGTTCGGGGACCTGACCTCGTACAACGGCATGCCGCGACTGTCCTCGCTGGCGCTGTCCCCGGACGGCGCGAGGCTCGTCGCGGTGGTGTCGGAGCTCTCCCCCGACGGCAAGGCGTGGCAGGGCGCGCTGTGGGAGGTCGACCCGGCCGGCGAACGGCCGGCGCGGCGGTTGACCCGCGGGGCCAAGGGCGAGGGCGCGCCCGCGTTCACGCCCGACGGCGGGCTGCTGTTCGTCTCGGCGCGGCCCGACCAGGAGGCCGCGCCGGCCGACGGCAAGCAGAAGGACAAGGCGGCGCTGTGGCTGCTGCCACCGACCGGCGAGGCCCGTGAGCTGTACCGGCCCGCCGGCGGCGTGGCCGAGTTCGCGGTGGCGCGGGAGGCGGGCACCGTGCTGCTGGCGGCGGGCGCGCACCCCGGCGTCGGGTTCGGCGAGCAGGACGAGGAGCTGCGCAAGGCCCGTGAGGACGCCGGCGTGACGGCGATCCTGCACGAGTCCTACCCGATCCGGTACTGGGACGCCGACCTCGGCCCCGGCTTCCCGCGGCTGCTGACCACCACGACCCCGGTCGGCGTGGACAGCTCGCGCCTCGACCAGGCCGCGGACCTGGTCGACCTGACGCCCGGGGCGGCGGCGCGGTTGGACGACTCGCCCGCGATCAGCCCGGACGGCCGGTGGGTCGTGCACACCGAGCGGGTCGAGGTGAGCGCCGCCTACGGTTCGCGGGTGCGGCTGCGGCTGTCCGCCGCGGACGGCTCGTCGAGCCGCGTGCTGGCCGACCGCGAGGGCCACTCGTTCCTCCAGCCGGTGTTCCTGCCCGACTCGTCGGGTGTGGTCGCGGTGCGCGCGTTCGACTCGACGCCCGACGAGCCGTGGACCAACACCCTGGTCCGCATCCCGCTCGACGGGGACGTGGTGGACCTCGCCGCGGACTTCCCGGAGGAGCCGGACCACCCGGTGGTGAGCCCGGACGGCTCGGCGCTGTACTTCACCAGCAGCCACCGCGGCCACCAGCCGATCTGGAAGCTCGACCTGGCCTCCGGCGAGGTCGTGAAGCTGACCGCGTCCGGCGCGTACACCGACGTGCGGGTCAGCCCCGACGGCGCCTCGGTCTACGCGCTGCGCAGCGCCTGGGACCACCCGCCGCAGCCGGTGCGGCTGTCGGCGTCGGGCGTGGACCAGGAGGCGGTGGCGCTGCCCGCGCCCGGCGCGGTCGAGTCGCTGCCCGGCACGGTGACCGAGGTCGAGACCGCGGTCGCCGACGGGCGGACCGTGCGGGCCTGGCTGGTGCTGCCCACCGGCGCCTCGGCCGACCGGCCCGCGCCGCTGCTGCTGTGGGTGCACGGCGGGCCGGTGATGAGCTGGAGCGGGTGGAGCTGGCGCTGGAACCCGTGGCTGATGGCGGCGCGCGGGTACGCCGTGCTGCTGCCGGACCCGGCGCTGTCCACCGGCTACGGGTACGACTTCGTGCGCGCCGGCTGGGGTTCGTGGGGCGCCAAGCCGTACACGGACCTGATGGCGATCACCGACGTCGCCGTGGGGCGCGACGACATCGACGAGAGCCGCACGGCCGCCATGGGCGGGTCGTTCGGCGGGTACATGGCGAACTGGATCGCCACCCGGACCGACCGGTTCAAGGCGATCGTGGCGCACGCGTCGCTGTGGCACCTGGACGCGTTCACCGGGACCACGGACGACTCGTACTACTGGATCCGCGAGATGGGCGACCCCCTGGCGCAGGACGAGCGGGTGCGCGCGAACTCGCCGCACCTGCGGGTGGCGGACGTCAGGACGCCCGTGCTCGTGATCCACGGCGACAAGGACTACCGGGTCCCGATCGGCGAGGGTCAGCGGTTGTACTTCGACCTCGTGCGGCACGGCGTGCCCGCGAAGTTCCTGTACTTCCCGAGCGAGAACCACTGGATCCTCACGCCGGGCAACTCGAAGGTCTGGTACGAGACGGTCTTCGCGTTCCTCGCCGAGCACGTGCTCGGCGAGGAGTGGGTGCGCCCGGACCTCGTCTGAGCCGCCGTGCCGCGGCCGGGGCGGCCCAGGCGCAGCCGGCCCGGCCGCGGCACCGCTGCCGGGCCGGGCGATCACCCGCCCTGCGCGCGCCCTCCCCGGCGGTGAGGACCCCGGGTCAGGTCGCCTCCCCGGCGGGTGGGCTCGGTGGTGCGGTCGGCGGGAACGCGCGAGGGGGCGGGTCGGGGTCGGCGGCGTGGTCGGCCAGTCGGCGCAGGGTTTCCGGGGGCAGTGCGGTGTCCAGGGCAGCCCTCAGCAGTCCGCTGAGGCGGTGGCCCGGGTGGGCTTGTTCGGCGCGGTCCAGGGCCAGCGCGGCCAGGGTGCCCAGGCCCCTCAGGTAGGCGGAGAAGGCCAGGAGGGTCGCCGGTTCCGCCCGTTCCGGGGCAGGGCAGGCCCGGGTCAGCTCCAGCCACAGGTTCTCGGCGCCGCGGGCGTGTTCGCCGGTGCAGTGGGCCAGGCCGGCGTCGCGCACCCACGGGTTGGACAGGGCGTGGGCCAGGTCGGCCACCTCCTCGTCGGTCAGGGGGCGCTTCCTGGTCGCGGCCCGGACCACCTCCGCCCGCACCAGGTCCCGGTGGCGGGCCTGGAGGGCGGCGTCGGTGGGCGGGGCCGGGTCGGTGGCACGGCGGTCCAGCAGCCTGGCCCGGCGTGCCAGGACCTCCGGCGGGTCGGGGGTCAGCAGTTCGGCCATCGCGGCGCGGCTGGCGAAGGTCACGAAGCCCTCGGCCGCCGAGGTGGCGGCCAGGGTCGTGGCCGCCGGGTCGGGGACGGTGCCGCGGGTGGCCGCGTCGTGGTAGTCGAACCAGGGTTCGCCGGCGGCGGTGGCGGCGGTCCACACCGCCAGCACGAGGGGCACTCCCACCGCGTGCAGGGCGTCGTCCAGCTCGTCCACCAACTGGTCCTGCGGCAGGTCCTCGGGCGGGTCGCCGGAGCCGCCGCCCACCACCACCGCCACGGCGTTGGCCCGGTGGCAGCGCGCCAGGGGCGCCAGCAGCCGGTCGACGACGGCGCGCACCCGGTCCGGCGGGGGCAGGTCGGTCCGGAGCGTCACGGCGACGGAGGTGCCCTCCAGTGCCAGCAGCACCAGCGAGTCGACGGGGTGGAAGCCCAGCAGGTGCGGCACGGCGGCGATCAGGTCGCCCGGGTCGTGGATGCGGGGCGTGGGCAGCAGGTCGTTGGTCATGCCACGACTGTGGAGGAGAACGGCCGGCCGCGGCGGGCGGAGGCGGCCGCCTGTGGACAACTCGGGAACGGCCGCTCCCGCGGGGTGCGGGAGCGGCCGGCGACCCGGGGGGACTCAGCAGTTCGGGGCTACTCGACCGTCCGAACCTGTGTACACGTAGGCGTCGGAGACGTAACCGGACCCGATCTTGTCCCACAGGTTGGTGGTGCCGTACTTGCCGGTGACCGTCTGACCGGTCGTCTGGCAGCTGATGGTCACGGACGCGCCGTTCGCGACCGAGCCGACCGCCGCGTACGTCGTGCCGGGGCCCGAGCGGATGGTCACCGAGGCGCCGCTGTCGGTGCCGATGGTGCCGGTCGCACCGCTGGTGCCGCACGAGTTGCGGCTGGTGTAGCTGCGGCTGCCCCAGTAGAAGATCTGCGTCCCGTTGAACTTGATCTTCTGGTCGGCGCCGTTGAGCCGCTGTTCGTAGTGCAGGTGGGGGCCGCTGGAGCCGCCCGTCGTGCCGACGTCGCCGATGCGCTGGCCGATGCGCACGCTCTGGCCGACGCTGACCCGCTGCACGGACAGGTGCGCGTACCGGGTGCGCCAGCCGGCGCCGTGGTCGATCTCGATCCACCGGCCGTAGCTGGTGCTGCCCTCGTTCGCCACCCGCGTCACGGTGCCGCCCGCCGACGCGACGACGGGGTCGCCGTCGTCGTTGGCCCGGTTGAAGTCCACCGAGTTGGCGGGGCTGTGGTTGGTGCGGGTCTGGCCCTCCCACACCTGGTTGCACGGGAACGGCAACTGGAAGTTCGGTGCTGCGGCGGCCTCGCCCTGCACGAGGGCGAGACCGATCAGCGGGGCGACCAGGGTCGTGACCAACGCGCGCCTGGCTCGGCTCATCTGCCACCTCCTTGACGACTGGGTGTGGGGATACGACCACACCCAGTCGCCAAGTGGAAGACTTACCAAGTAGCGACTTCGTGAATTACTTCCTGACCACGTGGATTATCCGACCGAACGGCGCAACGCCTGCGTCCCCCCGACCACCGGCAGTTCGACCGTCGTCGAGGTCAGGTCGATCGACAGCCCGGCACCCGGCGCCGGGCGCAGCGTGTAGTCGTAGTCGGACGAGATCAGCACGAACTCGACGCTGTGGCCGGCCGGGACCACGTAGTCGTTCGGCTCCAGCTCCACCTCGACCTTGTACCGCTCACCGGGGGTGATGGCCTTGGTCCTGGACGGCGACGTGCGGTTCTGCGGGTCGGTCCAGCCCCGCGTGATGATGTGCGACGTGCCGTCCGGCGCGCGGTCCACCAGCAGCGCGGTCACGTTGGCCGCCGGCCGGTCGAACGAGATCGCCAGGTCGACGCGGGCCGTGCCGGAGAAGCGCAGCGGCTCCGAGGCGGGCCGGGTCGCGTACGACAGCCGGTTGACCGAGGCCGGCGCGTCGACCAGGTCCTCCGGCAGCACGGACGCGTCGTCGCGCAGGGACTCGACCACGGGGCGGCCGGGGACCTGCTGCAACCGCAGCGCGCCCTTGGTCGGACCGCCCGCCCACGGGTGCACCCGGGCCTTGGCCGTGCCCGGCGCGGGCCACTCGGCCTCGTCCGTCCACGTCACCTTGTCCTCGCGCTGGATCGTGGACTTCGGCTCCCGCTCCACGCCGTTGTCGATGCCGTGGAGGTAGTGCGAGAACCAGCGGTTGACGGTGCGCCGCCACTCGACCGACCGCAGCGTGTCGGGGTCCGTGTGCCCGGACTGGTGCAGCCAGATCTTGTGCTCGACGCCGTTGCGCTTGAGCGCCTCGTACCACTGCGAGACCTGCTTGACCTTGACGTTCCAGTCGCTCAGGCCGTGCACCGCGAGCACCGCGGCGCGGACCTTGTGCGCGTCCTTGACGTAGTTGCGCTCGTCCCAGAACGGGCTGTAGTCGCCGGTCACCCGGTCCTGCCGCGCGGCCACGTCGGCGATGACCGGCTTGCAGACCTCCCGGTCCGCGCGGGTGTAGACGTACTCGGCCAGCACGTCGAGGTCCTCGCCCTGGAACGTGCCGGGCGCGACGACCGCGCCGTCCGCCCGGTAGTAGTCGTACCAGCTGGAGATGGCCGCGATCGGCACGATCGCCTCCAGCCCCTCCACACCGGTGGCGGCGACGGCGTTGGGCAGGGTGCCGTTGTACGACACGCCCATCATGCCGACCTTGCCGGTGGTCCACGTGGCCCTCACGTCCGCGCCCGCCGCGTCACGGGCGGTCGTGCGCCCGTTCAGCCAGTCGACCACGGATCTGGAGCCGATGGTCTCGTTGTGCCCGCCGGAGGTGGGGCAGCCCGTCGACTTGCCGGTGCCCAGGGACTCGGCGTAGACCATGGCGAAGCCGCGGGCGATGAAGTACGCCTCGTAGCGGCCGGACGTGATGGGCCCCGGGTTGGGGCCGACCGCCGCCGCGATCCGCTCGTCGGCTCGGGCCTTGAGCAGGGACCCGTCGCGCTTGTCGTAGCCGCCCTTGCGGTCGGGCACGTACAGCTCGACGTCCACGTCGTGGTTGGCCACGTCGTTGCCACCGGAGAAGTACGGGCTGTTGAAGAACACCACCGGGACCTTCAGCCCCCGGTCGGTGGCCTTCTGGCGCACCACCTCGGTGTAGACCTCGTCGTCGCGACCGTCGCGGTCGCTGTCGACCGGCGCGCGCACCCACACGCTCTCGCGCACCACGTCCTTCGGGTCGAAGACGGGTTGCGCCTCGCCCCCGACGAACACCGGGCCCTCCACCGCGGCGCCGGCCACCGCGGGCACGAGCCCCAGCGGCAGCGTCACCAGAGCCGCGACGACGGCGGCTCTCCGTGCAGCCTTCACGACCGAACCCCCATCATGCGCAGGAAAGGTTTCGGCCAGACCCTCCCCCTGCTGGACAACACCTGTCAAGGGTGTACCAAGTCCACAGTAGACAGAATGTCAACACCCCACCAACGGCCCTTGACCAGCGGCGGGAACATGTGCAGACCCGCCCGGGCCATGCGTGACCTCATCGCCGCGCTGCCCAAGGTCGAGCTGCACGTCCACCTCGTCGGGTCGGCCTCCCCCGAAACCGTCCTCACCCTCGCCCGCCGGCACCCGGAGCACGGCGTGCCGACCGACGCGGACGAGCTGCGCCGCTTCTACGAGTTCACCGGCTTCGGCCACTTCATCGAGGTCTACGACACGGTGAACGACCTGGTCACGACGGGTGAGGACGTCTCCGCGCCGGTGCTCGGCCCGGCGGAGGGGCACGCCCGGCGCAACGTCCGGTACGCCGAGGTGACGGTGAGCGCGACCAGCCACCTGCGCGCGGGCATCGCCGCGGACGAGCTGGACGAGGCGCTGACCACGAGCCGGGAGCGGGCGCGGGCGGAGCACGGCGTCGAGCCGGCCCGGGTGTTCGACGTGCCGGGCGTGTGGGACCGCGACCACGGCCTGACCAGCGCGCGGTACGCGACCGGGCACCGGCCGCCGGGCACGGTCGGCTTCGGCCTGGCCGGCTTCGAGGCGGACGCGCCGCGTCGCGCGTTCCGCGAGGCGTTCGCGCCGGCCCGGGACGCGGGCCTGCACTGCGTGCCGCACGCGGCGAGACGACCGGTCCCGACCAGGTCCGGGAAGCCCTCGACGACCTGTGCGCCGAGCGGATCGGCCACGGCATCGGTGCCGCCCGGGACCCCGAGCTGCTGCGCCGGCCGGCCGACGGGGGCGTCACGCTGGAGGTCAGCCCCACGTCGAACCTGCGCACGGGCGCGGTGCCCGACCTCGCCGACCACCCGCCGCCCCGGCTGCTGGACGCGGGGGTGCCGGTGTGCCCGGACACCGACGAGCCCGCCATGTTCCACTCCGACCTCAACGCCGAGTACCTGCCGGTGCACGAGCGGTTCGGCCTGGGCGGGAACGAGCCGGCCGACCTGGCCCGCACCGGCGTGCGGGCCTCCTTCGCGCCCGAGGGGCTCAAGCGGTCGCTGCCGGCCGAGATCGACGCGCCGACCCGCTGCCCCGGGCAGGATGGGCGCATGAGGCTGGTGATCCTGGGCGGCGGCGGGTTCCGCGTGCCGCTGGTGCACGAGGCGCTCGACGAGCGCGTCACCGACGTGGTCCTGCACGACGTGGACGCCGACCGGCTGCGCGCCGTCCGCGACGTGCTGCGCGACGGGCCGCCCGTCACCGCGACCACCGACCTGGACGAGGCGCTGACCGGCGCGGACTTCGTGTTCTCGGCGATCCGGGTGGGCGGTCTGGCGGGCCGGGCGATCGACGAGGAGGTGGCCCACGCGCACGGCGTGCTCGGCCAGGAGACCGTCGGCGCGGGCGGCGTCGCCTACGGGCTGCGCACCGCGCCGGTGGCCGACCGGATCGCCCGCCGGATCGCCGAACGCGCCCCCGGCGCGTGGGTCGTCAACTTCACCAACCCGGCGGGCCTGGTCACCGAGGTCATGGCGAAGCACCTCGGCGGGCGCGTCATCGGCATCTGCGACTCGCCGGTGGGGCTGTGCCGCCGGGTCGCGCGGGCGCTGCGCCTGGACGACCCGGTGTTCGACTACGCGGGCCTCAACCACCTCGGCTGGCTCCAGGGCGTGCGCGAGGGGGACTCCGGGAACCTGCTGCCGGCGCTGCTGGCCGACGACGCGGCGCTGGCGGGCTTCGAGGAGGGCAGGCTGTTCGGCGGCGAGTGGCTGCGCGCGCTCGGCGTGGTGCCCAACGAGTACCTGCACTACTACTACTCGACGCGCGAGGCGCTGGGCGACGACCGCGGCGCGTTCCTGCTGGCGCAGCAGCGGCGCTTCTACGCCGGCGAGGTCGACTGGGAGACCACGCGGCTGGAGCGCGAGGCGACCTACATGGCGCACGACCGCGAGGGCGAGCGGGACACGCTGGAGGGCGGCGGGTACGAGCACGTGGCCATGGCGCTCATGCGCGCCATCCGCGACGACGAGGAGACGACGCTGATCCTCAACGTGCCCAACGGCCGCACGCTGCCCACCCTGGACGCGGAGGCGATCGTCGAGGTGCCGTGCGAGGTGGACGCGCAGGGCGCCCGCCCGCTGCCGGTGAGCCCGCTGCCCGACCACGCGGCCGGGCTCGTCACGTCGGTCAAGGCGGTGGACCGGCTGGTCGCGGAGGGCACGCGCGCCGCCGCGCTCAAGGCGTTCGCGCTGCACCCGCTGGTCGACTCGGTGGCCACCGCGCGGAGCCTGCTCGACGCGTACGCCCGGCGGCACCCGGAGCTGGCCTACCTGAGGTGAGCGCGGCCGAGCGAGTCCGACCGGCGCGTGGTCTCCGGCAGCCGGTGCACGCACAGGCGCAGCACCTCGGCGCACGCCCGGTCGAGGTCGATCCGGTGCCCCACGGACACGAACACCGGCTTCACCCCGGCACGGGTGCGCAGCGCGCGGCCCACCACCTCGCCGTCGTCCACGAGGTCGCCGACCGCGCCGCGCTCCTCCCCCGGCGGGTCGAACCGGCCCATGGGCGTCTTGGCGACCCCCACGCTCGGCAGGTCGGTCAGCACGCCCACGTGGCAGGCCAGCCCGAAGCGGCGCGGGTGGGCCAGTCCCTGCCCGTCGCACACCAGCAGGTCGGGCGGCACGGTCAACGTCGCCAGCGCGTCCAGCAGCGACGGCAGCTCGCGGAACGCGAACAGGCCCGGCACGTACGGGAAGTCGGCCCGGCCGTGCACGACGGCCGAGTCGACGGTCTCCAGCGAGTCGGCGTCGAGCACCACCACGGCGGCGACCAGCCGGTCGTCGTCGGCGTAGGACACGTCCAGGCCGGCGACGTGCCGCACGACGAGGTCCGGATCGGTGGTGGTGACGACCCGCGGGCGCAGCCGCTCCTGCTCCGCGACGGCCTCCTCCGGGGTCACCCGTGCCTCACCGAGGAGTGGTGCGCGGCGAGCAGGTCCTCGCCGAAGTCGCCGGAGCGCCGCCGCCACACCGAGTGCGCGTGGTTGGCGTCGTCGGCGGTGTTGTCGTACTCGATCAGCAGCTCCGGGCCCTGGACGCGGTAGTAGTGGCCCTCGCCGCGCCGGACCGGGCCCTCCCACGCGAAGTGCAGGCGGTCGAGGTCGAGCGCGTCGAACTCCTCGTCGGCGAGGTCGCCGTGCAGCCGGTCGAGGTAGTAGCGGACCAGGCCCACGAGCAGGCCGCGGGAGGCGCGGTCGAGCTGCGCGACGGTCACGCCGGCGGGTTCCAGGTCGCCGACGCGGCGCGCGTTGCCGGTCCTCAGGTCCGGTGGCGGCCGGTCCGCGACCACGGCGAGGCCGCGCGCGGTGGGTCCCATCCGGTCGAGCAGCTCGCGGGCCAGCTCCTCCTCCAGCCGCAGCGGCTGGAGGACCGTGCGACCGCGGTAGGTGGTGCGGGCGGGGTTCGCGCCGAGGAAGAACGGGGTGGCCGACACGCGCCCGTCCGCGACGACCACGCTCACCGAGAGGTGGTGCCCCTCGACCCGCCACCCGTAGGGGTCGTCACCGGGCTCGCCCAGCAGCACGGTCCAGTAGTCGCCCTGGTGGCGGTCGCGGTGGCCGCCCTCGCGGTCGTCGAGCACGTCCTCCAGCGCCATGACCGCCGCGGCCTGGGCGTAGGCGTGCGGGCTGAGCACGCAGGACAGCAGGCGGTGCACGGCCTTGCGCTGGTCGCGGTCCAGCGCGCCGTGGACCACGCCCGGCCGTTCCCCCGGCGTGTACGCCCACCGCGTGCGCAGGTCGTCGTCGGTGACCGGGCGCACCGCTTCGGCGCGGCGGGCCCCGTCGAGGGTGGCCAGGAAGCCTCGCGTGGCCTCGGCGATCTCGTGCAGCACCACCCGAACCTATCTGCCGGAGGTCGGGTGCGGCACCGTGACCTGCGCAGCGGCGGGAAGCCGTGCCTCCGGGCACGAAGGCGGAGGTCCGCCGGGGGCCGCGGTGATCGTTCCGGCTGGGATGCTGGCCCGGTGTGGAATGGCGATCTGATCGATCTCGACGCGTACTTCGACCGCCTCGGCCTGACCCCCGGGCCCGGTGGGGACCCGGAGTCCCTGCTCCGCCTGCTGCACCGGGCGCACCTGGCCGCCATCTGCTTCGAGAACGCCGACGTGCGCGACGGCGTGCCGATCGGGCTGGACGTGCCGTCGTTGCAGGACAAGCTGGTGCGGCGGCGGCGCGGCGGGTGGTGCTTCGAGCAGAACCTGCTGTTCGCCGCGGTGCTCGAACGGCTCGGCCACCAGGTGACCGGCATGGCGGCGCGCGTGCTGCTGGGGCGTTCGGGAGACATCCCGCGCACGCACGCCCTGCTGCGCGTGGACGGCCGCTGGCTGGCCGACGTCGGGTTCGGCGGCGGCGGGCTGCTCACCCCGTTGCCGCTGGTCCCCGACGTGGTGGTGCGGCAGGGCGACTGGGCGTTCCGGCTCGACCACCGCGACGGCGTGTGGACGCTGCACTCGTCGCAGGGCGGTGGGTGGACGACGCTGTACGACTTCACCGAGGACCCTCGCACGCCCGCCGACTACGAGGTCCTCAACCACTACCTGGCCACCCACCCGAAGTCCGTGTTCCTCGGCAGGCTGGTGGTGCAGCGCACCGACGAGCACGCCCGCCACTCGATCACCGACCGCGTCCTGACCGAGGCGCGGCCGGACGGCTCGGTCGTCAAGCGGGAGCTGACGGCCGACGAGCTGACCACCACCCTGCGCGAGGACTTCGGGTTGGAGCTGCCTACGGCCAGGGCTTGAGCTCGGGCAGCTCACCGCTGATCGCGCCCGCCGGTTCACGGCCGGCCAGCCACGCGACGAGGTCGTCGGGGGAGCCGGTGAGCCGGATCTCGGCGCCCTCGCCGATCGTCCACTCGCGATCGCCGGCGACGAGCACGAGCCGCGTGCCGTCGGGCACCCGCGCCGCGAGGAAGTCGACGGCGTGCGCGTGGAACTCCGGTGACCACGTCACGGGGCCGAGGTCGAGGTCGCGGGCGTGGATCTCGACCTCGCGCCACAGCGCGTACGCCGTGCCGGTGAGCGTGCCGTCGCGGTAGAGGACCGGGGTCTCCCAGTCGCGGACGCCGGCCCACGCCTTGGTCAGCCGTTCGACGGCGTCCGCGAGCACCGCCCGGTGCTCCGCCGCCGAACGGCCCGCGCCCGCCTCGATCGCGGCGTCCCGCGCGGGGCGCCCGCCGGGGTAGACCTCGACCCGGGTGCCCTCGTGCTCGGCCTGGCCCGCGAGGCCGACCGTCACGCCCGCGAGGTGCGCCAGCACGTGCCCCCTGGTCCAGCCGGGCAGCGCCGACGGCTCGGCGACCTGCTCGTCGGTCAGGTCCTCGATGAGCGCGGCCAGCCCGCGGTGGGCGTCGAGCGCGTTCTCCTGGATCGTCACCGGAACTCCCCCTAATGGTTCCTCAGGTCAAAGCCGTTAGGAACGTACCACTAGACTCGCCCTCGTGGCACTGGCCCTGGAGTTCGCGAGCACGGTCAGGCACGACGGGCACGGCGGGCTCGTCGACGACCTGGCCACGCCCGCGGGCTTCGCCGCGTGGGCCGGGGTCGAGCCGGACGAGGCGCTGCGGCTGCGGGTGGTGGAGCTGCGCTGGGCCGCGCGGTCGCTGTACGCGCGTGCCGTGGACGCGCCCGAACGCCTGGACGCGCCGCACCTGATGCCCTTCGAGCAGGCGTTGGCGCTGGTGAACGAGTGCGCGGGGCGCGTGCCGCGGACCGTGCGGCTGGAGTGGGCCGAGCGGCCGGTGCTGCGCCGCGCGGACGACGCCGAGCCGGGCGACCGGCTGCTGGCCGACCTCGCCACGGCCGTCGTCGAGTTCCTGGCGGGCGACGAGGCCCGCGCCCTGCGCGCCTGCCCGGCGCCCCGCTGCGTCCGCTACTTCGTCAAGGCGCACCCCCGCCAGGAGTGGTGCAGGCCGTCGTGCGGGAACCGGGCCAGGGTCAGCCGGCACTACCACCGGACGCAGGGCTGACCGCGACCGGCCGCGCGGGTGCTCCCCGCGCGGCCGGCCGCTCAGCCCTGCGCGATGTACGCCGCCAACTGGTCGTGGTCGTTCTGCAACTGGTCGATGCGGCTCTTCACCACGTCGCCGATGCTCACGATGCCGACCAGTCGGCCGTCGTCGAGCACCGGCACGTGCCGGATGCGCCGCTCGGTCATCAGCACCGTGAGGCTGTCGACCGAATCCCGCGGGGTGCAGGTCAGCACCTCGCTCGTCATGATCTCCGCCACCGGGGCGCCCAGCAGCGCGCCGCCCCGGTCGTGCAACCCGCGCACGACGTCCCGTTCCGACACGATCCCGGTGATGCCACCGGGCCCGGTCACGACCATCGCGCCCACGTTGCGCCCGGCGAGCGCGGCGAGGAGTTCCGCCACCGACGCCCCCGCCTCGACCGTGGCCACGTCCGAACCCTTGTTCCGCAACACGTCAGCGATCCTCATGGGCGTCTCCCGATCAACGTCAGACCCGGTCGCTACCCGGCTCAGGCTAGTTGTCGGAACCGGTGCAGGTCACGCGGCCGAAGGTGCGCCACCGTTCGGGCAGTCGGGCGACGGCGACCGGCACGCCGCGTGCGCGCCGAACCCGCCGGGCGCGGTGCGCGCCCGGCGGGTTCGGCGGAGGTGCTCCGGTCGGCCGGTTCCCGGTCAGCCCGCCTTGCGGCGGAAGACCCGCCGACCGGCGAAGCCGTTCTGCAACGGCCGGCCCTGGGTGGCGTTCACGCCGCTGTTCTTCTGGGCGTGACCGCGGCGCTCGCGCCGGTTGGGGACGACGGCCGGCTCCTGCTCCTGCTCGTCCGCACCGTCGACGTGCTCGTGGTTCTCCATCGGACTACCTCCTGAAGTGTGGCGACGTCGCTGGTCAGCGACGTCGCATCGCGTACTGGCGCGGGGCGGCGACGAGTCGGCCGCCGCCGAAGCGCGGCGGGACCGCGCCGGACGAGTGGGCGCCGCGCCGGGCGGCGCGGTTCATCGGCTGACCGTCGTGCTGTGGTTCGTTGCGCATGGTGGGCATGCGTCGCCTCCTCGAAGTGTCGAGGCGTGCAAGGAGCGCGACCCGGTTCGGACGGGTCGGCGAAGAGAGCCGCTGGGGCCACCAGGAGAGGGCGCGGCACGGCCCGAAGCCGGTGCGGCGCTGGAGGAAGAGTCCTCAGAGGTAGATCTGGAAGAACATGCGCATGACGTTAGCGTGGATCGCACGCCGTGCCAAGTCGTTTACCCGCCGGGGAGGTCGTGCGTCCACTTCGGACCGACCGGCGGGCGGGCGGCGCCACCCCCGGCGCCCCCGCCGGGAACACCGTTCGGGTGGCGCCGGCAGCCGATCAGTCCGTCGTGACGTCCACGACCTCGCCGTCGATGAACGTCCCCTCCACGACGTTCGGCGGCTGGTCGTCGTCCGCGGTGAAGAAGCGGGCGGCGAAGGCGCCGACCGCCCTGGTGGTCACGGCGTCGAAGGTGCCGCCGATGACGCCACCCACCAGGGGGACGCCCTTGGCCAGGGTCACGGTCGCCCGGGAGGTGCCGTACTTCGCCAGCAGGGTGAAGCCGATCCGCTTGTTGATCTCCTTGATCAGCTGCTCGGGGATCTTCTTGATCAACGCCATGGTGAGGTTCGAGCCCGCGCGGATGCCGGCCTTCTTGAGCACGTCCGTGCCCGCGTTGCCGAGCATGCACACCATGATCGCGGTCTGCACCTCGTCGCTCTCCAGGTCGTGCCCGTGGACGGCGGCGATCGAGGCGATGAGGTGCGCCTGCACGAGCGTCGCCGCCGCCACGTTCGCGGGCAGCGAGACGGGCAGCGTGATGAGCCCGCCGACGTTGGTGGCGAACCCCTGCACGCCCGCCGCCGTCACGTGGGTCCTGATCAGGTGCTTCACCGCTTCGGCCGGGGTCGCGGCCTTCTCCAGCGCGTCCTGGGCCATCTCCGTGGCGCTCTTGAACGGCCCGAACCCGTTGATGCCGACCCGGAGGAGGTTGCCGATGACGTTCTGCTGCACCTTCGTGAGGGCACCCGGTTCGTCCGCCATGCCCTCGAGGTTACGCGGCGCGGCAGCGGGTAAACCCGGCCAATGGACATGTCTTCGTTGGGAGAGCTGATCAGGGAACGCGGTCCCTTCGCGTCGGTCTACCTGGACGCCTCGCACGACACCGAGGACGCGGCCAAGGCCGTGGAGCTGCGCTGGCGCGGGGTGCGTGACGATCTGGCCCGGCAGGGCGCGGACGAGGCGACGTTGGACGCCCTGGAGGCCGTCGCGCTCGCGCCGGTCGTGGGCAAGGGCGGCCGGGCGCTGATCGCCGCGCACGGCGCCGTGCTCCTCGACCGGGTGATGCCCCGACCACCGGCCGCGACCACCGCCCGCTGGTCCGACCTGCCGCACATGCTGCCGCTGGTCGGGTCGCTCGGCCCGACCGTGCCGCACGTCGTCGTGCTCGCCGACCGGAAGGGCGCCGACGTGCACGGCTACGACGGGCAGGTCGGCCGCCGGGGCGAGGTGGCGGCCGAGGAGGTGCGCGGCGAGGAGCACCCCGTGCACAAGGTGCGCGGCGGCGGCTGGTCGCACCTGCGGATGCAGCACTCGGTCGAGGAGACCGCCAAGCGCAACGCCGCCCTGGTCGCCGAGGCCGTGGACAAGCTGGTCGCGGAGCTGAACGCCGAGCTGCTCGTGCTGGGCGGCGAGCTCCAGGCGCGGACGGCGGTGCGCGACGAGCTGGGCGCGCGGTCCCGCGAGCTGCTGGTGGAGGT
This sequence comes from Saccharothrix longispora, assembly GCF_030852425.1. Taxonomy (GTDB): domain Bacteria; phylum Actinomycetota; class Actinomycetes; order Mycobacteriales; family Pseudonocardiaceae; genus Actinosynnema; species Actinosynnema longispora. The sequence goes on from NZ_NSDM01000007.1 coordinate 79,723, forward strand.
GGAGGGCGCGAGCCTGGCCGACGGCGCGGACGACGACGCGTTCGACAGCGCCGTGCAGGCCCTCGTCGCCGAGCACCAGTTCAACCAGGAGAACGATCTGGTCGAGCGGTTCGCCACCGAGTCGGGCCGGGACGGCGGGCTCGCCGTGCAGGGGTTGGAGCCGGTGGTCGAGGCGCTGCGCGAGGCGAAAGTGGCCGCGCTGCTCGTCGCCGACCCCGCGCTGGGGGACCGCACCGTGTGGGCGGGTGACGACCCGGCGCTGCTCGCCGTGCGCAGGTCCGAGCTGAGCGGCCTGGGCGTCGAGCGCGTCGAGGAGCACCGCGCGGACGAGGTGCTGCCCAGCGCCGCCGTCGCGACCGGCGCGCAGGTGCTGGTCACCGACCGGGCGTCGCTGTTCGAGGGCGTGGGTGCGATCCTGCGGCACCGCTGACCGGACGCCGGAGGGGCGTGGCACCGTGCGGCGCCACGCCCCTCCGAAAGCGTCGGGGCAGGTCAGACGGACGCGGCCACCGCGTCCTCGGCCGCCTGCGGCGTCTTGGCCTCGATGACCTTCTTGCTGCGCCGGTTCCGCTTCTCCAGCGTCTTCGCCAGCCAGGTCAGCAACAGGCACATCACGATGTAGACGGCCGCCACCACGATCGTGACCGGCACCAGCGGACGACCGAACTCGAAGATCGAGCCCAGGTAGCGGGCGTAGTACAGCAGCTCCTCGTAGGTGATGAGGAAGCCCAGCGCCGTGTCCTTGAGCAGCACGACGAGCTGGCTGATGATCGCGGGCAGCATGGCCCGGACCGCCTGCGGCAGCAGCACCAGGTTCATCACCTGGGTCTTGCGCATGCCCAGGGCGTAGGCGGCTTCGCTCTGGCCGCGCGGCAGCGACAGCACGCCGGCGCGGAACACCTCGGCGAGCACCGACCCGTTGTAGAGGGTCAGGCCCAGGACCACCGAGTAGAACGGCGCGCCCAGCGACACGCCGTAGTGGAACACGAAGATCAGCACGACGAGCGGGACCGCGCGGAAGAACTCGACCACCGCCATGGACGGCACGCGGAAGACGGCGTGGTCCGACAGCTGCCCGGCGGCGAAGACCGCGCCGAAGAGCAGGGCGAGCACCGCGCCCGCCGCGAACGCCTTGAGCGTGTTGCCCAGGGCGCTGAGCAGGTCGAGCTGGACCTTCTCGTACTGCAGCCAGTCCCACTTCGAGCCTTCGAACTGGCCGCTCTGGGCGAACCGGAGGACCACGAAGCCGACGGCCGCGACCAGGGCGGCGATGCCGACGACCGCGTACACGCGGTGGCGCATCCGGGCGCGCGGACCCGGGACGTCGAACAGGACCGAGCTCATCGGGCGACGCTCCACCGCTTCTCGAGGCTGCGCTGCAGCAGGGTCATGGGGATGACGAGCACCACGAAGAACAGCGCGACCCACAGCAGGCCGATCAGCTGGTTCTCACCGCGCTCGGACAGGTTCAGGCTGATCGAGCCGGCCTGGAACACGGAGAAGCCCGCCGCGATGGTCGTGTTCTTGAGCAGCGCGATCAGCGTGCTCATCATCGGCGGCACGACCGCCCGGGTCGCCTGCGGGAGCACGACGGAGCCGAGCATCTGGCCGAACGTCAGGCCCAGTGCCCGCGACGCCTCGGCCTGGCCGACCGGGACGGTGTTGATGCCCGAGCGGATGACCTCGCACACGAACGCGGCCGTGTAGAGGATCAGCGCGGCCAGCGCCGCAGCCCAGTAGTAGCTGGCGGCAGAGCCGCCGAACGTCCCCGCGTCGACGATCCCCAGGAGGGGGAACGCGAACGCGAAGAAGAAGAACACCAGCGTGAGCGGGGTGTTGCGCACGATCGTGACGTACGCGGCGCCGGCGAACCTGAAGACCGGCACGGGGGCGACGCGCAGCATCGCCAGGATCGTTCCCAACACCAGCGACCCGACCGCGGAGATCAGGAACAGCTCAACGGTGTTGAGGAACCCGGGCCCGTACAGGTCGAGGTTGTCGAGCAGGACGTCCATGGGCTTCCTCTGGGCAGGCTTCCTCGGGAGGGTGGTGGCGGGGCGGCCGGCCGGACGACCGGCCGCCCCGGGGGATCAGTAGCGGTCCAGCACCGGCTTCTCGGCCTTGGAGCCCGACTTGCCCAGGGTCGCGTCGTAGACCTTGTCCCAGTCGCCGCCCTTGATGGCCTCGTCCAGGATGTCGTTGATCTTGTCGCGCAGCGGCTTGTCGTCCTTCGTCAGGCCGATGCCGTACGGCTCGTTCGAGAACGGCTTGCCGACGACCTTCATCTTGTCGGGCTCCTGGGCCGCGTAGCCCTTGAGGATCGCGTCGTCGGTGGTGACGGCGTCGACCGCGCCCTGCTGGAGCTGCGTCACGCACTGCGAGTAGTTCTGCAGCTCGACGATGTTCTCCGGCTCGGTCAGGCCCTCGTTCTTGACCTTCTGGATCGGCGTGGAGCCGGTCACCGAGCAGACCTTCTTGCCCTTGAGCGTCTCCGGGCCGGTGATCGAGTTGTCGTCCTTCGCGACCAGGAGGTCCTGGCCGGCGGTGAAGTACGGGCCGGCGAAGCCGACCTGCTCCTTGCGCTTGGCGTTGATCGTGTAGGTGCCGACGTAGTAGTCCACGTCACCGTTGATCAGCGCCTGCTCGCGCCCGGCGGAGGCGATGGCCTTGTACTCGATCTTGTCGTCCGAGAAGCCCAGCTTGGCGGCGACCAGCTTCGCGATCTCGACGTCGAAGCCGGTGTACTTGCCGCTGGTCGGGTCCTTGTAGCCCAGACCCGGCTGGTCCTCCTTGACGCCGATGACGACCTTGCCGCGGTTCTTCATCTTCTCGAACGTCGCGGAACCGTCGACCTTCACGTCCGCGGCGGCCTGCTGGGTGGTGCCGCTGTCACCGGGGCCACCCTCCTTGCCGCACGCGGTCAGGGCGAGGCCGCCGGCCAGCAGCACCACCGCAAGGGTGCGAACCCTCATCGTCTGTCTCCTGCTCTTTCGGGATAGAGCGGCGCCAGGCTCAGCGCCGCGGTCGTGGGACTTCAGTGGGTCAGGATCTTGCCAAGGAAGTCCTTCGCGCGGTTGGACTTCGGCGCGGAGAAGAACGCCTCCGGCGTCGAGTCCTCGACGACCTCGCCGTCGGCCATGAAGATCACGCGGTCCGCGGCCTTGCGGGCGAAGCCCATCTCGTGGGTGACCACGAGCATGGTCATGCCCTCCTTGGCCAGCGTGGTCATCACGTCCAGCACCTCCTGCACCATCTCGGGGTCGAGTGCGGAGGTCGGCTCGTCGAACAGCATCACCTTCGGGCGCATCGCCAGGGCGCGCGCGATCGCCACGCGCTGCTGCTGCCCACCGGACAACTGGGCCGGGTACTTCTCGGCCTGGTTCGCGATGCCCACCCGCTCCAGCAGCTCCATGGCCGTCTTGCGGGCCTGGGCGGCCGGGGTCCTGCGGACCTTCACGGGCGCGAGCATCACGTTGTCGACGATGCTCTTGTGGGCGAACAGGTTAAAAGACTGGAACACCATTCCCACATCGGCGCGCAGCCGGGCGAGTTCCTTGCCCTCCGCGGGCAGCGGCTGGCCGTCCAACTCGATGACGCCCGAGTTGATCGGCTCCAGGCGGTTGATCGTCCGGCACAGCGTGGACTTGCCCGAGCCCGAGGGGCCCAGCACGACGACTACCTGGCCCTTCGGCACCTCCAGCGTCACGTCCTTGAGGACGTGCAAGGGGCCGAAGAACTTGTCCACGCCCGCCATCCGGATCATGGGCGGAGCAGGAGTGGCGGCGGTCATCAGTCCTCCAGTAGGGGGTTCCTGAGCGATGGCGGAAACCTAGGTGTGAATCACCACACCAGTCCAGGCGATTGAGCAAGACTTAGGGTCTCAACTCTGTCACAGGGTGGCGACACTTATCAGGAGGCCCCACGGTGCGCGTGCTGCTGGTCGAGGACGACGACCGCGTGGCGGAAGCGCTGGTGCCCGCGCTGACCCGGCGCGGCTTCAGCGTCGATCGACAGGCGACCGGTCGGGGGACACTCGATCGACTGGCCGGGGTCGACGTCGTGCTGCTGGACCTGGGCCTGCCCGATGTGGACGGTGTCACGCTGTGCCGGCACATCCGGGCGGCCAGCGACGTGGCGATCATCGTGGTGTCGGCCCGGGGCGAGATCGACGACCGCATCCTCGGCCTGCACGCCGGCGCGGACGACTACCTGGTCAAGCCGTACGACGTGGGCGAGCTGGTGGCCCGCGTGCACGCCGTGAGGCGGCGGCGCGGCGACCCGGTCGGCGCGGGCGGGACGGGCACCGAGGTGTTCGAGGCGGCCGACGTGCGGGTCGACCTGGCCCGGCACGAGGTCACCGTGGCGGGTGAACCCGTGGCGTTGTCGCGCAAGGAGTTCCAGGTGCTGGCCCTGGTGGTCGCGGCCGGCGGCGCGGTGTGCACCCGCGAGCGCATCCTGGCGGAGGTGTGGGGGCGCACGTGGGCCGGCGCCAACCGGACGCTCGACGTGCACGTGGCGACGCTGCGCACGAAGCTCGGGCGCCCGTCGCTGCTGGAGACGGTGCGCGGGGTCGGGTACCGGTTGGGCGGGGGCTGAGTGCGGTCGCGACTGCTGGGGATCGTGCTGACGCTGGTCGTCATCGTGCTGGTCGGGATGGGCGTGCCGCTCGGGCGCGGGGTGGCGCAGACGGAGCAGCAGGAGATGTTCCTGGACCGGCTCACCGACACCACCCGGTTCGCGTCCGTGGCGCAGCGGCCGTTCATCGACGACCAGCCGTGGGTGCTGGAGAGCGAGCTGCGCCGCTACCACGAGCTGTACGGCATCCGGGTCGCGCTGCTCGGCCGGGACGGGCAGGTGGTGGCCTCGGCGGGGGTCGTCGACGTCACCTCGGAGGAGGTGTCCGACCTGGTCAGGAGCGCCCTGGCGGGTCGGCAGCCGGCTGCGCCGGACCTGATCGTGCCGTGGGACTCCTCGGAGCTGGTGCTGGCCGAGCCGGTGCTGGAGGCGGGTGAGGTCCAGGGCGCGGTGGTGACGTTCTCGCCGACCTCGAAGACCCGCACCGAGGTGCTGGTGTGGTGGACGGTGATCCTGGTCGCGAGCATGTTGGTGCTGGTCGCGGCGGTGTTCGCGGCACTGCCGCTGGTGCGCTGGACGCTGCGGCCGGTGAAGCGGCTCGACGACGCGACGGGCGCGCTGCTCGCGGCGGTGGTGTCGGGGCAGCCGGCGGCGCCGGTGGGCGCGTCGGACGGCCCGCCGGAGCTGCGCCAGCTGTCGCGCTCGTTCGACCAGATGGCCGCCAACGTGGGCGACGTGCTGGCCGCGCAGCGGGCGTTCGTGGCGGACGCCTCGCACCAGCTGCGCAACCCGTTGACCGCCCTGAAGCTGCGTCTGTCCAACCTGGAAGGGCACGTGGTGGGCGAGGGGGTCCAGCACCAGGCGGCGGCGCTGGACGAGACCAACCGGCTCAACCGCATCCTCGACGAGCTGCTGTCGATGGCCCGCGCGGGCGCGCCGTCGGTGGACCCGGTGCCGGTGGACGTGGACCGGGCCGTGGCGGGGCGGCTGACCGCGTGGCAGCCCGCCGCGGCGGCCCGCGAGGTGCACCTGGTGCTCGACGGGGAGCCCGGCGGCACCGCCCTGGTCCCGCCGCGCGGTGTGGAGACGGTGCTCGACGCGCTGCTGGACAACGCGCTGAAGTTCACCTCCGACGGCACCCTCGTCCACGTCGACGTGCGCCGGCGGGACGGGGTGGTGCGCATCGCCGTGCGGGACGAGGGACCCGGCCTGGCCCCCGAGGAGCTGGAACGGGCCACGGACCGGTTCTGGCGCAGCCCCGCGCACCAGAACGTGCAGGGCTCGGGCCTGGGGCTCGCGCTGGTGCGGCAGATCGTGGAACGCGTCGGCGGCACGGTCCGGTTGACGTCCCCGCCCGGCGGCGGGCTGCGGGTGGAGGTGGGGTTCCCCGCCGTGTGACGCGCCCGCGGTCAGACCTTCACGTCGCGGTAGTAGCGCATCGCGCCGGGGTGCAGCTCGACCGGCGTGGTCTCGATCGCCGAGCGGACCTCTATCGACCTGGCCACCGGGCTGGCCGCGACCAGCGCCGGCTGGGCCGCGAACAGACCCCTGACCAGGGCTTCCGCCACGTCGTCCGACATCGTGTCGTTGACCAGCAGGAAGTTGCGCACGACGAGCGTGACGACCGGGCCGCCGCCGAGCTGGTAGGCCGACGCGGGCAGCGTCGCCGAGCCGTAGACCGGGTAGGCGCGGCGCAGGTCGGGCAGCACGTCGCCGAGGTCGAGCATGCGCAGCTTCACCGTGGCGGCGAGGGTGGTGACCGCGTCGGTGGGCACGCCGCCGGACCAGAAGAACGCGTCGAGCGCCCCGTCGCGCATCCGGTCGGCGCTGGCCTGGAGGTCGTGGTAGCTGGGCTGGAGGTCGTCGATCGACATGCCGGCCGAGGCCAGCAGTCGCTGCGCGATGAGCCGCACGCCCGAGTCCTGCGCGCCGAGGCTCACCCGCATGCCCTTGAGCTCCGACAGCTTCGTGGCCGGGATGTCGTCGCGCACGACCAGTTGGAGGTAGTCGTCGTGCATCCGGGCCAGCGCGTACAGCTCGTGGTCGGCACCGCCCGTGCCCGGGACCACCGTCCCGGCCCCCGCCCTGCCCGCCACCGCGGCGGCCACCGCGTCCGCCGCCGCGTCCGCCGCCGAGAAGCCGACCTGCGCCTGGCCGCCCCGCAGCCGCTGGAGGTTGTCGACCGATCCGGACGTCTCGGCCACCCGGGGACGCGGGATGCCCGGGTCCCGGGTCCACGCGTCGGCCAGGGCCGTGCTCAACTTGGCGTAGACCCCGACCGGGCTCCCCGCCGCGACGGTGAGCTCGACCTGGTCGAAGTCGTCACCGCACGCGGTCGACGACAGGGCGGCGAGGACCAAGGCGGCCCCCACCGCGTGCAAGCGCAGCAGCGTTCCCGACACCCGCGCATCGTCGCACGACCGGCCTCTACCCTGGACCCGACGGAAGGACTAGGTGCAGTGACCCGCAGTTACCAGATCCGCACGTTCGGTTGCCAGATGAACGTGCACGACTCCGAACGCCTCGCCGGCATGCTGGAGGACGCGGGCTACGCGCCTGCCGAGGGCGACACCGCCCCCGACGTGGTCGTGTTCAACACCTGCGCCGTCCGCGAGAACGCCGACAACAAGCTGTACGGCACCCTGGGGCACCTCGCGCCCGCCAAGACCGCGAACCCCGACATGCAGATCGCCGTCGGCGGGTGCCTCGCCCAGAAGGACCAGCACGAGATCGTCAGGCGCGCCCCGTGGGTGGACGTGGTCTTCGGCACGCACAACATCGGCTCGCTGCCGGTGCTGCTGGAGCGCGCCCGGCACAACCGGGAGGCCCAGGTCGAGATCCTCGACTCCCTGGAGACGTTCCCCTCGACGCTGCCCGCCCGACGCGACTCGGCCTACTCGGGCTGGGTGTCGGTGTCGGTCGGGTGCAACAACACGTGCACGTTCTGCATCGTCCCGTCGCTGCGCGGCAAGGAGAAGGACCGCAGGCCCGGCGAGGTGCTGGCCGAGGTGCGGGCCCTGGTCGACGAGGGCGTGCTGGAGGTCACCCTGCTCGGGCAGAACGTGAACTCCTACGGCGTCGAGTTCGGCGACCGGTTCGCGTTCGGCAAGCTGCTGCGCGCCACCGGCGGCATCGACGGGCTGGAGCGGGTCCGGTTCACCTCGCCGCACCCCAAGGACTTCACCTCCGACGTGATCGCGGCGATGGCCGAGACGCCCGCCGTGTGCCACCAGCTGCACATGCCGCTCCAGTCGGGCTCGGACCGGCTGCTCAAGGAGATGCGCCGCTCCTACCGGACCGCGAAGTACCTGTCCATCCTGGACGAGGTGCGCTCGGCCATGCCGGACGCGGCCATCACCACCGACATCATCGTCGGCTTCCCCGGTGAGACCGAGGAGGACTTCCAGGCCACCCTGGACGTGGTGCGCGAGTCCCGGTTCTCCTCCGCGTTCACCTTCCAGTACTCCAAGCGCCCCGGCACGCCCGCCGCCGAGCTGCCCGACCAGCTGCCCAAGCAGGTCGTGCAGGAGCGCTACGACCGGCTGGTGACCCTGGTCAACGAGATCGCGCACGAGGAGAACCGCGCGCAGGTCGGCCGGCGGGTCGAGCTGCTGGTCGCCTCGGGCGAGGGCCGCAAGGACACCGAGACCAACCGGATGACCGGGCGCGCCCGCGACGGCCGCCTGGTGCACTTCACGCCCGGTGACGCGCGCGTGCGCCCCGGCGACGTGGTCGAGACCGTGGTCACCTACGGCGCGCCGCACAACCTGATCGCGGACGGCCCGCTGCTGTCGCACCGCCGCACGAGGGCGGGCGACCGGTCCGAGGCGGGCCTGAAGCCGAAGACGCCGGGCGTGACGCTGGGCCTGCCGTCGTTCGGCACGCCCGCCCCGCTGCCCGCGGCCGTGGGCGGGTGCTCGGTCGGGTGAACGGCGAACCGGAGGACCTGTCGCGGCTGCGCGAGGAGATCAACGGCGTGGGCCGCTCGGCGGCCAGGCGCGTCGACCCCGGCCGGGGTGCCCTGACGATCGCCGCGGCGGTGCTGGCGGTCCTGGTGTCCCTGGTGCTGCCCTGGGTGGACGGGGAGCAGGGGCTGGGCGTGCTGTTCGGCGACGCGCCCGCGCTGCCGAAGGTGTTCGGCTACGCGGCGCTCGTGGCGGGCGTGCTGCTGCCCGCGCTGACCCTGGCCCTGCGGCGGTGGGTGCTGGCGTGGACGTCCGCGCTGGCGGGGTTCGCCGCGTCCGTGGCGGGCGTGCTGTCGATCTGGACGACGCAGACCACGACCGGCCACGCGCCGGGACCGGGTCCGGGCATCGGGCTGGTCATCGCCGTGGTGGCGGTCGTCGTGCTGCTGGTGAAGTGGCTGGCGCTGGCGGCGTCGCGGCCCGAGATGCGGTGATGCCGGCGCCGGCCGGTGCCCTGCGCGATTCCGGTGAGGCCGTGGACCCGCTGGAGCGGTGGCCCGCGCACTGACCGGCGCGTTCGGCTTCGGCTACCGGGTGGTCCGCCTGCGCGGCGGGGCTTCGCGACCGCGGCGGCGGGCGCGGTGGCGTGGGCGCCGGTCCCCGCACGAGCGGTGCGGGGACCGGCGCGCCGACCTCCGGCTAGCGGGAGGCGACCGCCTGCTCGGCGGCGGCCAGCCACTCGCGCCACTGCTTGGCCTGGGCCTCGGCCTGCTCGGCCCGGCGCTTGTCGCCCGCCGAACGGGCCTTCTCGGCCTGGGCCTCGAACTGCTCGACGCGCTCGCGGAACTGCGCGACGCGGGCCTCGGCCTCCGGGTCGGACCGGCGCCACTGGGCGTCGACCGCGCCGCGGACCCGCTCCTCGATCGCGCGGAGCTTGCCCTCCAGGTCGCGGATGCGCTCGCGCGGGACCTTGCCGATCGCGTCCCACCGCTCCTGGATCTTGTAGAGCTGCTGGCGGGCGGTCTCCAGGTCGCCGGACGGGTCGATGCGCTCCGCCTCGGCGAGCAGCTCCTCCTTCAGCTTCGCGTTGGTCGCGAACTCGGCGTCACGCTCGCTGAACGCCTCGGAGCGCCGGGCGAAGAACGCGTCCTGGGCGGCGCGGAACCGCTGCCACAACGCGTCGTCGGCCTCCTTGGGGGCGCGCCCGGCGGCCTTCCACTCGACCATCAGGTCCTTGTACCGGCCGGCCGTGGGGCCCCAGTCGTCGGACTCGACGAGCTTCTCGGCCTCCTCGACCAGCTCCTGCTTGCGGTTCTTGGCGACGCCCCGCTGCCGGTCGAGGTCGGCGAAGTGCGAGCCCCGCCGGCGGTTGAACGCGTCCCGCGCCTTGGAGAACCGACGCCACAGCTGCTCGTCGGTCTTGCGGTCCACCCCCCGGATGGTCTTCCACTCCTCCAGGATCTGCCGCAACCGGTCGCCGGAGGCCTTCCACTGCGTCGACTCCTCGGCCAGCGCCTCGGCTTCCTCGACCAGCTCCAGCTTGCGGGCCCCGGCCGCGGCGCGCGCCTCGTCCTTGGCGGCCTTGGCGGCCTCCATGCCCTGCTCGGCCAGCGCGAGCACGTGCTCGACACGGGCCGCCAGCGCCGCGAGGTCGCCGACCACCGCCGCCTCGGCCAGGCTCTCCTGGACGTGCTTGGCGCTGGTCATCGCGTGCTTGGGGTCGCCCGCGCCGGAGGTCAGCCGCGTCACCAGCAACTCGACCTCGGTGCGGATGTCGTCGAACCGGCGGGCGAAGTGCGCGAGGCCCTCCGCGGGCTCGCCCGCCTGCCACGAGCCGACGACGCGCTCGCCGTCGGCCGTCTTCACGTAGACGGTGCCGTCCTCGTCCACGCGCCCCCAGCGGTCAGGGTGGTCCGACGCCACGGGGACCTGCGGCGGCGTCGTCACCGGCACAGCCGCCGCCCTGGTCTCCTCGACCACCACCGCCCCCGCACCACTGTCACCAGTGGCTTCCGGTGTCGTCTCGTGCTCCGTCATCGCCGGCTTCCTCCTCGCCTGCCCACTTCGTGGTGCCCGTGCCGACCACGGGCGCCCCGCCAGCGGCGGGGCCCAGCACCCGGGTACCGCGCGACCCACCCGAAGGGTCGCCAGTACCTCGCGCGCATTCAAACAGGTCAGGGCTCGCATCGGTACCTGTGGTGGCCGATCGGTAGCGTGGGCCGCCATGATCTCGCGACTCGCGGTCGTGCCGCACCCCCCGCTGCTGGTGCCCGAACTGGTCGCCGGCGCGGCGGTGGAGACCGAGCCGGTGCGGGCGGCGACCCTGGCCGCGGCACGGGACCTCGCGGCTTGCTCGGACGAGTGGCTGGCCGTCGCCGCGGACCCCTCCGGGCCGCGGGTGGTGGAGGACGTGACCGGCAGCTTCCACGCGTTCGGGGTGGACGTGCCGGTGTCGCTCACCGAGGGCGCGTCCCGGGCGGAGGACGACCTCCCGCTGCCCGCCCTGATCGCCGGCTGGTTGCGGGAACGTGCCGGAGCGCGCCGGGTGAGCGTCCACCTGGTGCCCCCCGACCTGCCCGAGAGCGACTGCGCGGCGCTCGGGGCGCGGCTCGCGGGCGCCTCCGCCCTGCTCGTCCTCGGCGACGGGTCGCACCGGCACGGCGAGCACGCCGTGGGGCGGGCCGACGACCGGGCGGGCGCGTTCGACGAGGGGGTGGGCCGCGCGCTGGCCTCGGCGGACCGGGGCGCGCTGCGGGCGCTGGACCCGGTGCTGGCGGCCGACCTGGGTGCGGGCGGGCGGGCCGCGTGGCAGGTCGCGGCGGCCGTGCCGGGCGCGTGGCGGTGCACCCGCTCGGCGTTCCTGGCCCCCTACGGCGTGGGGTACCACTGGGCCGTCTGGGAGGCGCGGTCTGGGAGGCTGGAGCCGTGAGCACCTCCCCACGGATCGTCCCGGTCGCGGTCGTCGGCCCCACCGCGACCGGCAAGTCCGACCTGGCCGTGCGGCTGGCCGTCGCACTGGGCGGCGAGGTGGTCAACGCCGACGCGATGCAGCTCTACCGGGGCATGGACATCGGCACGGCGAAGGTGACCGAGGAGGAGCGGCGGGGCGTGCCCCACCACCTGCTCGACGTGCTGGACGTGACCGACACCGCCTCGGTGGCCGCCTACCAGCGGGACGCGCGCGCCGTCGTGGAGCGGCTGCTCGCCGAGGGGCGCACGCCGGTGCTGGTCGGCGGCTCGGGCCTGTACGTGCAGGCCGTGCTGGACGACCTGGAGTTCCCGGGCACCGACGAGGGGGTCCGCGGCCGGCTGGAGCGGGAGCTCGCGGTGTCCGGCGCGGAGGCCCTGCACGGCCGGTTGGCGCGGCTCGACCCGGCCGCGGCCCTGGCGATCCTGCCGTCCAACGCCCGGCGCGTGGTGCGCGCGCTGGAGGTGATCGAGCTGACCGGCAGGCCGTTCTCGGCGACCCTGCCCACACCCGGCCCGGCGCGCTGGGGCACCGTGCTGGTCGGCCTGGACCGGGAGGTGGCCGAACTCGACGAGCGGGTCGACGGGCGGGTCGGCCGGATGTTCGAGGCGGGCCTGGTCGAGGAGGTGCGGGCGCTGGAGGCGAGGGGCCTGCGCGAGGGCCGCACGGCGTCGCGCGCGCTCGGCTACCAGCAGGTGCTGGCCGCGTTCGACGGCGAGTACTCGATCGAGGAGGCGTTCGGGGCGACCGCGCTGGGCACCCGGCGCTTCGTGCGCAGGCAGCGGTCGTGGTTCCGCCGCGACCGGCGGGTCACCTGGTTCGACGCGTCCTCGCCCGACCTGGCCGACGAGGTGCTGCGGCACGTCACGTCGTAAGGTGGCGGGCGTGGGCGTCGAATTCCTGAAGGGCCACGGCACCGAGAACGACTTCGTGGTGCTGCCCGATCCCGAGGGCCTGCTGGACCTCACCGAGGAGCGGGTCCGGGTGCTGTGCGACCGGCGGCGCGGCCTGGGCGCGGACGGCGTGCTGCGGGTGGTGCGCCCCGACTTCGGCCCCTGGTTCATGGACTACCGCAACGCCGACGGCTCGATCGCCGAGATGTGCGGCAACGGCGTGCGGGTGTTCGTCCGCTACCTGGTCGACGAGGGCCTGGTGCCCGCGGGCGAGTTCACCATCGGCACCCGGTCGGGTGAACGACGGGTCGTCGCGCACGCGGACGGCACGGTGACCGTCGACCTGGGCCGCGCCCTGGTCACCGGCACCGGCACGGCCACGGTCGGCGGCAGCGCGTTCGGCGGGGTCGCGGTGGACGTCGGCAACCCGCACCTGGCGTGCGTGACCGAGGTGCCGGTGGGCGAACTGGACCTGGAGGTCCCGCCCGGCCACGACCCGGTGCTGTTCCCGCACGGCGTGAACGTGGAGTTCGTCAACGTGCTGGCCGACGGCGCGCTGCGGATGCGCGTGCACGAGCGCGGCGTCGGCGAGACCCGGTCGTGCGGCACGGGCACCGTCGCCGCGGTGGCGTCGTGGCTGCACGGGTCCGGTCGGCGCACCGGCAAGGCCACTGTGGACGTCCTCGGCGGACAGGTGTCGGTGGTGGTCGAGGAGGAGGGCGCGACGATCACCGGCCCGGCCGTCCTGCTCGCCCGCGGCGAACTCGACCAGGCCTGGTGGGACGCCCTCTAGGCGTTCCCGGGCACCCCTAGAGGCCGAACACCTCCAGCTTGCCCAGGTGCGCGCCGGCCACCACCTCCGGCTGCGACGTGGGCGCGGTGCAGCAGACGAGCCGGTCGCCGACGACCGCCACCGCGAAGCACGGCTGCGACGTCGCGACCCGGCGGGTGACGGCGCCGCCCTCCTCGACCCGGAACGCGCACGCCTGGAGCGCGGGCGCGACCCACGCGCCGCCGTCGGCGTCCACCGCGATGCCGTCGGGCGCGATGCCGTGCTCGCGCAGCGCCGCCCACGGGGTGCGGCCGGACAGGGTGCCGTCGTCGGCCACGTCGAACGCGGTCAGGCCGAACGCCAGGGTCTCGGCGACGAGGAGCCTGCCGTCCGGCAGCAGGCCCATGCCGTTGGGGAACTTGAGGTCCTCGGCGGCCCGCGACACCGTCCCGTCCGGCCGGACCAGCGCCAGGGCCGCGCCGGGCGGTTCCCAACCGGGTTCGAGCAGGGGCGCCTCGCCGCCCGCCTCGGCGATGAGGCCGTGCAGGTCGAAGCCGAAGTTGCCCACGTACGCGCGGCCGTGCGCGTCGACCAGCATGTCGTTGGCGTGGAAGGTGGCGAGGTCGCCCAGGTCGGCGTGCTCGACGAGGTCGCCGTCCTCCAGGCGCAGCACGCGGCGGTCGCGCATCGACACCACGAGCAGCCGCCCGTCGGGCAGCCAGCCCAGGCCGGAGGGCTGTCCGGGCACCTCGCAGACGACCTCCTCGGCACCGGTGTCGAGGTCGAGGGCGCGCACCTCGTGCGCGTAGAAGTCCGAGTAGAACAGCCTGCCGTCGGGCCCGCGCCGCGGACCTTCGCCGAACCGGAGACCCTCGCGCAGCACGGTGGTGTCAGCCATGGCGCTCGACGGTAGTGATCACCGGGGCGTCCCGCATCGCCCGCAGCGGTGACAGCAGGACCCACAGGACGGACAGGGCCATGCCCGCCGAGGCGACCCACAGCGTGTCGCGCACCCCGATCCACCCGGCGAGCGCGCCGCCGGCCAGCGCGCCCAGCGGCGACGCGCCCCAGGCGAGGAAGCGGACGGTCGCGTTCATCCGGCCCTGGAGGCCGGGCGGGCACAGCGACTGGCGCAGGCTCACCTGGGTCACGTCGTAGACGACGACGCCCACCGAGGTGACCGCCGTGCCGACGACGAACAACGCGATCCGCCAGTCCGGCGCGGTCAGCGGCACGAGCAGCCAGAACGGCTGGGTGACCAGCAGCGACAGCCACACCAGCCGGGCCGTGCCGAGCCGCCTCAACCGGCTCGCGGCCAGGCCGACCAGCGCGCCGCCCGCGCTGCCGGCGCCCAGCAGCGCGGAGGCGGCCGTCGGCGACAGGGCCAGGTCGCGCAGCAGGAACAGCACGTTCACCGCGCCCCACACGGAGTGGGTCAGGTTGTACGACGTCGTGCACAGCGCGATGGGCCGCAGGAGCGGGTGCCCGAGCACGAACCGCAGCCCCTCCCCCATCTCGGTCCACAGGGCCCGGTCGCGTCGGGGGGCGGGCTCCTCGACCGCCCGCACGCCGCGCAGCAGCAGGGCGGCGGCCAGGTAGGACGCGCTGATCGCCGGCACGGCGTTCGCACCGCCCAGGAGCTGTACCAGCGGTCCGCCGAGCGGTCGCCCGACCAGCCGGGCCACCTGCTGCGACGACACCAGCCGGGCGTTGCCCGCCGTCAGCCCGTCGCGGTCGACCAGCACCGGCAGGTACGCCTGGCCGGCGACGTCCACGAGCACCGTCAGCACGCCCGCCAGCAGCGCCGCCAGCACCAGGTGGGCGAACGTCAGCCCGCCGAACCACCCGGCGAGCGGCACCGTGGCCAGCAGCAGCGCCCGGCCGGTGGTGCCCCAGACCAGCAGCGGGCGCTTGCGGACCCGGTCGACCAGCACCCCCGCCGGCAGGCCGACGACCAGGAACGCAGCCATCCCGGCCGCGGTCAGCAGCCCCACCTGGAACTCCGAGGCGTCCAGCGCCTCGATCGCCACCGCCGGCAGCACGAACGACGAGACCGCCGTGCCGAACTGGTTGGCCGCGTCGCTGCCCCAGAACCGCCGGAAGTCACCCCGTGACGACATCCTCCTCGTCCTCCTCGTGGTGGACCGGGCCGCGGCGCAGCGGTGACAGCACCACCCACAGCGCCGAGAGCGCCTGCCCCGCCATGGCCACCCACAGCGTCGGCGTGATCCCGATGCCCTCCCCCAGGGCGCCGCCGGCCAGCCCGCCCAGTGGCAGCGCGCCCCACACCACGAACCGGATGCTCGCGTTCATCCGGCCGAGCAGGTGGTCGGGGCAGATCGACTGCCGGTAGCTGAGCTGGGCGACGTTGTAGACGATCACGCCGTAGCCGATGCCGACCTCGCCGAGGACGACGAGCGCGAGCCGCCAGTCCGGCGCGCCGAGCGGCACGAGCAGCCCCAGCGGGAACGTGACCAGGGCCGACAGCCAGATCGGCGTGATCGGGCCGAACCGGGCGTGCCACCGGCCCATCGTCACCGCGCCGAGCACGGCGCCCGCGCCGGCGGCGCTGAGCAGCAGGCCCACCGCGCCCTCGGACAGGCCCAGCTCGCGGACCAGGAACAGCACGGTGACCGCCGCGCCGATGCCGCCGAAGAAGTTCGACGTGCCCGTGCAGGCGACGATCGCGCGCAGCGACGGGTGCCCGAACACGAACCGCAGGCCCTCGGCGACCTCGTGCCGCAGCCCGGTGCGACCGGTGCGCTCCGGCACCGGCTCGACGGTGCGGATGCGCAGCAGGAACAGCGCCGACACGAGGTGGCCGACGCCGGTGGCGAGCACGCCGACGGCCGCGCCGAGCGCCTGGGCCAGCCCACCCGCCAGGGCCGGGCCGGACACCTGGGCCACCGCCCGGCTGGACTCCAGCTTCGAGTTGCCCTCGACGAGCTGCGCCCGGCCCACCAGGGCGGGCAGGTACGACTGGTAGGCGACGTCGAACATGACCGTGGCCGCGCCGGCCAGCAGCGCCACCACGACGAGGTGGGCGAGGGTGAGCGCGCCGAGCCACCAGGCGATCGGGACCGACAGCAGCAGCAGGGCCCGCGCGAGGTCGGCGACGAGCATGACGGGACGGCGGCTCATCCGGTCCACCCACACCCCGGCGGGCAGCCCGATCAGCAGGAACGCGGCCGAGCCCGCGGCGGAGAGCACGCCCATCTCGAACGGCGTGGCGGCCAGCGCGCCCACGGCGAGCAGCGGCAGGACCGTGCGACCGATCGTGGCGCCGAACTGGCTGACGGTGTCGCCCACCCACAGGAGGCGGAAGTCGCGATGGACCCGGAGGGACATGCCCGGAGCATCGCGCAAGTGATTGGAAACTGTCAATCACTCATTCACCGGCCACGTATCCTTGGCCGGTGGAGCGACCGATCGCCACGGCCGAGCAGGCCGCCGCCCTCGCCTCGGACGTGCGGCTGCGCATCATCCGGCTCACGCACGAGACGCCGATGACCAACAAGGAGCTGGCGGAGCGACTGGGCAAGGACCCCGCCACGACCCTGCACCACGTGCGGAAGCTCGTCGCCACCGGCTTCCTGGAGCCCCAGGCCGAGCGCGCCGGCAACCGGGGCGCCCGGGAGGTCCCGTACCTGTCCACCGGCCTGTCCTGGCGACTGCGGTGGGACCCCGAGCCGCTGGCCACCAAGGAGGCCGTGCTCCAGGCGTTCCTCGGCGAGGTCTCGGAGGTCGGGGTGGACGCGGTCAAGCAGATCCGACTGGTCCTCAGGACCGACCCCGAGGAACTAAAACGGCGCATCACGGCGTTGTTCCTGGAGCTGGCAGAGGAGCCGGCGCACCCGGACGGCGAGCGCGTGGCCGTCTACCTGGCCGTGTACCCGGGCGGTTAACCGCTCGGCCGGCCGCGGGGTGACGTGCGACGATGAAGGGCAAATGACGGAAAACACGTACCGAACCACCGACTGGCTCGACCAGGACGAAGAGCTGTCCACCGGCGACTTCGCTCTCGAAGAGCGCGCGGCGCTGCGGCGCGTCGCCGGGCTGTCCACCGAACTCCAGGACGTCACCGAGGTCGAGTACCGGCAGCTCCGCCTGGAGCGCGTCGTGCTGGTCGGCGTGTGGACCGAGGGCACGGCGGCGGACTCCGAGGCATCCCTGGCCGAGCTGGCCCTGCTCGCCGAGACGGCGGGCTCCGAGGTCCTCGAAGGTCTCGTCCAGCGGCGCGACCGACCCGACCCGGCCACCTACATCGGCTCCGGCAAGGTCGCCGAGCTGCGCGACATCGTCATCTCGACGGGCGCGGACACGGTGATCGCCGACGGCGAGCTGTCCCCCGGCCAGCTGCGGCAGCTGGAGGAGAAGCTCAAGGTCAAGGTCATCGACCGCACGGCCCTGATCCTCGACATCTTCGCCCAGCACGCCTCGACCAAGGAGGGCAAGGCCCAGGTCGAGATGGCGCAGCTGCAGTACCTGCTGCCGCGCCTGCGCGGTTGGGGCGAGTCGCTGTCCCGGCAGGCCGGTGGCCGCGCCGGCGGCGGCAACGGCGGTGTGGGTCTGCGCGGTCCCGGTGAGACGAAGCTGGAGACCGACCGCCGGCGCATCCGCGCGCGCATCTCGAAGCTGCGCCGCGAGATCGCCGCCATGGGCGTCATCCGGGAGACCAAGCGGCACCGCCGCGTGGCCAACTCGGTGCCGAACGTCGCCATCGCGGGCTACACGAACGCGGGGAAGTCCAGCCTGCTCAACGCGCTGACCGGCGCGGGGGTGCTGGTGCAGGACGCCCTGTTCGCGACCCTCGACCCGACGACGCGGCGCACCGAGACCCCCGAGGGCCTGCCCTACACGCTGACCGACACCGTCGGCTTCGTGCGGCACCTGCCGCACCAGCTGGTCGAGGCGTTCCGGTCGACGCTGGAGGAGGTCGCCGACGCGGACCTGCTGGTCCACGTGGTCGACGGGTCCGACGCGATGCCGGAGAAGCAGGTCACGGCGGTGCGCGAGGTGATCGGCGAGATCTCGTCGCGGCGCGACGACCCGATGCCGCACGAGCTGCTCGTGGTCAACAAGGTCGACGCGGTGGGCGAGCTGGGCATGGCCCGGTTGCGGCACCTGTTCCCTACCGCGGTGTTCGTCTCCGCGCACACCGGCGAGGGCATCGCCGAGCTGCGCGAGCGCATCGCGGTGGAGACGCCGCGGCCCGAGGTGGTCGTGGAGGCGCTCGTGCCGTACGCGCGGGGCGAGGTCGTCGCGCGCGTGCACCGCGAGGGCGAGGTGCTCAAGGAGCGGCACACCGAGGAGGGCACCGAGCTGTCCGCCCGGGTCCGGCCCGACCTGGCCGGCGTGCTGGAGCAGTTCGCCGTGGACGGAAGCCGCGCCTGAGCCCTTGCGCGCGCTCCTGGTAGCACTCGGTCTGCTGATGACGGCCGGGTCCGCCGAGGCGGACCCGGCCGTCGTCGACCTGTGCGAGGTGACCGACGAGCGGCTGGCGGAGCTGTCCGGGCTCGCCGCGCGCGGGGACGAGCTGTTCGCGGTGAACGACAGCGACAACGGCCGACTCGCGATCCAGGTGATGGACCGGGAATGCGCGATCACCCGGACGATCACCACGTCGATCAACCCGTTCGACGTCGAAGATCTCGCTTTGGCGCCTGACGGAACCCTGTGGGCGGCGGACACCGGCGACAACGGCAAGACGCGGGAGACGGTGGCATTGCACGCCGTTTCCCCGAACGGCTCGGCACGTTTGTACCGCCTTACGTATCCTGACGGAAAGCACGACGCCGAGGCGTTGTTGCTCGACGGCGCGGGAATTCCGCACATCGTCACGAAGGAAACGATCGGCTCGGCGCTGGTGTACCGGCCCGCGTCCGCGTTGACCGAGGACGCGCCCACCCCGCTGGAGCAGGTGGCGCGGGTGTCGATCTCCGGCACGGACACGCCGGGCGGCCCGCTGGCCAACCGGGTGGTGTCGCGCCTGGTCACGGGTGGTGCGATGAGCGCCGACGGCCGGGTGGCGGCGTTGCGCACCTACACCGACGCCTACCTGTTCCCGGTGCCCGACGGCGACCTGGCGAAGGCCCTGGAGGGCGATCCGGTGCGGGTGGCGCTGCCGGACGAGCCACAGGGCGAGGCCCTCGCGTTCGACGGGGACGGGGAGCTGCTGTCGGCGTCGGAGTTCGGGGACGCGGGGGCGTCCTCCACCGTGCGCGCGGTGGCCGGCACGACGGCCCTCGCCGTGCCGCCGGCCCCGACCACCGCGGAGGCCCCCGCACAGGTCGACACCTCGGCCGCTCCCCCGCCAGCGGCGGGCGACGACGAGCCCCCGTGGCTGGTCATCGGGGGTGGCGTGGTCGTGCTGGCGCTGATCGGGGCGGTCGTGCGGCGGTCGCGCAGGAGGGCCTGACGCCCTCGCGGGAAGGTCCTGGGGACACCGGGAACGCGGAACGGGCCTGGACGGGTGTGCCGTCCAGGCCCGTTCGCGTCGCTGCGTTCGCGTCGGTCCGTCAGAGGCGGCGCAGCACCGCGACGACCTTGCCCAGGATCGACGCCTCGTCGCCCAGGATCGGCTGGTAGGCCTGGTTGTGCGGCATCAGCCACACGTGGTCGTCCTTGCGCTTGAACGTCTTGACCGTGGCCTCGCCGTCGATCATGGCGGCCACCACGTCGCCGTTGTCGGCGGTCGGCTGCTGGCGCACGACGACCCAGTCACCGTCGGTGATGGCGGCGTCCACCATGGAATCACCCACGACCTTGAGCAGGAACACCTCGCCCTCGCCGACGATCTCGCGCGGCAGGGGGAACACGTCCTCGATGGCCTCTTCGGCCAGGATCGGCCCACCTGCGGCGATGCGGCCCAGCATGGGCACGTACGCGGGCGTCGGCTTGGACGACGGGTCGAGCCCGGTCACGATCTCCGGCGGCAGCACGCCCACCGCGCGCGGCCGGTTCGGGTCGCGCCTCAGGAACCCCTTCTTCTCCAGCGCCCGCAACTGGTGGGCGACCGAGGACGTGCTGGTCAGCCCCACCGCCTCGCCGATCTCGCGCACGCTGGGCGGGTAGCCGAACCGGTCCAGCCAGTCGCGGATCACGTCGAGCACCTTGCGCTGACGCAGGGTGAGCCCCGCGTTGCCCGCGATGTCCGCCGGTTGCGGGACGGAGGGCACATCGGCGGCGGTGCTCGGTTCGTCGTTGGTCTTGCGTGCCACGGTGCTTCCTCCTCACCGGCTCAGATTGCCCAGGCCGGCTCTCCGTCGATCTTCGGTTGTGGACGGTAGTCGTGTTCCACGTCCAGATCAAACACCTGTTCGAAGTAAGTCCCGGCGTGTCCTTCCAATTATGCGGCACTTAGTGGTAGACATTCGCACGGACGTTCGATCGAACACAGGTTCGATCATGATCGGATGACCTGCGTTGGAGGGCAGCATGGCGGTGGTCATTGGCACTCGGGGCGGCTTCGAACTCGTCGACGACGCCGGTGTCGAGGATGTCGCCCTCGGCGAGGGACTGCGACCCGGACCACGGGTGCTCCGCCGGTTCGAGGTACCCGACGAGGCCGACCGCCGACCCCCCGCCCCCGCGGTGCGCGAGGCGCCACCCGCCCCGACCGCCGGCGTGACCCGCCCCCCGCGCCACCCGGCGCTCCAGTTCGCCGCCTACGCCGTCGCCGCCGCCGTCGTGGCCGCCGCGCTGAGCGTGTTCCACCTGTACGCCACCGGTGCCACGAGCGTCCCCGAGCGGACCGCCGTCGTGCACGTCCAGGTGGGCGAGTCCCTGCTCGACGTCGCCGAGCGCAGCGCGCCGGACAGCGACCCCGAGGCCGTCGCGGACCGCATCCGGGAGCTCAACGCCCTGCCCGACGCCGAGGTGAAGCCCGGCCAGGCCCTCCTCGTGCCGGACGGCGCCGCCACTCCCTGACACCCCTCGCACCCCGTCCCGGACCGCGCCCGCCACCCCCGGCGGGCGCGGTCCGCGCGTTTCAGGAGGTCGTGCCCGATTCCGCCGTCCGAGTGACGGGACACGCCGCCCCCCGACTTGCAGGGCCGTAGGCGTTGGGCATAGGTTGACCCCTACATCTAGTGGTCACACCGTTGTAGTTAGTCCACAGGTTGGGGTTTTCCCCACGAGCGGGGCTAACGCGATGGGTGCTGCCCAGGGGAGGGGGAGACCAGCCGTGCGATGCCCGTTCTGCCGCAACTCGGACTCGCGTGTCGTCGATTCCCGCGAGGTCGACGAGGGTCAGGTCATCCGCCGCCGCCGGTCGTGCACCGCCTGCGGGCGCCGCTTCACCACGGTCGAGGAGGCCGTGCTGGCGGTGGTCAAGCGCTCCGGCGTGACCGAGCCGTTCAGCCGCGACAAGGTCGTCGTCGGCGTGCGGCGCGCGTGCCAGGGCCGCCCCGTCGACGAGGACGCCCTCCAGCAGCTGGCCCAGCGCGTGGAGGAGTCGATCCGCTCCGGTGGCGTCGCCGAGATCCCCAGCCACGAGGTGGGCCTGGCCATCCTCGGCCCCCTCCGCGAGCTGGACGAGGTCGCCTACCTCCGCTTCGCCAGCGTCTACCGCTCCTTCTCGTCCGTCGAGGACTTCGAGAAGGAGATCGCCGATCTTCGCGACGCCCAGCGCGACTAGTCCCCGACCGGTCGGCGCAGCCCGCCGCGACTGAGCACCACCACCGCCGGCACCACGCGGCGGAACACCACAGCGACCGCCTCGGACGGGGAGCCCGGACGTGGTCGCGCACCCACACCACACCACGTTGATCGAGAGGGACCCCGGATGACCGAGACCGTCGGTGGCTCGAGCAAGAAGACGGCCACCCGCAACGGCGCGGGAAGCAAGAACGCCAAGCTGAAGGTGGAGCGCGTCCACACCACCGAGGGCACGCACCCCTACGACGAGGTCACCTGGGAGCACCGCGACGTCGTGATGACGAACTGGCGCGACGGCTCGGTGAACTTCGAGCAGCGCGGCGTCGAGTTCCCGGACTTCTGGTCGGTCAACGCGACGAACATCGTCACCAGCAAGTACTTCCGCGGCGCGGTCGGCACGTCGCAGCGCGAGCACAGCCTGCGCCAGCTCATCGACCGCGTGGTGAAGACCTACGTCGAGGCGGGCGTCAAGCACGGCTACTTCGGCTCCGAGCAGGACGCCGAGATCTACGAGCACGAGCTGACCTGGATGCTGCTGCACCAGGTGTTCAGCTTCAACTCGCCGGTGTGGTTCAACGTGGGCACCACCTCCCCGCAGCAGGTCAGCGCCTGCTTCATCCTGTCGGTCGACGACACGATGGAGTCGATCCTGAACTGGTACCGCGAGGAGGGCCTGATCTTCAAGGGCGGCTCCGGCGCGGGCCTGAACCTCTCGCGCATCCGCTCCTCGCGGGAGCTGCTGTCCTCCGGCGGCACGGCGTCCGGCCCGGTGTCGTTCATGCGCGGCGCGGACGCCTCGGCGGGCACCATCAAGTCCGGTGGCGCGACCCGCCGCGCGGCGAAGATGGTCGTGCTCGACGTGGACCACCCCGACGTCGAGGAGTTCATCGAGACCAAGGCGCGCGAGGAGGACAAGGTCCGCGCGCTGCGCGACGCCGGGTTCGACATGGACCTGGGCGGCAAGGACATCGTGTCCGTGCAGTACCAGAACGCGAACAACTCGATCCGCGTGTCGGACGAGTTCATGCACGCCTACGAGACCGGCGGCCAGTTCGGCCTGCGCGCCCGGATGACCGGCGAGGTCATCGACCACGTCGACGCGAAGGGCCTGTTCCGCAAGCTCGCGCAGGCCGCGTGGGAGTGCGCCGACCCGGGCATCCAGTACGACGGCACCATCAACGACTGGCACACCACGCCGGAGTCGGGCCGCATCACCGCGTCCAACCCGTGCTCGGAGTACATGCACCTGGACAACTCCAGCTGCAACCTCGCGTCGCTGAACCTGATGAAGTTCCTCAAGGACGACGGCTCGTTCAACGCGGAGCTGTTCGCCAAGTCGGTCGAGCTGATCATCACCGCGATGGACATCTCGATCTGCTTCGCGGACTTCCCGACCCCCGCGATCGGCGAGACGACCCGCGCGTTCCGCCAGCTCGGCATCGGCTACGCGAACCTGGGCGCGCTGCTCATGGCGACCGGCCACGCGTACGACTCCGAGGGCGGCCGGGCGCTGGCGGCGGCCATCACGTCGCTGATGCAGGCCGTGGCGTACCGGCGGTCCGCCGAACTGGCCGGCATCGTCGGCCCGTACGACGGCTACGCCCGCAACGCCGAGGCGCACCAGCGCATCATCCGCAAGCACGCGGCGGCCAACGACGAGATCCGCACGCTGCACGCCAACGACGCGGCCGTGCGCTCGGTGGCCACCAAGGCGTGGCAGGAGTGCCAGGCGGTCGGCGCCCGCAACGGCTGGCGCAACGCGCAGGCGTCCGTGCTCGCGCCCACCGGCACCATCGGCCTGATGATGGACTGCGACACCACCGGCATCGAGCCGGACCTGGCGCTGGTGAAGTTCAAGAAGCTGGTCGGCGGCGGCTCCATGCAGATCGTCAACCAGACCGTGCCGCGCGCGCTGCGCGTCCTGGGCTACCAGGAGGAGCAGGTCGAGGCGATCGTCGAGTTCATCGGCGAGCACGGCCACGTGGTGGACGCCCCCGGCCTCAGGCCGGAGCACTACGAGGTGTTCGACTGCGCCATGGGCGACCGCTCGATCGCCCCGATGGGCCACGTCCGGATGATGGCCGCGGTGCAGCCGTTCATCTCGGGCGCGATCTCCAAGACGGTCAACATGCCGGAGACGGCGACCGTCGAGGAGGTCGAGGGGATCTACTACCAGGGTTGGAAGCTGGGCCTGAAGGCGCTCGCGATCTACCGCGACAACTGCAAGGTCGGCCAGCCGCTGTCGGCGGGCAAGTCGGCCAAGGCATCCTCCCCCGCGGCCGTCCCGGCGGCGTCGGAGGTCAAGACCGAGACGGTGGTCGAGTACCGCCCGGTGCGCAAGCGCCTGCCGAAGAAGCGCCCGTCGCAGACGGTGTCGTTCACGGTCGGCGGCGCCGAGGGCTACCTGCACGCCGGTTCGTACCCGGACGACGGCCTGGGCGAGATCTTCGTCAAGCTCGGCAAGCAGGGCTCCACCCTGGCGGGCGTGATGGACGCGTTCTCCATGTCCATCTCGGTCGGCCTCCAGTACGGCATCCCGCTGGAGTTCTACGTCTCGAAGTTCCAGAACCTGCGCTTCGAGCCGGCGGGCATGACGGACGACCCGGACGTGCGCATCGCGACCAGCGTCCTGGACTACCTGTTCCGCAGGCTGGCGCTCGACTACCTGCCGTTCGAGAAGCGCTCGCAGCTCGGCATCTTCACCGCCGACGAGCGCACCGCCCAGGTGGCGGCGGACTACAGCGGCGGCGACGTCGACCTGGAGGGCCTGCGCACGTCGGTCGACTCCGACACCCCGACCGCCCCGGCCAGCGCCCCGACCCCCGCGCCGGAGAAGAAGGCCGCGCCGCAGGACGTCCGGGTGGGCAGCTCCACGGAGCTGCTGGAACTGCACCTCGGCAAGGCCGCCGACGCGCCGCTGTGCATGACGTGCGGCACGAAGATGCGGCCGGCCGGCTCGTGCTACCTGTGCGAGGGCTGCGGCTCCACGTCGGGTTGCAGCTGACCCTGAGCGCCTTGAGCAGGTGAATTACCTGGTCGGAGCCGGGGCGACGGTCGTCGCCCCGGCTCTGACATGCCCGCTCGTGGTTGCATAACATGCAACATCGGCCCAAGTACGTCACGTACTTGACGTACTTGACCTTCAGGGGCATGCTTGTGAGGACCCCCGGGGAGGCCGGCATGCCTGCTGTTCACTACGACAGCTACACCGATGCTCGCGCACATCTGAAAGACTTGCTGGATGCCGCGGAGAAGGGGCGAGTCGCCACGGTTCGCCGTGACTCATCCACGACAGCCGTCGTGGATGTCAAGCGGCTGCGCCACTTCCTCGCATCGACCGTTCCGTCGCACGCCCAGGTCGTCCCGGAGGCCGGCGGCTGGTCAGTGTTCATCCCGGGGCTGCCAGTGGCGGCTGATGGCGCGTCGTTCGACGAAGCGATCACCGAGATGATCGACGCCCTGCGCGAGTACGCGGAAGACTGGCAGCAGCGCCTGCTCGACGCTCCGAACCACCGTGCCAACTGGGGATTGGTGCAGCTGATCAGCTTCAGCGACGACGAGCAGCTACGCGACTGGCTTGTCGGTGCCGCGCGGTGACTTCCTGGCCGCAGCCGACGCGCAAGGATCACGAGGCGTTCTGCCAGATCGAGGAATGGCGCCGAGTGCGCGATGCCCGCGGCCGAACTGGAACGCATCACGTCACTTACGAACTCGATCTTGTCGACGGCAGGATTCTGCGCACCCGCATCTCGCACCCGGTGGACCGCACCGGCTACGGGCAAGGCATCTGGAAGCACATCCTCCGCGATCAACTCGACGTCGACGAACCGGCGTTCTGGTCATGCGTGCAGGATGGCGTCAAACCTGCTCGCGGGACGCCTGAGCCGCCGGCGGCAGCCCTGCCGGCCGACCTCGTGCACATACTGATCACGCGTGTCGGCCTCGCCGAGTCCGAGGTGGCCGGGATGAGCAAGGACGAAGCGGTCGCCAGGCTCCAGCGCTACTGGACCGAGGGCGGCTGATCCAGTGACGGCTGGATGAACAGCGCACGGTGCGAACAAGTGCACTCCACCAGTACCGCGGTGCGGTGAGCAGGTGAGGTGACCGGTCGGAGCCGGGGCGGGTGGTCGTCGCCCCGGCTCCGACCGTATCCATCGGTGGAGGAGCGCAGTGGAAGAACCGACATGTCCGCCGCGCGCGGATCGTCCGCGAGGCCGGCGGTTGGTCGGTCTTCGTCCCGGGACCGCCGGTGGCCGCCGACGGCGCGTCGCTCGACGCGGCGGTCACCGGGATGGTCGATGCCCTCCGGGAGTACGCGGAGGATCGGCGGCGACGCCTGCGCGACCGGCTCGTCGGCGCCGCGAACCGCCTTCCCGGCCCCGGGGCTCCGGCACCACCGGCGTGACCGCGCCCCGGTCGGGCGGACCCGCCCCCACGCGGGAGGCGGGTCCGCCGACGAGTCAGCCCCGCCGGAACAGCTTGTTGCCCAACCACACGATCGGGTCGTAGCGGCGGTCGGCGACGCGTTCCTTCATCGGGATCAGGGCGTTGTCGGTGATCTTGATGTGCTCCGGGCACACCTCGGTGCAGCACTTGGTGATGTTGCACAGCCCGAGCCCGTGCGACGTCTGCGCCTCGCGCACCCGGTCGGCCTCGTCGAGCGGGTGCATCTCCAGCTCGGCCACCCGCATCAGGAACCGCGGCCCGGCGAACGCCTCCTTGTTCTCCTCGTGGTCCCGGATGACGTGGCACGTGTCGTTGCACAGGAAGCACTCGATGCACTTGCGGAACTCCTGCGAGCGCTCCACGTCGACCTGCCGCATCCGGTACTCCCCCGGCGCGACGCCCTTCGGGGGCTGGAACGCCGGGATCTCCCTGGCCTTCAGGTAGTTGTACGAGACGTCCGTGACGAGGTCGCGGATCACCGGGAACGTGCGCATCGGCGTCACCGTGATCGTCTCGGTCTCGGTGAACGTCGACATCCGCGTCATGCACAGCAGCCTCGGCCGGCCGTTGATCTCGGCCGAGCACGAGCCGCACTTGCCCGCCTTGCAGTTCCACCGCACGGCCAGGTCGGGCGTCTGGGTGGCCTGCAACCGGTGGATCACGTCGAGGACGACCTCGCCCTCGTTGACCTCGACGGTGAAGTCCTCCAGGCCGCCGCCCTCGGCGGAGCCGCGCCACACCCGGAAGTGCCCCTGGTACCCCACGTCACCCCTCCAGTTCGTCCGCGGTCAGGTACTTGTCCAGCTCCGTGCGCTCGAACAGGTCCAGCAGGTCCGCGCGGATCGGGACCTGCGCCTGCTCGGTCACGGTGACGCCCTCGCCGGACAACGCGCAGACCAGCAGCTTGCGCCGCCACTCCGCATCCATCCGCGGGTAGTCGTCGCGGGTGTGCCCGCCGCGGCTCTCGGTGCGCAGCAGCGCGGCGCGCGCCACGCACTCGCTGACCAGCAGCATGTTGCGCAGGTCGAGCGCGAGGTGCCAGCCCGGGTTGAACTGCCGGTGCCCCTCGACCACGACGTTCGCCGCGCGCCGCTTCAGCTCGTCGAGCCGCTTCACGGCCTGGTCCATCTCGTCGGCCCGCCGGATGATGCCGACCAGGTCGTTCATCGCCTGCTGGAGCTCCATGTGCAGCGTGTACGGGTTCTCGCCGCTCTCACCGGAGAACGGCGAGACGGCCGTCCGCTCGGCCTCGGCCACCGCCTCGTCGGAGCAGGAGGGCCGCTCGGACAGGCTCGCGACGTAGTCGGCCGCGCCCAGGCCCGCCCGCCGGCCGAACACCAGCAGGTCGGACAGCGAGTTGCCGCCCAGCCGGTTCGAGCCGTGCATGCCGCCGGACACCTCGCCCGCCGCGAACAGCCCCGGCACGGACGACGCGCCGGTGTCCGGCTCCACCTGCACGCCGCCCATCACGTAGTGGCAGGTCGGCCCGACCTCCATGGGCTGCGCGGTGATGTCGACGTCGGCCAGCTCCTTGAACTGGTGGTGCATCGACGGCAGCCGCCGCATGATCTCCTCGGCGGGCAGGCGCGTGGACACGTCGAGGAAGACGCCGCCGTGCTCCGACCCGCGACCGGCCTTGACCTCGGAGTTGATGGCCCGCGCCACCTCGTCGCGCGGCAGCAGCTCCGGTGGCCGCCGGTTGGCGCCGGGGTCGGTGTACCAGCGGTCGGCTTCCTCCTCGTTGTCGGCGTACTTGTCCTTGAACACCTCGGGGACGTAGTCGAACATGAACCGCTTGTCCTCGGAGTTCCGCAGCACGCCGCCGTCGCCGCGGACGGACTCCGTGACGAGGATGCCCTTCACCGACGGCGGCCAGACCATGCCGGTCGGGTGGAACTGGACGAACTCCATGTTGATCAGCGACGCCCCGGCGCGCAGGGCCAGCGCGTGGCCGTCGCCGGTGTACTCCCACGAGTTCGACGTGACCTTGAACGACTTGCCGATGCCACCGGTCGCGAGCACCACCGCGGGCGCCTCGAACAGCACGAAGCGGCCCGACTCGCGCCAGTAGCCGAACGCGCCGGCGACCTTCCCGCGGTCCAGGACCAGGTCGGTGACGGTGAACTCCTGGAACACGCGCAGCCGCGACTCGTAGTCGCCGGTCTCGGCGAAGTCGTCCTGCTGGAGGGACACGACCTTCTGCTGGAGGCTGCGGATCAGCTCCAGCCCCGTGCGGTCGCCGACGTGCGCGAGGCGCGGGTACTCGTGGCCGCCGAAGTTGCGCTGGCTGATCCGCCCGTCCTTCGTGCGGTCGAACAGCGCGCCGTAGGTCTCCAGCTCCCACACCCGGTCGGGGGCTTCCTTGGCGTGCAGCTCGGCCATCCGCCAGTTGTTGAGGAACTTCCCGCCGCGCATGGTGTCGCGGAAGTGCACCTGCCAGTTGTCGTCGGAGTTCGCGTTGCCCATGGCCGCGGCGATGCCGCCCTCGGCCATCACCGTGTGGGCCTTGCCGAACAAGGACTTGCACAGCACCGCGGTGCGCATCCCGTGCTCGCGGGCCTCGATCGCGGCGCGCAGCCCCGCACCGCCGGCACCGATCACGAGCACGTCGAACTGATGCCGTTCCAGCTCGGGCAAAACCACTCCTCAGTTGACGAGTCGGAGGTCGGTGATCGTCCCGGAGGCGACCAGCGCGACGTAGAGGTCCGTGACGCAGACGAAGATCAGCGAGGCCCACGCGAGCTGCATGTGCTTGGCGTTGAGCTTGGAGATCCGGGTCCACGCCCAGTACCGCACCGGGTGCTTGGAGAAGTGCTTCAACCGGCCGCCCGCGATGTGCCGGCACGAGTGGCACGACAGCGTGTACGCGCCGAGCAGCGCCACGTTCACCAGCAGGACGATGTTGCCCAGGCCGATGCCGGTGCTGAACGCGTAGAACGCGTCGTAGATGTTGATCAGCAGCAGCAGCGAGGCGGCGTAGAAGAAGTAGCGGTGCAGGTTCTGCGCGACCAGCGGGAAGCGGGTCTCACCGGTGTACTTCGCGTGGGGCTCGGCCACGGCGCACGCGGGCGGGGACATCCACGCCGCCCGGTAGTACGCCTTGCGGTAGTAGTAGCAGGTCACCCGGAAGCCGAGCAGGAACGGGATGATGATCACGGGCGGGGTGAGGAACCCCGGCAGCTCGGGCAGCGGCCGGCCGAAGTGCGCCGCGTTGGGCAGGCACTCCTGGCTCAGGCACGGGGAGTACATGGGCGTCAGGTAGCGGTACTCGTCCACCCAGTAGTGGTCGCCCATGAACGTGCGCACGGCCGCGTAGACCGAGATCAGCAGCAGACCGGCGAAGGTGGCCAGCGGCGGTATCCACCACCTGTCGGTCCGCAACGTGCGCTGGGCGATCTGCGCCCTCATACCTCACCTCGGTTCCACGTCGTTGTGGCGGTAGTCGATCAAGGACCGATCTTTTCGGGAAAACCGAACCGGCCCCCGCGTGGTGAGTCCACGTGGGGGCCGGTACCGGGTGGGTCAGGTGCGGTGGCTGCGGTAGCCGCCGAGGCCTTCGTCGTCGGCGTCGTGCCAGAGCCGGGGGTCGTAGGGCGTGTCGGGCACGACCACGACCTCCCGTTCGATCCTGGGCGCCTCCC
The DNA here is from genome assembly GCF_030852425.1 of Saccharothrix longispora. Taxonomy (GTDB): domain Bacteria; phylum Actinomycetota; class Actinomycetes; order Mycobacteriales; family Pseudonocardiaceae; genus Actinosynnema; species Actinosynnema longispora. The sequence continues at coordinate 109,581 of NZ_NSDM01000007.1, forward strand.
GCTGCCGGGGCGTGCTGTCCAGGTCCACCAGTTCGGTCGCGTCGATGTCCAGGCGCTCGATGTCGTTGGCCAGCCGCTGCACCGCAGCCACGTCGCCGTACCGCGTACGCAGCCCGCCGACGCACTGGCGGAGCCGGCCGAGCGCGCGGCGCAGTTCCACGATCTCCGAGGACGTCATGGTCAGCACCTCCCTTGAGTTCCGGGTACCGACTCTGCCCGGTCGGCGCGGTTGTGACAAGCACCACAAGTATCCACGGCGCGTCCCAGGATCTGAATCGTTTTTGTGACGATCATGTGTCGTGACATAATGTGCGTGCTGTCACGTCCGTCCGTGCGACGCCAGCGCTGTCGTCCACCGGGCCCACCACGGCCCGTGATCACTCCCGGAGACAGCGAACCATGAGCGTGCATCCCGTCGTCGATCAGGTGACGGCCCGAATCGCCGCCCGCAGCGCCGCCGCCCGGACCGCCTACCTCGACCGGGTCGCCCAGGCCCACCAGGAGGGGCCCGCCCGCCGCGACATGGCGTGCAGCAACCTGGCCCACGGCTTCGCCGGCATCACCGGTGGCGACAAGGACCTCCTCCGGGCGATGCGTCGCCCGAACGTGGCGATCGTGTCGTCGTACAACGACATGCTGTCCGCCCACCAGCCGATGCACGAGTACCCGGCGTGGATCAAGGACGCGGCGCGGGCCGTCGGCGGCGTGGCGCAGTTCGCGGGCGGCGTGCCCGCCATGTGCGACGGCATCACGCAGGGCCGCGCGGGCATGGAGCTGTCCCTGTTCAGCCGGGACGTCATCGCGATGTCCACCGCCGTGGCGCTCTCGCACGAGATGTTCGACTCGGCGCTGCTGCTCGGCGTGTGCGACAAGATCGTGCCGGGCCTGCTGATCGGTGCGCTGTCGTTCGGGCACCTGCCCGCGATCCTCGTGCCCGCGGGTCCGATGAACTCGGGGCTCCCGAACTCGGAGAAGGCCCGCGTGCGGCAGCTGTTCGCCGAGGGCAAGGCGACCCGCGAGGACCTGCTGGAGGCCGAGTCCGCCTCCTACCACAGCCCCGGGACCTGCACGTTCTACGGCACGGCGAACTCCAACCAGCTCGTCGTGGAGGTCATGGGCCTGCACCTGCCGGGCGCGAGCTTCGTGCCGCCGGGCACCAGGCTGCGACGCGCGCTGACCGAGGAGGCCGCGCGGCGCGCCGTGGAGATCAGCCGGGGCGACGAGTACACGCCGATCGGACACGTGGTGGACGCGAAGTCCGTGGTCAACGGCGTCGTCGCGCTGCTCGCGACCGGCGGCTCGACCAATCACACCATGCACCTGGTGGCCATCGCGTCGGCCGCGGGCATCGAGCTGGGCTGGGACGACTTCGCCGAGCTGTCCACGGTGGTGCCGCTGCTGGCCCGCGTCTACCCGAACGGGTCGGCCGACATCAACCACTTCCAGGCCGCGGGCGGCGTGCAGTTCCTCGTGCACACCCTGCTGGAGGCCGGGCTGCTGCACGGTGACGTGCGGACCGCCGCCGGGCCGGGCCTGGCCCGCTACACGAGGGAGCCGGTGCTGGTCGAGGGCGTGCTGACCTGGCGCGACGGCCCGGGCCGGTCCCTGGACACCGACGTGCTGCGGCCCGCGTCCGACCCGTTCGCCGCCGACGGCGGCCTGCGCATGCTGTCCGGCAACCTCGGCCGCGCGGTGATCAAGGTGTCCGCGGTGAAGGCCGAGCACCGGGTCGTGGAGGCACCCGCGCGCGTGTTCACCTCGCAGGAGGGGTTCAGCGAGGCGTTCAGGGCCGGGGAGCTGGAGCGCGACGTGGTGGTCGTCGTGCGGCAGCAGGGCCCGCAGGCCAACGGCATGCCCGAGCTGCACAAGCTCGTCCCCGCGCTCGGCGTGCTCATGGACCGGGGCTTCAAGGTCGCGCTGGTCACCGACGGCCGCATGTCCGGCGCGTCGGGCAAGATCCCGGCCGCCATCCAGCTCACGCCCGAGGCGGCCGTCGGCGGTCCGCTGGCGCGCGTGCGCGACGGCGACGTGCTGCGGCTGGACGCCGAGACCGGCACCCTGGAGGTGTTCGTCGACCCCGCCGAGCTGGCCGCGCGCGAGCTGGTGGACTTCCCCCCGGACGCGCAGGCGTGGACCGGCACCGGTCGCGAGCTGTTCGCCGCGCTGCGGCGGGCGGTCGGCCCGGCGGACCGGGGTGCCGGCGTGTTCGGACCCGTCGCGGCCTCGCACTTCGAAGGCCAGTTCAACCAGGAGGTTTCCCGGTGACCACCAGCTCTGACCTGCTGGCGCTGTCCCCCGTCATCCCGGTCGTGGTCGTGGACGACGCCGCGCACGCCGTGCCGCTGGCGCGGGCGCTGCTGCGCGGCGGCATCGGCGTGATCGAGCTGACGCTGCGCACTCCCGCCGCGCTGGACGCCATCGAGCGGGTGGCGGCCGAGGTGCCGGAGATCGTGATCGGCGCGGGCACCGTGACCACGCCGGAGCACGCCGAGCAGGCCGCGAAGGCCGGCGCCGCGTTCCTCGTCACGCCGGGGTCGACGGACGCGGTGCTCGACGCCGCCGAGGACACCGGCCTGCCGTTCCTGCCCGGCGCGGCGACCGTGTCCGAGGCGATGCGGCTGGCCGAGCGCGGCCTGACGGCGCTGAAGTTCTTCCCCGCCGAGGCCGCGGGCGGCGTGGACTACCTGAAGTCGATCGGCGGCCCGCTGCCCGGCCTGCGCTTCTGCCCGACCGGCGGCATCACGCCCGAGTCGGCCCCCCGCTACCTGGCCCTGCCGAACGTCGGCTGCGTGGGTGGCTCCTGGCTGGCCCCGAAGGACGCCCTCGTCGCGGGCGACTACGCCCGCGTCGAAGCCCTGGCCCGAGCCGCAACCACCCTGTAACCCCTCCTGAACCGACGACACACCGGGCGCGAACGTACGACATACCGGGGCTGGGCTTACGACTCGCCGACACACCCGCGAGTCGTAAGCCCGCGCACCGCGTGTCGTCGGTTCGCGCACCGCGTGTCGTCGGTTCAGGTCAGGTGGGTCAGGGCTTCGGGGATCGAGTCGGCCACCGGGACGCCCGCGGAGCGCAGGACCCGGCGTGAGCTGGTGCCGGTGGCGACCAGGACGACCTGTGCGCCCACCGCGCGGGCGGCGTCGGCGTCGTCGAGCACGTCGCCGACGACCAGGACGTCCCGCGGGCGCAGGCGTTGGGCATCGAGGTGCGCGGCCAGGTGCTCGGCCTTCGAGTTGCCGCCCGGGTCGGGGGCGCGCAGGCCGTCGACCCGGGTGAACAGGTCGTGCAGGCCGAACCCCGCGACGAGCGGCACCAGTTCGTCGTGGAACCACATCGAGAGCAGCGACTGGGTCTGGCGCAGGGGCACCAGGAGGTCGGGCACGCCGTGCGCGAGGCCCACGCCGTGCAGCAGCGAGCGGTACTCGTGGTGGTACAGCAGGTCCACGCGCGCCCAGTCCGCCGCGGACAGCGGGCGGCCCAGGAGGCGTTCGTAGCAGTCCTTGACCGGCCGGGCGAACACCTCGCGCCACTGGTCGAGCGTGACGGCGGTGGTGTGCCCGAAGTCCGCGCACACCCGGTTCACGGCGGCGAGGACCGCGTCGTTGTCGGCGAGGAGCGTGCCGTTCCAGTCCCACACCACGTGCTCGGCCCTGATGCCCACGCGCGGAGCGTACGGCGGTAGGTTGAGCGCTCACTTCGGGGAGGGAGTGGGGGATGGACGTGCGTCGAGCCACGGTGGTCGCGGAACCCGGCCGGCAGGTCGGCCTGGTGTGGGCCGGTTTCCCGCTGGCGGGCGCGGGTGTGCTGTTCGGGTTGAAGTCGATCGCGGGCTGGGTGGCCGGGCTGTCGTGGGCGCCGATGCAGGGGCCGTTCCGACTCGTCGCGTCGATCCCCGAGCCGTGGGGGACGGTCGGCTCGCTCGGCGCGGGCCTGGTGCTGGGCCTGGTGGTGTCGGCGATCGCCGCGCACGAGCGGCTCACCGTCGAGGTGTTCAACGAGGGCGTGGAACTGGAGCGCGGCGGCAAGACCCGGAACTTCGACCGCACGCTGGTGTCCGGGGTGTTCCTGGACGGCAAGAAGCTCGTGCTGCTGGGCGTGGACACCGGCGAGCTGGTCCGCGAGAGCCACGACCTGGACGCCGGGGCGCTGGCCGACGCCTTCCAGACCCACGGCTACCAGTGGCTCGACGGCGACCCGTACGCGGCCGACTACCGGCGCTGGGTGTCGGGCACGCCGGATCTGCCGCCGGGGGCCGACGCGCTGCTCAAGGTGCGCGCCGACGCGCTGCGCAAGGACGACGGGGAGGACGCCGCCCAGCTGCGCGAGGAACTCGCGAGGTTGGGCGTGGTGGTCCGGGAGGACAAGAAGAAGCGTCAGTTCTGGCGCCTCACCCGACCCTAGGCCGCGATCCGCGGAGCCGCGGGTTCCGGGCGACGCGGAGGACGAGGGGGCGGGTGGTCAGTCCTGGGGCAGGTGCTCCAGGGCCTCGGCGTCCTCGCCCGCCCGGCGCAGCTCGTCCTTCACCACGCGGTAGGCGAGGCCCTCCGCGTAGCCCTTGCGCGCCAGTGCCGCGACCAGCCGGCGAATCCTGGTCGTGTCGTCCAGGCCGGACATCGTGCGCAGCTTCTTGCGCACCAGGTCGCGGGCCCGGTCCTCCTCGGCCTCGTCGTCGACCGCCGCGATGGCCTCGGCGGCCACCTCGTCGGCGACGCCCTTGCGGCGCAGCTCCAGGGCCAGCGCCCGCCGGCCCAGGCCCTGGTGGGTGTGCCGCGAGCGCACCCAGACCTCGGCGAACGCGGCGTCGTCGATCAGGCCCGCCCGGTCGAACTTGCCGAGCACGAGGTCGGCCGTCTCCTCGCGGATGCCCTTGCGCAGCAGCGCGTCGCGCAACTCCACGCGCGTGCGGGCACGGGCGGTGAGCAGCGCGTAGCAGATGTCCGTCGCCTTGCGCTGCTCCTTCGCCGGGTCGACCGGTGGCGGCTGCTCCCCGTCGACCTCGCCGTCGACGCCGAAACCGGGGTCGGCCGAAGGGTCGCGGGGCGTCCCGCGACCACGGCCACCTCGTCGTGCCACGAAACTCAGAACTCGACCGGCGCGGGCGCGGTCTCGTCGGCGTCGAGGGTGGCCCCGATGCCGAGCTTGTCCTTGATCCGCTTCTCGATCTCGTTCGCCACGTCCGGGTTCTCGCGCAGGAACTTCCGCGCGTTCTCCTTGCCCTGGCCCAGCTGGTCGCCCTCGTAGGTGTACCAGGCGCCCGACTTGCGCAGGATGCCCTGGTCCACGCCCATGTCGATGAGCGAGCCCTCGCGGCTGATGCCCTGGCCGTAGAGGATGTCGAACTCGGCCTGCTTGAACGGCGGGGCCACCTTGTTCTTCACGACCTTGACCCGGGTGCGGTTGCCGACCGGCTCGCCGCCGTCCTTGAGGGTCTCGATCCGCCGCACGTCGAGGCGCACGGACGCGTAGAACTTCAGCGCCTTGCCGCCGGTCGTGGTCTCGGGCGAGCCGAACATCACGCCGATCTTCTCGCGCAGCTGGTTGATGAAGATCGCGGTGGTGTTCGACGAGCTGAGCGCACCGGTGATCTTCCGCAGCGCCTGGCTCATCAGGCGGGCCTGGAGGCCGACGTGGTTGTCGCCCATCTCGCCCTCGATCTCGGCGCGGGGCACCAGGGCCGCCACCGAGTCGATGACCAGGATGTCGAGCGCGCCGGAGCGGACCAGCATGTCCGCGATCTCCAGCGCCTGCTCACCGGTGTCGGGCTGGGACACCAGCAGCGCGTCGGTGTCGACGCCCAGCTTCTTCGCGTAGTCGGGGTCGAGCGCGTGCTCCGCGTCGATGAACGCGGCGATGCCGCCGTTGCGCTGGGCGTTGGCCACGGCGTGCAGCGCGACGGTCGTCTTACCGGAGGACTCCGGGCCGTAGATCTCGACGACGCGGCCGCGCGGCAGGCCGCCGATGCCGAGCGCCACGTCCAGCGCGATGGCGCCGGTCGGGATCACCTCGATCGGCGCGCGCCCCTCCTCGCCCAGCCGCATGACCGAGCCCTTGCCGAACTGCTTGTCGATCTGGGCCAGGGCCAGTTCGAGGGCCTTGTCCCGGTCGGGAGCCTGGGGTGCCATCTGGGGTCCACCTCGGTTTGTCTTGGTTCTCTGTGCCATGTCGGGACCGACGGTACGGGTGGGGTCCGACATTTTCGGCCGGGGACCGAGTCACCCGCGGGGATGTGTCACCCGGTCGTGACGCGCAGCATAGCCGAACAGGTGTTCGACCACCGGGTCGACACGCCGCGTGACCGGCACGTCACCGGCGCTGTTCCGGCACGTCGAACGCGTCGCAGACGGCCAACCAGACCTCCTTCGGCGGGAAGCCCGCCTCCAGCGCCTCGTCCGCGGTGCGGCCGCCCAGCGCCGACATCACGTGCTCCCGGGCCACCATCTCCGCCCGGACCTGGCCGAACTCGTCCGCCATCAACTTGCGGAAGACCGTGTTGCGCATCGCACCCAGGCTAGCGCGCCGCCGCCCAGGCCCGGCTGTCGACGTAGTGGTTGTCGAACCGGTCCCGCGAGGCCCCGATCTCCGCCGGGTCCGCCTCGCCCCGCCCCACGCGGTCGAGCAGCCGGTAGTAGTCGAACCGGCCCATCCCCGGCGTGAAGACGCACAGCACGTCGGCGTCGGCGCCGCGGGCCGCGCCGAACGCGTGCGGCACGCGCGGCGGCACGACGAGCAGGTCGCCGCGCTCCAGGGTCGTCACGTCGCGGTCGAGCAGCACCTGGAGCGTCCCGTCGAGCACGAAGAGCAGCTCGGAGGCGCGGGTGTGGAAGTGCGGCGGCGCCCCGTCCGCGCCGTCGAGGAAGGTGGACCGGTTGGCGGTGAGCACGTCGAGGTCGGCCAGCAGGGCGACCGCGGCGGCGGGATCGGCGATGAGGCGTTCGGCCTGGTCGGCCCGGACGATCAGGGTGTTCTCCACGTCGACGACGATCGCCCGCCGGGCCGCCCGGAACAACGACGCGATCCGGCACGATCGATAACCTGGGTGTTATGGAACGGCGTGACCTGGAGGTCTTCCTCACCCTCGCCGAGGAGCTGCACTTCAGCCGCACCGCCGAGCGCCTGCACGTCTCGCAGGCCCTGGTCAGCCAGACCGTCAAGCGGCTGGAGCGGCACATCGGCGCGCCCCTGTTCGACCGCACGAGCCGCCGCGTCGCGCTCACCCCGATCGGCCGGGGGCTGCGCGACGACCTCGCCCCCGCGTACCGCCGGATCGCGGAGGGCGTCGCCCGCGCCCGCGAGTCCGCCCGGGGCACGGCCCTGCTGCGCGTCGGCTTCGAGGCGCCCGCGCTGGCCGACCTGGTGGCCCCGGTCCTGGACGCGTTCCGCACCCGCCACCCGGGCAGCGCGGTGCGGGTCCGCGAGGCCGCGTTCCGCGATCCGCTCGCGCTGCTCAGGGACGGCGAGGTCGACGTGCTGGTGACCCTGTTCCCGGTGGTCGAGCCGGACCTGGCGAGCGGTCCCGTGCTGCACGAGGAGCCCCTGGTCCTCGCGGTGGCCGACGGGCACCCGTTCACCAGGCAGCGCGAGGTCACCCTGGACGACCTCGCCCGCGACACGGTCTTCAAGGCCGCCTACTGGCGCGACGCGACCCCCGCCGGCCTGCCGGTCGCCAGGGGGCGGGACCACGCGACGTTCCAGGAGCTGCTCACGGCGGTCGCGGACGGCGAGGGCGTGTGCCCGCTGGGCGAGCACGCCGTCGGCTACTTCACCCGGCCCCGGATCGCGTTCCTGCCGATCCGCGACGCGCCCCGCCTGAGCTGGGGCGCGGTGTGGCCCAAGTCGGGTGAAACGGGCGTGGTGCGCGAATTCGCCGCCGCCGCCGCGCGGTAACCTCGGGGGTGTGCTGCTGCTCCAGGTGGACACCACCGGCCTGTCCTCGCCCATCGGCGCCATCGCGGTGATCGCCGCCCTCGTCGCGGCGATCGTGGTCGGCGTGCGCGCGCTCTGGCACAACCGCAAGCGCTGAGCCCGCCACCCCCGGTCCGACTCAGCGCACCCGCTGCAACGACGAGTGCAGGCACGCCGCCAGCAGCGGCAGCGCGGCGACCCCCAGGACCAGGCCCAGCGCGCCGTAGGACCACACCGTGACCACGATGCCCGCCGCCACGCCGCCGATCGCGCCGCCCGCGTTCATGCACAGGTCGGACAGGCCCTGGGCGGCCGTCCGGTCCACGGGCGCGACCGACTCGGTGAGCAGCGCGGACCCCGACACCACCCCCGCCGACCAGCCGAAGCTCAGCAGCACCAGCCCGACGGCGAGCTGCGGGGTGTCGTGCGCGGGCGCCATGCCCACGATCGCGGAGGCGGCGACCACCAGGGCCGCGCCGACCGCCAGCACGGGCACCCTGCCCACCCGGTCGGCCATCCACCCGAACAGGGGGCTGGCCGCGTACATCGCGGCCACGTGCAGGCTGATGACGACGCCCACCACGCGCAGCGACGAGCCCGCGTGGTCCATGTGCACGGGGGTCATGGACATCAGGCCGACCATCGCCGTGTGCGACAGCGCGACGCCGCCGAGGGCGAGCTTCGCGGTGGGCGACAGCGACCGCCACAGCGCGACGGAGCCGCGCGCGGCTCCCACCCCGCGACGCTCGGGCGGCGGGGTGGGCGCGGCGGACCGGGCGACGACCAGCGGGTCGGGCCGCAGGAACCGCAGCACGACCAGCGCGGTGGCGGCGAACAGCGCGGCGGACAGCAGGTAGGGGCCCGCGCCGACGGGCAGACCGGCCCCGGTGGCCGCGCGGCCGGCCGGGTCGGCGAGGTTGGGTCCGGCGACCGCGCCGATCGTGGCCGCCCACACCACCAGCGCGAGCGAGCGCGCCCGGCGGTGCGGGTGGGCGAGGTCGGTGCCCGCGTACCGGGAGGCGAGGTTCGCGCTGGACGCCGCGCCGAACAGCACGAGCGCGACCAGCAGCAGCGGCCACGCGCCGAGGACGACGGCGCACGCCGCCACCGCCGCGCCGACCGCGCCCGCGCCGTAGCCCAGCACCAGGGCCGGGCGGCGTCCGCGTCGACCGGCCAGCCGGGCCACGGGCAGGGCGAACAGGGCCGCGCCGAGCACCGCGCTCGTCTGCGCCAGGCCGCCGATCGCGTCGGAACCGGCCAGGGAGGCCGCGACGAGCGTGCTCACGGCGAGCCCGATGGTGGTCCCCGCCGACCCCAGCACCTGGGTCGCGACCAGCACCCGGAGCACCTTGCGCTGCAGGGCCTCCACGACGGTCATGATCATGATCGTGCCAGGGGACCACCCCGCCGACCAGCCACCGTCCGGGTTGCTCCCCTGGTCAGGCGCCGGGCTGGACCGAGGACTCGAAGAAGTCCGCGACCTCGTCGGCGGTCAGCTCCTCGCCACCGCTCTTGGTCACGATGCCCAGCAGCGGGCGGCCCTCGACGGTGAACACCAGCAGTCCCAGGCCGCCGTCGGCGGACGCCTGGTACTTGCCCGCGAACCCGTTGCCCGCCCACCTGGCCTCGACCACGTCGCTCTTGAGCGACCGGACGACGGCCACCGCGCCCTGCTCCGCGCCCGTGGTCGTCTCGGTCAGCACGTACTGCACCGAGTAGTCGTCCTGGACCGCGCAACTCACCACGGTGCCCTTGATGCCGTCGACGCCGCCCACGCCCGGCGTGCCACCGGCCTTGCAGGTGCCGGTGTCCGGGACCGTCCCCGCCAGCCGCCGCAGGCACTTGGTGAAGCCCCTGTCGTCCTGCGCGGTGTCGTTCTTGCAGTCCTGGGCGGTGGGGACGCCCTCCCCGCCGAACGCGAACCAGCCGCCGACGCCCGCCAGCGCCACCGCGAGGGCCGCGCCCACCGCGATCAGCACGTTCCTGCTCGGCTTCTTCCTCGCGGTCCTCGCGCGCGGGGAGGTGCTGGGGAAGTTGAACTGCTGCGGGCCGCTCAGCGCCGGGTTGACGGGGTACGGCCCGCTGACCGCCGGGTTCACCGCGTACGGGCCGCTGTGCACGGGGTTGGGCCCGCTCAGCGCCGGGTTCGGCCCGCTCAGCGCCGGGTTGACCTGGTACGGGCCGCTGTGCACGGGGTTCACCGGCCCGGTGACGACCGTGTCCGGCTCCTGCGGCCTCGCCGGTTCCTGCGAGCGCGGCGTGACGCCGTCCTTGGGCACGTGGTGCGCGCCGAGCGCGACGGCGGTCTCCGGCTGGTCCAGGCTCGTCGGCACCACCCGCACCTGCTCGGCGATCATGGTCGCGACCAGCGGGATGCGGCTGGAGCCGCCCACGAGGTAGATGCCCGCGAGCTGGTTCGGCGCGAGGCCGGTGGACCGGATCGTGGACGCCAGCAGCTCGACGCTGCGCAGCATGCTCGGCCGGACCAGCGCCTCCAGGTCGGACCGGTTGACCAGCACGTCCTCGAACGGCTCGGGCATCGGCACCTCGGTGTGCGCGTGCCTCGACAGCGACTCCTTGGCGGCCCGCACGTCCTCCTGCAGCGCACGGCGGGCGCGGCGGTCCGCGGTGGACACCGGGCGCAGCAGCCGCTGCCACGCCGCCGGGTCGCGGTGCGACACCTGCCGGCCGACGTGCTCCAGCAGCGCCTGGTCCACGTCGAGGCCGCCCAGGTCGGGCAGGCCGTCCTCGGCGAGCACGGTGAAGCCGTTCTGGGTGGCGCCGACGATGGCCACGTCGAACGTGCCCGCGCCCAGGTCGTACACGGCCAGGGCCTGGCCGACGGCCAGCGACGCGTAGTGCGAGGCGGCGGCGACCGGCTCCGGGACCAGCACGACCTCGCCCGTGACGCCCGCCAGCCGGGCCGCGGACAGCAGCACGTTGCGGCGCGTCGGGCCCCACTGGGCGGGGTGCGTGAGGCGGATCTCGTCGACGGGCTCGCCGCCGAGCTGGCGGGTGGTCTCGTCGAGCACGCGGCGCAGCACGGCGGCCAGCGCGTCGCTGACCGGCACGACGTTGTCGCCCAGCAGCAGCGCGCCGTCGTCCACTCGGCGCTTGGGGTTGGGCTCGAAGCGGGACGGGTCCAGGCGGGCGCGGCGCTCGGCGTCGCGGCCGACGACCAGCGTGCCGTCCTCCTCGCAGTAGACGGCGGACGGCATGGTGGCCGACCCGTCCACCTCCACGACCCGGGGCGGCCTGCCGTGCGCGGCGAGCACCGCGACGGTGTTGGAAGTGCCCAGGTCCACGGACAGGACGCGCACGGTTTCACCCTTTCGGTTCGAACGGGGTGATCGTGCCACAACCGGAAATTGTCGGACCGCTGGTTCAGGATGGTCGTCATGGACGTGCTCGACCGCTTCTCCCCCGCGACCCGGCAGTGGTTCGCCGGCGCCTTCGCCGCGCCCACCGCGGCGCAGGCGGGCGCGTGGGAGGCGGCGGCCGAGGGGGAGCACGCGCTGGTCATCGCCCCGACCGGCTCGGGCAAGACGCTGGCGGCGTTCCTGTGGGCCCTGGACAAGCTCGCGTCGACGCCGCCGCCGGACGACCCGAAGCGCCGGTGCCGGGTGCTGTACGTCTCACCGCTCAAGGCGCTGGCGGTCGACGTCGAGCGCAACCTGAGGGCGCCGCTGGCGGGCATCCGGCAGGCCGCGCACCGGCTGTCGCTGCCCGAACCGGGCACCACGGTGGGCATGCGCACCGGCGACACCCCGGCGGACGCGCGGCGCGCGTTCGCCAGGACACCGCCGGACGTGCTGGTCACCACCCCCGAGTCGCTGTTCCTGGTGCTCACCTCGGCGGCGCGGGAGTCGCTGCGCGGGGTGGAGACGGTGATCGTCGACGAGGTGCACGCGGTGGCGGGCACGAAGCGCGGCGCGCACCTGGCGCTGTCGCTGGAGCGGCTCGACGCGCTGCTGGAACGCCCGGCGCAGCGCATCGGCCTGTCCGCGACGGTGCGGCCGGTCGAGGAGGTGGCCGCGTTCCTCGCGGGCGGGCGGGCCGTGCGGGTCGTGCAGCCGAGGACGGCGAAGACGATCGAGGTGCGCGTCGAGGTCCCGGTCGAGGACATGTCGGTGCTGGGCGAGCCCACCGGCGAGGTGTCCGGGTCGGCGGCGGGCGCGGAGCAGCGGGCGTCGATCTGGCCGGCGGTGGAGCGGCGGGTGCTGGAGCTGGTGCGGCGGCACCGGTCGACGATCGTGTTCGCCAACTCGCGACGGCTCGCGGAGCGGCTCACCTCCCGGTTGAACGAGCTCGCCGAGGAGGAGGCGGAGCTGTCGGGCGCGCCCGACCTCGACGGCGCGCCCGGCGCCGACCCCGGCCGGTTCCCGGCCGAGGCGGTCGGCCAGTCCGGCGTCACCGTGCAGCGCGCCGCCACGATCGCGCGCGCCCACCACGGCTCGATGTCGCGTGAGCAGCGCGTCGTGGTCGAGGAGGAGCTGAAGTCCGGGCGGCTGCCGTGCGTGGTGGCCACCTCGTCGCTGGAGCTGGGCATCGACATGGGCGCGGTCGACCTGGTGGTGCAGGTGGAGGCGCCGCCCACTGTGGCGTCCGGCTTGCAGCGCGTCGGCCGCGCGGGTCACCAGGTGGGCGCGGTGTCGCGCGGGGTGGTGTTCCCCAAGTTCCGGGGCGACCTGGTGTCGTGCGCGGTGGTCGCGGAGCGGATGCGGGACGGCGCGATCGAGGCCGTGCGGTACCCGCGCAACCCGCTCGACGTGCTCGCGCAGCACGTCGTGGCCATGGTGGCGATGGAGACGTGGACGGTCGGGGCGCTGGCGGGGCTGGTGCGGCGGGCGGCCCCGTTCTCGGCGCTGCCCGAGTCGGCGCTGCACGCCGTGCTCGACATGCTGTCCGGCCGGTACCCGAGCGAGGAGTTCGGCGAGCTGCGCCCGCGCATCACGTGGGACCGGGTCGGCGGCGAGCTGCGCGGCCGGCCCGGGTCGCAGCGGCTGGCGGTGACCTCGGGTGGCACCATCCCCGACCGGGGGCTGTTCGCGGTGATGACGCCGGCGTCCGAGCGCGGCCCCGGCTCGCGGGTGGGCGAGCTGGACGAGGAGATGGTGTACGAGTCGCGGGTCGGCGACACGTTCCTGCTCGGCACGTCGTCGTGGCGCGTCGAGGACATCACCCACGACCGCGTGGTCGTGGTGCCCGCGCCCGGCCAGCCCGCGCGGATGCCGTTCTGGAAGGGCGACGCGCCGGGCCGCCCGCTGGAGCTGGGCCGCGCGCTGGGGAAGTTCCTGCGCGAGGTGTCCGCGCTGGACCGGGCCGAGGCGGAGGAGCGCACCGCCGCCGCGGGCCTGGACGCGTGGGCGACGTCGAACCTGCTGGCGTACCTGGGCGAGCAGCGCGAGGCGACCAGGCACGTGCCGAACGACCGCACCGTCCTGGTCGAGCGGTTCCGCGACGAGCTGGGCGACTGGCGGCTCGTCGTGCACTCGCCGTTCGGCGCGCAGGTCAACGCGCCGTGGGCGCTGGCCATCGCGGCGCGGCTGCGCGAGCGGCGCGGCATCGAGGTGCAGGCGGCGCACTCCGACGACGGCATCGTGGTGCGGCTGCCGGACGCGGTCGACCTCGACGGCTCGCCGGTGGTCGCGGGCGCCGAGGACGTGCTGCTCGACCCGGAGGAGGTCGACCGGGTCGTCGTCGCGGAGGTGGGCGGTTCGGCGTTGTTCGCGGCCCGGTTCCGCGAGTGCGCGGCCCGGTCCCTGCTGCTGCCCCGCCGCGACCCGAGGCGGCGCACCCCGCTGTGGCAGCAGCGGCAGAAGGCCGCGCAGCTGCTGTCGGTGGCGGCGAAGTACGAGAGCTTCCCGGTGGTGCTCGAAGCGATGCGCGAGTGCCTCCAGGACGTCTACGACGTGCCGGGGCTGCGGGAGCTGATGACGGACGTCCGGGCGCGCCGGGTCCGCGTGGTCGAGGTGGAGACGCCGTCGCCCTCGCCGTTCGCGCGCAGCCTGCTGTTCGGCTACGTCGGCATGTTCCTGTACGAGGCGGACGCGCCGCTGGCCGAGCGGCGGGCCGCCGCGCTGTCGCTGGACTCGACGCTGCTGGCCGAGCTGCTGGGCTCCGAGGCGATCCGCGAGCTGCTCGACCCGGAGGTCGTGGAGGAGGTCGAGCGCACCCTCCAGCGCCTCGTCCCCGACCGGCGCGCGCGCGACGCGGAGGACGCCGCCGACCTGCTGCGGTTCCTGGGCGACCTCACCGAGGCGGAGGCCGCCGAGCGCGGCGTGCGGCCGGAGTGGCTGGCGGACCTGGTGGCGCAGCGCCGGGCGATCCGCGTCCGCGTCGCGGGCGAGGACCGGGTGATCGGCATCGAGGACGCGGGCCGGGTGCGCGACGCGCTGGGCGTGGCGCTGCCCGTGGGCGTGCCCGAGGCGTTCACCGAACCGGTCGCCGACCCGCTGGGCGACCTGCTGTCCCGCTACGCCCGCACCCGGGGCCCGTTCCCGGCGGCGCGGGCGGCCGAGCGGTTCGGCCTGGGCGTCGCGGTCGTCACAGGCGTGCTGGAGCGGATGGCGGCGGCCGGTCGCCTGGTGCGCGGCGAGCTGAGGCCGGGTGGCACGCACACCGAGTACTGCGACTCCGAGGTGCTGCGCAGGCTGCGCCGGGCGTCCCTGGCCCGGCTGCGGGCCGAGGTGGAGCCGGTGGAGCCCGCCGCCCTGGGCCGGTTCCTGCCGACCTGGCACGGCGTGGGCCGCCGGCTGCGCGCCGCGCCCACCGTGGACGACGTCTACGCGGTGGTGGAGCAGCTGGCCGGCGCGCCGCTGCCCGCCAGTGCCGTCGAATCCCTCCTGCTGCCCGCCCGCCTGCCCGGCTACAGCCCGGCGCTGCTGGACGAGCTGACCGCGTCCGGCGAGGTCACGTGGACGGGCTGCGGCTCCCTCGCCGGTGGCGACGGCTGGATCGCCCTGGCGCCGACGGACGTGGCCGACCTCCTGCTGCCGGACCTGGTCCCCGAGGCCGCGCCCGACTCGCCGCTGCACACCGCCGTGGTCGAGACCCTCGCCGGCGGCGCGCTGTTCTTCCGCCAGGTGGTGGACCGCGTCTCCCTCCAGGGCCCGACGACCGACGGCGAGGTCGTGGGCGCGCTGTGGGACCTGGTGTGGGCGGGCACCGTCACCAACGACACCCTGGCCCCGCTGCGCGCCCTCGTCGCCGGTGGCGGCACGGCCCACACACCGCGTCGCGCCGCACCGCGCGGCCGCTACGCCCGGATGCGCTCGGGCAGGCCGGACATGCCCAGCCGCACCGGTCCGCCCACGGTCGCCGGCCGCTGGTCCCTCGCCGTCGTCCCGGCCACCGACCCGACCCGCCGGGCGCACGCCCGCGCCGAGGCGTTCCTGGAGCGCCACGGCGTGCTGACCCGGGGCGCCCTGGACACCGAGCGCGTCACCGGCGGGTTCAGCGGCGTGTACCGGGTGCTGCGGGCGATGGAGGAGTCCGGCCAGGTGGTGCGCGGCTACGTCGTCGAGGGCCTGGGCGCGGCCCAGTTCGCCGCGCGCGGCGCCGTGGACCGCCTGCGCGCCCTGTCCCGCCCTCCCGGCCAGGAGCACGCGGGCACGCCCGACGCCGTCGTGCTGGCCGCCGCCGACCCGGCCCAGCCGTACGGCGCGGCCCTGTCCTGGCCGGCCCCGGTGGGCGAGGGCAGGCACCGGCCGGGCCGCAAGTCCGGCGCCCTGGTCGTCCTGGTCGACGGGGTGGCGGCGCTGTACGTCGAGCGGGGCGGCCGGTCGCTGCTGTCGTTCACCGAGGACGAGGACGCCCTGCACGCCGCCGCGCGGGCGCTCGGCCGCGCCGTGCGCGACGGGTGGTTGGGCCACCTGGCCGTGCAGCGGGCGGACGGCGAGGTGGCGCTGGGCTCGCGACTGGCGGACGTGCTCCAGGAGGCCGGGTTCCGCGCCACCCCGAAGGGGTTGCGACTGCGGGCGTGACGCCGGGCGCGTCCGTGGGCACGCCCGCGCCCCGTCAGCGGAACAGCGAGCTGTAGGCGTTGAGGGCGGGCTGGCCGCCCAGGTGCGCGTACAGCACCGTCGAGTCCCGGGGGATCTCCCCGGTCTCCACCAGCCGGACCAGACCGGCCAGGGACTTGCCCTCGTAGACCGGGTCCGTGATCATCCCCTCCAGCCTGGCGCCGAGCCGCATGGCGTCCACTGTGGACTCTCCGGGCACGCCGTAGACGCCCTCGTGGAACCGGTCGTCCAGGACCACCTCGGACTCGGCCACCTCCACCTCCAGCAGCCCGGCCGTGTTCCGCGCGATGCGCAGCACCTGGTCGCGGGTGGCGTCCGGCTTGGCCGACGCGTCGATGCCGACGACCCGCCGGCCGCTCCCGGCGAAGCCGGCGACCATCCCGGCCTGCGTGCTGCCGGTCACCGAGCACACGACGATCGTGTCGAAGCGCACACCCAGCTCCGCCTCCTGCCGCTCGACCTCGGCCGCCCAGCCGGCGAAGCCCAGCCCGCCCAGCCGGTGGTCGGAACCGCCCGCCGGGATCGGGTACGGCGTGCCGCCCGCCGCCCGGACGCCCTCGACGGCCTCCTCCCACGCGGGCTTCACGCCGATGCCGAACCCGGCCTCCACCAACCGGACCTCGGCGCCCATGAGGCGCGACAGCAGGATGTTGCCCACCCTGTCGTACACCGCGTCCGGCCAGTCGACCCAGCTCTCCTGCACCAGCACGCACTTCAACCCGGCGCGCGCCGCCGCCGCCGCGACCTGGCGGGTGTGGTTGGACTGCACGCCGCCGATGGAGACGAGCGTGTCGCAGCCGGTGGCCAGGGCGTCGGCGACGAGGTACTCCAGCTTGCGGGTCTTGTTGCCGCCGAAGGCGAGGCCGGAGTTGCAGTCCTCGCGCTTGGCCCACACCGACGCGCCGCCGAGGTGCCGGGTGAGCCGTTCCAGCGGGTGCACCGGCGACGGGCCGAACGTCAGCGGGTACCGGGGGAAGTCGGACAGCGCCATCTCAGTTCTCCTCCAGCAGTTCGAGCAGGGTCGCCCAGTTGCGCTCGACGAGCCGGGACGCCAGGTCGGCGTCCCGGGCGGCGCAGGCGGTGGTGATCTCGTCGTGCATGGCCACCGAGTGGCGGCCGGTGGGCGCGGCGAAGCGCAGGCGTTCCAGGCGGCGCACGAGCGGCGTGTAGCGCTCGATCGTGGCGATCACCGCGAAGTTGCCGCTGCGCCGCACGGCCACGGCGTGGAAGTCGTCGTCCGCGGCCAGGGCGGCGGGCACGTCCCCGGTGGCGAGCGCCTGGGCGAACGCCGCGTTGGCCGCGCGCATCCCGTCGAGGTCGGCGGCCGTCAGCGCGGGCACGGCGAGGCGCGCGGCCAGGGCGTGCATGCTCTGGATGACGACCTGAGCGTCGCGCACGGCGGTGGTGTCGAGCGGCGTGACGCGGGTGTAGCTGTGCGGCTTGGTCTCGACCAGGCCCTCGTCGGTCAGCCGGGCCAGCGCCTCGCGCACGGGGGTGCGGGACAGGCCGAGGCGTTCGGCCAGCTCGACGTCCTTGATCGGCGTGCCGGGTGCCAGGTCGCCGCCCAGGATGGCCTCGCGGATCGCGGTCAGCGCCTGGTCCCGGTACAGCGCCCGACTGATATATTGCATATCGGCACTGTAGACGACGGCACCCCGGAGTCACAGGGCGCCGACCGGAATCGCCTGCCGGCGGGCGGTCAGCGGGGCGTCAGCACGCAGAACTCGTTGCCCTCGGGGTCCGCCAGCACCACCCACGGCACGTCGCGCTGCCCGACGTCCACGCGCACCGCGCCCGCCGCCTCCAGTCGCGCCACCTCGGTCGCGATGTCGCCGTCGGCGAACGGCGCCGCGTCGAGGTGCACGCGGTTCTTGCCCGTCTTCGGCTCGGCCACGCGGACGAACTCCAGCCACGGTCCGCTGTCCCGCCGCAGCGACGCGCAGTCGTCGTGCTCCCGCACCACCGGCAGCCCGCTCACACCGGCCCAGAAGGCGGCCTGCGCGGTCGGGTCCAGCGCGTCCACGACCACCGCGGCGACCGGCCCGATCCCGGTGTACTCCGCACGCGGCTCCAGCACGCAGAACTCGTTGCCCTCCGGGTCCGCCAGCACCACCCACGGCACGTCGCGCTGCCCGACGTCCGCCCGCACCGCGCCCAGTTCCAGCGCGCGCGCCACGATCTCCGCCTGCTCCTCCGCCGACGACGACGCGAGGTCGAGGTGCACGCGGTTCTTGCCCACCTTCGGGTCGGCCACCGGCACGATCACCAGCTCCTGCCCGTCCGCCACCGCCACGTCCACCTCGTCGGGGCTCTCGTCGACGACCTCCGTGCGCAGCAGCGACGCCCAGAACCGGCCGAGCGCTACGGGATCGCGGGAGTCCATGACGACATCGGTCCACCTCGTGGTCATGGACCGAAGGTAACGTCTGCCCCATGGCGGAGTTGGTGCTCGGTCCGGTGCTCAGGCACGTCGACCCCAGGTCGGCCACGCTCTGGGTGGAGACGGACACGGCGTGTGAGGTCGAGATCGCGGGACACCGCGCGGCCACGTTCCAGGTGGGCGAGCAGCACTTCGCCCTGGTGGTGGTGGAGGACCTCGAACCCGGCACGACGATCCCCTACGACGTGCGGATCGGCGGCGACGTGGTGTGGCCACCGGCGGAGTCGCCGTTCCCCGCGCCGGTGATCCGCACGGGTCCGGTGCGGCGCATGCTGTTCGGCTCGTGCCGCGCGGCGAAGGCGATCCCCAACCCCACCAAGGCCGACAAGCTCGGCGTGGACGCGCTGGACTCGTACGCGCTGCGGATGAAGGACGAGCCGGTCGAGCGGTGGCCGGACGCGCTCGTGCTGCTGGGCGACCAGGTGTACGCCGACGAGCCGACGCCGCGGATCACGGAGTGGTTGGCGGAGCGGCGGCCGGAGCCCGTGGGCGAGGTCGTGTCGTTCCGCGAGTACGCCGAGCTGTACCACGAGTCGTGGGCCGACCCGGAGATCCGCTGGCTGATGTCGGTGGTGCCGACGTCGATGATCTTCGACGACCACGACGTGCGCGACGACTGGAACACCTCCCGCACCTGGCGGGAGCAGATGGCGACCAAGAAGTGGTGGCCCGAGCGCATCCGCGCGGGGTTGGCGTCGTACTGGGTCTACCAGCACCTGGGCAACCTGTCGCCGGACGAGCTGGCGCGCGACCCGCTGTACCAGAAGGTGCGCACGACGGGCGGCGACGTGCAGCAGCTCCTGGAGGACTTCGCCGAGGAGGCCGACCGGGAGGTCGACGGCCACAAGTCGACGCGGTGGAGCTACAAGCGCGACTTCGGGCCGATCCGGCTGCTGGTGATCGACACCCGCAGCGGGCGCATCCTGTCCGGGCCGGAGCGGCTGATGGTCGGCAACGGCGAGTTCGAGTGGATCGAGGAGAACGCCACCGGCGACTTCGAGCACCTGCTGATCGGGTCCTCGCTGCCGTGGCTCATGCCGCACGGGTTGAGCCACCTCCAGTCGTTGAACGAGCGCATGGCGGGCCTGCCGGGCCTGCGCGGCCGGATCGGCGAGACGGTGCGCCAGGTGTCGGACCTGGAGCACTGGCCCGCGTTCCGCGCGTCGTTCGAGCGGTTGGCGAGGCTGCTGGAGCGCGTCTCGAAGGCCGAGGACGCGCCGGGCACGGTGTGCGTGCTGTCGGGCGACGTGCACCACAGCTACGCGGCGCGCGCGTCGTTCGCCTCGAAGGTCGACGCCAAGGTCTACCAACTCGTGTGCTCGCCGGTGCACAACGACCCGCCGTGGATCTTCCGCCCCGCGTTCCGCCTGTCGTGGTCGAAGCCGATCGCGCGGTTCCTGCGCTGGTTGGCCGACCGCCGCGGCATCTCGCCGGACCCGGTGGCGTGGCACAAGCTGAGCGGTCCGCACTTCGGCAACTCGGTCGGCATCCTGGAGTTCGAGGGCCGCGAGTCCCGCTTCCGCCTGGAGACCGCGAAGACCGACGGCCTGCACGAGGTGGCGTCGCTCACCCTGTAGCGACGAGGGGTCCTCCCGGGACGGCGCCCGCCCCGGGAGGACCGGCCTACTTCGTGGCCAGCCTCAGCAACGCCCACAGCTGCGCGATCGCGTCGTGGTCACCGCTCGCCGGCGGCAGCTCGCGGTCCGGGATGCGGCCCCACAACCAGCGGTAGACCTGCATCGGCGTGCCACCGACCCGACCGTCCGCCACCGCTTCCCCGCCGGGCGGCACCAGCCGCGCCGTCGCCGGTTCCGGCCCCGCGACGGCGATCCACGTCCGCTCCCCCGCCCGCACCGCCACCGACCCGGGCCGCGTGCCGCGCACGCCGAGGACGTCCAGCCGGTGCCCCAGCCACAGGGTCAGCACCTCGTCCACGCCGTCCTCGGCGATGTCGTCGTCCACCGGGTCGATCGGCAGCCCGGCCGCCGACTGCACGTCCATGCGGTGCACGGTGGACTCGTGCGCGAGCCGCCTCGCCCAGAACGCGGCCGTCCGCTCGGCGGGCCACCACGTCTCGCAGAAGTCGTCCGGGTCGCGCACCCGCAGCGCCCGCACCAACGCGGGCACGCCGGCGCGCACGTACTCCTCCAGGGGCTGCCCGCGCCCCGGGTCCTGCTGCCACACCAGCGGCTGCCTGCCCTCCCTCAACCAGGTCGACACCATCCGGTAGGTGCTGCCGACGTGCCGCGCCGTCTCCCCCAGGTTCAGGCCGGGGCACGCGGGCACCTGGCGTTCCGGGCGCTGCCCGGCCACCGAGGCGGCCAGGCGTTCGGCCTCCAGCTCGACGACGTCGATCAGGCGGTCGTAGTCGACCAGTCCCCTGCTCACAGTGTTCTGTCCTCGTACATGATCTCGTCGACCAGTTCGGTGAACTGCGCCGCTTGGCGCACGAGGTCGTCGGCCGCTCTCGGCGTGACCCGCCCGGTGATGCCCGCCAGGACGGCCGCGCGCGTCGCCGAGCACTCGGCGAAGTACGCGGCCCACTCGCGCAGCTCCGGCGCGAGCCGGGGCAGCAGGACCCAGACGCTGGTCGGCTTGGCGCGTCCCCGGTGGGGACGGCCCCGCGCCGCCAGCACGGCCGCCGCCGCGCGCATCGCGGCCAGGTACGCCTCCGCGAAACGAGCGGCCGGGTCGGCCTCCCGCCCGGCCTGCGCGAGGCAGGAACGGGCCTGGGCGAGCAGGTGCACCGCCGACGCCGGCGGGAGTGGGAGGCGGGGGAAGGTCGAAGTCATCTCGCGGCCTCCTCGCGGCGTCGGGACGGCGACGACCGCCGCGGGGAGACGGCGGCACTTGGTGGTGGGGCGCTTCCCCCGCCCCACCACCAAGGCATTGCTCGAACAGACGTTCGAGCAGACCAAGACTATCCTGCCGGCCCGGCACTCCTCAACCCGACCGCGCGTGGTCTCATGAACGGGTGAGCGCACTCGACCACCCCGGCATCCGCAAGGTCTCCGCCGCCCTGGCCGAAGCAGGGCACCACGACGCGGCGAACGGCATCCGCGTGCTGGCCGACGCCGTCCGCACCGCCGCCGCGGCGGCCGAGGCGGTCGGCGTGCCGGTCGGCGCGATCGCCAACAGCCTCGTGTTCGCCGCCGTCCGGGGCGACGAGGCGACACCCCTGCTCGTGCTCACCTCCGGCGCGCACCGCGCCGACACCGCCACGCTGGCCGCCCTGGCCGGGGCGGACCGCATCGAGCGCGCCACCCCGGACTTCGTCCGGCAGCACACCGGCCAGGTGATCGGCGGCGTCTCGCCGGTCGGCCACCCCGCGCCCATCCGCACCTTCGTGGACGTGGCCCTGGAGCAGTACGACGTGGTGTGGGCCGCCGCGGGCCACCCGCACGCCGTCTACCCCACCACCTACGCCGGCCTGGTCGAGCTGACCGGCGGCACACCCGCCGAGGTGGCGCGGTGACCGCGGCACCGTCGCAACGGCTGGTCGAGCTGTCCCCCCGCGAGCTCAACGCCCGCCTCGGCGAGGCCCTGGCGCTGTACGTGAGCGCCATGGGCTACCCGCCCGGCACGGCGGAGCAGCGCGCCCCCATGTGGTTGGCGCACATGCTGCGCGAGGGCTGGCGGTGCGTGGTGGCCCTGGGCGAGGAGGACGAGCTGATCGGCATCGGCTACGGCTACCGCGGCTCGGTGGGCCAGTGGTGGCACGAGCAGGTGCGCCACGGCCTGACCACCGTCGCCGGGCCGAACGCGGTCGAGGAGTGGATGCGCGACTACTTCGAGCTCACCGAGCTGCACGTCCTGCCGCGCGCCCAGGGCCGCGGCGTCGGCGAGCAGCTGCTGCGCAACCTGCTGGCGGGCGTGCCGACGTCACGCGTCCTGCTGTCCACCCCCGAGGGTCCGAGCAAGGCGTGGCGCCTCTACCGGCGCATGGGCTTCGCGGACGTGCTGCGGCACTACCAGTTCACCGGCGACCCGCGCCCCTTCGCGGTCCTGGGCCGCACCCTGCCGATCGACCGGGACGACTAGGACGGCGGGGACGCCGGACGGCTAGAACGGCGACACGAACCCGGTGGCCTTCAGGTACTTGCCGGCGTTGAGCCCCTCGATGCTGCGCAGCTTCGAGTAGACGACCCGGTCGCCGAAGTTCCCCTCGACCGTCCGCACGTGCGTGGCCTTGCGCCCGGTCCGGTCGTACTTGACCTCGACCACCAGCCCCACGTGCGCGTGGAAGTCGGGGAAGTTGCCGTACACGACGGCGTCACCCGGCTCCACGTCCCGCTCGGAGATGTCCTTCCAGCGGCCGGTGGTCTTGCCCCACTTCTGCCAGTACGTCGCCCAGTGGCCCTGCTCCAGCACGGACGCGCCGGGGGCGGGCCGCATCGACGGCTTGTCCACCACGCCCGCGGTCGCCCACGCCCAGTTGACGAAGACGCCGCACCACTCGGCGGGGCGCAGGACGCCGGGTTCCACGTCCCGGTACTTCTCCGGGTAGAAGTTGCCCTTGCCCTCGCGCTGGCCGACCTCGCGCAGCGCGTGGTCGACGATGTCCTGCCGGATGCGCCACTGCGCCTGGTCGCCCACCCCGGGCTGCGCCTGTGCGGGAGCCGCGCCGAGCAGCACCAGCGCGACCGCCAACGCCCCGAGCGCCGCGCGCCTCGTCCGTCCGCCCACAGGTCCCCCCTCGCTCGTCCACAGGACATCAAACACCGGAACCGGTGACCTGTGCGTGAGGCCACCGGTTCCGATCGAATCAGAACGTCACAGTTCCGCCAAGCGCTCGCGCAGCGTGTCCAGGCCCATCGCGCCCATCTCCAGCGCGTCCTTGTGGAACACCTTCAGGTCGAACGAGGACCCGTGCCGCGCGCGGGCGTCGTCGCGCGCCGCCAGCCACAGCCGCTCGCCGAGCTTGTACGACGGGGCCTGGCCGGGCCAGCCCAGGTAGCGGTCGATCTCGTCGCGCACGTGCGCCGGGTCGGTGATCGTGCGGGTGAGCATGAACTCCAGGCCCAGCTCCGGCGTCCACCGCTCGCCCTCGTGGAAGCCGGCGCCCCTCGGGATCTCCAGCTCGAGGTGCATGCCGATGTCGATGATCACCCGGGCCGCGCGGAACAGGTGGGCGTCGAGCATGCCCAGCAGGTCGCCGTCGTCCTCCAGGTAGCCCAGCTCGCGCATCAGCCGCTCGGCGTACAGCGCCCAGCCCTCGCCGTGCCCGGAGACCCAGCACAGCAGCCGCTGGAAGTCGTTGAGCTTCCCGGCCTGGTAGACCGCCGTCGCGACCTGGAGGTGGTGGCCGGGCACGCCCTCGTGGTAGACGGTCGTGACCTCGCGCCAGGTGGAGAACTCCTGCTTGTCGTCCGGCACGGACCACCACATGCGGCCGGGCCGGGAGAAGTCCGGCGTCGGGCCGGTGTAGTAGGCGCCCACGCCGCCGCCGGGCGGCGCGATGCGGCACTCCAGCGCCATCAGCTCGTCGGGCAGCTCGAAGTGCACGCCCCGCACGTCCCGGAGGGCCCTGTCGGACAGCTCCTGCATCCACGACCGGAGGCCGTCCTTGCCGTGCACCAGGTACCGCGGGTTCGCGTCCAGCGCCCCGGCGGCCTCGGCGAGCGAGGCGCCCGGCTTGATCCGGCCCGCGACCTGCTTCATCTCGGTCTCGATGCGGGTGAACTCCGCCCAGCCCCACTCGTAGGCCTCGGCCAGGTCCAGCTTCGACCCGGTGAAGTAGCGCGACTGGAGGCGGTACACGTCCTCGCCGACCGCGTCCTTCTCCGGGGCCCGGGGCGCCAGCTCGGCCCGCAGGAACGCCGCCAGGTCCCCGTACGCCGAGGCGGCGGCCTCCGCGCCGGCCAGCAGCTCCGTCCGCAGCGCGCCGTCACCGGGGGCGCCCGCGACGAAGTCGGCGAAGAACGACGACTGCCCGCCGCGCCCGGCCCACGTGTCGCACTGCTCGGCGACCCGGGTGACCTGGCGCAGGGCCGAGACCCGCCCCTTGTCCGCGGAGGACGCCAACCCGGCGCGCAGGTCGGCCAGCGCCCGCGGCACCGCCTTGAGCCGCTCGGCGATCACGGCCCAGTCGTCCGGGGTCGCGGTGGGCATCTGGTCGAACACCTCGCGCAGCGACTGCACCGGGCTGGCGATGACGTTGAGGTTGCCCTCCACCAACCCGGCCTCGTACAGCTCGACCTCGAGCCCGACCCGCTCCAGGAACACGGCCTTCGCGTCGGCCTCGGACTTGTCCGCGGGCTCCGCCGCCTCCACCGCGGCGAGCGCCTTGCGGGCCAGTTCCTCCCGCGCCGCGTGCCCCTCGGGCGAGTAGTCGGGCAACCTGTGGTCGTGGCCGGGCAGGCCGATGGACGTGGCGACCAGCGGGTCCGCCGCCGCGTAGTCGGCTACGAACTGGTTGCTGATGCCGTGCACGCCGGCCGAGGAGGTTGACATGCGCCGCACGTTACCTGCGGCCCCTGTACCACCGACAGGTATTTAGCGAGGCTCACGATTACGGACCGCAGGTCAACTTTTGACGGCAGCCGGCAGGATGACCGCGTGTCCAGGGCCTCCGCGCTCCTCCTCCCGGTTCTCCTCCTCGCGCTGCTGTCGCTGACGGGGTGCGTCCGGCTGCACGCCGCCATGGCGTTGTCGCAGGACGACCGCGTGTCGGGCGAGATCACCGCCGCCACGCCACCCACCCGGGACGACGACCCGGGCCCCCGGCTGAAGGTGCCGGGCGAACTGGCCGGCCGCGTCACGACCAAGCCGTACGCCGCCGACGAGTACGTGGGCACCCAGGTGTTCTTCAGCGGCCTGACGTTCGACGAGGTCCGAGCCCTGTCGATCGCGACCAGCGCCTCGTCCAGCCGCTACCAGCTGAACTTCCGCCGCTCCGGCGACCTGGTGACGCTGTCCGGCTCGGTGGACCTGACCCAGGTGCCGCCGGAGCGGGCCGACATCCAGGTCAAGATCAGCTTCCCGGGTGAAATCATCGACACGAACGGGCGAGAAGAAGACAACGCCACGATCGCCTGGGCACCCAAACCCGGCCAGGCGTCGATGCTGAACGCCACGGTGCGCTACGCCGGGGCGAACTCCGTGTCGTACTTCGGCTGGACCATGCTGGTGGCCGGACTCACCGGCGGCGCGGCCCTGATCGTCGTGGTGCTCGCGGCGGTCGCCCACCGCCGGAACGCGGTCGCCTGACGCGCCGGGCCTGTCACACCACCGGCCGCCGTCTCGTCCTCCCCGCATGAGGATGAACTTCGCCGAGGTCGCACCCCGTGCGTACAAGCTGATGATCGCCCTGAACACCTACACCACCGAGCACGTCGACCACACCCTCCTCGAACTGGTGAAGCTGCGCGCCTCGGTCCTCAACGGCTGCGCGTTCTGCGTCGACATGCACACCGAGGACGCGCTCAAGGCGGGCGAGAACCCCCAGCGCCTCTTCGCGGTCTCCGTGTGGCGCGAGTCGCGGTTCTTCAGCGACACCGAGCGGGTCGCCCTCGAGCTGACCGACGCCGTGACGCGCCCGGGCGAGCACGGGGTGCCCGACGACCTCTGGGAGCGGGCGTCGAAGGCGTTCGCCGAGAAGGAGCTGGCCGACCTGCTGGCGCTGATCATCAGCATCAACGGCCTGAACCGCCTCGGCGTGACCCTCGACTCGGCCACCGAGCGGCACCTGCACTCCTAGGGCGGCCACGCCCTGCACGGTCCCGGTCGGGGTGCCGTCACCACGACACCCCGGCCGGGGAAGCCGACCCGGCCCCGGCTCACGCCCGGGCGGGCACCAGCCCCAGCCGCCCGACGACCTCGCGCGTCGCCTTCGACCGGTTGAACGTGTAGAAGTGCAGCGCCGGCACGCCCTCGGCCAGCAACCGCTCCCCCATCTCCGTCACCAGGTCCACCCCGGCCTCGCGGAACGCCGCCGCGTCACCCGCCAGCGGCTCCAACCGCCGCGCCACGGCGGGCGGCAGCGGCGCCCCCGACAGCTCCACCGTCTTGGCCAGCGTCCGCGGTGTCGTCAACGGCATCAGCCCCGGCAGCAACGGCGTGTCGCAGCCCACCGCCCGCACCCGGTCGCGCAGCCTGAGGAAGTCGTCCACGTCCAGGAACAGCTGCGCGATGGCGAAATCCGCCCCCGCCCGCAGCTTGCGCACCAGGTACCGGGTGTCCTCGTCCAGGTCGGCCGACCGCGGGTGCCCGTAGGGGAACGCCGCCACGCCCACGCAGAAGTCGCCCAGCTCCCGGCACAGCCGGACCAGCTCCTCCGCGTACGTCAGCCCGTCGGGGTGCGGCACCCACTCGCCGTTGGGGTCGCCGGGCGGGTCGCCGCGCACCGCCAGGATGTTCCGCACGCCCACCGCCGCGTACCAGCCGATCACGTTCCGCAGCTCGGCCACCGAGTGGTCGACGGCCGTCAGGTGCGCCATCGGCACCAGCGTCGTCTCCTGCACCACGCGCCCGGTGGTCCGGATGGTCCGGTCGCGCGACGAGCCGCCCGCCCCGTACGTGATGGACACGAACGCCGGGTCGAGGGGCTCCAGCTCGCGGATCGCGCGCCACAGCACGGTCTCGTCCGCCGCGTCCCGGGGCGGGAAGAACTCCACGGAGAACACGGGGGAGCCCCCGCTCAGGCGTTCGACCACCGACGTCATGCCACCAGCCTAAAGGCACACCCACAGCGTGGAAGGAGGCTTTCACCAGATGGGACCAGCGGAACGGCAAGCAGGGATCAGCGGGGCGTCCACCCACCCGGTTGGGCCCCCCGAACCGGCAGAGGCGACGATAGGCGGGTGCCGCTCCACCCGCTGGACCTAGAACTGCCCAAGCACGTCGACGAGGCGTTGGCAGGTTACCTCGCCGACCGCCGGGCCCTCGGGGCCCGCATGGAGGAGAGCTTCACCGGCGCGGTCGACGCGCTGGCCGACTTCGTCCTCGGCGGCGGCAAGCGCATCCGGCCGACGTTCGCCTGGTGGGGCTGGCGCGCCGCGGGCGGCGACCCGGAGAGCCCGGAAGCGGCGGCCGTGCTCACCGCGGTCAGCTCCCTCGAACTGATCCAGGCGTGCGCCCTGGTGCACGACGACCTGATGGACGCCTCCGAGACGCGCCGCGGCATGCCGACCGTGCACGTCCGCTTCGCCGCGCAGCACCGCGCCGAGGACTGGCTCGGCGCGCCCGAGCGCTTCGGCTTGGCCGCGGCCGT
The DNA here is from genome assembly GCF_030852425.1 of Saccharothrix longispora. GTDB lineage: Bacteria > Actinomycetota > Actinomycetes > Mycobacteriales > Pseudonocardiaceae > Actinosynnema > Actinosynnema longispora. The sequence continues at coordinate 137,161 of NZ_NSDM01000007.1, forward strand.
GCTGATCGGCGACGTCGCGCTCGCCTGGGCCGACGACATGCTCTTCGCGGCGGGCCTGCCCACCGACGCGCTCCAGCGCCTCAGCCTGCCGTGGCGGGACATGCGCACCGAGATGCTGGCCGGCCAGTACCTCGACGTGCTCACCCAGGCCCGGGGCGACTCCTCCCCGGACGCCGCGCTGCGCATCGACCGCCTCAAGACCGCCGCCTACACCGTCGAACGCCCGCTGCACATGGGCGCGGCCATCGGCAGCGGCTCCCCCGCCCTCGTCGACGGCCTGCGCGCGTTCGGCCGGGACATCGGCGTGGCGTTCCAGCTGCGCGACGACCTGCTCGGCGTGTTCGGCGACCCGGCCGTCACCGGCAAGCCCGCGGGCGACGACCTGCGCGAGGGCAAGCGCACCCTCCTCGTCGCCCTGGGCATGCAGCGCGGCGCGGACGTGCTGCACGAGGCGCTGGGCCGCCCCGACCTGGACGCCGCCACCGTCGACGAGGCCCGCGCGCAGCTGCGCGACGTCGGCGCGGTCGACGCCGTCGAGCGGCGGATCACCGAGCTGACGGCGTCCGCGCTGAGCGCCCTGCACGCCGCGCCCGTCGCCGAACCCGCCGCCGAGCGCCTCGCCGAACTGGCGGTCAGCGCCACGAAACGGACCCGCTGAACGATGCCCCCACGCACGACGCGGACGCGCACCGTCACCGGACCCACCGACCACGTCGTCGTGGTGGGCGCGGGCCTCGCGGGGCTGTCCGCGGCCCTGCACCTGCTCGGCGCGGGCCGCCGCGTCACCGTGGTCGAGCGCGACGCCGTGCCCGGCGGCCGGGTCGGGCGGCTCGACCTCGGCGGTTACCGCTTCGACACCGGCCCCACCGTCCTGACCATGCCCGAGCTGGTCGACGAGGCCCTGCACGCGGTGGGCGACTCGCTGCGCGACCGGCTCGACCTGCTCCCCGTGGACCCGGCCTACCGGGCCAGGTTCGCCGACGGCTCCGTCCTCGACGTGCACGCCGACGCGGACGCCATGGAGGCCGAGGTGCGCAGGTTCGCCGGGCCGCGCGAGGCGCTGGGCTACCGCGACCTCCGCCGCTGGCTGACCGAGCTGTACCGGGTGGAGCGCGACGCGTTCATCGGGGCGAACTTCGACTCGCCGCTGTCCCTCCTGACCCCCCAGCTGGCCCGGCTCGCCGCGCTGCGCGGGTTCGGCCGCCTCGGCCCGTCCGTCGCCCGGTTCCTGCACGACGAGCGGCTGCGGCGCGTCTTCTCCTTCCAGTCCCTGTACGCGGGCGTGCCGCCCCGCCGCGCGCTCGCCGCCTACGCCGTGATCGCCTACATGGACACCGTCGCGGGCGTCCACCACCCGCGCGGCGGGATGCGGGCGCTGCCGGACGCCCTCGCCGCCGCGGCGACCGACGCGGGAGCGGACCTGCGGTACCAGACCCAGGTGGCGTGGCTGGAGCGGATCGGCGGCCGGGTGACCGCCGTGCGCACCACCCACGGCGAGCGCATCCCGTGCGACGCGGTCGTGCTCACCCCCGACCTGCCCGCCTCCTACCGGCTGCTCGGCCACCAGCCGCGCCGCCCGCTGCCGATCACCTGGTCCCCCTCCGCCGTCGTGCTGCACGCGGGCGTGCCGCGCACCTGGCCCGAGCTGGCCCACCACACGATCTTCTTCGGCGACGCGTGGGACCGGACGTTCGACGAGCTGACCCGCCGCGGCACGCTGATGAGCGACCCGTCGCTGCTGGTCACCGCCCCGCCCGACGAGGGCCAGGGCATGTTCGTGCTGGCCCCGGCGCCGAACCTGCGCACCGGCCCGATCGACTGGGAGCGCGTCGGCCCGGCCTACCGGGACGAACTCGTCGGCGTCCTGGAACGACGGGGCCTGACCGGGTTCGGCGACTCGATCGAGGTGGAGCAGCTCGTCACCCCGCGTGACTGGGCCGGGATGGGCCTGGCGGCCGGCACCCCGTTCTCCGCGGCGCACACGTTCGCGCAGACCGGGCCGTTCCGGCCGCGCAACCTCGTGCTCGACAACGCGGTGCTGGCGGGCTGCGGCACCACGCCGGGTGTGGGCGTGCCGCCGGTGCTGGTCTCCGGGAAGCTCGCCGCGCAGCGGATCACCGGGCAGGGCGCCGGCTGCCGCCGTCACCTCCCGCTGTCGTCCCGGGCGCACGCGCGCTCCTGACGGGCTCGCCCCGCCTCACCCGAACCGGATGAACGCCCACGTCGAATACTCCATGTGGTCACTCGCCCGGGTGAGCGCCACGTGCGAGGATCGCTCCGGGTGTTACGAGCCTGTCACCAGGTTGGACCATCACGTGCCGCTCCCTCCTGGGCTTGTGCAACGATGTTCCCGCGATGGCCGCGACCCCGTCCCCTCCCCGATCGAGCGCCGCACCTGTCGAGCCGGTGCGGTCGTCGGCTACCCAGGCGCGGGATCGACCGGACCCCGGTGGCATCCCCATCCGCACGATCCTGCTGGGTGTGGCCGGCGTCATGCTGGTCGCGCTGGGCGGGACCGGCGCGGGCGCGATCCTCAAGCGCGACCCGCTGCTCGCCGACACCTCGCTGAGCTGGATCAGGTACGGCCACGGCCACGACCTGGCCACCGCCGTCCTCTACATCGGTCTCGGCATGGTGATCTGGTCGTGGATCAGGCTCGGCCGGATGGTCCGCAACGGGCACGTGGGCAGCGCCGCCGTGCTCACCGCGATCGTCGCCTGGACCCTGCCGCTCCTGTTCGCGCCACCGCTGTTCAGCAAGGACATCTACAGCTACCTCGCCCAGGGGCAGATCGCGCTCAACGGCCTGGACCCGTACTCGGTCGGCCCGGCGGTGCTCCAGAGCCCGCTGTCGGACAACGTGAGCTGGGTGTGGCAGAACACGCCCGCGCCCTACGGGCCGCTGTTCCTGATGCTCGCCGAGGGCGTCGTCTGGTCCACCGGCGCGAGCGTGATCGGCGGTGTCGTCGTCATGCGGTTCGTGCTGGCGTGCGGCCTGTTCCTGCTCTGCTGGGCGCTGCCGGGCCTGACCCGGCACCTCGGCGGCCGGCCCGCCACCGCGCTGTGGGTGGCCGCGGCGAACCCGCTGATGCTCGTGCACCTCATCGGCGGGGCCCACAACGACCTGCTCATGGTGGGCCTGCTGGCCGCCGGCGTGCTGCTGGTGCTCGACCGCAGGCACGTCCTGGGGCTGGCCGTGGTGACGCTCGCGTTCGCGGTGAAGGCCACGGCCGCGGTCGCCCTGCCGTTCCTCATCCTCGTCTGGGCGCGGCGGCTGCACGGGTCGCGCACGGCCCAGCTCGGCAAGGCCATCGCGGGCGGCGTGGCCGTGTTCGTCGCCGTGTTCGCCGCCACCACCCTGGTCTCGGGGCTGGACCTCGGCTGGATACCCGCGCTCAGCTCGTCGTCCACGATCGTGAACTGGCTGTCGCTGCCCAGCGCGGTCGGCGACTTCGCGCACACCGTGGTCGACTCGTTCGTCCGGGTCGAACCGGGCTGGTTCATGACGATCGCGCGCGGCCTCGGGTCGCTGCTGCTCGTCTACATCGCGTGGCGGCAGTGGTGGGCGGCGCAGGACGGCGGCCCCGACGCGGTGCGGCGGGCCGCGATCACCATGCTGGCCGTCGCGCTGCTGTCCCCCGCCACGCTGCCCTGGTACTTCAGCTGGCCGCTGGTGATGGCGGCGGCGTTCCACTGGTCCGGGACGGCCCTGAAGGCCGGCGCGTTCTTCTCCGTGTGGATGCTGCTGGTCACCTACCCCAACGGCGACACGGCGCTGTACTCGTGGGGCTACCTGGCCTGCACCGCGCTGGTGTCGGCGCTCGCGTGCGCCTCGCTGACCAGGCCCGACCCGCTGAAGCTGTCGAGCCGGTACACGTGACCGGGCGGGGGTGAGCGCCGGAGCGCGCCGTCCGGGCGCCCCGGGGTGGGGCCGCCCGGACGACGATCGGCCCGGTCGACGGGGAGGAGCGTTCCTAGAAGCCCATCGCCTGGGCGCGCCGCTTCACCTCACGGCCGCGGTCGCCGCGCAACGCCTCGATGGGCGTGCCCGGCAGGGTCTCGTCCTCGGTGAACAGCCACCGGAGGATCTCTTCGGTCGAGTAGCCGGAGTCCCGCAGCACCGTGATGGTGCCGGGCAGCCCCTTCACCACGCCCCCGGCGGCGAGGAAGTCGGCGGGGACGACGAGGACGCCGTTCCGGCGCTCCGCGAGGAGTTGACCGTCGCGCAGCAGCTGGTGGACACGGTTGATCGGCAGGCCAAGGCGCTCGCCGACCTCGGGGAGGTCGAGGACCTCGAGGTCGGGAGCCAGCACATCCGCAGCGGCAGGAATCGCACTCACGTGCGTCACGATGCCACAACGCCGGGAGCAACGCCCTGCGCCAACCGGGTGGTGGGGGTGCACCTGCGGGTCACCTCGCGGACACCCCCTGTTTGGTGCGACTTTGACGCGGACCCCACACGCGCGCGTGCGACGATCCAGCGCACAGCTCCGATCGGCACCACCCCACCGTACGATCCACGGCTGTGGAAAGGTCGGCGACGAACGTGATCGGCGGGCTGCTCGAACAACGCTACCGGGTCGGTGCCCTGGTGGCCCGAGGCGGCATGTCCTCCGTGTACCGCGGTGTGGACACCCGCCTGGAGCGCGCCGTGGCCATCAAGGTCATGGACCCGAGGTTCTCCGCGGACCCGCAGTTCGTCGCGCGGTTCGAGCGCGAGGCGCGTGCCGCGGCGAAGCTGCACCACCCCGGTGTCGTGCAGGTGCACGACCAGGGCGTGGACGAGGACCGGGTCTTCCTGGTGATGGAGCTGGTCGAGGGCGGCACGCTGCGCGACCTGCTCAACGAGCGCCGCACGCTCGACGTGCCGCTGGCGCTGACCGTGCTGGAGAAGGTGCTCTCGCCGCTGGCCGCGGCCCACCGCGCCGACCTCGTGCACCGCGACGTGAAGCCGGAGAACGTGCTGGTCGGGCGCGGCGGCGCGGTGAAGGTCGCCGACTTCGGCCTGGTGCGGGCGGTGTCCACGGCGGGCGTGACGAGCGACTCGGTGATCCTCGGCACGGTCGCCTACCTCTCGCCCGAGCAGGTCACCACCGGCAACACGGACGCCCGCAGCGACGTGTACTCGGCCGGCGTGCTGCTGTACGAGATGCTGACCGGCGCGCCGCCGTACGTGGGCGACAACGCGATCTCCGTGGCGTACCGGCACGTGAACGACGAGGTGCCCCCGGTGCCGGGCGTGCCGGCCGAGGTGGCGGAGCTGGTGCGCCGGGCCACCCGCAAGGAGCCGTTCCTGCGCCCCGCGAACGCCGAGTCGTTCCTGGCCGAGGTGGAGGCCGTGCGCGCCCGGCTCGGCATGGTGAGCGCCGACGTGCCGGTGCCCGCCGCGGCTTCCCCCGCCGACCCCGCCGCCGAGGCCGAGCCCTCCGCGGACGGGCGGACCGTCCTGCACCCGATCACTCCCCAGCCGACGGCCTTCGTCGACCCGGGCACCCGGCAGATCCCCGCGCCCGGCCCCACCGAGCAGACCGTGCGCGTGCAGCCGGTGCGGGTCGGCGCCGCGGTGGGCACGGCGTTCGCCGACCCGACGGTGCCCGTGCACCGGCCCAACCCGCTCGTCACGCCGGTCACCGGCCCGCAGGGCACCCGGGCGATCCCGCGCGGCGCGTTCCAGCCCGTGCCGCCCGTCGAGGCGCCCCGGACGGCCCCCAGGCCGAGGCCGCGCCCCCGGCGTGCGCCGAAGAAGAAGACGCCCGAGCAGCTCCAGGCGGAGCTGCAGGCGCGCGGCAAGCGCCAGCTCATCACCGTGATCAGCGTCGTCGCGGTCGCCACCCTCCTCGTGGGCGTCACCACCTGGTGGTTCACGATCGGCCGGGTCACCAACGTGCCCGAGCTGGTCGGCCAGCGGGAGGACACCGCCATCGCGCTGATCACCGCCGCCTCGCTCAAGCACACCGTGCGCCGGGAGAACAGCGACACGGTGCCCGCGGGCGAGGTGATCAGCGTCGACCCGCCGGCGGGCACCGAGACCACGCAGGGCGAGCTGGTGCGGGTCGTGGTGTCCGCGGGCAAGCCCGTGGTGCCGCAGGTCCAGTCCGGTGTCGAGGTGGCGGCGGCCGAGCAGGAGATCAGGTCCGTCGGGCTGCAACCGAAGGTCGACCCCGCCAAGGAGGCGTTCAGCGACCGCGTGCCCAAGGGCAAGGTCGTGACGCTCGACCCGGGCCCCGGCACGCCGGTGCCGATCGGCTCGACCGTGTCGATCGTGCTCAGCAAGGGTCCCCAGCCGAAGCCCGTGCCGAGCGTCACCGGCAAGTCGAAGGACGAGGCGTTCGGCGAGCTGTCCGCGGCCGGGTTCGACCCGGTGGAGGGACCCGCCGAGTTCTCCGAGTCCGTCGACGCGGGCAAGGTCGTGCGCACCGACCCGGGCGCGGGCTCGAACGTGTCGGGCACCGACCGGCGGGTGACCGTGTTCCTGTCGAACGCGGTGACCGTGCCGCAGGTCGAGGGCAAGCGGGTCAAGGAGGCCAAGGAGGAGCTGGAGAAGGCCGGCCTCAGGGTGGACGTGCAGTTCAACGGCCGTGACCGGGCCAAGGTCGTCAACCAGTCCGTGCGCGCCGGTCAGCGCGTGCCCAAGGACACCGAGATCACCCTGATCGCGCTCTAGCCGGCCCCGGTACGCGGAGCGGCCCCCGACCTCGTGAGGTCGGGGGCCGCTCCGCGTACCGGGGCCGGGATCAGCTGCGCAGCATCTCCGCGACGAGGAACGCCAGCTCCAGCGACTGCTGGGTGTTCAGGCGGGGGTCGCACGCGGTCTCGTAGCGACCCGCGAGGTCCAGGTCGGAGATCTCCTGCGCGCCGCCGAGGCACTCGGTGACGTCCTCGCCGGTCAGCTCGATGTGGATGCCGCCGGGGTGCGTGCCGAGGCGGCGGTGCACCTCGAAGAAGCCCTGGACCTCGTCGACGATCCGGTCGAAGTGCCGGGTCTTGTAGCCGGTGGACGACTCGTGCGTGTTGCCGTGCATCGGGTCGCACTGCCAGATGACCTGGTGCCCGGACGCGGTGACCTTCTCGACGATGGGCGGCAGCACGTCGCGCACCTTGCCGTTGCCCATGCGGCTGATCAGCGTGAGCCGGCCCGCCTGGTTGTGCGGGTCGAGGCGCTCGACGTACTCGACGGCCATCTCCGGCGTCGTCGTCGGGCCGATCTTCAGGCCGATCGGGTTGGACAGCAGCTCGGCGAACGCGATGTGCGCGCCGTCCAGCTGCCGGGTCCGCTCGCCGATCCACAGGAAGTGCGCCGACAGGTCGTACAGCCTCGGCTGCCGCTCGTCGGTCGCGTCCAGGCGCAGCAGCGCCCGCTCGTAGTCGAGCAGCAGGGCCTCGTGCGAGGCGAAGATCTCGGTGGTGTGCAGCGACGTGTCGCTCACGCCGCACGCCGACATGAACCGCAGGCCCCGGTCGATCTCGCCGGCCAGCGCCTCGTACCGCTCGCCCGCCGGCGAGGTGCGCACGAAGTCCTTGTTCCAGTCGTGCAGGCGGTGCAGGTCGGCCATGCCCGCGCTGGTCATGGCGCGCAGCAGGTTCATCGCCGCGGCCGCGTTGGCGTAGGCGCGGATCATGCGACCCGGGTCCGGCACGCGCGCCTCGGGCGTCGGGACCAGCGAGTTCACGATGTCGCCGCGGTAGGACGGCAGGCCGAGCGCGTCGATGCCCGACGAGCGCGGCTTGGCGTACTGGCCCGCGATGCGGCCGATCTTCACCACCGGCAGGCTCGCGCCGTAGGTGAGCACGACGGCCATCTGGAGCAGGGTCCGGATGTTCGCGCGGATGTGCGGCTCGGTGTTGTCCGCGAACGTCTCCGCGCAGTCGCCGCCCTGCAGCAGGAACGCCTCGCCGCGGGCGACCTCGGCGAGGTTGTCGCGCAGCCGGTCGATCTCGGCGGGCACGGTGATGGGCGGCACGCTCTCCAGCACGGCGCGCACGCGGCGCACCTGCTCCGCGTCCGGCCACTCCGGCTGCTGCGCGGCCGGGCGGACCAGCGCGTCGTCGAGCCGGTCGCGAAGCTCGGGCGGGAGGGGCGGAAGCTCGGGAAGCGTGTCCACGGGCACGTCCACGGTCCAGTTCACACGTTAAAGATAGCCGTCCACATGGAGAGACGGACCCGGGTCCGGCTGTGCATGATGTGGCCCATGCCCGAGACCCGATTGGATGACGACACGGCGGCGCGCCTGCTGGCGACCGCGGTGGAGAACGTGCGCCGGGACCACCCCGTGCACTGGAGCCACATCGTCTCCTCCGACGCCGACCTGGTCCCGCAGCGGGTGCTGCACCCGATCTTCGCCGGGTCGTTCGACTGGCACTCGTGCGTGCACCAGACCTGGTTGGCGGTCCGGCTGCTGCGGGTGCGCCCCTCCGTCGCGGGTGCCGACGAGGCGCGCCGGACGCTCGACGGGCTGATCACCCGGGCCAACGCCGAGGTCGAGGCGGCGTTCTTCGACGGGCCGGGCGGCGGGTTCTGGGAGCGGCCCTACGGGTGGGCGTGGCTGCTGGTGCTGGACGCGGAGCTGCGCACGTGGGGCTCGCCGTGGGCGGGTGGGCTGGCGCCGTTGAGCGCGGTGCTGCGTGACCGTTATCTCGTGAAGGTGGCCGGGTCGCGGCTGCCGGTGCGGACCGGGACGCACGGCAACACCGCGTTCGCGACGGGGCTCGTGCTCGACGCGGCGCGCGCGGTGGGCGACTCGGAGCTGGCGGCGGCGTGCGCGGGGGCGGCGCTGCGCTGGCACCGCGAGGACGCCGGGTACGGCGGGTTCGAGCCGGACGCGTCCGACTTCCTGTCCCCGGCGCTGACCGAGGCCGACCTGATGCGGCGCGTGCTGCCGGCCGACGAGTTCACCGCGTGGTTCGAGGCGTTCCTGCCGGACCTGGAGGAGGCGCGCTGGAAGGTGCTGCGCGAACCCGTGCCGGTGGACGACCCGGGCGACCCGCACGGCTCCCACCTGGTCGGCCTGGCCCTGTCCCGCGCCTGGCAGTGGCGTGCCGTGGCCGAGGCCCTGCCGCCCGCCCACCGCTACGCCGACCTGGCCCGCACCGCCGCGGCCGAGCACCGCGCCGCCGGCCTCCGCCACGTCTTCGGCCACGGCTACTACGCCGAGCACTGGCTGGGCACGTTCGCCGCCTACCTGCACCTGAACGCCTTCGCCCCCTGACCCGGACTTACGACACGCGGGCCCTGAACGCACGACACGCGGGTCCCGGACCTACGACACGCGCGTGTCGTAGGTCCGGGACCCGCGTGTCGTGCGTTGGGGGCCCGCGTGTCGTGCGTCCAGGCCCCCGGACCTGGTGTTCGGGGGCCTGGACGGGGAGGCGTGGGTTCAGCCGAAGAAGACTTCGGCTTCCTGGTAGCGCTCCAGCGGGACGGTCTTCAGCTCGGCGGTGGCCTCGGCGAGCTTGACGCGGACGATGTCCGTGCCCTTCAGCGCGACCATGACGCCGAAGTCGCCCTCGGCGACGGCGTCCACGGCGTGCAGGCCGAACCGGGTGGCGAGCACGCGGTCGTACGCGGTGGGGACGCCGCCGCGCTGCACGTGGCCCAGCACGACCGCGCGGGACTCCTTGCCGGTGCGCGCGGCGATCTCGTCGGCCAGCCAGGTGCCGACGCCGCCCAGCCGCACGTGGCCGAACGCGTCCTTCTCACCCGAGTGCAGCACCTCGGCGCCGCCCTGCGGGATCGCGCCCTCGGCGACGACGATGATCGGGGCGTACTGGCGCTCGAAGCGGCGCTCCACCCACTCGATGACCTGGTCGACGTTGAACTCGCGCTCGGGCACGAGGATCACGTTCGCGCCGCCGGCGAGGCCGGAGTGCAGCGCGATCCAGCCGGCGTGGCGGCCCATGACCTCGACGACCAGGGCGCGGTGGTGGGACTCGGCCGTGGTGCGGAGCCGGTCGATCGCCTCGGTCGCGATGTGCACGGCGGTGTCGAAGCCGAACGTGTAGTCGGTCGCACCCAGGTCGTTGTCGATGGTCTTCGGCACGCCCACGACGCCGATGCCGTCGTCGGTCAGGCGCTTGGCGACACCCAGGGTGTCCTCGCCGCCGATGGCGATCAGGGCGTCGACGCCGTTCTCCTTGAGCACCTCGCGGATGCGGTCGACACCACCCTCGACCTTGTACGGGTTGGTGCGCGACGAACCGAGGATCGTGCCACCCCGGGTCAGGATGTCCTCGACGTCGGCGAGCCCGATCGGCTTGGTCAGGTTCTCGATCGGCCCCTGCCACCCGTTGCGGAAGCCCACGATGTCCCAGCCGTGGGCTTCGATGCCCTTGCGGACCACACCGCGGATGACCGCGTTCAGGCCGGGACAGTCGCCACCGCCGGTGAGCACACCAATACGCATTTGCTTAGCCAATCTCTCTCGTGGCGCGGGTCACCCAAGCGTGACACGTGCTGGATCGGTGCAGCAAGGCAGGGTCCACCCACCGGACGTGACGAACGGGGGAACGCCGCGTCAACGCTGGGAGAACCCGCGGCGCAGGCGCTCCAGCTCGATCACCTTCCACCGCGCCAGGTTGTGCCGCGCGTCGGCCAACGCGTCGTGCGCGTCGGCGGGCGGCTGGGGCAGTCGCGGCTTGCCCACGTCCTCCCAGCGCTGCCGCAGGTCGCGGGTGAAGCGCGGCAGGGAGCGCGGCAGCGCGGGCATCGGGCCCCACAGCTGCGCCAGCGCCACGTGGTCGTAGGCCGCGAACCACGCCCACAGCTCGATGTCGTCCCGGTTGGCCTTGGCGCCGCCGAGGAACTCCAGGAGGTCGTTCCTGATCCGCTCCCGGCTGCGCCACGCCTGGCTGGAGGGCGGCGGCAGCTGGTTCAGCACGTTCGCCCGCACCCAGGGCCCGGCCTTCGCCGGGTCGAACTCGGTGGACACGGCGTAGAACTCGCGGCCTTCCTCGTCGACCACCCCGATGGAGACGAGGTCGATGGTGACCCCGTCCTCGATGAACTCACAGTCGTAGAAGAACCGCACGCGCACACCCTAGGGGTGCGGTTCGCCGGGGTGCTGGTCAGCCCGCCTTCGTCTCGGGCAGCCGGTCGGGCGGCGCGGGCTTGTCGGCGGCCTTCCCGTCGGAGCCGGGCGCCTCCTTGGCCTTGGCCGCGTAGACGTCCACGTACTCCTGCCCGGACAGCTCCATCAGGGCGTACATGATCTCGTCCGTGATGGACCGCAGCACGAACCGGTCGCCGGACAGCCCCTCGTAGCGGGAGAAGTCCAGCGGCTTGCCGATCTTGATCCGGATCGGGTACGGCTTCCACATCTTCGAGCCGATGGGGTTGGCCTTGTCCGTGCCGAACATCGCGATCGGGATGACCGGCGCGCCGGACTCCAGGGCGATCCACGCGACGCCGACCTTGCCCTTGTAGAGCCGGCCGTCCGGCGAGCGGGTGCCCTCGGGGTAGATGCCGAGCAGCTTGCCCTCGCGCACGATCCGCACGCCGGTGTCCAGGGCCCCCTGGGCCGCCGAGGCGCTCGACCGGTCGATCGGCACCTGGCCGACGCCGGAGAAGAACCAGCGCTGGAAGGCGCCCTTGAGGCCCTTGCCGGTGAAGTACTCGATCTTGGCCGGGAAGGTGACCCGGCGCGACAGCTTGAGCGGGAGGAAGAACGAGTCGGAGACCGCGAGGTGGTTGCTCGCGAGGATGGCTCCGCCCTCCTTGGGGATGTTCTCCGCGCCCTCGATGATCCGGGGTCGGAAGAACAGCTTCAGGAGCGGCCCGAGAAAGATGTGTTTCATCAACCAGTACAGCACCGCTGGGAGCGCCTCCTCGACGTGCTTGATCCCCACGCCAGCCTACGGAGCCGACACCACAGGGCACAACGAAGACCCGTGTGGAAGGGGTACGGTCCGTTGATCGGCCACTTGGCGCGATCCGCGACACACCGCGCCGTGGGACGATGGGACCTGGTACCCGCCTGTGAAGGGCCCGGAGGGCTGGAGCACGCCGATGAACTCCCGACGCGACCCGACCGACGGCCCCGAGGACGTGGACGCGACCTTCGCCGAGATCGTGGCGGGGTTGGAACGCGAGGGCGTGGGCAAGCGCGCCTGGTCCGACGACGAGGTGGACGACACCGAAGCGGAGGACGAGGCCGAGCCGGCGAAGCCGACGCGCCCCGAGGGCGGGCCCGCGGTGGCCACCGCCGAGGACGACCCCGAGGACGACCCGGACGACCACTACGTGCCGCCGGAGCCGCCGCCGCTGCCCGTGCTGCGGCCGGGGACGATCGCGGCGCTGGTGCTGATCCTGCTGGGCGTGGTGCTGCTGGTCGCACCGGGCCTGTTCGGGTTGACCGGCGCGATCGGGACGCCGTTGGCGCTGGTCGTGATGTGCTCGGGCGCGGGGTGGCTGGTGCTGCGGATGCGCAACGGGCCGCCGCCGGACTCCGGCTGGGACGACGGGGCGGTGCTCTGACCGGCGGCGGCACCACGACCGACGGCACCCCGACCGACGACACCCTGGCCGGCGGCAGCGCCTCGGGCCGTCAGGAACCGACGGTCAGGCGGATCGTGTAGCCCTCGTCGTCGCGCGCCAGCGCCACGTCGCCGCACGTGCGGTGGGTGAGCCACAGGCCGATGCCCGCGCTCGTGGTGTCCGTGGTGGGCACCAGGCCGGCCAGCGGCGACGACGGGCCCGTGCCGCGGTCGGTCACCGCGACGACCAGGCGCGCGCGGCCCGACCAGGCGCGCACGGACACCGGCGGCTTGCCGTGGCACAGCGCGTTGGTCACGGCCTCGCTGGTCGCGTACACGATGTCGTCGCGCTCGTCCCCGGTCAGCCCGGTCGTCGAGGCCGCGGCGGTCACCGCGCGCCTGGCCTCGGCCGGCGACGGGTCGGTCAGCGCCACGGTGGGCGGCACGGCCTGGAGCGGGTCGGGGGCGACGTCGGACCACGTCCACGACGCCGAGTACTCGGGGTTGGCGGCGTGCCCGCCGTCCGCGCCCGTCACGTGCGGGTGGGTGCGCAGCACGTCCACCAGCACGCCCGCCGGGGTCGTGCGCAGGTCGTAGGGGCACAGGCCCCACAGCGGGAACTCGGCGAAGACCTGGTTCACCGCCGCCTCGTAGCGCGCCCACCAGTCCCACGACGCACCGGTGCCGGGGTGGGGAACGTCACCCACCACGCGGATCTGGGGCGCGCCCGCGTACTCGGTGAACAGCTTGCGGTAGGCGATGATCGCCTCGGTCGGGCGGTCGTACTGCTCGGTGTGCGGCACGAACACGACGCCCGACGGGTCGGACACCGCCTCGCGCAGCAGGCGCTCGTTGGCCGCGCCGCACGCCACCAGCACCGGTTCGCCGTGCGCGACGCCCTCGTCGAGGAAGGGGACGACGAGATCGCGGAAGCCGGCGTCGCTGCCGTAGAACGCCGTTTCGTGGAAGTAGCCCGCGTGCCCGCTCGGCGCGCCGGTCCTCATGCCGACCCCGACACGTCGGGCGATGACACCGGCCCACAGCCCGGGACACCGCTGGTGCGCATGACGCGACTGTACGCGGAACGCCCGCGGCTCAGCGGGTCCGACCGTTGCGCGCGGTGCGGTCGGCCACGTCCCGGGCCAGCGTCGCCACGCCCACGATGCCCGCGTCGTCGCCGAGCTGCGCGGGCCGGATGCGGGCCAGCGGGCGGTGCCCGGCGCCGGTCACCACGGTCGCGTAGTGGTCGCGGGCGTCGTCGAGGAACAGCGGCGCGGACTCCGACACCCCGCCGCCGATCACCACGACCTCCGGGTCGTACACGTCCGCGACCAGGGCCAGGCCCTCGCCGAGCCAGCGGGCCAGGTCGGCCACGGCGCGCAGCGCGAGCGGGTCGCCGTCGCGGGCGGCGGCGGCGACGCGCCGGCCGGTGACCGCGCGGGAGTCGCCCAACGCCTCGCGGGTGAGCAGGGTCGACGCGCCGGGGTGGCGGGCCAGCAGTTCGACCGCGGTGGTGCTCAGCGCCGTGCCGCTGCAGTAGCGCTCCCAGCAGCCGCTCTTGCCGCACGGGCAGGGCCGGCCGCCGGGCACGAGCCGCAGGTGGCCGAGTTCCGGCGCCACGCCGTGCGCGCCGCGGAACACCTCGCCGTCGACGAGCAGCGCGCCGCCGATGCCGGTGCCGATGGCCACCAGCGCGGCCACGCGGGCGCCGCGGGCCGCGCCGAACCGGTGCTCGGCGAGCGCGGCGGCGTTCGCGTCGTGCTCCAGGACGACGGGCATGCCGACGCGGCGGGCGATGCGGTCCGCCACCGGCGCCTGCCGCCACGCCAGGTGCGGTGCGAACCGCACCGTGCGGCGGTCGGAGGCGACGAACCCGGCCACGGCCAGGCCCACCGCCGTCACCCGGTGCCGCGAGGCGACCTCGGCGACGGTCGCGCCGATGGCCTCCTCCAGGGCTTCCTCACCGCTGGGGGTCGCCGCGCGCGCCGTGTCGAGGACCGCGCCGTCGCCGTCGACCACGCCGGCGCGGACGCTCGTCCCGCCGACGTCGACGCCGACGGTCAGCACTGCTGTCCCCGCGCGCGGCGGACCACCGGGATGTGCTGCACGCGCGGCTTCTCCGGGCGCGCCCCCTCCTCCGCGGGAGGGGCGGCCCGCTCGGGCTCGGCGAGCGCGGCGCGCAGCACGGCGATGAGGCCGGCCAGGTGCTCGGCGGCCTTGGAGGCCAGCTCGGAGCGGTCGCCGCGGGCCAGTGCCACGGCGTTGCACACGGGGCACCAGCCGCAGGTGCGCGCGTCGTGCCCGCCGTCACCGGACCGGTCCGCGTCCTGCTGGGCGATCCGGTGCAGCCACGGCTGGGCTCTCTCGGCGGCGGCGTCGAGCAGCAGGCGCAGTTCCTCGGCGAGCTTGGCGTCCACGTGCCTCACCGCATCCACAGGTCGGGGTCGGATTCGAACCGCACGGCCAACCCGGTGTCGTCCAGTTCCGCGCCGGTCACCAGGCAGCGCTTGAGCAGCGACGGCAGGGCGACGAGCCGGCGGCGGCCGTCCACGGTCACGGCCAGGTCGTCGCCGACCCGGGCCAGGTCCAGCTCGGAGTCGCCCACGGGCAGCGCGACGCGCAGCGTGTACTCCCGCTCACCGGTCCGCACGACCTCCAGCAGCGGGCCGTCGTCGGCCTCGCCCTCCAGCGGGTCGCGCCCCCGGTAGAGGCCTTCGGCGACGTCCAGCAGGGCGGCCGTGCCGACGGGTTCGGCGGCCCGGTGCCCGACCGTCCGCAGCGCGGCCAGGTCGGCGAGTTCGGCGAGCACGGCGTCCTGCTCGGCGCGGCGGGTGCGCAGCCAGTCGGCGGCCGGGCCGCGGTCGTCGCCGGGGTCCGGGACGACTCGGTTGGCGACGACGCCGTCCACCCGGATGCCCTGGAGGGCCAGCGCCGTCACGGTCCGCCTGGTCTCGGCGGCGACGACCCGTTCGGGGGTCAGCACGAGCCGGACGGCGGTCGTCGGCGAGGTCAGCAGGTCGCGCAGCTGCTCCAGCTCCTCGGCGAGCCGGCCGAGCGCGTCGGCGGTGGCGTCCCACCTCTCCACCGACGTGCTGCCCGCCACGCCGGCGAGCAGGCCGCGCACCACGCGGCGGTGGGTCGGGAACAGCCGCTCCAGGTAGGAGGCGAACGCCTCGGGCAGCGCGAGCAGGCGCAGCGTCTCGGCGGTCGGGCCGCAGTCGACGACCACCACGTCCCACGGGCCGCGCTCGGCCAGCCGCCGCACCTCCGACAGCGCCAGCAGCTCCTCGACGCCGGGCAGCACGGTCAGCTCCTCGGCGTCCAGCTCGTCCACGCCCGCGCCGGCGAGCACGGTCCGCAGGTGGCCGCGCAGGTCCCGCCACGCGTCGTCGACCAGCGCGCGGGGGTCGACCTGGGCGGCCCACAGGCCCGCGTCGACCTCGGCGACCCGCCCGGACAGCGGCACGTCGAGCGCGTCGCCCAGGGAGTGCGCCGGGTCGGTGGACACGACCAGCGCCTTGCGGCCACCGGCGGCGAGCGCGGTGGCGGTGGCGGCGGCCAGGGTGGTCTTGCCGACCCCGCCCTTGCCGGTGAACAGCAGCAGCCGGGCGGTCATCTACGCGTTTTCCACCCTGCGCTTGAGTTCCTTGAGCGCGGTGTCCATGATCATCTTCTCGGCCTTGCGGCGGAACAGGCCGATCATCGGCACCACCAGCTGCACCGACAGCGTGTAGACCACCTCGGTCGAGCCGCCCTTCGGGGTCAGCGCGTAGCTGCCCTCCTGCGACTTCTGCATCTGGCCCTTGACCAGGCGCCACGAGATGCGCTCCGGCGACCACTCGTCGTAGGCCAGCACGTACTCGTCCTTGATCGGACCCTGGTCGATGTTGAACTTCACCTGGGCCGCGCGGCCGTCCGCCCCGGTCTCCAGCACCTCGGCGCGCTTCACGCCGTTGGCCCACTCGGGGTACGCGTCGAAGTCGGCGATGACCGCCACGATCTCCTCGGGCGTCGCGTCGATGACGATGGACTGGGTGGACTCGTCGGCCATGCCGGGGAGGCTACCCGGTCGTCGGCCTCACCATCGCAGCACGTGGGGCGTGCCGGTGCGCTGGAAGTGGCCGACGTTGACGCATTCCGTCCACCCCACGCGCACGCGCCGCGCCAGCGGCTGGTGGACGTGCCCGAACACCGACCAGCGGGGTTGGTCGCGCTCGATGACCCCCAGCAGCGAGGGCGACCCCAGCTCGGGTCGGCGGGCCACCACGTCGTAGGTCAGCTCGGCCACCGCGGGCGGCACGTGCGTGCACAGCACGTCCACCTCGCCCAGGCCGGCCAGGGCCGCGCCGAAGTCCTCCTCGGTGCGCAGGTAGGGCCGCCACGGGCCGCGCCGGTTGGGCACGAAACCGGGGTGCAGCACCGCGCCGCCCGCGAAGCCGAACCGCAGCCCGCCGATCTCGGCGACCTCGCCGTCCAGCACGTGCACGCCGTCGCGGGCGAAGTCCGGCCACAGGTCGGGGTCGTCGACGTTGCCGGGGGTCGCGTAGGTCGGGGCGGTCATCGCGGAGAACAGCTCGGCGTACTGCTCCTGGACGGCCTCGCGGACCACCTCCGCGGCGTTGTCCAGGCCGGCCCACAACGACCGCATGTACCGCACGGTCTCCGCGCCCGCCCTGCCGCGCCGCAGCCGGGCGAACACCTCGACCTTCTCCGGGCCGAAGACCCTGCCGAGGATGCCCTTGCCGTGGTCGTAGTAGTCGACGAAGTCGACCAGGTCACCGAGCACCACCAGGGCGTCGGCGCCGTCCCCGGCCCGCGCGAGGGCCTCCGCGTTGCCGTGGACATCCGAGACGACGTGAACCCGCACGATGTCCGAATCTACGGCAGGGCCGGCGCGACCCCGGGCGGCCGACCGGCCTCCAGGGTCGCCTTGAGGCCGAGCGACACGCCCTTGGCGGCCAGTTGGCGGCGCCTGACCTCCTGCCTGACCCGCTTGGGCGACGGCTCGCCGGGCAGGTCGGCACGCAGGAAGTAGTGCAGCAGGGTCCCGTCGAGGACGGGTTCCAGCCACACCTCCATCGTTCCGACCAACGCGCCCGCGACCGTCCAGCGCAGCCCCTGGGTCCCCCGGTCGAGGTAGACCTCCAGGGTCAGGTCGGGCCACAGCTCGCGCCACGTCGAGGGCGGCGCGAAGGCGGCGGCGACGACGGCCGGGGGCACCGCGAGGAAGGTCTCGTCCACGACGTCAACGGTGGGCACGGGTGGCAAGAGTGCCACGACACGGTCACGGAACCACGCCCCGGCCTGGTGTATCGCCGGAATCACAGGCTAAGTTTCCCCACCGGTAACAAACAACGTCCGGAGGTCGACGTGCGCGAGTTCAGCGTTCCCGCCACCACCACTGTGGCCGCCGAGGAGAACCTCACCGACATGGTGTGGGCGAACGCGGAGCGCTTCGGCAACGCCGTCAGCTTCCGCCGCCGCGTGGACGGCACGTGGGTGGACGTCACCGCCCGCGACTTCGCCGCCCAGGTCCTCGCGGTCGCGAAGGGGCTGGTCGCGGCGGGGCTCCAGCCCGGTGACCGGGTGGGCCTGATGTCGAAGACCCGTTACGAGTGGACCCTGCTCGACTTCGCGATCTGGCACGCCGGTTGCGTCGTCGTGCCGATCTACGAGACGTCCTCCGCGGAGCAGGTGGAGTGGATCCTCTCGGACTCGGGCGCCAAGGCCGTGTTCGTGGAGACCGCCGTCCACCGCGCCTCGGTCGACTCGGTCGTGGCCGGCCTGCCCGAGGTGCGGCACGTCTGGCAGGTCGAGGGCCCGTCCGGCGACGCGGCGGGCGCGATCGACGAGCTGACCGCGCTCGGCGCCTCGGTGTCCGACGACGACGCCCGCGCCCGGCGCAAGGAGGTCGGCGCGGACGACACCGCGACCATCGTCTACACCTCCGGCACCACCGGCCGCCCCAAGGGCTGCGAGCTGACCCACCACAACCTGCTGTCCGAGATCCGGGCCGACATCAGCGCGTTCCCGCGGCTCATGCAGGCGGGCAACTCGCTGCTGCTGTTCCTGCCGCTCGCGCACATCCTGGCCCGCGCCATCGCGCTGTGCGGGGTCTACGCGCGGGTCACGCTCGGCCACACCGACGACATCAAGAAGCTCGTCGAGGACCTCCAGTCGTTCCGGCCGACGTTCGTGGTGGCCGTGCCGCGCGTGTTCGAGAAGGTCTACAACGGCGCGAAGCAGAAGGCGCACGCCGGCGGCAAGGGCAAGATCTTCGACGCCGCCGAGGAGACCGCGGTGGCGTACAGCGAGGCGATGGACACCGGCGGCATCCCCCTGGGTCTCAAGATCAAGCACGCGGTGTTCGGGAAGCTCGTCTACAGCAAGCTCCAGGCGGCGCTGGGCGGCCGGTGCATCGCGGCGGTGTCCGGCGGCGCCCCGCTGGGCGCGCGGCTGGCGCACTTCTTCCGCGGCGTGGGCGTGCCGGTGCTGGAGGGCTACGGCCTGACCGAGACCAGCGCGGCGGCGTGCGTGAACACCGAGACGGCGTTCCGCGTCGGCACGGTGGGCCGCCCGGTGGCCGGCACCTCGGTGCGCATCGCCGAGGACGGCGAGATCCTGATCAAGGGCGGCGTGGTGTTCCGCAGCTACTGGAACAACCCGACCGCCACGGCCGAGGCGCTGGAGGACGGCTGGTTCCACAGCGGCGACCTCGGCGAGCTCGACGCCGACGGCTTCGTCAGGATCACCGGCCGCAAGAAGGAGATCATCGTCACCGCGGGCGGCAAGAACGTCTCCCCCGCCGTGCTGGAGGACCGCCTGCGCGCCCACCCGCTGATCAGCCAGTGCATGGTGGTCGGCGACGCGCAGCCGTTCATCGGGGCGCTCATCACGATCGACCCGGAGTTCTTCCCCGCGTGGCGCGAGCAGAACGGCAAGCCGGCGGGGACCACCGTGGCGGACCTCGTGGACGACGAGGTGCTCCGCGCCGAGATCCAGGCGGCGGTGGACGAGGCCAACCAGGCGGTGTCCAAGGCCGAGGCGATCAAGAAGTTCCGCATCCTGCCGGTGGACTTCACCGAGGCGGGTGGCGAGATCACGCCGAGCCTCAAGCTGAAGCGCTCGGTCGTGGCGTCCACGTACAAGCAGGACATCGAAGCGATCTACGGCGTCTGACCGGCCAGGAGGTCTACACTTCGCCGAACCGGACAAAAAAGACGAGTGGCCCGCACCGTCGCGGTGCGGGCCACCCGACCCCCAGTGATCGCGTATCCGCTGACGCGGACCCGAGAAGTCCTGCACCCCGGTCCCCCGACCGGGATGGCCCAAGCCTGCCGCACAGCGCTGTCGTATCGCTGACGCGGCGACGACGCGTGCCGTCAGCGGCTGCCCGGTGCCGTGCCCGGACCGGCGGACCGGGGGTCGCGAGCGGGCGGGACAAGGGCCGTGATCCCGCCCCCGAAGCCTCCTGACGTGCGCGTACGGAGTCACCCGGTCCCCGGGCGCGGGCCCGCTCAGCCGTTGATCAACGCCGCCAGCCGGTCGGCCAGCGCGTCCCAGCGCCACTCCCGCGTCACCCACTCCCGACCGGCCGCGCCCATCTTCGCCGCCAGGCCGGGGTCGGCCAGCAGGCCCGCCACCGAGGACGCCACCTCCGCCACGTCCCGCCCGTCGACCACGCGCCCCGTCACGCCGTCGCGCACCGTCTCCGGCGCGCCGCCCGACCGGCCGGCCACCACGGGCAGCCCGGTCGCCGACGCCTCCAGGTACACGATCCCCAGGCCCTCGACGTCCAGCCCCCGCCCGCGGGTCCGGCACGGCATCGCGAACACGTCACCGGCGTTGTAGTGCGCCGCCAGCTCCTCCCACGGCACCGACCCGGTCAGCACCACGTGCTCGGCGACGCCGACGTCCGACGCCAGCCGCTCCAGGGTCTTCCGGTAGGGCCCGCCGCCCACGACGAGCAGCACCGCGCCCGGCACCTGCCGCAGGATCTCCGGCATCGCCCGCACCAGCACGTCCTGGCCCTTGCGCGGCACCAGGCGGGACACGCACACGACCACCGGCCGGTCACCGAGGCCGTAGCGGGTGCGCAACGCCTCGCGCGCGCCGGCGTCCGGTTTGAAGACCGACGTGTCCACCCCGGACGGCAGGTGCTCCAGCGCCGCCATCGGCCCGAACGCCGCCGCGAACCGCGACCGGGTGTACCGGCTCACGTACGTCACCACGTCCACGCCGGCCCCGATCCGCCGCAGCGCCTGCCGCGCGCCCGGCAGCATGGACCAGCCCACCTCGTGCCCGTGCGTCGACGCCACGACCCGCTCCGCGCCGGCCGCCCGCAGCGCCGGCGCCATCAGCGCCAGCGGGGCCGCCGCGCCGAACCAGGCGGCGTCGCAGCGCTTGCCGCGCAGGATGTCCGACGCGCGGCGCAGCACGTCCGGCGTCGGCAGCATCAGCGTGCCGGGGTGTCGGACCACCTCGAACGGCTGCACCTCGTCGAACTCGGGGTGCGAGCCGGCGGGCGAGGTCCACGACGGGGCGTACACGACGAGCTCGGGCAGCCGCACGGCCAACGCGTGCAGGTAGGCCTGGATGCCCCCGGGCCGGGGCGGGAAGTCATTGGTCACCAGCAGGGTCCGACGCACGCGCCCACGTTACGGGAACGTCGCCCGCAGGAATCCGCGCCAGCCGGATACGAGGGCGGCGGTGTCCAGGCCGGTCTCGGCGCGCAGCACGTCGTCCACCCGGGACGCGGGCGCCCGCGCCAGCCGCCTGTAGAGCGCCACCAGCCCCGGCTCGCCCAGCGAGGACGCCAGGTACAGGTTCAGCGACCACGCCTGCTGGTAGGCCAGCTCCATCCCGGCGCCACGGAAGTCCTCGTCCGGGGGCAGCGCCTCCGGCGGCGACTCGCGCACCTGCGCGGCCAGCAGCGGGGCGGCCTTGCGCGGCGGCACGTCGCTGCGCCGGTAGCCCACGTAGTCGGCGAACCCCTCCAGCAGCCACATCGGCGCGCCGTCCACGGTCTCGCCGCGCGTCGCGACGTGCGTGATCTCGTGCCGCAGCAGCACGCGCAGCGCCAGCGGCGACAGCACGCCCGCGCTGTCGGGGTTGAGCACGACCCGCTGACCGCGCGCGGTGCGCGTGTCGGGGTCCACCCGGTCGGCGACGGCGACACCCGCGATGCTCCCGGTGGCGAACCCCGGTCCGACCAGGGCGCGCATCTCCTCCACGCTCGCCGGCACGAACACCGCGACCTGCCGCGACCACGCGTCCCCCCACACCTCGGAGACCGCGCGCACGGCGCCGTCCAGCTCGGCGAGCACCCGCGCGGCCAACGCCTCGCCGCCGGGGTGGCTGAGCACGAACCCGCCGGTCCCGGTGATCACGTGGCACGGCCCGAAGTCCCACGGCCCGCGCCACGTGCGCCTGCCGAGGGGTTCCAGCGCGGTGTCGGAGTTGAGGTACCAGCGGTCGCCGCGCCGGGTGAACAGGTAGGCCATGCCCCGGGTGCTCGGCGCCACGTCGACACCCCGCAGCCGGTAGGACAACCGCACGCCGGGCGCCCACGACTCGTCGGCGGCGGGCGGGGTCGGGGTCGCCTCGTCGGAGGTGGCCTCGTCCGGGGTCGCCTCGTCCGGGGTGGCCTCGTCCGGGTCGCCGAGCAGGTAGTCCCACTCGGCCAGCGGCACGGCGGCGAGGTTGCGGAACAGGTCGCGCTGCCGCTGCCGGAACGCCGGGTCCGCGTCCGGGTCGAGGTCGGCGGTGAACGCGGTCTCGTCGCGCTCCCGCAGGGCCTCGGCCCGCCGGTCGAGCAGCGACCGGACCGCCTCCTCGCGCGCCGACGGCACCGCGGCAGAGGCCGACGGCGCGGGCGTGCCCGGCGGCACGACGGCCACCGCGACCCCGGACAGGAACGTCACGGCGACCAGCACGGCCAGCAGGACCCGGTAGCGGCTCACGAACCTCCAGTCGACGTGCCCGGCGGGCGGTGCGGCCGGACCCGGGGACGGGACAGGGCCACCCCGTTGCCAGGATGGCCCTGTCCCGCGTCCGGCGCCGGCCCCGACCGGTGGTGCTCAGCCCGCGATGCGCCGCATCGCGTAGATGGAGCCGGGCTCGTTGAGGCCGACGACCTTGACCGGGACGCCGTCGGTGGAGGCGTGCACGACGCGGCCGTTGTCGACCGCCATGCCGACGTGCATGCCGCCGTTGTAGATGATCAGGTCGCCCGCGGTGACCTCGCCGCGGCTGACCGCGCGGCCCGCGCCTGCCTGGCCCTGGCTGGTGCGCGGGATGCTGATGCCCGCCGCCGCGTAGGACTTCATGGTCAGGCCCGAGCAGTCGTACACGTTCGGGCCGGTGGCGCCGTACGAGTACATCTTGCCGATCTGGGCGAGCGCGAAGTTCAGCGCCTCGCCGGCCTTGCCGGCCGGGACGGCCACGTTGGGGCGGTCGCCCGGGTCGGCGAGGGTGGTGCGCTCGGCCGTGGTGAGGCGGTTGAGCTGGGTCTTGACCTCGTCGATCTGGCCCTGGAGCTCGCTCTGGCGCTTCTTGATGTCCTCGGCGATCTTGTTCGCCTCGTCGGTCGCGGTCTGCGCGCGGCCCTGGGCGTCGGCGGCCTTGGAGCGGGCGTCCTCGGCGGCGTCGACCGCCCCGGAGAGCCGTTCGAGGGCCTCGTCGTTGTCCGAGGCGAGCACGCCCAGCGCGGACATGCGGTTGAGGAAGTCCTGCTGGGAGTCCGACACCAGCAGCGCCGACAGCTGGTTGAACCGCGCGCCCTCGAACGACGCCTCGGTCAGCTTGTCGACCTGGACGCGGAAGTTCTCCTCGTCGGCCTTCGCCTGGTCGCCCGCCTGGGTCGCCTGGGCGAGGTCGGCGTTCGCCTGGTCCAGCAGGGTCTGGTTGGCGTTGCGCTGCTCCTCGGCGCGCAACAGCTCCTCGTTGAGCTTGGTGGCCTGCTCGGCCAGCTCGTTGTACTTCTTCAGCGCCTCGGAGGCGTTCGCGGGCGTGTTGGGCTGGGCCCCGGCGGGTACGGGCAGCACGCCCACCGCGGCAGCGGCCACCGCCGTGGCCGCCATCGCCCCGCGCAGGCCGCGCTTGAGTCGTTGCGACGCCACAGTCGCGCGTGTCTCCTTCAGTGTGGACCGCCTACCGGTGCGGGCGCGTGACGCGACCCGACAGCTCGAATCCGCATGTCCGGCTCGGCTCCCCGACAGGCCGATTCGGCGGTGAACCCGTGTCGCCGGCCAGGATGACCGACATGCTCGCCACGAGATCTCGGCTAGGTTACGAAAGACAGGTGTCTGCGTCCACCACCGGGGTCCCCTAAACACGCAAAGTTCACATCCGAGCCTGGGCGACGCGTCCGTGACCTTGTCGTGTGACACCCAGTGGTGTGAAAAATACGGTGGGTTTCACACCCGGCCAAGTCGTGCCAGGAGCACCGCCGAGGGCACCGGGTGCGCGCCCCGCCGTCTGACGGAGTCCGCGACCGCCCGATCGGACGTCACCACGACGACCGGACGGCCCTCGGGCTCGGCCGTCACCAGGGCCCGGATCACGTCGTCCGCGAGCACGCCGGGATCGCTGAACAGCACGCGCACCCCGCGCGGAGCGGACGTCGGCACGGCCACCACGCCGGCGCCGTCGAACACCAGCGTCACCTCCGCGCCGGTGCGGGCCGCCAGCACGGCCAGCTGGTGCACGAGCCGGTCCCGCTGGTCGGACAGCGACAGCTCCGGGTAGCCGGTCTTGGTGACGTTGTAGCCGTCCACGATCAGGTGGACCGCGGGCAGCGCCAGCAGCCGGTCCAGGGCCGCCGGGTCCTCCACCCGCCCGACCGCGCCCTGCCCCGCGCTGGCACCCCGGACGAGGTCGGCGGGGCGCGGTCCGGCGCCGCCCAGCGCCAGCTCGCGCCGCAGGCCGTTCACCGCGCCGTCGAGCGTGTCCACGAGCAGCGCCAGCCGCACCTCGTCGGCCTGGCGCGCCTCCTTGGCCGACTGCCGCGCCACCTCGGCGTCGGCGATCGCCCGCTGCGCCTTGGCGCGCTCGTTCTCGGCGCGCTCCCGCTCGCGGTCCCGCTCGGCGGCCAGCCGCCGCACCTCGGCCGCCGCCTCCGCGCGCACCCGCTCGACCTCGGTCGCCGCCGCCTCGGCGCGGTCCTTGGCCTCCTTGAGCCGCACGCCCTGCTCGCGGTGCCTCTTGCGCAGCCGGTCCAGCTCGACCTCGACCTCCTCGCGCACCTTCTCCGCCGCACCGCCCGCCGCGACCCGCTCCGCCCGGAGCCGCTCCAGCTCCGCCTCCAGGCGTTCGAGCCGCTGCACGGCACCGTCCCGCTCGGTGCGCAGCGCCGCGTCCGCGCAGCGCCGGGCCACCAGCTCGACGAAGTGCGCCGCGACCTCCTCCCCCCGGAGGATCGCCGCGGCACCGGCCGCGACCGGGTCCGGCGAGGTGGTCTCCAGCGCGGCCGGCCGGTTGCGCTCCAGCCACTCGACGACCGCCGCGCGGAAGTTCGACGACGACCGGAGGCCGTTGACGAGCGGACCGGCGCCGAGCCTGGCACGCTTGGTGGGGGCGAACCGCGCCACCGCGCGCAGCGACTGCGGCACGTCGACCTTGGCCAGGTCGCCCAACGCGTCCGCGCTCAGCTCCGCGAGCCGCGCGCGCAGCGGCTCGGGCAGCGAGGACCAGTCCACAGTGGACTCGACGGCCTGCTCCGGCTCCAGGTCGTCGTCCTCGTCGAGGGGCGCTGTCGGGTCTTGCACCCGTACAGGCTACGGCCCGCACCCCCCATCCACCGACCCGGTAACACGAGGTCGTCCCGGGAGTGTCGGACCGCCCGACTACCGTGCTCGGCTGATGACTACTCAGCTCACGTTCGACGAACTGGGCACCCCGCTGCGCGATACCACGTTCGTGGTGTTCGACCTGGAGACGACGGGGGGCCGGCCGGACGAGGACGCGATCACCGAGATCGGCGCGGTCAAGGTCCGCGGCGGCCGGGTGATCGGCGAGTTCGGCACCCTCGTCGACCCCGAGCGCGGCATCCCGCCGCAGGTCGTCGCCCTGACGGGGATCACGCAGGTGATGGTGACGGGCGCGCCGCCGATGCGCACCGTGCTGCCCGCGTTCCTGGAGTTCGCCGCGGGCGCGGTGCTGGTCGCCCACAACTCGGGCTTCGACGTCGGCTTCATGAAGGCCGCCTGCGCCCGCCTCGGCTACGCCTGGCCGAAGCCCACGGTCGTCTGCACGGTCCGCCTGGCCCGCCGCGTGCTGACCCGCGACGAGGCGCCCAGCGTCCGCCTGTCCGCGCTCGCCGAGCTGTTCCACGTGCCGGTCGCGCCCAACCACCGGGCCCTGGTCGACGCCCAGGCCACCGTCGAGGTGCTGCACCGGCTCCTCGAACGCGTCGGCAACCTCGGCGTGCACTCGCTGGAGGAGCTGCTCGCCTACCTGCCCGAGGTCACCCCGGAGCAGCGCCGCAAGCGCACCCTGGCCGCCGACCTGCCGTCCACGCCGGGCGTCTACCTGTTCCGCGGCCCGTCCGAGGAGGTCCTGTACGTCGGCACCGCCTCCGACCTGCGTCGCCGGGTCCGCCAGTACTTCACCGCGAGCGAGGGTCGCAAGCGCTTGCGCGAGATGGTCGCGCTGGCCACCAGGGTGGACGTCGTCGAGTGCTCGCACCCGCTGGAGGCGCAGGTCCGCGAGCTGCGCCTGATCACCGCGCACAAGCCGGCCTACAACCGCCGCTCGAAGAACCAGGCCGGCGCGTGGTGGCTCGTGCTCACCGACGAGCTGTTCCCGCGCCTGTCCGTGGTCCGCACGCCGCGCGACGGCGCCCTGGGCCCCTTCCGGACGCGCCGGGTCGCCGAGGCGGCCCAGGAGACCCTCCAGGACGCCGTGCCGCTGCGCGCGTGCTCCCAGCGCATCCCGCGCAAGGCCACCGCCTCCCCGTGCGCCCTGTACGAGCTGGGCCGCTGCAAGGCGCCGTGCGCGGGCAGGCAGTCGCCGGACGACTACGCCCCCGCCGCCGCGGCGTTCCGGGCCCTGGTGGCGGGCGAGGACACCACGTCGCTGACCACCCTGGCCGCCCACCTGGACGACCTGTCCGCCGCGCACCGCTTCGAGGACGCCGCCACCCACCGCGACCGGGTGTCGTCACTGGTCCGGGCCCTGGACCGGGCACAGCGCCTGGCGGGCCTGGCCGCCCTGCCCGAACTGGTGGCCGCCCGCCCCGACGGCACCGGCGGCTGGCACTTCGCCGTGGTCCGGCACGGCCGCCTGGCCTCGGCCGGCACCGCGCCCCGGGGCGTCCGCCCCATGCCCGTGGTGGACGCCCTGGTGGCCGCGGCGGAGACGGTCGTGCCGGGTCCGGGGCCGTTGCGGGGGGCGCCACCGGAGGAGACCGGGGTCGTCCTGCGCTGGCTCGACCAGCCGGGCACCCGGCTCGTGCGCTGCGACACCCCGTGGACCTCGCCGGCCGGCGCGGCGGGCGCCTGGCGGCACTGGGTGGCCCGGGCCGAGGCGGGCCGCGACCAGTACCGCCCGGCGGGGCACTGACCGGACGGCCTCCCGCACCGGGCCGCGGGCGCGGCGGGCCACTAGCATGTGGCCGTCGACACCCCGACTCCCCCCAGGAGGACCCCCGTGATCACCGCGATCGTGCTGATCCAGGCCGCCGCCGACACCATCCCGGACGCGGCGCAGGCGATCGCCGACATCGAGGGCGTCACCGAGGTCTACTCGTGCGCGGGGGACGTCGACCTCATCGCCCTGGTCAAGGTGGCCCGTCACGAGGACCTGGCCGACCTGGTCCCCGGCCACATCTCCAAGGTCCCCGGCGTGCTCGACACCGACACCCACATCTCGTTCCGCTCCTACGCCAAGCGTGACACGGAGGCGGCGTTCGCGATCGGCCTCGACGACGCCTGACCAGGACGGACCCCACTGCGACGAGAGCCCCGCACCGGATCGGCGCGGGGCTCTCGTCGCAGTGGGGGCGGATCAGCCCTCGGGCTGGGACGGCTTGCCCGCCAGCTCGCCGGCGGACGCGTTCTCGCCGCTCAGCGCGTCGTTCCCGGACACGCCGCGCGCCGCGCGGGCACGGGTCAGCGCCGCGGTCTCCTCCGGCGCGTCCGGTGTCAGGAAACTGCCCGGCACCGGGTGCCCGGCCGAACCGAACTTGTTCATCTTCTTCGGCACCGACGCGCCCTGGTAGGCCAGCGGCAGCGGGTGGCCGTGGTCGTCCACCGGGCCCAGCGGCTGGTGGACCTCGATGAACTCGCCGTGCGGCAGGCGCTTGATGATGCCCGTCTCCACGCCGTGCTCCAGCACCTCGCGGTCGGCCCGCTGGAGGCCGATGCAGATCCGGTAGGTGATGAAGTAGGTGATCGGCGGGATGAGCAGCATGCCGACGCGCCCGATCCACGTCATCGCGTTCAGCGAGATGTCGAACTTGAAGGCGATGATGTCGTTGCCGCCCGAGATCAGCAGCACCATGAAGTACGCGATGGCCATCGCGCCGAGCGACGTCCGGACCGGCACGTCGCGGGGCCGCTGGAGCAGGTTGTGGTGCGCGTAGTCCTTGGTGAGCTTCCGCTCGATCCACGGGTACACGGCCGCGAGGCCGGTCAGCAGCGGCAGGCCCAGCATGAACGGCAGGAACGGCTCGGGCACCGTGTAGTCGCCCAGGTACAGCTCCCACGCGGGCCACAGGCGGATCAGGCCGTCCGTCCAGCCCATGTACCAGTCGGGCTGCACGCCGGCGGACACCTGACCCGCGTTGTACGGACCGAGGTTCCAGATCGGGTTGATCTGGAAGACGCCGCCCATGATGGCCGTGACCGCCACGACGACGGCGAAGAAGCCACCGCCCTTGGCCGCGAACACCGGCATGATGCGCACGCCGACGACGTTCGTCTCCTTGCGCCCGACGCCCGGGAACTGGGTGTGCTTCTGGTACCAGACCAGGCCCAGGTGGACCGCGATGAGCGCCAGCAGGATCGCCGGGATGACCAGGATGTGCAGCGTGTAGAGCCGCGGGATGATCTCCGTGCCGGGGAACTCGCCGCCGAACGCCAGCCAGTTGATCCACGTGCCGACCACCGGGATCGACAGCATCAGCGCCGCCATCACGCGGAGGCCGGTGCCGGAGAGCAGGTCGTCGGGCAGCGAGTAGCCGAGGAAGCCCTCGATCGCGCCCAGCAGGAACAGCAGGATGCCGATGACCCAGTTGATCTCGCGCGGGCGGCGGAACGCGCCCGTGAAGAAGATCCGGAACATGTGGACGACGATCGCGCCCATGAACAGCAGCGCCGCCCAGTGGTGCACCTGGCGCACGAACAGGCCGCCGCGCACGTCGAACGAGATCTCCAGCGTCGACTCGTACGCCCGGGACATCGGGATGCCCTGGAGGTTCGTGAACGTGCCGTCGTAGATGATCTCTTCCATCGACGGGTCGAAGAAGAGGGCGAGGTAGGTGCCGGACAGCAGCAGGATGATGAAGCTGTACAGCGCGACTTCGCCGAGCAGGAACGACCAGTGGGTCGGGAAGACCTTGTTGAGCTGCTTCCGCATGCCACCGGCCATGTGGAACCGGTCGTCAGCCCACTTCGCGGCACCGCCGGCCAGGCGGCCGCCGGCTCCCTGCCGCTTGGTCGGCGTGGTGATGCCGCTCATGACTTACGCTCCCAGAACGCCGGACCCACAGCCTCGATGAAGTCGCTGCGGGCAATCAAGTATCCGTCCTCGTCCACCGTGATCGGAAGCTGCGGGAGCGCCCGGGTGGCCGGACCGAACCGCGGCTTGCCGTAGTGGAAGACGTCGAACTGCGACTGGTGGCAGGGGCACAGCAGCAGACCGGTCTGCTGCTCGTACAGCGAGGCCGGGCACCCGAGGTGGGTGCAGATCTTCGAGTACGCGTACAGGTCACCGTAGTTGAAGTCCTCCTGGCCCGCCCGCTTGACGATCGGCTGGTTCGGGCGGAACTTGATCAACAGCACCGGGTTGTCGACCCGCTTGGTGGCCATGATGAGCTCGTGCTCGTCGTCGCGCTCCGACTCCCGGAACGGGAACACGGTCAGGTAACCGCCCGCGTCCAGGTCCTCGGGCCGCACCAGGACGACCTCGTGCGGGTCGCCGGTGTAGTTGCGCAGGTAGACCTTCTCGCCGTTCTCGGCCTTCCAGCCGGTGTGCCACAGCGAGTCCTTGGAGTCGCTGTCGGCCCACGGGTCGCGGATCAGGCCGCCCAGCGGCACGGCCAGGACGCCCAGGCCGAACACGCCGGCGCCGAGGCCCGCGGTGCGCTTGATGAGCGACCGGCGGCCGAGGGTGGAGCGCTCGCCCGCGTCGGCCAGCTCGGCCAGGACGGTGGCCTTGTCGACCTCGGAGGACCCGCCGTCGTGGCGCTGCTGGACGGCCAGCTCCTCCGGGATGAACTTCTTCGTGTAGAGCAGCGCGCCGATGCCCAGGCCCAGGATCGAGATGCCCAGGGTCAGACCGATGACCGGCGTGTACAGGCTGTACAGGAAGTGGTGCTCGGTGTTCGGGGCCTCGTACTTCCACGGCCACCAGATGAAGGCGACCAGGAACGCGATGCCGCCGAGCGCGGCGATGAGGAACCACAGGGCCACGGTGCGCTCGGCGCGCTTCTCGGCGCGCGTGCCCTTGACCGGCCAGCGCTCCTCGTAGTGGACCAGCTCCACGCCGTCCAGGTTCGTGCCGAGCTTGACCAGCTCGTCCCTGCTCATGCCGGCGAGTTCGGCCTCACCGGGCACGTTGGTCGGCTTCTCGCCGCTCATG
Source organism: Saccharothrix longispora (assembly GCF_030852425.1). Lineage (GTDB taxonomy): Bacteria > Actinomycetota > Actinomycetes > Mycobacteriales > Pseudonocardiaceae > Actinosynnema > Actinosynnema longispora. Next base: position 167,430 of record NZ_NSDM01000007.1, read on the forward strand.
CCTTGGCTCCGATCCAGAGGGTCACGCCGATCAGGGCGGCGATACCCACGATGAACGCGATCAGTCCCTCCGGAACCGGCCCGAAGCCGCCGAGGGAGGCGCCGCCGGGGTTGTTGTTCCCGTCGGTCACCGACTTGATGTACGCGATGATGTCTTCCTTCTCCTCCGGCGTGAGCTGCCGGTCGGAGAACTTCGGCATGTTCTGCGGGCCCGAGAGCATCGCGGTGTAGATCTGCTCCTCGGTCACGCCGTCGAGCTCGGGCGCGAACTTGCCGGACGACAGCGCCCCGCCGCGGCCGGTGAAGTTGTGGCACGCCGCGCAGTTCAGCCGGAACAGCTCGCCACCGCGGGCCGGGTCCTCGCCGCGCAGCGCCTCGCCGCGCTCCTCGGGGGTCGTCGGACCGCCGCCGCGGGTCTGGATGAACGCGCCGAGCGCGTCGACCTCCTCCGCGGTGAACTTGGCGGGCTTCCGCTGGGCCTGCGCCTCCTGGCGGGCCAGGGGCATGCGGCCGGAGGAGACCTGGAAGTAGACGGACGCCTCGCCCACGCCGATGAGGCTGGGGCCGCGGTCCTCCACGCCGTCCAGGTTCTTCCCGTGGCAGGAGATGCAGGTGTTGTTGTAGAGCTGCTCGCCCAGTCGCACCTGCGCCGGGTCGTCCTGCGCCTGCGCGGTCTGCGGCTGCGGCGCCAGGGCGCTGAACAGGAAGCCCGCGGTCAGCAGCGCGAAGCCCAGCGCGAGCAGGCCCGAGATCCGCCGGCGCAGCTTGGTGCCGCGCTTCCGGGCCCGTGTGGTGTTGGTGGTCATGTGTGCGGCAACCCTTGCTGGTGTGAGTTCGGGGTTCGAGCTGGTCAGGGCACGATGTAGATGACGGCGAACAGGCCGATCCAGACCACGTCGACGAAGTGCCAGTAGTACGACACGACGATGGCGGAGGTCGCCTGGGCCGGCGTGAACTTGCTCAGCTTCGTGCGGACCAGCAGGTAGCCGAACGCGATCAGACCACCGATCACGTGCAGGCCGTGGAAGCCGGTCGTCAGGAAGAACACGGTTCCGTACGCCGAGCCCGGGATGGTCGTGCCGTTCTCGACCAGCTCGATGTACTCGTACGCCTGGCCGCAGACGAAGATGGCGCCCATGATCAGCGTGACGAGGTACCAGCGGCGCAGCCCGAAGACGTCACCGCGCTCAGCCGCGAAGACACCCCACTGGCAGGTGAACGAGGACGCCACCAGGATGGTCGTGAAGACCAGGGCGTAGGGCACGTTCAGGTGCGTGGGCGCTGGGGGCCACGGTCCTTCGTTCTGGGCCTTCACCGTGAAGAACATGGCGAAGAGCCCCGCGAAGAACATGAGCTCACTGGACAGCCAGACGATCGTGCCGACGCTGACCATGTTCGGGCGGTTCAGCGAGTGCACGCGCTGGCCGATTGAGGGCGCTGCCGTTGTCACACGACGCATTATTGCTTGCAGGTTTTCGCCCCGCCCATCGGGTCCGGGGCGGTGCCGCAGGTCATCTGGGTCACACACGTGGTGGGGAGCGGCATGGGACTGCTGGAGCGGTTGCGCGATCGCCTGTTCGGGCGCGGCGAACCCGCACTGCGGATCGATTCACCCGGACTGGTGGTGGTCGTGGAGGCGTTCGACCTCGTGGAGGCGGACTCGGCGGTGCTGGCGCGGTCGCCGGAGTGGCGGTCCGGCGAGCCCGCGGTGCTGCGGCACCACCTCGTGCTGCCGCCTGACCAGGTGGAACGCGCGCGCGAGCTGCTCGCGCCGGACGGCTGGGAGCTGGTCGTGGGCGAGCGCGTGCACGCCCTGCGGGTGCAGGAGCTCGACGCGCTGCACTGCGCGCAGGAGCGCGCCAGGATGGCCGGCCTCGCCCAGCGGCTGGGTGGCGACTGGATCGGGTGGGATGCGCTTCAGGTCACACACCGTTAGCCGGATAACATCTGCGTCACCTGGCACCCGACCCGGCCGGAGGATCGCGCACATGAGCACGCAGACGACCAAGATCCTGGTGTTCAGCCACCGCCCCGAGGTGCGTGAGACGATCATCACTGCGGTGGGTCGCCGTCCCGCGCCGGACCTGGGCCGCGTGGAGTACGTCGAGGTGGGCGGCATCGCCGACGTCCTGTACGAGATGGACAACGGCGGCGTCGACCTCGCCATCCTCGACGGCGAGGCCCAGCCCACCGGCGGCATGGGGCTGTGCCGCCAGCTGAAGGACGAGATCACCGACTGCCCCCCGATCGTGGTGGCCGTGCGGCGCAAGGACGACCGGTGGCTGGCCACCTGGTCGCAGGCGGACGCGGTGCTCGTGCACCCGCTCGACCCGCTGGCCGCCGCCGAGACCGTGGCCGAGGTGCTGCGCTCGACGGCACTGCCCGTCGTCCGGGGCTGATCGCCGTGGCCGACCGCACCTGGCCGTTACTGCTCAACCAGCTGATCGACCGGGTCGACCTGGGCGAGGCCGACACGGCCTGGGCCATGGACCAGGTCATGACCGGCGCGGCGACCCCGGCGCAGATCTCCGGGTTCCTGGTGGCGCTGCGGGCGAAGGGCGAGACGTCCGAGGAGGTCGACGGCCTGGCGCGGTCGATGCTCCAGCACGCCCGGCGGTTCACCGTGGAGGGGCGCGTCGCCGACATCGTCGGCACGGGCGGCGACAACTCGGGTTCGGTCAACATCTCGACGATGGCGACGCTGGTCGCGGCGGCGGCGGGCGTGCCGGTGGTGAAGCACGGCAACCGCGCGGCGTCGTCGAAGTGCGGCACGGCGGACGTGCTGGAGGCGCTCGGCGTGGCCATCGACCTGCCGCCGCTGGGCGTGCAGGAGACGGTGGCCGAGCTGGGCATCGGGTTCTGCTTCGCGCCGGTGTTCCACCCGGGCTTCCGGCACGCCGGCGTGCCGCGGCGGGAGATCGGCATCCCCACGTCGTTCAACCTGCTCGGGCCGCTGACGAACCCGGCGCAGCCGACCGTCGGCCTGATCGGGTGCGCGCGGGCGGCGGCGGCGCCGCTGATCGCGGGCGTGTTCGCGCGGCGCGGCAGCACGGCGCTGGTCGTGCGCGGCGACGACGGGCTGGACGAGATCACCACGACCACCACCACGACCGTGTGGGTGGTCGACGGCGGCGAGGTGCGCGAGGACCGGGTCGACCCGTCGGCGCTGGGCATCGCGCCCGCGCTGCCGGAGGACCTGCGCGGCGGTGACGCGACGCTGAACGCCGAGGTCGTGCGCGACCTGGTGGGCGGCAAGCCGGGGCCCGTGCGCGAGGCCGTGCTGCTGAACGCGGCGGGCGCCGTCGCGGCCCACGCGGGCCTCTCCGGGGACCTGCACGCGGACCTGGCGGCCGGCCTGACCAAGGCGGCCGGGTCGGTCGACTCGGGCGCGGCGGCCGACCTCCTCCGCCGCTGGGCGGCCCGCTCCACCGAGCTGAAGCGCACCCTGTCCGACTCCTGACCCCGAACGCAGGACTCAAGCCCCCCGGACGCAGGACTCTCGCGACCCGGACTTGCGACTCGCGGGTCCCGGACTTGCGACTCTCGCGTGTCGTAAGTTCGCGGCCCGCGTGTCGTGCGTTCAGGTCGCGAGAGTCGTGCGTTCGGGAGGCTTGAGTTCTACGCTCGGGGGGATCGCGAGACTCCGGCCACCTTTTTCACCGCCGGGTAACAGGGGACGGTCATGCTGTGGGCATGCTCTACACGGTGATGAAGCGGGTGGTGGCGCCCACCGCGCGGATGGTCTACCGGCCGCGGGTCGAAGGACTGGGGAACGTGCCCGCCGAGGGGCCGGTCATCCTCGCCCCGAACCACCTCTCGTTCATCGACAGCATCGTCATCCCGATGGTGGTGCCGCGGCGGGTGTCGTTCCTCGCCAAGGCGGAGTACTTCGAGGGCTCCGGCCTCAAGGGCACCCTTTCCCGGTACTTCTTCGGCTCGCTGGGCCACGTTCCCGTGCGCCGGGGTATCGGGAGGGCGGCACGGGCCTCGCTGGACACCGCGAAGGAGATCCTGGACGGCGGTGGCGCGTTCGCCATCTACCCGGAGGGCACGCGGTCCCTGGACGGCCGCCTGCACCGCGGCCGCACGGGTGTGGCGCGGATGGCGCTGGAGTCCGGCGCGCCCGTGGTGCCGGTCGGCATCATCGGCACCGACCAGGTGCAGCCGGTGGACGCGAAACTGCCTCGCATCAGGCCCGTGACCATCCGGTTCGGCCGGCCCCTGAACTTCGACCGGTACGCCGGCATGCACGAGTCGCTGCCGGTGCTGCGGTCGGTCACCGACGAGATCGTCTACCGGATCCTGGAACTGTCCGGGCAGGAGTACGTCGACAGCTACCAGAGCAGTGGCGGCGGGAGCGGGCAGCAGGCCGCCTGAGGGCGGCAGAGGGTGGAGGACGACGAAGGCCACCACCCCCCGGAGGAGTGGTGGCCTTCGCTCACGAGCAGGTCACTCGTGGTTCGGGCCCGTGTGGTACTCGAACACCAGGCCGCCGATGGCGATGAGCAGCAGCACGACCGCGATCACCAGCAGCCACACGTGCCAGAACGCCAGCGCCACGCCCGCGACCGCCGCGGCGGCGGCCAGGCCGATCGGCCAGTAGCTGCCCGGGCTGAAGAAGCCCAGCTCACCGGCACCGTCGCTGATCTCGGCGTCCGCGTTGTCCTCGGGCCGCACCTCGATGCGCCGGGCGACGAAGCGGAAGTAGGTGCCCACGATCAGGGCCAGGCCACCGGTGAGGGCCAGCGCCACCGTGCCGATGGGCTCGACGGCGTCCGTGTCCGCCCACGTCCAGTAACCGTAGACGACGGCGATCAGGAACGAGAACGCCATCACCAAGTCGAAAATGCGGGCTTCGACCTTCATCGCGGCCTCCTCCTACTTACCCGCGCCGGACGACGCCTCGCGGACGGTCCGGTCGGTCTCGAAGGGCGTGGTGGTCACCGCGTACGGCGTGCACAGCTCGCCGCAGTCCATCTCGGTCAGCGCCTCGGCCGCGGTGTAGGGCGTGCCGGTCTTCTCGTTGGTCTGCTGACGCAGTTCCATGTACCGGTCGAAGTCGGCCGACTCCAGCGCCCTGACCTCGAAGTTCATCACCGCGTGGTAGGTGCCGCACAGCTCGGCGCACCGACCGACGAAGGACCCCGTCCGGTCGATCCGGTCGATCTGGAACTCGTTGTCCTGGTTGTTCTTCTTCGGCTGCGGGAAGACGTCCCGCTTGAAGTGGAACTCCGGCACGAAGAACGAGTGGATGACGTCGGTCGACTCCAGCCGGAAGCGGATCGACTGGCCCTGCGGCACGACCAGCAGCGGGATCTCGCCGGACGAGCCGACCGTGCTCACCGGCAGGTCGGACGTCTCGGTCTTGTAGTCCGGGTAGCGGAACTCCCAGTTCCACTGGAACGCGACCACGTCGACCGTGACGTCCGGGTCCTCGCTCTGGTCGTTGACGTAGTTCTGCGTCACCGCGGTGAAGTAGAACAACACCGCCACGATGACCGTCGGGACGACGAGCAGGACCAGCTCCAGCGGCAGGTTGTAGGCGACCTGGCGGGGCAGTTCCTCGCTCTTCTTGCGGTGGAACGCGACCGACCAGAGGATCAGGCCCCACACGATCACGCCGACGGCGAGAGCCGCGACGACCGACCAGGTCCACAGCTCGCGCATCGCCTCGGCCTGGGGCGTCACAGCCACCGGCCAGCCGAAGCGCAGCACCTCTTCCGTGGAGCAACCCGTGGCCCCGACGCCGACCAGGCCGACCAGCCCGGTGACCTTCGCCAGCCGCGCTGCCCTGGTGCCCTCCTTCAGGCCCACTGCTCGCCGCCTCCTCGCTTAAAGCTTTGCGGGCAGGGATGTTGGTTGCACCCCATGCCGGATCATGCGGGAGCGTAGCCCAGGACACGGCAGGTCACCCGCCGGGGGCCGCCCCCGTGCGGTGCAGTTTCGGTCACACGGAGGGGTCCCGGCATACTGGGGGCTTAACCACACGACTCGAAAGGTGTCTACCGCGTGTGTGGCCTGGTAGGACTGGTTTGCCCTAGTGAGCACGAGGCCGAGCGGGCGCGTTCGGCGGTGGCGGGCGCCCTGCGCTGCATGCGGCACCGCGGCCCGGACGAGAGCGGCACCTGGCAGGGCGGTGAGGTCGTCTTCGGCTTCAACCGGCTGTCGATCATCGACATCGAGCACTCGCACCAGCCGCTGCACTGGGGTCCGCCCGAGGCGCAGGGCCGCTACGCGATCCTGTTCAACGGCGAGATCTACAACTACGTCGAACTGCGCGCGGAGCTGACCAAGCAGTTCGGCGCGGTGTTCGCCACCGACGGCGACACCGAGACGATCGTGGCGGCCTACCACTACTGGGGCCCGACCGCGGTGGCCCGGCTGCGCGGCATGTTCTCGTTCCTGATCTGGGACAAGGCGCGGCGCGTGGTGTTCGGCGCGCGCGACCCGTTCGGTATCAAGCCGCTGTACTACGCGGCCGGCCCGGGCGGCGTGGCGTTCTCCAGCGAGAAGAAGTCCGTGCTGGAGCTGGCCCCGGCCATCGGCATCCAGCCGGAGGTGGACGAGAAGGCCCTCCAGCACTACTTCATCCTCCAGTACGTGCCGGAGCCGGAGTCGCTCCAGACGCACGTCCACCGCATCGAGTCCGGCACCTCGTTCACCCTCACGCCGGGTGGCCGACCGGTCGTGGAGCGGTACTTCCCGGCGACGTTCCGGCCGCGCGCGGTGCGCGGGCAGGCCGACGAGGACCGCCTGTACGACGAGATCACCGAGGCGCTGCGCGACTCCGTCGCCAAGCACATGCGCGCGGACGTGACGGTCGGCTCGTTCCTGTCCGGCGGCATCGACTCGACGGTCGTCGCGGCGCTGGCCAAGGAGCACAACCCGGACCTGATCACGTTCACCACCGGGTTCCACCGCCAGGGCTACTCGGAGATCGACGTGGCCGCCGAGTCGGCCGCGGCGATCGGGGTGAAGCACGTGGTCAGGGCGGTGACGGCGCAGGAGATGATGGACGCGCTGCCGCTGATCACCTGGTACCTGGACGACCCGGTGGCCGACCCGGCGCTGGTGCCGCTGTGGTTCATCGCCCGCGAGGCGCGCGAGCACGTGAAGGTCGTGCTGTCGGGCGAGGGCGCGGACGAGCTGTTCGGCGGCTACACGATCTACCGCGAGCCGCTGTCGCTGGCCCCGTTCGAGAAGGTGCCGGGCGCGCTGCGCAAGGCCATGGGCCGGGTGTCGACGAAGATCCCGCAGGGCGTGCGCGGCAAGGACCTGCTGCGGCGGGGCGCGCTCACCCTGGAGGAGCGCTACTACGGCAACGCCCGGATCTTCATGGACGACCAGCTGCGGCAGGTGCTGCGCACCTACGACCCGCGGGTGTCGCACCAGGACGTGACGGCGCAGCCGTACCGCGAGTCGGCGAGCTGGGACCCGGTCACCCGCATGCAGCACGTGGACCTGTTCACGTGGCTGCGCGGCGACATCCTGGTCAAGGCCGACAAGATGACGATGGCGAACTCGCTGGAGCTGCGGGTGCCGTTCCTGGACCCCGAGGTCTTCAAGATCGCCTCGCAGGTGCCGTCGGAGCTGAAGCTGACCCGGGAGACGACGAAGCACGCGCTGCGCCGGGCGATCCGCGACATCGTGCCCGCGCACGTGCTCAACCGGCGCAAGCTGGGCTTCCCGGTGCCGATCCGGCACTGGCTGAAGGACGAGATGCACGACTGGGCCGTGGACCACGTGCGCCAGTCGCAGACGGACCGCTACATCGACAAGGGCGCGGTGCTGCGGGTCATCGAGGAGCACCGGTCGGGCGTGGCGGACAACAGCCGCCGCATCTGGGCCCTGCTGGTGTTCATGATCTGGCACGGCATCTTCGTGGAGGGGCGCATCCGGCCGGTCGTGCCGGAGCCGCACTACCCCGTCAAGCTCTGACGTCCTCCGCGGACCGGCTCACGAAGACGAGGCCCTACCGGGCGGTACTACCACCCGGTAGGGCTTTCGTCAAGCAGTTCACGCGCATACGGTCGTCAGCGTGAGGAACACCGAGGAACACACGCTGGCCGAGCTGATCGAGGACTGCACCGCGCTGCCCGAGGAGCTGATGGGGCGACCCGCCGAGGTCCGGGAGTCCCGGGCGGCGACGTGGGAGGTCGACGACGCCCACTACGCGCAGGTCGCGGAGCTGGAGGCCTACGTCTGAGCGGCGGGTTCCCGCCCCGGTGACCGGGGTGGGGACCTCCGGGCCGCCCCGCTCACCCCTTGAGGGTCGTGGCCCACTCGGCCGGCCGGCGCCAGTCCTCGGACCCATCGGCGGGGAAGGTCCAGCGGTGGGTCCACCAGATCGGGAAGGGCCCGGTGGGGACTCGCCCTCCGGGTACTCGTCCTCCGGGTCCTCAGGGGGCACCCGCTCGGAGGTCACCGCGTCCACCGGGACGCGCACCACCCGGCCTTGCCGCTCCGGCGGCGTGCAGGATCGGCAGTAGCAGTCCTCCTCGTGGTTCGTCCCGGAGAAGAGCAGGTCACCGTCCGCCGGGAGGGAAGTCCGGCAGGTCGCGCGGCAGGGTGGCGCAGTCGATCGACACCACGAGGTCGAGGCCCCGTCCCACTCGACGTCGGCGGGGAGGCGGGTACCCGCCGCAGGTCCCGGCGACCGGCACGCCCGCCGCGCGGTGCGAGTCCTGGTACCGGTGGCACAGCAGCCGGGGACGGGCCCAGTCGACGACCGGCTCGGGGGTACCGCGTTCCAGCGCGGCCCGTCGGAAGACCTGAAGATCATTCATGGCGCGCGTGGTGCCGGCGAGCACCGACGGCCACCGGAACGCGAAAGGCCCCCGCCGGGGCGGGGGCCTTTCGCGTGGAGCAGCGGTCGATCAGTGGAACGAGTCGCCGCAGGCACAGGAACCGCCCGCGTTCGGGTTGTCGATCGTGAAGCCCTGCTTCTCGATCGTGTCCACGAAGTCGATCACGGCGCCCTCGACGTACGGGGCGCTCATGCGGTCGACGGCCACCTTGAGGCCGCCGAAGTCGCGCAGGGCGTCGCCGTCCAGCGTGCGCTCGTCGAAGAACAGCTGGTAGCGCAGGCCCGCACAGCCGCCGGGCTGTACGGCGATGCGCAGGTGCATGTCGTCGCGGCCCTCCTGGTCGAGCAGCGCCTTGGCCTTCACGGCCGCCGCGTCGGTGAGCGTCACGCCGTGGGTCGGCGGGGCGTCAACAGGAGTGGTGGCTGCGTCAGCGGTCGTCATGGCTCTCCCTCAGAGGTCCTTTGCGGGCGTCTATTCCCTGGCAACACGGGCAGTACCCGCTTTGTTCCTCCCCCCATGCTCCCACAGCTACCGGGAGCGGAGGTGTGACCACTGCCTCGCCACGTGTCCGGCCAGGTCGGCGAGGGTGCCGGCCGGGTCCGCCAGGCTCGCCTCGACCGACCCGGCGTGGTCGGCCACGGCGTAGCTCTCGGCCACGCCGGCGGCCGAGGCCTCGCGCCGACCCACCGAGACCTGGCCGGCGAGCACCACGCACGGCACGCCCCGGTCCGCCGCGCCGCGCGCCACGGCCGTCACCAGCTTGCCGCGCAGCGACTGCCAGTCGAAGCTGCCCTCGCCGGTGACCACCAGGTCGGCCCGGTCCAGCGCGGCGTCGAGGCCGGTGAGGTTCCGGACCAGGCCGGCACCCGACTCCACGGTCGCACCGAGGGCCATCAGGGCGGCGCCGAGGCCACCGGCCGCGCCCGCGCCGGGCAGGTCGCGGACGGCGGCCAGCTCGTCCATGCCGGCCAGCCTCGCCTCCAGCCGTTCCACCGCCTCCGGGGACGCGCCCTTCTGCGGGCCGAACGTGCGCGCGGCGCCGTGCGGGCCGAGGAGGGGGTTCTCCACGTCGGCCGCAGCGACCAGGCGGGCGGTGACCGGCAGCACCGCCTCGCGCAGGCCCGCGCCGCCGTCCGTGGTGCCCGAGCCGCCGAGGCCGACGACGATCACGCGCGCGTCGCGGGCCGCGTTCAGGAGTTCGCCGACGCCCCTGGTGGTGGCCGTCTCGGCGGAGTGCGCCCGCCGGTCGGCCGGGACGAGGTGCAGGCCGCACGCCTGCGCGGACTCGACGTACGCGGTGCCGTCGTGCTCCAGCCAGGTCGCCTCGACGGGGGTGCCGAGCGGGCCGGTGACGGTCGTCACGCGCAGGTCACCGCCGAGGGCGGCGTGCAGGACGTCCACGAACCCCGGTCCGCCGTCGGCGAGCGGGCGTCGGTCCAGGTGGTCGCCGGGCGCGGCGCGCAGCCAGCCGTCGGCCACCGCGCGGGCGACCTCGCGGGCGGTCAGGGTGCCGCCGAAGCAGTCGGGGGCGATAACAACTCGCACCTCGCGAACAGTACTTATCGGGGCATCTCCTACTCTGGTCAGGTGAGGTTCCTGCGCCGCAACGCCGACGAAGCCGCCGAGACCGCCCCCGAGGTCGAGACCTCCGACTCGGAGGTGACCTCAGCGGACCCGTCGCGCACACCCGGCAAGGGCAGGCCGACGCCGAAGCGCCGCGAGGCGGAGGGCAAGCGCCGCGGCCCCGTGCCGCCGCCGCCCCGCACGCAGCGCGAGGCGCTCAAGCGCGCCCGGGGCAGCAAGGTGTCGAAGGAGGAGCGCCGCGCCGCGGCCGTCGAGCGGCGGCAGCGGATGATGGCGGGCGAGGACAAGTACCTGCTCCCCCGCGACCGCGGCCCGGTGAAGGCGTACATCCGCGACGTGGTCGACTCGCGCCGCAACCTCATGGGCCTGTTCATGCCGCTGGCGATCCTGGTGTTCGTGGCGCTGCTGGTGCCGTCACCGGCGATCCAGCAGTACGCGACCCTGCTGACCACGTTCATGCTGCTGGCGATGATCGTGGAGGGCTTCGTGCTGGGCCGCCTGGTCACCCGCCGGGTGCGCCTGAAGTTCCCGAACGACACCACGCGCGGCCTGTCGATCGGCTGGTACTCGTTCATCCGGGCCAGCCAGCTCCGCCGCCTCCGCGTCCCGAAGCCGCGCGTGGCCGCGGGCGCGAAGGTCTGACGCGCGGAGGTCCGGCGGCGGGTCAGGCGCGGTAGGGCAGGAGCAGCGCGTCCCACTGCGCCTTCGGGGCACCCCCGTTGTCGCTGAACCACTCGTCCGCGGGGCCCACGGCCCTCCGGACGGCGATGCGCGCGGGCCTGCCCGCCGTCAGGGACGCCAGTCCGGCCCGGAGCGGGTCGGGGAGCGTGTTCGCGGGGTGGGCGAGTTGCTCCAGCAGGTCCGCGGGGACGGCGGCGAGGGTCGCGGCGTGGGCGGTCAGCTCGGCGAACGTCGCCTCGCGGTGGGCCGCCGGCCACGTGAGGAGCGGGCGCGGGCGGGCGAGGCGGAGTGGTCGGTCGCGGGTCCGGTGCTCCGCGTGCGGCTGGACCGGGACGTGCCGTCGGGGTTGTCGGCGATCGACGCGTAGGCGTAGCCGTCGTAGCCGAACGCGGGGTCCCCGGCCTGGCTCCGCCCGCGTCGAACAGCACCTCCTCCGAGCTGACGACGTTCACGTTCTGCGCGTTCGACGCGGTGGTCACGGTGACGATCCGCACGGCGGTCCCCTTGCCCGGGGGATGTGCCCGAGCGGGCACGGTGTGGGAGACCGGCGGCGCGGGCCTCAGTCCCGGCGCACGTGGTCCAGGAACGCCGCGAAGGCCACGCCGGGGAAGCGCAGGACGGGCCCGGCGGGGGCCCTGCTGTCCCGCACCGCCCGTCCGGGGTCCGGGCACGCCAGCTCGACGCACTGGGCGTCGTTGCCGCCGTTGGTCCGGCTGCTCGTGCGCCAGCGGACACCCGACAGGTCGGTTTCGGTACCCATGGTCTCGACTCCTCGGTGTCGGCGAGGTCGCCGATCCTGCGGTCGAGTATCCCGAGCGCCCCCACTCCCGGGACAGCCGTGTCCCACGCCTGGTCGAACGCGGCGATGTAGGGCGCGGTGGCCTTGATGTAGTCGGGCCTCGTCAGGGACGAGACGTAGGTCAGCGTCCTGCCCGGTTCGACGTGGAGCAGGGCGAACGGGCAGCTCAGCGCGGAGATGATGCCGTTTGCGGTCGACCTCGGCAGCACGCGGAACCGGACGTTGGGCATCCGGGCGACCCCGCGCAGGTGTTCGAGCCGGCGCGGAGGATTCCGGGACCGCCGTTGGAGCGGTGCAGCGCGTCCTCGCCCAGCACGACCCAGACGCCGGGACCACCGGGGCGGACGATCTTGCGACCGCGCGCCGCCCGTTCCGCGGCGAGCCCGAGCACGTCCGACGCGACGATGACGGGTGACGTGGACAAGGCCGCGAACGCGAACTCGGCGGTCTGGAGCAGTTGCCGGACCAGTTCGCCGAACTGGACGCGGGCGATGACGGGGTCGGACTCCTCCTCCGCCACGTCGGGCAGTCTCTCGCGGCAAGCCGCGCCGACCGGCCAGGATCGTGTCACCTGACCGGTCGGACATCCCGGCAAGTCAAACCGATCGCCTCTCGACGGTGGTCAACTTTGCCTTGCTTCTCCCAAGTGGACACAACCGAGGACGGGCGCATGTCGAGCACGGCGCTGGGCGGCGAGGTCGCCTCGTGGGCGAGTTTCACCGACGGGACGGCGCTGCGGTGCGAGGTCGGCCCCGACGTGGCCGAGTTCAGCTTCGCGGGCGGTCAGCTCGAAGCGTCGTTCCCGCGGGGCGCGCTGGTGACGCTCATCGCCAGGAGCCAGGCGCCAGGCGCCAGGAGGCCTGGCCACGCTGGACGAGACCCGGGAGCGGTCGGCGGGCGACCGGCGAGTTCATTAGCAACCCGAACGACCCGGTACTAGGCTTGACCCCATGGAGTTCCGACGCCTCGGCCGCAGTGGCCTGAACATCAGCGAGATCTCGTACGGCAACTGGCTCACCCACGGTTCCCAGGTCGAGGAGGACCAGGCGACCGCCTGCGTCCGCGCGGCGCTCGACGCGGGCATCACCACGTTCGACACGGCCGACGTGTACGCCAACACGAAGGCCGAGGAGGTGCTCGGGCGCGCCCTCAAGGGCGAGCGCCGCGAGTCCCTGGAGGTGTTCACCAAGGTCTTCTGGCCGACCGGCCCCGGCGGCCCCAACGACAAGGGCCTCGGCCGCAAGCACATCTCCGAGTCGATCAACGGCTCGCTCAAGCGCCTCCGGACCGACTACGTCGACCTCTACCAGGCCCACCGGTTCGACCGGACGGTGCCGCTGGAGGAGACGATGCTCGCGTTCGCCGACCTGGTCCGGCAGGGCAAGGTGCTCTACATCGGCGTCTCCGAGTGGAACGCCGAGCAGATCGCGCGCGGTGCGGAGCTGGCGCGCGAGCTGAAGGTGCCGTTCATCTCCAACCAGCCGCAGTACTCGATGCTGTGGCGCGTCATCGAGTCGCAGGTCGTGCCGACCTCCGAGCGCGAGGGCATCAGCCAGATCGTCTGGTCCCCGATCGCGCAGGGCGTGCTGACCGGCAAGTACCTGCCGGGTCAGCCGGTGCCCGAGGGCTCCCGCGCGACCGACGCCACCGGCTCGAAGTTCATCCAGCGCTTCATGAGCGACGACGTGCTGGAGAAGGTGCAGCGGCTCAAGCCGCTGGCGGAGGAGGCCGGGCTCAGCCTCGCCCAGCTGGCCGTCGCCTGGGTGCTCCAGAACCCGAACGTGGCGAGCGCGATCATCGGCGCGTCCCGTCCCGAGCAGGTGCACGAGAACGTGAAGGCGGCCGGTGTGAAGCTGGAGGCCGAGCTGCTGGAGAAGATCGACGCGGTGCTCGGCGACGCGGTCGAGACCGACCCGCGGATGACCGTCACCCCGTGACGCGCGCCCTGTCCCCGGCCGCTACCGGAGCTGGTCGTCCCCGGCCGGGGACAGGGACATCGGGCCGTAGACCTCGGCCTCGCTGCGCAGCAGCGTCACCCGGGCGACGCCGGCCTCCCGCAGCTCCTCCCACGACGTGCCGAACCACTCCTCGGCCTCCGTCTGGTCGACGAACGCCACGACCGGGCCGTCGACTTCCTGCCCCTGCTCGTCCTGGTACCGCCAGCGGTACTCCACGACGGCCTCCTCGCGCTGCGTCCTGCGGGTAGCGTTCCCGGTCAGGCTATGTCCTCGTGGAACGGATGGGGTGCGGTGTGACGCGTCGGACACTGGTGCTCGGCGGCGCGCGGTCGGGGAAGTCCGCGCACGCGGAGGGGCTGCTCACCGACGACGTCGTGACCTACGTCGCGACCGGCCGCCGCTACGCCGACGACGCGGACTGGGAGCAGCGGATCGCGCGGCACGTCGCCCGCCGCCCGACCACGTGGACGACGGTCGAGGCGTCCGTCGCCGGCGACCTGACCGCCGTGCTCACCGCGACCCTCGGCACCGACCCGCCGATCCTGGTGGACGACCTGGCCACGTGGCTCACGGGCGTCATGGACGACGCGGGCGCGTGGGACGGGACCGGTGACCTCGGCCGGGTCGAGGACGAGTGCGCCGCGCTGGTCCGCGCGGTGGGCGGGACGCGGACCCGACTGGTCCTGGTGTCCGCCGAGGTCGGGCTCGGCGTCGTGCCCGGCACCCGCTCTGGCAGGCTCTTCCGCGATCACCTCGGCTCGCTCAACGCGCGGCTGGCCGAGGTCTGCGACGAGGTGCTGCTGGTCGTCGCCGGAATCCCACTGCGACTGCGCGAAGCCGGAGGTAGTCGGTGACCATCGAGTTCCTGTCCGTCGAGCCCCCCAGCGAGGCCGCGCGCCGCGAGGCCGCCGCCCGCCACGCCGTGCTCACGAAGCCCGCCGGGTCGCTGGGCAGGCTGGAGGAGCTGGGCGCCTGGGTGGCGGCCTGCCAGGGCGAGTGCCCGCCGCGACCGTTCACCCGGCCCCGGGTCGTGGTGTTCGCGGGCGACCACGGCGTGGCGAAGCACGGCGTGTCCGCCTACCCGAGCGAGGTCACCGGTCAGATGGTGGCCAACTTCCTGGCGGGCGGCGCGGCGGTGAACGTGCTGGCGAACGTGGCCGGCGCGACCGTGCGCGTGGTGGACGTGTCGGTCGACTCCGACACGGCCGTGGGCGACCTGAAGGTGCGCCGGGGCTCGGGGTCGATCGACCGCGAGGACGCCCTGACGCCCGAGGAGGCGGTCAAGGCGGTCGAGATCGGCCGCAAGCTGGTGGACGACGAGGTGGACGGCGGCGCGGACCTGCTCATCGCGGGCGACATGGGCATCGGCAACACCACGCCCGCCGCCGTGCTGATCGCCGCCCTGACGGGCGCGGAGCCGGTCGCCGCGGTGGGTCGCGGCACGGGCGTCGACGACCAGGGGTGGATGCGCAAGACCGCCGCGATCCGCGACGCGCTGCGCCGCGCCCGTCCGGTGATCGACGACCCGGTGGCGCTGCTGGCGGCGGCGTCCGGGGCGGACATCGCCGCGATGGCCGGTTTCCTGGCGCAGGCGGCCGTGCGGCGCACGCCGGTGATCCTGGACGGCGTGGTCGTCGGCGCGGCGGCCGTGGTGGCCGAGGAGCTGGCGCCGGGCGCCCGCGAGTGGTGGGTGGCCGGGCACCGGTCGGCGGAGCCGGCGCACGCGCTGGCGCTCAACCACCTGGGCCTGGAGCCGCTGCTGGAGTTCGACATGCGGCTGGGCGAGGGCTCGGGCGCGGTCGCGGCGCTGCCGCTGGTGGTGATGGCGACCCGCGTGCTGGCCGAGATGGCGACCTTCGAGAACGCGGGCGTCTCCGGGCCCGCCTGATGGGCGCCCGCCCGGCGGGGGTCCGCTGATGCGGTTGGCGCTGTCCTGGCTGACCGTGCTGCCCGTGCGCGTCGGTGGCGTCGACGCGCGGGCGGCGCGGCGGGCCATCGCCTGCGCGCCCCTGGTCGGCGTGCTGCTGGGCGCGGTCGTGGTCGCGCTGCTGCGCCTGCCGCTGCCACCGCTGCTGGGCGGGTTCCTGGTGGTGGGCTTCCTGGCCCTGGCCACCCGGGGGATGCACCTGGACGGGTTGGCCGACACCGCCGACGGCCTGGGCTGCTACGGCCCGCCGGAACGCGCCCTCGCGGTGATGAAGGACGGCGGGGCGGGGCCGTTCGCGGTGGTCGCGCTGGTCGTGGTGCTGGGCGCGCAGGCCGCCGCGTTCCCGGTCGTGCCGTGGCCCGCGGTGGTGCTCGCGCTCGTGGCGGGCCGCGCGGCGTTCCCGCTGTGCTGCCTGCGCGGGGTGCCCGCGGCCCGGCCCGAGGGCCTGGGCGCGCTGGTGGCGGGCAGCCAGCCCGCGTGGGTCGCCGCGCTGTGGTGGACCGCGCTGGCCGCCGCCGGGTTCCTGGTGGACCCGTGGCGCGGCCCGGCCGCGGTGCTGCTCGCGGCCGGGCTCGTGCTGCTCCTGGTGGCGCACACGCGCGAGCGCTTCGGCGGGATCACCGGCGACGTGCTCGGCGCGGCGTGCGAGACGGCCACGGTGGCCGTGCTCGCGGTGTGCGCGCTGGGGTAGGCGGTCGCCGGGTCAGGCGATCGTGGTCATCCAGCCGTGCTCGTCGGCCACCCGGCCCTGCTGGATGCCGGTGAGGTGGTCGCGCAGCCTCATCGTCACCTCGCCGGTCAGGCCGCCGGAGACGTCGAACTCGCCGCTCGCGTGCTTCACGTGGCCCACCGGGGTGATGACCGCGGCCGTGCCGCAGGCGAAGACCTCGGTCAGCTCGCCCGACTCGGCCTTCTTCTCCCACTCCTCGGTGGAGATCCGGCGCTCCTCGACGGCGTAGCCGAAGTCCTGCGCGACGCGCAGCAGCGAGTCCCGGGTGATGCCGGGCAGCAGCGCGCCGGACAGCTCGGGCGTCACCACGCGGGCGTCGTCGCCGGAGCCGAAGACGAAGAACAGGTTCATCCCGCCCATCTCCTCGACCCACCGGCGCTCCACCGCGTCCAGCCAGACGACCTGGTCGCAGCCCTGTTCGGCGGCCTGCGCCTGCGCCACCAGGGACGCCGCGTAGTTGCCCGCGAACTTCGCCGCGCCCGTGCCGCCGGGCGACGCGCGCACGTACTCGGCGGACAGCCACACCGTCACCGGCTTCACCCCGCCCGCGAAGTACGACCCGGCGGGCGAGGCGATCAGGGCGAAGAGGTACTCGGACGCCGGCCGCACGCCGAGGCCCTTCTCCGTGGAGATCATGAACGGCCGCAGGTACAGCGACTCGTCGGCCGCGGACGGCACCCAGCGCTCGTCGACGGCCACCAGTTCCCGGATGGCGCCGAGGAACAGCTCGTCGGGCAGTTCGGGCATCGCCATGCGGCGCGCCGAGGCGCGGAAGCGCTCGGCGTTCGCCTCGGGGCGGAAGGACGCGATCGTGCCGTCGGGCCGGCGGTACGCCTTGAGCCCTTCGAAGATCGCCTGGCCGTAGTGCAGCACCATCGCCGCCGGGTCCAGTTCCAGCGAGCGGTACGGCTCGACGGTCGCGTCGTGCCAGCCCTGCTCGCGATTCCAGCGGATCGTCACCATGTGGTCGGTGAAGTGCTGCCCGAAGCCCGGCTTCGCGAGTACCTCCGCGACGCGCTCCGGGGTCGCCGGCTGCGGGTGGGAGGTCCGGGTGAAAGGCAACGCTGTCGTCATGACAGCACGATAGCCGCTGCGAGGACGTCGGAAAATCGCTGTCCCGACGCTCGGACGTCCGACCATCCGGATGGGCTACCCCGCCGCCTGTCGCACCCGACCGAGCGCGAGCAGACCGGTACCGAGCGCGAGCGCCACGAGCGTGACGACGAGGGCCGCGGTGGGCGCGCTCATGGCCAGCAGGACCGACAGCCCCAGCCCGAGGCACGCGGTGCGCATCGGCCACGTGCGGTCCTCCTGGAGCAGCACGCGGGCGGAGGCGTTCGTGAAGCCGTAGTAGAACGCCGTGCCGCAGGCGCCCACGGCGAGCGCGGTCGACGGGGGCAGCGCGACGACGACGAGCGCGGCCGGCGCGGCGGCGAGCACGTCCAGGGGCCAGGCCGCGCGGACGGCGGGCAGGTCGCCGGTCTCGGTCAGGCCGACGAGCGTGCGCCGGCCGGAGGCGAGCACGGCGTGCAGCGCGGTCACGGCGGCCACGGCGGCGCCGACGCCGAGGACGGGCAGCAGCGAGCGGCCGTCGGCGGCGACCAGGGCGTCGCGCAGCGGCGCGGGCGACAGGGCCAGGCGCGCCGGGCCGAGCTGGCGCAGCAGCGCCGCGCCGACCACGACCATCAGCACCAGCACGGTCACGACCACCACCGGCACGGCGACGCGCAGCGCGCGCGGGTCGAACGCGGTCTCGCCGCGGTGCGGGGCGGTGATCCGCTCGAAGCCGACGAACGCCACGAACAGCACCGACGCCGCACCCATCACGCCGTCGAAGCCGGGGGTCGCGGACACCGCCGGTGACCCGACCGGGTTACCCGGAGGGCTGACGGAGAAGCAGACCAGCACCACGAGCAGCAGCACCCCGACCACCACGACCGCGGAGGCCGCGGACATCCGCGCGCTCCAGCGGACGCCCGCCGCACGCAGTGCCGCGATCGCCGCGAGGAGCCCCAGGGCCGCGACGACCCGGTGCTCCGGCACCACGTGCGCGCCGAACGCGCCGGCCAGCGCCGCGGCCACCCCGGCCCGCCCGACGAGGTGGGCGCAGGCCGTGATGCGCGCGGGCCACGGGCCGAGCTGATTGCGGGTGTAGGCGTAGCCGCCGGGCGCGTCCGGGTAGGCGCGGTGCTGGTCCGCGGTGGAGAACGCGCAGCACAGGGCGGTCACGGCGGCGAGGAGCAGCGCGGGGAGGAACCAGGGACCGGCGACCGCCGCGGCGGGGGCGAAACCCGTGAGCACACCGGCGCCCAGCGTCGCGCCGAGAGCGAGCGCGACGGCACGGGCTGTGATTGTCACCGGTACACGATCGCAGAAAAGGACCGATTGAACGCTGACCCCCGCACGGTTTACCCCCGAACGTGTTAATTGTTACTCGGTGCAATCGCGAGTGCGATGACCGAGCGTGTCGGCCGGACCTTTAGCATTCGTCACGATCCACCCCCGTTCCCGCCGCACGACCAGGAAGTGCCGGGAGGACCGCATCGAGGAGCCGCCGTGATCGCGCCGAAGCTGGCCATCACCGACAGTGACCTGAGCAGCACCGCCGCCGACGTCGTGGTGATCGGGACCACCCAGGGGCCCGCCGGCCCGGTCCTCGCGGGCGCCTCCGAGGCGGTCGACGCCGCGTTCGACGGCGGCCTGCTCGGCGTGCTGGAGACCCTGGGCGCCGGCGGCAAGGCCGAGGAGGTCGTGAGCGTGCCGACGTTCGGCAAGCTGGCCGCCCCGGTCGTGCTCGCGGTCGGCCTGGGCAAGCCCGCCGCCGACGGCTCGGTGTCCGAGGACCAGGTGCGCAAGGCGTCCGGCGCGGTCGCCCGCGCCCTCGCGGGCCGCAAGCGCGCCGTCACCACGCTCTCCGCGCTGCACCTCGGCCCGGCCGTGGAGGGCACGCTGCTGGGCGGCTACGCCTTCACCGACTACAAGTCGGCCAAGGGCGACGGCCCGGTGGCCCGGGTCGACCTCGTCGCGCCCGCCGAGGGCACCAAGCGCGCCCACAACGCCACCGTGAAGGCGTCCACCGCCGTCGCCGAGGCCGTCGCCGCCGTGCGCGACTTCGTGAACACCCCGCCGAACGACCTCTACCCGGCGTCGTTCGCCGAGCGCGCCGCCGCCCTGGCCAAGGCCGAGGGCCTCGACGTCGAGATCCTGGACGAGAAGGCGCTGCGCAAGCAGGGCTTCGGCGGCATCCTGGGCGTCGGCGGCGGCTCCAGCCGTCCCCCGCGCCTGGTGCGCATCACCTACCGGGGCGCGAAGGCCGCCAAGAAGGTGGCGCTGGTCGGCAAGGGCATCACCTTCGACACCGGCGGCATCTCCATCAAGCCGGCCGCGGGCATGGACGAGATGACCTCGGACATGGGCGGCGCGGCGGCCGTGATCGCCACCGTCGTGCTGGCGGCGAAGCTGAAGTACCCGCTGGAGGTCACCGCCTGGGCGCCGATGGCGGAGAACATGCCGTCCGGCACCGCCTACCGACCCGGCGACGTGCTGACCATGTACGGCGGCAAGACCGTCGAGGTGCTCAACACCGACGCCGAGGGCAGGCTGATCCTGTCCGACGCGATCGTGCGGGCCTGCGAGGACGCCCCGGACTACCTGATCGAGACGTCCACGCTGACCGGCGCCCAGGTCGTGGCCCTGGGCAAGCGCACGTCGGGCGTCATGGGCACCGAGGAGTTCCGCGACCGGATCGCCGAGCTGGGTCGCGCGGTGGGCGAGCAGGCGTGGGCCATGCCGCTGCCCGACGAGCTGCGCGGCGACCTGGACTCGCGGGTGGCGGACATCGCCAACGTGGCCGGCCACCGGTTCGGCGGCATGCTCACCGCGGGCGTGTTCCTGCGCGAGTTCGTCCCCGAGGGCGTCACCTGGGCGCACATCGACGTGGCCGGCCCGTCGTTCCACAGCGGCGGCCCGTACGGCTACACGACCAAGGGCGGCACCGGCGTGCCCGTGCGCACCCTGGCCGCGGTGCTGGCGGACATCGCCGCGAACGGCTGATCCCGGACGGCCCCGGTCCGGTCGCGCACCGCGTGACCGGACCGGGGCGCCCGACCGTCCACTTCGGACGTCGCGGTCACCGGTGACCAACAGTCCGTGACCGGCCCGTGACCGCGCGCGACCGCTCGTCGCGTCCCGGTGGACCGGCCCGCCCTACCCCTGGTTCTTGCGGCGCGAGTACTCGCGCATCCGCTTCGGGTACCCCACGATCCCCGCGTCGTAGATCGGGATGCCGAGCTTCTTCGCGAACTTCTTCGCGCCGTCCGCGCCGTCGATGCGGCGGCGCGTCCACTCGCCGTCGTGCGCCACGAGCACGACCGTGGTCTCGGTCACGGTCGTCTTGGGCTCGACGTACGCCTCCACGCCGCGCCTCGCCGCCGCCCACTTCTCCAGGTGACCGGTGTCCGCTGACGTGGACTCCCTCAGCACGCCGGGGCGCTTCTTCCTGCGAAAACGGTCGAACAGGCCCACCAGGGCACCTCCTGCCGCGACTCCTGGCGACCATGGTGCCGGCGCGCGGGTAAAGGGGAGGCCAAATCCTCCGAACAGGACACCGCGTCGCCGTCCCCCCCGAGGTAGTGACAAGATGGAAACCACACGCGCGCACCCGCGCGGAGTAAGGCATCAAGCTCTCCAGGGAGATCCCGTGACCGACACCTCCGCCGACCTCGTGATCCTCGGTGGCGGCTCGGGCGGCTACGCCTGCGCGTTCCGCGCGGCGGAGCTCGGCCTGTCCGTCGTCCTGGTCGAGAAGGACAAGCTGGGGGGCACCTGCCTGCACCGCGGCTGCATCCCGACCAAGGCGCTGCTGCACGCGGCGGAGGTCGCGGACAACGCGCGCGAGGGCGACCAGTTCGGGGTGAAGTCGTCGCTGGAGGGCATCGACATCGCGGGTGTGAACTCCTACAAGGACGGCGTGGTCGGCCGGCTCTACAAGGGCCTCCAGGGTCTGGCCAAGGCCAACAAGGTCACCCTGGTCGAGGGCGCGGGCACGTTCGTCGGCGACAAGACCGTCGAGGTGAACGGCGACCGGTACACCGGCAGGAACGTCGTGCTGGCCACCGGCTCGTACGCCCGCAGCCTGCCCGGCCTGGAGATCGGCGGCCGGATCATCACCAGCGACCAGGCGCTCAACCTGGACTTCGTCCCGGAGAAGGTCGTCGTGCTCGGCGGCGGCGTGATCGGCGTCGAGTTCGCCAGCGTGTGGTCCTCGTTCGGCGCGGACGTGACCATCGTGGAGGCGCTGCCCCGCCTGGTCCCCGCCGAGGACGAGTACGCGTCCAAGCAGCTGGAGCGCGCGTTCCGCCGCCGCGGCATCAAGTTCAAGACCGGCGTGAAGTTCACCGGCGCCACCCAGACCGGGACCGGCGTCTCGGTGACCCTGGAGTCCGGCGACGTGCTCGACGCCGACCTGCTGCTGGTGGCCGTCGGCCGCGGCCCCAACACCGCCGGCCACGGCTACGAGGAGGCGGGCGTCGCGGTCGAGCGCGGTTTCGTCACCACGAACGAGCGCCTGGAGACCTCGCTGCCCGGCGTGTACGCCGTCGGCGACATCGTCCGCGGCCTCCAGCTCGCGCACCGCGGCTTCCAGCAGGGCATCTTCGTGGCCGAGGAGATCGCGGGCCAGAACCCGAAGGTGATCGACGAGGCGGGCATCCCGCGCGTCACCTACTGCAAGCCCGAGGTCGCGTCGGTGGGTCTCACCGAGGCCGCCGCGAAGGAGAAGTTCGGCTCCGTCGAGACGTTCGTCTACGACCTCGCGGGCAACGGCAAGAGCCAGATCCTGAAGACCGCCGGTGGCGTCAAGCTCGTGAAGGCGCCCGATGGCCCGGTGGTCGGTGTCACCATGGTCGGCGAGCGGGTCGGCGAGCTGATCGGTGAAGCCCAGCTGATCTACAGCTGGGAGGCGTACCCCGAGGACGTGGCTCCGCTGATCCACGCCCACCCGACCCAGACAGAAGCCCTCGGCGAAGCCTTCCTCGCCTTGGCCGGCAAGCCGCTGCACGTGCACGGCTGACCGTCGCACCCCAGTCAGCCGAACTTCGACCCACGCACGAGGAGTCAGCGAAAAGATGGCCTTCTCCGTCCAAATGCCCGCACTCGGCGAAAGCGTCACCGAGGGCACGGTCACCCGCTGGTTGAAGCAGGAGGGTGACCGCGTCGAGGTCGACGAGCCGTTGCTGGAGGTCTCGACCGACAAGGTCGACACCGAGATCCCCTCGCCCGCCGCCGGCGTGCTCCAGAAGATCGTCGCCCAGGAGGACGAGACCGTCGAGGTCGGCGCCGAGCTGGCCGTGATCGGCGACGGTTCCGGTTCCGACTCCGGTTCCTCCGACTCGACCTCCGGCGGCGGCACCGCGCCCGCCGAGGAGGCGCAGCCCGAGCCGCAGTCCGAGCCCGAGCCCGAGCCGGCGCGGACCGACTCCGGTTCGGGTTCGTCCGGCTCCGGTTCGTCCGGCTCCGGTTCGGGTTCCGGCCCGGCCGAGGGCACCCCGGTGACCATGCCCGCCCTGGGCGAGAGCGTCACCGAGGGCACCGTGACCCGGTGGCTGAAGGCCGTCGGCGACTCGGTCGAGGTCGACGAGCCGCTGCTGGAGGTCTCGACCGACAAGGTCGACACCGAGATCCCTTCCCCGGTCGCCGGCACCCTGCTGGAGATCACCGCGGGCGAGGACGAGACCGTCGAGGTCGGCGGTCAGCTGGCCGTGGTCGGCTCCGGTTCGCCGGCCCCCGAGGCCGAGCAGCCGAAGGCCGAAGAGCCGAAGGCCGAGCTCAAGGCGGAGCCGAAGCAGGAGGCCGCGCAGCCCGCTCCCGCCGAGGCCCCCGCGCAGGCCGAGGCCGCCCCGTCCGGTGACGAGTCGTCGAACGGCGCGCCTTATGTCACGCCGCTGGTGCGCAAGCTGGCGTCGGAGAACGGCATCGACCTGAACGCCCTCAAGGGCACCGGCGTCGGCGGTCGCATCCGCAAGCAGGACGTGCTGGCCGCCGTCGAGGCGAAGAAGGCCCCGGCCCCCGCGCCGGCCGCTCCCGCCGCCCCGGCCGCGTCCGCCCCGGCGCAGCGCACCGCCACCCCGGCCGCCGACACCAGCGGCAAGCGCGGCACCGTGCAGAAGCTGCCCCGGCTGCGCCAGATCGTGGCCCAGCGGACCCGCGAGTCCCTCCAGGTCTCGGCGCAGCTCACCCAGGTGTTCGAGGTGGACGTCACCAAGATCGCCCGGTTGCGCAACCGCGCCAAGGTCGCGTTCGAGCAGCGCGAGGGCACGAAGCTGACGTTCCTGCCGTTCTTCGCCAAGGCCGCCGTGGAGGCGCTGAAGCAGCACCCGGTGCTGAACGCCTCCATCGACGAGGAGAAGAAGGAGATCGTCTACCACGGCGCCGAGCACCTGGGCATCGCGATCGACACCGAGCGCGGCCTGCTCAACGCGGTGATCGCGAACGCGGGCGACCTGAACCTGGCGGGCCTGTCGCACAAGATCGGCGACCTGGCCTCGCGGGCGCGGGCGAACAAGTTGACGCCGGACGAGCTGACCGGCGGCACGTTCTCGCTGACCAACCTGGGCAGCAACGGCGCGCTGTTCGACACCCCGATCATCCAGCAGCCGCAGGTCGGCATCCTGGGCGTCGGCGTGGTCAAGAAGCGCCCGGTCGTGATCACGGACGAGAGCGGCGACGACACCATCGCCATCCGTTCGATGGCCTACCTGGCCCTGACCTACGACCACCGGCTGGTGGACGGCGCCGACGCGGGCCGCTTCCTCACCACCGTGAAGAACCGCCTGGAAGAGGGCTCTTTCGAAGCCGACCTCGGCCTCTGACGGCAGCTCTTCCGAGGGCCGCTCCCGCTGTCGGCGGGGGCGGCCCTCGCCGTTGTCGGGACATCGCTACCCTGCGTGCGTGGATGAGGACTTACCACCGCCCGATGTCGATCGCGTGCACAACCACATGGCAGGCGACGCGGGGACCGTGCTGCAAGCGGGATCGATCATGGTCAGCCAGCTGTCGTCGAGGGTCGTCCGGGTCATCGTCGCCGTGCTGAGCGTGATCGCCCTCGCGGCGGTGTCCATCACGGTCTGGGTGTGGTGGCCCCGCCCACCAGTCGCAGCACCGACTTCCTCCCCACCCGGGGGCACGTCGTCCTCCACCGCCGAGGCCGCCTCGGCACCGTTGGTCGTCGCCGCGCAGTCCATGAACTGGAAGTGCTCGATCGACTGGCTGGTGCCGCGGGCTCCCGACCAGGTCGACCTGACCAGGTCGGAGGATCTGGTACTGCGCTGGAACGACTGGCCGGCACTGGCCGACGGCGTGGCAGCCGACCGGGGACAGGTGCAGCTCACCGTCCAGCCCAAGGGCACCGCGAGCGTGGTGCTCACCGGAATGCGCATCAGGGTCACTGATCGGCGGCAGCCGATGGCGGGAACGTCCTTGGACGGGCGGTGCGGGGGCCCGGAGACATTTCGATGGGTCGATGTCGACCTGGACGAGGAGCAGCCGGAAGTTCGCGGCAGGCCGCTGGACGCGAGGGCGCTCGCCGAGGCCGAGACCAATGGGTGGCGGGTCGACCCCGTGACGTTCCCCTACGAGATCACCGCTCAGGACAGCGAGACGTTCTTCATCTCTGCTTCCACTTCGGCGTGCGACTGCTCGTGGGTGGTCGAGTTCGACTGGGCGGCGGGCGGCGAGACCGGTCAGTTCGTCGTCGACAAGATGTTCCGCACGAGCGCGAGTTCACGAGCGGTGCGGTGCTCAGTGCTCAGTGAGCGGGTGACGTGCCCGTGAGCCCCGTGATCGGGAAGAGGGATCTCGCTGTCATCCGGGGTTTGGCGGGTGTCACCGCCCTGTGCGCGGTGCTGCTCACAATCGCACCGGACGACGGCGAACGAGCAGCGCCACCACCAAGCCACGCGGCGCCCACCGCCTCCTCATCGACGACGACCGACTCGGTGCCGTGCGGCGAGCCGGGAGGCGGTGCAACGCTGCCCGCCGGGTACGCGGACATGATCCGCGCGGTCCACGACGCCGCCTGCCGCCGAGACCACGACGGGCTTGTCCCGTTCATGACCGATCCCTTCGACGCTGCGGGCAGGAGCCCGGCGGAGGTCGTCGCGGCATGGCGCGAGGCGTACCCCGACGGCACCGACCTGGCGGTGCTGGCCGCCACGTTGGAGACCTTGCCCCGGTCCGATCAGGGCGGGGTGGTGTTCTGCCAGCCCAGTGGCGCGATCGTGGCTTTCGCCCGGGGCACACACGACCGACCTGGCGGGCTCAGCGAGTTCAGCATCACGCGTTACCTGTCGTCGACGGCCTGCTGAGCGACGACAGGCGGTTCTCCCGAGGGCAGCTCCCGCGCCGTGTGGGGGGGCGGCCCTCGCCGTTCCGCCGGTGTCCGCCGGCAGGATGTGCGGCATGGACCCGGACATGCGCCTGGAAGTCCCGCCGGGCTTCGACGACTCCGACGACGACGGGCAGGTCCACCCGGTCGCCCGCCGGCTGTTCAGCGGCGCCACCAACGCCGACGCCTTCCGCAAGGCGATGGAGTGGGTCGGTGCGCACGACGTGTTCATCATGGGCCTCGACTGGGACCGCGCGTTCGACGAGCCCGAACCCTTCACCCTGTCCCTCTTCTTCCGGTTCGAGCTGCCGGACGAGGACGACGAGGACTGACGGACGGCGCAGGACGACCGCTTCGGGTGATGTGGACGACTCGCCGGCCGCTGTGCAACCCGACGCCCCCTGCGGGACGATCAAGGCATGCGGGTGGTCGTGGCGGGTTCGTCGGGTCTGATCGGCACGAGTCTGGTGGCCGCGTTGCGCGGCGCCGGGCACGAGGTCGTGCGGTTGGTCCGCCGCCGCCCGGCGGCCCCCGACGAACGCGGCTGGGACCCGCCCGCCGCGCGGATCGACGCGGGCTGCCTCGACGGCGCGGACGCGGTGGTCAACCTGTGCGGCGCCGGGGTGGCCGACAAGCGGTGGACGGACGCGCGCAAGCAGGTGCTGCTGGACAGCCGCACGGTGCCGACCGAGGTGCTCGCCGCCGCGGTCGTGGAGCACGGCGTGCCGGTCCTGGTGAACGCGAGCGCCATCGGCTACTACGGCGACACCGGTGACGAGCTCGTCACCGAGGACACCTCCTCGGGCACCGGCTTCCTGGCCGACCTGTGCCGCCAGTGGGAGGCCGCGACCGCGCCCGCCGAGGCGGCCGCGCGGGTGGTGAAGTTGCGCACCGGGCTGGTGATCAGCCCGTCCGGGGGGCTGTTCGGCGCGATCAGGCCGCTGTTCACGTTCTTCCTCGGCGGCCGCCTCGGCGACGGCCGCCAGTACATGCCGTGGATCTCCCTCGACGACGCCGTGTCGGCCATCCGGTTCGTCCTGGAGCACGACGACGTGCGCGGGCCGGTGAACCTGACGGCGCCCAGCCCGGTCACGAACGCCGAGTTCACCCGCACCGTCGGGCACGCGCTGCACCGCCCGACGCCGTGGGTGGTGCCCGGCTTCGTCCTCAGGGCCGTCCTCGGCCAACTCGCGGAGGAGGGCGTCCTGGCCGGTCAGCGGGCCGTCCCCCGCGTGCTCGACCGGAACGGCTTCACGTTCCTGCATCCCGCGCTCGGGGCGGCCGTGGCGGCGGCCGCGGGACGATGATCCTGCTCCCGGTCGGCGCGCTCCTCGCGCTGGCCTCGCTGGTGCTGGGCTTCTCGGTGCGCCAGGACGTGCCGGCGGTGGACCGCGGCCTGCACCTGGCCGCGGCGGACCTGGAGCCGGGGTTCACCCACTCGGCGACGGTCGTCAGCTTCGTGCTGAGCCCCGGCCTGGCCACGATCGCCCTGCTGTCCCTGGTCGCACGGGCCGCGCTCGCGCGGGACCCGCTCGTCCTCAGGGCGGCCGCGCTGCTCGGCGCGTGCTGGTCGACGGTCTTCGCGCGTCACATCTACCAGCGGGTCCGGCCGATCGACTTCCCGAAGTGGAGCTACCCGAGCGGGCACGTCACCGCGGTCGCGGCGGTCGCGTTCACCGCCGTCGTGCTGACCGCCCACCTGGCCCGCAGGCACCTGCGCGCGGCCGTCGCGCTGGCCGTCGCGGCCGTCGGCGCCACGGCCGCGAGCCGCGTCGTGCTGGAGATGCACTGGTTCACCGACACCGCGGGCGCGGTCCTCGCCGTGACCGGCGTCGGACTGCTCGTCGCCCACGCCCTGCGGCTGCTGCCGCTGGGCGTAGGGTCGAGACGTGAGCAGTCCTGACCTCTCCTGCCGCGCCTCGACCGACCCGATCGACGTGCGCGAACTGGGCACCATCGACTACCTGGCCGCCTGGGACCTGCAACGCGAGCTGGCCGAGCGGCGCGCCGAGGGCGCCATCGGCGACACGATGCTCCTGCTGGAGCACCCCTCGGTCTACACCTGCGGCCGGCGCACCGAACCCGAGGAGCGCCCGACGGGCGGCGACATCCCGGTCGTCGACGTCGACCGGGGTGGCAAGATCACCTGGCACGGCCCCGGCCAGCTGGTGGGTTACCCGATCGTGGCCCTCACCGAGCCGCTGGACGTCGTGCGGTACGTGCGCCGCCTGGAGCAGGCGCTGATCCACGTGTGCGACCAGCTCGGCGTGCCCACGGGCCGTGTCGAGGGTCGCAGCGGCGT
Organism: Saccharothrix longispora; assembly: GCF_030852425.1. GTDB lineage: Bacteria > Actinomycetota > Actinomycetes > Mycobacteriales > Pseudonocardiaceae > Actinosynnema > Actinosynnema longispora. The sequence goes on from NZ_NSDM01000007.1 coordinate 195,599, forward strand.
GTGGATCGCGGCCGACGACAAGGGCGGCGAGCGCAAGGTGGCCGCCATCGGCATCCGGGTGCAGCGCGGCGTGACCATGCACGGCTTCGAGATCAACTGCAACGCGGACCTGGACGCGTTCGGCGCCATCATCCCGTGCGGCATCCGGGACGCGGGCGTCGCGTCGCTGTCGCACGAGCTGGGCCGGGACGTGACCGTGGACGAGGTGCGGCCGCTGGCGCGGGCGGCCGTCATCGACGCGCTGAACGGCGACCTGCCCTTGACCGACCGCACGTTGGCGCGTCGGGACCCCGTGGCGGCGGGCGTGACGTTCGCGGTGCGGACCGGCTGACAAGGACACCCCTCCCCTCTAGTATTCCGGAATTACGGACTACCGGAGGGAGATTCGTCGTGCTCCTGACTCGACGGCACCTGCTCTGCGCCTGGGGCGCCGCGGGCGCGGCCACCCTGCTGCCCGCCACGACCGCACAGGCCCGAACCGGGCCGGACGACTGGCTCGCCTGGTTCCGCGCGAACCGGCGGCACGTCGCCGCGGTCGTGGACGACGGCCGCGGCGGGCGGGTCGCGCACCGCCCGCACGAGCCGCAGCCCCTGGCCTCGGCCGTCAAGGTCGTGCACCTGGCCGGGTACTCGGCGGCCCTGCGCGCCGGCCTGGTCCGCGCGGACGAGCCGGTCCGCGTCGGCGACTGGGAGCAGTACTACCTGGGCCTCGACGGCGGCGCGCACCCCGCGTCCCTGCGCGCCCTGGGCATCCGCTCGACCAACGGCGTCACCGCCGACGACCCCGACCACCTCGTCACGCTCGACGACCTGGTCGCGTCGATGATCCGGTTCAGCGACAACGCGGCCACCGACTTCCTGCGGTACCGGCTCGGCGAGGGCCTGCTGCGCGCCGCCGCCGCCCGCCACGGCTGGCCCACCGCGCCCGTGCCGGAAATCCTCGGCGAGGTCCTGGCGTTCATCCTGGGCCGGCGGGTCGACGTCCGGCGCTACCTGGAGGACCCGCGGCTCCAGCTGGAGGTGGTCGGGAAGTTCCCCGACCTGCCCGCCACCTACGACGGCCAGCGGCCTTGGGCGCGCACGACGTGGGCCGGCACCGCCGCGGGCCTGAACCGCGCGCACCGCTCGCTGACCTCCGACGAGGTCGCCCGCACCCACCTCGAACGCGGTCGCCCGACGCCGCCCGGCGTGGTGGGCGTCGGGTTCAAGGGCGGGTCGCTGGCGGGAATCCTCACCGTCGGCACGACGGTCCGCTGGGCGGACGGCCGGGTCGGGTCGGCCGCGGTGCTCGTGCGGGAGGTCGACGAGCAGCGGTTCGCGACCTCGGGCGAGCTGGTCTCGCTGGTGCGACAGACCCTGCTCGACCCCGCTGCGCTGCGCCGATTCCAGGTCAGCCTCTCCTAGGATGGCAGCGGTGGACCTGGTGCAGCGACTTGCCGAGCTGGAGCAGCGCGTGGCCGCGCTGGAGGGCGACGCGCGGGCGACCACCGCGCCGCCCGAGGCCGGTGACGGCGGGGGCGACTGCGGCGAGGTCGGCTACGGGGGTCGGGTGGCCGTGGGCGACGGGCGCGTGACGTGGCGGATCGACGTGACGCCGGAGCACGCGCTGGCACTGGCCGACCGGCCGCGGATCGAGGTGCTGGCCGCGTTGGCGCACCCGGTGCGGGTGGAGATCGTGCGGACCCTGCTCGGGCAGGGCGCGCAACCCTCGGCGGCGCTCCAGGAGGCCGCCCGGCTCGGCTCGACGGGTCAGCTGTACCACCACCTGAAGGCGTTGACCGCGTCCGGCGTGGTGGAGCAGGACAAGCGCGGGAGCTACCGGCTGCGGAGCGAGGCCGTCGTCCCCGTGCTCGTCCTGCTCACCGCCGCGTCGGACGTGGCGGGTCAGCTGCGGGCCTGACCCCCGACCGGGATCTGGACGCGGTCAGAGCTGCGGCGCGACCTCGGCGGCGACCAGTTCCACGTGGTCGAGGTCGGCCAGGTCGAGCACCTGGAGGTAGACGCGGTCGACGCCGGTCCGCTCGCGCCACGTGCCGAGCTTGTCGACCACCTCGGCGGGCGTGCCGGTCAGCCCGTTCTCCCGCAGCTCGGCCTCCTCGCGGCCGATGCGCCCCGCGCGCCGGGCGACCTCGGCGCCGTCGCGGCCGACGCACACCACGAGCGCGACGGACCGGGTGATCTCCCCCGGGTCGCGCCCGGCGGCCTCGCACGCCGCGTCGACGCGGGCGAACTGCTCGACGGCGGCGTCCACGCCCGCGAACGGCAGGTTGAACTCGTCGGCGAACTTCGCGGCCAGCGCGGGCGTGCGCCTGGGGCCGAGGCCGCCGACGAGCACCGGGATCTTCGCCTGGGCGGGCTTGGGCAGCGCGGGCGAGTCGACGAGGCGGTAGTGCGCCCCCTCGAACGAGAACGTCCCGCCGTCCGGCGTGCCCCACAGGCCGGTGACGACCTCCAGCTGCTCCGCGTACCGCTCGAAGCGCTCCTTGGTGGACGGGAACGGCAGGCCGTAGGCGGTGTGCTCGGCCTCGAACCAGCCCGCGCCCAGGCCGAACTCGACCCGCCCGCCGGACATCGCGTCGACCTGCGCGACGCTGATCGCCAGCGGACCGGGGTGCCGGAACGTCGCGGCTGTCATCAGCGTGCCCAGGCGGATGCGCTCGGTGTCGCGGGCCAGGCCCGCGAGGGTGATCCAGGCGTCGGTGGGGCCGGGCAGCCCGTCACCGCTCATCGCCAGGTAGTGGTCGGACCGGAAGAAGGCGCCGTAGCCCGCGGCCTCGGCGGTTCGCGCCACGGCCAGCAGGTCGTCGTAGGAAGCCCCCTGCTGGGGCTCGGTGAAGATGCGGAGTTCCACGTCACCACGCTAATCCCCGCTCCGGTCCGGCCGCGATCCGAGCGCCGGCGCGCGGGCCCGGCGACCGGCCTCAGCGGCGGCGCGACCGGGACGACCGGCGGTCCTCGCGCGCCGGCGGCTCCGCGGGCGCCCGCGCCCCCTCGTCCGGGCGCACCCGCAGCCCCTCGACCACGCGCACGATGGTCCGCTCGACCTCGGCGCCGGCCTTGCGCGGGTCGGACGAGCCGGCGATCGTGCTGGCGCCCGCCGACAGCGCGCCGAACAGCAGCCGCGACATCGTCTCGACCGGCAGCTGCGCCAGCTCGCCGGACTCGACCAGCACCTCGATCGTGGAGCGCAGCAGCCCGTAGCTGAAGTGCTCCTCGGCCTCCCGCCAGCGCTCCCAGCCCATCACGACCGGCGCCTCGTGGATGACGATGCGCTGGTAGGGCGCCTCCAGGCACACCCGGACGTAGGCGCGCAGGCCGGCGATGGCGGTGTCCCACGGGTCGCCGGGGGCGCTGACGATCTCGGTGAGCGTGCGCATGAACGCGTTCTCGACCGAGTCGAACGCGGCCTCGAACAACGCCTGCTTGCCGCTGAAGTGGTGGTACAGCGCGCCTTTGGTGAGCCGCGCCCGCTTGGCGACCTCGTCGAGCGAGGTGCCCGCGTACCCCCGTTTGGTGAACAGCTCCACCGCGCTGTCGACGAGGGCCTGCCTCGTGGACTCGGAGTACTCCAACCGCCTCGACCGCACTGTCACCACGTTCACAACCGTACGACATACCGACGGTACGTACCCGTGGTATGTTCGCCTCATCGGCCATACCGCCGGTATGTGGGAGACCAGGGGTATGACGCCGGTCACCACGACGAGGGAGGCGTGATCATGAGTTGGACCGACTTCTACCGACGGCGTGACGCCCTGGACGCCGTGCTCGCCACCGCGGCGGCCGATCCCGCGGCACCGCCGACCTTCGACCGGGACGTGTTCGCCACCGAGGACGAACTGCTCCTGGCCCTGCACTACCGCTGGATGCAGCAGCTCACCGGCCGCCTGGGCGTGGCCCTGGGTTCCGACGACGACGACGACCGCGTGGAGATCGTCACCCGGACGTGGCGCGCGCTGGCCGCCGAGCAGCCGGTGCTGCGCGCCGTGCTCGACGAGCGCCCCACCCCCGCCGAGGCCGTGGAGCGGGAGCAGCGGATGCTGGCCCTGACCGCCGGGCTCGCCGACCTGTCCGAGCCCGCCGAGGAGATCACGCGCGTCGGCCGGGCGTTCACCCGGCTGGTCCGCGGCGCCCCGACGGGCGCGTTCGTGCCCGGTCGGCACCGCCGGCTCGCCAAGAGCGCCTGAACACCGGTAGGAAATGCGCATGGCGAAGTGGACGGAAGCCGACATCCCCGACCAGCACGGGCGCACCGTGCTGGTCACCGGGGCGAACTCGGGCCTCGGCCTGCGCACCGCCGAGGTGCTGGGCGCGAAGGGCGCCCGCGTGCTGCTCGCCTGCCGCTCGCCCGAACGCGGGCGACGCGCGCTGGAACGCGTGCTCGCGTCCGGCGCCGAGGCCGAACTGGTCCCGCTGGACCTGGCCGACCTGGCCTCGGTCCGCGCCGCCGCCGCGCTGGTCCGCGAGCGCACCGGTGACGCACTGGACGTGCTGGTCAACAACGCCGGCGTGATGGCCGTGCCGCTGGGCCGCACCGCCGACGGCTTCGAGCGCCAGTTCGGCACCAACCACCTCGGTCACGCCGCGCTGACGTGGCTGCTGATGCCCGCCCTGCGCACCCGGCCGGGCGCGCGGGTCGTCACCGTGTCGAGCCTGGCGCACGCCATGGGGACCGTCGACCTGGCGGACCCGGACTACGAGGTCCGCCCGTACACCGCGTGGGGCGCCTACGGGCAGTCCAAGCTGGCGAACCTGCTGTTCGCCCGGGAACTCGACCGGCGCACCCGCACCGCCGGCGTGGACGTGACGTCCGTCGCCGCGCACCCCGGCATCACCGCCACCGAGCTGAGCGCCAACATGGCCCGCGCGCAGCGCAACCGGTTCGTCGACGTCGGTGCCAAGATCAGCGACTTCTTCGCCCAGCCGGTCGCGAAGGGGGCGTTGCCGCAGCTCTACGCGGCCACGTCGCCGGACGTCGAGCGGGGCGGCTACTACGGTCCGGACGGGTTCCGCGGCATGCGCGGCCACCCCACCCGCGTCGGGTCCACCGCGGCGGCCCGCGACGACCTCGCGGCCGGCCGGCTGTGGGCCCTGACGGCCGAGCTCACGGGCGTCGCGCCCGACCCCTCGTGACGTAAAGTCGGTGACGTGACCGTCGTACCTGAAGGTCGGAAGCTGCTGCGGCTCGAAGTCCGCAACAGCCAAACGCCCATCGAGAAGAAGCCCTCGTGGATCAAGACCAAGGCGAAGATGGGCCCCGAGTACCGGGAGCTCAAGGGCCTGGTCAAACGCGAGGGCCTGCACACGGTGTGCGAGGAAGCCGGTTGTCCCAACATCTACGAGTGCTGGGAAGACCGTGAAGCCACCTTCCTGATCGGTGGCGAGCAGTGCACCCGACGCTGCGACTTCTGCCAGATCGACACGGGCAAGCCCGCCGACCTGGACCGCGACGAGCCCCGGCGCGTGGCCGAGTCCGTGCAGGCCATGGGGCTGCGCTACTCGACCGTGACCGGTGTGGCCCGTGACGACCTGGCGGACGGCGGCGCGTGGCTGTACGCGGAGACCGTGCGGCAGATCCACGCGCTGAACCCGGGCACGGGCGTCGAGCTGCTGATCCCGGACTTCAACGCGGTGCCGGAGCAGTTGGCGGAGGTCTTCTCCTCGCGGCCCGAGGTGCTCGCGCACAACCTGGAGACCGTGCCCCGGATCTTCAAGCGCATCCGGCCGGCGTTCCGCTACGAGCGGTCGCTGGAGGTCATCACGGCCGCCCGCGAGGCGGGCCTGGTCACCAAGTCCAACCTGATCCTGGGCATGGGCGAGACGCCCGACGAGGTCACCGAGGCGCTGTCCGACCTGCACGACGCGGGCTGCGAGATCATCACGATCACGCAGTACCTGCGGCCCTCGCCGCGCCACCACCCGGTGGAGCGGTGGGTGAAGCCGGAGGAGTTCGTCGTGCACAAGGAGACCGCCGAGTCGATCGGCTTCTCCGGCGTCATGGCCGGTCCGCTGGTCCGCTCGTCCTACCGCGCGGGCCGGCTGTACGCGCAGGCCGTGCAGAAGCGCGGCGACGTGCTGCCGGACAACCTGCGCCACCTGCTCGACGCCGGCGGCGCGGCGCAGGAGATCACCTCGCTGCTGTCGTCCCGCCCGTAGGGCCGTCGACCACCACGCCGTCCAGCGCCCGGACGTACTCCGCCCCGAACGCGCTGGACGGCGTGTGCGCGCCCGGGGTCACGTCGGAGACGCGCCGGGCGGCCTCGACGACCGAGTCGGCGGTGAGGTCGTAGGCGTTGGGGCCGGTGAGCGCCACGCGGACCCGGTTGCCGTCGTCGTCCCAGGCCTCGCCGAACACCTCGCTGCGCGTGCGCGCCCGCTTCGCCGCGTCCGGTCCGCCGACGCGCTTCGCGAGCGCCGTCCCGAGCTTCCGCGCCGCGCTCGTCCGCAGCAGCGGCGCGGTGAGCGGCTGGAGCTTGCCGAGCAGGCTGGGCACCGTCGTGAACGTGGTGACGTTCGGGATGCCCGTCGAGCGGTAGGCGGTGCTCACGTCGCCCCACGGGATGGCGCCGACCTCCCGGTCCCGGTCCCGGAAGTGGGCCGTGCGCCGGCGGTGGCCGAGCGGCACTCCCCGGATCACCCCGCCCACCCGCGCCCGACCGCCGACCCCCGAGCCCTCGACGGCGGTCAGCGCCGTGCCCGAGCTGGCCCCGCCCTGGACGACGAACGCGAGGTCGAGGTGCGTGGCGGACGGCAGGGCCCGCTTGAGCATCGCCGCGGCGCAGTCGGTCGGCACGACGTCGAAACCGACGCCGGGCAGCAGCACCACCCCGGCTGCCACGGCGTCGTCGTGCCTCCGGGCGACGGCCTCGAAGACGTCGATCTCACCGGTGATGTCGAGGTAGTGGGTGCCGGTCGCCAGGCACGCGTCGACCATCGGCCCGGACGTGGCCGAGAACGGCCCGGCGCAGTGCGCGACGACGTCGATGCCCTCCAGTCCTTCCGCGGCCCTGCCGAGGGGGAAGACCCGGTGGTCGAGCCCGAGTCGCTCGGCGACGGGCCGGACCTTCTCCGCGGACCGCCCGGCGAGCACCGGCCGTTCACCGCGCGCCACCGCGAGTTCCGCCACCAACGCCCCGGTGAAGCCGCTGACCCCGTACACCATCCACGTCACAGGGCGGACCCTACCAACGGGTAGCCAGGTTCGCCGCCGACGCGCCACGGCCGCGCCCGCGAGGAGCAGCACGCCCACCGCCGTGACGGGTGCGGCCCACGGCAGGAGACGGAATCCCGGACGGACCGCTGGTGCGGAGGGGCAGCAGCACGATCAGCAGCCCGGCCGGGAGGAACGCGACACCGACCACCGCGACGACCACCCCGGGCGACATGGCGTCACGTTGCGGGCCGGCGACACCCCGGAACAGGGGGATGTCACATGCGGGGAACGGTGAACGCCCCCTGGTGCGCCGATCGGTCGTCCCGATCGCGCCGGGCGGAAACGCACGACCGCAGGGTGCGCGCGACGAACGTCCCCCCGGCGTTCAGCACGAACAACCCGCCGACCCGGACGCAGGCGCTCTCGTGCCGCCCCATCTCCCCCACCAACCGCCCGACCCGCCCCAGCCCGGCCGCCCCGGCCACCACCCCGCGCACCGCGCACCCGATCCGCTCCACCGCGGCGTCGGCCTCGACCGCCGACCCGGGCCGGCGTGCCCGAGCCACCCGGAACGCCCCCGCGGGCGTGGGCACGGCCCCGGTGATGTCCAGGCCGAACGCGTCGAGCACGTCGACGAGCGCCAGTTCGACACCGCCGACCCCCGCCTCCCCCGCGAGCCGGATGGTGACGGGCAACAGCACCCGTCCGCTCACCGGACCACCCCTGCGGTCGCGCCGACCTCGACGAGGAGGACGCAGGACCCGCCCGCGTCCTCCTCGCGGCTGCCCACGTCCCACAACTCCAGGAGGCTGACGACGGCACGCCGGATGTCTTCGCCTTCGTCGCGGGGGAACCCGGCGGGCAGCGTGGCGCGAATCTCGAACGAGCACATGGCCGGACAGCATCACGGGGTGATCGCGACCCCGTAAGCCCCGGATAGTGGGACATCGGCGCCCGCCATCCCCACCGGGGCACGGACGATCACCGGTCGCGGCACGTGGGGAAGCCGACACCACGTCCCGCACGTGGCCACCGGGGATGGCCGACCCGACCCACGACACCCGAACAGGCGATACGACGCGGCGGACGGGTCGACTCGGGGACCGGTCGTCTCACGACCGGGGCGTGCGCAGTCGGAACAGTGAGACGTCGACGCCCGTGCTGGTCAGGCTGCTGGAGAACGCCTTGCCGTCCGACGCGCCGAACGCCGGCGCGGTCACGTGGTCGTCGGGGAGGAAGGCGCCCTCGACCTCCGCCCGTGCGCTGCCGCACGGCTCGCTGTCGCGGGTGCCCGGGGCGGTGTCACACGACGACCCGGGCTCGGGGGCGTCCCCGCACCGGTGCGGTGGGCGCGGCAGGATTCGAACCTGCGACCGCTCGGGTGTAAACCGAGTGCTCTTCCGCTGAGCTACGCGCCCCTCCCGGGCACCCTGGGGTGCCCGAAGGAGTGAAGATTCAGGACAGGGCCGCCACGGCCTTCTTCCACGCCTCCTGGTCGCGGGGTTCACCCGGACCGTTGACCTCGGCGTAGCGGACCACCCCGGCCACGTCCACCAGGAACGTGCCGCGCACCGCCATGCCCGACTTCTCGTCGAACACGCCGTACGCCCGGGCGACCTCCCCGTGCGGCCAGAAGTCCGACAGCAGCGGGAAGCCGTAGCCCTGCTCCGCCGACCACGCCTTCAGGCTGAACGGTGTGTCCACCGACACACCCAGCACCTGGACGTCCCCCGCCTCGTACGCGGCCAGCTCGTCCCGCACCCGGCACAGCTCGCCGGTGCAGATGCCGCTGAACGCGAACGGGTAGAAGACCAGCAGGACGTGCTTCGACCCGCGGAACGACGAGAGCGCCACCCGCTGCCTGTTCTGGTCGTGCAGCGTGAAATCGGGCGCGACGGCCCCCACTTCCACCACGTCAGCGTCCTCTCCGAGCGCACAGCCCGAGCACGGGCCCCCCGAACGCGCGGGAGCCCGTCCACGAGCCTAGGACATCCCGGCTCAGCGCTTGGCCTTGACCGACTTCGGCGACACGAGGCGGGTCGCCGACCAGTCCCCGCTGAGGTTGATGTTGGAGGTCTGCGCGAGGCCGGCGGTGGACGCGGCCTCGGCGATGTCACTGGGCTCGACGTGCCCGGACCTGCCGGTCTTGGGCGTGAGCACCCAGATCAGACCCTCGTCCGCCAACGGCGTCGTCGCGTTGATCAGGGCGTCCGCCAGGTCGCCGTCGTCCTCGCGCCACCACAGCAGGACCACGTCCACGACCTCGTCGGCATCCTCGTCGAGCAGATCACTCCCGACCCGCTCTTCGACCGCCGCACGGAGGTCGTCGTCGACGTCCTCGTCCCAGCCGATCTCCTGGACAACGGTGCCCGGTTCGATCCCGAGCCTGTCGGCGACACCGATCTTGCCGGCGTCTTCCGCGGCGACCACGGCTTCCACTCCTCCAAGTACACAACAGCGGCAGTCGGGGTACGACTGCCGCGCGGATGTCACTACCAGTCGCGGACAGCGAACACTGTCAGCCCTGCCACGCGCAACCGTAAGGGCGAAGACACGCCGCATCGGGTACCCCCGAGTGCGGGCCCCCAACACCATGAGGCACGCTCTACATACCTCCTATTCGCGCGCGCGAGGGACACGATCCAGAACTACTCACCGGTAGCGGTGTCGGGACCGAGTCCACCGGGTGACGATGGGAGCCGAGAAGACACCGGAACGAGGAGATCCCTTGGCCCCGCACAACCCCCCCGAGCGGGTACGCGTCATCCGTGACGGCCTGGCCGCGCACCTCCCGGACATCGATCCGGAGGAGACCGCGGAGTGGCTGGAGTCGTTCGACGCCGCGCTCAAGGGCGGCGGGCAGCAGCGCGCCCGCTACCTGATGCTGCGCCTGCTCGAACGGGCCAGGGAGAGCCACGTCGGCGTCCCGTCGCTGACCAGCACGGACTACGTCAACACCATCCCCACCGAGCGGGAGCCGTGGTTCCCCGGCGACGAGGAGGTGGAGCGCCGGTACCGCGCGTGGATCCGGTGGAACGCCGCCATGACCGTGCACCGCGCGCAGCGCCCCGGCGTGGGCGTCGGCGGGCACATCTCGACCTACGCGTCGTCCGCGAGCCTCTACGAGGTCGGTTTCAACCACTTCTTCCGGGGCAAGGACCACCCGGGCGGTGGCGACCACGTGTTCATCCAGGGCCACGCCTCCCCCGGCGTCTACGCCCGCGCGTTCCTGGAGGGGAGGCTCTCCGAGAACCAGCTGGACGGCTTCCGCCAGGAGTACTCGCACGCGGGTCCCGGCGGGGGCATCCCGTCGTACCCGCACCCGCGGCTGATGCCGGACTTCTGGGAGTTCCCGACCGTGTCCATGGGCCTCGGCCCGATGAACGCGATCTACCAGGCCCGGTTCAACCGCTACCTGCGCGACCGCGGCATCAAGGACACGTCCGACCAGCACGTCTGGGCGTTCCTCGGCGACGGCGAGATGGACGAGCCGGAGTCGCGCGGCCTGCTCCAGGTCGCCGCGAACGAGCAGCTCGACAACCTCACGTTCGTGGTGAACTGCAACCTCCAGCGCCTCGACGGCCCCGTCCGGGGCAACGGCAAGATCATCCAGGAGCTGGAGGCGTTCTTCCGCGGCGCGGGCTGGAACGTCATCAAGGTGATCTGGGGCCGCGAGTGGGACTCGCTGCTGCACGCCGACCGCGACGGCGCCCTGGTCAACCTGATGAACACCACGCCGGACGGCGACTACCAGACGTACAAGGCCAACGACGGCGCGTACGTCCGGGAGCACTTCTTCGGGCGCGACCCGCGCACGAAGGACCTGGTCACGCCGATGTCCGACGACGAGGTGTGGAACCTCAAGCGCGGCGGCCACGACTACCGCAAGGTCTACGCGGCCTACAAGGCGGCGGTCGAGCACCACGGCCAGCCGACGGTCATCCTCGCCAAGACCATCAAGGGCTACGGCCTGGGCCCGCACTTCGCGGCGCGCAACGCCACGCACCAGATGAAGAAGATGACCCACGAGGACCTCAAGAACTTCCGGGACAGCCTGCGCATCCCGATCGAGGACAAGGACCTCGACCCGTACCTGCCGCCGTACTACCACCCCGGCGAGGACTCCCCGGAGATCAAGTACCTGCTGGAGCGGCGCAGGCAGCTGGGCGGGTTCGTACCGGAGCGGCGCACCGAGTCCAAGGCGCTGGTGCTGCCGGGCGACAAGGTCTACGACGTGATCCGCAGGGGTTCGGGCAAGCAGGAGGTCGCCACCACCATGGCGTTCGTCCGGCTGGTCCGCGACCTGGCCAAGGACCCGGAGATCGGCGGCCGGATCGTGCCGATCATCCCGGACGAGGCGCGCACGTTCGGCATGGACTCGATGTTCCCGGCGCAGAAGATCTACAACCCGAACGGGCAGATGTACACCTCCGTGGACGCCCAGCTGATGCTGGCGTACAAGGAGTCGGAGCAGGGCCAGATCCTGCACGAGGGCATCAACGAGGCGGGTTCGACCGCGTCGTTCACCGCGGCCGGCACGTCGTACGCGACGCACGGCGAGCCGATGATCCCGATCTACATCTTCTACTCGATGTTCGGGTTCCAGCGGACCGGTGACGGCCTGTGGGCGGCGGCCGACCAGATGGCGCGCGGCTTCGTGCTGGGCGCCACGGCGGGCCGCACGACGCTGACCGGCGAGGGCCTCCAGCACGCGGACGGCCACTCGCTGCTGCTCGCGCACACCAACCCGGCCGTGGTGGCGTACGACCCGGCGTGGTCGTTCGAGGTGGCGCACATCGTCCGGGACGGCCTGCGGCGGATGTACGGCGAGGACGCCGAGAACGTCTTCTACTACATGACCGTCTACAACGAGCCGTACCAGCAGCCGGTCGAGCCGGCGGACCTGGACGTGGAGGGCCTGCTCCGGGGCCTCTACCGGTACAAGGTCGCCGAGGGCGAGGGCGGCCCGCGGGCGCAGCTGCTGTCCTCCGGCGTGGCCGGGCCGTGGGCGGTGCGGGCGCAGCGGATGCTCGCCGAGGAGTGGGGCGTGCGGGCCGACGTGTGGTCGGCGACGTCGTACTCGGAGCTGCGCCGCGAGGCGGTCGAGGCGGACCGGCAGAACCTGCTGCACCCCGACCGGCAGCCGCGCGTGCCGTACGTGACGCAGGTGCTGTCCGACGTCGAGGGCCCCGTGATCGCGGTGTCGGACTGGATGACGGCCGTGCCGGACCTGATCCGGCCGTACGTGCCGACCGACATGACGACGCTGGGCACCGACGGGTTCGGCTTCTCCGACACCCGCCCGGCGGCGCGGCGGCACTTCCTGGTCGACGCCGAGTCGATCGTGGTGGCCACCCTGGCCGCGTTGGCGAAGCGCGGCGAGGTGGAGCGGGACGTGGTCGTGGAGGCGGCGCGCAAGTACCGCATCGACGACGTCGGCGCGGCGGGCCCGTCCACCTCGGACGCCGGCCCGGCCTGATCGGCAGGACATCCGAGGGGCGGTCCCGGTTCGCCGGGGCCGCCCCTCGGCGCATTCCCGCCCGACTGTCCGCACTAATGCGGCCGACCAGCGGAAACACCGCGAACCTCCCGCGATCGATGTGATCCACCCCATAGGATGGGACGGTCCACCGGCATCCGACGAGGGGTCTGATGGGGACGCCGACGCACCCCCTGCACCGCACGGTGCTGGCCGTCGACGTGTCCTCCTTCGGGCGGCGCGCGGTCAACGGCCAGGGCGAGACCAGGCGCGGCCTCTACGCCGCCCTCGTCGGCGCCTTCGACGTGTGCGGCCTGGACTTCGCCGCGACGCACCACGAGGACCGCGGCGACGGCGTGCTGGTGCTGATCCCCCCGGACGTGGCCAAGAGCCGGCTGGTCCGGCTCCTCCCGGAGGCGTTGGCGGGCGAGCTGCGCCGGCACAACGCGACGCACCACGAGAGCGCCTCGATCCGGCTGCGCGTCGCGATCACCGCGGGCGAGGTGCAGCACGACGCGCACGGCGTGGTCGGCGACGACGTGAACCTCGCGTTCCGGCTGCTGGACTCCCAACCGCTGCGCCGGGCACTGGAGCGCACCGACGACGTGCTGGTCCTGATCGTGTCGCGCCGCTTCCACGAGGACGTGGTGCGCGACGACCCGGCGGTGCCGGCGGGCGCGTTCCAGCGGGTCGAGGTCGGCGTGAAGGAGGTCCGCGACCACGCCTGGCTGCGGGCGACCGGTCCGGTGGCCGCGCCGGGGCCCCGGCACCGCTCCCGGCACCGCCGCACGCGGTCCGGACCGCGCTCGACCGCCCTGGGGCTGGTCGCGGTGCTGCTGGGGATCGCCGTCACGGACGCCTCCGCCGCGGACCCGCCCGCCGTGCCGCCGTGCCCGGCGCCGGTGCAGCTGGTCGTGCTGACCTCGCGGGACAAGGAACCGGTGGTCACGCGCACCGCCGTGGAGTTCGAGGAGGAGTCGCGCGGGTTCACCGAGCGCGGCTGCAAGGGCGCGAGCGTGCAGGTCACGACCGGCTCGTCGGCGCACGGCGCGGCGGCGGCGCTGGGCGGCGGGTGGGAGGGCGCGCAGGACCTCACCGAGCAGGGCGCGCAGCCCCACGTGTGGCTGCCGGACTCGTCGTTCGAGGTGGAGCGGGTGCGGACCGCCCTGGACCGCGACCCGCACGTCCACGTGCGGCTGGACCCGCGGCCGTCGATCGCCCGCTCGCCCGTGGTGGTGGGCGCCTCCCCCGAACTGGCCGAGCGGATCGGCGAGGTCGACGGGGACGTGCGGTGGTCGGCCGTCGACCGGTTCGCGACGCCGGACGTGTCGGAGGGCGCGGGTGTGGCGGTGGTCGCGGCGCTCGTGGACGGGCAGCGCGGCGGCGTCCACCCCGTCGCGCCCGGTGCGGCGCTGGCGCTGCGCGACCTGGTCCGGCGCGGCACGACGACCGCGCCGCCGTGCACGGGCGACGTGGCCCTGGTGGCGCCGGAGCAGGAGGTGGCGACCACGCGCGGCTGCCGGCTGCTCTACCCGACCGGCGGGCTGGTGGTGCTCGACCACCCGTTCGTCGCGGTGGAGTGGACGGCGCTGCCGGAGAACCCCCGCAGGCGGCGGGTGGTGGACCTGTTCGAGGCCCACCTGCGCGACGGCGGGTCGCAGGGCGCGATCCGGCGCGAGGGGTTCCGCGACATGAACGGCGCGCCGGGGCTGGTGGGCGAGCCGCGGACCGGGCCGCCGTCGGAGGTGGTCGGGGTGGACGACGGGGAGGCCCTGCGGCGGGCCTGGGAGGCGGCGGTGGCGCCGGGGGTGGTGGCGGTGGTCTCGGACGGCTCGCCGGACGCGGTGGCGTTCACCGCCTCGCTGGAGGGCCTGCTCGGCCCCCGGGACCGGGTGGTGGCGGTCGCGCCCGGACCGGGTTCCCTGGAGGAGGCGGTGCGGCGGGACGCGGACGCGGTGGTGCTGCTGGCGTCCTCCCCGGTGCCGCAGCAGGCGCCGGGGACCAGCGCGCCGGTCCGGGTCGTCGCCGTCGGCTTCGGCGACGGGTCCTGCGCGGTCTCCACGGCCCTCTACGCGGCCGTGAAGGCGCACGACGGCGAGTGCGCCGAGGTGGACGCCGGGTCGGGCCCGCAGGGCGCCCTGGAGACCGTCGCGCGGGGGATCTGGGGGCAGGGGAGGTGATCCGCCTGCTCGCGGCCCTGGTGCTGCTCCTGACGGCCTGCACGGGCGCCTCCGGCGAACCGCCCGGCACCACGGGGGCGATCACGTTCGTCGACGGCCTGGACACCTCGGCCGGCGGGCAGGTCGCCCGGCTCGTGGCGCGGTGGAACGACGCGCACCCGCTGGAGCCGGTGACGTTCAGGGAGATGGCGCAGTCCACCGACGTGCACCGGGCCCAGCTCATGGCGCGGTCCCAGGACCTGGCGGGCGCGGACGACCCGCGCTACGACGGCCAGTGCTACGACGTGATGAACCTGGACTCGGTGTGGACCGCGGCGTTCGCCGGGTCCGGCTACCTCGAACCGCTGCCGGCCGACGCGTTCGACGCCGACCTGATGCTGCCGCAGGCGGTGGAGAGCGCCCGGCGCGACGAGAACTCGCTGTGGGCGGTGCCGTGGCGGGTCGACGCGGGGCTCCTGTACTACCGGAAGGACGTGCTGGAGCAGGAGGGCGAGGCGCCGCCGCGCACGTGGGCCGAGCTGGAGCGGCTGGCGTCGGAGCTGGGGCCGGCGCACGGCCTGGCGGGCTACGTGGGCCAGTTCGCCGAGTACGAGGGCGTGACGGTCAACGCGCTGGAGGCCGTCTGGGCGCACGGGGGCGATCCGCTGCGGCCGGACGGTCCCGGCGCGAAGCAGGGCGTCGACGTCCTGGCGCGCGGCTTCGCGGAGGGGTGGATACCGCGCGAGGCCCTGGACTTCCGGGAGGAGGAGAGCCGCGTCGCGTTCCAGTCCGGCAGGGCGCTGTTCATGCGCAACTGGCCCTACGTGCAGCCCAGGCTGGCCGGACCGGACTCGGACGTGGCCGACCGGTGGGGCGTCACGCGGCTGCCGGGGCCCAGTGCGCTCGGCGGCTGGAACCTGGCGGTGTCGCGCTGCTCGGCGAACCAGGAGACCGCGCGGGCGTTCATCCGTTTCCTCACCGGCGCGGACACCCAGCGGGCGCTGTTCGACGCCGCCGGGTGGGCGCCCAGCCTGGAGGCGCTGTACCGGGACGAGGTCCCGGCCCTGCTCGCCGAGGCGGTGCGGGCCGCGAGGAGCCGCCCCACCTCGGCGCACTACGACGAGCTGACCAGCGTCATGCGCCAGCGCTTCCGGTTGGCGCTGCAGAACCCGAAGGCGGTGGACAGCCTGCTCGACGGGCTCGCCGACGAGGTCCGCCGGGTGGGGGGTGGCCGCTAGGCGGTCTCCACGGCACGGGCCGCGGTGCGCTGGGCGGCGCGCTTCCAGTCGAGCCAGCCGCGGACGACGAGGACGGCGAAGATCGTGTAGACGAAGGCGCTGAAGTACAGGCCCGAGCCGAGCTGGAGCGGCACGCCGATCGCGTCCACCACGAGCCAGACCAGCCAGAACTCGACCAGGCCGAGGCCCTGGAGGCTGAAGGCGAGCACGGTGCCGACGAAGATCGCGGCGTCCGGCCACGGCGCCCAGCTCGCGTCCAGGGCGTCGAGGACCAGCGCGAACGCGGTCGTGCCGACGACGAACGCGACGGCCACGGCGATCCGCTCGCGGGTCGTGCCCTCGTGCACGACGACGCCGAACACGGGGTCGCGGCGGCGGCTCCACGCCCACCAGCCGTAGAGGGTGATCAGCCCGATGACGACCTGCCGCGCGGCCGTGCCGCCGAGGTGGGCGGACAGGTAGACCACGAACAGCAGGGAGACCGAGACCAGTTGCACGGGCCAGGTCCAGATGGTGCGGCGCTGGGCCAGGTAGACCACGACCAGGGCGAACACCTGGCCGGCGAACTCGGCCCAGGAGACCTTCTGGCCGAACAGCGTGAAGCCCTGCTCCAACAAGACGTGCACCGCGTCCTCCATCCCCGGACAGGCTCCTCCGGGGCGACGGCGCGTGGGCACGCCGACGGCACGCGCGCCTCCCATCCGGACTCTCACCGTCGGCCCCGGAGTTCCACCGGGTCAACCGCCCCGGTGGGCGGGTCGCGGGCTGTCACCGCCGGTTCGGACTTCCACCGACCCCGGAGCGCATGTCTCTTCACCCGCGTGAACAACGGCGCGCGCCACCTTGTTCCCCCGGCGGGCGGCACCGCACGATCGGAGACGTCACCCGGACTTCGGCCGCCGTACACCGGCGGCCGATAGCGTGCGCGAATGCGAATCCTGCTCACGGTCGTCCTGGTGCCGGTGCTGGTCACCGCCGCGCCGGGCCCCGCCGCCGCATCCGGGACTCCCCCCGTCGTCGTGCCGGTCGCCCAGACCCGGGCGTTCGTCGACGACCCGTCCGGGACGCCCGCGAACGCCGACGCCGACGACCCCGCCGTCTGGGCGCACCCGCGCTCGCCCCTCCGGAGCGTCGTGCTCGGCACCCTCAAGGAGGGCGGGCTGGCCGCGTTCGACCTGACGGGCCGCACGCTGGGCACCTACCCCGCGCCGGCCGCGCCGTCGCCGGGCGCCGCGCCCGGTCGGTTCAACAACGTCGACGTGCTCGGCGGCGCGCGGGTCGGCGGCCGGGAGCGGTCGCTGGCGTTCGTCAGCGACCGGGGCCGCGACCGGGTGCGGGTCTACGAGGTGGACCCGCGCGGCGCGGCGGCGGGCGCGGGCGCGGTCCGGGACGTGACCGACCCGGCGGCGCGGCCGGTGTTCTCCGCGACCGAGGCCGAGGTGGACGGGCAGCGCACCGCCTACGGCCTGGCCGCCGGGTCGGTCGGCGGCACGCCGGTCGTCGTGGTCAGCCGGCGGAGCACGACCCGGCTGGCGCTGCTGCGGGTGGTCCCGGCGGGCGGCGCCCGGGTGGGCACGTCCGTCGCGTCCACCGTGGACCTGCCGTCGTCGTTCCCGCTGCCCGACGGCACCACGTGGACGCCGTGCGGCGACCCCGGCGAGGGTCCGCAACTGGAGGGCATGGTCGTCGACTCGCGGCACGGCGTGCTGTACGCGGCGCAGGAGGACGTGGGCATCTGGCGCATCGCGCTGGGCGCGTCGGGCTTCGGCACGCCGGTGCTGGTCGACCGGGTCCGCTCGTTCGGCGTGCCGCGGACCTACGACCCGGGGACCGACGAGTGCGTCGCCTCCGGCCCGGACCCCGGCTTCGGCGGGCGGCACCTGGAGGCCGACGCGGAGGGCCTGACCGTGGCCGACGGCTACCTGGTCGCCTCCAGCCAGGGCGACTCGCGGTTCGTGGCCTACGAGCGGACCGGGCGCAACCGGTACGCCGGCGAGTTCGTCGTCGGGCGCGGCCGGGGCGTCGACTCGGTGGAGCACTCCGACGGGGCGCACGTGGTGACCGGGAACCTCGGGCCGCGCTACCCCGAGGGGCTGCTCGTCGTGCACGACGGGGAGCGCACGCCCGCCGCCGGCGACCTGCCGACCACCGGGTTCGCCTACGTCAGCTGGGCCGACGTGCTGGACGAGCTGGGCTGACCAGGGGTGCGGGACCCAGCCCGTCCGCCCGGGCGGGGTCCCGGCCGGTCTAGTGGTCGCCGGGCGCGGGCATCCCCGCGGGCGGCGTCGGCGCGTCCGTCGAGCTGTGGCGGGCGGTCCGGGCGGCGGCGGTCACCGGTTCCTGCGAGCGGCGCGGCTCGGGCGCCGAGGCCTCCTCCTGCGCCCGCTGGAGCCAGCCCTCCCAGCGCTGCTGCATCGGGCGGACCAGACCGCCGCCGACGCCGACCACGATGACGCCGGCCACCGTGGCCAGGACGGCGATCAGCACCGGCATGGTCACCGACACCGCGATGCCGAGCTGGTTGAGCGCCGCGATCACGCCGAGCGCGACGACGAAGCCGTAGGTGATCGTGCCCAGCATCCGCGTGTACGAGCGGGCTCCCAGGGCGCCGGTGACGAGCCCGCGCATCGCCTTACCGACGGCGGCGGCCACGAGCACCAGCACGATCGCCACGACGATCCGCGGCAGGTAGGCGATGACGTCGTTGAGCAGCGCGCTGACCGCGTTGCCGGTGCCGAACGCGCCGAACGCCAGCTGGAGCGCGATCAGCAGCACGAAGTAGTAGACGAGCTTCACGATGAGGTTCGAGGCGTCGATCGGGGACTGCTTCATCGCGCCGCCGAGGCCGGAGCGCTCGACCAGCCGGTCGAACCCGACCTTCTGGAGCAGGAAGCCGACCGCCTTGGCCAGCGCCTTGGCGATCAGCCACCCGATGAGCAGCACGAGCAGGAAGCCCAGGAGCTTCGGCACGAACGTGGCCACCACCGCCCACGCCTGCCCCAGACCGTCGGTGATCCGTGTGCCCATGACGTGCCTTCCTTCTGTTGTCCTGTCGGGATCGTGTCCCCGCCCGGTTCACCCGGCAACCTGAAGTGTTGGCTCGAAAGAGTGACTGACGTGGCGGTCCGCGGTGGAACAGTCCAGAGTGGAGTCACCGGTGGGGACCGGGGAGAGGGAAACCCCCGGCGCGAGGTTCTCGCGCCGGGGGTTTTCGCGTTGCACCCCTAGAGCCGCACGGGTCCCAGCGCCAGCTCGTCGAGGTAGGTCTGGACGTGCTGCGGCGACGCGGCCGCGGCCGGGTCGGGCCTCGCTTCACCCGGGCAGGTGGAGCTGCTCGACGGCAGCAGGCCGTCCAGCAGGTAGCGGTCGACGAGCCGGTTCACGCAGGCGTTGCCGGTGCCGTAGATGCCGTGCCTGCCTTCGTCGACCACGGTGACCAGGTTGTGCCGCAGGCGCTCGGCCATCGCGGGGCCGCTCTCGTAGTGGGTCTGCGTGTCGCCCTCGGCCTGCACGACCACGCCGACCGGGTAGCCGTCGCGACGCAGCTGGACCGGCGCCTCGGGTGGGGTGAAGCTGCGGAACGTGCAGTTCGTCGGGGCCGCGCGCGCAACGCCGAAGCCGTACGGGTAACGGTCGCGGAAGACGCGCATGTCCTCGTAGTAGGTGTCCAGGTCGGTGGGCCAGTCGGCCTCGCAGATCACCGTGATGAACACGCCCGAGACCAGGTCGCGCTCGGCGCTGCGGGCCATCGGCGCGGTCGCCTCCGCCGGTTCGCCCGCCCTCAGCCGCACGACGGATTCGGCCGTCTGCGCCCACAGTGGACGGTAGCGGGCGCCGACGCCCATGGCGGCGTCGAAGTCGGTGCGCGCCTGCACGCCCGCCGGCTTGGCGGCGAGGTCCTCCGCCACGCCCTCCAGCGTGACGAGCACCTCCTCCGCCGTCGCGCCGAGCCCGTAGCGGGCGTGGTGCCCGGCCACCCAGCCCGCCCACGCCTCGACGTTGCGGCGCAGGGCGATGGCCTGGGCGCGGAACTGCTCGCGCCAGATCCACTCGGGGTGCACCGCCGAGTCGAGCACGCTGCGGTCGAGCCGCTGCGGGAACAGCGAGCCGTAGACCGCGCCCAGGTAGGTGCCGTAGGAGTACCCCAGGTAGTTGATCTTCTCCTCGCGCAGCACGGCGCGGACGATGTCCATGTCGCGGGCCGTGTTCGGGGTGTTGACGAACGGCCGGATGCCACCCGCGGCCTCGCGGCACGCGTCCTCGGCGGCCCGCGCCTCGGCCGCCCACTTGGGGAACTCGTCGTCCCGCGGACGGGTGTCGGCCGAAGCGATCGACGGGATGGTGCGGCAGTTCAGCGCCGTCGAGCGGCCCACCCCGCGCGGGTCGAAGCCGATGATGTCGTAGGCGCGCGCCACCTCGGTCTTGGCCAGGTACGTGGGCATGGACAGCCCGGAGCCGCCCGGTCCGCCGGGGTTCACCACGAGCACACCGCGCCGCCGGGCGGGCTCCGTCGCCTTGCTCCGGCTGATCACCATCGAGATCCGCTCACCCGTCGGCCGGAGGTAGTCGAGCGGCAGCACGACCTCGGCGCACTCCAGGGTCTGCTTGCACGGCTTCCACGTCGGCCGCTGCGCGTGGAACTCGGCCAGCGGGTCGGGGCTCGCCGAGCCCGGCGGCTCCGCCGGCGGGGAGGGTGTCCCGAACGACGGGACCACGCCCGCCGCCAGCACCACGGCGACCACCACTCCGACTGACAGGTACCTGCGCACGGAACACCCCTCTCGCTCACGCTCCGGACGCCACCGAACGTAGGACCGCCGGCGCGCACCGTCAGGGCGAGTCACTCCATCGTGGCCGGTCGCGACCGACGTGCGATCGTGGGCGCATGAGCGGTTCCACCGCGCTGTCGCGGGCCACCCTGCGGACGCTGAGCCGGGCGTCGGGCGACCTGGCCGCGGCGAGCGTCGCCGAGATGGAGGAGCGCCTGCCGTGGTTCCGGCGGATGCCGGCCGACCAGCGCGCGGGCGTGCTGCTGCTGATCCAGAACGGGGTGGCCGGGTTCGTGTCGTGGCTGGACGACCCGCAGCAGGCGATCCGGCTGACCGCCGAGGCGTTCCGGGCCGCGCCGAAGGACATCTCGCGGTGGGTGAGCCTGCGGCAGACCGTCGAGCTGGTGCGCATCGCGCTGGAGCTGTTCGAGCGGCAGCTGCCGCGGCTGGCCGGGAGCGACGCCGAGCGCGCCCTGCTCAGCGAGGGCGTGCTGCGCTACGGGCGGGAGATCGCGTTCTCCGCGGCCACCTCGTACGCGGCGGCGGCCGAGGCGCGCGGCGCGTGGGACGCCCGGCTGGAGGCCCTGGTCGTGGACGGCATCGTGCGCGGCGACGCCGAGGAGTCGCTGCTCTCGCGGGCCACCGCGCTGGGGTGGGACCCGGCGGCGGAGGCGACCGTGCTGGTGGGCAACCCGCCGTCGGACGACCCGCCCGCGGTGGTCTTCGAGGTGCGCAGCCGGGCCGCGCGGATCGGGCGCCCGGTGCTGCTCAGCGTGCAGGGCTCGCGGCTGGTGGTGGTGCTGGGCGGGGACACCGAGCGGGGCGACGCGCTCGCCCGCATGGCCGACGCGTTCGGCGACGGCGCGGTGGTCGCGGGGCCGACGGTGACCAGCCTCGCCGACGCCCACCGCAGCGCGAGCGACGCGCTGTCCGGGTTGCGGGCGGTGGTCGGCTGGCCGGCCGCGCCCCGGCCGGTGCGGTCACTGGACCTGCTGCCGGAGCGGGCGCTGGCGGGCGACCCGGAGGCCGAGTGGCAGCTGGTCGACCGGGTGGCGCGGCCGCTGGAGGAGGCGAGCGGCGCGCTGCTGGAGACCGTGGACGCCTTCCTCGAGGTGGGCGGTGTGCTGGAGGCGTGCGCGCGGAAGCTGTTCGTCCACCCGAACACGGTGCGCTACCGGTTGCGGCGTGCGGCCGAGCTGACGGGGCGCAACGCCACCGACCCCCGTGACGCCCTGGTACTGCGCGTCGCCCTGTCCGTGGGGCGCCTGGCCCGCGCTCGCGGGTTGTGGTGACCCCCGACCGGGTGTGACCGAACACGCACGTCCCATTTCGGGTGGTATGGGTTCCGATCGACAACACGCCACGTCGTTCGACGTTCATGCCACAGTCACAATTGTAGGAACCCTACAAATCGAGGTCCCGGGTTTCGTGACTGCCAGCATCACCGCAAGTGCGCGTCAGAGTGTTCAGTGAGCGGGTGATCGCGCTTCTCGCCCCCGGACAGGGGTCCCAGGCACCCGGCATGCTCACCCCGTGGCTCGACGTCGACGGGGCCCGTGAGCGCGTCGCCGCGTGGTCCGCGGTGACCGGTCTGGACCTGGAGCGCCTGGGCACCACCGCCGACGCGGACGAGATCAAGGACACGGCGGTCACCCAGCCGCTCGTCGTGGCGCTGGCACTGCTGGCCTACGAGGAGCTGCGCCGCCGGGTCGAGCTGCCCGCCGACACCGTCATCGCGGGCCACTCCGTCGGCGAGCTGGCCGCCGCGGCCGTCGCGGGCGTGCTGAGCACCGACGACGCCGTCGCGCTGGCCGCCGTGCGCGGCGCCGAGATGGCCGCCGCCTGCGCCCTGACGCCCACCGGCATGGCCGCGGTGCTCGGCGGCGAGGAGGACGAGGTGCTGGCCCGGCTCGACGAGCTGGACCTGGTCGGCGCGAACCGCAACGGCGCCGGCCAGATCGTAGCCGCCGGCCCCCTCGACGCCCTCGACGCCCTCGTCGAGGAACCGCCCGGTCGGGCGAAGGTCCGCCGCCTCCCGGTGGCGGGCGCGTTCCACACCCGGTACATGGCGCCCGCGGAGGAAGCGCTGCGCGCCCGGGCCGCGGGCATCACCGTCGCCGACCCGGCGCTGCCGCTGCTGTCCAACGCCGACGGGGCCGTGCTGACCGACGGCGCCGAGGTGTTGGGCCGACTGATCTCCCAGGTGACCCGCCCGGTGCGGTGGGACGCCTGCCAGGCAACCCTCGCCGGCCGCGCGGTGACGGCCGTGGTGGAACTGCCACCGGCGGGCGCGTTGACCGGCCTGGCCAAGCGCGAGATGAAGGGCACCCCCACGTTGGCCCTCAAGACCCCCGAACAGCTCGACCAGGTCGTGGAACTGCTCGCCGCCGCCGAGCGGGGCGAGGCGGTGGCGGCCAAGTGAGGACGTTCTCCCTCCCCACCGGCCCCGTCGGCACCCGCATCGTCGGCCTGGGCAGCTACCAGCCGGACACCGTGGTCAGCAACCACGACCTGGCGCAGCGCATGGACACCTCCGACGAGTGGATCCGCGACCGCGTCGGCATCGCCAACCGCCGGGTGGCCAAGCCCGACGAGAAGCTCACCGACATGGCGGTCGAGGCCGGCGCCAAGGCCGTCGCGGACGCCGGGCTCGCCCCGTCCGACATCGGCGCGGTCGTCGTGGCCACCTGCACCATGCCGTCCCAGATCCCGAACGCGGCGGCGCAGGTCGCCGACCGGATCGGCGTCAAGGCCGCGCCCGCGTTCGACCTGAACGCCGCGTGCGCCGGCTTCTGCTACGCCCTGGGCACCGCCTCGGACCTGGTCCGGGCGGGCACCGCGGCGAACGTGCTCGTGATCGGCGCGGAGAAGCTGACCGACTGGGTGGACCCGAACGACCGGTCCACCGCGATCATCTTCGCCGACGGCGCGGGTGCGGCCGTGGTCGGACCGTCCGACGAGCCGGGCATCGGCCCGGTGTCGTGGGGCAGCGCGGGCGACCTGGTGGACATGATCCAGGTCGCCGACCGCGAGTCGTCCATCTTCCAGGAGGGCCAGTCGGTCTTCCGCTGGGCGACCACGCAGATCGCGCCGATCGCGCTGCGGGCGATCGAGGCGGCGGGGCTGGAGCCGTCGGACATCGACGTCTTCGTGCCGCACCAGGCGAACCTGCGGATCGTCGAGGCCATCGCGAAGCGGTTGCGCGCCAAGGGTGCGCGCGAGGACCTCGTGATCGCCCGTGACATCGTGGACTCCGGCAACACCTCGTCGGCGTCGATCCCCCTCGCGCTGGACCACATGCGCGCGGCGGGTGAGGTGCGCAGCGGTGACGTGGCGCTGCTCGTCGGCTTCGGGGCCGGCCTGTCCTACGCCGGACAGGTCGTCCGGCTGCCGTGACCGCTATCCAGGACTCCGGTGGGCAAACCACCCGGGATGAGCAAGATGGGAAGGGACTTTCAGTGAGCAACGAGGACATCCAGAAGGGGCTCGCCGAGATCGTCGAGGAGGTCGCCGGCGTCGAGGCGGCCGACGTGTCGGCCGACAAGTCCTTTGTGGACGACCTGGACATCGACTCGCTGTCCATGGTGGAGATCGCGGTGCAGGCCGAGGACAAGTTCGGCGTGAAGATCCCGGACGACGAGCTGGCCAACCTCAAGACCGTGGGCGATGCGGTCAACTACATCGCCAGCCACGCATGAGTGGTAGCAACGACGTCGTCGTCACCGGGCTGGGTGCCACCACCCCGCTCGGTGGCGACGTCGCCACCACCTGGGACGCCCTCCTGTCCGGGCGCAGCGGCGTCCGGACCCTGACCGCCGACTTCGTCGAGCGGTTCGACCTGCCCGTCAAGATCGGCGCCCCCCTCGCGGTCGAGCCGACCGAGGTGCTGCCCCGCGTCGAGGCCCGCAGGCTGGACCGCTGCGAGCAGGTCGCCGTGGTGGCCGCCCGCCAGGCGTGGGCCGACGCGGGGATCGCCGAGGGCGACGTCGACCTGGAGCGGTTGGGCGTCGTCGTCGGCACCGGCATCGGCGGCGCGATGACACTGCTCGACCAGGACGACCTCATCGAGCAGTCCGGCCTGCGCAAGGTCTCGCCGCTGACCGTGCCCATGCTGATGCCCAACGGCCCGGCCGCGCACGTGGGCCTGGACCTGAAGGCCCGGGCGGGCGTGCACGCGCCGGTGTCGGCCTGCGCGTCCGGCGCCGAGGCGCTGGCCTGGGCGTGGCGGATGCTGAGGTCCGGCGAGGCGGACGTGGTCGTGGCCGGCGGCGCCGAGGCGTGCATCACCACGATCACCATGGCGGGCTTCATCCAGGCCCGGACCATGAGCACCCGCAACGACGACCCGACGGCCGCGTCGCGCCCGTTCGACGCCGGCCGCGACGGGTTCGTGCTCGGCGAGGGCGCGGGCATCATGGTGCTGGAGCGCGAGGAGTTCGCCCGGGCCCGCGGCGCGCGGATCTACGGCAAGCTCGCGGGCATCGGCACCAGCTCCGACGGCCACCACATCACGGCGGCCGACCCGGAGGGCATCGGCCAGTCGCGCGCCATCGCGGCGGCGATCCGCACCGCGGGCGTCGACAAGGCGGACGTGGGGCACGTGAACTGCCACGCGACGTCCACCCCGGTGGGCGACGTGATCGAGCCGCAGGCCGTGCGCCGGGCGATCGGCGACCACCCGCTGCTGACCGCGCCGAAGGGCCACCACGGGCACCTGCTGGGCGCCTCGGGCGCGGTGGAGGCGATCACCACGCTGCTGTCGGTCCGCGACGGCATCGTGCCGCCGACGCTGAACCTGGAGGACCAGGACCCGAGGGTGCAGTTGGAGGTCGTCACGGGCGAGCCGCGCAAGGTGGACCTCGTCGCGGCGGTCAACAACTCGTTCGGCTTCGGCGGGCACAACGTCTCGCTGGTCTTCACCCAAGCCTGAACCGGCCCACCAGAGCCGAGATCCACTAGGAGCTTGCCGATGACTGCCCTTGCGTCCCGACCGGCGACCCCGGAGGCGGGCGAACCCGATCCGCGCGACCCCGAGGTCCGGCTCGCGCAACTGCTGGACCCCGGTTCCGTCGCACCGCTGCGCCCGCGCGACGGCAGCGGCATGTTCGCCGTCCGCGGCCGGATCAACGGCGCGAAGGTCGTGGCCTACTGCAGCGACGCCACCCGGATGGGCGGCGCGCTCGGGTCCGAGGGGTGCAGGCACATCGTGGAGGCGATCGACACCGCGGTGCGCGAGCGCACCCCGGTGATCGGCGTGTGGCACTCCGGTGGCGCACGGCTGCCGGAGGGCGTGGAGTCGCTCGACGGCATGGGTCAGATGTTCGCCGCGATGATCCGCGCGTCCGGTCGGGTGCCGCAGATCTCCGTGGTGGTCGGCCCGGCGGCCGGTGGCGGCGCCTACGGGCCCGCGCTGACCGACGTGGTGATCATGGCCCCGGCCGGCAAGGTCTTCGTGACCGGACCGGACGTGGTGCGCTCGGTGACCGGTGAGCAGATCGACATGGACGGCCTGGGCGGCGCGGAGGCGCACGGCCGCAAGTCGGGCGTGGTGCACGTCATCGCCTCCGACGAGCCGGACGCCTACGCCCGCGCCCGCCGGATCACCGGCCTGTTCGCCCAGCCGGGCGTGTTCGACCTGCACTCGGTGCAGGACGGGGACGACCTGCGGGCGCTGCTGCCGGAGCAGCCGCAGCGGGCCTACGACGTGAAGCCGCTGGTCAACGCGATCCTCGACGACGACTCGTTCGAGGAGCTCCAGGCCAAGTGGGCGCCCAACATCGTGGTCGGCCTCGGCCGGCTCGGCGGGCGCACGGTCGGCGTGATGGCGAACAACCCGATCCGCAAGGGCGGCTGCCTGGACTCGCTGTCCGCGGAGAAGGCGGCGCGGTTCGTGCGCATGTGCGACGCGTTCGGCGTGCCGCTGCTGGTGCTGGTGGACGTGCCGGGCTACCTGCCGGGCGTCGGCCAGGAGTGGGACGGCGTGGTGCGGCGCGGCGCGAAGCTGCTGCACGCGTTCGGCGAGGCCGTGGTGCCGCGGGTGACCCTGGTGACCCGCAAGTCGTACGGCGGCGCGTACATCGCGATGAACTCGCGCTCCCTGGGCGCCACGGCGGTGTTCGCGTGGCCGATCGCCGAGGTGGCCGTGATGGGCGCCAAGGCGGCCGTCGGCATCCTGCACCGCAAGAAGCTGGCTGCGGTGCCGGACGAGGAGCGCGAGGCGCTGCACGCGCAGCTCGTCGAGGAGCACGAGCGCATCGCGGGCGGCGTGGACCGGGCCATCGCGATCGGCGTGGTGGACGAGGTCGTGGAGCCCACCAGGACGCGGCGCAAGCTGGCGGAGGCCCTGGCGGCGGCGCCGGCCGGCCGGGGCGCGCACGGCAACATCCCGCTGTAGGTCGTTCCGCGGTCATCCGCGCGCAGGTGTCGATGGGGTCGCTCACGTCGGGGGGCGACCCCATCGCCGTGCCCGGGGTCGGGCCGGGCGTCAGCAGGCCTCGGACTGGGACGAGCGCCCCTCGGTGCCCAGGTCGACGCGCCACGCGCCGCGCTCCAGCTCCAGCGGGTAGACCACGCGCCACTCGATGCAGTCCGACTGGAGGTCGGCGGGCGCGTCGGCCAGGTCCTGGGTGCTGGTGAGCGTCATCAGGACGCGCAGCCTGGTCGGGCCGACCACCTCGATGCGGTGCACGAGGATCGAGCCGTCGGCGGACGTGCGGTAGTCGTCCAGCCACTTCTGCCGGCTCAGCGTGGCGACGCGCTCGGCCGTGACGGCCTTCGTCCACAGCTCGTAGTCGCGGTTGTTGATCGAGTCGAACAACCGCTGGAGCACCTCGTGGACGCGCTGCCCCTCCGGGTGGAGGGAGGCGTCGACGCTCAGCTGGACGACGCCGCTGCCCGGTTGGGCGCTGCGCGGCACCGACTCGTCGGTCCCGGTGCCCGGCACCGCGATCTGGTCGCCCGGCACGACGGGGGGCCGCTGGTACACCTCGCGCGCGGCCACGCCGACGCCGGCGGTCGCGGCGGCGATCACGAGCACCAGGGGCAGCAGCACGCGCGAGGACACGTCCCGAGCCTGCCACAGCCCTCCCGCCCACCCCGCTGTCACCCGCAAGTCGCAGCACCGACCCCGAGTTCTGCGGTTTGGGCGGGTTCGGGTGCGGTTCTCCATCGGAGTTCGGCGGATAGTTTTCAAGAACCACACACCCCATCGGCGGATCAAGCAGGAGGAGCAAGCCGCAAATAATGTGGACGTCCCCCGTTGGGAGCAACTCCGCCACAATCGGTGATCACCTCGACGATTAAGCCGAGGTCGTCACATAACTCCTGGTCGGAAGGTTTGCCGACAAATGAACGAGCCCGTACCGTTTAGGCGTGGCGCCAGCCCTCTGACCTCACCCGACCGGAGCTAAACATGGCGTTCGGGTAATGTTTCCGACGGGTGACCACCACTGGTGTGAGATCCGCCGAAGTCGACCTTCACGAACGGACGCAAAGAATCCCCGATATGGCGGATTGGCACTCTAGTGACAAGCGTGCGGGAATATCCCGGTCGCCACAACACGAGGAGGCGAATTCCGGTGGATCTCCGCTATGAGGCCTACTGCTTCGCGGATCGTCTCTTCTACGACGTACAAAACGGCACGGAAACGTCCCGGGACGATTTCTCGCAACTGCTCCCCGCCGTGCCCGAGGGCTGGACGCAGGCCGACCGCAACATCTGGCGCCACCTGCACCCGAACGGCGTGGTGCTGCCAAAGCAGGGGTGGAAGATCCACGTCTCGGCGACCGTCCTGAACGCGGCCGAAGTCCTGCTGGAGTCCTTCGAGTACCTCACCGCCCGCCGCATCCCGTTCAAATACCTGCGCACCCACTCGATCGTGCTGGCGCGCAACTCGAAATACGCCCCGCGGGAGGGCAGCGGAAAGCTCATCACGATCTACCCGGCCGACGACGACCAGTTGGAACGCGTCCTCGCCGAGCTGTCGGAAATCCTGAGGGGACAGCCGGGCGCGTACATCCTCAGCGACCTGCGCTACGGCGCCGGCCCCCTGTTCGTCCGCTACGGCGGGTTCGTCGAGCAGTGGCTGGAGAAGGACGGCAAGCGCGTGCTGGCCATCGAGGGGCCGGACGGCGCCCTCGTGCCCGACCAGCGCAAGCCCGTGTTCTGGGTGCCGGCCTGGGTGACGGTGCCCGCGTGCCTGGAAGAGCACCTGGCCGCTCGCCGGGCCGGCAGCGCGGACGACTTCCCGTACCGGGTGCTCCGCTCGCTGCACTTCTCCAACGGCGGCGGCGTGTACGAGGCGGTCCGCAAGTCCGACGACCGGCGGGTGGTGCTCAAGGAGGCCAGGCCGCACTCGGGCCTGGACCGGATGAACGTCGACGCCGTCTCCCGGCTGCACCGCGAGCACGAGATGCTGAGCAGGGTCGCCGGCGTCCCCGGCGTCCCCGAGGTGTTCGAGCGCTTCACCGCGTGGGAGCACGAGTTCATGGCCATGTCCGAGGTGCCCGGCCGCCCGCTCGGCCAGTGGCTCGGCCACCACTACCCGCTGACCCACCACGAGGTCGACGACGAGGCGGTCACCGCCTACACCGGGCGCGCGCTGAAGATCGTCGCCGACGTCGAGCGGATCATCGAGGACGTGCACGACCGCGGCGTGGTGTTCTGCGACCTGCACCCCCTCAACGTCCTGGTGGACGACGACGACCGGGTGTCCCTGATCGACTTCGAGCTGGCGTTCGGCGTCGAGGAGGACGGCAAGCCCACGCTCGGCTCGCCCGGCTTCCAGGCGCCGCCGGACCGCAGCGGCTTCGAGATCGACGAGCACGCCCTGGCCGCGCTGCGCCTGTACCTGTTCCTGCCGCTCAACGCCGTCATCGAGCTCGCGCCGGTGAAGCTGCGCTCCCACGTCGACTTCATCCGGCGGCGGTTCGGCCTGCCCGACGAGTACTGCGCGAAGGTCCTCGCCGGCCTGGAGCGCCGCGTCGACCCGCCGACCGGGCCGACCACGACCGTGCTGGACGGGCCGGGGCCGGACCTGCCGGTGGTGCTCAAGACGGTGGCCGAGGCGATCCTGGCCAGCGCCACCCCCCGGCGCACCGACCGGTTGTTCCCCGGCGACGTGGAGCAGTTCGAGACCGGCGGCGCGACCTTCGGCCACGGCGCGGCGGGCGTGCTGCACGCGCTGGACGTCGCCGGTCAGGGCAGGTTCCCCGACCACGAGCGGTGGCTGCTGGACGCCGTGCGCCGCGACCCGCCGAAGGAACCCGGCTTCCTCACCGGCGCCCACGGCATCGCGCACGTGCTGGAGAACTTCGGCCACCACGACCTGGCGGGCGAGCTGGTCCACTCCTACGCCGCGATGGTGCCCGGCACCGAGGACCACGGCTTCGGCGCGGGCCTCGCGGGCATCGGGCTCAACCTGCTGCACTTCGCCGCCACGCGCGGCGACGAGACGTACGCCGGGCAGGCGGTGGAGCTGGGCGAGCGGCTGGGCACGGCGCTCGCGAACGCCGCGCCGCCCGGTGACAAGGCCCGCGCGGGCTTGGAGCACGGTTGGTCCGGGCCCGCGCTGCTCTTCCTGCGCCTGTTCGAGCGCACCGGCGACCGGCGCTGGCTGGACGCGGGCGTCACGGCGCTGGAGCGCGACCTCGACGAGACGATGATCGCGCTGGACGGCTCCACGCAGGTCCGGGACGGCAACTTCCGCACCCTGCCCTACGTCGGCGTCGGCAGCGCGGGCATCGCCCTGGTGCTCAACGAGTTCCGCCTGGTCGAACCGGACCTGCCGGTGGTGGCGAAGCTGCCCGAGCTGGTCGGCGGCACGACCGGCGAGTTCGTCGTCCAGCCCGCGCTGATGCTGGGCCGGGCCGGTCTGCTCGCCACCCTCGTCCACACCGGCGGACCGCGGCACGCGATCGAGCGGCACGTGGCCGGGCTCGCCTGGCACGCCGTGCCCTACCAGGGCGGGCTGGCGTTCCCCGGCATCCAGCTCCGGCGGCTGTCGATGGACCTCGGCACCGGCGGCGCGGGCGTGCTCCTGGCGCTCGCCACCCTCGCGAACGGCACACCCGTGCTGCCGTTCCTCACAGCCCCGACCCTCCCGGGTCGGTAGCAGTAACCCTTTCCGAATCCCCCGAAAGAGGAGTCACGATGGACTTCATCCTCGACCTGCAGGACATGGAGACCCCCGAGGCCCAGTCCAACGCGATGGCGTCGGGCGGCAGCAGCGGCGGCGGCGGCAGCACGACCGCGTCCAACCTGTCCCTGCTGGGCGTCTGCAGCCACTCGACCCTGAGCGTCCTGGCCTGCTGACCAGGTCACACGACCGGAGCCGGTGAGCGGCGCAGGCGAAGTGCGCCGCTCACCGGGTCCTGCTCCTCCCGCGGGGGTCCGACGGTTCGCGCCGTCGGGCCCCCGCACACATGATGCGCCCCCGCTAGGAGACCGGATGCTGCTGTCCTCGGTCGTGCGCCGCGACCCCCGCTGGCTGCTGCTGGCGCTCAACGCGCTGCTGGCCACCACGGCGGGGCTGCTGCTGCCGACCGCCCTGGCCGCCGCGGTGGACGCGGCGCTGGGCGGCCGGCTCGACGCCGGCACCGTGCTGTGGCTGGTCGGGCTCGCGGGCGTGGAGCTGGTGGGCGACGCGATCGGCGTGGTGCTGGCGGCCTCGATCACCGCGCGCGGCGCGGCGTGGCTGCGCCGCCGGCTGACCGCGCACCTGCTGGCGATCGGGCACCCCGCGCGGTTCGAGGCCGGTGACGCGGTGAGCCGGGTGACCGGTGACAGCGCCATCGCGGGCGGGGTCGCGGTGCTCGCGGTGAACCTCGGCGTCTCCGTGCTCACGGCGGGCGGCGCGGTCGTCGCGCTGGCCCTGCTGGACTGGCGGCTGGCCGCGGTGTTCCTGCTGAGCGTGCCGCTGGCGGCGCTGCTGGTGCGCTCGCACCTGCGGCTGACCGCGGAGGACGTGGCGACCTACCAGGAGGTGTCCGGCGAGCTGTCCGCGCGGCTCGTGGACGCGGTGGGCGGGCTGCGCACGATCGCCGCCTCCGGTCGGGCCGACCAGGAGACCGAGCGGGTGCTGCGACCGCTGCCGAGGCTCTCGGGCGCCGGGGCCGGCATGTGGCGCACCCAGGCGCGGATGATCTGGCGGGCCGGGCTGCTGCTGCCCGCCGTGGAGCTGACCGTGCTGGTCGCCGCCGGGTTCGGCGTGGTCGCGGGCCGGTTGAGCGTCGGTGACGTGCTGGCCGCGCTGGGGTACGCGGCGCTGGGGATGGCGGTGGTCGGTCAGGCCACCGTGCTGACCGCGCTGCAACGCGCGCGGGCGTCGGCGGCGCGCCTGGCGGAGGTGCTCGACGCGCCGGTGCCGACCACCACGCCGCCGGGAGCCGCCCCGCCCGGTGAGGTGTCGCTGCGCGGGGTGTGCGTGCCGGACGCGCTGCACGACGTGGACCTGACCGTGCCGGCGGGCGCGTTCGTGGCCGTGGTGGGCAGGTCGGGCGCGGGCAAGTCGGCGCTGGCGGCGGTGATCGGCGGGTTGGCCGAGCCGTCCGCGGGCGAGGTGCGGCGCGGCGGGTCGGTCGGCTACGCGTTCGAGCGGCCCGCGCTGGTCGGCACGACGGTCGCCGACGCGGTCCGCTACGGCACGGACGCCGGCGACGGGGCGGTGGAGGCCGCGTGCCGCGCCGCCCAGGTGCACGACGTCGTGGTGCGGCTGCCGTCCGGTTACGCGACGCCGGTGCCGGACGCGCCGATGTCCGGTGGCGAGGCGCAGCGGCTGGGCCTGGCGCGCGCCTTCGTGCGCGACCCGGCGGTGCTCGTGCTCGACGACGCGACGGCGAGCCTGGACGTGGTGACGGAGAACGCGGTGGAGACGGCGGTGGAGACGGCCCTGCCCGGCCGGACGAGGGTCGTGGTGACGCACCGCGCGGCGACCGCGCGGCGCGCCGACCTGGTCGTGTGGCTCGACGAGGGCCGGGTGCGCGCGACGGGGGCCCACCACGAGCTGTGGGGCGACGACGGGTACCGGGCGGTGTTCGGGTGAGGCGCGCCGCCGTTCCGCGCACCGCCGCGCACCGGGCCCGGGACGAGACCACGAGGTGATCCGATGACCTACCTGCGGGCGTTGCGCGAACAGCGGCGCGGCATCGCGGTGCTGCTCGGCTGGTCGGTGCTGGAGGGCGTGCCGGCGCTGCTGTCCGGCCGGCTCGTCGGGCTCGCCGTGGACCGCGGGTTCGCGGCCGGGCGGCCGTGGGTCGGCGTGGCGTGGCTGCTGGCGTTCGCGGCGTGCGCGGTGCTCGGCGGGTTCGGGCTGCGGCAGGTGTTCGCGCGCCTGGGCGCGGTGGTGGAGCCGCTGCGGGACGCGCTGGTGCGGCAGGTCGTGCGCGGCGTCCTGCACGGCGGCACGCACGCGCGGCAACCCGACGCGAGTGCCGTCGCCCGGATCACCCGGCACGTCGAGGTGGTGCGCGACGCCACCGCCGGCGTGCTGGTGCAGGCCCGCGCGCTGCTGGTCACCACGGCGGCGGCGCTGGTCGGGCTGGCCGCGACGGTGTCGTCGCTGGCCTGGCTCGTGGTCCTGCCGGTGGTGGCGGCGCTGGTGCTGTTCGGCCTGCTGCTGCCGTCGCTGGCACGCGGGCAGCGGCGGCTGGTGATGGCCGACGAGGGCACGGCCACCGCGGCCGGCGCGGTGTTCCTGGGCGTGCGGGACGTGGTCGCGGTCGACGGCGCGGGGCACGCGCTGGCCGACGTGGTGGCGCAGGTGGACCGGCAGGCGGCGGCGACCGTGCGGATGGCGTGGTCCACGGCGCTGCGCGGCGTGGTGATCGCGCTGGGCGGGTTCGCGCCGCTGGTGCTGCTGCTGGTCGTCGCGCCCGGCATGGTGCGCTCGGGCGAGCTGACCGCGGGCGGCGTGCTGGGCGCGGTCGTGTACCTGAGCACGAGCGTGCAGCCCGCGCTGCGGCGGCTGGCGGACACGACGAGCACGGTGGTGCTGCGGCTGGTGGTGGCGCTGCGGCGGCTGGCCGAGGCCGCCCCGGAACCCGTCGTGGTGGGCGGTGGTGCCGAACCGGCCGGGCACGCCGTGGAGCTGCGCGGGGTGACGTTCGGCTGGAGCCCCACCGCGGAACCCGTCGTGCGCTCGCTGGACCTGGTGCTGCCGGAGGGCTCCCACCTGGCGGTCGTCGGCCCGAGCGGCATCGGCAAGTCGACGTTGGCGGGCCTGGTCACCGGGCTCGTCGAACCGCAGGGGGGCGAGGTCCTCTTCGGCGGCGCGCCCGTGCGGTCGGTGGTCGCGGAGGTGCGGCACCGGAGGATCGCCCTGGTGCCGCAGGAGACGTACCTGTTCACCGGGACGGTGCGGGAGAACCTCGCGCTGCTCGCCCCGGACGCGTCGGACGCCGCGCTGCTGGAGGCGGTGGCGGCGGTCGGCGCGGCCGACGTGCTGGCCCGCCTGGGCGGGCTGGCCGGGCAGGTGGGGCACGCGGGCGGCGGGCTGTCGACCGGCGAGGCGCAGCTGCTGGCCGCCGCGCGGGTCTACGCCTCGGCGGCCGACGTGGTGATCCTGGACGAGGCGACGTCGTCGCTGGACCCGGCGGCCGAGGCCGTGGTGGAGCGGGCCTTCGCGGCGCGCGGCGGCACGCTGGTGGTGATCGCGCACCGGTTGTCCTCGGCGCTGCGGGCGGAGCGGGTGCTGGTGATGGACGGCGGACCGCCGCTGCTGGGCGGCCACGACGAGCTGATGGCCGGCTCGGTCCTGTACCGGGACCTCATGGCGGCCTGGCAACCCGCGCCCGCGGCGGGCTGACCCGGGCGCGTTCCGTCCACACAGGACGAAGGGGTGCGCCGGCCGGAGCAGCCGATCACCCTCCCGGGTGAACCGGGCGGACCGGCCGGCCCCGCGGCACCGGACGTGCGGTGCCGCGGACCGGCGGATCAACCGACGCGGTGCAGCCAGGTCACCGGTGCGCCGTCGCCGGCACGCCGGAAGGGCTCCAGCGCGTCGTCCCACGCGGCGCCGAGGATCTCGTCCACGCCGTGCGCGAACGACTCCCCGCCGCGGCTGCGCGCGGCCAGGGCGCGCAGCTGGTCCTCGGACACGACGATGTCGCCGTTGGCGCTCGTGCGGGCGTGCCACAGGCCCAGCACGGGCACGAAGCAGTACCGCACGCCGTCCACACCCGGACTCGGGTCCTCCGTCACCTCGAACCTGAGCATCGGCCACGCCCTGAGCGCGGACACGAGTCTGGCCCCGGTGCCGGCGTCGCCGGACCAGTTGCATTCGGCGCGCAACTGCCCTGGCGCCGCGGGCTGCGCCGCCCACTTGAGGTCCGCTCGCTCACCGAGGGTGCCCGAGATAGCCCACTCGACGTGCGGACAGACCGCAGACGGCGACGAGTGGACGTAGACCACGCCACTGGTGCTGCCACGGGTGCTCACAGCTGACCTCCGCTACTCGACGAGGGACGTCTTCCCCTACGACCTCTCGAGAACAGTGGACGATCTTGTGAATTCCCGACCCGGCCATTCTGCCCGGTGCGGCGGCGGTCCGCCAGAAGAACCAGCCCGTTCCTCGCCGGGGCGGTGCGGATACAGGACTTTCGACCCTAAATCGCGGACTTCCCGCCCCTCGCGCGCACCGGGACGTCACCTTCCGGGGTCGTTCCGACACGCCGACGTGATCAGCGCGGGACCGGTGACGGCTGTCACGGATGGCCGACACCCGGCACGGGCGCCGCCGGCGGGCCCCCGGCGGCGCTACCGTGTCCGCCCGTGAGGAACGGTGGGGTCTTGTGCGGCTGATCCGGCTCGGGAGCGAACCCTCGACGATCGGCGCGGACGTGCGCGCCGCCCTCAGCACGTGGGGCGCGGGCGACGCGGTGCTCGGCGGCGTCGCGCTGCTCGGCGTTCGCCCGCCGGACTGCCCGCGCGAGCTGGACGCCGTCATCGTGCTGCCGCGCGGGGTGCTCGTGGTGGTCGGGGTCGACCTGCCCGACCCGGCGGTGCGCCTGGAGGCGCCGCTGAACGGCCGGTGGACCATCGACGGCTGGCCGCTCACCCGCACGGACGGCGTGCTCAGCCCGGCCGGCGAGGCGCTGGAGGCCACCAAGGCCGTCGCCAGGCGCATCCAGGACATGCGCGGCGAGCCGCTGCCGGTGACCACCGTGGTGGCCGTCGGCCCGTACGTCGGCCACGTCGTGCAGCCGTCGGCGGACCTCAACCGGGGCGTGCGGGTGCTGCACCCCAAGCCCACCACGCTGCTGGCCGCCGCCCGCGAGCTGGCCACCAGCGACCGGCCCTGCTCGGCCGACCACGCGGCCAAGCTCGTCGCCGTGCTCGCGCCGACCGGCGTGCCGCCCGCGCGGCCGGAGCTGGTCGCCGAGGGCTTCTCCGACGCGGCGGCCGACCTCGCCTCCGCGAGCACCGTGCTGCTGCCGAAGGTCGTGCCCTCCTCGCCCCGCCCCCGGTGGCTGCCGTACGCGGCCGCCGCCGCGGTGGTCGTGCTGGTCGTGGTCGCCCTGGTCCTCCTGCTGTCGCCGGGCGACGCCGCCGAGAACGCGGGACCGGCCGACCGGACGCCCCAGCCGACCACCGTCGTCGTCGACGGCCGCAGCTTCTCGCCGCGCGGGGCGGACCGCACCGACGACTGCGCCGGGCACGCGTTCGGCGACGTCCGGGCGTGGCTGGCCGGGCACCTGTGCATGCAGTTGCGGCGGGCCCAGTACGAGACCTCCGCGGACGGCCGCAAGCTCGGCGTGGCGCTGGCCGAGCTGAGCCTGCCCGACGCCACGCGGGCGGGCGAGCTGCACGCGGTGGCGTCGGCGGTGGGCGCGGGCGGCGTCACCGCGCTGGTCAAGGAGGGCAGGGGGTGGTCCGGCGGCCCGGCGTCGTTCGACCGCTCCGCGATCCGCGTGGTGGTCAAGGGCGCGCAGGTGCGCATCGCGCAGGCGGTGTGGGTCGAGGGCGACTCGGACCCAGGGGACGCCGAGCTGGGCCGGCTCGCCGAGCAGGCGCTGCGGTTGCCCGTCACCCAGCAGTAGCGCCCGGGGTCAGCGACCGGTGCGGGCCATGCCGACGGCGATCAGCCCGAACGCCACGTGCAGCACGATCACCAGGCCCGCCACCGCGTTCAGCGACTCCGTGCCCGGTTTGCCCACCACCGCGCCCAGGGAGACCAGCCACCCGCCGACCGCCACCGCGAACCCGGCGAGCAGCACCGGCTGCGGCACGTGGGCGAGGCACAGCAGCGCGTGCGACCGCGCGCGGAGCAGCGTGTGCAGCACGACCGGAACGACGAGGAAACCCGGCACGTGGACCGCGATCGGCGGCCACGACGGCCCGCCGGGCAGGAAGGTCGTGACGATCACGAAGGCGCACCACAGCACCGCGCCGATCGCGAGAGCCACGGTTCCTCGGGTCACCAGGGCAGTGTAATGACGCTGAGTGGCTCTTTCGGCATAGAGACGCAGGATGGCGGCAGCAAGGGTAGAGCAGTCGGAGCAGCATGAACCCGATCTAGTGACGGGCGGTATACCAGGGGTGGCCGTTCGGGTGAATATGCGCGCTGCCCGCCCGCCGTCCGGGAAATCCGGCTAGAGGCCGTACGCCTCCAGCAGGCGCAGCCACACCTCGCTGATCGTCGGGTAGGCGGGCACCGCGTGCCACAGCCGGTCGACGGTCACCTCGCCGACGATCGCGACGGTCGCCGCGTGCAGCATCTCGGCCACGTCCGGACCGGCGAACGTGACGCCGACCAGCGTCCGCTTCCGCTCGTCCACCACCATCCGCGCCTTGCCGCGGTAGCCGTCGGCGTGCAGCGAGGACCCCGCCACGGCGATGTCCAGGTCGATCACCCGGACGTCGAGGCCGGCTTCGCGCGCCTGCGCCTCGGTGCGGCCGACGAACGCGACCTCGGGGTCGGTGAACACCACCTGCGGCACGGCGGTGTGGTCGGCGGTGGCGACCGGGGTCGTCCACGGCCCGGGGTCGACCGCGCCGGTCACGATCGCCGTGCCGACCGCGCGGGCGGCGTACTTGCCCTGGTGCGTGAGCGGCGCGCGGCCCGTGACGTCGCCCGCCGCGTACAGCCAGTCCACTCCGGACACCCGGCCGGTGTCGTCGACCGGGAGCGCCTCGCCGGCCCGGAAGCCGAACTCCTCCACGCCCAGGTCGAACGTCGCGGGCTGCCGCCCGGTCGCGATGAGCAGGTGCGCGCCGGACACCGTCTCGCCGGTGGACAGCTCCAGCGCGGTGCCGCCGTCCGTCGTGGACACGCCGACCGCGCGGGCGCCGGTGACGACGCGCACGCCGTCCTCGCGCAGCCCCTCGACGACCAGGTCGCCCGCGAACGCCTCGAACTTCGGCAGTGGCCGCTCGCCGGACACCACCAGGGTCACCGAGGACCCCAGGCGCGCCCAGGCCTGCGCCATCTCCACGCCGACGACGCCGCCGCCGAGCACGACCAGCGAGGTGGGCACCCGCCGCGCCGCGGTCGCCTCCCGCGACGTCCAGTACTCGCCCAGGCCGGGCAGGTCCGGGATGCGCGGCACGCTGCCCGTGCACACGACGACCGCGCGCGACGCGGTCAGGACCCGGCCGTCGACGGAGACCCGCCGTTCACCGGCCAGGCGGCCGCGGCCGCGCACGACGGTCAGCCCGGCGCCCTCGGCCCACTCGACCTGCCCGGAGTCGTCCCAGTCGGAGGTGAAGCCGTTGCGCCGCGCGAGCACCGCGGCGGCGTCGAGCGCGTCGCCCACCGGGACGCCCGGCACGCGGCGGGCGGCCGCGAGCGCGTGACCGGGGCGCAGCAGCGCCTTGCTGGGCATGCACGCCCAGTAGGAGCACTCGCCGCCGACCAGTTCCGCCTCGACCAGCGCGGTGCGCAGGCCACCGGCAGCGGTCCGGGCCGCGGCGTTCTCGCCCACCGGGCCGCCGCCGATCACGATCACGTCGAAGTCGTCGTCACTCACCGCCCCACCCCACACCACCCCGGTCGGAGCGGCAAGTCACTCCGGTTCGAAGACCTCCGCGAGCATCCCGAGGATCACGCCGTCGGCGGTGCGGAGGACCACCGCCCGCTCGTCGGGCTCCACCCGTTCGGCGAGCTTGTACAGGGCGTCCGCGGTCTGCGCCGCCATGCGGAACATCAGGGTGACCGGCGCGCTCCCGCGCACCGCGAACCGGCCGAGGAACAGGTCGCGGAGCCGTTCGGCCATCAGCTCGTACTGGTCCACCGACGAGTCGAGCCGGTGCCCGTCGAGCAGGTCGCTGAACCGCACCCGCCCGAACCCCGGCAGCTCGACCAGCATGCGCATGTAGACGGCGACGACCTGCTGCACCGCTTCCCGCCAGGTCGGGGCCAGTCGCCCCTCGGTGAACAGGGTCTGCACCCGCCCGAGGTACTCCTCCATGCCGCGCAGCGCCAGGGCGTGCACGACGGAACGCTTGTCCGGGAAGTATTGGTAGAACGATCCGATTGGCACGCCTGCCAGCTCGACGATCCGGGCGGTGGTGATGTCGTCGTAGTCGTAGTCGTTGAGCAGGGTCGCGCAGGCATCGACGATCGCGGTCACCGTGGCGGCCCCGCGCTGCTGAACGGGCTGACGCCGCATCACCTTGGCTAAGCGGTTTTCGGCGGGGTTTTCATGCACGCGCTCATCTTGATGGATACGGACCGGTAAGCCCAAACAGACGATTCCGGAATGTGATGTGAGCACTACTCGCATTCGTTCGCGACAAGCCGTCCCGAACGCGATTCTTGCGGAAAGCGGGGGAATTGTTGGAGTGCAGAACTATTTCTCGACAACGTTGGCCGACCCGCCGGTCGGCACGGTCCTCAGCTCCCCGCGCGCGGCACTGGGAGCGGTTCCGGCAGGTCACCGGGTGTGCCGACCGGACGCGTCCGTTCAGCGGAGGTCGGGCGCGCGATCGGCGTGCGCGCGGGACGCGGCGGTCGGGTGAGGTAGGGCGCGACCAAACGGGCGAGCGCGAGCCCCGGGGCGACCAGCGGCACGACCGCGGACAGCGCCACCGCCGTCGCGCCCGCCCGGGCCACGTCCTTCGGCATCACCACCACCCGGTCCACCACGAACGCCCGCCGGCCGGGGATCGACACCAGGCCCATGACCGCCAGGAAGACCGCGAGCACCAGCAGCGCCCACTTCACCGCGTCGTAGCCGACGTCCTGCGCGGCGGCCATCACGGCGAGCCAGCCGAGCGGCGCCGACGCCTGCCGCCGCGGGCTCGTCATCGCCCACAGCAGACCGCCCGCCACCGCGAGCGGACCCGTGCGCCCGGCGCACCACCCGGCCGCGGCGTCGAGCCACCCCGTGGGCAGCCCGGCCCAGCGCGCCGGCAGCACGTCCAGCGGGCTCGGCGCGCCGGACACCTGGCCCACCACCCAGGCCAGCGACCACACCGACACGACGACCGTGAACGCGAGCTGCCACCTCGGCCGGTCCACCGCGACGCGGGCGAGCCCGGCCAGCTCCTGGCGCTGTTCCCTCACACCTCCACAGCGTGCCGGGTGATCGCCGGACCGGTGTCCGATTTCACCCGCGTGCCCGCGCGGACCCCTCGACGGGCGGCACGGCCCCTCACCCGCCGTGCCGATGCCGGGCCCTCGTGCGGCCGCACCGCGTCCACCGGCCGGACAATGGGTGGTTCATATGATTGGTCCATGAGCGCGGAGCGGTTGAGACGGCACCCCAGTTACCTCATGCTCCAGCTCACCAAGCGGGCGAGGCGCATCTCGGCCGACCTCGTCGACGACGGCCTGCGCCACGGCCACGTGGCCGTGCTCGTGCAACTCGTGGACGGCGGCCCCACGTCCCAGCGGCGGATCAGCGACCGGCTCGGCGTGGACCCGAGCGACCTCGTGACGCTCGTCGACGACCTGGAGCGGCTCGGCTACGCCGCCCGGCTGCGCGACGCGCGGGACCGGCGGCGGTACTCGGTGCACGTCACGGCCGCCGGGGAGGCCGCGCTGCGGCACCGGCTGGAGGTGGCGGAGGAGGTGGAGGACCGGCTGTTCGCCGCGCTGGACGCGGCCGAGCGGGAGCACCTGGCCGATCTGCTGGTGAAGTCGTTCCTGCACCACGAGCAGGGGCGGGACGTGTAGTAGATTAGACGTTCTGCGCGCGCGACCAGCGCAGGAAACTGTCAGCTGCAATACGACACAGCCTGATAAACCACGCTATCCAGAAATGAGGCACGTTGTCAAGCCCCGCCGATGACCTCCGGCTCGCGGAAAGCGAGTCGGAGCAGGAATACGTGTCGATGCTGTACGGCAGGCTGGACGACCTCCGCGAGCAGAGCTCGAAGCGCCTGGCGGGCGCCCTCCGGCAAACCGGTGGCACCCACCAGATGCGCTCCGAGCGGGACACCTCGGTGGCCATGTACTCCGACCAGCTGGCCCAGTACAGCGCGGTGGAGAACGGGCTGTGCTTCGGCCGGCTCGACTTCCACACCGACGACCGCTTCTACATCGGTCGGATCGGCTTGTTCGACGAGGACAAGGAGTACGAGCCGCTGCTGATGGACTGGCGCGCGCCCGCCGCCCGCCCGTTCTACCTGGCCACGGCCGCCGCCCCGGACGGCGTGCGCCGGCGGCGGCACCTGCGGACCAAGCAGCGCAAGGTCGTCGGCTTCGACGACGAACTGCTGGACATCAACTCGGTCGACCCCGGCCGGCCGTCGGAGGGCCTGACCGGCGAGGCGACCCTGCTGGCCGCGGTCAACGCGAGCCGCACCGGGCAGATGGGCGACATCGTCGCCACCATCCAGGCCGAGCAGGACCGCATCATCCGCACCGAGCTGAACGGCGTCGTCGTCGTGCAGGGCGGTCCGGGCACCGGCAAGACCGCGGTCGCCCTGCACCGCGCCGCCTACCTCCTCTACACGCACCGCCGCCAGCTGGCGAAGCGCGGCGTGCTGGTGGTCGGCCCGAACGCCACGTTCCTGCGCTACATCGGGCAGGTGCTGCCGTCGCTGGGCGAGACGGGCGTGCTGCTGTCGACGGTGGGCGAGCTGTTCCCCGGCCTCACGGCGGTCGGCCGCGAACCCGCCGAGGTGGCCGCGCTCAAGGGCCGCATCGGGATGGCGGACGTGGTGGCGCGCGCGATCAAGGACCGGCAGGAGGCGCCGAGCCTGGTCGAGGTGCCGTTCGACCAGGACGTGCTGCGACTGGACCGGCGCACGATCTCCGAGGCCCGCGGCCGGGCCCGGCGCACCCGCCG
Source organism: Saccharothrix longispora (assembly GCF_030852425.1). Lineage (GTDB taxonomy): Bacteria > Actinomycetota > Actinomycetes > Mycobacteriales > Pseudonocardiaceae > Actinosynnema > Actinosynnema longispora. The sequence continues at coordinate 237,628 of NZ_NSDM01000007.1, forward strand.
CCCGCACAACGAGGCGCGGCGGACGTTCCTGCGGGAGGTCATCTCCGCGCTGGCGTCGCAGGCGGTCGCCCGGCTGGGTCGGCACCTGCTCGACCAGGCCGACGTGGACGACATCCGGCGCGAGCTGCGCGAGGACCCGGCCGTGCAGGCCGCCGTGGCGAAGCTGTGGCCGACCCTGACGCCGCAGCAGCTGCTGGAGGACCTGTTCGCGTCGCCGAAGCGGATCGCCAAGGCCACGCCGAAGCTGTCCCCCGCCGAGCGCGCCCTGCTGCACCGCCCGCGCGGCACCGAGTGGACGCCCGCCGACGTGCCGCTGCTCGACGAGGCGGCGGAACTGCTCGGCGAGGACGACACCGAGGCCAAGGCGCGGGCGGAGCGCCGGCGTCGGCAGGCCATCGACTACGCGCAGGGCGTGCTCGACATCCTCGACCTGGAGGACGACGCCGACCCGGACATCCTGATGGCCACCGACCTGGTCGACGCCTACCGGCTGGCCGAGCGGCACGGCGCGGAGCGCTACGAGACGGCGGCCGAGCGCGCGGCGGCCGACCGGACGTGGACGTTCGGCCACGTCATCGTGGACGAGGCGCAGGAGCTGTCGGCGATGGCGTGGCGCACGCTGATGCGGCGCTGCCCGTCGAAGTCGATGACCGTGGTCGGCGACATCGCGCAGACCGGCGACATCGCGGGCGCGTCGTCGTGGGACGACGTGCTCTCGCCGTACGTGATGGACCGGTGGAAGCTCACCGAGCTGACCGTGAACTACCGGACGCCGTCGGAGATCATGGCGGTGGCGGCCGACGTGCTGGCCTCGGTGGACCCCGACCTGGCACCGCCGACCTCGGTGCGCGACAGCGGTTTCCCGCCGTGGAGCCTGCGCGTGCCGTCGCCCGCCGACGTCCTGCCCGAACTGGTGGAGAAGGAGGTCGCGTCGATCGGCGACGGCAAGCTGGCCGTGATCGTCCCCGCCGCGTCGGTCGAGGAGCTGCGGGCCGCCGTGCCGGGCGCCTCGGACGACCTGGACGCGCAGGTCGTCGTGCTCGGGGTGGTGGACGCGAAGGGCCTGGAGTTCGACTCGGTGCTCGTGGTGGACCCGTCGGGCATCCTCGCCGAGTCGCCGCGCGGGGCGAGCGACCTGTACGTGGCGCTGACCCGGGCCACCCAGCGGTTGGGCGTCGTGCACGCCGACGAGCTGCCCGACGTGCTGGGGCGGCTCGCGCCCACCGGCTGACCCAGGACCGCCGGAGGCCGCCGCCGACGGGGTCGGCGGCCAGGGCGGTCCCACCGGTGCTCCGGTGGCGGGGTCGGGGCGGTGGCCGGATCAGGGGCGGTGGCCGAGGACGTGGCCCAGTGCCGCCGCCGACACGCCCAGCACCAGGTTGGCGGCGACGTTGGCGAGTGCTTTCCGGTGCTCGCCCCGCTCGACGAGGGTCACCGTGTCGTGGCTGAACGTGCTGTAGGTGGTGAGCCCCCCGCACAGGCCGGTGCCGACCAGCGCGGTCAGCGCCGGGGACGAGCCGGCCACCCAGCCCAGGGCGAACGAGCCCACCACGTTGACCAGCAGGACCGCCCGCGGGGAGTCGCCGCGCAGCAGCCTGGTGGTCAGGTACCTCAGGACCGCCCCGGTCGCGGCTCCCGCGAACACCAGCAGCGCGGTCACCGGAGCGCCCGCCGGGTGAGCTCCGCGGCCAGGCCGGTGGCGGCCAGGGCGAGCAGGACGGTGCCGAGCGCGTAGGCGAGGGCCGGGACGCCGCCCAGGCGGACCGCGTCCAACGCGTAGGCGGAGAACGTGGTGAAGCCGCCGAGCACGCCGACGCCGAGGAACGGCCGGGCAAGCGGGTGCAGGCGCGGCACGAGGACCATCAGCACGCCGATCAGGGCGCAGCCGACGACGTTGACGACCAGCGTCCCGACGGGACCGGGCAGCACCAGGGACGCGCCGTGGCGGGCCAGGCCGCCCAGGCCGCCACCGAGGGCGACGGCCGCGAGCACGTGTCGTTCAGTTGGCACGCAGGTGGTCCACCAGGTGGTCGAGCGCGGCGAGGGCGCGCACCACGTCGTCGCGCTCGCCCGGCTCCAGCCGGTCCAGCGCGGACCCGATGCGCTTCTCGTGCGCGGCCTGCCAGACGGCGAGCTGCTCGTGCCCCTGGGGCGTGACCGACAGCAGCGCCACCCGGCGATCGGCCGGGTCGCCGCCGCGCTCGACGAGACCGCCCTCGATGAGCTGGCCGACGAGGCCGCTGACCGTGTTGGGGGCCAGGCGCAGCTCGGCGGCCAGGTCGCCCACGCGCATGGGCGGGCGTTCGGCGAGCGTTTGGAGGAGCTCGATCTGCGCCATCGGCAGGGAATCCCACGGCCATTCCGAACGGATGCTGGTGCGCAGGGCGCGACGCAGCCTCGTGACCACGTCCGTGAGTGAGCGTGCCTCGTCCGACATGCGCGAATGGTACTGGGAGGCGGTGATCCGGAAGCCGCACAAACCGTAGCCGGGTGTCCGCGTGGTGTCCGAACCCGAGTCCGTCCTGTCGGGCGAACCAGGAACGAGAGTCCAACGCTCAGGTCGCGAGAGTCCGACGTCCGGGTCCGGTGAGTTCTACGCCCAGACCGAACCTCGGGCGTTCCTGGACGTAGAACTCGGGAGTCCTGGGCGTTGGACTCTCGCGACCCGGAAGTCGGGCTCCCGGGGTCAGACGTGTTTCACGGCGGCCAGGAGCTTGGTCAGCGAGTCCTTCGCGTCGCCGAACAGGAGGGTGGTCTTGGGGTTGTAGAGGAGGGCGTTGTCGACGCCCGCGAAGCCCGGCCGCATCGAGCGCTTCATGAACACCACGGCCTTCGCCCGGTCCACGTCGAAGATCGGCATGCCGTAGATCGGGCTGGACGGCTCGTCGCGCGCACCGGGGTTGACCACGTCGTTCGCACCCACCACGAGCACCACGTCGACGCTGCCGATGCCGGGGTTGACGTCGTCCAGCTCCTTCAGGTGCTCGTACGGCACGTCGGCCTCCGCGAGCAGCACGTTCATGTGCCCCGGCATCCGCCCGGCGACCGGGTGGATGCCGTAGTCCACGGTGATGCCGCGCTGTTCGAGCACCTGGGCGAGCTCCCGCGCCGCGTGCTGGGCCTGCGCCACGGCCAGCCCGTACCCCGGCACGACCAGCACCGAGTGGGCGTAACCGAGCAGGATCGCGACGTCCTCGACGGTCCCGGAGCGCACGGTGCGCTGCTCGCCGGACGCGGCGGTCACGTCGCGCGCCTTGAACGCGCCGAACAGGATGTTGGTCAGCGGGCGGCCCATCGCCTGCGCCATCAGCCTGGTCAGGATCGTGCCGGACGCGCCGACGAGCGTGCCGGACACGATCAGCAGCGTGTTGGCCAGCACGTAACCGGAGGCCGCCACGGCCAGGCCGGTGAACGCGTTGAGCAGCGAGATCGCGATCGGCACGTCCGCGCCGCCCACGGGCAGCACGAACAGCACGCCCAGCGCGAGGCCGGCCGCGGCCAGCAGCACGAGCAGCGCCCCGCTGCCGGTGACCACCACCAGGACCGCGAGCAGCGCACTGGCCGCCGCCACGCCGATGCCGAGCACCCGGCCGGCGGGCAGCAGCACGGGCCGGGTCGTCATGACCTCCTGGAGCTTGAGGAACGTGACGACGCTGCCGGAGAAGCTGACCGAGCCGATCAGCACGGTGAGCGCGGTGGCGACCTGGAACAGCACCGAGCCGTCGGCGACCTCCAGGAACTCGGTCAGCGCGACCAGCGCCGCCGCCGCGCCGCCGACGCCGTTGAACAGCGCCACCATCTGGGGGATGGCGGTCATCCGCACCGAGCGCGCCGCCGGGATGCCGACGACCACGCCCGCCGCGACGGCCAGCACGATGAGCAGTCCGTTGTGGACCGCGCCGTGGACGAACGCCACGACCACCGCCAGCGCCATGCCCGCCGCGCCGATCAGGTTGCCCGCGCGGGCGTGCTTGGGCGTGCTCAGGCCCTTGAGCGCCAGCACGAAGCACAGCGCGGCGACGAGGTAGGCCAACTGCACCCAGGTGGGGCTCACCGCTTGTGCCCCTTGAACATCTCCAGCATCCGGTCGGTGACCACGAACCCGCCGACCACGTTGACCGTGGCGAGGAAGACCGCCGCCAGGCCCAGCGCGACCTCCAGCGCGCCCTCGGCGCGCCCGGTGATCAGGATGGCCCCGACCAGGATCACGCCGTGGATCGCGTTCGCGCCCGACATCAGCGGTGTGTGCAGGATGGTGGACACCTTCGACACGACCTCGAAGCCCACGAACACGGCGAGCACGAAGATCGTCAGCAGGTCGATCACGGCAGCTCCCTCCTCAGCTCGCCCGCGTGGGTCAGGCAGCAGCCGCCCAGCACCTCGTCGTCGAGGTCGGGCCGCACCTCGCCGTCCGAGGTCATCATCAGCAGCAGGTTGGCCACGTTGCGCGCGTACAGCTTGCTGGCGTGCGCGGGCATGCTGCTCGGCATGTTCCGCGCGCCGTGCACGAGGACGTCGCCCACCCACGTGTCCTCGCCCGCGACGCTCGCGGTGACGTTGCCGCCGGACTCGGCGGCCAGGTCGACGACGACCGAGCCGGGCGCCATGGCCTTGAGCATGTCCGCGGTGACGAGCACCGGCGCCGTGCGGCCGGGCACGGCGGCCGTGGTGATCACGACGTCGGAGGCGGCGACGCGCTCGGCGATCAGCTCCCGCTGCCGCTCCAGGAACGTCTCGGACTGCGCCTGCGCGTACACGCCGTCCTGGGTCTCCAGGTCGAGTTCGACGAACTTCGCGCCGAGGCTGCGGACCTCCTCCTTGGCGGCGGCGCGCACGTCGTACGCCTCGACGACGGCGCCGAGCCGGCGGGCCGTGGCGATGGCCTGGAGGCCGGCCACGCCCGCGCCGAGGACCAGCACCTTCGCCGGCGGGACGGTGCCCGCCGCGGTGGTGAACATCGGCAGGAACTTCGGCAGGCGGTGCACGGCCTCCACGACCGCGCGGTAGCCCGCGACGAGGGCCTGCGAGGACAGCGCGTCCGCCGCCTGCGCCCTGGTCACCCTGGGTAGCAGGTCGAGGCTGAACGAGGTGACGCCGCGGTCCCGCAGCACCTCGACCAGCTCCCGTTCCAGGTTCGGCTGGAGGAAGCTGATCGTGATGTCGCCCTCGCGCAGCCGCGCCGCCTCCGCCGGGGTCGGCGGTTGCACGGAGATGACGACCTCGGTCCGCCCCGCGGGGTGGTCGGGCGTGGTGTTCGCGCCGGCCGCGCGGTAGGCGGCATCCGGGGCGTGGGCGTGTGCGCCCGCTCCGGCCTGCACGTCCACCGCGAGACCGGCACCGATCAGCGTGGTCACCGTTTCCGGTAGACCGGCTACGCGGCGCTCGGCGGGCCGCGACTCTGCGGGTATGCCGACTCTCACGGAGAGTCACCCTAGCCGCACGAAGGTGATCTATGCCACACTTCCGCCGTATTTCAACCGTATGTACGTCTTGCTGTGACCCGAGGGCTCAGTGGATGACCGGGCAGACGCCCTCGGTGTCGCCGGGGAAGAAGTTGGGCAGCAGCTCCCGCTTGTCGTAGTACCGGTGGAAGACGCTCGTGACGCCGCTGGACATCGGCGGCACGATCCACGTCCAGTCGGCCGGGCAGGTGCGGCCCGCGGCCTCCTCCTTCTCGATGTGCGCGAGGAAGCGGTCGGACTCGGTGTGGTGGTCGGTGATGGTCACGCCCGCCTCGGCGAACGAGTGCAGCACCGCGCGGTTCAGCTCGACCAGCACGCGGTCCTTCCACAGCGACCGCACGGTCGAGGTGTCCAGGCCCATCCGGCGGCCCAGGTAGGGCAGCAGGTCGTACCGGTCGGCGTCGGCGAAGTTGCGGGCGCCGATCTCGGTGCCCATGTACCAGCCGTTGAACGGGGCGGCCGGGTAGTCGACGCCGCCGATGCGCAGCCGCATGTTGCTGATGGCGGGCACGGCGTGCCAGCGCAGGCCCAGCTCGGCCAGCCACGGCAGCTCGGGGTGGGTGATGGGCACCTCCATCACCGCGTCGCGCGGGATCTCGACCAGGCAGGGCTCGGCGTCCTCCCGCTCGACGACGAGCGGCAGGACGTCGAACGGCCCGCGCCGGCGCGGCGGGCGCCAGCCCAGGTCGAGCGCCTTCCCGGTGAGCTCCAGGTTGCGGCGGTCGCCGAGCACGCCGCCGTCGGCGCCCTCGTAGCCCGCGTAGCGGATCAGCTGCTCGTTGACGACGCGGGGACCGGGCCGGCCGGGCTCGTCGGGCGCGAACACGGTGATCACGGGGCGGACCCGGCCGCCGTTGCCGGCGAGCCTGAGGTGCTCGACGCACTCGTCGGCGACCTCCTTGGGGTCGCGCAGGTCGCGCAGGTCGCGCACCTTGAGGCTGCGCCAGTACAGGCGGCCGATGCAGCGCGCGCTGTTGCGCCACGCGACCCGCGCGCCGAAGACCAGCTCGGCGGCCGTGTGGCGGTACGTGCCGGTGGCCGCGATCTCGGCGTGCACCTCGGCCAGGCGGTGTTCCACCGGGCCGAGGTCGGGGTGCTCGGAGTGGTGCAGGCGGATGAAGTCGTCGGCCTCCGCGAGGTCGACGGCGGTCTCGCGCAGGGGGATGGCTTCAGCCGGACACGAGGGGACGGGGGCCATGACGGGACACCGTAGATGCACTTTCGGGGGTGGTGCACCGCCGTGCCGGGCACCCGGGAGGAGCACAACGCGGAGTCAGGACCACACCGTGAGTGCTTAATCCCGCGAAAGGGTGAGCCACCCTGCGAAAACGAGTGGTATTTGATTGTTGTCCGCTCGAATCACCATGACTATTTGTGACTTATGTCACCGGGCATATTTCCCCTGTCGGGTGACAGCTCCGGAGCCGTCCAGCGGAGGAACCGGGTCATCCCGCGCAGGGCCACCGCGGTCGGCACCGCCCGCACGGCCGCGTCGCGCACGGCCACCGCGACCGGGTTGCGCAGCCGGTGCCCCACGTGCCCCATCACCCGGGACGCCCGCGCGACCGCCTGCGTGCGGGGGCGGCGCGCCCGGTCGTACTCGGCCAGGGCGGTCGGCACGTCGTGGCGCGCGCACAGCGACGCGAGCACCACGCCGTCCTCGATCGCCATGCACGCGCCCTGCCCCAGGTACGGCGTCATCGCGTGCGCGGCGTCGCCGAGCAGCGCCACCCGACCGCGCACGTAGGTCGGCAACGGCGTGCCCAGCTCGTGGACGTCGTGCCGCAGCACCACCCCGGGCGGGGTCGCGGCGAGCACCGCCGGGATGGGGTCGTGCCAGTCGCCGACCAGCCGCCGCACCTCCCCCAGCTCGTCGTCGGCACGTCCCCCGGCGGGCGCGACCGTGGCCGCGTACCAGCACACCCGGCCGTCGCCGAGCGGCAGCACGCCCGCTTCCACGCCCGGTCCGAGCGTCTGGCTGATCGCCAGGTCGGCCGGGAACCGCGCCTCGCTCACCCCGCGCCACGCCGTCGTGCCCGCGTACACCGGACCGGGGTGGTCGGGGAACAGCGCCCGCCGGATGCCGCTGCGGATGCCGTCGGCGGCCACCACGAGGTCCGCGTCGAGGTCGTCCGCCGAGCGCACCTCGGCGTCCGTGACCAGGCACCCGTCGGGCAGCGCCGAGCGCAGCACCCGGTGCAGGTCCGCCCGGTGCACGGCCACCACGTGCTCCAGCCGCCCCGCGTCCACGTGCGTCAGCGGGCGGCCCCGCCGGTCGAGCACCCCGCCCGCCACGCGGGGCGTGCCGATCCGCCGCACCTCGTCGTCCAGCCCCAGCGCGGCCAGCGCGCGCAGGGCGTTCGGCATCACGCCCACGCCCGCGCCGACCTCGCCGAACGCGGGCGCCCGTTCGAGGACCACCACCTCCCAGCCGACCCGCCGCAACGCCACCGCCGCGGTGACCCCGCCGAGGCCGCCGCCCACCACCGCTGCCTTCACACCCTCACCCCTTCTACACCTGTAGAGGTCGCTACTCTACAGGTGTAGAAGGAGGACGCAGCTGTGACGGAGCGCATGGCCGCACTGGCCGACGCCGCCATCCACCTCGTGGCCGCGCGGGGCATGCGCGGGCTGACCCACCGGGCCGTGGACGCCGAGGCGGGCGTGCCCACCGGCTCCACGTCGGCCTACTTCCGCACCCGCAAGGCGCTCGTCGAGGGCGTGGTGCGGCGGCTCGCCGAGCTGGACGCGGCGGAGGTGGCCGAGGCGGGCGCCACCCGGTCGCTCGACCCCGACGAGCTGGCCGAGGGCGTCGCGCGGGTCCTGGACACCTGGATGACCGTCGGCCGCGAACGCACCCTGGCCCGCTACGCGTGCCTGCTGGAGGCCACCCACCACCCGGAGCTGCGCGGCGTCCTGGTGCACGGCGAACGCCTGCGCGAGCAGGCGCGGGAACTGCTCACCGCGCTCGGCGCGCCCGCGCCGGAGCGGCAGAGCCGCGAGCTGGTGGCGTTCATCGACGGCCTGCTGTTCGACCGGCTGGTCGGGACCGGCGCGCTCGGAGCGCCCGCCCCCGGCACCCCGGAGAGCCGCGCCGAGCTGGCCCTGGCCCTGCGGGCGGCGCTGCGGGGCGTGCTGGGCCGGTAACACCGCCGGCCCGGGAACGGGTGGCGCGGCCGGCCGGAGTGGTTCCCGTGCCGGGATTCCAGGTCTTCCCCACGTGGAGACACCCGTGGCACGCATCGCCTTCTCCACCATCCCCGGCTCCGGCCACGTCAACCCGACGCCGCCCGTCGTGCCGGGCCGGTCCGTCGCGGCCACCGGGTCGCCTGCGCCGTCGACCCGGGTCCGTCACCACCGTCGGCGTCGGGCGGCACGACCGCCGCGGCCGACGTGATCGAGTCGCTGCCGGCCTGACCCGGCCGGGTGACGTGATCCGGGGGCGGTCCCGGTGGGGACCGCCCCCGGCGCGCCTACGCGGACCGCTCCGAGCCCCGGCTGCCCAGCCGCGGGAACGGGTCGGTCGAGAACACGACCTCCACCGGCACCTCGAAGTACTGCGCGATGCGCAGCGCCAGGTACAGGCTCGGGCTGTACTCGCCCCGCTCCAGGTAGCCCACGGTCTGGTAGTGGATGCCCAGGGCCTCGGAGAGCTGCCTGCGCGACACCCCCCGTTCGGCGCGCAGCATCGCGATCCGGTTGTAGACGCTCTCGCTCACACCCCGCCCCTCTGGAGCGCCGCCTGCCGGCGCCGCTCCATGTCGGCCCCCGACTCCCGGCGGGCCATCCGACGCAGGATCGTAGGCGCGAGCAGGAAACCGACCACCGCCCAGGTCGCCAGGACCGCGATCACGGCGGGTGTCCGCCACGTCCCGCCGATCTCCGCCGCCGCCGCCGCGTCGGGCAGCAGCGCCGAGCGGGCGCCGAGCCCGATCCAGTACACCGGGAACACCTGGCCGAGCGCCTGGAGCCAGCCGGGCAGCGCGGTGATCGGGTAGAAGATGCCGGAGATCGCCGCGATGCCCATCATCGGCAGCATCGTGATGCCCATGGCACCGCCGGGGCTCTTGGTGATCGACCCGGCGACCGCGCCCCACGGCAGGGTCGCCAGCGCGCCCAGCACCAGCACGGCGAGCAGGCCCAGCACGCCGCCGACGCCCGTGTGGCCGAACACGTCCACCAGCAGCGCCGCCGGGACCAGCAGGACGACGAGGCTGAACCCGCCGTCCAGGGCCAGCTGCACGAGCCGGGCGACGAGGTAGCCGACCATGCCGTTCGGCACGGCCTTGGCGCGCAGCAGCGTGCCGTCCTCGCGGTTGGTGCTGAGCTGGCCCGCCGGCCCCACGAGGCCGCTGAAGGCCACGCCCATGCCGAGCATGCTCGGCAGCGTGAAGGCGGCGAGCGCGAGCCCGGTGCCCTCGACCGCCGTGTCGCGCTGGAACCACAGCACGAGCATGAAGCCGATCGTGGTGAAGAGGTTGAACAGCTGGTCGGGGCTGCCCAGCGCGTGCCGGAACTCGCGCAGCCCCCGGTCCACGCCGAGTCGCACCGCGAACATCCTGCCGCCGGCTCCGCTCTCCCGGGTGCTCACAGGGCCGCCACCTCCTCCTGCTCGACCCGGCCGTCCTCGTGCCGCTGGACCAGTGCCATGTAGGTGTCCTCCAGCGTGCTGCGGCGCACCTCCAGCTCCGAGACGCCCGTCGGGTGCTGCCGGAACAGGTCGCGCACGAACCCCGCGGCGTCCTCGGCGGTGTGCACGTGCCGCTGCCCGTCGTGCGTCCAGCGCACCTCGGACTTGCCCGCGACCTGGCGGCTGAGCTGGTCGGGGCTGCCGTCGGCGATGATCCGCCCGCCCGCCAGCACCAGGATGCGGTCGGCCAGCTTCTCCGCCTCGGCCAGGTCGTGCGTGGTGAGCAGGATCGTCATGCCCTCCAGGTCCGACAACCGGTGCACCAGGTCGTGGAAGTCGCGGCGGGCGTGCGGGTCGAACCCGGCCGTCGGCTCGTCCAGGAACAGCAGTTCGGGCTTGCCGACGATGCCGATGGCGACGTCGAGCCGCCGCCGCTGGCCGCCGGAGAGCGTGGAGACCTTCTTGTCGGCGTGCTCGGCCAGCCCCACCGCCTCGATCAGCTCGTCGGTGTCGACCGGCCGGGAGCGGTCGGGCGTGGCGTACGGCCGGTAGTAGCGCCCGAGGTGGTGCAGCAGCTCGCGCACGCGCCAGCGGCCGTGGTCGCGCCAGGACTGGAGCACCACGCCGAGCTTCGCCCGCCACGCCTCGTCGCCCTTGGCCGGGTCCTGCCCCAGCACCCGGACGTGGCCCGCGGAGGGCAGCCGGAAACCCTCCAGGATTTCGATGGTCGTCGTCTTGCCCGCGCCGTTCGGCCCGAGCAGGGCCACCACCTCGCCCAGGCCCGCGGTGAAGTCGACGCCGCGCAGCACGTCCGTCGACCCGTAGCGCATCCGCAGGTCACGTACCTCGATGACCAAGGACCCTCACCTCCCCCATGTAGAAGTTCTCGGGCGATTTGTAGCACATCTGCTATCTCTCCTACTACGTGCGTTCCTGACGGCATATTTACTTCACGGGTTCGTGAATCTTCTGTAGCTTGCGAAGGAGGTCCCTGACGCACTGGGAGGTGTGCGAGATGACCGAGATGTTGATCCCGGAGCTGCCCACGACGCGCAGCACGGCTTTCGACCCGCCCGCGGAGCTGGGATCGCTCCGCGCGGCGGGGCCCATCCACAGGATGCGGTTCCCGGACGGGCACGAGGGGTGGCTCGTCACCGGCTACGAGCTCGCGCGGGAGGTGCACGCGGACCGGCGCTTCAGCAGCCGGTCCGAGCTGCACCACCCGTTGCGGCGGTTGGCCGGTCAGGCGGTGCCGCGCCAGGACCCGGCCAAGCCCGGCATGTTCATCGGCATGGACGCGCCGGACCACACCCGCTACCGCAGGCTGCTCACCGGCCAGTTCACCGTGCGGCGGATGAACGCGCTGATGCCGCGCATCGAGCAGATCGTGGCCGAGCACCTGGCGGGGCTGCGCGCGGCGGGCTCGCCGGCGGACCTGGTGGCGAACTTCGCGCTGCCGGTGCCGTCGATGGTGATCTGCGAGCTGCTGGGGGTGCCGTGGGACGAGCGCGAGGCGTTCCAGCGGGACACCGCCGAGGCGCTGCGCCTGGACCGCCCGTTCGAGGAGGTCATGGCGGCGTTCGGGCGGTTGGAGGAGTTCGTCGCCGACCTCGTGCGGCGCAAGCGCGCCGAACCCGGCGACGACATGCTGACCGGGTTGGTCGAGACCGGGGAGCTGACCGACGGCGAGGTGGCCAACATGGGGCTGCTGCTGCTCGTCGCCGGTCACGAGACCACGGCGAACATGCTCGGTCTCGGCACGCTCGCGCTGCTGCGGCACCCCGAGCAGCTGGCCGCGCTCAAGGCCGACCCCTCGTTGGTGGACAACACCGTCGAGGAGCTGATGCGGTACCTGTCGATCATCCAGTTCGGCACCATCCGCACCGCCCTGGAGGACGTCGGGATCGGCGGCGTGGTGATCCGCGCGGGCGACACCGTGTCGATCTCGGTGCCCGCCGCGAACCGCGACCCGGAGCGCTTCGAGCGGCCGGACGAGTTCGACGTCCGCCGATCCGCGACGGGGCACATCGCGTTCGGGCACGGTGTGCACCAGTGCCTGGGCCAGCAGTTGGCCCGGATCGAGATGAGGGTCGGGTACTCGGCGCTGTTCCGGGAGTTCCCGGACCTGCGCCTGGCCGTGCCCGCCTCGGAGGTGAGGTTGAGGACCGACATGGCGATCTACGGCGTGCACGAGCTGCCGGTGGCGTTCTCGTGAGGGTCGAGGTGGACCGGGACCGCTGCGCGGGAGCCGGCATGTGCGCGCTGACCGACCCGGACGTGTTCGACCAGGACGAGTCGGACGGGACGGTCGTGCTGCTGGAGCCCGAGCCGACGGGCGGGCACGAGCGGTCGGCCCGCGAGGCCGCCCAGCTGTGCCCGGCCGGGGCGATCCGGGTGGTCGACTGACCGCCGCCGCCGGGGTCTTCCGCGAGGGGACCCCGGCGGCGCGGCACCCTCTGCCACACTCGTCCCGTGACGTTGGAACTGGCGGACCAGGTGGCCTCCGTGACGTCGGCCGTCCTGGGGGCCGCCGGCCTCGTCTGCGCGCTGGTGGGCCTCGTCCTCCAGCGGCGGGACCGCGAACGCGCTCCCGCCGACCCGTACGCCGCACCCACCGCGCCCCCGCCACTCGCGGGTCCCGACGCGGGCGGCGGCGGCCTGTACGTCCCGGAGCGCGGCGAGTGGGTCCCCGACCCGAGCCACCTCCCCCCGTACGGGGGCACGTGGGGGAGCACGCCGGACCACCTGCAGCCCTCGGCGTCCGAGGACGTCCCCCCGACGACCGGGCGGACGTTGCTGGTGGTGGGCGCGTCCCTGCTGGGGCTGTGCGCGGTCGCCGCGCTCGTCGGCCTCGCGCTGTGAAGCCCGCGCTGTGAACCCCGCGGTGTCGAACCCCGGTCGGCCGCGCCTCAGAGGGCCAGGTGCATCCGCAGGGCTTCGTCGAGCTGCTTGAGCACCGCGGGCGGCAGTCCGCCGATGCGGGCGCGGAGCCTGGCCGCGGCGACCGTGCGCACCTGCTCGGCCTGCGCCTTCGAGTCCGCGCCGAGCCCGCAGTCCTTGGCGGGCAGCAGCACCTGGAACGGGTACACCCTGGTGGTGTTCGAGGTGATCGGCACGACCGTCACGACCCCTCGGCCGCCCCGTCCGGCGGCCCGGTTCGCCGCGTCGTTGCTCACGACCACGGCCGGGCGGACCTTGTTGGCCTCGGCGCCGCGCACCGGTTCCAGGTCCACCCAGTAGATGTCACCTCGTCGCATCGACCACACCGTCTGGCGCGGTCGGTTCCCACAACTCCGCTTCCCCGCCCGTCTCCCACTCGTCCCACGCGCCGGCGTAGGCGTTCTCCAGACCGGCCTCGCGCAACATGGCGATCGCCTGGTGGATCACCGACGAGCGCGACGGGCTGTGGTGCTGCCGCAGGTAGCGGTCGACGAACTCGACATCCTCCTCCGGGAGGCTCACACTGATTTTCATACCGTCGATGCTACCCGCGGTGCTACCGGGCGGCCACCTTCGCGAGGCCGCTGCGCCGTGCCGTCTGCCACGCCAGCGGCGTCCCGCTCAGGGCCGTGACCAGCGACTCGATCACCACGACGTAGGTGAGCTGCCGGTAGGCCACCTGCTGGAGCGGGAACACCCAGAGCGGGGCGAGCGACTCGCCGTCCAGCCTCAGCGCGTACCCGGCACCGGCCGTCTGCACGACCAGGAACACACCCCAGACGACCAGCGCCCACGGCGCGTCGGCCACGAACGCCCCGTAGAGCACGTAGACGTCCAGCGCGGGCGCCAGGGCGGGCAGCACGACGTGGAACAGCAGCAGGTACAGCAGCCCGAACCGGCCCATCCGGCCCCGCTCGCACAGCGCCGTCCGGTGCTTCCACATCGACTGGAACGTGCCGTACGACCACCGGTACCGCTGCTTGTAGAGGCCGGACGCGCCGGTCGGCACCTCGGTCCAGGCCCGCGCCGCCGGCTCGTACACCACCCTCCACCCGGCACGGGTGATCGCCATCGTCACGTCGGTGTCCTCGGCGAGGGTGTCCGCGCTGATGCCGCCGACCTCGTCCAGCGCCTCCCGGCGGAACGCCCCGATCGCGCCGGGGATCGTCGGGATGCACTCCAGCGCGTTGAGGATCTGCCGGTCCAGGTTCGAACCCGCCGTGTACTCCAGGTGCTGCCAGCGCCCCAGCAGACCGCCCCGGTTGGCGACCTTGACGTTGCCGGAGACCGCGCCGACGCCGGTGTCGCCGAGCGGGCGGACGACCTTCGACACGGTGTCGCGCTCGAACACGGTGTCGCCGTCCACCAGGACCAGCGCGTCGTGCCGGGCGAGCGCGATCCCCGTGTTGAGGGCGGCGAACCTGCCGCCGTTGGGCCGGCTGACCACCCGCACGTTCGCCAGCTCCAACTCCCGCACGACCTCCGCCGTGCCGTCGGTGGAACCGTCGTCGACGACCACCACCTCCACCTCGGCCGGGTGCTCGGAGGCGGCGACCGAGCGCACGGCCGCGGCGATGTTGGCGGACTCGTTGCAGGCCGGCACGACCACCGACACGGGCGGTGCGTGCGGCGTGACGGCGGTCTCGCGGTGCAGGCGGCGGGCCGTGTGCGCGAGACCCGGTTGCAGGACGGTGCGCAGCGTCGCCAGCACCGCCACCACCGCGCACACCAGGCCGAGGACGAGCGCCGGCACGTCGCCGTGGTGCTGCGACCAGCTCAGCGCGTGCCCGGTGACCTCCTCGGCCGGGCTCGCGTCGTCGAGCGCGGCCGGTCGCGTCGGTCAGCGTGGTGAAGCGCCGGTCGGGCAGCGCGTCGACGAGCAGGCCGACCACGGCGGGCGTCGCGCTGGACACGTGCAGCCGGATGACCCGGTCGGCGTCCGGCAGCACGTCCGCCACCACGTGCTGCGGGTCGTACCGGTGCAGGTCCGGCGTGTCGCAGTCCGGTTCGGACAGTCCACTGTGGACACCCGCGGCGGCGGCCAGGGCGATGCGGGCGAACGCCGTGCCCAGGCCGTCGTGCTCGCCCTCGCGGAAGGACGACACGCCCACCTCGTGCCCGTCGCGCACCATCCGCCGCACCGACTCCGGGTGCTCGTTGACGTGCGCTCCGACCAGGACGAACGTCGCCCTGACGCCCTCCGCGGCCAGCGCGTCCAGCAGCCGCGGCGTCCACCGCGGGTGCGGTCCACCGTGGAACACCAGCGCCGCCGTGCCGTCCGCGACCTCCTCGGCCCACCCGGCCCCGACGTGCGCCCGTTCCGGATCGGCGACCCTGGCCGTGGCGTAGGCGTGGAAGCTCAACGCCCCCATGAGGAACCCCAGCCCCACCACGAGCGAGACCCAGTGCGTCCTCACGGGACGTGCCCGGCCACGGTCGCCACGATGACCGCCGCCAAGCCCAGCAACGACGTCGCCAGCGCCAACCCTGCCGCGCGCATCACGCCACGGCGCCTCCCCGTCGGGTCGACGAAGACCTGCCCCTCCACCACGCTCCCCCCACCCGCACCGCCGCCACCACCAGCCCGGCGCCCACCGCCACCGCGAGGTGCGGGAACGCGCGCACGACCGGTGGTGCGACGAGAATCGCCAACTCCCCCGTGGACTTCCCCTTCAGCGCGGACACGGCCACCACCAGCCCCACGTACAACAGCGGGGGTGCCGGGACCGCGATCCACAACCCGACCGGCCGCACCATCGCGGACGCGAGCACCGCGCCGAACACCATGAAGACGCCGAGCACCGCCCCGGGTTGCCCGCCGTCGAGCCAGCTGCCCACACCGGTGAAGAGCGCCGTCACGGCGATCGACGCCACACTCGGCAGATGGGCCAAGCGGTCAACCACGACACGTCCCCCAACGTCGACTCCTCCGGGTTAGAGGACGCAGGGGGGCTGGAGCGGTGCACGGGGTTCTGCGAGTAGTGGTCCGGACCACATGGATCGCCCTGTCGGCGGTCGTGCTGGTCGCGGCCGGCGTGGCGTGGACGACGTACCGGGAGGTGGACGCGGGCATCCGCCGTTCGACGGCGATACCGACCGACGCGCCGCGTTCGTCGTCGGGCACCACCGTGCTGGTCATGGGCCTGACGACCAGGCGCGACCTCGACGGCGGAACCCCGCCCGACGACGTGCTGGACGCCCTGCACGCGGGCGACGTGGACCGCGGCGGGTACAACGCCAACGCGCTGATCGTGCTGCACCTCCCGGCGGGTGCGGGCGGGGCCAAGGCCCTGTCCCTGCCGCGGGACAACAACGCCCCGTTGCTGGGAATCCCCGGCGGACCGCAGCGGGGCAAGGTCAAAGAGGCGTACGGGAGGGCGAAGGCGGCGGTCGAGCGCACCCTGCCCACCACGCTGGACCCGGCCGAACAGGAGTGGCTCGGCCGGGAGGCCGGCCGACGCGCCCAGGTCGAGACGGTCCAGGCCCTGCTCGGCGTGCCGATCGACCACCTGGCCGAGGTGAGCATGGTGGGCTTCCACCACCTGACCGAGGCGCTGGGCGGGATCGACGTCTGCCTGAACCGGGCGACCGCGGACCCGCACTCGGGAGCCGACTTCCCCGCCGGGCCCCAGCACCTGACGCCGGCGCAGTCCCTGGCGTTCGTCCGGCAACGCCACGGCCTGCCGAACGGGGATCTGGACCGGACCCGCCGCCAGCAGGCGTTCCTGTCGGCCCTCCTGCACCGCCTGAGGTCCGAGGGCCCCGCCGCCCTGGGCCCGGTGGCGGAGGTGGCCAAGCACAACGTGGTCCTGTCGGAGGGCTGGGACGTCCTGGCGGCGGTCCAAGGCGTGCCCGGCGTGACGTTCACGACCCTGCCCCTGGTCCCGGAGGACGAACCGGACGCCGGTCCCGCCCTCCGAGCCGCCGTCACCGCGGCCCTGCGCCCCAGTGGTCCCTCGGGCCCCGGCGCAGCCCCGTCCCCGATCCCGTGCGTGGACTGAACGGTGACGGCAGCTTCGGCGTCATCCACGAGTACGAGCAGGTCGAGGGAAAGCGACGGATCGGCCAAACCACGACGCCCGACCGGTCGATGACGCACCAACGACCGGTCGGGCCACTTGCAAAACCGGAGCGCACTCAAGAACGTTTGAAATCAACGAATCGACACGGTGCCCCGATGACGAACAGCGACTCGGAAGGAGCTTGATTTTCCGATTCCCCGACCAGTCCGCCCCTGAGCAGCTCAGCAGAAGTACTGCGCCAGCACGTACCCCGAGTAAGGGGAATTGATCTGCCACCAGACACCGTCACGGTAGTCGACGACGTTGACGGTCTGCCCCCAGTAGACCAGCCGGCCCGTCGGGGAGCCACCCGGGGTCCACCGCACATCCACAGTGTCGGCACAGACGGTTCGAACCACCTGGACGCCGTGCGTCCCCGTCGTGGTCGCACCCGTGTTGGCCGCACCCGCCGTGGCCGTTCCACCAGCCAGCGCGGCCAGCGCCAACACACCGACCGCAAGTGCTTTCAGCCTGCTCATAGACCTATTTCCCCTTTTGATCGGATCACGTCTCGGGCGACACCCGTCCGCGAGTTGCCCGATATGGACAGTAGACACTCAAGAGGCCATCGATCATCCGCCGATCGAGTACCTCGTCCACCGCCTTCGACGATCCGAAGTCACACCGCACGATTGCGGCCTACTGCCCTATGGCACAGAACTCCCCACAACTGCCTCAACACGAGAATACGGATCACAAGTGAAGAACGCCGCCATTCGAGTGTCCGGCACATCACTCCGGAAACCCCGGTTGGGCGTTCCCGAACCACGCTCCGCGAGTGCCGCTTCCACGAGGATTACCCACTTGCGGGATGTACGCCCCCGCGCCCGCTCTCCGATCCCACCGCGACGCAGCCCTGCGGCACCCCTCGCCGCCGTCGCGATCGATACGCCCACGGCACACGGGCGTTCATGGACGACCACGCGGACGATTGATCTTGAAAGTGAGGTTCGACCAGGTCGGGGAGTGGGGCGGGTGGGGTTCGAACCCACGACCTGACGGATTATGAGTCCGCTGCTCTGACCGGCTGAGCTACCGCCCCCTGACGTGCGGTTCTGGAGGGTACAGATCACCGATCGCCACGTCTCGACAACCCGGCAGGGCGTGACCAAGCTGTGCGCTTGCCGCTACGGGGCTCCGAGGTCGGACGGCCGGTAGCCGGTCGGGTAAGCCGGGTACGTGCGGTTCGGGCGGTTGGTCAGCAGGGGGCGCTTGCGGGGGCCGGCGAGGAGCAGCGCCCGGGCCCTCAGGCGCAGCGCGCGGTGGCCGGCGGTGGTGAGCCAACGGGGTTGGGGGGTGAAGCCGAACGCGTCCAGCATGGGTTTGTCGAGCATCGCCAGGACCGCTCTCGACGTCACGGCCTTCGGCAGCGGGTACCAGGAGCAGAACAGGTCCAGGGTGTACTGGCCGATCCGCCGGTTCGTCTCGCTGTACGCGAAGTGCTCGGCCTCGTACGCCCGCTTGAAGGCCCGGAACGCCCCGTAGGTGTGCGGCACGCCCTTGATGCCCATCCTGGCGCCCACGGCCCGGTAGAAGTGGAACGCGGCCAGGCGCTCGTGGTCGGTCAGCGGCCGCCAGCCGAAGCGGTCCAGCCAGTCGACCGGGTCGTAGACGAACGTGGACAGCACGTACCGCATGTCGTCGTCGGAGATGTCGTGGCGGCCGTGCAGCCGGTTGACCACGCGCAACGCCTCCCGCCCCCTCGGCGAGTCGTAGCCGTGCTCCACGAGTTCGCCCATGAGCAGGGCGGTGTCGTCGTAGCGCTGCTGGGCGCGCCGCTCGAACTCGCCCGTCTTCGCCAGCAGCGCCGAGATGGACGGCACGCAGTACGTGCGGAACAGGGCGAACTCCAGCGCCCTGACGTAGTCCCACGGGAACTCGTACCCCGTCGAGAGCCGCATGATCTCCGCGTGGTCGGTCTCGGGGTCCAGCGACGTGATGCGGCGGCGCAGGGCGAAGCGGTCGGCCATGCCGGACAGCCTGCCGGAAGAAAGTGCCCCGTGCGGGTGACAAACGGGTGGTCCGTGGGTACCCCCGCCCCATGACAACGACGAAACCCCAGGTCGAAGGACCTGGGGCTGCCATCGCGCTCCCCCAACTGGATTCGAACCAGTAACCCTTCGATTAACAGTCGAATGCTCTGCCGTTGAGCTATGGGGGAATGTTCTGTTGTGGGCCGGGCCTCGCGGCCTGACGCGCACAACTCTAGCGCATGCGCGGCAGTGCCTGCGCACACCCCCCTGGTTTCCCGGTAGGAAGGGACGTGACCAGGCACGATGGGAGGAGAGGACACCGCATGAAGGGCATCCTGATCGGCGCGGCCGTCGGCTACGTGCTGGGGGCGCGTGCAGGCCGCCGGCGCTACGACCAGATCGTGCGCGCCTACCGCTCGCTGACCGACCACCCGGCGGTCCAGGGCGCGGCCGGGATCGTGCGCGCCAAGGTGAGCGAGAAGACCGGTTTCGGACGCCACCAGGGCCACCAGGGCACGACCGCCGCCTCGAACGCGAACGGGCACCGGCGCGACCCGGTCATCCCGCGCACCAACTAGGCGATCGCCGTGGCCGTCCCGGGCGAGGGGCGGCCACGGCACGGCGGTGACGACGCCCGAGGTCAGGGCACCCGGGCGACCGCGAAGACCCGCCGGAACGGGAACCACGTGGTGCCGTCCGCCCGGCGCGGGTAGGCCGCGCGCAGGCGTGGCGCGAGCCGCGCCCGGAACTCCTCCCACGAGGCGTCGTCCAGGGCCGCGCGGATCGGTCGCAGCGCCGTCCCGCTGATCCACTCCAGCACGGCGTCCTCCCCCTCCAGTCGCTGCACGTACGTGGTCTCCCAGGCGTCCACGGCGGCCTCGGACAGCACTTCCGCGTACCCGACGGGGTCCAGCACCGGCGATGACCGCACGAGCCCCGCGAGGGCCGGCCACGACTCGTCGACCAGTTCGCGCACCAGCGCGTGCGACGGCCCCGAGAAGTTGCCCGGCACCTGCACCGCCAGCCACGCCCCGGACGGCAGCCTCCGCACCCAGGCGCGCAGCAGGTCCTCGTGGCCGGGCACCCACTGGAGCACGGCGTTGGTCACCACGACGTCGACGTCCTCGGCGGGCTCCCACGCGGCCACGTCGGCCACCCGCGCGTCGACGCCCCGCTCCCGCGCCGCCGCGACCATCTCGGGCGAGGAGTCGACGGCCTCCACGACCGCCGACGGCCAGCGCTCGGCCAGGGCGAGGGTGAGGTTGCCGGGGCCGCAGCCCAGGTCGACGACGCGGCGCGGCGACGTGGCGCCGACGCGGGCCACCAACTCGTGGAACGGTCGTGACCGGTGGTCGGCGAACGCGAGGTACTTGCCCGGGTCCCACATGCGCGACTCCAATACAGTACGAACGTACTGATACCGTACGCCCGTACTGGCAAGGGTCAGTCGACGGGCTTGGCCGCCGCGATCCTCGCCGCCACCGACGCCGCGATGTCGCGCACCGCCGCCACGTCCGCGTCCGGGTCGGGCCGCACCTGGAGCACCACGCCGTCCCTGCCCGGCACCTTGCGCTGGAGGAACCACGCCCCCGGCGACTCGTGCCGGTGCCGCGACTTGATCGACGCGGTGACGCGCTCGTGCACCACCTGCGGGATCTTCCCCGGCGACTCCAGCGGGAACCGCGTCGCGGGCAGGTCGCGCAGCAGCACGGCCTGCCCGGCCTCGCCGTCCTCCACCGCCTCGACGACGGCCAGGGCGTTCCCCGTCCACGTGGCCTTGCTCACCAGGTGCCAGCCGACGCGGCGCGGTCCGGCCGGGTCCGGCAGCCACAGCCCGCGCGTGGTCGCGATCAGCCACCCGGCGCCGACTGCGGCCGAGGCCAGCACGTTCTCGTCGGCGTCCAGCGACCCGGCGAACCCCTCGGGCGCGCCCGAGCCGAAGATCCTCCGGAACAGTTCCCTCACAGCCCGCCCACCGCCTGTTCGCCCAGTGCCTTGTGGTACTCCTCCAGGGCGATCAGGTCGCCGAAGAGGTGGCGGTACTCGTCGGGCTCGTCGATCGGCGACACCCGCCGCAGCCGCGACTTGATCTCCGCGATCTGCCGGGACACCAGCATCTTCTGCACCCCGGCCAGCACGCCCTGCACGTAGCGGTACTCGTCCGCCTTCACCTGGAGCGGCTCCACGGACAGCTCGCGCAGCACCGTCCGCACGGACTGCTGCGCGCACGCCTGCGACACCGACTCCAGGAACGTCGGCCCGGACAACCCGGACGACGTGCCGCCCGCCTCCCGGATCGCCCGGTGCAGCGCCTGGTAGGCGGGGTGCGTGAACGCGTCGTCCGGCAGCGAGTCGTAGTACGGCCCGGCCATCTCGGGCAGCTGGAGCGCCGCCTTGAGCGCCTCCCGCTCGGTGCGCAGCGCCGGGTCGCGCGGGTCGGGGCGCGGCGGGCCGCTCACGTCCACCGCCGGCGCGCCCTGGTTCGGGTCCACGGCCACCCGCCGCGTGGGGGCCGCCGCCGGGGCGCGCCCGTTGGCCGTCTCCCGCACCCGGCGCACGACCGCGGCCTCGTCCTCCCAGCCCACCCACCACGCCAGGCGCGTGGCGTACCCGTCGCGCTTGGCCCGGTCCTTGATCTGGGCGACGAACGGCACCATCTTCTTCAGCGCCTCGACGCGGCCGTCCACCGAGTCCAGGTCGTAGTCGCGCAGCTGCGCCTTGATGGCGAACTCGACCAGCGGCGTGCGCCGGGCCACGAGGTCGCGCACCGCCACGTCACCCTTCTCCTGCCGCAGCTCGCACGGGTCCATGCCGTCGGGCGCGACCGCGATGTAGGTCTGCGCGGAGAACTGCTGCTCGCCCTCGAACGCCTTGAGCGCCGCCTTCTGCCCGGCCGCGTCGCCGTCGAAGGTGAAGATCACCTCACCGCTGAGGGAGTCGTCGATCAGCAGCCGCCGCAGCACGTTCATGTGGTCCGGGCCGAACGCCGTGCCGCACGACGCGACGGCCGTGGGCACGCCCGCGAGGTGCATGGCCATCACGTCGGTGTAGCCCTCGACGACGACGGCCTGCCGGCGCTTGGCGATCTCCTTCTTGGCCAGGTCCAGCCCGAACAGCACCTGGGACTTCTTGTAGATCGGGCTCTCGGAGGTGTTCAGGTACTTGGCCTGGATCGGGTCGTCGTCGAAGATCCGGCGCGCGCCGAACCCGACGACCTCCCCGCCCATGTCCCGGATGGGCCACAGCAGCCGCCGGTGGAACCGGTCGATCGGGCCCTGCCTGCCCTCCTTGGTCAGCTGGGCCTTGAGCAGCTCGGTCAGCTCGAACCCGCGCCCGAGCAGGTGCTTGGTCAGCTTGTCCCAGCCGCCGGGCGCGAAGCCGCAGCCGAACTGGCGGGCGGCGGCCTCGTCGAAGCCGCGCTGCGCCAGGAACTCGCGCGCCGGCATGGCGTCGGGCGTGGCGAGCTGCTCGGCGTAGAACTCGGCGGCGGCGCGGTGCGCCTCGATGAGCCTGCTGCGGGTGCCGCGGTCGCGCTGGACCGTGGCGCCGCCGCCCTCGTAGACCAGCTGGATGCCCGCCCGGTCGGCGAGCCGCTCCACCGCCTCCACGAACCCGAGGTGCTCGATCTTCATCACGAACGCGATGACGTCGCCGCCCTCGCCGCAGCCGAAGCAGTGGAACGTGCCGTGCGAGGGGCGCACGTTGAACGACGGCGACTTCTCGTCGTGGAACGGGCAGAGCCCCTTCAGCGCGCCGGAGCCGGCACCGCGCAGCGAGACGTGGTCCCCCACGACGTCGTCGATCCGGCTCCGGTCACGCACCAACGCGATGTCGCTCTCCCGGATGCGTCCTGCCACGTCGACCGAGTCTAGTGCTGGCAGACTGGTGCCCGTGACCGCAGCCGAGCAGACCCTGGTCGCGACCTTCACCGGCCTGCGCTCCCACCTCGTCGGGGTGGCCTACCGGCTCACCGGCAGCGTCGCGGACGCCGAGGACGCCGTGCAGGAGGCGTGGCTGCGGCTGTCCGGGCTGTCGGCGGAGGGCCGCGCGGCGATCCGCGACCCGAAGGGCTGGCTGACGACCGTCGTGGGGCGGATCTGCCTGGACCGGCTGCGGTCGGCGGCGGTGCGGCGCGAGCGGTACGTCGGGCAGTGGCTGCCCGAGCCGCTGGTGACCTCCGGCGAGGACGACCCGCTGGACGCGGTGGTGCGCGACGACGGCGTGCGGATGGCGGCGCTGGTGGTGCTCGACCGGCTCACGCCCGAGCAGCGGGTGGCGTTCGTGCTGCACGACGCGTTCGGCGTGCCGTTCGACGAGATCGCGGACGTGCTGGGCGTGACGACGGCCACGGCGCGCCAGCACGCGTCGCGGGGCCGCCGCGCCGCCGCCGACGCCGACCCGCCGCCCAGGATCGCCCTGGAGGAGCAGCGCGAGGTGCTGGAGCGGTTCCTCGCGGCGCTCGCGGCGGGTGACGTGGGCGCCGTGGTCGGGCTGCTGCACCCGGACGTCGTGGTGGTGGGCGACGGCGGCGGCAAGGCGAAGACCGCGATCAACGTGGTGTCCGGCGCGGACAAGGTGGCCCGCTTCCTGTTCGGCCTGGTGCGCAAGTACGGCGGGCTGAGCACCGGGCGCCCGGCGCTGGTCAACGGCGACCTGGGGGTGCTGATCCCGGCGACCGACGACGTGACCGAGCGGGTCAGCGCGTTCGCGGTGCGCGACGGCCTGGTGGTGGCCGTCTACGACGTGTCGAACCCGGACAAGCTCGCCCACGTCGACTTCGCGGCGGGCGGTGTCACGGCATCGGCACCCGGCACGCCTCCCCCGACGTGAAGCCCTGGTCGGTGATGCCCAGCGCCGAGTTGAACCGGGCCCGCTGGTTCTCCAGCGCGATCAGGTAGGTCAGCTCGACCAGCCCCCGGTGGCCGAGCCGCGCGTCCAGCTCGGCGACCTGCTCGTCGGTGACGGCGGTCGGGGTGGCGGTCATCGCCTCGACGTAGGCCAGCGCCAGCTTCTCCAGCCCGGTGTACCGGTCGGAGCGCGCGTAGTCGCGGACCTCCTGGAGCCGGTCGACGTCCAGGCCCTCGTGCTTGATCAGCATGGTGCCGAAGTCGACGCACCACGAGCAGCCCGCGGTGACGGCGGTCGCGTACACCACCAGCTCGCGCAGCGACACCGGCAGCGTCGTCGCGGCCTTCTCCACGCCCAGCTCGTGGCGGGCGCCCGCGACCAGCAGCTTCCGGTGGTGCGCCGACACGGCCACCGGCTCGGGCACCGCGCCGAACCGGCGCTTCGCGAACCGGTAGGCGAGCCTGACCAGCGGGCCGGCCTCGCGGGTGGTGACAACGGGAATCCTGGGCATGTCCCCTCCTCGTCCTCGGTCTTCGAGGAGGGGACGGCGGGGAGCGCCGGAACGTGACGACTAGGGCTCGACCACCTGGGCGAGGAAGAACACCACGCCCGTCTCGGCGTGCCGGACGAGGAACAGGAACGGCCGGTCCACGCGCACCTCGCGGCCGGGTTCGGCGGGGATGAACGACGTCATGCGCATCACCACGGCGGTCGCCGCCGCGCCCTCGAAGCCCTGCTCGTCGACCCGCAGCACGGCCTCGTGCACCACGTCGTCCACGTACAGGCGCGGGTCGGGGCTGAGCCCGCTGAGGTCGGCCTCGCGGGTGAACAGGGTGGTCACGCCGATCTGCCGGAGCGCCGGGGCCAGCGAGGTGTTGAGGCCGATGTCGAGCTTCGGCAGGTACAGGTCGACGCGCTCCCAGTCGAGCGCGTCGAGCACCTCGGGCACGCCGTCGGTGGGGCCCAGCTCGTCCTCGGGCAGCAGCACGACCGCCTCGACGCCGCCGTTCGCGGCCAGCGCCACGGCCTCCCAGCCGGCGGCGCGCGCGTAGCGGGCGTTGTCCTCGCGGCGCATGGTCGGCACGTCGCCCGCGCCCCGGAACGGCCGGTCGGCCGTGTCGTGCTCGGGGAACTCCGCGTTCCACGCGCACTTCAGGTACAGGGCGTTGACCAGGGTGGCGACCGTGTCGGTGGTGATCGAACCGCGGCCGAGCAGCTCGGGGACCAGCCCGCGCGTGGTGTCGGCGACGTCGGCGTTGATCATGCCCCGCGCGCCCTCGGGGTCGGTGGCGAACGGCGCCGACCGCGCGCCCGCGCCGGGCCAGCCCGCCAGGTCGGCGAGGAAGCCGTCCTCCAGCGGCAGCGCGTCGGACGCCCACAGCGTGTTGGCCACGGCGAACTCGGCGTCGTCACCGACCGCGGTGGCCTTGAGCAGCTTGGCGTTGTCCTCGCCCAGCAGCGCCACCAGCTCGGCCGCGGTGTCGCCGCGCGCCGCCTCGGCGGTCGTGCCCAGGGCACTGGCCACCGAGTACGGGGACCAGCAGGCGTTGCGCGTGCGGTCGGGTGCGACGGCGTCGTGCAGGGCGAGGGCGAACGTCAGGGGCGCTCGGTCAGGCACTGGGTTTCCTCCACCACTGTCGGGTCGTCCGGGATGGGCCGTTCGCCGGTGCCGCCCGCCGGACCGGGTGGCACGGGGTGTCGTGGTTCGCGGACGCCGGCGGAACCGTCGTCGGTGTCGCCGTCGGTGTCGCCGTCACGGTGCCGGTCCGGGTGCTTCCGCCGGTACCGGCGGGCCCCCGTGCTCGCGCGGGTCCGCGCCACGGTCAGGACCCGCCGGGCGGTCGGTCGTCATCGGTCATGCCTCCGAGTGTGCCACCGGTCACACGCCGCGCGCGGGTGTCGCGGTCAGTGCCCGGTGCCAGGCGACGGCCTGGGCGTCGGTGAGCGAGGCGACCTGGTCGACCACGACCCGCAGCCGCGCCGCGTCGTCGCCCGCCGCGTGCCAGGCCGGGTGGAACGCCGGGTCGAGGCCCTCGGGCGCGCCGGTGAGCAGGGCGTGCACCAGTTCGGCGATCAGCTCGCGCTGCCCGACCTGCATGCGCAGCCGGTCCGGGTCGCTCATCACGTACCGGACGGCGACCGCCTTGAGCAGCGCCACCTCGGCCTGCGCCCGCGCGGGCACCACCAGGTCGGCCTCGTAGCGGGTGAGCGGGCCGTCGCCGTGCACCTCGCGCGTCGCGCCGACCGCGGCGGAGGCGAAGCGGCCGACCAGCTCGCTGGTGAGGCGCTTGAGCGCGACCTGCGCGCGCCGCGACCCGTCGTACTCGGCGAGGTCGGCGATGACCGGCAGGGCGAGCAGTTCCGCCGCGGTGGCCTCCAGGACGTCCACGGGCTCGTCGCAGAAGTGCTTCGCGGCCAGCTCGGCGATGGCGGTGCGCTCGACCGGGTCGCCGAGGGCCGAGAGCCGGATGCGGTGCGCGAGGACGCCGTCCTCCACGTCGTGCACCGAGTAGGCGACGTCGTCGGCCCAGTCCATGACCTGGGCCTCCAGGCAGCGCCGGTGGTCGGGCGCGCCCTCGCGGACCCACCGGAACACGTCGAGGTCGTCGTCGTAGGCGCCGAACTTCGCCGTGCCGGGGCGCCGGGGCCACGGGTACTTGGTGGCCGCGTCGAGGCAGGCGCGGGTCAGGTTGAGGCCGCGTTCCGTCTTGGGCTCCAGCCTGGTCAGGATGCGCAGGGTCTGCGCGTTGCCCTCGAACCCGCCGCACGGCCCGGCCAGCTCGTCGAGCGCGCGCTCCCCGTTGTGCCCGAACGGCGGGTGCCCGATGTCGTGCGCCAGGCCGGCGGTGTCGACGACGTCGGGGTCGCAGCCCAGCTCCTCGCCGATGCCCCGGCCGATCTGGGCGACTTCGAGGGAGTGCGTGAGGCGGGTGCGCGGCACACCGGTCACCTCCGCGCCCTCGTTCGGCCCGACGACCTGCGTCTTGCCCGCCAGCCGGCGCAGGGCGGCCGAGTGCAGCACCCGTGCCCGGTCGCGCGAGAACGGCGTGCGCCGCTCCGCGCGCGCACCGGGCAGCACGGCGCCCTTGGGCCGCTCCCCCAGCAGCCGCGCGCAGTCGTGTTCGGTGTAGCCGCCGCTCATCGGACCAGCCTAGGTGAGCGGGCGGGGCGGGGTCGGTCCGCGCGCCGGGGCTGTGGACAACTCCCCCCGCCGGTGTCCGGGGCCGTGGTCGGGACTCGGCGGTCAGGACTCGGCGGTGCGCTCCCGGTCGTGCAGCGGGCCGAGTTCGCGCGCCCCGGACACGGTGCGCCGGGCGATCCGCCACCGGCCGTCGTGGTGGCGGTACTCGTCCAGGTAGGTGCCCACGCCGGTCGACCAGGTCCCGTCGTCGAAGTTCACGTGGAAGATGACGTCGCTGCGGCCGGTCGCGACGCCCTCGGCCAGGCCGGCGAGGTCCACGACGTGGCTGACCGTCCCGTGCCGCATGACGGGGAACGCCCGCCACTGCTCGCGGACGGCGGCGCAGATGGCGTCGATGCCGGTGAACACGTGGTCCGGGCCGGTGTCCCACACCGCGTCGGGCGTCCAGACCTCCCGCCAGAGGTCCGGGTCGCGGTGGTCGGCGGCCACGCAGTAGTTGTCGGCCAGCCGGTGGAGGGCCAGTTCGGCCTCGACCCGCTCCAGGCGGGCGACGACGTCGCGCAGTTCGGTCATGCCCCCACTGTGGCCGGTGCGCGCGTCCCGCGCGGGGGAACCGCGGACCGTCGGACGGGAAACCCGGTCAGAGCAGGATGCCGTCGAACGCCCCGGCCGGCGCCTTCATCAGGTGGTAGTACAGCAGCCCGCCGGTCTCGCGGCGGATGTAGAACAGCTGCGTCTGCCGCGTCTGCACGTTCGGCCCGCTGCGCGTCGGCGACGTCCAGGCCGACAGGCCCTCGTCCTCGGCCATCGTGCGCGCCCGCAGCGAGTGCCACGGGTCGCTGACGATCACCGCGGTGCGCAACGACTTCGCGCGGGCGGCGGCGGCCACGGCCCGGATGCTGCCCAGGGTGTCGTTGCCCTCGCCGACCTCCAGGATGCGGTCGGTGGGGACGTCGTTGTCCTCCAGCCAGATGCGGCCGGCCTCGCCCTCGGTGAAGTTGTCGCCGGGCTGCCTGCCGCCGGTGGTGGCGATGTACTCGACCACGCCCTGGTCGTAGAGGCGCTTCGCGTGCTGCAACCGCGCTTCGAGCACCTCGGAGGGCACGCCGTTGTACTGGGCGGCGCCGAGCACCACGGCCATGTCCGCGTGCGTGCGGTCGTCCTCGCGGGCGACCTGCCAGACGCGGAAAGCCGTGCCGCCGACGACGAGCAGGCCGATGACGAGGGCGCCGAGCACGAGGCGCGTCACGAGCCGGCGGAGCCTCGGCAGGAACGTCACGCACCCGATGATTCCACACCTCGGCACTGGGAAGATCGAGCCCATGCCAGCAGAGCAGCCGACGATCGTCGCGACCTCCGGCGGTTTCCGCGCCGGCCACCGGACCAACCTGGAGTTCCACCGGCTCGTCCACCACGCCGTGGACCTGTCCGGCGTGCACGGGCGCGCGCCGCGGCTCTGCCACGTCGGCACGGCCAACGGCGACCAGCGGTGGTTCAACGCGGACGTCTCCGAGGCGGGCCGGCTCGTCGGGTGGGAGGTGTCGCACCTCAACCTGTTCACCATGCCGCCCACCGAGGACCTGGCCGGGTTCGTGCGCGAGCACGACGTGGTGTGGGTGGGCGGCGGCTCGGTGGCGAACCTGCTGGCCGTGTGGGAGGTGCACGGCCTCGGTCCCGTGCTGCGCGACGCGTGGCGGGACGGCGTCGTGCTCGGCGGGGTGTCGGCCGGGTCGATCTGCTGGTACCTCGGCGGGTCCACGGACTCGTTCGGACCGGACCTGCGCGTGGTGACCAACGGGCTCGGGTTCCTGCCCTACGGCAACGGCGTGCACTACGACAGCGAGCCGATGCGCCGGCCGACGATCCACGCGGCCGTCGCGGCCGGGACGCTGCCGGTCACGCACTGCACCGACGACGGCGCCGGGCTGGTCTACCGCGGCACCGAACTGGTCGAGGCGGTCTCCGAACGGCCCACGGGCGGCGCCTACCTGGTGCGACGCGACGAAGCTTCAGGAATCGCACAGGAGGAAACGCTCGACACCAGGCGGTTGTGAACGGACCGTGGAGGGGTGGCAGGACGCCGGCGGCTCGTGGTGCCCGCGCCGGTCGTCGGCGTGGACGCGGTGCTGCTCCCGGGGCCACCCGGGACCGCCGGCGTCGCCGAGACCCCGCACGCCGCCGCGCCCCGGACGGCCGGGAACCCGCCCCGGACCTCCCGGCGGCCGTGGCGCGGGCGGTCGGGGCCGCCGCCGGTGTCGAACCGGGGGGTGACCCCGGTGGACCTCGACACCGGCGCCGCGGCGTCCGCGTCGGATCATCGCCACCAACACCGTCGCCCGGGGCGACACCCGCGAGGTCGGGCTCGACCAGGCCACCGAGCACGGGTAGCGGCGACGTTGTCGACCACCTGGCGGGGGTCGCCCCTCCACGGCATCGGGATGGGCTTGCCGTCGATGCGCGCGACAGCGAGCTGCGGTGACCGCATCACGAGCCGACCTTGCCGGCGACGTGCGATCACCCGCACCCGTACCGGACGCGGAACGCGCTGCGCCCCTGCGACCACCCCGCGGCCGGCACTCGGCGCGTCAACCCCTCGGTGGCCGGATGACGCACCGCCGCCCGATGAACCCGGCGGCCAGTCGCCGCTCGGCGTCCGTGGCGACCGACGGCACGCCTGACATCGCGGGATGCCCGGGTGCGGTCAGGACGACGCGGTAACCCCGGGCGCGGCCCGCGTGGAGCAGCACGACCACGTCGGCGAGGCCGAGGCCGCGCCACCGGAAGACGGCCGCGATCGCCCCGGGCGACTCCCGGTCCGGCACGCGGTGGAACGTCCAACGCCGCCGGACCAGTTCGGCCGGCCACTCGTCCAGCAGCGCCGAGTCCGCCGGGGCGGCGCTCACCGCACCCCCGGGCTCGGGGGCGGGGCGTTCACGACACCGGGTCGGCGTCGACCCAGACCAGTCGCGCCGAGACGTCCTCACCGCGGCCGAACACCCGCAACGCCCGTTCCGGCGACTCCGACCGCATCCGCACCCTGCCGTTCGGCGAGACCAGTTCGGCACGGTCGGGCCAGGCCATCCCCCACGCCGCGACCTCCGCGTCCTGGTGCGTGCCGAATTCGCGCAACACCGCGAACAGGCGCGGCCTCTCGTCGGCGAGCAATTCGGTCACGAACTCCTCGTACTGCTGCTGTCCGGTCGTGGGCGACATGCCAACCGCCTCCGTGTCGTAACCGATTGACCACTTGGTGTAGCGATACTGTGCTACGAGAAACCGGTACCAGAACCGGGAACCCGTTTTATTCACCTTTTCGGAGGACAACAGTGCGTCAGGACAACGGTGGCGCGATCAACGCGACAGTGCGGCGGTGGCAGCTCACCGAAACGTTGCGAGCGTTGCGTGAAAGCAGCGGATTGAGCATCGAACAGGCCGCCGAACGTCTCCGGAAAGGTACGGGCAAGTGGTCGCGCTCGAAACTCGGCCGGATCGAGACGCGCGAACAAGGCGTCAAGCGGCACGACGTGGAGCAATTGCTGGACCTGTACGGGGTGGACGACCAGGGCATGCGCAACTGGATGCTCGGCCTGGCGTCCACCGTGAACGAACGCGGCTACTGGCTGGCGCTCCGCAAGGACCTGCCGGGCGACTTCCACGAGTTCCTGAGCGTCGAAGCGGCACTCGTGGCGTTGCGCGAGTTCGAGACGATGGTGGTGCCGGGCCTGCTCCAGACCGCCGACTACACGCGGGCGCTGATCTACGGCGCCAACCCCGGCATGGGGTACGAGGTGGTGGACCGCCGCGTGATCGCCCGGCTGGCGCGGCAACAGG
Organism: Saccharothrix longispora; assembly: GCF_030852425.1. Taxonomy (GTDB): domain Bacteria; phylum Actinomycetota; class Actinomycetes; order Mycobacteriales; family Pseudonocardiaceae; genus Actinosynnema; species Actinosynnema longispora. Next base: position 268,515 of record NZ_NSDM01000007.1, read on the forward strand.
TGCTCGCGCGCCCGAACCCGTTGCGGTTCCACGTGATCCTCGACGAGGCGATCCTGGAACGCCCGGTCGGCACACCGCTGGTGATGCGCAACCAACTCCAACGCCTGCTCGACACGTCGGAGGCCGACCACATCACGGTCCAGGTGCTCCCCAAGTCGGCAGGTGCGACCCCGGCGCTCGACGGACCGTTCTCCATCTTGACCTTGCCCGAGCCGATTCCCGATTTCGGCTACGCCGAAGGACCAGGGGGTGCGGTCTACATCGAGGACCGCGCCCAGGTACGCGTCTGCACCGAACGCTGGGGCATCCTCACTCAACGATCACTGTCCCCCTCCGATTCGCTGGACGCGATCAGTGAGGCGGTGAAGACTTACACCCAACCGGCTACGGCAAGGGACGCGGAATGATCAATTGGCGCAAGAGCAGCTACTCGGGCAGCGGCGGCACCGGAGGTGGCAACTGCGTCGAGGTCGCCCCGCACGGCCGGCGGTACGCGGTGCGGGACAGCAAGAACCCGGACGCGGGCACGGTCGTCGTCACCCGCGCCTGGCTCGACGCGATCAAGTCCGGTGCGCTCGACTAGTGCCGCGTCTCGGAGCGTCGACCCGTTGACCGGTCCGATGGGCTGACGGTCCGGGGTGGCACTCCCCCGTCGGGCGGGAGGTGGTCGCGGTCATCGTCCGGAGGTGTTCGTCCGGACGACGGCGCATCGCTGACGTCGTGCCCCTGCGGGTGGCGGTCACCTCCGAGGAGGTCGCCACCGCACACGGACACGACGTCCTTCGCGAGCGCCGCCTTCCTCAGTTGACGCGGTCCGCCGCCGGGTGGATCAGCTCCACCCCCTCGCGCTGCTCCGCCCACTGCTCGATGGCCTGGCCGCACGCCTGGTCGAGGTGGCGGACGCGGCTGAGGTCCACGCGCACGCGGCTGTCGTGCGGGAGGGCCTCCAGGGTTTCCAGCAGCCTCGGCAGGCGCAGGAACGTCGCGTTGCCGCGCACCGCCACGTGGTGGTGGTCCTCCCCGTGCGCGGTGACCGCGATGGTGAGCCTGGAGACGTCCCACGCGGTCTTCACCACGGCCGCGAGCAGGCCGACGACGGTGCCGGTGAGCAGGTCGGTCAACACGATCGTGGTCGCGGTGAGGACGAGCACGCCCGCCTCGGCGCGGTCGGTGCGGAACAGCGCCCGCACGCCGGACGGGTCGAGCAGCTTCCACCCGGCCTGCACGAGCAGCGCCGCCAGCACGGCGAGCGGCACGTAGGACAGCACGCCGGGCAGCAGCACGACGAACAGCAGCAGCCAGGCGCCGTGCAGCACGCGGGACAGTCGGGTGCGGGCGCCCGCGTCGACGTTGGTCGCGCTGCGCACGATCACCGCCGTCATCGGCAGCGCGCCGAGGACGCCGCACACGGTGTTGCCGACGCCTTGCGCGACCAGCTCGGTGTCGTACCGGGTGCGCGGGCCGCTGTGCATGCGGTCGACGGCGGCGGCGCTGAACAGGCTCTCGGCGGACGCCACGAGGGCGAACGTCAGCATCGCGCCCAGCACGCCCACGTCGAACAGGCCGAGGTCGACCAGGGTCACGACCTCGGTCAGCGGGCCGACCGAGATGCGCGGCAGCGGCAGCAGCAGGGCCACGGCGCTGGCCACGACGACGGCGACGAGCATGCCGGGCACGGCGCGCAGCGGCGTCCGCTTCCACAGCGCCGCCACGGACAGGGTCAGCACGCCGACCGCCACGCCGCTCAGCCCCGCGGCGGTGGTGGACGCGGACGCGGCCAGGCCGGCCAGGCCGGCGAACTTCTCGTCGGTGGTCGCGGGCTGGGCCTGCCCGGCGAACGGGTAGAGCTGGCCGAGGACCAGCACGAGGCCGATGCCCGCCAGCATGCCCTGCACGACGGCGGGCGAGATGGCGCGGAACCAGCGGCCCAGGCGCAGCAGGCCCATGGCGACCTGGAGCAGGCCGGCGCCCAGGACGATGAGGCCGAGCGCGCCGAGTCCGTGGTCGGCGACCGCGTCGGCCACCAGCACGGTGAGCCCGGCGGCGGGACCGCTGACCTGCATGGTGCTGCCGGGCAGCAGGCCGACGACGAGACCGCCGACCACTCCGGTGATGACGCCCAGTTCCGCGGGCACGCCCGAGGCGACGGCGATGCCCACGCAGAGCGGGAGCGCCACCAGGAACACCACGAGGGACGCGCCCACGTCGGGCCAGAACGATGCCGCCCGCCCCGGTGGGGCGGACGAAGGTGCGATGTACGTGCTCACTCGACGACTCCGGAAGCTCGGGCAGCCGCTGGAGCGGCTGGATGAGGTCGGTCCGGTGGGCGAGGACCTCACCGGACTCGATGTCGCGGGACCGGCCGCGCACCCGCGAGGTGATCACGGTGCGTGAGTCCGCGCGGGGGTGGACACGTGGTCGGCGACTGCCCGCGGGCGAGGCGACGGCCCGTTTCCGGGACCTCCTCGCGAATGCGCGGGCGCGCCGACCCGACTGCGGGAATCCCACGTGCTTTCCCGCCCGTCGGCGGTCGGACGGTGCGTTGACGGCGGCGGTGGGGCGTCCGTCAGTGCCGGAACACCTGCAACGCGGATGGCGTGCACCATTCGCGGAGGTGGTCGGTCCGCCCCCGGCAGAGGAACGCGGGAGTGCTCGTGCGCACCCACCGGCGCGGCGGGCCGGCGAGCGGGCGCGAAGCCGGTTTCACGTTCCTGGCCGGTGAATACCCGGCCGACCAGGAACGGTGCTCGGGGGTGCCGCGACCCTCGCGCGGCGGTTCCTCCTCCGCCGCGCCGACCGCCGCGTGCGTCGCGGGCACGACCCGCGCCACGCGGGCGTGATCCAACGGTGATGGGCTGAGGACGGCGACGAGCGCCAATGCGATCACCGCGACAACGGCACGCGCCATGACACCCCCTGATGAGCTGCGTCTGCATCAAGTGTCACAAAACGGGGTGACGTGACGGTTAATGATGAGCCGCTTTTGCCCACTTCGGGAAATGTTCACTCGATCGTTCGCGATAAATCCCATCAAACCGGTGAAGCATTACCCAGAGTGGTCACCGGTGGAGTGCGGCCAGCGCGAACGAAGCACTCGCGGCGAGCGACGCGACGGCGCGCACGTGGTTGGCGGGCACCCACTGGCGCAGGTAGGTCGCCCAGTACCCGGGCCGGCGCTCCAGCTCGCCGTTGCGCGGGACGTGGAACGCCGCGGTGAGCCCGAGCCCGCCGAGCAGGTACAGCGCCGCGCCCGCCCACGCCCACGGGTCGCCCTCGAACGCGGCGAGGGCGGACACCGCCGCGGTGGCGAGGAACAGGCCGAGGAACGCCGGGTTGAGCAGCGCGGTGTTGATCGACCGCATCGCGGCGGCGCCCTCCTCGGGCGCGAGCCGGCGCAACCCCGGCACCACCATCGCGGAGAACGCGAAGAAGACGCCCGCCATCATCCCGCAGCACAGGGCCGCGATCACCGTCACCGTGGGGAACACCGCCCCAGTGAACCGGGCGGGGAGGCCCGCTTCCATGGTCGAAGCGCCCGAACGCATGCGCGTTCGTCTCTAGGCTGGTCCCGTGGACGCACTCGCCGGTTTGCTGGACGGTCCGCGGGCGCGCGGCGCGTTCCTGCTGCGCACCGTCCTGGAGCCGCCGTGGTCGCTGCGCGTCCAGGACCGCGCCCCGCTGTCGGTGGTGGCCGTGGTGCGCGGGGACGGCTGGCTGATGCCCGACGGCGCGCCGCCCGTGCGGCTGCGCACCGGGGACGTCGCCGTGCTGCGCGGCCCCGAGGCGTACGGGCTGGCCGACGACCCCGCCACCCCCGTGCAGGCCGTCGTGCACCCCGGCGAGACCAGCACCACGCCCGACGGCGTCGAGCTGTGCGACCAGTGGTGCCGGGGCGTGCGCACGTGGGGGTCGGCCCCGGACGGGCCGGTCGTGCTGCTCAGCGGCACCTACCAGGTCGACGGCGAGGTGAGCCGGCGGCTGCTGTCGGCGCTGCCCCAGTGGCTGGTGGTGCCGCGCTCCGACCTGCCCGTCGTGCCGCTGCTGGCCGAGGAGGTCACCCGCGACCTGCCCGGTCAGGAGGCCGTCCTGGACCGCCTGCTGGACCTGCTGCTCATCTCCGTGCTGCGGGCCTGGTTCTGCCGCCCCGAGGCCAACCCGCCCGCCTGGTACTCGGCGCACGCCGATCCCGTCGTGGGGCGGGCGCTGCACCTGCTGCACGCCGACCCCGCGCACCCGTGGACGGTCGGTTCGCTGGCCGACGCGGTCGGCGCGTCCCGGGCCGCCCTGGCGCGGCGGTTCACCGAGCTGGTCGGCGAGCCGCCGATGGCCTACCTGACCGACTGGCGCCTGTCGCTGGCCGCCGACCTGCTGCGCGAGCCGTCCGCGACCGTGGCGTCCGTCGCCCGACAGGTCGGCTACAGCACGGCGTTCGCGCTGTCGACGGCGTTCAAGCGGGAACGCGGCGTCAGCCCCTCCGAGCACCGGGCCCGGTAGCGACCGGCGCGCCTCGGCCACGACGCGAAGGTCTTCCAGTGGATGGTCGCCGACCACGGTGCCGTGGACGCCGCCCGTCGCCTGGTGCCCGACCCCGGCCGTCCTGCGGCCCGTGGCGGCCGGAGGAGCCGCGCGGGCTCGACAGCAGCGTCGAGGTGTGGGTGCTGCCGCCCCGGTGCGAACCGCTGTTCGCCGACGTGGTCCGCGAGGCGGCGGAGCGCGAGCTGCGGCTGCTCGACGTCGACGTGGCCGCCGAGCCGGCACGCCTGGTCCCGGTCTGTCGCCCGCTCAGGCGCGGCGCGCGAAGAGGATCGCCCCGGGGAACTCCCGGTCCGGGTCGAGCAGGGTCCGCACCTCCACCTCGAAGCCCGCGTCGCGCAGCCACACCTCCACCCGCTCGGGCGGGCGGTGGTGGACGTGGACGCGCATGGGGTGCCCGCCGTAGCCCTCGGTCTTGAGGTACGTCCTGTCGCCGACGTAGAAGCCGAGCAGCAGCGGACCGCCGGGGCGCAGCACCCGCCGGAAGTGCGCCAGCACGCCCGGGACCTCGTCGTCCGGCACGTGGATGAGCGAGAACCAGGCGAGCAGGCCCGCCACCGAGCCGTCGGGCAGGTCGAGGTCGGTCATCGAGCCGACGTCGAACCGCAGCCGGGGGTGGTCGCGCCGGGCCACGGCGACCATCGCGGGCGACAGGTCGACCCCGAAGGCGTCCAGGCCCAGGCCGTGCAGGTGGGCGGTGAGCCGGCCCGGTCCGCAGCCCACGTCCGCGACCGGTCCGCCACCCGCCGCGCGCACCAGGTCGGCGAACGCGGCCAGCGCGGCGCGCTGGTGCGGCGCGTCGGCGAGGGCATCGCGCAGCAGGTCGGCGTAGCCGTCCGCGACGGTGTCGTAGGAGGCGCGGGTGTCGTCCACCCAGTCAGGTGACGTCATGGTCGCGGATTCCGGTGGTCGTGGATGCCCGACGGTCGCGGGAACGGGTCAGGCGCCGACCAGCCGGGCCGCCAGGTAGCCCTCCAGCTGGTCCATCGACACCCGTTCCTGCGACATCGTGTCCCGCTCCCGCACGGTGACCGCGTGGTCGGTCAGCGAGTCGAAGTCGACCGTCACGCAGAACGGGGTGCCGATCTCGTCCTGCCGCCGGTAGCGGCGGCCGATGGCGCCCGCGTCGTCGAACTCGATGTTCCAGTTCCGGCGCAGGGCGTCGGCCAGGTCCCGGGCCTTGGGCGACAGGTCGGCGTTGCGCGACAGCGGCAGCACGGCGGCCTTCACCGGCGCGAGCCTGCGGTCCAGGCGCAGCACGACGCGCTTGTCCACGCCGCCCTTGGCGTTGGGCGCCTCGTCCTCGCCGTAGGCGTCCAGCAGGAACGCCATCATCGGCCGGCCCACGCCCGCCGCCGGCTCGATGACGAACGGGCGGTAGCGGGAGTTGGTCGCCTGGTCGAAGTACGACAGGTCCACGCCCGAGTGGTTCGAGTGCGTGGTCAGGTCGTAGTCGGCGCGGTTGGCGATGCCCTCCAGCTCGCCCCACTCCTGGCCGCCGAACCCGAAGCGGTACTCGATGTCGACGGTCCGCTTCGAGTAGTGCGACAGCTTCTCCCGCGGGTGCTCGTGGTGCCGCAGGTTCTCCTTCGAGATGCCCAGGTCGGTGTACCAGCGGGTGCGCTCGTCGATCCAGTACCGGTGCCACTCCTCGTCGGTGCCCGGCTCGACGAAGAACTCCAGCTCCATCTGCTCGAACTCGCGGGTGCGGAAGATGAAGTTGCCCGGCGTGATCTCGTTGCGGAAGCTCTTGCCGATCTGGCCGATGCCGAACGGCGGCTTGCGGCGCGACGTGGTCTGCACGTTGAGGAAGTTCGTGAAGATGCCCTGCGCGGTCTCCGGGCGCAGGTACCGCAGGCCCTCGTCGGTCTCGACCGGGCCGAGGTGGGTCTTGAGCAGGCCGTTGAACATCCTCGGGTCGGTGTAGCGGCCCACGACCCCGCAGTGCGGGCACGGCACGCCGGACAGGTCGGCCGCGGGCTCCCCGGTGCGCTCGGCGTGCTCCTCGACCAGGGTGTCCTGCCGGAACCGCCGGTGGCACGCGGTGCACTCGACCAGCGGGTCGGCGAACGCCTCGACGTGCCCCGACGCCACCCACACCTCGCGCGGCAGGATCACCGACGAGTCCAGGCCCACGACGTCCTCGCGGCCCCGGACGACCTGGTTCCACCACTGCCGCTTGACGTTGTCCTTCAGCTCCACGCCCAGCGGGCCGTAGTCCCAAGCCGACCGCGTGCCCCCGTAGATCTCGCCACACGGGTAGACGAACCCCCGGCGCTTGCAGAGGCTGACGACGGTCTCGATGCGATCGGCTGCCACGGACTCTCCATCGGGAGACGCTGAACGGGGACGCCAGGGTAGTACCGCCTAGCGCGGGGTCGCCGGGCCGCCCGCCTCACCCAGCCGCACGGTGAACGCGTCCTGCGCGACCAGGCTCACCTCGCGCCGCACCTCGCCGCCCGAGGCGACCAGCAGCGGTTCGTAGGCAGCCGGTTCGTCGGCGTTGGCCTCCGACAGCAGCGGCACGACGTGCTCCCGCACCTCGAACGGCGACATCGCCCGCCGGTAGGCGACCACCGAGTCGAACTCGACGGTCAGCACGAAGCGGTCGGCCTCGTCGGTGGACCGGGACAGCTGCGCCCGCCGGCAGCCGGGCTGGGCGGTGAGCAGCGACAGCGCGCGGTCGACCCGCCCGGTGAAGTCCGCGACGGAGGCTTCGGGGACGGTGAAGCGGCACACGAGCAGCACGGTGCAAGGATGCCACGGTGGCTGGTGACTCCAAGCGGACCCTGATCCCCGGCGCCGGACCCCTCGCGCGGGTGCCCGCGCCGGCGGCGTTCCTGCTGGTCCTCGTGCTGTTCGGGCTGGGCGTGTGGCTCCGGGGCGTGGTGGGGGCCGCGCTGCTGGGCGTGCTGGCGGCCGGCGTGGCGGTGCTGCTGGCCGTGACGTGGCCGCTGCTGGCGCCCTCCGGGCGCGTCCTGCGGGTGCTCGTGCTGGCCGTGCTGGTGCTGATCGCCGTTTCGGTGCTCTAGCGCCGTAGTATTGGTGCTGAAAATCCATACCACCGTGGAGGCGACGTGACGGTCGGGGTCAGGGGCGAGCACGTCCACTCGGCTGAGCGCGTCGTGCCCGAGCCCGCGCCGCCCAAACCGGCGCGCACCCTGTCCGCCGCGGGCGAGCTGCTCAGGGCGCTCGCCGCGCCGGTGCGGATCGCCATCGTGCTCCAGCTGCGCGAGGCGGACCGGTGCGTGCACGAGCTGGTCGAGGCGCTGGGGGTGGCGCAGCCGCTGATCAGCCAGCACCTGCGCGTGCTCAAGGCCGCGGGCGTGGTGCACGGCGAGCGGCACGGCCGTGAGGTCGTCTACCGGCTCGTCGACGAGCACCTCGCGCACATCGTGGTCGACGCGGTGACCCACGTCGACGAGGGTCCGCGTGGTATCAACGAGGCCGACCGGACCACCCGGACGGAGGAGATGTGACCACTAGCGAGCGCCCGACCACCGCGGTACCCGGGTTGCGTTCGACGAAGCAGCGGACCGCGGTGTCCAAGCTGCTCGACTCGCTCGGCGAGTTCCGCTCAGCCCAGGAGCTGCACGAGGAACTGCGCAAGCGCGGCGAGGGCATCGGCCTGACCACCGTCTACCGCACCCTCCAGTCGCTGGCCGACGCCGGCGAGGTCGACGTGCTGCGCACCGACACCGGCGAGGCCATCTACCGCCGCTGCTCCGCCCATCACCACCACCACCTGGTGTGCCGGGGGTGCGGCCGCACGGTCGAGGTCGAGGGCCCCGCGGTGGAGAAGTGGGCCGACCGCGTCGCCGCCGAGAACGGGTTCGTCGAGGTCAGCCACACCGTGGAGATCTTCGGCACGTGCCGGGAGTGCTGCGACAAGGCGTCGTCCTAGCTCAGCCCTCGTAGGTGTCCTCCGGCTGCGGCACCGGCACGACCTGCGAGACGCTGAACGTCGGCACCCACTTCGTCTCCTTGGTCGCCGAGCCCGGCACGACGCGCCCGGTGACCTCGACCCACTGGTCGTCGGCCAGCGCCGCGAAGTCCCGGCCGACCAGCTTCGCCTTCACCGGTGAGGCGTCGGCGGCGCAGCAGGAGATGGTCAGGCGCGCCACGAACACGTCGCCGTCCTTGCGCACCACGAACCCGGTGAGCCGCACCGTGCGGTCGTCGAGGGAGCCCGAGTCGTCCCACGCGGTGCGGGTGACGAACTCGCCGATGGTCAGCGGCACCACCTCGTCCGGGGGCAGCGGCGCGAACCCGCTCGACGCCTGCCCCTCCTGGACGGTGTTGCGGTCGGACCGGTTGACCACGTCCGCGCCGAGCGCCGGCGGGCTGATCAGGAACACCGCGAGCACCGGCAGCAGCAGCATCCAGGGGCTGCGCGACGACCCGTGCTCGTGGTCGTCGTGGGCCGGCTCGTGCCCCTGCTCCTCCTCCTGCCGCTGCCCGGCCCGGACGTCGCGGACGATCGCGACGAGCGCCAGCACGACCATGACCGCGCCGGTGACGACGAGCCAGGGTTGCAGCGACTCCTTCACGTAGCGCAGGTAGGTGCCGCTGAACGCCAGCTTGAGCAGGGCGCCGCCGAGCAGCACCAGCAGGATGTTCTGCGTCTCACGCCTCATGGCTCTCGCCCCTCACGGGTCACACGCCTCACGGGCCGCACCCCTCACAGGAACACCGCTCCGGCCGCCAGGGCGGACGCGATCGCCACCACGAACGTGGCCGGGGCGAAGCGCGCCGCGAAGGCCTTGCCGAACGCGCCCGACTGGAGCGCGATGAGCTTGACGTCGACCGCCGGGCCGACCACCAGGAACACCAGGCGCGGCAGCAGCGGCAGCGCCGACATGGAGACCGCGACGAACGCGTCGGCCTCGCTGCACAGCGCCAGCACCACCGCCAGCACCGCCATCACCAGCACCGCCAGCACCAGCTGACCGCCGAGGGTCTCCAGCCACGAGGCGGGCACCAGCACGTTGAACGCCGCCGCGAACACGCCGCCGAGCACGAGGAACCCGCCCGCGTCGACCAGGTCGTGCCGCGCGGTCTCGGCGAACACCAGCCAGCGGTTGCGGCCGTCGTGGTCGGGCAGCCGGCGCAGGGCCCGCTCGGCGATCCAGTCGGCCTTGCCGAACCGCGTCCACAGCCACCCCATGACCATCGCCGTGAGCAGCGACCCGGCGAACCGCGCCGGGACCATCATCGGCGCGTCCCGGAACGCCACGGCCGTGGACACCAGCACGATCGGGTTCACCGCGGGCGCGGCGAGCAGGAACGACAACGCCACCGCCGGCGCCACGCCCTGCTGCATCAACCGGCGCGCGACGGGCACGGACGCGCACTCGCAGCCCGGCAGCGCGACCCCCGCGACCCCGGCCACCGGCACGGCCAGCGCGGTGCGGCGCGGCAGCGCCCGGCGCAGGGCGCTCGCCGGGACGAACGCCGCGATGGCGCCGCTGATCAGCACGCCGAGGACGAGGAACGGCAGGGCCTGCACGCACACGGCGACGAAGACCGTGGACGCGGTGCGCAGCACCGGCACGTCCAGCACCCCGACCAGCCAGTCCTGGAGCAGCAGCGCGAGCACGAGCACCCCGCACAGCACTTCCAGCGACGTGATCCTCCACCGCGGCGGCCCGGACCGCGGGCGCGACCCTCGGATTTCGCCAGTGATTGTCACTTTCGACATGATGCCAGAGCCACGTCGCCGGTCGGTGGTCACCACATCATCGGTTCACGTCGCCCAGCACGGTCTTCGGAGGGGCGAGGGCCAGGTCGAAGGCTGCCAGCAACGTCTCCAGCGCTCGGGGCGACTCCCCCAGCTTGTGCAACTCGAAGTCCGGGTGCTTCCTCACCAGCACATCGTCCGGGTACAGCAGGGCCGCGTCCAGAGTCGGCTCACCGCGCAGCACTTCGAGCATGCGGTAGGCCAACTCCTGGTCCCGCGATGCGATCGGGTTGAGGCTGATGGCGACGACCGGCCGCTCCGCCGAGAGGTAGAGCTGCCACAGAGAACGCCGGTGGCCGCCCAGCACGTAGTGCACACCGGCGGAGGGGTACGGACTCGAACCCCCCTTCAGCTGCGCGTTGTTGGCATCGGCGTGAGCGAGCAACGCCGCGACCGCCGTTCCCGCGGGGGTGCCCCGGAGCGCTTCGGCGGCGGTGTCGATGTCCTGCCGCGACCACTTGTTCTTGGTCCGCACCCCGTTGACGGACTCCGTGTCCGCCACTGCGGGCGGCGGGCCGATGGCCTTGAAGATCGCCTCGGCAAGCCGTTGGAGCCAGTCGATGACGCGGGTCACGTCGCCATCGGTGATCGGCGTGCGCTTGCCGGTCGCGTGGTCCTGATCGGTCTCGTGCGCGATCTTGTTCCGTCGCTTCGCCATGTCGACGAGTTGTCCCGTCACCTCCTTCGGCGTCTGGTGCAACCGCTTGGCGACCTCCGGCCACAGCGCCACGTCACTGATGTACGAAAGCGCATCCTTGATCTTGTCGGGCTGCTGGAAGGACTGGTGGCCGAAGCGGGACCTCAAATGTGACTTGAAGACGTCTTCCCGCACCGCCTCGTCACGCAGCATCGCCTCGACGAGTCCCACGGAGACCGGTATGCCGAGGAACTTCGCGGGCCGATCGTCCGAGGAGTTCAACGCGAAGGCGAAAGCCCGGTCGTACAGCTCGCGGTGGATCCAGTGGTCCAGTGTTGAAACAGCCTGTACCCAAGCCGCGCGGTAGAGATCGGCGACGTCGAACGCCCCCACCTCGAGACGTTCCAGATAGCGCCCGCCGCGTACCAGGTCACGAGCGTAATCGAGGTTCTTTCGCATTTCTTCGAGTGCGGGCTGGTCTCCGCATCTGGTTCAGCCTCAGTCCGGTCGATCATGATTCGCGGTATGTCGGGTGGACTGCGTCAGCAGGCGCGCCCCGGCGGGTCATGCCGGTTCTCACGGATGGAGCAGTCCCGAACGCGGAGGACCGGATGCCTGCCGTTGGAGACGGCGGCTCGTGAATGGCCGGCGCGCTCGTCCGAAGGGGTGATGGACGGCGCCCGAGGTAGCGCTCACCCGCTTCCTCCCGATGACACAGGACATCGACGTGAGGGCGGTGGGGATGGGCACGATCGACGACCGGCACCTGAATGACGCGCATCGGTACGAACAGGGACCGGGCTACAGCGATGACGACGAGGCACTCGACCCCCACCTGCCCGGCGATCCCTGGCCCAGGCGGGAGCCCAAGAGCAGGGGCGGGTCACAGCGGGCACCGCTGCCCGCGCGAGTCACCGGTTCCCTGCCCCCGGCGGACCAGGACGGCCCGTGGCACGTGGCGGCGCGGATGTGGTTGACGCGCAACCCCGAAAGAAGCAACCGGGAATGCCAGCGTGCGCTGCGGGAGGCCGGGCACAGCGGTGCGACCACGAAGGTGATCCAGCGGATCCGCGACGAAGTGTCCCAGCGGACGCAGCCACCGCGGCCCGCGGAGATCGAGGTCGAGGAGCCCCGATCCGCCAAGGTGCGCTCGGGCGAGGTCCGATCCGCGGACCCGCGGTGCGAGGTGCCCCGGCGGAAGAAGGCCGGCCGCCGGTCATCGCGGCGCCGGCCGCCGGCCGTCATCGCGCAACACCTCGAATCGACGACCGCGCGCTTCTGCGACGGCTGCGACATGGCGATCGGAGCCGACGGCCGATGCCGATGCTGACCCGCCCCCGACGCGGCGGCCCCCGGTGCCGACTGCTGCGCGCCGATCCGCCGGCCTACTCCCCGTCCGCTTCCTCGCGCAGCTCGGCGATCGTCGCCAGCACGTCGGCCGCCTCGGTGACCGGCAGCAGCGGCTCCACGACGGCGGTCACGCCCTGACCCGCGGCGACGACGTCCTCCGCCAGCCGCACGGCCTCGTCGCGCTCGTACGGGCCGCACACGAACGACGCCCACTCGTCACCCGCCGACGCCTCGAACGTGACGGCCCACGGCAGGCCCTCGACGTCGCTCTCGTCGTCGGGCTCGTACACGATCACACCGGCCACGTCAGGCACCGTCCCCGGCTCCGGCCAGCAGCTCGTTGCGCAGCTGCGAGGCGGTGGACACGACCAGCATCAGCAGGGTGCTGAGCGGCTCGGGCTTGAGGCCCTCGGCGGGGAACGCGTAGCGCAGCGTCACGTCCATGCCGCGTTCGGTGTAGACCACGCCGAGCGTGCCGAACAGGCCCTGGCCCGCGCGTTCGGCGGCCGACACGGACAGGTTCGGGTCGGCGGGCAGGTCCCACGCCACCACGCAGGTCAGGCTGAGCACGGTCAGGCCGTCGGCCAGCCGCATCGCCTGCACCGCGCACGGCACCTCGCCGTGCCGGAAGCTCAGCGCCCCGTCGTCGTCGACGTGCACCTCGTGGAACAGCTCCAGCGCCTCGCGCGCCGCGGTCAGCAGCTCCGCGGTCACCTTGGCGTCCTGGTCGGCGTCCTGCTCGGTCACTCGCCCTCCTCGGGCTCCGCGTCGGGCTTGTCCACGGCGCCGCCGAAGCGCCGGTCTCGCATGGCGTACGCCTCGCAGGCGCGCCACAGGTCCAGGCGGTCGAAGTCCGGCCACAGGATGTCCTGGAACACCAGCTCCGCGTACGCGGACTGCCACAGCATGAAGTTCGACGTGCGCTGCTCGCCCGACGGGCGGATGAACAGGTCCACGTCCGGCATGTCCGGCTGGTACAGGTACTTCGCGACGGTGCGCTCGTCGACCTTCTCCGGGTTGATCTTCCCGGCGGCGGCCAGCCGCGCGATCTCCCGCGCCGCGTCGCCCACCTCGGCGCGCCCGCCGTAGTTGATGCACATCGCGAGGTTCAGCACGTCGTTGTCCTTCGTGCGCTCCTCGGCGACCTCCAGCTCCTTGATGACGCTGCGCCACAGCCTGGGCCGGCGACCCGCCCAGCGCACCCGCACGCCCAGCTCGTCCAGCTCGTCCGTGCGGTGGTGGATCACGTCGCGGCTGAAGCCCATGAGGAAGCGCACCTCCTCGGGGCTGCGCCGCCAGTTCTCCGTGGAGAACGCGTACAGCGACAGCCACTTCACGCCCATCTCGATGGCGCCCTTGGCCGCCTCGACCACCACGGCCTCGCCGCGCTTGTGCCCCTCGATGCGGGACAGGCCGCGCTGGTTCGCCCACCGGCCGTTGCCGTCCATCACGATCGCGATGTGCCGCGGCACGAACTCGGCCGGGATCTTCGGCGGCGTGGCGCCGGTGGGGTGCGGTTCCGGGGGTCGGTGAGCGCGCGCGACGCGCTCGGCCCGCCGTCGGCGAAGCATGGCTGTCCTTCCGGGGGTGCGCGGGTGGAGCCGGGCGAGCCTAACCGTCGGCGGGTTGGGCCTTGCGCTCGACCAAGGGCAACGAGCGCAGCTGCCGTTCCAGGTGCCACTGGAGGTGCGCGGCGACCAGGCCGCTCGCGTCGCGGCGGGCGGTCGTCGGGATGGCGTCCACCGCGTCCCACCGCCCGTGCAGCAGCGCGCTGAGCAGGCTCAGCGTGTCCGCGGACGGCTGGGCGCTGCCCGGCGGCTTGCACCGGGGGCACACCAGGCCGCCGGCGTGCACGTTGAACGCCCGGTGCGGACCGGGGTCGCCGCAGCGCGCGCACTCGTCCACGGCGGGTGCCCACCCGGCGAACGCCATCGCCCGCATCAGGAACGCGTCGAGCACCAGCGACGGGTCGCGCTCCTTCGCCGCCAACGCCCGCAGCGCGCCCGTGACCAGCAGGTACAGCCGCAGGACGGGCTCGCCCTCCTCGGCGGTGAGGCGGTCGGCGGTCTCCAGCACCGCGCACGCCGCCGTGTACCGCTGGTAGTCGTCCACCAGGTCCACGCCGAACGCGTCCAGGGTCTGCACCTGGGTCACCACGTCCAGCGACCGGCCCGGGTAGAACTGCACGTCGACGTGCCCGAACGGCTCCAGCCGCGCGCCGAAGCGGGACGAGGTGCGCCGCACGCCCTTGGCGACCGCGCGCACCTTGCCGTGCTTCTGGGTGAGCAGGGTGATGATGCGGTCGGCCTCGCCGAGCTTCTGCACCCTGAGCACCACACCGGTGTCCCGGTAGAGGTTCGCCACCTAGAACCCCAGTCGGCGCAGCTGCTTCGGGTCGCGCTGCCAGTCCTTGGCGATCTTGATGTGCAGGTCCAGGTACACGCGCGTGCCCAGCAGCTTCTCGATCTGGCGGCGCGAGGTGATGCCCACCTGCTTGAGCCGCTCGCCCCGGTGGCCGAGGATGATCGCCTTCTGGCTGGGGCGCTCCACGAACACGTTCGCGTGAATGTCCACCAGGTCGTCGCGCCCCTCGCGGGGCAGCATCTCCTCCACCACGACGGCGATCGAGTGCGGCAGCTCGTCCCGCACGCCCTCCAGGGCGGCCTCGCGGATCAGCTCGGCGACCAGCGTCTGCTCCGGCTCGTCGGTCAGCTCGCCGTCCGGGTACAGCGCCGGGCCCTCCGGCATCTTGCCGACCAGCAGGTCGGCCAGCGCGTCCACCTGGTAGCCGTCCACGGCGGACACCGGGATGAAGTCGGCGAAGTCCATCACCCTCTGGAGCGCGAGCAGCTGCTCGGCGACCTGCTGCTGGCCCACCAGGTCCGTCTTGGTGACGATGCCGATCACGGGTGTGCGCTTGGCGATCTTCTCCAGCTCGGCCGCGATGAACTTGTCGCCGGGGCCGACCTTCTGGTCGGCGGGCACGCAGAACCCGACCACGTCCACCTCCGACCAGGTCTCGCGGACCAGGTCGTTGAGGCGCTGGCCGAGCAGGGTGCGCGGGCGGTGCAGGCCGGGGGTGTCGACGAGGACCAGCTGGCCGTCCTCGCGGTGCACGATGCCCCGGATGGTGTGCCGGGTGGTCTGCGGCTTGCTGGAGGTGATCGCGACCTTGGTCCCGACCAGAGCGTTGGTCAACGTCGACTTGCCTGCGTTGGGGCGGCCGACGAAGCACGCGAACCCGGAGCGGTAACCATCCATCCCCCCATTGTCCCCGTGCCCGCCGGACGCGCCCGGCCGGCCCTCTCCCCGCCGCCCTCCGCTCGTCGCCCCACCGCTCACCGGCGTCCTGCTCTAGGCGCGCTGGGCGGGCGGCTCGATCCGGTTCAGCTCCAGCGTCGCCGGCATCGGGCCGCCCTCGGTCAGCCAGCGCTCCAGGTCGTCCATCGTCGCGTCCTGGAGCACGAACCCCAGCCACACCGGCTTGTGCCCGCGCGGCTTCACCACGACCACGTTCGAGTGCTCGCACGCGTCCAGGCAGTCCGCCGTGCGCACCCGCAGCCGGTCGCCCGACGCCGCCGCGAGCGCCGTCAACCGGCGCACCTGCTCCTCGTGGTCGTAGTCCGGGTGCTTCTTCACCGTGCCGCAGCAGCACCCGCGGCACACCGTGACGTAGTCACGCACTACACGGTCTCCCGGAGCGCGCCCGACCCGTCCGCCCGCAGCACCCGGGCGCCCGCCGTCAGGTCGCGCACCGCCGACACCGACGCCTCGTCCACCGCCTCGGCCGCCGTCACGACCGCCGCCGCCTCCAGGCCCTCCGCGCCGCTGGACACGGCCGCCGCGACCGCCGCCTGCAACGCGGTCAGCCGCAGCGACGGCAGCGCGACCGTGGTCGCCGCATAGGTCCGGCCGTCGGTGTCCCGGACCGCCGCGCCCTCCGCCGCACCGGTGCGCGCCCGCGCCGACCGGGCCAGCGTGATGATCTTCAGGTCCTCGGGGTCGAGCTCACTCACCGGGTTCCCCCTCGTCGTCGTCCCTGGGCGCCGGGCGGACCAGCACCGTCGTGATGCGCACCCGCCCGCGTTCGTCCTTGCCGCCCTCGGCCCGCATCCGCAGGCCCGCGATCTCCGCCTCCGTGCCCGGCAGCGGCACGCGGCCCAGCCGCTGCGCCAGCAGACCGCCCACGGTCTCCACCTCGTGGTCGTCCAGCTGCGTGCCGAACACCGCGTCCAGGTCGTCGACCGGCAGCCGCGCGCTCACCCGCACCGACCCGTCGGCCAGGTGCTCCACCGGCGGCCGGTCCTCCGTGTCGGACTCGTCGGTGATCTCGCCGACGATCTCCTCCAGGATGTCCTCGATCGTCAGCAGGCCCGCCGTGCCGCCGTACTCGTCCACCACCACCGCCAGGTGGTTGCGGGACAGCTGCATCTCCCGCAGCAGGTCCGCGATCGGCTTCGAGTCCGGGATGAACGACGCCGGCTTCATCACGTCCGCCACCGACACGCCGTTCGGCTCCTCGGCCAGCGTCAGCCGCACCAGGTCCTTCAGGTTCACCACGCCGACGATGTCGTCGACGCTCTCCCCGATCACCGGCACCCGCGTGTACCCGGTCCGCAGCGACAGCGCCAACGCCTGCCGGATCGACTTCGTCGACTCGATCCACACGATCTCCGTGCGCGGCACCATCACCTCGCGCGCGATCGTGTCGCCCAGCTCGAAGACCGAGTGGATCATCTCCCGCTCGCCCTCGTCGACCACGCCGCGCTCCTGCGCCATGTCGACCAGCTCGCGCAGCTCCACCTCGGACGAGAACGGGCCCTCGCGGAACCCCTTGCCCGGGGTGATCGCGTTGCCGACCAGGATCAGCAACCTGCTCAACGGGCCCAGCACGCGGCCGAGCACCCGGATCGGCCCCGCCGCCACCAGGCTCACCGCGTACGGGTGCTGCCTGCCGATCGTGCGCGGACCCACGCCCACCAGCACGTACGACACGACCAGCATGCTCAGGCCCGCGACCAGCATGGCCACCCACCCGGTCGCGATCAGCCGGAAGCACACCACCGTCACCAGCACGGTCGCCGCCAGCTCGCAGCCCAGCCGCAGCAGCAGCAGCAGGTTCACGTGCCGCGGCCGGTCGGCCAGCAGCGCGATCAACTGCCGGGTGCCGCTGCGCCCCTGCCGCTGCAACGCCTCGACGCGCGCCCGCGACACCGTGCCCAGCGCCGCGTCCGCGCCCGCGAACGCGCCCGCCGCGAGCACCAGCAGCACGGCCAGCACGAGCAGACCGGTGTTACCCGCCACCACGTCGGCCGCCTCAGGCTGTCGGCTCGGGCCGGTCCGCGTCCTCCAGGCCCACCGCCCCGAGCAGCTTCGAGTCCGCCTCGCGCTGCGCCGACTTGCGCTCCGCCTCCGCCACCGAGGCGCGGAAGTCGCCCAGGATGCGGTTCTGCAACGTGAACATCTCCCGCTCCTCCGCGGGTTCGGCGTGGTCGTAGCCGAGCAGGTGCAGCACGCCGTGCACGGTCAGCAGGTGCAGCTCGTCCAGCAGGCCGTGCCCCGCCTTCTTCGCCTGGTCCTTGGCGAAGTCCGGGCACAGCACGATGTCACCCAGCAGCGCCGGCCCCAACCCGGCCGCGTCCGGCCGCCGGGCCGAGTCCAGCTCGTCCATCGGGAACGCCATGACGTCCGTCGGACCGGGCAGGTCCATCCAGCGCTGGTGCAGGTCCGCCATCACGTCCAGCTCGACGAGCAGGACGGACAGCTCGGCCAACGGGCTGACGCCCATCCGGTCCAGGGCGAACCGGGCGGCGGCGACGATGGACGGCTCGTCCACGCCGACGCCCGACTCGTTCGCGATCTCGATGCTCACGGGCCTATCGTCCCCGGCGCTGCCCACGGGACCTCGCACCGGGTCCGGCGTGGTGCTGGTGACCCTCCCCGGCTTCGCGTTCCTCCTGCTCGACCTGCCACTTGTCGTAGGCGTCCACGATGTCCGCCACCAACTGGTGACGGACCACGTCGTTGCTGGTCAGGACGGAGAAGTGGACGTCGTCGACGCCTTCGAGGATCTCCCTGACCACCTTCAGGCCGCTGCGCTGCCCACCGGGCAGGTCGACCTGCGTGACGTCGCCGGTCACCACGATCTTCGAGCCGAAGCCCAACCGGGTGAGGAACATCTTCATCTGCTCGGGCGTCGTGTTCTGCGCCTCGTCGAGGATGATGAACGCGTCGTTCAGGCTGCGGCCGCGCATGTAGGCCAGCGGGGCGACCTCGATCGTGCCCGCCTGGGTGAGGCGGGGGATGGACTCGGGGTCGACCATGTCGTGCAGCGCGTCGTACAGCGGGCGCAGGTAGGGGTCGATCTTCTCGTTCAGGGTGCCGGGCAGGTAGCCGAGGCGTTCGCCCGCCTCGACCGCCGGGCGGGTCAGGATGATGCGGTTGACCTGCTTGGCCTGGAGGGCCTGCACGGCCTTCGCCATCGCCAGGTAGGTCTTGCCGGTGCCCGCGGGACCGATGCCGAACACGATCGTGTTCTGGTCGATCGCGTCCACGTAGTGCTTCTGGTTCAGCGTCTTCGGCCGGATCGTGCGGCCCCGCCGGGAGATGATGTCCAGGCTCAGGACCTCGGCGGGCGACTCGCTGGTGCCCGCGGACAGCATGGCGACGGTGCGGCGGACCGTGTCGGGTCCGACCTGCTGGCCGCGGCTGGCGAGGGTGACGAGCTCGGAGAACACCCGTTCGGCGAACGCCACGTCGGCGGGTTGCCCGGACAGGGTGATCTCGTTGCCGCGCACGTGCACGTCGGCGTCGAGGAGTTCTTCGGCGAGCCGGAGGTTCTCGTCGCGCGATCCGAGCAGGGCCAGCACCGCGCCGTCGGGCACGGAGAACTTGGACTGCGCGTCCTGGGCGGTGGCCGCGTCCCGGCTTGCCTGCGGCGTGTTGTCAGCGGTACCGGCCACGTGGCCTCGGGCCCTCTTCCTGCGCGTTCGCGCGGTGCTCGGGTGGACTTGACCTGCCCCGTCGATGCTAGCCGCCGGCACCGACAGTCCGCACCGGAGTAAGGCCGGCGGAAACCGGTGGGTACGGCGGGTGCGCTCGTGCCGGTGTCGCCCCGGCAAGGCCCCTCGGCGAGGGGCCCCGGCCGGGGGGCTCAGGCGAGAGGGCCCAGCCGGCGCCCGCCGAGCACGTGGAGGTGGGCGTGGAAGACCGTCTGACCTGCGTCGGAGCCGGTGTTGAACAGGGTGCGGTAACCGGTGTCGGCGACGCCCTCGGCCTTGGCGACCTCCCCGGCGGCGAGGAACAGGTCGTCGAGGACGCCGGGCGCGGCGGCGGCCAGGGCGACGGCGTCGGGCGCGTGGGTCTTGGGCACCAGCACGACGTGCGTGGGCGCCTGCGGGGCGATGTCGCGGAACGCCAGCGTGGTGTCGGTCTCGTGGACCACGGTGGCCGGGATCTCCCGGGCGACGATGCGGCAGAACAGGCAGTCGGACATGGGACGCACGCTACCCACCACCGGGGGTCCCCGGGGCCGTCGGACGCGGGGCCGTCGGACGCGGACCCGGCGGGCGCGCACCCGCCAGGCGCAGCGCGGCGTCGCGGCACGCCTCCCAGGCGGGGGTGCCGACGGTGATGACGTCCATGTGGCCGACGCCGGGGAGGGCGACCAGTTCGGCCCCGGAGGCGCGGGCGAACGCGGCGCTCTGCTCGAACGGCACGTCCTCGTCGGCGTCGCCGTGCACGAGGACCACCGGTTTGCCGATGGGCAGCAGGGCGGTGGGCGAGGCGTCGGCGTAGCGGTCGGGCACCTCGTCGGGGGTGCCGCCGAGCAGTTCGGCGGCGCGGCGGGTGACGGCCGGGTGGGAGAGCAGGTCGAGGACGCCGGCCTGGGAGACGGCGGCGGTCACGCGGGGGTGCCGCGCGGCGGCCCAGACGGCGAGGTGGCCGCCGGCCGAGTGACCGAGCGTCACGACGGGGCCGGGGCCGTCGGGCAGCGCGGAGAGGGCGGCGAGCACGTCGTCCCCCGTCTCGGGCCACCCGCCGCCGCCGTCGACGCGCCGGTATTCGACGTTGAACGCGGCGACGCCGTGCGCGACGAGGTCGTCGGCGAGGGGGCGACCGAGTTCGAGACCATAACGTTGATGCCAAAAACCGCCATGGATTACCACGATGACGGGAAAGGATTCACCACCCGGCGTGGAAACTCCCCGAACTGGCTGGGGTGGGGTCCGTAGTCGATGCGCACGCGAAACCCTCCGCACAAAAAAGGGCCGCGTCGCGGTGGGACCTGGGGGTCGTCCCACCGCGACGCGGCGGCGCCGGACCGAGGGGGGAGGTGTCCGGCGAGCCTGCTCCGAGGGACCGGTCCCGGTGACCCGGCCAACCCCTCCGGCCATGAGCGTAACCCCTGCGTCTGGCGTTTGCCAGAAGGGAACGGGGACCGTCACCGCCAGCGATCGGTCAGCACACCCAGCGCACCCAGAGCGACCGCCGCGGCGGTCGACGCTCGCAGAACGGCAGGGCCCAGTCGCACTACGTGCGCACCGGCCGCGGTCAACGCCGACAATTCCTCGTCGGTGATCCCGCCTTCCGGTCCGACGACGAGCAGGACGTCCCCGGAAGTGGGCAGCGGAACCGTTCCGAGCGGCTGCGAAGAAGATTCGTGCAAAACCAATGCGACGGTCGACGAGGACACCAGGGAAGCGAGCCGGGAGGTGGTGACGGGGTCGGCGACGGACGGCACGCGGGCGCGCCGGGCCTGCTTGGCCGCCTCGCGGGCGGTGCTGCGCCACCGCTCGAGTGCCTTCGCGCCACGCGGCCCGTCCTCCCACTTGGTCACGCAGCGCGAGGCCCGCCAGGGCACGACGCCGTCCACGCCCGCCTCGGTGGCCAGCTCCACGGCCAGCTCGCCGCGGTCGCCCTTCACCAGGGCCTGCGCCACGACCACCCGCACGGACGGCTCGGGCACGGTCCAGCGCTCGACGACGCGCAGCCGCAGCGCGTCCTTCACCGCCTCCTCGACCACGCACCGCGCCTGGTCGCCCGAGCCGTCGGACAGGACCAGCTCCTCGCCCGCCCGCAACCGGCGGACGGTGGCCGCGTGCCGGCCCTCGGGGCCGTCGAGGACCGCCGTGCCGCCGGTGGGCAGTGCGGGGACGAGGAAGACGGGCAGCGTCACCGGTGGCCGCGGCCGGAGCGCAGCCGCGAGAACAGCCCGCCGCCGCCCTTGCCGTTGTGGGCGAGCGTCGGCTCGTCCTCGCCGCGGACGACGGCGAGCTCCCGCAGCAGCTCGGTCTGGCGGGCGTCGAGCTTGGTGGGCACCACGACCTCCAGGTGGACGTGGAGGTCGCCGCGGCCGTCGACGCGCCCGCTGGAGCGCAGCCGGGGCATGCCGCGCCCGGTGAGCACCAGCACGGTGTTCGGCTGGGTGCCGGGTTCGATCTCCAACTCCTCCTCGCCGTCCAGCGTGGCCAGCGGCAGGACGGCGCCGAGCGCGGCGGTCGTCATGGGGATGTGCACCGAGCAGTGCAGGTGGGCGCCGTCGCGCTCGAAGACCTCGTGCGGCACCTCCTCGACCTCGACGTACAGGTCGCCGGCGGGGCCGCCGCCGGGGCCGACCTCGCCCTGGCCCGCGAGCCGCACCCGCATGCCCTCGGCCACGCCGGCCGGGATCTGCACGGAGATGGTGCGCCGGGACCGCACGCGGCCCTCGCCGGCGCACTGGCGGCACGGGTCGGGGATGACCTCGCCGAGGCCGCGGCACACCGGGCAGGGCCGCGCGGTGACGACCTGGCCCAGGAAGGACCGCTGCACCGACTGCACCTCGCCGCGCCCGCCGCAGGTGTCGCAGCGCGTCGGGGACGTGCCCTCGGCGCAGCCGCTGCCCACGCACAGGTCGCACAGGATGGCCGTGTCGACGGTCAGCTCCCGCGAGGCGCCCGCCGCGCACTCCTCCAGCGTCATCGACAGCCGGATGAGCGCGTCGGAGCCGGGCTGCACGCGGCTGCGCGGCCCCCGCCCGCCCGCGCCGCCGCCCGCGCCGAAGAACGCGTCCATGATGTCGCCGAGACCGCCGAAACCCGCGAACGGGTCGCCGCCGCCCCGGCCGCCGCCGCCCGGCTCCAGCGGGTCGCCGCCCAGGTCGACGACCTGCCGCTTCTTCGGGTCCGACAGGACCTCGTAGGCGGCGGTCACCTCCTTGAAGCGCGCTTCCTCGTTGGGGTTCACGTCCGGGTGGAGCTGCCGCGCGAGCTTGCGGTAGGCGCGCTTGATCTCCTCGGGTGTCGCGTTCTTGGAGACCCCGAGCGTGCCGTAGTAGTCCCTCGCCACCGTGTTTCCTCCTGCGAGCGGCGTCGTGCGCACGCGCGCGCTCGCCTGCCAAACGTCCTGCGGGACCGCGGTGTTCCTCCCCCGCCGTCACCGCCCGGTCAAGATCTCCCCCACGTAGGTGGCGACCGCGCGCACGGCCGCCATCGTGCCGGGGTAGTCCATGCGGGTCGGTCCGACCACGCCCATCCCCCCGAGCAGGTTGTCCCGGCTGCCGTAGCCGATGGACACGACGGAGGTGCTGCGCATCTCCGCCGCCTCGTTCTCCTCGCCGATGTGCACCAGGATGGTGCCGGGGTCGCGGGCCGCGGCCAGCAGCTTGAGCACCACGACCTGTTCCTCCAGCGCCTCCAGCACCTGGCGCAGCGAACCGGGGAAGTCTGCCACGTTGCGGGTGAGGTTCGCGGTGCCACCCAGCACCAGGCGCTCCTCGGGGTGCTCCACCAGCGACTCGATGAGCACGGTGCCGACCCGCAGCACGACGTCGCGCAGCTCGGCGGGCGCCTCCTCGGGCAGCTGGGCGACCTCGGCGGAGGCGTCGGAGAGGCGCTTGCCGACCATCGCGGCGTTGAGCATGGTGCGCACCCGGGCGACGTTGTCCTCGCTGATGACGTCGCCGAGGTCGACCGAGCGCTGGTCGACGCGGCCGGTGTCGGTGATGAGCACCAGCATGAGGCGGGCGGGCGTGATGGCCAGCACCTCGATGTGGCGGACGGTCGCCCGGCTGAGCACCGGGTACTGCACGACCGCGACCTGGCGGGTCAGCTGGGCGAGCAGGCGGACGCTGCGGCGCAGCACGTCGTCGAGGTCGTAGGCGCCTTCGAGGAAGTTCTGGATGGCCTTGCGCTCGGGCGAGGACAGCGGCTTGACCTCGCTGAGGCGGTCCACGAACAGCCGGTAGCCCTTGTCGGTGGGCACGCGGCCGGCGCTGGTGTGCGGCTGGGTGATGTAGCCGTCCTCCTCCAACTGGGCCATGTCGTTGCGCACGGTGGCGCTGGACACGCTCAGGTTGTGGCGCTCGACCAGGGCTTTCGAGCCGACCGGCTCCTGGTTCGACACGTAGTCGGCGACGATCGCGCGCAGCACTTCGAACCGGCGCTCATCGGCGTTCACCGCACGTCACCTCCGGGACGACCTGGACTGCTTCCCCCCGAGTTTACGGAGGTTGCGGCGGCGGGTGGAAAACCGTTGGTCCGGGTTCGGTCACATCGCCGGCGTCGGGTGTGCTCGACGCCCCCTGCTCGACGCCCTCCAGGCCGCCCCGCGCGAGTCGGTCCGCTCCGGCGCGCTGCGCGTGGGGCCCTTCCTGGCGCGCTTCGACGCGCACAGCGACAACCCCCACGTGAACTACGCGGTGCCCGACGGCGGGGCCGTGCCGGCCTGTCGCAGGTGGCGGGCATCGCGGTGACGCCGGTCGTCGCGGTGCCGCCACCGCGGCGGTCAGGTGAGCCTGCGCACCACGGCGTCGGCGAGCAGCCGGCCCCGGTCGGTGAGCACGCAGCGGCCCGCGTCCAGGGCGGCGGGGTCCAGCAGGCCGTCGGCGGCGGCGGTCCCGGCCTCGGCCCGCCCGTCCTCGTCCAGGACGTCGAGCGGCAGGCCGGTGGCCAGGCGGAGCTCCAGCAGGACGCGTTCGACGCGGCGGTCGTCCTCGGTCAGCACCTCGCGCCCGGCGGACGGCGAGGCGCCCTCGGCGAGCAGTTCGGCGTACTTCGCGGGGTGCTTGACGTTCCACCAGCGCACGCCGCCGACGTGGCTGTGCGCGCCGGGGCCCGCGCCCCACCAGTCGGCCCCCTGCCAGTACAGCAGGTTGTGCCGGCACGCGGCCTCGGCGGAGGCGGCCCAGTTCGACACCTCGTACCAGGTCAGGCCCTGGGCGGTCATGGCCCGGTCGACCAGCTCGTACTTGTCGGCCAGCACGTCGTCGTCGGGCATCGGCAGCTCCCCCCGGCGCACCCGGCGGGCCAGGGCGGTGCCCTCCTCCACGATCAGCGCGTAGGCCGACACGTGGTCCACGCCCGCGCCGCGCACGGCGTCCAGCGACGCCTCCAGGTCGCCGGACGACTCGCCGGGCGTGCCGTAGATGAGGTCGAGGTTCACGTGCTCGAAGCCGGCCTCGCGGGCCTCGCGGGCCGCCGCGACGGGGCGGCCCGGGGTGTGGGCGCGGTCGAGGACGGCGAGGACGTGCCGGGCCGCGGACTGCATGCCGAGCGACACCCGCGTGTAGCCGGCGTCGCGGATCGCGGCGAAGAACGACGGCGAGGTCGACTCGGGGTTGGACTCGGTGGTGACCTCCGCGCCCGGCGCGAGGCCGAACGAGGCGCGCACGGCGTCGAGCACGTCGGCCAGCCCGCCGGAGCCGAGCAGTGACGGGGTGCCACCGCCGACGAAGACCGTCTCGACCGGCGGCGGGGTGCCCAGCACGGTCGCGGCGAGGTCCAGTTCGCGGCGCAGCCCCTCCAACCACGACCGGGGCGACGCGGAGGTGCCCAGCTCACCGGCGGTGTAGGTGTTGAAGTCGCAGTAGCCGCACCGGGTCGCGCAGAACGGGACGTGCACGTAGACGCCGAACGGGCGGGAGCCGAGCCCCGCGAGGGCGGTGACGGGGAGCGAGCCGTCGGGCGGCGCGGGGTCGCCGATCGGCAGGGCGGAGGGCATGGCCCCCATTGTCCCACCTACCAGGCGCGGCACCCCCGTCCCACGATGCGGATGGCGGTGGACCACGCCATGGACGCGTGGCACGCTCATCCACATGACATCGACCGGAGTGCGCCTGGTGGTCCGCCGCCACGTCGACTTCCGGCGCGTGTCCAGCGCGATGTGCCGTCGTTCGGCATAACCCGCGCCCGCATTCTCACCGTCGGCGCCGGGTGCGCTGACGAGACCCCCACCACGGTTCTGCCGGGACTCGCACGCGCACCAGCGCCCCCGAAACCCGGAGGACGAGCATGGTCCCCCCGACGACGACACCTCAGCGCACGAAGCAGCGCCGAGGTGAGGGGCAGTGGGCGCTGGGCTACCGCGAGCCGCTGAACCCGAACGAGCGGAGCAAGAAGGACGACAACCCGCTCAACGTCCGGGCGCGGATCGAGAACGTCTACGCCCGCGGCGGCTTCGACTCCATCGACCCGGCCGACCTGCGCGGGCGGTTCCGCTGGTACGGCCTCTACACCCAGCGCAAGCCCGGCATCGACGGCGGCCGCACGGCCACCCTGGACCCGGAGGAGCTGGACGACGAGTACTTCATGCTGCGCGTCCGCGTGGACGGCGGCCGGCTCACCACCCGGCAGCTGGCCCTGCTCGGCGAGCTGTCGCAGACCTACGCCCGCGACACCGCCGACATCACCGACCGGCAGAACATCCAGTACCACTGGATCAGGGTCGAGGACGTGCCGACGATCTGGCAGAAGCTGGAGGCTGCGGGCCTGACCACGATGGAGGCGTGCGGCGACAGCCCGCGCGTGATCCTCGGCTCCCCCGTCGCGGGCATCGCCGAGGACGAGGTGGTCGACGGCTCCCCCGCGATCGACGAGATCCTGCGCCGCTACATCGGCGACCCGCGCTTCTCGAACCTGCCGCGCAAGTTCAAGACCGCGATCTCCGGCCTGCCGGACGTGGCGCACGAGATCCACGACGTCGCGTTCGTCGGCGTGCACCACCCCGAGCACGGGCCGGGCTTCGACCTGTGGGTCGGCGGCGGCCTGTCCACGAACCCGATGATCGGGCAGCGGCTGGGCGCGTGGGTCCCGCTCGACGAGGTGCCGGACGTGTGGGAGGGCGTGATCAGCGTCTTCCGCGACTACGGCTACCGCCGCCTGCGGCACCGCGCGCGGATCAAGTTCCTGGTCGCGGACTGGGGCCCCGAGAAGTTCCGCCAGGTCCTGGAGGACGAGTACCTCGGGCGGAGGATGGTCGACGGCCCCGCGCCCGAGGTGCCCGCGATCCCCCGCGACCACATCGGCGTGCACCGGCAGAAGGACGGTTCCTACTACGTCGGCGCGGCCCCGATCGCGGGCCGGGTGTCCGGGTCCACGCTGGTCGAGGTCGCCAAGGTCGTGGAGCGCGCCGGGTCCACCCGGGTCCGGCTCACGCCGCAGCAGAAGATCGTCGTGCTGGACGTGCCGGAGGGCGAGGTCGAGGGCCTCCGGGCGGACCTGGCGAAGCTGGGCCTGCAGACCGACCCGTCGCCGTGGCGGCGGGGCGTGATGGCGTGCACCGGCATCGAGTTCTGCAAGCTCGCGATCGTCGAGACCAAGGCCCGCGCGGTCGAACTGGTCTCCGCGCTGGAGACCAGGCTGGCGGACGTCGTCGCCGGCGTCACCGCGCCGGTGTCGGTGCACATCAACGGCTGCCCGAACTCGTGCGCCCGCATCCAGACCGCCGACATCGGCCTCAAGGGCCAGATCGTCACCGACGCGGACGGCGACCAGGTCGAGGGCTTCCAGGTGCACCTGGGCGGCGGCCTCGGGCTGGACGCCGGGTTCGGCCGCAAGCTGCGCGGCCACAAGGTCACCGCCGCCGAGCTGTCGGACTACGTGGAGCGCGTGGTGCGCAACTTCGTGGCGAAGCGGGAGCCCGAAGAGAGGTTCGCGCAGTGGGTCGCGCGGGCGGACGAGGGTGATCTGAAGTGAGCACCCACCGACGCACCTGCCCCGGCGGAGGCCGACATGAGTGAGCGCGCGACACCGTTCTACTGCCCCTACTGCGGCGACGAGGACCTCCGGCCGCAGGAGGAGCCGAGCCACTCGTGGCTCTGCGCCTCCTGCCGTCGCGTGTTCACGGTCAAGTTCGTGGGTCTCAACCTTCCACAGAAGGAGGTGCGGAGATGACCGCCCCGACCAGGGTCGAGGAGCTCAAGGTGATCGCCGAGGCCGCCTCGGCCGAGCTGGCGGACGCCAGTGCCGAGGAGGCGCTGGCGTGGACCGCCCGCACGTTCGGCGACAGCTGGATCGTCGCGTCGAACATGCAGGACGCGGTGCTGGTCGACCTGGCCACCAAGGTCAAGCCGGACGTGGACGTGCTGTTCCTGCAGACCGGCTACCACTTCGCCGAGACCATCGGCACGCGTGACGCGGTGGACCTGGTCTACCCCGGTGTGCGCATCGTCGACGCCGCCGCCGAGCAGTCGGTGGCGGACCAGGAGGCCGAGTTCGGCCCGCTCAACCGGACCGACCCGACCCGGTGCTGCGAGCTGCGCAAGGTCGTGCCGCTCCGGCGGACCCTGGCGGACTACGACGCGTGGGTCACCGGTGTCCGCCGGGTCGACGCCCCGACCCGCGCGAACACCCCGATCGTGCAGTGGGACGACCGCAACGGGCTGGTGAAGGTCAACCCGATCGCGCCGTGGTCCGACGAGCGGTTCAACGCCTACATCGCCGACCACGGAATCCTGGAGAACCCGCTGGTGCAGGCCGGTTACCCCTCCATCGGCTGCGCGCCGTGCACCGCGAAGCCCCTGCCGGGTTCGGACCCGCGCAGCGGCCGGTGGGCGGGGCTGGCCAAGACAGAATGCGGGTTGCACGGATGACCGCCACGACGACGGCCCTCGACGCGCTCGACCGCCTGGAGTCCGAGGCGATCCACATCTTCCGCGAGGTCGCGGGCGAGTTCGACCGGCCGGTGATCCTGTTCTCCGGCGGCAAGGACTCCACGCTGCTGCTGCACCTCGCGGTGAAGGCGTTCTGGCCCGCGCCGGTGCCGTTCCCGCTGCTGCACGTGGACACCGGGCACAACTTCGACGAGGTCATCGAGTTCCGCGACCGGGTGGTCGCGCGGCACGCGCTGCGGCTGGAGGTCGCGAAGGTCCAGGACTACATCGACGACGGCCGGCTCGCCGAGCGCCCGGACGGCACCCGCAACCCGCTCCAGACCGTGCCGCTGCTCGACGCCATCACCACCCACCGGTTCGACGCCGTGTTCGGCGGCGGGCGGCGGGACGAGGAGCGGGCCCGCGCCAAGGAGCGGATCTTCAGCCTGCGCAACTCGTTCGGCCAGTGGGAGCCGCGCCGCCAGCGGCCCGAGCTGTGGAACCTCTACAACGGGCGGCACCGCCCCGGCGAGCACGTGCGCGTGTTCCCGCTGTCCAACTGGACCGAGCTGGACGTGTGGCACTACATCGCCCGCGAGGGCATCGAGCTGCCGTCGATCTACTACGCCCACCGGCGCGAGGTGTACCTGCGCGACGGCATGTGGCTCGCGGAAGGCCCGTGGGGCGGCCCGCGCGACGGCGAGGTCAAGGTCGAGAAGACCGTGCGCTACCGCACCGTCGGCGACGGGTCGTGCACCGGCGCCGTCGAGTCCGACGCGACCGACATCGGGACCGTCATCGCCGAGGTCGCGGCGTCCCGCCTCACCGAGCGCGGCGCGACCCGCGCGGACGACCGGATGTCCGAGGCCGCCATGGAAGACCGCAAGCGGGAGGGGTACTTCTAGATGAGCGACCTGTTGAGGCTGGCCACGGCGGGCAGCGTGGACGACGGCAAGTCCACGCTCGTCGGCAGGCTGCTCTACGACACCAAGTCGGTGCTCGCGGACACCCTGGACGCGGTGCACCGCGCCAGCGCCGACCGCGGCCTGGCCACCCCGGACCTGTCACTGCTGGTGGACGGCCTGCGTTCGGAGCGTGAGCAGGGCATCACCATCGACGTGGCCTACCGCTACTTCGCCACCCCGAACCGGTCTTTCGTGCTCGCGGACACCCCCGGACACGTCCAGTACACCCGCAACACGGTGACCGGCGCGTCCACCGCGCAGCTCGGCGTGCTGCTGGTCGACGCCCGCAAGGGCGTGATCGAGCAGACCCGGCGGCACGCGGCCGTGCTCGCGCTGCTGGGCGTGCCCAGGCTCGTGCTGGCGGTCAACAAGATCGACCTGGTCGGGTACGACGAGGTGACGTTCTCCCGCATCGCCAAGGAGTTCACCGCGCACGCCACCGCCCTCGGGTACGCCGAGGACGCCGTCGTGGAGATCCCCGTGTCGGCGCTGGCGGGCGACAACGTGGTGGAGCGCTCGGCGCGCACGCCCTGGTACTCCGGTCCGACGCTGCTGGAGCACCTGGAGACGGTGCCGGTCGAGTCCGACCCGCACGACGCGCCGTTCCGCTTCCCGGTGCAGTACGTGATCCGGCCGCGCACCCCCGAGCACCCGGACTACCGCGGCTACGCGGGCCAGGTCGCCGCGGGCACCGTGCGGGTGGGCGACGAGGTCGCCGTGCTGCCCGGCGGGCTGCGCACGACCGTGACCGGCATCGACACCGCCGACGGCCCACTGGGGGAAGCCGCGGCGGGCCGGTCCGTGACGCTGCTGCTGGCGCACGACGTGGACGTCTCGCGCGGTGACCTGATCGCCGCCGCGGCCGCCCCGCCGACCGTGACCGACGAGTTCGACGCCACCGTGTGCTGGCTGTCGGAGAAGCCCCTCGCGCCCGGCGCGCGGGTGCTGGTCAAGCACGGCACGCGCACCGTGCAGGCGATCGTCACCGAACTGCGCACCCGGTTCGACGAGCAGAAGCTCGCCAGCACCGACGCGCCCGCCTCGCTGGCCCTCAACGAGATCGGCCAGATCGGGGTTCGCACTGCCGAAGCCATTCCGGTCGACGACTACACGCGCAACCGCCGCACTGGTTCCTTTCTCATCATCGACGTCGCCGACGGCAGCACGCTGGCCGCCGGGCTCGTGGGGGCGCCCCTGCCGGAGCTGGACGGCGTGGACAGCTGTACCGGGGACGGTAACTCCGCCCCGTCCACCGACGACCACGCCCTCGTCTCCCCCGGCCCCTGAAAGGTCCCGTCGTGAGCCTCCGACGCCGCCTCCTGAGCACCTCACTGGTCGCCCTGACCGCCGTCGCGCTGTCCGCGTGCTCCCGCATCGACCGCGACGGGGAGTCGGCCCCCGCCGCCGACCAGGGCGCGGCGGCCGAGCTCCGCCTCGGCTACTTCCCCAACGTCACCCACGCCGCCGCGCTGATCGGCGTGGACAAGGGGCTGTTCGCCGAGGAGCTGGGGTCCACCAAGCTCACCGCGCAGACGTTCAACGCGGGCCCCGAGGCGGTGAACGCGCTGCTCGGCTCGTCGCTGGACGCCACGTTCATCGGCTCCGGCCCGGCCATCAACGCCTACGCGAAGTCCGGGGGCGAGGCGATCCGGCTCGTCGCGGGCGCCACGTCCGGCGGCGCGCAGCTCGTCGTGAAGCCGGGGATCACGTCCCCCGCCGACCTCAAGGGCAAGGTCGTCACCACGCCGCAGCTGGCGAACACCCAGGACGTGGCGCTGAAGAAGTGGCTGTCCGACCAGGGGCTCTCCATCGGCGCCGGCCCAGACCAGGTGAACGTCACCAACACCGAGAACGCGCAGTCGCTCGACCTGTTCAAGCGCGGTGACGTGCAGGGCGCGTGGGCGCCGGAGCCGTGGTCCTCGCGGCTGGTGCTCGACGCGGGTGCCGAGGTGCTGCTGGACGAGAAGGCCCTGTGGGAGGACGGGAAGTTCCCGACCACGGTGCTGGTCGTGCGCACGAAGTTCCTCCAGCAGCACCCGCAGACCGTGGAGGCGCTGCTGCGCGGCCACCTGGCGGCCACCGACTTCGCGCGGAACAACCAGGTCGAGGCCAAGCAGGTCGTCAACAACGCGCTCAAGACCCTGACCGGCAAGGCTCTGGGCGAGCCGGTGCTGGACCGGGCGTTCGGCGGTATCGAGCTGGTGCTCGACCCGCAGGCCAAGTCGTTCCCGCAGCTGGCGAAGGACGCGGTGACGGCGGGCGTGGCGAAGGAGGCCGCCGACGTGGCGGGGCTCGTCGACTTCACGCTGCTGAACAAGGTGCTCTCGGCGGCGGGCAAGCCGACCGTGGACGCCGCCGGGCTGGACAAGAAGTAACCCAGGGAAGGCAGGCACACCATGACCGCCACTCTCGAGCCCTCGGCCGCCCACGCCACCGCGGAAGCGGCGGTGACGCTGTCCGGGGTCCACAAGGTCTTCGGCCACGGCGCAGCGGCCGTCTCCGCGCTCGACGGGCTCGACCTGCGGGTCGCGCCGGGCGAGTTCGTCTGCCTGCTGGGCGCGTCCGGCTGCGGCAAGAGCACGCTGCTCAACCTCGTCGCCGGGCTGGACGCGCCCACCTCGGGCACCATCGCGCTGACCACGTCGCGGCCCGCCGTGATGTTCCAGGAAGCCGCCCTGATGCCGTGGCTGACCGCCGCGCGCAACGTGGAGCTGCCGCTGCGGCTCGCGGGCCTCAAGCGCGGTCCGCGCCGGCAGAAGGCCGGCGAGCTGCTCGACCTCGTCCGGCTCGGCGGCGCCGGGCACAAGCGCCCGCACGAGCTGTCCGGCGGCATGCGCCAGCGCGTGGCCCTGGCGCGCGCCCTGGCGTCCACGCTGGGCAGCGCCGAGGAGGGCACGCCCGGCCTGCTGCTGATGGACGAGCCGTTCGCCGCGCTCGACGCGATCACCCGCGACGTGCTCCAGGCGGAGCTGGTGCGGGTGTGGCGCGAGACGGAGAACGCGATCCTGTTCGTGACCCACGACGTGCGCGAGGCCGTGCGGCTGGGCCAGCGGGTCGTGCTGCTGTCCTCGCGGCCGGGTCGCGTCGTGCGCGAGTGGGACACCACCCGGGGTGACGAGGCGACGCTGATCGACGACATCACCTCGCACCTGCGGGAGGTGATCAGTGGCCACGCAGCGGCTTGAGAACGACCTCGCGGCGGTCGGCGCCGGGCTCGACGCGCTCGACGCGCCGACGCAGGAGCGGCGGCCGTCGCCGGGCAGGCGGTTCGTCCGCACCGCGCTGCCGCCGCTGGTCGCGTTCGCCCTGCTCCTGGGCGTGTGGCAGGCGCTGTGGGCGTTGGCGTTCTGGCCGGAGTACCAGTTGCCCTCGCCCGGGTCGGTGTGGGGTTCGGTGGTCGAGGCGATCGAGACCGGCCGGGCCGTCGAGGTGCTGTGGACCTCCGTGCACCGGGCCGTGCTCGGCTTCCTCACCGCCGTGCTGATCGCCACGCCGCTGGGTCTGCTCATCGCCAAGGTGCGCGTGGTGCGGGCGGCGATCGGGTCGCTGCTGACGGGCCTCCAGTCGCTGCCGTCGGTGGCGTGGGTGCCCGCGGGCATCCTGTGGTTCGGCGCGACCCCGACGACGATCTACTTCGTGGTGCTGATGGGCTCGGTGCCGTCGATCGCCAACGGCCTGGTGTCCGGTGTGGACCAGATCCCGCCGCTGCTGCCGCGCGTCGGGCAGGCCCTGGGCGCGGGCAAGCTCGCGGCGGCCCGGCACATCCTGCTGCCCGCCGCCCTGCCGGGCTACCTGGCCGGGCTCAAGCAGGGGTGGGCGTTCTCCTGGCGGTCGCTGATGGCGGCGGAGATCATCGCCACCTCGCCGCAGCTGGGCGAGGGCCTGGGCCAGTACCTGCACAACGGGTCGTCGCTCAACGACATCTCCATGGTGATCGCGGCGATCTTCCTCATCCTGCTCGTCGGCGTCGGCATCGAACTGCTGGTGTTCCGACCGCTGGAGCGGGCGGTGCTGCGGACCCGCGGTCTGACGGGGGCGCTGTGACCGCGCTCGTGGCCGTGGCCCACGGCAGCCGCGACCCCCGTTCGGCGGCGACCGTGCACGCCCTGCTGGACGTGGTGCGGGCGATGCAGCCGTCGCTGGACGTGCGGGCCTCGTTCCTGGACCTGTCCGTGCCGCTGCTGGGCGACGTGCTGCGGTCGGTGCGCGCCGACGGCCACCGCTCGGCGGTGGTGGTGCCGCTGCTGCTGGGGCGGGCGTTCCACGCGCGCGTCGACGTGCCGGGCGCGGTGGCCGAGGCGCGGGTGCCCGCGCTGGACGTGACGATCTCCGACGTGCTGGGCCCGGACCCGCGCCTGGAGTCCGCCGCCCTGCGCCGGCTGGCGTCGGTGGGCGTGCGCTCCGGCGACCGCTCGCTCGGCGTCGTGCTGGCGGGCGCGGGCTCCTCGCACGCCCCGGCCAACGCCGCGGTGTCCTCGATCGCCGCCCGCTGGGCCGCCGGTGCCGGCTGGGCGGGCGTGGAGGCCGCGTTCGCCTCCTCCGCGTCGCCGGACGTCACCACCGCGGTGGCCCGGCTGCGCGCCCGCGGCGCCCGCCGCATCGCCGTCGCCTCGTGGTTCCTGGCGCCGGGCCTGCTGCCCGACCGGGTGGCGCGGCTGGCCGGCGACGACGCCGTCGTCGCACCGCCGCTGGGGTCCGACCCGGAGGTGGCGGAACTCGTGCTGCACCGGTACGCGGGCGCGGCGCGGGTGAAGCAGTCGAACGGCGGCGCGCGCTGCCCGGGCGTGCAGCGGCCGGGCACCTCGGCGATCGTCCTGGCCCCGGCCGCCCGGCGCTAGAGGCCCTCCTCGTCCAGCGCCGCGATCAGCCGCTCCATCACGGCCAGGGTCGTGCGCAGCTCGTCCACGTCCACCCGGGACGAGACGCGGTTGGTGAAGGCGTGCTGGGCCGCGGTCAGGCGGCGGACCGCCGAGTAGCCCTCCCCGGTCGGGCGCAGCAGCTTGGCGCGCTTGTGCGCCGGGTTGGGCAGGTACTCGGCCAGGCCCCTCTCCACCAGCAGGTCGGCGATGCGCTGCACGCTCTGCCGGGTCAGGCTCATCTCGCGGGCGATGCCGGACACCGGCAGCGGTTCGCGCAGCACCGCGCCGAGCACCTGCCACCACGCCGCCGTGAGGCCGACCGGCTTCGTCATCACCTCGGCGGCCCCCAGGAAGCCGCCGTAGAGGCGGAACGTGCGCATGACGACCTCGGTCAGCACGTCGCCCGCTTCGGTGCGCGGCTCCACCGGCGACCCGGTCACGCGTCCACCGGCCGGCCGGACCACGCCGGGTCGCCCGTGCTGTGCAGGCCGTACCAGGCTTCGAGCACCTCCGGGGTGTACAGGTCCAGTTCGGCGAAGACCTCGCGCGCGAACTCCAGCGCCGACGCGCCGCCGGCCGTGACCAGGCCGCCGGACCGGACGGCGCGCTCGGGCCGGAACAGCGCCGCGCCGCCGTAGCCGGGCGCCGAGGACAGCTCCTCGACCGCGTTGCCGGTGTGCGGCCGGTCGTCCAGCAGGCCCTCGGCGGCCAGGCCCGCCACCGCGCCGCAGATCGCGGCGACCGGGACGCCCGCCTCCAGCCAGCGCCGCGCGGCGACGGCGAACGGCGCGTTGCCGCCGCCCTCCCACGAGTCGCCGCCGGGCAGGACCAGCATGCCGCTGCCGGCCGGCGCGACGTCGTCGAGGACCAGGTCGGGTGTGATGCGCACGCCGCCGATCGTGGTCACCGGGTCGGGCGCGGCGGCGACCGTGCGGATGCGGTGGCGGCCCGGCGAGCGCTGGAACGCCGGGTTGTTCACCCCGGCCGCCACGTGCCCGAACTCCCAGTCGGCCAGGCCGTCGTAGACCGCGAGGTGGATCGTCGTCGTCATGACAGCATCCTGTCGATTTGACAGCATCCTGTCAAGAAAGGGGGACCGTAGAGTGCCGCGCATGGCAGACGAGCTGGTCCACTACGAGGTGCGGCGTGGCATCGCGACGATCACGCTGGACTCCCCCCACAACCGCAACGCCCTGTCCACGCGGCTGCGCGCCGAGCTGACCGGTCACCTGGAGACGGCCACCGCCGACGACACCGTGCGCGTCGTCGTGCTGAGCCACACCGGACCGGTCTTCTGCTCCGGCATGGACCTGAAGGAGGCGGGCGGCGCGAGCGCCGGCGAGCAGGGGGTCAACGAGTTCCCCGCGATCCTGGAGCGCATCTGGACCAGCCCGAAGCCCGTCGTGGCACGGCTGGCGGGCCCCGCCCGCGCGGGCGGCGTCGGCCTGGTCGCCGCCTGCGACATCGCGGTCGCGGTCGACACGGCCACGTTCGCGTTCAGCGAGGTCCGCATCGGCGTGGTGCCCGCGGTCATCTCGGTGACCGTGCTGCCCCGCCTGCTGCCGCGCGCCGCGCACGAGCTGTTCCTCACCGGCGAGACGTTCGCCGCACCGCGGGCCGCGGCCGTCGGCCTGATCAACTCCGCCGTGCCCGCCGGGGAACTGGACGCCGAGGTCACCCGCTACACGGACATGCTGGCGCTGGGCGCGCCGACCGCGCTGGCCGCCACCAAGCGCATGCTGCGGGAACCCCGGTCGAGCGACCTCGACGAGGTGTTCGCCGACATGCTGGAGCTGTCCGCGAAGCACTTCGGCGGCCCCGAGGGGCAGGAGGGCATCGCCGCGTTCGTCGAGAAGCGCCCGGCGAGCTGGGTACCCCGGGACTGACCGCGCCTCAGTCGGCGCGGACGACGGTCAGCACGCGGTCGCCCGCCTCGGCGGTGCGGGCGACCGCGTCGGCCAGCACGGCCTCGACCGCGGCGTCACCGCCCTCCCACACCAGCACGTGCTCGCCCTCGGGCAGCCACGACAGGTCGGTGAGGCCGTCGTAGAGCGCGTCGAGGTTCTGCCCGAACCAGGCCGGGAAGCTCAACGCCTCGGCGATCGCCGCGATGGCGGCCCGCTTCGAGCGCGCGCCGGACCGCACCCGGTGCCGGTGGGTGCTCACCGGGTCACGTCCACGACGACGAACGACGCGTAGTGGTCACCGGTGTAGTAGACCTCGTCGGCCGACCCGGTCACCAGTCGCCGCGCGCCGCGGTCGTCGCTGCCCGGCGTGGGCACGGTGTACTCGCGGTAGTAGTCGCGGGACTTCCGCGGCAACCGCTCCTCGCGGTTCCGGAACTCGACCCCGTCGTTGCGCGGGTAGGGGAACGGCCCGCCCTTCTCCACCAGCTCCCACGTCGTGCGCGCCTGCGCCGGCAGGTCCGACAGCTCCTCGACCGGCAGCCCCGAGGACGCGCCCGGCACGGCGGCGGCCGTGGCACCGCTCGGGGTGCCGCCGGGAGGCGTGTCGTCCGAACCGGTCAGGCCGGGGACGAAGTACCCGACCACGACCAGCGCGATCAGACCGAGCAGTGCGACGGTGAGACGACGTGCGGGGGTCACCCCCAGAGCCTACGAACCGCTCCCTGCGTCGGCCTTCCCGGGCTCCGCGGGCACCGCGGCCGGGGGCACCTTGGGCACCGGGTTGTAGCGGCTGGAGGCGTTGTCCACCACCCGGTCGATCAACCGCGCCGCGCCCAGGCACAGCGGCAGCAGCACGCACATGAGCAGGCCGAACTGGAAGGGGAAGGCCAGCTGGGCCATCCACAGCTCGACCCCGTCCCACCACTGCTCGAAGGCGTCCACCACCCGTCCGAGCGTAGTGGCGTGACGTGCTTCACCGCACACCGATCCGTACTTGTCGGTAAGTTCGCCCCATGTTCGCCGTCTACGCAGCCGAGCCGAGCCCGCAGGACCCGATCGCCGCCCTGCGCGTCGGCGAGCGACCGGACCCGGAGGTGCCGGACGGCTGGGTGCGGGTGGCGGTGCGCGCCGCGAGCCTGAACATGCACGACCTGTGGACGCTGCGCGGCGTGGGCATCAAGGCGGACCGGTTCCCGATGGTCCTCGGCTGCGACGGCGCGGGCGTGCTGGAGGACGGCACGGAGGTCGTGCTGCACTCGGTGATCGGCGACCCGGCGTGGTCCGGCGACGAGACGCTCGACCCGGGCCGCACCCTGCTGACCGAGAAGCACCAGGGCACGTTCGCCGACCACGTCGTCGTGCCCGCGCGCAACGCGCTGCCCAAGCCGGCGGGGCTGTCCTTCGCCGAGGCGGCGTGCATGGGCACGGCGTGGCTGACGGCCTACCGGATGCTGTTCGTGAAGTCCGGTCTGCGCCCGGGCCAGACGATGCTCGTGCAGGGGGCGTCCGGCGGCGTGTCGACGGCCCTGGTGCAGCTGGGCCGGGCGGCGGGCTTCCGGGTGTGGGTGACCGGCCGCACCGAGGAGAAGCGCGCGCTGGCCACGTCCCTGGGCGCGCACGCCGCGTTCGAGTCCGGCGCGCGGCTGCCCGAGCGGGTCGACGCGGTGTTCGAGACGGTCGGCAAGGCCACCTGGTCGCACTCGATGAAGTCGCTCAAGCCCGGCGGGATCGTGGTGATCTCGGGCGCCACCAGCGGTGACGCCTCCGCCGCCGAGCTCCAGCGGCTGTTCTTCCTCCAGCTGCGCGTGATCGGCTCGACCATGGGCACCCGCGAGGAGCTGGGCGACCTGCTGTCGTTCTGCGAGCTGAACGGCCTGCGCCCGCAGATCGGCGCCGAGCTGCCGTTCGAGCGGGCCGAGGAGGGCTTCCGCTCGATGCTCGACGGCGAGACCGCGGGCAAGATCGTGTTCAGCCGGTCCTGAGCAGGTCGAGCAGGACCTCCGGGTCCTGCGCGCCGGCCACGCCCCGGTTGCCCACCACGAACGTGGGAACCGACCGCACGCCGATCGCGACGCCCCCGGCCAGCTCCTCGGTGAGGCGCTCGGCCAGGGCGTCGTCGTCGAGCGCGGCCTCCGC
Source organism: Saccharothrix longispora (assembly GCF_030852425.1). GTDB lineage: Bacteria > Actinomycetota > Actinomycetes > Mycobacteriales > Pseudonocardiaceae > Actinosynnema > Actinosynnema longispora. Next base: position 306,492 of record NZ_NSDM01000007.1, read on the forward strand.
GCCCTCCAGCCCCGCCCCGGTCGCCAGCGCCACGAGCACGTCCCGGTCGCCGAGGTGCGCTCCCTCGGTGAAGTGCGCGTGGAAGAAGCGCTCGCCGACCGCGCCCTGCACGCCCTGCTCGCGGCCGAGCAGCAGCAGCCGGTGCGCGTCGAAGGTGTTCGCCTCCACCTGCCGGGACAGGTCGTAGGCCAGGCCCACGCCCGCGGCCACCTCGGTGACCCTGGCCTGCGCCTGGCGCGCGCCGTCCGCGCCGAACTTCTCCCCCAGCACGTCCACCATCGGCCGCCCGCTGTTCGCGGCGCGCGGGTCCAGCTGGAATGGTCGCCACACGACCTCGACCGCCTCGCCATCCCACCGCTCCAGCGCGCGCTCCAGCTTGCGCTTGCCGATGTAGCACCACGGGCAGACCACGTCCGACCACACGTCGAGTTGCACGAACCGGACAACCTCCCCCTGTTCCCGGTTGTTCCCGCTCCCGCTCGTCCTGGTGGGCGACGCCGCGTGCGCGTGCGGTTCGCCTCGCACGACCGGGTCCGGGGACGCGGCCGCGGCCGCGGTTCGGCGTCCGGTCCGCCACCGGCCCCTGGTCTCCACTTCGCCTGCGGCGGGCGCAGGTCAGTCCCCGACGGGACCGGCGCCGACCGGACCGACGCCCAGGACCGAGGCGCACCACCCGTCGACCACGTCCGCGAGCACGGCCATCGGCAGCGGACCGCCCCGCAGAACGAGGTCGTGGAAGGCCCTGATGTCGAACCCGTCGCCGAGGCGGCGCTCGGCGTCACCGCGCAGGCGCTGGATCTCCAGCCGCCCCACCATGTACGACAGCGCCTGCGCGGGGTTCTCGATGTACCGGTCCACCTCGGCGAAGATGTCGACGTCGGGCATGACCGCGTTGGCGCGCAGGTAGTCCACGGCCTGCTGCCTGCTCCACCCCAGCGCGTGCAGACCGGTGTCCACGACGAGCCGGGCGGCGCGCAGCGAGTCGCCGGACAGCATCCCCAGCCGGGCCACGTCGTCGCTGTACAGGCCCATCTCGTCGGCCAGTCGCTCCGTGTAGAGGGCCCAGCCCTCCAGGTACGCCTCGATGGAGGCGAACCGGCGCAGCAGCGGCAGGTCGTCGAGCCGCTGGGCCAGCGCGATCTGGAAGTGGTGGCCGGGCACGCCCTCGTGGAACGCGGTCGCCTCGGCGCTGAACCGGTCGCGCTCGTGCGCCCGGTGGGTGTTCACGAAGTAGGTGCCGGGCCGCGACCCGTCCATGGCCGGGTCCATGTAGTAGGCCAGCGGGGCGTTGGGCGCCTCCGCCTCGGGCACCGGCTCCACCGCGCAGCGCGCGGACGGGACCGTGCCGAACCAGTCGGCCGCGACGCGTTCGGCGCGGGCGATGCACTCCCGCGCCAGCACCAGCATGTCGTCGGCGCCCGCCCACCGCAGGCCCGGGTCGGCCAGGAGCCTGGCCCGCACGCCGGCCGCCGTGACGGGGCCGAACACGCGGGCGCCGATCTCCTCGTACTCCCGGTCCAGCGCCGCGATCAGGTCCAGGCCGACGCGGTGCAGCTCCTCCGGCGTGTGCCCGGTCGTGGTGTAGAAGCGCACCAGCTCGGAGTAGATCCGCTCGCCGTCGGGCAGCCAGCACAGGCCGGGCCGGTCCTCGCCGCGCCCGCGCCCGGCGATCTCGGTGCGCAGGAAGTCGCGGTAGCGGGCGAACGCGGGCCGCACCTCCCCGGCCAGCAGTTCCGCGCCGCGCGAGGCGAGGTCGGAGCCCGCCAGGGGCGTGCCCAGCGGGTCCTCGGCCTCCGCCAGGTACCGGTCCAGGCGGGCGACGGCGGCGTCCACCAGGTGCCGCACGGGGCGGCGGTCGGACGCGCGCTGCCGCGCGGCGAGCGCGTCGAGGTGGTCGGGCAGCGCCGCCAGCCGGGTCAGGTAGGCCCGGCGCGCCTCGTCGTCACCGGGCCGGACCATCGGTAACGCGGCGAGCAGGACGACCACCGGCGCGTTGAGCCCCTCCGCGTGCGTGTGCTCGACGAGGTTCGCGTCCAGGCGGCGCACCAGGCCGCGCGCCTGCTGCACGACCACGGCCCGCGTCACCGGGTCGTCCGCGCCCTCACCGGCCCGGCGGGCCACGTCCTCGGCTCGGGCGCGGAGGACGTGCGTGCCCTCGGCGCTGTGGTCCGGCAACCGGTGGTCCCACCCCGGGATGCCGAGCAGGGTGGCCATGACGGGATCGGCGTCCAGCACCAGGGTCAGCAGCTCGTCGGCGAGTTCGCGCGCGGTGGTCACGCGGACATTCTCGGGTGCTACGCGGGTGGAATGCGCGCGTTGGCGGCGGAAAGCGCCTGGCGCGCCTCGGAAACCAGCCGGGCGACCACCTCGGCCGCCGGAGCCGGACGGACCAGCGGGTAGGTCTGACCGGCCCACATCGACATCAGCTCGGGGTCCCCGGTCGCCCGCACCGGCCTGGTCAGGTGGTGCACCTCCGGGTACGCCGCCGGGGCCGCGCCCTCGTTCTCGCTGAGGAACCTGTTCACCAGGCCCCGCGCCGGTCGGCCGCTGAACGCCCTGGTCAGCGCGGTCCGCCGGGTGCCCTCGGCGAGCGCCTGGCGGTGCGCGGCCGACGTGCCCGCCTCGGGCGTGGCCAGGAACGCGGTGCCGAGCTGCGCCGCGACGGCCCCGGCGGTGAGCACGGCGGCCACGTCGGCGCCGTGGACCAGGCCACCGGTCGCGATCAGCGGCAGGTCCACCCGGCCGCGGACCAGGCGGAGCGCGGCCAGCACGCCGAACAGCTCGCCGCCGCCGGGCGAGACTCCGTCGTCGGCGAACGTGCCGCGGTGCCCGCCCGCGTCGCAGCCCTGCACGCACAACGCGTCCGCGCCAACCCGGTCTGCCTGCACGGCCTCCTGCGGCGTGGTCACGGTCACCACGACCGTGCTGCCCGCCGCGTGCAGGCGGTGGACGTCCTCGGGCGCGGGCAGGCCGAAGGTGAACGACACCACCGGCACCCGCAGCGCCATCACCAGTTCCAGCTTCGCGACGTAGGCGTCGTCGTCCCAGCGCGGCTCGCCCGGTTCGGCCGGCGATTGCGCGCGCACCCGCTCCCGGTAGCCGGCCAGGTCGGCGGTGGAGCGCGGGCCGGGCACGAACAGGTTCACGCCGAACGGGCGGTCGGTGAGCCCCGTGGTGGCGGTGACCTGCTCGGCGACCGCCTCCACCGACAGGTAGCCGGCGGCGAGGAAGCCGAGCCCGCCCGCTCTCGCCACCTCCGCGACGAGGCGCGGTGTCGACGCGCCGCCGGCCATGGGGGCGGCGATGACGGGCACTTCGAGGCGGTCCAGCATGGACGCGACGATATCCCGCGATCGGGCGGGGAGCGCCTGCCCGCCTCGGGCGCCGGCCCGGTGGACGTGGCGTGGGCGGTCGCCGAGGACGCGCCGTCCCTCCCGCGGTGCGGCGGGAGGGACGGCGCCCGCCGCGCTACGGCAGCGTGTCCAGGTGCGGGGCCACGGTGTTGGCGAACTGCCAGTTGTTCGAGGCGTCCCAGTTGATCGACCACGTCATCGCGCCGCGGATGCCGGGCCACGTCCGCGCGGGCTTGAACGACCCGCAGTTCGTGCCCTTGGCGAGGCAGTTGAGCGCCGCGTTGACGTTGGCGGGCGACTGGTAGCCGCCGCCCGCGCCCGACGGCGAGGCGGGCAGGCCGAGGCCGACCTGGTCGGGCCGCAGGCCGTTCTGGAGCTGGATGCAGGCGAGCGCGACGAGGAAGTCGACCGTGCCCTGCGAGTACACCTTCTGGTCGCAGCCGAGCATCGACCCCGAGTTGTAGTACTGCATGTTGACGACGGTCAGGATGTCCTTCACGGCCAGCGCCAGCTTGAAGTACTCGGACTGCGTCGACTGCATGTCGATGGTCTGCGGCGCCATCGCGATGACCCTGCCGCCGCCCGCGCTGATGCTGCGCAGCGCCTGCGCCATGTAGGTCGCGTTGACGCCGTTCTCCAGGTCGATGTCCACGCCGTCGAAGCCGTAGTTCGCGATCAGGGCCTTCACGCTGTTCGCGAAGTTCGTGGCGGCGGTGGAGTTGCCGACGCTGATCGTGCCCTTCTCGCCGCCGACCGAGATGATCACCTTCTGGCCGCGGGACTGGAGGGTGCGCACGTCGGCCTTGAACTGGGCGTCGGTGTAGCCGCCGAGCTTGCTCGACAGCGTCGGGTCGAGGGTGAACGCGACCGCGCCCGGCGTGGTGGTCGCGTCGGCGAACGCCACGGCCACGATGTCGTAGGTGGTGGGCACGTCGGCGAGCTTGAGCAGCCGCGAGCCGTTGTCGAAGTTGTGCCAGTAGCCGGTGAGGGCGTGCTTCGGCAGTGACGGGTCCGGGTTGCCCGGCGTGGTGGTCGTCGTGGTCGTCGTCGTGGTCGTGCTGGTCGGCGGGGTGCCCGGGCCGTCGAGGCTCACGTCGTCGACGTGGAAGGCGGGCTGGCCGTACCAGCCGTGCACGTACACCGTGACGCTCGTGGTGTTGCCGGTGGTGAAGTCCAGGTTCAGCTGGCCGAAGCCCGCCGAGCCCGGCGTCCAGGTGCTCTTGTCACCGCTGCCCGTGCCGGTCACGCCGAGGTACACGTAGCTGCCCTGCACCCACGCGCTCAGCTTGTACGCCGTGTTGGCCTTCACGGTGACGGTCTGCTGGCAGCGCGCGTTGTCCTGCCCGGCGGGGGTGCCGACCAGGGCGTGCGACCCGCTGCGCTTGGGCGTGGTGACCACACCGGTCCCCGCGCCGCACGTCCACCCGCTCGTGCTGCCCTCGAACCCCGGGTTGGCGAGCAGGTTGGCGGCCGACGCGCTGCCGACCACCACCAGGGCCAGGCCCGTGATCGCCAGCAGTCCGGCCAGCACCGCGCCCAGCGCGCGTCTCGTCCTCGAAGCCACGTCCACCTCCACGTTCTCTCCGGCGGCCACGCCCAGCTCGGGTGACGCGGGCCACTCGAAAATGGACTAGACCAATAGGTCTTGTCAAGCCTGTGAACAATGGTCCGATGACGTTCACCGTTGATGACGCCATCCGGATCGCCAGAGCGGCCCACGAGGGGCAGGTCGACAAGTCGGGCAAGCCCTACATCGGCCACCCCCTGCGCGTGATGAGCACGGTGTCCGGCGAGCACGCCCGGATGGCCGCCGTGCTGCACGACGTCCTGGAGGACACCGACCTGACCGCGGACGACCTGCGCGCCGCCGGGTGCCCTCCCGAGGTGGTGGACACGGTGGTCGCGCTGAGCCACCTCCCCGGCGAGCCGCGCGAGGACTACCTCGAGCGCGCGCTGACCGACCCCGTGGCGGTCGTCGTGAAGCGGGCGGACATCGCCGACAACATGTCGCCACCCCGGCTCGCGCTGCTCGACCAGGCCACCCAGGAGCGGTTGCGGAAGAAGTACGCGCACTCGCTCGACGTGCTCGGCCGCGGCGCGCGGTGAACACTTCCCAACGCGGGCGTCACCCGCCCGTCATCCCCGGGGGATGATCACGAACCGTGGCGGGACAGGTGCGGCGGAGGTCACGCGAAAATGGGCTGCGCAGGGCTCTGACGTGCGGCACCATAGTAGGTGAACCGATACAGATAGATCGATCCGAAAGGTGATATGACGAACCCCCTGGCTACTGTTCGCACGTACTTCGCCACGCGACGCGCGATCCGCAAGCGGGAAGCGGACCTCGAACGTGAGCTGGCCGACTACAACACCCCCAGCGCCCGGATGGACATGGAAGCGATCCTCGCGCGTCACCCGGAGCACCAGACCCGGGAGATCGAAGCGATCCTCCGCCGCCACGCGCTGAACGGGATGCTCCGCAACTACAGCTGAGCCTCCCGGGCACCTCCGAGGGCCTTCAGGACAGGGACGTCCTGAGGGCCCTTTCGTCACTTCCGGGTTCACCCCACGGGCTGAGCAGGTCATCCGGGACGATCCGCACGGAGAACGGCGCCGTGGCGTGGAACGCGTCCCCGCCCTTCACCTCGGCCACCAACTCGTAGCACCCCTCGGCGTCGAGTTCGAACACCGACAGCGTGGGCTCCCGCGGATCGACGATCCAGTACCCGACGACGCCCAGCCGCTCGTACACCGCCTTCTTCGTGTTGAGGTCGTACGCGGCGGTGCTGGGCGACAGCACCTCGACCACCAGCAGCGGCGCGACGGGCAGCAGCTTGTCGGTCACGTCCTCGGCGCGGGTGACGAGCACGTCCGGCTGCAACTCCACCGTCGGGGACGGCCGTACGGAGAACGGCGCGGACAGGACTTCCAGGTCACCGGGACAGCGGTTGCCCAGGAACATGATCAGCTTGGACACCACCTTCTGGTGCCGGTGGCCGGTTGCCGGGCTCACGTGCAGCGCCCCGTCGACGAGTTCGTAGCGGCGGCCGTCATCGGGCATCCCCTCCAGGTCTTCGACCGTGTAAAGAGGTCCCTCGCAGTCATTCGCCATGACGCTCATGGTCTCCCCCTCTCAGTTGGTGCGCCAACCACGCCGGGGAAACCGCCGGAAACGACGGTCCCCGCCGATCACCCACCCGAAGAGGCGGAGATCGACGGGGACTTGGCCACCGGTCCTACTTCTTGCCCTTGTCCTTGCCGCCGGAGTCGTCGGTGGACAGCGCGGCGACGAAGGCTTCCTGGGGCACCTCGACCCGACCCACCATCTTCATCCGCTTCTTGCCCTCCTTCTGCTTCTCCAGCAGCTTGCGCTTGCGGGTGATGTCACCGCCGTAGCACTTCGCCAGGACGTCCTTGCGGATCGCGCGGATCGTCTCGCGGGCGATCACGCGCGCGCCGATGGCAGCCTGGATCGGCACCTCGAACTGCTGCCGCGGGATCAGCTCGCGCAGCTTCGTGGCCATCCGCGTGCCGTAGCCGTAGGCGTGGTCCTTGTGCACGATCGCGCTGAAGGCGTCCACCGGCTCGCCCTGGAGCAGGATGTCCACCTTGACCAGCTCGGCCTCCTGCTCGCCCGACTCCTCGTAGTCCAGCGACGCGTAACCGCGCGTGCGCGACTTCAGGGCGTCGAAGAAGTCGAAGATGATCTCGCCGAGCGGCATGGTGTAGCGCAGCTCCACGCGGTCCTCGGACAGGTAGTCCATGCCGCCCAGCTGGCCGCGCTTGGCCTGGCACAGCTCCATGATCGCGCCGATGTAGTCGCTCGGCGCGATGATCGTGCACCTGGTGACGGGCTCGTACACCTCGGCGCGCTTGCCGTCCGGCCAGTCGGACGGGTTGGTCACCACGTGCACGGTGCCGTCCTCCATCACGACCCGGTACACCACGTTCGGCGCGGTCGAGATGAGGTCCAGGCCGAACTCGCGCTCCAGCCGGTCCCGGGTGATCTCCAGGTGCAGCAGGCCGAGGAAGCCGCAGCGGAAGCCGAAGCCCAGGGCCGCGGACGTCTCCGGCTCGAACGTGAGCGCGGCGTCGTTGAGCTGGAGCTTCTCCAGCGCCTCGCGCAGGATCGGGTAGTCCGAGCCGTCGACCGGGTAGAGGCCGGAGTACACCATCGGCCGCGGCTCGCGGTAGCCGGCCAGCGGCTCGGTGGCGCCCTTCTTCTCCGCCGTCACGGTGTCGCCGACCTTCGACTGGCGCACGTCCTTCACGCCGGTGATCAGGTAGCCCACCTCGCCGACGCCCAGGCCGGCGCTCGGCTTCGGCTCGGGCGAGATGATGCCGACTTCCAGCAGCTCGTGGGTCGCGTTGGTCGACATCATCCGGATGCGCTGGCGCGGGGTGATCTTGCCGTCGACCACGCGGATGTACGTGACCACGCCGCGGTAGGTGTCGTAGACCGAGTCGAAGATCATCGCGCGGGGCGGGGCGTCCGCGTCGCCGACCGGGGCCGGCACCCGCTTCACGACCTCGTCCAGCAGCGCCTCGACACCCAGGCCGGTCTTGGCCGAGACGCGCAGCACCTCCTCGGGCTCGCAGCCGACGATGTGGGCGAGCTCCTTGGCGTACTTGTCGGGGTCCGCGGCGGGCAGGTCGATCTTGTTCAGCACCGGGATGATGGTGAGGTCGTTCTCCATCGCCAGGTACAGGTTGGCCAGGGTCTGCGCCTCGATGCCCTGCGCGGCGTCGACCAGCAGGACCGTCCCCTCGCACGCCTCCAGCGCCCGGGACACCTCGTAGGTGAAGTCGACGTGGCCCGGGGTGTCGATCATGTGCAGGACGTGGTCCCGCCCTTCGACCTGCCACGGCAGCCGCACGTTCTGCGCCTTGATCGTGATGCCGCGCTCGCGCTCGATGTCCATCCGGTCGAGGTACTGCGCTCGCATCGCACGGGCGTCGACCACGCCGGTGAGCTGCAGCATGCGGTCGGCCAGGGTGGACTTGCCGTGGTCGATGTGCGCGATGATGCAGAAGTTCCGGATCAGGTCCGGAGGCGTGAACGTCTGGTCGGCGAACGTGGTCACGAAGGTTCCTCGCACAAGAAGGACGGGGGAATCGCCCCATTCTCTCATGCCGGGCCGCCGCCCCGGGCCTGGCGGGCGTGACCGACGACATAGGCTGCCCGCCGTGTACGCGAACGGCGAGGACCCGCGACCTGCCCGTGGCGTGGTGCGAGAGGTCCACACGACGGCCCATGCGGCGACCCTGGAGTACTCCCCCGACCTGGACGGCCTGGCCGACCCGGGCGAGGTCGTGTGGGCGTGGGTGCCCTTCGAGGAGGACGCGAGCCGGGGCAAGGACCGGCCGCTGCTGGTGGTCGGCAGGCACCACCGCGCCCTGCTCGCCCTGATGCTGACCAGCAGGGCCCCGAGGGAGGCCGAGGACGACTGGCTCGACCTCGGCGCGGGCCGCTGGGACCGCGACGGCCGCCACTCCTACCTGCGCCTCGACCGCGTCTTCGAACTGGACGAGGACGACATCCGCCGCGAGGGCTCGGTGCTGGAGCCGGAGCGGTTCTCCCTGGTCGTGGACGCCCTGCGGCGGCTCGGCTGGAAGTAGGCCGACCGGCTCCGTTGGCGCGCCGCACGGGAGGTCGATGCACCGACCATTAGGATTCCGCCATGGACAAGCGGCTGGTCAGCCTCGAAGTGGAGAACTTCCGCAGTCTGCGGAAAGTCCACCTGCCGCTCGGCGACCTCACCGTGCTGGTCGGCCCCAATGGTGCCGGGAAAACGAACGTGCTCAAGGTGTTCGAGTTCCTCGCGGACATCATCCGGACCGATCTCGAACCAGCGATCAACGCTCGTGGCGGTTTCGACGAAATCGTGTTCCACGGTGGCGACAAGCCGCCGCGCAGCATACGGATCGCAGCTACCGCCACGTGGACCACGCACAGCAGTCGCACCGCGCCCGACGAGTACGAACTGCGGATCACCAGGTCGAGGCGGGCCAGCGGTGACGTGCTGTCACGACGCGAGGCGTTCCAGTTCAAGCGCACCAAGGGGCGCGGCCGCAGGATCACGATCAGCGGACAACAGGCGACCGTGGTCAGCACCGGCGACACCGCCAGAACGGAAGACTCGATCGGCATCAGGTCTTTCAGCAGTGGCCTGTCGACGCTTCCCCGGCTGCACGGCGGAGGAGGTGACGAGGTCGCCGCGGTCGCCGACCGACTCGCGTCCTTCCGTGTGTTCGACGTGGCGGTGGCAGCGGCACGTCGACCCGCCAGGCCGCCGCGTCACCACGTATTCCTGGAAGACGACGCGAGCAACCTCGCAGCTTTCCTCTCGGTATTGCGCAGATCCGACGAACAAGCTTTCGACCAGCTTCAGGACGATGCCCAGCAGGCACTCCCCCAACTGGAGGCCATCGACTTCGAGCGCGTGTCCGACGGCACCGGGGAGATCGCCGTCGTCCTGCACGAACGCGGCCTCCGGCGGCCGACCCCCCTCGTGGACGCGTCCTACGGCACCGTGCGCCTCCTCGGGTTGTTGGCGCTGCTCTACGACCCCCGACCCCCAGCCCTCACCTGCATCGAGGAGATCGATCACGGTCTGCACCCGCAGGCGCTCGAAATGCTGGTCGAACGTCTTCGCGAGGCCAGCGAGCGCAGCCAGTTCCTGATCGCCACGCACTCGCCGGCGCTCGCGGACCGCCTCCGCCCGGAGGAGTTCGTCGTCTGCGAGCGCCGCGACGACGGATCATCCGCGATTCCCGCCGTGTCGACCGCGGAGGTCGAGCGCATAGTCGCGGCGAGCGAGGGCCTGCCGCTCGGCGAGCTGTGGTTCTCCGGCGCACTCGGCGGCGACCTGTGAGCCGTCGCGGCGGGACCGCGACCCGCGCGACGCGAAAACCGGTGATCGTGCTGGCAGGCGAGGACGGCAACGATCGACAGTGCCTCCGGATCGTGCTGGAAGCGTCACACCCGGAAACGCGGGGGCGGATCGTCGAGATCAACGAACAGGTCCGACTCCGACAGGCGAGCAGCGGCAACCTCGCTGCGAGGGTCGACAAGCTCGCCAGGCTCGCGGAAGCACGGGCAACGCGGGAACAGGCCGGGATCGCGGCGTTCTTCGTCCACGAGGACTTCGACGGGGTGGACTGCCCGTCACGGGGCGAGGTTCGAGAGCGAGTGCAGCACGCGTTGTCCCGACGAGTGGACAACGCGCACTACGTGCTGGCGACCTGGGAGGTCGAAGCGTGGCTGCTCCAGTTCCCCCGGGCGATCACGGCGACCTGTTCGTCGTGGTCGGTGCCCAAGCGGTACCTCGGGCGGGACACCGCGAGGATCGGCGATCCGAAACAGGTCATGCTCCGGGAGATCGGCCGTTCCGGCGCTCCGCGGTACCGCGAGTCCGACGCGCCGAAAGTGCTCGCGAAGGCCGTCGAACTCGGCGAGTTCCGAACACCGTCGGGCACCAATGTCTCGTGGAGCGAACTGGGCACGAGCATCGCGGGGCTCGCGTTCGACGCCTGATCCCACGCCGGCCGGGGACCTCCGGTCCGCCGTGGGCGCCCCGGACGTGACGCGGTCCGACCGGGATGCCGTTGGTCGGGCCGTTCCGCCCACCAGGCCGGAACAGCGGTCGCGCGTCGGTCGCCGAGCGGCTTCCCGCCCGGGTGGTGCCCACACTTCGTCGCGCGCCAGGTCGGGGCCGGAGACGTGGCGCGTGTCCTGACGGAACACCCGCGGACACGCCGGCCCGGGGAACACCCCGATCCGGTCTCCGGGCGGGCACCGGGGCGATCCCCGATGCGGCGCGCACGCGGTCGCGGCGACCCTGGGTGCATGGCGAACAACCTCATGAAGGCGTTCGACGCGGCGTTCGGCCACCCGCGCGGCAAGGTGGGCGAGCTGGGCGGGCGCGTGATGGCCAAGCTCAACGCGAAGGTCGAGGAGCACGTCGTCGAGGTGGCGGACCCGACGATGGAGGAGGTCGTGCTGGTCCTGGGCCCCGGTCCCGGCGTCGGCCTCAAGCTGGCCGGTGAACGCGCGCTCAAGGCGATCGGCGTGGACCCGTCGCAGGTGATGCTCGACGAGGCGCGCACCCGGTGCGCCGAGCTGATCGCGGCCGGCCGGGTCGAGCTGCGCGAGGGCGCGGCGATGCGGACCGGTCAGCCCGAGGCGTCGGTGGACGTGGTGGTCTCGGTCAACAACCTCCAGTTGTGGGGCAACCGGGCGGCGGCGTTCCACGAGCTGCGGCGCGTGCTGCGGCCGGGCGGGCGGCTCGTGGTGTCGGTCCACCGGATGGCGCTGGACACGTCCGAGTACGACCTCATGCGCGAGGCCGAGCAGGCGGGGTTCGCCGACGTCCGCACCTCGTTCCACCAGTACGGCGGCGTGGTGCCGCCCGCGGTGCAGCTACTCGCGCACGTCCCGGCGTAGCGGGTGCTCGGCGGGGACCTCGACGAGCACGATGCGCCGCCCGTCGGGGTCGGCGATCCACATCTCGTCGAGGCCCCACGGCTCGCGGCGGGCCGGGCGCGTGACGTGGTCGGCCAGGGTCTCGGCCGCCGCGGCGAGGTCGCGCACCTGGAGCAGCAGTTGGGTGGCCGCGGTGGGGTCGTCGGCGGATTCGCCGGACACCTCCAGGAACCCCCCGCCGAGGAAGAACACCGTGCCGCCGGGGAACTCCCGGTGGATGGCGAGGCCGAGGACGTCCCGGTAGAACGCGCGGGCGCGCTCCGGGTCGGTCGAGCGGACGAGGACGCGGCTGCTCAGGATCTCCACGCCTCCCAGGCCATCACACGCGCACGTCGAGCGCCATCCGGACGTGCGGCGGGAACTCGTCCGACCGGCCGACCTCGCGCCAGCCGTGCGCGGTGTAGAACGCCCGCGCGCGCTCGTTGGGCGTGAACACCTCCAGGTGCGCGGTGGTCACGCCGTGCCCGCGCAGGGCGTCCGCGGCGGCGTCGTGCAGCGCGTGGCCGACCCCGCGGCCCCAGTGCGCCGGGTCGACCTGGAGCTGGAGCAGGTCGCCGTCCGCCGTGACCAGCGCGAAGCCGACCAGGTCGCCGTCGAGTTCGGCGACCAGCCAGGTGCGGCCGGGCCGGGTGAAGTCGTACGGGGCCGCGCGGACCCGGCTCTCCCAGTCGGCCAACTCCTCCTCGGGCAGGTGGCCCTCGTAGTAGCTGCGTCGGGCGTCGACGAAGACGTCGACGAGCCGCCCGCCGTCCTCCGCGCGCGCCGCGCGCGCCGTGGTGCTCCCCATGGACCCGTGGACGCGCGGCGGACGGCGCGGTTGTCCGGCGGCCTTGCCACGCATCCCCAAAAAGTGATATCACTTTGCTAAGCAGGAGATATGAACTGAGGGGTGGAGCGATGAACGCTGTGGTGGAAGCGGCGATGGACGTGGCCGTGAAGATGCCGACTCCCGTGGTGCGGGAGCGCGACGCGAAGCACGTGTCGGGCTGGGGCGTGCTGGGCGGTTCGATCGTCGCGATGGCGCTGGGCGCGCTGGTGATCGTGCTCTCCGCGATCCCCGACGGCCCGGACGCGGGACCGAGCCCGGCGGGGATCGTGGTCGGCGCGCTCCTCGTGGTGGTGGGCTCCGTCGCGTCGGGCGGGCTGTTCACCGTGGCGCCCGGCGAGGCCCGGGTCCTCCAGTTCGCGGGCCGCTACATCGGCACCGTGCGGCGCGACGGCCTGCGCTGGGCCAACCCGTTCGCCACGAAGGTGAAGGTGTCGACCCGCATCCGCAACCACGAGACCACCGCGCTCAAGGTCAACGACGCCGACGGCAACCCGATCGAGATCGCCGCCGTGGTGGTGTGGCAGGTCGAGGACACCGCGCGGGCCAAGTTCGAGGTGGACGACTTCGTGAGGTTCGTGGGCATCCAGACCGAGACCGCCGTGCGGCACATCGCCACCAGCTACCCGTACGACAACCACGACGAGGCCGGCCTGTCGCTGCGCGAGAACGCCGACGAGATCACCGAGACCCTGTCCGTGGAGATCGCGGCACGCGTCCAGGCGGCCGGCGTGAAGGTGATCGAGTCACGCCTGACGCACCTGGCCTACGCTCCGGAGATCGCGCAGGCGATGCTCCAGCGCCAGCAGGCGGGCGCGGTGGTCGCGGCGCGGTCGAAGATCGTGGAGGGCGCGGTCGGGATGGTGCAGCTGGCGCTGGACCGGCTCGCCGAGCAGGACGTGGTGGAACTGGACGAGGAGCGCAAGGCGGCGATGGTGTCGAACCTGCTGGTCGTGCTGTGCGGGGACAAGTCCACGCAACCCATCGTCAACACCGGGTCGCTGTACCACTGACGTGGCCGAGCGCAAGAGCGTCCTGCTGCGCCTCGACCCGGCGGTGCACGACGCGCTGTCCCGGTGGGCGAGCGACGAGCTGCGCAGCACCAACGCGCAGATCGAGTTCCTGCTGCGCCGGGCGCTCGCCGAAGCGGGCCGCCTGCCCTCCGGCACGGCGGCCCCGCCGAAGCGCGGCCGGCCGCGCAAGTCGGAACCGGCTTCCGGCGAGGACCGACCCGCCGGCACCGATCGGGGTTGATCGACTCGCGGGTGCCGGGAGCCGGTGCCAGGTTGTGCCGATGAGCGAGCTGAACACCCCGTACGCACCGGGCACGCCGGCGTGGGTGGACATGATGACCACCGATCGGGGCGCGACGACGGAGTTCTACGGCGGGCTGTTCGGCTGGGACTTCGAGGTCGGCGGCCCGGAGACCGGGTACTACACCAACGCCCTGGTGCGCGGCCTGCCCGTGGCCGGGTTCGGCGAGATGCCGCGCGACGCGCTGTTCCCGGTCGTGTGGACCACCTACCTCGCGACGGACGACCTCGACGAGTCGCTGGAGGCCCTGGGCGCGGCCGGCGGCAAGGTGCTCGTGCCGGAGTTCGACACCGGCGGCCCGGGGCGCGGCGCCATCGCGATCGACCCGACGGGCGCGGCGTTCGGCCTGTGGGAGGCGGGCACGCACATCGGCGCGTACGTGGTGAACGAGCCGGGCGCGGTGGTGTGGAACGAACTGGCCACCCGCGACCCGTTCCGGGCGGCGGAGTTCTACCGGGACGTGTTCGGGCTGGGCCTGGACCCGCTGCCCGACTTCCCCTACACGCAGCTGACGGTGGACGGCCGGGCCGTGGCCGGGGTGTTCGGCATGGCCGACGGGATCCCCGCCGAGATCCCGCCGCACTGGATGACCTACTTCGCGGTGTCCGACGCCGAGGCGTCGGCACGGCGGGTGCGCGAGCTGGGCGGCGTCACGGTCGGCGACGTCGTCGACTCGCCGTTCGGCCGGTTCACCACGGCCGGCGACCCGATGGGCGCGACGTTCCGGATCATCCAGCCACCGCCTTCCACCCGAGGCTGACCACGAGCGCCACCACGACGGTGAGGAACACCCGGCGCACGAACCCCGATCCCCGTCGCACCGCGAGCCGCGCCCCGAACACCGCGCCGGTCATGTTGCACGCCGCCAGCACCAGTCCGAGGCCCCACAGCACCTTGCCCGCCGGGACGAAGTAGAGCAGCGCACCCAGGTTCGTCGCCACGTTGACGATCTTCGCCGTCGCCGACGCGCGCAGGAACGCGAACCCGACCACGCCCACCAGCAGGAAGACCAGGAACGCCCCGGTGCCCGGTCCCGCCAGCCCGTCGTAGAAGCCGATCACCGCGCCGCCGAGCGCCATCACCGCGATCTGCGCGGCGCGCGTGAACCGCGACGCCTCGGCCACGCCCAGCGCGGGCTTGCGCCACGTGTAGAGGCCGACGCCGACCAGTGCCACGAGCACCACGGCGTTCAGCGCGTCCGGCGCCAGCGCTCCCGCGAACGCCGCGCCACCCACCGCGCCGCCGAACGCGGCCGACGCCATCGGCAGCGCCGACCACCAGTCGATCGACGTCTGCCGCGTGTAGGTCCGCACCGCCGCCGCCGTGCCGACCACCGCGGCGACCTTGCTCGTGGCCAACGCGTACAGGGGCTGGCCGCCGGGCGCGATGAGCAGCATCGCGGGCAGCTGGATCAGCCCTCCCCCGCCGACGACGGCGTCGACCGCGCCCGCGAGCGCGGCGGCGAGGCAGAGGAACAGCAGGGCGGCGAGCGAGACGTGCCCGAACCCGGGCCAGTCGAGAGCGGCGGTCACGCACCGCATTCAACAGGACAGGCGTACTGCATTTCACCCCTTACCGAGGCGACCACGCTGGGAGCGCTCCCAGAATGCGCCGTTCGGCCCTAGTCGTGCGCCACCTCACACCGGAAGGGTGGATCGGACCGCCGCCCCCGGGACCCCGTCCCGTCTTCCCGCAGCCCGCCCCCTCGTCCGGGAGGTCCTCGATGCTGAGATCCCGCAAGCGCACCGCCATCGGCGCCCTCGCCGTGCTGGCGATGCTGGTCACCGGAGCGCAGGCGAGCGGTGTGATCGAACCGGGCAGCGCGGACTACAGCGACGCCCGCGCGCCCGTCGACCGCCGCGTCGACGACCTGCTGCGGCGCATGACGCTGGAGGAGAAGGTCGGCCAGATGACGCAGATCCGCCTCGGCAAGCTGCGGGGCAACTGCGAGTGGAACCCCGGCCCGCTGCGCGAGGACTGCATGAAGGCCGTCCTGGAGGACGCGAAGGTCGGCTCGATCCTGTCCGGCGGCGGCGAAGTGCCCAACCCGAACACGCCCCGGGCGTGGGCGGAGATGACGAACGCCATCCAGAAGTTCGCCCTCGACCACAGCCGGCTCAAGATCCCGGTCATCTACGGCGCGGACGGCGTGCACGGCCACTCGAACGTGGTGAGCGCCACCATGTTCCCGCACCAGGTGGGCCTCGGCGCGACCTGGAACCCGGACCTGTTGGAGGAGATCGGCGCCTCGACAGGACGGGCGATGCGCGCGACCGGCGTGTTCTGGAACTTCGCGCCCGTGTCCGACCTCGCCCGCGACACCCGCTGGGGCCGCTACTACGAGACCTACAGCGAGGACCCGGTGCTGGCCGGGTCGCTGGCCGCGGCCAACGTGCGCGGCCAGCAGGGACCGGCCGACGACACCGCGAAGCTCACCGCCACCGCCAAGCACTTCGCGGGCTACTCCGAGCCGTTCAACGGCCACGACCGCGCGCCCGCGCAACTGCCCATCCGCTACCTCCAGGACACCGTGCTGCCCGCCTTCCAGCCCCAGTTCGACGCGGGCGTCGGCACCGTGATGATCAACTCCGGTGCGGTCAACGGCGTGCCCGCGCACGCCTCGAAGTACCTGCTCACCGAGCAGCTGCGCGACCGCATGGGCTTCCGCGGCGTGGCCATCACCGACTGGGAGGACATCCGCTTCCTGGTCGACCGCTACCACGTGGCCGCCGACTACCGGGAAGCCATCGCGCTGGCCGTCAACGCGGGCGTCGACATGGCGATGGAACCGTCCAACGCCGCCGAGTTCACCTCCGGCCTGCTGGCGAACGTCCGCAGCGGGGCGATCAGCGGCAGGCGGATCGACCAGGCGGTGCGCCGCATCCTCACCCTCAAGTTCCAGCTCGGCCTGTTCGAGAAGCCGTTCGTGGACGAGGCGAAGGCGGACTCGATCGTCGAGGGCGCCGACCGCCGACTCGCCCGCCAGGCCGCCACCGAGGGCACCGTCCTGCTGCGCAACGAGGGCGTCCTGCCGCTGTCCACGAACGCCCGCAAGCTCGTCGTGACCGGCGACGCGGCCGACTCGGTGCCCCGCCAGCTCGGCGGCTGGACGGTCGGCTGGCAGGGCATCCCGTCCGGCTCCCCGCTACCGCCCGCGGTCACCGTGCTCCAGGGCATCCGCACCGCCGTCCCCGCGGCGGACGTCGTCAGCGCCCCCACGCAGGCCGACGCGGTCACCCAGGCCGCCGGCGCCGACGCCGTGGTCGTGGTGCTCGGCGAAGACCCCGGCGCCGAGGGCGACGCCGACACCGAGTCACCCGAGCTGACCGCCGAGCAGCAGGCCCTGGTGACGGCCGTGCGGGCGACCGGCACACCGGTCGTCGTGGTGCTGCTCACCGGACGGCCCCAGGTGCTGGGCGCGGTCGCCGACGCCCCGGCCCTGGTCGCGGGCTGGCTGCCCGGCTCGGAAGGCGGCAACGCCATCGCCGACGTGCTGTTCGGCGCGGTCAACCCCAGCGGCAAGCTGGCGGTGTCGTGGCCGAAGACCATCGGCGACCAGCCGTTCTCCTACGACCAGCCGCGCGGCGCCAACGCGGGCCCCAGCTCCAGCTACGACCCGCAGTTCGCCTTCGGCCACGGCCTGTCCTACACCACGTTCACCACCTCCACGCCGGTCCTCAAGGCCACCGAGGTCCGCCGCGACGACCAGGTCAGGCTGTCGGTCGCGGTGGCCAACACCGGCGACCGCGACGGCACGGTCGTCGTGCCCGTGTACGTGCACCAACCGGTGAGCCAGGTGCTCACGCCCTACCAGCGGCTGGTGGGCTTCACCCGCGTCACGCTCAAGGCCCACGAGCAGCGCACCGTCGAGGTGGGCTTCCCGACCAAGCACCTCGCGGTGACCGCCGGCGACATGCACGGCGACGGCAGGCCCGAGGTCGCCAGGGGCGCCTACGAGGTGCTCGTCGGCGAGGGGAGGGCCGGGTTCACGGTTCGGTGAGCAGCCCTGATAACCTTGTCCGCCGTACCGCGCGGCATTCCGCCGTGGAGGAAACCCACCCCCGTTCCGGGGTTGGCGCCGATGAACGAGCGCGGTACGACTCCGAGACCGAGGAAAAGGTGGCTTTCGCGTGGCGAACATCAAGTCCCAGCTGAAGCGGATCAAGACCAACGAGAAGGCGCGCCTGCGCAACAAGGCCGTCAAGTCGTCGCTCAAGACCGCGATCCGCAAGTTCCGTGAGGCCGCCGAGGCGGGCGACAAGGCGAAGGCCACCGAGCTGGCGCGTGAGGCGTCCCGCAAGCTCGACAAGGCCGTCACCAAGGGCGTCATCCACGCCAACCAGGCCGCCAACAAGAAGTCGGCGCTGGCCAGGCGCGCCAACCAGATCTGATCCCGGCTTCACCGGAGCGCCGCTCACCCCCACGGGTGGGCGGCGCTCCCGCGTTCCGCCCGTCCTCCCGTCCAGGTCACCCGCCTCAGCGCCGCCCGTGCGCCGCGACGATCTTCAGCACCGCCCGTTCCAGGGCGTAGCCCGAGTCCGCCGCGGCACCCTTCACGTCCGCGTTGAGGTCGGCCACGACCGACATGGCCGCGGCCAGCCCGTGGTCCTCCCAGCCGCGCGACTGCCCCTGCGCCTTCTTCACCTTCCACGGCGGCATGCCGAGTTCGCCCGCCAGCTTGAAGGGGTCGCCCCGCCCCACCGCGGACACCCGCGCGACCGTGCGCACCGCGTCGGCCAGCGCGTCGGCCACCAGCACGTGCGGCACCCCGAGCTGGATAGCCCACCGCAGGGCTTCCAGCGCGCCGGCCCGGTCGCCCATGACGGCCTTCTCCGCCACCGCGAACCCGGTCACCTCGGCCCGTCCCCGGTGGTACCGGCGGACCGCCTCGGCGTCGACCTTGCCACCGGTGTCGGCCACCAGCTGCGACGCCGCCGCGGCCAGCTCGCGCAGGTCCGACCCGACGGCCTCGATCAGCGCCGCCACCGCCTCCGGATCGGCCTTGCCGCCCCCGGCCGCGCGGATCTCGTTGCGCACGAACGCTTCGCGGTCGGTCGCCTTGGTCATCTTCGGGCACTCCGTGACCCGCGCCCCGGCCTTCCGCAGCGCCGCGGGCAGCTCCCTGGCCGCCTTGCTCCGCCCGCCGCCGCTGTGCACGACCACGAGCGTCACCCCGTCCGCGGGCGCCTTCGCGTAGGCGACCACGGCGTCGGCGATCTCCTTGCCGGCTTCCTGCGCCGCCTCCAGCGCGACCACCCGGCCCTCCGCGAACAGCGACGGGCTCACCAGTTCCGCCAGCTCAGGAGGGGTGAGATCAGTCACGCGGACCCTGGTCAGGTCGGCCTGCGGATCGGCTGCGCGCGCGACCTCCAACGCACCGCGCACCGCGCGTTCGACCAGCAACTCCTCCTCGCCGACGACCAGGTGCACGGCGTCGGGCGTCTCAGCGGGCGCACTCACGCGCGCGATCCTCCCACGTCCGCTCCGCGTCCGGATGGTGGACGCGACTGGCTGAGGGGCGGGATCGTGTCGTACGTTGAATCCCACAACCGAATACCGCTCATCCAGAGGGGCAGAGGGATCGGCCCGAAGAAGCCCCGGCAACCCGTCGCACAGCGTCCGCTGTGGGACCACGGTGCCAATTCCGACCCGCGACGCGGGAAAGATGAGGAGAACCTCGCGATGACTGCTGTCGGTGTGCCCCCGACCACCACCTCCTTCGACCTCGGTCCGGCTCGCGCCCTGTCCTGCCGCGAGTGCGGTCACGAGACGCCGCTCGCCCCGGAATACGCCTGCCTCGAGTGTTTCGGGCCACTGGAGGTGGCCTACGACTTCGGCCGGGTCCGCCGTGAGGACATCGAAGCCGGCCCCCGCTCGATCTGGCGTTACCGCGGCCTGCTCCCCGTGCCCTCCACCGTCGAGTCGCACCCCAACACCAACCCCGGCGGCACCCGCCTCGTCGAGGCCGACCGCCTCGCCAAGGCCCTGGGCGTGCGCAAGGTCTGGGTGAAGGACGACACCGGCAACCCGACCCACTCGTTCAAGGACCGCGTCGTCGGCGTCGCCCTCGCCGCCGCCCGCGAACTCGGCTTCAAGGTCCTCGCCTGCCCGTCCACCGGCAACCTCGCCAACGCCGTCGCCGCCGCCGCGGCCCGCGCGGGCTGGCAGTCGGTCGTCCTCGTGCCCTCCTCCCTGGAGCGGGCGAAGATCCTCATGACCGCCGTCTACGGCGGCAACCTGATCACCGTCGACGGCAACTACGACGACGTGAACCGGCTCGCGCAGGAACTCGCCGCCGAGCACGAGGACTGGGCGTTCGTCAACGTCAACGTCCGCCCCTACTACGCCGAGGGCTCCAAGACGCTCGGCTACGAGGTCGCCGAACAGCTCGGCTGGCGCCTGCCCGACCAGATCGTGGTGCCCATCGCCTCCGGCTCCCAGCTCACCAAGGTCGACAAGGCGTTCCGCGAACTGGGCGAACTCGACCTGGTCGAGCAGACCCCGTACCGGGTGTTCGGCGCGCAGGCCACCGGATGCTCCCCCGTCGCCGCCGCCTTCAAGGCCGGCCGCGACGTGGTCACCCCGGTCCGCCCGGACACCATCGCCCGCTCGCTGGCGATCGGCGCCCCCGCCGACGGCCCGTACGTGCTCGACGCGGTGCGCCGCACCGACGGCGCCATCGAGGACGTCACCGACGAGGAGGTCGTCGAGGGCATCCGCCTGCTGGCCCGCACCGAGGGCATCTTCGCCGAGACCGCGGGCGGGGTGACCGTGGCGACCGCGAAGAAGCTCATCGAGACCGGTCGGCTCGACCCCGACGGCGAGACCGTGCTGCTCATCACCGGCGACGGCCTCAAGACCCTCGACGCGCTCGGCGACCGGGTCGGCCCGAAGGCCAACGTCCCGCCGTCGGCGGAGGCCGTGCTGAGGGCCCTCGAGTCCTGAGCCCGGCGCTCACAACGCGATCCCGGCCGACCGCAGCCACCCGGTGCGCGGGAACGCGGTCAGCCCGGGCAGCACGTACGGCCCCACCCGCTCGGTGACCACCGCCCGCCACGCGGTCACCGACTGCGGCCACGGCCGCGCAGACTTTCCCCGGTTGTAGCGCTCGGCGTACCACTCCTCCGGGGCCATCGCGAGGTCGTCGTCGAACAACGTCTCGGCGACCAGCCGGTACGCCGAGCCGGCGGAGTCCACCTCGGTGGGCCGGAGCACGCCGGTGGCGGTGGCGCGCGAGACGATCCCGCGCCCGCCACCGGGCAGGTCGTCGCACACGTAGTAGGTGAACGACGGCCGCAACTCGTCGCGCGGCCACGGGTGGGCGGTGTAGCCGGGCTGCCACAGCGCCCACCCCACGGCCCGGTCGCCACCGGGCCGCCGCCACCCCGCGCGAAGCCTGATCCACACGTCGCCCTTGTCGGTCCTGCCCATCCCGATCCCCTCCCGCGTCGTGGTCCGGGCCGCCCCGACGGGCGACCCTCGGCCCGTCCGGGCCGGTGAGGACGGCGGTGTCGCCGTCCCGGTCGGTGCGCAGCACCAGCACGCCCTGCCTGGCCAGGGCGTCGACCAGCACCCCGCTCGGGTGGCCGTAGCGGTTGCCCGCCCCGACGCTCACCAGAGCGATCCGCGGCCGCACGGCCTCCAGGAACGCCGGTGACGTGTACCGCGACCCGTGGTGCGGCACCTTGAGCACGTCGGCCCTGAGGTCGACGTGCCCACCGAGCAGGTCCGCCTGCCCGGCCAGCTCGACGTCGCCGGTCAGCAGCACCCGCCCGGCCGGGGTCGTGGCCCGCAGCACCAGCGACGCGTCGTTGACCGCCGTGTTGGTCTCCCCCACCGGGCCGGCCCGCGGACCCAGCACGTCGAGGTCCAGGCCCGGCCAGCTCACCCGCTGCCCGACGCCCAGCTCGACCACGCGGACCCCTTCCGCCCGCGCCCGTGCACGCACCTCCTCCCACGCCCACTCCGGTCGGCGCGAAGGCCCCACGGCCACCGCGCCCACTTCCCGTTCCGCCAGCACGGCGGCCAGCCCACCCACGTGGTCGGCGTGCAGGTGGCTCAGCACCACCAGCGGAACCCGCCGCACCCCGAGCCGCCGCAGGCACGACAGCACCGGTCCGGGGTCGGGCCCGGTGTCGACCAGCACCGCCCGGTCGCGGTCGGCGGTGGCCAGCACGACCGCGTCGCCCTGCCCCACGTCGCACGCCACCGCCGACCACCCCGGCACCGGCCAGCCGGGCGAGACCACACCCAGCGGGACGACCACCAGCGCCGCGCCGACCGCACCCGCCACGACCAGCGCCCGCACCCGCCGCCACCGCACGAGCACGCACCCGAGGACCACCACCGCGGCCAGTGCCGCCCCGCCTGCCCAGCCCTCGGGCCAGCCGACCGCCGCACCCGGCACGGCCGCCGCGTGCCGCCCCACGCCGATCAGCCACCACGCCGCCGGACCGGCCACCTCCACCACCAGCCGCGCCACCGCCCCGTGCACCGGCGCCAGCACGGCGGCCACCACGCCGAGCACCGTCACCGGGGCCACCACCGGCGCGACGAGCAGGTTCGCCGGCACCGCCACCAGGCTCACCTGCCCGGCGAACCCGGCGACCAGCGGCGCGGTCGCGAGGTTCGCCGCCACCGGCACCGCCAGGGCCTCCGCCAGCCCCACCGGCACCCCCCGCGCCCGCATCGCCGCCGCCCACCTCGGCGCCAGCAGCACCAGCGCCGCCGTGGCCACCACCGACAGGCCGAAGCCGGGTGCGGTCGCCAGGTCCGGGTCGTAGAGCACCAGGACCACGACGGCCGCCGCCAGCGCGGGCAACGCCGACTTCTCCCGCCCCAGCACCAGCGCCAGCAACGCCACCGCACCCATCACGGCCGCCCGCAGCACGCTCGGCTCGGGGCCCGCCAGCAGCACGAACCCCACCAGCGCGACCATCGCGCCCGCCGCGCACCCGCGTGGCCCGACCCGCGCCAGCCGCAACAGCAGCAGCACCGCGCCGCACAGGATCGCCAGGTTCGCTCCGCTCACCGCGAGCAGGTGGGCGAGGCCGGCCGTGCGGAACTCCTCCACCACCCTGGGCGCGAGGGTGGACGTGTCACCCACGACCAGCGCGGGCAGCAACCCTGCCGGTTCGGGGTCGAGCACGGTGCTCGCCTCCCGCAGCCCGGCCCGGAGATCCTCGGCGGCGCGCTGCCACGCCGGCGCCCCGGTCACTGCCACCGGTGGCCCGCGAACCCTCAGCACGGCGACCGCCAGTTCCCGGCCGCGAGGCGGGGCGAGACCACCCTTGACCGTGACCCGCTGCCCCGGCAGCAACTCCGACCACCGTGCCGCCGGGGCGAGCACGACGACCCTGCCGCCGTCGTCGAGCGTCGCCTTGGCCACCACCAGGTCGACACCGCCCGCCCGCGAAGCGAACCCGCTGGTGTGCACGCCCCTCGGCCGCTCGTCCAGTTCGACCTCGATCGTGACGGTCCCGCCTCGTTCGGCCTGCGCCCGCAGCGGGTGGTGTGCCGACGCGTGGACCTGGAGGCCGATCCAGCACGCCGTCACCGGGCCGACCACCGCCACCGCCACCGCGGCCTGGCGCCAGGGGCGGAGTGCCACGCCGCCGACCGCGGCGGCCGCGAGACCGACCACCACCGCGGCCCACCACGTCCACAGCAGACCGGCGAGGGCGGTGGCCCACACGGCGAGCGCGGCCGGGACGAGGTGCGCGCGAGGAGTCACGGCCCCACCCGCCGGGTCGGGAGGGCCGGGTGGACGGCTCGGGGGATTCGGATGGGCACCCTCCTGTCCGGGCGGCGGGAGTGGGACGGGACGAGGTCGAGGTGGCGGGCGGGCGCACCTCGGGTGGTGCGGCGACGGTCGAGGGGCGACCTCCGATCCCGGCGGGAGCCGGTGCGAGGAGTGGGCGGCTGGGCGGGGGCGGGCCGTGGAGTGGGCATGGTGGTGCTCCGGGCGGATCGGCGGCAGGTCGAGGGCGGCGGGCGGCGTGACGGGGAGCGGCGGTGGGCAGGGCGGAGGCGGCGGAGGGCGGTCGGAGTGGACGGGTCGGAGTGGACGGTCAGAGGCGGACGAGTTCGGTGAGCTTGGCGAGCTTCGCGTCGCCGATCCCCTCGATCTCGCCGAGCTGGTCGATCGAGGTGAACGGGCCGCGCTTCTGCCGCCGGTCGACGATGCGCTGCGCGGTCACCGGCCCCACGCCTGGCAGCGTGTCGAGCTGTTCCTCCGTGGCGGTGTTGAGGTTGAGCGGTTCGGTGGCGCTGTCGGTGGAGTGGGGCGCGGGCACCCCGACGGCGATCTGCTCACCGTCGGTGACCTTGCGGGCGAGGTTGAGCGGGCTCAGGTCGACGCCGGGATTGGGACCGCCGGCCGCCTTCAGGGCGTCGGCCACCCTGGCTCCACTGGGGACGGTGACCAGGCCGGGTGTGGGCACGAGGCCGACGACGTCGACGACCAGGTGCTGCTCGACGTGGGTGACGGCGGCCGCTTCCGCCACCGGGAGGTCCGGTGGGGACTCGGCCACGGGGCGCTGCCACCACAAGGCCAGTGCGACGACGAGCGCCACGGCCGCCACCACGCCGGCGAGCACCACCCGGCGACGGGGCGGGACGGACGAGGGCGCGGGCAGCAGTCGGCGCAGCAGCCCGCCGAGCGGCGGTGGCGGTGATGGGGCGGCGGCGTCCGCCGAGACGAACACGAGCGTCTCGGCGTCCTGCGCCCGGTGCCTGCCGCGGTTGCGGTCGATCAGCGCCTGGAGTCGGGTCTGCGGGGTTTCCGGTTTCACGTCGAACACGTGATCGACGTTAGGCCGGGTGGAGCAGTGGTGCGAGGACGAGTTCCGAACCTGTGGACAACTCTCCGGAGATGGATAAAGAGGTCAGGCGACGCCGCCCGGCAGCACCACGACCCCCAGCACGCCGGGCCCGGTGTGCGCGCCGATCACGGCTCCGACCTCGGAGATCAGGCACCCGGTGGACCCCGGCACGCGCTCGTCCAACCGCGTCGCCAGCTCGGCCGCGCGCTCCGGGGAGGCCAGGTGGTGCACGGCCAGCCCGACCGGTCCGGGCCCCGCGGCCTCCGCGGCCAGGTCGACCAGGCGGCCGATCGCCCGCCCCGTCGTGCGGACCTTCTCCAGCGGCACGATCCGCCCGTCGTCCACGTGCAGCAGCGGCTTCACGGCCAGGGCGGTGCCCACCAGCGCCGCCGCCGCGCCGATCCGACCGCCTCGGCGCAGGTGGTCCAGCGTCTCCACGCAGAAGAACATCCGGACCCGCGAGGCCGCCGCGACCGCCGCCTTCTCCGCGCCCGCCCCGCCGCCGTCGGCCAGGCAGGCGGCCAGGGCGGCGAACCCGAGGCCCATGCCGGTGGCGCGCGAGTCGACCACCCTGACCCGGTCCGGGTCGACCTGCTCCGCGGCCAGCCGCGCGGCCTCCCAGGTGCCCGACAGCTCCCGCGACAGGTGCACCGACACGACCGCCTCGGCGCCGTCGTCCAGCGCGGACCGGTACACCTCGGCCATCTCGCCGGGCGTCGGCCGGGACGTGGTCAGGCGCCGGTGCTCGGCCAGCGCCTCCGCCAGCTCGGTCGGACCGAAGTCCAGCCCGTCGAGCCTGCTGCGACCGTCCACCGCGACGTGCAGCGGGACGACCCGGATGCCGTGCCGCTCGGCGAACCCCTCGGGCAGGTACGCCGTGGAGTCGGTGACGATCGTGGTGGTCACGGGTGACGAGCCTACGGCTCCGACCCGGTGGGGTGGCCGACCGCCACGGTGCGGACGAGTTCCGCCATGGCGTTCCCGACCAGCTCGTGCCCCTCCCAACCCCAGTGCATGCCGTCCGGGTTGCCGCGCCGCGACCGCACGTGCTCGCCGACGAGCGCGGGCACGTCGAGCAGCGGCACGTCCGCGCCGGCCGCCCACGCCCGCACCGCCCGTTCCGCCGCCGCGCGCCCGCCGTGGACCCCCGCGTACGCCGGGGAGCGGTGCACCGAGGGCGTCATCCCCACGACCCGGATACCGGGTTCGAGAGCGCGCACGGCGCGCGCGGAGTCGTCCAGGTACCGCACGGTCAGGTGCGGCGGCAACGCCACCGGCCGGCCGCCGAGCAGCCGCGACAGCACCGGCTGCGCGGCCCGGTACGCCGTGCGCGCCCGCCTCCGCACCGCGTCCGGCCGCAGGTAGCGCAGCCCCTGGCGCAGGAACGTCGGCAACGGCGAGGGCAGCGTGTCCATGTGCCCCACGGCCAGTACCAGCACGTCCGTGCGCGGCAGCAGCGACCAGACGCGCGGGTCGCCGGTCAGCGACCACCAGGCGTCCCGCGCGGTCCAGCCGAACCCGGCCGCCAGCTCCGCGTGTCCGCCCAACGCCGACGCGCACACGTTCGGCCACAGCCGGGGGTGGTCGGCGGGCAGGGGGCCGCGCGGCCCGTGGAACGTCAGCGAGTCGCCGAGGACGAGCAACCTCACCGCGTGCTTCCGGCGTTGTACGACGACAGCCGCCAGCGGCCGTCGCCGGCCGGCCGGCGCGTGAACACCGTCCAGTGGCAGTTGCCGATGCCGCCCAGCAGTGCCCACCGGTCCACCGGCAGCTCCAGCAGCCGACCGGTCAACGCGCTGATGAGGCCGCCGTGCGCGCACAGCATCACCGTGCCGGAGAACTCCTCGTCCACCTCGTGGACGACGGCCAGCGCTCGTTCGGCGACCTCCACCCGCGTCTCGCCCTCCGGCGGCGCGAAGGTGCCGTCGGCGCGCCACACCTCCATCGCGCCCGGCCACTCCACGTCGACCTCGGCCGACGTCAGCCCCTGCCACTTGCCCAGGTTGGTCTCGCGCAGCCGTTCGTCGACGCGCAGCGCGACCCCGGTGGCCCGGGTGAACACCGTCGCCGTGTCCTGCGCCCGACGCAGGTCGGAGGCCACCACCAGCTCGGGGGCGAACCCGGTGAGCACCGGCACCGCGAACCGCGCCTGGTTCCACCCGGTCTCGGTCAGCACCGAGTCCAGGTGGCCCTGCATGCGCCCGGTCGCGTTGTAGTCGGTCTCACCGTGCCGCCACAGCACGAGCCGGTTCAAGGTCATGCCCCGGCGACCTCGTCGGCCTCGTCGTCGGCCGACGCGGGCCCGGCGTCGAACTCGATGCGCGGGCAGTCCTTCCACAGCCTCTCCAGGCCGTAGAAGCTGCGCTCCTCCACGTGCTGGACGTGCACGACCACGTCCACGAAGTCCAGCAGGACCCAGCGGCCCTCGCGCGCGCCCTCGCGGCGGACCGGCTTGCGGCCGGCCTCCCGCAGTTTCTCCTCGACGTTGTCCACGATCGCGCCGACCTGCCGCTCGTTGGGGGCGGAGGCGATCACGAACGCGTCCGTGATCACCAACTGGTCGGACACGTCGAGCACCATCACGTCGTGCGCCTTCTTGTCCGCCGCCGCGTTCGCGGCGACCAGCGCCAACCGTCGTGCCTCGTCGGTGGCTGCCACGTCACTCCTCATCACCTCGGCGGACGCCGATACGCCCGCACGAGTCAATGAGGGTACCGGCGTCCGCGATCAATCCGGCACCGAGTAAAGCCGGCGCTTGGATATGTATTGGACGACACCGTCGGGAACGAGGTACCAGACGGGCAGGCCGGACGCCGTGCGGGCGCGGACGGCGGTCGACGAGATGGCCATCGCGGGCACCTCCACCAGCGACACCGCCCCCGGCGGCAGGTGGGTGTCGTCGAGTTCGTACCCCGGTCGGGTGACCCCGATGAAGTGCGCGAGGGCGAACACGTCGTCCGCCCGCCGCCACGACAGGATCTGCTCCAACGCGTCCGCGCCGGTGATGAAGAACAGGTCGGCGTCGGGGTGGGCGGCCTTGAGGTCGGCGAGCGTGTCCACCGTGTAGGTGGGGCCGGGCCGGTCGATGTCGACGCGGCTGACCGAGAAGCGCGGGTTGGACGCCGTGGCGACGACCGTCATGAGGTAGCGGTCCTCGGCCGGGCTGACCTCGCGCTCGCTCTTCTGCCAGGGCTGACCGGTGGGGACGAAGACGACTTCGTCGAGGTCGAAGCGGGCCTGGACCTCGCTGGCCGCGACGAGGTGGCCGTGGTGCACCGGGTCGAAGGTGCCACCCATGACGCCGATCCGGCGGTTGGACATGGCACGTGAGCCTAGTTCGGGTGGTGCGCGGACGACCTGTCACTCCCCGGAAGCCGCCCGCGCACCCGTCTCCCGATCGCGGCCCGGGAGGAGGGGGCCGCGGTCGAGGTCGTGCGGCCCACCCCGAAGCAAGGCCGCACGACCGTGGAACGCGCTCCGTGCCCGACCATGACGCGATCGGTGGAAGATCTTTCGCGGGGTTAATCCCGTGGTGCGAGCACCGACCCCGCCGAGTCGCGAACGAGGATGGCCTCCATCGGGCACGAGTCGGCAGCGTCCAACACGGCGTCGTCGGGCTCGACGGACTCGTCGACCGGCGACGCCAGGCCGTCGACCAGCCTGAAGTGGGCCGGCGCGGTAGACGTGCACATCCCCGTGCCGATGCACGTGTCCCGGTCGACCCCGACCGTCCAGTTGCCCATCCGGGTCACCACCTCACCATCAGTGCCTGCGGGCCACGGATCAGTCTGCCCTTCTTGAACGTCACGTCACCGTCCAGTCGGAGCAATGGGAACCGCTTGAGCAAGGTGCCCACGGCGACCTGCAACTCCATCCGGGCCAGCGGGGCGCCGATGCAGTGGTGCGCGCCGTGGCCGAACATGATGTGCGGGTTGTGCTCGCGGTGGAAGTCGATCTCCTCCGGGCGGTCGAACACCGACGGGTCGCGGTTCGCGGCCACGTTGTTGACGAACACGGCCTCACCGGCGGTGATCGTCACGCCGGACAGCTCGACGTCCTCCTTGGCGATCCGCGGGAACCCCGCCGAGCCGCCCAGCGGTGTGATCCGCAGCAGCTCCTCGACGGCCGCGGGCACCAGGGACGGGTCGTCGCGCAGCTCGGCGGCCCGGTCGGGGTTGCGCAGCAGGGTGACGACGAAGTTGCCGATCTGGTTCGCCGTGGTCTCGTGCCCCGCGACCAGCAGCGCCACGCCGAACGAGACCAGTTCCTCCTCGCTGAGCCGGTCCTCGTCGTCGTGCGCGGCGACCAGCGCGGACAGCATGTCGTCGGTCGGCCGTCCGCGCTTGTCCTGCACGAGGCCCTGGATGTAGCCGGTCAGCGCCTCGCCGGCCGCGACGATCTCGGCGGGCTCGAACGCGGTGATCGCCACCGCCGCGTCCGACCAGCCCCGGAACCTGGCCCGGTCCTCGACGGGGACGCCGAGCATCTCGCAGATGATCGTGATGGGCAGCGGCATGGCGAGCGCTTCGACGAGGTCGGCGGGCGGCCCCTGCGCCTCCAGGTCGTCGAGCAGGCCGTCCACGACCTCCTGCGCCCGCTCGCGCAGCTGCTCGGTCCGCCGGGCGGTGAACGCCCTGGCCACGAGCCTGCGCAGCCGGGTGTGGTCCGGCGGGTCCATGGTCAGGATGTTCGCATCGGTCTGGATGTTCGGCAGCGTGCGCGGCACGTCGGCGTTCAGCGCCGCCGCACGGCTGAAGCGCGGGTCGGCGAGCACGGCCTTGACGTCGTCGTACCTGGTGGCCAGCCACGCGTCGCCGCCGAACGGCAGGCGGACGCGCGCGACCGGTTCGCCGCGCTGGAGTTCCAGGTAGGAGGGGTTCAGCGTGAGGTCGTCGGGCTCGGCGAACGGATAGGACCTGATCTCCATCGGTGCCCCCTAGCAGGCGGTGGCTCGATCCCGACAGTAGGCAGGCCACTACGCACCGTCAACCGAGCCGGACGCCCCCCACCCCGGACGGCGACGGCGCCGCGCCCACGGCCTGGTCAGGAGTTCGACCGCACGTGCCCGTCGCCCCAGACCACCCACTTGGACGAGGTCAGCTCGGCCAGGCCCATCGGGCCGCGCGCGTGCAGCTTCTGCGTGGAGATGCCGATCTCCGCGCCCATGCCGAACTCGCCGCCGTCGGTGAACGCGGTCGAGGCGTTGACCATGACCGCCGCCGCGTCCACCCGCGCGGTGAACCTGCGCGCGGCCGCCAGGTCGCCGGTCACGATCGCCTCGGTGTGCCCCGAGCCGTGGACCGCGATGTGCTCGATGGCCTCGTCGATCGAGTCGACCACGCGGGCCGCGATGTCCAGCGACAGGTACTCGGTGCCCCAGTCGTCGTCGGTGGCCGCCCGCACCCGCGGGTCGTGGGCGAACCTCTCGTCGCCGTGCACGGTGACGCCCTCCGCCAGCAGGGCGTCGGTGATGCGCGGCACGAACTCGTCGGCCACGGCGGCGTGCACCAGCAGCGACTCGGCCGAGTTGCACACACTGACCCGGCGGGTCTTGGAGTTCAGGACGATGCGCCGCGCCATGTCCAGGTCGGCGGAGGCGTCCACGTAGACGTGCACGTTGCCCACGCCGGTCTCGATGGTCGGCACGGTGGCCTGCCGCACCACGGCGTCGATCAGGCCCGCGCCGCCGCGCGGGATCACCAGGTCGACCAGGCCGCGCGCGGTGATGAGGTGGGTGACCGACGCGCGGTCGTGGCACGGCAGCAGCTGCACGGCGTCCGCGGGCAGGCCGGTGGTCTCCAGGGCGTCGCGCAGGATCGCCACGAGCGCGGTGTTGGAGTGCTCCGCGGACGACGAACCGCGCAGCAGCGCCGCGTTGCCGGACTTGAGCGCGAGACCGGCCGCGTCGACCGTGACGTTCGGACGGGCCTCGTAGACCATGCCGACCACGCCCATCGGGACGCGGACCTGCTTGAGCTCCAGGCCGTTCGGCAGGATCGAGCCGCGCAGCACCTCGCCCACCGGGTCCGCGAGGCCGGCCACCGTCTCCAGGCCCCGGGCCACGCCCTCGACGCGCGCCTCGGACAGCGCGAGGCGGTCCAGCAGACCCTGGGACAGGCCGGCGGCCCTGCCCGCTTCGAGGTCCTTCGCGTTGGCCTCCAGCACCTCGCCGGCCCGCGCGCGCAGCGCGGCGGCCATCTCGTGCAGGGCTGCGTCCTTGCGCTCGCGGGTGGCGAGGGCGAGGTCGTGGGCGGCGACACGGGCGCGGCGGGCCGCGGCGTGCACCTGTTCGCGCAGGTCGTCAGTCACGGCCTTCAGCCTACGGTCACCCGGTCGTGGCTGTCGCCGAGGTTCTCGCGGACCGGACCCCGTCGGCGGTGTCTGCCAGAGTGGGCGGCATGGACGACAACGCGCTCCGCGAACTGGCCGAGGAACGGCTGAGGGCCCTGGCGGGTCCCCGGGCCGTGCTGCGGGAGGACCAGTGGACCGCGATCCGGGCCCTGGTCTCCGAGCGCAGGCGCGCCCTGGTGGTCCAGCGGACGGGGTGGGGCAAGTCCGCGGTGTACTTCATCGCCACGGCGCTGCTGCGGTCCCTGGGCGAGGGGCCGACGGTGATCGTGTCGCCGCTGCTGGCGCTGATGCGCAACCAGGTGGACGCGGCGGCGCGCGCGGGCGTGCACGCGGCGACGATCAACTCGGCGAACACCGACCAGTGGCAGGACGTGCAGGACCGGGTGACCTCCGGCGACGTCGACGTGCTGCTGGTGTCGCCGGAGCGGTTGAACAACCCCGACTTCCGCGACACCGTGCTGCCGTCGCTGACCGCGTCGGCGGGGCTGCTGGTGGTGGACGAGGCGCACTGCATCTCCGACTGGGGCCACGACTTCCGGCCGGACTACCGGCGGCTGCGGACGCTGCTGACCGAACTGCCGGCGGGCGTGCCGGTGCTGGCGACCACGGCGACCGCGAACGACCGCGTGGTGCGGGACGTGGCGGAGCAGCTCGGGCTGGGCGCGGGCACGGACACCCTGGTGCTGCGCGGCCCGCTGGACCGCGAGAGCCTGCGGTTGGCGGCGGTGCGGCTGCCGACCGCCGAGGCGCGGCTGGGATGGCTGGCCGAGCGGCTGGGGACCCTGCCGGGCTCGGGGATCATCTACACCCTGACCGTGGCCTCGGCGGACGACGTGGCGGCGTTCCTGCGCTCGCGCGGTTTCGAGGTGGCGGCCTACTCGGGGCGCACGGACCCGGCGGAGCGGCAGCGCGCCGAGGAGGACCTGCTCGCCAACCGGGTCAAGGCCCTGGTGGCGACCTCCGCGCTGGGAATGGGGTTCGACAAGCCGGACCTGGGGTTCGTGGTGCACCTGGGCGCCCCGCCCTCCCCCATCGCCTACTACCAGCAGATCGGCCGCGCCGGGCGCGGCGTGGAGCGGGCGGAGGTGCTGCTGCTGCCCGGCCCCGAGGACCGCGACATCTGGGCGTACTTCGCGTCCCTGGCGTTCCCACCTGAACGGGTGGTCCGCCAGGTCCTCGACGCACTGTCGCCCGATCGAGCGATGTCAACGGCGGCGCTGGAGCCCATAGTGGAGTTGTCCCGCACCCGACTGGAAGTCGTGCTGAAGGTGCTGGACGTGGACGGCGCCGTGCGGCGGGTGCGCGGCGGGTGGCTGTCGACGGGGCAGCCGTGGTCCTACGACGCCGAGCGGTACGAGCGGATCGCGGCGGCGCGGGAGGTCGAGCAGCGGGCGGTGCTCGACTACCTGGCCACCGACGGCTGCCGCATGGAGTTCCTGCTGCGGCAGTTGGACGATCCGCACGCGGCGCCGTGCGGGCGGTGCGACAACTGCACGGGCGAGCGGCCGTCCGCGGAGGTGTCGGAGGCGGCGTCCTCGGCGGCGCGCGAGCGGCTGCTGCGGCCGGGCGTCGAGGTGGAGCCGCGCAAGATGTGGCCGACGGGCATGGCTTCGGCGGGCGTGTCCCTCTCGGGCAAGATCCCGGCGGGCGAGGCGGCGTCCACCGGGCGGGCGTTGGGGCGGCTGACCGACATCGGCTGGGGCAACCGGTTGCGGTCGCTGTTCGCCGAGCCCGACCAGCAGATCCCGGAGGACGTGTTCGCCGCGTGCGTGAAGGTGCTGTCCTCGTGGGGATGGGCGGAACGACCGGTGGGCGTGGTGACGGTGGGGTCGCGGACGCGGCCGGAGTTGGTGGACAGCTTCGGCCGGCGGATCGCGTCCGTCGGCAGGCTGCCGCTGCTGGGCCGGGTGTGGTTGGGCGAGGCCACGCACCGGGCCAACAGCGCGCAGCGGCTGGCAGGGCTGGTGCGCGAGTGCGAGGCACCGGACCTGTCCGGTGTGGACGGTCCCGTGCTCCTGGTGGACGACCAGGTCGACACCGGTTGGACGATGACGGTGGCGGCCCGGCTGCTGCGGCGGGCGGGGGCGTCGGCGGTGCTGCCGTTCGCGCTGGCGGTGACGGCGTGACGCTGGTTGCGACCAGGTTGGTGCTGCGGTCGTTCTCGGCGGCCGACGCGCCGGCGTTCGCCGCCTACCGGTCCGATCCCGAGGTGGCGCGCTACCAGGGGTGGGACGCACCGTTCTCCGTGGCGCAGGCCGAGGAGTTCGTCCGGGAGGTCTCGGCGCTCGACCCGGCCGGGATCGGCTGGTACCAGTACGCCGTCGACGTGGGCGGGACACTCGTCGGCGACGTCGGCGTCAACCTGCACGAAGACCACCGCCAGGCGGAGATCGGCTACACCGTGGCCCGGGAGCACCAGCGGCGGGGTTATGCGGCGGAAGCCGTGGGCCGCCTGGTGGAGCACCTGTTCACCGACCGCGGTCTGCACCGCGTGACGGCCGAGTGCGACGCCAGGAACGACCGTTCGGCCCGGTTGCTGACCCGGCTGGGCTTTCGACAGGAGGGGCACCGGGTGAAAGCGACGTGGCACAAGGGCGAATGGACCGATGATCTGCTGTTCGCACTGCTGGCAGAGGAATGGAGGGGTAAAAACACCTGAATGCGACAGTTCGGTATCGCCACTACCGATTGCGGGGTCCATGTGGTTCGGTCCCGGCATGTCCGCCGTGGATACCGAACACCGCCTTCCTGTGCGCAAACTCGTCGCAGCCTCGATCGGCAACGCCATCGAGTGGTACGACTGGACCATCTACGCCACTTTCAGCATCTACTTCGCCACGCAGATCTTCCCCAAGGACAATCCCCAGTTAGCCCTGATCAACACGTTCGCCGCCTACGCCCTGGCGTTCTTCTTCCGACCACTGGGCGGCTATCTGCTCGGCCGGTTCGCCGACCTGCGCGGGCGGCGGGCGGCGATGCTGCTGACCATCGTGCTGATGGCGGGCGGGTCGGTGGCGATCGGTCTGCTGCCCACCTACGCGCAGGTGGGGTGGCTGGCCCCGGTCCTGCTGCTGCTCGCCCGGTTGGCGCAGGGCCTGTCGGTGGGCGGTGAGGTGTCGAACGCGTCGGCGTACCTGGCGGAGATCGCACCGCCGCACCGCCGGGGCCGGTACTCGTCGTTCTTCTACATCTCCACCGGCATCTCGGTGCTGACGGCGTCGCTGCTCGGGTTCTTCATGGCCCGCTCGCTCGACGCCGCGCAGCTGGCGTCGTGGGGCTGGCGCATCCCGTTCCTGGTCGGCGGCGCGCTCGGTCTGGTGGGGCTGTGGCTGCGGCGCAGCCTGGAGGAGACCGAGCAGTTCGAGCAGAACAAGGCCAAGGCCAAGGCCCTGCGCAACCCGCTGCTGGTGACCCTGCGGGAGCACCCGAAGGCGGTCGGCCGGCTCGTCGGCTTCACGATGCTCTCGACGCTGTGCTACTACACGTTCTTCAGCGCGCTGACGCCGTTCGCGGTGTCGAAGCGGGGCGCGGACCCGGTGGACGTGTTCCTGGCGCTCTCCATCGCCACGGTCATGTTCATCGCCCTGCAGTACCCGATGGGCGCGTTGTCGGACAAGTACGGCCGCAAGCCGCAATTGCTGGTCTGGGCGGGCGCGACGGCGTTGTTGGTGGTGCCGCTGTCGACGTTGATCGGGCCGAGCGTGGGCAACCTGCTGCTCGTGTTCTGCGTGGGTTCGGGCATCTACACGGCGATGACGTCGGTGGCCCCGGCGGTGATGAGCGAGCTGTTCCCGACGGAGCTGCGGGCACTGGGCATCGGCTCCTGGTACAACCTGACCGTCGCCCTGTTCGGCGGCACCGCGCCACTGGTGATCCAGTGGCTGCCCGGCACCCTGTTCTTCTACTACGTCGCGGGCGCCGCCGTCATCGCGTTCCTCGTCATCCTCGGCATGCCGGAGACGAAGGGCGACGAACTGCACTAAATCCGCAGGGGCACGAGGTCGTCGGCGTGCACGACCTCGCGGCGCTGCTCGGCCGGCAGGTCGTGACTCGACCGGCCGATCAGCGCGGGCAGTTCGGCCGCGTCGAACGCGACCACGCCGCGCGCCACCACGTGCCCGGACGGGTCGACCAGCTCGACCACGTCACCGGCGTCGAACGCCCCCTCGACGCCGGTGACGCCGGCCGCCAGCAACGACCGCCGCCGGCCCACGACGGCGGCCACCGCGCCCTCGTCGAGGCTGAGCCTGCCGGTGGCGCCGGCGGCGTGCCCGAGCCAGAAGCGGCGGGCCGTGAGCCGGGGACCGGTGACCGCGAACGCCGTGCCGACGTCCGCCACGCTCAACGCCCGCGCCGCGTCCGACGCCCCGGCCAGCAGCACCGGGATGCCCGCCGACGCCGCCAGGTGGGCCGCCGCGAGCTTGGAGGCCATACCGCCCGTGCCGAGGCCGGACGAGCCGACCGAACCCGCCCGCACACCGTCCACGTCGGACGCGTCGACGACCTCGGTGACGCGCTGCGCGCCCGGCTTGCGCGGGTCGCCGTCGTAGAGCGCGTCCACGTCCGACAGCAGGAACAGCGCGTCCGCTCCGACGAGGTGCGCCACCAGGGCTGCCAGCCGGTCGTTGTCGCCGAACCGGATCTCCTCCGTGGCGACCGTGTCGTTCTCGTTCACCACGGGCACGGCACCCAGCGCCAGCAACCGGGAGAACGTGCGCTGGGCGTTGCGGTAGTGCGCGCGCCGCACCACGTCGTCCGCGGTCAGCAGCACCTGGCCCACGGTCAGCGAGTAGCGGCCGAACGAGTTGGCGTACGCGTGCGCCAACGCCAACTGGCCGACGCTCGCCGCCGCCTGCTGGGTGGCGAGGTCGCGGGGCCGACGGGTCACGCCCAGCGGGGCCAGGCCCGCCGCGATCGCGCCGGAGGACACCAGCACCACCTGGCTGCCCGCGGCGCACCGCGCGGCGACCGCGTCCACCAGGGCGTCCAACCGCGCCGGGTCGAGCCCGCCCGCGGCGGTGGTCAGCGACGACGACCCGACCTTCACCACGACCCGGGACGCCCCGGACACGGCCTGCCGGGCCTGGGACACCGTCGCCGACCCGATCACTCGTCGTCCTCGTCGAGGTCGCCCTCGCGGGAGTCGCCCCCGTCGTGGCCGTCCTCGTCGTAGGCGCCGGGGATGCGACGCGCCTTCTTCGCCGCCAACCGCTCGGACGCCCCGACCCGGTTGTTGGCCTCCAGCCGGGCGTCCGTGCCGCGGCCGGTCATGGTCATCGCGATGCCGGCGGGCGTCGTCGGCTCCCAGTCGAACACCAGCTCGCCGATGGTGACCTGGCAGCCCGGCTCGGCGCCCTTCTTGACCAGCACGTCCTCCACGCCGAGGCGGTTCAGCCGGTCGGCCAGGTAGCCGACGGCCTCGTCGTTGCTGAAGTCGGTCTGCCTGATCCAGCGCTCGGGCCGCTCGCCGCGCACGATGAACCCACCGGGCGTCTCCGGGTCCTCGACCACGGTGAAGCCCGCGTCGTCCACGGCCCTGGGCCGCAGCACGATCCGCGTCGCCTCCTGCACCGGCTTCGCCGCCCGGTACTCCTCGACGATCCGGGCCAGCGCGAACGTCAGCTCCCGCAGGCCCTCCCGGCTGGCCGTGGACACCTCGAACACCGGCAGGCCGCGAGCCTCGATGTCGGGGCGGACCATCTCCGCCAGGTCCTTCGCCTCCGGAATGTCGATCTTGTTCAGGACCACGACGCGCGGCCGCTCGGCCAGGTCGTCGGCCAGTGACGGGGTGTACTTCGCCAGCTCCTGCTCCAGCGCGTCGATGTCCGACAGCGGGTCGCGGTCCGACTCGTAGGTCGCGCAGTCCACGACGTGCGCGAGCACCGCGCAGCGCTCGATGTGCCGCAGGAAGTCCAGGCCCAGGCCCTTGCCCTCGGAAGCGCCCGGGATCAGGCCCGGCACGTCGGCCATGGTGAAGATGGTCTCGCCGCCGGTGATCACGCCCAGGTTCGGCACGAGCGTGGTGAACGGGTAGTCGGCGATCTTCGGCTTGGCCGCGGACAGCACCGAGATCAGCGACGACTTGCCCGCGGACGGGAAGCCCAGCAGGCCCACGTCGGCGACGGACTTCAGCTCCAGCACCAGGTCGTGCGTCTCGCCCGGCTCGCCGAGCAGCGCGAACCCGGGCGCCTTGCGCGCCTTGGACGCCAGCGAGGCGTTGCCGAGGCCACCGCGACCGCCCTGGGCGGCGATCAGGCGGGTGCCCTCGCCGGTGAGGTCGGCGACGACCTCGCCCTCGGGGGTCAGCACGACGGTGCCGTCGGGCACGCGCAGTTCGAGGTCCGCGCCGTTCGCGCCGTCGCGGTTGCCGCCCTGCCCGCCCTTGCCGTTGCCGGCGCTGGCGTTCGGGCGGAAGTGGAAGTCGAGGAGCGTGTGCACCTGGGAGTCGACGACCAGCACGACGTCGCCGCCCCTGCCACCGTTCCCGCCGTCAGGACCGCCCAGCGGCTTGAACTTCTCGCGATGCACGGAGGCGACCCCGTTGCCCCCGTCACCTGCGGCGACGTGGATGACGACCCGGTCGACGAAGCGGGACACGGGGATTTCCTTTCAGCAGAAGCAACGAGGGGCGGGAACCGGAGTGCACCGGTCCCGCCCCTCGTCGGAGGTCGTACACGTGTCGCGGTCTGGCGACTGCCCTCAGGCAGCGACCTCGACCGGGACGATGTTCACGGTCTTGCGACCGCGCTTGACGCCGAACTGCACCGACCCGGGGGTCAGGGCGAACAGCGTGTCGTCCTTGCCACGACCGACGTTGACGCCGGGGTGGAACTTGGTGCCGCGCTGGCGGATCAGGATCTCGCCGGCCTTGACGACCTGACCGCCGAACCGCTTGACCCCGAGGTACTGGGGGTTCGAGTCACGGCCGTTGCGGGAGCTGGATGCACCCTTCTTGTGTGCCATGGCTAGTCAGATCCTCACTTACCGGTGATGCCGGTGACCTCGACGCGGGTCAGCTTCTGGCGGTGACCCTGGCGCTTGTGGTAACCGGTCTTGTTCTTGAACTTGTGGATGCGGATCTTGGGACCCTTGGTCTGCTCGACGACCTTGCCGGTCACCGAGAACTTCGCCAGGGCGTCGGCGTCGGAAGTGACGTCGGAACCGTCCACCACGAGGAGCGGCGCCGCGAAGGTGATCTCGGTGTCCGGCGCGCCTTCGAGCTTCTCGACCTCGATGACGTCACCGACAGCCACCTTGTACTGCTTGCCGCCGGTCTTGACGATCGCGTACATCGGGACGGAAGTCTCCTGCTACTCGACGGGACGGATCGCGCGCGCCTCGGCTCCACTGTGAAGAGCGGACTGGGCTTCGCACGACAGGGTCCACCAGGAAGGCGGGCCGCGTAACAGGTTACGTGGCGTCGGTCGGCGAGGTCAAACCGGGGTCGCCGCGACAGGAAAACCCTGGTCCGAGCCGGTGCGCCATAGTGTCGCCACAGTGGGCGCGCAGTGGCGGCACGGGGGTCGGGGCCACTCGGTCGAGCCCGCGCAGGGGTAACCCCCGAGCGGCGGCCCCCTCGGGCACAGCCAACCACGAGGGGCCGACGGCGTCGGGGGACGTGCCCGCGGCTGTGGACGACTCCGTGGTCGCGAACGGCTCCGGCCGGCCGGGCGATCGTCATAGGACGCGGGCGATCGGACGCGGGCGGTCGGCCCCGAACGGGTGAACCGGAGCGGGTGGGCACGGGTGGGTGGCGCCGTGCGGCGGGCTGTGGAGCCCGGGGGCGGAACGGGCACGGGGACGACCGCGGGTGGCGGTCGTCCCCGTGCGTCCGGTCAGCCTTCCTTGACGCCCAGCGGCGGGCCGGCGGGGCGGGAGGCGGCGCGGCGGGCCGTGCGGCGACGGGTGGTCACCGCCGGGGCCGCCGCCTCCTGGGCCGCCGCCTCCTGGGCGTGCCCGTTGCGGGACTGGTCGGCGGCCTGGGCGGGCTGCTCCGACTGCGTCGGGGCGGGCGCCTGGGTCGGTTCCCCGACCGGGGTGGCGACGGGCTCCTGGGTCGCCCGGGGCGGCTCGGGGGCCTGCGCCGGCTGCTCGGCACCGGTCTGGTCGGCACCGGTCTGGTCGGCACCGGTCTGGTCGGCACCCGCCTGCTCGGCACCGGTCCGCTCGGCCTGCGGCTGCTCGGGCTCGGCGGCCTGGGCTTCGGGCCGGGCGGACGTCGGCCGGCCCGTCACCGGGGCCGTCGGCTCGGACGCGGCCGGTTCCGCCCCGGCCTGCTGGGCCGGGTCGGTCGACGGGGCCTGGTCGCCGGTCGCGGTGGGGGCCGACTGGTCGACCGGGGTGTCCTCCGGACCGTGCTTGATCACGGCGCCGGCGTCCCGACGGGCGCGGCGGCGCTGGCGGCGGTCGCGCTTGGCGGGTTCCGGCGCGGCCTCCTCCTCGACCACCGCGGCCGCGGCCACGGGCTCGGTCGACGCGGGGGGCTCGGCGATCGCATCGGGCTCCTCGGCGGGCTCGACGGTCTGCTCGGCCACCGGCTCGGGGGCCTCGACCGCCTTGGCGCGACGCGACTTGCGGCCACCGCCCTGCTGCTGCTGTTGCTGCTGGGCCTGGCCACCGCCGTTGCCGCCGCCGTTGCCGTGCGCGTGCACCGGCTCGGTGGACACGACCACGCCACGCCCGCGGCAGTGCTCGCAGGTCGTCGAGAACGCCTCCAGCAGGCCCGTGCCGACCCGCTTGCGGGTCATCTGCACGAGGCCCAGCGACGTCACCTCGGCCACCTGGTGGCGGGTGCGGTCGCGGCCGAGGCACTCGGTCAGCCGGCGCAGCACCAGGTCGCGGTTCGACTCCAGCACCATGTCGATGAAGTCGATGACGATGATGCCGCCGATGTCGCGCAGCCGGAGCTGGCGGACGATCTCCTCCGCCGCCTCCAGGTTGTTGCGCGTCACCGTCTCTTCCAGGTTTCCGCCCGATCCGGTGAACTTGCCGGTGTTGACGTCGATGACCGTCATCGCCTCGGTGCGGTCG
Source organism: Saccharothrix longispora (assembly GCF_030852425.1). Classification (GTDB taxonomy): domain Bacteria; phylum Actinomycetota; class Actinomycetes; order Mycobacteriales; family Pseudonocardiaceae; genus Actinosynnema; species Actinosynnema longispora. Next base: position 346,674 of record NZ_NSDM01000007.1, read on the forward strand.
ATGACCAGGTAGCCGCCCGAGGGCAGCCACACCTTGCGGTCCAGCGCCTTGAGCAGCTGCTCGTCGATGCGGTACTCCACGAACGCGTCGCTGTTGCCCACGTGCCGCCGCAACCTCTCCTGGAGGTCGGGGGCCACGTGCCGGACGTAGCCGTCGATGGTCTCCCAGGCGTCGGCGCCCTGGACCACGAGCGACGCGAAGTCCTCGGTGAACAGGTCGCGCACGACCTTGACCAGCAGGTCCGGCTCTTCGTAGAGCAGCTGCGGCGCCTGGGCCTTCGGCGTGCCCGCCTTGTCCTTGATGACCTGCCACTGCGCCTGGAGGCGGGTGACGTCGCGGCCCAGCTCCTCCTCGGCGATGCCCTCGGAGGCGGTGCGGATGATGACGCCCGCGTCCTCGGGGACGACCCGCTTGAGGATGTCCTTGAGGCGCTTGCGCTCGTTGTCGGGCAGCTTGCGGCTGATGCCCGTCGCACCGCCGCCCGGCACGTACACCAGGAAGCGACCGGGCAGGCTGATCTGCGTGGTCAGGCGGGCGCCCTTGTGGCCGACGGGGTCCTTGGTGACCTGCACCAGGACGCTGTCGCCGCTCGACAGGGCCTGCTCGATCTTGCGGGCCTTGCCCTCCAGGCCGGCCGCGTCCCAGTCGACCTCGCCTGCGTAGAGCACCGCGTTGCGGCCGCGACCGATGTCGATGAACGCCGCCTCCATCGAGGGCAGCACGTTCTGCACGCGGCCGAGGTAGACGTTGCCGACCAGCGAACCCGAGCCGGAGGAGGTGACGAAGTGCTCGACCAGGACGCCGTCCTCCAGCACACCGATCTGGGTGCGGTCACCGCGCTCGCGGACCACCATCGTGCGCTCGACCGCCTCGCGGCGGGCCAGGAACTCGGCCTCGGACAGCACCGGGGCGCGGCGGCGGCCGGCCTCGCGGCCGTCACGGCGGCGCTGGCGCTTGGCCTCCAGCCGGGTGGAGCCGCGGACGCTGCGCACCTCGTTCTGCGCGGCCTCCGAGTCGGCCTTGTCGTCGCGGGCGTCGCGGCTGACCTCGCGGACGTGCACGACCGTGTTCGGCGGGTCGTCCTCGTTCGGGGCGGCCTCGTCGTCGGCGCCGGCCTTGCGGCGACGGCGGCGACGGCGGCGACGGCTGGTGCCGCCGTCCTCGTCGGCGGAGGCGTCGTCCGCGGCTTCGGTGTCCGCTTCGGCCTCGGCGGGCTCGTCGGCCTGGTCCTCGTCGGCGCCGACCTCGTCACCCACACCCTTGCCGCGGCCGCGACCACGCCGGCCACGACGGCGGCGGCGGCGGCCCTCGCCCTCGTCACCGGCGTCGTCGGACGCGTCGCGCTCGTCGGCGTCGTGGTCCTCGTCGTCGTCCTCGTGCTGGTCGTCGTCGTCCCGGCTCACCGGGGTCTCGACCACGACCGGCGTCGGCGGCAGGAACACCGCGGACGGCGGCGCGAACAGCGGCGCCAGCGGCGCCACGTCGCGGGCGACAGGAGCCGGCGCCTCGGTCTGCTCGTCGACCTCGCCGGTGACGATGTCGTCCCAGCTCAGCAGACTTTCCGCGACCTTGAGCGCGAGGTCTCGGCTCACGCTCGACTGCGCGCTGCGCACTGATTCGCCGAGGTCGGCGAGCGCAGCCACGACGTCCTTGCTGCTCGCGCCGAGCAGCTTGGCCAGCGCGTGCACCCGCAGCTTGGCGGGGAGGTCGCCCAGATCCGGGTGTCCGGGTGTGGCGTTACCCCCGCCGGCGGAGCCGGCGGGCTTTTCCGTGTTCGACAATGCAGCTCCTCCGCCCCCGGGCGCGTCCCAACCGACGCGGCCGCGCAGGGGCCTCTCTTGTCCACTCACCGCCGCGGCTGGCGGCGGGAATCCTTGCCTCGCGCTGTGGCGCCCGCCCGTGGGGCGTGCGGCACAGCAGGTCCTATAACTCCTCCTCGACGACGCCGTCAGCGCCGCTCCGGCCGTCCGGTCAGACCTCCGCCGCCCTGTCAAGGGCAAGCGGGTCGACCAGGCCGCCTTCGTCGTCGAGCCGCCCCTGCGCCATCCGGGTCGCCTTCGCGGGCACCGGCGGAACCAGGTCGGCGACGACTCGGAGCGCGCTCAGCACGTCGTCGGGTCTCACGGTAGGGGTTGTCTGCCGTACGACCGTCATGAGTATCCCACACGGTTGTGACAAATCCCCGGCATCGTGTCCCGCATCGCTCGAATGCACGTCCACCTGGGCCGACACGACGGCCGGCCGCACGTCGAGCACCTTCTTGCCGTCCTTGGTCAACCGCTCGACCTCGACGGACTCCGCGGCCATCAGCGCGGAGACCGCTTCGGTCAGGTCTTCGGGCGACACGCCGGGCAGTTCCAGCCGCCACGCGCTGGCCTCGATCCGCTCGGGCAGCGTGCCGCCGCTCGACTGGACCACCTCCAGCACGTCGAGGCCGGGCGGCAGCACGGCGTCCAGCGCGACGCGCAGGGCCTCCGGGTCGACCCGGTCCACGACCTGGACCTCGACGTACTCGGCCTCGCTCGCCACACCGGTCGGCGCCGCGCCCACCCATGACACCTTCGGGTGAGGACTGAAGCCCTGGGAGTAGGCCATCGGGACGCCCGCCCGGCGCAGGGCGCGCTCGAACGTGCGTGCGATGTCGCGGTGTGACGTGAACCGCAACCGTCCGCGCTTGGCGTAGCGCAGCCGGAGCTTCTGCACCGGTGCGGCCGACGGGTTGGGCTGCTGCTGGCGGCTCAGTGCTGCTCCCCTGGTTACCCGGGTGGTCCCCGATGGGGTGAGCACCCCAACGGTCCACGCTCCTACTCCAGGAGGACGGTACCGTGGACGTGCTCGGCACCGTTGCGCTTGTCTGCTCCCGTTCACCTGGTTACCGTCCGGTCGGCAGCAGTGAGTAGTGACGGATCGCCGTCGTGGCGACCGGCCCGGTCCAGCCCTGGAGGTCCCCCGTGCCTCTGCTCCGCCGCGTCCGAGCGGTCGCGGTCACGTCGGTGCTGCTCGCGACGGGCTGCTTCGCGGCCACCGCGGGCGCCTCGGCCGAACCCGAGGCCCCGCCGACCACGCCGGGGTGCGTGCAGCCGGGACCGACGCTGCGCTACCTCGTGGTGTTCGAGCGTGGCACCAGCGAGCCGCTGGCGAACGCCAGCGTGGCGGGCGCGTGCGGCACCACGACGGGCTACTACCCGCAGATCGCGGTCGCGGTCGCGGTCTCGGCCGATCCCGGTTTCACCCGCCGGATGGGCGTGGAGCGCACCTACAGCGCCCAGCAGGACGGCCTGTCCAGGCGCACGGGCGCGCCGGCGCGCAAGACGAAGGACGACGAGCTGGGCGGAACGCGCCGGACCGCGGGCGCGGTGGACCGCACCGCCGAGCAGTGGGACATGGACCTCATCCGGGCCGCCGAGGCGCACGCGGTGAGCACCGGCAGCCGCGACGTGGTGGTCGGCGTCCTCGACTCGGGCATCGACCCGGCGCACCCCGACCTGGTGGGCGCGCTCGACCCCGAGCTGTCGGCGGGCTGCACGACCGGTGTGGCCGACCCGGCGCAGGCGGCGTGGTCGCCGACGACGTCGGCGCACGGCACGCACGTGGCGGGCACCATCGCGGCGGCCGACGACGGCCTGGGCACCACGGGCGTCGCCCCGGGTGTGCGGATCGCCTCGGTGAAGGTCGTGGACGACGCCGGGTTCATCTACCCCGAGTACGCGGTGTGCGGGTTCATGTGGGCCGCGGAACGGGGCATGACCATCACGAACAACAGCTACTTCATCGACCCGTGGGTGTTCACCTGCCAGAACAAGGTGGGCCAGTCCGTCGTGTACGAGGCGGTGCGCCGGGCGGTGGAGTACGCGACCGCGCGCGGCGTGCTGACGGTGGCGGCGGCGGGCAACGGGGCGGTCGACCTGACCAAGCCGGGCCTGGACGCGCTGAGCCCGACCAACGCGGCGCCCGAGGACGTGAAGCCGCAGCCGGTGGACAACACGTGCCTGGTGCTGCCCGCACAGCTGCGCAACGTCGTGGCGGTGTCGTCGATCGGTTCGGAGAAGGTGAAGGCCGGGTACAGCTCCTACGGGCTGGGCGCGGTCGACGTGACGGCGCCCGGCGGCGACCGGAAGCAGGTGCCGGACGACGCGCAGAACGGCTGCGTGCTCTCGACCGTGCCGTCGGGGTACGACTACTCGTGCGGCACGTCGATGGCCGCGCCGCACGTGGCCGGGGTGGCGGCGCTGCTGGCGTCCACGCACCCGGAGGCGGGGGCGCCGGAGCTGTCGCGGATGCTCAACGCGCAGGCCGAGACGCTGCCGTGCCCCGCCGACTACGACCTCAACGGCACGGGCGTGCAGGACGCGTTCTGCACGGGGTACTCGGAGTACAACGGCTTCTACGGCCACGGCGTGGTCGACGCGCTGGCCGCGGTGCGGGAGTGATCCCGCACCGGTCGGCGAAACGGGTGTGACGAACATCACCCACCGGGGTGGGTCCCCGGCGGGGTCAGGGCTTGGTCAGCGCCGGGTTGCGCACCGGTGAGCCCTTGCCCACCGGCGAGATCGGCAGCAGCGTCCGCCCGGTCGGCCCGACCTCGATGTCCGTGCCCATCGCGGGGCACACACCGCAGTCGAAGCACGGCGTCCAGCGGCAGTCGTCCTGCTCCCGCTCGTCCAGCGCGTCCTGCCAGTCGGCCCAGAGCCACTCCTTGTCGAGCCCCGAGTCGAGGTGGTCCCAGGGCAGGACCTCCAGCTCCTCGCGCTCACGGGTGGTGAACCAGGCCAGGTCCACGCCCAGCGGCTCCAGCTCGGTCGCGGCGGCGTTCACCCAGCGGTCGTAGGAGAAGTGCTCGGACCAGCCGTCGAAGCGGCCGCCCTCGCGCCACACCCGCTCGATGACGAGGCCGATGCGCCGGTCGCCGCGCGACAGCAGTCCTTCGATCAGGGACGGCTTGCCGTCGTGGTAGCGCATGCCGATGTTGCGGCCCAGCGAGCGGTCGGAGTTGACCGCGTCGCGCAGCTTGCGCAGCCGGTCGTCCACGGTCTCCGGGTCGCACTGCGCGGCCCACTGGAACGGGGTGTGCGGCTTGGGCACGAACCCGCCGATGGAGATGGTGCAGCGGACGTCCTTGCGGCCCGACACCTCGCGGCCGGCGCGGATGACGTTCTTGGCCATCTCCGCGATCTGGAGCACGTCGTCGTCGGTCTCGGTGGGCAGGCCGCACATGAAGTACAGCTTCACCTGCCGCCAGCCCGCGCCGAACGCCGCGCTGACGGTGCGGATCAGGTCCTCCTCCGACACCATCTTGTTGATGACGCGGCGGATGCGCTCGCTGCCGCCCTCGGGCGCGAACGTGAGGCCCGAGCGGCGGCCGTTGCGGGACAGCTCGTTGGCCAGGTCGATGTTGAACGCGTCCACCCGGGTCGACGGCAGCGACAGGCTCGTGTTGGTGCCCTCGTAGCGGTCGGCGAGGCCCTTGGTGACCTCGGCGATCTCGGAGTGGTCGGCGCTGGACAGCGACAGCAGGCCGACCTCCTCGAACCCGGTGGCCTCCAGGCCGCGCTGCACCATGGCGCCGATGCCCTCGATGGAGCGCTCGCGCACCGGGCGGGTGATCATGCCCGCCTGGCAGAACCGGCAGCCGCGCGTGCAGCCGCGGAAGATCTCGACGCTCATCCGCTCGTGGACGCTCTCCGCGAGCGGCACCAGCGGCTGCTTCGGGTACGGCCACGCGTCGAGGTCCATCGTGGTCCGCTTGAACACCCGGTAGGGCACGCGCTCGCGGTTGGGCACGACCCGCTGGATGCGCCCGTCGGGCAGGTACTCGACGTCGTAGAACCGCGGCACGTACACGCCACCGGTCTCGGCGAGCCTGGTCAGGACCTCGTCGCGGCCGCCGGGGCAGCCCTCGGCCTTCCAGCGGCGGACGATGTCGGTGATCTCCAGGACGGCTTCCTCGCCGTCGCCCAGCACCGCCGCGTCGACGAACGCCGAGATCGGTTCCGGGTTGAACGCCGCGTGACCACCGGCCACCACGATCGGGTGAGCCTCGGTGCGGTCGGCGGCGTGGACCGGGATGCCGGCCAGGTCGAGCGCGTTGAGCATGTTCGTGTAGCCGAGCTCGGTGGCGAAGCTGACGCCGAACAGGTCGAACGCGCCGACGGGCCGGTGGCCGTCCACGGTGAACTGCGGCACGCCATGCTCGCGCATGAGCGCTTCCAGGTCGGGCCACACGGCGTAGGTCCGCTCGGCCAGCACGTCCGGCTGCTCGTTGAGGACCTCGTACAGGATCATGACGCCCTGGTTGGGCAGCCCGACCTCGTAGGCGTCCGGGTACATCAGGGCCCACCGCACGGCGGCGGCGTCCCAGTCCTTGACGGTCGCGTTGAGCTCCCCGCCGACGTACTGCACCGGCTTGGACACCCTCGGCAGGAGGGGTTCCAGGGCGGGGAAGACCGACTCGACACTCACGCGCCCCAGGGTAACGGCACCGCCGGCGGCGCTCCGAACAGCGGGTGCGCCTCAGGTCAGCAGCAGCCTGCCGAGCCGCCGCGACGCGACGGCCACCCCGACGACGGCCATCACCGCGAAGTAGGCGACGTGCCCGAGGTCGGCCCAGGCGACGTTCCCGGTGGTCAGGCCCCTGGTCAGCTCGATCGCGTGGTACAGCGGGGTGCACCGCACGACCGCCTGCAACCAGCCCGGGTACACCGACAGCGGGTAGAACGTGGTCGAGAACAGGAACAGCGGCAGCACGGCCAGCTGCACCAGGTCGAAGTCGTGCCACGAACGCATGAACGTGGCCGCGGCCATGCCGACCGCCGCGAACGCCACCGCGACCAGCAGGCACACCGGCAGCGCCAGCAGCGCCCACGGCGAGTCGACCAGGCCGAACGACAGCATCACCACGAGGAACCCGCCCGAGTACAGGCCGCCGCGGATCAGGCACCACGTGGCCTCGCCCAGCGCGATGTCGACCGGTCCCATCGGGGTGGCCAGCACCGCGTCGTAGACCTTCGCGTACTTGAACTTGAAGAACAGGTTGAACGTCGCGTCGAACACCGCGCCGTTCATCGCCGAGGCGGCGAGCAGGGCGGGCGCGACGAACGCGGCGTAGCCGATCGGCCCGTCCGGCCCCTGGACGGTCCCGACGAGCCGCCCGAAGCCGAAGCCGAGGGAGAGCAGGAAGAACAGCGGCTCGAAGAACCCGGACACCACGGCGAGCCAGGCACGCCGGTTGACCACGTAGGCGCGTTCGACCAGGGCGTGCGCGCGGCCCGCGTACAGGCCGGGCGGGACCAGCCGGAACAGCAGGCCGCGGGTCGTCCCCGACGCGGCGCGGTCGAGGGTGCGGGTCATCGGGTCAGCCTCCGGTGGAAGTGGCGGCGACCCAGCACGACGCCCACGGCCACCATCGCGGCCAGGTAGGCGACGTGGCCGAGGGCGGGGAGCACGCCGAGGGTGCCGAACGCGGCGCCGCGGGCCAGCTCGATGCCGTGCCACACGGGGGTGAGCCAGGCCAGCGGGTGCAGCCAGGCGGGTAGTTGGTCGAGCGGGAAGAACGCGCCGGTGAACAGGGTCATCGGCATCAGCAGGAACCGGTAGAGCGAGTTGAACGCGTCCGGCTTCCGCCTGGTGGCGGTGAAGGCGATCACGGGCGCGCTGAACGCCATGCCGGCGAGCACCGCGAACGGCAACGCCCACAGCGCGGCGGGGGTGGTGACGGCGCCCAGGGCGGTGGCGACGGCCAGGAACACCAGCGTGCTCGCGGTCAGCCGCAGCGCGTTCCACAGCAGCCGCCCGTGCAGGACCTGCGCGGGCGTGATGGGGGTGGCGACGATCCCGACGTAGGTCTGCTGCCACTTGAACGCCGAGAACACCGCCCACGTCGACTCGAACATCGCGTTCTGCACGGCGGTGAGCACCAGCAGCGCCGGGGCCAGGAACACCACGTACGGGTGACCGCCGGTCGCCGGCCCGGCCTGCACCTGCGAGCCGAAGCCGAGGCCCATGGCCAGCAGCATCAGCACCGGCTGGAGGAAGTTGGAGATCACCGTGGCGCGCCAGTTGCGGCGGTACCACACCCAGTGGCCCTCCACGGTGAGGAAGGCGGCCCGCAGCGGGCCGGTCACGTGCCCGGCCATCAGTCGACCAGCGTCCGGCCGGTGAGGCGCAGGAACACGTCCTCCAGCCCGGAGCGGCGCACGAGGCTCGACACCGGCCGCACGCCCCGCGCGTGGGCCGCGGACAGGGCAGCCTCGCCGTCGTCGGCGTAGACCAGGACCCGGTCCGGCAGCACCTCGACCCGCTCCCCCAGGTCGCGCACCGGTCCGGGGTCCTGCTCGCCGGGCGGGAAGCGCAGTTCGAGGACCTCGCGGGTCGAGTGGCGGCGGATCAGCTCGCCGGGCGCCCCCTCGGCGGCGATCCGGCCGCCGTCCATCACCACGAGCCGGTCGCACAGCTGCTCGGCCTCGTCCATGTAGTGCGTGGTGACGATGAGCGTGACGCCGGACTGCTTGAGCCGGAACAGCCGGTCCCACAGCAGGTGGCGGGCCTGCGGGTCGAGGCCGGTGGTGGGTTCGTCGAGCAGCAGCAGCTCCGGGTCGTTGACCAGGGAGCGGGCGATCGTGAGCCGGCGCTTCATGCCGCCGGACAGCGGTTCGACCTCGGCGTCGGCGCGGTCGGTGAGCTGGGCGAACTCCATCAGCTCGACCGCCTTGGCCCGCACCGCGGCGCGCGACAGCCCGAAGTAGCGGCCGTAGACCTCCAGGTTCTGCCGCACGGTCAGCTCGGTGTCGAGGTTGTCCTGCTGCGGCACCACGCCCAGCCGCGCGCGGATCTTCGGGCCGTCCACGTCCGGGTCCATGCCGAGGACGGTGAGGTCGCCGCCGGTGCGCGGGGAGACGCAGGAGACCATCCGCATGGTGGAGGACTTGCCCGCGCCGTTGGGCCCCAGGAAGCCGAACGCCTCCCCCGGTCCGACCTCCACGTCGATGCCGCGCACGGCCTCGAACGTGCCGAACCTCTTGGTGAGTGCCTTGGCTTCGACGAGGGGCGTCACGTGGATCACGGTAGCGGTGGGGTCCGACGGCGCAGGGGTGGTTTTCCTCCGCGCGGCCGCCCGTTCCCGCGATCACCGTCCCGGGGGACGGCGCGGGCACCCGCGTCGGGATCGGTCGGCACGCGAACGGCCCGGAACCGCGGGGGGTTCCGGGCCGTTCGAGGCGTCGCTCAGAGGTTCGGGAACCAGAGCTTGATCTCGCGCTCCGCCGACTCCGGCGAGTCCGAGCCGTGGACCAGGTTGAACTGGACCTCCAGGCCGAAGTCACCGCGGATCGTGCCGGGGGTGGCCTTCTCGACCGGGTCGGTGCCGCCGGCCAACTGGCGGAACGCGGGGATGGCACGGGTGCCCTCCACCACCAGCGCGACCAGCGGGCCGCCGGTGATGAACTCGACCAGGTCGCCGAAGAACGGCTTGCCGTCGTGCTCGGCGTAGTGCTGCTCGGCGGTCGCGCGGTCCACGGTGCGCAGTTCGAGGGCGGCCAGGTGCAGGCCCTTGCGCTCGATGCGGGAGATGACCTCGCCGACCAGGCCTCGGCTGACGCCGTCGGGCTTGACCAGGACCAGGGTGCGCTCGCTCACGGCGGTCAGTACTCCTTCGTACGGGATTGTGCAACTGGGGTCCAGGGTAACGGTGGCCGGCACCCTGCCCGCCGTGACCACCGAGAACGACCACACCGGCGGGGGCCGCGCGGGGTCGGCGCTGACCGGGGCCGCCCTGCTGTTCGTGCTGCTGCGACTCCTGGCGGTGTCGCACTACGACTGGCACACCGCGTTCGCGCTGCTGCACACGCTGGACCTGGAGGACGCCCCGGGGGTGTTCCTGGGGACGTTCATGGCCGACTCGCGGATCAGCAGCGCGCTGCTCGTGCTGATGGTGCCGCTGACGGTGTTCTACGCGGTGGGCACGCGGTCGCGCGCGGGCGCCGTTGGCGACGGCGGTGCTGGTGGCCTTCCCGGTGGCGCACGTGCTGACCTACCACCGCTGGTGGGTGCCGGTGGGCGCGGTGGTGCTCACGGGGCTGCCGGTGGTCGTCGAACGGCTGCGCCGGCGTCCCGGCCTGACCGGGGTGGTGACGTTCGTGCTGCGCCGCTTCGGGTACGTGGTGGGCGCGGTGGCGCTGGTCGTCGCGGCGCTGGTGGCCACGCCGTGGGTGCCGCTGGAGCGCATCGGGACCGACGAGCCGTTCGAGGGGTACGTGATGGAGACCAGCCCGGGGTTCCTGAAAGTCCTCGGCGCGCAGGAGCGGGAGTTCCGCATCCTGCGCGCCGAGGACGTCCGGTCGCGCACCGAGCTCGCCGACCACTGACGGGCGTCGACGAGCGCCGACCGCTAGCGGGTCAGGACCACCACCGAACGGGGCGGGACGGTGACCGCGCCGCCGGCCGCGGTGGCCTTATCGGTGCTCAGGGCGTGGGTGGTCCAGTCGCCCGCGACGGCGGCGGACTTCGCCACCGGGTACGGGTTGACCACGACCAGCACGCCGTCCAGCGCCGGGTCGACGTCCGGGCCGGCCGTGTCGTCCAGGTGCGCGACGACGAGACCGGGCTCGGCGGTCGGGAACGACAGCTTCCGCTGCACGAGCGCCGCGTCGTTCAGGCTGAACAGCGGCGACGACCTGCGGATGCGCAGCAGCTCCAGGGTGTTGTCCACGGCCGTGCGCATGTCCGCCGGCGACGGCTTCAGCGCGGCGTTCGCGAGCAGCGGCGCGGCGTGGGGCCACTTGTCCCGGTTGTCGGGGGCCGGCGGGAGGCCGCGGCCGAACCCGTTGTCCCGCAACGACGGGTCGTAGCGGTTGAACCAGTCGCCGGAGTCGTAGCTGTTGCGGTCCAGCGACTTGGAGCGCAGGAACTCCGCCCCGGCGTGCAGGAACGGCTGGCCCTGGCCGAGCAGCACGGGGGCGAGCGCCACCTTCTGCATCCGCACCCGGTCCGCCGGCGACGTGCCGACGGGCAGCTTGAACGTCTGCGAGTCGTGCAGCGTCTCGTTGTCGTGCGCGTCGACGTAGGTGATCACGTCGGACGGCCCGCCCGCGTACCCGGCGGGTGAGCCGTTGTACGTCACGTCGCGGCCGGCGACCGTGCCGCCCGACGTCGACTCGAACCGGTAGGACGCCGTGTTGCCCGCCATGCCCAGCTTCACCAGGTCGGTGTAGTTGGCCAGGCGCGCGGCCACGTCGCCGTTGGCCGGGGAGCCGTTGAGGTCGCCCGCGAGGCCCGACGCGAGGCCCTGCGCGCGCGGGTCCTCGTCGAACGGCCCGCCGCCGCGCACGGCGTCGCGCAGCCGGTCGCTGAACGTGCCGATGCCGGTGCCCGCCATGTTCGCCTGGGTGGCCTGCTCGAACCGGGCGTTGCCGGCGACCTCGCCGAAGTCCCAGCCCTCGCCGTAGATCCGGATGTCGCGGCCGGCCACGCCGTCGCGCTCGACGGTGAGGGCGTCCAGGGCGGCCCGCACGGCGAGGACGTTCGCCTTGGGGTGGTGGCCCATCAGGTCGAACCGGAACCCGTCGACCTTGTACAGCTTCGCCCAGCGCACCGCGGAGTCCACGACGAGCTTGCCCATCATGGCGTTCTCGGTGGCGGTGTTCGCGCAGCACGTGGAGTTGGCGACGGTGCCGTCGAGGTTCAGCCGTTGGTAGTAACCCGGCACCACCTTGTCGAGCACCGACGTCGCGGCGTCACCGGAGGCGGCGGTGTGGTTGTAGACCACGTCGACCACCACGCGGTTGCCGTTGGCGTGCAACGACTTCACCATCTCGCGGTACTGCTTCGAGCGCGCCCACCCGGTCTGCGCGTCGTCCGTGGCGTAGGAGCCCTCGGGCACGTCGTAGTGGAACGGGTCGTAGCCCCAGTTGAAGCCGTCCCCCGCCGCCGCCTCCGCGACGCACGCCTGCTGCGCCTCGGACGCCGGGGGCAGCGAGCCCAGGTCGCAGGCGGGCCGCCGCTGGTCGGCGCGCTTCTCGGGGATGGTGGCGATGTCGAACGTGGGCAGCAGGTGCACGGTGTCCAGCCCGGCCTCGGCGAGCTGCCGCAGGTGCGTCATGCCGGTGGACGAGCGGTGCGTGAACGCCTTGTAGGTGCCCCGGTCGGCGGCGGGCACGGACTCGTCGCCGATGGAGAAGTCCCGCACGTGCAGCTCGGTGACGCCGTGCTCGGTCGGGTCGCCGCCGAGGCCGCGCGCCACCTCCGACGCCCAGCCCTCGGGCATCGTGCGGGCGTCGCCCAGGTCGGCGAACTGCGAGTGCGTCGAGTCCACCGCGAGGGCCACCGAGTACGGGTCGGTCACGCTGACCGTGCGCCCGGCGACCGTGACCTCGTAGAGGTAGTACTTGTCCTTCCACCTCCCGGACGCCGACCACGAGCCGGACGCGTCGTCCCGGACGAGGTCCACGGTGCGGACGGGGTCGCCGGCGGGTCGGTCGTAGAGCTTGAGCTTCACCGACGACGCGGTGGGCGCCCACAGGCGCGCGGTGACGTCGGCGCCGGCGAACGTCGGCCCGTAGGCCAGGCCGGTCGCCGCGGCGGCGAACCGGTCGTCCAGGACGCCCGCGACCTGCACGCCCGTGCGGTGGCGCAGCCCGCCGCCGGAGTCGACGTGCACGGCGGAGAGCCTGCCGCGCAGCGCCTCGTCCACCCGGCCGGTGTCGGCGGCGCGGACCTCGAACACCGGCTTGCCCCGCAGGTGCGGGAACTTCTCGGGCACGGCCTCGGTCGACGGGTCGAGCCGCAGCACCTTGCCGTCGTACTCGATGCGGTAGCCGTCGGACGCGACGACCGGCACGTCCCACACCACGAGGTCCTTCGTCACCCAGATCGCCTTGGCCTTGGTGAGGTCGTCCTCCACGGCCTCGCCGCCGGACGGGGGCAGCACGTAGGAGATCGAGCCGTCGGCCTTGGTGGAGCCGGACACGTACCAGACCTCGTGGCCGGTGCCGGCGACGTCGAGGAACTGGTCGGGTCCGGGGTCCTTGGCGTCGCCCTTGTGGATGATGTTGCTCAGCCCCGGCGCGCCGGGTTCGAGGGCGACGGACCAGTAGGCGCCGAAGCCGTCCGCGCCGTCGGGCACGCGCGACTGGTTCCAGCCGGGGCTCGGTTCCAGCGACCCCGTCCAGTGGTACAGCGTCCAGCCGGCGTAGTCGCCGTCCGGGCGGTGGTAGTGGATCACGGCGCGGTTCTCGGCGGCGGCGGGGCTCGCGTGCACCTCGCCCCCGGCGACCCAGGCGTGACCGGCGGTGCGGCCGGTGGCCTCGACGACGCCGTCGCGCACCACGGAGAACTCGACCGGGGACGTCGTCGGGATCGTCGCGACTCCCCCGGTGAACGGGTGGTCGGTGGTGCCGACCCGCGCGACGAGGCCCGTCGCGTCACCGGTGTGCGTGACGACGGCCCGGCCGGTGGCGGCGACCTCGGTGGGGTGCACGGCGGTCCGCCCCTGCGCGAGCCACACCTGCGGCGTCGCGCCCGGGTCGACGAACCGGTCGCCGTCGGTGTCCTTCTCGTCGCCCTTGTGCGCGATCAGGCCGACCGATCGCGCGCCCGGCTTCAGCTTCACCCAGGCGAACCGGCCGTACGGGGTCTCCCCCGCGAACGGCAGCGGCGCGTCCCACGTCGGGGCGCTCTCCACGTCGCCCCACACGTGCAGGCCCCAGCCCGCGTAGTCGCCGGCCGGGCGGTTGTAGTGCACGACCAGCCAGTCCGAGGACGTCGCGCCCGGCGGTTCGACCGGCGGCGCGGCGACCAGCCCGACCTTCGCGCCGTCCGCGCCCAGCGCGCCCCGCGCGTCCTTCGCGACGACCCTGACCTCGACGTCCTTGCCGACCGCCGCGCCCGGCAGGGACGCCAGGTCGGCGAACACGCGGTACGGCGCGGCGTCGTCGGTGCCGATGACCTGCCAGTCGCGCTCGCCCGCGACCCGCGCGGCGAACGTGGCCTGCGCGTACGGGGAGGTGACGCCGTCGGCGCGCAGCTCCACCCGGTCGTCCAGCACGGTGCCGGCGGGCGGCACGACCAGCGTCGGCGCGGGCGCGGCGGACGGCAGCCTGCCCGTGCCCTTCAGCACGAGGGCGGACAGCGCGGGCACGGTCACGGTGACCTTGCCGTCCTTCGCGTTCACCTGTGCCCCGGCCGACGGCCACACGGGCCGGTAGCCGGCGCCGGACGCGGGGACCTCGACGGTGGCGGGCTCGGTGCCCGCGTTGGCGACCACGAGGTGCTCGACCTGCCGGTCCCGGGCGGTGCGGCTGAACGCGAGCACGTCGCCCCGGGCGAGGCGCAGGGCCTGGTTGCCGTCGCGCCACACCGGGTCGGCGTCGACGAACTCCGCCAGCGCCTTGAGCTGCCGGTACAGCGGGTGGTCGGTGCGGAAGTTGTCGACCGCGCCGGTCCGGTCGCTGCCGATCAGCTGCTCGGCGGCGTACTCCGGGGTCTTCGAGGCGGACATGTCCTGCCGGGCGTCCTTGTCGCCGCCCGCGCCCGCGAAGCCCTGCTCGTCGCCGTAGTAGACGACCGGGTTGCCGCGCCACAGGTACATGAGGGCGTTGCCCAGCTCCAGCCGGTCCAGCAGCTCCGCCTCGGACGCGCCGGGCCGCTTCTGCCCCACCATCCACGCGATGCGGCCCATGTCGTGGTTGCCGAGGAAGGTGGGCAGCGAGGAGGCGTTCGAGTCGGCGTCGGTGTAGCGGTCGTCGTCGACGAGCACCTCGGCGAGCCGCTCCGCGCCGCCACCGGACAGGAACGTCGCCGCGCCGCTCTGGAACGGGAAGTCCAGCGTGGCCTGCATGCGGCCCTCGGTGGTGTAGCGCGAGGTGAACGCCGGGTCCGCGTCGAAGACCTCGCCGAAGACGAAGAAGTCCCGCTTGCCGCGCATCTCCGCGTACCGCTGCACGTGCGGCGCGAGCGCCTGCCAGAACTCCATGTTGACGTGCTTGACGGTGTCGACGCGGTAGCCGTCGATGCCGAGCGTGTCGATCCAGCTGGTGAAGATCCGCTTCATGCCCCTGACGACCGTCGGGTGCTCGGTCATCAGGTCGTCGAGGCCGTGGAAGTCGCCGTACTCGGCCGACTCGCCGCTGAACGTCGAGTCGCCCCGGTTGTGGTAGAGCGACGGGTCGTTCAGCCACGCGGGGGTCTTCTGCCCGTTCACCACCGGCGTGTACGGCCCGGTGATCTCCGGGAAGTCCTCCCGCCCCGCGATGGCGGAGATGTCGACCGGGTCGCCCCGCTCGTCCAGGTAGGGCTCGGCGCCCGTGCTGACGTAGTCGTACTCGCCCTCGGCGTGCCCGATCAGGTCGGCGGTGTGGTTCGCGACGATGTCGAAGAACACCTTCATGCCGCGCCGGTGCGCGTCCCGGATGAGGTGCCGCATGTCGTTGGTGGTGCCGAAGTGCGGGTCGAGCCGGGTGAAGTCGGTGGTCCAGTAGCCGTGGTAGCCGGCGGACACGTCGGCGCCGGAGCCCTGCACCCACCGGTTGCGGAACATCGGGGTCAGCCAGATGGCGGTGATCCCCATGCCGTCCAGGTAGTCGATCCTGTCGCGCAGGCCCTTGAGGTCGCCGCCGTGGTAGAAGCCCTTGTCCGCGGGGTCGAAGCCGGTGGTGAGGCGGTCGGCGCCCGACGTGCCGCCCCGGTCGTTGCTCGGGTCGCCGTTGGCGAACCGGTCGGGCATCACGAAGTAGAACCGCTCTCCCCTCAGGTCCTCGCGCAGGGCGTCCCGGGCGAGCGAGCGGTCCCCGGAGCGGGTGCCGGGCGCGACGTCGACGACCGAGCCGACGGCGAGCCGCTCGGCCGCCTCGGCCCGTTCGGCGACCGCCGGGGGTGGGGTGAACGGCACAACGGCCAGGGCGATGAGCGCGGCGACGGCCCGACGCATCGCGACCTCCTTGTCGCAAGTTCTTGCAACCCGCCCCGGCACGGACGGCGGGGCGGGTTGCACAAAACCACGACAATCCTGGCCGAACAAGCCCCAGACGGCTGCAACTCCTTGCAGGATATTGCGTCAAACCCGCACGCCGTCACCCTGCGCGAACGCTCAGAACGCCCGGAGCAGTTCGAGTTCCGCGTCGGCGCCCTGGCGCACGTACACCGAGCCTTCCGCGCTCCAGACCCCTTCGAGGAAGGCGTAGATCTGGAGAGCGCGGTTGATCGCATCGGTCTTGGTGTCGCCGGTGAGGGTGATGGCGTCCACGAGCGCCTTCGACGAACGCGGGGTCAGGTTGACCGTGACGCGCTCCAGCGAGCCGTGAGCGCGTTCGACGCCGACGGGGTTGTTCCGGTTCGGACTTCCGCTCATGTCGCTCTCCTCCGCCGATGCACTGCCGGGCCTTCGTCGAGGACGTCACCCTCCCGACAGACGACGCTACAAGGACGCTCAGTCATCGTCAAGCAAGATGCTGATCGTCATATGACTATCAGTCAGACATTCAGCCTTTATCACCTGACGTCCGCATGTACATCACACGATCGTGGCCAATAGGATGCGCAGGAGCGCCACCAGTGCGGTCGGCGTCGACCACGGAGGAGATGACATGCACTTCGGCAGCAGGAAGCGGCGGAACGAGGAGATCACGTGCACCGAACTGTCCGAGCAGTTCCCCCGCGACAGGGCGGAAGCCGTCATCCACCTCGGCGGGGGCGTCGATCGGGACGGCGCCTGGATCCAGGCACGACATCACGGAGGGCGAAACAACCCAGTCACCACCATGTACGCCTACGTGCTCGGAGTCGGCGCGACCCTCCTGGGCGCCTGGACGAGCCAGGTCCTGGAAGTACCCCCGTGGGCAGGGGTGATCACGACGGCCGTCGTCTTCGCCACGGGTGTGGGACTGCTGCTGCAGTCGACGCACGGCGACGCCGTGCTCTCCGCCGAACACCGGGCGCGAGGCGACCGGCCCCGGGGCACCTGCACCCGACACCGCTGTTGCGCGACGACGGGGTGAGACCCCGGGTGAACGACCACGGGTGACCCCGTGCCGGTGCGGGCGCCGGAGTTCGGCGCCCGCACCGGCACGGGCAGTCCGCCCGCCGGGTCGCCGGTCGGCCGGCTACTGCTTCGTCGAGGGCTGCTGGCTGGGCAGGCGGCCTTCCGCCATGCGCTTCGCCACGTCCCGCCGCAGCCACAGCAGGTAGGTCCACACCAGTGAGAAGACGATGCCGATCGCGCCCAGGGCGGTCAGCGCGAACCACGACGCGATCATCACCACGTGCAGCGCGACGATCACGTACACCGCCCACCCGCGCTTGAGGACGGCGCAGGTGGCGATGAACGCGACGATCAGACCGAGCACCAGGTAGCCGGTGCCCGTGCCGATGCCGCCACCCAGCTTGGCCACCACGGGCAGCGCCAGGGCGACGACGATCGCCTCCAGGATGAGCGTGCCCGCCATGATGCCCCGGAAGGACTTCATGGGGTCCTTCTTCGGCGCGGGGGCCGGGGAGGGGGCGGCCGGGGTGGTCACGCGGGCTCCTTGCCGAAGAGGGCGCGGGCCTCGCCCGCGGTGACGACCGAGCCGGTGACGATCACGCCGCCGCCGGAGACGGTGTCGCCGTCGTCGTTCTCCTCGGCCAGCCTCACGGCTTCCTCGACGGCGTCCACGAGGTGCGGCTGGACGACCATGCGGTCCTCGCCGAAGATCGGGACGGCCACGCCCGCCAACAGGTCCGGGTCCATCGCGCGGGGCGAGGAGTTGGCGGTCAGGACCACCTCCTGCACGACCGGTTCCAGGGCCGACAGGATGCCCACGGCGTCCTTGTCGTCCATCACGCCGACCACGGCGACGAGCTTGCGGAAGCCGAACTCCTCGTCGAGCGCCTTGGCGAGCGCTTCGGCGCCGTGCGGGTTGTGGGCGGCGTCGACGAGGACCGTCGGGGCCGCCCGGACGCGTTCGAGGCGGCCCGGGGAGGCGACCGCGGCGAACGCCTCGCGCACGGCCTCCACGTCGAGCTGCCGGTCGGAGCCCGCGCCGAAGAAGGCTTCCACGGCGGCCAGGGCGAGCGCGGCGTTGGCGGCCTGGTGCGCGCCGTGCAGGGGCAGGAACACGTCCTCGTAGACGCCGCCGAGGCCCTGGAGCCGCAGCACCTGCCCGCCGACGGCGATGTCGCGGCGGAGCACCCCGAACTCGGAGCCGGCGCGGGCGACGGTGGCGTCGACCTCGGCGACCCGGCGCAGCAGCACCTGCTCGACGGCGGGGTCCTGCTCGGCGAGCAGCGCCACCGCGCCGGGCTTGATGATCCCGGCCTTCTCCTCGGCGATGCCGGCGAGGTCGCCGCCCAGGTACTCGACGTGGTCGAGGCCTATGGGGGTGATGACCGCGATGCGGCCGTCGGCGATGTTGGTGGCGTCCCAGGACCCGCCCATGCCGACCTCGACGACGGCGACGTCGACGGGCGCGTCGGCGAACGCGGCGAACGCCATGCCGGTGAGCACCTCGAACTTGCTCATCGGCACGTCGCCGCGCGCGTCGACCATCGAGAGGTACGGCTCGACGTCGCGGTAGACCTCGACGTAGCGCTCGGGGCTGATGGGCGCGCCGTCGATCGAGATCCGCTCGGTGGCCAGCTGGAGGTGCGGGCTGGTGTACCGGCCGGTGCGCAGGCCGATGCGCGTGAACAGCGCGTCGACCATCCGGGAGGTGGACGTCTTGCCGTTGGTGCCGCCGATGTGCACGACGGGGTAGCCGCGCTGGGGGTCGCCGAGGAGGTCGGCGAGCGCCTGGACGCGGGTGAGGCTGGGTTCGAGCTTGGTCTCGGGCCAGCGGGTGTTCAGCTCGGACTCGACCTGCCGGAGGTCGTCGAGGCCGGCCGCGTCGTGCCCGCTCACGACTGGGGGAGGGTGTCGAGGCGGGCGTGGATGCGGTCGATCTCGGCGTTGGCCGCCGCCAGGCGGGTCTGGATCTTGGCGACCACGTCGGCGGGCGCCTTGGCGAGGAACGCCTCGTTGCCGAGCTTGCCCTCGCACTGGGCGCGTTCCTTCTCGGCGACGCCGAGGTCCTTAGCGAGGCGCTTGCGCTCGGCGGCGACGTCGATGGTGCCGGACAGGTCCAGCTCGACCTTGACGGTGCCCTGCGGCAGGCCGACGTCGAGGGACGCGGAGGCGTTGAAGCCGTCCTCGGGTTCGGTCATGCGGGTGAGGGCGCGGACGGCCGGCACCTGGTCGGCGAGGTCGACGCAGCAGGCGCCGCGGACCTTGCCGGCGACCTTCTGGGCGGGCTTGAGGCCCTGGTCGGAGCGGAACCGGCGGATCTCGGTGACGAGCTTCTTCAGGCCCTCGACGCGCTGGGCGGCCACCTCGTCCCGCTCGACGCCGCTGGGCGCGGGCCACTCGGCGACGACGACGGACTCGCGGCCGGTGAGCGTGGTCCACAGGGTCTCGGTGATGAACGGCGTGAGCGGGTGGAGCAGCCGCAGCACGACCTCCAGCACGTGGCCGAGGACCGCCTGGGTGGCCTCGGCGCGGGCGCCGCCCTCGGCGAGCTGGACCTTGGCGAGTTCGAGGTACCAGTCGCAGAACTCGTCCCACGTGAAGTGGTAGAGGGCTTCGCTGAGCTTGGCGAACTGGAAGGACTCGAACTGGCCGTCGACGTCGGTGACGAGCTGGTCGAGGAGGTCGAGGATCCAGCGGTCGGCGTCGGTGAGCCGGTCGCGGGCCGGCACGGGGCGGGCGACGGTGGCGCCGTTGTTGAGCGCGAACCGGGAGGCGTTCCACAGCTTGGTGGTGAAGTTGCGGGAGCCGGCGGCCCACTCCTCGGCGATGGCGAGGTCGGAGCCGGGGTTGGCGCCGCGGAGCAGGGTGAAGCGGGTGGCGTCGGCGCCGTAGGAGTCCATCCAGTCGAGCGGGTCGATGCCGTTGCCGCGCGACTTGGACATCTTCTTGCCGTGCTGGTCGCGGATGAGGCCGTGCAGGAAGACGTGGTCGAACGGCTGGACGCCGTCCATGGCGTAGAGGCCGAACATCATCATCCGGACGACCCAGAAGAACAGGATGTCGTAGCCGGTGGACAGGACGCTGGTCGGGTAGAACTTGGCCAGGTCGTCGGCGGAGTCGGGCCAGCCGAGGGTGGAGAAGGGCCACAGGCCGGAGGAGAACCAGGTGTCGAGGACGTCCTCGTCCTGGCGCCAGCCGTCGCCGGCGGGGGGCTGCTCGTCGGGGCCGACGCAGACGACCTCGCCGTTCGGGCCGTACCAGACGGGGATGCGGTGGCCCCACCACAGCTGGCGGGAGATGCACCAGTCGTTGAGGTTGTCGACCCAGTCGAAGTAGCGCTTGGCCAGCTCCGGCGGGTGGATGGTGGTGCGGCCGTCGCGCACGGCGCCGGACGCGGCCTCGGCGAGCGGCGCGACCTTGACCCACCACTGCATGGACAGGCGGGGCTCGATGACGGTGTCGCAGCGCGAGCAGTGGCCCACGGAGTGCTTGTAGGGGCGCTTCTCGGCGACGATGCGGCCCTGCTCGCGCAGCGCGGCGACGACGGCGGGGCGCGCCTCGAACCGGTCGAGACCCTCGAAGGGGCCCTTGGCGGTGATGTTGCCGAGGCCGTCCATGACGGTGAGGGCGGGCAGGCCGTGGCGCTGGCCGATCTCGAAGTCGTTGGGGTCGTGGGCGGGGGTGACCTTGACGGCGCCGGTGCCGAACTGGGGGTCGACGTGCTCGTCGGCGACGACGGGCACGTGGCGGCCGGTCAGGGGGACCTCCACCTCGGTGCCGATGAGGTGCCGGTAGCGCTCGTCCTCGGGGTGCACGGCCACGGCGGTGTCGCCGAGCATGGTCTCGGCGCGGGTGGTCGCGACGACGATGGACCTGTCGCCGGAGCCGTAGCGGATGGAGACGAGCTCGCCGTCGTCCTCGGAGTGGTCGACCTCGATGTCGGACAGCGCGGTCCGGCAGCGCGGGCACCAGTTGATGATGCGCTCGGCGCGGTAGATGAGGCCGTCGTCGAACAGCTTCTTGAAGATCGTCTGGACGGCCTGCGACAGGCCCTCGTCCATGGTGAAGCGGGTGCGGCTCCAGTCGACGCCGTCGCCGAGGCGGCGCATCTGGCCGAGGATGCGGCCACCCACCTCCTCGCGCCACTCCCAGACGCGTTCGAGGAACTTCTCGCGGCCGACGTCGTGGCGCGACTTGCCCTCGCCGGCGAGGGCGCGCTCGACGGCGGTCTGGGTGGCGATGCCCGCGTGGTCGGTGCCGGGCAGCCACAGCACCTCGTAGCCCTGCATGCGCCGGCGGCGGCTGAGGGCGTCCATGATGCTGTGGTTGAGGGCGTGGCCCATGTGGAGGCTGCCGTTGACGTTGGGCGGCGGCAGGACGATGGAGAACGGCGGCTTGTCGCTGGTGGCGTCGGCCGTGAAGTAGCCGCGTTCGACCCACCGCTCGTACAGCCCGGCCTCTACCTCGGCCGGGTTCCAGGCCGGCGGGAGTTCGGTGCGCTGGGGTGCGGTGGGGGTCTCAGTCACGGTCGAAGTCTACGGAGGGCCGGCTATCGACTTCTCACCAGATAGCTGCTACCGCCACCGACGTGTGGCGCCGTGCCCCGTCCGAGTGGGCTGAGCAGGGGGCTCGTGCCGGCGCACGCGGCCGGGGCCGCCGGCGCCGGGACGTGTCGACTTCGCGGCGATTTCCTGCTAACGCCTTGGTGTGGGCGGCATGGGGACCTAGTGGAATGGGGCCTGGTGGACGAGTACCGGATCGAGGACCACCCGGACCTGCGGGACCCGGGGTGGTCGCGGCAGGCCGTGCGGCGGGCCGAGCGGGAGGCGCGGTGGCGGCGGTGGCGGTCGCGGCGTCCGCCGCGGCGGTTCTGGGTGGGGTCGGCGATCGCCGCGGCGGCGGTGCTGCTGGCGTGGGCGGTGTTCGCGACGCAGGGCGGGGGCCCGGCGGCGGGACGGCGGGCGGTGGACGTGGGCGACCCGTTCGCGGGCACGTCGGCGGCGGCGTGGGCGGACGGCGAGGCGGGTGTCGTGGCGCCGGCGGCCGTCCCGGTGGGGTCGTTCTCCGCCGAGGAGGTGGCGGGGGCCTACGAGCGGGTGCGGCGGGCGGTGGTGGCGGCCCGGTTGGACCGGCGGGTGGTGCAGGACCGCGACGTGGAGCCGCTGCTGTCGTTGTTCGCGCCGGACCTCCGGGAGTCGGTGCGGACGCTGTTCGACGGGCGCAACGACGGGGAGGCGGCGCTGGTGGCGACGCGGGTCGCGGACGGGGTGCGGTTGGCGGGCGTGGAGCCGAAGGTGCGGGGCGGCATGGAGGCGGCGGTGGGGCCGTCGGGCGAGCTGGTGGTGCGCACCGACTACGCGTTCGCGTACGCGTTCGAGGCGGCCCGGCCGGAGGAGCTGCGGGGGCCGGAGGACCTGGTGGCGATGACCCGGTTCGAGGTGCGGTACTCGCTGCGCGAGGGCGGTCCGGGAGTGGCGGGGCTGTGGGCGGACGAGTCGGCGGGGGTGTTCGACTCGGTGGCGTGCCCGGCGGCGAGGCGGGGTTTCCTGGCGCCGGCGTTCACCGATCCGTCGCTGCCGCCGGGGCTGTCGTTCGACGTGGGCTCGCCGTCGTCGGCGTCGGACGGCTGCCCGGGGTGAACCCCGGACCGGGGTCACCCGTCCGGCCGATTCGATGATGTGTGACGCCGCTCACAATTAACGTTGATCACCGGATCGGCGCAGGTGAGGACGCCGGATTCACGGGTCGGTGAAACCCCTTGCGACCCGTGACAGCGGTCCCGCGTCGCCCTTCGGCGAGCGGTCGATCGGGAGACCGCCGGCGCACTCGCGCGGGGTGCGCCGGCGGCACGCACGTCATCCGGTCGCACAATGGGGTCATGGAGCGCAGGCCACCTCAGCAGGACATCGACGAGTCCCTGATCGACGTGAGCGAGCCGAAGCGCTGGGCGGCGGGCATCCCCGGCGTGGCGGTGGCGCTCAAGCGCGGTGTCGAGCAGATGGGGGTGACCCGCACCGCGACCACGTTGCGGCTGCTGAACCAGCGCGAGGGCTTCGACTGCCCGGGGTGCGCGTGGCCCGAGCCGCAGGGGCACCGCAGGCCGGCCGAGTTCTGCGAGAACGGCGCCAAGGCGGTGGCGGAGGAGGCGACGCGCCGCCGCGTCGGCCGGGAGTTCTTCGCGGCGCACCCGGTGGCCGAACTGGCCGGGAGGACCGACTACTGGCTGGGGCAGCAGGGCCGGATCACCGAGCCGTTCGTGCTGCGCGAGGGCGCGACGCACTACGAGCCGATCGACTGGCAGGACGCGTTCTCGCTGGTCGCGGAGCACCTGAACGGCCTGGCGAGCCCGCACGAGGCCGTGTTCTACACCTCGGGCCGCACCAGCAACGAGGCCGCGTTCCTGTACCAGCTGCTGGTGCGCTCGTTCGGCACGAACAACCTGCCGGACTGCTCGAACATGTGCCACGAGTCGTCGGGCGCGGCGCTCTCGGAGACCACGGGCATCGGCAAGGGCTCGGTGGGCATCGACGACTTCGCGCGCGCGGACCTGATCGTGGTGGTGGGCCAGAACCCCGGCACGAACCACCCGCGGATGCTCTCCGCGCTGGAGGACGCCAAGCGCGGCGGCGCGCGGATCGTGGCGGTGAACCCGCTGCCCGAGGCGGGGCTGCTGCGCTTCAAGAACCCGCAGAACGCGCGCGGCCTCGTCGGCGCGGGCACGCAGCTCGCCGACGAGTTCCTCCAGATCAGGCTGGGCGGCGACCAGGCGCTGTTCCAGGCCGTCGGCAACCTCCTGCTGACCTGGGGCGCCGTCGACGCGGAGTTCGTCGAGGGCCGCACCGACGGCTTCGACGCCTACGCCGAGCACGTGCGGGACCTCGACTGGGACGCCGTCGACGCCGCGACGGGCCTGCCGCGCGCGCAGGTGGAGCTGTTGGCGCGGATGCTGGCCGACTCGGAGCGCACCATCTTCTGCTGGGCCATGGGGCTGACCCAGCACCGGCACTCGGTGCCGACGATCCGCGAGATCGCGAACGTCGCGCTGCTGCGCGGCATGATCGGCAAGCCCGGCGCGGGCCTGTGCCCCGTGCGCGGCCACTCCAACGTGCAGGGCGACCGCACCATGGGCATCTGGGAGAAGATGCCGGAGAAGTTCCTGTCGGCCCTGGAATCGGAGTTCGGCGTCGCGGTGCCGCGCGAGCACGGGTTCGACACGGTGGCGTCGATCCGGGCCATGCACGACGGCCGGGCGAGGGTGTTCTTCGCCGTGGGCGGCAACTTCGTCTCCGCCGCGCCCGACACCGCGGTCACCGAGGCGGCCATGCGCGGGCTGGACCTGACCGTGCACGTGTCGACCAAGCTCAACCGCTCGCACGTGGTGCACGGCCGCACGGCGCTGGTCCTGCCCACGCTCGGCCGCACGGAGAGCGACCTCCAGCACTCCGGCGAGCAGTTCGTCACCGTCGAGGACTCGATGTCGGTGGTGCACCGCTCGCGCGGCGCGCTCGCGCCCGCGAGCGACCGGCTGCTGTCGGAGGTGTCGATCGTGTGCCGCCTGGCGCGCACCCTGCTGGGCGCGGACCACCCGGTGCCGTGGGAGGAGTTCGAGAAGGACTACGACCTGATCCGGGACCGGATCGCGCGCGTCGTGCCGGGCTGCCGGGACTACAACGAGCGGGTGCGCCGGCCGGACGGGTTCGTGCTGCCGCACGCGCCGCGCGACGCCCGCGAGTTCACCGGTACCCGCACCGGCAGGGCGCAGTTCTCGGCGAACGAGCTGACCGTGCTGGAGGTGCCGGAGGGCAGGCTGCTGCTGCAGACCCTGCGCAGCCACGACCAGTACAACACCACCATCTACGGCCTGGACGACCGCTACCGGGGCGTGAAGGACGGGCGGCGCGTGGTGTTCGTCAACCCCGACGACCTCGTCGGACTGGGCCTGGCCGACGGGCAGCACGTCGACCTGGTCAGCGAGTGGCCGGAGGACCCGACCGGGGTCGTCGAGCGGCGGGCCGAGCGGTTCCGGGTGGTCTCCTACCCGACGGCGCGCGGGTGCGCGGCGGCGTACTTCCCCGAGGCGAACTCCCTGGTGCCGCTGGACTCCACGGCCACCGTGTCCGGCACGCCCACGTCGAAGTCGATCGTGGTGCGGTTGGCGGAAGTCGCGGACTGACGCGGGGCCGCCGGGTCACCGTGCGCCCGTGACACGGGGGCACCGGTGGTCGTCGGTCGCGTTCGGGGTCCTGCCGGCGCCCACGTGGTGGCAGCCGCCGTGGCCGGCCGAGCAGGCGCCGCACACCTCGCTGACGGCGGTGGCGCTGGTCGCGTCGGCGGCGCTCGGCGCGCTGCTCACCCCGGCGCTCGGCGCCACGAGGAGCCGACGCTCGCGACGAGCACCCGGTGCCGCACCACCCGCCGGTCGAGGCTGAGGGCGCGGAGCGTCCCGGGCGCGGGGGTAACGCCTGCGGCCGTTCGGGCGAACACAGGTGTGTGACCGCAAGGACCGCGCTCGTCGCCGCCACCGCCGCGCTGCTCGCCCTCACGGCGTGCACCTCGACGGAGGACGCCGCGCCCGCCACGCAGTCCGCGCCGTCCACCACGGCAACCGAGTCGGCGGGCGTGAACTGCGACGACGCGCCGCAGGACGTGGTCGCGACGGCGTTGGAGCTGCGCCTCCAGCACTCCCGGCAGGCGATCCGCGACGACGTGGTGACCTGCACCTACGACGGGGGCGGCGCGGTCGTGCGGTTCCGCACCGGCGCGGACGCGGCGTCGTTCGCCGAGGGGAGGGGGGCGCAGGAGCACGTCGAGGACGTGCCCGGCTTCCACGACGAGGCGTACCGGGCCACGACCACCAGGGGCGAGGTCGTGCAGACCGTCGTGGCGGCACGGCGGGGCACCGTGGAGATCACGGTCACCTCCGGCGCGACCGTCGACCACGCGACGCGGCTGGTCGACACCCTGTTCGCCCGGCTCTGACCCGCGCCCGCCCCGGCTCTAGCCGGCCTCCAGCACGGCCATCGCGGCGTTGTGGCCGCCGATGCCGCTGACCCCGCCGCCGCGCCGCGCGCCCGCCCCGCACACGAACAGGTTGGCCGCGTCGGTCTCCACGCCCCAGCGGCCCACCTCGTCGTCGTCCTCGGCGAACGGCCACGCCAGCCCGTCGTGGAAGATGTTCCCCCTGGGCAGGCCGACCTCCGCCTCCAGGTCGAGCGGCGTGCGGGCCTCCAGGCACGGCCGGCCCTCGGCGTCGGTCGCCAGGCAGGCCGCGATCGGCTCCTCCAGCACGGCGTCCAGGCCGGCCAGGTAGCGGCCGACGAGCCGCTCGCGCAGCCCCGCGTTGTCGGCCTCGAACAGCGCCGCGGGGGTGTGCAGGCCGAACAGCGTCAACGTGTGGAAGCCCCGCTCCACCAGGTCCGGCGCGAGGATCGACGGGTCGGTCAGCGTGTGGCAGTACATCTCCGCCGGCAGCACCGACGGCACCGCGCCGGCCGCGCTCTCCCGGTAGGCGGTCTCCAGCTGCGCGTAGGACTCGTCCAGGTGCAGCGTGCCCGCGAACGCCACCCCCGGGTCGACCCCCGAGCGGAACCGGGGCAGCCGCTCCAGCAGCATGTTCACCTTCACCTGGCAGCCCTCGGCCACCGTCCTCGGGTCCCGGCCGCGCAGCCGGTCCAGGGTGGCCGGGGCGGCGCCGGACAGCACGAACCGCGCACCCACCACGCGCCCGTCGAACTCGACCTCGGCCGTGCGGCCGTCGGCGTCCACCCGGGACACCTCGACGCCGGTCACGACCTCCGCGCCCGCCTCGCGCGCCACCCGCTCCAGCTCCGCGGTCACCGCGCCCATGCCGCCGACCGGCACCCGCCACTCACCCGAGCCGTTGCCGACCACGTGGTAGAGGAAGCACCGGTTCGCGGCCAGGTCGCGCAGGGACGCGTGCGTGCCGATCAGCCCGTCCGTGGCGACGACGCCGCGCACCAGGTCGTGCGTGAACAGCTCCTCCAGGGTCTCCCCGAGCGGCCGTTCCACGACCTGGTCCCACAGCCGGGCGCGCGCCACCGAGTCCACCCGCAGTCGGGCGTGCTCGCGCGACACCAGCGGTTCCAGCATGGTCGGCGCCAGCGCCCGCGCCAGCACCTCCAGGTCGTCGTACCAGCGCCGCCAGCGCTCGAACTCCGCGTCGGACCCGGTCAGCGCGCGGAACGACGCGGCCGTCGCCTTCCCCGGCCGCCGCTCGACGAGCAGGTCGCCGGCGGGCGTGTACGACGACGTCGAGCGCGACCGCAGCTCCAGCCGCAGCCCGAGGTCGGCCACCACCCGGTCCGGCAGCAGGCTCACCAGGTACGAGTAGCGCGACAGGCGCGCGTCGACACCGGGGAACGCCCGCTCGCTGACCGCCGCGCCGCCGACGTGGTCGAGCTTCTCCAGCACCAGCACCGAACGGCCGGCCCGCGCCAGGTAGGCCGCGGCCACCAGCGCGTTGTGCCCGCCGCCGACCACCACCACGTCGTAGGAGTCCACCCGGTGATCCTAAGGGGCCGGGAACGCCCGGCCGCGGTCCTCGGCCGGGCGACGGGGCCGTGACCTCGCGGGCCGGCGGCGCACCCGCCGCCCGGCACCTCCGTAGCCTGGTCGGTGGCTCGCGAAAATCCCGACCAGGTGAAGGAGGTGCGCCGTGGGACGGGTCACCGTGCGTCGCCCGGTGGTCGCGTACGCGCGACGGGAACGCCGTTCGAAGATCGACACCCTCGCCGCCGAGGAGCCGTTGGAACTGCGCGTGAACGGCAAGGCCCTCGCCGTCACGATGCGCACGCCGGGCAAGGACGTGGAGCTCGCGCACGGGTTCCTGCTCAGCGAGGGCGTCATCGGCGGCCTGTCCGACATCGCCGTGGCCCGGTTCTGCGAGGGCGCCGGCCCCGACGGCGTGAACACCTACAACGTGCTCGACATCACCCTCGCCGACGGCGTCGCGCCGCCCGACGCGGGCGTGGAGCGCAACTTCTACACCACGTCGTCCTGCGGGGTGTGCGGCAAGGCCGCGCTGGACGCGGTGAAGCTCAAGACCCGCTTCCCCCCCGCCGCCGACACCTCCACCGTGGACGTGGACGTGCTGGCCGCACTGCCCGACGCGCTGCGCGAGCGGCAGAAGGTGTTCGCCTCCACCGGCGGCCTGCACGCCGCCGGGCTGTTCACCACATCTGGTGACGCCCTGGTGGTGCGCGAGGACGTGGGCAGGCACAACGCCGTCGACAAGGTCCTCGGCCGGGCCGTGCTCGACGACCGCGTCCCGCTCGCCGGGACGGTGCTGATGGTGTCCGGTCGCGCGTCGTTCGAGCTGGTCCAGAAGGCCGCGATGGCGGGCGTGCCGGTGCTGGCCGCGGTGTCCGCGCCGTCGTCGCTGGCCGCCGACCTGGCCGAGGAGCAGGGCGTCACCCTCGTCGGGTTCCTGCGGGGCGACTCGATGAACGTCTACACCGGCGCGGAGCGGGTGGTCCCGTGAAGCCCCTGGACGGCGTGCTGGTGGTCAGCCTCGAACAGGCCGTCGCCGTCCCCTACGCCACCCGGCTGCTCGCCGACCTCGGCGCGCGCGTCGTCAAGGTCGAGCGGCCCGGCGGCGGCGACTTCGCGCGCGACTACGACAGCGCGTGCGGCGAGGTCTCCTCCTACTTCGCCTGGACGAACCTCGGCAAGGAGTCCGTCACCCTCGACCTCAAGCAGCCCGCCGGCCGCGAGGTGCTGGACCGGCTCGTCGCCCGGGCCGACGTGGTCCTGTGCAACCTCTCGCCCGCCGCCGCGCGTGGACTGGGTGTGGACGCCGGGGCGCTGCGCGCGACGAGACCGGACCTCGTGGTCGGCGAGCTGTCCGGTTACGGCTGGGACGGCCCCTACGCCGACCGCAAGGCGTTCGACGCGCTCGTGCAGTCCGAGGCCGGGCTGGTCGAGCTGACCGGCGACGGCGAGGTCACCGCCCGCGCCGGGATCTCGGTGGCCGACATCGCGGCGGGTGTGCAGCTCCAGTCCGCGGTGCTCGCCGCCCTGCTGCGCCGCCACCGCACCGGGGAGGGCGCCACGCTGCGGCTGTCGCTGTTCGAGGCGCTGGCCGAGTGGATGCACCAGCCCATGCTGTACGCGGTGGGCACCGGCGCCGCCGCGCCGCGCACCGGCGCGCACCACCCCACCATCGCGCCCTACGGGCCGTTCCCGTGCGCCGACGGCGCCGTGCACCTCGCCGTGCAGAACGACCCGCAGTGGCGGCGGCTGTGCGACGTGCTGGGCGTGCCCGGGCTGGCCGACGACCCGCGCTTCGCCACCGTCGCCTCCCGCGTCGAGCACCGCGCCGACCTGCACCGCTCGCTCGACTTCGGCGCGTGGACGGCGGCCGGGCTGCTCGCCGCGCTCGACGCCGCCGACGTGCCCGCGGCCCGCACCCGCGGCGTCGCCGACCTGCCCGCGCACCCCCAGGTCACGGCACGAGACCGCCTCGCCCGCGCGACCGTGCCGGGCGGGGAGGTCACCGTCCTGCGGCCACCCGTGGACTCCTCCGCGTGGGACTGGACCCCCGGCGCCGTGCCCGCGCCGGGCGAGCACACCGAGCACGTGCTGCGCGGGCTCGGCTACACGGAGCAGCAGGTGGAGGCCCTCCGGACCGCATCCGTGATCTGAGGAAACGTCGCACCCGCCCCGCGCGATGGGTGGGCAGGGACTCGCTGGAGGCGACATGGTCAGCAGGCGCACGGTGCTCACCGCGTCGGTCGGGAGCGCGCTGGTGGCGGTCGGGATCGCGGCGGTGCACGGCGACGCGCCGTTCGGCGAGGCGCTGCGGCACGCCGTGGGCGTGGCCGGACCCGTGCCCGCCGTGAAGCGGGCCGTCGTGCGGGTCGAGCGGGTGCGCTCCGAGCACCGCGGCCGCGAGGTCGACCTGCTGACGCTCGTCCCGCCGGGCGTGCCCACCCGGGGCCTGCCCATGTCGATCCTGCTGCACGGCCGCTACGGCACGGCGCGCCTCGCCGCGTTCGGCGGCCTGCCCGAGGTGCTGGTGTCGGCCGTGGGCCGGGGTTCGGTCCCGCCGTTCGGGTTCGTCGCGGTCGACGGCGGCGACAACTACTGGCACGAGAACCACCCCGGCGACGACCCCATGGCCATGCTCCTGGAGGAGGTGCCCGCCTGGCTCGCCGAACGCGGCTACGGCGCGCCGTTCGCCTGCACCGGCGTGTCCATGGGCGGCTTCGGCGCCCTGCTCTACGGCCGCCGCCGCACCGAGCGCCGCGAGAGGACCGCCGCCGTCGCCGCCGTCTCCCCCGCCCTCATCACCACGTGGGAGGAGATGGCGAAGCGCGACGCGTTCCGCGGCCCCGAGCAGTGGGCCCGCCTCGACCCGCTCAGGAACCTCGACAAGCTCGGCGACGCGCCGATCGGCGTGTGGGTCGGCGACCGCGACCGGTTCGTCGACGGCACCACGACCCTGCTGGAGAACGCCAGGCTGGCCGTGGAGTCCATCACCCCCGGCGGGCACGACGACGCGTTCTACCGCAGGATCGTCCCCGACGTCGTCCGCTTCCTGGGCCGCCGCGTGCCGCGCTGAACCCTTCACACGACCCGCACGTCCCCCCACCGGGACCTCCACGCGGCCGTGGTTGCCTCGGCACATGCCGACGACGCTCCCGGACCCCATCGACTACCTCGACCACGCGGCGCGCGAGGGCCGCGGCTACAAGCTGCGCCTGCTGGACGCCCTGGACCTGCGCCCCGAGGACACCGCCCTCGACCTGGGCTGCGGCCCCGGCACCGACCTGCCCGCCATGGCCGAGCGCGCCGGTTCCGTCATCGGCGTCGACCTCGACCCGGTCATGGTCGCCGAGGCGCGCCGCCGCACCGAGGGCCTGCCCGTCGAGGTGCTCCTGGGCGACGCCCACGCCCTCCCGCTCGACCCCGGTTCGGTGAGCCGGGTCCGGGTGGACCGCGTGCTGCACCTCGTGCGCGACCCGGCGGCCGTCCTCGCCGAGGTGGCGCGGGTCCTGCGGCCCGGCGGGCGCGCCGTGCTGGCGCAGCCCGACTGGGAGACCCTCGTCCTCGACCCGGGCGCGGTCAGCGCGAACCTCGCGTTCAACCGGTTCGTGTGCGACCGCGTCGTCCGCCACCCGGTGGTGGGACGCCGGTTGGCCCGGCTCGCGTCCGGCGCGGGGCTGCGCGTGGAGTCGGTCGGGACCACCGCCCCGGTGCTGCGCGACTTCGACACCGCCGACCACCTGCTGGGCCTGACCCGCAACGCGCACCGCGCCGCCGCCGCCGGCCACCTCACCCGGGCCGCGGCCGACGCGTGGCTCGCCGACCTGGCAGCCGGACCGTTCCTGGCGGCGTTCACCCTGTTCCGGGTGGTCGTCACCGCGCCCTGAGGGGGTGGCGGTGACGGGGTTCAGCGCGGCGTCAGGGGTGTCCGGCCGCTGCGGACCCACTTCAGCACCGCCGCCCACGGGCCGTACCCGGAGTCCGCGTTCAGGTGACCACCGTCGAGGATGACGTCCACCTCGACCCGCAGCGCCTCGGCCAGCAGCTTCGCCTTCCCGACCGGGCAGTACCGGTCGTCGCCGCCCACCACCAGCCGCGTGGACGCGGCGGCCCGGCGCAGCGCCCCGGAGTCCGCCGCGGGGTGCAGGAACTCGTGGATCAGGGGCTCGTCGGCGTAGTCGGGCGCGGGCGGGGCGACCAGGAGTACCCGGTCGACCCGCAGCGCCCCGTCGAACTCCCCCGCCGCGTGGTGCAGCCACAGCAGTCCCGCCAGCGAGTGCGCCACGACCACCCGTTCGGATGACGTGGGCATGGCCGCGAGGTGCGTGCGCAACTCGTCCAGCCACACCGCCAGGCGCGGTGAGTCCGGGCCGGTGAACTGCGGCAGGTCGACCGTCCCACCGTGGTGGGCCAACTCGCCCGCCAGCCAGTTCTGCCAGTGCGCCGGCCCGGAACCACCCAGTCCGTGCAGGATCAGCGCGTGCGGGAGGGACAACTCACGCCGACTTCTCGCGGCGCTCCCGGCGCGAGGGCTGCCGGGCCACGATCGTCGGGTTCACGTTCTCCTTCACGGTCTGCTCCGTGATGACGACCTTGGCGACGTCCGTGCGGCTCGGGATGTCGTACATCACCGGCAGCAGGACCTCCTCCATGATCGCCCGCAGGCCACGCGCACCGGTGCCGCGCAGGATCGCCTGGTCGGCGACGGCCTCCATGGCGGTGCGGGTGAACTCCAGCTCGACCCCGTCCATCTCGAACAGCTTCTGGTACTGCTTGACCAGCGCGTTCTTCGGCTCGGTGAGAATCCTGACCAGGGATTCCTTGTCGAGGTTGGTGACGCTCGCGACCATCGGCAGGCGGCCGATGAACTCGGGGATCAGGCCGAACTTGATCAGGTCCTCGGGCATCGAGTCGGCGAAGTAGTCCGCCGCGTCGACCTCCGCCTTGGTGCGCACCTCGGCGCCGAAGCCCAGGCCGCGCTTGCCCACCCGGTCCTGGATGATCTTCTCCAGGCCCGCGAACGCGCCCGCCACGATGAACAGCACGTTCGTCGTGTCGATCTGGATGAACTCCTGGTGGGGGTGCTTGCGCCCGCCCTGCGGGGGCACCGACGCGGTCGTGCCCTCCAGGATCTTCAGCAGCGCCTGCTGCACGCCCTCACCGGACACGTCGCGCGTGATCGACGGGTTTTCACTCTTCCGAGCGATCTTGTCGACCTCGTCGATGTAGATGATGCCCGTCTCGGCGCGCTTGACGTCGTAGTCCGCCGCCTGGATGAGCTTGAGCAGGATGTTCTCGACGTCCTCGCCCACGTAGCCGGCCTCGGTGAGCGCCGTGGCGTCCGCGATGGCGAACGGCACGTTCAGCATCTTGGCGAGCGTCTGGGCCAGGTAGGTCTTGCCGCACCCGGTCGGCCCGAGCATGAGGATGTTGGACTTGGCGAGCTCCACGCCGTCGTCGCGGCCCTCACGGCCCCGGTCACCGGCCTGGATGCGCTTGTAGTGGTTGTAGACCGCCACCGAGAGCGTGCGCTTGGCCTCGTTCTGGCCGATCACGTACTGGTCGAGGAACTCGTGGATCTCGGCGGGCTTGGGCAGCTCGTCGAGCTTGACGTCGCCGGCCTCCGCGAGCTCTTCCTCGATGATCTCGTTGCAGAGGTCGATGCACTCATCGCAGATGTAGACACCCGGTCCGGCGATGAGTTTTTTCACCTGCTTCTGGCTCTTGCCGCAGAAAGAGCACTTCAGCAGGTCGCCGCCGTCACCGATACGTGCCATGACCGCTGACCTCTGTCCCCTCCGGCGCACGACCTGGTGAGGTGCGCCTGACTGCTGGTGTGGCGAGTGCCCGCTGGGTGCGGGGTCCGCCCGTTCCCCTCGACGGTACCTGGCCTACCCGCCTGTGCGGGAGGACCAGCGTGCCCCCGACACCCCGTACCAGGGGTGAACCCCGGTCGGCTCGGCGTGTCGGGGGCCTCGCCGCGGGCTACTTCGCCGAGAGCTTCCGGTAGGGCAGGACGCTGTCGACGATGCCGTACTCCCTGGCCTCCTCGGCCGTCAGGATCTTGTCGCGCTCGATGTCGAGGCGCACCTGCTCCGGCGTCCGGGAGGTGTGCCTGGCCAGCGTCGTCTCCAGCAGGCGGCGGACGCGCTGGATCTCGTTCGACTGGATCTCCAGGTCCGACACCTGGCCGTACACGCCCTCCGTGGCCGGCTGGTGGATCAGGATGCGGGAGTTCGGCAGCGCGTGGCGCTTGCCCGGGGTGCCCGCCGCCAGCAGGACCGCGGCGGCGGAGGCCGCCTGGCCCAGGCAGTAGGTCTGGATGTCCGGGCGGACGAACTGCATGGTGTCGTAGATGGCCATCAGCGAGGTGAACGAGCCACCCGGCGAGTTGATGTACATCAGGATGTCGCGGTCGGGGTCCTCCGACTCCAGCACGAGCAGCTGGGCCATCACGTCGTTGGCCGACGCGTCGTCCACCTGCACGCCGAGGAAGATGATGCGCTCCTCGAACAGCTTGTTGTACGGGTTGGACTCCTTGATGCCGTAGCTGGTGCGCTCGACGAACGACGGGAGCACGTACCGGGACTGCGGCGCGTGGAACTGGCTCACTTCACTGTCTCCTGGTGTGTGCTCGCTGGTCAGTTGGTCGT
Source organism: Saccharothrix longispora (assembly GCF_030852425.1). GTDB lineage: Bacteria > Actinomycetota > Actinomycetes > Mycobacteriales > Pseudonocardiaceae > Actinosynnema > Actinosynnema longispora. The sequence continues at coordinate 380,799 of NZ_NSDM01000007.1, forward strand.
CGCCTGGCTGGCGCGACTGATCACCTTGTCCACGAAGCCGTACTCGAGGGCCTCCTGGGCGGTGAACCAGCGGTCGCGGTCCGAGTCGGCGACGATGCGCTCGACCGGCTGACCGGTGTGCTGGGCGATCAGCTCGGCCATCTCGTGCTTGGTGCGGGTGAGCATGTCCGCCTGGATCGCGATGTCCGCCGCCGTGCCGCCGACACCCGCCGAGGGCTGGTGCATGAGGATGCGGGCGTGCGGGAGGGCGTGCCGCTTGCCGGGGGTGCCGGCCGAGAGCAGGAACTGGCCCATCGACGCCGCGAGCCCCATCGCGTAGGTGGCCACGTCCGGCTCGATGAGCTGCATCGTGTCGAAGATCGCCATGCCCGCGGTGACCGAGCCGCCGGGCGAGTTGATGTAGAAGGTGATGTCCTTCTCCGGGTCCTCGGCGGCGAGGAGCAGGAGCTGGGCCACGATCTGGTTGGCGATGTTCTCTTCGACCTGCGTGCCCAGCACGATGATCCGCTCGCGGAGCAGGCGCTCGTAGACCGAGTCGTTGAGGTTCATCCCCGAGGCCGCTCGCATCTCGGGCGTCGGGAAAGAGTGCTGCGTCACGTCTGCCTGCCTAACTTTGCCGACTAGCTGTGCCGAAAAAGAGTCTCGTGCCAACGACCTTAACGAAGGCGGGCGGCGTCGACTTCCCGACACCGCCCGCGTTCGCTCAGGGCTTCACTCAGAGGTAGCGGTTTCCTCAGTGGACTCGGCCTTCTGCTCGCCGAACAGCTCGTCGAGGTCGAGGGCGTTGCCGGCGGAGTCCGTGACGGTGGCCTGGCGCACGACCGAGGCCAGCGCCTTGCCGCGGCGGACGTCGGCGAAGATCGCGCCGAGCTGGCCGGACTGCTGGGCCCGCTTGACGTACTCGTCGGGGCTGATGCCGAAGCGCTGGGCCTGGTAGATGATGCGCTCGGTCAGCTCGGCGTCGGTCACGCTCAGCTGCTCGGCGTCGGCGATGGCGTCGAGCACCAGCTGCGTCTTGACGGCCTGCTCGGACGCCTCCAGCACCTCGGCGTCGAACTGCTCCTTGGTCTGGCCCTGCTCGGCCAGCCACTGGGCGAAGCGGGTCTCGTCGTGGTCGAGGGCGTGCACGGCGTCGTGCTCGCGGGCCTCGACCTCGCTCTTGACGACGGCCTCGGGCAGCGGCACCTCGACGCTGGCCAGCAGCGCGTCCAGCACCTTGTCGCGGGCCTGGACGCCCTGCTGCATCTTCTTCACCCGGCCGAGGCGGGTGCGCAGGTCGGCCTTCAGCTCGTCGAGGGTGTCGAACTCGCTCGCGAGCTGGGCGAACTCGTCGTCCAGCTCGGGCAGCTGGCGCTCCTTGACGGAGTTCAGCACCACGGTGACCTCGGCGTCGCGGCCCGCGTGGTCGCCGGCGACCAGGGTGGTGGTGAAGGTCCGCGACTCGCCCTCGGACGCGCCGACCAGGGCGTCGTCGATGCCCTCGACGAGCTGGCCGGAGCCGATCTCGTAGGACAGGCCGGCGGTCTTGGCCTCCTCGACCTCCTCGCCGTCCACGGTCGCCGACAGGTCGACCACGACGAAGTCGCCGTTCTCGGCCGGGCGCTTGACGCCGGTCAGCGTGGCGAAGCGGGCGCGCAGCTCGTCGAGCTGGGTGTCCACGTCCTCGTCGGTGACCTCCTGGTCGTCGACGCTGACGGTCAGCTCGCCGAAGGCGGGAACGGCGATCTCGGGGCGGACGTCGACCTCGGCGGTGAACGCCAGGGTGTCGCCGTCGTCGATCTTGGTCACCTCGAAGTCGGGGCGGCCCAGGGTGCGCAGCTCACCGGAGTTCACGGCCTCCAGGTACTTGGCCGGGATGGCCTCCTGGACGACCTCGTCCAGGACGGGCGCGCGGCCGATGCGGCTCTCCAGCACGCGGGCCGGGGCCTTGCCGGGGCGGAAGCCTGGGATGCGGACCTGCTTGGCCAGCTTGCGGTAGGCGCGGTCGAAGTCCGACTTGAGCTCGTCGAACGGCACCTCGACGTTGATCCGGACCCGCGTCGGGCTCAGGTGCTCGACGGTGCTCTTCAACGTGGTCTCCTCGTTGGGGCAGGACGTGCGGAACATCCCGGTGACGCGGTGGTTCGCGCCGGGATTCCGCCTGAGTCTAGGCGGTCCGCCCGGGAGCGCGACGGCCGCACCCCGTCCACGGGGCGCAAAGGGACGCCCTCATGCCGCCCGGCGCGCCGCGCGCGCATTGCGACCGCATTCTCGCGGCCACCGGAAAGGCGCGTGGACACCCTGCCCGGAATTCGCGGACGCGGTTCGAATTCCACCCGACGCCGAGCGCGCCGAATGGCTTCGGGTGTTCTTCGGGACTTCTTCGGAGGACCTTCGGCCCCGTCTCAGCAGGCGGTGCCGGCGGACCCGTCCGGGGAGCGGCCGGGGTCGGGCCGCGACCTGCCGGTCCGGCGGGCCGCGCGCAGGGGTAGCGCACCGGCGCCCTCCCGTGTCGTGGCGCGCGGACGCCCCTTCGGCGGCCCACCACGGCGCGTTGTCGCCACCGCGTTCGGAGCACCGGCGCCTCCCCCTGGGCGCTTCGGACGCTCGCGTTGGGCCGTTCGGCGGGTCCCGGGGTCCTTCGACTAGGCCGTTCGAGCGACTGCGGGAGCCGGGAGCCCCGGCTCGCGCGTCATCACCGAACGCAGCCTTCCGCGGGTCGTGTAACACGGATGCCGCAGCACCGACCCACTGTCCGCAACCTCGACCGAAGGGACGTTCGTCACGAAGAGTGAATTGAGGCCGTTCGGAGCAACGCGCGACAGAAAACTTTCACTTGTCGAGATGACTCCACTCGCCGTAGTCCATTAGTGTGGGTTTCAGGTAGCGTGACGCCCGGACCCGCGCGCTGGACCAGGAATAATTCTCGTTGCCGGACGTTCTGGGGGGTCAGCAGCGGACGCAACCGGCGCCGAGAACCGACAGGAACGAGCGAGACAATGTCATCGAGCTCTTTAACCACCTACCAGACAAGGTGCCGATGACCCGATGAGATCCATTCCGCCGCTGCCGAACACCTCCCCGGTACCACTCGCGGGTGCACGCAGGTCCGGTGCCCGCGACGTGCCGGGAACACCACCCGCCCACCGGGCGACACCCCTCGCGGTCGAGCGGCGATGGTGATCGATCCCAGGCAGCGTCGGCACGTCGGCGCGGCCGGATCGACTGCCGCCACGCACAGGAGACCACGACGCCGTCCTACACCGGCCTCTCGTGGACCACATTAACGCACCGTTGGGGAGCTCCATGGAGACGCGTCAGCTTTTGGCGTTCACAACTGTGGTTCAAACGGGCAGTTTCACCAAGGCAGCCGCCACGCTGAATTGCTCGCAGCCCACCATCACCACCCGGATAAAGGCACTCGAAGAAACCCTTGGCGTGCCTTTGTTCCGTCGACTCCCGCGGGGCATCCAGATGACTTCCGCCGGAGTCGAGCTGTTGCCGTTCGCGCGCAACATCATCACGTTGACCGACAAAGCGCGGAAAGCGATCACGATGAACGGCGAGCCGCACGGCAAGCTGGTCATCGGTAGCGCACAGAGTCTGACCGACTACCGACTGCTACCACTGATCGAGTACATGTGCTGGCGCTACCCGAGCGTCCAGATCTCCCTGCACTCCCGCAACACCCAGGCGAACCTGTCCGCGGTACGGGAGGGGCGGCTGGACTGCACGTTCTTCATCGGCTCGGTGGAACCGCGCGAGGGCCTGGAGACGACCGTGCTGTGCCCGGAGCCGCTGGTCATGGTCGCCGGCCCCACGCACGCCCTCACCCGCCGTTCGGTGATCACGGAGGACGAACTGCGCGGCAGCACGCTCATCCGGGCCGAGAACGGCGCGAGCTACTACGAGCAGTTCGAGCAGGCCCTGGGCCTGCACGACGCCGAGTCGAGGTCGCCGGTGCTGGCCCTGGACTCGATCGACGCCGCCAAGCGCGCGGTGACGTCCGGCCTGGGGATCTCGCTGGTCCCCGAGGTGACGGTCGCCACCGAGCTGGACGACGGTCGGCTGTGCCGGCTGCCGTGGGTCCCGCCCTTCCGGGTCTACACCCAGTTCGCGTGGCGGCAGGACAACTCGACCAACCCGTCGGTGACGGCACTCGTGTCGGCCGCGGCCCAGGTGGTGAGCGAGCAGGTGGCTACTCCGGCGTAGCGACTGGGGAGCCGTTCTTGAGCACCCGATGGCGCGGGTGTGCTCAAGAACGGCCACGTTTCGCGACGCCGTGCGCGGGTAGCAGGGAGGGCATGACCGTCACCGCAGCCCACCTGCGCGAACTGCTGGCCTCACCGCTGCCGGACTCGGCCCTCGTCCTGCTGGAAGGACGGGTGGAGGTCGTGCAGCAGGACGACCTGGACACGGACGCCTACCGCGGCGCCCTCGTGCTCGTGACGAAGACCGAACTGCTGGACCGCGGTGTCGGCGACGAGTCGACCGAAGCGGAGCTGGAGCAGCAGGCGACGGCGATCCAGACGGCCGTCACCGAGCTGGGCGGCTGAGCCGGTTCTCCGGGGGGAGTGCCCCGACCGGAGGAGAAGTGCCCTGACCAACCCGAACCCGGGCCGGCCAGGGCGACCGTCGGGGCGACAGGATTTGAACCTGCGACCCCCCGCTCCCAAAGCGGGTGCGCTACCAAACTGCGCCACGCCCCGGTCACCGCAAGCGTATCGCGACCGGCTAAGCTATCTTCGCGCCCACCCCGGTAGGCGCAAGCGGGTGTAGCTCAATGGTAGAGCCCCAGCCTTCCAAGCTGGTCATGCGGGTTCGATTCCCGTCACCCGCTCTTCCTTAAAACGCCTGGTAGACCTCTTGCGGACCGTCCCACGCGGACGGTCCTTCTGCTTCTGTGGATCTTCCGTGCCCCTCGCGTGCCCCTTCTGCTCCGGCGTGCCCTTCTCGGCGCTGACCATCGCCTCGATTCCCGCCGCGATGCTCCGGCCCCGCTCCTCGCGGGCGTGGAGGTAGATGAGCGCCGCGCGGGTGGAGCTGTGGCCCATGCGGTCCATCAACTCCCGGAGCGTCACGCCGGTCTCGGCCGCCAGGGTGTTCCCGGTGTGCCGAAGGTCGTGGAGGTGGACGTCCGGCATCCCCGCCGCCCGCCGGGCCTTGTCCCAGACGTGCCAGAAGTTGTTCCGCTTCGGCCTGCCGCCCTTGGGGCCGACGAACACCCATGCTTCCGGCGCGTCGTCCACGAACCGGCCGAGGTGCTGCTCGATCTCCTCCCCGAGGAACGGCGGCAGCGTGACCGGCCGCTTGCTCTTGGCCTTCGGGTCGTCCTCGAACAGCGGCCCGGAGTCCGGCTGCACGGTCTGTCGCTCGACCTGGACGACGCAGAACATCCGCTCACCGTCGTGGACCACCGAGAAGTCGGCTCGCTTGAGCCCGACCATCTCGGCGAACCGCAGACTGCCGAACGTCGCGAGCAACACCATCAGGCGATACCGCTCCTCGATCGCGTCAGCGGCCTGGAAGACCTGCTTCAAGGTGGCGGTCGGCCGCTCCGGGCTCTTCTCCTGCCCGCCACCGCGGATCGTGCACGGGTTGTGCTTGAGCAGCCGCTCCTCCGGAGCCGACGCCGTGTTCAGGACCGCCCGCAGGAACCGGTACGCCTTGGCCACGGTCACGTCACCCACGCCGTCGTCCTGCATCTCCTTGCGCCACCGCCGCACCCGAGCCGGGGTGAGGTCGGCGAGCATCACGTCACCGATCCTCGGACCGACGTGGTTGCGCAGCAGGCCGTCATACAGCTCGACCGTCCGCACGGCCAGGTCCCGCTCCTTGATCCACGCTTCGGCGTAGTCGCGGAGCTTGATCTTGCCCGCGTCCGGGTTGGTCCAGTCGTTCCGCCGAATGTCCGTCTCGACCTCAGCGAGCCACTGATCAGCGTCTTTCTCCCGCTCGAACGTCACCGGCGCGGTGTGCTGCCTGTCATCCGGCCCCTGGTACCGCGCCTGCCACCGCCCCGAGGGCAGTTGGCGAACCCGCCCGAACCGACGTCGCTTGTCGCTCATGACGCCCTCCGCAGGTGTTGCCGAACGGCAGCCGGGTCGAACGCCTCCACCCGACCGGCCTCGATGAAGGCGTCGAGGTCAGCCCGCTTGAACTGGATCAACCGCCCAAGCCGGTGGAACGGGATGCGCCGCTCCGCGATCAACCGGCGGACGAACCGCTCGGTCGTGCTCATGTACTCGGCCGCTTCGGGCACGCTGAAGTGCTCTTTCTCGTGCATCGTGATCCCCCCAGATCAAGCCGCTTGGTCAGTTGCCGAACTCTCTTGCGCACCGGCTGACGCGAGCAGCGCCGCCGTGTACTCCGCTTTCCACCGCCGCCGCTCCGCGACCGCCCGCAGCAGCAGGTGAGGTCGTGGGGGCACGTTCGGGTCGCCGGGCTGGACGTTGTTCCACACGACCCGTGTGGGCCGCTCCTCCTGCTTGATCCCGACGTCGGCCAGGAGTTGCCGAACGAACTTCACCCGGTCGTGCTTGTGGTCGGCGAGCGACTTGCCCGACCACTTCCGCGACACCAGCACCCGCCGTCCGGCGACGCCGAGGGTTGAGCGCTTGTGGGCCTTGCCCTTGCACCGGCCAGGCTCCATCGACAGGCGAGCGCCTTTCGGCTGGACTCCGTAGAGCAGCCACACCGGGCACTGCGGCGAGCAGGGCGTGACGGCCAGCTCAGCGCACAGCCGTTCTGCGTGGTCCTCCTGGCGGCTGGTCCGGGCGTCGAAGCACTCCCCGATGCTCTTGGTCAGGTACTTCGTCAGGTAGCCGATGTGCCGCCCGGCCTCCTCCGTCCCGCCGAGGATGCCCTTCGAGTGCACCTGCACCCCGAACCGCGCCACATGCGCTGGACGCTCCACCTGATCGAGAGCTTCCTCCCACGTCGGCAGCGGTTTACGGGTGACCGGATCAACGAACCCCTTCGCCCGCGAATCCCAGACCGGCCGGTTGTCGCCGCTGTACTTGATCTCGTCGTGGCTGGGCCACCAGACCTGGTGGTAGGTAGCTTCGGCGACCGCCCGCAGCTCCGCACGCGAGATGGAACCCCGGACGGCCGCGTGCCAGTGCGGCGCCAGGCGTCGCTGAGGCTCAACGGTGGAGAAGTACTGCACATCCCAGCCGACACAGCGCCGCAGGTTCTGCACGAACCGGTCCAGCAGTGCCGCGAAGTGCACCGCGTCCCGAGCCGCACGCCGGTAGTCGTACCGGGTCGGGTCAACCGGGGTGCCGTCGCTGCGCACCTTGCCGTAGCTGTCGAGGGTCAGCGTGAGGAAGGTCGAGGGCTGGTACTTGCCTCCGAAGACCCGGCCGACCGTGCGCTTCTGGACCGGCCGCCGAGGCAGGTTCGGCGCATCCTGTCGCCGCCTGGTCGACCGCTTCCTCACCGCCCGAGACCGGATTTCCAGCGCCGGGAGTGAACCGCGGATTCCCAGTTGCCGAAGTTCGGTATCGACCCCGGCGACCTCCTCCCGCACCTCCTCCGCCCCGATCTCGTCGTCCTCTTCGACGGCCTGGCGGTACGCCTTGACCAGATCCGCCCGGTAGGCGGTCAGCGCTCGCTGGTCGTCGCTGGGAGCGTTCGGAGTGAAGTCGGGTTCCTCGGACAGGTGCCACCCTTCTCGGCACTGTGCCATCCGCAACCGCCGGTTCTTCTCCGCACAGGTCGGGCACACACTGGCCACGGTCGAGCCGCACGGCACGGGCACGATGTCGACGCGCCCGGTGTCCAGGTCGATCCGCTCCTTGGCCAGCGGCCGGACACAGACGCCGTGCTCTTCGGCCACGGCCCGAGTCACGTCGAGCGCCGCCGGCTGCTTCATCCGATCCGCACGAGTCAGGTACTCGCTCACGCCGCCACCTCCCCCGTGCCATCCGGTCGAGTCGGGAAGTCATGAACGGTGGCGTCCGCCAGGTAGACGCCCAACTCGACCAAGTCCGCGTCGGTGACGTGGAAGGCCCGAGCCCGCTCCGGCTCCCGCTGCCCGTCCTGCTTGACCCAAGCCACCCCAGGGGTGTTCTCGCTGATCTCGTGGGCAGCCGCGCCGCGTTGCCGGACACCATCGCCAAGGACCATGTCCACCTGCTGTGGCTCGTCCAGCTTCAACGCCACGCGGGTGCTGAACAGGTGCCGGAACCCGACGACTTCCTTACGCGGGTCCTGCACCAGACCGACCACCGCATAGCCGGGAGCACGGCCCTGGGAGGTGATGGTCTGGATAGCCCGCACCGCTCGTTCCCGGAGCTGCTTGTCCGGTTGGTAGGCGATCAGGTCAGCCAGCTCATCGACCACCAGGACCGTGAACGGCTCACCCGTCGACCGCGCCCACAGCCGCCGCACTCCCCGGTAGCGAGTCGCACGCTCCTTGACCTCCGATGCGATTTCCTCAAGCAGGGCAACGGCTTCCGGCCCGTTGTCGTAGACAACCCGGTCGAAGGCATCCGGGCACTGGCCCAGTTCCATCCCGCCCTTCGGGTCGATCCCCACGAGCCTCACCAGGCCCGCACGGACCGCCGGAGCGAGCTGCCACACCAGCGACCACAACACCGAGCCCTTACCCGCACCAGGCACACCGACCACCAGGACTTGCGCCCCCAGCAACCGCAGTCGCCACGGCTTACCGGTCTCCGTCCGCCCGACGACCACGCGCTTCAGATCGACCTCGACGTCAGCCAGCGCAGGCACCGGCAGCGGACCTACCAGCGGGTCACGGTGGACGAAGTCCAGTTCGATCACCCGAGGGCGCAGCACCCGCACCCGGCACGAGCGAGCGCCGAACGAGTGCGCCAGCCCATCCCGCCGCAGCTCCCACGCCTCCGGGGACTGCGCAGGCACCATCCGCACCCGAACCCGGTCCCGCCACCCCTCCGACCGCACCCGACGCAGCTTCGGCCGGTACTCACGGCCCCGATTCCGCTTGGCCAGGTCCGCCAGGCGCACCACCGCTCGCCACCTCGGCACGTACACCGTCGCCCGCCGCCACTCGGTCACCAGCCGGTACCAGCAGTGCCGCAGGAACGACGCCCGGTCGTACCCAGCCCAGACCGTCAGAGCCGCCACGAGCGACAACAACGCCAACACCAACGGCGACAACCCGAACCGCCACCAGCACCAGGCCGCCGACACCGGCACCACCGTGACCACCGGATAGCGCACCACGACGAGCACCAGGCGCACGACGCCGACCAGCGCCAGCCACACCAGCGCCACAAGGAACGCGATCCACCTCAACCTGCCCGGCAGCAGGACCCACCACGGCACCCGAGGCCGAGCGCCCTCGAACGGAGCCGGATCAACCCACCTGCCGCTCATTGGGCACCCCCGAAGTCGAGGTCCAGCGCCCCGAGACAGCGGTTGCATTCGGTCTGCCCGACCAGCAGCCGTGCGAACCTGTGACAGGTCGTGCAGCGCGTCCGGGTGACCCTCTCTGGCGCGTGCTTGCGCCCATGCCTTACCGTCATCGTTGTTCACTCCCACGCGGTGTGGACAACGCAGGAGCGGCGAGGTTGGTAGCCCGGTACCGCTCCTGCGTCTTACGGAAAGCGTTGCGTCGCAACAGGACGCGCGGCATCGCCACATGACCCACAACGGATCAGGCGGTCTGTCCAAACAGGACCAAGGTCAGCTATCACCCCCTTCCGCAGTCCCCCTGCGCGTGTAGGCGTCGGCCGCGCCGAAGATCACGCCCGAGGTATCGGTGAGCCGCAACGGCAGCGACCGGGGCATGTGCCGCGCCGGGATGCCCGCGTACAGCGCCAGGCCGTCCAACGCCCGCACGTGCTCCGGCAGTTCCACCCGCAACAACAGGTCGAAGGGGTCCAGCCGCTCCCGATGCCGAGTCGCCGCGCCAGCCAACAGCTCCAGCAGCGGCACACCCGTGACCTCGGCGTACATCTCCAACGCCGCCGGACTCGGCCCACGCGTCCCTTGCTCGATCTTGGAGAACATCGCCACCGACACCCCGAACCGCTCGGCCATGTCCACCGTCGAGACGTCCCGCCGACGACGCAACTGCCGCAGATGCGCGCCCAACACCTGGTAGTACACCGAGCGCCGAGCCGGTTGGCGTGCGGCTTTACCCTCCTCGGTCATCGCTGCCCTCCAGGCGTCCACAACCGCGGAGCAACGCCACGCACCAACCGCGGAGCAGTCCTCTCGCCCGGTGCCGGAAGCCCAATCAACGCGTCGACCACCTCGGCCAGATCCCCGGTCCGTTCCCATGTCATCGCGGGCGGATCACCACCAGCCGAACGCAGCGCCATCACATCGGTAGCCGAGCGGACCCGCAGGCAGTCCATCCACCCTTCAGGCCACTCCCGGAACGCGTCGACCTGATCCACGCCGTCCCCGTCGAGGCGGTGGATGAACGACCACCCCGCCGCCTCCAGTTCGACCAGGCGGCCAAGCTCCGGGTAGCGCGCCACGATCAGGGCGACGTTGCCGCCCACCTGCGGCAGGGCCATCGGCTCAACCCTCCCCGGTGGCGTCATCACTGACCTCCTCGACCAGCACATGCCGCCCTGCCGCCGGAGAGTCCGCCTGCTCCAAAGCCGCCTGGCCCTCGGTAAGGCCACGCATTAGACGCGGAAGCGCCGCGTGGTCCACCAACAGCACGGCCGGGAAGGCATTGCCGAACCGGACCTCGACCCGCCCCGCGAACACCAGCGGTTCGACCCGCATCGGCAGGTCAGCGGTTACGTGGAGACGCACCATGTCCGCCACCGGGGTCACGCGGCCTTGGAGGCAGGCTTGGCGACGACCGGCTTCATCCCGGACGCGCGCAGGCTGTACCCGAGCTTTGCCCGGCACCGGTGCCGCTCACCCCCGTGACTCCCCCGGCACGCCTTGTCGTCAATCCACGGCGTCACCGTCAGCCCTTCGAACACCACCGGCCGCACATCCGTCCCCGGAATCGCCTCCGGAGGAACCGGCTGATGAGGAGCAGCGATCTTGACCGTCACCGCAGCATCGGTCTTCCGCTCGGCCGCCTGGTCGATCACCAGGACCGACCACACCAACAGCCCGGTCTCCTTGTCCGTCTCCTGCTGAACCGGCAGGCCCTTCGCCCGCTCCTCGGCGGACTGGAACTTGAGCACCGGCTCAACACCCATCACCAACGCACCACGCGGGAACACGAAGTCATGCGACGTGGGGAGCCTGCTCCCACCCGTGATCGCCACAGCCGATCTCCTGTCGTCAGCGTCGGCCGGACCACATGTCCGGCACCTCGACACCAACCACTTTCGGCAAAAATCGGGGACGGCAGCACCGCATAGCGGGACAACTAAAGACGTCCTTGCTACCTTGAAGACGTCCCAACTCGTTCTACAGGGGGAGCCATGCCGAACCAACGCCTACGAGACTCGTTGCTACGCAACGGTTTCGACCTCATCCAGGTAGCCAAAGCCACCGGTGTGGACCCCAAGACGGTCGAACGCTGGATCAACCTCGACCGCACCCCGTACCCCCGGCACCGGCGCACCATCGCCGCCATGGTCCGAGAGGCCGAGACCTACCTCTGGCCCAACGCCCTCGCCCCGGAGGCCAAGAAGGAGATCACTCAATCGGAGGTCGTGCAGGTCTACCCGCACCGCCACTCCGTCCCCCAGGAGCAGTGGACCCACCTGGTCGACCAGGCCCGCCTGAACATCTCAATCCTGATCTACTCGGGCATGTTCCTCACCGACAACCCGAACCTGATCAGGACCTTCCGCCAGAAGGCCGAGGCAGGCGTCAAGATCCGCCTACTCCTCGGCGACCCCGCCAGCCGCGAAGTAGCCCGCCGGAGCGAGGAGGAGGGCATCGGCAAGGGCACCCTCGCCGCCAAGGTCCGCAACGCCCTCGCGTTCTTCAAGCCCCTGGCCGACACCGGCCACGCCGAGGTGAGGTGCCACCGCACCACGCTCTACAACTCGATCTACCGCTTCGATGACGAGATGCTGGTCAACACCCACGTACACGGCTTCATGGCAGCTCACGCCCCGGTCCTGCACCTGCGCCGCCTCTCCGGAGGCGACCTCTTCGAGACCTACGCGGAGAGCTTCCAGGGCGTCTGGGACGACGCCAAGCCACCCAAGTGGTAGGCAGGACGACATGGCGCGCACCGACCACTACAACGACCCCAACGCCCCCAAGGCGACCAACATCGTCGTAGCCGTGACCGCGTTCGTCCAAGACGACCAAGGCCGCCTACTCATGATCCGCCGCACCGACAACGACCTCTACTCCATCCCCGGCGGAGCCCAAGACGTAGGCGAGACGATCGGCCACACCGTCATCCGCGAGGTCAAGGAAGAGACCGGCATCGACGTAGACCCCATCGACATCATCGGTGTCTACTCCGACCCAGCTCACGTCATCTCCTACACGGATGGCGAAGTCCGCCAGGAGTTCTCCATCTGCTTCCGCGCTCAACCCATCGGAGGCGAGCTGCACACAAGCAACGAGTCCAGCGAAGTCCACTGGGTGGCCCGCGAAGACCTGAAAGCCCTCAACATCCACCCCTCAATCCGCCTCCGCATAGAACACGGTTTCACCAACCTGAATACGCCCTACTTCGCCAAGTGACTCAGACCCGCCATTCTTAGGCGCTCCTCAGTTCTCTCAACGGCAGCCACCAACTCCCGCCTCGCTCGCCGGATGAAAACTGTCACAACGTCTTCATCCCCATAACGCTCTTCGATCTCGTGAATCCGAGCGTGGACGTCCGTGACCTTACCGTCAGGTGTCGTCGTCATGTCCGCCCACCACAGTGCATCTCGGACTGGAGTTCTCTCGTCCTGCCAGCAACTCAGATCTTCAGCGAGTCCTCGCAGTTCAGCCTCGAACTGAGCGCAAGAGTGATGAGCCACTAGTGCGCATAGCCTTTGAGGAAAACCGATATCGCGAAGATAAATCGCCCCGTCTAGTGCATGCAATTCCGTCGATGCAATCATAGGCGAGTAGCCAATGTCATGAAGTACTGCCGAGGATTTAAGAAGCCATCGCTCATGCGGGTCATCGAACAATAGAGCAATCGACGCAGCTCGCCGTCCAACACCTTGAACATGAAGCCAGCGTCGAGGCAACTCCATAGCCAATAATTTTTCAGCAACATCTTTTGGGGCCGGAGTCATAGGTTACCTCGACTTCCCGCGATGATCACCTT
>NZ_NSDM01000008.1 GCF_030852425.1 Saccharothrix longispora
GATTGATCATTTGGTTCTGTCAAGCGGTCGGCATATAGATTTCATCTGGCCTTACCCAATAACCAGGCATGAGTTGCACTTCTTGACTCAATCGGATGAACGGCTTGAGTTGGAAGTCCAGCTTGCCGCATACGCGCCTACTGAGATCGACATCAACCGACAATGCTTGATTGCGCCTGAGAACAGAGAAGAGAGACGAGTTCGTCGAAGGAGTCAGAAGAAACTTGCCAGAACTCTCCCCGAACAGCCGTGGATGACAGTGCCTTGCGCCTATCCACATCCTGAAGCGGAGTACTCGAGTTAAGGGCACTGGAATGGCTGACCTGTGGAGCTTTGCGCCTCTTGTTATAAGTGCTGTCACGGGGGCTACCGCCGGTGGCCTGGCAAGCATTGTTGTAGGACCGACTAAAGCTGAGAGAGAGGAACGCGGGAAGCGACGAATAGAGGCACGATCGAACCTTGGAAAAAGATTGCGCGCATTTCGCTACGAATTCAAAAAAGCTCGGTTGTTGCGACTGGAAGGGCGCGCCATCTCGGACGAGGCTGTATTCGAATCGGCGCTACTGCTCGCGATTGCCGCCAATGCGGCTATGCAGGCCTTGCCTCTATTCGAACGCTTGCGCATTCGGCGGCGAATCGTGGCAACAATTGGGGTAGAGATGCTCAGTCTTGCGGATTTTCAGATAGATAGCGACGGTGAAACCGTAAGTGCTGCAGTGCATATGGTTACAGAAAAGTATCGACTTGACCCTCGGGAATCCATCCGGAGGCTGACTGAAGTAGACCCATCCGAGCCAGTTTGGGATAAGCTGCTAAAGCGAATTGAGAGTCTTATTAGGAAGTACTCATGACTTAAGATTAAGTCGTGTCGAGCTTGCCGGACTTTCTAAGTTCTTCGATAGCAAAAACTAGACCTTTGTTCTCCACTGAACGTTCACTGAGTTCGTGGAGCTTGCCTCTGCGGGTTCGGAGCCAGTGTCTATTTGAGTTATCGCGAAAATGGCTGACCATTGTTTCTACCGCTGCACGACGACTGATGCCCGAAGCTACTATTCGATGCCCAGGACCTGAGGTCTCTACGTGATCTCTCGGTAGTAGGATCTCCGCTCGTGCAGAGGTAGAGCGATAACTTCCTTTCTCGCGATAGAGTATGCAAACATCGAAGATTGGCTCATTGCTACGATTGATTAAGGTATAGTCGTACGTTGTCTTTACGAGATTCACGCGGCCTGCTTTAAGTTGCTCGACGCCGGGCATCTTTTCGACACAGTAGAAAACAACTTTTCGCGCTTGTTCTTCGCGTCGCACTCGCGCATCCCTGCGGATCACATAATACGTTGCGAAAAATGCAAGTGATGTGCCTATTGATCCAACCCACTGACCGACGGTACCCCATTGGACAATTGACGGATCCCATGTGAAGCAGAACATATCGGAAGTATACAACTAATCGTCATTGATCGCTCAACTCGCCCGCGTTGTGCTTTAGCGAGGCAGACGTATTGCGGACGTCCTGCCTTGAAGCGGCTACCGAGAGAGGGCATGTCGAGACGCGAGGGGAATTGAGTTGACGCTGTTATCGATTACAGCAGAGCAGCCATGCTATCGATTACTGCATCTGCTCCCGCCTGCAACAATATGTCCCGCTTCTCGGGCTTATTCGCGTACCCGATCGACTTTGCTCCGACCGCCTGACTAGCTTCTACGTCCGTGACGGTATCGCCTATGAGGACTACCTCCGTAGTGCTTACGCCGAGCCGATTGGCAGCTAGTGTCAGTGAGAAAGGGTTTGGCTTCATTAGACTAGGGTCGGCATGGGTGCGGCCAGAAACAAAGGAAACGATGTCGTCTATGCCGTGGCGGACAAGGTACTTACTTACAGCCGATGCTGAATTATTGCTGACCACTGCTATTGGTCGGCCTTCTTCAGCAGTGCGACGCATCACCTGGATAGCGAATGGGGTTGGCTCTGCCGATTCGACTGCCTTGATCTCTGCTTTCACTAGGTAGTTTTCGACATCAAGTAGGCAGTCTTGTTTGTGAATCCCGGTCCAGCGGAGCACTTCCATAGGATCCGTCTCGTCGTCTACTGCAGGTCTAAAGACTGTGCCGTGTTGCCGCAGAAGTGCGATCAAGTCGGAGGCGATTCCGTCAGCGGCGTAGCCCGCGAAGACGCTGCATATCGGCCCATCAAAGTCGAAGAAGACAGCCTTTGCGTGATGGAAGATCGCGCTGTGTGGCTCAGTCATGGGCATACTCCCGGGCGATCGTGTTCCAAATTGAGTCGAACCACGTACGTGCTTGGCGGACGTACTCAGCTGCGGTCGAGGTATCGTCGCTCTCGCTTACGGAGTACTGAAACAGAGTGGCGTCCTTGCCCATCGGATCATAGATGGGGATCGGCTCGCCCTTAATCGTCACGTCGTGCTCTACGACGGGGTAGAAGCCAAAGAACGCGTCTTCATTGTTGAGGATGTAAAGCTTGAGAACCGGCGGGATGCCGTGAACTCGGACTTGGACGCTACCGGACTTGATCAGTCCTAGGTCGGCGAGCTCTTGCACATCATCAATAATCGCGTCGATTGAACGCTCGCTGATGCGCTTCTGTCGCATCCGCACCACAGGGTCATCGGTGGCAGTGTCTGCCCTGCATGGAAGCGCCATCGGCACCGACATGTCAGACACCATGATGCGGATGACGACGCTTTCGGGTTTGAGTCGTCCGGCGCGTACCTTGTCCAGGACTTCCGACAAGGTATTACGTAGGGTCTCGCTTCCGAAGCCTGCGAAGTCGATCGACACGTGCGTTCGCTCGAAGGCTGCTTCGACGTGCGGGCGCAGCCCCACTGGGCGCTCCGTCTGGGCCCGGACGAACGTGCCGCTGCCCTGACGACTCACGATCAAGTGTTCCGCTGCCAGCAGCCGTAGCGCTGCCTTGACCGTCTCCCGCGCGACGCCGAATCGGCTCGCCAGCGCGGGCTGTGAGGGCAGCTTGTCGCCGGGCTGGAGCTTCTTCGTCAGGATCGCGGCCCGCAGCTTGTTCGCGATCTGCTGCGACTCGGTACGTGGGTCGTCCGGATCAAGGTCGTCCAGGTACTCCAGGCCCTCGCTCATGACCTAAGCATATCGCCTGACTAGCCAAGACGTACTTTCAGGGCACATCCGCTTGACATGACTAGCCATGTCCGCCAAGCTTCGGTCATCGGCTCACCTGACTAGCCAGGGGAGCCAGGAGGAGGCTTAGAGATGGACAGCACGAGCTACTACCCGGATGGTCTGACCTCTGCCGCCGTGGAGCAGCTGCTGGACGCGCAGGTGTCGGTGGAGATCGCGGCTGCTGCTGAGCCGTCGTCGGCTCTGCTGGACGGGTCGGCGCGGGAGCGTCGTAACCGGCGCATCGTGGAGCGGGCGCTGAAGGGGATCACCTCGAAGTACGGCGTCACGGTGGAGCAGGCGACCGCCGAGCTGGAAGAGCTGGCGCGGCCGGTGGTCGTGTCGAACGTGTTGCCCGCGCCGGTGTTCGGCCGCTCGAAGGCCAAGGGGCGCAAGGCGCGTCGCAACGCCGCCCGCCGGGCCGCCGTGGTCACGTCGGGTGCAGGGCGGGTGGCGTGATGTCGTTGAAGCAGAACGACCTCGGCCACCAGGCGGGTCGGTTCCTGGTCGTCGGTGACGGGCGTCTGCGCGTGGACTTCGCCGCGCTGACCGCCGTGGTGCGGGAGCTGGTCGACCGTGAGGTTCGAGCCGCTCTCCCGGTGTCGGAGGACCTGACCGCCGCTCTCGCCGCGGCAGACCTGGCGTGGAGCCGGAAGACCGGCGACGAAACCGCCACCCCGGACTACCTGCGGCACCTGGCCGTCACCGCGTCCGGCCTGCTGCACCCGGACCGCTACCACGCCGACCGCGCGGTGCACGCCACGTACTGACTTCGCCCGGACCGGCGGCCTACTCCCGCCAAGAAGCCGCCGCCGGTCCGGCCCCATCCACACCGCCCCCATGAGGGCGGGTGAGGAGAACCAAGCATGTCGAACAACGCCCATCGGCGCGACCTCGTGGACGAACGCACCGGTGACACCTTCTACCAGCCCAGCCCCTACGGCCTGGTGACCCCGATCGCCACCGCTGACGGTTCGGCCCCGTCGTCCCAGCGTGGTCGAACCTGGGAAGACCTGACCGCGTCCGGTCGCGTGCTGCGCCCCGCCGGGGGTGCGCGATGAGCACCCCGCCGATTCGGATCGTGTCGTTCGGCTACCTGCACGACGCCCCGCCGGAGGCCGAGCTGGTGGTCGACGTGCGGCAGCTGCTGCGCGACCCCGCCCGCATGAAGGGCGCCGGTCTGCTCGACCAGGACGGCCGTGACGCCGCAGTGCGCCAGGTGGTGCTGTCCACACCGGGCGCGGCAACGCTGCTGGACATCGTTTCGCAGGCCGTCGACGTCGCCCGCGTCACCCGCAAGCCCATGACGATCGCGTTCGGCTGCGCTGGCGGACGGCACCGCTCGGTGGCCCTGGCCGAAGTGCTGGCCGGACTGCTGGACGCCGAGGGCGTGACGGTCGAGCTGGAACACCGGCACGTCCACCTGCCCCGCGTGGTGCGTGAGGGCGACAACCGGGAAGGACACCGCCGGTGAGCATCCCGCCGCCCTTACTGCTGCTCCTGGTCGCCCTGGCCCTGGCCGCCGTGGTCGTGCTGTGGAAGCTGCTGGCCACCGCCGGGCTGATCGGCCTGGCCCAGTGGCTGGTCATCACCCAGGCCGAGGACCCGACCGCCGTGATGGTCGTGGTCGGAGTGCCGGCCCTGGTCCTGGCGGTGCTGCTGCGCCGTCTGCGCCGCACCGATCGCGGCCCGTCCCGTTCCCCGCTGTACCTGCGCCGACAGGAGGTGTCCCGATGAGCACGTACGTCGAGAACCGCCGCGCCGACAAGGCCGCTGCCGCCGAGCAGCGCCGGGCGGACCAGGCCATGCTGTTCGAGCAGCGCCGCGCCGACGCCGCCGCCCGCGCCGAGCGGGAGCGCGCCGACCAGGCCGCCGCCGCGAAGCTGCGCCAGGAGCGCGCCGACGCCGCCCGCACTCGCCGTGCCGCCGCCCGCGCCGCGGTGACCTCGTGGGTGTCGACGCACACCATCGACCTGTTGTTCCTGCCGGTGGTGCTGGTGCCGGCGGTGCTCGCCTGGTCGGCGATCGCCGGGTTCGGCCACGACCTGTACGGCGCGCCGGGCTGGACGATGCCGCTGTTCTCCGAAGCTGCGATGTGGGCGTTCGCGTTCGCCCGCGCCGCCGCGCTGCGTGCTGGTCGCCCGACCGGGCGGCTCACGCTCGGGGTGTGGGTGTTCGCCGGGGTGTCGGGGACGCTGGCGTGCCTGCACGGCCTGACCCACCCCGGCGGCGGAGTGGTGGACGGCATCGTCATGGCGCTGGTCGCGGTCGGTGGCGTGGTGGTGCACCAGATGGTCACCGCCGCCCCCGCCAAGCCACGCCCGACCCGTGAGCAGCGCGCCGCCGCCCGGCTCCACCGCCTGGCCGCCCGCCGGGTGGAGCGGGTGCGCCGCACCGCCCTGCGCCACGCCGTCGCCGAGTTGGCCGCGGACGGCACCGCCACGCTGGTGCACCGGCCCGGCCTGGTGGAGCTGCGCCGCGGCTGGACCGGCCGCGTGCGGCTGGTGCCCACCACGGTCGCCGGGTTGCCGGTCACCGATGGATGGGACGACGCAGCCGCCGACCTGGTAGCCGAGATCGACGCCTACCGCGCCGCGCTGCCCGCCCCGCGCACCGACGCCGCCACGATCACCACGGACCCCGTGGAGACCTCGCCCGCAACCTTCACCGCGCAGACCGCGCACAGTGCGGGAAATGCGGAAATGGTGCCCGCCCCGGACGCGGACAAGATCGCGCGCTACACCGCCCGCGTGCGTGCCGCGATCGACCGCCAGGCCCTCCCGGAGCACCCCTCGCAGACGCAGGTGCGCAAGTTCCTGCGCTGCCGCTCCGAGCACGCCGCCGCCGTGCACCGCGCCCTGTTCCCCACCCACGACGACGGCCCCGACGACGAGGGCGGCACCCGCCAGGAGGTGACGGCATGACCACCGCACACGAGCACGACAACGACGGCCAGGAGCACGCCAAGGTGCTGCCGCTGCCGGTACGGCGCGCCGACGCCACGACCGCGCCGGGGACCGAGCTGGAGCCGGACGCGACCGTGGTCGGCGAGGTGCTGACCGAGCAGGAGTCCGCCGAGCTGGACCGCCGCATGGCGGCCGAGCGGGCACGGGCGGCGGCCGGTGCGGTGGTGCGGGTCGTCAAGACCGGCGCCACCCACGAGGTCACCCGGCGGGCCGGTCGGGCGGTGGTGCGCAACGTCGGCTACGCCGTGGCCGGCTCCCGCGCCCTGCGCGCCGAGCGTCGCGCCCGCCGCCACCACACCGACCTTGAGCAGGCCATCACCACCCTGCGCCTGAACGCCAAGAACGCCGACGACTTCCGCGTGTTGCGGGAGCTGGAGCAGGCGTTGGAGCAGCGCCGCTCCGGGCAGGCACAGCGTGGCCGTGAGCGCCGGTTGGAGGTGCTGCGCTGGTCCGGTGGCGTGATGGTGCTGCTGGCGTCGGGGCACGTGCTGCTGCTGGGCTACGCCGCCGCTCAGGCCGTCGTCGGCGCGGGTTCGCTGACCGACCGATGGCACGAGATCGTCGGCTTCTGGAGCACCGTGGTCGAGGTGTCCCCGGTGGGGTCGTACTGGTGGGCGTGGGCCGCTTCCGGTGCGGCGGTGTGGGGGGCACGCGCCATCCCGGTGGGCCGCTCGCGCGGCACGCTGCCGGTGTGGGCCGCGGCTGACGAGGCGCGCCCGGCGGACGGGCGCGACATCATCCCCGACGAGTCCGCGGTGCTCTCCGCGCTGCGGCACCTGTCCGGCCTGCCCGCGCTCAAGCAGGCGTTCAAGGAGGGATGGGGCCGCAACATCACCCCGACGTGGGTGCAGCCCCCGCACCGCGACGGCAAGGGCTGGCGGATGCAGCTGGTCATGCCCAAGGGCGTGCCGGTGGAGGAGATCGTCAAGCGCAAGACCGTCTTCGCCCACAACCTCGTCCGCCTGCCGGTGGAGGTGTGGCCGTCCGAACCGAAGGACCAGCCGGGCGTGCTGGACCTGTGGGTGGCCGACCAGGGCGCGCTGTCCGGGCCGGTGGAACCGTGGCCGCTGCTGGAGTCCGGCACCGTGGACTTCTTCGCCGGGGTGCCGCTCGGGGTCAACATCCGAGGGGAGCGCGTCACCGGGCAGCTCTCGGAGAAGAACTACGCCATCGCCGGGATGATGGGCAGCGGCAAGTCCACGCTGATCATCACCATGCTCACCGGCGCGCTGCTGGACCCGCTCGTGGACGCCGACGTGTTCGTGCTGGCCACCAACGCCGACTACGACCCCATGCGCAACCGCTTGCGGACCCTGCGTACCGGCGCGGACCGCGAGACCGTCACCGCGTGCATGGACACCCTGCGTGAGCTGTACCGCGACTTGGAGACCAGGGGCAAGGCGTTGCAGCAGCACGGGGCGCGGGCGGTGACCCGCAAGCTCGCCGAGAAGGACGCCCGACTGCGCCCGCGCGTCGTGGTGATCGATGAGTGCCAGGCGCTGTTCATGGACAACGAGTACGGGGAGGAGGCAGCCGACGTGACCGTGAAGCTGATCAGCGCCGCCCGCAAGTACGGCATCGTGCTCGTCTTCGCCACCCCGGAACCGTCCACCGCGTCGCTTCCCCGCAAGGTCATGGCCGTGGTGTCCTGCAAGGCGTGCTTCGCCATCGGCGACCAGCAGTCCAACGACGCCGTGCTCGGCACCGGCAGCTACAAGCAGGGCATCTCCGCCGTCTCGTTGGAACCCAAGACCACCGAAGGCCCCGGCGACATCGGCACCGCGATGGTGCGCGGCATCATGGCCAAGCCCAGCCTGCTGCGCAGCCACTACCTGACCACCGACGAGGTCACCGCGGTCATGGAACGCGCCGCCGCCCTGCGCGCCGGTCACGTCTCCGCCCCGGCCGAGGACGACGCCCCGGCGGTGGACACCTTGGCCGACATCGCTCGCGTGCTGGGCAGCGAACCGCGGCTTCGCTCGGCGGTGGTGCTGTCCCGGCTCATCGAGCACGACCCGGACCACTACGGCGACTGGTCGTTCAAGGACCTGCGCGCCGTGCTGGACCGCCACGACGTGCCCCCGCGCAAGTACCAGGGCGACAGCGTCGTCCGTGCCGACGACATCACCGACGCCATCACTCGCCGTGACAACGACACGGCGGACGACGACACCGCCGAGTAGCGCGAAGCACTCGGCGACGACCGCCGAACCCCGTGGTGAGCCAGGGGAAGCGGTAGGGGAGGCACGCCGAACCGGGGGAAGTATCCCCAACTCCGTCCCCTGACCGCTTCCCCTGGCCCCAACAGCCAAAACCCCGTAAGGGGAAGATCGTCTAAACGGCGCGCGGACCAGCGAGAACACCCTGGAACCGCACTCGTGGTTCCCCTGCGCGGTCCGTCCCCTCATCCCCTCGGCACGACAGCGCGCTGCCTTGCCCACCAGGCCGCGCGCCGACCCCGCACACCCACATGTCGTCACTCAAAGTGACCGAAAGGTGTCGCCATGAGCACGGTCATGCACATCGTCGGCGACCTGCGCACCCTCGCCCACCAACTCGGACTCAGCGACAACCCCCGTGCCCTGTGCGGCACCCGCGTCGACACCGGCGCACCCCGCAACGCGCCCCTGTGCCCCACGTGCATGCGCAACGCCGGATGGACCCACGACAAGCGCCGCTGACCCACCGAACCAACCACCGTCCGAAGGAGACGAACGTGCCACCTCACAACCCGCTGTTGTCGGCCGCGCTGGACACCGCCGCCCGTGGCTGGCCGGTCTTCCCCCTCGTGCCCGGCGGCAAGCGGCCCGCCGTGCGCGACTGGGAGCAGCGCGCCACCACCGACCCCGCCCGCATCCACCGCTGCTGGAACCACGGCCCCGCCTACAACATCGGCCTTGCCACCGGCCCGGCCGGACTGGTCGTGGTGGACCTCGACGTGGCCAAGCCCGACAAGCCCGACCCGGACGGCTTCCGGCACGGCCTGGAGGTGCTGGCACTCCTGGCCGACAACACCGACCAGGAGCTGCCCGCCGACACCCGCACGGTGTCCACCGCTTCGGGTGGCCGGCACCTGTACTTCACCGCCTCCGCCGGGGTGGAGTACCGCAACACCGCCGGGAAAGCCGGGCGACTCATCGACAGCCGCGCCCACGGCGGCTACGTCGTCGCGCCCGGCTCGACCGTGGACGGCCGCGGCTACCAGCTGGTGCACGACGCACCACCGGCGCCCTTGCCGACGTGGCTCGGTGAACTGCTGCGGCCCGCGCCGCTGCCGCCGCCACCGGCCGAGCCGATCCGGTTGCGAGTACCGGCCAACGACCGGCGCGGCCGGTACCTGCGAGCCGCCATCGACGCCGAGGTAGCCCGCGTGGAGGGGGCGACCTCGGGACAACGCAACTTCGCCCTCTACTGCGCCGCTCAAGCCCTCGGACAACTCGTCGCCGGGGGAGCCCTCACCGACGACGAAGTCCGCGACGCGCTCATGCGCGCCGCCGCCGGACACATCGCCGTCAACGCCTACACCCACCACACCGCCGAGCAGACCATCACCAGCGGTCTCCGCGACGGTGCCCGTCGACCACGCCGACTTGCCGCGTGAACCACATGTCCGACCACGAGGGAGCGACCACCGCCATGACCACTGCACCACCGGTCGAACCCGACCCGTTCGCCGACGCCTGGACCGCCGACAAGCTCATGGCCGCCGACTTCCCCGACCCCAAGTGGGCCGTGCCCGGCGTGCTCTGCGAAGGCGTGACCCTGTTGGCCGGACCGCCCAAGGTCGGCAAGTCGTGGATGTCGCTCGGGTTGGGCCTGTCGATCGCGTCCGGTCAGCCCGCGTTCGGCAGCATTGACACCGGCCTGGCCGCCCCGGTGCTCTACCTGGCGTTGGAGGACACCGCACGGCGGCTCAAGACCCGCATGGGGAAGATGCTCGGCGACCAGCCCGCGCCGCACCTGCTCACCCTGGCCACCCACTGCCCACCGCTGCCCCAGGGCGGGGACAGGGCCATCGCCGGATGGCTGCGCGGCAACCCGGCCGCACGCCTGGTGGTCATCGACGTGTTCGCCAAGGTGCGCGGCACCGAACCCGGCAACGTCCAGCAGTACGACGCGGACTACCTCGCCGTTGGCCGCGCCAAGCGCGTTGCCGACCACTTCGGGGTGTCGGTCGTGCTCGTCCACCACGTCCGCAAGGCCACGCACGAGGACTTCCTGGCCACCGTGTCGGGAACCAACGGCATCGCGGGCGCGGCAGACGCCGTGCTGGTGCTCGAACGCGGGCGCAACAACGCCGATGGCGTCCTGCACATCACCGGCCGCGACGTGGAGGAAGCCGACCACGCGCTGAGCTTCAACCCCGACAACGGTTCCTGGACCATGCTCGACGGCCCCGCCATCGACCACACCATCGGCGACACCCGCGCCGTCATCCTGCGCTACCTGCGCGAGAACAGCGGCAGCACACCAGCGCAGATCGCCACCGGCACCGGCCTGGACGCCGGGACCGTCCGCAAGACCTGCGCCCGGATGCACGACGCCGGGCAACTCACCAAGGACGCCACCAGCCGCTACTTCGCGCCGCTGCTGTGACCGAGGTGGGACAGCCCACCGACCAGGAGCTGTCCCACCTGTCCCACCTGTCCCGCCACCTGCTCTGACCTGCTGTTCCGGGGTGGGACAGGTGTCCCGCGCACTGTCCCACCCTGTCCCGCCGGCACGTACGAAAGGCCACCGCGATGAGCGCACCACGCACCTGGCTCACCGTCGATGAGTTCTGCGAGGAGATGGGGATTTCCCGATCCACCTTCTACGACTGGAAGGCCAAGAGGCGGGCACCACGCGTCCGGAAGCTCCCCAACGGCAAGCTGCGCATCGACCGCGCGGACGTCAAAGCCTGGTACGACGCCTTGGAGGTCGCGGCCTGATGAGCACCACCTATGACGTCCGCGTCTACAAAACCGAGACCTACCAGGGGAAGAAGACCACCACCCACTACGTGCGCTGGAAGGTCGCGGGCAAACTCCACCGGGAAGGGTTCCGCACCGCGGCTCTGGCCGACAGCTTCCGATCGGAGCTGGTGTCAGCGTCGCGACGCGGTGAGGCGTTCCACGTCGACACCGGAAGGCCGGTGTCGATGCAGCGCGAGGAACACACGATGTCGTGGTTCCGACTCGCGTGCGCGTTCGTGGACATGAAGTGGCCCCGGGCCGCAGCCACGACCAGGCGCACGAACGCGGAAGCACTCACCACCGTGACAACCGCGTTGTTCACCACCGCCAAGGGCAAGCCCGACGACAAGCTCATCCGGGCCGCGCTGGGTCGGTGGGCGTTCAACACCAGTCGCCGCGACCAGGACAAGCCGGACGCCATCGCCGGGGCGCTGCGCTGGATCGAGCGGAACACCCGCCCGGTGTCAGCCCTGGCCGATCCGGAAGTGCTCCGCCCGGTGCTCGACGCTCTCACCGTCCGACTCGACGGCAAGCCCTACGCACCCAGCGTGGTCAGCCGACGCCGCAAGATCCTGTCCACCACCGTGGAGTACGCCGTTGAACGGAAGTTGCTCACCAAGAACCCGATTCCGGCGCTGAAGTGGACGGCTCCGCGAACGGTGCACGCGGTGGACCGGCGGTCGGTGGCCAACCCGGTCCAGGCCCGGACGCTGCTGGCCGCTGTCGGTACGCAGCAGCGCAGCGGGCCGCGCCTGGTGGCCTTCTTCGGATGCCTCTACTTCGCAGCCCTGCGGCCGGAGGAAGCCGTTGCGCTGGCCAAGCACAACCTGTCCCTCCCCGAGAAGGGATGGGGGGAATTGACCATCGACACCGCCGAGCCGCACGCGGGCAAGGAGTGGACCGACAGTGGCGCGAACCGTGACCGGCGGCAGCTCAAGCAGCGTGCACGTGGCGAGAGCCGCACGGTGCCCTGTCCACCGGAGTTGACTGCGCTGCTGCACTCCCACATCCGCCAGTTCGGCACGGCGGCGGACGGTCGGCTGTTCACCGGGGAGCGCAACGGCCAGGAGCTGCCGAAGCTCACCATCGTCCGGGCCTGGCAGCGTGCCCGCGCCGAGGTCTTCACCCAAGAGGTCGTCGCTACGCCCCTGGCGGGCACGCCGTACGACCTGCGGCACGCGGCGGTGTCGACGTGGCTCAACGGGGGAGTGCCCGCGGTGACCGTCGCCGAGTGGGCGGGGCACTCGGTCGAGGTGCTGCTCAAGATCTACGCCAAGTGTCTCGACGGGGAGGCGGCGGCGGTCCGGCAGCGCGTCGAGGCTGCTCTTGGGCACCGACCGAGCGGCTAGAACTTTGGCACGTATTTGGCACAGACAGCCGTAGACGGCCGGTCTCCACCGGACACGGCCGGACATACGAGTAAGGCCCTTGACCGCGTTCGCGCTGGTCAAGGGCCTTTTCGTGCTGGTGAACGGTTGTGCCCCCGGCAGGATTCGAACCTGCGCACCCGCCTCCGGAGGGCGGTGCTCTATCCCCTGAGCTACGGGGGCCGCAGCTACGGGTGGAAGCTTAGCGCACTGCCGCGAGCAGGTTTCACCCCCTACCCTTTTGGGTTGTGGAACGGGTGGTTGTGGGGGCTGACCTGCGGCTTCGGGTGGTCGAGGGCGGGGATGCGGGTGGGGTGCCCGTCGTGTTGGTGCACGGCTACCCCGACACGTCGTCCGTGTGGGACGGGGTCGCCGAGCGGCTCGGGGAGAGGTTCCGGGTCGTCCGCTACGACGTGCGCGGGGCCGGCGGGTCGGAGGCCCCGGCCGGGCGGGACGGGTACCGGGTGGAGGTGCTCGTCCGGGACCTCGTGGCCGTGGTCCGGGACGTCGGGGCGCCCGTCCACCTCGTCGGGCACGACTGGGGGTCCGTGCAGGGGTGGGCCGCCGTCGCCGCGCACCCCGGGTTGTTCTCGTCGTTCACCAGCATTTCCGGGCCTGCTCTGGACCACCTGGGCGGGGTGTCGGTCCGGGCGGTGTGGAGGTCCTGGTACGTGCTGCTCTTCCTGGTGCCCGGACTCGCCGAGGTGGTGTGGCGGGCGGGGTGGGTGCGGCGGTTGACGCGGGCCGGGCGGCGGGAGCTGGTCAACGGGGTGGAGTTGTACCGGGCGAACGTGGGGCGCAGCCGGGCTCCTCGGGTGGTCGAGGTTCCGGTTCACCAGATCGAGTTGGTTCGTGACCCGTTCGTAGGAGTCGGGCACCTGGATGCCTCGAAGCGGTGGACTCGGGTGTTGACTCGTAGCCGGGTGCGGGCGGGGCACTGGGCTGTTCGGACGCATCCGGCCGTGGTGGCGGAGCGCATCACCCGGGTGATCGACGGCGCGTGAGAACGTGTTGCACTCATGCGCATGTGACTATATGTTCCGACGCATGGGGCACGGACACGGGCACGGTGTGGGGGCCGGGAGCGGGGGCGCACGACACCTCGGTCGACTCTGGGTGGCGTTCGCCGTCGGCGCGGTGTTCATGCTGGTCGAAGGGGCCGTCGGCGTCGCCACGGGCTCGCTGGCGCTGATCTCCGACGCCGCCCACATGCTGACCGACGTGCTGGGCGTCGGCATGGCGCTGGCCGCGATCCTGTTGGCGAGCAGGGCGGGAACCAGTGGAAGCCGGACGTTCGGGCTCTACCGGGCCGAGGTGCTGGCCGCCCTCGCCAACGCGGTGCTGCTGTTCGGCGTCGCCGGGTACGTCGTCCACGAGGCCGTGGGCCGCTTCGGGAACCCGCCGGAGGTGCCGGGGCTGCCGGTGCTGCTGGCCGCCGCCGCCGGGCTGGTCGCCAACCTCGTGTCGTTCGCGGTCCTGCGGGAAGGCGCCAAGGAGAGCATCAACGTCCGGGGCGCGTACCTGGAGGTGCTGGCCGACCTCGTCGGATCGGTCGCCGTGCTGATCAGCGGCGCGGTCACGCTGCTCTTCGGGTGGCGCTACGCCGACCCGGTCACGGGTGTCGCCATCGGCGTGTGGGTGCTGCCCCGGACGTACAAGCTCGCGGCGAGCGCGCTGCGCATCCTGTTCCAGCACGCGCCCGAGCGGTTGGACGTGAGCGAGGTGCTGGTCGAGCTCGGGCGGCTGCCCGGTGTGGCGGAGGCCCACGACCTGCACGTCTGGACGCTCACCTCGGGCATGGAGGTCGCCTCCGCCCACCTCACGACCCGCGAGGACGCGGACCCGGCCGACGTGCTCCAGGCCGCCCAGGACCTGCTCGCGCGGCGGTACCACATCGAGCACGCCACGCTCCAGGTCGAACCAGGAGATTCCGCGCGGAGGTGCCGCGAAATCTCCTGGTGACCCGTCAGCTCACAGCCCCGAGCACTGGCCCGAACGAGGTCCGCGGACCTCGTTGGCCCACCCGTTGTCCACCGGCGGCGGGGTGTTGACCAGGCACGACATCGGCCCGCCCACCGTGTTGCCGGCCAGCGCCGTGCCGCCCTTGTTGCCGATCAGGCTCACCGGCCCGCCGACCTGGACCCGCTCCAGCGCCACCGGCCCGGTCGTGCCCGTGATGCTCACCGGGCCGCCGACGCGGGTCCCGACGAGCACGACCGCCGCCGCGCCCGCCGCCGACACGGGGCCGCGCAGGTCGCCGCCGAACACGTACAGCGACGCGCCCGCCGACACCGACACGGGCCCGGTGACCGTTCCCCCGTCGACGCACGTCACGCCCGAGCGCACCCGCAACGGCCCGGCGTGGGTGCCCGTCACGGTCGCCGCGCACGTCACGAACGGCTTGGCCAGCAGCTCCACCTCGGCCACGGTGACCGGGCCCGGGAACTCCAGCCGGTAGTGGGCGTAGTGGCCCGGCTTGGCGATCCTGAACGACCGCGTCTGCTGCCGGTGCGCGAACGACTCACCGGACCGCGCGTCCACGTCGACCCACGTCGTGCCGTCGTACGAGCCCTTCAGCACCCACGACGACGGGTCGCCGCCCGTGGTCCTCGCCGACGTCAGCGTGTAGAACGCCGCGCTCTCCTTCGCAGACGGCGCCGCGACCTGGAGCCAGGACAGCGGGCCGGACGTCGCCGAGGTGTCGTCCACCAGCGGCGCGACCGGGTCGGAGGACGTGACCGAACCCGCGACCAGCACGTCCCGCAGCGGGGCGGGCGGCTCGTCGCCGGTGGTCAGCGACGGCGGCGCGGCGTCGGCGGCGGTGGCCCAGCGGGAGGGCGAGGACCCCATGTCGAAGTCCAGGGTGCCGCCGGCCGCGATGGACGAGTGGTCCAGGTACGACTTGTCCCACTTCTTGCCGTTGACCTTCAGCGACTGCACGTAGATGTTGCGGGCGCTGTTCTTCGGCGCGTTCACGACCAGCTTCTTGCCGTTCTCCAGGTGCACGGTGGCCTTGGTGAACAGCGGCGACCCGATCGCGTAGGTGTCGTTGCCCATCTGGAGCGGGTAGAAGCCGAGCGCGCTGAACAGCCACCACGCCGACTGCTCGCCGTTGTCCTCGTCACCGGGGTAGCCCTGGCCGATCTCGCTGCCCAGGTAGAGCCGGGACAGGATCTCGCGGACCTTCTCCTGCGTCTTCCACGGCTGACCGGCGTAGTCGTACATGTAGGTGATGTGGTGCGAGACCTGGTTGGAGTGGCCGAGCTGGCCCATCCGCACGTCCCGCGCCTCGGTCATCTCGTGGATCACGCCGCCGTAGGAGCCGGGGAACTTCGCCGTCTCGGGCGTCGCGAAGAACTCGTCCAGCTTCGACGCGAGGCCGTCGCGACCGCCGTAGAGGTTGGCCAGGCCCTGACCGTCGTGCGGCACCGAGAACGCCATGTTCCAGCCGTCGGTCTCGGTGTAGTCGTGGCCCCACTCGCGCGGGTCGTACGTCTCCGGCGACTCGCGGCGGGTGCCGTCCGGGTTGCGGCCCTGGAAGAAGCCGGTCGCCGGGTCGAACATGTGCACGTAGTTCTGCGCCCGGTTCGAGAAGTACTCGGCGTCGGCCAGGTAGCGGGCCTCACCGGTCTCCTCGTGCAGCGCCCTGGCCATGTTCGCGATGCCGTAGTCGTTGACGTAGCCCTCGATCGCCCACGACATGCCCTCGCCGGTGGCGGTGGACGTGTAGCCGGTGAAGATCGAGGTCTCCAGGCCCTTGCGGCCCACGCCCGCGTTCGGCGGCGCGACGGTCGCGTTCTTCACCGCGGCGTCGTAGGCGGCGACCGCGTCGGGCAGGTCGACGCCCTTGACGTGCGCGTCGGCGAACGCCACGTCGGAGCTGGTGCCGGTCATCAGGTTCGCGTAGCCGGGGGAGGACCAGCGGGAGATCCAGCCGCCGTCCCGGTACTGCTGCACGAACCCGTCGGCCAGCTCGGCGGCCTTGCCGGGGGTCAGGAAGCTGTACGCGGGCCACGTGGTCCGGTAGGTGTCCCAGAACCCGTTGTTGACGTAGACCTTGCCGTCCACGACCTTCGCGCCGGTCTGCGTCGGCGTGCCCGGGCCGGAGGGCTGCACCGGGGAGGCGTACCGGTACCGCGGGGCCGCCGCCGTGCCCGTGTTCTCGAAGCCCGAGTTCGGGTAGAGGTAGAGCCGGTACAGGTTCGAGTACAGCGTGGTCAGCTGGTCCTCGGTGGCGCCCTCGACCTCGACGACGCGGAGCACCTCGTCCCAGGCGGCCTGGGCGCGGTCGCGCACGGAGTCGAACGTGTCCGTCGGGGACACCTCCAGCTCCAGGTTCTTCTTCGCCTGGTCCACGCCGATCAGCGAGGTGGCGATCTTCATCGTCACGGTCTTGTCCGACGACGTGTCGAACGAGAAGTAGCCGGCCACGTTGTCGCGGCCCTGGCCGGTGAGCCTGCCGCTCGCGGTCACCGGCTTGTCCACGGTGCCGTAGACGAACATCCGCGTCGCGCCGGTCGACAGGCCGCTCTTGACGTCGGAGAAGCCGGTCACCACGCCGGTGGCCGGGTCGAGGGTGAGCCCGCCGCTGTTGTTGACGTTGTCGAACACCAGGTTCGAGGCGCCCTCGGTGAAGGTGAACCGGAACAGCGCCGCGTGGTCGGTCGGCGCGATCTCGGTCTTCATGCCGTTCTCGAACGTCACGCCGTAGTAGTGCGCCCGGGCGACCTCGTTCTCGTGCTTGAACGGCAGGGCCCGGACGGCGCGGTCCGCGGTCGGCGCGCCGACCGACGGCATGACCTGGAACGTCTGGCGGTCGCCCATCCACGGGCTGGGCTCGTGGCTGGCGGTGAACGCCTGGAGGGTGGGCAGGTTGTCCCGGTTGTTGTTCTTCGCGTACTCGTACAGCCAGCTGATCGAGCCCGCGTTCGTCATGGGCGACCAGAAGTTGAAGCCGTGCGGCACCGCGGTGGCCGGGAAGTTGTTGCCCCGCGAGAACGAGCCGCTGGAGTTCGTGCCGCGCGTGGTCAGCACCCAGTCGGACGGGCGGGCGCGCTCCACGACGGCGGGCGCGGACTTGACCGCGATGTCGTCGAACCAGCCGTTGAACCCGGCCGGGCCCTTCGGGTTGTCGTACGCGACCAGGACGCGCTTGATCGTCTTGCCCGCGGCCACCGACCCGATGACGGACGCGACGCGGTTCCACTGGTTCGTGTAGAGCGACTTCGCCTCGCCCTGGCCGCGCGGGGACAGCTCGAAGCCGTGCTGGTCGCGCGCGCCGAGGTCGCTGAGGTAGGTGCCGTCGGAGAACGCCAGGTCGACCGCGGCGAACGTGGCCGGGTAGTTCAGGTCGTCCGTGGTGAACGACGGGAACACCAGGTAGGACAGCTCGGTGGTCGAGGTGACCGGGATGTCCACCTCGAACACCTTGTTGTACGAGTGGCCGCGGCCCTCGGCGGTGTGCGTGCCCTGGTAGCGCAGCGCCCGCACGCCGGTGAAGCCCGCGCCCGCCTTGGCGTTGTAGCCGCCGCTGGCGCCCTTGCCCACGGTGGTGCGCATGTGCTTCGCGGGCGGGGCGGTGGAGCCGTCGGAGAACTGCACCTCGGCCAGCTGCACCAGGTTCACGCCGCCCGCGTTCGCGGTGATGTCGAGCTGGTAGAGCCTGAACGCCTCGGTGTTCGCGAGGTCGTAGCCCTTGGTCTGGAAGCGCTCGGCGAACACCTCGCCGGTGCGGGTGTCCAGGTCGGTCCACGTCGTGCCGTCGTTCGAGCCGCGCAGCACCCAGTCCCTGGGGTCGCGCTCGGCGGCGTCGTTGGCGGACGACATCGCGTACCGCTTCACGGCCACCGGCTCGGCGAAGGTGAACCGCACCCAGCCGGTCGGGGTGAACGTCAGCCACTTCGACGCGGTGGCGCCGTCGACCAGGTTCCCGGCGACCTCGCCGGACCCGCTGTTCTCGGAGTTGGCGACCACGTCGACCACGCGGTCGGTGACGTTGCCGGGGATGCCGGTGGAGTCCGAGCCGTCGACGCCCGAGGTCTTCGGGGTGCCGTCCGGCGCGGTCTCGACCGTGCTCAGCCACGTCGGCTGGGGTTGTCCGTCCTCGAACGAGGACGCGAAGAGGGTCTCGCTCACGGCCGGCTCCCCCTGCTCCGGTGCTGCGGTCGCGGGTGAATAGCCTCCCACACCTCCCAGCGCCAGCGCGGCGGTCGCCAGGACCACCAGCGGTCGTCTACTTCGCATGTGCCTCATCGCGCACGCCTCTCGCCTCGCACCAGCCCGATATTTAGCGAAGCAAAGGTGCTGGGTGACATCGTTGTCAAGGGTGCCCCGTCAACTTGTCCGCAAGCCTGTCCGACCGCTGCTCCGACCGATCTACACTCACTCGCCGTGACGGTCCGCAACCCGCCCCCGGTGGGCACCCCCGCGGCGATGCGCGTGCTCAACCAGCGCGCGGTGCTCGACCGCCTGCGGGTGGGCGGACCGGCGACCCGGCCGCAGATCGCGAAGGACACCGGCCTGTCCAAGCCGACCGTGGGGCAGGCGCTGCTCGACCTGGAGCGGCACGGCCTGGTCCGGCCGACCGGGCGCACCACGGCGGGGCCGGGCCGGTCGGCGGTGCTCTACGAGCCGGACCCGGCGGCCGGGTACGTGCTGGGCGTCGACATCGGGCGGCAGCGCATCCGGGTCGCGGTGGCGGACCTCGCGGGCTCGGTCGTGGCGCGGGTGGACGAGCGCAACCGGTGCCGGTCGGCCTCGGCGGTCGTGCGCGAGGTCAAGGAGTTGGCGGCGCGGACGGTGTCCGACGCGGGCCTCTCGTTCGACGACCTGGTGGTGAAGGTCGTCGGCACGCCCGGTGTGCCGGACCCGCGCGGCCGGGCGCTGCGCCACGCGCCGAACCTGCCGGCTGGGAGCGCCCGGGCCTGCTGGACGACCTGGAGGCCGAGCTGGGCCCCGGCCTGGTGGTGGAGAACGACGCCAACCTGGCCGCGGTCGGCGAGCGGGCGTACGGGGTGGCGCGGGGCGTGGACGTGTTCGTGTGCGTCACCGTGGGCACCGGGATCGGCATGGGGATCGTGGTGGACGGCCGGCTGTTCCGCGGCGCGCACGGCGCGGCGGGCGAGGTCGGCTACCTGCCGTGGCCCGGCGCCGCCCCGGACGGGGAGGGGCGCGACCCGCGGCGCGGCCAGGTCGAGGCGGCGGTGGCGGCGGGGTCCGTGGTGGCGCTGGCCGAGCGGCACGGGCTGTCGGTGCGGTCGGCGCGCGAGGTGTTCGCGGCGGCGAAGTCCGGTGACGAGCGGGCGCTGGCGGCGGTGCGCGACGAGGCCGAGCGGCTGGCGTACGTGGTGGCGTCGGTGGTGGCGGTGGTCGACCCGGAGCTGGTGGTGCTCGGCGGGGGCATCGGCAGCAACACCGACCTGCTCGGCGAGCCGCTGCGGGCGGCGCTGGCGCGCACGACTCCGTTGGCGCCGAGGGTCGTGGCGGGGGAGCTGGGTGACGGCGCGGTGCTGTCCGGCGCGGTGGCGATGGGCCTGCGATCGGCGCGCGACCTCGTCTTCGACCGCCGGGGTGCGGTCACCCTCTGAGAGTAGTCGAGCGTGCCTCACCTGCTAATTCACTCATATGTTGTAAGTGTGAACTCGCCGGTAATGACATAGCGTTACACCACCTCCTCCTGGAGGGTGTGTGTCCTTCCGTTGCAGTACCGGGGAGTCGGGAAGGGAGTACGGGGGACGTGGTCCCCTCCCGACCGTCGCCCGGGGCAGGTGCCGCGCCCGCATACACCTGCCCCGGGTAGCAACGCCACGGGTCACCCCGGCGAACAGGCCGGTGAACAGGTCGGTGCCCCGGGAGGACCACGGGGACGAGGACCGCGGGAGCGGGGAACTACGGGAGCGGGGACGCGCCGCGTTCGCCGAGCAGTTGCCGCATGTAGGCGCTCTCGCTCGTCTGGGAACCCAGCATGTTGTCCGCCAGCGTGCGCACGACCGACTGGCCCGCCTGGCTCGCGGCGTACTGCGCCATCGGCGCGCCGCCCTGGTGGTGGCGCAGCATCAGCTGGAGGAAGTAGACGTCGAACTCCGGCCCGGACAGGCCGCGCAGCTTGTTCAGCTCCTGCGTGCTCGCCATGCCCGGCATCAGGCCGGTGGTGCCCGCGTCCGCCGCCGAGGAGTGGTCGTGGGCCGAACTGGTCATCCACTTCATGTGGGTGCCGTCGACCGACTGCTCCTGGTGGCCCCAGAGGCTCAGCCAGCCCTTCATCCGGCCCACCTGCTCCAGCTGCGTGGACTGGATGTCGAAGGCGAGCTGGCGGATGGTCGAGTCGGTCGTCTTGTCCCGCGCCAGGTTGGCCATGGTGACGCCCTGGAGGTGGTGCGTCGCCATGTCCTGGAGGAACCCGACGTCGACCGAGTCCGCCGCCGGGCTGGACGGGGTGTCGTCCTGCCCCGGCAGCTTGACGAGCAGGCCGATCGCCGCGCCGAGCAGCAGCACGGCGACGACGGCGACCGCCACCACCACCGCGCGGGTCGCGGTCGTGGCGGTGGCGGTCGTGCCGCGCTGCTCCTCGGGCTCGGTCATCAGCTGGACGGGGCGGTGCTGGGCGCGCCGGTGGCCGGGGCGTTCGGGTCCGCGGCCGGGGCGCTCGGGTCGACGGCGCCGGTCTCACCGGTCTGGCCGGTCTCACCGGTCTGGCCGGTCTCCGCGGGGTCGGTCGTGCCGCCCTCCATCGGGACCGCGTCCGCGCCCGGCGCCTCCGCCACGAACGGCGGCGGGTTGGTCACGTCGAACGTGCTGGAGTCGCAGGTCGCGCCGATCTCCGGGTAGGTGTACTGGTTGCGGCGCAGCGCCTGCACGAACTGGTCGATCCGCTCGTCGTCGGCGCTCTCCAGCTTGAGCTGGTGGCCCCACGCCTGGAGCGAGATCGGCTTGTCGAGGCCCGGGTACGGCGACATCATCGTGAACTGCTGGCCCTCGACCCTGCTGCGCAGCTTGGCCAGCGCGTCACCGGTCACCTGGTCCGGGTTGTACGCGATCCACACGGCGCCGTGCTCCAGGCCGTGGACCATGTTCTCGGTGCGCACCGCGGTCTCGTAGACCACGCCGGTGCACGCGGCCCAGACGGCGTCGTGCGGCCCGCCGAACGGCGGCGACTGGTCGTAGGCGACCCGCTGCTCGGCCGTGACGTGCTTGCCCTCGGCGTACTCCTTCTTCACCACGCCCTGGATCTGGTCCGAGGGGTCCTTGTTCTCCTCGGACGGGTTCCACTTGGCGAGGGCGGCTTCCTTGGCGTTCTTGTCGGCGATCTGCGAGTACGCGTAACCGAACACGGTGCCCGCCAGCGCCAGCACCGCGATCACCGCGATGATGGTCCCCCAGGGCTTCGGCTTCTTCGCCACCACCGAGGACCGCGCCGCCGCAACGCTGGAGCGCGCGGCCTTCGTCTTCTTGCCGCTGGTCATGTCCGCCTCAGTCTCGTCGTACGCCCGTGCCGCCGGTCAGTGTAGGGACACCGTGTCTGATCACCGTCAACTCCCCGTAGTCGCCGGTGGGCGTCAACAGTTGACCCATCTCACTGTCCGGGACGTCCATCCCGGCGCAGACCAGCGGGAACGCTTCCCTAGACTTGTCGGGTGACTCCCGCTGCGCTCGCTGAACTGGTCCGCGCGACGGCCGTGGACGTGTTGTCCACCCGCGGCCTCGACCCCGCCTCCCTCCCGACGGCGGTCACGATCGAGCGACCGCGCAACCCCGAGCACGGCGACTACGCCACGAACGTGGCCCTCCAGACCGCGAAGAAGGTCGGCGTCCCGCCCCGCGACCTGGCGGGGTGGCTGGCCGAGGCGCTGACCGGCACCGACGCCATCGCCACCGCGGAGGTCGCCGGGCCGGGCTTCCTCAACCTCCGGCTCGCCGCCGACGCGCAGGGCGCGATCGTGCGCGACGTGCTCGCCGACGGCGACGCCTACGGCCGCGGCGACGCCCTGACCGGCAGGAAGATCAACCTGGAGTTCGTCTCGGCGAACCCGACGGGCCCGATCCACCTCGGCGGCACCCGCTGGGCGGCGGTCGGCGACGCGCTGGGCCGCATCCTCGCGGCCAACGGCGGCGACGTGACCCGCGAGTACTACTTCAACGACGCCGGCGCGCAGATCGACCGGTTCGTGCGGTCCCTGATCGCCGCCGCCAAGGGCGAGCCCGCCCCCGGGGACGGCTACGCCGGCGGCTACATCGGCGACATCGCCGCCGAGGTTCTCCGGCAGGAGCCCGGTGCCCTGACCTCGGAGGACTCCCACGAGATCTTCCGCCGCATCGGCGTCGGGCTGATGTTCGAGGAGATCAAGAAGGACCTGCACGACTTCGGCACCGACTTCGACGTCTTCTTCCACGAGGACTCGCTGCACAAGTCCGGCGCGGTGGCCAAGGCCGTCGAGCAGCTCAAGGGCTCGGACGCGCTGTACTTCGAGAACGGCGCCTGGTGGCTGCGGTCCACCGAGTTCGGCGACGACAAGGACCGCGTCGTCATCAAGAGCGACGGCGACCCGGCGTACATCGCCGGCGACATCGCGTACCTGGTGGACAAGCGGTCGCGCGGCTTCGACCTGTGCATCTACATGCTCGGCGCGGACCACCACGGCTACATCGGCCGCCTCAAGGCCGCCGCGTCCGCGCTCGGCGACGACCCCGACTCGGTCGAGGTGCTGATCGGCCAGATGGTCAACCTGGTCAGCGAGGGCAAGCCGGTCCGGATGAGCAAGCGCGCGGGCACCGTCATCACCATGCAGGACCTGGTGGAGGCGGTGGGCGTGGACGCGGCCCGGTACGCGATGACCCGCAGCTCGGTCGACTCGTCCCTGGACATCGACCTGGACCTGCTGCGCAAGCGCAGCAACGACAACCCGGTGTTCTACGTCCAGTACGCGCACTCGCGGCTCGCCTCGCTGCTGCGCAACGCCGCCGAGCTGGGCGTCGAGCCCGGCGACGCGCTCGACCTGCTCACCCACGACCGCGAGGGCGACCTGATCCGCACGATCGGCGAGTTCCCGAGAGTCGTCGCCACCGCCGGTGAGCTGCGCGAACCCCACCGCGTGGCGCGCTACCTGGAGGAGCTGGCGGGCACCTACCACCGGTTCTACGAGGCGTGCCGCGTGCTGCCGCGCGGCGACGAGGAGACCACCGACCTGCACCGCGCCCGGTTGCAGCTGTGCGCGGCGACCCGCCAGGTGTTCGCCAACGGCCTGGCCCTGCTGGGCGTGACCGCCCCGGAGCGGATGTGATGCGCGCCCACCCGGCCGGTCCCCGGCACGCCGACGTCCTGCTGCCCGGCAACACGGCGGGCGCACCTCCCGCGTCACCCGACCAGCTGGACGAACTTCACCCGCGGGTGTGGCCGCGCAACGCCGAGCGCGGCGACGACGGCGCGGTCCGCCTCGGCGGCGTGGACGTGCGCGCGCTCGTCGAGCAGCACGGCACCCCGCTGTTCGTGATGGACGAGGCCGACTTCCGGGCCCGCTGCCGCGAGCACGCCGAGGCGTTCGGCGACCCGACGCGCGTGCACTACGCGTCCAAGGCGTTCCTCTCCGTCGCGGTGGCCCGCTGGGTCGCCGAGGAGGGGCTGAGCATCGACGTGGCCAGCGGCGGCGAGCTGGCGGTGGCCCTGCGCGCCGACTTCCCGCCCGAGCGCATCGCGCTGCACGGCAACAACAAGTCGCTCGCCGAGCTGACCAGGGCCGTCGACGTCGGCGTCGGCGCCGTGGTGCTCGACTCGTTCCTGGAGATCGCCCGCCTCGACCAGGTCGCCCGCGAGCGCGGCCGGGTGCAGCCGGTGATGATCCGGGTCACGGTGGGCGTCGAGGCGCACACCCACGAGTTCATCGCCACCGCGCACGAGGACCAGAAGTTCGGCTTCTCGCTGTCCTCCGGCGACGCCGCCGAGGCCGCCCGCCGCGTGCTCAAGGCCGAGGGGCTCCGACTCGTCGGCCTGCACAGCCACATCGGGTCGCAGATCTTCGACGCGAGCGGCTTCGAGGTCGCCGCGCGCCGGGTCGTCGGCCTGCTGGCCGAGCTGCGCGACGAGCACGGCGACGGCATCCTCGACCACGTCACCACCATCGACCTCGGCGGCGGCCTCGGCATCGCCTACACCCGCGACGACGACCCGCCGCCGCCCGCCGAGCTGGCCGGGCAGCTGCGCGACATCGTCTCCAAGGAGTGCGAGCACGCCGCCCTGCCGGTGCCGAAGATCGCCGTCGAGCCCGGCCGGGCCATCGTCGGCCCCGGCACGGTGACGCTCTACGAGGTGGGCACCATCAAGGACGTCCAGCTCGACGCGGGCGCGATCCGGCGCTACGTGAGCGTGGACGGCGGGATGAGCGACAACATCCGCACCGCCCTCTACGACGCCGTCTACGACTGCAAGCTCGTCTCCCGCGCCGCGGCGGAGGACGCCGGGGCCGTGCTGTGCCGCGTGGTCGGCAAGCACTGCGAGTCCGGCGACGTGGTGGTGCGCGACTGCTGGCTGCCCGACGACCTCGCGCCCGGCGACCTGATCGCGGTCGCCGCCACCGGCGCGTACTGCTACTCCATGGCCAGCGGCTACAACCGGCTGCCGCGACCCGCGCTCGCCGCGGTCGTCGACGGCGAGGCCCGGTTGCTGCTGCGCCGGGAGACCGAGGAAGACCTGTTCCGCCTGGAGGTATGACGTGCCGAGCCGGAAACCGATCAGGGTGGCGCTGCTGGGGTGCGGCACGGTCGGCACCGAGGTGGTCCGCCTGCTCACCGACCAGGCGGCGGACCTGACCGCGCGCACCGGCGCGCCGCTCGAACTGGCGGGCATCGCGGTGCGCAAGCCGAACAAGCACCGCGAGGTCCCCGCCGACCTGCTCACCACCGACGCCGAGGCGCTGGTCGCCTCGGACGTGGACGTGGTGGTCGAGGTCATCGGCGGCATCGAGCCGAGCCGGACGCTGCTGCTCGGCGCGCTGCGCGCGGGCAAGTCCGTGGTCACCGCGAACAAGGCGCTGCTGGCCGAGCACTCGGCCGAGCTGTTCGAGGCGGCCGACGGCTCCGGTGCCGACCTGTACTTCGAGGCGGCCGTCGCGGGCGCGATCCCGCTGCTGCGGCCGCTGCGCGAGTCGCTGGCCGGCGACCGCATCACGAGGGTGATGGGCATCGTCAACGGGACGACGAACTTCATCCTCTCCGGCATGGACTCGACGGGCGCGAGCTACGCCGAGACGCTGGAGGAGGCCACCCGCCTGGGCTACGCCGAGGCCGACCCGACGGCCGACGTCGACGGCTTCGACGCCGCCTCCAAGGCCGCGATCCTCGCCTCGCTGGCGTTCCACACCCGGGTGACCGCCGCCGACGTGCACCGCGAGGGCATCGCCGCGGTGAGCGCCGCCGACATCGCCGCCGCCAGGGGTCTCGGCCGGACCGTGAAGCTCCTCGCGATCTGCGAGCGGGTGACGGGCGAGGACGGCCAGGAGTCCGTGGCCGTCCGGGTGCACCCGGCGATGATCCCCAGGTCGCACCCCCTCGCCGGCGTGAGCGCCGCGTTCAACGCGGTGTTCGTCGAGGCCGACGCGGCCGGCGAGATGATGTTCTACGGCCAGGGCGCCGGCGGGGCCCCCACGGCCAGCGCGGTGGTCGGCGACCTCGTCGCGGTCGCCCGCAACCTCGTGCACAGCGGGCGCGGCCCGCGCGAGTCGGCCTACGCGGCGCTGCCCGTGCGGCCGATGGGGCAGACCCCCACGCGGTACCACATCAGCCTCGACGTCGCCGACCGGGCAGGCGTGTTGTCGCAGGTCGCGGCGGTGTTCGCGGAGCACGACGTGAGCATCGCGGCGGTGCGGCAGGAGGGGCGGGTCGACGACGCCAGCCTGGTGATCGTCACCCACGCCGCGACCGACGCGGCACTGCGGTCGACCGTCGACAAAATCGGCGGCCTGCCCGTGGTCAGGGAAGTCGTGAGCGTGATGAGGGTGGAAGGCGAAGAATCATGACGATCCAAGCGGGCGTGCGGCCGGGGTGGCCCGGCATCATCCACGCCTACGCGGACCGGATCGAACTCCCCGAGGGCGCCGAGGTCGTCACCCTCCACGAGGGCGGCACGCCGCTGGTGCACGCGAAGCACCTGTCCGAGCTGACCGGGTGCGAGGTCCACGTCAAGGTCGAGGGCGCGAACCCGACCGGCTCGTTCAAGGACCGCGGCATGACCGTGGCCATGACGCACGCCCTGGCCAGCGGCATCCGCGCGGTGATCTGCGCCTCCACCGGCAACACGTCGGCCTCGGCGGCGGCGTACGCGGCGAAGGCCGGGCTCACCGCGGCGGTGCTCGTGCCGCGCGGCAAGATCGCGCTCGGCAAGCTCGCCCAGGCCGTGTCGCACGGAGCCCGCATCCTCCAGATCGACGGCAACTTCGACGACTGCCTCGAACTGGCCGCCAAGACCTCCTCCGAGTACCCGATCACCCTGGTCAACTCGGTGAACCCGGTGCGCCTGGTCGGCCAGAAGACCGCCGCGTGGGAGATCTGCGACGTGCTGGGCCGCGCGCCCGACGTGCACTGCCTGCCGGTCGGCAACGCGGGCAACATCACCGCGTACTGGCGCGGTTACTCCGACTACCACGCCGACGGTGTGATCCCTGCCACGCCGCGCATGTTCGGCTTCCAGGCCGCGGGCTCCGCGCCGCTGGTGCTGGGCGAGCCGGTGGCGAACCCGGAGACCATCGCGACCGCCATCCGGGTGGGCAGCCCGGCGTCCTGGACCGGCGCGGTGACCGCGAAGAACGAGTCCGGCGGCCTGTTCGAGGCGGTCACGGACGAGAAGATCCTGGAGGCCTACCGGCTGCTGGCCTCGACCGAGGGCATCTTCGTCGAGCCCGCGTCCGCGACCAGCGTGGCGGGCCTGCTCGCCACCGCCGCCGACGGCCGCCTGCCGAAGGGCTCGACGGTCGTGTGCACGGTCACCGGCCACGGCCTCAAGGACCCCGACACGGCGCTCCTGGGCATGCCCGAGGTGTCGCCGGTGCCGGTCGACCCGGGCGCCGTCGCCACCGCCCTGGAGCTGGCGTGACGACGGTCCGGGTCACCGTCCCGGCCTCCACGGCCAACCTCGGGTCCGGGTTCGACGCGCTGGGCATGGCGCTCGGGCTGCACGACGAGCTGGAGTTCGAGGTCGTCGGGGACGGCCTGCGCGTCGAGGTGGCGGGGGAGGGCGCCGGCGGCGTCCCCCGTGACGAATCCCACCTGGTCGTGCGGGCCTTCCGCGCCGCCGCCGCCCGCCTCGGGCTCGACGTGCCAGGCCTGCGCCTGCGCTGCCGCAACGCCATCCCGCACGCCCGCGGCCTGGGGTCCTCCTCGGCCGCCGTGGTGGCGGGCGTCGGCGCCGCGTACGGGCTGGCCGGTCGCGAGTTGGACACGACCGCGTTGCAACTCGCGGCGGAGTTCGACGGCCACGCCGACAACGCCGCCGCCAGCATGTTCGGCGGCGTCGTGATCGCCTGGACGGAGGGTGACCGGTTCCGTGCGGTCCGTGCGGACCCGCACCCGTCGCTCGCGCCGGTCGTGTTCGTGCCGGCGGCCGAGTCGTCGACCCGGACGACCCGCGGCCTGCTGCCGTCGAAGGTGCCGCACGAGGACGCCGCGTTCGCCGCGGGCCGGGCCGCGCTGGCCGTGCACGCGCTCACCACCGACCCGTCGCTGCTCCTCGACGCGCTCGTCGACCGGCTCCACGAACCGTACCGGGAACCCGCCTGGCCTGCGACGACGCGCCTGGTGAACGCGTTGCGGGAGGCGGGCGTGCCCGCCGCGGTGTCCGGCGCGGGACCCACCGTGCTGGCCCTCCCGCCGCACGGCGAGCTGCCGCCCGGACTGGCCCACGACGGGTTCGGGGCGCGCCGGCTGCCGGTCGACGCGGCGGGCGTGCGGGTTGCGCCACTCGGCTGAGCGGTGCGACGCGCCGAACCCCGGTTGTTGCCTCCGGTCGAACCTGCGTCTACCCTCGGCGTCATCAGTCACCGCGCGCACGGGCGCCGGTGTGGTGCCCGGACGTTCGTTCCGGATCGCATTCCTCCAGTGACTTGGCCCTGTGCCGTACGGACGGGGCCGGCGCTGGTAAGGCACCCGCTCGCCGTGTGACCGAAAGTCCCGTACCGGAGGACTCCGCTTCCGCGCGCGTTCCGCGCCGATGAGGTCCACCTGAAGCGGGGCGAAACTGCCGGTCCGCATTCCGTCGGACGGCAGGTCCGCTGGGCCGCGTAGGAGGCGCGGTCCGGTCAGGAAGGACATGTGTGAGCAACACCGATGTGCTGAGCAGCGAAGCTCCTGCTGCTCCCAACGCCGCTGCCAGTTCCGGAGCTGAGGAGAGCGCTCTGACCACCCCTTCGAACGGCAGCGCCCCGCCGCGCAAGCGCGCCGGTCTTTCCGGCATGGTGCTCGCCGAACTCCGCGAACTCGCGGGTCAGCTCGGCATCACCGGCACCGCCGGGCTCCGCAAGGGCGACCTCATCGCGGCCATCAAGGAGCGGCAGGGCGGCACCTCCGGTCGGGGCAGTGCCGCGACGCCGCCGAAGGCCGACAAGAAGGCCGCGACGGCCGAGGCGTCCGCCCCGGTCGTGGAGAAGCCCGCCCCGGCCAAGGCCGTCGAGGCCCCCGCGCCGGTGGAGAAGCCGACCCAGCAGCAGCTCGACGTCACCGAGCGTCCCGCCGAGGAGGAGGGGGGTCGGCGCGGCAACCGCCGTCGCCGTTCCGCCAACCGCCCGTCGGGCAGCCCCGAGGCCTCGACCGCCGACGTCCAGCAGGCCGACCGCCAGCAGGCCGACCGCCAGCAGGCCGACCGCCAGCAGGCCGACCGCCAGCAGGCCGACCGCCAGCAGGCCGACCGCCAGCAGGGTGACCGCCAGTCGGGTGACCGCCAGCAGGGTGACCGTGCCCAGGGCGACCGCCAGCAGGGCGACCGGTCCGAGCGCCAGGACCGCGGCGACCGCTCCGAGCAGCGCGAACAGCGCCAGGAACGGGGTGACCGCGGCGAGCGCCGCAACCGCGACGACCGGGGTGACCGCGGCGACCGGGGTGACCGCGGCGACCGGGGTGACCGCAACCGGGACGACCGGGGTGGCCGCGGCGAGCGGGGGCAGGACCGCAACCGCCAGAACGCGCCGGACGACGGTGACGAGGAGGGCGGCCGTCGCGGTCGTCGCTTCCGCGA
This sequence comes from Saccharothrix longispora, assembly GCF_030852425.1. Classification (GTDB taxonomy): domain Bacteria; phylum Actinomycetota; class Actinomycetes; order Mycobacteriales; family Pseudonocardiaceae; genus Actinosynnema; species Actinosynnema longispora. The sequence goes on from NZ_NSDM01000008.1 coordinate 29,651, forward strand.
CCGCCGCCGCCGCGGTGGCCGGGGCGACGACGTCGGCGGCAACACCGACACCGAGGTGCGCGACGACGACGTGCTGCTCCCCGTGGCGGGCATCCTGGACGTGCTGGAGAACTACGCGTTCGTCCGCACGTCGGGCTACCTGGCCGGGCCGAACGACGTCTACGTCTCGCTGTCGCTGGTCCGCAAGTACGGCCTGCGCCGCGGTGACGCCCTGATCGGCGCCGTGCGCCAGCCGCGCGACGGCGAGCAGCAGCGGCAGAAGTTCAACCCGCTGGTCCGCGTCGACAAGATCAACGGCCTGGACCCGGAGGAGTCGCGCAACCGGCCCGACTTCACCAAGCTGACGCCGCTGTACCCGAACGAGCGCCTGCGCCTCGAAACCGAGCCGCACATCCTGACGACCCGCGTCATCGACCTGGTGATGCCGATCGGCAAGGGCCAGCGCGCGCTCGTCGTGTCGCCGCCGAAGGCGGGCAAGACCTCGGTGCTCCAGTCGATCGCGAACGCGATCACGACGAACAACCCCGAGTGCCACCTGATGGTGGTGCTGGTGGACGAGCGCCCCGAAGAGGTCACCGACATGCAGCGGTCGGTGAAGGGCGAGGTCATCGCCTCCACCTTCGACCGGCCGCCGTCGGACCACACGACGATCTCGGAGCTGGCCATCGAGCGGGCGAAGCGCCTGGTCGAGATGGGTCACGACGTGGTCGTGCTGCTGGACTCGATCACCCGCCTGGGTCGTGCCTACAACCTGGCCGCCCCCGCGTCGGGCCGCATCCTGTCCGGTGGTGTCGACTCGACCGCCCTCTACCCGCCGAAGCGCTTCCTCGGCGCGGCGCGCAACATCGAGGGCGGCGGTTCGCTGACCGTCATCGCGACGGCCCTGGTCGAGACCGGGTCCGCGGGTGACAGCGTGATCTTCGAGGAGTTCAAGGGCACCGGCAACGCCGAGCTCAAGCTCGACCGGAAGATCGCCGACAAGCGGACCTTCCCGGCGGTGGACGTGGACTCGTCCGGCACCCGCAAGGAGGACCTGCTGCTGTCCCCGGACGAGCTGGCCGTGATGCACAAGCTGCGCCGCGTCCTGCACGCCCTGGACAGCCAGCAGGCCATCGACCTGCTGCTGGACCGCCTGCGCAAGAGCCGCACGAACATCGAGTTCCTGATGCAGGTGGCGAAGACCACCCCGGGTGGGGACAACGACTGACCGTCCCGCTCGTGCGACGGGCCCGTCCGGCTCCGGCTGGGCGGGCCCTCGTCGTTCCCGGGACGTACCGGGTCAGGGCCTCAGCAGGAGCCCGCGAACGCCGCGTCGGCGGGGCGTCGGCGCTCGGTGACGTAGTGGCCGACCAGCAGCGCCGCCACCGGCATGCCGACCAGCGCGCCCACCCACAGCGGCAGCAGGACGCCGTCCAGCACGACACCCATGGCCAGCACCGCCGCCGGGTAGGACCAGCGCAGCCACCGGCGCTGCCACGGCGCGGTCCAGGCGACCACGCCCGAGGCGACCACCCCGACGGCCGCGCCCGCGCCGAACACCGGGCTCGACAGCGCCAGGGGCCACGGGGCGCCGAGCAGCAGGCCGCCGAGCCCGGTGAGGCCCAGGACGGCACTGCCGAACAGGAAGGGGACGACCAGCCACGTCGTCAACCGCAGCGGGCGTCCGGCAGCGCACAGCACGGGACGAGTGTGGCGTTCGCGCAACGCCCGGTGCTGCTCTCCGTAGCCCAACGGTCACCCCCTGCGCCGAATGGTCGACGGGGATCGGCGAGCGGTGGTGACCCGCGGCACGGGAACAACGCGGCACCCCCTCGCGTTGCAGTGCACGTAACGCCGATCTGGCACACTGTCGGGTCGAGTCCGGCTCCGGTTCACCTCCCTGATCAGCGGAGGACCCGGCGGCCACCGAAGAAAGGGACGAGACGTTGAAGACCGGCATCCACCCCGAGTACGTGACGACCGAGGTCACCTGCGGTTGCGGCAACACCTTCACCACCCGCAGCACCAAGTCGTCCGGCGCCATCCACGTCGAGGTCTGCTCCAACTGCCACCCGTTCTACACGGGCAAGCAGAAGATCCTCGACACCGGTGGCCGGGTCGCGCGCTTCGAGGCCCGCTACGGCAAGCGCGCCAAGTAGCTGCCAGAACGGCGTCCACCCCGATTCGCGGGTGGACGCCGTTGTCGTCTCCGCACCACCCCTGAGACCGGAGCCAAGACCGTGACGCTGGACGCCCTGCTGGCCGAGCACGCCGAGCTGGAGAAGAAGCTCGCCGACCCCTCGGTGCACGCCGACCAGGCGGGTGCGCGCAAGCTCGGCAAGCGCTACGCCGAACTGGGGCCGATCGTGAAGACCGCCCGCGAGCTGGAGCAGGCGAGGTCCGACCTGGAGACCGCGCGCGAGCTGGCCGCCGAGGACGCGGTGTTCGCCGAGGAGGCCGACCAGCTGGCCCGGGCGGTCCCCGCGCTGGAGGAGAAGCTCACCGAGCTGCTGCTGCCGCGCGACCCGCACGACGGCGCGGACGTCGTGCTGGAGATCAAGTCGGGCGAGGGCGGCGAGGAGTCGGCCCTGTTCGCGGGCGACCTGCTGCGCATGTACCTGCGCTACGCCGAGCGCCACGGCTGGAAGGCCGAGGTGCTCGACGGCACCGACTCCGACCTGGGCGGCTTCAAGGACGTCACGGTGGCCATCAAGAGCCGCGACGCGAGCCCCGACGGCGTGTGGTCCCGCCTGAAGTACGAGGGCGGCGTGCACCGCGTGCAGCGCGTCCCGGTGACCGAGTCGCAGGGCCGCATCCACACGTCCGCGGCGGGCGTCCTGGTGTTCCCGGAGACCGAGGACGTCGAGGTCGAGGTCGACGAGAACGACCTGCGCGTCGACGTGTTCCGCTCGTCCGGCAAGGGCGGCCAGAGCGTCAACACGACCGACTCGGCCGTGCGCATCACGCACCTGCCGACCGGCATCGTGGTGTCCTGCCAGAACGAGCGCAGCCAGCTCCAGAACAAGGCCCGCGCCATGCAGGTGCTCCAGGCCCGGCTGACCGCCCTGGCCGAGGAGAAGCAGCAGCAGGAGGCGTCGGACGCCCGGCGAACGCAGATCCGCACCGTGGACCGCTCCGAGCGGGTCCGCACCTACAACTTCCCGGAATCGCGCATCTCCGACCACCGCGTCGGGTACAAAGCCCATAACCTGGACCAAGTGCTCGACGGCGACCTCGACGCGGTCCTCGACGCGTTGGCGGCGGCCGACCGCGCGGAACGGCTCGCCGGCGGGTGATCGACGAGAGGGGCGCACGATGGCGGAACTCCTGGTCACCCCCACGAGCGCTCCCCTGGACGCACCGCTCCGCATCCGCGTGGAGGGCCTCGGACCCGACGCCGAGGTGACCGTGCGCGCCACCACCGGCGACCGGGCCGCCGAGGCGGTGTTCCGGGCCGACGAGCGCGGTGTCGTGGACCTCACCCGGCACGCCCCGGTGTCCGGCGACTACTCCGGCGTCGACCCGATGGGGTTGTTCTGGTCGATGACGCCGACCGGCGGCACGCCGCGCGGCGCCGCGGTGGAGGCGAGCGGCGTCGGCCGCGTGGAGGTCGAGCGGCTGACCGTCCCCGACGGGGTCAAGCGCACCGAGGTCGCCGAGCGCGGCCTGGTGGGCGTCCTGTTCGAGCCCGCCGACGCCGAAACGCACCCCGGCGTCCTCGTGCTCGGCGGCTCCGAGGGCGGCCTGCACGAGGACGACGCGGCGCTGCTCGCGAGCCACGGGTTCGCCGCGCTGGCGCTGGCCTACTTCGGCGCGCCCGGCGTGCCCGACGACCTGGTCGAGATCCCGCTGGAGTACTTCGGGACCGCCCTGGAGTGGCTGGGCGGGCGGGCGGACGCGCTCGGCGTCCTGGGCGGGTCGCGCGGCGGGGAGCTGGCGCTCCTGCTCGGCGCGACGTTCCCGCGGGTCGAGGCCGTGGTGAGCGTGGTCGGCAGCGGTGTGGTGACGCAGTGCGTCGGTCCCGGCTCGCGCCTGCTCCGGAAGCTCGAGCACGAGGCCGCGTCGTGGACCTCCGGGGGCCGCCCGCTGCCGTACCTGCCCTACTCGGTCCCCGACGAGCTGCGGGCGGCGGTCGTCGACGGCGAGCCGGTGCCCCTGCGCCTCGCGTTCGACCTCTCCGACGGCGTCCCCGAGGACGTCGAGATCCCGGTCGAGCGGATCAACGGCGGTGTGTTGCTGCTCTCATCCGGCGACGACCAGTCGTGGCCGTGCGCCGAGCTGAGCGCCGTCGCCGAGCGCAGGCTGCGCGAGCACGACCACCCGTTCCCGCACGAGCACGTCGTGTACCCCGGCGCGGGACACCTGATCGCGGGCCCACCGCACCGGCCGACCACCGACACCGTGGTCCCGGGGCCCGGCGTGCGCTTCCGGATGGGCGGCACGCCCGCCGCGACCGCCGCCGCCCGCGCGGACGCGTGGCGGCGCACCGTCGAGTTCTTGTCGGACCGGTTGCGCGCCTAGTGTTGACACCATGAGCGCACACTTTGACGTCGTGGTCCTCGGTGCGGGGCCCGGCGGGTACGTCGCCGCCATCCGCGCGGCCCAGCTGGGCCTGAAGACTGCGGTCATCGAGGAGCGTTACTGGGGCGGGGTGTGCCTCAACGTCGGCTGCATCCCGTCGAAGGCCCTCCTGCGCAACGCCGAGCTGGCGCACCTGTTCACGCACGAGCGGAAGACGTTCGGCATCACCGTCGAGGGCGAGGTGACCTTCGACTACGGCGCCGCCTTCGAGCGCAGCCGCAAGGTCGCGGACGGGCGCGTCAAGGGCGTGCACTTCCTGATGAAGAAGAACAACATCACCGAGTTCAGCGGGTGGGGGACGTTCGTCGACGCGAACACCATCCGGGTGGGTGACGAGACCGTCACGTTCGAGCACGCGATCATCGCCTCCGGCGCGAAGACCCGCCTCCTGCCCGGTACGAAGCTGTCCGACCGGGTGGTGACCTACGAAGAGCAGATCCTGTCGGACGAACTGCCCGGCAGCATCGTCATCGCGGGCGCCGGCGCGATCGGCGTCGAGTTCGGCTACGTGCTGCACAACTACGGCGTGAAGGTCACCATCGTCGAGTTCATGGACCGCGTGGTGCCGCTGGAGGACGTCGAGGTCTCCACCGAGCTCGCCAAGCGCTACAAGCGCCTCGGCATCGACGTGCGCGTCGGCACCCGCGTGGAGTCCATCGACGACTCCGGCGACAAGGTGCGCGTCACCGTGTCGAAGGACGGCGGGGAAGAGGTCCTGGAGGCCGACAAGGTCATGCAGGCCATCGGTTTCCAGCCGCGCGTGGAGGGCTACGGCCTGGAGAACACCGGTGTGCAGCTCACCGAGCGCGGCGCCATCGCGGTGGACGGCCGGGGCCGCACGACGACGCCGAACATCTTCGCCATCGGCGACGTCACCGCGAAGCTGATGCTGGCGCACGCCGCCGAGTCCATGGGCATCATCGCCGCGGAGACCATCGCGGGCGCGGAGACCATGGAGCTGGACTTCCCGATGATCCCCCGGGCCACGTTCTGCCAGCCGCAGATCGCCTCGTTCGGGTGGACCGAGGCGCAGGCCCGCGAGAAGGGCTACGACGTCCAGGTCGCGAAGTTCCCGTTCACCGCGAACGGCAAGGCGCACGGCCTCGCCGACCCGACCGGGTTCGTGAAGCTGATCAGCGACGCCAAGTACGGCGAGCTGCTGGGCGCGCACATGATCGGGCCGGACGTCACCGAGCTGCTGCCGGAGCTGACCCTGGCGCAGCAGTGGGACCTGACGGTGCACGAGGTGGCGCGCAACGTGCACGCCCACCCGACGCTCAGCGAGGCCGTCAAGGAGGCCGTGCACGGCCTGGCCGGACACATGATCAACTTCTGATCGGCCTACCCTTGCGCGCATGACCCGACACCCGCTGCGGCTGGCCATCCTCGAAGCGGAACGCATGCTGGCCGCGGCGGGCGTCGACAGCGCCCGGGTGGACGCCGAGCTCCTCGCCGCCCACGTCCTGGGCGTCGAGCGCTCGCGCCTGCCCCTGATCCCGCTGGTCGACCCGCCGGTGGTGGACGCCCTGCACCGGGTGGTGCGCCGACGGGTGACGCGCGTCCCGTTGCAGCACATCACGGGCTGGGCCCACCTCGGCGGCGTCGACCTCGCCGTCGGCCCCGGCGTGTTCATCCCGCGGCCGGAGACCGAACTGCTGCTCGTCTGGGCGCTGTCCGCCGTGCGCGTCCCGGACCCGGTCGTGGTGGACCTGTGCACGGGTTCCGGCGCGCTCGCGCTCGCGTTCGCCCACCACCGCCCGAAGGCGACCGTGCACGCCGTCGAGCGCGACCACACCGCGCTGTCCTGGGCCCGGCGCAACGCCGACGCCCGCGCGGCCGCCGGCGACACCCCCGTCACCCTGCACGCGGGCGACGTGACGGCGCCGGACGTGCTGTCCGACCTGGACGGTCGGGTGGACCTGGTGCTGTGCAACCCGCCGTACGTGCCGGACGCCACCGAGGTCCAGCCCGAGGTCGCCGACCACGACCCGCGCCAGGCCGTCTTCGGCGGCCCGGACGGCCTGGACGTGGTCCGGCACGTCGTCACCCTCGCCGCCCGCCTGCTGCGCCCCGGTGGGCACGTCGCGATCGAGCACGACGACACGCACGGCGAGAGCGTCCCGGCCCTGCTGTCGGCCCGCCGCGTGCTCACCGACGTGGCCGACCACGCCGACCTGGCCGGCCGGCCCCGCTTCGCCACCGCGCGCCGGGTCTGACGGGACTCAGCCCGCCACCGCGATCGCGGAGACCTCCGTGGCGACCTCGGTCCGCCGGTTGTCGACCTCCACGTGGAGCGTCCCGCTCCGCGCGCCCTCGTCGAGACCGGCGACCACCAGGCGCGCGGCCTCCCCGATCGGGCGCGAGGCCAGCAGCGGCCCCGCGTCCACCAGCACCCACCGGCCGCCGTCGAGCCGCCAGTGGCTCGCGGGCCGGACCGGTGTCGGGTCGCCGCCGGACGCCGCGCACGCCCAGGCCGCGTAGATCGCGTTCAGCCTGCCCTCCGGGTCGTACCAGAGGTCCCGCACGGTCGAGCCGCCGCCGTCGGGCAACTCGCCCACGGGCCCGGTCCGGGAAGCACCGGTCGCCGCGTCCGCCTCGACCACCGACGTGGCCTCCTGGCAGGCCCCGCCGTGCCAGGTCCCGGCGTAGGCGACCGTCCGGCCGTCCGGTCAGAGGACGGTGCCGGAGAGCCCCACGTTGGCGTCGGCCGTGCCCAGGTCGCGCACCGAGCCGTCGAGGCCGACCAGGTGGAGGAGGTCCGGTCCGCCGTAGCCCGAGGGCTGGTCCGGCGAGCCGACGAGCACGACCCCCTCGCCCCCGGCCAGCGCCCTGGGCGGGAGGACCAGGAAGTCGAAGTCCGGGTCCGGCACCCGGCGCGGTGGCAGCGCCGCGGTCACGCCCGGCCGGGCCCCGGGCTCACCCAGGTCGAGGACGAGCAGGTTCCGCTCCGCCGAGGTCCAGGCGATCCGGCTGTCGCCCACGGGCACCGCCGACCGGCAGTCGCCGCACGCCACGGTGCGGCTCTCGGCCGCCTCGACGTCGAGCACGGCGATCCCGGTGGGCGACGTGGCGAAGGCGAACCGGCCGTCCGCGGTGAACGCCGGACCGGAGGCGGCGAACGAGCCGAACTCCCCGGGCACCTCCGCGATCACCCGTTCGCCCCGGGCGACGCCGAACCCGGTCCGCGAGACGAACGCGTACGCGGGCGGCTCGGGTGGTGGGGGCACGCTGAGCCGGGCGGCCTCGGGCGAGTCGGGCACGACCAGCTTGTCCAGCTCCTCGACCAGCCCGGCAGCGTCCTCGGTGAAGGTCACCGACCGCACGGCCTGCTCGCCCGCCAGCCGCTCCAGCGACCCGCGCTGGTCCTCGGGCACCCGGTGGGCCACGACCCGGATGTCGAGCTCCAGCCCGGCGGCGGCCACGCGGTCGCGGATCGCGCGGGAGACCTCCGCCTGGTCCTCGGTGCAGGCGTCCACGCCGGTGGAGGACACGATGACGATCCGGTTGCGCCGCGAACCGCGGAACGGGTGGAGCCCGGAGAAGTCGTCGACGGCCGCCGGCACCCCGCTGAGCAGCGTCGCCCTCCCCGACGGGGTCAGCCCGCGCACCGCGCCGGGCACCTCCGAGACCTCGTCGGCCACCTCGTCGGTGTTGTCCGCCGCACCGCACTCGCCACCGAAGCGGCGCAGGGTCAGCGCGTCGCGGCTGCCGGTGTTGTGCGCCACGGCCTGCACCGCCTCGGCGACCGGGCCGAGGTCCGCGCCCGGCGCGGAGGCGTCCACCAGCAGTGTGGTCCGGTGGTCGGGGACGGCGCGCACCACCAGGTAGGCGGCCACGCACCCGGCCAGCACGACGGCCACGACCACGGCGGCGAGCACCCGGCGCCGCCGGGTGGCGAGGGCGGTCACCGCGTCGCCCCGGGGCTCGTGGCGGGCAGCGCGGCGAGGACCTCGTTGATCACGTCCACCTGGGCGTTGTAGTCCTCCGCCGCCCGCTGGAACGCCTCGAACCGCTCGCCGAAGGGTGTGCCGGACCGCGCCGCCGCGAGCAGGCCCCGCGCCTCCTCGACGACCTGGCCCTGCCGGTCGCGGAGTTCGAGGGTCTCCGCGTGCAGGTCGATCGCGGCCGGTGTCCGCGCCCGGCTGCGCAGGTTCTCGAACTCCGCGTCCGCGGTGACCGGGGCGATGTCGTCGATGGTCCGGTCGGCGACGTCGAGGCGGCCGTCCGCGATGGCCCGCACGGCCTCGTTGAGCTTGGCCACGGCGGGGTCGAAGACGTTGACGACCTGGTTCGCGGACCGCAGCACCGGTTCGACGTCGGTCACCCAGTCGAGGGCGGCGCGCAGTTCGTCGGGAGAGTCGGGCAGCAGCGGCGACGTGGCGTCCACGGTGGTGGCGAGCTTCGCCAGGTTGTCCCGGTGGTCGTCGGCGAGCTGGTAGCCCACGAACCGGAACTCGATCTCCAGCCCGGCCGCCGCGACCCGGTCGCGCATCTCCCGCTCGACGAAGTCCCGGTCGTCGTCGCAGGCGTCGACGCCGTTGCGGGTGATCACGATGATGCGGTTGACCTGCTCGGCGTCCTGCGAGAACGGCGCCGAGAAGTCGGCGGTGGCCTCGACGACCCCGCGCAGCAGCGTCGCGCTCCCCACGGGGGACGCGGCCCGCACCGCCGCCGCGATCTCGTCCCGGTTGCCCGTGCCGAAGTCCACGAGCCGGGTGGTGTTGCCCTCCGCGCCGCACTCCCCGCCGAACCCGCGCAGCGCGATCGCGTCGTCGTCGCCGGAGTTCCCCAGCGCCTTGCCCGGGGACTCGACGCTCGCCGCGAAATCGTCGGACGCGCCGTCCGCACCGGACAAGTCGACCAGGAACTCCGTCTTGTAGGTCGGCGCGAACCGCGGGAGGACCCAGGTCGGCACCACGTGCGCGCCGCCGGCGAGCAGGGCGGTCACGACGAGCGCGACCACGGCTCGGCGCACCGCCGGGGGCATTTCGACGGTGAAGCGGTAGAGCCTGCCGACGACCCCGCCCCGGGTGGTGCCCGCCAGGACGGCGGTCTCGACGTTCTCCGCGTTCACCGTGTTGCGCACGTCGTGTCCCGCTCGTCTCATCCCGTCGCCCTGGTCCCTCCGGCGCGAGGACCGTGCCCGGCCCCCGCGCGCGCCACCCATCGGTACCCCGACGTGATCGGCCGACCGGCGGCGAACCGATCCGTACGATTGCGGCCCGGTGGTGGTTCCTTCGTGCGGTCGGGTCGGGAGGCGTCGACCACCGCGGTGAGCAGGTCCCCGGTCGCGGGCCGGCACCCGACCGGTCCGGAGGCGCAGGCCGCGTACTCGGTCCCGCCGGTCTCCCGACACGCGACCGCGGTCCGCGCCCGACTCCTCGGATTCCCACCGCACCGCGCGGAACCCGCGGACCTCCGCGCGCCGGGTGTGAGCCCGCCCTCGGCGGGCCTCTGTGCACGCAGCGTCACGACGGTGTACCTGGTCGTGTCTGTTTTTTCCCTTTTGTATGTCTTTACGCCGTGGTGGAGCCGGACGATACTGAGCGCTGAGGGGAGTACTTCCCAAGCGTCTGCCCGGTCAGTACGGACGTCCCTCGGCGCCCCCGGGAGGCCGCCCCCGCGGGGGTGAAGGAGACCTCGAACCACTCCGGTGTCCGGGAGGTTCGATGTCCGCGTCGGCCGCGGCGGCCGCGAGTCCGGTCGAGTCCATCGGGTCCGCGGGCTTGTGGACGGTCAGCATCGCCGTCCTGGTCGCGCTGCTCCTCGCGGATTTCGCGGTCACCCACCGCCCGCACGAGGTGTCGGCGCGCGAGGCGGTGGGCTGGACGGTGTTCTACCTCGCCCTGCCGGTCGTGTTCGGGGTCTGGCTGTGGAACGCCTTCGGCAGCGGCCCCGCGGTGGAGTTCGCCACCGGGTTCGTGGTCGAGAAGTCCCTCTCGGTGGACAACCTGTTCGTGTTCATGCTGCTGCTCGCCGCCTTCGCCGTGCCGGCCGACGTGCGGCAGCGCGTCCTGCTCTACGGCATCGTCGGCGCCCTGGTGCTGCGGGGCGCGTTCATCGCGGCAGGCGCCGCGATGCTGGCGGCCGGCACCTGGGCGTTCCTCGTGTTCGGACTGGTCCTGCTCGCCTCGGCGGTGAAGTTGCTGCAGGAGGTGTCGACCGGCGGCGGCGCCGAGCGCGACGTCTCCCGGCTGCGGGTGGTCCGGCTGCTGCGCCGGCTGATGCCGGTCACCGACGACTACCGCGGCGCGCGGCTGACCGTGCGCGAGCACGGGCGCCGCGCGCTCACACCGCTGGCGGTCGTGGTGGTCGCGGTGTTCGCCACCGACGTGGTGTTCGCCGTCGACTCGGTGCCGGCGGTCTACGGCATCACCGAGGACCCCTACCTCGTGTTCGCCACCAACGCCTTCGCCCTGCTCGGCCTGCGCGCCCTGTACTTCGTGCTGCACACCGCGCTCGCCAAGCTCGTCCACCTCAACCACGGGCTGGCCGTCATCCTCGCGTTCATCGGGGTGAAGCTGGTGCTGCACTGGGCGCACGGCACCTGGCCCGCCGTGCCGGAGATCCCCACCCCCGTCTCCCTGGCCGTGATCGTCGGCGTCCTCGCCGTCGTCACCGTGACCAGCCTGCGCTCGCGGCGACGTGCCCGGGCGCCCGTACCCGCCCGGAAGGCCACCACACCACGGGACTGACCATGCTCTTCGACTGGCTGCTCGGCGTACTGGTCGACATCGCGACCACCGTGCTCGTCCTCGCGGCGCTGGTGACCACCTGCGCCGCCCTGTGCTCGCCCCGACCGCCGCGGGGACCGCGTCCCTGAGCTCCGAGGTGCGGGGTGGAACCGCGGCGGAGAATTCGCACCCGAATCCGGGAGCGATTCCCGGGAGGGTGCACGGCGTGTGTCCCGCGCGCGGGACGCGTGCCGCCCGCCGTCGGGCGGCCGTGCCGCCGGCGTCGCCGGCCTCCGTTCGCCTTCCTGGTCCTCAAAGGACCGGTGTTGATCTCCGACAATTGCGCGCAGCTCCACCGCGGCCTGTCGGGAGGACGTCGGAAAGGCCTTTTCCCGAGTTGCTCCGTTCGTGTGCTTCGCAGTGCGGAGCTTGTTCACGGCAAATTGTCGGCCTTAGCGTGGAGTGGCACGTAGGCAATGATTTCGTCGAACGAGGACAAAGGGGGAACGTATGCGCAAGGCATTTTCCGCGGCATTCGCGACGGTGGGCGCGGCGGTCGCGCTGGCCGTCGGCCTGACCGCTCCGGCCGCCGCCGCCCCGGCTCGGGCCCAGGCCCCGGTGCAGGAAGCGGCACCCGCGGCCTGCGGTTCGTTCGGGGTGTTCAGCCTCTACTACAACCACTGCGGCACGACCCGGGTCGTCATCTGGGTCGACCAGATCAACGTCGGTGGTTACCGGGACTTCGAGATGTGCGTCGGCCCCGGCGAGACCCTGATCGGTCCTCGGCCGCAGTACATCGACGCCTGGTACAACGGCAAGCTCTGCTGATCGGACGTCGACTCGCGCCGGGCCGGGTGGTCCGACCCGGCGCGGTCGCGGTCGTTCACGGGGTGGCGTGCCGGATCATCACGTCCAGCAGTTCACGGGTCGTCCCCCACTCGTCCGGTGGGCCCGCCGCGTAGAGCACGTACTCGACGCCGCCCACTTCCCAGAACGTCGCGGCCACCCGCTTCGGACCCCGGTCGGAGCCTTCCTCGAACTCCCAGCGGACCGCCGGGAAACCGCGGGTCGAGGTTTCCGACAGCGCGATCCGGGAGTGGCCGGCCTCGCGTTCCCGGTCCGCCGCGGCCTCGGTGATGCGGGCCGGGAGGGTCTTCGCCGGATCGGTGACCGGGGCTCCGCCCAGCCGCACCTCGCGGCGCGCGTCCGCCGGGTCCACGGCCACCAGGGTGGTCACCGCGGTGCCCGTCGAGGTCGACCACGACGCCGGGACGACCGTGCTCAGGCCACCGGGTGCGCTGACGGCCCGGAAGCCCGGTGGCACGGGCGTCGGGGCCGAGGACGGGGGCGCGGTCGTCGGGGCGGCGGTCGTCGGGGCGGCGGACGGGGGCACGGTGACCGCGGGGAGCGGGGGAGCCTCGGCGGTGGGCGGCGGGGTGACCGGGGTGGCGGCGCGCAGCGCGAGGACGCCCGCCGCGCCGCCCACCACCGCGTACGCGACGGCCGCGCACAGCGCCACCGGGAACGCGCCCCACCGGTTCTCCACGCGCACCTGCCGCCTCGCCCCCGGGATAGTCTGCGACGTCCACCTCCGGCGAGTAAATCGGAGCACCGGCGATGCGTGTCAAGCAACCGCTCGAACGGCCGCCCGACGAGTGGCGCCTCCTGCGGGCGCTGGTGGCCGACCACGTCGCGCGCGCCCCGGACCCCGTCGACGACCGGGTGGGCCGCTCGCTCACCGCACTCGGCACGGTGTTGCAGGACGGCAACGCCGAGCGGGTCGTCGCCCACGTGCGCCGGGAGTTGGGCTCGACCCCCGACCCCGGCACCGCCGACGTGCTGCGCGGGCACCTGGCCCTCGCCCTCGTCGCGCGCAGCGCCGAGGTCCGCGCGGTCACCGACGACGGCGGTCTGGCCATCCGCACCCGGCGACAGGCCGCCGAGTGCCACGCCCTCGCCGACGAGGTCCTCGCCCTGCGGCCCGACCCCGGACTGGTCGCCCTCGCCCTCGACCTGCGCGGGCGCGCCGAGGAGGCGGAGCGGTGGCGGTGGGTCGAACCGGGCGTCGGGCAGACCGCCGTCGTCGCGCTGGCCGTGCTCGTGCTGCCCTTCGTCGGCGGCGCGGTGGGCAGCGCGGGGGTCACCGCGGCCGGGGTCGCGGTGGGCGCCGCGCTCGTCTTCGGGTTCGTCCTGGCGCACCGCAGGCGCGGCTGGGCGCTCGACACCCGATCGGTGCGCAGACCCGGTCTGTGACCTCCGCCGCCGGACACGGCCCGTGCTGTGCTTGGATCAGGCGGGTGAGCACGATCTACGACTGCGCCGTGCAGGACGACCGCGCGGCCGGCCTCGCCGCCGCGGCGGGCGCGGTGCGCTCCGGGCGCCTCGTGGTCCTCCCCACCGACACCGTCTACGGCATCGGCTGCGACGCGTTCGACGCCGCCGCCGTGCGCGCGCTGCTGGAGGCCAAGGGGCGCGGGCCGGACATGCCGGTGCCCGTCCTCGTCGGTTCCTGGACCACCATCGACGGCCTGGTGCTGAGCGTGTCCCGACAGGCCCGCGCCCTGATCGAGGCGTTCTGGCCGGGCGGCCTGTCGCTGGTGCTCGAACACGCGCCGTCGCTCGCCTGGGACCTCGGCCGGACCCGCGGCACGGTCATGCTGCGCATGCCGCTGCACCCGGTCGCCCTGGAGCTGCTGCGCGACGTCGGCCCGATGGCCGTCTCCAGCGCCAACAAGTCCGGCTTCCCGCCCGCGGGCACCGCGCAGGAGGCGTGGGACCAGCTCGGCGAGGACGTCGGCGTGTACCTCGACGGCGGCCCGTCGGCCGAGAACGTCGCGTCGACGATCGTGGACCTGACCGGTCCGGACCCCGTCGTGCTCCGCGAGGGCGCGGTGCCGGTGGCCGAGGTCTCGAAGGCGCTGGGCGTCGAAGTCGAGGTCGCCCGCTAGTGGATCTTCACGATCGGAGTAGCGTGGTGGCCGCACCGCCCGACATCCCGGCTTCGAGGGGCTAAGCCTGCCGTGGGCCCGTTGCCTGCCGTGTCCAACGTCCTCCCCGTCCGGGAGTACCTGCTCGTCGCCCTGACCGCCGCCGTCGTGACGTTCCTGCTGGTCGGCCTGGTCCGCGCGCTGGCGTTCCGGATCGGCGCGGTCGCCTACCCCCGTTCGCGGGACGTGCACGTCAAACCCATGCCCCGGATGGGCGGGCTGGCCATGTACGGCGGTGTGCTCGGCGGCATGCTGCTGGCGCACCAGCTGCCCGTGCTGCGGTCGGCGTTCGACTTCTCCTACGACCCGTACGCGGTCATCGTGGGCGGCGGCGTGATCGTCCTGGTGGGCGTGCTCGACGACCGCTTCGAGCTGGACTCCCTGACGAAACTCGCCGGCCAGGTCACCGCGGCGGGCATCCTCGTGCTGTTCGGTCTCCAGTGGCTGCTGTTCTGGGTGCCGTGGGGCGACGACGGCGAGGGCACCGGGTCGCTGCTGTCGCTGGACCAGAACCAGGGCGCGATCCTGTCCGTGCTGCTGGCCGTGACGATGGTCAACGCGATGAACTTCGTGGACGGCCTGGACGGCCTCGCCGCCGGCATCGGCCTCATCGCCGCCACCGCGACCTGCGTGTTCTCCATCGGCCTGCTGTCCAACAACGGCGGTGACGTCGGCGCGTACCCGCCCGCCCTGATCGCCGCCACGCTGGCCGGCGCGTGCCTGGGCTTCCTGCCGCACAACTTCAACCCGGCGCGCATCTTCATGGGCGACTCCGGGTCGATGCTGATCGGCCTGATGCTCGCCGCGTCCACCATCTCGGCCAGCGGGAAGATCAACTACGAGTCGGTGCGCGCCGAGGACGTCCTCGGCCTGCTCTCGCCGCTCGTGGTGGTCGCCGCCGTGCTGTTCGTGCCGATGCTCGACCTGCTCATGGCCGTGGTCCGGCGCACCCGGCGCGGCGAGAGCCCGTTCTCCGCGGACAAGATGCACCTGCACCACCGGTTGCTCGAGATCGGCCACTCGCAGCGCCGCGCCGTGCTGCTCATCTACCTGTGGGCGGGCGTGCTCGCGTTCGGCGCGGTGGCCCTGACGATCTTCGACGTCGCGGTCGTGGCGTGGTGCTTCGGCATCGCCCTCCTGCTGGCGCTGCTGGTCTCCGCGATCCCCAGGCTCCGTGAGGTGCGTCGCTCCTGACCCCCCGATGGAGGGGTGCGGACGACCCCCCTTTTACACTCGGTCCCGACCGGTGGGAAGGGGTGGCATGGCCCAGGACAACGCTCAAGGCGACGAGTGGACGCACGACGCCGTCGTCCGCCGCCTCGCGGGTGAGATGTTCCGCGGCGCGATGTGGGCGGCGCTGGCCACCGTCGTCGTCTGCCTGGTGGTGTGGACCGTCGTCGCGGGCGCCACGGGTCTGGTGTCGGCCCTGATCGGCGGTGTGATCGCGTGCCTGTCCTCGGTGGGCACGCTGGTCCTGATGCGCAAGACCGCGGCGCTGCCCGTGCAGTTCGTCATGGTGGCCGCGCTGGGCGGGTTCATGGGCAAGCTGATCCTGCTGTTCTGCGTGC
This sequence comes from Saccharothrix longispora, assembly GCF_030852425.1. Classification (GTDB taxonomy): domain Bacteria; phylum Actinomycetota; class Actinomycetes; order Mycobacteriales; family Pseudonocardiaceae; genus Actinosynnema; species Actinosynnema longispora. Next base: position 45,440 of record NZ_NSDM01000008.1, read on the forward strand.
TCCTGCTGCTCCGGCGGTTCCCCGAGCTGCACGTCAACGCGCTCGCGCTGACCACCGTCGCGACCATCGTGGTGACCACCTTCATGGAGGTGCGCGCCTCGAAGCGCAGTCGCAGTCAGATGGTCATCCCCACCCCCGGAAATACCTGATCTACCGGCTGGTACGGTTCGCGCAGGACGGGACACCCGGAAGTGTGGGGTGCCTCTCGTAGGCGCTTGCAGTCCGTAAGGTACGTTCTGTCCAGATCGTGACGATTCCCCCGGTGGAGTGAACGCCGGCCGGGAGAACCGGAAGGAACACAGTGACCACGATGGTGCTGGCTGCGGGTGAGTTCGTCGCGCCCGGTGTGAAGGACTTCTTCCTGCCACCGATCTTCGGCGAAGTCACCAAGCCGATGGTCCTGGTGGTGCTGTCGATCTTCATCATCGCCGCCTTCTTCCTCGCCGCGAGCCGCAACCTCAAGCTCGTGCCGGGCAAGTTCCAGTTCCTGGCGGAGTCGCTCTACGACGTCGGACGCAACGGGATCGCGCGCGAGCAGATCGGCAGCAAGGACTTCAAGCCGTTCATCCCGCTCATCCTGACCGTGTTCACCTTCATCCTGGTGAACAACCTGTTCGGGATCATCCCGTTCGTGCAGTTCCCGACGATGTCCCACATCGGGTTCCCGCTGGCGGTCTCGCTGCTGGTGATCTACCCGGTCTACCACTTCGTCGGGTTCAAGCGCCACGGGTTCCTCGGTTACCTGAAGCACCAGACCATGCCGCCCAGCGCGCCGTGGTTCGTGCTCCCGCTGCTGATCCCGATCGAGTTCCTGCAGAAGTTCATCCTGAACCCGCTGACGCTCGCCCTGCGTGTGTTCGCGGCGATGTTCGCGGGTCACCTCCTGCTGATGGTGTTCACCCTCGCCGGTGAAGCCCTCCTGTTCTCGGGCGGCGTGACGGTCGTCGTCGCACCGATCTCCTTCCTCTTCGCCATCGCGCTGACGTTCCTGGAAGCGCTGATCATGGTGTTGCAGGCCTACATCTTTGCTCTGCTGTCCGCCGGCTACATCGGCGCCGCGCTGGCGGAAGAGCACTGAGAAAAAGCAAGCCTCCGATCCGCGGCGAACGGTCGCGGACCGAATTGGAAAGGGAACTGCACAAGTGAGCGCTCTCGTTCTTGCGCAGGAAGCTGCCACCGGCATCACCGACGCCGGTCTGGCCGCCATCGGCTACGGCCTCGCCGCCATCGGCCCGGCCCTCGGTGTGGGCATGATCTTCTCCTCGGTCATCAACGGCACCGCCCGCCAGCCCGAGGCCCGCGGCGTCCTGCTGGGCCTGGCCTGGACGACCTTCGCCATCGTCGAGGTCCTCGCCCTGCTCGGCTTCGTCGTCTTCTTCCTCGCCACCGGCTGAGTCCTCGTTCATCGCATAAGGAGACGGTTGTGATGAATCCACTCATCGTGGCTGCGGGAGAGGTGCCGAGTCCGGTCCTGCCGCACCCGGCCGAGATCGTCATCGGCCTGATCGCCTTCCTCCTGCTCTTCTTCATCATCAAGAAGTTCGTCACGCCGCGCTTCGAGGCGATGTACGCGGAGCGGGCCGCCAAGATCGAAGGCGGCATCGAGAAGGCGGAGCAGGCCCAGGTCGAGGCCCAGCGCGCGCTGGAGCAGTACAAGGCGCAGCTGGCCGAGGCACGTGCCGAGGCGGCTCGCATCCGTGACGACGCCCGCATGGAAGGCGAGCAGATCGTCACCGAGCTGCGGGCCAAGGCGCAGGAGGAATCCGCGCGGATCGTCGCGCAGGGTCAGACCCAGCTCGAGACGCAGCGCGCGCAGATCGTCGCGGAGCTGCGCGGTGAACTGGGCCGACTCGCCATCGACCTCGCCGAGCGGGTCGTGGGCGAGTCGCTGGAGGACGAGGTCCGCCGTCGGGGCACCGTCGACCGGTTCCTCGCGGACCTCGACGGCACGTCGGCTCCGGCCGTCAAGTGAGGGAAGGCCGATGACGCTGCACGCCGCTAGCCGAGACGCCCTGGCAGCCGCAGAACTGCGGCTGCTGGAGATCGTGGACGGCACGACCGGCACCGAGGCCAGCGGGCAGCTGGCGAAGCTGGGTGACGAGCTGTTCGCGGTCGTCGGCCTGCTGTCCGGCCAGCCCGCGCTGCGCCGCGCGCTGGCCGAGAACTCCTCCGAGCCGGCGGTCCGGGAGCAGCTGCTGCGCGGCCTGCTCGCCGACAAGCTCGGCGAGCCGACCCTCCAGGTGCTGACCATGGTCGTCGCCGCCCGCTGGTCGGGTCCGCGCGAGATGGTCGACGGCATCGAGTCGCTGGCCCGCACCACGCTGCTGGTGCGGGCGGAACGCGACGGCCGGCTCGACGCGGTGGAGGACGAGCTGTTCCGGCTCGGCCGCATCATCGCGGGCAACCACGGGCTGGAGCGCGCGCTGTCCGACCCGTCGACGGACTCCGCCGGCCGGATCGCGCTGCTCGACGGTCTCATCGCGGGCAAGGTCGACGCGATCACCAAGACCCTGGCGGACCACCTCGTCCGCATGCCGCGGGGTCGGGGGATCGTCGACGGCCTCGGCGACCTCGCGTCGCTCGCAGCCAAGCGCCGGGAACGTTCCGTCGCCCACGTTCGTTCCTCCGTCGAACTGGACGCGGCGCAGCAGGACCGACTCGAAGCCACGCTGACCCGCATCTACTCCAGGCCGATCGCACTGCACGTCGAGGTGGACCCCGCCCTGCGCGGCGGTCTCATCGTCAAGATCGGTGACGAAGTCATCGACGGAAGCGTGGCCGGTCGGTTGGCGGCCCTGCGCCGCGACATCGCCGGCTGACCCACAACGGAACCGCGGCCCAAGAGCCCCTTTCCCGCAAACGAAGTGAGAGCAGGAACGACATGGCGGAGCTGACGATCTCGTCGGACGAGATCCGCAGTGCGATCGAGAAGTACGTCTCGACCTATTCCCCGGAGGTCACCCGGGAAGAGGTCGGCGTCGTCGCGGAGACCTACGACGGCATCGCCATCGTCGAAGGTCTGCCCGGCACCATGACCAACGAGCTGCTGGAGTTCCCCGGCGGCGTGCTCGGTGTCGCCCTCAGCCTGGAGGTCCGCACGATCGGCGCGGTCATCCTGGGTGACTTCGACAAGATCGAAGAGGGCCAGGAGGTCAAGCGGACCGGCCAGGTGCTCTCCGTGCCCGTCGGCGACGGCTTCCTGGGCCGCGTGGTCAACCCGCTCGGCCAGCCGATCGACGGCCTCGGCGACATCGTGGCCGACGAGAACCGCGCCCTGGAGCTCCAGGCCGCGTCCGTGCTGCAGCGGCAGCCGGTGGGCGAGCCGATGCAGACCGGCATCAAGGCCATCGACTCGATGACCCCCATCGGCCGCGGCCAGCGCCAGCTGATCATCGGCGACCGCAAGACCGGCAAGACCGCGGTCTGCATCGACACGATCATCAACCAGAAGAAGGCCTGGGACTCGGGCGACCCGACGCAGCAGGTCCGCTGCGTGTACGTCGCCGTCGGCCAGAAGGGCTCCACCATCGCGGGCGTCAAGGCCGCGCTGGAGGAGGCGGGCGCGCTGGAGTACACCACCATCGTCGCCGCCCCCGCGTCCGACTCGGCCGGCTTCAAGTGGCTCGCGCCGTACACCGGCTCGGCCATCGGCCAGCACTGGATGTACCAGGGCAAGCACGTCCTGATCATCTTCGACGACCTGACCAAGCAGGCGGAGGCGTACCGCGCCATCTCGCTGCTGCTGCGCCGCCCGCCGGGCCGCGAGGCGTACCCGGGCGACGTCTTCTACTTGCACTCGCGCCTGCTGGAGCGCTGCGCGAAGCTGTCCGACGACATGGGCGGCGGCTCGATGACCGGTCTCCCGATCATCGAGACCAAGGCCAACGACGTGTCGGCGTACATCCCGACCAACGTCATCTCCATCACCGACGGCCAGTGCTTCCTGGAGTCGGACCTGTTCAACGCCGGTGTGCGCCCGGCCGTCAACGTGGGCATCTCGGTGTCCCGCGTCGGTGGCGCCGCGCAGACCAAGGCGATGAAGACGGTCTCCGGCTCGCTGCGCCTCGACCTGTCGCAGTTCCGCGAGCTGGAGGCGTTCTCCGCCTTCGCCTCGGACCTCGACGCCGCCTCGCGCGCCCAGCTGGACCGCGGCGCCCGGCTGGTCGAGCTGCTCAAGCAGGGGCAGTACTCGCCGGTGCCGATGGAGGAGCAGGTCGTCTCCATCTACCTCGGCACCAAGGGCCACCTCGACTCGATCCCGGTGGGCGACGTCCGCCGCTTCGAGGCCGAGTTCCTGGACCACCTGCGGCGTTCCCACGAGGCCGTGCTGTCCGGCATCCGCGAGTCCAAGAAGCTGTCGGACGACGCGGAGCGGGGCATCGTGGACGCCGTCAACTCCTTCAAGCAGCAGTTCACCGCCTCGAACGGCACGTCGGTCGTCGACGTCCCGGCCGACGCGATGGACGCCGACAAGGTCGGGCAGGAGTCGGTGAAGGTCAACCGACCGGCTCCGACCGAGAAGTGACGTAGGCATGGCGGCACAGATCCGGGAGCTGCGCCAGAGGATCAGGTCGGTCAACTCGACCAAGAAGATCACGAAGGCGTACGAGCTCATCGCCACGTCCCGTCTCGCCAAGGCGCAGACGAGGGTCCTGGCGTCGAAGCCCTACGCGGAGGAGATCACCGGCGTGCTCTCCTCGCTGGCGACGGCCTCCGCGAACCTCGACCACCCGCTGCTCACCGAGCGCAAGGAGCCCAAGCGCGCCGGCGTGCTCGTCGTGACCAGCGACAAGGGCATGTGCGGCGGTTACAACGCCAACGTGCTGAAGGCCGCCGAGGAGCTGTTCTCGCTGCTGCGGTCCGAGGGCAAGGAGCCCGTGCTCTACGTCGTCGGCCGCAAGGGCGTCGGCTACTACAGGTTCCGCCGCCGCGAGATCGCGGCGGAGTGGACCGGCTTCTCGCAGCTGCCGCAGTACGTCAACGCCAACGAGGCGGGCGACGCGCTGGTCAAGGCGTTCGTCGCGGGCAGCGACGACGAGGGCGCGGACCCCGGCCCCGACGGCGTCCTGGGCGTGGACGAGCTGCACGTCGTCTACACCGAGTTCCAGTCGATGCTGAGCCAGACCCCGGTCGTCCGGCGGATCGCGCCGATGGTCGTGGACTACGACGACGCGCCGAAGCTCCAGCCCCTCTACGACTTCGAGCCGGACGTCGAGACGCTGCTGGGCGCGCTGCTGCCCAAGTACGTCAAGACGCGCCTGTTCGCGGCGCTGCTGGACGCGGCGGCCTCGGAGTCGGCGGCCCGCCGGACCGCGATGAAGGCGGCGACGGACAACGCCACCGAGCTGGTCCGCAACCTCAGCCGCCAGGCGAACGCGGCCCGCCAGGCCCAGATCACCCAGGAGATCAGCGAGATCGTCGGTGGCGCCTCCGCGCTTACCGGTGGCGCAGGAAGTGATGAGTGACATGAGTGCTACTGCCACCACCACCCGCACCGGCCGTGTGGTCCGGGTGATCGGTGCCGTCGTCGACGTGGAGTTCCCGCGCGACGCGGTGCCGGAGCTGTTCAACGCCCTGCACGTGGAGATCACCTACGAAGCGGTGGCCAAGACGCTGACCCTGGAGGTCGCCCAGCACCTGGGCGACAACCTGGTCCGCACCATCTCGATGCAGCCGACGGACGGCCTGGTCCGCGGCGCGACCGTCACCGACACCGGCGCGGCGATCAGCGTGCCCGTCGGCGACGTCGTCAAGGGCCACGTGTTCAACGCGCTGGGCGACTGCCTCGACCAGCCCGGCCTCGGCCGCGACGGCGAGCAGTGGGGCATCCACCGCAAGGCCCCGTCGTTCGACCAGCTCGAGGGCAAGACCGAGATCCTGGAAACGGGCATCAAGGTCATCGACCTGCTGACCCCGTACGTCAAGGGCGGCAAGATCGGCCTGTTCGGCGGCGCGGGCGTGGGCAAGACGGTGCTCATCCAGGAGATGATCACCCGTATCGCCCGCGAGTTCTCCGGCACGTCGGTGTTCGCCGGCGTCGGCGAGCGCACCCGTGAGGGCACCGACCTCCTCCTGGAGATGGAGGAGATGGGCGTCCTCAACGACACCGCCCTGGTGTTCGGCCAGATGGACGAGCCGCCCGGCACCCGCATGCGCGTCGCGCTGTCCGCCCTGACGATGGCGGAGTACTTCCGCGACGTGCAGGGCCAGGACGTGCTGCTGTTCATCGACAACATCTTCCGCTTCACCCAGGCGGGCTCGGAGGTGTCGACCCTGCTGGGCCGCATGCCGTCCGCCGTGGGTTACCAGCCGACGCTGGCGGACGAGATGGGCGAGCTCCAGGAGCGGATCACCTCGACCCGCGGCAAGTCGATCACCTCGCTGCAGGCGATCTACGTGCCCGCGGACGACTACACCGACCCGGCGCCCGCCACCACCTTCGCCCACCTGGACGCGACGACGGAGCTCTCCCGTCCGATCTCCCAGAAGGGCATCTACCCGGCGGTGGACCCGCTGTCCTCGTCCTCCCGGATCCTGGAGCCGACCATCGTCGGCGAGGAGCACTACCGGGTGGCGCAGGAGGTCAAGCGCATCCTGCAGAAGTACAAGGAGCTGCAGGACATCATCGCCATCCTGGGCATGGACGAGCTGTCCGAGGAGGACAAGGTCCTCGTCGGCCGCGCCCGTCGCCTGGAGCGCTTCCTCGGCCAGAACTTCATCGTGGCCGAGAAGTTCACCGGCCAGCCGGGCTCGTTCGTGCCGATCAAGGACACGATCGAGGCGTTCGACCGCGTCTGCAAGGGCGAGTTCGACCACTACCCGGAGCAGGCCTTCTTCTCCTGCGGCGGTCTCGACGACGTCGAAGCCAACGCGAAGAAGCTCGCCGGCAAGTAGGTCGGGCCGTCACCGGAGGGCCGTTCCCGCGTCGGGAGCGGCCCTCCGGCCTACCCGGCCCAGCCCAGGGCCCGCGAGATCGCGAGCCCGCAGGCGCGCACCGCCGGCACGACGGTGTCCGTCCGCGTGCCCGTGGGCACCACCACGGACACCGAGGCCACCACGTCCCCGCCCGGACCGCGCACCGGCGCCGCCACCGAGTACGTGATCAGCTCGATCTGCCGGTCGCTGATCGCGTAACCGTCCCGCCGCGCCCGCGCCAGGGCCTCCCGCAGCGGCCCGGCCGAGGTGATCGTCCTCGGGGTGAACCTCCGCAGCGGGGCCGCCAGCACGGCCTCCCGCACGTCCGCCGGCGCGTGGGCGAGCAGCACCAGCCCGACGCCCGTGCAGTGCAGCGGCATCCGGCTGCCCACCCGCGTGACCACGTTGACCGCGTCGCGCGCCGAGATGCGCTCCACGTACACGACCTCCGCGCCGTCGCGCACGGCCAGCTGCACGTTGTGCCGCGTCACCTCGTACAGGTCCTCCAGGAACGGCACGGCCCGGTCCCGCAGGTCGAGGCTGCCCGGCGACAGCACGCCCAGCTCCAGCAGCCGCAGCCCCACCGAGTACCGGCCGTCCGCGCCCCGCTCCAGGGCCCCGAGGTCCACCAGGGACGCCACCAGGCGGTGCGTGGTGCTCAGGGGCAGCCCGGAGCGGCGGCTCAGCTCCGACAGGGTCGCGGCCGGCCGGTCCGCGCTGAACACCGACAGCAGCGAGAACGCCCGGTCCAGCAGCGCCTTCGGTGTCGTCACGCGCCCAGTCTTCCACTCACCGGAAAGGCACCTCCGCCGGTCGGTGGGACGCTGATCACAGCGCGTGCCGTGATCCGCGCGTTCGCCCTAGTGACGGCCCCGGCGGCCACCTCCGGGGCGTGCGCCACCAGGGTGGTGCCGCACGCGGAGCACACCTGGGGGTGGCTGGTGCGGCACACCCTTCCGGCCACCGTTTAGACTGCACTGGACTCCAGTCGACGAGGGAGATGCGCGTGGCCGAGATGACCGTCCAGCTGGTCGCCGTGGAACGCCGCCTGTGGTCCGGCACGGCCACCTCGGTGGTCGCGCAGACCCTCGAGGGCGAGATCGGCATCCTGCCCGGGCACGAGCCCGTGCTGGGCCAGCTCGTCGAGGGCGGCGTGGTCCGCATCCGGACCGCCGACGGCGAGCTCGTCACGGCCGCGGTGCACGGCGGGTTCCTCTCCGTCACCGGCGAGGGCGTGAGCATCCTCGCCGAGAACGCCGAACTGGCCGGCGAGATCGACGTCGAGCGGGCCCGCGGCAACGTCGGCAGCGACGACGAGGCCGAGCGGGTACGGGCGCTGGCGCGACTCCGCGCCGCCGGACACGCGGTCTGACGCGGACGAGCGGACAAGCGCCGTGGGGATCGCCGAAGTCGTCGGGGTGGTCCTGTTCGTCGCGGTGGTGGTCCTCGCGTACTCCGCGTGGCGCCGCGTCCGCCTCCTGCGCGCCGGCGGCGTGCACGTGGCCCTGAGGGCCCGCGTGGACGACACCGGCCGGGGCTGGCACCTGGGCGTCGGCCACTACCGGGGCGACGAGTTCGTCTGGCACCGCGTGCTGAGCCTGGGCCTGGGGCCGGGCCCGGACGTGACCATCTCCCGCGAGGGCTTCGAGATCGACGACCGGCGCGAGCCGACCCCGCTGGAGGGGTACGCCATGCCCGCGGGCGCGGTGGTCCTCCGCTGCCGCAGCGCCAAGGGCGAGGTGGAGATCGCGATGGGCCCGGACGCCCTGACCGGCTTCCTGTCGTGGCTGGAGTCGGCCCCCCCGGGCCGCTCCATCCCCTGGGCCTCCTAGCGGGCCTCGCGGCCGCCGCCCGGCTGCCACAGCACGTCCCCGTCGGGGTTGGCGACCCGCGCCAGGATGAACAGCAGGTCCGACAACCGGTTGAGGTACTTGGCCGTCAGCGGGTTCGTCGCCTCGGCCTCGGCCTCGACCAACCCCCACGTGGAGCGCTCCGCCCGTCGCGCGATCGTGCGCGCCTGGTGCAGCAGCGCGGCGCCCGGCGTGCCCCCGTTGAGGATGAACGACGACAGCTTCCCCAACCGGGAGTTGAACTCGTCGCACCACCCCTCCAGGCGGTCGACGTACGGCTGGGTCACCCGCAGCGGCGGGTACTCGGGGTCCTCCACGATCGGCGTGCAGAGGTCCGCGCCCACGTCGAACAGGTCGTTCTGCACCTGCCGCACCACGGCGGCCACGTCGTCGGCCAGGCCGCCCAGCGCCAGGGCGACGCCCAGCGCCGCGTTCGTCTCGTCCACGTCGGCGTAGGCGGAGATGCGCGGCGACGTCTTGGGGACCCGCGAGAAGTCGCCCAGTCCCGTCGTCCCGTCGTCGCCGACCCGGGTGTAGATCTTCGTCAGGTGCACGGCCATGCCCAGCACTCTAGACAGAGCACCGCGCACGGACACGATTCAGCGCGTCCGTAGGATTGCGGCACAACGAGCGAGGAGTTCCCCACGTGAGTGAGCACTTCCGTGTTCAGGGCGGTGCGCGCCTGGTCGGCGAGGTCGAGGTCGTCGGCGCGAAGAACAGCGTGCTCAAGCTGATGGCCGCGGCCCTCCTGGCGGAGGGCACGACCACGATCACCAACTGCCCGGAAATCCTCGACGTGCCGCTGATGGCGGACGTCCTCCGCAGCCTCGGCTGCGAGGTGACCCTCGACGGCGGCGTCGTCACCATCACCACCCCGGCCGAGCTGAACCACCGCGCCGACTCCGAGGCCATGGGCAAGCTCCGCGCCTCGGTCTGCGTCCTCGGCCCGCTGGTGGGCCGCTGCAAGCGGGCCGTCGTGGCCCTGCCCGGCGGCGACGCGATCGGCTCCCGGCCGCTGGACATGCACCAGAACGGCCTGCGCAAGCTCGGCGCGCACAGCGAGATCGAGCACGGCTGCGTCGTCGCCGAGGCGGAGGGCCTGCACGGCGCCCAGATCTGGCTCGACTTCCCGAGCGTCGGCGCCACCGAGAACATCCTGATGGCCGCCGTGCTCGCGAAGGGCACCACGGTCCTCGACAACGCCGCCCGCGAGCCGGAGATCGTGGACATCTGCGTGATGCTCCAGGAGATGGGCGCCAGGATCGAGGGCGCGGGCACGTCCACGCTCACCGTGCACGGGGTGGAGTCCCTGCGCCCGACCGAGCACCGCGTCATCGGCGACCGCATCGTGGGCGCCACCTGGGCGTTCGCCGCCGTCATGACGCGCGGCGACATCACCGTGCGCGGCGTGAACCCGCACCACCTCGACCTGGTCCTGGAGAAGCTCCGCATGGCCGGCGCGGAGGTGACCACGTTCGGCGACGACGGCTTCCGCGTGGTCCAGCACGGCAGGCCGCAGTCGGTCGACTTCGTCACGCTGCCCTACCCGGGCTTCGCGACCGACAACCAGCCGTTCGCCATCGCCCTCTCCAGCATCTCCGAGGGCACGTCGATGATCACCGAGAACCTCTTCGAAGCGCGCTTCCGCTTCATCGAGGAGATGGTGCGCCTGTCGGCCGACGCCCGCACGGACGGCCACCACGCCGTGGTGCGCGGCGTGGAGAAGCTGTCCAGCGCCCCGGTCTGGGCCTCGGACATCCGGGCCGGCGCGGGCCTGGTCCTGGCCGGCCTGTGCGCGGAGGGCGTCACCGAGGTCTACGAGATCTTCCACATCGAGCGCGGCTACCCGGGCTTCGTGGAGAACCTGCGCAAGCTGGGCGCGACGGTGGAGCGCGTCGGCGCGTAGCGGCACCCCGCGCCCTCCCCGCTCGGCGGACCGGGTGGGGAGGGCGCCCTCACCGCGGCGGCCACTCGGCGCCCGGCACGTCGGCCGGGAAGACCGGCAGCAGGCCGAGCACGACCACCAGCAGCAGGAACGGCGTGAGCGCGGTCACGCCCCCCGTCGTCCTCCAGGCACGATTCAGTGAGCAACGGCACGCTCCGTGTGGGTTACTCGTCAGTACGCTACGGGGAACCGCCAGAACCACACGGACAACGACGCCGTTCGAGGAGGCTGCCGTGCCGTACCCGGCCGATCGTGAGCGGGACCGACCGTGGGTGATGCGGACCTACGCGGGTCACTCCAGCGCCGCCGCCTCGAACGCCCTCTACCGCCGGAACCTGGACAAGGGGCAGACCGGCCTCTCCGTGGCCTTCGACCTCCCCACCCAGACCGGCTACGACCCGGACGACGAGCTGGCCCGGGGCGAGGTGGGCAAGGTCGGCGTGCCGATCAGCCACATCGGCGACATGCGGCAGCTGTTCGACGGAATCCCGCTGGGCGAGGCCAACACCTCCATGACGATCAACGCGACGGCCATGTGGCTGCTCGCGCTGTACATCTCCGTCGCCGAGGAGGAGGGAGCCGACCGCGCGACCCTCTCCGGCACGACGCAGAACGACATCATCAAGGAGTACCTGTCCCGCGGCACGTACGTGTTCCCGCCCGGCCCGAGCCTCCGCCTGATCACGGACGTGGTCGCGTGGACCGTGTCGAACGTGCCGAAGTGGAACCCGATCAACATCTGCTCGTACCACCTCCAGGAGGTCGGTGCGACCCCGGCGCAGGAGATCGCCTACTCCCTGTCCACCGCCATCGCGGTCCTGGACTCGGTCTTCGACTCCGGCCAGGTCCCCGAGGAGCGCCGCGGCGAGGTCGTCGCGCGCATCTCGTTCTTCGTGAACGCGGGCGTCCGCTTCATCGAGGAGATGTGCAAGATGCGGGCGTTCGTCCGGCTGTGGGACGAGATCACCCGCGACCGGTACGGCATCGAGAACCCGAAGCACCGCCGCTTCCGCTACGGCGTGCAGGTGAACTCCCTCGGCCTCACCGAGGCGCAGCCCGAGAACAACGTGCAGCGGATCGTGCTGGAGATGCTCGCCGTCACGCTCTCCCGCGACGCCCGCGCCCGCGCGATCCAGCTGCCCGCGTGGAACGAGGCCCTCGGCCTCCCGCGCCCGTGGGACCAGCAGTGGGCGCTGCGCATGCAGCAGGTCCTCGCCTACGAGACGGACCTCCTGGAGTACGAGGACGTCTTCGACGGCTCGCACGTCGTCGAGGCCAAGGTGGACGGGATCGTCGAAGCCGCCCGTGCCGAGATCGACCGCGTGCAGGCGATGGGCGGCGCCGTCGCGGCCGTGGAGTCCGGCTACATGAAGTCGGCGCTGGTCTCCTCCCTCGCCGAGCGCCGCCGCCGCGTCGAGTCGGGCGAGGACGTCGTGGTGGGCGTGAACAAGTTCGCCACCACCGAACCGTCACCGCTCCAGGCCGAGGGCGCGAACGCGATCGAGCAGATCGACCCCGTCGTGGAGCAGCGGGCCGTCGAGGCGGTGCGGGCCTGGCGGGCCGGCCGGGACGACGCCCTGGTGACGTCCACCCTGGACGCCCTCCGCGCCGCCGCGAAGACCGACGCGAACCTCGTCGAGGCCACGATCGCGTGCGCCAAGGCCGGCGTCACCACCGGCGAGTGGGCGTCCGCGCTGCGCGAGGTGTTCGGCGAGTACCGCGCGCCCACCGGTGTCTCCGCGGCCTCCGCCTCCGGTGAGGCGGGCGAGCGGATCGCCCGCGTGCGCGACCGGGTCCGGACGACCGGCGAGGAACTCGGTCGACGACTGCGCGTCCTGGTCGGCAAGCCCGGCCTCGACGGGCACTCCAACGGCGCCGAGCAGGTCGCCGTGCGGGCCCGCGACGTCGGCTTCGAGGTCGTGTACCAGGGCATCCGGCTCACCCCGGCCCAGATCGTGGCCGCCGCGGTGCAGGAGGACGTGCACGTGGTGGGCCTGTCGATCCTGTCCGGCTCGCACCTCGAGGTCGTGCCCGCCGTGGTCGACGGCCTGCGCGCGGCGGGCGCGGGCGACGTGCCGGTCATCGTCGGCGGCATCGTGCCGCCCGACGACGCCGCCGCGCTCCGCGACCGCGGCGTGGCGCGCGTGTTCACGCCGAAGGACTACGAGCTGACCGACATCATGGACGAGATCGTCACCGTGGTCCGCGAGGCCAACGGCCTGAAGCCGCCGTCCCACTGACCACCATCCCGTCGGCCACCGTTCCCGCTAGACGACGTCATCGGTCGTCACGACCTCCGCGAACCCGCCGCCGCGCAGGTTCGTCGCGGTCGCGCGGGCCAGTTCGTCGGCGCTCAGGTCCTCCAGGTCGAAGGTGAACGTGGCGTCGAGCACCACCCGGACCCGGTAGCCGAGGTTCCCGCCCACCCGGGCCGTCGTCTCGACGCACATGTTCGTCTGGACGCCCGCGAGCACGATGCCGGTGACGCCGCGCCCGCGCAGCCACGCGTCCAGGTCGACCTCGCCGTGGAACGCCGAGTTGACGGACTTGGCGAACACCAGGTCGGGCACGGCGCCGTCCAGCTCCGGCGTGAACCGGTTGCCGTCCTGGCCGGGCCGCAGCGGCGAGCCGGGCTCGGTCGAGTCGTGCCGCACGAGCACCAGCGGCCCGTGCCAGGACGCCAGCAGGCGGGCGATGTTCGCCTCGGCGTCGGGGTTGTTGCGCCTGCCCCAGGACGGGTCGGCGAAGCCGCGCTGCACGTCGACGAGGATGAGTGCGTTGGTCACGGCGTCGAGTCTGGGGTCACCGGGCTCGCGCCGGTGAGTGGCGGAACCGGCGCGGTGCAGTACTTTCCTGCCATGTTCACCGTGGGGGTGCTCCTGCTGCCCGGCACCAGGTCGTTCGAGGTCTCGGTGGTCGGCGAGGTGTGGGGGGTGGACCGCACCGACTCCGGGGTGGGGCCGTTCGAGGTGCGGCTGTGCGCGCCCGGCCGGGCCGCCACCCCCGTCGCGCCCCTCGGCGTCGTCCCCGCGACGCACGGCCTGTCCGGCCTGGCCGGCTGCGACCTGGTCGTGGTGCCCGGTCGCGTCGAGCCGTTCGCCCCGGTCCCGCGGTCCGCCGTCCGCGCGCTCCGGTCGTCCGGCGGCACGGTCGCCGCGCTGTGCTCCGGCGCGTTCACGCTCGCCGCCGCGGGCATGCTGGACGGCCGCGCGGCGACCACCCACTGGCGGCTGCTGGACGACCTGGAACGCGCCGCCCCCCGCGCCCGCGTGCTGCGCGACGTGCTCTACGCCGAGGACGTCGTGTTCACCTCGGCGGGCGTCGCCGGCGGCCTCGACCTGTGCCTGCACCTCGTGCGCCGGGCGCACGGCGCGGACGTCGCCGCCACCCTGGCACGCCGCATGGTCATGCCGCCGAGCCGGGAGGGCGGCCAGCGCCAGTACGCGGAGCCGCCGCTGCCCAACCGCCCCTCGCGCGCCGGCCTCGCGGACGTCGTCGACTGGGCGGTGGACAACCTGACCGGCACCACCGGCGTGGCCGACCTGGCCGCGCGCGCGGGCATGAGCGAACGCACCTTCCACCGCGCCTTCCTGGCCGCCACCGGCAGCACCCCGGGCCGCTGGCTCCGGGTGCAGCGCGTCCGCCTGGCCCGGCGCCTGCTGGAGACCACCGACCTGACCGTGGAGCGCGTGGCCGAGCGCTCCGGTCTCGGCACCCCGGCCAACCTGCGTCGCCGCCTGCGCGCCGAACTGGGCGTCACCCCGGACGCCTACCGCCGCACGTTCCGGGTGCCCGCCGCGTCGTGAGCCGGACCGCGGTCCGGCGGGCGGTCGCCGACCCGGATACGGTCGCGACATGGCCGAGTACCAGCACATCCGCGTCGAGCGCACGGATGACGTCGTGCGCATCACCATGGACCGCGCCGCGCGGCGCAACTCCCTGTCCGCCGAACACCTGGCGGAGCTGTTGACCGCGTTCCGCGACGTCGCCGCGTCCGACGCGCTGGGCGTCGTGCTCGCGGGGGAGGGACCGGTGTTCTCCGCCGGGCACGACTTCGCCGACGTGTCCTCGCGCGACCTGGAGGGCGTGCGGGAGCTGCTGATCCTCTGCACGGACCTGATGCGCACGATCGAGTCGGTGCCGCAGGTGGTGGTCGCCCGCGTGCACGGCCTGGCCACCGCGGCCGGCTGCCAGCTGGTGGCCTCGTGCGACCTGGCGGTGGCGTCCGAGGACGCGGCCTTCGCGCTGCCCGGCGGCAAGGGCGGCTGGTTCTGCCACACGCCGGCCGTGCCGGTGGCCCGCGCGATCGGCCGCAAGCGCCTGATGGAGCTGGCGCTCACCGGCGACCCGATCGACGCGCGGACCGCCGAGCAGTGGGGCCTGGTCAACCGCGTCGTGCCGGCCGACGGGCTGGACGAGGCCGTGGACGACCTGGTGCGCCGCGCCACCCGCGGCAGCAGGGCGAGCAAGGCGCTCGGCAAGCAGACGATCTACGCCCAGCTCGACCGCCCCGAGGCCGACGCGTACGCGATCGCCGTGGAGGTGATGGCGGCGGCGTCCCAGACCGCGGCGGCGAAGGAGGGCATGTCGTCGTTCCTGGAGAAGCGCCCGGCGGTGTGGACCGACTGACCCGGCCGGGGTGAAGGGCCCACCGTGGGAAACCGCATCACCCTATATCGAGAACGAGTGCTGTCGTCATCGACATGAGGATGACGTTGCAGACCCAACTGGTCCTGCACGTCCTGCTCGGACAACCCGAAACCGAGCACTACGGGCTCGACGTGATACGCCGGACCGGGCTCGGACCGGGCACGGTCTACCCGATCATGCAGCGGTTGGAGCGGGACAAGTGGGTCAGCAGCAGGTGGGAGCGCGTCGATCCGTCGGACGAGGCGCGACCGGCGCGCCGGTACTACCGGCTGACCGGTGACGGGGTCGTCCTGGCGGTGCGGGCGTTGCAGGCGGCGGAACAGCGCAACCCCGCGCTGACCAGGATGCTGGGCCTCGTGCCCGAGTCGGGCGGTCCGGCGTGATCGCGTTCCTGGCTGCCGTCGTGTCGACCGGCGTGCTCGCGATCGGTTGGGCGGCTCGGTGCCGACTGGTGTCCCGGTGGAGTGCCTACATCCACATCGGAGTGACCAGCCGGACCTTGGCGCAGCACTGGTTCCTCGCCCTGATCGCCTCGTTGCTGCCCGACGGGGAGGGGCCCGAGTGGTTCGCCACCCACGTCGGTTACGCACACGACCTCGTGGGTGGGGAGCGGCGGCGGTTCCAGGCGAACCTGGTGGGAACCTTTCCCCGGCAGTGGTTGACCAGTTGGGGTGCCCACCTGGGGCGTGTCGGCCTGTTCCGGCCGGTGCTGCGAGGCCTCGTGGCGGCTGGTGCGACGTGGCTCGTGACGGCCGGCGGCGGTCTGGGATTCATGGTCCTGTCCTCGGTGCCCAGGGTTCGGGTCCGGTTGCTGCCGCACAAGCGCTGCTGGGTGATGGAGCGGCACGGGTACGTGACGACGCAGCGTGTCGCGCGGTTGCGGGAGTTACCGGGGTACGAGCGCTTCGTCGCGGTCTTCGCCGATTCCGACGACGTCTCGTCGTTCCTGGAAGGGCGGGTCGAGTTCGTGTTCCCCAGTGGCGAGGTGAACCCGCCGGTGCACCGCGCGCACCGCGTGGTGACCATCCGGGCGAAGCGGGGGCTGTGGTGAAGAGGGCCGATGACCCGCCGGCGTGGCGCATGGCCTTCACGCTGCTCGACGCCGCTCGGCAGGACGGGTGGGCCGCCCTTGGCCGGATCGCCGTCCTGCTGGCGCTGGTCACCGCGTGTGCCGGTGCTCTGGTGCTCTGCGCGGCGCTGCTGGTGCAGCACTTCGGGTACTGGCCGCTTGCGGCCGGCGGCGGCGTCGTGCTCGCCGCCGCCGGCCGCAAGCGGTTGCGAGCTGCCGACAAGCGAACGGGACCCAGGCGGTGAGTGGCCCGTGGGACGACGTCGTGGACCACAACACCCCCACCGGGGTCAGCCCGCAGTCCGGGACTGCGCCGACCTCGATCCAGTCCGCGCGCCGGTGGAGCCGCTCGGCTGCCGACCCCGTTCGCCCGCCGCGCCGGCGGCGATGAAGCCGACGGACGCGCCGTCCGCCACCGCGTCGGCCGGCACGTCGGCGTTCGCCTGCGGTTCGGCGGGGGTCGACCCCGCGGTGACGACGTCCCGGCTCACGGTTGGGCGTGCTCGTGCAGCAGGAGCAGGGTGTAGGCGGCGATCGACTGCGCGTCGGTGACCTCGCCCCGCGCGACCATCGCCTCGAACTCCGCGCGCGGGAACCACGCCGAGCGCATGTCCTGCTCCTCGTGCTCCCGCTCGTGGAAGCCCTCGACCAGCTCGGTGGCCAGGAACACCCGCCCGCGCTGGCTCGACATGCCCGGCGCCACGTCCAGCAGCCCCAGCTGCACGAGCCTGCCCGCGCGCAGGCCCGTCTCCTCGCGCAGCTCGCGGGCGGCCAGCTCCAGCGGGGCGAGGTCGGCGCGCTCCGGCGCGGTGCCCTGCGGGAACTCCCAGCGCCGCATGCCCAGCGGGTACCGGTACTGCTCGACCAGCCGGAGCCGCTCGCCGTCCATGGGTATCACCAGCGCGAAGTCCGGCTTGTCCACCACCCCGTAGATCCCGGTCGTCCCGTCGGGACGCCCGATCGCGTCCTCCCGGACCACCATCCACTGGTTCGCGTACACCTCGCGCGAGCCGAGGGTCTCCACGATCACTCTCCCTGCACCTGTTGTCCCAACCGCGAACGGCTGCGGCCGTAGGCGAAGTACACCACCAACCCCACCGCCGACCACACGCCGAACGCCGCCCACGTCGCGGGCGCCAACCCGGCCACCAGCAGCGCGCACATGCCCAGCCCCAGCAGCGGCACCACCGGCACCCACGGCGTGCGGAACCCGCGCGGCAGGTCCGGCCGGGTCCGCCGCAGCACCACCACGCCGATGTTGACCAGGCCGAACGCCACCAGCGTGCCGATGCTCGTCGCCTCCGCCAGCTGCCCCAGCGGCACCAGCGCGGCGAGCACCGCCACCGCCCCGCCCACGATCAGCGTGTTCGCCGCGGGCACGCGCCGCGCGCCGATCCGGGCGAACACCCGGGGCACCAGGCCGTCGCGCGCCATCGCGACCAGCACCCGGGTCTGTCCGTACAGGACGGTCAGCACCACCGAGGCGATCGCGACCACCGCGCCGGCCGCCAGCACCACGGCCGGCCAGCCGTCGCCCGTGACCTGCCGCAGCACGGTGGCCAGCGAGGCGTCGGACCCGCTCAGCGCGTCCACGCCGACCGCGCCCACCGCCGTCAGCGCCACCAGCACGTAGGCGACCGTGACCACGGCCAGCGAGACGACGATGGCGCGCGGCAGGTCGCGCTGCGGGTTCCGCGCCTCCTCGCCCGCCGTCGAGGCCGCGTCGAACCCGATGAACGAGAAGAACACCAGCGAGGCCGCGCCCGTGACGCCCGCGACCCCGGCGGGCGCGAACGGCGCCAGGTTGCCGGTGCTGAACCCGAACGCGGCGACCACCACGAAGAACGCGAGGACGGCGACCTTCAGCACGGTCGTCACCACGGTCACCACGCCGCTCTCCCGCACGCCGCCGAGGAGCACCGCCGTGGCCAGCAGCACCACCGCGGCGGCCGGCAGGTCGACCACGCCGCCGCTGAGCGCCTCGGGCACCCGCGACCCGACCGTCGCGCCGAGGAACTCGTCGAGGTAACCGCTCCAGCCCACCGCGACGGCCGCGACCGACACGCCGTACTCCAGCAGCAGGCACCAGCCGCACACCCATGCGACCAGCTCGCCCAGCGTGGCGTAGGTGTAGGAGTAGGCCGACCCGGAGACCGGCACCGCGCCCGCCAGCTCGGCGTAGGACAGGGCCGAGAACAGCGCGGCGAGCGCCGCCACGGCGAACGACACCGTCACCGCCGGCCCGGCGACCGGGGCGGCCTGGCCGAGCACCACGAAGATGCCCGTGCCGAGCGTGGCGCCGACGCTCAGCGAGACCAGGGCCGGCAGCCCGAGGCCGCGGCGCAGCGCCGTGTGAGCGCTCTCGTCGTTGATCAGGTCGACGGGCTTGGTGCGCAGGAGCTGCCGCAGCGGTGACACGTCGGCCGACGGTACCTGCCGGTCGTCCGGCGCTCGCACCCCGTAGCCTGTCGGCCGTGCGCCTCGTCATCGCTCGCTGCCAGGTCGACTACGTCGGACGCCTCACCGCCCATCTGCCGATGGCCCAGAGGCTGCTGCTGATCAAGGCGGACGGGTCCGTGTCGATCCACTCCGACGACCGCGCGTACAAGCCGCTGAACTGGATGAGCCCGCCGTGCTGGCTCATCGAGGACCCGGACATCTGGGTGGTGCAGAACAAGGCGGGGGAGAAGCTGATCATCACCCTGGCCGAGGTCCTGCACGACTCGAAGCACGAACTCGGCCCGGAGCCCGGCCTGGTGAAGGACGGCGTGGAGGCCGACCTCCAGAAGCTGCTGGCCGAGCACGTCACCACCCTCGGCGAGGGCTGGACCCTCGTCCGCCGCGAGTTCCCCACGCCGATCGGCCCGGTCGACCTGATGTGCCGCGACAGCGCGGGGAAGTCCGTGGCGGTGGAGATCAAGCGCCGGGGCGAGATCGACGGCGTGGAACAGCTCACCCGCTACCTGGAGCTCCTCAACCGCGACCCGCTGCTCGCCCCGGTGCGCGGCGTGTTCGCGGCGCAGCAGATCAAGCCCCAGGCCCGCACCCTCGCCGAGGACCGCGGCATCCGCTGCGTGGTCCTGGACTACGACGCGCTGCGCGGCATCGAGTCCGACGAGTTCCGCCTGTTCTGATCCGTTCCGCGCACCCCGGTCCGCGGTACACCGTTCGGGCGCGTGGCAAAGCGTTTTCCGCGATATACGCTGACCTCCCCGTTCGTGGGCCTGGGGAGGAACCGTGCGAAGACGAAGATCCGGTGTGCCCGCCCTGCTGCTCCTCCCCCTCGCGCTCGCGGCGTGCGCGGACACCGGTCGCGCACCGGTGCCGCTCGGGATGACGGCGCCCAGCTCCAGCATGACGGCCCTCCCCTCGGCGCACCTGGCCGCGCGGCCCGTGGCCGGGGCCGTGAACAGCGAGATCCGGTTGAGCGGTGAGGGCTACCCCGCTCACGGCCGGGTCGTGTTCACCTTCCGCGGGGCGCAGGTGGGCGAGACCACCGCGGACGCGGTGGGGCGGTTCGCCGAGGTGGCGGTGGTGGTGCCGGCCGCGTTCGCGGACGCCGGGCCCGGCACCCAGGTCACGATCGGGGCCACGTCGGGGCCGTTCTACGCCGAGACGCCGTTCGTCCTCACCCGGTAGAGCTCGTCCAGGACGTCGGCCCGGCTCAGCGCGAACCGGCTCGCCAGGTGGTCGGCCAGGCGGGCCACCTCCGGTGGCACGTCCGGGCACCCGCCCTCGAAGTCGGTCAGGTCCACGTACGCCTCCAGCAGGCCCGCCCCGGCGCGGCCGGGGAAGGTCCCGCCGTCGTCCCGGCGGTGGAACGCGATGCCCTCGCGCACGGCCGACGCGTCGCCGGTGAGCGCGAAGCCCGCCGCGCCGCCGCGGTCCTGGACGGGGTGGACCACGTCCGCCGTGCCGGACAGCCACGTGCGGGTGAACCCGACGACCTCCGCCGCGCCCTGGAGGTGGTCGAGGGCGGTGGACAGGGTGAACGAACGCGACAGCCCGGAACCGCACACGAACAGGAACGGCAGGTGTTCGGGGTAGCCCTGCTCGCGGCCGTCGGCGAGGGCGGCCGTCGCGTGCGCGCGGCCCGCGTCGTGGCCGCCGGCGAAGTCGTCGTCCCCGAACTGGTGGCGGAGCAGCACCAGGCGCCCCTCGGCGCGGTGCCCGACCGGCGCTCCCGGGCGGTGGCCCCACGCGCCCCGGGCGACCGGGGAAC
The DNA here is from genome assembly GCF_030852425.1 of Saccharothrix longispora. Lineage (GTDB taxonomy): Bacteria > Actinomycetota > Actinomycetes > Mycobacteriales > Pseudonocardiaceae > Actinosynnema > Actinosynnema longispora. Next base: position 66,091 of record NZ_NSDM01000008.1, read on the forward strand.
CGATGCGGCGGACGAGGAACCTCAGGTCGTGGCCACCCGTGCGGGTGTACTCGGACAGCTCCCGCGGCGTCAGCTCGCGAGCACCGGAATCGACCCCGTACGCGGTCACGGTCGGCAATCGGCACCTCCTGGCTCCACCTCCGGGAGTACGAGGTTTAGGAGCGGGTAGTTCAAACCGGCGAACCGCGCCGGAGTGCACTACGGTCAGCGTGGTCGCTGGTGAGTAGTGTTCGTTGGTGTTTTAGATTGTTTGATCGGGGAGGTGGGCGAGGGTGCCCGTGCTCGCACAGGCGGACCTGCGGCTTGACGCCGGACCGCTGGACTACGCGCTGTTGGCGGTCTACTTCGTGTTCGTGCTCGGCATCGGCTTCCTGGCCCGCAGGTCGGTGTCGTCGAGCCTCGACTTCCTGCTCTCCGGCCGGTCGCTGCCCGCCTGGGTGACGGGCCTGGCGTTCATCTCGGCCAACCTCGGCGCGATCGAGCTGCTCGGCATGGCGGCCAACGGCGCGCAGTACGGCATGGCCACGATGCACTACTACTGGATCGGCGCGATCCCGGCCATGGTGTTCCTGGGCATCGTGATGATGCCCTTCTACTACGGTTCGAAGGTCCGCAGCGTCCCCGAGTTCCTGCGCCGCCGCTTCGGCAAGGGCGCCCACCTGGTCAACGCGCTCAGCTTCGCCGCGGCCCAGGTGCTCATCGCGGGCGTCAACCTCTACGCGCTGGCGTTCCTGCTCAACCTCATGCTCGGCTGGCCGATCCCGCTGTCGGTGGTCATCGCCGCGGCGGTCGTGCTCGCCTACACCACCCTCGGCGGCCTGTCCGCGGCGATCTACAACGAGGTGCTCCAGTTCTTCGTCATCGTCGCCGCCCTGCTGCCGCTCACCATCGTGGGCCTGCACAAGGTCGGTGGCTGGGACGGCCTGGTCGACAAGGTGACGGCCGGTCCCGGCGGCGCGGAGCAGCTGTCGTCGTGGCCGGCGACCGAGCTGACCGGCATCCAGAACCCGGTGCTCAGCGTCATCGGCATCGTGTTCGGCCTCGGCTTCGTGCTCTCGTTCGGCTACTGGACGACGAACTTCGCCGAGGTGCAGCGCGCGCTGTCGGCGAAGTCGATGTCCGCGGCCCGGCGCACGCCGATCATCGGCGCCTACCCCAAGGTGCTGATCCCGTTCGTGATCATCATCCCGGGCATCATCGCCGCGCTGGTCGTGCCGGAGATGGTGGCGCTCAAGGCCGGTGACGAGAGCGGGGACGTCGCCTACAACAACGCGCTGCCCGCGCTGATCGGCGAGCTGCTCCCCAACGGCATGCTCGGCATCGCGATCACGGGTCTGCTGGCGTCGTTCATGGCCGGTGTCGCGGCGAACGTGTCGAGCTTCAACACGGTCTTCACGTACGACCTGTGGCAGCAGTACGTCAAGAAGGACAAGCCGGACGAGTACTACCTGCGCATCGGCCGCCTGGCCACGATCGGCGGCACGGTGGTCGCCATCGGCACGGCGTTCATCGCCGCCGGCTACGGCAACATCATGGACTACATCCAGGCGCTGTTCTCGTTCTTCAACGCGCCGCTGTTCGCCACGTTCATCCTGGCGATGTTCTGGAAGCGGATGTCGGCGGCGGCGGGCTGGATCGGTCTGGTCGCGGGCACGCTCGCCGCGGTGCTGGTGTTCGTGCTCGCCGAGACCGGCGTGCTCGACCTGCCCGGTCAGGGCGCGAGCTTCGTCGGCGCGGGCGTGGCGTTCGCGGTCGACATCGTGGTCAGCGTCGTGGTGACGGTATTCACCCGGCCGGTGCCGGAGGAGCGGCTGCGCGGGCTGGTCTACAGCCTGACGCCCAAGGAGGACCGCAGGCACTCCACGACCGGCGACGACTCGGGCTGGTACCGCTCGCCCGCCGTGCTCGGCGCGGGCGTCCTGGTCATCACCGTCGTGCTCAACATCATCTTCGCCTGAGGGAGGTCGTCATGGCGGCGCACAAGGCAGGTCTGTTCGACCTCCGGCTGGTGATCGCGGTGCTGTTCGCGATCTACGGGGTGGTCCTGGTGGTGGTCGGACTCGGCTTCACCGACGAGTCCGACCTGGCCAGGGCCGACGGGCTCAACATCAACCTGTGGTCAGGTGTCGGCATGCTCGTCCTGGCGGCGCTGTTCGCCGCCTGGGCGCTCCTGCGGCCCGTCATCGTGCCGGACGAGCCCGCTGACGGGGACCCGGTGGAGGGTGCTCAGCGCCGGGGGTAGACCGGGTTGAACGCCTCGACCGTCCAGGTGTCGAGCCAGCGGACGGCGCGTCGGATGCGGTTGCGCACTCGGTGCTCCTTTCGTTGGTTCCACCTGGTTCAGCGCGATGACCTTCTGAATCGTTCCCGAAGGCCCTCGTGAGGACGAACACAGGGTTCCGGCCACGAATGGCGCAACCGGGAGCTACCGTGCACGTCGTGAAGCGTCCCGTCGCTGTGCTGAGCGCGATCCTGAGCGCGACCCTCCTGGTGGCCGGCTGCGCCGGGACGGACCTGGCGAAGCAGCGGTTCCCCCGCACCACCATCCCGGCGAACGCGGAGAACGTCGCCGACCCGACCGGGACCACGGGCACCACGGGCAGCGCCGCGCCCGGTCAGCCGGTCGAACCGGCGTTCGCGCCAGACCGGCTGCGGCTCACCGACCCGTGCGAGCTGCTCGACGAGGACGTGCTCAAGGGCCTGGGCACACCCGGCGACGTGTCGCGCAGCGGCTTCAGCCGGTGCTCCAACTTCATGACCGACAAGGCCGGCAAGGACCTCGCGGTCACCGTCGACCTCGGCCAGACGATGACATCCGAGATCAAGAACGCCGACAAGCAGCTCGCCGGCCTGCGCAGCGCCGAGCAGACGCTGGACAACAGCGCGTGCTTCGTCTCGGTGATCACGCAGGACAAGCCGGGCCTCGGCATCACCGTGCAGATCGGCTACAAGGACGGCGACGCGTGCGCGCCAGGCCGCACCGTGGCCGAGTCCGTGGTCGCGCAGGTCCGGGACCGCAAGGGCGTCATCACACCCGCCAAGGGGTCGCTGATCACGCTCGACCCGTGCGCCCTGCCGGACGCCGGCGCGGTGGAGGCGGCCGTCGGCGCCGGCTACCGCACGTACCCGTACGGGCTGCACAACTGCTCGTGGGTGGGCGACGGCCCGGAGCTGACCGTGGACTTCCGGCGCACCTTCGTCCCCGACGACCGGGAGTTCGACGAGGGGCAGACCGAGGTCGACCTGGGCGGCGGCGTCACGGGCTACCAGAAGGCGGGCGCCACGGCGTTCCCCTCCTGCGAGGTCAAGTGGGTGCAGCGGGAGACGGGGAACGACGAGGGCGAGGTGGTCGAGGTGAAGTCGGCCGGACCGGAGAAGGCGCAGTTCGACCGCTGCGCCACGGCCGTGACGTTCGCCAAGGTGCTGCTGGCCAAGATCCCGAAGGGCTGAACGGGGGCTGACACCACCGCCGGATACCGGTTACTGTTCAGTAACACCGTGCACCACCTGGAGGGCCCGATGACGCAGCTCGCTCCGACCACCAGCGCGCGGGCAGACGACGAGCAGAAGCGGTTCGCCTCCCTCGACCCGCGCACCGGCGAGGTCGTCGCGCACCACCCCGTCGCCTCCGAGGCCGACGTGCGCGAGGCCGTGCGGGCCGCTCGCGACGCGGCGGTGTTCTGGGCCGGCCTCGGCTTCGACGGCCGGCGCGCCCGGCTCGACGCGTGGCGGAAGCTGCTGGTCAAGCGGCTCGACGAGTTCCAGCAGCTGATCAGCGCGGAGACCGGCAAGTCCGCCGACGACGCGCGCACCGAGCTGGCGCTGGTCGTCGAGCACCTGCACTGGGCCGCCAAGCACGCGGCGAAGGCGCTGGGCAAGCGCAAGGTGCCCTCCGGCATGCTCATGTACAACTTCGCGGCCACCCTGGAGTACCGGCCGCTCGGCGTGGTCGGCGTCATCGGGCCGTGGAACTACCCGGCGCTCACGCCCGTGGGCTCGATCGGCTACGCGCTGGCCGCCGGCAACGCCGTGGTGTTCAAGCCCTCGGAGTTCACCCCCGGCGTCGGCGTGTTCCTGGCCGAGACGTTCGCCCAGGTCGTCCCCGAGTACCCGGTGCTCCGGACGGTGACCGGGTTCGGCGAGACCGGCGCCGCGCTGTGCGCGTCCGGCGTGGACAAGATCGCGTTCACCGGCTCCACGGCGACCGGCAAGAAGGTCATGGCCGCGTGCGCGGCCTCCCTCACGCCCGTGCTGCTGGAGTGCGGCGGCAAGGACCCGCTCATCGTGGCCGAGGACGCGGACGTGAAGGCCGCCGCGGAGGCCGCGGTGTGGGGCGGGATCTTCAACGCGGGCCAGACGTGCGCGGGCGTCGAGGTGGCGCTGGTCGCGGACGCCGTCTACGACGAGTTCGTCGCCCTGGTCACCCGGAAGGCGGCCACGCTGCGCCCCGGCGGCGAGCCGGACGCGGACTTCGGGCCCATCACCATGCCCGGGCAGGTCGAGGTCATCCAGTCGCACGTGGCCGACGCGCTCGACCGCGGCGCGCGGGCCGTCGTCGGCGGGCTGGAGTCGATCCGGCCGCCGTACGTGGAGCCCGTCGTGCTGGTGGACGTGCCCGACGACGCGAAGGCCGCGACGGAGGAGACGTTCGGCCCCACGCTCGTGGTGACCAGGGTCGCCGACGCCGACGAGGCCGTGCGCCGCGCCAACGCCCACAAGTACGGGCTCGGCGCGTCGGTGTTCTCCCGCAACCGGGGCGAGGAGCTGGCGGACCGGCTGCGCTGCGGCATGGTGTCGGTGAACTCGGTGCTCGCCTACGCGTCGGTGGGCGCGCTGCCGTTCGGCGGGGTCGGCGACTCCGGGTTCGGCCGCATCCACGGTGAGGACGGCCTGCGCGAGTTCACCTTCGCGCACTCCGTGGCGCGCAAGCGGTTCCCGGCGCTGCTGAACCCCATGACCTACGACCGCGGGTCCCGGACCATGCGGCACGTGCTCCGGATGGTCCGGGTCCTGTACGGCCGCTAGTCCCCGTGCGGCCGCCGGCCGGGTCGGCGCGGCCGCGGTGGACCGCTCCGCTTTCGGGGGTGCCCCGGGTGGAGTAGGAATGGGTGATCAGCGTCGATCGGGAGGGCCTCCCCGTGAAGAAGATCATCAACGACCCGGCGACCGTCGTGGCGGACGCGCTGCGCGGGATGGCCCTCGCGCACGCCGACCTCCTCGACGTCGAGTACGACCCGGCGGTGATCGTGCGGGCCGACGCGCCCGTGCCGCGCAAGGTCGCCGTGATCTCCGGCGGCGGGGCGGGGCACGAGCCGCTGCACGGCGGGTTCGTCGGGCGGGGGATGCTCGACGCGGCGTGCCCCGGCGCGGTGTTCACCTCGCCCACGCCCGACCAGGTCGCGGCGGCCGTGGCGCGCACCGACGGCGGCGCGGGCGCGCTGCTCGTGGTCAAGAACTACACCGGTGACGTGCTGAACTTCGAAACCGCCGCCGAGCTGGCCGCCGCCGACGGCGTGGACGTGCGCACGGTGGTCGTCGACGACGACGTGGCGGTCAAGGACTCGCTGTTCACGGCCGGCCGGCGCGGCGTCGGCGGGACCGTGCTGCTGGAGAAGGTCGTCGGCGCGGCGGCCGAGCGCGGGGTCGACCTCGACGGCTGCGAGGCGCTCGCGCGGCGGGTCGTGGCGAACGTCCGCTCCATGGGGCTCGCGCTGACCGCCTGCACCGTGCCGCACGCGGGCGAGCCGTCGTTCACGCTCGCCGACGACGAGATGGAGCTGGGCATCGGCATCCACGGCGAGCCGGGGCGGCAGCGCGTGCCGGTCGGCCCGGCGGACGAGCTGGTGCCCGCGCTGCTCGACCCGATCCTGGAGGACCTGCCGTTCGCGGGGGGCGACCGGGTGCTGCTGTTCACCAACTCGATGGGCGGGACGCCGCTGATCGAGCTGTACTTGGCGCACGGCATCGCGGAACGGCTGCTCGCGGAACGGGGGATCACGGTGGAACGACGGCTCGTCGGCCCGTACGTCACCAGCCTGGAGATGCAGGGCATGTCGCTGACCCTGCTCAAGCTCGACGACGAGCTGGTGGAGCTGTGGGACGCGCCCGTGCACACCCCGGCGCTGCGGTGGGGTGTGTGATGGCGTGCACGGCGGAGGACGTCGCGCGGGCGTTGCGGGCGGTGGCGGCCGTGGTCAAGGAGCACCGCGAGGAGCTGATCCGGCTCGACCGCGAGATCGGCGACGGCGACCACGGCGAGAACCTGGCCCGCGGCTTCACCGCACTGGTGTCCAAGTTGGACGGTGACGTGCCCGCCCTGCCGGGTGGTGTGCTGCGGCTCGCCGCGACCACCCTGATCTCCACCGTGGGCGGCGCGGCCGGACCGCTGTACGGCACGGCGTTCCTGCGCGCGGCCACGTCGGTCGGCGACGCGGCGACCCTGGACGCGGCGTCCGTGGCGGGCGCCCTCCAGGCCGCCCTGGAGGGCGTGGTGGCGCGCGGCAAGGCCGCCGTGGGCGACAAGACGATGGTCGATGCCCTGACCCCGGCGGTGGTGGCCGCCGAAGCCGCCTCGGCGGGCGGCGGCGACGTCGGCGCGGTCCTGACGGCGGCGGCCGAGGCGGCGGAGGCGGGCGCGACCGCCACGGTGCCGCTGGTCGCGCGCAAGGGACGGGCCTCCTACCTGGGGGAGCGCAGCGCGGGACACCTCGACCCGGGCGCCCGGTCCACGGCGCTGGTCCTGCGCTCGCTCGCCGGGCAGGTGCTGTCGTGATCGGGCTGGTGGTCGTGTCGCACAGCCGGCAGCTGGCGGCGGGCGTGGCGGAGCTGGCCGGGCAGATGGCGCCCTCGGTGACGATCGCGCCGGTCGGCGGCGACGGGGCCGGCGGGCTCGGCACGGACTTCGTCGCGGTCGTGGAGGCCATCGCGAACGCGGACTCCGGTGCCGGGGTCGTCGTGCTGTTCGACCTGGGCAGCGCGCGGATGGTCGCCGAGATGGCCGCCGAGGAGGCCGGTGCCACGGTGCTCGTGGCGGACGCGCCCCTGGTCGAGGGTGCGGTCGCGGCGGCGGTGCGGGCGCAGGGCGGCGCCTCGCTGGAGGAGGTGGCGGCGGCCGCGTCGGCGGCGCTCGCGCCCGAGGACGTCCCCGCCCCGGCCGGCGAGGAGGTCGTGCGGGCCTCGCTGGTGCTGGCGGACGGCGCCGGCCTGCACGCCCGGCCCGCCGCGCTCGTGGTGCGCGCGGTGGACTCGTTCGACGCCCTGGTGGTGGTGCGGTTCGGGACCGCCGAGGCCGACGCGAAGAGCGTGCTGGCGTTGATGGGGTTGGGGGTGCCGGGCGGCGCCGAGGTGCGGGTGGAGGCGTCCGGGCCCGACGCGGCGCGGGCCGTGCGCGCCATCGAGGACCTGGTCGCGCGGGGGTTCGACGAGTAGCGGCCGCCGGCCGCGCTGAACCGGTCACTTGCTCGATACCGATGGTGAAGCTCACGCGGGCGCCGCGTGGCGACCGTGGCACAGTAGCCACAAGTTACCGTCTGGTAGCCACTCCGGTTGAGTGGGAGGTCGCAGTGACGCGCCAGTTCAGCACGGTCGGGATCGTCGGTCTCGGCACCATGGGCGCCGGCATCGCCGAGGTGCTCGCCAGGACCGGTGTCGCTGTCGTGGCGGTCGACGTGGACGAGGAGGGCCTGGCCCGGGGCCGCGGGCACCTGGACCACTCGACCGGGCGCGCGGTGGCGCGCGGCAAGCTCACCGAGGACGAGCGCGCCGAACTGCTCGGCCGCATCTCGTACGCCACCTCGCTGGACGCCCTCGCGGGCGCCGACCTCGTCATCGAGGCCGTGCCGGAGCGCGTGGAGCTCAAGGCCGAGGTGTTCGCCGCGCTCGACCGGATCTGCGGCCCCGACACGATCTTCGCGTCCAACACGTCGTCGCTGTCGATCACCGAGATCGGTGTCCACACCGGACGGCCGGGCAAGGTCGTCGGCCTGCACTTCTTCAACCCCACCACGGTGCTCAAGCTGGTCGAGGTCGTGCGCACCGTCGTCACCGAGCCGGACGTGGTGGCCGACGTCGTCGCGTTCGCCGAGTCGCTGGGCAAGGCGCCCGTCGTGATCGGCGACCGCGCCGGGTTCATCGCCAACGCGCTGCTGTTCGGCTACCTCAACCACGCCGTGCGCATGTACGAGTCCCGCTACGCGACGAGGGAGGACCTCGACGCCGCCATGCGGTACGGCTGCGGCTACCCGATGGGCCCGCTGGCGCTGCTCGACCTGATCGGGCTGGACACCGCCTACGAGATCCTCGACACGATGTACCACCAGTCCCGCAACCGGCTGCACGCCCCGGCGCCGCTGCTCAAGCAGATGATCGCGGCCGGTCTGCTGGGCCGCAAGAGCGGACGCGGTTTCTACACCTACGACGGCCCGGACTCGCCGGTCGTCGTGCCGGACGTGCACACCCCCGTCGCCGCCGCCGACGCCACCCCGGCGCGCGAGGTGCGGCGGGTCGGCGTGATCGGCACCGGCACGATGGCCACCGGCATCGTCGAGGTGTTCGCCAAGCGCGGCTACGACGTCGTGCTGCGGGCCCGTTCGCGGGACAAGGCGGAGGCGGCCCTCGGCAAGGTGCGCAAGTCCCTGGACAAGGCGGTGTCGCGCGGCAGGCTGTCCGAGGCCGACCGGGACGCCGCGCTCGCGCGCGTCGCGCCCGTCGTGGAGTTCGTCGACCTCGCCGACTGCGACCTGGTCGTCGAGGCCGTCGCCGAGGAGCTGTCGATCAAGAAGGACGTGTTCGCGGCCCTGGACGAGGTGTGCAAGCCGGGCGCGGTGCTCGCGACCACCACCTCGTCGCTGCCCGTCATCGAGTGCGCCGCCGCCACGTCGCGCCCCGGTGACGTCGTCGGCCTGCACTTCTTCAACCCGGCCCAGGTGATGAAGCTCGTCGAGGTCGTGGAGACCATCTCCACGTCGGCGGACGTCGTCGCCACCGCCCGGCGCGTGTGCCTCGACCTGGGCAAGGTGCCGGTGCACTGCGGCGACCGGGCAGGGTTCATCGTCAACGCGCTGCTGTTCCCGTACCTCAACGACGCGGTGAAGATGCTGGAGGCCCACTACGCGTCGGCCGACGACATCGACGAGGCCATGAAGGTCGGCTGCTCGCTGCCCATGGGGCCGTTCGAGCTGCTCGACGTGGTCGGCCTGGACGTGTCGCTCGCGATCGAGCGCACCCTGTACCTGGAGTTCCGCGAGGCGGGCTTCGCCCCCGCGCCGCTGCTGGAGCACCTGGTCACGGCGGGTCGGCTGGGGCGGAAGACGGGGAAGGGTTTTCGGGATTACGCGGCCTGAGTGCGTGTCCGGTCGCGGCGTTTGGCATCGTGGGCACCATGCGGCGTGTGGTGATCTCGCTCCTGGTGGCGGTGCTCGGCCTGACGGGCGCCTGTGCGTACACGGTCAACGGCACCCCGGTGTCCGAGCAGGTGCTCGACGTCGACCCGCCGTTCACCTCGGGAACGGAGCCCACACCGACGGACGACGACGACCCGTCGTCCACCTCCGACCCGGACACGGGGTCGGTCGGTGACATCTGCGCGCTGATCGGCTGGAAGGACCTGCCGTACGAGGTCGAGGACAAGAACGCCGAGCCGACCGAGACCGGTTACGACTCGACGTTCGACCAGTCCTGCAAGTGGCAGACGTCGGTCGGCTCGCTCGACGTGGGCGTCACCCTGCGCTTCCGCGAGGGCAGGACGATCACGCTGGAGCAGAACAACGGCGAGTTCCAGGTGGGCGACCGCAAGGTCACCTACTTCGACCGGACCACGGACACCACCGTGCAGCCGTCGTGCGTGCTGGTGATGGACTACGCGGGCGGCGGCATCGGCATCATCGTGATCGACGGCACCGCCCGCTTCGGCGGGATCTGCGACCAGGGCAGGAAGGTCGCCGAGGCGCTGCTGGAGAAGGAGCCGAACGGCTGACCCCGGCCCGGTCCGGGCCTGTCGGGCCGGGCCTGTCCGGGGGAACGCAGCCTCAGCCGCAACAGCCGCCCCCGCAGCAGCCCCCGCCACCGCCACCACCGCCGGCCGGGGCGCCGGACTTGCCGCCCAGGCCGACCACGGACAGCAGCTTCACGGTGTCGTCGTGGCCGTGCGGGCACGGAGCGGGGGCGTCGGACTCGCTCATCGAGCGCTTCACGTCGAAGGTCGACCCGCACGCCTTGCAGCGGAACTCGTAGGTGGGCACGACGCCCATTCTCCCCGCCGAGGGGGCGCCGGCACCAGCGAGGGCACCCCGACGGCGGACACCGCGGCGAGCGGGGCGGGCCGCGGACGACCGGCAGCGGCGTCACCACCGCTCCGGCCCCGAGGAGGAGGGGCGCCGCGCACCGCCACCCGCGTGCCTGCCCCGTGGACCGCGGACGACCGGCGGCCCGGGCCCGATACCCGGGCCCGATACCCTGGTCCCTCGTGCCCCGCCGCAACCGCCCGCAGCGCCCCGCCGAGCCGCGACCCGTCGGTGGCCACGGTTGGGCGCGTGCCGAGAGCGGGCCGGACGGCGAGTGGCTGGTCCGTTCCGTCTCGGGCGCCGCGACCACGAAGACGTACCGCTGCCCCGGCTGCGACCACGAGATCCGGCCCGGCACCCCGCACGTCGTCGCCTGGCCCGGCGCCGACCACGGCTCGGTCGAGGACCGCCGGCACTGGCACCAGGGCTGCTGGAACTCGCGCGGCCGGCGCGGACCCAGCCCCCGCCGGTGGTGAGAGCGCTCTCGACTCGGTGAAGGGTGCGGCGCGGATCGGCGCGGGCTCGGCGAAGGAGAGGTCAGGCGTGGACGAGGTGCCGATCAAGGCCAACACCGTGCTGCCCGCCCGGCGCGAGGCGGTGACGCTGCGGACCGAGGACGGCCTGTCACTGGTCGGCGAGCTGTCCCTGCCCGCCGCGCGCGACCCCCGCGCCACGCTGGTGCTCCTGCACCCGCTGCCGACGCGCGGCGGGATGATGGACTCCCACCTGCTGCGCAAGGCCGCGTGGCGGCTGCCCGCCCTGGCCGACCTCGCGGTGCTGAGGTTCAACACGCGTGGGACGGCCAGCGAGGCCGGGCGCAGCGAGGGCGCGTTCGACCACGCCGTGGGCGAGCGGCTGGACGTCGCCGCCGCACTGGCGTTCACGGCCGAGCGCGGACTGCCCTCCGTGTGGCTGGTCGGCTGGTCGTTCGGCACCGACCTCACCCTCATGCACGGGTGCGACCCGCGCGTCGAGGGTGCGGTGCTGATCTCCCCGCCACTGCGGTGGAGCGAGGCCGAACACCTGCGGGTGTGGGCGCGCTCGGACAAGCCGGTGGTGTGCCTGGTGCCCGAGCACGACACCTTCCTCCCGCCGGAACGGGCCAGGCGGCGGTTCGGCGCGGGCATCCCGACCGCGGACGTGATCGTCTTCCCCGGGGCCGGGCACCTCATGGTCGGGCAGGCCGACGAGGTGCTCGACGCGATCGTCGCCGCAGCCGTGCCCGAGGTGCCCACGCCGTTGCCGCGCACCTGGTCCGGCCCTCACGAGCGGCATCAGGTGACCATCGTGGCCTCCTGACGCCGCCAGACCAGCACCGGCCCCTCGACGGTCCTGCTATCGCCCACGTGCGCGAAGCCCAGCTTCTCCGCGACGCGCTGGGAGGGCGTGTTGTCGGGGTCGGTGATGATCACCACCGGACGGTCCGGCCGGGCGGGGCCCGCCCACTCGACGGCCGCGCGTGCCATCTCGGGTGCGTAGCCCCGGCCCCAGTGCCGGGGGCGGAACCGGTAGAACAGGTTGAGCGCCGGTTCCCCGTCCAACTCGTGGTGGCGCAGCCCGCCGAAGCCGATGACCTCCCCGGTCTCCGGCAGCTCCACCGCCCAGTACCCGATGCCGTCGCGCGCCCAGTGGGCCTGCCACTCCACCAGCATCGCCGCCGCCTGCTCCGCGGACGGCGAGCCGGCCGGGTTGAAGCGGTTCGTCCCCGGATCGGACAGCACGGCGATCGCGGAGCGCACGTCACCCGGCCCGACGCGCCTGAGCAGCAGGCGGTCGGTGCGGATCAGCTCCGGGTTCGAGGTCATGGTCGCGACGGTAACGGGGGTCACCGACAATCCCGGGTGTGGATTCCCTCCCCCTGGTGCTGCTGCACGCCTTCCCGCTCGACTCACGGATGTGGGACGGGGTGCGTGACCAGCTGAAACCCGTCACGATCGACCAGCGCGGCGGCGACCGTTCACCCGATCTGGTGGTCATCGCGGAGGACGTGCTGGCCGAGCTGGACCGGCTCGGCGTCGAGCGCGCCGTGGTCGGCGGCTGCTCCATGGGCGGCTACGTGGCGATGGCCCTGCTCCGGCGCGCGCCGGAGCGGGTCGCGGGGCTCGTGCTGGCCGACACGCGGGCCGGCGCGGACACCGACGAGGCCAGGGCGAACCGGCTGGCGATGGCCGAGCGGGTGGAGGCCGAGGGCGTCGGCTGGGTGCCCGACGCGGTGGTCCCCGGGCTCCTCGGCCCCGACCCGGACGACGCCGTGGTCGAGCGGGTGCGGGAGCTGGTGCTGGCCCGCGACCCGGCCGAGGTGGCGTGGGCGCAGCGGGCCATGGCCGCGCGACCGGACTCGACGGGGCTGCTCGCGGACGTCGACGTGCCGGCCCTGGTGCTGGTGGGGGAGCACGACCGGCTCACACCGCCCGCGACCGCCCGCGGGATGGCGGCGGTGCTGCGGCGGGTGGACTGCGTGGAGCTGCCCGGCGTGGGCCACCTGACGCCCTTGGAGGCCCCGGAGGCGTTCGCGGCGGCCGTGGTGGCGTGGTGGCAGCGCGTCGACCTGTGAGGACGCGCACGGCCCCGGTGACGAGGCCACCGGGGCCGTGCGCGATCGGACCGCTAGCGCTTACCGGCCTGGGCCTTCGGGTTCGGCCGGGCGATCTTCTGGGTCGGGCCGTCCGGGCCGGGCTTCGCGCCGGGCGCCGGGGCAGGTGACGCGCCACCCGCGGGCTTCGGCTCTTCCGCGGCCACCGGGGCAGCCGCCACCGGAGCAGCGGTGGCGGGGGCGGCCGCGGCGGGGGCAGCGGCGACCGGAGCGGGCGCCGGGGTCACGGCCTGCGGCTTCTCCTCCTCGAGCGGGTCCAGCAGCGGCGTCACGTCGTGCAGGGCGGTGCGGACCGAGTGCAGCTGCTGCGACAGCCGGTTGCGCAGCTGGCGGAGCGCCTCGACCTTCTGGGTGGCCTGGGTGACGCGCCGGTTCGCCTCCTCGGTGGCCTCCCGGACGCGGCGGTTGGCCTCGTCGGTCGCCTCCTGGACGCGCGCGGTCGCCTCGCTGATCGAGTCGTGGCGGCGCCGGTTGGCCTCCTCGGTGGCCTCCCGCACCAGCCGCTGCGCCTCGGCGGTCGACGCCGCCTGCTCCTGGGCGACCTGCGCGCGCACGCGGGCCGCCTCCTCGGAGGCCTCGCGCACCCGCCGGTCGGCCTCGCCCTTCGACGCCGCCTCGCTCTCGGCCAGGGTCTTCATCGACTCGACCCGGCGCGCGGCCATCGCGATCTCGAAGTCCTCCTCGACCGTGGTCCGGCGCCGGAGCGACTCCGCGTCGAGCGCGGCCGCCGCCTCGCGGGCGTCGCCCACGATCTTCTCGGCCTCGGCGCGGGCCTTCTCCAGGACGCCCCGGTGCTCGGCCTCCATCTCGGCGCGCCGCTGCTCCTGGTCCGCGATCAGCTTCTCGTACCGGGTGCGCAGGGCCGCCGCGTCGGCCTCCGCCTTGGCGCGGATGTGGCCGCCCTCGGCCTCGGCGCGCGCCTTGATCTCGTTGGCCTCGTCCTGGGCGAGGCGCAGCATCCGCTGCAACCGCTCGCTCAGGCCCTCCAGCGTGGTCGGCGGCAGCGACAACCGCTCGACCTGGCCGCGCAGCTCGCCGACCTCCGAACGGGCCGCCTCCAGCTGGCGGGCGAGGTCGTTGGTCTGCGACACCGCCGCGTCGCGGTCGGCCGCGAGCAGGCGCAGGTCGGAGTCCAGTCGTTCCAGGTGGTCCTCGACCTGGGCGCGGTCGTACCCGCGCTTGACGATGTCGAAGCCGGAGCCCAGGGGGACAAGGTCACGGTCGTCGGCGAGGCCCATGCCGTGCACGCTACCCGCTCCCGGTGCGCGGCGGTCACCCGAGCGCCGCACACCGGGGGTGGTTTCGCTTTAGACGCCCCGGAATCGGTTGATCCCGGACAGGTGCGCCGCCCGCATCTCGTGGTCGCGGACGCCCAGGCCCTCCTCGGGGGCCAGCGCCAGCACGCCGACCTTGCCCTGGTGGGTGTTGCGGTGCACGTCGTGCGCGGCCTGCCCGGTGTCCTCCAACGAGTACACCTTGGACAGTGTCGGGTGGATCTTCCCCTTGGCGACCAACCGGTTGGCCTCCCACGCCTCGCGGTAGTTCGCGAAGTGGGAGCCGATGATCCGCTTGAGGTGCATCCACAGGTAGCGGTTGTCGTACTGGTGCAGGAAGCCGCTGGTCGAGGCGCAGGTCACGATGGTCCCGCCGCGCTTGGCGACGTAGACGGACGCGCCGAACGTCTCCCGGCCGGGGTGCTCGAACACGATGTCCGGGTCGTCGCCGCCGGTCAGCTCGCGGATCTTCGCGCCGAGCCGCTTCCACTCGCGCGGGTCCTGCTCGTGCTCGTCCTTCCAGAACCGGTAGCCCTCCGCGCTGCGGTCGATGATCAGCTCGGCGCCCATCCGGCGGCAGATCTCCGCCTTCTCCGGGGACGACACGACGCACACCGGGGTCGCCCCGCCGTTCAGCGCGAACTGCGTGGCGTAGGAGCCGAGGCCGCCGGAGGCGCCCCAGATCAGGACGGTGTCGCCCTGCTTCATGTTCGCGCCGTTCGTCGACACGAGCTGCCGGTAGGCGGTGGAGTTCACCAGACCGGGCGACGCCGCCTCCTCCCACGTGAGGTGGGCGGGCATCGGCATCAGCTGGTTGGCCTTGACCAGGGCGATCTCGGCGAGGCCGCCGTAGTTCGTCTCGAAGCCCCAGATGCGCTGCTCCGGGTCGAGCATGGTGTCGCCGTGGCCGTCCGGGTGCTCCAGCTGCACGTCGAGGCAGTGCGCGACCACCCGGTCACCGGGCTTCCAGGCGTTGACGCCAGGGCCGGTGCGCAGCACGACGCCCGCCAGGTCGGAGCCGACGACGTGGAACGGCTGGTCGTGGCGACCGCCGTACTTCTTCAGGAACGAGAAGGTCGACACCGGCTCGAAGATCGAGGTCCACACGGTGTTGTAGTTGATCGCGCTGGCCATCACGGCCACCAGCGCCTCGCCCGGACCCAGTTCCGGCGTGCGCACCTCGTCGACGTGCAGCGACCGGCGCGGGTCCTTGTCCTTGGTGGCGAGGCCCTCGAACATGCCCGCCTCGTCGGCGTGCACCGTCACACCTCGGTAGGTCTCCGGTACGTCGAGCGATCCGATCGCGTCCGTTTCGTCGGCCAGGATCGCGTCGAGGATCTTCTGCACGGCGTTCCCTCCCAGGTCGGGGGTGCTTCGAGATGTCGTGGCGCTCAAGAGGTCCACGCGGGTTGCCGGAGGTTACCCACGGGTAACCGATTCAGAAGACATGCTGTGAGCCACCGCACTGAAGCTTCCGCCGAACGGCCGACCGCCGATGGGTCGCCGGCGCCGGACCGCCGCCCGTTCAGTGACCGGGGGCGGGTTCGACCAGCTCCACGAGCACGCCGCCCGCGTCCTTGGGGTGCACGAAGTTGACCCGGCTGTCGGACGTGCCGCGCCGCGCCTCCTCGTACAGCAGGCGCAGCCCCCGGGCGCGCAGCGCGTCGGCCGCGGCGTCCACATCGGACACCCGGTAGGCCAGTTGCTGGAGTCCGGGGCCGGACCGGCCGATGAACTTCGCGATCGTCGACTCGGGGGTCAGCGGTGCGAGCAGCTGCACGGCGGTGCCGCCGCCGTCGTCGCCGGGGGCGCGCAGCATGGCCTCGCGCACGCCCTGCTCCTCGTTGACCTCCTCGTGCGCGACCTCCAGGCCGAAGTGCTCGCGGTGGAACGCGATCGCGGTGTCGAGGTCGGGCACGGCGATGCCCACGTGGTCGATGGCGGTGACGAAGCCGCGGAGTTCTTCCATGCCGCGAACATAACGCCCGAATCGGTGCAGGTCCCGTTGTGCGGCGTCTCACAAGGCTACTCTTCGGTAACCCTGGGTATCGTGGCGTGTTAACAACCGCTTACACCCGCTGTGGAGGCTGCTGTGTCCGGTTCCGTCATCGTCGCCGGGGCCCGTACCCCGATGGGGCGACTGCTCGGATCGTTGAAGGACTTCTCCGGCGCCCAGCTCGGCGGCGTCGCGATCAAGGCGGCGCTGGAGCGGGCGGGGGTCGCGCCCGAGCAGGTCCAGTACGTGATCATGGGCCAGGTGCTGACCGCAGGCGCGGGCCAGATCCCGGCGCGCCAGGCGGCGGTGAACGCCGGCATCCCGATGACCGTGCCCGCGCTGACCGTCAACAAGGTCTGCCTGTCCGGCATCGACGCCATCGCGCTGGCCGACCAGCTGATCCGCGCGGGTGAGTTCGACATCGTCGTCGCGGGCGGTCAGGAGTCCATGACCCAGGCGCCGCACCTGCTGCAGAAGTCGCGCGGCGGCTTCAAGTTCGGTGACGTCGCCATGCTCGACCACATGTCCCACGACGGCCTGTTCTGCGCCTTCGACCAGGTCGCGATGGGCATGTCCACGGAGAAGTTCAACGCGCGCCACGACCTGACCCGCGAGGAGCAGGACGCGTTCTCCGCCCGCTCGCACCGGCTGGCCGCGAAGGCCGCCGAGAACGGCGTGTTCGACGAGGAGATCGCCCCCGTCACCATCCCGCAGCGCAAGGGCGACCCGGTCGTGTTCGCCAAGGACGAGGGCGTGCGCGGCGACACCACGGCGGAGACGCTGGCCAAGCTGCGCCCGGCGTTCGCCCCCGACGGCACCATCACGGCGGGCTCGGCGTCGCAGATCTCCGACGGCGCGGCGGCCGTGGTCGTGATGAGCAAGGCCAAGGCCGAGGAGCTGGGCCTGACCTGGCTCGCCGAGATCGGCGCGCACGGCGTGGTGGCCGGCCCGGACGCCGGCCTGCACCAGCAGCCGTCGAACGCGATCAGGGCCGCGTGCGCCAAGGAGGGCATCGACCCGGCCGACCTGGACCTGGTCGAGATCAACGAGGCGTTCGCCGCGGTCGGCATCGTCTCCATGCGCGAACTCGGCCTGACCGAGGACAAGGTCAACGTCAACGGCGGCGCGATCGCGCTGGGCCACCCGATCGGCATGTCCGGCGCGCGCATCGCGCTGCACCTCGCGCTGGAGCTGAAGCGCCGCGGCGGCGGCGTGGGCGCGGCGGCGCTGTGCGGCGGCGGCGGGCAGGGCGACGCGCTGATCGTGCGCGTGCCCAAGGCCTGACCCGGGGTCGGGCGGGAGGCCGGCGGCGTGGCCCGCACCGTTGACGTGGCAGGACTGGTCGACCGCGCGCGCGAAGGACAACCGCGCGCGGTCGCCAGGCTCATCTCGCTCGTGGAGGACGCCGGCCCGGAGCTGCGCGACGTGGCCGCCGCGCTGGCGCCGCACTGCGGGAACGCGCGGGTCGTCGGGCTGACCGGCGCACCCGGCGTCGGCAAGTCCACCTGCACGTCCGCGCTGGTCAAGGCGTACCGGGAACGCGGTGAACGGGTCGGGGTGCTGGCCGTCGACCCGTCGTCGCCGTTCTCCGGCGGCGCGCTGCTCGGCGACCGGGTGCGGATGGGGGAGCACAGCACCGACCCCGGCGTGTTCATCCGGTCCATGGCCACCCGAGGCCACCTCGGCGGCCTGTCCTGGGCCACGCCGCAGGCGTTGCGCGTGCTCGACGCGGCGGGTTGCGACGTGGTGCTCGTGGAGACCGTCGGCGTCGGGCAGTCCGAGGTCGAGGTGGTGTCGCTGGCCGACACCGCGGTCGTGCTCCTCGCGCCCGGCATGGGCGACGGCATCCAGGCCGCGAAGGCGGGCGTGCTGGAGATCGCCGACGTGTTCGTGGTGAACAAGGCCGACCGCGACGGCGCCGACCGGACCGCCCGCGACCTCAAGCACGCGATCTCCCTGGGGCGCCGGGAGCGCGAGGGCGGCCTGTGGCGGCCACCCGTGGTGAAGGCGGTGGCGTCGCGCGGCGAGGGCGTCCACGACGTCGTGGACGCCGTCGACGCCCACCACGCGTGGCTGGTCGAACGAGGCGAACTGGCCCGGCGCCGCGCGGTGCGCGCGGCGCGGGAGGTCGAGGCCATCGCCGTCGAGCGGCTGCGGTCGCGCTTCGGCGGACTGCGCGGCGGCGCGGACCTGGAAACCCTGGCCGAGAGCGTCGCGGCGGGTGAGCTGGACCCCTACGCCGCCGCCGACCGGCTCGTCGAGGGAGTGGGGGCGTAGGGGGCCGGCTCACCCGCCGGCTCACCCGGCGAGTCCCACACCCAGGACCCGGGAGTCCGACATTCGCGACCCGGGCGGTGGACTCCCGCGACCTGGGCGTTGGACTCGCCCGGCTCGGGGGTTGGACTCGCCGGGTGAGCCGGGGATCGCCCGTCCGGGTGGGGAAGACAAGGGGGACTTCCGCCTCTAGGCGGGACGCCCACGGGGCAGGAGGATTCGGTCCGGCAACCGGGGGATGAAGAGGGTGCGATGTACGACGCCGCTGGACTTCAGCTCCTCTCCCGCGAGGAGTGCATGCAGCTGCTGCGGACGGCCGTCATCGGGCGGCTCGTCTACACCGACCGCGCCCTGCCGGTCGTCCACCCCGTGCCGTACGTCGTCGACGGCGAGACCGTCGTGCTTCGCGTTCCCGAGGGCAGTTCCACGCTGGTCGCGCGCGACACGATCGTCGCGTTCCAGATCGACGACATCGCCCACGACCTGTCCAAGGGCTGGTCGGTGATGGTGGTCGGGCACGTCACCGAGGCCGTCGACGAGGTGGACCTGGCGCGCCTGCGCGAGCTTCCCCTGGCCGCCCGCCGCCACGGCAGACCCGACCACTACCTCGTCGTGGACCTGGAAGTGCTCACGGGTCGTCGCATCCCGTAGCGGAAAGCGCTACTCTCAGTGGCCCCCGCGCGGTCGTCAGCGCAGCCCCCACAGCCCGAGGGCGGTTCCACGGTGCCCGGTTTCCCCGACGCCAACGCGGTGCGCTTGGACGGCCTGCTCCGGCAGCTGACCGACCGCACGGCCGAGGCGATCGTGTCGCAGGAGCGGCTGCACCGGCTGCTCGCCGCGGTCGTGTCGCTGGCCAGCGACCTGTCGCTGCCGGACGTGCTGCGCCGCATCGTCGAGTCGTCGTGCAGCCTCGTCGGCGCCCGCTACGGCGCGCTGGCCGTCGTGGGTCCCAACCGGCGGCTGCTGGAGTTCACCCACGGCGAGGGGCACCACCCCGCCGGGCCGCACGCGGGCGGCGCCGCGTTCGACCCGTCCGCTCCCGGTTTCCTCGGCGTGCCCGTGCACGTGCGGGGCGAGGTGTTCGGCAACCTCTACCTCACCGACAAGGAGGACGGCGCCGACTTCACCCGCGCCGACCGGGAGGTGGTGGTGGCGGTGGCCGCGGCGGCGGGCATCGCGATCGAGAACGCCCGGCTCTACGAGCAGTCCCGGCAGCGCGAGGTGTGGCTGCGGGCGTCCAACGAGGTGACGAACGCCCTGCTCACCGGCACCCCGGACCGGGACGCGCTGCGGCTGGTCGCGGTGCGCGCCCGGCTCGCCGCCGACGGGCTGACCGCCGCGCTGGCGCTGCCCGGCTCGCAGGGCGGGCTGGTCGTGCGGGTGATGGACGGCGAGCTGCGCGGGTTCGACGTGTCCGACGAGGGCGGCCCGGCCCGCGAGGTGTTCGGGACCGGCCGCGCGAAGGTGCTCGACGGGCTGCCCGGCACGCCGGACCGGGTGGGGCCGGTGGTCGTCGTGCCGCTGGCGGCCGGTGAGCGGGTGCTCGGCGTGCTGCTCGTGGCGCGGGCCCGCGACCAGGTGGGGTTCGACGCGCCGGACGTGGAGCTGGTCGAGTCGTTCGCCCGGCAGGCCGCGCTGATCCTGGAGTTCACCCGGGCCACCGGCGCGGGGCGGCGCCTGGCGGTGCTGGAGGACCGCGACCGCATCGCCCGCGACCTGCACGACCTCGTCGTGCAGCGCCTGTTCGGCCTGGGCCTCGGGTTGCAGGGCCTCAACGGCCTGGTCGAGCAACCGCTGGTGGCGCAGCGGTTGCAGGACTTCGTCACCGAGGTCGACCAGACGATCCGGGAGATCCGGCGCACCATCTTCTCGTTGCAGGAGTCGCCCGCGGGCGACTCCGACCTGCGCGTCCAGCTGCGCCGGGTCGTGCAGGACTCGACCCGGCTGCTCGGCTTCGAACCCGCGCTCGCGCTGGACGGTCCCGTCGACTCGGTCGTGCCCGACCACGTGCGCCCCGACCTGCTCGCCACGCTGCGCGAGGCGCTGGCGAACGCGGCGCGGCACGCGTCGGCGAAGAAGGTCGAGGTCGAGCTGTCGGTGGACCGCGCGGCGACGTGGCTGCGGCTCGTCGTGCGCGACGACGGCGACGGTCTGCCCCGGGGCCGGGCGCGGCACACCGGCGGTCTGGTCAACATGGCGGCGCGGGCCAGGAGGTGGGACGGTTCCTGCGAGGTCGACTCGCCGGGGGGCCGCGGGGTGACGGTGACGTGGTCCGTGCCGCTGATCACGGCGTGACGCGGTCAAGAGGGAGGGAAGAGTTGTCCATCTCGGTGCTGCTCGTCGACGACCACGAGATCGTCCGCAGGGGGCTCCACCAGCTGCTCGACGTGGAACCGGACATCGAGGTCGTGGGTGAGGCGGAGAGCGCCGCGGCGGCCGTGTCCGCCGCCGCGCTGCACCGGCCGGACGTGGCCGTGATCGACGTGCGGCTGCCCGACGGCGACGGCGTCACGGTGTGCCGCGAGATCCGCTCGACCGTCCAACCGCCGCCCGCGTGCCTCATGCTGACCTCGTACTCCGACGACGAGGCGCTGTTCGGGGCGATCATGGCGGGCGCGGCCGGGTACATGCTCAAGCAGGTGTCGGGCAACGACCTGGTGTCCGCCATCCGCACGCTGGCCGCCGGCGGTTCGCTGCTGCACTCGGGCGTCACCGCGACCGTGCTCCAGCGTCTGCGCGGCGGACCGGTCGAGGACCCGCGCTACGCGGCGCTGAGCCCGCAGGAGCGGCGCATCCTCGACCTGATCGCCGAGGGCCTGACGAACCGGCAGATCGCGAGCCGGCTGTACCTGGCGGAGAAGACGGTCAAGAACTACGTCTCCTCGCTGCTGCACAAGCTGGGCTTCGACCGGCGCACCGAGGCCGGGGTGTACGCCGCCCGCCGTCGGCAGGCGGGCGGCGTGACCGGTCACCCCAACGGCTACAGCGGGTAGCCGACGAGCGGTCGTTCCCGCTGGGCGGCGGGCGCGGTCGGGTCGGGCAGCGGCGTGCCGGGGCACGTCGAGTCGACCGGGGGCACCACGCCGTCCACGACGAACGACTCCACGACGTCGTCCACGCACGCGTTGCCGAAGGCGTAGACCCCGTGGTCGCCCTCGTCGGTCACGGTCAGCAGCCGGGAGTTCGCGAACTTCCGGTGCGCGGCCCGCGCCCCCTCCAGCGGGGTGGCCGGGTCGCGCACCGACTGCACCATGAGCACCGGCGGCAGGTCCCGGCCGGTCGGCTTCCGCAGCTCCAGGGCGGGCCGGTCCCAGGTCGCGCAGGGCGCGAGCGGCTGGTGGTAGCCGATCAGCGGGTACCGCGCGCCGAGGCGCTCGGCCTCGCGCGCCAGGGTGGTCCGGTCGTGCCGGAACGGCGTGTCGTTGCAGGTGATGGCGAACAGCGTGCCGGTCGCCGCGTCCGGGTAGCGCGCCGGGCCGGCGGGGAGCCGGACCGACGCCGCGGTCCCGGAACCCCCGGACAGCTCGGACAGGACGGCCGCGGTGTCCGGGAACAGCTGCTTGCTGTACTGCCCCTGGACGAGGACGAAGTCGAGCAGGACCCCGTCGAGCAGGGTGCCGTCGGGCAGCGTGACCGGGTTCGCGTTGAGCGCGGCCCGGGTCCGCTCGTAGGACTGGCGGACCTGCTCGGCGGTCGTGCCCAGGTGGTACAGGGCGTCGTACCGGGCGACCCACGGCAGGAAGTCCACCCGGAACCGGCGCTCGAAGCCGTGGCCGAAGTTGTCGAAGACGTCCTGGAACGTGCTGGTGAAGTCGGTGTTCGAGTCCAGCACGAACTTGTCGACGCGCTTCGGGAAGTACGTCGCGTAGTAGGCCCCCAGCCACGTGCCGCCGGAGTAGCCGATCCAGCTGACCTTGTCGCGGCCCAGCAGGTGGCGCAGCAGGTCGAGGTCGCGGACGGTCTGCTCGGTGTTCACGACCTTCCCGAACGCGCCGGACCGCACCTGGCACGCCGTGGCCTGGAGCTCCGCGGCGTCGTAGAGGAGGTCGGTGTTGGCCCGGCTCCGGTCGCGCGGGTCGGTGATCGTCGAGAAGTCGAAGCCGCCGCAGGTGACGTTGGTGCTCGCCCCCGTGCCGCGCACGTCGATGCCGATGACCTCCATGCTGCCCGTGAGCCTGGTCCGGTCCGCGAAGAGCAGCGGCAGGGTGCGGCCGGGCGCGCCGGGACCGCCCGGGTTGGTGAACACGGTGCCCTTGACCTGGCCGGACGGCGTGAGCCGGCTGATCGCGACGGTGATGGCCCTGCCGTCGCCCGGTGTGCGCCAGTCCTGCGGCGCGCGGAACGTCGCGCACTCCAGGCCCGGGATGTCGGCGCACGGCGCCCACGTGACGGTCTGGCTCTCGTACGGGTTGGCGGGCGCCCGTTCCGGCGCCCGGTCCTGTGCCTGCGCCAGTGCCGGCGCCACCACCGCGAGTAACGCGGCGGACACGGCCGTGGCCAGTTCTCTCCTCATCGGTTCCCCCTCCGGTCGAGGCCTCCACCCCACCGCGTGCGTAGGGTGGAGGACAAGCGCAGAAAGGCCCTGTTCGGCTCTACGAAAGACTTAGGCCACTCGGGCTCGGAGGAAAGTAAGGTCGCGGGAGTGGGGATTTTCCGGAGGAAGCGGCCTGCCGCGGTCGCCCGCGAGGTGGTGCGGGACCACACGTACGACGACGCGATCCTGGACATCGCGGCGGAGGAGATGGACGCGGGCCACCTGCGCGCGGCCACCACGGTCCTCGCGGAGTGCCGGGACGACCCGGAGGTGCGGGCGCTGCGGGCCGAGGTGCTCGGCGAGCACGCCATCGGGCACGCCGACGAGCTGCTGGAGCTGGCCAAGGGCAACACCGACCCCGACCTGTGGCTGCTGGCGGGCACCGCGTTCATCCGGGAGGCGTGGGCGATCCGCGGCTCGGGCCGCGCGGACACCGTCGGCAAGGACCGGTTCAAGGTCTTCTTCGGCACGCTGCGCAAGGCCGTCGGCCCGCTGCACGAGGCCGCGAAGCTCCTGCCTCGGGACGCCGTGCCGTGGGCGCAGCTCCAGACCGCGGGCCTGGGCCTCCAGGTCGACCGGGACCAGAAGGACGAGGTGTGGCGCGAGATCGCCGCGCGCTGCCCCACCCTGTACCCGGCGCACTGGACGCGGTTGCAGATCCTGGCCGCCAAGTGGGGCGGCTCGGCCGAGGAGATGATGGCGTTCGCCCAGGGCAGCGTGGACGCCGCGCCGCCCGGCGACCCGGTCGTGGCCATGCTGCCGCTGGCCCACTTCGAGATCTTCCTGGAGCAGTTCGAGGACGCCGTGCAGTCCCGGTCGGCGCTGAAGATCGCCACCCTGAAGCTGCGCTACTTCAGCCGGCACCGGGAGGAGATCGCCACCGCCGCGGACCGGTGGGAGGCGGTCCAGGCCAAGCCGCACCCGCGCGCCCTCCAGGCGCACAACCTGTTCGCCGCGGCCTTCGCCCTGGCCGACGACGCGCCGCGCGCGAAGCGCCACCTGCTCGGCATGCGCGACCACGTGCACGACGTGCCGTGGGCCTACGTGGCGTACCTGGCCGACGACCTGGAGAAGGAGTACACGGAGCTGGCCAACAAGTACCTCTAGGGTCTTCGGCCGTGACCCGACCCGACCTCCGCGCGACGGCGGACGCCTACGACGCCGTCGCCGTCCGCTACGCCGAGCTGCCCCGCCACGACCTCGACGGCATCCCGCTGGACCGCGCGGTGCTCGCCGCGTTCGCCGACCACGTGCGGGCCGCCGGCCCCGTCGCCGAGGTCGGCTGCGGTCCCGGGAGGGTGACCGCGCACCTGCGCGACCTCGGGCTGGACGCGTTCGGCGTCGACCTGTCGCCCGTGATGGTCGACCTCGCCCGCGCGGCGTACCCGGACCTGCGGTTCGAGGTCGGCTCCATGGAGGCCCTGGACCTGCCGGACGGCTCGCTGCACGGCGTCCTGTCCTGGTACTCGGTCATCCACGTCCCGCCGGCCGACCTGGCCGCGTGCTTCGCCGAGTTCCGCCGGGTGCTCGTCCCCGGCGGCCACCTGCTGCTCGGCTTCTTCGAGGCCGGGGGAGGACCGGTGGCGCCGTTCGACCACGAGGTGGTGACGGCCTACCGCTGGCCGGTCGACGACCTCGCGGCGCTGGCGCGCGACGCCGGGTTCACCGAGGTCGGCCGGGTGCTGCGCGAGCCGTGCGAGGGGGAGCGGTTCCCCCAGGGGCGCCTCCTGGCACGCGCGTGACCCGTCCCGGTGGCCGGTGGGCGCCCGGCCACCGGGACGTGCCATGCGCTCAGCTCCCGAGGCTCGACACCAGTGGCGGTCTGCACCGGACGGCGACCACGTCGCCGGTCACCACGACCTCGCCCGCCGCGTGCGGCACGACCAGCGTGCTGCCCCGGCGCACCGCGACGGGACCCACCGTGCCGGCGCCCTCCAGCACCACCAGCACGCCGAACGAGGGCTCCAGCGCCGCCGTGCCCGACACGTGCAGCCGGTCGGCGCGGAAGAACGGGTCGGCCCGCGTGCCCAGCAGCGGCACCGACGCACCGGTCTCGGCGCGCGTGCGCAGCACCAGGTCGTCGACGGACTGCGCGCGGCGCTCCACGCAGTCCAGCGCCTTGTCGTAGCCCAGGCCCAGGTGGCCGGCCTCGGCGTCGGCGAGGAAGCCGTCCCACTCCAGGGTGATCGAGAAGTCCGTGGGCTGCTGCAGCTCCACGATGAACACGCCCTCGCCGATGGCGTGCGGCACGCCCGCGGGCACGAACACCGTGTCACCGGGGGAGACCGCCACCGGGTTGAGCGCGTCGAGCATGGCCGGGTCCTGCTCGGCCACCCACCGCGCCACCACGTCCGCGGGCACGTCCTCGCGGAATCCGATGTAGACGGTCGGGTCCGGCCCGGTGGTGCCGACCACGATCCACGCCTCGGTCTTGCCGTGCCGGCACCCGAAGTGCTGCTCGGCGAAGGCGTTCGAGGGGTGGCAGTGCACCGGCAGCCGCTGCCCGGCGTCGAGCAGCTTCACCAGCAGGGCGGTGTCACCGCCGAACTCGGCCGCGTGCTCCGCGCCGAGCCACGTCACCGGGTCCGCGGCCACGGCGTCGCGCAGCCACCGCCCGTCGGGCAGCCGGGACAGGCCGGCCTCGTCCTTGCCGAACTGGGTGGTCGTCGAGGCGACCCAGTCCTCGGGCCCGCCGTCGGCCCCGACGTCGTTCCGCAACGCCGCGATGGCCGCCCCGCCCCGGTAGAACTGGCGCGGCTGGTTCGCCGCCAGCGGGACGGGCTGGGTGTCGGAGCTCATACGGGTACCTCTCCTGATCCACGGGCCACCAAGCGCACCGGCAGGACGACGCGGCGCGGTGGGGTGCCGTCGCCGTCCAGCCGGGCGTAGAGCAGGTCGGCCGCCGCCTTGCCGAGCGCGCTCGCGTCGTGCGCGATCACGGTCACCGGCGGGGACAGCAGGTCGGCCAGCTCGAAGTCGTCGAAGCCCACGAGGGCCGGGCGCGAGTCGGAGCCCGCGAGGGCGCGCAGCGCGTGCACGGTGATCCGGTTGTTGCCGGTCACCACGGCGGTCGCCGGGTCGGCCAGGTCCCGCAGGCCGGTCAGCGCCGCGCGCACCGAGCGCTCGTCGTGCGGCCCCATGACCACCATCGACTCGTGGTAGCCGATGCCCGCGCGCACGCAGCCCTCGCGGTAGCCGCGCAGCCGCTCGTTGGCGGTGAAGATGTCCGGCGCGTCGCCCAGGAACGCGATCCTGCGGTGCCCGAACGACGCCAGGTGCGCGACCGCCTCGACCGTGCCGCCGATGTTGTCCACCAGCACGGTGTCCGCCACGACGTCGCCCGCGGGTCGGTCCAGGAACACCACCGGCGTGCCCGCGCGCATCTCGGGCACCAGGTACCCGTGCTGCAACCCGGCCGGCACGATCAGCAGCCCGTCGACGCGGCGCGAGCAGAACTCCAGCGCCAGCTCCCGCTCCCGCGACGGGTCCTCGTCCGACGAACCGGTGATCACCTGCCTGCCGCGCAGGCGCGAGATCTCCTCGACCGCCCGCGTGACGCCGGAGTAGAACGGGTTGCCCACGTCCTCCAGCACCAGGCCGATGGTGCCCGTCGACGAACCGCGGCGGAGGTTGCGCGCGCTGAGGTTGCGCCGGAAGCCCAGCTGGTCGATCGCCGCGAGCACCCGTTCGGCCGTCGCCGGGTGCACGCCCGCCTCGTCGTTCACCACGCGCGAGACGGTCTTGATGCTGACGCCCGCCAGCCGCGCCACGTCGTTCATCGTGGCGCGCCGCACCTTGCGGGCGCCGGCCGCGCCGTTCGGGGACAACGTTGTCATAGTGGCCGAATCACACACCCCGCACCAGCGGATGTCAACGCCGCGCGCTGTCCCGAACCGGACAGGCGCCGCTGGTGGGGTCTACCGTGGGTGTCGTGGCGGCAGACCTCGACCCGGTCGGCCGGGTGAACACGTTCATCGGCACGCGCGACGACGGGAACACGTTCCCCGGCGCGTCGGCCCCGTTCGGCATGGCCCACTCCAGCCCCGTCGGGTCCCACTACGCGGGCTACCGTTACGACGACCCGGCCATCCGCGGGTTCGGGCACTTCTTCCTGTCCGGCGCGGGCTGCCGGGAGCAGGGCGGGCTGGTGCCGGTCCTGCCCGCGCTCGGCCTGCCGGCGTCGTTCGACCACCGCGCGTACGCCTCGGGGTACACCCACGACGGCGAGGTCGGCGAAGCCGGCTACTACCGGGTGCGGCTGGCGTCCGGCATCACCGCCGAGTGCACCGCGACGACCCGCACCGGCGTCGAGCGGTTCACCTTCCCGCCCGGGTCCACGCCGCACGTGCTGGTGAACGTCGGTCAGGCCGACGACGGCGAACCCGTGTCCGCCAGTTCCGTGCGGGTGGTGGACGACCGCACGCTCGCGGGCACCGTGACCGCGCAGGCGTTCTGCGGCGGCAAGCCCTACACGACCTGGTTCACCACCACCTTCGACCGGCCGTTCCGGACCACCGGGAACTGGGGCGGCGCGGAGGGCGGCGCGGGCCTGCGCGGGCAGTGGGCGGTGTTCGACGGCGACGACCCGGTGACGGTGGCGACGGCCCTCTCGCACGTGGACGCCGAGGGCGCGGCGAAGAACCTGGCCGAGTCGCGGGGCAAGGGGTTCGACGAGCTGCGCGCGGCCGTCCAGGACGAGTGGCGGCGCGAACTGGGGTCCGTGGAGGTGGAGGGCGCGGACCCCGACGACCTCGTGGTGTTCTACACGGCGCTGTACCACGTGCTGCTCCAACCGTTGACCGGCAACGACGTGGACGGCCGCTACCGCGGGTTCGACGACCGGGTGCACCTGGCGGACGGCTGGACCTACCACGAGTACTTCTCGCTGTGGGACACCTACCGCGCGCACAACCAGCTGCTCGCGCTGCTGCGGCCGGACCGCGCGCGGGACGTCGCCCGGTCCGTGCTGGCGGTCCACGAGCAGGGCGGGTGGCTGCCGCGCTGGGCGTACGCCAACCAGGAGACCAACACGATGACCGGCGACCCGGTGACGCCGTTCCTGGTCGACCTGTGGCGGTTCGGCGCGCTGGAGGGCCGGGAGGAGCAGGCGTACCGGGCGCTGTGGCGCAACGCGACGTCCGTGCCGCCCGCGTCCTCGCCGTTCGAGGGCAGGGCGGGCAACCCGTCCTACCTCGCGGACGGGTTCGTCGAGCACGACCCGGGCTTCCCGAAGAAGGGGCAGGACGTCGACCCGCACCACGGCGCGTCGGCGACCCTGGAGTACGCGCTCGCCGACCACGCCCTGTCGATCATGGCGGAAGCCCTGGGCCACCACGAGGACGCCGCCGCGCTGCGCGCGAGGGGCCTCAACCACCGCGCGCTGTGGGACCCCTCGGTCACCGACCGCGGCTTCCGCGGGTTCCCGCGGCCGAAGGTGGCCGGCGGCGCGTGGCTGTCGCCGTTCAGCGCGCGGGGGCCGGACGGCTTCCACGAGGGCACCGCGTGGCAGTACCAGTGGCTGGCCCAGCACGACGTGGACGGGCTCGTCGGGCTGCTGGGCGGCAGGGAGGCCGCGCTCGCCCGGCTGGACGACTTCTTCGCCTTCACCGACCTGCCGGCCGACCCGGCGCGCGTGGTGCGCGACAAGTGGGTCGTCGGGCCGTACGACTACTACGACCAGCACCGCTACAACCCCAACAACGAGCCGGACCTGCACGTGCCGTGGATGTACGCGCTGCTCGGCGCGCCGTGGAAGACCTCGGTGGTGGTGCGGGCGGCGCAGACCCTGTTCGTGGCCGCGCCCGACGGCGTCACGGGCAACGACGACCTCGGCACGATGTCCGCGTGGTACGTGCTCGGCGCGCTCGGCCTGTACCCGGTGGCACCGGGCACGGGGGAGTTCGTGCTCAACACCCCGAGGTTCGCCCGCGCCGTCGTGCACCTGGCGGACGGCCGCGACCTGACCGTCACCGCGCCCGGCGCCGACCCTTCCCGCCTCCAGTGCACGAGGGCGTTGCGGGTGGGCGACGAGCCGTGGGACGACGTGCGGCTGTCGTGGGAGGTGCTCACGTCGGGCACGACCGTCGCCCACGAGCTGACCGACGCCCCGGCCGAGACCGCCCGGGGCCTGTGAGCACTCCTCGTGGCCGGTGGCGTGCGCAGCGCTACCGGTGGGTCCTACGAAGGTATCGATCACCGTCCACTTCGGTCGAGGGCTGCCCGTTCCCCACCACCGGCCGCTGTCCGGGGGCTACCGTCCAGCCATGAGTGGGGCACGCATTCCAGCGGTCGTGGTTGCGGACATCCGCAAGAGCTACGGCGGGCTGAAGGCGGTGGACGGCGTCTCGTTCACCGTGGCGGAGGGGGAGTTCTTCGGCATCCTCGGGCCGAACGGCGCGGGGAAGACCACGACGCTGGAGATCGTGGAGGGGCTGCGCAGGCCCGACTCGGGCCGGGTGACGCTGCTCGGCGTCGAACCGTG
Source organism: Saccharothrix longispora (assembly GCF_030852425.1). Lineage (GTDB taxonomy): Bacteria > Actinomycetota > Actinomycetes > Mycobacteriales > Pseudonocardiaceae > Actinosynnema > Actinosynnema longispora. Next base: position 95,523 of record NZ_NSDM01000008.1, read on the forward strand.
GCCGCGCAACCCCGAGCTGCTGCCCCGCATCGGCGTGCAGCTCCAGGCGTCGAGCTTCTTCGAGAGGCTGACCGCGCGCGAGCAGCTCCAGACGTTCGGCTCGCTGTACGGCGTGACCGCGCGCCGGGCGGACGAGATGCTGGAACTCGTCGGCCTCGGCGACAAGGCGGACGTGCAGGAGAACAAGCTGTCCGGCGGCCAGCGGCAGCGGCTGTCCATCGCCTGCGCCCTGGTGCACGACCCGGACGTGGTGTTCCTCGACGAGCCGACGGCCGCGCTCGACCCGCAGGCCCGCCGCAACCTGTGGGACGTGCTGCGCGCCATCCAGGCCCGCGGCAAGACCATCGTCTACACGACGCACTACCTCGACGAGGCCGAGATCCTCTGCGACCGCGTGGCGATCATGGACCGCGGGCGCGTCCTGGCCATGGACGCGCCCGCCACGCTGGTGCGCGGCCTCGACGCGCCCACCCACGTCGTCCTCCGGAAGGGCGCGCTCACCACCGAGGCGGCCCGCGCCATCTCCGGGGTCGAGGACGCGCACGAGGACGAGGTCTCGCTGACCATCTCCACCCGCCGGCCCGCGCCCGTGCTCTCGGCGCTGGCCGAGCGCGGCACGCTCGACGGGCTCCAGGTGCGCACCGCGACCCTGGAGGACGTGTTCCTCGACCTGACCGGACGGGAGTACCGCGCGTGACCGCGTTCAAGAGCCTCGCGGCGGCCATGGTCAAGGGCTTCCTGCGCGACCGGATGGCCCTGTTCTTCATCTTCCTGTTCCCGCTGCTGTTCCTGGTCGTGTTCGGCCTGCTGCTCGGCAGCCCGGACGACGACCGGACGAAGATCGGCGTGGTCGGCGACGGCCCGGTGGTCACCGCCCTGGAGCAGACCGGCGCGCTGGAGCTGGAGCGCCACGGCAGCGCCGCCGACGCCCGGCGGAAGGTCGACGACGGCGACCTGCCCGCCGCGGTCGTCGTGGACGGCAACCAGGTCGACCTCGTGTTCGCGGCCACCGACCAGGTCGCCGCGGGCACCGTCGTCGGCATCGTGTCCGGCGTGGTGGACAAGGTGAACCTCGGCGTGGCCGACGTGCGGCCGGTGTTCACCCTGCGGACCGTGCCGGTCGAGGACGCCTCGCTCAAGCCCATCCAGTACCTGACGCCCGGCATCCTGTCGTGGGCGGTCTCGTTCTCCGGCGTGTTCGGCGCGGCCCTCACCCTGGTGTCGTGGCGCAAGAAGCAGGTGCTGCGCCGCATCCGGCTCGCCCCGGTCAGCACGACAACGGTGCTCACCTCGCGCATCCTCGTCTCCATCGGCACGGCGCTCGTCCAGGGCGTGGTGTTCGTGGCGGTCGCGATGCTGCCGCTGTTCGGCCTGCGGCTCACCGGCCAGTGGTACCTCGCGCTGCCGCTGCTGGTGCTCGGCACCACGGCGTTCTTCGCCATCGGGATGCTGGTCGGCGCGTTCTGCAGGACCGAGGAGGCCGCGTCCGGCGCGGCGAACCTGATCATCATGCCGATGGCGTTCCTGTCCGGCACGTTCTTCCCGGTGGACAACGCGCCGGGCTGGCTCCAGACCGTGTCGAAGGCGTTCCCGCTGCGGCACATGAACGACGGCATGCTCGACGTGCTGGTGCGCGGCAAGGGCGTGGAGGCGCTGCTGGTGCCGTCCGCGGTGCTGGTCGCCTTCACGCTCGTGGTCGGCTTCGTCGCGACCCGCGTGTTCCGCTGGGAGGACTGAGCCGGGTCGATCCAGGCGAATCGGACACCCCGCGGGGCTGGTGAGCGCCGTCACCCACCACAATGGGGACATGCTCTCCAGCCCCGTCGGCCGTTTCCGCCTCCTCGCCATGGCCGAGGCGGTGTCCTGGGCCGGGCTGCTGCTCGGCATGTTCTTCAAGTACGTGGTGGTGCAGAACGAGATCGGCGTGAAGGTCTTCGGGCCGATCCACGGCCTCGTCTTCGTCGGCTACGTGCTCGTGACGCTGATGATGGCGCAGCAGTGGGACCGCAAGACCCTGTTCTGGGCGCTGTTCGCGAGCATCCCGCCGTTCGGCACCGTCGTGTTCGAGCGCTGGGCCGCGAAGACCGGCCGCCTCGACGACACCCGGCCGGTTCGGGCCGCCGAGGACTGAGCGCGTTCCCGCTCCGCCTCGGGGTCGCCCTCGGGACCAGGCGCCGCACGCTCGTCGTCACGCCGGGCGCGCCGCGTCGACCGGATCGGCGGTTCGCGACGTCCTCAGTCGTCGAAGTCGCCGACCGCGCGGCGGACCTTCGCCAGCAGGTCGGTCAGCTGCTCGGTCTGCCGGTCGGTGAGCCCGCGCAGGCCGAAGTCGACGGTCGTGACGGCCTCGGTCGCCGCCTCGCGCCGGGTGTGGCCGGCCTCGGTGATCTCCACCAGCGTCGTGCGGCGGTCCGTGGGGTGCGGCGTGCGGCGCACCAGCCCGTCGGCCTCCAGCCGGTCCACGATGTTGGTGACGCTGGTCGGGTGCAGCTGGAGGCGCTCGCCCATGACCCGCATCGGGAGGCTGCCCGCGCGGGAGAACGTCAGCAGCACCAGCGCCTCGAACCGCGCGAACGTCAGGCCGTGCGGTTTGAGGGCCGCGTCCACGGCGGACTGGATGATCTGCTGTACTCGCATGACGCTCGTGACCGCCGCCATCGACGTCGAGGGTCCGATCCGCTTCTCCCACAGCTCGGCGGCACGCGCGATGGGGTCGAACGGCAGCGGCTGGGACGTCATGCCGCCGAAGCTACCAGTCAGTACCCGCCCGGCAGGAGGCAGCAGTGCTCGTCGCTTTCAGTGTCAGCCCGCTCGGCGGGGAGTCCGACGGGGTGGCGGCGGCCGTCGCCGAGGCCGTGCGGGTGGTCCGCGAGTCGGGGTTGCCGAACGAGACCAACGCCATGTTCACCCTGGTCGAGGGCGAGTGGGACGAGGTGATGGCGGTGGTCAAGGCGGCGACCGAGGCCGTGCAGGCCGTCGCCCCCCGCGTCGGCCTCGTGCTCAAGGCGGACATCCGGCCCGGCCACACCGGTCAGCTGACGGCCAAGGTGGAGCGCCTCGAACGGCACCTCGCCGCCGGCGACGACGCCGCGCCGACCGGTCCCGCGTAGCCGGACGGGGTCGCCCGGGGGATCGTCCGGGGGGATGCATTTAGTAGGACGTCCTACTAATTTGGTGGTCATGACACCCCGTGACCTCTGGCTCCGGTTCGAGACCTACCACGACGTCACCTACTTCTCCCCGGAGTCCAGGGCCGCCACCGACGCGCTCGGCTGCAAGGGCGGCTGGATGGGCTACTTCGGCATGCGCGCCGCGCCGCTCGGCGCCGTGCCGCCGGAGGTCGTGACCGCCGCGTTCTTCACCTTCCACCCGCGGATGGTCGCCCGCGCGCTGCCCGACGCGTGGGACGTGGCCACACCCGCCCGCTACCTGGAGGCCCGGCTGGAGGGCGTCGACGGCGCGCTGCGGCGGATGCTGGAGTCGCTGGACCTCGCGGAGGCCGCCGACCTGGCCGTCGCCGCCGCCACGGCCACGCCCCTCGCCGGCCGCGTGCTCGCCGCGGCCAACCGGGCGCTGCCCGTGCCCGGCGAACCCCACCTCGCGCTGTGGTGGGCGTGCACCGTGCTGCGCGAGTCCCGGGGCGACGGCCACGTCGCCGCCCTGGTCGCCGCCGGGCTCGGGCCGTGCGAGGCGCTCGTGCTGTTCGACGCCGACAAAGGGCTCGGCGCGGACTACCTGCGCAGGGCGCGCGGCTGGACCGCCGACGAGTGGGCCGCCGCCGAATCGGCCCTGCGCGAACGCGGCCTGGTCGACGGCGGCCTCACCCCCGCCGGCCGGGCGCTGCGCGACGACGTCGAACGCGCCACCGACGACGCCGCCCGCGACTGCTGGGCGGAGGTGGACGCGGCCCGGTTCACCGGGCTGATGACCCCCGTCGCCCTCCGGCTGGGGCACCTCAACGAGGCCATGCGGACCAACCCCATGGCCATCGACCCGGTCGCGCAGATCGCCGGCCAACCCGACGCGGACCGTCCCGGCCCTCGTGCCAGGATGGGAACGTGACAAGGCCAGACCCGCGCAAGAACGCCGCACTGTCCGCCGCGCTGTCCGGGGCCGTCGACCTCGGCGCGCTCAAGGCCCGGGCCGATGCCGCGAGGCAGCGTTCCGCGACCCCACCCCCGCCCGCGGGCGCCGCTCCGGACGCAGGTCCGAGCCCGTGGGTGCTGGACGTCACCGAGGCGACGTTCCAGTCCGTCGTCGAGCGCTCCCTGGACATCCCGGTCGTGGTCGAGCTGACCGCGTCCTGGAGCCCCGAGGCCGGGCAGCTCTCGCCGATCCTCGAGAAGGCGGCCCGCGCCGGCGGCGGCGCCTGGCTGCTGGCGCGCGTCGACCTGGACGCGAACCCGCGCATCGGCCAGGCGTTCGGCGTCCAGTCCGTGCCCACGGTCGTCGCCGTCGCCGGTGGCCAGCCGATCGACGCCTTCGCCGGCCCCCTCCCGGAGGCCGAGTTCGGCCAGTGGATCACCCGCCTGCTGGACGCCCTGCGCGACCGGCTGCCCGGCATCAAGGCGGCCGAGGCCAACCGCGCCGACGCCGGCGGCGAACCGCAGCCGGAATTCGAGGACCCCCGCTTCGTCGCCGCCGAGGAGGCCTTCGAGCAGGGCGACTTCGCCGCCGCCCAGGCCGCCTACGAGGCCATCCTGGCCGCGGAACCCGCCAACGCCGACGCGAAGGCCGCCCTGGCCCAGGTCCGCTTCACCGCCCGCGCCGAGGAGGTCGGCGGCGACGCGATCGCCAAGGCCGACGCCGACCCGGACGACGTGGCCGCCCAACTGGCCGCCGCCGACCTGGAGGTGGCCACGAACGACGTCGAGCAGGCGTTCAAGCGCCTGGTCGACACCGTGCGCAGGGTGTTCGGCGACGACCGCGACCGGGTCCGCGAGCACCTGGTCGGGTTGTTCGAGCTGTTCCCGGCGGACGACGAGCGGGTCGCGAAGGCCCGTCGCAACCTGGCCAGCGCCCTGTACTGATCACGCCCGGCCGTGACGGGGACCCGCTCCGGCGGGCCCCGTCCCCGTTCCCGCTGTTCCCGCCCACCCGTGCCGGGTCGGCCTCAGCCCGAGTACTTCCGGGTGCACAAGCCGGAGCCCTCGAAGAACCCGTCCCGGAAGGCCTCGACCCGGGCGAACCCCGAGGGCACCACGGTCCCGTTCACGTCGGCCGCGATCAGGCTCTTGTCGGCCAGCAACTCCGCAACGGCCTCGTCCAGGTCACCCGACGACAACCGCAGCCGGGCCTCGCTCTCCGTCGTGGTCCCGGCCCAGGCGCCCGTCAGGCACGCCGTCCGCAGCCCCGCCGCCGGCCCCTCCAGCGAGTACCCGGTGGCCTTCTGGATGGACAGCGCGAAGCGCGACGCGATCTCGGCGAACGCGGCGAAGTCGCCGATCCCGCCCTTCTGACCGCGCTTCGGCGGGGTGCCGATCTTCACCAGGTCCGGCAGGTCGATGGACACCGAGTTGGTCGCCGGGCAGTACGACGCGGGCGAGGTCTCGGCGGCGTCCTGGCAGTCGTCCTCCTCCGTGGTGAAGGTGGGGGGCGTCGCGCCGGACTCGGCGTACGCGTCCTTCAGCGACTGCTCCAGCAGGTCCAGGTAGCGCGGGTCGTCCACCTTGAGGTTGCCCTTGCCGAACCCCTGGTCCTCGTCCTGCGCGTCGAACCTCTGCTGCGTGATGCGGGCCTTGATCTCGGCCTCGTCGATCGCGGCGCACCGCGTCGGGTCGCCCGCGAAGCCGAACTGGAACGCCGACACCCGGTCGAACGCGCTGCCGTGCGCGCCCTGCTTCTCGGCGGACGTGCCCGCCGCGTCGCGGATGAAGAACATCGTCGCCAGCACCTGGTTCAGACCCGGCCCGGTCGAGATGCGGAAGTGCTCCGACTTGCCCTCGGCGACCCACCGGAAGAAGTTGCCGGCGTAGCAGTCCGCCTGCTGCTCCTTGATGATCGTCGGCGTGGCCTGGTTGACGCCGCCCTTGTCGCCGAGCTTGTACTGCACGGCGTGGCCCATCTCGTGCGCCAGCACGGTCACCACGGACATCGGGCCGAACGCGTCGTCGAGCATGGGCAGCAGCTCGCCCCGGTCCCACGCGATCGAGTCGTCCAGGGAGCAGTAGAACGCGTTGGCCACGCCCGCCGTGTTGGTGCGGCAGATGTCGACGCCCTTGCCGTTCGAGTCGTACGACACGAGCCGCTTGACCGGCGTGAACTCGACGTCGAACTTCGCCGGCAGCTGCTCCGCCCAGTACGCCTCGACGTCGGCGAGGGTGTTGATGGCCAGCCGGTCCATCTCGCCGCCGTCGCCGTTCTCCACCTGGAGGTCGGCGTCCGGCACGCCGGGTTTCGGCCCGCTCTCACCGGTGGTGATCTCCAGCCCCGACACCTTGCTCACGTCCGGCCGCTCGGACCGGCCCTGCCCGCTGACCAGCTGGGTGCACCCGGTCAACGCCAGGACGGCGACGAGCGCCGTGAAGAGAGAAGCCCGTCGACCCATGCCCCAGCTCCATCGTTCCCGCGGTTCACGTTGATGCCGAACCCTACCCAGCGGATCGCCCGTTCGGGTGGGAGCCGGCGAATCCTCAGCCCAACCCGCAGGACTCGACGCCCTCCAGCACCCCGCCGCGGAAGACCTCGACGCGCTTGAAGCCGGGGTCCAGCGCGGACCCGCCGCTCGCGTCGCGCGCCGCGTAGTCGTAGGTCAGCAGCACCCGCACGGCCTCGTCCAGGTCACCGGGGGACAGGCCGAAGCCCTGCTGCCGGGTGAACACCTCGCGCGTGTACGTGCCGGCCAGGCACAGCGCGCCGGTCGCCGCCGCCTCGCCCTCGACGTCCACGCCGACCTGGGACATCGCGGCCAGGCCGTAGCGGCTGGCCAGCAGCACGCCCGTCGCGTAGTCGCCGATCTCGGCGTGCAGCTCGGGCAGGTCCTCCTTGACCTCGATCTCCACCGACTTCTCGGCCGGGCAGAACGCCACCGGCCCCTGGTCGCCCGAGCAGTCCGGCTCGGTCTCGGTGGCCGTGGCCCCGGGCTGGACCCACGTCCCGCCCGCCGACTCGACCAGCGCCTTGTAGTAGGCGTTCAGGTCCGGGGTGATCGACTCCAGCATCTCGTCGAACGGCAGGTTGCCGCCCCGGTCGCGGTCGTCGGCGCTGGTGAACGCCTCCTGCGTGAACGGCCGGTTCTGCACGGTCATCGCCGCGCAGAACTTCGTGCCCTGCTGGTAGCCGTCCTGGAACGCGGACACGCGGTCGAACGCGTTGCCGTGCGCCGACTGGTCGTCCGGCGACGTGCCGACGGGGTCGCGGAAGGTGATGAGCGCGCCGAGCGCCGAGTCGAGCGTGTCCGACCCGATGTCGAGGTGCTCGGACTTGCCGTCGTTGACCCACTTGATGAACGAGCCGGCGAAGCAGTCGGCCATCGCCTCGGTGAGGATCGTCGGGTACTTGGCGGGGTCGCGCCGCTCCGCCTCGGGCGTGATGCCCATGCGGTTCTGCACGGCGTGGCCCATCTCGTGCGCCAGCACGATCACCACGGCGGCGTCGCCGAACCGGTCCTTGAGCACCGGCAGCAGCGCGGCCCGGTCCCAGGCGATGGCGTCGGCGCTCGGGCAGTAGAACGCGTTGCCCTCCACGTCGCTGGCCTTCTCCGTGCACGGCGGCGGCTTCGCGGACGGGTCGGACGTGTCGACCGAGTAGATGCCGCCCTCCAGCGGCTGCCACGGCTCGCCGAACGTCGTCGGGAAGGTCTCCTCCCAGAACGAGTCGACGTCCGTGATCGCGGTGGCCGCCAACTGGTCGATGGGACCGCCGTCGGTGCCCTGGATGAACGCGGGGTCGACGGTGCCCTTGGTGACCGCGTCACCGGCCGTGGGCGAGCCCGCCACGAGTTGCGTGCAGGCCGTCGTCGTGACGAGGACCGTCGACAGCAGGACCAGCCGAGCCGAAGCGAGCCGCATTCGTCCATTGTGCCTGCCCGCACCCCCTACGGGGGCCGGACGAGTCAGGTCGTCCCCCGCACGGCCACGCGCGCGCCGTCGGGCCGATGGAGCCGTCGCGCCCGGTCGGCAGGCGGTCGCGGACCGCGTCCCGGACGGCGAGCCGCCGGTCCTCCGGCAGCGACGCCAGGTAGGACGGCGCGAGGCCCCGGCGCCCGAGGAACGGGGGCCGGTAGTCGTCGAAGTCGGCGAAGGCGGTCGGCACCTCCAACGCCCGCATGTCCCGGGCCACGGAGTCGAGGGTGGCACGGACGACGCCCGTCCGCCGCTGTTCCACGCAGCCGTGGCCGCGAAGTGCGCGAACTACTCGTCCCCGCGGGCCGGGAAGGCCGTCGACGCCTCCTGCGAACCACCGGGCACCCGGCCGCGTCGCGGTACGGCTCGCGGTCGCCCGTCACAGCGCGGGACTCCGTCGGGGCGTCACGCGGTTGCGCGGACCGGCGTTCGGCGGACCGGCGTTCGGCGGCCCGGAGGTGCGGCGGCCCGGAGGTGCGGCGGCCCGGAGGTGCGGCGGGTGGAACGAAGCAGGGGTCCCCTCCGAGGGAACCCCTGCCGGGTGCCGGGACGGGGCCTCAGGCCTCGGTGATCCCGCCCGCCGCGTCGACCCCGCCGGACGGCTCGACCCTGCCGTCCGTGTCGACCTCGCCGGACGAGGCGCCCGGCGCGACCGGGGCCGACCCCGGCGTCCGCACCACCTTCGGGGCCTCCGTCACCTCACCGCTCTCGCTCACCCCGGACAGCGCCATCGCCGACGCCTCACCGGCCACGGGGGCCTCCGGCGTCAGCCACAGCACGCCCGACGGCGGCAGCTGGAGCACCGCCGACGCGGGACGGCCGTGCCACGGCCTCTCCTCCGCGTCCACGCCACCCAGGTTGCCCACGCCCGAACCGCCGTAGGCGCCCGAATCCGTGTTGACGACCTCCCGCCACCGCCCCGCCGACGGCAGGCCCACCCGGTAGTCGTGGTGCGGCTGACCGGCGAAGTTCGCGACGCACACCAGCACCGAGCCGTCGTCGCCGATGCGCAGGAAGCTCAGCACGTTGCCGCCCGAGTCGTTCGCGTCGATCCACGAGAAGCCCTCGGGGCGGTCGTCCGCGCTGTAGAGCGCCGGGCACGACTTGTAGACGCCGTTGAGGTCGGCGATCAGCGTCCGCAGGCCCGCGTGCAGCGGGTCGTCCAGCAGGTGCCAGTCCAGCGACCGCGACTCCGACCACTCGCCGCGCTGCCCGAACTCGCCGCCCATGAACAGCAGCTGCTTGCCGGGGTGCGCCCACATGAACGCCAGCAGCGACCGCAGGCCCGCCGCCTTGTTCCAGTCGTCACCGGGCATCCGCTGCCACAGCGACCCCTTGCCGTGCACGACCTCGTCGTGCGACAGCGGCAGCACGAAGTTCTCGCTCCACGCGTACACCAGAGAGAACGTGATCTCGTTGTGGTGGAACGAGCGGTGCACGGGTTCGCGCGACAGGTAGTGCAGGGTGTCGTGCATCCAGCCCATGTTCCACTTGAAGCCGAACCCGAGCCCGCCCAGGTGCGTGGGCCGCGTGACGCCCGGCCAGGCGGTGGACTCCTCGGCGACCATCACGACGCCCGCGTGCCGCTTGTAGACCGTGGCGTTGAGCTCCTGGAGGAACCGCACCGCGTCGAGGTTCTCCCGGCCGCCGTACTGGTTGGGCAGCCACTGCCCGGCCTGCCGCGAGTAGTCGAGGTACAGCATCGAGGCCACCGCGTCGACCCGCAGGCCGTCGATGTGGAACTCCTCGATCCAGTACAGCGCGTTCGCGACGAGGAAGTTGCGCACCTCGTTGCGCCCGAAGTCGAACACGAGCGTCCCCCAGTCGGGGTGCTCGCCGCGGCGCGGGTCGGGGTGCTCGTACAGCGCTGTGCCGTCGAACTTCGCCAGCGCCCACGAGTCCTTCGGGAAGTGCGCCGGCACCCAGTCCATGATCACGCCGATGCCGCGCCGGTGCAGGGCGTCCACGAAGTGCCGGAAGTCGTCGGGGGAGCCGAACCGCGAGGTCGGGGCGTAGTACGACGTCACCTGGTAGCCCCACGACCCGCCGAACGGGTGCTCGGCCACCGGCATCAGCTCGACGTGCGTGAACCCGGCCGACGACACGTAGTCGGCCAGCTCCTCGGCCAGCTCCCGGTAGCCCAGGCCCGGTCGCCACGACCCCAGGTGCACCTCGTACACCGACATCGGCGCGTTGACCCACTGCGTGGCGTCGCGCTTCGCCTCCCACTCGGCGTCGCCCCACGAGTACGTCGACTCGGTGACGACCGACGCGGTGGCGGGCGGCTTCTCGGTGGCGAACGCCATCGGGTCGGCCTTCTCGTGCCACGCGCCGTCCTGGCCGAGGATGCGGAACTTGTACCGGGTGCCGACGGGGACGCCGGGGATGAAGATCTCCCACACCCCGGACGAGCCGAGCGAGCGCATCGGGTTCGCCCGACCGTCCCAGCCGTCGAAGTCGCCGATCACCCGCACGCCCCGCGCCGTCGGCGCCCACACCGCGAACGACACGCCGCTGACGACGCCGTTGGGCGTGTCGTAGGTCCGCACGTGCGCGCCGAGCACGTCCCACAGCCGCTCGTGGCGGCCCTCGCCGATCAGGTGCTGGTCCAGCTCGCCGATCGTCGGCAACCACCGGTACGGGTCGTCCACCTCGACGACCTGGGACCCGTACTCGACCTCCAGCCGGTAGTCGCCGGGGTGCTCGGGCAGTTCGCCCGCGAACAGCCCGTCGGTCACGCGGTCCAGCTCGAACCGCTTGTCACCGGCCATCACGGCCACCGCGGACGCGCCCGGACGCAGGGCGCGCGCCACCACGCCTTCGGGGACGTGGTGCACGCCCAGCACCGAGTGCGGGTCGTGGTGCGACCCGGCCAGCAGCCGGTCGACGTCCTGGGGCGAGATCATGACTGCACCGCTCCCTCTCCAGTGATGCGGGCGATCGACGACAACGGGACCGTCAACCACTCCGGTCGGTTCGCGTGCTCGTAGGCGACCTCGTACACGGCCTTGTCCAGCTCGAACGCGCGCAGCAGGTAACCGCGCTCGCGCGGGTCGCCGACCGTCCGCGACGCCGATTCCGCGTAGCCCTGGGTGAAGGCCGCCCGGTTGCGGCGCGACCACTCCAGCGCCCGCACGGCCAGCTGGTGGTCCTCCGGCCGGCCGACGAGCAGCTGGTGCGCCGCGTAGTCGAACGACCTCAGCATCCCGGCCACGTCGCGCAGCGGCGACCGCAGCGCCGTCCGCTCGTCGATCGGCGCGCCCGGCTCGCCCTCGAAGTCGATCAGCAGCCACCCGTGGACGGTCCGCAGCACCTGGCCCAGGTGCAGGTCGCCGTGGATGTGCTGGATCGCGACGGCCCCCGGCGTGTCCCTGGCCTGCTCGAACGCCTCGCGCAGCGCGGGCACGTACGGCTCCAGCTCGGGCACCCGCGCCACCACGTCGTCCAGCCGGTCGACCATCGCCTGCACGCTGCGCTCGATGTCGTCGGCGTCGGCGTGCTCGGCGCCCAGCGCGCGCTCCAGGTCGGCGTGCACCGTGGCCACGGCCTGGCCGAGCCGCTGCGCCTCGCCCGCGAAGTCGCCGCCCACCTCGTCGGCGTGCAGGTCCCGCTCGGTCATCAGGTCGCGCACGCTCGTCGTGGCCATGGCCCAGCCGTCCACCGCGTCCGGCAGGAACTGCTGGAGCATGCCGACGGTCGTGCCGCGGCCGTCCAGCTCGCCGGTGATCGACCCGAGCGGCTGGGCGATGTGCTCGCAGCCCACCTCGTGCAGGGCCCGCTGGAGCACCAGGTCCGGGTTCTCGCCGAACGTGAGCTTGCGGAACAGCTTGAGGATGTACTGGCTGCCGAACACCAGCGAGGTGTTCGACTGCTCCGAGGTGATGCGCCTGCCGCGCAGGCCCGTCTGGATCTCCACGCCCGGCTCGTGCGCGAACACCAGCCCGTCGACCTCGCGACCCTCCGCGATCAGGTCGAGCAGCGGCCCGGTCAGCTCGGAGTCGCCCGTCGCGTCGTGGTTGTCCGGCTGGTCGGTGACCAGCAGTTGGTACGGCTCGCGCCGGTCGCCCTGCTCCACCTCCACCACGAGGTGCACCAGCACCGGTACGCCGTCGCGCAGCACGGTCGTCCGGAGGGGGCGGACCGAGGTGATCGGGCGGTCCTTGCCGCCGAACCACCGCTGCTCCGGCAGCCACGCCGGAAGCTCGGCCACCACCTTGTCGACCAGGTCGTGCGCTTCGGTCACGTCCTTCACCTGCTCTCGCTGTCGTCGCCCGCGTCCACGAGCTGGAACCAGTAGAAGCCGTGGCCCGGCAGCGTGAGCAGGTACGACAGGTCGCCGATGCGGGGGAACCGGACACCGCCGGTCAGCTCGACGGGCCGGGAGCCGCGGTGCTCGGACAGGTCGAGCTCGACCGGCTGCGGGAACCGCGACAGGTTGTTCACGCACAGCACGACGTCCTCGCGGCCGTCGGGTCGGCAGTAGCGCCGCCGGTAGGCCAGCACGCTGGGGTTGGACCCGCCCAGGTCGGTGAAGTCGCCCTCGGCGAACGCGTGGTGCTGCTTGCGCACCTCGATCATCCGGCGGGTCCAGTTGAGCAGGGACGACTGGTTGTTCAGCTGGGCTTCGACGTTGAGCCCCTGGTAGCCGTACACCGGGTCCATGATCACGGGCAGGTAGATGCGGCCCGGGTCGCACGACGAGAAGCCGGCGTTGCGGTCGGGGGTCCACTGCATCGGCGTGCGCACCGCGTCCCGGTCGCCGAGCCAGATGTTGTCGCCCATGCCGATCTCATCGCCGTAGTAGAGCACCGGCGAGCCGGGCAGTGACAGCAGCATCGCGGTGAACAGCTCCTGCTGGTTGCGGTCGTTCTCCAGCAGGGGCGCCAGGCGGCGGCGGATGCCGATGTTCGCCTTCATCCGCGGGTCCTTGGCGTACTCCGCGTACATGTAGTCGCGTTCTTCGTCGGTGACCATCTCGAGCGTCAGCTCGTCGTGGTTGCGCAGGAAGATGCCCCACTGCGCGCCCGACGGGATCTGCGGCGTCTGGGCCAGGATCTCCGAGATCGGGAACCGCGACTCGCGCCGCACCGCCATGAAGATGCGCGGCATCAGCGGGAAGTGGAACGCCATGTGGCACTCGTCGCCGCCCACCTCGGGGTCGCCGAAGTACTCCACCACGTCCGACGGCCACTGGTTCGCCTCGGCCAGCAGCACGCGGCCCGGGTACTCGTCGTCGACGACCTTGCGGCAGCGCTTGAGGAAGTCGTGCGTGCGCGGCAGGTTCTCGCAGTTCGTGCCCTCCTGCTCGAACAGGTACGGCACGGCGTCGAGCCGGAACCCGTCGATGCCGAGGTCGAGCCAGAACCGCAGCGTGTCCAGCATGGCCTCCTGGACGTGCGGGTTCTCGAAGTTCAGGTCCGGCTGGTGGGAGAAGAAGCGGTGCCAGTAGAACTGGCCGCGCACCGGGTCGTACGTCCAGTTGGACGACTCGGTGTCGACGAAGATGATCCGCGCGTCGGCGTACTTCTGGTCGTCGTCGCTCCAGACGTAGTAGTCGCCGTACGGCCCGTCCGGGTCCGACCGTGACTGCTGGAACCACGGGTGCGCGTCGCTGGTGTGGTTGAGGACCAGGTCGGTGATCACGCGGATGCCGCGCCGGTGCGCCTCGTCCAGCAGGTAGACGAAGTCCTCGACGGTGCCGAACTCGGGCAGCACGGCGCGGAAGTCGGAGATGTCGTAACCGCCGTCGCGCAGCGGCGAGGCGTAGAACGGCGGAAGCCACAGGCAGTCGACGCCCAGCCACTCCAGGTAGTCCAACCGCGACGCGAGACCGCGCAGGTCGCCGGTGCCGTCGCCGTTCGAGTCGCTGAACGCCCGGACCAGCACCTCGTAGAAGACCGCGCCCTTGAACCAGTCCGGTTCGCGCGGCACCAGCTTCGCCGAGCGGAAGTCCTCGGCCTGCGGTTCGATGAGCATGCCGTCCGCGCGGATGCCCTCACCGGTGTGCGGGACGGTCTCCAGCCCTACCAGGGCGGCGTCGGGTCGGACCTCTTCATGCATCTGTGCTCCACCTCGTCCCACCTCATTGGGGGTACGTTCGATAGTCCCCGCGCTCGTCCGCGAGCGCGGGGACTGCGTGAAAGGGGACCGGATCGGTTGTCGCCTGTCGCCGGCTGTCGTGGCCGCCGGCCGCCGGACCCCGCCCTAGCCGGATCGGCGCAGCACGCCCACGACGTGGGCCGCGGCGCGCCACGGTTCCAGGCGCACGTAGTTCGCCTGCCCCCAGTCCCAGGTCTCCCCGGTGACCTCGTCGTGCGCGATCAGCCGTTCGTGCCAGTCGATGCCGAGCGCGGGCAGGTCCAGCCAGACGGTGCCGTCCTGCGCGTCGTGCGGGTCGAGGTTCACCACGACGACCACCGTGTCGCCGGTGGCCGGGTCCTGCTTCGAGTAGGCGATCAGGGCCGGGTTGTCGACGTGGTGGAACCGCAGCGTTCGCATCTGCTGGAGCGCCGGGTGGGCCCGGCGGATCGCGTTCAGCTTGCGCAACCACGGTTCGAGCGACCTGCCCTCGGCCACCGCCGCCGCGTAGTCGCGGGGGCGGAGCTGGTACTTCTCCGAGTTCAGGTACTCCTCGCTGCCCGGCTTGACGGGCTCGTGCTCGAACAACTCGTAACCCGAGTACACGCCCCAGGTCGGCGCCATCGTCGCCGCCAGCGCCGCGCGCAGCGCGAACATGCCCGGCCCGCCCACCTGCAACGACTCGTGCAGGATGTCCGGGGTGTTCACGAACAGGTTGGGGCGCGCCTCATCCCAGTGCGCGACCAGCTCGTTGCCGAACTCGGTCAGCTCCTCCTTGGTCGTGCGCCAGGTGAAGTAGGTGTAGCTCTGCGTGAAGCCGAGCTTGGCCAGGCCGTACAGGCGGGCGGGGCGGGTGAACGCCTCGGACAGGAACAGCACGTCCGGGTGGCGGTCCTTGACCGCCCAGATCAGCCACGCCCAGAAGTCCGGCGGTTTGGTGTGCGGGTTGTCGACCCGGAAGATCTTCACCCCGTGGTCGACCCAGTGCAGGACGACGCGCAGCACCTCGTTGTAGATGCCCTGCGGGTCGTTGTCGAAGTTGACCGGGTAGATGTCCTGGTACTTCTTCGGCGGGTTCTCCGCGTAGGCGATCGAGCCGTCGGGGCGGGTGGTGAACCACTCCGGGTTCTTCAGCACCCACGGGTGGTCGGGCGCGCACTGGATCGCCAGGTCGAGCGCGATCTCCAGGTCCAGCTCGCGGGCGCGGGCCACGAACGCGTCGAAGTCCTCGATCGTGCCCAGCTCGGGGTGGATCGCGTCGTGCCCGCCCTCGTCCGCGCCGATGGCCCACGTCGAGCCCGGGTCGTCCTCGGTGGCGTGCAGCGTGTTGTTCGGGCCCTTGCGGTTGACCCGGCCGATCGGGTGGATCGGTGGCAGGTAGGCGACGTCGAAGCCCATGGCCGCGACGCGGTCCAGCTCGCGGGTCGCGGTGGCGAACGTGCCGTGGACCGGCACGCCCGACTCGTCCACGCCGCCCGTGCTGCGGGGGAAGAACTCGTACCAGGAGCCGAAGGCGGCGCGCTTGCGGTCGACCCAGACCTTCTGCGGCTTGCCCTTGGTGATCAGCTCGCGGACCGGGTGCTCGTGCATGACCTGGCGGACGTCGGCGGCCAGCGCGGGGGCGACCCGCTCGGCCAGCGGGCGGTGCTCGTCGCGCAGCGCCGCGGCGGCGTTGGCCAGCAGCGGCTTCTCCCGGCGGCGGTCGGGCCGGCGGGAGACGCGGTCGAGCAGCAGCGCGCCGCTCTCCAGGTCGTTGGCCAGCTCCTCCGGACCCTGCCCGGCGGCGATCTTCACCTCGACGGCGTGCACCCACGTGGCCCACGGGTCGCTCCAGGCGTCGACGCGGAACGTCCAGGCGCCCTCGGCGTCCGGCACGATCGTCGTGGCCCAGCGGTCGAGGCCCACGCCCTGCGGGACCATCCGCGTCTGTCTGGCGACCCGGTCGTTCGGACCTCGCCACGCGACGGTGGCGGCGACGGCGTCGTGCCCCTCGCGCCAGACCGTCGCCTCGACCGGAACGTGCTCGCCGACCACGGCTTTCGCCGGGTAACGACCACCGCTCACGATCGGGGAGACGTCGTCGATCCCGAGTCGTCCACTCATCGGCAGCAGCGCCCCTCTCACCTGGTGTGACGCGTGCACGGTCAAGTCTGCCCGCAGCGGCCGGACCAGCCGTCACCGGGACCCACCCTGCTGTTCGTACCCCGTCCGACGGCATCGCACACGTGGCGGGCACGCCGTTCTCGCCGTGGTCCGCCGTGGTCCTCGTCATGGTCTGCCGTGGTCCTGCCGTGGAGGGCAGGGTCCCAGGTCCTGGGGTCCCGCCCGGTTACCGCGCCGTCACCGTTCGGGCGACGGCGCGGGAACCTCCGGTGAACATGATCAATGACGCGGGGCGCGAACGCACGTCGGTCAGCTCCGACGCATCGACGCGACGAATACCGACCAGCCGGCGGCCGGGACGGTGAGGGTCGCGCGGGTGTTCTTGGAGTCGCGCACGCCGACCGCGCGCTCCGCACCGGCGAACCGGACCTCCACGCAGTTGTCGGAAGCGGGGGCGCTGTGGCTGCTCTTGAACCAGCCGGTGGGGACGGCCACGGGTCAACTCCTCTTCAGTGCTTCCTCCAGGACGTCCCTCGATTCTGCCGGGTCGAGCGCGGCGTCCAGCAGCCACTGGAAGGTCCGTTCCAGCGCCGCAGTGTCGTCCGGGTCGGACAGGTAGGGCGACGGACCGAACGCCACCGACATGAAGCCGACGGGCGGGGCCGGCTGGTCGAAGTGCAGCAGGGTGAAGCCGGCCGAGGGGGCCGGGTTGTCCCTCGTCCAGCTCGACAGCAGCCGGAGTTCGATCTCGCGGTCGGCGGTCAGCGCGAGCACGTGCTCGACCTGCCTTCGCATCACCCTATGGTCGCCGTACTGGCTGTTCAGCGCGTCATCGGTGACAACGAATACGAGCTTTTCGGGCAGCGTGCCTTCCAGCACCATGCGTTGTCTCTCCATCCGGAACGCGACCCGGTTGGCCCGCTCCTCGTAGGACGGCTCCCACCACAGCCCGTCCACGGCCCGCATGGCCGCCTCGGCGTACTCGGCGCACTGAAGCAGCCCGGGAAAGATGCCTCGTTCGTACGTCATGATGGTGGTTGCCTGCGCCTCCAGGGTCGCGAGACGTCGGTAGGAGTGCGGTAGTTGGTCTACGTAGGCGCGCGATCTGGGATGCCTTTTGCGTGCCTCGACCCCCATGTCGAGGATTCGGCCGCGCTCGGCCGGATCGGCTCCGAAGAAGTCGAGAAGCGCGGCGAGTTCTTCGGTGTTGAGGCTGGTCCGCCCACCTTCGAGCTTGTTGATCCGGCTCTGGTCACGACCGATCGCCCGCGCCGCCTCGACTTGGGAGCGTCCGGCGGCCAGGCGTAGTCGCCGCAGTTCGCCGCCCAGCAGGCGGCGGGGAATGGTGTGCAGGGTGCGACCCACAGGATCACTCCTTCAGGTAATTACGAGAGATGCCTAGGCACGTTATGTTCGAGACCTTGACAAAGGAGATCCGGGCATGTCGCGAGTAGCTGTCGGTGGTTGGGTGAAGGCGTACGACGGGGCCCGGGTGGTGCACGCGGTCGACGTCGAGGACGAGGCGGTCGAGTTCTCGTTCCAGGGTGACAACACCTTCCAGCTGGTCCTGACGGAGCGGGTGCTGGAGGAGTGCGCGGCGCTGTTCCCGCAAGCCCTGATCGATTATCGGGCCGCCGTGGCCGAGCGCGGGGTCACACGTTCGGGGGCTTGATCGTGCGGGTTCCGGCGACCCCTGTTAACGCTTGCGGCGCTTCTGCGAAATAACTTGCACGGAAGCGTTGTCGCAGGTCCGGCTGTATCGGTCCCTGCATCGGTTCGGGTGACCGTTGCTCGACACCGCTGGATGGGGGATAAGGTCCGACGCCATGCGAGCACTCCGCCGGTTCACCGTCCGAGCCAGCCTGCCCGAGCCGCTCGGGGCGCTGGGCACCCTCGCCACCAACCTGCGCTGGACGTGGCACCAGCCCACCCAGGACCTGTTCGCCTCCGTCGACCCGGAGCTGTGGGCGGAGCACGGCGACCCGCTCCGCCTGCTCTCCACCGTGTCACGCGAGCGCCTCGACGCGCTCGCCGGGGACGAGCAGTTCCTGGCCCACGTCCGCGCGCTCGCCGACGACCTGCACCGCTACACGACCGGCCCCCGCTGGTTCCAGCGCCGCCGGGACGAGGTCCGGCAGCGCCGCGAGCACGGCGACCACGAGACGGCCCCCCTGCCCGCGGCCGTCGCCTACTTCTCGATGGAGTTCGGCGTCACCGAAGCCCTGCCGAACTACTCCGGCGGCCTCGGCGTCCTCGCCGGCGACCACCTGAAGGCGGCGTCCGACCTGGGCGTCCCGCTGATCGCGGTCGGCCTGCTCTACCGGTCCGGCTACTTCCGCCAGGCGCTGAGCCTCGACGGCTGGCAGATCGAGCACTACCCGGTGCTCGACCCGCGCGGCCTGCCGCTGGAGCTGCTGACCGAGCCGTCCGGCGCGCCCATCCTCGTGCACGTCGCCATGCCCGGCGACCGCGTGCTGCGCGCGAAGGTCTGGAAGGCCCAGGTGGGCCGCATCCCGCTGCTCCTGCTCGACTCCGACGTGGAGGAGAACGACGAGGACCTGCGGGGCGTCACCGACCGCCTCTACGGCGGCGACCAGGACCACCGCATCCGCCAGGAGATCCTGGCGGGCGTCGGCGGCGTGCGGGCCGTGCGCACGTACTGCGACCTGACCGGTCACCCGAGCCCCGAGGTCTTCCACACCAACGAGGGACACGCCGGGTTCCTCGGCCTGGAGCGCATCCGCGAGCTGGTCACCGGTGAGGGCCTGGACTTCGACCAGGCGCTGGCCGCCGTGCGCGCGGGCACCGTGTTCACCACGCACACCCCCGTGCCGGCGGGCATCGACCGGTTCCCCGTCGACCTCGTCCAGCACTACTTCGGCTCCGGGACGCTGCTGCCGGGCGTGAACACGCAGCGCGTCCTCGCCCTCGGCGCGGAGGAGAACCCCGGCCTGTTCAACATGGCCCACATGGGACTGCGGCTCGCGCAGCGCGCCAACGGCGTGTCCAAGCTGCACGGCCGGGTCAGCCGCGACATGTTCCGCGGCCTGTGGCCGGGCTTCGACGCCACCGAGGTGCCCATCGGCTCGGTCACCAACGGCGTGCACGGCCCGACGTGGGCGGCGACCGAGATGAGCAGGCTGCTCGGCGACGGCGAGGACGACGGCGTCGGCCCGCGCGGGTTCGAGCCGGTCACCGACCAGCGGCTGTGGGAGCTGCGCAACGACCTGCGCGGCAAGCTCGTCGACGAGGTCCGCCGCCGCACCCGCGCGTCCTGGCTCCAGCGCGGCGCGTCCGCGCTCGAACTCGGCTGGACCGACTCCGTCTTCGACCCGGACGTGCTGACCGTCGGCTTCGCCCGCCGCGTGCCCACCTACAAGCGGCTCACGCTGATGCTGCGCGACCCGGAGCGGCTGCGCGCGATGCTGCTGCACCCCGAGCGCCCCGTGCAGCTGGTCGTCGCGGGCAAGTCGCACCCGGCCGACGACGGCGGCAAGGCGCTGATCCAGCAGATCGTGCGCTACGCCGACGACGCGGGCGTGCGCCACCGGATCGTGTTCCTGCCCGACTACGACATGTCCATGGCCCGGTACCTGTACTGGGGCTGCGACGTGTGGCTGAACAACCCGATGCGCCCGCTGGAGGCGTGCGGCACGTCCGGCATGAAGTCGGCGCTCAACGGCGGCCTCAACCTGTCGATCCGCGACGGCTGGTGGGACGAGCTGTACGACGGCAGCAACGGCTGGGCCATCCCGACCGCGGACGGCGTCACCGACCCGACCCGGCGCGACGACCTGGAGGCCGCCGCGCTCTACGACCTGCTCGGCAACCAGGTCGCGCCGCTGTTCTACGACCGCGGCGAGGACGGCGTGCCCGCGCGCTGGCTCTCGATGGTCCGGCACACGCTGGCCTCGCTCGGCCCGGCCGTGCAGGCGTCGCGCATGGTCCGCGAGTACGTGGAGAACCTGTACGCGCCCGCCGCCGCGTCGGCCGCGTCGGTCGTCGGCGAGGGCTACCGCGGCGCCAAGGAGCTGGCCGCCTACCGGCAGCGGCTGCGCGCGTCGTGGACGCGGGTGCGGGTGCTCGACTCGGACGTCTCGCTCAACGGGTCCGCCGCGCCGCTGCTCGGCGCGCCGGTCGGCGTGCGGGCCCGGGTCGAGCTGGCCGGGCTGGAGCCGTCCGAGGTGGACGTGCAGGTGGCGCTCGGCCGGGTCGGCGACTCGGACGAGCTGTACGACGTGGTCACGCACGGCATGGCCTACGCGGGCAACGGCAACTACGAGGCCGAGGTGCCGCTGCCGCACGCGGGCGCCGTCGGGTACACCGTGCGCGTGCTGCCGCGGCACGAACTGCTGGCGTCACCGGCTGAACTCGGACGTGTGGTGCTCGCGGGCTGGTGACCCGGTCGGATGACCGTCGGTGGTGACCGACGGTCATCCGGAGCGCATTTCTCCCAACACGTCAGAACCGCGTTCGACCTTCAGGTGAAATCGGTGTCTCCGCTGGTAGCGGGCAGTTCAGCGCCTTACGCTCGATTGCGTGGAACAGCCCGCCGAACGGGTCGCCGATCGTGCTGGAGGTCGAGTGGGAACGATCCGGAAATCGATCGCGTCCGGTATTTCCCTGATCGTCGCGGGGGTCGTCCTCGTCGTCCCCTCGGCGGTGGCGGAGGAACCCCCGGCGGCGTGCGGCGGGCTGGTGGGGCAGCTGTCGTCGACGCTGAAGGGGGTCGTCGACGGCGTCGTGGCCGAGCCGCCCGAGGGCAAGGCGGTGTCGGAGGCGCTCGGCGACTCGCTCGGGCTGCTGACCGCGATGCAGGGCGCGAAGTGCCTGCCGGTGCCGCCGGTGAGCGCGCCCGCCGCCGGGTCGCCGGCCGCAGAGCCGTTCCCGGGGCCGGAGCTGTGCCCGTCCCACGCGATGGCCTCGTTCGCCGGGGTCTACAGCGTGTTGAGCAAGGTCGTGCCCGGTGCCGTGCCGCCCGACCCGGGCAAGCTGAAGAACGAGGTCACCGGCGTGCTCAAGACGGTGAAGGACCTGCTGGCGAACTGCGGCCTGCCCGAACCCGAGGGCGGACTGCCGACCGTGCCCGCGCCGGGCTCGCCCTCACCCACCTCCACCACCACCCCCTCGCCCACGACGACGTCCGCGCGGCCCACCTGACCGGGGGTGGTGGCAACGGGTGTCAGCCGACGTTGAGCCGGGCGCTGGTCTCGGCCACGCGGGGCATCCAGCCGGCCAGCTCCACCGCCTCCACCAGGGTGCGGCGGGCCGCCGCGTTGTCGCCGGACGCCATCTGCGCGCGGGCGATCGTGGCCAGCGCGTCCGCCCGACCCAGGCCGCTCTCGCTGGTGTTCCCGGCCTGGGTGGCCAGGGCGATCGCCGCGGCGTGGTCGTCCTCCAGCAGCGCGAGCTGCGCCAGCGTGCCGGTGCAGCGGTAGCGCGGGTAGCCCAGCTGCATCGCGCCCTCCACGGCCCGGCGCGCGGCGGGCAGACCGATGTCGGCGGGCACTTGGCCGCCCTCCACGGCGTTGGCCGTGGCACTGGCCATCTCGGCCATCACGAACGCCATGTCGCGCGGCTCCAGGTCCGTGCGGCCGACCAGGGCGCTCACCGCGTGCAGCGCCTCGGCGTACCTGGTGCGCAGGGTCAGCACCGCGACCTTCGCGGACGTCGACAGCAGCAGCGTCGGGTACCGCCGCGCCATCTCCTCGGCCGCCACCTCGGCCCGGTCGAGGTCGCCGACCGCGAGCAGGTCCGACACCTCGTTGACCAGCGGCGTCGCCTCGAACTCCTCGGCGGTGCGCCCGGTCAGCCGGGGCAGCGAGAACAGGAACCAGCCGGGCGACGTCGTGCCCGCCCCGCGTCGCGGCCACAGCGCGTTGACCAGCACCGCCGTGCCGGCGATGGCGAACCCGTGCCAGAAGCCCCCTCCCGCCCGCGCTGCCGACCAGGCACCCGCCACGGCCGCCGCGCTCGACACGAGGGAGGTGAGCGCGGTCAGGAAGAGCCGCCTGCGCACGGGCGCCTTGACCGAGCTGAGCCCGACGGCGAACAGCAGCGGCACGGTCCGCCACACCACCCGCCGCCGCGGGCTGGTCCACGTGCGCACCTCACCGCCCACGCCGATGACGACCAGCGGCACCCGGACGCCGAACACCAGGGCGCCCACCAGCAGTCCCAACTGGAGCAGCGCGAGCACCGCCCACGTCCCCACCGCGGCCCCGCCGAAGCTCACCACGCCCGGCCGCCAGACCGCCAACACCACCAGGACCAGCCCGGTCAGCCATTTCCACACAGAGCAGGAGACGCTACCGCCCCACCCCGGGTTCCCACCGCGGGAGTCCGACGCCCAGGACCCTGGGCGTCGGACTCCCGGTCAGGTGACGGCTTCGGTGGGGCCCGGGCGGACGGGGAGGCCGGCGGCGGCGTAGGCGCGGAAGCCGCCCACGAGGTCCGTCGCCTTCGGCAGGCCCACGCGCTGGAGGTCCCGGGCGGCCAGGCTGGAGGAGTAGCCCTCGTTGCAGAACACGACCACGGTCGTGTCGGCGGTGAAGCCGGGGATGCGCCACTCGCCGGTCGGGTCGAGGCGCCACTCCAGCACGATCCGCTCCACCGGCACCGAACCGGGGATCTCGCCCTCGGCGGCCCGGTTCTCCCGCGGCCGGATGTCGACGACCAGCACGTCGTCGAGCTCGGCCAGCTCGTGCGGCTCCACGCGCGCCAGCGAACCGCGCGCCTCCTCCAACAACTGCTCGACGCTCACGGGCCCTCCTGGTCGGCCAACTCGCGCAGCTGCTCCAGCGGCAGCCTCCGCGCGGGCAGTGGCGGGATCTCGTCCGGGATGTCGAGCAGGCTCGGGTACTCCCGCGTCGGCACCAGCGGCGGCGAGTACGCGTGCACGCTCGCCGCCCCGATCATGCCCCGGTTCAGCACCCGGTGCGCGCGGCCCGCGCCGAACCCGAGGGCGCTGCCCACCGGACGGGTGGCGTCGCGCACCGGACCGCCGGGGTAGCGGTACTCCTCGGACAGCTCGCCGGTGAGCACGGTGAACGAGCCCGCCGCGCCACCGTGGTCGTGCGGCTCGGTGCCCTGGCCGGGCAGCCAGCTCAGCAGCCACAGCTCCACGCCCCCGGTCAGGCCCAGGCGCGCCCACCAGCGCCGCTCCCGGTCGTACCGGAGGATCTCCAGCAGCGGGGTGGTCAGCTCGTTCGCGACGGTGGAGGTCAGCTCGCGCAGCTCGCGCGGCGTCCACAGCTCGCGGTCGGGGTGGACGAGGTCGCGCAGCAGCGGCACGTCCAGCGCCGGGTGCAGGTCGGCGCGCGGGGTCGTCGTGGTCACGGGGTCGCTCCTGACGGCTACGGGTGCGGGTAGCGATCGGGACGCGACGCGGTTCCGGGGTGGCTCCCGGGCCTCCTACCGACCGCGCCGCGTCCGGCTACAGCCGCACGACGCCACCAGCAGGAGGTCGATCGTGCGGTCACGCCACGTGAGCAACGGCCGGTCCACGTCGGCATCCTGTCACGGCCCGCGGCACCCCGCCCGAGCGCTCTCACCAGGCAGGATTGCCTCGGTGTCCGAGCGATCCGGGTGACCCCGGCCGGGTCAGCCGGGCACGCGCAGCAACACCAGCGCCCGGCCGCCCAGCACCAGCGGCGCACCCGCCGCGAAGCTGCCCGGCGTGGCCGGCGAGCCGTCGGCCGTGGTCGTGTCGACCACGGGTTCGTAGCGACCGCCGTACTCCGGGCCCGGCAGGGTGACCTCCAACGGCTCGTCGCCGGCGTGCACGAGCAGCAGCCACGAGTCGTCGGACACCAGCTCCCCGTCGCGCGAGCGGGACAGCGACGTGGAGCCGTCGATCCACATGCCGAGGAACCGGCGGCCGTCGTCGAACCAGTCCGTCTCGGCCATCTCCTCGCCGTCCGGGCGGAACCACACCAGGTCCGGCGCGCCCGACGGGGTGGTGCGGCCGTCGAAGAACGCGGGCTGCCGGAGCGCGGGGCTGGTCGCGCGCAGCGCGATGACCCGCCGGGCGAACGCCAGCATCGACTCGGCCTCGGGCGACAGCTCCCAGTCCACCCAGGACGTCTCGTCGTCCAGGCAGTAGGCGTTGTTGTTGCCGAGCTGGGTGCGCCACAGCTCGTCGCCCGCGGTCAGCATCGGGGTGCCGGTGGACAGCAGCAGCGTGGCGAACAGGTTGCGGGCCTGCCGGGCGCGCAGCGCGAGCACCTCGGCGTCGTCGGTCTCGCCCTCGGCGCCGCAGTTCCACGACCGGTTGTCGTTGGTGCCGTCGCGGTTGTCCTCGCCGTTGGCCTCGTTGTGCTTGTCGTTGTACGACACGAGGTCGCGCAGCGTGAACCCGTCGTGCGCGGTGACGAAGTTGATCGACTGCCACGGCCGGCGCAGGTCGTCGGAGTACAGGTCGGACGACCCGGACAGCCGGTAGGCCAGGTCGCGCACGCTCGTCATGCCGCGCCAGTAGTCGCGCACCGTGTCGCGGTAGCGGCCGTTCCACTCGGCCCACTGCACGCCGAAGTCGCCGACCCGGTAGCCGTCGCCGGTGGCGTCCCACGGCTCGGCGATCAGCTTGCACCGCGACAGCACCGGGTCGGTGGTGATCGCGGTGAGCATCGCCGACGCCCGGTCGAAGCCCCGCCCGCCGGGTCGGCCCAGCGTGGACGCGAGGTCGAACCGGAACCCGTCCACGCCCAGCTCGGTCGTCCAGTACCGCAGCGAGTCGGTCACCAGGCGCACGAACTGCGGCGACCCGGCCTCGGTCGTGTTGCCGCAGCCGGTGATGTCGAGCGTGCCACCGCCCTCGATGTGCAGGTAGTAGCCGGGCGCGTCGAAGCCCCGGTAGGACAGCGTGGGCCCGTCCGGGCCGCCCTCGCAGGTGTGGTTGTAGACGACGTCGATCAGCACCTCGATGCCCGCCGAGTGCAGCGCGGACACCATCGTGCGGAACTCCTCGACCTCGCGGCCGGGCTCGCTGGCGTACCCGGGGTGCGGCGCGAACCACGCCAGCGGCGAGTAGCCCCAGTAGTTGCGCCGGCCGGCCTCGACCAGCGACGGCTCGTCGAGGAACGCCTGCACGGGCAGCAGTTCGACCGTCGTCACGCCCAGCCGCACCAGGTGCTCCACCACGGACGGGTGGGCCAGGCCCAGGTAGGTGCCGCGCAGGTGCTGGGGCACGCCGGGGTGCCGCTGGGTGAAGCCCTTCACGTGCAGCTCGTAGACCACCGCCTCCTCGAACGGCACCTCGGGCTTCACGCCCGTGTCCGGCCCGCCCGGCGAGGTGACGACGGACAGCGGCACGCTGCCCAGCGAGTCGACCGTCGACGGCCCGCCGTGCATCGGGTCGCCCACGTAGCCGAGGGCGGCGTCGAGGTCGGTCAGCGCGCCCGTGATCCTCGTCGCATACGGGTCCACGAGGATCTTCGCCGGGTTGCAGCGCAGGCCGCGCGACGGGTCGTACGGGCCGTGCACGCGGTAGCCGTAGCGCTGCCCAGGGGTGACGCCGGAGATCAACCCGTGCCACACGCCGAACGTGCGCTCGGTCAGCTCGACGCGCTCCTCGGTGCCGTCTTCGCTGATCAGGCACACCTCGACCGCCTCGGCGGGCGGTGCGGACACGGCGAAGCGCACACCCCCGGCCTCCGGGTGGGCGCCGAGGGGGAACGGTCGGCCGGCAAGCAGGATCGAGTCGGCTGGCATACCGCGATCCTTCCAGCAGCCACCGACGGAGTGGGGATGAGCGCGCGACGTGGCCGGAACGTCACATGAACCCGCACCCGCCGCACCGCTCGCGAGGGGGCTTGCAGAACAATGGCCGGGGTTGGTGTCGATCGGGGCGAGGACGAGCGTGGAAAACGAAGATCTGGTCATCCACATGCAGGGTGTTTCGGTTCGACGTGGCAAGACCACGCTGGTCGGCGACGTGGACTGGGGCGTGGAACTCGACGAGCGGTGGGTCGTGCTCGGCCCCAACGGCGCGGGCAAGACCACGCTGCTGCGCCTGGCCGGCGCCGAGCTGCACCCGACCAAGGGCAAGCTGCACCTGCTCGGCGAACGCATCGGCAAGACCGACGTGTTCGAGCTGCGCCCGCGCATCGGCCTCTGCTCGGCGGCCCTGGCGAACCGCATCCCCAACGAGGAGAAGGTCGTCGACCTGGTCGTCAGCGCCGGGTACGCGGTGCTGGGCCGGTGGCGCGAGGAGTACGACAAGCTCGACACGGGCCGCGCGAAGGAGCTGCTGGGCGCGCTCGGCATCGAGCACCTGGCCGACCGCGCGTTCGGCACGCTGTCCGAGGGCGAGCGCAAGCGCACCCTGATCGCCCGCGCGCTGATGACCGACCCGGAGATGCTGCTGCTCGACGAGCCGGCCGCCGGGCTGGACCTGGGCGGGCGCGAGGACCTGGTGGCGCGCCTCTCGGAGCTGGCGCTCGACCCGGACGCACCGGCGATGGTGCTGGTCACGCACCACGTGGAGGAGATCCCGCCGGGCTTCACGCACGCGCTGCTGCTGCGCGGGGGCGGCGTCGTGGCGCAGGGCCTGCTGGCGGACGTGCTGACCGAGGAGAACCTGACCAGGACCTTCGACCAGCCGCTGGAGCTCCAGCGCGCGGGCGACCGGTACTTCGCCCGCCGCAAGCAGGCGTGACGGCCGGGCGGGCAGCCCGACTACCCGGTAGTAACCTGCGAGGCGGCTATTGACGCACGGTCGAGGAGGACTGCGTGGCTGAGTTCGTGAGGCTCGAAGTCGAGGGCGGGATCGGCACCATCCGGCTGGACCGCCCGCCGATGAACGCGCTCAACAGGCAGGTCCAGGAGGAGATCCGGTCCGCCGCGCTGGAGGCGGCCGACCGCGCCGACGTGTTCTCCGTGATCGTCTACGGCGGCCCGAAGGTCTTCGCGGCCGGCGCGGACATCAAGGAGATGGCCGGGTTGTCCTACGCCGAGATGGCCGCCCGCGCGGGCTCGTTCACCTCGGCCCTGCGGGCGGTCGAGGAGATCCCCAAGCCGACCGTGGCGGCCGTCACCGGCTACGCGCTCGGCGGCGGCTTCGAGCTGGCGCTGTGCGCGGACCGCCGCATCGCGGGCGACAACGCCAAGGTCGGCCAGCCGGAGATCCTGCTCGGCGTCATCCCCGGCATGGGCGGCACGCAGCGCCTGCCGCGGCTGATCGGCCCGTCGAAGGCCAAGGACCTCGTCTACACCGGCCGGTTCGTGGGCGCCGAGGAGGCGTTGCGGATCGGCATGGTGGACGAGGTCGTCGCGCCCGACGACGTGTACGAGGCGGCCAGGCGGTGGGCCGGGCAGTTCGTCGGCGGCCCGGTGCGCGCCTACGCCGCCGCCAAGGCCGCCATCGACGGCGGCCTCGACACCGACCTCGGCAGCGGCCTGAAGCTGGAGAGCCAGCTGTTCGCGGCGATGTTCGCGACCGAGGACCAGAAGACCGGCATGGCGTCGTTCATCGAGAACGGCCCGGGGAAGGCGAAGTTCAGTGGCCGTTGATCGCGTGGACACCCCCGGGCCGGTGGACCCCGTCGACCCGAAACCGCACCCGCACGCCACCGCGGAGGAGGTCCAGGCCGCCTACGAGGACCCCAAGCTCGCCAACGTGCTGTACCACGACTGGGAAGCCGGCACGTACGACGAGAAGTGGTCGATCTCCTACGACGAGCGCTGCATCACCTACGCGACCGACCGGTTCCGCGCCGTCGCGGGCGACACCGGCCCGTACGCGCACGCGCTGGAGCTGGGCTGCGGCACCGGGTTCTTCCTGCTCAACCTCATGCAGGGCGACGTGGTCGAGAAGGGGTCCGTGACGGACCTGTCGCCGGGCATGGTCGAGGTGGCGCTGCGCAACGCCGAGCAGCTGGAACTACCGGTGGACGGCCGGGTCGCCGACGCCGAGCGCATCCCGTACGACGACGACACGTTCGACCTGGTCGTCGGCCACGCGGTGCTGCACCACATCCCGGACGTGCCCGCCGCCATGCGCGAGGTGCTGCGGGTGCTCAAGCCGGGCGGGCGGTTCGTGTTCGCCGGGGACCCCACGAACGTGGGCAACTTCTACGCCCGCAAGCTCGGGCAGCTCACCTGGTGGCTGACCACGAACGTGACGAAGCTGTCGCCGCTGAACGACTGGCGCCGGCCGCAGGAGGAGCTGGACGAGTCGTCGCGCGCGGCGGCGCTGGAAGCCGTCGTGGACCTCCACACGTTCGACCCGGGCGAGCTGGAGCGGACCGCGCGCGGCGCGGGCGCGGTGGACGTGAAGGCGGTGACCGAGGAGCTGTCGGCCGCGCTGTTCGGGTGGCCGGTGCGCACGTTCGAGGCCGCCGTGCCGCGCGAGAAGCTGGGCTTCGGCTGGGCGATGTTCGCCTACCGCACCTGGCAGCGCCTGTCCTGGGTGGACGAGAACGTGCTGTCGAAGGTCCTGCCGCGCGAGGTCTTCTACAACGTCTCCGTGACGGGCCGCAAGCCGGTCTAGCGGAGCCGCTCCAGTGGGGTACGAGTTCAGCCTCGACGACGTGGCGCACCTGCGTTCCGACGCCGGTCGCGCCGCGTTGTCGTCGCTGGCCGACCTGCCGCTGACCGACGCGTCGCGGCTGTCCGACGTGCGGGCGGCGCGGGCGGTCGCGCCCGAGCACTTCGCGGCCGTGCTGGAGACCCTGCTGCTGCGGCGCAGGGCGGTCGGCCGGGTGCCGTTCGCGGAGGACGGCCTGTTCACCGCCGACGCGCTCCAGCAGGCCACCGCGCACCCGGTCGCCGCGCACCGGGCCCGGCGGTTCACCGGGCCGGTGCACGACGTGACGTGCTCGGTCGGCGCGGACCTCGCCGCGCTGCCGCCGGGGTCGTTCGGCTCCGACCTCGACCCCGTGCGGCTGGCGATGGCCCGGCACAACGTGCCCGGCGCGGCCGTGGTGCGCGCCGACGCCCTGCGCCCCGTGTCGCGCGGGGTGCCCGTGCTGGCCGACCCGGCGCGGCGCGACTCGGCGGGCCGCCGCACGTGGCGCCCGGCCGACTTCCTGCCGCCCCTGGACGGGCTGGCCGCCGCGTACGGGGGGCGCGACCTGGCCGTGAAGTGCTCACCGGGCGTGGACTTCGCGGTCGCGCCGTGGGCCGACGAGGTCGAGCTGGTGTCGCTGGACGGCGCCGTCCGCGAGGCGTGCCTGTGGACGCGGGGCCTGGCCACGGCGGGCGTCGCGCGGCGGGCGACCGTCCTGTCGTCGTCCGGCGCGGAGTGGACGATCACCTCCGCCGACCCCGACGACTGCCCCGTCACCCCGCCCGCCGAGTGGCTGGTCGACCCGGACGGCGCCGTGGTGCGGGCGGGCCTGGTGCGCCACTACGCCGCCCGCCACGGCCTCGCCCAGCTCGACGAGCGCATCGCCTACCTGACCGGACCGACCCCGCCGCCGGGCGTGCGCGCGTTCCGCGTCCTGGAGCACGGGCACTACGGCGAGAAGTCGCTGAAGGCGCTCCTGCGCGCCCACGACGTCGGCCGGCTGGAGATCCTGGTCCGCGGGCTCGACGTGGACCCGAACGCGCTGCGCCGCCGGCTGAAGCTCAGCGGGTCGGTCGAGCGGACCGTCGTGCTGACCAGGATCGGCCGTGAGCCGGTGTGCCTACTCGCCGTCGCCGAGCGCACCCAGCCGCTCGAACAGGAAGTCGCGCACGGCCGGTAGGTCCGCGCCCGTCGTGACGTCCACGCGCCGCCCGGCGGGTGCGTCCAGGCGGCGGTCCGCGACGACCGCGCCGCGGCTCGGGCCGAACGCGCACTCGACGTCCACCGGGTAGGCGGCGGTGGTGAGCAGGCCCGGCCGGATCGCCTCCGCGACCGCGACGGCGTCGTGCACGGCCATGCCGTCGATGCCCAGGAAGCGGCGGTAGGTGGCCAGGTAGTCGGGGGTGAGGCCGACCAGCTTCGCGGCCCGCGCCGAGGTCCGCGCGAGGTCGCCCAGCCACTCGCCGCTCACCGCGCAGCGGCTGGTCAGGTCCATCGTGACCAGCGTCGTGGGCACGTCCTCGTCGGCCAGCACGCGGCGGGCCGCCTCCGGGTCGCACCACAGGTTGAACTCGGCGGACGCGGTGATGTTGCCGCCCTCCAGGCCGCCGCCCATGATCACCAGGCGGGCGATCTTCGGCTTCACGTGCGGGTGCGCGGCCAGCAGCAGGGCGATGTTCGTCAGCGGGCCGACGGGCACGACCGTCACCGGCCGGTCGGCGGCCTCCAGCAGCTCGCGCAGCAGCGTGACGGCGTCGCGCGCGTCGACAGGGGCGGTCGGTTCGGGCAGCGTGTGGCGGAAACCCGACAGGCCGTCGGAGCCGTGCGCGCTGGACAGGCGCGGCTGCGGGTGCACGAGGGGACGCGCCGCGCCCACCGCGACCGGCACGTCCTCGCGGCCGAGGAGGGCGCGCAGGCGCAGGGCGTTCTCCGTGGTGTCGGGCAGGGCGACGTTGCCGAACACCGTGGTCACGCCGAGCAGTTCGACCTCCGGGCTGGCGACCGCGAGGGCCAGGGCGAAGGCGTCGTCCACGCCCGGGTCGGTGTCGATGATGAGGGGTGTCGTCACGTGCCCCATCCTGGTGGTGCGCCCACCGGGGGCGTCCGGTGGGCGGTGCCGGTCCGGCCGCGCCGTCAGCAGCGGGGAGCCGCGGCGTATCGGCACGGCGGTGCGCCGGCAGCCGGTGCACAGGCGTGAGCGCCACGCGCGCGACCGCGTTCTCCCGGTCGCGCGTCGAGCACAGCGTCCTCTTGACGACCGAGTCCTGGCGCAGGATCTCCGGCCGCTTCGCGGTCTGCTCGATCACGGTGAGGTCGTGGTCGCCTGCTCCCACCACGTAACCCACGACCCTGCTCCCGTCCGCCTTGTCGATCGCCTCGGCCGCCGGCCAGAACCCGGTCGACAGGTTGAACAGCTCCCGCGACCTCCCACGGGCTCCACGACCGCCCGCGCGTCGCCGGTCCGCGCGCACCGACCCGCGCGCGCTGCGCGTCGACCCTGACCCGGGTGGGCCGGCGGCCCGCCGTCCCGTGCGCGTCCCAGTGCGCCACGTGCCCCCACGTCGTCCCGCTGCTCGGTGACGCCGGGACCGTACCGCCCGGGCAGGCGCGGCTAGAGTGCCCGCGTGACGAGCATGTGGGGCGCGCCGGTGTGGACGAGGTGGCGCACGTCGCGCCGCGACCCGGAGCAGGCCCGGTTCCTCACCCTGGCCTCGTTGCGCTGGGTGCTGCGGCACCGTGCGTACACCCCGTGGTACCTGGTGCGGTACTGGCGGCTGCTGCGGTTCCGGATCGCGAACCCGCACGTGGTGCTGCGCGGCATGGTGTTCCTCGGCAAGGGCGTCGAGCTGCACTGCCGCCCCGGTTACGGCCGGCTGGAGATCGGGCGGTGGGTGCACATCGGCGACGGCAACGCCATCCGCTGCCACGAGGGGTCGCTGCGCATCGGCGACAAGGCGGTGTTCGGCAAGGACAACACCGTCAACTGCTACCTCGACGTGGAGATCGGCGCGGCCACGCTCGTCGCCGACTGGGTCTACATCTGCGACTTCGACCACGTGACGGCCGACGTCGACCTGCCGATCAAGGACCAGGGCATCGTGAAGTCCCCGGTCCGCATCGGCCCGGACTGCTGGCTGGGCACGAAGGTCACCGTCACCCGCGGCACGCGGATCGGGCGCGGCTGCGTGCTGGGCGCGCACGCCGTCGTGCGGGGCGACGTGCCGGACTACAAGATCGCCGTCGGCATCCCGGCGCGCGTCGTGAAGGACCGGCGCGCGGACTACGAGGCGGACGCCGTGCGCCGGGCGGCGGTGGCCGACATGGCGCGCAAGGCCCGGGAGGCCCTGGAGCGGTCGCGGAACTGCTCCCGGTCGGGAGACCCTGAGGGGTGACCCGCGGGCGGGCTACGCCTCGTTCTCCAGCTGTTCGGCCACCTGCTCCAGGCCGTCCCTGATCAGCCGCCCGTACTCGTCGTCGCCGAGCGCGCCGATCGCGTCCCGCGCGCGCCGGAGGTGCTCGCGGGCCCGGTCGAGGTCGCCCAGCCTGCGGTGGCACTCGCTCAGGTTGAGGTGCGGCGACGGGGAGAGGCCCGCCACCGGGAGCGCCACCCCCGCCTCCGCCACCCGCGCGTCGGTCAGCGGGCCGGCCGCCGCCGGCGCCCGCTCGTCCCGGACCAGTTCCCGGCGCACGTCGTCCTGCACGTCCGCCATCGCGTGCGCGAGCGTGCAGCGGTGCAGGGGGTCCCCCGCTCGC
This sequence comes from Saccharothrix longispora, assembly GCF_030852425.1. Lineage (GTDB taxonomy): Bacteria > Actinomycetota > Actinomycetes > Mycobacteriales > Pseudonocardiaceae > Actinosynnema > Actinosynnema longispora. The sequence goes on from NZ_NSDM01000008.1 coordinate 128,028, forward strand.
CGCCGATCTCGTCCCGGATCGCCTGGAGCAGCCGGCGGGCCGCGTCGCGCTCGCCCCCGTGGCCGAGCTGCACGGCCTCGCCTGTCCGGATGAGCGTCCGGTCGGTGATCACGGGTTCCTTCTTACAGGAACGCGTTTCCGGTCGCGATCTTCGGCCGGCCCAGCGGCTCGCGGGCGCGGACCGCGGCGGAGCGGTAGACGTCCGCGGTGTCGGCGGCGATGCGGTTCCAGTCGAAGTCGGTGGTCAGTCGGGCCTTGGCGGCCCTCGCCCGGCGCGCGGCCGCCGACGGGTCGTCCAGGACCGCGCGGACGGCGGCGGTCAGGGCGTCCACGTCGCCCGGCGGGAACGACAGGCCCGTGCGGCCGTCCAGGACGACCTCGCCCAGGCCGCCGGCGGTGGAGGCGACGAGCGGCGCGCCCGCGGCGGCGGCCTCCAGGGCGACGATGCCGAACGGCTCGTAGCGCGACGGCAGGACCACCGCGTCGGCGGCGGCCAGCACGGCGGCCAGGGAGCGGTCGGGCAGGTGGCCGACGAAGTCGACCGCGCGGCGCACCTTGTGCTTGCGTGCCTGCTCCACGAGCCAGTCGCGGTGCGTGCCGGTGCCGGCCACGACCAGGCGCGTGCCGGGGTGCGCGCGACGCACCCTCGGCAGGGCCGCGATCAGGTCCTGCACGCCCTTCTCCCACTCCAACCGGCCGAAGAACAGCAGCAGCGGCGCGCCGGTCGGGGAGTGCTCCGCGCGGGCCTCGGCCACGTCCGCGGCGCGCACCCGCCACCGGCGCGGCTCGATGCCGTTGTGCAGCACGGTGATCGGCGACCGCTCCACCTCGAACAGGTGCGCCACCTCGGCCCGCATCGCCGCCGAGCACGTGATCAGCGCGTCGGCGCGGTTCGCCAGCCACCACTCGATGGAGTGGACCTGCTGGTTGAGCACCTGCGACAGCCACCCGCTGTGCCGACCGGCCTCGGTCGCGTGCACGGTGGCCACGAGCGGCGCGCCGGACGCCTCGGACAGCGCCACGGCGGCGTGCGTCACGAGCCAGTCGTGCGCGTGCACCACGTCCGGCCGCCACCCGCGCAGCAGCGCGAGCCCGGCCCGCGTCATGGCGTGGCCCAGGGCGAGCGTCCAGGCCACCAGGTCGCGCTCGAACACCAGGTGCGCCGGGTCCTCCGCGACGCGCACCAGCCGCACGCCCTCGACCGCCTCGTCGGACGTCGGGTGCGTCACCGCGTCCGTGCCCGCGGGCTGCCGGCACAGCACGACCACCTCGTGCCCCTGCGCCGCGAGGCACGTCGCCAGCGCGTGCACGTGCCTGCCCAAGCCGCCCACGACGACCGGCGGGTACTCCCACGACAACATCAGCACGCGCATGGGGCATCCTCGCATTCGTCGGCGTCAGTGCTGGGTGCGGGCGGCGCCGGGACGGGCCACCCGGCCCAGCCCCCGCGCGTCGAGGTGCCCGAACGGCCCGTCGACCGCGCGCAGTTCGCGTGCCCGGGGCAGGGCGCGGGCCGGCGACCCGGCGCGCAGCAGCGCGGCCAGCTCGGCGAACCGGTCGGCGTGCACCTTGGCCCGGTAGCGCGCGTAGTCGGCGGCCGAGTCCTTGGTGACCATGAACGCCCAGTCGCTGGACAGCGCCAGCAGCGCCTCGCGCACCGCCTGGTCGGCGACCGGCGACCGCACCGGGCCGGACAGGTCCAGTTCCAGCAGCTCCCGCTGCACGGACGCGTTGAGGTCGACCAGGTCGGCGACCTGCGGCCCGTTCCACACGTGCCAGTCCTTGCCCGCGCCCCACGACGACGGCGGCACCTCGACGGGCGCGCCCACGTGCCCGGCCTCGACCGCGCCGCGCAGCGACGTGACCCGCACCCCGGCCTCGGGCAGCAGCCGCAGCACGGCCTCCAGCCAGCGCGGGCCCTCGTGCCACCAGTGCCCGTACAGCTCGGTGTCGTAGGCGGCGACCACGAGCGACGGCCTGCCGTGCCGCTCCCGCAGCGCCCGCAGCCGCGCCACGACGACGTCCACGAAGTCCGCCGCGTGCCGCCGCACGGCGAGCGCCGCCGCGTCCGGCTCGTAGGGCCGCTTGTCCTCCGGCGCGACGCCCTTGCCGGTCACCCTGGACGGCTTGAGCCCGCTGGGGTGGTCGTAGGTGTGGAAGTCGCGGTACGCGGGGTCGCCGGGGTAGCCGACCTTCGGCGACCACACCCGGTAGGACACCTCCAGGTCGCGTCCGAAGCACACCACGTCCGAGGTGCCGACCGGCCTGCCCGCGGCGGTGTCGCCGCGCAGCGACGGGCCGTCCACCAGGAACCGCCGCACGCCGGCCCGCGCGTAGTCGTGCTCCAGGCCCGGCGCGTAGGCGCACTCCGGCGCCCAGATGCCCTCGGGCGCCGAGCCGATCCGCAGCGCGGTGTCGGCCAGGCCGGTGCGCAGCGAGAACGCCCGCACGCGCGGGTCGAGCAGCGGTTGGAACGGGTGCGCGGCCGGCCCGCCGAGCAGTTCGACGACCCGCGAGTCCACGAGGTGGCGCAGCACGGGCGAGAAGCCGTGCCGCCACCGCGTCTCGAAGCGCTCCAGCGCCCACGCGGACGCCCGGTGCTCGCGCGCCGCCAGGTCCGGCAGCCGGGGAGCCGCGCCGTGCGCCCGCAGCTGCCAGTTCCCCAGCCAGTCGTGCAGGCCGCGCAGCGAGTACGGGTCGTCGAGCTGGGCGGCCAGCACCGGTGTCACGCCGAGCGTCAGCACGTCCTCGCGGCCCTCGGCGGCGAACCTCTCCAGCAGGTCCACCACGGGCAGGTAGGAGTGCGCCCACGCCTGGTACAGCCACTCCTCGCCGACCGGCCAGGCCCCGTGGTGCGCGAGCCACGGCAGGTGGCTGTGCAGGACCAGGCAGAACGTGCCCTCGGTCCCCGTCGTCCCCGCACCGCTCACCCGCGCACCGCCACGGCCACGAGGTCGAGCGAGGCGTCCAGGTCGTCGGTGGTGATCTCGAAGTCCTCGCTGCGCACCGACGCCACGGCCGCCAGCAGGTCGGCGGGCCACTCCCCGCCGTCCACCACCACCGCCACCTGGGCGTCGATGACGGAGCCGCCGAACCGCGCGTCCAGCTCGCGCAGCGCGGGTCCGTGCCGCAGCCCGGCCAGCAGCTCCACGCGCAGGCCCGCGCCGACGAGCAGGTCGCGCAGCTCCGCCGGCGCCAGCTCGCGGGTGTGGAACGGGTTCAGCGGCGTGTCGCGGCCGGGGGAGAAGGTGATCCGGTTCGGCGTGGTGACGAGCAGCCTGCCGCCGGGCCGCAGCACCCGCGCGCACTCGGCGAGGAAACCCTCCTGGTCCCACAGGTGCTCGATCACCTGGAGGTTCGCCACGACGTCCACGCTCGCGTCGCGCAGCGGCAGGGACGCGAGGTTTCCGCGCACCACGTCCAGCGCCGGGTACGCCCGCGCGGCGTGGGCGGCGGTCGGCCCGTCGTAGTCCAGCGCCACGACCCGCGCGGCGCGCTCGGCGACCAGCGCGGCCCCGTAGCCCTCGCCGCACCCGGCCTCCAGCACCACCGCGCCCCCGCAGTGCCGCACGAGGTCGAGGTAGGCGGCCTCGTGGCGCCTGAACCAGTAGTTCTCCTCGGCGACACCGGGCACGGTGCGCTCACCGGTGAGGGGCAGCGGCTCGACGGTCACCCGACCAGCGTAGTTGCCCGTTACTGACGGGTAGGCAGCGCCCGGTCCCGGGAGGGCGGTGAATTCACGTGAGCGGTCGGTTCCCGGTTTTCCGGAGCGGCGTGGAGTGGCCATTCCGCCGGAGGTCGCCCATTCGTCGACAATGACACAATCGGGTGACCTCCAATCAGGGGGGCGGCGATCATCCACGATAGTGTTACGGCTGCTCCGGGCCGCTTCACCCCGGGATGCGCGGGGTAGTGAGAGGTGGTCAAGTGCTGGTTGAGGTGCCGCGTGCTCGGTACTCTCGGCCAATCTTCAACCGAGTGGGGCGACCATGGGTGCGAAAGAGCCGGAGATTGTTCCGCTGCACGCGGGTTTCGACGTGGTCTACCGGGGATTCCACCGCAAGCAGGTGATCGAGCACCTGGAGAACCTGGAGGAGCAGCTCAGGTACACGACCCTCGACCGCGCCGAGGCCCTGGCGCAGGCCGCCGACCTCCGCAAGCTGCTGGAGATGACCAGGCGCGACCTGGACGAGGCCCGCGCGCGGATCGAGCGGATGGAGATGTCGCCGGGCACGACGGCCGGCGCGACCGAGCGCCTGCACCGGATGCTGCTGCTCGCCGAGGACGAGTCGAACGAGCTGCGGCTGCGCGCCGAGCGCGACGTGGCCGCCCTGCGGCAGCGCACCGAGGTCGAGCTGGCCGAGCGGGTCCGCCAGGTCGAGGCGGAGATCGAGGCCTTCCGCGAACGCGCCGACGCGCACGCCGCCGAGCAGCGCGAGGCCGCGAACCGGCGTGCCGCCGAGCTGGACCAGCGCGAGGTCGACCTGGAGCGCCGCCGCGTCGAGGTCGAGGCGCACCTGAAGGCCCGCACCGAGGAGACCGACGCCGAGTGCGCCGCCGCCGTGGTGCAGGCCCAGGCGGAGGCGGACCGCCTGCTGCGCGAGACCGCCGAGCGGTGCGCCGGGCTGGAGGCGGAGTCCGACGCCAAGCGCGCCAAGGCGCAGAACTTCTTCGAGCTGACCATGACCCGGCGTCGCCACGAGGCCGACCAGCACCTCGCCGAGCAGGAGGAGCTGGCCCGCACGCGGGCCGCGTTCCTGGTGAAGATGGCCGCGCGCGAGGCGCACCGGCGCATCGCCGAGATCCAGCAGCGCAGCGACCAGCTCGACGAGCTGCGGCACACCGTGGCGGACCAGCTCGCGGCGGCCCGCGTGGCGCTGGCGTCGGCGGCCGACCACGTGCCGAGCCTGATCCCGGAGCAGACCAGCGCCGAGGAGGCCGACGCGGTCCGGCAGGGCGGTGATCGGCAGTCCAACGGCGTGCCGGTCGGCGCGGGGCAGGCGGGCAGCGGGCAGGTAGGTGCGGGGCAGGACTCCGGGCGCCGGGTGGACGCCTGATGCCCGTCCGCTCCGGGAGGCCGGTCCCGCCGTTCGCGGCGGGGCTGGTCGTGGTGCCCGCCGCGGTCACCGCGTTCTGGTTCGGCGGCCACGGCGGGGAGGTCGCCGCCGCGCCGCCGTCCGTCACCTCGTCGACGGGCCACGGGGCGCCGCGGCCCACCGCCGCGCCGGTCCGGCCGACGCAGGAGCCGGCGCGGTCCGCCGGGCGCGACGGGGTCGTGCGGGAGTCCCCGGTCGGGCGCGGTGTCCCGGCCGAGTCCATCAGCGCCGGGGACGTGGCCGCCCCGGTGCGGGGCCCGTCCTTCGGTGACGGTCCCCGAGTCGACGTGCTCGTGGGGTAGGGATGCGGTGATGTCAGGTGCGGTGGCGTTCGTCGTCGGGTTGTGCGCGCTGTCGTTCGTCGCCGGGTGCGTGCTGACGGCCGTCATGCTCCGGCGCGAGCCCGTGCCGGAGGAGGAGCCCCGGCAGTGGCCCGAGGCCGTCGAACCGGACGTGCGGGTGCGCGAGGAGGAGCCCTGGCCGCCCGAGGACTACGCGACCAGGCCGATCCACCGCAACCCGGTGCTGGGCATCCCGGTGCCGGGCATCCCGCAGGGGCTGCCCGAGCAGCCGAAGCTGTCGGTCGTGCCCGACCCGGAGCCCGAGCGGCCGGTGGCGCCCGCCGCCGCGCGCCGCATCCACCTGGTGCGCGACCTGCCGGAACCGGCGCGGCGGGCCGGTTCCGAGCCCGCGCTGGTGGCCCTCGCGCCCGTGGCGCCGGAGATGGCCGCGGCGCCGGGGAGCCCGGGACCCGTGGTGCTGCGCACCGTGCCCGCCACCGATCCCGAGGACGGGGGAGAGGTCGCCCCGGGAACGGCCGCCCCGGGAACGGAGACCGGGCGACCCGCCGAACCGGTGGAGCGGGCCCCGGACGCGACGACGCCGGCGCATCCCGCGAACGGGGCGCCGGCGCACGTCGCCGCGGACCTGCCGGTTCGGGCGGACCCGTACCCGCCGGGGGAATCCCGGCCGGACGCGAGCGGGTGCCGCGAGCGCCACCTGCGGGCGTTCGAAGCGGCCCGGCGCCGGTCGGAGCCCGGTCACCGGAACTCGGGCCGCCGGTGACCGGTCGCCACCGGTCCCCGTCGTCCGCCGGAGCCGGTGGCCGTTGTCGGAGCTAGTGCTTGTTGCCGCGGAACTTGCGCAGCATCTGCTGCGCCTTGGCGCGGTTGCGCGGGTCGCGGGCGGCGTTCTTGACCTGATCGGTGACCCGACGACCTTGAGGACTGCGGGCGAACGCGGCGATCTTGCTGAACAGCGAAGCCATGTCTACCTCCTTGACAGTCCAAGCTTCCCTGTCCGCTCAACGCCCAAACCCCCACCGCGGTTCCCAACCCGGCTAAACCGGCGAAACGGTCACCCCGACGGCTCCCGGGCCGACGTGCGCGCCGATCGCGGAACTCACCTGCGTGAGCATGAACCGGCGCACGTTGGGCAGCTTCCCGCGCAGCGACTGCAGGACGGACCCCGCGCGCTCGGCGGAGTCGAAGTGCTCGACCGCGATGTCGACCTGGCCGCCCCCCGCGCGCTTGACCGCGATGTCCACCATCCTGCGCACGGCCCGCTCCGCGCCGAGCACCTTGTCCAGCGGGGTGATCTGCCCGCCGGACATGGTCAGCAGGGGCTTCATCGACAGCGTCGAGCCGAGCAGGGCCGCCGCCCGGCCGATCTTCCCGCCGCGCTTCAGGAACTCCAGCGTGTCGACGTAGAGCAGTTCGGTGCTGCGGGTCGCGGTGCGCTGGGCCGCCGACACGACCCGCTCGACCCCGCCGCCCGCCGCGGCGACCGTGGCGGCGGCGACCACCGCGTAGCCGAGGCTCATCCCGCAGGTGCGGGTGTCCACGACGTGGACCGGGACCTGCGACTGGGCGGCGGCCTGCCGGGCGGCCTCGACGGTCCCCGACAACCCGGTGGACACGTGCAGCGACACGATCGCCTCCGCGCCGGAGGCCGCGGCGTCGGCGTAGGTCCAGAAGAACGCGCCGGGGTCGGGCGGCGCGGTGACCACGTCGAGCCGACCGCGCAGCGCGTCCACCAGCCTGGGCACCGGGACGCGGACCTCGTCCTCCACCCAGTCGCCGATCCGGACCTGGAGCTGCGCGACGGTGATCCCGAGCTTCTCGGTCAACTGCGGCGGCAGGCACGCGGTGGAGTCCGTGACTATCGCTACTCGCCGGAACATGGGGCGACGGTAACCCAACAGGGGGAGCGTTTGTAACGGGGTGGTCACGACGCGCGTGGTGACGCGACCGCTGCGCAGGCGGTCGTGCGAGTGGGCGGAACGGCCCAGTGAGCATCATCACGCTTGCCGGGTGCTTGCTGTCGTTTGCACCCCTGCTACTCACGGGTAACATCGGGGTGGTCGACACCACCATGCCAACGCGGCGATGACATGGCAGGGTCACGGGTCACCGAGAACAACCGGCGACCGGGGGAAACCACCGTCGCCCAGGCACGTCGCCGCCCGTCCGCAGGAGGTCGAAGAGGACCCATGAACATTGTCGTCCTGGTCAAGCAGGTGCCCGACACCTGGTCAGAGCGCAAGCTCTCCGACGCCGACCACACCCTCGACCGCGACTCCGCGGACGCCGTGCTCGACGAGATCAACGAGCGCGCCGTGGAAGAGGCCCTGCTGCTCCAGGAGGCGCACGGCGGTGAGGTGACCGTCGTCTCGATGGGTCCCGCGCGCGCCACCGACGCGATCCGCAAGGCGCTGTCCATGGGGGCGGACAAGGCGATCCACGTCTCCGACGAGGCGCTGCACGGCTCCGACGCGATCACCACCGCGAAGGTGTTGGCCAAGGCCATCGGCACGGTCGAGGGCTTCGACCTCGTCATCGCCGGCAACGAGGCCACCGACGGCCGCGCGGGCGCCGTGCCCGCCATCCTGGCCGAACTGCTGGGCCTCCCGCAGGTGACGCAGGTGCGCAAGCTCAGCGTCGAGGGCGGCACCGTCAAGGCCGAGCGCGAGACCGACGAGGGCGTGGCGCACCTGGAGGCGAGCCTGCCCGCCGTGGTCTCCGTGAACGAGAAGATCAACGAGCCGCGCTACCCGTCCTTCAAGGGCATCATGGCGGCCAAGAAGAAGCCCGTGAGCACGCTCACCGTCGCGGACCTCGGTCTGGACGCCGGCGAGGTCGGCCTCGGCGCCGCGTGGTCGCAGGTGCTGGAGGCGGCCCCGAAGCCGCCGCGCAGCGCCGGTCAGCGCGTCGAGGACTCGGGTGACGGCGGTTCGAAGATCGCCGAGTACCTGGTCGGCCAGAAGCTCATCTGAAGGCGAGGGAACACATGTCCGAAGTCCTGGTCCTCGTCGATCACGTCGACGGCGAGGTCAAGAAGGTCACCTATGAGCTTCTATCCGCCGCGCGCGGTCTCGGCGAGCCGGCCGCGGTGGTGGTCGGATCGCCCGGCACCGCGGGCAAGGTGAGGGAGTCCCTCGGCCGCTACGGCGCGACGAAGGTCTACGCCGTCGAGTCCGACGACGCCCTCAACGTCCTGGTGACGCCCAAGGTCGACGCCCTGGCTGCGATCGCGGGCACCGCGTCCCCGGCCGCCGTGCTGGTGTCGGCGACGCTGGAGGGCAAGGAGGTCGCGGGCCGGCTGGCCGTGCGCCTCGGCTCCGGCCTGCTCTACGACGCCGTCGACCTCGACGGCGAGGGCGTGGCCACCCAGTCGATCTTCGGCGGCGCGTACGTCGTGAAGTCGAAGGTCAAGCAGGGCGTCCCGGTCATCGCGATCCGCCCCGGCGGCGTCGAGGCGACCGAGTCCCCGGCCGACGCGGTCGAGCAGGCCGTCGAGGTCCCCGCGGCCGACCCGGCCACGGTGACCCGCGTGACCGGCCGCGAGCCGATCACCGGCGGCGACCGCCCGGAGCTGACCGAGGCGTCGGTCGTCGTGTCCGGCGGTCGCGGCGTGGGCAGCGCGGAGAAGTTCGACGTCGTCGAGAAGCTCGCCGACAGCCTGGGCGCCGCCGTGGGCGCGTCCCGCGCCGCGGTCGACTCCGGCTACTACCCGCACCAGTTCCAGGTCGGCCAGACCGGCAAGACGGTGTCGCCGCAGCTCTACATCGCCCTGGGCATCTCCGGCGCCATCCAGCACCGGGCGGGCATGCAGACGTCGAAGACGATCGTCGCGGTCAACAAGGACCCGGAGGCGCCGATCTTCGAGATCGCCGACTTCGGCGTCGTCGGCGACCTGTTCGCCGTCGCGCCGCAGCTCACCGACGAGGTGGGCAAGCGCAAGGGCTGAGCACCCGCTCGCACGTCGAGGGCCGTCCCGCACGTCGCGGGGCGGCCCTCGCCCGTCCCCTGCCCACCAGGGCTTCACCGAGCCCTCACCGACGCGTCACCGGAACGGCCTGCTCCCGGTCGCCGACCGGTCGGTAGACCAGACCCATGACGCAGCCGCAACTGCTTGTCAGCACCGGTGACGCCGCTTCCGACGCGCCGCGCTACTCCCTGCTGGTCGCGCGCGAGGGCGACGAGGTCGTCGCCGCGCAGCGGCTGAGGCACCGGGTGTTCGCCGAGGAGATGGGCGCCACCCTGCGCACGCCCGTGCCCGGCCACGACGTGGACGACTTCGACGAGTTCTGCGACCACCTCGTGGTGCGCGACGACCGCACCGGCGACATCGTCGGCACCTACCGGATGCTGCCGCCCGAGCGGGCCCGCGAGGCCGGGCGGCTGTACTCCGACACCGAGTTCGACCTGTCCCGGCTGGACCCGCTGCGGCCGTCGCTGGTGGAGACGGGCCGCTCGTGCGTGGACCCCGACCACCGCAACGGCGCCGTCGTGTCCCTCGTGTGGGCCGGGATCGCCCGGTACATGCTGCTGTCCGGGCACTCGTGGCTCATCGGCTGCGCCTCCGTGCCGCTGCACGACGGCGGCGCGTTCGCGGCGGGCGTGTGGGACCTGGTGCGCGCCCGGCACCTGGCGCCCGAGGAGCACCGGGTCGTGCCGCTGCGCGCGTGGGACCCGGACGCGGTGCGGCGGACCGGCAAGGCCGTGCTGCCGCCGTTGCTCAAGGGCTACCTGCGGCTGGGCGCGTGGGTGTGCGGACCGCCCGCGCTGGACGCCGACTTCGGCGTGGTCGACCTGCCCGTGCTGCTCGGCATGGACCGCGTGGACCGGCGGTACCTGAAGTTCTTCCTCGGGGAGGGGGCGTGAGCGCGCACCCGTGGATGCCGGTGTCGCCGTGCGGTGACGGGTGCGTCGACCGCTCGACGCCGACCGTGGGCGGGTTCCGGGCGTTCCTCCGGGGGTTCGCGGCGCTCGTCGTGCTGCTGTCCGGCGCGCTGGTGGTGTGCGCGGTGCTCGTGCTGCGGGGCGGGGCGCGCCAGTCGTTGCTGCGCGGCTGGTTCCGGGCGCTGCTGCGGGCGTTCGGCGCGCGGCTGCGGGTCGTCGGGCCGGTGTTCCAGGCGACACCCGGTCGCGGCGTGCTGGTGGTGTCCAACCACGTGTCGTGGCTGGACGAGCTGGCCATCGACGCGACCCAGCCGATCCGCCTGGTCGCCAAGCGGGACATCCGCGACTGGCCCGTGCTGGGGCGCCTGATCACCGCGGCCCGCACCGTGTACCTGGACCGCGAGCGGCTGTCCCTGCTGCCGGGCACGGTGGCGGAGCTGGCCGCGGCGCTGCGCGGGGGCGCGGCCGTGGGCATCCACGCCGAGGGCACCACGTGGTGCGGCGTGGCGTCCGGCCGCTACCGCCCGGCCCTGTTCCAGGCGGCGCTGGACGCGGGCGTGCCCGTGCGGCCCGTCGTGCTGCGCTACCTCCAGGAGGGGGCGTCCTCGACGCGGCCCGCGTTCGTCGGCTCGGACACGCTCCTCGACTCCGTGTCGCGCGTGCTGCGCGCCCGGCGGCTCGTCGTGGAGGTGCACGTGCTCGACGAGGTCGCGCCCGGTCGCGCGGCGGACCGCCGCGAGCTGGCGGCGATCGTGCAGCGGGAGTCGGAGCGGGTCGCGCACGGCGACCTGGTCGTGCCGGTGCGGCGGGAGCACTCGGTGCTCGGCGCCCCGAGCCGGGTGCCACCGGCGGGACGCCCGCGATGACGCGGCCGGCGCCGCGGGCCGTGCCGCCGTGAGCGGTCCCCGCCCGTCCAGGTCATATCACCTTGACCTCGACGGGGGTGGAGGTTGAACCATTGAGCCGTGACGAGCACCGAGGCGCCTGCCGGCAAGAGCAACCTCTGGACCGCCGAACGGCGGGGACCGACGATCGGCATAGTGCTCCTCGTCACCCTCCTCGCCTTCGAGAACATGGGCGTCTCGACCGCCATGCCGAGGATGGTCGCCGAGCTGGGCGGCAACGACCTGTACGCCTGGCCCTTCCTCGCCTTCCTCGCCGCCAGCGTCGTGGCGACCGTGCTGTCCGGGCGGCTGAGCGACCTGCGCGGGCCGCGCCCGTCGCTGCTGGTGGGACCGGCGCTGTTCCTGGTCGGCCTGGTCGTCGCGGGCCTCGCGCAGGACATGGTGCAGCTGCTGCTCGGCCGGGTGCTCCAGGGCATCGGCGGCGGGGCGCAGGTGGTCGCGGTCTACGTGCTGATCGGGCTGGTGTACCCGGAACGGGACCGGCCCGCCGTGTTCGGGCTGCTGGCCTCCGCGTGGGTGGTGCCCTCACTGGTCGGCCCGGCGCTGTCCGGGTGGCTGACCGAGGTGGCGAGCTGGCGGTGGGTGTTCCTCGGGCTCGCGCCGTTCGTGCTGCTCGGCGTGCTGCTGCTGGTGCCGGTCCTGCGGAACCTGCCCGCGCACACCCCCGACCAGGGCACGCGGCGCGGTCTGCCGTGGGCGGCGCTCGGGGCCGGCGGGGGCGTGGCGGCGCTGAGCTGGGCCGCGCAGCACCCCAGCGGGCTCGACCTGGTGATCGGGGCCGCCGGGCTGGCCGCGCTGGTGCCCTCGCTGCGCGTGCTGCTGCCCAGGGGCACGCTGACCGCCCGACCCGGCCTGCCGATGACGATCCTGGCCCGCGCCCTGCTCGCCGGGTCGTTCTTCGCCGCCGAGGCGTTCATCCCGCTGACCCTGACGTCCGTGCACGGCTACTCGGCCGTCGCCTCCGGCATCCCGCTCACGCTGAGCGCGCTCGGCTGGTCGAGCGCCGCCTGGTGGCAGTCGCGCCGGACGCACATCCCGCGCGAGAAGCTGGTGCGGTGGGGGTTCGTCCTCAACGCGGCGGGCATCGCGGGCGTGACGCTCATCGCACCCCCGTGGGGTCCCGCGTGGGCCACGCCGGTGCTGTGGGCGATCGCCGGGGCCGGGATGGGGCTGGCCATGTCGAGCCTCAGCGTGCTCACCCTGGCCGCGTCCACCGACGTCGACCGGGGCTTCAACTCGGCAGCGCTCCAGATCAGCGACATGCTCGGCTCGGCGCTGCTGGTCGGTCTCGGCGGCGTGCTCGTCACGACCTTCGCCTCGGCCACCGCGCCCACCGCGGCCGTGCTGCCGTTCGACCTGCTGATGGCCGGGGTCGCCGTGCTCGGTGCCGTACTCGCCGGCCGGCTGGGGCGGGCTACCCTGGACCACTGATGGCCTACTTCGACCACGCCGCCACGACCCCCATGCTCCCGGGGGCGATCGAGGCGATGACGAGGGCGTTGTCCACCCCGGGCAACGCCTCGTCGCTGCACACCTCCGGGCGGCGGGCCCGGCGCGCGGTCGAGGAGGCGCGGGAGGACATCGCCGACGCCCTCGGCGCGCGCCCCTCCGAGGTGATCTTCACCAGTGGCGGCACGGAGAGCGACAACCTCGCCGTGAAGGGCGTCTACTGGTCCCGCCGCACGGACCGCCGCAGGCGCGTGGTCGCCTCGTCCGTCGAGCACCACGCCGTGCTGGACGCGGTGCAGTGGCTGGTCGAGCACGAGGGCGCCGACGTCACGTGGCTCGAACCCGACGGCCTCGGCCGCGTCCGGCCCGAGGTGCTGGCCGACGCGCTGGGCGACGACGTCGCCCTGGTCACCGCGATGTGGGCGAACAACGAGGTCGGCACCGTCAACCCGGTGCGCGAGCTGGCCGCGCTGTGCGCCGCCGCCGGCGTGCCGTTCCACACCGACGCCGTGCAGGCGGTCGGCGCGGTGCCCGTGGACTTCGCGGCGTCCGGCGCCTCCGCCCTCACCCTCTCCGGCCACAAGGTCGGCGGCCCCTACGGCGTGGGCGTGCTGCTGCTGGGCCGGGACGTCCCCACCACGCCGGTGCTGCACGGCGGCGGGCAGGAGCGCGACGTGCGCTCCGGCACGCTCGACGTGCCCGCGATCGTGGGCCTGGCGGCGGCGGTGCGGCACGCGGTCGAGCACCGCGAGGAGGCGGCCGCGAGGTTGTCCGCGCTGCGCGACGAGCTGGTCGCCGAGGTGCGCCGGGTGGTGCCGGACGTGGCGGTGAACGGCGACCCGGTGCACCGGCTGCCCGGCAACGCCCACCTGACCTTCCCCGGCTGCGAGGGCGACAGCCTGCTGATGCTGCTCGACGCCAAGGGCGTGGAGTGCTCCACCGGTTCGGCGTGCACCGCGGGCGTGGCGCAGCCCAGCCACGTGCTGCTGGCGATGGGTGTGGACCCGGTGGCGGCGCGCGGCTCGCTGCGCTTCTCGCTGGGGCACACGTCCACGGCGGCCGAGGTGCGCGAGCTGGTCGACGTGATCGGCCCGGTCGTCGACCGCGCCCGCACCGCGGGCATCGCGGGCCTGAAGCGGCTCGCGGGCAGGACCCGGGGCCACAGGACAGCGGAGGTGTGACGGGGATGCGGGTGCTGGCGGCGATGAGCGGCGGTGTGGATTCCGCCGTGGCCGCGGCGCGTGCGGTGGAGGCCGGGCACGACGTGACCGGCGTGCACCTGGCGCTGTCCGCGAAGCCGGGCACGCTGCGCACCGGCGCGCGCGGCTGCTGCACGGTCGAGGACGCCCGGGACGCGCGGCGCGCGGCGGACGTGCTCGGCATCCCGTTCTACGTCTGGGACTTCGCGGAGCGGTTCACCGAGGACGTGGTGGACGACTTCGTCGCCGAGTACGCGGCGGGCCGCACGCCCAACCCGTGCCTGCGGTGCAACGAGAAGATCAAGTTCGAGGCGCTGCTGGACAAGGCGGTCGCGCTCGGCTTCGACGCGGTGTGCACCGGCCACTACGCGCGGCTGTCCGCGGTGGGCGGCGAGGTGGAGCTGCGCCGGTCCGCCGACGACGGCAAGGACCAGTCCTACGTGCTGGCGTCGCTGACCCGCGAGCAGCTGTCGCACGCGCTGTTCCCGCTCGGCGGTTCGACCAAGACCGAGGTGCGCGCCGAGGCAGCCGCGCGCGGGTTGCAGGTCGCCGAGAAGCCCGACAGCCACGACATCTGCTTCATCCCCGACGGCGACACCCGCGGCTTCCTCACCCGCAAGCTCGGCGAGCAGCCCGGCGTGCTGGTGGACGACGAGACCGGCGCGGTGCTCGGCCGGCACGTCGGCGTGCACGAGTTCACCGTCGGCCAGCGCAAGGGCCTCGGCATCGACGCGCCGGCGCCGGACGGCAGGCCGCGGTACGTGCTGTCGCTGGAGCCCGTGAGCGGCACCGTGCGGGTCGGTTCGGCGGAGAGGCTCCAGGTCACCGAGATCGTGGCGACGCGGCCCGTGACGCGGGCGCGGTTCGACGGCCCGGTGGAGTGCGTGGCGCAGGTGCGCGCGCACGGCGGCCTCGCGCCCGCGGTCGCGGAAATCGTCGACGGCGAGTTGGTGGTCCGCCTGCGGGAGCCGCTGAGCGGCGTCGCCCCTGGTCAGGCCGTCGCGGTGTACCGGGAGGACGCCGCGGGCGACCTCGTGCTGGCGAGCGCGACCATCAGGTCGACGCGCTGAGCCGGGGATTTTGTCGGTGCGATTTGGGACACTGGTCGGGTGTCGCATGACAACGCACGACGACGCCAGTCGCTGGCGGACGTCGAACAACGGGTCGGTGTGCTGGGGAGCAAGGTCGACCACCCGTCCGCGCAGCGCCTCACGGTCGAGCAGCACGAGCGGCTGAGGGCCGAGGTCCGGACGGTGCAGTGGGTCGCTCGTGAACGCCGGCACCGGGTGGAGTGGGCGACCGTGCTGGCTCGCGTCGAGGCGCTGGTCGAGCGGGTCGACCGGATGGTGCCGGTGGTCGAGGTCGACGTGCCGGCTCAGGCGCGGGGAGCGGGGCCCAGGGTCGCGCGTCCGCGCGAGGCCGACGACGTGCCGGTGTCCTGGCGGTGGCGGGAGGAGTAGCGACCCGTCCCGGCCCCCGGTGCGGGGGTCCGGGACGGGGTTCCCGTCAGGGCGTCCAGTCGGTGTTCGCGCCGCACAGCACGACGCACGCCAGCTCACCCGGCACGCGCCCGGCCAGCCACGCGGCGAACGGCACGGCGGCGGCCGGTTCCACGGCCAACCGGAACTCCTCCCACAACCGGTCGCGGGCGGCCAGCAGCTCGGCGTCCGACACCAGCACCGGGCGCACGTCGTGCGCCCGCAGCACCTCGAACGGGATTTCACCCACCCGGGTGGCCCCGAGGGCGGATGCGGCCACCGAGGCGACCTCCGAGTCGACGGGCTCGCCGGCCGCCAGGGCGCGGTGCAGCGCGCAGCAGCGCTCCGGCTCGACGGCCACCGTCGGCAGCCCCGAGCCCAGTGCCGTGCCCGCCGCCAGACCACCGCCGCCGACGGCCACCGCGATGACGTCCACGTCCGGGTCGTCCTGCACGACCTCGGCCGCCACAGTGCCCTGACCAGCCACGACGTCCGGCGAGTCGTACGCCTCCAAGTAGAAGCCCGGCGTCTCGCGCGCGGCCAGCACCGCTTCCGCGTAGGTGTCCCCGTGCCGGATGAGCTTCGCGCCGGCCGCCTCGATGCGCCGCACCTTGCCCTCCGGCGCGCTCACCGGCACGAACACGGTGGCGGGCACGCCGAGCAGCCGCGCGGCCTCCGCCACGCCCAGGCCGTGGTTGCCGCCCGACGCCGTGACCACACGTTCGGGTGAACCTGCGGTGAGCAGGGCGTTCACCGCGCCGCGCAGCTTGAACGAGCCGGTGAGCTGGAGGTGTTCGAGCTTGAGGACGAGCGGCCGGCCGTCGACCTCGACGCGCCACTGGGGCGTGCGGCGGACGTGCGGTCGGATGCGGTCGGCGGCGGCGGAGACGTCGGGGTTCATGCCACCAGGATGCGCTCAGCCGGTGGACCACCTGTAGGCCCAGATGACGAGCGTCACCACCCCGACGACGAAGCACAGCAGCACCACCACGAGGCCGAGCAGCACGAGCGCGTTCGTCGCCCACGACGAGTCGCGGTCCTCGGTCACCAGCAGCTCGGCGCGCAGCTGCGCGCCGGCCGCGCTCTGGAGCGCCACCAGCCGGTCGCGCGCGGTCCCCGTCGTCGCGGCGGCCTCGCCGCCCACCCAGTTCATCGCGGTCAGCCGGGCCAGCGGCGTGCGGTAGGCGCGCTCGAACGCGGCGACCTCGGCCTCGTCGCGCTCCTCGGCCAGGTAGCTCCACCGCCCGGCCTGGGCGGGGTCGCCCAGCAGCCGGTACACCCCGGCGAGGCGGTCGCGCAGGTCGAGCCGGTCCGGGTAGCTCGTCACGAGCCCGACCAGCCGCTGCCGTGCCCGCAGCACGCTCGCCAGGTCGCCCCGCTCGACCTCCTCGGCCACCCTGCGCAGCGTCCGCTCGACCGGCATGACGCACATCGTCCCAGTGGGCGCAACCGTAGGATCGCCCGGTGATCACGCTGTCGGTGGTGACCTCCGGCCTGGCCTGTGGCTCGGGCTCTACCTGTTGGCGCGCGACCCCCGCTAGGCCCTGCTCCGGCGCGCCTCGGTCGGGTTGCCGGCCTACGCCGCCGTGATCGCGCTCCCGCTGCCGCCGGTGGCGCTGGCCGTGCCGGCCGTGGCGTGGACCGGGGCGGTGGTGTGCCGGCTGCCCGCCCGCTACGACCGGTGGTGGCGCTGGAGCGCCGTGCCGCTGCTGGTGGCCGCCTGGTTCGCGCCCGTCGTGGTGCTCGTGCCGCTGGCCGCGTCGCTGGCGCTGTGCCTGCGCACCCGGCGCGCGCTGCTCGGCGCGGTGACCGCGCTGTTCGGCCTGAGCTGCGGCGCGCTGCCGCTCGACGTGCTGCCGAGGGCGCTGGTGGTCGCCTCGGCGGGCGTGGACCTGCTGCTGTTCGGGGTGCTCGTGGCGGTGGCGGACGCGTTCGACGAGGGCGAGGCGATCCGGGGCGACATGCTGCGCTCGCTGCTCGCCTCGGCCGGTCTCGCGGCGGTGTTCGGCGGGCAGGTGGCGTTGTTCCTGGACGACCGGCTGGTGCCGCTGCTGTACGGCACGGTCGCCGCCGCGATCGCCGTGCAGGTGCTGGCGAACCCGCTGGCGCTGCTGGCCGACCGGGTCACCGTGCCCGCGGTGGCGGCCGGGCGGGCCGAGCTGCGCGAGGCCGTCGACTCGCTGCCGAAGCGCCCGCCGCTGGAGGTGCCGGCCGACTTCGCGAAGCTCGTCCGCCGCGCGCTGAGCCACTACGGCGACCTCGGCAAGCTCGTCGCCAGCCCGCTGGTGGACCTGCCGGTGATCGACGCCCGGCTGGCCGCGCGCGGCGCCCCGGACAACCCGCTGGAACGCGCGGCCGAGTTGAAGTCGCTGCTGCTGGAGGGCATTCCCGGTTGAAACCGCGTGACGGCGAATTCGGCACCAGCGACGAGTGGCGGCACTACAACGCGCTCTGCTTCTACTACGTCGTCGGAATCCGCCCCTACAGCAGGCGCACCAAGCGCGAGGACCTCGACCCGGTCGGCCGCCGGGCGCTCGCGTGGTTCGTGGACCAGGTGCCGGAGCGGACCCTGCACAACTGGCAGAACGCGGGGGCCAGGCTGGTGGCCGAAGACCTGTCCGCGCAGGTCGCGCCCTGAGAACCGGCAGGAGTCGGCAGTGTTCGGCATACCGCCGGCAGTGCCCCGGGCTGCAGTGTCGACGCCATGACGACCACCGCTGTGCGCAATGACGACCTGCTCCGCTTCGCGCTGAAGCTCGACGGCGTCGCCTCGGGCGCGCTGGGCCTGTCGGCCCTTGTCCTCGACGTCGACCACGGATTGCCGCGCGGCCTCGCGAGCGGGCTCGGCGTTTCCTCGTGGGTTACGGGATCGGCGTTTTCCTGCTCGGCACGCGGCCCGTGCGGCCACTGGTCGCGGTCGTGGTGATCGGCAACCTGGTGTGGGTGGTGGACAGCCTGCTGGTCGCGTTCGCCGGCTGGTTCCCGCTGACCGGCCCCGGTCTGTTCCTGGTACTGGCCCAGGTGGCGGCCGTGGCCGGGTTCATCGCCCTCCAGGTGCTGGGTCTGCGGCGCTCGGCCTGAGCGTCCGGCTCCGGCCGCGGAACTCCGCGACCACCTCGTCGCCCCGGCGCACGGTGATGTCGTAGATGCCGCTGCGGCCGAACCGCACCCGCTCCACCGCCTCCGCCACCAGTTCGTCGCCGGCCCGGACCGGCGCGAGGAAGTCGATCTCCGCCTGCGCCGCCACGGTCACCGCGCCGTGGCGGTTGCACGCGCAGGCGAAGGCGGTGTCGGCGAGCAGGAACACGTACCCGCCGTGCCCGATGCCGTGCCCGTTGATCATGCGTTCGGTGACCACCATGGCCACCCGGGCCGTGCCGTCGCCCAGCTCCAGCGCCCGGATGCCGAGAGCCTGCGAGGCGGGGTCGTTGGCGAGCATCTCCGCGGGGTCCATGGCAGCACCCTAAGGTCCGCCGGCCGGGGTGGGAGTGGTGTGAGGACGTGGGGCGCGGCACGCCCCCACACCACGGTCGTGGCGGTGTCGTCGCAACTGTCGGCACCGACAAGGTGACGGTATGTGGTCTGCACCACGACGTCAATGGGTCTAGACCTTTTGTGGCTCGTGCGGTGCGCACGCGGTCCTCGGGCGGGTGGTCCCGCGGCGGTCGGTGGGAGACTGTGCCGGTGGACGCCCTCCCCTGGACCGCCGGTACCGCCACCGGCCTCGGCTCGCTGCCCGGAACCGACCCGCTGGAAGCGTCGCGGATCGTTCTCGGCGAGCTGCCCGAACTTCCCCACCTGCCCGAACTCCCCACGCGCGGCGTCGGCGCGGACGTGATCGGCCGCACCGCCGGGCTGCTGGTCGACCTGCCCGTCGAGGTGGTCCCGTCCGGCTACCGGGTCGCCGCGCACCCCGGCCGCGACCACCGGCGTGCGGTGGACCTGATGCGCCGCGACCTCGACGCGTTCGAGGAGGCCGCCGACCCCGCCCCGCCCCGGCTGGTCAAGGTGCAGGCCGCCGGGCCGTGGACGCTGACGGCCAACGTCGAGCTGGTGCGCGGGCACCGCGTGCTCACCGACCGGGGCGCGCTGCGCGAGTTCACCGCGTCGCTCGTCGAAGGGCTGAACCGGCACGTCGCCGAGGTCGCCAGGCGGACCGGGGCGACGGTGCTCGTGCAGCTGGACGAACCGTCGCTGCCCGCCGTGCTGCGCGGCCTGTTGCCGACGCCGTCCAAGCTCGGCACGGTGGCCGCGGTGCCCGAACCCGACGCGCTCGCCCTGCTCCAGGGCGTCGTCGAGGGCGTCGAGGCGGACGTGGTCCTGCACTGCTGCGCCCCGAACCCGCCGATCGGGCTGCTGCGCCGGACGGGTGCGAAGGCGGTCTCGTTCGACGTCACCGCGCTCCAGGAGTCGCTGTGGGACGAGGTCGGCGAGGCGTGGGAGGAGAAGACCCAGCTGTTCCTCGGCGTCACGCCGAGCACCGATCCGGCCTCGCCGCCGACCCTGAAGTCGCTCGCGCGGCCCGTGCTCGACCTGGTCGACCGGCTCGGCTTCCCGCGCGACGTCCTGGGCACCCACGCCGTGCCGACGCCGACGTGCGGCCTGTCCGGGGCGAGTGCGACCTGGGCGCGGCGGGCGCTGTCGCTGACCCGCGACCTGGGCAAGGCGTTCGTGGAACCCCCCGAAACCTGGTGACCCGCGAGTCGTAAGCCCATCCCGCGCGAGTCGTAAGTTCAGGCTCGGTGAGTCGTAGGTTCAAGTTCGGCCAACCGCGACTCGCGGGGCACGGGCTTACGACTCGCGGGGCACGGGCTTACGACTCGCGGGGCACGGACTTGCGACTCGCGGGGCACGGGCTTACGACTCGCGGGGCACGGACTTGCGACTCGCGGGGCACGGGCTTGCGACTCGCGCGGGATGGGCTTACGACTCGCGCGGGATGGGCTTACGACTCGCGGTCAGAGGTGGGTGAAGGGGGTGGCGTAGCGGAACTCGCCGCGCAGGGTGGGGACGTGGGTGGTCAGGGGGCGGGCCTGGAAGTGGGGGGCCCACTCGGGCACGGGTGGGGTGACGCCCAGGTCCGCGGCCGGGCGGAAGCCGAAGCGGGAGTAGTAGGCGGGGTCGCCCAGCAGGACCACCAGCGGTTCGCCCAGGCCGTCGGCCGCGCCCAGGACGGTGTGCACGAGGGCCTTGCCCACACCGGCGCGCTGCCGGTCCGGGCGCACGCTCAGCGGACCCAGGCCCAGCGCGGGGGCCCCGCCCACGGTGGCGCGCGTGCACACGACGTGCCCGACCACCTCGCCGTCCAGTTCGGCCACCAGGGACAGGGCCGGAATCCAGCCGGAGTCCCGGCGCAGCTCGTCCACCAGCCACGCCTCGCCGCCCGGCCGGGCGGCGAAGGCGGCCTCGGTCACGGCCCGGATGACGTCCACGTCGGCGGGGGTCTCGCGTCGGATCAGCACGCGGCGCAGCCTACGGCTCCACCAGGTGCACGCCCGGGGGCATTTCCGCGCCGCGCAGGAAGCCCAGCAGGACCGAGCGGAACGCCCGGCCGGCCGACGTGGGGGCCACGTCGGTGCGGTGCGCCAGGGCGACCGTGCGGGTGGTGCTCGGCGCGAGCGGCGTGGCGTGCAGCGACCGCGTGGCCAGCACCGTGGACGGCACGATGGCCACGCCCAACCCCACCTCCACGAACCGCAGCACGGCGTCCATCTCGCCGCCCTCCACCGCGAACGACGGCTCGAACCCGGCCTGGCGGCACGCGGCCAGCGTCGTCTCCCGCAGGTCGTACCCGGCCCGGAACATCACGAGCGGGTGCTCGCGCAGGTCCGCCAGGCGCATCCGGGTCACGCCGAGCGGCTCGGCGGACGCGACCACCAGGTCCTCGCGCAGCACCGGCACCACGGTCAGCGCCCGGTCGGCGTCCGCGGGCGACACGATGACCAGCGCCAGGTCCAGGTCGCCGACCTCCAGCGCGGCCACCAGGTCGCGCGACCCGCCCTCGGTCACCGCGACCCGGATGCCGGGGTGCGCGTCGTGGAAGCGCTTGATCACGTCGGCGAACAGGCTGCCGCACAGGCTCGGCGTCGCGCCCACGCGCACCCGGCCGCGCCGCAGCCCCACCAGTTCCGCCACCTCCAGCCGCGCGGTGTCCACATCGGACAGGATGCGGTTCGCCACCGGCAGCAGCGCCTCGCCGGCGGGGGTGAGGGCGATGTTGCCCCGCGCCCGGCTGAACAGCTCCGCCCCGAGCTCCTTCTCCAGCGCGTGGATCTGCTTGGACAGTGAGGGCTGCGCCACACGCACCTCCTCGGCGGCGCGGGTGAAGTGCCGCGTCCTGGCCACTGCCAGGAAGTACGCGAGCTGCGTGAGCGTCATAGCCACAGGCTATCGTCTCGTACTCCACGATGTATTGGACGACTCGTCGCACCTCTTCCTACCGTCCTCGGGGTGGACACGATCCGGCTCTACCGCACCACCGTCGGCAAGAAGGCCGTCATGGCGGTCACCGGCGCCGTGCTGCTGCTGTACGTCGTCGCGCACATGGTCGGCAACCTCGCGATCTTCGCCGGGCCCGAGGCGATCGACGGCTACGGCCGGTGGCTGCGCGGGATCGGCGCCGTGTGGCCGACGCGGGTGGCCCTGCTCGCCGCCGTGGCGCTGCACTTCACCGCCGCCCACCAGCTCGCCGCCCGCGCCCGGAGGGCCCGCGGTCGCTACGAGCACCGGCGGCGCGTGCAGGGGAGCTACGCGGCCCGCACCATGCGCTGGGGCGGGGTGGTGATCGCGCTGTTCGTCGTCTACCACCTGCTCGACCTCACCGCCGGGTGGCTCAACCCGCACGGCGTCGCCGGCGAGATCCACGCCAACGTCGTCGCGGACTTCCGGCACTGGTACGTCGTGCTCGCCTACACCGTCGCCGTGCTCGCCCTCGGCCTGCACATCCGCCACGGCGTGTGGAGCGCCACGCAGACGCTGGGGGTCACCACGTCGCGCGTGGCCGGCCTCGGCGTGGCCGTGGTGGTCTGCGCCGGCTTCCTGTCCGTCCCGTTCGCCGTCGTCACCGGGTTGGTGGGCTGACATGCACTTCACCGAGGGTTCCCCGATCACCGACCAGCGCGTCCCCGACGGGCCGATCGAGTCGCGCTGGGACCGCCGCCGCTTCTCCGCGCGGCTGGTCAACCCGGCGAACCGCCGCAACCGCTCCGTCATCGTCGTCGGCACCGGCCTGGCCGGCGGGTCCGCCGCGGCGACCCTGGGCGAGCTGGGCTACCGGGTCACGTCGTTCTGCTACCAGGACAGCCCGCGCCGGGCGCACAGCATCGCCGCGCAGGGCGGCATCAACGCGGCCAAGAACTACCGCAACGACGGCGACAGCGTGCACCGGCTGTTCCACGACACCGTCAAGGGCGGCGACTTCCGCTCCCGCGAGTCCAACGTGCACCGGCTGGCGCAGGTCAGCACCGCGATCATCGACCAGTGCGTGGCGCAGGGCGTGCCGTTCGCCCGCGAGTACGGCGGCCTGCTCGACACCCGCTCGTTCGGCGGGGCGCAGGTGTCGCGCACCTTCTACGCCCGAGGCCAGACCGGGCAGCAGCTGCTGCTGGGCGCCTACCAGGCGATGGAGCGGCAGGTCGCGGCCGGGCGGGTGCAGGTGCACCCGCGCACCGAGATGCTCGACCTCGTCGTGGTGGACGGCCGGGCGCGCGGCGTCGTGGTCAGGTCCCTGGTCACGGGCGAGGTGTCGACGCACTTCGCGGACGCCGTCGTGCTCGCCACCGGCGGCTACGGCAACGTGTTCCACCTGTCCACCAACGCCAAGGGCTGCAACGCCACCGCGATCTGGCGGGCGCACCGGCGGGGCGCGCTGTTCGCGAACCCGTGCTTCACCCAGATCCACCCCACGTGCATCCCGGTCAGCGGCGAGCACCAGTCGAAGCTGACCCTGATGAGCGAGTCGCTGCGCAACGACGGTCGCGTGTGGGTGCCGCGCGACCCGCACGACCGGCGCGCGCCGAACGACGTCCCGGAGGACGCGCGCGACTACTTCCTGGAGCGCATGTACCCGAGCTTCGGCAACCTCGTGCCGCGCGACATCGCCTCCCGCGCGGCCAAGAACATCTCCGACGAGAAGCGCGGCGTGTACCTCGACTTCGCCGACGCGATCGGGCGGCTGGGGCGGGGCGTGGTCGAGCAGCGCTACGGCAACCTGTTCGAGATGTACCAGCGCATCACCGGCGACGACCCGTACCGGTCGCCGATGCGCATCTACCCGGCCGTGCACTACACGATGGGCGGCCTGTGGGTGGACTACGACCTGAGGTCGAACATCCCCGGCCTGTACGTGATCGGCGAGGCGAACTTCTCCGACCACGGCGCCAACCGGCTGGGCGCCAGCGCGTTGATGCAGGGTCTCGCGGACGGCTACTTCGTGCTGCCGGGCGTCGTCGGCGACTACCTGGCCGACGCGCCGTTCGAGCCCGTCGAGGGCCGCCGCGAGGTCGCCGACACCGAGTCCGAGGTGCGCGGCCGGCTCACGACGCTGCTGGCCGTGGACGGCCGGCGCACCGCCGAGTCGTTCCACCGCGAGCTGGGCCGGCTGATGTGGGACGAGTGCGGCATGGAGCGCGACGGGGCCGGGCTGCGCAAGGCCCTGGAGCGCATCCCCGAGCTGCGCGAGGAGTTCTGGCACGACGTGAAGGTGCCCGGCGGCCGGGACTTCAACCAGGAGCTGGAGAAGGCCGGCCGGGTGGCCGACTTCTTCGAGCTGGCCGAGCTGATGTGCGTCGACGCCCTGCACCGCGCCGAGTCCTGCGGCGGCCACTTCCGCACCGAGTCGCAGACCCCGGACGGCGAGGCGCTGCGCGACGACGCGAACTTCGCCCACGTCGCCGCCTGGGAGTGGACGGGCGTCGGCACACCGCCGGTGCTGCACAGGGAACAGCTGGTGTTCGAGCACGTCACGCCGTCGACGAGGAGCTACTCGTGAAGCTGACCCTGCGGATCTGGCGGCAGCGCGGTGCGACCGGGCGGCTGGTCGAGTACCCGGTCGACGGGCTGTCGCCGGACATGTCCTTCCTGGAAGCGCTCGACGTGCTCAACGAGCGGTTGACCACGGCCGGGGAGGAGCCGGTCGCGTTCGACCACGACTGCCGCGAGGGCATCTGCGGCGCGTGCGGGTTGATGATCGACGGGGTGGCGCACGGGCCGCAGCGGGCGACCACGGCGTGCCAGCTGCACCTGCGGCACTTCCGCGACGGCGACGTGGTGACCGTGGAGCCGTGGCGGGCCGAGCCGTTCCCGGTGGTGCGGGACCTGGTGGTGGACCGGTCGGCGCTCGACCGGATCGTGGCGTCCGGCGGGTACGTGGGCGTGCCGACCGGGTCCGCGCCCGACGCGCACGCCACCCCCGTGCCGAAGCCGGACGCGGACACCGCGTTCGAGGCGGCGGCGTGCATCGGGTGCGGCGCGTGCGTGGCGGCGTGCCCGAACGGGTCGGCGATGCTGTTCACCGCCGCCAAGGCGACGCACCTGGGCGTGCTGCCGCAGGGGCAGCCGGAGCGGTGGTCGCGGGCGCGGGACATGGTGGCCGAGCACGACGCGGAGGGCTTCGGCGGCTGCACGAACACCGGCGAGTGCACGGCGGCGTGCCCCAAGGGCATCCCGCTGACCACGATCGCCCGCCTCAACGCCGACCTGCTGCGCGCTCACACCAGCCGCAGCGACAGGTAGCCCGTCCCGCACACCAGCAGCGTCGACAGCAGGCCCAGCACCAGCGGGCGCGGGCCGAGGCGCAGCAGGGCGCGCGGCCGGACGGCCGTGCCGAGGCCGAACAGGGCGGCGGCGAGCAGGACCGTCGTCGCCGTCCGGGCGACGCCCAGCACCGGCTCGGGCACGAGCGGGGCCACCAGCGCCGCCGCCGCGAACCCGAGCAGGAAGACGGGCACGCCGCGCCGCCCGCCCAGGCCCGCCACGATCGGCGCCAGCAGCGCCACCCGGCCGAGCTTGACCGCCATGGCCGTCGCCAGCCCGCCCGCGGGCGCGGCGGCGGCCACCTGCGCCACCTCGTGCACGCTCAGCCCGGTCCACTGCGCGGACGCGCCGAGCAGCGGCAGCGCGACCATCGCGAGGCTGCCGTAGAGGGTGACCAGGGCGACGCTCGCGGCCACGTGCTCGTCCTCGCGCTCGACCACGCCCTCCACGGCGGCGATGGCCGACGCGCCGCAGATGGAGAAGCCGCTCGCCACCAGCACGGTCAACCCGCGGGGCAGGCCCAGGCGCGCGCCCAGCCACAGCGTGCCCAGGAACGTGACGCCGACCGTCACCACGACCGCGACCAGCACGCCCGGTCCGAGGGACAGCAGCAGCGGCACGGACAGCTGGAGGCCGAGCAGGACGACGCCGGCGCGCAGCAGCCGCCGGGTCCACGTCGACAGGTCGGGCACCCGGCCGCCCACGAGCACACCCAGCACCACCGCGGCGATCAGCACCCGCCCACCGTGCGCCCTGCCGGGGCCCGCCGGTAGGCGGCAACCCGCTCTGTGCTCATACCCTGGGGCTATGACCTCGGACCCGCGATGACCCCCGACCTGGGCTCGCTGCGCCTGCTGGTGCTGGTGGGCGAGCTGGGCAGCCTGGGGCGGGCGGCCGAGCGGCTCGGCGTCGCGCAGCCCTCGGCGAGCAAGCGCCTGGCCACGCTGGAGCGCGCGCTGGGGCTGGTGCTGGTGGACCGGGGGCGGCGCGGGTCGGTGCTCACGCCGGCGGGCGTGGTCGTCGGCGAACGGGCGCGGCGCGTGCTGGACGAGGTCTCCGGGCTGCTGGAGGGCGCGGAGGCGCTGCGGTCGGCGCGGGAGGCCGGGCTGCGGGTCGCGGCGAGCATGACGGTGGCCGAGCACCTCGCACCCGGCTGGATCGCCGAGCTGCGGCGGCACCGACCCGAGCTGCGGGTGGGGCTGCGGGTGACGAACTCGGAGACCGTGGTCGGGCTGGTGCGCGACGGCGCGGTGGACGTCGGGTTCGTCGAGGCGCCCGGCGCGCTGGCGGGGCTGTCGACGCGACGGGTGGCGGTGGACCGGCTGGCCCTGGTGGTGGCGCCCGGCCACCCGTGGGCGCGACGGCGGCGCGAGCTGACGGCGGCGGAGCTGGCGACCGTCCCCCTGGTGGTGCGCGAGCGCGGTTCGGGGACGCGGGACACCCTCGACCGCGCGCTGCCGGACGCCTGCCCGCCCGCGCTGGAACTGGGGTCCACCACGGCCGTGCGCGGCGCGGTGGTCGCCGGGGTCGCGCCGGCCGTGCTGAGCGTCCTCGCGGTGGGGCTGGACCTGGCCGACGGGCGGCTCGTGGAGGTGCCGGTGGCCCTGGACCTGCGGCGAGTGCTGCGGGCCGTGTGGCCGGGTGGACGGCGGCTGGTGGGACCCGCCGCGGAACTCCTCGCCGCGGCGACCCGCCGTAGTTCAATGGGGCCATGAGCTGGTTCCGCCGCCGACGCCCCGCCCAGCCCCGGCCCGAACCCCCGGCGGGGGGCGCGCCCGCGCACCTGCCGAACCCGCGGGAGGCGGCGGTCGCGTTCTGGACGGGTTGGTCCGACCTGCTGCCGACGGTCAGCGCGGCGCTCGGCGACGGCGAACCGCACCGCGTGGAGGGCGGGATCGGGGCGCTCGTCGCCGACCTGCACCCGGACCTGCACTTCTCCCTCGAACGCGGGCACCGCGCGATCTACGCGCTGGTCGTCACCGGCCAGGAGGACCCGAGGCTGCGGCCGTGGACGGACGCGTGGATGGCCGCCGCGCCCACCGAGGACATGATCTGGGAGTACCACGACTCGGTGCCGCCGGTGCCCGACCCGACCAAGGTGACGATCAACCTGGGAGCTCGTCGCATCGCGCTCGCCGACGTGCGGGTCGTCGCCCGGGTGGCCGACGGGCTCGTGGACGTCGCCGTGTACCACCCGGAGTTCGCCGCCCTGGACGACGACGCCCGGCGGACCATGACGTTCCTCCCCCTGGACGTCACGCTCGGTGAGCGCCTGGCCGGTGAACGACTCGGCCGGGTGGAGACCGCGTCCACCGAACCGGAGGGCACGATCGACCTGCTGGAACTGCGCGACCTCGTCCGCGCGATGATCGGGGACGGCGGCTGAAACCGTCGGACCCCCTCGTTAGCATCATGCCGTGACCAGCAGCGACGCGGTGGACGAGAGCCAGCAGCCGGCCGAGGGCGCGGAGGACGTGCCCGCCGCCGCGCGGGAGGCGCACGCCGCCCTGGCCGAGGTGGTGCGGGGGCACCAGTTCGACTACTACGTCAAGGACGCGCCGACGATCAGCGACGGCGAGTTCGACGCGCTGCTGCGCGAGCTGGAGGCCATGGAGCGGGTCCACCCGGGCCTCGCCACGCCCGACTCGCCCACGCAGCGGGTCGGCGGCACGTTCTCGACCGAGTTCACCGCGGTCGACCACCTGGAGCGGATGCTCAGCCTCGACAACGTGTTCTCCCTCGACGAGCTGCGCGGGTGGTTCGAGCGGGTCGAGAAGGAGGTCGGCGCGGGCGTCCACTACCTGTGCGAGCTGAAGATCGACGGCCTGGCGGTCAACCTGCTCTACGAGCACGGCAGGCTGGTCCGCGCCCTCACCCGCGGTGACGGCCGCACCGGCGAGGACGTGACCCTCAACGCGCGCACGCTGGGGGACGTGCCGGAGGTGCTGACCGGCACCGACGAGCACCCGGTGCCCGCGCTGGTCGAGGTGCGCGGCGAGGTGTTCTTCGCCGTGGAGGACTTCCTGGAGCTCAACGCCACGCTCGTGGAGGCGGGCAAGCCGCCGTTCGCGAACCCCCGCAACACCGCCGCGGGCTCGCTGCGGCAGAAGGACCCGAAGGTCACCGCGTCCCGGCGGCTGCGGCTGATCTGCCACGGCCTGGGCAAGCGGGAGGGCTTCGAGCTGACCCGCCAGTCCGACGCGTACGAGGCGCTGCGCGCGTGGGGCCTGCCGGTGTCGTCGCACACGAAGGTGTTGACCTCGTTCGACGACGTCGCCGAGCACGTCGACTACTGGGGCGGGCACCGGCACGACGCCGTGCACGAGATCGACGGCGTGGTCGTCAAGGTCGACGAGGTGTCGGTGCAGCGCCGCCTGGGCAGCACGTCCCGCGCGCCGCGCTGGGCCATCGCGTTCAAGTACCCGCCGGAGGAGGCCACCACCACGCTCCTCGACATCAAGGTGCAGGTGGGCCGCACCGGCCGGGTCACGCCGTACGCGGTGATGGAGCCGGTGAAGGTCGCCGGGTCCACGGTCGCCCGCGCCACCCTGCACAACGCGAGCGAGGTCAAGCGCAAGGGCGTGCTGATCGGCGACCGCATCGTCATCCGCAAGGCGGGCGACGTGATCCCCGAGGTGCTCGGCCCGGTGGTCGAGGCCCGGCCCGACGACGCGCGCGAGTTCGAGATGCCGGCGACGTGCCCGGAGTGCGGCCACGCGCTGCGCCCCATGAAGGAGGGCGACGTCGACATCCGCTGCCCCAACGCGGCGCGCTGCCCGGGGCAGCTGCGGGAGCGCCTGGCCTACCTGGGGTCCCGGTCCGCGCTCGACGTCGAGGTGCTCGGCTACGAGGCCGCCGCGGCCCTGGTCGAGTCGCCCCACTACGGCGACGAGGGCGACCTGTTCGACCTCGACGCCGACAAGCTGCTCGGCGTCGACCTGTTCCGGACCCTCCACGGCGAGCCGACCGCCAACGCGCTCAAGCTGCTCGACAACCTGGAGGCGGCCAAGCGGCGTCCCCTGTGGAGGGTGCTGGTGGCGCTGTCGATCCGCCACGTGGGCCCGACGGCGGCGCGGGCGCTGGCCCGCGAGTTCGGCTCGCTGGACCGCATCGCGTCGGCGTCGGAGGAGGAGCTGGCGGCGGCCGGGGGCGTGGGCCCGACCATCGCCGCCGCCGTCCGCGAGTGGGTCGGCACCCCGTGGCGGCAGGAGGTCGTGGCGAAGTGGCGCGCGGCGGGCGTCCGGTTGGCGGAGGAGCGCGACACGTCGGTCCCGCGCACCCTGGAGGGCCTGTCGATCGTGGTCACCGGCTCGCTGGAGACGTTCTCGCGCGACGAGGCCAAGGAGGCGATCCTGTCGCGCGGTGGCAAGGCGGCGGGCGCGGTGTCGAAGAAGACGGCGTTCGTGGTGGTCGGCGAGTCGCCGGGGTCGAAGGCGGAGAAGGCCGTGCAGCTGAAGGTGCCCGTGCTGGACGAGGCGGGCTTCCGGGTCCTGCTGGAGCGGGGCCCCGAAGCCGCCGCGGCCGTGGCCGTCGTCGAGGAGCCCCCCGCGGAATCCCCCGACGAGGGCGGTCAGGCCGGTTCGTAGACCGGGACGTGCTGCCCGCTGCCCCCGGTGGAGGGGCGGCCGTCCCGCGACTCGTGGCGGGCCGCCGGGCGCAGGCCGTCCGCGAGGACCTCGCGTCGGGATGCCCGGGGGAGCGTTCGCACCAGTCGCCATGTCCTCCGGGCAGGCGTTCCGGACCTTCCGGAAGGGCGGTGGCCGCGGGTGACATCGCGGTCGGACCTTGATCGCAGCACCACCCGCGCAGTTGTCTGGGTGGGGATCGGGGAGTCGCCGAGGTGGAGGGGTGCCAGATGGCCGACGTCGTGGTGAGGCCGGCGAGGGAAGACGAGTGGGCGGCGGCGGGCGAGGTCACCGTGGCCGCCTACCGGGTCGACCGGCACGTCGACAGCCACACCGGCGGGTACGCCGACGTGCTGGTCGACGCGCGGACCCGGGCCGCGCAAGCGGAGCTGCTGGTGGCGGTGGACGTGGCGGACACGGTGCTGGGCACGGTCACCGTGGTGCGGCCCGGCACCCCGTACGCCGAGGTCAGCCGGCCGGGCGAGGTCGAGTTCCGGATGCTCGCGGTGAGCCCCGGCGCGCGCGGGCGGGGCGTCGGGGAGGCACTGGTGCTGGCGGTCGTCGCGCGGGCGCGGGAGCTGGGCGCGCGGCGGCTGGTGATGAGCAGCTCCGAGCGGATGCTCACCGCGCACCGCCTCTACCGGCGGCTGGGGTTCCGGCGGCTGCCCGAGCGCGACTGGCTGCCGGTGCCCGGCACGGACGTCGTGGCGTGCGCGTTCAGCCTCGAACTCGCATGACGGCGTCGTACAGCGCCCGGTCGGCGCAGGCGCGCTCGTAGAGCAGCTCGACCAGCTCGGCGTGCTCCAGCTCGCCCAGCCGGGCGCGCAGCTCCGCGTCCTCCGCGTCCGGCGGCGGCACGGTGAGGCCGCGGTCGAGCAGCACCAGGCCGACCGCGACGCAGTGCTTGCAGAAGAACCCCTGCGCCCCGTACGGGCACGAGCAGGAGCCCGTCAGGTGGGTGTCCTCCCAGGCCAGCGACACCCGGTAGGCGTCGGCGCCGACGACGGTCGCGTCCACGTGCCGCGAGCGCACGACCAGGTCCACCACGGAGTCCCGGTAGGTCAACCCGCGCCAGTACGACTTGGCTCCCGCGTGGTGTCGGAGCAGGGCCGGGGTGAGCGTCCGCATGGCGGTATCCAACACCGTGCGGTTGAGTGGGTCGCGTGCTACAGGCCTGTCTGAACGGCGCCCGCCGGCCGGGCGCCCACCCGAGCCTGCCGATCACCCCGCAGCAGCTGGCCGCGGACGCCGCGGCGTGCGCCGAGCTGGGCGTGGCGGCGTTCCACCTCCACCCGCGCGACGTGGTGGGGCTGGAGGTCCTGGCGGGACCCGAGGTCGCCACGGCGGTGGCGGTGGTGCGCGCCGCCGTGCCGGGCGCGGAGATCGGCGTGACGACGGGCGCGTGGATCGTGCCCGACCCGGTGCGGCGGGCCGAGCTGGTGCGCGGCTGGGCGGGACTGGCGGCGGGCCGCCCGGACGTGGCGTCGGTCAACGTCCACGAGGAGGGCTGGCGGGAGACCGCCGCCGCCCTGCGCGACGCGGGCGTCGGCGTCGAGCTGGGCGTGTTCCACGAGGACGCGGCGCGCACCCTGCTCGACGCGGGCCTGCCACCGGGTGCGGTCCGGGTGCTGGCCGAGGTGCGGCCGGGGGGCACCACCGACGACGCCGAGCGCCTGCTCGACCTGCTGGCGCCGCTCGGCGCGCCGCTGCTGCTGCACGGCGAGGACGGCAGCGCGTGGCCGGTGCTGGACCTGGCGCTCTCCCGCGGGCTGGACACCCGCGTCGGCCTGGAGGACACCCTGCTGGGTCGCGGCGGCGAGACGGGCCTGACGAACGCGCGACTGGTCGCCCAGGCGCGCGGGTAAAACGGCTTGGCGTCGCCGCCTAGCCTGGGCCCGTGGTGTCCACCGACCGGTTGCCGGCCTTCGCGGCCCTGTCGTCCGCGCTGATCCTCGTGCCGGGGCCCAGCGTGCTGTTCGTCATCGGGCGGGCCCTGGCACAGGGCCGCCGAGCGGCGCTGATCACCGTCGTCGGCAACACCCTGGGCGCGTACCTGCTGGTGGTGGCGGTGGCGTTCGGGGTGGGCGCGGTCGTGGAGCGCTCGGTGGTCGTGTTCACCGCGCTGAAGCTCGCGGGCGCCGCCTACCTGGTGCACCTGGGCGTGCGGGCGGTGCGGCGGCGGGGCGGGCTGACGGCCTCGTCCGCCGGCGTCGCCGCCGCACGCGGTGGCCTGCGCACGCTGTGGGAGGGGTTCGCGGTCGGCGTGGCCAACCCCAAGACCGTGGTGTTCTTCGCCGCCGTGCTGCCGCAGTTCGTCGACCCGGCGCGCGGGCACGTGGTGGGCCAGGTGCTGCTGCTCGGCCTGGTGTTCAACCTCATCGCGGTGGTCTCGGACAGCGCGTGGGGACTCGCCGCGGGCACCGCGCGGAACTGGTTCGCCCGATCACCCCGGCGGCTCGCGGCGGTCGGCGGGGTCGGCGGGGTGACGATGATCGGACTGGGCGTCGCGGTCGCCGTCTCCGGCAGGGAGGGCTGACCCGGTCCGGCTCGTTCCGGCCGGGACTCGGCCCGGCCCGGCTCAGTCCGGCAGCACGACGGACACGATGCCCGCCAGGTGCGCCAGGCGGGCCACCTCGGCCGCGCGGAACATCGGACCGCCCGGTCTGCCCACCAGCAGCACGCGGTCCGGCTTGCCCAGCGGCGTGGCGGCCAGCTCGGTGCCCAGCTCGCGCCACGTCTCGGGCACCCAGTCGTCGTCGCCGTCGAGCACCGTCGCCCGCGCCAGCGGCATCCACGGCTGCGCCTCCAGGCGGGTCTCCGGCGCGGCCGACGACGAGGTCAACCGGTGCACCTTCGCGCCGTCCCACGACACCACCACGGCCCACCCGGCCCGGATGATCTTCGGGACGCCCTCGGTGAAGACCTCCAGCCCGTGCTTGGGGTCCTCGGCGACCTCCTCGACCAGCTCCAGCTCGCGGTGGGTGTCCAGCACCCCCGCGTACGGCCGGACCGCGTCCACCTCGACACCGTCGATGGACTCGGCCGCCGTGATCAGCACGTCCGGCAGCCGCCCGGAGGGCAGCTCGACCACCAGGTCGTCGATGGCCAGGCCCGCGCCGCGCTCCACCACGTCCACGCTCAGTATGTCGGCCCCGATGTGGCCGAGCGCGGTGGCGACCGCGCCCAGCGCGCCGGGACGGTCCGGGAGCTGGACCCGGATCAGGAAGGACACGGTGCACGCCTCCAGAGCAGGTGGTGGTACTTGCCGACCGGTGATTCTCGCAGACGCGGCTTCGCTTTCGGACCCACCGGCCGCGTTGCGCACCGGTAAAATCGCGCACCCCCGCGCGCGGGAGCGGACAACCCGGTACGAGGTCGCCCTGACCAGCCAATAGACTCGGTGGGTCCAAAATCCGAGAAAACCAGACCCCCGGGGGTTGACGAGGTGCCGAGCATCTCCCGCGACGAGGTCGCGCACCTGGCCCGACTGGCGAGGCTCGCCGTCACCGACGACGAGCTCGACCTGTTCGCGGGCCAGTTGGACGTGATCCTCCAGTCGGTTGCCACGGTCGGCGACATCGCCACCGCGGACATCCCGCCCACGTCGCACGCCGTCCCGCTGACCAACGTGTTCCGCGAGGACGTGGTGCGTCCCAGCCTCGGTCAGCAGCAGGCGCTCGCCGGCGCCCCCGCCGCCGAGGAAGGCCGCTTCCGCGTTCCCCGAATCCTGGGTGAGGAAGCATGAGCAAGGACTTGATCCGCAGCACCGCGGCCGAGCTCGCCGCGAGGATCGCGGGCCGCGAGGTCTCCGCCGTCGAGGTGGCGCAGGCCCACCTCGACCGGATCGGCGAGGTCGACGGCGCGGTGCACGCGTTCCTGCACGTCGACACCGAGGGCGCGCTGGCCGCCGCGAAGAAGGTGGACGACGCCGTCGCCGCCGGTGAGGCCGTCGGCCCGCTGGCCGGTGTGCCGCTGGCCCTGAAGGACGTCTTCACCACCGAGGGCGTGCCGACCACGGTCGGCTCCAGGATGCTCGAGGGCTGGTTGCCGCCCTACGACGCCACGGTCACCCGCCGCCTCAAGGAGGCGGGCGTGGTGATCCTCGGCAAGACCAACATGGACGAGTTCGCGATGGGCTCCTCCACCGAGAACTCCGCCTACGGGCCGACCCGCAACCCGTGGGACCTCGACCGCATCCCCGGCGGCTCCGGCGGCGGTTCGGCGGCGGCCCTGGCCGCGTTCGAGGCCCCGCTGTCGATCGGCACGGACACCGGCGGCTCGATCCGCCAGCCCGGCGCGGTGACCGGCACGGTCGGCGTGAAGCCCACCTACGGCGGCGTGTCGCGCTACGGCCTCGTGGCGTTCTCCTCGTCGCTGGACCAGGCCGGCCCGTGCGCCCGCACGGTGCTGGACGCGGCCCTGCTGCACGAGGTCATCGCCGGTCACGACCCGCTGGACTCCACCTCGATCGACGCGCCGGTCCCACCGGTGGTGGCGGCGGCCCGCGAGGGCGCGAACGGCGACCTGTCCGGCGTGCGCGTCGGCGTGGTCACCCAGTTCGCCGGCGAGGGCTACCAGCCGGGCGTGCTGCGCAGCTTCGAGGCGGCCGTGGCGCGGCTCAAGCAGCTCGGCGCGGAGGTCGTCGAGGTCTCCTGCCCGAGCTTCGACTACGCGCTGCCCGCGTACTACCTGATCGCGCCCAGCGAGGCGTCGTCCAACCTGGCCCGCTTCGACGCCATGCGCTACGGCATCCGGGTGGGCGACGACGGCACCCGCAGCGCCGAGGAGGTCATGTCGCTGACCCGCGAGGCCGGGTTCGGCCCCGAGGTGAAGCGCCGCATCATGATCGGCACGTACGCGCTGTCGTCGGGCTACTACGACGCGTACTACGGGTCGGCGCAGAAGGTGCGCACCCTGATCTCGCGGGACTTCGAGGCGGCGTTCGCGACCGTCGACGTGCTGGTGTCGCCGACCACGCCCACCACGGCGTTCCGGATCGGCGAGCGCACCGGCGACCCGATGGCGATGTACCGGGCCGACCTGTGCACGATCCCCGCCAACCTGGCGGGCAACGCGGCCATGAGCGTCCCGAGTGGACTGTCCGACGAGGACGGGCTGCCGGTGGGCCTCCAGATCATGGCCCCGGCGCTGCAGGACCACCGGATGTACCGGGTGGCGGCGGCCTACGAGGTGGCGCGGGACGCGGCGGACGGCTCGCCGCTGATCCTGGGCGCGCCGGAACCGGCGGGTGCGCGGTGAAGAAGGCACGGGTGGTCCTGTCGCTGGTCGGTGCCGCGGGCGCCGCGACCAGCGCGTTCTCCACGTTGAAGTCGGCCCGCGGCAAGGGCGACAAGCTGGCGCTGGCCAACGCGGCGGCGAGCGTCCTGGTGGCCATCACCGGTGCGGCGCTGGCCGTGCGCGGGCTGCGGAAGGGCGGGAAGGCATGACGTCGGTCGACGAGCTGATGGACTACGCCGAGGTCGTCGAGCGCTACGACCCGGTGCTGGGGTTGGAGGTGCACGTCGAGCTGCACACCAACACCAAGATGTTCTGCGGGTGCGCCAACGCGTTCGGCGGCGAACCCAACACGAACGTGTGCCCGGTGTGCCTGGGCCTGCCCGGCGCGCTGCCGGTGGTCAACGCCACCGCGATCGAGTCGGCCATCCGCATCGGCCTCGCGCTGAACTGCGAGATCGCCGAGTGGTGCCGGTTCGCCCGGAAGAACTACTTCTACCCGGACATGCCGAAGAACTTCCAGACCTCGCAGTACGACGAGCCGATCGCGTTCAACGGCTGGCTCGACGTGGCGCTGGACGACGGCGAGGTCGTGCGGGTCGAGATCGAGCGCGCCCACATGGAGGAGGACACCGGCAAGTCGCTGCACGTCGGTGGCGCGACCGGCCGCATCCACGGCGCCGAGCACTCGCTGCTGGACTACAACCGCGCGGGCGTGCCGCTGATCGAGATCGTCACCAAGATGATCCCGGGCACCGGTGAGCGGGCGCCCGAGGTGGCGCGCGCGTACGTGACGGCGCTGCGGGACCTGCTCAAGGCGCTCGACGTGTCGGACGTCCGGATGGACCAGGGCTCGCTGCGGTGCGACGCGAACGTGTCGCTCTCGCCGAAGACCACGGGCGAGCTGGGCACGCGCACCGAGACGAAGAACGTGAACTCGCTGCGCAGCGTCGAGCGGGCCGTGCGGTTCGAGATGACCCGCCAGGCGGCGGTGCTCGCGAACGGCGGCTCGGTCACCCAGGAGACCCGCCACTTCGACGAGTCGACGGGCAGCACCTCGCCGGGGCGCAAGAAGGAGACCGCGGAGGACTACCGGTACTTCCCGGAGCCCGACCTGGTGCCGGTCGCGCCGTCGCGCGAGTGGGTCGAGGAGCTGCGCGGGACGCTGCCGGAGCTGCCGTGGGAGCGCCGCAAGCGCGTCCAGCGGGAGTGGGGCCTCACCGACCCGGAGCTGCGCGACCTGGTGAACACCGGTGCGCTGGACCTGGTGGCGGCCACCGTCGAGGCGGGCGCGACGTCGGCCGAGGCCCGGTCGTGGTGGGTGTCGTACCTGCCGCAGCAGGCCAACGGCCGCGGTGTCGAGCTGTCCGGGCTGGCCATCACGCCGGCGCAGGTGGCGCGGGTCGTGGCGATGGTCAACTCCGGCGAGCTGACCAACAAGATGGCCCGCGAGGTCGTCGTCGGCGTCCTGGACGGCGAGGGCGGGCCGGACGCGGTCGTCGAGGCGCGCGGCCTGAAGGTCGTGTCCGACGACTCCGCGCTGGAGAAGGCGGTCGACGAGGCGCTGGCCGCGCAGCCGGACGTGGCGGCGAAGATCCGCGACGGCAAGGTCGCCGCGGCGGGCGCGATCGTCGGCGCGGTGATGAAGGCGACGAAGGGCCAGGCGGACGCCAAGCGCGTGCGGGAGCTCGTCGTCGCCCGCTGCTCCCAGTAGTCCGTCCGGGTGGGGGCGGTGCCGTCGGGCGCCGCCCCCACCGGCGTTCCCGGGGTCCGGCGCGGTCCCCTTATTGCGGACTCACAGTGCATGCAGCCTGTGAACACATTCGTCCGTTCGAGTGGTAACGAAGCTCAACTGAGGACGCCGTTGCTGGTCATCGCGGTGTCGGAAGTGATCTTGGTAGCGCTTAGTGAGATTTCCTCTTGTGCATGCGTCCGTCTGTGTAAGGCTTGCCACCGTTCGGACGGCGGTCGGGGAGGTCGCCACCGGACGATCACCCGCCGTAGGTGCCCGGAAGGGCCCGTTGTAGGGGAGGACGACGTCATGGCTGGAACCGATCCGAAGCTCGTCGCGGAGATCGACGCGATCGAGGACGACATGGTCGACGCGACGACCGACGTGGTGGCACCCGAGGTCGGCCTCGGTGCCGGCGGTGGCCTCGGCACGGGCGGCGGCGGTCTGCCGAAGCCCACCGGCGGCCCCTACAAGCCCGGCAGCGAGCCGCTGCCCACGCCCCAGGGCGGCCCGTACAAGCCCGGCAGCGAGCCGGCGGCCGCCGTCTAGCGGACACCCGGTGACACGTGGCGGGCACCGCCGACGCCGAGTCGGCGGTGCCCGCTCCCCGGTTGTGATCTCATATGACCGTGCCTGCGCCGAAGTCCGCCCGGGCAGTCGCCCTCGCCCGGCAGCTGCGCGACAGCGCGCTGGACGCCGCGACCGCGGACCGGCACCCGGTCGCCATCCGGCAGATGCGCCGCGGCCTGGAACTGCTCGAAACCCCCGGCATCGACCCGCAGGAGCGCCACGAGGTCCGCATCCGGCTGCTCAGCCTCCTCGCCTTCTGCCTCGGTGAGACCGGCAACGTCGAGGACGGCCTGCTCCAGTTCGCCGCCGTCGACCGAGAGCTGGGGGAACTGCGCGACGACGGCCTGCGCACCCGGCTCGCCACCACCGCGAACCTCAACCGCTCCGCCCTGCTGTGCCGCGTCGGCCGCATCGACGAGGGCATCGCCAGCCTCGACGTCGTCGTCGACCTGCTCGACGCCGTGATCCAGCGGGCCACGTCCCCCGACCTCGACGCGGTCAACCTCCTCGCGCTCGCCCTGTCCAACCGGGGCAACGCCCACGGCGAGGTGCACCGCCACGACAAGGCCGTCCGCGACCTCGACCGCGTCGTCGCCCTCGCCGAGGCCCACGACCTGCCGCTGCGCGCCGCCATCGCCAAGCACGCCCTCGGCAACGCCGTGCAGCGCGCCGGCGACATCCCCGTCGCCCTGCGGCACTACCACGAGGCCAACCGGGCGTTCCAGGAGCTCGAACCCGGCCTGCTGCTGCGCCTGCGCATCGACCAGGCCGAGGCCATGATCAGCGTCGGCCTCGCCGACGAGGCCGGCCGGCTGCTCGACGAGGTCCTGCCGGACCTGCGCCGCCAGCGCATCGGCCAGGACGTCGCCGAAGCCGAGCTGCTCCGCGCCGCCGCCGCCCTCCAGGACGGTGACGCGGCGCTCGCCAAGCGCACGGCGGGCGCCGCCCAGCGCAAGCTCGCCCGCCGCGGCAGCCCCGCGTGGGCCGCCGTCGCCGGCCTCATCGCCCTGCGCGTGGACGCCGCGCGCGCCCTCGCCGGACGCCCCTCCGCCACCGTCGTCGCCCGCGCCGAAGCGCTGTCCGCCGAACTCGCCCGCCTCAAGCTCGGCGACCAGGCCGCGTTCGCGCTCGTCCTCGCCGCCCGCCTGGAGATCCGCCGCGGCGACCCCGACCGCGCCGACGCCCTGCTGCGCAGCGTCCCCAAGTCCCGCCGCATCGCGCCCATCGACCACCGCATGCTGCTGCGGCTCGCCCGGGCCGAACTCGCCCTCGCCCGCGGCAACCAGCGCGTCGCCCTCGCCCAGGCCAAGGCCGGCCTCGCCGAGCTGGGCCGCATGCGCGACGGCCTCGGCGGCCTCGAACTCGTCTCCGGCACCGCCGTGCACGGCCGCGAGCTGGGCGAGCTCGCCGTGCGGCTGGTGCTGCGCGGCCGCGACTCGGCCGCCAACGCCAAGCGCCTCTTCACCTGGCTCGAGCGCACCCGCGCCCAGCTCTACCGCTACGACCCCGCCGAGTCCACAGTGGACTCCGAACTGGGCGAGCGGATCACCGAGGTGCGCCGGCTCAGCCGCGTCCTGCTCCGCGCCCGCCTCGACGGCCTGCCCACCGCCGAACTGGAGTCGCGCCTCAAGGCGAGCCAGCGCGCCGCCTCCCGCCTGGGCTGGAGCGCCGCCAGCCCGTGGGGCACACCCCGCCCGGTCGGCACCCCGGACGAGGTCCTCGCCCGCCTCGACGGCCGCGCCCTGGTCAGCTTCGCCGTCGTCGACGACGACCTCATCGCCGTCGTCCTCGCCGACGACCGCGTCCGCATGGTGCACCTCGGCTCGGCCACCGCCGCCACCGAAGGCGCCCGCCGCCTCCACGCCGACCTCAACGCCCTCGCCCCCGACCACCTCGCACCGCCCCTGGTCGACGTCATCGCCGCCTCCGCGCGCCGCGAGGCCGACAAGCTCGACCGGCTCCTGCTGCGCCCCCTCGCGCCCATGATCGGCGACCGCGAACTCGTCGTCGTGCCCACCGGAGCCCTCTACGTCGTGCCCTGGGGCGTCCTCCCGACCTGCGCGAACCGGCCCACCACCGCCGTGCCGTCCGCCACCGCCTGGCTGTCCGCCACCCGCGCCGAGCGCGAACCGGCCGGCGGCGTCCTCCTCGTCCGCGGCCCCGGCCTGGAAGCCGCCGAGGGGGAGATCGACCGCCTCGCCGGCTACCACCGGGACGCCACGTGCCTCGGCGTCCCCGAAGCCCGCGTCGCCGCCGTCCTCGACGCCCTCGACGGCGTCGAACTCGCCCACATCGCCGCCCACGGCGAGCACGAACCCGAGAACGCCCTGTTCTCCCGGCTCGAACTCGTCGACGGCGCCGTGTTCGCCCACGAGGTCGGTCGCCTCCGCCGCCCGCCCCACCGGGTCGTGCTCGCCGCCTGCGAGCTCGCCCTCAACCGCGTCCGCCCCGGTGACGAGCCCCTCGGGTTCGCCGGGGCGCTCCTCGCCGGCGGCGCGCGCACCGTCATCGCCGCGTCCAGCCGCGTGGGCGACGAGCCCTCCGCCGCCGCGATGGCCGACTTCCACCGCCACCTCGCCGGCGGCGCCCGACCCGCCGTGGCCCTGGCCGACGCCGTCGCCGCCGACCCCCTGCGCAGGCCGTTCGTCTGCCTCGGCTCCGGCTGACCCCTCCCCGCGGGGGCCGGCCGGACCCGCCACGCCGCCGGCCGACCCTCCCGATGACCGGTTGACCCGGAGCCGACCCACCCGCTAGTCAGGATGGACGTGAACCCCCCCGCGGGTTCCCCGGTGATCGGAGGGTGACCGGTGCGCTCCATCCTGCTCGCCGCACTGCTGCTGACCACGCTGACCACACCCGCGACCGCCGACCCGGCCACCGGACGCGGCCACGAACCCGGCAACGGCCCCGAGCGCAACCAGGTCGCCGCCACCGACGCGCCGCTCGCCACCGCCACCGCGCGCGGCGACAACTGGCCCGACGCCAACCCCGGCTACCCGCGCCGAACCCAGCTCCGCGCCTACCCCGAGGACCCCACCGACAAGGCCGTCAAGCTCGGCCTCGCCCCGTACCACTCCCTCGCGCCCCGCCTCAACGACCTCCAGCGCCGCAGCGACCGCGTGTCCGTCGAGGTCGTCGGCCGCTCCACCGCGGGCCGTGACCTGTACCTCGTCACCCTCACCGCGCCCGAGGCGCCCGCCGAGACCCGCCGCCAGGACGCGTGGCGGGAGAAGATCGAGAACGACCCCGTGGCCGCGCGCCGCGACATCCTCCTGCGCGCCGCCTACAAGGCGCCGGTCTGGGTCAACGCCAACATCCACGGCGACGAGTGGGAGGGCACCGACGGCGCCCTGCGCGTCATCGAGGACCTCGCGCTCACCCCCTCCTCGGCGCCGTTCCTGCGCCGCCACCGCGTCTACTTCACCCTCAGCGCCAACCCCGACGGGCGCGTCGCCGGCACCCGCGCCAACGGCGCGGGGTTCGACCTCAACCGCGACTTCGCCACCAACTCGCAGCCCGAGTCCCGGGCCCTGCGCGACGTCGTCAAGCGCATCCAGCCGCTGCTCGTGCTCGACGAGCACGGGTACGTGACCAACACCCTCGTCGAGCCCACCACCCCGCCGCACGGCCAGAACTACGACTTCGACCTCTACATCCGGCACGGGTACGCGGGCGGGCTGCGCATGGAGAAGGCCGTGCGGGCACTCGGCCACCCCGAGGCCGCCAAGCCCGAGATCCCGTTCCGCGACTACGAACCCGGCGTGTGGGACGGGTGGGCACCCATCTACACCGCCCAGTACTCGATGTACCACGGCGCCGTGTCCTACACGGTCGAGGTCCCCATGCGGGTCAACCGCGGCGAGTACCGGACGCTGCCCGAGCCCGAGCTGCGCCGCCGCTCCGCGATCAACACCGACGTCGTCGAGGCCACGGTCCGCAGCGCGCTCGGCTACGTGCGCGACAACCGCACGTCCATGCTCGACAACCAGATCGAGCTGTTCCGCCGGGGCCTGTTCGGCGAACCCCAGCGGCCCGCGCCCGACGGCATCGTCCCCGGCTTCGGCCCCGAGGACCGCTACACCACCACGTTCCCCCGCGCCTACGTCATCCCGGTCGGCGCCGGCCAGCGCTCCGGCGCCGCCGCCGCGCGCCTGGTGGACCACCTGGTGGCGCACGACGTCCGGGTGGTGCGGGCGGAGCGCCCGTTCACCCTGGCCGGCCGCGACCACCCCGCGGGGTCGTACGTCGTCGACATGCACCAGCCGAAGCGGGCGCTGGCCAACGCGCTGCTGGAGGCCGGGCGCGACATCTCCGACCGGGTGGACGTCATGTACGACATCAGCGGCTGGAGCCACGGCCTGCTGTGGGGCGCCACCGTCGAGGCGGTGGTCTCCGGCGGCCTGGACGTGCGGGGCCGCCCCGTGGCCGCCGCCTCGCCGACGGGATCGGTCGAGGCGCCCCCCGGGAGCGACCTGGCCCTGACCCCGCGCGACGGCAAGGACGCCGCGGCCGTCAACGACCTGCTGGCGAGGGGCGTGGAACTGCGCCGAGCCGACGACGGCACCATCGTCGTCCCCGCGTCGGCCCGTGCCGCCGTCACCGACGCCTCCGACCGCCACGGTGCCCGCTTCACCGCTGCCACGGCCGCTCCCACCCGTCCGCTGCCCCGCCCGGTGGTCGCGGGTGCCGTGGCGGCGGACGAGTTGAAGGCGTTGCGGGACATGGGGTTCGAGGTCAGGCCCGTGTCGACGGCCACCCTGAACGCCGGTGCCGACCTGGCGGGCGTGAACGTCCTGCTGGTCTCGTCGGGCCTGCGCTACGACCAACTGGTCCCCGCGGCCCGGGCCGCCGTGGACGCGTTCCTGGCCGGAGGGGGCGTGGTGACCCGGGGCGCGACCGGTGCCCGCTTCGCCACCGACACGGCCCTGCTGCCGGTGAGGCCGGTGGCCGGCCGCGAGGACGCGAACGGCGTGGTGTCGGTGGTCGACGGCGCGGGCGTCGAACACCACTCGTTCGTGTACGCCCCTCACTGGTTCACCGACCTGGCGGGAGAAGTCCGGGCGCTGCAACGCTACGGGGGCTTGGTCGCGGGGCACTGGGGGAGCCGCCCGGACGGCACCGGCGGCCAGTCGGAGGCGGCCGGTCAGGCGGCCGTGGTGGCGGGCAGGTCGCCGCGCGGCGGCGAGGCGGTGCTGTTCGGTACGGAGCCCCTCTTCAGGGACCACCCGAAGGGGTTGTACTGGCAGGTGGCGGACGCGATCTACCGGACGGCGCACTAGGTCCCGGAGCGCGGGTGGGCGGGGACACGACGTCCTCGGCCACCCCGGCGGACCGCTCGGCCGAAGCGCCCGCGGCGGACTCCTCCAGCTGCGCCCGCGACACCCGCCGCCCGGCGGCCCCTCGACGGGGCGTCCGCGGGTCGGCACCGCGTGGTGCCGACCAGGGGACGCCGCCGCCGAGGGGCGATAACGGGAAGTCCCGAAGACCGGGGGACGACCCGGACGGGCCGAG
Source organism: Saccharothrix longispora (assembly GCF_030852425.1). Lineage (GTDB taxonomy): Bacteria > Actinomycetota > Actinomycetes > Mycobacteriales > Pseudonocardiaceae > Actinosynnema > Actinosynnema longispora. The sequence goes on from NZ_NSDM01000008.1 coordinate 170,764, forward strand.
GGCCGGGCAGGGGAGCGGGGAAGCGTGCGGGGAGCCGGGAAGGAGGGCCGCTCAGTCCTTGCTGCCGCCCGCCGCGTCCGGGCGGAGGATGATCACGACCCGGTCGTCGCTCGACACGGGGGTCCCGCCGGCCGCCTTGTTCACCGTCCCCGCCAGGGCGGTCCGGTCGTCCAGCGCCACCAACGGCCCCAGGCGGCCGAAGCCGTCCTCGCCCCCCAGCATCGGCTCCGGCTTCCCGGTGAAGCTCCCGTCCGGGTTCATCGGCAGCGACAGGGTGCCCGGCGTCGCGGACGTCGCGACCCACACCATGTCCGACATCGACGCGCACCCGGCGACGCCCGGCCGCTCCGGCCACGACCACGCCGCGTCGCCCAGGGCCTTGCCCGCCTCGACCCGGTACAGCAGGTCCGCCGACGCGCCCGCGTCGGTCACCCACGTCTTCGACCCGTCGCCGGACACGCACAGCCCGCCCGGCGACCGCAGCCCGGAGGCCAGCACCCGCGACCCGGCGGTGGGGTTGCCCGGCGCGGGCCGGCCGGAGCCGTCGATCCGCAGCACCTTCCCCGCCAGCGACGCCGGGTCGGCCGCCGACGCCGGGTCGCCCGCGTCCCCGGTGGCCACGAGCAGCGCGCCGGTGCGGTCGTGCGCCAGCACGCCCCGGTTGCCCGAGGGCCCCTTGGGGATGCCGGTGAGCACGGGCTTGAGCACGTCGCCGGGTGCGATCCGCATCACCCGGTTGTCGGTGGCGGTCGTCACGTACACGTAGACGAGCTGGTCCTCGGGATAGGTGGGCGACAGGGTCAGCCCGGTCAGCCCGCCGTCGGCGGCGGCGTCCACGTCGAAGCGGGCCAGCTCGACCGGGTCCACGTCCTTCGCCACGCGCACGAGCCGCCCGGTGGACCGCTCGGTGGCCAGCGCCGTCACCGCGCCCGTGGACGGGTTCACGTCGGTCAGCGCGACCCCGGACACCGGGTCCAGGCAGGTGCCGACGACGGCCGGGTTGAAGTCCTTGCAGCCCTGCGGCGGCGGCACGGGGGTCTGCGACTGGCCCGGTTCCTGCCCCTGCGGGGCCTTGGGCAGCTCACCGGGCAGCTCGGGCACCGGCCCGGCCTGCGGCGTCAACTGCTGCGCCGCGCTCCACCCCGCCGGTCCCGGCTGCTCGGGGAAGCTCGCGCAGCCCGCGACCAGCAGGCCCAGGGCTGACCCGATCACCACTCCACGCAGTCGCGACACACCACCCAGGTTAAGCGCGCGGCCGTGAACGCGGGGTGAGCGGCCCGTCGACGTCGTCGCCGAGCACCCGCTCCACCGCCGCCACCCGGTCGAGCAGCAGCTCCAGCTCCTCGACGACCACGCGCGGGTCCTCCAGCGGCAGGAAGTGGGTGTTGGGCAGCACCCGCACCCTGGCCTGCGGCAGCGCGGCGACCGGGTCGACCACGCCCGACGTGCAGGCCAGCACGTCGTACCGCGCGGCGAGCACGGTGGTGGGGCACGTCACGCCGGCCAGGTCGAGCGGGGGCGTGCGGCCCAGCGCCAGCGCCAGCGTGAAGTACCACCGCCAGTCGTGCCGCAGGAACCGCCGCAGCGTCGCGACCAGCGGGAGCGGCAGGTTCGGCACGGGCAGCCGGTGCAGCACGCCGTCCAGCAGCGGCCCGGCGGCCCGCAACGCCGTGGCGCCCGCCACGCCCAGCAGCCGCCGCACCTCCGGCGGCACGCCGGGCACGGCGAGGACGCCCGCGAAGGAGTCCCCCGGCGAGCCGGCGACGAGCATCAGCCCGCTGACCCGCGACGGGTGCCGCAGCGCCAGTTCGGCGGCCACGGTCACCCCCATCGACCAGCCCATCACGACGCACCGCTCGACCCCGGCGTCGTCGAGGACGGCCAGCGCGTCGGCCACGTGGTCGGCCACCTCGATGCGGGTGGGGTCGGCGGGCCGGTCGGACCCGGGGGTGCCCCGGTGGTACCAGCTGTGCACGCGGGCGGTCGGCAGCTCCGGCCAGCCGTCGGGCACGGCGCCGAGACCGGGGGACAGGAGCACGTCCGGGCCGTCGCCGTCCGTGCGCCACAGCCTGATCCGCGTGCCGTCCGCGCTGCGGACGTCGTGCTCCAGCATGGCGGCCAGTGTGCCGTAACGTGCGGGGGCGTGAGTGTCACCGTGCTGGTTCCCGACGAAACCGGTGTCCGCGCCCTGTCCCGGGTGGAGGGTGTGCGGCCCGTCCGCTACGAGCCCGGGCAGCCGTTGCCCGCCGAGGCCGCCGAGGCCGAGGTGATCGTGCCGCGCTTCCTCCAGACCACCGACCCGGGCGAGGTGTTCGCGCAGCTGCCCGCGCTGAAGTACGTGCAGCTGCTGTCGGCGGGCGCGGAGCGGTTCGTCGGCGCGGTGCCGGACGGCGTGCTGCTGTCGACGTGCCGGGGCGCGCACGGCGGCAGCACGGCGGAGTGGGCGATCGGCGCGCTGCTCTCGATCTACCGCGACTTCCCGGCGTTCGAGCGGGCCCGGCAGGAGGGCCGCTGGGACTTCCACGCGACGGACACGTTGCAGGACAAGAAGGTGCTCGTGGTCGGCGCGGGCGACCTGGGCGAGCAGTTCCGGCGGCGGCTGGAGCCGTTCGACGCGACCGCCACGATGGTCGGCCGCACGGCCCGGCCCGGCGTGCACGGCGTGGACGAGCTGCCGGAGCTGCTGGGCGGCTTCGACGCGGTGCTGGTCGTGGTGCCGCTGACCGGGCGGACCGCGGGGCTGGTGGACGCCGCGTTCCTGGCCCGGATGAAGGACGGCGCGGTCCTGGTGAACGCGGCGCGCGGCGCGGTGGTCGACACCGACGCGCTGCTCGCGGAGCTGCGCTCGGGCCGGTTGCGGGCGGCGCTGGACGTCACCGAGCCCGAGCCGCTGCCCGAGGGGCATCCACTGTGGACGGCGCCGGGCCTGTTCATCACCCCCCACGTGGCGGGCAGCTGCACGGGTCACACCGAGCGCGCGTACGCCGTGGTGGCCGCCGAGGTGGCCCGGTACGCCCGCGGAGAGCGGCCGGTCAACGTGGTGACAGGCGATTATTAACCCGTTCGGGTGAACCTGCGCCGCGAAACGGACGCTCGCGGTCGTCGTCCGAACCTCCTAACGTGCGGGTGCGTGGCTACTCACGACGACCGCTCGAAGGCTTCGGGCGGCTACTCCGACGACGGGTTCTACTCGACGAGCAGCGCGGGCGGCGGCGGAGTCCACCACTTCGACGACGGCACCACCGCCTTCGGCGCGCAGGCGTACGACAAGGACACCCAGAGCTTCGACTCCACCGGGTACACGCCGGTCACCACGCTCGACGAGCCCGCCTCCCACTACGACGACGAGGACGACGAGCGCAGGCCGTTCGGGTGGAGCGCCGGCCCCGACATCGGCCTGCTGGTGCTGCGACTGGCCCTGGGCGGCGCGTTCGTGGTGCACGGGTCGCAGAAGGTGTTCGGCCTGTTCGGCGGACCGGGCGTCGACGGCTTCGCGAACTACCTCCAGTCGGTGGGCTTCCGCGAGCCGCGCATCCTGGCGTGGGTGACGGGCGTCACCGAGCTGGCGGGCGGCGGTCTGCTCGTCCTCGGCCTGTTCACGCCGCTGGCGGCGGCCGGCGTGCTGGGCGTGATGGCGAACGTGATCGCGCTCAAGTACCGGGGCGGGTTCTTCGCGCCCAACGGCGTGGAGCTGGAGGTCGCGTACGCGGCGATGGCGTTCGGCCTGCTGTTCGCCGGGCCGGGCCGGGCGGCCCTGGACTACGACCGCGGCTGGTTCCGCCACGCGCTGCTCGCCGGGTTCATCTGCCTGGTGCTGGCGGCGGGCGCGACGGCCGCGACCCTCTACGTGTTCCGCTGACGAACCTCCCGACGTGCGAAAACCGGCCGCCCCGAGGGGACGGCCGGTCCCCGGGAAGACCTACCTGGTGACGTCCCGCACCGCGCCGGTGGACGCGTCCGTCGCCATCCGCGCGTAGGCGCGCAGCGCCGAGGTCACCGGGCGCACCCGGTCCACCGGCTGCCACGGCCGCTCGGACGCCTCCATCTTCGCCCGCCGCTCGGCCAGCACCTCGTCGTCGACCAGCAGCTCCAGCCGGCGCTCGTGCACGTCGATCAGGATGCGGTCGCCGTCCTGGACCAGGCCGATCACGCCACCGCCCGCCGCCTCCGGCGAGACGTGGCCGATCGACAGGCCCGACGTGCCGCCGGAGAACCGGCCGTCGGTGATCAGCGCGCACTTCCGACCCAGCCCCGCGCCCTTGAGGAACGCGGTCGGGTGCAGCATCTCCTGCATGCCCGGCCCGCCCGCGGGGCCCTCGTAGCGGACCACCAGCACGTCGCCGGCCCGGATCTCCTTCTTCAGGATCACCGAGACGGCCTCCTCCTGGGACTCGACGACGCGCGCCGGGCCCTCGAAGCGCCACAGCTCCTCGTCGATGCCCGCCGCCTTGACCACCGCGCCGCGCTCGGCCAGGTTGCCGTGCAGCACGGCCAGGCCGCCGTCCTTGGTGTAGGCGTGCTCGACGTCGCGGATGCAGCCGCCGGCGGCGTCCGTGTCGAGCTTCGACCAGCGGTTCGTCGTGGAGAACGCCTGCGTGGTGCGCACCCCGCCGGGCGCCGCGTGGAACAGCTCGACCGCCTTCCCGGACGGCGACTCTGCGCGGACGTCCCACGCCCCGAGCCAGGACGCGAGGTCCGGGCTGTGCACGGTGCGCACGTCCTCGTTGAGCAGCCCGGCCCGCCACAGCTCGCCCAGCAGGGCGGGGATGCCACCGGCCCGGTGGACGTCCTCCATGTGGTAGTCCGAGTTCGGCGACACCTTCGACAGGCACGGCACGCGGCGGCTGAGCGCGTCGATGTCGGCCAGCGTGAAGTCGACCTCGCCCTCCTGCGCGGCGGCGAGGACGTGCAGCACGGTGTTCGTCGAGCCGCCCATCGCCATGTCCAGCGCCATGGCGTTCTCGAACGCCTTGCGGTTCGCGATCGACCGCGGCAGCACCGACTCGTCGTCCTGCTCGTAGTACTGCTTGCACAGCTCCACGACCACGCGGCCGGCCTCGGCGAACAGCTCGCGGCGCGCGGCGTGCGTGGCCAGCGTCGACCCGTTGCCGGGCAGCGACAGGCCCAGCGCCTCGGTGAGGCAGTTCATCGAGTTCGCGGTGAACATGCCCGAGCAGGAGCCGCACGTCGGGCACGCCGACCGCTCGACCTCGGCCAACCCGGCCTCGTCCACGTCCGGCGACGCCGACGCGGAGATCGCGGTGATCAGGTCGGTGGGCGCGACGGCCACGCCGTCCACCACGACCGCCTTGCCCGCCTCCATCGGCCCGCCCGAGACGAACACCACGGGGATGTTGAGCCGCATCGCGGCGTTCAGCATGCCCGGGGTGATCTTGTCGCAGTTCGAGATGCACACGATCGCGTCGGCCTGGTGCGCGTTGACCATGTACTCGACCGAGTCGGCGATGATCTCGCGCGAGGGCAGCGAGTAGAGCATGCCGCTGTGGCCCATCGCGATGCCGTCGTCCACGGCGATGGTGTGGAACTCGCGCGCCACGCCGCCCGCCTCGCGGATCGCCTCGGCCACGATGTCGCCGAGGTCGCGGAGGTGCACGTGACCGGGCACGAACTGCGTGTAGGAGTTGGCGATCGCCACGATGGGCTTGCCGAAGTCCGAGTCGGTCATGCCGGTCGCCCGCCACAGCGAGCGGGCGCCCGCGGCGTTGCGGCCGTGGGTCGTGGTGCGGGAACGGAGCGGTGGCACGGCTCCTCCATGTCTGCGGTTCAGGTGCTGGTCGCGGGGCGCGCGAAAGGCGCCGACGGCGCGTGGGGTGGGCGCCGGGGTGGTGGGAGCGGTGCCTAGAGGCTACTCCGCCGCAGCGCCCCCGCGACCAGCACGCCCGCCAGCGCGAGCGTGATGACGTGCACGGCGGTGCACCACAGGCAGATCTTGCCGATCAGCAGGAACTCGGCGGCCACCAGGTAGACGACGAACAGCACGCCCACCGCGACCGACGCCAACCGCGCCCAGTGCAGCGCCTCCACGCGCCACGCGAACGGCAGGGTGGCGACGGTCAGGAAGGCGAAGAACGCCAGGCCCAGCACCGCGACCGGGATGCCGAGCAGCTCGGACTGCTCACTGGTGGTGACCGTGCCGCAGTCGATCACCTCGCCCTCGGCGCACAGCAGCGCGCCGGCGGTGTAGTGGGCGGTGGTCAGGTAGGTCGAGACGGCCAGGCCCGCGAGCGACAGCACGAGGCTGACGACCCGTACCCAACGGAGGGTCCGCGTGTTCGAACTCACTCCCCGGACTGTACGGAGGGCGGCGTTGCACCCCGGTCAGGCGTGACCGGGGTCTCCGCGGAACCACCCGAAGCGGCGTCGCCCGCGGTGCTCGCCGGTGCGGTCGCCGCCGTGCCGGCCGCGGTCGTGCCCGCCGGTGTCGTGGTGGTGGGCTCCGGCGTCGACGGCGCCTCGTCCGGGTCCGGAGCCGGGGTCGGGGTCGGCAGGCGACCGCCGCTCACCAGGGCCAGCGCGGGCACGTGACCCGCCCGGACGGCGGGCAGCCGGACCAGCGAACCGTCCGCGAGCACGACGCTCAGCCATCCGCGCTCGACCACCTTCAGGGCCGTGACCCCGGACCACGGCACGACCCGCTTGCCGAACGTGCTCCGCGCCACGATCCGCTCACCGTCCACCGTGGTCCGGTTGCGCACGACCCACACCGCGAACGCCGCCGGCAGCAGGTAGATCGCCTGGAGACCGGGCGCCGCCCAGGCGAACGGCGTCGCGCAGATGGTGGCGAGCCCGGCGGCGAGCAGGGCGGGGGTGGGGATGCGGAACACGACCTTCGACACGTCCCGCATGGTCCCACCGGTCGTCCGGGCGGGTGACCCCGGCCCGGGTCCGGGCACGTGGAGGTGTCCACGATCCGGGAGTGCCGTCCCGCAGAGTTGACGCTTCCCGCACTTGACGGTTAACGTCACCTCCATGCAGCGCAACCTCGTTCTCGTACTTCCCAGGCGCGTCGACGCCTAGGCAACCGAGCTTGCGTCGACGCGCGACCCTCGTGCGACCCGTCCGGGTTGGCGAGGGTTTTTTCGTGCCCGGACCGTGCATTCTCCTTACCCACGAGGCAGACAGATGACCAGCGCAACCTCGCGACCGGCTCCCGGTGAGCCGCCGTCGCCCCGCCCTGGACCGCGGCCGAAACCGGCCCCGCCGAGCGGAGCCCCCATCCGCGTGACCGGTGCCCAGTCCCTCGTCCGCTCCCTCGAAGCGGTGGGCTGCGAGGTGGTCTTCGGCATTCCCGGCGGCACCATCCTGCCTGCCTACGACCCGCTCCTCGACTCCACCAAGGTGCGCCACATCCTGGTCCGCCACGAGCAGGGCGCGGGCCACGCCGCCACCGGGTACGCCCAGGCCACGGGCCGGGTCGGGGTGTGCATGGCCACCTCCGGCCCCGGCGCCACGAACCTGGTCACGCCGCTGGCGGACGCCAACATGGACTCCGTCCCGGTGGTCGCCATCACGGGCCAGCAGTCCCGCCCGCTGATCGGGACCGACGCGTTCCAGGAAGCGGACATCTGCGGCATCACGATGCCGATCACCAAGCACAACTTCCTCGTCACCGACGCCGCGGACATCCCGCGCGCCGTGGCCGAGGCGTTCCACCTGGCCTCCACCGGCCGACCCGGCCCCGTCCTGGTGGACATCCCCAAGGACGTGCTCCAGGAGATGACCTCGTTCTCCTGGCCGCCGGAGCTGCGCCTGCCCGGTTACCGGCCGACGACCCGGCCGCACGGCAAGCAGGTGCGCGAGGCCGCGAAGCTGATCGCCGCGGCCCGCCGCCCCGTCCTGTACGCCGGCGGCGGCGTCATCAAGGCCGAGGCGTCGGCGGAGCTGCTGGAGCTGGCCGAGTCCACCGGCATCCCGGTGGTCACCACGCTGATGGCGCGCGGCGCGTTCCCCGACTCGCACCCCCAGCACCTGGGCATGCCGGGCATGCACGGCACGGTCGCCGCCGTCGCCGCGATGCAGAAGGCGGACCTGCTGGTCGCCCTGGGCGCGCGGTTCGACGACCGGGTCACCGGCCAGCTGTCCACGTTCGCCCCGGACGCGCAGGTCGTGCACGCCGACATCGACCCGGCCGAGATCTCCAAGAACCGCCGCGCGGACGTCCCGATCGTCGGCGACTGCAAGGAGATCATCGCCGAGCTGATCGACGCGGTCCGCGCCGAGAAGGAGAACGCCGCCCGCGAGGTCGACCTGGCCCCCTGGTGGGCCACGCTCGACGAGGTCCGCGGCACGTTCCCGCTGGGGTACGACTGGCCCGAGGACGGCACGCTGTCCCCGCAGTACGTCATCGAGCGGATCGGCGCCCTCACCCCGGCGGACACCGTGTTCACGGCGGGCGTCGGCCAGCACCAGATGTGGGCCGCGCAGTTCGTGAAGTACGAGTCGCCGCGCACCTGGATCAACTCCGGCGGCCTCGGCACGATGGGCTACGCCGTCCCGGCCGCGATGGGCGCGAAGGCCGGCGTGCCGGACGTCCAGGTGTGGGCGATCGACGGCGACGGCTGCTTCCAGATGACCAACCAGGAACTCGCCACCTGTGCCATCGAGGGCATCCCGATCAAGGTCGCCGTCATCAACAACGGCAACCTGGGCATGGTCCGCCAGTGGCAGACCCTGTTCTACGGCGAGCGCTACTCCAGCACCGACCTGGGCACCCACAAGCACCGCATCCCCGACTTCAAGCTGCTGGCCGAGGCGATGGGCTGCGCGGGCCTGCGCGCCGAGTCCCGCGAGGAGGTCGACGCGGTCATCGAGAAGGCCATGGAGATCAACGACCGCCCCGTCGTCATCGACTTCGTGGTCGGCAAGGACGCCCAGGTGTGGCCGATGGTCGCGGCGGGCACCGGCAACAGCGAGATCATGGCCGCGCGGGGCATCCGCCCCCTGTTCGACGAGGACGAGTGATGACCCGGCACACCCTCAGCGTCCTGGTCGAGGACAAGCCCGGCGTCCTCGCCCGGGTGGCGGGCCTGTTCTCGCGGCGCGGCTTCAACATCGAGTCGCTCGCCGTCGGGCGCACCGAGCACCCCGACATCTCCCGGATGACCATCGTCGTCTCGGTGGACGAGCTGCCGCTGGAGCAGGTGACCAAGCAGCTCAACAAGCTCGTCAACGTCATCAAGATCGTCGAGCTGGAGCCCGCCGCCGCCGTGCAGCGGCAGCTCCTGCTCGTCAAGGTGCGCGCCGACGCCACGGTGCGCAGCCAGGTCCTCGAGACGGTGCAGCTCTTCCGCGCGAAGGTCGTCGACGTCTCCCCGGAGGCGGTCACCGTCGAGGCCACCGGCACGTCTGAGAAGCTCGACGCGCTGCTGCGGATGCTGGAGCCCTACGGGCTCCGCGAGATCGTCCAGTCCGGCATGGTCGCCATCGGCCGTGGCGCCCGCTCCATCACCGCCACCGCGGTGCGCTGAACCCCACCCCGTTGTTCGAAAGGGAGTACCACACGTGAGCGTCGAGATCTTCTACGACGACGATGCCGACCTGAGCGTCATCCAGGGGCGCAAGGTCGCGGTCATCGGCTACGGCAGCCAGGGCCACGCCCACGCGCTGAGCCTGCGCGACTCCGGCGTCGACGTGCGGATCGGCCTCCGCGAGGGCTCGAAGTCCGCGGCCAAGGCGGAGGAGGAGGGCCTGCGGGTCCTCACCAACGCCGAGGCGGCGGCCGAGGCCGACGTGATCATGATCCTGGCGCCGGACACCGCGCAGCGGCACATCTACGCGCAGGACATCGCGCCGAACCTCGAGGACGGCGACGCGCTGTTCTTCGGCCACGGCTTCAACATCCGCTACGGCCTGATCGAGGCGCCGTCCAACGTGGACGTGGCCATGGTCGCGCCCAAGGGCCCGGGCCACCTGGTCCGCCGCCAGTTCGTCGACGGCAAGGGCGTGCCGGCGCTCATCGCGATCGAGCAGGACGCGACGGGCAACGCGCAGGCGCTCGCCCTGGCCTACGCCAAGGGCATCGGCGGCACGCGCGCGGGCGTCATCAAGACGACGTTCAAGGAAGAGACCGAGACCGACCTGTTCGGCGAGCAGGCCGTGCTCTGCGGTGGCGCGTCCGCGCTGGTTCAGGCCGGTTTCGAGGTGCTGACCGAGGCCGGTTACGCGCCCGAGGTCGCCTACTTCGAGTGCCTCCACGAGCTGAAGCTGATCGTGGACCTCATGTACGAGGGCGGCATCGCGCGCATGCGCTACTCGATCTCCGACACGGCCGAGTTCGGCGACCTCACCCGCGGCCCGCGCGTGATCACGCCGGCCGTCAAGGAGGAGATGCGCAAGATCCTGGGCGAGATCCAGGACGGCACCTTCGCCACCGAGTGGGTGAACGAGGACGACGCCGGCCGCGGCAACTACAAGAAGTTGCAGCAGGAGGGCGAACAGCACCCGATCGAGGAGGTCGGCAAGAAGCTGCGCGGCCTCATGTCGTGGGTGGACCGCCCGATCACCGAAACGGCCTAGTACCTGCTGTTTCGCCCCCGGAGCCCGCGGTGTTCACGCACGCCGCGGGCTCCGGTATATCTAGGTCCCATGACCGACAGCGCGCCGATATACGACGACAAGGCCCACGTCCGGGGCAGCCTCGACCTCACCGCCGCCGAGTGGATCCGCAGCGACGAGGGTGCGGAGGACGAGGAGGAGCACGTCGAGATCGCGTTCGTCGAGCACACCGACGGCATCACGTACACGGCCATGCGCAACTCCGCCCACCCCGAGGGCCCCGTGCTGGTCTTCACCCCCGCCGAGTGGGAGGCGTTCATCCTGGGCGTCAAGGACGGCGAGTTCGACGAACCCTGGTGACCCGCGAGTCGTCACTTCGGCCCCCGCGAGTCGTCGGTTCAGCCCGGGCGAGTCGTAAGCCGGGGCACTTGCGGTTGCGCACCGCTTGCGGACTCGGGTGGTCATGAACGTACGACACGCCCGGGCCGGGATTACGACACGCGCGGGCCGGACGTACGACTCGCGGGGAGTGGGACGTGCGTACCGGGTCCCAGCAGGTGAAACGCGGCACCCGGGTGTGAATCCGTGAAGGCGTCCCGACTAAGCTCGTTAACAACCCGGACACATTGCCGTGGCCGGCCGGCGCGGGTGACTACCTGCACGACGGCCCCGCGCTCCCCACACGACCAGAAGCACTGGGAGCGACGTCCGTGACCAAGCCCGTTGTCCTCATCGCCGAGAAGCTCGCACCGTCCGTTCTCGACGTCTTCGGCGAAGACATCGAGGTGCGCCACGTCGACGGCACCGACCGCCCCGCCCTGCTGGCGGCCGTGGCCGACGCCGACGCCCTCCTGGTCCGCTCCGCGACCAAGGTGGACGCCGAGGTCCTCAAGGCCACCACGAAGCTGAAGGTCGTCGCCCGCGCGGGCGTGGGCCTGGACAACGTCGAGGTGCCCGCCGCCACCGAGCGCGGCGTCATGGTGGTGAACGCGCCGACCTCGAACATCGTCAGCGCCGCCGAGCACGCCGTCGCGCTGCTGCTCGCCACCGCCCGCCAGATCCCGGCCGCGCACGCCACGCTCCAGGACCACGAGTGGAAGCGCAGCAGGTTCAACGGCGTCGAGGTCAACGGCAAGACCGTCGGCGTCGTCGGCCTGGGCAAGATCGGCCAGCTGTTCGCGGCCCGCATCGCCGCCTTCGGCACCACGCTGATCGCCTACGACCCGTACGTGAGCGCCGCCCGCGCCGCGCAGCTCGGCATCGAACTGGTGTCGCTGGAGGAGCTGCTGGAGCGCTCCGACTTCATCTCGATCCACCTGCCGAAGACCCCGGAGACCAAGGGCCTCATCGGCGCCGAGCAGCTGGCCAAGGCCAAGCGCGGCGTGATCATCGTCAACGCCGCGCGCGGCGGCCTGATCGACGAGGAGGCGCTGGCCGAGGCGGTGCGCGAGGGCCAGGTCGGCGGCGCGGGCGTGGACGTGTTCTCCAGCGAGCCCACCACCGACAACCCGCTGTTCGGCGTCCCGAACGTCGTCGTCACCCCGCACCTGGGCGCGTCCACGTCCGAGGCGCAGGACCGGGCGGGCACGGACGTGGCCAAGTCGGTGCTGCTGGCGCTGGCGGGCGACTTCGTGCCGGACGCGGTGAACGTGCAGGGCGGCGGCGTGGTCGGCGAGGAGGTCCGCCCGTACCTGCCGCTGGTGCAGAAGCTGGGCACGGTCGTCGCCGCGCTGAGCGCGAAGGCCCCCACCTCGGTCACCGTCGAGGTGCGCGGCGAGCTGTCCAACGAGGACGTCGCGGTGCTGCCGCTGGCCGCGCTGCGCGGCGTGTTCTCCAGCGTGGTCGAGGAGCAGGTCACCTTCGTCAACGCCCCGGCGCTGGCGAACTCGCTCGGGGTGGACGTGGACCTGGTGAAGGAGCCGGAGAGCGCCGCCCACCGCAGCCTGGTGACGGTGCGCGCGGTGCAGGCGGACGGCGCGGTCATCACCGCGTCGGGCACGCTGTCGGGCCTGGACCAGGTGCAGAAGCTGGTCGGCATCAACGGCCGCGGCTTCGACCTGCGCGCCGAGGGCAACGTGCTGCTGCTGGAGTACCCGGACCGGCCGGGCGTGATGGGCACCGTCGGCACCCTGCTCGGCGAGGCGGGCGTGAACGTCGAGGCCGCGCAGATCAGCCAGACCACGGACGGCCAGGACGCGTTCATGCTGCTGCGCGTCGACCGCCCGGTGGACGCCGGTGTGCTGGCCCCCATCGGCGCGGCCGTCGGCGCCCGCACCGCGCGCTCGGTCAACTTCGACTGACCGAAGTGACGCGGAGTGTCCGTAGCTGAATCGGACTAGTGCCGCCGAGACCTGTGGGTGTATATCGTCGCAGGTCTCGGCGGTGTCACATTTAACCGTTAGTCGCTAAAACTGTTGGTGTTCTCACTCGTTCGGACTAATTGGCCAGCTCTTTAGAGCGGTTAGGTTGCTGCCCAACGAGGTTGACCCGGTGCCGTAGAGGGCACGGCACCACGCGGGCAGCTGTCCCCCGAGTCGTCGCGACGCTGCCCGCCCGGTCGAATCCGACCTCGGTTGGGGCACGTAGTGAGCCGATCTCGCGTTGTCGCCAGATCAGCCGTACCGCTGTTCGCCGCGATCCTCCTCGTGGCGTCCACGGCGGGCACGGCACTGGCCGCGGAAGATCCGCCGGCGCCGTCCGTCGCCACCGCGCGCGGGCTGGACGCGGGCACGTTGCAGCTGAAGGTCTCCAAGCGGCTCTCCGCCGCCCGGGGCAAGGTCACCGCGTTCGTCGAGCTGGAGGCCAAGCCTGCCGTCGACACCTACGCGGAGAAGACCGGCCAGGGCGCGAGCAAGCAGCAGGCCAAGGACGCCGCCAAGGCGACCAGGAACGACACCGGCAAGGTCGTCGACCGGGTGGTCACCGACCTGAAGGGCAAGGACTCCGCCACCAAGGAGCTGTACCGGACCGCCAACGGCGTGCCGGGCGTGGTGGTCACCGCCGACGCCGCCAAGGTGCGCGAGCTGGCGCAGCGCCCGGACGTGAAGTCCGTGCGCACGGTGGTGCCGAAGTCCCGCCAGAACTCCACCGCCGTGCAGCTGACCAACACGCTCAAGGCGTGGCAGCAGTACGGCAAGCTCGGGGACGACACCCGCATCGGCATCATCGACACGGGCATCGACTACACCCACGCAGACTTCGGCGGTCCGGGCACCGTCGAGGCGTTCCAGGCGATCGACGAGACGAAGGTCGACCCGTCGTACTTCCCGACCGCCAAGGTCGTCGGCGGCTACGACTTCGTGGGCAACGCCTACGACGGCGAGAGCGACGACCCGGCGGTCAACACCCCGAAGCCGGACCCGAACCCGCTCGACTGCAACAGCCACGGCTCGCACGTGGCGGGCACCGCGGCGGGCTTCGGCGTCAACGCCGACGGGTCCACCTTCACCGGTGACTACACCAAGCTCACCCCCGAGGCGCTCGACGCCATGCGCATCGGCCCCGGCACCGCGCCGAAGGCCCTGCTGTACGCGCTCAAGGTGTTCGGCTGCGAGGGGTCGACCAACGTCACCGCGCAGGCGCTGGACTGGTCGCTCGACCCCGACGGCGACGGCGACTTCTCCGACCACCTCGACGTGGTCAACCTGTCGCTGGGCTCCGACTACGGCGCCCCGGACGACCCCGACAGCCTGTTCGTGCGCAAGCTCAACGCCTCCGGCGTGCTGACCGTGTTCTCCGCGGGCAACGGCGGCGACCTGTACGACATCGGCGGCTCGCCGGGCAGCACCCCCGAGGCGTTGACCGTGGCCAGCACCCGCGACTCCTACGTGCTGCGCGACGCGGTCGAGGTGACCGCCCCCGACGCCGTCAAGGGGCCGAAGCCGGGCCAGTACAGCCAGAGCTACAACTACGAGGGCAAGAGCGTCACGGGTGTCGCCGTGCCGCTGGGCGACGCCGGCAACAAGGACGGCTGCCTCCCGCTGTCGGCCGCCGACAAGGCCGCCGTCGCGGGCAGGATCGCGTGGCTGGAGTGGGACGACAACGACGCGACGCGTCGCTGCGGCTCGGCCGGTCGCACGAACAACGTGACCGCCGCGGGCGCCATCGGCGCGGTGTTCACCTCGCAGCTGGAGAACTTCAACGCGGGCATCGCGGGCAACGCGGCCATCCCGGTCATCCAGATCACCGGCTCGGCCACCGCGGCGCTGCGCCCGGTCCTGGCCACCGGTGCGCTGACCCTGCGCCTCGCGGGCGACCTGCGCACCTCGCTGCCGACGTACGACCAGTCGATCACCGACACGCCCAGCTCGTTCACCTCGCGCGGCGTGCGCGGCCCGGTCGTGAAGCCGGACGTGGCGGCCCCCGGTGACACCATCGCCTCGGCGCTGGTGGGCTCGGGCGACAAGACCCTCGTCATCTCGGGCACCTCGATGGCGGCCCCGCACACCACCGGCATCGCCGCGCTGGTGCGCCAGGTCCACCCGGACTGGACGCCCGAGGAGGTCAAGGCCGCGGTCATGAACAGCGCCTCGGCCGACGTGAAGAGCCAGGACGGCAAGACCTACGCCCCGAACCGCGTCGGCTCCGGCCGCATCGACGGCAAGGCCGCGGTCGAGAACCAGGTGCTGGCCTACGTGCAGGACGACCCGGGCGCGGTGTCCGCGTCGTTCGGCGTGGTCGAGGTCTCGAAGCCGGTGTCGCTGACCAAGACGATCAAGGTGGTCAACAAGTCGACCAAGTGGGTCGACTACACCGTCGGCTACGAGGCCCTGACGCAGATCCCGGGCGTGCGCTACGAGCTGTCGGCGGACACCGTCCGGCTGTCGCCGCGCGGCATCGCCCGGGTGAAGGTCACCCTGAAGATCGACGACCCGAAGGCGCTGCGCAAGACGGTCGACCCGACCGTGGAGGCACTGCAGCTGGACGTGCCGCGCCAGTTCCTGGCGGACGCGTCGGGCCGGGTCGTGTTCGCGCCGAAGTCGGGCACCGCGGTCCCGCTGCGCGTGCCGGTGTACTCGGCGCCGAAGCCGGTCGCCGACATCGACGTGCCGAAGAGCGTCAAGGCGAACAACGGCGGCCAGGCCGTGCTCAACCTGACCGGCAAGGGGCTCGACCAGGGCGCGTACAAGTCCCTGGTGAGCGTCCTGGAGCTCCAGGCGTCCTCGCCGAAGCTGCCCGAGTGCCGCCGCAACGTCACCGCCAACTGCACCCTGAACGACACGGCCAAGGGCGGTGACCTGCGCTACGTCGGTGCCGCGTCCACCGCGCCGCTGGCCAGGGCGCAGGGTGCGCCGGAGGAGGCGCTGCTCGCGTTCGGCGTCGCGACCTGGGGCAACTGGTACAACCTGGGCAGCAACACCGTGCCGTTCGTCGACATCGACACCAACGGCGACGGCGTGTTCGACTACGAGGTGTACGCGACCAAGCTGACCGACACCGACCTGCTGGTCGCGGCCACGGTCGACCTCGCCACCGGCGTCACGGTCGACCTCCAGGGCGTGAACGGCCAGTTCGGCGACGTCGACACGAACGTGTTCGACACGAACGTGGTGGTCCTGCCGGTGCTGCTGTCGGCGATCGGCATCGACGCCTCGGCGGACACCTCGCGGATCAGGTACCAGGCCGGCACCGCGGGCTTCTACCTCGCCCCGGGCAGCACGAACGGCCTGATCGACTCGATCCCCGGCCAGTTGTCGTTCGACCCGCTCAAGCCGGGCCTGTGGGTGCAGGGCGGCGGTGACGCCGCGCTGTCCTACTCGGCCCGCCCGGGCACCGCGCTCGTGGTCAACCGCGACGCCGCGTCGCTCGCGACCGACGGCGCGGACAGCCTGCTGGTCCTGCACCACCACAACGCCACCGGTGACCGGGCGTCCGTGGTGAAGGTGAAGGGCAAGACGAACAACCGCTCGGCGGACTGATCGCCGTACGACGCTCTGGCCGGTCGGGGGTTCCCCCGGCCGGCCAGAGTCGTTTAAGCACATCGGGTGACCGCCATTTGGAGGCACTGAACCGTTCGGGTGTCCCGCAGTCCGGGATACTCGGCCACGGAGGGGTGTTCCGAGTGCGGTCCCAGGGCCTTGGACCGGTAGCCTTTCGCAATGAAAACTAGTCCCGTGCAATGGGACTGATACCTGGGAGGTGTGTGGATGCGGCTCGCAGTGATCCCAGGAGACGGGATCGGGCCCGAGGTCGTCGCCGAGGCCCTGAAGGTGCTCGGTGAGGTCGTTCCAGCGGCTGAGATCACCCGCTACGACCTCGGCGCGGCGCGCTGGCACGCCACAGGTGAACTCCTGCCGGAGTCCGTGCTGGGCGAACTGCGCCAGCACGACGCGATCCTGCTCGGTGCGGTGGGGGACCCGTCGGTCCCCAGCGGCATCCTGGAACGCGGCCTGCTGCTCCGGCTCCGGTTCGAGCTCGACCACCACGTGAACCTGCGCCCGGCGCGGCTCTACCCCGGTGTGCGCAGCCCGATCTCCGACCCGCCGGAGATCGACATGGTGGTCGTGCGGGAGGGGACCGAAGGCCTGTACGCGGGCAACGGCGGCCTGCTGCGCAAGGACACGCCGCACGAGATCGCCACCGAGGTGTCGATCAACACCTCGTTCGGCGTGGAGCGGGTGGTGCGCGACGCGTTCGCCCGCGCCGCGAACCGGCCGCGCAAGCACCTCACGCTGGTGCACAAGACCAACGTGCTCACGCACGCGGGCTCGCTGTGGTCGCGGGTCGTGGAGGAGGTGTCGTTGCAGCACCCCGACGTGACGGTCGCGTACCAGCACGTGGACGCCGCGACGATCCACCTGGTCACCGACCCGGGCCGGTACGACGTGATCGTCACCGACAACCTGTTCGGCGACATCCTGACCGACCTGGCGGCGGCCGTGACCGGCGGCATCGGGCTGGCGGCGTCGGGCAACCTCGACGTGACGCGGCGCAACCCGAGCATGTTCGAGCCGGTGCACGGCAGCGCGCCGGACATCGCGGGCCAGGGCATCGCCGACCCGACGGCGGCGGTCCTGTCGGTGGCCCTGATGCTCGACCACCTGGGCCAGTCGGAGTCGGCGCGCCGGATCGAGGCGTCGGTGGCGTTCGACCTGGCCACCCGCGACCACGCGTCGCCGGGCGCCACCTACGCGGTCGGCGACCGCCTGGCGGCCCTGGTGTCGTCGAACGTCCGGACCGGCTGAGCGCCGGAGTATGCACGAGGGCCACCGCGGCGCCGCCGCGGTGGCCCTCGCTTTCCGCACGAGGCGCCCGCGGGGTTCGCCACCGGTAGCCGGACCCATCATGTGGGACAACCCGTCCGTGGCTTGGTATGCGCGGGAGGGGTGTGGCACCATTCCGGACGTGGCTCTCCACGCCGTGATCATTATCGCCCAGCGCGCCGGGTAGTGCTCCTGAGAAGCACCCGGCGCGCCGACCTCCCGCATCCTGCGGGGGGTCTTTTTGTTTTCCGAGATCCCCAAGGAGACCTCTCGTGACCCCCCTCGGCGATTCCTTCCACGTCTACGACACGACCCTGCGCGACGGTGCCCAGCGCGAGGGCATCACCTACTCGGTCACCGACAAGCTGGCCGTGGCGCGGCTGCTCGACTCGCTGGGCGTGGGGTTCGTGGAGGGCGGCTGGCCGGGCGCGCTGCCGAAGGACACCGAGTTCTTCGCCCGCGCCGCCGCGGGGGACCTGACGCTCAAGCACGCGCAGCTCGTCGCGTTCGGCTCCACCCGCAAGGCGGGCGTCCGGGTCGAGCAGGACGCCCAGGTCAGGGCACTGCTGGACAGCCGGGCGCCGGTCGTGACGCTGGTCGCCAAGTCCGACCGCAGGCACATCGAGAAGGCCCTGCGGACCGACGTCGCGGAGAACTGCGCGATGGTGCGCGACACCGTGCGCTTCCTCGTCGACGAGGGCCGCCGCGTGTTCCTCGACGCCGAGCACTTCTTCGACGGCTTCGCGTTCGACCCGGACACCTCGCTGCGCGTGCTGGAGTCCGCGGCGGAGGGCGGCGCGGACGTCGTCGTGCTGTGCGACACCAACGGCGGGCAGCTGCCCCTGGGGCTCGCCGAGACCGTCGCCGACGTGGTGGCCCGCACGGGCTTCCGGGTCGGCATCCACTGCCAGGACGACACGTCCTGCGCCGTGGCCAACACCCTCGCCGCGGTGCAGGCGGGCGCGACCCACGTCCAGTGCACCGCGAACGGCTACGGCGAGCGGGCGGGCAACGCCGACCTGTTCGCCGTGGTGGGGAACCTCGTGACCAAGCTCGGCCTCCAGGTGCTGCCGCACGAGTCGCTGGCCGAGCTGACCCGCGTGTCCCACGCCCTCGCCGAGATCGCGAACATCGCACCCGACACCCACCAGGCCTACGTCGGGTCGTCGGCCTTCGCCCACAAGGCGGGGCTGCACGCGAGCGCGATCAAGGTCGACCCGGAGCTGTACAACCACATCGACCCGGGGACCGTCGGCAACGACATGCGGGTGCTGGTCACCGAGATGGCGGGCCGGGCCAGCCTCGAGCTCAAGGGGCGCGAGTTCGGGATCGACCTGGCCCGCCGGCCCGACGCGCTGACGAACGCGGTGCGCCGGGTGAAGGAATTGGAGGCGGGCGGCTGGTCGTTCGAGGCCGCCGACGCCTCCCTGGAGCTGCTCATGCGCGACGAGCTGTCCGAACTGGACGCGCCGCCGTTCCGGCTGGAGTCCTACCGGGTCGTGCTGGACCACCAGCAGGACGGCACGATCGTGTCCGAGGCCACGGTCAAGGTGCACGTCGCGGGGGAGCGGGTCATCGCCACCGCCGAGGGCAACGGCCCGGTGCACGCGCTGGACGCCGCCCTGCGGAAGGCGCTGCTGCCCCACCTGTCCTGGTTGGACGCCGTGGAGCTGAACGACTACAAGGTCCGCATCCTGCCCGGGACCCGGCAGAACCCGGCCGAGCACGGCACCGACGCCGTCACCCGCGTGCTGGTGGAGTCCACCGACGGCGAGCGCGAGTGGACCACCGTGGGCGTGCACGGCAACATCGTCGAGGCGAGCTGGCTGGCCTTGTGCGACGCGCTCGCGCACAAGGCCATGCGGGTCAGCCCGTCACCGGCCTGAGCCCCTCCCGCGCCGGCACGTCCACCAGCGGGAAGGAGACGACGTGCCGTCGGGGCAGCCGTGCGCGACGAACACCAGGCCCCGGGCCCGCGACCGCGCCCACGGCGCCCCGGTCGTCGTTCGGGGGTGGGCACACCGGTGTCCGCGACACCCCGTGGAGGACCGACCCGTCGCCGAAGCGCGGGGTGCTGTCACGGCTCGCGACGACGGTGCCGATCCGCCTGCCGTCGGTGTGCCGGAGGACGCCGCCCGCCGCTCGCGGTGACGGGCGGGGTGCCCGCTTCGAGCGGGGTCGGCGCCGCCGGGCCGGCTGGGCCGTGGCGACCGGGAGCGCGACGGCGGGCAGCACCGCCCTCATCCCGTCACCAGGGTCAGGCCCTCCGCCGCCAGGACGCGGTTGAGCGGGTAGAACCAGGTCGTGCCGCCGCTGGTGCAGCTGCCGGAGCCGCCGATCACGTGGCCCTGGGCCTGGGAACCGCTGAACACCGCGACCCAGTGGTCGCGGCCGTCGGGGCACAGGTTCGTGCGCGTCAGGCCGGTGATGGTGCCGCCGGGGAAGGACACCGTGGCGTTCTTCTGCTGGACGGTGCCGCACCGCAGACCGGTGACGCCGCCCACCCGGCAGACCGAGCCGCCGACGGCGGTCTCGGCGGAGCCGGTGATCGTGCCGGGCGCACCGGCGACGGTGGGCCGCTGGACCCAGGCGGCCGGGTTGGTGATGGTGACCACCGCGTACGTCGGTCGGACCGCGGTGATCGGTCCGACGACGACGCCGCCGGGACCGCTGACCAGCGTGCCGACCGGACCGCAGGAGGTCGGGACGAGCAGGTGGCCGCGGGCGTTGAAGCCGTTGGGGCAGCGCCCGCCGCCGGCGGCGGTGAGCGGGGTGCCCGCTTCGAGCGGGGTCGGGGCGACGGCGGCGGCGGGGGCGGCCGTCCCCAGTAAGAGGGCGAGGGCGATCAGCAGGGTTCGCATCCTCCTGACGCTAGGCACGGACGGTGCGGTTTCAAGCCGCCGGTTAGGGTGTTCGGCGTGCGCATTGCCCGTATCGCCCAGCCCGACGGCCTGGCCTTCGCCGAGATCCGCGGCGACGGCGACGACCTGACCGCGGTCGAGATCGCCGACGACCCCTTCGCGAACCCGACGTTCACCGGCCGGTCCTGGCCGCTGGCGGACGTCCGGCTGCTGGCGCCGTTCCTCCCGCCCAAGATCGTCGCGATCGGCCGCAACTACGCCGAGCACGCCGCCGAGATGGGCAACGAGGTGCCCGCCGAGCCGCTGATGTTCCTCAAGCCGAACACCGCGGTCATCGGCCCGAACGCCGAGATCAAGCTGCCCGCGGTGTCCGAGCGGGTCGACTTCGAGGGCGAGTTGGCCGTGGTGGTCGGCGTCGGCGGCCGGGACATCCCCGCGTCGCGGGCGTGGCAGTCGGTCCTCGGCTACACGATCGCCAACGACGTCACCGCGCGCGACCTCCAGAAGACCGACGGGCAGTGGACGCGCGCCAAGGGCTTCGACACGTTCTGCCCGCTCGGCCCGTGGGTGGAGACCTCGTTCGACCCGTCCGACGTGGCGATCCGCACCGAGGTGGACGGCGTCGTGAAGCAGGACTCGCGGACCTCGCTGCTGATCCACGACATCCCCGGGCTGATCGAGTACATCTCGTCGGTGATGACGCTGCGCCCGCTCGACGTGATCCTCACCGGCACCCCCGCCGGTGTCGGCCCGCTGACCGCCGGGCAGACCGTGTCCGTCACCGTCGAGGGCCTGGGCACGCTGACCAACACGGTCTCCGAGCGCTGACCCGTCAGCTCCGCTCGATGCGCTCGGGCGCGCGGCGGGCGAAGCCCGGCGCGTGCTCGGGCAGCAGCCCGATGCCGACGACGTAGGCGGGCACCACCTGGAGCGCGGGGAACCGCCGCACCAGCCGCACGGGCAGGGGGACCTTCCCCGCCGTCGCGCCGGGGCCGCCGGCGAGCACCGGCGCGAGGAACGAGTCCTGGACGCGCCGCTGTGCCGCCTGCACCGCCGCGGTGGGCAGCCACCGGCGGCGGCGCACCTTCGCCAGCACCCGCGGCGCCAGCGCGCCGCGGCGCAGGGGACCGGCCACGATCCGCGCGGCGGCCACCGCGTCCTGCACGGCCAGGTTGATGCCGACCCCGCCGATGGGCGACATGGCGTGCGCCGCGTCGCCGATGCACACCAGGCCGTCGACGTGCCAGCGCCGCAACCGGTCGATCCGCACGTCGAGCAGCTTCACGTCGTCCATCGACGCGATCTCGTCCACCCGGTCGCCCAACCACGGCACCAGGGCCGCCACCCGCGCCCGGAACGCCTCGACGCCCTCCTCCCGCAGCGCCCGGTCGGTGCCCTTGCGGATGAGGAAGGCGACCTGGAAGTAGTCGCCCCGGTCGATCAGCACCAGGCCGCTGCCCCCGCCGAACCTGCCGGTCGCGCCCTCCGTCTCGTCGGACCGGCGCGACAGGCGGAACCACCACACGTCCATCGGCGAGCCGTAGCCGCGCGCCGGGAGCCCCGCCGCGTCGCGCACCAGCGAGCGCCTGCCGTCGGCGGCGACCACGAGGTCCGCGGCCAGCTCGCCGGTGCCGCCGTCCGCGGTGCGGTAGCGGACGCCGGTGACCCGGTCGCCCTCGCGGAGCAGGCCGACCGCCTCGGTGCCCATCCGCAGCGCGAAGGTCTTCTCGCGCCTGCCCGCGTCCGCCAGCAGGTCGAGGAAGTCCCACTGCGGCACCATCGCGATGTGCCGGTGCGGGCCGCGCAGCCGCGACATGTCGCCCATCGTCACCGGGCCGTCGTCCAGCAGCACCTGGACGCGCTGCACCAGCCGGTGCGGCACCTCGGCGAACGACGGCCCCAGCCCCAGTTCGTCCAGCAGCGTCAACGTCGACGCGTGCACCGTGTCGCCGCGGAAGTCGCGCAGGAAGTCGCCGTGCTTCTCCAGCACGGTCACCTCCACGCCCGCGCGGGCCAGCAGCAGCGCGCACACCACGCCCGCCGGTCCGCCGCCGACGACCACGACGCCTGTCCTCTCCATGGTCCACCCCTCAGATTTCAACACCAGTTGAATAACTTGAGCATGCTCCCGCGAAACGGCTTGGTCAAGCCGGATAGGCTGATCGGGTCATGAGCGCATCAGCAGCATCCCCAGAGGTCCGCGTCCGCTTCTGCCCGTCGCCGACCGGCACGCCCCACGTGGGGCTCATCCGCACCGCCCTGTTCAACTGGGCGTACGCCCGCCACGTGGGCGGCACCGTGGTGTTCCGGATCGAGGACACCGACGCGGCCCGCGACTCCGAGGAGTCGTACCTCTCGCTGCTCGAAGCGATGCGCTGGCTGGGCATCGACTGGGACGAGGGTCCCGAGGTCGGCGGCCCGCACGCGCCGTACCGGCAGTCCCGGCGGCGCGACCTCTACGACGACATCGCCAAGCGCCTGTTCGAGGCGGGCGAGCTGTACGAGTCGTTCTCCACGCCCGAGGAGGTCGAGGCGCGGCGCAGGGCGGCCGGCCAGGACCCCAAGCTCGGCTACGACGGCTACGACCGCGACCTCACCGACGAGCAGAGGGCCGCGTACCGCGCCGAGGGCCGCAACCCGGTGCTGCGCCTGCGCATGCCCGACCGCGACATCACGTTCGACGACCTGATCCGCGGCGAGGTCACGTTCAAGGTGGGCAGCACGCCCGACCCGGTCATGGTGCGCGCCAACGGCGACCCGCTGTACCCGTTCGTGAACCCCGTCGACGACGCGCTCATGGGCATCACCCACGTGCTGCGCGGCGAGGACCTGCTCCCGTCGACCCCGCGCCAGGTCGCCCTGTACGAGGCGCTGACCCGGATCGGCGTGACCACGTCCACCCCGCTCTTCGGCCACCTGCCCTACGTCATGGGCGAGGGCAACAAGAAGCTGTCCAAGCGCGACCCGCAGTCGAACCTGTTCCTCTACCGCGACCGCGGCTTCGTGCCCGAGGGCCTGCTGAACTACCTCGCGCTGCTCGGCTGGTCCATCGCCGACGACCGCGACATCTTCTCGATGACCGAGATGGTCGAGGCGTTCGAGCTGTCCAAGGTCAGCGCCAACCCGGCCCGCTTCGACCTGAAGAAGGCCGAGGCGATCAACGCCACGCACCTGCGCGCGCTGCCCGTCGAGGAGTTCGTCAGCCGCGTGGTGCCGCACCTCGTCAAGGACGGCGTGCTGCCGGCCGAGCCCACGCCCGAGCAGCTCGCCGTGCTCGCCGGCGTCGCGCCGCTCGTGCAGGAGCGGCTGGTCGTGCTGTCCGAAGCGTCCGGGATGGTCCGGTTCCTGTTCGTCGCGGAGCAGGACTTCGCGCCCGAGGAGGACTCCGCGGCCAAGGCGCTCGGCGAGGACGCGCGCCCCGTGCTGGAGGCGGCGATCGCCGCCCTGGAGCCGCTGCCCGAGTGGACGACCGCCGCGATCGAGGAGGCGCTCAAGGTGTCCCTTGTGGACACGTTGGGCCTCAAGCCGCGCAAGGCCTACGCCCCCGTGCGGGTTGCCGTGACGGGCCGTACCGTCTCGCCTCCGCTGTACGAAAGCATGGAACTGTTGGGCCAAAGTCGCTCGATCGGGCGATTGCGGCGCGCGCTCGGGGCAATCTGACTGGTGCGATCGGGCGGTTCGGCGGTGCTTGATCGTGCAAGCACCGCCAGATATCACCTCTCTGGTCGAGTCGGACGAGGGGTGACCGCACCTAGCCTCACGGGGTGACAACCGCAGCCCCGACCTTCACCCCTCGGAGAACCGGCGAGATCCGGGCAGTGTGCCTCGACGTCGACGACACCCTGGTCGACTACAGCACCTCGTCCCGGGCCGCCCTGGCCGCGATGGTCGGCAACGCCGACGCGTGGCCGCTGTGGCAGCGCATCACCGATGAGCACTGCTCCCGCCTCCTCGCCGGCGAGCTCGAGTACGAGAGCATGCGCAACATCCGCACGCGCGCCTTCTTCGCGGCCCTCGGCGAGGAGCTGGACCAGGAGGAGGCGACCCGGCGGGAGCTGCGCCGCCAGGAGGTCCTCGCGTCGGGCTGGCGGTTGTTCCCCGACGTCGTGCCCTGCCTGGAGTGGCTGCGGGCCACCGGTCTGCCCGTGGCTGCCGTCAGCAACGCCTCGGGACGCCACCAACGGGTGAAAATCGCGGCCCTCGGGCTGGCCCAGTACTTCGACACCGTCCTCATCGCGGGCGAGGTCGGCGCCGCCAAGCCGGACCGGGTGATCTTCGACACCGCGTGCGCCGACCTCGGCGTCGAGCTGGGCGACGCGATCCACGTGGGCGACCGGCTGCACGCCGACGCCATCGGCGCCCGCGACGCCGGCATGAGGGGCGTCTGGCTCAACCGGCTGGGCCCTCGCGACGGCGGGCTGCCCACCGGCATCTCGGCCATCTCCAGCCTCGCTGAGCTGCCCGAACTCCTCGTCTGCGAGCTGTCGGCAGCCTCCGTGTGACCCCCGATTTCCGTTCCGCCGGGCTCGTGGTCTAGTATTCCTCCCGGCGGAACGGAGAGCCCCCGAAACCCCGAGGACAAGATCCCGGGAGGACGGGTAGGCTCGCCGGGAAACCAATGGGGTATGGTGTAATTGGCAGCACGACTGATTCTGGTTCAGTTAGTCTAGGTTCGAGTCCTGGTACCCCAGCTGCAACGGTGGAAAGAAAGACCTGCTAGACTACCGGAGCAACAGAGCAAGACCCCGGATTTGGTGAGAGCCTCCCGGATCTGATAAACTGAATATAACGGAAGTTCCCAGGGCCCCGTCGTCTAGCGGCCTAGGACGCCGCCCTCTCAAGGCGGTAGCGAGGGTTCGAATCCCTTCGGGGCTACACGGAAATCCCCCCACCCCATCGCGGGTGGGGGGATTTTCCTTGTGTGCCGACCGCCCTCCGGGAGCCCGTGGCGCCCCACCGGGTGATGAGGGCGCCACGGGCTCCTGCGGTGCTCAGAGGCGTGACTGGAGGGCTTCCGCGGCCGCCAGGAGGTCTGCGGCCCACCTCGCCCCCGGACGGCGGCCCATGCGGTCGATGGGGCCCGAAACGGATACCGCGGCGACCACCGCGCCGGAACTGTCGCGCACCGGCGCGGAAACGCTCGCGACGCCCGGTTCCCGTTCCGCCACGCTTTGTGCCCAACCCCGGCGGCGCACTTCCAACAAAGTGCGCTCGCCGTAAACGGCGTCCGCGAGAACGGCTCGCTGGGTGCCCGGGTCGGACCACGCGGCCAATACCTTCGCGCCCGATCCGGCGGTCATCGGCAAACGTGCACCGATCGGCACGGTGTCACGCAAACCGCTCTGCGGTTCCGCGGAGGAGACACAGATCCGCTGCATCCCGTCCCGCCGGTACAACTGGACGCTCTCGCCCGTGATGTCGCGCAAGCGCGGCAACACCGACGACGCCGCGTCGAGCAGCGGGTCGGTCGCGCCACCCGCCAGCTCCGCCAGTGCCGCGCCGGGCCGCCAGCGGCCGTCGGAACCCCGCCGCAGCAACCGGTGCACCTCCAGGCCGACCGCCAACCGGTGCGCGGTCGCCCGGGGCAGACCCGTCCGGTTGCACAACTCGGCGAGCCCACACGGATCCTTTGCGACGGCGTTCAAGACAGCCACTGCCTTGTCCAACACGCCGATCCCGCTATGCTGTCCCACAAGCCGATACTAACTTCCCACTGTCTGGGAAGTCCAGATCTATCGACTGTCCAGATCTTGGGAGAGTTGCGATGAGCCGCACGCTCGCGGAGAAGGTGTGGGAAGCACACGTCGTGCGCCACGGGAGTGGCGCCGAGCCGGACCTGCTCTACATCGACCTCCACCTGCTGCACGAAGTGACCAGCCCGCAGGCGTTCGACGGCCTGCGCCTCGCGGGGCGCCGCCTGCGCCGCCCCGACCTCACCATCGCCACGGAGGACCACAACGTCCCCACCGTGGACATCGACCTCCCCATCGCCGACCCGGTGTCGCGCACGCAGGTCGAGACGATGCGCAAGAACTGCGCCGAGTTCGGCGTCCGGCTGCACCCCATGGGCGACTTCGAACAGGGCATCGTGCACGTCGTGGGTCCGCAGCTGGGCCTCACGCAGCCGGGCATGACGGTCGTCTGCGGTGACAGCCACACCTCGACGCACGGCGCGTTCGGCGCGCTGGCGTTCGGCATCGGCACCTCCGAGGTCGAGCACGTGATGGCGACCCAGACGTTGCCCATGCGGCCGTTCAAGACCATGGCGATCACCATCGACGGGCAGCTCGCGCCCGGGGTCACCGCGAAGGACGTGATCCTCGCGGTCATCGCGAAGATCGGCACCGGCGGTGGCCAGGGCTACGTCGTGGAGTACCGGGGCAGCGCGATCGAGGCGCTGTCGATGGAAGCCCGCATGACGATCTGCAACATGTCGATCGAGGCCGGGGCCCGCGCGGGCATGATCGCGCCCGACCAGACCACGTTCGACTACCTCCGGGGCCGCCCGCACGCGCCGTCCGGCGAGCGCTGGGACGAGGCCGTCGCGTACTGGAAGACGCTGCGCAGCGAGGACGACGCCGAGTTCGACGCCGAGGTGCGCCTGGACGCCGCCGAGCTGACGCCGTTCGTCACGTGGGGGACCAACCCCGGCCAGGGCCTGCCGCTGACCGACCGGGTGCCGGACCCCGAGGCGATCCTCGACGAGCACGAGCGGGTCGCCGCCGAGAAGGCGCTGGCCTACATGGGCCTGGAGGCGGGCACCCCGCTGCGCGACATCCACGTCGACACCGTGTTCCTCGGCTCCTGCACGAACGGCCGCATCGAGGACCTGAGGGCCGCCGCGGACGTGCTGAAGGGCCACAAGGTCGCCGACGGCGTCCGGATGCTCGTCGTGCCCGGCTCCATGCGGGTGCGCGCGCAGGCGGAGTCCGAAGGGCTGCACGAGGTGTTCCTGGCGGCGGGCGCCGAGTGGCGCCAGGCCGGCTGCTCGATGTGCCTGGGCATGAACCCGGACCAGCTCAAGCCGGGTGAGCGCAGCGCGTCCACCTCCAACCGCAACTTCGAGGGCAGGCAGGGCAAGGGCGGTCGCACCCACCTGGTCTCGCCGCTCGTGGCCGCCGCCACCGCCGTGCGGGGCACCCTGTCGTCGCCCGCCGACCTGGTCTGAGGGAGTTCTACAACCATGGAAGCGTTCACCACGCACACCGGGGTCGGCGTTCCGCTGCGCAGGTCCAACGTGGACACCGACCAGATCATCCCGGCCGTCTACCTCAAGCGGGTCACCCGCTCCGGCTTCGAGGACGGCCTGTTCGCCGCCTGGCGCTCCGACGAGCACTTCGTGCTCAACCAGGAGCCCTTCAAGGCGGGCAGCGTGCTCGTCGCCGGGCCCGACTTCGGCACCGGCTCGTCCCGCGAGCACGCCGTCTGGGCGCTCATGGACTACGGCTTCCGGGTGGTCATCTCCTCCCGGTTCGCCGACATCTTCCGGGGCAACGCGGGCAAGCAGGGGCTCCTGGCCGCGCAGCTGGAGCAGTCCGATGTCGAATTGCTCTGGAAGGTGCTGGAGAACGACCCGGGCACCCCGGTGACCGTCGACCTCACGAACAACACGGTCACCGCCAAGGACTTCACCGCCCGCTTCGGGATCGACGAGTACACCCGCTGGCGGCTGCTGGAGGGATTGGACGACATCGCCCTGACCCTGCGGCACGCCGATGAGGTGACCGAGTTCGAGCGGGGAAGGGCGGCTTGGCTGCCCACCACCGATCCGCTGCCCACCCGGTAGTCGAAGGGGTCGGATTTCGCCTCTAGCAGCGGAAATCCGACCCCTTCGTTTCCGCCGGGGCCTCCCGGGGCGTCCCTCGAAGGGTCGTAATCGCCCACGCCACAACGGAAAATCTGGCGTGGCGATTGGTATTTCCTTGCATATGGGCTTACCGTGGGCAATCAGTCGGCCCGAGCTAAGGGCCGTGAGCGTCCTGGGAGGGACTGAAGGTGAACAAGGCCCAGCTCATCGAGGCGCTCGCCGAGCGCCTTGGCGACAAGAAGAACGCGGCTGCCGCTGTCGACGGCATCGTCGACGTGATCGTCCGCAGCGTCCACAAGGGCGAGAAGGTCAACATCACCGGCTTCGGTGTCTTCGAGAAGCGTGCCCGTGCGGCCCGCACCGCTCGCAACCCGCGCACCGGTGAGACCGTGAAGGTCAAGAAGACCAACGTTCCCGCGTTCCGCGCGGGTTCGACGTTCAAGGACGTCATCAGCGGCACCAAGAAGCTGCCGCGCGTGACGGCCGCGAAGCCCGCTGCCGCCAAGCCGGCGGCAGCTGCCGCCGCCAAGCCGGCCGCGGCCACGAAGGCCCCGGCCACGCGCGGCACCACGGCGCGTTCGACGCGTGCCACCGGCACCACCACGCGCGCCGCTGCCGCCGCGACGAAGGCCCCGGCGACCCGTCGGACCGCCGCGGCCGCGAAGCCCGCCGCCACCGCCACCAAGGCCGCGCCTGCGAAGAGCACCGCGACCAAGGCGGCCGCCCCGGCCAAGGCCACCACCGCGAAGGCGACGGCGGCCAAGACGACCGCGGCGAAGGCCCCGGCCGCCAAGAAGGCGACCACGGCCAAGGCGACCACCGCCAAGGCCACGACGGCGGCGGCCAAGGCCGCCACCCCGGCGGCGGCGAAGACCGCCACCCCGGCGGCGGCGAAGGCCACCACCTCGGCCGCGGCGAAGCCCGCGGCCAAGAAGGCCCCGGCCAAGAAGAAGTGACCCTGAGCCGGGTGATCGCCGGCCAGGCACAGCAGTTCCAGGCGCTCAGGGCCCGGTGCGGACGCGCACCGGGCCCTGAGCCTGTTTTCAGGGTGGGCGCCGGCCGTTCGGCGCTCAGCGGCCGTCTCGGCGCCCGCGGTCCGACGACGCCGGCCGGTATCAGCCGCAAGACCACACTTACGGGTTAACAAGTTCGGGTTTCGCGCCTTTCCGCCCGCGCGGCCGGTGACCGACCCCGCTACCGGGAGAGGTGAAAGCCGGACCACGCGGCGGAAGTCGGCGCCACGGCGTGGAATCCGCGGCGGAATGGGCCGGGGCTTTTCGGCCTCCCGAACTCCGCACCCGTGAACGCCGGAACCCGCCGTCCGGAACCCACCGTGCCGACGCGCATTCCCGCGTTACCCGACCGGCCGCACCACGAACCCGTCCGGCCCAGTCGTGGCGGGACGGACGCGGACCCGCTGTACCCGTCAGGTGGTCGGCGCGGCCAACGCGGTGGGCATGTAGTGCGCCGAGACCAGTCGCGGCCAGCCCGTGGACGAGTCCGAAGTGGACCAGCCCGGCGCCGGGCGGCGGAACGCCAGCAGCCAGGCGCTGCCCTTCTTGCACGGCACGTCGGGCAGGTGCAGGCCGCCCAGGTCGGCCAGGGTGGAGACGACGTCCGGGATCACCCCGCCCTGGCTGGAGACGACCGGCGTGCCCGGGCCGTCGGCGATCTCCAGCAGCCGGACCAGGCCCGCCTCGCGGTCGGGCCAGTAGCCCTCCTCGGACAGCCGGGGCTCCAGCAGCACGCCCACGCCGAGGTCGTCCGCGACGCCCCGCACCGTGTCCACGCACCGCGCGCGCGGTGCGGCGTGCACCCGCGACGGACCCCACAGCGGCAGCAGCGACCGCAGCCCGGCCGCCTGCCGCCAGCCCGCCGAGCTGAGCGGCCTCAGGTCGTCGTCACCCGGCCAGTTGTCCCGCTTGCCCGCCTTCGCGTGCCGCACCAGCAGCAGGGTCGCCAGGTCCGCCGGTTCGGCCGCGAACCGCTCCAGCACACGCCGGTCGCCGTCCCCCGTCACCAGCGCCGCCGCCTCGGCGACCGGGAGCCAGCGCAGTTCGTCCACCTCGTCGTTGGGCTCGAACGCACCCGACCCGACCCGGGCGCTGAAGTAGTCCACGACCTTCGGCTTGCCGAACGCCTCGTAGGACACCCGGCACAGGTACCGCCCGAGCACGGCGTGGAAGCCGGTCTCCTCGCGAACCTCGCGCACCGCGGCCGCGGGCACCGTCTCGCCCGGGTCGAGCTTTCCCTTCGGCAGGGACCAGTCGTCGTAGCGCGGCCGGTGCACGACCGCCACGGAACCCTCGCGCCACAGCACGGCGCCGGCAGCCCTGATCACGTGGTTCACCCCTGCGCGCGGTGCGCCCGCAGCAGTTCGGTCTGGTGGTCGCGCACGCGGCTCCCGTCGGACGGCGACGCCTCCCACTCGCCGTCGGGCTGGAGCACCCAGCAGCGGGTCGTGGGCTCCAGCGCCGAGTCGAGCATGGAGTCGAGCTGCGCGGTGAGCTTCGGGTCGGTCACCCGCACCTGGACCTCGACGCGCCGGTCGAGGTTGCGGTGCATCATGTCGGCGCTGCCGATCCAGTGCTCGCCCGCGCCGACGAAGTGGAACACCCGCGAGTGCTCCAGGAACCGGCCGAGGATCGAGCGGACGTGGATGTTCTCCGACAGGCCCTCGATGCCGGGCTTGAGCGAGCACACGCCGCGCACGACGACCTGCACCGGCACGCCCGCCTGCGACGCCCGGTACAGCGAGTCGATGACCTGCTCGTCCACCAGCGAGTTCACCTTGATGCGCACGCCGGCGGGCCGGCCGGCCCGGACGTGCTCCACCTCGCGCTCGATGCGCTCCACGATGCCGCGCCGCACGCCGTAGGGCGCGACGAGCAGGCTGCGGTAGTGGTCCTGCCGGGCGTAGCCGGTGAGCACGTTGAACAGGTCGGTCAGGTCCGCGCCGATGGTCGGCTCGGCGGTGAGCAGGCCGACGTCCTCGTACAGCCGGGCCGTCTTCGGGTTGTAGTTGCCGGTGCCGATGTGGCAGTAGCGCTGGATGCGCGAACCCTCCTGGCGCACCACCAGCGACGTCTTGCAGTGCGTCTTGAGGCCCATCAGCCCGTACACGACGTGCACGCCCGCCTTCTCCAGCGCGCGCGCCCACTTGATGTTCGCCTGCTCGTCGAACCGGGCCTTGATCTCCACCAGCGCCACGACCTGCTTGCCGGCCTCGGCCGCGTCGATGAGCGCGTCGACGATCGGGGAGTCGCCGGACGTGCGGTACAGGGTCTGCTTGATGGCCAGCACGCGCGGGTCGGCCGCGGCCTGCTCGATGAACCGCTGCACGGACGTGGAGAACGAGTCGTACGGGTGGTGCACGAGCACGTCGCCCTCGCGCAGGGTGGCGAAGATGCTCTTGGGCGTCTCCCGCTCGCCGAACGCCGGGGGCGTGGCGGGCACGAACGGCGCGTCCTTGAGCTGCTTGCGGTCCACGCCGTAGAGCTGCCACAGGCACGACAGGTCCAGCAGGCCGGGCACCTGGACGACGTCGTGCGGGTCGACCTCCATCTCCCGCAGCAGCCGCTCCAGCATGTTCTCGGTCATGTCGTCGGCGACCTCCAGGCGGACCGGGGGGCCGAACCGGCGGCGCGCCAGCTCCCGCTCCAGCGCCTGGAGCAGGTCCTCGTCCTGGTCCTCCTCGACCTCCAGGTCGGCGTTGCGGGTGACCCGGAAGGCGTGGCACTCGACGACGTGCATGCCCGCGAACAGCTCGCCCAGGTGCGCCGCGATCAGCTCCTCCACGGGCAGGAACGTCGCCGTCGGGCTGGTGCGGTCGTTCTCCACGCGCACCAGGCGCGGCACGTTGTCGGGCACCTTGATGCGCGCGAACCGCTCCGCGCCGCCCTCCGGGTCGCGCACCGTCACGGCCAGGTTCAGCGACAGGCCGGAGATGTAGGGGAACGGGTGCGCGGCGTCCACGGCCAGCGGCGTGAGGACCGGGAACACCTGGTCGGTGAAGTAGTTCGACAGGCGCAGCCGCTCGAACTCGCTGAGCTGCGCCCAGTTGACGATGCTGATGCCGTGCTTCTCCAGCTCCGGCTGCACGTGGTCGAGGAACGCGCGGGCGTGCTGCTCGACCAGCTCCTGGGCGCGCTTGGACATGTTCGCCAGCTGCTCGCGCGGGGTGAGGCCGTCCGCGCTGCGCACCGACAGGCCCGTCTCGTCGCGGCGCTTCAGACCGGCGACCCGCACCATGTAGAACTCGTCGAGGTTCGAGGCGAAGATCGCCAGGAACTTCGCCCGCTCCAGCAGTGGCTGGGACGCGTCCTCGGCCAGCGCCAGGACCCGGGCGTTGAAGTCCAACCAGGACAGTTCCCGGTTGAAGTACCGGTCGTCGGGCAGGTCGGCCTGCGCCTCGGTGGCGGTGGCGGCGGGCGGTGAGCTCGGGAACGGGCGGGCGGGCGTCTCCGGCTTCGGCTGCACCGCCGCCGGCGCACCGTCCGTGGGCGCCCGGCGGGCGGCCGGTCGCGGTCGGCGCTTCGGCGCCCCAGGCGTGGGCGCGCCCGCGGCGGGTGCGCTCGCGGCGGGCGTGGCCCGCGGCGTCCTGGAGCGTCGCTTCGGCGCAGGCTGCTCAGGCGTGTTGTCCGTGCTCACGAACAGTATTGTCCACCAATTCCGGGCCACTCGCGCCGATCGGAGCCGGCCGGGAGGTGAACTCCCCGTCACACCGGCCGCAGCAGACCGCGCACCGCACCCGAGCCGTCACGCACGAGCGCCACCCGCTGGCCGGGGCGCAGCACCCGCCACCCGCCCTCGGCCACCGCGGCGGCCGGGACGTCCACGAGAACGCCGTCGTCGCGCAGCACTGTCGCCGACCCGTCCGGGTGGTGCGCGCTCACGGTCGCCTGCTCGGTCACACCGCCAAGCTAACCGATCCCGCGGGCGCCCGGCCCCCACCCCGCCGGCCCCACCCCGCCGGCCCCACCCCCTCGGCCCCGTCCCCTCAGCCGCACACCGGCGCGAGGACCGCCGCCGTCCGGGCGCCCAGCCCCAGCGCCGCCGCGGACCCCAGGTCCTCCGCCGTGTCCACGTCGTGCCGCAGCGACGGCCACGGCCCGATCAGCGCCGCCGCGCCCGACGCCGCGTGCGCCGCCGCCGACCCCGCGCCGAACGACGGGTCCAGCGCGCCGCCGGGCGCGGACAGCAGCACCGTCGTCCCCGTGCCCTGGCGGTCCGGGACGAACGACCGGCCCGTCGCCGCCGCCAGCGCCGCCGCGAGTTCGGCGGTCCGCAACGCGGGCAGGTCGGCCTGGAGCGCCCCCACGACCGACGAGGCGTCCCGCGCCCGCAGCACCCCCCAGCCGAACCGCAGCGACTCGTTCAACCCCTCCGGCCCGGCGATCGACTCGACGCCCAGCGCCCGCAGCTCCGCCGCCACCGCGCGATCGGACGTGACGACCACCACACGGCGCACGGCGGGCAGGGCGGCGGTGACGGTGTCGAGCGCGAACGCCAGCGCGAGCGCCGGCCGGTCCAGCCCCACGAGTCGCGACTTGGCCCGGTCCAGCGTCTTGACCGGCACCACCAGGTCCACTTCGGCTCCCACCCCGCCATACTCCCCGATGCCGGACTCCCCGATGCCGGCTGGACCTGGCCGGGGCCTCCGGGGAAGACTCCAGGTCCACGAACGGAGAGGGAGTGCACGTGGCCAGAGAGAAGGGCGGCTTCTGGGTCGGGTTCGCCGCGGTGGTCTTCTACCCGTCGACCGCCGTGATGGCGCGCCGGCGCACGGAGGGCGGCGAGCGGCTCCCCCGGAAGGGCGGCGCGCTGGTCGTGATGAACCACGTGTCCCACCTGGACCCCGTCTACGACGCGGTGTTCACGCACGAGCAGGGGCGCGTGCCGCACTTCCTGGCCAAGCACGGCCTGTGGAACGTCCCGGTGCTCGGCTCCGTGCTCAAGGGCGCCCGCCAGATCCCCGTCTACCGCGGCACGTCCGACGCCCAGCAGAGCCTGCGCGCCGCCCACGACGCCCTGGAGCAGGGCCTGGTGGTGATCATCTACCCGGAGGGCACGATCACCCGCGACCCCGACGGCTGGCCGATGGGTTCCCGCACGGGCGTGGCGCGGCTCGCGCTGGAGCACGACGTGCCGGTGCTGCCCGTCGCCCGCTGGGGCACCCGCGACGTCTACGACCACTACCGCCGGAAGTTCCGGCCGCTCCCGCGCAAGACCGTCGTGACGAAGGTCGGCGAGCCGGTCGACCTGTCCGCCCACCGCGCCCGGCCGCAGAACCTCGCCCTGCTGCGCGAGGTCACCGACCTGCTGATGGGCGAGGTGAAGGGCCTGCTCGCGGAGATCCGCGAGGAGCAGGCGCCGGACGGCTTCTACTCGGCGAAGAAGTCCTGACGTGGACCGGGTCGCGGTGCTGGGCGCCGGGTCGTGGGGCACCGCCTTCGCCAAGGTGCTCGCCGACTCCGGCACGGACGTGGTGCTGTGGGCGCGGCGCGCCGAGGTGGCCGACGCCATCTCGACGGGCCGGGTGAACACCGACTACCTGCCGGACGTGGTGCTGCCGGCGAACCTGACCGCCACCGCCGACGCCGACGAGGCGCTCGACGGCGCGCGGGCCGTGGTGCTGGCCGTGCCGAGCCAGACGCTGCGGGGGAACCTCGCCGGCTGGCGCCCGTCGCTGCCGCCCGGCGCCACGCTGGTCAGCCTGGCCAAGGGTGTCGAGCTGGGCACGCTCAAGCGGATGAGCGAGGTCGTCCGCGAGGTCGCCGGGGTGCCGGAGGACCAGGTCGCCGTGGTGACCGGGCCGAACCTGGCCAAGGAGATCGCGGCCGAGCAGCCGACCGCCACGGTCATCGCGTGCACCGACCACGACAGGGCGGTGGAGTTGCAGCACGCCTGCTCCAACTCCTACTTCCGGCCGTACACGAACGTCGACGTCGTCGGCTGCGAGCTGGGCGGGGCGTGCAAGAACGTCATCGCGCTGGCGTGCGGCATGGCGGCGGGCATGGGGTTCGGCGACAACACGATGGCCTCGATCATCACCCGCGGCCTGGCCGAGACGGCGCGGCTGGGCGCGGCGCTGGGCGCCGACCCGCTGACGTTCGCGGGCCTGGCCGGCCTGGGCGACCTGGTGGCGACGTGCGCCTCACCGCTGTCGCGCAACCGGTCGTTCGGTGAGAGGCTCGGTCGCGGCGATTCCCTGGCGCGGGCGCAGGAGGCGGCGCACGGGCAGGTCGCCGAGGGCGTGAAGTCGTGCTCGTCGATCCGCGAGCTGGCCGCGCGCCACGACGTGGACATGCCCATCACCGAGGGCGTGCACCAGGTGTGCCACGAGGGGCTCGACCCGCGCGTGCTCACCGCGGCGCTGCTCGGGCGGGAGCGGAAGGCGGAACGGCAGTGAACGACGTCGGCCGGTGGGGCGACGGCACGCGGGTCGTGCACACGACGCCGGCGGTGGCGGGGGAGCCGTTCACCGCGGGGCCCGTGTTCGCGTCGGCGTACCACCTGGGCGGCGCGGACACCTACGGCCGCGCGCACAACCCGACGTGGCGGGTGCTGGAGGAGGCGCTGGGCGGGCTGGAGGGCGGCACGACCGTGCTCTTCCCGTCCGGCATGGCGGCGATCTCGACGCTGC
Source organism: Saccharothrix longispora (assembly GCF_030852425.1). Classification (GTDB taxonomy): domain Bacteria; phylum Actinomycetota; class Actinomycetes; order Mycobacteriales; family Pseudonocardiaceae; genus Actinosynnema; species Actinosynnema longispora. The sequence continues at coordinate 206,794 of NZ_NSDM01000008.1, forward strand.
TGCGCGTCGTGCTCGCCCCCGGCGACACCGTCGTCGTGCCCGGCGACGGCTACTACCTGACCCGCGCGCTGGTCGCCGGGATGCCCGTGGAGGTCGTCGAGGCGCCCACCGCCGGGCCGTACCCGTCGTTCGACGGCGTGCGGCTGGTGCTGCTGGAGTCGCCGTCCAACCCGGGGCTCGACGTGTGCGACATCGCGGCGCTCGCCGAGGCCGCGCACGCCGCCGGCGCGCTGGTGGCGGTGGACAACACGACCGCGACGCCGCTCGGGCAGCTGCCGCTGGCGCTGGGCGCGGACGTCGTGGTGAGCAGCGACACCAAGGCCGTGGCCGGGCACAGCGACGTGCTGCTCGGGCACGTCACCGCGGCCGACCCGGAGCTGGCGGAGGAGGTCCGCGCGGCCCGCACCACCGGCGGCGCGATCCCCGGCCCGTTCGAGGCGTGGCTGGCGCACCGCGGGCTCGGCACGCTCGACCTGCGGCTCGCCCGGCAGGCGGAGAACGCCGCCGCGCTGTACGACGCGCTCAAGGCGCACCCGGCCGTGACCGGGCTGCGCTGGCCCGGCGCGCCCGAGGACCCGGCGCACGCCGTGGCGGCCAGGCAGATGCGCCGCTTCGGCGGCGTGCTGACCTTCGTGCTGGCGGACGCGGACGCCGTCGCGGCGTTCCTGGCGCGCTCGGAGCTGGTGTACGCGAGCACCAGCTTCGGCGGGCTGCACACGAGCCTCGACCGGCGCGCCCAGTGGGGCGACCCGGTGCCGGAGGGCCTGGTCAGGCTGTCCGCGGGCTGCGAGGACACCGGGGACCTGGTGGCCGACGTGCTGAAGGCCCTCTGAAGTTCGCCCCAACGGGTCCATTTCGTGGGACGTGGTTGCGGGGGTGGCGGGTCGCTGCCACCCTCGTCGTCATGTCCTTCCGCGCCATGATCGACGGGCGGGGTCACATCGACCTCGGCCTGGTCGCCAGCGCACTCTGTTCCTGTCGGTGATCGCCCCGCGTCCCGCGAGCAGTCGACGCTCGCCACCCACGGCACCCCGAAGAAGGAACCTGATGTTCGCCGTTCCGGAGAACACGATCGCCCTGCCCCAGTCGCACGCCGCGCCGCACCCGGTGCGGATCGCGCTCGACGTGGCGGCGCGGCGAGAGCGCTGGGCCCACCTGCTCCGCTACGACCCCGACACCCGCTTCGCCGCCCTCGTCGAGCGCACCGACGAGCAGGAGGTGTGGCTGATGAGCTGGCTGCCCGGCCAGCACACCGACCTGCACGACCACGGCCCGACGACCGGCGCGTTCACCGTGGTCGGCGGCTCGCTGACCGAGGTGGTCGCGTCCCGCGGCCACCAGGTGCTGCACAACCTGGTGGCCGGCCAGTCGCGCGTGTTCGGGCCCGACTACGCCCACCAGGTGCGCAACGACGGCGTCGACCCCGCCGTCACGATCCACGTCTACCGCGACGGCGGGCGCACCGTCCGCCCGGTGCGGTTCGACCCCGTCGGCTAGCGCCCGCCGTCAGGTCCTGTTCACGACGTGCGGCGGGACGTCCCAGTCGCCCACCAGCGCCGGGTCCGACTCCGCCGCGCCCCACGAGGTGCGCAGCGGCAGCACGCCCGCCCACCGCGCGTTCGCGGCGACGTCGTCCTCCTCGTCGCCGGGCGGGCCGCTGCGGATCTTCACCGACGCCTCGGCGAGGTCGAGCGCCAGCACCGACGTCGCGGCCAGCTCCTTCGGCGTCGGCTGCCGGGCGTAGTCCCACGAGCCGGGCGCGATGTGCTCGGTGAGGACGCGCAGGGCGTGCGCCTTGGCGTCCGGGTCGGTGACCGGGACGGCCGTGCCGTGGACGACGGCCGCGCGGTAGTTCATCGAGTGGTCGAACACCGAGCGCGCGTAGACGACGCCGTCCAGGAGGGTCACGGCGACGCACACCGGCACGCCGCGCGCGGCCTCGCGGAGGCTGCGCGCGCCGGTCGAGCCGTGCAGGTAGAGGGTGTCGCCGTCGCGGCCGTAGCCGGTGGGCAGCACGAGCGGCGCGTCGTCCACGACGACGGCGAGGTGGCACACCAGGGCGGCGTCGAGGACGGCGTGCAGGTCGGCGCGGTCGGTGGCGGCGCGGTTGCTCCCGCGCCTGATCGTGCTGCGCGGCGTCGGTGACAGGGTCATGCGATCAGCTTCTCCGGTAGAGTGGCTATTCTCAAGTGCCAATTCCCGGCGTTTCGAGGAGGCCACTGTGTCGGAGACCGCGCTCGCCGTCTCGCTGGACCGCGCGTCGGGCGAGCCGCTGGCCGTGCAGCTCGCGGAGGCGCTGCGCACGGCCGCCGCCGACGGCAGGCTGCGCAGCGGCGACCGGCTGCCGTCCACCCGGGCGCTGGCCGAGCGGCTGGGCGTGAGCCGGACCGTGACGGCGGCGGCCTACGAGCAGCTGCACGCCGAGGGCTGGATCGCCGGGCGGCACGGGTCGGGCACCTACGTGACCACCACCCCGCCGGGGGCGCTGCGGGCGCGCACCCGCCGTGCCGCGGCGCCCGCCGTGCCGTCCGGGGTGCTCGACCTGGCGCCCGGCGCGCCGTGGGCGGAGGGGTTGGACCGGGCGGCGTGGCGGCGGGCGTGGCGGGCGGCGGCGGACGTGCCGCCGCTGTTCCGGCCCGCGCGCGCCGGGCTGCCCGAGTACCGCGCCGTGGTCGCCGAGCACCTGCTGCGCCACCGCGGCCTGGCCGTGCGCGGCGGGCTGCGCGAGGAGCACGTGCTGGCGACCGGTGGCACCACCGCCGCGCTGGTCGAGCTGGCGGCGGCCGTGCTGGAACCCGGTGACGCGGTGGCCGTGGAGGAGCCCGGCTACCAGCGCGCCGTGTCCGCCCTGCGGTCGGCGGGCGTGCGGGTCGTGCAGGCGCCCGTGGACGAGGAGGGCATCCTCGTCGACGCCGTGCCGGCGGGCGTGCGCGGCGTGTACTGCTCGCCCGCGCACCAGTACCCGATGGGCGGGCGCATGTCGGCCGGGCGGCGGGTGGCCCTGGTGGAGCGCGCCCGCGCCGAGGGGTGGCTGGTCGTGGAGGACGACTACGACGGCGAGCTGCGCTACGACGTCGCCCCCCTGCCGCTGCTGGCCGCGCTCGCGCCGGACGTCGTGGTGCACCTGGGCACGACGAGCAAGATCCTCACCCCGACGCTCGGCGCGGGCTGGATGGTGGCGCCCGAACCCGTCGCCACCGCCGTCCTCGCCCACCGCGACGAGACCGGCACCAGCCCGTCCGCGGCGGGGCAGCGCGTGCTGGTCGAACTCGCCCGCAACGGCGACCTGGGCCGGCACCTGCGCAAGCTCCGGCGCGAGCTGTCCGAGCGCCGGGCCCTGCTCTCCGCCGCCTTCGCCGAGGCGGGCATCCCCGTGCTGGGCGACGACGCGGGCGCGCACATCGTCGTGCCCCTGCCCACCGCGCAGGCCGAGCGCGACGTCCTCGCCGAAGCACTGGCCCACGGCCTGCGCCTGGACGGCCTGGGCCGCCACCACGCCGGCCGCCCCGGCGTCCACGGCGCCGCGATCGGCTACAGCGCCTGCTCGCGCGACCAGCTCACCGCCGCGATCCCCACCCTCATCCCCGTCCTCACCCCGAGAGTCCGACCCCCGGGTCGCGAGAGTCCGACACCGGACTCTCGCGACCCGGGCGTCGGACTCTCGCGACGTCCGAGTTCCACGGTCGCGGTGGGGGTTACGCCATCCGGGTAGGGTCCGAGCCATGACACAGCGCAAGACCAAGGTCGCCGTGGTGTTCGGCGGGCGCAGCAGCGAGCACATGGTCTCCTGCCTGTCCGCCGGCAGCGTCCTCCCGCACCTGGACCGCGAGCGGTTCGAGGTGGTGCCGGTGGGGATCACCGAGGGCGGCGCGTGGGTGATCGGCGCCGACGACACGAAGGCGCTGGAGGTGCGGGACCGGCAGCTGCCCACCGTCGCCTCCCTGGTCCCGGTGTCCGGCGGCGAGCTGGTCCCGGTGACCCCCGACGCGGTGCTGGGCGACGTGGACGTGGTCTTCCCCGTCCTGCACGGCGCGTGGGGCGAGGACGGCACCGTCCAGGGCCTGCTGGAGCTGGCCGACATCCCCTACGTCGGCCCCGGCGTCCTGGCGAGCGCGGTCGCCATGGACAAGGAGTTCACCAAGCGCCTCCTCAAGGACGCGGGCCTCCCGGTCGGCGAGTTCGCGATCCTGCGCCGCGACGAGCAGACCCTGGCCGACGCCGACCGCGAGCGGCTCGGCCTGCCGGTCTTCGTGAAGCCCGCCCGCGCCGGGTCGTCGGTCGGCATCTCCAAGGTCGTCGACTGGTCCCACCTGGACAGCGCGATCGCGCTGGCCCGCAAGACCGACCCGAAGGTCATCATCGAGGCCGCGGTGACCGGCCGCGAGGTCGAGTGCGGCGTGCTGGAGTTCCCGGACGGCCGCGTCGAGGCGTCGCTGCCCGCCGAGCTGCGCATCGTCGGCGGCGCGGTCGACTGGTACGACTTCGACGCCAAGTACCTCGACGACGTCGCCGAGTTCGACATCCCGGCCAAGCTCGACGAGCACGTCGCCCGCGACCTGCGCCGGATGGCCGTCGCCGCGTTCCGCGCGCTCGACTGCCAGGGCCTGGCCCGCGTCGACTTCTTCGTCACCGAGTACGACGAGCTGGTCGTCAACGAGGTCAACACGATGCCCGGCTTCACACCGATCTCGATGTACCCGGCGATGTGGGCGAAGACCGGCGTGGACTACCCGTCGCTGCTCACGACGCTCGTGGAGACCGCGATCGCCCGGGGCACCGGCCTGCGCTAGTCACCCCCGCGTGTCCACGGGGCCCTTGGCGAGGGTGTCTCGGATCGTCGTCGAGATGTCCTGCAGGGGCCCCGTGCCCGCGTCCGACGGCACGGTCAGCGCCACGTACACCGGCCGGTCCACCGCGTACCAGGTCGACGTGGCACCCTCGGACAGCACCAGCCAGTCGACGTCGGAGATCGTCCGCAGGGTGGAGGTCGGCGTGAGGTCAGCCGGTCGGTCCAGACCGCACCGCAGCACGATCGGCTCGTGCGCCGCGTCGCCCCACGCCACCGCGCTCGGAGGGGCGGGGGGCGCCAGTTCGCGGCGCGGCAGCGTGGCGCCGTTGGACAGCAGCTGCATCGGCAGCGCGCTCACCAGCGCCGCGCACTCGGCCGACCCGGCGCCCGGCGCGGGCACGGGTACCAGCGCGACGGGGCCGGAGCGGTCGACCGACGGGTCGGCGGGGGCGTCCTTGCCCCCCGCGCCGAGGAAGAGGCCCACGGCCGCCACGCCCGCCGCGAGCAGCGCCGGCAGGCCCAGGGCCACGGCGAGCAGCGGACGGGGGAGCAGCGAGGCGGGTTCCGGTTCCTGTGCCACCCGGTTATGACAGCACGGGCCTACAGGTGGACCACCGGGCAGGTCAGGGTTCGCGTGATGCCCTCCACGTTCTGGATGCGGGCGACCACGAGCTGTCCGAGTTGGTCGACGGTGTCGGCCTCGGCGCGGACGATCACGTCGTACGGGCCGGTGACGTCCTCCGCCTGGGCCACTCCGGGGATGCCGGAGATCTCCGCCGCGACGGCGGCTGCCTTCCCGACCTCGGTCTGGATGAGGATGTATGCGTGCACCACGGCGTGCCCCTTCGTCGCGACAGGTTAGGTCGGGGTAGGAACGTGGACAGCAACGTACCCCAGTCGGGGTTCCGAATGCTCAGAACGGGAGGCAATCTTGCGTCCGGAGCCGCCGCGGAACGCGGACACGGTCGCTGAAGTGGGTGAGTTCGGTCTCATCCGCCGGGTGACGGCAGGTCGGACGCAGCCGCCCACCACCCTGCTCGGCCCGGGTGACGACGCGGCTGTGGTCGCGGCGCCCGACGGCCGCGTGGTGGTGTCCACCGACGTGCTGGTCGAAGGTGTCCACTTCAGACTCGACTGGTCCTCCCCCGAGCAGGTCGGCCGCAAGGCGGCGGCCGTGAACCTGGCCGACGTGGCCGCCATGGGGGCGGTCCCGACGGCCCTCACGATCGGCCTCGCGTGCCCCGCCGACACGCCCTCCTCGGTGGTGGAGGGGATCACCGCCGGGCTGTGGCAGGAGGCCGTCGTCGCGGGGGCGGGCGTGGTGGGCGGCGACATGGTGTCCTCCGCGACACTGGTGATCTCCGTTACGGCGATGGGCGACATGGGCGGGCTGGAGCCCGTGACGCGGTCCGGCGCCCAGGTCGGCGACGTCGTCGCGGTGTGCGGGCGGCTCGGCTGGGCGGCGGGCGGCCTCGCCGTGCTCCAGCGGGGGTTCCGGTCGCCGGTCGCGGTGGTCGGGGCGCAGCGCACCCCCGAACCCCCGTACGCCGCCGGGCCGCAGGCCGCCGCCGCGGGCGCGACGGCGATGATCGACGTCTCGGACGGGCTGCTCGCCGACCTCGGGCACATCGCCGACGAGTCGGGCATCGGCATCGACATCCGCACCGAGTTGCTGGAGGTGCACCCGCGGCTGATCGACGTGGCCGCGGCGCTCGGCGCGGACGCCCGGCACTGGGCGCTCACCGGTGGCGAGGACCACGCGCTGGCCGCGACGTTCCCGGAACCCGCCGCCGTGCCCGAGGGCTGGCAGACCATCGGCACCGTCCGGCACGGCAGCGGCGTCACCGTGGACGGCCGCGCGTACGAGAAACCCCCTGGCTGGGAGCACTGGCGGTAGGTAACCTGACGAATGTGGAACTATGCACGCTCCCGTATGACCATCCGGACTCGGTCAAGCTGATCTCCGAGCTCCAGCAGGTCTACGTCGCCCGCTACGGCGAGGTGGACGTGACCCCGGTGGACCCGGCGCAGTTCTCCGCGCCCCTCGGGCACTTCGTCGTCGGCTACCTCGACGACACCCCGGTGGCCTGCGGCGGGTGGCGCGCGCACGACGTGGCCGAGGAGGCGCTGCGCCCAGGCGACGCCGAGATCAAGCGCATGTACGTCGTCGACTCCCTGCGCGGACGGGGCCTGTCCCGGGTCGTGCTGGCCGCGCTGGAGGACGCCGCGCGGGCCGCCGGCCGCACCCGCATGGTGCTGGAGACCGGCACCCGCCAGCCCGAGGCGATCGGCCTGTACGAGGCCGCCGGGTACGGGCGCATAGACAACTTCGGCGTCTACCGGAATCATCCGGACAGCCTTTGCTACGGGAAGGCGCTCTAGGACCCCGAGGGAGCGGTCGTGGCCATCTACGCGCTGGGCGGGCTGGAACCGGTGATCCACCCGGACGCCTACGTGCACCCGGACGCCACCGTCATCGGCGACGTCCGGATCGGCGCGCACGCCTCCGTGTGGCCGCAGGCCGTGCTGCGCGGCGACTACGGGCGCATCGAGGTCGGCGAGCGCACGTCGGTGCAGGACGGCACGGTCGTCCACTGCACCGAGGTCCACCCGGCCGTCATCGGCGCGGAGTGCGTCATCGGCCACAACGCGCACATCGAGGGCGCCACCATCGCCGACCGCTGCCTGATCGCGTCGGGGTCGGTGGTGCTCAACGGGGCCGTGGTCGAGGAGGGCTCGATCGTCGGGGCCGGCGCGGTGGTCTCGTTCGACGGGCACGTGCCCGCGCGGTCGATGGCCCTCGGCGTGCCCGCGAAGATCCGCGAGGGGTACGTCGTGCCGGACGGCGCCTGGCAGTTCGCGGTGGACAAGTACGTGGACAACGCCTCGCGCTACCGCGGGGAACTGCGGCGCCTCGACTGAGATAGGGTCCCGCCGTGGGACGTCCCCTTGAGGAAATCGTGGAAGCCGGCTGGGCCGCCGCACTCGCGCCCGTCGCCGATCAGATCGCCAGGATGGGCGAGTTCCTGCGGGCGGAGGTCGCCGCGGGGCGCACCTACCTGCCCGCGGGGGAGAACGTGCTGCGGGCGTTCCAGCAGCCGTTCCACTCCGTCCGGGTGCTCGTCGTCGGCCAGGACCCGTACCCGACACCGGGGCACGCCGTGGGCCTGAGCTTCTCGGTGTCGCCGGAGACCCGGCCCATCCCCAAGAGCCTGAACAACATCTACACCGAGTACACGGCCGACCTCGGCCACCCCACGCCGTCGAACGGCGACCTGACGCCGTGGACCGAGCAGGGCGTGCTGCTGCTCAACAGGGCGCTGACCGTGCAGCCGGGCAAGTCGAACTCCCACCGCAACAAGGGCTGGGAGCCGGTCACCGAGCAGGCCATCAAGGCGCTCGCGGCCCGCGAGACCCCGCTCGTCGCCGTCCTGTGGGGCAGCCAGGCCCGCGCGCTCAAGCCGATGCTCGCGCCGTACCCGTGCGTCGAGTCGGTCCACCCGAGCCCGCTGTCCGCGTCCGGCGGCTTCTTCGGCTCGCGGCCGTTCAGCAAGGTCAACGAGCTGCTCGTGCAGCAGGGCGCGGAGCCCGTGGACTGGAAACTGCCCTGAGCACCTCCCTTCACCCGTAGGTGGGAGAAGTGCCCACGGCCGGGGGGTCGGCCGCGTAGGGCGTGCCGGGCGGGCAACCCCGAGGTCCCCAGGACCGACGGGAAGGACGACCGACGATGCCGCTCGCACGCTCGCTCACGTCCGGCGCGCTCCTCGCGCTCTCCGCGTCGGCCTGCGCCGCCACCGCCTTCGCCACCACCGCCCTCGCGGCCGGTCCGGAACGGGCGGGGTGGCCCGTCCCGGTGCCGGTGGTGACGCCCGGCGTCGTCTCGACCCCCGGCCACCAGCCCGGCCGGACCGGCGCCGAGCCGGACACCACGCGGCTCGCGAACCCGTCGACCGGCACCCGGCTGGCCGCCAGGGGCGACGCGGTCGTGCTCACCCGCAGCTCGGACGCCGACACCTGGGACGTCGACCAGACCACCGAGGGCGTCCGGGTCCGCGACACCGCCACCGGCCGGTGCCTCACCGGGCCGGCCACCGACGTGCGACCGGGCGCGCGGGTCGGGCTGCGGGCGTGCGACGGCGCCGCCGACCAGCGCTGGGCCCTGCGCCCGAGCGGCGACGGCGGCTGGACCCTCGCCCACGGCGCGAACCGCCGGCTCGTGCTCGGCGTCGGCTACGACGGCGACCGCCCGGCGACCGCCGTCCTCGCGCCCGCCACCCCGGACCCGCACCCGGAGCACGTCTGGGCGGCCGACGACCACTGACCACCACAGACCTCCGCGCGCCGCCCGGGTTCCGCCACCAGGGCACAGCGGGTCCGTCCACCTGGCACCCCGGACCCGCGCCCGACCGGCCGCGCGGACAGCGAAAGGCCCCCGGGGCGACAACCCCGGGGGCCTTTCCACTGCACGTCAGGGCACGGCGTCAGCCGCGCACCACCTTGCCCGCCTTCAGGCACGAGGTGCACACGTTGAGCCGCTGGCGCTGCGAAGAGGACACCTTCGCGCGCACGGTCTGGATGTTCGGGTTCCACCGGCGGTTCGTCTTCCGGTGGGAGTGCGAGACAGAATGGCCGAAGCCCGGCCCCTTGCCACAGACGTCGCACACGGCAGCCACGTCAGCCACTCCTTCAGATTCTTCTGGGGGTACTCACGCCCCGGCGGGCGCGCAAGCGTGCACAAGCCTCAGCCGGGCATGGCAACCTGGACAGGGTAACCGGTCGGCCGCACCCCCTCCAAACCGGGTCGAATACCCTGGGCGGCCATGCGGGCTCTCGATGCGGTCGCGGTGCGCCAGTGGGCGGACGCCTGTGTGCGTTCCCTGGACGCGAACCGGGAGGACATCGACCGCATCAACGTGTTCCCGGTGCCCGACGGCGACACCGGCACCAACCTGCTCCAGACCATGCGCTCGGCGCTGGACGACCTGCTCCGCACCCCCGCCGACGAGAACGTCGGCACGGCCCTCGCCGCCCTCGCCCGCGGCGCGCTGGCCGGGGCGCGCGGCAACTCCGGCGTCATCCTGTCCCAGGTGCTCAGGGGCCTCGCCGAGGCCGCCCAGGGCGCGTCCACGGCCGGCGGCTCGTCGCTGCGGAGGGCGCTGCTGCGCGCCGACGAACTCGCCACCGCCGCCGTGTCCGCGCCCGTGCCGGGCACCGTGCTGACCGTCCTGCACGCCGCCGCCGAGGCGGCCCGCGACTGCGGCTCCGACGACCTGGGCGAGGTGGTCACCGCCGCCGCCGGCGCGGGCGCCGTCGCGCTCGCCGACACACCCCGCCAACTGGCCGTGCTGGCCCGCGCCGGGGTCGTCGACGCGGGCGGGCGGGGCCTCGTCGTGCTCCTGGACACCCTGGTGAACGTCGTCACCGGTCGCGTCCCGGAGCCCACCGTCCCCGATCCCGCCGTCCCGAAGCCCGTGGGGGCGGCGGTCCCGGCGACCGTGCCGCGCGACGCGCTCACCACCGCCCGCGAGGCCGGGTCCGCCGACTACGAGTACGAGGTCATGTACCTGCTCGACGGCGACCTCGACGCCGAGCTGCTGAAGGTCTCGCTGGGCGCGCTCGGCGACTGCGTGTCCGTCGTCGGCGACGGGGCCGGCCTGTGGACCGTGCACGTGCACTGCAACGACGTCGGCGCGGCGATCGAGGCGGGCATCGCCGTCGGCCGCCCGCACCGCATCACCGTCTCCCGGTTCGCCGACCAGATCGCCGCCGCCGCACCCCGCTTCGTGCGCGACCGGGCGATCGTCGTGCTGGTCGACGGGCCCGGCGCGGCCGAGCTGTTCCGCTCGGAGGGCGCCGCGGTGCTCGAACCCGGCGACGGGGTCACCGCCGCCGACCTGCTCGCCGTGATCGTCGGCACGCGAGCGCGGCAGGTGACCGTGCTGCCCGGCGACCCGGCGTGGCGCGAACCGCTCGACGAGGCCGTCGCGCAGGCCGTCGCCGCCGGGCAGGACGTGGTGGTGGTGCCGACGTTCTCGCCCGTGCAGGCGCTGGCCGCGCTCGCCGTGCACTCGCCGACCCGGCGTGCCGGCGACGACGTGGTCGCCATGGCCGAGGCCGCCGCCGCCACCCGGCGCGGCGAGGTCGCGGTGTCCGGGCGCGAGGCCATCACCTGGGTCGGCCGCTGCGAGCCGGGCGACCTGCTCGGCATGCTCGACGGCGAGGTCGTGCTCATCGCGCCCGGCGGCGAGGACGTGGGCGACCTCGCGTGCCGCCTGGTCGACCGGATGCTCGCCAGCGGCGGCGAGCTGGTCACCGTGCTGCTCGGCCGGGGTGCCCCGGCCGGCCTGGAGCTGGTGCTGGAGGATCACCTGCGGGTGACCCACCCCGAAGTGGAGCTTGCCGCCTACCAGGGCGGACAGGCGGACGCCCTCGTCGTCGTCGGCGTCGAGTAGCGGTTTTGTCGGTGTCGAGTAGTTGGATGGGCCGCTGATGACGACCTTCGACGAGAAGCTGGTGTCGGTGCTCGGCAAGAAGAGCGCCGACGCGCTGGAGTCCGGCCTGGGCCTGCGCACGGTCGGCGACCTGCTGCGCCACTACCCGCGCCGCTACGACGAGCGCGGCAAGCTCACCGAGATCGCCGGGCTGGAGCTGGGCGAGCACGTCACCGTGCAGGCGCGGGTCAAGAGCGCGCGGCAGCGGCGGATGAAGTCGCGCAGCGGCGAGCTGCTGGAGGCCGTCATCACCGACGGCACCAGCGACCTGCACCTGGTGTTCTTCGGGCGCGGCTCGCGCAAGGTCGAGCGGGAGCTGCTGCCCAACCGCGAGGCCATGTTCGCGGGCAAGGTCGGTCTGTTCAACGGCAAGCTCCAGCTCGCGCACCCCGACTACCAGGTCCTCGACGGGTTCGACGGCGACGCGGCGAAGTTCGCGGGCGCGTTCATCCCGGTCTACCCGGCGGCGCAGGGCATCCAGTCGTGGAACGTCTCCAACTGCGTGGAGCAGGTCCTCGCGCTGTGGGACGGCGTGACCGAGGACCCGCTGCCCGAGGACCTGCGCCGGGCCCGCGACCTCGTGCCGCTGGAGAAGGCCCTGCGCGACATCCACCGCCCCGATGGCTGGGCCGCCATCACCGTGGCCCAGCAGCGCCTCAAGTGGGACGAGGCGATGGCCGTCCAGCTCACCCTGGCCCAGCGCCGCCGGTCCTCGACCGCCCGGCCGGCCCCCGCGTGCCCGCCCCGCGACGGCCTGGTGCGCGACGCCTTCGACGCCCGCCTGCCGTTCGAGCTGACGGCAGGTCAGCGCGAGGTCGGCGAGCAGATCGCGGCCGACCTGGCGCGCGACGTGCCGATGAACCGGCTGCTCCAGGGGGAGGTCGGCAGCGGCAAGACGATGGTCGCCCTGCGGGCGATGCTCCAGGTCGTCGACGCCCGGCGGCAGGCCGCGATGCTGGCGCCCACCGAGGTGCTGGCCGCGCAGCACGCGCGGTCGCTGCGGGAGCAGCTGGGGGACCTCGCGCGGGCCGGTGAGCTGGGGGGAGCGGAGCACGCGACGCGCGTCACCCTGCTGACCGGGTCGATGGGGGCGGCGGCGCGGAAGAAGGCGATGCTGGAGATCGTGACCGGTGAGGCCGGGATCGTGGTCGGCACGCACGCGCTGATCCAGGACGAGGTCGAGTTCCACGACCTGGGGCTGGTCGTCGTGGACGAGCAGCACCGGTTCGGCGTGGAGCAGCGGGCCGCGCTGAGCGGGCGGGCGGGCGGGTCCGCGCCGCACGTGCTGGTGATGACGGCGACGCCGATCCCGCGCACGGTGGCCATGACGGTCTACGGCGACCTGGAGGTGTCCGCGCTGCGCGAGCTCCCGCGCGGTCGGTCGCCGATCTCGACGTCCGTGGTGCCGATCGCGGAGAAGCCGCAGTGGCTCGACCGGGCGTGGCAGCGCATCCACGAGGAGGTGCGCAAGGGGCACCAGGTGTACGTGGTGTGCCCGCGCATCGGCGACGGGGAGAACGAGGACGGCGAGGCGCCGCCGAAGGAGGACGGCTCGGAGCGCCGCCCGCCGCTGGCGGTGGTGGACGTGGCGAACCGGTTGGCCGCCGGGCCGCTGCGGGGGTTGCGGGTCGACATCCTGCACGGTCGGATGGCGCCGGACGACAAGGACGCCGTGATGCGGGCGTTCGCCGCCAACGAGGTGCAGGTGCTCGTGGCGACGACGGTGGTCGAGGTGGGCGTGAACGTGCCCAACGCCACCGTCATGGTGGTCATGGACGCCGACCGGTTCGGGGTGAGCCAGCTGCACCAGCTGCGCGGGCGCGTCGGCCGGGGCAGCGCGCCGGGGCTGTGCCTGCTGGTGACCGAGATGCCCGGCGGCACGTCGACCATGGAGCGGCTGCGGGCCGTCGAGTCCACGCTGGACGGCTTCGAGCTGGCGCAGCTGGACCTGGAGCTGCGTCGGGAGGGCGACGTCCTGGGCGCGGCCCAGTCGGGCACGCGATCGGGGTTGAAGATGCTGTCGCTGCTGCGCGACGAGGACGTGATCGCCGACGCGCGGGTGGTGGCGCAGGAGGTCGTGGAGGCCGACCCGGACCTGGCGGACCACCCGGGGCTGGCCGGGTTGGTGGCGGGCCTGCTGGACGAGGAGCGCGCCGAGTACCTGGAGAAGGCCTGAGCGCCGGTCCGGTTAGGGTGGATCGTGCGCCGTTTCCCGTTCGTCCTGATCCCGTTGGCGCTGGTCGCCTGCTCGTCCGGTCCGGGTGGCGACCCGGCCCCGTCGAGCGCGCCGCCCCGGAGTGACCTGGCGGTGCTCGCCGAGCGCATCGAGCAGCGCCGCGCCGAGCTGTCCACCGCCACGTTCCACACCGAGGGCTTCGCCTCCGACGGGCAGGCCACCGAGGTCCGCAGCGTGGTCGACGGGTCGGTCCGGCACTCGCCCGGCGGGGTGAGCGCGTCGATGGTGATGGACGTCGCGACCGGCGGTCGGCCCGCGAACAGGACGTCGCTCGTGGTCGTGCCCGCCGGGACGTACGTGCAGGTCGCGGGCGCGCCCATGCCCGAGGGCAAGAAGTGGGGCTACTACACGGCGGAGAACAGCGGCTCGCTGGACGCGCTGATGCGCGGGTTCGGACCGAGCGCCACGGTGGGCGCCGAGCTGGACTACGTGGAACCCCGGGCCGCGCTGGTCGTCGGCACGGCGTCCGAGCAGCTCGACGGCGTGCCGGTGACCCGCCACGACCTGGTCGTCGACCCGCTCACGATGGCGAAGGTCGTGGAGGACCGGGACATCCAGCTCCAGCACACCCAGCTCGCCGAGTACGGCGTGGCCATCGCCGCCTCGGTGTGGGTGGACGGCACCGGCGCGCCGCTGAAGGCCGAGTACCGCTTCGAGCTGGACGGCGAGGTGGTCAAGCGGTCCACCACCCGGTTCCGCGACTGGGGCGGGCCGGTGGACATCGCGGTGCCCGACCAGGCCGAGGTCGTGCCCGCCGACCGGCTGCCGGGGTAGCCGGCAGCCGGTCGGCCCGGGTCACCTGCCCCTGCGGGGCGCCGCCTTCGGCACCGGGAGCTGGGTCGTGGGCTGCTCGGACGGGTCGACCTCGGGCTCGGCGGCCTTCGACGCCACCTTCACCTTCGGTGCGGAGGCCTCGGTCCCGGCGACCTTGGACTCGGCGACCTTGGACTCGGCCGGCTCGGTCTCGGCTGCCGCGGCCCTCTCGGCCTCGTCGTCCGCCAGGGCCTCGACGTCCAGCGGCGAGAGGCTGGCCATCGCCCGGGTGATCGCCTCCTGCGCCGCGCCGAACTGCTCGGTCACCGCCCGGTGCACGCTGTGCAGCTCGGCGAGCTTGCGGTCGGCGGCGGTGACGCGGCGGTCGGCGTGGGCGTCCGCCTCGGTGATCGTCTTCTCGGCGCGGGCGTTGGCGTCGGCGATGGCCTTCTCGGCCTTGGCCAGGGCCTCGGACTCCAGCTCGGCGATCTGCCTCGCCGACTCGGCGCGCAGCTCGGCGGTGTCCGCGCGGGCCGCTTCGAGCAGCTTCGCGGCCTCGGCCTTCGCCTCGACGACGTGCACCTCGTGCTCCTCGCGGAGCGTGGTGCGCAGCTCGTCGTACTCCTTGTCGAGCTCGTCGTGGTGACCCTTGTACTTCTGCTCCAGCTCGGTGCGCTTGGCCGCCAGCTCCGCGGTCCGGCCCTCGAAGTCGGCGGTCAGCCGCTCGCGCTCCGACGTCGCCTCGGCCACCAGCGCCTCGTGCTCACGGGTGAGCTTGGCGCGCAGCTCCTCCAGCGACTTCTCCAGCTCGGCGCGGCGCTCCTCGTACTGGCGCTCCAGCTCGGCGGTCCGCTGCTGGTGGGCCGCCTCCAACTGGCGGCGGCGCTCCTCCAGGTCGGTCATCGCCCGCTGGTGCGCCGCCCGGCCCTCGGCGGCGGCGCGCTCGGCCTCGGCGCGCGTCGCGTTGGCCTGGTCGAGCGCGGCCTTGCGGATGTCGGCGATCTCCTCCTCGGCGAGCGTCATCATCACGCGGACGCGCTCGGTGACGTTGGAGGCGTTGACCGGGCTGTTGGCGAGGTTGCTCAGCTGGCCCTTGACCTTGTCCAGCTCGGCGCGGGTCGAGCCGAGCAGCTTGGACAGCTCCGCGACCTGGGTGGAGGCCGCCTCACGCGCTCTGTTGGAGTTCTTCAGGTCGTACTCGAGACGCGTCACGCGCTCGTTCACCTGACGCTGGTTGTACCCGCGCAGAACGACGTCGAAATGGGTGCGGGCAGCAGGCTGCCCAGTCCCTTCAGCCCCGGCCATGACCTCAACCCTACCGAGAAGTCGCTGACCGCAGTCACCCGATGCAGCGAACGCACCGTAACGGGTCGGTCATCCTGCGTGCGTGGTGAACGGAGCGTGACGGCCGTGCGTCGAACGCGTGTTCGACGGAACGAGGAGCTGCGCCGGAGGGCGCCGCAGGGGAGAATCCGGGGGCATGGTCCCAGGTCGCGGCCACCCTTGACCGGATGAGTGACCGATCACGATGACGTCCGTCACGTGGGATGGAACTCCCGAAGGGCGGGAAGCGCGCGGTAGCGTGCCTTGATTCACCCCTGCCTTGATCCACGTCGAGCAACCGGGAGGGAACGCCGCATGTTCCGCAAGGTTCTTGTCGCCAACCGCGGCGAGATCGCGATCCGCGCCTTTCGCGCCGCCTACGAACTGGGCGCGGGCACGGTCGCGGTCTTCCCCCACGAGGACCGCAACTCCCTGCACCGGCTGAAGGCCGACGAGTCCTACGAGATCGGTGAGCCGGGCCACCCCGTCCGCGCCTACCTGTCCGTGGACGAGGTCATCAGGGCGGCGCGCAAGGCCGGCGCCGACGCCGTCTACCCCGGCTACGGCTTCCTCTCCGAGAACCCCGAGCTGGCCAAGGCGTGCGCCGCGGCGGGCATCACGTTCGTCGGCCCGCCCGCCGACGTGCTGGAGCTGACCGGCAACAAGGCCCGCGCGATCGCCGCGGCCCGCGAGGCCGGCCTGCCCGTGCTGAAGTCCAGCGCGCCGTCCAGCGACATCGACGAGCTGCTGGCCGCCGCCGAGGGCATCGACTTCCCGGTCTTCGTGAAGGCGGTCGCCGGCGGTGGTGGTCGCGGCATGCGGCGGGTGGAGGACGAGGGCGCGCTGCGCGAGTCCCTGGAGGCGGCGTCCCGCGAGGCCGAGTCGGCCTTCGGCGACCCGACGGTGTTCCTGGAGCAGGCCGTGGTCGAGCCGCGGCACATCGAGGTGCAGATCCTCGCCGACGGCGAGGGCAACGTGATGCACCTGTTCGAGCGCGACTGCTCGGTGCAGCGCCGCCACCAGAAGGTCATCGAGATCGCCCCCGCGCCGAACCTGGCCCCGGAGCTGCGGCAGCGCATCTGCGACGACGCGGTGAAGTTCGCGCGGCACATCGGCTACCGCAACGCGGGCACGGTCGAGTTCCTGCTCGACCCGCACGGCAACTACGTCTTCATCGAGATGAACCCCCGCATCCAGGTCGAGCACACGGTGACCGAGGAGGTCACCGACGTCGACCTCGTGCAGTCGCAGATGCGGATCGCGAGCGGCGAGTCCCTGGAGGACCTGGGGCTCAGCCAGGAGACCGTGCAGCTGCGCGGCGCGGCCCTCCAGTGCCGCATCACCACCGAGGACCCGGCCAACGGGTTCCGCCCCGACACGGGCATGATCAGCGCCTACCGCTCGCCGGGCGGCTCGGGCATCCGCCTCGACGGCGGCACGACCGGCGCCGGCACGGCCATCGGCGCGCACTTCGACTCGATGCTGGTCAAGCTCACCTGCCGCGGGCGCACGTTCTCCGCCGCCGTGGCGCGGGCCCGCCGCGCGGTCGCCGAGTTCCGCATCCGAGGCGTGTCCACGAACATCCCGTTCCTCCAGGCGGTGCTGGACGACCCGGACTTCTACGAGGGCCGCGTCACCACCTCGTTCATCGAGAAGCGCCCCCGGCTGCTCACCGCGCGCGTCCCGGCCGACCGCGGCACGCGCCTGCTGACCTACCTGGCCGACGTGACGGTGAACAAGCCGAACGGCCCGCGCCCGCCCGCCGTGGACCCGCGCGTGAAGCTGCCGGCCGCGGACCTCGCCGCGGAACCGCCCGCCGGGTCGAAGCAGAAGCTGGTGGAGCTGGGCCCGGAGGGCTTCGCCCGCTGGATGCGGGAGTCGAAGGCGCTCGGCGTCACCGACACCACGTTCCGCGACGCGCACCAGTCGCTGCTGGCCACCCGCGTGCGCACCAAGGACCTGCTGGCCGTCGCGCCGCACGTCGCGCGGATGGCGCCGCAGCTGCTGTCCCTGGAGGCGTGGGGCGGCGCGACGTACGACGTGGCGCTGCGGTTCCTCGCCGAGGACCCGTGGGAGCGGTTGGCGGCGCTGCGGGAGGCGGTGCCCAACATCACCCTCCAGATGCTGCTGCGCGGCCGCAACACGGTGGGCTACACGCCCTACCCCGAGGCGGTGACCAGCGCTTTCGTCGAGGAGGCCACGAAGACCGGCATCGACGTCTTCCGCATCTTCGACGCCCTCAACGACGTCGAGCAGATGCGCCCGGCCATCGAGGCGGTCCGGGAGACCGGCACGGCGGTCGCCGAGGTCGCCCTCTGCTACACCTCGGACCTGTCCGACCCGGCGGAGCGGCTCTACACGCTCGACTACTACCTCGAGCTCGCCGAGCAGATCGTGGGCGCGGGCGCGCACGTGCTCGCGGTGAAGGACATGGCGGGCCTGCTGCGCCCGCCGGCCGCCGCGCGCCTGATCACGGCGCTGCGCAAGGAGTTCGACCTGCCCGTGCACCTGCACACCCACGACACGGCGGGCGGCCAGCTGGCCACCTACCTGGCGGCGATCCAGTCCGGGGTGGACGCGGTGGACGGCGCCGTCGCCTCGATGGCGGGCACGACGTCGCAGCCGCCGCTCTCGGCGATCGTGGCGGCCACCGACTACACCGAGCGCGCCACGGGCCTGGACCTGCGGGCGGTGTGCGACCTGGAGCCGTACTGGGAGGCGGTGCGCAAGGTCTACGCGCCGTTCGAGTCGGGCATCCCCGGCCCCACGGGCCGCGTCTACACGCACGAGATCCCCGGCGGGCAGCTGTCGAACCTGCGCACCCAGGCGGTCGCGCTCGGCCTCGGGCAGAAGTTCGAGGAGATCGAGGCGATGTACGCCGCGGCCGACCGGATGCTCGGCCGGCTGGTGAAGGTGACCCCCTCCTCGAAGGTCGTCGGCGACCTCGCGCTGCACCTGGTGGGCGCGGGCGTGAAGCCGGAGGAGTTCGAGGCCGACCCGGGCAGGTACGACATCCCGGGCTCGGTGATCGGGTTCCTGCACGGCGAGCTGGGCGACCCGCCCGGCGGCTGGCCGGAGCCGTTCCGCTCCAAGGCCCTCCAGGGCCGCCCGGCGCCCAAGGGCGTGGCGGACCTGACCGAGGACGACGAGAAGGGCCTGGAGGGCGACCGGCGGGCCACGCTCAACCGGCTGCTGTTCCCGGCGCCCACCAAGGAGTTCCTGGCGCACCGGGACGCCTACGGCGACACCAGCGTGCTGAGCAGCAAGGACTTCTTCTACGGCCTCAAGCCGGGGGAGGAGTACTCGGTCGACCTGGAGCCGGGCGTGCGGCTGCTGATCGGCCTGGAGGCCATCGGCGAGGCCGACGAGCGCGGCGTCCGCACGGTGATGGCGGTGCTCAACGGCCAGTTGCGGCCCATCCAGGTGCGCGACCGGTCGATCGCCGCCGAGGTCCCGGTGGCCGAGAAGGCCGACCGGGCCAACCCCGACCACGTCGCCGCGCCGTTCGCGGGCGTCGTCACGCCGAGCGTGGACGAGGACGACCGGGTCGAGGCCGGGCAGACCGTGGCGACCATCGAGGCGATGAAGATGGAGGCCGCGATCACCGCGCCGAGGGCCGGCCGCGTGAAGCGGCTCGCGGTGCGCGGCGTGCAGCAGGTGGAGGGCGGCGACCTGCTGATCGTCCTGGACTGACCGCGGGATCGGGGCGGGGGCACCGGTGCGGTGCCCCCGCCCCGGTGCGTGTAGACCTGCCTGATGCAGAACGGGTACCAGACGGTCGTGGACGTCGAGGCGACCGACGCCGAGGCCGCCGACCTCGCCGCCGCGGTGACCGCGTGGCTCGTCGAACGGGGCGTCGTCGTGGCCGGCGTCACCAGCTGCGCCGGTGGTCCCGGTCACGCGCCCGGCCCGGAACGGGCCCTCGCCGCGCCCCCGCCGGACGCGGACCAGGCGGTGCCGGCGTGGAACGGCCTCCAGGTCGTCGTCGGCCGCGCCGTCCACTACACCAGGGGTGACCAGGGCGTCCTCTGCCCGCACTGCGGCGCGGACGTCGGCCTGGAGCGGGTCGCCGACTCGTTCGACGAGTGGCTGCGCGGCGAACCGGGGGCGCGGCCGTGCCCGGCGTGCGCCCGGGAACTCGATCCGAACGGGTGGCGTTGGGTACCGCAGTGGGGCTTCGGTGCCGTGGCCTTCACCTTCTGGAACTGGCCACCGCTGCGCCCCGGGTTCGTCGCCGAGTTGTCGGCCCGGCTCGGGCACCGCACCGTTGTGGTGGCGGACGAGCTGTGAGGGGGCGGTGGCGATGAAGAAGCTCGGACTCGCGCTGGGGCTGGTCGCGGGGGCGGTGGCCTGGGCCGCCCGGGACGTCCCGGTCGCGCTGGGCGGCAAGCCCGGCGGCGACCGGGTCCGCGACTCGCCGCAGTTCCGCGACGGGAAGTTCCGCAACGCCAGGCAGACCCGCACCATGCCGCCCTCCGACGCCGGCGGGACGCTGCGGGAGATGCTCTTCGGCGGTCAGCGACGCCACCCGGACGGCGAGGTGCCGCTCGTGCCGCCGGTCCCCGGCACGCCGGACGGCCTGCACATCACCTGGTACGGCCACGCCTCCACGCTGATCGAGATCGACGGCGCCCGCGTCCTGGTCGACCCGGTGTGGAGCGACCGCTGCTCGCCGTCGCCGGTGGTCGGCCCCAAGCGCCTGCACCCCGTGCCGCACCGGCTCGACGAGGTCGGGCGGGTCGACGCGGTCGTCATCTCGCACGACCACTACGACCACCTCGACCTGCCGACCGTGCGGGCGCTGACCGAGGGCCAGGACGCGGTGTTCGTGGTGCCGCTGGGCATCGGCGCGCACCTGCGCCGCTGGGACGTGCCCGAGCACCGGATCGTCGAGCTGGACTGGGACGAGTCGCACGAGGTCGCGGGCATCACGCTGGTCGCCACCGCCGCGCAGCACTTCTCCGGCCGCGGCTTCGAGCGGGACAACACGCTGTGGGCGTCGTGGGTGGTCAAGGGGCCCGAGCACCGCGTCTACTACAGCGGCGACACGGGCTACTTCGACGGCTACCGGAGGATCGGCGAGGAGCACGGGCCGTTCGACGCGGCCCTGGTGCAGATCGGCGCGTACGGACCGGGCTGGCCGGACATCCACATGACGCCCGAGGAGGGCGTGGCCGCGCACCGCGACGTGCGCGGTGGGCTGCTGATCCCGGTGCACTGGGCCACCTTCAACCTGGCCCTGCACGACTGGTCCGAGCCCGTGGACCGCGTGTGGCGCGAGGCCAAGGCCCAGGAGGTCCCGCTCGCCGTGCCGCGGCCGGGCGAGAGGATCGACGTCTCCCGGCCCCCCGCGGTCGACGGCTGGTGGCAGGCGCTCGCATGACGAGGACGGCGGTGGTCACCGGCGGCGGCACCGGCATCGGCCGGGCCGTCGCGGAGGAACTGGTGCGGCGAGGGCTCGACGTGGTGGTCACCGGCCGCCGCGCCGACGTGCCGACGTGCCGGAGAAGACCGCGGCGGAGATCGGCGCGCGGGCGGTGGCGTTCGACGCGGCCCTCGCGCACCTGCCCGAGCGGGTCGACGTGCTGGTGAACAACGCGGGCGGGCTCGCCGACGGCGCCGACCTCAAGCGGCGGTGGCCGGCCGACTACGAGCTGAACGTCGTCACGGCGGTCCTCGTCACCACCGCCCTCCAGCCCCGGCTCAACGACCAGGCGCGCGTGGTCACCATCGGCTCGATCGCGGGCCGCCGCGGCGGCGGCAGCCACGGCGCGGCCAAGGCCGCGGTCGAGGCGTGGACGGCGGAACTGGCGTTCCGCCTCGGCGACCGCGACATCACGGCCAACGTCGTGTCGCCCGGCTTCGTCGACGGGACGGAGTTCTTCGGCGGCGCCATGGGCGAACAGCGCCGCGCGAACCTCGTCGCGCAGACCGCCAACGGCCGCGCGGGCACGCCCGCCGACGTGGCCGCCACCGTGGCGTTCCTCACCTCGCCGGGGGCCGGGCACGTCACCGGGCAGGTGGTCGCCGTCAACGGCGGCGCGCACCTGGGACGATGAGGGCGTGACCAGGATCGTCGCGGGCGTCGCCGGTGGCCGCCGCCTCCAGGTGCCGCCGCGCGGCACGCGCCCCACCTCCGACCGCGTCCGCGAGGCCATGTTCAGCTCGCTGGAGGCGCTGCTCGACCTCGACGGCGCGACCGTGCTCGACCTCTACGCCGGTTCCGGGGCGCTCGGCCTCGAGGCCCTGTCCCGGGGTGCGGCCGGGGCCGTGTTCGTGGAGTCCGACAAGCGGGCTGCCGAAGTGCTGAGGGGCAACGCCCGCTCGCTCGGCCTGCCCGGCGCGACGGTCCTCAACCGCACCGCCGAGGCCGTCGCCGCGACCGCGCCCGACGAGGCGTGCGACGTCGTGTTCGCCGACCCGCCCTACGCGGTGACCGCCGAGCAGCTCAACCGGTTGCTGGAAGCCCTGGTCACCGCCGGGTGGACCAAGCCGGGCACGCTGCTCGTCGTCGAACGGGCCGCGCGCGACCCCGAGCCGGTGTGGCCGGCCGGCGTGGAATCCTTGCGCGGCAAGCGATACGGCGACACCGCGCTGCACTGGGCCGAACAGGTGTCCGCCACCGGGTGATGCGGACCACGCACCGGACTGGACGCGTCCGATCGGGTGCTACCGTCCGAAACCATGACGCGTGCCGTGTGCCCCGGCTCCTACGACCCGGCCACCAACGGACACCTGGACATCATCGGCAGAGCGGCGAAGCTCTTCGACGAGGTCGTCGTCGCCGTGCTCATCAACAAGAACAAGAAGACGCTCTTCTCGGTCGAGGAGCGCACCGAGATGCTGCGCGAGGTCACCGCCCAGTGGCCGAACGTCCGCGTCGACGCCTGGCACGGCCTGCTGGTCGACTACTGCCTGGAGAACGACATCAAGGCCATCGTGAAGGGCCTGCGAGCGGTCAGCGACTACGACTACGAGTTGCAGATGGCGCAGATGAACCACCAGCTCACCGGCGTCGACACGCTGTTCATGCCGACCAACCCGATCTACAGCTTCCTGGCCAGCTCCCTGGTGAAGGACGTGGCGACCTACGGTGGCGACGTGTCCAGCCTGCTGCCGCCGACGATCAAGGAGCGGCTGCTCGCCCGGCTCGCCGAGAGCCGCTGACCGGTCACCGTCGGCCACCCCGAGGGGTGCTCGCCGTCACCCGGCGTGGTAATCCTTCGTCGACATGAGCGGGATCACATCGCGCGCCGTGACGGCGCCGCACCCCCCGCCGCCGCTCCCGCCCCGGCCCGGCCGGCGGCCTCCGCCCAGGCGACGTACCGGCGGCGCGAGCCCGCGGCCGCGCCCCCGCCGCCGGTACGTCGCGCGGGCCCCGTCCGGTGGAGATCACCCGATGGCCGGACACGCCCTGCCGATCTCCCGGCGGCGACGAGATCGGCAGGGCACACTGGACGGGTACTGCTGTGGGCGCGAGGAGTGTGACGTGTACCGGGTGTTCGAGGCCCTCGACGAGCTGGTCACGATCGTCGAGGAAGCGCGTGGCGTGCCGATGACCTCCGGGTGCGTCGTGCCGCGCGGTGACGTGCTCGAACTGCTCGACGACGTCCGCGACGCGATCCCCGCCGAGCTGGACGACGCGCAGGACGTGCTCGACCACCGCGACGAACTGGTCGGCAAGGCGCAGCACGAGGTGGAGCAGAGCCTGAGCAAGGCCCGCTCCGACGCCGACCGGATGGTCTCCGAGGCCCAGCACGAGGCCGAGCGGATGCTGTCCGAGGCGCGAGTCCGCGCGGAGCGGATGGTCGCGGAGGCCCAGGACCAGGCCGAGCGGACCGTCGCCGCCGGTCGCCAGGAGTACGAGGACCTGGTCGGCCGCGCCCACGCCGAGGCCGACCGGATGGTCCAGGCCGGCCGGGCCAACTACGAGCGCGC
The DNA here is from genome assembly GCF_030852425.1 of Saccharothrix longispora. Taxonomy (GTDB): domain Bacteria; phylum Actinomycetota; class Actinomycetes; order Mycobacteriales; family Pseudonocardiaceae; genus Actinosynnema; species Actinosynnema longispora. The sequence goes on from NZ_NSDM01000008.1 coordinate 230,324, forward strand.
GGTCGAGGAGGGCCGGGCCGAGCAGACGCGCCTGGTCGACCAGACCGAGGTCGTGCAGGCCGCCCACAACGAGGCGGCCCGCGTGCTGGAGGTCGCCCGGACGGAGGCGGTCCGGCTGCGCGGCGAGTGCGACGCGTACGTGGACGGCAAGCTCGCCGACTTCGAGGACCTGCTCGCGCACACCCTGCGCAGCGTCGGCAAGGGGCGCTCGCACCTGCGCGGCCCGGCCGTGGCCAGCGCCGCCGCGCCGTTCGACTACCACGACTGAGCGATCTGGTCGGACGACGTCCGACCTGCCGATTTCACGTCCGGGGCGATTGTCCCGTACCCTTGATTGGCTGGTCGTGGTAAGTCGCCCGACAGCACCCACACATCATGCCTGAGCACCGTCACGCCGCCGCGCGTCCCACAGCAGCCGGGCCCTGGGTCATCGACACCAGGGACCTGGGTCGTCGCGCGGGCTCCAGCCGCGCCTACCGCCGAACGGTGCCCGCGGAGGGTGTCGGCCTCCTGGGCGTGATCGCGGTGCCGGCGGGGGGCGTGGTCGAACTCGACCTCCTGCTGGAGTCGGTGGTCGAGGGCGTGCTGGTGACCGGCGCCGCCGCGACGGTGGTCGAAGGGGAGTGCTCGCGCTGCCTGGAGCCGCTGTCCGCGGAGGTCGAGGTGGAGCTGACCGAGCTGTACGCGTACCCGGACAGCACCACCGACGAGACGACCGAAGAGGACGAGGTCAGCCGTCTGCAGGACGACCTGATCGACCTCGAACCGGTGGTGCGCGACGCGATCGTGCTCGCGCTGCCGCAGGTGCCGCTGTGCTCGCCGGACTGCCTCGGGCTGTGCGTCGACTGCGGCGGCAGGCTGGCCGATCTCGGACCCGACCACGGGCATGAGACGATTGACCCCCGTTGGGCTGCTCTTCAGGAGCGGTTCGACGGGAATCGTGACAATCCAGAGGAGAACTAGTCGTGGCCGTCCCGAAGCGGAAGATGTCGCGCTCGAACACGCGCTCGCGCCGCGCTCAGTGGAAGACCGCTGCCGTGCACCTGGTGGCCTGCCAGAACAAGGCCTGCCGCCAGCCGAAGCCGCAGCACGTCGCCTGCCCGACCTGTGGCCAGTACGACGGCCGCCAGGTCGTCCAGCCGGCCTGATCACCCCCTCTGGTGAAGGTAGCGGCGAATCGTGGGGGGTAGGTCGTCGCGCGGTCGGTCCGCCGACCGCGCCCCGTTGCTCGAAGCGCTCGGCGTCCCGTTGGACGCCGAGCTGCTGACGCTCGCCCTGACGCACAGGTCGTACGCGTACGAGAACGGCGGCCTCCCGCCGAACGAGCGACTGGAGTTCCTGGGCGACGCGGTGCTCAGCCTCGTCGTCACGGACCACCTGTACCAGACGCACCCCGACCTGCCCGAGGGGCAGCTCGCCAAGCTCCGCGCGAGCGTGGTGAACATGCACGCCCTCGCGGGCGTGGCCCGCGGTCTGGGTGAGGACGGTCTCGGTGGTCACCTGCTGCTCGGTCGTGGCGAGGAGCTGACCGGTGGCAGGGACAAGGCGAGCATCCTCGCCGACGGCCTCGAAGCCGTCATCGGCGCGGTATACCTGCAATTCGGCATCGACACCGCGCACCAGCTGGTCCACCACCTGTTCGACCCGCTGCTGGCCGAAGCGCCGCTGCGGGGCGCCGGGCTGGACTGGAAGACCAGCTTGCAGGAGTTGACCGCTTCGGCGGGCCTGGGCGTCCCCGAGTACCGGGTCGACGACCAGGGGCCCGACCACCGCAAGGAGTTCACCGCGACGGTGCTCGTCGGTGGCAGGCCCCACGGCACCGGCGACGGGCGCACGAAGAAGGAAGCCGAGCAGAAGGCGGCCGAGGCCGCCTACCGCGTGCTCCACGAACGGGTCCGCGCCGAGCAGGAAGCCGGTGCGGCCGGGAACGGTCACGCCTCCCACTCGGCGAACACGCAGACTTCACCTACTCAGGAAGACTGACGCCGAAATGTATGCCACGAACGTCCGGACGAACCGGCGCGCGCGCCACGCGCGTCCTTCCCGCCCGCTGAACGCCTCCCGCAACGGCGGCATCCAGGGCCTGGTCCTCGTGCGCGACACCGCCCAGGCGGGCGGTTGGATGCTCAAGCCGACCAAGCCGCAGGCCGCCGCGTACGAGCTCCTGGAGGAGCTGGAGCAGGCCGAGGCCGCCGCCGAGCGCGAGCAGTCCGAGGGCTGATCGACCGCCCGTGCCCGAGTTGCCCGAGGTAGAAGTCGTCCGCCGAGGTCTGCACGAGCACGTCGCCGGGAGGACCGTGGCCGCGGTCGAGGTCCTCCACCCACGAGCGATCCGCCGACACCTGCCCGGTGCGGCGGATTTCGCCGTGCGCCTGACCGGGCAGACCCTGGAGGCCGCGCGCAGGCGCGGCAAGTACCTGTGGCTCGACCTGTCGGGCGGCGACGCCATGCTCGCGCACCTCGGCATGAGCGGCCAGATGCTGGTCCAACCGGTCGGCGCGCCCGACGAGAAGCACCTGCGGGTGCGGGTGCGGTTCGACGACGACGGCCCTGAACTGCGGTTCGTCGACCAGCGGACGTTCGGCGGGCTGGCGCTGGCGGAGGTCGTGGAGGTCGACGGCGCCCGGCTGCCGCGGCCGGTGGCGCACATCGCGCGCGACCCGATGGACCCGGCGTTCGACCCGACCGCGGCGGTGGCCGCGCTGCGCGGGCGGCGGACCGGGGTCAAGCGCGCCCTGCTCGACCAGACGCTGGTGTCGGGGGTGGGCAACATCTACGCCGACGAGGCGCTGTGGCGGGCCAAGCTGCACGGTGAGCGGCCGACGGACCGGCTGTCCCGGCCCAAGGCCGCCGAGCTGATCGCGCACGCCGCGCAGGTGATGCGCGAGGCGCTGGGGCAGGGCGGGACGTCGTTCGACGCGCTGTACGTCAACGTGAACGGCCAGTCGGGCTACTTCGACCGCTCGCTGGCCGTGTACGGGCGGGAGGACGAGCCGTGCCGCCGGTGCGGGACGGCCGTCCGGCGCGAGCCGTTCATGAACCGCTCGTCGTACTCGTGCCCCCGCTGCCAGCCGAGGCCCAGGACCTGAGCGGGGGGCCGGTGAGCCGCGGGTAGGGCGCGGCGCGGGTCACCGGTGCGGCCTCACCGCGGTTCCGCGAGGCGTCGCAGGAGCGGGGTGACGGACCTGAGCGCGTCGCGCTCGTCCTCGCTGAGGCGGGAGAGCCGCTCGGAGAGCAGTTCCGCCTCGCCGTGCGCCAGCGACGCGATCGTGTCGCGGCCCAGCGCGGTGAGCTCGACGATCGTGGCCCGGCCGTCGGCCGGGTCCGACTCGCGCCGGACCAGACCGGTCGACTCCAGGCCGGTCACCACCGTGGTCGCCGTCGGCTGGGAGCACAGGGCCCGCACCGCTATCTCGCCGATCCGCATGGGCCCCAGGGAGGACAGCTCGGCCAGCACCAGCAGCTGCGTGGGCTGGAGCCGGCGTACGGAGGCGGACTGGCGCAGGCTCCGGGTCAGCCGGTGCACGGCGACCACGAGTTGTAACGCGTCCTGATTGGTCACACTGGTGGTCATCAAGGACCTCCTGGTGGCTCACCGTGAGTGAGCAAGTGTCCGAATTCGGACAGGACGTTCGCACTATCGCAGTACTCCTGTCCAGAGAATGGATTCATTCGCACCCGGATGTACTCACCTGTGTCCGCACCGATGCGGACTTCGGGCCACGACCTGGGATGGGCGGTTGACCCGACCCCGTCAAGACGGCGTCAGGGAACTCGCCGAACGTGATCGCGCGCGGCGGCCCGGCGCGTCCCGGGCGTAGTGTCCGAGCGTGACGAAGGTGCTGGTGGTGGACGACGAGCCGCAGATCGTGCGGGCCCTCCGGATCAACCTGTCGGCGCGCGGCTACTCCGTGCTGACGGCCCACGACGGCACGACCGCGCTGCGGGCCGCCGCCGAGGGCAAGCCGGACGTGGTGGTGCTGGACCTGGGCCTGCCGGACGTCGACGGCACCGAGGTGATCGCGGGCCTGCGCGGCTGGACGACCGTGCCGATCATCGTGCTGTCCGCGCGGGTCGACTCGACCGACAAGGTGGAGGCCCTGGACGCGGGCGCCGACGACTACGTGACCAAGCCGTTCGGCATGGACGAGCTGCTGGCCCGGTTGCGCGCGGCGGTGCGGCGCGGCGCCGTCGTGGAGGGCGAGGACGCGGTCGTGGAGACGGCGTCGTTCACCGTGGACCTGGCCGCGAAGAAGGTGCTGCGCGACGGCGCCGAGGTGCACCTGACGCCCACCGAGTGGGGCCTGCTGGAGGTGCTGGCCCGCCACCGCGGCCGGCTGGTGGCGCAGAAGCAGCTCCTCCAGGAGGTGTGGGGCCCGCAGTACGCGAAGGAGACGCACTACCTCCGGGTGTACCTGGCGCAGCTGCGCCGCAAGCTGGAGCCCGAGCCGTCCCGCCCCCGGCACCTGGTGACGGAGCCGGGGATGGGGTACCGGTTCGAGGTGTGAGCCCTCACCCGGCGGGGATCACCGGGTGCCGCTCGACGAGGACGGTCCCGCGCACCACCAGCTCCTTGTAGCGCGCCGCGATCCGTCCGGTGAGGACGAACTCCTTCGGCCGGTCGTCGGCGTCCACGAACTGGATCAGCCCGTCGCGGCGGCCCAGGCTGACGCACTGGTTGACGTAGCGGAAGTCGAGCGGCCCCGGTTCCCCGCCGCGCCGCCGCCGCGCCAGCGCCCGCACGGCCTTCTGCGCGGTCGGCAGGCCCGTCGCGCACGCCATGCGCAGCTCCAGGCCGTCCCGCCGCCTGATCACGGCGGCGTCGCCGATCGCCAGCACGTCGGGGTGCGAGACCGACGTGAGGGTGTGGTCGACCAGCACGCGGCCCGCGGCGTCCACCGCCAGCCCGGCCGCGCGGGCCAGGTCGGGCACGGCGAACCCGGCCGCCCACACCACCGCGTCGGCCGCGACCCGCCCGCCGGTGGCCAGCGCGACCCCGTCGGCGTCCACCGCGGTGACACCCGCGCCGTCGTGGACGGTGACGCCGAGCCGGTCGAACACGCGGCGCACGTGCCGCCGGCCCCTCACCGACAGCGCCTCCCCGAACCCGCCGCCCGTCACCAGCGCCACGGCCAGGTCCGGGCGCGACTCGGCCAGTTCCGCGGCGGCCTCGATCCCGGTCAGGCCGCCGCCGACGACGGCGACCGCCCGCGCGGTGGCGAGCGCCGCGGCGAGGCGTTCGGCGTCCTCCAGGGTGGACACCGAGTGCGCGTGCTCGGCGGCGCCCGGCACGCCCGGGCCGGCGTGGCTGCCCAGCGCGTAGACGAGCCGGTCGTAGCCCAGGGCGCCACCGGTGAGCCGGACCTCGCGCGCGGCGAGGTCGATGCCGGTGACCCGGTCGACCACGAGGTCCACGCCGCTGCCCGCCAGCAGGTCGCGCAGCGGGAGGTCCCGCAGCCGCCGACCCGCCGCCAGTTCGTGCAGCCGGACCCGTTCGACGAACCGGTCCCGCTCGTTGACCAGGGTGACCCTGGAGCCGGTCCACCTCGCCGCCAGCTTGGCGGCGGCCAGGCCGGCGTACCCCGCGCCGACCACCACGACGTGCTCTGCCATGTCCCCGTCCTCTCTCCGGAAGTGGAGCGGGGCCGGGGGCGCGGGCGTGACGCGCCTAGGGTGTGAAGCGTGTCACCCCTCTCCCTGGTCCACACCTGGCAGCTGCCCGAGCCGACCCGCGCCGCCGTGCGGGACCTGCTCGACGGGGCGTTCGACGGCGGGTTCTCCGACGAGGACTGGGCGCACGCCCTGGGCGGCGTGCACGCCCTCGTGCGCGACGGCGACACCCTCGTCGGCCACGGCTCGGTCGTGCGGCGGGAGATGCTGCACGGGGGCCGGTCGGTGCGCGTCGGGTACGTCGAGGCGGTGGCCGTGCGGGCGTCGCACCGCCGCCGGGGTGTCGGCGGCGCGGTGATGGGCGCGCTGGAGGACGTCGTGCGCGGCGGGTACGCGTTCGGGGCGTTGAGCGCCTCCGAGGACGGCGTGCCCTTCTACGCGGGGCGCGGGTGGCTGCGGTGGCGCGGTCGGACCTTCGCGATGACCCCGGGCGGGGTCGTGCGCACCGAGGAGGAGGACGACGGGGTGTTCGTGCTGCCCGCGGGGGCCGTGCCGGACCTCGGGGGCGACCTCACGTGCGACTGGCGCGACGGCGACGTCTGGTAGCGCGCCCTACGACGCCCCGGTGTCCGTCGTGGCGGTGGTCGGGGTCGTGGTCGCGCTCGACGAGGCGGACGAGGACGCCGGGGCGGACGACGGCGGGGTGCTCGGCGGCTGCGTGGTGGTCGCCCGCTGCTCCGTCGGCGTCACCGTGGTGACCCGCGCCGACTCCGTGGCCGGCCGCTGCTCCTCGGGCTTCGCCGCCGGCGCCTCGGGGCGCTGGGCGGCCCCCGCGCGGGTGGACACCGTGACGACGACCGTGGCCGTCCGGCCGTCGGGCCGGACGCTCTCCGACGTGGTGAACGACGCGTCCACGCCGGCGCGCGGCTCCGGCTGGGCGGGCGCGGGGTCGTCGGTGGCCATCATCGACGCGAGGGTGGCGATGACGGTGGCGATGACGGCGCCGCCCGCGGCGAGCAGCGCGACGGACGAGAACCGCTTCTTCGGCGACGTCTGGCGATCTTCCTCGAACACACCATCTCCCAGGGGAAACCCGGTCGATCGGCCGGGTTCCCGGGATATCGGCGGTTCGGGGGGCGATGTTCACCGCCCGGACCGGTCCTCCACACGATGGTGTGGAGGACCGTCACCGGTCGCGCGGGCGCTCGTTACGGCGTTTCGCTGCCCGTCGGAGCGGTCGTCGTGGTGGCGGTCGTGGTCGGCACCGTGGTGGTCGTCGTGGTCGTGGTGACCACCGGCGGCGGCGTGGTGGTCGTCGTGGTCGGCCGGCCCGGGTCGGTCGGCTGCCGCGTCGGGCCGGTGTCCTCGACCGTGGTGGTGGTCGTGGTGCCGTCCGCGTTGGTGACCGTCGTGACCCGGGTGCGCTTCGCGGTGGTCGTGGTCGTCGTCTCCGCCGCGGACGACGGCGTGCTCTCGGTCGTCGTGGTCACGCTGACCGACGGGGCCGCCGACGACGTGCGCGACGCGGTGGTGAGGGTGTCGCGGCTGACCACGTCCTCGCGCGGGGTCGGCGCGGGGGCCGCGCCGGGGCTCGCGCCCGCGAAGGAGGCGATGGTGGCGAACACCGTCGACACGGCGACACCGGACGCGGCCAGCAGCCAGTGCGGCGACACGCGCCTGCGCGAGCCGTCGGGCTCCGGGGTCCGGTACTCCGGTGTGCCCTGCTCCGGTGTGTCGTGCAACGGTGCTCCCAAGGTGATCTACCAGCCGAAGTTCTGGGTCCAGTACCAGCCGCGCGTGTCCAGGCCCACCCCGATCGTGGCGAACCCGCAGTTCAGGATGTTGCGCCGGTGCCCGTCGGAGTTCATCCACGCCGTCATGACCTGCTCGGCGGAGCGCTGGCCCTTCGCGATGTTCTCGCCGCCGGGGTTGGGGTAGCCCGCGGACCGCATCCGCTGGGCGAAGTCCACGCCCTCCGGGGTGGTGTGCGAGAAGTAGTCGCGGTCGGCCATGTCGGTGGTGTGGTCCTGCGCGGCCCGCACGACCCGCTCGTCGACCTTGAGCGGCGTGCAGCCGGCCAGCTCGCGGGCGTCGTTGACGAGCGCCACGACCTCGGCCTCGGGGGACGCGGCGACCTCGGTGGTCGTCGTGGTGGGCGCGGTGGACGACTCGCGGGGGGCGGTGGTCGTCGTCACCGGCGTCGTCGTGGTCGGCGCGGTGGTGGTGGTCGTGGTGGTCGTGGTGGTCGTCTCGTCGACCGACGGCGCGGCGGTGGTCGACGGCGGGGCCTCGGACTCGCGCCCCTGCGCGGGCTCGCCGATGCCGCCCACGCCGCCGATGCCGTTGCCCACGTCACCGTCCTGGGCCGTGCTCTGCCCGGTGAACGGCGCGAGCTGCTCGGGCCCCGCGAACGCGACCCCGGTCGCACCGGCCGCGCCGAGCAGCAGGCCGAGGAGCACGCCGATCACGGACCGATTACCGCGTCGTGCAGTCACGGTCGCGCACCGTACCACTAACGGGTGAAATGCCAGGATGGCCATCGTGGCTGAAGCAGAACCGGTCGTGCGCCTCACCGCCTGGGTGCGCGGGCACGTACAAGGGGTCGGATTCCGCTGGTGGACCCGATCACGAGCTCTTGAGCTGGGACTTGTCGGATCGGCCTCCAACCTGCGGGATGGCCGCGTGGAGGTGAACGCCGAGGGCCCGGAGTCGGCGTGCCGCCAACTGGTGGTCGCGCTGCGTTCCGGCGCTACCCCCGGTCGGGTGGAATCCGTCGTGGAGCGCTGGTCGGCGGCCCGAGGCGGCCTCACCGGTTTCGCGGAGCGTTGAACGCGCGACCGCCCGATGGCGTAGTACCTCGATGTGGACCGGGGCGAAGATGTCGTCAGGCAGCTGTACGGCCGTTGGCGCGGCCCGCTGCACGGCTACGTCCTGCGGATGGTCGGGGGTGACCACCAGCAGGCGGAGGAGGTGGTCCAGGAGACCCTCCTGAGGGCCTGGCGGCACGCCGGCGACCTCACGCCCGCCGACGCGGGGCCGTGGCTGCACACCGTGGCGCGCAACCTGGTGGTGTCCGGCTTCCGCAAGCGCGGCGGCCACGACCCGGAGGCCCCGGTCGAACCGCGGCGCCGGCCGCCGGTCGCCGACGCGGTGGAGCACGCCCTCCAGGGCTGGCAGGTGGTCGAGGCGCTGCGGTCCCTCGGCCCGGACCACCGCGACGCGGTGGTCGAGCTGTACTACCGGCGCCGCACGGTGGCCGAGGCGGCGGCGGTGCTCGGCGTCCCGGCCGGCACGGTCAAGTCGCGCTGCTTCTACGCCCTGCGCGCCCTGCGCGACGCCCTGGAGGAACGCGGGGTGACCCGGTCGTGAGCTGCGCGGAGACCATCGCGCTGGGCGCCTACCTGCTCGGTTCGCTCGACCCGGCCGAACGGGCGTGGTTCGAGCGGCACGCGCGCACCTGCGTCACCTGCCGCCGGGAGGTGGTGCGCCTCGCGCCGCTGCCCGGCCTGCTCGGGCAGGTCCAGCCGGCCGACCTGGAGCTGCCGTTCGACGACCCGGCCCCGACGCCGGACCTGTGGCCGCTGCCGCCCCTGGACGACCCGGCGCCGGCCGGACCCACCGCCCGGACCCGGCGCCGCCGGCTGCCGCTCGTGGCCGCCGGGGTGCTCGTGCCGCTGGTCGCGGTCGCGGCGCTGCTCCTGCCGTCGCCGCGCGACGACGCGCCGGACCGGGGCACGGTCAGCTGGCACGCCCTGGACGCGACCTCCGGCGTGGAGGCCCGCGCCGACCTCCTCGGCCGGTCGTGGGGCACGGAGCTGTGGCTGACCATCGGGAACGTGCCCAAGGGCATGAGGTGCGAGCTCGTCGTCCACGACCGCGCCGGCCGCACCGAGATCGGCGGCTGGTGGGGCACCGACCACGTCCCCGGCGACCGCGTACCCGGCGCCACCTCGTTCCCGGTGGAGGACATCGAGCGCCTCGACGTGGTGGTGGACATGAAGGTCCTGGTCTCGGTGGCGCCGTGATCGCGCAGGTCAGCCCCGCCCGGTCCGTGACCGGCCCGAACCGTTCTCGGTTACGCTGCCCGGCGTGCACCTCAAGAGCCTGACGCTGAAGGGCTTCAAGTCCTTCGCCTCGGCTACCACCCTGCGCTTCGAGCCGGGCATCACGTGCGTCGTCGGCCCCAACGGGTCGGGCAAGTCGAACGTGCTGGACGCGCTCCGCTGGGTGATGGGCACGCAGGGCGCGAAGGACCTGCGCGGCGGCAAGATGGAGGACGTCATCTTCGCCGGCACGTCCGGCCGCGCGCCGCTCGGCCGCGCCGAGGTGACGCTGACCATCGACAACTCCGACGGCGCCCTGCCGATCGACTACGTCGAGGTGTCGATCACCCGCCGGATGTTCCGCGAGGGCGCCACCGAGTACGAGATCAACGGCAACTCGTGCCGGCTCATGGACATCCAGGAGCTGCTCAGCGACTCCGGCATCGGCCGCGAGATGCACGTGATCGTCGGCCAGGGCCAGCTCGCCGCGATCCTGGAGTCCAAGCCGGAGGAGCGGCGGGCGTTCGTCGAGGAGGCCGCGGGCGTCCTCAAGCACCGCAAGCGCAAGGAGAAGGCGCTGCGGAAGCTGGAGGCGATGCAGGCGAACCTGACCCGCCTCACCGACCTCACCGCCGAACTGCGCCGCCAGCTCAAGCCGCTGGGCAAGCAGGCCGAGATCGCCCGCCGCGCCCAGGTGGTGCAGTCCGAGCTGCGGGACGCGCGGATGCGCCTGCTGGCCGACGACCTGGTGACGCAGCGCGAGGCGCTGGCCCGCGAGGAGCAGGACGAGGCGCGCGCCCGCGCCCGTCGCGCCGAGGTGGAGAAGTCGCTCCAGCAGGCGCAGTTCCAGCAGAACGAGCTGGAGGACCAGGTCTCGGCCGACGCGCCGAAGCTCCAGCGGGCCCAGGACACCTGGTACCGGCTCTCCGCGCTGGAGGAGCGGCTGCGCGGCACCGTGCGGCTGGCCGTGGAGCGCGAGCGGCACCTGTCGGCGGCGGTCGAGGCCCCGCGCGGCGGGCGCGACCCGGACGAGCTGGAGGCCGAGGCCGAGCAGACCGCGATGCTGGAGGAGGAGCTCCAGGAGGCGGTCACCGAGGCCCGGGTGGGGCTGGCGGAGGCCGTGGAGACCCGCGCCGAGCTGGAGCGGCAGGTGTCGGCGGCGGAGAAGGCGCACCTGGCGGCCGTGCGGGCGATCGCCGACCGCCGCGAGGGCCTGGCCCGGCTGTCCGGCCAGGTGGAGGCGCTGCGCTCCAAGACGAGCGCGACCGCCGAGGAGATCGAGCGCATGTCCACCGCGCTCGCCGAGGCCGCCGAGAGGTCGGAGCTGGCGCAGCGGGAGCTGGCCGAGGGCCGCGAGGCCACCGGCACCGAGGACGAGGACGACGTCGGGCTCGACGAGCGGCACCGGCTGGCCGTCGAGGCGGACGACGCGGCGCGGGGCCGGGTCGAGGAGCTGGTGAAGGCCGAGCGCGCCGCCGAACGCGACATCGCGTCGTGGAAGGCCCGCGTGGACGCGCTGTCGCTCGGCCTGACCCGCAAGGACGGGGCGGGCGCGCTGCTGGCGTCCCGGCTGCCCGGACTGCTCGGGTCGGTGGCCGCGCTGCTGACGGTGGAACCGGGCGCGGAGGTCGCGCTGGCCGCCGCCCTGGGTCCGGTCGCGGACGCGGTGGCGGTGGCGGCGGGTTCCGACGCGGTCGCCGCGCTGGAGTTCCTCAAGGAGCAGGACGGCGGGCGCGCGGGCCTGCTGGTCGGCGGCGCGCCGACGTTCCCCGACCGCTCCGGCAGGCCGCCGCTGCCGCCCGGCGCGCAGTGGGCCGTGGAGCTGGTGCGGGCGCCGGAGGCGTTGCGGCCCGCGCTGCACCGGGCGCTGGACGGGCTGGTCGTGGTCGACGACCTGCCGGCCGCGCGGGACCTCGTGGAGGCGCACCCGTCGGTGCGGGCCGTGACGCGCGAGGGCGACGTGCTGGGCGCGGACTGGGCCGTCGGCGGCTCCGGCGCGCGCAGCCAGAGCGTCATCGAGGTGCAGGCCGCGGTCGACGAGGCGACCGAGAAGCTGGCGCTCGCCGAGCGGGCGGCCGAGCAGCACACGGCGGCGCTGGAGGGCGCGCGGGCCGAGCAGCAGGCCAGGCGCGCCGAGGTCGCCGCCCTGAAGGAGCAGCTCAACGAGGCCAAGGTGCGCCGCGCCCGGTCCTCGGAGCGGCTCAACCGGCTCGCCGCGGCCGTGCGCTCCGCCGAGGCCGAGGTCGAACGGGCCCGCGCGCAGCGCGGGAAGGTCGAGGCGGCCCGCGAGGAGAACCTGCTCAAGCTGGCCGAGCTGGAGGAACGCCTCCTCGTCGCCCAGGAGCAGCAGGACCTGGAGGACGAGCCGGACACCGCGCACCGGGACGAGATGGCCGCCGAGCTGGCCTCCGCCCGCCAGGGCGAGGTGGACGCGCGGCTGTCGCTGCGCACCGCCGAGGAGCGCGCGCGGGCGTTGCAGGGCAAGGCCGAGGGGCTGCGCCGCGCCGCCCGCGCCGAGCGGGAGGCCCGGGAACGCGCGCAGCGCGCGCACGCCGCCCGTGCCCGCGGCGCCGTCGTCGCCAAGGCCGTGGTGCGCGGCGGTGAGCTGGCGCTGGAGCGGATCGCGGTGTCGCTCGCCCGCGCCGCGCAGGAGCGCGACGCCGCGCAGGAGCGCCGCGGCCAGCGCGAGGCGTTCCTCGCCCAGGTGCGCAACCTGGTGCGGGAGATGTCGGTGGAGCTGGAGAAGCTGACCGACGCCGTGCACCGGGACGAGGTGCTGCGCGCCGAGCAGCGGATGCGCATCGAGCAGTTGGAGACCAAGGTCGCCGACGACTTCGGCATCGGCCTGGACGACCTGGTCACCGAGTACGGCCCGGACGTGTTCATCCCGCCGTCGCCGCAGGAGGTCGCCGAGTACGAGGCGGCCAAGGAGCGCGGCGAGGCCGTCACCCCGCCGCAGCCGATCCCGTACGACCGCGAGACCCAGGTCCGGCGGGCCAAGCGGGCCGAGCGGGACATGTCGCTGCTGGGCAAGGTCAACCCGCTGGCGCTGGAGGAGTTCGCCGCGCTGGAGGAGCGCTACAAGTTCCTGTCCAACCAGCTGGAGGACATCAAGGCGACCCGGCGCGACCTGCTGACCGTGGTGAAGGACGTCGACGACAAGATCCTGGAGGTCTTCACGTCGGCCTACGAGGACGTGGCCCGCGAGTTCGAGGTCGTGTTCAAGGTCCTGTTCCCCGGCGGCGAGGGCAGGCTCGTGCTGACCGAGCCGGGCGACATGCTGACCACCGGCATCGAGCTGGAGGCCCGCCCGCCCGGCAAGAAGGTCAAGCGGCTGTCGCTGCTGTCCGGTGGCGAGAAGTCGCTGGCCGCGGTCGCCATGCTGGTCGCGATCTTCCGCGCCCGGCCCTCGCCGTTCTACGTGATGGACGAGGTCGAGGCGGCGTTGGACGACACCAACCTGCACCGGTTGATCAGCCTGTTCGAGCAGCTGCGCGAGCACTCGCAGCTGCTGATCATCACGCACCAGAAGCCGACGATGGAGATCGCCGACGCGCTGTACGGCGTCTCGATGCGCGGTGACGGCATCAGCCAGGTGATCTCGCAGCGCCTGCGCGCGCCGGAGGACAAGCCGAAGCGCGCCAAGGCCGAGCCCGCCGCCGAACCTCCCGCTGCCGAGCCCGCTGCCGAGCCCGCTGCCGCCGAACCTCCTGCCGCCGTCCCCGAGCCCGAGGTCGAACCCGGCGGGTGACCCCGCGCCGTGCGCAGGGTCGGGTCATGGGCGACGTCGAGGACCGCCCGCGGGAGTTGGTGGGGCGCGCAGGCCGAGCGCGGCGACCGGCAGTACCGGGTGGCCGCCGGGATCGGCATGCCCTCGTGGCGCGTCTCCACCGAGCTGCGGCGGACGAAGTGGCTCCGGGTGTCCACCGCGGTCCACGAGGCGGACGTCCTCTTCGTCGAGGGCGGCCTGGCGATCACCGCGGCCGGCGACCTGCTGGAGGTCCGGTCCGGGAAGCCCTCCGGGCTCCCCGGCTTCCTGGACGAGGCCGGCTACGCCGCCGTCGCGCGCACCGTCCACCTGTACCGGGCCGACCGGGGCGTGGACGAGGACGTGGTGGTCGTGCACCGCGACCGCGCCGTCCCCACCTGCGCCGTCCCACCTGCGCCGTCACCGCCGCCGGCGAGCTGGTCGCGGTGGGCGGCGGCATCGGCAGGCACACCTACACGACGGTGGAGCGGCGGTTGGCCGAACGGCTCCGCCGGGAGGTGCTACGCGGGTGACGGGCCCCTCGGGGCGTCGAGCCGGGCGGCTTCCTCCGGGGTGGGCGCGGTGCCGCCGAGGTGCGCGGGCTGCCACCACTGCCCCTCGCCGGACTCCGGGTAGCTCTTCTGCGCGTGGTCCAGCAGCTCCTGGACGCGGGTGCGCAGGGCGGCGTCGGTGGTCGGCTCGATCGGCTCGCCGACGACGATCGTGATCGGCACGTGCCGCTGGGTCAGGCTCTTGGGCCTGCCCTTGGTCCACAGCCGCTGGGTGCCCCACACGGCGGTCGGCAGCAGCGGCACGCCCGCCTCGGCCGCGAGCCGCACCGCGCCGCTCTTGACCTCCTTGACCGTGAACGACCGGCTGATCGTGGCCTCCGGGAAGATCCCGACGACCTCGCCGGACCGCAGCGCGGTCAGGGCCTGCTGGTAGGACGCCTGACCGGCGCCCCGGTCCACCGGGATGTGGTGCATCCCGCGCATGAGCGGGCCGGACACGGGGTGCTTGAACACCTCGTGCTTGGCCATGAACCGGACGAGCCGGCGCGCGGGCAGCGCGCCGAACCCGGCGAAGATGAAATCGAGGTAGGACACGTGGTTGGAGGCCAACACGGCCCCGCCGGTGGTCGGCACGTGTTCCGTGCCTTCCCGGGCGATGCGCAGGTCGAGCACGCGGAACATCAGCTTGGCCGCGGCGATCACCGGCGGGTACACGCGATCTGGCATACGACCAGCCTACGTTACTCGCTAGTAGTGGAGGAGCCTTCGTGTTCGCGCACGACCTTGGGCACCCCCGCCAGGTCCTCTTCGTTGCACAACAGCTTCAGCGCGTAGTACGGCGACCCCTTGGTGTCGTCGTAGTCCAGGTGCACGGCGATCACGTCGACCGGCTCACCGAGCCAGTCCTGGGTCTGCCGCAGCCAGGAGGCGGCGCGCTCCAACGCGCTGGGCAGGTCGTCGTCGCGGAACTCGACGGGCCGGTAGGGGACTTCCTGTACCTGGTCCCGCTGGTTGGCGGGCATCGGGAGGTCTACCGCCACCCCGCTGTCGTTGAGTTCGAGTTGGATCGTTTCCTCACTGCTCACCCGTCCAGGGTTCCCCAGCGGTGAACGCGCGGCAAGTGATGTCGCTCAACCCGGCGCGACCGGGAGCTCCGCCAGCCCGCTGACCAGCACCCGCCGCCACGCGAGTTCTTCGACCGGCCGCGCCGCCCGCAGGCCCGGGAACCGCCTCAGCAGCACGCCCAGCGCCTCCTGGAGCTCGATCCGGGCCAGTTGCGCGCCCAGGCAGAAGTGCGGGCCCGCGCCCAGCGCCAGGTGCGGGTTCGGCGTTCGCGCCAGGTCCAGCTCGTCCGGCGCGTCGAACGCCCGCGGGTCGCGGTTGGCCGAGCCGATCGACGCCATCACGCCCTCGCCCGCCCGCACCACCACCCCGGCGACCTCGACGTCCTCCAGCGCCACCCGCAGCTGCCCGACCTCGCTGAGCCGCGTGAACCGCATCAGCTCCTCCACCGCGCGCGGCACCAGGTCCGGCTCGGCCACCAGCCGCTCCCAGTGCCGCCGGTCGCGCAGCAGCGTGGCGACGAAGCCGGTGATCTGGTTCGCCGACGTCTCGTGGCCGGCGACCAGCAGGTTCAGCGCGAACGCCACCAGCTCGTCGTGCGTCAACGAGGTCGCGCACAGCTCGTCGAGCAGGTCGGCCGACCGCTCCCCGGCGCGCTCCTCCGCGCGCTTCGCGGCGACCAGCGCGCCCATGTACTCCAGCAGGCCCGCCATCGCCTCCTCGACGCGCCCCCGCTCCGACATCTCCATGCTGTAGGACAGCTCGACCCACTCGCGGAACCGCTCGCGGTCGTCGTACGGCACGCCGAGCAGCGTGCAGATCACCTGGATCGGCAGCGGCAGCGCGAACACCCGCCGCAGGTCCACGCCGTCCGCCGGGGCCGCCGCGAGGTCGTCGGCCAGCCCCTCGCACAGCTCGCGCACCCACTCCCGCGCCCCTTCCACCCGCCGGTGCGCGAACGCGCCGGACACCAGCCCGCGCAGCCGGGTGTGCTCGGGCGGGTCGGTCGTCGGCAGCGTGCCGGCCAGCGGGCGCGACACGCCCACCCTCGGCGCGCCCTCCTCCACCACCGCCGCGCGGGAGAACCGGGGGTCGGCCAGCACCAGCTTCACGTCGTCGTACCGCGTCACCAGCCACACCCGCGCGCCCGCGAGCGTGCGCACGCGCACCGCCGGCGCCTCCTCGCGCAACCGCGCCCACGTGGGGGAGGGGTCGAAGGAGAAGGCGTCGGCGAACGGGATGTCGAGCACGTCGTCCGTCATGATCCCGACGTTAGGAGCCGGACCCGGCCGCGTCGAGGGGCGCGCACCGCCACCGCCACTCCTCGCGCCGGGGCCGCCCACCCAGCGGGACGCGGCCGTTCGCCCACAGCAGAGCCGCCATCGGGTCGTCGCCGGGCGGCACGTCCGGGAACAGGCGCCGCAGCACCGCCGCGGGCAGCGCCGGGTCGGGTGCGAACACCGCGCCGAGGCCGCGGCCCGCGTCGTGGGTGTGCACCAGCATCTCGTCGCAGCCCATCCCGGCGAACCCGGCCGCGTCCGACAGGCCCCAGGGGTGCCAACCGAGCGCGTCCGGCGGCCGGCCCTCCACGACGGCGGCGAGCACCGAGGCCGTCGTCCGCACCGCGCGCACCAGGTCCGCGGGCGGTGCGGACGGCTGCACCCGCACCTCCGCCACGCGCAGCCCCTCCGGCCCCGCGGAGAGGTCCGCCGAGTAGTAGAGCAGGCAGTCCGACACGTGCGCCACCGTCGCGGCGACCGTCCAGCCGACCTCCGGCACCACCGCCGACCAGTCGGCCCCCACCAGCCCGTCGAGGAACCCGCCGCACTCCCGCGCGACCGCCCGGACCACCGCCCCGTCCACCACGGAAAACTCCCTCGCATTCGTCGGACCCGCGGGTGACCATCTCAGACATGTACGACATCCGTCCCGCCGCCCAGGACGACCTGGACGCCGTGCTCGCCTTCGTCCTGCGCCTGCAGGCCGACGACGCGCACCACATCGGCTACCTCGGCGAGACGCTCGGCGACCTCGCGGCCGAGCTGGCCGAGTTCGAGCCCGACTGGGCCTCGTGCACGGTGGTCGCGACCGACGACTCCGGTCGGGTGTGCGGCGCGCTGAGCATCGAGGTCGACACCGAGCTGAACCGCGCCTTCCTGCACGGCCCGTTCGTCGACGTACCCGTCAACCACCCCGCCGGCAGTCGCATCTGGGACCAGACCGCCGACGCCCTCTACGTCCGCGCCGCGCCGCTGCTCGACGGCGTCGCCGACCGGGAGCTGCTCGGCCACACCGGCCACCGGCGGCTCGCCGCGTTCGCCGAGCGGCACGGCTTCGCCGCCGCGCGACCGTGCGGCATCCACGTGCTGGAGGGCGACGGCCTGCGCGAGCTGATGCTGCGCGAGGCGAGCTGCCCCCGCACCGGTCCCGCGCGCGAGATGCGCGTCCTGCCCACCGACCGCGCCGTGCACGAGGCCGTGGCCGTGCTGCACGAGCGGTGCTTCCCGAAGACCTACCTGTCCGGCCGTTCGCTCGTGGACGGCAGCCGCAAGCACACCGTCGTGGTCGCCATGGACGGCGGCCGCGTCCTCGGCTACGCGTCCGGCAAGGCCGAACCGGGCGAGTTCTACCTGGACTTCGTGGCCGTGGAACCCGACGTCCGGGGCCAGGGCGTCGGCGCGGCCCTGATCACCGAGCTGGTGTGGAAGCTCGCCGAGTCGGCGGGCGCGCGCCCCCAGGCCGCCGCCGCGATCCTCGCGGGCAACCGCTCGTCCCGGCGGTTGTTCGAGCGCCTGGGCTTCCGGCTGCACCTGGAGCTCGTGTCCTACCGCGTCGGCAAGGCCGCGTGACCCCACCCGGGTCGGGCGGCGGAGCGCGCCGCCCGACCCGGGGCGTGCGGGACCGGGTCAGCGGGCCTCGGCCGACACCGGCTCGTCCACCCCCGGTGGCAGCTCCCCCTTGTGCCGCAACGACAACAGCCCGCCCACGACCAGCGTGACGAGCACGCCCATCGGCGTGTACCAGGGGTACGCCAGCGACACGATCTTCTGCGCGGGCGCCGCGGCGGAGAAGTCGATCGCGAGGGTCGCGTCCGGGCCGACGAACTTCACGCCCAGGATCACGAACGCCATCACCACCACCGTCACCGCGAACGCCACGATCGCGTCGGACTGCCGCGCCCGGCGGAACAGCAGCCCCAGCAGGAACGCGCCCAGCAGCGCGCCGTAGGTGAACCCGGCGATCGACAGGCCCTGCTCCACGATCGGGTTGCCGCGCCGCGTCAGCGACGCGAACAGCCCGGCGCACACGATCAGCAGCCCGGCCCACGCGACCGTCCACAACCGGCCCTGCCGGAACACCTCGGCCTCGGTCATCGGCGTCCGCCGCACGCGCTGCACCACGTCCGTCACCGTCGAGGACGCCAGCGCGCCCAGCGACGACGACAGCGCGGCGGCGAGGATGCCCGCGATCACGAACCCGGACAGGCCCGACGGCATGTCGTTGACGATGAAGTGCGCGAACAGCTCGTCGTTGTTGTTGAGCCCGAGGTCCTTCACCGGCGCGGCGGCCTTGTAGAACGACCACAGCATCACGCCGATGAACAGGAACAGCGCGAACTGGAGGATCACCACGACGCCGCTGCCGATGAGCGCCTTCTGCGCCGCCTTCACGTCCTTGGTCGCCATCAGCCGCTGCACGACGAGCTGGTCCGCGCCGTGCGACGCCATCGACAGCACGGCGCCGCCGATGAACGCGGTCGGGATCGCGTACGGCGAGGTCAACGCGGACAGCGACGGGTCGATGACCTGGAACTTCCCCGCGTCGGCGGCGGCGGAGAACCAGCCGTCGGGCAGCTTCCCGCTCAGCACCGCGATCACCGCGACCGCGCCCACGACGTACCAGAGCATCTGGATCGCGTCGACCCACACCACGGCCCGCACGCCGCCGAGGAAGCTGTAGGCCACCATCGCGACGCCGAGCACCGCCACGATGACCCAGTACGACGCGTCCACGCCGTACGCGGCCAGCACGACCTTCACCGGGATCGCCGTGGCGAACAGCCGCAGGCCGTCCGCGAGCAGCCGCGTCACCAGGAACGTCACCGACGCGGTGCTCTGGATGCCCGGCCCGAACCGCTTGCCCAGGAACCCGTACGCGGTGATCAGCTCACCCGCGACGTACCTGGGCAGCAGCACGAACGACACGACGACCCGGCCGATCAGGTAGCCGAACGCCAGCGCCAGGAACGTCGAGGTGCCCAGGTACGCGATCGTGGGCACGCTGAGCACGGTCAGCGTGGAGGTCTCCGCCGACACCACCGACACGCACACGACCCACCACGAGATGCGGCGCTCGCTGACGAAGTAGTCGGTCGCCGACCGCTGCCGCCCGGCGATCCACACCCCCAGCAGCGGCATGCCCACCAGGAACAGCACGATGATGCCGACATCAAGTGCGCGCACGGTGTCCTCCAGTGATTCTGAGCCCGCGAACGGCGGTGATCGCGGGTTCGGGCAGGCGCAGGGGGTGGCGGCCGGGGGTGAACGACCCCAGCGGGCGGGGGCCGGCGGCGCCGGTGGCGGACGGCACGTTGGCCGGCAGCCCGTGCCAGCCGAGGAAGCCCAGCAGCGCCGCGAGGTAGGCCTCCTTGGCGTCCGAGGGCAACCCGAACTCGTCGCTCGCCCGCAGGTCGACGTGCCGCCGCAGCGACTCGACGAGCACGGGGTTGCGCATCCCGCCGCCCGAGCCGACCACGACGCCCTCGCAGCCGGCGGCGACCGTGCGCGCGGTCAGCTCGGTCAGCGTGGCCAGCAGGTCCTCGGCGGGCATGGTGAGGCCCTCGGTGGCGCGGTCGAGGTAGGCGCGGTCGAAGTGCTCCTTGCCGGTCGACTTCGGGGCGGGCCGCGCGTAGTACGGGTCCGCGAGCAGCCGGTCGAGCAGGTCGGCGCGCACCCGGCCGCGCCGGGCGTACTCGCCGTCGACGTCCCGGTCGCGCAGCCCGCCGGAGAGGACGACCATCGCGGCGTCCATGAGCGCGTTGCCCGGGCCGGTGTCGTAGGCGATCACGCCTGCGGGTGACACCTTGGTGACGTTGGCGATGCCGCCGATGTTGAGCGCGGTGGCGGGCCCGTCGGCCGCGAGGTCGGCGAGCCACAGCGCGTCGAGGGTGCTCGCCAGCGGTGCGCCGTGCCCGCCCGCCGCGACGTCGCGGACCCTCAGGTCGGACACCACCGGCAGACCGGTGACCTCGGCTATCCACGCGGGTTGGCCGAGCTGGAGCGTGCCGAGGCAGCGGCCGTCCTCGACCCGGTGGTGCACGGTCTGGCCGAGCGACGACACCAGGTCGCCCTCGTACCGCGACGCCGCGTCCGCGAACAGTTGCCCGAGCCGCGTGTCCAGCTCGCACAGCTCGGCGGCGCTCGTCGGCGGCACGCGCAGCTCGGCCGGGAACGGGTGCTCGGCGTGCTCCACGGGGGTCAGCAGGACGGTCGGCCCGTCCAGCGACAGGTCGGCCACGGCGACGTCGACGGCGTCCATCGACGTGCCCGAGATGAGCCCGATCACCCTCACGCCCTGTGGTGTATTCCACACAGCCCGCAGCGCGCAAGACCGTAGGTGGGAAAGTTGCCGGAAATCAACTTGGTTCGTCGATCGTCCACATAGGGGGGCGTGCGAGGATTGCCCGGTGTCCACCACGTCCCTGATCTGGATCATCGTCGTCGTCGCGGCACTGCTCGCGGTCGCCATCGTGGCGGGCGTCGCGCTGTCCCGGCGCCGGCGGATCAGCCTCACCGAGACCAAGCGCGACGAGGTCGAGAAGCCCGCCAAGGGCTACCAGGCCGGCGGGGCGATCACGTTCAACGCGCCGACCGCTCCACCGAAGTCGACGGCCCCGCCCGAGCCGGTCGAGACCACCGCGCCCGAGCCGGCCGCACCCCGGGTGGTCGAACCCGAGGCCGCCGAACCTCCAGTGGCCGAACCCCCCGTGGCCGGACCCCCCGTGGCCGGATCCCCGGTGGTCGAACCCCCGGTGGTCGAACCGGTCGAGCACCCGGTCGCCGAGCGCACCGAGGTCGACGGCCAGCCGGGTGTCGGTGACGACGCCTCCGTGCCGCGCGACTCGGTCAAGCGCGGGTTCGTCGAGGTGGACCTGCCCGAAGAGGCGTCCGAGATCGACGAGATCGAGCCCACCGCGGGCCGGTTGGAGCGGCTGCGCGGGCGGCTGTCGCGGTCGCGGTCCACGTTCGGCCAGGGCCTGCTCGGCCTGCTCGGCGCGGGCGACCTGGACGAGGACTCGTGGACGGACGTCGAGGACACCCTCCTGATGGCCGACCTCGGTTCCGCCATCACCGACCAGGTCGTCGCCGCGCTGCGCGAGCAGATCGCCACCCGCGGCGTGCGCACGCCGGACGACGCCCGCGCCCTGCTGCGCGACGTGCTGGTCGACGCGCTGCACCCGGAGATGGACCGCGTCGTGCACGCGCTGCCCCACTCCACCGGTCCTCACGGGGTGAAGCCGGCCGTCCTCCTCGTCGTGGGCGTCAACGGCGTCGGCAAGACCACCACCACCGGCAAGCTGGCCCGCGTGCTCGTCGCCGACGGCCGGACCGTGCTGCTGGGCGCGGCCGACACGTTCCGCGCCGCCGCCGCCGACCAGTTGGAGACCTGGGGTTCGAGGGTCGGCGCGTCGACCGTGCGCGGCGCGGAGGGCGCGGACCCGGCGTCGGTCGCGTTCGAGGCGGTCAAGCAGGGCGTGAACGCGGGCGTGGACACCGTGCTGATCGACACCGCGGGCCGCCTGCACACCAAGACCGGCCTGATGGACGAGCTGGGCAAGGTCAAGCGCGTCGTGGAGAAGCAGGCGGAGGTGGACGAGGTGCTGCTCGTCCTCGACGCCACCACCGGCCAGAACGGCCTGACCCAGGCGCGGGTGTTCGCCGATGTCGTCGACGTGACGGGCATCGTGCTGACCAAGCTCGACGGCACCGCCAAGGGCGGCATCGTGTTCCAGGTGCAGCGCGAGCTGGGCGTGCCGGTCAAGCTCGTGGGCCTGGGCGAGGGAGCCGACCACCTGGCCCCGTTCGAACCGCAGGCCTTCGTGGACGCCCTCCTCAACTGACCCCCACCCGAGAGTCCAACCCGCAGGGCGTTGGACTCTCGGGGTCAGGTGCGGGTGGCCTGGGTGGTCAGGTGGGCGGCGGTGCCCAGGATCGCCGGGAGGATGCCGGCCACCGACTCCTTGGTCAGCCTGCTGTCCGGGCCGGAGACCGAGAGGGCGGCCGGGGCGGGGGCCCCGGGCAGCGGCACGGCGACGCAGCGCACGCCCAGTTCCTGCTCGCCCTCGTCCAGCGCGTAACCCTGTTCGGCGACGCGGTCCAGTTCGACCAGCAGGGCGTCGACGTCGGTGATCGTGTTCGGCGTGTACGCGGGCAGCCCGGTGCGCGCCAGCAGCGCCCGCACCTCGTCGCGCGGCAGTCGCGCGAGCATCGCCTTGCCCACGCCCGTGCCGTGCGGCAGCAGCCGGCGGCCGACCTCGGTGAACATCCGCATCGAGTGCCGCGACGGCACCTGCGCCACGTACACCACCTCGTCGCCGTCCAGCACGGCCAGGTTCGCGGTCTCCCCCACCTGGTCCACGAGCTGCGCCAGGAACGGCCTCGCCCACGTGCCGAACTGCCGCGACGCGCTCTCGCCCAGCCGGATCAGCCGGGGGCCGAGCGCGTAGCGGCGGTTGCTGTTCTGCCGCACGTACCCCAGCGCGACGAGGGTGCGGATGAGCCGGTGGATGGTCGGCAACGGCAGGCCGGAGGTGGCGGCCAGCTCGGACAGGCTCGCCTCGCCACCGGCGTCCGCGAGGCGTTCCAGCAGGTCGAAGGCCCGTTGCAGCGACTGGACCCCGCCGCCCGACTCTCGTGCCACGGGACCACTCCTTCGTTGCCGTTCCGCGTTGTGAAAACTATAGTCCGCCAAGTAGAAACCGAGCTGAAACGAGGTGGACCTCCATGTCCGGTGTTCGTGTCCTCGGGGGCGATGTGGAGCGCGGGGACGAGATCCTCACGCCGGACGCGCTGGAGTTCGTGGCCGAGCTGCACGGCCGCTTCGCGCCGGAGCACGCCGCGCTGATGCGCCGCCGCGCGCACCGCCGCCCGCTCGGTTTCCTCGACGCGACCAGGGAGGTCCGCGAGGGCGACTGGAAGGTCGCCGAGGCCCCGGGACCGCTGCGCGACCGGCGGGTCGAGATCACCGGCCCGACCGAGCGCAAGATGACCGTCAACGCGCTCAACTCCGGCGCGAAGGTGTGGCTGGCCGACCTGGAGGACGCCAACACGCCGCACTGGCACAACGTCGTCTCCGGCCAGGTCAACCTCTACGACGCCGCCCGCGGCACGGTCGAGTTCACCTCGCCCGAGGGCAAGCACTACGCCCTGCGCGACGACGTGGAGCGGCCCGCGATCGTGGTCCGCCCGCGCGGCTGGCACCTGCCGGAGCGGCACCTCGAGGTCGAGGGCCGCCCGGCGATCGGCGCGCTGGTCGACTTCGGCCTGCACTTCTTCCACAACGCCGCGCTCGGCCGGCCGTACTACTACCTGCCGAAGATGGAGAGCCACCTCGAAGCCCGGCTGTGGAACAGCGTGTTCACCGCCGCGCAGGAGCGGCTCGGCGTCCCGCACGGCACGATCCGCGCCACCGTCCTGATCGAGACGATCCCCGCCGCGTTCGAGATGGACGAGATCCTCCACGAGCTGCGCGACCACGCGTCCGGTCTCAACGCGGGCCGCTGGGACTACCTGTTCAGCATCATCAAGTACTTCCGCGACGCGGGCCCGGACGCCGTGCTCCCCGACCGCAACAGCATCACCATGACCGCGCCGTTCATGCGCGCCTACACCGAGCTGCTGGTGCGCACCTGCCACAAGCGCGGCGCGTTCGCCATCGGCGGCATGGCGGCGTTCATCCCGAACCGGCGCGACCCCGAGGTCACGGAGAACGCGCTGGAGAAGGTGCGCGCCGACAAGACCCGCGAGGCGGGTGACGGGTTCGACGGCTCGTGGGTCGCGCACCCGGACCTCGTGCCGGTGTGCCGGGAGATCTTCGACGAGCGGCTGGGCGGCGAGCCGAACCAGCTCGACGTGCTGCGGCCCGAGGTGGAGGTCACGGCCGGGCAGCTGCTCGACTTCGCGTCCACCGGCGGTGCGGCCACCCGCGCGGGCGTCGAGTCCGCCGTGGACGTCGGCGTGCGCTACCTGCTGTCGTGGCTGGGCGGCAACGGCGCGGCGGCCATCCACAACCTGATGGAGGACGCCGCCACCGCCGAGATCTCCCGCTCCCAGCTGTGGCAGTGGGTGCACAACGACGTGGTGCTCGACGACGGCACGCCGGTCACCGCCGAGCTGGTGCGCGAGGTGCTGGCGGAGGTCCGCGGGCGGCTCGACGGCGAGCACCTGGACGCGGCGGTGGAGCTGTTCGAGCAGGTCGCGCTGTCCGACGACTTCGTGGACTTCCTGACCCTGCCCGCCTACGAGCGGATCTGACGTGCCGCGCACGTCGCTGCCCGCCGACGCGGTGCGGGCGCTCACCGCGCGGCTGGCCGACGCCGGGCAGCGGTCGCCGGTCGGCAGGCAGCCGGTGCACACCTGCTACGTGCCCGCCGACCGGGTCACCGCGGACACCGTGCGGGTCTGGGGCGCGCAAGCGCTTGCGGCCCTGGACGCGCACCCCGACCTGGGGCGCGTCCTCGGCCTGCCGGACGACCTGGCCGCCGTGCTGCCCGACCGGGTGCGGGCGAAGCTCGCCGCCGAACCGGTCGAGGACCTGCGCGTCGACTTCGAGGACGGCTACGGCCCGCGCCCCGACGCCGAGGAGGACGCCGACGCCGAGCGCACCGCGCTGGTCGTGCGGGACTGGGTGGCCTCCGGCGCCGCGCCGCCGCGGTTCGGGCTGCGGATGAAGTCGTTCGACACGCGGGCGCTGCGGGAGCGCGGCATCCGCACGCTCGACGTGTTCCTCACCGCGCTCGGCGGCGCGCCCGAGGGGTTCGTGATCACCTTCCCCAAGGTCACCTCGGTCGACCAGGTCGAGGTGCTCGGCGACGTGCTCGACCTGTTCGGGCTGCCGCTGCGGTTCGAGATCCAGGTCGAGACGACCCGGTCGATCGTGGACCCGGCCGGCCGGCTCGCGATCCCGCGGCTCATCGAGGCGGGCCGGGGGCGGGTGAGCGGCCTGCACTTCGGCACCTACGACTACACGGCGGACTGCGGCCTCGGGGCGGCGCACCAGCACCTCGCGCACGGCGCGTGCGACTTCGCGCGCAACGTCATGCAGGTGTCGGCGGCCGGCACGGGGGTCGAGGTGTCGGACGGCTCGACCAACGTGCTGCCCGTCGGCGACGCCGTCGAGCACGGCTGGCGCACCCACTACGGCCTGGTCCGCCGCTCCCTGGCGCACGGCTTCCACCAGGGCTGGGACCTGCACCCGGCGCAGCTGGTGACCCGGTACGCCGCCGTGCACGCGTTCCACCTGGAGGGCCTGGCGGGCGACGCGGCGCGGTTGCGGGCGTACGTGGCGCGGGCGGGCGGGTCCGTGCTGGACGAGCCCGCCACCGCGCGGGCGCTGTCGTCGTCGTTCGTGCGCGCCCTGGACTGCGGCGCGCTGGACGAGGACGAGGTGCGCCGCGCGACCGGCCTCGGCCCGGACGAGCTGAGGGCCCTGGCCCGGCGGGGGTGACCGGCCGCGAAGCCCCCGGCGGCGGACCCCGCCGTCACCGGAAGGGGTGATCTCGCGGTTCCGCGCGGCCGAGCGCGCGACGACCGGCCATGGTGGGGGCCATGACCATGCGGGCCGGGTTGTGGACCGGGCTGCCGGACCTGGAACGGGCCGAGTTCCGGTACCAGGTGGTGGCGTGCCCGGAGGACGTGGACGTGCTCATCGCCGCCCTGGGGCGGCCGGAGTGCAACGACGGGATGCTGGAGCACTTCGCCCGCGACCTGGACGCGGACGGGGAGAGCGACCACAACCTGGTCCTCGCCGTGCGCGGCCCGTGGGGCTACCTGAACTACGTGGACGACGACTTCACCGGCTGGCCCAAGGGCGACCCGGACGCGCCGTACGTGGACGAGCGGTACACCGACTTCCCGCCGGGGGTGGGCCTGCGCCTGCCGCTGTTCCGCGAGGTGCTGCTGGAGTTCCTCGCCACCGCGCGGCGGCCGACCACCGTGGACTGGTACGACGAGGCCGACCTGTTCCACGAGTGGCGGGTGCGGCGGATGGCCCTGCGCGAGGTGTGAAACCGGGTGGCCCGCCGGGGCCGCCCGGGGTCATGATCGAGGGCGTGGAACCCCTCGTCGTGCCGTCACCGCCCCCCACCTTCGAGGACGTGCGCCTGCGCGCGTTCGAGGACCGCGACGTGGACATGGTGCTGGACCTCGCGACGGACCCGTACGTGCCGACGATCGGCACGCTGCCCCTGAACGCCGACCGCGAGCAGGCCCTCGCCTACCTGGCCCGGCAGCACGACCGCCTCGCCACCGGCTACGGGTACTCGTTCTGCGTCGCCGACCGGGACACCGACGAGGCGCTGGGCGGCGCCGGCCTCTGGCTGGCCCAGCTCCCGGCCGGCCGGGCGTCGGCGGGCTACTCGATCGCGCCCCGCAGCCGGGGGCGCGGCGCGGCGGGCCGGGCCCTCGCCGCCCTCACCCGGTTCGCGTGGACGGTGCCGGGGCTGCACCGGGTGGAGCTGCACGTCGAACCGTGGAACACGGCGTCGGTCCGCACCGCCGAGGCCGCCGGGTACGAGCGCGAGGGCCTGATGCGCAGCCACCAGGAGATCGGCGGGCGGCGCGTGGACATGCTGCTGTACGCCGCGGTCAAGCCGGGCTGACCGGGCCCCTGCCGGGTCAGAACTCCGGCAGCGAGTACCAGGCCAGGCCGACGTCCTCGGCGTCGTCGCGCAGCACGGAACCCTCGATGAGGCCGTACGGGCGGTCGGCGGCGTGGAACACCTCGTTGTGGTTCTCCAGGCCGAACGGGGACAGGTCGACCGCGAAGTGGTGCTTGTTCGGCATCGACAGCCGCACCTCGGCGACCTCGGGCCGGTCGAGCAGCACGGCCTCGCCCATCGCGTAGAGGGTCTGCTGCAGCGACAGGCTGTGCTTCGCGGCGAACGCGCCGAGCAGCAGCCGCCGGATCGCCGCGTGCGACGCGGCCCAGTCGACGTCCTCGTCCCGGTAGCGCCACCGCGCCGTCACCGAGGTGGCGAGGACGCGGTCCTCGGTTTCCGGCAACGTCGTGTACTCGTCGCGGGGGAACCCGTGGAACTCCGAACCGGTCGTCTTGAGCACCACCAGGTCCCGCACGCCCGACACGACCCAGGCGCGCGGGCCGTCGACCGTCACGGCCGTCGTGCGCTTCTCCGCGGAACCGCCCACGAACGAGTGGCCGTTGTCCTCGATCCGCTGCCACGAGTGCTCGTCCACCAGCACCCGCGCGCCGGTGATCGCCTCCTGCGAGGACACGAAGTGCCTGCCCAGGCGCAGCGCGAAGTCCTCGATCTCGCCCACCGGGGCCTGCTTGGCGAACGCGTGGACCGTGTTCTTCTGCGTGTCGGTCGCCAGCACCTTCGAGTTGTCGCCGGTGAGGTGGGTGTCCGCGAGGTCGCCGCGCAGGGACGTGCCGACGGTGAGGTCCTTGATCGTGTGCACGTCGCCGTCGCGCGACACGACCACCAGGCGGTTCTCCGCCTTCCCGTACTGGTTCGGGCCCAGGACGATCCCCATGGTCAGCTCCCTCGGTAGGTGGTGAACGCGAACGGGCTCAGCAGGATCGGCACGTGCAGGTGCCCCTCGGTGACCCGGAAGGCGATCGTGATCTCCGGGTAGAACGGCGTGTCGACCTCGAACACCAGCCGGTGCACGCCGGGTTCCAGCTCCTCGGCGAACCGCAGCCTGCCGTCGTCGTCCGTGCGGCCGGAGGCCAGCACCGCGCCGTCGCGCTCCAACCGCACCGGCACGCCGACCCGCGGCCGACCGGCCTCCGCGTCGAGGACGTGCGTGGACAGCGTGCTCATGCCACCACCTTCCCGAGCCGCAGCGCGGCGATCTTCCCGAGTTCCCGGCCCGCCACGCGCAGTTCCGCGGCGGGCTCGTTGTCCATCCGCGCGGCGAGGTCGTCCAGGACCTCCCCGGCGGACAACCCCGTGGCGCACACGAGGTAGAGGTGGCCGAACCGGTCCTCGTACGCGGCGTTGGCCGCGGCGAGCCGGTCGGCGGCCGCCCCCGCGACACCGGACTGCTCGTCGGCCGACCACGCCGCCGAGACGCCGCCGCGCCGCGCCCCCTCACCGATGCGGGGGTGCCCGGCGAGCGCGGCGCGCACCTCCTCGTCCGACAGGTCCGCGGCGCGGGCGGAGCCGGCGAGCAGCGCGTCCACGTCGGGGTAGGGCCGCCCGGCCAGCACGGCGTCGACCCAGCGCGGCACCGCGAGGCACTCGGTGAGCAGGGGCCGGAGCACGTCGGCGGGCGCGGTGTTGAAACCGGTGAGGTCGAACCCGGCGGGATCGGCCGCGGCGGGATCGGGCACGGCGGGATCGGGCACGGCGGGATCAGGCACGGCGGCCCCCTCTTTTGCATGGCGGAATGCCACTTCCGCAACGGGGGACGGTACGAGCGCCTTCGGAGCGTGTCAACGACGTCGGCCCGGCCACCCGCCCCACCTCGGCGCGGCCGGGACCGCCGCCGGGGAAACCGGGGCTTCGCACCGCGCCCGATGGGTGCGAAGGTGATCCGATGGACCTGGTGCTGCGCGCTGCCCGCGTGATCACCCCGGACGGCGAGCGCCGGGCCGACGTGGGCGTGGAGGGCGGTCGGATCGCGGCCGTCGCCGACCGCCTGGACGGGGCGAGGGTCGTCGAGCTGGCGGCCGACGAGGTGCTGCTGCCCGGCCTGGTCGACACGCACGTCCACGTGAACGAGCCGGGGCGCGGCGAGTGGGAGGGCTTCGCCACCGCGACCCGGGCGGCGGCCGCCGGTGGTGTCACCACCATCGTCGACATGCCGCTCAACAGCCTGCCGCCGACGACCTCGGTGGCCGCGCTGGAGGCCAAGCGGGAGGTGGCGCGCGAGCGGGCGCACGTGGACGTCGGCTTCTGGGGCGGCATCGTGCCGGACAACCTCGACGACCTCGACGGGCTGCACGACGCGGGCGTGTTCGGCTTCAAGTGCTTCCTGGCGCACTCCGGCGTGGACGAGTTCC
This sequence comes from Saccharothrix longispora, assembly GCF_030852425.1. Classification (GTDB taxonomy): domain Bacteria; phylum Actinomycetota; class Actinomycetes; order Mycobacteriales; family Pseudonocardiaceae; genus Actinosynnema; species Actinosynnema longispora. The sequence goes on from NZ_NSDM01000008.1 coordinate 259,546, forward strand.
CGCACGTGACCGGGGACGAGCTGCGGCGCGCGCTGCACCGCCTGGGACCGCGCGGCGCGCTGACCGTCGTGCACGCCGAGGACCCGCGCGAGATCACCGAACCGGGCCCCGGCTACCGGGCGTTCCTCGACTCCCGCCCGCACGCGGCCGAGTCCGGCGCCATCGCCACCGTCGTCGGCCTGGCGGAGGAGACTGGCGCGCGGCTGCACGTGCTGCACCTGTCCAGCGGGCACGGCGTGGCGCACGTCCGCGACGCCAAGGCGCGCGGCCTCGCCGTCACCGCCGAGACCTGCCCGCACTACCTGACGTTCGTCGCCGAGGAGATCGGGGACGCGGCCACCGAGTTCAAGTGCTGCCCGCCGATCCGCGACGCCGCCAACCGCGAGTCGTTGTGGCGCGCGCTCGGCGAGGACGTGGTCGACCTCGTGGTGACCGACCACTCGCCGTGCACGCCGGACCTCAAGGCGGGCGACTTCGCCACCGCGTGGGGTGGCATCGCGAGCCTCCAGCTGGGCCTGCCCGCCGTGTGGACCCAGGCCCGGCGGCGCGGCCACACCCTGCACGACGTGGTCCGCTGGATGGCCGGCAACCCCGCCGACCTGGTCGGCCTGACCACCAAGGGGCGCATCGCGCCGGGCGCGGACGCGGACTTCGTCGTGTTCGCGCCGGACGAGGCGTTCGTGGTGGACCGGGACGCGCTGCACCACCGCAACCCCGTGACGCCCTACCACGGCCGACCGCTGGCCGGCGTGGTGCGCCGGACGTGGCTGCGCGGGCAGCCGATCGACGACCGACCGCGCGGGCGGTTGCTCACCCGAGGAGACGCATGACCGAGGCACCCGGCTTCACCCACCTGCCCGACCTGGCGTGCCGCGAGTTCGGCGGCGGCGTGGTGTGGGCGAACGACGAGCTGTTCGCCGAGCGGGAGAACCTGATCAAACGGGCCGAGCCCGTGTTCGACACCTACACCTTCGGCCACAAGGGGCAGGTCTACGACGGCTGGGAGACCCGGCGCCGGCGCGAACCGGGGCAGGACTCGGCGATCGTCCGCCTCGGCCTGCCGGGCGTGGTCAAGGCGGTGGTGGTCGACACGGCGTTCTTCACGGGCAACTACCCGCCGTTCGCCTCGGTCCAGGCCACCTCGGCGGTCGGCCACCCGGACCCGACCGAGCTGACCGGCTGGGAGGAGCTGGTGCCCAAGTCGCCGCTGGGGGGCGACCGGAAGAACTCCTTCGAGGTCGACGCCGCACGCCGGTACACCCACGTGCGGCTGACGATCCACCCGGACGGCGGGGTGGCCCGGTTGCGGGTCTTCGGCGAGCCGGTGCCCGACCCGGCGCTGCTGCTGCCCGAGGCGGTGGACCTGGCGGCGCTGGAGAACGGGGGCGCGGTGGTCGGGTGCAGCGACATGTTCTACGGCTCGCCCGGCAACCTCATCGCGCCCGGCCAGGCCGCGGTGATGGGGGAGGGCTGGGAGACGGCGCGCCGCCGCGACGACGGCAACGACTGGGTGGACGTGCGGCTGGCCGCGGCCGGCGCGGTGCGGCTGGTCGAGCTGGACACCACGCACTTCAAGGGCAACGCGCCCGGCTGGGCGTCGGTGACCGGGCGGGACGAGCGCACCGGCGCGGAGTTCCCGGTCCTGCCCCGCACCCGCCTGCAACCCGACACCCGCCACCGCTTCCCCGTCGAGGCGGTCCCGGAGGCCACGCACGCGCGGCTCGACATCCACCCCGACGGCGGGATGGCACGCCTTCGGCTGTTCGGCCGCTTGACGACGGACGGCCTCAGGGCGATCACCCGGAGGTACCGGGAACTGAGCTGAACAACCGTCAAAGTCGTCCGCCCAAGGGCTGATGACCTGTACGACCTGAGTCGGTTGTGAGGCGCACCACCCCCCTGAAAGCCTGCGGTAACCCGATTGGGTGACAGGAACTAGGGAGGAACCTGTGCGATCGATCATCCGTGCGCTCGGCGGTCTGGGGACCGCCGCCGCGCTCGTCCTGGGGACGGCCACGTTCGCGTCGGCCGAGGAACAGCCCGTCGACGCCCAGGGCGTCGCGGGCATCACCTGGGCGCCCTGCCCCGAGATCGCCGAGGTCGAGTGCGGCACGCTCAGCCTGCCGATCGACTGGACCAGGCCGCGCGGCGAGAAGTTCGACCTCGCCGTGGCCCGCCGCAAGGCCCTCGACCCGGCCGAGCGCCTCGGCGTCCTGGTCGTCAACCCCGGCGGTCCCGGCGGCTCGGGCGTCGACTTCGCGCTGGGCGCGGACGGCTACTTCAGCCCGGAGGTGCAGCAGCGCTTCGACATCATCGGCTTCGACCCGCGCGGCGTGGCCCGCAGCCGGCCGGTGAAGTGCTCGTTCGACCTCGCGGTGAACGCCCCGTCGATCTACCCGACCGACCAGGCCGGCTTCGACGCCCTCGTCGCCTACAACCGCGAGCTGGCCGCCGACTGCCGCGCCCACAGCGGCCCGATCTACGACCACGCCGACACGCTGTCCGTCGTGAAGGACATCGACGCCCTGCGCCGGTCCCTCGGCGAGCGGAAGATCAACTACTACGGCATCTCCTACGGCACGCTCATCGGCCAGCAGTACGCCGAGGAGTTCGGCCGCAACATCCGCGCCATGGTCATCGACTCGAACATGGACCACAGCCTCGGCACGTGGCGCTTCAACGAGACCGAGGCCGTCACCGCCGAGGACTCGTTCACCGAGTTCGTGAAGTGGTGCGAGCGCACCGAGTCGTGCGCCCTGCACGACCGGGACGTCGTGGAGTTCTGGGAAGACCTGCTCGCCCGCGCCGACCGCGGCGAGATCACCGACCCGGGCGACCCGACCTACGTCGTCTCCGCGCGGGACATCATCGGCACGGCCTTCGGCGCGTTCTACGGCCCGAACTGGGCTCCGCTCGCCGAGTTCCTCGTCAGGCTCGCCGCCGGTGAGCCGACTCCGGGCACGTCGGTCAAGGCCGTCCGGGCCGCCCAGGAGACCGTGGAGAACCCGTTCCCCGCGGTGTTCTGCCAGGACTGGGCCATCCGCGTCAAGAACTACCGCGAGTTCTCCGCCCTGGTGAACCGCGCCAACCAGCTCGCCCCGCACATGCGCGGCGGGTCGCTCGGGCACTCGGCCATCGCCGGCTGCGTGGGCCTGCCCGAGAAGGTCAACAACCCGCAGCACCGCCTGCGCATCGGGGACTCGCCGAAGATCCTGATGAGCAACGCCCTGCACGACCCGGCCACCGGCTACGAGTGGGCCGTCAACGCCCACCGGCAGAGCCGCGACAAGACCGTGCTGCTCACCTACGAGGGCTGGGGCCACGGCGTGTACGACCGCAGCGACTGCACCCGCGGCGCGACCGACCAGTACCTGATCGCGCTCAAGACCCCGCGGCCCGGCGCCCGCTGCGCCGCCGTGGAGCCGCCCGAGCAGGCGGTGGCGTCGCCGAACGCCACGCCGCTGCCCGCGGGCCCGGCGCCGGGCGTGCCCGGCTGGCTGCGGTAACCGCCGGCACGACCAGGAGGCCGCCCCCGCCACCGCGCGGGGGCGGCCTCCGCCGTCTCCGGCACGCCCGCCCCCGAGGTCGGCGCCACCGGTGACCCACCGTCGCCGGGCGGACCGCCGTGACCCGCGCGCCACCCCGGGGCGGGGGTCGCTCACACGCAACGTCACCGTCGATTCCCCGGCCGGGTGGACTCCCCGCAGGAAGAACCGCGCCCTTCAACCACGCGAAACCTGCCCGTAACACCGGGACCGCGACAGTTCACCCCCGCGAAACCCCTGGCGCGGCCGCGCGAAACAGGACGTGCCGATGCTCCTCCGCAACCGACGTGCAGTGGAGGTCGACGTGGATACAGGGGACACCGCCTGGGTGCTCACCAGTGCCGCACTGGTGCTGTTGATGACGCCGGGACTTGCCTTCTTCTACGGGGGCATGGTCCGGTCCAAGAGTGTGCTCAACATGATGATGATGAGCCTGGGTGCCATCGGCGTGGTCGGTGTGCTCTGGGTGTTGGTCGGCTACTCCACCGCGTTCGGCACCGACCTCGGTGGCGGCCTGCTGGGCAAGCCGTTCGAGTTCTTCGGCCTGGACGGCCTGCTGACCAAGGAATCGCTGTTCGGGACCGTGCCGACGACCGTGTTCGTCGCGTTCCAGGCGATGTTCGCCATCATCACGGTGGCCCTGATCTCCGGCGCGATCGCCGACCGCGCCCGCTTCGGTCCGTGGCTGCTCTTCGCCGGCCTGTGGTCCCTGGTCGTGTACTTCCCGGTCGCGCACTGGGTGTTCGACTTCGACGGCAAGGACGCCGACGGCAACGTCGTCGACCCCGGCGGCTGGATCGCCAACAAGCTCCTCGCGATCGACTTCGCCGGCGGCACCGCGGTCCACATCAACGCGGGCGCGGCGGGCCTCGCGCTGGCGCTCGTCCTCGGCAAGCGCGTCGGTTGGCCGAAGGACCGGATGAAGCCGCACAGCCTGCCGCTGGTCGTCCTGGGCGCCGGCCTGCTGTGGTTCGGCTGGTTCGGCTTCAACGCGGGCTCCGCGCTCGGCGCGAACGCCACCGCGGGCGTCACGTTCGTCAACACCCTGGTCGCCACCGCCGCCGCCATGCTCGCCTGGCTCGCCGTGGAGCGCGTCCGCGACGGCAACGCCACCACCCTCGGCGCGGCCTCCGGCGTCGTCGCGGGCCTCGTCGCCATCACCCCCGCCTGCTCCTCGGTCACCCCCGTCGGCGCCATCGCCATCGGCGCGATCACCGGCGCCCTGTGCGCCCTGGCCGTCAGCCTCAAGTACCGCTTCGGCTTCGACGACTCGCTCGACGTGGTCGGCGTGCACCTGGTCGGCGGTCTGTCCGGCACCATCCTGATCGGCTTCTTCGCCAGCTCGGCCGCCCCCGCGGGCATCGACGGCCTCTTCTACGGCGGCGGCGTGGACCAGCTGTGGCGCCAGGCGGTGGGCGCGCTCGCCGTGCTCGCCTACTCCTTCGTCCTCAGCCTGCTCCTCGGCTACCTGGTGAAGTTCACCGTCGGCTTCCGCGTCGACGAGGAGGCCGAGGTCGGCGGCATCGACGAGGCCGAGCACGCGGAGACCGCGTACGAGTTCGGCTCGGGCCTCGGCACCCGCGGTGCCTCCAAGCCCAGCGCCGCCGCGGGCGCCACCGCGGTCCTTGAGGGGAGCAACAAGTCATGAAGCTGGTCACCGCGATCATCAAGCCGTTCACCCTCGACGACGTGAAGACATCCCTGGAACAGCTCGGGGTGCTCGGCATGACCGTCAGCGAGGTCCAGGGCTACGGCCGGCAGAAGGGCCACACCGAGGTCTACCGCGGCGCCGAGTACGCCGTCGACTTCGTGCCCAAGCTGCGCATCGAGGTGCTGATCGACGACGCCGCCGTGGACAAGGTCCTCGACGCCGTCGTGGAGGCCGCGCGCACCGGCAAGATCGGCGACGGGAAGGTCTGGGTGACGCCGGTCGACACGGTCATCCGGGTCCGGACCGGGGAGCGCGGCTCGGACGCCCTCTGAGGCAATGGGAGACGGCCGTATGGAGAACACCGAGACGGCCGTCGTCACGGCTGACGACCTGGTGCGGGCACGCGATCGGCTGCTCGCGCCGGGTCGGCGCCGTCTGACGGGGGAGTCGCTGCGCGAGGCGCTGGTCGACCTGCACGAGTTCTGGCTGACCGCCCACGCCGCGCAGGCGGGCGTCGGCAGGCCGGGCAGCGGGGTCGCCCTGGTCGCCGTGGGGGGCCTGGGCAGGCGCGAGCTGGTGCCCTACTCCGACCTCGACCTGCTCCTGGTGCACAACGGGCACAAGGGCGTGGACGGCATCGCGGAGAAGCTCTGGTACCCGCTGTGGAACTCGGGCATCGGCCTGGACCACTCGGTGCGCACCGTCGGCGAGGCGCTGCGCGTCGCCGCCGACGACCTGCGCACCGCGCTGGGCCTGCTCGACACCCGCCACCTCGCGGGCGACCAGGAGGTCAGCCGGCGGCTCGCGGACGGCGCGCGCCAGGCGTGGCGCACCGGCGTGCGCGCCCGGCTGGACGAGATGTCCGAGTCCGCGTCGCGCCGGTGGGCGCGCAGCGGCGAGATCGCGCACCGCGTGGAACCCGACCTCAAGCACGGCCGCGGCGGACTGCGGGACGTGGTGCTGCTGGACGCGCTGTCCGCGGCGCAGCTGGTCGACCGGCCGTCGGCGGAGGTCGACGAGGCCCGCAAGCTGCTGCTGGACGTGCGCACCGAGCTGCGCCGGGTGGCCGGCCGCCCGCGCGACGTGCTGCGCGCCCAGGACGGTGACGAGGTCGCCGCCGCGCTCGGCCTCCAGGACCGGTTCGCGCTGGCCAGGGCGATGTCGTCGGCCGCGCGGACGATCGTGTACGCGGTGGACGTGGCCATGCGCACGGCGCGGGCCGCCGTGCCGAGGAAGGGCCTGGGCGTCTTCGCCCGCTCCACGCTGCGGCGCACGCCCTCCCGGCGCCCGCTGGACGAGGGGGTCGTGCTGCACGGCGCGGAGGTGGCCCTGGCGCGCGACGCCGTGCCCGGCCGCGACCCCGCGCTGCTGCTGCGGGTCGCCGCGGCCGCCGCGCGCGGCAAGCACCCGATCGCGCCGGGCACGCTCGCCACGCTCGCGGACACCGCGCCCGAGCTGCGCCAGCCGTGGCCCCGGGAGGCCCGCGACGAGCTGCTGGCCCTGCTGGGCAGCGGCACCGGCCTGGTCGACGTGGTGGAGGCGCTGGACCGCACCGGCCTGTGGGGCAGGCTGTTCCCCGAGTGGGGCGCGGTCCGCGACCTGCCGCCGCGCGACGCCGCCCACACCTGGACCGTCGACCGGCACCTCGTGCAGGCCACCGCGCACGCCGCCCGCCTGGTCACCCGGGTCTCCCGGCCCGACCTGCTGCTGCTCGGCGCCCTGGTGCACGACATCGGCAAGGGCCGGCAGGCCGACCACTCCGAGGTGGGCGCCGCCCTCACCACGCAGATCGCCGAACGCCTCGGCCTGTGGCCCCAGGACGTCGCCACGCTCACCGCGCTCGTGCGCCACCACCTCCTCCTGCCGCACACGGCGACGCGCCGCGACGTGGAGGACGAGGCGACCGTGCGACGGGTCGTGGACACCCTCGACGGCGACCCGGTGCTGCTCGAACTGCTCCACGCGCTGGCCGAGGCCGACGCCGTGGCCACCGGGCCCAACGCGTGGTCGGAGTGGAAGTCCTCGCTGATCGGCGACCTGGTCGTACGCTGCCGCACGGCGATGGCGGGCGACCCCCTGCCCGAGCCCGAGCCGCTCGACCGGCGCCGGCGCGACCTCGCGGCCGCCGTGCTGGCCGGCGGCCGGCCGGACGTGCTGGTCGACCCCGGCAACCAGGGCGCCGTCGTCACCGTGGTGGCGCCGGACCGGCCCGGCCTGCTGTCCCGGGCGGCGGGGGTGCTCGCGCTGAACTCCCTGGAGGTGCACGCGGCCACGCTGCGGTCGCACGTCGACCCCTCCCTCGGCGCGGTCGCCGTGGACGTGTTCACCGTGTCGCCGCGGTTCGGCTCGCTGCCGGACGTGGCACTGCTGCGCGAGCAGCTGATCCGGGCCCTGGACGGCTCGCTGCCGCTGGCCGACAAGCTGGCCGCCAAGGAGCGCGACTACGGCGGCCCGCCCCAGGACCCGCCGCCGCCGAAGGTGCTGTGGTTCGACGACGAGTCGACCGGCGCCGTCGTGCTGGAGCTGCGCGCGGCCGACCGGATCGGGCTGTTGCACCGCGTCGCCGACGCCCTGGAGCGGTCCGGTGTGGACGTCGCCTGGGCCCGGGTGTCCACAATGGGCTCCACGGTGGTCGACTCGTTCGCCCTCACCGTGCCGGGCGGCCTCGACGCCGCCGCCCGCCGCGCGGTCGAACGCGCCGTGCTGCTCGCCGCCGGGTGACTCCGCGCGCCCGGGTTGCGTAGCTCTACGCACAACCGACCGGGGGTGCTCACGCTGCCCCCGCGCCCGTCCTCGGGGCAAGCTTCCGGCATGGCAGGGGGGACCCCGCCCGATCAAGGGGGGTGGGGCGGGGGATCGTCGCCACGGCCGGCCGGTGGCGGCCCATCGAGGGGTTGGGCCGCCGCCGGTCGCGGCCGGTCGTGGCCGGGAACTCAACCGCTCCCGGAACGTCTCCTTAGTATGGACGTGATGACCGCTGTCGCTGTGAGGCCGCGCTCGCTCGTGGTGCTGGCCGGACTGCCGGGAGCGGGCAAGACGACGCTGCTCGCCGCCGCCGACACCGGGGGAGCGCCGACCGTCGTGCTGGACTCCGACCAGGTCCGGAGCGCCCTCACGGCCGCTCTGCCCCGGGCGCTCCCCTACCGCTTCTACCGGCCGCTGGTCCACCTGGTCCACCGCACCCGCATCCTCTGGTTCGCGCTCACCGCCACCACCAGCCTGCTGCTGGTGCACGAGCCGTCGACCCGGCCCACCACCAGGGCCGGTCTGGTCGTGGTCGGCGTGCTGAGCAACCGGCCGCGGCACTTCGTGTGGCTCGACGCCACGCCGGAGGAGGCGTTCTCGGGCCAGGTCGCGCGGGGCAGGCTGATCCGCTCCCGGTCGTTCGGGCGGCACGTGCGCCGCGCGACCCGCCTGCGGACCCGGTTCACCGCGGGCCGACCCCCTCGCGGGTGGCACGGCGTGACCGTGCTGACCCGCCGGGACCGCCTGCGCCTGTCGGTGACGGCCGGCTGAACGGCTACCCTGGGAAGCGACCAGTGGCGGAAACCGACGTGCGAGGTCTGGCGGCACCGTGTTCAACACCCTTTCCGACCGGCTCACCGGGGTTCTCCAGAACCTGAGGGGCAAGGGACGGCTGTCCGAGGCGGACATCGACGCCACCGCGCGCGAGATCCGGGTCGCGCTGCTGGAGGCCGACGTCGCGCTGCCCGTGGTGCGGACGTTCATCGCCAAGGTCAAGGAGCGCGCCAAGGGCTCCGAGGTCAGCCAGGCGCTGAACCCGGCCCAGCAGGTCGTCAAGATCGTCAACGAGGAGCTCGTCGGCATCCTCGGCGGCGAGACCCGGCGGCTGAACCTGGCCAAGAACCCGCCGAGCGTGATCATGCTCGCCGGCCTCCAGGGCGCGGGCAAGACGACGCTGGCGGGCAAGCTGGCCAAGTGGCTCCGCGGCCAGGGCCACACCCCGATCCTGGTCGCCTGCGACCTCCAGCGCCCCAACGCGGTGACCCAGCTCCAGGTCGTCGGCGAGCGCGCCGGCGTGAAGGTGTTCGCGCCCGAGCCGGGCAACGGCGTGGGCGACCCCGTCGACGTCGCCCGCCGCGGCATCGAGGAGGCCAGGCGGTCGCAGCACGACGTCGTCGTGGTCGACACCGCGGGCCGCCTCGGCGTGGACGAGGAGATGATGCGCCAGGCGGCCGACATCCGCGCCGCCGTCCAGCCGGACGAGGTGCTGTTCGTCGTCGACGCCATGATCGGCCAGGACGCCGTGAACACGGCGACCGCGTTCCGCGACGGCGTCGGCTTCACCGGCGTGGTGCTCACCAAGCTCGACGGCGACGCCCGCGGTGGCGCCGCGCTCAGCGTCCGCGAGGTCACCGGCCAGCCGATCCTGTTCGCCTCGAACGGCGAGAAGCTGGAGGACTTCGACGTCTTCCACCCGGACCGGATGGCGAGCCGCATCCTGGGCATGGGCGACATGCTCACCCTGATCGAGCAGGCCGAGCAGGCGTTCGACGCCGACCAGGCCGAAGCCGCCGCGGTGAAGATGGGCTCCGGCCAGCTCACCCTGGAGGACTTCCTCGAGCAGATGCTGGCCCTGCGCAAGATGGGGCCCATCGCGAACCTGCTGGGCATGCTGCCCGGCGCGGGCCAGATGAAGGACCAGCTCGCCAACCTGGACGAGAAGCACCTCGACCGCGTGCAGGCGATCATCCGCGGCATGACGCCCGCCGAGCGCGACGACCCGAAGATCATCAACGCCTCGCGCCGGCTGCGCATCGCCAACGGCTCCGGCGTCCGGGTCAGCGACGTGAACGACCTGGTCAACCGCTTCTTCGAAGCGCGCAAGATGATGTCGCAGATGGCCGGCCGGTTCGGCCTGCCCGGCGCCGGTGGCGGCAAGAACAACCGCAAGGGCAAGGGCAAGAAGGGGAAGAAGGGCAAGGGGCGCGGCCCGACGCCGCCGAAGGTGCGCGGCGGCTTCCCCGGGATGGTGCCCGGCATGATGCCCGGTGGCATGCCGCCCGGCATGCCCGGCGGCGCGCCCGAGCTGCCCCCCGGCCTCGGTGGCCTCGACCAGCTGCCGCCCGGCTTCGACCCGTCGAAGCTGAAGTTCGGCAAGTGACCGGTCTGCACCTGCGCGGCGTCGTCCTCCCGGAGGGTGGCGACCCGCGCGACCTGTGGGTGGTCAACGGCCGCATCCGCACGCGGCCCGTGCCGGGCGCCACCACCGTCGTCGACGGTGGCTACCTGCTGCCCGGCCTGGTCGACGCGCACTGCCACGTGGGCCTCGGCCCGAAGGGCGCCGTCGACCTTCCCGAGGCCGCGGAGCAGGCGCTCACCGACCGCCGGGCGGGCACGCTGCTCGTCCGCGACTGCGGCTCGCCGCTGGACACCAGGCCGTTGCAGGAGCGCCTGGACCTGCCCCGGATCATCCGCGCGGGCCGGCACATCGCCCGCCCCAAGCGGTACATCAAGTACCTGGGCGTGGAGGTCGAGGACCCGGCCGACCTGCCGGCCGCCGTCGCCGAGCAGGTCGGGCAGGGCGACGGCTGGGTCAAGCTCGTCGGCGACTGGATCGACCGCGGGAGCGGCGACCTGAAGCCGCTGTGGACCCGCGACGCGCTCACCGAGGCCGTCAAGGTCGCCCACGAGGGCGGGGCACGGGTCACCGCCCACGTGTTCGGCGAGGAGGCCCTGCCCGACCTGCTCGACGCGGGCATCGACTGCGTCGAGCACGGCACCGGCCTCACCGACGCCACCGTCGAGCAGATGGCCCGCAACGGCACCGCCCTGGTCCCGACGCTGATCAACACCGAGAACTTCCCGTCGATCGCGGCGGGCGCCGACAAGTACCCGGTCTACCAGCGGCACATGCTCGACCTGTACGCGCGCAGCGCCGGGACCGTCGCCAAGGCGGTCGAGGCGGGCGTGCCCGTGTTCGCGGGCACCGACGCGGGCGGCGGCATCGAGCACGGCCGGATCGTCGACGAGGTGCAGGCCCTGCGCCGGGTCGGCATGACGGCGGAACGCGCGCTCGGCGCGGCGTCGTGGGCGGCCCGCGAGTGGCTGGGCTTCCCGTCGCTGACCGAGGGCGCGGCGGCCGACGTCGTGGTCTACCGGACCGACCCGCGCGTCGACCTGGACGCCCTGCGCCACCCGGAGCTGGTCATGCTGCGGGGCCGCGTCCACGCCTGACCGATCCCGGGCCTGCCCGATCCCGGGCCTGACCGATTCGGGCCTGACCGATTCGGGCCTGATCAGGCCCGGGGCCGACCGGCGCGCACGACCCCGAAGGCGCCGTGCCGCCGTCAGGGTGATCTTGACCGCCCTCGGGCGGCGTGCCCCGACCGGGCACCACTACGTTCGGACGAGTGGAGGAACAGGACACCGGGCGGGCACACTGGGGCTTCCTGGCGTTCTTCACGGGGCTGGCGGGCTACTACCTGGCCACCCTGGTGTCCACCGCGGCGACGGCCGATCGCTTCGCCGAGGTCGACATCTCCGACCCGCCGGTGCTCGGCCCGCTCCTGCTGCTGGTGTTCCTGCCGAACGTGCTGCTCGGCCTGGGACCCGCCGTCGTGTCCTGGCGGTGGGGCGCCGGGCCGAACCGGGACTTCGGCCTGCTGCCCACGGTCCGCGACCTCAAGGTCGGCCTGGCCGCGGGCGGCGCGGCGCTGCTGGCGGCGTGGCTGCTCGGCGCGATCCTGCTCCGGCTGACCCGGGACCAGACGTCCGGCGCGGAGCGGATCGAGGCGCTGTCGGGCGGTCGCACCGTCTGGCTGGCCGCCGCGGTCCTGTTCGTCTTCCTCGGTGCGCCGCTGGCCGAGGAGCTGCTGACCAGGGGAGCCCTGTGGCAGGCACTGGCCCACTACCGGGTGCCGCGGGTCGCGGTCCTCGCCCTCACCGCGCTGGTGTTCGCCTTCCTGCACGAGGAGAGCTGGCGCATGATCAGCCTCTTCGCCCAGGGGCTGGCCATCGGCGCGGCCCGCATGATCACCGGGCGCGTGGCGTCGAGCGTGGTGGCCCACGCGACGAACAACCTGTTGCCCGCCGTGTACCTCTACACCGGCTGATTAGGGTGGATGGCTGTGAACCCACCGGACGAACCCCCGACGGGACTGATCGCCAGCGTCCGCGCGGTCGGCCGCGAGCCGGAACCCGCCCGTTCCGGGCAGCGCTGGGGCTTCGGCGCGTTCCTGCTGGTCGAGGCGATCTTCATCCTCAGCGCCGTGTTCATCACGGCGATCGCCCGCACCTCGGGCACCGACCTCGGCAACTCGGTGGCGTTCATCCTGGTCGGCTCGATCGTCCCGACCGTGCTCGCCGCCACCGTGGCCGTCGTCATCACCTACCTGCGCGGCAACGGCCCGTGGCAGGACCTGCGCCTGGGCTGGGACTGGGCGGACGTGAAGGTCGGCCTCAAGCTCGGCGCCCTCGGCCTGGTGCTCACCTACGTGGCCGCGGTGGTCTGGTCCCGGGTGGTCGGCGACCAGAACGCCACCTCGGCCATCGGCGAACTGGTCGACGGCGCGGCCCTGCCGCTCGGCGCGGCCGTCGCGATGTTCCTCTACGTGTGCTTCCTCGGCCCGGTCTGCGAGGAGGTCATCTACCGCGGCCTGCTGTGGGGGGCGATCGAGCGGCAGCGCTGGAGCCGGTGGGCGGCGTTCACGCTCACCACGCTGATCTTCGCCGCGAGCCACCTGGAGCCGCTGCGGACCTCGCTGCTCATCGTCATCGCGATCCCGATCGGCATCGCCCGGCTGATCACGCGCAGGCTGACGGCGAGCGTCGTCGCGCACGTGGTCAACAACTTCCTGCCCGGTCTGACCCTGCTCCTCGTCTCCGTGGGGGTGATGCCCGCGTGATCGACCTCAACAGCGACCTCGGTGAGGGCTTCGGCATCTGGCGGCTCGGTGACGACGATGCCCTGCTCGACGTCGTGACCAGCGCGAACGTGGCCTGCGGGTTCCACGCGGGCGATCCGTCGACGATGCGCCGGGTGTGCGAGCGGGCCGCCGCCCGGGGTGTCGCCGTCGGCGCCCAGGTCTCCTACCGCGACCTCGCGGGCTTCGGCCGCCGGTTCATCGACGTCGATCCGCGCGAACTGGCCGACGAGGTGCTCTACCAGATCGGCGCCCTGGAGGCGTGCGCCCGCGCGGCCGGCACGTCGGTGACCTACGTGAAGCCGCACGGCGCGCTCTACAACGCCACCGTGCACCACGACGGGCAGGCCGCCGCCGTGGTGGCGGGGGTGCGGGCGTTCGGCGACCTGCCGGTCCTCGGGCTGCCCGGCTCGCGCCTGCTGCACCACGCCGCGCGCGCGGGCCTGCGCCCGGTGCGCGAGGCGTTCGCCGACCGCGCGTACACCCCGGAGGGGACCCTGGTGCCGCGCCGCGAGCCGGGGGCCGTGCTCGGCGACGCGGACGCCGTCCTCGCGCAGGTCCTGCGGCTCGCCGAGCGCGGTGAGCTGGTCGCCGCGGACGGGTCCGTGATCGAGGTCGACGTCGACTCGGTGTGCGTGCACGGCGACACGCCGGGGGCCGTCGAACACGCCCGGGTGATCCGCGCGGCCCTGGCGTCGGCGGGGGTGGACGTGGCCCGGTTCGTCCCGGGGGCGACGCGTCTGGCAGAATGATTGGTTGTTCGCCGAGGTCGGTCCCTCTCACCGTGCCGTGGCGCCCCAGACACCTGGGCTTTTCGCACCCGTGCCCCACGCGGGTGAGGACTGCCCAACCTGAGCACATCGAAGCACGAGGAGCACCCACACCCGTGGCCGTCAAGATCAAGCTTCAGCGACTCGGCAAGATCCGTCAGCCGTACTACCGGATCGTCGTCGCCGACGCCCGCACCCGCCGCAGTGGCAAGGCCATCGAGACGATCGGCAAGTACCACCCGAAGGAAGAGCCGTCGTTCATCGCGGTCGACAGCGACCGCGCGCAGTACTGGCTGGGTGTCGGCGCGCAGCCGACCGAGTCCGTGCAGCGCCTGCTGGAGATCACCGGCGACTGGCAGAAGTTCAAGGGCCTGCCGGGCGCCGAGGGCACGCTGAAGGTCAAGGAGCCCAAGCCCAGCAAGGCGGACCTGTTCGCCGCCGCGCTGGCCGCCGCCGGCGACGCGCCGTCGACCGAGGCCACCACGCCGAAGAAGAAGGCCGCCAAGAAGGCCGACGCCGAGCCCGCCGCCGACGCCCCCAAGGACGAGGCGTGAGCTTGTTGGCTGACGCCCTCGAACACCTCGTTCGGGGCATCGTCGACCACCCGGACGACGTCCGGGTGAACCTGGTCACGACCCGGCGCGGTCGCACGCTGGAGGTCCACGTCCACCCGGACGACCTCGGCAAGGTGATCGGCCGCTCCGGCCGCACCGCGACCGCGCTGCGCACCGTGATGGCCGGCATCGGTGGTCGTGGCGTGCGGGTCGACGTGGTCGACACCGACCGCTGAGCGCGCGCATGGACGTCGTCGTCGGCCGCGTGGCCAAGGCGCACGGGATCAGCGGCGAGCTCGCCGTCGACGTGCGCACCGATTCACCCGAGACCCGGTTCGCGCCGGGCTCGGTGCTGGCCGCGAAGCTGCGCGACGGCACGTCCCGCGACCTCACCGTCACAGCCGCCCGGAACCACTCCGGGCGGCTGCTGGTGCGCTTCGAGGAGGTCCTGACGCGGGACGTGGCGGAGACGCTGCGCGGCACGCTGCTGCTCGGCAGCACGGACGACCTGCCGCCCACCGGCGACCCGGACGAGTTCTACGACCACGAGCTGGAGGGCCTGGCCGCCGAGCTGGCCGACGGCACGAAGGTCGGCACGGTCCGCGAGGTCGTGCACGGTCCCGGTGGCGAGCTGCTGGTCATCACCCGCGAGGGCGGCGGCGAGCACCTGGTGCCGTTCGTGCGGGAGATCGTCCCCACGGTCGACGTCGCCGGCCGGCGCGTCGTGCTGACCCCGCCCGAGGGCCTGCTCGATGCGGATTGACGTCGTCACGATCTTCCCGGAGTACCTCGACCCGCTCCGGGCCGCCCTGCTCGGCAAGGCGGTCGACCGGGGCCTGATCTCGGTCGGCGTGCACGACCTGCGCGACTGGACCCACGACGTGCACAAGGCCGTGGACGACAGCCCGTACGGCGGCGGCCCCGGCATGGTGATGAAGCCGCAGGTCTGGGGCGACGCCCTGGACGCGGTGTGCACGGAGGGGACGCGGCTCGTCGTGCCCACGCCGGCCGGCCGGCCGTTCACCCAGGCGATGGCCCACGAGTTCGCCGCCGAGGAGCACCTGGTGTTCGCCTGCGGCCGGTACGAGGGCATCGACCAGCGGGTCGTGGACGACGCGTCCCGCCGGATGCGCGTGGACGAGGTCTCCATCGGCGACTACGTGCTGGTCGGCGGCGAGGTCGCCGTGCTCGTCGTGGTCGAGGCGGTGGCCCGGCTGCTGCCCGGCGTGCTGGGCAACCCGAAGTCCGCCGCGGAGGACTCGTTCTCCGACGGCCTGCTCGAAGGGCCGAGCTACACCCGCCCCGAGGTGTGGCGCGACCTGGCCGTGCCCGAGGTGCTGCGCTCGGGCAACCACCGGCTGATCGACCGCTGGCGCCGCGACCAGTCGCTGCGCCGCACCCGGGAGCGCCGCCCCGAACTGCTCGCCGCGCTGCCCGACAGCGCGTTCGACAAGCACGACCGCACGCTCCTGGACGAGCTCGACTAGGCCCGATTTCGTCCCGGCCGTGCCCATCTGGCACACTGGACAGGTTGCTGCACCCGGTTCAACTTGTCCGGCGTGCGCTAGCCCGCCCCCGAAGGCCGTGAAGTTTCACCCGAACGCGCGCCGGGGGAGTACGTACACGTGAGGACGAGGACGGACCACCGATGAACACCCTGGACGCTCTTGACGCCCAGTCGCTGCGCTCCGACATCCCGAGCTTCCGGCCGGGCGACACGCTGAAGGTCCACGTCCGCGTCATCGAGGGCTCCCGCGAGCGGGTCCAGGTGTTCCAGGGCGTCGTGATCCGCCGCCAGGGTGGCGGCATCCGCGAGACCTTCACCGTCCGCAAGGTCTCGTTCGGCGTCGGCGTCGAGCGCACCTTCCCGGTGCACTCCCCGAACATCGCCGAGGTCGAGGTCGCCACCCGCGGCGCCGTGCGCCGCGCGAAGCTCTACTACCTCCGCGACCTGCGCGGCAAGGCCGCCAAGATCAAGGAGAAGCGCGACGCGAAGCCCGGGGCCAAGCCGGCCTCCTGACGCCGGGCTCACGCGGAACCAGTAGCCTGCCCACGTGGCAGAACCCGTGCACCGCTCCGCTGACGAAGACGGTCAGGAACCCGCAGCCGAGTCCACTCCGGACGCGGCTGCGGGTGACGGTCCGAAGGACAAGAAGAAGCCGCCGCTGTGGCGCGAGCTGCTCGTGCTCGCCGCGACGGCCCTCGTCCTCACCGTCCTGATCCAGACCTTCCTGGCGAGGGTGTACGTGATCCCGTCGCAGTCGATGGAGGAGACCCTCCACGGCTGCCCCGGGTGCAACAACGACCGCGTGCTGGTCGACAAGCTGGTCTACGACTTCGGCGACATCGAACCCGGCGAGGTCGTGGTCTTCCGCGGCCCCGACGCGTGGGGCAACAACGACTTCACCTCGGTGCGCTCCGAGAACCCGGTCGTCGCCGGCCTCCAGTCGGTGCTGTCCCTGGTCGGCCTCGCGCCGCCGGACGAGCGCGACTTCGTCAAGCGGGTCATCGCCGTCGGCGGCCAGACCGTCGAGTGCTGCGACGACCGGCACCGGCTCAAGGTCGACGGCAAGCCGCTCGACGAGCCCTACGTCTACTGGGCGCCCGGCACCTCGCCGGAGGACCACAAGCCGTTCGAGAAGGTCACGGTCCCCGAGGGCCACCTCTGGGTCATGGGCGACAACCGGACGAACTCCACCGACTCCCGCGCGCAGGGCGGCGGCGGCCTGAACGGCACCGTGCCCGAGGAGAACGTGATCGGCAAGGCGCGCGTCATCGTGCTGCCGCCGTCGCGCTGGCAGGGCATCGGCGACCACAACGCGCAGGCCGCGGCGCTCGGCGCCCCCGCGTGGCAGCAGGGCATCCCGGCCGGCGCCGGGCTCGTCGCCGCGTGGCCCCTGGTGTTCTTCACCCGGAAGGTGCGGAAGCGGTTGACCAGGGCCTCACAGGCGTGATCGGTACGCTGGGCGGGTGGTAGACGTCGCACCGTCCCGCGGCCCCTCCGACGGGGATGACCCGGAGCACGAGGAGAAGGTCGAGCAGTGGCGCGCCCGCGCGCGCAAGAAGGCCGGGAAGAAGGGCTCGTTCTGGAAGGAACTGCCCATCCTCATCGGTGTCGCCGTCGTGCTGGCGGTGCTGATCCAGTCGTTCCTGGCCAAGGTCTACATGATCCCGTCGGAGTCGATGGAGCGGACGCTGCACGGCTGCTCCGACGGCTGCTTCGGCGACCGGGTGCTGGTCGACAAGCTGACCTACGACTTCACCGAGCCCGCACCGGGTGACGTGGTGGTCTTCCACGGGCCCGACACCTGGATCAACCAGGAGTTCGCGGTCCCGGAGCCGACGAACCCGATCGCGAAGGCGATCCAGGGCCTCGGCTCGCTGATGGGCTTCCCCTCGGCGAACGAGGAGGACTTCGTCAAGCGGGTGATCGCCGTCGGCGGGCAGACCGTGCGGTGCTGCGACGACAAGAACCGGGTCGTGGTCGACGGCAAGCCGCTGGACGAGCCCTACGTCCACTGGGAGCCGGGCCGCAGCACCGTGCAGGAGTCGTTCGCGGAGCTGAAGATCCCCGAGGGCTACCTGTTCGTGCTCGGCGACAACCGCAACGACTCGTGCGACTCGCGGTGCCAGGGCGACGGCCGCGAGGGCGGCCTCGTGCCGGTGGACAACGTGGTGGGCAAGGCGCGGGCGATCGTGCTGCCGCCGTCGCGCTGGCAGGGCGTGGGCGACCACGACCCGCAGGCCGTGGCCATCGGCGCGCCCGCCTGGCAGGACGCCCTCCCGGCCGGCGTCGGGTTCGCGGCGGCGTGGCCGGTGCTGCTGCTCGGCAAGCGGGTGCGCGCCCGGTTCCGCCGCTCCCGCCTGGGATAAGGTCGAGGGGTGATCCGCAAGCCGCCCCGCGTCCAGGTCCGGCCGACCGCGGGCATCTGGGCGTTCCAGGCAGCGCTCGACCGGCGCGGCCTCGGCCCGGTGGCGGGTGTGGACGAGGCGGGGCGCGGCGCGTGCGCCGGACCGCTGGTGGTGGCCTCGTGCGTGCTCAAGCCGGGTGACGCCGCGAAGTTCACGGGCCTGACGGACTCGAAGCTGCTCACCGCCGCCGCCCGCGACCGCATGTACGACGTGGTGCTGGAGCACGCCGTCGACTACGCGGTGATCGTCGTGCCGGCGGCCGAGGTCGACCTCATCGGCGTGCACGTGGCCAACATCGAGGGCATGCGTCGGGCTGTCGCCCGTTTGGGTGCACATCCCGGCTACGTGCTGACCGACGGGTTCCCCGTGCCGGGCCTCACGGCGCCGAGCATGCCGGTCGTCAAGGGCGACCGCGTGGCGGCCTGCGTGGCGGCGGCGTCGGTGTTGGCCAAGGTCACGCGCGACCGGATCATGACCGGGCTGCACGAGGAACTGCCCGTCTACGGGTTCGACGTGCACAAGGGCTACAGCACCGCGGAGCACACCGCGGCGCTGGCGGAACACGGCCCGAGTGCGCAACACCGCTGGTCGTATGCGAATGTGGCGGCGGCAGCGGCTCGTCACGGCCTGGAGCCGCCGCACCGGGTGGCGCGTGGCGTCGTGACCGCCGGTGTGGTCCAGAATGGAACACCCCCGCAGACCAGCGGTGGCAGGCTCGCGACGAGGAGGGGCGCGGATTCGATGAATACCCGCGCGGAGGCGTAATGAGTGCAGAGGATCTCGAGAAGTACGAGACCGAGATGGAGTTGTCGCTGTACAAGGAGTACCGCGACATCGTCAGCCAGTTCTCGTTCGTCGTGGAGACCGAGCGGCGGTTCTACCTGGCCAACTCGGTGGACGTGCAGGTCCGCAACGCGGACGGCGAGGTCTACTTCGAGGTGCGGATGTCCGACGCCTGGGTGTGGGACATGTACCGCCCCGCCCGGTTCGTCAAGAACGTCCGGGTCATCACGTTCAAGGACGTGAACGTCGAGGAGCTCGACAAGCCCGAGCTGCGCCTGCCCGAGGACGGCCCGTTCAACTCCTGACACCGGCCGCATCGCGGGGGTCTGCCGTCCGGCGGGCCCCCGCGCGGCTTTTCGGGGCGTTCCCGGCCGGTTGTCCACAGGCCGCGGAGTTGTCCACAGTTCCGGATTCGCCGGTGGCCGCGCCCCGGCCGTCCCGGGATGGTCGACCACACGACCACCACCGGGAGGCACGGGATGAGCACGGCGACCGATCTGGGCAGGCGCGGCGAGGACGCGGCGTGCCGCTACCTCGAACACGAGGGCCTCGCCCTGCTCGCCCGCAACTGGCGCTGCGAGGAGGGTGAGCTCGACGTCGTCGCCACCGACGGCGACCAGTTGGTCGTCGTCGAGGTGAAGTGCCGCTCGGGCACCAGCCGGGGCACGCCGTTGGAGGCCGTGACGCCCGCGCAGCTCGACCGGGTGCGGCGGGCCTCGCTGCGCTGGTCCGCCCTGCACCGCCTGCCCGGCGTCCGCATCCGCGTGGACGTCGTGGCGATCGAGTGGCCGCCCGGCGGTCGCGTCCGCCTGCACCACCTGCGGGGTGTGTGATGGCACTGGCGCGCACCTGGTCCGTGGCCCTCTCCGGGGTCGACGGCGTACCGGTGGAGATCGAGGCCGACGTCGGCGCGGGCACCGTGCGCACCCAGCTCCTGGGCCTCCCGGACGCGGCCCTGCACGAGTCGAAGGACCGGGTGAAGGCGGCGGTCCGCAACAGCGGCCACGCGTGGCCGACGCAGCGGGTGACCCTGGGCCTGTCCCCGGCCACGCTGCCGAAGAACGGCTCGGGCTACGACCTGGCCATCGCGTGCGTCGTCCTGGCCGCGACCAGGGCGGTGCCCGGCGACCGGCTGGAGGGCACCGTGCTGCTGGGCGAGCTGGCCCTGGACGGCCGGGTCCGCGCGGTCCGCGGCGTCCTGCCCGCGCTGCTGGCGGCGAAGCGGGCCGGTCTGACCGACGCGGTCGTCCCGGTCGACTGCCTGCCCGAGGCGGCCCTGGTCGACGGCCTGAACCTGCGCGGCGCGTCCACCCTCACCGGGGTCCTGGCGTGGCTGGCGGGCGAGGGCGAGCTGGCCGCCGCGCCCGAACCGGCCCCGACCCGGCCGCCGGACGGCCCGGACCTGGCGGACGTGATCGGCCAGCCGGAGGCGAGGTGGGCGCTGGAGGTGGCGGCGGCGGGCGGCCACCACCTCCTGCTCACCGGTCCTCCCGGCACGGGGAAGACGATGCTGGCCCAGCGCCTGGCGGGCCTGCTGCCGCCGCTGGGCCGGGACGAGGCGCTGGGCGTGACGGCGGTGCACTCCACCGCGGGCCTGCTGACCCCGCACGCGCCCCTGGTCTCGACACCGCCGTTCGTCTCGCTGCACCACACCACGTCCGCCGCGGCCCTCGTCGGCGGCGGCTCCGGCACGGCCAAGCCGGGCGCGATGAGCCGTGCCCACCGCGGTGTGCTGTTCCTGGACGAGGCCCGCGAGTTCGGCGCGGCGAAGCTGGAGGCCCTGCGCACCGCCCTGGAGGAGGGAGAGGTCCGGCTGGCGCGGCGTGACGGGATAGTCCGCTACCCGGCGAGGTTCCAGCTGGTCCTGGCGACGAATCCCTGCCCGTGCGCGCCGCCGAAGGACATCGACTGCCTGTGCCCGCCCGCGGCCAGGCGGCGGTACGAGGCGAAGCTGTCCGGCCCCCTGCTCGACCGGGTGGACCTGCGCGTGACCATGCGCCCCCTCACCGCCATGTCGGGTGCGGAGGTGGCGCCCCCCGAACCCTCGGCCGCGGTCCGGGCCAGGGTCCACAAGGCCAGGACGAGGGCCGCCGAACGCTGGTCCGCGCACGGCTGGCCGACGAACGCGGAGGTCCCGGGTCCCGCCCTGCGCCGCGACCACCGCCTGCCGCGCGACGTCACCGGAATCCTGGACCGTGCACTGTCGCTGGGCGCCCTGACCGGCCGGGGAGCGGACCGTTGCCTCCGGGTCGCCTGGACCCTTGCCGATCTGGCGGAGGTGGACCGCCCGACCGCCGACCACGTGGCCGCCGCGCTCGAATTCCGGGACCGGAGGACGCCGTGACCGACCACGCCGGCTCCGGGGTGCCCGCACCACCCGGCCCGCCGTCCGCGACCAGGCCGGCGGTCGGCGACGAAGTGCGGCTGGCGCGGGCCTACCTGTCCAGGGTCGCGGAGCCGCCCGCGCACGCCCTGCACGCGTTCGTGGCCCGGGTGGGCCCGGTCGCGGCGGCGGAGCTGGTCCGGCGCGGCGAGGTGCCCGCCGCCGTCGACAGCCAGACCTCGGCCCGGCGCGCGGAGGTCCGGCCCGAGCGCGACCTGGAGCTGGTGGCGGAGGCCGGCGGGCGGCTGGTCGTGCCCGAGGACCCCGAGTGGCCGGCGTGGCCGTTCACCGCCTTGGACACGGCCGCCGCCAACGGCCTGCGCTGCGGCCTCCAGCCGCTGGCGCTGTGGGTGCGCGGCGGGGCGAGCCTGGCCGCCGTCACCGGGCGGGCCGTCGCGGTCGTCGGCAGCCGGGCCGCGACCGGGTACGGGCAGCACGTCGCCGAGGAGTTCGGCTTCGGGTTGGCCGAGGCGGGGGTGGCGGTGGTGTCCGGCGCGGCCTACGGGATCGACGGGTCGGCGCACCGGGGCGCGCTGACCGCCGGCGGCACGACGGTCGCGGTGCTGGCGTGCGGCGTCGACGTGGCCTACCCCTCCGGTCACCGCGCGTTGATCGAGCGCATCGCGGTCGAAGGGCTCGTGGTGAGCGAGTACCCGCCGGGGCACACGCCGGCCCGGCACCGGTTCCTGACCCGGAACAGGCTCATCGCGGCACTCGCGGAGGGCACCGTCGTGGTCGAGGCCGGGCGGCGCAGCGGGGCGAAGAACACCGCGGCGTCGACGTCGGCGCTGGGCAGGGTGCTGATGGCGGTGCCCGGACCGATCACCTCGGTCAGCTCGTCCGGGTGCCACGAGCTGCTGCGCTCGGGGGAGGCGGTGCCGGTGAGCAGCGTGGCCGAGGTCGTCGAGTCGACGGGGCGGCTCGGGGTCGACCTGGTCGAGGCGCGGCGGAACACCGAGGTCGGGCCGCCGCAGGGGGACGCGATGAGGGTCTTCGAGGCCCTCGGCCTGTCGTCCGGGCACAGCCCGGAGGCCATCTCGGTGGAGTCCGGCGTCGAGCTGGCGAGGGTGCGCGCCCTGTTGCCACAACTGGAACTGGCTCGTCTCGCAGAGCGGGGCGACTCAGGTTGGAAGCGCTCCCAGGAGGCGAGTTGGCGTGGCGATGCTTGACCAAGCGCGTCCGAGGGCGCAGCGTCAGGGCCTATGTCCCCGCCGCCGCCCGCTCGGACACGTCGTGTCGACCTCGTGCGCCTTCGTCGCGCGCTGCCGGGCGACGTGGCGGCGGCTCTGGAGAGCTTCCAGCGCCACCTGTCGATGGAGCGCGGGTTGTCCCCGCACACGGTCCGCGCCTACCTCGGTGACGTCGTCGCGCTGCTGGTCCACCTGGCCGGCGGCGAACCCGACGACGCCACCGTCGAGGCCGTCGACCTGCCCGGACTCCGCTCGTGGCTCGCGGCGCAGCACGCCGCGGGCGCGAGCCGGACGACGCTCGCCCGCCGCGCGGCCTCCGCCCGCGCGTTCACCGCCTGGGCCGCCCGCACGGGCGCGTTCGCGGCCGACCCCGGCCTGCGGCTCGTCGCGCCGCGCCCGCACCGCACGCTGCCCTCGGTGTTGCGGCAGGACCAGGCCGGGGCCGCCATGGCGGCAGCGGAAGCAGGTGCGGAACAGGGCGATCCGGTTGCGCTGCGTGACCAGGCCGTGGTGGAGTTGCTGTACGCGACAGGTGTCCGGGTCGCCGAGCTGTGCGGGCTCGACCTCGACGACGTGGACTACTCCCAAAGGGTGATTCGGGTTCTGGGCAAGGGCAATCGCGAACGCACGGTGCCCTTCGGCGTTCCGGCCGAACGGGCGGTGCGGCGCTGGGTGGAGCACGGACGGTCGGCGCTGGTCAACGACCGATCACACCGTGCGCTGCTGCTCGGTGCGCGAGGCGGCAGGCTCGACCCGCGTACCGCCCGGAGGGTCGTCCACGATGTAGTGGGCGCGGTCCCCGAGGCGAACGACACCGGACCGCACGGGCTGCGCCACTCCGCGGCCACGCACCTGTTGGAAGGAGGAGCGGACCTGCGCACCGTCCAAGAGCTTCTTGGTCACGCTACGCTCGCAACCACTCAGCTCTACACACACGTCACCGTCGAACGGCTGAAGGCGATCCATGACCGAACCCACCCCCGCTCCTGACGTCGCAGGGGGAGGTTCGCGGACCGCAACCGTGACCTCTCCCTCCGCCGCGCACGTCGGGACCTCGTCGGAGTCGCGCACCCCGGCAGGGACGAACGGTCACCACGTCGACGGCGCGCAGGCGATCAACGGCCACGCCGCACCCGCGCCCGCCGGCAGACCGGCGCACCCGGCGTCCGAGTCGCGCACCGCGGACGACGTGGAAGCCGGGATCATCGCGCTCTGGCACACCTACGGCGAGTCGCGGAAGCAGGGCCTGCGCGACCGGCTGGTGCTGCACTACGCGCCGCTGGTCAAGTACGTCGCGGGCCGCGTCGGCACCGGTCTGCCCGCGCACGTCGACGTCGCCGACCTCATCCAGTCCGGCATCTTCGGCCTGGTCGACGCGATCGAGAAGTTCGAGCCCGAGCGCGGCCTGAAGTTCGAGACGTACGCGATGCAGCGCATCCGCGGCGCGATCCTCGACGACCTGCGCTCCCAGGACTGGGTGCCCCGCTCGGTCCGCAGCCGGGCCCGCGACGTCGAGCGCGCGCTCGAACGCCTCGGCGCCAGCCTCCAGCGCACCCCGACCGACCGCGAGCTCGCCGCCGAGCTGAAGATCGGCCTGGGCGAGCTGCGCGAGCTGTACGCCCAGCTCCAGCTCACCAGCGTCGTCGCGCTGGACGAGCTGATCGCCGCCGGGCGCAGCACCGGCGGTCCGGGCTCGTCACTGGCCGAGTCGCTGCCCGACGAGGGCGCGGAGGACCCGATCGCGAGCCTGGTCGACCAGGACAGCCGCCGCCAGCTCGCGGACGCCATCGCCCAGCTCGCCGAACGCGACCGGGTCGTGGTCACCCTGTACTACTTCGAGAACCTGACCCTCGCCGAGATCGGCAAGGTCCTCGGGGTCACCGAGTCGCGCGTCTGCCAGCTCCACACCCGGGCGGTCCTGCGCCTGCGCACCAAGCTCAACGAGCAGCTCGAAGCCTGAGCGGGCACCACCGCGGTCATCGCGCGCGCGGCGGCGGCCGCCATCGGCGTGGCCCGGGGTAGCAGGCGCACCCGTCCCGTGAGCACCAGGCGCAGCGGGTCGAGGTAGTCGCGGGTCCGGGGCGGCATCGTCCTCAGGGCTCCCCAGTGCAGGCAGGCCGGGGTCGGGCAGCCCTCGTGGCCGGGGCGCAGGGTGCCGATCGGATCGCCCCGCCGGACGTCCTGACCCGTGCGGACCGAGGGGATGACCGGCTCGTAGGTGGTGCGCAGGCCGCCCACGTGGAGCAACGAGACCACGGTGCGGTCGGCCACCGGGCCGCTGTGCAGCACCACGCCGTCGGCGGCGGCCAGGACCGCGGCGCCCGGTGGGGCGGACAGGTCGACGCCCCGGTGGCCGGCGGCGTACGGGCCCGGTGGGCGCTCGAAGCGACGGACCACCTCGCGCGGCGGGGCCAGGGGCCAGGCGAAGCGCGGCGCCCGGCTCGCCCCGGCGACCGACGCACCCCACAGCGGCGACCACGACGGCGACCACGACGGCGGCGAGGGGAGCAGGGGCAGGGGCGGCGACAGGGTCAGGAGGGCTGTCAAGGCCAGGACCAGCGGCGTTCGCATCGTGGGAGTCACGGGTCCACGGTCCTGGGCCGCGGTGCGGTTCACCAGTGGCTTCACGCCGGCTGTGGACAACTCGGCGGCCTGTGGACAACTCCCGGGGGCGGTTCGGTGTTCCGGAGCCGATCGGCGTACACTCGTGCCGCGGCCCGTGTGAGCGCGGGACGACTTCGCGTGCCAATGCAGATCCGACCCGCTTCCGTGGTCGAGTCACGCAGTCCGGCGGTCCCGAGGTGTGGCGAGCAAGCATGCGACACCCCTCCGGTTCGGGCGGCGGCAAGGGCACCAGGGCGGCGGTCCACCCCGGTCCGCCGCGAGGAACCGGAACCGCGTGCCGGCCTGAACGAGCCGGTGCGCCCGAACGAAGAGGTGCGAACCCGGCCATGGCCGTCGTCACCATGAAGCAGCTGCTCGACAGCGGCGTGCACTTCGGGCACCAGACCCGCCGCTGGAACCCGAAGATGAAGCGCTACATCTTCACCGAGCGCAACGGCATCTACATCATCGACCTGCAGCAGACGCTGACCTACATCGACCGGGCTTACGAGTTCGTGAAGGAAACGGTCGCGCACGGCGGGTCGATCCTGTTCATCGGCACCAAGAAGCAGGCGCAGGAGGCCATCGCCAACGAGGCCCTCCGCGTCGGCATGCCCTTCGTGAACCAGCGCTGGCTGGGCGGCATGCTCACCAACTTCTCCACGGTGCACAAGCGCCTCCAGCGGCTCAAGGAGCTGGAGTCGATGGAGCAGACCGGCGGTTTCCAGGGTTTCACCAAGAAGGAAATCCTGATGATGAACCGCGAGAAGGACAAGCTGGAGCGCACGCTCGGCGGTATCCGCGACATGTCCAAGGTGCCCAGCGCCGTGTGGATCGTGGACACCAAGAAGGAGCACATCGCGGTCGGCGAGGCCCGCAAGCTGAACATCCCGATCGTGGCGATCCTCGACACGAACTGCGACCCGGACGAGGTCGACTACCCGATCCCGGGCAACGACGACGCGATCCGTTCCGCCGCCCTGCTGACCAAGGTCGTGGCCGAGGCCGCCGCCGCCGGTCTGATGCAGCGCTCCGGCGCCCGCAACCAGGCCGCTGACGGCGCCGAGAAGCCCGAGCCGGGTGTCGGCACCGACGAGCCGCTGGCCGAGTGGGAGCAGGAGCTGCTGGTCGGCGCCGACGCGCCCGCCGCTGCCGCCCCCGCCGCCGACGCGCCCGCCGCGCCCGCCGAGGGCACCGAGGCCGCTCAGTCCTGATCCGCCGCACGCCGCGCCCACCTCGACAGGGTGGGCGCGGCGCGCGCACAGACACCCGCGCGATACGCAGAAGGAACGGATTCAGCACGATGGCGAACTACACCGCCGCTGACGTGAAGCGCCTCCGCGAGCTCACCGCCGCAGGCATGATGGACTGCAAGAAGGCGCTGGAGGAGGCCGACGGCGACTTCGACAAGGCGGTCGAGATCCTCCGCATCAAGGGTGCGAAGGACGTCGGCAAGCGCGCCGAGCGCACGACCTCCAACGGCCTGGTCATGGCCCAGGACGGCGTGATGGTCGAGCTGCGCTGCGAGACCGACTTCGTCGCCAAGAACGCCGACTTCCAGGAGCTGGCCTCCCGGATCGTCGCCGTCGCCAAGGCCACCCGCCCGGCGGACGTCGAGGCCCTCAAGGCCGGCGACCTGGACGGCAAGGCCGTCGACGCGGTCGTGCAGGAGTTCTCCGCCAAGATCGGCGAGAAGCTGGAGCTGGCCAAGGTCGCCGTCTTCGACGGCACCGTGACCACCTACCTGCACCGCCGTGCCGCCGACCTGCCGCCCGCCGTGGGCGTCGTCGTCGAGTACACCGGTGACAACGAGGAGGCCGCCCGCGGCGCCGCGATGCAGATCGCCGCGATGCGTCCGCGCTTCCTCACCCGTGACGAGGTCCCGGCGGACGTGGTGGCCAACGAGCGCCGCATCGCCGAGGAGACCGCTCGCGAGGAGGGCAAGCCGGAGGCGGCGCTGCCCAAGATCGTCGAGGGTCGCGTGAACGGCTTCTTCAAGGACGTCGTGCTCCTGGAGCAGTCGTCGGTGACGGAGTCGAAGAAGACCGTCAAGGCCGTGCTGGACGAGGCCGGGGTCACCGTGACCCGGTTCGCCCGCTTCGAGGTCGGCCAGGCCTGATCCACGTGAGGGCGGGGTTGCGCGCAGGTGTCGCGACCCCGCCCTTGCCGTGTCCAGAGGAGGACCCGTGAGCCCAGAGGCAGAGAACGCAGAGGTGGACGGCCCGGGAGCCCGCGAGGAGGAGCCGGCTGCCGGCTACCGCCGCGTGATGCTCAAGCTGGGCGGCGAGATGTTCGGCGGCGGCGGCGTCGGCGTCGACCCGGACGTCGTGCAGACGGTGTCCCGCCAGATCGCCGCGGTCGTCCGGACGGGGGTCCAGGTCGCCGTCGTCATCGGCGGCGGCAACTTCTTCCGCGGCGCGGAGCTCCAGCAGCGCGGCATGGACCGCAGCCGCGCCGACTACATGGGCATGCTCGGCACGGTGATGAACTGCCTCGCCCTCCAGGACTTCCTGGAGCGCGAGCACGGCATCGACACGCGCGTGCAGACCTCCATCACGATGGGCCAGGTCGCCGAGTCCTACATCCCCCGCCGGGCGATGAGGCACCTCGACAAGGGGCGCGTGGTGATCTTCGGCGGCGGCGCGGGCATGCCGTACTTCTCCACCGACACCACCGCCGCCCAGCGCGCGCTGGAGATCGGCTGCGAGATCGTCCTGATGGCGAAGGCCGTGGACGGCATCTACACCGCCGACCCGAAGATCGACCCGGATGCGCTGATGTTCGACAACATCACCCACCGGGAGGTGCTCGAACGCGGCCTGAACGTCGCGGACGCCACCGCGTTCAGCCTGTGCATGGACAACAACATGCCGATCATGGTGTTCAACCTCCTCACCGAGGGGAACATCGCGCGTGCCGTTCGTGGTGAGAAGATCGGGACGCTGGTGAGCACCCCCGGTGGTCGCCCGTCCTTCTAGACCTGCTGGGATTCGAGCCGAACAGCGCACACAAGGGAGTCAGCCGTGATCGACGAGACCCTCCTCGACGCCGAGGAGAAGATGGAAAAAGCGGTGTCCGTGGCGAAGGAGGACCTCGCCTCGGTCCGCACCGGCCGCGCCAACCCCTCGATGTTCTCCCGCATCGTCGTCGAGTACTACGGTTCGCCCACGCCCCTGAACCAGCTGGCCAGCGTCGCCATCCCGGAGGCGCGCATGGCGGTCATCAAGCCCTACGACACGACGCAGCTCAACGCGGTCGAGAAGGCCATCCGCGACTCCGACCTGGGCGTCAACCCCAGCAACGACGGCTCGATCATCCGCGTGGTGATCCCGCAGCTGTCCGAGGAGCGCCGCCGCGAGATGGTCAAGGTCGCCAAGGGCAAGGGCGAGGACGCCAAGGTGTCCATCCGCAACATCCGCCGCAAGGCCAAGGAAGAGCTGGACCGCCTGGTCAAGGACGGCGAGGTCGGCGAGGACGACGGCTCCCGCGCCGAGAAGGAGCTGGAGAACGTCACCCACCGGTACGTGACCCAGGTCGAGGAGCTGGTCAAGCACAAGGAAGCCGAGCTGCTCGAGGTCTAGGTGGGTCGTGTCGGGTTCGCCCGGTCGGGTCGACGACCGGGGGTGTGGCTTGGCCGGTCGACGGCCGTGACAGGAGCGCAACAGGTGTCAGGCGGCGGTGAACAGGGCGCACCGGGACAGGGCGCACCGGAGCGGGACGCGCCGGTCGGGGGCACGTCCCCGTCCCGCGCGGGCCGCAACCTGCCCGCCGCCATCGGCGTGGGCGTCGGGCTGGGCGCGGTCATCCTGGTGGCGCTCTTCACCGTGCGGCAGCTGTTCGTGGTCGTCGTGGCGGTGGCCGTCGCCGTGTCGGTGTACGAGCTGGCCGGCGCCCTCAGGCGCGGCGCGGGCATCCAGGTCGCCCTGGTGCCCGTGCTGCTCGGCTCGCAGGCCGTCGTCTGGCTGGCCTGGCCGTTCGAGCGCGGCGGCGTCCTCAGCGCGTTCGTCGTGACGATGCTGGTCTGCCTGCTGTGGCGGCTCAAGGACGGCGCCGACGGCTACCTGCGCGACGTCACCGCGTCGATCTTCACGGTGGCGTACGTGGCGGTGTTCGCGGCGTTCGCGGTGATGCTGGTGGTGCCCGAGGACGGCGTGTTCCGCGTCCTGGCGTTCCTGATCGGCGTCGTGCTGTCCGACACCGGCGGCTACGTGGCGGGCGTGCTCCTGGGCAGGCACCCGATGGCGCCCGCCATCAGCCCGAAGAAGTCCTGGGAGGGCTTCGGCGGCTCGCTGCTGGCGGGCACGGTCGGCGGTGTGCTCACCGTCGGGGTGATGCTCGACGGTCAGTGGTGGCAGGGCGTCCTGTTCGGCGCCGCGCTGGTCGTCACGGCCACCGCGGGCGACCTGGTCGAGTCGCTGATCAAGCGCGACCTGGGCATCAAGGACATGGGCACGCTGCTGCCCGGTCACGGCGGCCTGATGGACCGGATGGACTCGCTGCTGCCGTCGGCCGTGGTGTCCTGGCTGCTGCTGCACACGTTCGTGCCGTCCTAGGACGGCCGCCTCACTCGTCGTACGGGTCGTCGATCGCCGAGCCGACCTCGTCGTCGGCCAGCGGCGACCTGCGCGACGGGTCGATCACCGAGAACACCGAGCCCACGTGGTCGGCGACCACGGTGATCCGGCCGAACGGCGTGTCGTACGGCTCCACGGTGATCTGCCCGCCCAGCTCCAGGACGCGGGACGCGGCGGAGTCGGCGCCGATCTCGGGCGCTGCCGTGAAGTACACCATCCAGTGCGGCGGGGTGTCCGGCGCGAACGCGCCACCCATCCGCTGCCGCCCCAGGACGGTCTCGCCCTCGATCGCCCACAGCGTGTAGTCCACCGCCTGACCATCACCGATCTGGGTGATCTCGTAGCCGCACAGCTCGTGGAAGAACGCGTCCGCGGCCCGCACGTCGCGCGTGTTCAGCTCGGCCCACGCGTACGCGCCGTGGCCGTTGGTGCCGAACAGCCAGTCCGGCGGCACGTGCCGGAAGCCGATCGCCGCGCCGGACGGGTCGACGACCACGGTGGACACCTCGGTCGGTTCGCCGAGGACGGCGCCGCCCAGGGCGTGCGCCCGCTCGGCGGTGGCGCGGGCGTGCGGGGTGCGCAGGTACAGCGTCCACGCGCTCGGCTGGGACGCGGGGACCAGCTCGGCGACCGGCAGCCCGTCCACGACGGCGACCGTGCGGCCCGCGCTGTCGGCGTAGTACCAGCCGAACAGGCCCGTGTAGAAGTCGATGCTCGCCTGGAGGTCGGTGGTGGCGAGGTCCACCCAGCACGGCGCGCCGTGGTGCAATTCGGCCAAAGCGGGTGAATTCGGGACGATCGACACCGCTTACCTCCTGCTCACCGGTGTCCGGATCACGCTACGGCTCTAGAGTCGTCCCGTGAAGGGACTAGTCCGCGCCGCCCTGGCCGCCGTCCGCCCGGCCGACGTGCTGCCGAGCCCCAACATCTGGCACTGGCCGGAGGTCTACGAGGTCGAGAACCGCGCGCAGGACGTGGACGGCGCCCTCTGGGCGGCGCTGCGCGAGGAGTGCGACTGGGCGGGCCGGGACGTCGTCGACGTGGGCTGCGGCGACGGCTTCCACCTGCCGGTGTTCGCCCGCGACGCCGCGTCGGTGGTCGGCGTCGAACCGCACCCGCCGCTGGTGCGCCGCGCCCGCGCGCGGGTCGCCGACGTGCCGGGCGCGTCCGTGCTGCCCGGCCCGGCCCAGCGGCTGCCGCTGCGCGACGCGACCGCGGACCTGGTGCACGCGCGCACCGCGTACTTCTTCGGCCCCGGCTGCGAGCCGGGCATCCGGGAGGCCGACCGGGTGCTGCGGCCGGGTGGCGCGCTCGCGGTCGTGGACCTCGACGGCCTGACCCCGCCCTACGGGCCGTGGCTGTGCGCCGACGAACCCCGCTACGACCCCGTCGAGGTGGAGCGGTTCTTCGCCGAGCAGGGCTTCTCGCTGCGCCGGGTGCGCGCGCTGTGGCGGTTCGAGCGGCGCGAGGACCTGGAGGCGGTGCTGCGGATCGAGTTCTCCGCCGCCGTCGCCGAACGCGCCCTCTCCGAGACGCCCGGCCTGTCGTTCGAGGTCGGCTACCGGCTGCACGTGCGGCGCAAGCCCACCGGTCTCGTGCTGCCCTGAGCACGTTCACCTAGGATCGACGGCGTGGAGAACAGGAACGCGGGCAGGTTCGGTCGGCAGGTCGGCGTCATCGGTCTGGGCTGCTGGCAGCTCGGCGCGGACTGGGGGCAGGTCGAGGAGTCCGACGCGCTCGCGGTGCTGCACGCCGCCGCGGACACCGGGGTGACCTTCTTCGACACCGCCGACGTCTACGGCGACGGCCGCAGCGAGACCCTGGTCGGCAAGTTCCTGCGCGAGCGCGGTGACGCGGGCATCACCGTGGCCACCAAGATGGGCCGCCGCGTCGAGCAGGTGCCGGGGAACTACTCCCGCGAGAACTTCCTGGCCTGGAACGACCGGTCCCGCGCGAACCTCGGCGTGGACACCCTGGACCTCGTGCAGCTGCACTGCCCGCCGACGCCGGTGTACTCCACCGACGAGGTGTTCGACACCCTCGACGAGATGGTCGAGGCCAAGCGGATCGCCGCCTACGGCGTGAGCGTGGAGACGGTCGAGGAGGCGCTGACCGCGATCGCCCGGCCGGGCGTCGCGAGCGTCCAGATCATCCTCAACGCGCTGCGCCTCAAGCCGCTGGAGCGGGTGCTCCCGGCGGCGGCCGAGGCGGGCGCGGCGGTCATCGCCCGCGTGCCGCTCGCCTCCGGCCTGCTCTCCGGCAAGTACACGCGGTCGACCACGTTCGGCGAGGACGACCACCGCAACTACAACCGCAACGGCGACGCGTTCGACGTCGGCGAGACGTTCTCCGGGGTGCCGTTCGAGGTCGGCCTGGAGGCGGTGGAGCGGCTGCGGCCCCTCGTGCCCGCCGGGGCGACCCTCGCGCAGTTCGCGCTGCGGTGGATCGTCGACCAGCCCGGGGTGACCGTGGTGATCCCGGGGGCCCGCAACGCCGGGCAGGCCCGCGCCAACTCGGCCGCCGCGGACCTCCCGCCGCTGTCGCCGTCGGCCCGGGACGAGGTGCGCGCCGTGTACGACTCGCTCATCCGCCCGCTGGTGCACGACCGCTGGTAGCGGTCACCCCTCGTCCGCGTCGTCCTCCTCGACGTCGAGCTCGCCCAGGATCGCGTAGAGCCTGCGGCGAGCCTCGTTGAGGACCTCGACGGCGCGGTTCTGCTGCTCCCGCGTGCCCGCGTGGGCCATCTGCTGCATCGCCGCGCCGAGGTGCCGCGACGCCGTGCGCAGCTTCGCCGCGTTCAGGTCCAGCTCGTCGTTGACCTGCTGCCACGGCGGCGCGCCCTCCAGCTTCGCGGCCTCCGCCTGCCCGGACCCGGTCAGCGTGAACAGCTTCTTGCCGCCCGCCTCCTCGGTGGAGGCGACCAGGCCCTCGTCGGCCAGCAGTTGCAGGGTCGGGTAGACCGACCCGGGGCTGGGCCGCCAGAGGCCGTCCGTGCGGCGGCCGA
The DNA here is from genome assembly GCF_030852425.1 of Saccharothrix longispora. GTDB lineage: Bacteria > Actinomycetota > Actinomycetes > Mycobacteriales > Pseudonocardiaceae > Actinosynnema > Actinosynnema longispora. The sequence goes on from NZ_NSDM01000008.1 coordinate 292,402, forward strand.
TCTCCTGGATCATCTCGTAGCCGTGCATCGGCCGTTCGGCGAGCAGGGCGAGCACGGCGGCGCGCACGTTGCCCTTCCGCTGCCTGCCCCCGCGCCCGCGCCCCCGGCCGTGGCCGAAGAAGCCCGGCGGTTCGGGCGGCCCCAGCGGTCCGGGTGGTGCCGGCGGACCGGGGTGGAACGGCCCGAAGCCGCCCCCGGGCCCGCCGCCGCGCGGGTCGCCGAACCCGTGGTCGCGCTGGTGCAGGTATCCGTGCCGGTGTCCGTGGTGTTCGTGGTGGAAACGCATCGTCCCGCTCCTCGTCGTGAAGTGCCCGTTGCCGGTACCGGCTGTCGGTACCGACCGGTTGTGACATATTAACGATATATCGGAACGTATCGCGATGCAACGGCGATCGCTCGCTTGACGCTGTGTCACCGCTCACCGCACCGCCGATCGCGCAGCGTGTTCGGTCACACGGTGCGCGTGGTCGGGGGCAGCGGCGCGGGCGTGGGACACTGGAGGTGCCATGACTGCCCTCCCCCTCGTCTTCGACGCGCCCAAGCGGGGCCTGCCGCCGCGCCACCTCGCCGACCTCTCCGCCGACCAGCGTCGAGAGGCCGTCGTCGCGCTCGGTGAGAAGCCGTTCCGCGCCGCGCAGCTGTCGAACCACTACTTCTCCCGGCTCACCGTCGACCCCGACGCGATGACCGACATCCCGGCCGCCGCGCGCGACCGGCTCGTCGCCGACCTCATGCCCCCGCTGTGGACCGAGCTGCGCGGCGTGGAGGCCGACGACGGCATGACCCGCAAGACGCTGCTGCGCGCCCACGACGGCACGCTGGTCGAGAGCGTCCTCATGCGCTACCCGGACCGCGCCACCCTGTGCATCTCGTCGCAGGCCGGCTGCGGCATGGCGTGCCCGTTCTGCGCCACGGGCCAGGGCGGCCTGACCCGCAACCTGTCCACGGCCGAGATCGTGGACCAGGTGCGGCGCGGCGCCGCCGCCATGCGCGACGGCCTGCTCCCGGGCGGTCCCGGCAGGCTGTCCAACATCGTGTTCATGGGCATGGGCGAGCCGCTGGCCAACTACAAGCGGGTGCTGGAGGCCGTGCACCGCATCTGCGACCCGGCGCCGTCCGGCCTGGGCATCTCGCAGCGCTCGGTGACCGTGTCGACGGTCGGCCTGGTGCCGGCGATCCGGAAGCTGACGGAGGAGGACCTCCAGGTCAGGCTGGCCGTGTCGCTGCACACCCCCGACGACGAGCTGCGCGACACCCTCGTGCCGGTCAACACGAAGTGGAAGGTCGCCGAGGTCCTGGAGGCCGCGCGCGGCTACGCGGACAAGACCGGTCGTCGCGTGTCGATCGAGTACGCGCTGATCCGCGACATCAACGACCAGGGCTGGCGCGCCGACCTGCTGGGCAAGCTGCTGCGCAGGTACCTGGGGCAGCTGGTGCACGTCAACGTCATCCCGCTGAACCCGACGCCCGGCTCGAAGTGGGACGCGTCGCCGAAGCCGGTGGAGCGCGAGTTCGTGCGCAGGGTCAAGGAGCAGGGCGTGGAGTGCACCGTGCGCGACACCCGGGGCCAGGAGATCGCCGCCGCCTGCGGGCAGCTGGCGGCGGAGGGCTGAGTTCTCGTTCTTTCCACTTTCCTCGTGCAGGAAAGTGGCCGAGTTCCACGAATTTTCCCCGACTGGCGAGTTCCTCGACCGGAGAAAGTCGCCGATCAGGGAAAGTTTCCTGACCGACTGTCATTCTGCGCAGTCAGTTCGGTGGGGCGGACCCTGGCGTCCGCATGGCGGTAGAGGCGCTCGCCGGCGACGTGGACGGTGAGCGGGTCCGCGCGCTGGCGCCCGCCTACGTGCGTGCGATCACGAGGTGAGTGGTCCATCCCGCACGGCACCTGCTCGTTGCCGCGAAGGTCGGACGGGTGTCCCTCACGTCGATGAGGGGTGAACGCGAGAAGCCCTCGGGCGGGAAGCGTCGAAGGCTGTCGGTGGACCGGGGTGGGTCAGCGGCGCCAAGGGGTGCGGCTGCGCACCTGGAGCCAGATCAGACCGGCGGCCATGGCGACGCCGATCAGGACGACCCACAGGTCCTCGGTGCGGCCGTGGTGGTTGCCGATCAGCATGGCGAACACGCTCAGCGTGGACAGCCAGCCCGCGATCTTGATGCCCTTCGGGAAGGTGCCGTGCCAACCCCACTCGGCCGACGGCTCGTCGTGGGGGTCGACCGCCGGACGCTTGTCCAGTTCCGAGGACGAAGACACAGCCGCACGACCTTCCTGCCCGATCACGATCACGTTCACCAACGCCCGCAATCGTCGCACACGCCCGCGCCCCGCGGGACGTGAGGTGCGCGGCACCGTTCCGGCGTCTACCCTCACCCCTCGCGCGCGTCCGCACCGCTCCCGCCCTGCCACCGGGGCTGCGCGCTGCCAGAAAGGCGATGAGGTTGACCGATCAGCCGGTCCGCGGCTTCCACCCGGCCGAGGAACGCATGCCCGACACCTTCGCACCCGTCGAGGTCGGGCTGCACGGCGTCACCAAGCGCTTCTCCGACCAGACCGCGGTGAACGACGTGACGCTCAACGTGCACGAGGGCGAGTTCTTCTCCGTCCTCGGGCCGTCGGGCTGCGGCAAGACGACCCTGCTGCGCATGATCGCCGGGTTCGAGCACCCCACGTCGGGGAGGATCGAGCTGGACGGCGTGGACATGGTGGGCGTCCCGCCGCACCGGCGCGACGTGAACACGGTGTTCCAGTCCTACGCGCTGTTCCCGCACATGTCGGTGTGGGACAACGTGGCGTACGGCGTGAAGCGCAAGGGCACCAGGGGCCCGGAGCTGAAGAAGGTGGTCGGTGAGCACCTGGAACTGGTTCGACTCGGGCAGTACGCCAAGCGGCGGCCCGCGCAGCTGTCCGGCGGCCAGCAGCAGCGGGTCGCCATCGCCCGCGCGCTCGCCGCGGGCCCGCGGCTCCTCCTGCTCGACGAGCCCCTTGGCGCGCTGGACGCGGTTCTGCGCAAGGAGCTCCAGATCGAGCTGATGCGCATCCAGCGCGAGGTCGGCACCACGTTCCTCTACGTGACGCACGACCAGGAGGAGGCGCTGGTGCTGTCGCACCGCGTCGCCGTGATGAACGCGGGCAGGCTGGAGCAGGTCGGCTACCCGGAGGACGTCTACGAGCGCCCGGCGACCCGCTTCGTGGCCGGTTTCATCGGCACGTCGAACATCCTGGACGCGACGGTGTCCGGTGTGGAGGGCGGTTGGGCGCGGTTGGACGCGCCCGGTGTCACCGGACTGCGCGTGCCTCTCCTCACCCGGTCGGTGAAGCACGGGCAGCGGGTCGCGGCGACCGTGCGGCCGGAGAAGGTGCACCTGCACGACCTCGACGACGAGCCGCCGACGGGCTGGTGCGTGCTCACCGGCACCGTGCGCGACGTCGTCTACACCGGCGTGTCCACGCAGTACGTGGTGGACGTGCCGGGTGGCGGTGAGCTGGTCGCGTTCGTCCAGAACACCCGCCGCACCACCGACGCGGGCGCGCCCGGCCAACCCGTGCGCATGGCCTGGGACCCCGACTTCACCGTTCTGCTGGAGAGCGAGCACCGATGACTGAGAAGAACCTCCGGATCGCCCGTTTGTGGGATGCCGGCCCGAAGGTGACGCGCCGGACGATGCTGCGCTCCTCCGCGTTCTTCGCGCTGGCAGCCACCGGCGCGTGCGGCGTGGGCGAGGCCCCGTCCGGCACGAGCGGCGCGGCGACGTCGGCCACGAAGGCGACCAACGCGACCGACGAGCCGAAGCTGAACTTCTACAACTGGACCGACTACATCGCGCCGGACACGCTGTCGGGGTTCCGGGAGGTCTCGGGCATCGAGGTCACCTACGACAACTTCAGCACCAACGACGAGATGGAGGCCAAGATCGCCTCCGGGGCGGCGGGCTACGACCTCGTCGTGCCGAGTGACAACTTCCTGCGCCGGTTCCTGCGCTCGGGCCTGCTCTCGCCGCTGGACCACGACCTGATCCCGAACCTGGACAACCTGGGCCCCAGGTTCACCGAGGCGGAGTACGACCCGGGCAACCGCTACTCGGTGCCGTGGGCGTGGGGCACGACGGGCCTGGCGTACTCGAAGTCCCAGCTCGGCGACGTGACCGGGTTCTCGGCCTACGACCTGGCCGCCGCGCAGGGCCGCAGCTCGATCCTCGACGAGGCGCGCGACGCCATGGCGCTGGGCCTGCTCGTGCTGGGCCACGACCCGAACACCACGGACGTGAAGCAGGTGGACGAGGCCGCAGCCGCGCTGCTGGCGCTGAAGAAGAAGCTCGGCCAGATCACCTCGGACGTGATCGAGCCGCTGACGTCCGGCCAGGTGCCGCTGGCGCAGGCGTACTCCGGCGACGCCTTCCAGGTCCGCGACGCCAACGAGGACGTGGCGTACACCATCCCGACCGAGGGCGGCCTGTCCTACGTCGACCTGCTGTGCGTGCCGAAGGACGCGCCGCACGCGGCGAACGCGCACCGGTTCATCGACTACGTCCTGCGGCCGGAGGTGGGCGCCGCCCTCACCAACGCCGTCCGCTACGGCAGCCCCAACGAGGCCGCCCGCCTGCTGATCGACCCCGAGCTGCTGAACGACCCGCTCGTGTACCCGTCGGAGGAGCAGTTGGCGAAGCTGCCGTTCACCAAGGACCTCGGCGCGGACCTGGAGGCCCGCTACGCCGACGCGTGGACCAGGGTGAAGACCGGCTGATGGCACGTCCCCGCTGGCTGGTCGCCACCGGTCTGCTCGCGCCGACCGGCCTGTGGCTCGGCCTGTTCCTCATCGCGCCGCTGGCGCTGGTCGTGCAGTTCAGCTTCGCCACCCGGGACACCGGCGTGGCGCGGGCCGTGCTGCCGTGGACCACGCAGGCGTACGCGACGGCCCTGAACCCGGCGTTCCTGCCGATCTTCGGCCGCACGCTGGCCTACGCGGTGCTCACGACGCTGCTGTGCCTGCTGCTGGGCTTCCCGCTGGCGTGGTTCACCGCGCGGCACGGCGGGAGGTACCGCACGGCGCTGCTCGCGGCGGTGCTGGTGCCGTTCTGGTCGAGCTACCTGGCCCGCGTCTACGCGTGGAAGGCGCTGCTGGACGGCGAGGGCCTGGTCAACACGGTGCTCGGGTACGTCGGGCTGGACCGCGAGGGCGGGTTCCTGCTGACCCACGGCGCGGTGGTGCTCGGCCTGACCTACGGCTTCCTGCCGTTCATGGTGCTGCCGCTGTACGTGGCGTGCGAGCGGTTCGACTTCCGGCTGGCGGAGGCGTCCTACGACCTCGGCCACGGCCGGTCGTCGACGTTCCTGCGGGTCGTGCTGCCCGGTGTCGCGCCGGGCGTGCTGGCCGGGTCGCTGCTGGTCCTGGTGCCCGCGGCGGGCGACTTCGTGACGCCCCGGCTGCTCGGTGGCGTGGACCAGTCCACGTTCGGCAGCGTCATCGACGACCAGTTCCGGGGCGGCAACAACTGGCCGCTCGGCTCGGCGATGGCCGTGCTGCTGCTGGTGCTCGTGGTGGTCGTGCTGGTGCTGCGCGGGAAACCGGGGGAGGACGTGCTGTGACCCGGCGACCGTGGGTGCTCGGCGGGGTGGCCGGGCTGGTGTTCGCGTTCCTGTACGCGCCGATCGCGTGGCTGGCGGTCGTGTCGTTCAACGACTCGCGCTCGCTGAGCCGGATCACCGGCCTGTCGACCCGCTGGTACGCCGAGCTGTTCGCCGACGACCGCGTGCTCGGCGCGCTCGGCCTGACCCTGCGTTTGGCGCTGACCAGCGCCGTCGTGGCCACGCTGATCGGCACGCTGGCCGCGTTCGGGCTGCGGCGGGCGTTCCCCGGGCGGGGCCTGTGGACGGTGCTGCTCAGCCTGCCGCTGGTCGTCCCCGAGGTGGTGCTGGGGGTGGCGCTGCTCGGGTTCTGCGTGAAGCTCGCCGGCATCCCGCTCGGGTTCGGCGCCCTGGTGGCGGCGCACGTGGCGTTCTCGCTGAGCTTCGTCGTCGTGGTGGTGCGGGCGCGGGTGGCCGGCATGGACCACCGCCTGGAGGAGGCCGCCGCCGACCTCGGGGCCGGTCCGCTGGTCGCCTTCCGCACGATCACGCTGCCCCTGGTGGCGCCCGCCGTGGCGGCGGGGTTCGCGTTCGCGTTCCTGCTCTCCTTCGACGACGTCGTGACGTCGAGCTACCTGACCGGGGTGGGGTCGACGACGCTGCCGGTGTTCGTCTACGCCCAGGCGTCGAAGCGCGGCGTCTCCCCGGAGATCGTCGCCCTGTCGACGTTGATGGTGGGGGTGAGCGCGGCGCTGCTGGTCGCGGGCGTGCTCGTCGCCACCTGGCGGGCCCGCCGCGCCGGGCGCGCGTCAACTTTCGTCGAACACCTTCGCGACCAATGAACGCGGCCGACGACCTGCGGCTTCTCTACCGTGGTCACCTGTGACCCCTGTCGTGCACCGCGTCCAGCGGTTCCGGCCGGACCTGCCGGATCTCCGGGAGGCGCCGGCCGCCTTCCTGCGCACCCACGCCGCCCGGCTCGCCCGGGTGACGCCGTGGCGCGTCGCCCGCGAGGTGTTCGCGGTGCTGGTGATGCTCGCGATGGACGTGTTCCCCGGCTGGCTCCAGGGCGACTGGCGGACGTCCGGCCTGGTCCTGGCCGGGGTCGGCGCGGGCTACGTGGCGCTGTACCTCGTGCGGCTGCTGTTCCCGGCGCTGGCGCTGCTGATCGGCACCTGGGTGGTGTTCGGCCACGAGCACGGCGGCCTCGTCATGATCGTGATGCTCGCCTACGGCGCCGGCTACCGGATCGCGTCGTGGCAGCGGGCGCTGTTCACCGCCGTGCTCGCCCTGGCCCTGCACATGCTGGCCTGGGGCGTGTCGACGCCGGGCCTGTCCGGCCCGTTCGGGTCGTTCGTGATGCTCACCGTCTACGGCATGGCCGTCGCCCTGCCGTTCCTCGTCGGCCGGTACACCGCCCAGCGCAACGCCCTGGTCGCCGCGCTGCAGGAGCGCGAGGAGCGGGTGGTGCGCGAGCGGCGGATGGTGTCGCGCCAGGTGCGGCTGCGCGAGCGCAACCGCATCGCCCAGGACATGCACGACAGCCTCGGCCACCGGCTCAGCCTCATCTCCGTGCACGCGGGCGCGCTCGCGCTCGACAGCGGGCTGGGCGAGAAGCAGCGCGAGGCCGTCCAGGTGCTGCGCAGCGCCGCCCTGACCGCGATGGAGGAGCTGCGCGGCGTCATCGGCGTGCTGCGGCGCGACGAGCCCGAGGAGGACCAGGTCCGACGCACCGTGGACGCGATCGACGAGCTGGTCGAGGGCGCCCGGCGGGCCGGCGTGCGGGTCAGCCTGGTCCGCGGCGGCCAACCCGTGCCGCTGCCCGCGAAGGTCAGCCACGCCGCCTACCGCATCGCCCAGGAGGGCCTGACCAACGCCAGCAAGCACGCGCCCGGCGCGAGCGTGCAGGTCACCGTGAAGTACGAGCCGGACGCGCTGGTCGTCGAGGTCCGCAACAACCCGCCCCGCGCGAAGCGGCCCGAGGGCGCCGGCTTCGGCCTGATCGGCCTGGGGGAGCGGGTGCGGCTGGCGGGCGGCATGCTGCACGTCGGCGAGCTGCCCGCCGGCGGGTTCCGGATCGCGGCCGTGCTGCCCTACGAGGACACCGCCGCGGCGGACGACGAGCCGTCCGACGAGGTGGAGCCCGAGCCCGCCAAGCCGACCGGCATCCGCAAGTGGGCGGGCGTCGGCTCCATCCTGCTCGCCGGGGTCGTCGTGGTGGTGGTCGTGGGCGGCTACACGTGGATCGGCTCCCAGCCCTTCACCAAGGTCGTCGACCAGGCGCTGTACGACTCGATCGAGGTCGGCCAGGCCGAGGCCGACGTGATGGCGAGGCTGCCGGGCGGCGCCGAACCGCCGCTGGGCGACCTCAGCTCCGACGCGCCGCCGGAACCCGCCGGGGCGACGTGCCGGTACCGCGTGGCCGACGAGCAGAGCTACCGGTCGCAGGCGACCAGGGTCGTCCGGTTCTGCTTCGCGGGCGGACGGCTCGTCGAGAAGACAACCCACCTCCAGGGGATGTGAACGTTGATCCGGGTCCTCATCGCCGACGACGAGCCGCTGATGCGCGCGGGCATCAAGGCCATCCTCGGCACCGCCGACGACATCGAGCTGGTCGCCGAGGCCGGTGACGGCCGGGAGGCCGTCGCCCTGGCCCGGGAGCGGCGGGTCGACGTCGCCGTGCTCGACATCCGCATGCCGCGCCTGGACGGCCTGGCGGCGGCCCGCGAGCTGCGCTCGGTCGCGCCGGGCGTGCGCGTCGTGGTGCTGACCACGTTCGGCGAGGACGACAACATCGTGCGCGCGCTGTCCGACGGCGCGGCCGGCTTCCTGCTCAAGGACTCCGCCCCCGAGGAGCTGCTGCGCGCGGTGCGGGCCGTGCACGCGGGTGAGGCGTACCTGTCGCCGATGGTCACGAGCCGCGTGGTCGGCATGGTCGCCCAGGTGGGCCAGCCGCGCAGGCAGGAGGCGGTGCGGCAGGTCGCGGGCCTGACCGAGCGGGAGGTCGAGGTGCTGGCCCTGCTCGGGCTCGGCATGTCGAACGCCGACGTCGGCCACCGGCTGCACATGAGCGAGGCGACCGTGAAGACCTACGTGAGCCGGCTGCTCGCCAAGCTCGGCCTCACCAACCGGGTGCAGGCCGCGCTGCTGGCCCGCGACGCCGGGCTCGCCGGGTGAGCGGGCGCGGGTGACCGGGACGCGGAGCGGCCCCCGCCGACCGAGGTCGACGGGGGCCGCTCCGCGTGAGTTCGCTCAGACCCGCCTCGACGGGTCGGTCGATGTCAAGCCCTGGCTCGGTTGCCCGTCACCAGGCGGTAGATGCCGAGCACGATCAGCGAGCCGAGGATGGCCAGCAGCCAGGTGCTCAGGCTGAAGAACGTGTTGAGGTCCGTGCCGAAGATGGCACGCCCCACGAAACCGCCGATGATGGCGCCGACGATGCCGAGCAGCATCGTGATGATGATGCCACCGGGGTCGCGACCAGGCATGATGGCCTTGGCGATGGCACCCGCGATCAGGCCGAGCACAATCCAACCCAAGATGCCCACGGGGGCTCTCCTTCCTGAGGACCACGGCGAGCGGATTCGTCGTGGCGCTTGATCAGGGAGTGCCCACCGCGAGGGCGCGCCACGCGTGGGTTACCATTCTGTTATCGAACGACCGCTGTGAGGGTGTCGGCCGGTGTCCGGAACAATGGACGTGATGAGCACACCACGCACGGTCCTGGTCCTCGGCTCCACGGGGTCCGTCGGCACCCAGGCCCTCGACGTCATCGCCGCCAACCGCGACCGGTTCTCCGTGGTCGGACTGGCCGCCGGCGGCGCGGACCCCGCCGCGCTCGCCGCCCAGGCCGTCGAGTTCGGGGTCGCCGCGGTCGCCGTGTCCCGGGCCACCGCCGTCGAGGACGTCACGCTCGCCCTCTACGCCGAGGCGCAGAAGCGCGGCTACGCGCGGGGCGGGTTCACGCTGCCCCGCATCCTCGCCGGCCCCACCGCCGCCACCGACCTCATCGACTCGACCCCCGCCGACGTCGTGCTCAACGGCGTGACCGGCTCGATCGGCCTCGAACCCACGCTGCACGCGCTCGCCACCGGCGCCACGCTCGCCCTGGCCAACAAGGAGTCGCTGATCGCGGGCGGCCCCCTCGTGCTCAAGGCCGCCAAGCCGGGCCAGATCGTGCCGGTCGACTCCGAGCACTCGGCGCTGGCGCAGTGCCTGCGCGGCGGCCGGGAGGACGAGGTGGCCAAGCTCGTGCTCACCGCCTCCGGCGGCCCGTTCCGCGGCCGGACCCGGGACCAGCTCGCGGACGTCACCGCGCGTGACGCCCTTGCCCACCCCACGTGGTCCATGGGGCCGGTCATCACCGTCAACTCGGCCACGCTGGTCAACAAGGGCCTGGAGCTGATCGAGGCGCAGCTGCTGTTCGGCGTGCCCTACGAGCGCATCGACGTGGTCGTGCACCCGCAGTCGGTCATTCACTCGATGGTGACCTTCACCGACGGCTCCACGCTGGCGCAGGCCAGCCCGCCGGACATGAAGCTGCCCATCTCGCTGGGCCTCGGCTGGCCCGACCGCGTCCCCGGCGCCTCGTCCGCGTGTACCTTCGACGTGGCGACCGCGTGGACGTTCGAACCGCTGGACGACGACACGTTCCCGGCGGTGCGCCTGGCCAGGTGGGCGGGCTCCGGCGGGGGCTGCCTCCCCGCGGTCTACAACGCGGCCAACGAGGAAGCTGTCGCCGTCTTCCTCGGCGGTCGCACGTCGTTCACCTCCATCGTGGACACTGTGCGGCGCGTGCTCGACGAGGCCGGTGACTGGGCTCACGAGCCGGCGGACGTCGCCGAGGTGCTCGCGGCGGAGGATTGGGCCCGCGCGCGGGCGCGGGAACTCGTGGCCGCCCCGGCGGGGTCGGGAAGGGACTGACCGTGGTCTTCTTTTTGGGCATCCTGCTCTTCGCCCTGCTGATCGGCATCTCGATCGCGCTGCACGAACTGGGCCACCTGGCCACGGCGAAGATGTTCGGGATGAAGGTCACCCGGTACTTCATCGGGTTCGGGCCGAAGATCTGGTCGTTCCGCCGCGGCGAGACCGAGTACGGCCTCAAGGCGATCCCCGCGGGCGGGTTCTGCGAGATCACCGGCATGACCTCGCTGGAGGAGGTCCACCCCGACGACGCGCCCCGCGCGTTCTACCGGCAGAAGACCTGGAAGCGCGTCGTCGTGCTCTCGGCGGGCTCCATCACGCACTTCATCGTCGGGTTCGTCATCCTCTACTTCATGGCCTTCACGTTCGGCCTGCCCAACGTGCGCGACACGGCCGTGATCGCCGAGGTCGCCCCGTGCGTGCAGAACAGCGTGGACGCCGAGTGCGCCGCCGGCGCGCCCGCCCCGGCCAAGGACGCGGGCTTCCGGCCCGGCGACGAGATCCTGGCCGTGGCCGGGACCTCCACCCCCACCTGGACCGACGTCATCACCGAGACGCGCGAGCGCGCCGGCACGACCGAGTTCCGGGTCGAGCGCGACGGCCGCGAGCTGACGCTGACCGCCGACGTGGCGCGGGTCGAGCGCGAGCTGCGCAGGGCCGACGGCTCGACCTACAAGCAGGAGATCGGCGCCATCGGCGTCATCCACGAGCAGAACTTCGAGTACGACGCGCTCACCGCGGTCGGCGGCGCCACCAAGTTCACCGGCACGATGTTCCAGAACACCTGGGAGGGTCTGCTCCGGTTCCCGGAGAAGATCCCCGCGGTGGTCAAGGCCATCGGCGGCGCGGAGCGCGACGTCGACACCCCGGTCAGCGTCGTGGGCGCCAGCGTCCTGGGCGGCGACGCGGTCGAGAAGGGCCTGTGGCCGTTCTTCTGGCTCATGCTCGCCGGCCTGAACTTCTTCGTGGGTGTGTTCAACCTCCTGCCCCTGCTGCCGCTTGACGGTGGTCACATCGCGGTCAACCTGTACGAACGGGTGCGAAACTGGGTGAGGAAGCTCCGCGGCCTGCCCGCCGGCGCGCCGGTCAACTACCTGCGGCTCCTGCCGCTGACCTACTTCGTGATCCTGATCGGCGGCTCGGTCACGCTGCTGACGATCACCGCCGACATCGTCAACCCCATCCGGCTCCCATGAGAGGTGTTAGTACATGAGTGACGGCGTCATGCTCGGTATCCCGGCGATGCCGCCTCCGGTGCTGTCGGAACGGCGCAAGACCCGCCAGCTCATGGTGGGGTCCGTCGGCGTCGGGAGCGAGTTCCCGGTGTCGGTGCAGTCGATGACGACCACCCTCACCGCGGACGTCAACGCGACGTTGCAGCAGATCGCGGAGCTGACCGCGGCGGGCTGCGACATCGTGCGCGTGGCGTGCCCGTCGCAGGACGACGCGGACGCGCTCGCCGCGATCGCGAAGAAGTCCCAGATCCCGGTGATCGCGGACATCCACTTCCAGCCGAAGTACGTGTTCGCGGCCATCGAGGCGGGCTGCGCGGCGGTGCGGGTCAACCCGGGCAACATCCGGAAGTTCGACGACAAGGTCAAGGAGATCGCCGCGGCGGCCCGCGACCACGGCACGCCCATCCGGATCGGCGTCAACGCCGGGTCGCTCGACCCGCGGCTGATGGCGAAGTACGGCAAGGCCACCCCGGAGGCGCTGGCCGAGTCCGCGCTGTGGGAGGCGTCGCTGTTCGCCGAGCACGACTTCCACGACCTGAAGATCTCGGTCAAGCACAACGACCCGGTCGTCATGGTCCGCGCCTACGAGCTGCTGGCCGAGCAGTGCGACTACCCGCTGCACCTGGGCGTGACCGAGGCCGGTCCGGCGTTCCAGGGGACCATCAAGTCGGCGGTGGCGTTCGGCGCGCTGCTGCGCCAGGGCATCGGCGACACGATCCGGGTCTCGCTGTCCGCGCCGCCGGTCGAGGAGGTCAAGGTCGGCCACCAGATCCTCCAGTCGCTCAACCTGCGCCCGCGCAAGCTGGAGATCGTGTCCTGCCCGTCGTGCGGGCGGGCCCAGGTGGACGTCTACACCCTCGCCGAGCAGGTCACCGCCGGTCTGGAGGGCATGGAGGTGCCGCTGCGGGTGGCCGTCATGGGCTGCGTCGTCAACGGTCCCGGCGAGGCCCGCGAGGCCGACCTGGGCGTCGCCTCCGGCAACGGCAAGGGCCAGATCTTCGTCAAGGGCCAGGTGATCAAGACCGTGCCCGAGCACCAGATCGTGGAGACCCTCATCGAGGAGGCCATGCGCCTCGCCGAGGAGATGGGCGAGTCCGTCGAGGGCGGTGAACCGGTCGTCTCGGTCGGCTGAGCGGGTGGTGGACGCGCGGATGACGCCGTCCTTCTGGCAGGCTTGAACCGTGTTGAGGTTGGCTGGCGCGCGCCTGCTCGACGAGCGGGACCTGAGCGAGGTCCTCGCGGTGCTCGCGGCCGACCCGGTGGCGTCCTGCATGGTCGCCGCCCGGGTCGAGGTCGCGGGGCTCGACCCGTGGCGGCTGGGCGGCGAGGTGTGGGCCTACGACCACCGCGCGCTGCGCGGCGGCCGGGTGGACGCCCTCTGCTTCGCCGGGCCCAACCTGATCCCGCTGCGCGGTGACGCGGCGGCGCTGCGCGGCTTCGCCGACCGGGCGCGCCGGCGCGGCCGGATGTGCTCGTCGCTGGTCGGGCCCTCGGAGCAGGTGCTCGGCCTGTGGGAGGAGCTGTCCCGGGACTGGGGCCCCGCCCGCGAGGTGCGCCCCGCGCAGCCGCTGATGGCGCTCGGCGGCACCCCGTCGGTCGCGCCGGACCCGCTGGTGCGGCCGGTGCGACCGGACGAGCTGGACCGGTACCTGCCCGCGGCGATCTCCATGTTCATCGAGGAGGTCGGCGTCGACCCGTGCGCCGAGGACGGCGGTGCGTCCTACCGGGCGCGGGTGGCCGAGCTCATCGCGGGCGGCCGGGCGTTCGCCCGGTTCGAGGGTGGCGACGTCGTCTACAAGGCCGAGATCGGGGCCATGTCGGCGCGGGTCGGCCAGATCCAGGGCGTGTGGGTGCGGCCCGACCGGCGGGGCTGCGGCATCGGCACGGCCGGCACCGCGGCCGTCGCGGACCGCCTGGTCCGCGGCCTGGGGCGGACCGCCTCGCTCTACGTGAACTCCTACAACGAGGTGGCGCAGGCCGCCTACCGCAGGATCGGCTTCGCGCAGGTCGGCGAGTACGCCACCGTCCTGTTCTGAGCGGGTGGCACCCCGTCGGCGGCGGCGCACGGGCATACTCGGGCCGTGATCGCGCGCACGCTCGCCCTGACCGTGGTCGTGCTGCTGCTCGTCGGCGGCTGTGGGCTGTTCTCCTCCCGCCCGGGGCCCGACCAGGTGGCGGACGACTTCCTCGCCAAGCTCGCGGCCGGTGACGTCGACGGCGCCGCGGGCGTCACCGACGACCCGGCGGGTGCGAAGGAGCTGCTGGACGAGGTCCGGGGGGTGCTCGAGCCCGCCGCCCTGCGCGCGACCGTGCAGCAGGTGCGCTCGGCGGGCGAGTCGTCCACCGCGGACGCCACGGCGGAACTCGCATGGGACCTCGGCGACGGCCACGCGTGGACCTACCAGACCAGGTTCGACCTGCGGCGCGAGGACGAGGACTGGAAGGTCCACTGGGCCCCGTCCGTCGTGCACCCCAAGCTCGCCGCCGAGCAGACGCTGGGCCTGGCCGAGGTGCGGCCGGAGCCCGCGCCCGTGCTGGACCGCGACGGCGCGGCGCTGCTGGCGCCCGAGCAGGTCGTCTCGGTGCTGCTGAACGCGCAGGAGGCGGGCGACGTGCCCGCGGTGGCCGCCGCGCTGTCCGCCGCCCTGTCCCCGATCGACGCCGCGATCACCCGCGAGTCCATCACCCGGGGTGCGGCCGGGGTCCCGGCCGGGCAGGCCTACCAGGTGGCGGCGCTGCGGGACGCCGACTACCAGACCGTGAAACCGGCCATCTACGACCTGCCGGGCGTGCGGTTCACCTCCCAGACCACCCTGCTCGCGCCGTCGCGCACGTTCGGCTCGCAGGTCCTGCCCGCGATCCGCGGGCACGTGGAGGAGGAGGTCGAGGGCCGCGCCGGCGTGCGCGTCCACACGGTGGGCGCGGCCGGCGACGAGGTGGAGACGCTGCACGAGCAGCAGCCCGAGCCGGCGCGGGCCGTCAGGACCGTGCTGAGCCGGGCGGTGCAGACGGCCGCCGAGGACGCGCTGGAGCCCGTGCCGCAGGCGGCGATGCTGGTGGCGCTGTCCGCGTCGACCGGCGACGTGCTGGCTGTCGCGCAGAACGCGCCGGCCGACGCCGAGGGCCCCGTGGCGCTGACCGGCCAGTACCCGCCGGGCTCGACGTTCAAGGTGGTGTCCGCCGCGGCGGCGATCGGCACCGGCCGGGCGACCGCGGACACGCCCCTGCCGTGCCCGGGGCGGACCACGATCGACGGCCGCCGGATCGTGCCGAACGACCGCGACTTCGACAAGGGCACCATCCCGCTGCGCTCGGCGTTCGCGTTCTCGTGCAACACGACGTTCGCCGAGCTGGCGGCCGGGATGGCGCCGGACGCGCTGACGAAGGCGGCGGACTCGTTCGGCCTGGGCGTGGACTACGAGATCCCGGCGATCACCACGATCACCGGCTCCGTGCCGCCCGCCACCGACGTGGTCGAGCGCGCCGAGGACGGCTTCGGCCAGGGCAAGGTGCTGGCCAGCCCGTTCGGCATGGCCGTCGTCGCCGCCACCGCCGCGTCGGGCGCGGTGCCGGTGCCGACGCTGATCGAGGGCCGCGAGACGAAGGTCGACCACAACCCGACCCCGCCCGCGCCGACCGTCCTGGAGCCGCTGCGGGCGATGATGCGCGAGGTGGTCGACTACGGCAGCGCGCCGCAGCTCAAGCCGTACGGCGACGTGCGGGGCAAGACCGGCACGGCCCAGTTCGGCGACGGCGTCAACTCGCACGGCTGGTTCGTCGGCTACCGGGGTGACGTCGCCTTCGCCACCCTGGTGGTGGGCGCGAACTCGTCGGGCCCGGCGGTCGAGGCCACGGCCAGGTTCCTGGCCGCGCTGGGCTGACCGGTCACCGGGCCGCCCGGCACCGGCCGGCCGCACAACGGGCACACGGCGCGGTCCGCTCCACGACGCGTCGTAACCTGGGGGCATGTCGTCCGTTCGTGCCGTCCTCCAGCCAGGTGTGCAGTCCCCGCGTCGTCCGGTGCCCGAGGGGATCGAACGCCCCGAGTACGTGGACCGCTCGGAGCCCAAGAGGAACACCGACCCGTGGGTGCAGCCGCCCGAGGTGATCGAGGCCATGCGCGTCGCGGGCAGGCTCGCCGCGCAGGCCCTCCAGGAGGCGGGCAAGGTCATCGTGCCCGGCGTGACCACCGACGAGATCGACGCCGTGGCGCACGAGTTCCTGTGCGACAACGGCGCGTACCCGTCGACGCTCGGCTACCGCGGCTTCCCGAAGTCCTGCTGCACCTCGCTGAACGAGGTCATCTGCCACGGCATCCCCGACTCGACGGTCGTGCGGGACGGTGACATCGTCAACGTCGACGTCACCGCCTACATCGGCGGCGTGCACGGCGACACGAACGCCACCTTCCTGGCCGGCGACGTGCGCGAGGAGGTCCGCCTGCTGGTCGAGCGCACGCACGAGGCCACGATGCGCGCCATCAAGGCGGTCAAGCCGGGCCGGCAGCTCAACGTCGTGGGCCGCGTCATCGAGGCGTACGCCAACCGCTTCGGCTACGGCGTGGTGCGCGACTTCACCGGCCACGGCATCGGCCGCACCTTCCACAGCGGCCTGGTCGTGCTGCACTACGACGCCCCGCACGTCCCCACGGTCATCGAGCCGGGCATGACGTTCACCATCGAGCCGATGATCACCCTCGGCGGCATCGAGCACGACGTGTGGGACGACGGCTGGACCGTCACCACCCGCGACAAGAGCTGGACGGCCCAGTTCGAGCACACCCTGGTCGTGACCGACGACGGCGCGGAGATCCTCACCGTCTGCTGACCCGGGTCACCGCCCGCCGAGCAGCGGCACGAGCGCCGAGGCGACCGGGTCGGGCTCGGTGGCGGCGGCCAGGTGGTGCGCGTCGAGCGACACCACGGGCCAGCCCAGCTCGCGGGCCCGACCGGCGGCGGCGTCGTAGACCGCGCTCAGCCGCAGGTAGGAGCAGGCCCCGGTCCACGACACGGTGGGCCGGGCCTCCTTCAGGAACGCCAGCGGCACCTCGGGCGCCTCGCCCACGATCTCCTCCAGCAGCCGCACGTCGGGCACCATCGCCGACAGCGCCTCGGGCGCGAACCACAGGTCCCAGCGCGGCATCAGGCCGCCCCGCGCGAGGGACTTGAGGCGCGCCATGCGCTCGGCGGGCGCGTCGTCGCGCCAGCTGCGGCCGGGCGTGGGCAGCTCGGCGTCCAGGAACACCAGGCCGCGCACCGGCGTCTCCAGCGCGTCGGCGAACGCGGGCAGCAGCGGACCGGCGCCGCCGTGCCCGACGAGCACCAGGTCGCCCACCACCTCGGACTCCTCGACCGCGTCGGCGAACACCCCGATGAGCCGCTGGTGCACGGGCGCGGCGTTGACCGTCGCCCTCAGGTCCGGCATCAGCACGGGGTGCCCGAGGGAGGCCAGGACCCGGGCGAGCGGACGGAGGCTGGCGGGTCCCAGGTACGGGCTGTGCACCAGGACCGCGGTGGCGGGGACGTCGACCATGACGTGGATGATGTCAGCCGGGACCGACGGCGGAGGGACATTCGTGCGCAGCGCGTTGCTGGTGGCGGGGACGACCTCGGACGCGGGCAAGAGCGTCCTGGTCGCCGGGCTGTGCCGCTGGCTGGCGCGCGAGGGCGTGGCGGTCGCCCCGTTCAAGGCGCAGAACATGTCCAACAACTCGGTCGTCACGCGCGACGGCGGCGAGATCGGCCGGGCGCAGGCGCTCCAGGCCGCCGCGTGCGGGCTGGAGCCGAGCGTGCGGTTCAACCCGGTGCTGCTCAAGCCGGGCGGCGACCGCAGCTCGCAGGTCGTCGTGCTGGGCCGGGCGGTGGGCGAGGTGTCCGCCCTGTCCTACCGGGCGCGCAAGGCCGAGCTGATGACCACCGTGCTCGACACCCTCGACTCCCTGCGCGACGACTTCGAGGCGGTGGTCTGCGAGGGCGCGGGCTCGCCCGCCGAGATCAACCTGCGGGCGGACGACATCGCGAACATGGGGCTGGCGCGCGCCGCGAACCTGCCGGTGGTGGTGGTCGGCGACATCGACCGCGGCGGGGTGTTCGCGCACCTGTTCGGCACCCTCGCCCTGCTGGACCCGGCCGACCAGGCGCTGGTCGCCGGGTTCGTGGTGAACAAGTTCCGCGGTGACCCGGCCCTGCTGGAACCGGGTCTGCGCCAGCTGCGGGCGCTGACCGGGCGGCCGGTGCACGGCGTGCTGCCGTGGCGCGAGGAGCTGTGGCTCGACGCCGAGGACTCGCTGTCCTACGCCGCGGACGGCGTGATCGGGCGGCCGGAGGCGCCGCGCGGCGACCAGTGGCTGCGGGTGGCGGTGGTGCGGCTGCCGCGCATCTCCAACGCCACCGACGTGGAGGCGCTGGCCTGCGAGCCGGGCGTGTCCGTGCGGTTCGTCACCGAACCGTCCCGGCTGGCCGACGCGGACCTCGTGGTGCTGCCCGGCTCGAAGGCCACCGTGGAGGACCTGCGCTGGCTGCGCGCCACCGGCCTCGCCGACGCGGTCGCCGCGCACGACGGCCCGGTGCTGGGCATCTGCGGCGGGTTCCAGATGCTCGGCGCGCGCATCGACGACCCGGTGGAGTCCCGCGCGGGGACGGTGGCGGGGCTCGGCCTGCTGGACGTGGACGTGCGGTTCGCGGCGGACAAGGCCCTGGGGAACCCGCGCGGCACGGCGTTCGGCGAACCCGTCACCGGCTACGAGATCCACCACGGCTCGGTCGCCCGCAGCGCCGAGGACGGCCTGGTGACCCTGGCCGACGGCACGGCGGAGGGCGCGTTGCGGGGGCGCGTGGCGGGCACGCACTGGCACGGGCTGCTGGAGAACGACGCGTTCCGGCGGGCGTTCCTGCGCTGGGCCGCGGGCCACGCGGGCCGCGACGGCTTCACCCCCGCGCCGGACGTCGACTTCGCCGGCCGCCGGGCGGCGCAGCTCGACCTGCTCGGGGACCTGGTCGTCGAGCACCTCGACACCGGTGCGGTGAAGGACCTGCTGGAGCGCGGTGCGCCGCGGGGACTGCCCGTCATCCCGCCCGCGGGTGCACCGCCCGTGTCGTGAGCGCCCGCGCGTGCGGCTACGGCACCGCGACCGCCGCCGGCTCCCGCTCCGCGCGCGGCACGCGGCGGCGGCGGATCGTGGTGGCGGCCATGCCGAGCACCACCAGCGCGCCCGCGCCCAGCCGGACCGGCGTGACCGCCTCGTCCAGCAGCAGCCACCCCGACAGCATCCCCGCCACCGGCACCAGCAGGGCGAACGGCACGACGACGGCGGCCTCGTAGGTGTGCAGCAGGGAGTTCCACAGGCCGAAGCCGAGCAGCGTCGACACCCACGCGATGAACAGGATCGCGCCGACGTTCGACCAGTCGAGCCCGCGCAGCGCGGCGAGGTCCGCCGCCGGGCCCTCGAACACCAGGGACAGGACGAGCAGCGGCGGGAACGCGACCGCGCTCACCCAGACGATGAAGTTGAGCGGGTCGGGCGCCTGGGCGCGCCGGGTGGCGACGTTCGCCAGTCCCCACGCCAGCGCGGCCGTGACCACCAGCAGGAACGCGCCGAGCGGGCTGCCCGCGCCGTAGTCGGCGCCGATGACCACGATGCCGACCGCCGCCACGCCCATGCCGACGACCTGCACGGCGCTCGGCCGTTCGCGCAGCAGCACGGCGGCGAGCAGCACGGTGAAGAACACCTGGCTCTGGAGCACCAACGACGACAGCCCGGCGGGCATGCCCGCGGCCATGCCGACGAACAGCAGCCCGAACTTCGCCACGCCCAGCGCCAGCGCCACGGCCACGATCCACTTCCACGCCACGCGCGGCCGGCCGACGAACCACAGCGCGGGCACGGCGGCGGCCAGGAAGCGCAGCGCGGAGAAGAGGATCGGCGGGAAGTCGCGCAGGCCCACCTTGATGACGACGAAGTTGACGCCCCAGATGGTGGCGACGAGCACCGCGAGGGCGGCGTGGCGTGGTTTCACGCGCTCCACTCTCGGCGCTGCGAACGTTTAGCACCAGCAACGAGTTCTGAAGTCTTCAGTTTAGGATCGCTGCATGTTGGACCTCGGACGGCTGCGCGCGCTGCACGCGGTGGCGACGCACGGCTCGGTCGGCGCGGCGGCCACCGCGCTCGGCTACACCCCCTCGGCGGTGTCGCAGCAGATCGCCAAGCTGGAGCGCGAGACCCGCACCACGCTGCTGGAGCGGCGCGGCCGGGGCGTGGCGCTCACCGACGCGGCGCACCTGCTGTCGGCGGCCGCCGGGCAGGTGCTGGCGCTCGTCGAGGGCGTCGAGGTGGCGCTGGAGGAGCAGCGCGGCGCCGCGGTGGGGGAGCTGCGCGTCGGCGCGTTCGCGACCGCCGCGCGCGGCCTGCTGCCCACCACCCTCGTGCTGCTGCACGAGCGCCACCCGCAGCTGGACGTGCGGGTGGTGGAGCTGGACCCGCCGGACGGGCTGGAGGCGGTGGCGCGGGGCGAGCTGGACCTCGCGGTCGCGCATGACTGGGTCAACGCGCCGCTCGCCGTGCCCGGGTCGGTGTCGCGGGCGCGGCTCGGCGAGGACGTGGCCGACGTGCTGCTGCCGGTCGGCCACCGGCTGGCGGCGCGCGAGTCCCTGACGCCGGAGGACCTGGCCGGCGAGCGGTGGATCTGCCAGCCCGAGGGCGCGATCTGCCACGACTGGCTGGTGAACACCTTCCGCGGCGCGGGCATGGAGCCCGACCTGGCGCACCGCGTCGCCGAGTACGAGACGCAGCTCGCGCTGCTGGCCAAGGGGATCGGCGTCGCGCTGCTGCCCCGGCTCGGGCGCGGCGCGCTGCCGGACTCGGTGCGCGCGGTGCCGTTCCGGCCCACGCCGACCCGCCGCGTGTTCGCGGTGTGGCGCACGCAGGCGAGCAGGCGACCGGCGGTGACGGCCGCCCTCGCGGCCCTGCGCGAGTGCTGGGGGTTGCGGGACACGGCGTGATGACGATCGTGCTCCACGCTGTTGCGTAATGCCCCCTCGTGACGATTCCCAGGTGGGCCGACGTCCTGCCGAGCCACCCACCCAGGGGGCCTCCCACGGATCCGCCGTCGTGGGGGGTCCCCGCCCGGTGCGGGCTAGTGCTTGTGCCGCTCCAGCAGGTCCTCCAGGAAACCGCCCGCCTCCACGGCGGCGCGCGCGGCGTCGCGGTCGCGCACCGCGTCCAGCAGGCCGGTGTGCGAGACCTGGTCGTCGTCGTGGTCGGTCTCGACGGTCGCCGTGATGCTGGCCCGGACCGCCTCGGTCAGGCCCTGGTACAGCTCGGCGAGCAGCGTGTTGTGCGAGCACTGCACGAGCAGCACGTGGAACGCCGTGTCCCGCTCGACGAGCTTCGCCCAGTCCTTCGCGCCCAGCGCCTCGTCCCGCTCGGTGAGCAGCTGCTCCAGCCTGCGCAGCTCGTCGTCGGTGCGGTTCGTCGCGGCCAGCCGGGCACCCTCGACCTCCAGCGTCCGCCGCACCTGGAGCACGTCGCGCAGCTCGCTGCCGCACATCCGGCGGACCGCGCCGGACAGCTCGCTCGTGGCGCGCACGAACGTGCCGTCGCCCTGGCGCACCTCCAGCAGGCCGGCGTGGGAGAGCGCGCGCACCGCCTCCCGCACGGTGTTGCGGCCCACCCCGAGCGCGGTGACCAGCTCGGGTTCCGGCGGGATGCGGCGACCGACCGGCCATTCACCGGCGGCGATCGCACCTCGCATCTGGTCGATCACCTGGTCGACGAGCCCTGCCCGCCGAGTAGTGGCCAACGGCACAGCATCATCCTTTCATCCGAACATCCCATGTCTGCGATAGTAATCCGGTGACGATCCCGCAGACCCGGTCGGACGTGTCACCGTCGACCGTCAACATTGCCACTGATCCCCGTGCCAATGCGACGATCGCCGACCATCCTGCTGGTAGTGCCGCCGGTGCCGTGCGGCGGAGTCGTCAAGTTGCCCTGGTCGGCAGCACCCTGTTGGCGATCGGCGTAGCGCTCGCCGCCGCGAACCTCCGCCCCGCGGTGACCGGCCTGGCCTCCGTGCTGGGCGACGTGCGCACGTCGCTGGGCGTGTCGACGGCCTGGACGAGCGCGCTGACCGCCGTGCCGACGCTGTGCTTCGGCGCCGCCGCGTTCCTCGCTCCCTGGCTCGGCCGCCGCCTCGGCATGGCGCGCGCCGTCGGCCTGTCGCTGGCCGTGCTGACCGCCGGCCTCGTCCTGCGGGTGCTCGACGGCCCGCTGACGGTCCTCGGCGGCACGTTCGTGGCGTGCGCGGGCATCGCCGTCTGCAACGTCCTCATCCCGGTGGTCGTGAAGGAGTCGTTCCCCGGCCGGGTCGGCCTGGTCACCGGCGTCTACACGGCCGCGCTCGCCGCGGGCGCGGCCCTGGGCGCCGCGTTCACCCCGGGCCTGGAGTCGTTCTTCGGCTCGTGGCGCCCGGCCGTCGGCGCGTGGGCCCTGCTGTCCCTCGCCGCGCTGCTCGTCTGGACCGCCGGCGCCCGCCACGGCACCGCCGCGCGCACCGCCGCCACCCGCCGCCCCGCCCCCGGCCGCTCGCTGTTCCGCAGCCCGCTGGCCTGGATCGTCACCGTCTTCTTCGGCCTCCAGTCGCTGCTGGCCTACACCGTGATGGGCTGGCTGCCGCAGATCCTCGGCGACGCGGGCGTCGAGCGCACCACCGCGGGTCTCCTGCTCGCCGTCACCATGGTCCTCGGCGTCCCGGTCAGCCTGATCGTCCCGCCCCTCGCGGCCCGCCGGCGCAGCCAGTCCGGTCTCGTCGTGGCGCTCGGCGCGCTGTCCGTGCTGGGCGTCCTGGGCCTGGCCCTCGCGCCCGCCGCCGCGCCCGGCCTCTGGGTCGTGCTGGTCGGCGTCGGCATGGGCATGTTCCCGCTCGCGCTGGTGATGATCTCGCTGCGCACGGCCAACTCCGCCGACACCGCCAGGCTGTCCGCGATGGCGCAGAGCATCGGCTACCTGATCTCGGCGAGCGGCCCCTTCGCCTTCGGCGTGCTGCGCGGCGCGACGGGCACCTGGACGGTGTCCATGCTGGTGCTGGTGGTCCTGCTCGTGCTGCTGACGGTCCTCGGTTACGTGGCCGGCCGCCCGCGCACCGTGTGACGGCCGGCTGGTCCTCGCGTCGGGGACCGCGCCCGCTCAGTGCAGCGGCAGGTTGAGCAGGGCGTTCTCGATCACCTCGGGCATCGCCGGGTGGATCCAGTACTGGCCGCGCGCCATCGTCCTCGCGTCCAGGCCGAAGCTCATCGCCTGGATCACCGGCTGGATCACCGTCGGCGCCTGGGGGCCGATCACGTGCGCGCCCAGGATCTCGCCCGTCGTCGGGTCGGCCAGCACCTTCGCGAAGCCCGTCGTGTCCTCCATGGCCCACCCGTAGGCGATGGACGCGTACGCCTGCGACCCCACCACGTACCGCAGGCCGCGCTCGACCGCCTGCTCCTCGGTCAGGCCGACCGACGCGATCTGCGGCGACGAGAACACCGCCGACGGCACGTACCGGTGGTCCGAGGCGATCGGCTCGTCCGGGTGCAGCAGGTTGTGCCGCACGACCCGCGCCTCGTGGTTGGCCACGTGCTTGAGCTGGTGGTCGGAGCTGATGTCGCCCAGGGCGTAGACGCCCTCGACCGACGTCCGCTGGTGCTCGTCCACGACGATCCGGCCGTCCGGGCGCACGTCGACGCCCGTCGCGGCCAGGTCGAGCAGGTCGGAGTTGGGCGTGCGGCCGACCGCGACCAGCAGCTCCTCCGACTCCACGACCTCCGCGCCGTCCGGGCCCTCCAGGTGCAGGCGCACGACGCCGTCCACGCGCTCGGCCCGCACGGCCTTGCGGTGCAGCCGCACGTCCCACTTCTCCGACGCGATCCGCGTGAAGCGCCGCGCGACCTCCTGGTCCTCGTGCCGCAGCAACAGGTCGGAGCGGCCCACGATCGTCACCCGGACGCCGAACGACGAGAACACGTGCGCGAACTCGGCGGCGATGAACCCGCTGCCCAGGATCGTCATCCGGGCCGGCAGGGCGTCGAGGCGCATGACCGTGTCGGACGTGTGGTAGCCGACGGTCCCGATGTCCGCGACCTCGGGCACGACCGGGCGGCTGCCGGCCGCGATCACGAAGCGGTCCGCGGTGATCGTCTCGCCGGTGCCGGTGTCCAGCGTCTTGGGGCCGGTGAACCGCGCCGTGCCGGCGAACACGGTGACGTTCGCGTTCTCCTCCGCCCGCCAGCGCCGGCCGCCCTCGGAGATGGGGTCGATGCGCCCGAAGATCCGGTCGCGCACGTCCGTCCACCGGACGCCGTCGAGGTGGGCGTCCACGCCGAGCCGCGCGCCCGAGGCCGGGGCCCCGGCGACGTCCGCCGTGTGCACGAACATCTTCGTGGGGATGCACCCGACGTTCAGGCACGTGCCGCCGAAGACGCCCTTCTCGACGATCGCGATGTTCCAGCCGGAGAACCGCTCGTCCGCGATGGAGTTGCCGGAACCGGTGCCGATGATGACCAGGTCGAAGTGCCTCACGTCGGCTCCAACTCCCGGCGCGGGGCGCTTGTTCCCGACGTCAGTGCGCGTAGGTCGGGGTGAGGATGGCGCGGGCCAGCGTGTGGAAGGCCAGGTTGAAGCCCACCACGGCGGGCGAGGCGTCGCCGTCGACGTCCAGCTCCTCCACGTCGACCGCGTGCACCACGAAGAAGTAGCGGTGCACCTGGTCGCCGGGCGGCGGGGCGGCGCCGCCGAACGCGCGCGTGCCGTAGTCGTTGCGCACGTGGAACGCGCCGGCGGGCAGCGAGTCGTCCGACCCGCCCGCGCCGGTGTCGAGCGAGGTCACCGACGCCGGGATGTTCACCGCCACCCAGTGCCAGAAGCCCGACGGCGTCGGGGCGTCCGGGTCGAAGCAGGTGACGACGAAGCTCTTCGTCCCCTCCGGGAATCCGGTCCAGGTCAGCTGCGGCGAGGTGTTGCCGCCCTCGAACACCTGGGCCTGCGGCAGGGCCTGGCCGTCCTCGACGTCGGTCGACGAGACGGTGAACGGGGGCACCTGCGGCAGCAGCGCGTACGGGTCGGGGGCGACGGGTCGTTCGAGGCTCATGCCGCACGACCCTATCGGCGGCGCGGGGGCGTCGCAGGGCGCCGCGTGCGCCGGAGCCCCGACGACCACGCGGGTCGCCAGGGCTCCGGCAGGTCGGGTCGGTGGAGGGTCAGGCCGCCGCGGTGGCACCCGCGGCGACCGGCTCCAGCGCCAGGTCGAGGACCTCGCGCACGTCGCCGACCAGGTGCACGGTCAGCTCGTCGCGCACCGACGCCGGCACGTCGTCCAGGTCGGGCTCGTTGCGCCGCGGCAGCAGCACGGTCGTGATGCCCGCCCGGTGCGCGGCCAGCAGCTTCTGCTTGACCCCGCCGATCGGCAGCACCCGGCCGGTCAGCGACACCTCGCCGGTCATCGCCACGTCCGCCCGCACCGGCCGCCCCGACAGCAGCGACGCGAGCGCCGTCGTCATCGTGACGCCCGCGGACGGCCCGTCCTTCGGCACCGCGCCCGCCGGCACGTGGATGTGCACCCCGCGCTGGGACAGCACGGCCGCCCGTTCGTCGTGCGACTTCAGGTAGGACAGCGCGATCTGCGCCGACTCCTTCATCACGTCGCCCAGCTGGCCGGTCAGGGTGACGCCGGCCGCCCCGGTGCCCTCCGAGGCCAGCGACGCCTCGACGAACAGCACGTCACCGCCCGCGCCGGTCACCGCGAGACCCGTCGCCACGCCCGGCGCCGCCGTGCGCTCCGCCGACTCCGGCGTGTGCTTGGGCGAGCCCAGGTACCCGCGCAGGTCCGGCACGTCCACCGACACCGGCAGCGTCGCCTCGCCCAGCGCGACCCGCGCCGTCACCTTCCGCAGCACCCGCGCCAGCGAGCGCTCCAGCTGCCGCACGCCCGCCTCGCGGGTGTACTCGCCCGCCAGCTTGCGCAGCGCGCCCTCGGAGACCGACACGTCCTCGGTCGTCAGGCCCGCCCGCTCGACCTGCCTCGGCAGCAGGTGGTCGCGCGCGATGGTGACCTTCTCGTCCTCGGTGTAGCCGTCGAGCCGCACCAGTTCCATCCGGTCCAGCAGCGGGCCGGGGATGGACTCCAGCACGTTGGCCGTGGCCAGGAACACCACGTCCGACAGGTCCAGCTCCACCTCCAGGTAGTGGTCCCGGAACGTGTGGTTCTGCGCCGGGTCCAGCACCTCCAGCAGCGCCGCGGTCGGGTCGCCCCGGTAGTCCGCGCCGACCTTGTCGATCTCGTCCAGCAGCACGACCGGGTTCATCGAGCCGGCCTCCGCGACGGCCCGCGCGATCCGGCCGGGCAGCGCGCCCACGTAGGTGCGCCGGTGGCCGCGGATCTCGGCCTCGTCCCGCACGCCGCCCAGCGCGACCCGGACGAACTTCCGCCCCATGGCCCGCGCGACCGACTCGCCCAGCGACGTCTTGCCGACACCGGGCGGGCCCACCAGGGCGAGCACCGCGCCGGACCGGCGTCCGCCGACGACGCCCATGCCGCGGTCGGCGCGCCGCCGCCGCACGGCCAGGTACTCGGTGATGCGCTCCTTCACGTCGTCCAGGCCCGCGTGGTCGGCGTCCAGCACCGCCCGCGCGCCCGCGATGTCGTAGGCGTCCTCGGTCCGCTCGTTCCACGGCAGCTCCAGCACCATGTCGAGCCACGTCCTGATCCAGCCGACCTCGGGCGACTGCTCGGCCGTCCGCTCCAGCTTGTCGACCTCGGCCAACGCCGCGGCGCGCACGTTCTCCGGCAGGTCGGCGCCCTCGACGCGGGCCCGGTAGTCCTGCTCCTCGGTGGCGGGCTTGCCGTCCAGCTCGGCCAGCTCCTTGCGGATCGCGGCGAGCTGCCGGCGCAGCAGGAACTCCCGCTGCTGCTTCTCCACGCCCTCCGTGACGTCCTTGCGGATCGTCTCGGCCACGTCCAGCTCGGTCAGGTGCTCGCGGCCCCACTCCAGCAGCTTCTCCAGCCGCCGCGCGGTGTCCGGGGTCTCCAGCAGCCACACCTTCCGCCCGTCGTCCAGGTACGGGGCGTAGCCGGCGAGGTCGGCCAGCGCCGACGGCTCGTCCACCTGCCGCACCGAGTCGACCACCTGCCAGGCGCCGCGCTGCTGGAGGATGGTGGTCACCACGGCCCGGTACTCGCGGGCCAGTTCGCGGGTGCGGTCGTCGACCGGCGGCACGTCCGCCACCGTCGCCTCCACCCACAGGGCCGCGCCGGGGCCGGTCGTGCCGGTGCCGATGCGGACCCGCTCCGTGCCGCGCACCACGGCCGCGCGCTCGCCGCCGGACAGCCGGCCGACCTGCTCGATCAGCGCCAGCGTGCCGACCTTGGCGTACTTGCCGTCCAGCCGGGGCACCAGCAGCACCGCGGACTTCCCGTCGGGCAACCGGCCACCGGCCGCGGTGGCGGCCTCCACGGCGGCGCGGGCCTCGGCGGTGGCGTCCGAGCCGCTCAGCCGGATCGGCACGACCATGCCGGGCAGCACGACCACGTCGTCCAGCGGCAGCACCGGGAGCGCCAACGTCTCGCCCATGATCTCCTCCAAAGTTGAGTCTGATTGGCTCAACCAAGATGAGCGGGGCATTGTTTCCGGTAGGTGTTCGCCCTGAGCGAGCGTCCATTCGGGGGTTGTGCCCCGTCGGGCGCCCGACGACGATCACGCAGTCCGGCTGACGAGGAGATGTGCGCATGGAACAGGCGAGCTGGGTCCCGTCTTCGGTGGACCTGGACCGGCCGAGCGCGGCCCGCATGTACGACTACTACCTGGGCGGCTCGCACAACTTCGCGGTCGACCGCGAGGCGGCGAAGTCGGTCGAGCAGATCTTCCCCGGCATGTCCGGCGCGGCGCGGGCCAACCGCTCGTTCCTCCGCCGCGCCGTCCGCTACCTGCTGGAGCAGGGCATCGACCAGTTCCTCGACCTCGGTTCGGGCATTCCCACCGTGGGCAACGTGCACGAGATCGTCCAGCAGGCCAACCCGCTGGCGAAGGTCGTCTACGCCGACGTCGAGCCGGTCGCGGTGGCGCACAGCACGGCCCTGCTCGCGGACAACGCGCAGGCCTGCGCCATCCAGGCCGACCTGCGCGACCCCGCCTCCGTGCTGGAGCACGACGAGGTCAAGCGCATGATCGACTTCGACCGCCCGGTCGGCCTGCTGATGGTCGCGGTGCTGCACTTCGTGCCGGACGACGACGACCCGGGCTCCGCCATCGCCCGCTACCGCGAGGCGCTGGCGCCCGGCAGCCACATCGCCATCTCCCACGCCAGCTGGGACGGCATCTCGGCGGAGGGCATCGAGGGCGGCGAGCAGGTCAACGCGATCTACCGCAAGACCGACAGCCCCCTGGTGCTGCGCTCGGGCGCCGAGATCACCGCGTTCTTCGAGGGCCTGGACGTGGCGGAGCCCGGCGTCGTGCCGCTGGCCGAGTGGCGCCCGGACTCCGACGACGCCTACATCAGCGCCTACGCCGGCGTGGGGCGCAAGCCCTGATCACCCGGCGGCCCTGATCACGCGGGTGGGGTGGGACGCGGTCGGGCGGGAGCGCGGAACCCGTTCTCCTCGGCGACGCGCTCGACGTCCTCGGGTCGGCCGGCCATGATCGTGCGGACGTGCTCGGTGATCAACCCGACCGGCCAGTCCCACCAGCGGGCGCGCAGCAGGCGGGCGACGTCCTCCGCCGGGAAGCGCCGCTTGACCGGGCGGGCGGGGTTGCCGCCGACGACGGTGTAGGGCGGGACGTCGTCCACCACCACGGAACCGGTGGCGATGATCGCGCCGTCGCCGATGGTCACGCCCGGCATGACCGGTGCCGTCGAGGGCGACCTGATCGCCCTGGCCACCGAGGTGGTCGACGCCTTCACCGACCCCGCGACCCGGGCCGTGCCGATCGGCCTGGTCGCCGCCGCCCTCCACTCGGACCGGGCCGCCGAGGCCAAGCGCGCCTACTACGACGCCCGGCACGAGGCGGCGGCGGCCATCGCGGCCAGGGGCGTCGAGCGCGGTGAGCTGCCCCCGGGCGTGGACGCGCGCGAGCTGGTCCGCCAGACGTGCGCGCCGATCTTCTACCGGGTGTTCGTGTCCGGCGAACCGGTCGACCGCGCCACGGCGGAACGCGCCGCCCGGGCCGCGCTCGCCGCCGCCCGGGCCGGGGTCTTCTGACGGCCGGGGCCTTCCGGCGGCCCGGCCGGGCCGGCTCACACCGAGTCGAGGAACTCGTCCACCTCGGCCAGCGCCCGCCGCCGCACCGGCTCCGCCGACAGGAACAGGTCGTGCATCCCGCCCTCGACCGCCACCGGCACCACGTGACGGCCGATCTTCGGCCCCCACCGCCGCATGTGCTCCACGTCCAGCACCGTGTCCGACGTCATCGCCTCCGGCGTCCACGCCTTCGCGTGCAGGTGGCTGCGCCCGGACCGCAGGACCAGCACGGGCACGCGCACGTCCAGGCCGCGGTGCAGCCGCGCCTGGGCGCGGCGCACCGCGCGCAGCCACCCGGCGTGCACCGGGAACCCCTCCAGCGGCTTCCACGCCAGGTCGAAGTCCCACTCCCCGTGGTGGTCGCGGTGGATGCTCCGGCCGTACACGGGACCCAGCCCGGGCCTCAGCACCAGCCTGGGGGCCACCCGGCCCACGCCGCGCACGACCGCCGTGCCGACCGTCCGCATGAACCACGACCCGGCCAGGTCCAGCCACGGGCTGTTGAGCACCAGCGCGTCGACCAGGTCGTCGTCGCGGCGCTCGTGCGCCCACAGGCTGGTGGTCAGCCCGCCGGTCGAGTGGCCCATCAGGACCAGGTGCCGGTGCCCGTCCTCCTCCCGGATCACGCGCACCGCGGCGTCGATCTCCTCGAAGTGCTCGGTCAGGTCGGTCACGTAGTTCGCCAGCTGGCCGGGGCGCAGCGACCGGCCGTAGGCGCGCAGGTCCACCGCGTAGAAGTCGAAGCCCCGCGCGGTGAAGTGCTCGGCCACGTGCCGCTGGAAGAAGTAGTCGGCGAAGCCGTGCACGTACAGCACGGCGCCCCGGGTGGCCGGTTGCGCGCGTCGGCGCACCAGCACCGCGTTCAGCTCGCCGCCCAGCGGCAGCGTGCGGGTCTCGTAGTCGGTCCCGAGCGCGTCTGCGTCCACCGGCCAAGTGTGCACGCCGATTACCCCGAACGGTGAGAGGTGGTCGTCGGGGCGTGGCACGCTGGGGCGCATGAGCAGCGAGGAGATCGAACGGTCGACCGCGCGCGTCCGCTTCCCGGGCATCAGCCCCAGGGCGTACGAGCACCCGGTCGACCGGGGGGCGTTGGCGGTCTTGCGCGCGGTGCCGGGCATCGGTCCGGTGCTGCAGGCGGTGGCGGGCGCGTTCACCGAACGCGGCGAGCGGTTGGGGTACCTGGCGTCGAGCATCCGGGTCGGTCCGAAGCAGTACCCGGAGCTGGACCGGCTCCGGCTGGAGGTGGCGGCGACGCTCGACGTCGACCCGGTGCCCGAGCTGTTCGTGCGGCGCGACCCGGTGCCCAACGCGATGAGCCTCGGCATCGACAAGCCGTTCATCGTGCTCACCACGGGCCTGGTGGAGCTGCTCGACCACGACGGCCTGCGCTTCGCGATCGGTCACGAGATGGGGCACGTGCTGTCCGGGCACGCCCTCTACCAGACGATCCTCCAGCGGCTGATGCAGCTCCAGTACGGCCTGGGCTGGATGCCCGCCGGCTACTGGGCGATCCGCGCGGTCATCGCGGCGCTGTGCGAGTGGTACCGCAAGACCGAGCTGTCCTGCGACCGCGCCGGCCTGCTGTGCGTGCAGGACCCGGCAGCCGCGCTGCGCGTGCACGTGGCCATGGCGGGCGGCATGGACCTCAGCCAGGTCGACACGGCCGAGTTCCTCAAGCAGGCCAAGGAGTACGAGCAGGTCGACGACGTGCGCGACTCGGTGCTCAAGCTGATCCGCACCTGGCCGCTGACGCACCCGCTGGCCGTGGTGCGGGCGGCGGAGCTCCAGAAGTGGGCGGCGGGCGAGGAGTACCGGGCGATCCTGACCGGCGAGTACGAGCGCCGCGAGGACGGCCGGCCGACCGGCGCGTTCACCGACGACCTCAAGGCGGCGGCCCGGTCCTACAAGGAGTCGGCGGCCGAGTCCGAGGACCCGCTGATGAAGGTCTTCAACGAGTTCGGCGACGTGTTGGCGGGTGCCGCGGGCAAGGTCCGTAGCAAGTTCGGTGGTAATTAGGCCGTTCGGCCGAACATCGTGGGCCATCCTGGTTAACCTCCTCGTGGATGCCTGGTGATCTACGAGGAGGGGCCGATGCGGCTTGCCGCGTTGATGGTGACTTTGTTGATGGCTCTCGCGGGGACGGCCTCGGCCGACGACCGCGTGGTGGACGACCGCGTGGTCGGCGGCGAGCGCGTGTCCATCGAGGACCACCCGTGGGTGGTGTACCTGACCGACGCGAGCGGGTTCCAGTTCTGCGGCGGCACGCTGGTCGCGCCGACCAAGGTGGTGACCGCCGCGCACTGCGCCGTCGGCCGGACGACCAGGAACACCCGCGTGGTGGTCGGGCGCGGGGACAAGAACAGCGACGAGGGCGCGGTCGTCCGGCTGGCGTCCAGGCCGTGGGTCCACCCCGACTACGTGGCGGCCGACCGCGGTGACGACATCGCGGTGCTGACGCTGCGCGCCGCCGTCGACCAGGAGCCCCTGCCGCCGGCCGGCCCGGAGGACGACGAGCTGTACGCCGAGGGGTCCCGGGCGCGGGTCCTCGGCTGGGGGCGCACCGGCGAGCAGGCCCCGGCGTCGCGGTACCTGCTGGCGGCGACCGTGCCGGTGATGTCGGACGAGGACTGCTCCGCCGCGTACTTCCAGTACGACGAGGCCACGATGACCTGCGCGGGCTACCCGGAGGGCGGCGTGGACACCTGCCAGGGCGACTCGGGCGGTCCGATGGTGGCGGGCGGCAAGCTGATCGGCGTCACCTCGTGGGGCGAGGGCTGCGCGCGCGAGGGCAAGCCGGGTGTCTACAGCCGCGTGGCGGCCTACCACGACGTCCTCCGGGAGCAGCTCGGCTCCTGACCGCCGACCCCGTCGCGCGGACCCGCTGCCCCGGGACCCGCGCGGCGGGCGCCCGGAGGGGTGGCTACAGGACGAGCCCGACCGACATGGTCACGAACACCGTCGCGCACACCGCGTCCAGCGCCGTCGTCACGCCCGGTCGCCGCAGTGAGCCGCCGACGCGCGCCGCGGCCACCACGATCGTCAGCTCCCACAGGGCCGCGAGTCCCAGGAACACCGCCGCGAG
The DNA here is from genome assembly GCF_030852425.1 of Saccharothrix longispora. Classification (GTDB taxonomy): domain Bacteria; phylum Actinomycetota; class Actinomycetes; order Mycobacteriales; family Pseudonocardiaceae; genus Actinosynnema; species Actinosynnema longispora. Next base: position 324,469 of record NZ_NSDM01000008.1, read on the forward strand.
CATGCCGAGCTGCCACGTCGGGTCGCCCGTGCCGATGAACTGCGGCAGGAACGCCAGCGAGAACAGCAGCATCTTCGGGTTGGTGATGTTGGTCAGGAACCCCTGCCGGAACGGCCGGTCCGAGGCCACCTCCGCCGTCTCGCCGCCCGAGCGCCGCAGGAGCAGGCCGCGCGCGATGGACAGCGCCAGGTACAGCAGGTAGGCCGCGCCGATCCAGCGCAGCGAGGTCAGCACCGCCGGGTAGCGCGCGATCACCGCGCCGAGGCCCGAAATGACCAGGGCGACCTGGGTGAACGCGGCGGTGTGGATGCCCGCCAGCGCCCACAGCCCGGCCCGGGTGCCCGCGCGCATCGAGGTGCGCAGCAGGAGGAAGGCGTCCACCCCGGGCGTCAGCACGACCACCGCGCACGCGATCAGGAACGCCGGGAACTGGGTGAAGTCCAGGTGCATGGGAAACCCCCCTCGTGATCCGGACAGATCAGCGTGATCTGTCTCTCAAGCCGTTGAATCTCCGGCCTCGTGAGATCGTAACAACAGATTTTCCGGTTTTGATACCCGGCTGCCGCCTTCGTCCCCGGTCCGCTACGGTCGGTGCCCGATCGACCACCCGACGTAGAGGGGTACGCCATGCGCATCAGCGCGCCGGTCTTCGCCGTCCTGGTGCTGGTCCTGTCCGCCGTGCCCGCGGACGCGATCGTCGGCGGCCGCGAGGCGCCCCCCGTGCCGTGGGTCGTCGCGCTGGCGGACCGGGCGGGCACCGTGTTCTGCGGCGGCGCGCTGATCGGCCGGGACCGGGTCGTCACGGCCGCGCACTGCACGATCGAGCGCACCGCGGTCACGAAGCGCGACCGCCGTCCCGAGGAGGTGACCGCGCTCGTCGGCCGCGCCGACCTCGACCGCGACGACGGGCACGCCGTCGCGGTCCGGGCCGTCTGGCGGCACCCCGACTTCACCGACGTCGCCGACGGGCACGACGTGGCGACCCTCACCCTGGCCGAACCGGTGCCCGTCCGCCCGGTGCGCGTCGCCGACACCGGCCCGGCGCGGGCCACCGTCTACGGCTGGGGCCGCACGGGCGAGCTGAAGGCGCCGAGCAGGCGGCTGCGCCAGGTGGAGGTGCCGATCCGCGCCGATGCCGAGTGCGCCGCCGACGTCCCCGGCTACCGCCCCGAGGGCATGGTGTGCGCGGGCTACCCCGAGGGCGGCAGGGACGCGTGCGAGGGCGACTCGGGCGGCCCGCTGATCGTGGACGGCGCGCTGGTCGGCGTCGTGTCCTTCGGCCGCGGCTGCGCGCGCCCCGACCAGCCGGGCGTCTACACCAGGCTGAGCCGGTACCTCGACCTGATCTGAGGCTGTGGTACCAAAGCCGCGTGACCCAGCGACCCCACGCCACCCTGCGCAGGCAGTGGTCGGCCGACCTGACCACCGGGCAGCTGTACGCCCTGCTCGCGCTGCGCGTGGACGTGTTCGTGGTCGAGCAGGACTGCCCCTACCCGGAGCTGGACGGGCGTGACCTGGAGCCCGGCACCCGGCACCTGTGGCTGGAGTCCGCCGGCTCGCCGCACCCGGAGGCGTACCTGAGGCTGCTGGAGGAACCCGGCGGCGGCTTCCGCATCGGCCGCGTCTGCACCGCCCGCGCCGCCCGCGGCCGGGGCCACAGCCGCCGCCTGGTGGACGCCGCGCTCGTCGAGGTCGGCGACGCCGACTGCGTGCTCGACGCGCAGACCTACGTCGTCGACTTCTACGCGTCGTTCGGCTTCGTGCCGGAGGGCGCGGAGTTCATCGAGGACGGGATACCGCACCAGCGGATGCGCCGGTCTCGCTGATCACCCGCACGGCCCGCTCGACGTCGGCCTCGGTGAGGTCAGCGCGGGCGGTCAACCGGAGCCGGGAGACCTGGTCGGGCACCGACGGCGGCCGGAAGCAGCCGACGACCACCCCCTGCGCGCGGCACGCCTCGGCCCAGCCGAACGCCGCCTCGGCCGACGGGGCCTGGATCGACACCACGGCCGCGGTCGGCGTGCTGACCCGCAGCCCCCTGTCCTTCAGCCGGAACGCGAGGTCCCGGGCCACGTCCAGGGCCCGGGCCGGCCGGTCGGGCTCCTCCCGCAGCACCTTGAGCGCGGCCAGCGCCGCCGCGGTGCTCGACGGCGCGAGGCCGGTGTCGAAGATGAACGTGCGCGCGGTGTCGACGAGGTGCCTGATCACCCGGCCCGGGCCGAGCACCGCGCCGCCCTGCGCGCCGAGCGACTTGGACAGCGTCAGCGTCGTCACCACGTCCGGCGACTTGGCCAGGCCCGCCGCGTGCACCGCGCCGCGCCCGCCCTCGCCGATCACGCCCAGGCCGTGCGCGTCGTCCACGATCAGCGCCGAGTCGTGCTCGCGGCACGCCGCCGCCAGCTCGGCCAGCGGCGCGAGGTCGCCGTCCACCGAGAACACCGAGTCGGTGACGACCAGCGCCCGCCGCTTGCCCCGGGTGGACAGGGCGTGCGTGACCTGCGGCACGTCGCAGTGCCCGGCGACCACGACGTCGGCCTTGGACAGCCGGGTCCCGTCGATGAGCGAGGCGTGGATGTGCTGGTCGGCGACGATCGCGGTGCCCGGCCCGGACAGGGCGGTGAGCACGCCGAGGTTCGCCGCGTAGCCGGAGGAGAACACCAGCGCGGACTGCGCGCCGCAGAAGTTCGCCAGCTCGTACTCCAGCTCGGTGTGCAGCTCGATCGAGCCGGTGACGAGCCGCGAGCCGGTCGAGCCCGCGCCCCAGCGCAACGAGGCCGCCGCGGCGGCGCCCGTGACCCGCTTGTCCCGGGCCAGGCCGAGGTAGTCGTTGGAAGCCAGGTCGAGGTCCGTCGAGTCGGCCGGGCGGGGCCGGACCCGGCGTGCCAGACCGGCCTTCGCGCGGGCCTCGGCCCGCGTGTCGATCCAGTCGAACACCGACTCGCCTGTGTGCGCACTCACGCCGGGAGTGTCGCATCCGACGGCTACCGTGCCGGCGTGGACCTCTTCCGGCACGGCCCCGGCGACCTGCGCGGGCTGCGCGCGAACGCCCCGGTCCACCGCGACGGGCGCACCGGGCTGTGGCTGGTCAGCCGGTACGAGGACGTGCGCGCCGCGTTGGCCGACCAGCGCCGGTTCCGCCCGGACAACGCGCTGGACGCGGTGGTCCCGATCCCGCGCCCGGTGCTGCGGACGCTGGCCCGCGCCGGGTTCTCGCTGCCCCCGACGCTGGCCAACAACGGCACCCCCACCCACGCCGGCCTGCGCCGACTGGTGGCCCGCTTCCTCACCCCCGCCCGGGTGGCCGCGCTCGGTCCGCGCGTCGCGGAGCTGACCCGCGAGCGGCTGGACCGGTTGTCCGGCGCCGCCGACCTGCACCCGGCGCTGGCCCGCGACCTGCCCGCGGTCGTGCTGCTGGAGGTCCTGGGCATCCGCGACGTGGACGTCGCCGCGCTCAAGGCGTGGAGTACGGCGTCGCTGGAGCTGTTCTGGGGCGACGTCACCCCGGAGCGGCAGCGCGAGCTGGCCGAGCCCGCCGCCGCGTTCCACCGGTGGCTGACCTCGCGGATCAGGACCGCGGCCGGGGACGACGACCTGTTCGGCGCGCTGCGCACGGCGGGCGTGCCGCCGCGCGACGCCGTCGGCCTGTGCTACTTCCTGCTGATCGCCGGGCAGGAGACGACGACGCAGCTGCTGTGCGCGGCGTTCCACGCGGTCCTGCGGCACGGCGACCTGTGGTCCCGGCTCGACGAGCCGGGCTTCGCGGCGGCGTGCGTGGAGGAGGTGCTGCGGCGCGAGCCGCCCGTGAGCACGTGGCGGCGGGTGACGGCCGAGCCGGTGACGCTGTCGGACGTGGCGGTCCCGGCGGGGGCGCCGCTGCTGCTGATGCTGATGGGCAGCGGCTCCGACCCGGAGGTGTTCGACGAGCCGGAGCGGTTCTGCCCGGCCCGCCCGGACAACCGCCGCCACCTGGCCTTCGGCCACGGGCGGCACTTCTGCCTGGGCGCGGGGCTGGCCCGGCTGGAGGCGGAGGTGGTGCTGCGCGAGACCGCCCGCCGCTTCCCGCGCCTGCGGCTCGCCTCCGACGACCCGCCGCCCATGCTCGGCCTGCTGTCGTTCCGCGCGCCGGTGGCCGTCCCGGTGCTGCTGGGGGACGGGCACGCCCCGGTCCGGGCGGGTGTGACCGCGGTCGCCCCCGCGGCACCGGCCCGGGACTTGGAGCCCGCCGGGCGAAGTGCGACGATGCCGGGGTTGTAGGGGTGCGCGAGGAAGCCGGTGCGAATCCGGCACGGTCCCGCCACTGTGACCGGTTCACCCCGGGAGTCAGGAACTCGCCCCCCGAGTGATCGTTCACCGGACCCGGGCGTGGACACCCGAGGAAGGACACCGCCGCATGGGCGCGCGTTTCCCCTTTTCCGCCGTCGTCGGCCACGACGACCTCCGCACGGCCCTGCTGCTCAACGCCGTGCACCCCGGTATCGGCGGGGTGCTCGTCCGCGGCGAGAAGGGCACCGCGAAGTCGACCGTGGTCCGCGCCCTCGCCGCGCTGCTGCCGGAGCTGGACGTCGTCCCGGGCTGCCGCTTCGGCTGCGACCCCGCGGCCCCGGCGGACTGCCCCGACGGGCCGCACGGACCCGGGGTCGAACGCCGGCCCGCCCGGCTGGTCGAACTGCCGGTCGGCGCCACCGAGGACCGCCTGATCGGCTCGCTGGACCTGGAGCGCGCCCTCACCGAGGGCGTGCGCGCCTACCAACCCGGTCTGCTGGCCGCCGCGCACCGCGGCGTGCTCTACGTGGACGAGGTCAACCTGCTGCACGACCACCTCGTCGACCTGCTGCTCGACGCCGCCGCCATGGGGCGCGCGCACGTCGAGCGCGAGGGCGTGTCGGTCTCGCACGCCGCGTCGTTCCTGCTCGTGGGCACGATGAACCCCGAGGAGGGCGAACTGCGCCCGCAGCTGCTCGACCGCTTCGGCCTGACCGTCTCGGTGCGGGCGTCGCGGGACGTGGCGACGCGCACCGAGGTCGTGCGCCGCCGGCTGGCCTACGAGGCCGACCCCGAGGGCTTCGCCGCGCGCTGGGAGGCCGAGGACGCCGCGCTCGCCGCCCGGATCGTGGCCGCCCGGTCGCGGCTGGCGTCCGTGGCGCTGCCGGACGCCGAGCTGCGCCGCATCGCGGGCATCTGCGCCGCGTTCGAGGTGGACGGGATGCGCGCCGACCTCGTCGTCGCCCGCACGGCCACCGCGCACGCCGCCTGGCGCGGCGCGGACGAGGTCGCCGAGCAGGACGTGGAGGCCGCCGTCCGCCTCGCGCTGCCGCACCGCAAGCGCCGCGACCCGTTCGACGAGCCCGGTCTGGAGGAGGAGCAGCTCGACGACGCCCTCCGGCAGGGCGAGGAGGCCGCCCGGGAACCCGGGGACGACCCCGACGGCCCCGACGACGACGGCCCGGACGGGGACGGTCCGGACGGGGGCGGTCCCGACGGCGGCGGCTCGGAGCCGCCCGACGGGCCGCTCGGGTCCACTTCGGACACCGACGCGCCGGAGGGCACCGGCTCGCCGGAGCGCACGCACGCCCCCGCCCCCGCGTTCCGCGCCCGGCTGCTCCAGGTGCCCGGCGTCGGCGAGGGCGCGCCCGGCCGGCGTTCCCGCGCCCGCGCCCGCACCGGCCGCGTGGTCCGACCGTCCACCGTGGACGGATCGGGCCTGCACCTGATCGGCACGCTCGCCGCGGCGGCGCCCCACCAGGCCGGCCGCGGGCGCACCGGACCCGGCCTGGAGCTGCGCGGCGAGGACCTGCGGCGCTCCGTGCGCGAGGGCCGGGAGGGCAACCTCGTGCTGTTCGCCGTCGACGCCTCCGGCTCGATGGCGGCCCGGCAGCGGATGTCCGCCGTCAGCGGTGCCGTGATCTCCCTGCTGCGCGACGCCTACCAGCGGCGCGACAAGGTCGGCGTGGTCACCTTCCGCGGCCGCGAGGCCGTGGTGGCGCTGCCCCCGACCAACTCGGTCGACGCCGCCGCCGCCCGCCTGCGCGCCCTGCGCACCGGTGGGCGCACCCCGCTCGCCGACGGCCTGCTGCGCGCCCGCCGCGTGCTGGAGGTCGAACGCGTCCGCGACCCGCGCCGCCGCCCGCTGCTCGTGCTGCTCACCGACGGCCGCGCCACGGCGAGCGGCACCGGCGGCGACCCGGTGCGCGACGCCCTGCGCGCCGCCGCCCTGCTGGCCGCGGACCGCGTCGCCTCGGTCGTCGTGGACTGCGAGTCCGGGCACGTCAGGCTCGGCCTGGCCGCCCGCGTCGCCGGCGCGCTGGAGGCCGCGTGCCTGCGCCTGGAGGAACTGTCCGCGGACCAGGTCGCCGGCGTCGTGCGCGCCGTGCGCGCCGCCTGAGAGGGGAACGGGAATGCCGCAGGGACAACCGTCCGTCGTGCCCACCGACGGGCTCACCACCCGGCAGCGCCGCAACCGGCCGCTGGTCGTGCTGCACACCGGGGAGATGAAGGGCAAGTCCACCGCCGCGTTCGGCCTCGCCCTGCGCGGGTGGAACCAGGGGTGGTCGATCGGCGTCTTCCAGTTCGTGAAGTCGGCCAAGTGGAAGGTCGGCGAGGAGACGGCGTTCCGCGCCCTGGGCCGGCTGCACGAGGAGACCGGCGAGGGCGGCCCCGTCGAGTGGCACAAGATGGGAGAGGGCTGGTCCTGGTCCCGCAAGCAGGGCACCGAGGACGACCACGCCGAGGCCGCCCGCGAGGGCTGGCGCGAGATCGCCCGCCGGATCGGCGACGCGCGGCACGGCCTGTACGTGCTCGACGAGTTCACCTACCCCCTGCACTGGGGCTGGGTGGACGTGGACGAGGTCGTGGCGACGCTGCGCGACCGGCCCGGCCACCAGCACGTCGTCATCACCGGCAGGCACGCCCCCGCCGCGCTCGTCGAGGCCGCCGACCTGGTGGTGGAGATGACCAAGGTGAAGCACCCGATGGACGCCGGCCAGAAGGGGCAGAAGGGGATCGAGTGGTGAAGCGGCTCGTCGTCGCCGCACCCGCCTCCGGCAGCGGCAAGACGACCGTGGCCACCGGCCTGATGGCGGCGCTGCGACGCGCCGGCGACCGGGTCGCGCCGTTCAAGGTGGGCCCCGACTACATCGACCCCGGCTACCACTCGGTCGCCACCGGCAGGCCGGGCCGCAACCTCGACGCCGTCATGGTCGGCGAGCACCGCGTGCCGGGCCTGTTCGCGCACGGCTCCCGCGGCTGCGACATCGCCGTCGTCGAGGGCGTGATGGGGCTGTTCGACGGGCGGGTGGACACCGAGGGCGTCGGGTCCACCGCGCACGTCGCCAAGCTGCTGTCCGCGCCCGTGCTGTTCGTGGTCGACGCGCGCGGCCAGAGCCGCAGCCTGGCCGCCCTGCTGCACGGCTTCCGCGGCTACGACCCGACCGTGCGACTGGGTGGCGTGGTGCTCAACCAGGTCGGCTCCGCCCGGCACGAGCAGGTGCTGCGGCAGGCGTGCGCCGAGGTGGGGCTGGAGGTGCTGGGCGTGCTGCCGCGCGACGACGCCTTCGCGCTCCCGTCCCGGCACCTGGGCCTCGTCACGGCCGCCGAGCACGGCGCCGCCGCGGTCGAGGCGGTGGACGCCATCGCCGACGCCGTCGCCCGGCACGTTGACCTCGACGGCATCCGCGCCCTCGCCGCGCAGGCGCCCGCGCTGGCCGTGCCGCCCTGGGACCCGGCCGCGGAGGTCGAACCGGTCGCCGGTTCGCCGGTGGTCGCCGTCGCGGGCGGCGCCGCGTTCACCTTCGGCTACGCCGAGCACGTCGAGCTGCTCCGCGCGGCGGGCGCGGACGTCGTCGTGGTCGACCCGCTGCGCGACGAGGCCCTGCCCGCCGGCACGACCGGCCTCGTGCTGCCCGGCGGGTTCCCCGAGCAGCACGCCGCCGAGCTGTCGGCCAACGAGCCGCTGCGCGCCGCCGTCACCTCCCTGGTGCGGTCCGGCGCGCCGGTGCACGCCGAGTGCGGCGGCCTGCTGTACCTGGCCACGTCGCTGGACGGCGCGCCCATGTGCGGGGTGGTCGACGCCGACGGCGCGATGACGGCCCGGCTCACCCTGGGCTACCGCGACGCCGTCGCGCCGCACGACTCGGTGCTGGTCCGCGCGGGCGCCCGGATCACCGGCCACGAGTTCCACCGCACCGCGCTGAGCGTGCCGCACGGGGCGAAGCCCGCCTGGCGGTGGCGCGGCCACGACCAGCGCCCGGTGGCCGAGGGGTTCGTGCTCGGCGGCGTGCACGCGTCGTACCTGCACACCCACCCGGCGTCCGAACCGGGGGTCGTGGCCCGCTTCGCGCGGGCCTGCGCGGCCGCGGCGCCGCGCCGCGAGGCCACTCGTCCGTGGTGACCGCCCGCGCGGTACGGTCCTTGCCCACCAAGACGAACACCTCGTGGGGAGCAGTTGTGATGACTGGTCGGGTCAGCTTCGTGGGCGCCGGTCCCGGCGCCGCCGATCTCATCACCGTGCGCGGGGCGAAGCGGATAGCCGAGGCCGACGCGGTGGTGTGGTCGCCCGCGGTCATCGAGGTGGAGGCGGTGCGCGAGCACGCCCGTCCCGACGCGGAGCTGGTCGACTTCTCGCGCGTGCCCGAGATCGAGGTCGTCGAGCTGTACCGCCGCGCGTCGGCGGGCAAGCTCAAGGTCGTGCGGCTGCACGCGGGCGACCCGGCGCTGTGGGGCGGCCTGACCGAGCAGCAGGACACCTGCCGCCGCCTCGGCCTGGACACCGAGGTCGTGCCCGGCGTGTCGCAGGTCTCCGCCGCGGCGGCGGCCGTCGGCCGCGAGCTGACCACCTCGGACGTCGCCCAGTCGCTGGTGCTCACGGGCCCCGAGACCGCCGAGCACGTCGAGGACTTCGCCGCGCACGGCACCACCATGGCGATCTCCGCCTCCGGCGCCCGCGCCGGCCTGGTGGTCGAGCGGCTGCGCGCCGGCGGTTACCCGGACGAGACGCCCGTCGTGGTGGCGCACAAGGTGTCCCTGCCGGACGAGACGGTCGCGCAGACCACGATCGGCGGCCTGGAGGCGTGCGTGAAGGAGCACAAGCTCTACCGCACCACGCTGTTCCTGGTGGGCGAGGCGCTGGCGCAGCCGCCGGCGCGGCGCCGCTCGCCGTCGGTCGAGGGCGACGAGCCGGTCCGCCGGTCGAAGTGGTCCCGGCGCACCCAGCGGCCCGCGGGCGACTCGCCGTCGGCCGCCGCCTGGTCGGCGGTGCACGAGTGGCAGGAGGCCGCGCGCACCAAGCGCGCCGCGAAGGCGGCCGAGGCCGCCGATCCCGGAGCGCCGGTGCTGGAACTGGTGGTGGACGAGTCCGCCGCCGGGAGCCCTGCCGCCGGGAGCACGGCGGTCGAGGGCCCGGTCGCCGAGGGCGGGGCCGACGGCCCGCCCGCCGAGCCGAAGCCGAAGACCGTGGTGGCCGCGGCGACCACGCCGAAGCCGGTGGGCGTGCGCGCGAGCACGACGCCGCGCAAACCGGTCGGGTCGCGGGCCAAGAAGAGCAAGCGCGCCACCTGACGTGGACGTCGTCGCGCTGCACGCGTTCGTCACCCGCGCCGGTCGGTCCTGGGACGAGGTGACCGCGGTGGACGCCGCCGCGGTCGGTCGGCGGCACGCGGTCAACGTGTGCCGGGCCCGGCCCGCCGTGGTGGTGTCCGGCGCGGACCCCGCCGAGCTGGCCCGCGACCTCGCCGGGTGGCGCCGCACGCTCGTCGTCGAGTCCGCCGCCGGTCTGTCCACTGTGGACCCGGCCGATGCGGTGGTGCGCCGCTGGGAGGAGCCCGGCGCGGTGCTGTGCCTGGCGGAGAGCGCCTTCGCGCCCTCACCCGGCGGCTGGGCGCTGCCCGACGACGACTTCGCGCACCGCGACGGCATGGTCGCCGCGGCCGAGGTGCGCGCACTGGTGCTGGCCCGGCTCGCCCCGCGCCCCGGCGTGCTGGTGTGGGACGTCGGCGCGGGACCGGGTGCGGTCGGCGTCGAGTGCGCCCGCCTCGGCGCGGCCGTCGTCGCCGTGGAGCGCGACCCCGTGCAGTGCGTGCGGATCATCGCCAACGCCTCCGCGCACGGCGTGGACGTGCGGGTCGTGGAGGCCGAGCTGGACCGGGCCGGCGAGCTGCCGCCACCCGACGCCGCGCACGTCGGCGGCGGCGGCGCGGACGCGGTGCGCCACGTCGCCCGCTCCCGCGCCCGGCGGATCGTCGTGACCACGTCCGACCTGGACCGCGTCGTGCCGTCCCGAGACGCCCTGGTGGACGCCGGCTACGAGGTCGAGGGCAGCCAGCTGTCCGCGGCCCGGCTGACCGGCGGGACGCTGCTGGCCACCAACCCGGTGACCGTGCTGTGGGGGAGGAAGAAGGCGTGATCGGCGTGTTCGCCGCGGGGGAGGCGGGCCGGCGGGCCGCCGCGGACCTCGCCGGGCTGCTCGGCCCCGACGCGGTGCTGCCCGACGGACCGGTCGGACCGGCCCTGCGCGCCCTGTGGCCGCGCCTGGGGTCGGCGGTGTTCCTCCTCGGCACGGAGGCGACCGTGCGGCTCGTCGCGCCGCTGGTGCGCGACGAGCGGTCCGACCCCGGCGTGGTGTGCGTGGACGCCGGGTACGCGGTGTCGCTGCTGGGCGGCGCGGACGCGCTGGCCGAGCGGGTCGCCGACGTGCTGGGCCTGCGGGCCGTGGTGACCTCCGCCTCGGCCGACTCGCCGCTGGACGAGTTGGTGGAGCTGCTGGACGCCACCGCGGACGGCGACCTGGCCGGGTGCGGCGAGGCCCTGCGGCTCGGCGAACCCGTGCTGCTGCTCAACCCCCTGGGCTTCCCGCTGCCCGCCCTGCCGGACAACGTCCTGCACCGGGGCCGCGGCGCGTGGACGGTCCTGATCGACGACCGCGTGCCGGAGGGCCCGGCGAAGGAGCGCGTGGTGCGGATCGTGCCCCGCACGCTCGTCGTCGGCGTGGGCTCCGGCACGGGCGTGCCGGCGTCCGCCGTGTCCGCCGCGCTGGCCCGGCTGGAGGAGGACGAGGGCCTGGACCTGCGCGCGGTCCGCGCGTTCGCGACGCTGGACCGCAAGGTCGCCGAGCAGGGCATCGCCGACGCCCTGGAGGACTGGGGCTTCTGGCACGGCTCCACCACCGCGCCGCTGCTGGCCTACCCCGGCGAGGAGCTGGCGGTCGTCCCGGTGCCGAACCCGGCGGACCTGGCCATCGGCATCCCCAGCGTGGCCGAGGCGGCGGCGCTGCGCGGCGCGGTGGAGCTGTCCGCGGGCGGCCGGGTGGAGATGGCCGCCGAGAAGGCCAAGGGCGACAACGTCACGGTGGCCGCCGCCCGCGTGCTGCCGCGCGGCAGGCTCGCGCTGGTGGGCCTCGGGCCGGGCGGCGCGGACGACCGCACCCCGCGCGCCGAGGCCGAGCTGCGGCGGGCGTCGGTCGTGGTGGGCAGCGACGAGTGCGTGGCGCAGGTGCGGCACCTGTTGCGGCCGGGCACCCGGGTGCGGGCCGACGGCGCGGTGGGCCTGGCCGAGTCCGGCGCGGCGGTGGCGTTCGTGGCCGCGGGGGAGGGGCCGGTCGTCACGGGCACGGTGCACGCCGACGTCGTCCGCGTCACGGGCGTGCCCAGTCAACTGTGAAGCGGCCCGCAGCCTCCTAAAGGTGGTTGTCGGCTTTGCCCGGTTGGACCTAGGCAGGGAGTAGCGCGCCACCCGGCGCGTCCCTGCACGGAAGGACCGACATGGCGAAAACCCTGCATCGCCTGATCACCGCCCTGGCCGCGGCCGTCGCGGCCGTGGGCCTGATGACCGTCGCGCCCGCGAACGCGCAGACCCCGGACGACGTCTCGACGTTCATCGTCGGCGGCTCGCGGGTGTCCACCAGCACCTACCCGTGGGTGGTGTACCTGGCGACGTCCTCCGGCGGCCAGTTCTGCGGCGGCACGCTGGTCGGCGCGACGAAGGTCGTCACCGCCGCGCACTGCGTGAGCGGCCGCTCGGCGTCCAGCACCCGCGTGGTGCACCGCCGCGACGACAAGCAGAGCACGGCGGGCACCGTGGCCACGGTCAGCCGGATCTGGGTGCACCCGAGCTACCGCACCGCCACCTCCGGCTACGACGTGGCCGTGCTGACCCTGGGCACCAGCCTGCCCTCGCCGTACCTGCCGCTGGCCACGCCGTCCGACACGGCGCTGTACGCGGCGGGCACCAACGCCACCATCCTCGGCTGGGGCACCACCTCCTCGGGCGGCTCGGCGTCGCGCTACCTGCTCGGCGCGACCGTGCCGCTGACCTCGGACGCCACCTGCCGCACGGCGTACGGGTCGAGCTACATCGCCACCGCCATGGTGTGCGCGGGCCGCACGCAGGGCGGCGTGGACACCTGCCAGGGCGACTCCGGCGGCCCGCTGGTCGCGGGCGGCAAGCTGATCGGCGCCACCTCGTGGGGCCGTGGCTGCGCCTCGGCCGGCTACCCCGGCGTGTACGCCCGGATCGCCACGTACCACTCGACGATCACGGCACAGCTGTAGCGCACGACGACGTGCCCACGTCCGGGTGAGGTCCCGGACGTGGGCACGTCCCGTGTGTTCCATCCGGGCGTGCGCTCACCACTCGCAACGGTCCTCGTGCTCGCCGCCCTCCCCGCCGCCGCCGGCGCCGCGTCGGCCGATCCGGAGGGCTGCACTCGTGCGGCACGTCGGTGGAGGACTCGGTCGGCAACGGCTGGTGCAGCGGCAGCGACACGTTCCGGGTCGTCGTGGCGTGCGACGACAACCGGTTCGCGCGCAGCCCGTGGATCACGATCTCCGGCGGCAAGGGCGCGCTCGGCGCGTCGTGCCACGGCCCGGCGCGGGCGGTGGGCGCGGAGGTCGAGGAGGCGTGGTCGTCTCACGTGCTGGTGATGTGGGGCACCCACGTTGGACAGGACATGTCTGGTGTGGATGCTTCTACCCATGCACGGTGAACAGCACTACCTCGTGGGCCTGGACCTGACCGGACGGCGGGTCGTCGTCGTGGGCGGCGGCACGGTCGCCCAGCGGCGCCTGCCCAGGCTGGTGGCGGCGGGCGCCCGGGTCGAGGTGATCTCGCCCGAGGTGACCCCGGCGGTCCAGGGCCTCGTGGACGGCGGTGAGGCCGCCTGGCACGCCCGGCCCTACGCGGACGGCGACCTCGACGGCGCCTGGTACGTGCTGGCCTGCACCTCCGACCCGGAGGTGAACGCCCGGATCACCGCCGACGCCGAGGAGCGGCGGGTGTTCTGCGTGCGCGCGGACGTCGCGGTGAAGGGCACCGCCGTGACCCCCGCCGCGGGCGAGCACGACGGCCTGCTGGTGGGCGTCCTCGCGGGCGGGGAGCACCGGCGGTCGGCGGGCGTGCGGGACGGCCTGATCGCCGCCCTGCGCGACGGGTCGATCGCCGACCACCACGACCAGCCGCCGGGCGTCGCCCTGGTCGGCGGCGGCCCCGGCGACCCCGAGCTGATCACGGTGCGCGGCCGGCGGCTGCTGGCCCGCGCGGACGTCGTGGTGGCCGACCGGCTCGCGCCGCGCGAGCTGCTGGACGAGCTGCCGCCGCACGTGGAGGTCGTCGACGCGGCCAAGATCCCCTACGGCCGGGCCGCCACCCAGGACTTCATCAACACCACGCTCGTGGACAACGCCAAGGCCGGGAAGTTCGTGGTGCGGCTCAAGGGCGGCGACCCGTACGTGTTCGGCCGGGGTTTCGAGGAGCTGATCGCGTGCGCCGAGGCGGGCGTGCCGGTCACCGTCGTGCCCGGCGTGACCAGTGCGTTCGGCGTGCCCGCGCTGGCCGACGTGCCGGTGACGCACCGGGGCGTGGCGCACGAGGTGGTGGTCGTGTCCGGCCACGTCGCCCCGGACGACCCGAGGTCGCTGGTCGACTGGTCGGCCCTGGCGCGGCTGCGCGGCACCGTCGTGATCCTGATGGGCGTGGAGCGGGCGGGCGCGTTCGCGGCGGCGCTGCGGGAGGGCCGGTCCGGCGACACCCCGGTGTCGGTCGTGCAGGAGGGGAGCACCCGCACGGAGAAGGTCGTGCGCTCCACCCTGGACACCCTGGCCGCGGACCTCGCCGACCACGGCATCCGCCCGCCCGCGATCATCGTGGTGGGACCGGTCGCGGGTCTCGCCGCGGAGCTGCCGTTCCACTCCTGAGCGGCTCGGCCGACGCGCACCCCATCACCGCGGTCGACCATGGGAGCAGCGTCCCCGGCGGGCGGCCCCGGTTCACCGGTGCCCGGCCCGCCGGTCGGGGGTGAGGGCAGCACCACCCCGGGCCTAGGCTGATCGGGTGGCGGTGCAGGTGCGGCTCGCCGGCGTGGGGCTGGCGAGGGTCAGGTTCGCCTACTCGCCGGTGTTCGAGACGGTGATGGCGGTCGACGGGCTGCGCGGACCCCGCGCGCACGCCGTGCACGAGCCGTGGGCGCGGTGGGCGCGGGAGCGGCTGGCCGGTGTCGAGGGCCTGGACGCGCTGCTGGCCCGGCTGGAGGGGCCCGCGAAACCGGCCGACCTGCTGCCGGTGCCGGACGTGCGGGCGCCCGACCTGGAGGCCGAGCTGCGCACCGTGCCGCCGGCGGAGGCGGATGTGATCAGGCGCTGCCACGCGGCGGTCGTCGCGCCCCACTGGAAGCGGATCACCGCCGTGCTGGAGGCCGACATCGCCGCGCGCGCCGCCACGCTCGCGGCGCACGGCGTGGAGGCGGTGTTCACCGAGCTGCACCCGGAGGTCACGTGGGCCGACGGCGAGCTCGTGCTGCACCGCAAGCCGGAGCACCGCGTCGACCTCGCCGAGCACGGGCTGGTGCTGTGCCCCAGCGCGTTCTGCTGGCCCAAGGCGTGGATCGCCCTCGACCCCGTCGGCCAGGGGGTGCTGCGGTACCCGGCGCGCGGCATCGGGACCCTGTGGGAGGACCGCGACGTGCCGCAGGACCTGTCGGCGCTGCTCGGGCGCACGCGGGCCGGGCTGCTGACGCTCCTGGCGGCGCCGCGCAGCACCACCGACCTGGCGAGCGCGCTGCGCGTCACGCCGGGCGCGGTGTCGCAGCACGTCGCCGTGCTGCGGGCGGCCCGCCTGGTGACGACGCGCCGCGAGGGGCGCCACGTGCTGCACATGCGCACCGCCCGCGCCGACGTGCTGCTGGAGTGACAGCGCGAACGCCCGACCCCCTGGGGGCCGGGCGTTCGCGGTCTGCCGGTGCTGCGTCGGTGCTGTCGCGTCAGTGCTGGGCGACGCTGCGGCGCGGACGGCCGGAGCCGCCGCCCGAGCGGTCGGGGCGACCGCCGCGGAACTGGCCGCCACCGGTGCGACGCGGAGCGCCGCCACCGCCACCGCGACGGGCGCGGACCGGGACCTCCGGCTCGACGACCGGGACGCCGCTGGGCGTGCGGGCGCCCGTGATGCGGATCAGGTCCTCGTCACCCGGGCGGACCTTGGTGGAGGCCGGCCGGATGCCCGCGCGGGCGGTGAGGCCCTGCACGGCGCGGCGCTGGTCGTGCGTGACGAGCGTGACGACCGTGCCCGACTGGCCCGCGCGCGCCGTGCGGCCGGCGCGGTGCAGGTAGTCCTTGGGGTCGGCCGGCGGGTCGACGTGGACGACCAGGCTCACGTCGTCGACGTGGATGCCGCGCGCCGCCACGTCCGTGGCGACCAGGACCGGCATGGAGCCCTCGCGGAACTGGCCGAGCACGCGGGTCCGGGCGCTCTGCGCCTTGCCGCCGTGCAGCGCGCCCGCGTGGACGCCCATCGACCGCAGCTTCTTGGCCAGGCGGTCGACGTGGTGCTTGGTGCGCACGAACATGATCGTCCGACCCTCGCGGGCGGCGACCTCGGTCACCACGTTCTGCTTGTCCTCGGCGGACACGAACAGCAGGTGGTGCTCCATCGTCGTGACGCTGCCGGTGGCCGCCGCGACCGAGTGCACGACCGGGTCGTGCAGGTACTGGCGGACCA
The DNA here is from genome assembly GCF_030852425.1 of Saccharothrix longispora. Lineage (GTDB taxonomy): Bacteria > Actinomycetota > Actinomycetes > Mycobacteriales > Pseudonocardiaceae > Actinosynnema > Actinosynnema longispora. The sequence continues at coordinate 340,444 of NZ_NSDM01000008.1, forward strand.
GCTTGTCCACGTCGCCGTCGAGCGTCGCGGAGAACAGCAGGCGCTGCCCGTCCTGCGGCGTCAGGTCGAGGATGGCCCGGACCTGGGGCATGAAGCCCATGTCCGCCATCTGGTCGGCCTCGTCGAGCGCGGTGAACATGACCTCGGACAGGTCGGCCGTGCCCTGCCGCACGTGGTCGGACAGCCGACCCGGCGTGGCGATCAGCAGGTCGACGCCGCGGCGCAGACCGTCGATCTGGCGGGGGAACGACGTGCCGCCGACGATGGTCCGGCACCACAGGCCGAGGGAGCGCGCGAACGGGGACAGCGCCTCCTCCACCTGCATGGCCAGTTCGCGGGTCGGCACCAGCACGAGGGCGCGCGGCTTGAGCGGCTTGGCCCGGCCACCGGCCAGGCGGGACAGCAGGGCCAGCCCGAAGGCGAGCGTCTTGCCCGAGCCGGTCTGGCCGCGGCCCAGGACGTCACGGCCCGCCATCGCGTCGGGCAGGGTGGCCGCCTGGATGGGGAACGGCTCGGTGATGCCGGCCTTGATCAGCGCGGCCAGCAGTTCGTCGGCGAGGCCCAGTTCGGCGAACGAGGGCAGCGGGCCGTCCGGGATGATGTTCTCGACGTCGTCGAACATGGTGGTCGTCTGCTCCACGACGGAGGCGGGACGACGGTTGCCCTGGCCAGGGCGCCTGCTGCGGGTCTTGCGGAACTGCGGGCGCTCGGAACGGCCTTGGGACATGGTGGGCAAATCAAACCTCCGGGACAAGGCACGTCTCGGAGATTGCTCTGCATCTGCTGCGCAGGCGCGAATCGCGGGGACGGGCCCGGCGCGCGGACCGCGCCGATAGTGGTTGGAAGCACCACCGGCCACTCGGGCGGCCTGGGGCGCTTCGTGGCGCCACCGGGCGGTGCACCACTCAGTCTAGCCGATCACGCGCCGGAGTTCGTCACGACCGTGGTGTCGTGGCGCACACGGGGCGGGTAGACCCGGGTCGGCGCCCGCCGAGGCGGGCGCCGACCCGGATCGTCACCGCATTCCTGCGGTCTCCAGCAGTGACGCCGTGACGGCCGACGGATCGGCCAGCTCCGGCTCCAGGCCGCGCGCGGTGAACCAGGCCGCGACGTTGCGCACGTCGCGCTCCAGGAACTCCGGCCCCCGCGGGTTGGCGACCACGTCCACCACCTGCGGCAGGTCGATCACGACGAGCCGGCCGTCGTGGACCATCAGGTTGAACGCGGACAGGTCGCCGTGCGCGAGGCCCGCCGAGGCCATCACGTCCAGCGCGTCGACCAGCTGCCGCCACAGGTCGAGCAGCTCGTCGGGCTCCGGGCGCAGCTGCGCCAGCCTCGGCGCCGCCGTCCCGTCGGTGCCGACGAACTCCAGCAGCAGTTCGGTGCCGTCCCGCTGCACCGGGTAGGGCACCGGGGCGCCCAGCCGGTACAGCGTGGTCAGCGCCGCGAACTCGGCCACCGCCCACCGCTCGGCGATGAGGTTGCGGCCGAACGCGCTGCGGTTGCCCATCGCCCGCATCTCGCGGGACCGCCGCATGCGACGGCCCTCCAGGTAACCGGCGTCGCGGTGGAACAGCCGGTGGTCGTTGCTGCGGTACCGCTTCGCGGCCAGCAGGCACGCGCGGTCGGTGCCGGGCGTGGACCGCTCCAGCAGGAAGACGTCCGCCTCCTTGCCGGTCTTCACGACCCCCAGCTCGCGGTCCACCGCGGACAGGTCCGTGACCAGCCACGACGGGTACGGCTCGGGGCCCTGGTCGGCGTCGCCCCAGGTCGACCAGCGGTCGCCGTGGGGCGGCGCGTCCTCGACCGCCACGTCCTCGCGGACCTGCGCCAGGCGGTCCTTGGCCTCTTCGGTGAGGCGGCCCCGGCGGACCGGGTCCACGTCCTCGCGGCGGCGTGCCCGGGCGGCCTTCTTCGACTGCCAGCGCAGGTCGTCGGCGTGCTCGAAATCGGTGTGGTGGTCGTCGTGCTCAGCGTTGTGCTCGCGCACCGGATGTGCTCCAGGTGAGGTGGGGTGGTCGCCCCGACCCGGCGCGGTGCCGAAGTGGCCCGCGTCAGGCGGGCGGGGCGAGCGGACGGGTCGGTGCCACGTCCCGGACGGCAATGGCCATCTGGCACCTCCTCTGGTCCGCCGCGGCTTCCACCGCCGGCGCTGCAACGCGTTCCCGCACAGGGTGCCGCGCGTCCCGGCGCGGCCGCAACCGGATTACCGCGACCTGTCCACGCGGTAGCTGGCGCGGTTGCCCAGCCACGCCGCCCCCAGTTCGCCCATCACCAGCGAGTCGTGCCGCAGCACGCGCTCGTCGTGCCACTGCGCGGCCTTCGGCGCGGTCGCGAGCATCCGCTGCCGGGCCGCCGAGCTGAACTCCACCAGCGCGTCGAGCGCCTCGTCCACCTCGTCCGCGGCCAGCGGGCGCGGTAACCCGTGACCGGGCAGGGCGAGCGCGGTGCCGGTGAACGTCGCCGACGTGCCGAAGTCCCGCGCCAACTGGTGCTCCACCGACTCGGCGTTGCGCTGCCGCTGTCGCCACCGCCCGTCCACCGCGCCCAGCCGCAGGCCGAGCAGCCGGGCCAGGCACAGCCCCGACCAGACCAGCTTCAGCGCCTCGGGCGCGTCGAGCGGTCCGGCTCGCAGGTCCTCGGAGATCCCTCTCAGGAGGGCGGGCGTCACGGTCTCGGCAGACGTGTCGCCGGGTGTGTCGGGGCTCACGCGGGCCATTCTGGCACCTGTGTCACCAGCGGTCACAAGTCGCCGCGCTCCGTCACGCGTTCGGCGGGCGACTCCGGGGGAGGACCGCGGGGGCCGCGCTCACCCGCCCGCCCCGACGACGAGGTCCGCCGTCGCCGGCCCGGTCACCTCGACCCGCAGGCCGGCCCGCACCGCGACCCTGGCCAGCGCCCGCAGGTCGCCCGGCTCGGCGCGCGACTTCACCAGCGCGCGTGCGAGCCGGCCCTTGTGGGCCTTGTTGAAGTGGCTGACCGCGACCCGCCGCCCGCCCTCGCCCTCGGTGACCACCCGGACCACCGCCGCGCCGGGCACCCGGGCCAGCGAGTTGTACGGGCTCGACCGCAGGTCCACCACGAACCCGCCGCCCGCCAGCACGGGCTCCAGCGCGGGCCGCCACAGCGCGCCCAGCGGGCCCACCGACGGCAGCGCGCTGCCGCCCGACAGCCGGTAGGCCGGGATCGGGTCGCCGCCGCCGACCAGCCCGAACAGCGCCGAGGCCACCGCCAGCCGCCCGAACGCCCGCGCCCGCTCGGCCCTGGTGAACGAGTCGAGCGCGAGCGCGTCGTACAGCACACCGGTGTACCGGGCGAGCGCGGGCATCGTCGGAGACCCGCGCAGCCGGGCGTTGCGCTCCACCTCCCCGACCTGCCGCTCGGACAGCCCGAGCGCGGCCAGGGCGGCGGGCACGTCGGCCGCCAGGTCGACGAGGGCGTCCACCAGCTTCGCCCGCACCGGCGTCAGCTCGGGGTGCGAGAGCAGGTCGAGGTCGAGCGGCGCGCCGGAACCACCGACGGCCTTGGTCTCCGACGGGGGGAGCAGCACCAGCACGACCGGGCAGCCTAGTGCCCCGCCGCCCGGACGCCGGGCACGAGGCGGAACCCGTTGGAACTGGGCAGACGCCGTTCACTACCCTGGCCGGACCACCAGCGCCACGAGGAGCACCCACCGTGATCACGAGGATGTCGTCGCTGTTCCTGCGCACCCTGCGCGAGGACCCGGCCGACGCCGAAGTCCCCAGCCACAAGCTGCTGGTCCGCGCCGGGTACGTCCGGCGGGTCGCACCGGGCGGCTACTCGTGGCTGCCGCTGGGGCTGCGGGTGCTGCGCAACATCGAGCAGGTGGTGCGCGAGGAGATGGACGCCTTCGGCGCGCAGGAGATCCAGTTCCCCGCGCTGCTGCCGAAGGAGCCCTACGAGGCCACCAACCGGTGGACCGAGTACGGCCCCAACATCTTCCGCCTCAAGGACCGCAAGGGCGCCGACTACCTGCTCGGCCCCACGCACGAGGAGCTGTTCGCCCTCACCGTGAAGGGCGAGTACTCCTCCTACAAGGACTACCCGGTCACGCTCTACCAGATCCAGACCAAGTACCGCGACGAGGCGCGTCCCCGCGCGGGCATCCTGCGCGGGCGCGAGTTCGTCATGAAGGACTCGTACTCGTTCGACCTCACCGACGAGGGCCTGGCCCACTCGTACCGGCAGCACCGCGACGCCTACATCCGCATCTTCGACCGGCTGGGCATGGAGTACGTGATCGTCTCCGCCACGTCGGGCGCGATGGGCGGCTCGGCGTCCGAGGAGTTCCTGGCGGTCGCGCCCACCGGCGAGGACACCTTCGTGCGCAGCACGGAGTCCGGCTACGCGGCGAACGTCGAGGCGGTCACCACGCCCGCGCCCCCCGAGCAGGACCCGGCGACCAAGCCCGGGGCGCAGGTCCACCACACGCCCGACACGCCGACCATCGAGAGCCTGGTCGCGTTCCTCAACGCCAACACCGACCGCGCCTTCACCGCCGCGGACACCCTCAAGAACGTCCTGGTGAAGACCAGGGTCCCCGGCGGCGACTGGGAGCTGCTGGCGATCGGCCTGCCCGGCGACCGCGAGGTGGACTTCAAGCGCCTGGAGGCGGCGCTGGAGCCCGCCGAGATCGCGATGCTGGAGGACAAGGACTTCGCCCGCAACGCGTTCCTGGTCAAGGGCTACATCGGTCCGGCCGCTCTCCAGGCCAACGGCGTGAGGTACCTGACCGACCCGCGGGTCGTGCGCGGCACGGCGTGGGTGACCGGCGCGGACAAGGCCGACCACCACGTGGTGGACCTGGTCGCGGGCCGCGACTTCACCCCCGACGGCGTGATCGACGTCGCCGAGGTCCGCGAGGGCGACCCGTCGCCCGACGGCCGGGGCGTGCTGGTGGCCGCGCGCGGCATCGAGATCGGGCACATCTTCCAGCTCGGCCGCAAGTACGCCGACGCGTTCCAGCTCGACGCGCTGGGCCCGGACAGCAGGCCCGTCCGCATCACCATGGGCTCCTACGGCATCGGCGTGTCCCGCCTGGTCGCGGCCATCGCCGAGCAGAGCCACGACGAGCGAGGCCTGATCTGGCCCCGCAACGTGGCGCCGTACGACGTGCACGTGGTCGTCGCGGGCAAGGACGAGACCCTGCTCGCCGGCGGGGAGAAGCTGGCCGCCGAGCTGTCCGCGCGGGGGGTGAAGGTGCTGCTGGACGACCGCAAGGCCAGCCCCGGCGTGAAGTTCGCCGACGCCGAGCTGATCGGCGTGCCCACGATCCTCGTGGTGGGCCGCGGCCTGGCGAACGGCGTGGTCGAGGTCAAGGACCGCCGCTCCGGCGAGCGCGTCGAGGTGCCGGTGGACGGCGCCGTGCAGCACCTCGTCGACGTCGTGAAGGGCTAGGTCAGGGGAGGACGGCCGCCAGCACGGCGCCCGTGTCGGACAGGTCGGCGAGCACCACGTGCGCGCCGGCCTCCCGCAGCTCCTCCGCGCTGCTGCGGCCCGTCGCCACGCCCACGGCGACGGCGTCGTGGTGCAGCGCGGCCCGCACGTCGTGCGGCGTGTCCCCGACGACCACGGCGCGGAACTCGCGGCCGTGCTTGGCCGACGCCAACCGCACGGCCTCCAGCACCAGCTCGGGCCGGTGCTCGGACAGCCTGCCGTAGCCGCCGATGTCGAAGTCCAGGTGCTCGTCCAGGCCGAACGGGGCGAGCTTGAACCGGGCGATCTCCACCAGGTTCCCGGTCACCAGGGTCTGCACGACGTCGTCGCGCCGGGCGAGTGCCCGCACCACCTCCAGCGCACCGGGCAGCGCCCGGCCGCGCTCGGTCAGCAGCCCGTGCTCCCGCCGCGCCGCGTCGATCAGCTCGGCGTGCAGCCGGGTGATCAGCTCCTCGGTGGCCTCCAGTTCGTGCAGCGCCAGCAGCTCCAGCGTGATGGCGCGCTCGGTGCGCCCGGCGAAGTCCGGCTCGCGCACCATGTCCAGGCCGGCCGCCGCGCGCAGCGCCGTCCGGTACCAGTCGACGCCGAGCCCGCCCGCGTCGACCAGGGTGCGGTCGATGTCCCACAGCACCAGCGTGTTCACGGCAGCCGCACACTCCCCAGGATGCGTTCCACGTCGTCCTCCGACGGTCCCTCGGCCACGTGCGGGCCGCCCTCGGCGACGTTGAGGGCGAACACCGCCACCTCGCCGCCGTTGCGCAGCGCCACCGCCGTGATCCTCGCCTTCGGCGCGAAGCAGGCGTTCGCCGCCTCCGGCGTCACCTCGACGCTCACCACGACCCGGTCGCCGTCGCCCTCGACCCGCGGGTCGCCGATCGTCGGCGGGGCGCCGTCCACCGTGTAGCCGCTCGCCGCGAGCCGGTTCACCAGTTCGGTGCCGACCTGCCCGGGGTCGTCCTCCACGAGCGACCCGGCGACGGCCTGGGCCTGGATCATGTTCCGCCCCTGGCACTCGAACGGCCGCGACACGTACGACGAGCCCAGCGCGATCCGCCCGGACGCGCCGCCGCCCTGCGACTCCCAGTCCGGCGGCAGCTCGTAGACCACCCCGGATCGGGGGTCCTCCACGACCTGCCACGGGGGAGCCTCGGGGGACGACGACGACGGGGCGGCGGGCTCGTCACCGGAGCCCGCCGCGACCAGGGCCACCGCGCCGCCCGCCGCGAGCACGCCGACGACGCCGAGCGCCACCCACAGCGGCGCGCGGTTCGGCTTCCGAGGGGGCGGTGGGGGCTGGTAGACCCCGAAACCGGTGTAGCTCACCGGGCCAGCGGCTTCACGGAGTCCACCATGGCCTGGAGGTCGGCCTCGGTGGGCGGCGCGGGCTGGGCGGGACCGCCCTCCAGGTCGCCGTTGGCCATGAACACGTGGAAGCCGGGGTCGCCCCGGAGCACGAGGACCTTCACCATGCCCTTGGTGGCCAGGCACTCGTCGCCCGAGGTGGTGATGGTCGCGTCGACCTGCACGCCCTCGACCTCGCCCGCCAGCTTCACCGGCCTCGGTTCGCCGAGCTTCACCTCGAACCGCGGCGCCGAGTTGTAGAACTGGGTGCCGAGCCTCTGCGCGAAGTCCTTGGCCACCGCCGCCAGGTCGCCCGCCGGCACGACCACGCCGCCCGCGCCGCCGCGGGTGAACCCGTTGCCGCCGCAGTCGTAGGCGCCGGTCAGGGTGAGGCCGGTGAGCTTCACCCCGTCCAGGCCCTCGACGTTCGCCGACCCCGCCGCGGGGGACCAGCCCTTGGGCACGTCGTAGCTGTAGGACAGGGCGGGCACGGGCAGGCAGTTCCAGTCCCGCTTCGCCGCCTCGCACGACGGCCCGGCCTCGGTCGTCCGCGTCGTGGTGGGGGCGGACGACCGGGTGGTCGTCGTGGTCGGCGCGCTGCTCGACGTCTGCGCGACCGGCGTGGACCCGGACCGGGTCACGAAGAACGCCGTCAACCCGCCGGCGAGGAGCACCACCGCGGCGACCGCGACGGCGATCCACACCTTCGTCCGGTCCTTGCGCGGCGGCTCGTCCCCGCCGGAGAACACGCCGAGCCCGCCGTAGGACCCGAAGCCCTGCTGCGGGTACTCCTGCTGCGGGTACCCGCCGTACGGCGGTTGCTGCGGTTGCGGCTGCTGCCGGCCCCAGTCGCCCTGGTTGGACTGGCCGCCCCAGCCGGTCTGCCCGTCACCTGGGTACGTCACCGGTGAACCGTACCCCGACACCGCCGGCAGGGAGGCCGGGTCACCCCGGCAGGAAGCTCAACCGCACCGTGCGCACGGGGTTGTCGACGTTGGTGTCCACCAGGCACACCGACTGCCACGTGCCGAGCGCGAGCACGCCGCCCAGCACCGGGATGGTCGCGTACGGCGCCACGAGGGCGGGCAGCACGTGGTCGCGGCCGTGCCCGGGCGTCCCGTGCCGGTGCCGCCACCGGCCGTCGGCGGGGAGCAGGTCCTCCAGCGCGGCCAGCAGGTCGTCGTCGCTGCCCGCCCCGGTCTCCAGCACGGCGAGGCCCGCGGTGGCGTGCGGCACCCACACGTGCAGCAGGCCGTCGCCGTCGACGTCGGCCAGGAACTCCTCGCACGCCCGCGTCAGGTCGTGGACGACCCGCTCGGACCCGGTGCGGACCTCGATCTCTTCGCTGCGCATGACCCCATACCTTGCCCGGAACAATGCCGGTGCGCCCGCACGGCCCGGTCGGGCAGGATCGCGGTGTGATCCACACCGCGATCGTCACGGGCGCCAACCAGGGCATCGGCGCCGCCACGGCCAAGGCCCTCGCCGCCCGGGGCGTCAACGTCCTCGTCACGTTCCTGCGCTTCGCGCCCGCGCCGGACCCGAGCACCCCGCCCGAGTACTTCGCCGCCCGCGAGTCGGACGCCGACCACGTCGTCGCCGCCATCACCGAGGCGGGCGGCCGGGCCCACGCCGTCGAGGCCGACCTGGCCGACCCCCTCGTGCCCGCCCGGCTGTTCGACGTCGCCGAGCACGTCTTCGGGCCGGTCGACATCCTGGTCAACAACGCCTCCAGTTGGGTGCAGGACACGTTCCTGGCCGCCGAGACCGACCAGTTCGGCCGCGTGCTGCGCGCCGTGACGCCCCAGACGTTCGACGCGCAGTTCGCCGTGGACGCCCGCGCGGGGGCCCTGATGATCTCCGAGTTCGCCCGCAGGCACATCGCGCGCGGCGGCAACTGGGGCCGCATCGTCGGCCTCACCTCCGGCGGCCCCCTCGGGTTCCCGAGCGAGGTCACGTACGGCGCGGCCAAGGCGGCGCTCGACAACTACGCCATGTCCGCCGCCGCCGAGCTGTGGCCGCACGGCATCACGTCGAACGTCGTGAAACCGGGCGTCACCGACACCGGCTGGGTCAACGACGCGGTGCGCGCGCAGCACGACGTCTCGCAGCCCGAGGACGTGGCCGGGGTCGTCGCCTTCCTCTGCTCCGACGAGGCGGCGAAAGTGACGAAGAACGTCATCACGCTGCACTGACCGGCTCCTACCCGCCGGTAACATGGCTGCGCGTGAAGGCATCGCACCTCCGCCGGGGCATGAACCTGTGGCCGCCGTTCCTGTTCGCCGGCATCCGCGTCGTGGAGCTGTCCGACGACTACCGCCGCGCCAGGGTCCGCCTGCGCATGCACCGGTGGAACCGCAACTACGTGGGCACCCACTTCGGCGGCTCGCTGTTCGCCATGACCGACCCGTTCTGGATGCTGCTCGTCCTGCACCACCTGGGCCGCGAGCACCTCGTGTGGGACAAGGCGGGCGAGATCGAGTTCGTCACGCCCGGCCGGGGCACCGTCACCGCCGAGTTCCGCCTCACCGACGAGCACCTCGACGAGATCCGCTCGCGGACCGCCGACGGCGGCAAGGCGCTGGTCTGGTTCGAGACCGACGTCGTCGACGAGACCGGCGCCGTCGTCGCCCGCACCCGCAAGCAGGTCTACGCCCGGCGCAAGCGGCGCGGGAACCCGGTGGACGCCGACGCGCCCCGGGCCGTCTGATGACCGCATGCGCGAAGCCTTCGGAACGACCTTCGACGTCCCCCTCGGCTACCTGAACACCGCGTCCGTCGGCGTGCCGCCCGCCCCCACCGCGGCCGCCGTCGCCGACGCGGTGCGCCGCTGGTCCACCGGTCTGGACAACGGCGGCACGGCCGACCCGCACGTCACCGCCGCCCGCCGCGCGTTCGGCCGCCTCGTCGGCGTCCCCGGCGACCGCGTCGCGTCCGGCGCCTCCGTGTCCCAGCTCGTCGCCCTGGTCGCCGCGAGCGTCCCGCCGACCACCTCGGTCCTCGTCGCGAGGGGCGACTTCACCAGCCTCACCTTCCCCTTCGCGGCCCACGGCCTGCGGATCACCGAAGTCGACCTCGACGACGTCCCCGCCCACGCCCCCCGGCACGACCTGGTCGCGGTGAGCGTCGTCCAGTCCGCCGACGGCCGCGCCGTGGACCTCGACGCCCTGCGCGCGGCCGGCACCCCGGTCCTCCTCGACGCCACCCAGGCGGTCGGCTGGACCCCGCTCGACCTGGGGTGGGCCGACTGGGTCGTCGCCGCCGGCTACAAGTTCCTGATGGCCCCGCGCGGCTGCGCCTGGCTGGCCTGCTCACCGGCCGCGCTGGCCCGCACCACCCCCGCCGCCGCCAACTGGTACGCGGGCGACGACCCCTGGACCTCGGTCTACGGCCTCCCGCTGCGCCTGGCCCCGGACGCCCGGCGGCTGGACCTGTCCCCGGTCTGGCTGTCCCAGTTCGGTGCCGCCGAGTCCCTGCCCTACCTGGCCGGGCTGGACCTCGGCGAGGTCCGCGAGCACGCCGTGGGCCTGGCGAACGACCTGCTCACGGCCCTCGACCTGCCCCCGGCGCCCAGCCCGATCGTCTCCCTCGGCCTGCCCGGCGCGGCGGAGAAGCTGGCCGCCGCGGGCGTCCGCTCCAGCGTCCGGGCCGGTCGGGTCCGCCTCGCGTTCCACCTCTACAACACCGCCGAGGACGTCGACGCGGTGCTCGCGGCGCTCCGCTGACGCACTTCCGTTACCGTGGGTCTTCGTGTCGGTTCCTCCCGAATCACCCGAAGAGGTGACGCAGCGGATTCCTCCGCTCCGCCCCTCGGACACCGCCCCCCTGTGGCGGCCGTCCGAGATCGGGCAGCTGGACTCCCTGCTCAGCACACCACCGCCCGCACCCGCGTCCGCGCCACCGCCCGCGCCGGGGACGTCGCGCCGCGGCCTGCTGGTCAAGGCCGCCGGCCTGCTCGGCGTGGCGGTGGTGTCCGGCCTGGTCTGGCTGCTGGTCATGCCGAAGGACACGCCGACCGGCACGCCCACCACCACGCCCGCGCCGGCGGGGGAGTTCACCTTCGCAGAGTCGGCGCAGGCCCCGGAGCCGCTCAAGGACAGCGACTGCGCGTCCCACGCCTACGGCCAGACCAAGGCGTTCCTCACCGCGACCCCGTGCCAGCAGCTCACCCGCGGCCTGTACACGACGAGGACACCCGACGGCGTGACGGTCTACACGTCCGTGTCGGTCGTGCGCATGAGGACCGTCGAGGACGCCACCAAGCTCAAGGACCTGACCAGCCGCGACGGCACGGGCAACGTCAACGACCTGGTCAAGGACGGCGCGGTGAAGGTCCAGGGCCTGTCCACCCTCGGCAACGGCGGGTTCGCGGCCCAGCTCAAGGACCGCGACCTGGTCATCATCGAGTCGGACACGATCACGCACGGCGCGAACGAGGCCGAGCACAACCGCCTCATGAAGAAGATCAGCTTCGAGGCGATGCGGCTCGCGGACGAGCTGAGGGGCTGAGGGGCCGGGTCAGCCGACCGCGGCCCCCGGCATCGTGATCGACAGCGGCGCGACCCCGGCGACCTTCCGCCACCGGGTGCCCCGCACGGCGGACACCGTCAGCGCGTCCAGCGCCGACCGCCGCAGCGCGCCGTCGTCGGTCCGCTCCAGCACCCCGCGCCACGCCGCGCACGCGTCCGCCTCCACCGCGATCAGCGCCGCGATGGCCGACGCGGCGCTGTCCACCGGCTGCGGCGGCAGGTACGCCGCCGCGGGCGGGCGGGGCGTCGCCCCCTGGTCCCGCAGCCACCGCTCGGTGGTGTCCCGCCGGGCCCGGTGCGCGTTCGCGCCGTCCGCCACCGCCGCGGCCTGCTGCTCGATGAACGCGCTGACCAGCCCGTACGTCCACACCGCCGCGTGCTCGGCGGCCAACGCGTCCTGCACCGCGTCCACGCTCACGACAACGCCTCCACCAGACTCGCGCACCCGGCGGCCACCGAGGCGACCAACCCGACCCGGTGCGACCCGACCGTCACCGCCAGGTCGCCGGCCTGCTTCTGCGCCGCCTGGAGCGACGTAACCAACGTCTCCCGCGTCCCCCCGGCGGGTGGCGCCACCGACGGCGGCGGCGAGGGCGGCGGCGTCGACCCCGGCACCCGCGGCGTGGCGCGCTCGATCTCCGCGCGCAGCCGGTCGGCGTGCTCGGTCCGGGCGGCGGCCGTCTCCGGCGCGCCGACCGCCGCGGCCAGCGCGGCGTCGGACAGGGCGGCCCCCACCAGGTCTTCCAGCACGTCCGGGGGTGGCGGAGGGGGAGGTTCCGGGGTGCACGCCGCCACGAACGGCACCGTTGCCGCCGCCAGCAGCACTCCCCGCCTGCTGAACGCCGATTCACCGATCACGGGTACCGATCCTGCCAGAGCCGGAACGGGCGCCGCCCTCCCGTGGGACGTGCGCCCCCGCCGGGACGAGATAGTCTGGGCGACCACGGCCGGCGAGTGCAGCGTCGACCGGGGTCGTCATGCCCTCCGCCCTGACCCTGCACACGTCGACACAAGGAGTCACCACGTGTCCAGCCCGCCGCGCGGAGAACTCGCCGCGCAGCTAACCCCCGTCGTGCGGGAGGCGGTCGAGGCCATCGGCTTCGACCTCGAACTGCTCGACGTGAACCAGGCTGGGCGTCGCAGGCTGGTGAAGGTGGTCGTCGACGGCGACGACGGGATCGGCCTGGACGAGGTGGCTCAGGCGAGCCGCGTCGTGTCGGCCGCCCTCGACGCGAACGAGCACCTCATCGCCGGCCCGTACACGCTTGAGGTCACCTCGCCGGGCGCCGACCGCCCGCTGACCAGGCCGCGCCACTGGAAGCGCAACCGGTTGCGCCTGGTGAAGGTCAAGCAGCCCGACCAGGTCGAGTGGTTCGGCCGCGTCGGTGACGCGGACGACACCGGGGTCGTGCTGCTGGTCAAGGGCGAGCTGCGCCGCGTCGAGTACTCGACGATCGAGCGCGCCGCCGTGGAAGTGGAGTTCAAGCAGCCGCCCGTCGAGGAGCTCGCGCTCCTGGAGGGCAAGCACCTGAAGGAGGAGTCGGAGTGAACGTCGACATCGCCGCTCTCAGGGCGATCGAACGGGACAAGGACATCCCCTTCGACACGGTCCTCGAAGCGATCGAGACCGCCCTGCTCACCGCCTACAAGCACACCGACGGGCACCACTCGCACTCGCGGGTCGAGATCGACCGCAAGACCGGCGTGGTGCGCGTCCTCGCCCAGGAGCTCAACCCCGACGGCTCGGTGGCCGAGGAGTGGGACGACACCCCCGAGGGGTTCGGCCGCATCGCCGCCACCACCGCCCGCCAGGTGATCCTCCAGCGCCTGCGCGACGCCGAGCACGAGCGCACCTACGGCGAGTTCTCCGCCAAGGAGGGCGAGATCATCGGCGGCGTCGTGCAGCGCGACGCCCGCGCGAACGCCCGCGGCATGGTCGTCGTCCAGATCGGCGACACCGAGGGCGTGCTGCCCCCGGCCGAGCAGGTGCCCGGCGAGACCTACGTCCACGGTTCGCGGATCAAGTGCTACGTCGTGGGCGTGTCCCGCGGTCAGCGCGGCCCGCAGATCACCCTCTCCCGCACCCACCCGAACCTCGTGCGCCGGCTGTTCGCGCTGGAGGTCCCGGAGATCGCGGACGGCACCGTGGTGATCCCCGCGGTGGCACGTGAGGCAGGTCACCGTTCGAAGATCGCGGTCCGCTCGTCGGTGCCCGGGGTCAACGCCAAGGGCGCCTGCATCGGCCCGATGGGCGCCCGTGTGCGCAACGTCATGAGCGAGCTGGCCGGTGAGAAGATCGACATCATCGACCACTCGGACGACCCGGCCACGTTCGTCGGGAATGCCCTGTCGCCTGCGAAGGTCGTGTCCGTCAAGGTGCTCGACGAACGCGCCAAGACGGCGCGCGTCGTCGTGCCGGACTTCCAGCTCTCCCTCGCCATCGGCAAGGAGGGCCAGAACGCCCGGTTGGCCGCCAGGCTGACCGGCTGGCGCATCGACATCCGCTCCGACGCGGACGCCGGCGGGGCCGCTCCGGCGGGCGCGGCGACGTCCGGTTCGGCCGAATAGGCATTAGGGGATAGACTTCCCAGTGGTTCAACGTCGGGGATCGGTTCTCACGCACATCGGCCCGGTTCGTACGTGCATAGGATGCCGCGCTCGGACGTTGCCCTCCGAGCTGCTGCGCGTGGTGGTCGTGGACGGGACCGTGGTCCCGGACACGCGCCGACGGTTGCCGGGGCGGGGAGCATGGCTGCACCCCGATCCCGGTTGCCTGCGCAACGCAGAGAAGCGCCGGGCGTTCCCCAGGGCCTTCCGGGTCCAGGGTCCGCTCGACGTCGAAGGCTTGCGCGAACACTTCGAGCAGTACCGCCAGGAGGTCGCGGGATCGCCCCGTGACCAGCAGGAAGCAAGGAAGCAGGTCGACCCGTCATGAGTCAGCCGTGAAGCTGAAGACATGAACGCGCGACGTTAAGACGAGGTCGACGGGACCAGCCGCCGGCCTCCCTCACAGAGGAGTGCAGTGGCAGGCAAGGCCCGCGTGCACGAGCTCGCGAAAGAGCTCGGTGTCACGAGTAAAGAACTGCTGACCAAGCTCGCCGACCAGGGCGAGTACGTGAAGTCCGCGTCCAGCACCGTCGAGGCCCCGGTGGCCCGACGGCTGCGCGACGCCTACGCCAAGAACGACGCGAAGCCGAAGTCGTCCGGCGCCCGCCCGGCGCCGCCGAAGCCGCAGGCCCCCGCGTCGTCCGGTGACGCCCCGCGCCCCGGCGCGCCCGCCGGCAAGCCCGGCCCGCGCCCGGTGCCCGGTCCCAAGCCGATGGCCCCGAAGCCGCCGGCCCCGGCTCCCGCGGCCCCGGCTCCCGCGGCCCCGGCTCCCGCGGCCCAGGCCCCGGCCCCGGCGCAGCAGCCGAAGGCCCCCGCGGCCCCGGCCCCGGCGCAGCAGCCCAAGGCCCCCGCGGCCCAGGCGCCCGCTGCCGCGGCGCCGACCCCGGCTCCGGCCCAGCAGCAACAGCAGCAGGCCTCCCGGCCCGCGGGTCCGCGTCCCGGCCCGCGCCCGGCGCCGCAGCAGCAGCAGCCCGCCGCGGCGCAGAACCCCCCGTCCGTGGTCCCGCCGCGCCCGCAGGCCCCCAAGCCCGCCGGCCCGCGGTCCCCGCGTCCGGGCAACAACCCGTTCGGTGTCGGCGGTGGCGCTCCCGCGCCGCGTCCGCAGGCCCCGCGCCCGCAGACCCCCGGTGGCGGTCGCGACGAGCGCCCGTCCGGCCCGAAGCCGGGTGACGCGCGTCCGGCCGGTCCGCGTCCGGGTGGCTCCGGCGGTCCCGGCGGCCCGCGCCCGAACCCCGGCAACATGCCGCCCAGGCCGAACCCGGGCATGATGCCCGGCCGTCCGGCCCCCCGCCCCGGTGGCGGTGGCGGTGGCGGCGGTCGTCCCGGCGGCGGACCCGGTGGTGGCGGTCGCGGTCCCGGTGGCGGCGGCGGTCGTCCCGGTGGCGGCGGTGGCGGCGGTGGCTTCCGCGGCGGTCCCGGTGGGGGCGGCGGCGGTGGCGGTGGCGGCGGTTTCCGTCCCGGTGGCGGCGGTGGCGGTGGCGGTGGCTTCCGCCCCGGCGGCGGCGGTGGCGCCCCGGCCGGTGGCGGCGGCGGTGGCTTCCGCGGTCGTCCCGGTGGCGGTGGCCCCGGTGGTCGCGGCGGTGCCGCGGGCGCCTTCGGCCGTCCCGGTGGTCCGGCGCGTCGCGGCCGCAAGTCGAAGCGGCAGAAGCGCCAGGAGTACATGGACAACATGCAGGCGCCGTCGGTCGGCGGCGTCCGCCTGCCCAAGGGCAGCGGCGAGACGATCCGCCTGCCCCGCGGCGCCTCGCTGACCGACTTCGCCGACAAGATCAACGCCAACCCGGCCTCGCTGGTGCAGGTGTTGTTCCACCTCGGCGAGATGGTCACCGCGACGCAGTCCGTGTCCGACGAGATCCTGGAGCTGCTCGGCTCCGAGATGAACTACGTCGTGCAGGTCGTGTCCCCCGAGGAGGAGGACCGCGAGCTGCTGGAGACGTTCGACATCACCTACGGCGACGACGCCGGTGGCGAGGAGGACCTCCAGATCCGCCCGCCGGTCGTCACCGTCATGGGTCACGTCGACCACGGCAAGACGCGGCTGCTCGACACGATCCGCACCGCGAAGGTGGCCGAGGGCGAAGCGGGTGGCATCACCCAGCACATCGGCGCCTACCAGGTGAACACGGAGCTGGAGGGCAACGAGCGCCTCATCACCTTCATCGACACCCCGGGTCACGAGGCGTTCACCGCCATGCGTGCGCGTGGTGCGAACTCGACCGACATCGCGGTCATCGTGGTGGCGGCCGACGACGGCGTGATGCCGCAGACGGTGGAGGCGATCAACCACGCCCAGGCGGCCGACGCGCCGATCGTGGTCGCGGTCAACAAGATCGACAAGGAGGGGGCCAACCCCGCCAAGATCCGCCAGCAGCTCACCGAGTACGGGCTGGTCGCCGAGGAGTACGGCGGCGAGACCATGTTCGTGGACATCTCGGCGAAGCAGGGCATCAACATCGACGGCCTGCTGGAGGCGATCCTGCTGACCGCCGACGCGTCGCTCGACCTGCGCGCCAACCCCGAGATGGAGGCGCAGGGCGTCGCCATCGAGGCGCACCTCGACCGCGGTCGCGGTCCGGTCGCCACGGTGCTGGTGCAGCGCGGTTCGCTCCGCGTGGGCGACTCGATCGTGGCGGGTGCCGCCTACGGTCGCGTGCGCCGCATGGTCGACGAGCACGGCGAGGACGTCACCGTCGCGACCCCGTCGCGCCCGGTGCAGGTCATCGGCCTCACCTCGGTGCCCGGCGCCGGCGACACGTTCCTCGTGGTCGAGGAGGACCGGGTGGCCCGGCAGATCGCCGAGCGCCGCCAGGCCCGCAACCGCAACGCCATGAACGCGGCCAAGCGGAAGCGCGTCAGCCTGGAGGACCTGGACGCCGCGCTGAAGGAGACCAGCGCCCTCACCCTGATCATCAAGGGCGACAACTCCGGTACCGTCGAGGCACTGGAAGACGCGCTCATGAAGATCGAGGTCGGCGACGACGTCGAGCTGCGGGTCATCCACCGCGGCGTCGGTGGCATCACCGAGGGCGACATCAACCTCGCCGTCGCCGGTTCCGCCATCGTCCTGGGCTTCAACGTCCGGGCCGAGGGCAAGGCGACCGAGCTCGCGAACCGCGAGGGCGTCGACGTCCGCTACTACACGGTGATCTACCAGGCGATCGACGAGATCGAGCAGGCCCTCAAGGGCATGCTCAAGCCGGAGTACGAAGAGGTCCAGCTGGGCCGCGCGGAGGTCCGCGAGGTCTTCAAGTCCTCCAAGGTCGGCACGATCGCCGGTTGCCTCGTGCTGTCGGGCGAGATCCGCCGCAACGCGCGGGCCCGCCTGCTGCGCGACAACAACGTCGTCCAGGAGAACCTGCCGATCAGCTCGCTGCGGCGGTTCAAGGACGACGCGACCGAGGTCCGCGAGGGCTACGAGTGCGGTCTGACGCTCGGCAACTACGCCGACCTGAAGATCGGCGACGTCATCGAGACGTTCGAGATGCGCGAGAAGCCGCGCGCCTGATCGTCTTCCGACACGGTGCGGGGCCGTCCCACGGGGCGGCCCCGCACCCTTGGAAACCCACGTGGTGATGAACCCTGTTCGTCGGTGCTCTTGAGCTGGACGTGCTGCTCGGCGACGTCCACTCGTTGAAGCAGAAGCGGTCCGCGGTGAAGCCCGTCGTGGCCGAGCTGAGGCGCAGGTTCGAGGTGTCCGCCGCCGAGGCGGGCCACCAGGACCTGCACCGCCGGGCGTTGATCGGAGTGGCGGTGGTCGCCGCCGACGCCCAGCATGTCAGGGAAGTCCTGGACGCCTGCGAGAGGCTCGTCGCCGGGCGACCCGAACTGGAACTGCTCTCCGCCCGCCACAGGCTGGTCGGGCCGGAGGACGACTGAACACGTCGCCACGCGGCGACAACCGATAAGGAGGGGAGCGCCGTGGCCGACCAGGCACGGGCTCGCAAGCTGGCCAAGCGGATCTCGCAGATCGTGGCCTCCGCGCTGGAGCACGAGGTGAAGGACCCGCGGCTGGCCCGCGTGACCATCACCGACACCCGCGTTACGGGCGACCTGCACGACGCGACGGTGTACTACACCGTGCTGGGCGAGAAGCTGGACGCCGAGCCGGACCTCGTGGGCGCGGCGGCGGCGCTGGAGAGCGCCAAGGGCGTGCTGCGCACCATGGTCGGCCAGCAGACCGGCGTGCGGTTCACCCCGACGCTCACGTTCGTCACCGACACCGTGCCCGACGAGGCGCGGCGGATGGACGAGCTGCTGGCCAGGGCGCGCGAGGCGGACGCCGAGGTGGCCCGCATCGCGTCCGGCGCGGAGCCCGCCGGCGAGCCCGACCCGTACAAGCCGCCGCGGGAGACCGAGGACGGCGAGTAGGGATGCGACCGACGCGGGCCGACTAGCGTTCCGGTCGTGCACAACGACCTCACCGCCGCGGCCCGCGTCCTGTCCACCGCCACCGACGTCACGTTGCTGGCCCACGTCAACCCCGACGCGGACGCGCTGGGCAGCGCCCTGGCGCTCGGCCTGGCCCTGCACCGCCGCGGCGTGACCGCGCGGGTGTCGTTCGGGGCGCCCGACGAGGTGCCGGAGACGCTGCGCGACCTGGACGTCGCCGGTCTGCTCGTGCCCGCCTCCGAGGTGCCCGCCGCGCCGCCCGTGCTCGTCGCCCTGGACACCGGCAGCGTCGGCCGGCTCGGGCCGCTCGGCGACCGGGTGGACACCGCCGGTGTGGTCGTCGTGCTCGACCACCACGTGTCCAACCCCCGCTTCGGGCACGTCAACGTGGTGGACGACCGCGCCGAGGCCACCGCGATCGTGGTGCTGCGGCTGCTCGACGAACTGGGCGTGGAGCTGGACGAGCCGGTGGCCCGCTGCATCTACGCGGGCCTGGTCACGGACACGCGGTCGTTCCGGCACGCGTCGGCGTCCACGCACGAGGTCGCGGCCCGCCTGCTCGCCGCGGGCGTCGACGCCGAGGCCGTCGCCCGGCCGCTGATGGACTCCCACCCGTTCGGCTACCTGGGGATGCTGTCGACCGTGCTGCGCGGCGCGCGGCTGGAACCGGACGCGGCGGCCGGGCTGGGGTTCGTGCACGCCGTCGTGACGCTGGAGGACGCCGCGGGGCTGCGTCCCGAGGAGGTGGAGAGCGTGGTCGACCTGGTGCGCACCACGTCCGAGGCGGAGGTGGCGGCGGTGCTGAAGGAGTTGCGGCCCGCCACGTGGTCGGTGTCGCTGCGCGCGGTGAGCCGGGTCGACGTCCGCGAGGTGGCGCAGCTGCTCGGCGGCGGCGGTCACCGCCTCGCCGCGGGCTTCACCGCGACCGGCACGGCCGACGCGGTGCTCCGGCGGCTGCGGGAGGCGCTGGCCGAGGTGGCCGGACGATGAGCCCCGACCCCCTCGACGCCGATCGGGTGCCCGCGCGCCGCGTGATCGGCCTGGCCGCGCCGGCGCTGGTCGTCCTGGCCGCCGAACCCCTCTACGTCCTGGTGGACACGGCCGTGGTCGGCCACCTGGGCGCGCTGCCCCTCGCCGGCCTGGCCCTGGGCGGCGTCCTGTTCACGCAGGTCGCCACCCAGCTCACCTTCCTCTCCTACGGCACCACGGCCCGCGCCGCACGCCTGTTCGGCGCGGGCCGCCGGGTCGGGGCGGTCGAGGAGGGCGTGCAGGCGACGTGGCTCGCGCTCGCCGTCGGCGCGTTCGTGATCGCCCTCGGCCAACTCCTGGCCGCTCCCGCCGCGCGCCTGCTCGCGGGTCCGGGCGAGGTCGCCGACAACGCCGTCGGCTGGCTCCGCATCGCCCTGTTCGGCGCGCCGTTCGTACTGGTCACCATGGCCGGCAACGGGTGGATGCGCGGCGTGCAGGACACCCGCCGCCCGCTGCGCTACGTGCTCGTGGGCAACGGCATCTCGGCCGTGCTGTGCCCGCTCTTCGTGCACGTCGCCGGCTGGGGCCTGGAGGGCTCGGCCGTCGCGAACGTCATCGCGCAGGTCCTCTCCGCCGGCCTGTTCGGCCGGGCGCTGCGCGCGGAGCACGTCGACCTGCGACCCGACCCGCGCCGGATGCGCGCCCAGCTCGGCCTCGGCCGCGACCTGGTGCTGCGCAGCCTGGCGTTCCAGGCGTGCTTCCTGTCCGCCGCGTCCGTCGCCGCCCGCACGTCCGTCGCCGCCGTCGGCGCGCACCAGGTCGTGCTCCAGCTGTGGACGTTCCTGGCGCTCGTGCTCGACTCCCTCGCCATCGCCGCGCAGTCCATCGTCGGCGCGGCGCTGGGCGCCGGGCGCCGCGACCGGGCCCGGCGGTTCGCCCGGCAGGTCACCGGCTACGGACTGGTGTTCGGCGTGTTCCTGGGGGTCGTGTTCGCGGCGCTGTCCGGTCCGCTGCCGCTGCTGTTCACCACCGACCGGCTCGTGCTCGACGAGATCCCGCACGCCTGGTGGTTCTTCGTGGGCCTGCAACCCGTCGCCGGGGTGGTGTTCGCCCTCGACGGCGTGCTGCTCGGCGCGGGCGACGCCGGGTTCCTGCGCACCGCCACCCTGGCCTCCGCGGCGCTGGGCTTCCTGCCGCTGGTGTGGGCGTCGCACGTGTTCGGCTGGGGCCTGGTCGGGATCTGGACGGGCCTGACGGCGTTCATGGTCCTGCGGCTGGTGGCGGTGCTGGCGCGGACCCGTTCCGGCAGGTGGGCGAGGGTCGGCGTGACCTGACCGGCGTGTGGCGAGGCGCACGTCCGGGAATCGTTAACACAGGACAAGTGTTTCTCGATACCGGGAGTGCCGCCGCACGGTCCACGAGGAGTTCCCCTTGCCGGTCGATCGAGCCACGAAGCGCGGCTGGCTGATCTGGTCAACCGCCGTCGCCGTCTACGTCGCCGCCCTGTTCCACCGGAACTCGCTCGGCGTCGCCAGCCTGGAGGCGTCCGAGCGGTTCGGCGTCGGCCCCGCCGCGCTCAGCACGTTCACCGTGCTCCAGATCGGGCTGTACGCGCTGATGCAGGTCCCCACGGGCCTGCTCGTCGACCGCTTCGGCCCGCGCCGCGTCCTCGTCGCCGCCGCGCTGCTCATGGGCGCCGGCCAGGTCCTGTTCGCGCTGGCCTCCTCCTACCAGGTCGGCCTCGCCGCCCGCGCCGTCCTCGGCATCGGCGACGCCATGACGTGGGTGAGCGTGCTGCGGCTCGCCGCCGCGCACTTCCCGCCCCGCCGGTTCACCGTCGTGATGACGCTGTCCGCGGCCCTCGGCGGCGCCGGCAACCTCGTCGCCACCGTCCCGCTGACCCTGCTGCTGGGCAACGCCGGCTGGACCGCCACGTTCCTCATCGCCGGCGCCGCCACCGCCGCCTACTCCGCGGTCGTGGCGTGGCGGGTGCGCGAGGTCCCCGACGGCGTGCCGCCACCCGTCGCCGAGCCGGTGCCGCTGCGCGCGCTCGGCCCGCGCGTCGCCGCCGCGTGGCGCGTGCCCGGCACCCGCCTGGGCTTCTGGGTCCACTTCACGTCGATGTCCACCCCGGCGCTGCTCGCCCTGCTGTGGGGCTTCCCGTACCTGGTCGAGGGGCAGGGCCTGTCCCGGCCCGCCGCGTCCGCCGTGCTCAGCACCCTCGTCGTGATCGCCGTCGTGGCCGGTCCCGTGATGGGCGCGGTCATCGCCGGCCGCCCCGGCTGGCGCATGCCGATCGTCGGGGGCTACCTCGGCGTGGCGGTGGTGTGCTGGGCCCTGCTGCTCGGCTGGCCGGGCGGCGTGCTGCCCACCCCCGTGCTGTACGCCGTGTTCGCCCTCCTCGCGATCGGCAACCCGGTGTCCGGCGTCGCCTTCGCCCTCGTCCGCGACTACAACCCGCTGCACCGGGTGAGCACCGCGACCGGCGTGGCCAACGTCGGCGGGTTCGGCGCGATCACCTTCACCGCGCTCGTCGTGGGCGTGCTGCTCGACGTCGCCGAACCGCTGGCCGCCCCCGACGCCTACCGGGTCGCGTTCCTGTCCGTGGTGGCCGTGCTGCTGGTCGGGGTGTGGCGCACGGTCGTGTGGTGGCGGCGCGCCAGGGCCGCCGTGTTCGCCGCGCTCGACCGGGGGGAGACCGTGCCGGTACCGGTGCGCCGCCGTCGCTGGGACGCCCTGGCCGACGCCTAAGATCTCCCCTCGTGCCCGCACCCAGCCGCCCTTCCCGTCCCCCCGTAGCGCCCGGCCTGGTCGTCGTCGACAAGCCGGACGGCATGACCTCCCACGACGTGGTCGCCAAGGTCCGCCGCATCCTCGGCACCCGCAAGGTCGGCCACGCGGGCACGCTCGACCCGATGGCGACCGGCGTGCTCGTGCTCGGCATCGAGCGGGCCACGAAGCTCCTCGGCCACCTCGCGCTGGACAGCAAGGCGTACCTGTCGACGATCCGCCTGGGCGCGTCGACCACGACCGACGACGCCGAGGGCGAGGTCGTGTCGAGCGCGGACGCCTCGGCGGTGCCCGAGGACGCGATCCGCGCGGGCGTCGAATCCCTGACCGGCGCGATCCAGCAGGTGCCGAGCGCGGTGAGCGCCGTGAAGATCGACGGCAAGCGCGCCTACGCGCGGGTGCGCGACGGCGAGGTCGTCGACATCCCGGCGCGCCCGGTCACCGTGCACCGCTTCGACGTCCTGTCGATCCGCCGCGAGGGCGCGACCACCGAGCTGGACGTGATGGTCGAGTGCTCGTCCGGCACGTACGTCCGGGCCCTGGCCCGCGACCTCGGCGCCGCCCTGGGCGTGGGCGGCCACCTGGCCAACCTCCGCCGCACCAGGGTCGGACCGTTCGACCTGCGCGTCGCCAGGACACTCCAGCAGCTGGAGGACGCGCCGGGCCTGTCCCTGGACCTCGACGCGGCCGTCGCCACCGCCTTCCCGCGCCGCGAGATCGCGCCGCGCGAGGCCGTGGCCCTGTCCCACGGCCAACGCCTCCCGGCGGGTGGGCTGGAGGGCACCTACGGCGTGTTCGGCCCGGACGGCCACGTCGTGGCCCTGGCCAAGGACGAGGGTGCCGTCACCAGGTCCCTGGTGGTGCTCACGCCGGCGGGTTGACCGCCGATCCCCGGTCACACCGCGGCCGCGTGGGCCTACCGTGGACGCATGGCGAGATGGGTGTTGCCCGCGGCGGCGGGGGTGGTCGCCTCGGCGACCGGTGTGGCGGTCAACATGGCCACGGACGCGGCTGGCGACCCGTGGGCGTGGGCGGCGGTCGTGCTGCTCACCCTGCTGGGCGTCGCGCTCACCGTGCGGATGCAGCGGCCCGCCGAGCCGCAGCCCGCACCCCGGCCCTCCCCGCCGGGGCCGTCCGTCCACAACTCGGTCACCGGCACGGTGCACGGCGGCGTCGTGCAGGCCGGGAACGTGGGCTCGGTCACCATCGACTCGTCGACGGCGGTCACCCAGCACGCGGTCGCGCGCGACGGCGGCACGGTCTACCAGGCCGGACGGGACGTCAACCCCAACCGCTGACCGCGACCCGGCCCCGTAGGCTTGCCGCGTGCAACGCTGGCGAGGGCTCGACCTCCTTCCGGGCGGCTGGGGCCGCTGCGTCGTGACGATCGGCGTGTTCGACGGCGTCCACCGGGGCCACCAGGCGCTGATCGGCCGCGCGGTGGACCTGGCGGCGGCCAAGGGGGTGCCGAGCGTCGTCATGACGTTCGACCCGCACCCCTCCGAGGTCGTCCGCCCCGGCAGCCACCCCGCTCAGCTGACGGGCCTGCACCGGCGCGCCGAGCTGGTCGAGGGGCTCGGCGCGGACGTCTTCTGCGTCATCCCGTTCACCGCCGAGGTGTCCCGGATGCCCGCGGACGAGTTCGCGCACGAGATCCTGGTCGACCGGCTGCACGCGGCGGCCGTGGTGGTGGGCGAGAACTTCACGTTCGGCTACAAGGCGGCGGGCAACGTCGACCTGCTGCGCGCGCTGGGCACGCGGTTCGGCTTCGTGACGGAGGGGGCGGATCTGGTGACCGACGACGGGGTGACGTACTCGTCGACCTACATCCGGGCGTGCATCGACGCGGGTGACGTGGCGGCCGCCGCGCACGCGCTGGGCAGGCCGCACCGGCTGGAGGGCATCGTGGTGCGCGGCGACGGCCGCGGCAAGGAGCTGGGCTTCCCCACGGCCAACCTGTCCACGACCCGCTTCGCCGCCGTGCCCGCGGACGGCGTGTACGCGTGCTGGTTCGTCCGCGGCGACGGCAGGCGCCTCCGGGCCGCGGTGAGCGTCGGCACGAACCCCACCTTCTCCGGCCGGGAGCGGCGCGTCGAGGCCTACGTGCTCGACGTCGACGAGGACTTCTACGGCCAGCGGGTGGCGCTGGACTTCGTGGAGCGGCTGCGCGGCATGGAGAAGTTCGACGCGGTCGAGGACCTGCTGGTGCAGATGCACCGCGACGTGGCCGTGGCCCGCGACGTCCTGGTGGCCGAAGAGCAGCTGTGACCTGTTGAACCAGGTGGGTGGAACCGTCCGTGCCGTGGTCGGCGACCTGGCAGGATGCTGTCACGTCGACCGGGCTAGGGGAGAGGCGCAGGTGGAGGACCACAAGATCGTCCAGCGCAACCTCGCGTTGCAGCGTGAGTGGTACGGGGAGCCCCTGGGCGACCGGGTGCGCCGGTTGGTGGTCGCCTTCAACGTCTCCCAGGCGCAGCTCGCCGACGTCCTCGGGATCAGCGCCCCGATGCTCAGCCAGGTCATGAGCGGTCGCCGCGCGAAGATCGGCAACCCGTCGGTGCTGGCGCGGATGATCATGCTGGAGCGCAAGGTCCTCACCCCCGACGTGTCCACCGGTGCGCCCGAGGCCCTCCAGCGCGCGTTGGACGAGGTCCGCGGCTCCAAGCCCACGGTGGGGCGCGAGTCGCTGCCGGTGAACCTCGCCGACGACGAGGCCGTGGTGTTCCCGTTCCTGCGCCGGCTGGCCGACCGCCGCGAGTTGTCGCAGGCCGCCGACGTGCTGGGCGAGGACTTCCCGGCGCTGGCCGACGTGCTGCGGCGCGCGGGCAAGGACCGCGACGCCTGACCGCGGACGGGTAGCCGTCCGCCACTACTGGTAACCTCGACAGTTGGGTCTGGCTGCGGTCCGTGGCGGCCAGTACCGACTACCCCGCGCGAGCGGGGCCCCACGGCACGGGAATCGAGAACCAGGAAGCAGGAACGTGGCACTCTCCACCGATGAGAAGAAGACCATCCTCGCCGAGTACGGCGTCCACGACACGGACACCGGCTCCGCCGAGGCTCAGGTCGCGCTGCTGAGCAAGCGCATCGCCGACCTGACGGAGCACCTCAAGAAGCACAAGCACGACCACCACTCGCGTCGTGGCCTGCTGCTGCTCGTCGGCCGTCGCCGCCGGCTGCTCAACTACCTCCAGAAGGTGGACATCCAGCGCTACCGCGACCTGATCGGTCGTCTCGGCCTGCGCAGGTGAAACGTGCCGGGGGGGAGTGATCGCATGATCACTCCCCCTTCGGCTTCGCAAGGACAAGACAACAAAGACGAGGGACGTACGCGCGGCGCACGGGACGACAGTTCGCCGGTCCTCGGTAGTGGCCCCCTGGCAGTGGAGAAGACCAGGGGACTTCGATCGAAGACCGGCCTCGTCCGAACCGCGATCCCGCACCCGAGCGCGCTGCGGCCCGCACGACGAGGAGTTTCCGCATGACGGAATTCGAGGTCCACGAGACTTCAGCCCTGATCGACAACGGTCGGTTCGGCACCCGCACCATCCGCTTCGAGACCGGTCGCCTGGCCCGCCAGGCCGCCGGCAGCGTCGTCGCCTACCTGGACGACGAGACCATGCTGCTCTCGGCCACCACGGCGTCGAAGCACCCCAAGGAGCACTTCGACTTCTTCCCCCTCACGGTGGACGTCGAGGAGCGCATGTACGCCGCGGGTCGCATCCCCGGCTCGTTCTTCCGCCGCGAGGGTCGCCCGTCGACCGACGCGATCCTGACCTGCCGCCTGATCGACCGGCCGCTGCGCCCGTCCTTCGTGGACGGTCTGCGCAACGAGATCCAGGTCGTCATCACGGTGATGAGCCTGAACCCGCAGGACCTGTACGACGTCGTGGCCATCAACGCCGCGTCCGCGTCCACGCAGCTCGCGGGCCTGCCGTTCTCCGGCCCCATCGGCGGCGTCCGGGTGGCGCTGATCGAGGGCCAGTGGGTGGCGTTCCCCACGCACGAGCAGCTGGAGAAGGCCGTGTTCGACATGGTCGTCGCCGGTCGCATCGTCGGTGAGGACGTCGCGATCATGATGGTCGAGGCCGAGGCCACCGAGCGCGTCGTCGACCTGGTCGGCGAGGGCGCCCAGGCGCCCACCGAGGAGGTCGTCGCCGCCGGCCTGGAGGCCGCCAAGCCGTTCATCGCGTCGCTGTGCGAGGCGCAGGCCCAGCTGGCGCAGGTCGCCGCGAAGGCCACCGGCGAGTTCCCGACCTACCCGGCCTACCAGGCCGACGCCTTCGAGGCCGTCGAGCAGGCCGTGGCGGGCGAGCTGGCCCAGGCGATGACCATCGCCGGCAAGCAGGAGCGCGAGCACCGCATCGACGAGCTCAAGGCGTCGGTGCTGGAGAAGCTGGCCGAGCAGTTCGAGGGTCGCGAGAAGGAGGTCGGCGCCGCGTTCCGCTCGCTGACCAAGAAGCTGGTCCGCCAGCGCATCCTGCGCGACAAGGTCCGCATCGACGGCCGCGGTCTCACCGAGATCCGGTCGCTGTCGGCCGAGGTCGAGCTGATCCCGCGGGCGCACGGCTCGGCGCTGTTCGAGCGCGGCGAGACCCAGATCCTGGGTGTCACCACGCTGAACATGCTGCGCATGGAGCAGCAGATCGACTCGCTGTCCCCGGAGACGCACAAGCGCTACCTGCACCACTACAACTTCCCGCCGTTCTCCACCGGTGAGACCGGTCGCGTCGGTTCGCCGAAGCGCCGCGAGATCGGCCACGGCGCGCTGGCCGAGCGGGCGCTCATGCCCGTGCTGCCCAAGCGCGAGGAGTTCCCCTACGCGATCCGCCAGGTGTCCGAGGCGCTCGGCTCGAACGGCTCCACGTCGATGGGCTCGGTCTGCGCGTCCACGATGTCGCTGCTCAACGCCGGCGTGCCGCTGAAGGCGCCGGTGTCCGGCATCGCCATGGGCCTGGTGTCCGACGAGGTCGACGGCAAGACGGAGTACGTCGCGCTGACCGACATCCTCGGCGCCGAGGACGCGTTCGGCGACATGGACTTCAAGGTCGCCGGCACCAAGGAGTTCGTGACCGCGCTCCAGCTCGACACCAAGCTCGACGGCATCCCGTCCGACGTGCTGGCCAAGGCCCTCGGTCAGGCCCGCGACGCGCGCCTGACCATCCTGGAGGTCATGGCCGAGGCCATCGACCGCCCGGACGAGATGAGCCCGTTCGCGCCGCGCGTGACGTCGGTCAAGATCCCGACCGACAAGATCGGCGAGGTCATCGGGCCCAAGGGCAAGATGATCAACTCGATCACCGAGCAGACCGGCGCCGACATCTCCATCGAGGACGACGGCACGATCTACGTCGGTGCGGCGGACGGCCCGTCCGCGGAGGCCGCCATCGGCCTGATCAACGCCATCGCGAACCCGCAGCTGCCGAAGGTGGGCGAGCGCTTCCTGGGCACCGTGGTGAAGACCGCGGCGTTCGGCGCGTTCGTGTCGCTGCTGCCGGGCAAGGACGGCCTGATCCACATCTCCAAGCTGGGCAACGGCAAGCGCATCGCCAAGGTCGAGGACGTCGTCAAGGTCGGCGACAAGCTCCGCGTCGAGATCGCGGACATCGACCAGCGCGGCAAGATCAGCCTCGTGCTGGTCAACGAGGACGCCGACGCGGCCCCGGCCGGCGACGCCGCCGACGCCCCCGCGCAGGACGCCGCTCCGGCGGAGGCTTCGGCCGAGTGACGACGAGCGTCAACGGGACGGCCGCGAGCGCTTCCGGCGCTCGCGGCCGTCCGCTTACCCGGCGTCCGGGGCACCTCCAGAAGCCCGGCACCACGGTGGCGCTGGAGCGCGACGGCGACGGCGTCGCGATCGTCCGGCGCAGCCTGCTGCCGTCGGGCCTGCGGGTCGTCACCGAGCGCGTCCCGGGCGTGCGGTCGGCGTCCGTCGGCCTGTGGGTGCAGGTGGGGTCGCGCGACGAGCGCGCCGAGGTCGCGGGCGCCGCGCACTACCTGGAGCACCTGCTGTTCAAGGGCACGGCGAGCCGCACGGCGGCGGCCATCGCGGAGGAGATCGACGCGGTCGGCGGCGAGTTGAACGCGTTCACCGCCAAGGAGCACACCTGCTACTACGCGCACGTCCTCGACGAGGACCTGCCGCTGGCGATGGACCTGGTGTGCGACGTCGTCTTCGACGCGCTCTGCGAGCCGCGCGACTTCGAGACCGAGCGCGGCGTGGTGCTCGAGGAGATCGCGATGCGCGACGACGACCCCGAGGACCTGCTGCACGACGCGTTCCTGGACGCACTGCTGGGCGACCACGTCCTGGGCCGCCCGGTGCTGGGCACCGAGCAGTCCATCGGGGACATGGACCGCGACGCGCTGTTCACGTTCTACAAGCGCCGCTACACGCTGCCCCGGATGGTGCTGGCGGTGGCGGGCAACATCGAGCACGCGCAGGTCATGAAGCTGGCGCGGCGCCTGATCGGCGACCGGCTGGACCGCGTGGGCACCCCGGTGGCGCCCCGCGCGGGCCGGGCGCGCATCCCCGCGTCGCGCCGGCTGGTGCTGCACGACGACGACACCGAGCAGGCGCACCTGATGCTGGGCGTGCGGGCGCTGGACCGGCACGACGAGCGCCGGTTCGCGCTGAACGTGCTGAACGCGGCCCTGGGCGGCGGGATGAGTTCCCGGCTGTTCCAGGAGGTCCGGGAGCGGCGCGGCCTGGCCTACCAGGTGTACTCGTCGGTGGGCATGTACGCGGACGCGGGCACCCTGTCGGTGTACGCGGGCTGCCAGCCCGACCGGCTCGGCGACGTGGCGGGCGTCGTGCGCGACGTGCTGTCCACGGTGGCCCGCGAGGGCCTGTCCGAGGCGGAGGTGGCGCGCGGCCGGGGGCAGCTGCGCGGCGGGCTCGTGCTGGGGCTGGAGGACACCAGTTCGCGCATGTCCCGCATCGGCAAGGGCGAGCTGAACTACGGCGACCACCTGTCGGTGGAGCAGACCCTGGCGCGCATCGACGCGGTCACGCCCGAGGACGTGGCGGCGCTGGCGCGCGACCTGTTGCGACGCCCCGTCGCCGCCGCCGTGGTCGGCCCCTACGCTCACGTCGACGATCTGCCGTCCCAGGTGCACGAGGTGATCTCTTGAACGACCCGTCCCCCCTCGACGAGACCGTGCGGGAAGAACCGCTCCGCGTCGGCGTCATCGGCGCGCGCGGCCGGATGGGCGCGGAGGTGTGCCGGGCGGTCGAGGCCGCGCCGGACATGGAAGTCGTGGCGATGGTCGACGCCGGCGACTGGCTGTTCAACCTGTCCGACGCGGGCGCCGAGGTCGTGGTCGACTTCACCAGCCCCGAGGTCGTCATGGACAACATCCGGTTCTGCGTGGACAACGACATCCACGCGGTCGTCGGCACGTCCGGCTTCGACGCGCGGAAGCTGGGCACCGTCTCCGAGTGGCTGGACGCCAAGCCGGGCGTGGGCGTGCTGATCGCCCCGAACTTCGCGATCGGCGCGGTGCTGTCGATGCGGTTCGCCGAGCTGGCCGCCCGCTACTACGAGTCGGTCGAGGTCGTCGAGCTGCACCACCCGCGCAAGGTGGACGCCCCGTCGGGCACGGCCGCGCACACCGCCCGGCTGATCTCCCAGGCGCGCGAGGCGGCCGGGCTCGGCCCGATGCCGGACGCGACGACGCAGGAGGCGCCGGGCGCGCGCGGCACGCTCGTGGGCGACGTGCGGGTGCACTCGCTGCGGGTGGCGGGCCTGATCGCGCACCAGGAGGTCGTGTTCGGCACCGAGGGCGAGACGCTGACGCTGCGGCACGACTCGCTGGACCGCACGTCGTTCATGCCGGGCGTGCTGCTGGCGGTGCGGCGGATCGCGCGGCACCCGGGGCTGTCCGTGGGCCTCGACAAGTACATGGACCTCTGAGGTCGATGAGCACCCGCACCGTCGCGTTCCTCATCACCGCCGCGCTGGCGGTGTACTTCGTGCTGCTCGGCGGTCGGGCGGTGGTGCTGCTGGGCACCGGTGAGCCGGTGGGCGTCGCGCTCGGCGTGGGCGTGCTGCTGCTGCCGCTGGTCGGCGCGTGGATCGCGTGGACCAACATCCGGTTCGGCTTCACCACGGAGCGGATGGCGCGGCGGCTGGAGGCGGAGGGCGCGCTGCCCGACCTCTCCGGCCTGCCGCGCACGCCGTCCGGCCGCGTGGAGCGGGCCGCCGCCGACGAGTGGTTCGAGGAGCGCAAGCGGGACGTGGAGGCGCGCCCGGAGGACTGGCGGGCCTGGTTCCTGCTCGCCCAGGCCTACGACCTGTCGGGCGACCGGGGCCGGGCGCGCGAGACCATGCGCAAGGCCATCGGGCTGTTCTCCGGGGTGTAGTTCGAACGGGTGAACCCACGTGACAAGGCCGCCGGCCCGGGTAATGGCGTGGGCATGGATCGGACTGCGGTGGACCGCCTCTACGACTGCGACGTCCTCGACCGCCACGGTCGCCACATCGGCCACGTCGTCGACCTGTGGCTGTCGAACGGCCGGCCGACGTGGGCGTCCGTGCGCAGAACGGCCGGCACGGCCCTGGTGCCGATCCGCGGCGCCCAGGTCCGCGACCGCCGGCTCGTCGTGCCGGTGGACCGCCGCGAGGTGGAGGACGCGCCGCACGTCGACGGCGGCCCGACGGCCGAGGTGCACGACCACTACGGCCTGTCGATGCCCGAGCAGCGGCTCGTGCGGCACGACCGCGCCGGGGGGAGCGGGGCTAGTGCACCAGCCAGCCCGCGAGAGCGGCAGGCGATGCGGCCAGCACGCTGAACCGGGCGAAGCGGCCGATCATGCCGGTGGAGATGAACAGCCACGACGACATGCCGGCCAGGCCCGCGAGCACCGTGGTGAACATGAACGGCGGCAGGCCGACGACCGAGCTGACCGCGTGCGTGCCGAACATCCAGTGCGGGTGGCGGTGGCAGCGCAGGCGCACCCACTCCAACCGCGCCCGCCACCGCAGCCGCCACGGCGACGGCGACTTCCCGGGCTTCGCGGGCTTCTCCGCGCGCCGCAGGAACGCGGGCAGGCGCAGCGAGCCCTTCGCGGCCAGGAAGTAGAACATCTTGCCCAGCACCTGGCCCACGGCCACGGCGAGGCCGATCCACCACCAGGAGATGCCCGGCTGCTGCGTCACCAGGCCGATCACGAAGATCTCGATGCTGATCAGAGGGAGCACCGCGGAGCCGAACGCGATGCCGAACGTGAGGCACAACCACCCGAACACGTGACCGAGGTTACTGGCGGATCACGGCGACAGCAGCAGGGTCAACCCCCCGGAAACCCTGATTTCCCTCAGGGGTCGTCCCAGGGCGTCCAGTGTGCGCACCGTGCCGTCCGGGGTCCACTCCGCCTTGGCGTAGAAGCCGGTCGACGCCCGGTCGGCCTCCGGGACCCACGCGACGCCCCTGGTGGCGCCAGCCTCGCGCAGCCGCGCCGCGGCCGCGGCCAGCAGCCGGCCGCCGTGCCCGCGCCGTCCCCAGCGGGGCTCGACCAGCACGCTCACCAGTGCCGTCGTGGCCGCGTCGGGCGGCAGCGAGCCGTCCGCGCGGGCCACGTCGTCCGCGGGGGCGGCGCCGGCCACGCAGAAGCCCACCAGCCACCGGCCCTCGGTGGCCACCAGCACCTGGCCGCCCCCGACGGCCTCGGCCCAGGCGGGGGCGGTCCGCGCCACGTCCAGGCCCGCCAGCACCTCCCCGGGCACCAGGTCCCGGTAGGCGGTCCGCCAGGTGTCCCGGTGGATGCGGGCGATCTCCGCCACGTCGTCGGGCTCAGCGGTGCGCACCGCGGCGTCGGCCATGGCAGCACCCTAGCCGGCCGGTCCCCCGGTGATCACCCGCGGTGTCGTACCCCGGTGGGATCATCCGCGCGTGCAGAAGATGAGCGCCGACGTCGCACGCCGCATCGCCCTGGGGGCGCAGGGCTTCGCCGAACCCCGACCAGCGGGGGCGCCGACCCGGCGGCACCTCCGGAAGGTGCTGTCCCGCGTCCGGCTGCTCCAGCTCGACTCGGTGAACGTGGCCGTGCGCGCGCACTACATGCCGCTGTTCTCCCGGCTCGGCTCCTACGAGCCGGCCCTGGTGGACGACGCGGCGTGGTCGCACAGCGCGCGCCGGCCGCGGCTGCTGGTGGAGTACTGGGCGCACGAGGCGAGCCTGGTGCCGGTGGAGGACTGGCCGCTGTTCCACTCCGGCGCCAAGCGCCAGGGCTGGTGGCGCAACTACGCCACCGTCGTCGAGGCGTCGCCGGGGCTGGTCGACGACGTGCTGGCCGTGGTGCGGGAGTCGGGGCCGATGGGCGCGGGCGCGATCGAGAAGGCGCTGTCCGGCGGCGGGCCGCGCGCCAAGGACCACTGGGGCTGGAACTGGTCGGAGGTCAAGCAGGTCTGCGAGTACCTGTTCGGCGCGGGCGTGCTGACGACGGGCACGCGGCGCGGGTTCGAGCGGCACTACGACCTGGCCGAGCGCGTGCTGCCGCCCGACGTGCTGGCCCGCCGGGTGCCCGCGGACGAGGGGGCGCGGGAGCTGGTGGCGCGGGCGGCGACGGCGCTGGGCGTGGCGACGGAGCCGGACCTGCGCGACTACTACCGGCTGGCCCCGGCGCGGAGCAGGCAGGCGGTCGCCGAGCTGGTGGACGCGGGCGTGCTGGAGCCGGTCGAGGTGCGCGGCTGGAACGCGCCCGCCTACAAGCACGTCGAGGCGCGCGTGCCGCGCGTGGTGGCGGGTCGGGCGCTGCTGTGCCCGTTCGACCCGCTGATCTGGGAGCGGGCGCGCACCGAGCGCGTCTTCGACTTCTTCTACCGCATCGAGATCTACGTGCCCGCGCCGAAGCGGGTGCACGGCTACTACGTGTTCCCGTTCCTGCTGGACGGGCGGCTGGTGGGCCGGGTGGACCTCAAGGCCGACCGGGCGGCGGGCGTCCTGCGCGTGCAGTCGGCGTTCTCCGAGCCGACGGCGGACGTGGGGCGGGTGGCCGTGGAGCTGGCGGCCGAGCTGCGGCACATGGCCGACTGGCTGGAGCTGGACGACGTGGTCGTGGCGCCGCGCGGCGACCTGGCGCCCGCGCTGTCGGCGGTGGTGCGCTGAGGGTGCGACACCAGGAGGGGGACACCAGGGGAGTGACACCGATGGGCTGACAGATATTGAAATCTGTCAGCTCGTGCGGGAGAGTGGGGTCATGACCGACTCCACTCCCCGGGTCACCCGCGATCGGCGGCTCGGCCGCGACCTCCGCGTCTCCGCGCTCGGCCTGGGCTGCATGGGCATGTCCGACCTGTACGGCCCGGCCGACGAGGCGGAGAGCGTGGCGACGATCCACGCCGCGATCGACGCGGGCGTGACGCTGCTCGACACCGGCGACTTCTACGGCATGGGCCACAACGAGATGCTGATCCGCCGCGCGCTGGCCGACCGCGCCCGCGACGACGTGGCGATCAGCGTGAAGTTCGGCGCGCTGCGCGACGCGGACGGCGGCTGGCACGGCAACGACGGCAGGCCCGAGGCCGTGCGCAACTTCCTCGCCTACACCCTGCGCCGCCTGGGCACCGACCACGTCGACGTCTACCGCCCGGCCCGCCTCGACCCCGCCGTGCCGATCGAGGACACCGTCGGCGCCATCGCCGAGCAGGTCGGGAAGGGCCACGTGCGGCACATCGGACTGTCCGAGGTGGGCGCGGAGACCCTGCGCCGGGCGCACGCCGTGCACCCGATCACCGACCTCCAGATCGAGTACTCCCTGATCTCGCGCGGCATCGAGCAGGACATCCTGCCCACGGCGCGCGAACTGGGCATCGGCGTCACCGCCTACGGCGTGCTGTCGCGCGGCCTGATCTCCGGCCACTGGACCGCGTCCCGCCAGGTCGCAGACTTCCGCTCGGCCTCCCCGCGCTTCCAGGGCGGGAACCTCGACCACAACCTGGCGCTGGTCGAGGCGCTGCGCGCGGTCGCCGCCGGCAAGGGCGTGTCCGTCGCCCAACTGGCCATCGCCTGGGTGCTGGCGCGGGGCGACGACGTCGTGCCGCTGGTGGGCGCCCGCCGCCGCGACCGCCTCACCGAGGCCCTGGGCGCCCTGGAGGTGGAGCTGACCCCGGCCGACCTGGCCGCGATCGAGGCCGCCGTGCCCCGCGACGCCGCCGCGGGCAGCCGCTACGCCGAGGCGCAGATGACCCACCTGGACAGCGAGCACTGATCGGGCGCGCTCGTCCCGCACAATCATCCGGACCCATCCCGGACCTGGAGGACACCGTGGCCGAAGCGCTGACCGCAGAGACCATCCTCGGCACGACCGAGGACGTCCTGCGGCGCTTCGGCCCGGCGAAGGCCACCGTCGTGGACGTGGCGCGGGCGCTGGGCGTCAGCCACGGCAGCGTCTACCGCCACTTCCCGACCAAGGCCGCGCTGCGCGAGGCCGTGACCCAGCGCTGGCTCGACCGCGCCCACGCGGGCCTGGCGGAACTCGTGACCGCGCCGACCGACCCGCCGCAGCGCCTGCGCGACTGGCTGGCCGCCCTGTTCGAGGCCAAGCGCCGCAAGGCCCTGGGCGACCCGGAGCTGTTCGCCACCTTCCAGGTCCTCGTCGCCGAGAACAGCCGGGTCGTGGCCGCCCACGTGGCCGCGATGGTCGACGACCTGACCGAGATCGTCCGGTCGGGCGTCGACTCGGGCCACTTCACCACCGCGGACCCCCGCCGGACCGCCAGGGCCGTCTTCCACGCCACCGCCCGCTACCACGACCCGGCCCACGCGTCGGACTGGTCGGGGCCCGACGCGGACGACGCGTTCGACGCGGTCGTGTCGCTGCTGGTGGCGGGCCTGCGGACCGGGGCGTGACGCCCCGGTCCGGTGGCGGCTCGGCTCAGCCGGCGGTCGCGGTGGTCACCAGGGCCGTGCCGGTGCCCGTCCGGCCCGTGATGAACAGCAGCGGGTCGCCCGGGGGCGGGGTGTCGGAGACGTCCAGCTCCGAGCGGGCCGTGCCGGAGCTGGAGAGCAGGTCGATCTGGGCCGCCACGCCGGGGCGGACGCCCACCCGGACGTCACCGGAGCCGGTGCCCATCTGGATGCGGCCGGAGGCGGCGTCCGCGACCGTCACGTCACCGCCGGCCGTGCGGACCTGCACGTCGTCCTGCACGGCGCCCAGCCACACGTCACCGGTGCCCGAGTGGAGCACGGTGTTGCCGCCGATCGCCGCGACCTCGATGTCACCGGACCCGGTCTTGGCCCGCAGGCCGCCGAGCATCGGGCCCAGGCGCAGCTTGCCGCTGCGCGAGTCGACCCGCGAGGACGCGTCGGCGCGGTCCGTGGTCACGTGACCCGTGCCGGTCCGGATCTCCAGCCGGCCGGCCGGTCCCGTCACGGTCACGTCCGCCGAGTCCGACTTCACGATCACGTGCGAACCCTCCGGGGCGCGGACCACGACGTCCAGCGGCACCCCGCGCAGCGGCAGGGCCTCGGACGAGCGCACCCGCAGGCGCGACCCCGTCACCTCGACCCGCGCGTCGCGCACCGCCTCGGCCGGACCGGTCGGCTGCCCCGGCCCACCCCCGAACCGGCCGCCGAACTGGCTGCCGAACTGGTTCGCCAACTGACCGCCGAACTGCTCGTTCGCCCAGTTCAGCAGGCCGGACAGGCCGGTCGTCACGGGCTCGGTCGCCGACGCTTCGTGCTTCACCTCGACGTGCACCCCCGGCTCGTCGACCAGGTGCACCCGCACCCGGCCCGCCGGCACGGACACGTCGACCTCGACGGTGCCCTCGACCTCGAAGCCCTGCTGACGGACGACATCGGACGACTCCACGTTCCCCCTCCTCAGCCCTGCACCCAGCCGCGGACCCGGGAGCCGGGGCCGCCCGACTGGTCCTTCGGCGGCGCCGGGTTCTTGTGGTGACCGCGCCGACCGCCGACCGCGCCCTGCACGGCCTGCGCGACGAACGTGTTCAACGACATGCCCTGCGACGCGGCGGCCTGCTCGGCCTTCGACTTCAGCTCGTCCAGCAGGCGCAGCGTGATGCGCGTGGCATCACCGGCGGCCGGCCGGGGAACTTCCCGGGGCTCCGGTTCGTGCTCCTCGCGGGGCGCGGAGCCGGTGACGACCACCCGCACGTCGCGACCGTCGAGCCGGACGTCGACCACCACCCCGTCCAGGGCGGAGGTGACCTCGGCGGCCAGGTCGGACAGGGCGTTCATGAGCGCCAGCCGTGCGGCCGGCTCCAGGGCCACGGCCAGCAGTGCGGCCGTGCGCCGGGTGCCGTCGTCCCCGGCGGACGCGGCCGTCGCGAGGTCCTCGCGCAGCGCGGCGATGTAAGGCGACAGGTCCATGACACCACTGTGACATCACAAACGACATCACGCAACCGCGAGGTGGTGTCATGTCGACGCTACGACCGAATGGCGGCACCGGTCGGTTAGGGTCTCGGCCATGGCTGAGACGGTGTCGCCGAAGGTGCAGTTGATCGCGAAGACGGAGTTCTTCCCCCCGGAGGACGTCCCGTGGTCCACCGACGCCGACGGCGGCGAGGCGCTCGCCGAGTTCGCGGGCCGCGCGTGCTACCAGTCGTGGACGAAGCCCAACCCGGCCACCGCCACGAACGCGGGCTACATCAAGCACATCATCGAGGTCGGCCACCTCTCCGTGCTCGAACACGGTTCGGTCAGCTTCTACCTGACCGGCATCTCCCGCTCGCTCACCCACGAGCTGATCCGGCACAGGCACTTCTCCTACAGCCAGCTGTCCCAGCGGTACGTGCCCGAGCGCAACGCCGCCATGGTCGAGCCGGACGTCATCGCGAACGACCCCGAGCTGCACGAGATGTTCCTCAAGGCCGCCCAGGCGAGCGTCGAGGCCTACAACGACCTGCTCAAGGGCCTGGAGGAGAAGTTCTCCGACGTGCCCAGCGCCACGCTGCGCCGCAAGCAGGCCCGCCAGGCGGCCCGCGCGATCCTGCCCAACGCCACCGAGACCCGCATCGTGGTCACCGGCAACTACCGCGCCTGGCGGCACTTCATCGCGATGCGCGCGACCGAGCACGCCGACGTGGAGATCCGCGCCCTGGCCGTGGAGTGCCTGCGCCAACTCCAGAAGGCGGCGGGCAACGCGTTCGCGGACTTCACGATCTCCGCGCTGCCCGACGGCACCGAGGTCGCCTCCAGCCCGCTGGTCACCGAAGGCTGACGTGAAGCACCTCGTCGTCGACGTCCAGCCGGGGGAGTACACGGTCGCCCGGCTGCCCGCCGACGCGCCCGTCCCGGCCGGCCTGCTGGACCGGCCCGGCCTGGTGTCGGTCACCAGGACGCCCGCCGAGCTGTCCGTCGTGTGCCCCACCGAGCACGCGCCCGACACGGCCACCGCCCAGCCCGGCTGGCGGCTGCTGACCGTGCGCGGCCCGCTGGAGTTCACCCTCACCGGGATCATGGCCGCGCTGTCCGGCGAACTCGCCGCCGCGGGCGTGAGCCTGTTCGCGCTGTCCACATACGACACGGACCACCTGCTGGTGAAGGCGGTCGACCTGGGGCGCGCCGTCCGGGCGCTGCGCGCGTCGGGGCACGAAGTCACGAAACCGTGAAACCGGATCGGGCGGCGCGGGGTCTGAGTTAGCGTTCCGCCCGTTCCAGGGGTCGGTGGCGAGGAGTGACGGTGAACAGTCCACACGGCGTGCAGCCGCGGGTCATCGCGGGTAGGTACACCCTGCTCGCCGAGCTGGGGCGCGGCGGCATGGGCGTGGTGTGGCGCGCCCAGGACACCGTGATCGGGCGCCACGTCGCCATCAAGGAGCTGCACCTGCCCGACGGCATCGCGCACGAGGAGCGCCGGGTGCTGGAGGAGCGGGTGCTGCGCGAGGCGCGCACCGCGGGCCGCCTCAACGACCCCGCCGTGGTCACCGTGTTCGACGTGGTCGTCGAGGGCGGCATGACCTACATCGTGATGGAGCTGGTGGAGGCCGCCACCCTCTCCACGCTGATCAACGCCCAGGGCCCCATGCCGCAGGATCGCGTCGTCTCCATCGCGGTGCAGGCGCTGTCCGCGCTGGACTCCGCGCACCAGGCGGGGGTCGTGCACCGGGACGTGAAGCCCGGCAACCTCATGATCACCCCGAACGGCCGGGTCAAGCTGACCGACTTCGGCATCGCCCAGGCCGTCGACGACCCGCGCCTGACCACCAGCGGCAGCCTCATCGGCTCGCCCGCGTACATGTCGCCGGAGCGCATCCACGGCCACGAGGCCACGCCCGCCGCGGACCTGTGGGCGCTGGGCGCGACGCTGGCCTACGCCGTGGAGGGCGTGAGCCCCTACGAGCGCTCGTCCACCGCGTCCACGCTGCACGCGATCATGAACGAGGCGCCCCGCCTGACCAGGGCGCACGGCGCGCTCGGCGCGGTCATCACCGGTCTGCTGATGCCCGACCCGAACGCCCGCCTCACCGGTCAGCAGGCCCGCGCCATGCTCGAACGCGCGCTCGCCCAGCCCACCCCGCCCAGCGGCTTCGGCGCGCCGCCCAACGCGACGATGAACTACACGCAGCTCGCCGGCGGCGCTCGGCAGGCGGTCGCCCGCAAGCCGTGGCTCAAGGGCGTGCTGATCGGCGGCGGCGCCCTGGCCGCCGTGGTGCTGCTGGTCGCGGGCGTGTTCCTGGGCCGCTGGTGGTTCACCCCGTCGAAGCCCGCCGCGATGGCCGAGACCATCACCTTCGGCTCGGGCGGCACGATGTCCGCGAGCCAGTTCAAGATGAGCGGCCAGAAGTGCGGCGACAACTTCCTCGAACCCACCGTCACGGTCAACTACACCGAGTGCGACAAGGACCACCGGGTCGAGTTCTTCGCGGTCGGCAACCCGTTCAGCTCCTCCGGCAAGCACGCCTACCCCGGCGACGAGTGGCTGCGCGCCTACGCCGAGAACTTCTGCACGCTGCACTTCATGTCCGACGTCGTCCAGCTGGACGACAAGGAGGACAAGCTGAACTACGCCGCGGTCGTCCCCACGCGCGGCGAGTGGCAGGAGGGCCCCAAGGACAGCGAGCTCACCCGCGAGGTGTCCTGCGTGCTGTGGAACAGGGACAAGGCCGAGCTGTCCAGCCGGGTGACCGCCGAGTAGGTAGGTTGGCTCCATGGGTGTGGCGCGCGACGAACGCAGGCTGCTGAGCGATCTCCTCCTCCGGGTCGGGCCGGACGCGCCCACGCTGTGCGACCCGTGGCGCGGCCGCGACCTGGCCGCGCACCTCGTGCTCCGGGAGCGCCGGCCCGACGCCGCGGCGGGCATCCTGCTCGGGCCGCTGGCCGGGCACACGCGGAAGGTGCAGGACGGCTACGCCGCGAAGCCGTGGGACGAGCTGGTCGAGCTGGTGCGCACCGGCCCGCCCGCGCCGTTCCGCCTCGTCGACGAGGCGGTCAACGCAGTCGAGTACTTCGTCCACCACGAGGACGTGCGCCGCGCTCGACCCGACTGGGAACCGCGTTCACCCGATCCGGTGCGTGACCAGGTGCTGTGGAAGCGCCTGCCCGTCACCGCGAAGATGATCTACCGCAAGAGCCCCGTGGGCGTGGTGCTGCGCCGCCCCGACGGCGAGGCCGTGGTGGCCAGGCGCGGCGCGAACCCGGTCGTGCTGACGGGCCAGGTCCAGGAACTGCTGATGCACGTCTTCGGGCGTTCGGCCTCCCGGGTCGAGTACGACGGCGCCGACGAGGCCGTGCGGCTCGTCAAGGCCCTCGACCGGGGTGTGTAGTCGCAGCTTGCGGAGGGTGACGCGGTAGATTTCGCACATGACCGCAAGTCCTTCCGCCTCACCCGGACGCCCGTTCGGCCGAGTGCTCACCGCCATGGTCACGCCGTTCGACGACCGGGGGGCGGTGGACCTCGGCAAGGCGCAGGAACTGGCCGAGCACCTGGTCCGCGGCGGCAGCGACGGGCTCGTGGTCAACGGCACCACCGGCGAGAGCCCCACCACCAGCGACGCGGAGAAGGCCGACCTGCTCCGGGCCGTGGTGGAGGCCGTCGGCGACCGCGCCACCGTGGTCGCCGGGGCCGGCACGTACGACACCGCACACAGCGTGCACCTGGCCCGCGCCGCCGAGGCGGCGGGTGCGCACGGCCTGCTCCTGGTCACGCCGTACTACTCGCGGCCGTCCCAGCAGGGCCTGCACGCGCACTTCACGACCGTGGCGGACGCCGTGGGGCTGCCGGTCATGCTGTACGACATCCCGCCGCGCAGCATCGTCCCCATCGAGGCGGAAACGCTGCTGCGACTGGCGGAGCACCCGCGCATCGTGGCGGTCAAGGACGCCAAGGGCGACCTGCACGAGGGCAGCAAGGTCATCGCGGCCACCGACCTGGCCTACTACTCCGGTGACGACCCGCTGAACCTGCCCTGGCTCTCGGTCGGGGCCGTCGGTTTCGTCAGCGTCATCTCGCACTTCGCCGCCGACCGCCTGCGCGAACTGCTCGACGCGTTCGAGTCCGGCGACGTCAAGCGCGCCACCGCGGTCCACCACGCGCTGCTGCCGCTGCTGCGCCCGTTCCGCAGGATGCCCGGTGTGACCTACGTGAAGGCCGCGCTGCGACTGCGCGGGCTCGACGTGGGCGACCCGCGACTGCCGCTCGTACCCGCATCAACCGAGGACATCGAGGCCGTCGAGGCCGAATTGGGAGTCAACGCGTGATCAACCCGAACTCACCCCCGCCCGCACTGCCCGACGGAGCTCTCCGCGTCGTCGCACTGGGCGGGATCGGCGAGGTCGGCCGCAACATGACCGTC
The DNA here is from genome assembly GCF_030852425.1 of Saccharothrix longispora. Classification (GTDB taxonomy): domain Bacteria; phylum Actinomycetota; class Actinomycetes; order Mycobacteriales; family Pseudonocardiaceae; genus Actinosynnema; species Actinosynnema longispora. Next base: position 381,290 of record NZ_NSDM01000008.1, read on the forward strand.
TTCGAGCACGCCGGCCGGCTGCTCGTCGTGGACTGCGGTGTCCTCTTCCCCGAGGACGACCAGCCCGGCGTGGACCTGATCCTCCCGGACTTCCGGGCGATCGAGGACCGGCTGGAGGACATCGACGCGCTCGTGCTGACGCACGGGCACGAGGACCACATCGGTGCGGTGCCGTTCCTGCTGAAGCTGCGCCCCGACCTGCCCGTGGTGGGTTCGAGGTTCACCCTCGCCCTGCTCGCCGCGAAGTGCAAGGAGCACCGGCAGACGCCGCGCCTGGTCGAGATCGTCGACGGCGAGCGGCGCTCGTTCGGGCCGTACGACCTGGAGTTCTTCGCGGTCAACCACTCCATCCCGGACGCCGTCGCGGTCGCCATCCGCACGTCGGCGGGCCTGGTCCTGCACACCGGCGACATCAAGCTCGACCAGTTGCCCCTGGACGGCCGCCTGACCGACCTCGCGGGCTTCTCCCGCCTGGGCGACGAGGGCGTCGACCTGTTCCTGGTCGACTCCACCAACGCCGAGGTGCCCGGCTTCGTCGCGCCCGAGCGCGAGATCGGCCCGGTGCTGGAGAACGTCATCCGCAAGGCCAACCAGCGCGTCATCGTGGCCTGCTTCGCCTCCCACGTGCACCGCGTGCAGCAGGTGCTGGACGTGGCCGTGCAGTACAAGCGCCGCGTCGCCCTGGTCGGCCGGTCCATGGTCCGCAACATGGGCATCGCCGCCGAACTCGGCTACCTGCACGTGCCGGACGGGCTGTTCGTCGACCTCAACGAGGCCATGGACATGCCCGAGGACCAGGTCCTCTTCGTGTCCACCGGCTCCCAGGGCGAGCCGCTGTCCGCACTGTCGCGCATGGCGCGCGGCGAGCACCGGCAGATCTCCATCAAGGCCGGCGACACGATCGTGCTGGCCTCGTCGCTCATCCCGGGCAACGAGAACGCCGTGTTCGGCGTCGTCAACGGCCTGGCCCGGCTCGGCGCCACCGTCATCCACCAGGGCAACGCCAAGGTGCACGTCTCCGGCCACTCGCCGGCGGGCGAACTGCTGTTCCTCTACAACGCGGTGCGCCCGTCGAACGTGATGCCGGTGCACGGCGAGTGGCGGCACCTGCGCGCCAACGCCGCGCTGGCCGTGGCGACCGGCGTGGACGAGGAGCAGGTCGTCATCGCCGAGGACGGCGTGGTCGTGGACCTGCTGGACGGCAAGGCGGTGATCAGCGGCAAGGTCGAGGTCGGCCACGTCTACGTCGACGGCCTGTCCGTGGGTGACGTCGGCGAGTCCACCCTGTCCGACCGGCTCGTGCTCGGCGAGGGCGGGTTCATCGCCATCACCGTCGCCATCGACTCCGGCTCCGGCCGCGCGGTCGCCCCGCCCACCGTCTCGGGCCGAGGTTTCTCGGACGACCCGAAGGCGCTGGACCAGGCCATCTCCCTGGTGGAGATGGAGCTGTCCCGCACGGAAGCCGAGAACATCACCGACACCCACCGCATCGCCCAGGCGGTGCGCCGCGTGGTGGGCCGCTGGGTCGCCGAGACCTACCGGCGTCGGCCGATGATCGTGCCGACGATCATCCCGGTGAACTGAGCGCACGCCGTGCCCACCGCTCCCGCCGGTGGGCACGGTCGTTCACGCGGCCACGGGTGTGGGTGGTCGGTGGAGCAGCTTCTGGCGTGGCCTCTGTGCGGGGTGGGTGTGTCGGGGTGGGATGAAGACCGGTGTCCCGCCGGTGGTGGTGATCCGCCACTGCGTGTGGTGGATGAGTGTGTGGTGGGTGTGGCAGGGCAGGACGAGGTTGTCCAGGTCGGTGGTGCCGCCGTCGGCCCGGTGTTGGATGTGGTGGGCGTCGCACCACTGGGGTGGTCGGTGGCAGTCGGGGAAGGCGCAGCCCCGGTCGCGGGCGTGCAGTGCCCTGCGCTGGGCGACGCTCACGGTTCGCTTGGCGCGGCCGGGGTCGAGCACTTCGGAGTCGCCGCCGAGGACGACGGGGAGGACTGTGGCGTCGCAGGCGGTGCGGCGGGCTTGGGCGGCGCTGAGGTGGTGGTCGCCGTCGAGCACCGCGTGCCCGACGCCCCGGCGGAGGGTGTCGTGGTCGATGGTGACGCTGATGTGCGGCCGTTCTCCGGCTTCGGTGGGCAGGTCGCCCGACCGCGAAGCCAGTGCGATCAGGTCGGCGAACGCCTCACCGCGCCGTCGTGCCGCGTCGCGGGGGCCGTCCGGGCGTGGTGTGGGGAGTGGTTCGAGCATCGCGGTGAACCGCGCGCCGGTCTCGGCGGACAGTTCGCCGAAGAATTCGAGTCGTCCGCCGGGCAGGTCGCGCAGGTGCAGTGTGTCGCCGGGTGTGGCGGCGGGTTCGTCCACTTCGTCCACGCGGTCCTGTTCGGCGCGGTCGCGAATCCGGTCGGCGAGTTGCCGCACCGCTTTCGGTTCCACCGATCGCGCGGCCTCGACCAGGATCTCCTCCGACCCCTCGGGCAGGCGCGAAGCGATGGCTCGCGCCAATTCGGTCAGGTGTCCGTCGGAGAGTTCGTCCAGCACCGCACCGGTCACGGGGTGCAGGGGTGGGAGTGGTTGGCCGGTGGGGCTGGTGGAGGGCAGGAAGAGGGTCACCTGCGCCGTCCACCGCTTGAGGTCACGCGGGTCGGCACGCACCAACCGCCGGAAGGTGTCCGTGTCGAGCCCGCGCCGCAACACCTCGGCCAACAGGTGCGGTCGCCGCAGGTGCAGCGCCCGCGCCGCGGCTTCGGTCTCGGCGATGGCGGCGAACACACCATCGTCGGGAGCAGCGCGGGCGACACGTCCATGAATCCAGGCTATTCGAACACCAGTTCCCGTTTCATCACTCGAATGGTTGTACCATCGAGTGAATCCGGAACTGGCCGGCATGGCCGTGACCCCTTGGGGTGCAAACAGCGAATTCTGCTGGAAAGCGCTGGTCAGGTGGTTCTACCGTGCCGGCATGGAACCAAGGACCTCCACCGCGCTCAGCCGGGAGCTGGGTGACGCGCTCCGCCAAGCCCGCCGCCGATCCGCAGTCAGGACCGGGGCGCTGGTCGAGCAGTTGGGCTGGTCGCTCGCCCGGATCTCCAAACTGGAGGCGGGGACGCGTGGCACCGGCCTGCTCGACATCGCCCGGTACGCCGGCCACCTCCGCCCGGAACAGCCGGTCTTCGACCGGATCATGGCGCTGGCGCGGGAACCCGACACCGGCTACGCCGTCCGACCGCACCGCGTGGCCGAGTCGGATTCGGTGCGGCTGCTGGTGTTGCACGAGCGGACCGCCAAGACCATCTGGTGCTACAGCGCGACGGTCGTCCCCGTCCTGCTCCAGACGGCCGACTACGCCCGGGCCCTGATGGCGAGCCGGGCCGACGTGGCCAGGGGTGTCGCTGTCCGGATGGAGCGGCAGGAGGTGTTCGGGACGGCGTCGGCCCCGGTGGGCGTCTTCTTCCTCCACGAGGCCGTGCTGCACCGCGTGGTCGGCGGGCCGCGGGTGATGTACGAGCAGGTGCTGAGGCTGTTGTTCCGCGACCACGTTCGACTGGTGCCACTGGGTTCGGTCCTCCCCGCGTCGCTGACCGCGGACTTCGCGCACATGACCTTCGCCGACCACCGCCCGCTCACCTACGCCGAACTCGGTCCCGCGTCGGTGTTCATGGACGCGCCCGAGGCGACCGAGGCGTACCGGGAGAGCTGCGCCGCGCTCGACCGGGTGGCGCTCGGCGAAGCGGACACCCGTGACGCGCTCACGCGGTGGGCCGACCACTACGAACCCGGGACCGCCGAAACCGCGTGACCGCGTGATCGCGGGGAAGAGGCACGAAGGACCGTCGCAGCGCGGCCGGGCCCGCACAGGGCAACCAGGACCGCCGCTCCGCTCCCGGCCCTCACCCCGCCACCGCGACCTCCAGCGGTTTCCGGGCGCTCGCCACCTGCACCACCGCCGCACCGGCCAGCAGCACGACCGCGCCCACCACCTGCACCACCGTCAGCCGCTCGTCCAGCAGCCACCACGCCAGGACCGCGGCCACCACGACCTCCAGCAGGCCGATCACGCTCGCCGCCGACGGCGGTAGGTGGCGCAGCGACAGCACCCCGGTCAGGTAGGCCACCACGGTCGCCACGAGCGCCAGCACGACCAGCACGAGCCAGGTCGGCCCGAGCGACGTGGGGACGCCCGGCGGCAGCAGCCACGGCGGGCTGACCACGGTCAGCACCACCGCGCCGACGACCATGCCGCCCGCCAGCACGCCGTACGAGTCGTGCGCGCCGCCCGCCCGCTCACCGAGCAGGTAGTAGGCCATCAGGCACACCGCCGAGCACAGCGACACCAGCACGCCCACGGGGTCCAGACTGGGGGACCAGCTCCAGACCTCGGCCACCACGGCCAGGCCGACCACGGCCACGGCGGTGCCCCACCACACCGCCGCCGGCAGGCGGGTGCCGCGCACGAACCGCACCCACAGCGCCACCAGCACCGGCGCGGTGAACTGGAGCAGCATCGCGATGCCCACCGGGATGCGCGACGCCGCCACGAAGAACGTCAGCGGCGCGCCGACCACCCCGAACAGGCCGAAGCCGACGAGCAGGCCCCAGTCGCCGCGCCCGAACCGCAGCGCCCCCGGCCGGAACAGGCCCACGCCCACGACGAGCACGGCGGCCGCCAGCGCGATCCGGGCGCTGGTGACCTGCGCCGGCGCGGCGCCCGTCGCCATCACGGACTTCGCCAGCACGCCGGACATGCCGAAGGTCAGCGACGACAGCAGCGCCAGCGCGGTGCCCCGACCGGTCACGGGCGCCGGGGTCACGGGCGCCAAGGTGACGTGCCGGTGGTCGGTCGGGTCGGGTCGTGGAACTTCGGCAGGTCCGGTTCGTCGAGGCGCAGCGGCACCAGGCCGTCGACGATCGCCCGCATGATCCGCGCGTGGGCGCGCCGCGCGTCACCGGGCTTGCCGTCCACCAGGTCGGACAGCCCCACCGGCTTGCCGAAGTGCACCTTGAACGTCGGTCGCCTCCGCAGCCCGCGCACGTAGGAGGTCAGGTACGGCTTGGCGTCGTCCCACCCCTTCACGTGCGTGTTGCCCCAGTACACGGCCTCGTGCGCGCCCCACTGGCTGATCGGGACCACCGGGATGCCGCCGCTGAGCGCCAGCCGCGCCGCGCCCGTCTTGCCCCGCTCGGGCCACAGACCGGGGTCCAGGCTGATCCGGCCCTCCGGGTACATGGCGATCGGGTCGCCACCGCGCCGCAGCGCCTCGACGGTCCGGTCGTACGCGGTGCCGACGTCGGCGGACGCCCGGTCGACGCGCAGGTGACCGGACGCCTTCAGCAGCGGCCCCATGACCGGCGCGTCGAGCAGCCCGCCCGCGAGCAGGAAGCGCGGCGCGATGCCGATCCTGCGGCAGGCGGCGATCAGGACGAACGGGTCGAGGTTGCCGATGTGGTTGGACGCGAGCAGCAGGGGGCGGCCCCTCAGGTCCGCCGGGATGTCGCCGGTGACCTCGAGTCGCCCGCTCAGGGCGACGACCCCTTGGTCGACGGCGGTCAGCACGCGCCACAGCAGTGGTGTGGACACAGCGGGCAGGCTACGGCGTGTCGAGGTGTCGGCGCACCGGGTTCGGGGCAACCATGGGCGTCGAGCAGCGCTCGTCACGTCCCCTGCGACGGCTGGGGCGCTTGAGGCTCGAGGGACTACCGTATACACATGGCCGGCCGAACTGGGACATCGCGCAAGGGCACGACCCGCAGCTCCGGATCGACCGGGTCGAAGCCCCGCGCCGGCGCGTCCCGGTCCACCGCCAAGAAGGCCCCCGCCAAGCCCGCCGCGAAGCGCGCGCCGGCGAAGCGCGCGCCCGCGAGGCGTTCCCCGGCCAGGAGATCGGGCGGCTCGTCGGTCGGGCGGGCCTGGGGGTTCGTCGGCCGCGGTGTCGGTTCGGTGGTCCGCGCCGTCGGTCGCGGCAAGGAGCTGGACCCGGAGCACCGCCGCGACGGCCTCGGCCTGCTGCTCATCTCGCTCGCCGTGATCACCGCCGCGGGCGTGTGGTGGCAGGCGGGCGGGCCGATCGGCCGGTGGGTGGACGTCGCCGTCCGCAGCTCCGTCGGCGGACCGGCCGTGATCGTGCCCGCGGTGCTGCTGGCGATCGGCGTGGCGCTCATGCGCACCGACGCCGACCCGGAGGCCCGGCCCCGCCTGGTGATCGGCGGACTGCTCGTCCTGGTGGGCTTCCTCGGCATGTTCCACCTCGTCGGCGGCCTGCCGATGGACCCGGTCGCGCGCCGCGACGCCGGTGGCGCCCTCGGCTACCTCGCCGGCGGGTTCCTGGCCCAGGGGCTCACGCCGTGGGTCGCCGGGCCGCTGCTGGTGCTGATCTTCGCCTACGGCGTGCTGCTGCTCGTGCACGTGCCGATCCGCGACGTGCCGGGCAGGCTCGGCGGCCTGCTGCACCGGCGCGCGGAGGACCGGCTCGACGGCTTCTCGGACGTCGAGGACGACCTGCTCGACGACGCGGTCGACGAGGAGCCGAAGCCCGCCAAGCTGCGTCGCCCGTCGCGCAACCGCCGCCAGACCGCCGCGTCGGACCTCGCGCCCCTGGACGAGCCCGAACTGCCCCTGGACGAGGAAGAACCCCCGCCGCCACCGCCGCCGTCCGCGCGGCCCGCGCCGAAGCCCCGGGCCAAGGCCGAGCCGGAGCCGACGCCGCGCGACACCGGGATCGCCGTCCGCGCCGTCGAGGGCGACTACCAACTGCCGCCGCCCACCATCCTCAAGGACGGCGACGCGCCGAAGGCCCGCAGCAAGGCCAACGACCAGATGATCGAGGCCATCACCGGCGTCCTCGACCAGTTCTCCATCGACGCGCAGGTCACCGGGTTCACCCGCGGCCCGACGGTCACCCGCTACGAGGTCGAGCTGGGCCCCGGCGTGAAGGTCGAGAAGATCACCGCGCTGACCAAGAACATCGCCTACGCCGTGGCCACCGACAACGTGCGGCTGCTCGCCCCGATCCCCGGCAAGTCCGCCGTGGGCATCGAGGTGCCCAACAGCGACCGCGAGATGGTGCGCCTGGGCGACGTGCTGCGCGCGCCGTCCACGGTCAAGGACAACCACCCCATGGTCATCGGCCTGGGCAAGGACATCGAGGGCCACTTCGTCACCGCGAACCTGACCAGGATGCCGCACCTGCTGGTCGCCGGCTCCACGGGTTCCGGCAAGTCGAGCTTCGTGAACTCGATGCTGGTGTCCCTGCTGGCGCGCGCCACCCCGGACGAGGTCCGGATGATCCTCATCGACCCCAAGATGGTCGAGCTGACGCCGTACGAGGGCATCCCGCACCTGATCACGCCCATCATCACCCAGCCGAAGAAGGCCGCCGCCGCGCTGGCCTGGCTGGTGGAGGAGATGGAGCAGCGCTACCAGGACATGCAGGTCAACCGGGTGCGGCACATCGACGACTTCAACCGCAAGGTCAAGTCGGGCGAGATCAGCGCGCCGCCCGGCAGCGAACGCGTCTACCGCCCGTACCCGTACATCATGGCGATCGTCGACGAGCTGGCCGACCTGATGATGACCGCGCCGCGCGACGTGGAGGACGCCATCGTCCGGATCACGCAGAAGGCGCGCGCGGCGGGCATCCACCTCGTGCTCGCGACGCAGCGGCCGTCGGTGGACGTGGTGACCGGTCTGATCAAGACCAACGTCCCGTCGCGGCTGGCGTTCGCCACGTCGTCGCTGACCGACTCGCGCGTCATCCTCGACCAGCCCGGCGCGGAGAAGCTGATCGGCATGGGCGACGGCCTGTACCTGCCGATGGGCGCCTCGAAGCCGGTGCGCGTGCAGGGCGCGTTCGTCGGCGACGAGGAGATCGCCGAGATCGTCGACTTCACCAAGAACCAGGCGCAGCCCGAGTACACCGACGGCGTCACGGCGGCGAAGGCGGGCGAGAAGAAGGAGATCGACGCCGACATCGGCGACGACCTGGAACTGCTGATCCAGGCGGCGGAGCTGATCGTCACGTCGCAGTTCGGCTCCACGTCGATGCTCCAGCGCAAGCTGCGGGTGGGCTTCGCCAAGGCGGGCCGGTTGATGGACCTGCTGGAGACGCGCGGCGTGGTCGGCCCGTCGGAGGGCTCCAAGGCCCGCGAGGTGCTGATCAAGCCGGACGAGCTGGACTCGGTGGTCCACCTCATCCGGGGCGGCCCCGGCCCGGACGACGACGCCGGGGAGGACTGAGCGGCGCCACTGCGCCGATCGGGCCACAACCGCACGAATGCCTGGCGCGGCGCGGCGCGGCGTCCGGAGGACCATTCCCCCCGGGGGAGGTGGTCTCGTGAAATTCCCGAGAAGAGCGTTCCTGCAGTCCGCCGTGCTCGTGGCGGCGGGCCACGGCCACGGCGGCGAATCCGGGCCGACGAACTGGGCCCGCCTGCGGAGCAGGCTCCGCGAGCGGCTGGTGCTGCCGTCCGACACCGGGTACGACGACCTGAGGCAGCCGTACAACACGGTGTACGCCGGGCGCCGTCCCGCGGCGATCGCCCGGTGCGCGCGTCCCGCGGACGTGCAGGCGTGCCTGGAGTTCGCCGCGCGGGAGCGCATCCCGGTCGCGGCTCGCAGCGGCCGGCACAGCTACGCCGGGTACTCCGTGCCCGAACGCGGCCTCGTCATCGACGTCGCGGGCCTGTCCGGTGTCGACGTGGGGCCCGGCGGGCTGGTGCGGGTCGGCGCGGGCACCTCGCTGATCGGCTTCTACGAGGGGCTCGGCGCGCGGGGGCGGAGCGTGCCCGCCGGCACGTGCGCCACCGTCGGCATCGCCGGCCTGGCGCTCGGCGGCGGGATCAGCGTCATCGGCCGCAAGTACGGCCTGACCTGCGACCGCCTGGTCGGCGCGCGCATCGTGACGCCGGACGGCTGTGTGCGCTCGGTGTCGGCGGAATCCGAACCGGACCTGCTGTGGGCGTTGCGGGGTGGCGGCGGCGGCAACTTCGGCGTCGTCACGTCGTTCACGTTCGACAGCGACCCGGCGCCCGACGTCACCGTGTTCGCCCTGGGCTACCCGGCCGCCGCCACGGGCGACGTGTTCGGCGCCTGGCAGGACTGGATCGCCGACGCGCCGGACGAGCTGTGGTCCGGTTGCCGGATCACGTCCGGGGACCCGTCGACGGCGCTGGTCAGCGGCGCGTACGTCGGCCCGGCGCGGGGGCTGGACCCGCTGCTGGACCGGTTGGGTCGCGTCGTGCCGCCCACCACGCGCGAGGTGCGGGAGATGGACTACCTCACCGCCATGCGGTACTACGCGGGCTGCCTGCCCGCGTGCCCACCCCGGCGAGGGCTCCCGTTCGTGGCGTCGTCGCGGATGCTGGACCGCCCGGTCGAGCCCGAGCGGATGACCGGGCTGGTGGACGGTCGGCGGAACGTCGTGCTGCTGTTCGACTCGTTCGGCGGCGCGCTGGCCCGGGTCGCGCCGGACGCGACGGCGTTCCCGCACCGTTCCGCGCTGGCGAGCGTGCAGGTCTTCGTCGACGTGATCGACATGACGGAGGCGGAGGCACGCCTGTCGCTGGCGTCGATCCGCGACGGGCTCGGCACGGGCGCCACGGGGTACGTCAACTACATCGACCCGGACATGCCGGACTGGCCGACCGCCTACTACGGGGCCAACGCGCCGAGGCTGCGCCGCGTCGCCCGTCGGTACGACCCGGACCGCGTGCTGGCGTTCCCGCAGGGGCTGGCCTAGGTGTTCTGTCCTGTGAGGTTGGGGACGCGGCTGGCGGGTGGTTGGCCCTTGAGCGCGGTGTGGCCGCGGTGGTGATTGTAGGTGTGCAGCCATCGCGGCAGTGCCGCTCGTCGTT
>NZ_NSDM01000009.1 GCF_030852425.1 Saccharothrix longispora
ACGGCGGTGGTGCAGCCGGCGTTGTTCGCGGTCGAGGTGGCGCTGTTCCGGTTGCTCGAGTCGTGGGGTGTGCGTCCGGATTTCCTGGTGGGGCATTCGGTGGGGGAGTTCGCGGCCGCGCACGTGTCCGGTGTGCTGGGGCTTGAGGACGCGTGTCGTCTGGTGGTGGCGCGGGGCCGGTTGATGGCGGCGTTGCCGGGGGGCGGGGCGATGGTGGCCGTCGAGGCGTCGGAGGACGAGGTCGCGCCGTACCTGGGTGGTGCCGTGGCGTTGGCGGCGGTGAACGGTCCGCGTGCGGTGGTGCTGTCCGGCGAGGAGACGGCGGTGCTGGCCGCCGCGTCGGAGTTGGCCGAACGCGGGCACCGGACGCGCAGGCTCGCCGTGTCGCACGCCTTCCACTCGCCGTTGGTGTCGCCGATGCGGCGTGAATTCCGGAAGGCGTTCGACGGGGTGTCGTTCGGGACGCCGTCCATCCCGGTCGTCTCGACGGTGACCGGCGCGGTGGCCGACCTGGCGAACGCCGACTACTGGGTGGAGCAGGTCGTCGAGCCGGTGCGGTTCGCCGACGCCGTGCGGGCGGCGACGGACGAGGTCGGCGACGAGCGCGTCCTGGTGGAGGTCGGACCGGACGCGACGCTGAGCGCCGCCGCACCGGGTGCCGTGCCGCTGCTGCGCAAGGGACGCGACGAGCGGCAGGCCGTCGTCGACGCGCTGGCGCGGTTGCACGTCGCGGGCGTACGCGTCGACTGGTCGGCGCTGCACGGCGAGGGCGGGCACGTCGACCTGCCCACCTACCGGTTCCAGCGGGAGCGCTTCTGGCCCGACCCGCTCGACCGACCCGCCGACGGCCGCGAGCACGTGGTGGAGTGGGTGGCGCGCGAGGTCGGCGGCGCACTGCGGGGCCCGTGGCTGGTGATCGGTCCGGACGCCGGCCTCGCGGCCCACCTCGGTGCCGAGCACCTGCCGCTCGACGGCGGCGCGGACCGGGCGGCGGTGGCCGCCCTGGTGGGGGAGCGACGCCCCGGCGGGGTGGTCGTGACCGGCGGCCCGGCCGACTTCCTGGCCGCGTTCCGGGGCGTGGGGGACGCGGGCGTGACCGCGCCGGTCTGGTGCGTCACCCGGGGCGCGGTCGCCCTGCCCGGCGACCCGCCCGCCGACCCGGCCCAGGCCGCGCTGTGGGGGTTCGCGGCCGTCGCCGCCGTCGAGCACCCGGACCGCTGGGGCGGGATCGTCGACCTGCCCGCGCACGGCGGTCCCGGTCGGTTGGCCGCCGTGCTGGCCGCCGGGGAGGACCAGGCGGCGGTGCGCGGTGACCGCGTGTTCGCGCGGCGGCTCGTCCCCGCCGACCCCGGGCCCGTCGGGAAGCGGGAGCACGGCACGGTCCTCGTCACCGGCGGCACGGGCGCGCTCGGCCGGCACCTCGCCCGCAGGGCCGCCGCCGACGCCCGCCGGGTGGTGCTGGTCGGCCGGCGCGGGGACGCCGACGACCTGACCGCCGAACTGGAGGAGCGCGGCGCCGAGGTCACCGTCGTGGCCTGCGACCTGGCCGACCCGACCGCGTTCACCACCCTCGACGCGCTCGGCCCGTTCACCGGCGTCCTCCACGCCGTCCGCACCACCGTCGACGGGGTGCTGGACACCCTCGACCCCGTCACGACCGCCGCCGCGCTGGGCCGCGCCGCCGCCTGCCTGCGCACGGCCGCCGCCCTGGCCGAGGGGGCGGACGAGTTCGTCGTCGCCGCACCGCTCGCCTCGCTGCTCGGCGCGCCCGGCCAGGCCTTCGACGCCGCGGTCGGCGCGCTCGCCGGGGCCGTCGCACCCGACGCGCTCGTGCGCTGGTCCCCGTGGGCCGGGGTCGGCGACACGGCCCGGGAGCGGATGCGCCGAGCCGGCATGGCGGTCCTCGACCCCGCCGACGCCCTCGCCGCCCTCGACCACCAGGCCCCCGAGCACGCCGGCGGCCGGGTCGCCGTGGACGTGGACTGGGCTCGCTACGCCGCCGTCCTGCCCCGCCCGAACGCCCTCCTCGCCGCGATCCCGGCGGCGAGGACCCGACCGCGGCCCGCGCCCCAGGCCGGGCCGCCGCCCACCGCGGACCTCCTCCGCCTGGTCCTGGCCCGGGTCGCCGACGTGCTGGGCCACGGCTCGCCGGACGCGGTCGACCCGCGCCGCGCGTTCCAGTCGATGGGCTTCGACTCCCTCACCGCCGTCGAGCTGCGCACCGCGCTCGCCGCCGACCTCGGCCGGCCGCTCCCCGCGACGCTCGTGTTCGACCACCCCACGCCGGAGGCCCTGGCCGCGCACCTGGCCGGCGTGGACGACGCCCGCGCGGTCCGCGCCACCGCCGACACCGCCGACGACCACGCCGGGACCGACCCGGTCGTGATCGTCGGCATGGGCTGCCGCTACCCGGGCGGCATCGCGTCACCGGAGGACCTGTGGCGGCTGGTCGTCGAGGGCCGGGACGGCATCACCGGTTTCCCGGTGGACCGGGGCTGGGACCTGGCCGGCCTGTTCGACGGCGGCGGCTCGTCCACCCGGCACGGCGGGTTCGTCGCGGGGGTCGACCGGTTCGACGCGGCGTTCTTCGGCATCTCGCCGCGCGAGGCGCTGGCGATGGACCCGCAGCAGCGCCTCCTGCTGGAGGTCACCTGGGAGGCGGTCGAGCGCGCCGGCATCGACCCCAGGTCGTTGGCCGGCACGGCCACCGGAGTGTTCGCGGGCAACAACGTCCACGACTACCCGCAGCTGCTGGCCGGGTCCGGCGCGGACGTGCTCGCCCACGTCGGCCTGGGCAACGCCACCAGCGTGCTGTCCGGCCGGGTCGCCTACCTGCTCGGCCTCGAAGGGCCGGCGGTGTCCGTGGACACCGCGTGCTCGTCCTCGCTGGTCGCCCTGCACCTGGCCGCGCAGTCGCTGCGCTCGGGCGAGTGCGACCTGGCGCTGGCGGGCGGCGTGCTGCTGATGACGACGCCGGCCGCGTTCATCGACTTCAGCACGCAGGGCGGCCTCGCGCCGGACGGCCGCTGCAAGGCGTTCTCCGACGCCGCCGACGGCACCGGCTGGTCCGAGGGCGTCGGCGTGCTCGTCCTGGAGCGGCTGTCCGACGCGCGCCGCAACGGCCACCAGGTGCTGGCCGTCGTCAAGGGCAGCGCGGTCAACTCCGACGGCGCGTCCAACGGCCTCACCGCGCCCAACGGGCCCTCGCAGCAGCGGGTGATCCGGCAGGCGCTCGCCAACGCCGGCCTCGCCCCGTCCGACGTGGACGTGGTCGAGGCCCACGGCACCGGCACCGTCCTGGGCGACCCGATCGAGGCGCAGGCGATCATCGCCGCCTACGGGCAGGACCGCGAGCGCCCGCTGCTGCTCGGCTCGCTCAAGTCCAACCTCGGGCACGCGCAGTCCGCCGCCGGCGTCGCCGGGATCATCAAGGTCGTCCAGGCCATGCGGCACGGCACCGTGCCGAAGACCCTGCACGTGGACACGCCCACCACGCACGTCGACTGGACCGCCGGGTCGGTGGAACTCCTCACCGAGGCCCGGCCCTGGCCGGAGACCGGCGCCCCGCGCCGGGCGGGCGTCTCGTCGTTCGGGGTGAGCGGCACGAACGCGCACGTCGTCGTCGAGCAGGCCCCCGCCGCGATGCCGCCGCCGCGCGGACCGCGCCGCGCCGTGCCGTGGGTGCTGTCCGCCCGCACCCCCGCCGCGCTGCGCGACCAGGCCGCCCGGCTCGCCGCCCACCTGCGCGACGCCGACGTCGACCCGCGCGACGTCGCCCGCGCGCTCGCGGTGGGCCGTGCGGCGTTCGACCACCGCGCCGCCGTGTCCGGTGACGCGGACACCCTGGTGGGGGACCTCGCCGCGCTCGCCGCCGGCGAGCCGGCGCTCGACGGGGTGGTGACCGCGCCCGCGCGCGTCGGCCTGCTGTTCTCCGGGCAGGGCGCGCAGCGGCCCGGCATGGGGCGCGAGCTGGCGGAGGCGTACCCGGTGTTCGCCGCCGCGCTGGACGAGGTGCTCGCCCACCTGGACCACGCGCTCGCGCGGCCGCTGCGGCCGGTCCTGTTCGCCGAACCCGGCACGCCCGAGGCCGACCTGCTCGACCGCACCGAGTTCACCCAGCCCGCGCTGTTCGCGGTCGAGGTCGCGCTGTTCCGCCTGGTCGAGTCGTGGGGCCTGCGGCCGGCCGCCCTCGTCGGGCACTCCGTCGGCGAGCTGGCCGCCGCGCACGTAGGCGGCGTGCTGTCGCTGGCGGACGCGTGCGCGCTGGTCGCCGCGCGCGGTGCGCTCATGGGCGCGCTGCCGCCCGGCGGGGCGATGATCGCCGTCGAGGCGACCGAGGACGAGATGACGCCGCTGCTCACGGCCGGTGTGTCGATCGCCGCGGTGAACGGCGCGGGGTCGGTCGTCGTGGCCGGCGACGAGGCCGGGGCGGAGGCCGTCGCGGCCGGGTGCGCCGCCCTCGGCCGAAAGACTAGGCGTTTGCCGGTCTCGCACGCATTTCACTCACCACGTATGGACACCGTGGTGGAGGACCTGGCCCGGGCGGCGCGCGACGCCGTCACCGGACGTCCCGCCGTGCCCGTCGTGTCCACGGTGACCGGCCTGGTCGCCGGGGACGACTGGGGTGGCGCGGAGTACTGGGCCGGGCAGGCGCGCGCGACCGTGCGCTTCGCCGACGCGGTCCGGACCGCCGCAGACCTCGGCGTGGACGTGTTCCTGGAACTCGGGCCGGACGGCGCGCTGGCAGCCCTCGCGGGCGACGCCACCGGCAGGCCGTCCGTGCCGCTGCTGCGCCGCGACCGCGCGGAGGACGCCGCCGCCGCGTCGGCGCTGGCCCACCTGCACGTCCACGGCGTGCCGCTCGACTGGGACGCCGTCTTCGCCGACCTGGGCGCGCGTCCCGTCGACCTGCCGACCTACCCGTTCCAGCACCAGGGCTTCTGGCCGGAACCGGCCGCCCGGCCGCGGCAGGCGGGCGACGACTGGTGGACCGCCCTCACCGCCGACGACCCGGCCGCCGCGCTCGGCGTCGACCGCGAGGCGGTGGACGCCGTGCTGCCCGCGCTGGCCGCCTTCCGCGATCGGAGCCGCGAGCGCGCCGCCGCCGACCGCTGCCGGTACCGGATCGCCTGGACCCCGGTCCCCGACCCGGCCCCGGCCGACCGCTCCGGCCGCTGGCTGGCCCTGGTGCCGGCCCGCCTCGACCGGGCGTGGGCCGACGCCGCGCTGGCAGCCCTGGGCACCGTCGAGGTGGTCGAGGTGGACGACGCGACCCGTGACGGCCTGGCCGGGGCGGTGCGCGGTCACCACGACCTGCGGGGCGTGGTCTCGCTGCTCGGCGCGGCCGACGACGGGCCGCCCGCCGACCCCGCCGGTGTCGGCGCGACCGTCGCGCTCGTCCAGGCCTTGGGCGACACCGGCACCACCGCACCCCTGTGGTGCCTGACCAGGGGCGCGGTGTCGACCGGCCCCGACGAACCCCTCCGGGCGCCCGCCCAGGCGGGCGTGTGGGGCCTCGGGCGCGGGGTCGCGCTGGAGCACCCCGACCGCTGGGGCGGCCTGGTCGACCTGCCCGACGAGGTCGACCGCGCCACCGCCGGCCGGCTGGCCGACCTGCTCTGCGGACCGGCGGGCGAGGACCAGGTGGCGCTGCGCGGCACCGGGGCGCACGCCCGCCGGCTCGTCCCCGCCACCGGCGGCCCCGGCGGCACGGACCCCGCCGCCGACGGCACCGTCCTGGTCACCGGCGGCACCGGCGCGCTCGGCGGTTGGATCGCCCGCGACCTGGCCCGCGCCGGCGTGCCGCACCTGGTGCTGACGAGCAGGCGCGGGATCGACTCGCCCGGTGCCGGGGCGCTGCGCGACGACCTGGCCGCACTGGGCGCGCGGGCGGACGTGGTGGCGTGCGACGCCGCCGACCGCGACGCCCTCGCCCGCCTGGTCGGCGACCTGCCCGACCTGACCGGGGTGGTGCACGCGGCGGGCGTGCTGGACGACGGCATGCTCGACGACCTCACCCCCGGGCGGTTGGACGCGATGCTCGCGGCGAAGTCCGTCGCCGCCTGGCACCTGCACACCCTCACCGAGCACCTCGACCTGACCCGGTTCGTGCTGTGCGCGTCCATCGCGGGCAGCCTGGGCGCGGGCGCGCAGGGCAGCTACGCCGCAGCGAACGCGCTGCTCGACGCCCTCGCCGAGCACCGCCGCGACCGGGGCCTGGCCGCGCTGTCGGTGTCCTGGTCGCCGTGGGGCGAGGCGGGCATGGGCGCGGACCCGGCCGTGGAGGCGTGGATGCGCCGCGCGGGCGTCACCCCGATCGCGCCCGCGCTCGGCGTCTCCGCCCTCAACCAGGCGCTGCGCCTGGGCGACACGACGCTGACACTCGCCGACATCGACTGGTCGGTCTACGGGCCGGGCATCGACACCGTGCGGCCGACCCGCCTGTTCGACGCCATCCCGGGGGCCCGGCCCGCGACCCCCGACACCGCGACCGGTCAGGCCGAGGACTCCGGTGACCTCACCGCGCGCCTCGCCGCCATGCCGGAACCGGAGCGGGTGTCCACCCTGACCCGGCTCGTGCGCGGCGTCGCGGCGGCCGTCCTCGGGTACGGGGGCGCGGACGACGTGACGGCCGACCAGGTGTTCACCGACCTGGGCTTCGACTCGCTCACCGCGGTCGAGTTCCGCAACCGGCTCGCCGCCGCCACCGGGCTCGACCTGGCCCGCACGGTCGTCTTCGACTACCCGTCACCGGCCGCGCTCGCCGAACGCCTGCGCGCCCTGCTGCTGCCCGCCGTCGCCGAGACGAGCCCGGACGACCGGCTGCTCGCCGAGGTCGACCGGCTGGAGAAGGCGCTGGCCGACCTCGGACCGGGCGAACCGGCCGCCCGGGGTCGGGTCGCCGAACGGCTCCGCGCCCTCGCCGCCCGCTGCGACGGCGCACCACGCGACACCCCGGACCTCGACACGGCCTCCGACGACGAGGTGTTCGAGTTCCTGGGCTCGGAGTTCGGCATCTCCTGACGCCACGCCCACCCCGCACGTCACCACCCGCTGGTCCCCGAGGGAGTAGACACCGATGGAGAACGAGGAGAAGCTGCGGTACTTCCTCAAGCGGGTGACCGCCGACCTCCAGCAGACCCGGCAGAGGCTGCGGGAGGCAGAGGAGGGGACGCAGGAGCCGATCGCGATCGTCGGCATGTCGTGCCGGCTCCCCGGCGCGGACACGCCCGAGGAGCTGTGGGACCTGCTGGTCGAGGGGCGCGACGCGATCAGCGGGTTCCCCGCCGACCGCGGCTGGGACCTCGACGCGGTGTACGACGCGGACCCGGAGAGCCGCGGCACGTCGTACGTCGACCAGGGCGGCTTCCTGCGCGGCGCGGCCGACTTCGACCCGGCGTTCTTCGGCATCTCGCCGCGCGAGGCCGTGGTGATGGACCCGCAGCAGCGCCTGCTGCTCCAGGTCAGCTGGGAGGCGCTGGAACGCTCCCGGATCGACCCGACCGCCCTGCGCGGCAGTCGCACCGGCGTGTTCACCGGCGCGAACTACCAGGACTACAGCGAGTTCGTCGCCCGGCTCCCCACCGGCGCGGAGGACTTCCTGGCCACCGGACTCGCGGCGAGCGTGCTGTCCGGCCGGGTCGCCTACGCCCTCGGCCTGGAGGGGCCGGCGCTCACCGTGGACACGGCGTGCTCGGCGTCCCTGGTGGCGATGCACCTCGCCGCGCACGCGCTGCGGCGCGGCGAGTGCGACCTGGCGCTGGCGGGCGGCGTGACCGTGATGGCGACGCCCGGTCTGTTCATCGGGTTCAGCCGCCAGCGCGGGCTGGCCCCCGACGGCCGCTGCCGGTCGTTCGCCGACGCGGCGAGCGGCACCGGCTGGGGCGAGGGCGCGGCCGTGCTGGTGCTGGAGAAGCTGTCCGACGCGCAGCGCAACGGGCACCCGGTGCTCGCGGTGCTGCGCGGGTCGGCGGTGAACTCCGACGGCGCGTCCAACGGCCTGACCGCGCCCAACGGGCCGTCCCAGGAGCGGGTGATCCGGGCGGCGCTGGCGTCGGCCGGGCTGCGGCCGGCCGACGTGGACGCGGTGGAGGCGCACGGCACGGCGACCGTGCTCGGCGACCCCATCGAGGCCGCCGCGCTGCTGGCCACCTACGGGCAGGACCGGGACGAGCCGCTGTGGCTGGGGTCGGTCAAGTCCAACCTCGGGCACACCCAGGCCGCCGCCGGCGTCGCGGGCGTCATCAAGGTGGTCCTCGCCCTGCGCAACGGCCTGCTCCCGCGCACCCTGCACGTCGACAAGCCCACCGGGGCCGTCAACTGGTCCACCGGCGACGTCCGGCTGCTGACCGAGGCCGTGCCGTGGCCCGACCGCGACCGGCCGCGCCGGGCCGGCGTGTCGTCGTTCGGCATCAGCGGCACCAACGCGCACGTCGTGATCGAGCAGGCGCCCGCCCCGGAGCCCGCCGACGAGGCGGGGGAGTGGCGCGCGCCCGTCGTGCCCGTCGTGCTCTCCGCGAGGTCGGCGGAGGGGCTGCGCCTCCAGGCGGGCCGCCTGCTGTCCTTCGTGGACACCGCGCACCCCGCGCTGCCTGACCTGGCGCGGTCGGCCGCGACCACCCGGGCCGCGCTGCCGCACCGCGCCGCCGTCGTGGCGGGCGACCTCGACGAGCTGCGGACCGCGCTGGGGGCCCTGGCCTCCGGCGCGCCCACCACGGCCCGCACCGCGCAGGCCAGGCCGGGGCACTCGGCGTTCCTGTTCAGCGGTCAGGGCGCGCAGCGCGCCGGCATGGGGCGCGAGCTGCGCGCGGCGTTCCCGGCGTTCGCGCGGGCCTGGGACGAGGTGTGCGCGCTCCTCGACCCGCTGCTGCCCGTGCCGCTGGACGAGGTGCCCGCCGACCGCGTGCACGACACCGCGTTCGCCCAGGCCGGGCTGTTCGCGTTCGAGGTGGCCCTGTTCCGGCTCCTGGAGTCGTGGGGCCTGCGCCCCGACTACCTGATCGGCCACTCCGTCGGCGAGCTGGCCGCCGCGCACGTGGGCGGCGTGCTGTCGCTGGCGGACGCGTGCGCGCTGGTCGCCGCGCGCGGTGCGCTCATGGGCGCGCTGCCGCCCGGCGGGGCGATGATCGCCGTCGAGGCGACCGAGGACGAGGTGACGCCGCTGCTCACGGCCGGCGTGTCGATCGCCGCCGTGAACGGGCCGCGCTCCGTCGTCGTCTCCGGCGAGGAGGACGAGGCCGAGGCGGTGGCCGCCGCGTTCGCCGACCGCCGCACCACCCGGCTGCGCGTATCGCACGCCTTCCACTCGCCGCGCGTGGAGCCGGTGCTGGCCGACTTCGAGCGCGTCGCCCGCGGCTTGACCTACGGCGCGCCCACCGTGCCGATCGTCTCCACCGTCACCGGCCGCGTCACCGACCTCGCCGACCCCGCCTACTGGGTGGGGCAGGTCCGCGCCACCGTGCGCTTCCACGACGGCGTGCGCTGGCTCGCCGAGCGCGACGTCACCCGGTTCCTGGAGGTCGGGCCGGACGCCGTGCTCAGCTCCCTGGTGGACGACGGCGTGCCCGCCCTGCGCCGCGACCGCCCCGAGGCGGCGTCCCTGCTCACCGCCTTGGCCGACCTGCACGGCCGAGGCTGGTCGCCGGACTGGTCCGCGGTGTTCGCGGGCTCCGGCGCGCGGGTCGTGGACCTGCCGACGCAGGCGTTCGAGCTGGAGCGCTACTGGATCGACGTGCCGCTGGCCGGCCGCGGCGTCGGCGACCCCGGCCAGTGGGGCCTGTCCGCCGCCGACCACCCGCTGCTGGGCGCGACCATCGGCCTCGCCGACGGCGACGGCCTGCTGTTCACCGGCCACCTGTCCACCCGCACCGCGCCGTGGCTGGCCGACCACGTCGTCATGGGCGCGGTGCTGCTGCCCGGCACCGCCTTCCTCGACCTGGCCACCCGCGCGGGCGACGAGGTCGGCTGCGGCGTCGTCGAGGAGCTGACCGTCGAGGCGCCGCTCGTGCTGCCCGAGGGCGACGGCGTGCGGTTGCAGGTCACCGTCGGCGCGGCCGACGAGGCGGGCCGGCGCGCGGTGTCCGTGCACTCGCGCGCGGAGGGCGACGCCGACCTCGCGTGGACCAGGCACGCCTCCGGCGTGCTGGCGCCCGGCGGCACGGCCGTGCTGGAGTCGCTGACCGCGTGGCCGCCCGCCGACGCCGAACCGGTCGACCTGACCGGCCACTACGCGCGGCTGGCCGACGCCGGCTTCGGCTACGGCCCCGTCTTCCAGGGCCTGACGGCGGTGTGGCGGCAGGGCGGGCGCGTCTACGCCGAGGTGCGGCTGCCCGAGGGGCAGGACGCCGCCGCGTTCGGGCTGCACCCGGCGCTGCTGGACGCGGCCCTGCACGCGCTGGGCACCACCCCGCCGGGCTCGTCGGACGACGTGCGCGGTCGCATCCCGTTCGCCTGGTCCGACGTCGTCCTGCACGCGGTGGGCGCGTCGGAGCTGCGCGTCCGGCTCGACCCGACCGGCCCCGAGTCGGTGTCGCTGGTCGTCGCCGACGGGACGGGCGCGCCGGTCGCCTCGGTCGGCGGCCTGGCCCTGCGGCCCGCGTCGGTCGACGGAGTGCGCGCGGCCGGTCGCGGCAGGCACGAGTCGCTGTACGGGATGGACTGGATCGCCACGCCCGCGCCGGAAGCCGGTCCGGCCCCCGACGTGGTCCGCGTGGGCCGGCCGGAGGGGACGGTCCCCGAGGCGACCCGCGCGGTCCTGGCCGAGGTGCTGGGCCACCTCCAGGAGCGCCTGGCGACCACCGACCCCACGCCGCTGGTGTTCGTCACCTCCGGCGCGGTGGCGGTCTCCCCGGGCGAGGCCCCGGACCCGGTGTCGGCCGCCGTGGGCGGCCTGGTGCGCGCCGCCCAGGCGGAGCACCCGAACCGCTTCGGCCTGCTGGACCTCGCCGACCCGGCCGCGGAAGCCGACGTCGCGGACCTGGCCGCCCGGTTCGCCGCCCTGGGCGAGCCGCACGCGGCCGTCCGGGACGGCGGGTGGTCCGTCCCGCGCCTGACCCGGCTCCCGGTGGCCGACGACGCCGGCGTCCCCGACTTCTCCGCAGGCACCGTCCTCGTCACCGGCGGCACGTCCGGCCTCGGCGCGCTCGTCGCGCGCCACCTCGTGGCCGAGCACGGGGCCCGGGACCTGCTGCTCGTCAGCCGGCGCGGCCCGGCGGCCCCCGGTGCGGCGGACCTCGCCGAGGAGTTGGGCGCGGAGGTCGTCGCCTGCGACGCCGCCGACCCCGCCGCGCTGGCCGCAGCCGTCGGCGACCGGACGCTCGCCGCCGTCGTGCACGCGGCCGGCGTGCTGGACGACGCGACCGTGGAGTCCCTGACGCCCGAGCGGTTCGAGGCCGTGCTGCGCGCCAAGGTCGACGCGGCCTGGGCGCTGCACGAACTGGCCCCCGCCGCGCCGCTGCTGTTGTTCTCCTCCGTCGCCGGCCTGTTCGGCGCGTCCGGCCAGGGCAACTACGCCGCCGCGAACAGCGCCCTCGACGCCCTCGCCGAGCACCGCCGCGCCCTCGGCGCGCCCGCGCTGTCGCTGGCCTGGGGCACCTGGTCGGAAGCGGGCGGCATGACCGCCGGCCTCACCGCCGCCGACGTCGAGCGCCTCACCCGCACCGGCCTGCCGCCGCTGACCGCGCGCCACGGCCTCGACCTGTTCGACGGGGCCCTGCGCACCGACCGCGCCGTCACCGCCGCCGTCCGGCTCGACCTCGACACGCTCGCGGCCATCGACCCGGTGCCGCCCGTGCTGCGCACGCTCGTGCGGCCCACCCGCCGCCAGGTCCGCGCGAACCGCTCCGGCGACTCGGTGCCCGCCCGGCGCCTCACCGGCCGCACCCCCGCCGAGCGCGGCCGGGTCGTCGCCGACCTGGTGCGCGCGCACGTCGCCGCGGTCCTCGGCTACGCCGCGCCCGGCCGCATCGGCGCGGACCAGGCGTTCACCGACCTCGGGTTCGACTCGCTGACCGCCGTCGAGCTGCGCAACGCCCTCACCGCCGACACCGGCCTGCGGCTGCCCGCCACCCTCGTGTTCGACCACCCCACGGTCGACGCCCTCGCCGCGTTCCTCGCCGCCGAACTGACCGGCGACGACGCCCCCGCCGGGCCGACCCGCGCCGGCACGACCCCCGCGACCGGCGCGACGGACGACGACCCGGTGGTCATCGTCGGCATGAGCTGCCGCTTCCCGGGCGGGATCACCTCGCCCGACGACCTGTGGGACCTCGTCGCGAACGGCGGCGACGGCATCACCGGGTTCCCCGACAACCGGAACTGGGACCTCACGTCGCTCTACGACCCGGACCCGGACCGGCTCGGCACCAGCTACACCCGCGAGGGCGGGTTCCTGCACGAGGCGGGCGCGTTCGACCCCGACTTCTTCGGCATCTCGCCCCGCGAGGCCCTCGCGATGGACCCGCAGCAGCGGTTGCTGCTGGAGGTGTCGTGGGAGGCCGCGGAACAGGCGGGCATCGACCCGCAGTCGTTGCGCGGCAGCCGGACCGGCGTGTTCGCGGGTCTCATGTACTACGACTACGCGGCCGGGAACGTCGAGTTCCCGCCGGACGTCGAGGGCTACCTGGGCATCGGCAACGCGGGCAGCGTGCTGTCCGGCCGCGTCGCCTACACGATGGGCCTGGTCGGCCCGGCCGTCACCATCGACACGGCGTGCTCGTCGTCGCTGGTGGCGTTGCACCTCGCGGCGCAGGCGCTGCGCGCGGGGGAGTGCTCGCTGGCGCTGGCCGGCGGCGTCACGGTGATGTCGACGCCCGGCACGTTCGTCGAGTTCTCCCGGCAGCGCGGGCTCGCCGCCGACGGGCGCTGCAAGTCGTTCTCCGACAGCGCGGACGGCGTGGGCTGGGCCGAGGGCGTCGGCGTGCTGGTGCTGGAGCGGCTGTCGGACGCGCGGCGCAACGGGCACACCGTCCTCGCCGTCGTGCGCGGCTCCGCCGTCAACCAGGACGGCGCGTCCAACGGCCTCACCGCGCCGAACGGCCCGTCGCAGCAGCGCGTCATCCGGCAGGCGCTCGCGGACGCCGGCCTGCGACCGTCCGAAGTGGACGCCGTCGAGGCGCACGGCACCGGCACGACGCTCGGCGACCCGATCGAGGCGCAGGCGCTGCTGGCCACCTACGGCCAGGACCGCGAACACCCGCTGCTGCTCGGCTCGGTCAAGTCGAACATCGGGCACACCCAGGCCGCCGCGGGTGTCGCGGGCGTGATCAAGGTCGTGCAGGCCATGCGCCACGGCGTGCTGCCGCGCACCCTGCACGTCACGGAACCGTCCACGCACGTCGACTGGTCCGCGGGCGACGTCATCCTGCTCACCGAGCCGACGCCGTGGCCGGAGACCGGTGCGCCGCGCCGGGCGGGCGTGTCGTCGTTCGGCATCAGCGGCACCAACGCGCACGTCGTGCTGGAGCAGGTCCCGGCCGCCGAGCCCGCGCCGAGCGCGCCGTCCCCGGGACTCGTGCCACTGGTGCTGTCCGCGCGCACGCCCACCGCGCTGCGCGCCCAGGCCGCGAACCTGCTGTCCCGCCAGGCCGACCTGGTCGACCTCGGGTTCTCGCTGGCGACCACGCGGGCGTCGTTCGAGCACCGGGCCGTGGTGGCGGCGTCGGACGTCGAGCAGGCCCGCACCGCGCTGCTCGCCCTCGCCGAGGGCGAGGACCACCCGGACGTGGTGGCCGGCATCGCCTCCGGTCACGGCCTGACCGGTTTCCTGTTCTCGGGGCAGGGTGCGCAGCGGCCGGGCATGGGTGTGGGGTTGGCGTCCCGTTTCCCGGTGTTCGCGGAGGCCCTGGACGAGGTGGCGGCGGTGGTGGACCCGTTGTGGGGTCGGTCGTTGCGCGGGGTGTTGGCGGAGGGTGGGTCGGACACGGCGGTGGTGCAGCCGGCGTTGTTCGCGGTCGAGGTGGCGCTGTTCCGGTTGCTCGAGTCGTGGGGTGTGCGTCCGGATTTCCTGGTGGGGCATTCGGTGGGGGAGTTCGCGGCCGCCCACGTGGCGGGCGTGTTCAGCTTGCAGGACGCGTGTCGTCTGGTGGTGGCGCGGGGCCGGTTGATGGCGGCGTTGCCGGGGGGCGGGGCGATGGTGGCCGTCGAGGCGTCGGAGGACGAGGTCGCGCCGTACCTGGGTGACGCCGTCGCCCTCGCCGCGGTGAACAGCCCGCGCGCGGTGGTGCTGTCCGGCGAGGAGACGGCCGTGCTGGCCGCCACCGCCGAGCTGGCCGAGCGCGGCCACCGGGTGCGCGGTCTGCCCGTGTCGCACGCCTTCCACTCGCCGCTGATGACCCCGGTGCGGGACGGGTTCCGGCGGGTGCTCGACGGGGTCGCGTTCGGGACGCCGTCCATCCCGGTCGTCTCGACGGTGACCGGCGCGGTGGCCGACCTGGCGAACGCCGACTACTGGGTGGAGCAGGTCGTCGAGCCGGTGCGGTTCGCCGACGCGGTCCGGGCGGTGGTCGGGGACGGCGGCACCACCCTCGTCGAACTCGGCCCGGACACCGCGTTGGTCAACGCGGCGCTCGTCACCGCCGCCGGCACCGCCGGGGTCGAGGGCGTGGCGCTGCTGCGCCGCGACCGGGACGAGGTGGACACCGCCCGGGCCGCGCTGGCCCGGCTCGTGGCGCGCGGCGTCGAACCCGACTGGCGGGCCCTGCTGCCCGACGGCCGCGTGGTGCCGCTGCCGACGTACGCCTTCGCCCGTCAGCGCTTCTGGCCGCGCCGCGGGAACGGGGCGGTCCGGGACGTGTCCGCCGCCGGGCTGCGCGCCACCGGGCACCCGCTGCTCGGCGCGGTGCTCGACCTGCCGGACGGCGGCGGCGCGGTGCTCACCGGCCGGTTCTCGCTGCGCTCGCAGCCGTGGCTGGCCGACCACGTGGTGGGCGGCGCGGTGCTGCTGCCCGGCGCGGCGTTCGTGGACCTCGTGCTGCGCGCCGGCGAGGAGGTCGGCTGCGACCGGATCGCCGAACTCGTCGTCGAGGCCCCGCTGGTGCTGCCCGAGGACGCCGCCGTGCAGCTGCGCGTCGTCGTGGACGCCGACCGCGCCGTCACCGTCCACGCCCGACCGGACGACGACGGGGCCTGGACCCGGCACGCCACCGGCCGGCTCGACCAGGCGGCGGAGCCCGCCGCCTGGTCCGACCCGGTCGGCGAACCGCTGCCCGTCGACGACCTGTACGACCGCCTGGCGGCCGGCGGGTTCTCGTACGGTCCCGCGTTCCGCGCGCTGACCGGCGCCCGGCGCACCGACTCCGGTGTCGCCGTCGAACTCGACCTGACCGCGACCGACGCGCCGGACGCCGGGTTCCGCGTCCACCCCTCGCTGCTGGACGCCGCCCTGCACGCGGTGCCGCTGCTCGGCCTGCCCGGTCTCGCCGGCCTGCCGTTCACCTGGACCGACGTGACCGCGCACGCCCCGGGAGCCGTTCCCACCCGCGCGCTGGTCGAACCGGTCGGACCGGACTCCGTGTCGGTGCGGCTGGCCGACGCCGACGGCGAACCGGTGCTGACGGTCGCCGGCGTGGTGCTGCGCGCCGCCGGCGCGCAGGCCGCCGGGGACCTGCTGGAGACCCGGTGGCGACCGGTGCGCGCGGTGCCGCCGCTCGGCCGGCACGCCGTCCTCGGCGACGCCCCGGCCCCCGGCGCGCAGGGCACCTCGTACGCGGACGCCGACGAGCTGTGGGCGGCCCTCGCGGCGGGTGACGAGGTCCCGGCGACCGTGTTCCACCCGCTCCCGGTGGTCGACGGGCCCGTGCCGGAGGCGGTGCGCGTGCTCGTCGCCGACGTGCTCGCCCTGCTCCAGGACTGGCAGGCGGAACCGGCGGTCGCGCACTCCCGCCTGGTCGTGGTGACCCGCGCGGGCGACCTGGCCCACGCCGCCGTGCGCGGCCTGGTGCGCACCGCCGGGTCCGAGGCCCCCGGTCGGTTCGCGCTCGTCGACAGCGACGGTTCGGCCGACCTCGCGTCCCTGCCCGACGAACCCGAGGTCGCCGTCCGCGACGGCCGGGTCCTCGTGCCCCGCCTGGCCCCCGCCGCGGCCGGCGCGACGACCACCGACCTCGGCGACACCGTCCTCGTCACCGGCGCGTCCGGCGCGCTCGGCGGCCTCGTCGCCCGGCACCTGGTGGCCGCGCACGGCGTCCGCCGCCTGGTCCTCGCCTCCCGCACGGGCCGCCCGGTCGACGTCGAGGGCGCGGACGTGGTGACCGTCGCGTGCGACGTCGCCGACCGCGACGCCCTGGCCGCGCTGCTCGCCGAGCACCCGGTCACCGCCGTGGTCCACGCGGCCGGCGTGCTGGACGACGGCGTGCTCGACGCGCTCACCCCCGAGCGGTTCGACGCGGTCCTGCGCCCCAAGGTCGACGCGGCCCACCACCTGCACGAGCTGACCGACGTCCCGCTGGTCCTGTTCTCCTCGGCCGCGGGCGTGCTGGGCGCGGCCGGGCAGGGCAACTACGCCGCCGCCAACGCCTTCCTCGACGCGCTCGCCGAGCACCGCCGCGCCGCCGGGCTGCCCGCCGTGTCCCTCGCCTGGGGCGCGTGGACCGGTGGCATGGCGGGTGAGCTGGACGAGGCCGCCCGCGCCCGGATGGCCCGTGCCGGCCTGCCGCCGCTCACCGTCGAGCAGGGGCTCGGGCTGTTCGACGCCGCGCTCACCGCCGACCGCGCCGCTCTGCTCCCGCTGCGCCTGGACACCGCCGCGCTGCGCGCCCTGGACGACGTGCCGCCGCTGCTGCGCGACCTCGTGCCCGCACGCCGCGCCGCCGCACGCCGCGCGAACCCCACCACGCGCCTGGGCCGCGACCTGGCCGGGCGACCGCCCGCCGAGCAGGAACGCGCCCTGCTGGCCGCCGTGTCGTCGGCCGCCGCGCAGGTGCTCGGGCACGCCGACGCCTCCGCCGTGCCCGCCGACCGCACGTTCCAGGAACTCGGGTTCGACTCGCTGACCGCGATCGACCTGCGCAACCGCCTGGACGCGGCCACCGGCCTGACCCTGCCGCCGACCCTGGTGTTCGACCACCCGACGCCGCTCGCGCTCGCCGCGCACCTGCGGACCGAACTGGTCGCGGCGCCCGCGCCCACCCGGGAGGCCCCGCGCGCCGTCGCGGTCTCCGACGACCCCGTGGTGATCGTGGGCATGGGTTGTCGCTACCCCGGCGGCATCACCTCGCCCGAGGAGCTGTGGGACCTCGTCGCGCGCGGCGGCGACGGCATCGGCGACTTCCCGGCCGACCGCGGCTGGGACGTCGACGCCCTGCACGACCCGGACCGCGTCCGCCCCGGCACCTCGGTCACCCGCGAGGGCGGGTTCCTGCACGACGCGGCCGAGTTCGACCCGGCGTTCTTCGGCATGTCGCCGCGCGAGGCCCTCGGCACGGACCCGCAGCAGCGGTTGCTGCTGGAGGTGTCGTGGGAGGCCGTGGAGCGGGCGGGCATCGACCCGGTCTCGTTGCGCGGCAGCCGCACGGGTGTGTTCGCGGGCGTGATGTACAACGACTACGGCCTGCTCGCCCAGGCCGCCGCCGTCGACTCCGACACCCAGGGCAACGGCAGTTCCGGCAGCGTCGCCACCGGCCGCGTCGCCTACACGATGGGCTTGGAGGGCCCGGCCGTCACGGTCGACACCGCGTGCTCGTCGTCCCTGGTCGCCCTGCACTGGGCGGCGCAGGCGCTGCGCTCGGGCGAGTGCGACCTGGCGCTGGCGGGCGGTGTCACCGTGATGGCCACGCCCACGCCGTTCGTCGAGTTCTCCCGCCAGGGCGGGCTCGCGCCGGACGGCCGCTGCAAGGCGTTCTCGGACGCCGCCGACGGCACCGGCTGGTCGGAGGGCGCGGGCGTGCTGCTGCTCGAACGCCTCTCCGACGCGCGCCGCAACGGGCACACCGTGCTGGCCGTCGTCAAGGGCAGCGCGGTCAACTCCGACGGCGCGTCCAACGGCCTCACCGCGCCCAACGGGCCCTCCCAGCAGCGCGTGATCCGACAGGCCCTGGACGCCGCCGGCCTGGCCCCGTCCGACGTGGACGTGGTCGAGGCGCACGGCACCGGCACCGTGCTCGGCGACCCGATCGAGGCGCAGGCGCTGCTCGCGACCTACGGCCGGGACCGCGACGAGCCGCTGTTGCTCGGCTCGATCAAGTCGAACATCGGCCACACCCAGGCCGCGGCCGGCGTCGCCGGGATCATCAAGGTCGTCGAGGCCATGCGGCACGGCGCCGTCCCGCGCACCCTGCACGTCACCGAGCCGTCGTCGCACGTGGACTGGGCGTCGGGCGCGGTGGACCTGGTCGTGGACGGCCGGGCGTGGCCCGCCGTCGACCGGCCGCGCCGCGCCGCCGTGTCGTCGTTCGGCATCAGCGGCACGAACGCGCACGTGATCATCGAGCAGCCGGCCCCGTCGCCGATGTCGACGCCCCCGGCACCGGCCGAGGGGCCGTTCGCGCTCGCCGTGTCCGCGCGGGACCGCGACGGCGCGCGCACCCAGGCCGCCCGTCTCGCCGACCACCTGCGCGACACCGACGACGCCCTCGCCGACACCGCGTTCTCCCTGGCCACCACGCGCGCCGCGCTGGAGCACCGGGTCGTCGTGGTCGCCGCCGACCGGGCCGAGGCCGCCGACCGGCTGGCCGCGTTCGCCGCCGACGGGGACGCGCCGGGCGTCGTCGAGGGCGAGCCCCGTCGCGGCGGCCTCGCGTTCGCCTTCGCCGGGCAGGGCTCGCAGCGCGCCCGCATGGGCCTCGGGCTGGACCGCTACCCGGTGTTCGCCGCCGCCCTGGACGAGGTGGCCGCCGTGCTCGACGCCGAGTCCGGCTGGTCGCTGCGCGACGCCCTGGCGCACGCCGACCTGGACCGGACCGGGTTCGCCCAGCCCGCGCTGTTCGCGGTCGAGGTCGCGCTGTTCCGGCTGCTCGACTCCTGGGGCGTCCGACCGGACGTGCTGGTCGGGCACTCGGTGGGCGAGATCGCCGCCGCGCACGTGGCGGGCGTGTTCCCGCTGGCGGACGCGTGCCGCCTGGTGGTGGCGCGGGCGAACCTGATGCAGGCGCTCCCGGCCGGCGGCGCGATGGTCGCCGTGCGGGCGACCGAGGCCGAGGTGCGGCCGCTGCTGGACGACGGCGTGTCGATCGCCGCCGTGAACGGGCCCGCGTCGCTGGTCGTCGCCGGACCGGAGGACGCCGTGCTCGCCCTCGCCGCGCGGCTGGGTGACAAGGCCACGCGGCTGCGGGTGAGCCACGCCTTCCACTCGGCGCTGATGGACCCGGTGCTGGACGACTTCCGGCGCGTCCTCGACGGCATCGCCTTCGGCCGCCCCGCGATCGAGCACGAGCCCACCGCCGACGGCGAGTGGGACTCGCCGGAGTACTGGGTCCGCCAGGTCCGGGGCACCGTCCGGTTCGCCGACGCGGTGACCGCCCTGGCGGAGCGCGGCGTCTCGACCGTGTTGGAGGTGGGGCCCGGCGCGGCGCTGTCCGCCGCCGTGCGCGAGAACGCCGACGTCGTGGCCGTTCCGCTGCTGCGCGGCGACGACGAGCCGACCGCCGCCGTCACCGCCCTGGGCCGCCTGCACGCCGCCGGCGCGCCCGTCGACCTGACCGCGCCGACCCCCGGCGCGCGCCGGGTCGCGCTGCCCACCACCGCGTTCCGCCGCCGCCGGTTCTGGCCGGTCGTCACCGGGGCCGGCCTCGACCTCGCCGCGGCGGGCGTCGAGCCCACCGGGCACGCGCTGCTCGCCGCCGCCGTGGGCCTGGCCGACTCCGAGAGCCACGTGTTCACCGCCCGCCTGTCGCTGTCCTCGCACCCGTGGCTCGCCGAGCACCGGATGGGCGGCCTGGCCGTGCTGCCCGGGTCGGTGTTCGTGGAACTGGCCGTCCGCGCGGGCGACGAGGTGGGCTTCGGCGGCGTCCGGGAGCTGATGCTCGTCGCGCCGCTCGTCGTGCCCGAGTCCGGCGGCGTCACCCTGCAGGTGCGCGTCGACGACCAGGGCGCGCCGGGCACGCGCGCCGTCACCGTCCACTCCCGGCGGGAGGACGGGACCGACTGGTCCCTGCACGCCACCGGTGTGCTCACCGCGCTGGTCGAGCCCGCGCCCGACCAGGGCGTCGAGTGGCCGCCCGTCGGTGCGGAGCAGCTGTCGGTGGAGGACTTCCACGCCGACGTCACGCGCGGCGCGGGCGGGGAGTACGGCCCGCTGTTCCGCGGCCTGCGGTCGCTGTGGCGGCGCGACGGCGAGGTCTTCGCCGAGGTCGTGCTGCCCGGCGACGCGCGCACCGCCGACGGCTTCGGCCTGCACCCCGCGCTGCTCGACGCCGTCGTGCAGGCGCTCAGCGCCAGCTCGATGGGCGGCGACGAGGGCAGGCTGCCGTTCGCGTGGGCCGACCTGCGCCTGCACGCCGCGGGCGCGACCTCGGTGCGCGCCCGGATCACGCCGACCGGTCCGGACAGCGTCGCCCTCACCGTCGTCGACCCGACCGGCGCGCCCGTGCTCACCGCGGGCCGGCTGACCGTGCGCAGCCTCGCCGACGTGGTCGCGCCGGACGACGCCGGCCTGGTGCGCGTCGAGTGGCACGCGGTCGAACCGGCCGCCGGCGCCGTGTCCGCCGCGGTCGTCGGCGACGTGGTCGACGTGCCGGGCGCGACGCGCCACCCCGACCTGGCGGCGGTGCTGGCCGCCGGCGCGCCCGACGTGACCGTGCTGCCGGTCGTGCCGGCGGGGGACGACCCCGCGTCCGCCGCCCGGCAGGCCGCCGCGACCGCGCTCGACGCGGTGCGCACCTGGCTCGCCGAGGCGCCGCGCGGCGCACGGCTCGCCCTGGTCACCCGGGGCACCGGACCGGCCGAGGCCGGTGTGTGGGGCCTGGTGCGGTCCGCGCAGACCGAGGCGCCCGACCGGCTCGCGCTGGTCGACCTCGACGGGCCCGCCGACCTGCTGCCCGCCGCCGTCGCCACCGGCGAACCGCAGCTCGCGCTGCGCGGCGGCGTCCCGAGCGCGGCCCGCCTGGTCCGCGCCGGCACGCCGGGTGAGGCGCTGGACCTGGGCGACACCGTCCTCGTCACCGGTGGCACGGGCGGGCTCGGCCTCGTCCTCGCCCACCACCTCGTCACCGCGCACGGCGTCCGCGACCTGGTCCTCACCGGACGCCGGGGCGTGGACGCGCCGGGCGTCGCCGAGGCCGTGGCCGAGCTGACCGACGCGGGCGCGCGGGTCGTCGTCGCCGCGTGCGACGTGGCCGACCGCGACCGGCTCGCCGCCGTGCTGGCGGACGTGCCCGGCCTGACGGGCGTGGTGCACGCCGCCGGCGTGCTGGACGACGGCGTGATCGCCGCGCAGACCCCCGAACGGCTGGCCACCGCCATGCGGCCCAAGGCCGACGGCGCGTGGCACCTGCACGAGCTGCTGCCCGACACGCCCCTCGTGCTGTTCTCCTCGCTGGCCGGGGTCCTCGGCGCGGCCGGGCAGGCCAACTACGCCGCCGGCAACGCCTTCGTGGACGCCCTCGCCGCGCACCGCCGCGCCGAGGGCAAACCCGCCGTGTCGATCGCCTGGGGCGCGTGGGCGCTGCCCGCCGGCATGGCGGGCGGCATGTCGGCCGCCGACCGGCAGCGGCTGGCCCGCGCCGGGATGCCGCCGATGACCCGCGAGCGCGGCCTGGCCTGGTTCGACGCGGCCCTGGCCGCCGGCGACCCGGCCGTGGTGGCGCAGGAGTTCGCGGTGGGCACGCTGCGCACCCTGCCGAGCGTGCCGCCGCTGCTGCGCGCCCTGGCCCCGGCGGTCGTCCGCCGCACGGCCGCCGCGCACGCCGACCGCGCCGAGTTCGCCGGCCTGTCCGGCCCCGACCTGGTCGCCGCCCTGCTGGAGGCGGTGCGCGGGCACGTCGCCGCCGTCCTCGGGCACCCCGGCACGGTGGTCGGCGCGGACCGCGCGTTCCGCGACCTCGGGTTCGACTCGCTGACCGGCGTGGAGCTGCGCAACCGGCTCGACGCGGCCACCGGCCTGACCCTGCCGTCGACGCTGGTGTTCGACCACCCGACGCCCCGCGCGCTGGCCGGGCACCTGGCGGCCGAGATCGGCGGCAGCGCCCCCGTCCTGCTCGACGCGACGCCGAGGACCGCCGAGCAGGCGGACGACCCGGTCGTGATCGTGGGCATGGGCTGCCGCTACCCGGGCGGGGTGCGGTCGCCCGAGGACCTGTGGCGACTGGTCTCCGACGGGGTGGACGCCATCACCGGCTTCCCGGCCGACCGCGGCTGGGACGTCCCCGAGCTGCGCGACCCGGACGAGCCGGAGTTCGTGCGCGCCGGCGGGTTCCTGCGCGACGCGGCCGACTTCGACGCCGGTTTCTTCGGCATCGCCCCGCGCGAGGCCCTGGCGATGGACCCGCAGCAGCGCCTGCTGCTGGAGACCGCGTGGGAGTCGCTGGAGACCGCCGGGATCGACCCGGTCGGGCTGCGCGGCGACGACGTCGGCGTGTTCGTCGGCGCGGGCGGCCAGGACTACGCGGGCGTGCTGCTGCACTCCGGCATCGACGTGGCCGCGCACCTCAACACCGGCAACGCGGGCAGCGTGCTGTCCGGCCGGCTGTCCTACGCGCTGGGACTCGTCGGCCCGGCCGTCACGGTGGACACGGCGTGCTCGTCGTCGCTGGTGGCGCTGCACCTGGCCGCGCAGTCGCTGCGCTCGGGCGAGTGCTCGCTGGCGCTGGCCGGCGGCGTCACGGTGATGTCGACGCCGCTGGAGTTCGTCACGTTCTCCCGGCAGGGCGGGCTGGCCCCGGACGGGCGCTGCAAGGCGTTCTCGGCCGACGCCGACGGCACCGCGTGGGCGGAGGGCGTGGGCGTGCTGGTGCTGGAGCGGTTGTCCGACGCGCGGCGCAACGGTCACGACGTGCTCGCGGTGGTGCGTGGTTCCGCCGTGAACCAGGACGGCGCGTCGAACGGCCTGACCGCGCCGAACGGCCCGTCGCAGCAGCGGGTGATCCGCGCCGCGCTGGCCAACGCCGGCCTCACCCCGTCCGACGTGGACGTGGTCGAGGCGCACGGCACCGGCACCCCGCTCGGCGACCCGATCGAGGCGCAGGCGCTGCTGGCCACCTACGGCCGCGACCGGCAGAACCCGCTGCTGCTGGGGTCGGTCAAGTCGAACATCGGGCACGCGCAGGCCGCCGCCGGCGTCGCCGGGATCATCAAGGTGGTCGAGGCGATGCGGCACGGCGTCGTGCCGCGCACCCTGCACGTCACCGAGCCCACCGGCGAGGTCGACTGGTCCGCCGGCGCGGTCGAGCTGGCGGCGGAGAACGTGCCGTGGCCGGACGCCGGTCGCGTGCGCCGCGCCGCCGTGTCGTCGTTCGGCATCAGCGGCACCAACGCGCACACCGTGCTGGAGCAGGCCCCGCCCGCCGAGGCCCCCGCGCCGCCGGACCTCGAAGCGCCGGTCGACGGCGTGGTGCCGTGGGTGCTGTCCGGCCGCACCGAGGCCGCGCTGCGCGCCCAGGCCGCCCGGCTGGCCGCCCACCCGGGCGACCACGACCCGGCGGCGGTCGGCGCGGCCCTGCTGCGCCGCACCCGCTTCGACCACCGGGCCGTCGTGCTCGGCGACGACCGGGCGGGCGCGCTCGCCGCGCTGGCCCGCGGCGAGTCGCACCCCGGCCTCGTGCGGGGGACGGCCGCCGACCGCGGACCGGTCGCGTTCGTGTTCCCCGGCCAGGGCGGGCAGTGGGTCGGGATGGCCCGCGAGCTGGTCGCCGGCTCGCCCGAGTTCGCCGACCGGATGCACGAGGTCGACGCGGCGCTGTCCGCGCTCGTGCCGTGGTCGCTGTTCGACGTGCTGGGCGACGCCGACGCGCTGGAGCGGGTGGACGTGGTGCAGCCCGCGCTGTTCGCGGTGATGGTGTCGCTCGCGCACACCTGGCGCGCGCTCGGCGTCGAGCCGGCGGGCGTCGTCGGGCACTCGCAGGGCGAGATCGCCGCGGCCTGCGCGTCCGGCGCGCTGTCCCTGGAGGACGCCGTCCGCGTCGTCGTGCTGCGCAGCCGGGCCATCGCCGAGGTGCTGGAGGGGCGCGGCGGCATGGCGTCGGTCGCGCTGTCCCGGGGCGAGGTGGAGCCGCTGCTGGAGCGCTTCGCCGGCCGCGCCGTCGTCGCGGCGGTCAACGGGCCGCGCGCCGTCGTGCTGTCCGGCGACGTGGACGCGCTGGACGACCTGGTCGCCGACCTGGTGGCGCGGGACGTCCGGGCGCGCCGCATCCCCGTCGGCTACGCCTCGCACTGGGCCGGCGTGGACGCGGTCGAGGAGCGGGTGCTGGCCGACCTCGCCGGCGTCGCGCCGGTGTCGGTGCCCACCGGGTTCTACTCGGGGCTGCGCGGCGCGGCGGTCGACACGGCCGACCTCGACGCGGGCTACTGGTTCCGCAGCCTGCGGGAACGGGTCGACTTCGCGGGTGCGGCACGCGCCGCGGCCGACGCGGGCACGGACGTGTTCGTCGAGGTCGGGCCGCACCCGGTGCTGTCGATGAGCGTGCGGGACGTGGTCGGCGACGACGCCGTCGTCGTGGGTTCGCTGCGGCGCGGAGAGGGCGACGCGGACCGGCTGCTCAGGTCGGTGGCCGAGGCGTGGGTGGCGGGCGTGCCGGTGCGCTGGGAGGCGCTGTGCGAGGGCGTCGCGCCCGCCGCGCTGCCGACCTACGCGTTCCAGCACGAGCGGTTCTGGCCGCCGATGCCCGAGCCGACCGCGCCGAAGGTCGACGACGGCTTCCTCGCCGGCCTCGACCCGGAGATGTCCGTCGGCGACGCGCTGGCGCTGCTGGCGCGCCCCGGCGAGGCCGGCGACGACTGGCTGTACCGGGTCGCCTGGCGGCCCGTGCCGCGGGTGGACGCGCCGCCGCTGTCGGGCGACTGGCTCGTGCTGGTGCCGGCCGACGACCCCGACCCGGCGTGGACGGCGCGCGTCGCCCCCGCCGGCGCGGTCGTCGCGCTGGACACCGCCGCGCCCGACCGCGCCGGGTACGCCGCCGCGCTCCCGGCCGGCCGGTACGCCGGGGTGTTCTCGCTGCTCGGCGCGGACGAGCGCCCCTACCGCGCGGGCGCCGCGCGCGGCCTGGCCGCCACGCTCGCGCTCGTCCAGGCCCTCGGCGACGCCGGGATCACCGCGCCGCTGTGGTGCGCCACCCGCGCCGCCCACGCCGTGACCCCCGCCGAACGGGCCGGGCACCCCGCCCAGGCCGCCGTGTGGGGCCTCGGCCGGGTCGTCGCGCTGGAGCACCCCGATCGCTGGGGCGGCCTGCTCGACCTGCCCGCCGACGCCGCCGACCTCGACCACCGGGACCTGGCCGCCGTGCTGGACGGCTCGTCCGGCGAGGACCAGGTGGCGCTGCGCCGCACCGGTCCGCACGGCCGCCGCTTCGAGCACGCGCCGCCCGTGCGGGTCGCCGAGCGGGCCGGACCGCCCGCCACCGCCCTGGTCACCGGCGGCACCGGCGCCCTCGGCGCGCACGTCGCCCGCTGGCTGGCCGGCGAGGGCGCCCGGCACTTGGTGCTCACCAGCCGCCGCGGCCCCGACGCGCCCGGCGCGGACGGGCTGCGGGCCGACCTGGAGGCGCTGGGCGCGCGCGTCACGATCGTCGCGTGCGACGTGTCCGACCGCGACCGGCTCGCCGCCGTGCTCGACGCGATCGGCGACGACTGCCCGCTGACCGACGTCGTGCACACCGCCGCCGCCCTCGACGACGCGATGGTCGACGCCCTCACCCCCGAGCGGGTGGACGAGGTGCTGGCCGTCAAGGCGCTGGGCGCGTGGCACCTGCACGAGCTGACCCGCGACCGCGACCTGACGTCGTTCGTGCTGTTCGCGTCCATCGCGGGCGTGTTCGGCGTGCCCGGCCAGGGCAACTACGCGCCCGGCAACGCCTACCTCGACGCCCTCGCCGAGCACCGGGCCGCCCTCGGGCTGCCCGCGCTGTCCGTGGCGTGGGGGCCGTGGGGCGAGGGCGGCATGGCCGAGGGCGAGGTGGGGCGCACGGCCCGGCGGCACGGGTTCGTCGAGATGGACCCGGACGTCGCGGTCGTCGCGCTGCGCACCGCGATGGCGGGCGCGCGACCGGCGCTCGCCGTCGCCGACGTCGAGTGGGAGCGCTTCGGCGTCGCGTTCACCGCGAGCAGGCCCAGCCCGTTCGTGGCCGACCTGCCCGAGGTGCGGGCGCTCGCCGCCCGCGTCGCCCCCACGTCCGACGACGCCGGGTTCGCCGCCACCCTGACCGCGCTGCCCGCCGCCGAGCGGGTGCCCGCCGCGCTGGCCCTGGTCCGCGACCGGGTGGCCGCCACCCTGGGCTTCGGCTCGGCGTCCGACGTGCAGCCGCGCACCCCGTTCCGCGACCTGGGCACCGACTCGGTGACCGCGCTGGAGCTGCGCAACCTGCTCAACGCGGCCACCGGCCTGCGGCTGCCCACGACCGTGGTGTTCGACCACACCACCCCGCAGGCCCTGGCCGAGCACGTCGTCGCCGAGCTGACCGGCTCCCGCGCGGACCGGGAGGGCGCCGCGGTCGCCGCCGCCGACGGCGAGCCGATCGCCATCGTCGGCATGGCCTGCCGGTTCCCCGGCGGGGTGTCGAACCCCGCCCAGCTGTGGGACCTGCTGGCCTCGGGCGGCGACGCGATCACCGGCCCGCCGGCCGACCGCGGCTGGAAAGTCGAGGGAATTGCCTACTCCCAGCTTGACGACACTGGTCGGGTGTACGCGCTGGCTGGAGGTTTCGTGCGGGAGGCGGCCGAGTTCGACCCGGCCTTCTTCGGCATCTCGCCGCGCGAGGCGCTGGCCATGGACCCGCAGCAGCGCCTGCTGCTGGAGACGTCCTGGGAGGCGTTCGAGGACGCCGGGATCGTCCCGGAGACCCTGCGCGGCACCCGGACCGGCGTGTTCGCCGGCACCAACGGCCAGGACTACGCCACGCTGCTGCGCGACTCGGACGCCGACCTCGGCGGGCACGTGGGCGTCGGCAACAACGCCAGCGTCCTGTCCGGCCGGGTGGCCTACGCGTTCGGCCTGGAGGGGCCCGCCGTCACGGTCGACACCGCCTGCTCGTCGGCGCTCGTCGCCATGCACATGGCGGTCCGGTCGCTGCGGTCCGGCGAGTCCACGCTGGCGCTGGCCGGCGGCGTGACCGTGATGGCGACGCCCGGCGTGTTCGGCGAGTTCGCCCGGCAGGGCGGGCTGGCCCCGGACGGGCGCTGCAAGGCGTTCTCCGCCGACGCCGACGGGGCGACGTTCTCCGACGGCGCGGGCACCGTGGTGCTGGAGAGGCTGTCCGACGCCCGGCGCAACGGGCACCGGGTGCTGGCCGTGATCCGGGGTTCCGCGGTGAACTCCGACGGCGCGTCCAACGGCCTGACCGCCCCCAACGGCCGCTCCCAGCAGCGGGTCATCCGCGCGGCACTGGCCGATGCCGGCCTGCGACCGTCCGACGTGGACGCGGTGGAGGCGCACGGCACGGGCACGTCCCTGGGCGACCCGATCGAGGCGGGCGCGCTGCTCGCCGCCTACGGGCAGGACCGCGACGAGCCGCTGCTCGTCGGCTCGGTCAAGTCCAACCTCGGCCACACCCAGGCGGCGGCCGGCGCGGCCGGCGTGCTGAAGGTCGTGCTGGCCCTGCGCCACGGGCTGCTGCCCCGCACGCTGCACGTGACCGAACCGTCGCCGCACGTCGACTGGTCGAGCGGCGCGGTCGAGGTGCTCACCTCGGCGCGGCCGTGGCCCGACGGCGGGCGTCCGCGCCGGGCGGGCGTGTCGTCGTTCGGCATCAGCGGCACCAACGCGCACCTCATCGTGGAGCAGGCCCCCGCGGTCGGGACGACCGCCGGCGAACCCGCCGCGGTCGGGGGCGCCACCGGGGCCGGCCCGGTGCTGCTGCCGCTGTCGGCGACGACCCCGGCGGCCCTGCGCGACCAGGCCGCCCGCCTGCTCGCGCGCCTCACCGGCGACGTCGACCCGGCGGACGTCGGGTTCGCCCTGGCCACCGCGCGCACCGCGTTCGACCACCGGGCCGTGGTGCACGGCGACGACTGGGTGGCCGGGCTGCGGTCGCTGGCGGCCGGCGAGCCGTCCGCGTCGGTCGTCGAGGGCGTGGTCCGCGAACCCTCCGGCACGGCGTTCCTGTTCACCGGCCAGGGCGCGCAGCGCGTCGGCATGGGCGCCGGCCTGCGGGCCGCGTTCCCGGTGTTCGCCGCCGCGTGGGACGAGGTGCGGTCCGCGCTGGACCCGCACCTGTCCCGGCCGCTGGACGAGGTCGTGGGCTCGGACCTGGTGCACCGCACCGAGTTCACCCAGCCCGCGCTGTTCGCGTTCGAGGTGGCGCTGTTCCGGCTGGCCGAGTCCCTGGGCCTGCGGCCCGAGGTGCTGGTCGGCCACTCCGTCGGAGAGGTCGCGGCGGCGCACGTCGCCGGGGTGTTCTCCCTGGCCGACGCCTGCCGGCTGGTCGCGGCGCGCGGGCGGCTGATGCAGGAGCTGCCCGGGGGCGGCGCGATGGTCGCCATCCGGGCGGCGGAGGCCGACGTGCTGCCGCTGCTCGGCGAGGGCGCGTCGATCGCCGCCGTCAACGGTCCGTCCGCCGTGGTCGTGTCCGGTGACGAGGACGCCGTGGACGCGGTCGCCGCGCACTTCGCGCGGACCAAGCGGCTGGTCGTGTCGCACGCCTTCCACTCGCACCGCATGGACCCGGTGCTCGCGGGGTTCCGGGCGGTGCTCGCCGACGTCGCGTTCGCCGCGCCGCGGGTCCCCGTCGTGACCACCGCGCCGAGCGGGCACGGCATCGACACCCCGGACTACTGGGTGGACCAGGTGCGGATGCCGGTCCGGTTCGCCGACGCCGTCGCCGGGCTGCGGGCGTCCACCCTGGTCGAGATCGGCCCGGACGGCGTGCTCGGCGCGTCGGCCGCCGAGGTGGTCGCGGACCGCGTGGTCGTCGCCCTGACCCGGGCCGACCGGGACGAGGCCGCCGCGCTGGCCGCCGCCGTGGCCCGCCTGCACGTCTCGGGCTCGGCGGTGGACTGGACGGGCTGGTTCGGGACGCGCTCCGCGCACGTCGACCTGCCCACCTACGCGTTCCAGCGGCGGCGCTTCTGGCCCGAACCGGCCGCCGCCGCGCCCGCGTCCGCCGACCCCGCCGAGGCGGAGTTCTGGGCGGCGGTCGACCGGTCCGACACCCACGCCGTGGCGACCGCGCTCGACCTGGGCGGCGACGCGGCCCTCGCGGGCGTGCTGCCGGCCCTGTCGGCGTGGCGCAGGAAGTCCCGGGAGGCGGCCGAGCTGGACGGGTGGCGCTACCGGGCCACCTGGGAGCCGGTCGCCGACCGGCAGGCGCTGCTGTCGGGCACCTGGCTGCTGGTGACGGCGCAGGACCCCGCCGCGCAGGACCGGACCGCGCAGGAACTCGCGGCGCGGGACGAGGCGGTCGCCGAGGCCCTGGCCGCGCACGGCGCGGACGTCGTGCACCTGCCCGTGCCGGCGGGCGCGGACCGCGCGGCGGTGGCCGTGCGGCTGCGCGAGGTCCTGGGGGACACCACCCCGGCCGGCGTCGTCTCACTGGCCTCCGCGGGGACCGACGCCCACCGCAACCTGGTCTCGACCGCCGGCCTGGTGCAGGCGCTCGGGGACACCGGGACCGCCGGACCGCTGTGGGTGCTCACCCGCGGCGCGGTGTCGGCGATCGCCGGCGAGCGGCCCGACCCCGCCCAGGCGGCGGTGTGGGGCCTCGGCCGGGTCGTGGCGCTGGAGCACCCCGGCCTGTGGGGCGGTCTGGTCGACCTGCCGCCGGTCCTCGACGCCCGGTCCGCCGAACGGCTCGCCGGCGTCCTCGCCGGACGCGCGGAGGACCAGGTCGCCGTGCGCCCGACGGGCGTCGCGGCCCGCCGCCTGGTGCCCGCGCCCGGTGGCCCGGCCACCCGGACGTGGCGTCCCTCCGGCACGGTGCTGGTCACCGGCGGCGCGGGCGCGCTCGGCCGCCGGGTCGCCCGGGCCGTCGCCGAGGCCGGCGCGCGGCACGTCGTGCTCGTCGGACGACGCGGTGAGCGCTCGGACGGCGCGGCCGGACTGCGCACCGAACTGGCGGACCTGGGCGCGGGGACCACCTTCGCCGCCTGCGACGTGGCCGACCGGGACGCGCTGGCCGCCGTGCTGGCGGACGTGCCCGACCTGACCGCCGTGGTGCACGCGGCCGGCGTCCTCGACGACGGCGTGGTGGAGACCCTCGCGCCGGAGCGGTTCGACGCGGTCCTGCGCGCCAAGGCGCGGGGCGCGGAGAACCTGCACGAGCTGACCCGGGACGTGCCGCTCGACGCGTTCGTGGTGTTCTCCTCGTTCGCCGGCGCGGTCGGCGCGGCGGGGCAGGGCAACTACGCCGCCGCCAACGCCTTCGTCGACGCGCTCGCCGAGCGGCGGCGCGCCGAGGGCCTGCCCGCGACCTCGATCGCGTGGGGGCCGTGGGCCGAGGCCGGCATGGCGCGCGACCCCGGCGCGGCGGACCGGCTGCGGCGCAGCGGGTTCACCCCGCTGGACCCGGAGCGCGCCGTCGCCGCCCTCTGGCACGCCGTGGAACGCGACGCCGCCACCGCGGTGGTGACCGAGGTGGACTGGGCGCGCTTCGCCCCCGGCTTCACCGCGGCCCGCCCGTCGCCGCTGATCACCGGGATTCCGCAGGCCCGGTCGCTGCCGGCCGTCGCCGAGCCGGACACCTGGCACGACCGGCTGGCCGCGGCCGACCCGGCGACCAGGGACAGGCTGCTGCTGGAACTCGTCCTCGCCACCACCGCGCAGGTGTCCGGGCACCAGGCCGGCGAGGAACCCGACCCGACCGTGGCGTTCAAGGACCTCGGGTTCGACTCGCTGATCGCGGTCGAGTTCCGCAACCTGCTCGGCACCCGCGTCCGCGCGGACCTGCCCGCCACGCTGATCTTCGACCACCCGACGCCCCGGGCGGTGGCCGACCACCTGGTCTCGCTGCTCGGCGGGGCCGAGGTGGACCTGCACGCCGAACTCGCCCGGGTGGAGCGGCTGCTGGCCGCGGCGCCCGAGGGCGAGCGCGCCGCGATCTCGGTGCGGCTGCGTTCGCTCGTGCGGGCCTGGGACGCGGACGAGCGCCCCGCCGACACCGGGCCCGCGCTCGACTCGGCGACCGCCGAGGAACTGTTCGACCTGCTCGACGACGAACTCGGGAAGTGACCGCCGTGGCCAGTGAAGACAAGCTGCTCGACTACCTCAAGCGGGCCACCGCCGACCTGCGCGACACCAAGCGCAGCCTCGACGAGGCACGGCGCCGCGAACGGGAGCCGATCGCGGTGGTCGGGATGGGCTGCCGGTTCCCCGGCGGCGTCGACGACCCGGAGCAGCTGTGGGAGCTGGTCGCGTCGGGCGGTGACGCCATCGGCGGTTTCCCCGCCGACCGGGGCTGGGACCTGGCCGCGCTCGGCGCGGCGGCGTCCACGGCGCGCGGCGGCTTCCTGGCCGGCGCGGGCGACTTCGACGCGGACTTCTTCGGCATCTCGCCGCGCGAGGCGCTGGCCATGGACCCGCAGCAGCGCCTGCTGCTGGAGGTCGCGTGGGAGGCGCTGGAGCGGGCCGGGCTCGACCCGACCGCCCTGCGCGGCGGCGACACCGGCGTGTTCGTCGGCACGAACGGCCAGGAGTACGGGCACCTCGTGCACGCCTCGGGCGCGGACGTCGAGGGCCACCTGGGCACCGGGAACGCGGCCAGCGTCCTGTCCGGCCGCCTGGCGTACGTGCTGGGCCTGGAGGGGCCGGCGGTCACCGTCGACACGGCGTGCTCGTCGTCCCTGGTCGCCCTGCACTGGGCCGCGCACGCCCTGCGCACCCGCGAGTGCGGGCTGGCGCTGGCCGGCGGCGTCACGGTGATGTCCGCGCCCGGCGCGTTCGTCGAGTTCTCCCGGCAGGGCGGCCTGGCCTCCGACGGCCGGTGCAAGGCGTTCGCCGACGGGGCGGACGGCACCGGCTGGTCCGAGGGCGTCGGCGTGCTCGTGCTCGAACGGCTGTCCGACGCCCGGCGCAACGGGCACCGCGTGCTGGCGGTCGTCCGGGGCTCGGCGGTCAACTCCGACGGCGCGTCCAACGGCCTGACCGCGCCCAACGGCCCGTCCCAGCGCCGGGTGATCTGGCAGGCGCTGGCCAACGCGGACCTGTCGCCGTCCGAGGTGGACGTCGTCGAGGCGCACGGCACCGGCACGTCGCTGGGCGACCCGATCGAGGCGCAGGCGCTGCTCGCGACCTACGGCCTCGACCGCGACGAACCCGCCTACCTGGGGTCGGTCAAGTCCAACCTGGGCCACACGCAGGCCGCCGCCGGCGTCGCGGGCGTGATCAAGGCCGTGCAGGCGATGCGGCACGGCGTGCTCCCCGCGACCCTGCACGTGACGCGCCCGACGACGGCCGTCGACTGGTCGGCGGGCCGCGTGGAGCTGCTGACCGAGGCCCGCGACTGGCCGGAGGTGGACCGGCCGCGCCGGGCCGCGGTGTCGTCGTTCGGCCTCAGCGGCACCAACGCGCACGTGATCCTGGAGCAGGCCCCGGACGCGGAACCCGCCGAACCCGCCGAGCCGGTCGCGAACGCGGTCCCGGTGCTGGTGTCGGCACGGGGCGCCGCCGCCCTGCGCGCGCAGGCCGCCAGGCTGCGCGACCACGTCGCCGGCTCCACCGCGCCGGTCGCCGACCTCGCGTTCTCGACCGCCACCACCAGGGCCGCGCTCGACCAGCGCGCCGCCGTCGTCGCCCGCGACCGCGAGGGGCTGCTGGCCGGCCTCGACGCGCTGGCCGCCGGCACGCCGCACCCCGACGTGCTCACCGGCACGCCCCTCCGGGGCGGCTTGGCCGCGCTGTTCGCCGGCCAGGGCTCGCAGCGCGCGGGCATGGGCCGCGAGCTGCACGCCCACCACCCCGTGTTCGCCGCCGCGCTGGACGAGGCGCTGGCCCTGCTCGACACGTCGACCGACGTGCTGTTCGCCGAGCCCGGCACGCCCGGCGCGGACCTGCTGGACTCCACCGACCACACCCAGGCCGCGCTGTTCGCGTTCGAGGTGGCGCTGTTCCGGCTCCTGGAGTCGTGGGGCGTCCGACCGGACTTCCTGCTCGGCCACTCCGTCGGCGAGATCGCCGCCGCGCACGTCGCGGGCGTCCTGACCCTCCCCGACGCCTGCCGCCTGGTCTCCGCGCGCGGCCGGCTCATGCGCGCCCTGCCCGGGGGCGGCGCGATGGTCGCCGTCCGCGCGGCCGAGGCAGACGTGCTGCCGCTCCTGCCGCCCGAGGTCGCCGTGGCGGCGGTGAACGGGCCCGGGTCCGTCGTCCTCGCCGGACCGGAGGACGCCGTGCTCGCCGTCGCCGAGCGCCTGGGCGACAGGGCCAGGCGGTTGCGGGTGAGCCACGCGTTCCACTCGCCGCTGATGGACCCCGTGCTCGACGAGTTCCGGGCCGTCGCCGAGGCGATCACCCACGCCGAGCCCGTCATCCCGATCGTGTCCACGGTGACCGGCGCGCCGCTGCGCCCCGAGAACTGGGGTTCGTCGGACTGGGCCGCCCACTGGGTCACCCAGGTCCGCTCCACCGTGCGGTTCGCCGACGGCGTGCGGCGGCTCGTGGACGACGGCGTCCGCACGCTCCTCGAGATCGGCCCCGACGGGTCCGTGTCCGGCATGGCGCAGGCGAGCGCCGGTCCCGCCGCGGTCGTGCCGACGCTGCGCCGCGACCGCGGCGAGGACGAGGCGCTGGCCGTCGCGGTCGGCGC
This sequence comes from Saccharothrix longispora, assembly GCF_030852425.1. Lineage (GTDB taxonomy): Bacteria > Actinomycetota > Actinomycetes > Mycobacteriales > Pseudonocardiaceae > Actinosynnema > Actinosynnema longispora. Next base: position 33,810 of record NZ_NSDM01000009.1, read on the forward strand.
GCTGGCCGTCGGCGGCACGCGCCCCGACTGGGCGGCGTTCCTCGGCCCGCGCACCGCGGTCGAGCTGCCGACCTACGCGTTCCGGCACGAGCGGTTCTGGCCGGAGGCGCCCGAGTCCGGCGAGGTCCGGGACGACGGCTTCTGGGACGTCCTGGCCTCCACCGACCTCGACCGGCTCAGCGCGGACCTCGACGTGGACGAGGCCGCCCTGGGCGCGGTCGTGCCCGCGCTGTCGGCGTGGCGGCGGCGCAGGCGCGAGCGGTTCGTCACCGACGGCCGCCGCTACCGCGCCACCTGGACCCCGGTCGAACCCGGCCCCGCCGGCGACACCGACCCGTGGCTGGTCGTCGTGCCCGCCGCGCACCTCGGCTCCGAGTGGGTGGGCCAGGTCGTCGCCGCGCTCGGCCCGACGGCCGTCGTGACACCGGAGGACCTCACCCGCGCCGGGCTCGTCGCGTCGCTGCGGCCCGCCCTGCTCGACGGGGCCGACTTCGGCGGCGTGCTGTCCCTGCTGGCCCTGGAGGACCCCACCGCCGGGGCGTGCCTGGTGCAGGCGCTCGGCGACCTCGGCGTGGACGCCCCGCTGTGGTGCGCCACCCGCGACGTCGAGGCGGACCCGGCGCAGGCCGCCGCCTGGGGCCTCGGCCGCGTCGCCGCCCTGGAGTACCCGCGCCGCTGGGGCGGGCTGGTCGACCTGCCCGCCGCGGTGGACGCCGCGACCGCCGTCCTGCTGCCGCGCGTGCTCGCCGGCGACGAGGACCAGGTGGCCGTGCGCGCCGACGGCGTGCTGGCCCGCCGCCTCGTCCCCGCGCCCGCCAGGACCGCGAACCCGTCCACCGCCTGGTCCGGCGACCGCGTGCTCGTCGCCGGCGGCACCGGCCGGGTCGGCTCGCGGGTCGCGCGACACCTGGCCCGCGCGGGCGTCCACCTGCTGCTCGTGGCCCGCACCGCCGACGCCGCCGCGCACGCCGACCTGCGCGCCGAACTCGAAGCGACCGGCTCGCGGGTCACGTTCGCCGCCTGCGACCTCACGGACCGCGCCGCCGTGGACGCCCTGCTCGCCGAGCACCCCGTGACGTCCGTCGTGCACGCCGTCGGCGTCCACGACGACCTGGTGGTCGACAGCGCCGACGCCGACCACCTCGCCCGCGCCCTGACCGGCGCGCGCACCGCCACCACCCTGCACGAGGCCACCGCCCACCTCGACCTCGCCGCGTTCGTCCTGTGCTCCTCGCTCACCGGCGTCACCGGGGTCCTCGGCCGCGCCGGGCACGCCGCCGCGCACGCCGTCCTCGACGCCCTCGCCGAGCACCGCCACGCCCGCAGCCTCCCCGCCACCTCCGTCGCCTGGGGACCGTGGGCGCTGCCGGACAACCCGGCCGCCACCGCGTTCGGGCGCGGTGTCGCGCCGCTCGACCCGGACTCCGCGCTGGACTCGCTGGACCTCGCGGTTGCCGAAGGGCTGCCGACGCTGACCGTCGCCGACGTGGACTGGTCGGCGTTCCTGGACCTGTCGCTGCTCAGCCGCCCCACGCCGCTGTTCGCCGACCTGCCGCAGGCCCGGCACGCCGTGGCCGCCGCCGAGGCCGACCGCACCGACGCCGGCACCACCGCCTCCGAACTGCGCGACCGCCTCGCCGCCATGCCCGAGGCCGACCGGGGCGCGGCGGTGCTCGACGCCGTCCGCACCGTCGCCGCGTCCGTGCTGCGCCGCACCGACCCCGCCGCCATCGAGGCCGACCGGCCGTTCCGGGACCTCGGGTTCGACTCGCTGACCGCCGTGGAGCTGCGCAACGGCCTCGGCGCGCTCACCGGCCTGAACCTGCCCGCCACCCTCGTGTTCGACCACCCGACGCCCGCCGTGCTCGCCGAGCACGTCCTCGCCGAGCTGGTCGGCGGCCCCGCGGCGCTCCTGCCGGGCGTCGCGCGCGCCGCCGTGGACGACGACCCCGTCGCGATCGTCGGCATGGCCTGCCGCTACCCGGGCGGGGTGCGCTCGCCCGAGGACCTGTGGGACCTGCTGGTGGAGGGGCGCGACGGCATCGGCCCGTTCCCCACCGACCGGGGCTGGGACCTGGACGTGCTGGCCGGCTCGGACTTCGGGTCGTCCCGCACCCGCGAGGGCGGTTTCCTGGAGGGCGCGGCGGGCTTCGACGCCGGGTTCTTCGAGATCTCCCCGCGCGAGGCGCTGGCCATGGACCCGCAGCAGCGCCTGCTGCTGGAGGTCACCTGGGAGTCGCTGGAACGCGCCGGCATCGACCCCGCGACCCTGCGCGGGCGGGACACCGGCGTGTTCGTCGGCACCAGTGGCCAGGACTACGCGGGCGTCGCCGCCCACGCCCACGAGGAGGTGCTGGGCCACCTCAACAGCGGCAACTCGGCCAGCGTCCTCTCCGGCCGCATCTCCTACGTGCTGGGCCTGGAGGGGCCGGCGGTCACCGTGGACACGGCGTGCTCGTCGTCCCTGGTGGCGCTGCACCTGGCCGCGCGGTCGCTGCGGGCGGGGGAGTGCTCGCTGGCGCTGGCCGGTGGCGTGATGGTGATGTCGACCCCGGCCGGGTTCATCGAGTTCAGCGAGCAGGGCGCGATGTCGGCCGACGGCCGCTGCCGCTCGTTCTCCGACGGCGCGGACGGCGTGGGCTGGTCCGAGGGCGTCGGCGTGCTGGTGCTCGAACGGCTCTCCGACGCGCGCCGCAACGGTCACGACGTGCTCGCGGTGGTGCGTGGTTCCGCCGTGAACCAGGACGGCGCGTCGAACGGCCTGACCGCGCCGAACGGCCCGTCGCAGCAGCGGGTCATCCGCGCCGCGCTGGCCAACGCGGGCCTCACCCCGTCCGACGTGGACCTCGTGGAGGCGCACGGCACCGGCACGACGCTCGGCGACCCGATCGAGGCGCAGGCCGTGCTCGCCGCCTACGGGCAGGACCGCGAGCGCCCGCTGCTGCTCGGCTCGATCAAGTCGAACATCGGCCACTCGCAGGCCGCCGCCGGCGTCGCGGGCGTGATCAAGGTCGTGCTGGCCATGCGCCACGGCCTGGCCCCGCGCAGCCTCCACCTCGACGCGCCGTCGTCCCACGTGGACTGGACGGCCGGTTCCGTCGAACTGCTGGACCGGGCCCGGTCGTGGCCGGAGACCGGCCGGCCGTGGCGCGCGGGCGTGTCCTCGTTCGGCGTCAGCGGCACCAACGCGCACACGATCATCGAGCAGGCCCCCGCCGCGCGGTCCGCGCCCGAACCGGTGGCCGCGCCCGAGCCGGCGGCGGACCGCGTCCTGCCGTGGGTGCTGTCCGCGAAGACCCCGGCCGCGCTGCGCGACCAGGCCGCCCGGCTGGCGGCGTTCCTCGGCGAGCGCACCGACCTGCGCACCGTCGACCTGGCGTACTCCCTGGTCACGAGCCGGTCGGCGTTCGCGCACCGCGCCGCCGTCGTGGCCGCCGACCGCGACGAGGCGATCGCCCGGCTGACCGCGTTCGCCGGGAACGGCGAGGGCGTCGTCGCGCGCGGCAGGCCCCGCACCGCGTTCGTCTTCGCCGGGCAGGGCTCCCAGCGCGCCCGGATGGGCTGCGAGCTGCACGCGGCGCACCCCGTGTTCGCCGCCGCCCTGGACGAGGTGGCCGCCGTGCTCGACGGCGAGCTGGGTTGGTCGCTGCGCGACGTGCTGCTCAACGGCGACCTGGACCGGACCGGGTTCGCCCAGCCCGCGCTGTTCGCGGTCGAGGTGGCGTTGTTCCGGCTGCTGGAGTCGGCGGGCGTGCGCCCGGACGTGCTGGTCGGGCACTCGGTGGGCGAGATCGCCGCCGCGCACGTGGCGGGCGTGTTCCCGCTGGCGGACGCGTGCCGCCTGGTGGTGGCGCGGGCGAACCTGATGCAGGCGCTCCCGGCCGGCGGTGCGATGGTCGCGGTGGCCGCACCCGAGGGCGTCGTCGCGCCGCTCCTGGTCGACGGCGTGTCGATCGCCGCCGTGAACGGCCCCGCGTCGCTGGTGGTCGCCGGTCCCGAGGACGCCGTGCTCGCGGTCGTGGCACGGCTGTCCGAGTACCGGACCACGCGGCTGCGGGTGAGTCACGCCTTCCACTCGGCGCTGATGGACCCGGTGCTGGACGACTTCCGGCGCGTCCTCGACGGCATCGCCTTCGCAGCGCCGCGCATCGCCCACGAGCCCACCTCGACGGGCGAGTGGGACTCGCCCGGGTACTGGGTCCGCCAGGTCCGGGACACCGTCCGGTTCGCCGACGCGGTGCGCGCCACGGGCGCCGCGCTGTTCGTCGAGGTCGGCCCGGACGGGTCGCTGACCGGCGCCGTGCAGGACGGCGCGCCGGACGGCGCGGTCGTCGTGCCGCTGCTGCGCCGCGACCGCGACGAGCCGACCGCCCTGGTCACCGCCCTCGCGCAGCTGCACACCGCCGGAGCCGGCGGCGTCCTGGCCGCCTTCGCGGGCACCGGCGCGCGACGCGTCGACCTGCCCACCTACGCCTTCCAGCACACCCGCTACTGGCCGCGCACCGCGGACGCCGCGGGCGACGTGTCCGCCGCCGGCCTGCGCCCGGCAGGCCACCCGCTGCTCGGCGCGGCCGTCGAGCTGCCCGACTCCGACGGGCACCTGTTCACGAGCAGCCTGTCCGTGCGCAGCCACCCGTGGCTCGCCGACCACGCCGTGCTCGGCGCGGTCGTCGTCCCCGGCACCGCCTACCTGGAGCTGGCCGTCCGCGCGGCCGACGAGGTCGGCTGCTCCCGGGTCGAGGAGCTGACGCTCCAGACCCCGCTCGTGCTGCCCGCCCGGGGCCGGGTGGACGTCCAGGTCGCCGTGGGCGCGCCCGCCGACGACGGCACGCGCCCGCTCACCGTGTACTCCCGCCCCGAGGCCGCCGACCAGCCGTGGACGCGGCACGCGACCGGCGTGCTGGCCGTCGCCGCCCTCCCCGCCGCGCCCGGCGGGGCCGAGTGGCCGCCGACCGGCGCGACCGCCGTGCCGCTGGACGGCTTCTACGCCGACCTCGCCGAGGGCGGGTTCGGCTACGGACCGGCGTTCCAGGGGCTCACCGCCGTGTGGCGGCGCGGCGAGGACGCCTTCGCCGAGGTCGTGCTGCCGGAGACCGACGACTCGGTGGACGCCTCCGCGTTCGCCCTGCACCCCGCGCTGCTCGACGCGGCCCTGCACGCCTCCGCGTTCGCCCTGCCCGACGGCGGTGGCGCGGGCCGCCTGCCGTTCTCCTGGTCCGGTGTCACCGTCCACGCGGGCGGCGCGGGCGCGGTCCGCGTCCGGTTGACCCCGGTCGGCCCGGACGCCGTGGCGCTGGCCGTGGCCGACGCGGACGGCGAGCCGGTCGCCACCGTCACCTCGCTGACCCTGCGCCCGGTCGCCGCCGACGCCCTCGACGCGCCGACCGCGCCGACCTCGGTGTTCCGCGTCGACTGGACGCCCGTGACCGCCGAGGCGACCCCGCTGGACGCGCCGGTCGTCGTCGGCCCGCACGACCTCGGCCTGCCCGGCGCGGTGCACCACACCGCCCTGGACGACCTGGACGCCGCGAGCGGCGTGGTGTTCGCCCCGGTCGAGGGCGACCCGTCACGGCCGGTGGAGTCCGCGCACGAGGTCGCGGTGCGGGTCCTGGAGCTGTGCCGGACCTGGGTGTCCGACACCCGGTTCGGCGACGCGGTCCTGGTCGTCGTCACGCGCGGCGCGATGTCCGTGCGCGGCGAGGACGTCGCCGACCTCGCCGCCGCCGGCGCGTGGGGCCTCGTGCGGTCCGCGCTGATGGAGGAACCCGGCCGCTTCGCCCTGGTGGACCTCGGCCCGGACGACCGGGCCGGGTCGCTGGCCGCCGTGCTCGCCGCCGCCGAACCGCAGGCCGCCGTGCGCGACGGCGAGGTGCTCGTGCCCCGCTTCGCCCGCGTGCCCGCCGACGCGCCCCGCCGCGAGTCGCCCCTGGTCGACCCGGACCGCGCGGTCCTCGTCGCCGGCGGCACGGGCGGCCTGGGCGGCCTGCTCGCCCGGCACCTGGTGGTGGACCACGGCGCGCGCAGGCTCGTGCTCGCCGGTCGCCGCGGACCGGCCGCGGCGGGCGTGGGCGACCTGGTCGCCGACCTGACCGGGTTGGGCGCGGAGGTCTCCGTGGCCGCCTGCGACTTCACCGACCGCGACGCCGTGCGCGCCCTCGTCGCCGCGCACCCGGTGGGCGCGGTCGTGCACGCCGCCGGTGTCCTGGACGACGGCGTGCTCTCGTCGCTGACGCCCGAGCGGATGGCGGGCGTGCTGCGGCCCAAGGTCGACGTGGCCTGGCACCTCCACGAGGCCACCGCCCACCTCGACCTGACCGCGTTCCTCGCCTACTCCTCGGTGTCCGGCACGCTCGGCAGCCCCGGCCAGGCCAACTACGCCGCCGCCAACGCCTGGGTCGACGCGCTCATGCAGCACCGCGCCGCCGCCGGTCTGCCCGCCCAGTCCCTGGTGTGGGGGCCGTGGGCGCAGGAGGGCGGCCTCACCGGCACGCTCACCGACGCCGACCTCCAGCGCATGGCCCGCTCCGGCATGCCCGCCATGCCCGCCGGGACCGGCCTCGCGCTGTTCGACGCGGCCGTGGCGACCGTCGAACCCGTGGCGGCGCCCCTGTACCTGGACCTGGCCGTGCTGCGCGGCCGGTTCGAGGTGCCCGCCCTGCTGAGGGGCCTCGTGCCGCCCACCCGCCGGTCCGCCGCCCGCGCCGGCTCCGACGCCGCCCGCGCGCTGTCCGACGTCCTGTCCGCGCTGCCCGTCGAGGAGCGGGCCGGCGCGCTGGCCGGGATGGTCGCCGAGCAGGTCGCCGTCGTCCTCGGGCACGGCACGGCCGACGCCGTGGACCCCGACCTGCCGTTCCGCGAACTCGGCTTCGACTCGCTGACCTCGGTCGACCTGCGCAACCGGCTCGGCGCGGCCACCGGCCTGCGGTTGCCCGCGACCCTGGTGTTCGACTACCCGACCCCGGCCGCGCTGGCCGCGTACCTCGGTGACGAACTGCTGGGCACGCTCGCCGACGCACCCACCGCCGCGCCGGCCACGCGCCCCTCCGACGACGACCCGATCGTCATCGTCGGCATGGGCTGCCGCTACCCCGGCGGGGTGCGCTCGCCCGAGGACCTGTGGCGGCTGGTCAGCGACGGCGTGGACGCGGTGACCGACTTCCCGACCGACCGCGGCTGGGACGTCGACAACCTCTACCACCCCGACCCCGCGCACCCCGGCACGTCGTACACGCGGTCCGGCGGGTTCCTGCACGAGGCGCCCGAGTTCGACGCGGCGTTCTTCGGCCTGTCGCCGCGCGAGGCGTTGGCCACCGACGCGCAGCAGCGGCTGCTGCTGGAGGCGTCCTGGGAGGCGGTCGAACGCGCGGGGGTGGACCCGGTGACGCTGCGCGGCAGCCGCACCGGCGTCTTCGTCGGCGTCATGTACAGCGACTACGCGTTCACCCTGTTCAACGTCGCCGACGCCGAGGGCTACGGCGGCAACGGCAGCGGCGGCAGCATCGCGTCCGGTCGGGTCGCCTACACCCTGGGCCTGGAGGGCCCGGCGATCACCGTCGACACGGCCTGCTCGTCGTCCCTGGTCACCCTGCACCTCGCGGCGCAGGCGCTGCGCCAGGGCGAGTGCGACCTGGCGCTGGCGGGCGGCGTGACCGTCATGTCCACGCCCAACGTGTTCGTCGACTACAGCCGGCAGCGCGGCGTGTCCCCGGACGGCCGCTGCAAGTCGTTCTCCGACAGCGCCGACGGCGTGGGCTGGGGCGAGGGCGTCGGCATCCTGGTGCTGGAGCGGTTGTCCGACGCGCGGCGCAACGGGCACGACGTGCTCGCGGTGGTGCGTGGTTCCGCCGTGAACCAGGACGGCGCGTCGAACGGCCTGACCGCGCCGAACGGCCCGTCGCAGCAGCGGGTGATCCGCGCCGCGCTGGCCAACGCCGGCCTCACCCCGTCCGACGTGGACGTGGTCGAGGCGCACGGCACCGGCACGACGCTCGGCGACCCGATCGAGGCGCAGGCCGTCCTCGCCACCTACGGCCAGGAGCGGGAACGGCCCCTGCTGCTCGGCTCGATCAAGTCGAACCTGGGCCACACCCAGGCGGCGGCGGGCGTCGCGGGCGTCATCAAGGTCGTCATGGCGATGCGGCACGGGATCGTGCCGCGCACCCTGCACCTCGGCACCCCATCGTCCCACGTGGACTGGGACGCGGGCGACGTGGACCTGTTGCCCGAGCCGGTGCCGTGGCCGGAGACCGGCCGGGTGCGCCGCGCGGGCGTGTCGTCGTTCGGCATCAGCGGCACCAACGCGCACACCGTCATCGAGCAGTGGCCCGCCGCACCGACCCGACCCGCCGCCGTCGTCACGCCGGCCGCCGTGCCGCTCGTGGTGACCGCCAAGACGCCCGAGGCGCTGCGCGACCAGGCCGCCCGGCTGGCGGCGCACCTGGCGACCGCCGACCTGCTCGACACCGCGTTCTCCCTGGCCACCACTCGCTCGTGGTTCGAGCACCGGACCGCCGTCACCGCCGTGGCGAAGGCCGACGCCATCGGGGCGCTGACCGCGTTCGCCGAGGGCGGCACGTCGACCGCCGTGCGCGGCAGGGCCCGCGTCGGCCTGCTGTTCGCCGGCCAGGGCGCGCAGCGGGTCGGCATGGGGGAGGAGCTGGCCGCCCGCCACCCGGTGTTCGCGGACGCCCTCGCCGAGGTGTACGCCGCGCTCGACGCCGAACTCGGCCTGTCGCTGCGCGAGGTCGTCACCTCCGGTGACGGGCGGCTGGACGACACGGCGTTCACCCAGCCCGCCCTGTTCGCGGTCGAGGTCGCCCTGTTCCGCCTCGTGCGCTCGTGGGGCGTGCGGCCGGACGTGCTGGTCGGCCACTCCGTCGGCGAGATCGCCGCCGCGCACGTCGCCGGCGTGCTGTCCCTGGCCGACGCGGCCCGCATGGTCGTCGCGCGCGGCCGGTTGATGTCCGCGCTGCCGGCCGGCGGGGCGATGGTGTCGGTGCGCGCCTCGGTGGACGACGTCGCGGCCGTGCTGGACGACGACGTGGTGCTCGCCGCCGTGAACGCCCCGGACGCCCTGGTGATCGCCGGCCCGGAGGACCGCGTGCTGGCCGCCGCGGACCGGTTGGCCGACGCCGGTCACCGCACGCGCCGGCTCGCCGTGAGCCACGCCTTCCACTCCCCGCTGATGGACCCGGTCCTGGACGACTTCCGGGCCGTCGTCGAGGGGCTGTCGTTCGCGCCGCCGCGGGTCCCGATCACCTCCACGGTGACCGCACGACCGCTGGACGCGGACACCGCCTGCTCGCCGGACTACTGGGTGGACCAGGTTCGGCGGACCGTGCTCTTCGCCGACGCCGTGGCGTCCCTGGAGGTCGCGGTGCTGCTGGAGATCGGGCCGGACGGCTCGCTCAGCGCCGCCACCGGGGCCGTCCCGCTGCTGCGGCGCGGCACCGGCGAGGAAGTCTCCGCCGCCACCGCGCTCGGCCGCCTCGCGGTGGCGGGCGTGCCCGTGGCGTGGGCGGAGGTGTTCGCGGGCACCGGCGCGCGGCGCACCGACCTGCCGACCTACGCCTTCCAGCACCGCCACTACTGGCCGCAGGGACTGCGGCTGATGGCCGGCGGCCTGGGCAGCCTCGGCCTGCGCGACTCCGGCCACCCGCTGCTCGCCGCGAGCGTCGAGCTGACCGAGACCGGCGGCCACCTGTTCACCGGCAGCCTGTCCCTCGACACGCACCCGTGGCTCGCCGACCACGCCGTGCTGGGCGCGGCGATCCTGCCCGGCACCGCGTTCCTCGACCTCGCCGCGCACGCCGCCACCGAGGCCGGGTGCGGTCGGGTGGAGGAGCTGACCCTCGCCGCGCCGCTCGTCCTGCCCGAGCGCGGCTCCGTCGTGGTCCAGGTGGCCGTCGGCGCGGCCGACGACACCGGCGCGCGGTCCCTGACCGTCCACTCGCGACCGGAGGACGACGACGGCCCGTGGACCCGGCACGCCACCGGCACCGCCACCCCCGCCGCCGGTGACCCCCCGGCCGGTGATCCCGCCGCCGGGCCGGCCGCGTGGCCGCCCGCCGACGCCGAGCCGGTCGACCTCGACGGGTTCTACGAGCGCGCCGCCGCCGACGGCTTCGCCTACGGCCCGGTGTTCCAGGGCCTGACCTCGGTGTGGCGCGCGGGCGGCGCGGTGCACGTGGAGACCGACCTGCCCGAGGAGCACCGGGCGGCGGCGGGCGCGTTCGGCGTGCACCCGGCGCTGCTCGACGCGGTGCTCCAGGCCGTCGGCTTCGCCGGGCTGGAGGGCGGTCGACTGCCCTTCTCCTGGCGCGGCGCGACCCTGCACGCCACCGGCGCCACCTCGTTGCGCGCGACCGTGACCCCGACCGGGCGGAACGAGGTGTCCCTGCGCGTGTCGGACGGCGCGGGCGACCCGGTCGCCACCGTCGAGGGCCTGGTGCTGCGCGAGGTGGCGGCCGGCCAGGTCGCCGGCCCCACCACGCGGGACGCGCTGTTCGGCGTCGACTGGGTGCCGGTGCCGACCACCGCGGCGACCACGGCGGGCTGTGCCGCCCTCGGGGCGCCGGTCCCCGGCCTCGACCTGCCGGTGTACGCGGACCTGGCCGGGCTGGTGGCGGCGGAGGACGTGCCCGGCGCGGTCGCCGTGCCGGTCGGGAAGGCCGGAGGCGACCTCCCCGCGTCCGTCCGGGCCACCGCGGGCGCGGCGCTCGACCTGCTCCGGCGGTGGTTCGCCGAACCCCGCCTCGCCGCCACCCGCCTGGTGCTCGTCACGTCCGGCGCGACCGGCGACGACCCGGACCCGGCCCTCGCCGCCGCGTGGGGCCTCGCCCGCACCGCCCAGACCGAGAACCCGGGGCGCGTCACGCTCGTCGACCTCGACGGGACGCCCGCCTCGGCCGCCGCGCTGCCCGGTGCGGTCGCCACCGGCGAGCCCCAACTGGTCCTGCGCGACGGCAACGCCCGCGCCGCCCGGCTGGTGCGCGTCACCGCGCGCCCCGCCGAGCCGTGGACCGGCACCGTGCTGATCACCGGCGGCACGGGCGGGCTGGGCGCGCTGCTCGCCCGCCACCTCGTCACCGCGCACGGCGTCGGGCACCTGGTGCTGGCCGGTCGACGCGGACCCGACGCGCCGGGTGCGGCCGACCTCGCCGCCGACCTGACCGGGCTGGGCGCCCGGGTCGACGTGGTCCGCTGCGACACCACCGACCGCGACCAGGTGGCCGCGCTGCTCGCCGAGCACCCGCCGTCCGCCGTGGTGCACGCGGCGGGCGTGCTCGACGACGGCGTCCTCGACTCCCTCGACCAGGCCCGGCTCGACCGGGTGATCCGGCCGAAGGTCGAGGCGGCCTGGCACCTGCACGAGCTGTTCACCGGGCCGCTGGTGCTGTTCTCGTCCGTCGCGGGCGCGCTCGGCGCGGCCGGCCAGGGCAACTACGCCGCCGCCAACGCCGCGCTCGACGCCCTCGCCGCCCACCGCGCCGCGCGCGGGCTGCCCGTGCGCTCGCTGGCGTGGGGCGCCTGGGCGCGGGCGGAGGGCATGCTCGGCGGGCTCGCCGAGGCCGACGTGGCCCGCATGACCCGGTCCGGCCTGCCGCCGCTGAGCGAGGAACTGGGCCTGGCCCTGTTCGACGCCACCGCGTTCGGCGACCTCGACCGCCCGGCCGTGCTGCCGGTGCGGGTGGACCTGGCCGCCCTGCGCGCCGCGCCCGAGGTGCCGCCGCTGTTCCGCGCCCTGGTCAAGCAGACCGCGCGCCGGGCCTCGGCCGGCGCGGGCGAGCTGGCCCGCACCCTGCGCGACCGGTCTCCCGCCGAACGGCTGCGGTTCGTGCTCGACCAGGTCCGCGCCCAGGTCGCCCAGGTCCTCGGGCACGCCTCGGCCGGCGACATCGAGCCCGAGCGGGCGTTCGGCGAGATCGGCTTCGACTCGCTGACCGCCGTGGAGCTGCGCAACAACCTCACCGCCGCCACCGGGCTGCGGCTGCCCGCGACCCTGGTGTTCGACCACCCGACGCCGCTGGCGCTCGCCGGGCACATCCTGTCCGAAGTGGACGGTGAACCGGTCGGGGCGGTCACGGCCCCCGCGACCGCCGCCGCCGACGACGACCCCGTCGTGATCGTCGGCATGGCCTGCCGCTACCCGGGTGGCATCACCACGCCCGAGGAGCTGTGGCGGTTCCTGGTGGCCGGCGGGGACGCCGTGACGGGTTTCCCGACCGACCGCGGCTGGGACCTGGACGGCGTGGACGACCTGGAGGTCCCCCGCGACGTGCGGCAAGGCGGCTTCCTGCACGACGCGGGCGACTTCGACGCCGACTTCTTCGGCATGAGCCCGCGCGAGGCCGTCGCCACCGACGCCCAGCAGCGCCTGCTGCTGGAGACCTCCTGGGAGGCCTGCGAACGGGCCGGCGTCCCGCCGCGCACCCTGCGAGGCAGCCGCACCGGCGTGTTCGTCGGCGTCATGTACAGCGACTACGGGATGCTGCTGCGCGGCGACTCCGAGACCGGCGGCTACCAGGGCAACGGCAGCGCGGGCAGCGTCGCGTCCGGCCGGGTGTCCTACACCCTCGGCCTGGAGGGACCGGCCGTCACGGTCGACACGGCGTGCTCGTCGTCCCTGGTGTCCCTGCACCTGGCCGCGCAGTCGCTGCGCTCCGGGGAGTGCTCGCTGGCGCTGGCCGGCGGCGTCACGGTGATGGCCACGCCCACGCCGTTCGCCGAGTTCATCGCCCAGCGCGGCCTGTCGTCCGACGGCCGGTGCAAGTCGTTCTCCGACACCGCCGACGGCGTGGGCTGGTCCGAGGGCGTCGGCGTGCTCGTGCTCGAACGGCTCTCCGACGCCCGCCGCAACGGCCACGACGTGCTCGCGGTGGTCCGGGGCAGCGCGGTGAACCAGGACGGCGCGTCCAACGGGCTCACCGCGCCCAACGGCCCGTCCCAGCAGCGCGTGATCCGGCAGGCCCTCGCGGGCGGCGGGCTGAGCCCGTCCGACGTGGACGTGGTCGAGGCGCACGGCACCGGCACCACGCTCGGCGACCCGATCGAGGCGCAGGCGCTGCTGGCCACCTACGGCCAGGACCGCGACGAGCCGCTGCTGCTCGGCTCGATCAAGTCCAACCTCGGCCACACCCAGGCCGCGGCAGGCGTCGCGGGCATCATCAAGGTGGTGCTGGCCATGCGCCACGGCCGCCTGCCGCGCACCCTGCACGTCACCGAGCCGTCCCGCCAGGTCGACTGGACCGAGGGCAGCGTGCGGCTGCTCACCGAGACCACCGACTGGCCCGACACCGGGCGTCCCCGCCGGGCGGGCGTGTCGTCGTTCGGCATCAGCGGCACCAACGCGCACGTCATCGTCGAACAACCCCCGGCCGCGCCGACGGGTGCGCGCGGCGAGGCCGGCGCGGTGCCGTGGGTGCTGTCCGCCCGCGGCGGCGGCGCGCTGCGGGCACAGGCCCGCCGCCTGCTCGACCACCTGCTGGACCGGGCGGAGGACCCGGCCGCCGTCGGCCGCACGCTCGCCTCGGGCCGGTCCGCGCTGGAGCACCGGGCGGCCGTCGTCGGGACCACCGAGGAGGAGTTGCACGCCGGGCTCGCCGCGCTCGCCGAGGGGCGCACCGCACCCGGCCTGGTCGAGGCGGTCGTCCGGGACGCCCCGCGCGTGGCGCTGCTGTTCGCCGGCCAGGGCGCGCAGCGGGTCGGCATGGGAACCGGGCTCGCCGCCCGCTTCCCGGTGTTCGCCGCCGCGCTCGACGAGGTCACCGCCGAGGTCGACGCCGAGCTGCGCACGTCCGGACCGGGCACGTCGGGGCCGGGCGTCTCCCTGCGCGACGTCGTGGCCGGCGGCGACCGGCTGGACGACACCGCGTTCGCCCAGCCCGCGCTGTACTGCCTGGAGGTCGCGCTGCACCGGCTCGTCGAGTCGTTCGGCGTGCGCCCGGACGTGCTGGTCGGGCACTCGATCGGCGAGATCGCGGCGGCCCGCGTCGCCGGGGTGCTGTCCGGCCCCGACGCGGCGAAGCTCGTCGTGGCCCGGGGCCGGCTCATGTCCGCGCTGCCCCCGGGCGGGGCGATGGTCGCCGTCCGGGCGTCCGAGGACGAGGTGCGGCCCCTGCTCGACGAGCGGGTCGACCTCGCCGCCGTCAACGGTCCGCACGCGGTCGTGGTCGCGGGCGACGCCGCCGCCGTGGAGGACTTGGCCGCGCACTTCGCCGCGCTCGGCCGCAAGACCACCCGCCTGCGGGTGAGCCACGCCTTCCACTCGCCGCTGGTGGAACCGGTGCTCGACGCGTTCCGCGAGGTCGTCGCCGGGCTGTCGTTCGCCGAGCCGCGCGTGCCGATCACGTCCACGGTGACCGGCGGCGACGCCGACGTGACCGATCCCGAGTACTGGGTACGGCACGTGCGGGCGACCGTCCGCTACCACGACGCCGTGGCGTGGTGCCGGGACAACGGCGTCGGCGTCCTGCTGGAACTGGGCCCCGACGGCACGCTGACCGCCCTCGCGGAGGAGACCCTGGACGGCGCGGCGGTCGCGCTGCCCGTGCTGCGCGCGGACCGGGACGAGCACACCTCCGCCGTCACCGCGCTGGCCCGCCTGCACACCGCGGGTGTCGGCGTGGACCTCACGCCGCTGTTCGCCGGCGCGGACCGGGCCGACCTGCCCACCTACGCCTTCCAGCACCGCCGCTTCTGGCCGAAGCCGCAGGCCCAGGCCGGGGACGCGGCGTCGATCGGGCTCGGCGCGGCCGTGCACCCGATGCTCGGCGGCGCGGTCGAGCTGCCGGACTCCGACGGACTGCTCGGCACCGGCAGGCTGTCCACCCGCACCCACCCGTGGCTGGCCGACCACGTCGTCTTCGGCACCACCCTGGTGCCGGGCACGGCCATGCTGGAACTGGCGGTGTGGGCCGGCGACCGGATCGGCTGCGGCGCGGTCCGCGAGCTGACCCTGGAGGCGCCGCTGGCGCTGCCCGAGGCGGGCGCGCAGGTCCAGGTGACCGTGGGCGGCGCGGACGGGAGCGGCGAGCGGGCGGTCCGGGTGCACTCCCGGACGTCGGCCGACGCGCCGTGGCAGCGCAACGCGAGCGGCGTCCTCGGGGCGTCGGAGGGCGCCCCCGGGACGATGCCCCCGGAGTGGCCGCCCGCCGGCGCCGACCCGGTGGACCTGTCCGACGTCTACGAGCGGTTCGCCGACTCCGGCTTCGACTACGGCCCGGCGTTCCGGTGCCTGCGCGCGGCGTGGCGGCGCGACGGCGAGGTGTTCGCGGAGCTGGCGCTCCCGGACCCCGCCGAGGCGGCGGGCTTCGTGCTGCACCCCGGCCTGCTCGACGCGGCGCTCCAGGCGTCCGCGCTGCTCGACCTGACCGGGGCGGGCACCCCGCTGCTGCCGTTCAACTGGGGTGACGCGACCGTGCACGCCTCGGGCGCGACGGCGCTGCGGGTGCGGCTCGTGCCCGACGGCGACGCGGTGGCGCTCACCGCCACCGACCCGGCCGGCGCGCCCGTGGTGTCGGTGCGGTCGCTGGCGCTGCGCGCGGTCGACCCGGCCGTCCTCGGCGCCACCGCGCCCGCCCCGGACCCGCTGCTGCGCGTCACCTGGTCGCCGGTGCGGGTGACCCCGGGCGAGGGCCGCTGGGCGCCGCTGCCCGAGGTGGACCGGGACGACCTGCCGGACGTCGTGCTGGCCGGACCGCCGGCCACGGCGGGCCTGCCGACGCCCCGGGCGGTGCGCGTCGCGACCGGCTGGGCGCTGGGCGTGCTGCACGACTGGCTCGCCGACCCGCGCTGCGCCGACGCGCTGCTGGTGTTCGGCACCCGCGGCGGGGTGGACGCCACCGGGGCGGACGACGTCGACGTGGCCGCGGCGGCGGTGTGGGGCCTGGTGCGCAGCGCGCAGGCCGAGCACCCCGGCCGGTTCGCGCTCGTCGACGCCGACGACCCGGGCCCGTCCCTCGCGGCGGCCCTGGCGAGCGGCGAGGACCAGGTCGCCGTGCGCGACGACGAGGTCCTCGTGCCCCGCCTCGCGCCGATCGCCACGACCGCCCCCGACCACCCGGCCTGGGACCCGGACGGCACCGTCCTGGTCACCGGCGGCACGGGCGGCCTCGGCGGGCTGCTGGCCCGCCACCTGGCCGGGCGCGGCGTGCGGGACCTGCTGCTGGTCAGCAGGCGCGGCGCGGCGGCCGACGGGGTGGACGCGCTGGTCGCGGACCTCGCCGGGCTGGGCGCGCGGGCGCGGGTCGCGGCCTGCGACGTGGCCGATCGGGACGCCGTCGCCGCCCTGCTGGACGCCGCGGGCCACCTGGCCGCCGTGGTGCACACCGCCGGTGTGCTCGACGACGGCGTGCTGGACGCGCTCACCCCGGACCGGTTCGACACCGTCCTCCGGCCCAAGGTCGACGCCGCGTGGCACCTGCACGAGCTGACCGACGCGCCACTGGTGCTGTACTCGTCGGTCGCGGGCACGTTCGGCAACGCGGGCCAGGCGAACTACGCCGCCGCCAACGCCGCGCTGGACGCCCTCGCCGCGCACCGCCGGGCCTCGGGCCTGCCGGGGCAGTCCCTCGTGTGGGGCGCCTGGTCTGCCGACGCGGGCATGACCGGCGGGCTGTCCGAGGCCGAACTGGCCAGGCTGGCCCGCATGGGCACGCCCGCGCTGACCCCGGCGGAGGGGCTGGACCGGTTCGACCGGGCCGTGGCCCTGCCCGACCCGGTGGTGGTGGCGCTGCGGCTGGACAAGGCCGCGCTGCGCGCCGCGGGGGCCGTGCCGCCGCTGCTGTCGGCCCTGGTGCCGCCGGTCGCCCGGCGCGCCGTCGAGACCGTGCCCGCCGACCTCGCCGAACGGCTGCGCGCCCTGCCCGCCGGGGAACGCCTGGCCGCCGTGCACGCCGTGGTGGCCGACCAGGTGGCGGCCGTGCTCGGGCACGAGCGCGCCGACTTCGACCCCGGTCGCGGGTTCACCGACCTCGGGTTCGACTCGCTCACCGCGGTCGAGCTGCGCAACCGGCTCGGCGCGGTGTCCGGGCTGCGGCTGCCCGCGACGCTGGTGTTCGACCACCCGACGGTCGACGCCGTGTCCCGGCTCCTGCTCGACGGCCTCGCGCCGGCGGAGCCGGACGGGGCGCGGGCCGCGGTCGCCGAGCTGGAGCGGCTCGACCGGGTGCTCGCCGACGTGGACGACGGCGACCCGGACGCGCGGCAGGAGGTCACCGACCGGTTGAGGTCGCTGCTGCTGCGCTGGACCGGCGGCACGACCGCCGAACCCAGCGCGGTCGGCGCCCGGATCAGCACCGCCGGGGCGGACGACCTCTTCGACTTCATCGACAACGAGCTGCGCATCGACTAGCGGGGACGGCAGAGGATGAACGAGGACAAGCTGCTCGGCTACCTGCGGAAGGTCACCGCCGAACTGGCGCAGACCCGGGAGCGGCTGGCCGACGCGGAGTCGCGCGGGCAGGAGCCCGTCGCGATCGTGGGCATGAGCTGCCGCTACCCCGGCGGGGTCGACGACCCGGACGCCCTGTGGCGACTGGTGGACTCCGGCGGCGACGCCATCAGCCCGCTGCCGGTCAACCGGGGCTGGCCCGTGGAACTGCTGAACGAGAACGGGCCCGGCCGGGGCGGGTTCCTGCACGACGCCGCCGACTTCGACCCGGCGTTCTTCGGCATCTCACCGCGCGAGGCGCTGGCCATGGACCCGCAGCAGCGGCTGCTGCTGGAATCGGCGTGGGAGGCCGTGGAGCACGCGGGCATCGTCCCGGCGTCGCTGCGCGGCACCCGCACCGGCGTGTACCTCGGCGTCATGTACGGCGACTACGGCATCCTGCTCCAGACCTCCGAGGGCGACCACGAGGGCTACCAGGGCAACGGCAGCGCGGGCAGCATCGCGTCCGGCCGCGTGGCCTACACCCTCGGCCTGGAGGGGCCGACCCTGACCGTCGACACGGCGTGCTCGTCGTCCCTGGTGACGCTGCACCTCGCCGTGCGGGCGCTGCGGTCGGGGGAGTGCTCGCTGGCGCTGGCGGGCGGGGTCGCGGTGATGGTGCTGCCCTCGGCGTTCACCGAGTACGGCGCGCAGGGCGCGCTGGCCCACGACGGCCGCTGCAAGGCGTTCTCCGACGCCGCCGACGGTCTCGGCTGGTCGGAGGGCGTCGGCACGCTCGTGCTGGAGCGGCTGTCCGACGCGCGCCGCAACGGCCACCGCGTGCTCGCCGTGGTGCGGGGCAGCGCGGTGAACTCCGACGGCGCGTCCAACGGCCTCACCGCACCCAACGGCCCGTCGCAGCAGCGCGTGATCCGGCAGGCGCTCGCCGACGCGGGCCTCGGCACGGCCGACGTGGACCTGGTCGAGGCGCACGGCACCGGCACCGTGCTGGGCGACCCGATCGAGGCCCAGGCGCTGCTCGCGACCTACGGCCAGGGCCGCGCCGAGCCGCTGCGCCTGGGGTCGATCAAGTCCAACCTCGGCCACACCCAGGCGGCGGCCGGCGTGGCCGGCATCGTCAAGGTGGTGCAGGCGATGCGGCACGGCGTCGTGCCGCGCACCCTGCACGTGACCGAGCCGTCCAGCCGGGTCGACTGGGCGGCGGGCGCGGTGTCGCTCGCGCTGGAGCCCGAGCCGTGGCCGTCGGTCGACCGGCCGCGCCGCGCGGCGGTGTCGTCGTTCGGGGTGAGCGGCACCAACGCGCACGTCGTGCTGGAGCAGGCCGAGGAGGACGAGGAGCCCGCCGACCGGGCCGGCCTGGCCGGCGGTGCGGTGCCGTGGGTGCTGAGCGGTCGCACGCCGGCCGCCCTGCGCGCCCAGGCCGCGCGCCTGCTGGAGCGCCTCGCCCCCGACGCCGACCCGCTGGACGTGGGCTGCTCGCTGGCGCTCACCCGGACCGCCTTCGAGCACCGGGCGGCCTTCGCCGGGACCTCCGTGGAGGAGCTGCGCACCGGCCTGGCCGCCGTCGCCGCCGGGGACCCGGCCGCCACCACCGGCGTGGCCACGCGCGTCGAGCGCCCGGTCTTCGTGTTCCCCGGGCAGGGCGCGCAGTGGACCGGCATGGGCCGCGAACTCCTCGACGGCCACCCCGCGTTCGCCGCGCGCGCGGCCGAGTGCGACCGCGCCCTCACCCCGCACCTCGACTGGTCGCCGCTCGCCGTCCTGCGCGGCGAGCCGGGCACCCCGCCCGCCGACCGGGTCGACGTCGTGCAACCGCTGCTGTTCACCGTGATGGTGTCCCTGGCCGCCGTCTGGCGGGCCGCCGGGGTCGAACCCGCCGCCGTGCTCGGCCACTCCCAGGGCGAGGTCGCCGCCGCCTGCGTGGCGGGCGCGCTGTCCCTCGACGACGCCGCGCTGGTCGTCGCCGTGCGCAGCGGGCTGATCGGCGAGCGGATGGCCGGTCGCGGCCGGATGCTCACCGCCATGGCCCCGGCCGACCACCTCGCGGCGGTGCTGCGCCGGTTGGACCTCGCGCCCGACCAGGTCGCCGTGGCCGCCGTCAACGGCCCGCGCACCACCACCCTCTCCGGCGACCCCGACGCGATGACCCTGGTCGAACGCGCCCTCGCCGCCGAGCGGGTCATGCGCTGGCCGTTGCCGGGCGTCGACTTCGCCGCGCACTCGCCGCACGTGGCCGTGCTGCGCGACGACCTGCTGCCCGCCCTCGCCGGCGTGACACCGCGCGCCTGCTCCGTGACGTTCCACTCGACGTGCGACGACCGGGCCCTGCCCGGCGACGAGCTGGACGCCGGGTACTGGTACCGCAACCTGGCCGAACCGGTGCGCTTCGCCGACGGCGTCCGCGCGCTGGCCGCGGCGGGGCACCGGGTGTTCCTGGAACTCGGCCCGCAGCCCGTGCTGTCCCTGGGCATCCGGGAAACCCTGGAGGAGGCGGGCGCGGACGCCGTCGTGCTGCCCACCCTCCGCGCGGACGACGGCGGACCGGGCCGGGTCGCGGCCTCGATCGGCGCCGCGTTCGCGCACGGCGTTCCGGTCGACTGGGCGCGGGTCTTCGAGGGCAGCGGCGCGAGGGCCGTGCCGCTGCCGACCTACGCCTTCCAGCGGCAGACGCTGTGGCCCGAGGGCTCCCTGCTCGGCACGGGCGACGTGGCGGCGGCCGGGCTGGACCGACCCGACCACCCGCTGCTGGGCGCGCTCGTGCGGCTGCCCGGCGACGGTGGCCCGGTGTTCGCCGCCCGGCTGGCCGCCGGCACGCCCGACTGGCTCGCCGACCACGCGTTCGGCGGCACGGTGCTGTTCCCCGCCACCGGGTTCCTCGAACTCGCCGTGCGCGCGGGCGACGAGGTCGGCTGCGCCCGGGTCCGGGAGCTGACCGTGCACGCCCCGCTGGCCGTCGACGCGCCCGTGCAGCTGCGGGTCGTCGTGGGCGCCGACGACGGCGGCAGCCGGTCGGTCGCGGTGCACTCCCGTCCCGACGACGACCCCGACGCGCCGTGGACGCGCCACGCGGTCGGCGTCCTGGCCCCCGACGAACCCGGTGGGACCGCGGTCGAGCCGCTGCCCGTCGACGCGTCCGAAGTGGACCTCGACGGGCACTACGACCGCCTCGGCGCGGCCGGGTTCGGCTACGGGCCCGCGTTCCGCGGCCTCACCGCCGCGTGGCGGCACGACGGCGAGGTGACCGCCGACGTGGCGCTGCCCGAACCCGTGCGGGGACAGGCGGGCGACTACGGCCTGCACCCCGCGCTGCTCGACGCCGCGCTGCACGCCGTCGGCTTCACCGGCCCCGGCGCGGACCGCCCGCACCTGCCGTTCTCGTGGTCCGGCGTGCGCCTGCACGCCTCGGGCGCGCGGGCGCTGCGCGTGCGGCTGACCCCGGTCGGCGACGCGGAGTTCGCCCTGACCGCCGTCGACCCGGACGGCGGGCTGGTGCTCACCGTCGACGAGCTCGCCCTGCGGCCGGTGGCCGGCGCCCCGGACCGCGGCACCCGGTCGCTGTACCGGGTGGAGTGGACCACCCGGCTGCCCGAGGCCGACGCGCCGACCGGCACGTGGGCCGTCGCCGGGGCCGACGAACTCGACGTGACCGCCGCCCTGCACGCCGGGGGCCGCGTCACCGACACCGTGCCGGACACGGCGGCGGCGGGTCTGCTGCCCGAACCGCCGCGGGCCGTGCTGCTGCCGGTGACCGCCGACCCCCTCGCGGACGAGGCGGCGGCCACCGAGGAGGCGCTGGCCCGAGTGCTGGGCGAGGTGCAGGCGTTCCTGGCCGATGACCGGCTGCTGGACAGCGTGCTGGTCGTCGTCACCCGGAACGCCACGGCGGACCGGCCCGACCTCGCCGGCGCGGCCGTGGCGGGCCTCGTCCGGTCCGCGCAGTCGGAGAACCCCGGCCGCCTCCTGCTCGTGGACCTCGACGGCGAGGTGTCCTCGCTCGCCGCCCTCGGCGCCGCGGCGGCCCGTGCGGCGGCCCTGGGGGAGACCCAGGTCGCCCTGCGCGACGGCGTCGCGCTCGTCGGCAGGCTCGTGCGCTGCGACCCCGGGCCCGGCGAGGCGCCGCGGTGGGGTGCGGGGGCGGTGCTGGTCACCGGTGGCACCGGCGGGCTCGGCTCGCTCGTCGCCCGGCACCTGGTGGCCGCGCACGGCGTGCGGCGGCTGCTGCTGGTCGGTCGGCGCGGCCCCGCCGCCGAGGGCGCGGACGCGCTGGTCGCCGACCTCGCGGCCGCCGGCGCGCACGTCGACGTGGTGGCCTGCGACGTGGCCGACCGGGCCGCGCTGACCGGCCTGCTCGCCGAGCACCCGGTGACCGCCGTCGTGCACACCGCCGGCGTCCTGGACGACGGCGTGCTGGGCTCGCTGACCCCCAAGAGGCTGTCGGCGGTGTTCGGCCCCAAGGCGGACGCCGCCTGGCACCTGCACGAGCTGACCCGCGAGGCAGGGCTGTCCGCGTTCGTGCTGTTCTCCTCGTTCGCCGGCCTCGCGGGCACGCCCGGCCAGGCCAACTACGCCGCCGCCAACGCCTTCCTCGACGCCCTCGCCGCCCGCCGCCGCGCGGACGGCCTCGCCGCGGCGTCCCTCGCCTGGGGCACGTGGGCGTCCGCGGGCAGCCGGGACAGCGCGATGTCGGCCCGCCTCACCGACACCGACCTGCGCCGGCTCGCCGCGGGCGGGGTCGTGCCGCTGGGCGTGCAGGAGGGGCTGGCGCTGTTCGACGCGGCGATCGCCCGCGCCGACGCGGCGGTGGCCCCGGTCCGGTTCGACCTGCCCGGCCTGCGGGCGCTGCCGCAGCCGCCGCCGTTGCTGCGCGCCCTGGTCCCGGCCGCCCGCCGCACCGCCGCGGCGAGCGCGGCCGGGGGGCGGGACCTGCGGCGCGACCTCGCCGAGCTGGACGGGGCCACCCGGCTCGCCCGGCTCACCGACCTGGTGCGCGGCCTGGCCGCCGCCGTGCTCGGCCACCCCGACACCGACGCCGTCACACCCGAACGGGGCTTTCCCGACCTCGGGTTCGACTCGCTCACCGCGATGGACCTGCGCAACCGGCTGCGCGCGGCGACCGGTCTCGCCCTGCCCGCCGGACTGGTGTTCGAGCACCCCAGCCCGGTCGGACTGGCCGGTCACCTGGCCCGTGAACTGGACACCGCGCCCGACGAGCCCACCGCGACGACCCGGCCGACCGGGGAGGACACCGTCACCGCGCTGTTCCACCGCGCCCAGGCCGAGGGCCGCGCCGACGCCGCGATGGACCTGCTGCGCAGCGTCGCCCGGCTCCGGCCGGTGTTCGCCGACGCCCGGGGCCTCACCCGGCCCGTCCGGCCGGTGCGGCTGGCCAGGGGAGGGGCGGGCTCGCCGCACGTCGTCTGCGTCCCCGCCCTGGTGGCGCTCGCGGGCGTGCAGCAGTACGCGCGGTTCGCCGCCCGCTGCCGGGGGCGGGCCGACGTGTCCGCCGTGCCGCTGCCCGGGTTCACCGAGGGCGACGCCCTGCCCGCCGACCGGAACGCCCTGGTGGGCGTGCTCGCCGACGCCCTGGGCCCCGACGCCCTGGAGCCCGGCGCAGTGGGGGGTGCCGGCCCGCTCGTGCTGCTGGGCTCGTCCACGGGCGGCCTGCTGGCGCACGCGGTGGCGGAGGAGCTGGTCGCCCGCGGCACGCCGCCCGCCGGGGTCGTGCTCGCCGACACCTACCTGATGGACGCCGACTTCGTCCGCACCTCCGGCACGGGGCTGCTCGGCGGGCTCGCCGAGCGCAACAGCGGGTTCGCCGCGCCCGGCAGCGCGGGGCTGTCCGCGATGGCCTGGTGCTTCGACCTGATGTGGGACTGGCGGCCGTCGCGCGTGGGCGTGCCGACGCTGCTGCTGCGGGCCACGGAACCGCTGGCGCCCGAGCAGGAGGGCACCGACTGGCGCTCGCGCTGGGACACCGCGGACGCGGTCGCCGACGTGACCGGCAACCACTTCACGATCATGGAGGACCGGGTGGCCGGGACCGCCGACACCGTCCTGGGGTGGTTGGCCGGGCGGTGACCCGGCGGTGCGCGGCAGCGGCCGGTCCGTTCGGGCGGACCGGCCGCTGCCGCGCACGACGTCGCGTCAGACGATGACCACGCGCGGGCCGGCCGCCCGGAGCTCCTCGGCGACGGCGGAGTCGGTGCCGGAGTCGGTGATGAGCGTTTCGATGTCGCCGAGGTCGGCGAACCGCGCGAAGTGGTCGTTGCCGATCTTGGTGTGGTCCGCGAGCAGGACGCATCGCCGCGCGGCGCCGATGGCGGCGCGCTTGACCATGGCCTCGGCGGGGTCGGGGGTGGTGAGGCCGCGTTCGGAGGACAGGCCGTTGGTCGCGATGAAGGCGACTTCGACGAAGCTGTCCTTGAGCGCCTGCAACGCCCAGGCGTCGACGGTGGCCAGGGTGCGGCTGCGCAGTCGGCCGCCGACCAGCATCACGGTGAGGTTGGGCCTGCTGGTCAGCATCAGCGCGATGTTCACCGAGTGGGTGACGACGGTGAGTTCGCGGTCCAGGGGCAGCAGGTCGGCCATCTTCGCGGTGGTGGTTCCCGCGTCGAGCAGGATGGTGCCCTCGTCGGGGAGCAGGGCCAGGGCGGCCTTGGCGATGCGCTCCTTCTCGGCCGTCATCACGCCTTCGCGGGTGGCGATGGCGGGTTCGAAGCCGAGGCGCTCCACCGGGATGGCGCCGCCGTGGACCCGGCGCAGCACGCCGTGGCGCTCCAGCGCGGTCAGGTCGCGGCGGATCGTCTCGGTGGTGACGGCGAACTCCTCGGCCAACGCGGCGACGTCGACCCGGCCCTTGGCACGGGCGCGGTCGAGGATGACCTGCTGGCGCTCCTCCGCGTACACGTCCTACCCCACCCCCTGCGCGGAACCCCGGGAAGTCTAGTCGCGGTCATCCGAGCCCGGCAACGCGGTCGAGCTCGACCTCGATGGCCGACGCGACCGCCGCCTGCTGCCCGATGAGGAAGAAGTGCCCACCGGGGAACTCCCGCACGCGGAACGCGCCGGTCGTGTGCTCCCGCCACGCCTCGGCCTCGGCCGCCGTCGTCTTCGGGTCGTCGACACCGGTGAGCACGGTGATCGGGCACGACACGACGCGGCCGGGCGGGCACCGGTAGGTCTCGATCGCGCGGTAGTCGCCGCGGATCGCGGGCAGCGCCATGCGCAGGATCTCCTCGTCGCCCAGCACGGCGGCCTCGGTGCCGTTGAGCAGCCGCAGCTCGGCGATCACCCCCTCGTCGTCGAGGCGGTGCACGGTCTCGTCGCGGTGCGTGGAGGGACCGCGGCGGCCCGAGGCGAGCAGCGCGGCCGGCGCGCCGGGCAGCCCGGCGCGCTCCAGCCGCCACGCCACCTCGAACGCCAGCACCGCGCCCATGCTGTGCCCGAAGAACGCGGTGGGCCGGGGCGTGAGGGCGGCCAGTTCGGCGACGACGCGGTCCGCGAGCGTGCCGATGTCGTCCAGGCACGGTTCCCGGCGTCGGTCCTGGCGACCGGGGTACTGCACGGCCAGCACGTCCGCGCCGGGCGCGAAGCGGGCCGACAGCGGGTGGTAGAAGCTGGCCGACCCGCCCGCGTGCGGGAAGCACACGAGCCGGACGGGACTGTTCCCGCCGGGGTGGTACCGGCGCAGCCAGGCGGTCGAGGTCGTGTCTGCGGGCGTCGTCACGCGAGTCGTGCTCACGTTGCCAGTGAACAGTTCGCCCGACCGGCAAATCACTAGAAACGGACAAGGGGCGGTCGTCCGCGCGCGATCGGCGGATAGCGTTGGTCCCCGCGGGTGCGACAGCGCTGTCGGGAGGGGGCTTCATGCCGCAGGGCCTGCTCGGTCGGGAGGCCGAGCTGACCGCGGTGCGCCGCGCGGTGGCCCGGGCGCGTGCGGGCGGCGCGGGGATCGTCGTGCTGCGCGGACCGCGCGGCAGCGGCAAGACCGCGCTCCTCGACGCGTGCGCCGGGCTCGTCGGCGTGCCCGTCCGGTCGGTGCGCTGCACCGAGGGCGCCGCACCGGGCGAGGTGGTGGCGGGGCTGGTGCCGGACGCGTCCCCGGCGGGCTGCGCGCCGCCGTCCCACCGCTACCGGACGCGGCTGCGCGAACTGACCCGCGACGCGCCGCTGGCGCTGCTGCTGGACGACGCGCACTGGTGCGACGCCGAATCCGCCGAGACGCTGGACCTCCTGGTCAGGCGCGTTCCGCGGCTCCTCGTGGTGGCCGCCGTCGGCGGTGCGCCCCGGTCGGCGAACGGCACCTGGGGCGTGGCCGCGGCGCGGTCGCACGCGGTGGACCTCGCCCCGCTCACCGAGCAGGAGGTCGCCGAACTCGTGCGCCGCGAGTGGGGTGTGCCGGGTGACCCGGGGTTCGCCGCCGACTGCGCGCGCGTCACCGCGGGCAACCCGCTGGCCCTGCGGCTCCTGCTGGACCGGCTCAGGCGCGCCGGTGTGCGCCCCGGGAGCGGGTCGACGCGGGCGGTCGTCGCCGCGGGCGTCGAGGTGCTGGCCGATCTGCTGCCCGCGCACCTGACCCGCCCCGACGACGCGCCGGCCGTGGCCGAGGCGGTCGCCGTGCTCGGGATGACCGACCCGGCGTCGGTGGCGACGCTGGTGGGCGTGTCCGAACGGCTGGCCGCGGCCGTGCTCGCCGATCTCGGGTGCGCGGTCCTCCCGCGCGCCGATCCCCGTGCCGCCGATCCCCGTGCCGCCGATCCCCGCGCCGCCGGGCGGGGCGCCGCCGAACCGGCCGTCGCCGGCCTCGACCTCGCCGCGCGGGCCCGCCTGCTGGCCGTCCTGTTCGCCGACCTCGACCCGGCGGAGGTGACCGTGCGGCACGCCCGCGCGGCCCGGATGCTCAGCGACGCGGGACGTCCCGCCGCCGAGATCGCACCCCACCTGCTGGCCCTGCCCGAGCTGCCCCAGCGCTGGATGCGGGTGGTCCTGCGGGACGCCGCCCGCGTCGCGCCCGACCACGACACGACCGTGCGCTACCTCGACCGCGTCCTCACCGACTTCCCGGAGGACGTCCCGGCGCTGGTCGACTACGCGCGCGCCGTCGGCGACCGCGACCCGCACGCCGCGGACCGGCTGCTGCGCTCGGGCCTGGACGCCGCCACCGACCCGCACGAGCGGGCCACGCTGGCCATCGAACTCGCGCTCCTCGCCCCCGCCGTGCCCGGGGCGGAGCCGGTGCTGCCGCTGCTGGACGACGCGCTGCGCCCGCTCGTCGGCGCCGACCGCGAACTGCTCGTGCGCGGCCGGGCGGCGCGCCTGGCGGCCAGTTGGACGCGCGCCGCGGAGGTCTCGGGGGAGTCGACGCACCAGGCGCCCGCGGGCGACACCCCCGCCGAGCGGGTGGTGCTGGCGCTGCTCGCGTTCACCGACCTGCTGGGCGCGGCCCCGGCGGCGACCGCCGCGGCTCGCGCCCGCACGGCCCTCGCCGAACCGGGCGACCTGGGTTGGCCGCACGCCGCCGCCGCGTTCGCGCTCGCCGCGGCCGGGGACCCGGGCACGGCGGTCGCCCACCTCGGGCGGGTCCTGGACACCGCCGCCCCGACCGGGTGGACGCGGGCGCTCGCGGCGCTGCTGCGCGCCCTGGTCGTCGTCGACACCGGCGACCCGGCGGACGCGGTCGCCGACGCCTCCGCCGCGATCGACGCGCTGCGCACCGTGGACACCGCCCGGGTCGTCCTGGCCATCGCCCTGCACCGCCGGGGCGACACGCGGGCCGCCCTGGACGCGCTGCCCGGCACCGGCGCCGACGT
Organism: Saccharothrix longispora; assembly: GCF_030852425.1. Classification (GTDB taxonomy): domain Bacteria; phylum Actinomycetota; class Actinomycetes; order Mycobacteriales; family Pseudonocardiaceae; genus Actinosynnema; species Actinosynnema longispora. The sequence continues at coordinate 61,011 of NZ_NSDM01000009.1, forward strand.
CCCGGTGCTGGGACGGCCCCTCGGCCTGCTGCTGCGCGCGGACGCGGCCGAGGTGGCCGGGCGGCCGGACGAGGCGCTGCGCCACCTCGACCGGTGCGCCGTCGAGACCTCCGAACTGGGCGTGGGCAACTCCGTCCTCGCGCCCTGGTGGCTGCCCTCCGCCCGCCTGCACGCCGCCGCGGGCCGTTCCCGCCAGGCCGCCCACGCCGCGGCGGCGGCGTGGGCGGCGGCCGACCGCTGGGACACCCCCGTGTCGCGCGGCCTGGCACTGCTCACCGCGGGGCACGCCGCCGACCGCTCCGGGGTCGACCTGATCTCCGACGCGGTGGACGTGCTGGCCGGCACCCCGAACACCTGGCACCGCGTGCACGCCGAGGCGGACCTCGCCGAGGCGCTGTTGCGCGGCGGCGACCGGGGCGGCGCGCGCAAGTGGTTCCGCGCCGCGGCGGACCGGGCGGGCCGCACCGGCTACCGGGCCGCGGCCGAGCGGCTGAGGGCACGCCTCGTCGCCGCGGGCGGGCGCCTGCACCGCGGCGCGGACGAGGGGCTGACCGTCGCCGAGCGCCGGGTCGCCGAACTGGCCGCGGCCGGCGTGACGAACCGGGAGATCGCCGAACGCCTCCGGATCACCCTGCGCACGGTGGAGACCCACCTGACCAACGTCTACCGCAAGCTCGACCTGCCCGGCCGGTCCGCCCTGCGACCACCGTCCGAACGGGACTGACGGGGACCGGGCGGACCGGCTGCGAGCGGATTCCTACAGGGGGATGTTGCCGTGCGCGCCGCGCGCCGGCGCGGCCCCGGCCAGCAGGTGGGCGATCCGGCCGCGGGTCGCGGCGGGGTCGACGACCTCGTCCACCACGCCGATGCCCATGGCCAACCCGACGCCGCCCGCGATCACCTCGTGCTCGGCGGCCAGCCGCTCGCGCAGCGCGGCCCGCTCCTCCGGCGACTCGACGGCGGCCAGCTTGCGCCGGTGGATGATGTCCACCGCCGCGCCCGCGCCCATCACGGCCACCTCGGCGTCGGGCCACGCCAGCACGGCGGTGGCCCCGAGGGAGCGGGAGTTCATGGCGATGTACGCGCCGCCGTACGACTTGCGGGTCACCAGCGTCACCCGCGGCACGGTGGCCTCGGCGAAGGCGTACAGCAGCTTCGCGCCCCGCCGCACGACGCCGTTCCACTCCTGCGCCGCGCCGGGCAGGTAGCCGGGCACGTCGACCAGCACGACCAGCGGCACGCCGAACGAGTCGCACAGGCGCACGAACCTCGACGCCTTCTCCGCCGACAGCGAGTCCAGGCACCCGCCCTTGCGCAGCGGGTTGTTCGCCACCACGCCGACGGTCCGACCACCCAGCCGCCCGAAGCCGACCACGACGTTGGGCGCCCACTTCGCCTGGAGCTCGACGAACGGCCCGCTGTCCAGCAGCCCGCGCACCAGCGGCCGCACGTCGTAGGCCCGCCTCGGGTTGTCCGGCAGGCACGCGCGCAGGTCGGGGTCGTCGCCGAGCGACCCGGTGTCCACCGCGCCCTGGTCCGCCAGCAGCGACACCAGTTCGCGGGTGTGGTCGAGCGCCTCGTCCTCGGTGTCCACCGCGACGTGCACGACGCCGGACTTGCGGCCGTGCGCCTCCGGGCCGCCCAGCCCCTCCATGTCGACCGACTCGCCGGTCACCGCGCGCACCACGTCCGGCCCGGTGACGAAGACCCGGCCCGCGCCGGACATCACCACGACGTCGGTCAGCGCCGGACCGTACGCGGCCCCGCCGGCGGCCGGCCCGAGGACGACGGAGACCTGGGGCACCCGGCCCGAGGCGCGCACCATGGCCGCGAACATGCGCCCGATGCCGTGCATGCCGCCACGCCCTCGGCGAGCTTCGCCCCGCCGGAGTGCCACACGCCGATGACCGGCACGTCGTCGCGCACGGCGGTGTCGATGGCGTCCACGATGGGCGGGCACTCGTCCACGCCGATCGCGCCTCCCTTGACCGTGGCGTCGGTGCAGTACACGACCACCTGGTTGCCCGCGACCTCGCCGCGCGCCACCACGACGCCCACGCCCGGCTCCCGGTACGTCACCACGGCGGTGCCCGCGTCCAGCAGCCGCTCCAGTCGCCGCACCGGGTCGCGCGGGTCGGGCACGGCGCGGCCGGCGGGCAGGTCCAGGGTCTGCGTCATCGCGCGCTCCTCCTGTCGGGGCGGGGGAGCACCAGTCAAGCCGCGCGCGACTCCGGAAAACCCCAGTACTCCGGCGGACCGGGTCCGGGCTCAGGCCAGCCGCAGCAGTCCGGCGTGGACGCGGTGGAGCAGTTCCAGCGACGGGCCGTCGGCGGACGGCACGCGGTCGTCGTGCGCGACCACGAGGCCGTCGGTGATGGCGTCGCTGATCAGGACCCTGGCCACGCCCAGCGGCACGCCCAGGTGCACGGCGATCTCGGCCACCGACAGAGGCGCGCGGCACATGCGGTGCAGCCGGAGGGCGGTCGCGTCGGCGGCCGGCGGCGCGCCCGGCGCGGCCGACAGGATGGTCTCCAGGCGCAGTTCGTGGGTCGCCCGCGTGCGTCCCCTGGTGCGCACGTACGGGCGTGCCGTGGGCGCCGGCTGCTCCGCCAGCTCCTCGGCGGTGAAGAACTCGGTCGGCCCCTCCGCGGGGGCCGGTTCCGGTTCGGGCCCACGCTCCGGTCCGGACTCGGCCACCGGTCCGGGAAGGGGTTCCGGGAGCGGTTGCACGGCGGCCGGTGCGGGGGTCGGGTCCAGGGGCTTGGGGCGGAAGTCGTTGGCGGCCCACGTCTCGTAGTCGTTCCAACCGCCGAAGGCGAGGGGGTGGAACGAGGTCGCGGCAGGCTTGCTCTTGCGGCGCTTGTTCATGGCACTCGATCTGTCGGCGGGCACGCCCCCGTTGATCGGCCGATGGTGCCGGCCGAAGACTCGGGTTTCTTCCAGTCTTCCTGTGGTCGGGGTGTCTTCGCGTGCGGTCTGGGACACAGTAGGCACACTCCGCGCGTCGACAAAGGTAAAACCAGATCAACGCAGCCAAAGCCAAGCCACCTGTTTGGCGAACCAACACCCGCCAACTATGCTTGCGGCTGTGGCGGCGGTCACGTTCCGACGTCAGTGAGGAGTGTGATGGAGATCGGGACGACGCGAGACCCCGGGTCCGCGTTCGGGCCCGGCAGCCCTCGCTCCGGCGCCGCGCCGGAGTGGGCGCCCCACGCACCCGGTCTGCTCGTCGACCGCGACCACGAGGTCGAGCAGCTCCGCCGCGGGGTCGCCGACCTCGCCCGGCGCGGTCGTTCGGGCATGGTCACCGTCACCGGTCGCAGCGGCACGGGGCTCAGCGCGATGGTGGCGCTCCTCGTCGCGGAGGCGCGGGCCGCCGGGCTGCGGGTCGCGACGGCCCGCGGCGTGCCGGCGGAGTCCGACCTGGCTTTCGGCATCGTGCGCCAATTGGTGGCCTCGTTGTCCGAGAGCGCTCCCACGACGGTCGGCCCGATCCTGCGCGGCACGACCGGCCTGGCCGCGCGCCAAGTCGAGGAGGCCGTCATCCCGGCGCTGTGCGCGGACTTCCTCGCCGTGGCCCACGAGCACCCGCTGGTCGTGGCGCTCGACGACGCCCAGTGGGCCGACGGACCGTCCTGGCGCTGGCTGCGCGCGATGGCCCGCCGCCTCGGCCAGGCTCCGCTCCTGCTGGTGCGCGCCGGCACGCACGGCCTCGACGAGCCCGGCTGCCCCGAGTGGCGACCCGAACCCGATCACCCGGCGGCGCGCGTGATGCGCCTGCGCCCGCTGCGCGAACCCGGTGTCCGCGAGGTCATCTCCGCGCGCTACCCCGGTCCGGTCGACGGCTCGTTCGTCACCGAGGCCCACACCGCGACCGGCGGCAGCCCCGCCGTGCTGCACGAGGTGCTGTCCCGGCTGGCCCGGGCGCAGCTGCCGCCCGCCGCCGAGCAGGTGCCGCACCTGACCGCCTCGGCCGCCGCCGTCCTCGGCGACCGCGCCGCCGACGCCATCGGCACCCTGCCGACCGACGCCCTCGCCCTGCTGCGCGCCCTCGTGCTGTGCGGGGACGGCCTGGGCTTCGACCTGACGTGCGCCCTGGTCAGCCCGCGGCACGTGCCCGCCGCCACCGCCGCCGGGCTGCTGCGCCAGGTGGGGCTGATCACCGGCGGCGACGAACCGCGCCCCGCGGGGCCGGGGGTGCGCGCGGGCGCGCTGGCCGGCCTGGAGGCCGACGAGCGGGACCGCCTGCTCCGCAACGCCGTGGCGATCGGCCGCCGCGCGGCCGTCCCGGACGACCGGCTCGCCGCCCTGCTGCTCGCCGCGCCGCCCGTCGGGGAGGCGTGGGCCGCCACGCTGCTGACCAAGGTCGCCGCCCGCCGCCGCGCGGCCGGGGACCACGCGGCGGCGGCGTCCCTGCTGGCCGCGGCGCTGCGCGAGCCGATGGGCGAGGAGCACAGGCTCGGCCTGCTGGTCGACCTCGGTGCGCTGGAGGTGGTGGACAACCCGCGCGCGGCCGACCGCAGGCTCCGCCAGGCCCTGCTGGAGACCGAGCCGGACGGGCCGACCGCGGTCCTCGCCGCCGACCTGCTCCACGCCCACGGCGACGCGCTCGCCGCCCGTCGCGTGATCGCCACCGCGCGCGCCCGCGGCGAGGCGGACGGCGTGGACACCACCACCCTGGCCGCGATCGGCTGGCTGGCCGACAGCGACTGCACACCCGACGCGCTGCACCCCGCGCGCGCCTTCCCCGACCCGCCGACCGACTCGCCGGAGGTGGGCGAACCGGTCGGCGCGGGCGTCGCCGCCTGGTCGCTGGCGCTGCGGGGCGACCACCGGGCGCGGGCCCGGGCGCTCGCCCGGTGCGCCCTCGCCGCGGGCGACGACGGGCCCGCGCCGTTCGGGCACCGGCTGCACGCGTGCCGGGCGCTGCTGCACGCCGACGACATCGCCTCGGCGGTCGTCGGCCTGGACGCCGTGGTCGCCGACGCGCGCCGCCGGGGCGTGCCCGCCGTGGCCGCCAACGCGCTGCTGCACCGGGGCTGGTGCGAACTGCGCCGCGGCAACCTCGCCCAGGCCGGCGACGACCTGGCGCAGGCCCGCGCGCACCTGCCCGCCGACTCGTGGCACCCGCGCCTCGTGCCCGCCCTCACCGCCCTGGCCGGGCAGGTGCTGCTGGCCCGCGGCGAGGCCGACGACGCCGCTCGGGAGATGGCCGGCGTGCCACCCGCCGAGGCCGACCGCGGCGCGGCCTGGGGCCTGTTGCAGTGCGCGCGGGGCGAGGCGGCGCTGGCGCTCGGCGACCCGGCGACGGCGCTGCGCCGGTTCGACCGCTGCGGCCGGGTGCTGCTGACCAGGGGCTGGGTGAACCCCGCGCTCGCCGCCTGGCGGTCGCTGGCCGCCGCCGCGCACGCCGCCCTCGGCGACCGCGACGCCGCCCGCGCGCTCACCGCCGACGCCGTGGAGCGGGCCGTGCGCTGGGGCGCGCCGAGCACCCTCGCGCAGGTTTCCCTGTGGGCGTCCCGGGTGGACCGGGGGAGCGGCTCGTCCTGTCCACAGAGGACGACCGGGGTCCGGACGGGCGACGACGCCGACCAGAGCATCGCCGTGCTGGCGGGCACGGGGCGTTCGGCGGGCGAGATCGCACTGCTGCTGGACGTGCCGGTGCGCGCGGTGCACCACAGGCTCTCCGCGCTCCCCACCCCCTCCCGCGCGCCGGGGCGTTGACGTGCTCGCCGAGCGGGAGGACGCCCTCGACGCGGTCCGGCAGGGGGTCGCCGCGGCCGCCGCCGGTTCGCCGGGGCTGCTGCTGGTCACCGGCGCGCCGGGCTCCGGGCGCTCCGCGGTGCTCGCCGCGGCCGCGGACCTGGTGGAGGCCGGGGTCGCGCCGGCCCGCGTGCTCCGCGCCGACGCGACGCTCGCCGAGTCGAGGTTCCCGTTCGGCGTGGTGCAGCAGCTCCTCCGCCCCGCCGTCACCGGCGCCGACCCGGCCGAGCACGACCGCTGGTTCGCCGGGGCCGCGGAGGCGGTGCGACCGCTGTTCCTCGACGACGCCGCGCACGCCGCGCCGTCCGCCGACGCCGTCCTGCCCGGCCTGCACGCCCTGGTCGCCCGGCTGGCCGACGACCACCCCCTCCTGCTCGCCGTCGACGACCTCCAGTGGACCGACCGGCCCTCGCTGCGCTGGCTCGCCTACCTGGCCCGCCGCCTGGGGCAGAGCCGCGTGCTGCTGCTGGTCACCTCGACCGACGGTCACGCGGTGGGCGAACCCGGTCTGGTGGACGACGTCGCCGCCTCCGCGAGCCGCACGGTGCAGCTCGCCCCGCTGTCCGCGGCCGGCGTGCACCGGGTGCTGACCGCCGAGTTCGACGAGGAGGTCGACCCGGCGTTCACCGCGGCCTGCCACGCGGTGACCGGGGGCAACCCGGCCGCGCTGCTGGCCGTGGCGCACGGCCTGCACGCCCGCTCGGTCCGCCCCTCGGCGTCCGCCGCGGCGTCGGTGGCCGAGGCGAGCCACGCGCTGCTGCGCGAGCGCAGGCTGTTCCACCTCAGCACCCAGCCGTCGTCCGTCCGGGCGGCGGCCCGCGCGCTCGTCGTGCTCGGCGACACCGCCGACACCGACCTGGTCGCCGACGTCGCGGGCCTGGACGCGTTGGGCTGCAAGAGCGCCGTGCACGCGATGGACCGCCTCGGCCTGCTGTCCTCGGTGGACCCGCCGCGGCTCGCCGACCCCGCCGTCGGCGTCGCGCTGGAGGCGACGATGCCGCTGCCGCAGCGGGAAGCGCTGCACCGGCACGCCGCCACCGTCCTGCACGACGCCGGCCACCCCGCCGAGCGCGTCGCCGAGCAGCTGCTCCGGGTCACCCGCGGCTACCTGCGCTGGGAGGCGGACCTGCTGCGCAGCGCGGCGGCCTCGGCGCTGGAGCGCGGCGCGGGGGAACGGGCCGTCCGCTACCTGCGCCGCGCACTCCTGGCCGGGCCGCCCGGCGGACCGGAGCGGGCCAGGCTGCTGGTGGACCTGGCCGCCGCCGAGCGCGGCACCGACCCGGCGTCGTCGGTCAGCCACGTCGCCCAGGCGCTGCCCGACCTGCCCGGCGTGCCGGAGGCGGCGGTCGCCGTGCTGTCCGCGCCGTTCGCGCTGGCCGCCCGCAGCCCGTCGGTGGCCGCCGTCCTGCGCACGCACGCCGCCGCGCCCGACCCGCACCTGGCGGGCGCCAACCCGGACCTGGCGCTGCGCCTGGAGGCGCGGGGCCGCGCCCTGGACCGCTTCGGCAAGCAGGGCCTGACCGACGCGGTGGCCCGGCTGCGCGGGTTCGGCGTGGCCCGACCGCTCGACACCGGCGGGGGGCGCGAACTGCTCGCGGTGCTCGCGCACGCCGCCGCGGCCACCGCCGCGCTGCCCGCCACCGAGGTCGCCGCCCTCGGCGCGAACCTGCTCGACCGCGAGCAGGCCGATCCCGCGCACGTGCACACCGCGCTGCCGCTCGCGATCACCGCGATGGTCGCCGCGGACGCCGGCCGGGTCGCCGCGCCGTGGCTGGAACGCGCGTGGGACGCGGCGCGGCGGCAGGAGTCCGCCGGGGTCCGGTCCGCGGTGGCCGCGCAGCACGCCGCCGTGCTGGCCGCCACCGGCAACCCCGGTCGGGCCAGGGCGCTGGCGCTGGGCGTGCTCGACGGCGACGCCTCGTCGTGGCCCGAGTCCGCCGCGACCGCGACGCTGGCGCTCACCTCGATCGCCCTGCACGCCCAGGACGGCGAACTCGCGCGCCGCGTGCTCGACGCCGGGCACGACGCGGCGGACCCGCGGCCGGTGCTCGCGCACCTCCTGCTGCGCGGCCTGCTGGATGCCCTCCGCGGCGACGTCGTGGCGGCGCTGGACAAGCTCCTGGACTGCGGCGAGCGCGCCGCCCGCTTCGGCTGGACCAACCCGGTCGCGCTGCCGTGGCGGGTCTGGGCGGCCGGGCTGCACCAGCGGTTGGGCGACCTGGACCGGGCCTCCGCGCTCGCCGAGCGCGAGTACGCGGCGGCCCTGGCGTGGGGCGCCCCCACGGCGGTGGGCCGCGCGCTGCGGTTGCGGGGCATGCTGCTCGGCGGCGCCGAGGGCGTCGACGCGCTGCGCGCGGCGGTGGACCGGCTGCGGGCCGGCGGCGACCCGGTCGAGCTGGGGCGCGCCCAGGCGATGCTGGGCCGCCGGCTCGTCGGGCTGGGCGACCCGGCGGGGCAGCGGGCCGTCGAGGAGGCCGACCGGATCGCCCGCGCCGCCGGCGGGGTGTGGTTGGCGGGCAACGACGAGGCCGAGTTGAACGGGCCGGTGCTCCGGCTCGGCGCGTCCGGCGCCGCGGAACTCACGCGCACCGAGCAGTCGGTCGTCGCGATGGTCGTGCGCGGGTGGACGAACCAGCGCATCGCGGATTCGCTCGGGGTCACCCGGCGGGCCGTCGAGAAAAACCTGACGGGTGCTTATCGGAAACTCGGCGTGCGCGGTCGCTCCGTGTTGGTGGAGCAGTGGCGCGCGCTCGTACCCGAGTTGGGAACCCACGTGGTCGACGAGCGCTGAGCGCCGCCGTCACAACATCGTTCACAGTGTTGTCACCGTCCGTGACTGCACGCCCGATGATCTCCGGTCACCCCTTCGACCACGAGCTACCTGGCTCGACGGTGTCGGCGAGGTTCGGTCCACGCGCCTGTTCGCCGGGGTCCGCACCCGCTGACCGGGGGTACCGAACCACTCGGGCGGGTGCCACCGCACGTCCGAACCACCCTGTCCGGTCACCACGGTTTTAAGTCCGTATGGTTGCGCTTCTGTTGATTTCCGTGAGTGTGGTCCATATCATGTTACTTGTTGATTTCCTCCGGTTCGTGTGCCGGTAAATCCTTCGGCACCCGCCGTCGATCTTCGTCTCGAAACTTGGGAGGAATGGTCTTCCGATGAGCACGGATATGGCCGACATCGCGATCCAGGACGTGTACGAGACGTTTCCGGCATGGCCCTCGGACGGCGGTCGACCCGACAGCGGTCGCGGGGTCTACCGGTCCTTCTTCGAGCGCTCCGGGATGTGCGTGGCCCACTTGAACCGCTCGCTGCGCATCCTGGAGGCCAACGCGGACTTCTACCGGCAGTTCGGGCGCGGCCCGGCGGAGCTGTCCGACCGGGAGTTCTGCGACCTGCTGCACCCGAGCGTCCGCGAGCGGCTGGGGCGGCAGCTGTCCCGGCTGGCCGACGGGCAGCGCCCGCGCTTCGCGGACCGGGTCGTGGCCCTGCGTCCCGGCGACAGTGCCCTCTCGGGGGAGCTGACCGGGTTCGCCGTGCACGGCGAGGCGGGCCGGGTCGACAGCGTCATGGTGCTCGTGCGCCCGGAGAAGTCGCCGGACGACGGCCACCTGGTGTCCGGCAAGGCCAAGCTGCTGACCGCCATGGACGCCCGCATCCTGGAGGGCGTGGCGGCCGGCGTGTCGACGGTGCAGCTCGCCGCGACGCTGTACCTCAGCCGGGGCGGGGTCGAGTACCACGTGTCGACGCTGCTGCGGAAGCTCAAGGTCAAGAACCGCCCGGCTCTGGTCTCCAAGGCCTACTCCATGGGCATCTTCGGCGTCGGTTCGTGGCCGCCCCGGGTGCTGCCCGAGTACGTCAAGTAGTCGTACCACCCCGCTGTGTTGGTTCGTGTGGCTTCGTTCCGGCTGCGTAGCGGTGGTGTCGCTAGGGGTTCTGCCAGCTTCCGTGAAGTGGCCCTTGTGTAAACAACACAAACGGATCTAAAGTCACTCAAACCAAACCGCCTGACTGGTGGCGGTGCCGGAGAGGCTTCGAGGTGGTGTGAAGTGTTCTTGACCGTGACGGCCAATCCGAGCGTGGACCGCACAGTCGAGGTCGACCGGCTGACCAGGGGCGGGCTGCACCGCGCGTCCGGGGTGCACGTGCAGCCCGGCGGCAAGGGGATCAACGTCGCCCGCGCCCTGGTGCGCAACGGCTGCAAGGCCCGTGCCGTGGTGCCGGCCGGTGGCGCGGAGGGCGACCAGCTCATCCGCCTGCTCACCGAGTACAGCATCGAGGTCGTGCGGGTCGCCGCACTCGGCCCGGTGCGCAGCAACATCACCGTCGTCGAGCCCGACGCCACGGTGACCAAGCTGAACGAGGCCGGAGCCCGGCTGAGCGGCCCCGAGCTGGAGGCGTTCTGCGACGCGGTGCTGACCCACATGTCCGGAGTGGACTGGGTGGTCGCCGCCGGGAGCCTCCCGCCGGGGGTGCCGGCCGAGTTCTACGCCGATCTGATCAAGCGCCTCGCGCCCACCGGCGCGAAGGTCGCGGTGGACACCAGCGGCACCGCGCTGCTGGCCGCGGTGGAGGCCGGACCGACCCTGGTCAAGCCGAACCTGGAGGAGTTGGCCGAGGCGGTCGACCGTCCACTGCGGACGTTGCGGGAGGTCGTCGACGCGGCAGGGGAACTGCGTTCCCTGGGCGCCGAGGCGGTGTTGGCCAGTCTCGGCGGGCAAGGCGCCGTGCTGGTCGACGGCGAGGGCTCCTGGCACGCCGAGGCACGGGCCGAAGCCCGCAGCTCGGTCGGCGCCGGGGACGCGCTGCTCGCCGGGTTCCTCTCCGCAGGGGGAATTGGCCCTTCCGCACTGGCCACGGGCGTCGCATGGGGAGCGGCGGCCGTTTCGTTGCCCGGCAGCACCATGCCGGGCCCGGAAGACGTGCGCGCACACCGGGTGGTGGTGCACCCGGACATCGAGTGGGATCGCCGGATCGACGAGTGATCCGACGGCACCCGCCGGTCGCCGATGCCGGGCGACGACGCCCGGCTCCCGCCGCAACAGCGACGGCGTTCTCCCAGTCCCTCCAGCAGTAGTGGAAGTGTCAACGATGACGAGCAACGACACCCAGGCCCCTGAAGACACCCAATCCCGCGGCCAGCGCGCGCGGGTAGGCATCCAGCGCTTCGGTGGACACCTCGCCGCCATGGTCATGCCCAACATCGGCGCGTTCATCGCGTGGGGCCTGATCACCGCGATGTTCATCCCCACGGGGTGGATCCCCAACGAGACGATCGGCGAACTCGTCGGTCCGATGATCACGTTCCTGCTGCCGACCCTCATCGGGTACACCGGCGGCCGGCTGGTCCACGGCCAGCGCGGCGCGGTGGTCGGCGCGATCGCCACCTTCGGCGTGATCGTCGGCGCGGACATCCCCATGTTCCTCGGCGCGATGATCGTCGGCCCCCTCGGCGGCTTCCTGATCAAGCTCTGGGACGAGAAGGTCGGCGTCAACGTCGCGCCGGGCTTCAAGATGCTGGTCGACAACTTCAGCGCCGGCATCATCGGCGGCGCGCTCGCGGTCGGCAGCCTGTTCTCCATCGGCCCGATCGTCGAGGGCATCACCAAGGCGCTCGGCAACGGCGTGCAGTGGCTGCTCGACGTCGGCGTGCTGCCCCTGGTGTCGGTGATCGTCGAACCCGCCAAGATCCTGTTCCTCAACAACGCCATCAACCACGGCGTGCTGAGCCCCCTGGGCGTGGCCGAGGCGTTGGAGAACGGCAAGGCGATCCACTTCCTCATCGAGTCCAACCCCGGCCCGGGCCTGGGCGTGCTCGCCGCGCTGAGCGTGTTCGGCCCCCGCGCGGCCCGCGCCACCGCCCCCGGCGCGATCGTCATCCAGTTCCTCGGCGGCATCCACGAGATCTACTTCCCGTACATCCTGGCGAACCCGAAGCTGCTGCTCTCGGTCGTCACGGGCGGCGCGGCCGGCGTGCTCACGTTCAGCATCTTCGACGCGGGTCTCGTCGCGACGCCGTCGCCTGGCAGCATCATCGCCCTGATGGCCGTGACGCCGAAGGGCGGGCACTTCGGGGTCATCGCGGGTGTGCTGGCCGCGGCGGTCGTGGCGTTCGTGGTGGCCGCGGCGCTGATGAAGTTCGGCCGGGACGCCCGCCGCGAGGAGCGGGACCAGCAGATCGCCAACGGTGGCGCGGTCACGGCCTGACCGGTCGGGCCCCCGGACACCGGACGAGAGGAACAGGGACGCATGAGCATCCAGGGCAAGGACATCACCAAGGTGGTCATCGCCTGCGACGCGGGCATGGGCAGCAGCGTCATGGTGGCGTCGCAGATGGCCAAGCGGCTCAAGCCGTACAAGGTGGCCGTGCAGCACAGCCCGGTCAACGAGATCCCGGCCGACGCGCAGGTCGTGCTGTGCCAGCAGGGCCTGGTGCCCCGGGCGCAGAAGAACTCGTCGGGCGCGCTCGTCATCGGCTTCCAGAACTTCATGGGCGACCCGGTGTTCGACCGGGTGGAAGCCGCCATCCGGGACGGTGGGGAGCTTGGCTGAGTTGCTGACCGCGGAGGGGGTCCGGCTCGGCCGGACCGCCGCCGACCGCACCTCGGCGATCGACCAGGTCGGGGCCGCGCTGCTGGAGCTCGGCGCGGTCGACCCCGAGTACCTGACCGCCATGCACGAGCGCGAAGCCTCGGTCTCGACCTTCATCGGCGAGGGCGTGGCCATCCCGCACGGCACGGACGCCTCGCGGGTCCACGTCCGCCGGTCCTCGCTGGCGGTGCTCCAGTTCCCCGAAGGGGTGGACTGGGGCGGCGAGGACGTGCGGTTGTGCGTCGGCATCGCGGCGAAGGGCACCGAGCAGGTCGGCATCCTGTCCGCCCTGGCCCACGTGCTCATGGACCCCGAACGGGCGGCCGAGCTGCGGCAGGCCCCCGACGCCGACACCGTCCTGCGCATCCTGCGGACGGTGGACACCGAGAAGGACGAGGAGACAGCGCAGTGAAGGTGGCCCGGTTCTACGCGCCCGGCGACATCCGCATCGAGGACATGCCCGAGCCCACCGCGGGCCCCGGCGAGCTGAAGCTGCGGGTGCGCAACACCTCGACGTGCGGGACGGACCTCAAGATCTTCCGGCACGGGCACCACCACATCGACCCGCCGCGCGTGATCGGCCACGAGATCGCGGGTGAGGTCGTGGAGGTGGGCTCGGAGGTGAACGGCTGGGCCGCGGGGGACCGGGTCCAGGTCATCGCCGCCATCCCGTGCGGGGAGTGCCCCGAGTGCCTGCGCGGGTGGATGACCATCTGCCCCAACCAGCTCTCGATGGGCTACCACTTCGAGGGCGGCTTCGCCGAGTACATGATCGTCCCGGCGAACGTCCTCAAGGTGGACGGCGTCAACCGCATCCCGGACGGCGTGAGCTACGCGGAGGCGTCGGTGGCCGAGCCGCTGGCGTGCGTGCTCAACGGCCAGGAGCTGGCCCGGGTCGGCGACGGCGACACGGTCGTGGTGGTCGGCGCCGGCCCGATCGGCTGCCTGCACGTGCGGCTGGCCCGCGCCCGCGGCGCGGAGAACGTCTACTTGGTGGAGCTCAACCGCGGCCGGCTCGACATGGCCGCCGAGCTGGTCAAGCCGGAAGCGGCGATCTGCGCGGCCGAGGTCGACCCGATCCAGGCGGTGCTGGACCTCACCGGCGGGCGCGGCGCGGACGTGGTGATCACCGCGTCGGCGGCGGGCAAGACGCAGGAGGACGCGCTGAAGATGGTCGCGCGCCGCGGCCGGATCAGCTTCTTCGGCGGCCTGCCGAAGGACAACCCGATCATCGCGTGCGACTCGAACCTCGTGCACTACCGCGAGCTGACGATCGTGGGCGCGAACGGGTCCAGCCCGGACCACAACAAGAAGGCGCTGGAGCTGATCGCGACGGGCGCCGTGCCGGTGGCCGACCTGATCACGCACCACCTGCCGCTGGAGAAGGTGCTGGAGGCCATCGACGTGGTCGCCGGTGGCACCGCCATCAAGGTGACGATCGAGCCCGTCGCGGGCTGATCGCGCACCACCCGCACGGACGGTCGACGAGGACGAGGAGGCGCGGAGTTGTCGCAGGTGGCTGAGGTCTCGGACCAGCCGGTCGGGTCCAGGGAGCTGACCGGCAACCCGGCGAGCCCCGGTCAGGCGGTGGGCGTGGTGGCCAGGCCGGCCACCGCGCCGGAGCTGCCCGCCGAGGTGCCCGCGCCGGGACCGGCGCAGGACGAGGTGGACGCCGCCGCGGCCGCGCTCGGCTCGGTGGTCGCGGACCTCACCGAGCGGGCCGCCGGCCTGACCGGCGAGGCCCGCGACATCCTCGACACCCAGATCGCCATGGCGGACGACCCCGCCCTGGTCGACGGCATCCGCGCCGCCGTCGACCGGGGGCGCCCGGCGGCCTGGGCCGTGCACGACGCGTTCGCCGTCCACCTTGAGGCGCTGGCCGCGCTCGGCGGGTACCTCGCCGAGCGGACCGGCGACCTCGCCGACCTGCGGGACCGGGCCATCGCGGTGCTGCTGGGCGTGCCCACACCCGGCATCCCCGTGCGCGACGAGCCGTTCGTGCTGGTGGGCGTCGACCTGGCGCCCGCCGACACGGTCACCCTCGACCCGGCCAAGGTGCTGGCGATCGTCACGTCCAAGGGCGGGCCGACCAGCCACACCGCCATCCTCGCCCGCTCCCTCGGCATCCCGGCCGTGGTCGGGTGCGCCGACGCCGACTCGCTCGCCGACGGCGACCGGGTCGTGGTGGACGGCACCCGCGGCGTCGTGGTCACGTCCCCCGACGACGACGCCGCCGACCGGGTCGCCCGGGCCGCCGCCGAGCGCGAGGCCTCCCTGGCCCGCCACAGCGGCCCCGGGGCCACTGCCGACGGCCACCAGGTCAAGCTGCTGCTCAACGTGGGCGGCGCGACCGACGGCGACGTGGACGCCGAGGGCGTCGGCCTGTTCCGCACCGAGTTCCTGTTCCTCGACCGCACCGACGCGCCCTCCCGCGAGGAGCAGCGCCGCGCGTACGGCGAGGTGTTCCGGCTCTTCGGCGACCGACCGGTGGTCGTGCGCACGCTCGACGCCGGCGCGGACAAGCCGCTGCCGTTCGCCAACGCCGACGACGAGCCCAACCCGGCGCTCGGCGTGCGCGGCTACCGCGTGTCGTGGCGCAAGCCGGACCTGCTGGCCGACCAGCTGGCCGCCATCGCCGACGCCGCCGCCGAGCACGGCACCGACGTGCGCGTGATGGCCCCCATGATCGCGACCGCCGCCGAGGCCCGGGCCTTCGTCGCGCTGGCGCGGTCGGCAGGCCTCGGCAACGTCGGCGTGATGATCGAGATCCCGGCCGCCGCGCTGCGCGCCGCCGACATCCTCGCCGCGGTCGACTTCGTCAGCCTCGGCACCAACGACCTGTCCCAGTACGCGTTCGGCGCCGACCGGGTGCTCGGCGAGCTGGGCGCCCTGCTCGACCCGTGGCAGCCCGCGCTGCTCGACCTGGTGGCCCTGGTGGCCGAGGCCGGTCGTGCGGCGGGCAAGCCGGTGGGCGTCTGCGGCGAGGCCGCGGGCGACCCGGGCCTGGCGCCCGTGCTCGTGGGCCTCGGCGTGACCAGCCTGTCCATGTCCGCGCCCGCCGTGCCCGCCGTCCGGGCCGCGCTGCGCGAGCGGACCCTGGACGACTGCACCGACCTGGCCGAGCGCGTCCGCCGCGCCCCGGACCCCGCCACCGCGCGCTCCCGCGCGCTCGGCTGACGCGGGGACGGGGCGACGATGTGGAGGAACCACCCGTGACCGTCCCGTCCCGGTCGCCGTCCCGCGGCCCGCTGCCCGCGGAGCCCGCGCCGCCGCACCGCACCGCCGCCCACCGCGCCACCGTGCCTGTCCCCACCGTGCCCGCCGCCACCCATCCCGCAGCGCCCCACCCCGCGACGCCGGAGCGGGTTCCGCGCGACCCGCGGGAGGCGTGCCTCTGGTACGGGCGCCGCTTCGGCTGGCGCGTGGTGGCCGGCCCCGCCGGGGTCAGGCTGGTGCTCGCGGGCGGCACGGTGGGCTTCCTCGTGCCCGCGGGCCTCGCCGCCGTCGTGCTCGCCCGCTTCGACGCGGTCGGCGTGCCCGCGCCCGCCGTCGTGCGGCCGGACGGCCCCGTGGTCTTCCTGGCCGACGCCAACGACCGCTGGTGGAGCCAGGGCGACATGCCCGCGGGCGTGGTGTTCCTGCGCGCGCCCACCGAGGTGCCGCTGCCACCCACGCCCGTGTGCGGCGCCCGGCTGCGCTGGGCGCGCCCGGTCGAGGCGGGGGAGCGCTGGCTGCCCGTCGCCGAGGGCGTGCTGTCCGTCATCCGCTCCGCGCTGGAGCCCGTGCGCCGGCCCGCCGCGCCCTGGCCCGCGCGCGACGTCGAGTTGTCGACCGGCCGGTTCCCCCGGCCGGTCCGGCGGGAACGGCTCGGACGCCCGTTCCCGCACCGCGAGGAGGAGGCAGAGTTGCCCAGTACACGAGTCACCATCGGTTCGCCGGTCGGTCTGCACGCCCGACCGGCCAAGCTCCTGGTCGAGGCCGCGCGCAAGCAGGGCGGCAAGGTCCGCATCGGCCGCAGCGAGGACGCCCTGGTCGACGCGGCCAGCATCCTCGCGGTCATGTCGCTGGGCGTGAAGGGCGGCGAGGAGGTCGTGCTCACCGTCGAGGGCGACCAGGCGGACACCGCGCTGGCCGAGCTGTCCGAACTGCTGTCGACCGACCTGGACGCGGCTCCCGCGGCCGGGGGCTGACGGCCGAATCCAGGGGATTCCCCAGTTCTGCCAAGCCATACTCGATGTGTGCACTTCGGACGGTCCGCCTCCACACCGCGCGGCGGCACCCCGGCGAAAGGGCGAACATCGTGCAGCAGAACAGGAAGGCGTTGCTGATCGGCGGCCCCAGGACGATCGACGGCGAGGTCGTGGAGCTGACCGAGGGCGTCGACGTGAAGGTCCGCGTCCCCCACGCCTCGGGGCACGAGCACTTCACGCGCAGCGAGGAGAGCAGGCTGGTCGACGGTGAGCACCTGCCGGTGTTCACCTGGTCCTACCGGACGAAGATCGCCGAATGAGCCCCGTCGTCCGCCGGTGCCCGACGCCCGGCGGACGACGTGACGCGCAGCGGTGGACGGGTCGCCCCGAGGCCCGTCCACCGCTCCCGTCCCACGCGGAGCCGCCCGCGGCTCAGCGGGGCCGGCGGCGGGCCAGCGTGATGCCGTCCGCGGCGGGGAGCATCGAGATGTCCACCCGGGGATCGGTGAGCAGGGAGGCGTTGAACTCCCGGATGGCCACCGTGTCGGCGTCCTGGGCGGTCGGGTCCACCACGCGGCCGAAGAACAGCGTGTTGTCGACGACGACGAGCCCGCCGTCGCGCACCAGCTCCACCGCCGCGTCGAAGTACGCGCCGACGCCGACCTTGTCGGCGTCGACGAACACCAGGTCCACCCACCCCGTCCCGTGCTCCTCGGCCAGCGCCGCCAGGGTCCGCCCGGCCGGTCCCACCCGCAGGTCGATCCGGTCCGCCACGCCCGCGCGCTCCCAGTAGGGCCGCCCCACGTCGGGCCACCGCCCGGTGATGTCGCACGTGACGACCCGACCGCCCGGCCCCACCGCCCGCGCCAGGCACAGCGTCGCGTACCCGGTGAACGTGCCCACCTCCAGCACGGTGCCCGCGCCGACCAGCCCCGCGAGCAGGTGCAGCAGCTGCCCCTCCTCGGGGGTCACCTGCATCGCGGACCCGGCGGGCAGGAGGGCCGTCTCCTCCCGCAGTTCGCGCAGCACGTCGTCCTCCCGCAGGGAGGTGACGCGGATGTAGTCGTCCAGTTCCCTCGTCACCACAACTTGGTTCGCCATGTCGCGGACGCTAGCCGCGCGCCCGCCGTGGAACGCCCAGAGTTCGAGCGGACCTACAGCCAGTCCCGCCGCTTGAACGACGCGTACAGCCCCACCGAGAGCACCACCATCACGGTGGTCGACACCCAGAAGCCCCACGGCTGGTCGTAGCCCGGGTAGGGGACGTTCTGCCCGTAGAAGCCGGTGACGGCGGTGGGGATGGCGATGATCGCGGCCCACCCCGTCACCTTCTTCATGACCAGGTTCAGCCGGTTGCCCTGGATGTTGAGCTGGGTGTCGCGGATGGTCGCCACCAGGTCGCGCAGCGACTCGGTCCACTCCGAGGCGCGCAGCACGTGGTCGTACACGTCCTGGTAGTACGGGGCCATGGTGGCGTCCACGACGGCCTGGTCGCGCCGCACCAGGGTGTTCACCACCTCGCGCATCGGCAGCACGACGCGGCGCAGCGTCACCAGGGAGCGGCGCATCGCCAGGGCCCGCTTCTGCACGTCGCGGTTGCTCGGCTGCTCGGAGAACACCAGGTCCTCCAGCTCCTCGATGTGCTCGTCCAGGGCTTGCACGGCGTCGAAGTGGCCGTCCACCACGACGTCCAGCAGACCGTGCACGAGGAAGCCGACGCCGCTGCCCGCCAGGTGCGCCGAAGCGTCCCAGCGGTCGGTGACGGCCCCGATGTCGAAGTGGTCGTCGGCGCGGACGGTGACCAGCGCCTTGGGCGTGACGAACGCGTCGACCTCGCAGGTCCTGAGGCGGCCGGAGGTCTGGTCCAGGCGCACGGCGTAAGTGGTGAGGAACGCGTGCGTGTCGTAGATGTGGCACTTGGGTCGCTCGTGCTCCTGCATGGCGTCCTCGACGGCCAGCTCGTGCAGCCCCAGCTCGTGGGCGAGGCCGGCCAGTTCCGAGCGCGACGGGCCGCACAGGTCCACCCACACGGTGACGTCGTCGGCGAGCCGGTCGGCCACCTCCTCGACGGGGAACCCCTCGGCCTCCAGGACGCCGTCGCGGTACAGGCGGGTGTCGGTCACGAGCCGAGCCTAGGCCGTGCCGGGCGCGTCCCGCGGGTCCCGCCGCGGGCCCCCACCGGGTCGGGCGAAGGTGCGGGCTCCCGCGACGGCGACCACCTCGTGGTGGAGGGCGGTGGCTAACCGCAGGAGGCCGTGACCGGAAGCGACGTGCGCTCGGGCGTCACCGCGCGGAAGGTGTTGGTCACGGTGCCGGCGCAGGGGTACGTGGCGGTGCCCACGCCGGTCGCGAGCACGTGCCAGGCGCCGGTGTTCGGGTCGAGGCGCTGGACCGCGACCTCGTCGTCGTAGACGACGACCGGTTCGCCGCCGGGCACGCCGCGGCACAGGGTGTGGCCGCGGCCGACGATGGTGGCTCCGGACTGGGTCGCGTTGGCCTTGGCGCTGCACGTGACCGCCGAGGCGGAGGCGGGCGCGGCGACGAGGGCCGCCGCGGCGGTCGTGGTGACGAGCAGCGCGCGCCAGGCGGGTGACGGTACGGTCGGCATCGGGACCTCCGGGGCTTCGGACGGGGATCAGATCGTCGTGGAGCGCCGCGCGCGGTGGAACCGCTGATCGACGCAGCACCGGCTGCAAGTTTTCGGACGCCGCGACCCGGCAGGACTTGTCACGGTCGACGGAACGAGCCGCTCGGCACGAGCGGTGGATTCCGCGCGTGGTGCGCCGTCACCCCCGTGTCGTCGCCGGACACCTCCGGGGGCACCCCGCGCGGGGCCACCGGTGGCCGGTGGCCGGAGGCGGGGCCGAACCCGCGGGGGTCACAGGCGTGCGTGACGCGGCCCGCGGTGGCGGGTCGGCCTCTCGGCGGCGCAGCCGACGATCACCAGTCCGGCCAGCAGCGGCAGGAACATGGCCCCCTCGACCGCCAGGGCGCACGTGAGTGCGGTCCACAGCAGCAGTCTCATGCCACAAGGCTAGGGAGACGCGCATCACAACAATAGTGAATTTGGGCAAGTCTTGAGGTAATGGGCTCGCCGACCGCAGAACTGCGGTCGGCGACTCGGTGGTCGCGGTCGGCGACCACCGAGTCGCCGGCGGTCACGGCCCGATTGCGAACCGCCCGACCCGATCTTCTTGTCGGACCCCGCGGTTAGCCTCCCGCCATCACCGTCGCACATCGACTCGCAGGAGGAACCGTGGGCTGGCTGGACGCCGCATCCGGGTACCAGGTGCGGCTCGGGGAGAACGGGCGCGTCCAGTGCCGCAACGGCAAGGGCAAGCTGCTCTCCTCCGTACCCGCTTCGCTGAAGGACGACGCGCAGGTCGTGCGGTTGCGCCAGCTCGCCGAGTGGCTGACCCGTCACGAGGCCGAGTGCCTGGCCGCGGTGGACGGCTGGATGACGCGCTCGCTGCCGGTGCCCGTCGCCCTGGTCGCGGAGGCGTGGGCGGACGCGGCGTGGGCCGCGGTGCTGCGCGACCTGGTGGTCACCGCGGGCGACGAGACCGGGTTCCTGCGCGACGCCGACCCGGAGCGCGGGCTCGGCGTGGTCACCCTCGACGGCGAGACCGCGCGCGTCACCGCCGACGTGGTGCGCGTCCCGCACCCCGTGCTGCTGGACGACCTGGAGGAGCTGCGCGAGTTCGGCGCGGAACTGGGCGTGGAGCAGAAGGTGCAGCAGCTGTTCCGGCAGACCTTCGACCGGCCCGAGCCCGCCTCCCGGACCGGCAAGTCCTCCGTGGACGACTTCTCGGGCGGGAAGTTCCAGCAGCTCAACCACGCGCTCGGCCGGTGCCGCACGCTCGGCTACCCGGTGCGCGGCGGCTCCGCGGTGTACTCCGCCTTCGAGGACGGGCGGGTCGTGGAGGCCCGCTACTGGCTCGGCTCGGACTACCCCGAGGGCGAGACGTGGACCGGCGAGCTGCGCTGGGCGCTGGAGGACGGAACCGCGCTGGCCCTCACCGACGTCGGACCCGTCGCGTGGTCCGAGGGGATGCGCATGGCCTCGGCGATCCACGCCGGGCGCGTCGTCGAGGAAGCGGTGCCCGCGTGAACGAGAAGCAGCTCATCGCCGCCGGAGCCGTCCTGCCCGGCGTGGTCGCCCCGGGCGAGGACCGGGACACCGTCACCGCCCGCCACTACACCCACCCGGCCCTCGACGACCGGGTCGTGGTGCGGCTCGTGCCCGCCGTGCTCGGCGGGGTCGAGGACCTCACCTGCGAGTACCTCGGGTTCGACGCGCCAGTGCGCACCGCCGACGTCGGCACCGGCCGCCGCAGCGCCCTCGGCTTCCCCGCGTGGGCCCTGGTCAACGACCCCGCCAACGCCCACCACGCGCTCAACCTCGTCAAGGACGTCGAACGCCTGGCGCGCACCGCGAAGTCCCGCGCCGGCGCCGCGAAGGACGGCTTCACCGTCCTCGGCGACATGCTCGGCCGCTCCGCGCCGCACTTCCTGCCCACCTTCTACGAGCAGGCCGGGCGGATCTTCCTCCAGCACGGCAACACCACCTACGCGGCGAGCATGTTCGGCAAGGCCCGCGAGGCGGAGGAGGTGCACGACCTCGCCGTCGACCCGGAGCGCACCCGCGAGGTGTTCCTGGAGTTCGCCTTCGCCGGCGCGCTCACCGCGAAGGCGCTGTCCGCGCACGCCAAGGGCCTGGCCCGCAAGCACGACGCCGACGCGGCCTACGAGCTGTTCTTCACGCTGTGCGTGGAGCGCACCCGCGGCGGCCTGCCGCCCTACACCGGCATGCCCGAGGACCTGCGCCGGTTGGCCAAGGCGGCGAAGCGCGTGCTGCGGGAGGAGGACGAGCGCCTGCTGCGCGCCGTGCTGGACAGCACCGCGATCGGCAGCGCGGGCGCCGGGTTCTGGAAGTCCTACCGCGACTCCCTGGTCGCGCTGGCGCTGCGCGAGCCCGACGTGCGGGCGCGGCTGCTGGAGTTCGTGCCGGACTCGACCGCCGCGCTCGACACGTGGTTCGACGTCCTGGAGGGCTGCGGCGCGACCGGGGAGCTGGTCGCGCCGACGAGCGGCGCGAACCCGGCCGAGTGGCTGTCGGGCGTGGTCAAGGTGCGCGCGTCGGGCTGGCGCGGCGTGCACCGCTCGACGACCCTGCTGGACCTGGCCGCGCGGATGGCGGACCGGCTGGTCGCCGACGGCGTGCCGGTGCGGGTGCTGCGGAACTGGCGGCAGGGCGAGCTGGACCTGCTCGACCTGCTGGTGGAACGCGGTGTCCCGATCGCCGACGTCGAGCGCGGCGGGCAGCAGCTGGACGTGGGGGACTGGGTGAAGGACGAGGAACCCGGCCGCCGCGACCTGGTCGCGCTCGCCGGTTCCGAGCGCTTCGGCCCGGGCCTGGGCCGGGGCCTCGCCGCCCACCTGCGCGCGCACGCCCGGTCCGTCACCGTCAACCGGGACGTCCTGCTGGACGCCCTCGCCGTGCCGGGCCTGCGCACCGCCCTGCGGGACTGGCTCACCGCGCGCGCCGCCGACGTGACCGCCGCCGGGCTGCCCGACCTGTACCGGCACCTCGACGAGCTGGCCCCGTTGCAGGTGCCCGAGGCGTACGTCGACGTGCCCGGGGCGGCCGAGGCCGTGGCCCGCACCGACGTGGCCGCCGCGCTGCACCGCACGCTGCGCGCGGGCCTGTTCGACGAGCTGGGCTGGCCCGCCCTGGAGGAGGCGGTGGGCCGGCTCCTCGACGGCGGGGTGAAGGACGAGCCGATCGCCATCGCCGGGGAGGGCTGGCCGGCGCTGGTGCTCTCCCGCGGCGACCGGTTCGTCGTCGTCGGCCCGGACGGCGTCCTGGCCGAGCACGTCTCGCGCATCCCGGCCGACCGGAGGCCGACCTGGCGCGACGCGAACGCCTCCTGGTTCGACGGCGTCCTGCTGGTCACCTGGCACGCCCAGGAGGGCGAGCTGGGCTACTGGAGCGACGCCCCGGAGCGGATCTTCGCGGTGACGGGGAAGGACCGGCACAGCTGGCGGCCCAACGTGCCCCACCCGTCGATCGCGCTGGCCGGCGGCGGCCGGTTCAGCGGCTCCCGGGTCGTGCACCCCGGTGACACGTCGCTGCCGCAGGCGCGCGACGCGCACGGCGACGGCACGACCGTGTGGACCACCGACCACGACGGCGAGCCGCGCTGGCGCGAGGTGGACCCGGCGACCGGCGCGATGGGCCGCGCGAGCAGGCCCCGGTTCCTGGAGGACTTCGCCGAGGACGGCGCGCGCGTCGACCTGTCCCGCTGCGACCTGCGCCCCGCCGCGCCCGGTACCGAGCGCAGCCCGCTGGGTGTCGCGGACGGCCTGCACGGCTGGCGCGTGCGCCGCGAGGCGGACGGCTCGTGGACCGGCGAGGGCGTCGACGGCCGCCGCGTGCGGCTGGCGAAGCGCGAACCCGTCGGCCTGCTGCGGCTCCCGGGCGCGCAGGTCGCGCTGACCGGCCGGGGCGACTCCGTGTCGTTCGAGGACGGTGACGGGACCGTGTGGGGGACGGTGTCCGCGATCGCCCGGCGACCGCCGTACGCGATGGGCACGCCGTTCGTGCCGCCCCTGGACTGGTGGCACGCCCTGCGCCCGCGCGACGAGGCGGGGTCGGCCGCGCTGCGCGCCGTCACCCGCGAGGCCGTGGAGGCGATGATGGCCGCCGCCGACGCCACCAAGCCGGTCGCCGCCGTCGACCGGTTGGCCGCGCTGCGACGCGGCGAGCACGACGAGTACACCCGGGCCATCACCGACGCGCTGCCCGGCCTCACCGACCCGGCCCTCGTCGTCGGCGTGTGCGACGTGGTCCGCCGCGCGGCCGAGGTCCGGCGTTCCTACCGGCGCTACGCCGAGGTCGCCGAGGCCGCCCGCGCGGTCGAGTCGACCTTCGCGCCGACCGGGCCCGCGGTCACCGAGACCGCGCTGCTCACCGCGCTGGACTGGATCGGCGAGCACTGGCGCAACTCCGACAACCGGACGCCGACCGCGCTGCCCGAGGTGCTGGCCGCGCTGGCCGCCGCCGCCGCCGATCCGCCGCGCGCCCGGCGCGCGCTGCCCGCCATCGACGGGGAGTCCTGGTTCAAGGCGCTGCCGCACCTCCCCGCGCTGGCCTACCGGGCTGCTTCCCCGCTCACCCCGGACGACGAGCGCGGACCGCTGGTGCAGGTGCTCCGCTGGGTCGCCGGCTCCGGCCTGGCCGACGCGCCCGGCCGCTGGCGCGTGGTCGCGGTGAAGGTGCCCGGCAAGCACGAGTCGCCGCACCACCGGCTCGTGCCCGCCGGCGACGGCTTCACCGCCCTGTCCGAGGTCAACTGGTCCTCCGACGGCAACCGCTACAGCGGCCTCCAGTACAGCCCGAGCGGGGACTTCGCGCTGCCCGAGGACTGGCGGCTCCTGTCCTCGGCGGTCGTCGACCACGGGTTCGGCGCGGAGCGGATCGGGCGGTTCGCGGACCTGCTCGCCGAACGCGGTCCGGCGCCGTGGTCGCCCGACGCGGTGGGCGCGCTCGTCGAGCGCACCGGCCTGAGCACGGCCGAGGCGATCGTGCTGCTGGCCGGCATGCCCAACGTCGCCCGGTACGGCAACACCCTGCTGACCACCGAGCAGCGTCGCCAGGTCGGCCTCTCCCCGGCGGGCGCCAAGGCGGGCAAGGACCGGCTGCGGCGGCTGGACCGCAACCTCCGGCTCGAACTGCTCGCCGCCGCGGTGCCCGCCGACCCGGCCGACCTGTGGGACCGCGGCCCGGACGTCGACGCCGTCGCCGCCCGGTGGGTCGCCGAGCACGGCCTGCGCACGCCCGTGCCGGACGACGTGCTGGCCGACGCGGTGAAGCTGCTCGCCACCGGCGGCGCGTCCGAGCACATCGCCGGCGTCGTCGACCCCGAGCGGACCGACTGGCTGACCCGCGACGCGGACATCCGCTGGAAGGACAACTCCCTGCAGGCGCACCGCCGGGGCGGGTTCGGTGGGCACCACCTGAACGTGGTCGCGCAGGTGCTGCTGTTCCTGGCGCACCGCCTGCCGGCCGGCTCGCCGCTGCGCGCGGCGCTGCCCCGGGCGCTGGAACTGGCCCGCGACCGCACCGAGGACCCCGGCTTCGCCGTGCAGGTCGGCCACTACACCTCGGCCGACGAGCTGACCGCGCTGCTCGGCGTCGACAAGCCCGCGCCGGGCGAGGTCGTGCGGCACCGGCCGTGGCTGGAGGTGTGCGGGGTCAACGACCACTACTGCCGCCTCGGCCTGCGCCCCGGCCTGCTCGCCGTCGGCGACGGCAAGCAGCTGGCCGCCGTGCTGACGACCACCGGCTCCACCTCCGTCCTCGACCAGCTCCGCCTGCTGCACGACGACTCGGTGACCGCCGCGTGCGCCGTGACCGCGCCCGAGGGCGTCGACCCGGCCGCGTACTTCCAGGACCCGACGGTGTCCGTGCCGTACCTGGTCGGCGAGGTCGCGGAGCGGTTCGCGCTGTCCGAGGACGCCGCCGCGCTCTACCTCCAGCTGCTGGCGCTGCCCGACCCGACCGACGCGAACGTGGCGCGGTGGACCGGGTGGAAGCCCGCCCGGTTGAAGAAGGCGCGCGCCGAGCTGGGCGCGACCGACCTGGTGCTGACCGCCAAGCGGGCCCGCGCCGGCCGGTCGCTGTTCCTGCCCGGCGGGTGGCTCGCGCTCGGCGCGCCGCACCTGCCGGTCGAGTCGTGGAAGGCCCCGATGTTCGGCTTCACCACCCGCCCGAGCTGGGTCGTCGTGCCCCTCGAACCGGTCGCCGACCTGTTCACCCGCGCCTGGCGTCGGGTGCTCGACGGCGACGCGCCCGCCTACGAGGAACTGAAGACCGGAGGACGCAGGTGACCACCGCTGCCCCGAGGCAGGTCGAGCCGGCCGAGGACGCGCACCGCGAGGAGCTGGCCTTCCTCGCCGCCCACGACGACGGCCCCCGCCCGCCGGGCTGGCGGCTCACCCCGCGCGCCGTCGTCACCTTCGTCATGGGCAGCGGCGACGCCCTGGCGCTGCCGAAGAAGGTCGCCGGCCTGCCGCAGCGGCTGGTGATCAGCCAGAAGTTCGTCGGCGAGCGGGCCCTGGTGGAACGCGCCGTGGTCACGCTCGCGGGCGAGCGCGGCCTGCTGCTCGTCGGCGAGCCCGGCACGGCCAAGTCGATGCTCTCCGAGCTGCTGGCGGCGGCCGTGTGCGGCAGCAGCCAGCTCGTCGTGCAGGGCACCGCGGGCACCACCGAGGACCAGCTGCGCTACGGCTGGAACTACGCGCTGCTGCTGGCCGAGGGGCCGTCACCGCGCGCCCTGGTGCCGTCGCCGGTGCTCACCGCCATGCGCGGCGGCGGCGTGGTGCGGGTCGAGGAGGTCACCCGCTGCCTGCCCGAGGTGCAGGACGCGCTGGTGTCGATCCTGTCCGACCGGCGCATCGCCGTGCCCGAGCTGTCCGGCACGGACGGCGCGACCGTGCACGCCGCCCCCGGCTTCACCGTGATCGCCACGGCGAACCTGCGCGACCGGGGCGTGTCGGAGATGTCGGCGGCGCTGAAGCGGCGGTTCAACTTCGAGGCCGTCGGGCCGATCGGCGACCTGGCGGCGGAGACCGACCTGGTGCGGCGGCAGGCCGATGCGGCGCTGCACCGCGTCGGTGCACCGTTCACGGTGGACGACGTCGTGCTGGAGGTGCTGGTCACCGCGTTCCGCGACCTGCGCAACGGGGTGTCGCAGGAGGGGTGGGCGGTCGAGCGGCCGTCCACCGTGATGAGCACGGCCGAGGCGGTGTCCGTGGCCACCTCGCTCGGCCTGGCCGACGCGTACTTCCCCGGCGACCGCGACCCGCTGTCCCTGCTGCCCGGGCACCTGCTGGGCGTGGTCCGCAAGGACGACCCCGGTGACGCGGCCCGGCTGCTGGGCTACTGGGACGGCGCGGTGCGGCGGAGGGCCGAGACGGGCGCCCGCACGTGGCGGCGGCTGTGGGAACTGCGCGATGTCCTCGACGCCTGACCGGTCCGCGCTGGAGCTGCTGGTCGGCCACCGCACGCCCCACCTGATCGGGGTGCGGCACCACTCGCCCGCGCTGGCGTCGGTGGTGCCCGCCCTGCTGGAGGCGTGCGAGCCGGAGGTGCTGCTCGTCGAGCTGCCCGCCGAACTGGGGGAGTGGCTGCCGCACCTGGCCGCGCCCGACCTCGTCGCGCCGGTCGCGCTGTCCGGCGCGCACCGGGACGGCGGCGCGCCCGCGTTCTACCCGTTCGCCGACTTCTCACCCGAGCTGGCGGCGATCCGGTGGGCGTTCCGGCACGGCGTGGAGGTGCGCGCGTGCGACCTGCCGCTGGCGCTGCGCGGCCCCGGCCACGGGGCGGGCGGGCGCGGCGCCGCGCCGTTGACCGACGCGCTGCGCCGCGCCGTGACCGGCCGGGACGGCGACGACCTGTGGGACCGGCTGGTCGAGGTCGCCGCACCGGGGCAGGAACCGGAGGCCGTGCGGCGGGCCGCGCTGTACGTCGGCTGGGCGCTGCGCGCGGACGCGGGTGACGTCGACCCGTTCGACCTGCGCCGGGAGGCGTGGATGCGGCGGGTCGTGGCGGAGGTGGGCGACCGGCCGTGCGCGGCGGTGATCGGCTCCTTCCACGCGGCGGCGCTGCTGTCCGGCGCCCCGGCGGAGGAGGCGCCGCCGGGGTCGGACGTGGTCACCTCGCTCGTGCCGTACGGGTTCGCCCTGCTGGACGAGCGGTCCGGCTACCCGGCGGGCATCCGCGACCCCGAGTGGCAGCAGGCCGTGCTGGAGGCGGCGGGCGACCCGGCCGCGATCGAGGCCGCCGCCGCGTCGGCGATCGTGCGGATCTGCGTCCGCGTCCGGGAACTGGGCCACCCGGCCGGTCCCGGCGAGGCGCGGGAAGCGCTGCGCCTGGCCGGGGACCTGGCCCGCCTGCGCGGCCTGCCCGCGCCCGGCCGCGGTGAGGTCGTGGAGGCGGTGCAGACCGTGCTGACCCACGCCGAACCCCTGGGCCGGGGTCGCGTGGTGGCCCGCGCGGCGGGGGACGTGCTGGTCGGCCACCGCACCGGCGTGCTCGCGCCGGGCACGCCGAGGTCCGGCCTGGCCCCGGCCGTGGAGGACCTGGTGGCGGACCTGCGCCTGCCCGGCCCGGGTTCGCGCGAAGCGGCGACGCTGCGGCTGGACCCGCTGCGGTCGGCGCTGGACGCCCGCCGCGAGGTGGCGTTGCGGCGGCTGGCCGTGCTGGGCGTGGCGTACGGCGAGGAGGCGGCCACCACCGGCGTGGGCGGCGGTGACGCCCTGAGCACCCGGTGGACCGTCGCCTGGACCCCGGCGACGGCGGCGACCCTGCCGGTGGCGGGCCTGTGGGGCGCGACGCTGCCGATGGCCGCCCTGGGGCGTCTGCGGGCGCGTCGGGCGCGGCGGGCGGAACGCGGCGGGCACACCCCGGCCGACGTGCTCGTCGACCTGGTCGACGCGGCCCGGTGCGGGCTGCCCGAGGTCGTGCACGACCTGCTGGGCGACGCGGCGTCGGTGCTGCCGTCCGCCGGGACGCTGCCGGAGCTGTTGGCGGCGTTGGACCTGCTGGACCGCCTGCGCGCCGGGCACCTGCCCGGCACGCCGGGATCGGTGCTGGACGCGCACCCGCTGCTGGCGGCGGAGCTGGAGACGGCGGCGGTCGCGCAGCTGGACGGCCTGGTCGGGTCGACGGACGTGGCCGACGCGCGGGCGCTGGTGGAACTGGCCCGGCGGCACGACGCGCACGGCACCGGGGTGCGGCTGGCGGCCTGCCTGCGGCGGTTGTCCGACGAGGGCGCCCCGCTGATCGCGGGCGCGGCCGGCGCGGCACGGGTCCTCTCGGGACTGCTGCCGGCGTCGGCGCTGGGCGAGCGCGTGGCGTCCTGGGTGGACGGTGCGGGCACGCCCGAGCGGCGCGGCGCGCTGAAGCTGGCGCTGACCGGCGTGCTGGCGGCGGCCGGTCCGCTGCTGGAGACGCCCGAAGCCCTCGACCCGCTGCTGGAGCGGGTCGAGGCGTTGGCGGACCGGGACTTCCTGGACCGCCTGCCCGCCCTGCGCGGCGCGTTCACCTCGATCGGCCCGGCCGCCCGGGCCCGGGTGCTCGCCGCGGTCGAGGAGCGGACGGGCGACCGGGTCGACGCCGCCGGCGTCCCGGACCCCGAACTGCTGGCGGTGTGGCTGGCGGCCGAACGCGCCGCGGCCGACGTCCTGCGCGCCCACGACCTGCGCGCCCACGACCTGCCCCGACCGGCCGTCCACCCGGGCTCCGAGGAGCCCGCGCCACCCGGTGCGCCGGTGGCCCCGGCGCACGCCGAGCGGGAACTGGCCGCGAGCGTGCGCTGGCGGTTGGTGCTCGGGGCGCGGGGTGACCGGCCGGCGGGCGCGGTCCGGTACGCGGCGGCCCTGGACGAGCTGTACGGGGCGGAGCGCGGGGAGGGCGCGGCGGCCGGGGGGCTCGGGGCCGACCGGTCGTCCCCGTTCCCCGACGTGCGGGAGTGGTCCGAGGAGCTGGCCGAGCTGTTCGGCGAGGGCGTCCGCGAAGAGGTGCTGGCCGCGGCGGCCGAGGGAGGGCGGCTGGAGGCGGCGCTGGAGATCGACCCGGCGTCGGTGCGGCCGTCCGTCGAGCTGCTGCGCAACGTCCTGTCGCTGGCCGGCGGGTTGTCCGAGCAGTCGCTGGCCAGGTTGCGGCCGCTGGTGGCGCGGCTCGTGCGCGAGCTGACCGCGCAGCTGGCGAACCGGGTGCGGCCCGCGTTGACCGGCATCCAGCTGCCCGTGCCGACCCGGCGGCCCGGCGGCAGGCTCGACCTGCCGCGCACGGTGCGCGCCAACCTGGCCACCGCGCGACGCGACGACCGTGGCCGGGTGGTGGTCGTGCCGGAGCGCCCGGTGTTCCGCACGCGCGGCCGCCGGTCGAGCGACTGGCGGCTGGTGCTGGTGGTCGACGTGTCGGGCTCGATGGAGGCGTCCACGGTGTGGTCGGCGCTCACCGCGGCGGTGTTCGCCGGGGTGCCCGCCCTGACCACGCACTTCCTGGCGTTCTCCACCGAGGTCGTCGACCTGACCGACCGGGTGGCCGACCCGTTGTCGCTGCTGCTGGAGGTGCGCGTCGGCGGCGGCACGCACATCGCGGGCGCGCTGCGGCACGCCCGCTCCCTGGTGACCGTGCCGGAGAGGACGATGGTGGTGCTGGTCAGCGACTTCGAGGAGGGCGGCCCGGTGGGGGCGCTCGCCGCGCAGGTGCGCGAACTGGTCACGTCGGGCGTGACCGTGCTGGGGTGCGCGAGCCTGGACGACACGGGCAAGGCGCGCTACTCGACGTCCGTGGCCGGGACCCTCGTCGCGGCGGGCATGCCGATCGCCGCGCTGAGCCCGCAGGAGCTGGCCCGCTGGGTGGGGGAGAAGGTGCGCTCGTGACCGTGCCCCCGGTGGCCCCCGCCGTGGTGGCGGACGTGCTCGACGCCCTCCCGCCGCGCCTGCGCAAGCGCGTGGACGCCGCCCTGGACCGGGCGGCGTCGTGGGCGGTCACGGCGGACGGCGACGCGGCGCGCGCGGAACTCGACGCCGAGACCACGCTCACCTGGACCCTGCGCGCGGGCGTGCTGGCGGCGGCGGACGACCTGTCCTGCACCTGCCTGCTGGCGCCGAAGTGCCTGCACCGGGGCATCGCGGTCGCCGCCGCCGAGATCGGCGACCCGGCCGACCCGACCGGTCAGGCCGATCCGGTCGATCCGTCGGTGTCGGCCGCGACCGGCCCCACCACCGACTCCACCTCCACCGACTCCGACACCGCCCTGGTACCCGTCACCGAGGAGCAGCGGGCGGCGGCCGGAGCGGTGTGGGAGGGGTGCTCGGCCGTCCTCCGCGCCGGCGCTTCCGGCAGCGGGGCGGTGGTCCGGGCCGGTCTGCTGCGCGCCGTCCACACCGCGCGGGTCGCCGGCCTGCACCGGGCCGCGTCGGCCGGCCTGCGCGTCGCCGCCGCGTTGACCGCCGCCCGCGCCGGCGACTCGTCGTTCGACCGCGAAGCGCTCACCGCCGAACTCGTCGACCTGATGCTCCTGTGCCACGACCTGCGCACCGGCATCGGCGATCCCGCCCTGCTGCGCGGCACCGCCCGGCGCGAGTACCGGTCGATCGGCGCCCTCCGCCTGCACGGCCTGTGCACGGAACCGGTCGTCAGCGCCTCCGGCTACGGCGGCGTCGTCACGCACCTCGTCGACGACTCGGGCCGGCTCTGGACGGTCCCCGCCGTCACCCCCGGCGGCGCGGAACGGGTGGCCGCCGCCGCGAGCGGTCCGGTGGCGGTCGGCGAGTCCGGCCTGACCCACCGCGCGCTGGGCCGCGCCGGGCTGCTCCTGTCCGGCGGCACCGCGTCACCCGACCACCGGCTCGGCGCGGGCAAGGCGGTGCGCGCGGTGGCCGCGAAACCCACCCCGTGGACCGACGACCCGCTCGCCCGCCACTGGGCCGAACCGCTGCCCGACCAGGTGCACCGCGCCTTCCACGCGCACACCGTCCCGGACACCCACCGCCCGGCGGGCGCCGACCTGCTCTTCGCGGAGGGCGTGGTGCTGGGCGCGGTCGGTCCCGCGCTGCGCTTCGCCACGGCGCACGGCGACCTGGACCTGGTCGGCCACACGGCCCTGGTCCGCGAGAACCTCGCCGTCCTGGCCGGTGCGCCCGGCCTGCGGCTCCGGGTCGTGGCGCGCCTGCTCCCCGACCGCCCGGGCACCGCCACCGCCCTCGCCGCGTCGGGCGACCTGGCCCTGCCCGACGACCTGGCCCACCACGTCGACCTCGGTCTGGACCGGCTCCAGCGCTCGCACGTCGCCGGCGGGGCCGCCCCGGACCTGCCGGCGCGCCCGGACCCGGTGGACCGCGTCCCCGCACCGCTGCGCCCGCTGGAGAACGTCCTGCACCGCATCACCCTCGGTGGTCGGGCGGTGGCCGCCGTGGCCTCCGCGCGCCGCGAGGTCGCCGCCCTGCGCGCCACGGGGCTGACCGCGACCGCGGACCTCCTCGCCGCCCTGGCCGCAGCCTCCCGCGACCGCGAGCGCGACGCGTTCGGCCGGGTGGTGCGCGACGCGGGGGAGGAGTTCCCGGTCGCCTGGCTCCGGGCGGGCCTGCACGTGCGGGAGTTCACCCGCGCCTCGGTGCTGCGGACGTGGCTGGCCGCGGTCGGGCGGGCGTGACGGGACCGGACGGGCGCGCCGGGATCAGGTGCGGGCGCCCCGGCGGGGACGGGGGGAGGTCCGCCGCGCCGCGCGCCGCTTCACGCTCGGCGTGTGCCGCTGGGCCGTGGCGCCCGGCGGGTACCGCTCCTCGATCGCGGCCCACGCCAGGTCGGGCGCGTCGCACACGTGCTGCCGGAAGTCCAGGTAGGACACCTTGACCAGCGGTTCGAGCTTGATCCAGCTCGCCTTCTCCGACCACGGGTGCCAGCCGGCGGGCAGTGCCAGGTAACCGGGCCGGTCGCCCTGGTCCACGCTGGTGACCTTGAGGACGTACGCGTGCCGGGCGAACGTGCTGACCACCACGCACGGTCGGTCCTTCGCCCGCTGCCCGGCCTCGTCGTACGACCCCTCCTCGAACGGCACCAGGGCGGACCAGACCTCGCCGCGCTCCGGCCGGTCGGCTTCGCCCCGCCAGACCACCGCGCCGCCGCCTCGCGACGCCCCGGGCGCGCCCAGGGCCCGGTCGAGCAGCCGCGACCCGATGATCCACACCCACAGGAACGCCAGCACGGCGGAGATCCGGAACGGGTCCACCTCGTGGACGCCGAGGTGCATCGGGTCCATCGCGTACCACGTCACCGCGCCCGACAGCGCGAGCAGCACGACCACGCGCGCCGCCGCCCACCAGGGCCCGAGCCGGACCCGCCGGTGCCGCAGCACGACCCACACCGCCGCCACCGGCGCGACGCACGCGTTGATCAGCAGGAAGTCGTTCCCCGCCAACCGGTCGGGATCGTTCCGCGACATCCACAGGTACACCGCCGGCAACGACAGGTACCCGGCGGCCATCCACTGGGCGACGAGCTTCCCGATCCACCGCACCACGCGCTCCTCCCGCGGCAGCCGCCGTCGCGGTGAGCCGTACGTCGTGTCCCGTGTCCGGGGCACGTTACCGCTCGGGACCGCGCGTCACGTGCCCGTAGGAAAGATCGGTCCCCGTCACCGCGCGCTCCGCGGTGATCACGGTGTCGTCGCCCACCAGCAGCGCCCGGTCGTCGACCAGCGGCACGTCGTCGTCACCCCGGCTGAGCCGGCAGCTCAACAGGGCCGGCGAGCCGGGGGAGCGGTCCAGCGACGCGGCCTCGGCGTCGGTCAGCGCCACCGCCCGGATGGTCTCGCTGGCCCGCCGCACGGGCGTGCCCAGCTCGTCCAGCAGCCGGTACAGCGACCGGCCGCCCAGCGCGTCCACGTCGATCCGCGCGCCGACGGCCGCCGGCAGGTACGAGGTCTGGAGCACCAACGGGCCGGCGGACGTGCCGCGCAGCCGCTCCACGGCCAGCACGGGCGCGTCGGCGGGCAGGCCCAACCGACCCGCCACGTCGGCGGGCGCGGGGACGACCGAGGCGCCCAGCACTTCCGTCGACAGCTCGATGCCCTGTTCCACCAGCTCCTGGGACAGGCTGCGCAGACCGGTCAGCCCGTAGGAGAACGACGGCCGCCGCACGAACGTGCCCACGCCGTGCCGGGTCTCCAGCAGGCCGTCCGCCTCCAGGGCCTGGAGCGCCTGCCGGACCGTCATGAGCGAGACGTCGAACTCCTCGGCCAGCTCCCGCTGCGCGGGCAGCGGCGTCCCCGGCTCGTAGTGCCCGGCCTCGACGCGCTCCGCCAGCACCCGGTAGATCGCGAGGTACTTGGGCACGCGGCCCCGGAACCCGCGGTCGTTGCGCTCCACGCCACTCCCGACCCGTCACACCCGACTCGTCACACCCCCGGAGCCACCTCCGGGCGGGCCGAGGATAGCGCCCGGCGGAACGCGGCCACCGCGTCGACCACGTCCGCGACCGGCGCGCCGTCGACCAGCATCCGCAGCAGCGCCGACCCGACGACCACCCCGTCCGCGTCGGCGCACGCCCGCACCGCGTGCTCGGTGGTGGAGACGCCGAAACCGGTCACCACCGGCAGGTCGGTCATCGCCCGCAGGCGGCGGGAGTGGGCGCCCGCCGTGGCGGCCAGGTCGTCGTGCTCGCCGGTGGTCCGCATCGAGCTCATGCTGTAGACGAACCCGGCGGACGCGGACGCGATCCGGCGGCACCGGTCGTCGTCGCACGACGGCGCGGCCATCAGCACGGCCGCCACCCCGGCGTCGGCGGCCCGCGCCCGGTACTCGGCGGACTCCTCCAGCGGCAGGTCCGGCACGATCGCGCCCCGCACGCCGACCGCCGCCAGGTGGTCGACGAACCCGGCCACGCCGCGTGACGGCACCAGCGTCTCGGCCACGTTCGCGTAGGTCATCACGACCAGCGGCACGTCGTGGTCCAGCCCGGCCAGCTCGTCGAGCAGCGGCCTGGGCCGCGCGCCCCGGTCGAGCGCGACGGCCGCCGCCCGCTGCACGGTGGGGCCGTCGAGCATCGGGTCGGAGAACGGCAGGCCGATCTCGACCGCGTCCGCCCCGGCGTCGACGACGCCGCGCACCAGGTCGAGCCAGTCCGGCACCACCCCGGCCATCAGGTAGGGCACGAGCAGCGGGCGCCCCGCCGCCCTCAGGTGCTGCTCCAGGCCGGCTGTGGCGACGCTCATCGGAAGTACTCCCTGATCTGCTGGACGTCCTTGTCGCCGCGACCGGACAGCGTGACGAGCACGGTGGACCCGGCGGGCAGCTCGCCGGTCGCGGCGGCGTCGACCACCCACGCCAGGGCGTGCGCCGACTCCAGGGCGGGCAGGATGCCCTCGGTGCGGGTGAGCAGCTCCA
Organism: Saccharothrix longispora; assembly: GCF_030852425.1. Lineage (GTDB taxonomy): Bacteria > Actinomycetota > Actinomycetes > Mycobacteriales > Pseudonocardiaceae > Actinosynnema > Actinosynnema longispora. Next base: position 95,520 of record NZ_NSDM01000009.1, read on the forward strand.
GCGCCCGCATCGCCTGGTGGTCGGTGACGCCGGTGTACCGGACGCGGCCGGTCTCGGCGAGGTGCACGTGCTCCGGCCCCACGCCGGGGTAGTCCAGCCCGGCGGAGATCGAGTGCGCCTCCAGGACCTGGCTGTCCTCGTCCTGGAGGAAGTGCGAGCGGAACCCGTGCAGCACGCCGGGCACGCCCTTGTCGACGGCGCTGCCGCCGGCCGCCTCGACGCCGACGAGCGCGGCCGGGGTGTCGACGAACCCGGCGAACGTGCCCGCCGCGTTCGACCCGCCGCCGACGCAGGCGACGACCACGTCCGGCACGGCGGCCGGCAGGCGCTCCGCGCACTGGGCACGGGCCTCGTCGCCGATGACCCGCTGGAACTCGCGCACCATCCACGGGTACGGGTGGGGGCCGAGGGCGGAGCCGAGGCAGTAGTGGGCGTCCTCGGTCTCGCCGACCCACGCGCGCAGCGCGGCGTTGGTGGCCTCCTTGAGCGTGCCGGTGCCGGCGGCCGAGGCGACCGTGACGACCTCCGCGCCGAGCAGTTCCATGCGGAAGACGTTGAGCTCCTGGCGACGCGCGTCGGTGCGTCCCATGTAGACCGTGCAGGACAGGCCGAGCAGGGCGGCGGCGGTCGCGGAGGCCACGCCGTGCTGCCCGGCGCCGGTCTCGGCGATGAGCTTGCGCTTGCCCATCCGCTTGGCCAGCAACGCCTGGCCCAGCACATTGTTGATCTTGTGCGACCCGGTGTGCGCGAGGTCCTCCCGCTTGAGCAGGACGCGCACGCCCAGCACCTCGGACAGCCGGGCGCACTCGGTGACCGGCGTCGGCCGGCCCACGTAGGTCGCGAGCAGCCGCCGGTACTCGGTCGTGAAGGCGGCGTCGGACCACGCCTCGCGGAACGCCGCCTCCACCGCCCGCGCGGCGGGCACGAGGGCCTCGGGCAGGTAGCGCCCGCCGAACCGGCCGAAGCGGCCGGTGGCGTCGGGTGCCCGCATCAGGGCGGGCTCGTTGTCGACTGACACATCTAGAACTCTAGATGTCTTGTGGTCGACCTGGCAAGTTCGCCCACGCCGTCACGGCCGTTCGACCAGGTCCACCAGCTTCTTCGGCGCCGACGCGCAGTAGCTCTCCGTCACCAGTTCCACCACCTCCTCCCAGTCCACGCCGCCGTCCAGCACGACGCCCACCACGTTCGACGCCCACGCCGGCGTGAAGAACGGGTGCCCCGCGTGGCTCAACGCGTCCAGCTCCGCGCCCTCCGCCCGGAACGTCAGCACGCACACCGGCCCGTCCGTCCCCGCCGCCCGCGCGTACGACGGCGGGTCGCCGTCCTCGACCTCCAGCACGTGCGCGAACGTCCGGCCCCGCACCCGCCACCGCGTCCCGCGCCACGCCCGTTCCTCGACCGCCTCCGGCAGCGCCAGGCACGCCGCCCGCAACCGGGCCGTCGCCTCGTCCTCGGCCACCGCTTCCCCCGTGATCGCCATGACCCGCACGCTAGCGACGGGGTCCGACAATCCCGGCCGGTCCGACACCCGGACGAGGGACGCGCCGACCCGTTCGGCCGCACCCGCCGGCCCACGGGCCACCGGTCCGCGCTCGCCGGAACCACCCCATCAGGGCGTTGGCCGGCGGTCGCACCCGGCGCTACGGTCGTCACCGGGTGGCCACCCCCTGTCTCCAGTGGACGGTCAGACCGACGGTGTGAGGTGTGGTCATGGTGTTGGACGTGCTCGACCTGCTCAAGGACGGCTTGCCGGAGAGCTCGGCGCCGCGACGGCGGGTGGTGGTGGTCGGTGCGGGGATGGCCGGGTTGACGGCGGCCCTGCTGCTGAAGGAAGCCGGGCACCAGGTGACGATCCTGGAGGGGCAGAACCGGCTGGGCGGGCGCATCCTGACCCACCGGGACTTCGCGGGGGACATGTACGGCGAGTTCGGCGCCATGCGCTTCCCCGAGCAGCACCCGCTCGTGCAGTGGCTGATCCGGGACAAGTTCAAGCTCGCCACGAAACCGTTCCCCATGTACGACGAGGACACGTTCGTGTACCTCCAGGGCAGGGGCGTGCGGCGCAAGGACTTCACCGGCTCCTCGTTCGACTTCGACCTGTCCCCGGGCGAGGCGGACAAGACGCCCCACGAGCTGCTGCGGCACACCGTGCGACCGCTGGTCGACATCATGGAGAACGAAGACCCGGACAAGGCGTGGCACAAGATCCTCATCGACTACGACAAGTACACCCTGCTCGGTTACCTCAAGGAGCGCGGCCTCGGTGACGGCGCGCTGTCCATGCTCGGCCCGCTGTTCAACCTGGAGGGCCGCTACCACTTCTCGCTCGTCGAGTGGTTCTCCCACTACTACGAGGACGTCTTCGGCGACCTGTCGTACATCGTGGACGGGGCCGACTCGCTGCCGCGCGCGTTCGAGCCGTACCTGATGGACGACATCCGGTTCGGCGCGCAGGTGCACGCGGTCGACCAGGCCGAGGGCGAGGCGCGCGTGCACTACCGCTCGGGTCGCCGCTCGCACACCGTCGTCGCCGACGAGGTGGTCGTCACGGTGCCGTTCGCGAGCCTGCGGCACATGGAGATCCAAGGCCTCGACCCGGACAAGTGGTACGCGATCCGCAACACCTACTACGGCCGCGCGCACAAGCTGTTCATGCAGTTCAGCGAGCGCTGGTGGGAGACCTCGTACGGCATCACGCACGGCCTGACGGTGACCGACCTGGCGATCCGCAACATCGTCTACCCGCCCGCCGGCCAGGACACCCGGTACAAGAAGGGCGTGATGATCGCGTCCTACTGCTGGGAGCAGGACAGCATGCCGTACACGCCGCTGGCCGGCGAGGAGTGCGTGCAGCAGGCGCTGGAGGACCTGGTCAAGATCCACCCGGAGGCGCGGGACACGTTCGAGTTCGGCGTCTACAAGGACTGGGCGCTCGACTGGTTCGCCTGTGGCATCGGCCCGCTGTTCCGCGCGTTCGAGATGAGCGAGGGCAGCTACGAGGACGTGGTCCGCCCGGTGGGCCGGGTGTGGTTCGCCAACGACGCCTGCGACCGCCGCCACCGCCGGTGGGTGGAGGGCGCGTTGAAGGCGGCGGTGAAGAACGCCTACGCCATCCACGAGGGCATGCGCGACGAGCTGCCCTGGAAGGACTAGCGCGCGGCACCGGCCCGGCAGGGGCCGGCGTGGCAGGAGGACCAGCGGCCCGGTCGCCCGGCGTCGTGCGGGCGGCGGCGCGGTCCTCCTGCCGGACGACGGGTCCGGTTCGGCCGCGACACCCCGCCGGGAGCGATCGCCGCGTCGGGTCGGGTGACTCGCCGCGGCGATCGCCCCGTTCGTCCTCGCGGTGCCCGGCCTGTCCCAGGCCGCGGCGGCGGTCCCGCACGCCGGGGAACGGACTCCCCCCGTCACCCGGCCGGCTCCAGCCTGATCCGGACGTCGAGGTTCCGCTCGACCTCGCCCCGGCTGTACAGCAGGGGGAACGACCCGCCCGAGGCCCAGAGGGCGTTGAGGTCGCGGTAGTGCGGACTGCGCGGGTCGCCGGACTGCCCGGGGGCGTTGATCGCGGCCGAGGCGTCCCAGTCGCCGACGTCCAGGACGATCTTGAACGTCGCCCCGATGACCTGCCGGTAGGTCAGCGGGTGGAAGAACGACGGGTGGATCGTGTGGTACGAGCCGCCGACCGGGGTCGGGCCGACGTTCGGGCCGCCCAGCGGGTGCGCGAACTCCTGGTGGTGCAGTGAACCCCAGCGCCACGTCGACGTGTCGGCGCCGAACTTGCCGGCGACGTCGCGGAACGCCACCGGCAGCGTGCCCAGGACCAGCTCGTCGCGCACCGCCGCGCCGTCCGGGCCCAGCCACCCCGCAGGGTCCTCGAAGGAGGCGATGACCAGGCTGAAGTCGGGGTTGATGGTGCGCACCAGCGCGTCCGCCGCGGCTTGCGGCAGCACCGCGTGCGCCCACGCGCGGTGCAGGTACTTCATGATCCACGTCTCGAACAGCGCGGCTCCCGGCGAGTCCACCGACGCGACGCCGTCGTAGCCGCGGAGCAGCTCCAGCGCCCGCGCGGTGTCCGGGTCCGACGAGGACAGGCCCCGCACGAACGCGAGGAGCCGCGTGGCCACCGACGACTTCTCGTCCCTCTGCAGCGCGAGCGAATCGGTGACGGTCGCGTCCGGGCGGGACCCGATCAGCTCGTCGATGCGCTGCTTGCGGTACGGCAGCTGCCACTCGTAGTTGGACACCACCGGGTGACCCGGCGGGATGTTGAAGTCGTTGGCCGAGGCGAAGAACCCGGACGCCGGGTTGTGCTGTCCCGGCAGCTCGCTGTTCGCGTGGAAGCCGTTCCAGTCGTAGCGCCCGTCGCCGGGGACGGGCAGCAGGCCGTCGTAGCCGGCGCCGGTGCGCCGCGGCGTCAGTCCCGCCGGGACGTAGCCGATGTCGCCGTGCACGTCGGCGTAGGTCAGGTTCGAGCCGGGCGTGCCCCACTTCCGCATGCCCGCGGTGAACTCGTGGAAGTTCCCGGCCCGCTGGTAGTTCAGGCTGCCCAGGTACGCCGCGCTGCCCGGCTGGGTCCACGCCGTGCGGACCGCGAACGCCCGGTGCGCCGCCTCGTCGACCTTGACGACCGGGCCGTGCCGGGTGAAGGACAGCTCGCCGGCGACCGGCGTGCCGCCGCGCACCGGGATGGTCTCGGTGACCGTGGTCATCCGCTCCCAGCCGGCGCCGTAGCGGTAGCGGGTGTGGTCGCCGGGGTCGAGTTCGTAGACGTAGAGGTCGGTCTGGTCGATCGGCAGGTTGGTCAGGCCGAAAGCGATGCGCCCGTTGTGCCCGATGGCGATCCCCGGGTTCCACGGCTCGCCCGCGCCGGCGAGGTCCAGTCCGGGAGCCGACAGGTGCGCGACGTACCGGCCCGACGGCAGGGCGTCCGCGCCGCGGTGCGGGTCGTTGGCCAGGATGGGCCGGCCCGACGCGGTGCGGCCCGGCCCGATCGCCCAGGCGTTGCTGCCGGAGGTCGCGTCGGCGATGTCCTTGGTCCGGACACCCCCGCCGGTGAAGGACACGGCGGCGGTCGCGAGGTTGTACACCGTGAGCACGTCGTCCGGCACCGAGCACGGGTCGAGCCCCGCGGGCACCGCCGCCTCGTGCGCCGGGTGGAGGGAACGCAGGTAGCGGCTCGCGCCGGGGCCGGCCAGGCACACCAGCTTCGCGCGGGCGACCTCCCACATCAGGTTCTCCCCGATGGCGTGCGTGCGGATCCGCACCACGTCCTGCGGGCGCCAGCGGGCGGGCCGGTAGCCGAGCCTGCCGAACTCCGGCGGGAGCGCGGAGGGGTTGCGCGCCAGCCAGTCGACGTACGAGTTGACGCCCTCGGCGAACCGGGTGGCGGCCAGCCTGCCCTCCGGGCCGTAGGACGCCCACTCGGCGTCCATGTCGCCGCGGTAGAGGAACAGCCTGGCGGCCCGGTCCTGCTCCGCGTAGGACGGCCCGAGCACCTCGCTGAGCGTGCCGAGGCCGCGGCGGCGCCAGGTGTCGATCTGGAACAGCCGGTCACGGGCGATGTTGAAGCCCTGGGCGAAGAAGAGGTCGGCGGTGTCGGCCGCGTAGATGTGCGGCACCCCCCACTTGTCGACGAGCAGTTCGACCGGCCGGTGCAGACCGGCCACCGCGTACTTCGGTCCCGCCACCGCCACCGCCACCGCCTCCGCGGCCGGGACCGGCGCCAGGCAGAGCACCACGAGGGCGAGGAACAGGCCGCGGGTGGTCGGCCGACGTGTGGCCACGGTGATCTCCTCGTTCGGCTTTCGGGACCGGGTTCGCTGTCCGTGTCTACCCGCCGCCGGTACGGCCCCACGAGCCCCTTAGGGGTCCGTGCCGTCGCCCCGGAGGCGGTCACGTCCACGCGGGGGAACGGCACGGGTCGCCGGCCCGGGTGACCGGACGGCTCAGGGGAGCCCGGCCGCCGGCAGCACGCCCGTGGTGGTCAGGAGCAGCGCCACGGCGGGCAGGAAGTTGTTGACCTGGTGGGCGACGACGCCCGCGAGCAGGTTCCCGGTCAGCAGCCGGGCCAGGCCGATGGGGATGGACAGCACCACCAGCAACGGCGTGCGCAGCAGTTCCAGGTGCACCAGGGAGAACACCAGCGTGGTCACCGCGAACACCACCCAGCGGTTCCAGCCCCAGTGCTCCAGCGCCCGCCACAGCGCGCCCCGGAACAGCACCTCCTCGCCCAGCGGCGCGATCAGCCACACCGCGAGGAACGCCACGACGGCCGCCGTCGGCTCCAAGGTCAGCCCGCTGAACGCGTCGCCGACCGCCGAACCGGCCTCGTCGGCGCCGACCCACCGCGTCCACAGCGCCGCCGCGGGCAGGGTGAGCACCAGGCCGCCCGCGCCCAGCGCCGCGCCCACGCCCAGGTCGCGCCAGTCCCACCGGGCGGCCAGCTCGCGCGCCGCCCGACCGCGCGCCGGTCCCGCGCCGAGCCACCGGGTGCCCGCCACCACGACCACCACGGCCAGCGAGATCGGCACGACCAACAGCACCAGCAGCGGCCACGGCGGCAGCCGCTCCCCGGAGGCATCGCCGGTCGAGAACGGCAGCAGCACGACCGCCGACGCGAGCACCATCGTCACCTGGGCGGCGAGGTACACGCCCAGCATCCGCCACCCGAACCGGGGTTCGTTCCCGACAACGTCCACAACCGTGCATAACCGCTGCCGGGTGCCAGGTCAACGGGAGACAGCCGTCGTGACCAGCGCCACCACCCCGAAGGCGCAAGCGACGAGCGGCGCCGCGGTCGCGGTGGGCGTGCCACCCGCCGGGTCACCGCCTCGCTCGCCGCGTACCCGCGCCCCCGGACGGCACGCCACCACCCGCGCCGGCTCGGCGGCCGAGCCGTCACCACCCGGTTCGGCCGGCCTCCGGCCCGTCGTCGGACAGCGGCGTCGACCACCGCCGGTACCGCCGCTCCGGCTCGGCGCCGGCGGGCCACCCGGTGGGCACGCCGGTGGTCGTCGCGGGACCGCCGGCAGTTCGTCGCAGGAGGACGTGCGGGCCATGGTCCTCCTGCGACGCCCACCGTCGTGGAGACTGCGGCGGTTCGCCGTGTGGATCTCCCCGGGAACGGGGAAGATGCTGAGGTGCCGGACAGAGAGCCACACGACGCCGAACTGCTGTTCCCGGGCGGCAGCGAGATGGCGGCGCGGATGCGCGCGCACCGCTGGCCGGACGGCGCGGACCCCGGCACGTGGCCCGCCGCCCTGCGCACCGCCGTGCGGATCTGCCTCACCTCGCGGTTCCCGATGATCGTCTGGTGGGGCGAGGAGCTGCTGTTCCTCCACAACGACGCCTACCGCCCGATGCTCGGGGACAAGCACCCCGCCCTGGGCAAGCCGGGCGAGCAGGTGTGGCCGGAGATCTGGCACACCATCGGCCCGATGCTGCGGTCCGTGATGGACTCCGGCGAGGCGACCTGGTCGGAGGACCTCCCGCTGTCGATGGCGCGCCACGGCTACTGGGAGGAGACCTACTGGACCTACTCCTACAGCCCCCTGCACGACGACGACGGCGTGGTGCGCGGCGTGTTCACCGCCGTCAGCGAGACCACCGAGCGGGTCGTCGGCGAACGGCGGCTCGCCGTGCTCCAGGACCTGGGCGCGCTGGCGGGCAAGGAGCGCAGCGCGGTCGAGGCGTGCGGCATGGTGGCTCGGGTGCTGGGCAGGTCGAGCCGGGACGTGCCGTTCGCCGCGCTGCACCTCGTCCGGGACGGCGAGCCGGAACAGGTGGCGACGAGCCCCGCCGGCGTGCACGTCGACCAGCCGTGGCCGATCCGGGAGGTGCTGGCCACCGGCAGGCCGGCCGTGTTGCGCGACCTGCCGGGCGACCTGCCGAGCGGTGACTGGCGCAGCCCGCCGACCGAGGCCGTCGTGCTGCCGCTGCCGGGCGACGCGGGGGGTGGGCCGGTCGGTGCGATCGTGCTGGCGGCGGGTGCCGCGCGAGCGCTGGACGAGTCGTACGAGTCGTTCCTCCAGCTCGTGGCGCGGCAGACCGCGTCCCTGGTCAACGGGGCGCTCGCCTACGAGGCGCAGCAGCGGCGGGCCGAGGAGCTGGCCGAGCTGGACCGCGCCAAGACCGCGTTCTTCTCCAACATCAGCCACGAGTTCCGCACCCCGCTCACCCTGATCATGGGCCCGGTGCAGGACATGCGCGAGCGGGTGCCCGTCGACGACCCGGCCCGCGCGGAGCTGGACGCCGTGCACCGCAACGGCCTGCGCCTGGGCAAGCTCGTCAACACCCTGCTCGACTTCTCCCGCATCGAGGCCGGCCGGATGCGGGCGAACTACGAGCCGGTCGACCTGGCCGCCTTCACCACCGAGCTGGCCAGCGTCTTCCGGTCCGCCGTGGAACGTGCGGGCCTGCGGTTCGAGGTGGACTGCGCCCCGCTGGACGGCCCGGTGCACGTGGACCGGGAGCTGTGGGAGAAGGTGGTGCTGAACCTGCTCAGCAACGCCCTCAAGTTCACCTTCGAGGGCTCGGTGCGCGTCGCGCTGCGCCAGGACGGCGACCACGCCGTGCTGACCGTCGCCGACACCGGCGTGGGCATCCCCGAGGCGGAGATGCTCCGGCTGTTCGAGCGCTTCCACCGCATCGGCAACGCCCGCGCCCGCTCCTACGAGGGCAGCGGCATCGGCCTGGCCCTGGTCCGCGAGCTGGTCGGCCTGCACGGCGGCACCATCGCCGCGACCGGCGCCGAGGGCGAGGGCACGACGTTCACCGTCCGGCTGCCGCTCGGCCAGGAGCACCTGCCCGCCGACGACCTGGTGCCCCGGGCCGGCCCTGCCGTCGTCTCCGCCACGGCCGAGCCGTTCGTGCAGGAGGCCATGCGCTGGCTGCCCGCCGACGACACGGCGGGCGCGACGGCCGAGGTGGACGGCGCGGTGCTGCACCACACCCCGGCCGGCGGCGACGAGGCGCCCGTCCACGTCCTGGTCGTCGACGACAACGCCGACATGCGCGACTACCTGCGCAGGCTCCTCGCACCCGGTTACCGCGTCACCACCGCGGTGGACGGGGAGGAGGCCCTGGACGCGGTGCGCGCGGCCCCGCCCGACCTGGTGGTCAGCGACGTCATGATGCCCCGCCTGGACGGGCTCGGGCTGGTCGCCGCGCTGCGCGCCGACCCGCGCACGGCCGGTGTGCCGGTGCTGCTGCTGTCCGCCCGCGCCGGGCAGGAGGCGGCCATCGAGGGCTTGGACGCGGGCGCGGACGACTACCTGGTCAAGCCTTTCTCGGCGGCCGAGCTGCTGGCCCGCGTGCGGGCGGTCGTGCAGCTGACGCGGCTGCGCAACCACCACGCGGCGTGGCGCGCGGCGTTGATCGACTCGTTGCAGGAGGGCTTCTTCGTCTGCGACGAGCGGGGCGCGGTCGTCGAGGTCAATGCCGCGTTCACCGACATCCTCGGCTACGGGCCCGACGGGCTGCCGTACCCGCCGCCCCACCCGTGGTGGCTGGAGGAGGGCGCGGAGACCGAGGCGCTGGCCCGCGCCGACGCCGCCGTCAACCGGATGATGGAGGGCGGGCGGGGCACCGCGACCATCCCGGTGACCCACCGCGACGGCCACCGGCTGTGGGTGGCCGTCGCGTTCAGCCGGGTCAAGGACCCGGACACGGGCCGCCAGATGGTCGTCGGCACGTTCCGCGACGTCACCGCCCAGCACTACGCCGTGCAGCGCGACCTGGCGCTGGCGGCGCTCAGCGTGCGCCTGGCCGGGGCGGACAGCCTGGGCGAGGCGGTGCGCGGTGCGGTGGAGGAGCTGGCGTCGCTGTGGGGCGCCCGGCGCGTCCTGGCGGTCGCGGTGGCCGCCGACCCGCCCGAGGTGGTGGCTTCCGACGGCCCCGCCGACTGGGACGACCTGCCGCTGGAGCTGCGCCGGGCGATCCTCGACCTGGGCGCAGGACCCGCGCTGACCGTCGGCGGCACCGGGGCGGCCGGCATCGCGCTGGACCACCCGGGCGGCGCGCTGGTGCTGTGGGTCGACCTGGGCGAGAGCCGGCCGTGCTCCGCCGAGGACCGGACGCTGCTGGCGCTGCTGGCCGGCCACCTGGCACAGGGGCTGCGCCGGGTGCACCGGATGGACCAGCAGCGCGAGACGGCGCTGGCCCTCCAGCGGGCGATCCTCGGCCCGTCGCACCTGCCCGAGGGCTTCGCGGTGCGCTACGAGCCCGCGACGCGCCCGCTGAAGGTCGGCGGCGACTGGTACGACACGATCGGGCTGCCCGACGGGCGGATCGGCATCGTCGTCGGCGACTGCGTCGGCCACGGCCTGGAGGCGGCCACCGTGATGGGGCAGTTGCGCAGCGCGTGCCGGGCGCTGCTGCTGCGCGACCCGGCGCCGGCCCAGGCGCTCAGCGCCCTGGACGTGTTCGCCGCGACGCTGCCCGGCGCGCTGTCCACGACCGTGTTCTGCGCGGTCCTCGACCCGGCCACGGGCGAACTGGTGTACTCGGCGGCCGGTCACCCGCCTGGCGTGCTCGTGCACCGCGACGGCGGCACCGACCTGCTCGAGGGCGGCCGGTCCGTCCCGCTGGCCGTGTGCCCGGACCGGCCGCGCACCGAGGCGCGGACCGTCGTGCGGGGACGATCGACCCTCGTTCTCTACACCGACGGCCTGGTCGAGCGCCGCCGCCGAGGCCTGGACGACGGCATCGACGACGTGTGCTCCGCCGTGCGGGCCGCCCGGACCGCGCCGGTGGACGACCTGGCCACCCGCCTGATGACCGACCTGGCCCCGCCCGGCGGGTTCGAGGACGACGTGGCCCTGCTCGTCTACCGCCACCCCGCGCCGCTGGCGGTGGACTTCCCCGCGGACACCGCGCGGCTCGCCCCCGTCCGCCACGCCCTGCGAGCCTGGCTGCGCAGCTGCGAGCTGACCGAGGACGAGGTGCAGAACGTGCTCATCGCGGCCGGCGAGGCGTGCGCGAACGCCGTGGAGCACGCCTACCCGGTGTCCGGCGGCGGCGTGGTCGGGCTGCGGGTGGCCCTCACCGGTGACGGGCTGCGCCTCACCGTGACGGACGGCGGCCGGTGGCGGGCGCCCCGCGAGAACACCTACCGGGGGCGGGGCATCCGGCTCATCCGGGCGCTGATGCAGGACGTCGCCATCCACCACGGTGCCGACGGCACCACCGTCGAGATGCACACGAGGATCTCATGACCGATCTGACCGTGACCAACTCCCGGGACGCCGACGGGACGCCGACGCTCACCGCGACCGGCGAGATCGACCTGTCCAACGTCGCGGAGTTCGCCGGGGCGCTGGCCGAGGGCGTCGGGGCGGGCACCCCGCTCACCGTCGACCTGACCGGGGTCGCCTACCTCGACAGCGCGGCCCTCAACGCCCTGTTCACGCACGCCGGGCAGATCCGCATCGTGGCCGGCCGCCTGCTGCTGCCGGTGCTGCGCATCTGCGGGCTGACCGAGCTGACCACCGTCGTGCAGCGCTGACCGGCCCGGCCGCCGGACCGGTGTCGGCCGGCTTGTCGGCGTCAGCGGCCCATCGGCGTCAGCGGTCCACCGCGACCCGCAGGCCGCGCAGCTCGTAGCCCGCGATGTCCTCCTTGAACGACACGGCCGGCCCGCCGGCCATGCGGAGGCCGTCGACCGCGAACAGGCGGTGCAGGAAGACGTCCGTCTCCAGCACGGCGATGTGCGAGCCCGGGCACCGGTGCGCGCCGTCGCCGAACGACAGGCCGGTCGCCGCGCCGCCGTCGGCCAGGGGGCGGGCCGGGCGGAGCGACAGCGGGTCGTTGCCGACCACGGCCGGGTCGAGGTTGGCGACGTCCACGTGGACGTGCACCTCCGCGCCCGGCGGCACGGTGACGCCGGCGACGGTGACCGGCGCGGTCGTGCGGCGGCGCACCTGGCCGATCACCGGTTCCAGCCGCAGCACCTCGTGCAGCACGGCCAGCCGGCCGGGTTCGTCGGCGGTCAGGTAGGTCGCGCGCAGGGCGTCGTCGGTGAACAGGTGCCACGCCGCCACGACGATGAACTCGCGCGTGGTGACCATGCCGGCGGCGGCGAACGTCACGCACTCGCCGAGCACGTCACCGGCCGTGCAGCCCTCGTCGAGCAGGTGGGACACCAGGTCGTCGCGCCGGCGGGCGCGGCGGTCGCGCACGGCCGGGCGCACGTCGGCCCAGTAGACCGCCAGCATGCTCGTGAGGTGCCGGACGAACGTGCGGACGCCGGTCAGGCTGGTGAAGCCCGGCGTGTCGAACTTCTCGGGGAAGAACCGCTCCAGCCGGGCCTGGATGCCGGGCTTGCCCCGGGTGAGCCCGAGGACGGCCGAGGTGACGTCGATCGCCACCCGGAACGCCAGGTCGGACAGGTCCAGCTCGCCCGCGGCGCGCAGCCGCGCGACCTGCTCGTCGGCGACCCGCTCCATGATCGGCCGGTAGGTCTCGTCGACGCGGCGGGGCGTGAAGAACCGGGCGGTCTGCCTGCGGTCCTCGCGGTGCTCGGGGCCGTCGCGGTACAGCACGGGGCGGCGGATGCGGGGCGGCATCCTCGCGACGGTCTGCACGCCCAGCCCGGCCTGCACGGTGTCGCCCGCGCGCAGGAACGCACGGCCCGCCGCGTAACCGGTGATCCGCCAGACGCCGTCCGGGTCGTGCCGGACCGGGCAGCCGACCGCGGTGGGACCGCGGTCGACCTTGCGCGCCACGTCCTCGGCCACGGGCCCTCCCTCCACGCGGGAACACCGCCGAGCCTAGGGCGCGCGACGGCGCCGCACAGGCGCCGATGGGGGGCGGGCGTCACGCGTCAGGAGGACAGCGGTTCCTGGAACAGCAGGGCGGGCGCGGCCACGGCCCGGCGCGGCGCGGCGGGGGCGGGCAGCGAGATCTCCGCGGTCGGCTCGTCGTCCCGCGCCTCGTCCCGCGGGGGCACGGCCGCGGGCGCCGGCTCGGTGGCCGGGACGGCCAGCTGCTGCTGCACCTGGTTCACCCACAGCAACCACATGGCCTCGTCCCGGTGACCGCGGTACTCGGCCTTGAGGCCCGCCAACGACCCGCGCACGCGGGCGGCGAGCACGGCGTCCTCGCGCACCGCGGCCCAGATGGCCCGGGCGCCGGCGTCGCGCGTCTGCACGAGGTGCTTCACCTCGTCGCTCAAATCGGCGGCGGGCAGGACCGACCACGCCGCCGCGATCTTCTGTGCCTTGGTCACCCTGTCATCCTCGCTGACCGAGAGGTCCGGACAATGCATTGACGCGGTGTAATCAACATCTCGTTTTATCGGGTGACCCCTCAGGCAACCGGCACATCCGGCCACGCGTCGTGACCGTCGTGTCCCAGGTGGACGGCCGCCTCACTGCTCCACGTGCTGCGTCACGGTGCCCCGCACGAAGTACCGCTGCGCCACCAGGAACAGCAGGATCATCGGCACGGTCGCGATCGTGCTCGCCGCCAGCACCAGCTCCCACTGCTCCTCGCCGCCCTCGCCGAAGCGGTCCAGCACGGCCTTCAACCCGCGCGGCACCGTGTACAGCTCGGTCTCGCGCAGGTAGATGAGCGGCTTGACCAGGTCGGTCCACGCCGCCTTCAGCTCGAACACGAAGACCACGATCAGCCCCGGCCGGGCCAGCGGCAGGGCCATGCCGGTGAACAGCCGCCACGCGCCCGCGCCGTCCACCTTGGCCGCGTCGAACACCTCGCGCGGCAGGCCGAGGAAGAACTGGCGCAGCAGGAAGATGTAGAACGCCGAGCCGAACAGGTTCTGCGCCCACAGCGGCACCTGCGTGGTCGCCAGGCCGAGCGCGTGCCACTCCAGGTACACCGGCACCATGGTGACCGCGGCGGGCAGCATCATGGTCGCCAGCACGACGCCGAACAACGCGTCGCGGCCGGGGAAGCGGAACATCGCGAAGCCGAACGCCACCAGCGCGCTCGCCACCGTGGCCGACGCGGCGGCGGCCAGCCCGATCGCGACGCTGTTGCCGATCCACGTCGTCAGCGGCACCGCCTGCCACACCTCGACGTAGTTCTGCGGTGAGAAGGGCCGGGGCAGCAGCGCGTTGTCGAAGACGTGCGCCCGGTCCTTGAGCGACGCGCTCACCAACCACCAGAACGGGTAGCCGAACGCCGGCGTGACGACCAGCAGCCCCGCGAGAACCCCGACGCGCCTCACGGCCGCTCACCCTCGTTGTGGACGTACCGGCGCGACACCCGCACCTGCACGAACGTCACCACCGCGATGACGGCGAACAGGAACCACGCCAGCGCGGAGGCGTAGCCCATCCGCAGCGACCCGAACGCCTCCTGGAACAGGTGGATGACGTAGAACAGCGCCGCGTCGCCCTCGGCGGACTGCTTGGCCCGCGCCCCGAAGTACATCGCGTACGCCTCGGTGAACACCTGGAGCGAGGCGATCGTGTTCACCACCACCGTGAAGTAGACCGTGCCGCTGATGCCCGGCAGCGTGACGTGCCAGAACTGCCGCCACGGGGACGCGCCGTCCAGGCGGGCCGCCTCGTAGCGCTCCAGCGGCACGCGGGTGAGCGCCGCCAGGTAGAGCACCGCCGTGCTGCCGACCGTCCACAGGCTCATCACCACCAGGCCGGGCTTGATCCACGCGGGGTCGGTCGTCCAGTTCGGCCCGGTGAACCCGAACCAGGACAGGAACTCGTTGACCGCGCCGTTCTGCCCGTTGAGCAGCAGCAGGAACAGCGCGGCCAGCGCCACCGGCGGCGTCATCACCGGCAGGTACACGATCGTGCGGAAGAACCCGGCCGTCCGGCCCGCGCGGCGCAGCAGGGAGGCCAGGCCCAGGGCGAGCGCGATCTGCGCGGGCACGTGCAGGACGGTGAAGAACACCGTGTTCCACATCGCCGTGCCGACCCGCTCGTCGGCGACCGCCTCGCGGTAGTTCTCCAGCCCGACGTAGGTGGGCGGCTTGAGCATGTCGTAGTGGGTGAGCGACAGCCACAGGCTGTAGAGCATCGGCCCGGCGGTGAACGCCAGGAAGCCGACGATCCAGGGCAGCAGGAACAACCACCCGGCCCGCGCCTCGCGCGAGGTCACCGATCCCGCGGCCACCGCGTCACCGCCCGCCCGCGCGCTTGAGCGCGCGTTCGGCTTCCCGCTGGGCCTGGGCCATCGCCTCGGCCGGGCCCTGACCCCCGGTGAGCACCCGGTTCACCGCGCCCTCCCAGGCGCGCACGAGGTCGCTCGCCGCCGGGCTCGGCGGCACCGCGAACGCCACGTCCTGCAACGCCAGCACGGCGGGCACCCCGCGTTCGAGGATGCGGTTCCCCTTCGGGTCGAACACGTCGCGGAAGATCCGCTCGTCGGCGGCCCGGTTCGCGGTGAACGTGCCGCCGTAGGGCTTGCCGGCCGCGGCCAGGGCGTCGCGGCGGGCCGTCGCCGCGGTCACCCACGTCTCCGTCGCGGTCATCGTGGCGATGAAGCGGCACGCCGCGTCGGGGTGCCGCGACCCCTTGGGGATCGCCCACGCCTGCCCGCCCAGCTCGGTCACCGGCCGGCCCTCCCGGTCGGTGAACGGCGCGACGCCGATGTCCGCCTCCGGCGAGTTCGCGGCCAGCGTGTTGAGGTACCAGGAGTCCATCGGCATCGCGGCGAGCCGACCGGTCGCGTACTGGTTGGCCGCGCCGAACTGGTCGAACGTGTCGCGGAACGCCTTGAACGACGCCCAGCCGCCCTGCCGCTCGACCAGGTCCGCGGTGAACCGGACCGCCTCCACCACGCGCGGGTCGTCCAGCCGGACGTCGAGGCCGTCGTCGCCGACCAGCCGCACGCCGTTGGCGGCGGCCCACATCGGCAGGAACTCGGGCATCCTCGGGTCGAACCCGATGCGCTGGAGCTTCGGCCCGTCCCGGCGCGCGAGCCGGTCGGTGAGCGCGGTCAGCGCGTCCCAGTCCGCCGTGGACACGGACGCCGGGTCCACGCCCGCCTCGCGCAGCACGGGGTTGTTGAGCAGGAGCAGGCGGACGCCGGCGAAGTCGGGCAGCCCGTACACCCGCCCCTGGTAGGTGACCTGCCGGACGGCGGCCTCGCGGAACTGCCCGACGTCCACGCCCTGCTCCCGGACGCAGTCCTCCAGGCTCTCCACCGCGCCGCGCGCGGCGTAGCCGCCGAGCTTGCGGCGTTCGGCGTAGACGAGGTCGGGAGGTTCGCCCGCCGCCACCGCGGAGAGGAACTGCTGCTCGTCGAACGCGCCCTCGACGATCCTCAGGTCCACCTCGGGGTTGGCCTCGCGGAACAGCGCCACGCGCGCCGTCGCGTGCTCGTCGGGCAGGCCGAACCCCATGGTGACCAGGGCGTTGGGCGCGTCGCCCGGTGAGGCGCCCACACCGCCGCACCCGGCGGCGACCAGACCCAGGACCGCGGCTAAGGCAACCAACTCTCCGCGCACGACCGCCTCCCCAGGGTGCACAACCACCTGGCCGGGTTCCCATTGCGACGCGCCGTACACAAGATTCACTCGAAGAGCCCAATCGGGCGATCACGGGCTCACCTGGTCGTGGTGCGTAGTGCCTGGTCACGCCGGAAAACAGGCACGGTGGAACTCCTGGGCATCGATCCCGCACGCGTGACCAAGGGCCTGCTCGGGCGGGCGCTCGCCCCCGTGGAGCAGGTGACGCGGCGGGACCGGCGGCACGTGTGGTCCTGCCCGGGAGCCGCCGGCCGGATAGCACCCGCCCGTGCGCCACGACGACGCCATGGCCGAGCCGCGCCGGCACGTCGAGGCGGCCGACCGCGACGCCCGGGTGGCGCCTCGACGTCGCGGCGGTCGCCGGACGAGGACCGGTCGTCCTCGTCGGAGGTCCGGGCCGGGTACGAGCGGATCGTGGGCGTGCCGGCCGCGGACGACCCGGCTCAGGGCAGCGAGACGGGCAGGCCCAGCAGCGCGAAGTGCTCCAGCCCGATGAACGACACCACCTCCGCGACCCGGTCGCCGCGCAGCCCCAGCACGTTCACCGTCCACGCCTCGTACGGCCCGGACGACCCCGGCCTGCGCAGGTAGCACCCCACCGCGGGTTGCCCGTTCGCGTTCGTCCGCAGGTGCCGCCACGACCCGCAGCCGGTCATCGGGACCCGGACGACGAAGTCCATCACCGCGTCCACGCCCCGGTACCAGTGCGGCAGCGGCGGCATCGACCAGGTGACGTCCTCGGTGAGCAGCGCGACCATCGCGTCCGCGTCACCGCGCTCCAGCGCCGTGCAGAAGCCGGTGACGACCTCCCGCAGCCGCACGTCGCCGACGCGGTGCAGCGACCGCTGCTCCCCGACCGAGGGCGCCTTCTCCGCCACCACCCGGCGGGCGCGGGCCAGCGCCGAGTTCACCGACGTCGTGGTCGTGCCGAGGGCCTCGGCGACCTCGGCCGCCGAGAACCCCAGGACGTGGAACAGCAGCAGCGCCGCCCGCTGGTTGCCCGGCAGGTGCTGGAGCGCCGCCACGAACGCCAGCTCCACCGCCTCGCGCCGCGTCACCGCGCCGTCCGGCCCGACCGGGTCCGGGTAGGGGCCCAGCCACGCCACGTCGGTGCGCGGCTCGTCGGGCAGCACCAGGCGCTCGGCGGCCGGGCCCAGGTCGACGGGCAGCGCGCGCCGCCCCCGGCTCGCCACCACGTCCAGGCAGGCGTGGGTCGCCACGGTGTAGAGCCACGTGCGCAGCGAACTCCGCCCCTCGAACCGGGAGAAGCCGCGCCACGCGCGCAGCAGCGCGTCCTGGAGGGCGTCGTCGGCGTCGTGCGCGGAGCCGAGCACGCGGTAGCAGTGCGCGTGCAGCTCGCGCCGCAGCGGCCGCACCAGGCGGGTGAACGCGGCGTCGTCACCGCCTCGCGCGAGGTCCACGTCGGGGTCCTCCGGGGCAGGTGCCGAAAAACTTCGCTCACGACCGACGATTCTGCCCGACGGACGGAGTCCAGTACCCCGAACGGGCTTGCCGCCCCCCGCTACCAGGAGGAACCGGATGACCACCACCCACACCCTGCGCGTCCCGGACGCGTCCCTGCACTACGAGCTGCGCGGCACGGGGCCGCTCGTCGTGCTCGTCGGCGCGCCGATGGACGCCCGGTCGTTCGAACCGCTGGCCGACCTGCTGGCCGCCGACCACACCGTGCTCACCACGACCCGCGCGGCATCAACCGCAGCGCGGTGGACGACCGGGACCGCGACGCCACGCCGGAGCTGCGCGCCGACGACCTCGCCCGGCTCGTCGAGCACGTCGACGCCGGCCCGGCCGTCGTGCTCGGCTCCAGCGGCGGCGCGGTCAGCGCGCTCGCCCTCGTGCAGGCCCGCCCGGACCTCGTGGACACCGTCATCGCCCACGAGCCGCCGCTGAACGAGCTGCTCGACGAGCGCGCGGAGCTGCGGGCGCGGACCGCGGGCATCGCGGCCACGCACCTCGCGGGCGACCACGAGGGCGCGTTCCGCGAGTTCCTCGCGCTCGCGGACATCGACCTGCCCGAGGAGGTGTTCCGGCACATGGTCGGCGGCGAGCGGTCCGCGCAGGACGTCGCGGACGCCGACTACCAGCACTCGGCCATGCTCGTCCCGACCACCCGGTGGGTGCCCGACACGGACGTGCTGCGCGCCGCGCCGACCCGGATCGTGGTCGGCATCGGCGAGGAGTCCGCGGGCCAGCTGTGCGACCGCACGTCGCGGGCCCTGGCCGCCGCGCTCGGCGTGGCGCCGACGATGTTCCCGGGCGACCACGTCGGGTTCGCCGGCGACCCGGAGGGCTTCGCGACCCGGCTGCGCGAGGTGATCAAGGGCTGAGCGGGGGAGGGCGGGACCGCGCGGTCCCGCCCGCGCCCGTCAGCCGCGGAACTCCGGCTGCACGAAGTAGTGGCTGTCGCGGTAGCTGTCCGTCGGGAAGCCGCCGCCCACGCCGTAGCGGTACACGCCGGCGCCGTGGACGCCGTCGTGCGGCGCGGTGAACGGCGCGTCCACGACCGTCCCGGTGAGGTGGTCCTCGGCCACCAGGTACCCGCCCTGCGGCGTGTAGTACGACACCACGTAGTCCTGACCGGGCACGACCGGCACCGGGGTCGCGAAGTCGATCTCGGCCATCCGGCCCGGGTGGTCCCACGGCTGCTCGGCCAGCAGCACGCCGTCCGACCACAGGCGCAGCAGGATCGGCCCGCGGTAGGCGCCCCGGCCCAGCGAGGCGCCCAGGACCAGGCCGGGCCGGTCGACCCGGACCCTGATCCCCACCTCGACCGGCAGGGTGTCGTGGTCCTGGACCTCCGCCGCGTACGGCGTGTACATCTCGCAGCGCACGGCGCAGTCCACCGGCTGCGGCACGGTCTCGCCGCCGACGTGCAGCACCAGCGTCTCGCCCGCCGCGCCGGGTCCCGCCGCGGTGACCGCGCGCCCGGCGACCACCGCGTCGGTGACGGCCTCCGGCGTCCACAGGTACGTCCAGTCGACGCGGAGGCCGCCGAGCACCCGCACCGGCGTCGCCCGGACCCAGGTGGCGCCGCCGTCGAACGTCAGTTCGGTGGCCACGACCGAGGCGGTGTCCGGGGTGACCGTGGCGCCGGTGACGAGGACGGGCACGCCGACCTCCAGCCCGACCCGGGTGCTGGGGCTGAAGAACACGACGGCGGGGTCGGCGACCTGCGCGACCGCCGTGCCGGACAGGGCCAGCGTCGCGGCGGCGACCGCCGCGAGCAGCCTGGTTGAGCGGGACATGCGCACTCCTCGGCGTAGTGGGGATCTCCTCCCGCAGTGGGGATCGTCCGCCGCGGGCGTCCCGCTACGAGGGGGGTTCGTGTCTCCGCCGTGGACACCTGTCACCTGGACGGGTGTATTCGTCGCCGATGGACAGCTCCAACCGATGGGGTGAACCTCCGCGTGCTGCACTCGAAGGGCAGGGAATCCAACCGGAACGACGCTGAACGAGGAGGTACGCGATGGCTGTTCGATCGTTGGTCCGTCCGGTCGCGACACCGGAGGACGTGGCCGAGTTGATGTCGGCGGTGGCCGAGCCGGAGACCGCGGTGACCGATCCGCCGCTGCCCGTGCCGTCGGCGGCGGGAGCCCTGCTGCTCGGGCTGCTGCTGGTCGCCTCCCCCAGCGTGCCGAAGGAACCGGGGAAGTAGTGACCGCTGAAGGTCGGGTAGGCCGTGCGTCCTGCGTGGACACGGCCGCCGCGCTGGCCGGCCACGTCATCGGCGCGTTCGGGGAAGTCGGTCCGACAGGTGTCGCCGACTTCCTCGACACGTGCTCCGACGTCGTGGCCGGCCTGGGGGCCGTGCGCCTCGTGGGAGCCGACGTCTTCGCCCCGAACCTGCTGTCCGATCGCCCCTTGGACGTGCGCGACGCCGGCGCCGTCGCCGACGCCTTCGAGGCGTTCCCCGCCGTCCTCCAACCGGTGACGCACCAGCAGCGCGTGCTGGCGTGGCGGGACTGGGGCACGGTCGAGCTGCTGGCCCGGCTCACCTCCGCCCGGTCCGCGCCGCCCGGCACCCCCGAGGCGTGGCGCGACTGGGCGACCACCCGGCTGGCCGCGACGCGCCTGGGCAGGCCGCCCGGCGACGCCGCCGCCGTGCTCGGCGACCCCGGGGACTGGTCGCGCTGGTCGGTGGCCGTCGCCCAGCTGTCGTCACTGGCCCTGCCGGGTCTGGGCGGCCCGGTGCACGACGCGGTGGCCGCCGAGCCGCTCGCCCTGGCCAGGGGCGCCACCCGCGCCCTCCTGCGCCGGGACCACACCACCGCGGCCAGACTGGCCCGCTGGGTGGCGCTGCTCGCGGACCGGGTCCCGCTCGACGCCCCGCTGCTGCTGGAGCACCTCGGGCTGCACGCGGGCGCCGACGCGCGGCTGCTGCTCGACCTGACCGTCGCCGGCCGCGTCCTCGGGGCGGTGGGCCGTTGACGACGACCGCGCTGGTCCACGACGTCGCGGCCCGGGCGCTGGCCTGGCTGCACGAGAACCGCGGGTTCGGCGCCTTCACCGACAGCGCCACCGCCGACCTCAACGACCCCGACGGCGTCTACAAACCCCTGTGCGAGGTGGCCCTGGCGACCTCGCTCGTGCTGCGCGAGGGCGTCGCCGGCAGCACGCAGCTGCGGCACGCCCGGGAGGTGCTCGACTTCGCCTGGGGGCAGATGCGCCACGGGGACCTGCTCTACGAGCGCCAGCTCCGGCACGCGCTGCTCACCGACCCGCTGGAGATCTACGCGCCGTTCGCCCGCGCCGGCCACCGGCACGCCGGGCTGGACGCGGTGCTCGCGCACACCTCGGCGGCCGACTCGATGACCGAGGTCCTGCCCAACCGGCGGCTCGCCGTGGCCAACGCCCACCGCGTCGTCGGCATCCCCCGGGACGACGACTGGGCCGCCCTCACCCGCGCCACCTGGCTCGGCCGCACGCCCCCTCCGTGGGCCATCGACTGGTACACCGCCTACCAGGCCACCCACACCGCCTTCCACGTCACGGACTGGGGCGCCCGCCCGGACGGCCTGCCGCCCGACGTGGCCCGCTACCTCGCCGAGTGGCTGCCGGTGTGGATCGACGTGTGGACCGAGGCCCGGCAGTGGGACCTGGTCGGCGAACTGCTCATCGTGAGCGCGTCCCTGCCCGAGCCGCGCGTGGTGGCCGCCGAGTGGGAGCCGTTCGCCGCCGCGCAGCACGAGGACGGCCTGATGCCCCGTGACGGCGAACCGGTGGTCGGGGACGCGCGCCTGCGCTTCCTCAACCACCAGCACACCGCCGTCGTCGCCGTCGTGGCCGGCACCGTCGCCCTGTCGCGCCTGCTCGGCGGGGCCCCGTGACGGCGGTCGGGGTCGACGTGCTGACCCCGCTGCTCGACCCGGCGACCTCGGCGGTGGCCGTCGCCGCCCGGCAGGGCGACCACGAGGTGCTGCTGGTCGCGGGCGACGCGGCGCCGGGCGAACCGGCCACGGCGGGCACCCGCTTCGAGGTCGGGTCGCTCACCAAGACGTTCACCGCGCTGCTGCTGGCCGACGCGGTGGCCCGCGGGGAGGTGCGGCACGACGACCCCGTGGACCGGCACCTGGCGACGGCACTGGGGGAGGGGGTGACCCTGGAAGGGCTGGCCACGCACACCTCGGGCCTGCCCAGGCTCCCCCCGGGGCTGTTGCGCGCCGCCGTGCCCGCGTGGCGCACCAACCCGTACCGCGACTTCGGCCCGGAGGAGATGGCGGCGGCGCTGCGGCGCACCCGCGTCCGGCGCGACCACCGCGTGCGCTACTCCAACTTCGGGGGCGCCGTGCTGGGCCTGGCCCTGGCCGCCGCCGCGGGCCGCCCGTACGAGGACCTGCTCGCCGAGCGCGTGTGCCGCCCGCTCGGCCTGCGCGACACCGGCTTCGCCACCACCCCGCAGGCGACGGGCCACCTGCGGGGCCGCCCGCGCCCGCCGTGGGAGATGCCCGGCATGGCCGCCGCGGGTGCGCTGCGCTCGTCGGCGCGGGACCTGCTCGCCTACCTGACCGCGCTGCTCGACCGACGCACCGCCGCGGCGGTCGACGTCGCCACGCCCCGCGTCGCCCTGTCCGGGACCGACCACCTGTGCCTCGTGTGGAACCTGCGCCGCCGACCGGGCCACGACCTGGTGTTCCACTCGGGGGCCACGCGCGGGTTCACCGCGTTCGCCGGGTTCAGCCCGCAGCGGCGCACCGCGCTGGCCACCCTGACCAACGCGGGCGCGACCGTGCGCGGCACGTTCGTACAGCACTCCTACGAGGCCCTGCGCACCCTCGCCGCCACCGCCGGGTGACCGCTCTCAGGCGCGCAGCGGCGTGTGGTCGGGGTCGACGCGCTCACCCTCGCGCACCGGGCCCGGCGGGGTGCCGTCGCCGAACGGCCTGCCGCCCAGCGCCTCGCGGCCGTGCGGCGTGACCCAGCCCGACAGCTCCGGCCCCCTCGGCACGATCCCCGAGGGGTTGATGTCCTGGTGCACCACGTAGTAGTGCTTCTTGATCTGGTCGAAGTCGACCGTGTCGCCGAAGCCCGGCGTCTGGAACAGGTCCCGCGCGTAGCCCCACAGGTTGGGCATCTCGGCGAGCTTGTTCCGGTTGCACTTGAAGTGCCCGTGGTAGACCGGGTCGAAGCGGACGAGCGTGGTGAACAGCCGCACGTCGGCCTCGGTGATGGTGTCGCCGACCAGGTAGCGCCGGTCGGCCAGCCGCTCCTCCAGCCAGTCCAGCGCCGTCCACAACCGGCCGTACGCGTCGTCGTAGGCCTCCTGGCCGCCCGCGAAACCGCACCGGTAGACGCCGTTGTTCACCTCGGTGAACACCCGCCGCACCACCGCGTCCAACTCCTCGCGGTGCTCGGCGGGCAGCAGGTCGGGCGCGCCCTCCCGGTGGTGCTCGCGCCACTCGGTGGACAGGTCCAGGGTGATCTGCGCGAAGTCGTTGGTGACCACCGCGCCGGTCGTGGTGTCCACGAGGGCGGGCACGGTGATGCCGCGCGGGTACTCGGGGTCGCGCGCGAAGTACGCCTCCTGGAGGCGTTCGATGCCGAGCACCGGGTCCCGGCCGCCGGGGTCGAGGTCGAACGTCCACGAGCGGGCGTCGTGGGTGGGGCCGGGCAGGCCGAGCGAGAGCGCGTCCTCCAGACCGAGCAGCCTGCGCACGATGATCGCCCGGTTCGCCCACGGGCAGGCCCGCGCGGCGACCAACCGGTAGCGGCCCGGTTCGACGGCGAACCCGTCGCGCCCGTCCGCGGTGATCCGGGTCGTGATGTACCGGGTGTCGCGGGTGAACTCCTTGCCCTTGACCGAGTACGTCCCGCCCTGGCTGTGCTCGGGGTGTTCGTTCTGCTCGCTCACGGCTGCGAGCCTACGTGTGGTTCCGGCCGCCCCGCAGCACGACCGGGCGCGCGGGACGCGGCGTCACGGCAGGCGTCGCCGCCCGGCGAAACCGAGGTCGGCCCGGTGGTACCAGTCCACGCCCTCATCGCCCTCCAGCCAGCACAGCAGCACCGGCACGCCGTCGAGGTCGGCGGGGAAGTCGACCAGCAGCGGCGCGAAGCCCTTCAGCTCGGCGCCGGTCCGCTGCACCGCCGTCATCAGCTCGTCGAGCCGCGCCTGGGCTGCCTTCAGCTCCGGCAGCCCGCCGAGCGCGGTGCGGTCGCCCGAGTGCACCGCGGCGGCCAGTTCCGCGGCGTCCGCCCGGACGGCGACGATCTCGTCGAGCACCGGCCGCAGCCGGGCCAGTTCCTCCCGTGCCCCGGGCACGCTGAACAGTCCCACCCCGCCACCCTACGGGTCCGCCCTCGGGGGCCGCGGTACCGGTACCGCGACCCGGCTATACCGGGCCGCGGGGAAACATCGCCGCTCGTCGAGCGGACGTCGTGGCCGGGCACCATCGTGGGGGCATGGGAAGCCGGTCGGATGACGCGAGACGGTTGCTGCTGTGGGACGAGATCCTCCGCCGGGCGGAGGTGGAGGGGGCGGACGCAGGCGTGCGGCACGCCTGCGAGGTGGCGCGCGACGTGCTGGCCGCCGACGGCGTCGTGCTGTACGAGGCGGTCGACCCGGTGACGGCCGAGCCGGTCGCGACGGCGGGCGACGGCGCGGCGCGGCTCGCCGAGGCCGAGATCACGGTCGGCGAGGGACCCGCGCTCGACGCGATCGCCGGGGAGTACCCGGTGCTCGTCCACGACGTCGACGCGGTGGACCGCTTCGTGCGCTGGCCGGCGTTCGCGCCGCAGGCGCTCGTCGGCGGTGTGCGCGCGGTCGCCGCGTTCCCGGTGGTGATGGGCGCGGTCGTGGTCGGCTGCCTGGAGGTGCACCACCGCGCCCCGGTCGACCTGGGCGCCGACCGGATCGTGGACGGGCTGCTGCTGGCCGACGCCGCCCTGGCGCTGATGCTGCACGGCGCTCCCCGCGCGCCCGGCGCGGACCCGGTGCTGGCCCGGTGGGTGACGGTCCGCCAGGCGGCCGACGCGGTGGCCGTGCAGTTGGGCTGCGACCCGGCCACCGCGCTGCTGCGCCTGCGGGCCCACGCCTACAGCACCGACCGCTGGCTCGGGGACGTCGCGGAGGACGTCGCCGCCTGGCGGCTGCTGTTCGCCCCGGAAGCGGACGCCCAGTCCGAGCGCGGCCAGGGCTGACCCGGTTCCCACGCGCCACCCCACCACCGGCCGGCCCGCCGACCGGGGGACACCCCGGCGCGGGAGCCGGCGGACCGGATCGGCACGTTCACCGCGGCGGTGTGACGGTGGAAAGCGGCCCCTTGCCGACCTCCGCGCCCCGGTGCGCACAATGCGCCGTGCGCCGGCGTGCGGCTGGAGGGGGACGGTGCGGTCGCGACTGCTGCGGAAGTCCCGCTCCGACCACCACGCGGCGTCCGGAACCCGCTGTGCCGCAACGGTCCCGCCGCGTCGGCCGTGCGCGGCGGCGGGACTCCCGCCGGGAACCCCGACCCCCCGGCGGGTGCCCCGCCCCCGCCGCCGGGCGGGGCACCGACCGCCGGTGCCGCTCGAACGGCCGCCCGCCGAGCGGGTGGTCTGCACCTCCCCACCCGGTCGGGTTCCCGGCCCCCGCCACCGAGGGGGCCGACCGCCGGGGGCGAGGTCGACCGGTTGGAGGGTTCGACGTGGACGACCTGCTGCACGTGCGGGTGTCCGGGCAGGACGGCGTGTCGATCCTGCACCTGTCGGGCCTGCTGGTGCCGGGGAACTACGCGTCGCTGCGCGACGTGCTGCTGATGACCGCGCTCGCCCAGCCCGCGGCGATCGTGGCGGACCTGACCGGACTGCGCGTCACGCCGCCGCTCGCGTCCAGCGTGTTCCGGGTGGTGCGCGACCAGGTCGCGTCGTGGCCGGGGGTGCCGATCCTGCTGACCGGCGCGGAGCGGGGCGCGGTGTGGGACCTGCCGTGCTTCGACACGGTGGAGGAGGCGGTGGCGTCCGTCGGGCCGCCGCCGCGGCGCTGGGTGGTGCGGATGCCGCTGCCCCGCGTGGGTGCCCCGGTGTTCGCCCGGCTCGCCGCCGAGGAGGCGTGTCGGGTGTGGAGCCTGGAGCGGATCGGCGAACCCGTGACCGGGGTCGCGGCCGGGCTGGTCGGCCTGGTGGCCCGCGGCCTGCCCCGACGGCCCACCATCGCGTTCGAGTGGTGGCGGGACCTCTTCGTGATCGCGGTGGGGGACGACGTGCCGGTGCGGTGCGACTCGTGGGACCTGCGCCGCGCCGTCGCCGCCGCGCCGGACCGGACGGAGCGCTGCGGCTGGTCCACGACGTGGACCGACGGCACGCTGATCTGGGCCGTGCTCAGGGCGTGAGGCGCGGGCCGTCGGCGCCCGCGCCGGACGACAGACCACTCACAGGACAGGGGACGAGCGTGGTTCCGCACGACACCGGACCGGCCGGGCGCACGCGCCCGGCGCACACCGACCTCAGCCCCGTCGACCTCGACGTCTACCGGGCCCTGCTGGACGGCTCCGGCACGGCGGCCGAACTCGGCCACCGGCTCGGCGTCGGCGCGCGGCGGCTCGGCCCGGTGCTGCGCAGGCTCGTCGACCTGGAGCTGGCCACCCGCGTCGAGGGCAGGCCGGTGCGGTTCGCCGCGGTCGCGCCCGAGGTCGCGTTCGGCGGCCTGCTCGTGCGCAAGCAGCGCGAGCTGGAGGAGGTGCGCCTGCTGCGCGCCGAGTTGCGGGAGCGCCACCGGCGCGCGGTGGGCGACGCGGACCCGGAGCGGTTGTTGGAGGTGGTGCGCGGCACGGACGCGATCGCCCGTCGCGCGAGCCGGTTGGTGCGCTCGGCGCGCCACGAGGTGCGGTTCGTCGACAAGCCGCCCCACGACCGGCCGCCCGGCGTGCCGCGGACCGCGCAACGGGAGCTGCTGGAGCGCGGCGTGGGCTTTCGCGGCGTCTACGACCGCGCGTGCCTGGAGCGGTACGCGCCGGACCGCGGGCCGGGAGCCGGCCTGCCGCCGGGCGAGGAGGCGCGGGTCGTGCCCGACGCGCCGCTGAAGATGATCCTGGTCGACCGCCACCTCGGCCTCGTCCCGCTGGATTCGGCGGCGTCCGAGCCGGTCACCGCGCTCGTCGTGCGCCCCTGCGCGCTGCTCGACGCGCTGGGCGCGCTGTTCGAGGGCCTGTGGTCGCAGGCGCTGCCGCTCGCCGTGCACGACCACGAGCCGCTGTCCGCGCAGGACGTCCGCCTGCTCGCGCTGCTCGCCACCGGCATGCCGGACCGCGGCATCGCCAAGCAACTCGGACTGAGCTACCGCACGTTCCAGCGCCGCCTGCACGACCTGATGCGCGCGCTGGGCGCGCGGACCCGCCTCCAGGCGGGGGTACGCGCCGCGCAGAGCGGCTGGGTGCGGGTGGCGCCGCCCGACGACGCCCCGGGGTGACCCGCGCACCCCCGAGGGGCACCGCGGATCGGCCGGCCGGATCGGGCGCAGCACCAGCACGGCCGCCGGGAGGAGCAGCAGGACCTCGCCGAACGCCACGAGCACCCCGGTGTCGACGCGGGCGACCGGGCCGGGCCGGCGCACCCCGAGAACCACGCGTCGCCCGCCCGGACCGCGTCGCACGACCCGGGCACGCCCGCGACGCAACCGCGCACCGCGTCGGCGAACACGGCGGCACGGGCCGGCGCGTCGGGGGAGCGCTCCCGGTCCCGCTGGTCGAGGCCCGCGGTGGTCGGCAGGTGCGCGGCGACGCAGGCGACCGCGACGGCCGGCGCCGTGACCGGCCGCGAAGTTCGGAGCACGTCGGAGGACCACCACGGCGGGACCGTCGAGCGGGCGATATTCGATCGCCGAGCCCCGGCCGACTGCGGCAGCATGGGAGGCCGAGGTGACCCCGGAAGGAGTCGGATGGTCTTACCGGGCTCTGGAGAGAAGCTCACCGGAAAACCCGTCGACGGCAACCGCAGGAAGGCGGTCCTGCTCGTCCTGCGCCTCTACAGCCGGGAACTGCGCAGGCACCGCCTCACCGGCGTGCTCGCACTCGTGCTGCCCGCGCTGGGCAACACCTGCCTGCTCTACCTCGCACCGCTCACGGTCGGCGCCCTCGCGGGCCACCTCGCGGGGGAGGGCGACAGCGGCCTCGCCACCGTGCTGCCGTACGTGTTCGCGTTCGCCGGCCTCATGCTGTTCGCCGAACTGCTGTGGCGCGTCGGCGTCCACTGCCTCAACCGCACGGACGGCCGCGGCATCGAGAACCTGTCCGTGTACGCGATGGACGCCCTGCTCGCCAAGGACGCGGCGTTCTTCCACGACAACTTCGCCGGGTCGCTCACCAAGAGGGTGCTCGGCTTCGCGTCCCGCTTCGAGGAATTCGTGGACACGGTGGCGTTCAAGGTCGTCGCCAACGTGGTGCCGCTGACCTTCGCGTGCGTGGTGCTGTGGTCCTACGACCCGCTGCTGGTCGTGGTGCTGCTCGGCCTGATCCTCGTCACCGGGTTCGTGATCACGCCGCTCATCCGCCGCCGGCAGCGGCTGGTCGCGGAGCGCGAGGCGTCGTTCGCCCTGGTGTCCGGCCGCGTCGCCGACACGCTCGTGAACATGGAGACGGTGCGGGCGTTCGCCGCCGAGCGGCGCGAGGGCGTCGAGCACCGCGACCGCGCCGCCGAGCACCGGGTGCTGGCGCTGCGGTCGTGGGATTACGGCAACCTGCGCATCGACACCGTCGTCGCGCCGCTGTCCGTGCTCACCAACGCGCTGGGGCTCGCCGTCGCGGTGGGCGTCAGCGGCGGGCTCGGCGTGGAGGCGATCGTGGTGACGTTCGCCTACTACACCAACGCCACGCGGATCATGTTCGAGTTCAACCAGATCTACCGCCGCCTCGAGAGCGCCCTGACCGAGGCCGCCCAGTTCACCGAACTGCTGCTCGACCCGCCCACCGTGCTGGACCCGGAGCACCCGGAACCGTTGCGCGTCGAGGACTCCGGTGTCCGGTTCGAGCACGTGGTGTTCGCGCACGAAGGGGCTCGACCGCTGTTCACCGGGCTGGACCTGGACGTCCCGGCGGGGACGCGGATCGGGCTGGTGGGGCGCTCCGGCGGCGGCAAGACGACGTTGGGGCGGTTGCTGCTGCGGCTGATGGACCTCGACTCCGGGCGCATCCTCGTCGGCGGTCAGGACATCGCGCGGCTGCGCCAAGCCGACCTGCGGAGCCTGATCGCGTACGTGCCGCAGGACCCCGCCATGTTCCACCGGACGCTGCGCGAGAACATCGCGTTCGCCCGGCCGGGCGCCACCGAGGCCGAGATCCGCCGCGCCGCAGAGGCCGCCCACGTGACGGAGTTCGCCGACGCGCTGCCCCTCGGGTTCGACACGATGGTCGGCGAACGCGGCGTCAAGCTGTCCGGCGGGCAGCGGCAACGGGTCGCGCTGGCCCGCGCGATCCTGCGCGACGCGCCGATCCTGCTGCTCGACGAGGCGACGAGCGCGCTGGACTCGGAGAGCGAGGTGCTGGTCCAGGAGGCGCTGTGGCGGCTGATGGAGGGGCGGACGGCGCTCGTCGTCGCGCACCGGCTGAGCACCGTGGTGCGGATGGACCGGCTGGTCGTGCTCGACCGGGGCCGCATCGTCGAGCAGGGCACGCACGCCGAGTTGCTCGACGCCGACGGGGCGTACGCGAGGCTGTGGCGCCACCAGTCCGGGGGCTTCCTCGACGACGTGGCGCCCGGCGGCCCGGCCGGCGGTGACGCGGTCGCCCCCGAGGGCGCGAGGGCGTCCCGGGCGTGAGGCGCCGCACCACGCGGTCGCCGGCGTGGAGGGGGCGGGTGGCGCCCACGCCGCCGCGACGGGTCGCGCGCCGCCCGCCCCCGTGCGACGGTGGCCGCGTGCCGCGCGACGAACCCCCGCCCCGCACGCCCGACGGCCGGTACGTCGTCATCGACGGCAGGCGCTGGCGGGCGAGCGACCCGGACCTGCCCGAGGACGTGTCGACCAGGCTGCGCGGCGCCCTGATGGCCGCCCGCCGCGACGTCGGCCGCGCCCTGCGCGCCGGTGACCCGGACGCCGAACGGCGTGCCCGCGACCGCGTCCAGGAGGCCAAGGTGGCGCTGGGCGAGCGGGGCACGCCGTGGTGGGAGCAGACCGACGAGGAGCGGCGGCGGCGGTGGGAGGCCGGCCTCGCCCGGCTCGGGGCCTGACTCCCCGCGGCCGGGCTCAGCCGGCGCGGGTCGTCCCGCGGCGGGACCACCGCGGGCGGGGCCGCCGCCCCGGGCGCACGGCCGGCCTCCCGCACGTCGAGCACCGCCCGGCGCGCCACCCGGAAGTCCGCCACCGGCAGCCGGCCCCACAGCACCGCCGGCCGCCGGTACCGGTGCCCACCGGGTGCGACGAGGTCCGCTCGACCCCACCCGTCACAGCCACACCACGAACACCACCGCCGTGGCCGGGGTGCCCCGGCTCCAGCACGCCGGTCACCGCGAACGCGCCGTCGAACCCGTCCCGCCGCACCTCACCGTCGACGTGCCCGACCAGCACGTCCCGCGACCGCCACACGCACCCGCCGGCACGCCGGCCCGATCCGCGCGCACCGTGCTCGACCTGCCCCGTTCGTCCGCAGTGGAGGAACGCGGGGACGCGCTACCCCCACGGGGGTAGCGCGACGTCCCCCCGCGGGCGGGCGACGCCGGCCGCCGCGCCGGCCTAGG
Organism: Saccharothrix longispora; assembly: GCF_030852425.1. Lineage (GTDB taxonomy): Bacteria > Actinomycetota > Actinomycetes > Mycobacteriales > Pseudonocardiaceae > Actinosynnema > Actinosynnema longispora. The sequence continues at coordinate 126,130 of NZ_NSDM01000009.1, forward strand.
TTGAGGTCGTGCGGTTCTCGCTGACCCCGATCCGGCTCGACGTCCTGCTGGCCCTGGTGCTGACCTGGCTCACCCTCGACACGGTGCTCAGCCGGGCGGACGGGCAGGCGCAGTTCTGGGAGTACGTGCTGGCGGCCCTCACCGCGGCGCCGATCGCGCTGCGCCAGCGCGCGCCCGTGGCGACGGTGGTGGTGATGCTCGCCGCGTTCGCCGCCTTCAACCGGCTCGGCAGCGACCTGATCCCCAACTCGGGCATCGGACTGCTGGTGGGCGTGTTCACGGTGGCCACGCTGCGGTCCAGGGTGGTGACGGCGGCGGTGGTCGCGGCGACGCTGTGCATCGTCGTGGCGGCGATGCTGGGGATCGACGACATCGCCTGGTCGGAGGCGGCGCAGACGGTGATGGTGGTGCTCGGCGTGTGGGTGCTGGGCGAGGGCACCCGCCGGTGGGCCGAGCGGGCCGAGCGGGCGGCCGAGTCGGCGGCGCGGGCGGTGGCCGAGGAACGGGTGCGCATCGCGCGCGAGCTGCACGACGTGGTCGCCCACCACATGTCGGTGATCTCGCTCCAGGCCGGTCTCGCCTCCTACGTGCTGGACACCGACCTGGCGACCGCCCGCAAGGCCATCGACACGGTCGGTCGGACGAGCCGCGAGGCGCTGACCGAGATGCGCCGGCTGCTCGACGTGCTCCGGGTCGACCACGACGGGGACTACCGGCCCCAGCCTGGTCTGTCCAACCTGGACGAACTGGTCGACCGGGCCCGCGCCGCCGGACTGACCGTGGAGGTGCGGGTCACGGGCGACGCACGCCCCCTGCCGCCGGGACCCGACCTGTGCGCGTACCGGGTGGCCCAGGAGTCGCTGACGAACGTGCTCAAGCACGCCGCCGCGGCCCGCGCGCTGGTCGAGCTGGACCACGGGGAGCAGACCCTGACGCTGAAGGTGACCGACGACGGCGCGACCGCCGCGCCGCACCGGGTGCCGGTGACCTCGCACGGCATCCGGGGCATGCGCGAGCGCGCCGAGCTGTACGGTGGGGTGCTCACCGCCGGACCGCGCGCCGGGGGCGGGTTCGGCGTCGTGCTGCGACTCCCCCTGGGGGATTCGCAGCTCGAGGAAGCCCGGCCGGACGATTCGCGGCCGGAGGAAGCCCAGCCGGGGCAAGTCCGGCCGGAGGGGTCACGGCCGGAGGGGTCCCGCCCGGGAGGTGACCGGTGACCGTCCGCGTGCTCGTCGCCGACGACCAGGCGCTGATCAGGGCCGGCCTGGTCGCGCTGTTCACCGCCGCGCCCGGGTTCGAGGTCGTGGGCGAGGCCGCCGACGGCGCGCAGGCCGTGGCGCTGACCGCGGCCACCTCCCCGGACGTGGTGCTGATGGACATCCGGATGCCGGTGCTGGACGGCATCGCCGCCACCCGCCGGATCCTGGCCGACGCGGGGGAGGACCCGCCACGCGTGGTGGTGCTGACCACGTTCGACCTGCCGGAGTACGTCTACACCGCGCTCGGCGAGGGCGCGTCGGGTTTCCTGGTCAAGGACACCCCGCCCGAGCGGATCATCTCGGCGGTCCGCACCGTCGCGGCGGGGGACATCCTCATCGCGCCGCACATCACGCACCGCCTCATCGAGACCTACGCCCAGCACCACCGGGCCACGTCCGTCGGCGCGCCGCAGCTGGCCCGGCTCACCGCGCGGGAGACCGAGGTGCTGCGCCTGGTCGGCAACGGCCTGACCAACGCCCAGATCGCGCAGCGCCTCGTGCTCAGCGAGGCCACGGTGAAGACGCACGTCAAGCGGATGATGGGCAAGCTGGCCCTGTCCAGCCGCGCACAGGCCGTCGTGGTCGCCTACGAGACCGGCCTGATCGTGCCAGGGCCCGGGAGACCCGGCTCCGGCGGGTGACGGGCACACCGGTGATCGTCAGGCTATCGTCAGGTTGAGTCACCTCGCGGTGCGGCAGGATGGGTGTCCTGTTGGGACACCGTGCTCTCGGAGTCGGGGGATTGCCGAGCAAAGGGGTAACCGATTTCACGGACACGCACGTCGACGACCGTCCCGGGTGGACCGGGGGCGGAGTCGTGAACTTCTGGGAGTTCCTGGTCGACCGGTGGAACCGGTTGCTGGTCGAGGCGCTGCTGCACGTCAGCGCGGTGGTGCAGTGCGCGCTGCTGGCCGCGGTGATAGGCGTGGCGATCGGGGTGGCGGTGTACCGCAGCCCGCTCGGCTCGGCCGCCGCGACGGCGTTGACCAGCGCGATCCTCACCATCCCGTCGTTCGCCCTGCTGGGTCTGCTGATCCCGGTGCTGGGCCTCGGCGTGAAGCCGACCGTGGTGGCGCTCGTGCTGTACGGGCTGCTGCCCGTGGTGCGGAACACCATCGTCGGCCTGGGTGGCGTGGACCACGCGGTGCGCGACGCGGCGCGGGGCATCGGGATGAGCCGGCTCGGCGTGCTGACCAGGGTCGAACTGCGGCTGGCGTGGCCCGCGATCCTCACCGGGACGCGGGTCGCCACGCAGATGCTGATGGGCATCGCCGCCATCGCCGCCTACGCCCGCGGGCCGGGTCTGGGCGTGGAGATCTTCGCCGGCCTGACCAGGGCGGGCAGCGCGAACGCGACCAACCAGGCGATCGCCGGAACCCTCGGGATCGTCGTCCTGGCGCTGGTCCTGGACGGGCTCTTCGCGCTGATCGGCCGTTACACCGTCTCCAGGGGGATCCGTGGCCAGTGAGATCGAGCTCGTCGACGTGACGAAGCGCTACCCCGGCGTGAAGGCGCCCGCGGTGGAGTCGTTCAGCCTGACCGTCCCGGCGGGCGAGACCGTGGTGTTCGTCGGACCGTCCGGGTGCGGCAAGACCACCACCATGCGCATGATCAACCGGTTGATCGAGCCGACGTCCGGCCGGATCACCATCGACGGTCGGGACACGCTGTCGCTGGACCCGGACGAGCTGCGCCGCGGCATCGGGTACGCCATCCAGCAGGCCGGGCTGTTCCCGCACCTGACCGTCGGCCAGAACGTCGGCACGGTGCCGGGCCTGCTGGGCTGGAGCCGGTCGAGGGTGTCGGAGCGGGTGGACGAGATGCTCGACCTGGTCGGGCTCGACCCGGTCGACTACCGCGACCGCTACCCGCGTCAGCTCTCGGGCGGCCAGCAGCAGCGCGTCGGGGTGGCCCGTGCGCTGGCCGCCGACCCGCCCGTGCTGCTGATGGACGAGCCGTTCGGCGCCGTGGACCCGATCACCCGGGGCAACCTCCAGGACGAGCTGATGCGGCTCCAGGCCGAGCTGCGCAAGACGATCGTCTTCGTCACGCACGACTTCGACGAGGCGGTGAAGCTCGGCGACCGGATCGCGGTGCTCGGGCCGCGCTCGACGGTGCTCCAGTACGACACGCCGGAAGCGATCCTGGCGAACCCGGCCGACGACACGGTCGCCGGGTTCGTCGGCTCGGGCGCGTCGCTCAAGCAGCTGCGGCTGCGGCGGGTCCGCGAGGTGGAGCTGAGCCAGGCGGTGACGGCGTCGGTGCACGACGAGCCGGCCGAGGTGGGCCGCAGGCTGGCCGGGTCGCCGAACCGGTACGCGCTGCTGCTGGACGGCCGCAACCGGCCGGTGAGCTGGGTGCACGCGGGCAACCCGGGGCAGCCGCAGCCGGTGGGCGACTCCGTGTCGTTGCAGTCGACGTTGCAGGACGCGCTGGAGGCCATCCTGACCGAGGGCGGCGCGGCGGTCGTCACGGGCGCGCGCGGCGAATACGTCGGGCTGGTGGAGATGGACGCCGTGATCGGCACCGTGCAGAAGCTGCGCGACGAGCACGCAGTCGACGACGAGGCGGCCGACCGCGTGGGGGTGGAGACGTGACGACCGCGGTCGCCTCGCGGCAGCGGGCCGAGCGGCTCCGCCTGCTGATCCAGCCACTGGCCGTCGTCGCACTCGTCGGCGGTGTGCTGACCTGGGCGTTCACCCGAGACCTCGACTCGATCGAGCAGGCGAGCATCAACGTGCCGACGCTGGCGTCCGCGACCTGGGACCACCTGGTGATCAGCGTCGTGGTGACCGCGCTGGTGCTGGTGGTGGCCGTGCCGCTGGGCGTCGTGCTGACCCGGCGGTGGGCGCGGCGGGCCGCGCCGGTGTTCCTGGGCGTCGCCACGATCGGCCAGGCGTCGCCCGCCATCGGCATCCTCGTGCTGTTCTTCCTGGTCTCCGGCCTGGAGGGGGTGTGGGCGGCGGTGCTGCCGATCGCCTTCTACACGCTGCTGCCCGTGCTGCGGAACACGATGGTCGGCCTCCAGGGCGTGGACCCGGCGCTGGTGGACGCGGGGCGCGGCATCGGCATGTCCGCCGGCGCGGTGCTGCGGCGGATCGAGCTGCCGCTCGCCGTGCCGCTGATCCTGGCCGGCCTGCGCACCGCGCTGGTGCACGCCGTCGGCGTCGCCACGCTGGCGGTGTTCGTCAACGGCGGCGGCCTCGGCCTGCTGATCGACACCGGTTACAAGCTCTCGCGGGTGACCGTGCTGGTCACCGGGGCGGTGCTGGCCGTGGGGCTCGCGCTGCTGGTGGACTGGCTCGGCGCGGTCGCCGAGACCTACCTGGGACCGAAGGGATTGCGATGAGGGCGCGGTTCGCCGGGGTCGCGCTCGTCGCGACGACCCTGCTGGCCTCGGGCTGCGGCCTGGAGTCGTCGTTCGCGCTGCCGTTCGAGGTGGCGCCCGGATCGATCCGGCCGGTGCCGGAGCTGACCGGGGTGGAGGTGGCGGTGGGGTCGAAGGACTTCACCGAGAACCAGGTCCTCGGCTACCTCGCCGAGGTGGCCCTGGTCGCCGCCGGGGCCGAGGTGCGGGACATGACCAACATCCAGGGCTCCAACAGCTCGCGCCAGGCCTTGATCACCGGCGACGTCGACCTGTCGTGGGACTACACCGGGACGGGGTGGATCAGCTACCTGGGCAACACCGAGCCGATCCCCGACGAACGGGGCCAGTACGAGGCGGTGCGCGACGCCGACCTGGAGCGCAACGGCCTGCGCTGGCTGGACTACTCCGAGGTCAACAACACGTACGCGTTCGCCGTCACCGAGGAGTTCGCCCGCACCCACGGGCTGCGCACCACCTCCGACATGGCCGCGCTGATCGCCCGTGAACCCGACAAGGGCGTGTTCTGCCTGGAGACGGAGTTCGTCAGCCGCAACGACGGGTTCCCGGGCGTGGCGGCGGCCTACGGCTTCGACCCGGGAGCGGTGGAGGTCAAGACGTTCGGCACCGGCACGATCTACTCCGCCACGTCGACCGGCCTGTGCAACTTCGGCGAGGTGTTCACCACCGACGGCCGCATCCTGGCGCTGAACCTGGTCGCCCTGGAGGACGACAAGAAGTTCTTCCCCCAGTACAACGCGGCGATCGTGCTGCGCGAGGAGTTCCACCGGGCGCACCCGCAGGTCGCGGAGGTGATGGCGCCGATCGTCGGGAAGCTCGACAACGAGACGGTCCTCGCGCTCAACGCCGAGGTGGACGTCGACGGCCGCGACCCGGCGATCGTCGCCCGCGACTGGCTGGTGCGCGAGGGGTTCGTGACGCTGCCGACGTCGTGACGAGGGGCCGGAGGCGGGCCCTGCGCCCGGGCGCCCGGGCGCAGGGCCGCGGGGCTACCTCGCCAGCAGGTCCCGCAACGCCTTCACCACGTCCGCCGGGGCCTCCTCGGCCATGAAGTGCCCGCACGTCACGGTCCGGTGGTCGAGGTCCGGCGCCCACGCCCGCCACCGGGCGGCGGCGTCGAAACCGAGGGCCGCGCCCCAGTCCTGCTGGAGCACGGTCACCGGCATCCGCAGCACCGTGCCCGACTCCAGGTCCGCCCGGTCGTGCGCCACGTCGACGCCCGCCGACGCGCGGTAGTCCGCCACGATCGACGGGATCGCCTCGCGCGAGGCCCGCAGGTACTCGGCCCGCACGTCCGCCGGGATGGCGTCCGGGTCGGTGGCCCAGATGTCGAGGAAGTGGCCGAAGAACTCGTCCGCCGCGCCGGCGATCATCGCCTCCGGCAGGCCGGGCGGCTGCGCCATCAGGTAGAGGTGGAAGCCGACCGCCGCGCTCGTGCCGCGCATCACGTCCCACGTGTCCAGCGTCGGCAGCACGTCCAGCGACGCCAGGTGGGTGACCGCCTCCGGGTGGTCGAGGCCGGTCCGGATCGCGACCAGCGCGCCCCGGTCGTGCCCGGCCAGCGCGAACCGCTCGTGGCCGAGCGCACGGGCCAGCGCCACCACGTCCCGGCCCATCGTGCGCTTCGAGTACGCGTGGCCGTCCGGGTCGGCGGGCTTGTCGCTCGCCCCGTAACCGCGCAGGTCGGGAACGATCACGGTGTGGTCGGCGGCCAGGTCGGCGGCGACGTGCCGCCACATCAGGTGGGTCTGCGGGAAGCCGTGCAGCAGCACGACGGGACTGCCCGAGCCGCCGACGGCGACGTGCAGCGACACGCCGTCGGCGACGGTGACGCGCTGCTCGGTGAACCCGGTGGTCATGGGGGGCATGGGGACTCCTTCGTGGTCGTGGACCCAGCCTGCGGGCCGCCGGTCAGCACCCGGTCAGCGTCGGATCAGCACGGCCCGGCGCCCTGGTGGGCGGCCACGTAGGTTGGTCCCCGCGATGGTGGAGTTCCGGGTGTTGGGGCCGGTGGTGGCCGAGGACGCGCGCGGGCCGGTCGACCTCAAGGGGCCGCGGCACCGCGCCGTGCTGGCGCGCCTGCTGGTCGCGCGGGGACGGGTGGTGCCGGTCGCGCGGCTGGTCGACGACCTGTGGGAGGACGACGCGCCGGGCGGTGCGGTCGGCGCCGTGCAGACGTTCGTCGGCGCGCTGCGCAAAGCCCTGGAACCGGACCGACCGCCCCGGACGCCCGCGCGCCTGCTCGTCACCGCCGCACCCGGTTACGCGTTGCGGGCCGAGGCCCGGGCGGTGGACGCGTGGCGCTTCGAGGCGGCGGTCACGTCGGCGGCGCGGCTGGTGGAGGACGAGCCAGGGGAGGCCCGGGCGCTGCTGGACGAGGCGCTCGCGCTGTGGCGGGGACCGGCGTACGCCGAGTTCGCCGACCGGGCGTGGGCGCGCGGCGAGGCGGAGCGGCTGGCCGAACTGCGGTTGTCGGGGGTGGAGCTGAGGGCGTCGGCAGCCCTGGCCCTGGGGGCGGCGGCCGAGTCGGTGCCGGAGCTGCGGGCGCACGTCGCGGCGAACCCGCTGCGCGAGGACGGGCGCGGGCTGCTGGCCCTGGCGCTCTACCGGGCGGGCCGGCAGGGCGAGGCGCTGGCCGAGCTGCGGTCGGCGCGCGAGGTGCTGCGGGCCGAGCTGGGGGTGGACCCGGGACCGGCGTTGCGCCGGCTGGAGGCGGACGTGCTCGCCCAGGCCCCGCACCTCGTGCCGCCGCTCGCGGACCGGCGCGCACCGGCGGGATCGCCGACCGGTGGTGCGCGGACGGCCGGCTCCCGCACCCGGCCCGGTCCCGGGCAGCCGTTCGTGGGGCGGGCGGAGGAGCTGGCCGAACTGGAGCGCGCGGCGGCGGAGGGGCGGCGGCTGGTGCTGCTCTCCGGCGCGGCCGGCGCGGGCAAGACCGCGTTGGCCGGGGCCTTCGCGGAACGCCAGGCGGCCTCCGGCCGGCGGGTCGCCTGGGGCGCGTGCCCCGAACTGCCCGGCGTGCCCGCCGCCTGGCCGTGGACGCAGGTGCGCGAAGCGCTCGGGTCGGAGGACGTGCCCGCCGGATCGCGGTTCGAACGCCACCGCGCCGCCGCCGCGGCCGTCGCCGGCCTCGGGCCGGCGCTGCTGGTGCTCGACGACCTGCACTGGGCCGACGAGGAGACGCTGGCCCTGCTGGCCACCCTGGTCACCGACCCGGCCGCCGGGCAGGCGCTGGTCGTCGGCACCTACCGCTCCACCGACCTCTCACCGGCGCTGACCGAGGCGCTGGGCCGGCTCGCCCGCGCCGAACCCGTCCGCGTCTACCTGGGCGGGCTGACCGGACCGCAGGTGCGGGAACTGGTGCGCGCCACCGCCGACCGGGAGCCGACGCCCGCCGAGGCCCGCGCGATCCACCGGCGCAGCGGCGGCAACCCGTTCTTCGTGCGTGAGCTGACCCGGCTGTGGCGGACCGGGGGCGACGCCGTGCTGCACGCCGTGCCGACCGGCGTCCGCGACGTGATCCGGCACCGCCTGGCGGCACTCGCCGAAACGGCCCGCACCCACCTGCGGCAGGCCGCGGTCCTCGGCCAGGACGTCGACCTGGACGTCCTGGTGCGACTCGCGGGCGACGAGGAGGGCGTGCTGACCTCGGTGGAGACCGCGCTGGCCGCGGGCTTCCTGGTGGAGCGGGACGCCGACCACGTGCGGTTCGCGCACGCGCTGGTGCGGGAAGCGCTCTACGAGGACACCACGCTCGCCCGCCGCGCCCGGCTGCACCTCGCCGTCGCCGACGTCCTCGAAGCGACCCGGCCCGACGAGGTCGAGGCCATCGCCCACCACCTGCTGCGCGCGGGCGGCAGGGCCGCGCCGGACCGCACCGCCCGCCACGCCCGCGCCGCCGCCGAACGCGCCGAACACCGCTTCGCCCCGCACGAGGCGGCCCGCCTGTGGCGCGCGGTCCTGGACCTGGCGGACGGCGACCGCACGGACGGCGGCCACACCGGCGGCGGGGACCGCCTCGACGCCCTCGTGGGCCTGGTCCGGACGCTTTCCGTCGCCGGTGACCTGCCGGCCGCCCGCCGGTACCGCGCCGAAGCCGTCACCGCGGCCGAGGCGCTGGGCGACCCGGTGCGCACGGCCGCCGTGATCGGGACGTCCGACGTGCCCGCGATCTGGACCACCAACGACGACGAGGCCCTGTCGGCACGCCTCGTCACGGCAGCCGGGCGCACCCTCGCCGCCCTCCCCGCCGGGCACGACGGCGACCGCGCCCGCCTGCTCGCCACCACCGCGCTGGAAAGCCGGGCCGACACCACGCGCCGCGGGGCGGACGCCGCCCGGGAAGCCGAGCGGATCGCCCGGGACCTGGACGACCCGCTCCTCCTCGCCACGGCCCTCAACGGCCGCTTCCTCCACACGTGCCACCGCGCGGGCCTGGCGCCGGAACGCGCCCGGATCGGCGCCGAACTGGAAGCCCTGGCAGTCCGCCACCACCTGGTCACCCACGAGGTCCTGGCCCACCTGGTGCTGCTCCAGGCCCACGCCGCACGGGCCGACCTGCCCACCGCCGACCACCACGCCGCCGCGGCCGACGCCCTGGCCGCCCGCCACGACCTCCCGCTGGTCGCCGTCTTCACCGACTGGTACGCCGCCCTGCGCCTGGCGATCACCGGTCACCACGACGAGGCCGCGGCCGCCTACCGGGCCGCCGCCGCGCGCCTGCCGTCCACCGGCATGCCCGGCCTGTCCGCCGGACTGCTCCCGCTGGCCCTGCTGACCCTGGACATCCGACAGCCGGACGCCGACTGGGGCCCGTACGAACCGTGGACCCGACCGGCGGCCGACATCCCCGACCCGCCGCACGACCTGCTGCTGGAAGCCAGGCTCTGCCTCCACGCCCGAGCCGCCGTCGCCGCCGACGACCACCCGGCCATGACCCGCCTGCACGCCGCCCTGCTCCCGGCGCGGGACGAACTGGCGGGCGCGGGCAGTGGCCTGCTCACCCTCGGACCGGTCGCCCGGTACCTCGGCGACCTGGCCGGGGCGCTGGGCGACCACGACCAGGCCGCCGCCCACTACCGCCGCGCCGAGGAGGTGGCCCGCAAGGCGGGTGCCCCGCACTGGGCCACCGCCGTCCGGGACCGCTAGCGGAAGCGCGTGACGAACCGCTTCTGCCAGGGCGTTTCCACCGCTCGCCGCGCGTAGTGGGTCCGCACGTACGCGACCGCCTCAGCCGCGGGCACGCCGTCGAGCACCGCCAGGCACGCCAGCGCGGTGCCCGTGCGGCCCATGCCCCCGCCGCACGCGACCTCGACGCGTTCGGTCCCGGCCCTCGACAGCACGTCACGCAGCGCCGTCGCGAGCGCGGCCGGGTCGGACGGCAGCCGGAAGTCCGGCCACCGCACCCACGTGCGCCGCCAGGTCGTCTCCGGCGGCTCCGACCCCAGCAGGTACAGGCCGAACTGCGGTTCCGGGCCGTCCGGCAGCGGTCGGCGCAGCCCGCGGCCGCGCACGAGCTTCCCGGACGGCAGGCGCAGCACTCCCGGTGCGGTCGCATCCCACATCGAATCCCCCATTCGTTGGTGCGGGAGCACGATTCTGGACCACCGCGCCCGGCACCCCGGCACGGGGACGCGCCCGGCACCGGAGCGGACCCCGAAGTCGTGACAGGACACCCGGACGGCGCGTCGCCGCAGGTAGACGCCCTGGAATGGAATATTTCGGCTGCTCCGTGCGGGTGCACGTGCAGATGCACGGCAACCGGTCCGCCGTACCGGCCTTACCCTCGTCACGTGAACAGCGAGCCGCTGCCCGTCGCGGTGCCGCAGCAGACGCGTGCCGGGTCGACCACCGCCCACGGCCGGGGGCCTGCGCCGGACCCGACCGCGGTGCTGGCGTCCGCCGTGGACTCCGCCATCGCCGCCCTGTCCCCGCGCGTCCTGCGCGACGCGGAAGCGGGGCCGGTCCTCGAATCGATGCTGGCCGCCTTCGCCGAGGCGGTGGCGCCGGTGCAGGCCGGGCTGGTCGTCAGATCCCCGGCCGACCCGCTCACCCTGGTCCAGGGCTACCTGGGCAACGCCTTCACGCACGCCGCCGGCGGCGACCCGGACGCCACGCGTGCCGCCCTCATCGCCGCCCGCGCCGCCTTGGCCCACCTGGTGGACGACGGCCGGGACGACGAGGCCGGGAACTGGCGGTTCTGACCTACAGACCGCCCGGGCCGTTCCACGGGGAGCGCCCCGGGGGATCGGGCTCGTCGATCTCCGGGGCGGGGGATCGGCCGGCGGGGAGAGGTCGGTCGGCAGCGGCGCGTTCCGCAAGAAGTCCAACCACCCCGCGCGAGCCGGTTCGGGCACACCGGTGGCCACGTCGAGGGCCTCGGTCAGCTTCCAGGTCACCGTGGGACCCACGAGGTCCTTGCCGAGCATCTCGCGCGCGGCCCGGCACTCCCCGAGACGGTCGTCCAGCGCGCAGGACACGACACCGGTGGCGCGCACCCCTTGCGCGAGCAGGGTCAGGGGCACCGCGCCGAGCATCAGGCGGCCCGCCACCTCGCCGATGGGGTGGGCCACGGCCTCCGGCAGCCCGACGATGCCGGTGGTGCACCAGGCGATGCCCTTCCGCACCGATTCCGGCGCGAAGGCGAGCCCGTTCGCGATCTCGCACAGCGTGCCGCACCGGGGCGCGTCGCCGAGGCAGGAACTCACGATCGTCCCGACCTCGCGGCCGATCGCCGTGGGCACAGCCTGCTCGACTCCCAGGGTGACCATGTCGCCACCCGCCTTGACGCCGATCTCCAGCCGCCTCTCCCGATCGTCCGGGAGGTCCAGCGCGGCTGGTGGGACGTGGCGGACCGAGGGGGCGGAAGCGCCGGTGCACGGTGATGTCCCCTTCACCCCGCGCAGCCGGTCCGCCGTGACAACACCGCACGACGCGCAGCCGGGACCGATCCCGCGCACCTCCAGCGTCCCGTCGGGGCGCCCGCTCAACAGCCACAGCGACACGCAGTCCACGCAGCAGAACAGGTCCGATCCGGTTCCGTCGTCCGCCGCGTCCGACTCGGAGAGGCGTGCGGCGACGTGGGGCCCCGGCTCGGTGGCGGCCAGTGCCTCCCGGAGGACCATCGAGAGCACCCGCTCGACCGGGACCTCGTGGGAGAGGCCGGGCTCCACCAGGTCGTGGGCGCACCGGCACGGCGGGAGCCCTTCTTCGCCGGCGCAGGCGAGGACACCGATCACGCGCAGGGCCTGCGCGAGCGGCAGGAGGGCCGGCGTCGCCACCGCGGAGACCGCGCGGGCCAGGGGCTCCGGTGGTCCGGCGAGGTCGGTGGCGCACCAGGTGATGCCACCCGCGGCCGGGGCGCGCACCGGGGTGAGTCCGTTCGCCATCGCGGCGAACGCGGGACACGACCGGCCGCTGGCGGAGCCGGTGGTCCGGTCCGCGACCGCGTGGACGACGACCGCGTCCGCCCCCGCCAGGTGGGCCGCGAACGCCACGGCGTTGCCCGGCGACCACCGGCTGGAGTCCCCCTCCGGCGGCGGGGCGGACGGACGGGCCGGCTCGTTGCCGGGGACCACCGGGGCCGTCTTCGCGTGCCACAAGCGGGCCGGGGTGTCCTCGCCGCACGAGGCGCACCCGTCCGGGCCGCACAGGTGGCGCGCCCGGCTGGTCCGGTCAGGGCGCGTGCTCAGCAACCACGACGAGCCGCACGCCGTGCAGCGGAACAGGTCCGACGACGTCGCGTCGTCCTGCGCGGCCTCGGCCGCCGCCAGCTCCGCCGAACGGCGCTCCAGCTCCGCGAGCGCCGCCTGCGACCCGGCCGCCCGGCGGTGGGCGTCGGCGTCGTCGGCGCGCAGGCCGGCGACGACGGCCTCCAGCTCGCCGACCCGCCGCCGCGGGCCGTCGAGCCGCTCGTCGCACTCGCGGAGCAGCCGCTGCCGCACCTCCTCCACGATCTGCCGGTCGGCGCGCGACCTCTCGGCCACGGCGAGGGACACTGCCTGCTCCACGCCGCGCCGGAACGGGCCGAACCTGGTGAGGAGGGCCTACAGCCATCCGTCCACCCGGCCACCGTAACGAGGGGCGCAACGCACGACGGCGGTCTCAGCCCCGCCGGGCCAGCCGGATGACGTGCCACGACACCGGGGGCAGGGTCGCGCGCAGGACGCCGTCCACCACGGCGGTGGACGACGGGGTCGGGGTGACGCGGTCCGGTTCCGCCGCGCTGTTGGTCGCGGTCGTGTCCTCGTCGTGCAGGCCCCACGCCTCGACCACCTCCACCTCGCCCAGCGCGGCCAGCGGCACGGTCAGCTCGACCGGTTCGGACAGGTGCCGGTTGACGACGAACAGCACCGTGCCGCCGTCGGCGGAGTGCGTGGCGACCGCGTCCACCGCGGGCACGTCGCCGTAGCGCGCGGTGGGCACGGTGGGGGAGTCCACGGCCACCCGCAGCACGTCGCCGGCCGCCAGGCGCGAGGTCAGCGCGAACGGGTGGAACGTCGTCTGCCGCCACGCCGGTCCGCCGGGTTCGGCGCGGATCGGCGCGATCACGTTCACCAGCTGCGCCTGGCAGGCCACGGCCACCCGGTCGCTGTGGCGCAGCAGCGAGATCAGCAGGCTGCCGACGACCACCGCGTCGGTCACGTCGTAGACGTCCTCCAGCAGCGGCGGCGCGACCCGCCACTCGGTGGGCGGGTCGGCCTGGAACCGGCTCAGGTACCAGACGTTCCACTCGTCGAACGACAGGGTGATCCGCTTGTCGCTCTTGAGCCGCGCGCCCACCGCGTCCGCCGTCGCCGCCACCCGCTCGATGAAGTAGTCCATGTCCACGGCCGACGCGAGGAAGCTCGCCACGTCGCCGTCCAGCGGCTCGTAGTAGGCGTGCAGGGAGATGTGGTCCACCTGGTCGTAGGTCAACGCCAGGACGGTGTCCTCCCACGCGCCGAACGTCGGCATCGCCGAGTTGGAGCTGCCGCAGGCCACCAGCTCCAGGTCGGGTTCGGCCTGGCGCAGCGCCCGCGCCGTCTCGGCGGCCAGGCGGCCGTACTCGTGCGCGGTCTTGTGCCCGGTCTGCCACGGGCCGTCCATCTCGTTGCCCAGGCACCACAGCCGCACCCCGTGCGGCTCGGGCGAGCCGTTGGCGCGCCGCAGTTCCGACAGGTGCGTGCCGCCCTCGTGGTTGGCGTACTCGTGCACGTCGAGCGCCTCGGCCACGCCGCGCGTGCCGAGGTTCACCGCGTACATCACCTCGACGTCGGCCTTGCGCGCCCAGCGCGCGAACTCGTCCAGGCCCACCGCGTTGTCCTCGATGGAGCGCCACGCCAGGTCGCGTCGCGTCGGTCGGGAGGCGACCGGGCCGACGCCGTCCTCCCAGCGGTAGCCGGAGACGAAGTTGCCGCCCGGGTAGCGGACCACGGACACGCCCAGTTCGCGGGTCAGCTCCAGCACGTCACCGCGGAAGCCGTCCTCGTCGGCGGTCGGGTGACCGGGTTCGTGGATGCCCGTGCGGACGCACCGGCCGAGGTGCTCGACGAACGACCCGAACAGCCGGCGGCGCACGGGCCCGACCACGTGGTCGGGGCTCAGGGCGAGGGAAGCGGTGAGCATGGTCCTCCTACTTGAGTGCTCCCGCGCCGGCGCCGCTGCGCCAGAAGCGCTGGAGCAGGACGAAGGCGACGACGAGGGGGACGATCGCCAGCAGCGAGCCGGTGACGACCAGGTTGAACAGCACGCGCGTGCCGGCCTCCTGCTGCGCGGTGTTGAACCAGGTGGTCAACCCCACGGTGAGCGGGTACAGGTCGGCGTCGCTGAGCATGACCAGCGGCAGGAAGTAGTTGTTCCACGTCGCCACCAGGGTGAACAGGAAGACGGTGACGAGGGCGGGCCGCATCATCGGCAGCGCGATCCGCCAGAAGATCCGCAGCTCGCCCGCGCGGTCGATGCGCGCCGCTTCGAGCAGTTCCACCGGCACGCTCTCCGCGACGTACACCCTGATCAGGTAGGTGCCGAACGGGCTCAGCAGCGAGGGCAGGATGACCGCCCACACGGTGTCCACGACCTCCAGCTCGGACAGGATCAGGTACGTGGGCAGCACGAGCGCCGTCGCCGGCACCATGATCATGCCCAGCAGCGCGGTCTCGAACAGGCGCTTGCCCGGGAACGAGAACCGGGCCAGGCCGTAGCCGGCGAGCGCGGCGAGCGACGTCGCGCCCAGCGCGCTCACCCCGGAGTACAGCGCGGTGTTGGCGATCCAGCGGCCGTACGCGCCGTCGTCCTCGCGGAACAGCTGCCGCACGTTGTCCACCAGGCTGAACTCGTCGGCGAACCACAGCGCCGGGCTCGACAGCAGCCCCGGCTGGCTCTTGGTGGCCGCGACCACCACCCACAGCAGCGGGACCACGAAGTACACGATCCCCGCGAACATCAGCAGGTGCGGCAGCCTCGTGCGCGCGGTCACGGTCGGACTCCCCGGCGTCGGACGAACACCACGGCGTAGGCCACCACGAACACCAGGAACCCGAGCGCGAACGAGATGGCCGCCGAGTAGTGGAAGTCGGAGTAGGCGAACGCCTGGTTGTAGGCGTAGAGGTTCGGCGTGTAGCCGCTGGAGACCTGCGGCGCGAACCGGGCCATCACGTGCGGCTCGGTGAAGAACTGCATGGTGCCGATGACGGCGAAGATCGAGGCCAGGCCGATCGCCGACCGGATCGCCGGCACCTTCACCCGCAGCGCGAGCTGCACCTGCGACGCGCCGTCGATGACCGCCGCCTCGTACGTCTCGCGCGGCACGCCCTGGAGGGCCGAGTACAGGATGATCATGTTGTAGCCGGTCCAGGCCCAGGTGACGATGTTGCCCAGCGACAGCAGCAGCCACGACGTGCCGAAGAAGTCGACCGGCTCGCCGCCGAACCACGTGGGCACGTCCGCGAACGGCCCGAACGTGCGGCTGTAGAGGAAGCCCCACATGAGCGCGCCGATCACGGCGGGCACGGCGTACGGCATGAACGCCACCAGCCGGAACACCGCGGCGAACCGGGTCTTCACGGCGTCCAGCGCGAGCGCGCCGGCCAGCGCCACGCCCAGCATGACCGGGATCTGCACCGCCCCGAACAGGGCCACCCGCACCAGCCCGTCGAGCAGCACGGGGTCGGTGAACGCGCGGGCGTAGTTCTCCAGGCCGGTGAACCGCGTGCCCAGGGCGAGGCTGCGGCTGGACAGGCTCAGCCAGAACGCGTACCCCAGCGGCACCACCAGGAACGCGACGACCACGAGGAAGAACGGCAGCACGAACAACGCCCCGGCGACGGGGTGCGCGGTGACGCGCCGACGGGCCCCCACCCGCGCCCCCGTCACCGGTCGACCTTGAAGCCCTGCTGCTCGGCGTAGGCGACGACGTTCTCCTGCGTCGCCTCCAGCACCGTGCCCCACGGCCTGCTGCCCGCCACCGCCTCGGCCGCCCGGTCGTTCAGCTCGCCGAACACGAAGTCCTGGAACGGCGTGTACTGGAACTCGTCGAGCTTCTCCGACACCGGCACGAAGATCTCGTTCACCTTCTGGCCCGCGAAGAACTCGTAGGACTTGCCGGTGAACGCCGGGTCGGCCGCGACCTCCTTGACCAGCGGGTAGAGGAACGCCTTGTGCAACCCGACGTCCCACGCCTCCTTCGACCTCCCGAACAGCTCGCGCGCCACCTTCGTTGCCGCCTCCGGGTTCTTCGCCTGCTTGGTGACGGTGAACGTCGAGCCGCCCCAGTCGCCCTGCTCGTCCGCGCCCGCCGTCCACTGCGGCATCGGTGCGACCGCCCACTTGCCCGCCGTGTTCTTCAGCGACCCGGCGACGTAGCCGGGCGTCCAGCCCGCCGCGGCCCACGTCCAGTACTTGCCGGAGTCGAGCGCGGCGGTGGCGTCGGCGGTGAAGAACGGGTCGGTGGCCATGAGCCCCCGGCTGACCAGGTCGCCGTAGAAGTCGAACACCTTGCGGCACTCCGGCGCGGTCAGCGCGATCCGGACCCGGTCGCGCGCCTCGGCCTGCGAGTAGCCGTAGGGGCGGCACCCGGCCTGCCACATCAGGCCGTTGATCCAGCCGCCGTCGCTGCCGAAGCTCGCGACGAACGCGCCCGGGTCGACGGCCTTGATGCGCTCGGCGGCGACGCGGTACTCGTCCCAGGTGGTCGGCACCGGGATGCCGTGCCGGTCGAACAGGTCCTTGCGGTACATCAGCGCCATCGGGCCGCCGTCCACCGGGATCGCGTACACCCGGTCCCCGTCCGTGGCCTGGCTCCACGCCCACTCGGCGTACAGGGGCTCGTCGTCGTTCGCGCCGTACTGCCCCATGTCGACCAGGGCGTCGAGGATGATGAACGTGGGGATCTGCTGGAACTCCACCATCGCCACGTCCGGCGCGCCCTTGCCCGCGGTGAACGCGGTCTTCAGCTTGGCGTACTGGTCGGGTCCGGTGCCGACGTTGGTCCACTCGACCTGGACGTCGGTGTGGGAGGCGTTGAACGCCTCGACCACGCTCTTGAACTCGGGGTACCAGGCCCACACGGACACGCGCACCGGGCCGTCGTCGCTCGACGCGCCCCCGCAGCCGGCGACCGCGAGCAGACCGCCCGCGGCGAGCACGCGCACGAGCCTTCCCAACCGCTTGAGCATGGACAGCGCCTTTCCGCCGCGAACGGGCACGCGGCTGTTCGTCACGGCACGTGACCGCGACGGGAAGAGGGGAGGTGCTGCGGTGGTCCCGCGCGAGGGTGGCGGAACCGGTCGGGTGTTGCACCACGACCGCCGGGCTCGGTGGTCCACCGACCCTGGATGCCGCCGTGGCACCGGATTTTGCTGCGCTGCAAAGCACTATCCACCCCGTTTTGCCGCGCTGCAAGACCTGATACGTACGCCATTCGCACCAACCGCACGTCCTGCTTGTCGTGGGCGTCGGCCGGCGTGCACACTTCCGGCAACGACCGGGGCCCGTCCGGGCCGGGCGGAGGAGGACCATGCGCGACGCCACGCTGCGTGACGTTGCCTTGCTCGCGGGGGTGTCCCCGCGGACGGTGTCGAACGTGGTCAACGGCTATGCCCGCGTCACCGACCACACCCGCGCCAAGGTCGAGCGCGCCATCGCCGAACTGGGCTACCGGCCCAACGTGCTCGCCCGCAACCTCGTCTACGGCCGGTCCGGGCAGCTCGCGGTCGTCGTGCCCTACCTGGACACGCCGTACTTCGCCGAGCTGCTCCAGGCGATCATCCCGCGCGCCAGGGACCGCGGCTACAACGTGCTGATCGACCAGACCGACGGCGACCCGGAGCACGAGCGGGACCTGGTGCGCCGCGCCGGGCGCGCCCTGCTGTTCGACGGGATGATCTTCAGCCCGCTCGGCCTGTCCCAGGACGACCTGACCGCGGTGGACCCGTCGCTGCCGCTGGTCGTGCTCGGCGAACGCGTGTCGAACGGCGTGTTCGACCACGTCGGCATCGACGACGTGGCCGCCTCCCGAGAAGCGACCGCCCACCTGATCGGCCTGGGCAGGCGGCGCATCGCGGCCATCGGCGACCAGCCGTACCCGACGGGCGAGGCCGCGCAGCTGCGCACCCGCGGCTACCGGCAGGCGCACACCGACGCCGGGCTGCCGGTGGACGAATCGCTGGTCATCCCGACCCCGAGGTTCAACCGCGCGGACGGTTCGGGCGCCATGCGGCGGCTGCTCGACCGGCCCGACCCGCCGGACGCCGTGTTCTGCTACAGCGACCTGGTGGCGCTCGGCGCCCTGCACGTGGCGCTGGAACGCGGCCTGCGCGTGCCCGAGGACCTGGCGCTCATCGGGTACGACGACATCGAGGAGGGGCGCTACTCCAACCCGCCGATCAGCACGATCTCGCCCGACAAGGCGGCCATCGCCGCGACCGCGGTGGACCGCGTCCTGGACCGCATCGGCAGCACCGAGCCGCTGCCGGGGGTGGAGGTGCGCGCCGCCCACCGGCTGGTCCCCAGGCGCAGCACGGTGGGGCGGGGCTGAACCTCAGCCCGGGTGGGTGGTGTCGTCGAGGCGGACCAGCCGCCACGTCCCGCCGTCGTGCCGCCACTCGGTGACGGAGGCGAAGCCGGGGTCGACCCGCGTTCCGGTGCCGGGCCGGGGCACGGCGAACAGCACCAGGAACGCGACCACCGCGAACCCGGCGTGCGTGGCGGCCACGACGGTCCGACCCCGGTGCGCGGCGGCCAGGCCGTCGAGGGTGTCGCGGACGCGCGAGCCGAAGCCGTGCCAGGTCTCGCCACCGGGGCAGATCGGCCGGTCGGGTTCGGCGACCAGGTCGAACGGCTCGTAACGGGCGCGGAACTCCCCGCCGGTCAGCCCCTCGCCCTCGCCCAGTCGGAGTTCGGTGAGGCCGCGCTCCTCGACGAGCGGCGGCGCGCCGAGCGCGGGGCGCAGCAGTTCGGCGGTCTGCCGGGCACGAGCGGCCGGGCTGGTGAGCAGCACGTCGGCGCGCAGGCGTTCGGCGGCGAACCGGTCCCGCAGCGCCGCGACCTGGCGGCGGCCGAGGTCGGTGAGCCCGGGGCACCCGTGCTCGGCGGAGACGATGTCCCGGACCCGGTGCAGCGACTCGCCGTGGCGGACGAGGAGCAGGCGCATGACCGGAGAGGTCAACCCCGGCCCCTGTTCCCGGTCGGTCCTGTTCCCGGCCGGCCGGGGTCGCCGCCGACCCGGCGCTAGCCCGGGTCGCCGCGTCGCTTGCGGTGCACGACCCAGGCGAAGTCCACCACCAGCACGACGACCAGCACGGCGAGCAACCAGCCCAACCAGCCCAGGTCCGCGCGGAAGCACAACCAGGCCGCCACGCCGTTGAACACGATGCCGAACCCGGCCACCCACAACCGCAGGGTGAGCGCGCTGCGCGGTGGCGCGGGCGGCGGCAGTTCCTCGCCCATGCGGTGGGCCTCCCCGTCGGTCACGGCTCACTCCCCGTGCACGACGGCGACCGTGCAGGGCGCGTGGTAGACGACTGCGTGGCTCACCGAACCCAGCAGGGCCCGCCGCACCGCGCTGCGACCGCGACTGCCGACGACGAGCAGCGCCGCGCCGCGCGCCTGCTCCAGCAGGGCGTGCGCGGGGCTGTCGAACGCCACCGCCAGTTCGGCCTCCACCCGCGGGTACCGCTGCCGCCGCACGGCCAGTTCGCGCTCGACGACCTCGCCCGCCGCGACCCGCACCGCGTCCCAGTCGTGGTTCCAGCCCAGTTCGGGCACCGCCACCGGCATCACCGCGTCCGCCCACGCGTGCACCGCCACGACGCGGAGGCCGTGGCGGTCGGCGAAGTCGAACGCGAAGTCCGCGGCCCGTCCGCTCGACGGCGACCCGTCCACCCCGACCACGACCGCCTGCCCGAGCGCGCCGGAGTCCCGGACCACGACCGTCGGGCGGTCGCCCTGGTGCACGAGGTCGGCGGCCGTCGAGCCGAGCAGCGCCTTGGCCAGGCCCGTTCGCCCCGACCAGCCGACCACGACCAGCTCGGCGTCCGCGCCGACCTCCCGCAGCACCTCGGCGGGGCGTCCCGGCAGGAGGTGCGCCTCGACGTCGGGCACGAACTCCCGGCACTCGTCGGCGACCTCCTCCAGGTGGCTCTCGGCGAACGCGCGCACCGAGTCCTCGTCGACCACCTCGGGCAGCGGCGCGGCCCCGGCGGTGAACACCAGTTCGGGGAACGGCCCGTGCACCGCGGACACGACGACCAGCCGCAGCCCTCTGCCCGTCGCCTCCTGCGCCGCCCACAACGCCGCTGTTCGCGACTGCTCGGAGCCGTCCACCCCGACCACGACCGCCTGCCGACCGTCCACCGCCATGCGCACGTCCTCCTCCGGAGTCGCCACCCGGCTACCCCGGCGCGCGGAGCGGCAACCGCCTCGACCTCCGGCCGTGCCTCGACATCGCCGCAACTGCGGAGTTACAGTGCTCCACGTGCCGAATCTGCGGATCAGCGAGGCCGCCGCACTGCTGGGCGTCAGCGACGACACGGTGCGCCGGTGGGTCGACCAGGGCCGGTTGGGCGCCGTGCAGCTCGACAGCGGCCGGATGGGCGTCGACGGGCGTGAGCTGGCTGCGCTCGCGCAACGCGTCGCCGAGGCCGCCGAGCCGGGCGTCACGGTCGCCGCGTCCGCCCGCAACCGGATGCGCGGCATCGTCACCCGGGTCGTCAAGGACGGCGTGATGGCGCAGGTCGAGATGCAGGCCGGACCGTTCCGGGTGGTGTCGCTGATGAGCCGCGAGTCGGCCGACGAGCTGGGCCTGGAGATCGGCACCGTCGCGGTCGCCTCGATCAAGAGCACCCACGTCGTCGTCGAGATCCCGGAGGGCTGACCCGGTGCGACTCCTCGCCGCGTCCGTCCTGGTGGCCGCGTCCGTCCTGGTGTCCTGCGGGAACGCCGAGCCTCCCGACCGGGGGAAGGGTCGGGTCACCGTGTTCGCCGCCGCGTCGCTGACCGGGGTGTTCACGGAGCTGGGGGAGGAGTTCGAGGCCGCCGACCCCGGCGTCGAGGTCGTCTTCAGCTTCGGCGGCAGCTCGTCGCTGGCGCAGCAGATCGCGCAGGGCGCGCCGGTCGACGTGTTCGCCTCGGCCGCGCCGGCGAACATGCGGCAGGTGGTGGCGTCGGGCGACGTCACCGCGACGCCCGTGACGTTCGCGCGCAACGCGCTCCGGATCGCGGTGCCCCGGGGCAACCCGGCCGGGATCACCGGGCTGGCAGACTTCGCCGACGCCGACGCGACCGTCGCGCTGTGCGCCGAGCAGGTGCCGTGCGGCGCGGCGGCGAAGGCGGTGTTCGACGCGGCGGGCGTGACGCCCCGGCCGGACACGCTGGAGCAGGACGTGAAGGCCGTGCTCACCAAGGTGCGGCTGGGCGAGGTCGACGCCGCCCTCGTCTACCTCACCGACGTGCGGGCGGCGGGCGACGCCGTCGAGGGCATCGACTTCCCCGAGGCCGGGCGGGCCGTCAACGACTACCCGATCGCACCGCTGGCCGGCGCGCCCGACGCGGCCGGTGCGCGGGCGTTCGTCGACTTCGTGCTGTCCGACGCGGGCCGGGCCGCGCTCACCGGCGCCGGGTTCCTCGCGCCGTGAGCCGGGTGCGGGGACGGGCGCGGCCGCCCGTCGTGCTCGTGCTGCCCGCCGCGCTGGGCCTGGCGTTCCTGCTGGTCCCGTTCGTCGGGCTGCTCGTCCGCACGCCGTGGGCCGAGCTGCCGCGGCGGCTGGTGAGCCCGGAGGTCGGCGAGGCGCTGAGGCTGTCGCTGGTGTGCGCGTCGCTGGCGACGGTCGTGTGCCTGCTGCTCGGCGTGCCGCTGGCGTGGGTGCTGGCGCGCGCCGACCTGCCCGGCCGGGGGTTCCTGCGGGCGCTGGTGACGGTGCCGCTCGTCCTGCCGCCCGTGGTCGGCGGGGTGGCGCTGCTGTTCGTGCTGGGGCGGCGCGGGCTGGTCGGCGAGCACCTCGACGCCTGGTTCGGCGTCTCGCTGCCGTTCACCACGGCCGGCGTGGTGGTGGCGGAGGCGTTCGTCGCGATGCCGTTCCTCGTCATCTCGGTGGAGGGCGCGCTGCGCGCCGCCGACCCCCGCTACGAGGAGGCCGCCGCGACCCTCGGCGCGTCGCGCCTGGTGGTGTTCCGCCGGGTCACCCTGCCGTCGATCCTGCCCGGCCTGGTCGCGGGCACGGTGCTGTGCTGGGCGCGGGCACTCGGCGAGTTCGGCGCGACCATCACGTTCGCGGGCAACTTCCCCGGTGAGACCACGACCATGCCGCTCGCCGTGTACCTGGCGCTGGAGACCGACCCGGACGCGGCGATCGTGCTCAGCGTCGTGCTGCTGCTCGTCTCGGTCGCGGTGCTCGTCGGGCTGCGCGACCGCTGGGTGCGGGGTGCCGCGTGACCCTGGACGCCCACCTCCGCCTCACCCGCGGGACGTTCGAGATCGACCTCCCGCTGACCGTCGGGCGCGGCGAGGTGGTGGCACTGCTCGGCCCGAACGGCGCGGGCAAGACGACCGCGCTGCGCGCCCTGGCCGGGCTGCTGCCGCTGACCGGTGGCCACCTGCGCCTGGACGGGCGGTCGTGGGACGAGCCGCCGGGGGTGTTCGTGCCGCCGGAGCGGCGGCCGATCGGCGTGGTGTTCCAGGACTACCTGCTGTTCGCGCACCTGTCGGCGCTGGAGAACGTCGCGTTCGGCCCACGTGCCCGCGGCGCCCGCAAGGCCGACGCCCGCGCCGCGGCGCTGGGGTGGCTGGACCGGGTGGGCCTGGCCGAGCACGCCGCCGCCAAACCCCGCGCCCTGTCCGGCGGCCAGGCGCAGCGCGTCGCCCTGGCCCGCGCCCTGGCGACCGACCCCGGGCTGCTCCTGCTCGACGAGCCGCTGGCCGCGCTGGACGCCGCCACGCGCCTGCACGTCCGCGCCGAACTGGGCCGCCACCTCGACCGGTTCCCCGGCGGCACGGTGCTCGTCACGCACGACCCGCTCGACGCGATGGTCCTGGCCGACCGCCTGGTGATCCTCGAACGCGGGCGGGCCGTGCAGGAGGGCACGCCGACCGACGTGGCACGCCACCCGCGCACCCCGTACGTGGCCGACCTGGTGGGCCTGAACCTCTACCGGGGCACCGCGGACGGCACGGCGGTGGTCGACCTGGCCGCCGGTGGGCGCCTCACCACCGCGGAACCCGCGTCGGGGCCGGTGCTGGTCGCGTTCGCGCCGACGGCCGTGAGCCTTCACCCCGAGCGCCCCACCGGCAGCCCACGCAACACCTGGCCGGTGACCGTGGCCGGCGTGGAGCAGCACGCCCACACCACCCGGGTCCGCCTGGACGGCGCCCCGCCCGTGCTGGCCGACGTCACCACGGCCACGGTCGCCGAACTGCGCCTGCGCCCGGGTGACCACCTGTGGGCGGCGGTGAAAGCCACCGAGACGCGCACCTACTCGGCCTGACCGCTCCCCAGGAGGGAGAGGAGTTGGAGGGTCGGGAGCCGGAGGGTCAGGAGCGGACTTCGGCCCACACGGTCTTGCCGTCGTGGTCGCACTCGAAGCCCCAGTGCGAGGACAGCCGGTTCACCATCACCAGCCCGCTGCCCTGCGCCGGGACGTCGGGTCTGCCCAGGACGGGCAGGGTGCTCGGGCTCCGGTCGACGACCTGCACGCGCAGCGCGTCGCAGTCGTCCACCCGCCACAACCGCACCCGGTACGGGCCGTCCGCGTGGCGGTGGGCGTTGTCGATCAGTTCCGCGGCGATCCGCACGAAGTCGTCGCCGGGGCGGATGCCCACGCAACCGGCCACCTGGCGGACCCACACGTCCACCTCGGGCTGGGTCGGCACAGCGTCGAGCACGAGGTCGAGGCCTTGGTCGAGCGGCCCCGCCATCTTCATCACACGCACACCTCCGACACCTCGTCGATTCAAGGTGTTGCTCCCAGGTATCCCCTGGTCGGATGTCCCAAACCCGCGACCGGGTGAACGACATCACCCATGTGGTTCGCGCCCGGACGCCACGTCGGGTGGAATTCGACGGTGACCGGATGACCGACGTCCGCGGTGCCCGGTCCCGGCACCTCCCGGTCCGGAGCCGAGTCCGTGACACGAAGCACAGATCGCTTCGTCCCCATCAGGCCTTTGGGCGTTTCATCGATCTTCTGCTCCACGGCGGCCCGGGTGGAGGATCGTGCGGTCCCGCCGGGTGGTCGATCCCCGCCCGGGCCGCACGTCCCGAAGGCTGCACCCACCGCGGCCGGAAGAGGCATCGTCGCCATCGCCGTTCCCGTCGTCCTCGGCGCGCTCCTGACCGCCGGCGGCACCCCGGTCCGGTTCACCCCGGACCTGCCGGGCCTGGAGGTCTGCTGCGGCCACTCCGACCTGGACCTGCACCACGTCCGCAAGGACGAGGCCGCCGCCCGGGGCCGCGCCGCGCGCGACCACGAGGAGACCGAGGAGGCGGAGGTCGAGCCGGGCGCGGCGCACGTGACGCTGTCCGGGGTCCGCTACGACCTCGTCCACTTCCACACGCCGTCCGAGCACCGGTTCGCCGGGCACGTCGACCCGCTGGAGGTGCACCTGGTGCACCGCAGCGCGTCGGGCGGGCCGCTGGTGGTGGTCGGCGTTCCGCTGCGCGTCGGCGCCCCCTCCACGGTGGACCGGGTGCCGGCACGCCTCGCACCCGAGTGCGGCGAGGAGGTGCACGTCGCCGACGTGGACCTGGAGACCCTGCTGCCGGCGAACCGCGCCACGGCCCGCTGCACCGGCTCGCTGACCACCGCTCCCTTCACCGAGGGTGTGCAGTGGTTCCTGACGCACGGGAAGACGGTCACCCGGGCCACCGTCTCCCGCTTCCGGCACCTGTTCCACGACGGCGACGCCCGCGCGCCCCAGCCGCTCAACGGCCGGACCGTCCAGGCCGACGTCCCGCACGTCTGACGGGACGGCGGGACGGGCACCGCGACGGCGACGCGGCGGCCGGTCGCCGCGGTCGCGTCATCCCGTGGCGCGGAGGCGGAGCAGCGCGAGCAGCCGCACGGCCTGGCGTCCAGGAGACCGGGCGGGTCGCGGCGCTCCGCCGGGCAGCAGCGGGAGCAGCCGGAACGGGGCCATCGACACTCGGCGACCCCAGTGGTCGCAGGCGGGTGGTCGCAGGCGGAGGCGCTGTGGCGACCGGGGGGTGCGCCGCCTAGATTGACGCGCATGATCTTCGGGATCGCCGCGATCGTGCCGGCCCTGTTCTTCGTCGTCGGCGTCGTGCGCGACCGGCGGCGGGTCCGCAACGCGGTGTGGCTCGGCGTGACGCTCCTGCTCCTGCTGCTGTGGCTGCTGTTCCGGGCCGTCGAGACCGAGGGGTGGCCGGGGGTCGCGCTCGGGTACGGGTTCGTGGCACTGCTGCTGGGACTGGGGTTCGTGCTGCCGGTCGCGCTGATCGCCAACGGCGTGCTGGTGCTGCGCCGCGAGGGGTTCGGCCTGGCCAACCTGCTGTCGCTGCTGGCCGGGCTGGCGATCTTCGGCGTGGTGGCCGCGTTCGGGTTCCTCACCGCGCGCACCGGCCCGGTGGTGGACGCGGTCATCGGGTCGCTGCTGGTGGTGGCGGCCTACGTGGCGTTCCTGTTCGTGAGCCTCCTGCTGTACTCGATCGTCTACGGCAGCCTGGGCCGCCGCACCGGCTTCGACGCGGTCGTGGTGCTCGGCGCGGGCCTGAACGGCGACCGGGTGCCGCCGCTGCTGGCGAGCAGGCTCGACCGCGCGATCCGGGTGTACGAGCACGGGGTCGGGGCGGGCCGGCCGCCGCTCGTGGTCGTCTCCGGCGGACAGGGTCCGGACGAGGACGTGTCCGAGGCGGCGGCGATGCGCGACTACCTGGTGCGCCGCGGCGTGCCCGACGACCGCGTCCTGGTGGAGGACCGCTCCACCACCACCGAGCAGAACCTCGCCTACAGCGCGCGGGTGCTGGCCGAGCACGGCTGGCAGGGGCGCGCGGTGGGTGTCACCAACAACTTCCACGTGTTCCGCGCGGCCGTCACCGCCCGCCGGCTCAGGTTGCGGATGCAGATCCTCGGCGCGCCCACCGCCGCGTACTTCCTGCCGAGCGCCTTCCTGCGCGAGTTCGCCGCGCTGCTGGTGCAGAACAAGGTCGGGCACACCGTGGCGTGCGGTCTGCTGGTGGGCCTCCACCTGTTCCTGGTTCTCTGAGGACCCACCCCCGGCTCACCGCTGCGCGAGGTGCTCCTCGAACCACGACGCCATCAGGTCCACGGTCGTGGCGAACGAGCCCCGGTCGACCTCGTGCCCGACACCGGGGTGCAGCACCAGCTCCGCCGGCTTGCCCAGCTCGCGCAGTCGCCGGTACATCCGCTCGGACTCCTCGGGGTTCACCCGCGTGTCGTTCTCGCCGTGCATGATCAGCACCGGGGCGGTCACCCGGTCCGCGTTCGCCAGCGGGCTGCGCGCGGTGAGCCGGGCGGCGTCGGCCGGGTCGTCGGGGTCGCCGATCCACTCGACGGCCCGCTTGCGCCACGTCGGCGGGAACGACCGGATGTCGCTGATCAGGTCCGACGACCCGCACTCGCTCACCCCGGCCCGCCACAGGTCCGGCAGCAGCGCCAGGCAGGCGAACACGGCGAACCCGCCGTACGACGCGCCGTGCACGCCGAGCCGGTCGCCGTCCACCCAGTCGAGCCCGCGGACGTGCCGCACGACCGCCGCGAGGTCCGCCAGGTCGCCGCCGCCCCAGTCGCGGTAGATCAACCGCTGGTAGCGCATCCCGTACCCGGAGGACCCGCGGATGTTGGGCGCCGCCACCGCGATGCCGCGCGCCAGCAGTTCCTGCACCCACGGGTCGAACGTCGGCCGCGCCTGGAACTCCGGCCCGCCGTGCACGGTCACCACCAGCGGCACCGGGCCGTCCGCCGTCGGCGGCCGGTACAACAGGACCGGCACGCTCTCGCCGTCGTCGCTCGTCACGCGCACGACCTCCGGCACCACCATCCCGCCGGGCAGCCCGGCGCCCGCGTCGGTGAGCCGGCGCGCCCGGCCGGCCGGCAGGTCCACCAGGAACAGGTCGGTCGCCGCGTCCGGCCGCGAGAGCTGGACCAGCAGCTCACCGCTCGGCGTGAACCGCAGGACCTGCCCGCCGAGCCCGAACTCCGTCACCGCGGTCCCGGTCGGCAAGCCCTCGACGTCCCGCGCCGCGCCGCCGACCTCGGCCCACCGCAGCCGCGTGTACCCGTCCTCGTTCACGCCCCACGCCAGCCGGGTGCCGTCCGGGGACAGCGCCGCGCCGTCCACATCGGACTCCGGCGTGGCGGTCCAGGTCAGCTCGCCGGTCAGGGACAGCACGGCCAACCCGAGGAAGTCCCGGCCCCGCGTGGTGCACAGGTGGAAGCCGGACGAGTCGGGCAGCCAGGCGACCGGCTGGTTCTTCGTCGGAACGCCGTCGTGGGTCAACCGGCGGGTCGTGCCGGCGGCCAGGTCGCACACGAACAGGTCCTGCTCGGTGTTCTGGTGCAGCCGCAGCACGAGCAGCAGCCCGGAGTCGGGGGAGAAGCCCATCGGCACGTACCGGTCGTCGCCCTCCAGCACGATCCGGTCGTCACCCGTGCGCAGGTCCCGCACCCGCACGTCGAACACCTCGCGGTCGCGGGCGTTGCTCGCGTACGCCAGGAGCGCGCCGTCCGCGCTGTAGGGCCGGCCGGTGTGCCCGTGCGGGGGACCGACCTCGCACCGCACGCCGTCCTCGGCCGCCAGCCACTCGACGGTGCCGGTGACCGGGTCCACCTCGGCCAGTCGGTGGTCCTCGCCCCCGTCGGGGTCGGAGACGACCAGCAGCCGCGCGCCGTCCGGCCGCCACAGGCACCGGCGGATCGAACCGGGCACCTCGACGAGCCGAGCCGGCCCGCCGTCCAGCGGCAGCACCCACGGCTGGGGTCTGCCGGACGCGTCGCCCACGTACACGACGGCCGTGCCGTCCGGGCTCGGGTCCGCGCCCTCCAGCCACTCGAAGTCGGTCCAGCCCATCGCGGCCCCCTCAGTGATTTCACTTTGTGCAATCAGTGGCAGTCAAGCAAACCGCTCCGGGGTGTGGCAAGGCGGGGTAGATCGGCCGGATTTCGCGGGACGCGCTGATGGGAGCCGGGACGGAAAGTACTTGAGTCCCGTTCAAGTAGGTGCAAGCATGGACACATGTCGTCGTTCCACGAGCCGGACCCACGGGAAGCACTCGCCACGATCGACCGCGCGGGCCGTCGGGTCCGCCGGGAGCGCTGGTGGTACGTGGCCGCCGCAGCGGTCGTGGCCGTGTCCACCGCGGCCTTCTACACGGGGCTGTCCGCCGCTCCGGACGCCGTCGCGGACCTGGTCCTGCCCGGGGCGTTGGTCGTGGTCGTGCTCACCGGTCTGATCGGCCTGCGACTGCGGGCGGTCGACCGGACCGCCGCCAGGCTGGAGAACGCGGCCCTCTGGGCCGGCGTCGGGCTCGCGGTGCCCACGATGCTGCTCATCAGGTTCGTCCTCCCGGAGGGCTTCACCCCGTGGTCGGTGGCGGCCGGGGTGCTGCCCGCGGTGCCGTTCGGCGTCCTGGCGTGGCGGGTCGCCCGCCGGTGAGCGCCAGGAGGACGGGCGCCCACCCCCGGCACCGGCTCGACGAGGTCATCCACGCGCCGGTCCGCCTGTCGGCCATGGCGGCACTGGCCGCGGCCGACCGGATCGCGTTCGGGTTGCTCCGCGACACGGTCGAGGTCAGCGACTCGTTGCTGTCACGGCACGTCCTCACCCTGGAGACGGCCGGTTACGTCGAGGTGGTCAAGGGGTACGAGGGCAAGCGGCCGCGGACCTGGCTCTCCCTCACCGACGAGGGGCGGGCCGCGTTCGAGCGGTACCAGCGGACGCTTCGAGCGCTGATCGACACCACCACGCCCGCCCAGGACGCCGACTGAGCGTGGACGCCTCGACCGCACGACCTTGGGGTTAGCCTCTGTGCGTGCCATCCGAGCCGGACCGCGACCCGCAGGGCGGGCGGCGTCTCCCACCCGACCACCCGCCGCGCGACGCCACGGTCGCCGAGTTGAAGGCCCTGGCGCACCCGCTGCGCTGGCGCATCCTGCGGCTGTGCTGGGACCGGCCGTTGACCAACAAGGAGTTGTCGCAACGGCTGGGCGTGGCACCGGCGACCATGCTGCGGCACGTCCGCGCGCTGGTGCGCACCGAGTTCCTGGTCGCCGAACCGGTGCGCAGCGGAACGCGGGGCGCGCTGGAACGCCCCTACCGCTCGACCGGCCGGACGAGGCGCCTGGGCCTGATCGGCGACCCCGGCGACGGCTTGGCGGGCCAGGCCGACCTGGCCCTCCTCGACGCCCACCGCGCCGAGGTCCGGGAAGCCGGCCCGGACGCCGACCGCGAGATCGCGCGCGGCGTGCTCAGGCTGGGGCCCGAGTCCCGGGAGGAGTTGGTGGAGCGGGTGCGGGCGCTGCTCGACGAGTTCGTCGAGCGCGACGAGCCGGACGGCGAGGACCTGGGCTACCTGTGGTCGCTCGTCACCCGGCGGGAGCCCGGCGCGGCCTCCTGATCGCGCCCGCCGGAACCCGCCGGGGTGCGCTTCGTCGAGGGGCGCGGCGGACGCGCTCGGGCACCTGCCACGTCGACGGCGTCATCCTCCACGACGAGCCGCAGATGCCCTTCGGCGCCGGCGGCTGGGGGCGCTTCGGCTCCCGGGCCACCCCGGAGGGGTTCACCGGACTCCGCTGGATCACCCCGTGGAGCGGGGAGCGCCACCACCCGATCCGACGGTCCCGCCCGCCGCCGCCGAACCGGGCGCGGCGAACCGGGTGCCGGCCGCGTCGCGCGCGCGCACGTCCGACGCCTCCGACGGGAGCGGCACGTCCGGATCGGCCGCCCCACTCGGGCGGACGCGCCGGGCGACCTGCCCCAGCACCACGCCGGACAGCACGAGCCCGAGGCCCAGCCCCTGGTGGGCGGTGAGCGGTTCGCCCGCGACCACGCGGCCGAGCAGCACACCGGTCACCGGGTTGAGCAGCCCGATCAGGCCGACCGCGCCCGCCTCCAGGTGCCGCAGGCCGGTGAACCAGGCGGCGAACGCCACCGCCGTCGCCACCACGGACACGAACGCGAACCCGGCCAGCGCGGCGGCGGACAGCGGCGGGGGAGCGCCCTCCACGACGACGGCGGGCACGACGAGCACCAGACCGCCCGCGACGAGCTGCCACGAGGTCACCGACAGCACGTCCGCGCCCGCGCCCCACCGCTTCGTCAGCACGTGGCCGAACGCGGACATCGCCATCGCCGCGACCGACACCGCGATGCCGACCGGGTCCACCCGGTCCACCCCGGCGGACAGCATGAGCACGACGCCGCCGATGCCGACGAGCGCGCCCAGCACCGCGCGGGCGCGGGGCCGTTCGCCGAGCAGCGGCCAGGCCAGGGCGATCATGGCCGCCGGGGACGTGGCCATGATCGTGGCCGCCAGGCTCGTCGGCAGCAGTTGCGCGGCCAGGTACACCAGCGCGAAGAACGCGCCCATGTTCAGCGTGCCCAGCACGAGCGACCGCCACCACCACCGGCCGCGCGGCAGTCGGCGGCGCACCAGGAGCAGCAGCAGCCCCGCCGGCAGGGCGCGCAGGACCGAACCCCACAGCGGGTTCCCGGCGGGCAGGAAGTGGTGCGTCACGTAGTAGGTCGAGCCCCAGGCGATCGGCGCGACGGCGGTGACCAGGCCCCACTTGAAAGCTTCCATGGAAGAGACTTTAGCTTCCGGGGAAGCTATTATGTCCACCCATGAGCGGACACCTCGACCGCGTCGCCCGCATCCAGGCCGAGTGGGCGCGCGAACGACCCGACCTCGACGTCACGCCGCAGGGCGTCATCGGCCGGCTGCACCGGCTGGCGGCCGTGCTGACCGAGCAGCTCACCGTCGTCTACCGGCGGCACGGCCTGGGGGAGGGCGAGTTCGACGTG
This sequence comes from Saccharothrix longispora, assembly GCF_030852425.1. GTDB lineage: Bacteria > Actinomycetota > Actinomycetes > Mycobacteriales > Pseudonocardiaceae > Actinosynnema > Actinosynnema longispora. The sequence continues at coordinate 157,247 of NZ_NSDM01000009.1, forward strand.
CTCGCCGCGCTGCGCCGCGCGGGCGCGCCCTACGAGCGGGCGCCGGGCGAACTGGCGCAGCACACCATGGTCACCACCGGCGCGATCACCAAGCGCATCGACCGCCTGGAGCGCGACGGCCTGGTGGCCCGCCGCCCGGCGCGGGACGACGGCCGGCGGCGCGTGGTCGCGCTGACCGAGGCGGGCAGGCGCGTGATCGACCAGGCGTTCACCGAGCACATGGCCAACGAGCGCCGGCTGCTCGACGTGCTGGACGCGGACGAGGCCGCTCGGCTGGAGCAGTTGCTGACCGCGTGGCTGGCCCGCGTCGAGCCGCCGCGGCCCGGGTGACGCCCCGCTTCCGAACCCACCGGGGCATCCGCCATGATCGGGTGGACCAGGCTCGTCCGCCCGAGCCGCCGCGCGCCCCGGTGGAGGAACGGCGTGAGCGTTGACCGGTCGGAGGTCCCGGGCGACCTGCGGATGGCGCGCGCCCTCGGTCCCGTGCTCGTCGCGTCGGCCGTGCTGCTGCTGCCGTTCACCGTGTTCAGCACGTTCCTGGTGCCCATCGCGGAGACCACCGGCGGCGGCGTGGCGGTGGTCGGCGGGCTGCGCGGGCTCGGCGGACTGGCCGCGCTGGTGGTGGGCGCCGCGCTGGCGCCGCTGCTCGACCGGGTGCCCCGGCTGTGGGCGGCGGCGGGCGGTCTCGTGCTGCTCGCGGTCGGCTCGCTGATCGGCGCGATCGCCGAGTTCGCCGCCGTGGTGGTGTTCTGCCTGGTGATCGGGGCGGCCATGGCGGTGCTCGGTCCCGCGCTCGGCGCGGCGGCGGCCGACCGGTTCGACGGACCGGCCGCCGGGCGGGCCGCGACGCTGGTCACCGCCACCCAGTCGCTGACCGCGATGCTCGCCGCGCCCGCCGTGGCGCTGCCCGCCCTGCTGTGGGGGTGGCGCGGCGACCTGGTGGCCATCGCGGTGGTCGCCGTCGTGCTCGCCGTCGTCCTGGCCCGCCTGCCCGCCGCGCCGGCGCCTGCCCCCGAACGGGTGGGCTACCTGGCCGCGTTCCGGGCGCTGACCCACGTGCGCCCGCTGCTCGCCGCCGCGCTGCTGCGCACCGCCGCGTTCATGGGCTACCTGTCCTACCTGGCCGCGTTCCACGACGAGCGGTTCGACCTGGCGCCGGGACCGTTCGCGCTGGTGTGGACGCTCAGCGGCACGTCGTTCTTCCTCGGCAACCTGCTGTCGGGCCGGTACGTCGGCGCGGGCCGCGTGCGGGCCCGGCCGGTGCTGCTGTCCGCCCTGGCGTGCGCCCTGGTGGCGGTGGTGGCGATCTTCCACGTCCCCGCCCGGGTGCTCGCGCTCGTGCTCACCGCCGTCCTCGGCGCGAGCCACGCCACCGCCGCCGCGTGCCTCGTCGCGCTGCTCGTCGACCGCGCGGGCACGTCGCGCGGTGCGGCCCTCGGGGTGCACGGCGCGGCCATGAGCGTCGGCACGTTCGCGGGCGCGGCGGCCGGCGGCGTCGGGCTCGGCGTCGCCGGGTTCACCGGCGCGGCGGTGGCGTTCGGCGTGCTCACGGCGGCGGCGGTGGTCGTCGCGCTGCGGCTCAGCTGAGCCGCTGCCCGCCCATCCCGCGCAGCCGGTCCCGGCGCAGGACCGGGCTGCCGCCCTCCGCGCCGTCAGCCAGCCCGCGCAGCTGCTCGCGGGCGGCGTCGGTGCCGCCGACCCGGGGTTCCCAGCCGAGTTCGTCGAGTGCGCGCGTGCTGTCCACGACGGGGGAGCGCATGCCGACGTCGAACCAGCCCGGCGACGCGCGGAGCAGCCGCAGCCGCCACAGCGCGCCCACGGCCGCCCGGACGAGCGAGGGCGGCACGGGCAGCGCCCGCGCCCCGACGAGGGCGGCGAGGTCGTCGGCGGTGACGGTCGGCCCGGCGGCCAGGTTGAACGCGCCGCTCGCCCGCGTCCGCAGCACGCGCACCACCGCGTCGCCCACGTCGTCGGCGTGCACGAACCGCACCCGCAGGCCGGCCGGCAGCGGCAGCACGGGCAGCGCGCCGCGCTCCACCAGCCGGATCAGCCACCGCGGCACGAGCGGGTCGAAGAACAGCGCGCGGAAACTCTCCGACGCGTCGCGCTGCGCCACCAGCGTCGGCCGCAGCACCGCCACCGCCATCTGCGGGTTCTCGGCGGCGAACCGGCGCAGCTCCGCCTCCACCTCCGCCTTGCCCTGGCCGTACACGGAACCGGGCACGCCGGTCGCGGGCCACCGCTCGTCCACCGGCTCCTCGCCCGCCGGGCCGTACACGGCGATCGACGACGTGTGCACCACGTGCGGCACGCCCGCCCGCCGCGCCGCGTCGAACACGCCCAGCGTGCCCGCGTAGTTGGTGCGGTGCAGAAACCCGGCGTCGCGCAGCGGCTGGAACGCCCACACCGTGTGCACGACCGCGTCCGCGCCCGGCAGCACCTCGTCGAGCACCGCCCGCGACCGGCTGTCGGCCAGGTCGCACCGGTGCCAGACGACGCCGTCGTACGGGGGCACGGGGTCCGGTGGGCGCCGGCACAGCCCCACCACCTCGTGCCCGCCCTCGGCGGCCAGGGCGCGCAGCACGCCCGTCCCGACGTTGCCCGATGCTCCGGTGATCACGATCCTCACGGCGGCGGAGTACCCCGTCCGGACGCGTCCACCCTCAACTCACCGGATCGAGGACGACCACGCCCCGGCGGCGGCCACCGCCGGAGGGCACCTCCACCACCTCGGAGTGCCGCACCAGCTGCTCGCCGGCCCGCCGGTAGAACCGCAGCTGCGTGCGCCGGCCGACCCACCGCCAGCCGAACCGCATCCACCACGGCGCGCGCGGGTGCAGCTGGGAGTAGCCGCGCGCCACGAACTCCACCTCGCCCGACCCGTGGTGCTTGACCAGCTCGTAGTCGACGCGACCGCGTTCCAGGTGCCCGCGCAGCGTCTCGTAGCTCCAGCCCCACGTCGTCCGCGCGTCGTCCGCGTCGTCCCGCACGGCCGTGATCCGCACGCCCATCAGGAACCGCAGCCCCGGCAGGCGGGCCTCCAGCAGCACGTCGCGCCCGAGCAGCGCCGAACCGCGCGCGTAGTGGCCGCGCACCACCTCCGGCGGCGTGAACCCGTACTCCTCGACCACCTCGCGGGCGCGCGACCACAGCCCGCCGTCCTCCGGCGGCCCCGCCGCCTCGTGCCCCAGCACCCGCCGGTGCACGTCGAACACCCACCCGTCCGGACCCACCTCGGCCGGCTCGTAGTTCAGCTCCCGCCCGCGCAACGACCGCAGCGCGGCCACCACGTCCGACTTCCCGGCCCACCTCACCGGCACGGCGCCACCTCCGCCTCGCGGGTTGCCGGGGAAGTTGCCCCGAAACCGCGTTTGGCGTCGGGAAACGCGGGTAGTCGGCGAGACGAGGAGGTGGGCGACGTGCGCGAACAGGAGTCCGACTTCGACGACGCGTCCGTGCTCGGCCTCCAGCGGTACGTGCGGGCCGTGGCCGCCGAACTGGGCGTCACGGGCGAGTGCTCGTACGTCGAACCCGGTCCGCCGGCGGGCGCCTACCTCGCGGTGGAGGGGCACGCGCCGACGTTCCCCGGCCGCGACATCGCGCTGGTGTGGGACGAGGAGCGGGGCTGGGCGGTCGCCGTGGAGACGCGGGCCGGCGACGACCTCGCCGTGCTCGCCCACATCGGCGGCGAAGTGCTGCCGAGGCCGGCCGCCGTGCGCGAGTTCGTGGCGTCGGTGCTGCGCGGCGAGCACCCCGGCGACCCGCGCCCGATCCGGCTGCGCACGGTGGGGGCGGACGACGACCTGCTGACCAGGCTGAGCGGTTACCCGGCCTGAACGGGGCCTACCCGTCCTGGCCCGGTGTGTCGAGCACGCTGTCCGACCTCCCGGCCGCCCGGAAGTACGCGCGGACCGTCTCGCGGGCGATCCGGCGCACGTCGTAGCGAGACTCGGCCCGGTCGGTGCCCGCCGTGCCGTGGGCGTCCCGGCGCGCCGCGTCGGCCAGCAGCGGGCGCAGGGTGCGGGCCAGGGCGTCCGCGTCGCGCGGCGGCACGAGGACCCCGGTGACGCCGTCCACGACCACGTCCGTCAGCCCGCCGACGGAGACGGCGACCACCGGCAGCCCGCACGCCATCGCCTCCAGCGGCAGCGCGCGGGTCGCGCCGTCCCACGCGGTGCACAGCGCCAGGTCGGCGGAGCGCAGCAGCGCGGGCAGCGCGGCCCTCGACACCCGGCCGACGAGCCGCACGCGGTCGGACACGTCCACCTCGCGGGCGTGCTCGCGCAACCGGTGCACCTCGTCGGGGCTGCCGCCCAGGACGACCAGTTCGGCGTCCCACACCGAGTGCAGGGCGCTGATCGGCTCCTCGGCGCCGGTCGAGGGCGCGATGATCCGGTGCGAGGACCCCCGGGACAGCCGCGGGCCGTCCGGGGTGAACCGCCGCACGTCCACGGCCGGCGGCACCACCGTGATCCGGGACCGGGCCACGCCCAGGCGCACCAGGTCGAGCACCTCGGCGCTGGACGCCGCCAGCACGCCCGCCGCCTCGCGGCCTATCAGCCGTTCGGCCGACACCCGCTGGGACGGCACGGTGGTCGGCCCGCCGCGCCGCTCGACCCCGCCCAGGTCGTAGAAGGTCTGCACGACCGGCACGTCCAGTCGGCGCGCCGCGAGCACCCCGGCCAGGCCGGACGTCCACGAGTGGCAGTGCACCACGTCCGGCGGGTCGGCCCGCCACCACCCGCGCAGCACCCGGGTGAAGTCCTCCAGGTGCGGCAGCAGCTCGTCCTCCGGGGTGGTGGACGGCGGCCCGGCCGCGACGGTGTGCACGACGAAGCCCTGCTCGGTGCGCACCACCTCCGGCTGCCGGGCCGAGTCGCGCCGGGTGTGCACCACCACCTCGTCGCCGCGCGCCGCGAGCGCGCCGGCCAGCTCGGCCACGTGCACGTCCTGCCCACCCGCTTCGGCGTCCGCCAGCACGGCCAGCGGGTTGGCGTGCGCCGACACCATGGCGATCTTCACGAGCTCGGCCTCCAGCCGCACGACGACGAGCGTCAGGCCGGCTGTGGTCTCAACCCCTGTCCAGCACCGTACAAGCAATCGGCGGGCACGACGGGGTGAAATTCCGGTGCGGTGAACGGGTTACGGTTGGGCCATGCGTGTCGTCGTGCTGTCGGACACCCACGCGCCGAGGCGCTGGAAGTCCTGCCCGCCCGCCGTGGCGGAACACCTGCGCCACGCGGACGCGATCCTGCACGCGGGCGACGTCTGCGTGGCCCCGGTGCTGGACGAGCTGGCGCAGTACGCGCCGGTCACCGCCGTGCGCGGCAACAACGACGGCCCGGACGTGGCCGCCTGGGGCGCGCCGGACACCGTCGAGCTCGACCTGGCCGGGCTGCGGGTGGCGATGGTCCACGACAGCGGGCAGGCGACCGGGCGCACCGCGCGGATGCGCCGCCGGTTCCCGGACGCGGACCTCGTGGTCTTCGGCCACTCGCACATCCCCCTGGACCTCACCGGCGACGGCGTGCGGGTGTTCAACCCCGGTTCCCCCACGGACCGCCGCCGCCAACCGCACGGCACGATCGGGTTGCTCGACGTCGCGGACGGCGTGCTCCTCGACGCGCGCATCGTCGACGTCACCTGAACAGGGACGCCCGGTCGGGGAGGGAACGCACGTGACGAGGGTCGGCCTGGGCGCGATCGCCCGGGAGTGGGGGCGCATCGGGTGCGTCGGCTTCGGCGGACCGCCCGCGCACGTCGCGCTGCTGCGCGACCTGTGCGTGACCCGGCGGGGGTGGCTCACCGAGCGGGAGTTCGAGGACGGCGTCGCGGTGACCAACCTGCTGCCCGGACCGGCCTCCACGCAGCTCGCGATCCTGTGCGCGTGGCGGCTGCGCGGCGTGGCCGGCGCGGTGCTCGGCGGGGTGTGCTTCATCGTGCCGGGCCTGGTGCTGATCCTCGCGCTCGCCGCGCTGTTCCTCGCCGACGACGCGCCGGCGTGGGTGCTCGGCGCCGCGGCCGGCGCGGGCGCGGCGGTGCCCGCGGTCGCGGTGCACGCGGCGTGGGGACTCGTCCCGGGCAGTTGGCGCCGGGCGGCGGACGGGCGGGCTGCCCGGTCGCGCTGGGCGCTCTACCTGGTGGTCGGCGGGGTGGCGGCGGCGGTCACCGGGCCGTGGCTGGTGCTGGTGCTCCTGGTGGCGGGGACGGTGGAGGTCGGCGCCCGGACGTCGGACGGGGACCGGCGCACGGCGTGGCCCGTCGTGCTCGCGCTGCCCGCGGTCGGCGGCGGGTTCGGCGCGGTCGCCTGGGTGGCGGCGAAGGTGGGCGCGCTCTCGTACGGCGGCGGCTTCGTGATCATCCCGATGATGCGCCAGGACGCCGTGCACACCTACGGGTGGATGACGGACGCCCAGTTCCTCAACGCGGTGGCGCTGGGCCAGATCACACCGGGTCCGGTCGTGCAGACCGTCGCGGTCGTCGGCTACGCCGCCGCCGGGCTCGGCGGCGGGCTGCTGGCCGCGTTCGTCGCGTTCGCGCCGTCCTTCGCGATGGTCGTCGCGGTCGGGCCGAGGCTGGAGCGGCTGCGGGACGACGCGCGGGCGCAGGCGTTCCTGACCGGCGCCGGCGCCGCCGCGATCGGGGCGATCGGCGGGTCGACCGTCCCGCTGGCCTGGTCGCTGCACCAGCCGTGGCAGTTCGCGGTGCTGGGCGCGGCCCTGCTGTGGCTGCTCGCCCTCAAGCGGGGCGTGGTGAGCGCCCTGCTGGTCTCCGGCGCGGTGGGCGTGCTGGTCGCCGTCCTCTGACGACGACCGGCACACCCCCACCGGATCGGCGGCCGGTCAGCCCATCGCCGCGCGCAGCGAGGCCGGGCGCATGTCCGTCCACACCCGGTCCACGTGCGCCGAGCACTCGTCCTTGGTGCCCTTGGTGCCCTCGAAGCGCCACCCGGCGGGCACGTCGTGGTGCGCGGGCCACAGCGAGTACTGGCCCTCGTCGTTCACGAGCACCTGGTAGCTGATGTCGTCCCTCATGCGTCCTTCTCCTCCGTGACTGGAACCGCTCCGTACCCGCGCAAGGTCGGGTTGACCGTGACGACCACGGTGATCAACAGGATGCCCACCGCGCACACCGCGACCGCGGTGCGCGCCGACAGGACTTCGGTCAGCAGGCCGCCGACCAGGGGCCCCAGCGTCCCCGCCAACCCGATGACGACCGCCATCACGCCGCTCAGCCGTCCGCGCAGCGCGTCCGGGGTGAGCAGCAGCTGGTGCGTGCCGATCGTCGTGTTGGCGGTGGGCGCCAGGAACGTCATCAGGGCGAACAGGCCGCCCAGCAGGAAGGGCGAGTCGACCAGCAGGGCCACCGGGGTGAGCAGGGCCAGCACCCAGAACACCGAGGCGATCGACCGGAACGGCCCGAGCGCCCGGTGCAGCCACGGCGCGGCCAGCGCGCCCAGCACGCCCCCGACGCCGAGCATCGCGGCCATCACCCCGATCGCGGCCGACGACGCGCCGCCGCGCTGCACCAGGACGATCACCACCAGGTAGAACGCGGTGAAGAACAGGTTCAGCACCACCGCGCACAGCGCCGTCACCCGGATCTCGGCGCGCGACCACACCCACTTCAGCCCCTCGCCGATCTCCCGCACCATGTGCGGCCGCGCCACGACCCGCTCGCTCGGCGGCACCCGCATGAACAGCAGCGCCACGAACGCCACCACGTGCGTCACCATGTCCACCAGGAAGGGCAGCCACCGCGTGACCGCGAACAGCAGGCCGCCCAGCGCGGTGCCGGACATCTGGCCGAGTGAGGAGCGCGCGGTGTTGAGCGCCACCGCCGTCCCGAGCTGCGACTCCGGCACGAGCCGCGCCAGGCTGGCGTCCTCGGCAGGCTCGAACAGCGCCCGGCACACGCCGAGCACCACGGCCACGGTGACCATGTGCGCCACCGTGACCGTGCCCGTCCACACGCTCGCCACGAGCCCGCCGAGCGCCAACACCCGTGCCGCCTCGCAGCACAGCATGATCCTCCGCCGGTCCCACCGGTCGGCCAGCGCGCCCGCCGGCAGCCCGGCGACGAGCTGCGCGGCGGCGTCCGCGGCCAGCACCAGGCCGGACATGGCGGGCGACCCGGTGACCGCGAGCACCAGCAGGGGGAACGCGATCATCGAGGCGCTGAACCCCACCTCGGCCAGCGCCTGACCGCCCCACAGCAGGGTGAAGTTCCGGTTCCGCGCCAACGACGTCGTCACAGCGCACCCCGGCAGTCCGCCGCGATGGCCCGCAGCGCCTCGGTGAAGTCGGCCAGGACCGCCCCGATCTCGTCCGCCGGGTGCACCTCCGGGTGGTAGTAGAAGGTGAAGGCCAGCGTGCGCCCGGCCTCGCCGACCACGTCCACCAGGTGCTCGCCGACGTCCGCCGGGTCGTGCTCCTGTCCGATGGACGGCAGCACCGACCGGTACAGCCCGCTCGCGTCGTCCGACCCGCCGTCGAACTGCCCGAGGTAGTTGAACGACACCGCGGGCCGTCCGGCGTCCGGCACCCGGCCGTGCCGGCGCAGCGCGCCGTAGCCCAGACCGTTGCCCGGCACCGACCGCAGCTGCCGCCGCACCGCCTTCACGCGGTCGCGCCAGCTGCCGTCCGGCAGGTCCAGCGCCACCGGGAACATCGTGGTGAACCAGCCGACCGTGCGCGACAGGTCCACGTCGAGCACGTCCTCGCGCCCGTGGCCCTCCAGGTCGACCGCGACCCGCGACGAACCCGTCCACCGGGCCAGCGCGTGCGCCAGCGCCGCCAGCAGCACGTCGTTGATCCGGGTCCGGTAGGCGACCGGCGCGCCGCGCAGCAGGGCGTCGGTGTCCTCCTCGGACAGCTCCACGTCGATCGAGTCGGTGCCGCCCACCGGCGGCGGAGAGGCCGGGAACGGCGTGCTCCAGTGCTCGATCTCGCCGTCCAGCCCGCCGCCGAGGACGTGGGCCTCCAGCCGCCGCGCCCACTCCTGGTAGGACGTGGTCTTCGCGCCGAGGTCGCCGCCCGAGTAGGCGGTCTCCAGGTCGTCCACCAGCACCCGCCACGACACGCCGTCCACCACCAGGTGGTGCGCGACGAGCAGCAGCCGCGGCCGGTCGCCGGTGAACAGCACGGCCCGGAACAGCGGACCGGCCGCCAGGTCGAACGAGGCGTGCACCTCGTCGGCGACCTCCTCCGCCCGGTCGTCGCCCGCCACGACGGTGAGCACGTCGGTCACCGCGGACAGGTCCTCGTTGCGCTGCCGCCACACGCCGTCCACGGCGGTGAACCGCAGCCGCAGCGCGTCGTGGTGCGCCACGAGCGCCCGCAGCGCCCGGCGCAGCGCCTCCACGTCCACCGCCGGGTCCAGCTCCACCAGGTGCGACTGGTTGAAGTGGTGCGGACTGCGCCGCCCCGAGTGCAGGAACCAGTGCTGGATGGGCGTCAGCGGCACGTCGCCGACGACCGGCGCGCGGTCCGCGTCGGAGGCGACCTCCACCTCCACGTGCGGCGCGAGCGAGGCCACCGTCTGGTGCACGAACAGGTCGCGGGTGGCGAACCGGTAGCCGGCCTGCCGGGACCGCGCCACGACCTGCATGCTCAGGATCGAGTCGCCGCCCAGGGAGAAGAAGTTGTCCTCCACGCCCACCTTCGGCACGTTGAGCACGTCCGCCCACACCCGCGCCAGCGCCTCCTCGACGGGACCGGTCGGCGCGACGTACCCGACGCCGACGGCCGCCCCGAAGTCCGGCTCGGGCAGCTTCGCCCGGTCCACCTTGCCGTTCGCGCTCATCGGCAGCGCGTCCAGCGGCACGAACGCCGACGGCACGAGGTAGTCGGGCAGCGACTCGCCCAGGAACTCCCGCAGCCCGCCGACCGCGTCGACCCCGGCTTCGGCCACGACGTACGCCACGAGCCGCTTGTGCCCGCCCGCGTCGGCCCGCGCCACCACGATCGCCTCGCGCACGTCGGGGTGCCGCAGCAGGGCCGTCCCGATCTCGCCCAGCTCCACCCGGAACCCGCGGATCTTGACCTGCTCGTCGGCGCGGCCCAGGTACTCCAGCTCGCCGTCGGCGTTCCAGCGCACCACGTCGCCCGTGCGGTACATGCGCGACCCCGGCTCGCCGAACGGGTCGGCGACGAACCGCTGCGCGGTCAGCCCCGGCCGGTCCAGGTAGCCGCGCGCCAGGCCGACGCCGGACACGTACAGCTCGCCGGCCACGCCGACCGGCACCGGTTGCAACGCGCCGTCCAGGACGCGCACCCGCGTGCCGGGGATCGGCCGCCCGATCGGCGGCGCGCCGTCACCGGGCTCCAGCGGCCCGCTCCACGAGGTGACCACGGTGGACTCGGTCGGCCCGTAGGCGTTGATCAACCGGCGGCCGGGCGCCCAGCGGCGCACCAGTTCGGCCGAGCTGGCGTCGCCGCCCACGACCACGGTGCGGAACGTCGGCAGCTCCACGTCCGGCACGGTGGCCAGCGCGACCGGCGGGATCAGCGCGTGCGTCACGCCGAACCCGTCCACCACCTCCGCCAGCTGGTCGCCCAGCAGCGGACCGGGCGGCGGCACGACCATCGCCGCGCCCGCGGGCCACGCCATGCACAGCTCCAGCACCGACGCGTCGAAGCTGGGGGAGGAGAACTCCAGCACCCGGTCGCCCGGCCGCACGTCGAAGTGCGCCACCTCGGCCGCGGAGAACGTGGCCAGGCCCGCGTGGGACACCACGACGCCCTTCGGCCGCCCGGTCGAGCCGGACGTGTAGATCACGTACGCCGGGTGCTCCGGCCGCACCGCCACACCGGGGTCCGTGTCCGGTCCGGTCACGTCGACCGGGCCGTCCAGCACCACCAGCGGGCGGGCGTCGTCGAGCATGAACGCGATCCGCTCGGCCGGGTAGTCCGGGTCGACCGGCAGGAACGCGGCGCCGGACTTGAGGACCGCCAGCTCGGCCACCAGCAGGTCCGCCGAGCGCGGCATCCGCAGCGCGACGACCTGCTCCGGACCGGCGCCCAGGCCGATCAGGTGGTGCGCCAGCCGGTTGGCCCGCGCGTTCAGCTCGGCGAACGTCACGTCCGCCGCGCCGGTCAGCGCCAGGGCGTCCGGCGTCCGCGCCACCTGGGCCTCGACCAGCTCCACCAGCCCCGGCCCGGCGACGGCGGGCCCGCCGTCGCCCCACGCGTCGAGCAGCGCGCGCTCGGCGTCGGGCAGCACGGGCAGCGCCCACACGGGGCGGTCCGCGTCCTCGGCGATCCCGGCCAGCAGCACGGTCAGGTGCTCTGCCAGGCGGGTCGCCGTGCTCCGGTCGAACAGGTCGGTGTTGTACTCGACCGACCCGTCCAACCCGCCGTCGGGCAGCTCGCTGAACTCGACCGTCACGTCGAACCCGGTGCTGGTCACCTCCTGGCCGACGTCCTCGGCGACCAGGTCGGCGAAGCCCTGCGCCCGGGGCGCGTTCTGCAGCGCCACCACGGCCTGGAACAGCGGCGTGCGGCTGGTGTCCCGGTCCGGCTGCACCGCGTCGACCACCCGCTCGAAGGGCACGTCCTGGTGCTCGAACGCGTCCAGCGCGGTCCGCCGGGTGCGGGCCAGCAGGTCGCGGAAGCCCTCCGCCGGGTCGATCCGCGCCCGCAGCGCCAGCGTGTTGACGAAGAACCCGACCAGGTCCTGCGTCTCCGGCCGCTCCCGGCCGGACGCCACCGTGCCGATCGCGAAGTCGTCCTGCCCGGACCACCGGTGGAACAGCACCTGGCAGGCCGCGACGAGCGCCGTGAACAGCGTCCCGTCGGCCGACCGGCCGACCTCGCGCAACCGCCGGGCCACGTCGGCGGGCACCGCGAACTCCAGCCGGGCCCCGGCCGTCGTCTGCACCGGCGGCCGGGGCCGGTCGGTGGGCAGCTCCAGCGCGGGCAACCCGGCCAGCTCGTCCCGCCAGAAGTCGAGCTGCGCGTCCAGCGGCTGCTCGCGCTGCCAGGCGGCGAAGTCGGCGTACCGGATGGGCAGCGGCGGCAGGTCCTCACCGGCGTAGAGCGCGGCCAGGTCGGACACCATCACGCCCGCCGACCAGCCGTCGGTGACGATGTGGTGCATCGTCAGCGCCAGCACGTGGTCGTCCGGCGCGTGCCGCACCACCACCGGCCGGAACAGCGGTCCGGCCGCCAGGTCGAACGGCTCCACCGCGGGCATCGCGTCCAGCACCGGCAGCTCGACCGGCGCGGCCGGGTGCACCTCGCGCACCGGCAACCCGTCCACCGCCGGGAACGTCGTGCGCAGCTCCTCGTGCCGCTCGACCAGCGCGGTCAGCGCCCGCGCCAACCTGGGCACGTCCAGCTCGCCCCGCAGCCGCACCGCCAGCGGCGTCGCGTACTCCGTGCCGCCGGGCGCGAACTGGTCGAGGAACCACAGCCGCTGCTGCGCGAAGGACAGCGGCGGCTCGCCCGCCGCCCGCCCGATGGCCGTGCCGGTCGGCGCGGTCAGCCGGCCGGCGAGCGCGGCCACCGTCGGGTGGTCGAACAGGTCGCGCGGTGACAGGTCGAACGCCGACCGCAGCCGCGACACCACGCGGATGCTGGAGATGGAGTCGCCGCCGAGGGCGAAGAAGTTGTCCTCCGCGCCCACCGCGTCGAGCCCCAGCACCTCGGCCCACACGTCCGCGACCCGCCGCTCGGCCTCGGTGCGCGGCGCGACGTACCCGCCGGCCACCGAGGCGTCGCGCTCGGGCGCGGGCAGCGCGGCCCTGTCCAGCTTGCCGTTGTCGTTGAGCGGCAACTCCTCCAGCGCCACGTACGCGGCGGGCACCATGTAGTCGGGAAGCGACCGCGCCGCGTGCCCCCGCAGGGCGGCGGCATCGACCTCGGCGCCCTCGGCGGGCACGTAGTAGGCGACCAGCCGGTCCTCCCGCACGACCACCGCGACCCGCGCCACGGCGGGGTGCGAGGTCAGCACGGCGTCGATCTCGCCGAGTTCGACGCGGAACCCGCGGATCTTGACCTGTTGGTCGGCTCGGCCGAAGTACTCCAGCCTCCCGTCGACCCAGCGGGCCAGGTCGCCCGTGCGGTACATCCGCGTGCCCGGCTCGCCGAACGGGTCCGCGGGGAACCGGGCGGCGGTGAGCCCCGGGCGGTTCAGGTAGCCCCGCGCCAGGCCCGCTCCCGCGACGTACATCTCGCCGACCACACCCGGCGCGGTGGGCCGCAGGTCCTCGTCGAGGACGTAGACCCGGAGGTCGGGGATGGGGACGCCGATGGTCCCGTCCGCCACCGTCCACGTCACGTGCACGGTGGTCTCGGTGATGCCGTACATGTTGATCAATCGGCCGGGGCCCCGCCACGCCCGGACCTTGCGGACGTCCAGCTCCTCCCCGCCGAAGACCACGTACCGGACCGGCGGCAGCTCGGGCGCCTCGGCGAGCAGCGCGTAGAACGCGGACGGCGTCTGGTTGAGCACCGTCACGCCCTCGTCCACGACCAGCCGGGCGAGGTCGCGCGGCGAGCGGGAGACCTCGTGCGGGACGACCACCAGGCGGCCGCCGTGCAGCAGCGGGCCCCACAGCTCCCACACCGAGAAGTCGAACGCGAAGCTGTGGAACAGGGTCCACACGTCGTCCGGGCCGAAGTCGAACCACCGCGCGGTCTGCTCGAACAGCCGCACCACGTTCGAGTGCGGCACCAGCACGCCCTTGGGTCGGCCGGTCGAGCCGGACGTGTAGATGACGTACGCCGCGTTGTCGGGGCGCAGGCCCACCTCCGGCGCGGTCGCCGGCAGCCCGGCGAGGTCCGGCAGCCCGTCCAGGGTGAGCACCGGCCGGGCGTCGCCCAGGACGTACGCGATCCGCTCCTCCGGGTACGACACGTCGATCGGCAGGTAGGCCGCACCCGACTTGAGCACGCCCAGCACCGCCACGACCAGGTCGGTCGACCGCGTGAAGCGCAGCGCGACCAGGGTCTCCGGACCCGCGCCCGCCGCGACCAGGTGGTGCGCCAGGCGGTTGGACCGCTCGTCCAGCTCGCGGTAGGTGAGGGCGTCGCCTTCGCAGGTCACCGCCACGCCGTCGGGCGTGCGGGCGGCCTGCGCGGCGAACAGCCCGGGGATCGTCGTGCCCGGCTCGCTGACCGCGGTGCCGTTCCAGTCGACCAGCACCTGCCGCACCTCGGCCTGCGACAGCCACGGCAGTTCGCGCACGCGCTGCCCGGGGTCCGCCCCGAGCGCGTCGAGCACCCTGGTCAACCGATCGCCGAGGGACGTGATGGTGCCCTCGTCGAACAGCCGCGGGTCGTAGGTCAGCTCCACGTGCAGCGACTCGTCCGCGTACGCCCGCACCGTCAGCGGGTAGGTGGTGGTGTCGAGCGCCTCGACCGGGTGCACGCCGGGCGAGCCGTCCGGCACGTCGGAGTCCACCGGGTAGTTCTCGAACGCGAGCAGGCTGTCGAACAGCCGCGTGCCCGCCCACTGCTGCACCTGCGCCAGCGAGACGAAGTCGAACCGGCGGGACTCGGTCTGCTCCTCCTGGAGGCGGCGCAACCAGTCCACCGCGACCGCGTCGGGCTCCACCACCACGCGCGTGGGCACCGTGTTGATGAACATGCCCACGATCGACTCGACGCCGGGCAGCTCGGCCGGCCGGCCGGACACCGTGCTGCCGAACACCACGTCCCGCTGCCCGGCGGTGCGCGCCAGCGCCAACGCCCACGCGCCCTGCACCAGCGTGTTGACCGTCAGGCCGTGCCCGCGCGCCACCGCGTCGAGCCGGTCCGAGGGCAGGTCCAGCACCACCCGGGCGGACGACTCGGCGCGGTGCGCCTCCTCGGGCGCGCGGTCGAACGGCAGCGGCGTGCGCGCCTCGACACCCGCCAGCACGCGCCGCCAGTGCTCCTCGGCGGTGGTCTGGTCCTGCTCGCCCAGCCACGCCAGGTAGTCGCGGAACGGTCGGCGCGCGGTGGGCTCGGTGCCCGCGTACTCGGCCAGCACGTCGCCGAACACCTGCGGGGTGCTCCAGCCGTCCAGGATCAGGTGGTGCGAGCTCCACAGCAGGTCGACCTCGGTGTCGGACGCGCGCCCGATCACCAGCCGCATCAACGTCGGCGCCGACAGGTCCACACCGGCCGCGGCATCGGCGGCGACCAGTTCGTCCGTCACGTCCGCGTAGGCGATCGGCACCCGCACGTCGCGCCGCACGACCTGCACCGGCTCGTCCAGGCCCTCCCAGACGACACCGGAGCGCAGCACGGGGGTGCGGTCCACCACCCGCTGCCACGCCTCGCCCAGCCGGCGCGGGTCGGTCACCCCGGTCAGCCGCACGCGCGTCTGGTTGAAGTACGCCGTGCCCTCGTCCACGAGGTCGTGGAAGAGCATGCCGGCCTGGAGCGGGGTGAGCGGGTAGACGTCCTCCACGTCCTGGTCGACGATCCGGTCGACCTGGTCCTGGGTCAGCCGCGCCAGGGGGAAGTCCGACGGGGTGCGGCCCCACGCGCCCGGTCGGGCGCAGAACTCCGCGATGGCGCGCAGCGCGTCGAGCATGCGGTCGGCCAGGGCGCGCACCCCGGCTTCGTCGTGCGCTTCGGTGGAGTAGTCCCACTCCACCACCAGTTCGCCCGCCGACACCGCGGCGGTGATGTCGAGCAGGTGGGAGCGGACCAGGTCGGCGGGCCACTCCCGGCCGTGCTCGGCGTCGGCGATCTCGCCGTCCCACTGGCCCAGGTAGTTGAAGCACACGCGCGGGAGCGCGCCGGTCAGACCGCGGTCGTCGTACCGCAGGGCCTCGTAGCTCAGCCCCTTGTCCGGCACCGCCCGCAGCTGCTCCTTGACCGACTTGAGCGCCGTGCCCCAGTCCACGGAGGCCTCGCCGGAGGAGTCCCGGCCGGCGGAGTCCGGGGCACCGGCGGGAAGGGTCAGCGCCACCGGGAACTGCGCGGTGAACCAGCCCACCGTGCGGGACAGGTCCACGCCGTCGAACAGCTCCTCGCGGCCGTGGCCCTCCAGCGCCACGAGCGCGCGACCGCCGAGCGCCGACGCCAGCGCGGTCAGCAGCAGGTCGTTGACCTGCGTGCGGTACGCCTCGGGCACGGCGGTCAGCAGCGCACCGGTTTCCGCCCGGCCCAGCCGCACCGACACGGTGCGCGCGGTGTCCGCCCTCGTGGGCACCGGCTCCTCGGTCGGGACGGCCGCCCAGTGCGGCAGGGCGGCGTCGAACCGGCCGGCGCGCACGTGCTCGTCGAGGCGGCGCGCCCACTCGGCGAACGCCGTGGTGCGCGGGGCCAACCGGCCACCGGCGAGCAGGGTCTCCAGGTCCGACAGCAGGATGCGCCACGAGACGGAGTCCACCACCAGGTGGTGCGCGGTGACGAAGAGCCGCCCGTCGTCGAACAGCACCGCGCGCAGCAGCGGGCCGGTGCGCAGGTCCAGGCTCGTCTTCGCCCGCTCGGCCTCGGTCGGCAGGTCGTCCGCGGCCACCCGGAACACCTCGCCGGTCTCGACCTCGGCGACCTGCTGCCGCCACACGCCGTCCACCGCGGTGAAGCGGGTGCGCAGCGCGTCGTGGTGGGCGACCAGCGCCCCCACGGCGGCGCGCACCGCGTCCGGGTCGACGTCGCCCAGCTCCACGACCACCGACATGGTGAACTGCGCCAAGGGGCCGTGCTCGGTGAAGAACCACCGCTGCACGGGGGTGAGCGGCACGGGGCCGGTGACGACCTCGTGGGTCCGGCCGGCGTCGTCGGTGACCGCGAGCGCGAGGTCCGAGACGGTCTGCCGGAGGAAGATGTCCTTGGACGTCAGCCTCAACCCGGCCTGCCGCGCCCGGGACACCACCTGCATGCTCAGGATCGAGTCGCCGCCCAGCGCGAAGAAGTTGTCCCGCGCGCCGACCCGTTCGACCCCCAGCACCTCGGCCCAGATCTCCGCGAGCCGCGCGGGCACGCCCGGTTCCGGCGCCACGTACCCGGTGTCGTCGGTGAACGTCGGCGCGGGCAGCGCCCGCCGGTCCACCTTGCCGCTGGGCGTGGTCGGCAGCGCGTCCAGCGCCACGAACGCCGACGGCACCAGGTAGTCCGGCAGCCGGTCCTTGAGCCAGCCGGCCAGGCCGGTCGCCGTGCCCGTGGTGTAGGCGACGAGCCGCTTGTGGCCGTTGTGCTCGTGCGGCACCACCGCGGCCTGGGTGACGTCGGGGTGGTGCAGCAGAGCCGCCTCCACCTCGGCCGGCTCGATGCGGAAGCCGCGGATCTTGACCTGGTCGTCGTTGCGGCCCAGGTACTCCAGCGTGCCGTCGGCCAGCCAGCGGACCCGGTCGCCCGTGCGGTACATGCGGGAACCGGGTTCGCCGTGCGGGTCGGCGAGGAACCGGTCGGCGGTCAGGCCGGGTCGGTCGAGGTAGCCGCGGGCCACCTGGGGCCCGGCGATGAACAGCTCGCCGGGCACGCCGACCGGCACCGGCCGCAGGTCCTCGTCCAGCACGCGTGCGACGAGGTTGCGCAGCGGCCGGCCGATCAGCGCCCGGTCGCCGGCGACCGGGGTGGCCACCGCGTCGACCGCGGTCTCGGTGGGGCCGTAGTAGTTGTAGGCGTTCGTGCGCGCCCCGGCCAGTTCGCGCCACAGCGCGGTCGGCAGCGCCTCGCCGCCGAGCGACAGGACCGCCGGCACGTGCTCGCCGGCGAGCAGCCCGGCGGGGATGAGCTGCTGGACGTAGGACGGGGTCAGGTCGAGGAAGTCGATCCGGTGCTCGCGGACGTAGGCGACCAGGGCCTCCGGCTCCAGCCGCACGTCGTCGGTGATGACGTGCAGCTCGTGGCCGCCCGCCATGAGCAGCGGCCCCTCCCAGGACGTGTCGAACGAGAACACCGCGGTCAGCGCGGCCCGCAGGTGCCCGTGCGCGCCGAACGCGCCGTTGTTGTTGTGGAACAGGTTGGCCAGCTGCCGGTGCTCGACCACCACGCCCTTGGGCAGGCCGGTCGACCCGGAGGTGTAGATGACGTACGCCGCCTGGTCGGGGCGGACCTCCACGTCCGGCCGGGTGGTCGGGAGGCCGGTGAGGTCCGGCCAGGTGTCCAGCACCAGCACCGGTCGGGCGTCGCCCAGCAGGTGGTCGACGCGGTCCCGGGGCAGGTCCCGGTCGACCGGCAGGTAGACCGCGCCCGCCTTGTGCACGGCCAGGATCGCCACCACGGAGTCCGCGGAGCGCGGCAGCGACACCGCCACCACCCGCTCCGGTCCGGCCCCCCGCGCGACCAGGTGGTGCGCCAGCCGGTTGGCCCGCGCGTCCACCTCGGCGAAGGTGAGCCGGGTCGGACCGCACACCAGGGCGGTGGCCTCCGGGGTGCGCGCCGCCTGCTCCTCGAACAGCACGGGGAACGGGGTGGCGGGGACGTCCAGCGTCCCGCCGAAGCCGTCCGGCTCGTCGCCGAGCAGCAGCGGGATCTCGGCGAGGGGCCGGTGCGGCTCGGCGGTGACCCCCGCCAGCAGGGTCAGCAGGTGCCGGGACATCCGGTCGACCGTGTCGGCGTCGAACAGGTCGGTGCTGTACTCGACCGCGCCGCGCAGCCCGCCGTCGTGCTCGTCGAACTCGAACGTCAGGTCGCACGTCGCGGTCAGCAGCGGCAGCGGCACCTCCTCGGCCCGCAGGCCGGGCAGCTCCGGCAGCGCGCCGCCGGTGTTCTGGAGCAGCACCATGGCGTCGAACAGGGCGTTGCGGCTCGGGTCGCGGTCCGGTCGCACGGCGTCGACCACCCGCTCGAACGGCACGTCCTGGTGGGCGAACCCGTCGCGCACGGTGGTCCGCACCCCGGTCAGGAGTTCGTCGAACGACCGGCGCTGGTCCACCGCGGACCGCAGCACGACGGTGTTGACGAACAGACCGACCACGTCGTCCAGCTCGGCCCGGCCGCGCCCGGAGACCGCGGTGCCGACCGCGATGTCGTCCTGGCCGGTGTAGCGGGCCAGCAGCGCCTGCGTGGCGGCCACGAGCGCGGTGAACAGGGTGTCGCCGCGCCGCGCGGCCAGGGACCGCAGCGCCTCGGCGACCGGCGCGGGCACGGTGAACGCGTGCATCGCGCCCGCCCCGCTGCGGACCGCGGGGCGCGGCCGGTCGGTGGGCAGCTCCAGCGGGGGGACCCCGGCCAGCTGCCCGGCCCAGTAGTCCACCGGCGGCGCCTCGTGCCAGGCCGCGTAGTCCACGTACTGGACGGGCAGCGGCGGCAGTTCCCGACCCGCGTACAGCGCGCCCAGGTCGCGGGCCAGCACGCCGCCGGACCAGCCGTCGGTGACGATGTGGTGCAGGGTCAGCACGAGCACGTGCTCCTCGGGCGACACGCGCACCAGCCGCGTCCGCAGCAGGGGGCCGCGCCGCAGGTCGAACGGGGTGCCGACCTCCTCGCGCAGCACGTCCTCCCAGGAGCCCTCCTCGACGTCCAGCGGCACCGGGCGCGGCTCGTGCACGACCTGCGCGCCGTCGTCGAACGTGGTGCGCAGCGACTCGTGCCGGGCCACCAGGCCGTCGAGCGCGCGGCGCAGCGCGTCGACGTCCAGCGGGCCGTGCAGGCGCATCGCCATCGGGGTGAGGTACTCGGTGCTGTCGGGTTCGAACTGGTCCAGGAACCACAGCCGCCGCTGGGCGGGGGACTGGAGGTGGACGCCACCGCGCGGGATCACCGGGATGGCGTCCACCGCCGTCGTCCCGGAGATCGCGGTGGCGAGCCCGGAAACCGTGGGGTGTTCGAACAGGGCGCGCGGCGACAGCTGCACGCCGAAGGCGGCGCGCAACCGGGAGGTCACGCGGATGCTGAGGATCGAGTCGCCGCCGAGGGTGAAGAAGTCGTCCTCCGCGCCGACCTCGTCCACGCCCAGCACGTCGGCCCAGACGCGGGCGACGACGCGCTCGGCGTCGGTGCGCGGCGCGACGTGCTCCCGCGCGCGGATCGGCTCGGGGTCGGGCAGCGCCCGGCGGTCCACCTTGCCGTTGCGGCTCAGCGGCAGCTCGTCGAGCACCACGAACGCCGCCGGGACCATGTAGTCGGGCAGCTCGCGCCCCGCCAGCCCGCGCAGGTCCGCCACGTCGGGCGCGCCGGCGCCCGCCTGCGCGGGCACGACGTAGGCGACCAGCCGCTTGGCGCCCCGCTCGTCGTGGCGGGGGACCACCACGGCCTCGGCGACCGCCGGGTGCCCGGCCAGCACGGCCTCGACCTCGCCCAGCTCCACGCGGAAGCCGCGGATCTTGACCTGGTCGTCGGCGCGGCCGACGAACTCCAGCTCGCCCCGCGCGGTCCACCGCACCAGGTCGCCGGTGCGGTACATGCGCCCGCCCGCCGGGGAGCCGAACGGGTCGGCGACGAACCGGGACGCGGTCAGGCCGGGCCGGTCGAGGTAGCCGCGGGCCAGGCCGGTGCCCGCGACGAACAGCTCGCCGACGACGCCCGGCGGCACGGGCCGCAGGTCCTCGTCGAGCACGTAGGCGCGCATGCCGTCCAGCGGCGTGCCGATCGGCACCGGCTCCGGCACCGGCCCGGCCGCGGTGAGCACGCGCCGGGAGGCGAACGTGGTGGTCTCGGTGGGGCCGTAGCCGTCCACCACGGTGATCCCCGGGCAGGCGTCCAGCACCCGCCGGACCGCCGCGGCGGGCACCACGTCACCGCCGGTCCACACCTGGCGCAGGCCCGCCAGGCAGTCCGGCGCCTCCTGGGCCACCGCGCGGAACAGACCGGCGGTCAGCCACAGGGAGGTGACACCGCCGTCGGCCACGGCCCGGCGCAGCGCGTCGGCGTCGAGGTCCTCGGGCGGGGCCACCACCACCGCGCCGCCGCGCAGCAGCGGCACCCACAGCTCGTAGGTGGAGGCGTCGAACGCCTGCGGCGAGTGCAGCAGGACCCGCTCGTGGCCGTGGTCGAAGGCCCGGTCGAACGCCAGGCCGACCACGTCGCGGTGCCGCACCGCCACGCCCTTCGGCGTGCCGGTGGAGCCGGACGTGTGCATGACGTAGGCGAGGTTCTCCGGGTGCACCTCGACGCCGGGGTCGGTGTCCGGCTCGTCGGGGGTCCCGCCGAGCGGCACCACGGGCCCGTCGTGGAGCTCCCGCGCCGCGGCGGCCCAACCGGTGTCCGCCAGCAGCACCGCGGCCGAGGTGTCGGCCAGCAGCAGGCGGAGCCGGTCGCGCGGCGCGCGGGTGTCCAGCGGCACGCAGGCGCCACCCGCCTTGGCGACCGCGAGCACGCCCACGACCAGCTCGACCGACCTGGTCGCGAGCAGGCCGACCCGGTCGTCCGGGCGCACGCCCAGCCGCACCAGCGCGTGCGCCAGCCGGTTGGCCCGCGCGTCCAGCCCGGCGTAGTCCAGGGTCGTGTCCCCGCACACCGCCGCCGGGGCGTGCGGTGCGCTCCGGACCCGCGCGGCGAACGCGGCGGGGATGCTCGTCACCGGGCCGCCCGCGCCGGTGTCGTTCCAGTCGACGAGGACCGCGCGCAGTTCCTCCCCGGTGGCCATCGGCAGGGCCCGGACCGGTCGGTCGGCGTCCTCGGCGACCCCGCGCAGCAGCACCCCGAGGTGGGTGGCGAGCCGGCGCGCGGTGGTCTCGTCGAACAGGGCGGGGTCGTAGAGCAGCCGGGCGTCGAGGCGGTCGGTCAGGTGCGCCACGAGGGTCAGGGCGAAGTTGGCGCCCTCCTCGGCCGTCACCTCGCCCACCCGCACGCCGGTGGCCTCGGTGACCTCGCTGAGCGGGTAGTTCTCGAAGACCACCGCGCTGTCGAACAGCCGCGTGCCCACCCACTGCCGCACCTGCGCCAGCGACACGAAGTCGAACCGCCGCGACTCGCTCTGCGCGGTCTGGAGCTCCCGCAGCCAGGCGGACGTGCGGGCGTCGCCGTCCACGACGACCCTGGTGGGCACGGTGTTGATCAACATGCCGATCATCGACTCGACGCCGGGCAGCTCGGCGGGCCTGCCGGACACCGTGCTGCCGAACACGACGTCCCGCTCGCCCGAGTGCCGGGACAGCAGCAGCGCCCACAGGCCCTGCACCACGGTGTTGACGGTCAACCCGTGGCGCCGCGCCGTG
Source organism: Saccharothrix longispora (assembly GCF_030852425.1). Classification (GTDB taxonomy): domain Bacteria; phylum Actinomycetota; class Actinomycetes; order Mycobacteriales; family Pseudonocardiaceae; genus Actinosynnema; species Actinosynnema longispora. The sequence goes on from NZ_NSDM01000009.1 coordinate 179,289, forward strand.
TCGTGCAGCGCCGCCGACTCCGCGGTGGACAGCGACAGCCTGACCACGCCGGTCCGGTCGCGGGCATCGGCGGTGCTCCGGTCGTGGTGCCCCTCGGCCGGCACCCGGTCGAACGGCAGCGGCGTCGCGACCTCCACGCCGGACAGCAGCGACCGCCAGTGCGCCTCGGCCTCGGCCGGGTCCTGCTCGGCCAACCAGCCCAGGTAGTCGCGGAACGGCCTGCGCAGGGGCAGCGCGGGGGCGTCACCCCCGGTGATCGCCCGGTAGTGCTCCAGCACCTCGGCGAACACCTGGGCGGTGCTCCAGCCGTCCAGCAGGACGTGGTGCGAGACCCACACGACCTCCACGCGGTCCTCGGCCAGTGGGGTGATCCCCACCCGCATCAACGGCGCGGCCGAGAGGTCCAGCTCCGCCGGGTCGAACCGGTCGGACAGCTCGTCGGCGCCGCCCACGGCCAGCTCGACGTGGCGGTGCACCACCTGCACGGGCTCGTCCACGCCCTCCCACACCACGCTGGAGCGCAGCACGGGCGTGCGGTCCACGACCCGCTGCCACGCCTCGCGCAGCGCGGCCGGGTCGGTCACGCCGTCGAGCACGATCCGCATCCGGTCCACGTACGCGCCGGGCTCGACCAGGCTGTGGAACACCATGCCCGCCTGGAGCGGGGTCAGCGGGTAGACGTCCTCCACGTCGGGACCGGCCAGCGCGTCCACCTGGTCCTGGGTGAGGCGGGCCAGCGGGAAGTCGGACGGCGTGCGCCCGCCGGCGCCGGGCTCTGCGCAGTGCGCCACGATCTCGCGCAGCGCCTCGACGACCCGGTCGGCGAGCCGCCGCACGGTCGCCCCGTCGTGCACCAGCTCGGAGTACTCCCAGGTCAGCTCCAGCTCGCCGCCCTCGACGAGGCCGGTCACGTCGAGCAGGTGGCTGCGCCGCCCGGTGGTCGGCACGTCCTCGCCGACCGAGCCGGCGCGCGCCCGGTAGAAGCCGCCGTCGGCCACGTCGAAGCGGCCGTGGTAGTTGAACGACACCTCGGGCAGCGCCCGGTACCCCAGGGCCTCGTAGCTCAGGCCGCGGTGCGGCACGGCGCGCAGCGCCTCCTTGACGGACTTGAGCGTGCGGTCCCACCCGTCGTGCACGGGCAGCACCACCGGGAACTGCGTGGTGAACCAGCCGACCGTGCGGGACAGGTCCACGCCGTCGACCAGTTCCTCGCGGCCGTGGCCCTCCAGGGCCACGGCGACCGCGTCGTGGCCGGTCCACTCGGCCAACGCCCGGCCGACCGCGCTCAGCAGCACGTCGTTGACCTGCGTCCGGTACACCGGCGGCACGGCGGTCAGCAGCGCGTCGGTGGTGTCCCGGTCCAGTCGCACCGACACCGTGCGGGCCGACCCGGCGGTGTTCTCGCCGTCGTGGTCGCGCGGCAGCGGCGGGGTCGCGGGCACGGCGTCCCAGTGCGCGCGGGCGCCGTCGAGCGCACCGGACCGGACGTGCTCGTCCAGGCGGTGCGCCCACTGCGTGAACGGCGTGCCGACGGGCTCCAGCGGCGCGCCCCGGTAGGCGCGCTCCAGGTCGTCGAGCAGGATGCGCCAGGACACGCCGTCCATCGCCAGGTGGTGCGCGGTGAGCAGCAGTTGCGGCTTTTCGCCGGGGAACAGCACGGCCCGCAGCAGCGGCCCGTCGCCGATGTCCAGGCTCCGCTGGGCGCCGCGCGCCACGGCGTCGACCACGGCGTGCGGCCCGACGCGGAACACGTCGTCCCGGGCGTCCCCGACCTCCTGCACCCACCGGCCGTCGACCTCGCGGAACCGCAGCCGCAGCGCCTCGTGGTGCGCGAGCACGGTCCGCAGCGCCACCCGCAGCCCCTCGGCCTCCACCGCGGGGTCCAGTTCGACCAGCAGCGACATCGTGAAGTGGGCCAGCGGGCCGTGCTCGGCGAAGAACCACCGCTGGATCGGGGTGAGCGGCGCGGGACCGGTGAACACCCGCACCGGCTCCGCCTCGGCCTGCACCGACGCGACCAGCGCCAGCTCCGCCACGGTCTGGTGCCGGAACACGTCGCGCGAGGTCAGGTGCAGACCGGCCTGTCGCGCCCTGGACACCAGCTGGATGGACAGGATCGAGTCGCCGCCCACCGCGAAGAAGTTGTCCTCGACACCGATCCGCTCCGCACCCAGCACCTCGGCCCAGATCCGGGCCAGCTCGGCCTCGACGGGCGTGCGGGGCGCGACGAACACGCCGTCGCCGACCGCCTTCGGGGCGGGCAGGGCGGCCTTGTCGAGCTTGCCGTTGGGCGTGAGCGGGATGCGGTCCAGCTCCACGAACGCCGACGGCACCTGGTACTCGGGCAGCGACCGGCGCAGGTGCTCGCGCAGGTTCACCGGTCCGGTGGTCACGGCGTACCCGACCAGCCGGGTGTGCCCGTGGTCGGTGCGGGCGACGACGGCCGCCTCGCGCACCTCGGGGTGGCTGAGCATCGCGGCCTCGACCTCGCCGGGTTCGATGCGGAAGCCGCGGATCTTGACCTGGTCGTCGTTGCGGCCCAGGTACTCCAGCGTGCCGTCGGCCAGCCAGCGGACCCGGTCGCCCGTGCGGTACATGCGGGAACCGGGTTCGCCGTGCGGGTCGGCGAGGAACCGGTCGGCGGTCAGGCCGGGTCGGTCGAGGTAGCCGCGGGCCACCTGGGGCCCGGCGATGAACAGCTCGCCGGGCACGCCGACCGGCAGCGGGCGCAGGTCCTCGTCCAGCACGCGCGCCGTCAGGTTGGCCAGCGGTCGGCCGATCACCGGCCGGTCGCCCACCACGGGCGTGGACACCGCGTCCACGGTCGTCTCGGTGGGGCCGTAGAAGTTGTAGGCGGTGGTGCCCCGCGTCCGGGCCAGCTCCTGCCACAGCGCGGTGCCCAGCGCCTCGCCGCCGAGCATCAGCACGCGGGGCTTGTGCTCGCCGGCCAGCAGGCCCGCGGGGACGAGCTGCTGGACGTAGGACGGGGTGAGGTCGAGGAAGTCGATGCGGTGGCGCCGCACGTACTCGACGAGGGCGGTGGGTTCGAGCCTGACCTCGTCGGGCAGGACGTGCAGCTCGTGGCCGTCGGCCATGAGCAGCGGGCCCTCCCACGAGGTGTCGAAGGAGAACACGGCCGACAGGGCCACGCGCATGTGGTCGGTCGCGAAGTCCGCGCGGTGGTTGTGCAGCAGGTTGACCAGCTGCCGGTGCTCGACCACGACGCCCTTGGGCAGACCGGTGGAGCCGGACGTGTAGATCACGTACGCCGCGTTGTCCGGGCGCACGTCGACGGCGGGCGGTTCGACCGGACCGCGGTCGAGCGCGGGCAGGGCGTCGAGCACCAGCACCGCGCCGGAGTCCTCCAGCACGTGCCGCCGCCGCGCCTCGGGCAGGCCCGGGTCGACCGGCAGGTGCACGGCGCCCGCCTTGAGCACGCCCAGGATGCCGATCACCGCGTCCACGCCGCGCGGCAGCGACAGCGCGACCACCTGCTCCGGGCGCACGCCCTCGCGCACCAGGTGGTGGGCGAGGCGGTTGGCGCGGGCCTCGACCTCGGCGAAGGTGAGCCGGTCGTCGCCGCAGACCAGGGCGGTCGCGTCGGGCGTGCGGGCGACCTGCGCCTCGAACAGGGCGGGGTAGGTGGTGTCGGGCACGTCCAGCGCCCGGCCCCGGCCGTCGGGCTCGTCGCCCAGCAGCAGCGACACCTCGGCCATCGGCCGGTCCGGGTGCGCGGTGACGCCGGACAGCAGGACCAGCAGGTGACGGACCATCCGGTCCACGGTCGCCGCGTCGAACAGCTCGGTGCTGTACTCCACCAGCCCGTGCAGGCCGTCGGGGGTCTCGGTGAAGTCGATGCTCAGGTCGAAGTTCGCGTGCTCGCGGGTCAGCGGGTGCTCCTCCACCCGGAGGCCCGGTAACGCGGGCAGCGCGCGGCCCGCGTTCTGGAGCACGACCATGACGTCGAACAGCGGCGTGCGGCTCGGGTCGCGCGGCGCGCCCACGGCCTCCACCACCCGGTCGAACGGCACGTCGTCGTGCGCGAACGCGTCCAGCGCCGTCCGGTCGACCCGGGCCAGGAACTCGGTGAACGACCACGACGTGTCCACAGTGGAGCGGAGCACGACGGTGCCGACGAAGAACCCGACCAGCCCGGCCAGCTCGGGCCGGCCGCGACCGCTGGTCACCGTGCCGACCGCGACGTCGTCCTGCCCCGCGTACCGGGCCAGCAGCAGCTGGCAGGCGGCGGTCAGGGCGGTGAACAGCGTCGTGTCGTTGCGGCGGGCCAGGTCCCGCACCGCCAAGGCGAGGTCGACGGGCACGGCGAACTCGTGCGTGGCCCCCGCCGACGTGCGCTCGGCCGGTCGCGGCCGGTCCGTCGGCAGCTCCACCGGCGCCACGCCGGCGAGCGCCGAGCGCCAGAACTCCACGTCCACCGCGCGGTCCTGCTGCCAGACGGCGTAGTCCGCGTACTGCAGGGGCAGCGGGGCCAGGGCCTCGCCCCGGTACAGCGCGCCCAGCTCCTCCGCCAGCACGCCGAGCGACCACCCGTCCACCACGATGTGGTGCGAGGTCAGCAGCAGCACGTGCACGTCGTCCGACTCGGCCGTGAGCGCGGCCCGGAACAGCGGCCCCTGCCGCAGGTCGAACGGCCGGTCGAGCACGGCGCGCGGGTCGTCGGTGCTGACCACCTCCAGCTCCGCGTCGTCGTGCACGACCTGCACCGGGCGACCGTCGACCTGGTCGAACGTCGTGCGCAGCGACTCGTGCCGCAGCACCAGGTCGCGCAGCGCACCCGTCAGCCGCGGCACGTCGAGCCGCCCGGTGAGCCGCAGTGCCAGCGCGCTGGTGTACTCGGTGCTGTCGGGCTCGAACTGCGCGAGGAACCACAGCCGCTGCTGGCCGGCGGACAGCGGCAGCGGCCGGTCCCGGGGCGCCGGGGGGATCACGTCCACGCGCGGGGCGGGGGCCTTGCCCGCCAGCCGTGCGCGCAGCTTCTCCCGGAGGTGCTCGGGCAGCGCGGAGATCCGGTCGTTCTTCGACGTCGTCATCGGGCGGTCACGCTTCCGTCTCTGCGAGGGCTTCGAGGTCGGCCAGCACCAGTTCCTCGACCAGGTCGGCGAGGGAGGCCACGGTGCGGGCGGTGAGGACGTCGCGCGGGGAGAGGTCGACGCCGAACGCCGCCTTGGTCCGGGACGTGATGTGCAGGCTTCGGATGGAATCGCCGCCGAGGGCGAAGAACCCGTCCTCCACGCCGACCCGTTCGACACCGAGGACGTCGGCCCAGATGGCCGCGATCGCCTCTTCCGTCCCGGTGCGCGGGGCGACGTAGGCCCCGGAGGTGACCGCGTCGCGCTCGGGCGCGGGGAGCGCGACGCGGTCGAGCTTGCCGTTGGCGTTCAGCGGCAGGCTTTCCAGTGCGACGAACGCCGCCGGGACCATGTAGTCGGGCAGGACACTGGCCGTGTGGTCGCGCAGTTCCGATGCCGTAGTCGGCTTGTCCGGCACGTAGTACGCCACCAAGCGGTGCTCGTTCGCCACTACAACGACCTGGCGGACGGCAGGGTGCGCCCCCAGGACGGATTCGACCTCGCCGAGTTCGATGCGGAACCCGCGGATCTTGACCTGTTGGTCGGCTCGGCCGAGGTAGTGCAGGACGCCGTCGCCCCAGCGGGCGAGGTCGCCGCTGCGGTACATGCGGGAACCGGGTGCGCCGAACGGGTCCGCGACGAACCGCGACGCGGTCAGCCCCGGCCGCCGGAAGTAGCCCCTGGCCAGGCCGGGGCCGGCGACGTACATCTCGCCGGGCACGCCTGGCGGGACGGGGTTGAGGTCTTCGTCGAGGACGTAGATGCGCAGGTCGGGCATGGCGACGCCGATGCTGCCGTCGGCTTGGGTGTAGGTGACGTGGACGGTGGTCTCGGTGATGCCGTACATGTTGATCAACGCACCGGGGCCGTCCCAGCCTTCGAGCTTGTGCATGTCGAGCGCTTCGCCGGCGAAGATGACGCACCGCAGGTCGAGCCCGGTCGGCTTCTCGGGGATGAGCTGGTAGAAGGCCGACGGGGTCTGGCTGAGGATGGTGACGCCTTCGTCGGCGAGCAGCTTGGCGAAGTCGCGTGGTGAGCGGGTCACGGCGTGGGGGACGACGACGAGTCGGCCGCCGTGCAGCAGCGCGGCCCACAGTTCGAACACCGACACGTCGAAGGCGTAGCTGTGGAACAGCGACACCACGTCGTCGGGTCCGAGGTTGAACCAGTGGTCGGTGGCGGTGAACAGGCGCACGACGTTGCCGTGGGGGATCACCACGCCCTTGGGCCGACCGGTCGAACCCGAGGTGTAGATGACGTACGCCGCGTTGTCGGGGCGCAGCGGCACCGCGGGGGCGGTGGCCGGGTACGCGCCGAGGTCGGGAAGCTCCGACAGGGTGGCCACCGGCCCCGCGTCGGCGATCGTGGCGGTGATCCGCTCGGGCGGGTAGACCGGGTCCAGCGGCAGGTACGCCGCACCGGACTTGAGCACGCCCAGCACCGCGACCACGAGGTCGAGGGAGCGGGGGAACAGCAGCGCGACCATCTCCTCGGGCCCCGCGCCCAGGGAGACGAGGTGGTGTGCGAGCCGGTTGGAGCGCTCGTCCAGTTCGCGGTAGGTCAGCGAGGAGCCTTCGCAGCTCACCGCGACGGCGTCGGGTGTGCGGGCGGCCTGCGCGGCGAACAGCCCGGGGATCGTCGTGCCCGGCTCGCTGACCATGGTGCCGTTCCAGTCGACCAACACCTGCTCGACCTCGGCCTGCGACAGCCACGGCACCCGGCCCAGCGGGCGGTCGGGGTCCGCGACCAGCTCGACCAGCAGCCGGCGCAGCCGCTCGCCCAGCCGCTCGACGGTGGCCTCGTCGAACATCGCCGGCTCGTAGCCCAGCAGCAGGCCCAGGCGCTCCCTCGGGTAGACGGTGGCGCTGAGCGGGAAGCTCGTGGTCTCCACGGCCGACAGCTCGCGCAGACCCATGCCCTCGGCCAGCTCGACCGGGTAGTTCTCGAACACCACGACGCTGTCGAACAGGTTCACGCCGCGCTCGACGCCGCTCCAGCCCTGGAGGCTGGTCAGCGGCACGTGCTCGAACCGCCGCGACTCGGCCTGGGCGTCCTGGAGCGCGCGCAGCCAGTCGGCCACCGGCGCGGTCCCGTCCACCTCGACCCGCACCGGCAGGGTGTTGATGAAGATGCCGGTGATCGAGTCGACGTCGGGCAGGTCCGCCGGGCGGCCGGACACGGTCGCGCCGAAGCACACGTCCCGCCGACCGCTGGAACGGCCCAGCAGCAGTGCCCACGCGCCCTGCACGATCGCGCTCGGCGTGAGCCGGTGCCGCCGGGCGAACTCGTAGAGCCGCGCGGACTCGTCCTCGTCCAGCTCCACGGACAGGCGCTCCGACGACGTGCCGTGCGCGGCGGGCCGGTCGGCGGGCAGCGGGGTGGGCGAGTCGAACGTGCCGAGCACCCGCCGCCAGTGCGCCTCGGCCGCCGCGCCGTCCTGCTCGGCCAGCCAGGCCGCGTAGTCGCGGAACGGACGCCGCTCGGGCAGCTCGCCGCGCGCCAGCACGTCGGACAGCACGTGGAAGACGCTCCAGCCGTCCAGCAGCACGTGGTGGAACGTCCACAGCACCTGCACGGCGGTGTCCGAGATCCGGGCGACGGTCAGACGCATCAGCGGCGCCACCGCCAGGTCGATGCCCTCCTCGCGGTCCGCGGCCAGCAGCTCGCGCAGCCGGTCCGCGCGGGCGTCGTCGGCGAGCCCCCGCCAGTCGAGGAACGTGAACGGCACGCGCGCGTCGGCGTGCACGACCTGGAGCGGTTCGGGCACGTCCTCCCACAGCACGGAGCTGCGCAGCACCGGGGTCCGGTCCACCACCCGCTGCCAGGCACGGGCGAACCCGTGCGGGTCGGCGACCCCGTCCACGACGAACGTGGTCTGCTGGAAGTAGACGCCCTTCTCGCCCAGGCCGTGGAACACCATGCCCGCCTGCATCGGGGTGAGCGGGTAGGCGTCCTCGCCGGGCAGCCGGTCCACCTGCTCCTGGGTGAGCCGCACCAGCGGGAAGTCCGACGGCGTGCGCCCGCCCGCGCCGGGGCGGGTGCAGTGCGCGACGATCGCGCGCAGGTTCGCCGCGAACGCCTCGGCGAGCGCGGTGGCGGTCGCGTCGTCGTGCAGCTGGTCGCTGTAGTAGACGGTGAACTCCAGCCGGTCGTCGCGCACCTGGCCGACCACGTCCAGCGGGTGCGGCCGGGGCGCGGCCGGGTCGGCGGACAGGTCGAGGTCGCGCTGGTCGGCGTCGAAGCGGCCCAGGTAGTTGAAGCTGACCGCCGGGGCGCACGCGGGCGCGGTGCGGGCCAGGTGCCGCAGGGCGCCGTAGCCGATGCCGCGCCGGGGCACCGCCCGCAGCTGCTCCTTCACCGACTTGAGCGCCTCGCCCCAGTCCTCGTGCTCGACGTCGAGCGCCACCGGGAACACGGTGGTGAACCAACCGACCGTGCGGGAGAGGTCGACGTCGTCGAACAGCTCCTCGCGGCCGTGGCCCTCCAGGTCGACCAGCACCCGGGGGCGACCCGTCCAGTCGGCCAGCGCCCGGCCGAGCGCGGTCAGCAGCACGTCGTTGACCTGGGTGCGGTACGCGCCGGGCACGTCCCGCAGGAGCGCGGCGGTCTCCTCGGCGGTGAGGCGCACGGTGGCCTCGCGCTGCGAGGCGGTGGTGTTCGCGCCGCGCCGGTCCAGCGGGACGTCGCCCGGCGTGGCGGCGACCGAGGTCCAGTGCGCCAGCTCGTCCGCGAACCCGTGGGTCGCGTGCTCGCCCAGCCTCGTCGCCCAGTCCCGGAACGACGTCGTCTTGCGCCCGATGCGGACGGGCTGCCCGGCCCGCGCCTGCCGGTGCGCGGTGGTCAGGTCCTCCACCAGCACCCGCCAGGACACGCCGTCCACCACGAGGTGGTGCGCGGTCAGCCGGACCGACCGCCCGTCCAGCACCTCGGCGCGCAGCAGCGGGCCGCGGGAGAGGTCGAAGCCGTCGAGCGCGAGCGGGTCGGCGTCCCCGACCGGGCCGACGACCTGGCGGTCGCCCTCGAACCGGGTGCGCAGCGCGTCGTGGTGCTCGACCAGCGCCTTCAGCGCGGTGCGCAGCGCGGTCACGTCGAGGTCGTCCAGGTCGACCACCACGGACTGGTCGAAGTGCTCGGGCCGGGTGGTGTGGTGCTCCAGGAACCACCGCTGGATCGGTGTGAGCGGCGCGTCGCCGGTGACCACGCCCTGGTCGGCCACGGGCGGCAGGTCGCGGCGGACGTGCGGCGCGATGGCCGCGACGGTCTGGTGCGCGAAGATGTCCCGCGAGGTCAGCACGAGCCCGGCGCGGCGGGCCCTGGTCACCACCTGGATGCCCAGGATCGAGTCGCCGCCCAGCGCGAAGAAGTTGTCCCGCACGCCGACCCGGGCGGCGCCCAGCACCTCGGCGAAGATCCCGGCCAGCACGGCCTCCACCGGCGTGCGCGGCGCCACGTACCGGGACCCCGCGCGCTCGGTGGGCGGTGCGGGCAGGTCGTCGCGGTCGAGGCGGTCCAGGCCGACGAACACCTCGGGCACCGCGTGCGGGGGCAGCACCTGCTCCAGCAGGCCGCGCAGCGAGGCGGGCGCGACGGGCGAGGTGTAGGCGATCAGCCTGCGGTCGACGACGACCACGGCCGCGTCGGTCACCTCGTCGTGCCGCAGCAGCGCCCGCTCCACCTCGGCGAGGTCCACCCGCACGCCCCTGATCCGCACGGCGTCGTCCGCCGTCGCCGTCAGGTCGACCAGGCCGCGCAGCGGTCGGTCCGGGTCCTCGACCACCAGGCGCAGCAGGGCGTCCAGGTCGTCGGCGAGCGCCTCCACCGTGGCGGCGTCGAACAGGTCGGTGTTGTACTCGACGGTCAGCGCCAGGTCGTCGCCGCGCGGCCAGAACTCGACCACCAGGTCGAACCGGGCCACCGGGCGCGGCAGGTCGTGCTCGGCGACGGTCAGGTCGCCGAACGCCGCGTCGCGCACCAGCGGCTGGTGCAGCGCCACCACGGCCTGCACGAGGGGAGTGCGGCCGGGGTCGGGGTCGGGGCGCAGCTCCTCGACGATCCGGTCGAACGGCACGTCGTCGTGCGCGAACGCGGCCAGCGCGGTGTCGCGCACCTGGTCCAGGAACGCGGTGAACGGCAGGTCGGGCTCGATCCACGAGCGCAGCACGAGGGTGCGGACGAAGAAGCCGACGGCGCGCTCCAGGTCGGCGCGGTCGCGGCCGGAGCTGACCGTGCCGACGGCGACGTCCCGCTGGCCGGTGCGCGCCGCCAGCAGCAGCTGCACCGCGGCGGTGAGCGTCATGAACAGGGTCGCCTCGTGGGCGCGACCCACCCCCGTGAGCCGCTCGACCAGGTCGGCGGGCAGCGGTCGGCGCAGCACCGCGCCCGCCGTCGTGCGCAGGGCCGGGCGGGGCCGGTCGGTGGGCAGGTCCAGCGACTCCAGGCCGGCCAGCCGTTCCCGCCAGTGGGCGAGGTCGCCCTCGGGGTTGGTGCGGTCCCACACCGCGAAGTCGGGGTACTGCACGGCCGGGTCGGCGGGGGAGCGGCCCGCGTACAGCTCGGCCAGCTCCTCCACCAGCACCTGCACCGACCAGCCGTCGGTGACGATGTGGTGCTGCACGAGGACCAGCAGGTGCTCGTCCGGGCCGACCGGCGCGAGCACCGCGCGGGTCAGCGGGCCGCGGCGCAGGTCGAACGGTTCGGCCAGGCCCAGGTCGTCGGCCCCGTCGGCCGGGCCGGGCAGCACGCGCAGCGGGATCGTGCCGTGGTCGGCGACGACCTGCACCGGCTCGTCGCCCGCCACGTCGAACGTGGTGCGCAGGGCGTCGTGGCGGGCGGCCAGCGCGTCCAGGGCGGCGGCCAGGCGCGGCACGTCCAGCGGCCCGGTCAGCCGCAGGCCGACCGCGGTGTTCTGCTCGGCCGTGCCGTCGAGGGAGAACAGCCGGCGCTGCGCGGGCGACAGCGGCAGCGGCCGGTCGCGCGGCACTCGGGGGATCGGCGCGCCCTCGTGCTCGGGGAGCACCTCGGCGAGCGCGGCGACCGTGCGGTGCTCGAACATCGTCCGCACCGGCAGACCGCCCAGCCGGGCCAGCGCCCGCACGGCGAGGATCGAGTCGCCGCCCAGGGCGAAGAAGTCGTCGAGCGCACCGACCAGCGGCGTGCCCAGCACGTCCGACCACACGCCGGCCACCCGGTGCTCGGCGGGCGTGCGGGGCTCCACGAACCCCTCGGGCACCTCGCCGACGACCGGGACCGGCAGGGCGGCGCGGTCCAGCTTCCCGTTGGGGTTCAACGGGAACGCGTCGAGCGCGACGAACGCCGACGGCACCATGTAGTCGGGCAGCGTGGCGGCCAGGTGTTCGCGCAGCCCGTCCGTGCCGCGGCCCACCACGTACGCCACCAGCCGCTTGGGCTCGTCCCGCGCCACGACCAGCGCCTGGTCGACGGCGGGGTGCGCGCGCAGCAGGGCCTCGACCTCGCCGGGCTCGACCCGGAAGCCGCGGATCTTCACCTGGTGGTCGGCGCGGCCGACGAACTCCAGCTGGCCGTCGTCGCGGGTGCGGACCACGTCGCCGGTGCGGTACATGCGCGCACCGGGCTCGCCGAACGGGTCGGCGACGAACCGCTGCGCGGTCAGGCCGGGCCGGCCGAGGTAGCCGCGGGCCAGGCCGACGCCCGTCACGTACAGCTCCCCCTGCGCGACGGGCCGCAGCTGGTCGTCCAGCACCCGCACCTCGGTCCCCGGGATCGGGCGGCCGATCGGCGGCGTGCCACCGGGTTCGAGCGGCCCGCTCCACGAGGTGACCACCGTGGACTCGGTCGGGCCGTAGGCGTTGATCATGCGGCGGCCCGGCGCCCACGCGGCCACCAGTTCGGCCGAGCTGGCGTCGCCGCCCACGATCACGGTGCGGAACGTCGGCAGCGCGCGAACCGGCACCGTGGCCAGGGCGACCGGCGGGATCAGCGCGTGCGTGACGCCGAACTGCTCGACCACGTCCGCGAGCTGCTCGCCCAGCAGCGGTCCCGGCGGCGGTACGACGAGCGCCGCGCCCGCCGGCAGGGCCATGCACAGCTCCAGCACCGAGGCGTCGAAGCTGGGGGAGGAGAACTGGAGCACCCGGTCGCCAGGCCGCACGTCGAAGTGCTCGATCTCGGCCGCGGCGAACGCGGGCAGGCCGCGGTGGGTGACCACGACGCCCTTGGGCCGCCCGGTGGAGCCGGACGTGTAGATGACGTAGGCGGGGTCGTCCGGCCGGATGTCCGCGCCCGGGTCGGTGGCGGGCTGGTCCGCCACGTCCACCGGCCCGTCCAGCACGAGCAGCGGGCCCGCGTCGTCCACCATGAACGCGATCCGGTCCGCCGGGTACGCCGGGTCCACGGGCAGGTAGGCGGCGCCGGCCTTGAGCACCGCCAGGCGGGCCACGACGTTGTCCACCGAGCGCGGCAGCTGGATCGCCACCACGCGTTCTCGGCGGGCGCCCTTCGCGATCAGCAGGTGCGCGAGCCGGTTGGCCCGCTCGTCGAGCTCCCGGTAGCTCACCTCGCCCTCGGCCGACACGACCGCGGCCGCGTCGGGGGTGCGTCGTGCCTGCGCGGCCACCAGCGCCGGCAGGGTGTGGGCGTGCGTCATCGCGAAAGGTGCCTCTCTGGCTCGGTAGGGACGACCGGGACGCGCTTTACCCGGTTCCGGAAAGTTCAAACGTGATTCGTCAGACCATTTCCGAGACCTGTCGGCGGGCGAGGCGCCCACCGATCTGGATCCATCGGATGTCGCCGTCGCCGGGGTCCCGGAGGAAACGGCCGGTCTGGTTGGTGTCGCCCGTGTCCGAATCGCGCATGGCGAACACCAGTCCGTCGAACAAGGAGAGGTCCGCGAACGGCTCGCCGTCCACGGTGAGCGCCAGCCGCTCCCGGTCGAGGGGGCGCACGGCGTATTCGACATCGCCGTTACGGAACCTCCCCGTGCAGTCCGGAGGTGGTGCGATGCGGTGGTCGAGGCCGCGCATTCCGTCGTAATCGCCCACCGGCAGCCCGGCGTCGGCCAGTTCCGGAACCAGGTCGCGCCACAACGCGAACCCGGGCCCCGCGTTCGAGGTCAGGGCGACCGTGGTGCCGTCGGCGGGGTTGATCCGGAGGTGGCACGAGGTGCCGTCGGCCGTGCCGTCGTGGCCGACCCAGCGGACCCCGTCGCGCTGGAACAGGGCGAGGCCGAGGCCCCAGCCGTCCGCCATGCCGAAGGGTTCGGCGTGCCGCGCGGGGGTGCGCATGAGGTCGAGGTCGTGGGGGTCGATCAGGTGCGGCGCCGACCCGCCGAGCATGCGGCCCAGGGCCACCAGGTCGGTCGCGCCGGCGGCCAGCGCGCCCGCGGGGGCGTCGACCAGGCTCAGCGACTGCTCGACCGGCACGGCCCGCCCGGTGTCCGCGTTGACCGCGTGCCCGGGGACCACGCCGACGCCCGCGCCGGGGCCGGTGGTGAACCGCGGCCGCACGCCCAGGGGGCGCAGCAGCACCGCGTCTATGGCCTCCCACCAGGTCATCCCGGTGGCGACCTCGATCAGGTGGCCGATCAGCGAGTAGCCGATGTTGGAGTAGGAGAAGCCCTCGCCCGGCCGGTGCAGCGGGTCGAGGTCGCGCAGCGCCTGCTCGACGTGGCGGCGCAGCGAGGTGGAGCGGACGTCCTCCGGGTCCGAGGGCAGCCCGCCCGTGTGGCTGAGCAGGTGCCGCAGCGTCAGCTCGCCCGAGACCACCGGGAGGTGGTCGGAGAGCGGCGCGTCGAGTTCGAGGTCACCGTCGGAGACCAGCGCCATGGCGACGGTGGCGGTGAACGTCTTCGTGATGGAGCCGATGGGTACGGCGGCGTCGGCGGGGAGGCCGATCTCGTGCGTCCAGGTCCGGCCGTCCTGGTGGACGGCCAGCTGGACGCCCGGCACGCGGTGCGCGCGGACGAGGTCGGCTAATCGAGTCGCGATCCTGTGCGTGTCCATCCTGGTCCTCTGAGAAATGAGCCGAAGTGGCTGCGGACCTACGTTGACTGTTGCGACCGGATCGTCGCGACCGCCGAACGGAGCATTTACAGAATGTTGATTCCCTATTTTGTCCAAACTTAACCCGTCGTTGTAGGGAGACGTGGCACGGTTCACTCGATCGGCAGGTTTGGACCGTCGTGTCTCGTAAACAAGCCCAGTACGCGAGGGTTATTCGCAGTCGCCTGGCAACGGTTGCGCTAAGGCGTACGCTCGGTCATCGGAGGCTGTCGAATGTTCATGGTGAGCCATTCGATGGACTTCCGAAACAATTTTACGGACACCCGTAACCGATACCTGCGGACGTCGTTTGACGCTACCCGGCCGTAGCCCCCGAGGTGCGCCGGTAGTGACGGGCGGCACGCGCCCGGTTCCCGCACCCCGTGGAGCACCACTCACGCCTCGGGTGGTCCTTCACGAAGTACAGGACGCAGCCGGGCGCGTGGCAGGCGCGCAGCAGTTCGCGCTCGTCGCCGGTGAACAGGTCGACGGCCTCGGCCGCGGTGGCGGCCAGTGCGGCGGCCACCGGTCCGGCGGTCGTCGCGGTGGTCCGGCGCAACCGTCCACTCACGACTTCGAGCTGCGGTCGGGTGTCCGCCCGGATCGCCGCCCGGTTCACCGCGCCCACGGCGCGCTCGACGTCCGCGTCCCGGGCGATCGGCCGTGGGTCGTCGGTCAGCGCGGCGGCGAGGTCGCGCACGGCGGTGCGCAGCTCGCGGAACGCGGCGAGGTCTTCGGCGGTGATGTCCCCGGCGGCGACCCGCGTGCCCGCGTCCGCCCCGACGTCGTTCCCGCTCAGCCACGCCGCGAGGTCGGCCGCGGTCGTCAGGTGGTCGCGCACGGTCGAGCGGTCGCGACGGACGGTGTTGGCCAGGCGGATCGGGCGCGGCTCGGTGGACGGCACGTGCCTCACGGTAACAGGGGCTTGCATCCGTGAGGGTCTCGTTCTAACGTTCGGAGGCCACTGCAAACGTTAGAAGGGATCGTCATGCCACAGGACGACACCGAACGTCGGGCGGGGTAGCCGTGCACGTGGAGGCGCTGTGGCGCTACCCCGTGAAGTCCCTGGGCGGCGAGCGGATCACCGCCGCCGAGCTCACCGACGACGGCGTGGCGGGCGACCGGCTCGTGCACGTCAGCGGCGGCCACACGCCGCTCACCGGCCGCACCCGGCACGGCCTGCTCACCATCCCGGCCTCCACCGGCCCCGACGGCACGCCGCTCGTCGCCGGCCACCGCTGGGACGGCCCGGAGGCCGGCGCGCTGGTCGAGCCCTTCGGCGGGAGGCTCGCCCGCTACCCGGGACCCGAGCGGTTCGACGTGCTCAACCTCCTCGTCGCCACCGACGGCGCGGTCCGGGCGTGGGGCTCGGACGTCCGGCGACTGCGCCCCAACCTGCTGATCGGCGGCGTGGACCCGGACGCGGAACGCGACTGGCCGGGGCACGCCCTGCTCGTCGGCGACGCCGTCGTCGGCGTGTTCTCGCTGCGCGCGAGGTGCGTCGTCACCTCGATCGACCCCGACAGCGGTGAGCGGCACCCCGACGTCTTCCGCCGCATCCGCACCGACTTCGGTGGCCGGCTGGCCCTGAACTGCTGGGTGATCCGACCGGGCCGGGTCCGCGAGGGCGACACCGCGGAGCTGGTGCCCACCGACGAGCTGCCGGACCACGTCGGCGGCTGGATCACCGGCGCGCCGTACGCGCTCCCCGGCTGACCGGCTCAGTCGCGCTGCACCTCCAGGTGCAGCGCCTCCATCCGCGCGTCCAGCTCGGCGGCGATGGCGGCGGTGTTCGTCAGCTCGTCGACGAACCCCGCGGGCACCTGGTCGTCGTACTTGTAGAACAGCTTGTGCTCCAGGGTGGCCCAGAAGTCCATGGCGATGGTCCGCAGCTGCACCTCGACCTTGACGTGCTCCACCCGGTCGGACAGGAACACCGGGATGCGCACGATGAGGTGCAGGCTGCGGTACCCGTTGGGCTTGGGCGCGGCGATGTAGTCCTTGGTCTTGAGGATCTCCACGTCGCTCTGCCGCGCCAGCATGTCCCGCACGCGGTACACGTCGGACACGAACGGGCACACCACCCGCACGCCCGCCACGTCGTCCAGGTGCTCGGCCGCCAGCGACAGGTCGGGCGGCAGCCCCTTGCGCGCGAGCTTGTCGAGGATCGCGTCCGGCCGCTTCACGCGCTGGGTCACGTGCTCGATCGGGTCGTGGCGGTGGACGAGGTCGAACTCCTCGCTGAGGATGCGGAGCTTCGTCATCAGCTCGTCCACGGCGAACTTGTAGACCACGAGGGACCGCCGCAGCAGGTCGTCCGCGACGTCCAGGTCCATGATCCCCAGGGTACCGCCGCCCCTGTCGGCTACGATGCCGGGCGTGAACACCCACTGGCACGTGGTCCTCCCGCCTCCGGGCGCCTGACGGGCGCACTCGCGGAAGCACACCCCACGCCTGCTCGCGCAGCGCGCC
Organism: Saccharothrix longispora; assembly: GCF_030852425.1. Classification (GTDB taxonomy): domain Bacteria; phylum Actinomycetota; class Actinomycetes; order Mycobacteriales; family Pseudonocardiaceae; genus Actinosynnema; species Actinosynnema longispora. The sequence goes on from NZ_NSDM01000009.1 coordinate 195,868, forward strand.
CGTTCGCGTCCCCTTCTCCTCCTCCGCGAACGGAGACCTGGTGTCCACTCTCGATGCACCGGCACGCCCTGGTCTGATCCAGGGGCCGCTGCCCATCCTCGCCGCGTGCGCCCTGTGGGGCACCACCGGCACCGTCAGCTCGTTCGCCCCCGGTTCCGCGCCGCCCTCGGCGGTCGGCGCGGCCGGGCTGGTGCTCGGCGGCCTGCTGCTGTTCCTCAGCGCGCGTGGCTCCCGCGACGTGCTGCGCACCGCCGACCGGCGGCTGCTCCTGCTCGGGGCGGTGACGGCGGCCGGCTACGCGCTCGCGTTCTACCCGGCCGTGGCGCGCACCGGTGTGGCGGTGGCCACGACCGTGGCGCTGGCGACCGCGCCGATCGTGCTCGGCCTGCGGGCCCGGCCGTTCACCACGCTGACCGCCGTCGCCGGGTGCGCGGTGCTCGTGCTCGGTGGCGGCGAGGCGCACGTCGACGTGGTCGGCGTCGGACTGGCGCTGGTCGCGGGCCTGTCGTACGCCGCCTACTCGGCCGTCTGCGCCCACCTGATCGCGCGCGGGCACCCGTCGCGGGCGGTCGTGGGCGCGGTGTTCGGCGGCGCGTCGGCGCTGACCCTGCCCGTGCTGCTGGTGCTCGGCGTCGGCTGGGTGGGCACCGTCCAGGGCGCGGCGGTGACCGCGCACCTCGCGGTGTTCACCACGTTCCTGGCGTACCTGCTGTTCGGGCTCGGCCTGCGGCACACGAGCGCGGCGGCGGCGACCACGCTGACCCTGGCCGAACCCGCCGTGGCGGCCGTGCTGGGCGTGGTCGTGCTGGGTGAGCGCCTGCCGCTCGTGTCGTGGTGCGGCATGGGCGTGCTGGTGCTGGCGCTGGCGGTGCTCGCCCGCCGGTGAGCGCGGGCCGGCCGCCGCGGTTCACGCCTCGGCCGCGGCGGCCGGCTCGTCCAGTTCCCGCCGGGCGCGCCGCGCGCTGTACGCCCTGCTCGCCAGCACGGCCGCGCGCAGCTTCCGGCCCCCGCCCACCACCGGGTAGCGGCAGGTGGCCGGGGTGCCGCCGGTGGCGGGCGCGAACGCGTACTCGATCCGACTCGGGGCACCGCTCGCGGTCCCGGCCACGACGGTCGTCAGCCGGTGCGGCCGGACGAACTCCACGGAGGACACCTCGGCGTCCGCCTCCGCGCCGAGCACCCGTGACGTCTGCCGGTACCGCGTGCCGGGGCCGGGCGTGACGAGCTCGACCCGCGTCACCGACGAGAACACCGCGACCGACCGCGCCGGGTCCGCGAGCAGGTCGAACACCGCCTCGGGCGCGGCCCGCACGTGCCGCTCCAGGGTGAACGCCACCACCGCGGGCGCGGCCTCGACGAGGTGCTCGGCGAGCCGGTCGGCGTCCCGGCGGAACCGCAGGTCGCTCAGCTCGAAGGCGTTGCGCCGGAGCAACGGGCGCAGCGAGGGCGGCAGGTCCCCGGCGGCGGGCAGCGCCGCACCGCCCACCAGCACCGGGACGACGCGCAGGCCGCGGGCCGGCGCGCGCTCCACCTCCAGCCGCACGAAGTCCGCCGGGTCGTGCAGGCGCTCGGACGCCCACGCCCGCCCCGACGACCGCCGGCAGCACGTCGCACCGGTCCAGCACGCGCTCGACGACCACCGCGAAGTCCTCGCCCGGCCCGATCGAGTCGACGTCCAGGAACACGGCGTCCTCGCCGAACCGCGCGGCCAGCACGTCGTACAGCCGTCCGGCGTGACCGGAGCTGTCGTCGCGCCGGTAGCTGATGAAGGTGGTCGGCACCCCACCAGCTCGGCAGTTCGACGCCCCGCGACCGCCGCTCGTCGGGCGGGACGGCGCCGTCGGCCCCTCACCGGGTGAACCGACACCCATCGTTCACCCACAGTTCTCCCGTCCACCACCGCTTCGTGCGTCGAACGAGGCGGGCGGGGGAGAGGATTCCGACGAACACGGGGGTGAGCAGGTCAGGTGAAGCGCCGGTTGTCCATCGGCTCGGCCGTGCTGTTGCTGGCCGCGGTCGTCGCGGTGGTGGTGTGGGACGGTCCCGGCGACGCGCGGGGAGGAGGTGGCCCGACCACCGTCCGCGGTGTCATCGGGTCGGAGAAGCTCGCGTTCTTCCGCGACCCGAGGGTCGTCGAGCGGTTCGCCGCGCACGGGCTGTCGGTGGAGGTGGACACCGCCGGGTCGCGGCAGATCGCCACCTCCGTCGACCTCGGCGAGTACGCGTTCGCGTTCCCGTCGTCCTCGCCCGCCGCGCAGAAGATCCAGCGCGACAGGGGCACGACGGCCGGCTACACGCCGTTCCAGTCGCCCCTGGCCGTGGCGTCCTTCGAACCGGTCGTGCGGCTCCTGGAGGCGGCGGGCGCGGTGCGCCGGGGCGCCGGGGACTACCGCGTGCTCGACGTCGCGGCGGTGCTGGAGCTGGCCGGCACCCGCTGGGACCAGCTGCCCGGCAACACCGACTACCCGGTGCGCAAGAACATCCTGGTGACCACGACCAACCCGGCCGAGTCGAACTCGGCGGCCATGTACCTGGCCGCCGCGGCGTTCGTGGCCAACGGCGACGCCGCGGTCACCGCGCCCGAGCAGGAGGCGCGGGTGCTGCCGCTGGTCGCCGGCCTGTTCCGCGACCAGGGCTACACGCAGAACAGCACCGAGGGGCCGTTCGAGGACTACCTGGCCGCGGGCATGGGCAAGGCGCCGCTGGCCCTGGTCTACGAGTCGCAGTACCTCGACCGGGTGCTGCGCGGCGACGGCTCGATCCGCCCGGACATGCGCCTGCTCTACCTCGCGCCCACCGTGTACTCCAAGCACACGCTCGTGCCGCTGGACGACCGGGGCGACGAGGTCGGCAGGGTGCTGTCCACCGACGCCGAACTCGGCAGGCTCGCCGCCGCGTTCGGCTTCCGCACCACCGATCCCGCGCACTTCGCCGGCGTCGTCGGCGACAAGGCGCCCGTCGACCTGGTGGACGTCGTCGAACCGCCGTCGTTCGAGGTGCTGGAACGGCTGCTCGACGCGGTCGGCGCGCCGTCGTGACCGGGTTCGCGCTCACCCCGCCCGAGCCGGTGCCGCCGGTCCCGGTCGAACGCGCGGCGGGCCTGATCGCCCTCGACGACGACGCCCGCGCCGACGTCGGCCGACGCGCCGACGAGTTCGCCGGGCGGTTGGCGGCGCTCGACGCGCGCTCACCGGCGTTCACCACCGCGCTGGACGAGCTGCTCGCCGTCGGCGAGTCGGACATGCGCGCGGCGGCCGGCGTGGCGGGCGCGATGCTCGACCGCTCCGCCCGCGCGCTGCGCGACGGCTCGCCGCAGGTCGGCATCACCACCAGCCTGGCGGGCCTGCGCCGCACCGTCGCCGAGCTCGACCCGGCCAGGCTGCCGATCACCGGGCGCAAACTGGTCCGGCTGCTGCCCGGCGCGAACGCGGCGAAGCGCGCCCTGGACCGCTACCGCGCGGCGGGGGAGCCGGTGGACCAGCTCGTCGTGGACCTGCGCACCCGGCAGGACGCGTTGCGCCGCGACAACGCCGCGGTCAAGCGCGAGCGTGAGCGGCTGTGGGAGGTCATGGGTCGGCTGGCCGAGTCCGCGGCCCTCGCCGAGGCTGTCGACGGGGCCGTCGCGCGGCAGGCCGACGTGCTCGACCTGACCGACCCCGAGCGGGCCCGGGCGCTGCGCGCCGACGTGCTGCACCCGATCCGCCGACGCCACCAGGACCTGCTCACCCAGCTCGCCGTGAGCGCCCAGGGCTACCTCGCGCTGGACCTGGTGCGGCGCACCAACGACGAGCTCGTCCGCGGCGTCGAGCGGGCGGTGTCCACCACGGTCGCCGCGCTGCGGGTCGCCCTGCTGGTCAGTGGCGCCCTGGCGCAGCAGCGGGACGTGCTCGACGAGGTCGACGCCGTGCGCGCCACCACCGACGGCCTGCTGCGCGCCAACGCCGACCTGCTCGACCTCCAGACCGCGGAGATCCGCCGGGCGGGCAGCGACCCGGCGGTCGCGGTGGAGGCGCTGCGCTCCTCGTTCGACCGCATCTACGCCGCGATCGACGCGGTCGACGGCTACCGGGCGGACGCGGTGCGCACGATGGAGGCGACGGTCGAGTCGCTGTCCGGGGAGGTCCGGCGCGCGGAGGCGCACCTGCGCCGCTCGCACGACACCGCGCTGGTCGAGGGGGACCGATGAGGACGCCGTTCACGCTCGTGCTCGTGCTGCTGCTGGTGTCGGCGTGCACCGGCCCGACCGACCCGGGGCCGGCGGAACCCGGCCTGCCGGCGGGGCCGCCCAGGCCCGGCGTGCTGCGCGTGCTCGCCGGCAGCGAGCTGACCGACATGGGGGACGTGCTGGAGGAGGCCGCGGCCGCCACCGGGGTCCGGGTCGAGTTCACCTTCACGGGCACCCTGGAGGGCACCGAGGCGCTGGCCGGGGGCGCGGTCGACGGCAGGTACGACGCCGTGTGGTTCTCGTCCAACCGCTACCCGGCGGGCGTCCCCGAGGCGGCCCGGCGGCTCGGCGCGCAGGTCGAGGTGATGAGCTCCCCGGTCGTCCTCGGACTGACCGGGTCGAAGGCCCGCGAGCTGGGCTGGACCGACCGCCGGGTCGGCTGGGGCGAGATCGCCGAGGCCGCCGGGCGGCGCGCGTTCAGCTACGGCATGACCGACCCGTCCGCCTCGAACTCCGGGTTCTCCGCGCTGGTCGGCGTCGCGTCCGCCCTCGCCGGGGCGGGCGCCGCGGTCGACGCCGCGCAGATCGACGCGGTCACCCCGGAGCTCAAGGAGTTCTTCTCCGCGCAGGCGCTGTCCGCCGGCTCGTCCGGCTGGTTGTGGCAGGCCTACCAGCGCCGCGCCACCGGCGAGGACCCCGGCGGGAAGGTCGACGGGCTGATCAACTACGAGTCCGTGCTGCTGTCGGTCGACTCCGTGCGCGCATCGCCCGAGGAGTTCACCGTCGTGTACCCGAGCGACGGGGTGGTGACCGCCGACTACCCGTTCACCCTGCTCGCCGACGCGGGCGACGACGCGCGCGACGCCCACCGTCGCCTCACCGACCACCTGCGCACGCCCGACGCGCAGCGCCGGATCATGGAGACCACGCACCGCAGGCCCGTCGTGCCGGGCGTCGCGCTGTCCGACGACTTCACGCGGCGCGACCTGGTCGAGCTGCCGTTCCCCGTGGCGCAGGCGGCCGTCGACGCGCTGCTCGCCGCGTACTTCGACGAGATCCGGCGCCCCTCCCGCACCCTCTACGTGCTCGACACCTCCGGGTCGATGGCGGGCGACCGCATCGCGTCGCTGCGCTCCGCGCTGATCGGGCTGACCGGCGCGGACGACTCGCTCACCGGTCGGTACCGGCGCTTCCGCAGCCGCGAGGAGGTGACGATGCTGCCGTTCGGCAGCGCTCCGGGCGAACCGCGCACCTTCACCCTGCCCGAGGGCGACCCCACGGCCGCACTGGCCGGGATCGCCGAGTACGCCGGGGGACTGCGGGAGGGCGGCGGCACGGCGATCTACGACAGCCTGTCGCGCGCCTACGAGGTGATGGGACCGCTGGTGGCCGCCGACCCCGACCGGTTCACCTCGATCGTGCTGATGACCGACGGCGAGAACACCGACGGCTCGGGCCTCGCGGAGTTCGAGGCGTCGTTCGGCTCGGTGCCCGCGCGGCTGCGGGGCGTGCCGGTGTTCACCGTGCTGTTCGGCGAGGGCAGCGACGACGAGCTGACCCGCGTGGCCGCGCTGACCGGCGGCAAGGTGTTCGACGCCCGCGCCGTCGACCTCGGCGGGGTGTTCCGCGAGATCCGCGGGTACCAGTGATCGGCTACCTGGGCTCCACCAAGAACCTCGTCGGCTGCCTGGCCGGCCTGGCGGGCGTGCTGCTGCACGTGACCGGCGCCGTCGGGGCGTGGTGGCCCGCGGTCGTCGCCGCCCTGTACGCGGCGGGCGCGCTGCTCGCCCCGGCGGAGGGGGTGCGCCTGGTGCCGGTCGACCCGGTCGTCGAGGTCGGGCGGCTGCGGTCCGGGCTGGACGAGCTGGTGCGCGGGGTGGAGGCCCGGGCTTCCCGCGTGCCGCCGCCCGCCCTGGAGGCGGTGCGCCGGATCGCCGCCGTGCTCGGCGACCTGCTCGACCGGCCCGCCACCCTGACCGCGGACCCCGAGCTGCGGCACGCCGTGCCGCGGTTGGCCCGCACCGACCTGCCGCTGTCCGTGCAGACCTACCTGAACCTGCCGTGGTGGTACGCGGTCCGGCAGCGGGCGGGCGGGACGAGCCCGGACGCCGAGTTGCTGGCCCAGTTGGAGCTGCTGGAGGCCGAGGCGCACCGGCTCGCCGACCGGGTGTACGGCGCCGACGTCGACCGGCAGGCCGACCACACCCGATATCTGAGGGACCGCGACGAGGGCTGACCGATGGTGTCCGCCCGGTGAGGTACCGGGGTTCGGCGCGCACCTGTCGGCACTGCTGGACGCCCTGACCCCCGAGCGGGCCTGCCTGGTGCAGCAGGTGCTGCGCGGCGTCGAACCGGCCGTCATCCACAGCCGGCACGCCTCCGCGCCGGCCGGCCTCGTGGCCGAGCTGCCCGGGCTGCACGCGGCGCTGGAGCACCACCACGCGGCGGGGCAGCCGCAGAAGCACCTGGTCGACCGGTTGTGCGAGAACGTCCCCGCTCGCGTCGACGCGAGCACCGCCGTCCGGGACGGGACGTGCTCGACCCGAACGCCGGGCTGGTGCGGGACGCGCGCGCCGCCGTGGCCAGGTCCGATGTGGACGGCGTGCGCCCGCTCGGACCGCTGCGCGACGCGGTGTCCGGCGTGGACGGGGTGCTCGCACGGCGGTTCACCGAGGTCCGGGAGCACCCGGACGACACGGCCGACGGCGTCGCCGACGAGGTCGCCTGCCTGCTCGCCGCGCTCGCCCGCGACCCGTCGGCCGTCGAGCTGGACCTGGCGCGCCTGGACCGCTGGGACGCCGCGTCGGTGTGGCGGACCCTGCGACCGGACGTCGCGCCGCACCGGGCCGCGCTGGTCGTGCCGGGAGCCGGCGCGCTGGAGGGCCTGGACGCGTTCGACGCCACCGCCGAGCAGGCGCCGCCGCGCTCGGCCCGCTCCCTGCGGTGGGACTCGGCGACGCAAGGGCCGCGCGCCTTCGTCGACGCCACGTCGGCGGGCGGCGAGGTGCGCGCGGTGGACCGCCGGTCGGCCGCCCGCAAGGCCCGCCGGGCGCTGGTGGAGCTGCTCGACCAGTACACGGCGGGCACGCGCCTGTCCTCGCCGGTCGTGGACGCCCGGGTGCTGGTGAACCGGGTGGGTGCGGCCGGGACCGAGCAGTGGCGGCCGCCCGTGCGCACCACCCCCGTCGCCCGCCCGTTGACCCGCCGCGAGCTGCCCGACGAGGTGCGGCGGGCGCTGCGGATGGCGCACGTGGCCGCCGGCGCGCCCGCCGTGGCGTCGGCGCCGGCGTGGTCGGCGCTGGAGGCCTGCGGGTTGGTGCGGCGGCACGAGCCGGCCGCGGCGCCGGCTGTGCAGGCGTTGCGCCGGCAGGTCGTCGGCGCGTACCGGACCGTGCACCAGTCCGCGGCCGCGCGACTGGAGCAGGCCCGGCGGCGCGTGGCCGAGGCCGAGCGCGCCGAGCGCCACCGCGCCGCCGCCCGCCGGGACCCGACCGGCCGGGCCGGGTCGTCCGCCGCCCGCGCCGCGCTCGGCGACCTCCTCCCGCACCTGCACCCGCCCGCCGTCCACGAGGTCACCGGCCGGCGCGCCGCGCCGGCCGGTCCCGAGGTGCTCGCCGGCCGGTTGCGCGACCGGATCACCCGCACGTCCGCGGTCCTCGACGCCCTCCACGCGACGAGGAACCCCACCCCGCACTCCGGGCCGGCCGGCGACGAACCCGTGCACGCCGTCGGCGCGGTGATGCTGACCGACCTGGCCCTGGAGGTCCTGGGCAACTGGTACGCCCACGCGTCGGACCCCACCACCCCGCCCGCCGAGGTGATCGCCACCCTCGCCCGCCGCCACCACGAGATCCTGTCCCGCCTGACCGGCGGCACGCGACCGGCCCGGCTCGACTCCGACCGCCTGACCAGCCCCGGCACGACCGGCGTGTGGCGGCCGCGCCGGCCCGCGGTGGGAAACGCGACGGTCCGCCGCACATCCGTGGTGCGCGGCGGACCTCACTGCTCGGTGCTCTTCAGCGCGTCGTCGCGAAACGGTCGGCGGTCGTGACCGGCGACCGCCTACTCCTCTTCCGCCTCGACCTCGACGTCGTCACCCTCGACCTCGGCGTCCTCGCCCCAGCCGTTGTCACCGGCGTGGCTCTCGACGCTCTCGCTGAAGGCGCCCTCCTCGCCGGCGTAGTGCGTCGAGTTCCAGTAGTGGGCACCGTCCGAGCCGTGGTCGCCGCCCCAGCCGTGGCCGCCGGCGAGCGAGCCCGTCTCCTCGGAGTAGGCCCCCTCGTCGTCCGCCCACGACTCGTGTTCCAGGAAGAACGCCACACCGTCCACGACGCCGGAGTACACGCCCTCCGAGCCCGCGCCCTCGGATGTGGCGACCGAGACCTCGTGCTCGTGGTGGACGTCCTCGGCGGACGCCGAGGCGAGACCGGCGGCACCGATCAGCACCGGGGCGGACACGAAGCTCGCGGCGATGAGACGAGTGATGTTGCGCATGGGGAACCTCCTTGAGTAGTGACCATGCGCCAGTCAGGTACCCGACGTGATCAGGTCCAACGGTGGGTAAGCGGATCGGGTAAGGATTCTGGTGCGGTGTGACCACCTCTGACCTGCGCTCATCACCAAGAGTGCGCGGAAAGCGCGACCCTGTGGGTGATGTCCGACGCCTGCACCGCCGATGACGCGAGCTCCACTGTGGACGCCGGCGACCGGTGCCCCGACGACCCGGCCGAGTGGCTGCGCGACCGTGCGCCGGCGCAGGGCCTGCCGGCTTTCGTCGAACACGGGCGTCGAACGCCGTCGAATGGAAGTCGTTGTGCGGCAACACTTCCCAAGATTGCGCACAGGTGGTTACAGTGCGATTTGGGAGCGCTCCCAGTCTGTTGGTCATCCTCAACGAGGAGGAGAGAGTGGCGCTCATGCCAATCCCTGCGAGAAAGAACGTGTTCGCCCGGTCCCTCGCGTTGCTCGTGGCCGTCACGGGGCTCATGGCGGGGCTGCTGACCGGCGTGGCCGACGCGCACGGCTCGACCACCGACCCGCCGTCGCGCAACTACGGCTGCTGGCAGCGCTGGGGCAGTGACTTCCAGAACCCGTCGATGGCCCAGCAGGACCCGATGTGCTGGCAGGCGTGGCAGGCCGACACCAACGCGATGTGGAACTGGAACGGCCTGTACCGCGAGGGCGTCGCCGGCAACCACCAGGGCGCGATCCCCAACGGCCAGCTGTGCAGCGGCGGGCGGACCGGCGGCATGCGGTACGCGGCGCTGGACAACCCGGGCCAGTGGAGGGCCGTGACCAAGCCGCGGCAGTTCACGCTCACCATCACCGACCAGGCCCGGCACGGCGCGGACTACCTGCGGGTGTACGTGACCAAGCAGGGCTTCGACCCGACCAGGCAGGCACTGGGCTGGAACAACGTCGACCTGGTCGCCACCACCGGCCGCTACGCGCCGGCGGGCACCTACCAGGTGGCCGTGAACGCCGGCAGCCGCACGGGCCGCCACGTCGTCTACGCGATCTGGCAGGCCAGCCACAGCGACCAGTCGTACTACTTCTGCTCCGACGTGATCTTCCAGTAGTCGACCGGCCCCGGCCCACGTCACGTGGGCCGGGGTCCGGGCGCGGTCACCTGCTGCCGTCCCACTGGTCGCCGCCGTGGCGCGTCGGGGGTCTGCGCGGGCCGCGGGTGGTGGGCCGGGGGTGCGACGGCCTCGGGCTGGTTCTTCCGTCCATGGTGCTCGTTACCTCCGTGTTGTCGTGAGCACGCGAATACGCGCGCATTCCGCATCGGTCGTGGTGGGTGCGGCAAAAAGAAACCGCCCTGGTCGGATTACCCGACGGGCGGCTCCCGGTGCGACCTGTGCGCAGGTCAGGTGCGAGAGCCTGGTCCGTGGAGCTGGAACGGGCAGGTGAGCGCGTTACGGCGGGGCATTGCCGCCATCCGGCCCGTGCTCGTCATGTCCGCTCCCGGTTTCCGTGTGGCACCGATCATGGCGAACCCCGATCAGCGGCGTCAAAACAATTAACCGGGCGATTTCGGCTACTCGGTGGCGGCCCGGTGCCCCGCGGGACAGAATCCCGCCGTGACGACCTCCGCCCGCAGCCTGCTGCACTCCCTCGACCCGCTGCCGTTCGCCGCGCGCCGCCGCCTGCTCGCCCGCACCGCGCGCGAGCTGGTCGGCACGCCCGAGCTGGACCGGCTGCTGGACGACCTCCACGGCCGGGGCCCGTTCGAACGGCTGACGGCCGTGCAGATCGCCTACGTGGCCGGGCACCGCGCCCACGTCGAGCGCTGCCTGTCGGCCCCCGAGACCGCGGTGGTGCACCAGGCGCTCGGCGCGGCGATCCGGCTCGACCTGCCCGGCGCGGTGTTCCGCGAACGCCTGCCGCACCTGCCGACCGACCTGCGCCGGCTGCTCTACGGCGCGGTGCGCCGGCGGGAACGCCGGGCGCTGGCCGACGCGCTGCTGCCCGTCGCCCGCTCGCTCCACGGGGACCACGAGGCCGCCGGGTTGCTGCCCGCCTGCTCGTCGGACGTGGTCCGGGCCGCGCTGCCGGAGCTGGAGCACGCGGTCGGCGGGTGGACCGCGGTCGGGCGTCGACACCCCGGCGTGGTGCTCGACTTCGTCGAGGCCGAGCTGTCGGCGACCGCGCCCACGTGGTGGGCGGGCACGTGGCAGCGCTTCGGGCAGGCCGTGGTCGCCGCCGCGCGGGCCGAACCGGACCGCGTCCTCGACCTGGTCGAACGCGTGCTGCCGCACGTGCCGCTGCCGTGGGAGCTGGACAAGGTCGTCGGCCGACTCGCTCGGCACGCGCCGGAGCGGGTCGCGGCCCTGCTGGTCGACCCGCGCCGCACCGGGCCGCTGCCCGCGCGCCGGTCGCTGTGGCGCGCGCTCGCCGTGCTGCCGGAGGAGCGGCTGGTGCCGGTCGCCCGCGTGCTCGACGGCGACCAGCAGGTGCGGTTCCTGCGCGCCGTCGCGCCGTCCCGGCGGGCCGCGGTGGTCGCGGGCGTGTTCGGCGACCGCCCGGACGTGCCGCTGCCCGTGCTGGACGAGTTGCCGTCCGCCGCGCGCGGTGAGGCGGCCCGGCGGCTGCTCGGACTGCGCGTGGTCGCCGACGACCCGGTCCGCCGGCTGGAGGCGACCGCGCGGCTGCCGTGGGAGGAGTCGCGGGAGGCGCTGCTGACCGCCACCCGTCGTGCCACCGCGGACGACCGCGCCGCGGCCTACCCGCTGTACCTGTCGGCCGCCGCCGCGACCCGCGACCCCGAGGTGGTCGGCGGGGTCGTCGCGGGCCTGGCGGGCCTGACCAACGAGCAGGACCCGGTGCGCGCCAGGGCCATCGCCGCCCTCGCCGCCATCCCCGGGTGGCTGTTCCGCCCGGACGAGGCCGACGTGCTCGTCAAGGTCGCGCTGGACGCGGCGGAGGCGCGCGACTCGTCGTGGCGGACCCAGCACGCGGTCCGCGCGCTGGCCGCGGCGCTGATCCGCGAGGGCGCGGTGTCGCGCCGACCCGCGCTGGTGGACGCCGGGTTGGCCGCGGTGGAGCACCTGGGCGGGCACGCGACGTCGGTGGACCTGTCGAACCTGGACCGCGTCCTGCCGCGCGGCGCCGAGGAGCGGGTGTTCGCGGTGCTGGAACCGCGGATCACGGCGGACGCCCGGCGCGGTCGCCACGCCGTGCTGCTCGGGCTCGCGGCGGGTCTCGGCAAGCGTGCCTGGCGCCTGGACCGCGTGCAGGAACTGCTGGACCGGGCCCGGTCCGCCAAGGACGACCACGTGGTGCGGCGCGCGATCGACCTGTGGCTCGCGCCGCCCGCGACCCGGGACGAGCGGGTGGAGCGCGTGTTCCGCGACGACCCTTCCACGATCACGCTGCACGCCGTGCGCGAGGCGATCGGCCGCCGTCGCACCGACCTCCTCGACCGGGTGGCGGCCGGGCCGCTGCACGGGCGGTTCCTCAAGCGCGGCGTGCGGTACGTGCCGGCGTTCCGGGGCTGCTTCCACCGCTGGCTGCCGCGCCAGGTCGAGGCGCACGCCGCCGCGCTGCGCACGCTGGTCGAGGCGCGTCGCGTCCCCGCCGTGGAGCGCGCGGCCGCCGCGCGGGCCCTCGGTCGCGTGCCGGGGACGGCCGACGTGCTGCGCGGGTTCCTGGCCGACCCCGAGGTGCGGGTGGTGGAGGCGGCGCTGGGTGCGCTGGCGTGGACCGACGAACCGTCGGCGGTGCTGCCGGACCTCCTCGCGCACGTCGACACCGACCGGGCCCGCGTCGCCGTGCACGCGCTGGCCCGCTGCGCCCGCTCCACCCCGCCCGACCGGCTGGGCGCGCTGCTCGCGCCGCTGGCGGCCGGGCGGAAGGTGACCGCCCGCAAGGAGGCCGTGCGGCTCCTCGCCCGGCACCGCGTGCCCGGCGCCGCGACCGCGTTCGCCGGCGCGTGGGACGGCGCGCACCGGGACGTGAAGCGCGCCCTGGTGTCCGCGACCCGGTGGTTCCTCGACGACCCGGCGGCGTGGGAGCTGCTGACCCGCGCGAGCGGCGAACGGGGCGAGGTCGCGGTCGAACTGCTGGAGCTGCCGCCCGCCGCCGTCGCCCGGCGCCACCGGGAGCGGTACGCGGGTCTCGTGCGCGCGGTCGCCTCCTCGGCGGACCCGGACACGGCCCGGCGCGGCCTCGGCGCGCTGCCGGAGTGGGTCCGGTGGACCGCGGGCTCGGCGGACCTGCTCGTGGACCTGGTGGTGGACCTCGACAACACGGCCACCTGGTCGGGCGCCCTGACCGCCCTGCTGCGCGCCTCGGCCACGACGCGGGACGTGGCGCCGCTGCGCGCCGCCGTGGCCGGGCTGCTCGCGCGGGTGGACCTGCACGACGCCGAACCCGACCGGGACCTGCCGGCCCGGCAGCGGGTGTCCTCGATCGCGTCGCGGCTGGTGGCGGAGCGCGGACAGGTGCGGTGGCGGGCGGCGTCCCGCGCGCTGGCCCGGGACCTCGCCGCGGCCGGCCTCGACGCGGCGGCGGTCTCGCTCGCACTGGCCGCCGTGCCGTGGGAGGAGCCCGGCGCGGAACTGGAGGGGCTGCGCGAGGTGGTGCGGCTGGCGGTGCGGCCGACGCTCCGGTGGCGCGCGGCGGAGGGCGTCTCCGACGAGCTCGGCGCGCGGCTGTCCCGGCTGTCACCGACCAGGTTGCACGAGGTGGCGTCGGCGCTCGTCGCGGAGTGCGCGCCGCTGGCGCTCGCGGTCGTCTCGGCGGTGGGGCGCGGCACGGGGTGGCCCGAGCCGTGGCGGGTGCTGCTGCGCGGCCTGCGCCGGCACGAGGACCCGGACGTGCGCGAGGCGGCGTCGGGCGTGGTGACCGCGGTGGAGTGAGGTGGGACGGCGCGGTCGCCGCCCCACCGGGGTCACTCGGGGCGGCCCGCGCCACCACCCAGGCCGTAGAGGATGCGCTGGATCACCTCGGGGTCCACGTCGGGCTCGTCGCCCAGCTTCTCCGCGGCGGGGGAGCGGCGCGGCTCGCGGCGCGGCAGCGGCACCGACGAGGCGTTCATGCCCGACGGGAGCGGCAGTTCGCACCACGCGAGGTGGCCGCCCGCGGTGAGGTCCACGAGGCCCGCCCGGGTGCCCGCCAGCTCCGGCGGCACGGCCACCCGGTTGCCCTCGACCTCGACCACGAGGTAGGTGCCGGTCAGCCGGAGCCGGATCAGCAGGAGGCCGGGGGCACGCCGGTCCGCCACCTCGACGGCGGCGCCCACGAGCCGGCGCGCGGTCTGGGCGGCCTCGTCCTGCATCCCCCGCAGGCGCCACTCGCCGAGCGAGAAGCGGACGAACATGTCCGCGACGTTCACCGCGGTCGGTAGCGCGACGAGTCGAAGGTCGTCGACCTGCTCGGTCTTGGCGTTCACACCGGTCCCTCCTCGACTGCGTCCGGCGCGCGTGTTGCGCCAGATGGTGCCATGCCTGCGTCCGTGTCACCCACGCGGTCCGCGGACCGTGAGCAGACCGTGTCCGCGACGCGGTTCCGGCGCATCGGCCCGGCACGGGAGGAACCCTGGCATCAAGGGCTACTACGGATGCGCACGGGGTCCGGTTCACCCCGGACCGCGACCACGTCGCCCGGGATCGTCCGGGTGGGTGCGCGAAAGCCCCGCCGGGGGCGCCGGCGGGGCTTTCGCGATCGGCCTTCGAGCGGGGCTCAGCCCTGCTTGGTGGCCTCGATCTCCAGCAGGATCGTGATCTTGTCGCCGACGACGGCGCCCGCGGGGCCGCCGGTCACGCCGAAGTCCTTGCGGCTGATCTCGGTGGAGGCGGAGAAGCCCGCGACCTTGGAGCCCTCGCCCATGCCGTCGCCGAAGCCGTTCGGCTCCAGCTCCAGGGTCACGGCCTTGGTCACGCCGTGGAACGACAGGTCGCCGTCGACGAGGAAGCCCTCGCCGTGGGCGCGCACACCGGTGGAGGTGAAGGTCAGCTCCGGGAACTTCTCGACGTCCAGGAAGTCCTCGCCGCGCACGTGGGCGTCGCGCTGCTCGTTGCGGGTGTCGATGGAACCCGCGTCGATCTTGGCGGTGACCGTGGACTCCAGCGGGTTCTCGGCGGTCACGATGGTGCCCTCGAAGGTGCCGAAGTGGCCGCGGACCTTGGACACGCCCAGGTGGCGGACCACGAAGGAGATGTCCGAGTGCACCGGGTCGATCGCCCAGGTGCCCACGAGGTAGCCGGGGATCGCAGTCTGCGAGGTCATCGTCAAAGTCCTTCTCGGTCGGTCTGGTTGAACTCTCAACAGAACATAGCGCATCCTGGTTGAGTGTTCAACAACGGACGTATGATGGGGATATGAGCGACGTGCGGTGGTTGAGCGCCGAGGAGCAGCAGGTCTGGCGTGCCTTCATGACCGCCGTGACCAAGTTCACCGAACACCTGGACCGTCAGTTGCAGCGCGACTCCGGCATGCCGATGGCCTACTACGAGATCCTGGTCGCCCTGTCCGAGGCGCCGGACCGCGCGATGAGGATGAGCGAACTGGCAGCGGTGTGCCTCTCCTCCCGGTCGAGGCTGTCCCACGCGGTGGCCCGCCTGGAGAAGGAGGGCTGGGTCGAGCGCCGGGCGTGCGCGTCGGACCGGCGCGGCTCCATCGCGACGCTGACCGACGAGGGCTTCGCCGTACTGCGGGAGGCCGCGCCGGGGCACGTGGCGGCGGTGCGCGAGCACCTGTTCGACGTGCTGACGCCGGAGCAGCTGCGGGCGCTGGCGTCGATCAGCCGCGCGGTCGACGCGGGGCTGACCGTGGAGTGCGACAAGGCCCGCACGGAGCTCGGCGAGTTCTGACGGGTCCCGCCGCGGCACCGCGCGGCCGTCGGGGCGACGGCGCCGGCCGGGGCGGCGATCAGGCCGTCCCGGTGGGACCGGACCGGACCAGCCGGGCGACCGGCCACCACACGACCAGCTGCAGCACGGCCAGCGCCAGCGCGAAGGGCAGCAGCGTCCCCACGCCCACGGCCTGCGCGAGCGCGCCCGCCGACCACGGCAGCACCCCGCCGCCGACCGAGGAACCGGCGTTCAGCACACCCATCGCGGTGGGCGCCAGCCGAGGTCCGGTCAGGTCCGGCACCACCGCGATCGCGGTCGGGAACACCGGCCCCAGCGCGAAGCCGAGCAGCGCGAAGCCCGCGACCGGGGGGAACGGGGTCAGCCACAGCGCGGCCGCCGCCACCGCCACCCCGGACAGGCACAGCGTCATCAGGCCCACCGCCGTCCACCCCAGGCGGGTGAGCACCGGGCTGATCGTGAACCGCCCGACCGTCAACCCCAGCCAGTACGCGCCCACCGCGTAGCCGGCCGCCGCGTCGGCGTGCCCGCGCGCCTGCACCAGGTAGCTGAACCCCCAGCTGCCGACCGACTGCTCCACCCCGACGTACAGCACCAGCAGCAGGGTGGCGACCAGTACGCCGCGGTGGCGCAGCGCCGTGCCCAGCAGGCCGGTCGACCGGGTCGGCGACGCCGCCGGGGCCCGCGCGGGGAACGCGACCAGGTAGCAGGCCACCAGGGGGAGCGCGGCGAGCCCCAGCACCAGCCAGGTGGTGGGCCACGGCGCGGTGGCGAGGAGCCGGGTCGCACCCACCGGTCCGAGCAGCGCGCCCGCGCCGAAGAACGCGTGCAGCCGGTTGAGCCGGGTCGTGGCCCTCGGCAGCGCCGCCAGCACCGCGTTGAGGACCGACTCCAGCACCCCGCTCGCCCAGCCCACGACGGCCTGGAGCAGCGCGTACCCGGCGAACGGCGGGTGCGCCGCGGTGACCAGGGCGGCCACCGCGAACAGGGCGCCCGCCGCCGCGAGCACGGCCCGCGGCCCCCAGCGGTGCAGCAGCGGTCCGGCGGCGGCCCCGCCCAGCACGAACCCCGCCGACCCGGTGAGGAACGTCAGCCCGAGCGTGGACCGGTCGACCCCGTAGTCGTCGAGCTGCGCCGGCAGCAGCACGCCCGACGCGCCGATGCCGACGCCGAGCAACGCGAACGTCGCGTACGCCGCCGCGACCCGGACCCGCACCCCGTCCACCGGACCTCCCCCGGACCGGTCCGAGGATCGGCCGACCGCGCACCGCGGGTCGAGGGCTTGCGCAACCTTTCGGTGCGCGTTTCGCGCAAAACCGCCGGCCACCGGGCGCGCGGGCGGTCACCATGGCGGCCATGATGCTGCTCGTCCCCGCCGACCCGCTGCGGCCGGTGCGCCCAGACCCGCACTTCGCCCCCGAGGCCGCCGCCGCCCGCGACGCCGGGCACCGGGTCGCGGTCGTCGACCACGACGCGCTCGCCCGCGGTGAGGCGGAGCGCGCCGTGGGGCGGGTGCCCGCCGACGACGACGCCGTCTACCGGGGCTGGATGCTGCGCTCCGAGCACTACGCCGCGTTCGCCGACGCCCTGGCCGCGCGGGGCGTGGCGACGCGCACCTCGCCCGGGCAGTACCGCCGGGCCCACGAGCTGCCCGGCTGGTACGGCGACTTCACCGCGCACACCCCCGAGTCGGTGTGGACGGAGGGCTTCGACCGCGAGGCCTTCGACGGGATCCGCCGCGACCTCGGCTCCGGTCCGGCCGTGCTGCGCGACTACACGAAGTCCGCGAAGCACCACTGGCACGAGGCCGCCTACATCCCGGACCTCACCGACGCCGAGGCCGCCTGGCGGGTCGCCGCGCGGTTCCGCGAACTGCGCGACGACGACGCCACCGGCGGGTTCGTGCTGCGCCGCTTCGAGCGGTTCACCTCCACCGAGGTCCGCACCTGGTGGGTCGACGGCGCCTGCGCGCTCATCGGCCCCCACCCCGACACGCCGAACGAGGTGCCCGACGCGCCGGACCTCGACGCCATCGGTCCGCTGATCGCCGACCTGCGGTTCGCCACCGTCGACCTGGCCCGGCGCGCGGACGGCGAGTGGCGGGTGGTGGAACTCGGCGACGGCCAGGTCAGCGACAAGCCCGGCACCACCGCGGCGGGCGCGGTGGTCGCGATCCTGTGACGGCGCCGGACCCACGGCGCTGGACCCACGGTGCGACACCGCGGGGTCAGCGCACGCCGTGCGGCCGGAACTGGACGCTGACGCGCGGACCGACCGCGCCGGCCGCCTTGGGGACGGCGTGCTCCCAGGTGCGCTGGCACGAGCCGCCCATGACGATCAGGTCGCCGTGGCCGAGGGCGTAGCGGGTGGTCGGACCGCCGCCGCGCGGGCGCAGGGCCAGGGCGCGCGGGGCACCGACGGACACGATGGCCACCATCGTGTCGTGCGTCGCGCCCCGGCCGGTCGTGTCGCCGTGCCAGGCCACGCCGTCGCGGCCGTCGCGGTAGTAGCAGAGGCCGGCGGTGCGGAACGGTTCGCCCAACTCCTCCGCGTAGTGCGCGCTCAACGCCGTGCGCGCCTCGGCGAGCACCGGGTCGGGCAGGGGAGCGGTCTCGTCGTAGAAGCAGAGCAGACGGGGGACGTCGACCACGCGCTCGTACATCCGCCTGCGCTCGGCCCGCCACGGCACCTCGGCCACCAGGCGTCGGAACAGCGCGTCCGCGCCGGTCAGCCAGCCCGGCAGCACGTCCACCCACGCGCCGTCGCCCAGAGCGGTCCGCCGCAGCCCCGTCAGCGGGCGCAGCGCCGGGGCCTGCGCGCCGTCGTCGAACAGCGACACCTGCATGTCGGCAGCATAACCCGGTCGGTCGAACACCTGTTCGACCACGACTGGCGGGAGGGGGTCAGGCGTCCGGCTCGGGCTTGCGCCGGCGGCCACCGGTGCGCACGGGCGCGGCCTGCTCCTGGCCCTGGTCGACCTGCTTCGGCCCGGCGGCCTCACCTTCGGCGGGCTTGTCGGACAGCAGGATGGCGGCCAGCTCGTCGTAGATCGGTGTGCTGCTCATAGAAAAATCCTCTACCCCGTTTGTACGCAAGTTACACGCGTGTGCGTCAAGGCATGCGTCCAGGGTTGGCAAAACGACCGGGGGTCGGCCGGACGGGTGGTCCGGGGGAGCGGTCGCGGGGTGGCGCGGTGCGCGGTCGCGTGACGTGCGCGACAATTCCTTCCTACCTCCGATAGACGGATGTCCTAGTAATCTGTGGGGAGTCGCCGATGCCGAAGGAGCCGTCGTGACCGCCGCCAGCCCGCTGCACGCCCCGGAGCACCCGGTCCGCTTCATCACCGCGGCCAGCCTGTTCGACGGGCACGACGCGGCGATCAACATCATGCGCCGCATCCTCCAGTCGCAGGGCGTCGAGGTCGTGCACCTCGGCCACAACCGGTCCGTGCGCGAGGTCGTGGACGCGGCGATCCAGGAGGACGTGCAGGGCATCGCCATCAGCGCCTACCAGGGCGGCCACGTCGAGTACTTCACCTACCTGGTCGAACTGCTCGCCGAGCGCGGCGCGGGGCACGTCAAGGTCTTCGGCGGTGGTGGTGGCGTGATCGTGCCCGAGGAGATCGACCTGCTGCACTCGCGCGGCGTGGCGCGGATCTTCTCCCCGGCGGACGGCCAGCAGCTGGGCCTGGCCCGCATGATCAACACGATGGTGGAGGCGTGCGACCACCCGTTGGCCGAGCGCGTGCCGCCGTCGTGGGACGGGCTGTTCACCGGCGGGGACGACCTGCTGGCCCGCGCCATCACGCTCGTCGAGGCCGGGCGGCTCCCCGACGACCTGCGGGAGGACCTGGTCGCCGCGGCGACCGGGCGCACCGTGCCGGTCCTGGGCATCACCGGCACCGGCGGCTCGGGCAAGTCCTCGCTGACCGACGAGCTGGTGCGCCGCTTCCGGCTCGACCAGGAGGACAAGCTGCGGGTGGCCGTGCTGGCCGTCGACCCGACCCGCCGCAAGGGCGGCGGCGCCCTGCTGGGCGACCGCATCCGGATGAACTGCCTGGACGGCGACCGCGTGTTCTTCCGCTCGATGGCCACCCGGCGCGCGGGCGCGGAGGTGCCCGACGGGCTGGCCGACGCGATCCTGACCTGCAAGGCGGCCGGGTTCGACCTGGTCGTCGTGGAGACGCCGGGCATCGGCCAGGGCGATGCGGCGATCGTGCCCTTCGCGGACCTCTCGCTGTACGTGATGACGCCGGAGTTCGGCGCCGCGTCGCAGCTGGAGAAGATCGACATGCTCGACTTCGCCGACGTGGTCGCGATCAACAAGTTCGAGCGCCGCGGCGCCGAGGACGCCCGCCGCGACGTCGCCCGCCAGCTGGTGCGCAACCGCGAGGCGTTCGGCGCGTCCTGGGAGGACATGCCGGTCTTCGGCACGTCCGCCGCCACGTTCAACGACGACGGCGTGACCGCCCTGTACCAGCACCTGCGCGACGAGCTGGCGCAGCGCGGCCTCGCCGTGGGCGACGGCGCGCTGGCCCGGGTCGACCGCAAGGTGTCCACGTCGGCGTCCACCGTCGTGCCGCCCGAGCGCGTCCGCTACCTGGCCGAGATCGCGGAGACCGTGCGCGGCTACCACCGCGCCACCGAGACCCGCGTGGACGCCGTGCGCCGGGTCGCGCGCCTGCGCGCCGTGCGCGAGGAGCTGGGCGCCGCCGGCCACGACACCGCCGGGGTGGCGGAGCTGCTGGAGGCGGCCGAGCAGCGGGTCGACGCGGTGTCCGCGGCGCTGCTCGCCGAGTGGCCGAAGACCGTCGAGGACTACAGCGGCGACGAGCTGGTGGTGAAGGTCCGCGACCGCGAGATCCGCACGACGCTCACCCGTGAGACGCTGTCGGGCAACCGGGTGCGCCGCGTCTCGCTGCCCCGCCACGACGACGACGGCACGCTGCTGCGCTTCCTGCGCAAGGAGAACCTCCCCGGCCGCTTCCCGTACACGGCGGGCGTGTTCCCGTTCAAGCGCGACGGCGAGGACCCGGCGCGCATGTTCGCGGGCGAGGGCGACGCGTTCCGCACGAACCGCCGCTTCAAGTACCTGTCCCAGGGCTCGGAGGCCACGCGCCTGTCCACCGCGTTCGACTCGGTCACCCTCTACGGCCGCGACCCCGACACCCCGCCGGACGTCTACGGCAAGGTCGGCACGTCCGGCGTGTCCATCGCGACCCTGGACGACATGAAGGCGCTCTACGACGGCTTCGACCTCACCGCGCCGACCACGTCGGTGTCGATGACCATCAACGGCCCCGCGCCCACGATCCTCGCGTTCTTCCTCAACACCGTGGTGGACCAGCAGGTCGACAAGTTCCGGGCCGAGCACGGCCGGGAGCCGTCGGCGGAGGAGGCCGCGGAGCTGCGGGCGCGGGCGCTGTCGACCGTGCGCGGCACCGTGCAGGCCGACATCCTCAAGGAGGACCAGGGCCAGAACACCTGCATCTTCTCCACCGAGTTCTCGCTGCGGATGATGGCCGACATCCAGGAGTGGTTCATCCGCAACCGGGTCCGCAACTTCTACTCGGTGTCCATCTCCGGCTACCACATCGCCGAGGCCGGCGCGAACCCCATCAGCCAGCTCGCCTTCACCCTCGCCAACGGGTTCACCTACGTCGAGTCGTACCTCGCGCGCGGGATGTCGATCGACGACTTCGCGCCCAACCTGTCGTTCTTCTTCTCCAACGGCATGGACGCCGAGTACAGCGTCATCGGCCGGGTGGCGCGGCGCATCTGGGCCATCGCCATGCGGGAGCGCTACGGCGCCAACGAGCGGTCGCAGAAGTTCAAGTACCACGTGCAGACCTCCGGCCGGTCCCTGCACGCGCAGGAGATGGACTTCAACGACATCCGCACCACCCTCCAGGCGCTGTGCGCCCTGTACGACAACACGAACTCGCTGCACACCAACGCCTACGACGAGGCGGTCACCACGCCCACCGAGGCGTCGGTGCGCCGGGCGATGGCCATCCAGCTCATCATCAACAAGGAGTGGGGCCTGTCGGCGAACGAGAACCCGCTCCAGGGCTCGTTCGTGATCGACGAGCTGACCGACCTGGTCGAGGAGGCGGTGCTCGCCGAGTTCGACCGGCTCTCCGAGCGGGGCGGCGTGCTGGGCGCGATGGAGACCGGCTACCAGCGCGGCCGCATCCAGGACGAGTCGATGCGCTACGAGCAGCGCAAGCACGACGGGTCGCTGCCGCTGGTCGGGGTGAACACGTTCCTGCCCGAGGACGGCTCGCGCGAGCAGGTGACCATCGAGCTGGCCCGCGCCACCGAGGACGAGAAGCGCTCGCAGGTCGAGCGGACCCGCTCGTTCGCCGCCGCCCACGCCGCGGAGGCCGAGCCCGCCCTGCGCCGGCTCAAGCAGGCCGCCGCGTCGGGGGAGAACGTGTTCGACGTGCTGGTGGACGCGGCGCGCGTGTGCACGCTCGGGCAGATCACCGAGGCGTTCTTCGAGGTGGGCGGCCAGTACCGGCGCAACGTGTGAGGAATCGCGACCCGCGTGGTTGAACCGCCCGCCCGCGGCTATCCCGCGGCCATGGGCGAGCAGAATTCGTTGTTCTTCGTCGGCAACGCCACGACGGTGCTGAGGTTGGGGCCGTTCACCCTGCTGACCGACCCCAACTTCCTCCGCCGCGGCCAGTGGAGCTACTTCGGGCAGGGGCTGGTGTCCCGGCGGCTCAAGGACCCGGCCGTCGGCATCGACGGGCTGCCGCCGCTCGACGCGGTGGTGCTGTCGCACTTCCACGGCGACCACTTCGACCGGGTCGCGGCGCGCGGCCTCGACCACGACCTGCCGATCCTGACCACCCCGCACGCCGCGCGCAGGCTGGGCCGGCGCGGCTTCCGGGAGACGCTGGGCCTGCGCACCTGGGGGCAGGAGACGCTGACCAGGGGCGAGGCGTCGGTGACGATCACGTCGCTGCCGGGGCGGCACGCGCTCGGCGCGCTGGCCAGGGTCCTGCCGCCGGTGATGGGCACCATGGTGGAGTACCGGGCGAACCCGACCGCGACGCCGCTGCGGGTCTACCTCAGCGGCGACACGCTCGTCCACGACGAGCTGCGCGAGATCCGCGAGCGCTACCCGGAGATCGACGTCGCGGTCGTCCACCTGGGCGGCACGAAGGTGCTGGGCGTGCTGCTCACCATGGACGGCGCGCAGGGCGTCGACCTGCTGGAGATGCTGCGCCCGCGGCACGCCGTGCCGGTGCACTACGACGACTACGGCCTGATGAAGTCGCCGTTGTCGGACTTCGTCGGCGAGGTCGAGCGCCGCCGCCCACCGGTCTCGTTGATCCCGGTGGGCCGCGGCGAGACGGTCCCGATCCCCGGCCGGCTCACCCGGTGATGGTGCGGACCAGCAGGAACACGTTCAACGCCGAGATGACCGCCGCGCCCGCCGCGCCGAACAACGTGGTGGCGCGGCGGTTCACCGCGTCGCCCATCACGTCGCGGCGGCGCCCCAGCAGCACGAGCGGGACGAGCGCGAACGGGATGCCGAACGACAGCACGACCTGGCTGAGCACCAGCGCCTTCATCGGGTCGACGCCCATCGCCAGGATCACCAGCGCCGGGGCCATGGTCAGCAGCCTGCGCAGCGAGAGCGGGATGCGGCGGCGCAGGAAGCCCTCCATGACGACCTGACCGGAGTAGGTGCCGACGCTGGACGCGGCCAGGCCCGAGGCCAGCAGGGCCAGCGCGAACGCCAGCGCCGCGCCCGGGCCGAGCAGGCTGCCCAGCCCACTGTGCATGTCCTCCAGCGACTCGCGGGGCGCGTCGCTGCCGTGGAACGCGCCGGCCGCCACGACCAGCATGCTCACGTTGACGACCCCGGCCACGCCGAGCGCGACCAGGATGTCCGTGCGGCTGGCCCGCAGCGTCCGCCGCCGCACCACCGGGTCGGTCGTGTGGTGGCGCTGGGTGAGCGCCGAGTGCAGGTAGATGACGTGCGGCATGACCGTCGCGCCGAGCATGCCGGTGGCCAGCAGCACGCTGTCCACACCGGCGAACCCCGGCACGAGCCCGGCCGCCGCGCCGGTGAGGGGACCGAGCTGCAACGCCTGGTAGAGGAACCCGCCGAGCACGATCGCGAGCAGGCCGACGATCACCGACTCGAACCGGCGCCTGCGCAGCGGGGCCAGCGCGAGGATGCCCGCCGACACCACCGCCGTGATCAGCGCGGCGGGCAGCAGCGGCACCCCGAACAGCAGGTTCAGCGCCACCGCCGCGCCCACGAACTCGGCCAGGTCGGTGGCCATCGCCACCAGTTCGGCCTGCACCCACAGCATCCCCGTGACCGGTCGCGAGTAGCGCTCGCGGCACAGTTCCGGCAGGTTGCGGCCGGTGACCACGCCGAGCTTCGCCGACTGGTACTGGATGAACATCGCCAACCCGCTCGCCGCGACGATCACCCACAGCAGCAGGTAGCCGTGCTTGGCGCCGCCCGCCATGTTGGTCGCGAAGTTGCCCGGGTCGACGTACGCGACCGCCACCACGAACGCCGGGCCCATGACCACGGCCGCCGACCGCAGCCGCGCCACCACCGGCGACGCCATCGAGATGCCGACCATCCCACCGTCCTTCCGTGCTCGGGTGGTGGCCACCCGGGCGGGTGGCCACCACCGCGGGACCTGGTATCAGGGAGCGAGCTTCTTGATGGCCTTCTCGATGAGCCCGAGGTTCGCGGGGCTCGTCGCGTAGAGCATCGGGTCCGGCGGCGGCGCGGACGCCTTGCCCCCCAGCGGTTCGACGTCCATCAGGTAGGAGAACTCGTGCGAGCCGTCCGGCGCGGGCCCGGACGCCCAGCGGCCCTCGGGGCCGTGCACGCCGTCGGAGTTGTGCCAGATCGTGCCCGCGTGCTCCTGGTGCTCCTCGTCGAACAGGGCGCTCGGGCTGATCGGGCCCTCCAGCCCGTCCTCCTGGAGCTCCTCGATCGCGGCCAGCCACATGTTCTGGTGGGCGGTGTCGCGGGCGAGGTTGAACTTGAGCATGT
Organism: Saccharothrix longispora; assembly: GCF_030852425.1. GTDB lineage: Bacteria > Actinomycetota > Actinomycetes > Mycobacteriales > Pseudonocardiaceae > Actinosynnema > Actinosynnema longispora. The sequence continues at coordinate 220,387 of NZ_NSDM01000009.1, forward strand.
CGCGCACGCCGGGGTCGTCGGTCATGTTGTACAGGCGCGCGGTCTGGAGCCTGCCCTGCGCCTCGGCCGCGACGTTCACCCGGAAGTCGGCCATCAGGTTGCCGCTGGCCACGATGTAGCGGCCGTTCCACGGCACCCCGTTGCTGTCGGACAGGGTGGGGCCACCGCCGCTGACGATGGCCTGCTGGACGTCCATGCCGCCGAGGACCGCCGCGACGGCGGGGTCCTTCACGGCGTCGGCCGTCATCTCCGAGGGAGCGCCCTCCAACAGCCTGGCGCACATCGTCGCCAGCATCTCCACGTGGCCGATCTCCTCGGTGGCCACGTCCATGATGAGGTCCTTGTACTTGCCCTCCACGCGGCAGTTCCAGCCCTGGAACAGGTACTGCATCGTCACCGTCATCTCGCCCCACGCGCCACCGATCAGCTCCTGGAGCTTGCGGGCGAACAGGGCGTCCGGCGCGCTGGGCTTGGCCTCGAACTGAAGCCTGCTGGTGTGCAGGAACATCACGCCTCCTGGGTTGCGGTCAGGGCGCCGACGCTAGGAACGCCGCATGACGGGGAGCGTCCGAACCCGCCACGGGCGCGTCACCGCCGCGTCACCCGTGCTGGTCACAGCGGAAGAAAATTCGCGGCTGATGGTGTGTTCGCGGATTTCACGGGCACCCGTGCGGCCCGAGCACCCTGTAGATGGGCAGTACCGATGAGCGAACCCCTCGCCGAGTCCGAGCCCCGCACCACGATCAGGCTCCTCGACGGCTTCGTCCTGGAGCACGGTCCGACACCACTGCACGTGATACCGGGCGCGCGCCGGCTGCTGGCCCTGCTCGCCGTGCGGCAGGCGCCGGTCAGCCGCGCGGTCGTGGCGGCGATGCTGTGGCCGGAGGCGACCACCCGCCGCGCCGCCGCGTGCTTGCGCTCCACCCTGTGGCGCCTGGCCAAGCCGGGCGCGCCGCTGGTCGAGCCGACCGAGGACGCGCTGCGCCTGGGCGCGGCGGTGGACGTCGACTTCCACCGGGCGTGCCGCCTGGCCGCCACCGCCGCGGAGGCGGGCACGCCCGACCCGGGGGCCGTGGCCCTGCTCAAGGCCGACCTGCTGCCCGGCTGGAGCGACCAGTGGCTGGCGGCCGAGCAGGACTGGTGGCACGAGGCGCGGCTGCGGGCGCTGGAGGCGCTCAGCACGCGGTTCAGGTCCGCCGGCGACCGCCACCGCGCCCACCAGGCCGCGCTGGCGGCCGTGCAGAGCGACCCGCTGCGCGAGAGCGCCCACCGAACCCTGGTCGAGCTGCACCTCGACGACGGCAACCCCGCGCAGGCCGTGCGGCAGTACCGGAGCTACCGCTCGCGGCTGCGTGCCGAACTGGGGCTGGAGCCGTCACCGGAGATCCACCGACTGGTCGGTCCGCTCCTCGGCGGACGGGCGTGACGGCGCGGGGGAGGTTCAGGCGAACGGGTCGCAGTCCGGGGGTTTGAAGCGGATCGGCCCGGCAATCCAGCGCCCACCGCTCGCGGGCACGAGGAGGAAGTCGATGACCGAACCACAGCGGGACGACGAGGACGTCGAGCGCGGTGCGGCCGAGGAGGACAGCGGGGCACCCCTGACCGAGACCGAGGTCGAGGTCTCGAAGCGGCCGCCGAGCGACTCGCCGGAGGACGAGGCGTGAACGGCAGGCTCACGACATTTGCCCTGACCGGAGCGGGTGCGGCGGCGGCGCTGGCCGGCCGCGCCGTGGCCCGGCGCCGCGCGGCGCACGGCACCCGGTCGGACCACTGGCTCGCGGTGACGGTGGCCCGCCCGCTGGAGGACGTGGAGGGGGCGCGGGCCCTGCCCGAACCGCTGGAGCGACTGAGCGGGCAGGTCGACCTGCGCTTCCGCGCGGCCCCCGGCGACCGGGGCACCGAGGTGCTGGGCCGGCCGCGCGGCGACGCCGTGTCGCGGGAGGACCTGCGGGTGGCGCTGCGGAAGGCCAAGTCGCTGCTGGAGACCGGCACCGTGGTCCAGCCCGACGCGCGGCCGTCGACGCACCCCGGTCCGGCGGGCAAGGTGCTCCAGTTCGTCGTGCGCAAGTCCAAGGGAGAGGGCAGGTTGTGAAGGCGCTGTGCTGGGAAGGCGTCAACGACGTCCGGGTGCAGAACGTGCCCGACCCCGTCATCCAGAACGACGAGGACCTGATCCTGCGGGTGGGCCTGAGCACCGTGTGCGGCTCCGACCTGCACCTGCTCACCGGCCACATCCCCTTCATGGAGGCCGGCGACGTCATCGGCCACGAGTTCATGGGCGAGGTCGTCGAGGTCGGGCCGGGCGTCACCCGCCACAAGGTGGGCGACCGCGTCGTCGTGGCCTCGTTCATCGGCTGCGGGCGCTGCTGGTACTGCCGCAACGAGCTGTGGTCGCTGTGCGACAACACCAACACCAACCCCGGCATCACGCAGGCCCTGTGGGGCGCGGACCCGGGCGGCATCTTCGGCTACTCGCACGCGATGGGCGGCTTCAAGGGCAGCCACGCCGAGTACGTGCGCGTGCCGTTCGCCGACCACACCGCCATCCCGATCCCACCCGCCGTGGACGACCTGAGCGCCGTGTTCGCCTCCGACTCCGCCCCGACCGGGTGGATGGGCGCGGAACTCGGCGGCGTCGGCCCCGGCGACGTGGTGGCCGTGTGGGGCAGCGGCGCGGTCGGCCAGATGGCGGCCCGCTCGGCCCAGCTGCTCGGCGCGGAGCGCGTGGTCGTCATCGACCGCTTCGACTACCGGCTCACGCAGGCCGAACAGGCGTTCGGCGTCGAGACGCTCAACTACGGCGACACCGACGTCGGCGCGGCGCTGCGCGAGATGACCGGCGGTCGCGGCCCGGACGTGTGCATCGAGGCGGTGGGCTGCGAGGCGCACAGCTACGGCCCGCAGCACGCCTACGACCAGGTCAAGAGCAAGCTGAAGCTGGAGACCGACCGGCCGATCGCGGTGCGCGAGGCGATCCACGCCTGCCGCAAGGGCGGCTCGGTGTTCGTGCTCGGCGTGTTCAGCGGCATCGTCGACAAGTTCCCGCTCGGCGCGATGATGAACAAGGGCCTCACCCTGCGCGGCGCGCAGCAGCACGGGCAGCGCTACATCCCGATGCTGCTCGACCGGATCGCCTCGGGAGAGCTGAGCACCACCCACCTGGCGACGCACGTCATGCCGCTCGACGAGGGCGCACGCGGTTACCAACTGTTCAAGGACAAGGAAGACGACTGCCTGCGAGCCGTCTTCCGCCCGTGAGGGGCGACATGACCACGCTCAAGCCCGCACCCATGCCGATCGCGGACCAGACGCGTTCGCGGCTCAAGGGCTCCGCGCTGCTGCGGCTGTTCCGGACCACCGACCACAAGCTGATCGGGTTGATGTACCTGGTCACCTCGTTCGCGTTCTTCATGGTCGGCGGCCTGATGGCGCTGCTGATGCGCGGCGAGCTGGCCCGGCCGGGGATGCAGTTCCTCTCCAACGAGCAGTACAACCAGCTGTTCACCATGCACGGCACGGTGATGCTGCTGCTCTACGCGACCCCGATCGTGTTCGGTTTCGCCAACTTCATCCTGCCGCTCCAGATCGGCTCGCCCGACGTGGCGTTCCCGCGGCTCAACGCGTTCTCGTACTGGCTGTACCTGTTCGGCGGCCTGATCACGGTCAGCAGCTTCCTCACCCCGGCGGGCGCGCCGGACTTCGGCTGGACCGCCTACACGCCGCTGTCCACCGCGATCCACAGCCCCGGCGTGGGCGCGGACCTGTGGATCTGCGGCCTGGCGGTCGGTGGCCTCGGCACGATCCTCGGCGCGGTCAACATGATCACCACCGTGGTCTGCCTGCGCGCGCCCGGCATGACGATGTTCCGGATGCCGATCTTCACCTGGAACATCCTCATCACCTCGATCCTGGTGCTGGTGGCGTTCCCGATCCTGACCGCCGCGCTGCTGGGCCTGCTGGCCGACCGGCACTTCGGCGCGCACGTGTTCGACCCCGCGAACGGCGGGGTGATCCTGTGGCAGCACCTGTTCTGGTTCTTCGGTCACCCGGAGGTGTACATCGTCGCGCTGCCGTTCTTCGGCATCGTGTCGGAGATCCTGCCGGTGTTCAGCCGGAAACCCCTGTTCGGCTACAAGGGACTGGTCTACGCCACGATCGCCATCGCGCTGTACTCGGTGATCGTGTGGGCGCACCACATGTACGCCACCGGCGCGGTGCTGCTGCTGTTCTTCTCGGCCAGCACGTTCATCATCGCGATCCCGACCGGCATCAAGTTCTTCAACTGGATCGGCACCATGTGGAAGGGGCAGCTGACGTTCGAGTCACCGATGCTGTTCAGCGTCGGGTTCCTGGTGACGTTCCTGTTCGGCGGCCTGTCCGGCATCCTGCTCGCCTCGCCGCCGATCGACTTCCACGTGCACGACACGTACTTCGTGGTGGCCCACTTCCACTACGTGCTGTTCGGCACGATCGTGTTCGCCACCTACGCGGGCATCTACTTCTGGTTCCCGAAGTTCACCGGGCGGATGCTGGACGAACCGCTGGGCAAGCTGCACTTCTGGCTGACCTTCCTCGGCTTCCACGGGACCTTCCTGGTCCACCACTGGCTGGGCAACCAGGGCTTCCCGCGCCGCTACGCCGACTACCTGCCCAGCGACGAGTTCACCACGCTCAACACGATCTCCACGGTGGCGGCGTTCGTCCTCGGCGCGTCCACGCTGCCGTTCGTCTACAACGTGTTCCGCAGCCACCGGTTCGGCGAGATCGCGGGCGGGGACGACCCGTGGGGCTTCGGCAACTCGCTGGAGTGGGCGACCACCTGCCCGCCGCCGCGGCACAACTTCACCGAGCTGCCGCCCATCCGCAGCGAGCGCCCCGCCTTCGAGCTGCACTACCCGCACATGGTCGAGCGGATGCGCGACGAGTCGCACTACTCGTTGACCAAGCGCGGGGGTCACGCGGGCGTCGACCCCACCACCGAGAAGTACCTGGCGTCGACCGACCGCGACACGAAGATCACCGACCGGGACGACAAGCGCGACGTGAAGCTCGACGACGACAAGGGCGGTGGCGACTCGTGACCGGGTTCGGCCCCGGCGGAGTGGGTACACCGTCGTCATGAGTTCGGAGGATCTGACGGGCTACGCACCGTCGCAGGACACGAGCGAGGCCGAGAGCGACCCGGCGGCGCTGAACGCGGCCGAGGACCTCGACGAGGACCGGATCAGGAAGGACCCGCTGGAGGCGGGGATGGACCCGCCGGAGAACTGGTCGGGCGTGACCAAGTACGGCATGACGCCGTACGAGGAGTCCCACCCCAGGCCCCTCGCCGACCGGCTCGCCGAGGAGCAGCCCGACGTGACGGCGGACCGGCCCGCGGGCGAGCCGGTCGACCAGGCCGACGAGGACGTGGTGAGCCTCGACGACGAGGCGGTGTCGCAGGACGGCGACGACGCCACCCTGGAGCGGCTCGACCAGCCGGAAGAGCTGGTCAGGGCCGATCCGGACACCCTGTCGCGGGAGGACCGGATCCGGGCCGAGGCCGTGGGCCGCGGTCAGGCGTCCGACGACTACTGAGCCGTACCCCGGGCGTGCCCGACCCCGCGCCGCCGTGACCCCACCGGGCGCGGCGGCGCGGGGTCGGGCACGCCCGCGTCGCGAGGCCGAACCCGGCGTCCGCGACGACGGCGACACGGCCCGGTGCTCCCGCTAACGTGATCGCGGATCGCGTACGGCGGGAGACCGGAGCAGCGTGGGGAACTCGGGAAGAGCGCACAGGGTGGTCGTCGTCGGCGCGGGCCTGGGGGGCGTGGCCACCGCCATCCGCCTGCTGCGGTTCGCCCGGGAACCGCTGGAGGTGGTGCTGCTCGAACGGCGCCCCGACTACCGCAACGCCGGGGTGGCCTACCACCGCGCGGGCAACCACTGGCACCACGTCTTCAACATCCAGGCGGGCCGCATGTCCGCCTTCCGCGAGGACGTCGACGACTTCGTCGACTGGGCCAACCACGAGGCCGACCGGACCGGGTGGCCAGACGAGTGGCGCGGGTTCGCCTTCACCGAGTCGGGGCCCGCGCCCCGGCGGATCTACCACGACTACCTCGACAACCGCCTGGCCGAGGCCGCCCGCGAGGCCGCCGCCGGCGTGGTCCTGGTGGAGGCGGACGGCGAGGCCGTCGACCTGGAGGTCCGGGACGGCCGCGTGGACGTCGTGCTCGGCGGCGCGTCCCGCGAGGTGCTGACCGCCGACCACGTCGTCCTCGCGACCGGGCTGGAGGTGCGCTTCCCGGCGTTCGCGGCCGACGTCGCGGACCACCCCGCGTTCGTGCGGCACCCGTACTCGGAAGCCGGGCTCGCCCGCGTCCTCGACGTGGCGCCCGACGACGACGTGGTCATCGTCGGCTCGCTGCTCACCGCCTACGACTTCGCCGACCTCCTGCTGCGCCGCGGTCACGCCGGGCGCGTGCACCTGGTCTCGCGGTCCGGCCTGATGCTGCGGACCTACCCGCCGGACCACCGCCACCACGTCCTGGCCCTGCCGCCGCCCCGCCTCCTCGACCACCCGTACGAGGGACGCGAGGACTTCGTCCGGCGCCTGCGGGCGGAGTGGGAGAAGGCGTGCGACGCGGTCGTCCGCCGGCACCCCGACGTGCCCAGGGAGGTGGTGTCCGAACGGGTCGCGAAGTCCTGGGAGCCCTACCTGCCCGAGGTCGTCGCCCGCGTGCCGCCCGACGACCTGCGCGCCCTGCTCACCGCCCACAGCAGCCTGCTGGCCGTGCTGCGGGTGGGCGCGGTGCCGTACACGACCAGGCTGGTCGAGGAGGCGGTGCTCGCGGGCGACCGGCTCTCGCTCACCGTGGGGGCGGTCGAGCGCGTCGAGCCCACCGGTGACGGCGCGCTGGCGGTGTCCGTCTCGGGGGCGGACGGGACGCGCACCATCGAGGCGCGCCTGGTGATCTGCAACTTCGGGCGGGAGTCCGACTACCTGCGCGCGGAGTCGCCGCTCTGGGCGTCCCTGCTGCGCAAGGGCCTGGCCACCGCGCACCGGCACACCGGCCGGGGCGTCGAGGTCGACGCGGCGGGCGGGCTGCTGACCCCGGCGGGCTCACCCGCCGGACCGGTCACCGTCGTGGGCAGCCCGCGCGAGGGCGACGAGATCGTGCGCCACGGGCGGACCGGCGCGTTCACCTTCAACCTCGCCGCGATCAAGAACCACTCGGTGTCCGCCGCCGCCACCGTGCTCCAGCGGCTCGAACACCGCTACGACGAACGCGCGGACGACGTGGTCGAGGCGTTGACCACCACCTCGGACCCGGCCGTGGACGGCGTGTTCTCCCGTGCGGTGTCGTTCGACGTCCGGCGGATGGCGGCCCGCCGCCGCGCCGACCGCGAAGCCCTCGCCGAGCGGCTCGACGACAGCCTCGGGGCCATCCGGGACGCCCTGGGCGCCCCGGTCGACGACAGCGCCTTGCGATTCGCGGTCAACACCACCGCGACGGAGATGCTCAAGGACCTGTCCGTCACACCGCGTGACCTCCGGGCCCTCCTCGGACTCGACGACGCGGTGGGCCCGACCGGGTGACCCGACCGGGCCCGGCGCAAGGGGGGAGATGATCGGCGGATCGGGCGGCTGCCACGCTCGTGGGGTGGCGGTGGCCGAGCGGAGTCAGGTGTCGACGCTCCGTGATGGGCGTCGGTCCTCCGCGCACCGACCGGAGCCGTGGGAGGACATGTGGGGCCTCGCGAGATCTCAGGGGTTGTGCTGGTCGACGTGCCGGTGCCGAGCGTCCGGGGCACGTGCAACCGCACCGGCGAGCCCGTCGAGGGATCGGTGCTGGTGGTCGAGTCGCTCGTCCCGGGGATGTACGAGGCCCTGGTGGCGTCGTCGGCCGTGATCTGCGCGAAGGGCGGGAAGACGGGCCACATGCAGTCGCTGTGCCGCCTGCGCGGCATCCCCGTCATGCGGGTCGACGCCGCCGAGCTGGACGACCTCGTCGGCGAGGTCACCGTCCGGCTGGACCGCCAGTCGGTCGTGCTCGGCGGCGCCGTGCCGCGGGCCAGGGCGGCGGAGTCCCCGGTCACCGTGCCGGCCGACCTCGGCTCGATCTGCGCGGTCATCGCCGCCACCTCGGACGTCCGGTCGGTCAACGCCCTCGACCAGCGCGTGGAGGGCCTGGACACCTTCTTCATCCGCGAGGAGTTCCTGTGCCTGACGGCGGGCCTGAGCCCGCTCGACTCGCTGCGGGCGGGCCCCGAGCGGGCCGAGCGCTACGGCGCGGCCCTCGGCGCCGAGCTGTGCGCGATCGCCGGGCAGCTGCTGCCGGGGCAGCGCCTCGTCATGCGGCTGCTGGACCTCCGGTCCGACGACGCCGCCCACATCACGCGCGACGTGGGCGTGGACCGGGAGCCCAACCCGGAGCTCGGCCTGCACGGCGCCCGGTGGCTGCTCGACGAGGAGCACTACCCGCGCGCCTTCCGGGCCCTGCGCGCGCACGTCCGGGAACACCTGGGCGCCGCCGCCGGGCAGGTGGACTTCGCCGTGCCGTTCATCAACGACCAGGACGAGTACCTGCTGCTGCGGCAGCGGCTCGACCTGCCGGAGGACCTGCCCCTCGCGGTGTTCGTCGAGACGCCGGCAGCCGTGCACGCCGCCGGCGCGTTCTGCGCGGCGGGCGCGAGCGAGCTGTTCGTCGGCACGAAGGACCTGACCCAGTTCTACCTCGCGGCGGACCGGGGCAACCACCTGGTGGCGTCCTCCTACCGGATGCGCCACCCGGCCGTCCTCGCTGCGCTGCGGCACGTGGTCGACGCGGGCCGCGCCGCGAGGACGCCGGTGCACGTGTTCGCGCTGGCCGTCGACCTCGACCACTACGTGCGACGCCTGCCGGCGGACGGCTTCATGATGTGCGCGGCCGAACTGCGGCAGCTCGCCCGCCGGTCCGCCCCGCCCACCGCCCACCGCCCGCTCGACACCGGACCGCAGAGCGTCATCGGGGCGTGGAACTGAGCCCCGCTCGGATGCGCCCGACGCCCGCGCCCGCCGTGACCAGACCGGGCACGGCGGAGGCGGGGTCGGGCGCGTACGCGTAGTAGGTGCGGGGTTCGACCACGGTGCCCAGGGTCTGCGGCGTGCCGGAACCGACGTAGGCGTTGCCGCGCTCGACCACGCGCCCCGGGCCGCTCTTGTCGTAGCCGGACAGGATCGGGTGGGCGACGTTCTCGAAGTAGTTGTTCTCCACCAGGACGCCCGCGTCCTCCGTGGACGCCACGCCGTACAGCGCGTTGCCGCGGTAGTAGTTGTTGTAGACGTGCACGGGTTCGCCGAACCGCACGCGCGGGTGGCGCTGGTCGGTGCGGTCGAAGAAGTTGTGGTGGTAGGTGACGCGCAGCTTGCCCCGGTCGGCGGTGTAGCTGTCCGAGTGGCCGAGCAGCGCGGCCTTGCTGTGGTCGTGGAAGTGGTTCCACGACACGGTGACGTAGTCGGACTCCCGCTTGACGTCCAGCAGGCCGTCGTAGCCGTCGGACAGGTCGCAGTGGTCGATCCACACGTGGTGGGCCTTGTTGGTGACGCTGATCGAATCGTCCGAGGCGCCGGTGAACCGCAGGTTGCGGATGATCACGTTGTTGCCCGGTCGGGTGGTGGAGCCCAGTTGCAGGCCGCCGCCGGTGATCCCGGAGGTGGAACCGACGCCGATGATGGTCTTGTTCGCCACCACGGTGATCATGTCGTCCACGTCGAGCAGCCCGGACACCGTGATCACGTAGGGTTCCTTGCGGCCCGCGTAGTCGGCCAGCGCGTCGCCGCTGGTGACGGTGACGGCCTGGCCGGCCGCGCCGCCCGTGGTGCCGTTCTGCCCCAGGGCGTCGACCGAGGCGAACCCGTCGGCCGCGGCGAGCGCGGAGGGGTGCGCGGCCCAGGCGGTGCGGGGGAGTGCCGCCGCCGCGGCGGCGAGTGCGGAGCCGGCGAGCAGGCGCCGGCGGTTCAGCGGGCTCATGGTCGCCCCTCCTCAGATCCGGCCCACGCCGACACCGGCGGGCACCGTGGTCGGCAGGTTCGCGGGGTTGTCGGGTGTGTACGAGTAGTAGGTGCGGGGCTCCACGACGGTGCCCGCGGTCTGCGGCGCGCCGGAGTTCGAGTAGACGTTGTCGCGCTCCACCACGCGACCGGGACCGCTCTCGTCGTAGCCCACGTAGATCGGGTGCGGCACGTTCCGGAAGTGGTTCGCCTCGACCAGCACGCCCGCGTTCTCCGTCGAGGCCACGCCGTAGAGCGCGTTGTCCCGGAAGTAGTTGTTGTAGACGTGGATCGGCTCGCCGAAGCGCACGCGTGGGTGGCGCTGCGCGGTGCGGTCGAAGTAGTTGTGGTGGAACGTGGTGCGCAGCCTGCCGGTGTCCGGGCCCGCGTTGGAGTCGGAGTGGCCGAGCAGCGCGGTCTTGCTGTGGTCGTGGAAGTGGCACCACGACACGGTGATCAGGTCCGCCCCGCGCACGATGTCGATCAGGCCGTCCGCTCCGCCGCTGAGGTCGCAGTGGTCGATCCAGATGTGGTGCGAGGACTGCTGGATGCTGATCGCGTCGTCGTCCGCGCCGGTGAACCGCAGGTTGCGGATGATCACGTTCTGCCGGCGGTACATGTCGAGGCCGCCGCCCCGGATCTCCGCGCCGGGCAGGCCGATGACGGTCTTGTTCGACCGCAGGGCCTGCTTGCTGCCGAACCGCATGATCCCGTCGACCTGGATCACGTAGGGCTCGTTGCGGTCGCAGTAGTCCAGGAACGCCTCGGTGTCGCGCACCGTCACGACGGGACCGCCGGCGCCGCCGGTGGTCCCGTCCTGGCCGAGCAGGTTCGTGCCCGCGAAGCCGTCGGCGGTGGCGAACGGCGCGGCCCAGACGGGGTTCGTGGTCGCCGGAGCGGTGCGCGCGGCGGCGGCGGTCAGGGCGGTGGCGGCGGCTCCCGCGAGGAGGCCGCGCCTGCTGATGGGGCTCATGCCCGTCCCTCTCGGATCGTGCCGACACCCGCGCCGGCGGGCACGACGGTGGGCACCTCGGCGGCGCGGTGCGGGGTGTAGGGGTAGTACGTGCGGGGCTCCACGACGGTGCCGCGGGTCTCGATCGCGTGGTTGCAGTCCACGAGGATGTTGTCGCGCTGCACCATGCGGCCCAGGTCGCCGCTGAAGTCCACCCGGCCCGGGTTGTTGACGCTGTGGAAGTAGTTGCCCTCCAGCACCACGCCCGCGTTCATCGCCGAGGCCACGCCGTAGCTGTTGTCGCGGTAGTAGTTGTTGTAGACGTGCACCGACTCGCCGAACCGGACGCGCGGGTTGCGCTGGTCGGACCCGTCGAAGTAGTTGTGGTGGTACGTCACCCGCAACCGGCCGACGTCCTGCGCCGCGTTGTCGTCGTCGTGACCGAGCAGGAGCGTTTTGTCGTGATCGTGGAACCTGTTCCAGGAGACCGTCACGAAATCGGAACCGCGCTTGATGTCGACCGCGCCGTCGTCGCCGTTCGAGAAGTCGTTGTGGTCGATCCAGATGTGGTGGCTGAACATCTGCACGTTGATCAGGTCGTCGGTCGCGCCGGTGATCGACAGGTTGCGGATGATGATGTTGTGCACCGCGTTCGCGGGCGGGGCGGTCACGTCGTCGTCGACCGGCAGGCCGATGTTCAGGCCGCCGCCGGAGAGCCGGGCGTCGCTGCCCAGACCGATGATCGTCTTGTCCGAGGCGACCGGGTGCATGCCGTCGGTAGTGCCGGTCGGTAATGTGATCGTGCCTCTGACCTGCACCGTCAGTGGCTCGGGGCGGGCGATGTAGTCGAGGAACTGCGCCGTGGTGGTCGCCGTGACGGTCGCGCCGCCCGCGCCGCCGGTGGTGCCGTTCTGGCCCAGGGCGTTGACGGAGGCGAACCCGTCCGCGGGGCCCGCGGCGAGCGCGGGCGCGGGGGCGACGACGGTCGCGCCGAGGACGGCGAGGACGGGCAGGGCGCGCTTCAACGTCGGTGTCGTGCGCATGGTGGTCCTTTGTCGAAAGGAATTCAGGGGGCCGGTAAAAGGCCTTTCCCCATCGCACCGTAAGCGCTCTTTTTCGACGTGTCAACGGTTCGCCGGAGTTCACGTATGTGAGCTGGCGAATTCACATACGTGAGCTTGTTCGACGAATTCGATTCATGCCGGCGGGTCGTCGGGGCGGCCTTCGGCGGCGACCTCAGCGGCTGGAGGAGCGCACCACGAGCCTCGTCGGCAGGAACGCGGGCGGCGGCGTCGCGCCGTCGTGGACCATGGTCAGCACCGCGTGCGCGGCGGCCACCCCGATGCCCGCCTTGTCCTGGGCGAGGGTGGTCAGCGGCGGGTCGACCAGCGCGGCCAGCTCGATGTCGTCGAACCCGACCACCGCCACGTCGTCGGGCACGCGCAGCCCGGCGTGGCGGGCGGCCAGCAGGGCGCCCACGGCCATCTCGTCGCTCGCGCAGAACACCGCCGTCGGCGGCTCGGGCAGGGCGATCAGCGACCGCATCGCCGCCTGGCCGCTGGGCCGGTAGAAGTCGCCCTCCGCCACGTGGGCGTCCGGCACCTCCAGACCCGCCTCGGCCATCGCGGCGCGGAACCCCGCCAACCGGTCGGCGGCCGGCCGGTTGGCGCGCGGCCCGGTGATGGTGGCGATCCGGCGGTGCCCGGCGGCGACCAGGTGCCGCACGGCCAGGTGCGCGCCCCCGACGTTGTCGGAGGTGACGAAGGTGGCGCGCGGCCCCTCGACGGCCACGTCGACCGCGACGCACGGCAGGCCGGACTGGGCGAACGCGGCGAACGCGGGCGCGTCGGACCCGCTGTCGATGAGCACCAGCCCGCCCAGGCTGTGCCGCCGGGTCATGTTCACGTAGGCGACGGGGTCGGCCAGCGACGCCCCGACCGCGCGCAGCGCCGCCGACCCGCTGGTGGCGAGCATCAGCAGGTGGTAGCCGTGCGCGCTCAGCGCGGACTTCAGGCCGATCAGCAACTCCTGGAGGTACGGGTGCCGCCAGCCGGGCCGCCGGTGGTCGGTGTCCCACACCAGGCCGATCAGCCCGGACTTCTTGGTGGCCAGCGCGCGGGCCGACTCGTTGGGGCGGTAGTCCAGCTCGCGGGCCACCCGCTCGACCACTTCGCGCTTTTCCTTGCTGACCGTGAGGGGCTGGTTGAAAACGCGTGAAACGGTTGCCACGGACACCCCGCACAGCTGCGCGATCTCCCGGATCGTCGTCATCTCCCGGCCTTTCTTTGTAACCGCTTACAGGACCGCCCGGGGCGGCACCTGACCAGCTTGGACACGGTACCACCTGCGAAAACGCCGATCGACTGAAACGGTCAGGTTACCGCTTCGTTACTTGACGGTGTGGTGTCCCGGGACTGTCATGTACTGCACACCGACCGGGTGGCGTTCCCGGTCGAATTCGCCGGAAACCCCCGGATCGACCCTACGCGTGTCCGGCGTGCCCGAAATGGAAAGAGGAGCCTCGAAATGAGACGAGCCGGGACCCTGGTGGGCGTCGGCCTGCTGGCCGCGACGCTGGTGACGGCCTGCGGCGGTGATGCGAGCGACGGCAAGACCCGGATCACCGTCGGCATGTTCGGCAACTTCGGTTACCAGCAGCTGTTCGAGGAGTACGAGAAGGCGCACCCGGACGTCGACATCACCGACCGCACCGCCTCCTACTCCGACCACCACAAGAACCTCGCCGCCCACCTCGCCACCAACAACGGCGCGGCCGACATCGAGGCCATCGACTCCGGCTACATCAACCAGTTCAAGGCCACCCCGGACCGGTTCGTCCAGCTCCCCGACGACCTCAAGGACCGCTGGCTGGACTGGAAGTGGGAGGCGTCGCTGTCCAAGGACGGCAAGCAGATCGGCTACGGCACCGACATCGGCGGCCTGGCCATCTGCTACCGCCGCGACCTGCTGGAGGCCGCCGGCCTGCCCGCCGAGCGCGAAGCCGTCTCGGCGATGTGGCCGGACTGGGAGTCGTTCATGGCCAAGGGGCGCGAGTTCCAGGCCCGGGCGCCTCAGGGCACCAAGTGGTTCGACGGCGGCCCGTCGCTGCTCAACGCCATCGTCGGCCAGGCGCCGACCGGCTACTACGACAAGGACGACAAGATCGTCGTCGGCGAGAACGCCGACATCCGCAAGGGCTGGGACCTCGTCGCGCAGGGCGTCGCCGACGGCCTGTCCGCGGGCCTGCTCTACAGCACGCCGCAGTGGAACACCGGCTTCAAGCAGAGCCAGTTCGCCACCGTGATCTGCCCCGCCTGGCAGATGGCCAAGATCAAGGACCAGGCGCCGGACACCGCCGGCAAGTGGGACCTGGCCGCCGTGCCCGGCGGCGGCGGCAACTGGGGCGGCTCCTACCTGACCGTCCCCAAGCAGGGCAAGAACACCGACAAGGCCCTCGCCCTGGCCGAGTGGCTCACCGCGCCCGAGCAGCAGGCCAAGGTGTTCGCCAGCAACAACCTGCTGCCCTCGACGAACAAGGCGCTCAGCGAGCAGTCCGTCGGCCAGTACACCGACCCGTTCTTCAACAACGCCCCCGTCGGCGCCGTCTTCACCGCCGCCGCGCGCGCCCTCAAGCCCCAGTACCAGGGCCCCAAGGCCGGTGACGTGCAGACCGAGCTCGGCAACGCCATGCAGCGCGTCGAGCAGGGCAAGCAGAGCGCCGCGGAGTCGTGGGAGCAGTTCGTCGGCGACGCGAAGAAGCTCGAAGGCTGATGACCGGCCTGAACTGGCGCGAACGCCGCCACCGCTGGGACACCCGGTACGCGCCGTACGCCTACATCGCGCCGTACTTCCTGCTGTTCTCGGTGTTCGGCCTGTTCCCGCTGCTCTACACCGCGTGGGTGTCGATGCAGGACCGCAACCTGCTCGACGGCGACGCGGCGACGTTCATCGGCCTGGACAACTACGTCCAGCTGCTGACCGCGGACCCGTACTTCTGGAACGCGATGGGCAACACGCTCAGCCTGTGGCTGCTCACCACCGTTCCGCAGATCCTGTTCGCGCTCGGCATCGCGCAGCTGCTCAACCGGCGGCTGCGCGGCCGGACGTTCTTCCGGATGGGCGTGCTGCTGCCGAACATCACCTCGGTGGCGGCGGTGACGATCATCTTCGCCCAGCTGTTCGGCCGCGACTTCGGGCTGGTCAACTGGGGCCTGGAGCTGTTCGGCGCGGGCCGGGTCGACTGGCAGGCGGGCACCGGCTCCTCGCACACCGCCATCGCGGCGATGGTGGTGTGGCGCTGGACCGGCTACCACGCGCTGATCTTCCTGGCGTCCATGCAGGCCATCCCGTCGACGGTGTACGAGGCGGCCCGGCTGGACGGCGCGAACGCGTGGCAGCAGTTCTGGCGCATCACCGTGCCCATGCTCCGCCCGCAGATCATCTTCTCCACGGTGATCGCCACCGCGGGCAACATGCGGCTGCTGGCCGAACCCCTGCTGTTCAACCCGGGCGCCGCCGCGGCGACCGGCGGGTCGGACCGGCAGTTCCAGACCGCCGCGCTCTACCTCTACGAGCAGGGCTTCGCGAAGTTCGACTTCGGCTACGCCTCGGCGATCGCCTGGCTGCTGCTGATCGCCACGATCGCCATCACGGGCCTGAGCTACCTGGCCGCGCGCCGCATCCGCACCGACTGAAAGGCGACCCATGACCAGCCTGCTCGACCGGCCGGCCCCGGTCGCACCGCCGCCGGCCAGGCGCAAGCGCGCGGTGCGGCTGCCCGGGCCGTGGACCTACGCGGCACTGATCGCGGTGCTCGCCGGGTCCGCGTTCCCGGTGTACTGGTCGCTCGTGGTGTCCTCGCAGACACCCGACAAGGTGGACAGCGTGCCGCCGGTGCTGGTGCCCGGCGGCAACCTGGCCGCGAACATCGCCCGAGTGTTCGACCAGTCCGACTTCGCCCTGGCGCTGTGGAACTCCATCGTGGTGTCCGGGACCATCACGCTGTCCGTGGTGTTCTTCTCCACGCTCGCCGGCTTCGCCTTCGCCAAGCTCCGCTTCCGCGGCCGCTCGGCGCTGATGCTGCTGGTGGTCGCCACCCAGGCGGTCCCGACCGAACTCGGCGTCATCCCGCTCTACATGATGATGAGCGACTTCGGCTGGGCGGGGGAGATCCACGCGGTCATCGTGCCCGGCCTGGTCACCGCGTTCGGCGTGTTCTTCATGCGCCAGTACTTCGAACGGGCCGTGCCCGACGAGCTGCTCGAAGCCGGCCGGATGGACGGGTGCAGCTCGATCCGCCTGTACTGGCACGTCGTGCTGCCCGCCGCCCGCCCGGCCGCCGCCGTCCTCGGCCTGTTCACGTTCATGCAGGCGTGGAACGACTTCTTCTGGCCGCTGGTGGTGCTCACCCCGGAGAACCCCACCGTGCAGACCGCGCTGTCCACCCTGGCCAGCGGCTACACCACCGACTACACACTCGTGCTCACCGCGGCGACGATCGGCACCCTGCCGGTGCTCGCGGTGTTCCTCCTGTTCGGCCGGCAGATCGTCGGCGGGATCATGCAAGGAGCGCTGAAAGGCTGATGACCGACTTCCCCCGAGGCTTCCGCTGGGGCGTCGCCACCTCCTCGTACCAGATCGAGGGAGCGGCGGACGCGGACGGCAGAGGACCGTCCATCTGGGACGCGTTCGCCGCGGTGCCCGGCGCGGTCGCGAACGGCGACACCGGCGCCGTCGCGTGCGACCACTACCACCGCATGCCCGAGGACGTGGCGCTGCTCGGCGAGCTGGGCGTGGACGCCTACCGCTTCTCGGTGTCCTGGTCGCGGGTGCTGCCGACCGGCGCGGGCGCCGTCGAGCCGCGCGGCCTGGACTTCTACTCCCGGCTCGTCGACGAGCTGCTGGGACGCGGCATCGAGCCGTTCCTCACGCTGTACCACTGGGACCTGCCGCAGGCCCTGGAGGAGCAGGGCGGCTGGCGCTCCCGCGACACCGCGCTGAGGTTCGCCGACTACGCGCTCGTCGTGCAGGAGGCGCTGGGCGACCGCGTGACGAAGTGGACGACGTTCAACGAGCCCTACGTGTCCTCGATCGTCGGCTACGGCGAGGGCAGGCACGCGCCCGGCGCACGGGAGGGCCACGGCTCGCTCGCCGCCGCCCACCACCTGCTGGTCGCCCACGGCCTGGCGGTGCGCGCGCTGCGCGAGGCGCGGCCCGACCACGAGTTCGGCATCGTGCTCAACCAGTCGCCCTCGGTGCCGGTGACCGGCTCGGACGCCGACGCCGCCGCCGCGCGCCGGCACGACCTGCTGCTGCGCCGCCAGTTCACCGAGCCGCTGTTCGGCGGCGCCTACCCGGAGGACTACGAGGAGACCTTCGCCGGCGTCACCGACGCCTCGTTCCGCCTCGACGGCGACCTGGAGCTGATCGGGCAGCCGCTCGACTACGTCGGCATCAACTACTACTACCGGCAGCACGTGGCCGACGCGCCGCACCGCGACCCCGACCCGGCCACCCGCACGTCGATCGACATCGGCATCGACACCACGCGGCTGCCCGACGTGCCGCGCACCGCGATGAACTGGCCCGTCGAGCCGCACGGCCTCACCGACACCCTGGTGGGCCTCACGCGGCGCTACCCGGACCTGCCGCCGGTGTACATCACCGAGAACGGGTGCGTGTACCCGGACAACCCCGGGTTCGTCGACCAGGAGCGCATCGAGTTCCTGCGCACCCACCTCGCCGCGGCGAGGGACGCGATCGACGCGGGCGTCGACCTGCGCGGCTACTTCGTGTGGTCGTTCCTGGACAACTTCGAGTGGGCGCACGGCTACCGGCCCCGCTTCGGGCTGGTCCACGTCGACTACGGGACGCTGGTCCGCACCCCGCGCGCCAGCTTCCACTGGTACCGGGACCTGGTCGCCGAGCAGCGCGCCGCGGTGGGCGCTGCGGGGTGATCCGCGAGCCACCGCCGTGCGGGGCCGACCCGTGCGGCGGTGGCGTCCGACCCGTTCCCGCCCACCCGCTCACGGCCACGGGTTCGCCGTGCACGCCTTCCCGTCCGGGACGACGTGCACCCCCTGGTCGGTGCCGTTCACGATCTCCGCCAGCTCGTCGTTCGCCGTGCTCAGCGTCTGCTGCATCATCAGCGGCGCCGGGCCGCCGTCCACCGGGCACACCTCGTGCCCGCGCCCCAGGAAGTGCCCGACCTCGTGGTTGACCGCGTAGAAGCGGTAGCCGCGCAGGTCGCGTCCGAACGCGTGCGCGCCCCGGAACCAGCGCGCCGCGCTCACGTACACCACCGACCCGGTCCGGCACGACGTGTCGTAGGGCAGCTCGAACCCGCACCGGGCACGTGCCGTGCCCTGCGACGCCAACCGGATGCGCAGCGCCGGCTCGCCGTGGTCGACCCGCCGGAACGCGTAGCCGTGCGCCCGCCACCCGCGGGGGTGCAGCAGCGCCAGGTCGACCACGGCGGCGAACGAGTCGTCGCCCTGCGGCAGCCGCACCCCGTCCTCGACCTCCACCGAGTACGCGACACCGCTCGCCGGACCCGGCGGACCCGGCGAACCCGGCACGACGCGGAACGTGTCCGCGCCCTGCTGCGGGAACGGCGGTCCGCCCGGCAGGTCGGCGTCGGTGGTGCGCAGCGAGTCGATCCGGGCGCTCGGCGCCGGCCGGGTCGGCTTGGGCACCACGCCGCCGCGCGGCCACTCGACCGTGGTGGCCCGCGACGCCGCACCGGCGTCCAGGACCACCACCGTCGCGGCGGCCAGGCACAGCCCGGTCAGGTAGGGGAGCAGCGGCCACGGCCTCATGCGGGCGTCAACCCCGCCGCGTCGTACCGGCACGCCGCGTTCCACAGCAGGAACGACGGCACGCCCGCGTCCCGCGACGCCACCACCTGCGCCTGCACCTCGCCCGGCCCGTAGTGGTGGCCCATCGAGAACGCCTGCAACCAGGGGATCACCGCCGCCCCCGTGCCCTCGGTGAGCCGCACGAAGTCCGCGACGGACGCCTTCACGATCTCGTACGGCTGCGCGTCCGGGTTGCCCACCCCGTACTCGCCGGGACCCCAGTGCGACGGGTAGACCATCGGCGCCACGTAGTCGACGTGCTTCGAGAGCACCGGGATGTCCTGCGCGATGTCGGTGCCGCTGTGCGCGGCGATGCCGAACACCGACGCCCCCAGGTAGGCCCCCAGCGGGCGCAGCACCTCGCGGTTGTCCCGCAGGAAGTCCGCTATCGACTGCTCGGGCGTGGTGGTCAGGCCCGGGAACACCATCTGGCCCAGCGGGCCGTCCGGCCGCCGCACGTAGTCGTAGAGCACGTCGTCGAAGCCCAGCTCGGCGGCCTCCTTCGCGATCGCGGTGTTGTAGTCGCGCACCTCGGGGTCGGCGAAGTTCGTGAACGCGTACTCGCCGTAGTGCGCCGACCAGGGCGCGCCCGCGGTGTTCTGGGCGACGCGGTCCCGCGCCCCGGACTCCCACGACGCCTTGCCGAGCACCGGGTCGCGGAACGCCACCAGCCGGCCGACCACGCGCAGGCCCAGGCCGTGCAGCTCGTCGAGCACGGCGCGGGCGTCGTAGTAGCTCTTGTTCGCGCCCACCTGCCGGGCCAGCGGGACCTGCGAGTCGTACCCGATCTCGCCGCTCTCGTCCTTGATGTCGAGCTGCACGGTGTCGATGCGCTTTTCGCGGGCCAGCGCCAGCACCGGTTCGCGCAGGTCGGCCGACGCCCAGGCCAGCGCGCTCATGTGCACCGCGCGCATGCCCGGGTGCTTCACCGTCACCGGCACCTCCTGGTGCCGCGTGTTGCCCGCCGCGTCGCCCGCCTCGACCCGCACGGTGGCGGGCACCGCCGCCAGCGACGCCTCGAACCGGCCGTCGCGCACCGGCACCCGCTGGTCGCCGACCTGCACCGTCTCCGCGCCGTCCGCGGCGCCCTTCACGACCACCGGACCGCGCGGCGACGACGCCTCCACCGAGTCCACGGTCAGCTCCGGCGGCGTGCCGTCCACGGTGAAGGCGTGCTCCACCTCGGCGTCGGGCATCCACGGCAGCGGGTTCGCCGCGCGCACCGACAGGGTGTGCGCACCCTCGTCCAACTCCAGTCCGGCCAGCGTCATGCGCCCGTCGACCCGCTGCACCTCGACCGGCTTCCCGTCCACCTGCACGGTGACACGATCGAGCTTGCCGGGGTCCGCGGTGGTGATGGACACGCGCCCGACACCCGAAGGAGTGACAACGGACCCGTCGGCCAGGTCGGCGACCGCGAGACCCACCCCGCGGCCTTGCACGATCGTGGTGACGACCCCCGCGACCAGCAGGAGGACCACCGCGCCCACCGCCGGTATCAGGACTCGCTTCAGCTTGCGGGGCGTCTCGGGCATCGGTGCGGCTCCGATCTCGGCACGACTGGGACCACCAGCGACTAACCGGCCCGACGAAGATCAAACCGAAGGTCATCCGAAGGTGTGTACACCCGATCGCGCCGGTCGGATCGGCGCGACGATCAGGGCGTGAACACGTCGTCGAAGAAGGTCGCGCTCGTCCTCACCGCCGTCCTGTGCGCCGCCTGCGGCCAGGACGCGGACCAGGCGCCCGCGCAGCTCGCACCGCCCGCGCCCGCCACTGCGGCCCAGCCCCCGACGCCCTCGCCGTCGGCGCCCGACCCGGCCTCGGTGGGCGCCAACGAGCTGGGCCAGGTGCCCGTGCTGATGTACCACCGGCTCACCGACCAGCCCACCTCGGTCTACGACCGCACGCCGGCGGCGTTCCGCGCGGAGCTCGAACGGCTGGCCGCCGAGGGCTACGTGTCGGTCACCACCACCGAGTACGCCACCGGCAGGATCGACATCCCGGCCGGCAAGCACCCCGTCGTGCTGACGTTCGACGACGGCGACCCCACCCAGTTCGCCCTCGGCCCGGACGGGCGGCCCGTGCCCGGCACCGCCGTGGCCACCCTCCTCGACGTCGCCGCCCGCAACCCCGGCTTCCGCCCCGTGGCGAGCCTCTACGTCAACGCCGCGCCGTTCGGCTCACCCGACGGCGGTGGGGTCCTGCCGTGGCTGCGCGACCACGGATTCGAGATCGGCAACCACACCCAAACCCACACCAACCTCGCCGGCGCCGACGACACCGGCGTGCAGGAGGCCATCGCCCTCGGCCAGCGCGAGATCCAGCGCGCCGTCCCCGACCTCGTCGTGACCAGCCTCGCCCTGCCCTTCGGCGCCGCCCCCGCGAACGCCGCCCTGGCCGCGCGCGGCGCCTTCGACGGCGCCTCCTACGACCACGCCTGCGTGCTGCTGGTGGGCTCGAACCCGGCCCCGTCCCCGTTCGCCCCCGACTTCAACCCCCTGGCCACCCCGCGCATCCGCTCCCAGGACGCCACGGGCCAGGAGGCCGAGTACGGCTCCACCGCCTGGCTGGACAAGCTGGCCGCCACCCCGACCGCCCGCTACACCTCGGACGGCGACCCGAGCCGCATCTCCCACCCCGCAGCGGCCGGTCCCCCGGCCGACCACCACGCCGCCCGCTCCCACCCCTACTGACCGAACCCCCACCCGCGAGTCGTACGTCCAGGCCCCGCGAGTCGTACGTCCAGGACCTCCGAGTTCCACGTTCAGGCGTGCGCGCGCGCCTGGTTGCGCAACGCCACCGCCGCCCGCTCCAGCGCGCCCAGCACGCCCGACGGCAGCTCGTGGTGCTTGCCCACCACCTCCTGGAGCATCACCTGCATCGGCGCGGACTCCTCCGCCTCCGCCACCGCCAGCACCTTGAACGCCGTGCCCGGCGCGAACACCACGCGTTCCTGCACCAGGCTGCCGAACGAGTCCACCACCGACACCCGCCGCCCCGTCACGGACCACAGCAGGAACTCCACCCGCCCGTCGACCGGCACCACCGGCCCCGCCACCGTGCTCAACAACCCGTGCTCCACCAGCACGTCACCCGTCCGGTACCGCTGCGCCTCACCCCAGCAGATCGTCACGCCCTGGTGCACCGGCAGCCGCCGCAACCCCGACACCACGCCCGCCGCGTACGGCCACAACCGACCCAACCGGCCCAGCCGCAACGCCTCGGTGACGATCTCCTCGTCCTGCTGGAGGCACGCCGACACCGCCGCCAGGTCCGTCACCACCGCCTCGAACGCCTCCGCGTCCTCCGGCCGCTCCGCGATGTGCCGGCACGCCACCGCCGCGTGCTCCCCGTACCGCTCGCCCAGCATCCGCCGCAGCGCGTCCCGCTCCTGCTCGGTGCTGCGGTGCTCCACCGGCACGACCTCGTCGCCCGGCCGCTCGCCCCACACCGGCGCGGGGGACGTGCCCAGCGGCCCGTCCACGCTCAGCGGCACCGGCTCGTCGGGCGCCACCGGCGCCGGCTCCTCCTCGGCCACCGGCGGCCGGGGCAGCGGCGTCGGGTCGCAGAACACCACCCTCAACAGCCTGCGCACCTCCGGCTCCAACCGCTCCACCAGCGACGCGCCCGCCACCGCCACCGCGCCCGCCGTCGTGCGCCCCGGCGTGCCCACCGTCAACCGCGCCCACTCCGGGTCCACCGGCAACGCCCGCACCTCGGCGCTGATGTCCTCCGCGTCCCGCACCCACAACCCCGACGGCACGACCTCCAGGTACACCCCGCCACCCAGGTCGAACACCCCCGGACCACGCTCCACCATCCCCGGCACCGGCGGCCGGTACCCCGCCACCACCGGCCGGCCGGCCGGCGCGTACCGCACCTCCGTCACGTACGGCCGCCACGTCTGCTGGCCGCGCGGGTTCACCGCCACCACCGCCGCACCGGTCCGCAGCGCGCCCACCGGCAGACCCGTGTACAGCGACACCGGCTCGCCCAGCTCGTCCGCCACCGCCTGGCCCTGGTGGTCGCCGCCGTACCACACCAGCCGCACCCGCGACCGCGCCGCCGACGACAACCCGCCCAGCAGCCGGCACACCTCCTCGGTCGGGATCGGCGGCTGACCCGGCCCGCCCACCACGACCGTCAGCACGTTGTCCCGGCACGGCAACCCCACCACGGCCCGCGAGTCCGGCGAACCCGGTTCGAACGGCACCCGCTGGGCCCGCAGCCACAACCCCGCCGGAATCGGCTCCGACACCCCCACCTCGCCCGTCGGCCACGGTGCGTTCGGGTCCACCGCCTCCCACTGCGGGACCGGGAACCGCCTGCCCATCGGCACCGGCGACGCGCCCGGCAGGAACCGCAGCCAGCACCCGTACCCGCCCGCGCCCGCGACGAACGCCGCACCCGGCACCGTCGTCACCGCGCCGTCCGGCGCCACCACCTCGGTCTGCAACTGCTCCGCCAGCCACTGCGCGGGAGCCGTCGGCCGCATCGACCCCGAGTGCGACGTCATCAACCGCACCGGACCCCGGCCCTGCAACGCCGCCGCCACCGCCGGCCAGAACCCCGCCTCGTCACCGTGCGGCGGGTCGACCACGACCACCGTGCGCCCCCGGTCCACCGGCAGGCCCCGCCCCAGCGCCAACGCCTGCTGACCCGCCCCACCGGGCGGCCCCACCACCAGCGCCGCACCCGCGAACACCGCCGAGAACTGCGCCGGCGGCGGGGGAGGGGGTGTGCTCACGGGCACCGCCACCGGCTCGAACTCCGGTTCGACCCCCTGCTCCACCGGCGGGGGCGTCTCCTTCGGCGCGGCACGTCGGAACATTCGGGCGCCCTCCAGGCAGTACTCGACCGAGACCCCGCACCCTACCCGGAACGGGTGAGGCCGGCCCTGGCAGCTCACCCCGCGCACTCGTCCACAGTGGACTGCCGACCGGGCCCGGAAGTGAGCCGGACCACTCGCACTGCGTGACCGGACGCCCACGAACCGTGTCCGAACAGGCATTCGAACGGCGAACCGGACCATTCCGCGTCGGTCGGCCGAAGAATGTCGGACCCGGCGGTTACCCTCCACTACCGTGAACCGCTCCACGCACGCCACGACCTGGGGAGAACGACCCGGTGACCGCTGAGATCCTGTACGGGGCCGACGACCTGACCCACCTCGAAGGTCTGGAAGCGGTTCGCAAGCGGCCCGGCATGTACATCGGCTCCACCGACAGCAGGGGCATCAACCACCTGTTCACCGAGGTGGTCGACAACTCCACCGACGAGGGCGTCGCCGGCCACGCCACCAGGATCGTCGTCACCCTCCACCCGGACACCAGCGTCCAGGTCGACGACGACGGCCGCGGCATCCCCACCGGCACCCACGCCAAGTCCGGCCTCTCCGGCGTCGAACTCGTCCTCACCCGCCTGCACGCCGGCGGCAAGTTCGGCGGCTCCGGCTACAAGACCTCCGGCGGCCTGCACGGCGTCGGCGCCTCCGCCGTCAACGCCCTCTCCCTCCGCTACGACGTCGTCGTCCGCCGCGAGGGCAAGACCCACGAGATGTCGTTCGCCCACGGCGTGCCCGGCGTCTTCGACGGCCCCGGCCCCGACGCGCCGTTCACCCGCGGATCCGGCCTCCGCGTCACCGGCCGGACGAGGAAGACCGGCACGTCCACCCGCTACTGGTACGACGCCCGCTACTTCGAGAACGGCGCCAGGCTCGACGTCGACGCCGTCCGCGCCAAGCTCCGCAACACCGCCTTCCTCGTCCCCGGCGTCACCTACGTCCTGCGCGACCACACCGGCGAGACCAGGACCGAGGAGACCTTCCACTTCCCCGGCGGCCTCGCCGACATGGTCGACTTCCTCGCCCCCGCGAACGACAAGCCCGTCTCCGGCACCCTGCTCGTCAACGGCACCGGCGTCTACCACGAGAACGCCGCCGACGAGAACGGCGTCATGCGCTCCAAGGTCGAGCGCCACGCCGAGGTCGAGATCGCCCTGCGCTGGGGCACAGGCTACGAACGCACCGTCGAGTGCTTCACCAACACCATCCGCAACGTCCACGGCGGCACCCACCGCCGGGGCTTCGAGCGCGCCGTCCTCAAGGCCGTCCAGGACGCCATCGGCCGCACCAGGGGCCTCCTCAAGCCCAAGGAGGACCCGCCCACCCTCGACGACGTCCTCGAGGGCATGACCGCCGTCGTCCACGTCCGCATCCCCGAACCGCAGTTCACCTCGCAGACCAAGGACGAGCTGTCCACCGCCGGCATCACCCGCGTCACCCTCGGCATCGTCGAGAAGCACCTCAAGGCGTGGACCGAGGACCGCCGCACCAAGGGCGAGGCCAAGATCGTCCTGCAGAAGGTCGTCGACGCCTCCCGCGTCCGCCTGACGCAGAAGCAGCAGAAGGACGCGGCCCGCCGCAAGACCGCCCTCGAAGGCGCCGCGATGCCGCCCAAGCTGGTCGACTGCCGCTCCACGGGTGTTTCGCGAAGCGAACTGTTCCTCGTGGAAGGCGACAGCGCCCTCGGCTGCTTCACCGGCGACACCCTCGTCGCGCTGGCCTCCGGGCGAGCCATGAGCTTCGCCGATCTCGCGGCCGATTGGGAACGCGGCGTCACGCACTTCGGCTACACCACCAACAAGGCAGGTCGGGTCGTCATCGCGCCCCTGGTCGAACCACGGATGACCAAGCGCGATGCCCCGATCGTCCAGGTCACCCTGGACAGCGGCGAATCGGTCCGCTGCACTCCGGACCACCTGTTCCGGCTCCGCGACGGCTCCTACCGACGAGCCGATCAATTGGGCGCCGGCGACTCCCTGATGCCCCTGTACCGCTCGGTCTCGGCCAAGTCGGCCGGCGACAAGCTCGATGGCTACGAGCGGGTCTGGATGAACGACCGCCAGGAGTGGGTCTACACCCACTACCTCGCGGATGCCCACAACCTGCGCCACGGCCTCGACAGCGCGGACAACGGCACGGTCCGCCACCACGTCGACGTGGACAAGCGCAACAACGACCCCCGCAACCTGCGGCGCATGACCTGGGAAGACCACTCCGCCCTGCACGCGGCGATGATGGGCGAGCACGTCCACGCCGGCTACCGAGCGTGGCTGGCCGACGGCGGACTCGAATTCAAGTCGGCGATGCTCTCGTCCCAGTGGCGCGACCCGGACTTCCGCCAGTCCTGCCTCGCCAGGCTCGCAGCGCTCAACGCCGACCCCGAATTCCGGCAGCGCATCGAGCAGGGTTTCCAGGACTGGTACGGCTCGTTGACCGATGACGAGCGCGCCGAGTACGCCGAGCGCATGCGCGAGCGGCAGGCCGCCTACTGGGCCGATCCCGAGCACCGCGCCCGTGCGGCCGAACGGGTCAGGGCGTTCTTCGCCGACCCCGCTCGGCGTGAGGAGTGGCGCGAGCGATCACTGGCACAGTGGCAGGACGAGGACCTGCGCGCCTGGCGTTCCCGGGCGACGACCGAGCAGTTCGCCGATCCGGCCGAACGGGAACGGCAGCGCGCCGCGGTCGCCGCATGGCACCGGGACAACCCCGAATTCGGCAGGCAGCACTCGGCCCGGATGACCGCCCGCCTGCTCGACCCCGGCACGGGTCACCTCGCGGCCGTCCAGGCAGGTCGGCGCAACTACGTCGACAGCGTGCCCAAGGCCGACCGCGTTGCCCGGCAGCGCGATGGCAGGCGCCTCGCCGCGCTCAAGCGCCTGCGCCCGTTCCTGACGATGACCGACACCGAACTCGCCGCCGCATACGAGTCCGACCGCCGGGTCAACGCCCGTACCGGCTTGCGGTTCGACCGGCTGCTCGCAGGGTTCGACGGAGACCTCCACCGGCTTCGTGAAGCGGCGAGCCGGATCAACCACACCGTCACCGCCGTCGAGCCACTGGCCGAGACGGCCGACGTGTACGACCTCACCGTCGACGGCTACCACAACTTCGCGCTCGAAGCCGGCGTCTTCGTCCACAACAGCGCCCGCATGGCCCGCGTCTCCGAGTACCAGGCACTCCTGCCCCTGCGCGGCAAGATCCTCAACGTGCAGAAGGCCAGCCTCGCGGACACCCTGCGCAACGCCGAGATCGCCTCCATCGTCCAGGTCCTCGGCGCCGGCACCGGCCGCACCTTCGACCTGTCGACCATGCGCTACGGCCGCGTCATCCTCATGGCCGACGCGGACGTCGACGGCTCGCACATCCGCACCCTGCTCATCACGCTGTTCGCCAAGTACATGCGGCCCGTCATCGAGGACGGGCGGCTCTACGCGGCCATGCCCCCCCTGCACAAGGTGGTGACCAAGGGGCGCAACCCGGAGACCCACTTCACCTTCACGCAGCGCGAGATGGAGCAGAAGGTCGCCCGCCTGGAGAAGGCCGGCAAGACCGTCGTCAAACCGGTGCCCCGGTTCAAGGGCCTCGGCGAGATGGACGCCGACGAGCTGTGGGAGACCACGATGAACCCGGCCACCCGGTCGGTGCGCCGCATCACCATGCACGACGCGGAGGCCGCGGAAGCCGCGCTGGAGCTGCTGATGGGGGAGAAGGTCGAGCCGCGCCGGGCGTGGCTCGTCGAATCGGCCGCCCGGGTCGACCAGTCCGCGATCGACGTCTGAACACGAGGGAACGACCGACCATGGCACGCCGCAGGACCCCGGTGACGAGGGTCGACCCGTCCGCCTTCGACAACGCGGGCGCGAAGGTCTTCGACAACTCCCTGACGACCGAGATCGAGGACTCGTACCTGGAGTACGCCTACTCGGTCATCCACTCCCGCGCCCTCCCGGACGCGCGCGACGGCCTCAAGCCCGTGCACCGGCGCATCCTCTTCTCGATGAACGAGCAGGGCTACCGGCCCAACAGCCCCTACGTGAAGTCGTCGCGGGTCGTGGGTGATGTGATGGGCAAATACCATCCACACGGCGACACCGCCATTTACGATGCGATGGTGAGGCTCGCCCAGGACTTTTCCTTGAACGCGCCGCTGGTCGATGGGCATGGCAACTTCGGAAGTCCGGACGACGGACCGGCGGCGAGTCGTTATTGCGTTGTCGGCGACACGCGGATTCGCCTTGCCGACGGGTCGAGCCCGCGCATCGCCGATGTGGTGGACCTGGCCGCCGATTCCGAGGCCGACGCGGATTTCGAAGTCCTCGACAAGGACGGCAAAGCGGTCCAGGTCGACAAGGTGTTCAACTCGGGTGTCCACCCGACCGTCCGGATGACGACCACATCGGGTTTCTCGCTGCGCGGCAGCGAGAACCACCTGGTCCTGTGCCTGGAAGCACCGATGGGCGTGCCCCTGCTCCAGTGGCGCCGTTTGGACGAATTGCAACGGGGTGCGGTTGTGGCCGTGGCCCGCAACGCCTGGTCGCAGGTGACCCCGACCGCGCGTGAGTACGTGCTCGGTGTGCTCGCCGGGGCTTGGGTCTCGGGGGGTTTCGCGAGCGAGAACCGCGCCGGCTTCAACAATACCGATGAACACTTCTTCACAGAGGTCCTCCACGCGTACGACCAGGTGGTCGGCGGGCGGCGGTACGTGTCGGAGGGGCGGACGCCGCGGGATGGGAAACTCATCCACGAGCTCGATGTCCCGGAGTGTGAGGGCGGCATGGCGGCGTTCCGTGCCAGCCCGCTGGTGGAGTTCGTCGGGCACCAGGCGCGGGACAAGTTCGTCCCGGAATTCGTGTGGAACGGCGGCTGGGGCGTCAAGCGCGCTTTCCTGATGGCGGCGTTCGAGGGTGACGGCGGTTGTCGCGCGGCGGACGGCAGCTTCACGATCCAGTACTCGACGTGCAGCGCTCGGCTCGCGGGGGAGCTGCAGGAACTCCTCGCCGAGTTCGGCGTCATCGCCGTCCACCGTCGGTACACGAGGTCCAACGGGTCGGTGGAGCACCGCCTCGTGGTGTCCGGCCTCCGCGACGTCCGCGCGTTCGCCGAGCGGGTCGGCTTCCTCAAGACGAAGCAGGCGGAGCTGCGGAGCCTGCTGCGCCGCTCGCCGCTGTCACCTCATCGCCTGAGCGCGGACAGCGTGCCGTTCGTGGCCGACTACGTGCGCGGCGCGCTGGACTTCGACCGGCGCGGCAGTGGTCGGAAGTGGCTGACGCAGCACGACTTCGACCGTGTCGAGCGGTGGGAGACCGAGCGGCTCCGGATCATCGACCGGATCAAGGACACCGAGGTCCTGGCCACGATCCTGCCGATCATGGACTCGGGTTACCGCTTCGAGGCGGTGACCGGGGTCGAGGCGTGTGAGCCGGCCGAGGTGTACTCGGTGCGCGTGAGGTCGGAGGACCACTCGTTCCTCGCGGGCGGCTTCGTCAACCACAACACCGAGGCGCGCATGTCACCCGCCGCGATGTTGTTGGTCGGGGAGTTGGGCGAGGAGACCGTCGACTTCAGGCCCAACTACGACGGGTCGCTGGAGGAACCCTCGGTCCTGCCCGCGGCCTTCCCGAACCTGCTGGTCAACGGCACGTCGGGCATCGCGGTCGGCATGGCGACGAACATGATCCCGCACAACCTGGGCGAGGTCGTGGCCGCCGCGCGGCACCTGGTGACGCACCCGGACGCGTCGCTGGACGAGTTGATGACCTTCATCCCCGGTCCCGACCTGCCCACGGGCGGGGTGCTGCTGGGCCTGGACGAGGTGCGCAAGGCGTACGAGACCGGGCGCGGTGTGGTGCGGATGCGGGCGAAGGTGGAGACCGGGTTGCTGGAGGGCAGCCGGGGGCGGCAGGCGATCACGGTCACCGAGCTGCCCTACGGGGTCGGGCCCGAGAAGATCATCGAGAAGATCACCGACGAGGTGACCAAGTCGAAGCGGCTCACCGGCATCTCGGACGTGAAGGACCTGACCGACCGGGAGAACGGCACCCGGGTCGTGATCGAGTGCAAGGTCGGCGTGAACCCGCAGGCGCTGCTCGCCGACCTGTACCGGCTCACGCCGATGGAGCAGTCGTTCGGCATCAACAACCTGGTGCTGGTGGAGGGGCAGCCGCGCACGTTGGGGCTGAAGGCGCTGTTGGAGGTGTTCCTCCAGCACCGGTACGAGGTGGTGACGCGGCGCACGCGGTTCCGCAAGCGCAAGCGCGAGGACCGGTTGCACCTGGTCGAGGGCCTGTTGAAGGCGCTGCTGGACATCGACAAGGTGATCAGGCTGATCCGGGCCAGCGAGAACGCGGCGGCGGCCCGCGAGGGCTTGATGTCGAAGTTCAAGCTGAGCGAGATCCAGGCGAACTACATCCTGGACACGCCGCTGCGCCGGTTGACCCGGTACGACGCGCTGGAGCTGGAGGCGGAGCAGGAGCGGCTGCTCGCGGAGATCGCGGAGCTGTCGAAGATCCTGGACGACCCGGCGGTGCTGCGGCGGGTGGTGTCGAAGGAGTTGAACCAGGTCGCGAAGGACCTGGCGCAGGAGCGGCGGACGACGTTGCTGGACGGCGACCTGAAGGAGGTGCTGGCGGCGTCGAAGCCGGCCGGGCCGCTGGAGGTCGCGGACGACCCGTGCCAGGTGGTGCTGTCGGCGACGGGGTTGGTGGCGCGGACGGCGGCGGAGTCGGAGGAGTCGTCGGAGGCGCGTCGCCGGCGGGGTCGGGTGAAGCACGACGCGGTGGCGGCGACGGTGCACACGACGGCGCGCGGGCAGGTGCTGCTGGTGACGAACCGGGGGCGGGCGTTCAAGACGGACGTGCTGCCGCTGCCGGTGCTGCCGGAGCAGAGCGGCACGTTGTCGCTGAGCGGTGGCATGGCGGCGAGCGAGTTGGTGGACCTGGAGAAGGGCGAGCGGGTCGTCGGCATCGCGCCGCTGGTGGGCGGTGATTCGCCGGGGTTGGCGCTGGGCACGCGGATGGGCACGGTGAAGGTGTGCTCGCCGGAGTGGCCGGTCAGGTCGGACGAGTTCGAGGTGATCACCCTCAAGGAGGGTGACGAGGTGGTCGGCGCGACCTGGTTGGGCGACTCGGACGAGACGCTGGTGTTCGTGTCGTCGGAGGCGTCGTTGCTGCGGTACTCGGCGTCGCTGGTGCGCCCGCAGGGGCTCAGGGGTGGCGGCATGGCGGGCATCAACCTGGGTCCGGACGCGCACGTGGTGTTCTTCGGGGCGGTCCGGACGGACGACGACGAGCACGGTGAGCCGATGGTGGTGACGTCGTCGGGGCAGAGCGTGAAGGTGACGCCGTTCGCGGTGTACCCGGCGAAGGGGCGGGCGACCGGTGGTGTGCGGGCGCAGCGGTTCCTGAAGGGCGAGGCGGGGCTGGTGCTGGCGTGGGTGGGTCCGCGGCCGGCGGGTGCGGCGCGCAACGGGTCGCCGGTGGAGTTGCCGGAGGTGGACGAGCGGCGGGACGGTTCGGGGCACGCGCACCCCGGTCCGGACGTGGTCGGTCACCTGGTGGAGCGGGACTGAGCCGGGGCGGGCGGCCGCCGGGAGGCGGTCGCCCGCGGGTGGTCGCGCGCGAGTGGCCGTCCGCAGGTGTGAGCGGCCGCCGTTGAGGGCACTTCAGGGTGTGATCACCGAGAGCGAAGTGCTGGTCCCGGCGCGGTTCGGCGGTGCGCCGGAGACGGCCCACGGCGGCTACACGTGCGGCCTGCTGGCGACGGCGGTGGAGGTCGTGGGCACGCCGGTGGTGTCGTTGGTGGCGCCCGCGCCGCTGGAGCTGCCGATGCGGCTGGAGGCGGGGCCGGACGAGGCGGTGCTGGTGTTCGGCGAGGAGGTGGTCGCGACGATGACGACCACGGCCGAGACGATCCCGGCGGTGCCCCCGGTGAGCGCGCTGGAGGCGGACCGGGCGGCGGAGGCGTTCGAGGGGCGGGTGGAGCACCCGTACCCGACGTGCTTCGTGTGCGGGCCGGAGAGCGTGGGCGGTCTGCTGCTGGCGCCGGGGCCGGTGGGGCCGAACGCGGTGGCGTGCCCGTGGGTGCCGGTGGAGAACTCGCCCGAGGTGGTG
The DNA here is from genome assembly GCF_030852425.1 of Saccharothrix longispora. GTDB lineage: Bacteria > Actinomycetota > Actinomycetes > Mycobacteriales > Pseudonocardiaceae > Actinosynnema > Actinosynnema longispora. Next base: position 252,164 of record NZ_NSDM01000009.1, read on the forward strand.
TGGGCGGTGCTGGACTGCCCTGCGGGCTGGGCCACGGACGAGCCGATGGCGTTGACGAGGATGGCGGCGGAGGTGCTCGCCGCGCCGAGGGCGGGTGAGCCGCACGTGGTGGTCGCGTTGCAGGTGCAGCGGGTGGGGCCGGTGGCGAACACGCTGACCTCGATCTACGCCTCGGACGGGACGCTGGTGGCGGTCGCGACGGCGCAGTGGGCGGTGCTGGGGGTGTGAGGCGGTGACCGCTGCGGGGTGTGACCCCCGCGCCGGACGTGCGGTCGGCCGGTCCTCAGCCCGATGGCGGATTGTGGGTGGGAGGTGGTGCGCCGGAACCTCGTACCCATGCGGAGAACCTCCAGCGTCCTGGGCATGTGCGCGGCCCTCCTGTTCGGTGGTGCGCACGTCGCCACCGCTGTGACCGACTGGTCCTGGGTCGGTCCCCACACCGCGTACGACGAGTGCGAGCAGAGCGTGCAGGCGTACCGGGACGCGGGCGGCGTGGCGGGGGGCTGCTCCTTCCGGGACCTGCCGTACACCGCCGACGACGGCTACTACTTCAGGGCGTGGCCGATCCCCTGACCGCGTCCGCACCGCCGGAACGCCGGCCGCTGCCGCGCGGCGGTGGCGGTCACACGCCGTTCTGGAGGACTTCGCCGTACCGCTCCAGGCTCGCGTGGGGGTGGAGCACGGCGTGCAGGTTCAGCGCGTGCACGTCGCGCCGGACCCGGTGCAGGACCTCGTCGCCCGTGCCGAGCACGTCGGCGGCGTCCTTCGCGCGCAGGCACGCCTCGCCGAGGTCGCGGCGCACGCGGGTGCGGTCCTCGGGGGTCCACGGCCGCGTGGTGGAGGACGTGCGGTCGACGGCGTCGGCGGCGCGGTGGACGTGGAACTCGGCCTCGTCGGCCAGCACGGCGGCCTCGCGCGCCCGGGGCGCGTCGGGGTGCGCCTGGACGGCTCCGCGGGCGAGGCCGGCGGCGGGCGCGCCGACGGTGGCGCACGCGGTGACGGCGTAGGGGGCGCGGAACATCGGGGTGGGGGCGGTGTGGTCGCCGTCGAGCAGCGGGGCCAGGTCGAGCACTCGTTCGGGGGGCACGAACACGCCGTCGGCGACGGTGGTGGCGCTGCCGGTGGCGCGCAGGCCGGGGGTGTGCCAGTCGTCGAGCACGGTGAGGTCGGCCGTCGGGACGGCCAGCACGACCGGCCGCCCGGTGGTGCGCACGGCCGCGACGACGGTCCAGTCGCTGTGCCGGGCGCCGGTGGTGAACGCCCAGCGGCCGTTGACGAGCACGCCGCCGGGCACGGGGGTGGCGGTCGCGGTGGTGCTGAGGATGCCGGTGATCCGCACGTCCGGTTTGGCGAAGACCTCGTGGCGCACGGCTTCGGGGAACCGGCCCGCGACCCACGCCGACACGGTCCAGACGGCCGCCGTCCAGGCCGCCGAGCCGTCGCCGCGGGCCAGCTCGGCGATCACCCGCACGACGGTGGCCAGGTCGGCCTCCGCGCCGCCGTGCTCGCCGGCGACGCGCATCCGCAGCACGCCGGCGTCGGCCATCGCCTCCAGCGACTCCTCGTGCAGACGGCGGTGCCGGTCGCCCCAGTCGGCGTGCGCGCGCAGGACCGGGACGATCCCGGCGGCGCGCCGGACCAGCTCGTGCACCGTGGCTTCCCCCTGGACGACGTTCGCGCGGCGGTGTGAACACCACCTTGGCGTGGTCCGCGCCACCCGGCAAGAACGGAATAGCGGACGACGATGTATCGTTGACCCGGTTAGTTGAAAGCGCAACTACTTGAGGAGTGGTGGTCATGCAGTTCGGTGTCTTCACCGTCGGCGACGTGACGCCCGACCCGACGACGGGGCGGACGCCGACCGAGGCCGAGCGCATCAAGGCCATGGTCGCGATCGCGCTGAAGGCCGAGGAGGTCGGCCTGGACGTCTTCGCGACCGGCGAGCACCACAACCCGCCGTTCGTGCCCTCCTCGCCGACGACCATGCTCGGCTGGATCGCGGCCCGGACCGAGAAGCTGATCCTCTCCACCGCCACCACGCTGATCACCACCAACGACCCGGTGAAGATCGCCGAGGACTACGCCATGCTCCAGCACCTGGCCGACGGCCGGGTGGACCTGATCATGGGTCGCGGCAACACCGGCCCGGTCTACCCGTGGTTCGGCAAGGACATCCGCGACGGCATCGACCTCGCCATCGAGAACTACGCCCTGCTGCGCAGGCTGTGGCGCGAGGACGTCGTGGACTGGGAGGGCAAGCACCGCACCCCGCTCCAGTCCTTCACCGCGACGCCCCGCCCGCTCGACGGCGTGCCGCCGTTCGTCTGGCACGGGTCGATCCGCAGCCCGCAGATCGCCGAGCAGGCCGCCTACTACGGCGACGGCTTCTTCGCCAACCACATCTTCTGGCCCAAGGAGCACTTCCAGCGGCTGATCACGTTCTACCGCGAGCGCTTCGAGCACCACGGCCACGGCGCCGCGCACCAGGCGATCGTCGGCCTGGGCGGCCAGGTGTTCATGCGCCGCAACTCGCAGGACGCGGTCGACGAGTTCCGGCCGTACTTCGACAACGCCCCCGTCTACGGCCACGGCCCGTCGCTGGAGGAGTTCACCTCCCAGACGCCGCTGACCGTCGGCAGCCCGCAGCAGGTCGTCGAGAAGACGCTGACCTTCCGCGAGCACTTCGGCGACTACCAGCGCCAGCTGTTCCTGATCGACCACGCGGGCCTGCCGCTCAAGACCGTGCTGGAGCAGCTCGACCTGCTCGGCGAGATCCTGCCCACCCTGCGCCGCGAGTTCGCCGTCGGCCGCCCCGCCGACGTCCCCGAGGCGCCCACCCACCAGTCCCTGCTCGGCGCGAAGGCGGACGTGCGATGACCACCCTCACCGCGGTGCACGCGGGGCTCGGCTCCCCGTCGTCCACCGAACTGCTGACCGGCCGGCTCGCCGCGTCCGCCCAGCGGCTCCTGCCCGACGCGCGGGTGCGCACCGTGCACCTGCGCGACCTGGCCCGGGACGTGGCCGACAACCTGGTCACCGGCTTCCCGGGCGCGCGGCTGCGCGACGCGCTGGCCGAGGTGGTGGACGCCGACGCGCTGATCGCGGTCACACCGACGTTCAACGCCTCCTACAGCGGGCTGTTCAAGTCCTTCGTGGACGTGCTGGAGCCGGGCTCGCTGGAGGGCAAGCCGGTGCTCATCGGCGCGACCGGCGGCTCCGAGCGGCACTCGCTGGTGCTCGACCACGCGATGCGGCCCCTGTTCGCCCACCTGAAGGCGATCGTGCTGCCGACCGGCGTGTACGCCGCGTCGTCGGACTGGGGCGCCGAAGGGCTGCCCGGTCGCATCGACCGCGCCGCGGGCGAGCTGGCCGACCTGCTCACCGGGCGGCCCGCGCCGGCGAAGCGGTCCGGTGAGGACTTCGTGCCGTTCGACCGGCTGCTCGCCGAGCGCTGACCACCCGGCGCCGACGACCTGTACCGGCCACCGGCGGGGAACGTCGGAACCGGGGCGATCACCGGTCGGGGCACCGCATAGGGTGCCGCCCATGTCCGCCTCGCTGCACCTGGCGGTGCGCAACGCCACCGCCCTGACCACCGCGCTGGCACGGGCCCGCGGGCACGAGCTGGTGTCCCGGCCGGGGTTCCTCGCGATGAACGGGGAACCCCTGCTGCGCGTGCTGGTGCGCCGGCCCGACCCCGCCCCCGACGACCTCGCCGAACTGGCCCTGCTGGTCGAGCGGGCCCGGGCGCGGGTCGTGGTCGAGGACTCGTTCTCCACCGTCGACGGCGGCGGCCTCGGGCTGACCGCCAAGCACATGCCGGTGATGCTCCGCCACGCCCGGCCCGTGCCGCCGCCCGCCCTGGAGGTCGTGCCCGCCCGCACCCCGGCCGACGTCGCGCTCGTCGAACGGGTCGTCGTCGACGGCTTCCCGCTGACCGGCTTCCCGCCCGGCGGCGCGCTGCCCGCCGGCCTGCTCGACGCCGAGGGCGTGGCGCTGCACCTGGCGCGGCGCGACGGCGAACCGGCCGGCGCGTGCCTCACCGTCGCGGCCGACCACGCGATCGGCGTGTACTGGCTGGCCACCCTGCCCGCGCACCGCTCCCGCGGCGTCGGCCGCGCGCTCCTGCACGCCGTGCTCGCCGACCCCGTGCCGGCCACCCTCACCGCGACCGACGAGGGCCTGCCGCTCTACGACTCGCTCGGCTTCGAGGTGGTCACCCGCGCGACCTGGTGGTCGAACTGATCACCCGCGCCCCGGCCACCGCCCACCCGGCCGCCTGGTGATCCGGTCACCCACCTCCACCACGCCTCCCCGGCCATTCTCTCCGGTCCACCGGCCCGCGGCGGCGATGTGGACCGGAACGGACCAACCGACACGAAACGTGTTCCCCCGATCAGGTGGAGCGGCATTGCCGGCGCGGGTGGACGCCCGGCGAATCGGCGATGTGGATCGCGTCACGACGTGATTGCGCAATTCACCCGGCGACGTCCCGGGAACGGCCCCGGGGCACGCCTGCCGCGCTCTTTCCACACGGTGGGACACCTGCGCATACTCCCTCGCGGACGGCATCCCCGGAACGGGGAACGGGGTCCCCGTGTGGAAGACTGCCGCCATGGCTCCTCTTCGCTTCGCCCTGCCCAACAAGGGTTCGTTGAGTGCTCCCGCGGCCCAAATGCTGGCCGAAGCGGGCTACCGGGTGAACAGGTCCGGCCGTGAGCTGATCGTGGCGGACCCGGCAAATGACGTGCAGTTCTTTTTCCTGCGTCCCCGCGACATCGCGGTGTACGTGGGCGAGGGGTCGTTGGACGTCGGCATCACCGGTCGCGATCTGCTGCTCGATTCCACGGTGTCCGCGAAGGAGATCCTGGCGCTGGGCTTCGGCCGGGCCAGGTTCTACTTCGCGTCGAAGCCGGGGGGCATCGAGGACGCGGCCGGCCTGGAGGGCAAGCGGATCGCCACGAGCTACCCGAACCTCGTCAAGCAGCACCTCGACGAGCTGGGCCTCGATGCCCACCTCGTGCGGCTGGACGGTGCGGTCGAGACCGCCGTCGAACTGGGCGTCGCCGACGCGATCGCCGACGTCGTCGAGACCGGCATCACCCTCAAGACCTCCGGCCTGGAGACCTTCGGCTCGCCGATCCTCAAGTCCGAGGCCGTCCTGATCCGGAACGAGTCGGTCGAGGCGACACCGGGCGCCGTGCGCGCCGTCGAGATCCTGCAACGCCGCCTCCAGGGCGTGCTCATCGCCCGCCGCTACGTGATCCTCGACTTCGACTGCCCCGCCGAGGCCCAGGAGGAGGCGTTCAAGCTCGTGCCGGGCATCGAGTCGCCCACCGTCTCGCCGCTGGCCCGCGAGGGCTGGGTCGCCGTGCGCTCCCTCGTGCCGCGCGACGACGCGCCGTTCATCATGGACGAGCTGTGGCGCGTCGGCGCCCGCGCCATCCTGGTCAGCTCCCTGGACACCTGCCGCATCTAGCGGCGACACCCGGCTCACCCGACGGCCCGCCAGATCCGATCTGGCGGGCCGTCTCGCGCCTCCACCACGAGAGGAGGTGCCGGATGCAGCCGTTGCGCATCGCCGTGGTCGTCGGCAGCACCCGCGAGGGGCGCGTCGGCGACGACATCGCGCGCTGGGTCGCCGGCGTCGCCGGCCTCAGGACCGGCGTCGAACCGGTCCTGGTCGACCTCGTCGACTACGACCTCCCGGCCCGCTACCCGCGCCTGCCCACCCCGCCGGTGCGGAGGTTCGCCGGCGAGGTCGCGCGGGCCGACGGCTTCGTCGTGGTCACGCCCGAGTACAACCGCAGCTTCCCCGCCTCCCTCAAGCAGGCGATCGACCTCGCCTACGACGAGTGGCACGCGAAACCCGCGGGCCTCGTCTCCTACGGCTACCGCACCGCGGGCTTCCACGCCGTCGAGCAGCTCCGGTCGGTCTTCACCGAGCTGCACGTCACGACGGTGCGCGACACCGTCGCCGTGGACCTGCGCGACGGCCGTCCGCTGGACTCCGAGGACCGCGTGCGTGCCGCCGACGCCATGCTCGACCAGCTCACCTGGTGGGCGGAGGCGCTGCGCGACGCGCGCCGCCGCCGCCCGTACGTCTCCTAGGGAAAGGAAGACCATGAACGCCATCGAAACGTCGGGCCTGGTCAAGGTGTTCGGCGACACCCGCGCCGTGGACGGCGTGGACCTGACCGTGCCCGCCGGGACGGTGTACGGGCTGCTGGGCCCGAACGGGGCGGGCAAGACCACGACGGTCCGCCTGCTGGCCACCCTGCTGCGACCCGACGACGGGGAGGCGCGGGTGTTCGGCCACGACGTGCGCGCCGACCCGGACGCCGTGCGGCAGCTGGTCAGCCTCACCGGCCAGTACGCCTCCGTCGACGAGGACCTGACCGGCACCGAGAACCTGGTGCTGCTGGGCAGGCTGCTCGGCCACCCCCGCGCGCACGCCCGGCGCCGTGCCGCGCAGATGCTCGACGCGTTCGGCCTCACCGAGGCCGCGGCCAAGCAGGTCAAGCACTACTCCGGCGGCATGCGGCGCAGGCTCGACATCGCCGCCAGCATCCTCAACACCCCGAAGCTGCTGTTCCTGGACGAACCCACCACGGGCCTCGACCCGCGCAGCCGCAACCAGGTGTGGGACATCGTCCGCGCGGTCGTCGCGCACGGCACCACCGTGCTGCTGACCACGCAGTACCTGGACGAGGCCGACCAGCTGGCGTCCCGCATCGCGGTGATCGACCACGGCAAGGTCATCGCCGAGGGCACCAAGGGCGAGCTGAAGGCGTCCGTCGGCGTGGGCTCGGTGCACCTGCGGCTGCGCGACGCCGACCAGCGGCTCCGCGCCCAGGAGGTGCTGACCCGCGCCCTGGACGCCGAGGTGCTGCTCGACGGCGACCCCGTCGCCCTCACCGCCCGCCTCACCGGCCGCGCCACCGAGCAGGCCGCCGAGGCACTGGGGCAGCTGGCCCGCGAGGGCATCACCGTCGACAACTTCTCCCTCGGCCAGCCCAGCCTGGACGAGGTCTTCCTGGCCCTGACCGACAAGAACAAGAAGAAGGAGGCCGCGGCGTGACCGTCACCGAGGAAGCCCAGCTCCTGACCGCGCCCAAGGCGGAGGACCTGGCGGCGGTGCTGCTCGAGACCGAGAGGCCGCCGCGCCCCAGCGCGCTGTCCGCGTCGCTCACGTTCGGCTGGCGGGCCGTGCTGAAGATCAAGCACGTGCCCGAGCAGCTGTTCGACGTGACCGCGTTCCCGATCATGATGACGCTGATGTTCACCTACCTGTTCGGCGGCGCCCTCGCGGGCTCGCCGGGGGAGTACATCCAGTACCTGCTGCCCGGCATCACCGTCACCAGCGTCGTGATGATCACCATGTACACCGGCGTCGCGGTGAACACCGACATCGAGAAGGGCGTGTTCGACCGGTTCCGCACGCTGCCGATCTGGCGGCCCGCGCCGATGGTCGGCTACATCCTCGGCGACCTGCTGCGCTACGTGCTGGCGTCGGCGACGATCATGGTCGTCGGCCTGCTGCTCGGGTTCCGGCCCGGCGGCGGCGCCGTGGGCGTGCTGCTCGGCGTGGCCGTGCTGGTGGCGTTCTCGTTCGCGTTCTCGTGGATCTGGACGACGTTCGGCCTGTTGTTGCGCAGCGAGAAGTCCGTGATGGGCGTGAGCATGCTCGTGCTGTTCCCGCTGACGTTCCTGTCGAACGTCTACGTCATGCCGACCACGATGCCGGGCTGGCTCCAGGCGTTCGTCAACGTCAACCCCGTGACGAAGCTGGTGGACGCGGTGCGCTCGCTGATGGCGGGCGGTTTCGACAGCGGCGCGATGCTGTGGACGCTCGGGTACGGCGTGGTGTTCACCGTCGTGTTCGGCGCGTGGACGATGCGCCTGTACAACCGCAAGTGACGTGCCGGCCCGCCGCGCCCCGCCCACGCGCGTGGGCGGGGCGCGGCGGGCCTCCGCGCTCCAGAGGGGTGGTCCGGCGCCCCCGCGTGGCGTAACGCGCTGCACCGGTCGGGCGACATGGGGGTCGAACGCACTCCGGGAGGAACCGTGAAGATCCGCTTATCCGTGCTCGTCGCCGGCGCGGCCCTGCTCGCCGCCTGCTCGCCGTCGCAGACCGCCCGGCCCGCCGCCGACACGACCGCGGCCGAGGCCGCCGCCACGACGAGCGCCGTGACGCCCGTTCCCGGGACGCGCGCCGCCGCCCCGGCGCCCACGGCGGTCGCCCCGGCCCCGTCCTCGACGTGCACGGTGCCCGACGTGGTCGGCATGGTGCACCAGACCGCCCAGGACACGATGCAGGCGGCGGGCCTGTACAACCTCCGGGAGGAGGACGCCACGGGGCGGGGTCGCGTGCTCGTGCTCGACCGCAACTGGACGACCACCGCGCAGGGCGTGCCCGCCGGGGCCTCGGTGGACTGCCTGACGGAGGTCCTGCTGTCGGCCGTGAAGATCGGCGAGTAGCCCGGCGGTGTCGCGTCAGAGGCGGAAGCGCTCGCGTCCCGAGTAGACGCACGTCGCGCCGGTCGAGACGGTCTCCCGCAGGTGGGCCGCGAGTTCCGGGTGGCGCGCGTCGAGCTTGCGCAGGGTGTCGCGGATGCGGGCGGTGACGGCCTTGCGGGCGCGTTCCGCGTCGTCGCCGAGCCGGCGGGTGCGGCCGGCCAGGCCCGCGGCGGCGCGCAGTTCCTCCAGCAGGGCCGCGCGCTCCCGGTCCAGGGCGGCGGCGCGGTCGTCGTCCGCCGCCCGGTCGATCTCCTCGTCCAGCTGGGCCAGGCGCCGCCGGTAGCGCGCCTTGGCCTCGTCGTCCAGGACCGGGTCCCCGCCGAGCCGCGCGGAGGGGACGGCTTCCGGCGCCAGCAGCGACGTGGCGGGCACCGGGTCACCCGCCCGGCTCAGCAGCGCGTGCAGGTCGCGCAGCCCCTTGGCGTCCGGCACCCGGACCGCCGTGCCCCGGTAGGACAACGACCAGACGTCGCCGTCGCGGCGGAACTCGTGGCCGGCCGCGGCGGGGCCGGTGCCGGCCAGGTGGCGGTCGGCGCGCTCCGCCCACGGCGGCGCGTGCATCCGCTCGGCCGACCGCCGGGCCGCGGTCAGCTCGCGCACCGCGTCGTCGTGCCTGCCCAGGAACCGGTCCAGCAGGCCCAGCCACAGGTCCACCGGGCCGGACAGGTCGCACCCGTACAGGGACACCAGCCACTTGCCGCGGTGCGGCGCCAGCCGGTCGCGGACCCGGACGGCCAGGTCCCGGTCGCCCGCCGCCACCGCGTACTGCGCGTGGAAGCGCAACCACAGCGGTTCCATGCCGGGCTGGGGGCGCTCGTCCGGCCGGACGAGTCCGCGGGCGGCGGCGACGTCGCCGCGCTCCAGCGCCGTGATGCCCGCCAGCACCCCCGGGCACGGGTGCGCGCTCGCCGCGACGTCCGGCTCCAGCGCGGCCAGCTCGTCGAACCGGCCCTGGGCCAGCAGCAGCGCCCACTTCAGGTGCAGGTACATCAACCGGATCTCGACCCGGCCGCCCGCGCCGAGGTCGGCCGCCCTGGCGAGCATCGCGGTCGCCTCGGCGTACCTCCCCCGGAACGTGGCCACGATGCACTGGTCGATGGCCGCCGAGAAGTGGAACCGGGCCAGGCCGAACCGGTCGGACAGCGCCACGAACGCGTGCAGTTGGTCGAGGTAGCGCGGGTCGCCCAGCTCGGCCAGCGCCACCCAGCGCAGCGAGGTCCCGAAGTGCTCGGCGCTGTGGTCACCGCTGCGCCGCGACACGGCGATCAGCTCGTCGGTGAGCGCGAGCCGCTCCTCGGCGCGGTCCATGCCCGTCGTCATGTCGTACGCGGCCCACAGGCCGGAGGTCAGCGCGCCGTCGTCGCCGCCCGTGCGCGCCGCCTCCGTGGTGCGCACCGCGATCTCCCGCGCCAGCTCCTCGGCCGGCAGGTCCGGCGCGGGCCCGACGAACCGCTCGTACGCCTCGCGCAGCACCTCGTGCGCCGACCCCTCCGGTTCGGCGAACCGGTGGAGGGCCAGCGCCACCCGCGCCAGCGGCTCCGGGTCGTCCAACCCGCGCGCCGCCTCCGCCGCCTGCTCGTACAACCGCTCGGCCTCGGCCGGCTCGGTGCAGTGGAACAGCTCGTGCCCCAGCTCCACGGTGACGGCGATGCGCCGCCGGACGCCGTCGGCGTGCTCCAGCGCCCGCCGGTAGTGCCCGACGGCCTCCTCCGGCGTCATGCGGCTGCTCGCGTGCCGCGCGGCGGCCACGATCACGTCGACCACCCGGTCGGCGGGCAGCCTCGCCGCGCCCAGGTGCGCGTGCCGTGCCAGGTCGGCGGGCAGCACCTCGTCGGCGAGCGGCCCACCGGCCGGGTCCGCGCCCAGCGCCCGCACCACGGCGGCGTGCCGCTCGTCCACATCGGACAGACCGTCGTACAGCGCCTCGCGCACCAGGTCGTGGGCGAAGGAGAACCGGCCGCCGCCCAGCCCGCGCACCAGCCGGGCCTGCGCGGCCTGGTCGAGCAGCTTGTCCACGGCGGGCGCGGGCAGCGCGGCGGTCATCGCCAGGACCCGCCGGTGGAACTCGCGCCCCAGCACGGAGGCCGACGCCAGCAGGTCGCCCACCTCCGCCGGGAGCAGGGACAACCGCCGCTGCACGGCGTCGCGCACCCCCGGCGCGATGGCGGTGACCGGACCGCCGCCGTGCCACAGGCGGGCGGTCTGCTCCACGAAGAACGGGTTGCCGCCGGTGCGCCGGTGCACCTCGTCGACCAGGTCGGGCTCGGGCACGCGCCCCGCGGTGCGCGCGATCAGCTCGCCCACCTCCGCCGGGCCGAGGCCGGACAGCGCCACCGTGGTGGCCCGGCCCAGCAGCGGCGTCAGCAGCGGGCGCACCGGGTGGTCGGCGGCGTCGACCTCGGCGTCGCGGTAGGTGCCGATCACCAGCAGCCGCTCGAACCAGGTGTGCCGCGCGGCGAACTCCAACAGCCGCAACGACGCGGCGTCCGCCCAGTGCAGGTCCTCCAGCACGACCACCACCGGGCAGCGGTGCGACGCGGCGACGAGTGCCGTCGTGACCGCGTCGTAGAGCGGGAAGGCGTCGGCGGCGTGCTCGACGCCGGCGTGCGCCTCGCCCAGCAGGACCGCCGGCGGACCGCCGTCGAGGGCCGCCCACTGCTCCGGCGGCACGGCCCGGCGCAGCGCCCGCAGGACCTGCACCCACGGCCAGTAGCCGGGTGCGCTGTCGGAGTCCCAGCACGTCCCGCCGAGCACCAGCGCGCCCTGCTGCCGCGCCCGCTCGGCGGCGTCGGTCACCAGGGTCGTCTTGCCGATCCCGGCCTCGCCCGCGACGAGCACCAGCCCGCCGTGGCTGCGGGTGACACGATCGACCTCGGCGCGCAGCAGTCCCGCCGGGTGGTCACGTCCGATCAGTCGCATGGCACGGGAGAACCTATCCCACGGCACCGACGAAAACCGGCGTTCGGGCGATCTTGCGCACCCCGGATTCGCTCACCAGTGCGAATGCCCCGCCGTGCCCGCCCGACTCGGGACCGCCGGCCAGTTCCAGGCCGGCGCGGAAGATCCCGGCGAACCCGGCGGGCTTCCGGTTCGACCGGTCGCGCGGCTCGGGGTCGTCCCGCAGCAGCCGCTCGTCGGCGCGGTAGTGCTCGCCGTCGGCGGCAGCCCGCCGCGCCGCGCGGTCGGCTCGTCGACGACGAGCCGCTCGGCGGAGAACACGACCTCCCGCTTGTCGCCGAGGTAGCGGAAGAACGTGGTGCGGCCGACCTAGCACGCCCGCCCGCCCCGCGTGAGCGAGGTCGGGGCCGAAGTCGCGCGGGGACGCGGGGAAGCTGCTCCTTCCTCGATCGCCTCGCGCGGCCTATGCTCTGGGAGCGCTCCCAGAAGTTCGTGCCCTGCCAACGGCGGTGAAGGGACAAGACGACGTGAGGTTGCTGCTGATCGCCTCGTTGACGGTGTCGACGCTCGCGGTGCCCTGGACCGCGGGTGCCGCCCCCGGACCGTGGCTCGAAGCCGAGGCCGGGACCCTCTCCGGCACGGTCGTGGAGTCGACCGTCGAGGGCTTCTCCGGCGCCGGCTACGTGGCCGGCTTCGACGAGGCCGCCGACACGGTCACCATCACCGTCCCGGACAGCCCCGGCGGCCTGCACGACCTCACCGTCCGCTACGCCGCGCCCCACGGCCCGAAGAACGCCGCGCTGTCGCTCAACGGCAGCCCGGTGGGCGAGGTGCCGCTCGCCGAGAGCGCCGGGTTCACCGAAGCGACCGGCGCCAAGCTCCAGCTGGTCGAGGGCGACAACACCGTCACCTTCGGCACCGGCTGGGGCTGGTACCTGGTCGACGCCATCCGCCTCACGCCGAGCGCGCCGCCCGCGCCGGGCACGCACGAGGCCGAGGACGGCGAGCTGTCCGGCGTGGTCGTCGAGTCCACCGTGGCGGGCTTCTCCGGCCGCGGCTACGTCGCGGGCTTCGACACCGCGACCGACCACGTGACCATCACCGTGCCGGACAGCCCCGGCGGCCTGCACGACCTGTCGATCTCCTACGCCACGCCGTACGGGCCGAAGACGGCGTCGCTGTCGCTCAACGGCAGCGGCCTCGGCGACGTCGCGTTCCCGGAGAACCCGACGTTCACCAGCGTCCCCGCCGGCAAGGTGCTGCTGCGCGAGGGCGACAACACGATCACCATCACGAACAACTGGGGCTGGTACCTGATCGACGCGATCCGGGTGACGCCCAGCGCGCCGCGCGGACCCCACCAGGTGACCAGCGCCCTGACCGACCGGTCCGCCACCCCCGCGGCCAAGGGCCTGATGCGCTACCTCGTCGACAACTACGGCGAGAAGACGCTGTCCGGCCAGCAGGACCAGCCGAGCATCGACTGGGTCGAGCAGAACACCGGGAAGGCCCCGGCCATTGCCGGCCTCGACCTGATGGACTACTCGCCGAGCCGCGTCGAGCGCGGCACCACCTCCCAGGACGTCGAGCGCGCCATCGCCCACGACGCCCGAGGCGGCATCGTCACCCTGGCCTGGCACTGGAACGCGCCGTCCGGCCTGATCGACCAACCCGGCAAGGAGTGGTGGCGCGGCTTCTACACCGACGCGACGACCTTCGACGTGGCCGCCGCGCTCGCCGACCCCGCCTCCACCGACCACGGCCTGCTGATCCGCGACATCGACGCGATCGCCGTGCAGCTCAAGAGGCTCGCCGACGCGAACGTGCCGGTGCTGTGGCGACCGCTGCACGAGGCCGAGGGCGGCTGGTTCTGGTGGGGCGCCAAGGGCCCCGAGCCCGCCAAGGCGCTCTACCGGATCGTGTACGACCGGCTGGTGCGGCACCACGGCCTGCACAACCTGATCTGGGTGTGGAACTCGATCGCGCCCGAGTGGTACCCCGGCGACGACGTGGTGGACGTCGTCAGCATGGACTCCTACCCGCCCGTCGGCGACCACGGCCCGGTCATCGGCCCCTACGAGCGGCTGGTCGAGCTGGGCGGCGACCGCAAGCTCGTCGCGCTGGGCGAGGTGGGGTCCATCCCGGACCCCGAGCTGATGCGCGCCTACGAGGCCCGGTGGAGCTGGTTCGTCACCTGGTCCGGCTCGTTCATCCAGGACGGCGTGACCAACCCGCTCGACTTCGTGCGCCGCGTCTACCACGACCCCGGCGTGATCACGCTCGACGAGCTGCCCGACTTCAAGAGCACGCCGGGCGACTGCACCGCGACCATGCGCGTGGTCGCCCGGTGGGGCAGCGGGTACCACGCCGAGATCACCGTGCGCCACGCCGAGAACGCGCCGTCGAACGGGTGGAAGGTCACCTGGCAGCTCGACGAGGGCCAGCGCGTCGAGGCCCGGTGGAGCGCGAGGATCACCACCAGCGGCACCACCGCCACGGCCGAGAACCTGGCGTGGAACGCGGCCGTGAAGCCGGGGGAGAGCACCACCTTCGGCTTCCTGGGCACGGGCTCCCCGACAGCGCCTGCTCCGACTTGCGCTATCGGGTGATCACGTCCGGTGGACCGGCGGGGGAGAACAGGGGACCGGACGCGGTGTCCGCACCCACCTCCCGCCACCACCGGGCTTGTCCGGGTGTCGTGACACCGGCGGCGGTCAGGCCGGTGCCGGCGTCACGCACCACCTCGTCGTCCGATCCGCCCCGGCGTCGTGCGCGCCCGGACCGCACGTCACGCAGAGCGCCACCGCCGTGCCGCTCGGTACCGATACCTCTTCGTGCCTGTCCGCCCGACCCGCCCTGAGTTACCGTGCGTCAGCTCCGCCGCCCGGCGGCGGCGCGCGGGCAAGGCCGTTCGGCCTACGGCGGAGGGAGAGGCCGGATGCGCGGGCGGGTGGTCTCCGCGGTGCTCGGCGGAGGCGTGTCGCTGCTGCTGGTGGCCGCTCTGGTGGTGTTCGCGCTGTCCTCGCCGGTGTCGGGCGACAGCATGAACCCGGGCCTGCGTTCGGGTGACCGGGTGCTGGCCCTCGACGACACCCCGGAACGCCTCGACGTCGTCACGCTCCGTCCACCGGGCGGCACCGCCACCGTGGTCCGGCGCGTCATCGGCGTGCCCGGCGACCAGGTGCGGATCACCGACTCCGACATCCTCGTGCGACCCGGTGGCGGCGAGTGGCTCGCCGTCGACCGCGGGCCCGGCGACCCCGGCGTGTGCTGCGCCCCCGACGGCAGGGGCGGGACGGACGGCGCGGTCGAGGTGCCGCCCGGCCGGTACTTCGTGCTCGGCGACAACCTGACCGTGTCGACCGACTCCCGCACCTACGGGTTCGTGCCCGAGGCCGACATCACCGGCGTGGTGTGGCGGCGGGTCTGGCCGGTGCCGCGGTTCGACGCGGTCCGCGTGCCCGCGCTGTCGGCCGTGCCGGTCACCGGCCCGTGAGCGACGGGCGCGGCACGACCTCGCCGCCGGCCGGCTCACCGCCCGTTCACGGGCACACCTCGCGGAACGGCACGTCCGGCACGTGGGTCGCCCACTCGGCCCCGGTCAGCGAGCGGCCCGCCAGGCGACACAGCTCGGCGGCCGGGTCGTCGGTCCGCGGCACGTCGAACACGCGCAGCCTGGACTCGCCGGTCGCCAGCGAGCGGCCGTCCGGGCTGAACGCCACGGCGATGGCGTAGGCGCGCAGCACGCCCAGCGGCCGACGGGTCGGCACGTCCCACAGGCGCACGCCGGTGCCCGCCGTCGCGAGGGTGCGGCCGTCCGGGCTGAAGGCCACCTCGTAGACGACCTCTCCCTCACCGCGCCCGAACGGTTCGCCCAGGCGGGTGCGGTCGGCGGTGTCCCACAACGAGATCGAGCCGTCCACGCCGCCGGCGGCCAGCGTGCGGCCGTCCGGGCCGAACGCGATCGCGGTGAGCGCGTCGTCGGCGTCGGCGCGCAGGTCGCCGCGCGGTTCGCGGGTGGCGGCGTCCCACAACCGGACCGGGCCGCCGTGGCCGGCGGCGGCGAGCGTGCGGCCGTCGGGGCTGTAGGCGACCGTGCGCACGGACGTGCCGCCCGCGTCGAGCGGCTCGCCGAGCTGGTCGAGGGTCTCCGCGTCCCACAGCCGCACCGCCCGGTCCTCGCCGACGGCGATGGTGCGGCCGTCCGGGCTGAACACCGCGTGGGCCGGGTAGCCGGTGCCCGCCTCCGTCAGCTGGCCGGTCTGCCGGTGCCCGGCCACGTCCCACAGCCGCACCGCGCCGCCCTCGTCCACGACGAGCAGCGTCCGGCCGTCCGGGCTGGGCGAGATCGAGTAGACCCGGCCGATGTTGCCGGTCAGCGGCGGGTCGACCGGAGCGCGGGTGGCGGTGTCCCACAGGTGGATCGGACCTCCCCGGGTGCCCACCGCGACCGTCCGGCCGTCCGGGAGGTACTCGACCACACCGATGGGCCCCGGGTCGCCGGGGAACTCCGCGCCCTCGTCGACCCGGTCGGCCACGGACCAGCCGCGGGCCGAGCCCTGCCCGTCGGTGCTGACGAGCTCCCGGCCGTCCGCGGTGAACGACAGCGACTCGACCCGCGCCGGGTGACCGGTGAGCGGGTCGCCGAGCGGCTGCCGCGCGACCGCGTCCCACAGCCGCACCGCGCCGTCGCCCGTGCCCGCGGCGAGGGTGCGGCCGTCCGGGCTGAACGCCACCTCGTGCACGGGCGCGCCGGCGTCCAGTGGCGTCCCGACCGGCGTGCGGTCGGCCGTCCGCCACACCCGCACCGCGCCGTCCCGGCCGCCGGTGGCGAGCGTGCCGGCCGGGCCGAACGCGAGCGCGCGCGCCCCGCCGGCGTGCCCGGTGAGCGGTTCGCCCACCGGGACGCCCGCGCGCACGTCCCACAGCCGGATCGACCCGTCGTCGTCGCCGACCGCGAGCGTGCCGCCGTCGGGGGCCAGCGCGAACGACGCGGGGGCCCCGGACGGGCCGGCCACCTCGCCGAGCCGCGCGCCGGTCGCGACGTCCCACAGCGCGACCGAGGCCGCTCCGCGCACGGCGAGCACGGCGCCGTCGGGGCTGAGCAGGAGCGAGTCCGCGTCGCGGGGGTCGCTCGCGATCGGCCCGCCGACCGGTTCCCGCCGGGTCGCGTCCCACAGGCGCACCACGTCGCCGGCGGCGATCGCGAGCACCCGGCCGTCCGCGCTCAGGGCGAGGGCCTCGACGTCCTCGGCGTCGGCGACCGGGTCGCCGACCGGCTCGCCCGTGCGGGTGGCAGCCAACCGCACGGCCCCGTCCCGCACCCCGGCGAAGGTCCCGCCGTCGGCGGACAGCGCCCGCACGTGCGGGACCCCGGCGGTCCACCGGTCGGGCCGCACGAGCGCGTCGATCATCGCGGCGCGGCTCCGCCCGGTCGGGTCGAGCCGCCACGCGGCCACGGCGAGCAGCCGGGACAGGGCCGGGTCCGCGCTGCCGACGGTCGCCGCGCGGGCCGCCAGGTCGAGCGCCGCGGCCCTGGTCACGGCCGCCTCGTGCCGCCGGTGGGTGGTGACGCCCAGGACCACGGCCACCACCGAGAGCAGGGCCAGGCCGACGACCGCGCCCCGGCGCAGGCGGGCGGTCAGCCGGCGCTGCCGCACGTCCTCGCGGTCGAGCGCGTCCTCCGGCACGCCGTGCACCGCGGCCGCCAGGGCGCCCGCGGCGACGCGGAAGCGCGGGTCCGCGCCGGGGTCCTCGCTCCCCGACGCCCAGCGCAGGTCCACCCACGGCGGTTCGGCGGTGAACCAGCCCTTCAGCTGTGCCGGCAGGGCCGTCGTGCGCTCCCAGTCGAAGTCGCCGTCGCCCCACACGAGGTCGCCGCCGGTCAGCGCGATCAGGAACCGCTCGCGCTCGCGCCGGGCCCGCCAGAACCCGACCTGGCGGCCCACCCGCGGCGAGGCCGCCGCTTCCGGTGAGGCCAGCAGCACGAAGTGGCGCGACCGGGCCGGCACCGCGGTGGCCGTCGACCACGGGTCGGGGTCCGCGGCGAGGTCGGCGCGGTCGAGGAACACGCGCAGCGCCCGCGGCCGGTACCAGGGCCTGGCTATGCGCCGGAGCGCGCGCTGGAGCGCCGGGGCGATCCGATCGCCGGCCGCGTGGCCGGGGGAGAGGAACGCGTCGTAGCCGCCCGGGTCGCGATCATGCACGGTCCAATCCTGCCCGGTGCACCACCACTGCGTCCTGCGGAGCATCGGCATGACCCATCCGGCCTACCGTGCGAACACGCTCGGTGACCAGCAGTGGCATTCGTGCCGCTGAATGGCGGGACCCGCCCCGCGGGGTGACCATGGACCTCGCGGCTCGTGGGCCACCGGCTGGGCGGGCCGCGGACCGCGACCCCGGACGAAAGGCGACCACGACGTGCACGCCTCGACGCAGGACCCCGCCCCACCGCCGTTCAGGCTCGACGTGGAGCGCCTCGCCGACGCCGTCCTCGTCACCGTGGCCGGTGAGCTGGACCAGTCCACCGCGCCGCGGCTGCGCGAGGCGCTCGACGCGGCGCTGCGCGACCGGCCGGGCGTGGTCGTCGTCGACCTGCGCGGGGTGGACCTGCTCGCCTCGGCGGGGTTGGCCGCCCTGATCGCCGCCCACGACCAGGCGCTGCCGGACACGGCGCTGCGGGTGGTGGCGGGCGACACGACTCCGTCGATGCGCTCGGTGCGCCTCACCGGCCTCGACGAGCTGCTCGTCGTGCACCCGACGCTGGACCACGCGCTCGCCGCGTCCTGAGCCGGCCGCCCGGTGGCGGGACCGCGGCGCCCCCGCTCTCCCCGGGGCCACGGGCGTGATCCGGTGGACCTCGCCGCCGGCCCGCGCACGCGTCACCGCCGCCCGGTTGTGGATCACACCCGCGCCGGGGATGACCCGGGGACGCGCGAGCGTTCACCTCGATGGGTACCGAACGACGACGGGTACCGGACGACAGTGAGGAGCGGAGCGACCACATGGCCACTGCTACCGAGAAGGCCGTCCTCGCGGGCGGGTGTTTCTGGGGCATGCAAGACCTGTTCCGCCGGCACCCCGGCGTCATCTCCACCAGGGTGGGCTACACGGGTGGTGACGTGCCCAACGCCACCTACCGCAACCACGGCACCCACGCGGAGGCCGTCGAGATCGTCTTCGACCCCGCGCGGCTGGGCTACCGGCAGATCCTGGAGTTCTTCTTCCAGATCCACGACCCGACGACGCGTGACCGCCAGGGCAACGACATCGGCGCGAGCTACCGCTCGGCGATCTTCTACGACGGCGACGAGCAGAAGCGGATCGCGGAGGCGACCATCGCCGACGTGGACGCCTCCGGCAAGTGGCCCGGCCGGGTCGTGACGGAGGTGACCCAGGCCGGTGACTTCTGGGAAGCCGAGCCGGAGCACCAGGACTACCTGGAGCGCTACCCGAACGGCTACACGTGCCACTACGTGCGGCCGGAGTGGCAGCTCGGCGAGCGTTGAGCACGACCGTCGAGGTGGTGGCGCTGCACGTGTCGCCCGTGCACGCCTACGAGGGCAGGCCCGCCGACGGCCCGCGACCCGATCCGGAGCCCGTCTCCCGTGATCGCGTCGTGGTCCGGGCGGGCCTCGGCCTGGTCGGCGACCGCTACTTCAACCGGCCAGCGCACCGCCGGGCCGCCGTCACGTTCTTCGCCGCCGAGTCGCTCGACCACGTCGCGGAGGCCCTCGGCCTGGCCGCCGCGCCGGACCCGCTGCTGGTCCGGCGCAACGTCGTGCTGCGCGGGTTCGACGTGGACGCCCTCGCCCGGCACGACGTGTTCGCCCTCGACTCCGGTGACGGCCCCGTGCGGTTCGAGGTCGGCCGCCCGGCGAACCCGTGCGCGTGGATGGACGCGGTGATCGCGCCCGGCGCGTTCGCCGCGCTCCGGCGGCGCGGCGGGGTGCGGTGCGTGCCGCTCGACGACGGGGTGCTCGGGCGAGGGCCGGCGGTCCTGCTCACCTGAGCGGCGTGCGATGCTGGGGGAGGGCGACGCACCGGGGGTGGGCATGGCGAAGAAGCGCGGGAGCGGCGTGGCGCCGTACGTGGCACTGCTGGTGGCGGTGATCATCTTCGTGCCACCGGTGCGGGAGTTCTTCGCGGACCTGATCGCACCCCTCGTGCAGCTGGTGCAGGACTCGTTCCAGGGCTGAGCCGGCCCCGGCGACCACCGTGCCGGTGACCGCTAGCAGGGCAGGTCGAGCAGGCCCGCCTTCTCCGCGGACACCTGCCGCCGGACGCCCTCCAGGGTGTCCAGCACCGCCTGGAGGTCGTCCGGGTCGTCGAGGTAGCGCAGCACGGCCCGGTGGAACGCGGTGCGCAGCGGCGCGGGCATCAGGTCGGAGGCGTCGAAGCACAACCGGCCCTCCGAGACCAGTTCGGCGGCGACGCGCCGCTCCACGTCGCTGCCGTACACCTCCGGGCCGACCAACCGGTTCACCGAGTAGGCCCCGCCGGCCGCCGGCCAGGCGCGCTGCCCCTCCGTCGAGGCCAGGAAGTCCATCAGCGCACGGGCCTCGGGGGTGTCGCGGAACAGGGCCGCGAGGTCCGCCGAGACCTCCGCCGCCGGTTCCGGCGCGCCCAGCGACGGGAACGGGAAGAAGTCCGCTTCCCCCGCCGGGTACACCCCGGTCACGTAGGACGCCTGGTGGTCGAGGAGGCACCCGCGCGGGGTGTCGAACATCGGCTGCGACGGGTCGTCGTAGTTCGTCAGCAGCGTCGCGCGCAGGCCACCGCGCACCGCCCCGCCGCCGATCAGCTCGCCCCACGTCCGCCACGCCTGCCGCACGGGGCCCTCGTTCCACGGCTGCTCCGCCGCCGCCCACCGGCGGTAGACGTCGGGACCCGCCTCGTGCAGCACGACGTCCTCGACCCAGTCGGTGCCGGGCCACCCGGCGTTGGTCTGCGCGGCCACCCGCAGGCACCACGGGGTCCGCCCGGCGGCCACCTCGGCGGCCGTGAGGGCGAGCAGCTCGGCCTTCGTGGTCGGCGGGGTGACCGGGACGTCGGCGGGGTGCCACACCATGCTCTTGAGGTCGGCCTTCACCACCACCGCGTACCGCTCGCCCGACGCCAGCTCCTCCAGGTCCGCCCACCGCCGCGGGTACTCGTCCGAGCGGGCCGCGACGACGCCGCCCAGCGGCGTCACGTAGCCGTCCCCGACGTAGGCGGCGAGGTCGCCGGGGCTGGGCAGCACCGCCACGTGCGGCGGCGTGCCCTTCTGCACGTCCGCCCGCAGCACCTGGTCCGGCGCGGTGGTGCCGATGTACTCGACGTCGATGCGGCGGGTGTCCTCGAACAGCGCCAGCACCTGCTCGAACCTCTCCTCCTGCGGCCCGGTCCACGGGCCCAGGACGATCACCCGCGCGGGCGCGGTGGACACCGCGCACCCGGCCAGGGACGCGCTCAGCAGCAGGATCGCCATCAGGATTCTCATCGGACCCGGTACCTGTACTCCTCCAGCCGGCCCAGGAGGCCGAGCAGCACCAGCAGGACGACCGCCGACCCGCCGATCGGCACGAGGGGGATCAGGCCGCGCTCGTCGGCGGCGTCCTCCAGGTCGGCGTTGATCCGCTCCGCCTCGCGGGTCAGCTCGCGCTCGTCGGTCGGCGGAGCGCCGGCGGCGGCCGGGCCCAGGTCCCGCCGGACCCGGGCCACGGTGTCGCCGCACCCGTCCCGCTCGCCGCCGCAGTGCCGGTCCAGCAGCACCAGCAGCTCCCGCCGGGCGGTCGCCCCGGTCTCGGTCGTGTGCGCCCGCCACCGGTCGACGAGCAGGTCCAGCGCCCGCGCCGACTCCGCCACCTGCGCCCGGGTCTCCTGGGCGACCAGGGGCACGACCACGACGCCGAGCGCGACGGCGGTGGCCAGCGCGAGCAGCGGGTTGACCAGGCGCCGGAACCGCCGGACCAGGAACACCTGGGTGGCGACCAGCAGCCCCAGCAGGACGAGGGAGGGCACCAGCCACGACGCGGTCCGCCACGGCGTCGTGCCGGACTCGGCCAGCCGGTCGTCCAGCGCGTCCCGCTGCGCCTCCAGCAGCCGGTCGAGCTGGGCGAGGATGCCGTGGTCCGGCGCGTGCAGCAGCTGCGAGGCGTGCCAGAGGTCGGCGGTGCCCAGCGCCGCGCCACCGGGCTGCCGCAGCTGCGCGTCCGCCTGGCCGACGGCGGCGTTGTAGGAGACCAGCAGTCCTTCCACCAGCTGCAACTGCCTGCTGACGACCTCGCCCGCGGTGTTGTCCTCGGCGATCTGGGCGAGGTACTGGCCGGCCAGCGCGATCCGGCCGCGGTACCGGTCGCCCGGCCCCGTCAGCACGTGCTCGGGGTTGGTGAAGCTCTCCACCGCCAGCCGGTCCGCCTCGGCGAGCGCGGCCCTGGCGGTGGCCGCCTCCAGCACCGCGGGGGCGTTGCGGGTGCGCACCGAGTCGGCGGTGGCCTGCACCGCCGCGCACACCGCCCACGTGGCCCCGGTCGCCACCAGCGCGGCGACCACCGTGCCCGCCAGCAGGCCGCGCAGGGTCCGGCGGGTGGTGCTGCGCCGGGTCACGGCCCCGCCCCGCCCGCCAGCTCGTGGCGGCACCGGCCGCAGAACCGCGCGGTCGGCGGCGACACGTACGAGCACCGCGGGCACTGCCGGTCGGGTCCCGCGGCCTCCGCCTCGACCCGTCGCACCCCGTCCGCGACGCCCGGCGCGATGCTGGACCTGGTGGAGCTCATCCCGGCCCAGCGGATGTCCTCCGCGGTGAGGCCCGGCCGCACCACCACCCGCCCGTCGGCCGGGTCGCCGACGACCTCGACCAGCCGCAGCAACCGCCGCAGCGAGTCCTCGTTGCCCAACCGCGTCGCGAGCGCCACGGCCCGTCCCCACCGCTCGGCCGCCCGCGGCAGGTCGTCCGCGTCGTACGCGCCGCACCCCGCCTCGATGTGCTCGCCCAGCTCCGTCTCGCCGTCGTAGTGGCGGACGACCGGGTCCAGCCGGATCGACAGGCGGAAGTCCTCGGTGAGGGTCGCCCGGATCGCCGCCGAACCGGCGGGCACCTCGGCGTCGTCCACGGCGAGGCTCACCCGGGCCGCCTGCGCCGGCTCGCCCACGGACAGCGCGTCGGTGTCCACCTCCAGCCACACGCCGAACGCGCGCGCCTCGTCGCCCCAGTTGCCGGTGGGGAACCGCACCGTGCCGTCGTCGAGCCGCGTGCCCCGGTCGGTCAGGTCGACCTCGGCGGGCAGCACCTGCTTGACCTGGCGCAGCCGCGCGAAGGGCATGGGCTTGACCCGCAGCTGGAGGTCGGCGACGGCCTTGCCCATCGCCGACTCCACCAACCCGGTGAAGTCGGCGGGCAGGTCGGCGGGCCTGCGCACGGCGTCCACGTCGCCGTGCAGCACCTCCCCGATCCGCCGCACCTCCTGCGGCGACCAGTCGGCGCCGATGCCGCGCACGTCGCACACGAACGCGTCCGCGCAGTGCCGGAGCGCCGCGTCGAGCACCTGGCGCGGCTCGCCGTTGTAGCCGTCGGTGAGCAGGATCGCGTGCCTGATCAGGTCCGGGTGCGGTGCGAACAGGCGCGCCGCCAGGGCCAGCCAGGTGCTCATCGCGGTGCCGCCGTCGCTGATCAGCCGGTTGACCGCCGCCACGGCCTCGCTGCGGGTGCGTTCGTCGGCGACCGCCAACCGCCCGTCCGCTGGGTAGACCACCTCGGCGCGGTGCGTGCCCTTGACCACGGCGAACAGCGTGCCGTCGCGCAGCACGCCCAGCGCCGCGCAGGTCGCCTGCCGGGCGGCGGCGATCTTGGTGGGCGGTGCGTCCATCGAGCCCGAGCAGTCGATCATGATCACCTCCGCGGCGGGCCTGGGCAGGCCCGCCGGCCGCAGGCCGGAGGCGGTGACGGTGACGATCGCGTGCATGTCGGTGTCGCCGCGGGACATGTACTCGTTCTGGTTCACGACGACGCCGAAACCGGCCGGGGTGTCCATGGGCCTCCTTTCCACGTGCCTCCCATCCAGGTGCCTCCCGTCACAGCCTCGTCCGAGGGCGGGTGCCGTTGGCGAGGTCCACGAGCACGCCGTGCTCGTCGGCCGACCGCGCCTGCCGGGCCAGGCGGCGGTAGCCGTCGGCCAGCGCCGCCCGCAGCGCCCGCTCCGACGGGGACCGGCCGAACACCGCGCCGCCGTCGATCCCGGGGTCGGCGGTGGAGCGCCGCCAGCGCAGCGCCGCGTCGAGGACCACGGCGGTCAGCCGGTCGCCCGCGTCGCGGTCCAGGCGCAGCCGCCCCAGCCGCTCGACCGCCTGCTCCAGGTCGCGCGCCGAGGCGCCCGGCCCGCACAGGACGTTGACCGCCGCGATCCGCGCGGCGTCGTGGTGCCGCGACACGGTGGGCATCCCGTCGAGCACGGCCACCGCGCCCGCCCGGTCGCCGTCGCGCAGCAGCAGCCGCGCCAGGCCGAACGCCGCCGGCGCCTGCGACCGGTCCCGCCGCCACACCGCCGTGTACCAGCGGCGCGCCTCGGCCGCGTCGCCCTCCCGCTCCGCGCACAGCGCCACCGCCAGCTTCGGCGCGACCTCGCCGGGCAGGTCGGCGCGCACCGCCTCGAAGTGCCGGCGCGCCGCCCGGACGTGCCCGCGGACCAGGTGCAGCAGCCCGCAGTGCCACACCACCCGCCAGTCGTCCTCGTCGCCCGGCGACCGGAGGGCGGCCAGGCAGCGCGCGGCCTCCCCGTGGCGGTCCAGCTCCAGGTGCGCGCGGCAGCGCAGCAGCAGGACGTCGGGCGACGGCGCGTCGTGGTCGCGCAGCAGGTCCAGCACCCGGGCCGGGTCCGGGGTGTCGGCGACCAGTTCCATGGCGGGATCGGCGGACACCGGGCGCACCGGCGGCAGCCCGACCGCGACGTCCTTCGGCGTGGGCAGGTCCGGGTCGGGCAGGTCCGGGTCGGTCACCGCGCCGGTCCAGCGCGCCAGCGGCGGCACCGCCCCCAGGTCGGCGTCCAGCAGCGCGGCCGTCGGCGCGAACAGGGGCGAGAGGACCGCGCGGTCCTTGCCGTCGCGCAGCGAGGCGACCTCCAGCAGCACGCCGCCCAGCTGCTCGGACATCTCGCGGGCGGAGGCGAACCGGCGCTCGGCGTCGGCGCGCGTGGCGCGGGCCAGCACCCGCTGGAACGACTCGACCCCCGCCGCGATCGGGGACCCGGGCGCGCCGAGCAGCTCCACGTGGTCGACGGTGGCCTGGTGGAGCTGCCGCAGCGTGACGCCCAGCGCGTGCAGGTCCGACTGCACCGTCACGCCGCGCCGCGCGATCTCCTCGCGGGTGACCTGGTACGGCCACGTGCCGATGATCCCGGGGCCCTTGTCGCCGGTGCGGCGCACCGCGCCCAGGTCGATCACCTTGATCCGGCTCTCGCTGCCGTCGGCGGTGCTGCCGGGCGACAGGATCACGTTGTTCGGTTTCATGTCGCAGTACACGAGCCCGCGCCGGTGCAGGTGGTCGAGCGCCTCCAGGACCTGCCGCCCCATCGTGATCACGTGCTCGACCCGCAGCTGCTCGCCCAGGGGCTGCTCACCGGCGTGGGCGCCCCGCTTGACCTCGTCGAGCACCCGGCCGTCGACGAACTCCATCACGATGTACTCGCGCGGTCGCCCGGTGGACCGGTCCGGGTGGGTGACGAAGTTGAAGATGCGCACGACGTTCGGGTGGTCCATCGCGGTCAACGCCCGGCGCTCCGCCTCGGCCAGCGCGCTGTCGCCCTCGTTGATCACGCCCTTGAGGACCACCAGGTTGTCGTCCAGGCGGGTGTCCTGCGCCAGGTACACCCAGCCGAGGCCGCCGTGCGCCAGCGGACCGAGCACCAGGTACTGGTCGCCGACCAGGTCGCCCTCGTGCAGGCTGGGCCGGAACGAGTAGGGCTCGCCGCACATCGGGCAGTACCCCTCGGCCTGTGCGGGCTGGCCGGCGTAGCCGACGCCGATCTCGGCCGTGCAGCCGTTCTTGCCGCAGGTGCGGCCGCTGGTGGGGACGTCCGGGTCGCGCTGCAACCGGCTCGACGGCTCGGTGCGCGGGAAGACCGGCAGCGACAGGTAGCTCCCCGGTCCGCTCGGCCGCGTCCGCGGGGACGACGGCAGGGCCTTGCGGCCGCAGGTGTCGCAGAACCCGCTGTCCTCCACCTCGCCCGCGCACCCCGCGCGGCGGCACGCCGTCACCGGTCCCCCTCCTCGGCCCGTCCCGCGGGTTCGCCGGCCGGGGCACGCCCGTCGAGCTTGTCCTGCACCGCGCGCCCGTAGGCCCCGACCACCCCGGCCGCGGCCACCGGGTCGACCGGCGGGGTGGTGAGCAGCGCGAAGGCCTCCT
Source organism: Saccharothrix longispora (assembly GCF_030852425.1). Classification (GTDB taxonomy): domain Bacteria; phylum Actinomycetota; class Actinomycetes; order Mycobacteriales; family Pseudonocardiaceae; genus Actinosynnema; species Actinosynnema longispora. Next base: position 277,959 of record NZ_NSDM01000009.1, read on the forward strand.
GGTACAACCGGCTCAGCGCCAGGTCCTCGGCGAACCCGGAGCGCACCGCGCGGGCCTTGTGCGCCGACAGCCACCCGCCCCGCCCGTTGCCGCCGCCCAGTTCGCGCAGCGCGGTCAGGCCGGTGTCGAGCCGCGCCCTGGTCTCGCCCGCCACCCGGGCGGCCCGCTCCGCCCGCCGCTCCAACTGCATCAGCGCGACCTCGTCCACCGGCCCGCGGCGCAGCGCGGACAGCGCGAACCGCAGTCGGGACGCCCGGCGGGTGACCGCGGGGCCGGGCGGCGCGACCCGGGCGCACAGCGCGGCGTTGTCCCGCTCGGCGGCGTCCAGCGCGGCGATGCGCTCGGCGAGCGCGCCCAGCCGTTCCCGGTGCAGCCCGGACCGCCACCGCCGGGCCGCGTCCAGCGCGGGCGAGTCGTCGCGGGTGAAGGCCAGGACCACGCGCGTGCCGTCGCGCACCAGCGGCTCGGCGACCTCCTTGATCACCGCCTCGGGTTCGGCCGCGTCGTCCACGGCGCCGATGACCACGGTCATCGGCGGCACCCGCGAGCCGGCGTCGGCGCGCACGGCGGCGCGTTCGACCACCCGCCTGGTCACCTCGTCGGCCGTGCGCCCGGACGCGTCCACGGCCAGGTCCACGCTGCCCAGCGGCGGCACGGTGTCGTGCGGGGCGGTGGTCGCCCCCGCCGCGGACGGTCCCAGTTCGCGGCTGGCCAGCAGGACCACCCGGTTCAGCGCGGTGACCTCCGCGCCGGCGAGGAGCAGCGGGATGGCGCGCCGGGTGTCGGCCAGCCACGCGACGACCCGCCGGGTGGTCGGCACGTCCACGTGCTCGGCCGTGGACTCGCCGAAGCGCGAGTCCACCCCGACGTCGCCGACCGTCCACTCCTCGATGCGCCGCACGTGGGCGAGGATCGTCTCCACCGGCAGCATCCACGACACGCCGGTGGTCGGCCCCAGGGTGCTCACCACCACGCCCAGCACGTCGCCGGTGTCGACGGCGGCCACCCCCGCGCCGCTGAACCCCGTGCGCACCGGTGGCCAGCCCGGTTCGAGGTTGAGCTGGATCCACTCCCGGCCCGGTCCGGCCTCGCCGGCCAGGGTGAGCTGCGTCCACACGCCGTCCGCGAGCGCGCCGGGGAACCCGAAGGCGCGCACCGGCCGGTTCCAGCTCACGGCGGCCCGGCGCAGCGCGGTGCCCGAACCGGGCGGTGCCGGTTCGTCGAGTTCGAGGAGGGCGACGTCGCCGCGCTGGTCGGCCAGCGGCGGCACGACGCACCCCGGCACGGGCCGCGCCCGGCGCACCAGCCACCCGCGCCGGCCGACGAGGTCGACCTCCGGTCGCCCGTCCGCGCCCGCCAGGACGTGGGCGCAGGTGAGCACGTGCCGATCGCCCAGCAGGACCCCCGCGCCGAGCACCTCGCCCCCCGGGCTCCGGACGCGCGCACGCCACGACTCCAGCGGCCGTGTTCGCCCCGTCACCACGAGTGGACGATATGCGGTGCTCGTCCCGGGTCGGCGGGGATCGGCGGCACGTGACTCGAACGGCCCAGGCCCCGACTGCACTTGTGCGGAGAACGGCGCCGGGCGGGTGTCGCGGCTAGACCCAATACCGGTGACTTAGAGGGGTTTGCGCTGCTTGTTGGCGGAGACGGTGCGGTACTGCGGTGCGATCCGGACTGACCGGCTCTCGACCGTGGTCGACGCCGACCGGATCTACCTCATCGAGGCAGGCCGGGTCCGTGCGGCGGGCACCCACCAGGAGCTGCTCGCCACCGACCCGCTGTACCGCGACCTGGTCGAGGCGCTGGACATCCCCCAGCCGGGAAGCCCTGCCCAAGGCGTAGCGGCCCGGCGCTCGGACGCTTCCGGCAGGCACGCGTACCCCGCGTACCCCGCGTACCCGAGCCCTTGCCGCGATTCGGCCATGGACGTCCTGCGCGAGCGGCGCGGTCCTGCGGGGCTGGCAGGAAGCGCTGTCTTGCCGGTGTCAAGGCTGTTCGCTCGGCGGTGGGGCGAGGTGGTCCCACGCGGCGACGTTGGTGGTGAGGGCGAGCAGCAGGGCTTCGAGGTTGCGCAGGGCCTCGGGGTTGGAGTGGTTGTTCCAGAAGGGGATGGTGCTGATGCCGTCGGCGGCGGCGATGACGAGATCGGTGATGTGCGGTGGGAGGCCGTCGTCGGCGAGGTCGTCGTGCCAGCGGCGGGTGTCGGCGGCGGCGAGGTCGGTGATCTCGGGGGTGGCGGCGAGGTGGCCGATGAGGGGGACCAGGTCGTGGAAGGTGCGCTGGTCGTGGGAGAAGGCGGCGCTGACACGGATGTAGGCGCGGGTGAGGCGACCTGGTGCGGTGTCGTCGGGATCCACGGCGGCGAGGACGTCGGCGCGGAACCGGTCGAACAGGTCCTGGGCGAGCGCGCGGACCAGGTCGTCCTTGGTGGCGAAGTGGTGCAGGAGGCCGCCTTTGGACACGCCTGCCTGCTTGGCGATGTGGTCCAGGGTGGCGGAGGTGCCGCGGGCGCGAATGCACGCGCCCGCGGCGTCCAGCAGCGCGCGGCGGGTGTCCTCGCGGGTGCGCCCGGCTACACGCGGCATGGAATCACTCCTCGGTCTCGACGGTCTGGGCGGTCTCGGTCCTCTGGGCGGTCTCGACCTTCCTACCGGAGGGAATGGCGCGCCAGGCAATCAGGGCGGCAACCACGGTGATCGCGGCAGCCACCAGGGAGGTGGTCTGCATGGCGGTCGTGAACGCCGCGCGGGCCGCCTCGGCCAGGCCGGAGTCGGTGCCGACGCTGTTGACCGCGGAGGCCAGCGAGTCCTCGACGGTGGCACGGACGGGGCCGGGCACGTCGGCGGGCAGGTCCAGCGACGCCCGGTAGACGAGGGTGACGCCGGAGCCGAGCAGGGCGATGCCGAGGGCTGCGCCGAGTTCGTAGGCGGTCTCGGCGATGGCGGACGCGGCGCCCGCGCGCTGGGGCGGCACCGCAGAGATCACCGCGTCGGTGGTCAGGGTCATCGCCACCCCGACGCCCAGGCCGAGCGGAAGCAGGGCCAAGGCCAGCCAGAGGTAGTGATCGGCCCCTTCGGCGACGGCGATGAACATCAGGCCCAGCGCGGCGACCAGCAGTCCCGCGGCCACGGCACGCCCGACGCCCAGGCGCGTGACGAGCACACCGACCACGGCGACGGCCAGGATGGACGCGATCGTGGTGGGCAGCTCGACCAGCCCGGCGGCCAGCGGACCCAGGCCACGCACGAGTTGCAGGTACTGGGAGAAGAAGAACAGCACACCCATCAACGCGAAGATCGCGACGACGTTGGCCAGCACCGCACCGCTGAACGCCTTGTTGGCGAACAACTCCACATCGATCAACGGCGTCTTCAGCCGGCGCTGACGGCGCACGAACAGCACACCCGCGACCACACCGACCAGCACAGCCAGCGTCGTCCGAAGATCCACGCCTGTGCCGATGGCGTGCTTGACCGCGTAGACCAGCGGAACGATCGCGAGCATCGACAACGCCGCGGACAGCAGATCGAACCGGCCCGGCCGCGGGTTGCGCGACTCCGGCAGCAGGAACGCGCCCGCCACCAGGAACACCAGCACCACGGGCACGTTGATCAGGAACACCGAACCCCACCAGAAGTTCTCCAGCAGCGCCCCACCGACCAGCGGTCCCAGCGCCATCCCGCCCGCCGACGCCGCCGACCAGATCGCGATCGCCCGAGTTCGCTCCGCCTGATCGGGGAACATGTTCCGGATGATCGACAGCGTGGAGGGCATGATCGTCGCGCCCGCCACCCCCAGCAGCAACCGGGCCACGATCAACATCTCCGCACTCGGTGCGAACGCCGCCAACGCGGACGCCACGCCGAACGCGGCCGTGCCCGCCAGCAGCACCCGCTTGCGCCCGACCCGGTCGGCCAACGTCCCCGTCGTGACCAGCAGCCCGGCCAGCGCCAGCGCGTAGATGTCCCCGATCCACAGGATCTGCGTCGAACCCGGCGCCAGGTCCGCGGTCAACGACGGCACCGCCAGATACAGCACCGTGCCGTCGATGGCCAGCAGCAGCATCGAGCCGACCAGCACCGTCAACGCCGCCCACCTGCGTGGATACGGGATTGTCACCTTCACCGCCACGTGGGCGTCATCATGAGCCACCCAGTTATTGTACCGTCCAGCCGGTTCAGTTACCTGTGAGTGGCTGCATCCCGGTACCGGCGAGGTCGGTCACATGAGCAACCTCACTTGCGCGATGAACCCGGTACTGAAGGCAACGCCGGAGGGACGCGATCACGACGCCAATGGACAGCGCGCGACTGGGGTCGGAATCGTCCTGAGCTGTGGAAACCGCTTAAATCACCGGCATTGCGGCTAGACCACCAGGTCGAGCAGCAGCACGAGCACCAGGCCCACCACCGAGATCAGCGTCTCCATGATCGACCACGTCTTCAGGTTCTGCCCGACGGTCAGGCCGAAGTAGCCCTTCACCAGCCAGAAGCCCGCGTCGTTGACGTGGGAGAAGAACAGCGACCCGGCGCCGATGGCGAGCACCAGCAGGGACGTCTCGCCGGTGCTCAACGTCGTCACGAGCGGCGCGAGGATGCCGGACGCGGTCACCGTCGCGACGGTCGCCGAGCCGGTCGCCAGGCGGATCAGGACGGCCACGAGCCACGCCAGCAGCAGGACCGACAGGCCGCTGCCCGCGACCCAGTCGGCGATCAGCTCGCCGATGCCGGTGTCGATGAGGGTCTGCTTGAACCCGCCGCCGGCGGACACGATCAGCAGGATGCCGGCGATCGGGGGCAGGCCCGCCTCGACGGTCCGGGCGACCTCGCGGCCCGACATGCGCGCACCGCCGCCCAGCGTGACCATGGAGACGATCACCGCGATCAGCAGCGCGATGACCGGCGTGCCGAGGAAGCCCAGCACGGCCCGGACCGGGTTGCCCTCGTCCGCCACGATGTCCGCCAGCGCCTTGCCCATCATCAGCACCACGGGCAGCAGCACGGTGGCCAGGGTGACGCCGAACGACGGCCGGGGCTTCGCGGGGTCGCGGTCCGAGCCCTCGAACAGGTCGGGCGCGGGCACGTCCACCCAGCGCGCGGCGTAGCGGGCGAACAGCGGGCCGGCGATGGCGATGGTCGGGACGGCGATCAGGACGCCGAAGCCGAGCGTGATGCCCAGGTCGGCGTCCAGGGCGTTCACCGCGACCAGCGGGCCGGGGTGCGGCGGCACGAGGCCGTGCATCGCGGACAGGCCGGCCAGCGCGGGGATGCCCAGGCGGATCAACGAGGTGCCGGACCGCCGGGACACCAGCAGGATCACCGGCATGATCAGCACGAGGCCGATCTCGAAGAACATCGGCAAACCGATGAGCGCGCCCACCACGGCCATCGCCCACGGCAGCGAGCGGGTGCTGGAGCGGCCGATGATGGTGTCGACCAGGGCGTCGGCGCCGCCCGAGTCGGCGAGCAGCTTGCCGATCATCGCGCCCAGCGCGATCAGCGTGCCGACGCCGGCCGCGGTGTCGCCGAACCCCTTCGCGAAGCTCGCGACGGCCGCGTCCATGGGCAGGCCCGCGATGGCGGCCACGACGAGGGACGACAGGGTGAGGCCCAGGAACGGGTTCAGCTTGAACCGGCTGATCAGCAGCACGAGCAGGGCGATGCCGAGGACGGCGGCGGGCAGGAGTCGGCCGGCGGACAGGGTTTCCGTGGCGATCGTCATGTCAGGTTTCTTCCTCGCCGGTGGGGCACGCGTCGATGGCGTCGACGGGGCGGTTGAGGTCGAGCACGATGACGGGGGCGTCGGGTCCGGGCGGTTCCAGGGCGGCGGACTGCGGTGCCACCAGGGTGACAGGTACGGGGTGATCGGACCGTGCGGCGACGCGGGCGCACCACCCCGGGGGCGCCCGCCCCTGCCCGGCGGCGGTCCGCTCGCGCGCGGACGTGGCGCAGGCCGTCCACGAGCACGCGTTCTGTCCTGCTTGTCAGGGCGACCGGTGTTGACGGCCCGTCGGGACCGCTCCTACCGTCGGTGTGAGAACGCTCTCACACTCCCTGCGGTGAGGTGCCCGTGCTGAACACCGTCGTTCTCGCATCCCTCCTCCTGTCCCTCGTCCCCGTCCCCGCGCCCCCCGGACCGGTTCCGCCGCCGGCCGAGGTCTGCGACGCCTACTGCGACACCCGCGACCCCGCCCTGCCGCTGAGCGCGCAGCGGTCCGCAACCCGGCCCCATGTCACGGGGCCGTCCGCCTCGGCTGTCGTCTGCAACCTGCACTGCGACGCGCGCGACCCCGCCCTCTCGACCGGCGGGCGGATCGCCCAGACCGTGCCCGCGGGCACCCGCCGCGTCGAGCTGCACTTCGACGGTGGCGAGACGATGGGGTGGGCGGTGATCGCCGCCGGCGGCCAGGGCGACGAGGTCTGGCTGGACCGCTCCTTCGACGCCGGGGTGACCTGGGAGCCCAAGCTCGGCGCGACGACCGTCCCGGCCGGCAACGGCGGCTGGCGCACGCTCATGCACAACGTGGACGACTGGAGCAACCTGGGCGTGGGCCTGCTGCGCGCCTGCGGCCGACCGTCCGGGGCGTCGACCATCGCCTGCACCTCCTGGTACCGGACCACCTGGAACGCCGGCGACCGCCGCACCGCCGCCGCCACGGCCCTCATGCAGCGCTACGACCGGAACACGGGGCTGTTCGCCACCACCGGCTGGTGGAACTCCGCCAACGCCCTCACCGCGATCATCGACAACGCCCGGGTGAGCGGCATGGGCAGCTACCGCTACGCCATCGCCCGCACCTACGACCTCAACCGCACCGCGTGGCAGGGGAACTTCGTCAACGAGTACAACGACGACGTCGCGTGGTGGGGCCTGGCGTGGATCGCCGCCTACGACCTGACCGGCGAGCGCCGCTACCTCGACACCGCCCGCGCGGGCGCCGACCACATCCACCGGTACTGGGACGCGACCTGTGGCGGCGGCATCTGGTGGACGTCGAGCCGGACCTACAAGAACGCCATCGCCAACTCGTTGTACGTGCAGGTCAACGCCGCCCTGCACAACCGCCTGCCCGGCGACTCCACGTACCTGCGGCGCGCCCGGGACGGCTGGCGGTGGTTCGAGGGCAGCGGGATGGTCAACGGCTCGAACCTGGTCAACGACGGGCTCGTCACGGCCACGTGCCGGAACAACGGACAGACGCCGTGGAGCTACAACCAGGGCGTGCCGCTGGCCGCGCTGACCGAGCTGCACCGCGCCACCGGCGACCAGGCGTACCTCGCCCGGGCCCGCGCCCTGGCCGACGCCTCGACCACCAGCGGCGCGCTCAACCCCGGCGGCATCCTGTTCGACGACGGCGGCGGCGGTGACGTGCCGTCCTTCAAGGGCGCCTACGTGCGCGGGCTCGCCGCCCTGGACCGCGCCCTGCCCGGCCGGCCCTACCTCGCCTACCTGAAGCGCCAGGCCGACACCGCCCACGCGCGGGACCGGTCCAGCAGCGACTCGTACGACCAGCCGTGGGCCGGACCGTTCCAGCGCAGCGACGCCGCCCGCCAGCACAGCGCGGTGGACCTGATGAACGCCGCCGGGTGACCGACCGCTCCGGGCCGCCGAGCGGCCCGGAGCCCACATCGGTGAACAGCCCGAGCGATTCCCGCCCACCGGCCTACCAGGTGGTAGGAAGGGCGCGTGAGCAATGTGGATGACGTGGCGGGGTTGCGGCTGGCGCAGGACGAGGTCGTGTCCCTCACCAGTGAGCTGATCAGGATCGACACGACCAACACCGGCGACGCCTCGACCCTGGTGGGGGAGCGGGCCGCCGCCGAGTGGGTCGCCGGGAAGCTGGCCGAGGTCGGCTACGAGACGACCTACGTGGAGTCCGGGGCCAAGGGGCGGGGCAACGTCTTCGCCCGGCTGGAGGGCGCCGACCGCTCGCGGGGCGCGCTGCTGGTGCACGGTCACCTGGACGTGGTGCCCGCCGACGCCTCCGAGTGGTCGGTGCACCCGTTCTCGGGCGCCGTGCAGGACGGGTACGTGTGGGGCCGCGGCGCGGTCGACATGAAGGACATGGTGGGCATGACCCTCGCGGTCGCCCGCCGGCTCAAGCGGGACGGCATCGTGCCGCCGCGCGACATCGTGTTCGCCTTCCTGGCCGACGAGGAGGCCGGCGGCCTGTTCGGCGCCAAGTGGCTCGTCGAGAACCGGCCCGAGCTGTTCGAGGGCGTGACCGAGGCCATCAGCGAGGTCGGCGGCTTCTCCATCACGCTGAAGGACGACGTCCGCGCCTACCTGGTGGAGACCGCCGAGAAGGGCGTCCACTGGCTCAAGCTGCGGGTGAAGGGCACCGCGGGCCACGGCTCGATGCTCCACCGCGACAACGCCGTGACGAAGCTCGCCGAGGCCGTGACGAAGCTGGGGCGGCACCGGTTCCCGATCGTCATCCGGCCGTCGGTGCGCGAGTTCCTCGACGGGGTGTCCGAGATCACCGGCCTCGACTTCCCGGACGACGACATCGAGGGCGCGGTCGGCAAGCTCGGCGCGCTGTCGCGGATGATCGGGGCGACGCTGCGCGACACCGCCAACCCGACCATGCTGTCGGCCGGGTACAAGACGAACGTCATCCCGTCGAGCGCCGAGGCCACCGTGGACTGCCGCATCCTGCCCGGCCGGGAGGAGGCGTTCGACCGCGAGCTGGCGGAGCTGCTCGGTCCGGACGTCGAGCGGGAGTGGCTGGGCCTGCCGGCCGTGGAGACGACCTTCGACGGAGCGCTGGTGGACGCGATGACCGCGTCGATCACCGCCGAGGACCCCGGCGCCAGGGTGCTGCCCTACATGCTGTCCGGCGGCACGGACGCCAAGTCGTTCCAGAAGCTGGGCATCCGCAACTTCGGTTTCGCGCCGCTGCGCCTGCCCGCCGACCTGGACTTCTCGGCCCTGTTCCACGGTGTGGACGAGCGCGTCCCGGTCGACGCGCTCCAGTTCGGCGTCCGCGTCCTGGACCGCTTCCTGCGCAACTCCTGACCCGCGCCGTCCCCCGCGCGCCGGCTCCGGGCCCGGCGCGCGGGGGACGGGGGTGGCCGACCACGTCCGCTGTGGACTGTCCTGTTCGGACTGGTCACTCCGTTCACACGTTCGCGTGGCGGTTCGCCGTTTTGATCATCCAAAGTGGACGAGCAGGTGCGTGTGCCGTCAGAATCCGTGGAGGCCACGGGGCGGCCGGACGCGGCGATCCCGCGCGCCGCCCGCCGGTGACGCGCCGCGCACCGGTCGGTGGCCCCGACTTCGCCGCCACCGGCGGCTGCCCGACACGCCTGGAGAGAACCGTCATGCAACCCCTCGCGCACGCCCGCTGGACGGCCCGACCGCTGCCCGTGCACCTCGTCGGCTCGCTGCCGCACCCGCTGTGCGACGATCCCGCCACCGCGCTGGGCTGGGTCCTGAGGCACGTCGACGGCGTGCCGCTGACCGCCCTGCCCTGCGACCGCGACCCGCGCTGGATCATCGACTGGCTCACCCACGACCTCGCCGCCGTGCCCGCCCTCGACCAGGTGCGCGGCGGTGAGAGCAAGGGCTACCACGACATGCCGTACTACCGGGTCCGCCCGGGGTGCCGACTCGACCCCGACGACGTGGCCTTCGGCAGGCTGGAGCAGGCCGACGCCGCGTTCGCCGCGCTGGAGGCGGTCGAGGCCGACCGGCCGCTGCGGTTGCAGATCGGCATCCCGAACGCCCTGGACCTGGCGATGTTCGCGTTCGGCCCGGAGGCCGCCCGCGAGTGGATGCCGGTCGTGCAGGCGGCCGTCGTGGGCGAGGTCGCCCGGGTCGCCGCGCGCTGGGGCGACCGCGTGCAGTTCCAGCTGGAGAGCCCTGCCGTGCTGGTGTCCTACCACCGCACGCCGCGGTCGCACTGGCCGGAGCTGACCGCCGAGCTCACCCGGCAGGTCGCCGGGGTGCTCGGCGCCGCGCCGGACGCCCGCTGGGTGCTGCACCTGTGCTATGGCGACCTGGAGCACGTCCCGGTGTTCGAGCCGGAGGACCTGGAGGCGCCGGTGGAGTTCCTCAACGGGCTCGCCGACGTGCTGGCCGAGCGGCGGCTGCCGATGCCGACCGTGCACCTGCCGGTCACCTCCGGTGACGGCCCGCCGTCGGTCGACCCGGTGTTCTTCGCGCCGCTCAGGCACCTGCGCCGGGGGGTGGACGTCATCGTCGGCGTGGTCGCCGAGGCGCACCCCGGGGCGACCCGCCAGGCGCTCGAACTGGCCGCGGACGCCCTGGGCGGGCCGATCGCCGGTGTCGCCGCCGCCTGCGGGTACGGCCGGCGCACCGTGGACGCGGCGGCGGCCAACGTGGAGCTGGCCGTCGAACTGGCGCGCGAGTGGAGCCCCGTCCCCGAGCGGGGGTGAGCACGTGCGGGGGCGTCGCCCGGTGGCGGCGCCCCCGCGGGATTGACGCCGGGCCGCGGGCTTGGCATGGTCTGAACCAGATCGGTTGTGAGAGCGCTCTCAAAGACTTGCCCAGGGCGCGCGGCCACCCTCCCTGTCCGGCTGCGCGCCCACCCTGTGGACAAGGAGGACCGCGTGCGCATGACAACGTTGACGAAGGTCGGGACGGCCGTCGCGCTGGTGGTGGGCGGCCTGGTCGCCGCACCCGCCGCGCAGGCCGCGCCCGTGACGTCGGGCCAGCTGTCGCCGGGCCTGGTCTCCTCGATGCGGGCCGCGTTCGGCCTGACCGAGCAACAGGCCCTGGTCCGGATCGCCCGGGAGGCCGAGGCGACCCGCGTGGCGCCGTCCGCGCGCACGGCGGCGGGCGGCGCGTTCGGCGGCAGCTGGTTCGACCAGGACCGGGGCGTGCTCGTCGTCGGCGTGACCGACGGGAAGGCCGCCGAACGGGTGCGTGCCACCGGCGCCGAACCGCGGCTGGTGTCCCGCACGGCCGCCGAGCTGGACCGGGTGAAGGACCGGGTGGACGCGCTGTCGGAGGCGGGCGGCGTGCCGTCGGCCGTCACGAGCTGGCACCCGGACCCGCGCAGCGGTGCGGTGGTGGTCAACCTCCGGGCGGGCGAGCAGACCCGCGAGGTGGCGGACTTCCTCGACCGGGCGAAGCAGTTCGGCCCGATCGAGGTCAACACCGAGGGCGTCACCGCACCCGTGCCGTTCGCGGCCGGGACGGTGGGCGGCGACCCGTACTACACCGGCAACGTGCGCTGCTCGATCGGCTTCTCGGTGCACGGCGGCTACGTCACGGCGGGCCACTGCGGCGGCACCGGCGCCCAGGTCTACGGCTGGGACCGCTCGTGGCAGGGCACGTTCGCGGGCTCGTCGTTCCCCGGCAACGACCACGCGTGGGTGCGCACCGGCGGCGGCTGGTGGAACGTGCCCGTCGTGCTCGGCTGGGGCACGGTGAGCGACGCGCTGGTGCGCGGCTCGTGGGAGGCCCCGGTCGGCACGTCGGTCTGCCGCTCCGGCTCGACCACGCGCTGGCACTGCGGCGTCATCCAGTCCCGCAACGAGACGATCCACTACGCCCAGGGCGACGTGCACCAGATGGCGGGCACCAGCGTGTGCGCCGAGGGCGGCGACTCGGGCGGCTCGTTCATCACCGGCGACCAGGCGCAGGGCGTCACGTCCGGCGGGTACGGCAACTGCTCGTCCGGCGGCCGGACGTGGTTCCAGCCGATCAACGAGATCCTGTCGGTCTACGGACTGAGGTTGCTCACCGCGTGATCCCGACCGAGCGGGCGGCCCGTTCGTCGACGAGCGGGCCGCCCGTCGCCAGGTCCAGGTCCACCGTGCGGCGCTGCGGCGTCACGACCACGTCAGCGGCGTGCGCCGCGGCCCCGCCCGGCGGCAGCACGGTCAGCACGTAGCCGCCCAGCGGCGGCAGGGGCAGCGCGTAGCGGCCGTCGGCGTCGGTGCGGGTGCGCTCGGCCGTGCCGCCCGCCGTGCCGGTCAGCGTGACCAGGGCGTCGGCCACGGCCACGCCGCCGTCGCTGACGATCCCGGCCAGTTCGCGCCGGTCGCGCAGCACGATGCGCTGCGGCCGGTCGCCCAGGTCGAGGACCTGCGAGCACGACGACCAGCCGTCGGCGGAGCAGACCACCAGGTAGCGGCCCGGACCGGGCAGCGCGGCGGACCACGACCCGGCGCTGTCGGCGCGCGACCAGTCGGTGTGCTCGCCCTGGAGGGTGAGGACGGTGACCACGGCCAGCCGGACCGGGTGCCCGTCGGGGGTGACGACGTCCCCGGTGACGACGACCTCGTCGTTGCCCGGCGCGACCTCCCGGGCCGGGGCGTTGACCGTGGTGACGCTGCGCCCGGGCAGCGCGAGGGCCAGTGCGGCGGCGAGCACCGCGGCGGCCCCGGCGATCCACGCGGTCAGCGCGAACGCGCCGGCGTCGGGCGCGGCGACGCCGGCGACGGTGGTCGTGCCCGCGGTGAGCACGGCCGCCACGACGGCGCTGGACGTCGAGGTGCCGATCTGGCGGACGAGCGTGTTCAGCCCGTTGGCCGACGCGGTCTCGGTGATCGGCACGAACCGCATGACCAGGATCGGCATGGCGGCGAACGCGATGGCCGTGCCGGTGGAGATGACCGTGGTGGCGGTGACGAGCTGCCACAGCCCGCCGGTGAACAGGGCGCGGGCGGCGTAGCCGACGGCGATGACCAGGGAGCCGACCATGAGCGTGATCCGCGCGCCGAAGCGGCGGGTCAGCGCCGCCGACACCGGGGCGAGGACCACCATGACCGCGCCGCCGGGCAGCATCGCCAGGCCGGCCGCGGTGGGGGTCAGGCCGTGGCCGACGCCGGTCGACGTGGGCAGCTGGAGCTCCTGGGTGCCGACCAGCAGGTTCGCGTACATGGCGAAGCCCGCGAGCAGCGAGGCGACGTTGGTCAGCAGCACGGGCCGGCGCGCGGACGTGCGCAGGTCGACCAGCGGGTTGCCGGTGCGCAGCTCCCACGGCGTGGTGATCGCGAACCCGATCGCGGCCACCGCGGCGCACAGCAGCGTGTTCCGGCTCGTCCACCCCCACGTCGAGCCCTTGGAGACCGCCAGCAGCAGCGCCGCCAGCGACACCGACAGCAGCACCGCGCCCACCACGTCGAACCGGCCGGGGCTGCGCACCGTCGACTCCGGCACGACCACCAGCACGGCCGCGAGCATCAGCGCGCCCATGCCCGCCGACACCCAGAACAGCGAATGCCAGTCGAGGACCTCGGCGATGACCCCGCCGAGCGGCAGGCCGGCCGCCGCGCCGATGCCGAGGGTCGCGCTCATCAGCGCCACGGCCGCGCCGACGCGCTCCTTCGGCACCTCGTCGCGCATGATGCTGATGCCGACCGGGATCAGGGCGGCGGCGAAGCCCTGCAACGCCCGCCCGACCAGCATCCACGTCAGCCCGGTGCTCACCGCGCACAGCACCGAACCGGCCACCAGCACGCCGAGGGCGATGACCATGACGAGGCGCTTGCCGACCATGTCGGCGACCTTGGACAGGATCGGGGTGGCCACCGCGCCGGTGAGCAGGGTGACCGTGACCAGCCAGGCCGCGTTGTCCGCCGTGGTGTCCAGCAGTTCGGGGAGGTCGGGCAGCAGCGGGACCACGAGCGTCTGCATGAGGGACACGACGGTCCCGCACAGGCTGAGCACGGCGATGACGAGGCCCACCGGCCGCCTCGCACGAGGAGCACGGTTCACGCCGAAAGCTTAGCCTTACTAACTACCGCTCGCCGCCCGAACGGCCGTCGGTCGAACGAACGATGCCGGGCGCCCGCGTCGTCCCTAGCGTCCTGGGCACACACCTCCGACCGGGGAGTTCACCATGGACGACGGCGGGATCAGCAGACGGACGCTGTTACAGGGCACGGTGGCGGCGGGCGTCGTCACCGCGGTGGGCGGCACGGCCGCCCTCGCGGCCGTGCCGGGGTTCTACAACCCCTTCAGCGGCTACCGCGTCACCGGCACCTGGCAGGACCACCTCAACCGCGGCTCGCTCGGCGGCATCGACTACGGCATGGCCGTCGGCACGACGCTGCGCGCCGCGGGCGGCGGCACCGTCACCAACACCCCGAACAACGGCACCGGCGGCCACACGGTCACCATCCGGCACGACAACGGCTACCGCACCCAGTACATGCACCTGTCGCGGTTCCTGCCGGCCAACGGCACGCGCGTCGCCATGGGCGACCCCGTCGGCCTGTCCGGCGGCGCCGCGGGCGCTCCCGGCTCCGGCTCGTCCACCGGCCCGCACGTGCACTGGCACATGATCAACCCCAGCGGCACGCGCATCAACCCGCTGACCTTCCTCGGAAGCAACCCCGGCACCGGCCTGCCCAAGACCTCCACCGAGCAGGACGGCGTCCCCGGCGCGGTCATGTGGAAGCGCGCCCAGAACTGGCTGCGCCTGGAGCACGGCTACACGGGCCCGATCGACGGCGTGCCCGGTACGAACACCTACGCGGCGCTCCAGCGCGGCGTGCGCGGCCACGGCTACACGGGGCCGGTCGACGGCGTGATGGGCCCGAACTCGTGGGCCGGCGTGCAGCGCCTCGCCGCCGGCTGGGGCTACACCGGGCCGATCGACGGCGTGATGGGGCCGAACTCGTGGCGCGGGTTCGCGCGCTTCCTGAACCAGGACAAGTACGACTAGAGGGGGCGCGCCGTGCTGGTCCAGGCACTGGTCGCGGCGGTCGTCGCCGCCGCGACCCCGGTACCACCCGGTGTGATCACCGGGGTCGACGTCGCCACCTGGCAGGCCGGGATCGACTTCGCCCGCGTCCGCGCCGAGGGCCACGGCTTCGTGGTCGTCAAGACCGGCGGCTCCCAGCTGTCGGAGGGCCCCTACACCGGCTCCCGGTACCGCACCCAGGTCACCGGGGCGCGTGCCCAGGGCCTCCGGGTGGGCCACTACTGGGTGGCGGGCGACTTCCAGGCACCCGTCGAGGCGGCGGACTCGTTCACCGCGGCCCTGCACGACTACCGGCGCGGCGACGTGCTCGCGCTGGACAACGAGGTGCTCGACGACTCCACCCGGCTGTGGACCGACGCGCAGGTCACCGCGTTCTTCACCCGCGTGCACGAGCGCGTGGGCGACCACGTGCCGTGGCTCTACATGGGCGCGGCGGACCTGAGGTCCGGGACGTGGCCGCGCACGATCGCGTTCGGCGCGAAGCTGTGGGTGGCGTCGTGGGGCGCGAACGACGGCGGCTACCCGGGCGAGCCGGCCCTCGGCGGCGCCTACCCGACGTGGAGCGCGCACCAGTACACGTCGTCCGGGGTGGTCGGCGGCGTGCGCGTCGACCTGAACGTGGCGAAGCCCACCGCGTTCGACGTGGTGACGCCGGGTGAGCCGCCGGATGAGCCGCCCGGCCTGCCCAAGACGTCGACCGAGCAGGACGGCGTCCCGGGCGCGGTGTTCTGGCAGCGCGCGCAGAACTGGCTCACCGAGGAGGGCGGGTACACCGGTCCGGTCGACGGGGTGCCCGGGGTGAACACCTACGCGGCGTTGCAGCGCGCGCTGCGCGCCCACGGGTACACCGGTCCGGTCGACGGCGTGCCCGGCGTGAACACCTACAAGGCCTGGCAGCGCCTGGCCTCCGGGTGGGACTACACCGGTCCGGTCGACGGCGTGATGGGACCGAACTCGTGGCGCGGCGTCGCGCGGTTCCTCAACCAGGACCGGTACGACTGAGGGGTGTGCTGGTCGGCGACCGCCGGCGCGATGACGTAACTTGGGTGCCGTGCGGGACGAGCAGCCGAGCAGGCGACACGGCGGCCGGAACGCCGGTACGAGGGCGTTGCTGGTGTTCCTGGCCGTCGGTGCGCTGCTCGCGGCGCTGCTGCACGACCCCGGGACGTCGGTGACCGGCCGTCCCGTCGCCGCGCCCGCACCCCCCTCGTCCCCACCCCCGCCCGAGGCGACCACCGCGCCCCGGCCCGAACCGGCGCCCGCACCCGACCCGTGCGCCGTCGCGGCCGGGGCGCTGCCGCTGCGCGCCCGCCTGGCCCAGTTGCTCGTCGTGGGCGTCGACCCGCGCGGGCCCGCCGACGCGCTCGGCATCGTCCAGCGCGACCAGGTCGGCGGCATCTTCGTCGGCGGCGACGCCCCGGGCCTGCTCAGCGGCGGCGCGCTGGGGGCGGTGCGGGCCGCGGCGGCCCTGCCGCTGATCGTGGCCGTGGACGACGAGGGCGGTCGCGTGCAGCGGGTCGACCAGCTCGACGGCGACCTGCCCAGCGCCCGGCGGATGGCCGCCGACCTGTCGCCCGACCAGGTCCGCGCGCTGGCCCACGAGCGGGCCCTGAGGCTGCGCGACCGGGGCGTGACGATGGACCTCGCCCCCGTCGTGGACACCAGCGGCCAGGCCGACCGCACGGTGATCGGCGACCGCTCGTTCAGCCCGGACCCCGAGGTGGCCGCCCGCTACGCGCTGGCCTTCGCCGAGGGCCTGCACGACGCCGGCGTGACCCCCGTGCTCAAGCACTTCCCCGGCCACGGCAACACCAGCGGCGACTCCCACCTCGGCGCCGTGCGGTCGCCGCCGCTGGACGTGCTGCGCACCACCGACCTCGTGCCCTACCGGGACATCGACCGCTACGGCGACGTCGTGGTGATGCTCGGCCACATCGACGTGCCGGGCCTCACCGGCGGCAGGCCCGCGACGCTCAGCGGCGAGGCGTACCGGCTGCTGCGCGAGGAGTTCGGCTTCACCGGCCCGGCGATGACCGACGACCTGGGCGCGATGAAGGCGGTGACGGACCTGGTCGACCTGCCCGACGCGGTGCGCCAGGCCCTCGCCGCCGGCGCCGACCTCGCCCTGTGGTCCTCGGGCGGGCGCGTCGCGCAGGTGCTGGACCACCTGGAGGCCTCGGTCGCGGCCGGCACGCTGCCCGTGGCGCGGGTGGACGAGGCGGCCCGCCGCGTGCTGGCCGCGAAGGGCTCCTGCTGATCTTCGCGCGCCCCCGTGACGAACCGGCTACCTACTCGTTGGTAAAGCAACACGGCCGACGGAAGGGGCAGCGGGATGGCGACCGAGCGGTTGCGGCTGGAGGACGGCGCCGAGCTGAACGTGGTGGTCAGCGGTCCGGCGGACGCGCGGCTGACCGTGGTGCTGGCGCACGGCTACGCGCTGGACCACCGCACCTGGCACCGGGTGGTGGCCGCGCTGCCGTCCGACCTGCGGGTGATCCGCTACGACCACCGGGGGCACGGCTCGTCCACGCCCGCCACCAAGGAGACGGCCACGATCGAGCAGCTCGGCGACGACCTCGGCGAACTCGTCGAACGGCTGGTGCCCCAGGGCGGCGTCGTCATCGTCGGTCACTCGATGGGGGGAATGGCGGCGATGGCCATGGCCGAGCGGCGGCCGAGGCTGTACCGGCAGCGCGTGGCCGGGGTGGTGTTCGTGTCCACCGCGACGACCGACCTGTCGGAGACGTCCCTGGCGTGGCCGAAGGCGCTGGGCAAGCTCGTGCGCGAGCTGGAGCGGGCGTTCGGGCCGCTGGTGCGCACCATCCGGGAGAGGATCGAGCCCGCGAAGACGGCCGGCCTGCGCTGGTGGCTGTTCGGCGACGAACCGCGCCAGGAGGACGTGGACCTCGTCGCCGACGTGGTGTGGGCGCACTGGCCCGGCACGATCGCCCTGTTCCGGCCCGCGGTCGACCGCTACGACCGGGAGGCCGCGCTCACCGTGGCGGGGGAGCGGCCGGTGGTGGCGATCGTCGGCGACGAGGACCGGCTGGTGCCCGAGGGCGACGCGAAGGCCCTCGCCGCGTCGGTCGGCGGCGAGTCGGTCGTGGTCGCCGACGCCGGTCACATGCTCCCGCTGGAAGCGCCCGCGGAGGTGGCCGCACAAATCGTGCTGTTGGCCGCCCGCCATTAGATTCATTTCCCGGCAATCAACCCCGAATGCGTACTCCGCCATTGGTAACGTGGTGGCGTCCAATGGCGGAGTACCGTTCGAGACGATCGCGCGGGAAAGGTGCACGGGCTTGCCGCACGTCACGTTCATCCACGGAATCGGCAACGAACCGCCCGCCCCGAGGCTGGGCCGCAACTGGCGGCGGGTCCTCGCCGAGAACGGTCTCGACCTCGACGCTTCCGGCGTGACCAGCGCGTTCGTCTACTGGGCCGACCTCTTGCACCCCGCGCCGCTGCCGGAGACGCGCTACGAGGACACCCGCGGCACGCTGGAGGTCGAGGCGCCCGAGATCGGCATGCGGTGGCTGGTGCGGTCCACCGGCGTCGAGGCGTCGTTCGTCGCGGCGCCGGCCGACCGCGTCGGTTCGGACGAATTCGCCTCCGACGACCCGGTACTGCCCGCGGGCGTCGAACCCGACCCGACGGGGGAACGCGTGCTGCTGCCGTGGTCCGTCAAGCGACGCCTGATGAAGGTGTTCCTGCGCGACGCCCACCACTACCTGTTCGACACCGAGTTCAGCCCGCGCGAGGGCGAGACGCACCCGATCCGGCGCGAGATCCGCGCGCGCTCGACGAGGGCGCGCGACGGCCCGGCCCGCACGTCGTCGTGGCGCACAGCCTGGGCACCGTCATCGCCTACGACTGCGTCAAGCGGCTGCCGGACTGCCCGCGGGTGGACGGCCTGCTCACGTTCGGCAGCCCGCTGGGCATCGACGAGGTGCAGGACCGGCTCCGTCCCGGGTGGACCCGCCACGACGGGTTCCCGGCCGGGTTGCGGCAGTGGGTGAACGTCCACGACCGGCTCGACCCCGTCGCGGGCGTGGACCCCCTGCCGGCCGACGACTTCCGCCGCCAGGGCGTGAAGGCGGTCGTGGACGTCGGCGCGTCGAACCGCGGGGCCTGGCGGCACGGCGCCGACAAGTACCTGGCGGGCACCGGGCTGCGGGACGCGCTGGCCGGGATGCCGGACGGGGAGTGGTGACGACCGGGTGACCTGGGACCGCCGGACCTCGGTCGTCGAGCTGTTCCGCGCGGTCGACGCGCTCGACCGGCCGCGGGTGGAAGCCCTGTGCGCGGACCTGGTCGAGGACCTGCGCGTCGACGAGCGCCCCTACCCGCTCGACCAGGCCCACCGCGTGCTGGGCGAACTGCGCCGCAAGCGGTACCTCGAACCGCTGCGCCGGGTCGCCGACGCGCTCATCCAGGCGGGTCGGTCCGATCCGACGATCCGCCGGCACTACGCCCAGGCGCTGCTGGACCAGGGCGTGCTCACCGCCGCCGTCGCGGTGCTCGAACGCCTGCTGGAGGACGTCGCGTCGAGCCCGTACGAGGCGACCGAGGCCCGCGGCCTGCTCGGCCGGGCCTACAAGCAGATGTACGTCACGACCGCCCCGACGGCCCCGGAGCGCAGGCGGCGCTTCCTGGAACTCGCCGTCGAGCACTACCGCGGCGTGTACGACCAGGCCGGGCTCGCCCGGCACGGCATCAACCTGGTCGCCCTGCTGGTGCGGGCCCGCGAGGACGGCGTCGACCTGCCCGGCGACCCGCTGCTGATCGCGCGCAACGTGCTGGCCGCCGCCACGGGGCTCGGCCACGCCGCGGCGTGTGGGACCACGGCACCGCGCTGGAGGCGTGCGTGGCGCTGGGCAGGCACGAGGAGGCGGTGGAGCGGCTGCACGCCTACCTCGGCGCGGGCGCCGACGCGTTCGAGATCGCCGGGACCCTGCGGCAGTTGCGGGACGTGTGGCAGCTGGACGCGTCCCGCGAACCCGGCCTGTCCCTGCTGCCGGTGCTGGCGGGCGCGCTGCTGGCCCGTCGGCCGGCCGGTGACGTCGCGGTCGGCGCGGCCGAGCTGAGCGACGAGGTGCTCGACCGGCTCGACCACCTCCAGAAGCTGCTGGGCGACGAGGGCTTCCAGAGCCTCGCGTGGTTCCGCACCGCGCTGGAGCGGTGCCGGGCCGTGGCGCTGGTCGAGGACCCGGTGGACGGGGGAGTGGGCACCGGGTTCCTGGTGGACGGCAAGGCGCTGCACCCGTCGTGCCCGGACGTGGTGCTCGTGACCAACGCGCACGTGGTGTCGGCGGACCACCCGGGCGCGCTGCACCCGGACCGGGCGCTCGTGACGTTCCGCGCGCTGGAGTGCGGTCCGGGGCGCCGGATCAGGCGGGTGCTCTGGTCCTCGCCGGTGGACCGGCTGGACGTGACCGTCGCCGAGCTGGACGGCGTGCCCGCGCAGGCCACCCGCTGCCCGCCGGCCCGCCGCCGACCCGTGCTGCGGCCCGACGAGCCGACCAGCGCCTACGTCATCGGCCACCCGCGCGGTCGTGAGCAGGTGATGCTGTCGGTGCAGGACAACCGGCTGCTCGACGCCGACGACACCCGCCTGCACTACCGCACGCCGACCGAGGAGGGCAGTTCCGGCAGTCCCGTGTTCGACCGGCAGTGGGACCTGATCGCGGTCCACCACGCGGGCGGCACCCGGATGGCGCGGCTCAACGGGAGGCCCGGCCTGTACCCGGCCAACGAGGGCGTCTGGTTCGACCGGGTGCGGCAGGAGCTGGCCGCGGCGCTGGACGCCGGGCGCTCCTGATCCCCGACGACGGCGAGGCCACCGCACGGGCGGGCGCGCGGTGGCCTCGGTTGTTCGACATCCTTTATTACTTCAGTGTTGCTTAAAAAGAATCACTCGTCCGTGGGACTGGTGCGGTAGCTGTCGGTGTAGTACTCGCCCAGGCGGCGACGGTAGTCGTCGGCGTCGGGGTGCTCCGGGTCGTAGGCGGGCGCGTCGGTGACGTGCTTCTTCGTCCGGTCGACGCGGACCAGCTTGGCGTCGTGGTCGACCTCGCAGATGGCGCCCACCGGCAGCACCACCCGGTGGCTGGTCAGCCAGGTCCCCGTGTCCACCAGGAGGCAGTCCGCGGGCAGTTCGGCGTTGTGCTCGTCGACCTTGCCGATGCGGCCGTCGACCGCGTCCACCTCGTAGCCGAGCAGGCCGACGTCGGGGCGGCCGCGGTCCTGGGCGATGGTCCTGGTGGGGCTGTCCAGGACGGTCACCGCGTCGCGCCAGACCCAGGGCGCGAAGGGGAAGGGGTGTGGCTGCATGTGGTCCTCCTCTGTCCGGTGACGGGGGAGGGGTACCCATTCGAGTGACTCATGAGTCCCAGCGCCACACGGAGGGTGGTCTTCCGCCTCGGGGGAGGGCGGCGGCGTGCTGGGTGGTGCGCCGGAGGCCGGGCACGCGTTCCATGGTGCGGCCCAGGTTGGCGGGGTAGGGGCGGTCCCCGGTGAGCGCCTCGGTGGCGTCGAGGGCGTGGGCGGTGGTGAACTCGGGGCCGAGGAGGCCGGCGGTGAAGGCGGGGTCGCGCCAGAGCTTGTCGGCCAGGAGGGGGCGGCAGTCGGCGACGATGCGGTCGTGGTCGAAGGCCAGGGGCGGGACCTCGGCGAGGAACGCCCAGTGGGTGGGGCCGTCGGTGAGGCGGGTGGGGTCGAGGGTGACCCAGAGGGCGACGGACAGGGTGGGGCCGCGGGGGTCGCGGGAGGGTTCGTCGAAGGTGGCGAGCTGCCCGGTGGCGGAGATGGCGTCGGCGGGCAGGCCGAGCTTGTCGGTCACCGCGCGGCGGGCGGCGTCGCGGAGGCGTTCGCCGAGGCCGAGGAGGACGCCGGGGAGGGCGAGTTCCCCGGCGAACGGCTCGGCGGCACGGGGTGCGGTGCCGAGCAGGACGGCACGCCCGACCGGGTCGAAGCGCAGGGCCAGCACGTCCACCGAGACCGGGGTCGACTCGATCATGTGGTGATTGTCGCGCACGTCCGGACGGTGTAGTGGGTGCGGTCGGGGCCGTGCCCGGTGACCAGGACGGGCCGGTCGAGGTGGTCGGTGATCCAGTGCCGGGGGTCGGGCATGTCGTGGGTGCCGTGCGCGGTGGTGACGCGGAGGTCGGTGGCGTCGAGGTGGGTGACGGCGAGGCCGTCGAGGCCGTCGCAGGCGTCGGCGGCGTAGGTGAGGAGTCGGGCGTCGAGGTGGCCGGTGCGCCAGGCGCCCTGGTAGTGGCCGGTGCCGTTGTGGCGTTCGGGGAAGCGGGCGAGGAGGGCGGGGTCCTCGGTGGGGAGTGGTCCGGCGCCGTGGCGGGTCTGGTAGGTGCGGGTGACGCCGAGGGTGGTGGCGGGGCGGCCGCGCAGGAGGGCGCGGGCGTTGTGGGGGGTGGTGGTGGACCAGGTGGTGTGGGGGTGGAAGCCGTGGTGCTGGTCGAGGAGGACGCCTTGGGCGCCTTCGAGGACGAGGCGGCCGGTGCCGGTGTCGGCGAGGCGGCCGACCTCGTCGCCGCGGGTGGTGCGGACGGCGGTGGCGAAGTCGCGGTAGAGCGCGACGAGGTCGTCGATGACGGGGCCGTCGCCGATGAGCGGTCGGTAGAAGCGGGCGAGGTCGTCGAGCTTGCGGCGCAGGGTGGTGGGGTGGGCGCAGTCGCCGACGCGGGGTGGTTCGCCGGGGGTGCCGGGGACGTGTTGGTGTTCGACGACGTCGCCTTCGGCGGCTCCGTGCAGGAGGGCGTACCAGGCGGTTTCGCCGATGCCCTTGCCGCAGGAGCCGTGGCGGCCGTCGCCGCGGGCGTCCTCGCGGGCGCGGTTGGCGGCGATGTGGAGGGGGGTGGTGAGGAGTGCGTCGGCGTCGACGGTGAGGGTGTCGAGGGGGTTGGGGATGCCGAGGGCTTCGAGTTCGCGGGTTTCGGTGGCGAGGGCGATGGGTTCGACGAGGACGTGGTGGGAGAGGTGGGTGGGCACGCCGGCGAGCGTGCCCGAGCCGTACTGGCTGAAGGTGTGGTGGCGGCCGTCGGCGACGACGTTGTGGGCGGCTTGGGCGCCGCCGTTGAAGCGGATGACGGCGGTGGTGGGGCGGTCGTGGCACAGGGCGTCCACGACCGCTCCCTTCCCCTCGTCGCCGAAGCCGAGGCCGACGACGATGACGTGGCCGGTGAGGTCGGTGGTCATGACAGGGTGACGTCGTCGGGGCCGTCGAGGGCGGGCGGGGTGGCGGCGCGGCGGGTGGCGGGGGTGCGTGCGCCGACCTGGACGAGGGCCTTGCCGACTGCTTCGCCCTCGGCGGCGGAGCCGACCTCGGCGAGGTCGACGAGCGCCTGGTCGAGGTCGACGACGCGTTCTTCGAGGCCGATGGTGGCGGCGATCAGCTCGCAGACGGCGCCGGGGTCGTCGAGCTTGAGGAAGTTCTGGCCGAGGAGGTCGCGCCAGTGGTCGGCGATCCGGGGGTCGTTGTAGTAGGAGGACTGGTTGGGGAGCACGAAGTAGACGTGCCACTTGCGGGCGAGTTCGCGGTAGACGGAGGCGGGGTCGATGTCCTGGGTGATGTCGTCGCCGATGATGCGGCGGATGTGGCGCGCTTCGAGGCGGGGCTTGTTGAGCTCGTCGCCGATGAGGAAGAGGTAGCCCTTGCGGCCGCGCTTCTGCCAGGCGTCGGTGACGACGTGGCGGGCGATGAAGTAGGCGGCGAGTTCGTAGGACTCGCTCTTCTGGCCGCCGCCGTTGCCCTCCAGGAAGATGGTGCGGAGTTGTTCGTCCATGCGGTTGTCGGACTCGAACTGGCCGACCTGGAGGGGGACGCGGTCGCTGTCGGCGTCGCCGATGCCGCCGAAGAGGAGCTGGGGGTCGGTGAGGTAGCCCTTGCGCTGGATGAGGCCGTGCAGCTTGCCGAGCTTGCGCTGCATGATCTGGGGGACGCGGCCCATGGAGCCGGTGACGTCGAAGAGGACGGCGATGGGGGTGGAGTCGGCGTGGTCGGCGGAGTCGCGGCACTCGCGGGCGGTGACGCCCTTGGGGTCGAGCGAGGGGTCGGCCTTCCAGTTGGCGGACGAGGTCTTGCGCATGGCGGCGGTGTAGCCGAAGTCGTCGACGCCCTTGGCGGCGCGGAAGGTCTTGGCCGCCGCGTAGGCGTTGTCGTCCCACTTGCCGTGTCCCATGGTCAGGCTCCTGTCGTGGTGGTGCGGGGGAGTGCGAACGGTCGGTAGGTGCGTTCGCCGTAGAGGTCGTCGAGCAGTTCGTCGTACTCGGTGAGCAGGTCGGCGGCGTCGGGGCGGCGTGCGGGGTCGTCCTGGGTGCAGCCGCGGGCGAAGGCGCGTTGGCGGGTTTCGCCGGGTGCC
Source organism: Saccharothrix longispora (assembly GCF_030852425.1). Lineage (GTDB taxonomy): Bacteria > Actinomycetota > Actinomycetes > Mycobacteriales > Pseudonocardiaceae > Actinosynnema > Actinosynnema longispora. The sequence continues at coordinate 302,019 of NZ_NSDM01000009.1, forward strand.
AGGAGGTCCAGCATGAGGGTGTGCGCCATGTGGACGTCGGTGGCGTGGGTGAGGGGGTGTCCGGTGTGGACTTCGGGTGGGTAGCGGGTGGTCCTGTCGGTGGCGAGGGGTGGTTGGCCGCTGTCGACGGCGAAGGTCCAGCCGACGAGGACGATGCCGTGCTGGGCGGGGTGGACGAGGACGTTGTCGGTGGTGATGGCGCCGTGGACGAGTCCGGCGAGGTGGGCGCCGGCGACGGCGCGCAGGAGGCGGCGGTGCATCCAGGCGTAGTCGCGGCCGTCGAGCCCGTCGGGGAAGGCCTTCTTGACCTCGGTGAGGGTGGTGAAGCCGTCGGTGAGGGGTTCGAGGACGGTGAAGGCGCGGTCGCCGCGCGGGACGTCGCCGGAGGTGTCGAGGAGGCGGGGGTAGTAGGGGCGCAGCCAGGGGTGGCGGTCGGTGAGGCGTCGGAGCGCGGTGAGGGCGTGCCACTCGGCGTGCAGGAGGGGGTTGAGGGCGGGGTTGCGGACGAGTTTGACGAGGTGGGGGCCGTCGGTGCGGTAGAGGTTGGCGACGCTGCCGACGGCGTGGAGGTCGGTGGTGCGGTAGGTGGTGGTGGCGGTGTGGAGTTCGGTGGCGGGGGTCTGCTGCCACTCGTGGTGCAGTCGGGTGAGTTCGGCGGAGGCGGCGTGCGCCCTGGTGTCGTGGGGGCCGACCTTGTCGGGGTGCAGGACGGCGGCGAGTGACCGGTAGAGGCGCTGTGCTTCCTTGCGCCGCGCGGGGTCGCGGGGGCCGAACAGGTCGGCCGCGTCGCGGGCCCGTTCGACCCGGTCGAGGGCTTCCTGCCTGGTGAGCATGGTTTGAGTCTATACGACTCAAACCATGCTTCGGGGCGGAATGCCGCTGTGGTCCCCATCACGTGACGTTGTGTGATCGCCGGGCGTGGCACTCCGGCGGTGCCGATTCCTCCTGCGGTCACCAGTCGCGTTCGCTGGAGCCTGCTCCGCGAACTCCTTCTCCCCCCCGCTGCGCGCGGACGTGCCGGCGTGTCCGCTTCCCGTCGGAACGGGAGTCCGCCTCGCGCACCGCGCGACCCGCCCTGCGCGGGATCGTCACGAGCCACCCGGGGCGCGCCGTGCTCGACCGCGTGCCGCTCACCGGCACCCCGGCGGGCACGCCGACCGGTCGCCGTCACCCGGCCTGGTCGAGCGGCGTGACCTGCTGGTGCCGGACGAGTCGACGGACCACCTGTCGCCCGCGCCGGCCGGCTGCCCCGGTGCGCTCGTCGTGGTCAGGCGCGACCGGTGCGGCCGTGACCGGATCCGCGGCGCGTGCCCGCACCACCCCGCACCGGGCGCACGCCCCCGCACCGGACGCGTGACCACACCGTTTGCCCACCCACCGCGCCGGGTAAGTCCGAATCGTGAACACCGCGCTCGACCTCTCCGAACGGTTCCCCGGGCTCGACATCTCCGGCCTGGTGGTGGACTACGACGACGCCGACGACCCGGTCCTGCGCCACGCCGACGGCACGCTCATCGACACCTGGCGGGAGAACTACCCGTACCGGGAGCGGATGACGCGCGAGGACTACGAGCTGGCCAAGCGGCTGCTCCAGATCGAGCTGCTCAAGCTCCAGTACTGGATCAAGGACACCGGCGGGCGCATGGTCGTCGTGTTCGAGGGGCGCGACGCCGCCGGCAAGGGCGGCACCATCAAGCGGTTCACCGAGCACCTCAACCCCCGCGGCGCGCGCGTGGTGGCGCTGAGCAAGCCCACCGACCGCGAGCAGGGGGAGTGGTACTTCCAGCGCTACGCCAACCACCTGCCCACCGCCGGCGAGATCGTGCTGTTCGACCGCTCCTGGTACAACCGGGCCGGCGTCGAACGGGTGATGGGCTACTGCACCGACGAGCAGTACCAGCGGTTCATGCGGCAGGCGCCCACGTTCGAGAAGATGCTGGTCGACGACGGGATCGTGCTGGTCAAGCTGTGGTTCTCGGTGTCGCGCGCGGAGCAGCGCACCAGGTTCCTCATCCGCCAGGTCGACCCCGTCCGGCAGTGGAAGCTCAGCCCCAACGACATCCGCTCGCTCGACCGGTGGGACGCCTACACCGAGGCCAAGGTCGCCATGTTCCGCGCCACCGACACCGCCCGCGCGCCGTGGACGGTCGTCAAGAGCAACGACAAGAAGCGCGCCCGCATCGAGGCCATGCGCAGCATCCTGGCCCGCATCGACTACGCCGACAAGGACCCGGAGGTGGTCGGCGAACCCGACCCGCGCGTCGTCGGCGCCGCGGCCACCCTGCTGGAGGAGGGCGAGGACGAGTCCTCGCTCAGCCCCACGCCCATCGCGCCCACCGACGACCCCGACCACGGCCCCGGCATCCACCCCGAGGACACCCGGACCTGACGCGGGCGCGGTCCCGGTCGGCGCGCTCCGCCGGGTTGCCCCGCCCCGCCGCCCACGGTGGACTGATCACCGACCGGATGCCGGAACCGACGTGCAGGGGGATGCCGATGACCCACGACCAGACCGCGTGGTGGCAGTCAGCCGTGGTGTACCAGGTGTACCCGCGCAGCTTCGCCGACTCCGACGGCGACGGCGTGGGCGACCTCGGCGGCATCACCGCGCGGCTGGACCACCTGCAACGGCTGGGCGTCGACGTCGTCTGGCTCTCCCCGGTCTACGCCTCGCCGCAGGCCGACAACGGCTACGACATCTCCGACTACCGGGCGATCGACCCGTCGTTCGGCACCCTCGACGACTTCGACGCCCTCGTCGCCGACCTGCACGCGCGCGGCATGAAGCTCGTGATGGACCTGGTGGTCAACCACACCTCCGACGAGCACCCGTGGTTCGTCGAGTCGCGCTCCTCCCGCGACGCCCCGAAGCGCGACTGGTACTGGTGGCGCCCGCCGCGCGAGGGCTTCGAGGCCGGGCAGCCCGGTGCGGAGCCCACGAACTGGGGCTCCTTCTTCTCCGGGCCCGCCTGGCACCTCGACGAGGCGACGGGCGAGTACTACCTGCACCTGTTCGACCGCAAGCAGCCCGACCTCAACTGGGAGAACCCCGAGGTCCGCGAAGCGGTGTACGACATGATGCGGTGGTGGCTGGACCGGGGCGTGGACGGCTTCCGGATGGACGTGGTCAACTTCATCTCCAAGGACCCGGCCCTGCCCGACGGCGCCACCACCGGCGTCGGCGGCGTCGGCGACGGGTTCCCGCACTTCGCCACCGGCCCGCGCGTCCACGAGTACCTCCAGGAGATGCACCGCGAGGTCTTCGGCGGCCGCGAGGGCGAGTTCCTCACCGTCGGCGAGATGCCGGGCGTCACCTGGCAGGACGCCGTCCTGTTCACCGACCCCGCGCGGCGCGAGGTCGACATGGTGTTCCAGTTCGAGCACGTCTCGCTCGACCACGGCCCCGGCGGCAAGTTCGACCCCCGGCCGCTGGACCTGCGGCTGCTCAAGGCGTCCCTCGGGCGCTGGCAGACCGCGCTCGGCGAGGTCGGCTGGAACAGCCTCTACTGGAACAACCACGACCAGCCGCGCGTGGTGTCCCGCTTCGGCGACGACGACCGGTGGTGGCGCGAGTCGGCCACCGCCCTGGCCACCGTGCTGCACCTGCACCGCGGCACGCCGTACGTGTACCAGGGCGAGGAGTTGGGCATGACCAACGCCCCGTTCGCCTCGGTCGAGGACATGCGCGACGTCGAGTCGGTCAACCACCACCGCGAGGCCGTCGCCGCGGGCGTGGACCCGGAGGTCGTGCTGCGCGGCCTGCGAGCCATGGGCCGCGACAACGCCCGCACCCCCGTGCAGTGGGACGGCACGCCGAACGCCGGGTTCACCACCGGCGAGCCGTGGCTCGCGGTCAACCCCAACCACACCTGGCTCAACGCCGCCGCCCAGTACGACGACCCGCGCTCGGTGTTCAACCACTACCGGCGGCTCATCGCGCTGCGCCACGAGCACCCCGTCGTCGCGGTCGGCGACTTCCGCATGCTGCACCCCGACGACCCCGCCCTCTACAGCTACGAGCGCACGCTGGGGGAGCGGCGGCTGCTCGTCGTGGCCAACCTGGGCGGCGAGCCGCGGACCGCCGGGCTGGAACCCGGCTGGGGCGCCGGGCACGTGGTGCTGGCCAACTCCGACGAGCCGCGCGTCGCCGACGGCCACGCCGAACTGGGTCCGTGGGAGGCCCTCGTGCTCCTGCGCTGACCGCCGCCCCCCGGCCGGCCGCTCCCGGCGGACCGCCGACCTTCCGCCGAACCGGTTCAGTGGCTACGGTCGGTGGCGAGCCTTCACCGCCGAGGCGATCTCCCTCAACGAGGAAGGAGAGCGTCGCGATGCTGCGCAGACGCTTCGCGCTCGGAACCACCGCAGCCCTGCTGGCCCTCACCGCCGTCGCGGTCCCGGCCCGGGCGGCGGTGGTCACGGTGACCAACGGCGTCCAGTTCACCGACACCTCGGGCGCCGTCGTGCACGCCCACGGCGGCGGCGTGCTCAAGGTCGGCTCCCACTACTACTGGTTCGGCGAGAACCGCAACGCCGACAACACGTTCCGCTCGGTCTCGGCGTACCGGTCCACCGACCTGCGGACCTGGGAGTTCCGCCGGGACGTGCTCACCCGGTCCTCCGCGGCCGAGTTGGGCTTCGCCAACATCGAGCGGCCCAAGGTGGTGTTCAACAGCTCCACCGGCCAGTTCGTCATGTGGATGCACAAGGAGAACGGCAGCGACTACGGCGAGGCGCGCGCCGCCGTGGCCACCTCCTCCGCGGTCGACGGCGACTACGCCTACCGGGGCAGCTTCCGCCCGCTGGGGCACATGTCCCGCGACATCACCCTGTTCCGCGACGACGACGGCACCGGGTACATGATCTCCGCCGCCCGCGAGAACGCCGACCTGCACGTCTACCGCCTCACCCCGGACTACCTGGGCGTCGCCTCGCTGGTGCACAACCTGTGGCCCGGCTCCTACCGCGAGGCGCCCGCGATGTTCAAGCGCGACGGCGTGTACTTCCTGCTCACCTCCGGCGCCACCGGCTGGGGACCCAACCAGCAGAAGTACGCCACCGCGAGCAGCGTCGCCGGCGGCTGGAGCGGGCTGTCGAACGTCGGCGACGGCACCGCCTACGGCTCCCAGACCGCCTACGTGCTGCCCGTGCAGGGCAGCCGGACCACGTCCTACCTGTACCTGGGCGACCGGTGGGCCGGGGCGTGGGGCGGGCGCGTCACCGAGTCCCGGTACGTCTGGCTGCCCCTGCGGTTCCCCTCCGCCACCAGCATGACGATGAGCTGGTCTCCGCAGGTCGCCATCGACACCGCGACCGGCGCCGTGGACCCGGTCGGCGGCGGCACGCCCTACGAGACCCTCGTCGCCCGGCACAGCGGCAAGTGCGCCGACATCCCCAGCTCCTCGCGCGCCGACGGCGCCGCGCTCAAGCAGTACCCGTGCAACGGCGGCCAGAACCAGCAGTGGCAGCCGGAGGACGCGGGCGGCGGGTACGCGCGGCTGATCGCCCGGCACAGCGGCAAGTGCCTCGACGTGGCGGACGCCTCCACCGCCGACGGCGCGGCCGTCACCCAGCACACCTGCAACGGCGGCGCGAACCAGCAGTGGCAGTTCCAGGCCGCGGGCTCGTACCACCGGCTGGTGGCGCGGCACAGCGGCAAGTGCCTCGACGTGACCAGCGCGTCGAGCGCCGACGGGGCCGTGGTCAAGCAGCACGCGTGCAACGGCGGCACCAACCAGCAGTGGACGCGCCGCGGCGCGTGATCGCGTTCCCCGGTGCCGGGCGCGACGCCCGCGCCCGGCACCGCTGTCGGGGACCAGCCGGCCATCCCCGGCGGTCAGCACCTGCCACACCCCTGCGCCCCACCCGGGCCCACGTCCGTCCGGCAACTCGCGGGCGTGCCGCTCGACGTGGTCGTCGCACGAGTAGGCGGTGACGCCCGGCGACCGCGCCGCCGTGCTCTTGCCGGAGCACGGCGAACCGTCGAACCACATGATCGCGGACATGTGACCTGCGGCACACCACGTCCGCGTCGCAAGCCCCGCACCTGCGGATTGCAGGAAAGCACAAGCCGCGTGCACACGCGACCGTACACAGTGACCACGCTCGCACGGGCGGCCAAACTGGGGGTCCGCCCGCGCACGGAGCGGCCGGACGGCCGCGGTGGGCCGTTCCGGGGGGTACGGCCCACCGCGGCCGGGAGGTCGTCCTTCCCCGACCGCCGCGGGACGTGTCCCGGCGAACGCGTCGGAGTCCGCCCAGGAGGGCCCGCCGGTGCGCAGAACCCGGCACACGGGTGTACCGTCGATCGGCCCACCGGGTGCGAAGAGGTGTGATTGAGTGTCGCGCATGTCGTCTCCACCGCCGTACCCGCAGGGTCCCGGGGTCCCGGGTGGACCGGGACCGGCCCACGGCCCGCACCCCGGCGGGCAATCCTGGCCCGCCTACCCGACTGGGCCCGGCGGACCGGCGTACGCCCCGGTCCCGCCCCCACGCCGGGGGAACAGGGCGGTGTGGGTGGTCCTGGCGCTGGTCGTGCTGCTGGTGGCCGCGGGGATCACCGCCTGGTCGGTCCTCGGCGACGACGGCGACGGGTCCCCCGCGGGCAGCCGGGGCGGCGACGCCACCGGTGGCGCGAACTGCTCGGGGGAGTACTGCGTCGGCCCGTACCCGTACGTCAACGCCTGCGGGCTGCTCGACCCGTCGAGCACGTCGGCCCGGATCGGGGCGATCGGCAACGAGGGACTGCGGGTGCGGGAGACCTTCGCCGACCCCCTGCCGCCCGCCGACGCGGCGTCACCGCCGGCGTGGACCTTCGGGGTGCGGTCGACGTGCGACGTCAGGCCGGTCGACTACGAGAAGGCGGTGTTCCGCAGCCTGACGCTGGAGCTGGAGCAGTACGGCAAGGACGGCGTGGTGGAGCCGGGGCCCGCGGAGCCGGGACGGCCGCTGCCGGGCGTCGAAGGGGTCGTCGTGCAGGACGGGGACGGTGCCGCCGAGGTGCTCGGGTGGGTCCGCAACACCCGGTTCAGGATGAACCTGGTCTGGAGCAACAAGAAGCCGGCCATCCCCGACGCCACGCTCGCCGCGCTCGCCGCGGCGGTCGTCCAAGGGGTGCCCGACGCGCCCGACGCGGCGGCCGACCTCGGTGACCTGAGCCAGGACGGCCGGCAGGTGGTCATCGACGCCTGCACCGCGTTCACCGGCGCGGACTTCCAGGACGCGACGGGCTACGCCGTCGACCCGACCAACGTCGACCGCACCTACGGCGCGACACCGGCGGGGCCCATCACCAGCACGTGCAGGCGCACCACCGCCGCACCGAACCGCGGCCTGCCGACCCCCGGGGGAACCACCCACATGGACGGCGCGCTGTCCCCGAACGTCACCGTGACCCCGCACCCCGACGACGCGGCGGCACGGGCCGCGCTCGCCGAGGACCGCCGCGACATCCAGGGCGCCGTCGACGTCCCCGGAGTCGGCGACGGGGCCGTGTTCGGCGTCGCCGACTCCTCCTCGTTCAGGCTGGAGTTCACCAAGGGGTTCCACCGGGTCCGCGTCGACTGCGGGCTCACCAACGGCAACGCGGACTGGACGCCCGCCGACATGCGCGAGCGCCTGGAACCGATCGCCGCCGCCATCGCGGCCCGGATGCCCTGACGGTCGGACGGATCGCGGCGGTCCGCCGCCTCCGCGGCCCCGGACCTCACCGCTGTCGGCCTCCACCACCGCCGACCGGGGGCTGGAACGGGATTCCGCTGGTGGTGGCGGCCACCTCGCGCACGACCGTGGCTGTCCCGTCACTCCTGTGGTGGAGGCAGGTGACCGCGAACGCGCGGCCCTCGTTTCGCCGTGACCGCCGCGGGTATGACGGTCGGGATGGAGACGATCGGAGGAACGGGATGACGACCTCTGCGGAACGGGTCGAGGCGGACCGCCGACCGGTGCAGGTGTTCGCCCTGCTCGTCGGTGCGGTGTTCCTGGTGGTCGGTGTGCTCGGGTTCGTCCCGGGCGTGACCGCGGAGTACGGCGAGCTGGGCTTCGCCGGACCGCACTCGCACGCGCTGCTGTTCGGTGTGTTCCAGGTCTCAGTGCTGCACAACCTGGTGCACCTGCTGTTCGGCGTCGCGGGCCTGGCCGCCTCGCGGGCGCGCGGCACCGCACGCCTGTTCCTCGTCGCCGGCGGGTTCGTCTACCTGCTGCTCTGGGTCTACGGCTCGATCGTGGGCGAGGACGGCGGCGCGAACTTCGTGCCGTTCAACGCGGCCGACAACCTGCTGCACCTCGGGCTCGGCGCGGGCATGGTCCTGTTGGCAGTCGTGGCCACGTTTGTGGAACGCTCTCGGGGCCAGTACCCGGACCGCGAACAACGCGGTCGGTGACGCCCGGTCGACCGCCGGGTGAACGCGATCGCGTAAGTTCACCCGGGGAGGCGCTTGACTGGGAGGACGTTGATGGCGGGTTCGGCAAGCAGGAAGTTCGGTCGGATCGACCCGTTCATCCTGTTCCTGGTGGTGCCGATGCTGCTGATCGCGGGCGTCATGGTGTGGGGCGGCCTGGCCTGGGTCGGCGGCGTCGTCGTGGTGTTCGCGCTGCTCGTGCTGCTGTTGGACTCGTGGACGAACCGGCCGTTGCCGTTCGAGGTCCCCGAGGACGACTACGACTACGACGAGCCGCCGCACCAGGGCGGCCGCCGCTACTGACGGCGGCCCCGCCCGGGGGACGGTCAGGCGCGCGGGAAGGTCTCCGCGAGCGCCGCGTCGACCGAGCCCGCGCGCGTCGGCGTGACGAACAGCTCGCGCAGCACCAGGTCGCCCAGGTGCCGCGGGTCCAGTCCGGACTGCCTGCCCCGCGCGCGGTGCGCGAGACCCGTCAGCACCAACCCCGCCCGCACCGGTGCGCCGGGCAGGGCGCGCACCGGGCGCGCGTGCCCCGCGGCGGCGGCGATGCGGCCGAACATGTCCTTCCACGTGAGGTTCTCCAGCGACACCGGCAGGTCCTCACCGGACGCCCGCTCCAGCGCGTCGACCGCGACCTCGGCCACGTGCGCGACCGTCGTCGCCGCGCTGCCACCGGGCGGGGCCAGCAGCGGCGAGCGCGAGCGCACCCACGCGTCCAGCGGCCCGGCCCAGTTCGGCAGCCTGTCCCGCGCCCGCCCGAACACGAACGGCAGCTCCAGCACCGCCACCGGCAGGTCCGGGCCCGCCGCCTCGCGCGCGCCGCGCGCCTGCTCGACCCGGCTGCGGACGTACGGGTGGCGCTCGGCCAGCCGCCACTCCGGGTGCTCGCGGTGGAAGTGCGTGTAGTACGAGCCGATCACGGCGGCCCGGGTCAGCCCCTCCTCGCGGGCGGCGGTGAGCAGTCGCACGACCGGGGCCACGTTGCCGCGGTGGAACACCGGGTAGGCGGGGCCGCGCGGCGCCTCGCGGTCGTCCGCGCCCGCCGCGAACACCACGCCGTCGTGCCCGGCCAGCAGCGCCCGGAAGTCCGCCGCCGCGGCCGCCGTCGCGTCCAGCGCGTGGTCGACGCCGGCCCGCGCCGTGCGCGCCACCGACGTCACCCCGTGCCCCGACTCCCGCAGCCGCGCCACGACGTGCTGCCCGATCAACCCGCTCGCACCCACCACCACGACCCTCATGGGCCGATCATGCCGCCTCAGGCGGCGCGCAGCGTCAGCAGGGAGATCTCGCTCGGTGCGAACACCCGCAGCGGCGGGCCCCAGAACCCCGCGCCCCGGCTGGTGTAGAGCCGGGTGCGCTCGCCGTGCCGGCTCAACCCGGCCAGCACCGGCTGCTGCAAGCGCACCAGGAGGTGGAACGGCCAGATCTGGCCGCCGTGCGTGTGCCCGGACAGCTGGAGGTCCACCCCGGCCGCGACGGCCTTGCCGATCTCGCTCGGCTGGTGCGCCAGCAGCACCACGGGGTCGTCGGTGCGCGTGCCCGACAGCGCGGCGTCCAGGTCCGCGGCGTGGCCGGGTTCGCCCGAGTGCGCGGCGGTGACGTCGTCGACGCCCGCGAACACCAGGCGCTTGCCGCCGCGCTCCAGCACCCGGTGCTGGTTGTGCAGGCTCGTCCAGCCCAGTTCGGTCATGTGGTCCAGCCACGCCTGGGCGTTGCCGAGGTACTCGTGGTTGCCCGACACGTAGAACCGGTGGGACGCCCGCACGTCGCCCAGCGGGGCCGCCTGCCCGCGCCGCTGCTCCACGGTGCCGTCGGCGATGTCGCCCACGTGCACCACCACGTCCGCGCCGAGCGCGTTGACCGCCTCGACGGTGGCCCGCGACCACGCCGTGCGGTCGATGGCGCCGTAGTGGGTGTCGGCCAGCACCGCGACGGTGAGCCCGTCGAACGCGGCGTCCAGCCTCGGCAGCGCCACGTCCACCCGCTTCACCCGCGGCACGCGGCGCGCCTCGTGGACGCCGTACGCGACCAGGGCCGTGCCGATCACCAGCAGCAGGACGGCGACCAACCGGGACCGGAACGGGTTGTCCACGCCCGCGACCGCCAGGACCAGGCGCAGCACGTCGGTGACCAGCGTCCAGGCGAAGAACACCCACGCCACGCCCAGCATCGCGTGCGCGGCCCGGGACGCCCGGTCGGAGTGGCGGCGGCCGTGCGCGCGGACCAGCAGCAGCGGGAACGCCACCGAGGCGACCGCGAAGAACGCGGTGCCCACGACCTGCACCGGCCACGGCCACCGCGCGCTGGGCGCGAGCAGGCCGGCCCACGGCACCCAGAACAGCAACGCGGTCAGCACCAGCAGCACCGCGGTGAACGTGGCGCGCCGCCGTGCCGAGGGGCGGGGCGGCGCGGGCGTCCGGGTCGACATGGGCTCTCCTCGGCGGGATCACGGGGACTCGACGGGCACCGGACTCGATGGCGCCGGGACTTCCACGGGCACGCGGCTTTACGAACCGGTGGGCTGTTATCGACGGTACGCCTCGCCCGGCGCCGTGTCCAAGTTTGTGCCCGGCATCGCCCGGCAACCCAGGGCCATGTCCGACGTGAACGAGGTGCCCGAGGTCCGAACCCCCGACGAGGACGAGCGGTTGGCCGACTCGCAGCGCGCGATCGACGAGGCCAAGTCGACCGCCGCGGACCTGCGGCGGACGACGCCCGACCCGACGCCCGACGCGGAGCCGCCGGACGAGGCGACGCCCGCCGGTTGACGCGCCCGCCGGCTCGACCGGCGGGTCCGCATTTTCGCGCGTCCACAGTGGACTCACCCGAATGGCGGTTGTCCCGCGGGTTCCCGCTCAGCATAGTGCGATCTCCCGACCGGGATGTTCGGCCGATCGCAGCTTGACTGGGGGTAACGGGGCGTGGTTCGTCGATCGCGTGCCGTGGTCGACGACGCTCTGTCGTCACCCGGACAGGCCGGCGTGCGCCGGATCACCGAGCTGACCGAGCTGTTCGCGTGGCTCGCCTGCGTGGCCTTCACCGTCCAGCTCGTCCTGCTCGGCTCCGGCCTCGTGCGCATCCCGCTGGCGCTGCTCGTGGTCGGCGTCCTCGCCTCCTGGTGGGTGCGGCCGGACGGCGACCCGTGGTGGACGACGGGGGTGGAGGCCGTGGCCGCGTTCGGCGCGGTGCTGGTGCTGCCCAGCGCCGAACCCGCCATCGGGTTCCTGTTCGCGGTCGTCGTGCGGCGCGCCCTGCGCGGCGACGCGGTGCTGCTGCCGGTCAAGTCCGTGCCCGTGCTGCTGGGCTACCTCACCGGCGTCGGCACGTGGGTGGTCCTCGAACCGGTCGAGGCCACCGGACCCCTCCTCGCCTCGACCCTGCTGCCCCTGGTGGGCCTCACGATCGTGTCCCTGGCGCTGCACGAGATCGTCCGCTCCGCGCGCCGCCTCGAAGCCGCCCACCGCACCGTCGAGGCCGTCATCCGCGCCAGTCCCGTCGGCCTCGTGCTGCTCGACGGCGACGGCGCGCCCACCCTGCACAACGACCGCGCCCGCCGCCTGTTCGACTGGCCCGAGGGGCGGTCCGGCCGCGTGCCCTGCCCGCACGGCCCGGACATCACCGCCTGCGGCCGGGGCTGCCGCGGCGCCGACGACCCCGTCGAGGTCGACGTCGAGCGCCCCGACGGCACCACCGCCGTGCTGGCCGTGCAGGCCGTGCCCGTGGACCACGTGCCCGACCGGCACACCCTGGTCACCGCGCTGGACGTGAGCAAGCGCCGCCAGTGGGAGGACGCGCTGCGCACCCGCGTCGAGCGCGATGAGCTGACCGGCCTCGCCGGCCGCACCCACTTCCTGCACCTCGTCGACGACGCGCTGCGCTCCGGTGAGGCCGTCGGCCTGCTCGTCATCGACCTCGACGGGTTCAAGGAGGTCAACGACGCCGAGGGGCACGAGGCGGGCGACTGGTACCTGGTCTCCGCCGCCGAGCGCATCGGCCGCGCCGTCGGCCCCGTGGCGACCGCGGCCCGCCTGGGCGGCGACGAGTTCGCCGTCCTCGCCCCCGGCCACGACGTGCGCGAGTCCGCCCGCCTGGCGACCCGCGTGCTGTCCGAACTGGCCCGACCGCTCACCGGCCTCGGCCACGACACCGTGATCCGCGCCAGCGTCGGCATCTCCGTGTCGCAGCCCGGCCTCGGCACCGCCGACCTGCTGCGCGACGCCGACACCGCGATGTACGTGGCCAAGCGCGAGGGCGGCGCGCGCATCCGCCTGTTCCGGCCGGAGATGGGGGAGCGGGTGCTGGCCCGGCAGCGCGACAAGGCCGACCTGCGCACCGCCGTCGCCGACGGGCAGCTCGTGCTGCACTACCAGCCGATCGTGGACCTCGCGACGGGCCGGGCGACCGGCGCGGAGACCCTGGTGCGCTGGCAGCGCCCCGGCCACGGCCTGCTCGGACCCGGCGAGTTCATCGGCCTGGCCGAGGAGACCGGCCTCATCGTGCCGCTGGGCAACAAGGTCCTCGCGGGCGCCTGCGAGCAGGCGATGCGGTGGCGCGAACAGGGCCGCGCGCTGGGCGTCACGGTGAACGTGTCCACCCGCCAGCTCTCCGCACCCGCGTTCCTGCCCTCGCTGGACCGCGTGCTCAAGACCTCCGGCCTGCCGCCGGAGCGGCTCACCGTCGAGGTCACCGAATCCGTGTGGGCCGACGAGGCCGCCATGCGGGGGCTGATGGACGTCCGCGAGACCGGCGTGCGCGTCGCCCTGGACGACTTCGGCACGGGCTACTCGTCGCTGAGCTACCTCCAGCGCTACCCGTTCGACGTCGTCAAGATCGACAAGTCGTTCACCGGCAACCTCGACGACGCCGGTCGCACCGCCGGGGTGGTGCGCTGCATCGTCGACCTCGCCGAGGTGCTCGGCGCGCACACCGTGGCCGAGGGCATCGAGACGCAGGAGCAGGCCGACTGGCTGCGCGCGGCCGGCTGCGACTACGCCCAGGGCTACCTGTTCGGGCGCCCCGACCTGGCGGAGAACTGGGACGCCCAGCCCTCCGTCACCGGGTGAGGCGCCCGCCGGTCACGCCTTCTCGTCGGCCAGCGTGTTCCAGAACATCAACTCGTAGGAGTGAAGGAGGAGCGCCTGGGGCATCGCGCCGGAGACGGTCCAACCCGTGTCGAGGACGGCGTCGAGCGCGCGCAGGCCCAGTTCGTCCAACTCGGGCGCGGGCTCGGCGAAGAAGTCGAAGAACGCGCAGACCGCGTCGTCGAAACCGTAGTGCTCGCGCAGCGCCGCCGCGATCGTCGCGCAATAGCCGCCCCATTCCGCGAAGTTCGCCAGAATCGCGAGCAGCGCGTCGTGCGGATTGCCGTCCAGGGCGAGCCTCGCCACGTAGGACGGGTACGCCTGGCAACCGGGCAGCGCGCGGTAGTCGGCGACGTCGTCGGGGGAGAGCCCGCACGCCGCGGCGAAATCGCCGAGCTTGGCCAGCGCCAGGCCCTCGCCGCTCGCCACCGTCGAGAAGAACTCGCGCTGCGGGAGTTCCGTCGACTGCGCGGCCAAGGTGAGGAAGGCTCGCCAGTCGCTGCGAACTATGCGGTCCTCCTCCGCCGCCAACGCCTTCAACGCCTCCACCGACGCCTCGCCGCTCGCGATCAGCGGGACCAGCCGGTTCGTGCCGCCGTCGCGCTTCAACTCCTCGCGCACGCGTTCCAACAGGGCTTTCGTGTTCCTGGGCATCCATCCCCCTCGACCCGGCCGCCGCGTCGCCGTCGAACGCGGTGCGACACCAATGGCACTCTATCCGTGCCGTGACCCACTCGTCCCCGGGAGTGTGGGAGACTGCGAATGGCTCTCCGCCGCCCCGACCACGCGAAGCCGCAGAAGGAGCACCGGGATTGCGCGTCTCCGAAGCCACCCCGGTCGATAACCGCGAAATGCCGACCGCCGGGCAGAACCGTCCGTGGATCGGTTACCTGTTATTCGGGTTCCTCGCGGTGTGCGCCTACTACGCGCTGCCCATCTTCGTCGGGACGGTTCCCCTGCGGGTAATCGTCTACTGCGCGGTCAGCACGTCGGCCGCGGTCGCGGTGTGGTGGGGAATTCGCCGCAACCGGCCCGGCAAACGCGCGCCGTGGATCGTGCTCGGGCTCAGCCAGGTCGTCTACGCCCTCGCCGACGCCACGTTCTACGTCTCGCACTACGTGCTCAACGACACCCGCTACCCGGCCGTCGCCGACGTCTTCTACCTCGGCCACTACCCGCTCGTCGTGGTCGGCCTGGTCGTGCTCATCCGGCAGCGCCGCTCCGACCACGACCTGCCCGGCCTGCTCGACGCCGTGTCGCTGACCGTGGTCGCCGGCCTGCTGTCGTGGGTGTTCGTCATCGGGCCGCAGACCCGCCTCGGCACGTCGCCGCTGGTGGAGGCGGCTTCGTTGGCCTACCCGCTGATGGACCTCGTCGTGCTGCTGGCCTCGCTGCGGCTGCTGTTCGGCGCGGGACGCCGGGACGGCTCGTTCGTGCTGCTCACCGCCTGGCTCGCGGCGATCATGACCGCCGACACGGTGTACGTCCTCCAACGCCTCGACGGCACCTACGCGGCGGGCAACTTCCTCGACGCCATCTGGCTCGGCGGCAACCTCGCGCTCGGCGCGTGCGCGCTGCACCCGGCCATGGGGCGGATCGCGCAGCCGGCCGAGGTGCCCGCCCTGCGGCTGAGCTGGCCGCGCCTGGCGGTGCTGTCCGCGGGCGCGCTGATCGGCCCGCTGCTGCTGCTCTTCCAGCACGCGCGGGGGATGGAGCAGGACGTGCCGGTGATCGCGATCGGCTGCGCCCTGCTGTTCGCGCTGACCGCGACCCGCCTCGCGGGCCTCGCCGTGGACCAGCGGCGGCTGGCCATCACCGACGCCCTCACCCGGCTGCGCAGCCGGCGGTACTTCGAGGGGCGGCTCGCCGAGGACGTGGCGCGGGCCCGCCGCACCGGCGTCCCGCTGGCCGTGGTGATCCTCGACGTGGACCGGTTCAAGGCCATCAACGACCGCTACGGCCACCCCGCCGGCGACCGGGTGCTGGTCGAGGTGGCCGACCGGCTGCGCGCGGTCGCGGGGCCCGACCTCGTGCTCGCCCGCTACGGCGGCGAGGAGTTCGCGTTGATCGTCATGGGCGCCGACGCCGAGAACGCCACGCGGCTGGCCGAGGAGCTGCGGCACGGCGTGGCGCGCCGGCCCATCGCCGTGAGCGACCGGCGATCGGTGACGGTTACGCTCTCCGCCGGCACCGCCGCGTTCGCCTCGCACCACTGCACGGCGTCCGCGCTGGTGTCCGCGGCCGACCGCGCGCTGTACCTGGCCAAGGACCTCGGTCGGGACCGCGCCGTGGCCGGCGGCACGTCGATCGCCGAACACCGGGAGGACGTCGCGGTGGACTACCTCAACCAGGTCGCGGACCTGGTCGACCTGCGGGTGGCGAGCCCCGGGCGCAGCCTGGCCATCGCCGAGTGGGCGAGGACCGTGGCCGAGCGCCTGCGCTGCGACCCGGCCCAGGTCCGCACCGCGCACCGCGCGGGACGCCTGCTCGACGTCGGCATGATCGTGCTGCCCGACGACCTGCTCACCGAGTCCGGCCCGCTCACCGACCAGCAGTGGCACCTGCTGCACGAGCACCCCGACAGCGGCGCGCGGATGGTGGGCGTGCTGCCCGACCACGCCGACGTCGCCGAGGTGATCCGGCAGCACCACGAGCGGTGGGACGGCGCGGGCTACCCCAACGGCCTGACCCGCGACTCGATCCGGCTGGAGGCGCGCATCCTGTCGGTGTGCGACGCGTGGGCGGCGATGTGCGCGGACCGGCCGCACCGGCGGGCGCTGACGCACGAGCAGGCGGTGCGCGAGCTGCGCTCCGGCCGGGGCGCGCGGTTCGACCCGGACCTGGTCGACGTGTTCCTGGAGCTGCTGGAGGAGGGGACCGTCGGCGACCTCATCGCCGGGGCCGCCGGGCCGCGCGAGGGCAGCGCCCTATCCTGACGCGCATGTCGAGGCGCGCGCTGATCACGATGACCCCGGACGAAGTGGCCGCGTTCCTGGAGGAGCGGCGCGTCGTCACGGTGGCCACCGTCGGTCGCGGCGGCAGGCCCCACCTCGTGCCGCTGTGGTTCGCGGTCGAGGACGGCGAGCTGCTCGCCTGGACCTACCGCGCCTCGCAGAAGGTGGCGAACCTGCGCCGCACGCCCGAGGCGACGCTCCAGCTGGAGGCCGGCGAGAGCTACGAGGAGCTGCGCGGCGTCACGATGGAGTGCGACGTGAGGCTGGTCGAGGAGCGGGCCGAGGTGGCCCGCATCGGCGGCGCCGTGGCCGCGCGCTACGCCGGGCGGAGCGGACCGGAGCTGGACGCGTTCGTCGCCGCCCAGGCGGTCAAGCGCGTCGGGCTGCGGTTCGCGCCGACCTCGGTGGTCTCGTGGGACCACCGCAAGCTGGCGGGCGCGTACTGAGCCTCGCCCTGCTCGACCTCGACGACACGCTGGTGGACCTCGCCGGCGCGTTCGCGGTGTGGGCGGCCGGGCTCGCCACCGAGCACGGCCTGCCCGACGACGCCGTGCCGTGGCTGTGCGCGCGGGCCGGTGGGCGCAAGGACGCGCTGTTCGCCGAGGCGCGGGAGCGGTTCGGCCTGGCGGAGCCCGCGGACGTGCTGTGGGCGCGCTACCGGGCCCGTGTGCCGGAACTGGTCGCGCCGCGCCCCGGCGTGCTCGACGCGCTCGTCGCGCTGCGGGAGGCCGGGTGGCGGATCGGCGTGGTGACCAACGGCGAGCCGGACAACCAGGGGCCAAGCTGCGGCGCACCGGCCTGGCCGAGCACCTGGACGGCTGGTGCGCGTCGGGGGAGGCGGGCGTGCGCAAGCCCGACCCGGCGATCTACCACCTCGCGGCGCGCCGCTGCGGGGGAGGGGACGGCTGGGTCGTCGGCGACAGCCCCGTGCTGGACGTGGTGGGCGGCGGGCGCGCGGGGTTCCGCACGTGGTGGGTCAGCCACGGCCGGCCCTGGCCGGCGGAGTGGCCCGCACCCGACCGGACCTCCCACGACACCGCCGACGCGCTCACCGGACTGCTGCGCCTACGACACCCTTGAAGGGTCAGTCAAGTTTTTGCGCGATTTGATAGATATCTTGCGGTCGGCTGTTCGGCCCGCTTATGGTGTGCGCCACACCACACGGCGTGACGTCCCTGCTCAACGGCCGCGTGGAACATCCCTGCCCGCAGTCAGGGGTCCCGTCCAACGAAGGGCTGAACCCATGCGAGTCGACCCCACCCACCGGCGCCCCCTGGCGCTCGGCGCGGCGGCGGTGGCCACCTCCCTGCTCACCGCGCTCGTCGTCGCCGCCGCACCGCAGGCGTCGTCCGCCCCGGTCGTCGCCGCCGTCGCCACCTCGCCGTTCGACGTCGTCGGCCGCGGCGCGGACGTGCCGTTCGTCGAGCACGAAGCCGAGAACGCCGCCACGAACGGCACGAAGATCGGCCCCGGCCGCCGCCAGGGCACGCTGGAGGGCGAGGCGTCCGGCCGCCGCGCGGTCACCCTGTCCGGCCAGGGCCGCTACGTCGAGTTCACCCTGACCGAGCCCGCGAACTCGATCGACCTGCGCTACAGCGTCCCGGACGGCAACGGCGGCGCGGGCATCACCGCCCCGCTCTCGCTCTACCTCGACGGGCGGAAGTCGACGAGCCTCACGCTCACCTCGAAGTACGCCTGGCGCTACGGCGGCTACCCGTACGCCAACGACCCGAACCAGGGCAAGCCGCACCACCTCTACGACTCGACCCGCGCGCTGTTCGGCCGCACCCTCCAGGCCGGCGCCACGGTCCGCCTCCAGGTCGACGCCGGCGACGACGCGCCGTCCTACACGATCGACCTCGCCGACTTCGAACTCGTCGCGCCCGCCGCCACGCGCCCGGCGAACTCGGTCTCCGTCACCGACCACGGCGCCACGCCGAACGACGGCACCGACGACGGCGCCGCGTTCGACGCCGCCGTCGCGGCGGGGCGCGCGCAGGGCCGCGAGGTGTGGATCCCCGCCGGTCGCTTCACCGTCACCAGGCACATCACGGTCGACCGGGTGACCGTGCGCGGCGCGGGCCACTGGCACAGCGTCGTCACCGGCGCCCGGGTCGGCTTCTACGGCCTCGGCGAGCCCCCGTCGTGCGGGCAGGGCGGCAACTCCGGCGTCAGCGCCCGCGTCGGCCTGCACGACTTCGCGATCATCGGCGAGGTCACCGACCGGGTGGACTGCGACCAGACCAACGCCATCGGCGGCGCGCTGGGCGGCGGCTCGGTGATCTCCGGGATGTTCCTCCAGCACACCAAGGTCGGGATGTGGCTCGACGGGCCGTTCGACGGCCTGACCATCCGGCACAACCGGGTCGTCGACCAGCTCGCCGACGGCATGAACCTGCACCGCGGCATCAGCAACGCGCTGGTCGAGCACAACCTGTTCCGCAACATCTCCGACGACGGCATCGCGCTCTGGTCGGAGCACCAGGCCGACCACTCCAACACGATCCACCGCAACACCGTGGTCGTGCCGATGAAGGCCAACGGCATCGCGATCTACGGCGGCCGCGACAACACCGCCACCGGGAACGTCGTGGCCGACACCCAGGACCAGGGCGGCGGCATCCACGTCGGCAACCGGTTCTCCTCCGTGCCGCTGGCGGGTACGACCGCGTTGTCGCGCAACACGACCCTGCGCGCCGGCGTGCTCGACTCGAACTGGCAGTTCGGCGTGGGCGCGCTGTGGTTCGACGCCCGCGACGGCGCGATGAACGGCCGCGTCGACGTCACCGACACCGACCTGGTCGACAGCAACTACGAGGCCATCCAGTTCATCAGCGGCACCATCACGAACGTGCACTTCAACGGTGTGCGCATCATCGGCGCGGGCACGTTCGGCGTGCAGCTCCAGTCGCCTGGCTCGGCGTCGTTCACCAACGTCACCGCGACCGGCCTCGGCCGGGCCGGGATCTACAGCTGCCTGGGCGAGGGCGGGTTCCGGATCACCCGCGGCGCGGGCAACTCCGGTTGGGACGGCACGCCGTACTGCGGCCCGTGGCCCGAGCCGGTCCACACCGACCCGACCGCGCCGCCGACCACCACCACCACCACCACCACCACGACCACCACCACGTCGGTGCAGCCGGGCGGGAACCTGGCGCGGGGCAGGCCCGCCACCGCGACCACGGCCAACGGCGGCTTCCCCGCGTCCAACGCCGTGGACGGCAACCCCGGGAGCTACTGGGAGAGCGCGAACAACCAGTTCCCCCAGTCCCTGACCGTCGACCTGGGACGGCCGGAGGACCTGGGCCGCCTGGTGCTCAGGCTGCCGCCGCCCGCCGAGTGGGCGGCGCGCACCCAGACCCTGTCCGTGTCGGGCAGCGCCGACGGCGGGGCGTACACCCAGGTGGTCGGCTCGGCGCAGTACCGCTTCGACCCCGCGTCGGGCAACCAGGTCGCCGTGCCGGTCTCCGGCGCGCACCGGTTCGTGCGGCTGACGTTCACCGGCAACACGGGCTGGCCCGCCGGGCAGCTCGCCGAACTGGAGGCGTACGCCACGACCGGCCCGCAGCCCACCACCACGACCACCACGCCGCAGCCGACCGGCAACGTGGCCCGCGGCAAGCCCGTCCAGGCGGCGGGCGTCGGCGGCCTGCCGGGGACCAACGCCGTCGACGGCGACGTGAACACGTACTGGGAGAGCCCGAACGACCGGTTCCCGCAGACGTTCACCGTCGACCTGGG
This sequence comes from Saccharothrix longispora, assembly GCF_030852425.1. Classification (GTDB taxonomy): domain Bacteria; phylum Actinomycetota; class Actinomycetes; order Mycobacteriales; family Pseudonocardiaceae; genus Actinosynnema; species Actinosynnema longispora. The sequence continues at coordinate 322,191 of NZ_NSDM01000009.1, forward strand.
CAGCCGCACGGCCGTGAACCGGCTCGTGCTCGCGCTCCCACCGGCCGCCGCCTGGGCCGCCCGCACCCAGACCCTCTCGGTCGCGGGCAGCGCGGCGTACACCCAGCTGGTCGGCCCGGCGCAGTACCGCTTCGACCCGGCGTCCGGCAACTAGGTCACCGTCCCGGTGACCGCGAACCACCGCCACCTGCGCCTGACGTTCACCGCGAACACGGGCTGGCCCGCAGCCCAGCTCGCCGAGTTCGAGGCGCACGCGGGCTGACCCGGTCCGCGGCACGCCCGCGGGTGCCTCCCGGCAACGACGCCGGGAGGCACCCGCGTCGGGACGACCTCCTGATGGGGTCACCTGATCGGTGCCGCCGCCGCGCGCCGGGCCGGCGGCCGCCCGATACTCGCGGACATGGCTGACGAACGCCGGACGACCCGCTTCGAACCCGTGACGGGTCCCCCCGAGCCGCGGCGACCCGTGCGCGACTCGTTCCGCGAGGTCCCGCCGGAGACGGCCGTGCTCCGGGAACCGCCGCCGCCGCCGCGGCGGCCCGCCGCGCCGCCCGACCCGAGCCGGCGGTTCGACGCCACCACCCTGTGGGCGGGCAGCGTGGCGACCGCCCTGGTCACCGGCCTGCTCGCGATCGTCGGCACCCTCGTCGCGCGAGGTCTGCTCGGGGTGGACGTGCTCGCGCCGAAGGGGGACGGGGTGTGGGGCGACGCCAACACCCTGACCTACGCCCTCACCTCCGCCGCCTGCGCGCTCGGTGCCACCGGGCTGCTCCAACTGCTGCTGGCCACCACGCCGAACGCCGTCCGGTTCTTCTCCTGGATCATGGTCCTGCTCACCGCGATCGCCGTGGTGCTGCCGCTCAGCCTCGGCGTGAGCCCCGAGGCGAAGGCGTTCACCGCCGTGCTCAACCTCGTGATCGGCGTGGTGATCGTGCTGCTGCTGCGCGGTGTCGTGGGCAGTGCGCGGCGCAAGTGGGCGGAGAGCGGCCGGTAGCGCGTCACGGCATCAGCTCCAGCCCCTTCACCAGCTTGTCGACGCGGTTGCGCGGCCCCACCACGCTCACCACGAGGTACTCCACGTCGGACGCCTCGGAGAGCTGCCGCAGGTAGTCGTCGTACACGCGGGTGCGCTGCGCCTGCACCGGCATGTCGGCGACGAACACGCCGGGGGAGTCGGCGGCCTTCGCGCGCAGCGCGGCCAGCCGGTCGCCGGTCGCGGCCAGGACCGTGCAGCCCGCCCAGGGCAGTCCGGGGTGGGCCGAACCGGTCGCGTCCTCGCCGTCCGGGCCGAGCAGCCCGGCCACCGACCGGGCCGTCGCCGACGCCACGCACACCGCGGCGTTCACGGCGCGGCCCGGCGGCAACGCCGAGTCCACCACGACGACCCACTTCAAGCGGGCCGCCCGGGTCGGCTGGAGCAGGTCGATCTCCTGCGGCTCGAAGCCGACAGCGGTCACGTGGTCCTCCGTGCGTTCATCGGGCTCGGTGGCAGAATGCTAGGCACCTGTACGGTGTTCGACCAAGTGATCCGATGATGATTCGGATAGAAGGCTTGGTGGGTGGTCATGGACGAACTTGATACGAAGATCCTGCGCGCATTGCAGGTCGATGCGCGGCGCAGCAACCGGGACGTGGCCGCCGCGGTCGGCGTCGCACCCACCACGGCACTCGACCGCACCCGCCTGCTGCGGGAGCGCGGCATCATCAAGGGCGCGATCCTCGACGTCGACCTGCCCTCCATCGGCCGCCCGGTGCAGGCGCTGGTCGCCGTGCGCATCCGCCCGCCCGCCCGGCGGGTGATCGAGGAGTTCCGGGCCTGGGCCGTCGCGCAGCCCGACACGCTGGGCGTGTTCGTCACCACCGGCGACGAGGACTTCCTGCTGCACGTCGCCGTGCCGGACAACGAGAGCCTCTACACCTTCGTCGTCGACCGGCTCACCGAGCGCGCCGAGGTCGCCGACGTGCGAACCTCCGTGGTCTACCAGCACCTGCGCAACGACCGGATCACTCCGGTCCACCGGCCGTGACGCCGCGCGCCACCCGCCGTTCACCGCGGGCTCCTAGCGTTCCGCCCACCGCGTGACCCGACGGGTCGCGCCACGGCAGAACGGAACACCATGAGGAGACCGCTGGTCCTCGGCCTGGCCGCGTTCGCGCTGGTGGTGGCGGCGGTGCCCGGTGCGGCGTCGCCCACCGACCGCCACGCCCCCGGCCGCGCCACGCTGACCGGGTTCGCGTCGCTGCCCGCGCTCACCTTCGTGCCGGGCAGCGAGCCGTCCGGCGCGGCCCTGGGCACCGCACCGGTCAACGGCGTCGTGCCGCCGTTCGCCGACCAGCCGGTGCAGGGCTTCAGCGGGGTGCTGCGCAACGCCGACGGCACCTACGACGTGCTGTCGGACAACGGCTTCGGCACCAAGGCCAACAGCGCCGACTTCCTCCTGCGCGTGCAGCGCCTCGCGCCGGACTTCCGCACCGGCGCGGTGGACGTGGTCGGCGGGACCACGCTGACCGACCCGCACGGTCACGTGCCGTTCGCGCTCACCCGGCCCGACCGCGTGCTCACCGGCTCCGACTTCGACGTGGAGTCCATCCAGCGCGCCGCCGACGGCACCTACTGGATCGGCGACGAGTTCGGCCCCTACCTGCTGCACTTCGACCGCGCGGGCCGGCTGCTCGCGCCGCCCGTGCCGCTGCCCGGCGTGTTCGCCCCGGAGAACCCGGCGGGCACCGCCAACCTGGGCGGCAGCAAGGGCTTCGAGGGCCTGGCTCTGTCCGCCGACGGCCGCACCCTCGACGCGCTGCTGGAGGGCACCGTCGCCGGTGACGCGCCGGGGTCGTTGCGGCTCAACGAGTTCGACCTCGCCGGGGGGCGCTACACCGGCGCGAGGTGGACGTACCAGCTCGACAAGCCCGAGCACGCCATCGGCGACGCGATCGCCGTGGACCGCAACCGGCTGCTGGTGATCGAGCGGGACGGCGCGCAGGGCGTGGACGCCGTCACCAAGAAGGTCTACCTGGCCGACAAGCGCGACCGGGACCGCGACGGCACGCTCGACAAGACCCTCGTGGCCGACCTGCTGGACATCGCGAACCCGCGCCGGCTCGGCGGGTTCGGCGAGCGGTTCACGTTCCCGTTCACCACGATCGAGGACGTGGTGATCCTGGACGACCGCACCATCGCCGTGCTCAACGACAACAACTTCCCGTCGTCGTCGGGCCGCACCCCCGGCAAGCCGGACGACAACGAGTTCATCACCCTGCGGCTGGCCGACGACCTCGACGCCGACCCGCGCGTGCTGCGCCGACGCTGACCGACGGGCACGACGCCGACCGGACCCGATGTCGACCGGATCGGATGCCCGCCGGGCTCCCCGCGCGGCGGCCGCCACCGCGCGGGGAGCGGCGCCTACTCGTCGGGCCGGTCCCGCTCCGGGACCGTCTCGACGGGCTCGCTCGCGCCGCTCACCGAGCCGCGCTGGATGACCTCGTCCAGGTAGCGCATCACCACCGAGACCGCCGCGACCACCGGCACCGCCAGGAACGCGCCCGCGATGCCGTAGAGGCTGCTGCCCGCCGTGACCGCCAGCAGCACGACGGCCGCGTGCAGGCGCAGGCTGCGCGACTGGAGCACCGGCTGGAGCACGTTGCCCTCCAGCTGCTGCACCACCACCACGATCACCAGCATGATGATCGCGGTGGTGAGGCCGTTGCTCACCAGGGCGACCAGCACGGCCAGCGCGCCCGCGACGAACGCGCCCACGATCGGGATGAACCCGCCCAGGAACGTCAGCGCCGCCAGCGGCACCGCGAGCGGCACGCCCAGGACCACCAGGCCGATGCCGATCAGGACGGCGTCGACCAGGCTCACGATCGCCTGCGTGCGGATGAAGTCGCCCAGGGTGGTCCAGACGCGCTCCAGCACGACGGTCAGGTGCCCGCCCGCGCGCTCGCCGACCACACCGCGCAGCCACGGCGTGAACCGCGGGCCGTCCTTGACGAACAGGAACGCCAGCAGCAGCGCCAGGACACCGGTGACGAGGCCGGAGGTCACCGTGCCGACGCCGGTGAGCAGGCCGTTGGCGATCGTGCCGACGCTGGACTGGAGCTGGTCGACGCCCTGGTCGATCAGCTGGTCCAGCTTGCTGTCGGCGAGGTTGAACGGCGGCCCGGACAGCCAGTCGCGGGCCTGCTGGAGGGCCTTGGTGGCGCTGTCGGCGATCTCCGGCACACCGGAGGCGATGGACGTGGAGATCAGCGCGACCACGCCGCCCAGCACGCCCAGGCCGACCAGCAGCACGACCGACGCGGCCAGGGCCGGCGGCAGGCCGCGGCCGCGCAGCCACCGCGCCGGCGGCCACAGCACGGTGGTGATGAGCAGGCCGAGCAGCACCGGCATCACGACCACCCACAGCTTGCCGATCAGCCACCACAGCAGCACGAACCCCAGTGCGGCCAGCGCCGCGCGGGTGCTCCACCGCGCCAGCCACGTCACTCCACGTCCGATGGCCTCGCCGCGGTCGCCCCAGCGGCGGTCTCCAGCGCTCACGTCTCCCCGTTCCTCCCGCGCGGCGGTCACCGCGACGTGAGGGGAAGCCTGCCAGAAGCACGTGCGCGACGTGCGGTGACGAGGTCACGTTTCGTCATGGGTGAGCGGTCGTCACCTGACCGGCCGGTGGGCGTCCGCCGATGCGGTCAACGTCGACCCGATCGGACATCGCACCAGGTAGACACGGGGTGGACCGCCTCCAAGAGGTCCAGTGATCACCGCATCGCGTCGATCCGGGGAAGGGGCGATACCGCTGCCGATCACGTGGCCGCCGCACGACGACGCGCGCGCGGCGGCCACCCGGTGCGGCCCCGGCGGTGTTGCCCGGCGGTGTTGCCCCGGCGGTGATGCGCGGTGGGACTCGGACGTGTCAGTGGATCATCCTTCCGGTACCTCGACCCCGCGCGGCGGCCGGTGGCAACGTTCCGCCCGTGGCACACGGCGAGGCTCTCCGCGCGGCGGTGGCGTCCGACGGCACGACACCGGTGGTCGGGGTGTTCGACATGCTGTCGGCGTCGTCGCGGCACGGCACTACGACGCGGTGTTCGTGTCCGGGTTCGGGCTCGCCGCGTCCCACTACGGGCCGCCCGGCATCGGGTTCATCGCCTGGCCCGACGTGATCGGGTTCGTGCGGCGGCTGCGGCTCGCGTTCCCGGACCACCACCTGCTGGTCGACATCGACGACGGGTACGTCGAGGTCGCGTGTCACGTGGTGCGCGCGCTGGAGCAGGTCGGGGCGTCCGGAGTCGCGTGCTGGAGGACCAGAGCCGCCCCGCCGCTGCGGCCACGTGGGCGGCAAGCAGGTGCTGCCGCTGCCCGACTACCTGGCCGAGCTGACCGCGGTCCTGGACACCCGCACCGACCTCGTCGTCGTGGTCAGGACCGACGCCACCGACGAGGCGGAGATGCTGCGCCGCGCCGCCGCCCCCGCCGCGACCGACGCCGACGCGGTCCTCGTCGACGGCGTGCCGTCCACCGAGGTCCTGCGCCGGAACGCCCGCGCGGCCGCCCCCAAGCCGGTCGTGTCCAACCAGATCGCGGGCGGTCGGTCACCGGCCCTGTCGCGGTCCGAGTCGGCCGACCCGGGGGTGCGCGTGGCGATCTACAGCACCCCGTGCCTGTTCGCCGCCCACGCGGCGATGGACGAGGCCCTGTCGCGGTTGCGCGCCGAGGACGGCAGGCTGCCCGGGGGACCGATCGGGGTGGCCGAGTCGCAGGCGCTGCTGCGCGACAACCTGGGCCGCCCCCGATCGGTGCCGGCCCCGGGGCCGGGCCCCCGGCCGGTGCCGGCCCCGCAGCCCGGCGGTCGCTGACGTCACGGGGTGGCGGTGCGCCACTCCTCCAGCCAGCCGTGGCGCCCCTCGTACGCGGACGCCACGAGCTGGAGCACGTCCCCGGAGTCGGTGTTCTCCACCTCCGAGCGCAGCGCGCGGATCTTCTCCTCGTGCGACGCCGGGACGCCGTCCTCCTCCTCCGACAGGTCGCCCGGGACGAGCAGGAAGCCCTGGCCGTCATCCGAGCGCAGGACGCGGAACCGGCCACGGGCCTCCGCGTCGGCCAACAGGGGCGCGTCACCGCGCGCCACGCGCTCCTCGTCGTCGGCCAGGCCGTCGAGGATGAAACCGCGGAGTTGCTCCAGCTGCGTCGTGTCCATGCCCCGGGGGTATCCCGGTCCGCGGGTGATCAAGCGTCCCATCCGTCACCCGATCACCCGCCGTGGTGCAGGTACGGCCCGCTGCGGGTAGGAAAAGGTGATGAGCAGCGGTCACGAGCCCGACCCGCGCCGGTGGAAGGCGCTCACCGTCACGTTGGTCGCCGGGTTCATGAGCCTGCTCGACGTGAGCATCGTGTCCGTCGCGCTGCCGTCGATCCAGCACGGCCTCGGCACGTCGCCCGCCGGCGTGCAGTGGGTCGTGTCGGGCTACGCCCTCGCGTTCGGCCTCGCGCTGGTGCCCGCCGGGCGGCTCGGCGACGCCATCGGCCGGCGCACCATGTTCCTCTGCGCGCTCAGCGGGTTCGTCCTGTTCAGCGCCCTGGCGGGGCTCGCGCCGACGACCGAGGTGCTGATCGTCGCCCGCCTCCTCCAGGGCGTGTCGGCCGGTGCGCTGGCCCCGCAGAACTCGGCGCTGATCCAGCAGCTCTTCCGCGGCGCCGAGCGCGGCCGGGCGTTCGGCTTCTTCGGCTCCACGGTCGGCGTCTCCACCGCGGTCGGCCCCGTCGTCGGCGGTGTCATCCTCGCCGTCGCGGGGGAGGACGAGGGCTGGCGCTGGATCTTCTACGTCAACGTGCCCATCGGCGTGCTCGCCCTGGTGCTCGCCGCCCGCCTGCTGCCCCGGGGCCGCAAGGGGGCGCGCGGGCAGCTCGACCTGCTCGGCGCGGCACTGCTCGGCACGGGCGTGCTGGCCGTGATGCTGCCGCTGGTGCTGGCCGAGGCGGGCGGGTTGGCGGAGCTGTGGTGGCTGTTCGCGCTCGGCGCGGCGCTGCTCGTGCTGTTCGTGCGCTGGGAGCGGAGGATCGCCGCGCGCGACGGCAGCCCGCTGTTGGACGTCCGCCTGTTCACCAGTACACCCGGCTACGGCACGGGCGCGTTGCTCGGCCTGGTCTACTTCGTCGGGTTCAGCGGCATCTGGCTGGTGTTCGCGCTGTACTTCCAGACCGGCCTCGGCTACACGCCGCTGGAGTCCGGCCTGGCCGTGACGCCGTTCGCGGTCGGCTCCGCGGCGTCCGCGGTGATCGGTGGCCGGCTGGTCGAGACCTGGGGGCGCAGGCTCACCGTGACCGGGTTGAGCCTGGTCACGGCAGGGCTCGTGGCCACGGCCCTGGTGCTGCGGTTCGCGCCCGCGCACCTCGCGGGCTGGGCCGTCGCGCCCGCGCTGCTCGTCGGCGGCATCGGCGGCGGGTGGGTGATCTCGCCGAACACGACGTTGACGCTGCGGCACGTGCCGGTGTCGATGGCGGGCGCGGCCGGCGGCGCGCTCCAGACCGGGCAGCGCATCGGGTCCGCGGTCGGCACGGCGGCGCTGGCCGGTGTGTTCTACGCGGTGCTCAGCGGCACGGGCCAGGACTTCGGGGAGGCCGCGCTGGTCGCGATCGGCGGCGCGGCCGTCGCGGTGGCGCTCGCGCTGGTGGTCGGCATCGTCGAGCTGCGCGCCCGGCCGCGCTGCCCCGCTCCCGTCGAGGGAGCGCACGCCGTGTCGGACGCGGGCTGAGCACACCGTGCCGGACACCGGCTGGGCCCGGCACGATGGGGCGCATGGACCTGCCGCACCGCGCCGGGGAGCTGCTCGGCATCCGCTCGACCGCAGACCGGCCCGACGACCTCCGCCGCGCGCTCGACCTCGTGCTCGACGTGGTGGGGCCCGGCTTCACCGTCGAGCGGTTCGACTCGGGCGGCAAGCCCGGCGCCCTGGTCCGCACCGCCGGTCCACGGCCACACTTCCGGGTGCTCTTCAACGCGCACCTCGACGTGGTGCCCGGCGACGACGAGCAGTTCACGCCCCGACGCGAGGGCGACCGGCTCTTCGCCCGCGGCGCGCAGGACATGAAGCTGTCGGCGCTCGTGCTGGCCGAGGTGTTCCGCGACCGCGCGGAGCGCCTGCCCTACCCGCTCGGGCTCCAGCTCGTCACCGACGAGGAGGTCGGTGGCCACCACGGCACCCTGCACCAGCTCGAGCAGGGCGTGACGGCGGACTTCGTGGTGATCGGCGAGCACAGCGGGCTGTGCGTGGTGGCCGAGTCCAAGGGCCTGGTCGTCGCCCGGCTGCGCGCCACCGGCCGTGCCGCGCACGCCGCCTACCAGTGGACCGGTGACAACGCCCTGCTCAAGGTCATGAGGGCGGTGGACGGCGTGCTCGCCGAGTACCCCGTGGCCGAGCGGGAGGAGTGGCGCACGACGGTGAACGTCGCCCGCGTGACCACCGGCAACGAGGCGCTCAACCAGGTCCCGGCCGATGCCACCGCGTGGCTCGACATCCGCTTCCCGGCCGAGGACGCCGACTTCGCCGGCCGCACGCCCGACCAGGTCGCCGCGCACCTGACCGCCCTGTGCCCGCCCGGTGTCACCGCGCACGTCGACCGCGTGGAGCCGCCGCACCGCGTCGACCCCGCCTCACCCGACCTGCGCGCGCTCCAGCAGGCGGCCCGGGCGCAGGGCCACTCCGGCGAGCTGCTGCGCAAGCACGGCGCGGCCGACTCCCGGTTCTACCACCAGCACGGCGTGGACGCGGTGATCTTCGGCGTGCGGGGGGAGGGGCAGCACGGCCCGGACGAGCACGCCGACCTGACCACGGTCGAGCCGTACCGGCGCGTCCTGACCGCGTTCCTGGACGGCCTCGCCTGAGGTCCGACGGGCACCGGGGTCCGACAGGCGTCGAGGTCCCGATCCGCCGACCCCGTTGCCGGAAGCGTAACCACCGGGTTACGCTTCCGGTCGTGGACGAGGTGGCGGCAGCCGTGGCCGACCCGGTGCGGCGCGCCATCCTGGAGATGCTCCGCGACGACGCGCGGCTGTCGGCCGGGCAGATCGCCGAGCGGTTCGCGATCAGCCGCCCGGCGGTCAGCAGGCACCTGCGGGTGCTGCGCGGGAGCGGCCTGGTGCGCGACGAGCTCGTCGGCAGGCAGCGGTTCTACGTGCTCGACGCGTCGGGCCTCACCCCCCTGACCCGGTGGCTCGCGGGCTTCACCCGCCCCACCGGCTGGGCGCACCACCTCGACGCCCTGGAAACCGAGGTCCACCGGACCCGGCGGGAACGCCGCGCCGAACACCCCGAGGAGAACACCGCATGACCCGTCACCGCTCCACCCCGTCGGCCACCGGGCGACTCCTCCGCACCGACGGGGCCGGCGACCTGGTGATCACCCGCACCTTCCGCGCGCTCGCGGACGACGTGTGGGCCGGCCTCACCGAGCCCGAGCGCACCGCGAGGTGGTTCGGCCCCTGGGAGGGTGACGGCGCCCCGGGCCGCACGGTCCGGGTGCGGATGGCGCACGAGGAGGACCAGCCCTGGATGGAGGTGCGCATCGACGTGTGCGACCCGCCGCGCAGGCTCGCCGTGTCCACGGTCGACGAGGCGGGCACCTGGCGGCTGGAGGTGCTGCTGTCCGAAGTGGACGGGGTGACGGAACTGAGCCTCGTGCACCACCTGGACACCGAGGAGGGCATCGGCGAGGTCGGGCCGGGCTGGGAGTACTACCTGGACATGTTCGTCGCCTCGCGCGACGGCACCCCGTTGCCGGTGTTCGACGACTACTACCCGTCGATGAAGCCGTACTTCGAAGGGCTCGTCGCGGACCGGACGCCACAGTAGTAGGCCGAACGAGTGAAACGCGTGGCCTGCGGCGGCAACCGCGCGCCGGCATCGCGGCGCGCCCCGCCGGCAGCCTGGCACAGGTGGCCCCGACGGTGAACCGGAGCACGACGCGCCAGGTCGCCGCAGACGGGAGGGCGGTCCGGGTGGACGTCGCCGCGCTCACCCCGGCCGAGCCGGCGGCCGGTGAGGCCCAGGTCGTCGCGGTGTCCGGGGAGCTGGACGCGGCGGCGAGCGCGAGCGTGTCGGCCAGGCTGGCCGAGCTGGTCGAGGCGGGGCACGGTGACCTGGTCGTGGACCTCACCGGCGTGCGGCTGCTGTCGGGGGCCGGCGTGACCGCCTTCTTCGGCGTGGCCGACGACCTGGCGGGCACCGGCCGGCGGCTCAGGGTCGTGGCGGGCAACCCGCTGGTCGCCCGCGTCCTGCGCGGCAAGCGGCTGCCGGACGTGATCGACGTGCACCCCACGGTCGACAGCGCGTTGGGGGCCCAGTCCGACGTGGTGGGCGGGCACCAGGACGCGACGGTGCTCAAGCCGGCCCGGGAAGTCCGCGACCTGCGCGCCAAGCTCGCGGGCCGCCCCGTCATCGCCCGTGCGCTGGGCATGCTCCAGGAGCGCTGCCTGCCGGCCGACTCGGACACCGCGTTCACCCTGCTGCGCGGGGTGGCCCAGCGGAGCAACGTGCGGATGCGGGAACTGGCGGAAACCCTGGTCGACCCGCCCCGCCCGCGGCCGCGCGAGCCGTGGCCCCCGCCCGAGCCCGCCCCCGACCCGGGGTTCGGCGCCGGTGACACCCGGCCGGCCGTGCTGCGCGACCTGCTGCGCGCGGTGCTGGAGCGCACCTGGGCGGAGGCGGACGAGGTGCGGCTCGTCGAGGGCGGCAACCCGGACGGCGTCGTCCACGCCGTGCGCGTCCGTCCCGTCGGCGTCGATCCCCGTCGCCGTCGATTCCAGTGGTGTTCGTCCCGGTGGTGCCGGGCCGGCCGGCGTCGACCCCCATCCGACCGCCCCGGCCGAGTGGAGGACGCCGGCGCCGTCACCGCGGACGCGGCCCGTCGGCGACGGACCAGGATCGTGGCCGCCGAGGTGGCGGTCGACCCGCTCTTCACCGGCTCGACCGCGATCGACGACCTGCGGGCGCTGGGCCTGCACGCCGTCGTGAGCACACCGCTGCTCTCCACTGAAGGCGAGTGCCTGGCGGTCGTGACGACCTTCCACGGCTCGCGGGAGCAGCTGCCGACCGCCGATGGGCACGACGCGGTGGACGAGCTGACCGACCGTGCCGCGCGGTGGCTGGAATGGTCGCACCGGAACCGCGTGCGCCGCGCCCTGGAACGGCTGCACGCCGCGGCCAAGTCGAGGACGGTCCCGCCGGCTGCTTTTAACCGGCGGGACCACCGGGCCGGGCACAGGTGACGCGGCCGGCCCGGTCCCATGCAATCGCCTCGAGGGGGAGGAACGGCAACTTCCGCGCCCAGGAGCTGCGCAATCGCCTTCGGGAGCGTACGGTCTGGAGCCACGCAGGCGGTTCAGCAGCAGCCACTGCTTCTTCGCCCCCGAGGAGGGCGCCATGACGATCGCCGAGCGGTTCGACGACCAGCTCCGGGTGGAGCGGGAAGTGCACGGCTACGCCGTCGTCGTGCGCGTGACCGGCGAGGTGGACGCCTCGACCACCTCCGCGATCAGGCGCGAGGTGCGGATCGCCCTCGCCCTGGCGACACCGCCCGCACCGGTCGTGATCGACCTGCGCGGCGTGGGGTTCTTCGCGGCGGCGGGGCTCAACGAGCTGTACTGGGACCTGTCCGCCGCCGAGTCGGTCGGCGTCGCGCTGCGCGTGGTCGCCTCACAGCGGCACGTCCTGCGACCGTTCCGGATCGCCGGCCTGGACGCGGAACTGCGCCCGTACCCGACCCTCGACGCGGCACTGCGCGTCGGACGCCCGGACCGGTCCCGAGTGGAGGAACTCGCCGGCCTGCGCTGACCGGCCTGCGCCGGCCACCCGGGCCCACCACGAACCACTTCGCACCCGTACCACCGGACACGGCGATCGGGGTTCTCGGAGCACCGCCTACCCCAGCGTGCTCACCACCCCCAAAACCCCCAGCACCGGCACCGCGGCCAACAACACCAGGACCGAGCGGTGGGTCGGGCGCGGGGTGCCCCTGGCCAGTCGCACGCCGCCGGGCACGAGTGCCACGCACAGGCCGACCACGGCCACCACGGACGTGACCTCGGTGCCCTTGAGCACCCCCAGCGGCAAGAGGGACGTCGCGCCCAAGGCCACCGCGCGCACGACAGCGAACCGGCCGCTGCCCAGCGCGCCGGTGCGGTGCGCCGCGAACGCGAGCACCGGCCAGCCGAGCAGGATCGTGAACGACAGGAAGCTGAACAGGTGCAGGTCGCCGTACGACCGTGCGACCAGGTCGGTGGCGAACTCGGCCCCGTGCCGCCGGACCAGGCCGTGCGCCGCCTGGTCGACACCGGCGTGGAAGATCCGTTCGGTCACGCCCACCAGCACCAGCCCGGCGGCCCACGTGGCCCAGACCGGTCTCAGCCGGCCTATGTCGTGGGCCAGCACCAGGACCGCGGGCACCAGCAGCACGGTGCCCGCCAGTGCCGCCGTGTGCGCGGTGGCCATCAGCGCCGGGTGCTCGGCCACGGCCGTCAACTGCTGCGGGAAGAAGTGGTGGAACGGCAGGCGGAGCGCCGTCGCGGTGAGCAGCAGCAGCGGGCCGAGCACCATGGCGGTCGCGCCGACCCGGGGGCCGGGGAAGGAGTGGTGGTGTGCCATGGCGACCACGCTGCCGGCGTGAGCCGCGTGGGGGATCGGCCCGAGGTCCGGAGTTCGGCATCGGCCGAAGGGCTGATGCGATGGGGCCGGCTAGGCTTTCCGGATGATCGACTACGAGTGGCGGGGGCGGTTCGACAACCACGAGGTCGACGTCCTGCACGCGGAGGGCTTCGACCACCCGGTCCTGCCCGACGACGACTGGTGGGGCCAGGTCAACCGGCACAGCCTGGGCTGGGTGTGCGCCCGTCGCGCGGGTGACCTCGTCGGGTTCGTCAACGTGGCGTGGGACGGCGCGGCCCACGCGTTCGTCCTCGACACGCTGGTCGCCGGCCCCGAGCGGCGGCGGGGCGTCGGCCGGGAACTGGTCGCCCGCGCCGTCACCGGCGCCCGCGAGGCGGGCTGCGAGTGGCTGCACGTGGACTTCGACGACCACCTCGGGGCGTTCTACTTCGACAGCTGCGGCTTCCGCCCCACGAACGCGGGGCTCATCGCCCTGTGAGCCCCGCCCCGTGAGCGCGCACCCCGGACCGACCGGTCCCGGAACGGCAGGGGCGCCGGGGTGGCGCGCACCCGTCATGCCGACCCGGGCGCGGTGTGCTCTGCTGGTCTCCCCACGGAACCGACCAGGACGGGTGGAATGGGACGATCAGGCGGCGCGGAGCTCAGCACCACCACACGCCGGCTGGACGACGACGTCGTCGTCCTCGCCGCCAGTGGCGAGATCGACACCGTGACGGTCGCCGCGCTGCGCGACCCCCTGCTGGAGCTGGCCGGGCGCGCCGCGGCCGGCGGCACCGTGGTCGCCGACCTGGCCGGGATCGGGTTCTTCTCCTCGCCCGGCATCGAGGCCCTGCTCACCGCGCACCAACGCCTCCGGGCCGCCGGTGCCACGTTGCGCGTGGTCACCGCGCCCATCGTGCGGCGAACCCTCGCCCTCGTGGGCCTGCAACGGGAGCTGGCGCTCCACGACACCCTCGACGACGCGCTCGCCGCCGTCGGTGATCGGCACGTGTAGCGCCGCGCCGCGTCGGGTAGTCGCGGGAGGACTGCCGACGAGGAGGAGTACGTGGACCCCATCAAGCCCGCGAAAGTCGTGAAGGACGCCCTGGAGAAGGCGGTGGAGAAGGTCGCCGACCTGGCGACGCCGCCGATCCCGGGTGCACCGGGCAGCGCGCCGCCCCCGCTGGAGGAGCCCACCGAGCCGAAGCCGGCACCCCCGCGCAAGGCGGATCAGGGATCACCGGAGACGCGCACGGCGACGGGCGCGCCCACCGGGGCCGACGCCGACGTGCGGGAGCAGCAGGGCGAGTACCTGACGACGTCGACGGGCGCGCGCCTGTACGACACGGACCACTCGCTCCGGGCGGGCCGGCGCGGCCCGACGCTGCTCCAGGACCACCACCTGCGGGAGAAGATCACCCACTTCGACCACGAGCGCATCCCCGAGCGGGTGGTGCACGCGCGGGGCGCGGGCGCGCACGGCGTGTTCGTCGGCTACGGCAACGCCAAGAACGTGTGCAAGGCCGCGTTCCTCGACGAGGGCGTCACCACGCCCGTCTTCGTCCGCTTCTCCACCGTGCTCGGCTCGCGCGGCTCCGCCGACACGGTGCGCGACACCCGCGGCTTCGCGACGAAGTTCTACACCTCCGAGGGCACGTTCGACCTGGTGGGCAACAACATCCCGGTGTTCTTCATCCAGGACGGCATCAAGTTCCCGGACATCGTCCACGCCGCCAAGCCGCACCCGGACCGCGAGATCCCGCAGGCGCAGAGCGCGCACGACACGTTCTGGGACTTCGTGTCCCTGCACACCGAGGCCACGCACCACGTCCTGTGGAACATGTCCGACCGCGGCATCCCGCGCTCCTACCGCATGATGGAGGGCTTCGGCGTCCACTCCTTCCGGCTGGTCAACGCCGAGGGCGGGACGGCGCTCGCGAAGTTCCACTGGAAGCCCAAGCTCGGCGTGCACTCCCTGACGTGGGAGGAGGCGCAGATGATCGGGGGCGTGGACCCGGACTTCCACCGGCGCGACCTGTACGACGCCATCGAGGCGGGCGCGTTCCCGCAGTGGGAGCTGGGCATCCAGGTCTTCCCGGACACCCCGGAGCAGACCTTCGAGGGCATCGACCTGCTCGACTCCACGAAGATCGTGCCCGAGGAACTGGCGCCGGTGCAGCCGATCGGCGTGCTCACCCTCAACCGCAACCCCACGAACTTCTTCGCCGAGACCGAGCAGGTGGCCTTCCACCTCGGCAACCTGGTGCCCGGCATCGACGTCACGGACGACCCGCTGTTCCAGACCCGCCTGTTCTCCTACCTCGACACGCAGCTCTCCCGGCTGGGCGGGCCGAACTTCAACCAGATCCCGATCAACCGGCCGCACGTCCCGGTCAACGACATGTTCCGCGACGGGTTCCACCAGCACGCCGTGCACCGCGGCGTCGCGCCGTACAAGCCGAACACGCTCGACGGCGGCTGCCCGTTCTTCGCGGGCGCGGACACCGGGGCGTTCGTCGAGGTGCCGCAGCCGGTGGCGGAGTCGGTGAAGGAACGCCGCGCGCACGTGACCGTCGACGACCACTTCAGCCAGGCCCGCCTGTTCTACCGGAGCATGACGCCGGTGGAGCGCGACCACATCGTGCGGGCGTTCACCTTCGAGCTGGGCAAGTGCTACGAGCAGGCGGTCAAGGAGCGCGAGCTGCGCGTGCTCGCCAACGTCGACGCCGACCTGTGCGCGAAGGTGGCCCAGGGCCTGGGCCTGCCCGCGCCGGAGCCCAGCGAGGTGCTCGCGGACGTGACGCCCAGCCCCGCGCTGTCCCAGCTCGGCGGCGAGTGGCCCGCGGACGGCCGGATGATCGGCATCGTCGTCGACGCGGACGACCCGGACGGGCCGGCCGACCTGCACGCGCTGCGCCAGTCCATCTCGGCGGCCGGCATGGTGCCGCTGCTGATCGCCGCCCGGGGCGGGACCCTGGCGGACGGCCTGGTCGCCCAGCGCACCTTCCTCACCGCGCGCTCGGTGGAGTTCGACGCGCTCCTGGTGGCGAGCGCGCCCGCGCCCGCCCCGGACGCCCTGCCGCAGCGCGACGCGAAGGCGGGCGCACCGGCGCTCACCGTCGACCCGCGCGTGGTCCTGATGCTCCAGGAGGTCTACCGCCACGCGAAGGCGGTCGTCGCCTGGGGCACCGGGCCCACCGCGCTGGCCGAGGCCGGCCTGGTCCCCGGCGAGCCGGGGGTGGTGGTCACCGAGACCGCCGCGGAGGCGCTGGAGCAGCTCCAGGGCCTGCTGCCGGCCCACCGCGTGTGGGAGAGGTTCCCGGCCTCCGCGGTCTGATCCCGCTCTCGGAGGAACGTGACGGCCGGTCGCCGGTGGGGCGACCGGCCGTCACGGCGTTCACGCGGTCAGCACAGGCAGAGGCCGTACCTGGCCTGGTACGTGGTGGCCGCGATCGGGGCGGTGATGTTGTGGGTCTGGGCGCCGCCGTCCGACCAGTCGCGGTAGCGCCAGCCGAGGCCGAGGGGGCCCGGTTGCGGGCTGGGCGCGCTGATCGAGTTGTTCGAGCCCGCGATGACCGTGCGGGTGAACGGCGTGGCCTGTGCCGTGCCGCCGACGCTGAGCTGGAGGCCGCTCGGGTTCGACGTGAACGTCAGGTTCACCGTCCGCGGGTCCAGCTTGGTCGTCGTGCTCGCGGTGCGGCCCGACGAGTCGGTCGCGGTCAGCGTCAGGTCCAGGTAGGACGGGTACTCGTGGTCGGGGGCGGTGAACGAGCCCGACGCCACGCCGGTCCAGTTCTGCACCACGTGCTCGTGGCACCCGCCACTGGTCGCGCAGTGCTGGATGCTCAGCTTCCAGCTCAGCGCGGACGCCGGCAGGGTGCCGTCCTGGGCGTCGGTGGCGTGGCCGGAGAACGGCACGTCCTGGCCCACCACCCAGTTCAGCGGTGCGGTCGGCGCGTCGATCACCGGGACCGGGTCCTGGGAGACCGGGGTGCCGACGGTGACCGTGACCGTCGTGGTGCCCGACGCGCCCGCCTGGTCGCTCACGCGCAGGCCCACCGCGACCGTCGCGGCCGAGGTGTAGGTGCGGGTGGGCGTGGGCGAGGTGGAGTCGTCGTACTGGCCGTCGCCGTCCAGGTCCCACGCGTAGCTCAGCGTGTCGCCGACGTCCGGGTCGGTCGAGCCGGTGCCGCTGAACTGCACGGCCAGCGGCGCCGGGCCCGACTGCGGGGTCGCGGTCGCCACGGCCGTCGGCGCGCGGTTGCCGGTCGGGTAGCCGACGCGGCGCAGCTGGCCCGCGCCGAGCGCGAGGTAGAACAGGTCGCCGCCGGGACCGGTGGTGATCTGCACGGGGACGTTCACGCCGGTCACGAACGGCACCAGCTTGGCGGGGTCGGGCTGGCCCGCGGTGGTCTGCATCGCCCAGATGCAGCCCCGGGAGCTGTCCGAGAAGAACAGCGCGCCGTCGTAGGCGGCCGGGTAGTTGCTGGTCGACTCGAACGCGATGCCGGAGATGGACGACCCGCCGGTCGGGCACGGGTCGGTGGCGACCACCTTCGCCGAGTGGTTGTAGGCGTAGTACGGCGCGGTCTGGCCGGCGCCCGTGTACAGCGACTCGCACAGGTCGAGGTTCGCGCCGTCGTAGCCGCCCTGGCGGCCGCCGCCCTCGTAGCAGGGCCAGCCGAAGTTCTCCGCCGTCGCGTCGTTCACGTCGGCGATCCGGTTGACCTCCTCCCACGTGTTCCAGCCGACGTCGCCCGCCCACAGCTCGTCGGTGCCCGGGCGGAACGCGAACCGGAACTGGTTGCGCATGCCGTGGGCGATGATCCGCTTGGCGTTGGGGTCGGCGTGCGCGGCGAACGGGTTGCCGGGCAGGCCCGCGCCGGTGTCGGGGTCGATGCGGATGATCGAGCCGTCCAGGCTCACCGGCTCGCCCGCCGGGCGGCGGATCGACTGGGAGCGCAGCGCGCCACCGCGCGCGGTCGGCGAGGTCAGGTTGGTGCCCGCCGCGCCCGGCGGGTCGGCGCACGGGTTGCCGACCTGGCCGTAGTCGGCGAAGTTGAAGCTCGCGCCGTCACCGCCGCCGACGTAGAGGCCGCCGTCCGGGCCGAACACGACGGTGCCGATCGAGTGGCTGGGGTACTGCTGGCACCAGTCGGTGACCAGCGGCTGCTCCGAGGTGGCCGTGCCGCCGGCGCCCATGGTCAGCTTGGAGACCCGACCGGTGACCACGCAGCCCTGGTCGGTCGCGCCGGGCGGGGTGGGGCACTGGTCGCCCCAGCGCGGGTGGGTGCCGCCGGGCGCCGCGTCGTAGGTGTAGGCGACGTAGACGTACGGGCGCGTCGGGAACTGCGGGTCCACGGCCAGGCCGAGCAGGCCGCGGTCCCAGAAGTCCTGGGTCTGGGGGCGCAGGTCGGCGAACGTGGTGGCCGTGGTGTCGGCGAGCGAGTCGTAGACCTTGACCAGACCGCTCTTCTCGGCGATGAACACCTTGCCGTCGGGGGCGAAGGAGACGGCGGTCGGCGAGGTCAGGCCGCCGATGGCCAGGGTGTCGGTGAAACCGGCCGGCACGGCGGCGGCGGCCGTCGGGGCGGTGGTCGCCACCAGGCCGGCCGCGACCACCAGGGTCGCGGCCGTCACGGCGGTCATCCGTCTGGAACGTGCGGTGAAGCGCCTGCGGCGGAGTAAACGCATAGTGAGATGCATTCCTTTCGTGCCACTTTAGAGTGAGCACGAAAGGGTGACATGCTGTTCTTGCGTCACGCTCTGCTTTGTAGGGGGTGGTTCGGCCTACCGGCCAGTCTCACCCTCACGGGGGAGTGTCAACCCCGCAAAAGTGGGTTTGCCGCTACGGCATTCGTGTCGGAGCGGCGCGAGGTCAGTTCGCGACCGGGTCCCCGACACGGGTCGACAGGTACCCGGCCGCCGCCGCGAGCGGGAACATCACCACGCCGTACACCGCCGCCGGCACCGCGAGCTGCTCGCTGCCCAGCACCGTCACGGCCACCGTGATCGCCAGCGTGCTGTTGTGGATGCCGACCTCGAACGCGGACGCGACGGCCTGACGCCGGCCCACCCGCGCCCACCGCGGCACGAAGTACCCGGCCGCCAGGCTGCACGCGCAGAACAGGACCGCCACCACGCCGACGTCCGCCAGGTAGGTCCCGATGTTCTCCCGCTCGGCCACGATCGTGCCGACGATCACCGCGAACAGCACCACGGCGGAGATGATCCGCACCGGCTTGTCCGCCCGTTCCGCGAACGACGGCGACCACCGCCGCACCAGCATGCCCAGCACCACGGGCACCAGCACGATCGCGAACACCTGCGCGACCTTGCCGAGCTCCAGCCCCACCCCGCCGCCGCCGATCGGCTCGAACCAGGCCAGCGCGAAGTTCACCACCAGCGGCAGCGTGGCCACGGCGAGCACCGAGTTCACCGCCGTCAGGGTGATGTTGAGCGCCACGTCGCCGCGGAACAGGTGGCTGAACAGGTTCGCCGTCGTCCCGCCGGGCGACGCGGCCAGCAGCATCATCCCCACCGCGAGCAGCGGGTCCAGCCCCAGTGCGGTGACCAGGCCGAAGCACACCAGCGGCAGCAGCACCAGCTGCGTCGCCAGCGCCACCGCCACCGCACGCGGTTCCCGCGCGATCCGGGCGAAGTCACCCACCACCAGCGACAGGCCGAGGCCGAACATCACCACGGCCAGCGCGACCGGGAGGCCGACGCTCGTCAGTGCCGAATCCATGGGGACCACCTGCGTCTCTGGGTCGAAACCACCTCGGAGGGCGCATCCTCCCCCGGAACGGACGAACCGGGAGCACCCGCGACCACTTCGATGAGAATCGGTGATCACCCGGAGGCGCGGGACCGCTCAGTAGGCCATGAACAGGATCTCGTCGCGCGAGTAGTCGTGGCCCGGGTGGTTCTCCTTGAGGTGCTCCTGGGTCTTGGTCACCAGGTCGTCCTCGTTCTCCCCGGTGATGTGCTCGCCGCAGGGGCAGGTGATGTTGCGCTTCATCGCGTCCTCCGCTGGAGTTGATCTCCTGCTCGACTCTACTGCCGGCGGCCCGCTTGTCGACCGGTTCCTTGCGGTACCGGTCGCCACCGCCGGGCCGGTCAGCGCTTGCGCGCCACCAGCAGCGACTGGCCCGGCGAACTGGCCAGCGGGTGCGCGGACGGCGCGTCGAAACCGGTCGCGGTCAGCCAGCCGCCGATCTCCTCCGCCGAGTACACCTGACCGCCCTGGCCGTGGAACAGGTTGAGGCTGAACACGCGGGCGAACGCGTCGGACGCCGGGTCGTCCACGTGCTCGTCGTGCTCCAGCAGCACGACCGCCCCGCCCGGTGCCAGCGCGTCGGCCACCCTGGCCAGCAGCCGCTCGTTGGCCTCCGCGGTGCGGCCGTGCACGACGTTGAACAGCAGCGCGGTGTCGAAGCCCGATCCCAGGTCGAGGTCGTCGTAGTCACCGGGCCGCAGCTCGACGCGGTCCGCCAGGCCCGCCTCGGCCACCGCCGCCCCGCCCACGGCCAACGCCTCGGGCAGGTCGACGACGGTCGCCCGCAGCGACGGGTGCGCCGCGCACAACCGGATCGCGTGCGTGGCGTGCCCGCCGCCGACGTCCAGCAGCGTCGCGCCCACCGGCACGGTCGACGCCACCTCGGGCGCGATGTGGTCCGCGTGCCCGGACAGCATGCCCTGGAAGCGCCGCAGCACCTCGGGCCGCTCGGCGAGCCAGGCGTAGAAGTCCAGGGCGGGCTTGCCGGTGCGGACCGAGCCCTCCAGGTCCTGCCAGGACTCGAACAGCACGACCGACCAGAACTTCTGCACGTCGGCGTACCCGGCGCCGGTCAGCCACGACGTGGTGGCCGGGGCGTTGGCGAAGCCGTCGCCCTCCCGGAGCAGGTAGCCGAACGACACCAGCAGGTCGCCCAGCAGCGCGGTGCCGCGCGGGTCCGTGCCGAGCGCGTCGGCCAGCGCCGCGGTCGACCGGGGGCCGTCGGCGAGGGCGTCGAACACGCCCAGCCGCAGGCCCGCGGTGAGCGCCCGGTAGCCGGCTGCGGCGAGCATGTCGTGGAACGACGGCGGGCCGTCGTCCGGGGGCAGGTGCAGTGGCACGGTCAGGACCTCTCCGGCATGACCCCCGCCGAGGCGAGGTAGTCGACGTGGCGGGCGATCATCTCGGCGTCGGCGGGCGGGAACTCGACGCCGCACGAGCGGGCGGCGTCCCAGGTCGCGGTGCAGTCGAACACCGGGTGCGCCCGGTGCGTGGTGGTCAGGCCGAACGCCAGCGGGCCGAACGCGCTGTCCGGGCTTTCCAGCATCAGCGACCGCCACTCCGGGTACTCCAGCACCCGGTTCGGGTAGCCCTTGGCGGCCAGCACGCCGCCCAGGTCGGCGTAGGTGAACCCGTCGGCCCGGTAGTAGTGGAAGTCGCGGCCGTGCAGCTCCGGCTTCGCGGAGATGCCCGCGATGGCCGCGGCGAGCCGGTCCACCGGCAGCATGTCGATCACGTCGTTCGTCCGAGGCACGGCGCGGGCGTGCGCGCAGGTCGAGATCTGGCGGCTCAGGTACGACTCGGTCTTGGCCGTGCCGGTGCGCACGTCGCCCACGATCGCCGCGATGCGGTGGACCGACACCGGCAGACCGCGGTCGCGCGCGAGCACGCCCATCGTGTCGGCCACCCACTTGGTGGTGTGGTAGCCGGTGTCCAGGCCGGTCGGGTCCTCCGCGCGGTCGGCCTCGGTGATGCGCTGCCGGTCGTAGGCGGCGCCGAGGAACACGCCGAGCGTGGACATCAGGTGCAGCGGCTTGGTGGAGTACCGGGTGGCCAGGCGCAGCACGTCGACCGTGCTGCCGACGTGCGGCGGCATCATCCACTGGTAGGTGAGGACGAAGTTCATCACCGCGCCGTTGTGGTAGATCGCGTCCACGCTCTCGGCCAGGCCGTCGAACGCCTTCTCCGACAGGCCCAGCAGCGGCCGGGACATGTCGCCCACCACGGGCACGACGCGCGCCAGCAGCTCCTCGGGCACGTCGAGGTGCGCGCGGCGCAGGTTGGCGCGGATGCGCGCGGCGGCCACGGTCGGCGTCTCCGCCCGCACCAGGCAGTGCACCTCGGCGTCGGTGCGGGTCAGCAGCTCGCCGAGCAGGTGCGCGCCGAGGAAGCCGGTGGCGCCGGTCAGCAGCACGCGCTCGGCGGGGCCGGTGCGGACCGGGTGGTGCGGGGCGACGTCGTCCGGCGGGACGGCGTCGAGCCTCATCTCCGGCACGGTCGGCAGCCCGGACCGGTACTTCTTGGCGAACGTGTGGTCCGACGCCGCGGCCTGCTCCACCACCTCGGCCAGTTCGGCGAGGTCGGCGGTGGCGAACAGGGCGCGCAGCGGCACCGTGACGCCCAGCAGGGCGCGGACCTTCGCCAGCACGGCGGCGGCGATCAGCGAGTGCCCGCCCAGGCCGAAGAAGCTGTCCCGGCGGCCGACGAGCGGCGCGTCGAGCACCTCCGACCAGATCTCGGCCAGCGTCCGCTCCACCGGCGTGCGCGGCGGCTCGTACGGCGCGGTGCGCGCGGACGCGTCCGGCTCGGGCAGCGCGGCCAGGTCGACCTTGCCGTGCCGGGTGAGCGGCAGCGCGTCCAGCTCGACGCGCGCCCCGGGCAGCATCGCCTCCGGCAGGCGTTCGGCGCAGAACGCCCGCAGCTCGTCCAGCTCCGGCGCGGTCCCGCCTGCCCGCGGCACGACGTAGGCGACCAGCACGTCCCCGCGCACCGCCGCGGCGGCCTCGGCGACCTCCGGGTGCGCCAGCAGCGCCGCCCGCACCTCACCGGGCTCGATGCGGTGGCCGCGCAGCTTGACCTGGTCGTCCACGCGACCCAGGAACTCCAGCGCCCCGTCGGGCAGCAGCCGCACCAGGTCCCCGGTGCGGTACGTGCGCCCGCCCGGGACGACCGGGTCCGGCAGGTACGCCGACGCGGTGCGCGCCGGGTCGCCGCGGTAGCCGCGGGCGGGTGCCAGGCCGCCGACGTGCAGCTCGCCGGGCACGCCGACCGGCACCGGTCGCAGCGCGCCGTCCAGCACGTACGCCCGCACGCCCGGCAGCGGCCTGCCGATGGGCAGGGTCGCGGCGCGCGGGTCCACCTCGGAGGCGTCGACCGTGCGGTGGGTGGTGGCGCACACCGTGGTCTCGGTCGGGCCGTAGTGGTTGACCAGGCCGACCTTCCCGCCGGTGAGCGCGGCCCACTCGGCGACCGTCGCGGTCGGCACGGCCTCGCCGCCGATCATCACGGTGGCCAGCGGGCCGGGGTCCACGTCCTGGCCGGACAGGCCCGCGAGGTCGGCGACCCACCGCTTGAACAGCGCGGCGGGCGCGTCGACCGCGGTGATCCCGTGCTCGGCGCACAGCGCGAGCAGGTCCGCGCCGCCCACCGTCGCCGGCTCCGGGTGCACGACGACGGCGGAGCCGGAGCACCAGGCGGGGAACACGTCGCCCACCGAGGCGTCGAAGCTCAGCGGCGGCACCATGAGGATGCGCCCGCCGGGCGCGAACCCGTGCAGGTCGACGAACGCGCCGGTCAGGTTGGCCAGCGTGTCGTGCTGCACCTGCACGCCCTTGGGCACGCCGGTCGAGCCCGACGTGTAGACGACGTAGGCCAGCGAGCCCGCGGCGGTCGCGACGGCGGGGGGCGCGTCGGCCTCGCCGGTGAACGCGTCGT
This sequence comes from Saccharothrix longispora, assembly GCF_030852425.1. Classification (GTDB taxonomy): domain Bacteria; phylum Actinomycetota; class Actinomycetes; order Mycobacteriales; family Pseudonocardiaceae; genus Actinosynnema; species Actinosynnema longispora. The sequence continues at coordinate 345,544 of NZ_NSDM01000009.1, forward strand.
CGGTGGTGTCCAGCAGCGCGCCGCGGTACCCGCCGAAGCGGTCCCGGTCGCCGGGCGCGGTGATCACGACGGGCGCGCCGCAGTCGGCGAGCAGCCCGGCCAGCCGGGCGGGCGGGTTCGCCGGGTCCAGCGGCACGTACGCGCCGCCCGCCTTGAGCACGGCGAGCAGCCCGACCAGGGCGTCCGGCCCGGCCTTCACGGCGAGGCCCACGGGCGTCTCCGGGCCGACGCCCCACTCGGCGAGCAGGTGCGCGACCCGGTTGGCCCGCCGGTCGAGCTGCCCGAACGTGAGCGACGAGCCGTCGGCGAGGTCCAGCACCGCGGTGGCGTCGGGGTGGGCGGCGACCTGCTCGGCGATGCGGGGCAGCACGTGGGGGTACCGGGCCGGCGCGGGGCCGTTCAGCGCCGCCGCGGCCTCCCGGTCCGCCGCCGTGGACGTGTCCAGCGCGGACAGCCGGGTGGTCGGGTGCTCCACCAGGGCGGAGAGCACCGCGAGCAGGTGGTCGGCCATCCGCGCCACGGTGTCCGCGTCGAACAGGTCGGTGCTGTAGTCGAGGTTCGCCGGCCAGTCGCCGTCGGTCTCGCGCACGTGCAGGGTCAGGTCGAAGCGGCTGGTCGCCCGGTCCGCGGGCAGCGGCGCGGCCGGGAACCCGCCCCACGTGTCGGAGCCGCCGCCGCGGTTGAGCACGAGCATCACCTGGAACAGCGGGTGGTGCGCGAGGTCGCGGCGCGGAGCCACCCGGGCGGCGACCTCGTCGAAGGCGACGTCGGCGTGGTCGAGCGCGTCGATCGCGGTGGCCCGCGCGCGGGCCAGCAGGTCGGCGGGGGTCGGGTCGCCGGACAGGTCCAGGCGCAGCGCGGTCGTGGTGACGAACATGCCGACCGAGCGCTCCAGCTCCGGGAACGGCCGGTGCGTGGTCGGCGCGCCGACCACCAGGTCGTCGGCGCCCGAGCGGCGGGACAGCAGCACGCCGAACCCGGCCAGCAGACCTGCGAACGTCGTGCAGCCGTGCGCGCGGGTCAGCTCGGCGAGGCCCGCCGCCAGGGCGCGCGGGACCGTGAACCGGTGGCTCGCGCCGGCGACCGTGCGGTGCGGGGTGCGCGGCCGGTCCAGCGCCAGGTCCAGCACCTCGGGCGCACCGGCCAGGCGGTCGGCCCAGTGGTCGAGCTGTCGCTGCCGCTCGCCGTCGGCGAGCCGATCGGCCTGCCAGTGCGCGTAGTCGGGGAACTGGGTGCCCGCCGGCGGCAGCTCGCGGCCCGCGTACACCTCGCCGACCTCGCCGACGACCAGGCCGAGCGACAGGTCGTCGCACACGATGTGGTGGGCGCTGAACACCAGGGCGGTGTCGCCGGGGCCGACCCGCACGACCCGCACCCGGAACAGGGGGGCGGCGCCCAGGTCGAACGGCGCGTCCACCTCGGCCAGCACGAACGCGCGCAACTCCTCCTCGTCGGCGACCTCGGCGCACACCACGTCCTCGGCCACCTCGTCGAGGACCTGCTGCCCGGGTGTGCCGTCGGTGTCGACGACACGGGTGCGCAGCGCCTCGTGCCTCGCGGTCACGGCGCGCACGGCCGCGCGCAGGCGCTCCTCGTCCACGTCCCCGGTGACGCGCAGCGCGGCGTACATGACGTACGCGCCCGCGTCCAGGCCGAGCCGCCCGGTCAGCCAGAGGCCGCGCTGGTTGCCGGACAGCGGCACGACAGCCCCGGCGGGGCGCTCCGGCACGGCCCGCCGGGGGGCGGTGGCCAGGCCGCGCTGCGCGAGCAGCTTCTCCAGCAGGCGTTCGCGGTGGTCGGACAGTTCGGTCACGGGGCGGTCCTTTCGGGCGACGGCGACGGTGCCTCGTCGGCCACCGCATCGGGCAGGTCGTCCACGGCGCGCAGCCGCGGGAGGGAGCGGGCGTAGGCGGTCAGCGCGAGCATCAGCACGCCGACGACCAGGAAGATCAGGGCGATGCCGCGTCCCTCGCCGGTGCCGATGACGGCGCCCACGCTCGACGCGAGCGCGCCCTCGGGGGCCATCAGCGGTTCGGCCACGCCGTCGGTGAGCGGGCCGATCAGCAGGTACGCCACGGGCATGGCGGCGGTGCTCAGCACCCGCACCACGCCCAGCACGCGGCCGAGGACGGCCGGGGCGACCTTGGTCTGCAACAGGGTGACGCAGGCGGTGTTCATCAGCGGCAGCGTGAACAGGAACGCGGGCGCGGCCAGGCCGATCAGCCACGGCGACGGCGCCAGGGAGTGCAGCACCAGGAACACCCCGCCCAGGCCCAGGCCCAGGTACACGCCGCGCACGCGGCGCTTCGGCCCGCCCCACACGCCCATCACCAGGCCGCCGACGAACAACCCGCTCCCGCCGGCGGCCATCAGCGCGCCCAGCACCGCGGGGGAGGAGAACGACAGGATCAGCGGCTGCACCAGCCCGCCCGCGACGGCGAACAGGAAGTTCCACACGCCGAACACCGCGATCAGCGCGAACAGGCCCGGTGCGCCGCGCAGCCACGCGAGCCCGGCCCGGACGCCCCGCTCGCCGTCCTCCGACGCGCCCGCCGGGCGGGCGGTCGACCCGGGCAGCCGGGCGAGCAGCAGCGCGGTCACCGCGAACACCATCGTCACCACGTCCACCATCAGCACGCCGCGCAACCCCACGAACGCGAGCAGCGCGCCCGCCACCAGCGGCGCGGCGATCTGCACGCCCTGCGTGATCTGCATCAGCCCGTTGACCCGGCCCAGGTGCTCCTTGGGCACCAGGGAGGGCACGAGCGCGGTGTAGGCGATGACGTGGAACGAGTTCAGCGTCGCGGTCAGCGCGGTGGCCAGGTACACCTGCCACACGGCCGGCCCGCCGGAGGACACCACGACCAGCAGCGCCACCGTGACCAGGCCCGCGCACGAGTCCGCGACCAGCATGATCCGCTTGCGGTCGTACCGGTCGGCGACCGCGCCCGCGTACGGCGCGAGCAGGATGCCCGGCACCACCGCGCAGAACTGGATCAGCGCGAACTGCGTCACCGACCCGGTGCCCTGGTAGACCCACACGCCGAGCACGAACGCGGTGAGCGCCGAGCCGATCACCGACACCAGTTGACCCGCCCACACCAGGGCGAACCGCCGCAGACCCGGGCTCGACCCCGTCGGGCTCACCTGGCCACCTCCCCGAGCATCGCCTCGACCTCCTCGGCCGACATGCCGGCCAGCTGCACGCGCAGCTCGGCGACCGCGGTTACCCGTCCCGGCTCGTCCTCCAGCGAGACCAGCGCGGCGGCCAGCCCGGCGACGGTCGGCGCGGTGAACATCCGGCCGATCGGCACCGACACCGAGAACGCGCCCCGCACCCGGGCCAGCACCTTCGCGGCGAGCAGCGAGTGCCCGCCGAGCGCGAAGAAGTCGTCGTGCACGCCCACCTCCGGTACGCCCAGCACCTCGGCCCACACGTCCGCCAGCACCCGCTCCACCGCGTCGCGCGGCGGGACCCGCTCGCCCCCGGCGCCCCACACGGGCGGCGGCAGGGCCTTGCGGTCGGTCTTGCCGTTGGGCGTCAGCGGGAACGCGTCGAGCAGCACGGCCGTCGCGGGCAGCATGTAGTCCGGCAGCCGCTCGGCGAGCCGGGCGCGCACCCGCGCCCACGTCCCGTCGACCGGCGTCCCCTCGACGGAGGGGTCGTCCACCACGAGGTAGGCGACCAGGCGTTCGTCGACGGGCAGCACCACCGCCTCGCGCACCCCGTCGCACGCCACCAGCGCCGCCTCGACCTCGCCCAGCTCGATGCGGAAGCCCCGCACCTTGACCTGGTGGTCGGTGCGGCCGAGGAACTCCAGCGTGCCGTCCTCCCGGTGCCGCACCAGGTCGCCGGTGGCGTACAGCCGCCGCCCCGGTTCCCGGGAGAACGGGTCGGGCACGAACCGGGACGCGGTCAGCGCGGGCCGCGCGCGGTAGCCGCGCGCCACCCCGGAACCGCCGATGTGCAGCTCGCCCACCACGCCGGGCGGCACCGGCTCCAGCGCCGGCCCCAGCACGTAGAGCCGGGTGTTGCCGATCGGCGGCCCCAGCACCACCGGCGCGGGGGAGGGCTCCACCAGCCCGGCGGACGACCACACGGTGGTCTCGGTGGGGCCGTAGGCGTTCCACAGCAGGGCGTCGTCGGACAGCAGGTCGTCGGCCAGGTCGCGGGGCAGCGCCTCGCCGCCGCAGATCCGGGTCACCACGCCCGCCGGCACGCCGCCCGCCGCGTGCAGCAGCCGCCACGTCGCCGGGGTGGCCTGCACCGCGGTCACCTCGCGCTCGACCAGCAGCGAGCGCAGCGCGGCGCCGTCACCGGCCGTCTCCGCCGGCACCACCAGCACCTCGGCGCCCGCGGCGAGCGGCAGCAGCAGCTCCAGGACGGAGATGTCGAACGACAGCGTCGTCACCGCCGCCAGCCGGTCCTCCGGGCCGAGTGCGAACAGCTGCCGGAACGACACCAGCAGGTTCACCACCGCCCGGTGCGGCACCTCCACGCCCTTCGGCGTGCCGGTGGAGCCGGACGTGTAGATGACGTACGCGAGGTCCTCGCCGCACGCCGGGGACGTGGTGGGCGTGGTCGGGAACGCGTCGGCGTCGGCGAGGCCCACCGCGGTGCCGCCGTACGCCGGGAACGCCCGGTCGGTGACCAGCACGGTCGCGCCGGAGTCGGCCAGCATCAGCGCCAGCCGGTCGGCGGGCCAGCCGGGGTCCAGCGGCACGTACGCCGCCCCCGCCTTCCACACCCCGAGCACGGCCGCCACCAGGTCGGGCGTGCGCGGCAGGCACAGCGCCACCACCGAGCCGAGGCCCGCGCCGTGCGACCGCAGCAGCGCGGCGACCTGCTCGGCGCGCGCGGCGAGCTGCTCGTGGGTCAGCGCGCCGCCCACCCCGGACACGGCGGTGCCGCGCCCGCCGACCAGGTCGAGCGCCGTGGCGGCGGGCGGCAGCGGCAGGTCGGTGGCGTTGTGCCCCTCCAGCACCTGCCAGCGCTGCACGCCGGTCAGCCCGTCCAGCTCGCCGATCCGCTTGTCCGGGTGCTCCGCGGCGGCGGTGAGCAGCGCGACCAGCCGGTCGGTGAACCTGGCGACGGTGTCCGCGTCGAACAGGTCGGTGTTGTACTCCACGACCAGCGCCAGCTCGTCGCCCTGCTGGTCGGCGGCCACCGTCAGGTCGAACTTCGACACCTTCGGGTCGGGCATCAGCGGCGAGACCCGCAGCCCCGTCATCTCCAGCACCAGCGGCGGGGTGTTGGTGAAGATCAGCTGCGCCTGGTGGATCGGCGCGTGGCCGGTGCTCCGCTGCGGGCTGATGTGCTCGACGAGCCGCTCGAACGGCAGGTCGGCGTGCGCGAGGCCGTCCACGGCGGACTCGCGCACGCGGGCCAGCAGCTCGGTGAACGTCGGGTCGCCGCCCACGTGCACGCGCAGCGGCAGCGTGTTGACGAAGAACCCGATCAGGCGCTCCAGGTCGGGGTGCGACCGGCCGGCGACCGGCGTGCCGACGACCACGTCGTCCTGCCCCGCCAGGCGGCCGAGCCGGGCCGCGAACGCCGCCAGCAGCACCATGAACGTCGTCACGCCGTGCGCCCGCGCCACGTCCTCCAGCGGACCGGCCGGGACGTGCGCGCAGTGCAGCGCGCCCCGGTAGGTGACCACGGGGGGCCGCGGCCGGTCGGTGGGCAGCGTCAGCAGCTCGGGCGCGCCGTCGAGGTGCCGTGCCCAGTGGTCGAGGTGCTCGGCGACCACGTCGTCGGCCATCCGGTCGCGCTGCCACACCGCGAAGTCGGGGTACTGCAACCGCAGCGCGGGCAGGTCCGGCTCGCGGCCGGCCAGGGCGGCGTCGTAGGCCGTGCCCAGCTCGTCGAGCAGCACCGACAGCGACCACGCGTCCGAGCAGATGTGGTGCAGGTTCAGCACCAGCACGTGGTCGTCGTCGGCGAAGCGGCCGAGGCTCGCGGCGAACAGCGGGCCGCGGTGCAGGTCGAACCCGATGCCGCCGCGCTCGTCGGCGAACCGCTGCGCCGCCGCGTCCCGCGCCCCGTCGGACAGGTCGTCGCCCGACAGGTCGTCGCCCGACAGGTCGTCGCCCGACAGGTCGTCGCCCGACAGGTCGTGCACCGTGAGCGCCGCCGTGCCGGTGGGCGCGACCAGCTGCACGGGCTCGCCGCCCGAGTCGGGGAACGTGGTGCGCAGCGCGGCGTGCCGCTCCACCAGCACGTCCAGCGCGCGGCGCAGCGCGGCCCGGTCCAGCGCGCCGCGCAGCCGCAGCGCGATCGGCACGTTGTAGACCGCGCTGCCGGGGGCGAACCGGTCCAGGAACCACAGCCGCTGCTGGCCGAACGACAGCGGGTAGGCGGCGGGTGCGGCGGCGCGTGCGCGCAGCCGTTGTGCCAGCAGCGCGCGCTTGCGCGCCGAGGCGGTCTGCTCGGTCATGTCAGCTCCCCGCCGGGGTCGAGAGGCGGTCGGCGGCGGCCCGCACCTCGTCGCGCAGGTGCGTGGGGACGCGTCGGCCGAACCGCTGGAGGTACGCGGCGACCGTGGTGTCGTCGTCGCGCAGGAAGGGGAAGTCCGTGGGCACCATGTGCCGGATCGCCAGCAGCGGGACGGGGCTGTGCAGCGGCCGGAAGGCCGGGTTCCACAGGCCCGCCTTCTGCGGCGGGCCGGGGTGGAACTCGCCGAGCATCAGCCCCAGCCGGGTGTACTCGGCCTTCAGCAGCTCCTGCGTCCGGTCCACCACGCCGAACTCCGCGAGGTCCGGGAACAGCACCAGGATCGTCTTGAACTGCGCGCCCGGACCGGTGCGCGGCTCCAGCTCGGCGAACCAGTCGCGGTAGTGCAGCAGCAGCGCGGCCAGCTCGTCGGGGTCGCTCGGCGTGCCGCCGCGCACCGACAGGTAGAACAGCCCGCGCTGCAACGAGGTGTCGGTGAACGGGCACACCGCGCCGCGCCTGCCCAGGTCGGGGTGCGGGCCGCCCAGGTACTCGCCGGCCCACGCGAAGACGGCGCGCAGCTGCGGTTCGTGCGCCGCCACCTCCTCGGGCAGCCGGGAACCGGCGAAGTCGGCCGGTTCGACCAGGGGGTGGGCCTGGCCGGTCGGGTGGACCAGCATCACGTCACCTTCCTTCCGCCCGGGGACCGGGTGCCTCGGGAGCGGACGACGAGCCCGGCGAGGGTGGCGCCGGCGAGCGTTGCGGCGGCGGCGAGGGCCGTGTCCAGCAGGCGGTCCTGCCGCCGGGCACGGGCGAGGGCGTCGCCGTAGGGGACGGTGGTGTGCGCGATCAGCGTGTAGAGCGGCACCCACTTCCGGGGGAACAGCCGGTGCAGCGCGAGGTCCACCTTCTTGCGGACGAGGAACAGCGGCGAGCGCAGCTTGTCCCGCAGCTCCACGAAGTTCCGCGCGGACAGCTCGGCCAGCACGTCGGTGTGCGGCTTCCGGGCGGCCTCGAACGCGGCCAGCGCGCGCGGCAGGTCGTGCGGGTGGGCGGCCAGGCAGCGGTCGAGGGTCGAGCAGTCCTCGAACGCGGCGTTCATGCCCTGCCCGAAGAACGGGTACACCGCGTGCGCGGCGTCGCCGATCAACACGATCCCGCGACCCTCGTCCGTGGTGGAGTGCCACGGCGAGGTGCGCACGGTGACCAGGCTCGCGGGTTCGTGGTCGAGGAACTGCTCCACCACGTCCGGGATCAGGGTCAGCGTGTCGGGGAAGCGGCGGGCGAAGAAGTCCCGGACCCTCCCCGGCCCGGTGAGCCCGGCGAAGCCGTGCTCGCCGTCGAACGGCAGGAACACCGTGGCGGTCAGCGATCCGTCCGCGTTGGGGTGCGCCACGATCAGCCCGTCGTCGCCCGGCCACACGTGCAGCGCGCGCAGCTCGGTGCGCGGCCGCCCGTCGTCGCCGACCGGGATCAGCAGCTCCTTGTAGCCCCACTCCAGGAACTCCTGGTGCAGGTCCACCCGCCGGCCGCGGCCGAGGTGCCCGCGCACGGCGGAGAACGCACCGTCGGCGCCGATCACCAGGTCCGCGGTGTGCACCTCCTCGCCGCCCGGGCCGAGGGCGGTGACCGCGGGCTTGGCCCGGTCCACGGAGGTGACCCGGTGGCCCCACAGGAACTCGACGCCCCGGCGCTCCGCCTCGTCGACGAGCGCCACGTTCAGGTCGTGCCGCAGCACGGAGTGCAGGATCTGGTCCTCCGCCAACCCGTAGGGCTGGAACCGCAACCCGTCGGGCAGGTGCACGACCCGGCCGCGCATCGGCACGGTGAGCGGCGCCAACCCCTCCAGCAGCCCGATCTCGCGCAGCGCGACGATCCCGCGCTGCGACAGCCCGAGGTTGATCGAGCGGCCCTCCTCGCGCACGCCCGGCGCGCGCGGGTCGCCGCGCCGTTCGAGCACCCGCACCAGGTAGCCGCGCCGCGCCAGGTAGACGGCCGTGAGCGAGCCGGCCAGCCCGGAGCCGACGACCAGCGCGTGCCGGCTCACAGCAGGTCCCCGTCGTCCAGGGTGCCCAGCAGCCGGTCGATCTCGGCGTCGGACAGCTCGTCGAGCTGGTCCAGCAGCGGCACGGGACCGCGCGTGGCCGTGCCCCGGGCGAGCCCGGCGCACAGCTCGGCGATGGTCGGCGCGGCGAACAGCGTGGCCAGCGGCAGGTCCGCGTCCAGCGCGGTGCGGACCCGGGCGAGCATCTGGGTGGCGGTCAGCGAGTGGCCGCCCAGGGCGAAGAAGTTGTCGTGCACGCCGAGCGGCGCGTCGGCCGGCATGGACAGCACGTCCCGCCAGATCTCGGCCATGCGCAGCTCGGTGTCGTCGCGCGGGTCGACGCGCTCGACGTCCTCGGTCGTCCACACCGGGGCCGGCAGCGCGTCCCGGTCGATCTTGCCGGTGCCGGTGCGCGGCAGTTCCGGCAGCACGACGACCGACGCCGGCAGCATGTACTCCGGCAGCCCCGCCGCCAGGTGCGGTCGCAGCCGGCGGCGCAGCTCGTCGTCCGGGACGTGCCCGGCGGGCACGACGTAGGCGATCAGCCGCACGTCGGCCGCGTGCGCGGACCACGCCACGACGACGGCCTGCGCCACGTCCGGGTGGGCGCGCAGCACGGCCTCGACCTCGCCGGGCTCGATGCGGTAGCCGCGCACCTTGAGCTGCCGGTCGGCGCGGCCCAGGAACTCCAGCTTCCCGTTCGCGTGCCGCCGGACCAGGTCGCCGGAGGCGTACAGGCGGCCACCGGGCGTGCCGCCGAACGGGTCCGGCCGGAACCGGTCGGCGGTCGTCCCGGGCAGGCCGTGGTAGCCGCGGGCCACGCCCGCGCCGCCGATGTGCAGCTCGCCGATCACGCCGGGCGGCACCGGGCGCAGCAGCGGGTCGAGCACGTGCAGCGACGTGCCGCGCACCGCGGGGCCCAGCCGCACCGGGTCCGGCGCGTGCGCCACGACGCCCGCGGCCGAGTACACCGTGGTCTCGGTGGGGCCGTAGCCGTCGATCAGCACCGCGCCGCCGCGCTGGAGGTCGTCGGCGAGGTCGCGGGTCATCGCCTCGCCGCCGCTGATCGCCAGCCGCACGCACCCGGGCACGCCGCCCGCCGCGACGACCATCCGCCAGCTCGCCGGACCGCCCTGCACGACGGTGGCCCGCGTCGCCGCGATCCGCTCGCGCAGCAGCGCGCCGTCCGCCACGTCGTCGGCCGGCACCACGACCAGCGTCGCGCCCGTCACCAGCGGCGCGAGCATCTCCACCGCGGACACGTCGAACGCGGGCGTGGTGATGGACGCGAACCGGTCGTCCGGGCCGAGGCCGGTCAGCTCCACCATGGCGCGCAGCAGCGCGGCGAGGCCACCCTGCGTGCACCGCACGCCCTTGGGCCTGCCGGTGGAACCCGAGGTGTGGATGACGTAGGCCAGGCCGCCGGGGTGCTGCGGCACGGCGGCCGGCGCGGTGTCGGGCTGCGCGGCCAGGTCGGCGGTGTCCAGGTCGACCTCGGTCCACGGCCCGTCGAGCGGTCCGGTGACCTCGCGGGCCGCGCCGTCGGTGACCAGCACCGGCACGTCCGAGCCCTCGGCCATGGCGGTGAGCCGGGCGGCGGGCCACGACGGGTCCAGCGGCAGGTAACCCGCGCCCGCCTTCCAGGCGGCCAGGATGCCGGTCACCACCGACGCACCCCGGTCGAGGCACAGCGCCACCGGTCGGTCGGGGCCGGCGCCCGCGGCGAGCAGCACGTGCGCCAGCCGGTTCGCGGCCCGGTCCAGCTCGCCGCGGGTCAGCTCGCACCCGCCGTCGACACCTTCGACGGCGACGCCGTCCGGGTTCTCGGCGAGCGCGGCGAGCACCAGGTCCGCGGCGGTCCCGACGGGCACGTCGACCGCGCGTTCGCCGAAGTCCCGGTCGGTGAGCACCAGCTCCGCCACCTTCTCGGCGGGGGAGGCGTGCACGGCGGCGGCGAACACCGCGTGCAGGGCCTCGACCGACGCGGTGTCGAACAGCTCGGCGTCGTACTGCCAGCGCGCGAACCACCGGTCGCCGTCCCGCTCCACGGTCAGCGACAGGTCGAACTTCGCACCGCCGTTGGCCACGGTCCCCGGTCGGAACACGACGGGGCCCGCGACCCGCGCGGCCGGCACCGGCTCCACCGCGAACATCACCTGCACCAGCGGCGAGTGCGCCAGGGTGCGCTGCGGCGCGACGAGGTCCACCAGCTGCTCGAACGGCAGGTCCTGGTGCGCCAGCGCGGCCACCGTCGCCGCCTCGGCCGCCGCGACGACCTCGCCGAACGTCGTGCCCGGCGTGAAGGTCGCGCGCAGCGGCAGGGTGTTCGCGACGAACCCGACCAGCCCCTCCATCTCCGGGAGCGTGCGGGCCGAGACGGGCGTGGCGACCAGGAAGTCCGCCTGGCCGGTCACCCGGTGCAGCACGCACTGGAAGACCGCGAGCAGCCGCGCGAACGACCCGTCGCCGATCTCCACCCCGGCCCGCAGCTCCGCGCCCCGGCCGGTGGGGACGGCCGGTCGCGGGTGGTCGGCGGGCAGCGTCAGCACGGTCGGCACGCCGTCCAGCGCGCGCCGCCAGTACTCGGCCCCGGCGGCGAACGCGCCGCCGTCGACCTGCTCCCGCTGCCACACCGCGTAGTCCGGGTACTGCACGGGCAGCTCGGGCAGCTCGGCGGGCGCACCGCCCACCTCGGCCGCGTACAGCACCGCCAGCTCGTCGAACAGCACCGCGCACGACCAGCCGTCGGCGATCGCGTGGTGCAGCACGAGCACCAGCACGTCGCCGTTGAGCAGGCTCGCCCGCAGCAGCGGCCCGTCGTGCAGCGAGAACGGCCTGCCGACCTCCTCGCGCACCGCCTCGTCCACGTCGGGCACCTCGGCCAGGCGCAGCGGCACGGGCGCCACCGCCGTCACGACCTGCACGGGCACGCCGTCGTCCACCGCGAACCGGGTGCGCAGCGCCTCGTGCCGCGCGACCAGCGCGTCCAGCGCGGCGCGCAGCGCGTCGACGTCCAGCGGACCGTCGATCCCCACCCGCCAGCCGATGTTGTAGACGGGGCTGCCGGGCAGCAGCTGGTCGACCAGCCACAGCCTGCGCTGCCCCGACGACGCGGGGAACAGGAAGACCTCGTCCGCCCTGCCCTCCGGTATCACTGCGCTCATCGCAGTCCCTCCCCCCTCTTCACGCCGGCCCGCTCGGGCCAGCCCCGCCGGTCCACCGCCACGACGCGGAACTCCGCCGTGTGCCGCGCGCCGTGCGCGTCGGTCAACCACAGCTGGTCCGGGCCGGGCAGCATCTCGCCCACGCCCATCGGCGCCTCGGGCTTCTCGCGGTCCAGCGCGCGCACCGCGTGGGCGAACAGCTCGACCGACGGCTGGCTCTCCAGGTCCACGTAGAACGGTTTGTGCTCCACCGGGCTCTTCACGAACACGAACCTCGGCATGCCGTGCTCACGGCGCCACGCCTGCGCGCGCAGGAACCGGGTCTCCTCGTCCGCCGCGAAGGCGAACGCCGACCTGGCGGCCGGTAATCGCCACCCCTCCCGGGCGACGACCAGCCGGTCGATGCTCACCCTGGGCGTGTGCTCGCCCGCCGGCAGCAGCCGGAAGTGCTGCACCAGCTGCGCCATGACCTGCTCGTTGAGCAGCTCGACCAGGTCGAGGTCGACCCGGCCGTCCCGGCTGCGGGCCAGCAGCCGCCCGCCGACCTCGACGACCTCGCACGCGCCCACCGGCACGGCGCCCGCCAGGCCCGGCCCGCACGCGTCGTGCCCGAACACGATCTTCAGGTCCCGCGGCAGCACGAGCGCGTCGGCCAGCCGCTGCGGCGTGCCGCCCTCCTCGCGGGTGGTGGCCAGCACGACCCGCGGCCCGCCCAGGTCCCGGGCCATCGCCGTGCGCAGCTGCTCCGGGTCGGGGTGCTGCGACACGAACAGCGCCGACCGCATGGTGTTGACGCCGGGGTGCACCTCGCCCAGCACCCACCGGTAGTCGCCCTCGCGCACGGCCTGCTCGTCGCGCGCGGCGATCATCACGTCCGGGCTGTGCTGCACCGCGCCCCGCCACCCCGGCCGGGGCGCGGCGAACGCGGCCAGCACGGCGTCCCGCACGTCGTCGCCGCGGTGGTGGACCTCGCGCCCACCCGGCCGCCCGGCGCCCAGCGCCGTGGCCCAGCGCTGCTGCAACGCCTGCACGAGCCGCCCGATCAGCCGCTCGTCGAGGCGGAAGATCGTGTCGTTGGCCCACAGCCAGAAGTCCGCGAGCGGCACCCGGTCCGACCCGGTGGCGGCGACCCGCTCCCGGTAGACCTCGCGCAGCGCCCGCCCGTACAGCGCGGCGCCCGCGCCGGTGAACCAGCGCGCCGCCTCCAGCACCAGCGACAGCGGCGACCACAGCGTCTCCAGCAGCGCCGGGGACAGCGTGACGTCCAGGTCGCGGCGGCACTCCTCGTGCACCACGGTCCGGCCCGCGTAGAACAGGCCGGGCCTGCGCACGGCCGCCGCGCCGGTGATGCCGGTGAACGTCTCCTGGAGGTCGCCGATCGCCTTCACCAGCCGGTCCGGGTCGCCCGCGGCCCCCGCGACCGCGTCCCGGCCGCGCTCGACCTCGGCGAGCTTCGCCCCGGTCGCCGCGCGCACCGCGTCGTCCCCGATGGCCGCGACCTGCCGCCGCAGCGACTCCTGCGGCACCAGCGCCTCCGGCGGCACCTCCAGCGTCCACGCGATGCGCTTGGCCTGGCGCAGCCGTTCGAGGGCGTCGAAGACGTCCCGCTCGGGTTCGCCGAGCCGTTCGGCGAGGGCGTGCGCACCGGTGAGGCCGTCGCACGCGGCGAGCACGGCGGCGTCCAGCGCGGGCAGCCGCACCGGCCCGGTCATCGGCACGTGCAGCGTGTCGCCGTCGACGTGCACGAACGGCATCCGCCGCGGCACCGCCCACGGCCGCACCGCGTCGGTCGTCAACGCCTCCGCGAGCTGCTGCACGGCCCAGTTCTCCAGGTAGACCGTGCGCGAGTCCACCAGGTTCGGCCCGGGGCGGGCGGTCAGCGCGGCGGGCGCGTCGTCCTCGACCCGCGCCCAGCCGACCGGCCCGAAGAACCCGATCGTGTCGTTCTTCGCGCAGTAGCGCTGGAGGTAGCTGACGACGGTGTGCTCCCAGCGCCGGTAGTCGACGTTGCGCGGCGCGGGCCGGTCGCCGCCGAGCGCCCGGTGCAGCGCGTCGACGGCCGTCTGGAGCGCGCGCGGGTTCTGCCACGCCACCGCCTCGCGGAACTTCGGGTCGCCGCTCACGACCCGCAGCACGTCGGCCGCCGCGCGCCGGCCCTCCTCGAACCGGGTCGCGTAGTCGGCCAGCAGCTCCTCGTGCCGGGCGGCGGCGCCGGAGGCCACCGCGAGCGCCGCGCCCACCTCGGCGAACCCCTCACGCGGCACCACGAGCTGCACCTCGGCCCCCGTCGCCCCCGGCTCCGCCGCCCCCACCGCGACCGCATCGCCGCCCCCGGCGGTGTCGACCACGGCGGGCGCGGGCAGGGGAGTGGTGACGGTGACCGCCTCGACGGCCGCCAGTGCCGCCCGCGCCTCGGCGAACCGGCCCTTGCGCACCAGCCGCCCGATGCGGCGCAGCGCGGACCGCTGCTCGCCCGAGGCCCGGTCCTCGACCTCCCGCAGCACGCGGAACGCCGCCCACCGGGCCTCGCCCAGCGCGTCCTCGGCGGCCAGCGCGTCCTCCGCCGCGCGGGCCGCGTCCGGGCTCGCCACGGCCAGCAGCGGCTCGACGCCGAACCCGGTGCCGCGCAGCTCGACCCACCGCCACGCCGCCCAGTCGCCCCCGCCGCCCGGCACCACCAGGTGGTCCGGGACCGGCCGGGACGCGGGGCGCGGGGCGGGCGCCCGGTGGGCGGACCGGTCGCGCCGCGCGATGCCCGCCGTCGGCGCGACCCCCGACGTGCCCGGGGCGTCCAGCGCGGCGGCGCAGGCGGCCAGCGTGCGGGCCTTGTGCAGCTCGGCCACCGGCACCTCCACGCCGAACTCCTCGCGCACCCGGAACGCCAGCCGCACCGCCAGCAGCGAGTTGCCGCCGATGGCGAAGAAGTCGTCCTCGGCGAACACCTCGGGCACGTCCAGCAGGTGTCGCCACAGCCCGGCCAGCCGGCGCTGCGTGCCGGTGGCGGGGGAGGTCCGGTCCGCGCCCCGCGCGCCCGGGGCGCGGACCGAGTCCAATGCCGCCCGGTCGACCTTGCCGCTGCGGTTCAGCGGCAGCTCGGCCAGCGGGACGTACCTGGCGGGGCACAGGTAGGCGGGCAGCCGCCCGGCGACGTGCTCGCGCACCGCGTCGACGTCGAACGGCCCCGAGGGCACGACGAACGCCACGAGGTGCCGCGCCTCGCCGTCACCGACCGGCAGCACGGCCGCCGACCCGATCAGCGGGTGTTCCCGCAGGACCGCCTCGACCTCGGCGGGCTCCACCAGGAACCCGCGCACCTTCACCTGGCGGTCCGCGCGCCCCACGAACTCCAGCACCCCGTCGGGCCGCCACCGCGCCAGGTCGCCGGTCCGGTACAGCCGACCGCCCGGCTCCGCGCCGAACGGGTCGGGCACGAACTTCGCGGCGGTCAGCGCGGGCGCGGCCCAGTAGCCGCGCGCCAGCCCGTCGCCGCCGGCGTACAGCTCGCCGGGCACGCCCACCGGCACCGGCCGCATCAGCTCGTCCAGCAGGTACACCGCGCCGCGCTGCACGGGCACGCCGATCGGCACGGTCGCGCCCACCTCGTCGGGTGAGGTCATCACGTGGCACGAGGTGAACGTGGTGTTCTCGGTCGGCCCGTACCCGTTGACCACCGGCTTGCCGCCGCGTGCCGCGAGGGACGCGCGCACCGCGTCCGGCGCGAGCACGTCGCCACCGGCCAGCAGTTGCTCGACATCGGCGGTCAGCGCGGGGTCGAGGGCGTGGAACAGCCCGGCGGTCAGCCACAGCACGCTCACCCGGTGCTCGCGCAGCAGCGCCGCCAGCACGGCCGGGTCGACCGGGCCCTCCGGCGCGGCCACCACCCGGCCGCCGGTCAGCAGCGCGCCCCACACCTCCAGCGTGGTCAGGTCGAACGCGGTCGCAGACAGGTGCAGGAACGTCCGCCCGGGCCCGAAGCGGGCGAAGTTCGGTCCGGTGACCAGCCGCACCACGCCCCGGTGCGGCACCGCGACGCCCTTGGGCCTGCCGGTCGAGCCGGAGGTGTAGTTGACGTAGGCCACGCCCGAGGGGTGCGCGGGCACGGCGTCGAACGAGGTCGGCCCGGCGTCGAGGTCCACCTCGGATAGCACGACCACGCCCACCCCGTCCGGCAGCGGGCGCGGGCGGTCGGCGACCACCAGCGACGCGCCGGACTCGCGCAGCGCCACCGCGTCGCGCGCCGCCGGGTTCGCCGGGTCCAGCGGCAGGTAGGCCGCCCCGGTCTTGAGCACGGCCAGCATCGCCGTGACCAGGTCCGCGCCGCGCGGCAGCGCCAGCCCCACCGGCCGGTCCGCCACCGCGCCCCGGGCCGCGAGCACGTGCGCCAGCCGGTCCGACCGCTCGTCCAGCTCGCGGTAGGTCAGCCACCGCGCGCCGTCGAACACGGCGTCCGCGTCCGGCCGCCGCCACACCTGCTCGGCGAACAGGGCGGGCACGGTCGCGTCGTCGGGCAGCCCCACGTCGCTGCGGTTCCAGTGCTCCAGCAGCCGCACCCGTTCCGCCCCGCGCGGCTCGGCCAGCTCGCGCACCGGTCGTCCCGGCGCCTGCGCCATGCCCGCGAGCAGTGCGCGGACCTGCGCGAGCAGCGCGTCCGGGGCCCACCCCGGGAACCGGCCCGTGTCGTGGATCAGCTGGAAGCTCAGGTGCGGTTCGGCGAACGCGTACAGCGTCATGGCGTAGCCGGGGGTCCGCAGGATGCGCACGCGCCGGTCCGGCGGCGACGAGGGCCGCGCGGCCAGCACGGTGTTGACCTCGCTGTGCTCGAACAGCACCAGGCTGCGCATCAGCGGCGTCTCGTGGCCGGCCGCCCGCTGGATGTCGGGCAGCGGGCACAGCTGGTGGTCGCGGGCGCGCACCGACCGCTCGCGCACGTCCCGCAGCCAGTCGGCGACCGACGAGTCCCGGTCGACCGGGAGCCGCAGCGGCACGGTCGCCAGCAGCAGGCCCAGCATGTCCTTCGCGCCCTCGGCGGTGCCGTGCCGCGCTGCCCTGGTCACGCCGAACACCGCCTCGTCGCCGCGCGCGTGCGTGGCCAGGACCAGGCCCCAGGCGGCGAGCACGACCGTGTTCACGGTGATCCCGACCCCGGCGGCCAGCGCGTTGACCGCCTCGGTCTCGGCGGCGGACAGGTCGAGCGCGGCGGTGGCCATCACGGGGGTGTCGGGGCCCGCGTGCTCCAGCGGCAGCGGTCCGGGCTCCGGCGCCCCGGCCAGTTCAGCGGCCCAGAACCGCCGGTCGGCGAGCTGCCCCGGGTGGTCGGGCGCGATCCGCGCGTCGTACCAGCGGGCGTAGTCGGCGAAGTCCGGGCGGGGCGGGAAGGTCGCCGCGCCACCCGCGAGGCGTGCCGCGTAGTCGTCGTCGACCTCGCCCAGCAGCATGGCCAGCGACCGGCCGTCGAGGATCGCGTGGTGGAACGTCGCGACCACCACGTCGCCGGGCAGCGCCACGACCCGCAGCGGGGACGCCGACACGGGGTCCACCCCGACCCGCCGGTCTGCCGCCAGGAACGCGTCCAGGTCGGTCACCGAGTCGTCCACCAGCACCGGGACGTCCTGCGCGGGGCCGGCCCACTGCACCATGCCGCCGTCGGCGCGCCAGGTGAACCGGGTCCGCAGCACCGGGTGCCGCTCGACCGCCGCGCGCCACGCGGCCAGGTAGGCGGTGGTGTCCAGGCCGTGCGGCCAGTGCTGCACGCACTGGATCACGTCGGTCCCGGCGGACGGGTCCCGCAACCCGGCCGCGATCATTCCGCTCTGCAGCGGCAGGGCGGGCGCGAACCGCGGCGCCGAATCCGTGTGCACCAAGAGCCTCCCGGTCGGATGTGTTTCGACGTGCACGACCGAACCGGCCGACGGCTATTGCCGGAGGCCGTTTTCGCGGTCGGCGAAGACGCCCGCGGTCAACGGGCGCGTCGGGTGAGGGCGGTCGTTCTGGGGCGGATCGGGCGGTGTCAGCCGCCGTGCGCCGCGAGGTGCTCGCGGACGCTGCGCGGGCGCATGTCGGTCCACACCGCGTCGATGTGGGCCAGGCAGTCTTCCCTGCTACCGCGGGTGCCCTCGGCTCGCCACCCCGCGGGGAGGTCGCGGTCGGCGAACCATACCGAGTACTGCTCTTCGTCGTTCAGGACGACCAGGAATTCGCGGGAATCCGCGTTCTCGACGCTCATGGTGCGGTGTTCTCCAGCCCTTGGCGGATGGGGCGGGTTTGCCGGGGCGGAACGTTACGCCGGGAGTCTCGTAATGTGGAAGCCACTGAACGGTCGAATCGTCCATTCGGGATTCGGGTCGTAAACTATTTAAATCGCCTATGGGGTGTCGCTGCGCGTGTTCGCGTCGTCACCGGAACCGTATGTGGGGCGTGGAATTCCCCCTGAGCGCGATACGCGGCCGAAGTGGGGACGTCGTGGTGCCGGGGAGTGGAATCGATTTACCGCAGGTAGATGCTGTTATCGCTAACACCGCACCGGTGAGGCCGGGTGCGTCGGCCCTCGTCGAAGGCGTTCGACTCCAGGGCGTTGCCGACGCTGCGTGGTGAAGTGGGTATTGAGCGTGACGCATCCGTGCTGTTAGCGTTAACAGGAACGTGCTGCGGTCACCGGGGACCCCGGAGCCCGGTGCGCTTGCCACCTCCACGTCGCTCGACCTCGCCACGTCCGCGTCCGTTCTCCGGACGCGGGTCCGATCGCGTTCACCCGTGCAGCGTCGCAGGGAGCCGAGCCATGAGATCGTCGCCCGTCCTCGTCGCCACGTCGGTCCCGCCCGCCCCGCCGCCCCGGGCCGTCGCCGCGGTGCACCGGCCGCGGTCGACGCACGACGGCAAGGTCCCGGAGTCCGCCTCCGCCGACGCCGCCGACCCGGAACCCCGACGGCACGCCCGACTCCGGCCTCGCCCGCCCGGGCACCCGATCGGCGACCCCCTCCGGCGAACCGGCGTCCTGACCGCCCGTTCCCGTTCCCCCGAACCAGGTGGCCGGCGGAACCCGCCCACCGCCGGCCGCCTCCCCCCTCCTGGTCACCCCCACCTTGGAGCACCTGCCATGCTGCACCGACGCACGTTCCTGACCGGGGGCGCGTCCGCCGTCGCCCTGTCCTCGGTCCTCCGCCACACCGCGTCCGCCGCGCCCGGTGACGCCGCCTACGTGATGGGCTACTTCACCGAATCACCGAACCGCGTGGCCGACCGCTACGCCCTGCACCTCGCCGTGAGCCTCGACGGCCTGACGTGGACCCCGCTCAACCAGGGCAACCCCGTCGCCACCCCCACCGCCGGCACCGGCGGCCTGCGCGACCCGCACATCATCCGCAAGCAGTCCGGCGGGTTCGCCGTCCTGGCGACCGACCTCACCGGCACCGACTTCACCCGGCAGAACCAGTACATCCACGCCTGGGACTCGGCCGACCTGCGCTCGTTCACCGGCTACCGGCGGCTGCGCATGCACTCGATGCCGACCCACACCTGGGCGCCCGAGGCCTTCTGGGACCCGGCCCGCGGCCAGTACGGCATCCTCTACTCGGCCAACAGCGGCGGGCGCGACGCGTTCTACGTCAACTACACGACCGACTTCGTCACCGTCGGGTCGCCGCAGCTGTTCTTCGACCCGGGCTTCAACGTGCTGGACGGCACGGTGCACACGCACAACGGCGTGAACTACCTGTACTACAAGAGCTTCGTGGACGGTCGCCTCTACGGGGCCCGCTCGTCGACGTTGAACCCCCGCAACTTCACCACCTACACGGCGGGTGTCGTGACCGGCGGCATCGAAGCCCCGATCGTGGTCAAGGCCAACGACCGCAACGAGTGGTTCCTGTGGGGCGACTCGTTCTCCCCGGTGAACGGCGAGCTGTACGCGTGGCGTTCGGGCGACATCGCCACCGACTCCTGGACCCCGCTGACGAAGGACCGGTACACCCAGCCCCTCAACGCCAAGCACCCCACCATCTGCCCGATCACCAGGGCGGAGCACGACAACCTCCTGTCCCGCTGGGGCGCACCCACCTGGAACAGGATCAAGTCGTACAACTACCCGGACCACCTCGTCCGCCACCAGGACAACGCGGCCCGCATCGACCCCTACCCGTTCGACCCGTACCAGGACTCCCAGTGGCGCCTGGTCCCCGGCCTGGCCTCGTCGTCGGGCGTCTCGTTCCGCTCGGTCAACTACCCGGACCGCTACCTGAGGCACTCGGGTTACGCGATCACCCTGGCCGCACCGGACGGCAGCGCGACCTTCAACGCGGACGCCACCTTCACCAGGGTCGCGGGCCTGGCGGACGGCTCCTGGTCCTCGTTCCGCTCCCACAACTTCCCGGACCGCTACCTCCGCCACGCGGGCTACGTCCTCCGGATCGACCCGATCTCCACCGCGTCCGACCGGGCGGACGCCACCTTCCAGGTCGGGTACTGACCCGACCGGGGCGGCGGGCGCGGCACGACGGCGGCCTACCGCGCCCGCAGCAGCCCCCGCACGAGGCCCACGCCTCGCGCCGAGCCGTGGGAGGCCCCCGGTCCACCGCGGACCTCGACGGGGTCGTGGTCATCGGTTGACGGGGACAGGGGCCCCGGGCGGGCCCCTGTCCGGCGCCACCGGCGGGTCAGCTGGAGCCGGAGATCTTCCAGAAGCCCACGGTCGGCAGGGTGTCCGGCCCGACCGGCCCCTTGCCCCAGAAGTAGTCGTCGAAGTTCGCGATCCACGAGTTCCCGATCGGCCCCA